>NZ_CP058244.1:0-4177640 GCF_044789135.1 Cobetia sp. UIB-001
GTGTCGCTCGCACTTTGGCAACAATGTCTTGACGCCCTGCAAGACGAGCTGAATTCACAGCAGTTCAATACCTGGGTTCGTCCCCTGCAGGCTGAGGAAGGCGACAGCGGAGAGCTGTGCCTGCTCGCCCCCAACCGCTTCGTGCGTGATTGGGTCAATGACAAGTACCTCAAACGAATTCACGAGCTGCTGCGTGAGCTGGCACCGGGCAAGCCGCCCAAGGTCGAGCTGAGCGTCGGTAGCCGCCGGACCGTCTCGAACCCGCGTCCGGAAGGCGCGGCTGCGTCGCCGGTATCTGCCCAGGCGCAAGCGCCGGGCCAGATGCCGAGCCCGCGTGCCCCTTCCGTGCATACGCCGCCGCGGGGCAATTTCGCGGAAGAGCGTGAGATGGCCGGCGATGGCGCCCGGGAACAGGCGCCGCGTCGCAACACGCGCCAGGTGCAGGTAGAAGGTAGCCTCAAGCATTCCAGTGGCCTGAATCCGAACTTCACCTTCGAAACCTTTGTCGAAGGCAAGTCCAACCAGCTGGCCCGCGCGGCCTCGCGTCAGGTCTCCGAGAATCCCGGCGGCGCCTACAACCCGCTGTTCCTGTATGGCGGCGTGGGTCTGGGCAAGACCCACCTGATGCACGCGGTGGGCAATCATCTGGCCAAGCAGGGCGGCGAGAATGCCAAGGTGGTCTACCTGCATTCCGAGCGCTTCGTGGCGGACATGGTCAAGGCGCTGCAGCTCAACGCCATCAATGACTTCAAGCGTTTCTACCGTTCGGTGGATGCGCTGCTGATCGATGACATCCAGTTCTTCGCTGGCAAGGAGCGCTCCCAGGAGGAGTTCTTCCACACCTTCAATGCGTTGCTCGAGGGTGGTCAGCAGATGATCCTGACCTCGGACCGCTATCCGAAGGAGATCAATGGGGTCGAGGAGCGTCTCAAGTCACGCTTCGGCTGGGGGCTGACCGTCGCCATCGAGCCGCCGGAGCTCGAGACGCGCGTCGCGATCCTGATGAAGAAGGCCGATCAGGCCAAGGTCGATCTGCCTCACGATGCCGCCTTCTTCATCGCGCAGAAGATCCGCTCCAACGTGCGCGAGCTGGAAGGTGCCTTGAAGAAGGTCATCGCCGACTCCCACTTCATGGGGCGCGCGATCAATCAGGACTTCATCCGTGAATCCCTGAAGGACCTGCTGGCACTGCAGGACAAGCAGGTGGGTGTGGACAATATCCAGCGCACCGTGGCCGAGTACTACAAGATCAAGATTTCCGATCTTCACTCCAAGCGCCGCTCGCGCTCCGTCGCCCGTCCGCGTCAGGTCGCGATGGCGCTCGCCAAGGAGCTGACCAACCACAGCCTGCCGGAAATCGGCGATGCCTTCGGTGGGCGAGACCACACCACGGTGCTGCATGCCTGTCGCAAGGTGGCCTCGCTGCGTGAAGAGAACGCCGATATCCGCGAGGACTACAAGAATCTGCTGCGTCTGTTGACCAGCTGATCGAATTGCAGCGGCAGGTCGGGTTGGCGACAATCACGCTATCGGCCTGCTGTGCTCCGGGCTTGCCTGTCGCGGCCCCGAATTTCTTTTGCGTGCGCGCTGCCTGTCAGCGAGCATTGCCCCGTTTCCAGAGAGTGGAGTCTCCATGAAATTTGCCATTTCGCGTGAAGCCCTGCTGCGCCCGCTGTCCCTGGTGGCGGGTGTCGTCGAGCGTCGCCAGACACTGCCGGTGCTGTCCAATGTGCTGCTTGAAGTGTCCGATCAGCAGCTGTCGCTGACCGGGACAGACCTTGAGGTCGAGCTGATCGGGCGCGTCGAGCCCAGCCGTGTCGATGAGCCGGGTTCCGCGACGGTGCCGGCGCGCAAGCTGATGGATATCTGCAAGTCACTGCCCGAAGGCAGCGAGATCATTCTCGCGCTGGAAGAAGGGCGTGCCATTCTGCGCAGCGGTCGTTCACGCTTCACCCTGTCGACCTTGCCGGTGGCCGAGTTCCCGAACATCGATGATGGCCAGGGCGATATCACCGTCAGCCTGCCGCGCGGCACCCTCAAGCATCTGATCGACGCGACCTCCTTCGCGATGGCGCAACAGGATGTCCGGTATTACCTCAACGGCATGCTGCTGGAACTGACCAGCAACCTGGTGCGTACCGTGGCGACCGATGGTCACCGCCTGGCCGTCTGCGAGCAGGCCGCTGACATCAGCGTGCCGGAAGCGCAGAAGCTGATCATCCCGCGCAAGGGTATCCTTGAGCTGACTCGCCTGCTCGATGGCAGCAACGAGCTGATGACATTGACGGTCAGCGGGACGCACGTGCGTGCCCAGACCGGCGACTTCACCTTCACCTCCAAGCTGGTGGACGGCAAGTTCCCGGATTACGAGCGTGTTGTCCCGCGTGGCGGTGACAAGGTCATCGTGGCCGAGCGTGCCGAGCTGCGTCAGGTACTGTCGCGCACCGCGATCCTCTCCAACGAGAAGTACCGTGGCGTGCGCCTCTATCTGGAGGCCGGCAACCTGCGCGTATTGGCCAACAACCCCGAGCAGGAAGAGGCCGAAGAGAATATTGCCCTTGATTACCAAGGGGCTGGCCTCGAGATCGGCTTCAATGTCGGTTACCTGATCGATGTGCTGGGAGTGCTGGATGCCGATCGCGTACAGCTGACGCTGTCCGATGCCAACAGCTCAGCGCTGCTGGAAGAGCCGGGTGGCGGCGATGCGCGTTACGTAGTGATGCCGATGCGCCTGTAATATCGTAATTGCTATTTAAATCAGTATCTTGAATCGTAATTGTGACGCAATTGACGCGCGCAATCGCAGAATGAGCCTCGACAACACCCGCCATTTTCACTCCTGAATGGCGGGTGTTGTCGTATTTGAGCCCCGAAAGCGGCCATGGCTCTTTTTCTCTATCGAATGAGGCCGTCATGGCGCTTGAACGACTCCAATTCCAGAATCTGCGCAACCTGGCGACAGTCGATATGGCGCCGGGAAAAGGGGTGAATCTGGTCAGTGGTGCCAATGGCAGTGGCAAGTCGAGCCTGCTGGAAGGTATCCATGTGCTGGGGCTGGCGCGCTCTTTTCGCACGCACAAGCTCAAGCATGCCATTGCGCATGACACGGCGGGAATGACGCTGTTTGGCCGCCTGGCAGGCGATCCGCCGCGCCCACTGGGGGTAAGGCGTGATCAGGCTGCAGATGGGCTGGAGATGCGGCTGGATGGCGAGAAGGTAGAGCGAGTTGCCCAGCTGGCTCAGGCCTTGCCATTGCAGCTGATCAATCCGGATGCCTTCCGGTTGCTGGAGGGGTCGCCCTCTGCTCGGCGTGAGTTCCTTGATTGGGGTGTGTTTCACGTGAAACACGACTTCTTCGACGTCTGGCGCCGCGTGCGTCGGGCGCTCAAACATCGGAACGCACTGCTCAGGCATGGTAAGATGGACGTTCAGGCACTTAACGTCTGGGATCGAGAGTTTGCTCACTGGAGCGAGCGTCTTGATGCCCTGCGCATGGAATATATGCAGGCGCTGGCGCCTCTGTTTCAAGCCACGCTTGCCGAGCTGATTGATTTACCCGAGCTGACTCTGCGCTATCAGCGCGGTTGGGATGCCAAGCGCCCTCTGGGCGACGTGCTGGCAGCAGGGCGCGACAGTGATAGCCATATGGGCTTTACCCAGACTGGCCCACAACGCGCCGACTTGCGTATTCGCCTGGGGCGACGCCCTGCAGTCGAGGTGTTGTCTCGCGGCCAGCAGAAGCTGGTGGTCAGCGCTCTCAAGCTGGCTCAGGGTCGCTTGCTCGAAGAAATGAACGGACGTACCTGTGTCTACCTGATCGACGATCTGCCGGCGGAACTGGATGGCGAGCATCGCCGTCTCTTCTGCCAGCTGTTGGCAGGCCTCGAGTGCCAGGTCTTCGTGACCTGCGTCGAACCCGAAACATTGGATCGGGTATGGTTGCCGAACACTGATGTCAGGATGTTTCACGTGGAACACGGGCGACTGCACACGGAATGATTTCACGACGGAGAAGCCAATGAGCGAACAGGCTTACGACTCATCAAGCATCAAGGTCCTCAAGGGCCTGGATGCCGTACGCAAGCGCCCCGGCATGTATATCGGTGATACCGATGACGGCACGGGGCTGCATCATATGGTGTTCGAGCTGGTGGATAACTCCATCGACGAGGCGCTGGCCGGTCACTGTAGCGAAGTCCGGGTCGTTATCCATGCCGACGAGTCAGTTTCCGTCAGCGACAACGGTCGTGGTGTGCCGACCGAGATCCATGAAGAGGAAGGCGTCAGCGCAGCGGAAGTCATCATGACCGTGCTGCACGCAGGCGGTAAGTTCGATGACAACTCCTACAAGGTCTCCGGCGGTCTGCACGGTGTGGGGGTCTCGGTCGTCAACGCGCTATCCGAAGAGCTCAAGCTGACCATCTGGCGTCAGGGCAATGTCCACGAGCAGATCTATCGCCATGGCGAGCCGCAGTCGCCGCTGGGCATCGTGGGCCAGACCGAGAAGACCGGTACCCTGGTGCGCTTCAAGCCTTCCCCGCTGACCTTTGCCAATATCGAATTCCACTACGAGATTCTGGCCAAGCGTCTGCGCGAGCTGTCCTTCCTGAACTCCGGTGTCGCCATCCGTCTGATTGACGAGCGCAGCGGCAAGGAAGAGCTGTTCCATTACGAAGGTGGCCTCAAGGCGTTTGTTGACCATATCAACACCAACAAGGCGCCCTTGAATCCGGTGTTCCATTTCGAGATGGAGCGCGAGGATGGCATTGCCGTCGAAGTGGCGATGCAGTGGAATGAAGGCTTCGCCGAGAATATCTTCTGCTACACCAACAATATTCCTCAGCGCGATGGCGGGACGCACCTGGCCGGCTTCCGTGCAGCACTGACGCGTACGCTCAATAGCTATATTGAGGCGGAAGGTCTGCTCAAGAAATCCAAGGTCGGTACGACCGGGGATGATGCCCGTGAAGGCCTGACCGCGATCATCTCGGTCAAGGTACCGGACCCGAAGTTCTCCTCGCAGACCAAGGACAAGCTGGTCTCTTCCGAGGTCAAGACAGCCGTCGAGCAGGAAATGGGCCGTCTGTTCTCCGAGTATCTGATCGAGAAGCCCAACGAAGCCAAGGGCATCGTCAACAAGATGCTGGATGCGGCGCGGGCGCGTGAAGCCGCGCGCAAGGCGCGTGATATGACGCGTCGCAAGGGCGCCCTGGATATCGCAGGTCTGCCGGGCAAGCTGGCTGACTGTCAGGAGAAGGACCCGAGCCTCTCCGAACTGTACCTGGTCGAGGGTGATTCCGCTGGTGGCTCCGCCAAGCAGGGGCGTGATCGTCGTACCCAGGCGATCCTGCCGCTGAAGGGCAAGATCCTCAACGTCGAGAAGGCGCGCTTCGACAAGATGCTGTCGTCTGCCGAGGTTGGCACGCTGATCACCGCGCTGGGTTGCGGTATCGGTCGTGAAGAGTTCAATCCCGACAAGCTGCGCTATCACTCCGTCATCATCATGACGGATGCCGACGTCGATGGTTCGCACATCCGTACGTTGCTGCTGACCTTCTTCTTCCGTCAGATGCCGGAGCTGATCGAGCGCGGTCATATCTTCATTGCCCAGCCGCCGCTCTACAAGATCAAGCGTGGCAAGAATGAGCAGTATCTGAAGGACGAGCAGGCGCTGCAGGACTATCTGACCGCTACGGCGCTGGACGGCGGCAAGCTGCACGTCAACGCCGATGCCCCGGGCATCGCCGGCGCTCAGCTGGAAGCACTGGTCAACCAGTATCGTGGCGTGATGAAGCGCATTGATCGTCTGGCGCGCGTCTATCCGTCTGCCGTGCTGCGCAAGATCGTGCACGCTCCGCATCTGGATGAGGCCGCTCTCGCGGACCAGTCTCAGGTGCAAGGCTGGATCGACGGTCTCCAGAAGGAAATGGATGACCTGATTGCCTATGAGGGTGGCCCGCACTACAGCTTCACTCTCAGCCACGACGGCGAGCGCAATCTCTATCTGCCGGCGGTGACGCTGACGGCACATGGTGTCAGCAGCGATTACCTGTGGGATGTCGACTTCTTCAAGTCCGCCGACTACCGCGAGATGAGTGAGCTGGGCAACATGCTGGAAGGCCTGCTGGAAGTTGGCAGCTACGTCTCGCGCGGTGAGCGCAAGAAGGAAGTCGTCACCTTCTACGAAGCCCTCGACTGGCTGATGAAGGAAGCGGCACGTGGCTTCAGCATCCAGCGCTACAAGGGGCTGGGCGAGATGAACCCGGATCAGCTGTGGGAAACCACCATGGATCCGGAGTCCCGTCGCATGCTGCGTGTGACCGTCGAGGATGCGATCGGTGCCGATCAGATGTTCAACACCCTGATGGGTGACGAAGTCGAGCCGCGCCGTGACTTCATCGAGCGCTTCGCGCTGGTGGCCAACCTCGACGTCTGATGGCGTTGAGCTAGCGCTTGGCGGATGTCTTGCCAAGCCGGGCTAGAAAAACGGCCTCTGATCTTCGATCAGGGGCCGTTTTTGCATGTGCGTTTTGCCGCAGTCTAGAGCAAGGACAACAGCGAGGGGCTCGGCTCGGTCACGGCCGAGAGTGTCGTCTCAGCCGGGCGTGTCGTCCTGATCGGTGCGTTGCTCGGCCAGCCAGGCGGTGATTCGCTCTGCCGTGATGGAGGACGTCGCAAGCCCCAGGTGATCAATTGTCTGGAGGACTTCCACCTGCGCCGCGGGGTGGTGGGGTTGCAGACATTGGGCAAGTCGCTCGGCATGAAACGCCTCGTCATGCTCGCCGATCAGCGCCAGCACTGGCAGCTGATGATGGGCGAGCGCCTTGAGGTCACTTTGATAGTCGCGAGGATTGAGGCCCGTCATCAAGCGCCACGAGTAGGCGTCGGTGGTATGTGCATCGCGGTACTCTGGCGGGATATTGAAGCCAAGGACCTCAATATGATCCAGGCGATGGATGCCGAGCCGATTCAGCAGCGCGCAGGCCAGCATTCGCGCGATGCGTGGCTGTGCCCAGCGTGAATCACGGCGCATGTTGGGCGCGAGATGATGCAGGTACGGCGCCAGCAATATCACGCCGTGCAGCGGAATATCGGCACGCTGGCGCTGACAGGCAGCGGCCGAGAAGCGCAGTGCCAGGCCGCCTCCGGCAGAGTGGCCAGCGACAATGACTCTGGCATCGGCTGGTAGCTCGAGCGACAGGATTAGGTCCTCGAGATCTTCCTCGAGCTGAAGCAGGTGGTCGATGTCGCCACGTCGCTGCGGGGCTGGGCCGTGGCCGCGCAAGTCCGGCGTATGCACATGATGACCAGCTTCAGCCAGGCGCGTTGCCAGCGATGCGAGATAACGGCTGTCAGCGCTGGAGCCATGCAGCAGGATGAGGTGTGAGCGGCGCCCTGACATGCCTGCTGCGGGATAATGGCGACAGCCCAGGCTGCTGTCATCGCGGCAGCGGTAGGGGACGAGTTCATTCGGCGCTGACCACGCTTCCTTGTCTGCCAGGAAGGTCGTGAAATCAAAGGCATGGCTGCTGGAATCTGGCATTGGCTACACTCGCTCGGATGTCACGTCATGAAAAAAGCCCGCTATCTGATCCGGTCAGATAGCGGGCTTTTTCGTTCAAGTGCTCGGCGCACTCGACAGGCTGATCAAGCCCGGTGCCTCAAGGCTCGATGTCTCAAGGCTCAGTGCGCCTGATTGAGGAAGCCTTCATCCAGCTTCAGCTCGTCATTGCGGTTGACGCCGATATCGCGGGACAGGATGTTGCTGGCGATCTGCTTGGCTTCTTCCAGAGAGTGCATCTGTGCGGTGCCGCACTGATAGACGTTGAGCTCCGGGATCTCTTCCTGACGCGCCACGTTGAGCACGTCCTGCATGGCAGCAGACCAGGCAGCGGCAACGCGAGCTTCTTCCGGTTCACCGATCAGGCTCATGTAGAAACCGGTACGGCAACCCATCGGTGAGATATCGATGATCTCGACGTCATCACCGTTGAGGTGCTCGCGCATGAAGCCGGCGAACAGGTGCTCGAGGGTGTGAATGCCCTTCTCGGAGAGAATCTCTTCATTCGGCACGCAGAAGCGCAGGTCGAAGACGGTGATGTTGTCGCCTTTCGGGGTGCCCATCTTCTTGGCCACGCGCACGGCAGGCGCCTTCATGATGGTGTGATCGACAGTGAAACTATCCAGCAGTGGCATGTGAAGCCTCCAGCATGAGGAAGTGAGACAGGCAGGCAGGCAGTCGCCCGCCCGGATTCATGTCTGAAGGGTAGCATATCGCCGCTACTGATTAGAGAGGCAAGCGCGCCGTGCGCAGGGTTATCGCCGGGCAGACGCGCCTCACAGATAGCTTTCGGCAGCGGCTTCACAGCTGACGCAGCGGCGCTGGGACTTTCCCGGCTCACCATCCGATATAGGGTGATTGAGCTCACCATCGAGCAGGCGGTTGGTGAAGTCGGCCAGGTTGGCCACTACCAGCACGTCCTTGAGCCCCTCGCCATCTGCCAGCGTCTTCTGGCCCTTGCCGGTCATCACCAGCGCGGCGCGACAGCCGGCCTTCTGGCCCGCGATGAGGTCACGCAGGCTGTCGCCCAGCATCCAGGCCCCTTCGAAGTCGGGAATCTGCAGGGCATCCTGGATCTGATGGAGCAGACCGGGTTCGGGCTTGCGGCAATCGCAGCCGTCGTCCGGGCCATGCGGGCAGTAGGCAATGTGAGCGATATCGCCACCGGCTTCCTTCACCAGTTGCATCATCTTGGTGTGCATCTGGTCGAGTTCGCGGTGGCCGAAATGGCCACGGGCGATGCCGGACTGGTTGGTCGCCACGGCCACGGTATAGCCAGCGCGGGTCAGACGGGCGATGGCCTGGATGGAAGTGGGGTATTCGATCCACTCCTCGGCGTTCTTGACGAAGGCATCGGAGTCTTCATTGATGACACCATCACGGTCGAGCACGATCAGTTTTTGCATGGTCAACTCTTCACTTCAGGGCAGTCTGGGGCGTCAGCCGGGCTGCTTGTCAGGGGTCGCCGCTTTGCCTGGAAAATTGTGAGCCGAGTCACAAGATGACGCTCGCACGTGGGGATGGGCAAATGGCGCCGAGTGGTCGAAGTGCGTGGTGCGACAGGCTGCCGCGCTTTTCGAACACTGTTTCTATACTGGAATACTAGTGCGACCTAGGTAGGGGATCAAGGCAGAAATTGTGACATCGCTGCCGTGTTGCGTGAAATCCTGTCACGCAACACGGCATTTCGGGACCCCGGATGCAAAAGAACCCCGCCGTGGCGGGGTTCTTTTGCAGAGACTGCGATTTACCGATGTCAGGGACAGCGTGGATCGGCAGTTCTTATTGGGTCAGCAGACTGATGTCGGCCACACCCATGAACAGGCCTTGCAGACTGGCCAGCATCGCCAGACGATTGGCGCGCACGGCGGCATCGTCGGCGTTGACCATCACCTGATCGAAGAAGGCATCGACCGGCTCGCGCAGGCTGGCCAGTGCATCGAGGGCCTCCTGGTAGCGCGCCGCGGCGAACAGCGGTGCCACTTCCGCGCCACGTGCCGTCAGGGCGTCTGCCAGTGCCTGCTCGGCCGGCTCGCTCAACAGGCTCGCATCCACCTCGGTGCGACCATCGTGCTCGGCCTTGGCGAGGATGTTGGAGACGCGCTTGTTGGCTGCCGCCAGAGCAGCGGCTTCCGGACGTTCGCCGAAGGCGTGCACGGCACGCAGACGACGTGCGAAGTCCAGCGGATTGCTGATCTTCAGGGTACGCACGGCCAGGTACAGCTCGGCACCCATGCCTTCATCGCTGGCCCAGGCGCGGAAGCGATCGAGCATGTACTCGAGCACGTCCTCGACCAGTCCTTCGGCCTTGGGCAGATCACGATGCTGTTCGGCGCTGACGGTCAGCAGCTCGCGCAGGTCGAGGTCAAGCTCACCCTTGATCAGGATGTTGAGCACCCCGATGGTGGCGCGACGCAGTGCGAACGGGTCCTTGGCGCCGGTCGGACGCTGACCGATGCCGAAGATGCCGGTCAGGGTGTCGAGACGGTCGGCCAGGGCAATCGCCATGCCGGCCTTGGTCGTGGGGATCGCATCGCCGGCGAAGCGCGGCAGATACTGTTCTTCCAGCGCGAGAGCGACGGTGGCATCTTCGCCATCGTGACGGGCGTAGTAGTGGCCCATGATGCCCTGCAGTTCCGGGAACTCCAGCACCATCTCGGTGACCAGGTCGGTCTTGGCCAGCTGTGCGGCACGTGCGGCGTGGTCGACATCGGCACCGATGCGTTCCGCGATGTGGCGTGCCACGGCTTCGCTGCGACGGGCCTTCTCGGCCATGCTGCCCAGCTTCTGCTGGAAGACGACGCTCTCGAGCTTCTCGCGACGCGATTCCAGCGTGCTGCGCAGGTCGGTCTCGTAGAAGAAGGCGGCATCGCCCAGACGCGGACGAATCACCTTCTCGTTACCGGAGATGACCTGTTGCGGGTCCTTGCTCTCGATATTGGAGATGGTGATGAAGGCCGGCTTGAGCTTGCCGTCGTTGTCCAGCAGGTGGAAGTACTTCTGGTTGGCTTTCATGGAGGAGATCAGACACTCCGCCGGCACTTCCAGGAAGCGCTCGTCGAAGGTGCCCGTCAGCGCCACCGGCCATTCCACGAGGCCGTTGACCTCGTTGAGCAGGGCTTCCTCGATGACGGCGTTGGCACCATAGACTTCCGCCTCGGCCTGGACCTGTTCGCGGATACGCTCACGGCGCACCTCACGGTTGGCCAGCACGCGGGCATCTTCCAGCGCGTCGAGGTAGTCCTCGGCGTGCGCCAGCGTGATGGCCTGCGGCGCATGGAAGCGGTGGCCGAAGGTGGTGCGACCGGAATCGAGGCCGAGCACGCTGGCCTCGATCACTTCGCTGCCGTAGAGCGCGACCAGCCAATGCACCGGACGCGAGAACTCGATGCGTGAGGCACCCCAGCGCATGTTCTTCGGCACCGGCAGGCGATCCACGACCTGCTCCAGCATGGCCGGCAGCAGGGCGGAGAGATACTCGCCCGGCTGGGTGTGACGATAGCCGAGCCAGGTGCCCTTGTCGGTTTCCAGCTCGATCAGGTCACTGACTTCGACGCCGCAGGAGCGGGCGAAGCCCTGCACCGCACGGGTCGGTTCGCCATCCTTGAAGGCGGCGGCCTTGGCCGGTCCGCGCTTCTCGATCTCGCGGTCCGGCTGGCGCTCGGCCAGGGATTCGATCATCACCGCCAGACGACGCGGTGTGGCGTAGGCACGTACCTGACCGAAGGCGACTTCGGCGTCGCGCAGGCCATCGGCGAGGCCGTTGGCGAGGCTGTCAGCGAGTGCGTCGATGGCGCCCGGCGGCAGTTCTTCGCAGCCCAGTTCGATCAGCAGGGTATTCACGGAGGCCATGCTTACGCGTCTCCCTCGGTAGTGGTGTCATCGGCGGCGAGCAGCTCATCACGCAGCGCCTGCGGGGCCAGCGGGAAGCCGGCGGCCTTGCGCGAATCGTAATAGGCGTGGGCCACATCACGGGCGAGAGTGCGCACGCGCAGGATGTAGCGCTGACGCTCGGTGACGGAGATGGCGTGACGCGCATCCAGCAGGTTGAAGGTATGTGATGCCTTCAGTACCTGCTCGTAGGCCGGCAGCGGCAGGTTGGCGATCAGCAGCTTCTGGCACTCGCTCTCGCAGTGATCGAAGGCCGCGAACAGCTCCGGCACGGCAGCGTGCTCGAAGTTGTAGGCCGACTGCTCCTTCTCGTTCTGCAGGAAGACGTCGCCATAGGTCACGACGGAGCCGTCCGGCGCGGTGGTCCAGATCAGGTCGTAGACGCTGTCCACGTCCTGCAGGTACATCGCGATGCGCTCGAGGCCGTAGGTCAGCTCGCCGGTGACCGGGAAGCATTCGATGCCACCTGCCTGCTGGAAGTAGGTGAACTGGGTCACTTCCATGCCGTTGAGCCACATTTCCCAGCCGAGGCCCCAGGCGCCCAGCGTCGGAGATTCCCAGTTGTCCTCGACGAAACGGATGTCGTGGACCAGCGGGTCGATGCCCAGACGCTCCAGCGAGCCCAGATAGAGCTCCTGCAGGTTGGCCGGTGACGGCTTCATCACCACCTGGAACTGATAATAGTGCTGCAGGCGATTGGGGTTTTCGCCGTAGCGGCCGTCGGTGGGACGGCGGGAAGGCTGCACGTAGGCAGCGTTCCAGGTTTCAGGACCGATGGAGCGCAGGAAGGTCGCCGGGTGGAAAGTCCCCGCGCCAACCTCCATATCCAATGGTTGCAGGATGATGCAACCCTGTTCGGCCCAGTATTGCTGCAGGGCCAGAATCAGGCCCTGGAAGGTTTTCACGTCTGGCTGTGTCATTGGTGAAGCCCGTTGGCCCATGAATTCGAGAACTGCCGAGTATACAATCCCCGCTTATCGGGTTATAGGCCGCAGACGAAACCGAGTGCGTGCCATTTCCAAATTCTGATGTGTCGCGTTACTGAACGCGCGCGTTGCCTACAAGCCTCTAGAGGCTCTGGGAGCTCAAATGATCGTCGTTACCGGAGGCGCCGGCTTCATCGGTGCCAATATCGTCAAGGCACTCAATGACCGCGGCCGTACCGATATCCTGGTGGTGGATGACCTGAGTGACGGCACCAAGTTCGTCAATCTGGCGGACCTGACCATCGCCGATTACCTCGACAAGGACGACTTCCTGATTCGCGTCCAGTCGAGCCTGATGGGCGAGTATGCCGAGTTGCCGAAGATCGAGGCGATCTTCCACGAAGGTGCCTGCTCGGACACCACCGAGTGGGACGGCCAGTTCATGCTCGAGAACAACTTCGAGTACTCCAAGGTGCTGCTCAACTTCTGCGAAGCGAACCAGATTCCCCTCCTCTACGCGAGCTCCGCGGCGACCTACGGCGACAGCCAGGTCTTCAAGGAAACGCCGGAGTTCGAAGGTCCGCTCAACGTCTACGGCTACTCCAAGCTGCTGTTCGATCAGCACGTGCGTCAGCGCTGGGACAGCCTGACCACCCAGGTCGTCGGCTTCCGCTATTTCAATGTCTACGGCCCGCGTGAGCAGCACAAGGGCAAGATGGCCAGCGTTGCCTATCACCACCACACCCAGGTGAAGGCGGGCGAGAACCCCAAGCTGTTCGGCGCCTACGATGGCTACGATGCCGGCATGCAGAGCCGTGACTTCGTCTATGTCGGTGATGTGGTCGACGTGAACCTGTGGTTCCTCGATCACCCGGAAGCCTCCGGCATCTTCAATCTGGGTACCGGTCGCGCCGAGCCGTTCAAGGCGATCGCCGAGACCGTCATCGAGTACTACGAGAAGGGCGAGATCGAGTACATCGACTTCCCGGAAAACCTCAAGGGCCGCTACCAGAGCTTCACGCGTGCCGATATCGGCAAGCTGCGCAAGGCCGGCTGCAACGTCGAATTCAAGACCGTTGCCCAGGGCACGCGCGCCTATCTCGAATGGCTGAATCGCTGAGTCCGAGCACGTGGGGACTGAGCGCGTGTGGATTGAGGGTGAGCGCCTGCCTCGCAGGGCGATGGGGCAGGGCAAGCGCACCCGCAAGGAGGATTGGCCGTGAAGAGGAGCAAGGCATGAGTGAGCGCATTCTGGTGGTCGGGCCCAGCTGGGTCGGCGACATGGTGATGGCGCAGAGCCTGTTCATGACGCTGAAGCAGCGCTCGCCCGGCTGCCGGATCAGTGTGCTGGCGCCCGCCTGGTCGCAGCCGATCATCGAGCGCATGCCCGAGGTCGAGGAGGCACTGGCGTTGCCGGCGGGGCATGGTGACTTCGCCCTCAAGGCGCGCTGGCAGCTCGGGCGTTCGCTGCGTGGACGCTTCGACCGCGCCATCGTGCTGCCGCGCTCGTGGAAGGCAGCGCTGGTGCCGTTCTTCGCGCGCATTCCGGTGCGGGTCGGCTTCACCGGTGAGCAGCGCTACGGTCTGCTCACCGAGTGTCGCAAGCTCGACAAGTCGGTGCTCGATCAGACCGTCAAGCGCTTCACGTCGCTGGGCCTGCCCGTTGAGGAGGCCAATCCGCCGGCGGGCATCCCGGAGCCCGCTCTGGTCACTGACAGCGCCAATCAGCTGCGCTTGCGCGGCGAGTTGGGACTGGTGGCGCCGCCGGCGCCCATCATCGGCATGATGCCCGGGGCGGAATATGGCCCGGCCAAGCAGTGGCCGCTGGCGCACTTTCGCGCGCTTGCCGAGTCATTGACCCGCCAGGGGGCCGAGGTGCGCATCTTCGGTGGCCCCAAGGATGTCGCGGCGGGGGAGGAGATCGCCCAGGGGCTTGCGGGCGTTCACAACCTGTGTGGCAAGACGCGGCTGGCGGATGCGGTGGACCTGATCGCCGAGTGTCGGGAAGTGGTCAGCAATGACTCCGGCCTGATGCATGTCGCAGCCGCTGTAGGGGCCCGTATCCAGGGCATCTACGGTTCCTCGTCGCCGCATTACACGCCGCCGCTGACGGCCAATCGCGAGATCCACTGGTTGGCGCTGGAGTGTTCACCCTGCTTCAAGCGCGTCTGCCCGCTGGGGCATACCAATTGCCTGAATCATATTGCTCCCGAGCGACTGTTGACGGCGATCTCGCTGGATGAGGATGCGCGGTGAACCTGCCGAGAAACCGTACGACGGATGATCTGATCCACCCGCGCATGCGCGGGGCCATGCAGCGTGCTCAGCGGATCGAGGCGCTGCGTGCCTGGTGCGAGCACCACCTGATACTGCCGTTCAGTCGTTGCTGGTTGAAGCGCTGGAAACGCCAGCGTGCACGCCATCAGTCCCTTGAGCGCCGTGGCCTGCCGCGTCATGCGTTGGAAGACGTGATGGGGCAGGAGGCGTTGACGGTCTGGGTCAATCCGCGTGAGCTGGTGCGCGACGTCAACTTCGGGCGTGACAAGCGCAACCGGCCATCCTCCAACGCCTTCATCTGGGATGGCGACTGGGACCTGCGGCGCGGCGCCTTCCGCTTCGGTTCACGCTCGCGGCTGATGCGGGACCTGATCGAGCATGGCGATGACCTGACGGTGACGGAGCGCTATCAGCACTTGAAGGCCTTGCTGGAAGCGGGCAAGCCGTGGTCGTCGCCGCGTGATGGACTGTTGATGGACAGCGAGGAGCAGATTCTCGGCTATCTGCGCTGTTATCGCGGTTATCTGCAGGACATGGCCAGCAATGGCTTTCGTCAGGGGGTCACCAAGGACGAGATGGGCGTCGCGGTGACGCGTGAGGGGCGCCTGCTCAAGATCAACCGTGGTCTGCATCGTCTGGCCATGGCGCAACAGGTCGGTGTGCCCAGCGTGCCCGTCGTCATCAAGGCGGTACATCGGGAGTTCTGGGACAGAGTGACCGCTGGTGCCGAAGGCGATGAGGCCCTGCAGCGGCTGCAGGTTGCGCTGCGTGAGTGTCGCCCCGAAAGCGAACCAGGCCCGCTGGATCCCCGGACATATCCCGTGTTGGGTGTGGACGAGGGTTGGCCGGATCTGCGCGGCCTGGAGGACGGTGATTCGCGCGCCTGAGCTGCTGACCTGCTGTTTGGAAAACGAAAAAAGCCCTGTTTCATTGTGATGTTTCACATGAAACAGGGCTTTTTTTATTCTCTAGCCGGGCGATAGGTGCTGGACGATAGGTGCTTGTGGGCCAAGTGCCTGAGATGAAAAGCGGTCTAGCGTGCCAGCCGCTGGTAAAGCCCCAGATAGGCCTCGCCCATGGCGCTGGGAGTGAAGCGTGCCAGATGCGCACGCGCCCCCGCGACCAGCCGCTCCCGACGTGGTGCATCAGCGACGAGTGCCACGATGGCGGCAGCCAGTGCCTGTGCATCGCCGGTGGGCACCAGCACGCCGGTGCTGTCGTCATGCACGATATCGGGGATGCCATCCACATCGCTTGCGATGATCGGGACGCCGTGATCCATCACGTCGAGCAGAATCGAGCCGAGACCCTCGTTGCGTGACGGGAAGGCGAACAGATCGAAGGCTTCCAGATAGTCGCCGACATTGGTGTGGAAGCCTTCCCAGACCAGATTGTCGAGATCGGCACTTTCCGCCTTGAAGGCCGCTTCGTCCTCGCCGGCGCCCAGACAGACGAACAGCAGCTGCGGGTGGCTGTCGCGCAGCCTGCAGGCCGCCTCGATCAGCACTCGCTGGCCCTTGTGTCGGTCCACCAGGGCGCCGACATGCCCGATGACAACACGATCTCCTGCGGGTGTATTGCCGAAGCGCTGGCGGAGCTCGGCCACGGCTTGCTTGTCGCTGGGCAGATGGGCGAGGGTGCTGGGAATCAACGCCGTCTCACCCCATTGGCGCTCCCGCAGGTGAGATTCGATCACCGACGAAATCGCCACCCGGCAGGCGGCCGCGCGATAGGTCAGGCGATTGAACGGCTTGTCCTTCACCGGCTGGGGCACCCGGCGTGTCAGCAGGTAGGGCGTGCCGGTGAGGCGCTGATGCAGCCATGCCCAGTGCACGGCCTTGGCTTCGTGAGCATGCACGATATCGGCGCGAGGCTGGCCGAGATGGCCCTTGAAGCGTCCGCTGATCTCGATCACGTCCACCGTGACGGCAAGCTCAAGCGCCGCCAGTTCGCTGATCAAGGGCGAGCCCTGCAGGCACACCAGTGACTGGCGGATCGGCGCACCGGCTTCGCCGTTCTCCCCCGGGCTTGCGCGTCGCGCCAGGTCCGCGATCAGGTTGAGCGTCTGGCGCTCCCCGCCGCGAAAGCCGCGTGCCAGATTGACATGGCGTACGTGAAGCGGGCGCGTCACACCTCGCGCGGCAGTCGGCTCACAGCTAGAGGTCATGGTCACCATACCTTGTTGAAATCTTCGGCCTCACGCACCTTGGCGTCACGCTGGAATTCCAGCAGCTTGGCGTATTTCAGGTAGGCATTGACGCTGGCCGACAGCGCCACCGAGAAGCCATCGACGCCATCGCGGAAGCCAGCCTGGAAGACGAACTTGCGCATGAAGGCATTGCTGGCATGCAGGAAGGGAGTGAAGGCGTTGGCGCGTTTTCCCTTCTGATACATGATCTTGGCGGCTCGGTTCGAGAAGCGGCCACTGGCCTTGACGAACAGTTCACCAAGATTGGCGAAGCTGTAATGCTCGAGATCGGCGTCCAGCTCGCAGGGATGGTTGGCCTGCACCGAGCTGTGCTGACGCGAATCGCGGAAGGCGAGTTTCTCGCGGTCATACAGGCGCAGGCAGTAATCGGGGTACCAGCCGGCATGCCGCACCCAGCGTGAGCCGATGAAGTTGCGACGGCGCAGCGCGAAGCCGTCGTGAGGCGTGCTGTCGAGTGCCAGTTCCCGGATGGCGCTGACGGCACCGTCGGTCAGGCGCTCATCGGCATCCAGAGACAGCACCCAGCGGTGGCTGGCATGGCTCGGCCCGACATTCTTCTGCGGCCCGTCGCCCAGGTAGGGTTGATCGATCACCACGGCACCCATGTTGCGCGCCAGCTCGCAGGTGGCATCGGTGGAGCCGGAATCGACCACGATCAGCTCATCGCAGACCTGGGCCAGCGAGCGCAGGCAGTCCTCGATGTTGTGGGCTTCATTGAGGGTGATGACACAGCCGGTGATGGGCACCGCGGTGCGCAGCTTGCCATCGGGTGAATGGGCGGCCGAGGCCTCGTCGCTCGTGTTCATGACGGTCTCTGTCTGAAGAGCGCCTGCAGCACGACGGGGTGGGGCAGGCGCCGATGGGACTCAGTGGCAGGCTCAGTTCGCGTAGAAGCGGCGCATGGTCTCCATCACTTTCATGACGGGGTTGGCGCCTTCGCCGAGCGCCTGCCGACGATTCATGTCGCCATCGTACACTGCATAGCCG
This sequence comes from Cobetia sp. UIB-001, assembly GCF_044789135.1. Classification (NCBI taxonomy): domain Bacteria; kingdom Pseudomonadati; phylum Pseudomonadota; class Gammaproteobacteria; order Oceanospirillales; family Halomonadaceae; genus Cobetia; species Cobetia sp. UIB-001. The sequence goes on from NZ_CP058244.1 coordinate 17,852, forward strand.
CCGGTGCCTTCCAGTGCGTAGATGCGATCGCGCTGAATGATACCGAAGTCCTGATAGCTACCGGAGAGCACCCATTCGTTGTCGACCTCTGGCTGATGGTCGAGAGTGCGCAGCAGGTCATGGCCCATGCTGTAGTCGCTGGGGGGATTGCTGATGCCCATCACATGGCGTAGCAGTGTCGGGACGACATCATAATGCGCGGTGACGGGCGGCAGGGGCAGCTGGCTTCCATAGTGGCCGGCAGGAATGCCGGGGCCGCGCAGAATCAGCGGTACCTGGGTCTGGTAGCGAGTGAAGTTGCCATTGTGTCCCCAGAAATTCTTGCCGCTGTCATTGAACTCCTGAGCATGATCACCGGTGACGACCAGCACCGTATTGTCCCACTCGCCGTGTTCTTTCAGGTCCTGAATCACGCGCGCCAATTGCCTGTCCAGATGATACAGCGAGTTCAGATACAGGTTGCGTACAGGCGTCGGGTCGGTGTCGGGACCCAGTGTCAGATAGTCCATGCCGGTGGCGCTGGGCTGGAAGGGAGTGCTGGCACCTCTGGGCAGCGAGTAACCATGCGGAGCATCGTAGAACAGCACGCCCAGCCACGGTTTCAGCGCATGAGCGTCCTGCTGCAGCGCTGTCTGGCGGCGCTGGGCCTGCCAGGCGAGCCAGTCGGTCGTCATCACGCGGTCCCGCATGGCGGGGCTATCGCCCAGGGTGCGCAAGCGCAGATCTGGCACTTTCGGGAAGAGGCTGCGGTCCAGGCCGACACCATTGAAGCTTGCCGAGGAGAATAGCCCCAGCGGCCACTGGCGCTGCAGCGCCTGATTGACCAGCACGCTGCCCAGGCCGTCATTCTCCATCGGGGTGACGTAATTGGCGGTCAGGCCAGATAGCAGGCTGAAGAAACCGGTGCGGGTGCTGTTGCCGCCGGAGATGTGATCCGGGAAGTGCAGGCCATCCGCCAGGGCGGCGTGCAAGTGGGGCATCGTTTCGGCAGTGAAGCTATCGGCGCGCCAGGAGTCGATCACCAGAAACAGGATGTTGGCAGGCTGGCCGTCGACACCTCTGCTGGTGATGACATCGTCATCCTGTTCAAGCGGTACGGCAGGGTAGGTCAGCGAACCCGCCCCGAAATTCTGGATATTCACCTTGGCCGCTTCTGCAGTCCGGGCATCCAGCCATCCGTGGTCTTCCATGAAGTCGCGCGCTGTGGCCGGGAACAGCAGCGGGAAGGCGGGGGCTTCGCGTGTCACCTGCAGGTTGTGATGGGCATCTGACACGATGTGCTGGATGTGGCTTGCCAGCAGCATGAGGAACAGCAAGGCATGCAGCTTGCCTGTCGGCAAACGGTGAGCGCGCTTGACTGCCGCAGGCCCACTCAGTCGATAAGCCAGCCCGCAGCAGAGCGCGATCAAGCCGAGCAGGGTGCAGGCACCCAGTAGCCAGGTCGTGGCATCGAACTCGAAGATTTCACCGTTGCTGTCATTGAGGAACATCGACAGCATGAAGCCGTTGAGATGGAAGCGGTACTGGGCATAGACGAGGCTGTCGATGATCAGTGCGCTCAATGCACTGCCGGCCAGAATGCCCGCAGGGAGCCACAGCCAGCGGCGAGCGCTGCGCGCGGGCAACATCATGCCGAGCAGGCCGAGTGGCAGCCACAGTAGCTGGGCAAGTAGTCCGTAGTGACCCAGCCAGGTGGTGGCCAGGTAGGCCCAACCGCTCAGACTGGCGGCACTCACTCCTTGCGGCAGTGGGGTAAAGGGCAGATAGCGGGTCGCTACCAGCCAGATCAACACCAGGATGGCGAGAGAGAAGGTGGCGCTGTCGCGAAGATAGCGGCGGCGGCTGTCACGAGGTCGGGCGTTGGCGGGCGCAGGCGAGTCAGGGGTCTTTGCTGTCATCGGTCATATCCGGCGGATAGGAATAAGCGCGATAACCCATCAAGCGTGGGGAGCGGCAAGATAGTTATCATGCATAATATATTGTTAGCATGATATCTTGTTTTGCGCGCCGGATGACCACTTTGTTAGTAATAGATTTGAACGGAGCGTCAGCAAAGAGTGGAACGGAGCGGGCGCCTACCCTTGATAGGCGCTGCGGATGCGGGCCAGGCACGCCGCATGATGTGTCGGGGTGAAGCGGGCCAACGAACGGCCCAGGCGGGAGAGATTGCTCTCGCGCCAGCGTGCATCCGTGGGAGCCTCGGCATGCAGCTGGCAGCGATCGAGATCGATCACGTAGACGCGTTCGCTTTCATCGATCAGCAGGTTGCGTGCGTTGAGATCGACATGCTCAAGCCCGGCGTCATGTACGGCGCGAATGGCGTGGCCTGTCGCGTCGAGCAGGCGAAGCAGAGCCTCGGGCAGCTCGGCCCCGGCAGGCAGGTGCTGTGCTTCGAGGGCGATCAGGTCATCGGCGAAGGCGCGTGCGCCGGGAATCAGCACCGTGATCAGGGCGGCCTCGTAGGTCAGACCATGCCGCCACACGCAGGCACCGACGGGCTCTGGCACCGGCAGCCCCTGGCGATATAGGCGCTCCGTCAGGCGCAGTTCAGCGAAGGCGCGGGTGCGCTCAAGGCCGGTGTAGAGGTAGCGCTGACTGGCGAGCTTCGCGATCAGGCCGCCGCGACGATAGGGGCGCAGTGCCCAGCGGCGAGCCGGTGTCGCGGTGGTATTGTCGGGTTGCAGTTCGGCGGGCAAACGACAGACATCAAGGAACAGACTCGCCCCACGCCCCGGCGCTTCGCCGGTCACGGCGTCGTGTTCACGCCAGAACGATGGCATGAACCAATCCGGCGTCATTTGTGGCGCTGTTTCGCCATCATATAGAATGTGGGCATTCTCATTTCGGAAAACTGCCATCCGCATGAAGCATCCTCTCCCTGCCCAGCCCGCACATATCTGCGTGCTCCGGCTCTCCGCTCTCGGCGATGTCTGCAATCTTGTGCCAACGGTACGCGCCTTGCAGCGTCAGTGGCCTGAGGCCCGCATTACCTGGATCGTCGGCAAGGGGGAGCACAGTTTACTGTCCGGCCTGACCGGGGTCGAGTTCGTGGTCTATGACAAGTCCACCGGTCTTGCGGGCATGCGCGCCATCTGGCGACAGCTCAAGGACACGCACTTCGATGTGCTGCTGCACATGCAGCAGGCACTGCGCGCCAGTGCGCTGTCGCTGGGTCTCAAGGCCAAGGTGCGCATCGGTTACGACCGTGCGCGCGCCAAGGACTGGCAGTACCTCTTTACTTCCCATCAGCTGGCCCCACGAGAGCGCGCCCACGTGCTGGAGTCGTTCATGGACTTCGCGCGTACGCTGGGTGTCGAGGACTGCCGCCTCGACTGGCGCCTCGATGTACCGCCCGAGGCCTACACCGAAGCCGCACGCGTCACCGGTGAGGCGCCGTATCTGATCATCAGTCCGTGTGCCAATCCGCGACTGCGCAACTTCCGCAACTGGTCGCCGGAAGGCTATGCGGCGGTCGTCGATCATGCCTGGCAGCAATATGGCATCCGCAGCGTGATGACCGGTGGCGGCAGCCCGCAGGAACGTGAAATGGGCGCGCGCATCAAGGCGCTGGTCAGCGAAGGCGCGGTCATCGATGCCATCGGTGGCACCTCGCTCAAGGGCCTGTTGGCGATGATCGATCGCGCCGTGGCGGTGATCGCGCCGGATTCCGGCCCGGTGCACATGGGCAATGCGCTCAACACCCCGGTGATCGGTCTGTACGCCACCACCAATCCCGAGCGTGCGGCGCCGTACTGCTGGCAGCATCTGGTGGTCAATCGCTATCCGGACGCCGTGAAGACCTATCTTCACAAGCAGATGGACGAGATCAACTGGGGCCAGCGCGTGCGCCATCAGGACGCCATGAGCCTGATTCGCGCCGAGGATGTCATCGCGCGCCTCGCTGAGCTGCTGGCGGACACCGATGGCGTCATTCGCGGCCAGAGCTGCGAACGTCTGCCGGTCGCGGCTGTCTCCTCTACGGATACCTCTTCTTCCCAATCCCCCTCTGCACGCGGAGACGCCTGATGAAGCTTGATCTGACTGCGCTTGAACAGGCTCGCCTGCTGGTCGTGGGTGATGTGATGCTCGACCGCTACTGGCACGGTGGCACCTCACGCATCTCGCCGGAAGCACCGGTACCGGTGGTACGAGTCGGCGAGAGCGAAGACCGCCCCGGCGGTGCCGCCAACGTCGCGCTCAACATCGCCTCGCTCGGCGCACATGCCACCCTCGCGGGTGTGGTCGGTGAGGATGACAACGCCGCCATCCTCACGCGCGCGCTGGAAAACGCCAATGTCATCACGCGCTTCCAGGCCAGTGACAGCGTGCCGACCATCACCAAGCTGCGCGTGATGAGCCGCAATCAGCAGCTGCTGCGCCTCGATTTCGAGGAGCCGCTGCACGAGGTGGATACCAGCGCGCTGGTGAGCCAGGTCGAGGCCGAGCTGGGCGCCAGTGGTGTGATGATTCTCTCCGACTACGGCAAGGGCTCGTTGAATCAGGTCGAGGCGCTGATCGCCGCCGCACGTGCGGCGGGCAAGCGTGTGCTGGTCGATCCCAAGGGCAGTGATTTCTCGCGCTATCGCGGCGCCAGCATCATCACCCCCAACCTGACCGAATTCGAGACCATCGTCGGGCCGTGCCGCAGCGATGAGGAACTGGCCGAGAAGGGCGAGGCACTGCGTGCCGAGCTCGAGCTGGAAGCCCTGCTGGTGACGCGCAGCGAGAAGGGCATGACCCTGATCCGCGAGGGCTATCAGCCGCTGCACCTGCCGACGCATGCGCGTGAGGTCTACGACGTCACCGGTGCCGGTGATACGGTGATCGGCGTGCTGGGTCTGGCGCTGGCGGCCGGTCACGCCTTCCCGGAAGCCGTGATGCTGGCCAACCTGGCCGCGGGTCTGGTGGTTGCCAAGCCGGGTACCGCGACCCTGTCGGTGGCGGAGCTCTACACCGCGCTGCACGGCGACAAGCTGGCAGAATTCGGCGTGATCCAGGAGTCCGCGCTCATCCCGGCAGTCAAGGCCGCCCAGGCACGCGGCGAGCGCGTGGTGATGACCAATGGCTGCTTCGACATCCTGCACGCCGGTCACGTGGCCTACCTGCAGGAAGCGGCGCGCCACGGTGATCGCCTGATCGTGGCCGTCAACGACGACGACTCGGTGGCACGCCTCAAGGGGCCGACACGCCCGATCAACCCGGTGCTGCGCCGCATGCAGGTGCTGGCGGGCCTCGGTGCGGTCGCCTGGGTGGTGCCCTTCAGCGAGGACACCCCGGCACGCCTGATCGAGGCCGTGCTGCCGGATGTGCTGGTCAAGGGCGGCGACTATCGTCCCGAAGAGATCGCCGGGGGAGAGGCGGTTATCGCCAATGGCGGTGAAGTCCGCGTGCTCGGTTTCGAGGACGGCGTCTCCACCACCGCGATGATCGCCACCATCCTCGATCGTGAGGACTAGGCGTGAGCCTTGCCCTTGGCCTCTACAGTACCGCACTGACCCTGCTGTCGCCCCTCATCTGGCAGCGGGTCTGGCGCGAGCACGATGCCCAGCACTCCCGCCTGGAGCGGCTGGGTATCATCCCCTCCACGCCGAGCACCACGCCCGACAGTGAGCGCCCCATCTGGCTGCACGCCGCCTCGCTGGGCGAGGTGGTGATGGTGGCGAGTCTCGTCGAGGCGCTGCGTCAGCGCTACCCACGGCGCCCGCTGGTGCTGACGACCATGACAGCCACCGGCGCTGCACAGGCCGCACGTCTGCTGCATACCCCGCAGGGCTCGCCCGGGCTGGCCCCGGCCCGTCACCATTACCTGCCGCTGGATTTCCCGCTGAGCGCGCGGCGCTTCGTGCGCCGGCTGCGTCCGGCGCTGGCGATCATGGTCGAAACCGAGCTGTGGCCCAACCTGATGGCCGCCTGCGCGCGGGAGGAGATTGCGCTGTGTGTCATCAATGGTCGCCTGTCACCGCGCGCCTTCCAGCGCTATCGCAGGATCGGCGCCCTGATGCGCGATAGCCTCGCTCACGTCAGTGGTCTGTCGGCCAAGTCGCAGCAGGATCTGGAGCGTTTCATGGCGCTTGGCCTGCCGCCAGCGCGTGGCACGGCCGTCGGCTCGCTCAAGTTCGAACTGGACATTGCTGAACAGGTCATTGCCGACGGCCAGGTGCTGCGCCAGTCATTCGCGCAGCGGCCGGTATGGATCGCCGCCTCGACGCATGACGGCGAGGATGGCCAGATACTCGCGGCGCATGCCGCGGTGCGTGACCAGCATCCTCAGGCCTTGCTGCTGTTGGTGCCGCGCCATCCACAACGCTTCGAGGCAGTGGCCGCTCAGGCGGCGCAGTGGTGTCAGGCGCGCGGCGAGAGCAGCCTGCGGCGCAGTGCCATGTCAGAGAGCGGCACCGAGGTGGCTGGCGCCGTCTCGGTGCTGGTCGGTGACAGTCTCGGGGAATTGCTGACGCTGTATGCGGCCACTGATATCGCCTTCATTGGCGGCAGCCTGGTGCCCATCGGCGGGCACAACCTGCTCGAGCCCGCTGCGTTGGGGCTGCCACTGCTGAGTGGCCCATCGCTGGACAACTTCAGCGAGATCGCCGAGGTGATGGCCGCAGAAGGCGCGCTCCAGGTCGTCGCGGATGACGCGGCATTGGCCGAAGCGGTGAATGCGCTGTTCTCGGATCAGGCCGCGCAGCAGATGGCAGGCCAGGCGGCCAGCCAGGTCGTGGAGCGCAATCGCGGCGCGCTGAGTGGCACCTTGGCGATGCTCGAGCACCACCTGCCGCTGTGACGTCCCCGCGCACGCAAAGTGTGCATTGACTGTCTGGTCAGACAGAAAACGCCGCACAATCGTGCGGCGTTTTCTGTTTGTCAGTGGTCTGGCGCTGCGAGTGGCCTGACTCTTTCCAGCAAGGCAATCGACAGGCTCAGCAATCGACAGCTCAGCAGTCGACAAGCTCGGCTGTCACGCCCATTTCTGCCTCCAGCGCCCCCAGACAATCACGTGCGGCGGGGCTGGCATTGCTGATCACCACATCAAAGTCACTCAGTGGGGCGATGAAGGCGGGGCGCACCATCTCGAACTTGCGCGCATCGACGATCAAGAAGCGCTGCATCGCGCTTTCCAGAGCGGCCTGCTTGGCCGCGACCTCATGAAAATGGAAGCAGCTGACGCCTCGCTCGGCATGCACTCCGCCCGCCGAGAGAAAGGCCTTGTTGATGCCGAGGCGGCGGATGGCCTCCGGCATGTCGGTGGCGGTGAATGACTGGGTGGCCGGGTGAAACAGCCCCCCCAGCATCACCAGCCGCACCCCGGGCAGATGGCCGACCGCATTGGCCACATTCAGGGCGCAGGTCACCAAGGTCAGCGTCTGCTGGCGGTCGATGGCGGCTGCCAGATGGACCAGCGTGGTGCCGCAATCCACATACAGGGTGTCGCCATCCTCGATATGACTGGCCAGCTGCTGGCACAGCGCTTGCTTGATCGGGGCGCTGGCGTCGATCTCGCGATCCAGGCGATAGACGCTGCCGGCGGATGAATCGACCAGCAACAGGCGGCCACCCAGAATTTCCAGCAGTCCGTTGCTGTGCGCCACGTCGCGACGAATGGTCATCTCCGAGACGGCGCATAGCTGTGCGGCGTCGCTCAGTTGCAGAGGGCTGCCTTCGCGCAGAATGGCCTGCAGGCGGTCGAGTCGGGCGGCGCTGTGATTGTTCATGCGGCTTTTGTCCTTTGGTGCCGGTTCCGATGAGGGAGCGTTGGCGAAAAACTGGGCTGAAGCGCCACGTCCCACGTCAGAAGCAGATGATAAACCACTGACACACAGGGAGAACCTCAAAAATGCCCCTGACATCGCCAGTCTGGCACTGGAAGACAAGTGGGCGTGAGGTAAAACGGACGTATTGACTATTTGGTCAGGCTGTGACTTTTTGAACATGGTGAGAATGCAGGATAACACTGCACGACGTTGAGAACGGGTCGTCGCAGCCCTGCACGCAGCACCCATAACAACCACAAGAACCCTCAGGATCTTCCCAATGAATCCCCTCATGAGTCTCGTCGGGATGGCTTCGCTCATCCTCATTGCCGTGGCGCTGTCGTCGAATCGACGCGCCATTCGCCTGCGCACCGTGGGTGGTGCCTTTGCCATCCAGCTGGCCATCGGCGCCTTCGTGCTCTACACCTCCTTCGGTCAGGGAGTGCTGGCCGGTGTCTCCGGTGCCGTCAGTCAGGTGGTCAACTATGCCGATCAGGGCATCAACTTCCTGTTTGGCAGCCTGGCCAATCCGGGCAGTGGTGTCGGCTTCATCTTCGCGGTCAAGGTGTTGCCGATCATCATCTTCTTCTCGTCGCTGATCGCGGTGCTCTACTACCTCGGCATCATGCAGTGGGTGATTCGCCTGCTGGGCGGCGGCCTGCAGCGTGTGCTGGGCACGTCGCGTACCGAGTCGCTCTCGGCCACGGCCAACATCTTCGTCGGTCAGACCGAGGCGCCGCTGGTGGTCAAGCCGTATCTGGCCAGCATGACGCGCTCCGAGCTGTTCGCCGTGATGTGCGGTGGCCTGGCCTCCGTCGCCGGCTCGGTGCTGGGCGGCTATGCGGCGCTGGGCATTCCGATGGAGTACCTGGTGGCGGCATCATTCATGGCAGCGCCCGGCGGGCTGCTGTTCGCCAAGCTGCTGTTCCCGGAGACGGAGAAGCCGGACGACTCGATCGCACTCGCCGATGCCGCCCTCAAGGATGATGATGCGCCCTCCAATGTGCTGGACGCTGCGGCCTCCGGTGCGTCTTCCGGCCTCAAGCTGGCGGCCAATGTCGGGGCGATGCTGCTGGCCTTCATCGCGCTGATCGGCCTGATCAACGGCATTCTCGGCGGCGTGGGTGGCTGGTTCGGCATGGACACGCTGAGTCTCGACATGATTCTCGGCTGGTTGTTCGCGCCGCTGGCCTTCCTGCTGGGCGTGCCGTGGAGCGAGGCGACCCTGGCGGGTTCCTTCATCGGCCAGAAGCTGGTGGTGAACGAGTTCGTCGCCTACATCAATCTGGCGCCCTACCTCAGCGGTGACAGCATCGTCGCGGCCACCGGCGCGGTGATGACGCCCTACACCATGGCAGTGCTGTCGTTCGCGCTGTGTGGCTTCGCCAATCTGTCGTCGATCGCCATCCTGCTGGGGGGGCTGGGCAGCCTGGCACCGACACGCCGTCATGAGATCGCAAGCCTGGGGCTCAAGGCGGTACTCGCCGGCACGCTGTCCAACCTGATGTCGGCGGCGATTGCCGGTTTCTTCCTGGCGCTGGCGGCCTGATGCATTCCTCGCTCTCCGCTCGGTCAGTCGACGGGAGCCATCCTGCCGGCATGCGCCGGGCGGCAAGCGAGGAAACATCGGGATGTCAGCTCGGGGAAGCCGGGAGTGGCAAGGTGCCAGGCGAGAGTGTGAAAAGGTTCACATTGTCGTCGAAGGCACGTTGATCACCCCCGAAATGTCGCTCTGTCGTTTTTGCGAGGAAGTGCTAACATCGCCGCCTTTCCAGACTGGGCCCCGTGCGAGTTTCACTCCCGCGCCTTCGTCGGACTTCATAGCGACAAGACCCGCTCAGCGGGCAAGACCACAAGAATTCGAACAGTCTCATCATTCAGGACAGGATCGTTACGCGATGACCATGCTCAAGACCCTCGCGGCCAGCACTCTGGCTGCCACCACGCTGCTGACCGCTGCAGCACCGGCGCAGGCTACTGACTTCAATGGCGATATCCACGCCAATGATTACAAGTGGCTGACCTTCAACCTGATGCGCAGTGAAGACAACCGCCTGCCGTTCCGCAACAGCGAAGATACCTACTTGGAGATGGAGTTCGGCGGCCGCTCGGGCATCGTCGATCTCTACGGGTATGTCGACTTCTTCGACCTGCTGGACGACAGTTCCGATGACCTGAACGACGGCGACAACTTCTTTGCCAAGCTGGCGCCGCGCTTCTCGCTGGACGCCATGACCGGTTACGACCTGTCGTTCGGCCCGGTGGATGAGCTCTACATCGCCACCGTCACCAACATCGGTGACAACGGCGCATTCGGCGGTCTGTGGGAGCACTACGTCGGCCTGGGCAGCGATGTGCAGGTGCCGTGGTTCGGCAAGATGGGCTTCAACCTCTACGCGCGTTACGTGCGTGAGAACTACGGCGGCGAAGACGAGAGCAAGTGGGACGGCTACATGGCCTCCACCAACTGGTTCAAGCCGTTCGTCAACTTCGATGATGGCAGCTTCATCGCCTATCAGGGCTACCTGGACTACAAGTTCGATGCCGACGAAGTGGGCAGCCAGGCGGGCCGCAGCGTCAACAGCATGGAGTGGTTCAACGGCATCTACTACCACACCCAGCGCTATGCGATCGGCTATGGCCTGAAGTACTACAACAACATGGCGTTCTTCACCGATGGCTCCACTGCCACCGGCGTTCGCCAGGACACCACCGGCTTCGGCAACTACTTCAGCATCAACTACAAGTTCTGATCACCGCTTCGCTCTCGCTGAGCGACCGGCGCTAAAACAGAAACGGGAAGCCCCTCAGGGCTTCCCGTTTTTCGTTTGGCTGCTGTGGCATCTGACACCTGGAATCCGGCATCCGGCATCTGATGATCAGCGGAACTCCACCTCGGTGACTTCCACGCGCACCAGCTGGCGTGACCACTCACCCTCCGGCAGCGAGACGCGTACCTCGCGGCTATCGCGTGTCTGGCCGGGGCGCAGGTAGGTCTGGGGCAGGCGATATTCCCCGACCCACAGTGGCACCTCACGCGTCGCGAGCAGATGGCCATCATCGGCATACAGGCGCAGTCTGGCCTGCACGCCGATGACACTCTGGCCGGCCGTGTTGTCGAGACTGAACTGCAGAAGCGCCTCGTCATCCTCTTCGCTCACCAAGGACAGACGCGCGACCAGACCATCGCGGTGGCCTTCACTCAACAGCCGCGGATTGGCCAGCGCGCTGCTGTTGAGGCGTGACGCGCTGTCAGGCGCTGCGTTGCTGGCACCGGCTGATGGTGAGGTCGAGTCGCCAGCCGGAGCGACCGCCGCCGTCACCGGCACGGCCGTCGAGGTCGGCACCAGCGCGCTGCCAGCGCCAGTTTCCACGGACGGCCGTGTGGCCGGGGCGGAAGCGGCCTGCACCTCATCCAGCTGATATTCCCAGCTGTGGTCCGGCTTGAGCAGGATCTTGACGCCACTGTCGAGCGTCACGGTGACTGGCTGGCTGATCGGCAGGCTATCGGCCAGCGCCAGCGGACTTGCGCTGGCTGCCAGCAGCAGTGCGGTCGCCAGGCGCAGTCGTGGGCGCAGATTCATCGTCATGCCAGCTCCTCAGGCAGTGATGCGTTCGACGCCACTTTCGCGTCCCACCAGCAGCACATCGGCCCCACGTGCCGCGAACAGACCGTTGGTGACAACACCGACGATGGCATTGATGCGCGCTTCCATGGCGATCGGGTCCTCGATCAGGAAGTTGTAGCAGTCGAGGATGCGGTTGCCGTTGTCGGTCAGCACGCCATCGCGGTAGACCGGGTCGGCGCCCAGCTTGACCAGCTCACGCGCGACATAGGAGCGCGCCATCGGGATGACCTCCACCGGCAGCGGGAAGCCGCCGAGAATATCCACCTGCTTGGAGCCATCGGCGATGCACACGAAGCGCTCGGCGCAGGCCGCGACGATCTTCTCGCGGGTCAGCGCGGCGCCGCCGCCCTTGATCATCGCCAGGCGCGGGTCGATCTCGTCGGCACCATCCACGTAGACCGGCACGGTGCCGACATGGTTGAGTTCGAAGACGTCGATGCCATGGCCCTTGAGGCGCTCGGCAGTGGCTTCGGAGCTGGCGACGGCGCCGGCGAAGTCGTGGCGCACTTCCGCCAGCGCATCGATGAACAGATTGGCTGTCGAGCCGGTGCCGACGCCGATGATGGTGTCGCGGCTCAGCAGTGGGCGAATCTCGTCAAGGGCGGCGCGGGCCACGGCCTGCTTCAGCTCATCCTGGGTCATGTGATACCTCGGGTCGGTGGGGCGGTGGTGAAAGTGGGCATTGGCGCGGTCTTCCCTACGTGGCCAGCAGTTTACCGCCGACAGGCACTGGAAAACGGCTTGACGTGAAGCGCAACGCCGGAAAACGCCACATTATAACGGCAAACCCGGCGATGGCGCTGGACGCTCTCGCCAGCGGTCTGATAACAATGGGGGTTCGGTCGCGCTCATGCGGCCCGCGCTGTGACACATCAGGACATTCCTATAATGCTCGAACATTACGTCAAGAAAATCCTGTCGGCTCGTGTCTACGAAGCCGCCCATGAAACTCCGCTCTCGCCGGCACCCTTGTTGTCGCGTCGTTTCGGCAATCACATCTTCATCAAGCGTGAAGACCTGCAGCCTGTCTATTCCTTCAAGATTCGCGGCGCCTACAACAAGATGGCCCAGCTGACGGATGAACAGAAGGCGTGTGGCGTGATTGCGGCCTCGGCCGGCAATCATGCGCAGGGCCTGGCGATGGCGGCCAAGCTGATGGGCGTCAAGGCAGTGATCGTGATGCCGCGCATTACGCCGGAAATCAAGGTGCAGGCCGTGCGCGAGCGCGGCGCGCGGGTGATTCTCAAGGGCGACGCCTTCCCCGAGGCGCTGGCCCACGCGCGTACCCTGATGGATGAGCACGGCTATACCTTCATCCCGCCCTATGACGACCCGGATGTCATTGCCGGTCAGGGCACCGTCGGCATGGAAATCCTGCGTCAGCACCCCGGCAAGATCGATGCGATCTTCGTGCCGGTCGGGGGTGGTGGCCTGATCGCCGGTGTCGCGGCCTACGTGAAGTACCTGCGCCCCGAGATCCGCGTCATCGGGGTCGAGGCGGAAGATGCCGCCTGCCTCAAGGCGGCCATGGAAGCCGGCGAACGCGTGGTGCTGGACCAGGTCGGCGTGTTCGCCGAGGGCGTGGCGGTCGCGCAGATCGGCGCGGCACCGTTCGAGCTCATCCAGCACACCGTCGATGAGGTCATCACCGTCAATACCGACGAGATGTGTGCAGCGGTCAAGGATATCTTCGAGGATACGCGCGCCGTCTCCGAAACCAGTGGCGCACTGTCACTGGCTGGCCTCAAGAAATACGTCCAGCAGTCAGGCGCGGAAGGGGAGACGCTGGTGTGCATCAACTCCGGCGCCAACACCAACTTCGATCGCCTGCAGCACATTGCCGAGCGCACCGAGCTGGGTGAGCAGCGTGAGGCGATTCTGGCCGTGACGCTGCCGGAGCGCCCGGGGGCCTACAAGCAGTTCTGCAAGGTGATCGGCAAGCGCATGGTCACCGAGTTCAACTATCGCTATGCCAACCCGGAGGAAGCGCATGTCTTCGTCGGCGTGCAGGTCAAGCCGGGCGGTGAAGACCGCGCCGCTGTGGTCGATAAGCTGCGTGAGGCGGGCTATGCGGTGGAAGACCTGACCGACAACGAACTGGCCAAGCTGCACACGCGTCATCTGGTCGGTGGGCGCACGACCAGCGATCTCGAGGAAGAGGTCTATCGTTTCGAGTTCCCGGAGCGCCCGGGCGCCCTGATGAATTTCCTCACCCACCTGCCGGCGGACTGGAACATCTCGCTGTTCCACTACCGAAACCACGGCGCGTCGCATGGGCGGGTGTTGATCGGCATGCAGATCCCCAATGGCGACCGCGCGCGGGTCGAGGAATATTTCAATGAGATCGGCTATCGCTTCTGGAAAGAGAGCGATAATCCCGCCTACCGCCTGTTTCTGTCCTGAGCGAGGCAAGCGATGGGGCGATGATGGCTATATGAGTCATTGGCGTTGAAGGCGGCGAGCTGAGGCGCAGCTCATCATGTTTCATTGGTCATATTCGTGGAAGGAAAAGCCCCGGCCTTCGCGTGGAAGGTCGGGGCTTTTTCATGCGTATCCGGCGGGCATGCCGCAGGAAATTCCACATTTCATGCCGAGCGCGAAAAAGAACGGTGTTTTTGACGAAAACCCTTGTCGGCTGGGGCGACCAGACATCAAAAGCTGCGTGGAAAAGCGTCCATTCAAACGATTGCATGGTGATTGTCATACAGAAGTCAGATGCCTATCATCTGGTCACTGTCAGGAAGACAGTCATCGACAACCGTCACGCGAAAGCCACTGACGATATAAGAAGAAGCCCGCTCTCATGAAACGTAAGCCCGATCTGGTCATGGCCCTGGTATTCATCTTCGGGATTGGTGTAGTGGCAACCGGCTACGCCCAGACCGTAATGGGTTCCTGAATCCTGCGCTGCTGCCCTCACCGGCGGTAGCGGTGCTGCTGGCGTCAGTCTCTCTGGCGCCACGCACCCATGCCATGACCCTCCTGCCAGGCTTTCCAGCGTTTCTGCTCCCGGCTTTCCAGCTCCCCGACTCCCCCCCTCAGCTTGACCCCTCGTCTGGCTTCACTGCGTTGCTGCTTCGCCTCCTCACAGATAGCCCCTTTCTGCCTGCTTTCACCCTCGACATCTCGCGGTCGTGCCATCGTTCTCGTTATAAAGCCTGTCGCCTCATTCGGCACGGGCAGGACGCACGACTTCGCGATCACTGACGATGGCGTCCAGCGGGACATCCCAAGGCTGTTCCGGCAGGGCGGGGACCTTCTGACAGTGATGGGCGAGACCGATCAACAGTGGCCGTGGGCCGGGACGGCGGGTAAAGGCGAAGCTGCGATCATAGAAGCCGCCGCCCATGCCGATGCGCGCCCCGCGCCCATCGAAGCCGACCAGCGGCATCAAGACGACATCCAGCGCCCAGGCAGGCAGGCGCCGCGCCCTGGAAGCACCGTGACGGGTGTCCGGTTCTGCGATGCCGAAGCGATTGCTGACCAGGGGTGTCTGATCGTCATAGCGCACGAACCATAGCGAATTGGCCGCGAACGGACGCAGTACCGGCAGATAGACCTTCGCCCCCCGTCGCTGCAGCCAATCGCACAGACGCGTGGCATCGATCTCGCCATCGTAGGGCAGATACAGGGCGACGTGGCGGGCGCGCAACAGTTCCGGCAGCCGTTTCAGCTGACGCAGGAGCGCATCTTCGGCTTGCAGACGAATGGCAGGGGGTAGCTGACGGCGGCGTTGACGCAGCAGACGGCGAAGCGCACGGCGGTCGGCCTGAGGGTGATCGAGCTCGCTGGGCAGCGCCCAGAGCGTGGTATCGAGTGCTGCAGAAGAGAGTGGCGAGCGTGGGCTCGCGGGTGCGGCATAGACCGCGGGGGGCTTGCGCATGCCTGACAATCTCCGTCAGACAGGGTTCTCCAAGGTGCCGGTGTTACCGGGGGCCCTTGAACCCAGCGGTTCAAGGTGGGTAGTCCCGCGCAGCGCATCAGGCGTTCCGACGCACGGACATGCACACAGCACTGCGCAGTGGACTCCCTGGGAATAGCTTATAAGCTCGAGGGACATCGGCAACTGTCGTACACCCCAGAGAACTCATCCAGTCTACCAAACCCCGCCTGCCTGCCCAAGGGCTAATCCTGTCGGGAACAATCTGTTGCCTGAATGTATCAGTTGTTTGATTCTGAAGCGTTTTTACGCTCAGCAGCGCGCGCCTTCGCCTGATCGGCATAGTCGGCTGGCAGCTGACTGAGCGCGGCATCCAGTTGACGGTCCAGCGCGGTGAGGCGAGTCTCGAAGTCGCGCTGCAGGGCGCGCTCGCTGTCACGGCTGTTGATCAACTCATGCGAGATATTGAGCGCTGCCATCAGGGCGACCTTGTCGGCGCTGATGGTGTTGCCGCGCTGCTGGATGCCTTGCATGGCGAGATCCAGATAAGCCGCCGCACGGGTCAGGCCATCTTCCTCGCCGGGCTGACAGCTGACGGTATAGCTGCGGCCGAGCAGGCTGATCTCGGTGGTATTGCGTGGGGTGGCGGAATCGCTCATGTAGATCCTCTCGGGCCTTGTCCGGCGTCATCCAGATTGATGCCGACGTCCTGCTGTCAGTGCGTCACCGTCGCAGTCAGGACGGCAAGCCAGAAGGAGGGCCAGTGCGGTAAGATGGGGGCATTCTCGAGCCACTATAGAGAGCCGCTTCTGGAGGGTCAACGCGCCGCGCGGCGCGGCTGCCTTGTGCTGCAGCACATCCTTCAGATGCCATTCTCCCGCTACAGAACCACTTCTCACTGACTCAATGGGGCCGCATCATGGCGATCATCAACGATACCTTCGACTTCTCGCTCGTCGCAGACCACTTTCTGGCTCACGGCAGCCTCAACAATCCCTCCTTCCTCGATGGTCAGCTGGTAGCCGCACTGGCGCTGGATGACATCAGTGCCGAGGATTGGCTGGCGCGCGTCTGCGCCTCGCTGGGGGTCGAGCAACCGGCCACGCGTGAAGCCGGTGAAGTCTTCCTCACCTGGCGCACGCGCAATCAGGAGCGTCTGGCCGCCAGCGAGATGAGCTTCGAGCCGCTGCTGCCGGATGACATGTTCTCGCTGGCCGAACGTGGTCAGAGCCTGCGCGAATGGACGCTAGGCTTCCAGGAAGAGCTGGCCGGTGCCGATGACGATGTCCGCAGTGGCTGGAGTCAGGCGCTCAAGGATGCGCTGAGCGATGTCGAAGCCATCTCGAGCGGCCTCGCCAATGCCAAAGATCTCGACGACGACAACGCCGAGGACGAGGCCGATCTGTTCGCGCTGGCTGACCATGTGCGCATGGCGGCCTTGCTGCTTTACACCGAGCAGCACCCGGGCAACCCGGACGTCGAGAAGCCCAGCGATGACCAGCTGCCGGAAGGCGGTCTCGAGGGCAGCCTCGGCGTCAGCTCGCGTACCGATACCCACTGAAACGATGGTCACCCACCGCTTGCGCCGCGTCTGACGCAAGGCTGGTACAAGAGGGCGGGTGACCCCATCTACAGCATCACGCCTGTTTGTCACTCGAACGCGCCATGCCCGGCGGGTTCTCGACGGAGATTGCCATGACTGCCCCAGCCATCCTGCCCGCACCTGCTGCCCTGACGGCAGAGGATTTTCGTGCACGCCGCCAGCGCCTGATCGCGCAGCTGCCGCAGGGGGCTGCCGCATTGGTGGTCTCGTCGGGCCTGGCCCAGCGCAACCGCGACAGTGAATACAGCTTCCGTCAGAACAGCGACTTCCACTATCTGACCGGCTGGCCGGAACCCGAGGCCGCCTTGCTGTTGCTGCCCGGGCGCGCCGAAGGGGAGAGCGTGCTGTTCTGTCAGGAGAAGGACCCGCTGGCCGAAGCCTGGACCGGCATCCGCATCGGCGCCGAAGGTGCCGTCAACACGGCAGGCTTCGATCAGGCCTTCACCAATGAGGCCCGTGATGAGGTGATGGCCAGCCTGCTGGATGGCCGCGAGCGTCTCTACGTGCTGTTCGAGGATGATGAAGCCCTGGCGCTGGCTCAAGCGCTGCGCGATGAGCTGGCCGCCGCGGTGCGTCGCGGGGCACGGCCGCCGGCCGCCTTCGAGGATCTCGCGCCGCTGCTGCATGAGCAGCGCTTGATCAAGGATGAGCGTGAACTGGCACTGATGCGCCACGCCGCCGAGATTTCCGCGCGCGCGCATGTGCGTGCGATGCAGATCAGCCGTCCCGGCCTGCACGAGTATCATCTGCAGGCCGAGATCGAGCATGAATTCCAGTGGCAGGGCGCGCCGGCTCCGGCCTACACCAGCATCGTCGGGGCGGGTGTGAATGCCTGTGTGCTGCACTACATCGAGAATCGCGCGCCGCTGGAGGATGGTCAGCTGGTGCTGATCGATGCCGGCGCCGAGTACGCCCTGTATGCCGGCGACATCACGCGTACCTTCCCGGTCAATGGCCGCTTCAGTGAGCCGCAGCGCCGTCTGTACGAGATCGTGCTCAAGGCGCAGGAGCGCGCGGTGGCCGCCGTGGTGCCGGGTGCAACGTTGGTGGGCATTCACCAACAGGTCGTGCATGACCTGACCACGGGGCTGGTCGAGCTGGGCCTGTTGCAGGGCGAGGTCGAGGAATTGATCAGCAGCGATGCCTACCGTCGCTTCTATCTGCACTCCACCTCGCACTGGCTGGGGCTGGATGTGCACGATGTTGGCAGCTATCGCGAAGCGGGTGAGCCGCGTCCGCTGGTGCCGGGCATGGTGCTGACCATCGAGCCGGGCCTCTACATTCCGCAGGACGGCGACATTCCCCTTGAGTATCGCGGGATCGGCATTCGCATCGAGGACGACGTCGCGGTTACTGCCGCGGGCCACGAGGTGTTGAGTCATGGCGTGCCCAAGTCCGTCGAGGCCATCGAGGCGCTGATGCGCGCGGAGGCCTGACGCCATGAGCGAGCCTGAAGCCATGAGCGGGCGTGATGCCGAACACTTCGACATCGTGATCATCGGCGGCGGCCTGGTGGGCGCCAGCCTGGCCTGTGCGCTGGCGCCGCTGATGGAACGTGTGGCCGACGAGAAGGGCCGTGAGGCCGCAGCGTTGCGTGTCGTCGTGATCGAGGCCAATGAGCTGCCCGCGGCGTCAGCAGATGCCCAGCGCTTCCAGCCCAGTTTCGATGCACGTGCCAGCGCCATCGCGGCGGGTTCACGCCAGCGGTTCACCGCCTTCGGGGTCTGGGAGGCGATGTGCGAGCACGCCACGCCGATTCGTACCATCCATGTCAGTGAGCGCGGCCACCTGGGCGCGACACGCATGCGGGCCTCCGAACTCGAGGTAGCCGCGCTCGGCCACGTGATTCCCAATGCCTGGATGGGTCAGGTGCTGCATCGCCAGCTGGCTGGGCTGCCGCTGGCCTGGTATTGCCCGGCGCGCGTGGCAGAAATCGCTGTCACGGCGCAAGGCCATCGCCTCACGCTGGAGGATGGTCGTCTGATCGAGGCTGAGCTGACCGTGCTGGCGGATGGCGGTCGCTCCGGACTCAAGGAGCGCCTCGGTATCCACAGTGCGGCGCAGGACTATGAGCAGCATGCCTTGATCGCCACGGTGGAGATGAGCCAGCCTCACCAGGGAGTCGCCTACGAGCGCTTCACCAGCGAAGGCCCGATGGCGCTGCTGCCGCTGGCCGGCAAGCGCATGGAGCTGGTGTGGACGCGCTCGCCCGCTGACACGGAAAGCCTGATGACGCTGCCCGACAGCGACTTCCTGCAGGCGCTGCAGCGCGCCTTCGGTGAACGCGCCGGCCGCTTTCGCCGCGTCGGGCAACGCCACGCCTATCCGCTGTCGTTGGTGCGTGCCAGCGAAGGCACGCGCCCCGGCCTTGCGGTGCTCGGCAACGCCGCCCACGCCCTGCACCCGGTGGCAGGGCAGGGCTTCAATCTGGCACTGCGCGGCGTGACCGATCTGGTCGCGGCCATCGAGGCGGGCCTGACGCGTGGCGAGTCGCCGGGGGCCACCAGTGTGCTGAGTGACTTCGAGGAGCGGCGCGGCGCGGATCGCGACAATGTGGTGCTGTTCAGCGATGGCTTGATCCGCCTGTTCGGGGTCGAGAGTCGCTGGCTGGGGCATGCACGGGCAGCGGGCCTGATCGGGCTCAATCTGGTCTCGCCGCTCAAGCGCCTGTTGGCCAGACGCTCGATGGGCATTGAGCGCTGAGATTGGTAGGCACTCACTGACTTGGCTCGTGGGTAGAGCCTCGCAGGCAGGGCGTCACTGACAGGGCCTCACTGACAGCGCCTTGGTGTCGAGCCACGCGACGGGGCTTCGAAATCAGGGCACGAGATTGGTCTTCGAGATCAGGCCACGAGACAGAACTACGAGACAGAACTTCGAGACAGGGAGCAGGCATGAAGGACGGTCGATCAGCAGGTAGCGCACATGACGCCGATGTCGCCATCGTCGGTGCCGGTATCGTCGGTGCCACCCTGGCACTGCTGCTGGGGCAGGCGGGACTGCGGGTCATGCTGGTCGAGGGGCGTGAGTCCGCGACCCGCTGGCAGCCAGATAGCGCCCCCGAGCCACGGGTGAGTGCATTGACGCCGGTCTCTCAGCAGCTGTTGAGCGGTCTGGGTGTGTGGCCGACGATCGCCGCCAGTCGCCTGATGCCCTATACCGGCATGCAGGTGTGGGACGCGGAGGGCAATGGCGAGATCCAGTTCAGCGCCGAGGACAGCGGTGTGCCGGTGCTGGGGCATATCGTCGAGAACCGGGTCACGCTCGCCGCGCTGGAGCAGGCCATCGATGCCTGCCCGGCGATCACGCGCTGCTTCGGGGCGCGTGTGGCAGGCATGGCACTGCCACGCTCGGGCGCTACATCGGTAGTGAATGCTTATCAACTCGATGAGGCGGAAGCGACCAGCCTGACGCTGACCGATGGCCGGACAGTCACCGCGGCGCTGGTGGTCGCGGCGGATGGTGCGCGTTCACGGCTGCGCGAGCTGGCCGGGATCGCCACGCGGGAGCACGACACCGGCCAGGTCGCGCTGGTGGCCACGGTGCGCAGCGAACTCGCGCATCAGGCCGTCGCGCGTCAGCGCTTCCTGCCGACCGGGCCGCTGGCCTTCCTGCCACTGGCCGTCAATGACGCCCTGGCTCAGCCGGCCGAGGGAGCCTCGGCCGCAGAACGGCATTGCTCCATCGTGTGGTCGACTACGCCAGAAGAGGCTGAGCGTCTGCTGGCACTGTCAGCGGCGGCATTCTGTAGTGAGCTGGAAGACGCCTTTGAAGGTCAGCTGGGCGCCATCGAATGGGCGAGCGAGCGCTTCAGTTTCCCGCTGCATCAGCGCCACGCCGAAGACTATGTGCTGCCGGGGCTGGCGCTGGTGGGGGATGCTGCGCATGCCATTCATCCGCTGGCAGGCCAGGGCGTCAATCTGGGCTTGATGGATGTGGCGGTGTTGGCAGACGAGCTGCTGGCAGGACATCGCCGCGGGGTGGCGCTTGGCGACGAGCGCTGGCTGGCGCGCTATCGCCGCCGGCGTCGCAGCGACAATGCCATGATGCTCAAGATGATGGATGGCTTCCGGCTGTTGTTCGGCAGCCGTCAGCCGGGCGTGCGTCTGCTGCGCAACTTCGGGCTTGGTTTCGTCGACGGCCAGGGCGAGTTGAAGCGTATCCTGATGCGTCAGGCGATGGGGCAGCGGGGTGAGTTGCCCGCCAGCTGCAAGCCGTAACAAGAGTGAAGTTGGTGTAATTCCTGCGCCATCGGGTATGTGAGCGCCTACTATCATCGCTTGGGCACAGGTGGTCACAGGATGGCCGACCGCTGTCACACATACCGCTATATGCCTCCATGCAAGTGCGCATGTCATGCCCCCTGCAACGACAAGGCCCCGCCAGATGGCGGGGCCTTGTCGTTGTGGCCTGATGATCTGGCGATTATGGCGTGATGCTTACTCGTCGCTTGTGGGCACGGTGGCCTTGAGTGCCGCACTGCGCCCCAGCACGTTCATGCCCTTGAGCAGATTGAGCGCCTCACCCAGCTGGTAGTCGCTTTCCGCCACCACCGGGCTGTCGGGCGCCTTGCTGCTGGCGGACTCGCTGGCGGCGTTGGCATTGTCGAGGCGCCCGTCGAGATCTGCCTCGCGCACACTGAAGTCACGTCGCGTGTCGCGCTCGAGGCGGCCTCGCACGACCTCGACATCCGGGCGAATGCCCTCGGCCTGGATCGAACGGCCGCTGGGCGTGAAGTAGAGCGCGGTGGTCAGCTTGAGCCCATCGCCATTGCCCAGCGGCATCACCGTCTGGACCGAGCCCTTGCCGAAGCTGTCGGTGCCCATGATGATGGCGCGGTGTTGATCCTGCAGCGCGCCGGACACGATTTCCGCGGCCGAGGCCGTGCCGCCATTGATCAGCACCACCAGCGGGGTGTCGCCCGCCGGGGTATCGGGCTTGGCCGAGAAGGACAGCTCGCTGTCGGGCAGGCGGCCTTCGGTGTAGACGATGCGGCCGCTGGACAGGAACAGGTCACTGATCTCGACGGCGGCCGAGAGAAGCCCGCCGGGGTTGTTGCGCAGATCCAGCACCAGCCCCTTGAGCGGCTCGCCATCGTTGTCTTCCCGCAGTCTGGAAAGCGCCGTGTGGGCCTCGTCACCGGTCGCGCTCTGGAACTGGCTGATGCGCAGATAGCCATAGCCCGGGTCCAGCAGGCGCTGACTGACGCTGCTGCTCTTGATTATGGCGCGTTCCAGCACCACTTCGCGCGGCATGTCGGCGCCCTCGGACAGAATCAGCAGCCGAATGCGAGAGCCGGCCTCACCGCGCATCAACTTGACCGATTCCGACATCGACAGGCCGTCCAGCGGCGTATTGTCGATCTTGAGGATGACGTCTCGCGGCTGCAGGCCCGCGCGCGCCGCCGGGGTGTCGTCGATGGGGGCGATGACGGTCAGCTGGCCATCGTCGCCGGTGCCGACCTCGATACCGATGCCGCCAAACTCGCCATCGGTATTCTCGCGCAGGTCCTGCCAGTCTTCCTGATCCAGATAGGCGGAGTGCGGGTCCAGCCCTTCGAGCATGCCGCGCATGGCATTCTTGAGCAGCGTGCGGTCATCGACCTGATCGACGTAGGTGCGCTTGATGCGCTCGAAGACCTCGGCGAAGGTGCGCAGCTCATCCAGCGGCAGGTCCGTGCCCTGACGGGCATCCTGAGCGCTGTCGGATGGTGAGATGACATCTTCTGCACTGGCCGGCAGTCCGCCGCCCAGCAGGGCAAGGCTCAGCGGCACGCTGACCGCCAGCTGACGCAGGCGGCGCGGGGCAGGACGGAACGGCGACATTGCAGACATGCGATTTCCTTCTCGACGGATACTGACTCGACTGGTACCGAAATGCGCTGAGCGCCGGGGCCGGATGTCGAGGCATGGCAGGGGGGAACACCGCCCAGCATGCTCGCAGTCACAGGCTACTGCGAGCATATCCCGCGCGAGTGCCTGGCGACTAGCCCGCCGGGTAGCGGTGGCATTCAGCGCTGACTGACAACCAGACGCTGCGCGAGGTGCCGCTGCCAGGCACTTCAGCGGCGCGAGAGCCAGCGACTCGGGTCTGTCGGCTGACCGCTGCGGCGCACTTCGAAATAGAGCGCCGGGCCATCACGCCCGCCGCTGCTGCCGACGCTGCCCAGCTGCTGGCCACGTGACAGGCTGTCGCCCGGGCCCACGCTGAAGCTTGCCAGGTGGGCGTAGAGCGTCAGCACGTTGTCACCGTGATCGAGTATCAG
Source organism: Cobetia sp. UIB-001 (assembly GCF_044789135.1). Lineage (NCBI taxonomy): Bacteria > Pseudomonadati > Pseudomonadota > Gammaproteobacteria > Oceanospirillales > Halomonadaceae > Cobetia > Cobetia sp. UIB-001. Next base: position 40,977 of record NZ_CP058244.1, read on the forward strand.
CAGGTTGCCATAGCCGCGCATCCAGTCAGCGAAGACCACGCGACCGGCGTGCGGCGCCGTGACGGCGGTGCCCTGTGTCGCGCGAATTAGCACGCCATCACGGTTGACGCCCTCGCCACGCCCATAGGCGGAGATCACCTTGCCCGGTGCCGGCCAGTCCATCTTGCCCATCGCACGCGTGATGCGGGTCTTGGGTGGCGGCGCACTCTTGATCGACTTGAGGCGCTTCTCGAGGGTCTGGATCAGCTGGTTGGCATGCGCGCGGTCCTGGTCCAGTTCGGCGATCTTCGCCTCATGACTGGCATAGCGCGCATCCAGCTTGCGCAGCAGGGCGGCGCGTTCATTCTGTTGCGCGATCAGCTGACTGGCCTGCCGCTTGAGTCCTGCCTGCACGTCATCCAGGCGTGCCTGGCGGGCCAGCAGCTGTGCGCGGGTGTCGGCCAGTGACTGGTTCAGCTCGGCCAGGCGCTCCAGCGCCGCACGCCGTGATTCGCTCAGATGGTTCAGATAGACCTGCAGGCGCTCAAGACGTGCGGGATCATCCTGGTTGAGCAGCAATTTCAGTTCAGGCTGACGACCAAGGCGATAGAGGGCGGCCATCTCTTCAGCCACCGCCGCCTTCTGGGCCGTCTGCTGCTGACTGAGGGCTTCACGCTTGCGCGTCAGTGCCACCAGCTGCTGCTTGATGTCATCGCGCTCATCCTCGAGCTTGCCGGTTTGCTGGCGCGTGGCATTGAGTTGGCGCTCGATCTTCTCCAGCCCGTTGCGGGTGTCGCTGCGCCGCGCTGCCGTGGCCTTGAGCTCGCCCTGCATCGCCTGGATCTCGCGCTTGAGGCGCTTGAGGTCTTCCTGGGAGGCCTGCTTCTTCTGGGTCAGGGTGGCGGTGTCGTCAGCGGCCAGCGCGGTGGTCGCCACCACGGGGCCGAGTGCCAGCGGGGCGAGGCTCAGCAGCCAGGCAGACAGCACAACGCCGGAGACTCGGCTCCGGCGCTTGAATATTCGGGGGCGGTCGCCCAGCCCTAGCGGCTTGCTCGGGCTGGGCGAGAGGCACGACGCACCGAAGGGTGCGCCATGCAGCCTGCTATCAGGCCTCGGCATAATCGACCAGCACCTTGCCATCCATCTCTTCCGGCACCGACTGGCCCATCATGGTCAGCAGGGTCGGGGCGAGATCGCACAGACGCCCGTCGGCGGCCAGCTTGGCATCGCGCTGCGTCACGTAGATCAGCGGCACCTCGAAGGTAGTGTGCGCGGTCTGCGGATTGCCGGTTTCCGGGTGCACCATCTGCTCGGCGTTGCCGTGGTCGGCGGTGATCAGACATTCGCCTCCGACCTTCTCCAGCGCCTCGACCACGCGTGCCACGCACTTGTCGAGGAACTCGACGGCCTGGACGGCAGCGTCGAACTTGCCGGTGTGGCCGACCATGTCGCCGTTGGCGTAGTTGCAGACGATGAGGTCGTAGCCGCCGGACTCGATGGCTTCCACCAGCTTGTCGGTGACTTCGCCGGCGCTCATTTCCGGCTTCTCGTCGTAGGTCTTCACGTCCTGCGGGGAGGGCACGAGGATGCGCGTCTCGCCGGGGTATTCCTCTTCGCGGCCACCGGAGAAGAAGAAGGTGACGTGCGCGTACTTCTCGGTCTCGGCGATGCGCAGCTGGGTCAGGCCACGGTCGGATACGACCTCGCCCAGGGTGTTGTGCAGCTCGGACGGCGGGAAGGCTGCCGGCGCCGGGATGTCGGCGGCGTACTGGGTCATCATCACCAGACCGTCGTGGGTCAGCTTGGGCGGCGTGCGCTCGAAGCCTGCGAAGTCCGGCTCGACGAAGGCGCGGGTCAGCTCGCGGGCACGGTCGGCGCGGAAGTTCATGAAGATGGCCGCATCGCCTTCCTGCATGGCGACGGAATCGCCGATGCGGGTGGCGGTGACGAATTCATCGGTCTCGTCGCGCTCGTAGGCGGCAGCTAGCCCGGCGACCCCGGTGGCGGCTTCATGCTCGGCTTCACCGTTGGCGATCAGGCGGTAGGCCTGCTCGACGCGGTCCCAGCGGTTGTCGCGGTCCAGTGCGAAGTAGCGACCGACCAGCGTGGCGACACGGCCGTCTTCCAGGCCCAGGCCCGCGAGGTGCTCATCGGCACGCGCGATGGAGGCCTCGGCGCTCTTGGGCGCGGTGTCACGGCCATCGGTGATGGCGTGGATATAGATGCGCTTGGCGCCCCGCTCGGCGGCCAGGTCGGCCATGGCCAGGGTGTGGTCTTCGTGGGAGTGGACGCCACCCGGGGACAGCAGGCCGATCAGGTGCACGGCACGCCCGGCCTTGACGGCGGCATCGATGGGCGCGGTCAGGATGTCATTGTCCTTGAGGGCATTCTCACGCACCGCCTTGGTGATGCGCGTGAAGTCCTGATAGACGATGCGACCGGCACCGAGGTTCATGTGGCCGACTTCGGAGTTGCCCATCTGGCCGTCCGGCAGGCCGACGAAGCCACCATCGGTGTGAATCAGTTCGCTGGGATATTCACGACGCAGGCGGTCCATCACCGGCGTGTCGGCGGCGAGGATGGCGTTGTCCTTCTCCTCTTCGCTGTGACCGTAGCCGTCCAGAATGATTAGGGCGACGGGACGCGGACCTTGTGCTTGAGCTGCCATGACTTCCTCGCTGTGATGACGAATGATCTGGGGTGAGCAGGGGCCGGGATGACAGGATGATGTTCGACGGGCGACGCATCATGCAGCTGTCATGTCCTGCGGCCATGCTGTGGCGCATCCGTGGGGCAGAACCCTCGGCGGAAACGACATGTAGTGATAAAACTACCTGCTCGTTCTGCCCTCTATTAGAGGGGTGGTAAGGTGCCGAGTGCAAGTGCCGCAAGTGTATCGCCGGGATTGGGTTGCGCTATCGGTGGATCGCCCCGGCCCGGCTGAGCTGACAGCAGCCGGCGCATCGCCCGGCTACGCCTTTTTGATGCCATGCAGCGGCATTCATGCTTGGGCCTGTCATGTATAATGCTGGCTCCGTTACCTCAGGTAGCGGTCTATTTCCTTTGCCGCGTACGCGTCGGCATGCACGTCACAGCGGAGTTAGCCCGTCTCATGATCGAACAGCTGCTTCAGTTCGCGCAGAATCATCCCTTGCTGGTCGGCGCCTTCGTCGCCCTGCTGGTCGCCCTCATTGTCATGGAAACCATGCGTGGCAACCACGGCGTCAGCGTCAGCGAGGCCACGCGACTGGTCAATCGCGAAGAGGGTGTCTTCATCGACATCCGCGACAGCAAGGAATTCAAGGCCGGTCATATCGCCGGTGCCGTCAACGTTCCCAGCAGTCAGCTGACCAGCGAGACCACTCCGCTGGCCAAGTACAAGGAACGCCCGGTGATCATCGTCTGCAAGCATGGCCAGACGGCGGGACCGCTGGTGGCGCGCCTCGAGAAGGATGGCTTCAAGCAGGCCGTCAAGCTCAAGGGCGGCATGGGCCAGTGGGAAGCCGACAGCCTGCCGGTCGTGACTCGCTGAGTCGCAGACTCGCACGTCGCGTGTCTGCCAGCTGTCATTGCCCCGCTGGCTGGGCAAGTTTGCGGGTCTGCTGGAGGCAGGCTCGCAACCAAGAATAAATCTCCGAACCCTCAAGGATATGTCTCATGGCTGAAGAACAGAACGCACAGGCTGCAGCAGGCGCAGAACAGGCTCAGGATCAGCTCCAGTTTGCCCTGCAGCGCATCTACGTGAAGGACGTGTCCTTCGAAGCCCCGAATTCTCCGGCGGTCTTCTCCCAGCCGTTCCAGCCGAAGGTCGCGCTGGAGCTGGATACCGAGCACCAGCAGGTCGGTGAGGAGCTGTTCGAAGTCTCCATCAAGGTCACCGCTCAGGTCACCAATGGCGAAGACAAGACCACTGCCTTCCTGGCGGAAGTCGAGCAGGCTGGCCTGTTCCGTATCGCTGGCCTGTCTGCCGAGCAGCTGGACCACACCCTGGGCGCCTTCTGCCCGAACGTGCTGTTCCCGTATGCGCGTGAAGCCATCGACAACCTGGTCAACCGTGGCAGCTTCCCTCCGCTGATGCTGGCTCCGGTCAACTTCGAGGCCATGTACGCGCAGCGCAAGCAGCGTGAAGCCCAGGGCGCCGCCGAGGCGACCGCTCACTGATCAGTGAGCCGGCCTTGATTGGCCACATGACAGGTACGACCAGCGACGGGCCCCAGTGGCCCGTCGCTGCGTTTTTGGGCGACAATGACCGCCGCCTTGCCTGCGATGCTGCATCGACTCATCACAGTTCACTTTCACTGCTTCTTAGTCCGCGAGACCCCGTCCATGGCCATCCGTCTGCACTGCCCCGATCTTGATCTCAATGTCAGCGCCGGGGCGTCCTTCGCGCTCCCCGAGGGGCCTGCACGCCACCTCGGACTGGTGCTGCGTGCCAAGGTCGGCAGTGAGGCGCAGCTGTTCGATGGCCGTGGGCAGGAGGTGCGCGTGCTGCTGGAGGAGGTGACCCGCAAGGGCGTCAGCGTGCAGGTGATCGAGGCGGTGCCCAATGACCGCGAGGCGCCGCTGGCGGTGCATCTGGGGCAGGCGATCTCCAAGGGCGATCGCATGGATTATGCCATCCAGAAGGCCTGTGAGATGGGCGTGGCTGCCATCACGCCACTCTATACCGCGCGAGGCGACGTCAAGCTCAAGGGCGAGCGCGCCGACAAGAAGCTGGCGCACTGGCAGGGCGTGGCGGCCAGCGCCTGCGAGCAGTGCGGGAGAAGCGTCGTGCCGGTCGTGCATGCCCCGGTGGCGATGACGCAGTGGCTGGCCGAGCGTGATGAGCCGCTGCGCCTGATTCTGCAGCCGGGCGGCGCCGAGGCGCTGAACGTGGCCGAGGCCGAGGGCGGCGTGACCCGCGCCAGCCTGCTGATCGGCCCGGAAGGCGGCTTCACGCAGGAAGAGGTGGCAGAAGCGGCCGCCGCCGGTTGTGAGGTGCTCGGCCTGGGGCCGCGTATCCTGCGCACCGAGACGGCGCCGGTGGTGGCGCTGACCTTGCTGCAGCAGCGATTTGGTGACCTGCCGCGCTGATCTCCCATCATCGGGCACCCGGGCGGAATTGTTGATCTGCCGGCAACACAGCGTGAGCCGGCAAGGGCGTTTCGCCAGTGGTGAGCAGCACGGCGCTGCTGCATACTTGTCCCATCGCTCCCGCGCCATGGTGTCATGTCGCGACGGGAGTCTCCGTTATCCCCGCTGCCGGCCGCGTTCCGGGCTGGCAGTGTCGTCACAAGGTTGCCTCAATGACTGCTCGCAAGCTCAAGATCGGCGTGGTGATGGACCCGATGTCCAGCGTCGCCTACAAGAAGGACACCACTCTGGCCATGTTGTGGGCCGCCAGCCAGCGTGGCTGGTCGCTGCACTATCTCGAGCAGGAAGACCTCTATCTCGAGAATGGTCGCGCCATGGGCCGGATGCGTGATCTGGAGGTCTACCACGACCCGAACAACTTCTATCAGCTGGGCGAGGTCGTCGCGACTCCGCTGGCCGAGCTTGACGTGATCCTGATGCGCAAGGATCCGCCCGTCGACGAACACTTCCTGAATGCCGTTCACCTGCTGGGCTTTGCCGAGCGGGAAGGCGTGCTGGTGGTCAATCCGACGGCCGCGCTGCAGACCTGCAACGAGAAGCTCTTCGCTCAGCAGTTCCCGCAGTGCATCCCGCCGACCACCGTGTCGGCCAACGACAAGGTGCTGCGCGCCTTCCACGCCGAGCATGGCAACGTGATCTTCAAGCCGCTGGATGGCATGGGTGGCAGTGGCATCTTCCACGTCGCCGAAGATGGCCGCAATCTCGGCTCGGTGATCGAGCAGCTGACGCTGCGGGGCACCCGTCAGATCATGGCCCAGCGTTATGTGCCGGAAATCAGTGCCGGCGATACGCGCATTCTGCTGGTGGATGGCGAACCGGTGCCGTTCGGCCTGGCGCGCATTCCCAGCGCCGGCGAGACGCGCGGCAACCTGGCGGCTGGCGGACGTGGCGAATCGCGTGAGCTGACCGACCGCGATTACTGGCTGATCGAGCAGGTCAAGCCGGTGGTGAAATCATTGGGTCTGATGTTCGTCGGCCTGGACGTGATCGGCGACTACATCACCGAGATCAACGTCACCAGCCCGACCTGCGTACGCGAGATCGATACCCAGCGCGGCACTGATATCGCCGGTCTGTTGATGGATGCCATCGAAGCGCGTCTGGCGGCGCAGCCGTCCGCCTGAGCAACGTCGTGATGAGGTCGGCACCAGTGGCTGACCCGCGATGGATTCGCAGTAAACGGCAGGGAAGCCGAAGCTGCCAATGAGGTTCCGTGGACAGGGAGTGGGGTATGGCAGCACCCGTCGAATGGTGGGCAGGCAATCATAGCGTCACCGACCCGATCACCTATGTGCCGGTGACTCGGGTGCATCGCCGTGTGGTGGCATGGGGCGCGGCACTGGCCGTCCATGCCGTCATCGGCTGGTGGTTGCTGGGCAGCGGCCTGCTGACGCCGCCTGAGGTGCCGCCGATGCCCAAGCCGGTGATGCTCGATGTGACGCTGGTCAGTCAGGCCAGCACCACTGCCGTCGACTCGCAGGTGGTGGCCGAGCAGGACCAGCAGGCCAGTGGCAGCGGGCGCGAGGCGGCGGTGCAGGCCGGGCCAGTCAATCAGGCGCCCCCGCAGCCGGGTGAGCAGAGTGCGTCCGAGGCCAGCGAGCCGGCCGTGTCGGAAGCCCAGGCCCCGGCCACGCAGGCGCTGGTACTGCCGGAGCGCATCCCCGAGGTGATCGCTACTCAGCAGGCGTCGTCACAGCAGGTGACGCGTTCCGAACTGCTGCCGGATACGCCGGACAATGAACAGCAGGCCAGCGAGCAGGACGTTCAGCGAATCCAGGCCTCCGGCCAGTCGCGTGAGGTGGTGGGTGACACCGCCTCACGCAAGGCGGCGCGTGCCTCGGCCCGCGCGCGCTATATCAATGACTGGACCGGCACGGTGCAAGCGTTCGGCAATCAGCACTATCCGGCGCCTGCTCATCTGAGCGGCGAGCTGCGGATTCGCGCCGTCGTGCTGCCCAGCGGTCAGCTTGAGTTCGCGGAAGTGTTACAATCCTCGGGACATGCTGAACTCGACCAGGCGGCTCTGGATACGGTCTACGGCGCGGCTCCTTATGCGCCCTTTGATGAAAGTCTCAAGGGGATGAGCCAGCTGACCATCACCCGCATCTGGCGATTCGGCCCCGGCAACGATTCTGGCGCGCCCTGACGCCTCGGGAGGACCATGCAAAGTCTGCGAGACTATTTCCTGCTGGCGATGCCGCATCTCGATGATGACAATTTTTCCGGCTCGCTCAGTTACCTCTGTGATCATGATGACAAGGGCACCCTCGGTGTCATCGTCAACAAGCCGATCAAGCTGACCATGCGCGGTCTGTTCGAGCAGCTCGAGATCGCTGCCGACAGCTGTGAACGCCTCGATGAGGTGGTCTATTACGGCGGCCCCGTCCACAAGGACCGCGGCTTCATCCTGCATCGCGGCAAGGCCAGCGAGTGGGATTCCAGCCTGCAGGTGACCGACGAGCTGGCGCTGACCACCTCGTTGGACATCCTGAAGGCGATAGCCGGCAACGAAGGCCCTGATGACTTCATGGTCTGCCTCGGCTGCGCTGGCTGGGAGCCGGACCAGCTCACCAACGAGCTGAAGGAAAACAGCTGGCTGATCGTCGAAGGCGACAGCGGCATCCTCTTCGATGCCGACAGCGAGTCCCGTCTCGAAGCGGCTGCCAGCAAGCTGGGCGTCGACATGAATCTGATGTCGCGGGAGATCGGGCATGGCTGAGCGGCAAGTCAGCCGTACGGCGCTGGCGTTCGATTTCGGCACGCGCCGCATCGGTGTCGCGGTGGGTACCGAGATGCTCGGCACCGCGACGCCCCTGGTGCCGCTGCATGTGCGGGACGGCATTCCGGACTGGAATGTCGTCAATCGCCTGATCGAGGAATGGCAGCCCGACCTGTTCGTGGTCGGCCTGCCTCTCGAGCTGGACGGCAGCGAGACACTGATGTGCAGCCGAGCCCGCAAGTTCGGCAAGCGCCTGTATGGCCGCTACGGCAAGCCGCTGGAAATGTGGGATGAGCGCGGCTCCACCAAGGCGGCCAAGGGCTTGGCGCGCGAGCGCGGCCACCGCGGCAATTATCGCGATGATGGCGTGGACGGCCTCGCCGCTCAGCTGATTCTCGAGAGCTGGTTTGCAAGCCAGCGAGGCGAGGGCGACCTTGTCGGTTACTGAATACTCCACCCGCTTCCTTTCCGGAAGCGGGTTTTTTTTGTCTGTTTGCCGCCATCCGGCAGGGAAGATAGGAAGCGATATCCATGCAAGAGTCTGAGATGCACGAAGAACATGAGGCACTGCCAGAGGTCGAGGCACTGCTCGAGGCCATGACCGAGGAGCTCGAATTGCTGTTCGAGCGCCGTGAACTCGATCGTGAACGTCTGATTCCGGTCGGCATTCATACCGGCGGTGTCTGGGTCGCCCAGGCACTGCGTGAGCGGCTGGGGCTGGAAGAGCCCCTCGCGACACTGGATATCGGTTTCTGGCGCGACGACTTCGGCCACAAGGGCCTGCCGGATGGCGGCCAGGGGTCACAGCTGCCGGATATCGAGAATCGCGATCTGCTGCTGGTGGACGATGTACTGATGAGCGGACGTACCGTGCGCGCGGCGCTCAATGAGCTGTTCGACTATGGCCGTCCGCGCCGCGTGCTGCTGGCCTGCCTGGTAGAGCTGCCGGGGCGTGAGCTGCCGGTGCAGCCGGACGCCCTGGGTGCCAACCTGGCGCTGGCGCCCGGCAAGCGCATCAAGCTGGAAGGCCCCGACAACCTGCGCCTGACACTGGTCGATACCGGCGAGGTGACGGCATGAACCTGTTTGATCTCTCGCAGGCCAGCGCGGACGTGCGGGCTGCCTCGCCGGCACAGGTCCAGCTGGATGAGCAGGGCCGGCTGCGTCACTTTCTGGATATCGAAGGCCTGCCGCGCAGCGTGCTGACCGAGATTCTCGACACCGCCGATCACTTCCGTGGCATCGGCGATGCCGAGGTCAAGAAGGTGCCGTTGCTGCGCGGGCGTACGGTGGCCAACCTGTTCTTCGAGAACTCGACCCGCACGCGTGCCACCTTCGAGCTGGCCGCCAAGCGTCTGTCGGCGGATGTGCTCAATCTGGACATCAAGACCTCGTCGGCCGCCAAGGGCGAGTCGCTGATGGATACCCTGGTCAATCTCGAGGCCATGCAGGCGGACGCCTTCGTGGTGCGTCATGGCGACTCCGGCGCGGCGCACTTCATCGCCAGCCAGATCACGCCGCATGTGGCGATCATCAATGCCGGCGACGGTCGCCATGCGCACCCGACCCAAGCGATGCTCGACATGCTGACCATCCGCCGCCACAAGGGCGAGTTCGCCAATCTGCGCGTCGCGATCGTCGGTGACATCCTGCATTCGCGCGTCGCTCGCTCGCAGATTCAGGCGCTCAATACGCTGGGCGCAGCGGAGGTGCGGGTGGTCGCGCCGCAGACGCTGCTGCCCATCGGGGTCGAGACGCTGGGCTGTCAGGTCTTCACTGAGCTGGCAGCAGGGCTGAAGGATGTTGATGTCGTCATCATGCTGCGCCTGCAGAAGGAGCGCATGGATGGCGCGCTGCTGCCCTCGGAATCGGAATACTACCGCCGCTATGGTCTGACCCGCGAAAGCCTGGCACACGCGCATCCTGACGCCGTGGTGATGCATCCGGGGCCGATCAACCGGGGAGTCGAGATCGAATCCGCCGTCGCGGATGGCCCGCGTTCGCTGATACTCGATCAGGTCACCAATGGTATCGCGGTGCGCATGGCGGTGCTGTCGATGGCGGTCTCCGGACAGATGAAGGCGCGCGCCGAGCGCAGGGGTGAACGTTCACGAGGAGCTGGCGCATGAAACGCAGCCTGATCAATGCACGGGTAATCGACCCGACCAACGGCCGCGATGGCCAGTACGACCTCCACCTCGACGGCGGTCGCCTGATCGCGATCGGCGAAGCGCCGGCGGACTTCAGCGCCGAGCAGCGCGATGATCTGGCGGGCAAGCTGGTCACGCCGGCCTTCATCGATCTTGGCGCGCACCTGCGTGACCCGGGCCCGCGCTACAAGGGCAGTCTGGTCAGTGAGTCGGCTGCCGCACTGGCGGGTGGCTACGCGACCATCCTGCCGCGCCCCGACACCAGCCCGGTGCTCGACAGCGCCTCGCATATTCGTACGCTGCTGGACCGCGCGCGTGATGTGGCGGGGGTGCGTCTTGCGCCGCTGGGGGCACTGACGCAGGGGCTGGAAGGTGATCTGCTCGCCAATATGGCCGCGCTCAAGTCCGCAGGCTGCGTGGCGCTGACCAACCTGCGCCAGCCGATACGCGATCTCGGCGTACTGCGCCGTTGTCTGGAGTACGCGCGGACCTTTGATATCACCGTCGTGTTCCAGGCCCAGGAGGCCGCCTTGGCTGGGCAGGGCTGCGCCCATGAGGGCGCCATTGCCTCGCGTCTCGGATTGGCCGGCATTCCGGAATCTGCCGAGACGGTTGCCCTGACCCAGTGGCTGCTGTTGATCGAGCAGACAGGCGTACGGGCGCATGTGTCGCTGCTCTCCAGTGCACGGGCCGTGGAGCTGGTACGTGATGCCAAGGCCAGAGGGCTGGATATCAGCGCGGATGTTTCGATGGCGCAACTGCACTGGACCGATGAGCAGCTGGAAGGCTTCAACGCCAATTTCCATCTTGAGCCGCCTCTGCGCAGCGCGGCAGACCGTGATGCGCTGCGGGCCGGTGTGGTCGATGGCACCATCGACGCCATCGTCAGTGATCATCTGCCCCATGAAGCCGCTGCCAAGAGCGCACCCTTTGCAGTATCCGAGCCCGGCATGACCAGTCTGGAAACCATGCTGTCGCTAGGGCTGGCGCTGGTGAAGGCCGAGCTGCTCAGCCTGCCTCGCCTGATCGAGACATTGACGTTCAGTGCCAGACGCTTCGGGCTTAAGGGCGGCATGCTGGAAGTAGGCGAGTACTGTGATCTGGCAGTGATCGATATGGCGCATGAGTGGCGTGTCTCAAGCGAGACGCTGGTCAGTGCCGGCCATAACACGCCGCTGCTTGGCATGCTGTTGAACGGTCGCGTCGAAGAGGTGCTGCTGGGCGATTCCTGCTACGCCTAAGCAGTGTTTCACGTGGAACATGATGCTTGAGATATTTGGCTAAAGCGCGCCAACAGACTGATAGCCAAGCGATTTTTTGGATGACGTATGGAGAGAAATTGGCTGCTGTATCGTAAAGCAGCCAATTTCTTTACCAGCCTATGGCGCAGAGTGACATCGCTGGGCTGCGCTCTTTGCTGCCGGCAGATGTTTCACGTGGAACAATGGCTTCAGAAGCGATTTGCGAGAGCCAATTGGCCACAGCGCCTTAAAGCGGCTGTGGCAATAGCGAGCAAGGCGGCTGGCCAGGCTGATCTGGCATGCAGAAAAAGAGATTTGAACAACAAGGAGAGAAAACCATGCCGATGATTCGTGCGGAATTTCTGACTGGCAAGACACAGGAACAGAAGCGGGAGCTGGTGGAGGCGTTGACGCGCGAGACGGCTCGCGTGCTGGGTGTGCGTGAGCAGTCCGTCTGGGTGGTGCTGCAGGAAGTGGAGCCGGAAAACTGGGCCGTCGCTGGCACGCCATTGTCAGAGCGCTGAGAGAAGAAGTTTCAACTGGGCACCTGTTCTCAACTATCTGATTCAGAGGGTGTTTTTACGAGGAATCAAGATGTTCCACGTGAAACACGCCCCTGGTCTTGGCCCGGCATTGCCAGTCTATGGGAAACCGGCTGAGGCATGACGGAGGCATGACAGAGGCATGACAGAGGGGAGTGGGACGCAAGGCACGGGACGAGCAACGCGCCTGGTAATCCGGAACAAAAAAACGCCGCAGCCATTTCTGGCTGCGGCGTTTTCATTTGCCTGCCCTCTGCTCCACGGCCATGAAGCAGAGCACGGACTCAGTTCTCGAAATCAGCTTCCGAGTAGAGGGTCCGGATACGCAGGGTATGGTCGACGGTCTTGAGCGCTTCGAGCGCTTTCTTGCCGTAGGCCTTGTCGACATCGATGACCACATAGCCAACCGTGTTGTTGGTCTGCAGGTACTGGCCAGAGATGTTGATGCCTTCCTCGGACAGCACCTGGTTGATGCGTGACAGCACGCCCGGGACGTTGTCGTGGATATGCAGCAGACGGTGCTTTTCCGGGTGCGCCGGCAGGGCGACTTCCGGGAAGTTGACCGAGCCGATGGTGGTGCCGTTGTCGGAGTAGGTCACCAGCTTCTCGGCGACTTCGACACCGATGTTTTCCTGGGCTTCCATGGTGGAGCCACCGACGTGCGGCGTCAGGATGACATTGTCGAACTCGCGCAGCGGAGACACGAACTCTTCGCCGTTGCCTTTCGGCTCTACCGGGAAGACGTCGATGGCGGCGCCCAGCAGCTTGCCGCTGGAGAGGGCTTCGGCCAGGTCTTCGATGACGACGGTGGTGCCGCGTGCCGCATTGATGAAGACGCTGTTCTGCTTCATCAGCGCGAACTGCTGCTTGCCCATCATCCACTTGGTGGAGGGAATTTCCGGCACATGCAGCGTGACGATGTCAGCGCGCGCCAGCAGCTCTTCCAGGCTTGCCACCTGACGGGCGTTGCCCATGCCGAGCTTGGTGACGGCATCGTAGTAGATGACGTCCAGGCCCAGGGATTCGCTGAGCACGGACAGCTGGGAACCGATGCTGCCGTAGCCCACGATGCCCAGCGTCTTGCCGCGGACTTCATGGCTGTTCTTGGCGGATTTCATCCACTGGCCACGATGTGCCTTGGCGCTCTTCTCCGGCACGCCGCGCATCAGCATGATGGCTTCGGCCAGTACCAGCTCGGCGACCGAGCGAGTGTTGGAGTAGGGCGCGTTGAACACGGGGATACCGCGCTTCAGTGCGGCTTCCAGGTCGACCTGGTTGGTGCCGATGCAGAAGCAGCCGATGGCGGTGAGCTTCTCGGCAGCGGAGATCACGCGCTCGTTGAGCTGAGTGCGGGAACGAATGCCGATGAAGTGCACATCGCGGATCTTCTCGATCAGTTCTTCCTCGGCCAGCGAGGTCTGAAGCAGTTCGATGTTGGTGTAACCCGCGTTGAGGAAATTATCCACGGCGGATTGGTGGACACCCTCGAGCAATAGAATCTTGATCTTGCTCTTGTCCAGGGACGTCTTGGCCATTGTCGGATCAACCCTCTCGCCGGTCATGCCGGCGTTTCTGTTCGTTTGGTCTTTTTCATGACCTGCTGGCGTGTCACACCTCAAGAAAATGCCAGAGAAACAGCGGGGCGTGCTGTCAACAGGGGAGCAAAGAATATCACAGCCGACGGGGCCTCCGGATGAAATGTCCGCGTGCCGGGCATGAAAAATTCACAGCACAGCCGTTTGATGTGACTCTTCCTCCGTGCGCAGGGGGTGGGCAGCGTCGTGAAGCCCTTCGGGTTATACTGGCGCTCCACACAGAGACACCGGGCCCGCCCGGTCGGATGAGCGAGAGCACCCATGGCCGAAAAGGAAGTGCCACAGGATTTCGCCGCCACCCTGGCCCGTCTTGAAGGGTTGGTGACGCGGCTCGAGGCTGGCGACATGTCGCTGGAAGCGTCACTGGGCGCTTTTGAAGAGGGCGTGAGCCTGGCGCGCGAGGCGCAGCAGCGGCTCGACAGTGCCGAGTTGCGCCTGCAGGCATTGGTGGAAGGCCCGGAGGGAGCGCTGACGCCCACGGCGTTTACGGCGCCCGATGCCGCAGGCAGCATGGCGGGTGAAGCGGACGAGGAGAAGGACTGGTGATGTCAGGTGGATTGAATACGCAAGTCACGCCGACTGCATCGCAGGCCAGCGAGCTGATCCGCTCTGGACAGGCGCGCAGTGAGGCCGTGCTTGAGGCGTTGTTGACTCCCGGCAGTGCGGCGGTGAGTGAGCGTCTCGAGGACGCCATGCGCTACAGCGTGCTGGGTGGCGGCAAGCGTCTGCGCCCCGTGCTGCTGTATGCGGTGGGTCGTGCCCTGGGCTGCGATGAAGAGGCCGCTGACCGCGCTGCGCTGGACGCGGCGGCAGCGGCGCTCGAATTGGTGCATGCCTATTCGCTGGTCCATGATGACCTGCCGGCCATGGACGATGATGACCTGCGGCGTGGCCGTCCCACCGTGCATCGTGCCTTCGATGAGGCGACCGCCATTCTCGCGGGCGATGCCCTGTTGACGCTCTCCTTCGAAGTGATGGCGACGACCGGCCATGTACGGACACCTGCCCTGGTGCGTACCCTGGCCGAGGCCTCCGGGCGGCGCGGCATGGTGGCCGGTCAGGCGCTGGATCTCGAGGCGGTCGGCCAGTTCCGCGAGGTAGAGGCGCTGTCACGCATGCATGCCTACAAGACCGGCGCGCTGATTCGCGCCGCGGTCCGTCTGGGCGGATTGGTGGCAGTCGACGAGCAGGATTCGCGTCTTGCTGCCCTGGAGCGCTACGCTTCGGCTATCGGCCTGGCCTTCCAGATCCAGGATGACATCCTGGACGTGACGGGCGACACCGCAACGCTTGGCAAGACGGCCGGTGCTGACGCTGCGCGCGACAAGCCGACCTATCCCTCGCTGCTTGGACTCGAAGGTGCTCAAGAGCGAGCAGGTCAGCTACTGCAAGAGGCCCTGGATGCCCTGGCACCGTTGGGAGAGGCCGCAGAGCCACTCGCGGTGCTGGCGCGCTACATGATCGAGCGAGACCACTGATTCCTGACGCCTATGAAGCTGTTTGACGAGATACCTCAGGCGCGCCCCGCGACGCCACTGCTCGATGCGGTCGAGACACCTCAAGCGCTGCGCGCCATGAGCGCGGCACAGCTGCGCCAATTGGCTGACGAACTGCGCGCCTACCTGCTTTACAGCGTCGGCTGTACCGGCGGGCACTTCGGTGCCGGGCTCGGTGTGGTCGAGCTGACCGTGGCCCTCCACCATGCGCTGGAAACGCCCCATGACCGTCTGGTGTGGGACGTGGGTCATCAGGCCTATCCGCACAAGATTCTGACCGGCCGTCGTGAAGCCATGTACAGCATGCGCCAGTACAACGGCCTGTCTGCCTTCCCCAAGCGTGCCGAGAGCGAGTTCGACACCTTCGGAGTGGGCCATTCCAGCACCTCGATCAGTGCGGCGCTGGGCATGGCGCTCGGCGCCCGCACGGCGGGTGAGTCACGGCGCGCCTGTGCGGTGATCGGCGATGGTGCCCTGACGGCTGGCATGGCGTTCGAGGCACTGGCGCATGCCGGGCACGTGAAGGCCAATATGCTGGTCGTGCTCAATGACAACGAGATGTCGATCTCCGAGAACGTCGGCGGCCTGGCAAGCTATCTGGCACGTATTTTGGCCAGCAAGCCGTATACCCAGATGCGCGCCAACGGCAAGCGACTGCTGTCGCCCTTGCCGGGTGCACTGGAGCTTGCCAAGCGTACCGAAGAGCACATGAAGGGCTTCATCAGCCCGGCGACGCTGTTCGAGGAGATGGGCTTCAACTACATCGGCCCCATCGACGGCCATGACCTGCCGGCGCTGGTGCAGACGTTGCGCAACATGCGTGATCTGGATGGCCCGCAGTTCCTGCATGTGGTGACGCGCAAGGGCAAGGGCTTCCTGCCGGCGGAGCGTGACCCGATCGGCTATCACGCCATCACCAAGCTCGAGAAGGCCGCGCCTCAGGCAGCCGAGCAGGCGCCTGCCGTCACCGACGCGCCGGCTCCCAAGCCGCAGAAATACTGCAGCGTCTTCGGCAACTGGCTGTGTGACGCCGCCGCCGCGGATGCGCGCGTCATCGGCATCACGCCGGCCATGCGGGAAGGCTCGGATCTGGTGCGCTTCTCGAAGGAATATCCTGATCGCTACTACGATGTCGCCATCGCGGAGCAGCACGCGGTGACAGTGGCAGCGGGCATGGCCTGTGAGGGCATGAAGCCGGTGGTGGCGATCTATTCCACCTTCCTGCAGCGTGGCTATGATCAGCTGATCCACGATGTCGCGGTGCAGAAACTGGACGTGACCTTTGCCATCGACCGCGCTGGTCTGGTCGGCGAAGACGGCCCGACGCATCACGGCAGCCTGGACATGTCGTTCCTGCGCTGCGTGCCGGAGCTGGTGCTGATGGCGCCGGCCGATGAAGCCGAGTGCCGTGGCATGCTGAGCGCGGCATTGGCCCACCCCGGGCCTGCCGCGGTGCGCTATCCGCGCGGTACCGGGCCGGGGGTGGCCACCGATGCCGACCTGACGCCAATGGCGATCGGTCAGGGGGAATACCGTCGTCGTATCAGTGGCAGCCCCGAGGTGCGTGTCGCCATCGTCGCCGTGGGCAGCATGAACACGCCGGTGGCCGAGGTCGCCGAGGCGCTGGACGCGACCCACTTCAACCTGCGCTCCATCAAGCCGCTGGACCGCGAGGCATTGCTCGAGATCGCCGCGGAGCACGACCTGGTCGTGACCGTCGAAGAGAATGCCATCGCGGGGGGCGCGGGAGCCGGCGTGGCCGAGCTCTACCTGAACGCGGGACTGGCTCAGCCCATGTTGCTGCTGGGGCTGCCGGATGGCTTCGTCGAGCATGGCAAGCCGGTCGAGCTGCTGCGTGACTGCGGTCTGGATGCCGCCGGCATCCGCGCCAGTATCGAGGCTCGCCTCGGCAGCTGATCCTGGTGACATGCAATACCGAAACGCCTGTGGATGACTCGAGAATTCGAGTTGTCCACAGGCGTTTTTCGTTGTGTGACTGCCTGCGGCGAGACGGCGAAGGATGCATGGAAACTCCGCGACTTCCCGCCCATGCTGGATGACCATCAAGCCCTCTGCTCAAGCAGCCAGGGCCTGGCTGGCGCGAAAGCCGTCACCTGCGCCAGTCACCACCGCAACGCCACGGAGTGCGCCCGACCATGTTGACTCTCTACAGCTATCCGAATTCCCGCTCGCTGCGGGTCGCCTGGACGCTCGAGGAACTGGGGCTCGATTACCGGATTCATAGTCTGGATCTGAAGGCCGGTGAGGGGCACAGCCCTGAATACCTGGCCATCCATCCCGATGGCAAGGCGCCAGCCCTGGTGGATGGTGAGCTGGCCCTGTTCGAGTCCAGTGCCATCTGTCGCTACCTGGCGGCGCGAGAAGGGCGCCTGCTGCCACAATCGCTGGCCGGGCAGGCACAGATGGATCAATGGCTCAGTTTCCTGACCACCGAGCTTGAGCAGCCGCTGTGGACATTGGCCAAGCACACCTTCGCGCTGCCGGAGGACCAGCGCTGTGATGCCATCAAGCAGACAGCCCAATGGGAATTCCAGCGTGCTCTCAAGGCACTTCAGCGCCGCTTCGATGGCCAGGGCTGGCTGGTGACCGATGAATTCAGTGTCGCCGATATCTTTCTCGCCCAGACCCTCAGCTGGGCGCAGATGGCCGGGCAACCTCTGCCGGCCGTGCTTGAGCAGTGGGGCGAAGAGGTGCGAGCGCGTCCTGCCTGCGAGCGGGCCCGCCAGCGCGAGCAACAGGCCGCCGAGGAGCGTCAGCAACACTGAGCCCTGTTGCCGGAAACGTCATCGAACGCCGCCACAGGCCAAGCTGACGGGCTGACCTGTCCTGCATATCCTGTAGTGAAGCCATGAGAGCGCTCTGAGAGCGCGCACACGCCACGAGGCGCCATCCTGATATCAGGGTGGCGCCTTTTGCGTTTCTGGGCCTTAAAGGCGCTTGCAGGACGCCTGACGAGGGTTGAGGGGTCACCCTGCTCGTTCAGCGGCGTCAACTGTCTGGGGCGCGCCCCAGACAGTCTGGTGGCGGGCTGACTCAGGTCGGTTAGAGGCAGGCCAGTTCGAGACAGGTCAGTTCGAGGCAGGTCAGTTCGAGGCAGGTCAGTTCGAGGCAGGTCAGTTCGAGGCAGGGCGGCGCGAGGCAGGCCCTCGATCGAGGGCGGGTTTCAGCCATCAGGCGCTGAATGATGCGCTGTTGAGTCTTTTGCGTATCTATTAATGATTCGGTAATTGGTTGTTTTCGTCATGATGGTCAAGTGTTGATCTTGATGAGGTCGAGGGAAGCACTCATGCGTTGTGAGTGGCGACATATCCGATGAAAATCATGGGGTTGAGAGGTTTATTAGATTTTCATGACATGATATTGATCAAATCAAGAGCGATGAGCGCATCTTGTCTGTTTTGCGCATCATTAATTGATTCGATATGTGGTTTATTGCGGATCTTTTTGATAAGATGTTAGTGAAAACCTCAATGGGAATAACAACTTATGTGGATCTGGCAGCAGCCTGATTGGCCACGGGGGCGGTTGGAGGTCATGCCCTTGATGGGGCAGTTGGCGGCGACCCAGGCGGTGATGTCGCCGCTGGTCGCTCAGGGGCAGAATCTCTATCCCCGACAACGCCTGCGTCTCGAGGCGACGCTCCTCAGCGAAGAGATGGAAGCCAGTGCCCAGCTGTCCGGCGTGGTGCTCGGGCGGGCGGCGTTGCGTGATGCGCTGTATCAGGCGCTGGGGCTGGAGTCCGGCCATCAGGAGTCACCGCGCGGGCCGGCACCTGGCGTCGACGTCTTCGTGGATGTGACGCTGGAAGTCGTGCGCACGGCATTTCAGCCGCTGACCCGCCAACAGGTGCTCGAGTGGCATCGGCGTCTGGGGCCTTTCCTGCCGCGCAGCAGTGGCCAGCCTCTCGGTGCATGGCGCGAGGCGCGCTACGAAGCGGTCAGCGGTCGTTACGGTCTCAAGCGCTTGCGCTATCGCGCCCCGGCGGAGAACCCCGATGCGCTGGACCGGGAGCTGGATGTCTTCTGGCAGCGTCTGGCGACGGAAGAACCGGATGTGGATAACTCAGGGGTGCTGAATGCCCTGCAGCTGCATGCGCACTGGCAGGCGCTCGCACCGCTGGCCTTGGGCAACGGCTTGATCGGGCGCTTGCTGCTGATGCGCTGGCTGACACGAATCGATGCCCTGGCCGCGTTGCAGCAGCAGGGCGAGTTTGTCGGCAAGGTCGCCGAGCGCTGGGAGCCGGAAGCGCTGGAGCAACTCTGCTGGCGCCGCCAGGCGCTGTTCTCGGTGGTGCTCGAGCATCAGGATGAATTGCGCGAGCTGGAGCAGCGTTATCTCGGCAAGCCCCAGACCTCGGCCAGCGGCCATCCGCTGCCGCCGCAGCTGGACCGCGCGCTCAATGGTGAGGGGGAGGATGCACTGCCCGGTGACATGAATGTCTGGGCCGAGTGGTGGCTTTTGCGTCTGCGCGACGCCGGTCGTCGGACGGCCTTCCATTACCAGCGCGTCCAGCGCGCCGAGCGTCTGTGGCTGGAGCACGCGCGTACGCCGCTGAATGCCCGCCAGCGCGAGCTGGTACTGACATTGTTGGAGCGAGATGACGAAGAGGGCGTGGGGCGCGCCGAATACCGCGCCCTGGTCGATACCTCCGACCCTACCGCCGCCCGCGATCTCGCCGACCTGACCGCCAAGCAGGTACTGGAAAGTTACGGTGTCGGGCGTGGCACCCGGTATCGCTTGCCGGTCTTCGCCCCTCAAGGAGACACCCCTGTGAGAGACGAGCCCTGAAGCGTCAAAAAAATCGCGAAAAAAAGCGGGAAGGGTCGTCATGACCCTTCCCGCTTTTTTGAGGTGGCTTGCCGGTGTTCTCAGTTCCTTGTTCTCAGTGCCGTGTTCTCAAGCCGGTGTGCTCAAGAGCGCCGGCCAGCATGGCGGCCCCGATCACGTCACACGGAATACGGCAGCACTGCGGTATAGATGGCGAAGAAGTGGCAGGTACTGCCGCCAAGCACGAACAGGTGCCAGATGGCGTGGTGATAGCGCAGGCGCGTCATCAGAAAGAAGATCACGCCCAGGGTATAGGTGATGCCACCGGCGACCAGCAGGATGAGCCCTGTCTCGGAGAGCTTCTCGACCAGCATCGGCGAGGCGAACACGATCAACCAGCCCATCAGCAGATAGACGCTCACGCGCAGGGCGCTGAAGCGTTCAGGCCAGCGCAGCTTGAGGAAGATGCCACCCAGTGCAAGCGACCAGATGATGGCGAACAGCGTCCAGCCGGTCGGGCCGCGAAGATTGACCAGCAGGAAGGGTGTATAGGTGCCGGCGATCAGCAGATAGATGGCGCAGTGATCCAGCAGCTGGAAGGCATATTTCAGGCGTGGGTGACGAATACCGTGATAGAGCGTCGAGGCCGCATACAGCACCACCAGGGTCAGGCCGTAGAGGCTGACGCTGACGATCTTCCAGGGGTCGACTTCGGCAGCGAGGCTGGCCATCACGATCAGCACGATCATGCCGACGAGGCCCATGACGGCGCCGATGCCGTGGCTGGCGCTGTGCAGCCATTCTTCCAGCCGGGTATAGAGAGCAGGCGTCGCGGAGGTGTCGCGTGAATTCGCGTCATCGGCAGGCGATGCGCTGGAAGAGGGGGATGCCTGAGGAGGTGCCGAGGCGGGCCGTGTTGACGAAGGCTGTGATGATGCAGCCGTTGAGTCTTTGCGCATGGCGATGTCTCCGGCGCGGGTTCGACTCCAGCCTACTCTCTGGCGGGTGACGTCGTCATGTCACGCTCGCTGTGCCAGCCAGTCAATTTGCCTATAAAGGAAGGGGGAACCCATCAGGCTCCCCCTGCGCGCGGCTACTCGCTGCGCTCGATATCCACGTCGCTTGCCTGGGTGAAATCATCCAGTGCCATCATGTGGCCCAGCTTGCCCGCCTTGGTCGAGAGATAGTGCTCGTTGTGCGGATTCAGGCCGGTGGTGATCGGCTGGCGCTCACTGATGGTGACACCATCACGGGTCAGGGCATCGACCTTGCGCGGGTTGTTGGTCATCAGCTTGAGAGTGCTGACGCCGAGATGCTCCAGCATCGGCACACAGATATCGTAGCGGCGCATGTCAGCCCCGAAGCCGAGGCGCTCATTGGCTTCGACGGTATCGGCGCCGCCATCCTGCAGCTCATAGGCGCGAATCTTGTTGAGCAGGCCGATGCCGCGGCCTTCCTGACGCAGATAGAGCAGCACGCCACGGCCTTCGGCGGCAATGCGCTTGAGCGCTTCCTGCAGCTGATAGCCGCAGTCACAGCGCATCGAGAAGAGGGCGTCGCCGGTCAGGCACTCGGAATGCACGCGGCCCAGCACCGGTGCGCCGTCATCGATGTCGCCCAGAGTCAGGGCGATGTGGTCCTTGCCGGTGGTCTCATCCTCGAAACCGTGCATGGTGAAGGTCGCCCAGGGCGTTGGCAGCCGCGAGGCGGCGATGAATCGAATGGTCACTGTTCACCTCGAACGCCCGGACAATCGCCGGGCTGAAAAAGCGCGGGCATGCGGTGGTCCGGCAATGTCTCGATGAGTCGCTCGAGATACCGGCGGCCAGCATGCAGTCATGTGGCGAGTTTACCAGTCTGTGGCCGATGACTCATCGCTCTGTATGGAAAAGCGTTGTTGCCGCCACCACCACAATGGCCGGATGACGCCAGCAAAGGAACTATAAAGGCGGGGCGATTTGCCAATGCATTTGTTGCATCACCACGATGGGCGGGATTTTTCTCAGGCTCTGATAGAATGCCGAGACATTCCCCGAGCTGATGTGTGATTCCGATGACCTTGAAGAATGATCGCTTCCTGCGCGCGCTGGCCCGTCAGCCGGTCGACCGTACTCCCGTCTGGATGATGCGCCAGGCTGGCCGCTATCTGCCGGAATATCGCGAAGTCCGCGGTCAGGCCGGTGGCTTCATGGACCTGTGCATGGACACCGCGCGTGCCTGCGAGGTGACGCTGCAGCCGTTGGAGCGCTTCCCGCTGGATGCCGCCATCCTGTTTTCCGACATCCTGACCATCCCGGATGCCATGGGGCTGGGCCTTTACTTCGAGACCGGCGAAGGCCCGAAATTCCGCAAGACAGTGCGGACTGCCGAGGAAATCGCGGCGCTGAGCGTGCCGAATGTCGAGCGTGATCTCGATTACGTCATGCGTGCCGTGTCCACCATCCGCCGTGAGCTGAACGGTCGCGTGCCGCTGATCGGTTTCTCCGGCAGCCCGTGGACACTGGCCACCTATATGGTCGAGGGCGGTTCCAGCAAGGATTTCCGTCACGTGAAAGGCCTGATGTATTCCAATCCGGAAGCCATGCATCAGTTGCTCGACACCCTGGCGCAGGCTGTCACCGACTATCTGAACGCCCAGATTGCCGCGGGTGCTCAGGCGGTGCAGATCTTCGATACCTGGGGCGGCACCCTGTCCACGCCGGCCTACCTCGAGTTCTCGCTGCGCTACATGGAGCAGATCGTCGCTGGCCTCAAGCCGGACAGCGAAGGCAACCGTGTACCGGTGATCCTGTTCACCAAGAATGGTGGCCAGTGGCTCGAACACATCGCCGCCACCGGCTGTGATGCCGTCGGCCTCGACTGGACCACCGAGATGTCCAATGCGCGTGAGCGTGTCGGCCATCGTGTGGCCCTGCAGGGCAACCTGGACCCGAATGCGCTGTTCGGTACGCCGGCCGCCATTCGTGCCGAAGTCGGGCGTATCCTCGACAGCTACGGTCAGGGCCCGGGCCACATCTTCAACCTGGGGCACGGCATCAGCCAGTTCACCGACCCGGGCAACGTCAATGCCCTGATGGACGCGCTGCACGAGCTGAGCCCGGCCTACCATCAGGATGACGCCGCCAATGCGACACCGGTCGCCCGCGGCTGATGGGAGAGCCCATCATGGTCTTCTCTGCTGTAACCCCTGTTGCTGCCTATAGAAGGTGGCAAGCAGCAGGGCAGCAAGCAGAAGGGCGCCGGCCAGCGGGGGTGTCAGCATGACGCCGGTCGAGCAGCGTCTCATCCCGCGCCGCGGTTGGGCCTTCGTGGCGCTGCTGTGCCTGTTGCTGATCCTGTTCGGCACGCTCTCCCCGGGCGTGCCGCACCCGGAGCAGACCTTCCCCTGGGACAAGCTGCAGCATTTCTCCGCCTTCGCGTTGCTGGCGCTGACCACACGGCTGGCGGGCTTGACCAGCTTGATCATCCTGCCGGTCCTGCTGCTGCTGGGCGTCGCCATCGAATGTCTGCAGCTGGCGATTCCCTATCGCGGCGCTGAGGTGCTGGATGCACTGGCGGACCTCGCCGGCATCCTCATCGGGCTGGGAGTGTTTCAGTGCGTCCGACTGATTCTGCATCTGGTCCGCCTCGGGCCGGCTTCTCGCTGAGCCTCTCCCCCGGGCCGCGTGTCATCGATACGCGGCCTGTCTGAAATTGTCATGCATCAACACTTTCCACTCCGGCCGTCTTTGGCTATGGTGCAGCGCCTGCGCCATGTTGGCGCTTGCCCGGCATGTCGCGTATCACGACATCACGCCGCGTGGTCGTCATGCGGGCCGTGAACTGCCGGCCTGACGCTGGCGCAGTGCTGATTGGCGCAATTTCCGATGGCCATCGTGCCGTCTCTATCCATACCTTGATATCCCGTCTGTGATATCCAATGCGAGGGTCCCCCATGACCGAACGTCTCGATGGCTCCTGGTTTACCGAAATCTTCGATCGCCACGGCAGCGCCTTCTCGCTCAAGGTCAGCCACAAGCTGCATGACGAGCAGACCCCTTATCAGCACCTCGAAGTCTATGCCACCGAGACCTACGGCAACCTGATGGTGCTGGACGGCTGCGTGATGCTGACTGACCGTGACAACTTCCTCTATCACGAGATGATGTCGCACCCGGCGCTGTTCGCTCATGCAGACCCCAAGCGTGTCGTCATCATCGGCGGTGGCGATTGCGGCACCCTGCGTGAGGTGCTCAAGCACCCGGGCGTGGAGAAGGTCACCCAGATCGATATCGATCCGGCGGTCACGCGTGCCTCCGAGCAATTCTTCCCGGCGCTGGTCGAGTCCAATGACGACCCGCGCGCCGAGCTGCTGTTCGAGGATGGCGTCAAGTGGGTCGACAACTGCCCGGACGAGAGCATCGATGTGCTGATCGTCGATTCCACCGACCCGGTCGGCCCGGCGGAAGGTCTGTTCAAGACCGACTTCCTCAAGCGCTGCCATCGTATCCTCAAGCAGGGCGGCCTGATGGTGCAGCAGAGCGAGTCTCCGCTCTATCACACCGATTCCATCATCAAGGACCTGCGCAACGACATGGGCGAAGCGGGCTTTGATAGCGTCGCGACCCTGCCGTTCCCGCAGCCGGTGTATCCGTCCGGCTGGTGGAGCTGCACCCTGGCGGGCAAGAGCTGTGACGTGAAGTCATTCCGCGAGGAAGATGCCGCTGCCGCCACCTTCGCGTGTGACTTCTATACCGTCGAAGGCCATCGCGCCGCCCTGGTGCTGCCGCCCTTCATGCAGCGCCTGCTGGAGAAGTGATCTGCATGCACCTTGCAGTGGCAAGGGAGTCCCATCAGGCACGAAAACGTGCCTGACGGGATGAACAAGCGTTGAGTCAGGCAGACCGAGACATTGGTCGCAATCTGCCACTCGCGCCACATCGCTGCACCGCCAACGGCCGTTTCGCAATGAAACGGCCGTTTTTATTTTGCACCGATATGAGGCGAACTGGTCTCGCCATGAGCCTAACTGCGCGGCAATCGCGCGGAATGATCCGCCGCCCCACTCCGAGGCTTTGGCCTATATCACTGGGTTTTAGCGCTTTTTTCAGCGTTGAACGCAGCGGATCACGCGATAGGCGGAAATTGGAACGCGGCTTGCTATTGTCGGTAGGTGCCATGCAATGCATTGCACCACTTCTGACTCGAGGCTGATCGAGCGGACTCCAGACTTTCGCGAGGGAATCACGATGCATAACAACAAGAAGCCACTGCTGATCGCTAGCGCCGCTGTCCTGGCCGCCTCCATGGCGACAGGCGCCAGTGCCGCGACCCTGGATAGCGTCAAGGAAAAGGGCTTTGTCCAGTGTGGCGTCAGCACCGGCTTGCCGGGCTTCTCGGCACCGGATGACGCCGGTAACTGGCAGGGCCTCGATGTCGATGTCTGCCGCGGCGTCGCCGCTGCCGTGCTGGGCGATGCCAGCAAGGTGCGCTATGTACCGCTGACGGCCAAGGAGCGTTTCACCGCGCTGCAGTCCGGCGAGATTGATGTCCTGTCCCGCAACACCACCTGGACGGCGACCCGTGACACCTCACTGGGCCTCAACTTCGCTGGCGTGAACTATTACGACGGCCAGGGCTTCATGGTCAGCAAGGACCTGGGCGTCGCCAGTGCCAAGGAGCTGGACGGTGCCGCCGTCTGCATCCAGTCCGGCACCACCACCGAGCTCAACCTGGCGGACTACTTCCGCCTGAACGACATGTCCTTCGAGCCGGTCGTCTTCGATACCTCCGACCAGACCGTCAAGGGTTTCGAAGCCGGTCGTTGTGACGTCCTGACCTCCGACCAATCCCAGCTCTACGCGCTGCGTATCAAGCTCTCCGATCCGGCGTCCGCGATGGTGCTGCCGGAAGTCATCTCCAAGGAACCGCTGGGCCCCGTCGTCCGTCAGGGCGATGACCAGTGGTTCAACATCGTCAAATGGACCCTGTTCGCCCAGATCAACGCCGAAGAGATGGGGCTGAGCTCCGACAACATCGAAGAGAAGAAGTCGGACACCAACCCGAACGTCGCGCGCCTGGTCGGTGCCGATGGCAACTACGGGGAAGCCATGGGGCTGCCGGCTGACTGGGCCTACCAGGTCATCAAGCAGGTCGGTAACTACGGCCAGATGTTCGAGCGCAACGTCGGTACCGGCTCCGCACTGGGTATCGAGCGCGGCTTGAACGCACTGTGGACCGATGGCGGCGTCCAGTACGCCCCGCCGGTTCGCTGATGCGCGGGCTCGCCCTGTACTGCGGGTGGGCCTTGCCCCTCATGACAGGCTGAGCAAGGACGCTGGCCAGGGGAAGTGAGCGTCTTGCTCCACTTTCTCTGGCCAGCGTCATGTGGGCCCCAGTTCATGAGGCCCAGCCTGTGAGGCCCAGCCTGTTCCTCGTGACCCATTCATCGAGTGCCGAGAGATAACTGATCTGCCGTTCGATAGGACGGCAGGCGGAAGTCGCATAGCTTTCCGGCGGAGATTGCCTGTATGACACAACCTGCTTCTCGCCCGCCGGCCACGGTCAAGCCACCATTCTGGCGTGACCCGGCCAAGCGGGCACTGATCTTCCAGCTATTGATGCTGGCAGGCGTGTTCGGTGTGTTGGCGATCATCGTCAGCAATACCCTGACCAACCTCGAAAGCCGTGGCATCACCACCGGCTTTGCCTTTCTGGACAACACCGCAGGCTTTGGCATCCTGCAGAGCCTGATCGACTATTCCGAGCAATCCACCTATGGCGATACCTTCATCGTCGGCCTGCTCAATACCTTGTTGATATCCGCACTGGGTGTCATCGCCGCGACCGTGATCGGCTTCGTCATGGGGGTCGCGCGCCTGTCCCCCAACTGGCTGATCTCACGGCTGGCGGCGGTCTATATCGAAGTCTTCCGCAATATCCCGCTGCTGCTGCAGATCTTCTTCTGGTATTTCGCCGTCCTGAGAACCCTGCCGAGTCCGCGTGGCTCGCTGTCGCTGGGCGAGGCGTTCTTCCTCAATGTTCGCGGTCTGTTCGTGCCGGCCCCCATCACCTCCAGCGGTTTCTCGGTGGTGATTGCCGTGTTCGTGCTGGCCGTCGTCGCCAGCGGCATCTTCAGCTACTGGAACCGTCAGCGTCAGGCACGTACCGGTCAGCGCCTGCCGGCGGGCTGGATCTCGCTCGGCCTGATCATCGTGGCGCCGCTGCTGGCCTACTTCGCGATGGGCATGCCGCTGAGCTGGGAGCTGCCGGAACTCAAGGGCTTCAACTTCCGTGGCGGCATCACGGTCGTCCCCGAGTTCCTCGCCCTGTGGGTCGCGCTGTCGGTCTACACCGCAGCCTTCATCGCCGAGATCGTGCGTTCCGGCATCGAAGCGGTACCGCACGGCCAGACCGAAGCGTCACGGGCGCTGTCGCTGTCCGGTGGCATGACACTGCGTCTGGTGGTGGTGCCGCAGGCGCTGCGCGTCATCATTCCGCCGCTGACCAGCCAGTACCTGAACCTGATCAAGAACTCGTCGCTGGCCACGGCCATCGGCTATCCTGATCTGGTCTCGGTCTTCGCGGGTACCACGCTCAACCAGACAGGTCAGGCCATCGAGGTGATCGCCATGACGATGCTGGTCTATCTGACCATCAGTCTGCTGGTCTCCATGTTCATGAACTGGTTCAACGCCCGCATGGCGTTGGTCGAGCGCTGAGGGTCTGCCCATGTCGATTGAAAAGACCCTGTCACGGGTCACCGAGAAGATGATCGATTCCCGTCCGGCGCCGAGCGACAGCATCGGCGCGGTGGCCTGGTTGCGCAGCAATCTGTTCGCCGGACCGATCAATACGCTGTTCACGCTGTTCGCGCTGTATCTGGTCTACCTGCTGGTGGTGCCCAGCCTGCAATGGGCGCTGATCGATGCCAGCTGGAGTGGCACCTCACGAGAGGACTGCACGGGGGAGGGCGCCTGCTGGGTGTTCATCAGTGCGCGTCTCGATCAGTTCATCTACGGCTTCTACCCGAGTGAGGAAACCTGGCGGGTCGATATCGTCTTCGCCGTCTTTGCGGCTCTGATCGCCTGGCTGGCGATTCCGAAGCTGCCGGCCAAGGGCTGGGTCGCCATCGTCAGCCTGGCGGTGTTCCCCTTCATCGCCTACTTCCTGCTGCATGGCGGCAGCTTCGGCCTCGAGATCGTCGGTACCCACGAGTGGGGTGGTCTGATGCTGACACTGGTGCTGGCCGTGGTGGGTATCGTGGCGGCACTGCCGCTGGGGATCCTGCTGGCGCTGGGGCGTCGCTCCGAGATGCCGATCGTCAAGAGCATCTGTGTGGTGTTCATCGAGTTCTGGCGCGGCGTGCCGCTCATCACGGTGCTGTTCATGGCCTCGGTGATGCTGCCGCTATTCGTGCCTGGCGAGGTCAATCTCGACAAGCTGGTGCGCGCGCTGATCGGCATCACCCTGTTCCAGAGTGCCTACATGGCGGAAGTGGTGCGTGGTGGCCTGCAGGCGATCCCCAAGGGACAGACCGAGGCCGGCATGGCGCTGGGGCTGGGCTACTGGCGCAACATGGGGCTGATCGTGCTGCCCCAGGCGCTCAAGCTGATGATTCCCGGCATCGTGAATACCTTCATTGCCCTGTTCAAGGACACCTCGCTGGTACTGATCATCGGGCTCTTCGATCTGCTCGCCATCGTGCAGGCCGGTCTCGCCGACCCCAAATGGCTGGGCTACTCCATCGAGGGCTATGCCTTCGTGGCGCTGGTCTTCTGGGTCTTCTGCTTCAGCATGTCGCGCTACAGCCAGTATCTCGAGCGCCTGCTGCATACCGGTCACAAGAAGCGCTGATCACGGCGCCAAGGAATCTTCATCATGACAACGACAACATCCGCCTCGCAGGGCAACACCGGCACCGATGAGCGCCCGATGATCGAGCTCAAGGGCCTCAACAAGTGGTACGGCGACTTCCACGTGCTGCGTGATATCAACCTGAGCGTGCGCAAGGGCGAACGTATCGTCATCTGTGGCCCTTCGGGCTCCGGCAAGTCGACGATGATCCGCTGCATCAATCATCTCGAGGAGCATCAGGAAGGCGATATCGTGGTCAACGGCATGCCGCTGACCCAGGACATCAAGCAGATCGAGGCGATCCGTCGCAACGTCGGCATGGTGTTCCAGCACTTCAACCTGTTCCCGCATCTGACGGTGCTCGAGAACTGCTGTCTGGCGCCGATCTGGGTGCAGAAGCGGCCGCGCCGCGAGGCGGAAGCCGAAGCCATGAAGTACCTGGAGCGCGTGCGCATCGCCGATCAGGCCCACAAGTTCCCCGGTCAGCTGTCCGGTGGCCAGCAGCAGCGTGTCGCGATCGCGCGCTCGCTGTGTCTGAGCCCGGAGGTGATGCTGTTCGATGAGCCGACCTCGGCGCTGGACCCGGAGATGATCAAGGAAGTGCTGGATGTCATGGTCGAACTGGCCAATGAAGGCATGACCATGCTGTGCGTGACCCACGAGATGGGCTTCGCCAAGACCGTCGCCGACCGCGTCATCTTCATGGATCAAGGCCAGATCATCGAAGAGAACGCGCCGGAGCCGTTCTTCAACAATCCGCAGTCCGAGCGGACCCAGCTGTTCCTCAGCCAGATTCTGGGGCATTGAGGCCACGGACTGACCGGATGCTGTAAGCCGAAAAAGACAACGCCCCGCGTGATTTCCATCACGCGGGGCGTTTTCGTGTGTGAGCCGAAAGGCAGTCGGTGGGTGCTCACTATCAACTCATTCCACTGAATAAAGAGGCTCGCTTAGAGGCTGGGCTCGGTGCGGCGTACTTCGCTGCTGTTGGTGTCTGGCAGCTCTTCATCGCTGCCCAGGCTTGGCTCCTGCGGCTTGGCTGCGGCCTTGGGCGATGCAGCGGCAGGTGTATCGGCAGATGTCGCCGTCGCCGCTGTGGCAGCGGGGGCTTCTTCGCCTTCGCGCGGCCAGGTGACGCTGCGCGGCTTGCCGACCCAGCTGTCGTCATTGTCGTGCACCGCCGGGCGGCGTGAGATGGAGCGCGTCACCAGCGCCGCGGCATCCAGGGTGTGATTGCCCCCGCGAATGCTCAGCAGGTGATGCGGCGCCATCAGCAACTCGAACAGCAGGCGCGTCATCACGAAGGCCAGCAGGAAGCCGCCGACACCCTGCGCCAGTACCGGCCACTGCGCGACCAGCGAATTGTCAGGCCCGATGGGCGTCAAGTGCTGCAGCGTCCAGCCACTGGCAGCCGCCAGCAATCCCAGCTGCAGCATCAGGTGAGCGGTGACCAGCACGCGCCGGGGCAGCGGGCGGCGCATCAGGAGCAGATTGCGCATCGAAACTTCTCCGAGAAAAGACCACAGGATGAGGGGAGCGGTGGCAGACGGGCAGGCGGCGCCCCGCGTTGAGCGGATGTTAGCACGCACTTCGCCATCGACGTCATGTCCGGGAGTCGCGACGCCAGTGTCGGTTCCGGCGACGGTGGAGGAGCGTTGCGGGCGGCTGGCGGGGTAAAGGAAAGGCCGGGCATGCCGATACAGAGGGTGGCACGTACCGATGATGACGCCGGTACACCGCATGCCTGCATGCCTTGCCACCGAGGGGCAGACCCGGCGCGCTCTGCGCTGGCGCCCCCGGCCCCCTTCCCGATGGATTTGAACCAAGGAGTGGCGATGTTTGCCTCGTTACGTGCGCGCATCACGTTAGCCTGTGTGGCGATAGTGCTGGTGGCGCTGGTGGTCGTCAGCAGCCTGAATGCCTGGACCACGTTCCGCAATACGCATGCCGATGAGAGCGACTACCAGCAACAGTTGCTGAGATCGAACGCCGCCCAGCTGAGCCAGTGGTTCAGCGTGCATATCAATGCGGTGAGCGGCATCGCGGCCAGTAGCCTCGAGAGCTTCCCCGATGCCGCCTTGACCCAGGCGATGAAGCAGGGCGACTTCAGCAAGACCTATGTCGGCTTCCCGGATGGTCGTTTCCGTTACTTCGATGGGCGCCCGGGGCGGGCAGGTTATGACCCGCGCCAACGTGGCTGGTATCAGGCGGCGGTGGCGACCGGCAAGCCCGTCATCACGGCGCCCTATGTCGGTGCCACCAGTGGCGAACTGGAAATCAGCGTGGCGGCGCCGGTCTATCGCGGCTCACGGCTGGTCGCCGTGGTCAGTGGTGATCTGCCGCTGGCGTTCATCACCCGCACGGTCGCCGAACTCTCGCCGACGCCCAACAGCTTCGCCTTCCTGATCGACGATACCGGCACGCTGATCGCCCACCCGGATGATGCCTTGGTGCTCAAGCCGATGAGTGCACTCGCATCGGCGCTGACGCCCGAGACCCTGGCCAGCAGCACTCGCCTGGTGGCCGCTGGCCAGTCGGCACTGGTGGTCGATATCCAGCAGCGTGACTACCGCATGTTCAGTGCCGAGCTGGATTCGACAGGGCTGGGAGACACCGGTTGGCGTCTGGCGCTGGCCCTGGATGTGGCCGACTCGGATGCACCGCTTTATGCCCAGCTGTGGACCACGCTGGCCATGACGCTGCTGGTGTTGCTGGGGGCCGCCGCCGTGATGTCGTGGATCGCCAGCCGCAGTCTGCGCGGCCTGGCGCTGGTGCGTGATGCACTGGTGGATATCGCCGCGGGCGAGGGCGATCTCACGCGGCGCATTCAGGTCAGCGGGCGTGATGAAGTCGCCGAGATCGGCAATGCCTTCAATCGCTTCGTCTCGACCCTCAATGGCGTGCTCAGCGAGATTCGCCTCGCCAGTGGCGCGGTGCAGACCGCCGCCGCCGAGATCAGCCAGGGCAGCCAGGATCTGTCGTCACGTACCGAGCAGGCGGCGGCCAATCTGCAGGAAACCTCGGCCTCGATGGAGCAGATTTCCGGCACCGTCGCCCAGTCCGCGGACTCCGCACATGAAGCTGACGGGCTGGCCAAGTCGGCCAGTGAGGTCGCGCGTCGCGGGGGTGAGGTGATCGGAGAGGTCGTCACCACCATGCAGGGCATCGATGATGATTCGCGCAAGATCACCGAGATCGTCAGTGTCATGGACTCCATCGCCTTCCAGACCAACCTGCTGGCATTGAATGCCTCCGTCGAGGCGGCACGCGCCGGCGAGCAGGGACGTGGCTTCGCGGTGGTGGCCGGTGAGGTGCGTACCCTCGCCCAGCGCTCTTCCGAGGCCTCGCGGGAAATCGCCACGCTGATCAGCTCCGCCAACGAGCGCACGCGCAATGGTGCCGAACAGGTCAGGGTGGCCGGCAGCACCATGAACGAGATCGTGGCCAGCGTCATGCGTGTCAGTGAGGTGATCGGCGAGATCAGCCATGCCACCCAGGAGCAGAATCACGGTGTCGGACAGGTCTCCAGCGCCGTGGCCGAGCTGGACCAGGTGACACAGCAGAATGCGGCGCTGGTGGAGGAATCCGCCGCGGCAGCGGATGCGCTCTCCGAGCAGTCGGCGCGTCTGGCCGAGATGGTGGGCCGCTTCCGTCTGGATGGCCCTGCGCAGCCGCCCGCAATGGCGCCGCGCAGCGCAGGCACCCTGTCCGCACAGGGCTCCAGTCCCCGTGCTGCCAGGCCCGTCGCATCGGAGGAGCTGGATTGGCAAGCCTGGTAAGGCCGTCAGCACGCGAGCCTGTCAGTCGCCAGTGACAGGCATCAGACGCCAGGGCCGCCCTTCGGGGCGGCCCTGGCGTTTTTGGTTATCCGCTTTCCTGTCGACCTTCAGGCGTCGGGCTGGCGGGGTGGTGTGCGGGAAATGAGCGGCAAGGGTTGAATGTGCGCAAGGGTGCCAGCATGTAGTCAATTGAAAGCGAAGCGATGATCATCATTCTTCATCAACGACGCCTCACGAGAGACAGGGAGTGTGTAAATGGTTACTTACATCGTTGCTGCCGACGCCGCACGTGCACGTATCTTTGCCCGTGCCGCTGGCAAGGTCACCGAAGTGGAAAGCCTCGTACATCCTGAAAGCCGCCAGCATACCGGTGACCTGAGAACCGGTGGCAAGGGTGAATCCAGCGGCGGGCACGGCAGCCTGCATCAGACTGGCGATGATGGCGCGACCTCCGACAAGCATCAGGACTTCTTCGCCAAGGAAGTCGCGCAATACCTCAAGCAGACGGCCAATGACGGCAAGTTCGATCAGCTGATCATCGCCGCCGCGCCCAAGTTCCTGGGGGCGCTGCGCGACAAGCTCGACAAGCCGGTCGCCAAGCTGGTGACGGAAACCGTCGACAAGGACCTCTCCCACGAGAGCGCTGATGAGATCAAGGCACGTTTCACCGGCTTGACTCACTGATCACTCCCCCGTCATGCAGAGACCAGGACGCCGCCAGCGGAAACGCTGGCGGCGTCTGTGTGAGTGCTCGCTATTCTTGTGAGCCTCATGACGTGAGGAGATAGTGCCATCAGGCTCGGTTGCTGAAGGCCGTGCATGTGCGAATCACGGCACCTGCGGCAGGATGATCTCGTCACTGCGTGAGGCGCTGCCGCTCAGGTTGCGGCAACCGGCGACGAATTCGCGCATCGCCTGGGTGATGAAGCGATCACGATGGTGGACGAAGCGATAGGCGCGCGTCAGCTCCAGCCATGGAGTGGGCAGCTCGACGAGGCTGCCGCGCCGAAAGGCATCTCTCAGCGCGAGGCGCGAGATGCAGCCGATGCCGAGCCCCGCTTCCACGGCACGCTTGATGGCTTCGGTGTGTTCCAGCTCCAGCATGATGTCGAGGCGCTGGGAGACGCTGGTCGAAGGCCCGTCCAGATGTGGGCGCAATGCCTGCTCGAAGGTGCCGCGTGTGCCGGAGCCACGCTCGCGCATGATCCAGCGTGCCGCCAGCAGGCGCTCAAGCGTGACCTCGCCCTGTGCCAGCGGGTGTGACGGCGCACAGAAGATGCTCAGCCGATCACTGACCCAGTGGGTCGCCTCCAGCAGCGGGTGCTCCACCTCGCCCTCCACCAGCCCGATATCCAGTTCGAAGTGCACCAGCTTGTCGATCAGCTGATGGGTATTGTGCACGTGCAGCTCGACGCGGCTGGCGGGGTGATGATGCAGAAAGTCACCGATGATCTGAGGCGCCAGATAGTTGCCGATGGTCAGCGTCGCGCCGATCTCCAGCGAGCCGGTGGCGTCCTGCTGACCGAGCAGCTGCTCCAGTTCCTCGGCCTGGTCCAGCAGCGCGATCGCCTTGGGCAGCAGCTCACGCCCCAGGCCATTGAGCCGCAGGCGCTTGCCATGGCGATCGAACAGCCGACAATCGAACTGACGCTCCAGCTCGGCCAGTGCCGTGCTGGCCGCTGATTGCGACATGGCCAGACTGTCGGCGGCCAGCGAGACATTGTCATGCCGCGCGACCGCCACGAAGACGGCCAGCTGGCGAAGGCTGTAGCGCATTCGACCTCCCGGGGCATGCAGTGAAGGGGCAGAGATGAGGAGGCGAAAGTGAACGCAACGCAGGATTCGCCGTCAGAGCGGGCGGACCCTGCACGATCGAGGTTGAAATGCGATTCATTCGCAACCAATATTGGTAAACTAGATAACCTATATCCAGATAAACCATTTAACGCATAACCCTACAGTGACTACAATCGCTGCATAGTTCATTGGGTCATAAGCTGTTATTTGTTTATGCCAATAGAGAATATCGAATTCGAGGGGCCACGCCCCGGGAGGCCATCAGGTGAGCAGTCTGACCACAACCGAAGTCATCGACGTCCATCACTGGAACGATTCGCTGTTCAGCTTCCGCACTCAGCGTGAAGACAGCCTGCGCTTCAAGAACGGCCAGTTCGTGATGATCGGCCTGGAAGTCGAAGGCAAGCCGCTGATGCGTGCCTACTCGATCGCCAGCCCGAACTACGAGGAGCACCTCGAGTTCTTCTCCATCAAGGTGCAGGATGGCCCGCTGACCTCACGCCTGCAGCACCTGCAGCCGGGCGACCAGATCATGGTCTCTCGCAAGCCGACAGGCACGCTGGTACTGGACGACCTGCTGCCGGGCGAGAACCTTTACCTGTTCTCCACCGGCACCGGTCTGGCACCCTTCCTGAGCGTCATCCAGGATCCGGAAACCTATGAGCGCTATGACAAGATCATCCTGATGCACGGCGTGCGCCATGTCTCCGAGCTGGCCTATGCCGACATGATCGCGGAAGAGCTGCCCAAGCACGAGTATCTGGGCGAAGAGATCGCCGAGAAGCTGATCTACTACCCGACCGTGACGCGCGAGGAGTTCCGCAACCAGGGCCGCATCACGGACCTAGTCGAGAACGGCAAGCTGTTCGAGGACATCGGCCTGCCGCCGCTGGACCCGAAGCGTGATCGCGCCATGATCTGCGGCAGCCCGGCGATGCTCGACGACATCAG
The DNA here is from genome assembly GCF_044789135.1 of Cobetia sp. UIB-001. Classification (NCBI taxonomy): domain Bacteria; kingdom Pseudomonadati; phylum Pseudomonadota; class Gammaproteobacteria; order Oceanospirillales; family Halomonadaceae; genus Cobetia; species Cobetia sp. UIB-001. The sequence continues at coordinate 75,982 of NZ_CP058244.1, forward strand.
TGCCATGCTGGATGCGCGCGGCTTCGCCATCTCGCCGAAGATGGGCGTGCCGGGTGACTACGTGATCGAGCGTGCCTTTGTCGAGAAGTGATCCGCGAGCATCACGCATGAGCGACAAGTGCTGAAACGAAAAAAACCGCAGGCCGATGGCCTGCGGTTTTTTTGTGCTCATGTCACCCGTCGGGGCAGCACGTCAGTGCCAGGGGCTTGCGCCAGAGGCTCAGACGGCGTCCTTGCCGGTCTCGCCGGTACGGATGCGAATGACCTGCTCCAGCGGCGAGACGAAGATCTTGCCGTCGCCGATCTTGCCGGTGTTGGCGACATTGGTGATCGCCTCGATCACGGAATCGATCATGGCGTCATCCACCGCGACTTCCAACTTCACCTTGGGAAGGAAGTCGACCACGTACTCGGCACCCCGATACAGCTCGGTGTGGCCCTTCTGGCGGCCGAATCCCTTGACCTCGGTCACGGTGATACCCTGCACGCCAATCTCCGACAGGGATTCGCGCACGTCGTCGAGCTTGAATGGCTTGATGATGGCAGTGACCAGTTTCATCGTGTCTCTCCTTGGGTGATGGTGCGGGTAACGAGGCCTGCTCGTCACGCCGGTCTCTGACTCAAGCATACACCGCTTATCCAGTCAGGAAAAAAGACTCCCGCCAGGTGGCGGGAGTCTTGATGCTGCAGGTGCTGTCGCGTCCAGGCTTACTTGCGGCTGGAGGTGAATTCCGGATAGGCCTCCATACCACATTCGGCCAGATCCACACCTTCATACTCTTCTTCCTCGCTGACGCGAATCCCCATGATGGCCTTGATGATCAGCCACACCACGAAGCTTGCGATGAACACCCAGGCGAAGATGGAGGCGGCGCCCAGCAGCTGTGCGGAGAAGGTGGCATCGTCATTGGTCAGCGGCACGGCCAGCAGACCCCAGAGACCAACCACACCGTGCACGGAGATGGCGCCGACCGGATCATCGATCTTCAGCTTGTCGAGACCGACGATGGAGAACACGACCAGCAGACCGCCGACGGCGCCGATCAGGGTGGCAGCGCCGACGCTCGGTGCCAGCGGACCTGCAGTGATGGCGACCAGGCCAGCCAGCGCGCCGTTGAGGGCCATGGTCAGATCAGCCTTGCGGAACCACAGACGGGCGAGGATCAGCGCGGCGATGACACCACCACAGGCGGCGGCATTGGTGTTGACGAAGACCTGAGCGACCGCGTTGGCCTCATCGATGTTGGACAGCACCAGCTCGGAGCCGCCGTTGAAGCCCAACCATCCCAGCCACAGGATGAAGGTACCCAGCGTGGCCAGCGGCAGGTTGGCGCCCGGGATGGCATTGATCTCACCATTCTTGCCGTACTTGCCCTTGCGAGCGCCCAGCAGCAGCACGCCTGCCAGTGCGGCGGAAGCGCCGGCCATGTGCACGATGCCGGAACCGGCGAAGTCGCTGAAGCCCGCTGCGCTCAGGAAGCCGCCACCCCAGGTCCAGTAACCCTGCACCGGATAGATGACGCCGGTCATGACCACGGCGAAGGCCAGAAAGGCCCACAGTTTCATGCGCTCGGCGACCGCACCGGAGACGATGGACATGGCGGTAGCCACGAACACGACCTGGAAGAAGAAGTCGGAACGTGCGCTGTAGTAGATGTCGCCACCGGAAGCGAGCGCTTCCTCAGCGGTATTCTCGGCACCGATCAGGAAGCCCAGGCTCGGCAGGAAGCCGCCTTCGGCGCTCGAGTACATGATGTGGTAACCGACGACCATGTACATGGTGCAGGCGATGGCGAACAGCGCCACGTTCTTGGTCAGGATCTCGGTGGTGTTCTTGGCGCGGACCAGACCGGCCTCGAGCATGGCAAAGCCGGCTGCCATCCATAGCACCAGGGCGCCACAGACCAGGAAGTAGAAGGTATCAAGTGCGTACTTGACCTCGATGATCTCGTTCATGCGGGGTTCTCCTTGTTATTGTGCGCGGGGCTCAGACAGCGTCGGCGCCGCGTTCACCGGTGCGGATACGGATGACATCGTCCAGCGGAGTGACGAACAGCTTGCCGTCGCCGATCTTGCCGCTGTTGGCCGCCTGGGTGATGGCGTCCAGTACCGATTCCACACTGCTGTCATCGACAGCCACTTCAATCTTGACCTTGGGAAGGAAGTCGACGACATACTCGGCACCGCGATACAGCTCGGTGTGCCCCTTCTGACGTCCGAAGCCCTTCACTTCGGTGACGGTAATCCCCTGCACGCCGTTGTCGGCCAGTGCTTCTCGCACGTCGTCCAACTTGAAGGGTTTGATGATGGCGGTGATCAGTTTCATGTGCTGCCCCCGTTCGCTACCGGAATGATCATTCTTGTTAAGCATGGCCAGTCAGATGAGCTGGCGGCCTGTTCCTGACAAGTGCATCGCACGAGATGTGCCATGCGACTGAAAATCCTTGTAACTCATCTGGTTATCGCAGGATGGCTGACAGTCTTTCGGCCTATGCAAAGATGGCTGAATCCGAAGGTCACCTGGCATGCACCGTAATGGTGCTGTTTCTGCGCCTTTGGGTGTGGGGGCAAGTTCTAATGTGGTGCAGGTGTGTGCCTGTCGATGAGGATTGTCTGGTGCAGGGCGATGCGGGGCATGCACCCGACTCCAGGGTTGCGTATCCTTGCAGCAGGACACGACGGCCCCATGTACAGGGGTGTCATCATTTTCTGACCGGCAGTCCGCACGACGCGGTTGCCGGCCCGCAACGGCTGAGGTGCAGCATGTTCAAGAATGACGTCATCGGGCGTATGGCCCAGCAGATCGGTGAGCGCCTGCAGGATGCCTCGCATGGCCCGGAAGAGCTGCAGAAGTCCGTGCAAGGGGTGATGCGCGGTGCCTTCGACCGCATGGAACTGGTCTCGCGTGAAGACTTCGACATCATGATGGATGTGCTGACGCGTACGCGCAGCCGCGTCGAGTCGCTGGAAAAGCAGGTCATTGCCCTCGAGGCACTGCTGGAGAAGCAGGGGCTGGTAGCGGGCAATGCACCGGCTGCCGAGCCCGCCACACCAGTGGATGACGAGGGGGAAGCCGCGGTAGCGAAGCGTGAAGCCGCCAGTCACGCCGCGGAAATCGAGCGCCAGCGCGACGCCTGATTCCGTCAGGTGACGGCTGAACCAAAACCGCCACGCCCTTTCTGGGCGTGGCGGTTTTTTGCGTCATGGGCGCCGCTGATTCTCAGGGGAGGCCTCAGGCAGTCTGGGGACGAGTGCCCAGCATCCAGCGCACCAGACCTACCACTGAGGCGATGATCCAGAAGATCTCGATCACGAAGCTGGCGAGGTTGAAATTGATGCACAGGCTGATCAACAGCAGGATCGCCCCGCTCAGATTCATCAGGTTGTAGGTCAGGCTGCGGGCATCGAGTCTGCCTATCTGCAGCAGGAAGAAGGCGCCGACGACCAGAGTGGTGCCTAGCATGCCGATCACATCCGCCAGGGATGCCAGCGGGGCAAGCATGTCTTGCATGGGTAGTGCTCCTGAAACAAGCCGAAGTCGTCCTGAATGGCTGGCCCTTTCCGTGGGTTGGACGATTCTCTGCCGCGCAGCGGCGGCGTTCCGTGAGACAGCTTGGCGGTCATCCCGGCAAGGCCGGGACAACCGATCAAATATACAGCAGTCCCCGTCTGGCGGCACTCTTGTGGCTCTCTCGAGGACGCTATTGCCCCTGTATGAGCACTTTCTTGGTGCAGGCAGGTATCGAGTCGGCCCCACGCCATGCCCATGTGGCGACTGCTGGCGCTGCAATGCGCCAAAACAGGCGCTTTTGCGTGGAAAGTGCTGCCAAAACCGCTACTTTTAACTCGCCGCGTGCGTTTGTCGGCAATGCCGGCAGCGTCAGCACCCGGGCGCGTCGCGGCGCGTGAAGCTGAAATGGCAGCCGCAGCCGCAGCCGCAGCCGCAGCCGCAGCCGCAGCCGCAGCCGCGAGGCGCCAGGTGCTCTCAATCACCAGATAGCAATAAGCCGTCACCCAGCGCCAGGTCCTCAGGCACCAATCCCCGGGCATCAACGACACGATGCTCGTGAAAATTCCTCGAACGCAGCGCATGCGCCGTCGCTGATCTCTCCCTGACAGGCGCCTCATGAGCTCCTCTGGCTCAACCTGATCTCTGACATGGCTTTCATCACTCGACTGAGTCGATCGTCCAAGCACCCTGCCTGCAGTTATTGAGTTTAATTTCTGTTGGTTGGTGCTTGTGAGTTGAGGTCGGGCTGTGGGTGTCCTGGTCCGACGTTGGCTCGCTTGATCATCGATGGCATCAGTGCCTTGAATGATGAAGTTTTGAGCGCTCAAAAAATGTCCACACGCAATGATTATGTAATCTTATCCACAGCCTGTCTGTTTGTTACGTATTCAGTAATTGCGGGAGTCTGGGGCGTAAGGAAATTTACGTTATAGACGCGAGAATCGTCACCTGAACACGCATTTTCAGGTGACTCATGGCAGTGTCGTGAGGGTGTGCGAAGCCTTGCGGCAATTGTCGAGCGCCCGAGCGTTGAGGCGCTCGCCTTCCGGGGAGTATGAGGTTTGCCATGCTGGGAGGGTTGGCAGCGGTGTGTGCCTTCGCGCTCATGGCAGGCCAGTGCCTGCTCCGATTGCGCCGTGCAACTGAGAGGCGGCATCACGCAGGGAAGGCTCATGTCATTGGCAATGTTGCGCACGCGCGCGTCACTTGGTCTCGAAGCACCGGAAGTTCAGGTGGAGGTACACCTTTCCAACGGCTTGCCGGGGCTGTCCATCGTCGGCTTGCCGGAAGCGGCGGTGAAGGAGAGTCGCGAGCGGGTGCGCAGTGCGCTGCTCAATGCCGGCTTCGAGTTTCCGGCGCGGCGTATCACCCTCAATCTGGCGCCAGCGGATCTCCCCAAGGAAGGCGGACGCTTCGACCTGCCCATCGCGCTGGGGATTCTGGTTGCCTCCGGGCAGATACCGGAAGAGGCCGTGGCAGCGATGGAGTGCCTTGGCGAGCTGGCGCTGGATGGCAGCATCCGTGCCGTGACCGGCGTGCTGCCAGCCGCACTCTGCTGTCGCAAGGCGGGGCGGACGCTGGTGGTGCCGCGCGGCAATGCCGACGAGGCGGCACTCGCCGAGGAGTTGGAAGTGCTGGCGGTGGGCCATCTGTTGGAGCTGGTGGCTCACCTGCTGGGGCGCGAGCGCCTCACGCCGCATGTGTGTTCGATCATTCCCCAGGCGCGCCTGCCGGAGCCCGACCTGAGCGAGGTGCGTGGCCAGCATCAGGCACGCAGGGCATTGGAGATCGCCGCGGCCGGCGGCCACAACCTGCTGTTCGCTGGTCCGCCGGGCACCGGCAAGACGATGCTGGCCAGTCGCCTGTCCGGCATCTTGCCGCCACTGGGCGAAGGGGAGGCGCTGGAAGTCGCGGCGGTGCGTTCGGTATGTGGTCTGCCGATCATGGAGCGCTGGGGTCAGCGGCCTTTCCGCGCCCCGCACCATACGGCCAGTGGGGTCGCGCTGGTGGGAGGTGGCTCCAAGCCGCGTCCGGGCGAGGTGTCGCTGGCGCATCATGGCGTGCTGTTTCTGGATGAGCTGGCGGAGTTCGACCGTGGCGTGCTGGAAGTGATGCGCGAGCCGCTGGAGAGTGGCCGTATCCTGATCTCACGCGCCAGCCATCAACGCCGTTTCCCGGCGCGCTTCCAGCTGGTCGCGGCGATGAACCCCTGCCCCTGTGGCTACCTCGGTGACAGTCGCCGCAATTGCAGCTGTACCCCGGCGCAGATCCAGCGCTATCAGGCGCGTCTGTCCGGCCCGTTGCTGGACCGCATCGACCTGCAGGTCGAGGTGCCGGGCCTGCCCGCCGAGGAGCTGACGTCCGCCACCCCCGGTGAGGCGTCGGCCGGCGTGCGTGAACGAGTGCTGGCCGCTCGCGCGCGCCAATTGGCACGCGGCGGCCTGAATGCCCATCTGGATACCCACGCGCTGGAAGCCGCCTGTCAGCTGGAAGACGGCGAGCGCCAGTGGCTGGCCGGTGTGCTGTCACGCCTCAATCTCTCGGCGCGCGCCTATCACCGGGTGCTGCGTGTCGCGCTGACACTGAGTGATCTGATCGACCAGGACGGCGTGCAGCGGCCGCAGCTGATGGAGGCCATCGGCTATCGCCAGCTGGACCGCATGATGGGCAGGGACCCGGCACGCCCGGGTGCCGGCGCACAGCGTGACACTGCTTGAGGGAAGTCGGGTGATGGCTGTGCGGCCATCAGGCCGTGATGCTCAAAAGGACGGTTGGTCCGCGCCGGGAATGCCCTCACGAATCAGGCGTGAGAAGTCGCCGTCCGGATGCTCGTCGGCGGCGATGGCGGCGGGATTGATCAGGCTGCTGGCTTTCAGCTCCGCGAAGGGCGCAGCGTCACTCAGGGCGCCCTGGTCCGCGACATATTCCGGCAGATAGCCGGAGAGCAGCAGGCGGTAGTCCAGCGGCAGGCCGTCGGTCAGGCGCGTCATCATCGCGTAGACGAGGGTGGTGCAGTTGCTGGTGGCGGTGTTGTAGAAGCGTGGCTGAGTGCGCAATGTCTCGGCTTCGTCGACGTAGGCCAGCAACAGCTCGCGGATCATCTCGCGCGGCATCTGCACCCGATAGAGGTGTACCTGCTCGCCGCGCATGTTGCTGCGCACGCGGATGATGTCGCGTTCGTCGGCGGCGATCACCGCCAGTTCGTACTGCTTGAACATGCCGCCGAGGGTCGAGAACTGCTCGGTGCGCTCCTTGCGGATCTCCACCGAGAAGGCCAGATAGCGGCCATCGGCAAAGCCGAAGCTGACCAGCGTGTGGGCGATCTGCGGCCCCATCCAGTGACTGGTCAGCAGGTCCACCGAGGTCAGCTCCTCCAGCGGATAGTCGCGGCTTTCCCAGCGCGGCGTGTAATCCTCGGCGCTGTGCCACACGAAGTTGCGTACCTGCTCGAGATGCAGCACTTCACCCTGCGTGGCAGCCTCGGCCCTGGCGCTTGCCGGCGATGCCTCGTCCCGTGCTGGCGTGACCACCTGCCCCTCGACCAGATGCGCCACCTCCGGCGCCCAGTCGCGGTCCGCCCGTGGCGTGATGCTGGCCCACCAGGCAAGGCTTGCGACCAGCAGCATCAGGTAGCTGCCCATCAGCCGCCAGCGAATCGCGCTGGCCTGCGGCCACCACAGGGCAATCACGCACACGAGGCCCAGCACCGCTGAGAGAGCAGCCACGGTGGTGCGCAGCCCTTCCGGTCCCGGCAGGCGGAACCACAGTGCGGGCACCAGCCAGAGGCTCGCGCCCACCACGGCGAGGCTGCTCAAGGCGCGGGCCGCGAGGCTGACCAGGGTCATCGCGAGGCCCTCACGATAAATCGCTCATGAACGGCGCTCTTCGGCGATGGCCTGCTCGAGACGCGCCAGACGGCCCGGCACCAGACTGTCTTCGAGTGTCGAGATGCGCAGGATGTGGCCAAGCGAAGGATGCGGAGAGCGAGTGATCAGCACGCCTTGAGCCATCAATTGCTGCTGCACCTGTGCTGCCAGTTCGGCGCTCTTGAGGCGCACGCAGAGGAAGTTGGTCGCGCTGGGCAGTACTTCCGCGCCCAGCGAGCGCAGGTGCTCGGCGAGACGATCGCGACAGTCGATCACGCCGGCGACGTGCGCTGCCGCCTCTTCAGGGTGCGCCAGCAGCAGCTCACCTGCCGCCATTGCCGGGGCGCTGACCGCGAAGTGAATCCGCACCTTGGTCAGCATGGCGACATCATCAGGCTCGGCGATCATGAAGCCGAGACGCAGGCCCGCCAGCCCATAGGCCTTGGAGAAGGTGCGCAGGCGGAAGGTGCGTGCCATCGGCGCATGGTCGGCGTGGGCGGCGTCCGGGCGGAAGTCGTGATAGGCCTCATCCAGCAGCAGGCTGCAGTTCTGGGGCAGGGCGTCGCGCAGGGCGCGCACATCGGCGTCAGAATGCAGGTGACCGCTGGGGTTATCGGGGTTGGCGAGATAGACGACGCGGGCATCATGCAGCCTTGCCGCGGCGAGCAGCGCCGCGAGGTCCGGTGCCAGTCGCGACGATGAGGCGTCATCGGCCGTGGCGAAGCTCTCGCTGTAGGGCACCTCGATGACCTCGGCACCCAGCCCGCGGGCGAAGTACGCCAGGGTCGGATAGGTGCCGGCGCTGGTGATCACGCGCTCGCCCGCACAGACGGTGGCGCGCATCACCAGTGCCAGCAGGCTGTCGGCACCGGCATCGACCAGCAGGTTCTCGTAGGCGACTCCCAGACGCTCAGCCAGTTGCTGGCGCAGTTGCCAGGCATCGGCGTCGGCATAGCTGCGGCTCAGGTCGGCCAGGGCAGTGCCCAGCGCGCCGCCCAGCGTATGGTGCGGCATGTCGAGCCCTTCGTTGGAGCCATATTGATACGGCAGCGCGTGTCCCAGTCTGCGTTCCAGCGCCTTGATGCCGGGGAACGGGTTATGCGGCCCATCCTGATAGAGGTGGGCAAGAAAGCGACGGGGACTGGCGGTGGTCATGTTGGCTCCGGAAAAGCAGAAAACGGTAAAGGGTGAATCAGGGGTGGTGGGCGGGTCCCGGCGCAGCTGGGCGCAAGACTCAGGGCTCAGGGCTCAGGGCTCACTGCTCAGGGCTCAGGGCTCACAGCTCAGGGCGCGGGGTGATTGCGCGCCAGCGACTCGAGGGCCGCCTGGTCGAAGGCGCCGCTCAGGGTGAAGGTGCGCGTCTCATTGCGCTCGGCACTGGCGCTGCGGACCAGCGTCAGCTGCAGCTGATACGGCTGCAGAGTGCGGTCTGACAAGGTCAGTGCGACGCCACTGGCCTCGAGAGTGGTCTCGAGACGCCACTGGCGGCTATCGACGGCGGGGCGGTCAGTGCTCCAGTTGAGCACCTGAGGCCCGTTCTTGAGCGCCAGTAGTGCGCGGGTCAGCGCCTCGTTCAGCGCGCCCGGGTTGGCCTGCAGCGTGTCATCCACCTCGGGCGGCGCGAGCAGCAATACCTGTTGCTCGAGCGGGGGTGTCCAGGGCTGCTCGGCGATCAGGCGCGCCGCGCTCTGGCCGAGACCATAGATGGGGTCGCGTTCGGCACGCGGCACCTGGTCCAGGCTCATGCAGCCCGCCAGCGTGGAGAGTAGCAGGGTCGCGGCCAGCATGCGCAGGCGATGCATGGCCATCATGCCGTGCGCCCCTGCTGCGGCAGGTCTGACGGGCGCTGCGACAGGGCATCGAGGAAGGCGTCCAGCTCGGCAAACAGCTCCTGACGAATCGGCTCGGCTTCATTGACCAGGTGGTGCTGGGCCTCGGGATGGCGGTAGATGCGCGCATTGGGGAACTTGCTGGCCAACACGCCGAGATTCCACTGCCAATCGACGGTGGTGTCCTGCTCGCCCTGCAGGATCAGGGTCGGCAGTGAGCAGGGGGGGAGGGCGCGCAGACGGGGGATCCACTCCCGCATCGCCGTCACCCACTTCACCGCGAGGCGATCGGCCTGCAGCGGATCATTGGTGCTGAGAAACTCGTAGAAGGCCACATCATTGGTATTCGCGCGGTACTTGCGCGGAATGGAATCGATGAAGGGGCGCGCCATGCTGTGCAGCCAGCGTGACTGCGACCAGCCCCACGGCCGCACCAGTGGTGCGAGCAGGGCGATTCCCTGCCAGCGCGATTCATCGCCGCGCATCAGGGCATCGGTGGCCAGCACCGAGCCGCCGGTGCTCTGGCCGATGCCGAACCACGGGTGCGGCGCCAGGCTGTGCTCTTCCAGGTAATCCTGGAAGGCCTGCAGGCAGCCGACATAGTCGCCGAAGTCATCGATGGAGGCGGGCTCGCCGGATGACAGGCCATGGCCCGGCAGGTCCCACAAGGCAACCTGCCAGCCGTTGCGCAGCAGGTGCGCCAGCAGATGGCGATAGAGGGCGAGGTGATCGAAGTAGCCGTGGACCACGAAGACGGTGCCGCGCGGCTTGCGCGGTGTCCACAGCTGGGCCCACAGGCGAAAGCCCCCGGCCTCCAGGTGGCCGGCATGCACGGCGATGTCCTCGCTGCGCAGCGCATCGAGACCATAATGGCCCAGGTAACGCTCCAGTGGACTGGACGTCTGGCCCGGCAGCATGTCAGGCAGGCGGATAAAGGGGCCGTGGTCGAGCAGTTCACTGAAATCGGGCATGGTCATCTCCATAATGCTGCCATGCTAGCGGCTGGCGCGGCTGCGAGCTACACAAAGAACAGTGTTTCTTCACTGTTTTCCCCGCCTGTCGCCGAGCAACAACAGCGACGCGGAATCAACGCTGGGCGGGTAATCGGGCTCCATGAGCTTGTTCATTGGTCATAGCAGTCCTTTCGCCGGCCTCGCCATCGGGTATGGTGATGGGATTCGTCCCCGCCGGGCAGGTGACAGCGTCTTCCTGCCCGGCGCCTCGATGGCTCACGCTGGTCGGGCAGTCGCGCGTCAGCAGTCGCGTCAAACGCCGCGCCAGTGAGTGCCGTCTGGCGAAAATCCTTTTGAACACCACTGCTTGCAGTGTTGTCAGCCGTTGAGGGTTTCCAGCGATTCGTTTTCAGGGAGAGCAAACGCATGACCGACCGTATTCAACTTCAGCGCCTGGCCATCGACGCCAGCCTGCACCGCTTCATCGAGCAGGAAGCGCTGCCGGGCACAGGGATCGCGCCGGAGACCTTCTGGGCGGGTGTCGATTCACTGCTGCACGAACTGGCACCGCGCAACCGCGAACTGCTGGCGACCCGCGAGCAGCTGCAGAGCGAGATCGACGCCTGGCACCGCGAGCATCCGGGCAAGGTAGACCTCGAGACCTACAAGGCGTTTCTGCACAGGATCGGCTATCTGCTGCCGGAGCCGAATACGGTCGAAGCCAGCACCGCCTTCGTGGATAGCGAGATCTGTCAGCAGGCTGGCCCGCAGCTGGTGGTGCCGGTGATGAATGCCCGCTACGCCCTGAATGCCGCCAATGCGCGCTGGGGCTCACTTTACGACGCGCTCTACGGTACCGATGCGATCAGCGAGGAAGATGGCGCCGAGCGTGGCAAGGACTACAACCCGGCGCGCGGGGCCAAGGTCGTCGCCTATGCGCGCCAGGTGCTGGATACCATCGCGCCGCTGGCCGGCGGCAGTCACCACGACAGCGAAGGCTACACGATTCGTGATGGTCATCTGCTGGTGCGTGCCGGAGGACGTGACCTCAGCCTCAAGTCGCCGGAACGCTTCCTCGGCTATCGCGGCGATGAAAGCGCGCCGAGCGCGATCATCTTCGCCCACAACGGTCTGCACGCCGAGCTCGTGATCGATGCCGAGCACCCCATCGGCAAGACCGACCCCGCCAATGTCAGTGACCTGATCATGGAGGCCGCGCTCTCCACCATCATGGACTGCGAGGACTCGGTGGCCGCCGTCGATGCCGAAGACAAGGTGACGGTCTATCGCAACTGGCTGGGCCTGATGAAGGGCGACCTGACCGAGACGCTGGAGAAGAATGGCCGCAGCATGACGCGCAAGCTGAATGCGGACCGCGAATACACCGGCGCCGATGGCACCACGCGCGTGCTGCATGGTCGTTCGCTGATGCTGATTCGCAACGTCGGCCATCTGATGACCAACCCGGCCATCCTGCTCGAGGACGGCAGCGAAGCGCCGGAAGGCATCATGGATGCCATCTTCACCAGCCTGATCGCGCTGCACGACCTCAAGGGCGACAAGCAGGACCGCGGCGGCATCTGCAACTCGCGCACCGGCTCCGTCTACATCGTCAAGCCCAAGATGCATGGTCCCGAGGAGGTCGCCTTCGCCGATGAGCTGTTCGCGCGGGTCGAGCAGCTGCTGGGGCTGCCGGACTCCACGCTCAAGATGGGCATCATGGATGAGGAGCGCCGCACCACCGTCAACCTCAAGGCCTGCATCGCGGCCGCCAGTTCCCGCGTGGCCTTCATCAACACCGGCTTCCTGGACCGCACCGGTGACGAGATGCACACCTCGATGGAAGCCGGCCCGATGCTGCGCAAGGGCGACATGAAGGGCGCCGCCTGGATTCAGGCCTACGAGAAATGGAACGTGGATGTCGGCCTGGAATGTGGCCTGCGGGGTCGCGCCCAGATCGGCAAGGGCATGTGGGCCATGCCCGACCTGATGGCCGCGATGCTCGAGCAGAAGATCGGCCATCCGCGCGCCGGTGCCAACACCGCCTGGGTACCGTCACCGACCGCCGCCGTGCTGCATGCGCTGCACTATCACCAGGTCTCGGTGAAGGACGTGCAGCATGATCTGCTCAGCCGTCCGCGTGCCAGCCTCGATGACCTGCTGACCATCCCGCTGGAGCTCGACCCCCAGTGGAGTGCCGAGGAGATCCAGGCCGAGCTGGACAACAATGCCCAGGGGATCCTCGGTTATGTGGTGCGCTGGATCGATCACGGCACCGGCTGCTCCAAGGTGCCGGACATCCACGATGTCGGCCTGATGGAAGACCGCGCCACGCTGCGCATCTCCAGCCAGCACATCGCCAACTGGCTGCATCACGGCATCGTCGACAGCGCCCAGGTGCAGGACACGCTGGAGCGCATGGCCGGCGTGGTGGACCGCCAGAATGCCGCGGACCCCAGCTATCAGGCGATGACGGATGACCTCGAGGGCTCCATCGCCTTCCAGGCCGCCTGCGAGCTGGTCTTCCAGGGTCGCGTGCAGCCGAGCGGCTACACCGAGCCGGTCCTGCATCGCCGTCGTCTCGAGAAAAAGCAGCAGGCTTGCTGATCGCAGGGCGGCTGACGGCAGGAAACACTGAACACGACAACGGCGACCCAGGGTCGCCGTTGTTGTCTGTCGCCGAGCAGGAATTGCCCGGCCACTATTTTGCCAGGCGCATGTTTCCCGAGACCGCATTTGCCGCTAGCCTTGCCCCAGAAACCGCGTAACCGCGCGATCGGACCCAGTGTGTCGAGGAGAATGTCATGCCCGTGATGAGCGCCGCCGCCATCGAGGATTTCCTCGATGAAGTCTTCCCCCAGCGTCTGGGTACCATCGAGGCCGTCGGCGATCGCTGGGCGACCATGGGGCTGGCCATCGAGGACGAGCACCTGCGTCCCGGCAGCTGTGTGTCCGGGCCGACGATGATGGCGCTGGCGGATGTCTGCCTGTATGTCGCGATTCTCGGCGAGATCGGCCCGGAGCCGATGGCCGTCACCAGTGATCTCAGTATCCACTTCCTGCGTCGCGCGCGCGGAGACCGCGATCTGATGGCCACCGCGCGTATCCGCAAGCTGGGTCGGCGGCTGGCCGTCGGCGAGATCGAGCTTTTCAGCCACGGTGACACCGACCCGGTCGCCATCGTGACCGCGACCTATACCTTGCCGGACAGCGATGACTGACCCCGGGACGGTCGTGGGCAACGCCTTGGGCCAGTCCGCTACAGCTTGTTGATATCCTTCTCTTCGCTGCCGCGCTGACGCCAGCCGGTGACGGCCAGGCTCAGCCAGCCGGCGATCAGCAGCAGGCCGCCGATGGGCGTGATGATGCCCAGCTGGGTGCGCGCCGTGGTCGCCAGGGCATACAGCGACCCCGAGAACATCAGGATGCCGGCAGCCCACAGCCCCAGCGTCAGCATCTGGCCGCGCAGCGGCTGCACCGAGCGCCAGGCGAGTACCCCGACCGCCGCCAGCACGTGCCACATCTGATAGCGGACGCCGGTCTCGAACACGCGCAGCATGTCCGCGCTCAGGGTGCCGCGCAGGCCGTGACTGGCGAAGGCACCCAGCGCGACGGTGGACATGCCGGCCAGTCCCATGGCCAGCCACCAGTGGCGGGAGTGGGAGTCGTTGTGACGCATAGACAATAATTCCTTGAGGGCAGGTGGCGCGGCACGATGTGCCTACGCCTGTCCACGTAAAGCCGCTACAATAGCGGCCTCTTTTCGCGGGAGGACAGCATGCAGATACAGCTCAACGGTGAAGACCACGTGGTGACGGACGACACGACGATTGCCGCTCTGGTCGAGAGTCTCGGTCTCCAGGGCCGCCGACTGGCAGTGGAACGCAATGAAGACATCGTGCCACGTAGCGCGCACGCCGACACCCGTCTGCATGCCGGTGACCGCATCGAGATCGTCCATGCCATCGGTGGTGGCTGATCCGTCCTGTTTCCAGGATTGACACTTTTCACTACTCGCTCGCGCTCAGCGCGTTCACGTCCAGCTCGATGAGGTCATCATGACAGACAGTTCTGCCCCGACATTGAACAATCCCGTCACCCAGGTCGCCTGCGACAGCCCGTTGATCGTCGCCGGCCGCGAGTTCTCCTCGCGCCTGCTGGTCGGTACCGGCAAGTACAAGGACATGGACGAGACACGCTCCGCCATCGAGACGTCCGGCGCGGAAGTGGTCACCTTTGCGGTCCGCCGTACCAACCTGGGTCAGAACGCTGACGAGCCGAACCTGCTCGACGTGCTGTCACCGGATCGCTATACCTTCCTGCCCAACACCGCCGGCTGCTACAACGCGCGTGATGCGGTGCGTACCTGCAAGCTGGCCCGTGAACTGCTGGATGGCCACAACCTGGTCAAGCTGGAAGTGCTGGGCGATCAGGACACGCTGTATCCCAATATCGTCGAGACGCTCAAGGCCGCTGAAGAGCTGGTCGCCGATGGCTTCGACGTGATGGTGTATACCTCCGACGACCCCATCGTCGCGCGCCAGCTCGAGGAAATCGGCTGCTGCGCCATCATGCCGCTGGGCTCGCTGATCGGCTCCGGCCTCGGCATTCTCAACCCGCACACCCTATCGCTGATCATCGAGCGCGCCAATGTGCCGGTGCTGGTCGATGCTGGTCTGGGTACGGCGTCAGAAGCCGCCTTCGCCATGGAGCTGGGCTGTGATGGCGTGCTGATGAACAGTGCCATCGCCCACGCGCGCCAGCCGCTGTTGATGGCAGATGCCATGCGTCAGGCCGTGATTTCCGGCCGTGGCGCCTTCCTGGCCGGCCGCATGCCGACTCGCCTGACGGCACGTGCTTCCTCACCGGGCGCTGGCCTGATCACCGGCTGAGCCCTGAAACATTCGAATCCGATGCACGCGCATCGTTCATGCAAAGACCAAGACGACCCCATGACTGACGAGACTTCCAAGCCGCAGGACGACACGTCCACTTCTGCTCCCGCTGACGACGCGCAGCAAGAGAGTGTGCAGAACGAGAGCGCGCAGCCCGAGAGCGTGCAGACCGAAAGCGCGCCAGCGACCCCTTCCGTTGCCGATGAAGCCGTCGCCCGCAAGCGTGGCATCAAGAGCTACGTGATTCGTGGTGGCCGCATGACCCAGGCCCAGACCCGCGGGCTGGAAGAGGTCTTCCCGCGCCTTGGCCTGCGTCACGAGCAGGGCGAGCTGGATCTCGAAGCGCTGTTCGGGCGTCGGGCGCCGCTGGTGATCGAAGTCGGCTTCGGCATGGGCAAGTCACTGTGTGAACAGGCACAGGCCAACCCGGACACCGACTTCATCGGCATCGAAGTGCACGCGCCGGGCGTCGGCAAGCTGCTGGATGATGTCGACAAGCTGGGCCTGACCAACCTGCGTGTCTATCGTCACGACGCGCTGGAAGTGCTGGCGGATTGCGTGCCGGCCGGTTGCGCCGACACCTTCCAGCTGTTCTTCCCGGACCCGTGGCCGAAGAAGAAGCACCACAAGCGTCGTATCGTTCAGCCGGCCTTCGTCGAGCTGGTGCGTCGTGTGCTCAAGCCGGGCGGCCACTTCCACATGGCCACCGACTGGGCCAACTACGCCGAAGCGATGGCGGAAGAGATGGCCGAAGCACCGGGCTTTGCCAACACCGCTCCGGCGGAAACCGCACCCTACGTGCCGCGTCCGGACTTCCGTCCGCTGACCAAGTTCGAACAGCGCGGCGAGCGTCTCGGCCACGGCGTGTGGGACCTGATCTTCGTCAAGCAGGACTGATCAGCGCCTCGTGCGCAGTGGCGGCGTCTTCATGACGCTGCATCGCGGCCGCCTTCGGGTGGCCGCTTGCGTGTGAGGCCCATTGCCATGGCGCGGTTCTGCGTGCCAAGGCCATTTGCCTGCGTGGCGGTCTGTGCCGCTTGCCGTGTTTGCTGTCCCTTTCTTTCCTCGTCCCGAGAGTTGCTGACCATGACGACGCCTACCGCCGACTCGGCTGATCGCCCGACCATGACCCCGCTGACGGCCCTGACCTGTCCGCTGGATGCCCAGCCGCTGGTACGTGATGGCCAGAGCTGGTGCTGTGCCGACGGGCATCGCTTCGATATCGCACGCCAGGGGCATGTCAATCTGCTGCCGGTGCAGCGCAAGCGCAGCCTGGACCCCGGCGACAGCAAGGCGATGGTGAGCGCTCGTCAGCGCCTGTTCGCCCTCGGCGGCTATCAGCCGCTGGCGGCGGCCCTGGCCAGCCGTGTGCTGGCATTGGCAGCGGCCCAGACGTCTCAGGCGCCGCTGGCCGTGCTGGATGCCGGCTGCGGCGAAGGCTTCTATCTGCGTCAGTTGGCGTGCGCTGCCGGTGAGCAGAATCTCTCGCTGACGGCGGCGGGGCTGGATATCTCCAAGCACGCGGTGCTGGCCGCGGCGAAGCAGTCACGTGATGCCGCCTGGCTGGTGGGCACCAACGCCGCCCTGCCGCTGGAGGAGGCGTGTGTGGATGTCGTCATCTGCGCCTTCGGCTTCCCTGTCTGGCAGGAGTTCGCGCGTGTCCTCAAGCCCGGTGGCCACGTCGTGTTGCTGGAAGCGGGGGCCGAGCATCTGCTGGCGTTGCGCAAGATTCTCTACCGCGAGCTGAAGCCCGCGCGTGGCGAGGCCGGACTTAGCGCTGCCGAGTCTGCTGGCTTCGCCATCAGCGGCGAGGTCGAGCATCTGCATGCGGGGCTGTCATTGACCAGCAATGAGCAGATTCGGGACCTGCTGACCATGACCCCGCATCTATATCGCGCCGAGCGTGATGGCCTGGCGCGTGCGGAAGCCATGACGGCGCTGGAGGTCGAATTGCATGCGGAGCTGAGGGTGTTCTCGCTCGAGGATGCACAAGACAAAGCTTAAATAGAAATTCTTCGCATTTGCCTTGCAAAAGCAAATGAGAATGATTATCTTGTCTGTGTGGTGTCCGGGCAGACATCGCAGGGCGCAAGCCCAGCCGTAGCGGCGGAGTCAGGCCCCCGCTACGGTGTTTCTCCTCATCAAGCTAGTCACGGTCTTGGGCATCCTCATCTGGGGATGCCCTTTTTGTTGTGCGCTACGCATGCTTTGGGTGCTCACGTCGCGTTTTGAATGTGCGGTCGTCAGATCGACAGCTCGACAGGAGATCAGGTCGCCAGCCACAGGGGTAGGGTCAGCATCGCCAGCAGCGTCTGGGCGGTGATCAAGGCCGCCATCAGCTCGGCATTGCCGCCCAGCTGGCGGGCCAGAATATAGGCGGAGGTCGCGGTGGGCAGCGCCGCGAACAGAATCGCCACATCGCGCGCCACTCCCTCAAGGCCGAACCACCGGCAGAGCACGACCACCAATGCCGGCATCGCCAGCAGCTTCAGCAGGCTCGCCAGCCACGCCACGCTGCCACTGCTCACCAGTACACGCGGACGCAGTGCCACGCCCACCGCGACCAGGCCGAGCGGCAAGGCGGCGCGCCCCAGCAGGCTGATGGCGTCACCACTCCAGCCCGGCAAGCCGATGCCGCTCAGGTTGAGCGCCGTGCCGGCCAGACACGCCAGCACCAGCGGATTGCGGGTCAGCGCCTTGAGCGAGCGCAGCAGGCCGCCTTCGCCCAGGGTGCCTGCCCCGATGAAGGCCATCACGCACAGCAGGTTGGCGGCAGGCACCATCAGCGCCAGCGCCACGGCCGCGACGGTCGCCCCGGCACTGCCATGCAGCGCTGCTGCCCCGGCCACGCCGACGTAGCTGTTGAAGCGGATGCTGCCCTGGAAGAGCGAGGTAAAGGAGGCGGCGTCGCCCATATGACGGCTCAGCCAGTCCGGCGCGTGACGCCAGCTCAGCCATAGCGCGGCGGCGAACAGCAGCATCGCGCCCAGCATCACGCTGGCCAGCGCCACGACCGGCACGCTGGCCATGTCGGCACGTGCCAGCGTGGACACCAGCATGGCGGGGAACAGCACGTAATAGATCAGGCGTTCCAGTTCGCTCCAGAAGCCTTCGCCGGGGAAGCGCTTCCACCCGAGCAATGCCCCCGCGAGGATCAACAGGAAGAGGGGGCCGAGCGCCTGCTGTACACTTGCCATGCTGACTCCTTGTCGGGGCTGAGTGCGAATGCCTTGAGAGCGATGTGGCGTGCGCGTGACATGATGTCTCGCCTGCTGCCGCGGTGAGGCGGGCTGGTAAGCTTGTCATGACTCGCTCAGCGCTGCACTTGGACTCAGGTCTTGTTCGCCGGTCACGCGCTGGCGTCATGTCGTGGCTGAGCGCAGACCATTCCCATCACGTCACTTTCTTTCCCATTCGGGGCGCCTTGCCTGTCGATGCGCTGCCGGACCGTTGCCGGAACTGCCATGTATCGCGTAGAAGAAGACAATGCCCGCCCGCGGCTGCTCAATCTGCTGATCATCGTCACGCTGATCACCATCGTGGTCTCGCTGTATTACCTGATCGACTATTACCTGGTACGCGATGGCAGCAACGGCAAGGTGACCTGGTTTGCGCCCAATCAGTCCTGTGAGCTCAATCATGCCCCCTGTACTGCAGAGCTGGGCCGCTTCGGGCGTATTACCCTGGCGCTGGAGGGCGATATCAGTCCGCTGACACCGCTGGGCATCCGCGTGATGACGGAAGGCGTCTCACCGGAGGGGGTCGAGGTGGACTTCATCGGCCGCCACATGGACATGGGCGTGAAGCGCAGCGTGCTGAACACCACCGATGCCCAGAGCCTCGAGCGCCAGCATTGGCAGGGGGAGGGGCAGCTGGGGTTCTGCAGCAGCGCGACCATGGCGTGGCGTGCGCAGGTGATCGTGACCACCGAGCGTGGCCGACTGGGCAGCTGGTTCGATTTCGATAGCCACCCGCAGGCCACCACGGCGGAGCAGCTCGAAAGCTCGGTCGATCAATTGTTTCGCAGTGATACCCGCCCGACGCATCAGGGCAGCTAGCCGCTGGCGCTGAGCCCGGCCGGCAGGGACGTCGTTTCAGGCATGAAGGCACCGGGAGGCAGGGATGGGCGCAGAGCGAAAGTCACAGGCCGGGCAAGCAGGCACTCGCCGACAAGAGAGCCATCAGCTGGACAATAGTCGACAAGAAAGCCATCAGCTGGACAAGGGCGTCGCCAGACGCTGGTGGCTGCTGGGTGCCGTCGGCCTGGCGGCCGTGATCGGTGCCGGTGTCGCCTGGCAGCAGGCGCAGCAGGATCTGGCGCCGGTCACGGGAATGCAGGCCTGGGCCAGTCTGGGCGGCCCCATCCAGTTCGAATCACAGCAGGGTGACTTCACGCTCGCGGAGGTCACGATGGGCGAGGCCGCAGACGCGCAGGCCACGCCGGTCGTCGCGCTCTACTTCGGCTATACCCAGTGCCCGGATGTCTGCCCGATGACGCTGGCGGCGCTGCGTCAGGTGATGTCTGAACTGCCACCCCAAGCGGCGGCGCGCGTGGTGCCGGTGATGGTGTCGCTGGACCCCGAGCGCGACACCCCTGCCCGGCTGGCCGAATACACCGGGCACTTCGGGCCGCGCTTTCAGGGCATCACCGGCAGTCAGGCGGCACTCGCCGATGTGGCGCGGCGCTATGGCGTCAGCTATCGGCGTGTCGAGGCGCAGGACTCCGCGCTGGGTTACACCATCGATCATGGTGCCGCGCTTTATCTCGTCTCTGCTCAGGGACGCATCTACGATCGCATTCCATTCACGCCGGGGCCGGCCGGTGTTCGCGCTGGCGTGACGCGCGTCCTGAGCGCGACCGCTGATTGAGCGCTGCGTGGCACCCGCTGAATGCGCCGCGTCTTGAGCCCTTTCTCATCGGTGAAATACACATTGTCCACAAGTTGGCAAGCGCTCAAGGAAAATTTTGTGGATAATCATGACGCTTCGAACACGCAACGCAGTGCCGTCAAGTGCTGATTTATAAAGACCAGTAAAAACAAACTGTTACGCAATATCGACTAAAAATATCAAGTCAGTGGTTGCTTTGCGTTCAACCAGCATCACTGCCGCGACAGGCACCGGAAAGGCCGGTTGTCAACCTGTGGTCAATAGCTTCCCCACAGATTTATCCACAGGCTGGCGGCGTCCGCACCGGGCCTTCTGGAGGGGAGAATCAGCGGACATCAGCCATTGCCGTAGTGATGGCATGCCCCGTTGTCCTGTGCGCAGCATGCGCTTGGATGAGCTTGCCACTGGCCCTCATCCAGCCTTGCCAGAAACGCAAAGAGCCGCCCGATGGGCGGCTCTTTCGTTGCAACCGGCAGCAGTGCTTGCCGGTTGCCAGCAGGGGAGGCTCACGCCGCCATTACTGCTTGGCGTCAGCCTTGGTCACGTCGAGCAGCTCGACCTTGAAGGTCAGCGTCTCGTTCGGGCCGATCGGGCCGCCGGTGCCAGCCTTGCCGTAGGCAAGCTCGGCCGGGACGTAGAGCATCCAGGTGTCGCCGACGCTCATTTCCTGCAGTGCTTCCTGCCAACCCTTGATGACCTGGTTGACCTTGAAGCTGACCGGCTCGCCACGCTGGTAGGAGCTGTCGAAGACGGTGCCGTCCAGCAGCTTGCCTTCGTAGTTCACCTTGACGGTATCTTCAGCGGACGGGGTCGCGCCGTCACCGGATTCCAGCACCTTGTACTGCAGGCCGGAATCCAGCGTCTTCACGCCATCCTTCTTGGCGTTGTCGGCGAGGAACTTGTCACCCTCTGCCTTGTTGTCGGTCGCTTCCTGCTCGACC
Source organism: Cobetia sp. UIB-001 (assembly GCF_044789135.1). Lineage (NCBI taxonomy): Bacteria > Pseudomonadati > Pseudomonadota > Gammaproteobacteria > Oceanospirillales > Halomonadaceae > Cobetia > Cobetia sp. UIB-001. Next base: position 96,867 of record NZ_CP058244.1, read on the forward strand.
ATCTTCTTCTGCTCTTCCATCTTCTTCTGCTGGAAGCGGGAAAGCGAATCCGCGATTTCCTGGTCGCTCATCTTCATGTCGCCCTTGGCGTAGACATCACGCACGGCTTGAGTGAAGGCGTCGAGATCCAGATCGGTGATGTCCTGGGAGAGGCTCTTGCCCAGAGTTGCACCGATGCCATAGCTGAGCTGTGCCTGCTCGTCTGCGAGGCTGTCATCGGCGGCAAAGCTGAACGGGGTGACCAGGAGGGCGCCGAGCGCGACGGCACTGACCAGCTGTTTCATGAAAACTCCTTCAGGATGGAATGGGCCTGAGACGGGCCCGAAACACGCAATTGGCACCGAGGCGGCATGGCCTGCCTCGGGCACTAGTGTTACTCCGACTCTACCAGCCGCGTACAAGTTCCGCATCTCGCTGGCGTTGTCAGGCGCCGGCGGGCACGCGGGCCAGTGCCAGCCGGCGCAGGGCACGTGCCGACGGGTGGTCCCCCACGGTGAGCGTCGTCTTGCCGCTCAGCAGGGCCAGCGATTGCTGAAAGGCCTGCAGCGGGTCCGCGACATGCGCGAAGGGCGCCCGCAGGCCGGTCGCGCCTTCGGCTGACGACAGCGCAGGACTCAGCTCTTCCAGCTGGGCGAGGGTTTCCTGCTCGGCGGAAAGCTCGCAGGCCTTGAGCTGCTGATAGAGGCGTTCCAGGCGTTGCACCGCGGCCGGGTCCTGGGTCGCGGGCAGCGTCGTCAGCTCCTGCTTCAGCTGGCGGCGCCGCTCGCGCAGCATCCCGGTCATCCAGCCCTGCCAGTCGCGCACGTCTTCCAGCAAACGAGTGGGCGAGGCGGCGAGGGCGATGCCGTGGGCGGACAGCCAGTGAATCCACAGCAGCTCGCAGACATCGAGGCCCGCCTCGTCCTGCAGCAGCAGGCAGGTACTCATCATGTCCGGCGTCGGCTGAGGGTTGCCCGCAGAGCCGACCTCGCCGGGCAGGGCATACAGAGACAGCGCGTAGTCCCACAATCCGATAGAATATGCGCCCATCAAGTCGGCCTCTTCGTGTGTCACGGATGATGTCTCTTCATGTGTCACGGATGATGTCTCTTCACGTGCCACCGATGATGTCTCTTCACGTGCCACCGATGATGTCTCTTCACGAGTCGCGCCCAGCAGCTTGCTGAGTCGTAGCGCTCGTGTCGGTGGCGGTGAACGGGAGCCCGACGTCCCCCGTATTTTCTGATCGAGGTTGTCATGATTGCACTGCGCCAGCTCGCCCTGCAACGCGGCGGAGCACCGCTGATCGACGAAGCGGACCTGACGCTGCATGCCGGTCACAAGGCCGGTATCGTCGGCCCCAATGGCGCCGGCAAGTCGAGCCTGTTCGGCCTGATCCTCGGCGAGCTGACGCCCGACAGCGGCAAGGTATCGCTGGCCGGTGGCGTGCGTGTCGCGCACATGGCGCAGGAAATCGATGCGCTGGAGCGGCCGATCGTCGACTACGTCATGGACGGAGACCACGCGCTGCGCGAGACCGAGCGCGCCCTGGCGGCCGCTGAAGAGAGCGGTGAGCACCAGCGTCAGGCCGAGCTGCACGCCCACTTCGACACCCTCGATGGCTACACCGCGCGGGCACGTGCCGAGCAGCTGCTGGTCGGCCTCGGCTTCAGCCAGGCGCAGCTCAGTCAGCCGCTGGCGGCCTTCTCGGGTGGCTGGCGCATGCGTGCCAATCTGGCGCGTACCCTGTTCACGCCCTCTGACCTGCTGCTGCTGGATGAGCCGACCAACCACCTGGATCTCGATGCGCTGCTGTGGCTGGAGCAATGGCTGGCGCGTTATCCCGGCGCGCTGCTGCTGATCTCCCACGACCGCGACTTCCTCGATGCGGTGTGTGATCACATCATCCACTTCGATCGCCGCAAGCTGGTGGTCTACAAGGGCAACTACAGCCGCTTCGAGCGCACGCGTTCCGAGCGCCTGGTGCGCGAGCAGGTCGAGCACGAGAAGACCATGGCACGGCGCGCCGAGATCGAGGATTTCGTGCGTCGCTTCAAGGCCAAGGCCACCAAGGCGCGTCAGGCCCAGAGCCGCATGAAGATGCTGGAGCGCATGGAAGAGACGGCGGCGGTCAAGGCCGATTCCCCGTTCCACTTCACCATCCCGTGCTCCGACAAGATCTCGCATCCGCTGCTGGGGCTGGACCGCGCGGTGATCGGCTATCCCGGTCAGCCGCCGCAGCTCTCCGGGGTGCGCTTCTCGCTGCTGCCGGGGCAGCGCATCGGTCTGCTCGGCCCCAACGGCGCCGGCAAGTCGACGCTGATCAAGGCGCTCACCGGCGAGCTTGCGCTGGTCGAGGGCCAGCGGACCGCCGGCGAGCATCTGGCCATCGGCTACTTCGCCCAGCATCAGGTGGACGGGCTCGACCTGTCCTCGACGCCCTTCAATCATGTGCTGCGCCTGTCACCGTCGGCGGGTGAGCTGGAGATCCGCACCTTCCTCGGCAGTTTCGGCTTCCACGGCGATGAGGTCTACGCCACGGTGGAGTCGTTCTCCGGCGGCGAGAAGGCGCGTCTGGCGCTGTCGCTGATCGCGTGGCAGAAGCCCAACCTGCTGCTGCTGGATGAGCCGACCAACCACCTGGACCTCGACATGCGCGAGGCGCTCACCGATGCACTGGCGACCTTCGAGGGCACCGTGATTCTGGTCTCCCACGACCGCCACCTGCTGCGTGCCTGTGTCGATGAATTCTGGTGCATCGCCGATGGCCGCGTGACGCCCTTCGATGGTGATCTGGATGACTACCGTGCCTGGCTCAAGGCACGCGTCGAGGGCGAGCGGCGGGAAGCGCGCGCCCAGAAGGATGCCGATGCAGGGACCGACAGCACGCGCACGCCGGACCGCAAGGAGGCACGCCGTCAGGCGGCTGAACTGCGCGAGAAGCTGCGTCCGCTCAAGAAGGTCAGCGACAAGGCCGAGCAGAAGATGAGCAAGGCGCAGGGCGAGCTGGACAAGATCGAGGAAGCGCTGGGCGATGCCACGCTCTACGAGGTGGACCGCAAGGCGGAGCTGACCAATTTGCTGGCCAGCCAGGGCGAGATCAAGAGTCGCCTCGATGAGGCCGAAGCCGAATGGTTCGAGGCTCAGGAAGCGCTGGAAGAGATGGAAGCCCAGCTCAAGGCGGCGGACTAGGTCATGCGGCTGGACCGCTGGCTGACACGTCAGCCACAGCTCAACCGTCGTCATGCGCTCTCGGCGCTGGCGGCGGGGCGCGTGCGGGTCAACGGCGCGACGATCAGCGACCCGCTGCATGAGGTCGGCCCCTTCGATGACATCCACCTGTCAGCGAGTGACGCGACCGTCTGCCTGCAGATCGCGCGGCGTCCGCGTCATATCCTGCTCAACAAGCCCGCCGGAGTCGTGACGGCCTGTCATGACCCCGAACACCCCACCGTGATCGATGTGCTGCGCGAGACGCTTGAAGTACGCGGCGAGGACAGCGGCTGGCTGGCCGAGATCCACCATGTCGGGCGTCTCGACCGTGCGACGACCGGTGCCCTGCTGCTGACCAACGACGGCGATGTCTCGGCGCGCATCAGCGATGCCGGGCTCGAGGGCCCCGCCAAGCGCTATCGCATGGGGCTGGAGCGGCCCCTGACGGAGGCCGAACAGGAAAGCGCCATCGCACAGGTTCGCCAGGGGGTGCTGCTCGAACATGATCCGCGCCCGACACTGCCGGCAAAGCTTGCGTTTCTCACCGCGAACCAGGCACGCCTGACGCTGCACGAGGGACGCCATCACCACGTCAAGCGACTGTGGCGTAGCTTGGGCAATCGCGTGGTGTGGCTGCACCGTGAGTCGGTGGCGGGCTTGAGTCTCGAGGGGCTGGCGCCGGGGGAGTGGCGCGAGCTTACCCGCGAGGAGTGTTCACGGCTGGGGGCCGCGCAGCCTCGCGGGTGAGGCCACCCGGCGGGTGGCGTCTTGCCGAGACCGGGTTATCCACACCCGCCTGGTGCGCCGCCAGCGCGTGACGGCTGCGATGGGGTGTGGATAGATCGTTCTGAATCGTCGTCAGCGCTGCTCAGCTGCCGGTCGCCTGACTGGGCAGGTCCTCTGCCGTGATGCTCGCCTGGTCATCGTCGACGGGGCTGGCATCAGGCGTCGACAGGCTGACCAGCTCGCCCTCGGCGTTGCGCGTGAAGTTGCGCACGATGACCCCGATATCCTCCGGCAGCGGCGCAAACTGGCTGCAGCGGCTCAGCACTTCCTGCATGTCCTGATAGCCACTGTCGCGACGCGAGTCGATGGTCGCGCGCGAGAAGTCGATATCCTTCAGAGAGGTCTCGCCCGGGCGCGCCGAGGCCAGCAGACGCACCACGTTGATCGAGGGCTGCTGGGTCATGGCGAGGATGCGCTGGATCTTCGGTAACTGGCGCAGCTCCTCCGGCAGATGGTCGGCGAGATTCTCGATCCCCATGCGCAGCGCCTGATTCTCCTCCAGCAGATTGAGGTGCTCGCCGGCACGGCTGGAATACTGGATATCCTTCTCGCGCAGCTGCGCCTCCTGCAATGTCTCCGGCACCTTGCCATCGGCACTCCACAGGTCGATCACGTAGCAGTTGACCACCGTCTCGCCATGCGGACGCTCCGACAGCACCCAGCTGACGGGCGTATTGGAGTACAGGCCACCATCCCAATAGGCTTCGCCATCGACCCACACCGGCGGGAAGGCCGGTGGCAGGGCGCCGCTGGCCAGAATATGGCGGTGGTCCAGCGCTTCATGCGAGGAGTCGAAGTAGCGCAGCGCGCCGCTGCCGATATTTACCGCCCCGACCGACAGGCGAACGTTCTCCGGGTGGCGGGCATCGAGGCGCTCGAAGTCCACCAGCCGATTGAGCGTGTCGCCCAGCGGTTCGGTGTCGTAGAGGCTGGGCGGCTCGCCGAAGAAGCTCTGCCAGATCGGTACCGTCCACAGCGGGCGCGGGCGGAAGAAGCCCGGAATGCCCCACAGCATGGCGGAGGTACGCGCGACACTGCGCTCCCACGGATGAAAGGCGGGACCCATGCTGGCAGCGGGTTGGGCGATGCCATACCAGAATGACTCGAGGGCCTTGAGGCGCTCGCCCTCCGGATTGCCGGCGATCAGGGCGCCATTGATGGCGCCGACCGAGGTGCCGACCACCCAGTCGGGCTGGATGCCGGCTTCGGCCAGCGCCTCGAAGATGCCGATCTGGTAGGCGCCGAGCGCACCACCGCCTTGCAGCACCAGAATATTGAGCGCATCGGCGCAGAAGTCGCAGGATGTATCACGCATGAAACCTTCTCCTCTCTAGCAGTGCAGTACTCCGCCGGGGAATGCCCGAGGTCAGGGGGACCGTCGCGAGCGAGACGCCATGTGATGGGGGAGGCGTGGACTCGTGGAGGCGGCAAAAGGGTGACGAGGTGCATATCAAGGGCAGCGAAGCACCTGATCAAGGCAATGAGGCACTGGTGAAAAGCAACCGAAGTACTTTTATTGTGCAGTGCAGCATGGCGCTTGTCAGCATAGCACGCATCCTCGCCTTGCGTGTCTGCGATCTCATTCAAGCGACTGACTGAGGCAGCAGGGAGAAAGACGAGGGTGAGGTCAGGAACAGGAGCAGGAGCAGCAGCCGTGCGGCGGTCATTGGCACCAGGGCGTCAGCCACAGGTCGGCTGCCAGCAGCAACAGGGCATAGCGTCCGCCCTTGGCGATCACGATCAGGAAGATGCTTTTCCACCACGCCAGCCGGAAGACGCCCGCCAGCACCGTCAGCGGGTCGCCGATCAGCGGGGCCCAGCTCAGCAGCAGGCTCCAGGCGCCGAAACGGCGATACCACAGGGTGCCGCGCGCCAATGCGCGCCGCGAGACCGGAAACCATCGCCGTGTGCGCAGACGGCGGGCGCCACGCCCCAGGGCGACGTTGATCAGGCTGCCGAGCGTGTTGCCCAGCGTCGCCGCGATCCATAGCGCCCAGGGCGCGTGCCCCTGGCACCACAGCCCCGCGAAGGCCGCCTCCGATCCGCCGGGCAGCAGGGTGGCGCTGGCCAGCGAGATCACGGCGAGCGAGGTCAATGCCGGCAATGACAGTAGGGCCACTTCATTCATATCACTTTCTTCTGTTTTTCACGGTGGCAGGGCGCTGGGGGTGGCTTTCTTCCCTCCTCAGCTCGGGTATGCTGTTGGCACGTCAAAGCCATATTTCGGGAGCTTCCTGCATGCATATTCCGTGCGTCCTGACGATAGCGGGCTCAGACCCCTCCGGGGGAGCCGGCATTCAGGCGGACCTCAAGACATTCTCTGCGCTGGGCGCCTACGGGGCCAGCGTGATCACGGCGCTGACGGCGCAGAATACCTGCGGCGTGCGCAGCGTGGAGGCGGTCTCGCGGGAATTCATCGCCGCACAGCTGGACGCCGTGCTGGATGATCTCGATATCCGCGCCGCCAAGATCGGCATGGTGGCCGATCCGCTGGTGGTGGAAATGCTCGCCGACCGCCTTCAGCAGCGTCGCCCGCGCTGGGTCGTGCTCGACCCGGTGCTGGTCGCCAAGAGTGGCGATGCGCTGGTCAATGATGCTGCCATCCAGTCGGTGGCCGAGCACCTGGTGCCGCTGGCCGACATCATCACGCCCAACCTGCATGAAGCCGCGGTGCTGCTGGGTGAGCGGCGCCTGATCGGGCGCTCCGACATGCCTGAGGTCGCCCGCGAGCTGCGTGCCAGAGGCGCGAAGGCGGTGTTGATCAAGGGCGGGGCGCTCGAGGGGCAGGCCTGTGATGACCTGCTGGTCAGCGATGCCGGCGAGCAATGGCTGTGCGCACCGCGTATCGAGACCGACAACCTGCACGGCACCGGCTGCTCGATGTCTTCCGCCATCACGGCGCGACTGGCGAACGGCCTGCCGTTGCCGCAGGCGGTGGTCGAGGCGCGCGAATGGTTGCTGGGCGCGCTGCGCGCCTCCGACCAGCTCAGCGTCGGCAAGGGCCGTGGGCCGGTGCATCATTTCCACGCCCTGTGGTAAGCCAGTCAGAGCCAGGCCTGTGTAACCCGGTCTGCAGGAGTGATGAACCCCGCAAGCTCCCCCTTGATCACTGCCAGCCAACGAGTAGATGCCATGCCTATATCGCCGCTGTATCGTTTGTCCGTGTCTGCTGTCCGTGGCGCCGTTTGCTGCCTGAACGCCGCCTGTCGTGTCGTCAGCCTGCCGGTGGTGAGTGCGCCGCGCTGGCTGGCCGCGGGCGTGATGGGGGCGCTGCTTGCCACCACCAGCCCGGCGGCGCTCGCCGTCGAGATCAAGGGGGTGACCTTCGCGGATCAGGTGACCACGCAGTCCGGCCAGCCGCTGACGCTGATTGGCAGTGGGCTCTTCACCTACCTGCTGTGGGACGCCTATGTCGGCGCCTATTATCAGGATGCGCGTCGCCCGCGCCCGGCGCCGCTCAAGGATGTCTCGCGCCGTCTGGTGCTGGAGTACTTCCATGCCATCGATGCCGAGGACTTCGCCAAGGCGACCACCAAGGGCGTGCGCAAGAACCTGTCAGCGGCGGATTTCGCGGCGATCGAGCCTGAATTGACGCGCTTCAATCGTGCCTATCAGGACGTCGTGCCGGGGGATCGCTATGCGCTGCAATGGCTGCCCGCCGGTGGCGGCAGAGGCACGCTGTCGCTGGTGCTGAACGGGCAGGTGATCTTCGAAAGCGATTCACTGGCGCTGGCCAACGGCCTGTTCGCGATCTGGCTGGGCGATGAACCGGCCCAGCAGGATTTCCGTACCCAGCTGCTGGGGCAGTAGCGCGCGCTCTCCATCTGGCTCCTCTAGCCCCTCTCTGGCCCATCTAGCCCCTCTCTAGCCTATCTGGCCCATCTGTCGCGGTATCGCCATCGTCTTGCGCCTATATCGCGCCTCTATCGAGACATCACGAAAAACGCCCCTGCCGGGAGTCCCGGCAGGGGCGTTTTTTCATGCTCGTCTTTCTAACATTCTAACTTTCTATCTTTCCATCACTCTTTCGATCCTTGCTATCTACCTGGCGGGGCTGACGCGCTTGCCTGGGCTTACTTGCCTTCGGCAGCCTTGATGTCGGCCTGCAGGGTGTCGAGGATCTTGCTGCCGCGCTCACCGGATTGCTCACGATAGACTTCCCAGCCCTTCTCGCCGACCGGGCGGAAGGCTTCGCGCTGCTCATCGGTCAGCGTGATGATCTCGATGTCGCTGTCTTCATTGATCTTCTCCAGACGGTCGGCGTTGTACTCCTCCTGCTTCTCGAAGATGTACGGACGCATCTCGTTGGTGACCTTGTCGAGCATCTGCTGCTGCTCGTCATCCAGACCGGAATAGAAGTCACTGGAGGCCACCAGCGTGGTGATGAACTGCGCCTGCTTGGCCTGGATCATGTAGTCCTGAACTTCGTAGAAGCTCATTTCCTGGATGGCGAACACCGGGTTCACCTGGCCGTCGATCTGGCCCAGCTGCAGGCCGGAGTAGACCTCGGAATAGGGCATCGGCGTCGGGTTGGCACCGTAGCCGCGATAGCTCTCGACCAGAATCGGCGAGGTCATGGTGCGGATCTTGAAGCCTTCCATGTCCTCGGGGGTCTTGATGTCGCGGTTGCCGGTCCACACCATCCAGCCTTCCGGAATCACGCCCAGCAGCTGGAGGTTCTGCTCGGTGTAGGCCTCGGACAGCATGTCGATGGCCTTGGAGTTGCCGAGCACCTCTTCATTGACGGCATTGTCGTCGGAGAACAGGAAGTGCAGCGTGAAGACGCCCGACTCCGGGATCACCGAGGCCAGGTGACCCGGTGAGGCAAAGGTCAGCTGGATGGCATCGCTCTGCACCAGTTCGGTGAGCTGTGAGGAGGTACCCAGTGCACCATAGGGGTAGATCTCGACATCGATGTCACCACCGGAAGCCTCTTCGATACGCTTCTTGAATTCCTGGGCGTAGGCATCCTGCACACTGCCGGAGACCTCCTCCAGCGCGAAACGCCAGGTGTCCGCCTGCACGCCCGCGGAGGCCAGCGCCGCCATGCCCAGGCCGGACGCGAGGGCGCCTCCCTTGATGAACGCGGCGAGACGAGAAAGGGGAACAGGAGTCCTGGACGTCTCGCGATTCTGCTCGGGTGACGGGTTCCATTGCATCGTCATCTTGTTCTCCTTGTGTGATTTCCATCAGCGTCGGGCGGCTCTGGGCATACCCGGCGTGCAACTTGCATCATTTAGATAATATTGCCATTCTTAATATAATAAAAAAATTACCAAATTGGATAGTATGATTAGAATTTATTATGAATAAGCTGAGCCTGTGCGCATGAGGCTCTGGTACTCGAGCTCTGGTGCTTGAGGCTCTATCCGTCGCTCGCCAGACCGACATGCCGCGCGTCAGCCGCATACTGATTTCAAGCGCCGCTAATAAAGCTAGAACAAGAGTAGCCAAAGTGAAAATCACGGCGGCGCCGCGGAAAATTTCAATGGATCGTACTGGCAAATGCAGGCCGTCTGGCGCAAACCACTGCACTCATGACGTCTGGTAGAAAGCCTATCTGGCAGGATGCCACATCAACAGGAAGCCGCTTCATGAACTCGCCCCCCTCCAAGTCTCCCTCCGCTGACGAGACCCGCCCCGCCCCGGCCGAGACGAATGGCGGTCAGGACCCCCTCGCACATCTGCCTGCGCCGCTGCGCCGTCTGGCCGCCTGGTTCGAACGTGGTGACCAGGGCCTGGCGCATGTCGAGCGCTGGTTGATCGCCCTGTGCGTGCTGGGCATGGCGACGGCCAGCATTGCCAACGTCATCGGGCGCAACGTCTTCAACTACAGCCTGCCGTTCACCGAAGAGCTGATGCAGATCCTGCAGCTGTGGCTGACCTTCCTCGGCATCAGTTACGGCGCGCGCGCCGGGCGCCATATCCGCGTGACGGCGCTGCTGGACTTCATGCCGCCGTGGTTGCGCAAGGTGCTGCTGATCGCCGGACAGGTCATCACCTGTGCCTTGCTGGCCTATCTCGCCTGGCTGGCGGTGGATTATCTGCAGAGCCTGGCCAAGTCCGGGCGTGTCACGCCGTCGCTGCGCTGGTCGCTGGCGGCGCTCTATGCCGTGGTCCCGCTGGGGCTGGCACTCGGGGCGCTCCAGTACCTGATGGCGATCCTGCGCAATCTGCTGGCGCAGGGCGCCTGGCTGTCATGGCGTACGGCGGAGATGGACGAGAACGAGGAAGTCGACGGCAGCGGCGCGCTCTAGCCACTGCACCGGGAATGTCTTCTCGATGTCTCGATAGACGATTGATCACACTTCATTGACCCAGGGACGGAAGCTGCGATGTGGATTCTGCTCGTGATGGTGGGGCTGCTGTTGCTTGGGGTACCCATGATGGTGCCATTGAGCGTCGGCACCTTTTTCTTGTTGTTCAGCGATTTTCCTTTCCTCAAGCCGGAGCTGGTGATCCAGCAGATGATCGGCGGTCTGCAGCCGGTGGTGCTGACGGCGGTGCCGATGTTCATTCTGGCGGCCGATATCATGCTCAAGGGCTCCACTGCCCAGCGCCTGCTGGATCTGGTCGAGCGCTTCGTCGGCCACTGGCGCGGCGGCCTGCCGGTGACCACCGCGCTGGGTTGCACCCTGTTCGGCGCGGTGTCCGGCTCCACCCAGGCCACGGTGGTGGCGATGGGGCGGCCGTTGCGCCCGCGGCTGCTGGAAGCCGGTTACAGTGACAAGTTCACCATCGCGTTGATCATCAATGCCTCCGATATCGCGCTGCTGATTCCGCCCTCCATCGGCATGATCATCTACGGCGTGGCGACCGGTACCTCGGTGGGTGACCTGTTCATCGCCGGTATCGGCCCGGGGCTGATGATCCTGGTGCTGTTCTCGCTCTACTGCATGTGGAAGTCGTGGAAGCTGGGCATCGCCCCGCAGCCCAAGGCGGACTGGCCCGCACGCCTCAAGGCCTTGAAGCGCGCCAGCCTGCCGGCGGGCTTCCCGGTGATCATCATCGGCGGCATCTACTCGGGCATGTTCTCGCCGACGGAGGCCGCCACGGTCTCGGTGATCTACGCGCTGATTCTCGAGATGCTGATCTATCGCGGCGTGACCCTGAAGGACCTGCCCAGTGTGGCCTTCTCCACGGGGCTGATCACCGCGGTGGTGTTCATCCTGGTGGCGGCGGGCGCGGGCTTCTCGTGGATGATCTCCTTCGCCAAGATTCCGGATGCCATTCTCGGCGGCTACATCCCCTACCTGTCGGAGCATGCGCTGGCGCTGTTGGCGGTGATCGCGGCGGCCTACTTCGTCGGCTGCATGTTCGTGGACCCCATCGTGGTGATCCTGATTCTGGCGCCGGTGTTTGCGCCGGCAGTCGATGCCGCCGGGCTGGACCCGGTGCTGGTCGGCACCCTGGTCACCCTGCAGGCGGCGATAGGTTCGGCGACTCCGCCCTTCGGCTGCGACATCTTCACGGCGGTGGCGGTGTTCCGAAAACCCTACATGGAGGTCATCCGGGGGACGCCGCCCTTCATTGCCCTGCTGTTGCTGGCGACGGTGCTGCTGATGCTGTTCCCGCAGATCGCGCTGTTCCTGCCCAGCCTCGCCAACTAGCAGCTAGCCCACTCAAGTAGCACCTGTCGCGCCCCGCAGGCTCAGTCTGCGGGGCGTTCGCGTCTGGTATGCTCCCGAACACGAAATGTCATGAATCATCATCCATCTCTTGAAGGAGCAAGCGGCATGCGAGCATTGATCCAGCGCGTCACACGGGCGGAAGTCGTGGTCGAGGGCGAGAGCGTCGGCGCCATCGGGGGCGGTCTGCTGGTACTGGTGGGCGTCGAGAAGGGCGATGATGAGGCGCGTGCCGACAAGCTGCTGCACAAGCTGCTGCATTACCGGGTCTTCGCTGACGAGAACGACAAGATGAACCTCAACGTCCAGCAGGCGGGCGGCAATCTGCTGCTGGTCTCGCAGTTCACGCTGGCGGCGGACACCGGCAGCGGCATGCGCCCCAGCTTCTCCTCGGCGGCGCCACCGGCGGAGGGCGAGCGGCTGTTCACCTATCTGGTCGACAAGGCGCGTGAGCGCGGGCGAGAACTCGGGGTGGGAATCGAGACCGGACGCTTCGGCGCCAACATGCAGGTCTCGCTGCTCAATGACGGGCCGGTGACCTTCCTGCTCGAGAGCTGATCGCGCAGACCGAAAAAAGCCGCCCCCGAGGGGGGCGGCTGCAAGCATTGGAGGACGGGACTGCGCCGTCTCGGGGGAGCGCGGCGCAGGTAACGCAGTCTTACTGCACGCCTTCCGGATTGCGCGCGTTCAGGTAGGCCTGCTCAGAGACCTCATGCCACTTCTCGACCTTGCCTTCGAAGGTGGTGTAGGACTCGTAGATGCGGCCGGCCAGATCGTTGGAGTCGCCGAGTTTCTTGACCACTTCGCCAGACAGCTCACGCGCCTTGTCGAGCACGTCCTGTGGGTAGCGGCGCAGCTCGACCTTGTGCTCGTTGAGCAGTGTCTCGAGGGCGTCGTTGTTGCGCGCGGTGTACTCGTCGAGCATGTCCTGGTTCACGTCACGTACCGCGGAACGCAGGATGGCCTGCAGGTCCTTGGGCAGCTCGGCCATGGCGTCGTCATTGACGATGGCCTCGAAGGTGACAGTCGGCTCGTGCCAGCCCGGATAGTAGTAGTACTTGGCGGCCTGATAGAGACCGAAGGCCAGGTCGTTGTACGGGCCGATCCACTCGGTGGCATCGATGGCCCCGGACTGCAGCGAGGTGAAGATCTCGCCGCCCGGCATGCTGACCGTCGCCACGCCCATCTGCTGCATGACATCGCCACCCAGACCCGGCATACGCATCTTCAGACCATCGAGGTCGGCGACCGAGTTGATCTCCTTGTTGAACCAGCCGCCCATCTGCACGCCCGAGGCGCCGCCCGCCATGACTTCGACGCCGAACTTGTCGTAGACCTCGTTCCACAGCTCCAGACCGCCGCCGTAATGCAGCCAGGCGTTCATTTCCTGCGCGGTCATGCCGAAGGGCACGGCGGCGAAGAACTGGGCTTCCGGCGCCTTGCCTTTCCAGTAGTAGGAAGCCGAGTGACCGATCTGCGCGGTACCGGAAGACACGGAGTCGAGGACCTCGAAGCCCGGGACCAGCTGGCCTGCGCCATAGACCTTGATCTTGAGACGGCCGTCGGACATCTCATCGACCAGACGTGCGAGGCGTTCCGGCCCCTGGCCCACCCCCGGGAAGTTCTTCGGCCACGAGGTGACCATCTTCCAGGTGAAGGTATCGGCGGCATTGGCGACGGCCGGCAGGGTACCCATGGCGGTCATGGTGCCGACGGCGATGCCGAAGGCGAGTTTGTTGAGTTGCATGGCATGCTCCTTGAAGTGCCCGATTGTTGTTGTGCACCGGTCATGAACTGGCGCTGGGCAAGAGGTGGGCCGCGAACGACCCCCGGATATGATGCATCTGCATGAGCCGACTGGCGGCTCTCCCATCAGCTGGCGGGGCAGGCCCCGCCAATTCAGTTGCTGCTCTGTCCTTGTGCTGTCTCGTCAGTCGTGGCCTAGAACTGGGCCGGCAGCCAGGTCGCCAGCCCCGGGAAGGCGGCCAGGGCGCCCAGCATGCACAGCTGGATCAGGATGAACGGCACGACACCCTTGTAGATCTGGCTGGTGCTGACTTCCTTGGGCGCCACGCCGCGCAGGTAGAACAGCGCGAACCCGAAGGGCGGCGTCAGGAAGGAGGTCTGCAGGTTGATGGCGATCATGATGCCCAGCCAGATCGGGTCGAGGCCCATGGCCAGCAGCACCGGACCGACGATCGGCACCACCACGAAGGTGATCTCGATGAAGTCGAGGATGAAGCCGAGCAGGAAGATCACCAGCATCACCACCAGCGTGGCACCGATGACGCCGCCGGGCATGTTCTCGAAGATCTCGGTGACGACCTCTTCGCCGCCGAAGCCTCGGAACACCAGCGAGAACAGCGCGGCACCGATCAGGATCAGGAACACCATCGAGGTGACGTTGGTGGTGGAGCGCACCACTTCCGTCAGGGTCTTCAGGCTCAGCTTGCGGTTGGCGAGGGCCAGCATCAGCGCACCGAAGGCACCCACGGCAGAGGCTTCGGTCGGGGTCGCGAGACCGCCGAGAATCGAGCCGAGCACACAGACGATCAGCACGATCGGCGGCACCAGGCCCTTCATCAGCAGCCAGAAGATGCTGCCGGTATGTCCCAGCTCTTCCATCAGCGCATCACGATCGACGGCCGGCGCCTTCTCCGGCTTCAGCCAGGCGACCATGGCGATGTAGACGATATAGGCGAGCACCAGGATCAGGCCCGGAATCAGCGCGCCGATGAACAGGTCACCCACCGAGACGGTCTTCGGGCTCCAGATACCCATCGACAGTTGCGCCTGCTGATAGGCGGAAGACAGCACGTCGCCCAGCAGGACCAGCGCGATGGACGGCGGAATGATCTGCCCCAGGGTACCGGTGGCACAGATGGCGCCGGTGGCCAGTGACGGGTCATAACCGCGCTTGAGCATGGTCGGCAGTGACAGCAGGCCCATGGTGACGACGGTCGCACCGACGATACCGGTGGAGGCGGCCAGCAGCATGCCGACGATGGTCACGGAAATCCCCAGCCCGCCACGCAGCGAGCCGAACATCAGTGCCATGGCGTCGAGCAGCGTCTCGGCGACCTTGGACTTCTCCAGCAGCACGCCCATCAACACGAACAATGGCACGGCCAGCAGGGTCTGGTTGGTCATGGTGCCGTAGAGGCGGTTGGGCATCGCGGACAGGAAGCTGGCATCGAATACGCCCTGGGTAATGCCCAGCGCATCCAGCCCCATGCCGAGTCCGGCGAAGGCAAGCGCGGTACCGGCCAGTGACAGCGCCACCGGATAGCCCAGCATCAAGACGATACAGATACACACGAACAGCAGCAGTGGCATGATCTCGAGCATTACACCAGCTCCTCATCGTGGTCAGGGGTGTCATCGCTCGCATGCGGAGAGGGCAGGCGGCCCATCAGGAACAGCAGATGGCGGCCGGCTTCCGCCACGCCTTGCAGCATCATCAGGATGGCGATGGCCGGAATCAGGGTCTTGAGCAGGTAGACGCCCGGCAGGCCGCCGGATTCGGGCGAGGCTTCCTTGATGCCCCAGGAATCGCCCACGTAACCGAGGCTGGAGAGCAGGATGAAGGTCATCACCGGGAACAGCAGGAACAGGGTGCCGCCGAGATCGACCCACGACTTCCCGCGGTGCGACATGCGCTGATAGAAGATATCCACCCGCACATGGCCGTCGTGCTTGAGCGTGTAGCTGGCGGCGAGCAGGAAGACGGCCGCGTGCATGTACATCACGGATTCCTGCATGGGGATGCTGTTGATGTTGAAGGCGTAGCGCAGCATCACGATGGTGAATTCGACCAGCATCATGATGACGACCAGCCAGGACACGCAGCGTCCCAGCCCCTCGGTCATGCGGTCGAGCCCTGTGAGCCAGCCGGGGGTAGAGGCATTGGCAGACATGGAGTCCCCTTGGCCTGCGGGTAGCAGGTGATGATTGTTGGTGTTGTTGTTGCTTTGCCGACAGCGTCTGCTGTGTCTTTGCCAAGCGCTTGTGTTGCAAGCGATTGCTGGCAAGGTCGCCAATTCAGATGTTGCTCATGTTGTGGTCAGTCACGGTGTCCAGCAAGCCGTGATGGCATCGCTTTGAACAACGCTATTCCACGCTTCATCCCTGTAAGTGACGTCGCTCGGATGCGGCATGCCATCAGTCATCGCTAAGTCAACGATTAATCCACGTCATTGGCAGACAAAGAGTAGCGAGCGGCGTCGCAACAACAAATGGATCATTGGTCTGACAGGCGGTTTTTGTCTTTGCTTACAGTGAGATAGGCGAAGAAATACCGGCAGGCAGGCAAGGAAACGGACAAGTAAGGGCGCGGCAGATCGCGTTATGCGCATCCAACAGCCCGCAAGCGATGCGCCGCAGACGCGGCGGCAGGGGTGAGCATCATGGCGCAGACAGCTGCCGGCAAGCCGTAGCCGAGAGAAGCCTGGGTCGGGAAAGTCAGGCGGGAGAGTCAGGCGGGAAAGCCAGGCGGGAGAGCCAGGCAGTAGAGGGGGCGATATCCGGGGGGATCGATATCCGAGGGGCAGGCGTCAGAGATGCCTATGCAAGAGAGGCAGGCGTCACGCGAGCCCGATCGCCTTGCGGCATGCGGCTGGCAGATGGACTTCTACCGCAAGCGGCAGATGGTCGGAGAACAGGTGCGACAGCGTGGTCGGGTGGCTCAAGCGCAGCGTCGAGGAGACCAGGATATGGTCGAGCCCACGGCGTGGCTGCCAGGCCGGGTAGCTGTTGATGGCCTTGCTGGGACGGGAGTCGAGTGCCTCGCTGAACGCCTTGTGCTGACGGAGCTGGGCCAGCGTGCAATTGAGGTCGCCCATCACGATGACATGCTTGAGGGGCGCGATCAGCTCGCCGAGGTACTGCAGCTGACGATGCTGGATACGGGCGCCGAGTGCCAGGTGGGTCACGAAGACATGCAGGGCGTGTTCGCCCTCGCCGAAGCGGGCATGGATGGCCCCGCGTCCCGGCAGCGTCCCGGGCAGACTGTGCTCCTCGAGATGGCGGATCGGCAGGCGCGACAGCAGGCCGTTGCTGTGCTGAGCCAGGCGGCCCAGGTTGCGGTTGAGCTGCTGATAGCGATGCGGGAATTCGGCCGTCTCGGCCAGTGAATCGACCTGATTGACGTTGCCGGAGCGGAAACTGCCACCGTCGACTTCCTGCAGACCGACGATATCGTAGGGCGTGATGGCGGCGGCGATCAGCTCCAGACGCTTGCGGCGCATCGGGTGTGGCAGCACATGCTGCCAACCGCGGGTGACGTAGTGATGCCACGCCGCGGTATGGATACCGACCTGCATGTTGAAGGTCAGCAGACGCAGGGGAGGTGCCGTCTCGCCGAGTCCGGCACCTCCCGCGGCGCTGGCGGCCACTGGGTCAGCAGCCGCTGCCATCAAGCGGCGTCCTTGCTGCCGGCTTTCTCTTCACGCACCTGCTCGACCAGCTCGTCGGTGATCTTGAGCATGTTCTGCAGTGAGCCAGCCGTGCTCGGCGAGATGACATAGCGGCCATCCACGATCAGTGCCGGTACGCCCATGATCTTGTAGGCGCGCATCTGGGCGTGGGCCTGATTGACCTGACTCTTCACGCCGAAGGACGTCAGAGACTTCTTGGCGTCTTCTTCGCTGACGCCGAAGTCGCTGTAGAACTTGGCGATATCATCCGGGTCGGTCAGACGCTGGTGGTCCTGATGGATGGCATCGAAGAAGGCCTTGTGGGTCTCGTCGAGGATGCCCAGGTCCTTGGCGGCATAGAAGGCATAGGCGTGCTTGACCCAGTCCTGCCCCATGGTGGCCGGCAGACGGTTGAAGGTCACGTCACTCGGCAGCTCGTCGACCCACGGCTCGAGGCTGGATTCCAGCTTGTAGCAGTGCGGGCAGCCATACCAGAACGCTTCGACCACTTCGACATTGCCCGCCGGCGCGTCGGTCTTCACCGGCTCGTCGAGTACCTGGTAGTCCTTGCCAGCTTCAGCGGCGAACACGCTTGCTGACAGGCCAAGGCCCGCCACCAGAGTCAGTAGGGGTTTCCACTTCATGGAACATCTCCATCGGATTGAGGCATGCCCGGGCATGATACCCGGCAACATTAGTGATGCATCGAGTATGCGTGTCAGCCACCACTGCTGTCGAGACTGCCGGGCGGGACACGGCGGATCACTGTCGAGCCAGCCTAGCGTGACAAGGTTGACCGTTGGATGAACGCCGTTCGATCACGCGCCATACAAGGCGTCGCTCGAACACGCCCCGTGAACGGCGTGCTGGTGCCGGTCATCATCAAGTCAGTCATACGCGACACCCGGCTGAACGGATGCCTCAGCGCAGGCCGTGGAGATATTCGGCCACCTGCTGCATGTCGCTGTCACTCATGCGCGCGGCGATGCTGCTCATGATGGCGTTCGGGTCGTTGTCGCGGCTGCCGTCGCGGAAGGCCTTGAGTGCTGAGACGGTATAGGCGGGGAATTGCCCGGCCAGCGCCGGATAGCCTGCCGAGTCGATGCCTTCACCGCGCGGGCCATGACAGGCTGTGCAGGCCGCGATGCCACGCTCGAGCGAGCCGGCCCGATACAGCACCTCGCCGGCTCGGGCCGCCTCTGGCTCGGCCTGGCCGCGATTGGCGGGCTGCGCGGCGTAATGGGCCGCGATATCGGCGATGTCCTGATCGCTCAGGTTGTCGGCGATACCGGCCATCTGCGGCACCGAGCGGCGGCCATCCCGGATGTCGGCCGTCTGCTTGCGCAGGTAGTGGGCCTGCTGGCCAGCAAGATGGGGAAAGGCCGGCGTCGGCGAGATGCCCTGGGCACCATGACAGGCAGCACAGACGGCAGCCTTGGCCTTGCCTGCCGCGGCATCGCCGACCAGCGACTCGGCGGCGGCCCCCGTCGGCAAGGTGGCGGCCAGCGTCGTGGCAGCAAGTGCCAGCAGCAGGCGCAAGGGGCGCACGGGGGTCTGCCTTGGTCTCATCAGCTCATCCATTTCACTGGTCCCTGTTTCACGAAGAGGCCCGTTCGGGGCTTGTATCATCCGGCGTGGATGGTGGCCTCTGTCATTTCCCCGGTGCCCGCGCCGTGCTGCGCGCGGTGAGAAGTGCACCCCACTCTCGCAGCCCGTGAGAGCAGGGTGGTACACTAGGCCTCATGATCGCCATGCTGACCTTGCAGGCAGTATAGCGAATCCCCTCAGGGCGCGTGAGCGTGCCTGTCGCCAGTCGTGTCATCGCAGTAATCCAGAGCATCTTCCCGCTGTCGTCGGCAAGTTGCAGCGCCGATGGCAGGGCATGCGGCACTCTTTTCGTTACACCGGTCGTTTCTTCTGCTCTCTCGTGATGTCGCGCGGGCGAGACGTCCGCCTTCAACAGGTATTCAGAACTCCCATGGCCGAATCAGCTCCTTCGACCCCCAAGCTCCATTATCGTCAGGCGCGCTTCCTGATCAGTGCCGCGACTCTGGCCCAGTGCCCGACGGACGTGGGTGCTGAAGTGGCCTTCGCGGGTCGCTCCAATGCCGGCAAGTCCAGCGCCATCAATGCGCTGACCTCGCAGAAGGCGTTGGCCCGTACCTCCAAGACCCCCGGCCGCACCCAGCTGATCAACTATTTCACCATCGGTGAAACGGGCCGCCATCTGGTCGACCTGCCCGGCTATGGCTATGCCAAGGTGCCGGACAAGGTGAAGCGCGAGTGGCAGTCACATCTGTCCAACTACCTGCGCAACCGCCAGTCGCTGCGGGGCCTGGTGCTGCTGATGGATGTGCGCCATCCGCTGTCTGAATTCGACCAGATGATGCTGGGCTGGGCCGATGAGGCCAAGATGCCGGTGCATATCCTGCTGACCAAGGCGGACAAGCTGAAGCGCGGGCCTGCTGCGGCAAGCCTGCAGAAAGTGCGTCACGCGCTCAAGGAGTGGGAAGACCTGGTCACCGTGCAGCTGTTCTCGTCGCTGAAGTACTCTGGTGTCGAGCAGGTGCATGCCAAGCTCGACGAGTGGCTGGCGGACCCGTCGGTGATGGATGGCGTGGAAGAGATGGCGGGCGATGAGGCACCGCAGGACCCCTTCGACGACTGAAGGGGTAAGGCGATTTGGGGCGAAGCCTCGAACCACGCGACCTTGCATGATGAAACGGCCACCCCTCGGGGTGGCCGTTTGCGTTACGACAGGCGCGTTGTCACTCACATCTGCATTGTTGCCCTTCCCCAAGGGCCAATCACATGAACAGGCTGCGCGGCGCGCTGCTGATGGGGTCAAGGCGGGTCAGGGAGCTCGTCACCCTGGGTGCCGAGAGAATATGCGGCACCTTTGCCGCGGGCTCGACGACTTCCGGCATCGTCACGGCCTCGCTGGGGACGCGCAGGCTGCGCATGGCCTCCTGTGGTGAGGCTGCCGGCGCTTCCTGCACGCCGGATTGCGATGTCGCGAGGCTGGCACGCCCACTGTAGACCGCCAGGATGACCAGCAACGCGGATGCCAGCACGATGGCCACGCCTTTCAGCAGGGCGCGGCTGTTCTGACGCGAGGGCGTCATGTTCGGCGCGCGCTGCTCGCCTTCACCGTGCAGGGGCGGCCTCTGGGGAGAGGAAGATGACACACGGTAGCGCGGGAGTGAGTGGGTGCTCATGCTGGCCTCTCCTTTTGAGGTCGAGGTGGCAGGCATCTCCCAGCGCAGACTCAGGAACCCCAGACAGGGTTCAATATCGACGACGCTGAGAAACTTGTACATGAAATATGGTTGAGGCGTCATTTTTGTACAAGTTTTAATTCACTCAGCCATTGGGCACACCAGGCGCATCAGGCGCGCCACACCTTGAGCCTCAGCCGTGGGCCGCTCAGTCATTCCGTCACTCAGTCATTCCGCCACTTGCACCGTCACTCAGTCATTCCGTCACTTGCACCGTCACTCAGTCATTCCGTCACTCAGTCATTCAGGCGTGCAATCAGCGCCGGTAGTTCGCGGACATGCGAGATGACATGTACGCCTGCCGGGACGGGGCCCGGCGCGCCCTGGCCCTTGACGTCGATCCAGGCGGCCTGCATGCCCAGGCGCGCGGCAGGCAAGGCATCTTCCTTCCATGAGTCACCGACATGCAGGGTGGTGGAGGGGCGGCTGCCCAGGCGTGCCATGGCGGCGAGGAAGGGGCGCGCATCCGGCTTGGGTGCCAGCCATTCGCCGGCGGCGATGCTGAACTCGAAATGATGATCCAGCGCGAGGCGAGCCAGGTCGATATTGCCATTGGTGATGGCACCAAGACGGTAATCGCGGGCGAGGGAGTCGAGCAGCTCGCTGGCTTCCGGGAAGGGCGTCAATTCGTGGCGCAGCGCCAGGAAGCGCTCGATGGCGGCGCGCGACCAGTGGCCCGCCTGCTCATCATCATGCCCGGCATCGCGCAGCATGGCGTGCATGGCCTCGCGACGCAGCCAGGTGAAGTCACCGCGGCGCAGCGGATGCTCCAGCCCCAGCGCCATGCGGCGACGGGTGTATTCCTCGAGGGGGAAATCGTTGGCATGCCCGATCTCGCCATCCAGCCAGGCGTAATGCTCGGCCTCGGCGCGCTCCATCACCGCGCGATTGGCCCACAGGGTGTCATCGAGATCGAAGGTCAAGGCCGTCAGGCGAGGCGCGTTGGCAGGCGTCACAGGGTGTCATCCTTGAGTGGGGCATCAATAGGGGAGGTGGCGTCGGTGTCTGATGTTGCCGTCGCTGATCCGCGCTGGCGGCGGGCGCGAGGGTGCGCCTGATCATAGGCGCTGGCCAGTTGCTGCCAGTCGAGGCGCGTGTAGACCTGGGTGGTCGAGAGGTGAGCGTGCCCCAGCAGTTCCTGCACGGCGCGCAGGTCGCCGCTGGATTCGAGCAGATGACTGGCGAAGGAGTGGCGCAGGCGGTGCGGGTGAAGATGCTCGGGCAGGCCGCGTTCTTTCGCCTGCGTCACCAGCCTGAGCTGGACGCCACGCTGGCCGAGGCGCCGGCCCTGCTGGCCGACGAACAATGCCGGCTCGTTCTGGGCGGCGAGCTGGCCACGCACCACCAGCCAGGCATCCAGCGCCTGGCGGGCGCGTGAGCCGATCGGCAGCTGGCGGGGCTTGTCGCCCTTGCCGCGTACGCGCAGGCGGCGGGTTTCCAGCATGTCGAGGTCGAGGCTGACCAGCTCCGAGAGACGCAAGCCCGCGCCGTAGAGCAGTTCCAGCATCGCCTGATCGCGGATCGCCAGCGGGGTGCCGTCATGTGGGCAGTCGAGAAAGCGTGCCAGGCTGTCGATATCCACCGGGCGTGGCAGATGGTCCGGCAGGCGTGGTGTCTGCACCAGTCCCGCCGGGTTGTGTGGCAGCACATCCTGCTCGACCAACCAGCCACAGAAACGGCTGATCGCCGCGCGCCGCCGTGCCAATGAGCGCGGTGCGAGGCCACGGCTACGCTCGGCACCCAGAAAACGTCTGAGCGTCGGCACGTCCAGCGCCTGCCAATCCTGCGGCAGGGGCGGCGAATCCTTTGCACGAGCGGCGCTGCTGTCCGCTGCGGGGCGCAGCATGAAGGCGGTCAACGCCTGCAGATCACGCGCGTAGGCGCTGACGGTCGCGTGGCTGCTGTCGAGGGCAAGCTCGGCCAGAAATTCCCGACAGGTCGCGGACAGCGCCTGCTCGGCGGCAACACGCTCGGCGTTGCTCGCTGAGGCGTCGTCGGTGGATGTGTCGACGACCGAGGCGCCGTGGACCGACTCGATGCGACTCATCGACTGGCCTGGTCGTCACGGCTCGAGGAGCGCAGTGGCGCCTGGCCCGGGACATCGCGCCCCAGGCAGCGGGCCAGCACGTCGCCGAGGTATTCGGGAAACAGGGTGTCGAGACCAGCACGAAACTGCTCGGCATCGGCACTCGCCACCACCAGATAGCCCAGGCACTCGCCACGGGTCAGGCGCACGATGACGGCGGAGCCGCGCGTGGCATCGGCCTGGCTTGCATCGACGAGGTCTGCGCAGTCGGCGCCGAGTGGCCACTGATGGTCGGGCAGCAGGGCTTCCCAGCGCGTGCGCGGCATGGCCAGGCAGCGGCTGGCGCGCCCCTCGAGCAGACGCTCGAACTGCTCGCCGCGCGCATCGTCGAGTGCCTGGCGCGGTGGTTGTGCCGAGGCACCGGCGTCGCGCTGCCACAGACAGACGGCCGCGATGTCGAACAGCTCGCTGAGACGCGTGGCCAGCGTTTCGGCCAGCGCATCATCGGACTCGGCATCGAGCAGATCCAGCACCAGCTGACGCAGACGCTGATAGCGACTCTCGTTGTCGCGCGCGGCGGTCAACAACTCCTCGAGGCGCTCTTCTGCCTGATCGGTCCGCCCGCGCAGGTCATGTACCAGCCGCTCCAGCAACGAGATGCTGCCGCCGCGCGCTTCCGGGTGTGGCACCCGCATGCGTTGCAGCAACCCTTCACGCCCCTCGAAGAAATCGGGATGCGTGGCCAGCCATTCGGCGACCCGATCCGGGTCCAGCGTGCGCGGGCGACGTGACACGGGTGACTCGGCCATGTGGGACTCCTTGCGGACGGTTGGCAGCGGGACGCCGTCGGCCATGTTTCCGGCAGCGTCCCTCGGCTGGGGCTGGCGCTCTACAGGATGATGCGGCCTTCGAAGACGGTCTCGGCGGGACCGGTCATGAATACCGGCTGGCCGTCGCCAGCCCATTCGATGCTCAGGGTGCCGCCGGGCAGCGTGACATTGACCGGGCTTGCCAGCAGGCCACGGCGAATGCCGGACGCGACCGCCGCACAGGCGCCGGTGCCACAGGCCAGCGTCTCGCCGACACCGCGCTCGAAGACACGCAGGCGCGCTTCATGCGGCGAGACGACCTCGAGGAAGCCGGCATTGACGCGCTTGGCGAAGCGCGGATGCGCCTCGATCAGCGGGCCCAGCGTCAGCACGGGGGCCTGTTCGACACTGTCGACCAGCAGCACTGCGTGGGGGTTGCCCATCGAGACGACGCCGATTTCCAGCGTCTCGCCGTCGACATCCAGGGTGTGCACCGGCAGGTCGGCCTCGGCCTCGAAGGGCAACGCGGCGGGGGCGAAGCGCGGCGCGCCCATGTCGACGCGCACACGACCATCCTCGGCCACGACCAGGGTCAGCGGGCCGCCGGCCGTCTCGACGCGAATCTCGCGCTTGGTGGTCAGGCGCTGTTCACGCACGAAGCGCGCGAAGCAGCGCGCCCCGTTGCCGCAGTTCTCGACTTCACTGCCATCGGCATTGTAGATGCGATAGCGGAAGTCCATGTCCGGGTCGCGGGGCGGCTCGACCACCAGCAGCTGGTCGAAGCCGATGCCGAAGTTGCGGTCCGCCAGACGGCGGATATCGGCATCGCGCAGGCGACTGCGCTGCGAGATCAGGTCAATGACCATGAAGTCATTGCCCAGTCCGTGCATCTTGGTGAAGTTCACCAGCATCAGGCATCACCTTCCGGCAGCAGTTGCTCACCGGTCCACAGTTCTTCGAGGCGCTCGCGACGACGCACCAGGTGCATCTCGGGGCCATCGACCATCACCTCGGCAGGACGGCAGCGGCTGTTGTAGCTCGAGGCCATCACGAAGCCGTAGGCACCGGAAGAGCGCACGGCAAGCAGGTCGCCCGGCGCGATGGCCAGTTCGCGGTCCTTGCCGAGGAAGTCACCGGTCTCGCAGACCGGGCCGACCACATCGTAGCTGGCGGACTTGCGCGCCTCGCGAGTGTCGACGGTGACGATGTTCTGCCACGCCTGGTACAGCGACGGGCGGATCAGGTCATTCATGCCGGCATCGATGATGGCGAAGTTCTTCTCTTCACCGGGCTTGAGGTATTCGACACGGGTCAGCAGCACGCCGGCGTTGGCGGCGATGGAGCGGCCCGGTTCGAACAGCAGCGTCATCTCGCTGCCGTGTTCATAGCGGGCCAGACGCTCCAGCAGGGCGCTGGCGTAGGCGAAGGGCTCCGGCGGAGTCTCGTTCTGGTAGGGCACGCCGAGGCCGCCGCCGAGATCGAGGTGCTCGATGACGATGCCGCGTTCACGCAGGCGATCCAGCAGGACCAGCAGGCGTTCGAGGGAATCGAGGAAGGGCGCCAGCTCGGTCAGCTGGGAGCCGATATGGCAGTCGGCACCGACCACCTGCACGTGCTCCATGGCGTTGGCGATCTCGTAGACCTCCAGCGCCTGTTCGACCGGAATGCCGAACTTGTTGGCCTTGAGGCCAGTGGAGATGTACGGGTGAGTGCCGGCATCGACGTCGGGATTGATGCGCAGTGACACCGGCGCGACGCGTCCGAGACGGCCGGCGACGGCGTTGAGGCGCTCAAGCTCCGGCAGCGACTCGACGTTGAAGCACTTGATGCCCAGCTCCAGTGCACGCTCCATCTCGCCTGCCTGCTTGGCGACGCCGGAGAACACCACCTTGGCGGGGTCGCCGCCGGCCTTGATGACGCGCTCCAGCTCACCGGCGGAGACGATGTCGAAGCCGGCGCCCAGGCGTGCCAGCACATTGAGCACCGCCAGGTTGGAATTGGCCTTCACGGCATAGCAGATGAGGTGCGGGTGGTCGCCCAGCGCATCCTGATAGGCCTTGAAGTGGCGCTCGAGCGTGGCACGGCTGTAGACGTAGCACGGCGTGCCGAACTGCTC
Organism: Cobetia sp. UIB-001; assembly: GCF_044789135.1. Classification (NCBI taxonomy): domain Bacteria; kingdom Pseudomonadati; phylum Pseudomonadota; class Gammaproteobacteria; order Oceanospirillales; family Halomonadaceae; genus Cobetia; species Cobetia sp. UIB-001. The sequence continues at coordinate 122,116 of NZ_CP058244.1, forward strand.
GGCCAGCGTGGCGAGCGAGACGTCTTCGGCGTGCAGCACGCCATCCTGATAAACGAAGTGATCCATGATCCGGCCTGCAAGATGTCGCGCCGGCGGGCATCACCCGCCGGAGATGAATAAGGGGCTCAGGCGTCGCTGCCGGAAGTCTCGGCAGCGGCGGTGCTCTCTGTCTCGGAGGCGTCAGCTGCCGGCGCGGGAGCTTCGGCACGCTGACCACCGGCATCGGCGTCCGCCGGCAGATAGAGCGGGCCTTTCTGGCCGCAGCCGGCCAGCAGGCCAGCACCCAGCAGCAGCGCCGCGAGGGTGCGAAGGGTATGACGGGCGGACTGGCTCATCAGATGACGCATCGGGCGGCCTCCTGGCAGCAAGCGATAGAGCGATGCGGGCCCGGTTGCCATGGGTGGCGACCAGGCCCGAAAGAGGGTATCAGGCGCGTGAGGCCAGGGCGTCACGCGCACGCTGCACGGCAGCGCGGACCTGGTTCGGCGCAGTGCCACCGATGTGGTTGCGCGCCGCGACGGAGCCTTCCAGCGTCAGCACGTCGAAGACGTCCTGCTCGATGGTGTCGGAGAACTGCTGGAGCTCTGCCAGGGTCATTTCGGACAGGTCGCGTTGCTGCTCGATGCCGAAGGCGACGGACTTGCCGACGATCTCGTGGGCATCACGGAAGGCGACACCCTTGCGCACCAGGTAGTCCGCCAGGTCGGTCGCGGTGGCGAAGCCCTTGCTGGCCGAGGCGTACATGTTGTCGGACTTGGCGCGGATCGCCGGAATCATGTCGGCGAAGGCACGCAGGCTGCCGCGCACGGTATCGATGGTATCGAACAGCGGCTCCTTGTCTTCCTGATTGTCCTTGTTGTACGCCAGCGGCTGGGACTTCATCAGGGTCAGCAGGCTCATCAGGTGGCCATAGACACGGCCGGTCTTGCCGCGCACCAGCTCCGGCACGTCCGGGTTCTTCTTCTGCGGCATGATGGAGGAGCCGGTGCAGAAGCGGTCCGGCAGGTCGATGAAGTCGAACTGGGCGCTGGTCCACAGCACCAGCTCTTCGCTCATGCGTGACAGGTGCATCATCAGCAGGCTGGCGAAGCTGGTGAATTCGATGGCGAAGTCACGATCGCTGACCGAATCGAGGCTGTTCTCGGTCGGACTGTCGAAGCCGAGCAGCTCGCTGGTGACGTGACGGTCGATGGGGAAGGTGGTGCCGGCCAGCGCCGCGGCGCCCAGCGGCAGCACGTTCATGCGCACGCGGCAGTCACGCAGGCGGTCCTGGTCGCGGGCGACCATTTCCTGCCAGGCCAGCAGGTGGTGGCCGAAGGTGACCGGCTGGGCGCTCTGCAGGTGAGTGAAGCCCGGCATGATGGTGTCGGCTTCCTGCTCGGCCAGCCCCAGCATGCCTTCGCGCAGACGCGTCAGTTCGGCGTCGATGGCGTCGATCTCGTCACGCAGATAGAGACGGATGTCGGTGGCGACCTGGTCGTTGCGTGAACGGCCGGTGTGCAGCTTCTTGCCGGTGATGCCGATCTTGGCGGTCAGGCGTGCCTCGATGTTCATGTGCACGTCTTCCAGTGCCACGGACCACTCGAATTCGCCCCGCGCGATCTCTTCACTGATTTCCTTCAGTCCCGCGATGATGACGTCGCGTTCTTCTTCGCTCAGCACGCCGACACCGGCCAGCATGGTGGCGTGGGCGATGGAGCCCTGGATGTCGTGCTGCGCCATGCGCTGATCAAAATCGACGGAGGCGGTGAAACGTGCCACGAAGGCATCGGTCGGCTCGCTGAAGCGGCCGCCCCAGGACTGATTGGTAGATTCGCTCATCGGGATCTCGAATTGTGGTGACGTGTCCAGAGTTCGGCGTCCGGTGCACGGTCGCGCAGCCGGTATCGTTGACCTTGGAGTGTACCAGACTCCTGCGCGTGGGCGAGGGGCCGCGGCCAGTCCGGCGGATCGCAGGAAAGCGTGCCACGGATTTTCCCCCTGAGGTGACTGGCTTTATGATAAGTGTCATCAGAGGGCAGCGCTGTTCGTCAGTCATGTTTGCTCAACAAATTCGAATCAGATGGCGTGCATTGCGCGCCAGCAAGGAGAATGCCGTGCCCCGCCGTGAGATTCTGCGTATCGCGACCCGCAAGAGCCTGCTCGCCCTGTGGCAGGCCGAACACGTCAAGGCGCGACTCGAGACCCTGCATCCTGGCTTGAGCGTCGAGCTGGTGCCGATGTCGACGCGTGGTGACAAGATTCTCGATACCCCGCTGGCCAAGATCGGCGGCAAGGGGCTGTTCGTGAAGGAGCTGGAAGAGGCGATGCTCGACGGTCGCGCCGATATCGCCGTGCACTCCATGAAGGACGTGCCGATGCACTTCCCGGAGTCGCTGGGACTGGCGGTGATTCTCGAGCGTCACGCCCCGACCGACGCCTTCGTGTCCAACACCTGTGCCAACTTCGATGCCCTGCCGCAGGGCGCGCGCCTGGGCACCTCCAGCCTGCGTCGTGGTCTGCAGGCCAAGGCGGCACGCCCGGACCTGGAAGTGCTGAGCCTGCGCGGCAATGTCCAGACGCGTCTCGGCAAGCTGGATGCCGGCGAGTTCGACGCCATCATCCTGGCCACCTCTGGCCTGCAGCGCCTCGAGCTGGATGCGCGCATCACCGCCGAGATGGACGCCGAGACCTGCCTGCCAGCCTGTGGCCAGGGCGCGCTCGGCATCGAGTGCAACCTGCAGGACGAGGAGATTCTTGCGCTGCTCGAGCCGCTGGCCCATGAAGACTCCAGCCGGTGCGTGCTGGCCGAGCGCGCCATGAACACGCATCTGGAAGGTGGCTGTCAGGTGCCGATCGGCGGCTATGCCGTGCTCGAGGAAGGCGGCAGCCAGCTGTGGCTGCGCGCGCTGGTCGGCAACCCCGACGGGACGGTCATCCTGCGCGCCGAAGCGCGTGGTCCGTCCAATGCGCCGGAAGCGCTGGGCGTCGCCGTCGCCGAAGACCTGCTCTCCCAGGGTGCCGGCGAGATTCTGGCGGCGGTCTACGGCGACGCTCGTGGCTGAGGTGTCAGCGATGGCAAAGGCGTCGCGTCTTGAGGTGTTGACGACGCGGCCGGGCTCGCGCGGAGCGGTTCTCGATGCGATGCTGAGCGAGGCTGGCTGCGAGGTGGAATGCCTCAAGCTGATGGCACTCGAGGCCTTGCCGCTGGAACCCGCTGCGCGTCAGGCGATCATCGATGTCGATCTGTATCGCGGCGTGATCGTGATCTCGCCCCAGGCCGCCGGCTATCTGGCCGATTGGCTGGAGGAGTGGTGGCCACAGCTGCCTGAAGGCGTCAGCTTCTATGCTGTCGGCGCGGCCACGGCCGAAGTGCTGCATTCGCGGCTGGGGGTGCCGGTGCGTATTCCGCCGCGCGCCACGCGCGGTGAGCATGCCGAGCGCGATGCGCCGGTCGGCACCACCAGCGAAGCCTTGCTGTCGCTGCCGTCGCTCAGGGCGCTTGCGGGTCAGCGCTGGTTGCTGGTGGCCGGTGAAGGCGGGCGTCCGCTGCTGGAAGAGACGCTGGTGGCACGGGGCGCTCAGGTCACGCGTCTGGTACTTTATCGACGCCTTCCGTTGGCTTTGTCGCCGCAACAGGCTGGCCGTCTGGCGGCGGGCGCGTATGATGCAATGGTGGTGACCAGCAATGAACTGCTCGAGACGGTGATGGCATCGGTGACGCCGCAGGCCTTGCACCAACCGCTAATCGTGTCGAGCCACCGTTTGGCTACACTGGCACACGCTCATGGTTTCGAGCGCGTGACGGTCGCCGAGGACGCTTCACCCGGGGCCCTGACGCAGGCAGTACTTCGCGCCTGCGCCCCCACCAGCAAGACTCGCCATGCAGTGACCGGCGCCACTGCGCCTGGTCCGCGTGAGGCCATCGATTCCCAAGAATCCGGAAAAGGGCAAGCGTAGATGAGCAACCGAGAACACGATCAGGAAGATAACGGCTCTGCCGGCATGACGCCCGGCAAGTCGGGCGACAAGGATGCTGCCGCTCGCGCATCAGATGCTTCTTCCGCTTCCGGCGTTTCCGCCGATGACACTGCCTCTGGCCGCCCTGGCGCCGAGGCCTCCCGTTCGTCCTCTTCCTCGTCATCCGACACGGCTGATGCCCCGCGCGAGCGCCGCTCGCGAGGTGGGCGCAATCGTCGTGGGCGTGGCAAGGGGCAGGGCAGCTCCTCCTCTTCAACCTCATCCTCCACTGCCAGTGAGTCCACGCCCGTGAGCCAGACTTCAGACGACAACGCATCGACGCCTTCCGGCGCAAAATCGCCGCTTCCGGAGCGTAGCGAACCCGCCAAGGAGGCGTCTGCCGCCAAGCCGAGTGCTGGCAAGGCCTCTTCCAGCAAGGCGACTCCCGGCAAGCCCTCCACGCCGGCTGGCAAGACGGCCAGCGCGGGTGGCGCAGGCCTGGGTGGCACGACGGCACCCGGTACGCCGCCGCCCGGCGAGCCGCAGGGCAAGAAGAGCAAGGCCGGCAGCATCGCGCTGATTCTCGTCATCGTGCTGGCCATCGTGGTCGCGGTGCTGGCGTGGTTCGGCTGGCAGCGTCTGAACGCGCTGCCGGATGCCCAGGGCCTCGACAAGCAGGTCAGCGAGCGCGTGACCCAGCAGGTCGGCCAGGTCTCCAGCAAGGTCGATGGCCTGTCGAGCACGCTGGAGAAGAACGAATCCCGCGTCAGCGAGCTCGACAAGCGCCTGTCCAGCGAAAGCCAGGACACCGAGCAGGCCCTCAACAAGGTGCTCGAGGAGCTCAGCAAGTCCCAGCAGACCGACGCGCGTGACTGGTACTATGCGGAAGCCGAGTACCTGCTGCGCCTCGCCAACCAGCGTCTGCAGCTGGAGCGTGACGTGAACGGTGCCGATGCGCTGCTCGAGAACGCCGATGCGCGCATCGCGGCGGCCAACAACCCGGCGCTGCTGCCGGTGCGCAAGGCCATCCAGTCCGAACTGGCCAGCCTGGACAGCGTGCCGCGCGTCGATCGCAGCGGTATCTATCTGGCGCTGCTCGCCGAGCAGGAACAGCTGGCGCGTCTGCCGCTCAAGCAGGATGTGGCCGAGATCGCCGCCAAGGTCGAGAACGACGCAGCGCCGACAGGCGGTTGGCAGCAGCAGCTGGCCCGCTTCGGCAACGAGCTGAAGGACCTGGTCACCGTGCGTCGTCATGACGAGGCACTGGAAGCCCTGATCACGCCGGAGCAGGAATCCTACCTGCGTCAGAACGTGCGTCTGGTGCTGGAACAGGCGCAGCTGGCGCTGCTCAAGGAAGAGCCGAAGCTCTACCAGGCCGCCATCGACAAGGCCATCACGCTGGTCAATGGCTACTACGACACCAAGACCGATGGCGTGCAGAATGCCGTCGCCAAGCTGGAAGAGCTCAAGAGCAAGACCATCCGTCCGGAGCTGCCTGACATCTCCGCCTCTCTGAGCAAGCTGCGTGAGCTGATCGAGCGTCGCGCCCAGCAAGGGGGTGGCAACGCATGAGAGTCCTGATACTGCTGATCATCATCGGGCTGGCCATCGGTGCCCTGTTCGGGCAACTGATGCAGGCCTTCCCGGGCTACTGGCTGATTCGCGTCGGCGATACCTCGGTCCAGACCTCCTTCTGGTTCGGCTTGATCCTGCTGTTCGCGGGCTTCGTGGTGCTGCACTTCGGTCTGCGCCTGCTGTCGCGCTTCGCGCATCCGTTCTCCCGCCTCAAGGTGTGGAACAGCCGTACCCGTCATCGCAATGCCACGCGCAAGACCGTACGGGGTCTGGTGGCGCTGGCCGAAGGCCGCTGGAAGCGGGCCGAGAAGTCGCTGACCCACTCGGCGGAAGATTCCAGCACGCCGCTGGTCAACTACCTGTCCGCCGCCCTGGCCGCGCACTATCAGGGACGTTTCGAGCAGGCGGACACGCTGCTCAAGCGGGCGCACGAGTCCACCCAGGGCTCCGAGAGTGCCGTGGGTCTGGTGCAGGCACAGCTGATGCTGGACCGCCAGCAGCATGAACAGGCGCTGGCGACCCTGACGCGTCTCGACAAGCAGCTGGGCGAGCACCCGCAGGTGCTCAAGCTGCTCAAGCAGGCCTATCTGGCGGTCAATGACTGGGATGGTCTGCGTCGTCTGATGCCGCGTCTCGACAAGCAGGACCTCATCTCCCCCGAGGAGAAGAAGGAGCTGGAACAGCGTGCCTATGTGGCGCTGATCCAGCAGGCCGCGCGCAATCCGGAAGACATCGAGCGCGTGCGTAACCTGTGGGCCGACATGCCGGACCACCTGCGCACCGACGTGAATCTGGTCGCGCTCTACGCCGAGGCGCTGATCGCCGGTGGCCAGGAAGGTCTGGCCGAGCGTCTGCTGCGTCACTCCCTCAAGGAGTGCTGGGATTCGCGTCTGGTGCTGCGTTACGGCCTGCTGGACGTGGATGCACCGCGTCAGCTGGTGTATGCCGAGAAGTGGCTGCAGGAGCGGCCGAATGATCCGGACCTGCTGCTGTCGCTGGGCCGTCTGGCACTGCGCAACGCCAGCTGGGGCAAGGCTCAGGAGTACTTCGAGGCTAGCCAGCGCCAGCGTCCGAGCGGTACGGTGTGTGCTGAACTCGCGCGTCTGTTCGCCAACTTGGGCGAGCACAATAAGAGTCAGCTCTACTACCGTCAGAGCGTCGAGCTGCTGGATCGCTCACTGCCGGCCCTGCCGCAGCCGAGCAAGGACAACGCCTGAGGGGCGGCCGCCGAGTGTCAGTCAACCGTCGAGCGCCAGCCGTCTAGTGCCAGCCAGGGCATGCCAGGCGTCATGAAGGCTGGCGGACAAGACTCTCGGCGGCTTGCACGATGTTTCCTTGTTTGATGAAAGGTATTGCCCAATTGCACCGGTCGCGCTGTCGGCCGGTGATGCAGGTTTCTCTCCGGGGTATCCACGTTCACACGCTGTGTGACGGGATGCCCTTCTTTTTGCCCGCATGACGGGCGCTGAGGGCATTCTCGCCCAGGCTTTCGCCCTGTCAGCACGCCGCCGTGAGATGTCGGTGGGTGCATGCTGGCGTGGGCATGGCCGGTGCAGGGTTTCTCGTTGCTGATCCGGCAACGATGCGTCCGGGCCTTCACGGCCAGAGCGTGAGCGTGTGGCGCTGGCTGGAAGCGATTCCTCCGTGCGATGATTCTGCGTGTCGGATGCGCCCATGCACGTGGTGCATCTACGGGCCGAGTCCGGTCCGTTTCCCCAAGCGATGATGGAGTCTGCATGTTGCATAAGTCCCTGGCCCTGATGGGCGCCTCTGTACTGGCCGTGTCACTGGCCGGTTGTGCCGCTACCGGTAACAGCTCTTCCAGCAACGCCGCCAGCTCCTCCAGCTCGTCCAGCTCCATGATGAGCCTCGCCAGCAGCATGCTGAGCAGCCAGACAGGCCAGACCCTGCCGGCGGCCGACCTGATGTCCAGCCTGACTTCCCAGCTGGGTGTGTCCTCCACTCAGGCGCTGGGTGGCTCTGCTGCCATGTTGGCCCTGGCCCAGTCCCAGCTTGGCACCAGCGCGACCTCCGAGCTGTCCACTGACGTGCCGCAGCTGTCCAGCCTGACCAGCAGCAGCTCGCTGTCCACGCTCTCCAGCCTGGCGAGCCTGAGCGGCAACGACAATGCCACGGCATTGGCCAGCACCGTCGGCAATGTCGATGACAGCGCGTCTCTGGATAGCGCCTTCTCCGCGCTGGGCATGGACAGCAGCATGGTCTCCCAGTTCGCGCCGGTGCTGCTCAGCTACATGGGCGGCGAAGGCGTCAGCTCGACGCTGCTGAGCTCGCTGTCCAGCATGTGGGGCACCGGCTCCTGAGCCAGCCGCTTGCATGAGGTGTGAGGCAGTGTTTTTGCCCGCACATGAAAACGCCCCCGAGCCACTGGCTCGGGGGCGTTTTCGTTTCAGTACGGCTGCCTGCGCAGGCAGCCGTGTCGGGGCAGCCGTGTCGGGATAGTGCAGGCGCTTGATCAGTCGCCGTCGGCATCCGGTTGGGTGGTCTGACGGATGCGCTGTTCCTCGGCATCCACGACTTCGCCGTCTTCGGTGGCATGACGCGTCAGCGGATTCTCCTCGCGACGCTTGGCGACCTTGGCGGCTGCCTCGCGCTGCTCGGGAGTCTTCGGCTGACCGGCGGCCGAGCCATCGATCACGAACGGCGCCTGCATGGTGCGCACGTTGGCCGGCGGCGCACCACCGTCCTTGTCCTGACCGAAGTACATGGTCATGTGCGGGAACGGGATCTCGATGCCAGCGGCGTCGAAGTGCTGCTTCACGAGCTTGTTGTACTCGCGACCGATGGCCCACTGGTTGCCCGGGCTGGTCTTGATCATCACGCGGATGTTGACCGAGCTGTCGGCCAGGGCCGAGACGCCGGCGATGGTGACCGGCTCGAGAATCTCCGGACCATAGCTGCCTGCCTCGAGCTCATCGAAGGCCGCACGCAGGTGCACGATGGCGTGGTCGACATTCTCGCGATAGGAGATGCCGTATTCGCCGACATGGTAGGCGAAGTCACGCATGTAGTTGGAGACGGTATCCACCGACGAGAACGGCACGATATGGAAGGTGCCGGACAGGTCGCGGATGCCCACCGAGCGGATGGTCAGGCGTTCCGCGGTGCCGGTCACGCCACCGGCAGAGACCACATCGCCGGTGTTGATGGCGTTCTCCAGCTGGATGAACACCCCGGTGATGATGTCCTGCACCATCTTCTGGGCGCCGAAACCGATCGCCAGACCCAGTACCCCGGCACCGGCCAGCAGCGGCGCGATGTCGATGCCGATCTCGGACAGCACGATCATCGCAGTGAAGACGATCATCGCGATGGCGATGGCATTGCGGAACAGCGCCAGCAGGGTTTCCACCCGCGAGGACGGCTTGCCCTTGCCGGTGTCCGGATTGAGCTTGTGCTCGATCAGGCTGGCGATGCCGACCCAGACCGCGATGGCGAAGGCGAGAATGAACAGCACATGGAAGATGCGCGACAGCAGCAGGGCACCGGCATCGGTTGCCAGCCACTCGCCGAGCGCCACGATGTGCCAGGCATTCAGCACCATGCCGACCACCACGATCAGGATGATGGCGCGCATGATGCGCAACGCAGTCGGTATGTAGGAGTTGAGGCGCTTCTCGAGCAGCGGCAGCTGACCACGCAGCTTGTCGGAGATCTGGATGCGCTTGCCGATCAGCTGCGTCACCACGCGCGACAGCAGAGCACCGCCGCCAATGGCGAGCAGCGTCTTGAGCGTCGCCCCCATCATGAACGGCAGCGCCTCTTCAGGCGTCGTCTGCGAGATGATGAACAGGGTGGCGAAGTAGGCCAGCGCGATCAGGTGCCAGGTGCGCGCCAACATGCGCAGACACACGGCGATGATCGCGTTGTGCGCCTCGCGGGCTTGAGTGAGCAGGCGGTCACGCAGAATGATGCGATTGCGCGAGATCACCACGATGGCCCAGACGAGGGTAATGGCCATGATCAGCAGATTGACGAAGCTGCCAACGGCCGGTGCCAGGTTGTTGTTGATCATCGGCACCACGACCAGGATGCCGTAGCCGATGAAGCCGGCCAGCATGGCCAGGGAGCGGTTCCAGTAACGTGCCACCTCATCCGGCATCGGCAGCAGACGCAGCCCCTTGTAACCGGAGGAGAACAGCATGCGCATCAAGGCCTTGAACAGCTCGATGACCAGATAGGCGTTCAGGAACATCGACTCGCGCTGACCGATCACGCCCTGTTCGCCATAGGCGAAGATGGCGAGCAGATAGCCGCCGAGGAAGGCGAGACCGATGACCGCGATGTCCACCACCGCCGCGACCAGTACCGCCAGCAGGGTGCGCAGCAGGGGGCTGCGGTGCTGGCCATCCAGTGACCACTGGCTGACGCGCGAGAACAGCGGCTTGGCGAGCCTGCGCAGCACGAGGAACAGCGCGATGGTCGAGATGACGACCAGCCCGAGGCTGATGGCCTCGCTGGTGAAGCGACTCCAGTCGATCTCGTCGGCGTCCTCGTTGGCCAGACCATCGAGAGTGCCCAGCATGCGGTCCAGCGTGGCGGAGAGATCCGCGACCAGGTCCTGGCTGATGGCCGCCAGCTGGCGCGACAGTGACGGCGAGTCCTCGCTCAGGGTGACGTCTTCCCCCGCCACCTCGACGGCTTGTTCACTCGCCTTGCTGTCCAACTGTCGCAGGCCTTCGATCAGGGCCTCGCGCTGACTGGGGTCTTCCAGCAGCGTGGCCAGACTCTCGTAGGAGGATGTTGCGCCATCGCCGCTGCCGCCCTCGGCCGGGGCGGCATGGGACAGGCTGCTGAACCCGAGGCTCAACACCATCAACAGCATCATCAGGCCGGACATCAGCCAGGCAGGTCGCCATGAGTCCGGTTGGCGCGAGGCAGCAAGGGCGGGAGGGGAGTGCGGGGGTGTCGGAATCGCCACAGATGGCTTCTCCATGTCGGTGAGTGTGTGAGGCGTCGGGGTAGAGAGTGAGAGCAGGCTCCGCAGGTGCATCAGAGGCTCGCAAGCGTCCCATCAATAACGCGAGGATCTGTCAGGTAGATGTTGAAGGGGCGTCACGCGCGTCCTGCGCGCACGCCGAGCGAGAGTCCATCCCTCAGTTATCGGGGCACTTGGTGCTATCCCAACCCCTGCGGGGACTCCGCCAGAGACATTCTTGCGCACAGCCTGCGGCAGGCGTCGCCAACCTTCAAGGTCTTCAGGCGCTGCTCGGGGAAGAGGCGTGACCTGCTGCCACGCAGGATGTTGCAATGTCGCGTTGCATGAACTGGTGTGGTGAGTCACAGGATGAGTCGGTATTGTTGCGATTGATTATTATTCGTTGTTCAGGTGTGATAGTCATGCGCACAGGGGCCGCCTTGCGGTATCGTCCTGCGCAGGATCACGCCTGCCTTCGCTTGAGTGCGAGATCATTTCCTTCATTTCGGAGTACTGCATGACCGTCTCGTCGACTGCTTTTACTGCTCGTGGCATGACCCGGCCTGCATGGTTCAAACAGGGCCTGATGGCGACCTTGGCGGTAGCGCTGATGGGGGCTTCCCTGTCTGCCGAGGCACGCAGTGTCGAGACGGCCTACGGTGAGCTGGACATCGAGGGCACGCCGCAGCGTGTCGTCACCCTGTACGAAGGCGCGCTGGATGTGGCCGTCGCCAGTCAGGTGACGCCGCTGGGCACCGTGACCACGCGTGGCGGTGATGGCGTGGCGAGCTATATCCAGTCGCAGGTGCCGGACATCAAGATCATCGGCACGCCGCGTGAGTTCAATCTCGAGGCGATCGTCGCGCTCAAGCCGGACCTGATCCTGGCGCCGCCGGGCCTCGACAAGTCCCAGTACCAGCTGATGTCGCGTCTGGCGCCGACCGTCGTGCCGAGCGCTTCAGCGCTGAGCCAGCAGGGCTGGAAGGAGCAGAGTCGTGTCTATGCCGAGGCGCTGGGCGAGACGGCCGAAGCGGAACTCGAGACACGTCTGGCCGCCATCGACGCGCACGCCGCGCGTCTGAAGGCCGAGATGACCACCCCGGAAACCGCCAGTCTGGTGCGTCGCATGCCGGGTGGCCTGATGGCGATGTCCGACCAGCTGTTCGCGACCGGCCTGATGGCGGCCAGCGGCTATGAGCTGGTCGGCGGTGATCTGGTCAAGCCGGGTCGCCCGCATTCCGATCCGCTCAGCGACGAGAACATGGCACGCATCGATGCGCAGACCATCTTCCTCGCCACCATGGACGATTCCTCTGATGCCGCGGTTGACGCCCTGGCGGCAGAACCGGCCTTCCAGCGTCTCGAGACAGCGGACCGCGACAGCCTGGTCGGCGTGAATGGCCAGTTGTGGACCAGCGCCAGCGGCCCGTTGGCCGCGGAAGCACTGCTGAAGGATATCGACCGGGCGCGCGATGATGGCTAGTCGCAGTCATGTCGGTGCACGACGTTTGACCCCTGCGCTGGCAGGGGACCTCCCGCAACCGCGACGCGGGAGGTGGTATGCAGGCTGAAGAGACCTCTCCACAGGTCCGCAGGCCACGCGCACATGCCGCCCGGATGACCCACAAGGTCTCCGGGCGTCTTGCGTTGCGTCAGGTGATGCCGCTGGCCTGTCTGAGCGCCCTGCTGACCTGTCTGGCCAGCCTGCTGTGGGGGGCTGGCGATGTCGGCCCCTGGCAGGCGCTGCAGGTGCTGGCCGGACAGGGCAGCGATCAGGCGCGCTTCGTGGTGCTTGAGCTGCGCGCGCCGCGTACCCTGATCGGCATGGTGGTCGGCATGATGCTCGCCTGTGGCGGCGCCCTGATGCAGGTGGTGGCACGCAACCCGCTGGCGGAGCCGGGCTTGCTGGGCGTGAGTGCCGGGGCCTCCTTTGCCGTGGCCGTGGCATTGTTGCTGGGGATGGAGGCGACCGGCATGCACGTGATGGTGGCGCAGAGTGGTGCGCTGCTGGGCTGTCTGTTCGTGATGAGCACCGTGCGGATGAGCGGCGCACGTCAGGACCCGGTGCGCCTGGTGCTGGCCGGCGCGGCGCTGTCGAGCCTGCTGGTGGCGCTGACGTCTCTGGCCTTGCTGATCGACCAGCGCGCGGCCGACGAGATCCGCTTCTGGGTGATCGGCAGTCTGGCCGGGCGCTCGCTGGAGGCGCTTTACAGCAGCCTGCCCAGTATCCTGCTCGCGGTGCTGCTGACGCTGTGGCTGGCGCGGCCGCTCTCCGCGATGGTGCTGGGTGAGCAGGTCGCCAGTGGCCTGGGCCATCATCCCAAGCGCGTGCGCAAGGTCGCGATCCTGGTGGTGGCGCTGCTGGTCGGTGCCGCGACGGCCCTGGCAGGGCCGGTGGCCTTTGTCGGCCTCGCCGTGCCCTATGTGGCGCGAGCGCTGTGCGGCGCCGATGTGCGGCGCACGCTGTGGCTGTGCCTGCCGCTGGGCGTGACCATGCTGCTGAGCGCCGATGTGGTGTCGCGGCTGGTCGTGCCGCCCTCGGAGCTGCCGCTGGGGGTACTGACGACCCTGATGGGCGCGCCCGTGCTGATTGCCGTGGTGCGTGCTCGCCGTCTGCCCACCCTGTAGTAGTTGGTGCCTCTGGCGCTTGCGGCGTGAACGATGATGGAGGCCAGGCTGGCGCGCATGCCGGTGCCATCGCCTCATTGCTTGAATCGACCGGCCCTGTCAGGCGTTGTCCTGACAGGGCCTTGTTTGGAATCGATGATGTCTAGACCTTCACCGCTTGATCCCCTTCGCTCAGCCCCCACAGGCACGCTCTGGTGGCGACATGGCAAGCTGTCCCTGCTGCTGTTGCGTGCGCCATTGCTGGCGGCCGGAATACTGCTGCTGGCGCTGCTGATGGCCAGTGTCGCCTCGCTGATGCTGGGCAGTGCCGGCCTCGGGCCGTGGGATGCCTTCAAGGCGGCCTTCGGGCACGGCGAGTTCGCCACCGTCTTCGTGGTGCAGGAACTGCGCCTGCCGCGCCTGCTGGCCGGTATCGCCACGGGCGCTGCCTTCTCGCTGGCGGGCTGCCTGATGCAGACCCTGGCCGGCAATCGCCTGGCGACGCCGGGCATCATCGGCATCGACAATGGCGCGACCGCCTTCGCGGTGGCCTCCGTGGTCGGGATGGGCATCTCGTTGGCGCCGCCGGTCATGGCGCTGAGCGGTGCCGTGATCGCCACTGCGCTGGCCTTCGGGCTCTCCGGCGGCATCGGCACGCGTGGCTATCGCTTCCTGGTCGCCGGTATCGGGGTCGGGGCGCTGTTCGGTGCCGGCACGCAGCTGATGCTGGCAAGAGTCTCCATCGATGCCGCCAACAGCGCCTATCCGTGGACGGTCGGCAGCCTCAATGCGCGTGACGCCGATTCGCTCACCTGGCTGGGACTGGCCTTGCTGATCGGCGTGCCGATCGCACTCTGGCTGGGGCGCGGGCTGAATACGCTGCGCTTCACCGACCGCGTCGCGACCGGACTGGGGCAGCCGGTCTCGCGTGTACGCCTGATCACGCTGTGGCTGTCGGTCGTGCTGACGGCGGCGGCCGTCGCGGTGGCCGGGCCGGTAGGCATGGTGGCGCTGGTGGGCCCCGAGATCGCACGCTACCTGTCGCGCCACAAGGGTGTGCCGCTGCTGGCTTCGGCGCTGGCCGGTGCGCTGGTGATGGTGCTGGCCGACCTCGCCGGTCGCACCCTGCTGTCGCCACTGGAAATCCCGGTCGGTATCGTGATGGCCGTGGTCGGCAGCCCTTATCTGCTGTGGATACTGCTGCGCAGCCCGCGCTAGCCGTTGCCCCTATTTTCCTGCTGAGCAGCCCAGGGCCAGCCCTTGCCGCTCAGCGTCGCACGACATGTTTCAGCGGCTGATGATGTTCCAGCGGCCGATGATGTTTCAGGAGAGTGCGCCATGAGCGCTGAGACGATGCTTGATCCGCGAGCGATGAATTCCCCGGCCGATCGCCACGCCGCGGCCACCACCGGCACCCTGCGAGCGAACGAGCTGTCGCTGGGCTACGGCGCGCGCCAGCGCCATGTCACCGTGATCGATTCGCTGACTCTGGGGCTGCCCGATGGCAAGGTGACGGCGATCGTCGGGCCCAACGGCTGTGGCAAGTCGACACTGCTGGCAGGGCTGGCTCGCCTGCAGTTGCCTGAGTCAGGCGCGGTGCTGCTGGAAGGCAAGGACATTCACGCCTATAAGCGGCGCGAAGTGGCCCAGCGCATCGCGCTGCTGCCTCAGGAGACGCATTCGCCCGAGGGGGTAACGGTACATGAGCTGGTGCGTTTCGGTCGTCAGCCCTATCAGGGCGCGCTGAGTCAGTGGTCTGAGGAGGATCAACGGCTGGTGGCCGAGGCGATGGCCGCCGCCGACATCGAGAGCCTGGCGGACCGTGAGCTGGCCTCGATGTCCGGTGGGCAGCGCCAGCGCGCCTGGATCGCCATGGCGCTGGCACAGCAGACACCCTTGCTGCTGCTGGATGAGCCGACCTCGGCGCTGGATCTCGGTCACCAGATCGAGGTCTTCGAGCTGATCCAGCGTCTGGCCCATGAAGAGGGCAAGACCATCGTGATGGTGGTGCATGACCTGGCCAGCGCCTGCCGCTATGCCGACCACATCGTGGCCATGCATGCAGGCCACGTGATCGCGGAAGGTGCGCCCGCCGAGGTGGTGACGCCGGAGCTGGTGCGCAAGCTCTATGGGGTCGAGTGCCGCCTGATCCCCGACCCCGACACCGGCACGCCGCTGCTGATCGGTGTGCGCCGCACCAGCGAGCGCCTGAGCGGCAGCGCGACCTGAGCCCGAGGCTGTGGCCATGATGGGCGCTGTGGCGCCTGCGTGGCCGCTGCCGGGCCTTGCGCAGGCCTGAGAGAGGGGCTTGAGAGGCCTGAGAGGGCGACTTGAGGGGCGGTCTGCCACTGACAGGAAAAGGTCAGCCAGAACTGATCGCCCACAAACAGAAAGGCCTCCCCGAAGGGAGGCCTTTCTGTCACGGATATGGTGGAGGCGACGGGAGTCGAACCCGTGTCCGCCGGCACTCCGCCTTCGGCTCTACATGCTTAGTTTCATTATTTGATTTAACACTACTGCCGCCAATGAACAGGCTACAGCAATGCGATTCTCTGAGTTTTAATCTCGACCTTAGAGACGTCGGCCAAGACGATCCTGTTTATACGGGCTCGTTCTCAATCCACCTTGAACAGGCGCAACGGTATCATGAGCAGCTTATGCAGCTAGAGCGTAGTTGTCGTCGTTTGCGACTATATATTTGCAACGTTTTATTTACGAGATACGTTACGATCTCGGCATGCACCTCAGGGTTTGCCACCAGCGTCGAATGCCAGAACGCCCCCATAACAGTGTTACCACTTTACTGCGTTGCTACGTCTTCATCATAACAGGTGGGGACTGTGCTACGCCAGTTCAAGCGTTCAGGAAAATTTCTGACCTGACAGTAGCTTGCTGGCGTGAGCTGCCTCACGCTGCCCTCAGCGGTCGCGCAGGATACGGGCCTTCTGACGATTCCAGTCACGGTCTTTCTCGGTGGCGCGCTTGTCGTGCAGCTTCTTGCCTTCCACCAGCGCGATCTCGCACTTCACGATCGCATTCTTCCAGTACAGCTTGACCGGCACACAGGTGTGGCCCTTGTCCTGGGTGCGCGAGAAGATGCGTGCGATCTGCTTCTTGTGCAACAGCAGCTTGCGCGTGCGCTGCGGGTCCGCCACCGCGTGGGTGTTGGCGGTTTCCAGCGGGTGGATGTGGCAGCCCAGCAGCCAGGCTTCGGCATTCTTGATCACGATATAGGTATCGGTCAGCTGGCCCTTGCCTGCGCGCAGCGCCTTCACTTCCCAGCCTGCCAGTACCAGACCCGCTTCGAAGGTTTCCTCGATGTGGTACTCGTGGCGTGCCTTCTTGTTCTGGGCGATCAGATTGCCGCCCTGTTCGGGTTTCTTTTTCTTGCCCATGTTGCCTCATTTGTCGTGTGCGCCTGCCGTCATCCAGTGTGGATATGGCACATCCTTCTGGATGGGGGGAGGCGTGTTACCATTCAAGGCCAGACGGCACTTCATGCGCCGGCCCATTGTTCATGATACGCATGCTGCGTATCCAAGTCAGCGGAGAGCTAGATGCCTACGGTCAACCGGTCTGCCCTGGTGCGGCATTCGGCCCGGGCAATGTTCGATCTAGTCAATGATTTCGAGCGTTATCCCGAATTCCTGTCCGGCTGCAGCAACGCGGAATTGCTGGAACGTGATGAGGACCATCTCAAGGGCAGGCTCACCCTGTCCAAGGCAGGCATGCAGCAGAGCTTCGTCACGCGCAATGACCTGTATGCCCCCGAGCGGATAGAGCTGAACCTGGTCGATGGCCCCTTCAAGCGTCTGCAGGGGACCTGGCTGTTCACGCCGCTGGGCGAAGACGCCTGCAAGGTCTCGCTCGAGATGGACTTCGAGTTCAGCAATCGCCTGCTGGGCATGGCGTTCGGCAAGCTGTTCAGTCAGGTCGCCGCTCAGATGGTCGAGGCCTTCACGCGCCGCGCTGACCAGATCTACACCCAGCGCTGACACATGGCCGTCGGCCAGGGTGAAACGCCGCGCAGGTGATATATCGCACAGGTGGTATATAAAGGTGGCGAGAGCAAAGGAGCAGACATGACAGACAGAATCACGGTCGAGGTGGCCTATGCGCTGCCCGACAAGCAGAAGATCGTCTCGCTGGCGGTCGCCCCCGGCACCACGGCGCGCGAGGCCGTGCGCATGGCACGTCTGGAGCAGCACTTTCCGACGATTGCCGCCGAGGTGTTTCTCGAGGCGGACCTGGGTATCTTCGGCAAGGCACTGCGCAAGCCCGATGAGCATGTGCTGGACGCCGGGGATCGAGTCGAGGTCTATCGCGCCTTGATCACCGACCCCAAGCTTGCACGCAAGCGGCGCGCCGACAAGGCCGCTCGCGCCGCTCAGTAAGACGAGATACAGGCGAGAATCAAAAACAGCGGGGCACCTTTCAAGGTGCCCCGCTGTTGTTCTGGCTTGTCACTGAGTGAAGAGGACAGTGATCAGCGCTCTTCAGGCAGGTCGGCTGCGCCTGCCTTGGGTTCAGCACGGTTAGGCTGTGCCGCGCGAGGGTCGATGTCCAGGTCCGGCACGATGACGGTTTCCTGGTCGATGTCGCCGCTCTTGTCGATGTTGGAGAGTGAATCGCCTGCGAAGGTCAACGTCACGCGCTTGTTGATGATTTCGCCATCCGCTTTCTTGAGGCGATAGACGTAGTCCCAGCTATCCTCACTGAAGGGGGCGGTCAGCAGCGGTGAGCCCATCACGTAGATGACCTGTTCGCGGCTCATGCCCGGCTTCAATTGCTCGACCATTTCCGGCTTGATCAGGTTGCCCTGAGGAAGGTCGCGCTTGTAGACGCTGAAGTAGCTGCACCCGGTGAGCAGCGACAGGGCGCTGCAAAAGGCGACTGTTTTGATCAAGTTTTGCATTTGCCCTGAAGATTCCCTATCGTTTTGCCTTGGCCGATCATACCTGATACATCAAGCGACTGCGAAGAGTACCCCAGCATGGCCGATCAGAACCATGAACTGCGCAAGGCGGGACTCAAGGTAACCCTACCGCGAGTCAAGATCCTGCAGATCCTCGAGAAATCGACGGATCGACACCTGAGTGCCGAGGACGTGTACAAGGCGTTGCTTGAGGCTGGCGAAGATGTCGGTCTGGCGACGGTTTATCGTGTGCTCACCCAGTTTGAAACAGCGGGACTGGTGATGCGTCACAACTTCGATGGCGGTCACGCCGTCTTCGAACTGTCCCAGGAAGAACACCATGACCACATGGTATGTCTGGACAGCGGCGAGATCATAGAGTTCTGTGATCCCGAGATCGAGCGCCGTCAGCGCGAGATCGTCGAGGAGCACGGCTATGAGCTGGTCGAGCATGCGCTAGTGCTCTACGTGCGCCCCAAGGGCGACAAGAGCGATAGCTGACGCGGGTTGCGTCAGGGATGACGTGGCCGGAGAGCCTTCTCCGGCCAGATACACGAACGGCCGCCCTCAGGGGCGGCCGTTCGTGTATCTGGCGTTCATGTTTCCTCAATCCATGACTCTGGCGTTCGTCTTGTTGAGGAGCGTCATTGGACGAATGGACGTCGCTGGCAGTGCATGAACGGCGACTTTGACGACAGCGCTCAGTGGCGGCTGTCGGCAGCGCCGAGCATCTCGCGGGCGTGGGCGAGGGTCTGCTCGGAGAGGTGAATGCCGCCCAGCATGCGTGCCAGCTCGCGCACACGGCCGCTTTCATCCAGTAGCGCCATGTGCGTGCGGGTCGTGTCCTTCTCGGCCTGCTTCTCTATATGCAGGTGCTGATGCGCCTGTGCGGCGACCTGCGGCAGGTGAGTGACGGTCAGCACCTGGCCCTTGTCGCCCAGGCGACGCAGCAGCTGACCGACGATCTCGGCGGTAGCGCCGGAGATGCCGACATCGACTTCATCGAAGACCAGGCTGGGGATGGTCGAGCGACTGGCGGCCACGACCTGGATCGCCAGTGACACACGCGAGAGCTCGCCGCCGGAGGCGACCTTGGCCAGCGCACGTGGCGGCTGGCCCGGGTTGGCGCTGATGCGGAAGTGGATGCGTTCCATGCCTTCCGGCTGCGGGCGCTCCCGCGCCTCGATGGCGACCTCGAAGGTGGCCTTGCCCATGCCGAGGAAGGCCAGCTGGTCCTGGATGTCGCTGGCCAGTTGCGGGGCGGCAGTGGCGCGTTTGGCGCTCACCTCACTCGCCAGCCCCTTCCAGGCCTCGCGACGCTGAGCCACTTCTTCCCGCAAGGCTTCGATGGCCTCCTCATCGCCACCCAGGCCGTCGAGTTCTTCGCTCAGACGCTGATGAAGGCCATGCAGCTCGTCCGGCATCACATGATGCTTGCGTGCGATCTGGTGAATGCGGCTCAGGCGCTCATCGACGAAGGCGAGACGCTCGGGATCGAGTTCGGTGACTTCCACGAACCGATGCAATTCACGCGCCGCTTCTTCTATCTGGATGCGCGCTTCCTCGAGCATGCCCAGCGCACTGGCCAGTGAGCCATGCTCGTTGCCCGGCAGATGCGCCAGACGTGCCAGGGCCTGGTTGAGGCGTGGCAGCGCACCTTCTTCGTCGTGATCACAGCATTCGGCGGCGGACTGCGCCTCGGCCAGAATCTGCTCGGCATTGGCCAGCGTTTCCTGCTCCTGTTCCAGGGCTTCCAGCTCCCCTTCGCACAGCGCCAGTTCATCGAGCTCCTCGACCTGATAGCGCAGCAGCTGGCGGCGTGCACGCACCTCATCGCCATCATTGCTCATGCGCTTGAGGCGACGATGCGCCTCCTGCCAGTGACGGAAGTCCTCGCGCAACTGGGCAGCCTGAGTCTCCAGGCCCGCATATTCGTCGAGCTGACGCAGATGCGTCTCTTCCTTGAGCAGGGAGTGATGCGCGTGCTGGGAGTGGATGTCGATCAGGTGCTCGCCCAGCTCGCGCAGGTCGGCGATGGTGCAGGGCGTGCCGTTGATCCAGGCCTTGGAGCGGCCGCTGGCGGTGATGACGCGACGCAGCAGGCAGTCGTCGCTGCCCAGTTCGCGCTCATCCAGCCACTGACGGGCGTCGCCAAGCTCACTGATATCGAAACGCGCGATGAGGTCGGCGCGGTCGGCGCCATGACGCACGCTGCCGGCATCGGCGCGCTCGCCCAGACACAGGCCGAGGGCGCCGAGCAGGATGGACTTGCCGGCACCGGTCTCGCCGGTGATGGCGGTCATGCCGCGGCGGAAATCGAGTTCCAGCGTTTCGACGATGGCAAAATCTTGGATGGCGAGTTGCAGCAGCATGACTACCTCCGAGGGGGCTTTGACGTACGCCGTGCTGGGAGAACATCAGCGGACCCGGACTCGATGGGCGGGCTACGGTGTCGCCATACAGTATGTTTATACAGTGAACATGGCTTTTTATACAGCACGTTCGGGTGGCCTTCAATCCATGCCGGACTCAGTGGGGAGAAAAGCCTGCGGCAAGGCTTGAGAAGCGATGTGCTGTCCCCATATAGAGGCACTGACACTTTCAGTCGGCAGCAATGGCCTGGCCTTGCTGCCTCTCAAGGCAACTCATGGCCTGTCTGTCAGCCAGTGCGCGTGATGCTTCGCGACAAGCTCAGCAGGCCACGAATCAGGGCAATGGCGCATAGACGCCGGCCCGCAGGAGATCAGCATGGCTCAGGACCCGCAGACCCCGATGGACGAAGAGCTTCAGCGTGCCGCTCGCGATGCCGAGCCGCAGCCGGAAACGCCGGAAGGTGAAGTGATCGACAACGTACTGGATGCCGACGATACCGGCGCCGAAGGCTCTCTGGTGGACAACCCGGAAGCCGAGATGCTGGCCGCCCAGGTCGAAGAGCTTGAGCAGGCCGTCAAGGAAGCCAAGGACCAGGCACTGCGTGCGGCTGCCGATGCGCAGAACGCGCGCCGTCGTGCCGAGCAGGACGCCGAGAAGGCGCGCAAGTTCGCGCTGGAGAAGTTCGTCAAGGAAATGCTGCCGGTGGTGGATTCCCTCGAGAAGGCACTGGAATCCATGTCGGGTGACGAAGCGGCCAAGACCCACGTCGAAGGCATCGAGATGACCTTGAAAATGCAGCTGGATGCCCTGAACAAGTCAGGCGTCGAGCAGCTGGATCCGCACGGCGAGCCCTTCGATCCGGAATACCATCAGGCTGTCGCCATGGTGCCGTCCCCGGACGCGGAGCCGAACAGCGTCATCGACGTGATGCAGAAGGGTTACACCCTCAATGGCCGCCTGGTGCGTCCGGCGATGGTGGCAGTCAGCAAGGCCTCCTGAGGCCTGCGCGCTCCCGACGCCCGATAGGCGTTGGATCGCGCCCTGTGGGGGCTCAGGGCGATCCGGCCCGGGAAAATTTGCCCGGCCGGGTCTTGAAACCCTGACACGCGACCCCATCTAGAGAAACAAGTTCAGGCACCGACACAAGGTGCCGACATCCAGACTTATCTTTCAGGCTAGCAACAGATTCGAGGTATACGATTATGGGACGCATCATCGGTATTGACTTGGGTACTACCAACTCCTGTGTGGCAGTGCTCGACGGCGAGAAAACCAAGGTCATCGAAAACGCTGAAGGCGGTCGCACCACACCGTCCATCATCGCTTACACCGACGACAACGAGATTCTGGTCGGCCAGTCGGCCAAGCGTCAGGCAGTGACCAACCCGGAGAACACTCTCTTCGCGGTCAAGCGCCTGATCGGTCGCAAGTTCAAGGATGATGTGGTTCAGAAAGACATCAAGATGGTGCCGTACAAGATTGTCGAAGCCGACAACGGCGACGCCTGGGTGCAGGTGAAAGACAAGAAGATGGCACCGCCGCAGATCAGTGCGGAAATCCTCAAGAAGATGAAGAAGACCGCGGAAGACTACCTCGGTGAAGAAGTCACCGAAGCCGTCATCACCGTTCCGGCCTACTTCAACGATTCCCAGCGTCAGGCGACCAAGGACGCCGGCCGCATCGCGGGTCTCGACGTCAAGCGCATCATCAACGAGCCAACTGCCGCAGCCCTCGCCTACGGCATGGACAAGTCTCGTGGTGACAAGACCATCGCGGTCTACGACCTGGGCGGCGGTACCTTCGATATCTCCATCATCGAAGTCGCCGACGTCGACGGTGAGACCCAGTTCGAAGTGCTCGCCACCAACGGCGACACCTTCCTGGGTGGTGAAGATTTCGACATGCACCTGATCAACTACCTGGTTGACCAGTTCAAGGCAGACAGCGGTATCGATCTGTCCGGCGACAACCTCGCCATGCAGCGTCTGAAGGAAGCCGCCGAGAAGGCCAAGATCGAGCTGTCCAGCGCTCAGCAGACCGACGTGAACCTGCCGTACATCACGGCTGACAACACCGGTCCGAAGCACCTGAACGTCAAGGTGACCCGTTCCAAGCTCGAGTCTCTGGTCGACGACCTGGTCGCACGCTCCCTGAAGCCGTGCCAGACCGCGCTGTCCGACGCCGGCCTGTCCGCCTCCGAGATCGACGACGTCATCCTGGTCGGTGGTCAGACCCGCATGCCGCTGGTGCAGTCCAAGGTGGCCGAGTTCTTCGGCAAGGAAGCTCGCAAGGACGTCAATCCGGATGAAGCGGTCGCCGTCGGCGCCGGCATCCAGGGCGGCGTGCTGGGCGGCGACGTCAAGGACGTGCTGCTGCTGGACGTGACGCCGCTGACCCTCGGTATCGAGACCATGGGTGGCGTGCTGACGCCGCTGATCGAGAAGAACACCACCATCCCGACCAAGAAGTCCCAGGTGTTCTCCACCGCTGACGACAACCAGGGCGCGGTGACCATCCACGTCCTGCAGGGTGAGCGCAAGCAGGCCGCGCAGAACAAGTCTCTGGGTCGCTTCGACCTGGCCGACATTCCGCCGGCACCGCGCGGTGTGCCGCAGATTGAAGTCGCCTTCGACCTGGATGCCAACGGTATCCTGAACGTGTCCGCCAAGGACAAGGCGACCGGCAAGGAACAGTCCATCGTCATCAAGTCTTCCGGCGGCCTGTCCGACGACGAGATCGAACAGATGGTGCGTGACGCGGAAGCCAACGCCGACGAAGACAAGAAGTTCGAGGAAATGGTCCAGCTGCGCAATCAGGCCGACGGCATGATTCACGCGACCAAGAAGACCCTGACCGAAGCCGGTGACAAGGCCGAAGCCAGCGAGAAGGAAGCCATCGAGACGGCCATTTCCGAGCTGGAAGAAGCCCTGAAAGGCGACGACAAGGATGCGATCCAGGCCAAGCTGGATGCACTGACCGAAGCGTCCGGCAACCTGGCGCAGAAGCTCTACGCCGAGCAGGGCGCCCAGGGTGAGCAGGCTGCCGAAGGTCAGGCTGGCAAGAAGCAGGACGACGACGTGGTTGACGCCGAGTACGAGGAAGTCAACGACGACAAGAAGTCCTGAGGGATTTCTTGAACGACGTCTGATGACAGCGCGGGAGCCTTGTGAAGGTGTCCCGCGTTGTCGTTTGCATCGGTGGCGCCTTGCGCTAGCCGCGAGCCACCGGTGACAACCGGCATTCCAGAACAGACCGGCAGCCTCAGGCTGCCAGCAATCCAGGCGGACCTGATCCATGTCCAAGCGTGATTATTACGAAGTGCTTGGTGTCGAGCGTGGCGCCGACACCAAGGACATCAAGAAGGCGTACCGACGCCTGGCCCAGAAGCATCACCCGGACCGCAACCCGGATGATGAAACTTCGGCCGAGAAGTTCCGTGAAGTCTCTGAGGCCTATGAAGTGCTGTCCGATGCTGACAAGCGCGCCGCCTATGACCAGTTCGGTCATGCCGGTGTCGATGGTCAGGGTGGCGGTGGCTTCGGTGGCGGCGGCTTTGGCGGTGGTGGTGCCGGCGGCTTCGGCGATGTGTTCGGCGATGTCTTCGGTGACATCTTCGGTGGCGGCGGTGGTCGTCGCAACCCGAACGCTCCGCAGCGCGGCAGCGACCTGCGTTACAACCTGGATCTCGATCTGGAATCGGCGGTTGCCGGTACCACGGTCGATATCCGCGTGCCGCGTCTGGCGGCCTGTGGCCACTGCGATGGCGATGGTGCCGAGCCGGGTTCCAGCAAGGAAACCTGCCCGACCTGCAATGGCATGGGCAAGGTGCGCATGCAGCAGGGCTTCTTCGCGGTCGAGCAGGCATGTCCGACCTGCCACGGTCGTGGCGAGAAGATCAGCGTGCCGTGCCGCAAGTGTCACGGCGAAGGCCGCGTCCAGGAATCCAAGACCCTCTCGGTCAAGATTCCGCCGGGCGTCGACACCGGCGACCGCATCCGTCTGAACGGCGAAGGCGAGGGCGGTGTCAACGGCGGGCCGTCAGGTGATCTGTATGTGCAGGTCAACCTGCGCGAGCACGAGATCTTCAAGCGCGATGGTCGTCACCTGCAGTGTGAAGTGCCGATCAGCTTCGTCGATGCGGCGCTGGGCGGTGAGCTCAACGTGCCGACCCTCGACGGACGTGTCGTGCTGAAGATTCCGGCCGAGACCCAGACCGGCAAGCTGTTCCGTCTGCGCGGCAAGGGCGTCAAACCGGTGCGCGGCGGCCCCGCCGGCGACCTGCTGTGCAAGGTGGTCATCGAGACCCCGGTCAGCCTGAATGAAGAGCAGAAGGAGCTGCTGCGTCAGTTCCAGCAGAGCCTTGGTGATACCGGCAAGAGCCATTCACCGAAGGAGAACAGCTTCTTCGATGGCGTGAAGAAGTTCTTCGAAGACATGAAGCCCTAGGCATTCGCCTTGCCGTCTGCGGGCCAGCCCCGTGGACGGCCCTCATGCCAGAGAGCCCCGCATTCGACTTGTCGAGTGCGGGGCTCTCTGGCATGAGGGCCCAGTGGCTCAGTCCAGTAACACAGCCCGGGGCGTGGCTATTCCTGCGCTGATTCAGCCGTGAAGGCCTCTGGCTCGATGACGGCAAAGCAGCTCAGCAGCGTGGTCTGGAAGCTGCTGAAGTTGTCATCCGAGATCATCAGGAAGCGATTGCCTTCCAGATGCGTCAGCCCTTCGAAGTTGTCCAGCGACCAGCCATCGCCGCTCGACAGGCGTGCCAGGGTGCGCACCTCGGCCTGGGTGCCGGGCTCGCCGAGATGCGCGCGGCGCAGACTGATCACCAGCGGGAAGGGCGGTGAGAAGGCGCGCTCCAGCATCAGCATGTCACCGTCGGGCAGCATCTCCATTGCGGTCAGGCTCGAGCCGGTGTCGCTGGCCAGCGGGTAGCTCCACTCGTGCTTGTCATCGAGGCTGAAGATGCGCGTCATGCCGTCGCTCATGCCCTCGGGCGTGGCTTCCAGTCCGGCGAGCATGCCGTATTCCGGGTGCAGGGTCAGGGCTTCCATGCCGTTGTTGGGCGCCGCGCCGCGCGCGCCCATCGGGGTGAAGGGCTCGCTGACGGCCAGGCCGCTGGGCAGGAAGTGCTCGACGCGTGGCTGCTGCTCGAAGCTGATCACCAGGCGGGAATCGCCACGGCGGTCATTGTTCGCGCGCAGCAGCTGCAGGCCCTCGGCATCACTGAGGGCGCCGCGCAGCGAGACATCGGTCTCGTCGCGCAGGGTATAGGTATTGAGTGCCTTGGCCCCGACCAGCTCACCGTGACGGAAGGCGAGCCGCAGGCGGTGCAGCCAGCCGCGGTCCGACACGGCATACAGCAGTGACTCGTCCTGGTCCCAGCCGATGTCCGACAGGCCCCCGACGGGGGTGTCATCCAGCCATTTGCCCGGCAGCCTGAGTGTGCCGCACCACTGGATTTCCGGGAACTCGCTCTTCTGTTCCGGCGATGCCAGCGTGTAGGGACGCGGGTGAACGCCGCAGGCGCTCAACAGGCCGGCGAGCACCGTGGTGACAGCTAGGGTCTGGAGCATGCGCCAGCGGCGCGAGGCGGGGGATTGGCGTGCAGGCATGCTGACTCCGGAGACTGAGCGGTGATGAGAAAAATGACGATCAACAGGAGACAACCTGGTACGAGGCTACTCTAGCGCGTAACCGACACAAATACATGACGTCAGCCAACGCTGCAGGCGGCTGATATACTCGTGGCAACAGCATAGGTGGCACGCTCGGGGCATGCTCGCGGGCTGTCACCCTCAAGACCCACAACAGGCAGGAGTCAGCATGACCCGTATCGCAATCATGGGCGTCGCCGGACGCATGGGACGCACGTTGGTCGAGGCCGTCGGTGCAGTGGAAGGTCTGACGCTGGCGGCGGGCATCGTCGAATCCGGCAGCTCCCTGGCGGGCGTCGACATTGGTGAGCTGGCCGGTCAGGGCCGTCTGGGCGTGGTCGCCAGCGACAGTCTGACTGCCGTGGTGGATGACTTCGATGTGGTGATCGACTTCACCGCACCGCAGGTGACACTGGCCAACCTGGCGCTGTGCGCCGAGCACGGCAAGCGCATGGTGATCGGCACGACCGGTTTCACGCCGGAGCAGCTCGAGCAGCTGGATGGCTACCGTGACAGCGTGCCCTTCGTGTTCGCGGCCAACATGAGCTCCGGCGTCAACCTGACCCTCAAGCTGCTGGAGACCGCCGCGCGTGCCCTGGGCGATGCCGGCTACGACATCGAGATCATCGAGGCGCACCACCGCCACAAGGTCGATGCCCCGTCCGGCACGGCGCTGGCGATGGGCGAAGCCGTGGCACATTCCATCGGGCGTGATCTCGCCACCCATGGTGTCTTCGCGCGTGAAGGTCAGTGCGGCCCGCGTACCGACAAGGAAATTGGCTTCGCCACCGTGCGTGCCGGTGACATCGTCGGTGAGCACACCGTGATGTTCGCCACCGAAGGCGAGCGCATCGAGATCACCCACAAGGCGTCGAGCCGCATGACCTTCGCCAAGGGCGCGGCACGCGCGGCCGAATGGCTGTCAGGACGCGAAGTCGGCCGCTATGACATGCAGGATGTGCTGGGGCTCAAGTGAGCGAAGTAGAGAGCAAGGTGGTGAGCGGAATGGAGAGCCAAGCGCTGAGATGACAGTCTGGCGACATTCAGGAGAATTTCTTGAAAGCTGTCTCGGTGGGCAGGATGTGGCGCACTCGTGAGCCATTCTGGCCGCCTTGCGCCGCTGGACTGCCTCGCTTTACAAGCGCTGTGCAGTGTCCCGGCTCGGCCAAGGGTTTCGGCAAGCTGACCGCGGCGACGAAACGGCCGTATCGTGGGCCTTGTCGCCTGCTGGCGGGGCATGCGCGGGGTGGTCAGCACTCAAGGATTCCGGTAATCTCTACCCAATTTGGCCACGTTCTTGGCCGCCCTATTGGTTGCCGTTTTGGCAGCGCTCGGGCCAGCAGCATTCCGAAGAATGATAACAAGCGGGATGAAACCTGATTTTTCGGTTTCGTCCCGCTTTTTTGCAACCTGAATTTGCCGCTTCTGGCGCGCGTCTGTCCAGTGACAGGCATCTGGCAGAAGTCGGCAGCGGGACACAGGCTCGGCGAATGTCGAGCACGATAATCAAGCAGCATGTCCGGTGTTCGACCGCGGATTCCGGGCAGGAAAGTGGACACTATGGGGAGGACGTTGCGTTGATCAAACCCGCGATACTGGCCTTGGAAGACGGCAGTGTATTTCACGGCAGCGCCATCGGTGCTGATGGGCAGACCAGCGGCGAGGTGGTGTTCAACACTGCCATGACCGGCTACCAGGAAATCCTGACCGATCCCTCCTACACCCGACAGATCGTCACTCTGACGTATCCGCACATCGGCAATACCGGCATCAACGACGAGGACACCGAGTCCGACAGCGTCGCAGCCGCCGGCCTGGTCATCCGCGACCTCCCGCTGCTGGCCAGCAACTTCCGTTCCACTCGCTCCCTCGATCAGTACCTGCGCGACGATAATGTCGTCGGCATCGCTGATATCGACACGCGTCGCCTGACGCGCATCCTGCGCGAGAAGGGCTCCCTGAACGGTGCCATCCTCGCCGGTGAAGATGCCCAGGGTGATGATGCCGTGGAACGCGCGCTGGAAGCGGCACGCGCCTTCCCGGGTCTGAAGGGCATGGACCTGGCCAAGGAAGCCTCCTGCAGCGAGCAGTTCGAGTGGCACGAAGGCGAATGGACACTGGGCGAAGGCTATGCCGATACCCGTGAGTCCGAGCGTCCCTTCCACGTGGTCGCCTACGACTACGGCGTCAAGCACAACATCCTGCGCATGCTGGCCTCCCGCGGCTGCCGCCTGACCGTCGTGCCGGCGCAGACGCCTGCCGCCGAGGTGCTGGCGCTCAATCCGGATGGCGTCTTCCTGTCCAACGGCCCGGGCGACCCCGAGCCCTGCGACTACGCCATCACCGCGATTCGTGAAGTGCTCGAGACCGACACGCCGGTCTTCGGCATCTGCCTGGGTCACCAGCTGCTGGCACTGGCCTCCGGCGCGAGCACGGTCAAGATGGGCCACGGTCACCACGGTGCCAACCACCCGGTGCAGGACCTCGACAGCGGTGTGGTGATGATCACCAGCCAGAACCACGGCTTCGCAGTGGATGAAGCGGGCATGCCGAGCAGCCTGCGCGCGACCCACAAGTCGCTGTTTGACGGTAGCCTGCAGGGCATCGAGCGTACCGACCGCCCGGCCTTCAGCTTCCAGGGTCACCCGGAAGCCAGTCCCGGCCCGCAGGACGTCGCCCCGTTGTTCGATCGTTTCATCGAGATGATGCGCGCGCGACGCTGAGCCGAGCGCAGGCCCGAGGGCCTGATCCATCGTTGAGTTCAGTCACCAGATCATTGCGGGAAGAGACATGCCGAAACGTACAGACCTAAACAGCATCCTGATCATCGGCGCCGGCCCCATCGTCATCGGCCAGGCGTGCGAGTTCGACTATTCCGGCGCACAGGCCTGCAAGGCCCTGCGTGAAGAGGGTTACCGGGTCATCCTGGTCAACTCCAACCCGGCAACCATCATGACCGACCCGGTGATGGCCGATGCGACCTACATCGAGCCGATCACCTGGGAAACCGTGGCGCGCATCATCGAGAAGGAACGCCCGGACGCCATCCTGCCGACCATGGGCGGCCAGACCGCACTGAACTGTGCGCTGGCGCTGGAGCGCGAAGGCGTGCTCGAGCAGTACGGTGTCGAGATGATCGGTGCCAACGCCGACACCATCGACAAGGCCGAAGACCGTGATCGCTTCGACAAGGCGATGAAGAAGATCGGTCTGGCGTGCCCGAAGGCCAAGGTTGCGCACTCCATGGAAGAAGCCTGGGAAATCCAGGCCGAGCTGGGCTTCCCGTCCATCATTCGTCCCAGCTTTACCATGGGCGGTTCCGGCGGCGGCGTGGCGTACAACCGTGAAGAATTCGAAGAGATCTGCCATCGCGGCTTCGAGCTGTCGCCGACCCGCGAGCTGTTGATCGACGAATCGCTGCTGGGCTGGAAGGAATACGAGATGGAGGTCGTTCGTGACAAGAACGACAACTGCATCATCGTCTGCGCCATCGAGAACTTCGACCCGATGGGCGTGCACACCGGCGACTCCATCACTGTCGCCCCGGCCCAGACCCTGACCGACAAGGAATACCAGCTGATGCGTGATGCATCGCTGGCCGTTCTGCGTGAGATCGGCGTCGAGACCGGCGGTTCCAACGTCCAGTTCGGCATCTGCCCGGACACTGGCCGCATGGTCGTGATCGAGATGAACCCGCGCGTGTCGCGTTCCTCGGCACTGGCTTCCAAGGCGACCGGCTTCCCGATCGCCAAGATCGCCGCCAAGCTGGCCGTCGGCTACACCCTGGACGAGCTGCAGAACGACATCACCGGTGGCAAGACGCCGGCGTCCTTCGAGCCGTCCATCGATTACGTCGTCACCAAGATTCCGCGCTTCACCTTCGAGAAGTTCCCGCAGGCCAATGACCGTCTGACCACGCAGATGAAATCGGTCGGCGAAGTCATGGCCATCGGCCGTACCTTCCAGGAATCCCTGCAGAAGGCGCTGCGTGGCATGGAGACCGGTGTTGACGGTCTCGACCCGATCGTCGAGAACTTCAGCGACGAGAACATGGCGCGTATCAAGGGTGAGCTGCAGGCCGCCGGTGCCGAGCGTATCTTCTACATCGCCGATGCCATGCGTGCCGGTCTCGATATCGAAGAGATCTTCCGCCTCACCAACATCGATCGCTGGTACCTGGTGCAGCTGGCCGACCTGATCGCTCAGGAAGGCGCAGTGGCCGCAAGCTCGCTGGGCGAGATGGACGCTGATCGTCTGTTCCGTCTCAAGCGCAAGGGCTTCAGCGATGCGCGTCTGGCGCGTCTGATGGGCGTGTCCGAGAAGGCCTTCCGCAAGCACCGTCAGAAGCAGGGCATCCGTCCGGTCTACAAGCGCGTCGACACCTGTGCCGCCGAATTCGCGTCCGACACCGCCTACATGTACTCCACCTATGAGGAAGAGTGCGAGGCGGAAGTCAGCGACAAGAAGAAGATCATGGTGCTGGGTGGCGGTCCGAACCGTATCGGTCAGGGCATCGAGTTCGACTACTGCTGTGTCCACGCCTCCCTCGCCATGCGCGCGGACGGCTACGAGACCATCATGGTCAACTGCAACCCGGAAACCGTGTCCACCGACTACGACACTTCCGATCGCCTCTACTTCGAGCCGGTCACCCTGGAAGACGTGCTGGAGATCGCCGACAAGGAGCAGCCGGTCGGTGTCATCGTCCAGTTCGGTGGCCAGACACCGCTGAAGCTGGCGCGTGAGCTCGAAGCCGCCGGTGTGCCGATCATCGGTACCACGCCGGACGCCATCGACCGCGCCGAAGACCGCGAGCGTTTCCAGCAGATGATCGAGAAGCTCGGTCTGATCCAGCCGGAAAACGCCACCGCGCGCAGCTTCGAGGAAGCCTTCGTCAAGGCCGAGGTCATCGGTTATCCGCTGGTGGTGCGCCCGAGCTACGTGCTGGGCGGCCGCGCGATGGAAATCGTCTACTCCGCCGCCGAGCTCGAGAACTACATGACCCACGCGGTCAAGGTCTCCAATGACTCGCCGGTGCTGCTGGACCACTTCCTGAACGCGGCCATCGAGGTCGACATCGATGCGGTGTCCGACGGCAAGCAGGTCGTGATCGGCGCCATCATGCAGCACATCGAGCAGGCCGGTATCCACTCCGGTGACTCCGCGTGCGCACTGCCGCCGTACTCGCTGCCGGCAGACGTCCAGGAAGAGATGCGTGAGCAGGTCAAGCGCATGGCGCTGGAGCTCAACGTCGTCGGTCTGATGAACGTGCAGCTGGCCTGGC
The DNA here is from genome assembly GCF_044789135.1 of Cobetia sp. UIB-001. Taxonomy (NCBI): domain Bacteria; kingdom Pseudomonadati; phylum Pseudomonadota; class Gammaproteobacteria; order Oceanospirillales; family Halomonadaceae; genus Cobetia; species Cobetia sp. UIB-001. The sequence goes on from NZ_CP058244.1 coordinate 153,399, forward strand.
AGGATGGCGTGATCTACGTCATCGAGGTCAACCCGCGCGCTTCACGTACCGTGCCGTTCGTCTCCAAGTGCATCGGCCAGTCGCTGGCGCAGATCGCCGCACGCTGCATGGCCGGTCAGACCCTGGAAGAGATCGGCTTCACCCAGGAAATCGTGCCGACCTTCTACAGTGTGAAGGAAGCGGTGCTGCCGTTCGCCAAGTTCCCGGGGGTCGACCCGATCCTGTCGCCGGAAATGAAGTCCACCGGCGAAGTGATGGGCTCCGGCGATACCTTCGCGGAAGCCTTCTACAAGGCGCAGCTGGGTGCCGGTGAAGCCATCCCGACCCTGACTGGCGATCGCAAGGCCTTCCTGTCCGTACGTGAGTTCGACAAGGCGGGCGTTATCGAGGTGGCCCGCTCTCTGGTAACATTAGGCTTTACGCTTTGTGCTACCCGTGGCACGGCAGAGGTGATCGCCGCTGCCGGCCTCGAGGTTGAACCCGTCAACAAGGTGTTCGAAGGGCGGCCGCATATCGTCGACATGATCAAGAACGGCGAGATCGCCTATATCGTCAACACCACAGAGGGACGTCAGGCCATCAATGACTCGTCCGTGATCCGTCGCACGGCGCTGGCGCACAAGGTGCCCTATGCCACGACGCTGGCGGGTGCCAATGCCGTGTGCATGGCGCTTGCCTACGGCAACGACGTCAAGGTCCGTCGTCTCCAGGATATGCATGCAGGAGTCATGATATGAGTAGAAGTCCGATGACCGTCGAAGGCGAAGACCGCCTTCGCAAGGAGCTCGAGCACCTAAAGGGCACTGAGCGTCCCCGGGTCATCGCTGACATCGCGGAAGCCCGTGAGCACGGCGATCTCAAGGAGAATGCCGAGTACCACGCCGCGCGTGAACAGCAGGGTTTCATCGAGGGTCGTATCCAGGAGATCGAGTCCAAGCTCTCCATGTCCCAGGTGATCGACGTCACCAAGTTGCCGAAGACCGGCAAGGTGATCTTCGGCACCACGGTCGACCTGATGAACCTCGATGACGATAGCGAAGTGCGCTATCGCATCGTTGGCGAAGATGAAGCCAGCATCAAGGACGGCAAGATCTCCGTCACCTCTCCGATCGCGCGTGCGCTGATCGGCAAGGAAGAAGGGGATGTCGTGGTCGTGCGTACCCCGGGTGGCGATGTGGAGTATGAAATCTCCGAAGTGCATCACATCTGAAGCACGTCACATCTGAAGTGCATCGCCTCTGATTCGTCAGATTCCGATGTCGTGACAGCCCTGCCGGTCATCCCGGCAGGGCTGTTTTTTTGCCTGCGGGCACGAAATCCTTCAGACAGACGGCTCTCACCGTCATCAGGTCGTGATTGTCAGCAATAGAAAACAGAAACGCCGCCCTCGATGAGGGCGGCGTTTCTGTCTGCGGCAGGCGTGGCGTGCGAGGTGAGCCCCGTCAGGCCTGGGCCCGGCGGCTTACTTCTCGCTGAAGCGCTGTACGTTCGACAGCTTCGGCTTGGCCTGCGGGTTGCGGCGATACAGCAGAGCGATCTTGCCGATGCTCTGGATCAGGGTCGCGCCGGTTTCGCTGCACAGGTGGCGAGCCACCTCGCCGCGCGCTTCGCGATCGTTGATCGCCAGCTTCAGCTTGATCAGTTCGTGATCATGCAGTGCGCGCTCCAGTTCGGTCACGACGCCTTCGGAAAGGCCGTTTTCCGAGACGGTGACGATCGGGTCAAGATGGTGCCCGATGCTGCGAAATGCTTTCTTTTGTGACTGTGACAAGCTCATGGTATCGTAAAGTTTCCCTGTTGGCGTCCGATGGGAGCGGGGAGCGTAGCGAAAGACAGGGTCGACTCCAGGGCTTGAAATCCAGGGGTGTGAACCCGTCTGTTGCGCAGGCAATGTCTGTGCCCACGGGCGGAACCGCGCGCAGGACCCGCCATTCTACTCCATGACGACGCTCATGACACGACCCGTGCGCATGCTTGCCACGCCTTTCGTGTCGTCGTTATCCCCCGCGCTATCTCCCGCCAGTATTCGATTTTCCCCGACATTCCAGGTGACAACGTGGCTCACCCCAGCAAGAGCAGTGCTGGCTGGATGAAGGAACACTTTGATGACGCCTATGTCCAGCGCAGCTGGGCCGACGGTTATCGTTCCCGTGCCAGCTACAAACTGATTGAAATCGATGACAAGGACCGCCTGCTCAAGCCGGGCGCCACCGTTATCGACCTCGGCGCAGCCCCCGGTGGCTGGAGCCAGATCGCCGCGGACCGCGTCGGCATGGAAGGCGTGGTCATCGCCTCCGACATTCTCGAGATGGACGCCCTGGCCGGTGTCGACTTCATTCAGGGCGACTTCACCGAAGAGGCCGTGCTGAACCAGATTCTGGCCACCCTGGGTGACCGCCCGGTGGACCTCGTGATCTCCGACATGGCGCCCAACATGAGCGGCATGAGCGCGATCGATCAGCCTGCCGGCATGTATCTGGTCGAGCTGGCGTTGGATCTGGCGCGCCAGACCCTCAAGCCGGGCGGCAATTTCCTGGTCAAGGTCTTCCAGGGCGAGGGCTTCGATGCCTATCTGAAGGACATGCGTGGCAGCTTCAAGAAGGTCGTGACCCGCAAGCCGGAAGCGTCGCGTGCACGCTCACGCGAAGTCTATCTGCTGGGGCAGGGCTTCAAGGGCTGATGGTCAGTGTCCTTGCATGCCGCTGCACGCGGCAGGCATCGGCTCGCGGTGGCGAGATTTCCACGTTGCTGGTCGCATGCTTCATCGCGGGTTAAGGCGAGCCATGCGATGCTCGTCCAGACTGTCGCCAATGTGTCCGGGCGAGTCGCGGCGCTGGCTGATGCAGGCTGTCTATCGGCGCAATAGTCCATCGACGGGCTTTAAGCAATGGTTGCCAGCCCCCATCTGGTGTAGTGTCGATATCATTGGGTCTTGAGTACGATGGGCCAGTGACAGTTCGGTGGGTTTCAATGCCTTACCGATGCTGGCAGGCAAGTAGCACAATGCACGGCAAGCTTTGAGTGACTCGGTAGGCGAAGTGGCGCGTTGCGCTGACTTGATACCCCGCAGGCACGATCAGATAGCATGGCAGGCCACCACAAGACGGCAGTCGGAGTATTCACGGCATGCCAAGACAGATTCATGCAATGAGGGTGTCCCCTTGAACGACATGGCGAAGAACCTGATTCTCTGGTTGATCATCGCAGCAGTGCTGCTGACGGTGTTCAACAACTTCAGCGTCGATACCTCGCCGCAGGCGATGAACTATTCACAGTTCGTCCAGCAGGTGCAGAACGACCGGATCAAGAGTGTGACCATCGATGGTTACACCATTGAGGGTGAGCGGGCCGATGGCTCCAGCTTCACCACCATCCGGCCGGCGGCGTCCGATCCCAAGCTGATGGATGACCTGCTTGCCAACAAGGTGGAGGTCATCGGCAAGAAGCCTGAGCAGCAGTCGCTGTGGACACGCCTGTTGATTGCCAGCTTCCCGATTCTGATCATTCTGGCCATCTTCATGTTCTTCATGCGCCAGATGCAGGGTGGCGGTGCCGGCAAGGGTGGCCCGATGAGCTTCGGCAAGTCCAAGGCCAAGCTGCTGAGCCAGGACCAGATCAAGACCACCTTCAGCGACGTCGCAGGCTGTGACGAAGCGAAGGAAGAGGTCGAGGAACTGGTCGACTTCCTCAAGGACCCCAGCAAGTTCCAGCGTCTTGGCGGTCAGATTCCGCGTGGCGTCCTGATGGTAGGCCCGCCGGGTACCGGCAAGACCCTGCTCGCCAAGGCGATCGCCGGTGAAGCCAAGGTGCCGTTCTTCAGCATCTCCGGTTCTGACTTCGTCGAGATGTTCGTCGGTGTCGGTGCCTCCCGTGTGCGTGACATGTTCGAGCAGGCCAAGAAGCAGGCGCCGTGCATCATCTTCATCGATGAGATCGACGCCGTCGGCCGTCACCGTGGTTCCGGCATGGGCGGTGGTCACGATGAGCGTGAGCAGACGCTGAACCAGCTGCTGGTCGAGATGGATGGCTTCGAGGCGAACGACGGCATCATCGTCATCGCCGCGACCAACCGTCCTGACGTGCTTGACCCCGCGCTGCTGCGTCCGGGCCGCTTCGACCGTCAGGTGACCGTCGCACTGCCGGACATCCGTGGCCGTGAGCACATCCTCGGCGTCCACCTGCGCAAGGTGCCGATGGGCGACGACGTCGTGCCGGTCAACATTGCACGTGGTACGCCGGGCTTCTCCGGCGCGGACCTGGCCAACCTGGTCAATGAAGCCGCCCTGTTCGCCGCGCGTCGCAACAAGCGTCTGGTCGGCATGGAAGAGCTGGAGCTGGCCAAGGACAAGATCATGATGGGCGCCGAGCGCAAATCGATGGTCATGTCCGAGAAGGAGAAGCGCAACACGGCCTATCACGAGTCTGGCCACGCCATCATCGGCCTGGTGATGCCCGAGCATGATCCGGTCTACAAGGTGTCGATCATTCCGCGCGGTCGTGCGCTGGGTGTGACGATGTTCCTGCCGGAAGAGGATCGCTACAGCTACTCGCGTCAGCAGATCATCAGTCAGATCTGCTCGCTGTTCGGCGGTCGTATCGCCGAAGAGATGACGCTGGGCCCGAACGGTGTCACCACCGGCGCGTCCAACGACATCAAGCGTGCTACCGAGCTTGCCCACAACATGGTCGCCAAGTGGGGTCTCTCCAGCGAGATGGGTCCGATCATGTACGACGAGGACGAGTCCCATCAGTTCCTCGGTGGCCCGGGTCAGAGTGGCGGCAAGCTGAAGTCTGGCGACACCACCTCGCGTCTCGACAAGGAAGTGCGTCGTATCATCGACGAGTGCTACGCCAAGGCGCAGCAGATCCTGGAAGAGAATCGCGACAAGCTGGATGCGATGACCGAAGCGCTGATGACCTACGAGACCATCGATGCCGAGCAGTTGGCGGACATCATGGCGGGTCGTGCTCCGCGTCCGCCGAAGGACTGGGGTGGCCCGGCGAGCGGCGGTGACGGTGGCCTGGTGGCCCCGGTTGCCGACACTCCGAAGGCGGAAGCGCCGGAAGCTCCCAAGGCGGATGATGACGCTGATGGCAGTGAAGATGACGACAGCAACCGCCGTCGTCCGTCTGATCCGCTGGGTGGTCCGAGCGGTCATTGATGTACGCCTGATGTAGGCCTGAACTAGGCCCGATGTAGGCATAAGGGGCTCCCGATATCGCATGCGATGTCTGAGCCTCTGAAAGGAAAAACGCCCGACTGGCTTGCCAGTCGGGCGTTTTCTTGTCTGCAGCAATGCTGGCCTGTGCCGCTGCAGCAATGACGCTGGTGAAGTTAAGGTGCTGCTGATGAGTGGCCTACGCCGTGGCGTGACGGCGTCGACTCATGTCTCTGCACGGGCATTGTCAGCGCCATGATGAGCGTGGGGTGAAAGGTCTGAGCCAATGGCGTTGCCATCTGCTGACGCCCCGTGTGGTGGCCATTCCACGCCTTGCGCGCCATGGGCTGGCTCTTTAAAGTGGTGCCCAATCATTTCTGACCGGGCTGCGAAGTCACCTTCGCGCCCCTCTCGCCTGCATGGAATGCCATGACGAATTCTGCCTTGAGTACGCCTCTCGAGCCTCAAGTGGGCCATCTGATGTCATTGGAGTGCGCTGGACACCTTCTCGATCTTTCGCGTCCGCGGGTGATGGGGATTCTCAACGTGACACCGGATTCCTTCTCGGATGGTGGCCGCAGCGCGACCCTGGACGCCGCGCTGCGCAATGCCGAGCAGATGCTGGCCGATGGTGCCGCGATGATCGATGTCGGCGGTGAGTCGACGCGACCCGGGGCGACGCCGGTCAGCACCGAAGAAGAGCTTGAGCGGGTCTGCCCGGTGGTGGAGCGGCTGGTGAGCGAGCTGGGCGCCTTGGTGAGCATCGATACCAGCAACCCGCAAGTCATGCGCGAAACCGCACGGCTGGGGGCCGGCATGATCAATGACGTGCGTGCGCTGAATCGAGACGGCGCGCTCGAGGCCGCCGCTGACAGTGGGCTGCCCGTCTGTCTGATGCACATGCGCGGCGAGCCGGACACCATGCAGCAGGATACGCATTATGCTCAGTCCATCGAGCAGGAAGTCCGGACGTTCCTGGCGGCGCGTATCGCGGCCTGTGAGGCGGCGGGCATCGCGCGTGAGCGACTGCTGCTGGACCCCGGCTTCGGCTTCGGCAAGTCACTGCAAGACAATCTGCGCCTGTATCACCGCATGGCGCAGTTGCATGAATTCAACCTCCCGCTGCTGATCGGCACGTCACGCAAGAGCATGATCGGCAATGCCCTCGGGCGCGCGGTAGAGGATCGCTTGGCTGGTAACCTGGCACTGACGGCATTGGCCGTTCGTGACGGGGCCAGACTGTTTCGCGTTCACGACGTGGCCCCGACTGTCGACGCTGTCGACATGGCATGGGCCGTGCTACAGGAAGGCACGATACGATGAGTCGACGTTATTTTGGTACGGATGGTATTCGCGGCACGGTCGGGGAATTCCCCATCACGCCAGACTTCATGCTCAAGCTGGGCTGGGCGGCAGGCCGCGTATTTGCCCGCCACGGCCGCGGCAAGGTATTGATCGGCAAGGACACGCGCATCTCAGGCTACATGTTCGAATCCGCGCTCGAGTCCGGCCTTTCGGCAGCGGGCGTCGATGTGTCCCTGCTCGGCCCGATGCCGACACCGGGGATCGCCTATCTGACGCGCACCTTCCGCGCCGATGCCGGCATCGTCATCTCGGCCTCCCACAATGCCTATCCGGACAACGGCATCAAGTTCTTCTCCGCTGCCGGCACCAAGCTGGATGATGCGCTGGAAGCCGAGATCGAAGCCGAGCTGGACCGCGACATCGTGATCGTCGGCCCGGACAGCCTGGGCAAGGCGTCACGCATCCAGGATGCGGCCGGCCGCTATATCGAATTCTGCAAGTCCACGCTGCCGGGTCGTCTGGGCCTGCACGGCATGAAGGTGGTGCTGGATTGCGCGCATGGTGCGACCTATCACATCGCGCCGAACGTCTTCCGTGAGCTGGGTGCCAAGGTCAGCGTCATCGGCGGTGAGCCGGATGGCCTCAACATCAATCAGGGCGTCGGCTCCACGCACCCGCAGGCGCTGCGCGCGGCCGTCATCGAGCAGGGCGCCGATCTGGGCGTGGCCTTCGATGGGGATGGTGACCGCCTGATCCTGGTCGATGCCGATGGCCGTGTCATCGATGGCGACGACATCCTCTACATGATCGCGCGTGACCGTCACGAGCGCGGCGTGCTGGGCGGCGGTGTCGTCGGTACCCTGATGTCCAATTTCGGTCTGGCGGCTGCGCTGGAAGGCCTGGGAATTCCCTTCGAGCGTGCCAAGGTCGGTGACCGCTACGTCATCGAGCGTCTGGAAGCCAACGGCTGGCAGCTGGGTGGCGAGTCCTCCGGTCACATCGTCTGCAGCCATATCCAGAGCACCGGTGATGGCATCGTCTCGGCGCTGCAGGTGCTGGCGATCATGGCGCGTGAAGAGTGCTCGCTCAGCGAGTTGCTGGTCGGCTTCGAAAAGGCCCCTCAGGCGCTGATCAATGTGCGTCTGGCGCCGGGGTGTGACAACAAGGCGCTGATGGCGGCGGACGCCGTGCAGGCCGCGGTGGTCGAAGTGGAACAGACGCTGGGCAACGAAGGGCGCGTGCTGCTGCGTCCCAGCGGCACGGAACCGCTGATTCGCGTCATGGTCGAAGGGCGTCCGCACTTCGATGTCGATGCGCTGGCGGGTCAGATCGCCGCGACGGTCGAATCCAGCATGTCGGCGTGATGCGCTGACAAGGCGACTCGCCGGGGCGACGGTTCACGTCGCCGAGTGGTCGGGTTGCACAGGACGACAACAGGCGCCGAGTGCGCCTGTTGTCGTTTCTGGCAGTTGCCCCGAGCCTGATCGTGCCGGATCACGGGGCTTGACAGGGGTCGCGAAGGTTGTCAGTCAAGGGCGGCTCCATTACCATCCTCGCACTGCTCACAAGGGAGAAGCACATGCGTACACCGCTGATTGCCGGAAACTGGAAGATGAATGGTGATCTTGCCCTGGTCGATGAGTTTGCCCGGGGTCTGCAGGCGGCTGAGCTGCCGCAGGGCATTCAGGTGGCGCTGGCAGCGCCTTTCCCTTATCTGAGCGCCGCTCGCGCGAGCATGCCTGTGAGCGTGGCGCTGGCGGGGCAGACGCTGAACCCGGCGAGCGAGGGTGCCTTTACCGGCGAAGTGGCGGGTCAGATGCTCAAGGATGTCGGTGCCGAGATGGTGCTGGTCGGTCACTCGGAGCGTCGAAGCCTGTATGCTGAAGACGATGCGGCGGTACTGGCGCGTGTCGAGGCGGCGCTTGCCGCTGGCCTCACACCGGTGCTGTGCGTCGGTGAGACGCTCGAGGAGCGTGAAGCCGGTGACACGGAGCGTGTCGTGCTGGGACAGCTGGAGGCGGTGTTCTCCGCGCTCTCCGCCGATGCGCGCACGCGTCTGGTCGTCGCCTACGAGCCCGTCTGGGCCATCGGTACCGGGCGCACCGCCTCGCCCCAGCAGGCGCAGGAGGTCCATGCGGCCATTCGCGCGCGCCTGGCCGAGTGGTCTGCCTCGCTCGCCGAGGCAATGCAATTGTTGTACGGCGGCAGCATGAAAGCTGCCAATGCCGCCGAGCTGCTTGCGCAGCCGGATATCGACGGCGGTCTCGTGGGCGGTGCCTCGCTCCAGATCGACGAATTCCTAGCCATTTGCCAGTCTGCAGGTTGAATCTCATGCAAGTAGCCGTTCTGATGGTCCATGTGGTACTCGCGGTCGCGCTGATCGTGCTCGTCCTTCTCCAGCAGGGCAAGGGTGCCGAAGCTGGCGCTGCCTTTGGTGGCGGTGGTGCTTCCCAGACCGTTTTCGGGTCCAGCGGTAGCGGCAACTTCCTCGCGCGCTTCACGGGTGTTCTGGCCGCGGGCTTCTTCGCGACCTCTCTGACACTGGCCTGGTTCGCGTCCAACGCCAACCAGCCGTCTGTCGAAGCGGGCATTCCGAATGCCAGCGTGATCGAGCAGCAGAAAAATTCACTGCCATCTCTTGACGACTCCGAGGAAAGTGTGGAGAATACGTCGCCAGTGCTTGAGGAAAGCGGCAGCGCAGACCAACCAGCACTCTAAGGAATTCAAGGCGTTAACTTTGAATTCTTCCGGGTAACGTCTCAGGCGATACCCGCCCCCGTGCCGAAGTGGTGGAATTGGTAGACACGCTATCTTGAGGGGGTAGTGACCTTATGGTCGTGGGGGTTCAAGTCCCCCCTTCGGCACCATCTTGTTAGATCGATTGGCAGTCTGGACGCAACTCTGCCACCTTGGAAAGACGTCATTCCTTGACCTCCTTTTTCGGTGACATTACCATCGTCCGACTATTGTTGCGGGGTGGAGCAGTCTGGTAGCTCGTCGGGCTCATAACCCGAAGGTCATCGGTTCAAATCCGGTCCCCGCTACCAAGTTTCTTGAAAGGCCCCTTCCTATGAAGGGGCTTTTTGTTAGCACCAGTGCCAATCAGCCACCTAGCTCTCTTCTCTACTCCCGGTCAGGTGCCTGATGCAACTGCTGTAGGAGCCTCGTCTGTGTCAACCAAGGACGCTGCGCTTAACGCGCTTATCGATCCAGTCGTCTCTGCTCTGGGCTTCGAGCTCTGGGGTATCGACTATCTCTCCCAAGGCAAGCAGTCCCGTCTGGTGATCTATATCGACCATCCCGATGGCATTACCGTGGACAACTGCGCAAACGTCAGTCGTCAGGTGGGTGCCGTACTGGATGTCGAAGACCCCATTACCGGTCAGTTCCAGCTTGAAGTCTCGTCTCCAGGCATGGATCGTCCGTTGTTCACGCTTGACCAGTACGAGCGCTACATCGGTCACGTGGTGGCACTGCGACTTCGCCAGGCCTTCGATGGCCAGCGCAAGTTCCAGGGGCTGGTGACTGGCACCGAAGACGGTGATGTCGTGATCCGGGTCGATGAAGAAGAATACTGCTTTCCCATTGAAAGCATCGACCAGGCACGCATTGTGCCGCAGTTCAAATAACTGACGTTGTCGGCACACCGCTCGCGTTGCGAGCCCGGGTCGATGCGCAAGGACAGGTTTCTGGCGAGGCAAAGTCATGAGCAAAGAGATTCTGCTGGTCGTTGACGCCATCTCCAACGAGAAAGGCGTGCCGCGGGATGTGATTTTCGAAGCCGTCGAAGCGGCATTGGCTTCGGCGTCACGCAAGCGTTTCGATCAGGAAGAGGCGGATATCCGCGTCAAGATCGATCGTGTCACCGGTGATTACGCGACCTACCGTCGCTGGACCGTCGTCGAAGACGACGAGTTCGAGACGCCGGACTACGAGATCAAGGCCAGCATCGCCGAACAGCGCGAAGAGCCGCTGGCGCTGGGTGCCGTGGTCGAGAAGCAGATCGAATCCGAAGCGTTCGGTCGCATCGCTGCACAGACCGCCAAGCAGGTCATCGTGCAGAAGGTGCGCGAGGCCGAGCGAGCGGAAGTGGTGCGCCTTTACGCCGAGCGTGAAGGTGAGCTGGTCGCGGGTATCGTCAAGAAGACGACACGTGATGGCCTCATCATCGATCTGGGCGACAACGCCGAAGGCTTCCTGCCGCGCGGTGAGATGATTCACGGCGAGCGCTACCGCTTGAACGAGCGGGTTCGTGCCCTGCTGTGGAAAGTCGACGCGGATGCTCGTGGTTCTCAGCTGATCCTGTCGCGTACGCGTCCTGAGCTGATCATCGAGCTGTTCAAGATCGAAGTCCCGGAAATCGCCGAGCAGCTGATCGAGATCAAGGGTGCTGCCCGTGATCCGGGCTCGCGCGCCAAGATCGCGGTCAAGAGCAACGACAAGCGCATCGATCCGATCGGTGCCTGTGTCGGCATGCGTGGTTCACGCGTGCAGGCCGTGTCCAATGAACTACGTAACGAACGCGTGGATATCATCCTGTGGGATGACAATCCTGCCCAGCTCGTCATCAACGCCATGGCGCCGGCAGATGTCGGTTCCATTCTGGTCGACGAAGACACCCATTCCATGGATGTCGCTGTCGCTGCGGACAACCTGGCTCAGGCCATCGGTCGCAGCGGTCAGAACGTTCGTCTGGCCAGTGAGCTGACCGGTTGGCAGCTCAACGTCATGACCGAGGCGGAAGCCGAGGGCAAGCGCGAGCAGGAAATCGACAGTTTCGTCGAATATTTCATCACTCATCTCGAGATTGAAGAGGATCTAGCCCGTGTCCTGGTGGACGAGGGCTTCACCTCACTCGAGGAAATCGCCTATGTCCCGCTCGAGGAAATGCTCGAGGTCGAGGGCTTTGACCAGGATCTGGTCGAGGAGCTGCGCGCTCGGGCCAAGGATGAACTGCTGAATCTCGCCATCGCCACTGAAGAGCAACTGGACGGCGCACAGCCGGCCGAAGACCTGCTCAACATGGAAGGCATGGAGAGTCATCTGGCATACATCCTGGCCAGCAAGGGTATCGTCACCATGGAAGACCTTGCTGAGCAGGCCATCGATGATCTGAAAGACATCGAAGGCGTCGACGAAGAGCGAGCAGCGGCGTTGATCATGACCGCCCGCGCGCCCTGGTTCGCAAGCGAACAGTAACTAGGTCACGGGCTCAGGAGGGTCGTACATGTCAGAAATGACAGTCAAAGAATTCGCCAAGAAGGTGGGCCGCGAGTCAGCCCGCCTACTGGAACAGATGCATGAAGCGGGTCTGAAGCACAAGTCAGAGAACGACGCCGTCTCTGAGGTCGACAAGCAGAAGCTGCTTGATCACCTCACCAAGAGCCACGGTGGTGGCGCCGCTCCGGCAGCGCCCAAGAACCGCATTACCCTGACCCGCAAGACCAAGTCTCGCATCAACACGGGTAGCGGTCGCGGCAAGTCCATCGAGGTGCAGGTGCGCAAGAAGCGTACCTACGTCAAAGAGGGCGAAGAGCAGGCTGCAGAAGCGCCCGCTGCTGCTGCACCGGCAGCTGCCGTTGCGGACAAGCCGGCTGCGGCACCGCAGCGCGAAGAGCGTCGTGGCAATGACAACCGTCGCGAAGAGCGTCCGCGTCAGAGTGCACCGGCTGCTGCCGCTGCACCGGCCGCCGACGCTGCGCCGGAAGTCAATGCGCCGCCGAAGGAGCCGCGTGGTGATGCACCGCGTCGCGCCAAGGCTGCGCCGCGTGATGAATCACGTGATCGTCGTGAAGCCCGTGAAGACCGTAGCGAACGCAAGCGTGGCGGGGCCAAGAAGGTCAAGCGCGCCGAGCGTCGCGGTGGTCGTCGTGGTGGCCGTGATGCCAACCGTCAGCCGCCGAAGCCGGTCCAGACCTTCGTCCGTGAAGTCTCCATCCCTGAGTCCATCTCAGTGGCAGACCTCGCCGACAAGATGGCCGTCAAGGCGTCTGAAGTGATCAAGACCATGTTCAACATGGGCGCTGCGGTCACCATCAACCAGACGATCGATCAGGAAACCGCGACCATCGTGGTCGAGGAAATGGGCCACACGCCCAAGCTGATCAAGGATGACGCTCTCGAGACAGCCGTTCTCGAAGGCATCTCCTACGAAGGTGAGCAGATCACCCGCGCGCCGGTCGTTACCGTCATGGGTCACGTCGACCACGGCAAGACCTCGCTGCTGGATTACATCCGCCGCACCAAGGTTGCCACAGGTGAAGCGGGTGGTATCACCCAGCACATCGGTGCCTACCACGTCGAACACGACAACGGTGACATCACCTTCCTGGATACCCCGGGCCACGCGGCGTTCACCGCCATGCGTGCTCGTGGTGCCAAGGCGACCGACGTCGTCATCCTGGTGGTGGCTGCCGATGATGGCGTGATGCCGCAGACCATCGAGGCTGTCGAGCACTCCAAGGCCGCGGGTGTCCCGATGGTCGTGGCGGTGAACAAGATCGACAAGCCGGGTGCTGATCCGGACCGCGTCAAGAATGAGCTGTCCCAGCACGGTGTCATCTCCGAGGAATGGGGTGGTGATACCCAGTTCGTCCACGTTTCCGCCAAGACCGGCGAGAACATCGACGCGCTGCTCGAAGGTGTCCTGCTGGTCTCCGAAGTTCTCGAACTTCAGGCCGTGCCGTCCGCGCCGGGTAAAGGCGTCGTGGTCGAGTCCCGTCTCGACAAGGGCCGTGGCCCGGTCGCGACCGTGCTGGTCCAGAACGGTACGCTGAAGAAGGGCGATATCGTCCTCGCCGGCCTGCATTACGGTCGTGTGCGTGCGCTGATCAACGAACTCGGCAAGCAGGTCGATTCCGTGGGTCCGGCCATGCCGGTCGAGATCCAGGGCCTGGGTGGCACGCCGGACGCCGGTGAAGAGTTCACCGTGGTCCCGGACGAGAAGAAGGCACGTGAAGTCGCCAACTTCCGTCAGGGCAAGTACCGCGAAGTGCGCCTGGCACGTCAGCAGAAGGCCAAGCTGGAGAACATGTTCTCCCAGATGGGTCAGGACGAAGTCGCCAAGGTCAACGTCGTCCTCAAGGCCGACGTGCAGGGTTCTCTGGAAGCCATCCGTGGCGCGCTGGAAGAACTCTCCACCGAAGAAGTCAAGGTGGCCGTGGTCTCTTCCGGTGTCGGTGGTATCACCGGTACCGATGCCAACCTGGCACTCGCTTCCGAAGCGATCCTGGTCGGCTTCAACGTCCGTGCTGACGCCTCCGCGCGTGAGATCGTCGAGCGTGAAGGTCTGGATCTGCGCTACTACAGCGTCATCTACCAGCTGATCGACGAGGTCAAGCTGGCCATGACTGGCATGCTGGCACCGGAATTCCGCGAGCAGATCGTCGGTGTTGCCGAAGTGCGCGATGTCTTCAAGGCACCGAAGATCGGCGCGATCGCCGGTTGTATGGTCGTCGAAGGCAACATGTACCGCTCCAAGCGCATCCGCGTGCTGCGTGACAACGTGGTCATCTATGAAGGCGAGCTGGAATCCCTGCGTCGCTTCAAGGATGACGTCAACGAAGTCCGCAACGGCATGGAATGTGGTATCGGCGTCAAGAACTACAACGACGTGCAGGTTGGCGACAAGATCGAGGTGTTCGACCAGATCCAGGTCGAGCGCACGCTCTGATAGCGCCCCTGCAAGGAGAGATCACGGATGCGTGAATACAGCCGTACTGACCGCGTGGCGGACCAGATCCAGCAAGAGCTCGCGCTGTTGATTCAGCGCGAGGTCAAGGACCCGCGCCTTGGCATGCTGACGGTCAGCGCCGCCAAGGTCAGCCGCGACCTGTCCTACTCCGATGTCTACGTGACCCTGTTGGGTGACGACAGCCCGGAACGCATCAAGGAAAACCTCGCCGTGCTCAAGCGCGCGGCAGGTTTCCTGCGCTCCCAGCTGGCGCGCACCATTCAGCTGCGCCACGTGCCGGAACTGCGTTTTCATTACGATGAAAGCGTCGTTCGTGGCCATCACCTGTCCTCACTGATCAACGATGCGGTCGCCGACGATCGCAAGCGCAGTGCTGAACGCGGTGATGACGACAGCGAAGATGGTGCCCCGGGCACCACGCCGGACGCCTGATGGCGCGTCGTCGTCGCGGCTTGTCGATCGATGGCGTTCTGTTGCTGGACAAGCCCAAGGGCATGTCCAGCAACTATGCGCTTCAGAAGGCTCGTCGCCTCTACCAGGCGCAGAAGGCCGGTCATACCGGTACGCTCGACCCGATGGCGACCGGCTTGTTGCCGGTCTGCTTCGGGGAAGCGACCAAGTTCTCCTCGCATCTTCTCGAGGCAGACAAGGTCTATCGGGCACGGATCAAGTTTGGCCAGGTCACCGATACCGGTGATGCGGAAGGCACGGTGATTCGCGAGCGGGAGATTCCCGAGATTGCGCAGGCCGAGCTGGACGCGGTGCTGGACAGGTTCCGTGGCGAGATAGATCAGGTACCGCCGATGTACTCCGCGCTCAAGCACCAGGGACGTCCGCTCTACGAGCTGGCGCGCCAGGGGATTGAAATCGAGCGTGCAGTCCGTCGCGTTACCATCTACAATATGGCGCTTCTTGCGCGGCACTCCGATGGCATCGAGATCGAAGTGGCGGTCAGCAAGGGTACCTACATACGCAGTCTGGCCGAGGATATCGGCGAGGCGCTGGGCTGTGGAGCCCACCTCACGGCACTGCGTCGTCTCAAGACGGGCCCGTTCACGGGTGATGCCATGCTGGATTTCGAGCGCCTCGAGGCGCTGGCTGACCAGCAGGCACGTGAAGGCGTTCTGTTACCTGTCGACATCCTGCTCGATCATCTCCCGCGTCTCGACATCACTGCCGAGATGGCGCGGATGATATTGCGTGGTCAACAGGCTGAAACGACGACAGGGTCGCTGGAAGTGGACTCCCTGGCTCGTGTGTATCAGGACCAGCAGTTGCTCGGGTTGGTCCGGATTGCGGCGGAGGGCGTCATCGCTCCTCGCCGACTGCTCAGTTCTGCCGTCGAGGCGGCGGCTGGGTGAGCTGATTGCGGCCTCGCCGCAAGCCGCATGAAGACTGCAAATATGCGTGGTCTTCGACATTTCTAATCTATCAAGCATATTGCTTACTGGAGAGACAGATGGCACTTACCGCTGAGAAGAAGGCTGAGATCGTTACCGAATTCGGCCGTGGCGAGAACGACACCGGTTCCCCGGAAGTTCAGGTTGCTCTGCTGAGCGCCAACATTGATGGCCTGCAGGGTCACTTCAAGGCCAACAAGCAGGATCACCACTCCCGTCGTGGTCTGATCCGCATGGTCAACCAGCGCCGCAAGCTGCTTGACTACCTCAAGCGCAAGGACTTCGAGCGTTACACCGCTCTGATCCAGCGTCTGGGTCTGCGTCGCTAATCAGCGATGTTGCCGCCATGCACTTCGGTGCATGGCGGGCCCCCGGTGGGCACAGGAAAACCGACACTGCCTGCGGGCGGTGTCGGTTTTTTTGTGCCTGATACCGAGGTGATCCGGGCTTCAGATCAGAGGTTCGACCCGCGCTGCAGCCCGCTTGTCGCGTGGGATCAACCCGCTTTTCATTGCCTGTGGCGCGCTTTACCATGAGCGCCTGGCATCGATGACTATCAGATTAAAGGACATGCGCCGTGAACCCGGTAACGCACAGCTTCCAGTACGGTAATGACACCATCACCCTCGAGACCGGCCGCATCGCGCGTCAGGCGACCGGTAGCGTGATGGTGACCATGGGCAATACCTCGGTGTTGTGCACCGTGGTGGCCAAGGCGTCGCCGAAACCCGGCCAGTCCTTCTTCCCGTTGTCGGTCCACTATCAGGAGAAGGCCTACGCGGCGGGGCGTATCCCCGGCGGCTTCCTCAAGCGCGAAGGGCGTCCCACCGAGAAGGAAACCCTGACCTCACGCTTGATCGACCGTCCGATGCGCCCGCTGTTTCCCGAAGGCTTCATGAATGAGGTGCAGGTGGTCTGCACGGTGATGTCGGCGGAGCGCAATGTCGACCCGGACATCGCAGCACTGCTCGGCACCTCTGCAGCGCTTTGCATCTCCGGTGTACCCTTCGCGGGCCCCGTGGGCGCGGCGCGCGTCGGCTTCAGCGAGCAGCGCGGCTACTTCCTGAACCCCGGCTACAGCGAACTGGCGCATTCCGAGCTGGACATGGTGGTGGCGGGGACCGAGAAGGCCGTGTTGATGGTCGAGTCCGAGGCCCAGGAGCTGCTGGAAGACGAGATGCTCGGCGCCGTGCTCTATGGCCATCACGAGATGCAGAAGGCCATCACGGGGATCGAGACGTTCGCCGCGAAGGTCAATCGTCCCAAGTGGGCGTGGGTGCCGCAGAAGCTCGACCGCGTGCTGGTCGAGGCGCTGGAGCAGAGCTTCGCCACCCGGATCGGTGATGCCTATCGCCTGAGTGACAAGTTGGCGCGTCAGGACAGCCTGTCGGCGCTCAAGGCGCAGGCTATCGACCTGCTGGGCGCCGAGGATGATGCGCGCTTCAGTGTCGAGGCCGTGGCGACTGCCTTCGCGGCGCTCGAGAAGCGTATCGTGCGTCAGCGCGTGATCGCCGGTGAGCCGCGTATCGATGGTCGTGATACCCGCACCGTGCGACCGCTGGACATGGCGGTGGGCGTGTTGCCCAAGGCGCATGGTTCGGCGCTGTTCACCCGCGGCGAGACCCAGGCGATCGCCACTGCCACCCTGGGGACCACACGCGACTCACAGCTGATCGAAGGGCTGTCCGGCGAGAAGCAGGACCGCTTCATGCTGCACTACAACTTCCCGCCCTACTGCGTCGGCGAGACGGGCTTCATCGGCGCGCCCAAGCGGCGTGAGATCGGCCATGGGCGTCTGGCGCGTCGTGGCATCGAATCCATGCTGCCGTCGTTGCAGGCCTTCCCCTACGCGATCCGTGTCGTCTCCGAGATCACCGAATCCAATGGTTCGAGCTCGATGGCATCCGTGTGTGGCGCCTCGCTTGCGCTGATGGACGCCGGTGTGCCGCTCAAGGCGCCGGTCGCGGGTATCGCCATGGGGCTGGTCAAGGACGCCAATGGCGTCGCGATACTGACCGATATCCTCGGCGATGAGGATCACCTCGGCGACATGGACTTCAAGGTCGCGGGGACCGCGGAAGGCGTTACCGCGCTGCAGATGGACATCAAGATCGAAGGAATCGACGAGGAGATTCTTGAGCAGGCGCTGGAACAGGCCCTCGAGGCACGTCTGACCATCCTCGCGCAGATGAATGAGGTGCTGGCCGCCAGTCGCCAGGAAGTCTCGGACAATGCCCCGGCGATGCTGTCCCTCAAGATCGCCCCCAACAAGGTGCGTGACGTGATCGGCAAGGGCGGCTCCACCATCCGCAAGATCTGTGAAGAGACCGGGGCCAATGTCGATCTCGACGACGATGGCAGCGTGCGCATCTATGCCGAGCACAAGGCGCAGGCACAGGCGGCTGCCAAATACGTCGAGGGCATCATTGCCGAGGCCGAGATCGGCAAGCTCTATGCCGGAAAGGTGGCGCGCATCGCCGACTTCGGTGCCTTCATCACCTTCATGCCGGGCACCGATGGCCTGCTGCACATCTCGCAGATCGTCGAGGAGCGGGTCAATGACGTACGTGACTACCTCAACGAAGGCGATGAGGTGGTGGTCAAGGTGCTCGACATCGACAATCGCAATCGCGTCAAGCTGTCGCTGAAAGAGATCAGCGAAGAAGAGAAGGCGGCCTTTGCAGCTGCTCAGGCTGAAGAGGCCGCCGCCCAGGGCTGACCGATCGTCGCGGATCGCCCCCGCCCCGGTCTTGCCTGCTCTGCATGAGAGGTGAGCCTTCCGGGCAAGAAAAAGCCCCCGCCAGGTTACTGGCGGGGGCTTTTGCATGTCTCCCTGCTCGAGATTGCGCGAGCAGGGAGGGTTCAGGCGGGGGTTCAGATATGTGAGCGATCAGCTGCGCTCGATGGCCAGCGCGACACCCTGACCGCCACCGATGCACAGGGTAGCCAGACCCTTCTTGGCATCACGCTCGATCATCTCGTGTACCAGCGAGACCAGCACACGGCAGCCGGAGGCACCGATCGGGTGGCCGAGGGCAATGGCGCCGCCATTGACGTTGACCTTGTCGACATCCCAGCCCAGCTCCTTGTTGACCGACAGGGCCTGGGCGGCGAAGGCTTCGTTGGCTTCGATCAGGTCGAGGTCTTCCAGGCTCCAGCCGGCCTTCTTGAGGCATAGGCGAGTCGCCGGCGCCGGGCCGATGCCCATGATCTTCGGATCAACACCCGCGTTGGAGTAGGCCTTGATGGTCGCCAGCGGCGTCAGGCCCAGCTCGCGGGCCTTGTCAGCGGAACACAGCATGACCACGGCAGCGCCGTCGTTGAGCGCCGAGGCATTGCCGGCGGTGACGGTGCCGTCCTTCTTGAAGGCCGGACGCATGCCGCCGAGCTTCTCGGCCGTGGTACCGGCGCGCGGGTTCTCGTCGGTATCGAAGACGATCGGGTCGCCCTTGCGCTGCGGGATCTCGACCGGGACGATCTGGCCCTTGAAGCGGCCAGCTTCGATGGCGGCGCAGGCCTTCTGCTGAGAGGCGGCCGCGAAGGCGTCCTGGGCTTCACGGGTGATCTCGTATTTCTCGGCCAGATTCTCGGCGGTGATGCCCATGTGGATGTCATTGAAGGCATCCCACAGACCGTCGTGGACCATGGAGTCGATCGCCTTCCAGTCGCCCATGCGCTTGCCGTCACGCGAGTTGGGCAGCACGTGCGGAGACAGGGACATGTTTTCCTGCCCGCCGGCCAGAATCAGCTCGGCATCGCCGCAACGGATGGCCTGGGTGGCCAGGTGCAGCGCCTTGAGGCCAGACCCGCAGACCTTGTTGATGGTCATGGCGGGCACGCCTTCCGGCAAGCCTGCCTTGATGACCGCCTGACGTGCCGGGTTCTGACCGCATCCTGCTGTCAGCACCTGACCCAGAAGCACTTCATCGACCTGATCGCCACTGACACCCGTGCTGGCGAGGATATCCTTGATGACATGTGCGCCGAGATCCGCGGCGGAAATGCCAGCCAGGCTGCCACCGAAGGCGCCTACGGCGGTACGACGGGCTGCTACGATCACCACATCCTGCATCTGAACGCTCCTGTTCTCTTGCGAGACTGTCTGAGTCAATTGGCTGCGACTATGGCCATGCCATCAAGCGGGCGAGGCGCAGTCCTGCTGAGGTGAGATTCCAGCATAAGGCAGTTTTGTGCGGTGCGGCAATCGCCAAAGGGCATCTCCAGTGTCAGCCTTTAGCCATACGTATCGCCTCTCCAGACGGCACGACGCCAGCGCTCTGGCAGGCAGGGCTGGCGTCGTGTTGGAGCGCTCGCGGCAGGCTCGAGGCTTGAAAGCATCAGCCCTCAGGGCGTGGAGCGGCAGGCAGCAAGGGGTGCTCAGGCCATCTGGACCGGGATGGCGTTGGCCGTATGGCTGACCTCGTTGCCTTCCATCAGATAGACCATGGAGGGCTTGTGCGCGTCCAGTTCGCTCTCGGCGTAGTGGGCGAAGGCGCAGATGATCACGCGGTCGCCGACGTCGGCCTGGTGGGCTGCGGCGCCGTTCACCGAGATGATCTTCGAGCCTTCTTCGCCGCGAATGGCATAGGTGGTGAAGCGCTTGCCGTTGTCCACGTTGTAGATCTGGATCTGTTCATACTCACGAATGCCTGCCATGTCGAGCAGGTCGCCATCGATGGCGCAGGAGCCCTCGTAGTTGAGGACGGCGTGAGTCACGCGGGCCATGTGCAGCTTGGCCTTGAGCATGATGGCTTGCATCAGGATGTCTCCAGTTGAGCGCCGCCGGGCGCAGATCAAGGCCCTGGGGCCAGGGCCATGGCGCGTATGACGTGGCGGACAGTGCCACGCCAGGGTGCAAGGCGGCGCAGTCTAATCAGGCATCAGGCCGCCGGCAAGGCGACCTTCAGGTTATCGAGCAGGCGCGTACGGCCCAGGTGTGCGGCGACCAGAATCACCGCCTCGCGCGTGTCATCCTCGACCGGCCCCAGGTCAGCCGCGCGGCGCAGCTCGAGATAGTCCGGCTTGAAGCCGCTCTCGCTGATGGCGGCCAGTGCCTCGCGCAGCGCCACATCACGCGCCACGCCCTGCTCAAGGCGAGCCTTCAGGGCGTCGAGGCACTGCTTGAGACGCGGCGCGATGGCACGCTCCTGCTCACTCAGGTAGCCGTTGCGTGATGACAGTGCCAGCCCATCCTCGGCACGCACGATGGGCACACCGATGATCTCGATGCCGAAGTGCAGGTCGCGGTTGAGCTTGCGGATCACGGCCAGCTGCTGGAAGTCCTTCTCGCCGAAACAGGCGACTTCAGGGCGCACCAGATTGAACAGGATGCTGACGACGGTGGCGACGCCATCGAAGTGACCTGGACGGTTGCCGCCGCACAGGCCTTCGGAAACGCCCGGCACCTGCACGTTGCACAGTCCGTCGCGGCCCGTGGGGTAGAGTTCCGCCGTCGAGGGGGCGAACAGCAGGTCACATCCTTCTGCGGCCAGCGCATTCTGGTCGGCCTCGAGGGTGCGCGGATAGCTGTCGAGGTCTTCGCCGGGGCCGAACTGCAGCGGGTTGACGAAGACGCTCGCGACGACCATGTCGGCGTGGCGGCGCGCTTCACGGACCAGCGACAGGTGGCCGGCATGCAGGTTGCCCATGGTCGGCACCAGCGCGATACGCAGGCCATCGCGGCGCGCCTGGGCGAGTTGTTCGCGCAGGGCATTGATCTGGGAGACGGTTTTCATCAGAAGCCGTGCTCCGGCGCCGGGAAGCTGCGCGTCTTGACCGCCTGGTGGTAGGCGGTGAAGGCCTCCTGCACGCTGCCGGCATCGCTCATGAAATTCTTGACGAAGCGTGGCTTGCGGCCGGGCGTCAGGTCGAGCATGTCGTGCATGACCAGAATCTGGCCATCGACGTCCACGCCGGCACCGATGCCGATCACCGGCACCTCGACGGCATCACGAATGCGCGCGGCCAGCTCGGACGGCACGCATTCGAGCAGGATGATCGCGGCGCCTGCGGCTTCCAGCGTGCGCGCATCGGCGATGATCTGCTCGGCGCGTGCCTCGTCGCGACCCTGCACCTTGTAGCCGCCGAAGGCATGCACGTGCTGTGGCGTCAGGCCCATGTGCACGCAGACCGGCACGCCACGCTGGACGAGCGCGGTGACGGCATCGGCCAGCCAGGCTTCGCCTTCGACCTTGACCATCTCGGCACCGGCACGCATCAGGCGCGCCGCATGATCGAGCAGGATGTCGGTGCTGGCATTGCTCATGAAGGGCAGGTCGGCCATCAGCAGGCTGCCTTGCTTGCCACGTGCCACGGCGGCGGTGTGGTAGCAGATGTCATCGATGGTGACGGGCAGGGTGCTGGTATGGCCCTGCAGGACCATGCCGAGAGAGTCGCCGACCAGCAGCACTTCAATGCCGGCATCGCTGGCAAGATGAGCAAAGGTGGCATCGTAGGCGGTGAGGCAACTGAACGTCTCACCATCGGCCTTGAGGCGGCGCAGGGTGCTCAGGGTGACGTTTTTCATCGGGACGCTTACTCGTTGCGGCGCGTATGACGCGGCTGCCCGTGGCGTCGAGCAGCCGCGATCGCGAGAAGGCCGCCGAGGGCGGACTGCGGGCGACACGGGCCGGTGTTACCAGAAAGTGTTACCGCACAGGCCAAAGTGGGCACGACGGTAACAAGATGGCGAAACTCTACTCCTGAGGTCCGAGGGGGAGCAAGTCATCGCCCTCAACTCGAGACGCCAGTATTTCGAGATTCTCCTCGCCCAGCACGCTGAGGCGCTGCGGGCCCAGCAGGTCAGCCAACGGACGCATCACGAAACCACGTTTGAGCATTTCGCGATGGGGCACGACGAGACGCGGCGTCGAGATCCTGCTGTCATTGAAGAGCAGCAGGTCCAGGTCCAGCGTGCGGGGGCCCCAGTGACGCAGCCGCACGCGGCGATGCTGCTGTTCCAGGGCTTGCAGTTGATCGAGCAGGGCGAGGGGAGACAGGCGGGTCGATAGCTCGGCGACGGCGTTGACGAAGTCGGGCTGGTCCTGCGGGCCGACCGGCTTGCTGGCATACAGGCGAGAATGTCGCGTGCAGCGGGTCAGCGGCAGCCGGTCGAGAGCCTCAAGCGCGCGCTCCAGTTGAGCGCGCGGGTCGTCAAGATTGGCACCGAGGCCAATCAAGGCTGTCGAAATCATGCGGAGTTCCTGCGTGGAGACGGCAGTGGCTCAGACGAGCCACTGCTCAGCCCTGGCCGCGACCATTGCGCCGACGCTTGCCGCGACGCTTGGTGCCGACCGGCTTGCTGCCGGCGGGGCCTTCATCGGAGACACCTTCGATCATCGTGACCTGGGTGCGAGCATCGACTTCCTGGAAGTCGGTCCACCACTTGCCCAGCCCCGGCTTCACTTCGCCGGCGAATTCGCGCAGCAGCAGGAAGTCGTAGGCGGCGCGGAAGCGCGGATGTTCGCGGGTCTGGAAGGCGCGTTTGCCACGGCGCCGCGGCAACTTGGCCTGCATGTCCCAGATCTCGCGCATCGGAATGCTGAAGCGCTTCGGGATCGAGGTGTGGTTGAGCTGGCGAGCGATCGCCTGCTGGGCCGCCTGGTGGGCTGCCGGAATATCGGGCATGCCACTGGCGATCAGCTGGTCGGTGCGCGCCTTGACGCCCGGCCACAGCAGGGCGGCATACAGGAAGGCCGGCGTGACCGGCTTGTCTTCGCGGATGCGGTCGTCCGTGCTGGCCAGCGCCTTCTCGATCAGCGGCATGGACCAGTGATAATGCGCGAAGCTCTCTTCCGTCTCGGGGAACAGCATCTGGAACAGACCAAACTCACGCAGGAGATGGAAGGTTTCCAGTGCATAGCCGGACATGAACAGCTTGAGCACTTCCTCGAACATGCGCGCCGGCGGAATCTGCAGCAGCAGCGGGGCCAGTTCGTACATCGGTTCGGCCGTGGCCTCCTCGATGTCGAAGTCCAGCTTGCCGGCGAAGCGGACGGCACGCAGCATGCGCACCGGATCTTCGCGATAGCGTGTTTCCGGATCGCCGATCAGGCGAATCATGCGCGCTTCGATATCGCGTACACCATTGGCCCAGTCGTGGATCGTGAAGTCGGACACGTCGTAATAGAGGGCATTGATCGTGAAGTCGCGGCGCAGCGCGTCCTCCTCGATGGAGCCGAAGACGTTGTCGCGCAGCAGCATGCCATCTTCCGACTGCTGGGTATGCTGGCTGGGCGTGCTATCGGCCGGCTTGCCGCGGAAGGTGGTGACCTCGATCACCTCACGACCGAAGCGCACGTGCACGATACGGAAACGACGGCCGATGATGCGGGCATTGCGGAACAGCTCGCGGACCTGTTCCGGCGTGGCGTTGGTGGCCACGTCGAAGTCCTTGGGGCGTTGTCCGAGCAGGGCATCACGGATACAGCCACCGACCAGATAGGCCTGATATCCACCGCTTTGCAGGCGATAGAGTACCTTCAGCGCATTCTCGCTGAGCTGGCGGCGGGACACGGGATGCTCATCCCGCGGTATCACACGCAGGCTGGGCAATGGGGCCGCGGGCGCGTTAGTTGCATTGAAAAGCGTCTTCAAGCGGTCACCGGGGCGTTGTAGAAAGCGGGTAAATCCTTTGAGCATGCAGCGATTCGACTCGTGCGTGGCAGGCCGCCCAGTGTAGCCGAGGGCAGATACCTTGGCAAAGCGCCGGTCTGCCATCCAGGGGCCGACTCTGCACTTCAAGGCGTCTGACGAGGCGAAAATCACCTCTCAGACAAGGAAAAAGGGAGACCGATCACTCGGTCTCCCTTGCAGGTAGGGTACACGCATCCTTGAGCGGATGTTCTTTTTCGTGATGGCGCATCGCCCTGAATACGCACCACAGTCACAAATCAATGCAGACAGATCCTTCGTGTTGCAGATCATGTTGTTGTTGTCTGGCTGTCTGTTCGGTGACCATCTCGTATTCAAAACAATCTTCCATTCACCGACGGCTGAGTAGCCTCCCCCCGCGAGTTGTTGTTGTTTCGGGGGTGATCCGGGGTCGAGCCTGTTGTTCTTGTTGGTGCTCGAGGCCGGATTCGTCGCGTCCTGGTCAGTAGATTCCGGACTGCCGATATCTTGTTGTTGGATCGGCGGATGATGAACTGCGGCCGTTTGTTCTTGTTTTGGCTCTTGCCTGTCACCACTCATGTAGTGAGGCATGCGGTTCATCATCAATGTCACGCGCTCGACGGGTATTGTTCTTGTTGGTGTCGAGGGTTTTCGAAGCATTGCGCGTTCTTGTTGTTGTTGGGCGCGCTTCGTATTTCCGGTTGTTCTTTTTCTTGACCGTGTTATTGCATCGGATGTGCCACAGCTTAAAAAAAACCAGCAATTCAGTCATTTAGACATAGGTCGCTGAGACGTGAGGTGTAGAGAGGTGCGAGGTGTTACCTGACGTGGCCATTGGTGCGCTGGATGGGGTCATGATTTGGGGTCGATGGTAACAATTGGTGCGAAGGTCTAACGAAGTGCCTTGCAAGCTAATGATTGAGCTGGTTTTTTTGCGAGTCTTTCGACACTAAAGTCTAGCGATGCCCTCGATGATGCGGGGATCTCTGGCATGCAAGGTGGCGCCGCAGGCGGGTTGCTCGCTCGGGAGGGCACCTGCATGGTGCAGTGACTTCAGCGCAGTGACTTCAGCGCAGTGACTTCAGCGCAGTGACTTCTGTGCGCCAGCGTCAGTGCTCCAGCGTCGCTCCAGCTTCATTGCGCCGACGTCAGTTTGCGGGAGAGCTGCGGCGGCCCTTGCGGCGTGGAATGCCCAGGCGCTGGCGTCGCTCCCAGAGGTTCTTGCGGCTGATGCCGAGGCGGCGTGCGAGCTCGGTCTCGCTCATGTGGTCCTGATGCTCGAGCACGAAGTGCTGGAAGTAGTCCTCCAGCGAGAGGTCTTCCTCCTCACCGGCATCGCCGACCACCGAGAGGCCGCTGCGTGGGGTGTCCGCAGGCGGTGGCTGGCCCATGTCCTGTTGGCCGGTCGCGGGCTGACCTGTGACAGGCGCTGCGGCCGTCTCGGGACTTGCGTCCCTGGCGGCGCCTTTCACTGTGCCTTTCATCGCTCCTTTCGCCACCCCTTTGCCCGCTGTCTTCGGCGCCTGAGCAGTGGACGGGGGCGCAGGGTTTGCCGTTGCGGCGGGCGCTGGCTGAAGCGGCTGCCCTGAGGGCGTGCGCAGGCCGAGGTCTTCCGGGGCGATGATGCGGCGCTCCGCCAGGATGACGCCACGCTCGAGGGCGTTTTCCAGCTCACGGACATTGCCGGGCCAGGCGTAGTGATGGATTTCCTGACGCGCCCGCTGAGAGAGTCGCATGCCGTCACGACCATGCTTGCGGGCGATGCCGGCCAGCAGGTGCTCGGCCAGTTCCAGCACGTCATCGCCGCGCTCACGCAGGGGCGGCAGGTCGATCTCCATCACGTTCAAGCGGTAGTAGAGATCGAGGCGGAACTCACCGCTGGCCGAGAGCTGATGCAGGTTGCGGTGGGTCGCGGCGATGAGGCGGATGTCGACGTAGCGCGTCTCGATCGCCCCCACGCGGCGAATCTCGCCCTCCTGCAGCACTCGCAGCAGGCGTGCCTGGGCATCCAGCGGCAGTTCGCCGATCTCATCCAGGAACAGTGTGCCGCCGTCGGCGGCTTCGATCAGGCCGGTGCGCGAGCTGGTGGCGCCGGTGAAGGCGCCTTTTTCATGGCCGAACAGCTCGGACTCGATCAATGTCTCGGGAATGGCGGCGCAGTTGACGCAGATCAGCGGCGCCTGATGGCGTTCGCTCTGACGGTGAATGGCGCGCGCGACCAGCTCCTTGCCGGTGCCGGACTCACCGAGCACCAGCACGGTGACATCGGCGGGCGCAACCTTGCGGATGCGGGTATAGACCTGTTGCATGGCGCGACAATGGCCAATCATCTCCACCGGCTTGTTGGCCGTGCCAGCATGCGCCTGGGGCGGAGGGGGCACGGCGCTCGGCGCCCTCTGGCGTGGCAGCGACAGCGCATCGCGCACGCTGCGCGCGAAGGCCTGCTGATCGAACGGCTTGGGCAGATAGTCGGCTGCCCCTGCCTTCAGGCAGCCGATGGCGGCGTGCAGGCTGGGGTTGTCGGCCAGCAGCAGCACCGGAGTTGGCCGGCTGGCGCGCAGGATCGGGTCGGCATGCTCTCCGGCCAGTTCGCTGTCACAGATCACCAGCGCGAAGTCGGCGGGGTGCTGCAGACGGGCATCCTCCAGGCCGCTGGCCTGCACCACGTCGTGACCCTCGCGCTCCAGCAGATGCTGCAGCGTGTTGCGCGAAGCACCTTCCTTTTCGACGATCAGAATCCGGGCCATGGGGTGATGTCGCTCGCCTGAGGGTGTGCATGAGGGAATGACTGTCGTTCGAGTCTGTCCTGTTCCCACAGGGGAGGCAATCCGACAATCGTGGCTGTTGTCAGGCGTCCCGAGTGCATGGCGTGTCTGGTCTCAGCTGCCCTCAACTTCCCTCAACTTCCCTCAGCAGTCCTTGGCATCGGAGCAGTGGCCGCACTGAGTGACGGCGCGGTGCCGACCGCTGCGAGTGACCAGCGAGGAGTGGCGTGGGCGAGTTGTTCAGCGGGGCTGGCGGTCGCCAGTTCCGGTGGCGGTGCCTGGCCGAGCAGCGTCAGGGTATGGTGCAGCAGTGTTCGAATCGCGCTGGCATCTTTCGGCAGGGCCGGTGCCAGATTCTGCTTGGAGAGCTTCTGGCCATTGGCGGCCGTGATCAGCGGCAGGTGCGTCAGGCGGGGCATCGGCAGGGCAAGCGCGGCCTGCAGCAGGCGTTGCCAGGGGCTGTTGTCGAGCAGGTCCAGCCCGCGCACGACATCGGTGATGCCCTGCTCGGCATCATCCACCACCACGGCCAGCTGATAGGCCCACAGGCCATCGCGTCGCTTGAGCACCACATCGCCGAGCGCGGCGAGATCCAGCTGGACCGCGCCCTGCAGGCGGTCCTGCCAGCCAGCGATGGCCCGGGTGCCGCCGAAGCGCTCTGCCGCACGCACATCCAGCCGCCAGGCATGCTCGCCCGTGGGAGGCTCAGCTCGCTCACGGCACCAGCCGGGGTAGATGGCGTGCTCGCGCCACTGCTTGCGCGAGCAATCACACGGGTAGGCGATACCACTGGCCTTCAGTTGCTCCAGTGCCTCGGCGTAGGCGGCGTGACGCTGGCTCTGATAGCGGAGCTCGCCATCGCGCTGCAGGCCGAAGGCATCCAGCTGGCGCAGGATGGTATCGGCGCTCCCGGCGGGGCAGCGCGGCGGGTCGATATCCTCGATACGCACCAGCCACTCGCCGCCGTGATGGCGGGCATCGAGATAGCTGGCGACGGCGGCCAGCAGTGAGCCCGCATGCAGTGGGCCGGAGGGTGTAGGGGCAAAGCGGCCACGGTAGGCGGTAGGCATGTGGGCTCCGTCATCCTTCGTGGTGGGGAATTCGCAGGCAGCAGGGCCTGAGCGCATACGGGCACCGCTCCGAGGAGGGTGCCCGTATGGGGGATGAGGGCGACGGCCTGACGTCGCTTCATCGACAGCAGGGCTTAGCGGCCCAGCTGCTTTTCCTTCAACTCGGCCAGCGTCTTGCAGTCGACACACTGGGTAGCGGTCGGACGTGCTTCCAGACGACGAATGCCGATCTCGACGCCGCAGGCTTCGCAGAAGCCGTAGTCGTCTTCATCGATGTTCTCGATGGTCTCGTTGATCTTCTTCAGCAGCTTGCGCTCGCGATCACGTGTTCTCAGTTCGAGGCTGAAGCCTTCTTCCTGAGTGGCACGGTCTGCAGGGTCCGCGTAGTTGTTGGCATCTTCCTGCAAGTGACGCACGGTGCGATCGACCTCTTCCATCAGCTCCTGTTTCCAGTCCAGCAGGATCTGACGGAAGTGCGCTAGCTGCTTCTCGTTCATGTACTCTTCACCCGCTGCCGGCTCATACGGGGTGAATTTCTTAAGCGCTTCCGGCTTGGTTTCAGCTAAGGGCATGGGACCGCCTCATTCCGCAAGGTGACTTGGGCCGTCGACAGTCTGTTGCACTGCCTCCTTGGCCACGGCGAGGGGGCTGTCCTGACTGCTGCCCTCGCGAGAAGATCAGCTTATTTAGCGTAAAAATGACAAGTTTGCAACCGATCTCCGACGATAGTTTGTAGCGGGCAGTGGTCCGGCGTGTACCGGCAAACACCGATTTTCCTGCACGAAGGGGCTGGGAATGGGCCTTGGCAGGCGCCTAGAATGAAGCTCCCATCCTGAGGAGTGTTGTCATGCCGTTTGCCCGCCGTCTTGAATCCGTCGCTGCCTTTCGCGTGATGACGCTGCTGGAAGCCGCCCAGGCACGCGAGGCCGCGGGCCATGACGTCATTCATCTGGAAGTGGGTGAGCCCGACTTCCCGACCCCCGCGCCGGTGATCGCCGCCGGACAGGCGGCGCTGGCGGCCGGTCAGACGCGCTACACCCCTGCCTGCGGCCTGCCGGCCCTGCGCGAGGCCATCGCGGCAGACTATCAGCGCCGCCACGGCGTCACGGTGTCTCCCTCCCGTATCATCATCACGCCCGGCGCCTCCGGTGCCTTGCTGCTGGCCACATTGCTGTGCGCCGAACGTGGCGACAGCGTGTTGATGGCCGACCCGACCTACCCCTGCAATCGCCACTTCATGGGCCTGGTGGATGCCCAGCTGGATGTGGTGCCCGTCAATGCCGAGAGTGGCTGGCAGCTGACCGCCGAACTTGCCGATGATTTCTGGCGCGAGAACACGCGGGCCGTGATGGTGGCATCGCCCTCCAATCCCACCGGACACGTGCTGTCGCCCGAGGAATTGAAGGCGCTGGGCGAGCTGTGCCAGACGCGTGATGCGCACCTGCTGGTGGATGAGATCTATCAGGGACTGACCTATGGCGTGCCTGCGCACACCGCACTGGCGGAGTGCCCCGATGCCTTCGTCATCAACAGCTTCTCGAAATACTTCGGCATGACGGGCTGGCGGCTGGGCTGGCTGGTGGCGCCTGAAGCCGCGGTCGAGCCATTGTCACGCCTGGCGCAGAATGTCTTCCTGGCTGCCTCGACGCCTGCCCAGCATGCGGCGCTGGCGGCCTTCACGCCGGAATGCGAAGCAGAGCTCGAGCGTCGTCGGCAGGTGCTCGAAGCCCGCCGTGGCGTGCTGCTGGCCGGGCTCGAACGCCTGGGGCTGGCGCCGTCGGTGCCGCCGCAGGGCGCCTTCTACGTCTGGCTGGATATCTCGCATCTGAGTGATGACAGCGAGGCCTTCTGCCGCGCACTGCTGGAAGAGGAGAATGTCGCCATCACGCCGGGCACGGACTTCGCGCTCGCCGAAGGGCGTCGCCATGTGCGTATCGCCTTCACCGCCGATGAGGCGCGTCTGCGCGAGGCCCTGGCTCGCATGGAGCGCTTCCTTGAGCGGCGTGCCACTCAGGCGGGAGTGTCGGCTTGATGGTGCTTGAGGGGCTGTATCGTGGTCGCCTGATCCGTCGCTACAAGCGCTTCTTCGCCGAGGTGGAACTGCTCGAGGGTGAGCGGGCCGGTGAAGTGGTGACGGCGCATTGCCCGAATACCGGCTCGATGCGCGCGGTGTGCGTCGAAGGCTGTGAGGTATGGCTGTCGCCGTCCGACAACCCCAGGCGCAAGCTCGCCTGGACCTGGGAGCTGATTCGCCTGCCCCTGGACCCACCCGGCGCTGACGGCCGGCGTGAGGCCTTGGTGGCGGTGCATACCGGACGTGCCAATGCCCATGTCGAGGCGGCGCTGCAGCAGGCCAGCGTCAGCGTGCTGCACGACATGGGGCTCGCCGACTTTGCGCGCCTCAAGCGCGAGTCGCGTGTCGAGGTCCTGCTACCGGGCAATGACACGCCGGAGCGCTCACGGCTCGATTTCCAGATGTGGCCGAAGGAGGAGGGCGCGGCCTCGATCTATCTGGAGGTCAAGCAACTGACGCTGCGTGAATCCGACGGTCACGGCTATTTCCCGGACTCGGTGAGCACGCGTGCCCAGCGTCATCTGGCCAGCCTCGCGGCGCTGGTCGCAGCAGGCCACCGCTGCGTGCTGGTGTTCTGCGTCGCCCATGACGGGATCGAGGATGTCGCACCGGCGGCGCATCTCGACCCGGCCTACGCGCAGGCCTTTGCCCGGGCGCAGGCCGCCGGTGTCGAGGTAGTGGCGCTGGGCATGCAGATCACGCTCGAGGAGTCTCTTTCGGACGCGGGTCAGCCGCTGTGGCGAGCAAGACTGGGCCTGACACGCGCGCTGCCACTGCATGACGCGCGCTTTGCTGGCTGATCAGGTCGCCGGCGCTCAGCCTGTCAGTCAGCGCTCGCCTCTCTATAATCTCTCTATCATCTCTCTATCATTTCTCCCTCATTTCTCCACCGCTGCCTGCGGCCTCCCACAGCAGCAGCTGTGCTGGTGAGGCGTCGTTGTGCACCAGCTCAACGTCCAGCGCGGTCAAGCGTTGGCCGACGCAGGGCCCGCTGATGCAGGTGCCGTGATGCGGTTCGAAACAGGCTTGATGGCGGTGGCAGAGGATCAGGCCGCCGGTCGCGTCCATGTAGGGATCGCCAGTCTCGTCTTCGGTCAGCATTCGGCTGCCCTGGTGCGGGCAGCGGTCGAGGAAGGCGCGCGGGCCATCGGGCCGCATCACCAGCAAGGCCGGACGGCCATCATCGAGTGTCAGTGTCATGCTACGGCCGACGGGCAGTGATGGCAGCGGCAGTCTCAAGCACAGCCTGGATGAGGGCCCTTGGGGTAGTGTTGGTGGCCTTTCGGACATGAGGGGGCTCGCATCGGGTATCATGGCAGCGTTGGCACGCTCTCTTGTGGTCTTTTACCGTGTCTTGCCGCTTCCTTCCATGCCGGGTCATCTTCATGTCGCTATTTCGCCGCTCGATCACTTCCAGCTTCCGCTCCAGCAACGAATCCGAGACGCCTGAGCGTGCGGCCGGGGTAAGCCGTCGCCAGTTGCTGGCCGGCATGGTCGCCTCGGCGGGCGGGCTTTCCGTGCTGGGCACGGCACTGAGCAGCCCGCTCGCACAGGCCGCTCAGCCAGCCAACGGGCCGTTGCCACCGCTGCCGGCCTGGCATGATCCCAAGGCGTCCCATCCGTTGCTGGGCAGCATTCTGGTCGCGGAGGGCAACCGTCGTCTGTCGCCAGCGGCGCTGGTCGATTGGAGTCAGGCGCACTCGATGGTGCTGCTGGGCGAGCATCACGACAATCCGGACCATCACCAGCTGGAACGCTGGTTGATCGATGCGCTGGTCGCGCGGCGTCAGCTGGGCGGTGTGGCGCTGGAGATGCTGGACACGACCCAGGATGCCGCCTTGTCGCTGGCCAATCGTACGTCGCTTGCGGTCGCGGGATTGCCGGATGACGAACTCCAGCAGTTGCTGGCCTGGAATGCGCGCTGGCCCTTCACCGACTATGCCCCCCTGCTGCGCGGAGCGCTGGACAGTGGGGCACCGCTGGCCTCTGCCAGCCTGTCGGCGTCACAGCTGGAGGCCAGCATGGCACCGGGACAGTCGCCGTTGGCGCTGCCGGAAGCGGTACTGCGCCTGCAGCGTGAGGCACTGGATGAAGGCCATTGCGGCCTGCTGGGTGCAGAGCGCCTGGATGCGATGCTGCGTGCGCAGCTGGCACGTGATCAGCAGATGGCAGAACGCCTGGAGGGCCTGGCGGCCGACGGCGCCACCAGCCTGCTGGTGTGTGGTTCCGGCCATGCCCGTCGCGATATCGGCGTGCCGCGCTGGCTGGACGGCAGCACGCTGTCCGTGGCGCTGATGCCGGTGGCCTGGGATGACGCGGGCCAGCCACTGACGCATCTCACCGATTATCTGCCGGAGAGCGCCGGTGCGGCGCCGGCCTATGATCTGGTGTGGTTCACGCCGGCGACGGCGCCAGTCGCGGATGCCTGTGAGGGCCTGCGTGAGACGATGCAGACGACCGTCAGCTAGCGGCCAGGCAGCGGCTGGAAGTCAGCAACACAACAGCGGCCTGAATTGCCGGCATGAAAAAAGGCACCTCTCGGAGGTGCCTTTTCCGTTGGTGCGACCTGCGTGGCGCGACCTGAACAGCGACGCGATCAGGCGTTCTTGAGATCCGACGCGCTATCGGCACGCCGACGCGGTGCCTTCTGCGGCGTTTCGTCTTTGTGACTGTCGTTGTGGCCGTCGTTATGACTATCGTTGCTGCCGGCCTGCTCACGGAAGCGGTCTTCGATATAGGTGATGCGCGTTCGGCCGTGGGGCACCGGCTTGAAGTCGGCATCGACGCTGACCAGCACGATGCGGTCGATGGTCAGGATGCGCTCGCGGGTGATCTTGTTGCGGATCTCGACGCACAGCGAGATCGAGGTGCGACCGAAGGCGCTGGCGGTGATGCCCAGTTCGATGATGTCGCCCTGACGCGCGCTGGAGACGAAATTGATCTCCGACATGAACTTGGTGACCACGCGCGAGGTGCCCAGCTGGACGATGGCGTAGATGGCCGCTTCTTCATCGATCCAGGCCAGCAGGCGTCCACCGAACAGGGTGCCGTTGGGGTTGAGATCTTCAGGCTTGACCCACTTGCGGGTATGGAAGTTCATGCACTCTCTCCTCGGGATGCCGGCGCACCTCACCGGAAGTGCGAGCCGTGATCCTCAGCTGCGTTTACCCCGAAAGTATATAGACTTTAGTTGCGACTGTCTGTGCATGGCCCGGATAGCGCAGCACTATCGCGGCGCGGAAGAATCGGTAGTGTCATGACGCAAAACGGCCGACAGGCGTGTCCTGTCGGCCGTTTTCTTGCGGTGCCTGGCGCTTGGTCTGTGGCGACTGCTGTAGGGCGCCAGAACTCAGCGCTGGTCGGGCGGGCAGTTGTCGCGGCAGACGCGGAAGATGGCCACTTCCCCGAACAGGTTCGGCCACCAGGTCGCCGCCGGGTGTGGCTCGTGATCGCCATTGCCGACCGCGCGATCGATGATCTTGAGGCCCTGGGCGCGACACAGGCGCTCGAAGTCCGCGAAGGTCGACAGGTGGATGTTCGGCGTGTCGTACCAGGCGTGAGGCAGCGACTTGGAGACCGGCATGCGCCCCTTCATGCCCAGGTGCAGGCGATGACGCCAGTAGGCGAAGTTGGGGAAGGTGATGATGGCCTCACGCGAGACGCGCATCATCTCCTCCAGCGCACGGTCCGGGCGACGCAGTACCTGCAATGCCTGGGACATCACCACGCGATCGAAGGTGTCGTCGGCGAAGTTGGCCAGGCCGTCATCGACATTCTGCTCGATGACGTTCACGCCACGGGCGACACAGGCACTGATGTTGTCGGGGTCTATCTCCAGGCCATAGCCGAAGACCTGCTTGGTCTCCTTGAGGGAGGCCAGCAGGGTGCCGTCACCGCAGGCGAGGTCCAGCACGCGCGCGCCTTCGGGAATCCAGTCATGAATCTGGGCGAGGTCGTTACGCATGGCTGGTCTCCTTGGTGCTCGGCTTTTGCGTGGCTGGCGCGCCACAGGCGTGGTCGTAAGCGCGAGTCAGGAAGTTGCCCAGTACCGTCTCGTAGCGTTCGCCCGGCAGCAGGAAAGCATCATGCCCGTGCGGCGAGTCGATGTTGGCGTAGCTGACCGACTTGCCGGCATGGATCATGGCATTGACCAGCTCGCGAGAGCGTGACGGCGCGAAGCGCCAGTCGGTGGTGAAGCTGACTACCAGTACCGGGCAGCTGATCGGCGCCATGGCCGCGGACAGGTCATCGCCTGCCGTGGCGGCAGGATCGAAGTAGTCGAGCGCCTTGGTCATCAGCAGGTAGGTATTGGCATCGAAGGCGGTGGAGAAGGTGTCGCCCTGGTGGCGCAGATAGCTCTCGACCTGGAAGTCGACGTCGTAACCGAAGTTGAGGCGGTCCTGACGCAGATCACGCCCGAACTTGGTGCCCATCGAATGCTCGGAAAGATAGGTGATGTGACCGACCATGCGCGCCAGCTTGAGGCCGCGCTTGGGCACGGCATCGACACGCGAGTACCAGCCGTCATGGAATTCCGGGTCAGAGCGAATCGCCTGACGCGCGACTTCATTGAAGGCGATGTTCTGCGCCGAGAGTTTCGGCGTGCAGGCGATGATGGCGACGTGGCCGACGCGATCAGGGTGGTCCATCACCCACTGCAGCGCCTGCATGCCACCCAGCGAGCCGCCGACCACCGCCGCGAAGCGGGTGATGCCGAGAGACTCGGCGAGGCGCTTCTGGCTCTCGACCCAGTCCGGCACGGTCACCAATGGGAAGTCAGGCCCCCATTGCTCGCCCGTCTCCGGGTTGATCGAGGTCGGGCCGGTGCTGCCGTGGCAGCCGCCGATGTTGTTCAGCGCGATGACGAAGAAGCGCGAGGTATCAATGGGCTTGCCGGGGCCGATGTAGTCGTCCCACCAGCCAGGCTTGCGGTCGCTCATGGCGTGATAGCCAGCCGCATGATGGTGGCCGGTGAGGGCATGACAGATCAGGATGGCGTTGCTGGCGTCCGCGTTCAGCTCGCCGTAGGTCTCGTAGACCAGCGAGTACTGCTCGAGGCGTCTGCCGCAGGCCAGCTCCAGCGGGGTATTGAAGTGGGCAGTCTGAGGCGTGACGAGACCGACCGAATCCGGGGGCAGGGAATCAGGCATCGTGGTGAAGGTTTCCAGCATCATGTCCAGCAGAGTGTTCGGGGCAAGGCCCGTGTCCGGGGCGCGAAGCCGCGGTGATGCGCCTTGTGGGCGTCTCGTGCACCGTGGTTCTGGCTTCGGCCGAGGGCTCACTCTAGCACAGCGTGCGCACGCGTGATCCAGTGACGCGCGATGCAAGAGCGCCCGCCACGGGAGTCCGTGGCGGGCGCTGATCTCGTCGGCCTGCGCGCTGGGCGCATGCGAGCCAATCTTGCTGGCGGAGCGCCGGCTTAACTGAAGGCGCTGCGCAGCATGCCCAGTGACGGCAGGGTCTGGTTGATCAGGCTGCCGACCAGATTGAGCGCGATGAACACGAAGATCGGAGACAGATCGAGCATGCCGATCGACGGGATCACCTTGCGCACCGGCTTCATGATCGGATCGACCAGCTGGTGGACCAGGATGGCGCCCGGGTGGTTGGCCTGCGGTGCGACCCACGACAGGATGATCATCGCGATCAGGGCGAAGAAGTAGATGTTGATGATGCTGTCGAGAATGGTGCCCAGTGCCGTCAGCGCGATGAAGCCGACCGGCAGCATGCCGCCACCGAACAGGGCGCCGATCGCGACCAGCACCAGGCTGACGACGATGAAGGCCGCGGCCAGGGTGGCGATGTCGAAGCGTCCCAGCGGGCGCAGGATGCCCTGCAACGGGGCTACCAGCGGGTTGGTCGCCTTGACCACTGACTGGGTGACCGGGTTGTAGAAGTCCGCGCGGGACAGCTGCAGCAGGAAGCGCAGCATCAGGATGTAGACAAACAGTTGCAGCAGGATGGTGACCAGCTGAAGTCCGATATTACCCATAGCACCCATGGGGCTTTCCTTAATACGGTGAGAAGTGGGCGCGCGATAGTGCACGCGTCATGCCGCTAGCATGCCAACAACAGATGAACCGCGCATGATGGCCTGTTGTGACCCGGGCTGCCAGCGGCCTGCAGGAGTTGTCAGTGGAGCAGAGGCTGTCAGCGATCCAGCTCGCGGGCAAGCTCGGCGGCGCGCACGCTGGAGGCCTTGGCGGCGCGCGCGACGATCTCGCGCAGGCCATCCTCCTCGAAGCTGTTGATGGCGCGCTCCGTGGTGCCGTTCGGCGAGCACACGCGGCGGCGCAGCTCGGCAGGCTCATGCTCGCTGGAGAAGGCCATCTCGGCGGCACCGCGGGCGGTCTGGATCGCCAGGCGGCGCGCGGTCTCGGCGTTCAGTCCCAGCTCGATACCTGCCGCTTCGAGTGACTCGATGAACAGGAAGAAGTAGGCCGGGCCGGAACCGGAAATGCCGGTGACGGCTTCCAGAAGACCTTCTTCCTCGACCCACTCGACGATACCGACCGCGGTCAGCATCTCATCCATCAAGCCGCGTTGCTCCTCCGTCACCTGGGCGGTGGCATAGAGGCCGCTGGCACCGACACCGACCAGTGACGGCGTGTTGGGCATGCAGCGGATGATGGCGAGATCGCCGCCCAGCCAGCGCTCGAGGCTGTCGCAGGTGATGCCGGCCGCGACCGAGACGATCAGCGGCTTGCGGTTCTGCACCGCAGGGGTCAGCGCCTGGCAGACGTCATGCATCATCTGCGGCTTGACGCCCAGCACCACCACATCGGCTTGCGAGACGGCGTAGGCGTTGTCCTGGGTCGCGCTCACGCCGTAGCGCTGCTCGAGGGCATCGAGTGTCTCGCGCGAGCGAGCCGTGGCGATGATGCGGTCCGCGGGATAGCCGGCATCGACCATGCCGCCGAAGATGGCGCTGGCCATGTTGCCGGCGCCGATGAAGGCGATGGTGCGCGGTGTAGCGGTGCTCTGGTGCGTCATGCGGTGCTCCTGATCATTCAGTGGGAGGGCTGGCGGCAAGCTCGAGAGCCTTGCATCAGCGAGCGTTGGATTCAGTGGACGTGGGAATAGTCACGTGCGCCGAAGATGGCAGTGCCGAGGCGTACCAGTGTCGCACCTTCGGCGACGGCGGCCTCAAGATCCGCGCTCATGCCCATCGAGAGCGTATCGAGCCGAGCCTGCGGGTAGCTGGCGGCAGGGAAGCGCGTCTGCAGTTGCTCCAGCAGCTCGCGCAGCTGGCGGAAGGGCGCACGGCGCTCGGTCTCACTGGCATCGGCGGCGCAGGGGGCCGGAATCGCCATCAGGCCGCGCAGACGCAGTCCGGGCAGCGCGATCACCGTCTCGGCCAGCGCCAGCAGTTCCTGCGGTGCCACGCCAGCCTTGGAGGTTTCGCCGGAGATATTGACCTGCAGGCAGACATCGAGCGCGCCAAGCTCATCGGGGCGCTGCTCACTCAGGCGGCGTGCGATCTTCTCGCGTTCCACGGTATGCACCCAGGCGAAGTGCTCGGCAATGGCGCGCGTCTTGTTGGACTGGATGGGGCCGATGAAATGCCATTCGATATCGGTGAGGTCCGACAGCGCCTGCTGCTTGTCCAGCGCTTCCTGCAGGTAGTTCTCGCCGAAGGCCCGCTGGCCGGATTGCCAGGCTGCGCGCACCAGCGTGGCGGGTTTGGTCTTGCTGACGGCCAGCACTTGCGCCGAATCAGCGTTGCGTTTACTTGTCTGCAATGCCTTTTCCAGCCGCGCGCGGGCCTCTAGGATACACTGGGTAACACAAGCTTCGTCGTCGGGGACTGCGGTCATGCGGCTCGGCTCCAGAATTTGCGGAACAACCTGGCGATGGCTGGCACGGTATCAGGCGTGTCATCAATAGCATGAGCGTGACAGGCCTGGTGACATGGTGCCCATCGCACTATCTACTGAAGAGTCACTTCACACTTTCACCAGAGTACACAAGACTCGTTGGTACAAGAGCTTCGGTCTTCGCGAGGGAACTGCATGGATATTACCGAACTGCTGGCTTTTTCGGCAAAACAGAACGCGTCGGATCTTCACCTGTCCGCTGGTTTGCCACCGATGATTCGTGTCGACGGTGATGTGCGGCGCATCAATGTGCCGTCAATGGATGACAAGCAGGTGCGTGCGCTGATCTACGAGATCATGAACGACAAGCAGCGCCGTGACTTCGAGGAATTCCTCGAGACCGATTTCTCCTTCGAGGTGCCGGGCGTCTCGCGCTTTCGTGTCAACGCCTTCCATCAGGGGCGTGGTGCGGGGGCCGTCTTCCGTACCATCCCCTCGGAAGTGCTGACGATGGAGGATCTGGGGCTCGGTGAAGCCTTCCGCAAGATGTGCATGCTGCCGCGCGGCCTGATTCTTGTCACCGGGCCGACCGGCTCCGGTAAGTCCACCACGCTGGCGGCGATGGTCGATTACATCAACGAGAACAAGTACGACCACATCCTCACCATCGAGGACCCGGTGGAATTCGTGCACCAGTCCAAGCGGTGTCTGGTCAACCAGCGTGAAGTGCACCGTGATACCCACGGCTTCGCGCCCGCGCTGCGTTCGGCGCTGCGTGAAGACCCGGATGTCATTCTGGTCGGCGAGCTGCGAGATCTCGAGACCATCCGCCTGGCGCTGACCGCGGCCGAGACGGGCCACCTGGTGTTCGGCACCCTGCACACCACCTCCGCGACCAAGACCGTCGACCGTATCATCGACGTCTTCCCCGGCGAGGAGAAGTCGATGGTGCGCTCGATGCTGTCCGAGTCCCTGCAGGGCGTCATCGCCCAGACACTGCTCAAGAAGATTGGCGGTGGCCGAGTGGCGGCTCACGAGATCATGATCGCGACGCCTGCCATTCGTAACCTGATCCGCGAGGACAAGGTGGCGCAGATGTATTCCTCCATCCAGACCGGTGGCGCCCTGGGCATGCAGACACTGGATGCAGCGCTGACGCGTCTGTTGGCGGAAGGGCTGGTGACCAATGAAGATGCTCAGGCGAAAGCCAAGGGCTTGTTGAGCTGAATTCGTCAGGAGTGCCGACAATCACGTTGCAGGTAGGTGGGGCAGGGGCCGGAACACGTCAACTTTTCAGGTTCATGGGACGGCATTTCAGCGCGAGGCCTTGGGCGCGACTCTCAAGGCGCATATCGGGATACAACTCATGACTCCTCATGAATGGCTGCATGAACTTCTGCAGTTGATGGTCAGCAAAGGCAGCTCGGACCTGTTCATCTCCACCGGCACGCCGCCACAGATGAAGGTCAATGGCCGCATGGTGGCGCTGGGTGACAAGAAGCTGAGTGTCGATCAGGTGAGAGAGCTGGTGCTCGCACCGATGAGTGACATGCAGCGCGAGCGCTTCGAGGAAGAGCGCGAGGCCAACTTCGCGCATAGCTTGCCGGGGGTCGGGCGCTTCAGGATCAGCGCCTTCTACCAGCGTAGCCAGATGGGCATGGTGATTCGCCGCATCCAGCTGTCGATTCCCAGCCTGGAAGAGTTGCGGCTGCCGGAGATCATCAAGGGGCTTTCCGAGACCAAGCGTGGTCTGGTGATCTTCGTCGGCGGCACCGGCGCCGGCAAGTCGACCTCGCTGGCGGCGATGATCCAGCACCGCAACCAGACCTCGAGCGGGCATATCATCTGCATCGAAGACCCGATCGAGTATATCCACCCTCACCAGCGCTCCATCGTGACGCAGCGTGAAGTGGGGATCGATACCGAGTCCTTCGAGGTGGCACTGCGCAATACGCTGCGTCAGGCGCCGGACGTGATCATGATCGGCGAGATCCGCTCGCGTGAGACCATGGAGCACGCGCTGACCTTCGCCGAGACCGGTCACCTGTGTCTTGCGACGTTGCATGCCAACAATGCCAACCAGGCGCTGGACCGCATCATCCACTTCTTCCCGGAGGAACGTCATGAACAGGTGTGGATGGATCTGTCGCTGAACCTCAAGGGCATCGTGGCCCAGCAGCTGTTGCCTCACAAGAGTGGCAACACCACCCAGCGCGTGCCGGCCATTGAGGTGATGCTGCGTTCGCCGCTGATCGTCGATCTGATCCGCAAGGGCGCGGTGGTCGAGATCAAGGACGTCATGAAACGCTCGCA
The DNA here is from genome assembly GCF_044789135.1 of Cobetia sp. UIB-001. Taxonomy (NCBI): domain Bacteria; kingdom Pseudomonadati; phylum Pseudomonadota; class Gammaproteobacteria; order Oceanospirillales; family Halomonadaceae; genus Cobetia; species Cobetia sp. UIB-001. The sequence goes on from NZ_CP058244.1 coordinate 193,608, forward strand.
GCAGCAGGGCATGATGACCTTCGATCAATCGCTGTACGCCTTGCATCAGCAGGGCTTGATCACCGAGGAAGTGGCATTGGCGCATGCCGATTCCGCCAATGACCTGCGCCTGATGATCAAGTTCGGTGATTCCGACAGTGCCCAGGAAGCCCAGCTGGATGTCCTGAATGCCGCCAGTCGCTTCTCGCTGCAAGGGGATGACGACTGAGGCGTGTCGGTGATGCCAGCTGTCGGTGACGCCAGCATAGTGATTGGTCAATCAAGAGCCGCCCTGCTTCTGAGGAAGAGGGCGGCTTTTTCGTATCCGCTGAGGATCAGCGAGCGTAGAGGCCGCCCAGCACTCTCGGGCCGCTCGCGCCGGTCACGCTGGGCAGGTTGCCGGGGCGCTCCAGTACTCTGCGCGCCGCGAGCCAGGCAAAGGCGCTGGCTTCGAGCAGGTCTGCGTTCCAGCCCATGTCAGCGCAGGACACGAGAGGCGTCGCTTGCTCGCCTTGCGCCAGGCGCTGCTCCAGCTGCGTGAGCAGGGCGCCATTGCGTGCCCCGCCGCCGCAGGGAGTCAGCGCGGCCAGTGATACGCCGGTCTGCTCCAGTGCCCGCACGATGCTCTCGACGGTCAGACTCAGGAGCGTGGCCTGCACGTGGGCCGGTGACTCGTCGCCGGTCAGGTGCTGTGCCAACCAGTCGAGATGGAAGTCTTCGCGGCCAGTGCTCTTGGGAAGGGGGCGGCGGAAGTAATCGGCCGACAGCAATCTCTCGAGCAAGTCAGGAATCACCTTGCCGCTGGCGGCCCACTGACCGTCCTGATCCACCGCGGTGCCACGATGGCGGGCATGCCAGGCATCCAGCAGGCAGTTGGCGGGGCCGGTATCGAAGCCGATGACGTCAGCCGTGGAGCCCTGAGGGGGAAGTAGCGTCAGATTGGCGATGCCGCCCAGGTTGAGCAGCCCATGCCATTGGTCTGGCTGACTGAAAAGGGCAGCGTGGAAGGCGGGCGCCAGCGGGGCCGCCTGACCGCCGGCGGCTAGGTCACGGCGCCGGAAGTCAGCGACGACGGGAATGCCGCACAGCTCGGCCAGCAGGCTGGGGTTGTCGAGCTGCAGAGTGTAGGGCGAGTGGCATGGCCGGTCGCCGAAACCGTAGGGGCGATGCTCGATGGTCTGGCCATGGCTGCCAATCGCCGCGATATCGTCTGCACTCAGTTGCTGGCGGGTCAGCAAGCGCATCACTGCGCTGGCGGCCAGTTCGGCCAACGCCTGCTCGGCGGCGGCGAGATCGGCGAAGCATGCCTCATCGCAATGCATCAGCTGCCAGAGACGGGTCCGCAGTGTCTCGGGCAGCGGCAGGTCGAGCCCATCAATGAAGCGAATCCGTTCGTGGTCTGGCGAGGAGGGGGTGATATCGAGCAAGGCGATATCGAGTCCGTCCAGGCTGGTGCCGGTCATCAAGCCAAGGTAGAGCGCCATGCGATGATCTCCCGATCCAGTGGGGGTGAAGCTTGTGAGCACGCCGCTCTGCGGCAGGGGGTGCATGCCATGCTCGTCATGCTAACATTCTCGGCCAACATGCCCCGTTACGAGGGGAGCAGCAACGGTCAGAGAGGGCAGGATGAGCGACAAGTCAGTAGTGGAAGCGCTGGAGATCATCAAGCGCGGTACCGATGAGGTGCTGGTCGAGGAAGAGCTGATCAAGAAGCTCGAGTCCGGGCGCAAGCTCAAGGTCAAGGCGGGCTTTGATCCGACGGCGCCGGACCTGCACCTCGGTCATACGGTGCTGATCAACAAGCTGCGCCAGCTGCAGGACCTCGGTCACGAGATCATCTTCCTGATCGGTGATTTCACCGGCCGCATCGGCGACCCCACCGGCAAGAGCGTGACGCGCAAGCCGCTGACCGAAGAGGATGTGAAGGCCAATGCCCTGACGTATCAGGAGCAGGTCTTCAAGATCCTCGACAAGGAGAAGACGTGCATCGCCTTCAACTCCGAATGGATCAACAAGCTCTCCGCGGGTGACATGATCGAGCTGGCGGCCTCCAGCACGGTCGCGCGCATGCTCGAGCGTGACGATTTCGACAAGCGCTATACCGGCAATCAGCCGATCTCCATCCATGAGTTCCTCTACCCGCTGATCCAGGGGTATGACTCCGTGGCACTGGAAGCGGACATCGAGCTTGGCGGCACCGATCAGAAGTTCAATCTGCTGATGGGGCGTGAGCTGCAGCGCCAGCGCGGCCAGGAGCCGCAGGTCGTGATCACCATGCCGATCCTCGAGGGCCTGGATGGCGTGCAGAAGATGTCCAAGTCGCTGGGCAACTACATCGGTATCAACGACCGCCCGGGCGAGATGTTCAACAAGATCGTCTCCATGCCGGATTCGCTGATGTGGCGTTACTTCGAGCTGCTGTCGCTGCGTCCTCTCGATGAAGTGAAGGCGCTGATGGCCAGCATCGACGGCGGTGCCAACCCGCGTGATATCAAGATGGAGCTGGCGCGTGAGCTGGTGGCACGCTTCCACGATGAAGAGGTGGCGGCGACGGCGCACCTCTCCAGCGGCAATCAGCTGGCCGACGGCGAGCTGCCGGCGGACATGCCGGATGTCACTGTCAGCCTGGAAGGCGCCGAGGTGGCGCCGATCGCGGCGGTCATCAATCGCGCGGGCCTGGCCAACAACAGTGCCCAGGCCAAGGACATGCTCAAGAATGGTCGCGTGAAAGTGGATGGCGAAGTGGTCGAGCCTTCCTATATGGCACCTTTCGATACTGCCATCGTCATCCAAGCGGGCAAGAAGCGCTACGCACGAGTGACCGTGACGCGCTGAGGTACTGAGAGCTGAGGTGCTAAGAGGTGCTGTGAGAAGACGCTGGCGTATGTCGCCTCCCGTTCGGCCCCACCAGACATGGTGGGGCCGAACGCGTTTTGAGCGCCTGACATCATCGCGGCGAGATTCTCTCAAGAAAGCCCTTGCCCTCACGGCGGTTCGTGCGTAAAGTACGCATCCGCTGCCGGGGACGCATGGCGTTACCAGCGGTGAAAGAGGTTTGCAGGTTATTGTTTTGCTTGATGTTTTTGAAGTCCGCTTCGATATCATCGATTGACAATCCCGGGCGATTCGCTAGAATACGCCGCACTCCTTACGGAACAGGTGATCGAGCAATGCTCCTCACCGCTTGATGATGCTTAGAGGCAGTCGACTGACTCATCATCAAGTGCTTGACTTCTCAAGCGTTCCGGGTAGAATATGTCTCCTCGCTTAACAGCGACGCTCTTTAAAAATTTGATCAGGTAATTCGTGTGAGCGCTTGCCGATGAGTGGTGACAAGGTCACCAAATATCGGAGCAAGCCTCTCACGAGAAGTTTGACTCTGAACCAAGTTTGGTCTGCTTAACAGACTATCAAGCTTTCAACTGAAGAGTTTGATCATGGCTCAGATTGAACGCTGGCGGCAGGCTTAACACATGCAAGTCGAGCGGAAACGATCCTAGCTTGCTAGGAGGCGTCGAGCGGCGGACGGGTGAGTAATGCATGGGAATCTGCCCGATAGTGGGGGACAACCTGGGGAAACTCAGGCTAATACCGCATACGTCCTACGGGAGAAAGCAGGGGATCTTCGGACCTTGCGCTATCGGATGAGCCCATGTCGGATTAGCTTGTTGGTGAGGTAATGGCTCACCAAGGCGACGATCCGTAGCTGGTCTGAGAGGATGATCAGCCACACTGGGACTGAGACACGGCCCAGACTCCTACGGGAGGCAGCAGTGGGGAATATTGGACAATGGGCGAAAGCCTGATCCAGCCATGCCGCGTGTGTGAAGAAGGCCTTCGGGTTGTAAAGCACTTTCAGCGAGGAAGAACGCCTTGGGACTAATACTCCCGAGGAAAGACATCACTCGCAGAAGAAGCACCGGCTAACTCCGTGCCAGCAGCCGCGGTAATACGGAGGGTGCAAGCGTTAATCGGAATTACTGGGCGTAAAGCGCGCGTAGGTGGCTAAGTCAGCCAGGTGTGAAAGCCCCGGGCTCAACCTGGGAACGGCATCTGGAACTGCTTGGCTAGAGTGCAGGAGAGGAAGGTAGAATTCCCGGTGTAGCGGTGAAATGCGTAGAGATCGGGAGGAATACCAGTGGCGAAGGCGGCCTTCTGGACTGACACTGACACTGAGGTGCGAAAGCGTGGGTAGCAAACAGGATTAGATACCCTGGTAGTCCACGCCGTAAACGATGTCAACTAGCCGTTGGGTCCCTTGAGGACTTAGTGGCGCAGCTAACGCAATAAGTTGACCGCCTGGGGAGTACGGCCGCAAGGTTAAAACTCAAATGAATTGACGGGGGCCCGCACAAGCGGTGGAGCATGTGGTTTAATTCGATGCAACGCGAAGAACCTTACCTACCCTTGACATCCAGAGGACTTTCCAGAGATGGATTGGTGCCTTCGGGAACTCTGAGACAGGTGCTGCATGGCTGTCGTCAGCTCGTGTTGTGAAATGTTGGGTTAAGTCCCGTAACGAGCGCAACCCCTATCCTTATTTGCCAGCGAGTAATGTCGGGAACTCTAAGGAGACTGCCGGTGACAAACCGGAGGAAGGTGGGGACGACGTCAAGTCATCATGGCCCTTACGGGTAGGGCTACACACGTGCTACAATGGCAAGTACAAAGGGTTGCAATACTGCGAAGTGGAGCCAATCCCATAAAGCTTGCCTCAGTCCGGATTGGAGTCTGCAACTCGACTCCATGAAGTCGGAATCGCTAGTAATCGTGGATCAGAATGCCACGGTGAATACGTTCCCGGGCCTTGTACACACCGCCCGTCACACCATGGGAGTGGACTGCACCAGAAGTGGTTAGCCTAACCTTCGGGAGGGCGATCACCACGGTGTGGTTCATGACTGGGGTGAAGTCGTAACAAGGTAGCCCTAGGGGAACCTGGGGCTGGATCACCTCCTTATCGACACTGTCTACTGCTCGCGGCAAGTGCTCACAACGAATTACCTGATCTTATTGCTGGCTTAGCCGGCAGTGGCAAGCGTGCTCATCATAGAGCGCGCTTCTCACTGTTCTCTGAACAGCCGCTCTTTAACAATGTGAATCATGCTGACGATAGATGTGTGCGCCAAGTGCATGTCTATCAAACGATATGTCGGAGAGGTCCGACAGATTCGTAATCCTTGACAGACCCCTTGGGGTTATATGGTCAAGCGATTAAGCGCATACGGTGGATGCCTTGGCAGCCAGAGGCGATGAAGGACGTGATAGCCTGCGATAAGCGTTGGCGAGGTGGCAAATACCCTGCGACCCAACGATTTCCGAATGGGGAAACCCACTCACCATCAGGTGAGTATCTATAGGCCAATACATAACCTATAGAGGCAAACCCGGGGAACTGAAACATCTAAGTACCCGGAGGAAAAGAAATCAACCGAGATTCCCCAAGTAGCGGCGAGCGAACGGGGACCAGCCCTTAAGCGTGACAACTGACAGACGAACAAGCTGGGAAGCTTGACGATACAGGGTGATAGTCCCGTAGTCGAAGTCTGAGTCACGTGAAATCGAGTAGGTCGGGGCACGAGAAACCTTGACTGAACATGGGGGGACCATCCTCCAAGGCTAAATACTCCTGGCTGACCGATAGTGAACCAGTACCGTGAGGGAAAGGCGAAAAGAACCCCGGCGAGGGGAGTGAAATAGATCCTGAAACCGTATGCGTACAAGCAGTGGGAGCACCTTCGTGGTGTGACCGCGTACCTTTTGTATAATGGGTCAGCGACTTATATTCTGTGGCGAGCTTAACCGTATAGGGGAGGCGTAGGGAAACCGAGTCTTAACTGGGCGACCAGTCGCAGGGTATAGACCCGAAACCGGGCGATCTATCCATGGCCAGGGTGAAGATTGAGTAACATCAATTGGAGGCCCGAACCCAAGTATGTTGAAAAATGCTGGGATGAGCTGTGGATCGGAGTGAAAGGCTAATCAAGCCCGGAGATAGCTGGTTCTCCTCGAAAGCTATTTAGGTAGCGCCTCACGTATCACCGCTGGGGGTAGAGCACTGTTTCGGCTAGGGGGTCATCCCGACTTACCAACCCGAGGCAAACTCCGAATACCAGTGAGTGCAGCGTGGGAGACACACAGCGGGTGCTAACGTCCGTTGTGAAAAGGGAAACAACCCAGACCGTCAGCTAAGGTCCCAAAATCCTGATTAAGTGGGAAACGATGTGGGAAGGCTCAGACAGCTAGGAGGTTGGCTTAGAAGCAGCCATCCTTTAAAGAAAGCGTAATAGCTCACTAGTCGAGTCGGCCTGCGCGGAAGATATAACGGGGCTAAATCAGGTACCGAAGCTACGGGTTCATCCTCTGGATGAGCGGTAGAGGAGCGTCGTGTAAGCCAATGAAGGTGGATTGAGAAGTCTGCTGGAGGTATCACGAGTGCGAATGCTGACATGAGTAACGATAAGGGGAGTGAAAAACTCCCCCGCCGGAAGACCAAGGTTTTCTGTTCTACGTTAATCGGAGCAGAGTGAGTCGGCCCCTAAGGCGAGGCGGAAACGCGTAGTCGATGGGAAACGGGTTAATATTCCCGTACCGGATGTGGTTGCGATGGGGGGACGAAGAAGGCTAGGTGAGCCAGGCGTTGGTTGTCCTGGTGAAAGCATGTAGGCCGAGGAATCAGGCAAATCCGGTTCCTCTGAGGTCGAGATGCGAGACGAACTGACCACGGTCAGGAAGTCATCGATGCCACGCTTCCAGGAAAAGCCTCTAAGCTTCAGATCACATGCGACCGTACCCCAAACCGACACAGGTGGTCAGGTAGAGAATACCAAGGCGCTTGAGAGAACTCGGGTGAAGGAACTAGGCAAAATGGCACCGTAACTTCGGGAGAAGGTGCACCGGTTCGAGTGAAGGACTTGCTCCGTAAGCTCTTACCGGTCGAAGATACCAGGTGGCTGCAACTGTTTATTAAAAACACAGCACTCTGCAAACGCGCAAGCGGACGTATAGGGTGTGACGCCTGCCCGGTGCCGGAAGGTTAATTGATGGGGTTAGCTCACGCGAAGCTCTTGATCGAAGCCCCGGTAAACGGCGGCCGTAACTATAACGGTCCTAAGGTAGCGAAATTCCTTGTCGGGTAAGTTCCGACCTGCACGAATGGCGTAATGATGGCCACGCTGTCTCCACCCGAGACTCAGTGAAATTGAAATCGCAGTGAAGATGCTGTGTACCCGCGGCTAGACGGAAAGACCCCGTGAACCTTTACTATAGCTTTACACTGGATGCTGATGTTGTCTGTGTAGGATAGCTGGGAGGCTTTGAAACCACGTCGCCAGATGCGGTGGAGCCAACCTTGAAATACCAGCCTGACATCATTGGCGTTCTAACTCAGGTCCGTTATCCGGATCGAGGACAGTGTATGGTGGGTAGTTTGACTGGGGCGGTCTCCTCCTAAAGAGTAACGGAGGAGCACGAAGGTACCCTCAGCACGGTTGGAAATCGTGCATTGAGTGCAAGAGCATAAGGGTGCTTGACTGCGAGACAGACACGTCGAGCAGGTACGAAAGTAGGTTCTAGTGATCCGGTGGTTCTGTATGGAAGGGCCATCGCTCAACGGATAAAAGGTACTCCGGGGATAACAGGCTGATACCGCCCAAGAGTTCACATCGACGGCGGTGTTTGGCACCTCGATGTCGGCTCATCACATCCTGGGGCTGAAGTCGGTCCCAAGGGTATGGCTGTTCGCCATTTAAAGTGGTACGCGAGCTGGGTTTAGAACGTCGTGAGACAGTTCGGTCCCTATCTGCCGTGGGCGTCGGAAGTTTGAGAAGAGCTGCTCCTAGTACGAGAGGACCGGAGTGGACGAACCTCTGGTGTTCGGGTTGTCATGCCAATGGCATTGCCCGGTAGCTACGTTCGGACGGGATAACCGCTGAAAGCATCTAAGCGGGAAGCCCCCTTCAAGATGAGACTTCCCTGAGGCCTTGCGCCTCCTGAAGGGCCCTTGAAGACTACAAGGTTGATAGGCTGGGTGTGGAAGCACAGCAATGTGTTGAGCTAACCAGTACTAATTGCCCGTGAGGCTTGACCATATAACACCCAAGGGGTTTGCGTAGGCAAACCGCCGGGATTGCGACAGGATCGAGACATATCGGTCAGCATAATTCATATTGCGAGTCACGAGGCCACAAGCCTTGAGACTCAGGCATCGCAAGATGCCACCGTTTCGCCTGACGACCATAGCGAGCGTGAACCACCCGATCCCATGCCGAACTCGGAAGTGAAACCGCTTAGCGCCGATGGTAGTGTGGAGTTTCTCCATGTGAGAGTAGGTCATCGTCAGGCACTTATACCGAACCGCCCCTGCAGCCTTGCTGCAGGGGCGGTTCTCTTTGTGCGCAGGAAAAGCAGTGGGCGAAAGAAAAGAGCTCTGCCCAAGCAACGCGCACATGACACAAGAAGGCCCCTGTCGATTTTTCGACAGGGGCCTTTTATCTTCGGGCCTTTTATCTTCAGGGCCAGTGAAGTTTCAGTGTGCCATCACATCAGGGCGAGACTTCGTAGAGTTCGATGGGCGTGCCGTCAGGGTCTGCCAGGAAGGTGAAGCGAGCGCCGGTGTATTCATCGACACGTATCGGCTCTGGCGTGGCGCCACGGGTGATCAGCAATTCGACACAGGTATCGATGTCTTCCGTCGCCAGCGCCAGGTGACGAAGCCCACAGGCTTCCGGATAGCTGGGGCGCTCAGGCGGCGAGGGGAAGGAGAACAGCTCCAGCTGGATACCGCCCGGCAGGCGCAGATCGAGCTTGTAGCTGTCGCGGGCCTCACGATAGGCCTCGTTGATCACCTGCGCATCCATGACCTCGAGATAGAAGCGCCTGGCGCGAGGGTAATCAGCGGTGATCAGCGCCACGTGATGGACTCGCGTCAGAGGCAGGCGGGGTGTCGGGGTAGCGTCTGAAGCCATGGCGAGACTGTCCGTTGTCATGTTGTGCTCCTGCAGAGTGCTCGGTGCGATGAACGGCACGACGAACTGTGTGATGAGCTGTGTGGATGGGCCGTACGGTGAACTCCTGACTGACATCCTGATCAAAGAAGGCGCCCACTGGGCGCCTTCTTTGATTGGAGCAATCACTGGCCAGCCCGTGCGCTATCTCAGCGACACAGGGTTTCCAGGGCTTCGATCAGGCTGTCCATCTCGGCATCGGTACCGATGCTGATGCGCAGATAGTCACGCAGTGCGTCGGTGTTGAAGTGGCGCACCAGGATGCCCTGTTCGCGCAGGCCGATGAACAGCTTGCCGGCATCGTGGGTCGGGTGAGTCGCCAGCACGAAGTTGGTCTGCGAGGGCAGGATCTCGAAGCCCAGCGTGGCCATGCGATCGCGCGTCTGCTCGCGAGTGGTGATGACCCGCGTGCGGCACTCATCGAAATAGTCGGGATCACTGAGCGCAGCGACGCCGACCTGTTCGGCCAGGCGGTCGATGGGGTAGGAGTTGAAGGAGTCCTTCACGCGCTCCAGACCCTCGATCAGCTCACGCGAGGCCACGGCATAGCCAAGACGAATGCCCGCCAGGCTGCGCGACTTCGAGAAAGTGCCTGTCACGACCAGATTCGGATACTGATGAATCAGCGGGATGGCGCTTTCGCCACCGAAGTCCACGTAGGCCTCGTCGACCAGCACCACGCTCTGCGGATTGCGCTCCAGCAGCGCGGCAATCGCCTTGCGGCCATGGCCATGCCCTGTCGGGGCGTTGGGGTTGGCGAAGATGATGCCGCCATTGTCGTTGCCGAAGGCTTCCAGGTCGACTTCCCAGTTGTCGGTCAGCGCGATGCTGCGCGACTCGATGCCATACATGCGGCAGTAGACCGGATAGAAGCTGTAGCTGATGGACGGCAGCAGCAGCGGCTTGTCCTGACGGAAGAATGCCTGGAAGGCCAGCGCCAGCACCTCATCGGAGCCATTGCCGACAAAGACTTCCTCGGCGCCCACATGGAAGGTATCGGCGAGGGCGGCGCGCAGCGAGCTGGAGCTCGGGTCCGGGTAGCGGCGCAGATCAGAGGCATTGAACTCGCTCAGCGTCTGCTCCACGGCGGGCGCCGGCGGATAGGGGTTCTCGTTGGTGTTCAGCTTGATCAGCTGCTCACGCGGTTGTTCGCCGGGGACGTAGGGGGTCAGGTCGTGGACCTGGGGGCTCCAGTACTTGCTCATGATTTCTCGCCGCTGGTGACAGTGCATGACCCGTGTCATGGATGCTTTTCATGTTGCCCGCTGGATCGTCGCGGTACAAGCACCGGCATGCGCTCTGAGTGAGTCCAGAGGGGCATTGGAGCGGTGATTGAAGGCTGTTGCGAAGGTCTGTTGCGAAGGGCTATCGAGAGGGGGTGTTGAAAGAAGCCCAGGAGTAGCCGCACGGCGGGCCTCGCCCATTGTTGCCATGCCAGCATTATTCTCGTGCGATGCGCGTGCTTGAAGCAGCGCGTGGTGTGCCGCATGTCACAGGCATGCTTGCCCAGCTCGTGCGACCTTGCACGGTGAGGACGCTGGGTGAAGTCCTGCAATTCAAGGAGTCCCGATGACTGCCAACACCAATGCCCCGTACGCCGATACCCTGCTCGATCCGGTCAAGCTCGGTGATCTGACCCTGCCCAACCGCATCCTGATGGCACCGCTGACACGTGCTCGTACCCCCGACAGCGTGCCCGGTGAGCTGCAGCAGGCCTATTACGGTCAGCGTGCCGGCGCCGGCCTGATCATCAGCGAGGCGACCAACATCTCGCCCACCGCACGTGGCTATGTCTACACGCCGGGCATCTGGACCGATGAGCAGGAAGCGGGCTGGAAGGGCGTCGTCCAGGCGGTGCACGCCAAGGGCGGACGCATGGCGCTGCAGCTGTGGCACGTCGGGCGTGTCTCGCATGAGATGGTGCAGCCGGACGGCCAGCAGCCGGTCGCGCCGAGCGCCCTGCGTGGTGAAGGCGCCCAGTGCTTCGTCGAGTTCGAGGACGGCACCAGCGGACGTCACCCCACCAGTACGCCGCGCGCCCTGGAGACGGACGAGATTCCCCAGCTGATCGAGGACTATCGCCAGGCCGCCGTGCGCGCCAAGCGTGCCGGTTTCGACATGATCGAGGTGCACGCCGCCAACGCCTATCTGCTCAACCAGTTCATGGCCACCGGCACCAATCAGCGCACTGACCAGTACGGTGGCTCGGTCGAGAACCGTGCGCGCCTGACGCTGGAAGTCGTCGATGCCGTCGCCGAAGTTTTCGGCCCTGAGCGTACCGGCATCCGCCTGACGCCCTTCATCGAGATCTTCGGTCTGACCGATGACGAGCCGGAAGAGATGGCCTTCTACATGGCCGAGCAGCTCTCCAGACGTGGCATCGCCTATGTGCACGTCAACGAGCCGGACTGGGCCGGTGGCGACATCAAGTTCAGCGATGACTTCCGTCGTGCCCTGCGCGAGCGCGTCACGGGCGCGCTGATCTTCTGCGGCCACTACGATGGTGAGAGCGCAGCACGCATCATCGATGAGGGCATCGCGGATGCCGTCGCCATCGGGCGCCCGTATATCGCCAACCCGGACCTGGTCGAACGCATTCGCCTCGGCGCTGAGTTCAACGAGCAGGACCCGGACACCTTCTACGGTGGTGGTGCCAAGGGTTACACCGACTATCCGTTTCTCGACAATGGCCATGATCGCCGCGGCTGAGGCCGACACGATTTAGCGAATGGTGTTCGATAAACGCCATCGGGGGTGGCCTCTCGGGGCGGATACCCGCTATTCTTGAGCATGGAAGCTTGTGAGCGGTCTGCCTGCCAAAGCGGGTAGACCGCTCGCCGTCGATAGCGCTGACGCTGCTATCGAGTCATCGCCTTAAGGAGGATTCAATGCAGATCAGGACTCTGATGGTGGGAGCCGCGCTGATGGTCGGTCTCGCCGGGTGCGCATCAACGGCCCAGACCAATGACGGTGCCGCTGACAACAGCGCCACCGAGACAGCCAGCGAGCAGGTTGCCGTCTACAAGGGCACCCTGCCGTGTCGTCGCTGCACGGGCATTGACCTCGATGTACGCCTCAAGGGTGCCGAAGAGGCAGCCCAGGATGAGCGTACCTTCAGTCTCGATGCCACCTATCGTGATCATCCGCAGCAGCCGGATCCAGAGCATTACGAAGGCCAGTGGGACGTGCTGTCCGGCACCGTGACGGACCCGAACGCGACCGTCTATGAGCTGACGCCGGACGGCGAAGGCCAGACCTACTACTTCCTGCGTCTGGATGCCCAGACTCTGGAGCTGGTCGACCCGCAGAAGCGTCGCTTCCAGAACGGTGAGACACTGCGCCTCAAGCGCCAGTAAGCGTGCCGTGCGCCACAAGGCGATCGTGAGCACAAGGAAGGCGGCGCAAGCCGCCTTCCTTGTGTCTGGCCGTTGGAAATCCGCGGCTGACGACACTCCGCCGCGGCGCCGAGAATCATTTCTTCCCGACAGGATTGTCTGATGGCGAAAGCAAAGAGCGCCTTCGTATGTACCGAATGCGGTAGCGAATTCTCTAAGTGGCAGGGCCAGTGCAGCGGCTGCCGCGAATGGAACACCCTGCAGGAAATCCGCGTCGGCGCCACGGTATTGCCCGGCGCCGCCCCCGCTGCGGGGGCCGTCGCCGGTGGTGCCGCGCGTAGCGCCAGCAATGGGCGGGGCGGGTACGCCGGCACGCTCAGCGACAACGTGACCGATCTTTCCAATGTCTCGCTGGCCGAGGTGCCGCGCTTCTCCTCGACCTTCGGCGAGTTCGACCGCGTGCTGGGCGGCGGGCTGGTGCCGGGTTCCGCCGTGCTGCTCGGTGGCCACCCGGGGGCCGGCAAGTCGACGCTGCTGCTGCAGACCGCCTGCAAGCTCGCCCAGCACAAGCGCTCACTCTATGTCACCGGTGAGGAATCGCTGTCGCAGGTGGCGATGCGCGCCCATCGCCTACAGCTGCCGACCCAGGGGCTCAAGATGCTGGCCGAGACCAGCGTCGAGACGATTCTGGCCACCGCCGAGCGCGAGAAGCCCGAGGTGCTGATCATCGACTCCATCCAGACCATGCATCTGGAGGATCTGTCATCCGCGCCGGGGGGTGTCTCGCAGGTGCGTGAGTCCGCCGCCGCGCTGACCCGCTTCGCCAAGCGAACCAATACCGTGCTGCTGCTGGTCGGCCACGTGACCAAGGACGGCTCGCTGGCCGGGCCCAAGGTGCTGGAGCACATGATCGATGCCTCCCTGCTGCTGGAGGGCGATGGTGATTCGCGCTTCCGCACGCTGCGTGGCCAGAAGAACCGCTTCGGTGCGGTCAACGAGCTGGGCGTGTTCGCCATGGTCGAGCTGGGTCTGAAGGAGGTGAAGAACCCCAGCGCGATCTTCCTGTCGCGCAGCGAGGAGCAGTCCTCCGGCAGTCTGGTGATGGTGGTGTGGGAGGGCACGCGACCAATCCTGATCGAAGTGCAGGCCTTGCTGGATGACTCACCGCTGGGCAATCCCCGCCGTGTCGCCGTCGGTCTGGACGGCAATCGTCTGTCGATGCTGCTGGCAGTGCTCAACAAGCATGGCGGCCTGTTCACCGGCGATCAGGATGTCTTCCTGAACGTGGTCGGCGGGGTCAAGGTGCTCGAGACCAGTGCCGACCTCGCGGTGCTGTGTGCGGTGGTCTCCAGCCTGCAGAACCGTCCGCTGCCGCGCGAGCTGGTGGTGTTCGGCGAGGTGGGGCTGTCCGGCGAGATCCGTCCGGTGCCGAGTGGTCAGGAGCGCATCGTCGAGGCCGCCAAACACGGCTTTACGCGCGCCATCGTGCCCAAGGGCAATGCCCCCAAGAACCCGCCCAAGGGCATGACCATCGTGGCGGTCGACAAGCTGTCCCAGGCACTGGAAGCCCTGTGACATCTGCGCCTGGCGCGTGAGCCTGCCGCACGGGGACATCGTGGTGTGATGCTGCATACAACGAACAAGGCCAGCCTAGCGGCTGGCCTTGTTCGTATGGGGTTTTTTCCGAGCACGAAGCTCAGCCTGTCTTGTCAGTCCTGCTTGTCAACCTGGCGGGCGGCATGAGCACAGGCCTTGAGGCGTGAGACCAGAAGCTCGACACCGCGCTCGCGCATCAGCTCCTCATTGCGCCCCGGCACTTCTTCGACATCGCCTGCGTAGGCATTGATGGCGGCTTCGACCGAGCTCTCGCGCAGCAGGTGCAGCATCGGGTAGGGCGAGCGGTTGGTGTAGTTGGCCGCGTCGTCTTCCTCGGTATCTTCGAACACGTATTCCGGGTGGAAGCTGGCCAGCTGATAGATGCCTTCGTAGCCCTGCATCTCGAGCAGCGCCTCGGCGTAGTCGAGCAGCTCCAGGTAGGTATCGAAGTCGCGGAAGCCGTCCTTGAAGATCACCAGCGTCGTCTCGGCATCGCGATTGGCGTCCAGGTTCAGCAGCTCGTCGCCGAGTGCCTGCAGGCTGCGCTCGAGCCCTGCACCGGGTACCACGGCATACTGGATGCTGTTGCGTGCCATCTCGCGCGCGGCGAACGGGCACAGATTGTCGGCGATGATGTGCGTCTCGACCCACTGGCGCGTGGCGTCGATGGCCTCGGCTTCGCTGGCATCCAGCGGCGGGGTATAGCCACCCGCCGTCTCGGGAGTCGTGGTATCGGTCGGCGTAGCGTCGGTGGTCATGGCGTCAGGGTCCGCAGCGGTGTCAGGAAAGGGTATTGTCACTGCTCGGGCGTGGCATGGCCAGCGCCGTGTCTTATCGTCTCTCTTCGTGTCTCGTTATCGTGTCTCGTCGCCGTGTTGCTTGATCATGTCTCTTCATCGTCTCTCTTCAACATATCTCTTTCTAGGGAAAGGGCCGCAAGGTCACAGGTCGCTGTCGAGCATGTGGCGGCCCTGTTTCATTAGTGATTTCAGCGATAGACTTATCACCGCTGGTTTCAAGCCTGCCCCGAGTACGCTCAGGGACATTACGGCTACCGGCTGACGACTTCTTTCCTGCCTCGCCACGGAGATACTTCTTGTCCGCTGATACTCCGCCTCCTTCCTCGCCGCCCCCCGAATCTCCCGAATCTACCGAGACGGCAGAGGGGCCCGAGCACACCAGTGCCGCGGCCTATCGTCTGTCGCGACTGTTGCCCTTTCTCGGCTGGATGCGTCAGCTGTCGCCCGGGGATGCGCGTTCTGATCTGATCGCGGGCCTCAGTGGCGCGGTGCTGGTGCTGCCCCAGGGGGTGGCCTATGCGTTGATCGCCGGCCTGCCACCGGCGCATGGGCTGTATGCCGCCATCGTGGTGGCGATCATCGCCGGCCTGTTCGGCAGTTCGCGGCATATGGTCAGTGGCCCGGCCGCGGCAATCTCGATGGTGGTGTTCGGCACCGTCTCGACCCTGGCCGCGCCGGGCAGTCCCGAATACCTGCCGCTGGTGCTGGCGCTGACCTGCATGGTCGGCATCATCCAGCTGTCGTTGGGGCTGATGCGCATGGGGGCGCTGGTCAATCTCATCTCGCATACGGTGGTGATCGGCTTCACCGCCGGCGCCGGGGTCTTGATCGCCACCAGTCAGCTCAAGCACCTGTTCGGCATCGCGCTTGGCGATGCCTCGAGCTTTCTCGGCACCTGGTGGGCGCTGCTCGGGCATCTGGGCGATACCTCGTGGGCCACGCTGATCACGGGACTCAGCACCTTGCTCACGGCCGTGCTGGTCCGGCGGTTGAATCGCAAGCTGCCGTGGATGCTGGTGGCGATGGCTGTCGGCTGCGGTGTCGCGGCATTGCTCGGCGGCAGTGCGGCAGGTATCCCGATGGTCGGCGCTCTGTCCGGCAGCTTGCCGCCGTTTTCCCTGCCGCCGCTGGGCTTTGATACCCTGCGCTCGCTGGGTGGGGCGGCCTTCGCGCTGGCGGTGCTCGGCTTGATCGAGGCGGTCTCCATCGCGCGCGCCATCGGCGTGCGCTCGCATCAGCGTATTGACGGCAACCAGGAGTTCATCGGCCAGGGCTTGTCGAATCTGGCGGGCAGTTTCTTCTCGTGCTTTGCCGGCTCCGGCTCCTTCACGCGCTCCGGCGCCAACTATGATGCCGGCGCCCGCACCCCGCTGTCGGTGGTGGTGGCGGCACTGATCGTGCTGGCGGTGCTGTTGCTGGTGCCAGACGTCACAGCCTGGCTGCCGTTGCCGGCGATGGCGGGCCTGATCATGGTGATCGCCGCCAACCTGATCGAAGTCGCTCATATCCGTCAGATTCTGGCCGTCAGCCGCGAAGAGGCGGTGGTGCTGGTGATCACCTTCCTCGCTACCCTGCTGTTGCCGCTGGAGTTCGCCATCTTCGCCGGGGTGCTGGTCTCGCTGGTGCTGTATCTGAACCGCACCTCACGGCCACGGCTGGTCGAGATGGCGCCAGACCCGGAGCACCCGGAGCTTGGAGTGCGCAATGCCGAGCGTTATCAGCTGGCCCAGTGCCGGGAAGTGGTGATTCTGCGCGTGGATGGTTCGCTGTTCTTCGGGGCGGTCGACCATGTCCAGCGCAAGCTGGCGCGCTATACCGGCAAGCACGTCATCCTGCTGGGCACCGGCTGCAACTTCATCGATATCGCGGGCGCCGAGATGCTCGAGATCGAGCAGCGTCGCCTGCGCGATGCCGGCGGCAGTCTCAGCATGTGCGGCTTTCGCATGTACGCGCTGGAAGTGATGGAGCGCGGTGGCTTCCTCGAGCGCATGGGGCGTGAGAACTACTTCCATACCGCCGAGGCGGCGATCGCCTCGCTGCGCGACTCGGTCGCCGAAGCGCATCGCGCGCACGGTGATCAACCCGCTGCCTGCCCCGATTGTCAGCTGTTCGGCCCGGCCGGGATCGGGCCGGGGCAGGGGGTGCGCCTGACGCCACCGTTGGCGTGAAAGCACAAGGCTGGGGGCGGCTGCACGCTTGCGATAGAATATGGCCCCTTGATGGTGCGGCCAGTCAGCCAGTCAGCCAGTCGCCGCCCATTGCCTCAATCCTGTTCTGTCTGCCGAGAGATGCCCATGAGTTTGCCCACCGTGGCGGCCAGCTGCGACCTGATTCGCGACGGCCGTCCGTTGATCGATGTGCGCGCGCCGGTCGAATTCGCCGCTGGTGCCTTGCCGGGTGCCGTCAATCTGCCGCTGATGGATGATGAGGAGCGTCATCGCGTCGGGCTGCAGTACAAGCAGGTCGGCCCGGAATCGGCGGTACATCTTGGTCATCAACTGGTCAGCGGCGGGATCAAGCGCGCACGTATCCGCGCCTGGGTCGAGCACGTCGAGCGGCACCCTGACGCGATTCTCTATTGCTTCCGCGGCGGCATGCGTTCCCAGCTCAGTCAGCAGTGGCTGCAGGAAGCGGGGATCGAGCGCCCGCGCATCGAGGGCGGCTGGAAGGCCATGCGTCAGCAGCTCTGTCAGCATATCGATGAGCGTGCCGAGCAGGCCCCGATGCTGTTGATCGGCGGGCTGACCGGCTGCGCCAAGACCGAGCTGATCCATGCGCTGGACAATGGCATCGACCTGGAAGGCTGTGCACGCCACAAGGGTTCGGCCTTCGGCCGCCATCCCTTCCCGGCGCCGAGCCAGATCGACTTCGAGCACCGCATCGCCGCCGAGATGCTCACGCTTGAGGATGAAGCGCCGACCATCATGGAAGACGAGTCGCGTTTCATCGGCAGCGTCAACATTCCGCTCGCCACCTGGCGTGCGATGGAGCAGGCACCGTTGATCCGCGTCGAGATGCCGCTGGATTGGCGAGTCGTGCAGATTCAGAAGGACTATATCGAGGGGCTGTGGTCCACCTACAGTCGCCACTATGGTGACTTCCTCGGCTGGACCCTGATGCAGCGCCAGCTGCGTCAGGCGCTGCTGCGTCTGCGCAAGCGCCTGGGCAGTGCGCGCCTTGCTCGTCTGGTGCGCATGCAGGACATCGCCTTCCAGGAGCACAAGCGTGGCAATCCCATTGCCCATGAAGGCTGGCTGGCGCCGCTGCTCAGCGAGTATTATGACCCGATGTACCGCTATCAGCTCGAGAAGCACGAGCGCACCTTCCTGCACGTCGGCGACTGGGACAACAGCCTTGCCTTCGCGCGTGAGTGGAGCGCCAATCACCGCTGGCAGCGCTGACATTCCTCACGGGCGCCGTCAGCGCTCACGCATTCAGCCAGTCTACCAGCAGGCGGTCCAGCAGGGCCGCCTGACGATCAAAGCGCTTCGGGTCCTCCAGCAACGCCTCGCGTGACTGCACGCCATTGCCCTCCAGGGGCGCGGGATGGTGGGCCAGGCGGTCCTGCGTGGCCGCCGCATCCATGTGCGGATGGAAGTTGAGCGCCACCACGCGCCCCTCATCCCAGCTGAAGCCGGCCACTGGCGTATGCTCGCTGCTGGCCAGCAGCTCGCAGTCTTCCGGCAGGCCGCAGATCTCCTCATGCCACATCAAGGCCTCAAACTCGGCGGGTAGCCCCAGCGGGCACTCGTTGCTGCGCGTCAGCGTGGCCCAGCAACGCTGCGGCACCACGGCGGACGAGACGATCGCCCCCATCTGCTCGGCGATCAGTCGCGCCCCCAGGCCAATCCCCAGCAGCGGACGATTGCTGTTCAGCGTGCGCCGAATCAACTTGCGCTGCAGGCGCAGCGACTGCTGTTCGGCGGGCGAGGCGGGCTGTGCGGCGCTCGACAGGCGTTGCGGACCATCCAGCACCACCAGCGCATGGAAGTCATCGATGCCCGGCAACGCTTCGCCTGCCAGCGGGAAGCTGGTGTTGAAGCTGTGCCCCATGCCGGAAAGCCAGTCCTTGAGGCGTAGCGGACTCTGCCAGTCATGCGCTAGCGTTGCGGTATCGGCGGCTGAATCTGGTTCAGTGTCAGGGAGTTGCCCCTGATGTATGAAGTAAAGATGCATGGCTTCATCATGCGTGAGCGCCATGTCAGCGTAAAGGCCCCAGTGCCGGCATATCAGTACTTGCACCGGGCGAACCAGCCGCGACACGACAAGGAGAGAACCGCATGCGGGCCGAATTGCTCGAACAGATCTACACCGTGGTGGCGCAGATTCCCGAAGGCCGCATCACCACCTACGGGCGTATCGCCAAGATGACCGATGGCGCCAGCGCGCGCATGGTCGGCTCGGCGATGCGTCACCTGCCGGATGGCCATCAGTTGCCGTGGCATCGCGTGATCAATGCCTCGCTCAAGGTCACCGAGCACGGCGGGGCGGTGCGCCAGCGGGAAAAGCTGCGCAGCGAAGGCATCCTGTTCGATGGTGCCGGCCGCGTGCCGACGGAGTGCCTGTGGCCCTGAGGCATGCGGCAGCACGGCAGCGCTCGAGCGGGAGCGTGTTCATCCGGCCACGCGCGGGCGCTACCCTTTCGCCTACCCTATCGCATACCCTATAGCGACCTCCGGTGACATCGCGGCTGGCGGAGCCAAGACGCCAGCGCGAACGCCGCATATTGAATAGTGAAGTGAGAATAGAGCCGTCATGACTCAGCCTGTATCCGGTTTCCGTGCGCGCCTTGATGCGCTGGCCCCCGTGCGCCGTACTGCCTTCATGGCGGCGCTGACCGAGCGACTCCTGCCCAATGCCGGCTTCTACGCCGAAGCCAATGGCACGGCCAGCGCGCTGGACACCACGCGTGAGCTGCGCAAGCTGCTGGACCTCGTCTGGGAGCAGCTGCGCGTGCGCGATGCCAAGATCGATTTCTCGCTGCAGGCCGAGAAGGTCACCGCCTTCGAGCCCGGCGAGGACGATGACAGCTTCGGCGCGCGCCGCGCCCTGGAAGCCGTGATGGCGCTGACCGCCTGCATCGATGTGCTGATCAGCGAAGAGCCGGAAGCCGCGCTCAAGATCAGCCGTCTGTCCGCCGATGGCGTGCGCGCGTTGATCGACCTGCAGGCCGGTGAGGGCATCGAGCAGGAAGCACTGGAAGCCATGATTCGCGAACATCCGTTGATGATCGATGAGCGTGACTTCCAGGACGCCGTGCTCGAGAGCGTCGAAGCCCCGCAGCTGTCACGCGATGACTGGCGCGCGCTCAAGCAGTTGGGCCGCAATGAAGATGTCAGCAATCTCGGGCTATCCTTGCAGGACTGAGCGGCCCGATTCGGGCCATCCTGGTGCCAGTGATGACTGGCCAGCCGTTGTTGGAGAGACAGATGAGCGACACCCGTCAGCAGGATTCTTCTCCGATGAACGCAGCGCTGAATGGCGCGATTCAGACGCGTCTGGACGCCATGCGTGAGCGTCTCGCGCAGCCGACGCTGAGCGCGGCGGATGTGCATGCGCTGCGTGTCGACTGCAAGCAGCTGCGCGGCTGGTGGCAACTGCGGCGTGAGTCACTGGGCAAGTCGGCGGTGAGTGAGCATCAGGCGCGTCCGCGCGCCGTCGCCAAGGCATTGGCCGGGCCGCGCGAGGCGCACATGCTGCGCAAGACCCATGGTCGCGCCTACGCCTGGGTGGATGAGCGCAGTCAGCGCCTGCTGGATGCGCTGCGTCCGGGGCTGACCAGTGCCTCGCTGAGCGAGCCAGAGGGCGAGCTGGATCACGCGCCGCTCGAGACGCTGCTGAGCGAAGAGCGGGCGGCCTGGCAGGCGGCACCGCTGACGGTGGAGGAGCTCAACATCGGGCTGGAATTCAGTCGTCATCGCATCAGCAAGCTTGCGGCGCAGGTGGCCAGCAAGCGTGAGATCGAGACGTCTCACCGTCTGCGCAAGTGGGTCAAGTACCGCATGTTCCAGCTGGCACTGGCGCACGAGGCGCTGGGTGAGGCAGCCGCGCGGGAACTCGAGTCACCGAGTCACGGACGGCGTCGCGAGCCGGAGCTGCTCGACAAGGCGGCCGCGCGGCTGGGCAATCAGCATGACCTGGCGGAGCTGGCGCTGTGGGTCGGGGAGCGCGTGATGCTGCCTGCCGCCGAGAAGCACCTGGTCGCGGATATCATGACGCTTGCCGACCAGCGACTCGCGCAGGCGCTCAAGCCGCTGAAGAAGCTGGGCTACGTCTGAGCGCTGTTCTCACTTCAACCGAAGTTGCTTCTCTGCAGACAAGAACGCCGCCATTCCCTGAGGAAATGGCGGCGTTCGCGTTTCTGCCTGAACTTCCCTGCGGCTGCGCTTACAGGCGCATCTCGATACCGCGTGCGGCCATATGCGCCTTGGCCTGGGGGATCGTGTACTCGGCGAAGTGGAAGATGCTGGCGGCCAGCACCGCATCCGCACCGCCTTCGAGCACGCCATCCACCAGATGGTCGAGGGTGCCGACGCCGCCGGAGGCGATCACCGGCACGCTGACGGCGTCGGAGATGGCGCGTGTGACGCCGAGATCGAAACCGGCCTTGGTGCCATCGCGGTCCATGCTGGTCAGCAGCAGCTCGCCGGCGCCCAGCTCGACCATCTTCTTCGCCCACTCGACGGCATCGAGTCCGGTCGGCTTGCGGCCACCGTGGGTGAAGATCTCCCAGCGCGGTGTCTCGCCGTCCTGGCTGACGCGCTTGGCGTCGATGGCGACCACGATGCACTGGCTGCCGAAGCGTTCCGCGGCTTCACGCACGAAGTCCGGGTTGAACACGGCCGCGGTGTTGATCGAGACCTTGTCCGCGCCGGCGTTCAGCATGGTGCGAATGTCTTCACAGGTGCGGATGCCGCCCCCCACCGTCAGCGGGATGAACACCTCACCGGCGATGCGCGACACCATGTCGACCGTGGTGCCACGGTTGTCGACGCTGGCGGTGATGTCGAGGAAGGTGATCTCGTCGGCGCCTTGCTCGTTGTAGCGCTTGGCGACCTCGACCGGGTCACCGGCATCGCGGATACCGACGAAGTTGACGCCCTTCACGACACGACCGGCGTCGACGTCCAGACACGGAATGATGCGTTTGGCGAGTGCCATGATCGCTCCCCTCAGGCCTTGCGGCCGGTGATGGAGTCGGACAGCGCCTGCGCTTCGGCGATGTCCAGGCTGCCTTCATAGATGGCGCGGCCGGTGATGGCACCGAGGATGCCCTGATCGGCCACTTCGGCCAGGCCACGGATGTCATCCAGGTTGGTCACGCCGCCGGACGCGATCACCGGGATACCGCCTTCGCGGGCCAGTGCCACGGTGGCTTCGATGTTGACGCCCTGCATCATGCCGTCGCGGGCGATGTCGGTGTAGACGATGGAGGACACGCCGTCGTTGGCGAAGCGCTTGGCCAGCTCGGTGGCCTTGATGGTGGAGACTTCAGCCCAGCCATCGGTGGCCACGAAGCCGTCACGCGCATCGAGACCGACGATGATGCGGCCCGGGAAGGCGCGGCACATCTCGGCGACGAAGGCCGGTTCCTTCACGGCCTTGGTGCCGATGATGACCTGACCGACGCCGGCTTCCAGGTAGTGCTCGATGGTCGCGGCATCACGGATGCCACCACCGATCTGGATCGGCAGCTCCGGGTAGGCGCGGGCGATGCGTGTCACGGCGTCGCCATTGACCGGCTTGCCTTCGAAGGCACCGTTGAGATCGACCAGATGCAGACGACGGCCACCGGCCTCGACCCAGCGCGCGGCCATGGCCAGCGGGTCATCGCCGTAGTTGGTGGAGTCTTCCATGCGGCCTTGCTTCAGGCGTACGCACTGACCGTCCTTGAGATCGATCGCGGGGATTACCAGCATGTCGGGTGTCCTCTCGGCGTGTCTGGGCACGCCTGTATTGTCGTCGGTATATCGAAGGCGGATGTATCGGCGTCCGTCACGCGAGACAGACGCCGAGGGTCACGCGGGCGAGCCTTCAGGGCTGCCAGCGGACGAAGTTCTCGAGCAGCTTGAGGCCGGCGGCCGCGCTTTTCTCCGGGTGGAACTGCACCGCGAACAGGCTGCCCTCACCGATGGCGACGTGCGCCTCGGCACCGGCGTAGTGCGTGGCGCCGTAGACCTTGGAGCGCTCGCTGGCCGACACATAGAAGCTGTGCACGAAGTAGAAGCGCGAGTTGTCCTCGATGCCTTCCCACAGCGCGTGGCCCTGGGTGTGCGCGACATGGTTCCAGCCCATGTGCGGCACCTTGAGGCGCTGGCCGTGCTCGTCCAGCTGCTGGTCATCGAAGCGTTTCACGTCGCCCTTGAAGTAGGCGAGGCAATCGATGCCACCGTTCTCTTCGCTGCGCTCCATCAGCATCTGCTGACCGACACACACGCCCAGCAGCGGCTTGCTGTGGTTGCTCAGCAGCTCGCCGACCAGACCACGCAGCTCGGCGCGTTCAAGCTCGCCCATGCAATCACGGATGGCGCCCTGGCCGGGCAGCACCACGCGGGTGGCACCGCGGATGGCGCGCGGGTCGCTGGTGATCACGACATTCTCGTCGGCCACGTGCTCAAGCGCCTTGGCGACGGAGTGCAGGTTGCCCATGCCATAGTCGATGACGGCAATCGTCATGTCTTTCTCCCGAAGGCCGGAGGCAGGCTCCGGCGCTGGATGTCAGGCGTCTGGCGCCCGGGTCATTCGTTTACAGCGAGCCCTTGGTGGAGGCGATACGGCCTCCCATGCGCTCGTCCTCTTCCACCGCCATGCGCACGGCACGGCCGAAGGCCTTGAAGATGGTCTCGGCCTGGTGGTGGGCATTGAAGCCCTTGAGGTTGTCGATATGCAGGGTGGCGCCAGCGTGATTGACGAAGCCCTGGAAGAATTCCCAGAACAGCTGGGTATCGAAGCGACCGATGTTGCCGCGGGTGAACTCGCACTGCATGAACAGGCCCGGACGACCGGAGAAGTCGATCACCACGCGAGACAGGGCTTCATCCAGCGGCACGTAGGCATGGCCGTAACGGCGGATGCCGGCCTTGTTGCCCAGCGCCTGCGCGAAGGCCTGACCCAGGGTGATGCCGATGTCCTCGACGGTGTGGTGGTCATCGATATGCAGGTCGCCATCGCAGTCGACCTCGATGTCGATCACGCCGTGACGGGCGATCTGGTCCATCATGTGTTCGAGGAAGGGCACGCCAGTGTTGGCGCTCAGCTTGCCTTCACCGTCCAGATTGATGCGGACCCGGATCTTGGTTTCCGAGGTGTTGCGATGAACTTCGGCGATACGCTCTACCATGATGTCTCTCCAGCGGTCGGTGACGCCATCAGCGGCTTCGAGGCCGATGGGGTCTGGGCGCAGTCTGGGGCCTTTGGTAAGAGAGGCGTGTGTCCAGTCCGGCCGGGAAGTGCGCATCATGTGGTTATTGTCATGTGATGTCGCAATCGAAATCGTGATCAGGGCATTGACGACGGCAGAGAGCCGTCGGCGGGGCGCTTGATCGGCGGCAGGCGCGTCGTCTTTGTGCCTGCCCGACCCGTCATTATAGAGAAAGGACAATGGCATCCGCTACAATGGCGGGCATTCATATCGCGGGCGAGGATCTCACCATGCCGGTCACTCTTCAGATGATCGATCACGCACGCTGGCAAACCGATGAGCAAGTCCGTATCGATCTGTCGCGTATCTATCACGAAGCCCCCAGTGAGCGTCTCCCGCTCGCCCCGGATGACTTCATTCAGGCCAATCTCGCCGCGGGACACCGCTTCTGCAGCGCCTTCTTCAACGATCGTCATATCGGCGCGCTACTCTGCGAGGATGAAGGCGATGCCTGGAAGATCAGCCATTGCTGCGTGCGCAAGAGCACGCGTCGGCGCGGTGTCGGTACGCGTCTGATGGCGCTGCTGTCGCTGGAAGCGGCCAGTGCCCAGCGTCTGCTGGTCGTGCCGAGTCAGGGATTGACCCTGGCCGACGAGCTGCTGGTATCACGTCTGGGCTATGTGCGAGACCCCGCCCGCGACGGCTTCGTGCTGGCGCAGGAGTGAACCCGGTCGTTGCCGGATGCGGAACTGACGTCAACGCGACCTGTCCACCGGCTGTGTCATCATCATTTCTGTCTTGAGGCTGTCTCGCTGTGCGGGAGGATGGCGCGCAGCGCTCGAGCTAGATGATGAGCGGGAGAAAGGGCATCGCCTGATGCCACGAGTTCCCAGCGCCATTCCATGTGCTGCCCTCTGGAGTGAGGGCACCGTAGCAATTCTCATCGTGTCAAAGGGAGGACGCAGATGAAAGCACTGTTCAGAGCCTTGCTGGCCATCGTCGGAGTACTGGCGTTGGTGGTCGTGGCAGGGGTGATCTATGTCACCACCTTCCTCGATCCGAATGATCTCAAGCCGCGACTGGTCAAGGCGGTCAAGGACCAGGCGGGGCTGGAACTGGCCCTGAACGGCCCGCTGGACTGGTCCTTCTATCCGCGTCTCGGCGTCAGCGTCGAGGACGCCGAAGCCTGGCTGCCGGAGCAGGAGCGTGACCAGTCACCGTTTGCCTCCTTTACCCGCGCGGAAGTCGGCGTGTCCTTCACGCCACTGCTGAGCGGTGAGGTCGAAGTCGAAGGCGTCTTCCTCGACGGCCTCAAGCTGGCGCTCGAGCGTGATGCGCAGGGGCGTGGCAACTGGGAAAGCCTGCTCGAGCATGCGGCGACGGCCGCCGACAGTGGTGCGGCGGATGAAGCGCTGCCGCCGGCCAAGAGCGCCGGTGTGGCGCTGGCGGATGACACGACCCCGTCGGTGCAGAATGGCGCCGGCAGCATGGCGGTCAATCTCGATATCGCCTCGGTGCAGGTCACCAATGGTCAGATCGCCTATCAGGACGCGGCCAGCGGGCTCGACATGACGCTCAACGACGTGGCGTTGACGTCCTCCAACGTCAGCCCCGACAAGGCCTTCCCGGTCGAGTTGTCGTTCGTGGCCGATGGGCGTGAGCCGGAGCTTCAGAGCACCGTCAGCCTCGATGGCAAGGTGGCGCTGGACCTGCAGGGCGGCCGTCATGTGCTGACCGGCGTGAGCCTGGATACCACCACGCGCATGCCGTCGCTGGGTGACAAGGACCAGAGCGTGGCGCTGGATATCGACACCCTGACGCTGGATACCGACAAGCAGCTGTATCTGGCCGATGGTGCCGAGCTGGACGCGACGCTCCATCAGGCCGCGCTGGGTGACAAGGCCCTGCCGCTGAAAGCCACCTTCGGCGCCGAAGCGGACCTGGCGGCGGGCACGGCGAATCTCGAGAATCTGCTGCTGACCTCCGGCAGTGACCTGCGCCTCAGCGGGGCGCTCAAGGCCAAGGACATCACCGGCGATGCGCTCAGCTATAGCGGCCAGTTCAAGCTGGCACCGCTGTCGCCCAAGGCGTGGATGACGCGTGTCGGCATGGAGGCACCGCAGACTGCCAAGAGCAGCGCGCTGACCTCGCTGGCCTTCTCCAGCCCGTTCAAGGGCGACATGTCGCAGGTGCAGCTGACCAACCTGGTGATGGCGCTGGATGACACCACCATCAATGGGCGTCTCGGCTCGTCCTTCGATGCCTCGCAGATCACCTTCGATCTGGATGTCGACGCGCTCAATCTCGATGACTACCTGGCACCGGCAGGCGCAGACGAGAAGACGGCAAGCCTGGGGGAAGCGCTCACGGCGGGCGTGATCGCGCCGGTCTATGCGGCCGATGGCGATGCGGAGCTGCTGCCGGTGGCACTGCTCAAGACGCTGGGCCTTCAGGGGCAGCTGGATATCGGCACGCTGATCGCCTCGGGGCTCGAGATGAGCAAGGTGACCGCCAAGCTGTCCGGTCAGCCGGGTGTGCAGCAGCTCGATAGCCTGACGGCCAGCCTCTATGGCGGCTCGCTGGCGGCCAATGCACGCATCGACAGCCGCAAGACACCGCTGAGCATGAGCTTCGGCGAGAAACTGACCAATCTGGATATCGCGCCGTTCCTCAAGGCGCTGGCGCCGGAGCAGAAGGACATCCTGCGCGGTCGCCTGACGCTCAATGGTGACTACACCACCAGCACCAATCAGATCGACAGCATCAAGCGCAATCTGAACGGCAAGGGCAACTTCGAGATTCGCAATGGCGAGGTGCTCGACGTCAATATCTCCAGGGAGATGTGTACTGCCGTGGCGACGCTGAGTGGCAAGACCTCCTCGCGCGAGTGGAAGGCCAATACGCCGCTGGAGCGCGCGCAGGGCAGCTTCACGGTCACCAATGGCGTGATCAGCAATCAGGATCTCGCCCTGGCGATCCCGGGCATCGCGCTGGACGGCAAGGGCCAGCTCAACCTGCCGACCGAGGCCTTCGACTACAACGTGGCGGCGCGCTTCATCGAGGGTGCGGATGACGCGGCCTGTGAGGTCAATCCGCGTCTGATCAAGCTGCGCTTCCCGGTGCAGTGTCAGGGCAACCTGAGCGGTGAGCCGGGCGAGTGGTGTGGCTTCGATCAGAAAGGCTTCCAGAGTGCCGCAGCGGAACTGGCCAAGGATGAAGCCAAGCGCAAGGCGGGCGAGAAGGTCAGCGAGAAGCTGGATGAAAAACTCGACGAAGATACCCGCAAGAAGATCGACGACAAGCTGGGCGAAGGCGCCAGCGACAAGCTGAAGGGCGCGATTCAGGGGCTGTTCAACTGATCACGCGCTCTCTTCGCAGCAAGACCGGCACGCCAGCTCCTAGGGGCTGGCGTGCTGCCGTTTGAGCCCAGGCCATGGCGTCGACCATGGCGCGAGCAGAGGAAGTTTTGATGGCGCGACCTGACACTGCTGCCACGCCAGACGTGACAGCTCCCGAGAGCCACGCCACACCCGGCTTCGAAGACATCGCCCTGAGCCCTGAGGCGTTTCAGGCGCGCGTGTTCGACTGGTTCGATGAGCATGGCCGCAAGCATTTGCCCTGGCAGGAGAACACCACGCCGTATCGCGTGTGGGTCTCGGAGATCATGCTCCAGCAGACCCAGGTCGCGACAGTGCTGCCGTACTACGCCCGCTTCATGGAGCGCTTCCCGGATGTCGCGGCGCTGGCGGCGGCGGATATCGATGACGTGCTGCATCTGTGGACGGGCCTTGGCTACTACGCGCGGGCGCGCAATCTGCACAAGGCCGCGCAGCAGGTCGTGAACGAGCACGACGGTGCCTTCCCGGTCGAGAGTGTCGAGGCACTGTCGGCCTTGCCGGGTATCGGGCGTTCGACCGCCGGGGCGATCATCAGCATCAGCACCGGACAGCGGGCGCCGATTCTCGATGGCAACGTCAAGCGCGTGCTGGCTCGCCTGCATGCCGTGGAGGGCTGGCCGGGACGACCGGCGGTGGAGCGCAAGCTGTGGACGCTGGCGGAGCGCTACACGCCGCAGGTGCGGCTGGCGGACTGGACCCAGGCGATGATGGATCTCGGAGCCACCCTGTGCACGCGCGGCAGCAAGCCCGATTGCGCGCGTTGCCCCTTCGAGGAGGTCTGCGTGGCGCATGCGCGTGGCGAAGAGAAGCGCTTCCCCGAGAGCAAGCCCAAGAAGACCATACCGACGCGTCAGACGCTGATGTTGCTGGTCAGTGATGCGGCGGGGAAGGTCCTGCTGGAACGCCGTCCGCCGACGGGCATCTGGGGCGGCCTGTGGGCGCCGCCACTGGTCGAGGACCGCGAGGCCGCGCGGGAATGGGTCGCCCGCGAAGCCCGCGGCGCCCATCTGGAGGCGCCACTGGCAAGTTTCGAGCATGTCTTCAGTCACTTCCGGCTGACCATCACGCCGCAGCCGATACAGCTGGGGGAGGCAGGGCTTGTGCCAGCTCAAGCGGCCGGGAGCGTCAACGAGTCAGCCGCCGACCGCCGCTTCGTCGACCCTGCCGCGCCGGACGCCGTGGGCCTGCCGGCGCCGGTCAAGGCGCTGCTGGCGCGCTGCACGGATGATCTGTTCGGCCTGTGAGACCTTGCTGGCGTCGGCATCGGCAGCACGTCTGGGGCAAAGCGGCTCAAGCGTGCGAGAATGAGGCAACAGTAAAGGCGTCTGGCGAAGGCTCGGCGCTCATCTGCACTGACATCCAGTTCTCTTACGGAGTTACCCATGCGCACCGTACATTGCCGCAAGTATGACCAGGACCTGCCGGGTCTCGATTTTCCGCCGCTGCCGGGCGAGAAGGGCCAGGACATCTGGTCCAACGTCTCGAAGCAGGCATGGGAAGAGTGGCAGGCGCTGCAGACGCGTCTGATCAACGAGAAACACCTCAACATGATGGATGCCGACAGCCGTCGCTATCTGATGGAGCAGATGGATCGCTTCTTCAACAATCAGGAGACGGACCAGGCCGAAGGTTTCGTGCCGACGGACGCCGCTGCCAAGGGCGAATCGCAGGGCGGACAGGGCTACGAAGTCTGAGTGGACGGCGAGGACGGCAGAAGGCGAATTACGACGCCAAATTCTTGATAAGCAAGGGTTGACGTCGGGAAAGGTTTTCTATTTAATACGTCCTCGTTGGCAAGGGCCAGATAGCTCAGTTGGTAGAGCAGGGGATTGAAAATCCCCGTGTCGGCGGTTCGATTCCGTCTCTGGCCACCAAGTGTTGGGGTATAGCCAAGTGGTAAGGCACCGGTTTTTGGTATCGGCATTCCCAGGTTCGAGTCCTGGTACCCCAGCCAGCTGACATGCAGTAACGTAGTAAGAAGACTCATATCATGAGTTCTTTGTGCCGGCTTAGCTCAGTTGGTAGAGCAACTGACTTGTAATCAGTAGGTCGAGGGTTCGACTCCTTTAGCCGGCACCATCTTCAGGCTTCTGTAGATGAGCGAAGAACACACGATATAGAGGTCGCCTTGGCGGCTTTTTTTGTGTCTTCAGGTTGGCCAGATAGCTCAGTTGGTAGAGCAGGGGATTGAAAATCCCCGTGTCGGCGGTTCGATTCCGTCTCTGGCCACCAAATTGGGGTATAGCCAAGTGGTAAGGCACCGGTTTTTGGTATCGGCATTCCCAGGTTCGAGTCCTGGTACCCCAGCCAATTCTGGCTAGCTGATGAAGTCGCAGGATGAATTCGGCAGCCAACAGAAAAGCCACCCTTCGGGGTGGCTTTTTTGCGTCTGGAGTAAAGGTCTGGAGGGCGACGGGGCATGCCGTGGGCCGGCGCTCATCTCAATGCGAGGTGGGCTCGTCCGGGTGCATCGCCAGCCAGCTCAGGCGCTTGCGATAGATGGTGGAGGGCGCGATCTCCAGTATCGCCGCAGCGCGGGGGATACTGCCATCACAGGCGCTGATGACGCTCTCGATCGCCTCGCGTTCGACCATCCACAACGGGCGCAACGTGGTCTCGCTGTCCTCCGACGCGCTGTGGCTGACAGTCGTGCGATGCGCCGTGCTGCTGGGCAGGTCCAGCATGTCGGCCGTCAGCACCTCTCCATCATTGAGGATGATGGCGCGCCGCAGCGTGTTTTCCAGCTCCCGCACGTTGCCGGGCCAGTCATGGGCCAGCAGCTGACGCTCGGCGCATGCACTGAGTCGTGTGAAGCGCTTGCCCTCGTGGCCTGCCATGCGCCCCAACAGCCCGGTGGCGATCTCCAGGATATCCTGACCGCGCTCGCGCAGCGGCGGCACCTTGAGCGGGATGACGTGCAGACGATAGAAGAGGTCTTCCCGGAAGCGGTGAGTATCGACCAGTGCCCGCGGGTTCTGATGCGTGGCGCACACGATGCGGCAATTGACCTCTACCGTGCGCGTGGCACCCACCGGCATTACCTGTCCTGTCTGCAGGAAGCGCAGCAGCTTGCTCTGCAAGGGCAGCGGCAGCTCCGCGATCTCATCGAGAAACAGCGTCCCCCCATCTGCCGCCACGGCGAGCCCCTGCTGGGCGCTCACGGCCCCCGTGAAAGCCCCGCGCACATGTCCGAACAATTGCGACTCCAGCAGCTCTGCCGGAATGGCGGCACAATTGACGGCGATGAACGGGCCGTCACGTACCGGGCTATGGCGGTGAATGGCAGTGGCACACAATTCCTTGCCGCTGCCGCTTTCGCCGGTGATGAAGATGGGAGCGTCCGAGTGGGCGACCTGGATGAGAGTGCGATAGAGCGTCTGCATGGCCGATGAGTCTCCGATAAACTCCCCAAAACCGCGAGGTCGCTTTACCGGTAGTTCCCTTACCCGCGAGGTAGTGGAGATATCGTCAGCCAGATTCAATGCAGTAGCCGATGATGCAGCCTGATGAGCTTTCAGTGCGGTCATGAGTGTTGTTCCCTTGCTGCTGGTCTTTCTGCATTGCCTGTGCTTCGTGCAAGCGGGCTGCGAAAGAATAATTGTCGGGCTGCTTCTGGTGACAGCCTCACCGGAGAGTCTGGATTCTCCAGCGTTGAGTGTTCGTCTTGGGGGTTTATCGAGTACCCATATAGAGGTTAATGACTTGTGCGAGATGATCATGGCGGCTTTTAGTGCGTTTTTTCCGCTCCCCCTGAGTGGCAGACTTCTCAGTCTCGACGCTTGCCTGGCTGACCAACTCTCTACTCACGCTGAAAGGGTGAGTTCTGGTATCTGACGGTCTGTCTTCCCGCGGATGACTGTCCCGAGCAGTGCATCACTGGGCGTCTTCCTCCTCATCTTCGTTGTTGTGGGTGATGGTGAAGTCAGTCGACGACGTCTGAGAGCTGCCATCCGCGGACTGATCCGCAGTGCTGTCGATGGTGCCGGTGGAGCCATCACTCAGCGTCTGTTCGATCTGTTGCCAGTTGCCGATCGAGGTGCTGCTGCCGGTATTGAGGGTATATTCCCCGATATTGGTATCGGACCCTTCCCCCAGGCTGCCGGCCTTCTTGCTCTCGTAGAGGATCAGGGCGGTTTCTGCGCTACGTGCCGGAAAGTCGTAGGGGAAGGGCCC
This sequence comes from Cobetia sp. UIB-001, assembly GCF_044789135.1. NCBI lineage: Bacteria > Pseudomonadati > Pseudomonadota > Gammaproteobacteria > Oceanospirillales > Halomonadaceae > Cobetia > Cobetia sp. UIB-001. The sequence goes on from NZ_CP058244.1 coordinate 225,255, forward strand.
CATCAGCGAGTTGGCGCTGGCAGTCGTGGCCAGCAGGCATCCCGCGCTGACGACCCCCAGGCTGATACGTGTAAAGGCATTCATGTCTTGCTCCTTTCGCTCTGTGAAAGATGCAGTGTCTGATGCGTGAAGAATCTGGTGTCGGCAGATGCTGAAACACACGCGGGTTGCCCCGCGTGTGTTGATCAGGCTGTCGCTGGATTATTGCGGACCGACATTGATGGAGACGTTGTTGCCCACTGAGGTCGCAGCATTGTTGATGACCGGGCCCTCGAAACTGCCCACTGGCGGCAAGCCGAGCGTGATGTCGCTGACCGAGGCCGTGGAGGTCACATTGGCGAAGCTCATCTGGGTATTGTCAGCAATCAGGGCGGTATCAAGACCAGCTGTATCCTGGGTGACCGACAGGTTGTTGCCCACGGAGGTGGCAGCGTTGTCCACGCTCAGGTTGAGAATGTTCTCGACCTTGGCCAGTGAATCAATATCAGCTTTGCTGAAGTATCCCCCTGCCAGGAACTGCTCGTTATGCAGGTTGACCATGGCATCGCTTTCGATGGAGGCATTGTTGCCGACTGAGGTCGCCGCATTTTCCAGGCTTTCCAGGCGCGTGATATCAGGATTCACGACACCGCCAGTATCGGTGGTGATAGTGTAGGTGCCCGCGATAGCGCCCGCAGCAGCACCCGCACCTGCAGCTGCGCCACTACCAAAGATGCTTGCCGCTGCACCTGCTCCTGCGGCGGCCCCTGCGCCTGCCCCAGCGAAGCTACCTGTCTCGACGGTAGTTTCCCCGGCGGTCGTGCCATAGGTGACATCCTTGACGATGGCTTCCGAGCTGACGTCACCGATCTGCTTCTGGAAGTTCTCGATCATCACCAGGCCGCCCGGATCAACGATATGCGGATCAATATAAGCTCCCACCTTGACGTGAGTGTCTACATGTCCATGCCACTTCCAATGGACATTGTCGAAGGCCTGCGCCTGGCTTGCCATCATCATGCCGCTTGCGAGACCGATGGCGACTGCGAGCTTGTTATAGGTAGTCATTGTCATGTTCCTCATGAATGTTGACTTATTGTGCTGCGCTGGATGCTGCCGGTACTTCTGATGCGGGTGTTGCTTGCAACGGTGTTGCGACTGCTTCATTTGATTCATTGCCACTTGTTGCATTGCTGCTGGTATTGGCTGCGGCCACTTGCTGCGTGTTGCTATCGTCGTCTGCAACATGCTGTCCCGGGTGAAGCTCGCATTCCTGTCCCGCAGGTACAGGAAGCCCCAGGCCTTCAGTCAGAAGCTGGTACGCGCCCATCTCCACGACTGATCTCACGCCCAGCTGCAGTGGTTCATTGCGCACTGCGCCGGAGTCAAACTCGATCAACTGATTGCCGAAGAAGCGGTAGATACCGGCTTCGACTTCGTAACCCACCACCTGCTTCTGCAGGCTGGTGACATAGACGGTGCGGAAGGTGCGGATATCGACCATGCGCAGGTCCAGGCCGACGTTGATGACTGCAGTGCGCAGTCCGGCCCCGATTCCGCTGACGAACAGGCGGGCACCGCCGCTTGAAATGTTGTAATTGAGCTCTGTCAGTGCACCAAGAACCACGAAATGCGAAGGGAGAACTGCCAGTTTGCGCGGCGAGTAGGCCATGGCCTTATTCTCGAAAAGCTGCTGCTCTGCCAGCGGGACTCGCACATCGAGACGCTCGGTAAGATGCACCTTGCGAGTCTTGTAGAGGGCACTTATCAGCATCTCGGATACGCCCTGGGTTACGGCAGCGCTCTCTGTCACGGTGGAATAACTGCGTTGACCGGTCTTGTCCGTCACCTGACCCACTGCAATCACAGGCAGGTTGGTGGCACCCTGAATTCGACTGAGTGATACGAGGCATTCGCTATATGGCGTATTGTTGGAGGTGACTGGTGGCCCTACGACCGGTTCGACATTGTCGGATTTCGGTTCGACAGCGGCGCAGCCCCCCAGCACTGTGGCCATGCAAGCGGCCATGCATATCCGTGGCTTAAACATGCTGGAAGTTCCCCTGGTGTGACGCATGATCCTGCGCCGTTATTTTTTCTCTGATATGTCTCTATCAGTTGTCCTGCCGTGTTTTCTAAGGGGCACGAAGCGTGCCAAACAATTTCACAATATTTCACAGACACTTACGCATTAATGCGCAATGTTGCGTGCGATGCGTTTTGCAAATGGCGAAGCGAAGTGAGGGGAAATACCACGGGCGTGGTGCCAGTGATGAGTCGCTGATTGAGCCGCTTGTCTCACGAAAGATGAGAATTCGTGGCAACAGGATGAGTCGGGACTGGCGAGAGGGGATGACTTAAGGAATTTGTCATCCGCGAGGCACAGGCAGCCTCATGTTTTCTTGAGAAGGGTGATGGCGGGTGTGGTGTGATATTGGATGGTCTTTTAACGATCTTGCGGATCAGATCTCTATGCTTATTTCATGAATCTCGGGGTTGAAGTCTGTTGTATGGCCCATAGGTGGGACAGTGCGGGCAAGCCGCATGCTAGAACGCCAGATTCCACTTTCCTCAATGCAGGACATTGATGCCTTAAGGAGAGCATGATGACAGCTTCACGCCATATGACCTCGTACAACGCCACTTCTGCTCTTTCATCCAAGCAACGCCAACATGAGCAGACCGATGGTGGCAACGTCAGCGCCGCTGCAGAAGCCTCCAACCAGCAGCTGGACGCCCGTCAGACCAATGCCGACCGTGATCAGGCGCCGGAAGCCTATCTCGACAAGTCGGGCAGCGATCGAGGCTCCGATCACTCGAGAGACGCCTATCCGACGCGCCTGAGCCAGCCGCCGGAGCATCTGTGGCAGAAGCGCCGTGAGCCCGTCGTGCACTCGCGTGCCGATGAGGGTCCGCTGGGCGCCGAGCAGCTCAAGCGTTTCAAGAGTGACGGCTTCCTGTTCGAGCCGGAATTCCTGGCGCCGGAGGAAGTCGAGGCGCTGAAGACCGAGCTGGCAGCGCTGCTCGACAACGAAGAGTGGCAGGGGCGTGATTTCACCATCACCGAGCCCAAGAGCCGCGAGATTCGTTCCATCTTCGCCGTGCACTTCCTGTCCGAGCGCTTCCGCCAGCTGGCAGAAGACCCGCGCCTGGTCGATCGCGCGCGCCAGATCCTGGGGGGCGATGTGTATCTCCACCAGTCGCGCATCAACTACAAGCCGGGCTTCGAGGGCAAGGGCTTCAACTGGCACTCGGACTTCGAGACCTGGCACGCCGAGGATGGCATGCCGGAGATGCGTGCGGTCAGCGCCTCGATCATCCTGACCGACAATCACCACTTCAATGGTCCGCTGATGCTGATCCCCGGCTCGCATGAAGTCTTCGTGCACTGCCTGGGCGAGACGCCGGATGACAATCACAAGTCATCCCTGCAGACCCAGAAGGTCGGTGTGCCCTCGCGTGAAGCACTGAGCGAGCTGATCGCCGAACGTGGTATTGAAGCACCGACCGGTGCCGCCGGTGGCCTGTTGATGTTCGACTGCAATACGCTGCATGGCTCCAACGCCAACATGTCGCCGGACCCGCGCAGCAACGCCTTCTTCGTCTACAACCGTGTCGACAACGCGATGCAGGCACCCTTTGCCGCCGCACGTCCGCGCCCGGAATTTCTGGCGCACCGTCTCGATGGTGGCTGGGATGAACTTGAAGACTGAAGTGGAAGACCGAGCTTGAAAGCTGAGCTTTGAAGACCGAAGTGGACTGAACTGCACAACGCCGGGTTGCGCTCAGGCGGCGAAATCTCGGACGTTGGTGTGGTAGTGGCAGGCTGTCGGGGCGACGTATCATTGCGATATCTCTCATTGATCGTCTTTCATTGATCCTCCATCACGCCCCGACAGGAGTTCTGCATGCCGCTTGCTCAGCGTTTCACCCCGCGTTTCAGCGATGGTCGCGTCTTCGCTCATGACCTCGGCAAGGTGGTCTGTGTCGGCCGCAATTACGCAGCCCACGCCACGGAGCTCGGCAATGAAGTGCCCAGCGAGCCGCTGCTGTTCATCAAGCCCGCCACCAGCGTGACGCCGATGGACAAGCCATTGGCGATCTCGCGGCGTCGCGGCCAGTACCATTACGAGGCCGAGCTGGCGCTGCTGATCGGCAAGCCGCTGTGTGAAGCCAGCGAAGCAGAGGCGCTGGAAGCACTGGCCGGCATGGGCCTGGCACTGGACCTGACCCTGCGTGAGCGCCAGAGCAAGCTCAAGGCCAAGGGCCAGCCGTGGGAGCTGGCCAAGGCCTTCGATGGCAGCTGTCCGCTGTCTTCCTTCGTGGCGCTGGAAGGGCCGCGTTGGCGCGATGCCGATGGCGAGTTGCACAGCGTGGATTTCCAGGCGCTGCACTATCGCTTCGCCATCGATGGCGAGCAGCGCCAGCAGGCGGATACCAGCCTGATGCTGTTCCCCGTTGCGCGCCTGCTCAGTGAGATCAGCCACAGCTTCACCCTGCTGCCCGGCGATGTGGTGCTGACCGGCACGCCGGAAGGCGTCGGCGAGCTGAATCCGGATCAGGCGCTGGCACTGGCACTGGACGCCCCGGATGGCAGCGGTGAGCTGTTGCGCATCGAGACACGCACGCGCGGCGTGGCATGACGTCTGGGGTTGAGACAGCCTTGAGTGAGTAGACAGCAGCCCTGAGCGAGTTGAAAACAGCCCTGAGCGAGTTCTGAAAAAGAAAAGCCCCTGCCGGGTCACCGGCAGGGGCTTTTGCTGTCTGGGCTTTAGCTTTTGCTATCCGGGCCAATCCTTCCGAATCTGATCCTTCCAAACTCGGTTCATTGAGCCAGGGCCCGAGCCTCGCACAAGTCTCAGCTCTCCAGGTAGGTATAGCCGTCGAGACCGGCCTTCAGGTCTTCGAGCAGGTCTGCCTGTTCCAGCGCATTCAGGTTGGATGACTTGAGCTGACGCGCGAGACGTGCGGCCAGCTGCTCCGGGTCGAAGTTCACGTAACGCAGCACCTGCGCCACGCTATCACCCTGAATCGCATGGGAAAGCTGCCACTGGCCATCATCGTCGAGGCTGGCATCCACGGAATCGGTATCGCCGAACAGGTTGTGCAGGTCGCCGAGGATTTCCTGATAGGCGCCGACCATGAAGAAGCCGAGCAGCTTCTCTTCATCGGCATGCCATTCCGGCAGCGGCAGGGTGGCGTCCAGGCCCTGATCATCCACATAGGTGTCGATGCGGCCATCGCTGTCGCAGGTGATGTCCTGAATCACGCCACGTCGTGTCGGCGCGCGGTCGAGGCCGGTCAGCGGCAGGATCGGGAAGATCTGCTCGATGCCCCAGATGTCCGGCAGCGACTGGAACAGTGAGAAGTTGACGAACAGCTTGTCGGCCAGCTTCTCGTTGAGCTCATCGAGCACCGCGCGGTGCGAACGCTGACGCGCATCGAGACGCCCGGCCAGGCTACGACACACGTTGGTATAGATGGCTTCGGCCTCGGCGCGGATGGCGATGCTCGCCAGCCCCATCACGAAGCGCTCCTGCACCTGATGCTGGGCGTGCACCACGGCGTGGTAGATCTCCACCAGCTCACGCGGCTCCAGCTGTCCTTCCAGTCGTGCAGCCTGCGCCCACAGCGCGGCGATCTGGGCATCGTCCTCGCGGCGTGCGGGCAGCGACAGGTTCACGCGCTCCTCGCCGATCACGTCCGTCACCAGCACCGCATGATGGGCGGTCAGGGCGCGGCCGGATTCGGAGATGATGTGCGGATGCGGCAGGTCATGGGCATCACAGACGGCGTGGAAGGCACCGACCACATAGTCGGCATATTCGCGCATCGAGTAGTTGAGCGAGCAGGCGCTTTCCGAGCGGGTGCCTTCGTAGTCCACGCCCAGGCCACCGCCGACATCGACGATTTCCACGCCGGCGCCAGCTTCGTGCAGACCCTGATAGAAGCGCGCGCACTCGGCCAGACCGCGCTGGATATCGCTGATGTCCGCGATCTGGGAGCCAAGATGGAAGTGGACCAGCTTGAGGCAGTCCAGCGCATCCACTTCGCGCAGACGCTCGACCAGCGCGACGATCTGGCTGGCGGTCAGCCCGAACTTGGACTTCTCGCCGCCGGTGTTCTGCCAGTTGCCCTTGCCGATGGTGGCCAGGCGCGCGCGCAGGCCGATGCGCGGCCGCACGCCCAGGCGCTGTGCCTCTTCCAGCACCAGTTCCAGCTCGCTGGCCTTCTCGACCACCAGATGCACGCGGTGGCCGAGCTTCTCGCCCATCAGCGCCAGACGCACGTACTCGCGGTCCTTGTAGCCATTGCAGACGATCACCGACGGGCCGCTGTCCGACAGCGCCAGCACGGCGAGCAGTTCCGGCTTGCTGCCGGCTTCCAGCCCGACACGCCCGCGTGAGCGCTCGCTGGTCGCCAGCAGTTCCTCGACCACGCGACGCTGCTGATTGACCTTGATCGGGTAGACGGCGGTATAGCTGGCGCCATAGCCGCGCGAGCTGATGGCGGCATCGAAGGCAGCGCACAGCTGCTCGACGCGGTCATGCAGGATATCGGCGAAGCGAACCAGCAGCGGCAGGCGCAGGCCTTGGGCGCGCGCCTTGTCGATCAGCGAGATCAGCGGCAGCGCAGGCGTGCCCGGCTCGCCATGCGGGCGCACCAGTGTCAGGCCATCCTGGCCCACGTCGAAATAGCCGCTGCCCCACTGGTCGATGTTGTAGGTGCGGCGTGCTTCGGCTGCAAAGGAGGTCATCGCGGTCTCCGGAGATGGACGGCGTGAAGGCAAGCCCGGCGGTGCCCAACAGGTGTGGGCAGCGTCGGAGAAGACAATGACGCCCGCAGGAATGCGGGCGCTCAGAGGGCGCATTATGCCTGCTGGGGGCCAGCAGGCAATTGCTTTGACGACTCGGTCAATACGGAAGGTACCGATCAGGCCGGTTGCGTGGCCTCGGGCAGCGGCAGAGCGCCTTCCTCGATGCGCCGACCCAGCAGCTGGCGGTACTGTGCTGGGTCCTTCGGCGTCAGGCTGTGGGCGGGCGGGTCCACGTAGACCACCAGCAGGCGTGACAGCCAGTAGCGCAGCGCGGTCATGCGCAACATGCTCGGCCACAGGCGGCGCTCATCGGCGTTCATCGGGCGCTCGGCCAGATAGGCACTGAGCAGGGCGTCATAACGCGCCTGGTCCAGGCGGCCATCGTCATTGGAGCACCAGTCATTGACCAGAATCGACAGATCGAAGATCAGGTCGCCGGTGCAGCCATTGTAGAAGTCGATGATGCCGCCGAGGCGGTCGCCGTCGAACAGGGTGTTGTCGCGGAACAGGTCACCGTGCAGCGCGCCCTGCGGCAGCTCGACACCGCTGAAGACGTCTTCGCAGACATCGATCTCGTCGGCCATCAGCGCCTGGTCTTCCGGGCTCAGATACGCCAGCACCTTGTGGTGCATCGGCTTGATCCAGTGCAGGTCACGGGTGTTGGGGCGGTGGCCGGTAAAGTGCTGCGAGACGGCATGCATGCGCCCCAGCGCCGCGCCGATCTCGCGGCACTGGGCCACGTTGGGCGAGACCGGCCAGTTGCCCGGCATACGCGGGAACAGCAGCGCCGGCTTGCCTGCCAGCACCTTGAGCGCCTGGCCGTCGCGGTCGTGCAGCGGGCCCGGCACCGGCAGCTTGTGGCTGGCGAGGAAGTCGAGCAGCTCGACGAAGAAGGGCAGTTCCGCATGCTCGCCCTGCTCGAACAGGGTCAGCACCATCTCGCGGCGATCGGTGGTGACGAAGAAGGTCGAGTTCTCGGTGCCGTGCGCGACATCCTCAAGCGATGTCAGCGTGCCTGCGTCGTACTCTGCCAGAAATTCTGCGACCTGAGCGTCGCTCAGGGGGGTAAAGACTGCCATGGGTGACTCTTCTCGCCGAAATGTGTCCGCCCCGCCAGTGGCGCGCCGCCGGAGCGAAACGGCGGCAATGCGCTGACAGGAGTTGTTGTAGGTATGCAGGAAGGATGCCGCCACGCCCGGGGGCAAGAGATGTGCCGCGGGCGTGACGCCTGTCGCTGCTGGCTCAGCTGTCGCGTGAACCAGATGCCGAGCTTATCACTTTTTCAGTGCCCAGCCGGGTACCTTGAGCTGGCTGGCACTGGTGACGCTGGACTTGATGAAGTTGCCGTTGCCGTCACTGTCGAGCAGGAAGAAGGGCGCGCCGCCCTTGGGGATGATCTCGATGGCATACAGATGGCCATTGACGCGGTATTCGCGCAGCTGGCGGTCATCCTGCTGACGGCTGGTGATCTGCGGCTTGGGGGCCTCGCTCTCGGCGACGGCCAGCGGCGCACTCAGGGCGGTGACGGCCAGCAGCAGCCCGGTGGCCAGCAGCGTGGGCAGGCGCAGCAGGGAATGCGGAGCAATGGAAGCAGTCGAGCGCATGACAATCCTCCTTTACACAAGCGCAGCCTGTATCAGGTTCCGCGTGCAAAAGTTCTGTGAGCAAGGGGCCTGCAAGCAGGGTGCCTGCGAGCAAGCACCCGGTGCGTACCCGTGCAGAAGACAAGCGAATCGGCGCTGGCCTGAAACCTTGCCTGATGGGCGCAGTTTACGTCCCTTGCCGGCAGTGTGCACGACTTCCCGCCATCAATGCCGGGCGCAGAAGACACACGCGCCGAGGGTGGCGACTGTGCCTCGCCGCAGCCCTTGCGTATCATGACAGCCATAGCTGCCGAGAGGTTTTCGGCCCCGACTCTGCTTGCCCCAAGCTCACCCTTCAGCCTACGGATGCGACTGCTCATGGCCGCCACGCCGATCGTTCTCGTCGATGGATCTTCCTATCTCTATCGTGCCTTTCATGCTCTGCCGCCGCTGACCACCTCCAAGGGCCTGCCCACCGGCGCGGTGAAGGGCGTGATCAACATGCTCAAGAGCCTGATCCGCCAGTACCCGGACAGCCCCATGGCGGTGGTCTTCGATGCCAAGGGCAAGACCTTCCGCGACGACATGTACCCCGAGTACAAGGCACAGCGCCCGCCGATGCCGGATGACCTGCGCCTGCAGGTCGAGCCGCTGCATGCCTGCGTGCGCGCCCTTGGTCTGCCCCTGTTATGCGTGGAAGGCGTCGAGGCCGATGACGTCATCGGCACCCTGGCGCGCATGGCGACGGAGGCCGGGCGTGACGCCGTCATCTCCACCGGCGACAAGGACATGGCCCAGCTGGTGAACGAGCACATCACCCTGGTCAACACCATGAAGAACGAGACGCTGGACGTGGACGGCGTCACCGAGAAGTTCGGCATTCCGCCCAACCTGATCATCGACTTCCTCGCGCTGATGGGCGACAAGGTCGACAACATTCCCGGCGTGCCGGGCGTGGGCGAGAAGACCGCGCTGGGCCTGCTGCAGGGCATGGAAGGCGGCCTCGACACCATCTACGGCGATCTCGATCGCATCAAGACGCTCAGCTTCCGTGGCGCCAAGACCCTGGCCAAGAAGATGGAAGCGCATCGCGAAGATGCCTACCTCTCCTATCGTCTCGCCACCATCAAGCTGGACTGCGAGCTGGAATATGGCCTGGATGACCTCGCGATCGCCGCGCCGGACACCGCCGCGCTGGTCGAGCTCTACAAGGAGATGGAATTCCGCGCCTGGCTGAAGGAGCTGCTGGAAGGCGGCGACATGGCGGCCACGCCGCATGCCGACGAGAAAGACAGCGGAGTCGCCGGCAGTGACCTGTTCGGTGACAGCATCGCGCCGGTCGCTGAAAAGACCTCAGGCAAGGGCAAGACCGCCGCTGCGCCAACGCCTGATCTGGAAGCGGCGGAAGAGGGCGACGAGATGCCCGACGCGCTGCCGCCGCGTGAGGAGCGCAACTACCGCGCCATCACCGAGCAGGCCGAGCTGGATGCGTGGCTCGAGCGCGTGCGCAACGCCACCTCGCTGTGCTTCGATCTCGAGACCACCAGCCTCAACTACATGGAAGCCGAGATCGTCGGTATCGGCATGGCGCTGGAAGTCGGCGAGGCCGTCTACATTCCCGTCGCCCACAGCTATCTGGATGCCCCCGCGCAGCTGGAGCGCCAGGCCGTGCTGGAAGCGCTGACGCCGATTCTGGCCGATACCGCCATCACCAAGATCGGCCAAAACCTCAAGTACGACATCGAGGTGCTGGCGCGCTATGACATCGCGGTGGCCGGCCCGCTGGCCGACACCATGCTGATGTCCTACGTGCTCAATTCCACCGCGACCCGTCACGACATGGACTCGCTGGCGCTCAAGTATCTGGGCGAGAGCACCATCAGCTTCACCGACATCGCCGGCAAGGGCGCCAAGCAGCTGACGTTTGATCAGATCGCGCTGGAAGAGGCGATGCCGTATGCCTGCGAGGATGTCGACATCACCCTGCGTCTCGCCGCGCTGCTGATGCCGCGCATCGAGAAGCTGGGGCGTCTGGATGAAGTGCTGCGTCAGTTCGAATATCCGCTGATTCCGGTGCTGGCGCGCATCGAGCGCAACGGCGTCGCGATCGACCCCGAGCGCCTGCACACCCAGACCCGTGAGCTGACCGAGCAGATCCACGACATCGAGAAGCAGGCCTTCGAGCTGGCGGGTCGCGAGTTCAACCTCTCTTCCCCCAAGCAGCTGGGCGAGATCCTCTTCGAGGAGCAGAAGCTGCCAGTCAAGAAGAAGACGCCCAAGGGCGCGCCGTCCACCGCCGAAGCGGTACTGGAAGAGCTGGCGCTGGACTACCCGCTGCCCAAGCTGATCATGCGTCATCGCGGCATGACCAAGCTCAAGAGCACCTACACCGACAAGCTGCCGCAGCTGGTCAACCCGACCACGCGTCGCCTGCACACCAGCTACCATCAGGCCGTCACCGCCACGGGGCGTCTGTCGTCGTCCGATCCGAACCTGCAGAACATCCCGGTGCGCAGCGACGAGGGCCGTCGTATTCGTCAGGCCTTCATCGCGCGGCCCGGCTATCGCATCGTCGCGGCGGATTACTCGCAGATCGAGCTGCGCATCATGGCGCACCTCTCCGGTGACAAGGGCCTGCTCTCGGCCTTCGCCGACAACCGCGACGTGCATGCCGCCACCGCCGCTGAAGTCTTCGGCACCGAGGAATCGCGTGTCAGCAGTGACCAGCGCCGCAGCGCCAAAGCCATCAACTTCGGACTGATCTACGGCATGTCCGCCTGGGGTCTCTCGCGCCAGCTGGATATCGAACCCGGCCAGGCCAAGACCTACATCGAGCGCTACTTCGAGCGTTATCCGGGCGTCGCCACCTACATGGAAGACACGCGTCAGCTCGCCGCCGAGCAGGGCTACGTCGAGACCATCTTCGGCCGTCGTCTCTACCTGCCCGAAATCGGCTCACGCAATCACGCGCGTCGCAGCGCCGCCGAGCGCACCGCCATCAACGCCCCGATGCAAGGCAGCGCCGCCGACATCATCAAGCGCGCCATGATCGACGTGGACGCCTGGCTGGCGGGCAGCGATGGCGCCGACAGATACGACGCCATGATGGTCATGCAGGTACACGATGAACTCGTCTTCGAAGTCGCCGAAGCGCAGGTCGAAGACTTCATGAAAGACGTCGCCCAGCGCATGCAGAACGCCGCCTCCCTCGACGTCCCGCTGCTCGTCGAAGTCGAGCAAGGCGACAACTGGGAAGAAGCGCATTAATTAAAACGATGTTATAATATGTTTTGAAAGAGGTCCTCAGTTAATGAGGGCCTCTTTTTAGTATGTGTGGTGCAAGGCTCAATGGACTAATTTAATGTGAAGGGGAGTAGGGATGCTCAACTGTATTTATTGTCCTGATGAATTTTTCCTGCAAGGTAAAGGTTCTAGAGAGCATGTTATCCTTTCTTCTCTAGGGGGCAGGAAGGCATCAAGGAATATTTGTTGTGTCAAATGTAATCGTCGCCTAGGTAATGAGATTGATGAGCCTGTGACTAATGGCGTAAGATATTTGGCTAATTTGTGTTCCATTAAGACTGGGCGAGGGAAAAATACGTCAGTAATCCATAAGGCTGGTGTCTTCAATGATATGAACTACTCATTAGCACCAGGAGGTGAGATGTTTTTCCCTCGCTCAAATATAAGCTGTGATGGTGATCTCGGCAGTCCTAACAATAGCCTGAGAATAATATCGGGAGATATAGATAAGGCAAGAGTTTTGTTAGAAAATAAGCTTAAAAGCTTTGGCAAGGAAGTGGCAGAAAAGCTTTCATTCGAAGCGTACGAGTATGAGCATTATGTTCCTTACACTGAGATGGATGTAGATTTAGGGCTTCATGTTCATCATCGTTCTATAGCGAAAACGGCGTTAACCTATCTCGCTACCTTGACTTCTCCTCACAGGATTAGATCAACTTCTTTTGAAAATATAATAAATTATATAAATGGTGTTGACGAGAGTAATAGTTATGTGACTTTCATGGAAGGGGAATTTCCAAGTGAGCTACACCTAAGTCCTGTTCAGCATCGAGTAATGATATGTGCATCCTTCTCTAGGAAAAGTGTTATAGGGTTTGTTGAGTTATTTGGTGGTATAAAGTTTAAAATTCTCTTGTCTGATGCTTGGGAAGGCCCGAATTTAAGTAGTGTGTATGTGGTTGACGGTGTTGCTGGTGAAGATGCAGAGCAAAGTTTTAATATTGATGGGTTCAAGCAAGATGCTTTATTTGATATACCTTCTGCCTCGCAGGATGAGTATTTTAAGATGCATGTGAAAAGCTTTTCTAATGCATATGAGCAACATAGAAAGGTTGTCGAAATCAGTATGATCGAAAAGATTTTATCAGATTTTTACGAAGAATATGATGAGTGTGAAATGACGGATGAATTAAAATTTGAGTTGGCTGACAGATTGGCGAACGAATTAGCTAGATATAAGCTTAGAATAAACAATAAGGTGGAAGTAAAGCCTTTTAATTGACAGGCTGGTCTTAAATACTATCAGCATAATAATCTTTGATTGTTATTGATGCAGATCTTTTAGATTCAATGCTATACAACTATTCGTCACGTTGACCGTAAGCGGCGGTAGGCCGATGCTGTGGGTGGTGTCCGGTTTGCAGGATACTGGCTAGTTATGAGTATGCACTGCATAATCATCAGTTCCGATAGGTTCGGTGGCAGAGAGGGCGGCTGCCCACGATGACCAGATGCATCGAGAGAGCAGATAAGATTTTATAAGTGATAGAGTAAAATTTTCAAAAGGCAAGCGGCAATAGAATATATCGAAATCACTACTGCTTGCTTTTTGGAATGGATTATTAGGACGTTTTAGTTTGTTGCTTCGTGCATCTCGTCTGTCACTTGTTCTTTCTTTGCAAATTCCACCCGAAAAGTTCTTTCATCAAGCCAGGTGATAGATGTTTCATACCCTGCAGGGATGTCTTTGTCATCAAAGTCCAAGGCTTCGTTAACCAAAGCTTCCTTGGCCGCTAGATGCTTTTCGACGCATTTCTTTTTTAGTTGGCTTGCTAGTGCACATACGGCAACACCCAAGGAGGCAATATATAATCCACTGGCCAGAAGAATCTGACCAATAGTAGGGCCACGGAAAACATTGTAAGTAATTTCATCAGGGCCAAAAAAGTAAATTCCTAGCCCGACTGATATTATTATCCAGCCAAAAATGCTTACGAATATGTAACTTTCATCCATATCAGATAAACGGATCTTGATGGTCGCAGGCAAGTCTTCTGCAGTTGCTTTAGAGAGTGCTTTCTCTGACATGAATCTATCCTTGATTGTAGATCTGATGATTGATGAATTCCTTGTGAGGCATAATACAATGCTTCTCTTATGGAAGGAATGGTGTCTGCCTGATGTCAATTTTCCTATCAAGTAAAGAGATAAAAATCTGTCAGGTTTTCATGGTTTGATCTTGGCTATTTACTTTGGCTGATGCAGCGACTACGACCACTGGCTACGTTGATCCTTGGCGGCGGTAGGCCGATGCTGTGGGGGGTGTCCGGTTTTCCGGACGCTGGCTGCGTGATGGCGCAGCCCATAACAATCAGATCCGGCGGGTGTGGTGGCAGAGGGATATGGCTGCCCACGATGACCGGACACGCCAAGGGAGAGCGGTGATGGCTCAGCAGATGCCTGTGTCAGGCGCGGTGGGCGGGGAGAAGATGGCTGCCCCGCTGCGTGATGATTTACCTGCCACCTCGATTCATCTGGAGCGGGCGCGCCGCGAGTTGCTGCGTGCCGCGATGGATGCGGTGGAGGAGTGGGTCGTGGTGGTGGATGCCCAGGGTGGTATCCAGTTTCTGAATGCGCCCTATGCCGAGTTTCTCGGCGTCGAGGCCAGCGAGGTGCTGGGGCGCGATGTCAGCGAGGTGATCGAGAACACCCGCATGCACGAGGTGCTGGAGAGCGGACGCGCGGAGCTTGCCCAGCTGCAGCTGATTCGTGGCCACCACATGATTGCCCACCGTTACCCCATCTTCCGCGACGGCGAGCTGATTGGCGCCATCGGCTCGGTGCTCTATCACGACACCTGGGAATGGCGGCAGGTGAATGCTCAGGTTCAGGCGCTGGAAGCGGAGGTGGACTATTACCGTCAGGCGCTGGAAACCCCCACCGGCGCTCGCTGGCAGCTGAGTGATATCATCGGCGATTCGCCCGCCATGCGGGAACTTGCCTGCAAGGTGCGCAAGATCGCCCCCGGCGGCGCCTCGGTGTTGATCCGTGGCGAGTCCGGCACCGGCAAGGAGCTTTATGCCCATGCGCTGCACCGCAGCTCGGCGCGCGCCAAGGGCCCCTTCATCAAGCTCAACTGTGCGGCGATCCCCGAAGCGCTGCTGGAAGCGGAGCTGTTCGGCTATGAAGAAGGCGCCTTTACCGGCGCCAAGCGTGGTGGCAAGCCCGGCAAGTTCCAGCTCGCGGATGGCGGCACGCTGTTTCTCGATGAGGTCGGCGACATGCCGCTGGCGATGCAGGCCAAGCTGCTGCGCGTGCTGCAGGACCGCGAGGTCGAGGCGGTCGGCGCGACTCGTCTGGTCAGCGTCGATGTCCGTGTCATTGCCGCGACTCACCGCCCGCTGGAAGCGCTGGTCGAGAGCGGCGAATTCCGCGAAGACCTCTTCTATCGCATCAATGTGGTGCCCTTGAAGGTGCCGCCGCTGCGCGAGCGCCGCGACGACCTGCCGACCCTGGCCACGCACCTGCTGTCGCGTCTGGCACGCCGCAGTGGTCGCCGCCCGCCGATTCTCTCCGAAGCCGCCCTCGAGCGCTTGTGCGCCCACCATTGGCCCGGCAACGTGCGCGAGCTGGAAAACGTGCTCGAAGCCGCCTTCTATCTGGGCGGCAGCCATATCCAACCGACCGATCTACCGGATGCCATCGGTGCCCGGCACGCCGCTACCCATCAAAGCGACTTGTCCACACCCGCTTCAGCGTCCGAGTCGTCCACAACCGCCCGGGAATCGAGTACCACGCCGACCACGCTGCGTGAGGCGATGGCTCAGGCGGAGCGCCAGCTGATCGAGGATGCGCTGCGCGCCGCCGAGGGCAATCGCACCCGCGCCGCTCGGCAGCTCGGCATCGCCAAGTCCTCACTCTACGAGAAGCTCAACCGGCACGGCCTGTTGGCCGAAACGTCCTGACCGACCGGCATTTCACCTCCCCGCCACCAATGAGTGGCCAAAGCGTCCGGAATCTCGGTCAGTGACCGAAATTCCGGACGCTTTGCGTTTCTCGCCAGCCCACGGCGTGCATACCCGCATGGGGTCTGCATTCCTCTATCGGCATATTCGACTGGAGTCGTAGACAGAATTCATGACAGCGCGCGACCTTGGTCGCAGCCTCGGCAGCTTGAGTGTCCGGCTTTCCGGACGCTGTCGTAAGCCGATGCTGCCGCGCGGGGCGCGGTGAGTCGCCTCGTGCGGGCCTTGCTCTCGTAGCTCTCTGAAATCATTGACGTTGTTGTGGCGTGGTCAGCCGCTTGCGTTGTCATTGGGTAAGTTGACGTAAGCGTCATCTTGCAACGTGGCTCATGTCCAGCAAGCCACAAGCCGTACGACCAGCGAGCACAACAACAAATCAGGGAGCCGCACCATGTCGCAACACGCCACGCCGTATCAATCGACGCCGACCCGCCGCCTGCGCCTCGGAGCTGCCATTGCGGCGGCCGTGGCCACCACCACCTTGATGGCCGCCGCGCCAGCCCAGGCGGAAGGGCCGAAACAGCTCGACGTCGCCAGTACCTTCTCGACCAAGAACTTCCTCGGTGCCGGTGCTGTGCGCCTGTCAGAGGAACTCAAGAGCGCGACCGGCGGCGAAGTCGGCCTGCGCGTGCACGAGCCGGGGGACCTGGTGCCGGCCTTCGAAGTCTTCAACTCCGTGTCTTCCGGTGCCATCCAGGCCGGTTGGGACTGGATGGGCTACTGGGCCGGCACGGTGCCGATCACCAACCTCTACGGCGCACTGCCGTTCGGCCCGAGCCCGGAAGCCTTCATGTCCTGGATGTGGGCCGGTGAGGGTACCGAGCTTGTGCAGGCCGCCTACGACCCCTACGGCGTGAAGGTGCTGCCGTGCTTCATCTCGCCGCAGGAAACCGGCGGCTGGTACAACAAGGAAATCAACTCGCCGGAGGACTTCAAGGGCCTGTCGATGCGCATCTCCGGCCTTGGCGCCAAGGTGCTCAACAAGCTGGGCGCTTCCACCCAGCTGGTGCCGGGCAGCGAGATCTACCTCGCGCTGGAGCGTGGCCGTGTCGATGCTACCGAGTTCTCGGTGCCGCAGGTCGATCAGGCGATGGGCTTCAATGAAGTCGCCAAGTACTACTACTTCCCGGGTTGGCACCAGAGCGCCAGCTGGTTCTCGCTGCTGATCAACCAGCAGGTATGGGACAGCTACAGCGATGAGCGCAAGGCGCAGTTCCAGACGGCCTGCCGCGCGACCCTGCAGTGGGCAATGGCCGAAGCGCCGCCGGCTCAGGTGCGTGCGATCCACGAGCTCGAGGAGAAAGGTGTCGAGGTCAAGCGCTTCCCGGAGCCGGTGATGACCGCGCTGCAGGAAGCCTGGGGTGAAGTGCTGGCCGAAGAGAAGCAGACCAATCCTGACTTCGCCAAGGCCTACGATTCGCTGATGAAGCACGCCGCACTGATCGACGAATGGTACGAGCTGCAGGCCATGCCGCAGCCGATGGCCATGAAGCAGGCAGACAACGCTGACGAGGGTAGCGCCCAATGACCGACCCCCGCCTTGCGCCCTGGCGGGCACAGGGCGGGGCGGTGTGTGACGCCCTGGGCCGACCGCTGGTCGGCCTGGGGCTGTGGGTGGGTCGCCTGACCAGCTGGTTGGGTCTGGCGATCATCCTGGCCGTGCTCACCACCGTCACGCTCAACGCCCTGGGCATCAATGAAATCGCCAACTGGGGGTCGCCCGACGTGCTGCTGTTCGGCACCGCGATCACCATCAATTCCGTCACCGAGTTGCAGTGGCACCTGTTCGGTCTGCTGACGCTCTTCGGTGGCACCTACGCCCTGCACAGCGATACGCATGTGCGGGTCGACCTGTTCTATCAGCGCCTCTCGCCGCGCGGACGCGCCGTGGTCGATATCCTCGGCCACCTCATCATGCTGATTCCCTTCTGCCTGCTGATCGCCTGGCTGTCCAAGCACTTCGTCACCATGTCCTACATGTCCGGCGAGAAGTCCAACTATGGCGGTCTGGTGGACCGTTACCTGATCAAGGCGATGCTGCCGACGGGGCTGGTGTTCCTCGCCCTCGGTGCGCTGGGGCAGATCTTCGAGAATCTGGCCTGCCTGTTCGACCCGGCGCGCACCCCCGAGCGCCTGAAAGACCACGAGATTGCCAGTCTGGCCTGCCTTGCGGATCAGCAGAACGCTGCGCAAGCGACCACCGACGCCACGGCACCCCAGAATCATGCAGACGGGAGCCATGACAATGCTCGCTGAATACGCTCTGCCCATCACCATGGTGGTGGCACTTCTGATCGGTATCTTCTCCGGCTACCCGGTGGCCTTTCTGCTCGGCGGGCTGGGCATCCTGTTCGCCTTCATCGGCGATATCCCGCTGCCGTTTCTCGGCACCGTCGGCTCGCGCATCTTCGGCGGCGTGATCGAGAACTGGCTGCTGATCGCGATTCCGCTGTTCGTGTTCATGGGGCTGATGCTGGAAAGCTCCGGCGTGGCGCGCAATCTGCTGATGACACTGCAGCGGCTGTTCGGTCGCGTGCATGGCGGTCTGGCCGTCTCGGTGGCGCTGCTGGGCGTGGTGATGGCCGCCAGTACCGGCATCATCGGTGCCTCGGTGGTCATGCTGGGCCTGCTGGCGCTGCCGGTGATGCTGGGGCAGGGCTACAAGGCCGAGATGGCCTGTGGGGTCATCGCGGCCTCCGGCACTCTGGGCATCCTGATTCCGCCCTCGATCATGCTGGTGCTGATGGGCTCCATCCTGCAGATCTCGGTGGGGGCGCTGTTCAAGGCGGCGCTGATTCCGGGGCTGATGCTCGGCGCGCTCTACGTCGCCTATCTGCTGATCACCGCCAAGCTGCGCCCGGACTGGGCACCGCTGCCGGACCAGTCGCTGCTCGGCACCGACAAGACGCCGCTGCCGCTGGCGTTGCTGCGTGACCTGCTCGGCCCGATGGTGCTGATCGTCGCGGTGCTGGGGTCGATCATGACCGGCATCGCCACGCCCACCGAGGCCGCGGCCATCGGCGCGGGTGGCAGTCTGCTGCTGGCGCTGGTGATGGGCGGGCTGTCCTTCTCCACCCTGCGCAACACGCTGCGCGATACCTCGCGCACCAGTGCGATGATCCTGTTCGTCGTCATCGGCGCGACCTGCTTCTCGGTGGTCTTCAAGCGCCTCGGCGGTGACTACCTGATCGAGGATGTCATCACCGGCACCGGCCTTGGCCCTTACGGCCTGCTGTTGCTGCTGATGGGGCTGATCTTCGTGCTCGGCTTCTTCCTCGAGTGGATCGAGATCAGCTTCGTGGTGCTGCCGCTGGTGGCGCCGGTGGTCGAGGCGCTGGACTTCGGGCTCGGGCTTTCCGGCCAGGGGCTGCTGGTGTGGTTCGCGATTCTGGTGGCCATCAACCTGCAGACGAGTTTCCTGACGCCACCCTTCGGCTATGCGTTGTTCTACCTCAAGGGCATCACCGCCGGGCAGGTGTCCATCGGCACCATCTATCGCTCGATTCTGCCCTTCGTCGGCCTGCAGCTGGCGGGTCTGATCCTGTGCATGCTGTTCCCGGCGCTGGTGCTGTGGCTGCCGGGGCTGATGCCCTGACCCACGCCACTCGAGGCATCACAGGGAGGTGATGTCTGGGTAAGCAGAGAGCAGAGCAGAGGGTTGAGCAAAGAGCTGAGCAGCGCAGCGCGGCATGAGGCACGCAGGGGCGACCCTTCGGGGGTTCTATCAGGGAGAATGAGATGCTGCCACGACGCAGGGTATTGATCGCGGGGCAGGGGGAGTGGCTGGAGGCCATGGCGCGCACCTTCCTGGAAGATGGCGCCATCATCGCCCTGATGGGCACCGCGCCGGCGGACCTCGAACGCGTGCTGGATGCACTGGGCGGCGAGCAGTCGGATCGCTTCGGCCAGGTGGTCGGCGAGGGCTGCTTCGAGACACTGGTGGCGCGTCTCGGACGCCTCGACGTACTGGTCTGCATGCCGCCGCAGGCCATGGCCGGGCAGTCGCTGGAAGCCTGCCTGGTCGCGCAGGTCGCCGGCCCCGGCGCCTTGCTCAAGGCGGCCTGTGCGCGCATGTTGCGCCACGGCGGACGCCTGTTGGCCGTGGCGCCACCGCTGCCTTCGCAGCCGTCCTCGTCGCTGTCCTCGCAGCTATCCTCTCAAGAGCATCACGGCACTGCCATGGCACAGGCGGCGCTGAGTGAGTTGATCCAGCGGCTGGCATCCCGCGCGCCGGACAAGGTACGCGCCAATCTGCTGTGCCCCGAGGGCAGCCGACCGGACGCCGTGGCGGAATGCGCGCGCTTTCTGGCCGGTGGCGCCGGGCGCTCCCTCAATGGTCAGGTGCTGCACCTGAGCGACTGATCTCCCGATAGACGTTTTACAACACAAGCGGCCGTGGCATTGCCACGGCCGCTTGTTGTCGTCTGCTGGTCTGACATATGGCCAATTTGATCAAATATACGTCCAATAATATCAACCCGCTCTGGCTGAAGTGATTAAGGTAGAAGGAGACTCAGCGTCGCACCAGCATCCGCGAGCAGGTACCTGACCAGTAAGACAACAGTGCCGCTCCCTCAGCCGTGGAGATCATCGAGTGCCCAGCAGCCCGCATTCCGTCAGCCTGAAAGACCATGGACAACAACTGCACCTGAACCACCCCGAGGGCGATCTGACCCTCGAGGCGCTCTGGCTGCGTGAGCGGAGTCCCGATGAAACGACGCTCGACTCCCTCACCGGTCAGCGCCTGATCGAGGCGGCGGACCTGCCGCTGGACCTGAGCCTGACTCAGGCACAGCTGGATGGCGACATGCTGTCGCTGGCTTTCAGTGACGGCCATGCGGCGAGCTTCTCGCTGGCGGCCCTGCTGGCGGAGTGTCAGCCCTCCGAGGCCTATCAGGGCATGACCTTCTGGCAGGGGAGTCTCGCCCAGCTGCCCGAGGCCGACTTCGCTGCGGCGCTGGAGGATGACGCGGCCTTGCTGGACATGCTCGAGCAGTTGCAGCGCTTCGGCTTCGTGCGGGTCAGCGGCGTGCCGGACACGGAGGACGGCATGCAGGGGCTGATCCACCGTATCGGGCCGCTGCGGCGCACCAACTGGGGCGGTATCGCCGACGTGAAATCCGTCGCCAATGCCTATGACCTCACGATGACCCAGCGCGGGCTGGAGCCGCATACCGACAATCCCTATCGCGATCCGATTCCGGGCTATATCTGGCTGCACTGTCTGTGCAACGCGGCCCAGGGCGGCGACAGCATGCTGGTGGATGGCTTCAGCGCGGCGGAGCACCTGCGCCGTGAAGACCCCGAGGCCTTCGCCTGCCTGACAGAAGTCAGCCCCGGCTTCCGTTATCACGACGCCACCACGCGCCTGGAGAGCGAAGGCCCGCTGATCGAGCTGGACAGCCGTGGTCAGGTCGCCCGGGTACGCTTCTCCAACCGCACCGAGCGGGTGCCGGCGCTGCCCGGCGCGACCCTTCGTCGCTACTACGCTGCCCGCCAGGCGTTCTATCGCCTGATCTCCGGTGACGACTTCACGTTGCATCTCAAGCTGGCACCGGGCCAGATGCTGATCATGGACAACTACCGGCTGTTCCATGGCCGCAGCGCCTTCCAACTGGAGGGCGGCATCCGCCATATGCGCCAGGGCTATGTGGACCGCGACTCCACCGCCAGCCGCCGCCTGCTGCTGGCCGATCAGCTCGCCGGTCAGTTCGCCAATGAGGAGGCCAGCGCATGAGCGAGCAGGCCCGCTTCCGCAGCTTCGAGGAAAGCACGCATGCCGAGTGGGCGCTGATCGATGCGCGCTTCCGGGAATATCAGTCCGATGCCTGCCGGCGTGTGCTTGAGCATCTGGGGCGCCTCAAGGGCGATCACCACGGCTATCCGGTCGATCGCTACGAACACTGTCTGCAGACCGCCACCCGCGCGCTGCGCGCCGGCGCCGATGAGGAGATGGTGGTCTGCGCGCTGCTGCATGACATCGGCGACGACCTCGCACCGGCCAATCATGCCGAGATCGCCGCCGGTATCCTCGAGCCGTTCATCGACCCGCTGAGCACCTGGATGATTCGTCATCACGAGCTGTTCCAGGGCTATCACTACCGCGAATTCTTCGGTCAGGACCGCCACGCCCGCGAGGCACATGCCGGGCATCCCGCCTATGAGCGCACCGTGCGCTTCTGTGATGAGTGGGACCAGACCAGCTTCGACCCCGAATACGACACCCTGCCGCTGGAGCATTTCATCCCGATGCTGGAGCGGGTGATGGCGCGCGCGCCCTTCGGCGGCTTGCCGGATCTGGTGCCGGAGCCAGAACTTGAGAAGGGCCAGGTCAGGCAGGCCAGTGCTCGCTGAAGGCGTACTCTGCCTGAGGGTAAAGTTACAAAGAATCAATCGCTTGCGGCGAATTCAGCGACGCAGCAGGGCGGAGAAGACACAAGCGCCGACAACGACAACGACAGCGCCGTGAGCGATGGACACGCACGACGACCGCCATATACGAAGCCTTTCAGCCCCGACAACAACAAGGCCCGGCGCGACCGGAACCGACAAGGAAAGACACGATGACCACCACCCCGTACCCTCTGACACCTACGACGAAACACGGCGCCCGCCGTGGTCTGCTTGCCCTCGCGACCCTGCTGCTTAGCACGGCTAGCCTGGCAGCCTCGGCCCAGGACAAGGATGACGAGCTGACGCTGATCGTGCCGCCGTGGCCCGGCGTCACCGTCAAGAGCGAGATCGTCGCCCAGATTCTCGCCCCGCTGGGTTACGACGTGGAGCGACAGGAAGTCAGCTCCACCGTCGGCTACAACACCCTGACCACCGGCGACAGCGACGCCTTCCTCGCTGGCTGGCTGCCTGCCCAGCAAGACAGTTATGACGCGGCCATGGCCGCCGGTGCGATCACCGATCTCGGCAACAACGTCACCGGCGCCCGCATGGGCTTCGCGGTGCCGGGCTATGTCTACGAGGCCGGCATCCACAGCGCCGCGGACCTTGCCGCCCACGCCGAGCAATTCGACGAGACCGTCTACTCCATCGAAAGCGGCTCCACCGTCAGCGACATGCTCAATGGCGCCATCGACAATGATGTCTATGGCCTGGGCGACTGGGATGCGATGGAGTCCTCGACGCCCGGCATGCTCAGCGAGGTGCGTGCCGCCCAGCGCGAGCAACGCTGGATCGCCTTCTACGGCTGGACACCGCACTGGATGGTGCCGGAATTCGACACCCATATCCTGGAGGATCCGGAGTCGGTGTTCGGCCCCGACAATGGCGCCAGTGACGTCAAGACCGTCGTGCGTTCCGCCTACGCCGAAGCCAATCCCAACCTCGCCCGCTTCCTCGATCAGCTGGTCTTCAGCTCCGAAGAGCAGAGCGGCTTCATCCTCGACTACAGCCTGAAGGAGCGTGACCTCGATGAGGTGGCGCACGACTGGCTGGCCGCCAATCCGGACCGGCTGGCGGAATTTCTCGCCGACGTGACCACGCGCGATGGCGAGGATGCCCTGGCCGCCGTGAAGGCCAGCCTGTGAGGCTGACCTAGCCTTGCTGCCGCCTTGACTGCGTGGGCGGGCGCCGAGGGATGGCTCCCGCCCTCGGCCTCGTATTGTCTAAGCCTCGTAGCGCCCAGGCCACGTCGCGTCCAGGACGCGCAATCAGTGAGCCACGACCCTGCTTGCCATGCCTCAGGCGTGGAAAGTCGCAATGTGGAACGCCTCTTGCTATACAAGTGTATCAATAGTCGTTCGCTCGATTGCAGCTCGATCACCGATTGCGCAGCCCGCCGCGGCCCGCAGCGGCAAGACAGGCGTCATCCGCGCATCGTCCGTCAGGCCCGGCAGCAACACGCCGCACCAGCAGGGTGCGTCACGCCGCTAGCGGCTGCACGATCGCCCATTTCACGCCCGCCACAGCCACCCACTTGTGAGTCGCTCATGACTATCTCGCCCTCGAACGTATCTCCCATGACCCGCTCGAAGAATGCAGACAGTGACGGCATCTCCCAGCCTCAGCAGGCGCGCCCGGACGGCCAGGCCAGACCCGCGCGCGCTGCCTCGAATCGGGTCGTCGTCGAAGCCAGCAACATCGTCAAGCACTACGGTGATCTGGCGGTGCTGCACGACGTGTCCTTGCGGGTGAAGGAAGGCACCGTCACCACCATCATCGGCGCCAGTGGCTCCGGCAAGAGCACCTTGCTGCGCTGCATGAACCTGCTCGAGCGCCCCGATCGGGGCGAGCTGTCGATCGCCGATGAGCATGTGCGCTTCGACCGCGACAGCCGTGGCGGCCTCATCGGGCTCGACCGTCGTCAGATCCAGCGCCTGCGCTCCAAGGTCACCATGGTCTTCCAGCAGTTCAATCTGTGGCCGCACCTGACCGTGCTTGGCAATGTCACCGAGGCGCCGATGCGCGTGAAGGGCATGTCACGCCGTGAGGCGACGCGTATCGCGGAGCACTATCTGGAACGTGTCGGCATGCTGGAGCGCGCCGACAGCTATCCGGCCTTTCTCTCCGGCGGCCAGCAGCAACGGGTCGCGATCGCGCGTGCGCTGGCGATGGAGCCGCGCGTGCTGCTCTTCGATGAGCCGACCTCGGCGCTGGACCCGGAGCGGGTCAGTGAAGTGCTTGGCGTCATCCGCAGCCTCGCCGATGAGGGCCGCACCATGCTGATGGTGACCCACGAGATGGCCTTCGCCAGAGAAGTCTCCGATCAGATCGTGTTCCTCGATGAGGGCAGGGTAGGCGTGGCCGGAAGCCCGGCGGAGGTCTTCGAGCAGACCGAGCACGAGCGCTGCCGCCGCTTCATCGCACCGGCCGCCTGAGCCCCGCCTGCATCACCCCGGCATGGACCTCCCCGCCATGACGTAGATGAACCCACAACAACAGCCAGGAGATGGCCTGATGACCTTGATGAACGACGCTGGATTCGCTGCCAAGACACCTTCACTGACCGCGCGCGGAACGCGTTCTGCCTCTGATTCCACTTCCACCTCTGCGCTGCGCAAGCTGGCTGGCGCCCTGATGATGGGGGGACTGACGCTGGGCGCCGCTCAGGTGCATGCCGCCGACACCCTCAAGATCGGTATCTCCGCGGAACCTTACCCGCCCTTCACCTACACCTCCGCCAGCGGCGAGTGGACCGGCTTCGAGGTCGAGCTGGCCGAGGCGATCTGTGACGCCATGCAGCGTGAGTGCGAGATCACCCCGACCGGCTGGAGCGGCATCATCCCTTCGCTGAAGGCCGGCCGCATCGACATGATCATGAATTCGATGACCATCACCAAGGCCCGCGAGAAGGTCATCGACTTCAGCATCCCCTACTACAACTCGCCCGGCGCCTACGTGGCCGCCAAGGATCTCGAACTCGAGATTCCGGACGGCCTCGACGGCAAGATTCTCGGCACCCAGGCGGCGACCACCCACGCCAACTTCGCGCGTCGAGCGCTGCGCAGCACCGGCGTCGATGTGCGCCTGTATGACCAGCAGGAGCAGGTCAACAGTGACCTGCTGTCCGGGCGCGTGGACGTGATTCTGGCCGACGAGATCGCCATGAGCGCACTGGTCAAGCGTGACGAGGCCAGCAACTTCGAGATCAAGGCGACCACGCCGCAGCACGAGGCCTACGGCATCGGTGCCGGCGTCGGGGTACGCAAGGAAGATGGCGCGCTGAAAGAGGCGCTCGATGGCGCCATCCATCAGGTCTATGCGGACGGCACCTGCACGGTGCTCTCGAACAAGTACTTCGATACCGACGTCTGCCTGGGCTGATCCTGCGCGTGCTGGCCGGACGGCTGAGGTCGCCCGGTCAGCACGCCTCGCGTATCGCATCCGCCATTTCCTACTGATACGAGAAGGACGCTGATCATGTCCCAGTTCGCCCAGGAAGGGCTCGCCGATTGGGTAGCCCCGATACTCGCCGGTGCAGTCACCACCCTGCAGATCGCCTTCGCCGCCTACGCCATCGGCTTGCTGCTCGGGCTGGTGGGGGCGGCGTCACGACTCAGCCCCTGGGCGCCGCTGCGCGCGCTGGCCACCAGCTATTCGACGGCCGTGCGTGCGGTGCCGGAACTGCTGCTGATCATCCTGCTGTACTACGGCGGCTCCCAGGCGCTCACCGCCCTGATGAATGCGCTGGGTGTCGCGGGCAAGGTCGAGATCAGCGGCTTCGTCACCGCCGTCGGCGTGCTGGCCTTCGTGCAGGGCGCCTACATGACCGAAGTCTTTCGCGGCGCCATCCTGGCCATTCCCAAGGGCCAGCTGGAAGCGGCCGATGCCTACGGCTTCTCGCCCATGACGCGCTTTCGCTACATCACGCTGCCGGGCATGTTGCCCAACGCACTGCCGGGCATGTCCAACCTGTGGCTGATCCTGATCAAGGACACCGCCCTGATCAGCGTCATCGGCTTCAGCGAGCTGTTCTTCACCGTGCAACAGGCGGCCGCCAGCTCGCGCGCCTACTTCCTGTTCTACAGCGTGGCGGGGCTGCTCTATCTGCTGATGACCTTGACCTCGAGCGCCGCGTTCAGTCGTCTGGAGCGCTACGTGCGCCGCGGCGAACCCGATATTTCAGCCCAGGAGGCGTGATATGGATTTCAGCTGGTTATCGGACCCCTATTATCAGGAATCGCTGTGGACAGGGCTGATCAATACCCTGGTGCTGCTGGTGGTGTCAGCCGTGCTCGGCTTCACGCTGGCGGTCGGCATGGCGATGGCGCGCATCAAGGGCCCCAGGCCGCTCGCCTGGCTGGCCAGCGGCGTCTCCATCGTGATGCGTGGCACGCCCCTGCTGGTGCAGCTGTTCTTCTTCTATTACGGCATCGGCCGGCTGCTGGAGGGCATTCCCGGCATTCGCGAGAGCATGTTCTGGGGCATCCTGCGTGATCCGTTCTTCTACGCCACCCTGACCTTCACCCTCTCGGTGGGCGCCTACTCCGGTGAAGTCCTGCGCGGGGCGCTGCTCAGCGTGCCGCCGGGCGAGCGGGAAGCGGGGCGTGCCTTCGGCATGGGGCCGTTTCAGGTCTTCAGTCGCCTGTGGCTGCCGCGCGCCATCCAGCTGTGCCTGCCGACCCTGACCGGCGAGATGATCCTGCTGCTCAAGTCGGTGCCGCTGGTCTCGACGATCGCCATGATGGACCTGCTGCAGGTCGCCAACATCATCCGCGACGAGAACTTCCTCACCTACGAGCCGCTGCTGTTCATCGGCGCCATCTACCTCGTGCTGACCATCCTGCTGACCCTGTGCCTGCGCCAGGTCGAACTCAACTTCCCCGGCGTACGCGCCCAGGCACGCAGCGGCGGGTGGCTGTCGCGCCTGCGTCAGCCAAGGCCCGCTTGAGGCCACTCGCCTGGCGGGCATTGCTCACTTTCCGCAGAAAGCACACAAAGACGCCGAGTCAGTCGACTCGGCGTCTTTGTGTCAGTGGGCCGATGATCAGGCCCCGAAGCCAGCAAGCTTTCTCACTGGCACCGAAATCTGCAAGCTCTCCAACTGGCACCGAAGCCGGCAAGCTTTCTAACTGGTACCGAAGCCAGCAAGCTTTCTAACTGGCTCCGAAGCCAGCAAGCTTTCTAACTTGCCCCGAAGCCAGCAAGCTCTCTAACTTGCCCCGAAGCCAGCAAGCTTTCTAACTGGCACCGAAACCTGCCAGCTCTCTAACTTGCCCCGAAGCCGGCAAGAAAGACGCGCACACAGCGTCTGACATGTGGGCGGAGTTGTTCGGGGCTTGCGGTGTCGGGTGGGCAGCCGAGCAGGGCGTCGACATGCAGCGGGTTGAGCAGCATGCCGGTGAGCAGGTTGGCGGCGGCCAGTGGTTCCTGGCCGAGGCCGGTGGACGGCAGGTGGCCCTGGGCGACCTGACGCGACAGGTAGCCTGCCAGGCGTTGTCGGGTCAGCTTGGGGCCGTTGTCGAGGAACAGCTTGCCGAGCTGCGGGTTGCGGCCGCTCTCGAAGGCGAGGCCACGGAACAGGCGGATCAGTTCCGGCGCGAGGGCCAGCGTCAGCATCGCCATGCCGAAGTCTTCCAGCGCTTCCTCGACACTGCGTGTCTCGTTGGCTTCGTGGTCCATCACCGACCACACCGTCTGCGCCTCCTGCTGCATCACGGCCAGAAACAGGCCGTCCTTGTTGCCGAAATTACGATACAGCGTTGCCAGTGATCCGCCGGCCTGCCGAGCGATCTCATTGATGCTGGTCGCGGCGAAGCCGTGTTCGAGGAAATGTTCGCGCGCGACTTCCAGCTGGCGTTTGCGGCGTGCTTCCCCGCGCGGTGAGGCGCGAGTCGTGGTGCTTCCCGAGTCAGGGGCGGTCTCTGATGAGGGCGAATCAGTCATGTGAGTGTCCTGTCTGTGATCCGGAAACCGCCTGAAACAGGCAAGGTTGCGATATTGCGAACGAGAGACGCTGTCTGTCGAAACTGTCGGGGCTGCCTCAAGGAAGTGTAGTATTCATTACACTTTGTGGCGATGCAAGATGACAGCCGTGGCCTGAGCGCTCGCAAGCGCCGTGGCCGCCTCATCCGCAGCGTCAGACAGATTACACGCCTGTCACCGACAGGCAGCAAGAGAGAGTCGCCGAATGAACAAGGCAGGCAAGGGTGTCGTGGCACTCATCGTGGTGGCGGGCGTGATCGCTGGCGGAGTGATGGGGGTCGAATGGTGGCAGGTCGGGCGCTTCATGCAGGAGACCGACAACGCCTATGTGCGTACCGATAGCGTCGCGGTGCGCTCCGAGATCACCGCGCGGGTGACGCGCATGCTGGTGCATGACAACCAGCCGGTGAAGAAGGGGCAGTTGCTGGTGCAGCTGGATGACGAAGATGCCAGGGCCAATCTGGACCAGGCCAGTGCCGCGCTGGACAACGCCCGCACCGGGGAAGTCCAGGCCGAGCGTCAGCTGGACCTGCAAGACGCGAAGATCGACGAGGCTAGGGCAGCACTGGCCTCGGCCAGGGCCGAACGCGATCAGGCGGCGCTGCATCTCAAGCGCTCCAGAAGTCTGGAGAGCCGCAGCTACGCCTCGCGTCAGTCCTATGAAGATGACCAGGTGACCCTGCGAACCGCCGAGGCGAGCGTTGCCCAGAAGCAGGCCGCGCTGGTGTCTGCCCGGCAGCAGCTTGAGGTCTACAAGGCGCAGCTGGAATCGACGCGTGCCCAGGTGGTGTCAGCGGCGGCGGATCTCGCCTACGCGCGCCACCAGCTGGAGAAGACCTCGATCTACGCGCCGCAGGATGGCGTGGTCGGCAATCGCAGTGTCGAGGTGGGCACCATGGCCAGCGCCTCGTTGACCCTGATGCAGCTGGTGCCGGTGAAGAGCGCCTATGTGGTGGCCAACTACAAGGAAACCCAGACCGAGCGCATGCGCGTCGGCCAGCCGGTCAGTCTCGAGGCGGACGCCTACCCGGACATCGAGTTTGAGGGCGTGGTGGATAGCCTAGCGCCGGCGACCGGCACCGAGTTCAGTCTGCTGCCGACCGACAACGCCACCGGCAACTTCAACAAGATCGTCCAGCGTGTGCCGGTGCGCATTCGCCTGACCGGCCCAGCGGATGCGCTGCCGCGTCTGCGCGCCGGCCTGTCGGTCATCCCCAGCGTCGATACACGAGAGCTTTCGGACACCGGCACCTATGCCGTCGATAGCCTCTCAAATGACGTCATCGCGCCCGATGCCGCGCAGGTCGCCAGCGCTGATCGCGGAGCGCAGTAAGCATGGCCGAGACGACCCAGTCCTCGGCTCAATCCCCGAGCCAGCCCCCGAGCCAGCCCCCCGCGGGCAGCGCCAGTGACATGCCGACGCGCCGCCAGCAGATCGGCTTCGTGGCCGCGGTGTTCGGCATGTTCATGGCGATTCTGGATATCCAGATCGTGTCCAGCTCGCTCAACGAGCTGCAGGCGGGCCTGGCCGCCAGTCAGGACCAGATCTCCTGGGTGCAGACCAGCTACCTGATCGCCGAGATCGTGATGATTCCGCTCTCCGGCATGCTGGCGCGCATCTTCTCGACGCGGCTGGTGCTGACCGTCTCGGCGCTGGGCTTCACGCTGGCGAGTCTGGGCTGTGCGCTCTCGACCTCGCTGGAAGCCCTGATCGTGCTGCGCGCGGTCCAGGGCTTCATGGGCGGGGCGATGATTCCGCTGACCCAGGCGGCCAGCTTCTCGATCTTCCCGCGCCGCATGATGGGCAGCATCCAGGCGGTGATCGGCCTGGTGGCGACCATGGCGCCCTCCATCGGGCCGTCCGTCGGCGGCTACATCACCGAATACATGAGCTGGCATTGGCTGTTTCTGGTCAACCTGGTGCCGGGCATCATCGTGGCGGCGCTGGTGTGGCGCAATCTGGAGATCGACAGCGGCGACCGCGGCCTGCTCAGCCGTCTGGATACGCTGGGCCTGGCGCTGATGGCGGTCTTTCTCGGCAGCCTCGAATTCGTGCTCGAGGAGGGGCCCGGCGATGACTGGTTCGCCAGTTCGCTGATCCTGTTCTGGAGTGTGGTGTGCGCGGTGGCGGCGGTCGGCTTCTTCTGGCGCGTGCTGACGACCAGTAACCCCATCGTCGACCTGCGGGTGTTCAGGGACCGCAACTTCGCGCTGGGGGCGATCATCGGCTTCTGGATCGGCGTGGTGCTCTACGGGCTGGTCTATCTGGTGCCGCTGTTTCTCGGCTCGATTTCCGGCTTCTCCAGCGTGCAGATCGGGCAGGTGATGTTCGTCAGCGGCGTGGTGATGTTCCTGATGGCGCCGGTGGCGGGCAAGCTTTCCGACCGCATCGACCTGCGCCTGATGCTGTGTATCGGCCTGGTGCTGACCGGCCTCGGCACCGGCATGAACGTGCACCTGACCTCGGACTCGGGCTTCGATGACTTCTTCTGGCCGCAGGTGATCCGCGGCGCGGGCCAGATCATGGTGCTGCTGTCGGTCTCCCGGCTGGCGATGGGACGTCTGGCGCCCCACGAGATAGGCAACGGCAGTGGCCTGTTCAACGTGATGCGCAACCTGGGCGGCGCGGTGGGGCTGGCGCTGATCGACACCATCCGCGAGCTGCGTGAGGACTATCACTGGAACCAGATGATCGGGGCCATCGACCAGAGCCGTCAGGTGGTGATCGATCAGCTGGCAAGCTATCAGTCGACCTTCGCGGGGCTGGCTGATCCGTGGCAGGCCGGTGTGCAGATGATCGCCCAGCGCATCAGCATCCAGGCCGAGGTGCTGGCCTTCGACAATATCTTCCTGTGGCTGGGCGCGGTCTATGTAGTCGGCAGCGTGGCGGCCTTCCTGTTCCGTCGTCCGCAAGACCCGGCCAGCAAGGCGGATGCCAGCGAAAGTGGCGAACAGAGCCCGGCGCACTGATGGCGCCTTGAAGGCTCCTTGATCGTACTCTGAGAAGAAGCCGCATGTCGCTGAAAGACAAAGACCCGCCAATCGGCGGGTCTTTGTCTTTCAAGCCTTGGTGTGTCAGGCCTTGAGCCTCTGTCAGTCAGCATCCAGCCAGCAGGGCGTCACCAGCCCCAGAACATCAGATACCAGATGCCCAGCGCGGGCAGGCAGGCCAGCGCGACACTCGCGGTACCGATCAGCCGTGCAGCGTTGCCGGCGAGCAGGCCGCCGTTGCGCTGCTCACCGGTAATGCGCCAGGCCAGCCGCAGCCCCCACAGGCAGGCCAGTGCCAGCAGGGTGGCACGCAGGTCATTGGCCCAGGTGAGGTTGATGCCGTCACCGCGCAGCAGCGTCATGGTGGTGGCGGAGAGGCCGAGAAACACGCCCAGCCCGCCCAGCGGAATCAGGCTCAGCGAGAGGTGCCACAGGCGTGACAGCGTCGCCTTGCCACCCATCAGCCAGTTGCCCAGCAGCAGCGGCAGGCTGGTGAGCGCGCCCAGCAGGCCGCCACCGACCACGATCCACAGCGTGATCAGGCTGCCATCGAGCAGGTTGAAGACATCGTTGTGCTCGGGGTAGTTGGTCAGAATCCAGGTCGGCAGGGTGGTGGTCAGCGGCCACATCAGGTCGTGATCGATCAGCCAGAAGGCCAGCTGCTGCTTGAGGGCGACGAACCACGGGCTGGCGCTCCAGCTGAAGGCGCCGATGGCGATGCCGAGCAGGCCGAACACCAGCACCGAGTAGTGGGTGAAGCGCACCGGCTGCGGCGGCTCGACCAGCTCCACGCCCGGCGCACGCCACTCCAGCTGCATCGCGTCCTTGTAGCCGCTGCAGCGTCCGCAGACATGGCAGTCACCGGCGCTGTCGAGCTGCTTGAGCGGAATCAGCGGCGCGCAGTCAGGGGCGTGCATGCGTACGGCGTTGCCCTGACGGACAGCCTGGTTGTGGGCGTTCCAGCGGGCCTGGTCGGTACGGAAGTGGGTCGGTGACAGGCGCGCCAGCAGATTGAAGACGCCATTCACCGGACACAGCTGACGGCACCAGACGCGCGTGCCCTTGCCGTAGATCAGCCCGACGATGATCGCGGCCACCGTCGAGCCTCCCAGCACCACCAGTGCGCCCAGCGGGTACTGATAGACGCTGGCCAGCTGGCCATAGAGCGTGGTGCCGAGGAAGGCCACGAAGGGCCAGCCGCCCCAGCGCATCCAGCCGGGAATCGGGCGACCGAGGCCGATGCGGCTGGCGGCTTCGGTCAGGGTGCCTTCGGGGCAGAAGACACCACACCACACGCGGCCCATCAGCACCATGCTGATCAGCACGAAGGGCCACCACAGTCCCCAGAACACGAACTCGGCGAACACCGTCAGGTTGGTGAGGATATGCGCCTGGTAATCCGGCAGCGGCAACAGGGCCGGCACCACCAGCAGGAAGGCATAGACGCCGACCACCAGCCATTGCACCAGCTGGATCAAACCGCGCCGCTGCTGCATCGCCTGTCCGAAGCGCGCGATGCGCTTGGCCTGACGGCCAGGCGAGGTGCCGCCATCACTGGCGATGAGGTTGGCGATGTCACCGTGGGGGCTGGAGCCGCAATTGGCCATGACTATCTTTTCTCCTGACTGGCAGATCGCGTGAACAAGACTCAGCTGCGCGCGCGGGCAGTGAGCTGACGGCGCTGGTCGACGCGCTCCCTCTTGCGCTGACGCTTCATGAGGCTTGCGACGATGACCCAGTAGCCGAGATAGCCGACCACCATCGTCGTGGCAGGCCAGGCGCGATAGCCGGCGAAGGTCGCCAGCAGTCCGCCGAGGCCGCTGCCATCATCGAGCAGCCAGCTGGAATCCCACAGCGGGTCGAGGCCTGCCGGCAGATAGCCGAGGCCGATCAGCTGTTCGAGGCCTGACATCAGCAGTGACGCCGCCAGCAGCAACAGCAGGATTTCGGTCACGCGGAAGAACAGCTTCCACGAGAACAGTCGTGAACCGAGCTGCAGCGCCATGAAGGTCGCCACCGCGAGGGCGAAGCCGAGGCCCGCAGCCAGCGCGAAGCTGGCGATGCCGCCGGACTGCAGGCTGGCGGCGCCCATGCCGTAGAGGAAGACGACGGTTTCCGCGCCTTCACGCGCCACGGCGATGGCGACCAGCGTCGCCACGCCCCAGTAGCTGCCGGAGGAGACGGCGCTGGCCAGGCCGCTCTCGAGTTCTGCCTTGAGCGTGCGGCCCTTGGTGCGCATCCACAGCACCATCTGGGTGATCAACAGGCAGGCGGTCAGTACCAGTACGGCCTGGAAGACCTCCTGCGCGGTGCCGGTCAGCCAGGTGTTGGCGCCCATCAGCGCTGCCCCCATCAGGCCGGCCAGCACCAGGCCGGCAACGACCCCGCCCCACAGGTAGCGCAGGCCCGCGCGGGTGCCGGACTGCACCAGCCAGGCGTGCATGATGCCGATGACGAGAATGGCTTCGACGCTTTCACGCCAGACGATAAACAGGATCTGATCAAACATGCGGACTCTCTTCTACTGACGTTCGGTGCGCGCCATCGATGACGAAAAAGGCGTCATTGGCACAGGGTGGCCGAGCTTATTCGGCGACGACCTTGCCACGCGCGTCCGGCAGGTGGAAATCATCGAAGAAGTCATAGCTCCCCGCGCGCAGCGGATGGATGACGACGAACGACTTCACGCCCGGTGCCAGCACCTTTTCCTTGCGCAGGGAGTTGCTCTCGAATTCGGCTGGCGTATTGCCCGCGTTGTGCAGCTGGATGACGAATTTCTCGCCCGCCTTCACCTCAAGGACCTCAGGGATGAGCTTGCCGTTGTCGAGGGTCAGGTCGTAGGACGGCATGTCGCTGGCGGCCGCCGGCCGAGGCAGCAGGGCCGCGACCAGCAGGGCGATGAGCAACATGACGAGCGCGGGCAGCTGGGCGCTTGCTCGACGGGGCAGGCGAGAAGGCAAGTGAGAGGACAGGCGAGAGGGCAAGAGGGAGGGCAAGAAAGAGGTCAGGCGCATGGGACACTCCGGACGATGAGGGAAAGCGCACACTGATACCAGCACAAGGCGCTGGTGGTAGAGCGACCAATGGCCGCGAGTGCAGGTCAGCACAGGCGGCCATCGAAGGAGCAAGCGGCAATGGCCGCCTCACGGGATGCAGACATTCAGGGTCATGCAGCAAGGACAGAGCGGCGCTCAGTAGCCGCCTTTCTTGCCGACGCCGGCATAGACGAAGTCGTAGTCGGTGGTGATGGTCTGCGGCCACTCGGCGACGCCGGTTTCCTTGTCGATATGACGCGGCATGTCCGGATGCTGGATCTCGAAGGTCAGGTGGTACTTGCCCGGGCCATCCAGCTTGACGTTCTTGCCGTAGTGGGTGCCGTCATTGGCGATCATCGGCACCAGCTCGCCTTCGATCGGCGCCTCGCCACCCTGCCTGGTCAGGGTGTAGTGAATGCCGAGATAGGGAATCCAGTCGCCCGGCGCGAAGCCGTTGTCGTTTTCCATCAGCGCGTGGATATCGGCTTCCAGGTGGATATCGGCCTGATTGGCAGGCAGCTTGCCGGCCGGGGCCATCACCACCGGCTGCAGGTAGACCGCAGCGATTTCCATGCCGCCTTCCTTGACCGGCGTGCCGATCGGGTATTCGAGTGCCGAGGCCTGACCCGCCACGAATGTTGCCGCCAGGCTCAGGGCGAGCAGGCAAGGCTTGAGCGCGCGGGGCAGAGCAGTGGTGAGGGGGTGACGCTGTGGCATCGGGGGGACTCGCAATGATGGGAAGTGGAGCTTCATTATCCCGATAAGCCTAAATATAACCATTCTCATCCCTGCGCCGCTTGCGTTGCTCATCTTGCAACGGGGCGTTGTATGAGCACGAGCTTCTTCTCAAGTAACAGGCGCGAGTGGCAGGCCTGGCGGCAGCGCCGAGCAGATCGCGGTTTTCTTGCGACTACTTTACGACTGCCTCACGACTTTCTCGCGCCATCTGGTCTGCTCATCTGGTCTGGCACGCTGCCATGCGGCATGCTGCGCGACATGACGACTCCTCCTTCAGATTCTCCTTCTCGCATTGATCTGCCCGCCCTCGAGGCGTGGTGCCGAACGCTGCATCAACATCTGCTCGCGCGGCGTCAGCGTGCCTGCCTGTGGATCAGCGGCGATGACCCCTCTGGCGCCGCGCAGGCGATCTGCGAGCGGTGGCCAGCGCGTGAGCCTGCTCCGCTGTGGCTGGGCACAGGTGAAGCCTTGTCGACAGCGGGCGCGATGCCCGTGCGTGCGCTGGCGATGGCCAAGGCCGCCACTCAGCTGGGCGGTGAGCAGTCACTGGTCATCTTCGATGCGGCGCAGCCGGCGGCTGGTTTCGACCCCGATGCCTTCGGCGCCGTGGCCGGCACCCTGAAGGCGGGGGGCCTGCTGGTACTGATGACGCCTGCCGCCTGGGCCGCGGCAGACCCTGCGCCAGTGGCGGATGGCGATCACGCGCGTCTGGCCCACTGGCCCTTCGAGCGGCAGCAGCTGACGGCGCGCTATCTGGCGCGGCTGGCGCGGCGCCTCTCATCGCATGCCAGTGTGCTGCACTGGCCACAGGGAGGACACTTGCCTGCGCCATCGCTGGATGGCGGCAATCAGGCGGCGCGAGCAGACGCCATCGCCGACAGTGACTGCCTGACGCAGGACCAGGCCGCCAGCGTGGCTGCGCTGGAGGCACTGGCGCCTGCGCGGCCCGTGGTGATCAGCGCCGATCGCGGACGTGGCAAGAGTGGCGCGCTGGGCATCGCGGCGGCGCGCTGTCTGGCAGCGGGGCAGGATGTCTGGCTGACGGCGCCACGCCCTGCGGCGGTCAGCGCGATCTTCGCGCGCCTGGCGGCACTGCTGCCCCGGGGGCAGCGCGAGGGCAATGTCTTTCGCTTGCCGGCTGGGCAGGCGGATGACGATATGGCTTCCGGCAGCGAGCTGCGCTTTCTGGCGCCGGATGCCATCGAGGCGGCTCGCCTTGCCTGTCACGATGAGGCGCTGCCACGGCTGTTCGTCGATGAAGCCGCCGCCATCCCCACGCCATTGCTGAAAGGCTATCTGGCGCATTTTCCGCGCATCGCCTTCGCCACCACCGTGCATGGCTATGAAGGCACCGGGCGCGGCTTCCAGTTGCGGTTTCGCCATCATCTCGAGCGCCAGTGTCCCGGCTGGCAGGCGCTGGAGATGACGACGCCCGTGCGCTGGGCGCCCGGCGACCCGCTGGAAGCATTGACCGATGACCTGCTGCTGCTCTCGGCGCAGCCGCCTGAGCTGCCTGAGCCATGCGCGAAGAATGCTCAGCAGTGGCTGGAGGGCTGCGACATTGTCGTACTGGAGCGTGATGCATTGGCACGTGACGAGGCGGCGTTGCGGCAGCTGTTCGGCCTGCTGGTGCAGGCGCATTACCGCACTACACCGGCGGACCTGCGCCAGCTGCTCGACACGCCGGGGCTCACGCTGATGGCGATTCGTCAGCGCGACGTCACGACTGGGCGTGATGCCTGGCTAGGGGTGGTGGCCGCCGTCGAGGAGGGCGGCTTCCCGATGCCCCTGGCGCATGACATCTGGTGCGGCAAGCGGCGTCCGCACGGACACCTGCTGGCACAGTCGCTGGCGGCGCATGCAGGCCACCAGGGCGCCGCCGAGGCCCGCTGGTGGCGGGTGCTGCGCATCGCGGTGCATCCCGAGCTGTGGCGGCGTGGTCAGGGCGCGCGCTTGCTCCAGGCGCTCGAGCAGCAGGCGCTGGCGGCAGGCGTCACGCGACTCGGCACCAGCTTCGGGGCCGAGGCCGATCTGGTCGCCTTCTGGCTGGCGCAGGGCTTCGTGCCGCTGCGTATGGGCCTCAAGCGCGATGCCGCCAGTGGCGAGCATGCGGTGATGATGGGCAAGGCCATTGGCGAGAGCGGGAGTGGAGACTCTGCGCCGCGCGGGCAGTTGGCGCAGGATGCCTTGCTCGGCGCGCTGCAGCAGGACTTCCAGCGCCTGCTGCCCAGCCTGCTCAAGCATGAGCTGCACGGCTTGCCGCCCGCCTTGGTCGACAGGCTGCGGCAGCGAGGAAGTGAAACTGACCTGGCCACGCTGACGCCAGCCGCATGCGCGCAGCGACTGGACTGGTATCGGCGTGGTGGCGGGGGGCTGGCGCTGGTGCGGCCGTGGCTCGAGACAGCACTCGAGGCCTGTGAGCCTTCACGACTCGATGAGGCGTCGCGTCACGGGCTGGTGCTGGCACTGGGCGGACAGGATGCGCCTGCCTTCATCAGCTGGGCCGAGGGGCAGGGCATCGTGGGCCGCAAGGCGCGCGATCGCTGGTGCCGAGCGGCCGCCGGGCGCCTGATCGAACAGAGCGAATGACAAGGCCGTCTGACATGAGCATCAAATAAGCCCAGCGCGGCCGTTTGCGGCTCAGAGGCCCGGAATGCCGATCGGGCCGGGCATGTCAGGAATCGGCGAGCAGCCACTCAGCATCAGCAGGCCGGCAGTGGCGGAGATGGCGGTCAGCAGCAGTAGTCGACGAGGCATAAGGGCTCCGATGAGGGTGGGGAATGGCATGCAGCTGTCAGCAGGGTCGTGATTGTCATCCTTGCATATTCGAAGTCACTGATCGATAGGTGTCGACAACCACTAGCCACGCCCGTCCGCTGTTCCGTATGCTCGCTGATGACAAGAACAGGAATCTTCGCCATGAATGAGCATATCGATACGTTGGACCCCGCCATCCTCTGGCGTCATTTCCGCACTCTGTGCAATATTCCGCGCCCGTCCGGGCATGAAGCCGCGCTGGTGGCCTATCTGATCGACTGGGCCGAAGCGCGTGGTCTCGCCCATGATCGCGACGCTTTCGGCAACCTGCGTCTGCGCAAGCCCGCCACGCCCGGCCACGAGAGCGCAGCGGGCATCGTGCTGCAGGGCCATCTCGACATGGTCGCCCAGGCGGCCAGCGACAGTGATCACGACTTCACGCGTGATTCCCTCGACACCTATCTGGAAGACGGCTGGCTCAAGGCGCGCGGCACCACTCTGGGGGCCGACAACGGTCTCGGCGTCGCGGCGGCGCTGGCCGTTCTCGAAGACGACAGCCTCGTGCACGGTCCGCTGGAAGCGCTGTTCACCCTCGAGGAGGAAACCTCGATGGGTGGCGCGCTGAATCTGGCCGAGAACTGGCTGGAAGGGCGCTACCTGCTCAATCTGGATTCGGAAGACCGCGGACAGGTCTATATCGGCTGTGCCGGTGGTGCGGACATCAATGTCGCCCACGAGTTTGCCACCTCGTCGCTGAAGGATGCCGAAGCGGAGCTGGAGCTGACCATCGGCGGTCTGGTCGGCGGCCATTCCGGGCTCGATATCCACCGTGGGCGCGGCAATGCCAATCGCCTGATGTCACGCGCGCTGGTCGCGCTGGCCGAGTTCAAGCCGCGTCTGGTCAGCTGGTCTGGCGGTACGCTGCGCAACGCCTTGCCGCGTGAGGCCACGGTCGGCGTGGTGATCTATGACGAGCGCGTCGCCGCCGCGCGCCAGCGCCTCGCGGACTTCGAGGCCCAGATTCGCGATGAGCTGCGCGAGACGGACCCGGATGTCTCGCTCAGCGTGACCCGCGGCAACGCCGAGAATGCCCTGTCCGTCGAGGACACCCAGCGCCTGGTCGCGGTGCTGGATGCCGCGCCCTACGGGGTCGAGCGCATGAGCGCGGCGGTGGAAGGCGTGGTGGAAACCTCCAACAACCTCGGCGTGGTGCAGCTGCGCGAGGGGCGCTTCCACCTCTGCGCGCTGGTGCGTTCGCTGCGCGATGATGCCGTGACCATGATGGAGCAACGTATTCGTGGGCTCTTTGCGCTGATCGGCGCGACCACCGTGGCCGAGAATGCCTATCCGGGCTGGCAGCCGGCGCCGGATGCGCAGCTGCTGGCGCGCTTCTGCAGCCTGCACGAGAGCGTCACCGGCCGTGCGCCGGAGATCAAGGTCATCCATGCCGGACTCGAGTGCGGCATTCTGGGGGCCAAGTATCCCCAGCTCGAGATGATTTCCTTCGGGCCGCTGATTCGCGGCGCCCACTCGCCCAGCGAGCGGGTCGAGGTCGAGTCGGTCGGTGAATTCTGGCAGGTGCTCAAGGGCCTGATCACGGAACTTGCCGAGCCTGCCAAGGCCGCTTGAGCAACTCTCAGGCAAGACTCGTCACGTAGACGAACGACGCCCCCGCAGGTCAGCCTGCGGGGGCGTCGTCATCTCTGGGCATCAGGCGCTGGCGTGGCCTGATGAGAGTGCGCAAGCTCAGTTGATATTGATGCGGATCGCCGGAATGCCGATGCTCACGCCGTTATGGTAGCGGCGTATGCCATGCCGACTGGAGTCATGGTTCTGGTAGTAGTACGGGCGGTAGCGGTCGTGCTCAAGACGCCCATGCTGATGGTAGCGGCGCTTGGGGACATGGCGGCGGATGTCATGACGAGAATGCTGGCGCGAGTGATGGCGCTCCACGCGTGGCTCGTCGAACATCCTGAGGTGGCGGCGCTTGATCGCCTCGTGGCGACTGTGCGGTGTGCTGTGGCGCTCGCCGTGCTGGCCCTGCGCGCGATGGCGATCATCCGCGGCGACCAGCGTCGGCGTGGCGAGCATCAGCGTCAGTCCCAGCAGCAGGGAAGGCAGCAGAGAGGTAAGGGCTGTGGTCAAGGTCGAGATATGCATGGGGCGGTCTCCCGTATGGTCGGTCAGTCACCCAAGAGGATCCTTGTCGTCAGAATATCGTGTCGCAGCGCCTTTTACGAAAGGCGTTCGCTAATGTCTCCGTGCGTCGCTTGTCGTGTTGTTGTGGAGCTGAGTTGTCCAGATTGCGTTGCCTGTGGCGTAAGTGGTTGCTCGCAATGAGGTTATCCGGCGCAGGTCTGCAGAGTGGTCAACGATCCTCGGACATGAGGGGTTCAGCCAGTGCTGCGAGGACACTTCACTTCTGCCACCAAGGCACCGGATTGCGCCCTTGAGACAACGAAAACGCCCCTGCCGAAGTGGCAGGGGCGTCTGTCTGTTCAAGCTTCAGAGCTTGCGGCTCTCTGGCTGGCGGCCTCAGGCGTGCTGATGCTGGTGCTTGCCTTCGGCCAGTTCCTCGAGCAGCTTGGCGTTGAACGCATCGAGGTCTGCTGGCTTGCGGCTGGTGACCAGCGCGCTGTCACACACCACTTCGCTGTCCTGCCACTCGGCACCGGCATTCTTCAGGTCCTGTGCGACGGAAGGGAAGGAGGTCATCTGACGGCCTTCGACGACGCCGGCATCGATCAGGATCCACGGCGCGTGACAGATGGCGGCGACCGGCTTGTGGGCCTGGAAGAAGCTGCGCACGAAGCTCAGTGCGCTCTCGTCCTGACGCAGGGTGTCCGGATTGAACAGGCCACCCGGTAGCACCAGGCCGTGATAATCGTGTTCGCTGGCATTGCTGAGCGGGGTGTCGACCTGGTACTTCTCGCCCCAGTCGGTTTCGGCCCAGGCGCGAATGCCGTCTTTCTCCGGCGAGACGATATCTACCTCGACGCCCGCCTCCTGCAGTGCGGCGCGCGGCACCGCGAGCTCGGATTCCTCGAAGCCATGGGTCGCGAGAATGGCCACGCGCTTACCTTGCAGTTGTTGACGTGTCTGCTGATCGGTCTGCTGTGTCATGCGAATCTCCTTTCCGTGCTTCGGCTCTTGCGAGCGTGTTGGGCAGAGAAGTGGGGGATTCTGCTCTCGGCGTGCGTCACTCACCGCAGTGAGCATCGCTCGATGATGGCAGGCAATTCCCGTCCTTTCGTGCCCTGACACTCAAGACATGGATGCGCGATACTGACTTTCAAGGGGGGGGGGGGTGACCCCGCTGCATTTTCACAGGCCATGGAGTGCCCGATGTCGCTGCTTTCTGAATCTTCCGCCGTGATGTGGTTGCTGGTCGGCGTGCTGTTGATGCTGTCGTTGGCCCTGGGGCTGGGCTGGCGGCGAACCCGCGAGCAGCTCCATGCGCTGCAGGAAAGCAGTGAGGAGGAGCAACAGTCGATGCAGCAGACGTGGCAGGCCTCGCTGGACGAGTCGCGTGAGCGCCAGCAACAGGTCGAGCAGCGGGCGGCCCTGATCGAGCAACGTGCCGCGCTGGACGGGCAGCAGGCGGAGCAGCAGCAACGCTATCTGAGCCAGTCGCTGGAGGAGGCGCGCCAGGCGCGTGATGCCCTGACGGAGCAGCTCGCCACGCTGCGCGAATCGCTGCAGGGGCGCCTGGATGAACAGTCACGCGCCCTGAGTGAACAGCAGACGCTGGCGCGCAGCCTGACCCGCCAGCAGGAAGTGCTGGAGGCGCAGCTGCTGGAGCGTGAAGAGCGTCTCGAGACACTGAGCGAGCGCTACGCCGAGCTGCGCGAGACGCATGCCTCGCTGGTGACGCGCCAGCGTCAGGAGGCCAGCCATCACGAGCAGCAGCTGGCGTTGCTCAACGACTCGCGCGAGCGCCTGAGTCAGGAATTCGAGCAGCTGGCGGGCAAGGTGTTCGAGGAGCGCCAGCAGCGCTTCACCGCCGCCAGTGGCGCCCAGCTCGAGCAGCTGCTCAAGCCGTTTCGTGAGCAGGTCGGCGACTTCCGCCAGCGCCTCGAGCAGCTGCATGGCGAGGAGGTGCGCGAGCGCACCAGTCTCAAGAGTCAGCTCGACCAGCTGGCGGGCCTCAACCGCCAGATCACAGAGGAGGCAGCCAACCTGTCGCGGGCGCTCAAGGGCGACAGCAAGATGCAGGGCAACTGGGGCGAGATGATTCTGGAGACCGTGCTGGAGCGCTCCGGTCTGCGTGATGGCATCGAGTTCAAGCGCGAGGTGTCGTTCACCGGCGAGGGCGGACGCCAGCGTCCGGATGCCATCGTCTACCTGCCGGACAACAAGCATCTGATCATCGATGCCAAGGTCTCGCTGACCGCCTACACCGAGTACGTCAATGCCGAGGACGACGTGACGCGAGCACGCGCGCTGCGCGCGCATCTGACCTCGGTGCGCGGCCATGTCACCGGACTGGCGCGGCGCAACTATCCCGCCATCGAGGGGCTGGGCTCGCCGGACTTCGTGTTCCTGTTCCTGCCGATGGAGCCGGCCTTCGCGCTGGCCTTCGAACACGATGACAGCCTGTTCCAGGACGCCTTCACCCAGGGCGTGGTGATGGTGACGCCGACCACCTTGCTGGCCAGCCTGCGCACCGTGGCGAGTCTGTGGAGTCTGGAGCGCCAGAACGACAATGCGCGCGTGATCGGCGAGCGCGCCGGAGCGTTGCTCGACAAGTTCCGCGGTCTCGCCGAATCCCTCGAGGAGCTGGGCACTCAGCTGGGACGCACGCGCGAGGCGCATGATACCGCCATGAAGCGGCTGGCCAGCGGGCGCGGCAATCTGATCAGCCGTGCCGAGGAGCTGCTGGAACTCGGCGCGCGCATGAAGAAGCCACTGCCGGAAGCGCTGGTGCGCCAGTCGCGTGACACCCTGCATCAACCCGAGCAGGCGCTGGGTCAGCCATCGACATCCGCGCCGTCGGCGCTTGATCGCCAGCCCGCGCCCGAGCCGCCTGCCAGTGAAGAATCGGCAGCCAGCGAAGGCCAGGATGTCACCGGAGCGCCGGATGCCGAGACACTGGACACCGAGGCAGGGCAGGCGCCTGCGTCGCTCTCGCGCTGGGAGCTCATGGAGCGCAAGTGGCAGGGCGATACCTGATGGCCCTCATCGCCTGCAGCACGGCAGGCAGCCGTTGCGACTGACGTTACAACAGACGTTGCGACATGCCCTCAGACAGCAGATGACAGTCGACGCAAGCGGCCCCTATATGGGGCCGCTTGCGTTTGCATGGCGAGGTCAACGCAAGCGCGGGGTATCGTTTCCGCATGCGATGAGGGGAGTGCGGTCTGCGCGATATTGTCGAGTCGCGGCAAGAATTTCGATTTTTTCTGCATCCATCTCCCCAAGCCCCCCGTAAGTTGGATTGAGCCCGCAGCGCAGGGGCGAAAGTGATAGATAAATAACGTTTGGCTCATTAAAGAGCATTTTCTCAGGAGATGTGCCCATGTCTACCAAGACGAACAAGTCCGCCAAGACCGCTTTTGCCCTGGCCTCCGCACTCGGAACCGCTGTCGCTCTGTCTACCGCTGTCGTCTCCCTTCCGGCCCACGCGGCGGGCATGGAAAAGTGCTACGGCGTGTCGCTGGCCGGTGAGAATGACTGCGCCGCTGGCCCGGGTACTTCGTGTGCCGGGACTTCCACCGTCGATTATCAGGGCAATGCCTGGAAGCTGGTTCCGGAAGGCACCTGCACCTCCATCGAGACGCCGAATGGCACCGGCAGCCTGGAAGAAATCAAGTAAGCATCACGCCTCGGGGCTGGCTCGGACTTTCCCGAGCATCCCCCCGAACTTGACGTCCGGTGGCCTGGCGCCACGCCGCCACCGGACGCTCGCCGCCTCGAGAGGTCTTCATGCACCAGCCATCCCCTTCCTCCGGCAGTCCGGATTTCGGTACGGCCTATCCGTCCCTCGACGAGATGGCCGTCGGTATCAGCCTCAAGGCGCAGCATGTGCGTGAACTGATGTCGTCGCGCCCGGCGCTGGGGTTTCTCGAGATTCATGCCGAGAACTACATGGGCGCCGGCGGGGCACCTCATGCCCGGCTGGATGCGCTGCAGAAGTACCCGCTCTCGATTCATGGTGTCGGCCTGTCGCTGGCATCGGAGCGCCCGCTGGATGCCACGCATCTGGCGCGTCTCAGAACGCTCTGCGAGCGTCACCCGCCCACCAGCGTGTCAGAACACCTGGCCTGGGCCGGCCATAGTGGCCACTTCTACAACGACCTGCTGCCGGTACCGCTGACAGACGCGATGCTGGCACGGGTCAGCGATAACCTGATGCAGTTGCAGGACACCCTGGGCCGTCAGGTATTGATCGAAAATCCCGCCCACTATCTGCGTTTCGATGCACGCGAGCTGGGGGCGGAACTGATTCCCGAGACGCATTTCCTCACTCGCCTGGTCGAGCGCAGTGGCTGTGGACTGCTGATCGACGTCAACAATGTCTTCGTCTCGGCGCACAACATCGGGATCGATCCCGCGGCCTGGCTGGAGTCCATTCCGGGCCACGCCGTCGGGGAGATCCATCTGGCGGGGCATGGCGAGGACTCGCGTGAAGGTCTGCTGATCGACAATCATGGCGCGCCGGTCTGTGATGAGGTCTGGGCGCTGTATGCCGACTTCATCAATCGCATCGGGCCGCGTCCGACGCTGATTGAATGGGATACCCAGGTACCGGCGCTGGAGGTCTTGCTGGGGCAGACCACGCGCGCTCAGGCGT
Source organism: Cobetia sp. UIB-001 (assembly GCF_044789135.1). Lineage (NCBI taxonomy): Bacteria > Pseudomonadati > Pseudomonadota > Gammaproteobacteria > Oceanospirillales > Halomonadaceae > Cobetia > Cobetia sp. UIB-001. The sequence continues at coordinate 269,591 of NZ_CP058244.1, forward strand.
TGCTGCACAGCACACGGGCGCAGCAGCTGACGCGCTCCGGCATGGAGGGCGACCGATGACCTCTCTCGAGCGGCATGCCAGCGCTGAGCGCCAGCCCGACTGGCAGCGCGCCTTCATCGAGGCACTCACCCAGCCCGATGCCGCGCTTCTGGGTATCGAGGCAGGCCATCAGCAGCGCCTCGATGTCTATCGCAACAATGTCTGGGCCAGCCTGATCAGCGCGCTGGAAGAGGCCTATCCGGTGACCCGTCAGGTGGTGGGCGAGCGCTTCTTTGCGGCCCTGGCCCACGATCATTCCCGCCAGCATCTGCCGCGCTCACCGCTGATGATGGAGTACGGGGCCGGGCTTGCCGAGACCCTGCACACGACCCTGACCACGCTGGTCGAGACGCGTCAGGTGTCGGCCGCTCAGCTGCCGTTCTATGCGGTGGACCTGGCCCGCTTCGAGGCCGCTCGTCTGGTGGCCTATCACGCGGCGGACGCCGAAACCCTGGTGCCGACCCAGCTGGCGGGGTTGCCGCCTGAGGCGGTGATGGAACTCAGGTTCTCGGCGCACCCCGCGGCATGTCTGCTGCGCCTGGAGCATGCGGTGCTCGAGATTTGGCAGCGCCATCAGCATGCCGGCGCGACCCTTGAGGGGCTGGATATCGCGCGGCCGGAGCGGATCTTGATCACGCGCCCGGCGCTGGAGGTGCAGGTCACGGTGCTGTGCGAGGCCGCTGCCTTGCTGCTCGAGCTGCTGCTGGCGGGGGAGACGCTGGCGGACGCGGCAGCGCGGCTCGCGGACGCGCACCCCGAGCAGGAGCTTGGGCAGTTACTGGCACCATTGCTGGCAAGCGGTGTGTTCCTGGCGCTGGATTAGTCGCGCATCAAGCAGGTCATTACAAGCCGTTCATTCCCCTTTTTAGCGCCCTGGCGCACCCTTGAGGAGGCCTCATCATGAGCCTTGAATCATCAACGACGCCTGCGGTTCGTACCGGTATGGCGAGGCAGGTCCTGAAAGTGTTCGTCTGGCTGGAAAACCTGCGCATGGATGCGGTGCTGATCCTGATGCGCATCATCGTCGGCGCGGTATTCTTCATGTCAGCGCAGACCAAGGTCGATGGCTTCACGATCAAGGAGAGCACCTTCTTTCTGTTCGAGTATGAATATGGCCTGCCGCTGGTGTCGCCAGTGCTGGCCGCCTGGCTGGCGACCATCGCCGAGCACCTCTTCCCGCTGATGCTGTGGCTGGGGCTGGGGACGCGCTTCGCGGCACTGGGACTGGCCCTCATGACACTGACCATTCAGCTATTCGTGTATCCGGAAGCCTGGGTCACTCATGGCCTGTGGTTGTCCAGCCTGCTGGTGCTGGTACTGCAGGGCCCGGGACGTCTGTCGCTCGATCAGCTGATTCGCTCACGCATCGCCTGAGGCCGTCATGCGGCAGAGTCGTTCGGTGAGGCTCATATCAGTCGCACACAACGCAAGACGGAGACCCTGGGGTCTCCGTCTTGCGTTGTGTTGCCAGCTATCTATCCGCTGGCTAGCGAGGCGCTCAGGCCGGCTCGTCGGCGAGTTGATGCTCGATCTCGGCACGTACCATCTCGACGCTGGCGGCATCGATGTAGCCGTTGGCATGCGCGTGGTGCGCCATGTCGAGGCTGTCGGTGCTCAACAGCATCACGCAGCCGAGGGCGGCCAGCTCCTCGCCGAGCCGGTCCAGCTCGGCCTTGCGCGAGTCCGAATCACCTATCTGGCGAATGTAGATCGCGCAGATGCGACCGGGATAGCGGCGCACGACCTCGGCGTAGACTTCCGGGTCATGCTGGCCGCTGTCGCCGATGAGCAGGAACTGCATCTCGTCATACAGGCCGAGCATCTTCTCGATCAGCGCCTGCTTGTGGTCTTCGGAGCGTCTGGGCAGCGGGCGTTGCAGCGTCAGCCCCCACTCGCGCAGGAACAGGATCGGCCCGACCGGAATGCGGTTGTGCTGGAAGAAGACCTCCAGCATCTCGTAGATGCTCCACGGGCCACGCGATACATAGAGCAGCGGGCGCTGCTGCTGGCCGTCATCACCCTCATGAAGCGCCTGATAGAGCGCGGCCACGCCGGGGAAGGCGGTGCGCCGCTCGGCGGACTCGATGAACAGGCGGTAAAGCATCTTGAGCTTGTTGGCGACACCGGTGTACATCACGGTGTCGTCGATATCGCTGATCACCCCGAGGCGTGTACTGATGGGCGGCAGATAGACCTGCGCCTCGCCCTCCACCGGGGGCTGCTTCGGCGGACACGCGGTGATGCGGGCGGTATGCCACTGCCCCTGGTGTTCCAGCGGCTCATCGAGCGGCAGATGCACGCTGAAGTAGCCATCGCGGTCGGTGATGGCGGTGGTGCGGTTGTCCCCCAGCGCGACCTCTACCTCGACGCCGCTCTTGCCCCAGCGCAGCATGCGGCGACCGACATCCATCAGGTCGCGCCCGGCGCCGGGAGCCAGCTGGCTGCGGGAGCCGGGCTGGCGGAAGATGCGCCCCATCAGAAAGGCTTCGCTGTGCGAGCCGTAGCCACGATAGGCGTGAATGACGTAGCCATCCTTGCCCTGGGCGTGGCGCATGGGCTTGGCAGCCACATGCAGCAGCTTGCGTAGCAGACGTGTCAGCGGCAGTGACATGCAACCCTCCTGGTCGGTATCTGGCGGGCCTTCATGGCCACATGACAACGCCGCCTTTCGAGTCCCGCGTGTGCAGGGTCGAAAGGCGGCGTTCACACTGCGCGAATGCCTCGCGGCCCAGTGTCAGTCAAGTACAGCGTCAGACAGGAGCAACATCAGAGATTCGCGCTGCCATGTCCTGGCGCTGCATTGGCTTGAGCGCTTACTCGCCCAGGTAGGCGGACAGCATCCACACGGTCTTTTCCTGCTCGCGGATGTAGTCACCGACCAGTGAAGCGGTACCTTCATCATCGGCGTCAGACGCGACGGACATGATCTCGCGCTGCAGTTCGATCAGGGACTTGTAACCGGTCAGCAGGCCCTTGACGCAAGCCGTGCCGTCGCTGACGTGGGTGTCTTCCTTGATGGTGGCGACACGCGCGTAGTCACTGTAGGCGTGCAGCGGCTCGTGACCCAGAGTCAGGATACGCTCGGCGATCTCGTCGACCTTGGTCAGCAGGTCGGTGTAGGTTTCCTCGAACTTCACGTGCAGCTCGAAGAACTGGTTGCCCTTCACGTTCCAGTGGTAACCACGGGCATTCATGTAGAAGGTCTGGTAGTTGGCCAGCAGGATGTTGAGGTGCTCGGCCAGCTGAGTGGCGCTGGCAGTGTGCAGGCCGATGGCATTGGTATCGTTGGACATGAAGACTCTCCTGAAAAATGTGAAGTGAACGGCATTGTGGGGAAAGTGGAGATGCAGGTGGCGAGCCGTGCTGCCAGTATGCCACCAGTGTAGAGGCTGGGCGGGATGCAGGGTAACGAATTCACTGTATCGCCCTCATCGGCCACCCCTATCGTCGCCGGCGCACCACCCTCAAGCCGTAGATGAATGCTTGGTGAGAGATGTGGTGCGCGCACGCGGTTTTCAAGGTCGCACACGGATATTGCAGCCAATGTCGTCGGCTCGGACATTCTGATATCGGCCACATACGCAAAGGCCCCGCACGGGGCGGGGCCTTTGCGACAGCCATGTCATCAGCTGTCATCGCTTCTGCAACGCTCAGGCGTCAGTTGCGCGCCATGTGCAGGAAGTGCATGTGCTTCTCGTACTGGTCCAGCACGTCGCCGATCACCTGCTCCTTGGTGTAACCCATGACGTCATAGGTCTGGCCACCTTCACGCAGGAAGACCTCGGCGCGGTAATGGCGTTCCACGTCGCTGGTGCCCTTGCGCTTGACGTTGCGCAGCGCGAAGGCCGGTGCTGCGTATTCGCGCACCCGCACACCGTAGACGAAGTCGACTTCCTCGCCGTGGCTGACCTGCAGATAGCTGCGGTCTTCCTCGTCATTGACGCGCGTATCCAGGCCTTGGGCCTCGAATTCCTTCGCGACATCCGCCAGTGCCGGCGTGACGGTGTTGATCAGGTACTGCTCGACGTTCTTCTGGCGCGGCGTCTCGACCAGGGTCTGGACGCGCTTCTGCCAGCTGCGTGCGCCACCGGCGGTGTGGCCCGGCGTGTTGCTCAGGTGCTGCATGGAGCGTTGCTTGACGCCCTCGAGACGCAGTGCCTTGAGCAGGCCATAGCAGACGAACATCAGGATGATCGCGAACGGCAGGGCAGAGGCCAGCGAGGCGGTCTGCAGCGCGCCCAGACCACCTGCCAACAGCAGCGCCACGGCGACGAAACCTTCGGAGAAGGCCCAGAAGACACGCTGCCAGACCGGAGATTCATCACCTTCCTTGGAGGTCAGCATGTCGATGACCAGCGAGCCGGAATCCGAGGAAGTGACGAAGAAGGTCACCACCAGCAGGGTGGCCAGCATGGAGGTGATGCTACCGAACGGGAACAGCTCCAGGAACTTGAACAGTGCCACGGACGCATCGGCGGAGACCGCTTCTGCCAGGTTGCCCGCGGTATCGGTCAGCAGCATGTGCAGGGCGCTGTCGCCGAAGAAGGTCAGCCACAGGAAGGTGAAGCCCATCGGCACGAACAGTACGCCGTAGACGAATTCACGGATGGTGCGGCCACGCGAGACGCGTGCGATGAACATGCCCACGAACGGGGACCACGCGATCCACCAGCCCCAGTAGAACAGGGTCCAGCCACCCAGCCACTTGGACGGGCCATCTTCGGGGATATAGGCGAACATGTTGAAGGTCTTGTCGACCACTTCGCTGAGGTAGCCACCGATGTTCTGGATCAGCGTCTGCAGCAGGAAGATGGTCGGACCCACGCACAGCACGAACAGCATCAGCGCCAGTGCCAGGCCAAGGTTCAGCTCGGAGAGACGACGGATGCCGCCGTCCAGACCCATGACCACGGAAACGGTCGCCAGACAGGTGATGATGGCGATCAGGATGATCTGGGTGGTCAGGTCGTTGTCGATATCGAACAGATAATGCAGACCGGAGCTGACCTGCAGCACGCCCAGACCCAGCGAAGTCGCGACCCCGAACATGGTGCCGAAGACGGCGAAGATATCGACGGCGTGGCCGATCGGGCCATGGATGCGCTTGCCGATCAGCGGATACAGCGCAGAGCTGATGCGCAGCGGCAGGTTGTGGCGGAAGCTGAAGTAGGCCAGCGCCAGCGCCACCACGGCATAGACGCCCCAGGCGTGGATGCCCCAGTGGAAGAAGGTGGTCTTCATGGCTTCACGCGCGGCCTCGACGGTGCCGGCATCGCCGACCGGAGGCGCAGTGAAGTGGAAGACAGGCTCGGCGACGCCGTAGAACATCAGGCCGATGCCCATGCCCGCGGAGAACAGCATCGCGAACCAGGAGCCGTAGCTGAAATCAGGCTCGGAATGGTCTGGCCCCAGCTTGATGTCGCCATAGCTCGAGAAGGCGAGACCCAGCGTGAAGATCACGAACACGCCCATGGCCAGCAGGTAGAACCAGCCGACGGTGTCGATGATCCAGGTCTGGACATGACCGAAGGCGGTCTGCGCGGTATCCGGCATGGCGACCGTAAAGATCACGAACGCCAGAATCACCACGGCGGAGCCGAAGAAGACTGGCGGGTTGATCTTGGCGACCGTGGGCTGGTCGGCATTTTCTGACATAAATTTCTCTCCCTGATTGCCTATTCGTCGATAATGGTAACTTATTGAACCTGTAGCGTCGTGAGTTGTCCGCGCGATATCGTTTCCATATGTAACCAGTGTTGCGCGCGCTGACCGGCGGTTTGCGCGCCGAGCGAGCGGCCCTGGCAGCGCTGGCGTTGCGTGATCATCGTGCGAAATGGCAATGGCGGTAAGCTCTTGGCTTGCATTGTCGGGTGCTGGATACGGTAGGCGCTGGCATGGCTGGGCGCTAAGATGAGGCTTCCTGCATCCAGGGTATCCCGCTGTCTCGATACCATAATTATGCAGAAACCCTACAAGACTTATGTGTCAGTCTAGTGCCTCTGGTGTGTCTCATGGTGTGAAAATCGTGATGCCGCGCCGGCTCAAGTGGCTGACCGGAGACGTTCGCATGCTCCATCGACTTCCCGAATTTTCCGCACGGCCGGACGTGGCTGACCCGTCAGCGCGCTCGCGCCTGCCGCGCATGACACTGCTCGCAGTGGGGCTGGTGCTGCTGAGCGGCTGCTCGGCCCTGTCCGGCAAGGACCCGCTGGCCGCGAATGACAGCGCTGGCCTGCCCGAAGCCTGCATCTTCCCGCGTGAGGGCGATGCCAATCAGTGGTTGCGTGCCGCGGCGCAGGTCGTCGAGGCCCGTGGCTACAAGATCCGCGAGAGCGAACAGGCGCTGGGCGTGGTGACGGGTGAGCGCAAGGTGGACCAGCCGGGCCTGGGCGCGATCGATGGGCCCTTCGGCTCGCGCATCGGCTTCTCGGTGGGCTATGGCGTCGCGGCGGGCAATGATTTCGGCGTGGGCGTCGGCAATGACACCTTCCGCGAGGACCCGATCAGCTTCGAGCGCATCTCGCTGGTCGCGCCGGATGAGCGCGTGCGCGTGATCCGCGATGAGCAGGTCATCAATCAGGGCGGCTACGTCATCGATGCCCGCCCTCACAATGACAGCGACAGCTGCCGCCAGATCGAGCGTCAGCTGCAGGCTGCGCTGGCGGGTCGTGATCCACGGGAGGTTCGCTGATGAACATGCGCAAGGCATCTCCACGCTCGCTGTGGCAACGTCTGGGGCTCGTGACGCTGCTCGCCGGCCTGCTGGTGCTGGGTGGCTGCATGAATCAGCCGACCCATGCGCCGGACTCGCGCACCGCGGTGATCGCCCCCAACAGCGGCACCCTGACCTCCCAGCAGGTCTTCGTCACCCTGCTGACGACGCTGGCGGAGCGTGGCTTCATCATCGAGCGCGCAGACCCGGACCTCGAGCGTCTCGATGCCAGCTACGCTGCCCGGCCGCCGCTGGCGCTGGAAGCCTGGGTGAGCGAGGTCAACGGCCAGATTCGTCTCAGCGTGAGCGGTGACAGCAATGGTGCCGATATCGCGCCGGGCCGCCTCGACAACCTGCTGGTGGAGGTCGCCGTGGCCCTGGATGCGCGCACCGTGCCGGTGATCGGCGCGCCGTGACCGCCCCGCGCATGGCAACCCCACGCATGGCAACCCCACGAGGCGGCCCTCGGCGTCGCCTCTTTGGCCTTGCCCACCACTTCGCCGGCGGGCAGTGCCGGAGCCCGGTCGAGCCCGCGCTTGCGCGGTGTGATGGCCCATGACGCTGAGTGCGCTGCGCCGTCGGCGTCTGGCCTGGCTGGCACTCTCGGCCAGCCTGCTGGCCGGGCTGATGGCCTTGTTTGCTCTCTGGCACTGGGAGCTGGCGCGCGGTGAGCGTGATGCCCGCCAGCACGCCGCGACTCGCCTGAATTTCTACGCCAGCACGCTGAATGCCGAGTTGTCGCGCTTCCAGTGGCTGCCGGAATTGCTGGCGCGCCAGGCCCGTGTGCGTATCGCCCTTGGCGAGCAGGGCGTTCCGCCTGCGGCAACGGCGCCTGTTATCCCCTCAGACGAACGCGACGCCGCCAGTGCCGCCGCTCCCCTCGGTTCGAGCAGTGATCTCAACCAGCACCTGCGGCGTGTCGCGCGTGCCTCCGGCGCGGCGGCCATCTTCCTGACCGACCGCGACGGCATGACCGTGGCCGCGAGCAACTTCGATGAGCCAGACAGCTTCGTCGGCTATCGCTACGACTACCGGCCCTACTTCATCGATGCCCTGGCGCGCGGGCGCGGCGAGTTCTTCGCCGTCGGCAATACCACCGGGCGCCCCGGCTATTTCGTCTCGGCGCCGGTACTCGGGGCCGAGGGTCAGCCGCTGGGCGTCATGGTGGTCAAGGTCTCGCTGGAGGCGCTGGAGGATACCTGGCGCCAGGCGGGAGAGACGGTGCTGCTCGCCGATGCCAATCGCATCGTGCTGCTGGCCTCGCGGCGTAACTGGAAGTATCGCGCGCTGGAGGCGATCGAACCGCAGGCGCTGGACAGCATTCGGGCACAGCAGCAGTTTCGCGGGGCGCCGCTGACACCACTGTCGCGGGAGCTGGAGGACGGCAGTCTGGTGCTGGGCGACAACCATGAGCTGGCGGCGTCGGAGATCGCGCGGCTGCCGACGGCGGCGATGGGCCAGCGCTATCTGGATGAGTCGCTGGCCAGCGGGCCGCTGGGCTGGCAGCTGCATTTTCTGATGCCGCTGCGGCCACTCTATATCCAGGCGCGCAATGTGGTGCTGGTCGGGCTCGCCGTGATTCTGGGGCTGGCGATGATGGCGCTGTGGATGCGCGAGCGTCAGGCGCGTCTGGGACTGATTCGGCGCGAAGCGCTGATGATGCGCGAGATCAACGAGCGCCTCGAGGAGCGGGTCGCCCAGCGCTCGCGCGAACTCGAGGCCACGCGTGACGAGCTGGTGCAGGCCGGCAAGCTGGCCGCGCTGGGCACCATGGCGGCCGGTATCGCCCATGAGCTCAATCAGCCGCTGGTCGGTATTCGCACCTACGCCGGCAGCGGCGGCAAACTGCTGGCGCGGGGCATCGCCTCCGCCGCAACGCGCCCCGAGCTGACCGCGCGTGCCGCCGAATCCGCCGCCAGCAACTTCACGCGCATCAGTGAGCTGTCCGAGCGCCTGGCGGACATGATTCGCCAGCTGCGCGTCTTCGTGCGTCCGGCCAGTCAGCAGGCGCCCGTTGCCCTGGCGCTGGCGCCGCGCATCGACTTCGCGCTGGAACTGCTCGCCGAGCGAGTCACCGCCCTCGACCTGACGGTGGAGCGGGACGCGTTGCCCCGGGACATCATCGTGATGGGCGAACAGGTGCGTCTCGAGCAGTTGCTGACCAACCTGATCCGCAATGCGCTCGATGCGCTGGAAGGGCAGCAGAGAGCACAGCAGGCCGATCAGCAGAGCGACAAGCGCACGGCCCCGCGACTGCGCCTCAGTTGGCAGGCCTGGCCGGCAGTGGCCAGCCTTGAGGGGCAGCCGGGCGGATGTCTGCGCATCGAGGACAACGGCCCCGGCATCGACCCTGCGCTGCGTGACACGCTGTTCGATCCTTTCACCACCACGCGTGAGGTCGGCGAAGGCATGGGAATGGGGCTGTTTCTGAGTTATGGCCTGGCGCGCGATCTCGGTGGCCAGCTGCGTCTGGCCGATGGCGCTTCTGTGTCTGAACCGGCTGAGGGCTCCTTGCTGGCTGATGGCTCCTCGCTGGCTGAGGGCTCTTCAGTGTCTGAACCGGCCGAGGGCTCCTCGCTGGCTGAGGGCTCTTCGCTGGCTGAGGGCTCTGCGCTGGGCGGCGCCTGCTTCGAATTGTGGCTACGCACGCCGGCGTCGGAGGCAACGCATGCAGCCGACGGCACCGAACCACAAGGCAGCGGGCAGCAATCCGTGACATGACGGGGTATACGCACGAATGACAGGCTATACGCACGACAGCGATGGCTTCGAGGGCGCAGAGGAGTTTGCCGCCACGGGCCTGGACCCGGCAGAGCTGCGCCTGCAGCAGGACAGCGATCTGACCCGCGAGGCGCCGGTATGGCTGGTGGATGATGATCCGGCGGTGCGCGAATCTCTCGCCCAGTGGCTGGAGCTGGCCGAGATCCACCTGCGCTGCTTCTCGCGCGCCGAGGCGCTGTTGGAAGCCTTGGCCGCCGCTGAGCCGGTCAGCGTGGTGATCAGCGATATCCGCATGCCGGGCATGGATGGCCTGACGCTGCTGGCGCGGCTTGCGCTAAAGGCGCCGGAGCTGCCGGTGCTGATGATGACCGGGCACGGCGATGTCGCCACGGCCGTTGCCGCGATGCAGGGCGGCGCACGCGATTTCATCGAGAAGCCGTTTGACCCCGAAGCGCTGGAGCTCAAGCTGCGTCAGGCGCTGGCGGGGCGGCGTCTGAGTGATGAAAACCAACGCCTGCGCCGCCGCTTGAGCGTGCGCGGCCTCAGTGGTCTGCTGCGGGGCGAGAGCCGTCAGATTCGCCAGCTGCGTGAGCGACTGCTTGAATTGCGCGGACATCCTGCGCGGGTCTGGATCAGCGGCGAGGCGGGCAGCGGGCGCAGCACTCTGGCGCTGGCACTGGCCGAGCATGCGCCGCCTGCCGACGCGTCGGCCTCATCTGCTGCCATGTCGACGGCGGCGACGGCCTTGCTGGCGCGAGTGGAATGCGCGCCCCTGTCGCAAGCCAGGGCAGAGGGCGCGGAGGCATTGGCGGGCGCGATCGAGGATGCGCTCGCGGCATGTCCTGCGGCCAATACCTTGCTGCTGCATGAGGTGGATCACCTGAGTGGCGCGCAATGGCAGTGGCTGGAAGGCTGGATCGCCGCGCGTGAGGACGGCGCCCGACTGGCGCCACGGCTGGTGTGCAGCGCGCAGTGCAGCGTGGGCGACGTGATGGCAAGCGGGCCGCTGACGCGCACCCTGGGGCATGCACTGGCCGAGATCGAACTGACGACACCCGCCCTGCGCGAGCGGCGCGAGGACATCCCGTTGCTGATGGCGCATTTCAGTCGTCAGGCCGCCGAGGTGCATGAGGTGGAGGCGCAACCCTTCGCCAGCGGTGAGCTGGCCGCATTGATGGCGGCGGACTGGCCGGGCAATCTGTGGCAGCTGCGCCAGGCCGCCAGTCGCCGCGTGGTGCTGGGGGAATCGCCCATAACGCGGCAGTCATCCGCGCTGGGCAATGCCTCAGCGGAGGAGGACGCAGGCGAGGCCGGCAATGGGGCGAGCGACGAGGCACTGGCGAGCAGCGAGGAGCATGGGCTGGCGGCACAGGTGGCGATGTTCGAGTCGACCTTGATTCGCGCCGCCTTGACCCGCGCACGCGGCAACATCGCTCAGGTGCTGGAGGAGCTGGCGCTGCCGCGGCGTACGCTCAATCTCAAGATGCACAAATACGGGCTGCGCCGAGAAGACTTTCGCCATGGCCATGATGATTCGGCGAACTGACCGCCATCAAAGCCTGTCGAAGATGTCCTCGGGCTGCGTCGGGATGCCGCCCGTTTTGTCATGAAGTAACATCCTGCCAATCCCTTCCTGTCGTCCCCGTGACGTTCTGCCGGAGTTTCCCGATGTCTGTTGCTGTTCATCGCCTGGTGGCGGCGCTGTCGTCCGCGCTGGCGCGTTTCCCGTCTCGTCACAGCCTGCGCCCCGCAGTCTGGCTGACACCGTTGTTGATGCTGGGCACCCTGGTGGCCAGTCAGCCCGCCGCCGCGCATCCGCACGGCTGGGTCGATCTGCGGGTGACGCTGCGCCTCGATGACCAGGGGCGGGCCGTCGCGATGCGCCAGTATTGGCTGCTCGACCCCTTCTACAGCCTGACGCTGCGTCAGGAGCTGGCCGCGCTCGAGGACGATACCAGCATGGAACAGCGCCTCGATGTGCTGGGCAGCGAGATTCTGGCCAATCTGTCGCAGTTCGATTACTACACCCATGTCACGCTGGACGGCGAACCCGTGGCGCTTGGCAAGGCGACGCGCCAGACCACCTGGCTCAAGGGTGAGCGTGTCGCCTTCCAGATGGAGCTGCCGCTGGCCGAGCCGGTCGCGATGGCTGGCCACACCCTCAGTTATCGCATCTATGACCCCACCTATTACATCGAGATTCTGCATGACCCGGATGCCATCGCCGTGCAGCAAGGGCTGGTGGTGAGCGGGCTGGAAGGGCAGGACTCGGCGCTGAGCTGCACGCCGGGCATCACGCCGGCCGACCCGGACCCGTCCAAGGTCGCCGAGGCCTCGATGCTGGATATCAACGCCACCGCACCGATGGATCTCGGCCAGTACTTCGCCGAGGTCGGCAGTGTCAGCTGTGAGGTGGCTGATGAGCAGTGAGCCGAAGGACACCAGCGGGCTTGGCGATATCAAGAGCCTCAAGGGCATGCGTGATGGCCTGCTGAAGCCGGCCTCGTCGCGGGGGCGGCGACTGGCCGGCTGGCTGGCGGTCGGCTGCGGGCTGCTTGTGCTGGGCATGGCGCTCTGGCCAAGCCTGGTGCAGGGCTGGGGCGAGGCGCTGGGGTGGATCTTTGCCGAGCAATCGCGTTTCCAGCGCTCGCTGGGGCGCGCCATGAGTGAACTTGCCGCCCATCCCGGCACGCCCTGGGCGCTGATCGGGCTGTCCTTCGCCTATGGCGTGCTGCATGCCGCGGGCCCCGGGCATGGCAAGGTCGTGATCAGTACGCTGCTGGTCAGCCAGCCCATCGTTCGGCGCCGTGCGCTGTGGCTGTCGTTGCTGGCGGCCTTGCTGCAGGGCGTCAGTGCGCTGGTGCTGGTCGGCCTCGGGGCGGGGCTGCTCGACTGGGCGGGGCGCGATGTGCTCGGACAGGTCGAGAAGGTCACCCTGCTCAGTCATCTCGGGGTGCTGGTGCTGGGGCTGTTGCTGCTGTGGCGCGCCGCTCGCACGCTATGGCGTGTTGTCAGAGCACAGCCTGCCTCTAGCGTGGGAGCGCCGCAGGCGCCAGCGATGCAGGGGCTGGCGTTCGAGCCGTCGCCTGGCCACGACCACTCACATTCTCACTCCCACTCTCACTCCCACTCTCACGGCCACGCTCATTCACACGGGCATGACTGCGGTTGCGGCCATGCGCATGGCGTGACCGCGGAGCAGGCCAGTGGCGACTGGCGCACCATGGGCATGGCGGTGCTGGCGATCGGCCTGCGGCCGTGTTCCGGCGCGATTCTGGTCTTGCTGGCCGCGCTGGCGCTGAACATGGTCGGCAGCGGGGTACTGGCGGTGCTGGCGATGTCATTGGGCACCGCGCTGACGGTGGGCAGCGTGGCGATGGCCACCTTGATCATGAAGGCCAGCGGACGCCTGGCGGCGGCCGGCTCGCGCCTGGGTGGGCCGCACTCAAACGGCCGCGCGCGCCGTCAGTGGCCGTGGGCGGCACTGGTCGGGCTGCTCGGCGGCATCATCATCACGGTCTTTGGCGCTTTGCTGGTCGCCAGCAGTCTCAAGGCGCTGGATTCTCCCACCGGTCGCGGCGCCTCGCCCTTCGATCGCTCGGCGCCGGGCACCTCCCTCCAGAGCCCTCTGGGCCCGCGGTCGTCAGGGCAGATCTCAGGCCACGAGTGAGGTCTGCGGTGCCGCCCTAGTTACCTGCTACACACTACCTGCCATCTACAAGAACGGGGCCCATTGGGCCCCGTTCTTGTAGATGGCAGTGTCCGTGAAAGCGCAGGTGGTGCTGTCAGTAGGAATAGCTCGGCAGCTCGGCGATCTTCATGCGCAGGGTGTCGACCAGCACCGTCAGCGCTTCGCTGTCGTGGGGCTCTGCCGTGCCGACGCCCCACACCGGCCCTGGCCAGGCTGCATCATCGCTGCGGCGGGCGATCACGTGCATGTGCAGCTGCGGCACCATGTTGCCCAGTGCGCCGATATTGAGCTTCTCGCCGCCGCTTACCGTCATCAGCAGCTCGCCCAGTTGGGTGGTTTCCTGCCACAGCTGCTGCTGGGCGCTGCTGTCCAGCTCGTAGATCTCGCGGATGGCATCGCGGCGCGGAATCAGTACCAGCCACGGATAGCGCGCATCGTTCATCAGGCGCACGGTGCACAGCGGCAGGTCGGCCACGAAGTGGGTGTCGGCGTCCAGCTGCGGGTGAAGGCTGAAGGGGGTCATCGTCTCTCCTTGATCGGATGGAGCAGGGCGGGCGTGAGTCGAGGGCAAAGGGTAACCCGAATCGTGGCGGACTCCCTGGCGTGAACGCCCGCGAATGCCCTCAGTGTGACCAGATCGGCAGAATCCTGCCACTTTGCGGATTGCCCGTGCGCGCTGTGGAGGCTGCGCAATGCCCCCATCGCCAAATACCGCGCCGCGCGGACAGTTGCTAACCTTCTTCCTACGCTGAAGCAGAGGCTCGCAACGAACGCCCCACGCAAAAGAGGACTACCTTGCGCATTGTCGGTCGCGACATGGCCAGCACCGCCCAGGGCCAGAGCCTGCTCAGCCGCAATGTCCGTCTGCCTACCCACATTACAAGAATGCTCAACCTGCGCCCGGCAGGTTCGCCAAGGAGTCACTCCATGCAAAAGCGTCAGTTCCTCAAGGCCGGTCTCGGTCTCGCCATCGCAGCCTCTCTTGGTCTCAGTGCCGTGGCTCAGGCGGAAGGCAAGTACATCATGGGTACCGCCACCACCGGTGGCACCTTCTACCCGGTCGGCGTGGCACTCTCCACGCTGATCAAGGTCAAGCTCGAGCCGACCGCCGGCATCTCCGTGTCCGCGATCTCCTCTGCCGGCTCCGGCGAGAACCTCAAGCTGATGGAAGAGGACCAGGCCCAGTTCGGCATCATCCAGGGCCTCTACGGCGCCTGGGCATGGAATGGCACCCCGCCGGTCAACAAGGCGCACAAGAACCTGCGCAGCATCTCGATGCTGTGGCAGAACGTCGAGCACTTCGTGGCCCGCAATGATGAGGTCAAGTCCGGCACCATCGAGGACATGACCAACTTCTACGGCAAGAGCTTCTCCATCGGCAAGAAGAACTCCGGTACCGAAGGCTCGGGTCGCTTCATCCTCGAGCAGCTGGGCATCGATGCCGACAAGATGGATCTGGCCTACATGGGCTATGGCCCGAGCGCCGACGCGATGCAGAACGGCAACATCGACGGCATGAACATTCCGGCCGGCGCACCGGCCTCCGCCGTGACTCGTGCCTACGCCAACCTGGGCGGCGAGATCACCACGCTGGACTTCACCGAAGAGCAGCTGGCCAAGGTCAACTCCCAGTTCGAGCTGTGGACTCCGTACGAAATCGCCGCTGGCACCTACCCGGGTCAGGACGAGGCGATCAACACCATCGCCCAGCCGAACATCCTGGTGGTGCGTGACGATGTCTCCGAAGAAGACGTCTATCAGATCACCAAGACCATGTACGAGAACCTGCCGTTCCTGAACAACATCCACCCGGCCACCAAGGCCATGGCCCTCGACAAGGCCATCGCGGGCCTGCCGCTGCCGCTGCACCCGGGTGCCGCACGTTACTTCAAGGAGCAGGGCATCGAGATTCCGGCGCGCCTGATCGCCGAGTGATCCATACCTGATGTTCCCGCTGCCCTCATCGCTCGCCTCTGGCGGCGGTGAGGGCAGCGCAGTTTCCCAGACCAATAAACCACCGCCGGTCCGGCGCCATGACACTGCCCCGCGTGGGCAAGGTGAGGCGCAGGACCAGAGCAGTGCCCACGATTGATTGCTGTAGAAGCCCGTATTCTCCTCGCAAGCCCGGGCGCATGGTGACGCAAGTCGCCGCTGCGCCATCGCTGTCTGATCCCGTTTTGAGGCAACGCCATGCATGATTCCCGCTCGCCAGAGCCCTCTCGTCCCACTGATAGCGAAGCGCAGGAGCCGGATCTCTCCGGTGTGCGCGACGAATCCGCCGAAGCTGCGCCGTGGCGCATGGAGCTGCCCTGGCTGGGGCGTGCCGTCTTCGTGATCTCCATCGTCATCTGTCTGGCGCACCTGTACTTCAACACCGTCTCGACCCTGTCGGAGCTGTGGGTGAGCGCCTTGCACTACGGCCTGTTCGGTCTGCTGTGCGCGCTGACCATTCCGATGCTGACGCCGGCCAGTGATGGTGCCAAGCGCTGGGTGCTGGGCGTGGATGTCATGCTGGGGCTGGCGGCACTGGGTTGCGGCCTCTACCTGATCGGCTTCGAGGATGCGCTCTATGACCGCGGCGTGGTGTTCTCCACCGCGGACTGGGTGGTCTCCATCGTCGCGGTCGGCCTGATCCTCGAGTTCGCGCGTCGCACCACCGGCTGGTTCATCCCGGTGCTGTGTCTGATCGCGCTGACCTACGTGGCCTGGTGGGGCAAGTATGTCGGTGGCGTGTTCAACTTCCCGGGCCTGACCTGGGAGACGGTGCTGTTCAGAAGCTTCATCGGCGGCGAAGGGATGCTGGGCTCCATCGCACGCATCTCCTGGTCCTACGTGTTCATGTTCATCCTGTTCGGGGCCTTCCTGGTCAAGTCCGGCGCGGGTGACTTCATCATCGATCTGGCGCGCTGCGCGGCGGGTCGCTTCAAGGGTGGCCCGGGCTTCGTGGCGGTGTTCGCCTCCGGCCTGATGGGCTCGGTGTCCGGCTCGAGTGTCGCCAACACCGTCTCCACCGGCGTGATCACGATTCCGCTGATGCGCCGTGCCGGCTTCCCGGCGCGCTTCGCGGCAGGCGTCGAGGCCGCCGCCTCGACCGGTGGCCAGCTGATGCCGCCGGTGATGGGCGCGGGCGCCTTCATCATGGCGTCCTACACCCAGGTGCCGTACCTGACCATCGTCGGCGTGGCCGCCTTGCCGGCGCTGCTCTACTTCCTGTCGGTGGCCATGTTCGTGCGCATCGAGGCCAAGCGCTCCGACGCCACGGCGCTGGATGACCCGCAGGGCCCGCGTCTCAAGGACGTGCTCAAGGATGGCTGGCACTATCTGGCACCGCTGTTCGTGCTGGTCGGCGCGCTGATCTACGGCTTCACGCCGACCTACGCCGCCGGCATCGCGATCCTGTCCGTCATCGCGGCCTCGTGGCTGTCGAAGAATCCGATGAAGCTCGGTGACATCATCGAGGCGATGCTGGCCGGGGTGCGCAACATGACCACCACGGCGATCCTGCTGATCACCGTCGGCCTGATCGTCAACGTCGTCTCCACCACCGGTATCGGCAACACCTTCTCGCTGATGATCACCGACTGGGCGGGTGGCAGTCTGCTGATCACCATCATCCTGATCGCGCTGGCGTCATTGATTCTGGGCATGGGCCTGCCGGTGACGGCGTCCTATATCGTGCTGGGCACGCTGTCCGCCCCGGCGCTCTACAACCTGATCGCCCATTCCCAGCTGGTGGATCTGCTGGCGGCGGGCAACCTGCCGGAGCAGGCCAAGGCCATCTTCATGCTGGCTGCACCGGACAAGCTGGACCTGCTGGGCGCGCCGATGAGCATGGACGCCGCCCGCGAACTGCTGGCACTGGTGCCGGATACCTTCCAGAGCCAGCTGTATGAGCAGGCGCTGTCGCCGCACGTGCTGACCATGGCGCTGGTGAGTGCGCACATGATCATCTTCTGGCTGTCCCAGGATTCCAACGTCACACCGCCGGTCTGCCTGACCGCCTTCGCGGCAGCCGCGATCGCCCGCACACCGCCGATGAAGACCGGCCTGATGGCCTGGAAGATCGCCAAGGGCCTCTACATCGTGCCGCTGCTGTTCGCCTGGAGCCCGCTGATCTCCGGTGACATCGGCGAGATGCTGACGGTGTTCGTGTTCGCGCTGTTCGGGATCTACGCCATCGTCGCGGGCCTGGAAGGCTATCTGGAGCACGAGCTGCCCTGGTGGCTGCGTCTGGCGATGTTCCCGCTCGGTGCGCTGATGCTGTGGCCGCATGGTCAGCTGACCTACGACCTCGCAGGCCTGGTCATCTTCCTGGGCGTGCTGACCTACAGCGTGCGTCAGAGTGGCCGGCAGGAAGCGCTGGCGCACTGAGCCAGGCGTGTCGGATGAGCGCCAGACGCGTCAGCCGATGTGGCTGAAGCAGGCGTGACGCGTCGCGATATGCTATGAACGATGCCCGGCATCACTTTCCCCCGCTCAGTCGCGAGGGTGGTGTGTCGGGCATCGCGCGCTCTGGGGCATGTCTGCCGCGGGCGTCTTCACTCAACAGGATGGCGGGACAAGGAATGTCGGCATGATGTCGGATGTTGCAGGGCTGACCAGCGGCCTTGATCTGATCAGCGTAGTGGCGCTGATCGCACTGGGTGGCGTGGCCGGTTTCATCAATGTGCTGTCGGCGGGTGGCTCGATGCTGACGCTGCCATTGCTGATGTTTCTCGGCCTGCCGCCTGCGCAGGCCAATGCCACCAACCGCGTGGCGATCGCGTTGCAGAGTGCGACCGCGACCAGCACCTTCCTCAAGGCGGGCGCACACAACATGGGGGTGGCCTGGCGGCTGGCCGTGCCCGCCGTGGCAGGCGCCATGCTGGGGGCCTGGCTGGCGACCCGCATCAGTGCCGAGGCCTTCGAGAGCGTCCTGATCGTGGTGATGGTGGTGTGTTCGATCATGATGCTGCTGCCGACGCCACGCATCGACACCCGTGAACTGACGCCGGAGCGCATCACGCCCGTGGTGTTGCTGGCGATGTTCGGCATCGGCATTTATGGTGGCTTCATTCAGGTCGGTGTCGGCGTGCTGTTCATCGTGGTGCTCTACCGGCTGCTCAAGATCGACCTGACCCAGGTCAACGTCTTCAAGGTCTTCATCGTGTTGATGTATACCCTGCCGGCGCTGGCGGTGTTCGTGTTCGATGGTCAGGTGCGCTGGGCCTACGGTCTGGTGCTGGCGGTCGGCAACATGAGCGGCGCCTTCCTCGGCGCGCGGGTCAACATGGGGCCGGCAGGGGCGCGTTGGGTGAAATGGCTGACGGTCGCGGTCATCTTCATCATCGTGCTCAAGCTGGCGCTGACCTGATGCTGAGCTGATGCTGACCTTATGTTAGACACGGAGTAAGCTCGCGGTAATCTGAGCGAAATGCCAGTCTGTCCTGTCGGCACTCCGGCACGCCGCTCACCCCCTATTCATGATGGCGCCGAGCCCGGCTATGGCGTCTCTTCCTTCATCGTTCAGGAGTCTTTCCTCATGCAAGCCATGGTCATCGAGCAGTACGGCGGTCCCGAAGTGTTCGTCGAGCGCGAACTGGAGACCCCGACACCGGCGCGGGGGCAGGTGCGTATCAAGGTGACGGCTTCCAGCATCAACCCCATCGAGACCAAGCTGCGCAGAGGGCTGGTCAAGTCGCACCCGGAATTCCCGGCCATTCTCAATGGCGATGTCTCCGGGGTGATCGATGCCGTCGGCGAAGGCGTATCGGACTTCTCCGTCGGGGATGAAGTGCTGGGTTGTGCCGGTGGCGTGAAGGGCTGGCAGGGCGCTCTGGCGGACTACATGATCGCCGACACCCGTGTGATCGTGAAGCGCCCGAGCCTGGCGGCGCTGACGCTGGAAGAGTGTGCGGCCTTGCCGCTGGTATTCCTGACGGCCTGGACGGCACTGGCATCACGCGGTCAGATCAAGGAAGGCGAGCACGTGCTGATCCACGCCGGCACCGGCGGCGTCGGCCATGTCGCGGTACAGATCGCCAAGTATCTCGGCGCGCATGTCACCACCACCGTGTCCAGCGAAGCCAAGGCGGACCTGGCACGCCAGCTGGGCGCCGACGAGATCATCAACTACCGCGAGGAAGCGGTCGCGGACTACTTGACGCGCCTGACCTCCGGGCGTGGCTTCGATCTGGTCTTCGACACCGTCGGTGGCGACAACCTGGATCGCTCCATCGAGGCCACCGCGACCTCCGGT
Organism: Cobetia sp. UIB-001; assembly: GCF_044789135.1. Classification (NCBI taxonomy): domain Bacteria; kingdom Pseudomonadati; phylum Pseudomonadota; class Gammaproteobacteria; order Oceanospirillales; family Halomonadaceae; genus Cobetia; species Cobetia sp. UIB-001. The sequence goes on from NZ_CP058244.1 coordinate 288,992, forward strand.
CGTCTGTGCTCCATCAATACCCGCTCGACCCACGACCTGACCCAGCTGCACTCCAAGAACCTGTCGCTGCACGTCATCTTCCGCTCGGTACCGCTGCTGACCGGTATCGGCATGGACGACCAGCCGGAACTGCTCAACGCCCTGAGCGAGATGCTGGAGGCCGGTGCGGTACGTCCGCTGCTCGACGAGCACCAGTTCAGCTTCCGTGACGTCGCCAAGGCGCATGAGCTGCTGGAGTCCGGCGAGGCGCTGGGCAAGATTCTGCTGGTAAATCGTTGAGGATTGGCACCTTCGGTCAGTGAGGGTGTCTCACCTTCATTGGCCGTTGATCAGGAAGAGAAGTGATGAGAATGACGCGTTTGATGGTGGCTGCCCTGTTGGTGGCCAGTGTGAGTCTGGCCGGCTGCAATACCGTGGCCGGTTTCGGCAAGGACCTGGAGCATCTGGGCGGTTCGATCGACAACGCCGCCAGCTGATTGCCCGAGAGAGAGGAATGCCCATGCGACGATTCATGATGATGACTGGCACCGCGCTGCTGTTCGGCCTGCTGTTGGGTGGCTGCAATACCGTGGAAGGTTTCGGGGAAGATCTCGAACACCTTGGGGGTTCCATCGAGGAATCGGCCAGTTGATGGCACTGTCCATGACATGGGCGGCGAGTGAACAAAACATGAATCTCACCCCTTGAAAGCCCATGGGGCGGCCCAAGGTATGAGGGTAGAGGCGCAGGCACTGGCGTCTTTACGAGATTTCTCGATATTCACTACCGCAAGGAGCATGACCATGTCCCGCACCATTGCACTCATCTTCGCCTCTTTCTTCACTCTGGCAGCGCTTTCCGGCTGCAACACCGTTGACGGTGCCGGCCAGGATGTCGAGCATGCTGGCGAAGCTGTCCAGGACGCTGCTCAATAAGCGACGCCTGGATAGTGGTGATATCCAACGCCCGGCCATCGCGCCGGGCGTTTTCGTGTCTGATCGCCAGACATGCAGGCGTGCTGACTGACGGGCTGCCTTGCGTCATCATAGCGCTGACGGCATGCGCCCCCAGCGTACGTCACTCCCGCCACCGCGAGCCAAGGGCCCGACATGGATCATCGACAGTTGAGTTTTCTGGTCGCGCTGGCCAGTGAGCGCCATTTCGGTCGCGCAGCGCGGGTCTGTCATGTCACCCAGCCGACGCTGTCGGCGCGCCTCAAGCAGCTCGAGGAGGAGCTGGGCACGGCGCTGATACTGCGCGGCCACCGCTTCGAGGGCTTCACCCCGGAAGGGGAGCGCGTGCTGACCCACGCACGGCGCATTCTCGCCGAGCTGGATGAGCTGAAGGGAGACCTGTCACCGGACGCGGTGCTGACCGGCCGCCTGTCACTGGGCGTGGTGCCGTCGGCGCTGGCGGCGGTCGGCGAGTTTCTGCCGCGGCTGCGCGAGGCCTTCCCGCAGCTCTCGCTGCGCCTGCGCGAGCTGTCGACCTCATCGCTGGCCCAGGGGCTCGAGGATGGCGAGCTGGATCTCGCGGTCGGCTACCCTGCGGCGCCGGCCATGAGCGGCTTCGCCTGTCGGCCGCTCTATCAGGAGCATTCGGCGCTGATCGCCAGTCAGGCGCATTTCCGCCTGCCCGACGCGCCGCAGTGGGAGTGCCTGCGCGACTATCCGCTGGTGTTGCTGACGCCGGAGATGCAGCAGCGGCGGCGCCTCAATCAGCAGTTCGAGCTGCTGGGCCTGCAGCCCTCGCCCTTGTTGGAGGCCAATTCGATTTCCGGCCTCGGCGTGATGCTGGAGGCTGGCCTGGGAGTCAGCGTGCTGGCGGAGAACCTGGCCGATTCGCGGCTTGGTGAAGGGCTGATCGCGCGTCGACTGCCCGGCGAGGGCGAGACGGTCGGGCTGTTGTGGCGCAGTGGACAGCAGCGTAGCCGACGGCTGAATGCCGTGCTGGAACTGCTGCGTTCGCTGCCTCACTCGGCGGGTGTGGCCGATTGAGTGAGCCTGCAACGCAGAACACCCCGTCGAGACGGGGTGTTCGGGTAGCGAAAGCGGCGTTGGCTGCTATCAGCTCTTCTTGCTGGGCTTTCTATGCCGGGCTTTCTTGCAGGTCTATTGGCAGATCTACTTGCCGGACTTCTCGCTGGCCTTCTTGCTGGCTTCCAGCGCGGCGCGGCGGGCGGCTTCACGCTGCTGCTGCTTGGCATCGCGTCGCGCCTGCATCTGGGCGACGGCGTCCATGCCCAGGTGGGCTTCGCCACGTTCTCTGGCGAGGCGAATCTGGTTCTCGCGTTCGGCGAAGCGCGCCTTCTGGGCGTCGCTCAGCTTGTCGTAGCAACGTGGGCAGCTGACGCCTTTCTGGTAGCGCTCGCTCTGCTTGTCTTCCTCGGTGATCGGCAGGCGGCAGGCATGGCACTGATCGTACTGGCCAGGGCGCAGCTGATGGTCGACGGTGACGCGCTCATCGAACACGAAGCACTCGCCCTGCCACAGCGTCTCTTCCTCGGGCACCTCTTCCAGATACTTCAGGATACCGCCCTTGAGGTGATAGACCTCATCGAAGCCCTGCTCCTTGAGATAGGCCGTGGACTTCTCGCAGCGGATGCCGCCGGTGCAGAACATCGCCACCTTGCGGTGCTGTGTCGGGTCCAGCTCGCGCGAGACGTAGTCCGGGAAATCACGGAAGGCAGTGGTGTTCGGGTTGACGGCACCGGCGAAGGTCCCCACTTCCACTTCATAGTCATTGCGCGTGTCGATCAGCAGCACTTCAGGATCGGAGATCAGCGCATTCCAGTCCTTCGGCTCCACATAGGTCCCGACGGTGTGACGCGGATCGATGCCCTCGACGCCCATGGTGACGATCTCGCGCTTGAGCTTGACCTTGGCGCGCAGGAAGGGCGCCTGCTCGGCCAGTGACTGCTTGGTGTCGAGCTCGGCCAGGCGCGGGTCGCTGGTCAGCCAGGCGAGCAGCGCATCGATGCCCGCGCGTGAGCCGGACACGGTGCCGTTGATGCCTTCGCGGGCCAGCAGCAGGGTGCCGCGGATGGCGTGCTCGTTCATCACCGCCAGCAGTGGGTCGCGCAGCGCCTCGAAGTCCTCGAGGGTGACGAACTTGTAGAGCGCGCAGACCACATGCTGCGGCGCCAGCGGGCTGGGGCGGGCGGAGGCAGACGTGCTGGTCAGCTGCGGGGCGCTGGCCTGATCAGACGCGGTGGTCAGGTCGGGCGTGTCGGTCATGCGAAGGTCCTCATGCGGGCCGGAACGTAAATCCGGAGCAGGATGATCGAGAGATGAGAGCGGCCGGCGGGCGGGTGATAGCGCGACAGCAGGAGCACCCTCAAGGGTCGGCGACGCATTTTACGCGACTCGCGCGCGAATTTCTCGCCCACCGCGATGGCCCGCATGCCTGTCACCGGCTGGACGTCATCTTCATTGGCGGTGTCTATCAATTGGCGGCTCGGCTCAATTGGTCGCTCTCATGGCATGGCGGTAGGATATTCCCATATTGCGCAGAGGTCGGGTGAGGGTTGCGTGCACCATTCTCGCCACACATCTGCGCCACGGAGAGCCGTAATGAAAGATTCGCTCTATCAACAGGCGCCAGGCGCTGCAGGCTACGCGGATGCCCGCGAGGTGCCGCTGCGCGAGCTGGATGGCCCATCGGAGCTGCCGGTGAGTCTGGCGCTCAATGACACCGCGATGGGCACCTTGCTGGCCAGTCCAGAGGCCCTTGAGCCGCTGGCGCTGGGGCATGCCTTCACCGCGGGCTGGATCACGCGGCGTGACGAGGTCTCGGCGATCCATCTCTCGCGGCTGCGTCATGGGCTGGCGGTGCGCCTTGAGGTCAGTGACTCGCTGGCGCGCAAGGCCGAGCGTCATCAGCGGCGTGAGAGCAGTGTCTCGAGCTGCGGCGCCTGTGGCGTGCAGGACGAAGCGGAGCTGATGGCGGGACTCATGCGTCTGCCGCCACGGGCAGCGCTGGCGCCCGATGCGTTGATGCGCGGATTGGAGCGCCTGGAGCGCGCCACGCGCCGCGGCATGCATCTGGCGCTGGGGTTGGACGCCGAAGGCGGTCTGATCTCGCAGGGCGCCGATATCGGTCGCCACAATGCGCTGGACCGCGTGATCGGCATGAGCCTCGACAGCGGTGTGTGGCCCGAGGCGTTGCTGGTGTCGAGCCGCTGCAGCCTGGAGCTGGTGCAGAAGACCATCCGTGCGCGCATTCCGACCCTGGTTACCCTGGCGGTGCCCTCGCGACTCGCCGTCGAGACCGCCCGCGCCTGCGACCTCAATCTGATCTGTGCCCACCGCGGGCGTCGACTCGAATTGCTCAGCGGTCACGCTGATCGCCCCCGTTCATCCTAGCCAGTGGATCCTGACATGACCGACATTGCTGCCCCCGAGATCGAGACGCCTGCGTCTGCCAGCCTGCCCCGCGAGGATGCGCAACAGACGCGTCATCCGCGCATTGCCGCCTATTCCGGGCCGGCGGGTGGCTGGGGCGCACTCAAGAGCGTCGGCCAGCATGTCAGTCACTCCAGGGCGCCGTGGAAGAGCGTGCGCTCCCTGCTCAAGGCCAATCAGGACAAGGGCTTCGACTGCCCCGGCTGTGCCTGGGGAGACCCGGAACACGGCTCCTCCTTCGAATTCTGCGAGAACGGCGCCAAGGCGGTGGCCTGGGAAGTGACCGCCAAGCGGGTCACGCCGCGCTTCTTCGCTCAGCACACCGTCACGGAGCTGCTGGGCTGGGACGACTTCATGCTCGAGGATCAGGGGCGTCTGACCGAACCGATGCGCTACGACGCGGCCAGTGATCGCTATATGCCGATCAGCTGGGACGCGGCCTTCGAGCTTGTCGCCGAGCACCTCAGCGCGCTGACGTCGCCGGATAAGGCGCTGTTCTATACCTCGGGGCGTGCCAGCAACGAGGCGGCCTATCTCTACCAGCTTTTCGTGCGTCTGTTCGGTACCAACAACTTCCCCGACTGCTCCAACATGTGCCACGAGGCCAGCGGCGTCGGCATGAAGGCGAGCCTCGGCGTCGGCAAGGGCACGGTGCTGCTGGAGGACTTCGAGCACGCGGATGCCATCTTCGTGTTCGGTCAGAACCCCGGCACCAATCACCCGCGCATGCTGGGCGATCTGCGGCGCGCCTCACGGCGTGGCGCGCGCATCGTCAGCTTCAATCCGCTGCGTGAGCGGGGGCTGGAGCGCTTTGCCGATCCGCAGTCGCCGCTGGAGATGATGACCCTCTCCAGCCAGCCCATCAGCCATCGCTATTACCAGCCACGCATGGGCGGCGACATGGCGGCGGTGCGTGGCATGGCCAAGGCGCTGTTCGCGATGGAGGCGCGGGGCGAATTCACGCGCGCCGCCAGCTTCATCGAAGCGCATACCCGCGGCGTCGAGGCCTGGCAGGCGCTGGTCGAGGCGACCGAGTGGGCAACCCTCGAGGGCCAGTCCGGCCTGACGCGCGCTCAGCTCGAGGAGGCGGCCGCCATCTTCGCCAGTGCCGGCAACGTCATCTGCACCTGGGCGATGGGCATCACCCAGCATCTGCATGCCGTCGAGAGTGTGCGCGAGATCGTCAATCTGCTGTTGCTCGGCGGGCACTTCGGTCGCCCCGGTGCCGGGGCCTGTCCGGTGCGTGGCCATTCCAACGTCCAGGGCGATCGCACCATGGGCATCGACGAGAAGGCGCCCGCCTGGCTGATCGATGCACTGGAAGCGCGCTACGGCGTCAGCATGCCGCGTGCGCCGGGCTACAACACCGTGGAGAGCTTGGCGGCGCTGGAGCAGGGCAAGGCGAAGACCTTCATCGCGCTGGGCGGCAACTTCACGCGTGCCACGCCGGACAGCGAGCGGACCGAGGCCGCGATGCGCAACCTCGAGCTCAACGTCCAGATCAGCACCAAGCTCAATCGCAGTCATCTGGTGATGGGCAAGCAGACCGATGCGCTGATTCTGCCGTGTCTCGGGCGCAGCGAGATCGATCGCTCCTCACAGGTGGCTTCCCAGCACATCAGCGTCGAGGACTCGATGTCGATGGTGCACTCCAGCGCCGGCATCAAGGCGCCGGCCAGCCCTGAGTTGCGCTCCGAGCCCGGCATCATCGCGGCGATCGCGCGTGCCACTCTGGCGCGCGTGCTGCCGGCGCGAGGGGGCAGTGATCCGGTCGATTGGCAGGCCCTGAGCGAGAACTATGACCTGATCCGTGACGAGATCGCGGCGGTCATTCCCGGCTTCGCGGACTTCAATGCACGGCTGGCACACAAGCGCGGCTTCCACCTCGCCAATCCGGTGCGCGAGCTTGCCTTCCCGACCTCCAGCGGCCTGGCCGAGTTCTCGCACATGCCGCTGCCGGAGTCGGTGATGCATCAACAGCTGGCGCGGCGTGACGGCTGGCTGACGCTGCAGACCATGCGCAGCCACGATCAGTACAACACCACCGTCTACGGCTACAACGACCGCTATCGTGGCGTGTCGGGTCAGCGGCGGGTGATCTTCATCAATGGTGACGACCTGGCGCGGCTGGGGCTGGCCGACGGTGATTGGGTCGACATGCTCGGCGAGCCGCGTCCGGACGGCAGCGAGCGACGTGCGCCGCAGTTCCGTCTGGTCGAGTACGACATCCCGGCCGGTTGCATCGGGGCCTACTATCCGGAAACCAACGTGCTGGTCGCATTGGAAAGCCACGGCGCTGATACCGGCACGCCATCCTCCAAGGCGGTGCCCGTACGTCTGGAGCGCAGTTCACGCATCGCCTGACGGCGCGAGACGCCAGCAGCAGGGTGCATGCATTACCACACTGCCGCGCCGCGAGGAGACTCGTCGCGCGGCAGTCGTGTGTCTAGAATATTCCCGTGCGCCGAGCCAGCTACGCTCGGCGCACGTCTTTTCCGTCCTCAGTGCTGCCTCAACCACCGTTCAAGAGAGTGATCCATGCAATATCTGCACACCATGCTGCGTATCCGTGATGTCGACGCTTCACTGCATTTCTTCCGTGACCTGCTCGGCATGGTCGAGATCTCGCGCAAGGATTCCGAGAAGGGCCGCTTCACGCTGATCTTCCTGGCAGCCCCGCAGGATGCCGAACGTGCCCGCGAGATGCAGGCGCCGATGCTGGAACTGACCCATAACTGGGACCCGGAAGAATACGAAGGTGGGCGCAACTTCGGCCATCTGGCCTATCGCGTCGAGGATATCTACGCCACCTGTCAGCATCTGATGGACAACGGCGTGACCATCAATCGCCCGCCGCGTGACGGCCACATGGCATTCGTGAAGAGCCCGGATGGGATTTCGCTGGAGCTGCTGCAGGCCGGTGACGCCCTTGCGCCGCAGGAACCCTGGGCCTCCATGAGCAACACGGGCAGCTGGTAAGCAAGCAAGGCCGCAGGTTGACGTGTGCGTAAGCGTCGCATCCAGGCAACGCAATAGCCGAATTATGACTGGTGCATCGCCCAGCAGGGCTTATGATGTAATGAAGTTCATAAGCCCCGTAGCATGATGTGTGACATGTCGTGCTCGGCCTTTGTGGAGTGCCATCGCGGCAGGCAGCTATACCTTCTTCCTTTCTCTTGCTGCCCGCCTGACGCGATGTTGCACCTTCTGGAGTCGCGTGAGGGACCGCCACGCGGACACTGCCTAGCTGGCAAGGATTGCCTGATGCCGAGAGTCATAAGCACCTGGCTACGTCATGAACCACGATTGCTCGCCGTGGAGCATCGTCGTTTCTACCATGCCTATCTTTGGGTCTATCTGATGCTGATGGGCCTCTTCGTGGTGTGGGTTCCCTTCTTCACTCTCTTCAACGAGTCGCGGTTGGCATTCGCCAGCGGCATCATGGCGCTCGTGTCCGTGCTGGGCGTGATGCTGCACCGGGCGCATCAGCTGACCTTGGGTCTGGCCCTGATGATGAGCGCCTTGACGCTGATGGCCTGGCTCTCGGTTTTCTGCTTCGGGCTCTCGGCGGGCTATGAGTACTATTTCTTCATCGTGATGGCCGGCATCCACCTGGCCCCGCTGGCGCCGCGCATTCGAGTGGTGACGACACTGATGCTGTTCATGGCGGCTGTCTCGGCGCTGATGGTCTCGCCAGTCCTGCATGAGGGCGGCGTCCTGTCGGTCTGGGTGCTGCAATCGACCAATCTGTTCGCGGTCTTCCTGATGATGGTCACCTTCCTGTGGCGCATGCTGGCGCTTACCGAACACTTCGAGCGCCAGTATCTGAAAGATGCCAGTCGTGATGAGTTGACCGAATTGCTCAATCGCCGCCAGATATTGCGCCACGCCGAGGACTGGTGGCGTGACGGAGTGCCCTGTGCGGTCTTGATGCTGGATGCGGACAACTTCAAGCGCGTCAATGACCTGCATGGGCATGCCGTCGGAGATGAAGTGCTGCGTCATCTGGGCCGTCTGCTGACGGCCACATTGCGTCAGGGCGATCGCGCCGGACGCGTCGGTGGCGAGGAATTCCTGGTGCTGTTGCCGCGTATCGGGCGTTCCGAAGCCATTTCCGTGGCGGGGCGCATGCGCTCCCTGCTGGCCAAGTCTCCTCCGGCCTTCGCCGGCACGCCGGTACCGGTCACGGTTTCCATCGGCGTTGCCATCAGTCATGAGGTCGATTCGCTGGATGAGCTGATGCAGCTGGCCGACAGGCGGTTGTATCACGCCAAGCACAATGGACGTGATCAGGTGGTGGCCGGTGGGGAACACGAGATGACAGGCCTTGCCACGGCCGATGCCAGCCCTCCGCCCCCCGGGAATGGCGGTAGCGGGCTTGGCAAGGCTGAGGCCGTGGAGGAGGGCGCTCGCGACAAGGAGGATGACCGCCAGGGAAAGCGGCACCACAAGGACTCCAGCCCTTTCTCGCGGACACCCCTCGTCGGCTGACCTGAGTTCAGGTTCTTGAATGCAGGTTCACGAATGCTGCTTCAGGAGCGCTGCTTGAATCGGGTCAGCGCGTTTTCCATGCCACGGGCAACGGTGGTCGCCAGTGGTGTGCACAGCACCCAGGGCAACGCGATCAGTGCAATGCTGAGCGAGCCCAGATAGACATCGCTGAACCAGTGAGCGCCGACCATGATCCGCGGAGCGCTCAGCAGTACCACGAACGCCAGGCTGCACAGGGCGATGCGGCGCGGTGCGAAGGCCAGCATGAAACTCGCGAATACCATCAGCATCAGGCCGTGATCCCCCGGGAAGCTGTTCGACGCCGAATCCTTGGTCTTGAAGGACACCAGCTCGGAGAGATGCTGTGCGTGGCTGAAGAAGCGCGTCGGGCTGGCATGGCCATAGCTGATGGCGCGCAGCACGAACAGCGAGAGCAGGCCCGCCGTCAGCAGCATGGTGATGCCGATGCTGGTCCAGCGGCGATAGCGGGCAGGCTGCTGATCAGTGAGCATCGCCCAGCAGAACAATACCCCCATCATGGCGAAGGCCACGGCGTCGAAGGCGCGCGTGTTCAGAATGCCGAGCAGCGTGTCCCAGTGCGGGTTGAGCGGTGTGATGAACTGGTTGAAGTCCCAGAAGACATCGCGGTCGAGGGTGGGCCAGAAATCCAGCGCCGGTATCCACCAGCACGCCAGCAGCGCCACACCGAGCGCATTCAGGAGCACCAGTCGTCGCAGGTTGAATCCCGTCTGCGCCCTGTGCGACCTGTGCGAGCGGGGCGGGGGCGAGGGTTGCACGTGCGGAGCCTGCTGCGAACCACTGACTCGCTGTGAAGACGCAGTATCAGCGGCGTGCATGGAAGGACTGTCGGGGGCGGCGGGAGTCATGTCGTGTCAGCTCTGCAGGGCTCATGTCGGGACAGGCGCACTCAGGTCGGTAGCTCGCTGGCCAGAGGACTCGAGACAGGCGACGCGGAGTGGCGATCTGGTCGAAATTCTAGAGCAGGCTCCGCTTTGAAAACACTGTTTTCAAAGTTGGCGAGGTGGACAGATGGTTGCGTCCATCGCGCTGCTGGCAAGCCGGCGGTAGTCCGGCAGGTGACACTCAGGCGCATGGCGTGAGGGCCTGTCGTTCATGACAGCCGTGCGCATGATCGCTACCCTTGCTGTCATGTCCGTTCCTTACCCACCGTTCTCTCCGTCTGCCGGGTGATTGCCGTTGCCGGCAATGCCACTGGCGGGCGCCACAGGAGTCATCCATGTCCATTACCGTGCGTCGTCTATCGCGTTATACCTCCGTGGGGTTCGCTATCTCCTTGCTGGCTGGCTGCGCGGCCATGACACAGCATCCGCAGGGCAGTGACTCATCGGGTGCCGCTGCTCCTGCCCTGGTGGGCACCCAATGGAGTTTCTCCGCCACGGATGCCAGTGAAGAGGCCGCCAACTTCCTGCTGCAGCCCCCCAGTCAGCAGCAGCTGGCAGACGAGGAGGACGACCGTCTGCGTCTGGTCGGCAGCAATGGTTGCAACCGCCTGATGGGGCCGGTGGTGCTGGATGAGTCGCGTCAGACGCTGGATATCGGCCCGCTGGCCTCGACCATGAAGATGTGTCCCAACCCCGAGCAGTCCAACGCCTTCAATCGCATGCTCGAGGATGTGGCCAGTTACCAGATCACCGGCAGTGGGGAGAGCGCTCGGCTGCGCGTGATGGATGACACCGGCTATCTGCTGGCGACCTTCATGCCGCTGGAAGGCCCCGCCGAGTAATTGCTCGGCGCGCTTGTGAGGGCGCTTCGCGAGCGGGCTGCCAGAAACGAGAAAGCCCCCTGCACCGTTCGGTGCAGGGGGCTTTTGCTTGCGTGAAGCGCGTGCGTGACTTACAGCGCTTCGATCTTGACGCGCTGGCTTTCCAGCAGCGCAAGTTCCGCCTGGGCGTCGGCCAGCTTGGCACGCTCCTTCTCGACCACATCAGCCGGTGCACGACCGACGAACTTCTCGTTGCCGAGCTTGTTCTCGAGGCCGGTGATGACCTTCTGCTGCTTCTCGTGCTCCTTGTCGATGCGCTTGAGCTCGGCTTCCTTGTCGATCAGGCCTGCCATCGGCACCAGCACTTCCAGCTCACCGACGCGCTGGATGGCGGACATCGGGGCTTCGTCGCCTGCCGCCAGGAAGGTGATGCTTTCCAGACGTGCCAGCTTGGAGAGGAACAGGCGGTTGGCTTCCAGACGCTCGGCATCGCCAGCCGCGCCGTTCTGCAGGAAGACTTCCAGCGGCTTGGCCGGTGACAGGTTGAGCTCGCCGCGCACGTTGCGGATGGCGATGATGATGCCTTTCAGCCACTCGATATCGCGGATGGCCTGCTCATCGATCCGGTCGGCTTCGGCCTGCGGCCACGCCTGGCTCATGATGCTCTCGCCCTCCACCGGCTTGCCGGCGTGCGGTGCGATACGCTGCCAGATCTCCTCGGAGATGAACGGCATCATCGGGTGGATCAGGCGCAGGATGGTCTCGAGGGCGCGCACCAGGGTGCGACGCGTGCCGCGCTTGGCTTCGATGCTGGCGTTGTCGTCCCACAGAACCGGCTTGGACAGCTCCAGATACCAGTCGCAGTACTCGTTCCAGATGAACTCGTAGAGCGCCTGGGAGGCGTGGTCGAAGCGGAACTCTTCCAGCGCGCGGGTGACCTGCTGCTCGGTCTGCTGCAGGCGCGCGATGATCCAGCGATCGGCCAGCGACAGTTCGACGGCTTCGCCGTTGACGCCGCAATCCTGGTCCTCGGCATTCATCAGCACGTAGCGCGCCGCATTCCACAGCTTGTTGCAGAAGTTGCGATAGCCATCGAGACGGCCCATGTCGAACTTCACGTCACGCCCGGTGGAGGCGAGTGACAGCAGGGTGTAGCGCAGGGCATCGGTACCGTGAGGCTCGATGCCTTCCGGGAACTCGTTGCGCGTGGCCTTGGCGATCGCCTTGGCCTTCTTCGGCTGCATCATGTTGCCGGTACGCTTCTCGACCAGCTCCTCGATGCCGATGCCGTCGATCAGGTCGATGGGATCGAGCACGTTGCCCTTGGACTTGGACATCTTCTGACCGAGGCTGTCACGCACCAGACCATGCACGTAGACCTTGCGGAACGGCACTTCACCCTTGAACTTCAGGGTGAACATGATCATCCGCGCCACCCAGAAGAAGATGATGTCGAAGCCGGTGACCAGCACGTCGGTGGAGTGGAAGGTCTTGAGTTCTTCCGTGTCCGCCGGCCAGCCGAGGGTGCCGAAGGTCCACAGCGCGGAGCTGAACCAGGTGTCGAGGACGTCTTCGTCCTGACGCAGTTCGACGTCGGCACCCAGGTTGTTCTCGGCGCGGACTTCTTCTTCATTGCGGCCGACGTAGACGTTGCCGTCGTTGTCGTACCAGGCCGGAATGCGGTGGCCCCACCACAGCTGACGCGAGATGCACCAGTCCTGCAGGTCACGCATCCACGCGAAGTACATGTTCTCGTAGTTCTTGGGCACGAACTCGATGTCGCCGTTCTCGACCGCTTCGATGGCCGGACGCGCCAGCTCCTCGACGGCCACGAACCACTGGTCCGTCAGCAGCGGCTCGATGACATCGCCGGAGCGGTCACCGTGCGGCAGGGTGTTGTTGACGGCCTCGACCTGCTCCAGCAGGCCCAGCGCGTCCATGTCGGCGACCAGCTTCTCGCGGGCGACGAAGCGATCCAGACCGGCGTAGGCGGCCGGCAGGCTGGCGTCTTCCTGGGGCTGCGGACGGCCCTGGAGGTCATAGATCTCGGCGCGCTGCAGGATGGTGGCATCCTGGCTCATCACGTTGATCAGCAGATGGCCCTGACGCTTGCCGACTTCGTAGTCATTGAAGTCGTGGGCCGGGGTGATCTTGACGCAACCGGAGCCCTTTTCCATATCGGCGTGTTCATCGGCGACGATGGGGATGCGACGGCCGACCAGCGGCAGCTCGATGAACTTGCCGACCAGGCTTGCGTAGCGCTCATCCTTGGGATTGACGGCCACGCCGGTGTCACCCAGCAGGGTTTCCGGGCGCGTGGTGGCGACGATGACGTAGTCCTTGCCATCGGCGGTCTTGACGCCATCGGCCAGCGGGTAGCGGAAGTGCCAGAAGCTGCCCTGCTGATCGCGGTTCTCGACTTCGAGATCGGAAATCGCGGTGTGCAGGGTCGGGTCCCAGTTGACCAGACGCTTGCCGCGGTAGATCAGGTCTTCCTTGTGCAGGCGCACGAAGACTTCCTGCACCGCCTTGTAGAAGCCGTCATCCATGGTGAAGCGCTCGCGCTTCCAGTCGATGCTGGTGCCCATGCGACGCAGCTGGCGGGTGATGTTGCCGCCGGACTCTTCCTTCCACTCCCAGATCTTGTCGGTGAAGGCTTCGCGGCCGAGGTCATGGCGGGTCTTGCCTTCTTCGGCGGCGACCTTGCGCTCGACCAGCATCTGGGTGGCGATACCGGCGTGGTCGGTGCCTACCTGCCACAGGGTGTTGCGACCCTGCATGCGGCGCCAGCGGACCAGGGTGTCCATGATGGAATCCTGGAAGGCGTGGCCCATGTGCAGGGAGCCGGTGACGTTGGGCGGCGGGATGACCAATGAGAAGCTCTCGCCCTGGCCTGACGGCGCAAAGCGGTTGTCGGATTCCCAGCGCTCGTACCAGCGCGTCTCGATGGCGTTCGGTTGGTAGGTCTTGTCCATGGGTCTGCATTGATCCGGTTGGGCGGGGCGTCCCGCGCCGGCTCAAGGAGCGGTCAGCGCAGGCAGAAAATGGGCTCGATTATAGCGCCGCTGATGACGGGCGTCATTCGGTCTTGGCGGGCAGGCCCTCATGGCGTCTGGCAGACGCTGTTTTCACAAAGCAGGCAACATCCACGCACTGATGCCGTATCCTGTTGCGACCTCATGAGCCGAGGCTTGCCGCCTCGCACACTTCCCATTCTCTCACGCTCGCGGAGCCGCAATGTCCAAGCCTCGCCCCACGGACGGTGCCCCTCGTCCGACACGTCGTTGGGTCTGGCATGAACTGCTGCGTCATGCGCTGGTGCCATTGCTGGTGCTCGAGGTGGCGCTGCTGGGCTGCTATCTGGTGTTGCACTGGCTGGTCTCCGGGCAGCAGGACTCCACGCGCAGTGAGCTGGTGAATACCCAGCTCGAGCAGCTGACCCATTACGAGGCAGAGCACATCAGCCTGCTGGCGGACGACTGGCGCAGTGATGCCCGCCAGCTGGCGCGCAGCACTCTGCGTCACATGGACACCCCCGTGACGGCCCGCCAGCGCGAGCAGGAGCTGCAGCGCCACATGAGCGCGGGCGACGGCACCCTGTACGTCGCCGAGAACGATGGTGGCGCCGGCTCCTATTACTCCTCGCTGGTGCCCAGCTATCTGCAGGACCACGACAAGGTGGTGCGCCTCTCGGCAATGGATGCCCAGGTGTCGGACATGCTCGCCACGCAACCCGAGCTGCGCCAGATCTGGTTCTCCGGCTACGACGGCTACTTCCGCATATCGCCGTGGACCGATACCCGCAACATCTTCACGCCCGGCGTCGACCTCACCAGCTACGGCTTCTACTACCTGGCGGATGACCGCAACAACCCGAGCCGTGGCGCCGTCATCACGCCGCCCTACCAGGACCCGGTCGGCAGCGGCTGGCTGGTCTCGACGCTGATGCCGGTCCATCGCGGCGACTTCCTCGAAGGCGTGGTCGGCATCGACGTCACCCTCGATTCTCTGGTCGAGCGGCTCGAGAATGCCGAGCTGCCCTGGGGCGCCTATCTGATTCTGGTGAGTGACGATGTCGTAATGGCCATGCCGAGTGTCGGCGAGCAGGATTTCGGCCCCCAGCCCGACCCTGAAGTGGTGCCGATGCCGCTGCTGCACGATCGCTTCCTCGATACGGCGCATGATGTCGAGAACTCCCCGGCCATGGCGCACCTGCTGCGCAGCATCTCGGATGAGGCGCAGGGCGTGCGCAGCGTTTCCTTGCTCGCCGGTGAGCGGCTGGTCGGCTGGCAATCGGTGCCGGGCACCGACTGGCGGTTGCTGGCGGTGGTGGATGCGCAGCAGGTCAACAGCGGCATCGATATCTGGAATGAGCGCTTCAATCAGCTGGGCTACGTGATGCTGGTGGGGCTGATTCTGTTCTTCTTCGCCCTGCTGGTAGTGATGCGGTGGCGGGCCGAAGCCATGGCGGCCACCCTGTCCGAATCACTGGCACGCCTCAGCGACATGGCGCTGCGCATCGGTCGCGGCCAGCCCGTGGTGCGCGAGCGCTTCCAGCTCCAGGAGCTGGACCAGGCCGGTGAGGCGCTGCGCGAAGCGGCCCAGCGGCGCGACCAGATCGAGCTTGAACGCGCCGAAGGTGCGCGGCACGTCGAGATGGTGATGGCGGCCTCCGGCGATGCCACCTGGCGCTATGACTTCGATCAGGACGATCTCTACCTGCACGAGAATTTCTTCCTGATGCTGGGGCTGCCGGTCCGCGCCAGCATGCATCTGGCGGACCTTGACGCCATGATGCACCCGGAAGACCTCGTCGGTCTGCTCGAGGCGCGCTGGCGAGTCATGCACGGTGAGAGCTGGGCCGAGGCGCGCGACGTGCGCTATCGGCATGCGCGTGGTCACTGGGTCTGGGTGCAGATTCGCGGCCAGATCACCCGGCGTGATCATGAGGGCCGGCCTCAGCGCGCCACCGGGCTTGCGCTGGACATCCAGCGCCACAAGCAGTCACTCAAGCTGCTGGAGGCGGCCCGCGACAGTGCCACCGAGGCCAGCCAGTCCAAGTCGCGTTTCTTCTCGAGTTTCAGTCACGAGATTCGCACCCCGCTCAACGCCATCATGGGCTTCACGGATCTGCTCTGCGAGGAAGCCGACCTGACCCGCGAGCAGCGCCGCTACGTGGATGAGGCCAGTCATGCGGCGGCACAGCTGTCGGCGCTGATCGAGGACGTGCTGCAGATGTCGAGTCTGGAAGCCGGTGACCTGCCGCTGGATTGCCAACCTCTCTCGGTGGGCCAGAAACTGATCCGGCTGGCGGGGCAATATCAGCCGCGCCTGGAGAGTGCCAACCTGACGCTGTCACTGGCACTGGAAGGCGAGTCACTGTGGCTGAATGCCGACCAGCGCCGTCTGGATCAGATTCTCGGCAACCTGATGGGCAATGCCATCAAGTACAACCGCGAGGGGGGCTGGATTCGTCTGGCCATCGGCCAGGAGCGCAATGCCAGCGGAGTGGAGATGGGCTGGGTGGAAATCACCGATGGCGGCTTCGGCTTTGATTCCGCGCAGGCGGTCCAGCTGTTCCAGCCGTTCTCGCGTCTGGGGCGTGAAGATTCAGGCATCGAGGGCACCGGGCTCGGGTTGGCGCTGTCGCGAGAGCTCGCCCGCCGCATGGGCGGTGACATCACGGCGCGGGGCGAACTGGGCGAGGGCGCCAGCTTCCGGGTCTGGTTGCCGCTGGCGGATGTCAGTGCCCATGAGCGCGTCGTTCAGGCGGCGTGGTCGGCGGAGAAGGTGCTGCCGGTGCCCTGTCGCTGGCTGGTGATCAGCACGCGGGCGCAGGACCGTCTGCGCCTCGAGGTGATCGGCAGTCACGTCGCCAATCTGGAGATCATCATCGCCAGCAGTGCGGCCCAGGCGTTGCGCCTGGTGCGAGATGTCAGCCCGTGTCTGGTCATCTTCGGCGATGTGCCGGACATGAACGTGGCGGCGCTGTTCGCCGAGATCCAGCGCATGCCGCGCGAACTGCCGTTGTGGGCCGTGCGTATCGGGGAGCGTGACGCCAGCGAGGCCGCAGGCGGCCTGCCCGAGGCCTTCTTCGACAGTGGTGAAAGTCCGCCCGGCATGGACGATATCGAGCGCTGGATGACGCATCTGATGGTCAGCTTCCAGCGTGCCTGCGATACGGACCGCTGACGCATGGCGTGTCGCTCAGCTGACGCCCTTGAGCTGATGCGAGCGCACGGCATAACCGCGCGACTTGTAGGTGCGCCAGCATTCGCGCTTGGTCACCAGCACATCCTGATGCTGATTGATGATCTCGGCGACGCGCTCGAAGCGTGAGAACCACTCGGGAATCTCGGGGTGCAGGTTGAGCAGCGCCTCGATACCCGGCGCCGGGGCGTCCTGCCAGCCGATGGTGACCGGCGGGCGCGGCACGTCATCGGCGTGTTCGGCCTCGCGGGCGGCCATGTCGAGATCGATATCCAGCGCATGGGGCACGAAGCTTTCCGGGCGGAACTGCCACAGATGCTCATCGAATTGGCGCGCCATCGCCTCGTCCTCGACATGCACATGCAGGCGAAAGCCCTTGGCGTGGATGGTCTCGGCCAGCCGGCAGGCGAATTCCAGCCGGGCTTCCAGCGTGGTGTCGGGCAGGATGTAGAAGTCGATCTGGGTCATGGGCACCGCTCGGGCAAGGAATTCTCGAGCGCTCAGGATACCGCACTCGCCGCGCGGCTTCGATGCAGCCTGCATTCCGTGATGTCTTTCCGCAGTCAGATATCCGTGCGCCAGAAACCCCAAGGCCCGCCTCTTGCGAGGCGGGCCTTGGGGTTTCGGTCATCCCTCAAGCCACAGGGGCGGGCTCGAGGGCTTGTTCCCGTGCACTAATGTCAGCGCACTTATGTCCGTGCACTTATGTCCGTGCACTTATGCCAGACGAGTCATCCAGCCACGCGTGTCTTCGGCGCGACCATATTGCAGATCCAGCAGCTGGCTGCGCAGACGCATGGCGACATCGCCGGCGTTGGCGGTCAGGTCGAGGCGACCTTCTTCACTGACCAGCTCGCCCACCGGGGTGATGACGGCGGCGGTGCCGCAGGCGAACACCTCGGTGATCTCGCCGGAGGCGATGCCTTCACGCCACTCGTCGATGCTGATCGGGCGCTCTTCCGGCGTCAGGCCCAGATCGGTCGCCAGGGTCAGGATGGAGTCACGGGTGACACCTTCCAGAATGGTGCCGGTCAGGCGCGGCGTGACCAGACGGCCGTCCTTGAAGACGAAGAACAGGTTCATGCCACCCAGTTCCTCGACCCACTTGTTCTCGGCGGCGTCCAGGAACACGACCTGGTCACAGCCATTGGCGGAAGCTTCGCTCTGCGCGGCCAGTGAACCCGCGTAGTTGCCGCCACACTTGGCGAAACCGGTACCGCCGGCGGCCGCACGGTTGTAGTGCGAGGACAGCCAGATGGAGACCGGCTTGATGCCGCCCTTGAAGTAGGCCGCCACCGGTGAGGCGATCACGTAGTAATCGACTTCACGCGACGGACGCACGCCGAGGAAGGCTTCGCTGGCGATCATGAACGGACGCAGATAGAGGCTGCATTCGTCACTGACGCTGGCCGGAGTCGGCACCCAGGCGCTGTCCTGCGCGAGCAGGGCCTTGAGCGAGCCGACGAAGTCCTCGTCGGACAGCTCCGGCAGTGCCAGACGGCGGGCGGAGTTGCGGAAACGTGCGGCGTTCTTCTCGGGGCGGAAGGTCCACACCGAGCCGTCTTCATGACGGTAGGCCTTGATGCCTTCGAAGATTTCCTGGGCGTAGTGCAGTACCGAGGCGGCGGGGTCGAGGCTCAGCGGGCCGTAGGGGCGGACTTCATGGCCGTGCCAGCCGCCGTCGGCGGTCCAGCGTACATGGGCCATGTGATCGCTGAAGTGACGGCCGAAGCCGGGATTGGCCAGAATGGTGTCACGAACGGCAGCATCCGCCGGTTGCGTGGACGCGCGGACGTCGAAGCCTTTGGTCACGTGGGTGTCTCCGTAGCAGCGAGACCCCCGACGCGGAACGCCGGGGGTCGAATCATTTTTATAGGACCTCTCGGGTCAGCGGTGCCGAGTGGCGTCGCGACCCGCGTGTCTCAACGCTAGCACGCTATCGAGAGCATGCGAAGCCTCAGACGGTCTCTTCCTGCGGGGCGCTGAGTTCCGCTTCGCGATCCAGCAGGTATTGGGTCAGAAGGCCCACCGGGCGGCCGCTGGCGCCTTTCTGCTTGCCGGACATCCAGGCGGTGCCGGCGATGTCCAGATGCGCCCACGGGAAGGTGTCCGCGAAGCGTGACAGGAAGCAACCTGCGGTGATCATGCCGGCTTCGCGACCGCCGATGTTGGCGATGTCGGCGAAGTTGGAATCCAGCTGCGTCTGATATTCGTCCCACAGCGGCATGTGCCAGGCGCGGTCCCAGGCTTCTTCGCCGGCGTCGAGCAGGTCGAGCGCCAGGTCATCATCGTTGGAGATCAGGCCGGTGGCGTGATTGCCCAGCGCGATGACGCAGGCGCCGGTCAGGGTGGCGATGTCGACGACGCTGGCCGGCTCGAAGCGCTCGGCGTAGGTCAGTGCATCGCACAGCACCAGACGGCCTTCGGCGTCGGTGTTGAGGACTTCGACGGTCAGACCCTTCAGGGTCTTGATGATGTCGCCCGGCTTGGTGGCGCGGCCGTCCGGCATGTTCTCGGCGCTGGCCACGATGGCCACCACGTTGAGCTTGGGCTTGAGTTCCAGCACGGTGCGCATGGTGCCGAACACGCTGGCCGCGCCGCCCATGTCGTACTTCATCTCGTCCATGCCGGCGCCCGGCTTGAGCGAGATGCCGCCGGTATCGAAGGTGATGCCCTTGCCGACCAGCACGTGCGGGGCTTCGTTCTCGTCTTCCGCGCCGCGGTATTCCATCACGATCAGGCGGCTCGGCTCTTCACTGCCGCGGCCGACCGACAGCAGGGACAGGGCGCCGAGCTCCTCGAGCTCTTCCTCGCCGAGCACGGTCACTTTCAGGGCGCCATCGGAGGCGGCACCCAGTTGCTCGGCACGCTCGCCCAGGTAGCGCGGCGTGCAGATGTTGCCCGGCAGATTGCCCAGCGTGCGCGCTTCATTGACGCCCATGCCGATGGCGGCACCGACGCGCAGGCCGGCTTCCAGTTCGGCCTGACGCTGCTTGTCGGCACTAACCACGCTCAGGCGGGTCAGAGAGACGGGCTCACCCGGCTTGCTCTTCATCTCGGTGAAGCGATAGGCAGTGCGCAGTGCGCTCTCGGCGATCATGCGCGCCATCCAGTCAGCCTCACGCAGCTCGAGATTCAGCTCGAGACCAGCGAAGGCCGCGTCTTCGATGGGCAGCTTGAGCAGGGCAGTCATAGCGGCATCGAGGCCACGCTTGTAACGGCTTTCGTCGAGCTTTTCCTCACTGCCGAAACCGGCCAGCAGCAGGCGCTGAGCGCCGAGGCCCGGAGCGAAGGGCACCAGCAGGGTATTGCCGAGCTCGGGCTTGAAGTCGCCGCGCTCGATCAGCTGGGAGATCAGCTTCTCGCTGGCATCGTCGAGTCGTGCCGCAGCACCGGTGAGGTCGCCCTCGATGACAGGTACCACGATGCAGGCGGTTTCAAGCTGGGCCGGATTGGCAGTGACTACAGGAAATTCCATGGCAACTCCACGCGCGCGAGTGAGGGTACGAAGATGAACAGTACAAGGATGAAGGATGTCGTCAGGCCAGGCGTGCCCGGCTCGCGGCGACATCGGGGTCATGGTCTGGATGGGGGCGCAGACCGCTCATGACAAGCTGAGCTGGCATGCACGAGTGAGGGCAGTCCATCATGTCAGGCTGTCCACGTGCAATGCCTGCAGCCGCGACAAGGCAGCATCCTTTCTGGATAATGCTGCTGCATGAGGGGGAGCCGCTCCCGTCCAGTCTTCAGACCCGTGCCGCCAGTGTACGCAAAGGCTGCGCACCATGCATGAGGGGGATGATGCCTTCATGTGATCACGACCATTCCTCCACCGGCTATCATCGATCTGGTCAACACGCTCGCTTGCGAGCGGGAAACAGGAGTTCCACTTGATCATCTTCCGCTACCTGACACGCGAGATACTCACCACCATGGCCGCCGTGGCCGGGGTGCTGATGCTTGTCATCATGGGCAGCCGATTCATCCGCTATTTCAGTGATGCGGCGGAGGGGGATTTCCCGGCGTCGATTCTCGGCAGCCTGATGCTCTATCACCTGCCGGGTTTCTTCGAACTGCTGCTGCCGCTGTCCTTCTTCCTCGCCGTGTTGCTGGCCTTCGGTCAGCTGTACATGAACAGCGAGATCACCGTGCTGGTCGCCTGTGGCGTCGGCCCGGAGCGCCTGCTGCGGGTCACCCTGCTGCCGGCGCTGTTGATCACGGCGCTGGTCGCGGCCTGCAGCCTCTATCTGACGCCTGCCGGCGCGCTCAAGAATGAGCTGTTGCTCGAGCAGCAGAAGCAGAAGACCGACTTCTCGATTCTCGGTGCGGGACGCTTCCAGGAGATCGGCAATCGCACCGTCTATGCCGAGAGCATGAGCGATGACAACAGCGAGCTGGAAAACGTCTTCATCGCCGAGGCAGGTGACAGCAATGCCGCCAGCACGCCCGACAGCGAACCGAGCCAATCGGTGGTGCGCGCCGAGCGTGCCTTCCAGGAAGTCAGCCCCGAGACCGGCAGTCGCTATCTGGTGTTGAGCGACGGTACGCGCTACGGGGTGGAGCCCGGCAAGGCGATCGCCCAGCGACTGGGCTTTGATCGCTACGGCGTG
The DNA here is from genome assembly GCF_044789135.1 of Cobetia sp. UIB-001. NCBI lineage: Bacteria > Pseudomonadati > Pseudomonadota > Gammaproteobacteria > Oceanospirillales > Halomonadaceae > Cobetia > Cobetia sp. UIB-001. Next base: position 310,429 of record NZ_CP058244.1, read on the forward strand.
CGCATCACCGAGGGCCAGGACGCCGCGGCCCTCAAGGAAGACATCGAGCTTGCGACCACGGCGCAGCTCTGGGCTTCCGATCTCCCGGAGGCCAAGGCCCAGCTGCAGTGGCGCATCTCGCTGCCGTTGATGGTGCCGATCCTGATGCTGATCGGCCTGCCGCTGGCACGCGTCAATCCGCGTCAGGGGCGTTTCGCGCGTCTGCTGCCGGCCATCTTCGTGCACATCACCTATCTCAGCCTGTTGATCGCGGCGCAGAATGCCGTCGCATCCGAGAAGTACCCGGCCGCCATCGGCCTGTGGCCCATTCACGGCGTCTATCTGGCGCTCGGCATCTGGCTGAGCTGGCGCGACAACCGCGGAGGTGGCCGCTGATGCTGCTTGATCGTCTCGACCGTTACATCGCCCGCAATGTGCTGGTGGCCATGCTGGTAGTGCAGGTACTGATTCTCGGGCTCGACCTGATGATCACCTACATCAATGATCTGGGGGATGTGAAAGGCGACTACGGCGCCTTTGAAGTGCTCCTCTATCTGCTGATGCGTCTGCCGTCGCGCTTCTACGAATTCGTGCCGGTCGGCGTACTGCTGGGCGCCCTGATCGGGCTGGGCAGCATGGCCTCGAGCAATGAGCTGACCATCATGCGCGCCGCCGGTCGTTCACTGACGCGCATTCTGTGGGGCGTGATGAAGCCGCTGGGGCTGGTCATCGCCATCACCATGGCGGTCGGTGAATACGTCGCCCCCGTCACCGAACTGCAGGCCGACGCCTGGCGCGCCGAGAAGCAGCAGGGCGCAGGCGCCGTCTATGCCGAGGGTGGCGGCTGGCAGCGCGAGGGCAACGACTACTACCGATTCGGCTCGATTCGCAGCGATGATGTGGTGCTCAACGTCACCCGCTATCGCTTCGATGACGAGCGCCATCTGACCCAGGCGCTCTACGCCAGGCGCGCCGTCTGGGAGAGCGATGGCTGGACGCTGGAGGCGGTGCAGACCACCACCTTCGAGTCCCAGGATGGCGAGCCGAGCGCCACCACGGTGGCTCAGCAGGAGACCCGCGAGTGGGACACCCAGCTGACGCCGGACCTGCTCAAGCTGGTCATCAGCGACCCCAAGCAGCAGTCAGCCTCCGACCTGTGGCGCTATTCCCGCTACCTGCAGGACCAGGGGCTGTCGGCCAATCAGCCGCTGCTCTACTTCTGGCAGAAGATTCTGCAGCCGCTGACACTGGCGGCGCTGGTGCTGGTGGCCGCCTCCTTCGTCTTCGGGCCCTTGCGCACGGTGGCGGCGGGGACACGGGTCTTCTACGGCATCGTGGTCGGCCTGCTGTTCAAGTATCTGCAGGACCTGCTCGCCCCGGCCTCGGTGGTGTTCGGCTTCGCGCCCATCTGGGCGGTGCTGGCGCCGATGCTGGCCTGTTACGTGATCGGCCTGCTGCTGATCCGGCGCAGTGGCTAGGGGCGCCCCGCACTCTCGCCGCCGTCTCGACCCGCAGGGAGCGCGCCCTGCGGGCCTGATGCGGCGTCTGGGCGGCGTGGTCTATGACGCCTTCCTCGTGATGGCGTTGTTGATCGTGCTGGGCTTCATCGGCGTCGCCGTCAATGGCGGTGAGGCCAATCAGTCACCGCTGTTCCGCAGTCTGTTGCTGGTGGCGATGTTCGCCTTCTTCGGCGGCTGCTGGAGTCGCAGTGGCATGACGCTGGGCATGCAGGCCTGGCGACTGCGCATCGAGACGCCACAGGGCCATGTCCCGACGCTGCAGCAGTGCCTGATACGCTTTGTGGTTGCCGGGCTGTCATTGGGCGCCTGCGGGCTGGGGTACGTCTGGCAGCTGTGGGACCCTGAGCAGCGCAGCTGGCAGGACATCGCCTCCGGCACTCGCGTGGTGGTGCTGCCCAAGCCGCGGCGCGAGTGAGGCACCAATAGGGAGCCTCTGGCGCGTGCGCCATGCAGGAAAGCAGTGAGCTCATCCAGAAGTCATCTCAGCCAGACGTGATCTCAATCAGATAAAAAAACGCCCCGCCAGTCATCGACTGGCGGGGCGTTGTGTTTTCCGCGAGTGCAGGGGGTGATCAGACGCCCAGCAGGCCATCCAGGCGCGTGATGATGCGCTCCACACTGGTGCGTGACACCACCAGGCTGTCTTCCTGTGCCGCCGTCTCGGGCAGCTCGCGCGGCAGGTCGATCACCGCGGTACCCATGCCTTCCAGGCGCACGCCCTCGCGATAGCGCACGAAGGACAGCTGACCGATCGGGCGCTGGCCATCGTGATCGAGGCGCGCCAGACGCGTGAAGGCGCTGACGGTATCGAGCACCGGCGCGCTGGTCAGCGGCAGGTGTGTCAGGCGCCATGCCAGCCAGCCATCGATGTCGACGGCTTCATCGCGCAGGGTGGCGAACCAGTGGCGCGCCTGATCCAGGCGGTAGCGAGCACGGCCCTGCTTGTCGAGCCACAGCACGTCGGCGCTGGCCTGGCGCGGGCTTTCCAGCTCGCCCGGCAGGTACAGCCAGGATTCGGTCAGGCGCTGCAGGGCGCCCGGCAGCGGCTCATCCAGGGTGCGCTCGTTCAGGGAGTCCAGCGCCGCGCTCAGGTCGCCCTGTTCCGCGCTCTCGCCGGTGTTGGAGTAACCGACGTTGTAGCGCCAGACGCGGTCGGAAATTTCCTGGGTGACCACGTGGTCATGGGGCAGAGCGATATGGCTCATCAGTTCACGCGCGTTGCAATGCTCATCCACCAGGCCTTCACGGCGGGCTTCACGATAGAGATTGCGCAGCAGCGGGGTCAGCGGCAGACGGTGGTGGTCACCGAAGCAGCTGCCGGCGTCGCGGACGGCGTCCAGATCAAGTGGCAGGTGGGACGTGGCGTGATGATCGGCGGTGGCGAGTTGTACTGACATGATATCGGGCTCCTTGCGGATTGGCGTTCGGAAATCGGCAGATAGGGCAACAGCAGACGGATTCAGGCCGGTCACGGCTTCAGCATGGCGCCCATCATCGGCATGCCGATGCGGGTCATGGCCATGAGGAGGCGGAGCGACGGAATCTCTTGCAGTGTCCTGTTCATGTTCTTTCCTGATTGCCTGGCGGGGCGTGGCAGTCATTTGCCTGCATCGTGACGCGGCGCTTCCCGTGAGCGAGGAGCTGGGCTGCGTTCAGCTGGGCTGCGTTCGAGTGACCCGCCTGAGTGATCGGCTAGCGATGACTCATTATGTTTTGGTGCGATTGTTTTTCGAATTGCATAAAAAATCGTTATACATACTAGCGGCCTCGTGTGAAATCGCAACCCTACCTTTCTGTCAGCCACGGGCCATCATTCTTTATACGGCGCTGGCTTTCCCCACGGCAATGGCTTTGTGAGGCTGATGTGGCCTGCTTATGACATCGTGTGTTCCGCAACCGTAAACCGGCCAGAAATCGCCTCGCTAAGTATTTGATATAACGTGTGAATGAGAATTTTTTGCAGTCAGGTGTTGCGCATGTTTCTGCGAATCATTTACATTTGTCTCACTTGGAGTGAGCGAGGTGAGCCATGTACGTCTGTCTGTGCAAAGGTGTGTCAGACCACAAGATCCGCGAAGTCGTGGAACAGGGAGCGCGCAGCTTCCGCGAAGTCCGTGAGCAGACCGGCTGCGCGACTCAGTGCGGCAAATGTGCCTGCATGGCCAAGACCATCACTCGCGAAGCGGTCGCGCGTGAAATGATGCCGGCAGAGGATCTCGCCTACGCGGTGTGATGCAGGCTCGAGCCCAGGCTCGCCTGTCGGCGACTGACACTCCAGTCGCCGCGCTGTCCATTGTTGCGTGATCCGTTCTCGTCGACTCCCGGCAAGTGCTCGCTTGCCTGACGCCCGCCACCTGGTCTCAAGACCGGGCGGCGGGCGTTTTCGTATGGGCGCCAGGCAATCCGGCGTCAGCCGCCACATGACAACGCGGATACCAATCCTTCCCATTTGCGCCTAAAAGTCGATAACTTGTTGGTATGTCTCGAAAAATTCATGTTTTTGCGCCATACTTGCCGCACCTGACCGATAGGGCACGCCTGACGTGCCCGCGCTGCGGCTGATGCATGCCGTCATCAGGCGCAGCACAGAACCTGACGCAAGCAGCAACCCTGACAAGAGAGGAATGGCGACATGAAAGGCGATCCCAAGATCATCGAGCATCTCAACACCATACTGGCCAACGAACTGGTCGCCATAAATCAGTACTTCCTGCATGCGCGCATGTACAAGGACTGGGGCCTCAAGCGCCTGGCCAAGTGGGAATACGACGAGTCCATCGAAGAGATGCGTCACGCCGACACCCTGATCGAGCGCATCCTGTTCCTGGAAGGTCTGCCCAACCTGCAGGACCTCGGCAAGCTGCGCATCGGCGAGAACACCAAGGAAATGCTCGAGTGCGATCTGGCGCTGGAGCACCAGGCACATGGCGATCTGAAGGAAGCGATCGCCTACGCCGAGCAGGTTCGCGATTACACCTCGCGTGACCTGTTCCGCAAGATCCTCGACGACGAGGAAGAGCACATCGATCACCTGGAGACCGAGCTGGGCCTGATCGAGAAGGTCGGCATCGAGCTTTACCTGCAGAAGCAGATCCACCACGAGATCGACTGATTCCGTGGCGGCTCGCTGAGCCGTGCCGAAACGAAAACGCCCCCGCTGCCGATGGCAGCGGGGGCGTTTTGTCTTCAGTGGCGCAGAACCGGCTTACTTGCCCAGTTCATTGACCAGCAGCGCTTCGACAGCCGCGATGCGGGCGTCGAGGCTCGCCTTGTCGGCGGCCAGCAGCGTGATGTGGCCGATCTTGCGCCCCGCACGCGGCGCCTTGCCGTAGTCGTGCAGACGCGCGCCGGGGATGGCGAGCACGGCGTCACGTTCCGGCATGCGGCCGATGATGTTGAGCATCGCGCAGGGCGTGAGCAGTGCGGTCTCGCCCAGCGGCATGCCGGCGACGGCACGCAGGTGATTCTCGAACTGGCTGGTGACGGCGCCTTCGATGCTCCAGTGCCCCGAGTTGTGCACACGCGGTGCGATCTCGTTGGCCAGCAGGCGCTCGCTGCCATCGGCGTCCTTGACGACGAAGAATTCGAAGGCCATCACGCCGACATAGTCGAGTTCGTGCATCACCTTGAAGGCAGCCGCCTCGGCTTCGGCCTGCAGGCCGTGGGAGTCGAGCGGCGTGGAGCAGTGCAGGATGCCGCTGCGATGTTCATTGCGCGACAGCGGCCAGGCGCGCGTCTCGCCATCGCGACCGCGTACCGCGATCACCGAGACTTCGTGATCGAAGGCGATGAAGCCTTCCAGGATCAGCGGCACGCTGCCGAGTTCGGCGAAGGTGTCGGCGACGTCGGCCATCTCGCGCAGCACCTTCTGGCCCTTGCCGTCATAGCCCAGCGTACGTGTCTTGAGCACGGCGGGCAGACCGATGGTCGCGACACCCGCTTCAAAGTCCGCCTGGCTGTCGACCAGCGCCAGCGGCGGCACCTCGATGCCCAGACGCATGAACAGCGACTTCTCGCTCCAGCGGTCACGCGCGGTATCCAGGGCGCCAGCCGGCGGGAAGGTCGGGCGCTCGGCTGCCAGACGCGCGACGGCGTCCGCCGGCACGTTCTCGAACTCGAAGGTGATGGCGTCAGAGGCCGCCACCAGCTGCGTCAGGGCCGCATCATCCTGCCAATCGGCGCAGAGATGATGACCGTGGACGCGACCGCAGGGCGAATCCGAAGGATCAAGGAAGGTGAAGCGGGCATTCAGGGCGGCGCCGGCCTGAGCCAACATGCGGCCCAGCTGACCGCCGCCGACGATACCGAAGCGGAACGGCTGGCTCATGGCTTACTCGCCTCCGTGGGACAGGCTGGGTGCGTCGGGGCGCGGGTCCGGGTTGTCGAGCACACGGTCGGTCTGCTCGGCACGGAAGTTGATCAGCGCGGTGCGAATGGCCGGGTACTTGTTGGCCAGCTGGCTGGCGGCCAGCAGCGCGGCATTCACGGCACCGGCGCGGCCGATGGCCAGCGTGCCGGTGGGGATGCCGGCGGGCATCTGCACGATGGAGAGCAGGGAATCGACACCTGACAGCATGCTGGACTGCACCGGCACGCCCAGCACCGGCAGCCAGGTCTTGGCGGCACACATGCCCGGCAGGTGCGCCGCGCCACCGGCACCGGCGATGATGACCTCAAGGCCACGCTCGGCAGCGGTATCGGCATAGTCGAACAGCAGGTCGGGCGTGCGATGGGCAGAGACGACCTTGACCTCGTGTTCGATCCCCAGCGCTTCCAGGGTTTCGACCGTATGGCACATGGTCGCCCAATCCGATTTTGATCCCATGATGACACCAACCAGTGCGCTCATGCTTCCTCCGCTCTTGACGTGGTATGAACCAGCTCACAGTGCCTGCCAGACGTGCCGGGCAGTGCGCTGTGTGGGCGTGGCCGAGCCGCGCGGGCAGATCATGCCCGCAAGCGGCTCAATGCGTATGTCTGGAAAAACAAGCGGCGCAGTATAGCACCGCGACCGACAGGCGGCATGTACCTGTCTGGTCGGTCAGGATGTGGGTGCGGCAAGGCCGCGGGTCAGCAGGACCACGCCGAGATCAGCGCGAAGCGTGGCACCGGCTCGCCCTGGATCTCGACGTTCTCCATGAACATGCTCAGCGGACGCACCCACAGCCCACATTCACCATAAAGAGCACGATAGACCACCAGCAGCTCTTCGGTCTCGCTGTGGCGACTGGTGCCGATCACTTCGTACTGCGCGCCCTTGTAGTGGCGGTAGAGACCCGGCACGGGACGATTTTCCGGCAGCGGTGGCATGGCAGGCAGGTCAGTCATGGCGATTTCCTTGAGGGTGAAGCCAAAAGCGAGAAGCAAGAAGCGGTGAAGCCAACAGCGAGAAGCAGGCGTATCAGTCGGCAGCGCTCGGCGCATCAGCCACAGAGGTGTCATCAGCGACAGGCGTGGCCTTGGCACCGCGGCGTGCGATGCGCGCCAGCGCGCGGGCAGCGGCGGTGAAGCCGAAGCTGCCGGTGACGAAGGTGGCCGCGCCGAAGCCGCCAGCGCAATCCAGGCGCGTGGCGCTGTCGCCGGGCTTGGTGGCACACACCTCGCCGTCGGCGCCGGGGTAGGTCAGCTGCTCGTCGGAATAGACGCACTCGACATCGAATCGGCGCTTCAGGTTGCGACTGAAATTGTAGTCGCGACGCAGCAGTGAGCGAACGCGCGCCAACAGCGGGTCCTGCTCGGTGCGAGCGAGATCACCGATCTGGATGCGCGTCGGGTCGAGCTGGCCACCGGCGCCGCCCGTCACGGTCAGGCCCAGCTTGCGCCGCTTGCACCAGGCGATCAGCGCTGTCTTGGCGGGCACGCTATCGATGGCGTCGATGACGTGATCGAGGTCGTCGTGGATCAGCTCGGCGAGATTGTCCGGCGTGACGAAGGCCGAGATGGCGTGGATCTTCATCTGCGGCGCGATCAGCTGGCAGCGCTCGGCCAGCACCTCGACCTTGGGACGGCCGATCTGGCCATCCAGCGCATGCAGCTGCCGATTGACGTTGGAGACGCAGACATCATCGAGATCAATCAGCGTCATCTCGCCGATGCCGGAGCGAGCCAGCGCCTCGGCGCTCCAGCTGCCGACGCCGCCGACCCCGATCACCGCGACATGCGCGTGACGGAAGTGGGCGAAGGCGCTGGCGCCGTAGAGGCGACGGATGCCACCGAAGCGGAAGTCGTAGTCGTCTTCTGCGGGGGCCTGACTGGCAGCGCCGGCCGCAAAGAAGCTCTCCAGCATCCGTTCGCTGGCTGAGGGCGTGCTGTCGTGGGTCGACGGCTCGCCTGAGGGCTGGCGTTCAGGGCTCTGTTCTTCAGAGCTTTTGTTTTCAGAGCTTTTATTGTCAGAACTCTGCTGTTCTGGGCTCATGTCGGTCGAGTCCGGGGTGTCGGAAGAGGTGGTCATACGCAGCTCGCGAATCTCGGGGGAACGGGTGGCAGTCGGCAGGGACACGTTCAGTCAGCCAGGTCGCCGGCGGGCGCATCGAGCCAGTGTCTGGTCGGGCATTCTGCCAGATGTTCAGCGTAGCGTTCGGGCAGATGGCCCAGCCAGCCGAAGCGCTCCATCAGTGCCGCGTAGGCACCTTCTGGCGGACACGACAGGCTCAGCCAGCCACCCTCGGGGTGAGGAAGCTCAAGCCCGACAGCCGCCAGCAGCAGGCGGGGGCATTCCAGTGTCGTGGCGAAGTAGCGATTGTAGTTGCCCTTGCCATGCTTGGCGTCGCCGATGATCGGGTAACCACGGCGTGACAGGTGACGGCGAATCTGATGGCGGCGGCCGGTCAGCGGACGGGCCTCGACCAGCGAGAAGCGCGACTGCGGGTAGCGATCGATGGCGATGGGCAGCTCGACCTGTGCCAGGCGGCGCGTGTCGGTGATGGCTTCCTGCTCCGGCATCTCGGCCTTGGGCAGCTTGCCATCTTCCTTGCGCAGGCCGTAATCGAGGCGTTGCTGCTCGGGCGCGACGCCGCGCACTATCGCCAGATAGCGCTTGCTGACCTGCTGCTCCTCGAAGGCGGTGCTCAGCTTGCGCGCCGCCTGGGGCGAGAGGCCAAACACCATCAGCCCTGATGTGGGGCGATCGAGGCGATGCACGGGGAAGACATGCTGGCCGATCTGGTCGCGCAGGCGCTGAAGCAGAAACTCGGTCTCGTGCTTGTCGATGGGGCTGCGGTGCACCAGCAGGCCCGATGGCTTGTGGACCACCACCAGCACTTCATCCTGGAACAGGATGTCGAGTGGCTCGGCGGGTTCAGTCAGCTCAACAGGCTCAGCCGGCTCAGTCACCTCAGCAGACTTGCCCTCGAGGGGCGTTGGCGTGGCGTCCGCCATCGGCGCAGGTGTCTGAGGCGCCGTCGGCGCGTCGGAGTGCGGAGCATCAGGAGAAGAGGGCATGGGCATCACGGCAGCAGGAAGACGAAAGCCGACCATCGCAATGAGGGTCGGCGTGTATTGTCCGGCTTTCGCCGCTGGCTGTCATGTCCGCTGTGGCGTCGGGCGCGCGGATGCCTGATGACAGGGCCTGATGTCAGGGCCTGATCAGCAGACCGGCGGCGAGCCACTGCACCAGCAGGTTGATCGCCACGCCCGGGGCTTGCTCTGCCCCCACCTGCGGCGTCAGCAGCTCACCGAGCCGGCCGAAGCTCAGGCCCTCGGCACCGGCCGCGAGGATGGCGCCGAGAGCCAGGTCTTCCAGCGGCTCGAGAGAGCGATAGTGCACCTCGGGCGCGCCAGCGGTGGGCTGACGCCAGACGATCCAGGGCGTGGGCGTGTCGGACTCGACCGGCGCGCGTGGCGGCTCATCGTTGTCGATGGCCTTCCAGATGGCCGGCGTATCGAAGTGAAACGAGAAGCGCTTGAGGGACGGATGCGCTGCCAGGGCCAGCTCTGGCCACTCCTCGGGGGCCAGCGTCTGCAGGGCCTCGACACTCAGCGGGGTGCTGTCCACCACATCCAGCGCCAGCCCCAAAGCCCACTCGAAGGCGGCCATCTCGGTGACCAGGGAGCGCTCGGGTTCGCGCGCCGCGACGAAGGCCGGGAAATGCTGGCCGGCCCAGCGAATCGAATAATGACTCGGCGGATGGGCCGCGAGGTAGTCACGACACAGCAGCCCGAAGGCGTCATCGCCGATCAGGGTGTGCACGGCCTCGAAATCCCCGCCGAAGACCTCGAAAAGCCGCAGCCGATAGGCCATCGCGTAGATGTCGAGGCGCTCCTCGGCACTGGCAAGCTGATCACTGATGACGGCCTCGGCCGCCGCGCTGCGGGTGTCAGGGCTCGGTGTCGCGAGGTAGGCGCCCGTGGTCTCCTGCAGTTGCATCAGGGCGCTGCGATCAGCACCGCCTGCGGGGCTCGCTTGCGTCATGCGCGCAGCCCTCCGTGGTCTGCCGTCTGATTCGCGCGCGTGGCATCCGCCAGCGGACGACCACTGCGGCGGCGCAGCTCGGCGTACTCCTGCATCAATTCCGACCAGGGCGGGAAGTTGTCGTCACGCTCGATCATGGTGGCGACATCGCCGAAGCGCTCCCGCGCGGCGTCATACAGCGTCCAAACGGCGTCCGGGACGGGCTGGTTATGGGTGTCGATGCATAGCTCGCCGCCGGAGACTTCCTGCCGGATATGCCCGGCCAGATGGTGCTGCCAGACGCGTTCTGCCGGCATGGCGTCCAGATAGGTCAGCGGGTCGAAGCCATGATTGTGGCTCGAGACGATGACGTTGTTCAGGTCGAGCAGGATCAGGCAGTCGGCGCGGCGGCTGACCTCGGCCAGAAACTCCCATTCGCTCATCTCGTCAGGGCGCCAGGTCAGATAGCTGGAGACATTTTCCAGCAATAACTGACGGCCGAGCGCGTTCTGGACCTGATCGATGCGTTCGGCCAGATGATCGATGGTGGCATCGGTATAGGGCAGCGGCAGCAGGTCGTGGAACTGATGCGCGCCGGTACGCGTCCAGCACAGGTGATCGGAGACCCACAGCGGTTCGATGCGCTCACACAAGGCGCGCAGCTCGCGCAGGTAACGGCTGTCGATGGGATGGCTGCCACCGATGGACAGCGAAACGCCATGCAGGGCGATGGGGTAGTGCTCGCGGACACGCTCGAGATGATGCAGTGGCTTGCCGCCGGCACTCAGACCTCCGGATTCGCTGGCGCCGTGGCCCATGTAGTTCTCGCTGATGGCCTCGAACCAGTCGATGTCCGGCAGCGTCGTCAGAATCTCGTGATAGTACTCGGGGCGCAGGCCCAGCCCCTGACCGATGCCGGCGCTGGCGGGCGTGGGCAGGCGAGCGGTGACAGCTGTCGTCATGCGTGAATCCTCTTCTGAGCGAAGGCAGAGGGTGCGGAAAAGGGCGAGGCAGAGGGCGAGTCAGGAGCGCTGAAAGACACCCGCCAGGGTTTCCGGACAGAAACAGAGCCAGAACCAGAGCTAGAGCCAGAACCAGAGCTAGAGCCAGAACCAGGAACGGGAGGACGGTGTGCCGTCCTCCCGTCGGGAATTCGCCAGAGGCGCCTGCCAGGGCAGACGCCTCTGCGTGCCTGAGGATCAGCCCTCGACGACAGTACCACCTTCGCCGACACAGGATTCAGCGCTGGCAGTGTAGGACCAGCCCTGGCCCTTGCAGGCGTTGTGGCCCTTGCAGGCGCTATTGGCGGTCGCGCATTCGGAGGTGCCCTTGCAGGAGTTGATGCCGGAGCACTTCACCGCATTGTCACCGGCGTGCACCGGCAGCGAGGTCAGGGCGGCAGTGGAGAACAGCGCGGCGGCAGCGGCGGCGAAGGTGGCAGCAGTAACGGTCTTCTTCATGGTCATGATGGCTTCCTATCGGGCAGGGCCCGTATTTTTTGAATTATCGATCAGGAACATCGTGGCACCCGCTTGCGTCAGACAGCTCGTTCAGGCGGGTCATGAAGTCATACGCCGTCAGAATAAAGTTGGATGCGGTAGCGCCAAAAAAAACTGACATCATTGTTCACTATGCTTGGAAAGGCAGTCTTGCCGAATTAGTGAGCCTGCTTATGGTACGCTTTCGCCATCATCTGCCCGATTGCCGATATCCCTTCCTCTTGCTGGAGTTCCCCATGCCGGACCTACTTCGACGCCTGTGGCGCATACCGCGCTGGCGCTGGAGCATCGTGCTCGTTCTACTGTTGGGGGGCTGCAGTGCCGTCGCGATTCATCAGCTCGATGAGCGTTTCGGCCCCGCGTCACCGCGTGAGCGGGTGGTGTCACACGACAGTCTTGCCGGGCGTCAGTGGGAGGATGAGGTCAAGCCGGTGATCGAGACGCGCTGCGTGGTCTGTCATGGCTGCTACGACGCTCCCTGTCAGCTCAAGATGTCATCGGCCGCCGGGATCGATCGCGGCATGAATCCGGCGCCGGTCTACGATGGCACGCGCCTGCTGGCGGCCAATCTGACGCGCATGTTCGAGGACGCGGACACCACCGAGCAGTGGCGCAGCATGGACTTCTCGCCGGTGCTCAATGAGCGCTTCGACTCTCCGGCCGCCAATCTGGAGGGCAGTGTGCTGTTCCGTGCGCTCAGCCAGAAGCGCAAGGCGCCGCTGCCGGTGACGGAAGATGGCCTGCTGCCGGAAGACCGCTTCGACCTGTCGCTCAATCGCAGTCAGGTGTGTGCCCCCGTCGAGGGCTACGACAAGTTCGCCGAAGACCATCCTGACTGGGGCATGCCCTACGCCCTGCCACAGGTCAGCGATGAAGAGCACCGCACGCTGGTGAACTGGCTGGCCAAGGGTGGCGCGATGACGGGCCCGGCGCCGTTGCCCCAGGCGCTGATGCCGCACATCGAGCAGGCCGAGCGCTTCTTCAATGGCGACAGCCTCAAGCAGCGCCTGATGAATCGCTATATCTACGAGCATCTCTTCCTGAGCCATGTGTATTTCCCGGGCATCAAGGGCGCGGACGGCCGGCCGATCTTCTTCAAGCTGGTGCGTTCCAGCACCCCGCCGGGCGAGCCGATCAAGCGCATCTCCACGCGCCGCCCCTACGATGCACCCTATGCCTCCTACACCGCCGGTGAGCGCGCGAGCCTGCCCCACGATGACGCCGGGCGCCCGCGGGTCTATTACCGTCTGTGGCAGGAGCGCGCGACGATCCTGGCCAAGAGTCATCTGCCCTATGCGCTCGATGATGCTCGCTTCAAGCGCTGGCGGGCGCTGTTCCTGACACCGGATTACCCGGTGGATGACCTGCCGGATTACGACCTCAAGACGGCCTCGAATCCTTTCCTGACCTTCGAGGCCATTCCGGCCGAGTCACGCTATCGCTTCATGCTGGATGAGTCGCAGAACACCATCATGGGCTTCATCAAGGGGCCGGTCTGTCGCGGGCAGGTCGCGGTGGATGTGATCAATGATCACTTCTGGGTCGGCTTCACTGACCCGAAGATGTTCAGTCACCCGGAAGTGGAACGCACCCTGGCCGAGGAAGGGAAGAATCTCAGCCTGCCCGCCGAGCAGAGCAGCAATGCGTTGCCGATCAGCTCCTGGGTCAAGTTCGAGAGCAAGCAGACCGCCTACCTCAAGGCCAAGCAGCGCCTGATGTCCCAGGCCTATCTCGATGGCGATCTGCGCCTGGATGAGCGAGTGCTGTGGGACGGCAGCGGCTGGACCGAGGGCCCCGGCCAGGGGCGTAACCCCAACGCGGCCCTGACCATCTATCGTCACTTCGACAATGCGGCGGTGATGAAGGGGCTGGTCGGTGGCGTGCCCAAGACGGGCTGGATCATCGATTACCCGATGCTTGAGCGCATCCACTACCTGCTGGTCGCCGGCTTCGATGTCTACGGCAATCTCGGCCATCAGCTTGTCACCCGTCTGTACATGGACTTCCTGCGCATGGAAGGCGAGAACAACCTGCTGGTGCTGTTGCCGGCAGGCGAGCGCCAGGCGGTGCATGACAGCTGGTATCGCGACGTCAGCCCCGGGCTTGGCGAGCTGCTGTTCAAGAAGCCGCCGCAGTTCGATGCGCCCAGTGGCATCGTCTGGACGCCGCAGGAGCTGTCATCGCCGAACCAGGCGCGCCTTGGTCTGATGCGGCGCATGAAGGAGCGCCTCGCACCGGAACTCGGTCATGAGCGCAGCCTGAGCAATGTCGAGGACGAGCATGTGCGACATGAGCTGCAGGCCCTCGCTGCGGTGCAGGGAGTCTCGGCCAGCCTGATGCCGGAGGTGACGATCGTCGCGCTGGAGGATGGTACTGACGACTCGCCACGCCTTTACAGCGTGCTGCGCAATTCCGCCCACGCCAACATCACCAGCCTGTTCGATGAGGAGGAAAATCGCCGTCCTGAGGAAGACACTCTCGATGTCTTGCGGGGCGTGGCGGGCGATTACCCGAATGCCTTCTGGCGTTTGACGCCTGACACCCTGACGGGGCTGGCAGAGCGGGTGGCGGCACTCGAGACCGAAGAGGACTATCGCGCCCTGCAGGCCGATATCGGGGTGCGCCGGACTGACCCGCGCTTCTGGGAGTTCTCCGACAGCGTGCTGCGCACCAACTATGCTGATCGCCCTGTCGAAGCGGGCCTGCTGGACTATAACCGCCTCGAGAACCGCTGATCGCCAGCGAAGGCCGAGACAAGCCCTATTGTCATGACTATCTGGGCTGTCAGGGTTGTCAGGACGACTGACGACTGGCCTGACAGAAAGAAGAAGCCCGCCACGCAAATTGCGTGGCGGGCTTCTGTCTTGTGTGGTGCCGACATGGCGCCCTGGCGGCGGATCAGCGCAGTGTCGCTCAGCGTGATGTGCTGTCAGCAGGCGTCATCAGCGACCGCCCTGACACTCGCCTTCGGCCAGTTCGATCAGGCCATCCAAATGCAGGATATGCACCTCGCGGGCACGAATGTCGACCAGCCCCTGGGTCTGGAAGCGGGTCAGGATACGGCTGATGGTTTCGACGGCCAGCCCCAGATAGTTGCCGATATCGGCGCGTGCCATCGAGAGGCGGAAGCTGTACGGCGAATAGCCACGGCGACGGAAGCGCTGTGACAGGTTGACCAGGAAGCTCGCCAGTCGCTCATCGGCTGTCTTGCGCGACAGCAGCATCATCATGCGGCGATCTTCGTGCAACTCCTTGCTCAGGCTCTTGAACAGCTGGGTTCTCAGCTCCGGCATCTGCTCCGAGAGCGCATTGAGGCGGTCGAAGGGAATCTCGCAGACGGTGGTGGTTTCCAGCGCCACCGCAGTGCCGGGATAGCAATTGCTGTCGATGGCATCCAGCCCGGCCAGCTCGCTGGGCAGGTAGAAGCCGGTCAGCTGCTCCATGCCGCTGTTTTCATTGGTGATCTGCTTGAGACTTCCGGAGCGCACCGTGAAGACGCAATCGAAGGCATCGCCCTGGGTGAAGAGTACTTCCCCTTTTCTGAGTGGCGCGCGACGGCGGATGATGGCGTCAAACTGGTCGATATCTTCCATGTTCAGTGCCAGTGGCAGGCACAGTGAACTCAGCGAACAGGTCTGGCAGCGGGCTTCATGGGCGCGCAAGCGGTGTGATGCCTGTGCATTGGCCGTCATGGTGACTCTCCTGAGGAATGTCACCGCTACCCCTGGGGTAGGGCAGCGGAGGGGTCTTTCGGGCGCAACGAAAGGTGGGGCGGGGCCTTGTCGCCCGCCGCTACCCTGCCTAGCCGAATTGATTCGAGCGGCCAGAGTCTGAGCGCTCATCGGCTGGGGCAGTGCAATTTCGTGGCACCATAATATTAGATTTTATTAATTCATTATCCTGCCCAACCCATGGGCGTTGCAAGGTGTGTGAACTTTAGGCCCGGTTGGCCCCGCATGACCATACCGCGACGACCTGCCTCAGCCAGCTGCGCCGAGCAGCAGGATCAGTGCGGCGGCCAGCGTCGCCAGTGCCAGTATGCCCCAGGCACGTGGCGCTGGTGTGTCAGGCTGACGTACGCCGTTGATGCGATGTTCCTGCATGGGGCCATCGCCTTCGCGCTCGTCGCTGTCAGCGCTTGCAGCGCGCGAAAGACTGCCCAGGGCCAGCATGGCGAACAGCACCAGGCTGCCCAGCGTGAGGGCCAGCACCCAGAGATTCCAGAACAGGGGGAGTCCAGTTGTCTCCAGCAGATTCATGTCGTGTCTCCTGAGCGGTGTCCTGTCATGGGCCGCGGCTGGCGATGTCGCTCGCGGGGGCGGCCTGCTGCAGGTAGGCGAGCAGCGCCGTGATTTCGGCAGTGCCACGCACGTCATTGGGGGCGGCGAGAATCTCGTCTTCCGCGTAGGGCACGCCCAGGCCCTGCAGGGCTCGCATGCGGGCCGCGATGCCTTCGCCGCTCAACGCCCGCTCGAACAGCCACGGGTAGGCGGGCATCGCTGAGCCCGGCACCTGACTGCGCGGGGCATTCAGATGCAGACGCTGCCAGGCATCGTCATGTTGCGCAGGCAGCCGGCTCAAATCCGTCCCCCAGCGCTCGACGCCCCACAGCGAAGGGCGGTCGTAGTAGCGCGCCCGGGCGGTCGTCGCTTCGCCGTGGCGCGCCGTGTCGCCCGGTAGATCGCGCACCATGCGTGTATGGCACTGCTGACAGCCCTCGCGTTGGTAGATGCGCTGGCCCTCCAGCGCCAGGGCGCTCAGCGGTCTGAGGTCTTCGGGTGCGCTGGCGAGACTGGGGTGAGCCCCGAGCGGCACCAGCTGGGCAAGGGCGCCGAGGCTCATGGTGAGCAGGCATAGTGCCGTCATCAGGCCGGCGTGACGTTCGAGCAGGACATGTCTCATGCGTAGTGCCCTCCCGAGGATGTGGCAGGGGGCGTGGTAGAGGGGGACGCAGAGTGCATGGCTGGCTCTGATGATGCCTTGTGCGAGCCGGAGCTCAGGCGCTGGCGCTCGTGAGCGGCTTGGCGTTCGCTCTTTTTATCAGCCAGGGTGCGCGTCACGTTGAGGAGCATCAGCAGCAAGCCGAGCGCCCAGCAGGCGAGCCCGCCCAGCGAGATCATCATCGGCATGCGGGCCACTTCCAGCACCTCGCTCAAGGTATATAGCGGCCTGCCGTCATCTGCCAGCACATGCCACATGCTGCCTTGAAGCAGCGTGGTCGCCCAGCTGGCGGCAACGCACAGCAGGGTGCCGATGATGGCCAGCAGGGCGTGCGTCTTGAGCAGCGCGAGGGAGCGCATCGGGGGCAGCAGGTGATAGGCCATCACGATGGCGACTGTCGCGACCACCCCCAGGCTTGCTGCCGGCGACAGACTGTTGGCGGCACTGAAGGTCAGGGCGTTGAGTGTCGGCAATGACAGCAGGCTGTATTCAAGAACCGCAAGGGCGAAGCTGATCAGAGCTGCCGCCAGCAGGCAGTTAAGCGGATCCCGGCGCAATGAGTGCCAATCCTCCTTGAGTGTCATCAGGCCATTGAGGCTGAGTGCCAGCCCCGGCGCCAGCAGCAGGAGGCCCATCGCCATGCCCAGCGTCTGGCTCCAGGCCGGCAGGGCGCTCGCGAACAGCAGCGGAGCGCCTCCCCATGTCACCAGCAGCACCAGCATCCAGAAGCTGGTGGCGGCCAGCCGATGCGAGTAGAGCGGCAGCCGTGAGCGGCTCGTCACCATGTGATGGAGCAAGGCAATGACGCCGAATGCGAACATGCCGCCGGGGAGAGGTCCTGTCTGCCAGCGCTGAATCAGTGCCTCGAGGCTGCCCGTGAAGAGCGGTATCGATTCCAGCAGGCCGACCGGCACGCTGAGCGAGATCAACACATGCTGTATCAACACCAGCATCAGGCCGGCGATGAAGTACCAGCAGGCCACCGGCAGGCGGCGCAGCGTGCGCTGTTCCAGCACCGTGAAGAAGACCCACGCCACGGCCAGCCAGACGAGGGCCATCAGGAGATCGACGAGCCAGGGCGCTTCGGCCATGTATTGGCCCGAGGAGTAGCCTGCGACAATCGCCAGTGCGCCGAGCGCGACCACGGTCTGCCAGCCGAGGAAGGTGAAATGCATCAGCTTGAGCGTGAAGGGGGGCAGTGCGATATCCGGTATCGCCGTCTCGGCGTCGGTGCGTGATTCGCGTTGCAGGACACTGTGCATGGCGATGGAGTAGCCGCCGGCGATCACTGCCGAGCCGCCCAGACCGAAGAGCAGCAGGTGGTGCTGCAAGGGAGCGAGGCGGCCGTAGCTCATCCAGGCCACTTCCGGCCCCAGCGAGGGCCATAGCCAGATGAGGTTGAGCCACACCGCCAGGCAGAGGCTGAGCAGGCCCCAGATGACGGCCATGCGAGCGAAATCATGGCTTGCGTGATGATGATGGTTCACGCGGGGATGGCAGGCCGAAGCCTCAAGAGCTGTACGCATATCACGACCTCGTCGGCAGTGGGCGAAAGCGCAGTGCAGGTGATGACGGTGCTGGAAGCGGCGCTGCGGGAGCGGCCAGGTCATCGACGCCCCTGTCAGGGCGGCAGGGCTGGCGCTGACCGATATCACGCGCGACCATGACCGACTGACAGGCCATCCCTCGCGCTGGAATGCAGCGTTTACCCCTCATCGGTTCCAGCGTTGTCTGGCGCGAGCCGTACGAGATCAACAGGAGAATTTCGCTTGCCCGCCGTCACTTCATCATCGGACGAAGATGCCAATGCGTCCAATACGGCTGAGGTTCCCAGCCCTTACGCCGAGGAAGGCTTTCGTGTCGCCAGCCTGGCCGATGTCGCCTCGGAGCTTGCTGCTCGCCAGACCATGTCCCACGACGCGCTGGCCGCGCGAGGGCCGTGGCGAGGCTGGTTGGCGGAACTGGGCCCGCTTGAGATCCATGGGCGGCCGGGGCGTGCCCTGCTGTTGCATGCGCATGGTGCCGGCGCCGGGCGTGAGACCGACTTCCATCAACAGTTCGGCGCTGCCTGCCTGATGCAGGACATGGCGTGGCTGGCATTCGATTTCGGCTATCTCGTCAGGATGCGCTGCGAAAGCCGCCGCCGACCGCCGCCCCGGCTGCCCGGGCTGATCGAGGAGATGGCGCGCTGGTGTCAGGCGCTGATGGCGTGTGTGGCGGCCATCGACTCCTTGCGATCGCTGCCCTGGCTGGTCGGCGGCAAGTCGATGGGCAGTCGTGTGGCCTCCCATCTGCTGGTGGAGTTGACCCGGGCGGCGCATGCGCCGTTGCCGGTCGGGTGGTACGCGCTGGGCTATCCGTTTCATCCCACGGGCAAGCCCGACAAGTTGCGTATCGACCATCTGCCGGATATCCCGATGGCCGGCTTGATCTGTCAGGGCAGCCGCGATCCCTTCGGAACTCGCGAGGAAGTGACGGAATATCCGTTGCCGGAAAGCCTTACATTGCTTTGGCTGAATGATGGCGAACATGATTTCAAGCCACGAAAAGCGAGTGGCGAGACGCGTGAAGGACTGATTTCGCGTGCGGCGCAGGCCTTGGCCAATCACCCGGCGCTGGGCGGAAAACGGCAGTGAATCGCCACCATGCGAGGGGCATTACCCTGGCCTTCGATGGCGACAGCGGCATGTCAGAATGATGACGCAACGCTGATGTTTACTGGCCTGCAGGCGAGATGCAGCGGGAAAGTCCTGTCTTATCAATACTCTGTCGCGGGCGATTGCTGAAATTGCGCGCAAAAAAAGTATTGACTCATGGGCCGGATTCCGTAGAATGCAGCGCCAACGAGACAGGGGTGGTTAGCTCAGTTGGTAGAGCACCAGCCTTACAAGCTGGGGGTCACTGGTTCGAACCCAGTACCACCCACCATTTGAAAAAAGTCATTGCTTTTCAAAGCGTTACTTGATTAAATGGCCTGGTTCGTTAGCAGAAGCAAGCGATTGTCGTGGACCGGTAGTTCAGTTGGTTAGAATGCCGGCCTGTCACGCCGGAGGTCGCGGGTTCGAGTCCCGTCCGGTCCGCCATTCTCGTTTGTCATGCGTCCGATGTTGAGTTGTTCTGAAGTGGACCGGTAGTTCAGTTGGTTAGAATGCCGGCCTGTCACGCCGGAGGTCGCGGGTTCGAGTCCCGTCCGGTCCGCCATCAGAATAGCGAGATATCACCGCTGCTTGCAGCAAAGATCGTTTGTGTTGGGTGATTAGCTCAGTTGGTTAGAGCACAAGCTTCACATGCTTGGGGTCACTGGTTCGAATCCAGTATCACCCACCAATGCGGACCGGTAGTTCAGTTGGTTAGAATGCCGGCCTGTCACGCCGGAGGTCGCGGGTTCGAGTCCCGTCCGGTCCGCCATTCGATCTCATAGAATTCGTGAAACCCGAGCTTTCGAGCTCGGGTTTTTGCGTTTCTGGCTGTCGGAAAGTCTTCTGTGCTGGCCCGGCCCGCTTGTCTCCCTGTCCTTGCCTCTTTCCTCTCTCTTTTCTCTTCTCTCTTCTCGACCTGGCCATGCTCCAGGCTTGTCGGCCTTCCCTGGGCACATCACGACATTTCGCTCTTTCCCGTTGATGGGTGTGTCCTGCGCGGTTGCTCACCTCTCTGATGTCATCACTGATGTCATCCGCAATGTGGCCTTTGGGAGTATTGAGCCCATGGCGCGATGCTCTACACTGGGATCACTCGTTTCATACGACCGTTTGCCATCTGTCATCAGTCGTTGATGTCCTGACAACCTGTTGCTGATGACCATGACTGAGTGAGTGTTGCTGATGAGAGTGGCGGCGGCGCGATATAACAATGATTGTCCGAGGTGCTCGAGACAGCCAAGGAGAGACCGCAATGACTGCCTATCCGAATATCTTCCGTCCGCTGACGTTGGGCCACATCACGCTCAAGAACCGTGTATTGATGGGCTCTATGCACACGGGGCTTGAGGAGACTCCCGATGGCTTCGCGCGCCTGGCGGCGTTCTATCGTGAGCGTGCGCGCCACGGGGTGGCGCTGATCGTCACGGGCGGTATCGCGCCGAATGCGGAAGGGGCTGTCATGCAGGGGGCCGCGAAGCTGACCACCCCGGAAGAGGCGGAGCACCATCGCGAGGTCACCGAGGCGGTGCACGCCGAGGATGGGCGCATCTGTCTGCAGATTCTGCATGCAGGGCGCTATGCCTACTCGCCGGATCAGGTCGCGCCCTCGGCGATTCAGGCGCCGATCAACCCCTTCACGCCACGCGCGCTGAGCACGTCAGAGGTCAAGGAGCAGATCGCCGACTACGTGCGCTGCGCCAGCCTGGCACGCGAGGCCGGCTATGACGGCGTCGAGGTGATGGGCTCGGAAGGCTATTTCATCAACCAGTTCATCTGTCGGCGCACCAATCAGCGCGAGGATGAGTATGGTGGCAGCTTCGAGAATCGCATCCGCCTGGCGGTGGAGATCGTCGCCGGCATTCGCGCCGCGCTGGGTGAGGACTTCCTGATCATCTATCGCCTCTCGATGCTGGACCTGGTCGATGAGGGTAGCACCTGGGAGGAAGTGGTCGCGCTCGGCAAGGCCATCGAGGCGGCGGGGGCGAGCCTGATCAATACCGGCATCGGCTGGCATGAGGCGCGTGTGCCGACCATCGTCACCAGCGTGCCGCGCGCTGTCTTCACCGGGCTGACCCAGCGCATGAAGCAGGAGCTCAGCCTGCCGCTGATCACCACCAATCGCATCAACATGCCCGAGGTTGCCGAGTCGGTGCTGTCCGACGGTCATGCCGACATGGTGTCGATGGCGCGACCGTTCCTGGCGGACCCGCAATGGGTCAGCAAGGCCAGGGCGGACGACGCTGCCATCATCAATACCTGCATCGCCTGCAATCAGGCGTGTCTCGATCATACCTTCCAGATGAAGCTGACCTCGTGCCTGGTCAATCCGCGCGCCTGTCATGAAACCGAGATGGTGATCGAGCCCGCGCGACATGAGCGCCGCGTGGCAGTGGTGGGCGCAGGGCCGGCGGGACTGTCTGCCGCCGTGACGGCGGCCGAGCGTGGTCACGAGGTGGTGCTGTTCGAGGCGCAGTCCGAGGTGGGTGGCCAGTTCAATTTCGCGCGGCGTATTCCCGGCAAGGAAGAGTTCGACGAGACACTGCGTTACTTCAACGAGAAGCTGGTGCGTTGTGGGGTCGAGGTGCGTCTCAATACTCGCGCCACCGCCGAGATGCTGGCGGAATTCGATGCCGTGATTCTGGCCTCGGGCGTGAAGGCGCGGACGCCGGATATCGAGGGTGTCGAAGCCGGTATCGAGCGGGGTCAGGTGCTCAGCTATGCCGAGGCGATCAGTGCGCCGGAGCGGGTCGGGCGTCGCGTGGCGTTGATCGGAGCTGGCGGGATCGGCTTCGATGTCGCGGAACTGATGACTCACGTCGAGCCGTCGCCCTCGCTGGATGGTGAGCTGTGGTGCGAGGAGTGGGGGGTGGATCTCTCGGTCAGCACGCCTGGCGGCCTCAAGGCACCCGTGGTGCCGCAGGCGCCTCGTGAGGTGTGGCTGCTGCAGCGCAAGACCTCCAAGCCCGGCAAGGGACTGGGCAAGACCACTGGCTGGGTGCATCGCGCGACCCTCAAGCAGCGTGGCGTCAAGATGGTCGCCGGCTGTGAGTATCGCTCGATCGACAGTGAAGGCCTGACCGTCAGCCTCAATGGCGAAGAGCAGCATCTGGCGCTGGACAGCATCGTGCTGTGCGCCGGGCAGGATTCGGTGCTGGAGCTCAAGGCGCCTCTTGAGGCGGCGGGGGTGGAGCTGCATATCATCGGGGGCGCCGACAAGGCGGCAGAGCTGGATGCCAAGCGCGCGATCGCGCAGGGCACCATGGCGGCCGCTGCCCTTTGAGTTGACCGCGATCACGCATGGGGATATTCAGCGTTGAGCTGAGCCTGACCACTGCCTAGACTGATGGAAGCCACCGCGGACGCCGTGCCTTTGCTGCATGTGCCTTCGTGGTGGCTTTGTCGTCTTCAGAGTTTGCCTCGGGCGCCGCGCCAGCGGCTCGATGCGCTCTGATCTTTGCCTTGCCGCCACGATGGGATCTGCTCATGTCACCGCACGCTGCCGCCTCACGCCATGCCACCGCTGAGGCTCTGATGCCGGACACCGAGGACAGTCCTTTGCCGCCACACAGGGAGGGTGCTCGGGCTTCATCATCGCTGGCCGCCTCCCCGCCGGTAGCCGAGACACTGGACAGCCTGCTGGATCTGTTCACGCCTCCAGCGGTCGAGCGCCTGGCGTGGCCACTGGCCGATGAGGCCGGTGTGATCGTCGAGTGCCTGCGCACCGACACGCTGGACAGCGAGATTTCCGGCAACAAGGCCTGGAAGTTGCGCCTGCCGCTGGCCAGGGCGTTGAGCGAGAAGCGGGGCATCATCAGCTGTGGGGGTGGTTGGTCGAACCATCTGCATGCGCTGGCGGCGGCGGGTGCCAGATTGGGCATCGAGACGCATGGCCTGGTGCGCGGGCATCCCGAAGCGCCGCTGACGCCCACGCTCGCCGATGCGCGCGACAATGGCATGCGCTTGAGTTTCGTCTCGCGAGCCGAGTACCGGCAGCGCGACCAGCCTGATTTTGCCAGGCGCCATGGTGAGGGAGTATGGATTCCCGAGGGTGGCGGTTGCGTGGAGGGCGTCGCCGGGCTGGCACCGTTGGCACAGGCGCTGGCCGAGCCGGTGCCGGGCGAATCTGCGCCGCAGCTGGTGCTGCTGGCCTGTGGCAGCGGCACGACGCTTGCCGGGGTGCTGAGTGCGCTGGGCGAGCGCGATGGGCTGCGGGTCATCGGGGTGCCGACCATGAATCATGGCGATCAGCTCTATCACCGTGTGCGTCGCCTGCTGGCGGAGAGTGGCGGCAGCCAGCAGAAGACGCCGGAGTGGGGCCTGTGGCTGGGGGCGCAGGCCGGCGGCTTTGCCAAGGCGCCTGACTGGTTGATCCAGTTCATTCAGCGCTTCGAGGCCGAGACCGGCGTTGCGGTGGAGCCGGTCTACACCGCCAAGCTGTTTGCGGCGCTGGCGCATCATCTTGCCAATGGTCTGATCGCACGCGGTACGCGCATTCGCGTGCTGCACAGCGGGGGCTTGCAGGGGCGGCGAGGTTATCCGGCGTTGCAGGCCATCTGAGGGTGCTGGCGAGGCGAGTGTCATCTGGCTCGTCCCCTCCTGTGAGGCGCCCTCCGGTGGCTTGCGTGCAGCCTTCACCTGCCACTGGCGGCGGCGTGCAGCGCTGTTATGATGGAGTTTCTGCAGCGGCTCCTGCCATCCGGGAGCCGTGTCTGTTTCACCGGACAGGGTGATCCCCTGTCCCGCTCTGGAAATCCCCATGACGACTGACGCCATTGCCCCGACCCCCGCTGCGACCTCTGCTGCCGATGAAGCGTGCACTTCACGCTTTCTGGCCAGTGACAACACGTCCGGTATCTGTCCCGAGGCGATGGCGTACATGATGCAGGCCAATCGTGATGACGATCTCGCCTACGGCAATGACCGCTGGACACAGCAGGTCACCGACAGCTTCCGTCAGCTGTTCGAGACCGAGTGCGAGGTGTTCTTCGTCTTCAATGGCACCGCCGCCAACTCCCTGTCGCTGGCCCACCTGTGCCAGTCCTATCACAGCGTCATCTGCCACGAACTGGCCCATATCGAGACCGATGAATGCGGCGGGCCGGAGTTCTTCTCCAACGGTTCCAAGTTGCTCAACGCGCCGGGCCCCGACGGCAAGCTGACGCCGGAAGGTATCGAGCAGCTGGTCACCAAGCGCAGCGATATCCACTATCCGCGTCCGCGCGTGATCTCCCTGACTCAGTGCACCGAGGTCGGCACCGTCTACAGCCTGGAAGAGCTGCAGGCGATTCGTGAAGTGGCGGACCGTCATGATCTGCAGATCCATATGGATGGCGCCCGTTTCGCCAATGCCTGCGCCGCGCTGAATGTCTCGCCGGCCGAGCTGACCTGGAAGGCGGGCGTGGACGTGCTGTGCTTCTCCGGCACCAAGAATGGTCTGGCCATGGGGGAGGCGGTGATCTTCTTCGATCGCAAGCTGGCACGCGATTTCGATTACCGCTGCAAGCAGGCCGGTCAGCTGGCCTCCAAGATGCGCTTCATCGCGGCGCCCTGGATGGGGCTGCTGGAAAATGATGTCTGGCTGAACAACGCCCGCCATGCAAACGGCATGGCACAGTATCTGGCCGAGCGTCTCGAGGCGCTGGAGGGCATCGAGCTGCTGTTCCCCAGCGAGGCCAACAGCGTGTTCGCCAGCTTCCCCGAGCATGTGCTGGCGGCACTGCGTGAGCGTGGCTGGACCTTCTATACCTTCATCGGTGCGGGTGGCGCGCGCTTCGTCTGCTCCTGGAATACCACCACCGAGTTGCTCGACGCCCTGCTCAAGGATATTCGCGACGTGCTGTGAGCCTCTTGATTCAGGCAGTCCCGAAGGCGTGAGCGCCTCCCTCGAGATCCCCATCGCCCCGGCGGTGGGGATTTTTTTGTGGCCGGTTGTCCGGTCTTGTCAACGTCATGCGTGATTGAGGCAAGCGTCTGATCAGGTTGGTAGCCACTTCGTCGCCAGTCGTTGTTTTCATGGTCTTTGTGGTGAGCCAGGAGGCTGCGTGAAGCATGGCGGAGGTGGTCGGGTGTGGAGTGTGGCCGCGGCCATTCTTGCTTGGTGGGCTGGTGTGCAGCGTCGCCTGGGCGTGGGAGTGACTGGCGTCAACCGTCAGTCTGTTCCTATGCTCAAGGTGTGCTGCGGTGCAACATGGCATGAGTGAATCACCCGCGACAGCAGAAGCATTGGTCGAGTTTTCGCGTCTTTCGCAGCTTTCTTCAACGCGTTGTCAGGGGCGTTCAGGCGCCATCGTAGTATCTGCTGACCCACTGGCTGCCGTAGATCCTGCGGTGCTTGGCAGAACTGGCTCCGCCGGCGGAAAGTTCGTTGAATGCATTCATTCACTGTATTGGACACCAGCACCCTATATCGACCTATGCTGATAAACACGCCGAGGCAGTCGTCCTGCGTACGCTATCCAGGCTGAGCGGACGAACGAATTTTGCGGTCTTACCTGAGTGGGCCCGGCGATGGTCCCAGCGACTGATGTCGCGACAAGGAGGCTTCCATGAGCATCTTCGATCACGTGCAGAGCCGCTACGAGCGGATTCAGCAAGAAGAGATGAGTCTCCAGGAGTACCTGGAGTTGTGCCGGCAGGACACTACTGCCTACGCCAGCGCTGCCGAGCGCATGCTGGCGGCCATCGGTGAACCGGAGGTCATCGATACCGCCAAGGACCCCAGTCTTTCCCGTATCTTTTCCAACAAGCTGATCCGCCGTTATCCAAGCTTTGCCGAGTTCTATGGCATGGAAGAGGCTATCGAGCAGATCGTTTCCTACTTCCGGCATGCGGCGCAGGGACTGGAGGAGCGCAAGCAGATCCTGTATCTGCTCGGCCCGGTGGGCGGCGGCAAGTCGTCTCTGGCGGAGCGTCTCAAGCTGCTGATGGAGCAGATTCCCTTCTATGCCATCAAGGGCTCGCCGGTCTTCGAGTCTCCTTTGGGGCTGTTCTCGCCGGAGGAAGATGGTGAGCTGATCGAGAAGGAGTACGGCATTCCCCAGCGCTGCATGCGCAGTGCCATGTCACCGTGGGCCGCCAAGCGCCTCAAGGAATATGGCGGTGATATCAGCAAGTTCCGCGTGGTCAAGCTCTATCCCTCGCGCCTCAATCAGATCGGTATCTCCAAGACCGAGCCGGGCGATGACAACAACCAGGATATTTCCGCGCTGGTCGGCAAGGTCGATATCCGTCAGCTGGAGCTCTATGCCCAGGATGACCCGGATGCCTACAGCTTCTCCGGCGGGCTGTGCAAGGCCAACCAGGGGCTGATGGAATTCGTCGAGATGTTCAAGGCGCCGATCAAGGTGCTGCACCCGCTGCTGACCGCGACTCAGGAGGGCAATTACAACCCGACGGAAGGCATGGGCGCGATTCCCTTCGATGGCGTGGTGCTGGCGCACTCAAACGAGAGCGAGTGGCAGGCATTCCGCAACAATCGCAACAATGAGGCCTTCCTCGATCGCGTCTACATCGTCAAGGTGCCTTATTGCCTGCGCGCCTCCGAGGAGGTCAAGATCTACGCCAAGCTGCTGGAGCATTCGTCGCTGAATCAGGCGCCCTGTGCCCCGGATACGCTGCGCATGCTGTCCCAGTTCATCGTGCTGTCGCGTCTGCGTGAGCCGGAGAATTCCAGCGTCTACTCGAAGATGCGCATCTATGATGGCGAGAACCTCAAGGATACCGATCCGCGCGCCAAGTCGATCCAGGAATACCGCGACAGCGCCGGTGTCGACGAGGGGATGGATGGGCTCTCGACACGCTTTGCCTTCAAGATTCTCTCCAAGGTCTTCAACTTCGATGCCAGTGAGGTTGCGGCCAATCCGGTCCATCTGCTCTACGTGCTGGAGCAGCGCCTCGATCAGGAGCAGCTGCCCAAGGAAACCCATGAGCGCTACCTGCGCTATATCAAGGAATACCTGGCGCCCCGCTACGTCGACTTCATCGGCAAGGAGATCCAGACCGCCTATCTCGAGTCCTATTCCGAGTATGGGCAGAACATCTTCGATCGCTATGTGACCTATGCCGACTTCTGGATCCAGGAGCAGGAGTATCGCGATCCCGAGACCGGCGAACTGCTGGACCGTCAGTCACTCAACGAGGAACTGGAGAAGATCGAGAAGCCCGCGGGCATCTCCAACCCGAAGGATTTCCGTCACGAGGTGGTCAACTTCGTGCTGCGCGCACGGGCGCAGAACAACGGTACCAACCCGAGCTGGCAGTCCTACGAGAAGCTGCGTGCGGTGATCGAGAAGAAGATGTTCGCCAATACCGAAGAGCTGCTGCCGGTCATCTCCTTCAATGCCAAGGCCTCGGCATCCGACCAGCGCAAGCACGAGGACTTCGTGGCGCGCATGGTGGATCGCGGCTACACCGAGAAGCAGGTGCGCCTGTTGTCCGAATGGTATCTGCGCGTACGCAAGTCGCAGTAAGCCCTGCCGACTGACGACAGGCCTGCCGGCGGGCACGATTGCCGCCGGCACTTGCCATCCGGCCATCCGCTGAGGGCGGGGCCGGCAAGGAGGGCGAATGAGTTATTTCATTGATCGACGCAGCAATGCACGCAACAAGAGTGCAGTGAATCGACAGCGCTTCATTCGGCGCTATCGCAGTCATATCAAGCGGGCGGTGGAGGATGCCGTCAATCGGCGCTCCATCACCGACATGGAGCGCGGCGAGGAAGTCTCCATTCCGACGCGTGACATTTCCGAGCCGGTCTTCCAGCACGGTCAGGGCGGCAAGCGGCGTGTGATCAATCCCGGCAACAAGGAATTTGTCGAAGGGGACCGCATGCGCCGTCCCAGCGGCGGTGGTGGGGGAGGCGGCAGTGGCGAGGGCCAGGCCTCCAACCAGGGCGAGGGGGAAGATGACTTTGCCTTCACCCTGTCGCGTGAGGAATTTCTCGAGTTCGTCTTCGACGGGCTGGAACTGCCGCATCTGGAGCGCAAGCAGATCGCGGACATGGAAGAGGTGCGCCCGGTGCGCGCGGGGATTGCGCGTGACGGCACACCGGCACGTATCAATATCGTGCGCTCGATGCGCTCGGCACAGGCGCGGCGCATCGCGATGCGTTCCCCGATCAAGCGGGCGCTGAAGGAGGCTGTCGAAGCGCTGGAGCAGGAGGAGCGCAAGGACCCGGTGCTGCGCAACAAGGTGCGCATCAGTGAGCTCAAGGCGGAAATCGAGCGGCTCGAGGCGCGCCTCAAGGCGGTGCCGTTCCTCGATACCTATGATCTGCGCTACAACCACCTCATCAATCAGCCGATGCCGTCCAACAAGGCGGTGATGTTCTGCGTGATGGATGTCTCGGGGTCGATGACCCAGGCGCACAAGGACATCGGCAAGCGTTTCTTCCTGTTGCTGTATCTGTTTCTGGAGCGCAACTACGAGAAGGTCGAGCTGGTCTTCATCCGTCACCACACCGCTGCCAAGGAAGTCGACGAGGAGGAGTTCTTCTACTCCCGCGAGACCGGCGGCACCATCGTGTCCAGTGCCCTCACGCTGCTCGATGAGGTGATCGAATCGCGCTATCCGGCCGGTGAGTGGAATCTCTACGTGGCGCAGGCCTCGGATGGCGACAACTGGGACGACGATTCCACCAACTGTCGCGAGCTGATGATCAAGAAGCTGATGCCGCGCCTGCAGTACTACGCCTATGTGGAGATCACTCCGCATGCCCATCAGGCGCTATGGGAGGAGTACGAGCGGGTCGAGGCGGAATTTCCGGAACGCTTTGCCATGCAGCAGATCGTCGAGGCAGGCGATATCTACCCGGTATTCCGCGAGCTGTTCAAGCGCCGCATCAGCGCCTGATCACATCATGCGACGTGCCCGGCAGTCGCGCCGGGCCAGGAGGCCTCATGAGTCATGGTCTTGATGGCGGTCTTGATGACCGAATGAGCAAGCGCATCGATAGCCGGCTGGAAGACACCCAGCCGGCCAGCGGGTCGGATTGGACCTTCGAATTGCTCGAGCATTTCGAAAGCGAGATCGCGCGCATTGCCGCGCAGTACAAGCTGGATATCTACCCCAACCAGATCGAGGTGATCACGTCCGAGCAGATGATGGATGCCTACGCCAGCATCGGCATGCCGGTCGGCTACCATCACTGGTCGTTCGGCAAGCAGTTCCTGTCGGTGGAGCAGGCGTATCGGCGAGGGCAGATGGGGCTGGCCTATGAACTGGTGATCAATTCCGACCCGTGCATCGCCTATCTGATGGAAGAGAACACCCTGATGATGCAGATTCTGGTCATGGCGCATGCCTGCTATGGCCACAACAGCTTCTTCAAGGGCAATTATCTGTTCCGCACCTGGACGGATGCCTCGGCGATCATCGACTACCTCGTCTTCGCGCGGAAATACGTGTCCGAGTGCGAGGAGCGTCATGGCGTGGACGCCGTCGAGCAGCTGCTCGACGCCTGCCATGCACTGCAGAACTATGGCGTGGATCGCTACAAGCGCCCTTCGGCCATCTCGCCGGAGGAGGAGGTTCAGCGTCAGCAGGAGCGTGAGGCCTATCTGCAGGCCCAGGTGAATGCGCTGTGGACCACGATTCCCCAGGCGGGCGAAGAGGATGAGGTGGTCGATGAGGTCAATGACCCCCTCGGTCTGCATCGCCGCGGCCGCTATCCGCCGGAACCGCAGGAGAACCTGCTCTATTTCATCGAGAAGAATGCCCCGTTGCTGGAGCCCTGGCAGCGCGAGCTGGTGCGTATCGTGCGCAAGCTGGCGCAGTACTTCTACCCGCAGCGCCAGACGCAGGTGATGAACGAGGGCTGGGCATGTTTCTGGCACTACACCATCATGAATCAGCTCTATGATGAGGGATTGATCGGCGAGGGCGTGATTCTCGAGTTCCTGCAGTCGCATACTTCGGTGGTGCAGCAGCCCGGCTTCGATCACCCGCATTACAACGGCATCAATCCCTATGCGCTGGGCTTCGCGATGTTCACCGATATCAAGCGTATCTGTGAGAACCCCGATGATGAGGATCGTGAGTGGTTCCCGGATATCGCCGGCAGCGACTGGCTGGAAACGGTGCACTTCGCGATGCGCAACTTCAAGGATGAGTCCTTCATCCAGCAATTCCTGTCGCCCAAGGTGATCCGGGATCTCAAGCTGTTCTCGCTGGTCGATGATGACAGCGATGAGCATCTCGTCATCGACGCCATTCACGACAGTCGCGGTTACAAGCGCATTCGTGAGGCGCTGTGCGTGCAGTACGCGCTGAGCCATCGTGAGCCGAATATCCAGGTGTGGGCCGCCAACATTCGCGGTGATCGCTCGCTGACCCTGCGCCATGTGCAGGATGATCGGCGCCCGCTGGCGCGCAGCGTCTACCCCGTGATGCGCTATCTGCATCAGCTGTGGGGCTTCCCTGTCCATCTGGAGTCGATGGAGAACGATGAGGTGGCAAGGCGCTACCAGTGGCCACTGCCGGAGGACGCCAATCCCGGCTGACAGGGCTTCACGTGACGCTCATGGCGGATCGAGTAGGTGTCGAGGGATGCCAGCCCTGACCGGCGCGCAATCGGCATAAGGCAGGCATGAAAAAACCGCCGTGAGGACACCCTCGCGGCGGTTTTCTTGTCTCAATCGGCTGTCGTGCTCGTGCTCTCAGCCAGAGGGTTCCGGTTGAGCGTCTCAGGCCGGGCGCTTGGTCCAGGACTGACACCAGCCCTTCGGCTCGACGCTATGGCTTGGGAAAAGCTGGCAGCCTTCGTTCTCGGGCTTGTAGAACATGCAGTTGGCGCAGTCCGAACCCGGCTTGAAGGCGGGGTGGTCCTTGGCTTCACTGGCGACTTCCACGTAGTTGAGCGCCTTGGCTTGCGGATTGGAGGTATCCAGCCGCGGCAGGTCGGCGGCAAGGGCGCGGGGTGAGAGTATGGCGGCGCCCAGTGGCAGGGCAGCGAGCCCCAGCAGGCTGTTGCGCATGAAGTTACGGCGGCTCTGATTGGCCATGGTCTGATTCCTTCTCATCAATGGAGCACAACCGTCGGGATGTGCTGCGGTCACGGCTCGCCTGTCAGGAGGCGCTTGCATGTCAGTCGTTGCAGTGTCGCGGGTGCCACCGGCACCTTGATGGGCACTCTGTGTGGCATTGCTGACCGCTTGCTGGCATTCATGGATGCAGGTGGCATGCCAGATGCTGAACATATGGTCAGGTTCTGCGCCATCAGTGTTCGGGCAGATTTGTCAGGAGGTCTCTGCTCGCCGATGGTGCATCAAGCGGGTGCTGCCTGCTTATTGTGGCTTGAGTTGGGGCAACCGTCAGCCTCGCTGGCAGAACTCTGGCATGATGGAAATGACACAGGAACGTGAATGGCGTCGCTGTGGCCCGCGAGCCATGGCGAAATGATGGATGCATGCCTTGCCGAGGTAACTGCAACGACAAGAAGGAAATGGCGGGATGCTGGATGTGATGGACGATATTCGCTCGGCCGGCCGCAAGCTGTGGCGGGGCCTCGGGGTCAGCGTGGTGTTTGCACTGGTAGGGGGTGGGCTCTGGTGGTGGCAGGAGCGCGACTACCAGCAGTTCTACGTCTGGCAGGGCGTACCGCAGGCGCGTGCACTGGATTGGAAGACGCTGGCGCGCGGCTTGCGCAGCGATGCCTATCTGGTGGGCTGGTCTGATCTGCGCGCCAACCCGTTGTGGGTGACATGGCGGCTCGAGAATACTCAAGGGTCGCGGCTGGGGGAGCGTCCTGACGAGTTCGAGCGCGACTGGCGCTCGCTATGGCCCGTCACGCCGGATAGCTATCGCAACAGTGGCTACGACCGTGGACACCTGGCGCCCAACTACGCCATCGGCAAGATCTACGGCGTCAAGGCGCAGCATCAGACCTTTCGCATGACGAATATCTCGCCACAGACACCGGCGCTCAATCGCAAGCTCTGGCAACGTCTGGAAGCCGCCATCATGGACAGCATCCTGCCGCGCGAAGGCGCACTGTGGATCACGGCAGGGCCGGTCTTCAGCGGCAGTATCGAGCGGCTGCCCAATCTGATCGAGATTCCCGATGCCTTCTACAAGATCATCATCTCTCCCGGCTCCGGTCGGCAGGCACCGCGTGCGTTGGCCTTTCTCTTCCCGCAGCAGGTGAGGGGAGATGAACCGCTGGACCGTTTTCTGGTCAGCATCGATCGCATCGAGTCACTGACAGGGCTGGATTTCTTCCATGAGCTTCCCGATGACGTCGAGCAGCGCCTCGAGGCGCAGGTCGTGCGCGATGGCTGGCAGGTCGACAGTTTCAGTCGTACGCCATCACGTTATTGAGCGAACAGCCAAGGTCCGACTGACAGGAGCGTACTGAAGGAGTTCGGCGGACGGGTGCCGACTGAAGGGGTGCAGCTGAAAAGAGTTATCCACAATGCCAGGCGTAGTAATGGGTGTGGACAAGTTGCGCATGAGGCGAGCGGTATTTTCTTCGAAGCATGCGGAAGACAACGCAGGGCGCTGTGGGTCTAGGCAAAACAAGAGGGTGAGTCAGTCAGGATATTGCGAGGGGGAGTATCGCGATGTGAGCAGCAGGCGCTGCGAGGATGCATCGGATATCAACTTGATGGTGCCCAGAAGAGGACTTGAACCTCCACGTCCATACGGACACTAGCACCTGAAGCTAGCGCGTCTACCAATTCCGCCATCTGGGCATCAAGTTGTGTGCTGAAGTCTCATGAGCTGAGTCTTGCAGCTGAACGAGCATGAAATCCTTGGTAGTGGATGCCATGTTCCCTGTTCGAGTGCGCATCGTGGTGCCCAGAAGAGGACTTGAACCTCCACATCCTTACGGATACTAGCACCTGAAGCTAGCGCGTCTACCAATTCCGCCATCTGGGCGAAGCGCGATACAGGGGTCGTTCGTTGTGAGTCTGACGTCCGTGGTGCCCAGGAGAGGACTTGAACCTCCACATCCTTACGGATACTAGCACCTGAAGCTAGCGCGTCTACCAATTCCGCCACCTGGGCAGACATCAGAACTCGTTTCGGTCCGCAGACCCGGATCAGCAGTCAAGTTGTTGAAACTTAAATGCTTTACCCGTTTTCTGGTATCCATCTTAACGTGTGTCACGCCAACATGAAACCTGAAATTGGTGCCCAGAAGAGGACTTGAACCTCCACGTCCATACGGACACTAGCACCTGAAGCTAGCGCGTCTACCAATTCCGCCATCTGGGCAAGTGGTGCCGAATAATACGGATGTACTGCGGGAATGCAAGCTTTTTCTTTCATGCCCTGTTGAGCGAGCCGCAGAAAGCCTCTCTCGCTTCATGAGGACAGACAGAGGAAAGATAGAGAACAGACAGATGAAGCTCATCAATTGGCGAGCTTTCAGGCTTGAGAGTCAGGCCCCGGGCCGCCATTGAGAGCACTGAATGGCCCCTCCGCCGTGATGAGTGGCGGGGAATGGTTGGGTCGGCCCAAGGGTAGAGGCTATAATGCGCGGATGAGAGACAACCTGTCATTCCGTGCCGCGATCGCTGCCCGTCTCGAATTCATCGTCAAGGAATCCTGATTAATGACCCAATGGACGCTCAGCGACGACCCGCACGCGGAACGCGAAGCCCATAAGTACGACAAGCCCATCCCCAGCCGAGAGTTCTTGCTCGACAAGCTGGAAGAGTATGGCAAGCCCATTACCCACGAGAACATGAGCCGCATGCTCGGTTTCGAGGACGAGGAGCAGCAGGAAGCTGTGCGCCGTCGCCTCAATGCCATGGAGCGTGATGGTCAGGTGCTGCGCAATCGTCGCGGTGCCTATGCCCTGATCGACAAGCTGGACCTGATCCGTGGCCGCGTCGTCGGTCACCGCGACGGCTTCGGCTTCCTGGCGCGCGAAGATGGCGTCAAGCCGGACCTCGCCGTGCCGCCGCGCCAGATGCGTCGTGTCTTCCATGGCGATCAGGTGCTGGCTCGCGTCAGCGGCCGTGATCGTCGTGGCCGCGACGAGATCACCATCGTCGAGGTGCTGGCGCGCAATACCCAGACCCTGGTCGGTATCTATCGTCAGTCCGAGCCGGACTTCGGTGTGCTGATTCCCGAGAACTCGCGCATCGCGCAGGAAGTCATCATCCCCAACCGCGTGGCCAATGGTGCCAAGGACGGTCAGGTGGTGTCCGTGCGCATCACTCAGCAGCCCGCCACACGCGTGCAGCCGGTGGGGGAAGTGGTCGAGGTGCTCGGTGAGCGCATGGACCCGGGCATGGAAATCGATATCGCGATCCGTTCCCACGATATCCCCAGTGAATTCCCGCCGGAAGTCGAAGACCAGATCTCGACCATTTCCGCCGAGGTGCTGGAAGAAGACAAGAAGGGCCGCATCGACCTGCGCGAGACGCCGCTGGTCACCATCGATGGCGAAGACGCGAAGGACTTCGATGACGCCGTCTGTGCCTGGCAGGACGACAATGGCAACTGGAAGCTGCTGGTCGCCATCGCCGACGTCTCCCACTACGTGCGTGGCGGCAGCCCGCTGGATCAGGAAGGCTATGTGCGCGGCAACTCGGTGTATTTCCCGGGTCAGGTCGTGCCGATGCTGCCGGAGCTGCTCTCCAACGGTCTGTGCTCGCTCAACCCGCATGTCGATCGTCTGACGCTGGTCTGTGAGCTGACCATCTCTGCCAGCAGTGGCGAGATGCTCGACTATCGCTTCTTCGAAGCCGTGATTCGCTCGCATGCTCGCCTGACCTACGAGAAGGTCGGCACCATGCTGACCGACCCGGAAAGTGAGGAAGGTCAGGCACTGTGCCAGCAGTACAATGAACTGCTGCCGTCGCTGCACAACCTGCACGCGCTGTACGGCGTGCTGCGCAAGGCGCGTGACAAGCGCGGTGCCATCGATTTCGAGACCACCGAAACGCAGATCCTGTTCAACGATGAGCGCAAGATCGAGCAGATCGTGCCGCGTACCCGCAACGACGCGCACAAGCTGATCGAGGAATGCATGCTGGCGGCCAACGTCGCGACGGCACGCTTCCTGGATGAGCACGATCTCCCGGCCCTCTATCGTGTCCACAAGCAGCCGGCACCGGAGCGCCTGAACAACCTGCGCGCCTTCCTGGGCGAGCTGGGTCTGACGCTGGAAGGTGGCGACGAGCCGGCACCCAAGGACTTCCAGGCATTGCGTGCCTCGATCGCCGAGCGCCCGGACCTCGACATCATCCAGACCGTGATGCTGCGCAGCATGACCCAGGCGGTCTACTCGCCGCAGAACGAAGGTCACTTCGGTCTGGCCTACGATGCCTACGCGCACTTCACCTCGCCGATCCGTCGTTATCCGGATCTGCTGGTGCACCGTGCGATTCGCTCCGTCATCCGTGGCCCGCGCAAGACCGACACCGTGCTGCGCGCCGAAGATGCCGTGACCGAACGCCCGACCAAGTGGTGCCCGTACACCTTCGAGCAGATGCTCGAGCTGGGTGAGCACTGCTCGATGACCGAGCGCCGCGCCGATGAGGCGACGCGTGATGTCAGCGACTGGCTCAAGTGCGAGTTCATGAAGGACAAGGTCGGGGAAGTGCTGGAAGGCACCGTCGCGGCGGTCACCCAGTTCGGCCTGTTCGTGCGTCTGGATGCCTACTACGTCGAAGGCCTGCTGCACATCTCCTCGCTGCCGTCCGACTACTATCACTACGAGGCCGAGAAGCATCGCCTCAAGGGTGAGCGTGCCGGCGTCAGCTATGGTCTTGGCGATGGCGTCACCGTCCAGGTGGCCCGTGTCGACATGGATGAGCGCAAGATCGACTTCATGCTCAGCGACCCGACGCCGCGTCCCAAGCGCAAGCCGCGCAAGGCGCGCAGCAGCGAGGGCGACAAGCCGGCAGCCGGCAAGAGCGGTTCCGCTGCCAGCAAGGAAGCCGCCGCCAAGGGGCGTCCCGGCAAGCGTGAGCGCGAACGCCTCAAGTCCCTGACCGAGGAAGTCAGTCAGGAAGGCAATGGCAACGCGGCTGCGGCCGAAAAGCCGGCAGGTGAGCGTCCGCCGCGCAAGCCGCGCGGTGAGCGCAGTGATCGCTCGGGCCGTGGAGAGCGCAAGGCCGCCGCTGGCAATGAGCAGCAGCCCACCGCAGAGGCGCCCGCTGCGGCGCGTCCAGCCGTGCCGAGTGGCCCGGAAGCCGCCGACAGCCCGTTCGCGCCGGTCGCGCCGATGGGTGCCGCAGGCAAGGACGACCCGTCGCGCAAGCGGGGTTCGCGCTCGCGCGGGCGTCGCGGTAACGGCCGTAGCTGATTTCGGCTCTGCTCCTCGCGCGTCACTGCATCAGCCCCGGCTCCGGTCGGGGCTGATGCGTTGGGCAGTCGTCAGGCTGCACGATTTCAAGGCTGTCGCGTCGGCGGCAGCTCAGTTTCCGTCAATGTGACAGGGCCCGTCGGGTCATCAGTCAGGAAGGCACAATGAGTCAGGACAAGGGGCGCAAGCCCGGCCGCGGCAAGCCCGCCGGCGAGCGTGCTAGCCACGCCAGAAGTGAGCAATCCCGAGGCGAGCGCAGCGGCGCTCAGCGTCATGAGCGTGGCGGGGCACGCAAGGGTGGCGCTCGCGCCGCCGCGCCGAAGATTCCCGGTGGCCTGGAAGCCGTCTATGGCGTGCACGCCGTTGAAGCCTTGCTGGCACGTGACCGCGCACCCAGCGAGCTGTGGGTGCAGGCGGGCGAGGCCGAGCTGCGCCTGAGCGAGATCATCGAGCAGGCGCGTGCCGCCGGCTCGCGCGTCACCCTCAAGGGGCGCGAGGAGCTGGATGCACTGGCCGTCGGCGGTGGCGCCCATCAGGGGCTGGTCGCGCTGTGCGCGCCGCTGGCCACCGAGAACGAGACCGGCCTCAAGCTGCGTCTCGATGGCTGGTCCCACGCAGAAGCTCCGCTGTTTCTGGTGCTGGACTCCGTCACGGATCCGCACAACCTCGGTGCCTGCCTGCGCAGTGCCGATGCCGCGGGCGCCCATGGTGTCATCGTGCCCAAGGACAAGTCGGCCTCACTGAACGCGACCGTGCGCAAGGTGGCCTGTGGGGCAGCGGAAGTGGTGCCGGTCTATCAGGTCACCAACCTGGTCCGCACGCTGGACGCCATGAAGGAAGCCGGTGTCTGGGTGCTGGGCACGGCGGGCGAAGCCGAATCCATGGCCTTCGAAGCCGATTTCACCGGCCCGGTCGCCATCGTGATGGGTGCCGAGGGCAAGGGCATGCGTCGCCTGACCCGCGAGCATTGCGACAGCCTGATCAAGCTGCCGATGGCGGGTAGCGTCTCCAGCCTCAATGTCTCGGTTGCCGCGGGCATCTGCCTGTTCGAGGCCGTGCGTCAGCGCCGCGGCTGAGGCAATTGTCGGCAGGGGATAGTCGGGAAGGGTAGAGGCAAGAGAGTGGCAAGAGAGACGGCCGGTGGAACGGGGCTGGCTGTCTTTCATGGGCCGCTTGCCAAGCCCTTGACTCCTCTCTACAATACTGCGGTTCTGTGAAGTGCAGTCTGCAGTGAATGCGCGGCATGGGGGCACCTGTCCTCGCCCGCGCGCGTCTTTCGTGGCCTTCGGGTCTGAATGGCACAACCGTAGTAATCACTCCACTCCTTGCTTCCCGGCCCGAGACGCGCCGTGGGGGCTGTCAAACCGAAAGGAGCCAAGCCATGCGTCACTACGAGATCGTGTTCATGGTCCACCCGGACCAGAGCGAACAGGTTCCGGCCATGATCGAGCGTTACACCTCCATCGTGACCGAAGCCGGCGGTACTGTGCATCGTCTGGAAGATTGGGGTCGCCGTCACCTGGCCTACCCGATCAACAAGATCCACAAGGCCCACTACGTGCTGATGAACGTCGAAACTACCGGTGAGGTGGTCGAAGAACTCGAAACCATCTTCCGTTTCAACGACGCCGTCATCCGTAACCTGGTTGTGCGTTCAAAGGAAGCGGCCATCGAGCCGTCTCCGATGATGAAGCCGGCTGAAGAGAAGCGTCCGCGTCGCGAAGACAAGCGTGACGAATCCGAAGCTCAAGACGCTAACTGATACCGCACCCCCAGGAGGTCATTGC
The DNA here is from genome assembly GCF_044789135.1 of Cobetia sp. UIB-001. NCBI lineage: Bacteria > Pseudomonadati > Pseudomonadota > Gammaproteobacteria > Oceanospirillales > Halomonadaceae > Cobetia > Cobetia sp. UIB-001. Next base: position 348,443 of record NZ_CP058244.1, read on the forward strand.
AATGGCACGTTTTTTCCGTCGTCGCAAGTTCTGCCGCTTCACCGCTGAAGGCGTGAAGCAGATCGACTACAAGGACATCGAAGTCCTGAAGTCTTACATCACCGAGACCGGCAAGATCGTCCCGAGCCGTATCACTGGCACCAAGGCACGCTACCAGCGTCAGCTGGCGACTGCCATCAAGCGTGCTCGCTACCTGGCTCTGCTGCCGTACAGCGACAGCCACCAGTAAGGCGACACCATGATGCTGGCACTGGCACGCTGGGCCATGCGCGGCCCCCTGCAATGCATCGCGATTGCATTGCTGACGGGAATCGTGCCCTGGTTCTTCTGGTTCAGTGCCGCCATCAGTGCGCTGGTCACGCTTCGGCGTGGCCTTGCGCCTGCCGCACCCGTAGTCATCGCCGCCGCCGTTCCGGCCGGTTGGTGGTGGGTACAAGGCGATCCGGTGCCTCTGGCAACCGTATTGCTGGTCACCCTGATGGCAACCCTGTTGCGCGCTCGCGTGCGATGGGGTGAGGCGCTGATAGGCGCCAGCCTGACGGCGGCACTGATGGTGCAGTCCGGGATATTCCTGCCACCAGGCGGAGCCGGTCCACTGCTTGAGAGCATTCGCAAGAATGCCCCTGAGCTTGACGCACGCTTGAACGACTTTGCCGCTCAAGGTGTGCCGACTGAACAGCTCGCAGGGCTGGTCATCGGTGGTATTACCGGGTTGGTGGTCCTGCTGGCCGCCACGGGCTGTCTGGCCCTGGCGCGCAGTTGGCAGTCCGGGCTCTACAATCCGGGTGGGTTTCGCAGCGAATTCCATGCCTTTCGGCTGAGTTTGCCCGAAATCCTGATACTGGCAGCCTGCGGGATCATTGGCGTACTGCTCAATGTCCCTGCAGTGCTCCTGCTGATCTGGATACCGCTGCTGGTGGCGGGCATAGCCCTGGTACATGGTTACATCGGGTTAAAGGGGATGAGCGGGTTATGGCTCGTCGGCGTCTATTTCATGATGCTGACCACCTGGCCCACGATTCTGATTTTGCTGCTGTTGGCGCTTGTGGACGCCTTTGCGGATTTTCGCGCACGTCTCGCCGGCAGTCATCGATAAGAGGTTTACGAGATGCAAGTCATTCTGCTCGACAAGATTGGCAAGCTGGGCAACCTGGGTGACCAGGTTTCCGTCAAGGCTGGCTTCGGTCGCAACTACCTGCTGCCGTACGGCCTGGCAGTTCCGGCCACTGCTGAAAACCAGGCAGCTTTCGAAGCTCAGCGCGCTGAGCTGGAAGCACAGGTTGCAGAGCGCAAGACCGAAGCTGAAGCGCGTGCCGCTCAGCTGAACGAAATCGAACTGTCCCTGGTCGCCAAAGCTGGCGAAGAAGGCAAGCTGTTCGGTTCCATCGGTCCGCGTGATCTGGCCGAAGCTATCGCCCAGTCTGGCATCGACATCGCCAAGAGCGAAGTCCGCATGCCGGAAGGCCCGCTGCGCAACACTGGCGAATACGACATCGTGCTGCAGCTGCACGCTGAAGTGACTGCCACTGTCCGTGTGGTCGTGGTCGGCGAGTAATCGCTGATTTGCAGTGGCTGGCCGGTGATCCGGTGTAGCGACTGCTGCGGTACCCAAGCCGCCTTTGCATCCTCGATGCGAAGGCGGTTTTTTCATGGGCGCGATTTGTCGTCGGCGTGGCATTTGCCTGGTCGCCGGCGAGGCGATGACGCACAAAATCCGGTAGAATGCCTGCCCCCGTCAGGAAGAGTCTTCGGCGTGGGCGCGGCGGTTGGCAGGCTTGCGTCAATGCGTGAAACTAGAAGCCCCCGCGGGCATGTCAGTCATCAGCAGGAGTCAGCCAGGCATGAGCGAGATTCAGGATCAGGATCGCGAGACGGCAGCGCTCAAGGTGCCGCCCAATTCGCTGGAGGCCGAGCAGTCGGTGCTTGGCGGCTTGATGCTGGACAACAGCGCCTGGGATACCGTCTCCGAGCGGCTGGTGGCCGACGACTTCTATCGCTATGAGCATCGTCTCATCTACAACGCCATGTCTCAGCTGGTCGGCGGCAGCCGCCCGCTGGATGTGGTGACGCTGTCCGAGCTGCTGGAAAGTCGTGACCAGCTCGAGTCTGTCGGCGGGCTGGCGACCCTCGCCGAGCTTGCGCGCAATACGCCCTCGGCCAGCAACATCAAGGCCTATGCCGACATCGTTCGCGAGCGCGCCACGCTGCGCAAGCTCATCCAGGCGGCCAACCAGATCGCCGAGAGCTCCTTCAGCCCGCAGGGCCGTGATGCCGATGAGCTGGTCAACGAGGCCGAGCGCCTGGTGTTCCAGATCAGCGAGTCGCGGCCCAAGAGCGGCGGCCCCAAGGGCATGAGTCAGCTGCTGACCGGCGCGGTGGACCGCATCGATGAGCTGTTCAACCTCAAGGGCCAGATGACGGGCCTGTCGACCGGCTTCCGTGATCTCGATGACATGACCTCCGGCCTGCAGCCGTCTGATCTGGTGATCATTGCCGGGCGTCCCTCGATGGGCAAGACCACCTTCGCCATGAACCTGGTCGAGCATGCCGTGGTCTCCGGGGACAAGCCGGTCGCCGTGTTCTCGATGGAGATGCCCGCCGAATCGCTGATGTTGCGCATGATCTCCTCGCTGGGCCGCATCGACCAGACCAAGGTGCGTACCGGCCAGCTGGAAGACGAGGACTGGCCGCGTCTGACCTCGGCGGTCAACCTGCTCAAGGACAAGCAGCTGTTCGTCGATGACACCGCGGCGCTGTCGCCCAACGAGATGCGCTCGCGCTGTCGACGCATGGCGCGTGAGCACGGCGGCATCGGCCTGATCATGATCGATTACCTTCAGCTGATGCAGGTGCCGGGACTTTCCGAGAACCGTACCGCCGAGATCTCCGAGATCTCGCGCTCGCTGAAGGGCCTGGCCAAGGAATTCGCCTGCCCGGTCGTGGCGCTCTCGCAGCTGAACCGCTCGCTTGAGCAGCGCCCCAACAAGCGTCCGGTGATGTCGGACCTGCGTGAATCCGGCGCCATCGAGCAGGATGCCGATGTCATCGCCTTCGTCTACCGTGATGAGGTCTACAACAAGGACAATCCCGACAACAAGGGACTGGCCGAGCTGATCATCGGCAAGCAGCGTAACGGCCCCATCGGTACCGTTCACATGGCCTTCATCGGCAAGTACACCCGTTTCGAGGATCTGGCGCCCGACAGTTATGGCCAGGCCTTCGCTGAATAACGTGATGCGTACGCGCGTCAATCATGTACCCGGGCGGCGGCATCGCCGTTGCCTCGCAAGACCCGCACTGACGGGGAGGAGATAGCATGGCAGGTGGATTTGGGCGCGGACGCGCACGTACCCCCAAGCTGCAGGGCCGAGGCACGCTGGAGAGCCTGGAGCGTGAAGGGCCCTTCAAGGAATGGCTGGGCATGCCGGACCTCTACCGCTTCACGCTGGTCGTGGAAGGTGAGAGCTACAGCTACCAGACCGAAGACAGTGAAGTGCCGGTGGTAGCCGGCGACATGGTCGTCTTCCGCTACAAGGAGACCAAGGCGGGCAAGTGGATCGACCGCAACTCCCTCGGCAAGGCCATCGACCCCAACTCGCTGTAAGCGTCACTCCGGCGCATGAGGATCACGCCATGCCGGCTGCCAGGTCGGCATGGCGTGATCCTGTTTTGATCGAGATAGTCGACACATCGACTTAGTCGATCTGGCGTCTGGCATTCCCTCTGCCGGATGAGGCGCCTCATGCGCCGCGTGGCACCTTTGTCATCCCTCTGTCATATCAGCATGTTCAGATTCTGACATGCTCCCATCCCCGTCCCTGCAAGCCGCTCATGGCCAGCCTGTCGTCGAATCCCGTCATGCACTGGAGGCATTGCTGCGTCTGCGCCAGGTGAGCATGCATTTCCAGCCCATCGTGTCGTCCAACGGCCGTGAGGTCTTCGCCTATGAGGCGCTGGCGCGCGGGAGTGCCGCAGGGCCGCTGGCCTCACCGCTGACGATGTTCTCGGCGGCGCGGGAGCACGGCCGACTGGTGGAGCTCGACAGCCTGTGTCGCGAGCGTGCGCTCGAGCAGTGGTCGACGCTGGGCCTGACGGAGCGGCTGTTCATCAACGTGTCTCCCGATGTGCTGCTGGATGGCGCCCACTCGCCCGGCCTGACGCGTCGCCTGCTGCGGCGCTTCGGCCTGCGTCCGCATCAGGTGGTGATCGAGCTGACCGAGCAGACGCCGGGGCTGGATTCGGCGCTGATGCGGGAAGCCGTCAGTCATTATCAATCGATGGGCTTCGCCATCGCGCTGGATGATCTCGGGGAGGGCTATGCCAGCCTCAAGCTGTGGTCGTCGGTGCAGCCGGATTTCGTCAAGATCGACCGTCACTTCATCAGTGGCATCCATGCCGACCCGCTCAAGCGGCGCTTCGTGCGCTCGATCATCGATATCGCCCACGGCAGTGGCAGTCAGGTGATCGCCGAGGGCATTGAACATGAGGCGGAAATGGAGTGTGTGCGCCAGCTGGGGGCCGACTACCTGCAAGGCTGGTTGTTCGCGCCGGCCGAGGCCGACCCGCTTGGCCAACGCGCTGCACTCGACCGGCATCTGCGCCAGCTGAGTCGCAGGCTGCAACAGCGCCCACCGCCTGGCCGCAGCATCGGCAGTCTGGCGCGCGCCGTGACGCCGGTGCAGCAGGATGTCACCGTCAATGAGGTCGCCCAGCGTCTGCATGCCGAGCAGGAGGTGATGTCGCTGGCCGTGGTGGACGAGCAACAACGACCGGTGGGCCTGATCATCCGCCATCGCCTGCTGGGGCTGCTGAGCCAGCGCTTCGGGCCGGAACTGCATGCGCGTCGTATGATCCATGAGGTCATGCAGAGCAGTCCGCTGCGCGTCGAGGCGGATGAGACGCTGGAGCGCGTCTCGGCCAAGGTGACCGGCCGCGAAGGCAGCGATCGCGATGAGGACTTCATCATCACGCGGGGCGGGCGCTATCAGGGGCTGGGGCGCACCCTGGATCTGCTGCGCATCATCACGGAGCTGCAGGTCGCGAGCGCCGAGGAGGCCAACCCACTGACGCGCCTGCCGGGCAACGGGCCGATCGAGCGTCAGTTGCTCGAGTGCGTGGCTGGCGAGGTCGCGGGCATGGGTGAGGGGGTGGGCGAGGACTTGCGAGAGGACTTGCGAGAGAACAGCAGCGCGCGCAGTGCCGAGTGGGCCGCGATCTATCTGGATCTCGACAACTTCAAGCCCTTCAATGACCGCTTCGGCCACGCGCAGGGCGACCGCATGTTGCTGGCGCTGGCGACGGTATTGCGCGATGCGCTGCAGGAGGATGACTTTCTCGGCCATGTCGGCGGCGATGATTTCGTGATGACGCTGTGCATGACCGAATCTCACCGGGCACTGCGCCTGACAGCGCTCGAGCAACGTCTGGCTGGCCTGCAGTCGGCATTCCTGCATGCGGTCGCCAGCCTGTATCCGGCCGATGTGCTGGCAGCGGGAGGCTTTCAGGGCCACGACCGCTTCGGCACCACGCGCTTCTTCCCGCTGACGCGACTGTCACTGGTGGCGCTGCATGGCCTTGCCGGGTGCGAGATGACCAGGATCGCCGCACGCTGGAGCGAGCTCAAGAGCGAGGCCAAGGCGCGGGACTCCGGGCGAGTCATCGAGGCGTGTGCCTCACCAGTGCAGTGATCTCTGCCTGCGAGTCACTCAATCGTCATCCGCCTGCCCCATGACTGTCATCGCTGGCCATCAGTCTGGCGTGAAGCCTTGAAGTTCATCCTGAAGTGTCGGGCTGCTGGGATGACTGAGTCGCCCAGCCCCTGTTTTCACGGGCTATCCTTGTACCACGTCGTCGTCTTACGGCCTTACCATGCGCAGTCCCCTGGATGCGCAGGAGTCTTTACATGTCCAGAACCGCCAGCATCTTCACGCCGTCCGCCATCTTTACCAGCAATCTGCAATCCTTGATGGCCGAATACCCTGCACTGGAGGCACGCGTGATCAGTCATGCCGCCAGCCGTTTCTATCAGGTCCAGCTGGTGCTGGAAGCCGCCGGCGAGGAAGAGGAGGAGCGCAGTGAGCTACTGATGAAGCGCGGCAAGCCGATGCTGTTCCGCTCGCTGGAGGATGTCTACAGCGAGCTCAAGCGGGGCGGGATGTCACGGGCGTGGCTGGTCTCGCAGGTCGCCAATGACGAGATGATCGGCCGCCCGCCGCAGTACCACCAGCCCTTGAGCTCGCGTATCCCGTTGAGCTTCTGAGTCCGCACCTTCTTGCTCAGGTGTGCTTTTGAGGCACCCAGCGGCCAATGCGCTCGCGATGGCGGGCGAAGAAGCGGTAACTCATGTCCATCAGCGGGCGCAGGCCCGGCAGCAGCGACAGGCGCACCAGACGCCGATAGCCGAGTACCGCATAGAGTGCTCGGCTGGCATCCATGCCGACATACCACTCCCCGCGTGCGTCCTGCACATGCAGGCGTCCCATCATCGTCTCGAAGCTCAAGCCCAGCGCCTGAGGCGAGAAATCTGATGCACGGATATCCACCGTTCTGACCCGCTCCCGCCCGGGATGCCTGGCCAGCCAGGCGACCTCGCGCTGGCACAGGGGGCACTTGCCATCGTGGTAGAGCGTGACCGGTGCGCTGGCTTGCCAGATGCGACTCATGAGGATTCCTTGTCGGTCGTGAGACTGGAGGGTGCGGCGTAATAACCGGCGCGATGGGCATCACTGCCATAGTCCGCGGCGCCGTCGAGGCGAGCCAGAAAGGCGTCAGCCTGTTGCAGCAGGGCTTCGCGCTTGTCGTCCTTCATGCGTCGCCAGCTGCCGTAGACCAGTGACATGCGCGGATTGCGTGACAACGCCTCGCGATGGCGCTCGATGAAGTGCCAGTAGAGACTGTTGAACGGGCAGGCATGCGGGCCGGTGACCTTCTTCGGCGAGTGCTGGCACCTGTTGCAGTGATTGGACATGCGATCGATGTACTTGCCCGAGGCACAGTAAGGCTTGGAGCCCATCAGGCCGCCATCGGCATGCAGCACCATGCCCAGCGTATTGGGCAGCTCGACCCATTCACAGGCGTCCACATAGACCGCCAGATACCAGTCGCATAGCGCCTCGGGCTTCACGCCGCACAGCAGCGCGAAGTTGCCCGTGACCATCAGGCGACGAATATGGTGGGCGTAGGCATGCTCGCGGGTGCTGGCGATGGCCTGATCCAGACAGCGCATGCCGCTGTCCCCCGTCCAGAAGAATTCCGGCAGGTTGCGGCTGGCTTCCAGCCGGTTCTCGCGCTTGTAGCCGGGCATGCGCGTCCAGTAGATGCCGCGCACATATTCGCGCCAGCCGAGTATCTGGCGAATGAACCCCTCCGCCGAATTGATCGGCACCTCGCCGCGCCGCCAGGCGGCGTCCACCGCGCTGCAGACCTCCTGCGGGCTCAAAAGGCCAATATTGAGCGCGGCGGACAGGCGTGAATGGAACAGAAAGGGATCGCTGTCCTCGATGGCATCCTGATAGCGGCCGAAGTCTGCCAGGCAGTGATCGAGAAAATGCGTGAGGTCACAGCGAGCCTGGGCACGGGTGACGGCCCAGTTGAAGTTCTCGAGGCAGCCGAAGTGGTGCTCCTTGTCACTGGCCTGCTCCCCGAAGCGCGCCGCGACCAGCGTCAGCACCTCGCGGGTGGTCGCATCCTCGTGATGGGCATGCACCGGCGGCGGTGGGGCGTGGAAGTCGTCTGGAATCGGTTCGCGGTTGTCGTGGTCGTGGTTGAACTTGCCGCCGGCGGGTTCGCTGCCTTCCATCAGCAGGTCCGTGTCACGGCGTTGCTCGCGATAGAAGTATTCCATGCGCAGTTGCTTGCGGCCCTCGGCCCAGCCGGCGAAGGCTGCCGGCGTGGTGAAGAAGCGTGTGTCCTCGAGGACTTCCCAACGCACGCTGCCGGCATTGCGTCGCGCCAGAAAGTCGTCCAGCAGCCGCCACTCGCCGGGGCGGGTCACCAGCACACCATCACACTGATACAGGGCGACCAGACGCTCTGCCTCGCTGGCAAGGCGCTGGAGGTTGTCCGGGTCCTCCAGTCGGCTTTCATGTACCTGCCAGCCACACTCCCTGAGTTCCTGGGCGTGGTGGCGCATTGCGGCCAGCATCATCGCGATCTTGTGCGGGTGATGCGGCACGTAGCGGCCTTCCTCCTCGACCTCGCAGAAGGCGATCACGCTGTCGGCGGGTGCCTGCTTGAGGCTTGCCAGCTCATGGCTGAGCTGGTCGCCGAGAATCAGCACCAATGGCCGCGCGAAGTCATGACGAGTGGCAAGTTGCAGAGTGGAGGGTTCGGGCACGAGGACTCCGGAGGGGTTGTGACAATAATTGTCTTAAAGCTATACAAATCGTGATGATAGTATAACTTCATCCCTCACGCACAGGGCGAGCTGGTAATATGGCTGCGCTGTCGGTGAAGTTGGCTGCGCTGCGGTGAAAGTGGCTGCGCTGCCGCTTCACCTCTCTTCTTGCCCCTAGTCAGGAGTCCATCATCCATGAGTACCCCGCGTTTTGGCGTCATGCTGGTCAATCTCGGCACCCCCGATGCCCCGACCCCCAAGGCGGTGCGCCGTTACCTCGCGGAGTTTCTTGGTGATGTGCGCGTGATCGACCTGCCGCGTCTGCTCTGGCTGCCGATTCTGCATGGCCTGGTGTTGACGACGCGTCCCAAGAAGGTGGCCGAGGCCTACGCCTCGGTGTGGACGGAAGACGGCTCGCCGCTGATGGCGATCGGCAAGCGCCAGCGCGCCGCGCTGGAAGCACGCCTGGCCGAGTCACTGGGCGAGGACATTCCCGTCGAACTGGCGATGACCTACGGCAAGCCGACCATGGAAGAGGTGGGGCGCAAGCTCGCCAGCCGCGGTGCCGACCGCATGCTGATTCTGCCGCTCTATCCACAGTTCTCGCGCACGACCACTGCCGCGGTCTTCGATCGCCTGGCGCGCGCACTCAAGCCGTGCCCGCATCTGCCGGAGCTGCGTTTCGTGCGCGACTATCATGACCACCCGGATTACATCGCGGCGCTGGCCACCAGCGTGCGTGAGCATTGGGAGAAGGAAGGTCGGCGCGGCAAGCGCCTGCTGATGAGCTATCACGGCATTCCCAAGCGCTATGCGACGGCAGGCGACCCTTACCCGACGCAATGCGAGCGCACCAGCCAGTTGCTGGCCGAGGCGCTGGGGCTTGGTGACGATGAGTGGGCGATGACCTATCAGTCACGCTTTGGCAAGGCCGAGTGGCTCAAGCCGTACACCGATGAAACGCTGAAGGCGTGGGGCGGTGAAGGGCTGGAAAGCGTCGATGTCATCTCGCCGGCCTTCGCGGCTGACTGTCTCGAGACGCTGGAAGAGCTGGAGGAAGAGAACCGCGGCTACTTCACCGAATCGGGTGGTGGCGACTTCCGCTACATCCCGGCGCTCAATGACCGCAGTGATCATATCGATCTGCTCGAGGCGCTGTGTCGCCAGCATACTCAGGGCTGGTAACGAGCAAGCCCGTCATACTGCCATTGCCCGAGAAATGAAAACGCCCCACCAGTCATCACTGGTGGGGCGTTTTCATGTTGCTGGCCTGCTGTTCGTGAATCCGCTCCTGCGAATCAGCGCTCGTGAATCCGCTCTCGTGGCTTGGCCCCGCTTGATGAGGACCTGCCTGGCGAGAGCCGAGTGACGATCACGGCAGGCGGGATTCGCTGGCCTCGGCGTTGACCTCGTCCGGCTCCTCGGCGACTTCGAGTCGCTCCGGCACGTTGCGAGTGCGGCTGTCCGCCACCAGCTTCTGGTGCAGCGCCGCCTTGGACAGCAGGTGAGCGGTCACGGGGGCGGTGATGAACAGGAAGATGGACACCAGCATTTCCTGAAAGCTGAAGTGGCCGGTGGTGGCGCGGAAATAGATCATCGACGCCATCAGCACGCAGCCGACCCCCAGCGTGGTGGTCTTGCTGGGGCCGTGCAGGCGCATGTAGAAGTCCTTGAGGTGCGTCAGTCCCAGAGAGCCGATGAAGGCAAACAGGCCGCCGGCAACCAGGAAGAAGGCGATCACGCCTTCGAGGACAGGATAGAACCAGGTGGGCATGGGGAGTCTCCGCTCAGGTCATTCGATGATGTCGCCGCGCAGCAGGTACTTGCAGACTGCCACGGTGCTGACGAAACCGAGCATGGCGATCAACAGCGCCGCCTCGAAGTAGGACTTGCTGTTGAGCTGGATGCCGAACAGCACGATCAGGGCGATGGAGTTCACGTACATGGTGTCCACCGCCAGAATGCGGTCCGGCAGGTCCGGCCCGATGGCGAGCCGGAAGACGTTGAGCACCAGCGAGGCGGCGAACAGCGCGATGCTGATCCACAGGGCGATGTCTAGCATTCGAAGATCTCCTTGAGCGGACGCTCGTAGCGCTGGCGGATCTCGTCGATCAACTCCTGCTCATCCTCGACATCCAGCGCGTGGATGATCAGATGGCGGCCATCCAGCGTCAGATAGGCCGAGACCGTGCCCGGCGTCAGCGTGATGGTGCTCGACAGCAGGGTGATCGGGAACTTCTCCTCAAGCTCCAGCGGATAGCGCACGAAGGCCGGGCGGAACTTGGCGCGCGGATTGAGGATCAGGTAGGACACCTGCAGGTTGGCGATGATGATGTCCATGATCACACGCAGGAAATAGCTGATCAGCCGCCAGGGCTTCTGGAGGTCGGGCTGCGGCTCCCAGAAGCGGTAGGTCAGGATGGGTATCGCGATGGCCAGCACTGCCCCGAGCAGGATCTGACCGGGCGCGACGCTGTTCTGCAGCATCAGCCAGACGATCAACAGCAGCACCGACAGCATCGGCGTGGGCAAGAAACGGGAACGAGGCTTGATCATGAGACATCTCCCTTCAGCGGCGGTGCGGTTTCCGGTGCCGCGTCCTTGCCGAGCAAGGATTCAAGATAGGGGGCCGGGTTGGACAGCTGCTCGGCGGTGGCCTTGGTCCAGTTCGCCAGCGGCCCCGCGAAGATGACCAGCATCAGTGCGGCCGAGATCAGCCCGCCAGTGGCGATGCCACGGGCTACGCCGACGCGCTCGCCGCTTGGCTCGGCCTTGCTGGTGCGCCAGAACACGCTGGAACCGGCGCGTGAGCAGGCGACCAGCGAGCACAGACCGGCCAGCAGCAGCAGCGGCCACAGCCAGATCTGCTGCTCCGGCGTCGCCGAGGCGAGAATCAGCGCCTTGCCGATGGCGCCCGAGAACGGTGGCAGCCCGGCGGCGGCGGCGGTGCCGATCAGGAAGAGGCCGCCCAGCAGGCCAGCCTGCAGCAGCGGGCGCGAGCGCACGATGCGTGCCCCGGCCTTGCCGCGCTGACCGGCGACCACGTCGACCAGCAGGAAGAGCCCGCCGGTGACCAGCGTCGAGTGGATCAGGTAGAACAGCAGCGCGCTGTCTGCCTCGATCGTGTTCATGCCCAGCGCCGTCAGCAGCGTGCCCACCGACACCATCACCAGATAGGCCACCAGGGTGCGCAGATCACGCGCCGAGAGCACGCCCAGCATCGCCACCACCAGGGTGGCGAGTCCCGCCCACCACAGCCAGTCACGACCGAGGTCCGCCAGTGCGCCAGCGTTGTCGGTGAAGATCAGCGAGTAGACGCGCAGGATGGAGTAGATGCCGACCTTGGTCATGATCGCGAACAGCGCCGCCACCGGTGCCGAAGCCGCGGCATAGGCGCGTGGCAGCCAGAAGTACAGCGGCAGCATCGCCGCCTTGAGGCCGAACACCACCAGCAACAGCAGGCCACCGGCTTCCATCAGGCCGGCACGGCCCGGGTCCAGCGTGGTGACGATGACCGCCATGTCGGCCATGTTCAGGGTGCCGGTCACGCCGTACAGGATACCCAGCGCGATCAGGAAGAACGCCGAGCCCATCAGGTTCAGCACCACATAGTGCAGCGCCGACAGCGTGCGTGCCTTGCTGCCGCCATGCAGCAGCAGGGCGTAGGAGGCGATCAACAGCACCTCGAAGAACACGAACAGGTTGAACAGGTCGCCGGTCAGGAAGGCGCCGTTGATGCCCATCAGTTGCAGCAGGAACAGACCATGGAAGTTGGAGCCGGTCTCATCGATGCCCGCCGTGGCGTACAGACAGGCCAGCAGTCCCAGCAGCGAGCTGAGCAGCACCATGGTCGCCGACAGGCGGTCCAGCACCAGCACGATCCCGAACGGCGGCTGCCAGTCGCCCAGCGCGTAGTAGCGGATGGTGCCATCACCGGCCTGCACCACCAGCGCGATGGCGATGGCCACCATCAATGCCTGGGCCACCAGGCTGACCGTGCGGCGCAGGGTCGGTGAGGTGGCACGACTCAGCAGCAGGCCCGCCCCTACCAGCAGCGGCAGGACAATCGGAAGGACAATCAGGTGTTGCAGCATCACTTGGTGTCCTCTTTCTCTTTCGAATCATCCAGGCGATTGCCGTTGACGTGGTCACTGCCCAGGTCGCCGCGCGCGCGCATCGCCAGAATGACCACGAAGGCCGTCATGGCGAAGCCGATCACGATGGCGGTCAGCACCAGCGCCTGGGGCAGCGGGTCAGCCGCTGGTGAGCCGGCACCGACCACGGCTGAATTGCCGTGCATCGCAAGGCCACCCATGGAGAACAGGAACAGGTTGACGGCGTAGGACAGCAGCGTCAGGCCGACCACGACGGGGAAGGTGCGGCCGCGCAGGGTGAGGTAGACACCGCAGGCGGCCAGCAGGCCGGTGGTAGTGGCGTAGAGAGCTTCCATCACATCTTCTCCTTGGTCGGGCGATGCGGAGTCGTCAGCTTGCCCAGATTGGCGAGAATCATCAGGGTCGCGCCGACCACGGTCAGGTAGACGCCGAGGTCGAACAGCAGCGCGGTGGCCAGCTCGATTTCCCCGATGACGGGCAGGGTGAAGTGGCCGAAGGAGGATGTCAGGAACGGATAGCCGAACACCCAGCTGCCGGCGCCGGTCAGGCCGGCGATCAACACCCCGGCCGCCGCGACGGGCTGATAGGGGAAGCGCAGCCAGCGCTGCGTCCAGTCCACGCCACGCGCGATGTAGAGCAGGATGATGGCCACTGCCGTCACCAGACCGGCGATGAAGCCGCCGCCCGGCGCATTGTGGCCCCGCAGGAAGATGTAGACCGAGACCAGCAGAGCCAGCGGCAGCAGCGTCTGGGAGACGGTGGCCAGGATCATCGGATGGCGATCCGGCGACCAGCCACGGCCATCCAGGTCACTGGACGGCATGAACAGACGCAGACGGTTGAGCAGCTTGAAGATCGCCAGACCCGCGATACCGAGAACGGTGATCTCACCCAGCGTATCGAAGCCACGGAAGTCGACCAGAATCACGTTGACCACGTTATGGCCACCGCCACCGGAGACCGCATTGGCCATGAAGAAGTCGGAGATCGACTCCACCGGGCGGGTCAGGATGGCGAAGTTGAGGCTCGCCACCACCACGCCGAAGGCACTGGCCAGCAGCACGTCGCGCATGATGCGGCGTGCGCTGGATTCCTTGGGCGTGCGCTGGGGCAGGAAGAACAGCGCCAGCATCAGCAGGATCATCGTCACCACCTCGACCGCCAGCTGGGTCAGTGCCAGGTCCGGTGCGGCGAAGCGCGCGAAGGCCAGCGAGGTCATCAGGCCGACCACGGACAGCATCAGCAGCGAGATCAGGCGCTTGCGGTGGGTGATCGCGGTGCCGAGGCCGGCCAGGCCGGTGATCACGGCGCCGGTCAGCAGCATGCCATCGAAGGGCTGTTGCTCAAGCTCCCCGCCCAGTTGCGGCACGGCCAGCAGGCCGATGCCGACGAACAGCAGCGCGGTCAGCAGCAGCCACAGCATGTAGCGCTGTAGCGAGCCATTCTCGAAGCTGTCCATGCTGCGCTCGGAAAGCTTGACGAGGCGCTGCACGTTGGCCTCGAACACCAGCAGGGCATTGCGGGCGCGGAACTGGCGCTGGAAGGAATAGAGGTGGTGGCGCAGGGCATAGACGGCGACGCCGCCCGCCAGCGCGATACCGCTCATCAGCAGCGGCAGATTGAAGCCGTGCCAGATGGCGAGACTGAAGTCCGGTACCGGCCCGGCCAGTACGCTGGCGGAGGCACTGACCAGCAGGTCCTTGATCACGAGTGACGGCAGGATACCGACCAGCAGACAGATCAGCACCAGCACCTCGATGGGCAGTTTCATGTAGCGCGGCGGCTCATGCGGGGTCTTGGGCAGATCCTTCGGCTCGCCATTGAAGAAGACGTCGTGGATGAAGCGCAGCGAGTAGGCTACCGACAGGATGCCACCGAGGGTCGCCAGCGCCGGAATCAGCCACGACAGGCCGCCCAGCAGCTGGGCATCGAGGCTCTCGGCGAAGAACATCTCCTTGGACAGGAAGCCGTTGAGCAGCGGCACACCGGCCATCGAGGCCGAGGCGACCATCGCCAGCACCGTGGTATGCGGCATGTAGCGATACAGGCCGTTGAGCTTGCGGATGTCACGCGTGCCGCACTCGTGATCGACGATGCCGGCGGCCATGAACAGTGAGGCCTTGAAGGTGGCGTGATTGATGATGTGCAGCAGACCCGCGACGGCGGCCATCTGGCTGTTGAAGCCGAACAGCAGCGTGATCAGGCCCAGGTGACTGATGGTCGAGAAGGCCAGTACGCCCTTGAGGTCCTGCTTCATCAGCGCGAACCAGGCGCCATACAGCAGGGTGGCCAGACCGGTCAGGCTGACGATGTAGAACCACAGGTCTGTCCCCGCGAGCACCGGGTGCATGCGCGCCAACAGGAAGACACCGGCCTTGACCATGGTGGCGGAGTGCAGGAAGGCGGACACCGGCGTCGGTGCCGACATCGCATGGGGCAGCCAGAACTGGAACGGGAACTGGGCCGACTTGGTGAAGGCGCCCAGCAGCACCAGCACCAGCGCGACCGGATAGAGCTCGTGGGAGCGGATCTGGTCCGCTGCGGCCAGTACGTCATCGAACTGGTAGCTGCCGACGATATGTCCGATGACCAGGATACCGGCCAGCAGTGCCAGGCCCCCGGCACCGGTGACGGTCAGGGCCATGCGGGCACCCTTGCGCGCCTCGCTCAGCTGGTACCAGTAACCGATCAGCAGGAAGGAGCTCAGACTGGTCAGCTCCCAGAACACCCACATCAGCAGCAGGTTGTCTGCCATCACGATGCCGAGCATCGCGGTCATGAACAGCATCAGGAAGCTGTAGAGGCGTGCCAGTGAATCCTCGCCCGACAGGTAATAGCGGGAATAGAGGATGATCAGCAGGCCAATGCCGAGAATCAGCAGCACGAACAGCCCCGACAGACCATCGAAGCGCAGCGACAGGTTGAGTCCCAGCTCCGCGATCCAGGGCAGATGGAACTGGGGCACCATGCCCGAGAAGACGTCTCCGAGGTGGAAGACGGCGATACCGAGTGCTAGGGCAGGTGCCACCGCGGTCAGCCAGGCAAGGCGTGCACGGGGCAGGTTTCTGGCCATCAAGGGCACCAGGGCACCGAGTAACGGCAATAGCACGATCAACAGCAGGGTCATGGAAGACTCGCTCCAGTCGTTGTTGTAGTACGTAGTCCGTCATTCGTGGGCAGCGCAGACACAGGCTCAGGGCCGGACTGCCAGCTTCGAGATCGGGAGGCGGAGTTTCGGCCACTGGGTGCCGACAGAATAGGCGAGCGCACTGCAGGTTGCCGTGATGAAGTGCCGGACACACGAGACTCTGTCAGGAAGACGTTCTCATGGGGCCATGCGAGACACGTCATGCGTCACGCGGCAGCAAGGGTTGGCAGTGGCTGGCTCAGGCTGCACGGAGGATCTGGCGCGGGTTCAGCGCGTCAATCGCTCCGGGCATGACGTTACCGTCGCAAGGGGCGGATCCGTCAGGAAGGGGAGTCGCACGGCACGGGGTGCCAGCATCCAGGATGGGATGAGGTCCGCAGCGCGTCCCCGGCTGCCCGCAACGGGCAGACGGCGAATATGCCGGGTTGGTGCGGTCATGTCATGTCTTGCGAGCATGGCCGTATTCCTCCTGAAGCCCCTGGATGACAAGTGTGTGTTCGAGTGGAGACACTTGCGCGATCTTGTTGAAAACATTGATGGAACGTGACCTAACCTCTCGAATGTATCACGCACTTGCACCCCTCGCCAGCGCATGCCCGACCCGCCGGAACGCGACATGTACCGTGTGAAGTGTTGTACAAGATGTTTGTTTTCTTGTACAAATGTTGCACGCCATATGTTCCACGGAGTCATCATGCACGAGGTCGCCAGCATGAATTCGGGCAACGCACCGGAAACCTCTCTGGTGTGGTTGCGTCACGACCTGCGGCTGGAAGACAACCCGCTGTTCGCGCTGCCCCTGTCACGTCGCCCGCATCAGATGCTGGTGATGTATGTCTTCGACCGTCGCTGGCTGACACCGAGCGACGGCTTGCCACGCCTGGGGCCAGCGCGTCTGCGCCTGTTGTGGCAGAGCCTGATGAATCTGCGTGGCATGCTGCTGCGCCGCGGCAGTGACCTGCTGGTGCGCGTCGGGGACCCCGTCGAGGAAGTGCTGACGCAGGTCGCCCAGCATGATGTCCAGTGCCTGGAAGTCAGCCTCGCCGCCGCGCCGGAAGACAGCCGCGCCCTGCAGCAGCTCTCACGGCGCCTGCCGGCCTCGACCCGGCTCCACTGTCATCCCGCTGACCAGATCGCCTTCGACAGCCAGCTGCTGGATGGCCCGCTGCTTGATCGCCTGCTGCCGGGCAGATTCCCCCGCGAAGAGACGGCGCGCCTGCGCGTGGCGCATGCAGCGTCCCGCGAAGTTGACGAGCGTGCGGCTCCCTCCAGTGAACTCACTCTGCATGACACGGCCTCTGCTGACACAGGCGCATCAGACGATCAGGACGCCCTGGCGACCTGCGCCGCGCTTGCCTCGCAGGTGCTGCACGCCAGTGGTGGCGATGACTCTGGCGTGGCCGACCTGATGCTGCCGCCTTGTGCTGTGCTGACGCCGACGCCGACGCCGACGCCCGGTGCCATGCAGGCACGCCCTCAACGCGAGGCTCTGTCTCAGCGCGAGGCTTTGCCGACAGGGCTGAACGATGAGCAGTGGCGCGCACTGTGCGAGGCGCAGTCGCCCTTGCAGGGGCTGCCCTATTCCCTGCCGCCGTGGCCCGATTCTGCCTCGCGTGGCTTTCCGCCGCTGGATGCCATCTGTGGTTCGGCGCAAGCCTGGCAACCCGCGACTGCCAAGCTTGCGGAGCTGCAGGGCGGCGAGGAGCCAGCCCGCGCATACCTGTCGACCTTGCTGTGGGGCAAGGCCTGGGCGAAGGGAGATGCCGACAAGGGCGATGACGACTCGATAGAAGGGGCGTCCTATCAGCGATCGCACTCTGTCGATGGCGAAGGTGCTGGTGTGCCGGCGGGGCTGGCGCCCCAGCGGGAGGCGGGCAAGACGCTTGACGCTATGCAATCGATGGCGCGCCCGGCGGATGCATGGCCACTGGCAGCATGGCTGGCGCTGGGTTGCATCAGTCCGCGCCGCATCCTGCAGGTGCTGGATGCCCGTCGCCGCGAGGCGGGTGATGAGGCGATCAATCAGCAGCTGCTGGCCATCGTGCTGCAGCGCGAGTGCTGGCAGCGCATGCTGTGTGACAAGGATGGGGAGGCTCGCGCGGCCTGGTATGGCGCAGCGTTGCGGGAAGACGCCGCAAATGACGCCGCCTTTGCGCGCTGGAGCGAAGGGCGATCCGGTGATGCCCGGGCCGACAAGGCCATGCAGGTGCTGGTACGTGAAGGCTGGTTGCCGTGGTCCGAGCGCAAGTATCTGGCCGGTGCCTGGCTGGAGGGCGGCGGCGACTGGCGGTTGGGGGCGCGCTGGTTCGAGCGTTGTCTGCTCGATTACGACGCCGCCATCCATTGGGGTGAATGGCGGCATCTGGCGGGCTTCGATGTGTGATCAGGCGGTGTCGATATCGCGCGAGTCGTCCGAGAAGATCCAGGCCCTGGTGGCACCTCCACTTCAACCTGCTGCTTTTATGACCTGCTCTTGTATGACCTGACGCTCTTCAGCCCAGACGGGCCAATAGCGCCGTGACGGCCGTCTCGACGCGCAGGATGCGCTCGCCCAGATGCACCCCTTCAAATCCTGTCGCCATGAATTTCTCGACCTCATAGTCCACGAAGCCGCCTTCCGGGCCGATGGCCAGCATCACCGGCTCGTGGACGGCGCGTGGGCATTCATTCGGCATGCCCGGATGGGCGATGATGCCATGCGGAGGCGTGCCTGATGCTGGTGTCATCAGTGCCGGCAGGCGGTCTTCCACGAAGGGTTTGAACAGTTTCTCGTGGGTCACCGTCGGCATGATGGTGTCACGCGCCTGCTCCAGTCCCAGCACCAGATGCTGGCGAATCTTGTCTTCCTTGAGCTCCGGCGACTGCCAATAACTCTTCTCGACCCGCCGCGTATGCAGCAGGGTGATGTGCTTCACACCCAATGCCGTGACGTGTTCCAGCGAGCGTGCCAGCATGCGCGGGCGCGGCAGCGCCAGCAGCAGATGCACGTCGAGTGGCGCCGGCGGCTGACGGTCCAGCGTCAGGCTGAATTCGGCGCTGTCCGCCTCCAGTCGCTCCAGGCGGCCACGGCCGATCAGGCCACCCTCCACCCCCAGCGTCATCTCGTCGCCGACGCTGGCACGATGCACCTCACGCAGATGGCGCAGGCGGCGCGGGTCCGTGACACGTGCATGGTCCTGAGCGGTCAGGTCGTCAGCGCCGAGCAAAATCAGATTCATGGCAATACCGGGGCAGTGGAGGGCGGGATGCATCGCTTACAGACAGCGGCAAGCGGGCGTTATTCTAGCATGTCGTGCATGCTGACCCGACGGGGACAGCGTTGGCATGGCGTCAATGGCTGACGCGTGGAGACGCCTTTTCTTGCAGTCCCCCCCCTTGAGTGCACAATGAAGAAAAATCGACAGGAGCCTGACACGTGCGAGTGATCCGCAAATATGCCAATCGGCGCCTATACGACACCGAGCAGAGCCGCTACGTGACCCTGGAAGACCTGCGCAGCCTGGTGCTGGCGGAAGAGGTCTTCAAGGTCGAGGACGCCAAGAGCGGTGAGGACCTCACGCGCACCATCCTGCTGACCATCATCATCGAGCAGGAGCAGGGCGAGGGCGAGGCCGAGGTCTTCTCCAACGAGCTGCTGGAGCAGTTCATCCGCATCTACGCGATGGCCAAGCCGCTGCCGCTGGCCGGTTATCTGGAGCAGGGCACGCGTCTGATGATGGAGCAGCAGCAGCGCATGCAGGAGCAGTGGTCCCAGGCCATGCGTCACTCGCCGATGGAAATGATGCGCGAGGTCGCCGAAGAGAACCTGCGCTTCTGGCAGCAGGCCATGGGCGCTGGCATGGGCGCTGGCAAGAATGCCTCACGCTCACAGCCGAGCGATGCGGATGCGGCGCCTGATGAGTCGGACACGCCGCCGGACGATGAGCGGCGCTGAGTGTGGCACCGTGTCAGATCCAGCTTTCACATAAATTCATCGTGATGTGAAAAGGGGCGCCCCGAGCAGGGCGCCTTTCTGCCATAATGCGCAGCCTGATATTTCCTCGGTAGCTCGCGCCATGCGGGTAGCCCTGATCCTCACTGGCTCATGAAGGTTGAAAAGATGAAGGTCCTGATCATCGGCGGCGGTGGCCGCGAACATGCGCTGGCCTGGAAGGCCGCCCAGTCATCCCGTGTCGAGGAGGTCTTCGTGGCGCCCGGCAATGCGGGTACGGCGCGCGAGTCCAAGCTGACCAATCTGGCGATTGCCGCTGACGATCTCGATGCGCTGGTCGCCTTCGCGCGTGACAACGCCATCGAGCTGACCATCGTCGGCCCGGAAGCGCCGCTGGTGATCGGCGTGGTCGATCGCTTCCGTGAAGCGGGGCTCAAGTGCTTCGGCCCGACGGCCGGTGCCGCCCAGCTGGAAGGCTCCAAGGCCTTCACCAAGGACTTCCTGGCGCGTCATGCCATCCCGACCGGCGACTACGCGACCTTCGCGGAGGTCGATGCGGCGCTTGAGTACCTGGCGGCCCATCCGGCGCCCATCGTCATCAAGGCCGATGGCCTGGCGGCAGGCAAGGGTGTCGTGGTCGCGATGAGCGACGAGGAAGCCCGCGCCGCGGTGCGTGACATGCTCGAGGACAACGCCTTCGGCGATGCCGGCGCACGCGTGGTGATCGAAGAATTCCTCGACGGCGAGGAAGCCAGCTTCATCGTGATGGTCGACGGCGAGAACGTGCTGCCGATGGCCACCAGTCAGGATCACAAGCGCGTCGGCGAAGGCGATACCGGCCCCAACACCGGCGGCATGGGGGCCTACTCTCCGGCGCCGGTGGTGACGGCTGACGTTCACCAGCGCGTGATGGACGAGATCATCCTGCCCACCGTGCGTGGCATGGCGGCCGAAGGCCATCCCTATACCGGCTTCCTGTATGCCGGTCTGATGATCGATGCCCAGGGCGCGCCGAAGATCATCGAATACAACTGCCGCTTCGGTGACCCGGAAACCCAGCCGATCATGGTGCGTCTGAAGTCCGATCTGGTCGCGCTGTGTCTGGCCGCCGAAGACGGGCGTCTCGACACCCAGACCTGCGAGTGGGATTCCCGCGCGGCGGTCGGCGTGGTGCTGGCAGCTGGCGGCTACCCGGCCAGCTACCGCAAGGGCGATGTCATCAGCGGCTTCGACGCAGCCGAAGCGACCGGCTGCAAGGTCTTCCATGCCGGCACCGCCGAGCAGGACGGCCAGGTCGTCACCAGCGGTGGTCGCGTGCTGTGCGTCACCGCACTGGGCGACAGCGTCGCGGCGGCCACCGAGCGTGCCTATGAAGGCGTCGATGCCATCAGCTGGCAGGACATGCTGGTGCGTCGCGACATCGCCTGGCGCGCCATCGCTCGCGAGCGCGGCGATAGCTGAAAGCGCTGAGTCGCACGGGCCATCGTCCCGCGACATGCCTGCTTCACGACAAGACCCGGCCTCAGGCCGGGTCTTGTCGTTGGGGTGTCTCTCGACGCCCTGAGCGCCTACGACCATCGTGTCGGGGGCTGGTCATGTCGGTGTCGGGCATGCGATAACCCTAGTCATCCTATATTCCTTCTTGAGGCAGACCGGCGTCGAAAGTTGGCGTCGCCGTCCGCCCTGAACCCTTTTCCTGTCTCGCCGACAAGGAGTCTGCATGGACCGTATCCGGCTTGAATTCCCGGTTTCCCGCCTGGTACATCGCCACCCGATGACGATTCGGGTCAGCGACATCAACTATGGCCAGCACCTGGGCCACGACAGCGTAGTCAGCCTGGCGCACGAGGCGCGGGGTCAGGCCTGGCAGGCGCTGGGCTTCCCCGAGTGGAACATCGATGGGCTGATGAGCATCGTCGCGGATCTCGCCGTGCAGTATCAGGGCGAGGGCCGGCTGGGCGACGCGCTCGTGGTGGAAACGGCCATCGACAGCGTGTCCGGCAAGGGGCTTGGCGTCCATCACCGCCTGCTGCGTGTCAGCGATGACGCGGTACTGGCGACGCTGCGCGTCGGGCTGGTGTTCGCTGGCGAGCAGGGGCTGGCGGAGCCGAGCGCGCGCGCCAGTGCCGCCATCGAGCAGGCCGTCTCAGCCATGTCGTCCCGGGTAGCCAACTGATGTCGCGGGAATATCCGATCATCGCCGTGACGGGGTCTTCCGGCGCGGGCACCACCACCGTCATGCGCACCTTCGAGCGCATGTTCTCGCGTGAGGCGATTCATGCCGCCTACGTGGATGGGGATGCCTTTCACCGTTATACCCGTGACGAGCTGGTGCGCATGTTTCAGGAGGCGCCGGAGCGCAAGCGCGAGCTGTCTCACTTCGCGGTCGAGGCCAACCAGCTGGATCGTCTGGAAGCGCTGTTCGTCGAATATGGCGAGCAGGGCTCCGGCACGCATCGTCATTACATCCATGCCGAAGACAAGCGCATGATCGAGGCCGGCTACAAGGTCGGCACCTTCACCGAATGGCAGTCGCTGCCGGACTGTACGGACCTGCTGTTCTACGAGGGGCTGCATGGCGGGCTGGTGACACCGGAGCATGACATCGCGCGTCATGTCGATCTGCTGATCGGGGTGGCGCCGACCATGAATCTGGAGTGGATCCAGAAGATCGATCGCGACACTAAGCTGCGCGGGCACTCCCAGGAAGCGGTGGTGGACACCATCCTGAGCCGCATGGATGACTACGTGCGCTACATCCAGCCGCAGTTCTCACGCACGCACATCAACTTCCAGCGCGTGCCGACGGTGGATACCTCCAACCCCTTCGAGCCGCAGGATATCCCGACGGATGCCGAGTCGATGGTCGTGATCCATTTCCGCGATCCCGGCAGTGTCGACTTCCCGTTCCTGCTCGCGATGATCCAGGGCTCGTTCATGTCGCGCCCGCATACACTGGTGGTGCCCGGCGCGCTGATGGCACTGGCCATCGAGCTGATCATCACGCCGCTGGTCAAGAGCCTGCTGGCGCAGCGGCGGTTTCGCTAGCGGGAGACATGAAGGGCTCTGGGCTCGGGCTGGCTCAGTGCTTGCGGCCCTTGAGGCGTGGCAGGATGCCTTTCTTCCAGATACGCAGGGTGCGATTCAGGCGGCCACTGCGGATCAGCAGGCGTGCCTCGCGGGTGCTCAACGGCAGGCCGAGGGTGCGTTGCTTGAGCTTCAGCGAGTGACGCAGGTCGAAGCGGCGCATCATGCGCGCAAGAGTGGCTGTGCCCGGCAGGCGCGGCAGGCGGACGGCAGAGGTGAAGTCGATCAGGACCGGCACGCCATCGCGCAGCACGACGTTGGAGCCACGGATGTCGTTGTGGGCCATCTGACGCTGATGGAGTTGCTGCACGACGAGAATCAGCTGCTGACTGAGGCGGGCATCCGTCACGTCATCCAGGGCGGCGTCACTCAGCAACGGCCCGGGGATGTACTCCATCGCCAGCGACAGCGGTGACAGGCGCGCCACGGCGCGGGGGGCGTGTGTCCAGTCGCCCAGACGCTCGAGCATCTTCAGCTCGTGGCGTACCAGCCAGCGTGCCACCAATGCCGCCGGCGTGCCGGCATAGCGGCGGTAATCCTTGCAGACCACCGGCTGGCCATTGAGGTGTGTGATATAGACCTCGGCCTTGAGAAAGCCCTTGGCACGCTGCAGGAACTCGCCCGGGGCCTGCTCGCCGTCAACACGCGCGACCCTGGGCGCGGCACGCAGTGCAGCGCGCGCCTTCTCGGCGCGCGTAGGCTCGGCGCGATCAACGGCGGGGGCGCCGACAGTGGCCGGTCGTGTCTCGCCATGAGCGCCAAGGCCGGCCTCCAGTTCGTGGTTGGCCTTGCGCAGGGAGGAATCTTGGCGAGTGAACACGGGCATGACGGGCGGCTTCTCGTTAGCGGGGTAACAATGATTATCCTACTGTTTTCCCCATTCGCCCACTGGCAGCGGTGAATCAGTCTGTTTCCCTAAAGGCGACATTGCCCTGTCCGCCAACTGGCCCGCGTTTTCCTGCGTCTGCCCTTGGCCTGTTGCCCGGCTGGCGCTACGCTGGCAGGCCACGCTGCCATGGGCAGCCCCACTTCAAGGGAGAAGGTGTCATGGACTGTCTGTTCTGCAAGATCATCAACCGCGAGATTCCCGCCGATATCGTCTATGAGGATGATGAGGTGCTGGCCTTCAATGACATCAATCCGCAGGCACCGACCCATGTGTTGATCATCCCCAAGCAGCACATCGCCACGCTCAACGATATCGAGGAGCATCAGCTGGCCACGGTAGGGCGCCTGCAGTACACCGCCGCCAGACTGGCGAAGGACTACGGTTTTGCCGAGGGCGGTTATCGCGTGGTGATGAACTGCAATGAAGATGGCGGCCAGACGGTCTATCATATTCATATGCACCTGATGGGTGGTCGCCGCTTCACATGGCCGGCTGGCTGAGCCGGCATAGAGCAGGCGCCTGTACCGGCGGTTCGCGGGCAGGTAGCGGCTAGCGATAACAAGCGCGCGGCACACAGGCGCATACCGGCAATGTCGTGAAAACGGCATTGCCGGTTTTTCATTGGGGAAGCCACGGCGCAAGGGAGCTGGTCAGGCCTCGCCCGGCGACACTCTGCCCCTTACCGTCGCGGGCTGGCTTGCGTAAGATGGCCTCATTGCTCACGCCGTGCAGGAGTCTTCCCATGCCGCATTCCAATGCCATTTCGGCGCAACGTCATCACAGCCGCGCCGATCAGTTGATCCATCAGTTCGACACCGTACTGCGTACCCTGGTGCCACATGCCGCCCAGCCGTCGCGTCCCTCTCCGGCGGGCGACATCCATGACGAAGCGCTCAGCGATGAAGAGCGCCAGCATGCCGCTGGCCTGATGCGCATCAATCACACTGGCGAGGTGTGTGCCCAGGCGCTCTATCAGGGCCAGGGGTTCACGGCGCGTCTGCCCGAGACGCGCACGCAGATGGAGCTGGCCGCCCAGGAAGAGATCGATCACCTGGCCTGGTGCGATGCACGACTCGTCGAGCTGGATGCCAACACCAGCCTGCTCAATCCGCTGTTCTACATGACGAGCTTCGCGCTCGGGGCAGCAGCGGGTGCCATCAATGACAAGGTCAGCCTCGGGTTCGTGGCCGCGACCGAAGAGCTGGTCGGCGAGCACCTGTCGAAGCACCAGCAGACGCTGCCCGAGGGTGATCAGCGTTCACGTGCCGTCCTGCGCCAGATGGAAATCGACGAAGCCCATCATGAGCAGTGGGCGCTGGAAGCCGGTGGTCATCGCTTCCCTGGGCCGCTGAAGAGCGCGATGCGCCTGATGTCCAAGGTGATGACGGCCAGCGTCTATCGGGTGTGATGGTCAGGCGCCGGAGCCTGCCTTGGCAGCTTCAGGACGCAGCAACGCAAAAGGCCGCCCCATGGGGCGGCCTTTTGCGTTTTTGGCGAACGTCGTGATGATCAATTCGAGACGATCATTGCGAATCGGCCAGTGCGAGTCGGCCAATGCGAGACGTTCAGCTGTCTCTGGCGTCAGGGCTTATTCCTTGACCTGATACTCACCGTCCAGCGTCTCGGTGCTGCTGCCGTCTTCACGCGTGGCATCACGCGAGTAGTTCTGGCGGCCACTGGCCTTGTCCTGGGCCTCCTGCATGCGCTGCTGCATCTCGCTCATGCGCTTTTTCATGCGACGGCGGATGAAGGGCAGCATGATGATGCCGAGTACCATCATCACCAGCGCCGCGAACAGGCTGAAGATCATGACCACGCCACCGATCAGCCAGGCGGCGACCAGCTTGAGGCCGGACAGGCCATTGGAGGGGCGTTGGTTGCCTGCATTGGCCTGCCATTGGCGAGCCTGGTTCCACAGAGTGTTGTGCTGTTGGCCTTGCATGTGTCTTCTCCACGATAGAGCCGGGCCGTCAGGCCGGGCGAGGATGACCCGATAGGTGAAAGTGGGTGGTCGGGGATATCGGGTCAGGAAACAGGGGTATTGCTCTCCCGGCGCAACTGGCATTCGTGCTCTGGGCCGGGGGATGGGTAAGTGGGGCTCGATGCGACGCACTTTTGCATGAGGCGCTTGATGGCATCGGGCGGCCGGTTGACTCGTTCAGCATCGAAGTTGGCATCGTTGCCGTCAAGCGGCTTCGGCGTTGATCCAGCGCTGGATGTCGGGTTCAGTCCCTGAACCACTTCAAGGCACGGCGGCTGGTCAAGCGGGTCGATCAGTTCACGGCCGGTAATCCGGATTCATGGACACGCTGGCGGCGAGGTTGAAAGCGTTGCCCGGCAGCGGCATGTTCAATGTCATCCGTTGCGGCCTGCCTTGCGCATCGCGCCCGTGAATCTGGATGGCGTGCGCAGCGACTTCGACGCTCTGTACATTCTTGATGCCGTCGACAGCGGCAAAATTCAAGGTCTGGCGCATGCTGTCGCCATCGATGGCCTTGTCGCCGGGCGCGGAATCACTCTGGCGCAGCGCTTCGCTGATGAATTCTCCATCGGCGAGATTGATGGCCAGTTCCATCTGCCACCCATTATGCCCCCAGCCCGTGAACTGAACATGATCGTCGCGGATATCCATCGTACTGAATTCCATCATGCCCTTGCGACTGGCGTGGATCATCATCTGCGTGAGCAGCTCTGGCGCGAGCCCCTGGGTAGACGCGGCGTCAGAGATATCTGTCGCAGGCTTTCCGGCTGTGCGGGTGGCGGCCGTGTCCGGCGCGCTATCCTCCGCGTCATTTCCGAGCGTGGCGTGCGCCTTGCCGTCATCTGAGTGCTCGTTGGTCGAGGTCCCATTTGAGGAGAGCCCTGCGGTCGAGAGTTCTGCCGCCGACAGCTGATGGCGCACCGGCAGGTCCTCGATGCCATTGGCATAGGCGGGAGCCGAGCCCAGCATCAGGCCGAGTGCGCTGACGCCCAGGCCGTGTCGCCAGTGCTGGACTGCGCGGCTGGCGAGCCAGAAGCGCGACGGGGCGGCGCCTGCGGCCGAGGACGGAGGCTGCCGGGATGCGGAGTCTGATTCACGAGCGGGAGCAATACGGGACGCGGCTGATGGGGACATGACACCCTCCTCAAGGATGGCTGGGCATGGCGCTCACTGTGGGCCAGGCGACCTTGCGCGACGCTGAGACGTGAATTCATCTGAGGTTCATTGCCTCCTGTCAGTCTCTGCATCACAGGGTCAGTGGTTGCTCTCGCGTTGGTCCGCGTTGTTCCAACGCAGGTTTGATTGCACATTCCGTTGCTAGATTGAGCGCCACGCGCAAGCGCCCGCCTTGGGCGCACACCAGCCCCGCCGTCATTCACGAGGTTCCTCTTCATGCAGACTCCCCACAAGGCTCAGCCAGACGCCCGTGCAGCGCGTGGCAGTCAATGGCGGCAACGCTATGTCTGGCTGTGCCTCGGGCTCGGGAGCCTGCTGGTCGGAGCACTGGCGCTGCCGCCGCATGCGCTGTGTGACAGCGAGCGCTGGCGTAGCCTGCACGATGAAGTCGCCGCCGGACGTGTCATCTCGTTGTCCGAGCTGCTCGATAGCCTCGAGCGCGACTGGCTGGGTCAGGTAGTCGAGGTGGAACTCGAAGAGACGCATGGCGAGCTGATCTACGAGGTCGAGATGCTCGGGCCGCAGGGCCAGATGGCCAGATTCACCGTGCGTGCCTCGGATGGCAGCCTGCGTGAGGTGCGCGGCGTCAATCTGGATGCCATGCGTCGCGCTGGCAGCGGTTCCTTGTCCGAGCCCCTGACCAGGCCCTTGCCCGAGACGGACGACATGTCGCTCGTGACTGACGGCGCCAATGCCGAGGTCGAGAGTCAGTAGGACGAGGCAGGCAGTGGCCAGGCCAGGCAGTGCCAGCGCAGGCTGTGACAAGGGCGCTGAGGGTGCCTGGCGGCCCTGAGGAACGGTATGCTAGTGCCATTGTCCATTGCGCCACCGGTAGAACGCCGCTTGCGTCAGGAGCCCGAGAATCGATGAAGATATTGCTGGTTGAAGATGACATGCCGTTGGCCGAAGCGCTGATGGCGCGCCTGGGGGAAGCCGATGTACTGGTCGAGCTTGCCACCACCGGGGGAGACGCCGACTTTTTGATCCAGACCGAGAGCTACGATGCCGTAGTGCTGGATCTCGGCCTGCCGGACGGTGATGGCACGCGCTGGCTGGCCCAGTGGCGGGAAGCCGGCATCGAGGTGCCGGTGCTGGTGCTCACCGCGCGCGAGCGCTGGTCTGACAAGGCCGCCGGCTTCTCTGCCGGCGCCGATGATTACGTCACCAAGCCCTTCGAGACCGCCGAGGTCATCTTCCGTCTGCGCGCCCTGGTACGTCGCTCACGCGGCCATGCCCACCCCGTGCTCAAGCTGGGCGATCTGGCCTGTGACACCCACGGCGGTACCGTCAGCCTGGCGGGGCGCCCCGTGTCGCTGACCGCCCAGGAAACGCGCCTGCTGATGCACCTGATGCACGCCGTGCCCGGTGTGGTCAGCCGTTCTGAACTGGTCGAGCATGTCTATGACCGCGACCACGAACCCGATTCCAACGTCATCGACGTGCAGATCAGCCGTCTGCGCCGCAAGCTGGGTGCCGAGCGCATCGAGACGCTGCGCGGGCGTGGCTATCGCCTGCGTGATCCGGACGCCGAGACACGGACACCGGCGGATGGCAGCGACGCATGAAGCCACTGTCCGTCGGCCGCCGCTTGCTGGGTGGCTCGCTGGTCATTGCCTTGATTGTCATGCCGTTGACCGGGCTCGGTCTGGCCTGGAGCTTCCGTGACGCCGTGACTACCGCCTTCGACCAGCGCCTGCTGTCGCTGTCGAAGGTGCTGATCGCCGCCATCCAGTTCGACCGCGAGAAGGGCCGCCCCGGCCTGACACGCTCGCTGGGCGACCCACGCTTCGATCAGGCCTATTCGGGCTGGTACTGGCAGATTTCCGATCGCAACGGCAATGTGCTGACGTCGCGCTCGCTGTGGGACCAGCGACTGCCGCCGCTGGAAGACATGGACAAGGGCGTCATCATCAGCCGTGACCTCAAGGGCCCGCGCCATCAGGTGCTGCGCTCTCTCGAGCGCGATATCCGCCTGCCCGGCCGCAACCAGCCACTGCACGTGATGGTGGCGGCCAGTCGTAGCGAGGTCGACGCCGAGGTCGCGCGCTTCGAGTGGCTGCTGGCGGGTGCGCTGGTGGCCTTGGCATCGCTTTTGGTGTGCGGCTCTGCCGCGCAGATCAGCTGGGGGCTGGCGCCACTACGGCGCCTGCGGGCTCGCCTCAAGAAGGTCGCCGACGGTGAGGCGGAGCGGCTGGAAGAGACCCGTCTGCCGCCGGAGCTGACCGAGCTGACCCGCGCCATCAATGCCGTGCTCGAGCGTGATCAGCGCTTGATCGAGCGCGGTCGCGCGGCGGCCGGCAATCTGGCGCATGCCCTCAAGACGCCGGTCAGCGTGCTCAAGGCGCAGTCCGAGCGCTTCGACGGCGAGGACCGTGCGCGGATCGACGCCGAGCTCAAACGCATCGATGAAGCCGTACGCCACCACCTGGCGCGTGCCAGTGCCGCCGGTGGCGCGCATCTCAGCGGGCGCATCAGCCTGCGTGAGGCGGCGGGGCCGGTCTTCGAGGGACTCGGGCGCTTGGCGAGCCGGCGTGGCATCACGCTCAGTCTGGCGCTGGAGGACGACGCCAGCGTGCGGGTCGACCCGCAGGATCTGCAGGAAATGGTCGGCAACCTGCTCGAGAACGCCTTGCAGTGGGCTCGTCAGCAGGTGCGCGTCAGCAGCGAGACCCGCGATGGCGGCGTGCTGTTGATCATCGAGGACGATGGCCCCGGCATGAATGAAGAAGAGGGCGCTGCCGCGCTGGGGCGTGGGGCGCGTCTTGATGAAGGGCGCTCCGGTTCCGGTCTGGGGCTGGCGATCGTCGATGATCTGATGGCGCTCTACGGGGGCGAGCTGGCACTGGAGCGCTCCAGTCTGGGCGGCCTGGCGGCACGCGTCTGGCTGCCGAGCTCCCCGCTGGTCGGGGCGCAGCCGAAGGAGTGACAGGGCGCCGCCTCGTTTATCGGCGGTCTTGTCTTGATAGCTCAGCGCTATCACAGCCATCCCGAGAGATGATTGGGCGCGGCCAGGACGACACCGTATTCTGACGGTGTCCGGCTGGCAGCCGGACGGGCTTCGTTTCTGAGTCTCGTCTGCCGCGCCCTGCGGTGATGACGAACTGGCGCTCCTTCGGGAGCGCATTTTTTTTGCCTGTCATTCGTCGCGCCATGCCTGATCGGCGATGCTCAAGGCGCCGATTGAACGCTGGCGGGGCTAACGGTCACGCTCAGGATCGCATAGGCTGTCAAAGAGTAAGCATCCGTTGCCGGGCGTCAGGAGGTGGTGATGAAGGACATGACAATGTGTGCTCAGCATGGCGATCTGGAGGGCCTGGCACAGGCATTGGCCGCTCCCGATGCGCACGAGCGAGTCAATGATGTGGATTATCGCGGGCGCTCGCCATTGCTGGTCGCGGTGCAGGCCAATCAGCCGGAGGCGGTGGAGGCTCTGCTGGCCGCCGGCGCCGACTGCGAGCAGACCGATGCCCTGCACGACACCCCCCTGCTGGCCGCGGCCGCACTCGGCTATGGCCACTGCCTGAGCCGGCTGCTGGCGCATGGCGCCTCGGCGACGGTGCTCAATCGCTTCTCTTCCACTGCGCTGATGTCGGCCAGTGAGCGTGGCCATGCCGATATCTGCCGTCAGCTGCTCGAGGAGACCGATGTCGACGTCAATCACCAGAATACGCTCGGCTGGACGGCGCTGATCGAGGCTGTGTTGCTGGGGGATGGCGGCGTTGACTATCAACGGGTCGTCGAGCAGCTGCTGGCCCACGGTGCCGACGTCAATCTGGCGGACGCCGAAGGTGTCACGCCGCTGGCGCATGCGCGCTGGCGCCAGTTCGAGGCGCTGAGCGAGAGGCTGGAAGCGGCCGGCGGACACGAGCAGGGCGTGGCCCATGACGTGAGCGACGACGTCCAGGCCCGTACTTCGACACCGCGTCGTGCATGATGGCACCGACCACAAGGAGGCATCGCATGGCGTTGACCTGGGGACTGATCATCATCGGTATCGCCTTGCTGCTGCTCGGCGGCTATCGCTGGCAGCAGGCGCAGTCCTTCGCCCGCAACAGCGCGCAGGTGATGGGCGAGGTCATCAACCACGATCGCACGCTGCACGTCGAAGGGCGTAGCCCGATCCATCTGCCCAAGGGCGGCAGGCTCAGCGAGGATGAGGCCCTGGCGATGGCGGGGCTGCCGCCGGGTGGGCGCTTCAATATCGAGTCGATCCAGTATGCGCCCGTGGTGCGCTATCAGGATCAGCGTGATGGCTGGCACGAGATCATCTCGCCGCTGGCGGTGCCCTCGCCGACACCCGCCGTGGGGGAGAGCGTGGCGCTGGTCTATCGCCTCGACGCCCCGCATGAGGCCAGCCTGCCGGGGGCGCGCGGCTGGCTGATCGGGGTGCCGTTGATTCTTGGCTTCGCACTGTGCGCCGTCGGCCTGCGTCTGCTGTTGCGGGGTGGTGGTGGATGAGTGATTCAGGGGGCGGCGCGACCCGCCGTTATGGTGTCGGCATGCTGGTGCTGTGCTGGGCGCTGATTCTCGCCATGCTGGTGTGGTGGTTTCAGGGCCAGCTTGATGAGCGCACCCGGCCCAATGCCTCGCTGGCTGGCCAGTCGCTGTCATCCGGCGAGCCACTGACCCTGTCGCGCAATCGCTCAGGGCACTTCGTGGCCCCTGGCACCATCAATGATCAACCGGTCACCTTCCTGCTCGATACCGGCGCCACCTATGTCTCGGTGTCGGAAGCGCTGGCCGAGCGCCTGCAGCTGCCACGCGGGCGGGATGCGCGCTTCACTACCGCCAATGGCGTCAGTCACGGCGCCCTGACCACACTGGATACCGTCAGCCTGGCGGGGCTCAGCCAGCGCGAGGTGCGCGGGGCCATCGTGCCGGGCATGCACGATGAGGTGGTGCTGCTGGGTATGAGTTTCCTGGGGGAGTTCGATATCAACATGCGCGGTCAGCAGATGACGCTGACGCCGGTGGATGGCGCTGGCGGCGGCTGATAATGCCAGTGGCTGACACCAAGGGCTGACACCAAGGGCTGACAGGGCTGGCAAGAAGGGCAGCTGACACTCCACCGCTCTGCCAGCAGGCCCCGCAAACGACAACGCCCCGCTCATGATCTCCATGAGCGGGGCGTTTCACGTCTGGCGTGTCAGAGCAGGTGCTCAGTCTTTCCTGGGCGGCTCGACATGGCCACCGAAGCCGAAGCGCATCGCCGACAGCAGGCGGTTGGCGTAGGTGTTTTCCTTGCGCGAGCTGAAGCGCGAGAACAGCGCATTGGCCAGCACCGGCACCGCGACACCCTGTTCGACGGCGGCATCGACGGTCCAGCGGCCTTCGCCACTGTCGGAGACGGCACCGCTGTAGTGATCCAGACGCTCATCACCGGCCAGTGCCTGGGCGGTCAGGTCGAGCAGCCAGGAAGACACCACGCTGCCACGACGCCACACCTCGGCGATATCGGCCAGATTGAGGTCGAAGCGCTGATCTTCCGGCAGGGCGTCGGAGCCCTTGCTCTGCATCAGCTCGAAGCCCTCGGCGTAGGCCTGCATCAGGCCGTACTCGATGCCGTTGTGGACCATCTTCACGTAGTGACCGGCACCGACCGGACCGGCGTGGATGTAGCCGCGCTCGGCGCGCTCATCCGGGGCGTTGCGGCCCTTGGTGCGCTCGAGATCGCCATAGCCCGGGGCGAGGGTATCGAACAGCGGCTCGAGATGCTCGAACACGGCCTTCTCGGCACCGATCATCATGCAGTAGCCGCGCTCCAGGCCCCACACGCCGCCGGAAGTGCCCACATCGACGTAGTTCAGGCCCTTCAGCTTGAGGGCCGTGGCACGGCGGATATCGTCCTTGTAGAAGGTGTTGCCGCCATCGATGATGGTGTCGCCGGCTTCCATCAGCTCGGCCAGCGTGGCGATGGTCTGCTCGGTGATCTCGCCAGCCGGCAGCATGACCCAGACGGCGCGCGGCGCCTCGAGCTGCTGAACCAGTTCCACGAGGCTATCGACGTGCGTCGCACCGTCGGCGACCAGTGACTGGGCGATTGCCGCGTCACGATCATGGGCGACCACTTCGTGGCCATTGCGCATCAAGCGACGAGCGATATTGCCGCCCATGCGGCCGAGTCCGATGATACCGAGTTGCATGTTCGTTCCTTTCACGTGAAGCCGGGGAGAGTCGGGACGGCGCGAAGCCTACCCTGTGCGGGCGCTGGACGCAAAAACGGGCCATATCAATGACATGGCCCGTTGGGGTGCTCAGCAGAGGCAGGCGTCAGTCGCGTGCCTGTCTCTGGGAGAGGGAGTGATCATCGATCAATCCCAGCTCAGGGCACCGCCGACCTGATATTCGGTGACGCGCGTCTCGAAGAAGTTCTTCTCCTTGCGCAGGTCGATGATCTCGGACATCCACGGGAACGGGTTCTTGGCGCCCGGGAACTGCTCCTTGAGGCCCAGCTGCGCGAGGCGACGGTTGCAGATGAAGTGGAGGTATTCCTCCATGATGGCCGCGTTCATGCCCAGCACGCCGCGCGGCATGGTGTCACGCGCGTATTCGATCTCGAGCTGGGTGCCTTCCAGAATCATCTGGGTGACTTCGTCCTGGAATTCGGCGGTCCACAGATGCGGATTCTCGACCTTGATCTGGTTGATCACGTCGATGCCGAAGTTCAGGTGCATGGACTCGTCACGCAGGATGTACTGGAACTGCTCTGCGACGCCGGTCATCTTGTTGCGACGACCCATGGACAGGATCTGGGAGAAGCCGCAATAGAAGAAGATGCCTTCGGTGACGGCGTAGAAGCCGATCAGGTTGCGCAGGAATTCCTGGTCCGCTTCCGGTGTACCGGTGTGGAAGTCGGCACGCGCCAGCGCCTGGGTGTGCTTGAGGCTCCAGGCGGACTTGCGCGCCACGGAGTCCACTTCACGGTACATGTTGAAGACTTCGCCTTCGTCCATGCCCAGTGACTCGATGCAGTACTGGTAGGCGTGGGTGTGGATCGCCTCTTCGAAGGCCTGACGCAGCAGGTACTGGCGGCACTCCGGGTTGGTGATGTTCTTGTAGACGGCCAGCACCAGGTTGTTGGCGACCAGCGAGTCGGCAGTGGAGAAGTAACCCAGCGAGCGCATCACGATCAGGCGCTCGTCTTCGGTCAGGCCGTCCTGGCTCTTCCACAGCGCGATGTCCGCGTTCATGTTCACTTCCTGCGGCATCCAGTGGTTCGCGGAGCCGTCGAGGTACTTCTGCCATGCCCAGTCGTACTTGAAGGGCACCAGCTGGTTGACGTCGGCGCGCGCATTGATCATGCGCTTCTCGTCGACCTGAATGCGCTGGGCACCCATTTCCAGTTCTTCCAGACCCTTGGCCACGTCGAGATCGTCCAGCGCCTGCTGGGCGCGGGCGATGCGCTCGGCATCGCTGATCGCGTAGCCTTCGCTGTTCTCGCTCGCGACGACAGCGTCAGCCGCTGGGGCAGCGGCGGGAGCTTCGGCCTGCGGCGCCGGTTTGGCCGTCGCCGGCTTCTCGGCAGCGGGGGCTTCGTCTTCGTGGAAATCGTCCCAGTTCAACATGTTGCGTTCCTCGTATTCGGTGGTGGTCACGCGGGCAGTCAGCGTGACGAAAAGGCAGGGGCGGTGCGTTCTACGACGCGAGCGCCATCGAGTGGCGTGGCTCCCACAGGGAGTCAGGCCCGGGCTTGTTTCGAGGGAATGTCAGGAGGCAGTGATTGTTGGTGGCGGCACAAGACCGAGCGGGGCTCGGTCTTGTGGATTTGCCGCAATCCGCCTGCAAGGTGTGTCCTGGCAGGCGGTGAGTCAGCGTCAGCGGACTCGGGTCTGGCGCAATCGCTTACTGACAGGCCTCACAGCCCAACTCATCGATGTTGCTGGCGGAGGGGGCGCGCTGGCCGCTCTTGCCCTGCAGGAAGTCTTCGATGCCGCGCGGTTCCGGCTTGGCTTCCGGTGCCGGGGTCGGCGCGGGAGCCGGTGCCGGAGTCGGTGCATTGCCGACGGCGTTGTGCTTGCTGCGATCGACGGTGGATTTCTCCACGGCGGTCGCACCCAGAGCACGGAGGTAATAGGTGGTCTTGAGGCCACGGAACCATGCCATGCGGTAGGTCACGTCCAGCTTCTTGCCGGACACGCCCTGGATGTACAGGTTCAGGGACTGGGCCTGATCGATCCACTTCTGACGACGCGAGGCGGCTTCGACGATCCACTTCGGCTCGACTTCGAAGGCGTTGGCGTACAGCGCCTTGAGGTCTTCCGGGATGCGCTCGATCGGCTGCACGCTGCCATCGTAGTACTTGAGGTCGTTGATCATGACCTCGTCCCACAGGCCGCGCGCCTTGAGGTCGTTGACCATGTAGGCGTTGACCACGGTGAACTCGCCAGACAGGTTCGATTTGACGAACAGGTTCTGGTAGGTCGGTTCGATGGACTGCGAGACGCCACAGATGTTGGAGATCGTCGCGGTCGGCGCGATCGCCATCACGTTGGAGTTGCGCATGCCCTGGGTGCGGACCTTCTCGCGGATGTAGTCCCAGTCCTGAGTCTGGCTTTCGTCCATCTCGATGTAGTCGGCGCCACGCTCGGTCTTGAGCTTCTCGATGGAATCGATCGGCAGGATGCCCTGACTCCACAGCGAACCGTCGAAGCTCTCGTAACGACCACGCTCGGCGGCCAGATCACTGGAAGCTTCGATGGCGTGATAGCTGACGAGTTCCATGGATTCGTCGGCGAAGGTCACGGCTTCTTCGGAGGCATAGGCGATGGACTGCGCGTAGAGCGCATCCTGGAAGCCCATGATACCGAGGCCGACCGGGCGGTGACGCATGTTGGAGCGACGCGCCTGCGGTACGGCGTAGTAGTT
This sequence comes from Cobetia sp. UIB-001, assembly GCF_044789135.1. Classification (NCBI taxonomy): domain Bacteria; kingdom Pseudomonadati; phylum Pseudomonadota; class Gammaproteobacteria; order Oceanospirillales; family Halomonadaceae; genus Cobetia; species Cobetia sp. UIB-001. Next base: position 383,970 of record NZ_CP058244.1, read on the forward strand.
GATGTCGATGACGTTATCGAGCATGCGCACGGCGGTACGCACCGACTTCTTGAGCTTGTCGCCATCGAGCTTGCCGTCGATGACGTGCTGCGCCAAGTTGATCGAGCCCAGGTTGCAGACCGCGATCTCGTCCTCGGAGGTGTTGAGGGTGATCTCGGTGCACAGGTTGGACGAGTGCACGACACCGGCGTGCTGCTGCGGGCTGCGCAGGTTGCACGGGTCCTTGAAGGTGATCCACGGGTGGCCGGTCTCGAACAGCATGGAGAGCATCTTGCGCCACAGATCACGCGCCTTGACGCGCTTGAACAGCTTCAGCTGGCCCTGACGGGTCATCTCCTCGTACTGCTCGTAACGCGCCTGGAAGGCCGCGCCGTACAGGTCGTGGAGGTCCGGGCAGTCGGACGGCGAGAACAGGGTCCACTCGGTGTCATCGAAGACACGCTTCATGAACAGGTCCGGCACCCAGTTGGCGGTGTTCATGTCGTGGGTACGACGACGGTCATCACCGGTGTTCTTGCGCAGGTCGAGGAATTCCTCGACGTCCATGTGCCAGGTTTCCAGATAGGCACAGACGGCGCCCTTGCGCTTGCCACCCTGATTGACGGCAACGGCGGTGTCGTTGACGACCTTCAGGAAGGGCACGACGCCCTGGGACTTGCCGTTGGTGCCCTTGATGTAGGAGCCCAGCGCACGCACCGGCGTCCAGTCATTGCCGAGACCACCCGCCCACTTGGAGAGCATGGCGTTGTCGCGGATGGCGCCGTAGATGCCGTCGAGGGCGTCCGGCACGGTAGTCAGGTAGCAGCTGGACAGCTGGCTGCGACGGGTACCGGCGTTGAACAGCGTCGGCGTGGAAGCCATGTAGTCGAAGCTGGACAGCAGCTCGTAGAACTCGATGGCACGGCCTTCGCGGTCTTCCTCGTTCAGGGACAGGCCCATGGCGACACGCATGAACATGACCTGCGGCAGCTCATAGCGCACGTCGTTCTGGTGCAGGAAGTAGCGGTCGTACAGGGTCTGCAGGCCGAGATAGGTGAACTGGTTGTCACGCGTGTGATCGATGGCCGCGCCGAGACGCTCCAGATCGAAGGTGGCCAGTTGCTCGTCCAGCTGCTCGAAGGCGATGCCGCTCTCGATGTAGGCCTTGAAGGCGACCGGGTAGTGGTCCTTCATCTCGCCGAAGGTGGCCTCGTCAGCGACCTTGAGGAAGCTCAGGGCTTCGCGGCGCAGATTGTCCTGCAGCAGGCGAGCGGTGACGTAGGTGTAGTTCGGGTCCTTCTCGACCAGCGTACGCGCGGTCATCATCAGCGCGGTGGACACGCCATCGACCGGCACGCCGTCGTACAGATTCTTCAGGGAGTCATCGACGATCTTCTGGGCATCGACGTTGGAAAGCTCGGCGCAGGCATCGAAGACGAGGGTCTCGATACGGCCCAGATCCAGCGGACGCACGCTGCCGTCGAGGTGCGTGACGTTGATGGTCGGGTGCGGCTTGGCGATGCCGTCGCTCTGGGCGCTGCGGGCACGAGCGTGCTCATCGCGGTACAGCACATAGGCACGGGCGACCTTGTGCTCGCCGGAACGCATCAGCGCCAGCTCGACCTGATCCTGGATGTCTTCGATGTGCAGGGTGCCACCGTCAGGCATGCGACGCTGGAAGGCGTCGGTGATCTGGCTGGTCAGCTGCTGAACCAGGTCGCGGATGCGCGAGCTGGACTCGACCTGATCGCCTTCCACGGCGATGAACGCCTTGGAGAGAGCGACGGAGATCTTGCTGGCGTCGAAGGCCGCAACATCGCCATTGCGCTTGATGACGCGCAGGCGCTGGGGGGCAGTCACGTCGACTGTCGCCTGATCGGTGCTGAAAGTGGAATCCATGACGCCTTCCTGAATCGTCTGAAGGTGAATCGTTGCCCGTTAGGGCTCGAGGGCAATTCGTATCGGGGCGCAGGCTGGAAATTCCTGCCTGCGCCCGGGGATATTCTGTCGTCGTCAGCCTTGTCGTCGAGAAACTCGATCAGGCTCCGGCGGGGCAATCGGCGCCCGGGCTGAGCCTGATAGCGTTCATGAGACACGGTCCCAGCAGCCTTGCGTGACTGCCTTCCCATACGCTGATTCATGCTTTCGGGGCTTGACAATCGTCGCCATGATCTATGGGTGTCGACGTCGCCAAAACCCTACATATGGGGTGTGAGCTGATTTTGGACACAAGATAGTGTTGTTTGGTGGGGCGTGCAAGTGGATAACTTGTGGGTAAGGTGTGGTTGAAAATCCGGCCTTGTCGCTGGGGGATGTCAAGAGTTCAGGTGTTAAATTTTCTGCACTCCGTCAATGCAGATGGTGCCTGCGCTGCTGGCGCGTAAACGCCCAAATTGGCGTATCATTCGTGACAAATCACCCTGAAAAGGTTACGACGTGGCACAGGAAAGTAACTGCTTGTGAGCTGCTGGCCACGTTGACCCAACGATGCGGATGGAATGCCCTTGGATACCAATGCGCAAGAACATGTATTGATTGTTGAGGATGACGAGCGTCTGGCGACACTGACGCGCGAATACCTCGAAGCCAACAACTTCCGCGTGAGCGTCGAGAATGACGGCGCGCGGGCGGTGGACCTGATCATCAGTCTGCGCCCCGACATCGTGATTCTGGACCTGATGCTGCCGGGCGAGGATGGTCTGTCCATCTGTCGTCGCGTGCGGCCTCAGTTCGCCGGGCCGATCCTGATGCTGACGGCGCGTACCGATGACATGGATCAGGTGCTGGGTCTGGAGATGGGCGCCGACGACTACGTGCCCAAGCCGGTGCAGCCGCGTGTATTGCTGGCACGCATGCGGGCCTTGCTGCGTCGCGCCGATGGCCCCGAAGTGGCCGCCGGAGAGACACGCCTGGTGTTCAATGATCTCGAGATCGACAACGCCACTCGTGAGGCGTGGTTGGCGCGCGAGCGCATCGAACTGACCAGTGCCGAGTTCGACCTGCTGTGGCTGCTGTCCTCGAATGCGGGACGCGTGCTGACGCGTGAGGAAATCTTCTCTGCGCTGCGCGGCATCAAGTATGACGGCCAGGACCGCTCCATCGACGTGCGTGTCTCGCGCATCCGCCCCAAGATTGGCGATGACCCCAATCATCCTGAGCGGATCAAGACGGTGCGCAGCAAGGGATACCTGTTCGTCAAGGACCTCTAGACGATGCGCCGGGCTCTCTCCGACAGCATCTTCCTGCGTGTCTATGTCGCCTTGCTGGTGGCATTGGTGCTCACGCTGGGCATCGCGCTGGGCGGTTTTCAGCTGACCAACATGGTCCGGCTGGAGGCCTACCAGACGCGTCTGGGCGCGGCGCCGATGCGCCTGCTGGTGAGCCAGATCGCGGCCACGCCGGAGGTTGAGCGCGGGGCCTTCCTCAATCGGACCGCCCGGCTGCTGGATGGGCGGTTGTTGCTGGCGCCGGCGGCGGTCTTTGACCTCAGCTGGTGGGAGCAGCGCCGCCTTGAAGCCGGGCGGCCGCTGGTGCGGCCCCATGATGATGCCGGCTGGCAGCTGCTGATGGCGGTGCCGGGCGAAGAGAGAGTGCTGGAATTCCGGCTGCTGCATCTCGCGGAGCGGCAGTTGCGCGGGTTGATGGTGTCGCTGCATGACACCCTGCAACCCATGAATGCCGAGCAGCGCAGCGACTTGCTGGCCCAGCTGCAGCAGGCCTCCGGTCTGTCCTTCGCGCTGCTGCCGGACATTCCGCAGAATCTCGATGCGCAGCAGGCCAGTCGCCTGGAGGCCGGTCGGGTGGTGCTCAACGTGGCCAGTCACGGTCAGGCGATGGCGCTCTATACTCGTCTGGGGGACCGCGCCATGCTCAAGGTCGGGCCCATCCGCGGCTTCGAGACGACACCGCCGGCCTTGATCATCGCCATGATACTGGCGGTCATCAGTCTGCTGGGCGGCGTCATCTATCTGGTGGTGCGTTCACTGGAGGCGCGCCTGACGCGCCTGGAAAAGGCCGCGACCCGCATCGCGGGCGGCTATCTCGATACGCGGGTGCGCATCGAGTCCAATGACTTTCTCGGGCGTCTCGGCATGGCCTTCAATGGCATGGCCGAGCGGGTGCAGGGATTGCTGGGCGCGCAGCAGGACATGATTCGGGCGGTCTCGCATGAATTGCGCACGCCGGTGGCGCGTATCCGCTTCGCGCTGCAGATGATCGAGGACATGGTTGATGATGATTTCGTCCAGCGTCAGATAAAGGGCGCAGACGGCGACATCGAGGAGCTCGACAAGCTGATCGACGAGATCCTGACCTACGCACGCCTCAACAATGCCGCCGGTATCCAGCTGGACCTCGGCATGGTGGATTGCCGCGAGATCGCGGAGCAGGTCTGCGAGACGCTGGCGCCGCTGCATCCTGAATTGCTGCTGAGCATCGAAGGCGAGGCGCTGGAAGTCGAGGCCGAGGCACGCTATCTGCAGCGGGCGCTGCAGAATCTGGTCTCCAATGCCTGCCGACACGCGGATTCCCGTGTACTGGTGCGCATCACCAGTGACCCGCAGGTGGTCAGGCTCGATGTCGAGGACGATGGCCCCGGCATCAACGAGGAAGATCGCAAGAAGGTCTTCAAGCCCTTCGCGCGCCTGGATGATTCGCGTACGCGTGCCTCCGGCGGCTACGGGCTGGGGCTCTCCATCGTGCAGAAGATCCTGCATTCCCACGGCGGCAGCGTGGTTGTGGACAAGGGCAGGTCGCTCAAGGGCGCGCGCTTCAGCCTGTTGCTGCCACTGACCTCCAGTCAGCTGGAACGCAAGGCGCCTGTGCCCTTGCCGCCGGTCAAGCCGCCGTCACTCCAGGACGAGCACGCCACCTGATCACGACCGTTTGAGGAATCGGCCATGCGACAATCTCCCTTGTCACTGCATCCTGACTTGATCGGCGCGTGGCGGCTCGAGCGCTTCTGGTATGCCTGGCCGGATGGACGCGAGCTGGAGCCGCTGGGCGAGTGCAAGGGCCATCTGCATTACATGGCCAATGGCTATATGAGCGTGCAGCTGGTGTCCTGTGAGCGTCAGCCTCTGGGAATGGCGCCGACGGATGATCAGCTGGTCGCCGCCTTTCGTGAGGGCTTTGCCTACTGTGGGCGCTGGCAGTGGGACAGTGAGCGGGAGGAGGTCTGCCATCATCTGTCGCTGGCCACGATCGCCGATTGGGATGAAGTCACCCTTGTTCGGCGCGTCACGCTCGAGGGAGACCGCCTGCTGCTGGGGACCGATGCGCCGAATCTGCAGCTGCCGGAAGGGGGATTTCTGACCTGGCTGGAGTGGCATCGCTTGGCGACTGTGTGAAGTGATTGTCGAAAAGGCTTGACGTGATCATGGGTTAGCGTGCAATGTAGCCCCTGTTGGATAGCAAGACGCACCACTCAGTCGCCTGTGCTGCTCGGTAAATCGCCTTGAGCGCCCCGAGAAGCCTCGCTGATTTGATGCATGGTTTTGCTTTGCCCACGCTCTTCGGGTAATGCCCGTTATTTCAAACATGCTAATCAGAGAGGAATTTCTCATGGCTACAGGTACAGTTAAGTGGTTCAACGACGCTAAAGGTTTTGGTTTCATCGCTCCGGCTGACGGTGGTGACGATCTGTTCGTTCACTTCTCCGAAGTCCAAGCTGATGGCTTCAAGACCCTGCAGGACGGCCAGCAGGTCTCCTTCGACGTGACCCAGGGCCAGAAAGGCCTGCAGGCAGCCAACGTCAAGGCTATCGACTGATCATCACTCATTGCGGAATGCTTTCCGCTTGAGATGATAGATGTCAAGAACCGCCCCAGCTCATGCTGGGGCGGTTCTGTTTGTGCTGAAGAAAAGTCTTGCGCGCAAGCCGTAGTGGTATGGCGCGAACAAGCAGTGATCAGCAGATACACGAAAGCCCCACCAATCGATGCCTTGCGGCCTGTCGAGTGGTGGGGCTTTCGTGTATCCATTCCTCGTAAGCGCTGAGGCCCGGGTATCAGGCAGGCTTCACGCCACTCAGCACCTCGAATGATGTCTCACGGGCGGTACGCAGGAAGTCGTCCATCCACGGCGTGCCGAGCAGATCTTCTCTGACGGCGGCGTAGAGTGTCGCCCAGACACCGTCGCCCAGCGACAGGCCGCGAACGTAATCGCGCGACAGATACTCGGCCAGCGCCCAGTTGGGGAGCGCCGTGACGCCGCGGCCGCTGGCGACCAGCTGCATCATCATCACCGTCATCTCGGCGCTGCGGATCTCACGTGGGCTCACGTTGGCGGGTTCGAGGAACTGGGTGAAGACGTCCAGGCGATCATGCTCGACCGGATAGATGATCAAGGTCTCGTCGCACAGGTCCTGCGGCTCCACATGGCCCTTGATGGCCAATGCATGCTGGCGTGCCACGGCCAGCATGACCTCATAGCGGAACAGCGGAATGTACTGGATACCGGTCATCTCCACCGGGTTGGCGGTGATGACCAGGTCCAGCTGCTCGCGGCCCAATGCCTGCAGGGGAGCGAAGCTGTGGCCCGAGGGGATATCGACTTCAATCTCCGGCCAGTGATCGCGGAAGCGATCCACCGTCGGCATCAGCCACTGAAAACAGCTATGGCACTCGATGGCCATGTGCAGCCGGCCCTGCTCGCTACCCGCCATGCGAGCAATGTCTCGCTCAGCCATGCGGAACTGCGGCAGTACCTGCTCTGCCAGCGACAACAGGCGCTGTCCGGCGCGGGTGAACTCCACGGGGCGCGTCTTGCGGATGAACAGCGGCGCGCCCAGTCGCTCCTCGAGGTCCTTCAGCTGATGGGACAGGGCGGACTGGGTAAGGTGGACACGCTCCGCGGCTTCGACCAGCGAGCCAGCATCACGCAGGGCCAGCAGGGTACGCAGATGGCGCAATTCAAGCATGATGAATGGTGCTCATGTTGAGAGGTTGAGAGAGAAAGGTGCGTTGTGAACGGCAAGTTGAGACAGGCCAGTTGAGACAGGCAAGCCGAGAACGTTAAGTCGAGAACGATAAGTTGAAAGTCCTGGCGCAAGCCGCGCGCGGGTCAATCACTCCCGCGTGACTGGATCAGTGGGAGAGTGGCAGCGGGATTTTCTCCCCGCCAAGCCACCATCGTGACGCGCGGCTGCCCGAGGGCGCTCATGACACTGTCTCATATTCATGGCGATTCGCGTATCACTCGGGGCGGCGGAACACGAAGGGCGCCGGAGTCAGGCGCCAGGAGGGTGTCATGCAAGGCCGGCAGGGCACGCGCCTTGTACCCTCAGTGCATTCCCATCCCCACAAGTCTCACTGCGCTTGATAGACTTTGGCAGGGTGCGCCAGGAAGGCCGCCGTCTCCGCCTTGAAGTCCAGCCATGCCGCAGTGTCTCATCATCAGAGTCCTGCGCTGCATCTTGTCGTCCGACATGCCCAGGGAGGGTTCATCATGTCACGTCATTGCTGTCGTCTTTTCGCCATTTCCCGTGTGTTGCCCCATAGGTGGGCCGCGAGTCTCACGCCAGGGATGATCGCTGTCGGTCGAGCGGGCTTGCGCCTGTCGCCTCTGGCGGTGCCCATGCTGCTGGCCGGATGTACCTCCCTGCCGTGGAGTCAGGACGCCGCGTCAGGGACGGATGCTGGCCAGCCGCCGCTCAAGGTGCCGGCCCCCGCACAGGACCCGGGCCCCGTGGTGCATGAGGTGGCGAAGAAACCTGCGCCGCCCAGTGCGGAATCGCTGGGTAAGGCCGCTGCGGTGACCTTGCCCTCCAGCTTTCTGCCACCGCCCCGGGCGAGTGAGTATCAGGTGTGGCGCTGTACTCCGGCGCAGGATCTGCTGATGGCCTTCAGCGAAGGCGACGCCGAGGCATCGCATGACTGGTTGCGCCTGTGGTCGCGTCGGCATGCCTATACCCTGGAGCGGGTCGTCAGTGCCTCGGGCGAGCGCTATCAGGCCAATGCCGGTGCATCGCCGGCCAAGCAGGCGTCTGGTGATGTGAAGGCGTTGCCCGGTGAAGAGGGACTGGAGGTGTGGTTCAAGGGTTCCGAGGCGATGTTGCAGAATGCCCGTGGCAATCTGGAATGTGTGCAGGATGATCGGCGCGTGATTCATCCGACGACGCAGAAGCCGCTGTTGGTGGCGCAGGGCAATGAGCCCGGCTGGCAGGTCAGTCTCGACAGCCAGCACAACCTGCTGACGTTGACGGCCATGCAGGGCTTGTTCGAGTCGCCGCACGAGGCGCAGGCATCCGAGCGCTCTGCAGAAGCTGAGGCTGACGCTCGCTCGTCAGGTGTCCAGGTGGTGAAGCTGCCTTATCGGGTCGCCCGCGAGGCAAACGATAGTCGTGTGCTCAAGGCGCAACTCCCGGCTGACGGCAAGCAGGGCGAGCCATTGCAGCTGGTGGTCGCGCCGGGCGCCTGCTTCGATTCCATGCAGGGTGCGCCCTATCCGCTGACGGCGACCTTGACGATTGCGGGACAGGAATTGAAGGGCTGTGGCGAGGCGTTCCGCTATCAGTCGGCGGTCGAATGAGGGTGACGACTGGCTAAGTGTTCGTTTTTTTCGAATGATGTAGGCGATTTAAGTCGCTTTTCGTGTGGAATGGTTCATTTATCATGCTGTGCATGCGGATCGGGTCGAACACCGTCGACAGGATCGCGCCTCACTTTCATGGAGACCCTCCACATGTCAAAAGCTTCGCTCAATGTCCTGCTGGTGTCTGCTTCCCTGTTCGCCGACAAGGGCAATTCACGTGCGCTGGCCTCATCCTTCGTCAGTGCGCTCGAGGCCTCCGGGCAGCCATTTCAGCTGACGCATCATGATCTGGTCGAGCGTGACCTGCCGCATCTCGATGGCGCGGAAATGCAGGCCTGGATGACGCCGGCGGATGAGCGTAGCGCCGAGCAACGCAAGCTTGCCGCACTGTCCGATGGTTTTCTGGCCGAGCTGAGAGCGGCAGACCTGCTGGTCGTTGCGGCACCGCTCTACAATCTGGGCCTGCCGACGCAGATGAAGGCGTGGTTCGATCGTGTGCTGCGTGCCGGCGAGACCTTCCGTTATACCGAGAAAGGGCCGGTGGGCCTGCTGGAAGGCAAGCAGGCGCTGGTACTGGCGGCGCGTGGCGGCATGTACGCGGGCACTGAAATGGATTCCCAGACACCGCACCTGAAATCCATGCTCGGACTGATGGGCATCACGGATCAGCACTTCGTGTATGCCGAAGGCCTCAGCATGGGCGATGAGCCCAGGGCCGCCTCACTGGCCGAGGCCAAGGCAGCCATCGCCAATCAGGTGGAAGCCCTGCAGTTCCGCTGAGAGAAGTGAAAACACGAACGCCATCGCCGCCCGGACAAGGGGTGGCGATGGCGTTCGTGTTTGTGGAGAACCAAAGGGAATCGCTGGCGCCGGTCAGTCGCTGGCGTCGATCAGTCGCGGGAGTTGAGCACTTCCAGCGCTCCCTTGAGGCGCGCATGCAATTCTTCCAGCGGCGGCTGGGCGCCACCTTGCGGCCAGCCCGCCGTCAACACCACGCCATCGGCACCATAGTCGCCGGCATCCACCGGCACATCGTAGCCGCTCAACCAGTGGCGAACATCGGCTTCATGGGCGAAGCCGACCTTCAGGCGCCTGGGCGTGCGCGGCGTGAAGGTCGTGGTGGGCAGGTGCTCGAGCGCCTCGAGCACCGCGCGGCTGTATGCGCGCGCCAGGCCGCCGGTGCCCAGCTTGATGCCGCCGAAGTAGCGGATCACCACGCAGGCCACCTGGCCGACGCCACTGCCTTCGAGCACCTGATACATCGGCCTGCCAGCAGTGCCGCCCGGCTCGCCATCATCGGAGAAACCGATGGCGTTCTGCTCATTGGGTGCCCCGGCGATGAACGCCGTGCAGTGATGGCGTGCGTTGGGGTGGGCGAGATGCGCCTGAGCCAGCAGCCGCGTCATGCCTTCTGGCGTCGGGGCATGGGCCAGCCAGGCGATGAAGCGGCTCTTCTCGATCTCGATGCTGTGTTCATGGTGCGCCTCGGGCGCCAGTGCCGGTATCAGATAGGTCATGGCACCATCTTACCAAAGCGTCGCCCTCAGTGAGTGACGGCATTGCCGCGCACCACGCCCATCACCATGCCCAGCACTTCGATATCGGCATTCTTGAGATAGATGGGGGCCATGCTGTCGTTGGCCGGTTGCAGGCGCACGCCGGTCTTCTCGATATACAGCTTCTTCAGCGTCACTTCCTGCTGATTGATCATCACCACGGCGGTCTCGCCGTTCTCGGCGCTTTCGCTGCGTTCGATGATGATGATGTCGCCATCATGGATATTGCAGTTGATCATCGAATGGCCGCGCACGCGCAGGGCGTAGGTATTGCGGCGCACCATGCGCGTCGGCACGGCAACCGTACCGCAGTCGGCGATGGCTTCGATGGGCATGCCGGCGGTGATGTTGCCGAGCAGCGGGATATCCATCATGTCGCTGGCGGTGATTTCCTGCCAGGCCTGGTCATTGAGCGGCAGGTTGTGAAGACGCTGAAGGTAGTGCGGAGCGTGAAGACGTGACATGAGCTATCCCCTGATGCCGTGCGGTCGGCGCGGATGGTGCGTCGGCCTGCGGTGCAGCGTGGAGGGTCGTCAGGCTGAGTTCATCTGTCGCCTGCTAGGCTCCGCGAACATGCTGACAACGCGTTGAGCCGACCCGATCAGTCTGTGCCTGCACTCGGCAGGCGTGTGATGAAGGTACTGTATGTATACTGTTTTTGTATACAGTGTCTGCATCATAGCAAGCTCTCGCGAAGTGGCAAGAGGTGAGCGGATCGACCAGCGCCAATCCAGCGAAAGTGTGTCGTATGAATGTGCACCACATGTCGCTGATATATTTCTCGAGTGCTTGACTGCCCGTCATGGCGGGGCTGCGAGGCCAGGTGATCGGCTGCTCGGTGGTCAGTGTCGACCTCAGCTCGTAGAATGGCTCGCAGTGACCCTTGGGTCTGCCTTTGATGTCGCACTTCGCGACGGCTCAGCCGCGAGAATCCGGATGCCCAGCCAGCCTGCCAGCGATGAAGTCTGTAGCGCGCCGCCTCTGTTGGCGGTCGTGGCGCTCGGCTGTGAGCGTGATGAGCGCTGGCTGTTCGAGGGGCTGGATCTTTCGCTGCATGCGGGAGAGATCCTGCAGGTCGAGGGCCCCAATGGCAGTGGCAAGACGACCCTGCTCAAGATTCTGTCCGGTCAGTTCCATGACTACGAGGGCGAGGTGCTGTGGCGCGGCCAGCCCACCTCGCGGGTGCGTGACGACTTTCTGGGTTCACTGCTCTATCTGGGTCACCAGCCCGGCATCAAGGGCACCCTGACCGCATTGGAAAACCTTGCCTGGTATCAGGCGCTTGGCGGTCAACCGCAGGCGAAGGCAGAGGCCCGCCGCGAGCTCGCCTGGGCAGCGCTGGACGCCGTGGGGCTGGCCGGTTTCGAGGATGTGCCTGCCCAGCAGCTGTCCGCCGGTCAGCAGCGACGTATCGCGCTGGCGCGGCTGCATCTGACGCCACGCCGGCTGTGGGTGCTCGATGAGCCCTTCACCGCCATCGATCGCGACGGCGTTCAGGTGCTGGAGGCATTGCTGCTGGCTCACGCCCAGCGTGGGGGCAGTGTGGTGATGACGACCCATCATCGCTTCTCGCAGGCCTCGCGCTTGCGCCGCCTGTGCCTGGGCGCGAAGGAAGGGGAGAAGGCCGAACAGGGTTCAGAGCAGAGCATGGGCGGGAAAGACACAGCCTCGATACAAGGCGCCTCGGCATGAACCATGAGCTGCTGACGGCACTGCCCGAGGCCCCGCCCACCAGCTCGCTGGCCGGTGCCTTCAAGGCGACCCTCGCGCGCGACCTGCGTCAGGCGCTGCGCCGGCGCAGTGAGCTGATCAATCCTCTGGTGTTCTTCGCCCTGGTGATCACGCTGTTTCCGCTGGGCATCTCTCCGGACAAGGCGCTGCTGGCGACGCTGGCACCGGGTCTGCTGTGGGTGGCGGCATTGCTGGCGACGCTGCTGTCACTGGACGGTCTGTTCCGGCAGGATCTGGAGGACGGCAGCCTCGAGCAACTGTTGCTGACGCCGCAGCCATTGCCGTTGCTGGTGCTGGCCAAGGTGGCGGGCCACTGGCTGCTGACCGGCCTGCCGCTGGCGCTGATGGCACCCTTGCTGGGCGTGATGCTGGGGCTGTCGAGCGGCGCCTTTGGCGTGTTGATCGCCTCGCTGGCGCTGGGCAGCATGAGTCTGTCATTGATCGGCGCGATCGGTGCGGCACTCACGGTGGGGCTGCGTCGCGGCGGAGTACTGCTCTCGCTGATCATTCTGCCGCTGTACATTCCGGTGCTGATCTTCGGCGCCGGCGCCGTACAGAGCGCCGTCAACGGCATGCCCAGTCTGGCTCATCTGGCCATTCTGGGCGCGATGCTGGCGCTGGCCCTGCTGCTGGCGCCACTCGCCATCGCCGCCGGACTCAGACTGAGCATCAATGGCTAGCCCGATCAAGAACTGCATGACGCTGCCCGAGCATTCTCGGGCATTCGCAAGGCTCTTCATTGCCCCTGACAAGAGGCCCGTGTGACCGCCGACTCCGACTCTCCTCAAGCGCCTGCCCGCAAGATTCGCCCCCGCAAGGGCGGGCTATGGCCGTGGCTGCATCGCATGGGCGCACCGGCGACCTTCTTCGCGGCCAGCCAGCGCTGGCTGCCATGGCTCTGGGCCCTGGCCATCATCGCGCTGGTGGCCGGCAGTGTCTGGGGGCTGGTCTTCGCGCCCGCCGACTACCAGCAGGGCAACAGCTTCCGCATCATCTATGTGCATGTGCCGGCGGCGATTCTCGCCCAGTCGTGCTTCATGCTGCTGGCGGTGTGCGCGCTCATCTTCCTGGTGTGGAAGATCAAGCTGGCGGACATGGTCGCCACGGCCGCCGCGCCCGTCGGTGCGCTGATGACGGCGCTGGCACTGTTTTCCGGCTCGGTGTGGGGCATCCCCACCTGGGGCACCTGGTGGATCTGGGATGCCCGGCTGACTTCGATGCTGATCCAGCTGTTCCTGTATCTGGGCGTGATCGTGCTGCGTGGCTCCTTCGCCAGCCGTGACAGCGGTTCGCGCGCGGCCTCGATCCTGGCGCTGGTCGGCATGGTCAACATCCCGATCATCAAGTATTCGGTGGACTGGTGGAGCACACTGCATCAACCGGCCACCTTCACGCTCAGCGAAGCGCCGCCGATGCCGGCCAGCATGTGGATCCCCTTGCTGATGATGGTGATCGGCTTCTACGCCCTGTTCGGCGCGCTGGTGCTGATGCGCACGCGGCTCGAGGTGCTGAGGCGCGAGAGTCGCAAGCAGTGGGTGCGTGATCTGCTGACTCCGTCTTCGCATGCGCGCCCCGATGCTGCGGTAGTCGCGACAGAAGGGGACAAGCCATGAACCTGCCGGGCATCGCCTTCTCAAGTGTCAGCGAGTTCTTCGCCATGGGCGGCCATGCGCTGTATGTGTGGTCGGCCTGGGGGCTGACGGCGGCGTGTCTTGTGGGGCTGGTGATCGCCACGCGGCTGTCGCGTCGCGCGCTGGAGGCGGATATCCGTCGCCGCCTGCGCCGTGACGCTTCTCGTCATTCTTCGCACCCTGCTTCGCACCCTGCTTCACACCGCGCTTCGCATCGTTCGTCACATCAGGCTTCGCGCCACAGCTCTCGTGATTGAATCTGTTTTCTCCCTCCCGCGGCGGTTGTCCCGCCGGCCGCGAGAGGCTTGACCGTCCCTTGCCCTGATCGAGCCCTGACCATGACTCCCAAACGCAAGCAGCGCCTGTATATCGTCACGGCCATCGTGCTGCTGGCCGCCCTCGCGGTGGGCCTGACCCTCTATGCCCTGCGCGCCAACATCAACGCCTTCTATACCCCGACGCAGATCGCCAGTGGCGAAGCGCCCCAGGGGCGGCAGATCCGTGCGGGCGGCATGGTGCGTGATGGCAGTGTCAGGCGCGACAACGAGACGCTGGATGCCATCTTCACCGTCACGGATTTCGATCACGACGTGACGGTGCATTATCAGGGCATCCTGCCGGACCTGTTCCGTGAAGGGCAGGGCGTGGTGGTGATGGGCGCCTTCGATGGTGAGCATCTCGAGGCCAGCGAGGTGCTGGCCAAGCATGACGAGAAGTACATGCCGCCGGAGGTGTCGGAGGCACTCAAGGCCTCCGGACGAGATGTGTCTGGTAACAGGACGGGCATCGAGACGGGCAATACGGCTGACATCAAGGCCAGCGACAGCAGCGCAGCCAAGGCCGCGCTCGATCCGCAGGAGACCCCGTGATGGTGACGCAACTGTTGCCGGAAATCGGCCACTTCGCGCTGATTCTGGGTGCCTGTCTGGCCTGTGTGCAGGCGGTCGTACCGCTGGCGGGGGCCAGTACGCGCCGTCCGCTGTGGATGAGCTTCGCCCAGCCGATGGCCTGGGGGCAGTTCCTGTTCGTGCTGATCGCCTATGCCTGCCTGACCGCGAGCTTCCTGCTGGATGATTTCAGCGTCGCCTACATCGCCAACAACTCCAACAGCCAGCTGCCGTGGTACTTCAAGTTCAGCGCCGTGTGGGGCAGCCATGAGGGCTCGGTGCTGCTGTGGAGCCTGATACTGGCCGGCTGGGGCTTTGCCGTCTCGCTGGGCGCGCGCCATCTGCCGCGCGACATGCTGGCACGGGTGCTGGGCATCATGGGGCTGATCTCCACCGGCTTCATGGCCTTCGTGCTGCTGACCTCCAATCCCTTCGCGCGCCTGCTGCCGGACATGCCGGCTGACGGCACGGACCTCAATCCGCTGCTGCAGGACATCGGGCTGATCATCCATCCGCCGATGCTCTACATGGGCTACGTGGGCTTCTCGGTGGCGTTCGCGTTCGCGATGGCGGCACTGATGGGCGGGCGTCTCGATGCGGCCTGGGCACGCTGGGCGCGCCCCTGGACCAACATCGCCTGGGCCTTCCTTACCGTCGGCATCGCGCTGGGCAGCTGGTGGGCCTACTACGAGCTCGGCTGGGGCGGCTGGTGGTTCTGGGACCCGGTCGAGAACGCCTCCTTGATGCCGTGGCTGGCCGGTACCGCCCTGATCCACTCGCTGGCGGTCACCGAGAAGCGCGGCGCCTTCAAGAGCTGGACGGTGCTGCTGTCGATCTTTGCCTTCTCGCTGTCACTGCTGGGCACCTTCCTGGTGCGCTCCGGCGTGCTGACCTCGGTGCACGCCTTCGCCAGTGACCCCGATCGCGGGCTGTTCATTCTGGTACTGCTCGGCATTACCGTCGGTGGCTCGCTGCTGCTGTTCGCGCTGCGTGCACCGCGCGTGCGTTCGACGCTGGGCTTTCACTGGCTGTCGCGGGATGCCTTCCTGCTGGTCAACAATCTCGTGCTGCTAGTGATGATGATCACCGTGCTGCTGGGTACCCTCTATCCGCTGGTGCTGGACTCGCTGGGGCTGGGCAAGATCTCGGTGGGCCCGCCGTACTTCAATGCGCTGTTCGTACCGCTGACCACGCTGCTGTGTGCCTTCATGGGCCTCGGCCCGGCCTCGCGCTGGAAGCAGATGCCGGGCCGCGAGCTGGCGCGTCGTCTGGCGCTGGCCGGCAGCGCGGCCCTCGTCATCGGGGGCCTGCTGCCGCTGACGCTGGATATCGAGTGGAGCTTCTCGGTGGCGCTCGGGCTGGTCATCGCGCTGTGGGTGGTGCTGCCGTTGCTGCACGACCTGTGGGACAAGAGTGCCTCGAAGGCGGGTCGCTGGGCGGGGCTCAAGCGCCTCACACCCAGCTACTGGGGCATGCAGCTGGCGCATCTGGGGCTGGCGGTGACCATCGTCGGCGTGACGCTGGTCTCCAATACCGAGGTCGCCGAGAACGTGCGCTTGGTGCAGGGCAAGGAAGTCAGCGTGGGCGGCTATCAGTTCCGCATGACCGAACTTGGCGAATATCGCGGCCCCAACTACCTGTCGGACCGCGCCACGGTGGAAGTCAGCCGAGATGGTGACCCCGTGACGACACTGCATCCCGAGAAGCGTCTGTTCCTGGCCAGCGGCATGCCGATGACCGAGACCGCGCTTGATGCCGGCTTCACGCGTGACCTCTACGTCGCCATGGGCGAGAAGCTGGATGACGACAGTTGGGCGGTACGCATCCAGGTCAAACCCTTCGTGCGCTGGCTGTGGCTGGGCGCCCTGCTGATGGGGGCGGGCGGTGTGATCGCCGTGCTGGATCGCCGTTATCGCCGGCGTGTCGAGGCCAGCACGGCGTCTGACACCCGCTCCCTCGCCACGCAGGAGGCTCGCCCATGAATGTTCGTCGTCTGGTGCTGTTCGTGCCGCTGGTGGTCGTGGTGGGGCTGGGCGCCTTCCTCTACCAGCGCCTCGATGATGACCCCTATGCACGGGACTCCGCGCTGCTGTCGCGGCCCTTCCCCGAATTCTCGCTCAGCACCTTGAGTGATCCGCAGGCGCGCCTCGATGCCTCGCTGCTCAAGGGGCAGGTCAGCCTCGTCAATGTCTGGGGCGAGTGGTGCCCGACCTGCAAGCACGAGATGCCGCAGCTGCTGGATCTCGCCAGCCGCGGCGTGCACATGGTCGGCGTCGACTACAAGGACACCCGCGCCAAGGGCCGCCAGTTCCTGGAGGAATTCGGCAACCCGTTCAGCGTCAATCTGTTCGACCCCGAGGGCACGCTGGGCTTTGATCTCGGCGTCTATGGGGCACCGGAAACCTTCCTGGTCGATGCCGAGGGCGTGATCCGCTATCACCACACCGGCTACATCCGGCCCGAAGATGTCCGCGACGTCATCCTGCCGACGCTGGAGCGCATCGCGGAGCCCGCGACTGATTCCGCCAGCATGCCCGATGAGGAGGCCAGCTCATGAAATCCGTGCTCAGGAGTTTCGCCATCCCGCTGGTGCAGGCGCTGGTGGTGCTGATGTTTCTTGCCTGGCTGTCTGCCGGCAAGGCGCATGCCGCCATCGAGATGCATCAGTTCGACAATCCGGTGCTGCAGAAGCGCTACGACAGCCTGACCGCCGCGCTGCGCTGCCCCAAGTGTCAGAACCAGGCGATCGGTGACTCGGACTCTCCCATCGCCGGTGACATGCGCCAGAACGTGGCGGACCTGCTCAAGGATGGCCGCAGCGACAGCGAGATCCAGAATTTCATGGTCGCGCGCTTCGGCGAGTATGTGCTCTACAACCCGCGCCTCGATGGGCGCACCTGGCTGCTGTGGGGCGGTCCCGCTGTCCTGATTCTGCTCGGCTTGCTGGTCGTGACCCTGATCGTGCGCGCTCGGCGGCGTGCGCGTGTGCGTGCGCTGGATGATGATGAGCAGGCGCGCCTGTCGGCATTGCTCGCCACGCACCGCCAGTCCAGCGATGAGCAGCCCGGCGCTGGGCAACACACTGCCAAGGAGCGCTCATGATCCTGTTATGGCTGGCGATTGCCGTGCTGTTGATTCCCGCCGGCTGGCTGCTGTTGCTGCCGTTGCGGCACGCGCGTCGCGTGCATGCCGATCAGCAGGCCTTCGAGGACAACGACAGCCTCGGCGCCGAGAACGTGCGTGTCTATCGGCGTCGACTGGCCTCGCTGGAGCGCGGCCATGCGCGCGGCGAGCTGGATGACACGGCGCTGGCGGAAGGGCGGGTCGAGCTGGAACGCAGCCTGCTGGAAGATGCCGAATCCCTCAAGCGCTCCCCGCTCAAGGCGGCCAGCAGCGGGCGCGTGCTGGTGCCCGTGTTGCTGGTGGCGATGGTGGCGGGCTCGCTCTATTGGTATCAGCGCGAAGGCGCGAGCGGGGACCTGGCGCTGGCGCAGGCGATTGCCGCCACGCCGATCCACGATGCTGCCAGCTTCGAGGCGCGTATCGCCCGGCTGCGCGCCGAGGCCGAGGCCCAGCCCGACAACGCCAAGGTGTGGATGGCGCTGTTCCCGCTCTACCGCGATGCCGGACGTCTCGATGAGGCCATGCAGTCGCTCGAGGCGTTGATCGCGCTCGAGGGCCGCGTGCCTGCGCTGATCGCGCAGCTGGCGCAGCTCAAGTTCTTCGCCGCCCAGCGCACCCTGACCGATGAGGTCCAGACGCTGGTCGATGAAGTGCTGGCGGCCGATCCGCGTCAGCCGACGGTACTCGGCCTGCTCGGGATCGAGGCCTTCGACCATGCCCGCTATCCCGAGGCCATCGATTACTGGCGCAAGGCGATTGCCGGCTTCGAGAATCCCGATGCCGCCAAGGCGCTGCGCGAAGGCATCAAGGCCGCACGCCAGCGCATGGCCAGTGCCGGTGATGTCGATGCCTCGGTCGCCCTGGCCAACTCGGTCGCGCCAGAGCAAGGCGCGGCGACTGATCAGGACAGCAAGGAGGGCGCCGCACGTCTGACGCTCAAGGTGTCACTGGACCCGGCGCTCGAGGCGCAGCTGGCGGCGCTGCCGGTGAGTGCCGAAGCGGCGACCCTGTTCATCGTGGCGCGCGATGGCGAAGGCAAGCTGCCGCCGCTGGCAGTGGTGCGCACCACCGCGGACAAGCTGCCGCTGACGCTCACTCTGTCGGATGACAATGCCATGGCCCCGATGGCGCGGCTCTCGATGGCCGAGCGCGTCACGCTCGTGGCGCGCATCTCCGCCTCCGGGCAGCCGACGGCCCAGCCGGGAGATCTCGAAGGCAAGCTCGAGAATGTCATCGTCACGCGCAGTGCTGACGCCGATGACGAGAAAGGCGCTGATGCGACACAGGCGCCGCTGGCACTGCGCATCGATCACCGCGTCACTCAGTAAGCCGCAATTGGCCCCTGGCCCGCGCGATGACGGCTTCGTTTGTCATTGCGCCGGTTGGGGCCATCGCCGCTTTTGGGTAGACTGCGCGCTGGTTTTTCGAAAATACCCTCGATGACCGGCTGTCTCGTCGTAAGGACATGTTTACCTTGCGGTGGTGCGGGCTCTTATCGAAAGGCCTGCGACGCCGCGGTATTTCAGGTTTTCCTGCGTCAGAGCTTCTTTCTCCAAAAGTTGTTTCTTCAGACCTTCTTTCTCCAGACTCAAGGACGCGCCAGGCGCAATGCGGCTCAAATCGATCAAGCTGGTCGGCTTCAAATCCTTCGTCGATCCGGTCACCGTGCCCTTCGACAGCAACATGACGGCGATTCTCGGCCCCAACGGCTGCGGGAAATCGAACGTCATCGATGCTGTGCGCTGGGTGATGGGCGAGTCCAGCGCCAAGAATCTGCGTGGCGAGTCGATGACGGATGTCATCTTCAATGGCTCCACCGGACGCAAGCCGGTGGGGCAGGCTTCCATCGAGCTGACCTTCGACAATGCCGACGGTAGCCTCGGTGGCGCCTGGTCCGAGTACGCCGAGATAGCGGTCAAGCGTCTGGTGACGCGCGATGGCCAGTCCGGCTACTTCCTCAATGGCCAGAAGTGCCGCCGGCGTGATATCGCCGACGTCTTCCTCGGCACCGGCCTCGGGCCGCGCTCCTACTCCATCATCGGTCAGGGCATGATCTCGCAGCTGATCGAGGCGCGCCCGGATGACCTGCGCAGCACCCTCGAGGAAGCCGCAGGCATCTCCAAGTACAAGGAGCGCCGCCGCGAGACCGAGAACCGCATGAAGCGCACCCAGGAAAACATGGAGCGCCTGGATGACCTGCGTGAGGAGCTCGACAAGCAGCTCGAGCGCCTCAAGCGTCAGTCCGAGGCCGCCAAGCGCTATCAGACCCTCAAGCAGGACGAATACCGCCTCAAGGGCGAACTGGCCGTGCTGCGCCGGCGGGGCCTGCGTGCGCAGCAGCGCGAGCAGCAGTCACGCGTCGCGGAGCTGGAAACCGGCGTCGAGCGCGAGATTCTCGGTCAGCGTCAGTGCGAGAGCCAGCTGGAAGAGCAGCGCTATCAGCACGACGAGCTGGCCGGTGAGCTGGAAACCCATCAGGCCGCCTTCTATGAGACCGGCGCCCAGATCGCGCGTCTCGAGCAGAGCCTCGAGCACGCCCGCACCCGTGAGCAGCAGCTGGCGGCGGATCTCGAGATGGCCAGGCGTGAGCTGAGCGACATCCAGCGCGTCGAGGGTGAGGACGGCGAGCGCCTCGAGATGATCGATGCGCGTCTGGAAGACATCGCCCCGGAACTCGAGCTGGCCCGCGAGACCCTCGAAGGGCTCGAGCTGTCATTGGAGGAGGCCGAGGAGCGCCGCCAGGACAGCCAGAGCGAGTGGGAGCGCTTCAGTCAGGCCGACAACGAAGCCCAGCGTGGCGCCGAGCGCGCCCAGAGCGAGATCCAGCAGCTCGAGAATGCCATCGCCGACGCCGAGCGCCAGCGCGAGCGCCGCCGCCAGCAGCTGGCGGAGCTGCCGGATGTCGCCGAGCTGCGTGAAGCCCGCGAGGAGCTGCGCGAGCAGCTCGATGAATTGTCGCTCAGCGGCGAATCGCTGGAGTCGCGCCGCGAGCAGGCCAGTGAAGCCCGTGAGCAGGCCCAGGCCGATCGTCTGGCGCTGGATGGAGAGCGCGATCAGCTGCGCCAGCGTCGCAACGTCTTGCAGGGCGAGAAGGCCTCGCTTGAGGCACTGATCGACGCGGCGCTGCGTGACGACGATGATAGCCTGGCGAGCCACCTGGAGCAGCATGGGCTCGCCGAGACCCCGGCGCTGGCCGAGGGGCTCGAGGTCGCCGAGGGCTGGGAATCGGCCAGCGCCTGGGTGCTGGGCCCCTTCCTCAAGGCGCGTCTGGCGGCGAGCGAGCCGTCGCGTCTGGCCACGCTGATGGATGAGCTGCCCGGCGGCGAACTGTTGCTGGTCGATGGCACGCCGGCGTCCAGCGCGGCAACCCGCCCCGCCGGCACTCTGGCGGCGCAGGTGAGCGGCGCGGATGCCTTGGCCGGTTGGCTGGCCAGCATCCACTGTGTCGAGTCGCAGGCAGCCGCCTGGGCCAGGCGTGATTCGCTGGCCGCGCACGAGAGCGTGCTGACGCCGGATGGTCTGTGGTTGGGGCAGGGCTGGAGCCGCCGTCAGGTGGCAGGTGAACGTGCCGATAGCGTCATCGCCCAGCGGGCGCGCCTCGAGCAGGTGGTGCTGGAGCTCGAGTCACTGGATGAGCGTCTCGAGGAGATCGAGACGCGTCTGGCCGCAGCCGCCGAACAGATTGCCGGCGCCGAGCAGCAGCTCGAGCATCTGCGCGTCGAAGAGCGTGAGCTGGGCGAGCGCCAGCGTGAACTCAGTCTCAAGGAGGCCGGCATCGCCAGCCGCCTGGAGCATGTCGATGGTCGCGCCCGAGAGCTGGATGAGGAGCTCGAGCAGCTGGCGGAAACGCGCGAGACTCAGGCCCTGACGCTGGAGGAGGCGCGCGAGCGCTGGCAGCAGGCATTGGAGGCGGTCGAGAACAACGCCCAGTCGCGTGAGTCGCTGGAGCGTTCACGGCGCGAACATCAGGAGGCGCTGGCCGGGCTGCGTGCCCAGCTGGCGCCCGCGCGTGAGCAGGTCAACCGCCTCGACATGGAGCGTCAGCGCCTGACCACCGAGCGTGACGGCATGCAGGGCCAGCGCATGCGAGCCGTCGAGCAGCGCGAGAAGCTCGCCGAGCGCATCGAGATGCTCGAGGCCAGCCGCGAAGAAGCCTCACTGCCGCAGGAAGAAGAGCGCGAAAAGCTCGAGATGCTGCTCGAGACACGTCTGTATCAGGAAACCAAGCTCAACGCCTGTCGTGACAAGACTCATGAATTGGTCGAACAGATGCGTCAGGCGGAACAGGCGCGTCAGACTCATGAGCGCAATCTCGAGGGGATTCGTCAGCGCCTCGAGGAAGGCCGCATGCAGGTGCAGGCGCTGACCCTCAAGGGCGATGCGCAGGACGAGCAACTGGTGGAACTGGGCTATGACGAGGCGGCGATCACGCAGCTCGAGGACGAGCTGGACCCCAATGCCACCGAATCGGCCTGGAGCCACAACCTCGAGCAGATCGGCGAGCGCATCAAGCGGCTGGGGGCCATCAACCTGGCGGCCATCGAGGAATACGACCAGCAGGCCGAGCGTCGCAACTACCTGGAAGCCCAGCATGCCGAGCTGAGCGAAGCGCTGGAGACCCTCGAGCGCGCCATCCGCAAGATTGACCAGGAAACACGGGTGCGCTTCAAGGACACCTTCGACAAGGTCAATGCCGGAATCCAGGCGCTTTTCCCCAAGATCTTCGGGGGCGGAACCGCATGGTTGACGCTGACTGGTGATGATTTGCTGGAGACGGGAGTCGCGATCATGGCGCGGCCACCGGGCAAGAAAAACTCCACCATTCACCTGCTGTCAGGCGGCGAGAAGGCACTGACGGCACTGGCGCTGGTCTTCGCCATCTTCCAGCTCAATCCGGCCCCGTTCTGCATGCTCGATGAGGTGGATGCACCGCTGGATGATGCCAACGTCGGACGCTATGCGAGGCTGGTGAAGGAGATGTCGGAAAGCGTACAGTTCATCTATATCACCCATAACAAGATCGCCATGGAAGCGGCAGATCGGCTGATGGGTGTCACCATGCAGGAACCCGGCGTCTCGCGCCTTGTCTCTGTAGGGATAGAAGAAGCTGCCGTGCTTGCCGAAGCGTGAGGGAAAAGCCGTTCAGGAGGGCAAGGTCATCCTCCGGCGCGGTAGCCAGTGGCCGCCTTGGCGGCCTAGTTGGCAAGATCGTGTTGCATCTAGACATCGAAAGCACTACGAGTTTGCGTCATAGTGTCAGTCAGGGATAATTGAAGGGCGATTGCGCAGGTCACCACCACAGGATTGACATTCGAAAAAATGTCCCCTTTTTCTGCAATCGCGCTATGCTGTTCACGTGCATGGTGCCCAAGCAAACAGGCTAATGACCCATGGAATTGAGAGAGTGGCTCATCTTGTTGGGGTTGGTGCTGGTCGCAATCATCGTCGTTGACGGTGTGCGCAGGCTCCAACGTCAACGTCGAGTACCCCGACTGGATCGAGCGGGTACAGAGGATTCCACCGACGATGCGGGCAATCCCGCGGTGGAAGAAGAGGAAGAACGTGACAACTGGGAGCTGCCGAACGGCGGCTACCGGGTGGTTGGCGATTCCGAGACGCATGCCGAAGCCGAGGAAGATGTCGTGCTCGACAATGCGCACGGCATCAAGGCCTCGCGGGTGACTCAACCGAGTCGTCCGGCGCAGCCCATGGAGCGTCGTGAAGCGCCGGAGCGCAAGGGCTTCGGCGAGCGTGCGGCTGCCTTCGGTGCACGTGCCAGCCAGTCGATGCGCGACGTGACGGCCAGTCTGGGCGCACGGCGTGATGACGAGCATGAGCACGACGATGCGCATCGTGAGCCCGTGCTCGGCAGCGCCTCCAGCGAGCAGGCCGAGACGGCGCGCGAAGACGACTTCCATGAGAAGCCGGTGATCACCGCCGAGGACGACAGCATCAGCGTCTCCTCCACCCAGGCCGATGATCTCGAGCCGATGGCCGAGATCGAGGAAGGTCAGGATGCGAGGACTGAGGCGTCGTACGCTGGCAAGCCGGCCGATGTCGCCGACAGTGCTTCCCAGCGCCAGGAGCCTTCGCTGGAAGCGGCCACAGCGCCTGCTGCCGATGCCACAGCGCCCGAGGATGATCGTCATCCGCTGGTGCTGCGTGCCGAACGCAATCAGGTCGATGACCAGCTCGCACGTGACACCCTGGCCGATGCCAGTGAAGTCATCATCATCTCGGTGATGGCGCGCGGCGATGAAGGCTTCAGCGGTGAAGACGTGCTGGGCATCTCGCTGGCCTGTGGTCTGCGTCATTCCGAGATGGGGCTGTTCCTGCGCCACGAGGAAGATGACGATGACAGCCCGCTGCAGTTCGCGATGGCCAACGTGGTCAAGCCGGGCATCTTCAAGCCGGCCGAGATGGTGGACAGTCAGCTGGATGGCGTCACCTTCCTGATGCCGCTGCCGGGCGCGGACGACACCTCCGCCGCCTTCGAGACCATGGTCGAGATCGCCATGCTGCTGGTGCGTCGTCTGGGCGGTGAGCTGAAAGACGAGAACCACAGCGTGATGACGGCCCAGACCATCGAGTTCAAGCGCCAGCAGGTGCATGAGTTCGAGCGTCGCAATCGTCTGCATCGCTACCAGGCCAACTGATCGACTCCCCAGCCATTCTCTGAGTCGACCAGTCATGCCAGAACGCCAACGGCGACCTTCGGGTCGCCGTTGGCGTTTGCGTGTCCTGCCGACCTCTTGCAGCCTCTGACAGCCTTTTGCAGCCTCTAACGTTCCGGGCCAGCCCCTGACTGTCGCCCTGAGTGCTTGAATGTGTGGCCTGTCGATCACATTGAGTACAATGGCAGCATCAAGGCGACCCCTCTGCCTGCAAGTCTTTGCAAGCTCTTGCAAGTGCGTCAGGTCGGAGGGGTCGCCACCCGTTTTCAGGTCGCTCAGCGCTGCCTTCTGGCAGTGCTGGCGAGCCACTGTTTCGAGTGAGTGTCATGTCAGCCCAGGATGATCTGTTTTCGGCGCCCGCCGATGATTCCAACGCCGCGAGCGCTTCCCGCTCCGCTGCACCGGCCGCGGTGGAAGGCGTGCCTGCCAAGGTGATGGAGGAGGTCGCGCAGCTGCATCGCGAGCTGCTTGAGGCCAGCCACCGCTATTACGTGCTGGATGATCCGACGCTGACCGATGCCGACTACGACACGCGCCTGCGTCGCCTCGAGGCGCTGGAAGCCGAATATCCCCAGCTGATCAGCTCGGAATCACCCACCCAGCGTGTCGGAGCCGCGCCGGCCAGCGGCTTTGAAGAAGTGCAGCATGCGGTACCGATGCTGTCGCTCAACAACGCCTTCGATGACGATGAGCTGCGCGCCTTCGTGCAACGTGCGGCGAAAATGCTGGAGCTGGGAGACGCTCAGGACGCGGGTGACGAGCTGAGCTTCTGCTGCGAGCCCAAGCTCGATGGCCTGGCCGTGTCGCTCATCTACGAGAATGGCGTGCTGGTGCAGGGCGTGACGCGCGGCGATGGCCGCACCGGCGAAGGCATTACCACCAATCTGCGCACCATCCGCTCGATCCCCCTCAAGCTGCGGGGTGATGATCTGCCGGAGCTGCTGGAAGTGCGCGGCGAGGTCTACATGAGCCACGCTGGCTTCGAGGCGCTGAACGCGCGCGGCCGCGACGAGGATGGCAAGGTGTTCGCCAACCCGCGCAATGCCGCCGCCGGTAGCCTACGCCAGCTGGATTCCAATATCGCCGCCTCGCGTCCGCTGGAATTCTGCGCCTATCAGGTCGCGCGGGTGGATGATGCGCTGCTCGCCAGCGAGGCTGGCCAGAATCATTCCGGTCTGATGGCGCTGCTCAACGACTATGGCTTCCGCACCAGCCCGCAGCTTGAGGTGGTGCGCGGTGCCCAGGGCATCATCGACTACACCCGCCGCCTCGGCGAGCAGCGGGATGGCCTCGATCACGACATCGATGGCGCGGTCATCAAGCTCGATGCACTGCGTCTGCAGCGTGAACTGGGCTTCGTGGCGCGCGCACCGCGCTGGGCCATCGCCTACAAGTACCCGGCGCAGGAGCAGGAAACCACCCTGGAAGGCGTCGATTTTCAGGTCGGACGCACTGGCGCGCTGACACCGGTCGCCCGGCTGGCACCGGTGCAGGTTGCCGGCGTGGTGGTGTCCAATGCCACACTGCACAACATGGACGAGGTGGAACGTCTCGGCGTGCAGATCGGTGACAGCGTCATCATTCGGCGCGCCGGCGACGTCATCCCGCAGGTGGTGCGGGTCGCCAGTGAAGGTGCCAGCCGTGAAGCCATCGTGCTGCCGGACGGCTGCCCGGTGTGCGGCTCCGAGATCGAGCGCCTCGAAGGCGAGGTGGTGGCACGCTGCGCGGGTGGTTTGATCTGCGCCGCGCAGCGCAAGGAAGCCCTCAAGCACTTCTCCAGCCGCAAGGCGCTGGATGTCGATGGCCTCGGTGAGAAGCTGATCGAGCAGCTGATCGAGCGTGAGCTGGTCAAGACGCCGGCGGACCTGTTCCACCTGGAAGTTGCCACGCTCGCCGAGCTGCCGCGCATGGGCGAGAAGTCCGCCGCCAATCTGGTCGCTTCGCTGGACAAGAGCCGCAACACCACCCTGGCGCGCTTCATCTATGCCCTCGGCATCCGGGAAGTCGGTGAAGCCACCGCCGCGAATCTGGCCACGCACTTCGGCACCCTGGAAGCGCTGCGCGCAGCGGATCAGGCCGCGCTGGAGGCAGTGGAGGACGTCGGCCCCATCGTCGCCGCGCATATCCATACCTTCTTCCAGCAGCCGACCAACAACGAGACGCTGGAAGCGTTGCTCGCCTGTGGACTGAGCTGGGAAGAGGTCGAGATCGGTGAGCGCCCCCAGCCGCTGGCAGGCCAGACCTGGGTGCTGACCGGCAGCCTCGACAGCATGACGCGTGATGAAGGCAAGGCACGTCTGCAGGCGCTGGGCGCCAAGGTGGCGGGCAGTGTCTCGAAGAAGACCGCCGGTGTGGTCGCCGGCGAGGCGGCGGGCAGCAAGCTCGAGAAAGCCATGCAGCTGGGCCTCACGGTGCTGGACGAAGAGACCTTCGTGCAGCGCCTGGCCGAATGGGAATCCGGTGCTGATGCACAGCAGGACAATCCGCAAGACAGTGCGCAAGCCAATGTGCAGGACAGCGCGCAAGACAGCGCGGGAGAGGATGCATGAGTACGGATACGCTGAACGATGCACCGCAGGCGGCGCCACGCCACCCTGATGATGGACAGGAGTTACCCATGAGCCAGATGCCACTTGATCAGATGGACCCGCGGGACCGCTTCATCGAGGTGCCGCAGACCATGCTGCCCGCCGATACACGGCGCGCCCTGCTGGAAGCCTTCGTCACCCGTCAGGGCTACGACACCACCGATGTCGGTGAAGGCATGGCCGGCTGGGTCGCGGAGCTGGAAGGCCAGCTGTCACGCGGCAAGCTGTTGATCGTCCATGACATCGGCACCGAATCCACCGAGGTGATGACGCTGGAGCAATGGCAGTCCTTCGGTCGCCAGCTGGCGGACGATGAGGAAGAGGGCGACTGAGCCCGGCCAGCGGTCATGCTGTGTTGAGCATGCCCTGACCCTGCCCCTGACCCCGGGGCTGGAAGCGACAACGCCCCTGGCACAGGCCAGGGGCGTTGTCGTTCATGATGCACCAGTTGTTGCACCAGTTGGTGCGGTTAGTGGCGTCTGGCGATGCGCCGGATCATGCGAACCACATCGGCATGACCAGGCTCGAGATCAGCAGGATCAAGGCCCCGCCCAGGCGCGAGGAAATCTGCGCGAAGGGCATCAGCTGCATGCGATTGGCCGCCGAGAGTACGGCGACGTCACCCGTGCCGCCCATGTTGGCCATGCACAGACCAGCGGTGATGGCGGACTCGATGGGATAGAAGCCAACCAGCTTGCCCACCAGCCCCGCACCGAAGGCGGCGCCCGCGACGACACCGAACACGATCACCACGTAGGTGATGGTGATGGCATCGATCACCTGGCCCAGATCGGTATAGGCCACGCCGATGCCGAACAGCAGCGCGAAGGTCCAGTTGCCTGCCACGAACCGGAACCATTGGGCGGCGGCCTGATTGATGTTCTCCGGTACCAGGTTGGCGCACTTGAGCACGGCGACCGCGATGATCATCAGCGCGTAGGGGTGCAGCGGAATGACCTTGCCGAGAATCTGGCTGGCGACGAAGAAGCTCAGGGCAATCACCATGCCGATGCCCAGCTGGGACAGGTCAGGCGTGCTCTTCTCTTCGCGGACATTGACGCCCGGCATCATCTGGCCGCCACCGGTCAGTGACGGGAAGCGCTTGCCAAGCCCGTTGAGCAGCCCGGCAATGATGATGGCGAAGACATTGCCCAGGGCCAGTGCCGGCACCAGGATCGAGATATAGTAGCTGGCCGGTTGCCCCAGCAGTTGCTCGTAGATCTGGCTCATCGGCACGGCACCTGCGCCCATGCCGCCGCCCATGATGGGCAGGGCGATGACCATGACGGCATCCTTGGGCGAGAAGCCCATGACCCAGCCGACCAGCATCGCGAAGAGCGCCGCGAACAGCACCGAGCACAGCAGTGGCAGCGCGAAGCGGGCCCCGACCTTGACCAGCACGCGGGAGTCCATGCCGAGAATGCTGCCGGTGATCAGCGCCGCGATGTAGAAGTTCAGAAAGCCACCGGCCTTCATGAACTCACTGACATTCGCCGTGACCTCCTGCGGCAGCCAGCCGCTGTAGACCAGCGCTGCGGCACCGAAGATGGCGAGAATGGCGCCGCCACCCAGATAGCTGTTGATGATCGGCAGGCGGTCGCCCAGAAAGCCCAGCAGCTCCCCGAGAATCATCATGACCAGCAGCGCGCCGATCATGCCGGCAGGCAGGGTGTCGGTGGCGATGGCGGCGACAAGGACCAGAAAGGACAGGGTGAAGATCGGCAGCGACATGCCGAAGATGCGCGTCTTGTGCCAGGGGGACTCTGCGGCAGGCGTGGCCGTGGCGGTCTGCGAGGAATGTGTCATGCATGCTCCTTGTCCTGCACTCTGTCGTTGCAGGACCTGTTGTCATGCCCGGACGCGTTGGCGTGGCATCGCGGGATCGTTTGGGACGGGGAAGGGACATCATGTTCGCGCACTGGATGCGCGTCACAGGGAGCTTACGGTGTGGCTCCCGAGGGCCAAGTTTTGCGAATTAAAGAAAGCCTTTTGAAACTTATGAAAGCGCCGGCTGCCGCTCGCCCATGCGCGGGGCCGAATGGCCATGCCACCAAGGGGGCACATGGCTTGTCCGGCGTGTTGCGGCATTCTCAACCCGGGCTGAGCGCGCTGACCTCATTGCTCGCCGCCGGCATGGTGATCGTCAGCCTGCTGGTCGCGGCCTGGCTCTTCAGTGCCCAGCTGGAGCGGACCCAGCGCGAGATTCAGGGCCAGCGCATTGCCGCTCTTGCCCAGCGCATCGCGCGTCTGCCCGAGGTGCGTTCTGCCCTGAGCGAGGCCAGCTCACCGCAGGCTGCGCCTCCTGTCGCGGACAGCCGGCTGGCGGCACGCATCGAGCGACTGCGTCGGGAGAATGCCGTCGACTTCATCGTGGTGATGCGCCCGGATGGCCTGCGGCTCAGTCACCCGGACCCCGCACGCATCGGGCAGCCCTTCCAGGGTGGCGACGAACAGCGTGCGCTTGCCGGTGCCTCCTACCTCTCCGAATCCCGCGGCACGCTCGGCGAAAGCCTGCGCAGCTTCGTTCCGGTCATGGCGAATGCGTCCAGGGGCGGTGAGCGCGCCGTCGTCGGTGCGGTGGCCATCGGTATCACGCTGGATTCCCTGGGGCGGCGTCTGGCCGATGAGAAGCGCCAGCTGCTGCTCGGACTGGGTGTGTTGATGCTGTTCGGCACGCTGGGCGCACTGGGACTTGCGCGCTATCTGCGCAGACAGCTCAAGGGACTGGAGCCGGCGGCCATCGCGCGCCTGGTGGAGGAGCATCAGGCGGTGCTGGCCAGCCTGGAAGAGGGCATCATCGTGGTCGATCCCGAGGGGCGGATCACGCTGGTGAATGCCGCGGCGCGCGAGTTGTTGGGGGCCTTGCCGACGCTGGGAGAGCACCTTGATGGCTGGCTGCCCGACACCGGCATGCGTGAGTGCCTCGTCGCGCGCCAGCCGGTGAGCGAACAGGAAGAGACCCGCCTGCGCCAGGTGACTCACGGCGGGCGGCGATTGCTGGTGCGTTGCCAGCGGGTGCATGATGGCGAGCTGCTGATGGGCGGCGTGCTGGTACTGCGCGAGCACGACCGCATGCAGCGCCTCGCCGAGGAGCTGACCGGCGTCCGCCGTCAGGCAGAGTCACTGCGCGCCGCGCGCCATGAGTTTCGCAACCGGCTGCATGTGCTGTCGGGCCTGACGCAGATGCAGGACCTCGCCGGTCTGCGCGATTATCTGGCGTTGCTGGTGGAGCGGGAGTTGCCGGCGGATGCCGCGGCCGCCGAGCGCATCGCGGACCCTCTGCTGGCAGGTCTTCTGATCGGCAAGCACAGCGAGGCTCGCGAGCGTGGCATCACGCTGGCGGTCGAGCTGGAGATCGAATGCCATCATGGCCGCTGCGCTGAGTGGGGAATGTCACAGGACGAGGGCGCTCAGGCCGAGTTTCCGGTGCTGGAGCGTAGCCTGAGTCATGATCTGGTCAGCGTGATCGGCAATCTGCTCGACAATGCCTTCGAAGCGCTGGAGGAGGTGGGCGCTGACGCTCACTCCCCGTCTGTGACCTTGGGGTTGATGCTGGAATCACTGGACCCGTCGGCAGAGGCGCAGTTGTCGATCAGCGTGGCGGACAACGGCCCCGGCATGCCGACGGAGCTGAGACAGACGGCACGCATGGCGGGGGTGAGCAGTCATGGAGAAGGCCGCGGGCTGGGCCTGTCGCTGGTGCAGGAGATCGTGACCGCGCGCGAGGGAGAATGGCACCTCTATGCGCCCTCGGGCGGCGGTACCCTGGTCGAGCTGACCCTGCCTTGCCGACTGCTGACTGGCGCGGCGCCCTGATAGGGGGCCGCGCATCACGGGATGGCGTTGCGGCCGGAACTTGCACAACGAAGGAGCCAGAGCGCATGCGTGTGCTGATAGTCGAAGACGACCCCATGGTCATGCGTCTCAATGTCGAATACCTCAGTCGCATCGACGGCATGCGCCTGGTGGCCCAGTGCGAGGATGTCGCGACGGCACTCGACGTGCTGGCGCAGCAAGCGGTGGACCTGGTGCTTCTGGATGTCTATCTGCGCAGTCGCAGCGGGCTGGAAGTGTTGCGATGGCTGAGGCGCCACGCCGCCCCCGATATCCAGGTGATCCTGATCACCGCTGCCAGTGAGGCGGACACGGTGCGCAGCGCACATGCGCTCGGGGTGTGCGATTACCTGGTCAAACCCTTCAGCTTCGCCCGTTTTCAGCAGGCGTTGGCACTGGCGCGTCGCGGGCGCCAGCAGCTGGAGAGCCTAGAGGGTGAAGTCAGCCAGCAACAACTGGACCAGCTCTTCGGCGTGCAAGGGCTGGTCAGCGGCGCTGCGGGCGCGGTACCCGAGGGGCGCCTGCCCAAGGGCGTGACGGCGGCGTCACTTGCCTTGGTGGCCAGTGCCATCCAGGCGCTGCCGCGTGAGGAAGGCAGCTTCACCAGTGAGGCGTTGCTGCCTGCCACCGGCATGTCGCGAGTGACCATCCGCAAGTACCTGCGCCATCTCGCGGCCTGCGGCATGCTCAGCGAGGCCTTCCACTACGGTCAGATCGGCCGGCCATCCTTCACCTATCAGGTCATCGACCGTCAGGCCCTGTCCAGACAGTGCCGTCAGGCCTGAGTGATACCGACCTCTCAGCGCCGCTGGACAATATCGCGGATCAGGCGGCGTCCCGGGTGCAGGTGCTCGGCCAGTTCGCGTTCCAGCGGCAGCGGCTCGCCACACAGTTGCGAGGCGATCAGTTCGGCGCACAGCGGGGCGGTGGTGAAGCCGCGTGAGCCGTGTGCGGTGGAGAGCCACAGGCCGGGCAGGTGGGTGCCGCTCGACTGCGGCACGCGCTTTTTCGCATCGAAGGCCATGGCGGCGTAATCCTCACGCCATTGCGCGGCGTCCGGTGCCGGGCCGGC
This sequence comes from Cobetia sp. UIB-001, assembly GCF_044789135.1. NCBI lineage: Bacteria > Pseudomonadati > Pseudomonadota > Gammaproteobacteria > Oceanospirillales > Halomonadaceae > Cobetia > Cobetia sp. UIB-001. Next base: position 415,577 of record NZ_CP058244.1, read on the forward strand.
CAGCGGGCTCTTGTCCGGGCTGGCGGCGCGCCAGGCGACGCGTCCCTGCCAGTCATCGTCTTCCAGTCTGATACCACGCGCCTGCTCCCAGGCGGCGACGAAGGCGGGCAGGGCACTGCGCAGCTCCGCGACATTGGCGGCGTGGTCTGCCTCGCGGACCGCCTCATCCTCATCGCGCGGGGCGAAGGTCGCGCCGAAGCTGAGGGTCACGCTGCCATCGGCGTGGCGCTGATAGGGCGAGACATAGCCACCGGCGCAGACCACGCTGTCGAGCGCGGGCAGGTGCGCGGCGTGTTCCGGCGCTACCGTGATCTCGCTGACCTGGCCGCGAATCGGCAGCAGCGGCAGGTGCGCGAGTGGTTCGGGCAGGTGAGTCTGCTCCCCCAGCGCGACGATCAGCTGATCCACTTCCATGCTGGTGCCGTCGCTGGTCTGCAGCTGCCAGCGTGATGTTGGCGCGCCGTTGCCTGTCTCTGCGTCTTCCTCTCTGCCTTCCCCAGCCCCCAGCGACTGAATGGCCTCGATGCGCGCCTGCAGGAAGCGGATGCCCGGGGTGGTGGCGAGATGCTGGCAGAGCGCGTTGGGGCGCACCCAGCCGGCGACCGGATAGAAGAGGCCGTCGAAGATGATCTCGCTGCCGGCGATCCGGCTGGCCTCGCTGGCGCTGACGGGCTTGAGTAGCGCCTCGGGCAGCGGGTGATTGTCGAGGAAGCGCTGCTGGCGCTTGCGCTCACGTTCACTGGTGGCCAGCTGCAGCACGCCGCTGGCGGACCACAGGGTCTGCTCGGGATCGAGGCTTGCCAGCCAGCGCCGGCTGTACTGCAGCGCGGCCAGCTGGAAGCGACTGGCGGGATTGGTCTCGGCGGCCAGCTTGACGTAGAGCGCACCCTGGCGATTGCCGGAGGCACGCGCGCCGGGGGCTTCGGCATCGATCAGCGTGACCTTCACACCGCGCCGCGCCAGCGCCTCGGCGCAGCTGGTGCCGGCGATACCGGCGCCGAGTACCGCGACATGCGTCTCGCGAGCGATCGGCGCGGGCTGCGGGGGCTGGGTCCAGGGCTGCTCACGACGCAGCGGATGAAGGGCGCCACGCACCGCGTGCTCCTGCATGGGGGCATGACCGGATGCGGGAGAGACATCAAGTCCCATCAGTTCGGCGCGCGCGGCGGCGGTCGGCTCGTCCAGCTCGCCGCAGATCATCTCGCGCTTCATGCCGTGGCCGGGCACCTTGCGCCACACGAAGCCTGCCGCGCGCAGGCCACGCCGCACGAAGCCCGCGGCGGTGAAGGTGGCGAAGGTCGCCGTGGGGCGCGAGACACCCGCCATGGCCGCGAACAGCTCGGGTGACCACATCTGCGGATTCTTCGACGGCGAGAAGCCATCGAGGAACCAGGCATCCACGCCACCTTCCAGGCGCGACAGGCGCTCCACCGCATCGCCGAAGTGCAAGTCCAGGGTGATGCGCTCATCCAGCCACAGGCGGTGCACGCCGAGGACGGCAGCGGGCCATTGAGCGACCAGCGGCTTCGCCAGCGAGGCGAGATCCGGCCAGGCGGACAGCGCCCGCTCGAGATCCGCGGCGCGCATCGGGTGCTTTTCCACCGAGACGACATGCAGGCGCGCCTCGGCGGGCGCCGTTGCCAGAAAGCGCTGGGCGGCGCACAGGATGTTGAGGCCGGTGCCGAAGCCGGTCTCGCCGATCACGAAGGGGCGCGCTTCCCGCCAATCACGGAAGCGCTCGCTCAGACGATTGCTGTCGAGGAAGACGTGCACGGTCTCGGCGCGGCCATCGTGGATCGAGAAGTACACATCGCCGTAATCGGTGGCCTGTGGCGCGGTGTCATCCCACTCGAGCTGCGCCTCCTCCAGTGCCGCCAGTGGCGCCAGTGGCACGTTCGGCACTACGCCGGGCGCCGTGACCGGCTCGATCGCGCTCGGTGGCGTCGTGGCAGGCTTGCGTGCCGCGCTGCCCGGGGCTTGCTGCGGCGAAGTCTTTCGGGCTGACGAGGCGGTCTGATTCGAATTTGACTGATCAGGAGCTGACTGGCCGGGGGCGGGCTGGCGGGGAGAGGAGGGGTGGTCGTTCACGGGCATTCCTGGCAGGAGGTCGAGCGGGAGAGCAGCACAGCGAGACAGCGGCAGAGCAAGGCCTGCAACGCAGACGACGGACAGCCAGGCTGTCCGTCGTCTGTGAGAAACCGCCGGTCAGATGACCGGTCGGACGCCGGGCTAGGGCAGGGTCTGCTTGAAGGGCTTCACTTCGGCGCTTTCATAGACACCGGCGATGACGAAGGGATCGGCATCGGCCCACTTCTGGGCGTCTTCGAGGGAATCGAACTCGGCGATGATGACGCTGCCGCTGAAGCCGGCTTCACCCGGTGCTTCGCTGTCGATGGCCGGGTTGGGGCCGGCGATGACCAGACGACCGGCGGCGTGCAGCGCCTCCAGACGTGCCAGATGCGGCGGGCGCGCCGCCATGCGCGCTTCGAGGCTACCTTCGACGTCCTGACAGACAATGGAGTAGAGCATCACGAATCATCCTTTTGAGAATTGGTCGAGGAAGCGTTCTCTTCCTGAGGGGCCTGCACCATGTGACGGGACAGGTAGACGCCCTGAACGATGACGAACAGCAGTGTCAGACCGAGCATGCCGAACAGCTTGAAATCGACCCAGATGTCTTCCGAATAATGGCTGAAGACATAGATGTTGAGGCCGCCCATGGCGAGGAAGAATACCACCCAGGCCAGATTGAGGCGGTGCCAGATGGGGCGTGGCAGCTGAATCGCCTTTTCCATCATGCGCTCCACCAGCGGCTTGCCGCCGAACAGCGGAGACAGCAGGAAGGCGACGGCGAACAGCCAGTTGACCACGGTGGGCTTCCACTGGATGAAGGAGCTGTTGCCGAACAGCACGGTCGCGCCACCCAGCACGACGACCAGCGCCAGGGTGACCAGCTGCATCTTCTCGACGCGCTTGTGGCGCCAGTAGATGTACAGCACCTGCGCGAGGGTCGCGGGAATCAACACGGCGGTAGCCATGATCATGTCGCCAGTCATCTTGTAGACGGCGAAGAAGATCACGATCGGCAGAAAGTCGAGCAACATCTTCATGGGTAATGCGCACTCCTGAACACGACGACGCAGCCGTCGGGAAGGCAAGGGCCTGTGCGAGTGGTATCCTGTCTGACACCAGCGGCGCACCCCTGCCTGCATGTGCTCATTCTGCCGCCATTGCTGCCTGCTGACAAAGCCCCTGTGTGTCCGGGCGCGCATCGCAGCCAATACTGCCCGACGTCTGGCCCGCTGGATCGCCTGCATCTCAGGCATCGCGTGGCACAGACGTTCATCCCGAGAGGTTCCCCGTGTCCGACGTTCTGTCCGACTCTTCGCCGATTTCCACATCCCGCAAGCCGATCGAGTTTCGCCCGCTGCCGGAGCACTTCGATTCCGATATCGAGGTGCCGGACATCGACCTGCACATGCATTCCACCGCCTCCGATGGCGGCATGGCACCGACAGAGCTGGTGGCCCTGGCCGCGCGGCGCGGTCTGTCACGCATGTCACTGACCGATCACGACAGCATGGAAGGCATCTTCGAGGCACAGCAGGCCGCCCGCGCCGAGGGTATCTCGTTGCTGCCCGGCTGTGAGCTGTCGGTCCGCTGGCGCAACCAGACCATCCACATCGTGGCGTTGATGCCCGAGGGCGCCGGCGATGCGCTGAGCGCCGGTCTCAAGCAGCAGCACGAGGCGCGTGAGCGACGCAGCCACGAGATCGCCACGCGCATGGAAAAGCTCGGGCTCGAGAATGCCTTCGAGCGCGCCCGGGAACAGGCCACGCTGAGTGGCTCAGGCGACCGCCCGCTGTCACGCCCGGATTTCGCCCGCGCGCTGGTCGAGGCCGGGATTGCACGCAACCTGCAGGACGCCTTCAAGCGGCATCTGGGCGCGGGCCAGAAAGGTGACGTCAAGGCGCACTGGCCGGAGATCGAAGAGGCGGTGGGCTGGGTGCGTGCCGATGGCGGCATCGCCGTGATGGCGCACCCGATGCGCTACAAGCTGACCCGCACCAAGCGTGGCGAGCTGCTGCGTGACTTCATTGCCGCCGGTGGCGAAGGCGCGGAGCTGGTCAGCGGCTTCCAGAATATCGATCGCGCGCGTGACCTGGCGCGTCAGCTCGATGAGCTGGGTCTCTACGCCTCCGTCGGCAGTGATTTCCACTTCCCCGGCGGCCCGCTGGCGCCCGGCAGCATGAGTCCGCCGCCCCGTACCAAGGTGCCGCCCGTGTGGTGTCATCCGCGCATCGCGCCCTTTTTTGCGGCCGACGCTGCCTCCATGTGATATCAAGAGATCACCGTGACGCCAGTCCGCCTGCCGGGCTGGCGCCCAGACGCAAGGAGCACCGCATGGGACAGTTCTTCCAGATTCATCCCGAAAATCCCCAGAAACGCCTCATCGATCAGGCCGTCGCCATCATCCAGCAGGGTGGCGTGATTGCCTATCCGACCGACTCCGGCTACGCGCTGGGCTGTCATCTGGGCGAGAAGAAGGCCATCGAGCGCATCAAGCGCCTGCGTCAGCTGGACGACAAGCACAACTTCACCCTGGTGTGTTCTGACCTGTCGGAAATCGGCACCTACGCCAAGGTCGACAACGCCATCTTCCGCCTGCTCAAGAGTCACACGCCGGGTGCCTACACCTTCATCCTGCAGGCGACTTCCGAAGTGCCGCGCCTGCTGCTGCATCCCAAGCGTCGCTCCATCGGCGTGCGCGTGCCGGACCACGCCATCACCCACGCCCTGCTGGAAACCCATCGCGAACCGCTGATGAGCGTGACGCTGATTCCGCCGGGTGAGGAGCTGCCGATGACGGACGCCGAAGAGATTCGCGAGCGCTTCGGACATGCGCTGGATCTGGTCATCGACGGTGGCGCCTGCAGCTTCGAGACCACCAGTGTGGTGGACCTGCGCGAGCTGCCGCCGGTGATCGTGCGCGAAGGGCGCGGCGATATCTCGAGCTTCACGGAGTGATCGCGACAGCGTAGCGCTTCACGGCGCTGACATCGTCTTGCCATACGAAGACGCCCCCGGACCTTGCGGTCACGGGGGCGTTGTCATTTCCGAGGCGTTGTCGTGTGCTGAGTGACTCTCGGCTTCGTCAGCTGCGGTCTCGGTCGGGAGGCCCGCTTTCGGGAGGCCCGCTATCGGGAGGTTCTGGCTGATCCCCCGACGGCGTCTCTGCATCAGGCGCAGATTCGGACTCCGGCTCTGGATCAGGTTCTGGCTCAGATTCCGGCTCCGGTTCCGGTTCCGGCTCGCGCGGGTCGCGGGTGTCCTCGTCCAGCCAGGTGCCGCAGAACTTGCAGTACTTGGCGTTGCGATCATGGCCTTCACGACCACAGCCCGGGCAGGCTTCGTCGCTGGTCTGCTGCATGCGCAGGCCGTTGAGAACCTCGGCCGAGAACACCCCAGTGGGCACGGCGAGAATCGAGTAGCCGAGAATCATCATCAGCGCCGAGATGAACTGCCCCAGTGGCGTGATGGGCGCGATGTCGCCATAGCCCACCGTCGTCAGCGTCACCACGCCCCAGTAGAGCGCCTTGGGGATGGAGGTGAAGCCGGCCTCGGGCGGCTCGATCAGATAGATCAGGGCGCCGAACACCGTGACGATGCTGAGCACGGTGATGAAGAACAGCAGGATCTTGCGCCGGCTGCGCGTCATGGCCTCGACCAGCATGCGGCCCTCGCCGACGAAGGCCATCAGGCGCAGCACGCGGAACAGACGCAGCACACGCAGTACGCGCACCACCAGCAGGGCCTGGGCGCCCGGTATCAGCAGCGACAGCCAGGTTGGGGCGATCGACAGCAGGTCGAGCACGCCGTAGAAGCCCTTGGCCCAGGTGCCGGGATGCTTCAGGCAGTAGAGGCGGACGGCGTATTCCAGCGTGAAGATGATCGTGAAGCCCCACTCCATGATGCGGAACAGCTCGCCGTATTGCGCATTGAGCGAGGGGACGCTGTCGAGCATCACCACGGCGACACTGGCGAAGATCATCAGGATCAGGCCGATATCGAAGGCCTTGGCCGCCTTGGTGTCGGATTCGAAGATCCAGTGGAACAGCCGCGCGCGCAGGCGGCCTGTCGCGGGCTCGTAGTCGCTGGGGTGCGAGGGTGTCGCTGGGGGGCTTTGCGGCGTGCTGCCATATTCATTGGCAGGGCCCTGGCGTTCAGGCATGCAGGCTTCCTTGACGGGCGTGACGACGCCGGATGAATGTCAGGGCGTATCGGGGGCGTATCGGGGGTGTCTCAGTGTGTGACCTTCAGTGACTGCCCGGCTGTTGTCCATCAGCCAGTGGTCTAGCGCCTGGCGGCTGGGCAGTCAGTGTCGTGCTGAGATTCAGCCGCGCAGTGTCGCGAGCAGTGACAGGCTGTGCTGGCCGAAGTCGCGAGTCGCCCAGTCCTGTGAGGCGTCGCCGTCGCTGCTTTCCAGCGCCTCGACCAGCGCCACCGCATGGATATGGCCGGGATGCTGGCTGGCGGCCAGCCGTGATGCAAGGGCCGACAGGGCGGCCAGCGCATGCGCGTGCCACTTGAGGTCGTCTTTCGCCTGACGGTCGGCGTGGGCATCGAGCGCATCGATGGCGGCGGACAGCAGCGCGCCGGGGTCAGCGGTATCCAGCGTCTTCTCATGCCATTCGCCATCTCGCAGCGCCGCACCGCGCTTGGCCTTGCTGGCATCTGCCGGGCGCAGTGCCAGGCGGCTGGCCAGTGAATCCGCCAGCTGCCAGAGCACGCCTTCTCTCACCTCGGGGGCGAGTGCTTCACCGCCGGTCAGCTCGAGCTCGATTTCCTGGATGGCCACTTCGCGGCCACTGGCCTTCACCGCGCCCAGGTCCAGCGCCATCTCGACGCCGACGGTGACCTGCTCGTCGCCCACATTCTCGTCGCTGAGTGTCGCCTTGACGTCGATCTGCCAGGCATGACGCTCGAAATCGGTGCTGAAGCTGGGCGCGAGTGCACTCAGCAGCTGCTCGCGGGCGCCGTCTTCCAGCGCCTGCAAGGGCGGCAGGTTACGCAGGCCGTCGAGGTCGAGACCGAGACCGGTCTGGCCCTCGGGCAGCTCCCACTCCCATTCGCCGCGAGAATGCAGTCCGCCATGGCTCTCGCCGCTGGTCTTGAGCGTCTGGCGCAGGGCACCCGTGCTGTCGGCATCCTCACCGCTCTGGCGCAGACGCAGCGCCATGCGCGCGCGCTCCAGCGCATGCTCGGGGGTGTCGAAGTAGGTGTTGGCCAGCCAGCGCCGCCTGGGGGCGACCGTTGCCAGTTCTGCAATGCTCGCCAGTGTCTCCAGAATGGCATCGCGATCAATGACGGGTTGAGACAGTGCCAGTTTGAGTTCGATTTCCTGCGCCATGATGGGCACTCCCTGTACGGATGAAAGAAGACAGATGCTGACGGATGAGGATGACAGCGGCGCCAGGACCGCAGAGCCTCCGGCAAGCGTGGTGCATGGTGGTGAAGGCTCGTGTGTCTCATGCTCGCGCCTGGCCCGCGGCAAGGCAAGCTCGGGGAGGGCGGAAGGGCATGCGGGATATCGGTCTGTCGGCCGAATCACACTTATATGACAGCATGATGACATTGAAGTGACAGCAATTGCCTGTCGTCACGTCCTTGGTTATATTACGAACAGTGGATAAAGCCAGCGACCACGGGTCCTGCCGCTACATGACAATCTCTCTTCTGGAATCCTTCGTGTTCCCCCGAACTGCCGCTTTTGTTGCGTAAATGACAACAGCATGGCGGTATCATGACGTTACGATGAAAGTTATGTGATCGTCACAAAGGCTTTGCTACACTCCGCGCGTCAATCCTTAACGCCGACGGCCACTATGGTAACGACCAACCCTTTCTCTTCGATGTTCGGGCGCTCGCCTTTCAAGGCGCTGCACACCCACATCATCAAGACCGACGAGTGCGCCCAGCACTTGCTGACCTTCTTCGACGCCTGCGAGCAGGGTGATTGGGAGCAGGCAGCCAGCATTCGCAAGACCATCAGTGGTCTGGAGCGTGAAGCGGACGAGTTGAAGACGCAGCTGCGCCTCAACCTGCCCAACTCGCTGTTCCTGCCGGTCTCGCGCTCCGACCTTCTCGAGCTGATCCATGTCCAGGATTCCATCGCGAATGTCACCAAGGACATCGCCGGGATCATGCTGGGTCGTCATATGCAGATACCCACCGCACTGGTGCCCGCCATGCGTGAGTATCTCAAGACTGCGGTCGAATCGGTCTGCCAGGCGCGTCGTGCGTTGGGTGAACTGGAAGACCTCGTCGAGTCCGGTTTCGGGCGCAACATGAGCGAGCTGGTCGACAAGCTGATCAACGAGCTGCATGAGCTCGAGAAGCAGTCCGACGAACAGCAGATCGCCATCCGCCAGACCCTGTTCTCGCTGGAAGCCAGTCTCCCGCCCGTCGATGTGATCTTCCTCTACAAGATCATCGATTGGGTCGGCGATGTGGCTGACCAAGCGGAAAAGGTCGGTACCCGACTGCAGATCCTGATGGCGCGCTGAGCGCCATCAGGACGTCCTGCCATCTGTCCAAGAGTCTTCTATGTCCATCATTGCTCAATACGGCGATGTGCTCGTCATTCTTGCCTGTCTGTTCGGTTTCTTCATGGCATGGGGTGTGGGTGCGAATGACGTCGCCAATGCCATGGGAACCTCGGTAGGTTCCAAGGCGATCACCATCAAGCAGGCGATCATCATCGCCGTGATCTTCGAATTCCTCGGTGCCTGGCTTGCCGGTGGTGAGGTGACTGACACCATCCGCAAGGGCATCATCGACCCGTCACTGCTGATCGAGAATCCGCAGTTCCTGGTCTACGGCATGCTGGCCTCGCTGCTGGCCGCCGGTATCTGGCTGCTGATCGCTTCCATGAAGGGCTGGCCGGTCTCGACCACCCACTCCATCGTCGGCGCCATCGTCGGCTTCTCCGCTGCGGGTCTGGGCGTGGATGCCGTCGAATGGACCAAGGTTGGTCAGATCGCGGCCTCCTGGCTGGTCTCGCCGCTGCTGGCGGGCTCCATCGCCTTCGTGCTGTTCAAGTCCGTGCAGACGCTGATCTTCGACAACGAAGACCCGTTCGCGGCCGCCAAGCGCTACGTGCCGATGTACATGTTCCTGGTCGGCTTCATCATCTCGATGGTGACCATGGTCAAGGGCCTCAAGCATGTCGGCCTGCACCTGAGCTTCGAATCCAGCCTGCTGCTGGCCGTCGTCATCGGTGCCATCGTGATGGGTATCGGCGTGCTGATGGAGCGCAAGGTCGCGCGTTCACGCCTCAAGGAGAAGAATCGCGCCACCGGTGACGACTTCGACTTCAGCGGCGTCGAGAAGGTCTTCGGCCTGCTGATGATGTTCACCGCCTGTGCGATGGCCTTCGCCCACGGCTCCAACGACGTGGCCAATGCGGTCGGCCCGCTGGCGGCCATCATCAGCGTCGTCGACTCTGCCGGTCAGATCGGCGCCAAGGCGAGCATGCCGTGGTGGGTCCTCGTGCTGGGTGGCGGCGGTATCGTCTTCGGCCTGGTCACCTATGGTCGTCGCGTCATCGCCACCGTCGGCACCGGCATCACCGAGCTGACGCCGTCACGCGGCTTCGCGGCCACGCTGGCCGCCGCCTCGACCGTCGTGCTGGCCTCCGGCACCGGCCTGCCGATCTCCACCACCCACACCCTCGTCGGTGCGGTGCTGGGGGTGGGTCTGGCGCGCGGCATGGCAGCGCTCAACCTGCGTGTCATCGGCACCATCGTGATGTCCTGGCTGATCACTCTGCCGGCCGGCGCGATCCTGTCGATCCTGTTCTTCTTCATGTTCAAGGGCATGTTCGGCTAAGCCGACACATGATCCAGAGCTGAATGGGTAAAACGAGAAAGGCGACCTTCGGGTCGCCTTTCTCGTGTCTGACACATGGATGTCAGGGGGCACCGCTCGCCGTGCAGGCTGCGGCGCTGATATGATGATTCATGGGCATGCCTGACATGCCATTTTCCCTCTCTCCTGCCCGGAGCTGGCTCTTGAACACGCGTTTCCCCTTCGCGGACTGGTTTCGCAACTCCTCTCCCTATATCAATGCCCATCGCGGCCGCACCTTCGTCATTCTGATCGAGGGCGATGCCCTGTCCTCGTCACGACGAACGCAGTTGATACAGGATCTGGCGTTGCTGCATACCCTCGGCGTGAAGCTGGTGGTGGTGTTCGGGGTGCGCCCGCAGGTGGCCGAGGCGTTGCAGGCTGCCGGTATCGAGGCGGACCGTCATCAGGGCCGCTGGGTGGTGACGCGCGAGATTCTCGGCCATCTGGAGCAGCAGGTCGCCACGCTGCGTCTGCGCCTTGAGGCGAGTCTGTCCCAGGGGCTGCCCAATACGCCGCTGCATGGCGTGGAGCTCTCCGCCGTCTCCGGCAATCTGGTGATGGCCAAGCCGCTGGGTGTGCGTCATGGCGTCGACTTCCTGCATGGTGGCGAGGTGCGCCGCGTGCGCAGCGAGGCGATCCAGGGGCTGCTCTCGCAGCAGGCCATCGTCGTGCTGCCGCCGCTGGGCTATTCCAGTACCGGCGAGGTGTTCGATCTGGACGCCGCTGAGGTCGCCGAACACGCCGCCGTGGCGCTGGCCGCTGACAAGCTGATCCTGCTTGGTGAAGGGGAGGGCCTGTTCGGCGAAGACGGCGAGCTGCTGCGTCAGCTCAATCCTGAGGAAGCCGCGCTGATGGCGCCGCCCCGCGATGACGACAGTGAGCTGTCGCGCCACCTGGCTGCTGCCTGTGGCGCCGCACGGCGCGGCGTCGGGCGCACTCACCTGTTGAGCTGGCGCGACCGTGACGCCCTGCTGGGCGAGCTGTTCACCCGTGACGGCATCGGCACCATGATCACGCGTCAGGGCTATGAGCAGCTACGCAAGGCGCGCCTCGAGGATGTCGGTGGCCTGCTGGCGCTGCTGGGGCCGCTGGAGCAGCGTGGCATCCTGGTGGCCCGCTCGCGGGAGCGTCTCGAACATGAGATCGACGACTATGTGGTGCTGGAGCGCGATGGCATGGTCATCGGGTGTGCGGCGCTGCACCTCAGCCGTGACGCCGCCATGGGCGAGCTGGCCTGCGTGGCCGTGCATGATGACTATCGCCGCGGACAGCGCGGCGAGCAGCTGCTAGCCGAGATCGAGCTGCGCGCGCGTCGCGCCGGCGTCGAGCGTCTGTATGCGCTGACGACCCATACCGTCCACTGGTTCATCGAGCACGGTTTCGTGTCGGCCGGCCTGCAAGACCTGCCGCCCATGCGTCGCGAGGCCTACAACTCGGCGCGCAACTCCAAGGTATTGCTCAAGTCGCTCTAGTCACACCTCACTTGCCTGCCAGTGTGAATCGCCCAGAGAACACCCGCTGATGACCTTCCTCGATGAGGGCTGATCAGCGGGTGTTCTTGCGTAGGTGTCGCAGTTTTCCCCCACCCCTTGCGGGATTGTCTTGCAAAGGAGACGTTTCAAGATATTGATTCAGAAGGGAAAAATAGCATGTCCCGTATATGTGTTGGCAAATCGCGACGAATCGGCCAGTAAAACACGACTCTGCGTGCCGCCCTGGGCAACATTGGCATGGCTGTCGCCGTGACCTCTATTTCAAGTCATTGTTTTGTAATATGTTTTCGCGTTTATGGCACGCCTTTGGCAATAGGTACCGTGAGCAAGAGATATGAGGTGCATCACCGGCCCTTTCTCTGGCCTTCCAGCGATGACGGTACTCACTACCCTGTGCGCTCCGTGATCGCTGACAGGCCAAGCGTCTGCTCCACGCGATGTGTGACTTCAGGTTGCGATGAGACAGGTACGGCCCCTGGTGGGCATGGACAGTATCTTGAGGGCAAGGACGCCCGGGCAAGGATGCCCGAAACCGATGCGGTAGCCGGAGAGATTGGCTGCCGTCATCCCCGAATTGACGATCGAGGCGGGCAAGTCGGCAAGCTATCCGACTCGATCACCCACATTGCGATGTGTTGCCCCCTGCTTCACATCCGATAGGGAGCGCGGACGCTGTCCGGCGTGAACGTCAACTGACCTGGAACGACCACCAGGTGACGTTCTTTTCTCCCGGGCCTGACAGGCAGACCACCTGTCAGACCCGCCAATCACGTAGTGCCTCTGGTCTCCAGGTACCAGAGGCACCACGTGATGACTGACCCTTCAGTTCCCTGCGTACTTGGGGCCGGCTATGCCGGCCCTCTTTTTTTGTGCGTCTAGCGCTGAATGGCCAACAATTTCATGCGAAACGTTGTCAATGGGGCGGTTTGTCTCGTGGCAGCGTAATGATTTGAATAAGAGTCATATTTATTAACGAACTGGCAACCGCGATGGACGCTGGTGAACTCTGGTATTCTAGGAAGACGTGATTCGATGATGACCACCCCTTTCTTGCATAGAGTTCTTTCCATGGCCTCCACAGTGTCACGACGCTGGCGTCCCCGCTCGCTGCCGCAGCTGGTTCTGATGGCATTTCTGGTGGTGATGCTGCCGATTGCCGTGCTCATGTTTCAAGCAGGGCAGGCGCTGTCGGAGTTGTCGGAACTGGCGGATGTCAGTGCCCGCCAGGCCGTCGACCAGACCCGCCGCGCCCGCACGCTGACCAACCTCGCCGTCGAGATGGAGCGTAGCGCCCGCCAGTACGCCGTGCTGGAAAATCCCGATCTGATGAAGATCTACGCCGACAAGGCCAACAGCTTCCGCACCTTGCTGGATGAGCAGGCGCGCCTGTTGGGCGAGGGCGACCCTCGCGTCAGCGAGTTGAAGGCGACGCTGTCACAGCTCGAGCGCATGCCCGAGATGAGCGTCGACCAGGTCAGTCGCCATCTGGAAGACTTCGGGCCCTTCTCGATCCAGGCCAGCGGCCTGCTCAACTCCACGCGTGAACTCGTCGATGCGCGTATCGAAGGCATCCGCGCCCGCGCCTCCCAGGTCAAGAATCAGCTGTGGTGGCAGACCGCCGCGCTGGTCTCCATCAGTCTGCTGTTGATGCTGTTCTTCACCTGGCTGATCATCCGTCCCATCCGGCAGCTGGAGCGCCGCATCAATGGCCTGGGCAGCGGTACCGACAGCGAGCGACCCATCGTCATCAAGGGGCCGGCGGAGCTGGTGCAGCTGGGCGAGCGTCTCAACTGGCTGTCGACGCGCCTGGATGAGCTCGAGGAGCAGAAGCAGCAGTTCCTGCGTCACATGTCGCATGAGCTCAAGACCCCGCTAGCCAGCATCCGTGAAGGCACCGGCCTGCTGATCGACGAGGTCGCCGGGCCGCTGAGTCCGCACCAGACCGAGATTCTTGGCCTGCTGGATGACTCCAGCAAGGAATTGCAGAAGCTGATCGAGCAACTCCTCGACTACAATCTGCTGCAGCACAATCAGGGCCTCGAACAGAGTCGCTTCGATGTGCATGAAGTGTTCAAGGAAGTGCTGGCAAAACATCGCCTGGCACTGGAAAAGAAAGGCATGCGCGTGCATCTTCCGCCTGCCAGCCTCAGTTGGGAGGCGGACAGGCCGCGTACCGGGCGTATTCTCGACAACCTGATCTCCAATGCCATCGCCTACGGCGAAGACAGCGGTGACCTGTGGTTGAGAGCCCGCAAGGAGCGCCGCAAGCTGATCATCGAAGTCGCCAACAGCGGTGAACCCATCGCCGCCCAGGACCGTGACCACCTGTTCAAGCCCTTCTATCAGGGCGCGGTGAAGCGCAAGGGCCCGCTCAAGGGCTCCGGCATCGGTCTCTCGGTCGCCGCTGACAGCGCCCGCGCCCAATTTGGTCAATTGGCGCTGGTGGATGACCCCAAGGCGGATGTCTGCTTCCGGCTGACATTGCCGACACCGAGTCGCTCGCTGACGTCAGGGGAAGGCAGTGAGCATGAACCGCAGGCAGACAGGGATGCCGCCGGAGCGGATCAGCAGTCCACACCACATGAAATGGCGTCATTGAACGCCATCAAGCACGCAAGGAACTGAAGTGATGAAGGGTCAACGACTACTGATGCGCCTGGCTGCAGGCGTGTTGCTCAGTACGCTTAGCGCCTGTGGCGCCCTGACCAATATCACCATGCCGGGCAGCGAGCCGGAAGTGGTCAGCCCGAGTGTGCGAGAGAGCTGCTACGGCGCCGGCGATCTGCCGGACTTCACCGGCGAGGACTGCCTGCTGGATGAATGGGTCGCCTTCGCGCTGCAGGCCCAGCGTGGCAACAGCGGCTGGCGCGAAAGCATCCTGTTGCAGCTGGAAGGCAATCGCCACGACCGTCGCCTCGCGCGTGCCATCGTGCTCAGCTGGGGCGATGAATCGGACTGGGAGCTGGCCTCCGACCTCTACAAGGCGGACCTGCCCACCGCCCCGAGCCGCCTGCAGCCGCTGCTTCGTCAGTGGCTCAATGGCCTCGAGGAGCGTCGCGGTCTGATCGCCGAGCGTGACAAGAATGACGGTGCCCGTCGCAAGCTCAGCGCCGAGAACGCCCAGCTGACCAAGAAGCTGGAAGCCTTGACGGCCATCGAAGAATCGATCAATTCGCGCCGCCAGAGCACGCCCTGAACCCTCAGCGGCAGACTCTGGCCACGACCCTGTCACTCAATCCCCGCGATTGCATGACGCAAGACTGTGCGGCCCCGACGTCGATGTCCCAGGCCCTCGGGTGTCGCAAGGAGAGTTAGTGTGAAATACGCACAAGCGCATATTCTGCTCGTCGATGATGATGCGAGCCTGCTCAAGCTGCTCGGCATGCGTCTCGAAAGCCGTGGCTTCAAGGTCACGACGGCCAGCAGTGGCCGCGAGGCGCTCAGCCGTCTCGAAGCCGCACGTCCAGACCTGGTCCTGTCCGACCTGCGCATGGATGAAATGGATGGCATGGCCCTGTTCGGTGAGCTGCAGAAGCGTCAGCCGGGCATGCCCGTCATCCTGCTGACCGCACACGGCTCCATCCCTGATGCCGTCAGTGCCACCCGTCAGGGCGTGTTCAGCTTCCTGACCAAGCCGGTCGACAAGGACGAGCTGTTCGCCGCCATCGATGAGGCGCTGGCCCAGGCGCCGCCCGTAAAGGAGGGTGACGATGCCTGGCGCGCTGGCATCATCACTCGCTCCCCGCAGATGGAGCAGATTCTCGAGCAGGCGCGCATGGTAGCGGCATCCGATGTCAGCGTGCTGGTCACCGGCCCGTCCGGTTCGGGCAAGGAGCTGATGGCCAAGGCCATCCACAACGCCAGCCCGCGCGCCTCGCGTCCCTTCGTCGCCATCAACTGTGGTGCGCTGCCGGAGCAGCTGCTGGAAAGCGAGCTGTTCGGTCACGCCAAGGGCTCGTTCACTGGCGCGGTCAGTGCCCACCAGGGCCTGTTCCAGGCGGCGGACGGCGGCACCCTGTTCCTCGATGAGATCGGCGACATGCCGCTGGCGCTGCAGGTCAAGCTGCTGCGGGCACTGCAGGAACGTCAGATTCGCCCGCTGGGCTCTACCACCTCGGTGCCCATCGATGTGCGCATCATCTCCGCCACGCACCGCAATCTCGACAAGGCGATGCATGACGGCGACTTCCGCGAAGACCTCTACTACCGCCTCAACGTGGTCAATCTGAAGCTGCCCGCCCTGCGCGAGCGTGCCGAGGATGTGCCGCTGCTGGCCAAGTACCTGATCAGCCAGGCGGCCGCGCGCCACAAGCCGTTCGTGAAGGGTTTCTCGCCGGAAGCGCTCAACCTGCTGGCCTCCAGTGCCTGGCCGGGCAACGTGCGTCAGCTGGTCAACGTGGTCGAGCAGTGTGTCGCCCTGACCAGCTCCTCGATGATTCCGGAAGCGCTGGTCTCCCAGGCGCTGGCCGCGGAAGAGAACGCCTTGCCGTCCTTCTCCGAGGCGCGTGCCGGTTTCGAGCGCAGCTACCTGATCAAGGTGCTGAAGATCACCGAAGGCAACGTGACCCAGGCGGCGCGTATCGCCGGACGTAACCGCACCGATTTCTACAAGCTGCTGGGACGTCATGATCTGGAGCCGGGCGTGTTCAAGCCGGGCGCCGAGCAGGGTCCGCCTGACTTCTAGATTTATCGCGTCCGAAGCCACGCGAAAGGCGCAAGGTCAAAAGCGGCTTGGTGTATCGGACGTGAAGCGCTCATGAAAAAGCCCCGTTACCTGTTCAGGTAGCGGGGCTTTTTTCGTCTTGTTCTCGTCATGCCGAGGCAAGACAGGGATCAGGGGCGCGGCTTGTAGCGACGTTTGACCTCGACGGCCAGGCGGCCTTCGCCGAGGCGGATCGAGAGCATCTCGCCGGGCTGGGTCTGGTGGGCGGCGCGAATCACCTTGCTGTCGCCGGGTGACTGCGTCTGGCTGGTGCCGACGCGTTCGACGATGGCGTAGCCACGGTTGAGCACATTGAGCGGGCTGACTGCATTCAGCGCGCGCATCGCGCCTTCCAGACGTTCACGATCAGCGGCCAGACGGCGTGGCAGGGCGTTGTTGAGGCGCGGGGTCAGCATCGCCAGTTGCTGACGATGGCGCTGGATATCGCGCGCGGGGCTGGCCTGCTGCAGGCGGCGGGTCAGCTGGTCGGCCTTCTGCTGCTCGCTGGTCATGCGCATGCGCACTGCGGTGTGCAGGCGGCGTTCCAGCTCACTGGCACGCTGGCGCTGGGTTTCCAGCTCACGGGCCGGATGACGCAGGCGTGAGCGGGCATGATCCAGACGCTGCGCCGCCTGGTCGAGGCGGGCCCGCTGCGCGCGCCACAGGCGCTGCTTGAGGGCGGTCAGTTGCTGCACCTGGGCGCGTTGGTCCGGGTACAGCGCCTCGGCTGCGGCGGAGGGCGTCGGCGCGCGCAGGTCGGCGGCCAGCTCCGCCAGGGTGGTATCGGTCTCGTGGCCGATGGCGGCCACCACCGGCAGGCGCGAGTGGAAGATGGTACGCGCCAGATGCTGGTCATTGAAGGCCCACAGGTCTTCCAGACTGCCACCGCCACGCGTGATCAGCAGCGCATCACAGTCGCTGTCGCGATTGGCCATTGCCACCGCGCGAATCAGCTGCGGCACCGCCTGCGGCCCCTGCACGGCGACCGGCAACACGCTCAGATGCGCCTGCGGCCAACGCTTGCGCGTCACCGCGATCACGTCCTGCAGCGCCGCGCCGGTCGCGGAGGTGATCACGCCCAGATGGCGCGGCGGATGGGGCAGGGCGCGCTGGTTGGCGAACACGCCCTCGGCCGCCAGTTGCTCCCTCAGGCGTGCCAGTCGCGCCAGCCACTCCCCCAGTCCCGCCTGCTGCAACGCCTCGACGATCAGCTGATAGTCGCCACGCGCCTCGAACAGCGACACCTTGGCGCGCACTCGCACCCGATCACCGTCCCTGGGCTTCTCGCGCAGAAACTGGGCACGGCTCTTGAACAGCGCACAGCGCACCTGGGCGTTGTCATCCTTGAGCGTGAAGTAGCAGTGGCCGGAGCGCGGCTGCGAAAAGCCCGAGATCTCCCCCTCGATCCAGAGCTCCCCCAGGCCTCGCTCCAGCAGGCCCTTGGCCTCACGGTTGAGCTGGGTCACGCTGATGGCGTTGGCGGCAGACGAGGTTTCGAACACGCGACATTCCTTGTGCTGGAGCTGACGGGGAGCTCGTGTAAGGGCGACTATTGAAGTTGTGAAGCACTGAAGCTGGTGAAGCACAGACGCTTGTGAAGAGAACAAGACAATGATGCCACAGGCGATGGCGCTGCCACCAAAAAGCCCCCGCACTCCAGAGGGAGAACAGGGGCTTGGGGTTGCTACAGGGCGTACCTTGATCAGGCCGTCTGTGCCTTGCGCTTGCCGAGACGTGACAGCAGGAAGGGCCCGAGCAGCAGCAACAGCGAGGCCAGCCACAGGCCCTGCGAGATACCCGATTGCCACAGGATGCTGCTGTCGCCACCGCTGATGGCCAGGGCGCGGCGCAGATTCTCTTCCATCAGCCCGCCGAGCACGAAGCCCAGCACGATGGTCGCCAGCGAGAAGTTCAGCTTGCGCAGCAGATAGCCCAGCACGCCGATGCCCAGCATCAGATAGATGGCGCCCATGTCGGAATGCAGCTGATAGACCCCGACGAAGGACAGGATGACGATGCCCGGCACCAGCGCCCAGCGCGGAATGGTCAGTACGCGAGCGAAGAAGCCGGCCAGCGGCAGGTTGAGCAGCAACAGCACGATGTTGCCGATGTACAGCGAGGCGATCAGACCGCCCGCGACCTTGGGATGTTCACTGAACATCATCGGGCCGGGGGTGATGTTGTAGAGCATCAGCGCGCCCAGCAGCACGGCGGTGGTGCCGGAGCCCGGAATGCCCAGGGTCAGCATCGGCACGAAGGAGCCCGCTGCGGACGCGTTGTTGGCGGCTTCCGGTGCGGCAAGGCCGCGCATGTCGCCGGTACCGAAGGTGTTGTCCTTGTCGCTGACACGCTTCTCGGTGGTGTAGGAAACAGCCCCCGCCACCGAGGCGCCGGTGCCCGGCAGCACGCCGATCAGGAAGCCGAGCAGACCGGAGCGCAGCATGGCGCCTTTGCAGTAGAGAATTTCCTTCATCGTCACGAAGACGCGACCGATGACAGGCAGAGCGCCGGACTTGCCATGCTGCAGCCGGCTTTCCAGCATCAGCAGGATTTCGCTGATCGCGAACATGCCGATGATCAGCACCACGAAATCGATGCCGTCGTAGAGATCGGGGATATCAAAGGTGAAGCGCTGGATACCGGTGCCGGAATCGACGCCGACGGTGCCGATCAATACGCCGAGGATGGCGCCCAGTGCGGTCTTGACCGGGTCATTGCCCATCATCACCGACATGGAGGCGAAGGCGAACACCATCATGGTGAACAGTTCCGCCGGACCGAACTGCACGGCCACCGTGGCCAGCAGCGGGGCGAACAGGGTCAGGCCCAGGATCGCGATGCTGGCGCCGACGAAGGAGCTGATCGCCGAGATGCCCAGCGCCGGCCCGGCCAGTCCGCGCTTGGCCAGCGGATAGCCGTCGAGGGTGGTCATCACGGCGCCGGCATCGCCTGGCACATTGAGCAGGATGCTCGACATCCGGCCGCCATATTCGGCGCCGGTATAGATACCTGCCAGCAGAATCAGCGCCGATTCCGCTGGCAGGCCGAGGGTATAGGCCAGCGGCATCAGAATGGCGATGCCGTTGATGGGGCCGATGCCCGGCAGGGCGCCGAACAAGGTGCCCAGCAGTGCGCCACTGAAGGCCAGGCCAAGGTTGAGTGGCGTCAGTGCGACGCCAAAGCCCTGGATGATGAAATCAAACATGAGAAAGCCCTCTCGGAATCAGGAAAACCACAGCCCGGTCGGCAGCGAGATTTCCAGCACGGCGGTGAACAGCACATAGCTTGCTCCGGCCATCAGTACGCCGGTCACGCAGGCGGCGCGCCAGCTGGCACCGAACAGTCGTGCGATGGCGGTGATGGCGGCGACGGCCGTGATGGGGTAGCCAAGACGTACGAAGAAGAAGGCGAAGGCGATCAGGATCACCATCACCAGTCCCAGCTGCAGCATCACGCTGGCCGATGGCCAGTCACCTTCTGGGCCGGGGCGCAGGATCAGCACCAGCGAGAAGATGGCCATCAGGATCGAGAGGCCGATGGGAAAGGCCTTGGGGCCTACCGGGTCGTAGGCGAAGGGCACTTCGATACTCAGGGACTGGGCGACGATGAACGCCGCCAGTCCCATCAGGGCGAAGCCCAGGATGCGATCGGCGGCGAGTCTCATTTTGTCAGTCCCACTTCCTTGGCGAGGTCTTTGAAGTCGGCGACCTGGTCTTTCACATAGGTATCGAAATCAGCGCCGAACTTCTGGATCGGGAACAGGCCGCGGGCTTCACGAATCTCGGCGAATTCCGGCTTGTCGTTCAGCTGCTTGAGGCGCTCGACCCAGGTGTTGTAGTCGGCGTCACTGACGTCGTTGCCCATGTAGTAACCGCGCCAGATCGGCCAAGTCACGTCATAACCTTGTTCCGTGGCGGTGGGGATGTCGGCATAGGGGCCGCCCATACGCTCTTCGGACAGCGCGGCCAGCACGCGAATCTTGCCGCTGGAAAGCTGGGCCTTGAGCTCGGACAGGTCACCGGTGAAGACCTTGATGTGATTGCCCAGCAGAGCGGCCAGTGCTTCACCGCCGCCTTCGAAGGACACATAACGCAGCTTGCGCGGCGAGACGTCGACGGACTTGGCGATCAGCGCGGCCTTCATCCAGTCCTGGCTGCCCACGGTGCCACCGGCGCCGAAGGGAATCTCACCGGGGTGGTCCTTGAGGTCCTGCATCAGCTCATCGAGGTTCTGCCACGGGGCATCGGCGCTTACCACCACCGCGCCGTAATCGACGCCCAGCGCGCCGACCCAGCGCACGTCATCGGCGCTGTACTTGCCGAACTTGCCCAACGCCAGATTGACGGCGGCGCCGGTACTGGCGGCCACCACCAGATTCGGGTCATCGCTGCGCACGCCGATGATGTGGTTGTAGGCGACCGCGCCGATGCCGCCCGGCATGTAGGTGACCATCATCGGGGAATCGATGACGCCGGTTTCCAGCAGGCCGTTGGCGGCCAGGCGGCAGGTGAGGTCATAGCCACCGCCGGGCTTGGCCGGGGCGATGCATTCACTCTTGTCGGCGGCCGCCGCAGGCATGGCGACCAGGCTTGCCGCGGCCAGCGCGATGGGGGCAGTCATCGCGGCGACGAGGCGCAGCGGCGTGAATTGGCGCAGCGGCGTGAATTGGCGCAGTGATGAAGGCAGGCGTCGAGTCTGGGGCATGGTGTGCTCCTGATGGCTGTTGTTTTTGTCTTCGCAGCGCCTTTTGCTTTATGTTCTTGGCGGCAATGGCGCTGGCTGGGCAATGCATCGCAGGCGTGGATGCGATACCGGCATGGTATGAGCGCGACCTTTCATCAACCTGTCACTTTCCCTTCACCTTACTGAGACTTTGGACGCATGCGCCTGCTCGTCGTCGAGGATGACCCCCTCATTTCCAGTACCCTGCAGCGCAGTCTGACGGCGCTGGGCTATGCCATCGATGTCTTCGATAGCCTCGCCCCCGCTCGGGACGCGGCGCGCCAGGGCGGCTTCGATCTGATCCTGCTCGATCTCGGCCTGCCCGATGGACAGGGCATGGACCTGCTGGCGGAGCTGCGCCAGCGCAATGACCTGACCCCGGTGCTGATCATCACGGCGCGGGACGGCGTCGATGACCGCGTGCGCGGGCTGGATCTCGGTGCCGATGACTATCTGGCCAAGCCGTTCTCGCTGGTGGAGATGGAAGCGCGCGTACGTGCCTTGCTGCGGCGCAGTCAAGGGCGCAGCGACAACAGCGTGCGCTTCGGGCCGCTGTCGCTGTCGACCAGCAGCGGCATGTTCACGCTGTGCGAGACGACGCTGGACCTGCCGCCGCGCGAGCGCCGCCTGCTGGAAAGTCTGATGCTGCACGCCGGCAAGGTGGTGTCGCGCGAGGTGATCGAAGGCAAGGTGTTCGGCTATGGCGAGGTGGGCTCGAATGCGCTGGAGGTCTACATCAGTCGGCTGCGCAAGCGCCTGACGGGCAGTGAGATCCAGATCCGCACTCTGCGCGGGCTGGGCTATCGGCTCGAGCTGATCGACGCCGGATGATCATTCACGGCAAGCTGCGCAATCGCCTGCTGGGCTGGCTGCTGAGCATGATGCTCATCGTCGGCGGCCTGTTGATGATGGACGCCTGGGTGACCAGTCAGCGCTCGGCGCAGCGTGCCTTCGACAGCCAGCTTGAAGATGCGCTGTTGACCATGACCGAGGCCATCCAGTGGCAGGATGATCAGCCACGCATCATGATGCCGCCCGCCGCGCTCAAGATTCTCTCCACGCGCCATCAGGAGCGCGTCTTCTACCGTCTGATCGATGATGAGGGTCGGGTACTGGCAAACAACCTCGACATTGCGCTCTCCGCGAAACTGCAGCGCGAGGCAGCCGAAGGCGATGTGTGGCACAACATCCACTATCAGGGCGTCGAGTGGCGCCTGCATGCGCGTAGCGTGCGCTCGGCGGGCTGGGAGCGGCAGTTCCGCGTGCAGGTCTGGGTCGGACATACCATCGAAGGGCGTGAGCAGCTGGCGCGAGAGCTTCTTACGCGTGCCATGGGGCGCATTCTGGTGATGGGGCTGTTCGCCGCCATGATGATCTTCATCACCCTGCGCCTGGCGTTGACGCCGCTCAAGCGTCTGCGTCATCAGCTGCGTCGCCGCCAACCGCAGGATGCCAGCCCGCTGTCGGGCACCATGCCCGAGGAGATGCGCGAGCTGACCGATACCCTGGAGCAGCTTTTCCACCGCCAGGGGGAATCCCGCGATGCGTTGCTGCGCTTTACCGCTGATGCCAGCCATCAACTGCGCACACCGCTGGCCGGCGTGCAGAACGCTGCTGAATTCGCGCTGAGCAGTGACTCGCCGGCGCAGTGGCATCAAGCCTTGAGCGATATCCATGCCAGCGCCGCGCGCACCAGTCGTCTGGCCGGGCAGTTGCTGAACCTGACGCGGTTGCGCCATCTGGCATTGCCCACGCAGCAGGACGCGCTGGATCTCGCTGACTTGCTGCGCAGCGTGGTGCTGGAGTGGGTCGATCACGACCTCGCGCGCCAGCATGATCTTGGGCTGGCCGAGCTGCCGGCACAGCCAATCTGCGTGATTGGCGAGCCGTGGGCGCTGCGCGAGATGATCGGCAATCTGATCGAGAATGCGCTGCGCTACACCCCGGCAGGCAGCGAGATCACCCTGGGACTGAGCCTTGAGGCAGAGGGCGGGGGAGTGGTGCTGAGCATCGAGGACAACGGCCCCGGCGTCGACCCGCAGATGCTGGAACGACTCTGTCAGCCCTTCGAGCGTGCAGGGCGTCAGGACACCGATGGCTCGGGGCTGGGGCTGGCGATCGTCGAGACGATTGCCCTGCGTCATCAGGCCGAGTTGCAGGTCAGCAATCGCGATGCGGGAGGGCTGTGCGTGCACATTCGCTTTCCGGGGAGACAGTCATGAAGTTCACGCCTGACAGGCCGCTCGTCATGGCCTTCGCTATCGTTCCCTCCATCGTTCATATCATCGCTCCCACACGGGCACGCCGGGCCATGTATCGTCTGCTGCTCGCGCTGTGGGCCAGTGTGGCCATTCTCGCGGCGGCGATGCCAGTCAAGGCGGCTGCGGCGCCCACCCAGGCTCGTCTGGTGATCGAGGCGGCGATGGATCGCGAGGTCGCGGCGCCCCTGCTGGCGGCCTTCACGCGGCGCTATCCCGACGTTGAGCTCGATTACCGTGACCGAAGCTCGATGGCCGTCAATGCTCGAGCCCAGCAGCCAGACCCTCGGGTTGACGTCATTCTCAGCTCCGCGATGCCGTGGCAGGTGGCGCTGGTCAATCAGGGGCTGGCGCAGCGACTCGACAGCGACGAGGCGCGGCAATGGCCACAATGGGCCAAGTGGCGCGATGAGGTCTTCGCCTTCACCTTCGAGCCCATCGTGATGGCCTACCGGCTGGACCTCGCCGCCAGGATGCTGCCGCCTGTCTCGCATGCCGATGTCCTGAATCTGTTGACGCAACACGCCGAGACGCTGGCCGGGCGGGTAGTGGCCTATTCGCCCTCCAAGAGTGCGCTGGGCTATGCGCTCTACCTGCAGGATTCCCGTTATTCGGGGCGCTTCTGGAAGCTGGTCGCGGCGTTGGGACGGGTTGATGCCACCCTCGAGACCAGCACCCAGCGCATGCTGGAAGGCCTGAGTGACGGGCGCTACTGGCTGGGTTACAACCTGCTGGGCTCCTATGCGCTGCAATGGGCGCAGACGCATCCCGACATCATCGTGCAGATGCCCTCTGACTATGCGCTGATCTCGATGCGCACCGCCTTCATCCACCGCGATGCCCCGCACCCGGAACAGGCGCGCGCCTTCATCAACTTCCTCATCGGTCGCGAAGGTCAGCATGTCGTGGCTGGCGAGACGCCGCTCTACAGCATCCGGGACGATATCGTCGGCCCTTTCACCGCCCAGTCACTGCGTGATCAGGTCGGTCAGCGGCTGTATCCGCAGCCGCTGGATGCCTCTTCGCTGAGCATGCTGGACACCGCGCGTCGCAATGACTTTCTGGCCCGCTGGTTCGATGCCTATTCGGGTGGCGCCCCGACGCCCTGATGGCCGCCTTCGCAGTGGCAGGCAGTCGTTACGCTCTCACCGCCCGCCAGCCCGCAGGCCGCGCCATCCGTGGCTTTAGTTGACCAGATGGTTAGTGCCGCCGGGACGTGAAGTTGCGAGTTTGATAGCCTGCGACGTTTGTCTCGGGCGGGGCGAATGGGTTATCATGGGTGATTACCTCGCAGCAACCGCTAGAACCGTAGTCATGGCGCCTGTCCATCGGGCCCTGCACTGCGGCTTTCGCGCATCCCTCATAAACTGCTACTGGGCGTTCGACATGCTACGTATAGCGCAAGAAGCTCTGACGTTTGATGACGTTCTTCTCGTCCCCGGCTACTCCGAGGTCCTCCCCAAGGACGTCAGCCTGAGATCACGTCTCACACGCGACATCAGCGTCAATATCCCGCTTATCTCCTCTGCGATGGATACCGTCACCGAAGCTCGCCTGGCCATCGCCATGGCGCAGGAAGGTGGTGTCGGCATCATCCACAAGAGCATGAGCATCGCCCAGCAGGCCGCGGAAGTCCGCAAGGTCAAGAAGCACGAAAGCGTCATCGTGCGTGACCCGGTCACTGTCAGCCCGAAGGCCAAGATCCAGGATCTGCTGGCAATGTCCGAGGAGCATGGCTACTCCGGCTTCCCGGTGGTCGAGGGCGAATACCTGGTCGGCATCGTGACCGGTCGCGACATGCGCTTCCAGCCTGACTTCAGCGATACCGTCGCCGGCATCATGACCGGCCGCGAGAAGCTGGTCACCGTGCTGGAAGGCACGCCGCTGGACCAGATCAAGGCCAAGCTGCAGGAAAGCCGTATCGAGAAGATGCCGATCGTCGATGACGAATTCCGCCTGCGCGGCCTCGTCACCGTTCGCGACATCGAGAAGGTCAAGACCTACCCGAACGCGGCGAAGGACAGCAACGGCAGCCTGCTGGTCGGCGCCGCCGTCGGCACCGGCCCGGAAACCCCGGACCGCGTCGCTGCACTGGCCGAAGCCGGCGTTGACGTCATCGTCGTCGACACCGCTCACGGTCACTCCAAGGGCGTGATCGACCGCGTCGCCTGGGTCAAGGAGCACCACCCGAAGATTCAGGTCATCGGTGGCAACATCGCGACCGCTGAAGCCGCCATCGCCCTGGCAGAAGCCGGCGCAGACGGCGTCAAGGTCGGCATCGGCCCGGGTTCCATCTGCACCACGCGTATCGTCGCCGGTGTCGGTGTGCCGCAGATGAGCGCCGTCGCCAACGTCGCGGACGCCATGGCCAAGTACGGCGTGCCGGTCATCGCCGATGGCGGTATCCGCTTCTCCGGTGACATCGCCAAGGCCATCGCCGCAGGCGCCAGCATCGTCATGATCGGCGGCCTGCTCGCCGGGACGGAAGAAGCCCCGGGCGAAGTCGAGCTGTTCCAGGGTCGTACCTACAAGGCGTATCGCGGCATGGGTTCCATGGGCGCCATGTCCCAGACCCAGGGTTCCAGCGACCGTTACTTCCAGGACAAGAATGCCGGCGTCGAGAAGCTGGTACCGGAAGGCATCGAAGGCCGCGTGCCCTACAAGGGCATGATGAGCGCCATCGTGCACCAGCTGATGGGCGGCCTGCGTGCCTCCATGGGCTACACCGGTAGCCAGACCATCGAAGAGATGCGCACCGTGCCGCAATTCGTGCAGATCACCGGTGCCGGCTTCGCCGAATCCCACGTCCACGACGTGCAGATCACCAAGGAAGCGCCCAACTATCGGCGCGACTGATACATAGCGAAGCGCGACGCAAAGCGGGAGCCCAACACGGGTTCCCGCTTTGCTTGGGTCGAACGAACTTTCGGTATCGGCTACCCTCGACGCCAGATTGTTTCGGCCCTGCGCTCCCTCGCAGCTCCGAAGCGGGTCTCACGACTCCCCAATGAGAGACTGAAGATGCAAGACATCCATTCCCACAAGATCCTGATCCTCGATTTCGGTTCCCAGTACACACAGCTGATCGCGCGTCGCGTGCGTGAGCTGGGCGTGTTCTCCGAGGTGCGTGCCTTCGACATCACCGAAGAAGAGATCCGCGAGTACAACCCCAACGGCATCATCCTGGCCGGTGGCCCGGAATCCGTCACCGAGCTGGACTCGCCGCGTGCGCCTGAGTGCGTGTTCGAGATGGGTCTGCCGGTGTTCGGCATCTGTTACGGCATGCAGACCATGGCCGAGCAGCTCGGCGGCAAGGTCGAAGGCTCCAACGTGCGCGAATTCGGCTATGCCCAGATTCGTGTCGACGGTGAATCCGCGCTGTTCAAGGACATCAAGGACCACCTGGACGACGAAGGCCGCCCGCTGCTCGACGTCTGGATGAGCCACGGTGACAAGGTCGCGAAAGTCCCGGAGACCTTCACCGTCACCGCTTCCACCCCGAGCTGCCCGATCGCCGCCATGGCGTGGGAAGAGAAGCAGTTCTACGGCGTGCAGTTCCACCCGGAAGTCACCCACACCCTGCAGGGCCAGCGCATCCTCGAGCACTTCGTGATCGAGATCTGCCAGTCCGAGCGTCTGTGGACTCCGGCCAAGATCATCGAAGACCTCACGGATCGCGTTCGCGCTCAGGTCGGTGACCGCAAGGTGCTGCTCGGCCTGTCCGGCGGTGTCGACTCCTCCGTGGTCGCGGCGCTGTTGCACAAGGCCATCGGCGACCAGCTGACCTGCGTCTTCGTCGACAACGGCCTGCTGCGCAAGAAGGAAGGCGACCAGGTCATGGAAACCTTCTCTCGCCACATGGGCGTGAAGGTCATCCGTGTTGACGCTGAAGACCTCTTCCTCGGCAAGCTGGCTGGCGTCAGCGACCCGGAAGCCAAGCGCAAGGCCATCGGCAACACCTTCATCGAAGTGTTCGATGCCGAAGCCGCCAAGCTCAAGGATGTCGATTTCCTCGCCCAGGGCACCATCTACCCGGACGTGATCGAATCCGCTGCCAGCAAGACCGGCAAGTCCCACGTCATCAAGTCCCACCACAATGTCGGCGGCCTGCCGGACGACATGAAGATGGAACTGGTCGAGCCGCTGCGCGAACTGTTCAAGGACGAAGTCCGCAAGGTCGGCCTCGAACTCGGCCTGCCCTACGACATGGTCTACCGTCACCCCTTCCCGGGGCCGGGTCTGGGCGTGCGTATCCTCGGTGAAGTGAAGAAGGAATACGCAGACATCCTGCGTGAAGCCGACGCCATCTTCATCGAAGAGCTGCACAACTTCGACTGGTACCACAAGACCAGCCAGGCGTTCGCCGTCTTCCTGCCGGTCAAGTCCGTCGGCGTCGTCGGCGATGGCCGTCGTTACGAGTGGGTCATCGCCATTCGTGCCGTCGAGACCGTCGACTTCATGACTGCCCGCTGGGCGCACCTGCCGTATGAGCTGCTGGAGAAGGTCTCCAACCGCATCATCAACGAGCTGGAGCACGTCTCGCGCGTCACCTATGACGTCAGCAGCAAGCCGCCGGCCACCATCGAGTGGGAATGATCGCCTGACGATCACCCCTCGCTGAGCTGACGCAGCGTTCTGTCTTGACGGTCTCTTGAACTGATCGAGACGAGAACGCAGCAAGCAAAAAGCCCTTCTAGCCATCAGGCCGGAAGGGCTTTTTTGTGGACGCGATTCAGGAAACGCAAACCGCCTTGTTTACTCCAGCTCGGCTCATTCCTGCTTGGCTCACTCCTGCTTGACTGGCGGCTGCCTGGCCTTGCTCAGGTCGAGTCGGACACCGTGGGCGGAGTGGAAGAAGCCGAAGTCGGCCATCAGGCGGGTGTCGCCTGCGGGTGTTTGCCATTCGACTTCGGCGCGGTGATTGCGCACTTCGTGCATTACGGCGTCGTATTTCAGCAGCAGTGAGTCCGGTTCGGCTTCCTCGGTCTTCACATCCCATTGTGTGACGACCAGCACGTAGTCGCCGAGTTGTGGCTGATAGGTGGATTCGAGACGCGCTCCCACAAGTTGCAGCGTCAGTGGCGTGTGATTCGCTGACAAGGCGAGGTGGTGACGGAGGTAGTCGCCGAGCTGATCCGCCAGTGGCTGCGGCAGGGGCTGGCTTGGTGCCTGCTCGCCAAGGGCTGCCAGTTCCGGCGCGGCGATCAGCAGGTCTTCACGCGGGAATTGGAGCGTGAGGTGCAGCGTGTGTTGCGGTTGCTGCTCGAATGTCAGCACGCTGCCGGGCAGGGCGTGGGCGTGAGCCGTCTCGATGAGGCCGCCTCCCGCCCCGCTGGCCCCATTGCCGAGGGAGATCACGGCAAGGGCGAGCAGGGCGGTGCGCCAGGAAGCGCGCCGGCTCATTCGGTCTGGCCGCCGTAGTCGTCGGTGCGATCCCGCCATACCGAGTGGGGATGGTTGCCGACCTTGTTGGTCGACTTGTTCGACTGCAACGAGAATTCGATCCACAGCGACGGGCCGTGTATGCGCACATAATCGTTTTCGGCGCTGACCTGCGGCGTGCCGGAGAAGCCGAGATAGGTCTCGGGAAGCTCGGAGGTGTACTTCTCCATGTAGGCCGCGGCTTCGGGGGCGGAGATGTCGTCCACGTAGGTCTCGATGGCCGTCAGCAGCAGCGCTCGCTGGTCATCATCCAACTCGGAGACCGGCATGCCTTCATAGCTTTCGGGGATGGCATCGTCGGCCTGGGGGCCAGCGAGGATATCGCGGTAGGTGCCTTCCAGCGTGGCCTCAGCCTTCTGATCATCGGAGAGCGAGCTCAACAGGGTGGCGAAGGCATCGCGTTCCTGGGTCAGCGGCTCGTTTACGCGGCCGTTCATCTCGAAATAGGGGAAGGGTTCCACACCACGGAAGGAGGGCGTGGCACCAGCCAGCTTGCCGTCGGTGTAGGTGTTGGCGAAGGCCATGTGGTGGCCGCCGTAGTACAGCTCCCAGGTGCCGGACTCGCCGGGCGTGCCGAGGAAGGCGAACTTGGTGTTGTAGGAGGAGTAACCGGCCTTGTAGTCGGTGCTGACGGTGTTGATGTAGTCATCGGCGTTGAGCGTCTGGAGCATCTCGTCGAAGCCTTCATCGGGCGCGTGGCCGGTGGCTTCCAGCATGATGGCTTTGACGAGGCCGCGCTGCTTGATGTTCAGCTCGCCCAGCAGCACACCGGGGCGTTTCGGGAAGGCGCCAGCGGGCAGATTGCTCCAGTTCTCGGCCTCTGCGAGGGAGTAGTCATGCTGCAGATTCTGCAGGATGTCATCGTCGGAGATATCCGCCTTGAGCAGATCAATCAGGCACAGCATGCGCTCATAACCGGGTGTGTCGCCGCACTCGGCAGCGCTCTCGGGGATGGGCACGCTCTGCATCTGGGTGCTGGTGTCGCCCATGCGCGCGCGCAGTGCCTCGCTCAGGGCCTGGTCTTCCGCTGACATCGGCGGCGGGCCATCGTGATCGGGCGGCGGCCCGTCGTGCCCTTGTTGTGCGAGGACGGGGAAGGACAGGAGCGCGGCCAGCGCGGCTCCTCCGGTCACTGCGAGACGTCGGGACATCGTTGGGCCTATTTTCCGGGGACAGGAGGAAAACCTTAGCCCGCCTGACGTCGAGCAGGAAGCTCTGGGGCGATGATTTTTTTGTGCACATGCCGGGGCCTGTGCGTCGGCTGGCGACGACAGCTACGGGCCATGTCACGGCTCACGCCAGTGTCAGGTCACCGTCGTATTCGAAGCGTCTTTCCTCGCCGGTGACGGGGTCAATGAACTCGAATCCCTTGGAGAGCAGCTGCAAGGGGCGCACGTAGTCATCCGGCGAGAGCGGTTGCAGCACGGGGTAGTAGCGGTCATTCAGGATCGGCCAGCCCAGCGTCTGCATATGTACGCGTAGCTGGTGGGTTCTGCCGGTGACAGGGTGCAGCTCGAACAATGCCTGGCTGTCTGTCTGCTGCACGCAGCGAATCACCGAGTGGCTGTTGGCCGCGCCCTCGGTGACATGGATGCGGAAGCGTTGCTCGCTCTGCTCGAGACGATTCTTCACCTCCCACTGCTGGCCCACCAGGGATTCATCGCTGTGTATCTCGGCAATGGCCTGATAGGTCTTGTGGATATTCCGCGACTTGAACAGCTGATGGTAGAGGGGGCGCGTGTCGGGATTGACGGAGCACAGCACCAGCCCCGCCGTGACCCTATCCAGCCGATGCACCGCCTGTAGCGCCTCTATCCCGGTGCGCTTGCGCAGTCGCTGCTGCAGGCACTCGTTCACGTACAGGCCGCCGGGTGTCACCGGCAGGAAGTGCGGCTTGTAGGCCACCAGAATGTGCTCATCCTGATAGAGAATCCGCTCCGCGAAGGGGATGCTCGGCTCGCTTGCCACCTCGCGGTAATAGAACACGCGCAGGTGCGGCTGGTAGGGCGACTCTGGCGTAATCCGCGAGCCATCATCGCGATGCACCTTGCCCTCGGCCATGCGCTCGCGCCAGCGTGACTCGGCAATCGCCGGAAACTTGAGCAGCAGATACTCCAGCACCGTCGTCACACCGGGATTGACCTGAGGCAGGCTCAGCTTGGAAGGACGCGCGGAAATGGACATGGAAGGCCTGAGGTTGGGAGGAGCGGCTTGAGGGAGCCATTGTACAGGGTGAGGTGGGGAGCGAGTGGTATCAAGTTCAATTAAAATTGTAAATTATCAAAACATTTCACACCGTGTACTATTTTAAATAAGTTTCGCTAATTTCAACCAAATCTTTAAAATGCCTTTAGATGTTATAGGTTGTAAATGCTTGTAAGTGAGCCTCACGTGTGGTCTTATAAAGCAAACCATGTGTGCTAATTACCCATTGTCATTGTTATTTTTTGTTCTTGTAAATGGTTTTGAGGACATTGATTAAAATCACACTGTGTGAAATTTATTTCTTATCTTCTTTATGTTTGTTTCTTGCGTTATTTTTTGATTGCAATAGAAGTCCATAAGCTTTTCTTTAGTTGTATACATGAAGGTTAGATGGAGGATGATATATGATTAACTTTAGGAGTATTGTAGGTAAGGTTGTTACAAGCAAAGATATTAGTCGAGTAGAGCTAGATTTTGGGGCATTAACTATTGATAATGCAGTGTTAAAAGGTGAGGGTTATAGGTTTTATGATGGGCTTTTGTATCAGATGGTTCAATTTAGAACGAGTCCTATTCGTGTTGCCCAAACTGATATTGTTCACAATGAAGCAATTAAGCATATGGGGAGCGAGATTACTAGAGCGCGCTCATCAATAAATCAAGCATTAAGATCAGCTAAAAAGCAGTTGCATATAAGTGACGAGAATATAGAAGCAGCTAGAGCACTATTAGATTCGATGGATGATGAGAAGAGTATATGTGAAAATCGCTTGTTAAAATACTATGGTTTAATTGGTGCTGAAGTAATAGAGTCAGATAAATATCTTGATATTTCAAAGTTGTTGGCTAAGTACTTTTCAACTACAGCGCCTTTTGAAAAATCTAAGGATAAAAAGAATGAGTTTCCAGATGCTATAGCTTTATTGTCTCTTGAAGCTTGGGGCGAAGAGAATAAGATTAACGTTTTAGCTGTAAGTCAAGATATAGGTTGGAAAGATTTTGCTGAAAGCTCAAACAGAATAACTGTTGTAAGCACATTACCTGAAGCCTTAGAAATTCTTCAGCCTCATAGTCAAGTGGTAAGTATTATGGGGCAGATTATTGAAGATTCTATGCTTCAAGAAGATAATCATATACTAGATAGCATTGAAAGCAATCTGATAAGTAGCGTAGAGAACTATGAGGTCGCAGTAACAGCAAGCTCATATCTATATTTTGAATGGGATAATGTGTCTATTTCCTATATTTCTCATGAACTTGATTGTGATGAGCACGGCGAAGTAGTTGTGAATGTTGTTAGCATTAGCGGCGGTGTGGTTGTTTTAAAGCTATCCGCAACTGTCGATGTAGAAGTGGAAGCTGATTTCAGTTTTTATATGAAAGACTTTGTGGATGATAGCTATATGAATCTAGTTAATACCACTCACACTGCTAAAGAAAAATATAACACAGCAATTCTGCTAACGCTTACAGGTGATTTTTCTCAAGATTTTAAGAACTTAAATGTCGATAGAGTAGAGGTTTTAGAAACTTTACAAGAAGCGAACTTTGGTGATGTTGAACCAATGTGATAGATTTTAGTGCTAGTGGCTGATCAGAGGATTGATTTATATTTTTTTGGCAATTATTTATATAATTCAGATGTTTGGCCGCTTGAAGAAAAAGCCCTCCCGGCGTCGCCGGGAGGGCTTTTTCATGCGTCTTGCGGACTACGTTCACCGATGGGGTGATCTGCGGGGTTCTACTGAGATCAGACCGTTACATCGGGTGTTGCTCTTCTTCGTAGAGCTCGGCCTTGGCGTCGCGTAGGACATCTTCGCAGGCGCTGTGGTTGGCCAGTTGCAGCATCAGATTCTGGCTGAGGGCAAAGCCCTTGCCCAGGCAGGTGTCGACCTCTTCGCGGGTGAGCGCCGGGGTGACATTGCAGTCAATCTTCATCGTACGACTACCGCCATCAAAGCGGTCGGCGAGGGCGCGCAAGCGCCAGGCAAGCCGTGTTTTCCAGCGGGCGGTGGGGTCGGGGCCTTCCGTCACGTCGAGCGTGCAACGCCATTCAGGTTTGTAGACCTTCATGTGAACCTCCTCGGCTGGTCGTTTTCAATGATCGATCGTGATGTTCTGCTCCGCGTGCTGTGCTTGATGTCGTGCCTTGTTGCTCGTACCAGAAATGCGTTCCAGTCGTGCATATGACAGTCGTGCTCGAGACTCGCGCGCCATCTTGATCGACGACAGGCCGAGCCTCTCTCTCACCATACGAGTTTTGGCGCCGAGATACATCAGTCTGAGTGTAAACGTTGCTTATCCTGATGTATCTGCAACAGCTGCTCCAGCGCCAGATGCAGCCAGTCGAAAGTATCAAGGGGCCTCACGACCCGCGCTGGCTCGCCACTTTGTGCAGCGGTGGCGGGGCTGTCAGGCGGAGTGTGCTCACCCAGCAGCTCCGCCAGGCTCTCGATCTGGATGCCTTCGCGTAATGCGAATGTCTCAAGCTCGCCACTGGCCAGCCAGATCTCCTGAATCACCGTCGGCACCGCACTCATGGCACAGGCGTAGTCGAGAATCTCGCCGCGCTCGCGTTCTGCTGCAATGCGCGCGGCATGCGCCAGCAGTTGGGCGCTCAAGGCCGGAAAGCACGCCTTTGCAATGCGGGCCGGCAGGTGAGAGTCGCCAGGCCCGGGCGCTTGCCAGCAGCGCAGCGCAGGAGAGGGCTGGGTGGAAGAGCCCGGCATTGAAGCGTCTGACGACGGGCAAGCAGAGGGATGATCAGTCTTGGAGGCCATGTGGATAAACTCCAGCGCGAAGGGCGAACCGGCAGGCCGGCCGAGGGTCGAGGGGCGAGGGCCCAGGGTCAGGGCGAGGCAGCAAAGGCGCTAGCCGCTGATGAATCAGACAGCGAGAAAGGCAGAGTGTTGGATGGCGGGAGAGTCAGCGTCTCTTGTGCGGCAGTCACTGCTGCTGTTTTGCCCAACAATGGCAGCTCGCGGATGCTAAACCCGCAGATGAAGCAGGCGTTTGCGCCAAAGAGGCACGAGGTGGGTCTGGGCTGCCAAGTGATTAATTTTGCGAGAAAAATCATCGATCAATGCAACCAGGCAGCCACTTGGTGCGTACACAGCAACACGTGCCCGCTGCGTTGCAGCGCAGGCCCATTCCCCCTGGAGAGAATTGACATGACGAAGTACGCCGATCGAATCCGCATTTCCCTGTTGCTGCTGCGCCTCGGGGTCTTCCTCGTGATCACGATGTGGACACTGGACAAGTTCTTCAATCCTGGCCACGCCGCCGCCATCTTCGAGAAGTTCTATGCCATCGGTGGCATGGGCGAGGGCATCGTCATCGCGATTGCCGTCATCGAGATGGTGTTGTTGCTGCTGTTCGTCACCGGCGTGAAGAAGACCCTCACCTACGGTCTGGTGCTGTTGCTGCACGCCGGGTCTACCTTCTCTGCCTTCAAGCAGTATCTGGACCCGTTCGATCACCTGCTGTTCTTCGCCGCCTGGCCGATGCTGGCCGCCTGTGTCGCGCTGTTCATGCTGCGCGAGATCGACACCTGCTTCACCCTCGGTGGCAAGCAGGCGCGTCTTGAGGAAGAAGCGGCACGCTAAGTGCCCGTGGCCGAGCTGGCTGCAAGGTTCAGCCAAAGCTCTTGCTGAGATGACACACAAAAGCGCCGCTCGGGACATGCCCGGGCGGCGCTTTTGTGTGGGGAGGTATCGCCATCGTGCGTCTTCGTGTGGCCTTGCTTGCTTGCGCCGGGGAGAGTGGGGGCTCCAGCGTCGTTATGTGTGGTTTCTTGTTTTGTTTATCCAAAAGACAATCAGTTGGCTTATGTGCAGGTGGTAAAGCCCATGATTGTCTCTGCTGTGCTTCATAATCGGCATTACGTAATCATCTGATGGCAAGGCCCACAGTCAGTACTGTGCTTGCTCAGGTAACGTCATGCCTTGCTACGCCATGCGGGATTTCTGCTGCAGGCCCAGTGAGTCACTCAGCACCTTGAGGGCGCTGGAGAAGTCCTCGGCTTCGCTCGCCTGTGCGAGACTCTCCGCGCTGGCCTTCTCGCTGACGACACTGTTTGCGCTGCTCTTGTCGCGGGTCTTGTCGCTGACGCTGGTCATTCCACTGCCGCTGGCCATGCCGCGATCGCTGGCGATCACCTGACCGACGGAGTGAGCAGTGTCGCTGCCGAGTGCGTCGTCACTGGCATTGCGCGCAATGATGGCGTGGAGGGCCGGCAGGCTGGCGTGATTGTGGAACTGCCAGACGCCATAGATGCGGCCATCGAAGGAGGCTTCACTGCCGAGCGTCGGGTCGACGGCAAGGCCGGCGCCCAGCCCGAACATGTAGAGGCCCGCAAGACGCTGGCCGTGGATGTCGCAGGGGTTGCCGTTGGCATCGGAATCCAGTCCGCCGTTCACTTCACGTAGCGTGATGGGCTGATGATGGGCGTCGCTGATGGTGGGCAGAATCGGCTGATAGCCATTGCACTGCACCACGATGGGCGCGTCGGCGAGCACTTCGCTGGCCAGTTCCAGGCGCTGGGCACTGCCGGGACCGGTCTGTACCAGCTGGATGTCCATTGCGCACTCTTCGATGCGGCCGGTGGCCAGTATTTCCTGACCGATGGCCAGCGCCCGGTAGCGCAGCCCGCCGGAACGGTTGATGCGACCGCTGATCGGGCATACATCGCGCTCGGCATCGTAGTGATAGCCTGCGGCGCGCGCTTCTTCGGCATTCTCGAAGAACAGCCGAATCGGCGAGCGATGCAGCAGGGTGATCTCCTTGACGCGGGTATTGCGCAGCGCGTCGGCCAGCACGTCGAGCATCGAGAAGGCGCTGTGCGAGCCCCCCACCACACAGACGCGACCACCACGGCGCAGACGCGGCAGCAGCAGGCTGCGCAGCTGCCCCGGCGGCATGCGCAACAGCTCATCGCCGCTGTAGATGCGTACGCGCCGCGACGGTGTCAGTCCCTGACGGTGGAGGCTCTGGGTCAATCGCTCCGGGCACTGCTGGCCGCCCAGATTGAGCACCAGGTTCTCGGTGCGCAGCCGCGACGTGCGCTGGGCCACTTCCGGTTCATGCGAGAGGGTCAGAATGCTGGTGCCGTCGAGGTACTGCAGCGTGTCCAGGCTGGTGCCGCACCACATCTCGACGCCCGGCAGGGCGGTGATGTGCGCCAATACCAGGGCACTGGCGGCTTCCAGCAGCTCGCCGATCTCATCGAGTCGCGGGGAGGAGTAGGGGTCGGCGCGGATTCGCTCCAGGCAGGGTTCGCCTTCGAGCGGGGCCAGCACGTCGGCGAGTGCCGGGTCGCGCAGGCAGTCGAGGAATACATCGCCGACCGAGTTGGCGGTGATGCGATATTCGCCCAGCCGACCAGCGCCAAGCTTGCCGCTGGCGTGGGTGCCGCCGGCATCGAGAATCAACAGTCCGTGGCGGGCCAGTGTCGTGATCTGGCCTGTCTTGAGGGCATTGAACAGAAATCCCATGCCTGCCGGGCCGACACCGGCCACGATACATCCGTAGCCCGTGATTCTTGAGAGGTCCTTCATGTCGTCTTGCTCCCTGGGTCGTAGTGACATCTTGTGGCTGTTTGGGTAGAGAGGCGTGATCCCCTCTGACAGCTGGCGGCTTGAAGACTGCGCCGCTCTATTGCTGCTCCCCTGTCGTCGGGGCAGCGGTGACCGTGGTGTTGCGGGCGGCAAAGATCGCCTGTCCGTGCGATATCATTTGCTCTTTGACGTGCTATTACAGCAACTTGCATGCGCGTTATGCCGTGCATTTCGGCAATGAAACTGCCGGATTCACGTCAATGCTGTTTCCATGGTGTTGCCGGTTCTGAGTGCCGGTTCTGAGTGCCGGTTCTGAGTGCCGGTTCTGAGTGCCGGTTCTGAGTGCCGGTTCTGAGTGCCGGCGACCTGTGCCTTGCACCGGGCTTGATGACCGGTTTCATGACCAGCGTGATGAGCGGCTTCGCACGAGCTGTCAGTACGCTTGCAACGATCCAATTCGGGAGACCACCCCGAGATCGAAAACGTCTATGCGGCACAGACAGCATTTCGCTATCTGCAAGTCATTGATATTCATGACATCGATTCAGATTTAGTCTCTGGGCGCGCAGCGACACCACTGCAGTAGCCGAGCGGTATCCAGCAGCACATCACTGATGAGAGGTGGCATTCCTCATGCCCGGCATGGGGGTGGGCCCATCTCGGTATGCGCCAATCCTGGTGTGTCATTGGCACTGATGGTCTGAGGCAGATAACAAGAACGTCGCGATGACTATTCCGTCATGAGTAGCGACGTTATTTGTGTGAATACGCTGCATGAATCAAGGCTCGGGAAACATCGACAATCTGATATGCGTTTCCGTGTCATGTCATGCCAACTGACCGTTGGCCATTTTGTTTAATTAACGATAATTAATAAATGATATTTGGCGGGAATCGAATCCTGTTGTGATGAAAATCATGCTTTGAGTTGAGTCACGTTCGAGCTGGCTCATACGGTGTGCTGAGAGGTGAGTCTGGCGGGCAAGAGAGAGCGTTGCTCAAAAAGGCTATCTCGCCTGGGGAGCCGGTATCAGGCGCGGGCATCCGTGGCAGGCGTTAGTGGCCACGCTCTGCTATGCTCTGCGCCCGCGCGTAAGCCCGTTCGGCTCGTGCCTGTTCATCGATTGAAGGAATGTCCCCGTGACTGACGCCACCGCCACCCCTGCCTTTGCCTCTCTGGCGCTGGCGCCCGAGCTGCTCGACAACCTCGCCACGCT
The DNA here is from genome assembly GCF_044789135.1 of Cobetia sp. UIB-001. NCBI lineage: Bacteria > Pseudomonadati > Pseudomonadota > Gammaproteobacteria > Oceanospirillales > Halomonadaceae > Cobetia > Cobetia sp. UIB-001. The sequence continues at coordinate 453,083 of NZ_CP058244.1, forward strand.
CGAATATCACACCATGACGCCGATTCAGGCGCAGAGCCTGCCGCCGATGCTGCAAGGCCGCGATGTCATCGCCCAGGGCCAGACCGGCTCCGGCAAGACCGCTGCCTTCGGCCTTGGGCTGCTGTCGCGTCTCAAGGTCTCGCGCTTCCGTGTGCAGTCACTGGTGCTGTGTCCGACACGTGAGCTGGCCGATCAGGTCGCCGGCGAGATCCGTCGTCTGGCGCGCGGCCTGCACAACGTCAAGGTGCTGGCTCTATGCGGCGGCGCGCCCTTCGGCCCGCAGCTGGGCTCGCTGGAACACGGTGCGCACATCATCGTCGGCACGCCGGGGCGCGTGGATGAGCACCTGCGCAAGGGCAGCCTGAGCCTGGTCGAGCTCAATACCCTGGTGCTGGATGAAGCCGACCGCATGCTCGACATGGGCTTCGCCGAGGTGCTGGATGCCATCGTCGCCGAGACCCCGGAAGAGCGTCAGACGCTGCTGTTCAGCGCGACCTTCGCCGATGGCGTGCGTCCGATCGCCGAGCGCATGCTGCGTGATCCGGTCAGCATCGAGGTGGCTTCCACCCACGATGACAGCAGCATCCGTCAGCTGTTTCACCGTGTCGCCGATGACGAGGCGCGCTTCGAGGCGCTGCGTATCCTGCTGCTCAAGTACCGCCCGGAATCCAGCGTGGTGTTCTGCAACACCAAGCGTCAGGCGCAGGAAGTCAGCGATGCGCTCAATGAGCACGGCTTCAGTGCCATGGCGCTGCACGGTGATCTCGAACAGCGCGAGCGTGACCAGACGCTGGTGATGTTCGCCAACAAGAGCACCTCGATTCTGGTGGCTACCGATGTCGCGGCGCGCGGGCTGGATATCGAAGCGCTGGATGCGGTGTTCAACTACGAGATCGCGCGTGATCTCGATGCTCACGTGCACCGTGTCGGGCGTACCGGCCGTGCCGGCAGCTCCGGCATCGCCTGCACGCTTTACACCGAGAAGGAAGACTATCGCCTGACCAAGCTGGGCGAATTCCTCGAGCAGACGCTGGAAGCCGAGCCGCTGCCCTCGAAAAGCATGCTGACGCGCGAGCCGTTCCATGCGCGCATGGCGACGCTGCAGATCGACGGTGGCAAGAAGGACAAGCTGCGCCCCGGCGACATCCTCGGCGCGCTGACCGGTGACGGCGGCCTGGAAGGCAGCAAGATCGGCAAGATCAAGGTGCTGGCGCGGACCACCTTCCTCGCCGTGGAGCGTGATGTCGCCAAGTCGGCACTCACCCAGCTGATGAACGGCAAGCTCAAGGGGCGCTCCTTCCGCGCGCGTCGTCTCAAGAGCTGAGGCGGGCAGCGTCGGCGCAATGCTCGAGCAGTGTCGGTGACGTGTCTGACCGGTAGCGGCGAGAACCCTGAGAGGGACTGAACCAGGCATTTCATCTGCCATGCGACCTTGATATCACCCCAAGCGATGCCCGCCACCACGGCGGGCATCGTGCTTTTTGAGCAGCAGATTGACGCTCGCAGCCGCTGCGGGCGGTGGCTACGCTTGAGGTAACGTCCCTGACCATCAGGGCGCTGATTCGGTACCTCGTGATGACTGCCAACGCCGTCGATAATCTTCGCATTCGTGAAGAACGTCTCATTGATCATGAGCGCATCTACCGCATTCATGAATCCGTCTTTGCCGGCCATCGTGAAGCGCGCCTGGGTGACAGATTGCGTCGAGGCAATCTGGCGCAGATCTCGCTGGTGGCCGAGCGTGTCACCGACCCGGAGACCGGTCGCCACCTCAGTGAAGGCGAGGGCGGCCTGCTGGGGCATGTGATGGTGTCGCGCGTGGAGCTTTCCGGCTACCCGGACCGCGTGCTGATGGCGTTGGCGCCGCTGGCGGTGCTGCCCCAGCATCAGCGTCACGGCATCGGCAAGCGGCTGGTGATCTCGGCGGTCAAGCGCTGCCGGCTGCTGGGGGCGGGGGCCGTGGTGGCGGCAGGCCATGCGGATTTCTATACCCATCTGGGCTTTCATCCGGCGTGTCATTACGGGCTCTACTGCCATCATGACGACGTGCCGGGTTCCTTCGTCGCCTTCGAGCTGCTGCCGGACTACCTGGAGGGGCTGGGCGGTGAAGTGCAGTTTCCCGATACCTTCTCTGAGCTTGGTATTTGATCAGCAACAGGCAACTCGGCGTTGCGTGACCCTTGAAACTACAAGGCTCCCGCTCCATGTCATGGGTAACACCACGTGGCAGCCTGAGTGTGATGGCAGCTGTCGCGTCATTCCGACCGATGATTCAAGGAGAGACATCATGAAGCTCAAGACTCTGGGTAGTTCGCTGATGATTGCCATGCTCGGTCTCGGTGGCCTGTCGCTCGCCGGTTGCGAGGACGAAGGCCCGATGGAGAAGGCCGGTGAGAAGATGGACAACGCCGTCGAGGAAGCCGGTGATAGCGTCGAGAACGCCACCGATAGCTGAGGCTCGGCTGTCAGCGCCGCGATGAGTCGCCGCTGACCTGAGCTGTCGCCAGACACAAGAAGGCCCCGCCTCCCATGAGACGGGGCCTTCTTGTGTCTGGCTCGGGGAGAGGGAAATCCGCTTATGCCGAGGCGGGCTGCTGCTCGCTCTGTTGCTTGCGGTCCGCGACGGCGGCGTCGTAGGCGCGGCTTTCCTCGGCTTCGGTGGCAGCGCTGAAGCGCACCAGCAGCGCGAACAGCGAGATCACGATCACGCCCATGCCCAGGTACATCAGGCCTTCCTGGTAGGTCAGCTCCTCACTGCGGAACAGGAAGCCCGCGGCGACCGCGCCCGCGTTGCCGCCCGCGCCGACGATACCGGCGACCGCGCCGAGCGCCTTGCGATTGACGAAGGGCACGATACCGAAGGTCGCGCCTTCCGCCATCTGCACGAAGAGGCTGAAGACCAGCATGATGCCGATGGCCACCGCGAGGGTTTCCATCTGGGCGAAGCCGACCAGCGCGACGCCTTCACACAGCAGCGCGATGAACAGCCAGCGCACGCGGCCCTTGAGGCCGGACTGGCGGGCGAACAGGTCGGAGAACACGCCGCCCAGGGTGCGGGCGAACAGGTTCATCAGGCCGAACAGGCCCGCGATGAGACCGGCGGTGGCAAGATCGAGATCGAAGTGGTCGAAGAAGTAGATGGCGGCGACGTTGTTGATGGTCAGCTCGACCCCGAAGCAGGCGCCATAGACGAGGAACAGGGCCCAGACGCGGATGTCGCGTGCCGCCGCGCCGAAGGTGGCGCGCATGCTGTATTCCTTCTCGGCCTTGGGCAGCTCACCACGCTCACGCAGCTCGCTGAAGTTGCCGTCCGGCGCATCCTGGGTGAAGAAGTAGTAGGCGATACCGGTCAGGAACAGCACGATGCCCGGCACGACCATCGCCAGACGCCAGCCCAGGGTCTGCTCGACGCCCAGCATCAGCAGGCCGGCCATCACCAGCGGCATCAGCATCTGGGTGGTGCCGCCGCCCAGGTTGCCCCAGCCCGCGGTGGTGGCGTTGGCGGTGCCGACCACGTTGGGGCCGAACATCACGGAGGTGTGGTACTGGGTGATGACGAAGGAGGCGCCGATGGCACCGATGGCCAGACGGGCCAGGAAGAAGGATTCGAAGCTGTCGGCGAAGCCGATGCACATCACCGGCAGCGAGCCGAGGCACAGCAGCCAGGTGTAGGCCTTGCGTGGCCCGATGCGATCACACAGCACGCCGATGGCGAGGCGCACGATCACCGTGATGGCGACGGAGGCGATGATGGTGTTGCCGATCTGGGTCTTGGTCAGGCCGAGGTCGTCACGCACCACGGCCATCAGCGGCGCGATGCCGAACCAGCCGAAGAAGCAGACGTGGAAGGCGAACCACGACATGTGGAAGGCGCGCATTTGCGGGGTGTTGAAGCTGAACAGCCGGATGCGGCTGGCCTTGTTGCGGATATCCATGAGTGGGCTCCTGATTCAGCGTCGGTGCCGGGCACGAAGTCAGGTGTGCTCGGCGAGTGGTCGAACGGCTGTGAATGAACGACAGCAAGGGCGCCTCGTCATTGAGGGGCCTGGTTCGACGCACTCGTACTCCGAAGAGCCTGGTCCACGTCATGGATAGCGATGGCAGCAGTCGGTGATGCCATGGTTGCCGGCAGCAGAGCGTCTGTGCGGCAAGTGACAGGAACAAAGCAAGTAGCGCGCCAGTTGCGGGGGTGTGGGCGGGACAAGTCCCAGAAGATCAATGGCTTGGCGAGGGCAATAGGTTGGCACGCGCAGGCGGTGTCCCGGGCTGGATGCGCGCTCGATGCGCGCTGGCGGTGCGTCAGCAAGGCGCGAGGTACCAGTCTGGCGCACGCAGATGGCGCTGGGAGGGTCGGGCAGGCGCGTGCCTCATTGCAGTGCAGCGACGCTTTCGGCTCGGCCGCTCTGAAGGCCTTTGGCCGCAGGGTTGCACCAGATTGCGGCACGAATCCTGCTTGGGTGTACGGCAAGTCTCATGCCCGACCCAAGGAAACCTGACATGCCCGTGACCGTGCTGATCGTCGATGTCCGCAGTGAGCGCTCCGCCGCGCTGGAGCAGGCGCTATTGAGCGCCGGCTTCGAGGTGGCGCTGCGCGTTGACGAGCACGAGGACCTGCACGCGCTGGTCGAGCAGCATCAGCCCGATGCGGTGATCATCGACGCCGACCTGCCCAGCCGCGACACCCTGGAGCATCTCGGCCAGCTGGGGCGACGCTATCCCAAGCCGATGATCATGCTGGCCAGTGAAGATGCCCCGGACCTCGTGCGTGAGGCGGCTGGCGCCGGTGTCTCGGCCTATGTGGTGGACCACGTCATGCCAGCGATGGTGCGCAGCATGGTCGAGGTCGCCATCACCAGCTTCGAGGCGCACCGTGCGCTCAAGGGGGAGCTCAACCGTACCCAGACCACATTGGTGCAGCGGCGCAGCGTCGATCGCGCCAAGGCCGTGGTGATGGAGACGCGTGGGCTCAGTGAAGATGCCGCCTACCAATACCTGCGCAAGACCGCCATGAACCGGCGCCTGGCCCTGCATGAGCTGGCCGATGAGCTGCTCAAGGCCGCGCGTCGGCGCTGAGCCGGTCGCCGTACTGTCCTTCTCTCTCGATCGTTCAAGAGGTGTGCGTGATGCCCACAGATGTACCCCTGAATGGCCATCAGCTGACGCTGGGCCTGATGCCACTCAATGATGCCGCGCCCTTCGTGGTCGCTGAGCAGTTGGGGCTTTTCCGCGAGGAGGGGCTGGCGGTGACACTCAAGTGGCAACCCTCGTGGGCGGCGTTGCGTGATGACCTGCAGACCGGTGTGCTGCAGGGGGCGCAGATGCTGGCGCTGATGCCGCTGACCTCGACCCTGGGCCTGGATGGCCGCGCCACGCCGGTGATCAGTGCCATGACGCTCAACCTGGGCGGCAACTCCATCACGCTGTCGCGCGCGCTGATGGCCACCCTCGGCGAGGACGGCCACGACCTCTCCAGTCCGTTGCAGGTCGCGAAGGCGCTGGCGGCGCATGTGCACGAGCGCAAGCAGCGTGGCGAGCCACTGCTCAAGCTGGCCAGCGTGCATCCGTTCTCTTCGCATCGTTATCTGTTGCGCTACTGGCTGGCGGCTGGCGGCATCAATCCGGATCGCGACGTCGAGATGCGCGCCGTGGCGCCGCCGCTGATGGCGGCACAGTTGGCTAGCGGTGCGCTGGATGGCTTCTGTGTCGGTGAACCCTGGAACAGTCTGGCGGCGGCGCAGGGCATGGGGCAGGTGGTGGCGGGCAGTCACGATATCTGGCGCTTCGGGCAGGAAAAGGTGCTGGGCGTGCGCGAGGACTGGGCGGAGCAGCATCCGCTGGCGCATCAGGCGCTGATTCGCGCGCTGCTCAATGCCTGCGCCTGGCTGGACCGCCCCGGCAATCGGGACAGGGCCGCCGAGTGGCTGCACGAAGAGGGCATGCCGGAGGTGCCGATGAGCGTGGTGACACGCGGGCTGGAAGACGTCGATGTCGAGCAGTCGGTGGACGACTTCCAGCAGCACAATCCCGGCTGGACCATCTTCCATCGCTATGCGGCCAACTTCCCGTGGCGTTCCCAGACGCGCTGGTACATCGCCCAGATGCAGCGCTGGGGGCATCTGCAGGGCTTCAATGACGAGGATCTCGAGGCGACGCTGACACGTTGTGTGCGCCCGGATCTCTACCGCACGGCGGCCCGCAGGCTGGGCATGGTGGTACCGGTGGCGGATGAGCGCAGTGAAGGCACGCATCCGGCGCCCTGGTGGCTGAGCGGTGAGGCGGGCCAGGTGCCGATGCCGGCGGATGGCTTCATCGACGGCGCGGTCTTCGAGTGATGTCACGGGCGCGGTTCTTGCCGATCCGCGCTGGCGCGGGATTGCACAGCACTTGCAGAGAAGTCGTCGCCCTTGCCGGATGACAGGGCAAACCTGACGGCTCAGACATGTTGGCAGTGCGGTTGTGATATTCTCATCGCACTGCCAGCACCGCGTCAGGGGATCGCATGACCACTCGCAAGTCTCAGATTCGCAAGGATAATGTCGGCCGCATCCTGCTCGCCGCCGAAAAGATCTTCGCTCTCAAGGGCTATGTCGGCGCCAGCATGGTCGATATTGCCGCCGAGGTAGAGCTGCCCAAGTCCAATCTGCATTACTACTTCAGCACCAAGGAAGCGCTGTATCGCGCGGTGCTCGATGGCCTGCTGGCGCTGTGGAAGGAAGATGCGCTGTGCTTCGAGGCCTACGACGACCCGCAGCTGGTGCTCTCCACCTACATACGCGCCAAGATGATGCACTCGCGCCAGCGCCCCTATGGCTCCAAGGTGTGGGCCAGCGAGATCATGCAGGGTGCGCCGGTGCTGGGCGAAGAGCTGACGGTGTGGCTCGAGGAGTGGGCCGAGATGAAGAAGTCACGTCTGCGCCAGTGGATCGGCGAGGGCCGCATCGACAACGTCGATGCCTCTGCCTACCTGTACATGATCTGGGCCAGCACCCAGCATTACGCCGACTTCGATCATCAGATCGCGGTGCTCAATCAGGGCAAGGCGCTGAGTGATCGGGAATTCGAGCAGGCGGTGCAGAACGTGACGCGGGTGCTGCTGAAGGGTGTCGGATTGTCCGCCTGAGATGGCGGGTAACTTCATGGTTATATTATCATGAAGCTAATCACGATCATCATTGCTGGATCATCAAGCCAATCAAGAAGGGGCTGCCATTGCTGGCAGCCCCTTTTTTGGTTCCCATCTATTGCTAGCTGCGCCCCGCGATCAGAGGAGCATCAGGCGATCAGGCCGCGCGATGCGGATTGCGCGGGTCCTCCATCCAGTTCATGTACGGCTTGCCGGTGTCCTGCACTTCCATGCTGATGCAGTCCTCGACCGGGCAGGTGATCTCGCACAGGTTGCAGCCCACGCAGTCGGCGTCCTTCACCTCATAGCGGGCGGTGCCGTTGTCCTTGGCCAGATGCATGATGGCCTGGTGCGAGGTGTCCTCGCAGGCGATGTAGCAGCGTCCGCAGCCGATGCACTTGTCCTGGTCGATGCGGGCGATCACCTGATAGTTCATGTCCAGCTGCTTCCAGTCGGTGGTGTTGGGCACCGCCGCGCGGGAGAACTCGTCGATACGCTGATAGCCCTTGCTGTCCATCCAGCGCCCCAGGCCGTCCTTCATCTCCTCGACGATACGGAAGCCGTGCAGCATTGCCGCCGTGCACACCTGCACGCTGCCCGCGCCGAGGGCGATGAATTCCGCGGCATCCTCCCAGTTGGAGATGCCGCCGATGCCGGAGATCGGCAGGTTGGCGGTTTCCGGCGTGCGCGCTATCTCGGCCACCATGTTCAGTGCGATGGGCTTCACGGCGCTGCCGCAATAGCCGCCGTGGGTGCTGCGGTCACCGACGATGGGATGCGCGACCATGCGGTCGAGATCCAGATGGGTGATGGAGTTGATGGTGTTGATCAGCGAGACGGCATCGGCGCCGCCACGCCAGGCGGCCTTGGCCGGTTCACGCACGTCGGTGATGTTGGGGGTCAGTTTGACGATTACCGGCAGCGAGCTGTAGGTCTTGCACCAGCGCGTGACCTGCTCGACATACTCCGGCACCTGGCCCACCGCCGCGCCCATGCCGCGTTCCGGCATGCCATGGGGGCAGCCGAAGTTGAGTTCGATGCCGTCACAGCCGGTGGCCTCGACCTGCGGCAGGATGGTCTTCCAGGCCTCTTCCTCGCACGGCACCATCAGCGAGACGATCAGCGCGCGGTCCGGCCAGTCCTTCTTGACCTGGGTGATCTCGCGCAGGTTGATCTCCAGCGAGCGGTCGGTGATCAGCTCGATGTTGTTGAAGCCGCTGACCTCGCCATTCGGGCCATAGTGCGCCGAGTAGCGGGAGGAGACATTCACCGCGGCCGGGTCTTCACCCAGCGTCTTCCAGACCACGCCACCCCAGCCGGCCTCGAAGGCGCGTACCACGTTGTAGGCCTTGTCGGTGGGCGGGGCGCTGGCCAGCCAGAAGGGGTTGGGGGCGCGGATGCCGGCGAAGTTGACCGACAGATCGGCCTTGTAGCTGGCGACGTGATCGCCGCTTGATCCAGCACCTGCCGGGCGGGCGTTGTCGTCATTGAGCGGGGTATGAATGGTCATCAGGCGGCCTCCACCTTGAGCATCAGATCGTGATGGATGGCCTCGGCGGCCAGCTTGCCGTGGGCGACGGCTTGAACGGTCAGGTCCTGCCCGCGGGCGATGCAGTCACCGCCGGCATAGACGCCGGGCAGACTGGTGCGCAGCATCTCGTCCACCTCTATCCTGGCCCCCTCGCGGGCCAGCCCTGCGGCATGGGCGTCGCTCAGGCTCGCGTCATCGAAGCCCTGACCGATGGCGGTGAAGGCCCCATCGCAGGCCAGCGTGAAGGTCTCGCCGGTATCGACGAGGCGACCATCCTCGACCCGCGTGCGCGCGAACTGCATCGCGCTGAGCGCGGCGTCATCACCTTCTTCGCTTCTACCACTATCGTCTGCCACATCGATCGCCAGCGGGCGCGCCCAGGTGTGGATCATCACGCCATTGGCGCGCGCGATTTCCTGCTCGTGATGGGTGGCGGACATCTGCTCCTCGCCACGCCGATAGACCAGGTCCACTGTCTGCGCGCCGAGGCGCCTGGCCTGCACCGCGATATCGATGGCGGTGTTGCCGGCGCCGATCACCACGGCGTGTCTGGGCACCGCCAGGGCGTTCAGTTCGCCACTCTGACGCAGCACCTTGATGAAGTCGGTGGCCGCCATCAGGCCGCTGGCATCCTCGCCGGTCAGGCCGAGGGCATGGCTGGTGCCAAGGCCGAGGCCCAGGAAGACGCTGTCGAATTCGCGTGTCAGGGAGGCCAGCGCCAGGTTGTCGCCGAGGCGCTGGCCGTGGCGGATCTCGATGCCGCCGATCTCGAGCAGGAACTCGACCTCGCGGGCGGCGAAGTCATCGGTCAGCTTGTAGCGGGCGATGCCGTATTCGTTGAGGCCGCCGGCCTTTTCCTCGGCCTCGAAGATCACCACGTCGTGGCCGAAACGCGCCAGGCGATGGGCGCAGGAAAGCCCGGCTGGCCCGGCGCCGACCACCGCGATACGCCGACCGGTGCTGGCGCCACGCGTGAACGGATGGGCTTCGAACTGGGCGTTGTCCAGCGCATGTCGCTGCAGCAGGCCGATCAGCACCGGCTGGCACTCATCGCCCTGATTGCGCACGCAGGACTGCTCGCAAAGGATCTCGGTGGGGCAGACGCGGGCGCAGCTGCCACCGAGGATATTGGCATCGAGAATCTCGCTGGCGGCGCCTTCGAGATTGTCATCGTGGATACGGCGAATGAAGGTCGGGATGTCGATGCTGGTCGGGCAGGCCTTGATGCAGGGGGCATCGTAGCAGTACAGACAGCGCGAGCTCTCGATGAAGGCCTGGCGCTTGCTGAGCGCTGGATGCAGGTCTGTGAAACGCGCACTCAGCGCCTCTTCCGCGAGCCCGCTCGGGGCCCAGTGGGAAGGAGTGGAGGATGTGGTCACGGTGTGGCTCCTGCCCGCGCTCAGGCGCGGGGTCGTTGTTGTTGGTCTTGCAGGCGAGTCGGGTTGCGCGCCTTGGTTGGCAGCGGCTTGTTTGGAAGTGCTAAGGGACTGGCAGCGCGTCAGGTGCGCCGCCAGGCCGTCGTTCAGTCGTGTCGTGCTTGTCTCAGCCGTTTCGTACTGGCCTCAGGTGGGTCGTTCGCCGACCGTCAGCTGCGATCCACGGCGCTGACGACGTTGCTCTCGGCGCGGGCCTTGAGCTGGTCGAACACGCTGGGGTAGGCCGGACGCTCGACATACTGGCCGTGGCCGCGCTTGGCATGCAGTTCGCCATCGCGCCATGCCCAGTCGCCGCGGCTGATGGTGTGGCGTGGAATGCCCTTGACGGTGCGGCCTTCGAAGATGTTGAAGTCGATGTTCTGGTGGTGGGTCTTGGCCGAGATGGTGCGCTCGGCGTTGGGGTCCCAGACCACGATGTCGGCGTCGCTGCCGACGCGGATCGCGCCCTTGCGCGGATACAGATTGAAGATCTTGGCGGCATTGGTGGAGGTCAGGCCGACGAAGTCCTCGGCGGAGAAGCGTCCGGTGTTGACGCCTTCGTGCCACAGCATCGCCATGCGGTCCTCGACCCCGGCGGTGCCGTTGGGAATCTTCGAGAAGTCGTCCTTGCCCATCTCCTTCTGCTCGGCGCAGAAGCAGCAGTGATCGGTGGCGGTGGTCTGCAGGTCTCCGGACTGGATGCCGCCCCACAGTGCCTGACGGTGCTCCAGCGAGCGGAACGGTGGGCTCATCACGTGGCCGGCCGCGAATTCCCAGCTCTTGTTCTGATAGACCTCTTCATCGATCAGCAGATGGCCTGCCAGCACCTCGCCGTAGACCGGCTGACCGTGCTCGCGGGCGTAGCGGATCTCCTCCAGCGCATCGGCGGTGGAGACGTGGACCAGATACACCGGCGTGCCCAGGGTGCCGGCGATGCGGATGGCGCGGCTGGCGGCTTCGCCCTCGACCTGCGGTGGGCGCGACAGCGGATGCGCCTCCGGGCCGGTGATGCCGTCGGCCAGCAGCTTCTGCTGCAGGTGGTAGACCAGCTCGCCGTTCTCGGCATGCACGGTGGGAATCGCGCCCAGCTCCAGACAGCGCGCGAAGCTAGAGACGAGGGTGTCGTCCGGCGCCATGATGGCGTTCTTGTAGGCCATGAAGTGCTTGAAGCTGTTGACGCCGTAATCGGCGACCAGCGTCGCCATGTCCTGGCTGACGCTCTCGTCCCACCAGGTGACGGCGACGTGGAAGCTGTAGTCGCAGCACGACTTCTCGGCCCATTCGCGCCAGGTGTGATAGGCCTCCATCAGCGGCTGCTGCGGGGAGGGGATCACGAAATCGATGATCATGGTGGTGCCACCGGCCAGCGCCGCGGCGGTGCCGGTCTGGAAGTCCTCGCTGGCCACGGTGCCCATGAAGGGCAGCTGCATGTGGGTGTGCGGGTCGATGCCGCCGGGCATCACCAGACAGCCGCTGGCGTCGATCACTTCGCAGTCGTCCGGGACGTCCAGGTCGGTGCCGATGGCGGTGATGGTCTCGCCGTCACACAGCACATCGGCGGTGTAGCGCTCTTCGTGGGTCTGGATGCTGCCGCCCTTGATCAGGATTGCCATGAGTCTCTCCCGGCCGCATCGCGCGGCCTTGTCCGGCATTGAGTGTCAGGTCGTCTTGTTGTTGTCGTGCTGGTCGTCAGTCCGTCACTCGCCGTCGGTGAGGCGGGTATAGGCGTCCGGGCGACGGTCGCGGAAGAACTGCCAGTTGTTGCGCACCTCGCGCACCATCGCCATGTCGAGGTCGTGGATCAGCAGCTCATCCTCGGTGGCGCTGGCCTGGGCTTCGATCTGGCCGCGCGGATTCACGAAGTAGGAGGAGCCGTAGAACTCGCCGATATCCCAGGGCTGTTCATGGCCGACGCGGTTGATGGCGGCGATGTAGCAGCCATTGGCGGCGGCGGAGGCGGGTTGCTCCAGCTCCCACAGATATTGGGAGAGGCCCGCGACGGTGGCGGAGGGGTTGAAGATGATCTCGGCGCCATTGAGCGCCAGCGCACGCCAGCCTTCCGGGAAGTGGCGGTCGTAGCAGATGTAGACGCCGATGCGCCCGTAGGCGGTGTCGAAGACCGGCCAGTCGGACTTGCCCGGCTTGAAGAAGAATTTCTCCCAGAAGCCCGCCACCTGCGGGATGTGGGTCTTGTGATACTTGCCCAGATAGCTGCCGTCGGCATCGATGACGGCGGCGGTGTTGTAGTACACCCCCGGCTGCACTTCCTCGTAGATGGGCACGATGATCACCATCTGATGCTTCTTCGCGTACTGCTGCATCAGGGTGACGGTGGGGCCGTCGGGCACGCGCTCGGCGGCGGCATACCACTTGGCATCCTGGCTCGGGCAGAAATAGGGCTGATTGAAGACTTCCTGGAAGCACAGGATCTTGACGCCTGCCTCACCGGCCTGGTCGATCAGCGGCAGGTGGGCCTCGTTCATGGCATCACGGATCTGCGCGGGCTCGAGGTCGGTGGAGACGTTGAGTCCCATCTGGATGACGGCGCAGCGCAGCTTGCCGGCATCCTCGGTATAGGAGATGCGGGAATCGTTCGACATGTCTTCCTCATCGGGCGCTTGGCGCCGGTTGTTGTTGTCTTCAATGAGTGCTGGTGGGCTGAACGGGTGAGCAGGGATAGCGCGAAATGGCCCCAGGAAAAACACGCCGCCTGCCTGGCAAGCCTGCATGCCGTTGGCAGGCGTCATGGGTCAGGAAAGGTCCGATTTAAATCCTGTCTCACCAGTCAGCTTAATGAACATTAGACAGTGTTCCCGCGTTCGGCAAGATGAAGTGTCAAATAAAGTCTTGTGGATTTATCTTGTTGTTATCAAAGAGTTTTTATCCCAGAAAAGGCCATATTTCACCATTGTGGTGCCTGGGGAATCAGCATGGCTCACGCGATTTTCAAAGGAAAAGACGATGCACAACAGTGGGTTGTGATCGTTTGCGGGGGCATTGCGCAAGACCGCCTTGCACCAGCTTGGAACCTGACCATACTGACAGTTGGCGCGAACACGGCTTGTCGCCACCTGACAGGCGTCATGCATGAAAATACGCGCCAATGCATCTCAAGTTGTCTTGCAAGACAGGTTTGATTTGTCGGCAATAATCCGGCCGGCGGCATGCGATTTGCCACAGGGTTTTGCACATGAACTGCGCAAGGTGTTTCTTCTACACGGCCTGCCACAGATTCGTCTGCCGCAGAATCTTCTGCATCAGAATCTTCTGCATGCAGTGCCGAATGAAGTGAGCCTGATGAAGTGTGCCGAACGGGGAGGAGCGAAGAGGAGTCAGGAAAGCGACGGAGAAGGTGAGGAAGACAGGAAACGACAAGTGACACAAGGCAAGCGCAGTGCATCACCCTCAACAATAACAACAGCTGAACAGGTGAGGACTCATGGCCCCGACACAGACGCGCTCGCACATGGTGCGCAGCAATGAGGAAATGATCGAGCTGGTGGTGGCACAGGATGTTGCCCGCAGCCCGCGTTACAACGAGGATATCGCGCCGACCAGGAGTGCCGAGCGCACCTGGTCGCGCTGGAACATCGCCGCACTGTGGGTCGGCATGTCGATCTGCGTGCCGACCTATACCCTGGGTGGCGTCCTGACCGCCTACTTCGGTCTGAGCGTCGGCGAGGCGCTGTTCACGATTCTGGTCGCCAACCTGGTGGTACTGATTCCGCTGACCCTCAACGCCTTCCCCGGTACGCGCTTCGGGATTCCCTTCCCGGTGGTGCTGCGCTCCTCCTTCGGTATCATCGGCTCCAACGTGCCATGCATGATTCGCGCGGTGGTCGCCTGTGGCTGGTTCGGTATCCAGACGATGTTCGGCGGGCTGGCGATCCACCTGCTGCTGTCGAGCCTTTCGGCCGACTGGAAGGCGCTGGGCGGGGTAGGCGAGGTCATCGGCTTCTTCGTGTTCTGGGCGCTCAACCTGTTCGTGGTGATTCGCGGCGCGGAATCCATCAAGTGGCTGGAGACGCTCTCCGCGCCCTTGCTGCTGGCGGTGGGTGTCGGCCTGATGGTGTGGGCGCTGCCGCATACCTCGATCAGCGAGCTGCTGGCTCAGCCGCCGAATCGTCCCGAAGGCGATGGCGTGGCCAGCTACTTCATGGCGGGCCTGACCGCGATGGTCGGCTTCTGGGCGACGCTGTCGCTGAACATCCCTGACTTCAGCCGTTACGCGAAGAGCCAGAAGGATCAGATCGTCGGTCAGATCATCGGTCTGCCGCTGACGATGTTCTTCTTCGCTGCGCTCGGCGTGGTGCTGACCGCGGCGTCCAGCTCGCTGGTGGGCGAGACCATCTCCGACCCGGTCAATCTGATCGGTCGCATCGACAGCCCCGGGTGGGTCGCCATCGCCATGGTGCTGATCATCATCGCGACGCTCTCCACCAATACCGCGGCCAACATCGTCTCGCCGACCAATGACTTCCAGAACATCGCGCCGAAGCTGATCAACCAGACGCGCGGCGTGCTGCTGACCGGGCTGGTCGGGGTGCTGCTGATGGGCTTCGAGCTGATCAAGAAGATGGGCTGGATCGTCTCGGACGTGAGTCTCGAGAGCCTCTATTCCAACTGGCTGCTGGGCTATTCGAGTCTGCTGGGGCCGATCGCGGGGATCATGATCGTCGACTACTTCGTGATCCGTCGTCAGTCCTTTGATCTGCCGGCACTCTATCTGGATGGCAGCACCTATCCGGCCTTCAATCCGGCGGGCTTCATCGCCTTCTTCGTGCCGGTGGGGCTGACGGTGATCAGCTTCTCGCAGCCCGGACTGTCCTGGTTCTACGACTACGGCTGGTTCACCGGCTCGCTGCTGGGGGCGCTGGTCTATTTCGTGGCCAGCAAGTTGCTGGTCAAGGCGCCGCCGGTGCATCTGCCCGAGGCGGTGCCGGGCAGCGGCGCGCAGCGCGCCTGACGCCGTTGATGAGCATGGTGAGTGCAATGACAGACGGGCTGCCGATTGGCAGCCCGTCTGTCGTTCGTCGGCTCATCAACTCATCCGCTCATCAACTTATTCGCTCATCAACTTATTCGCTCATCAACTCAGCAGCTCATCCGCGGCGGCGCGTCATGCGTCAAGGCCGGGGATGCCGCCCTCGAAGCGCTCGACCATGAAGTCGACGAACTGGCGCACCTTGGGCGAGAGGTGGCGGTGGCGGGGATAGACGATCCATACCCCGGTATCGCGCACCTGGTACTCATCCAGCACCGAGATCAGCTTGCCGCTGGCCAGATGGGGCGCGACGTAATAGTCGGGAATCTGGGCAAGGCCGAGGCCCTTGAGCGTGGCGTCCAACAGCGCCGGACCAGAGTTGGCCTGCCAGCTGCCGGTGATGCGCACCTCGCGGCGCTGGCCCTCGACCTCGAACAGCCACTCGCGCTTGGAGCCGGCCAGACAGCGATGACTGGAGAGCTCGGCCAGGGTGTGCGGGCGCGGCGCCTGCTGGAAGTAGTCATGCGAGGCGACGACGAATTCGCGGCGGTCCACCAGCCGCCTTGCGATCAGCGAGGAATCCTTGAGCACGCCCATGCGGATGGCGACGTCGAAGCCCTCGTCGATCAGTTCCACCGCACGGTTGGTGAAGTGCATCTGCACTTCCAGTTGCGGGTGCAGCAGCTGGAAGTCGTTGACCAGCGGCGCGACGTAGCGCTCGCCGAAGGTGGTGGCGCTGGTCAGCTTGAGCACGCCGCTGGGGCGGGCGTGGAAGTCACCGATGGCCTGTTCGGCGGCGCGGAAGCCATCGAAGAGGTGATGGCAGTGCTCGAAATACACCTGTCCGGCATCGGTGAGACGCGTCTGACGGGTGGTGCGGTAGAGCAATTGGGTATCGAGCTGGGCTTCCAACTGGCTGATCAGACGACTGACATGTGAGCTGGACACCCCGAGATGACGGGCGGCACCGGAAAATGAGCCGATTCTGACGACTTCCACGAAGGCTTCGATACGGTCCCAGCGCTGCATGCTGGCTCCTCTTTCATTGTTGTTGAGTGGCAATAATCATCTGAGTGCCGACGGCTTAATCCCACCCGCATGACTGCGTAGACTGTGCTCCATGCCAAGCCCGCAAGGATGAACCGCAAGGACGAGCCCAGTGCCTGTCGCGTGGGGAGTCCCTCGGGCGACTCATCCATGCAACCTGTCAGGTGCTGCTACCTTTCAGGGTGGCCTCCGTGGTGATCGTCACCACACCAGGGGCATGAGATTGGCAGCCAGTTTACCGCTATTGATGCTCACTAGGAGAGATTCATGAAATCACGTGCTGCGATTGCGCTGGAAGCCGGCAAGCCGCTGGAACTGGTCGAGATCGATGTCGAAGGGCCGAAGGCCGGTGAGGTGCTGGTACGCATCGTCAATACCGCCGTCTGTCACACCGATGCGTTCACCCTGTCCGGCGCAGACCCGGAAGGCCTGTTCCCGTCCGTGCTGGGCCACGAAGGCGCCGGTATCGTCGAGGAAGTGGGCGAGGGCGTGACTGGCCTGGTGCCGGGCGACCACGTCATTCCGCTCTATACCGCCGAATGCGGCAAGTGCAAGTTCTGCCTCTCCGGCAAGACCAACCTGTGCAGCGCCGTGCGTGCCACCCAGGGTCGTGGCCTGATGCCGGACGGCACCTCGCGCTTCTCTCTCGATGGCAAGATGCTGCACCACTACATGGGCACCTCCACCTTCTCCGAATACACCGTGGTGCCGGAAGTCTCGCTGGCCAAGGTGTCCAAGGAAGCCCCGCTGGACAAGATCTGCCTGCTGGGCTGTGGCGTCACCACCGGTATCGGCGCGGTGATGAACACCGCCAAGGTCGAGCCGGGCTCTACCGTTGCCATCTTCGGCCTCGGTGCCATCGGTCTGGCCGCCATCCAGGGCGCGGTGATGGCCAAGGCGTCGCGCATCATCGCCATCGACATCAATGAAGACAAGTTCGACCTGGCCCGCAAGTTCGGCGCCACCGACTTCGTCAACCCGAGCAAGCTGTCCGTGCCGGTCCAGGAAGCCATCGTCGACATGACCGACGGCGGCGTCGACTACTCCTTCGAGTGCATCGGCAACGTCAATGTCATGCGTGCGGCGCTTGAGTGCGCGCACAAGGGCTGGGGCGAATCCATCATCATCGGCGTCGCCGGTGCCGGTGAAGAGATCTCCACCCGTCCGTTCCAGCTGGTGACCGGGCGCGTCTGGAAAGGCTCCGCCTTCGGTGGCGTCAAGGGCCGTACCGAACTGCCGGGCTACGTCGAGCGTTACATGGACGGCGCGATCAATCTGGACGACTTCATCACTCACCAGATGCCGTTCGAGAAGATCAACGAATCCTTCGATCTGCTGCACGAAGGCAAGTCGATCCGTACCGTGCTGAGCTTCTGATCCGGGGCTGAACTGCCGCCGGGCAACACGGAAACACCTGTTGCCCGGTGAGGTCTGGAACGCGAAACGGCGTCGGCTTGCCGACGCCGTTTTCATGGGCGATATCACAAGGGAGAGCATGATGACCGCGACCGAACAACTCGAGCTGGTCAGCGCCAACAAGGTGCATGGCGGCTGGCTCAAGCGTTACCGTCACCGCAGCGGCAGCCTGGATTGCGACATGGTGTTCGCCATCTATCTGCCGCCCCAGGCCGAACAGGGCCCGGTGCCGATGCTGTGGTGGCTGTCGGGGCTGACCTGCACCGACGAGAACTTCATGCAGAAGGCCGGCGCGCAGAAGAAGGCGGCGGAGCTGGGCATCGCCCTGATCTGCCCGGACACCAGTCCGCGCGGCGTCAATCTGGACGGCGAAGACGACAGCTACGACTTCGGCAGTGGCGCAGGCTTCTACGTCAATGCCACCCGCGAGCCGTGGGCGCGTCATTACCGCATGTATGACTACGTCACCGAGGAGCTGCCGGCGCTCGTCAAGCGGCACTTCCCGGTGGATGGCGAGCGTGAGTCGATCTCCGGTCACTCCATGGGCGGTCACGGCGCCCTGATCTGCGCGCTGAAGAATCCGGGCCGCTATCGTTCGGTCTCGGCCTTCGCGCCGATCGTCAATCCGATGGCCTGCCCGTGGGGCGAGAAAGCCTTCAGCGGCTATCTCGGCGATGACCGCACCCAGTGGGCGCAGTGGGACACCTGCGAGCTGGTCAAGCAGGCGAGCAAGGGCGGTGCCGCGCGCCAGGAGCTGTTCGTCGAGCAGGGCGAGAGTGATCAGTTCCTCGAGGAGCAGCTCAAGCCGGAGCGCCTGGAGGCGGTCTGCGCCGAGCTGGATCACCCGCTGGTCCTGCGTCGTCAGCCCGGCTACGACCACAGCTACTTCTTCATGGCCAGCTTCATCGATGAGCATCTTGCCTACCACGCGAAACACCTCCTTTGAGGTGTGAGTGTGGTCGCCGGTAGAAATGAAAAGGCACGCGAAACACCTGCTTTGAGGTGAGCCTCAGGCGTTGAGGTATGAAAGTGCCAGTCGCAGCTGATCGCTCGCCGAGCAGAGACACTGCGTGAAAGACAGAAACGACAGTCCCGCTATCGATTGATGGATAGCGGGACTGTCGTTTTTTCGTCATGAGAAGCAGAGTTTTTCAGAACCTCAAGGCATGAAAGCCCGTTTTGGTGGCGTTTGCTTATGTTGCGTCAGTGGTAGCCAACTCAGGCGTTATTCTGTGCCGTACGGCAACGATGATTTGCTGCACAGCGGCGATAAAGTCACTGCGCCATGCAGGCGCGATGGTTTACTGTCGAGAGGTGGACAACGCACGACGTCCAGGCAGTGAATCACGACATCCCTGACGCTATCGGAATTGCAGAGGTCGCTTATTGACCTTCCCCTGAGGGGGCCGATCGCCGATGTCGTCGCTGCTGGAGCTGACCCCTCAAGGTTCGCTCCCTGCTGAGACCCAATAACGATAATACTGCGGACCCCCGCCGGCCTCATCAGGCCACGGGAGAGGGCACCACGAGGCCCCGGTCTGCCACTCAAGCAGATATAGAGAAGGACTCCCCTCATGGCATTGACCAGTGGCCGTTTCGCCCGCCCGTACGAAGCTCACTCATCCGCTGCAGGAATGGCCGGCGAGACGCGCCAGCCGCAGACCATCGGCTTCCTGCTGCTCGACAGCTTCACGCTCATCTCGCTGGCCTCGGCGGTGGAACCGCTGCGCATGGCCAATCAGCTGGCCGGACGCGAGCTGTACCGCTGGTATACCGTGACGCTGGAAGGCGCCCCCGTGCGCGCCAGCGATGGTCTGCAGGTCACGCCCGATACCTCCACCGAGGCCTGCCCGCCGCTGGATATCGTCATCGTGTGCGGCGGCGTCGGCATCCAGCGCTCCGTGCATCGCCCGCATGTCAGCTGGCTGCAGGCCCAGGCGCGTGCCGGCCGCAAGCTGGGCGCCGTCTGCACCGGTAGCTGGGCGCTGGCCCAGGCGGGGCTGCTCGAAGGCCATGAGACCAGCATCCACTGGGAGTGTCTGGCCGCGATGCAGGAAGCCTTCCCGCGCGTGCCACTAACCACACGACTGTTCTCCATCGATCAGGACCGCGCCACGGCCTCCGGCGGTACCGCGCCGATGGACATGATGCTGACCATGATCGGTCGCGAGCATGGCCGCGAGCTGGCGGCGGGCATCTCAGAGATGTTCATCTGCGATCGCGTACGTGGCGAGCAGGACCAGCAGCGCGTGCCGCTCAAGCATGTGCTGGGCACCACCCAGCCCAAGCTGCTGGAAATCGTCGCGCTGATGGAGGCCAATCTGGAAGAGCCCATCGGCCTGGACGAGCTGGCGCACTATGTCGATGTCTCGCGTCGTCAGTTGGAGCGGCTGTTCCAGCGGTATCTGCACTGCTCGCCGTCGCGCTACTACCTCAAGCTGCGCCTGACCCGCGCGCGTCAGCTGCTCAAGCAGACGGCGCTGTCGATCATCGAGGTGGCCTCGGCCTGTGGCTTCGTGTCCACGCCGCACTTCTCCAAGTGCTACCGCGAGTACTTCGGCATGCCGCCGCGTGATGAGCGCATCGGTGGCGAGCGCAGTGTCAGCGTGCTGGAGGTGCCGTGTCGCGCCGATGGCGATCATCAGCTGACCGGTGTCGCCAGCCTGGAAGGGCTGCTGCACCAGTCGATCGGCCAGAGCATGGTCGGCAATGCGCCCCTGCAACCGGCCAGCGAGTCCCCCGTCTCCTCGGCGATTCTGGCACTGGCCAATGCGCGCGGTGAGCCGACCTACGCCAGCGTGCGTCTGCAGGGCTGACGCCTGCCGACTGACGCCAGCTTCCCGCAACATCCAACGCCTCTGCCGCTCCGGCAGGGGCGTTGTCGTTTTCACAGGAGCCATCGGCACGCTCTGGTACACTCGAAGGCACCAGGAAGCAGTGGCTGACACGACAATGGCTCGGCGGCGAGCCACGACACGCACGACAGGGGACGGCAAGGGATGGCACGAGGACAGCAACGCAGGCAGGAAGGCACGGAGCGTGTGGCGGGTGTGCGGCGCGGGGCGACACGCCGCCCGGCGCCGCGTGCCGGCATGCGCCCGATGGAGCGTCTGCGCTGGCTGGTGGTGTGGGCGTTCAAGGTCGTCGCCTGCTGGATGGTGGCCTGCATCGGCCTGGTGGTATTGCTGCGCTTCGTGCCGCTGCCGGTGTCGATGGTGATGCTGGAAAAGTGGGGCTATGGCCTGGTCACCGGCGAGCCGATGGCACTGCAGCATGACTGGGTGCCGATGGAGCAGATTTCCAACAATGCCCGTCTGGCGGTGATCGCCTCGGAAGACCAGAAATTCCCCGATCACTACGGCTTCGATGTCGATCAGATCGTCAAGGCCATCGATGCACGGCTGGCCGGTGAGCGCCTGCGTGGCGCCAGCACCATCAGCCAGCAGACCGCCAAGAATGTCTTCCTGTGGAACGGGCGCAGCTGGGTGCGCAAGGGGCTGGAGGTCTGGTTCACCATCCTGATCGAGATGATCTGGCCCAAGGAGCGCATTCTCGAGGTCTACCTGAATGTCGCCGAATGGGGGCCGGGTGTCTTCGGCGTCGAGGCCGCGGCCGAGCATCACTTCAATACCGATGCCGCCAGCCTTTCCGCCTATCAGGCCAGTCTGCTGGCGGCGGTATTGCCCAACCCGATCCGCTTCAATGCCGGCAAGCCCTCGGCCTATATCCAGCGCCGCGCCAGCTGGACGCGCCGTCAGATGAACAATCTCGGCATGGGCTACTTGAAGCGTCTGGAACAGCCGCGTGGCTGGCTGAGCTGGGACCTGCTGCCTTCGCTCAAGGAGCTGTCCCCCGCGCATTGACCGGCCTGACGCTGCACCATCGGCTGTCCCACGACGCCCCGGCTCTCTCGAGTCGGGGCGTCGTCGTTTCAGAAACGACAGCCCTGACGCGATTCGATAGCCACGGGTCGCATCTGGCGTCAGAGGGGAAAGAGGGCAGGACTATGCTGGCACAGCCTGCTGGAGATCGTGTTCCGGCAGGCCCTGTCCGCCGGGTACGGGCAGTGACCTGACTTCCAGAGCCGCCTGCCCAGCGCCGGAGCGACATGATGTCCGAATTCTCCTCCTCCTTCGGTGGGTCCGATGCGGCCCGCGCCCTGCACGATGACAGCATCGTCATCGATGGTCTGGTGATCGCCAAGTGGCAGCGCGACCTGTTCGAGGACATGCGCAAGGGCGGTCTGACCGCTGCCAACTGCACTGTCTCGGTCTGGGAAGGCTTCCAGGCGACCGTCAACAACATCGTCAAGAGCAACCAGCTGATCGCCGAGAGCAGTGATCTGGTCTGCGTGGCGCGCACGGCCGCCGACATCCGCGCCGCCAAGGCCGCCGGCAAGACCGGCATCATCTACGGCTTCCAGAATGCCAACGCCTATGAAGACCAGATCGGCTATGTCGATGTCTTCAAGCAGCTCGGCGTGGGCATCGTGCAGATGTGCTACAACACCCAGAATCTGGTCGGCACCGGCTGCTACGAGCGCGACGGCGGCCTGTCCGGCTTCGGCCGCGAGATGGTCGCCGAGATGAACCGCGTCGGCGTGATGTGTGATCTCTCCCACGTCGGCTCGAAGACCTCCGAGGAAGTCATCCTCGAGTCCAAGGTACCTGTCTGCTATTCCCACTGCGCGCCGGCCGGTCTCAAGGACCACCCGCGCAACAAGTCCGATGCCGAGCTGCGCTTCATCGCCGAACACGGCGGCTTCGTCGGCGTCACCATGTTCACCCCCTTCCTCAAGGCCGGCGTCAACGCCACCGTCGACGACTACGTCGAGGCCATCGAATACGTGATGAACCTGGTCGGCGAGGATGCCATCGGCATCGGCACCGACTTCACCCAGGGTCACGGCCAGGATTTCTTCGAGTGGTTGACCCACGACAAGGGCTACGCCCGTCGTCTCACCAACTTCGGCAAGATCGTCAATCCGGAAGGCATCCGCACCATCGGCGAGTTCCCCAATCTGACCGAGGCGCTGCTGCGTCGCGGCATGAGCGAGCATCAGGTGCGCAAGATCATGGGCGAGAACTGGCTGCGCACGCTGGAAAATGTCTGGGGCGGCTGAGTCTGGCTGCCTGTGCCCTTTATTGATCGCTTTTACTTGATCTCTCTTTCCTGAGCTCTCTTTTGCAATTCCCTCAAGCCCCCTTTGGAGGACACCGACATGAGCAAGATGGCCCCTGAACTGCCGATCGAAGTGGATAGCGAGACTGGTGTATGGACGTCCGATGCGCTGCCGATGCTGTACGTGCCGCGCCACTTCTTCATCAACAACCATGTCGCGGTGGAAGAGGCGCTGGGCGTGGAGAAATACGCCGAGATTCTCTATCACGCCGGCTACAAGAGCGCCTGGCACTGGTGCGAGAAGGAAGCCGAGCTGCATGGCCTGGTCGGCGTGGAAGTCTTCGAGCACTACATGAAGCGCCTGTCGCAGCGTGGCTGGGGTCTGTTCATCACCGAGGAGATCGATCTGGAGCGCGGTACCTGCAAGGTGCGCCTGGAACACTCCTGCTTCGTCTATCAGCAGGGCAAGACCGGCACCAGGCTCGAGTACATGTTCACCGGCTGGTTCGCCGGCGCGATGGACCAGATTCTGGCTGCGCGTGGCAGCGAGCTGCGCACCGTCGCCGTGCAGACCCAGAGCGGCGGTGAGGAAGGCTGTGACGTGGGGTATTTCGAGGTCGCTCCCGGAACAGTGTGACGTTTTCGGATCCGCCACTCTCTATTCCATGGCTCGGGTCAAGGCCCAGGCCCGGCCCAGGCAAAAGGCAACAGCACAAGCCGGCTGCCCGAGCATCTCTCTGTCACGACACTCACCACCCACAACAACGACAACGCAACGCCTGAGCGCCGCCTTTCCTGACATGCAAGACGCCTGACGCCGACCCCGCCGCCACCAGCAACGACTCGTGGCGGCGGGCAGGCCAGGCCAGCGTGACGAGGCGGCGCTCTCCCCGGCGAGGAGCTCTCACCATGGCATTCGACGCACTCTTCCAGCCGATCGAGATCGGCAAGCTGACCATCCGCAACCGCGTCGTCAGTACCGCCCACGCCGAGGTGTATGCCACCGATGGCGGCATGACCACCGAGCGCTACGTGCGCTACTACGAAGAGAAGGCCAAGGGCGGGTGTGGCCTGTGCATCTGTGGTGGCTCCTCGGTGGTCTCCATCGACAGCCCGCAGGGCTGGTGGAGCTCCGTCAATCTGTCGACCGACCGCATCATCCCGCATTTCCAGAATCTGGCCGATGCCGTGCACAAGCATGGCGGCAAGATCATGATCCAGATTACCCACATGGGCCGTCGCTCGCGCTGGGACGGCTTCGACTGGACCTCGCTGATGTCACCGTCCGGCATCCGCGAGCCGGTGCACCGCTCCACCTGCAAGACCATCGAGGTGGAGGAGATTCAGCGCATCATCGCTGATTTCGCCCAGGCGGCGCGGCGTGCCAAGGAAGGCGGCCTGGACGGCGTCGAGCTGTCCGCCGTGCACCAGCACCTGATCGACCAGTTCTGGAGCCCGCGCGTCAACAAGCGCACCGATGAGTGGGGCGGCAGCTTCGAGGGCCGCATGAAGTTCGGCCTCGAGGTGCTCAAGGCGGTGCGCGCCGAGGTCGGCGACGACTTCGTGGTCGGCATGCGCATCTGTGGCGATGAATTCCATCCCGATGGCCTGTCACACGACGACATGAAGCAGATCGCGGCCTATTACGACGCCACCGGCCTGCTCGACTTCTTCGGCGTGATCGGCTCCGGCTGTGATACCCACAACAGCCTCGCCAACGTCATTCCCAACATGTCCTACCCGCCGGAACCCTTCCTGCACCTGGCGTCCGGCATCAAGGAAGTCGTCTCGATTCCGGTGATCCACGCCCAGAACATCAAGGACCCCAACCAGGCCGAGCGCATTCTGGAAGGCGGCTATGTCGACATGGTCGGCATGACCCGCGCCCACATCGCCGACCCGCACATCATCGCCAAGATCAAGATGGGCCAGCTCGACCAGATCAAGCAGTGCGTCGGCGCCAACTACTGCATCGACCGCCAGTATCAGGGCCTCGACGTGCTGTGCATCCAGAATGCCGCCACCTCGCGCGAATACATGGGCCTGCCGCATCAGATCGAGAAGACCAGCGGCCCGGTGCGCAAGGTCGTCATCGTCGGCGGTGGTCCGGCCGGCATGGAGGCAGCCCGCGTATGCGCCGAACGCGGCCACGACGTGACGCTGTTCGAGGCCCGTGATGAGCTGGGCGGCCAGATCACCATCGCGGCCAAGGCGCCGCAGCGCGATCAGATCGCCGGCATCACGCGCTGGTATCAGCTGGAGCTTGCGCGCCTGAAGGTTGACCTGCGCCTGGGCACGCGGGCCGATGAGGCCACCATCCGTGACCTGCGCGGCGATGTGGTGATCCTTGCGGTGGGCGGTCGTCCGTTCATGGACCAGTTCGCCTCCTGGGGCTACGACGAAGACCCGGCCAAGAGCCTGATCGTCTCTTCATGGGATGTGCTGGATGGGCGCGTCGCACCGGGCAGCAACGTGCTGATCTACGACAGCATCTGCGAGTTCTCCGGGGTCTCGGTAGCCGACTATCTGGCCGACAAGGGCGCCAGGGTCGAGATCGTCACCGACGACATCAAGCCCGGTGCGGCGGTCGGCGGCACCACCTTCCCGACCTACTACCGCAGCCTGTATGCCAAGGAAGTCGTGATGACCTCCGACATGGTGCTGCATGAGGTCTACCGCGAAGGCGAGGGGCTGGTGGCGGTGCTCGAGAACGAATACACCGGCACGCTGGAAGAGCGCGTCGTCGATCAGATCGTGGTCGAGAACGGCGTGCGCCCGGATGAGGCGCTCTACTACGCCTTCAAGGACGGCTCGCTCAACAAGGGCCAGATCGACGTCGAGTCGCTCTACGCCATCAAGCCGCAGCCGTGCCTGAGCCAGGCCACCGAGGGCAATGATTACCTGCTGTTCCGCCTCGGTGACTGCAACGCACCGCGCAACACCCACGCCGCCATCTATGACGCCCTGCGTCTGTGCAAGGACTTCTGATGACGTGATCTGCCGAGCCGGCCGCGCCCATGCCGCCGGCTCGGCAGTCGTCCGGTCGACAGCGGGCTTGAAGAAAGAGGGTGAGCAGCATGAATGACACGATCTTGTCGGTATTGATCTTCACCGCGCTGGCGCTGGCTGCCATCGGCGCGGTCAAGCGCATCGGCCTGTGGCGCCAGGGGCGGGCGGACGCCACGTCCATGAGCATGGGAGAGCTGATCGCGAGCCTTGCCAAGGTGCCGCGCCGCTACGGGGTGGACCTGCACCACGTGGTCGCGCGGGACCGCTACATGGCCAACACCCACGTCGCCACAGGGGGCGGCTTCGTGGCCGCTGCGCTGCTGATGGTGGTGGTCTACGGCTTCGGCATCGACTCCGCCTGGCTGGGCGTCTTGCTGCTGCTGGCCAGTGGCGCGATGTTCGGTGGCGCGCTGTTCGTGCGTCGTCGTCGCCTCGACCCGCCGGCGCGCCTGTCGCGTGGCCCGTGGATGCGTCTGCCCAAGAGCCTGCTGGTGTTCTCCGCAAGCCTGTTCGTGATGAGTCTGTCACTGGTGCTGCCGGAAGGCGTCGGCGGCATGATCTCCGGCGGTATCCTCGGGCTGGTGCTGGTGGCGGGCATCGCCTGGGGGCTGCTGGAGATGATCGTCGGCATGACCGGCGGCGGCTCGCGCATCACCGGGCCGATGAAGCATGCCTTCGCCGGTGCGCTGCATCTGGCCTTCCATCGGCGTCCGGCACGTTTCAGCACCCGTGACAGTGCCGGCATCCGCGACAGCGCATTGCTGCCGCTGGATCTGACCAACCCCGAAGCACCGCTGGGTGTCGGCAAGCCGTCCGATTTCAACTGGCGTCAGCTGCTGGGCTTCGATGCCTGTGTGCAATGCGGGCGCTGTGAAGCGGTGTGTCCGGCGTTCGCAGCCGGTCAGCCGCTCAATCCCAAGAAGCTGATCCAGGACATGGTGGTTGGCATGGCCGGTGGCAGCGATGCCGCCTACGCCGGTTCGCCCTATCCGGGCGATGAGCCCAGGCGCGCGCCCGGCCAGCATGGCGGCGGCCCGCAGCAGGCCATCGTCGGGGCTTCTCCGCATGCTCGCCCGGCAGCTCAGGCCGTTGACTCTGATAGCCAGACCGTTGCCTCTGGACCGATCCAGATCAAGGCGGCACCGGGTGAGGCGACAGATGGCGACAAGCTGATCCACGAATTCAAGGTACTGGTCGAGCCGGAAACCCTGTGGGCCTGCACCACCTGTCGCGCCTGCGTCGAGGAGTGCCCGATGATGATCGAGCACGTCGATGCCATCGTCGACATGCGCCGTCACATGACGCTGGAGCAGGGCGCGACGCCGGGCAAGGGCGTCGAGGTGCTCGACAACCTGATCGCCACCGACAATCCGGGCGGCTTCGCGCTCGAAGCGCGTCTGCATTGGGCGGCGGATCTCGACCTGCCGCGCATCGCCGAGCTGCAGGCCGCCCGCGAGGCGGCGCGTGATCCGCGTCCGGTGGAAGCGCTGCTGTGGCTGGGCGATGGCGCCTTCGACATGCGCAATCAGCGCACGCTGCGCGCCTTCGTGCAGGTACTGCGCGCCGCCAGGGTCGATTTCGCGATCCTCGGTGCGGAAGAACGTGACAGTGGCGACGTGGCGCGTCGCCTGGGGGATGAGGCGACCTTCCAGTCGCTGGCCACCCGCAATATCGCCACCCTGTCGAAGTATCGCTTCGCGCGCATCATCACCTGCGATCCGCACAGCTTCCATGTGCTGGGACGCGAATACGCCGCCTTCGGTGGCGACTACCTCGTCAACCACCACACCAGCTACATGAACGAGCTGCTGGCGGCCGGTCGCCTGAGCCTCGATGCCACCAGACTGGCGACGCTCGGCGCGGTCACCTGGCACGACCCCTGCTATCTGGGGCGCTACAACGGTGAATTCGAGGCGCCGCGTAGCTTGTTGGCGGCGCTGGGACTGGAAGTGCGCGAGATGCAGCGCTCCGGTTTCCGCTCGCGCTGTTGCGGCGGCGGTGGCGGCGCGCCGGTGACGGACATCCCCGGCAAGCAGCGTATCCCCGACATGCGCATGGGCGATGTGCGCGAGACCGGCGCCGAGGTCGTGGCGGTCGGCTGCCCGCAGTGCACCGCGATGCTGGAAGGCGTGGTGGCTCCGGCCGGTGAAGCCGAACCCCAGGTGCTGGATCTGGCGGAACTGATGGCGCGGGCGCTGGTACTGGAAGCGTCCACGCAAGGCTTGGCGGCGTCGACCACGCAGCCCACTGACGCGGAGGTGGCGGCATGACGATTCCCGTCGATCCACAAGCAACCGAGCGTGAGTCACTGCCACGCCGTGACCCGCGCCTGGAGCAGCAGGCACGCAATCGCCTGCACCCGCAGCATCTCATCGCGCTGCAGGCGCTGGGCCGCGGCGCGGCAGCCCCTCAGGAACGCTGGATGGGCCCGAAGGGCGTGATGCGTCGCGACCCGCATGTCGGGCACTTCATCGCCGCCAACGGCCGCAAACGCATCGACCGCAGTGGCCGCTCCGGGCCTGCCGCGGCGGGTGCTGGCCAGCCCGCGGTCGTGGCCAAGGCGCGCGTGCTGCCGCTGGTCGAGATCGCATCACCCGCCTTCCTGATCGCGGTGGTGCTGGACATGACCGGTGGGCGACTCTCGAGTCACGACCGCGATGTGCTGGGGCTGGCGCGTCAGATCGCCGATGCCGACCCCGCCCATCAGGGCGCGGTGCTGGCCGTCACCTTCGGCACCTTGCGTGAGGATGGTGACGCCGCCGACAGTGTCGGACTCGGCGCGGCGGGTGCCGATCGCTGGCTGCACTTTGCCGATACCCTCCACGATGGTTATGCGCCGCTGGCCCAGCTGGCGGAGCTTGAGGCCATCGACACGCGCCTGGCCCCACGGCTGTGGTTGCTGCCGGAATCCCGCACTGGCGGCGGCGAACGCGGCCGACGTCTCGGTGCACGCCTGCTGTGCCAGGGCGATGCACTGGCGCGGCCCAGCGGCAATGCCTATCAGCTCGACGGCGAGCTTGCCGCCATCGGGCGTGGCGAGCTTGCCGAGGTGAGCGTCACCGGGCGCAGCGGCAATGGTCAGCAGGACCTGACCCGCCCGCTGACTCGTATCGTGCTGTGCGAGGCGGAATGCGCCGAGCCGGTGGAAGATGTGCGCCACGCCGCGCTGCCGCTCGAGTGGGAGGCGGCCAGCACCGCGCACGCCGTGCCAGACGTGATCGAAGATCTTGGCCCGGTGGCCGTCGATCCCTCCGCGATCGCGCTGGGCGAGGCCGAATTCATTCTCTCGGCGGGCAACGGCATCCGCGACTGGGATGGCTTCCACCGCGCTGCCAGCCTGCTGGGGGCCACCGAAGGCGCCTCGCGGGTGGCGGTGGATGACGGCTTCATGCCGCGTGCCCGTCAGGTCGGTGCCACCGGTACCTGGGTGACGGCGCGGGTCTATGTCGCGGTGGGCATCTCGGGGGCCATCCAGCATCTGCAGGGCATCCAGCGCTGCGACAAGGTGGTGGCCATCAACACCGATGGCGGCTGTGACATGGTCAAGCGTGCCGATCTTTCGGTGATCGGTGACGCCGGGGCGATTCTCGCCAGTCTCTGTCAGCAGCTCGAGGCCGAACGCAGTGTCGGCGGTGATGCCTCGGTGGCGGGTCAGGTGCCTGCCGCGACCGCTACGTCACCCAGTACGTCATCCGCCACGCTTGCCGCCGACGCGGCCTGAACTCGCGCCTGCGACAGGGGAAGGAGAAGAACATGAAGGCAGATCGTTCGTCCGTTGCGCAGCAGGCCTCGGCGCCGCTTGAGGTCGTGAGTCTGGTGTCGCTGGGGCAGCACCCGGTTTCGGGGCGTCTGCGGCGCGCCGAGCAGGACGCCCGCGCCCTGGAGCTGTGTCTGGCGCTGGAGCATCAGTCGGCGCCCGGTGCCGTAAGTCTCAGCGCCTGGCACGCCAGTGGCAGTGAGATCGCTCCCGGCAGCGAGCAGGATCAGGCGCTGCGCGGCTATCTGGGCATGGGGCTGGAGTCGTTGACGCTGGTGACGCCCGATTCCCTGCAAGCGGAACCGCTCAAGGCTGTTGATTCGCTCAAGGCTGACAATTCGTCGCTCATGGCTGACGATTCGCTCAAGGCTGCTGATCAACCGGTCGTTGATGTCTGGCCGCTGCTGGTCACGCGCCTCAAGCAGGCGGCACCGCAGCTGGTGGTGTGTGGCGGCCAGGGCGAGACCGGCGAGGGCAGTGGCCTGCTGCCGCATCTGCTGGCGGAGAGCCTCGGCTGGCCGCTGGTGGAGGGTATCGTCGCGATCGAGAGCTGCGATGGCGCGCATCTCACCGCCTTGCAGGCGCTGCCGCGTGGCCAGCGGCGACGGTTGCGCGTGAAGCTGCCGGCACTTGTCAGCGTCGATTCCGCGGCGCCGGCGGCGCGTCAGTCGGCCTTCGCACAGGCGCGGCGCGGTGAGCTGTCCACACTGGCCAGCGGCGAGCTGGTGCATGATGCGCAGGCCGAGGCCTTCGGCGTGGCCCCGGCTCGCAAGCGTCCCAAGCGCTTGAAGCGCATCAAGGCGACCAGCGCGCGGGACCGCTTCAAGGCCGCGGCCGCCAAGGCTGAAGGGGGTGGTGGCAAGCGGCTGGAAGGCGTGAGCGCCGAGGAGGGCGCGGCGAAAATCCTCAAGCTGCTGCGTGAGGAAGGCGTGCTGCGCTGAAGCCGCGCAGACGGTAAAAAGCCCCTGTCAGCTCGGCTGGCAGGGGCTTTTTCATGCATCACAGAAGGTCGTTTCTCACAGAAGGTCGCTCCTCACAAAAGGTCGCTCCTAACAGAAAGGTCACTCCTCCCACTGCCAGTCCACATCGTTCAAGGGGTCGGGCGAGGTGTGCTCGTCGGTGCCCTGGGGGGCCTTGCGCGCTGCCTGACTGGCTTCGCGCTGGCGCATCGGCATGTTGTCGATCACCTGATAGATCTGGTCGGGGGAGACGAAGCCTTCCTGCTGCATCTTCTTGCCGCCGTCCTTGCCCATCAGGATGACGGTGAAGGGCGCGCCCTCGCGCAGTTGCATGGCATCACGCAGGGCACGCACCTCCTCGAAGCTCATCGGCACGCCATCGTGGATGCCGCGCGTGCCCATCAGCGTATAGAGCGTCATGTCGCGTTGCTGCATCTCGCCACGCGTGGCGCGCAGTTCCTCGCGCTGACGCTCGAGGTCCCGGTCCTGTTCATCCGGCGCGATCAGCACCAGCGAGCGTCGGTTCCAGGTCTCGCCCAACAGCGGATTGGCGGCGGGGTCGACATTGGCGGCGGTCATGGTGGTCTCCGCGGTGTCCGGCGAGGTCGGGGGCGGTGGTGCGCCCGTGGATGTCTCGGCGGGCGCGTTCAGGTCGGCGTCCGAATCCAGCAGGCTGATGGCATGCACCGGCGAGCTCAGCAGCAGGGCGGGCAGCAGGGCCAGCAACAAGAGGCTCATCAGGCCCGGCGTCAGCCTGTGATGCGAGAGCCGTCGAGGCAGCGCGGGCGGTATCTGTGTGGACAGTATCTGCTTGGACAGTCTCTGCGTGGACGGTATGTGCGTGGACATGGCAGTCCTCCGGCAACGAATGTTATGAGCTGGGCTAGCCAGCCTGGGCTGCAGAAGCAGGTTGCACAGGAGAATGGCACACCCCGGATGACAGCCTCTCCTTCAAGACTAAGACAGTCGCCGAGAGTTTGCTGCCCGTTGGCGCGCGATTTATGTGGTACTTCACGACATGCCGCCCTCATTCAGCCTGTGAAAAGGCCAATGGCGACATGCCGATAGCGACGGCAACAGGTGGCATGCCGTCTAGAGCGCGTAGCGAGCGCAGAGGCACGTCTGTATCGAGGGCGGGTCGAGTGCGTGGCGTGCAGACTTCACGCGGCTTGCTGCAGATATTTTCACGATCGTGGTGCAAGCTGTATGCGCGTCCAGCCGTCATGACGCCCGCCATGCGCGGCCCCGCGGTTTTTACGTTGCTGATCTGCGACTCATGTAACTCTGGCGATACAGAATGTTTTCAAAGAGTTGCATGAAAAAATGAACATCCTGTCGTCAGGCCCGTCTGAGTTAGGGCAAACACTTATTGATCACTGCTGGAGGCTGCAATGAAACGGATGACTGCATACATGACGGCTGCCCTGATTTCCGCGGGCATGATGTCGGCACCGGCGTTCGCTGCTGACGCACCGGCCCAGGGTCAGTCTACTGCCCAGGCGGCACAGGCTCAGGCTGGCGATTTCACTGACGCTCAGCTGGAACAGTTCGCTGCGGCCTCTCAGGACATCGCACGCATCTCTCAGGAATTCGCCGGCAAGCTGCAGAAAGCCGACGACGAGACTGCCAAGCAGAGCGTGCGTCAGGAAGCCAACGACGAGATGGTCAGCGCTGTCGAAGACTCCGGTCTGGAAGTCGCTACCTTCAACTCCATCGGTCAAGCGGTCCAGAACGACCCGGACCTGATGAAGAAGGTGCAGAAGCTGGCTCAGGAAAACTCCTGATCTCGCCTGGATGACGTTCGGGTCATCCAATGAAAACGCCGCCCCCGGTTGCCGGGGGCGGCGTTTTTTGTGCCCATGTCTTGCGGCCTGTCAGTCAGTACCGCCTTGGTCAGTAAGGCTTTGGTCAGTAAAGCTTTGGTCAGTAAAGCTTTGGTCAGCGCCGCATGTCAGGCGCCGGCGACCGGACGAATGAGCATGTCCTGTGCCTTCTTTTCCTGCATCAGACCACGGAACAGCGAATAGCACATCACCAGCAGTACCAGCGTGAACGGCAGACCCGTGGCGATGGCACCCGCCTGCAGCGAGCCCAGTGCAGCGCTTCCGCCGCCATAGAGCAGGGCACCG
Source organism: Cobetia sp. UIB-001 (assembly GCF_044789135.1). Lineage (NCBI taxonomy): Bacteria > Pseudomonadati > Pseudomonadota > Gammaproteobacteria > Oceanospirillales > Halomonadaceae > Cobetia > Cobetia sp. UIB-001. The sequence continues at coordinate 485,574 of NZ_CP058244.1, forward strand.
GCGATCAGGCCTTCCATCGCTGCCCAGAACATGCGCTGGCTGATCGGTGCATCCACCTTGCCGCCGGCGGTGATCGAATCGATCACCAGCGAACCGGAATCCGAGGAGGTCACGAAGAACACCAGTACCAACAGGATGGCGATGAAGGACGCCACACCGGACAGCGGCAGGTTGTCGAGCATCTGGAACATGGCCAGCGACACGGAATCGATGCCATTGGCCAGCGCGCCTACGCCATTGATGGCCTGTTCCAGTGCGGTACCGCCGAAGACTGACATCCACACGATGGTGACGAGTGTCGGCACCAGCAGCACGGCGGTGACGAATTCGCGTACGGTACGGCCGCGCGAGACACGTGCGATGAACATGCCGACGAACGGTGACCAGGAAATCCACCACGCCCAGTAGAAGACGGTCCAGCCGTGGAACCAGCTTTCATCGGGGCGGCCGATCCAGTTGGACAGCGGCAGCAGATATTCCACATAGCTGAGGGTGGTGGTGCCCAGGCCCATGAGAATGGCGAGTGTCGGCCCGAAGATGAGGATGAAGATGATCAGGACAGCGGCGATGATCATGTTGATGTTGGAAAGCAGCTTCACGCCGCCATCCAGGCCGCGACTGACCGAGTAGATGGCCACCAGCGTCACCAGGATGATGATCGCGATCTGGGTCGGCAGGCCATCGCCGACGCCGAACAGGTAGTCCAGCCCCGATGCTGCCTGAGCGGAGCCCAGCCCCAGCGAAGTTGCCAGACCGAAGATGGTCGCCAGCACGGCGAGGATATCGACGATATGCCCCATCCAGCCCCAGGTGCGCTCACCGAGTATCGGGTAGAACGCCGAGCGGATGGTCAGCGGCAGGCCCTTGTTGTAGGTGAAGAAGGCCAGCGACAGCCCGACCACGGCGTAGATGGCCCAGGGATGCAGGCCCCAGTGATACATGGTGGCGCCCAGCGCGGCGCGTGCTCCTTCCGGCGTCCCGGCGGGTGCGTTCAGTGGCGTGCCGTACCAGTCGGTGTAGTAGGCCACCGGTTCGGCGACGCTCCAGAACATCAACCCGATGCCCATGCCAGCGGCGAACAGCATCGCGAACCAGGAGCGTGTCGAGAACTCGGGCTTCGCCTTCTGACCGCCCAGGCGCAGCTTGCCCACCGGGTGCACGATCAGCAGCAGGCAGAACAGCACGAAGAGGTTGCCGGCCAGCATGAACAGCCAGTCGCCATGTGCGATGGACCAGGCCTTGGCGCCGCCCAGGGCACTTTCCGCGCCCGCTGGGAAGAGGATGGCAAACAGGATGAAGCTGACGATCAGCACGGCGCTGATCGCGAAGACGGGGTTGTGAACATCGAGACCCATGACCTGGACATTGTCCTGGCCGATCTCGTAGTCCGTGTCATACGGATTCGATGACATGTGGTGACCTCATGTTGTTATTGGTGTCGCCAGCCGGGCAGGGCAGCTGGCGTGAAGCGAGGTGTTGTCGTGGGTGTCTCCCGAGGCTGCGATGTGGGAAGGGGGTGGAATGGCAATCCGGAGCGCGGTGGCGAGTCTGACTGCGAGGCAGGTCGCCACCGGACCTCGGTGATTGTGTGAGGGCTGGGCGAGAGCGAGTTAGCTGGATACGACGCCGGCATATGCGTGACTGACATAGGGGGCGATTCAGCGCTCAGAGCGGTTGTCGCAGGTGTGCCCGCTTTGTAGATTGCGATCTACAGTGAAGGAAAGTGGTGCGTACTCCCTGACCGCGCACCACTTTCGCGCTCGAGACTTCACTCCTCGCGCGATACGCCAGTCCTTGCCTGCTCCTGCCCAATAACAACACCGTGGTGCCGCCATGACGCCTGAGACCCTGACCGAGCCGACACCTGTCGCTCGCCGCCGTTCGCGCAGCCAATTGCGCGGCCGTCCGCTGGATGCCGAGGCCTGGGCCGAGGTACAGCGCCTGCTGGGCGATGCCCCGGCGCAGCGTGACCTTCTGCTCGAATATCTACATGTGCTCAATGATGAGGTCGGCTACCTGACACTGGCCCATCTGCGCGCGCTGGCCGAGTGGATGCGCCTGCCGATGGCCGAGGTCTACGAGACGGCCACCTTCTATGCCCATTTCACCGTGGTTCGCGATGGCGAGACGCCGCCCGCGGCGCTGACCGTGCGCGTCTGTGATTCGCTGTCCTGTCAGCTGGCCGGCTCCGAGGCCTTGCGCGCCGGCCTCGCCTCGGGGCTGGACCCCGAACAGGTGCGCGTGCTGCGTGCGCCCTGCATGGGGCGCTGCGACAGTGCGCCGGTGGCGGAGGTCGGGCATTACCATCTCGGCCACGCCAGCGTGGAGGGCGTCACGGCGGCGCTTGCCGAAGGCCATGTGCATGCCGCGCCGGCTGCGAGTCTCGACTATCCGCGGCTGGCGGAATATCGCGCCAGTGGCGGCTATGGGCTGCTCGCCGCGCTGGATGGCGGTGAGGTCAGCATCGATGACCTGGCGCAGATGATCGAACAGGCTGGTCTGCGTGGCCTGGGCGGGGCGGGTTTCCCGACGTTTCGCAAGTGGGGCTTCGTGCGTGCAGAGGCGGGGCCGCGCTATTGCGTGATCAACGCCGATGAAGGCGAACCCGGCACCTTCAAGGACCGCTGCTATCTGGAGCGTGAGCCGCACACCTTCCTCGAGGGCGCGCTGGCCAGTGCGCATGCCATCGAGGCCGAGGCGCTCTACCTCTATCTGCGCGACGAATACCCGACCCTGAATGAGGTGCTGCGCGAGTGCATCGCGGAGCTGGAAGCCGCAGGCCTCGTCGCGCCGGGCTATATCCAGCTGCGGCGTGGCGCCGGCGCCTATATCTGTGGCGAGGAATCGGCGCTGATCGAGTCGCTGGAAGGCAAGCCCGGCAAGCCGCGTCAGCGTCCGCCCTTCGTGGCCCAGTGCGGGCTGTTCGGTCGCCCGACCCTGGTCAACAACGTCGAGACGGTCTATTGGATCGCGCGGCTCCATCGCGAAGGCCATGACCACTACGTCGCGGCCGGGCGTCAGGGGCGTCAGGGGCTGCGCAGCTTCTCGCTCTCCGGGCGCGTCAGACGCCCGGGCATGTATCTGGCACCGGCTGGCATCACGCTCAGCGAGCTGGTCGAGGAATATGGCGGCGGCATGGCCGACGGCCATCGCCTGCGTGCCTATCTGCCCGGCGGGGCCTCCGGCGGCATTCTGCCGGCCAGCAAGGCGGACCTGCCGCTGGACTTTGACACCCTGCAGGCCCACGGCTGCTTCATCGGCTCGGCCGCGGTGGTGGTGCTGTCGGATAAGGACGACCTGGCGGCGGTGGCGCGTAATCTGATGAGCTTCTTCATGGACGAGTCCTGCGGTCAGTGCACGCCGTGTCGTGTCGGCACGCGCCAGATGCTGGCGGCGCTCAGCGGCGATGAGTGGGATGAGACGCTGCTGACGCGCTTGTCGCAGGTGATGATGGACGCCTCTATCTGCGGGCTTGGTCAGGCTGCGCCCAATCCGGTGCTCGGCCTGCTCAAGGACTTCCGGGAGACCCTTGCCAGCAGCGGGGTGCGCTTGATCGCCACGAGCCATGCGGCTGACGCCACGGGAGGTGAGGCATGAATGCGCTGACAGGGTTGGGCAACTCGTCCTCGGATGATCAGCCGCTGCGTGAGGATGGCTTCACCATCACGCTGGATGGTGCCGAGGTGACGGCCTATCCCGGCGAGACGCTATGGAAGATCGCCAAGCGTGCCGGCGAGACGATCCCCCATCTCTGCTACAGCGAAGCGCCGGATTATCGCGGCGATGGCAACTGTCGCGCCTGCATGGTCGAGATCGATGGCGAGCGCACTCTTGCTGCCAGCTGTATCCGCGAGGCGCGGGCGGGCATGGTGGTGCGCAGTGCCAGTTCACGGCGTGCCGGCGAGGCGCGCGCGATGGTGGTGGAGCTGCTCGCCGCCGACATGCCCGCCGAGGCGCACAACCCTGATGTCAGCAGCCACTTCATGGCGATGGCCGAGCTGCTGGCGGTGGATGTCGGGCACGCTCGCGAGACCCTGGGCGGCGCCCGCGAGACGGTCCGCGAGTGGCTGGGGGGGACGGTGGAGGAGTGGTTGCCGACGCAGGCCAGCGCTCTCGATCACTCCCATACCGCGATGGCGGTCAATCATGATGCCTGCATCAGCTGCGGTCTGTGCGTGCGCGCCTGTCGCGAGGTGCAGGTCAATGACGTGATCGGGCTGGCGGGGCGCGGCAGCAATACGCGCATCGTGTTCGATCTCGAGGACCCGATGGGCGACAGCACCTGCGTCGCCTGTGGCGAGTGCGTGCAGGCCTGCCCGACCGGCGCCCTGATGCCCGCCGCCCAGGTGGATGAGCAGGGCTTCGGCGACAGCGCCGCCGTCGATGAGCGCGTCGCCTCCATCTGCCCGTACTGCGGCGTGGGCTGTCAGCTGGAGTATCAGGTCAGCCGTGGCAGCGGCGAGGCGTTGAGTGTCGAGGGTCAGCCGGTCGCGACCCTGGCGGATGCCCAGCAGGGCATGGCGGGCGCTGCCCCCCATCAGTCTGATCGGCGCCGACAGCGCGTTGCGGATACGCGGCTGGACAACATCATCGCGGTCAGTGGCCGCGATGGGCCCTCCAACCATGGCCGGCTGTGCGTGAAGGGGCGCTTCGGCTTCGATTATCCGCGCCATCCGGAGCGTCTGATCCGCCCCCTGATTCGCCGTGACGGTGTGGCCAAGGGGCTGGATGCGAACTTTGACCCCGCCCATCCGCTGACCCACTTCCGTGAGGCCAGCTGGGACGAGGCCCTCGAGGTCGCGGCCGAGGGGCTCATGCGCCTCAAGCGCGCGCATGGCCCCGACAGCCTGGCGGGCTTCGGCAGCGCCAAGTGTACCAACGAGGAGGCGTGGCTGTTCCAGAAGCTGGTGCGCACCGGTTTCGGCTCCAACCATGTCGATCACTGCACGCGGCTGTGTCATGCAAGCTCGGTGGCGGCGCTGATGGAAGGCGTCGGCTCGGGCGGCGTGAGCGCCTCCTTCATGCAGGCCGAGCAGTCCGATCTGATCGTGCTGACCGGCTGCAACCCGGGCGTCAATCATCCGGTGGCGGCGACCTTCTTCAAGCGCGCCGCCAAGCGTGGCACACGCATCGTGGTGATCGACCCGCGTGCGCTGGCGCTGCGTCGTCAGGCGCATCGCTCGATCCAGTTCACGCCGGGGGCGGACGTGGCGCTGTTCAATGCCATGCTCAACGTCATCATCAGCGAGGGGCTGGCCAATCAGGCCTATATCGAGGCACACACCGAGGACTTTGCCGCGCTGGCGGAGCATGTTGCGGCGCTGACGCCGGAGGCGATGTCGCCGCTGTGTGGCGTGGCGGCAGAAGAGATTCGCGCCGTGGCCCGCGAGTATGCGACCGCCAGGCGCGCGATGATCTTCTGGGGCATGGGCATCTCGCAGCACACCCACGGCACCGACAATGCGCGTTGCCTGATCGCGCTGGCGCTGGTGTGTGGTCATGTCGGGCGTGAAGGCACCGGCCTGCACCCGCTGCGCGGCCAGAACAACGTTCAGGGCGCCTCGGATGCCGGGATGATTCCGATGGTGTTCCCCGACTATCAGCCGGTGGGTGACACGGCGGCGCGCGAGCGTCTGGAAGCGCTGTGGCAGACCCCGCTCTCGGCGACGCCGGGCCTGACGGTGGTGGAGATCATGCACGCCATCCACGCCGATCAGATCCGCGGCATGTACATTCTCGGTGAGAATCCGGCGATGTCGGACCCGGATCTAGAGCATGCACGCAGTGCGCTGGCGCATCTGGAACACCTGGTGGTGCAGGACATCTTCGTCACCGAGACGGCGCAGTTCGCCGATGTGGTGCTGCCTTCGTACGCCTGGCCGGAGAAGGACGGCAGCGTCACCAATACCAACCGGCAGGTGCAGCGCGGACGGGCGGCACTGCGCGCCCCGGGAGAGGCGAAGCCGGACTGGTGGATCACCCAGCAGCTGGCGCGGCGCATGGGGCTTGACTGGGATTACGCCGGGCCGGAGGAGATCTACGCCGAGATGCAAAAAGGCATGGATTCTCTCGACAACATCGATTGGGCGCGGCTGTCCGAGGAGAACTCGGTGACCTATCCGTGCCTGACGCCGGGAGGCGAGGGCGAGGATGTGGTATTCGGCGAGGGCTTCCCGCGCGCCAGTGGTCGTGCCCGCTTCGTGCCGACCTGGCCCACGCCGCCGGATGAGACGCTGGATGACGACTATCCGACGGTGTTGACCACCGGCCGTCAGCTGGAGCACTGGCATACCGGCTCGATGACGCGCCGCGCGGCGGTACTCGACAATCTCGAGCCGGCCGCCGTGGCCACGCTCAATCCGGTGGAGCTGGAGCGCCTGGGCATCACGCCGGGCGAGCCGCTCTCGATCACCACGCGACGTGGCCAGATCACTCTTGCCACCCGCGCCGATCCGCTGACGCCGGCCGGCATGGTCTTCGTGCCATTCTGCTACGCCGAAGCCGCCGCCAACCTGTTGACCAATCCGGCGCTCGATCCGGTGGGCAAGATTCCCGAGTTCAAGTACGCCGCCTGCCGTCTGGCCAGAGCCGAACCCGCCTCGGCGGGTGTGGAGAGCTGAAGCAGACATGTGAGGCGGACATGGCAAGCGGGCTGGACCGAGCGGATAGATCGAGGCAATAGACCGCAACCGAGCCAGGCGCGCCTGACGCAAATGCCTACGCCAGTGGCGTGGGCAGGCACGCAGAGGGCGCCCCGGTCTGACCAGAATGTCGGAGACAGCCCGTCGTGCATTTCGGCTATCCTCAGAAAGGCTATGCTCAGAACAGAGTGGGTCAATACCAATGACAATGCCCGCCGTCAGCGAGCAAGGAGAATGACGATGATGATCGTGGAGCTGATTGATCACGAAGACTTTCGTGAGCGGCTGGTGGCGCTGGGCGTGCAGATTTCCGAGCATGCCTGCGCGGATACCTGCGCGCGCATGGCACTCAGAAAGCATGCCGAGGTGGGCGTGCCGGGCCTGCAGGAACTGGTGCGCGAGCTGGTGATGCACTCCGATATCCTGCTGCCGTCGGTGCGCCAGGCGCTGGACAAGTATCTGCTGCCGGGACTGCGCTAGGCGCGGCACTCCTGAAAGATTGCGCGCCGCGCACTGATACCGTCTGCCAGATGAACAAAAGGGCCTGTCGACTGACAGGCCCTTTTGCGTGGGGGCTCACTCGCCTCTTTTCACTGCGCGCAGTGGCTCAGGTCGCTGCGTTGGCGCGATCGTATTCGCGCTTCTCCCAGCGCAGACCGCGGAACAGCGAGAAGCACATCACCAGCAGTACCACCGTGAAGGGCAGTCCCGTGGAGATGGCGCCCGCCTGCAGCGCACTCAGTGCGGTGCTGCCACCGCCATACAGCAGGGCACAGGCGATCAGACCGCCGGCCGCTGCCCAGAAGATGCGCTGGCGCGTCGGAGCATCCTGCTTGCCACCGGCGGTGATGGAATCGATCACCAGCGAGCCGGAGTCGGAGGAGGTCACGAAGAACACCAGCACCAGCACGATGGCGACGCAGGAGGTGATGGAGGACAGCGGCAGGCTGTCGAACATCTGGAACATGGCCATCGAGGGAGTGTCGATGCCCTGGGCCAGCTCGCTGCCGGCGGCTCGCGCCTCTTCCAGTGCGGTGCCACCGAAGACGGTCATCCACACGATGGTGACCAGGGTCGGTACCACCAGCACGGCGGTGACGAATTCGCGCACGCTGCGTCCGCGCGAGATACGCGCGATGAACATGCCGACGAACGGCGACCAGGAAATCCACCAGGCCCAGTAGAAGATGGTCCAGCTATGGAACCAGCCTTCGTCGGGGCGATCGATCCAGTTGGAGAGCGGCAGCAGATATTCCAGATAGCCGACGCTGGTGGTGCCGAGCCCGGTGATGATGTCCATGGTCGGGCCGACGATGAACAGGAACACCACCAGCAACGCGGCCAGTATCATGTTGAGATTGGAGAGGCGTTTGACGCCGCCATCCAGACCGCGACTCACCGAGTAGATGGCCGCGAGCGTGACGGCCACGATCACGCCGATCTGACTGACCAGCCCATCGCCGATGCCGAACAGATGGTCCAGCCCCGAGGCCGCCTGTGCCGCGCCCAGCCCCAGAGAGGTGGCAAGGCCGAACAGGGTGGCCAGCACCGCGACGATATCGATGATATGGCCGCTCCAGCCCCATACACGCTCACCCAGCAAGGGGTAGAACACCGAGCGCAGCGTCAGCGGCAGGCCCTTGTTGTAGGCGAAGAAGGCCAACGACAGGCCGATCACGGCATACATGGCCCAGGGGTGAAGCCCGTAGTGGAAGACGGTGGCCGAGAGTGCCGCCGTTGCGCCTTCCGGCGTACGCGGTGGCGCGTTCAATGGCGTGCCGGACCAGTCGGTGTAGTACGCCACTGGCTCGGCGACCCCCCAGAACATCAGGCCGGTGCCCATGCCGGCCGCGAACAGCATCGCGAACCAGGCCATCCGGCTGAATTCCGGCTTGGCGTCGCGTCCGCCCAGACGCAGGCGGCTGACCGGGTGCAGGACCAGCAGCAGGCAGAACAGGATGAAGAAGTTGCTGGAGAGCATGAACAGCCAATCACCATGGGTGATGGACCATGCCTTGGCGCCGCCCAGTGCCGACTCGGCCGACTCGGGCATCAGCAGCGTGAACAGGATGAAGCCCACGATCAGCAGCGCACTGATGGTGAAGACCGGCTTGTGGACATCCAGCCCGAGTCGCTGAACATTGTCCTGACCGATCTGGTAATCCGTCACATACGGATTCGATGACATGGAGTTACCTCGTATGTTTTCTTTCGATAGCCGCTCCTGTGGGCATCTCGAGTCAGAATGAGGGACCTTGTCCCGCCTGGTGGAAGCGTTCAGACCTTGGTCTGAAGCCTTGTGCAACATGCGCCTTTCTGCCAGTTGCAGGTGGTGGCGTCAAACCTTGAGCCATCCTTGTCGTGCGCTGAAAGACATTGATTGTATTAAGGTTTATGGATTTCCTGTCCGTGCCGGAAAGTCATTCGGGGCGCTGTAGGCTGAACAGGCTGTCCGTGCGTGCATAGTCACTGCCGGCCATGCGCCCGATGGTACGCAGCACCTCATTGTCGACATGCCGCCCATCCCAGACCGCTGCGTCGGCATGCATCACCACCACCTCGGCCAGCACCAGTGAACCGGCCAGCGGCTGATCACCGAACGAGATGATGTCGCGCAGTCGACAGCCGAAGGCGATCGGGGCGCCCTCCACGCGCGGGACCGCAAGCGGCGGCATGGCCGCCTTGTTCAGGCCTGCGTGGGTGAACTCATCCTCGTCGGCGGCGAGACTGGCGCTGGTGAGATTGAGCGCCTCGCTCATCGCCTCGCCACCGATGTGAATGACGCACTCCGCGACCTGTCCGAGGTTGTTGAGGGTGTCCTTGGTCTTGCCTTCGCCATTGCGCAGCGGGCTGAAGGCGAGCACCGGTGGATTGATGCTGGCGATGGTGAAGAACGAGAAGGGCGCGAGGTTGGTGTTGCCTGCCGCGTCGATGGTCGAGACCCAGGCGATCGGCCGGGGCGCGATGCTGCCCGAGAACAGGCGATAGAGGATGCCTGCGGGAAGCTGGTCGGCGGCGATGAGGGAATGCGTGGTCGAGGAGGCAGTCATGGTAGGGCTCTCGTTGCAGGGCTGTTGTTGTAGAGCTGTCATTGCAGAGCTGTAGCTGTAGAGCTGTCATCGCAGAGCGGGCGTTGCAGGGCATGGCTCTCGACCCGCTCAGGCAACATGTCGCACGGCCCTGACATTGGAGAGAGTGAGAGCCCGCCAGGCCCAGAGCCCGATAAGCCAAGAGGCCCTGCAAGCCAAGAGACCCGGCAAGCCAAGAGGCCGCTAGGCCGAGAGCTTAAGAATCTGGCCGTCGCGGCGAGTGGCGGCTGCGAATCATCGCTGATGGAGAACGCGAATCGCGCCTGACCACAGGCCGGTGGTGCTGATGAAGAGTGGCCTGTGTGGCCGCTGGGTGTGGAAAAGGCCCCGGGAAATTCTCCCAGATCATTGTCCCTATTTTTGGTGTGGTCAATTGTCGCAGGTCTTGACCTTTTTCGAGGATGTTGTTCCTGACGCCGCGGTCGAGTTCATTGCTTGTCTGACTCAAGTCACACAATGGGGGCGGGAAACCGGATTTTTGTGCAAAATTGGTAACCATATGGTTTCTGTAGTGTGTTTATTTGTGTGTTTTTTATGATGCCGGGCCGGGCGTCATCTGGCAGAAAGGTGGTGATTCCGCGTAAATGAATGGCGGAAAATGACAGTCATCAGGCCATTTGGTTCGGCATTGATCATGAGAATGGCATGCCAAGGTTGCGAAAAAGCGTCCCCTGTTGATCGGGAATGCCAGCATCATGTGAGACGCATCATGGTGCATTTACCTGTCAGGTCATGATCGATAATGATGCATGTTTTCTCGTCAATGAACGCCGGCCTCATACAAGTATCATGTCGGGAAAATGCCTCTCTCGCCCGGGTTGGGGGAGTACTTCAGCAACTTTTGAAAGGCTCAGTGGCACAATTTCTGGTATTTAATTTCGATTTTAGGCAATTTATTGGTTTTTTATTGCGCGGTATCGTGCAGTGGTAGTGGTTGCTTCGACGCTGCCTGGTGCGCCGATGGCGAGGACATCTGCGGGGATGCACTGAATTGTGGCGCGACAAGGTCGTGATTCTCACGGGCATCATCAAGCAGGGCAGGGGGGCTGGCATCGCGGAGAAGGCTGGCGATTGACGAGCTGTCTGGCCCTGCAAGGCATGCACTGTCGCGACATCATCGCCGTGAGTGTCGGCTTCGCCACCCGATCCCGCTGCCTTAACCTTCCTCGAGCGTGAGGGAACTCATGCCGCTCAAGGCATGATTGGCGCGCACCGGATGGCCGAAGTCATCCGCATGTGGCCCCTGGTGCGTCATCCTGCCCCGTAGTCAGCCCCCCTGTCTTTTCTCTATCCTGTGCCCGCCTGCGGGAAATCTTCTGATTTCGTTCGAAAGATCGACGGCTTCCTGTTGGTCATTTCTTCGAACGCTGTGTTCCACATGTGGGCTCGTCATGACGCCATGGCGTGTTCCAACGAGGTCGTGAGATGAGAAAAAGCCTAATGCGGGGGGCTCTGCGGGGACTCCCTATCCTCGCGGGATTATTGATGCTGTCCGGCTGTGACGCCGTACTCTTCGATCCCAAGGGGCCTATCGGTGAATCCGAAAAGTCGCTGATCCTGACTGCTACCTACCTGATGCTCGTGGTTGTTATCCCGGTCATCTTCATGACGCTGTGGTTCGCCTGGCGCTATCGCGATACCAAGCAGAGCAAGGCGACCTACACGCCCAACTGGGCGCATTCCACCAAGATCGAGATCGTGGTCTGGGGCATTCCGTGCCTGATCATCCTCGCTCTGGGCATCCTGACCTGGAAGAGCACGCATGAGCTGGACCCGCGTGCCGAGATCGTCGACGGCGGTGAGCCGATCGAGGTGCAGGTCGTGTCCATGGACTGGAAGTGGTTGTTCATCTATCCGGAGCAGGGGATCGCGACGGTCAATGAACTGGCCATGCCGGTGGATCGTCAGGTTCGCTTCCACATCACATCCGACACGGTGATGAACTCGTTCTTCGTCCCGCAGCTCGGTAGCCAGATCTATGCAATGGCGGGGATGGAAAACCGTCTGCACCTGATCGGCAGTGAAGTGGGTACCTACGACGGTATCTCTGCCAGCTATAGCGGCGCCGGCTTCGCCGACATGCATTTCAAGGCGCATGTCATGAGCGAAGGCGACTTCGACGCCTGGATCGAGAAGGCACGCGGCAGCAGCAAGGTGCTGGATGACGCTGGTCTTGCCGCTCTCAAGGAGCCGAGCGAGGACGTTGCCCCGACCTTCTATGGTCAGGTCAAGCCGAACCTGTATGAGCAGATCATGGCGCCCTACATGGACGGCATGGAGCTGGGCATGAGCGATGATCAGATGCGCCACATGAAGAAGGGTGGAATGCATCACGACAGCGCCGAACACGGCATGTCCGATCATGACGCTTCTGGTCACGCTGAATCTGCGATGGCAACCGAGGAATAAGCAATGCTTGGAAAACTCACATTAGAGGCGATTCCGTATCACGACCCGATCATTGTGATCGTGCTCGCGGCGGTAATCCTCGGTGGTGCAGCCCTGTTCGGCTTCATCACGGTAAAGAAAAAGTGGGCCTACCTGTGGAATGAGTGGTTCACCTCTGTCGATCACAAGAAGATCGGCATGATGTACATCATCGTCGCGTTGGTGATGCTGATCCGTGGTTTCTCCGATGCGATCATGATGCGTTCCCAGCAGATGCTTGCCTCCTCCGGCGGGCACGGCTATCTGCCCCCGGATCACTACGACCAGATCTTCACTGCCCACGGCGTGATCATGATCTTCTTCGTGGCGATGCCGCTGGTCATCGGTCTGATCAACGTTGTCGTGCCGCTGCAGATCGGCGCACGTGACGTGGCCTTCCCGTTCCTGAACTCGCTCAGCTTCTGGCTGTTCGTGGTCGGCGCGCTGCTGGTCAACATCTCTCTGGGTCTGGGTGAGTTCGCCAAGACTGGCTGGCTGGCCTATCCGCCGTTGTCGGGGGCCAATTACAGTCCCGGAGTCGGGGTGGATTACTGGATCTGGTCATTGCAGATCTCCGGTGTCGGTACCCTGCTGACAGGTGTCAACTTCATCGCCACCATCCTCAAGATGCGTGCGCCGGGCATGTCCCTGATGAAGATGCCGGTCTTCACCTGGACCGCACTGTGTGCCAACGTCCTGATCGTCGCGGCCTTCCCGATTCTGACCGCTACCATCGCGATGCTGACGCTCGATCGCTACCTCGACTTCCACTTCTTCACCAATGACCTTGGTGGAAACATGATGATGTACGTCAACCTCATCTGGGCCTGGGGCCATCCTGAGGTGTACATCCTGGTGCTGCCGGTCTTCGGTGTGTTCTCCGAAGTTATCTCCACCTTCTCCAAGAAGAAGCTGTTCGGTTACACCTCGCTGGTGTGGGCGACTCTCGTCATCACCGTCCTGTCGTTCATCGTCTGGCTGCACCACTTCTTCACCATGGGTGCCGGCGCTGACGTGAACGCCTTCTTCGGTATCGCGACGATGATCATCTCGATCCCGACAGGTGTGAAGATCTTCAACTGGCTGTTCACCATGTACCGCGGTCGCGTCGAAATGACCTCTCCGGTGCTGTGGACCCTGGGCTTCATCGTCACCTTCACCATCGGTGGCATGACCGGCGTTCTGCTGGCCGTTCCGGGCGCCAACTACGTACTGCACAACTCGCTGTTCCTGATCGCTCACTTCCACAACGTCATCATCGGCGGCGTGGTCTTCGGTGCGATGGCCGGTATCACCTACTGGTTCCCGAAAGCGACCGGCTTCATGCTGTGCGAGAAGTGGGGCAAGCGTTCCTTCTGGTTCTGGATCACTGGCTTCTACCTCGCCTTCATGCCGCTGTACATCCTCGGCTTCATGGGCATGACCCGTCGTCTGCAGCACGTCGACAACCCGCTGTGGGTACCGTACCTGGTCGTCGCCTTCATCGGTGCTGTCCTGATCCTGATCGGTATCGCGTGCACCGTGATCCAGATCGCGGTCAGCATCAAGAACCGCAAGCAGCTGCAGGACACCACCGGCGATATCTGGGGCGGTCGTACCCTGGAGTGGAGCACCACTTCACCGGCACCGTTCTACAACTTCGCTCACGAGCCGCAGGTTTCCGAGCTCGACGAGTTCTGGGAAATGAAGGAACGTGGCATCGAGCAGGAGGCCAAGAAGCCTTATGCGCCGATCCACATGCCGCGCAACGCCGCTGCTGGCGTCATCATCTCCGCCTTCAGCCTGGTGTTCGGTTTCGCACTGATCTGGCACATCTGGTGGATGGCCGTGGTCGGGCTGGTCGGCATGATCGCCACCTTCATCGTGCGCTCCTTCAACTACGACATCGACTACTACGTGTCCGTCGAGGAAGTGGAGCGTGTCGAGCGTGAGGGTCGCGAGCGTCGCGCCCTGCCCAGCGCCCGCACACCTAACGACACAGTGGTTCAGGGGTAATCATGGCGAATAATGCAATGACATCTCACGATGGGGCGCATGACGCCCATGACGATCACGAGCATCACGATACCAACGGCCTGAAGGTCTTCGGTTTCTGGCTCTATCTGCTGAGCGACTGCATCCTGTTCGCGATGCTGTTCGCGGGCTACGTGGTACTGAGCCAGGCCTATGCCGGTGGCCCGACGGGTGCCGAGATCTTCGAGCTGGACTTCGTGCTGGTCGAGACCGCGCTGCTGCTGGCCTCGAGCTTCACCTACGGCCTGGCGATGCTGGGCATGAACCGCGGAGACAGCTCCGCGGTGATCAAGTGGCTGATGATCACCTTCGCCTGTGGCGCAGGCTTCATCGCGATGGAAATCTATGAGTTCCACCACCTGATCGTGAACGGCCATGGTCCGGACAAGTCCGCGTTCCTGTCTGCCTTCTTCACCCTGGTCGGCACCCACGGTCTGCACGTGACCGTCGGTCTGATCTGGATGGCGCTGCTGATCTTCCAGGTCAAGCAGAAAGGCCTGACGGAAGTGCATCGCGGTCGTCTGATGATGCTCAGCCTGTTCTGGCACTTCCTGGACGTCATCTGGATCTGCGTCTTCACCGTCGTCTATCTCACAGGAGTGATGCTATGAGCCATTCCAACAACGACCACAACGACAATCACGGCAGCGTCAAGCAGTACGTGACCGGTCTGATTCTCTCCATCATCCTGACCATCATCCCGTTCGGGATGGTGATGATGATGGACGATCCGGGTGTCGGCGTGATCTGGGCCATCTACGGTTTCGCCATCGCTCAGGTCTTCGTGCAGCTGTACTTCTTCCTGCACCTGGACGGCTCCAAGGAGCAGAGCTGGAATGTCATGGCCATGCTGTTCACCGTGGTGATCGTGGCAATCGTCGTTGGTGGTTCCATGTGGATCATGATCGAGCTGAATCAGAACATGATGCCCATCTGATAGCGTGAGCCTGATGATCAAGGACTACCTGCGTACCACCAAGCCGGGCATTATCTTCGGCAACCTGATCACCGTCAGCGGCGGCTTCTTTCTCGCTTCCGGTGGTGAGGTGGATTGGGCGCTGTTCATCGCCACCCTGGTCGGGGTGGCGTTGATCGTGGCCTCAGGCTGTGTGTTCAACAACTGCATCGATCGCGATATCGACCGCCACATGGCACGTACTCAGGGCCGTGCTCTGGTGCAGGGCGACATCTCGCTGAAGGGGGCCTTCGTCTTCGGCAGCGTGCTGGGCCTTGCAGGCTTCTGGCTTCTGGCCGCGATGACCAATCTCATGGCGATGATCGCCGTGGGGCTGGGCTTCGTGATCTACGTCGGGGCCTACAGCATGTGGCTCAAGCGTGGCTCGGTGTATGGCACCCTCATCGGCTCACTGTCCGGCGCTGCGCCGCCAGTGGTCGGCTACCTGGCCGTCACCGGTCAGGCGGACATGGGGGCGCTGCTGCTGTTGATCATCTTCAGCATGTGGCAGATGCCGCATTCCTATGCGATTGCCATGTTTCGTGTCGATGACTATCGGGCCGCCAATATTCCGGTACTCCCGGTAGCGCGAGGCATGGAGCATGCCAAGCGTGTAGTGACGGGGTACATTGCCGGCTTCATCCCGGTGTCGCTGTTGCTGACACTGTGGGGATATACCGGCATCTGGTATCTGGTAGTCGCGACCGTCACGGGTGGCTGGTGGCTGTATCTGGCCGCCTGGCGCCTCAAGGATCAGCCTGATGCCTCCTGGGCACGCAAGCTGTTCGGCTTCTCCATCATCATCGTCATGGCGCTCAGCCTGATGATGAGCCTGGACACGCAGCTGTAATCCAGCCGTAGTACCTCTCGGGTGACCCGCCTTCGGCGTGTTGCCCGGGTGAAAGCCAAAAAAACCCGCCACCGGCTTGCCGGTGGCGGGTTTTTTCTTGCCTGACTTTCAGAGTCTCAGGTTTCGAGGACTCAAGCCCTCAGGCCAGCTGCAGACGCGGCTCCTGCTGTTCCTTGAGCGCTTCCTGCATGCGCTCGGCATACCAGTCGACGAAGTCGACGACACCGAACTCGAAGGTCGCCGAATAGGGGCCGGGCTGATAGGCACTGGAGTTGACGCCGCGCTGGTTCTCTTCCACCAGCTGACGGTCCTGATCATTGGTGGCGTCCCACACCTTGCGCAGCTTCGCCAGGTCGTAGTCGACACCTTCCACCGCGTCCTTGTGCACCAGCCATTTGGTGGTCACGCGGGTCTTGAGGGGACCGATCGGGTCGACCTGGAAGACCACGGCGTGATCGCCCATGAAGTGGTTCCAGGAATTGGGCAGGTTGAGGATGCGCAGCGAGCCCATGTCGGGGCTTTGCAGGCGACCCAACAGCTTCTTGCATGCCGGAGTGCCGTCCGTGGTCATCGAGACGGTGCCTTCCAGCAGCGGCGTGCGCGTCATGCGATTGCGGCGACCGAAGCGCACCAGCTGATAGGGCACCTTCTCGGCATCCCAGTCGGCCTGCTTCTTGGCGACCAGCGCCTTGTAGGCATCGGTGGCACGCGGGTCATCGGTGTCATCGAATTCCTGCAAGGTGTTGAGCAGCTCCGGGTGGGAGCCATCGCAGTGATAGCACTCGCGATTGTTCTCGATCACCAGCTTCCAGTTGCCTTCCTCGATGATGGAGGAGCTGGTCGCGACCTTGACGTTCTCCATGTCGTAGGGCTTGAGGTAGAACTCCAGCGTCTTGAAGAACGGCTCGCAGTTCTCGGGCTGCTCGGCGAGGTTGATGAACAGCATGCCACCGGCTGAGCGCACGTGGACGGGGTGCAGGCCGTATTCACTGGTGTCGAAGGTGGTGCCCATGTCGGAACCGGCGAACAGCAGGCGGCCATCCAGTTCATAGGTCCACTTGTGATAGCCGCACACCAGCTTGGCGACCTTGCCGCGCTCGGTGCTGCACAGGCGGGACCCGCGATGGCGACAGACGTTATGGAAGGCATGGATGGCCCCGTTGTCACCGCGCACGATGATGATCGGGCTGTTGCCCACGTCCATGGTCATGAAGTTGCCCTTGAGCGGGATCTCGCTGCTGAGGCCGGCAAACAGCCACTCGCGCTCGAAGATCTCCTTCATGTCGAGATCGAACAGGCGCTGATCATTGTAGAAGGGCTGGGGCAGGGTGTAGCCGGGACTGCGGGCCTCTAGAAGCCGCGCGGCGGCCTCGCGTACCGCCTGACGCTGCTGATCCTGAGCGTGTTCCAGTAAGTCGCTCATCGCGGTGTCCTCGCACGGTCGGTAGGCGCCGGGAGCAGGGTCGCCTTGGGTTGAGTGAGTGTGCTGATCATTGTTGTTGTGAAGCCGGGACAGAGGGAACGAGTGAACAGACCATTGCCGGGCAGCACCGCTGGGCGACATCGGGGCCCCATGAGGGAGTGCCGATGCATCGCGCGGTGCGTCATCCCGTCCTGGTCGGTTCGGGTGTCGAGGGCGGCGCAGGCAGAGTGCCGCTCGCTCGACAGGATAGTCAGCGTGGAAGTTCAGGCAGCCCGCATGACGTCTGAGTGGCATTGCCACGCATGGAGCGCAGTGTGGCTGAGGTCAAGTCGCGACTTATGTCTGATGGCGACGCTCAATGATGTATTTCCGACGCCGGTCGTCTGCGCAGGGGCTTTGAGGCACAGGCAGGCGTAGCGATGAGGCGGGGGCAGGGCGCTGCGGGGGCGGGATTGGAGCGATCGGGCATGTTTCTGTCGTGCACGGATAAATGCTTGCCGGGCGCTGACTCGACAATCCTGAGCATGTCCCACCGTTGGCCGCGCACGCAGCGCAGGGTGGCCTGACACTGTCTCTTCACGAACATGTCTCCAAGAACAACATGCCCAGCGAGGCCTTCATGAGCACCACTCTCAGCAACTTCAATCCGGTTACGACGCAGACCTGGACCAACGGTCGACATAGCGTGCGCTGCGTGAAGGTCATTCAGGAAACCTGGGACGTTCGCACCTTCTGTTTCATGGCCGAACAGCCGGTGATGTTCTTCTTCAAGCCGGGGCAGTTCGTGACCCTGGAGCTCGAGATCGATGCCCAGCAGATCATGCGCTCCTACACCATCTCCAGTTCACCGTCGGTGCCCTACAGCTTCTCGATCACCGTCAAGCGCGTGCCGGGCGGGCTGGTCTCCAACTGGCTGCACGACAACCTCAATGAAGGCGACGTGCTGGCGGTGCACGGCCCGGTCGGCAACTTCAACTGCATCGACTACCCGGCGGAGCGCATTCTGATGCTGTCCGGTGGCGTGGGCATCACGCCCTTGATGTCGATGGCGCGCTGGTACTTCGATACCAATGCCAACGTGGACATCTCCTTCGTGCACAGTGCGCGCAGCCCGCGCGACATCATCTTCTGGCGTCAGCTCGAGTTCATGGATTCCCGCGTGCCGGAGTTCAACATGCACGTCATCTGCGAGCGCTTCGAGACCGGCCAGACCTGGTCCGGCTATCGCGGCTATCTCACCGATGCGATGCTCGAGATGATCGCGCCGGACTTCATGGAGCGCGAGATCTTCTGCTGCGGCCCCACGCCCTACATGAATGCGGTCAAGCATCTGCTGCGCAGCCACGGCTTCGACATGAGCCGCTATCACGAGGAATCCTTCGGTGCCACGCCGGTCGATGTCGAGGAAGAGGCCATCGAGCAGGCCGAACAGGCCGAGGTGCTGGCCGATGAGCTGGACCGCTCCGATCTCACGCGGGTCGAGTTCTCCACCACCGGCAAGTCGGTGCAGATCGCCCCGGGCGAGACCGTCCACGCCGCCGCCGCCAAGCTCGGTCTGCATATTCCCAAGGCCTGCGGCATGGGCATCTGCGGCACCTGCCGGGTGCAGAAGGTCTCGGGCGAGGTCGAGATGGAACACAACGGCGGCATCACCGATGAAGACGTCGCCGAAGGCTTCATCCTGTCCTGCTGCAGTGTGCCCAATGGCGATGTGGTGATCGATTACTGATCCACAACCTGGCCTCCCGCCCTGCTGGCTATCGCGAGCGATATTCACGGGCGGGCGCAGGCACTGGATAAATGCGCTGGATAAATGAGAGGACATGTCGCATTCGCGCGGTTGGATGACGCAGTCAGTCAGCCGCGACTTCCCGGGGCCCATTAGCGTTAGGGGTACAAAAAGTACAACTAACTAATGGAGCAAGACATGACTCGGGACGTGAAGACCCCACTACGGCCATCGCTCAAGATGGCCTGCCTGCCTATCGTGGCCACCCTGGCCGTTCTTGCATTGCAACTGTTCGTGTTCGGCGAGTTCACTCCGCATGTGCCGCTGGTATGCGGTGTCGCCATCACGGCGCTGATCGGCTGGAAGCTGGGCCACGGCTGGTCGGCGATGGAAGAGGGCATGATGCGTATCGTGCGTGTCGGCCTGCCTTCCATCGCGATCCTGATTCTGGTCGGCATGACGGTCGGGGTATGGATCGCCTCCGGCAGCGTGCCGATGATCATCTACTACGGACTCAAGCTGGTCTCGCCGGAATACTTCCTGGCGGCGGCCATGCTGCTGTGCGCGGTTGTCTCGGTGGCGCTGGGTACCAGCTGGGGCACGGTGGGCACGGTGGGGCTTGCGCTGATGGGCATCGGGGCTGGCTTCGGAATTCCGCCGTGGTGGACCGCCGGTGCGGTGGTGTCCGGCGCCTTCTTCGGTGACAAGGTCTCGCCGCTGTCGGATACCACCAACCTTGCGCCTGCCGTCACCGGCGTGAGTCTGTTTGCGCACATCCGCAACATGATGCCGACCACCATTCCCGCCATGCTGATCGCGCTGGTGATCTACCTGATCGCCGGCAACCTGCTCGCCGCTGGCCAGTCGCTGGATCTCGAGCGAATTACTGCCATCACTGCTGGGCTGTCAGGTGCCTTCGAATTCAATCTCTGGGTGCTGGTGCCGCCGCTGCTGGTCATGGCGCTGGCGATCGCGCGCATGCCGGCACTCCCGGCGCTGTTCGTCGGGGTGCTGGCGGGCGCCGTGGTGGCCTATGGTGTCCAGGGCGAGGCCATCAAGGCACTGTTCGGTTATATGCAGAGTGGTTACACCCTGAACACCGGGGTGAGCGAGATCGACAGCCTGCTCAATCGCGGTGGCCTGATGTCGATGGCCTGGGTCATCCTGCTGGTGATGATCGCACTGGCCTTCGGGGGGATGCTGGAGGTGATCGGCTGTCTGGAGGTGCTGTGCGCCGCGGTGCTGGTCAAGGTGCGCGGTATCTTCGGGCTGCAGGTCGCGGCCAGTTCCACGGCGGCGCTGACCAATGTCATCGCGGGCGACCCCTACCTCTCCATTGCTCTGCCGGGGCGCATGTACGCGCCGGTATTCCGCGGAGAAGGCTACTCGACGCTCAATCTGTCACGCTCACTGGAAGAGGGCGGCACGCTGATCTCGCCGCTGGTGCCCTGGAATGCGAGTGGTGCGGTGGTGATCAGTTCGCTGGGGCTGATGGCCGGTGGCGCGGGCATGGAGGGGCTGCTTTACATTCCGCTGGCCTTCGCCTGCTGGCTGTCACCGTTGCTGGGGCTGCTCTACACCCTGCTTGGACGCTTCATCATCCGGGCCGATGATGATGAGCGCGCCGAATGGCAAGCCAGGGGACATGCCGTGACAACGCTGGCCCAGCTGCGTCAGCAGCAGGCCGAGGGCCTGGCGGGACTGCCAGCCGCCACGCCCGAGGTGCGCTGACAGTCTGCTCGGCATGAGTGCTCTAAGACTTCATGCTCAGGTTCATGAGCAAGTCGACTCGCGCAGGAAGACGGCACAAACCATCTGGAGGTGCAGACGACTTCGGGGCTACCCTTCAGATGTTGCCACGTGAATGAGCGCATGCATTGCAGGGGGCTCTGCGGGAAGTCCCGCCAGGCCATGCCAGGGTTCGCCCTGGTGCCATAAGCACAAGGCCCCGTTGGGCTGCATGCCCTCTTCAGCTGCGGGTCGAGAGCGGAGAGCGTTCACGTCAGGTCCACGACTGCCACTCCAGTCACGGGTTTGGTCAAAAGGGCAATGATGACACAGGGGAACGGTGCGCCACCTCCAGGCCGGGAGCGGGTGCCAGCAGGACTACAAGGCTGATCGTCGCAACAGGAAGCGCCGTGCTGCTCAATATCGGGATGGTGCAATACCGTCTTCTTCACGGCACGGCAGTTTCCGCAGGAAGGTGTCACACGACCACGCAAGCTCAGGCTCGCGTGGTTTTTTTGTGCCTGTCATTCACTGCGGGAAGGCTCGGGCCGCTTCCGTCGGGTCAGCCCAGTGTCGCCCCCATCGCCGCCAGCAGCATGGGCAGATAGAGGAAGGCGGCGAGCGTCGAGCAGAACACCAACGTGGCCACGTACTCCGGCTCACGCCCGGCCTTCTGGGCGAACATGTAGTTGTAGACCGCCACCGGCATGGCCATCTGCATGGTCAACACATGCAGCGCCAGCGGGGGCAGGTCCAACAGGGTGCCGATCCCCCAGGCACACAGGGCGGCAAAGGGAATGCGCAGGACACTGAAGCCCACGCCCGCGGCCAGATTCTTGACGCGAATGCTGGCCAGCGACACGCCCAGGGTGATCAGCATCAGCGGCACGGTGAAGCCGGAGATCAGCTCCAGGCTGTTGGCGACGAAGCGCGGCATGTGCACATCGCAGAGCAGCATGAGGGTGGCGACGATGCTGGCCCAGATGGTCGGCGAGCGCACCACGCTGCGCAGCGGGTTGCCGCTGGTGCTGGCAAGCCAGGCGCCGAGGGTGAACTGCAGCAGCGACATGGTGACCATGATGGTGATGGCGTAGGCGAAGCCGGCCTGGCCGAAGGCGTAGAGCGAGACGGGCAGGCCCATGTTGCCGACGTTGGAGAACAGCAACGGCGCCACCGCGACCTTCCAGGGCTTGCCGATCAGGCGCGCGAAGGGCCAGCTCAGCGCCAGCAGCAGGGCCATCACGGACAGCGTCGCCAGGCCCGTGCGCAAAAAGCTCGAGTTGTCGATCTCGGCGCTGCCCAGCGCATTGAGGATCAGCGCCGGCGTGCCGATGTAGAGCACCAGCCGGGTGACGAAGGCCATCGGGTAGTCGTTGCCCAGCCTGACCCAGAAGAAGCCGATGGCGGCACCACACAGTACCGGTGCCATCACCGCCAGCAATTCCATCAGCATATTCTCAACTCCCTTCCTCAGGCGCGCGCTTGCATGGATCAGTCGTCATCCGGCGCCTGATCGCACGATATCGGTGTCTAGCATACCTGCCCGCAGGGGCTTCGGTGTAGCGCCAGTGGCGGGCAGCCACTATTCGCAGCAGCTCTGTGCGGGCCATCGAGATGTCGCTTTTGCCTGCCGATGTCGCATTCGCGCTGCGGGGTGACGCTGACAAGCAGTTTGCCGCAGGGGGGCAGGGCTAGTATCGGGTCAAGACAGCCACTCAAGGCCTTGGCGCCGGCTGGCTCGACAGGATTTGAGCGAACAGACGATCACTGATCACCCTTCATCGAACCATTCCAACAACAACGATCCGCTTACCGGAGGCGCGCAATGTCTCAGCAACATGGCTACACCCGTGATGACCGACTGGCCAGACTCGACCCTGCACTGGCCGAGGCCATCCTCGAAGAGACAGCGCGTCAGGAAGCGCATATCGAGCTGATCGCCTCCGAGAACTATGCAAGCCCGCTGGTGATGGAAGCCCAGGGCAGCCAGCTGACCAACAAGTACGCCGAAGGCTATCCGGGCAAGCGCTACTACGGCGGCTGCGAATTCGTCGACAAGGTCGAGACGCTGGCCATCGAGCGCGCCTGTGCGCTGTTCGGCTGTGACTACGCCAACGTGCAGCCGCACTCCGGCGCCCAGGCCAACGCGGCTGTGTTCATGGCTCTCGTCTCGCCGGGTGACACCATCCTCGGCATGAGCCTGGCGCATGGCGGCCACCTGACCCACGGCGCGGCACCCAACTTCTCCGGCAAGCACTACAACGCCATCCAGTACGGCCTGACCGAAAGCGGCGAGCTGGACTACGAGGAAATGGAGCGTATGGCACGTGAGCACAAGCCGAAGATGATCATCGCCGGCTTCTCCGCCTACTCGCGCGTGGTCAACTGGCGTCGCTTCCGCGATATCGCCGACGAGATCGGCGCCTGGCTGATGGTCGACATGGCCCACGTGGCCGGTCTGGTCGCGGCGGGTCACTACCCGAGCCCGCTGCCCTACGCCCATGTCGTCACCACTACCACCCACAAGACGCTGCGCGGCCCGCGCGGTGGCCTGATTCTCTCCGCCACCGGTGATGAAGCGCTGCACAAGAAGCTCAATGGCGCCGTCTTCCCCGGCCAGCAGGGCGGCCCGCTGATGCACGTCATCGCCGCCAAGGCCGCGGCCTTCAAGGAAGCGATGAGCCAGGACTTCGTCAGCTATCAGGCCCGCGTGATCGCCAATGCCCGCGTGATGGCCGAGGTCTTCATGGCGCGCGGCTATGACGTGGTCTCCGGCGGCACCGATGACCACCTGTTCCTCGTCTCGCTGATCCGCCAGGGCGTGACCGGCAAGGACGCGGACGCCTCACTGGGCCGCGCCCATATCACCGTCAACAAGAACAGCGTGCCGAATGACCCGCAGAGCCCCTTCGTGACATCCGGGCTGCGCATCGGCACCCCGGCTGCCACCACGCGCGGCTTCGGCGAGGCGGAATGCGAGGCACTGGCCGGCTGGATCTGTGATCTGCTCGACGCGCTGTCCACCGGCGAGAGCGCCAAGGTGGAAGCCGAGGTGTGCGGCAAGGTCGAGGAAGTCTGTGCACGCTTCCCGGTCTACGCATCGAACAGCGTGACCGACCCCGCCGCGCTTGCCTGAACAAGGCGCTGGCGAGAGACAACGATAACAACGACACATGCCGCAAGCGCAGAGACATCACTCGGGTGACAACAACAGACAGCACTCGGGCGAGAGCACCGGACAGCGCTTGCGGTGGCAAAGATGTGAGGAGGGTGGCAAATGCAGCGTTACTCGGGATTCGGGCTGGTCAAGCATGCGCTCAGCCACCATGAGAACTGGCAGAAGGTCTGGCGTAGCCCAGAACCCAAGAAGGAATACGACGTCGTCATCGTCGGTGGCGGCGGGCATGGTCTGGCCACGGCCTACTACCTGGCCAAGGAGCACGGCATCACCAATGTCGCGGTGATCGAGAAGGGCTGGTTGGGCGGCGGCAACACCGCGCGCAACACCACCCTGGTGCGCTCCAACTATCTGTGGGACGAGGCGGCGGCGCTCTACGAGCATTCCATGAAGCTGTGGGAAGGCCTGTCCCAGGATCTCAACTACAACGTGATGTTCTCCCAGCGTGGCGTGCTCAACCTGGGCCACACCCTGCAGGACATGCGTGACATCCAGCGCCGCGTGAATGCCAACCGTCTGCAGGGCATCGATGGCGAGGTGCTGGACGCCCAGCAGGTGCAGGAACTGGTGCCGGCGATGGACTGCTCGAGCCGCGCACGTTACCCGATTCTCGGCGCCTCCTGGCAGCCGCGCGGTGGCGTGGCGCGTCATGACGCCGTGGCCTGGGGCTTCGCGCGTGGTGCCGACAGCCTCGGCGTCGACCTGCTCCAGCAGACCGAGGTCACCGGCTTCCGCAAGCAGGATGGCGCCATCGTCGGGGTGGAAACCTCACGCGGCTTCATCGGTGCCAAGCGTGTCGGCGTGGTCACCGCCGGCAACTCCGGGGTGATGGCCGAGAAGGCCGGCTTCCGTCTGCCGCTGGAATCCCACCCGCTGCAGGCGCTGGTCTCCGAGCCGCTCAAGCCGATTCTCGACACCGTGGTGATGTCCAACCACGTCCACGGCTATGTCAGCCAGTCGGACAAGGGCGACCTGGTCATCGGTGCCGGCATCGACGGCTACGTGGGCTACGGCCAGCGTGGCAGCTATCCGACCATCGAGCACACCCTGCAGGCCATCGTCGAGATGTTCCCGATCTTCTCGCGGGTACGCATGAACCGTCAGTGGGGCGGCATCGTCGACACCTGTCCGGACGCCTGCCCGATCATTTCCAAGACGCCCGTGAAGGGGCTCTATTTCAACTGCGGTTGGGGTACCGGTGGCTTCAAGGCCACGCCGGGTTCCGGCAATGTCTTTGCCTGGACACTGGCCAAGGGGCGCACCCATCCGCTGGCAGAACCCTTCTCCTATGACCGTTTCAACACGGGCAAGCTGATCGACGAACATGGCGCCGCTGGCGTCGCGCACTGAACCTGCCGTCAGGAGACGACCGACCATGATGCATATCTTCTGTCCCTACTGCGGCGAGCTGCGCGAGGAAGAGGAATTTCACGTCAAGGGCCAGGCGCATATCGAGCGCCCGAAGGACCCCGAAGCCTGCTCCGATGCCGAGTGGGGGGATTATCTGTTCTTCCGCAACAACCCGCGTGGCGTCCACCACGAGCTGTGGATTCACGCCGTGGGCTGTCGCAAGTATTTCAACATCACCCGCCACACCGTGACCTACGAGATTCTCGAGACCTATCGCATGGGCGAGCAGCCCACCATCACCGGTGAGACGAAAGCCGATCCGACCACGCAAGCCAAGGGGGTGAGCGCATGAGCCAGCAAGACAACCAGACCGCCGCTGCCCCGCGCCGTCTCGCCTCGGGTGGACGCATCGACCGCGCCACGCCGCTGACCTTCACCTTCAATGGCAAGCGCTATCAGGGCCTGGCAGGCGATACCCTCGCCTCGGCACTGATGGCCAACGGCCTCGACGTGCTCAACGCCAGCTTCAAGTATGCGCGTCCGCGCGGCCTGGTCGCCGCCGGTGCCGAAGAGCCCAACGCCATCCTGCAGCTGGGCAGCACCGAAGCGGGCCAGGTGCCCAACGTGCGTGCCACCCAGCAGGCGCTTTACGACGGCCTGGAAGCCCACGCCGTCAGCGGCTGGGTCAAGGCCCAGAAGGACCTGATGAGCCGCTTCCTGCCGCAGGTCGGCAAGCTGGGCGGCAAGTTCATGCCGCCGGGCTTCTACTACAAGACCTTCATGGCGCCGGCCTCGCTGTGGATGACCTACGAGAAGTACATCCGCAAGGCCGCCGGTCTCGGGCGTTCTCCGCTCGAGGAGGACTCGGACATCTATGATCACCTGCATCAGCACACCGATGTGCTGGTGATCGGCTCTGGCCCGGCGGGCCTGATGGCGGCGCTGGTCGCGGCCCGCAGTGGCGCGCGCGTCATCCTGTGTGACGAGCAGGAAGAGCTGGGCGGCTCGCTGCTCTCCATGTCGGCGGACTGCCTCGATCAGACTCTGGACGGCAAGCCTGCCATCGAATGGCGTGACGCGGTGCTGGCGGAACTCGAAGCCTGTGAGGATGTGCAGCTGCTGCCGCGCACCACCGCCAATGGCTACCACGATCACAACTTCGTGACCCTGCACGAGCGCCGTACCGAGCATCAGGCCGATCTCGCGCCCTTGAATGCCCGCGGTGCCCAGCAGGCTCGCTCCCGCCTGCACCGCGTGCGCGCTCATCGCGTCGTCATGGCCACCGGCGCCCACGAGCGGCCGCTGGTCTACAGCCACAACGATGTGCCGGGCAACCTGCTGGCCGGTGCCGTCACCACCTATCTGACCCGTTACGGCGTCGCCGCCGGCGACAAGCTGGTGCTGTCGGTCAACAACGACCACGCCTATCGCGCGGCGCTTGCCTGGGCGGCGGCCGGTCGTGAAGTGGTCGCGATCGCCGATGCGCGTCCGGCGCCCTCCGGCGTGATGGTCGAGGCGGCGCGTGCCGCGGGCATCCGCATCATCGCCGGCGCCGCCGTGATCGAGGCCAAGGGCGAACGCCGCGTGACAGGCGCGCGCATCGCGGCCATCGATATCGATGCCTTCAGCGTGACGGGGGCGGTGGAAGAGCTCGCCTGCGACACCATCGCAAGCTCCGGCGGCTACAGCCCGGTGGTTCACCTGGCGGCGCACACCGGTGCGCGTCCGGTATGGAGCGACGAGATCCACGGCTTCCTGCCCGCGCTGGGCGCACCGATGCTCAAGGGTTTCGATGCCTGCGGCGCCGCCAATGGCAGCTTCGCGCTGGAAGATGTGCTGGTCGCGGCCTACGCCAGCGGTGTCGCCGCGGTGGAAGCCTGCGAGTTCGAGACCGCCCAGGCCGAGGTGCCTGCGGTCTCTGAACTTGCGGAAGCCCCGATGCTACCGCTCTATCAGGTGCCGCATGACAAGCCCACCGCACGTGCGCCCAAGCAGTTCGTCGATCTGCAGAACGACGTCACCGCCGCCGGTATCGAGCTCGCCACCCGCGAAGGCTTCGAGTCCATCGAGCACGTCAAGCGCTACACCGCGATGGGCTTCGGCACCGATCAGGGCAAGCTGGGCAACATCAACGGCATGGCGGTCGCCGCGCGCTGTCTGGGGCAGACCATCCCCGACACCGGCACCACCGTGTTCCGCCCCAACTACACGCCGGTGACCTTCGGCGCCATCGTCGGCCGTCACTGCGGCGAGCTGTTCGACCCGATCCGCTACACCGCGATGCACGAATGGCACGTAGCGCAGGGCGCCAAGTTCGAGGATGTCGGCCAGTGGAAGCGCCCCTGGTACTACCCGCAGGGCAGTGAGGACATGCATGCCGCGGTCGAGCGCGAGTGTCTGGCGGTGCGCGAGAAGGTCGGCGTGCTGGACGCCTCGACCCTGGGCAAGATCGACATCACCGGTCGCGATGCGCGCGAATTCCTCAACCGCATCTACACCAATGCCTGGGCCAAGCTGGGCGTCGGCAAGGCGCGCTACGGCCTGATGTGTCACGACGACGGCATGGTGATGGACGACGGTGTCACCACCTGTCTGGCCGAAGACCACTTCCTGATGACCACCACCACCGGTGGCGCGGCCTCGATCCTGGAATGGCTGGAGCTGTGGCACCAGACCGAATGGCCGGAACTGGACGTGCAGATGACCAGCGTCACCGATCACTGGGCGACCCTGACCGTCACCGGCCCCGAGGCGCGTGCGCTGGTCGGCGAACTGACTGACATCGACCTCGATCGCGACAGCTTCAAGTTCATGGAAGTGCGTGAAGGGCTGATCGCCGACATTCCCGGGCGCATCTTCCGCATCTCCTTCACCGGCGAGCTGTCCTACGAGCTCAACGTGCCGGCCAACTACGGGCTGCATGTCTGGAAGCGCCTGTTCGAATGTGGCAAGAAGTACGGCCTCACGCCCTACGGCACCGAGACCATGCACGTGCTGCGCGCCGAGAAGGGCTTCATCATCGTCGGTCAGGACACCGATGGCTCGATCACCCCGGAAGATCTCGGCATGCAGTGGTGTGTCGGTTACAACAAGCCGTATTCCTGGATCGGCAAGCGTGCGCTGTCGCGTCCGGATACCCGCCGCGATGACCGCAAGCAGATGGTCGGCCTGATTCCGACGCGCAAGAAGGCCGGCGATGAGCGCATCGTGCTGCCGGAAGGCTCGCAGATCGTCTTCGACCCCGAGCACGCCATCCCGATGCCGATGGTCGGCCACGTGACCTCCAGCTACTACAGCCCGACGCTGGGACATGGCTTCGCGCTGGCAGTGGTCAAGGGCGGTGCCAAGCGCATCGGCGAGACGGTGTTCCTGCCGCAGGCCGATGGCACGACGCTGGAAGCCGAAATCACCTCACCGGTGTTCTACGACAAGAAAGGGGAGCGCCAGCATGTCTGATGCCACCACACTCGACCCGCAAGCGGGTGCCGCCGTCGATGCGCAGCCGCAGGACATGACTAGTTCTCAGACGTCGGTGATCGACCAGCGCCCGACGCCCGAGGTCCACGCTCAGTGCGCCCGTTCACCACTGGCGCATCTGTTCACGGCCCGCGATGACGGCGATGCCGGCGTCGTGCTGCAGGAGAAGGCGTTTCTCGGTCACCTGACGCTGCGCGGTGACCCCGCGCAGCCGGGCTTCGCCGAGGGTGTCGAGGCGGCGCTGGGTCTGGCGCTGCCGTTGACGCCGGCGACCCTCCACCAGAATGAGGGCGGTCGCTCGATCCAGTGGCTGTCACCGGATGAGTGGCTGATCCTGGTGCCCGGCGAGGAAGCCTTCACTGTCGAGAAGGCGCTGCATGAGGCGTTGGCCGGCCGCTATCAGGTGGTCAACGTCAGCGGTGGTCAGACCGTCATCTCGCTGAGTGGCGACCAGGCGCGTCAGGTGCTGATGAAGTCGACGCCCACCGATGTGCACCCGCGTGCCTTCCCGGTCGGACGTGGCGTGCCGGCGGTGTTCGCCAAGGCGACACTGGTGCTGCGCCGCGTCAGCGAGAGCGAATTCGAGCTGGTGGTGCGCAGAAGCTTCGCCGATTACCTCGGCCGCTGGCTGCTGGATGCCAGCGAGGAATTCGGGGTCTGCATCAAGGCCTGATATCTGAGGCCTGAGGTCTGCGTCTGGAGAGATCTGCGTCTGGAGAGATCTGCGTCTGGAGAGAGGTCTGTCGCAGGCGCACGCAATGACCTGAATCGACTGCCAGGGGCCTTGCCCGGGCCAGGAGGCGGGCTTCAGAAATACTGAAGCCCGCCTCAATAATATTGGTTTGTCGCGCAGGGCCTCGGATGCAACCCTGACGTTGCTGCTTCCAACAATAGATAATCCTTACATGACAGGCACCTACGTATGCGTGATACCTGGATTCTGACCGCCCAATGTCCCAGCCGCATCGGCACGGTGGACGTCGTGACACGCTACCTGCGCGAGCAGGGCTGCTATATCACCGAGCTCAATTCCTTCGATGACCGCCTGTCGGGGCGCTTCTTCATCCGGGCCGAATTTCGTCCACAGACCGAGGCCGGTGCCCTCGATGACGGCTTCGATGCCGCGAGTTTCGAGCAGGGCCTGGGCACGCGTGCCGCCGACTTCGAGATGGATGTCAGCCTGAGTGCGCCGGATGAGCGCATGAAGGTGGTCATCATGGTCTCGCGCTCGGACCACTGCCTGAACGACCTGCTCTATCGCCATCGCATCGGCCAGCTGCCGATGGACATCACCGCCGTCATCTCCAACCATCCGGACATGGCACCGCTGGCCGAGTGGCATGGCCTGCCGTATCACCACCTGCCGATCACCGCCGAGACCAAGGCCGAGCAGGAAGCCAGGGTATGGCAGATCGTGCAAGATACCGGGGCTGAGCTGGTGATTCTGGCGCGCTACATGCAGGTGCTGTCGAGCGACATGTGCGAGAAGCTCTCGGGGCGGGCGATCAACATCCACCACTCGCTGCTGCCGGGCTTCAAGGGCGCGCGCCCCTATCACCAGGCCTACGAGAAGGGCGTCAAGCTGGTCGGCGCCACCGCGCACTACATCAATGATGATCTCGATGAAGGGCCGATCATCACCCAGGGCGTCGAGACGGTGGATCATGCCCACTATCCCGAAGACCTGATCGCCAAGGGCCGTGATATCGAGTGTCTGACGCTGTCGCGAGGTGTGCGTTATCACCTCGAGCGTCGCGTCTTCCTGCATGACAAGCGCACGGTGGTGTTCGGCAACTGAGCCCGGGCTGCGTCCGCCAGCTCACTCTGTTCATGAACCTCACAGACTCCACAAACGACGAAGCCCGCGACCTTTCGGTGGCGGGCTTCGTCGTTTGTGCGTGTGCGGATGCGCGTCAGCTTCTGCGCAGGCTCCACAGGAAGTAGCTGCCGCCGATCAGCGAGGCCATCAGGCCGGCGGGGATCTCGTAGGGCGACAGCAGTTGGCGGCCCAGCCAGTCGGCCAGCACCATCAACAGCGCGCCGCACAGCACCGCGCCGAGCATGTGCTCGCGAGCGCGGCTCAGCCCTAGCAGGCGCGCCAGATGCGGGGCCAGCAGACCGACGAAGGACAGCGGGCCGACGATCAGGGTCGCCAGCGCGGTGAGCACCGCCACCGCGCCCAGCAGCACCAGGCGGGCGCGGGTCACGCCGATGCCCAGCGCACTGGCGCTCGCCATGCCCAGTGGCAGGATATCCAGCCAGCGCGCCAGCGGACGCACCAGCAGGACCGCGATGATCGCCAGCGCGAGCACGCCGACTGCCGCGGAGAGGCCCACGTAATAGGTGGAGCCGGACAGCCAGGCCAGAATCTGCTGACCGCGCGGGTCGCCATCGGCAAGTATGATGCCGCGCACCGCATCGTAGAGTGCCGTGATCGCCACCCCGCACAGCAGCACGCGTTCGGGAATGAAACCACTGCGATGATTGAGCACCACCAGCAGCGCCAGACAGGCCAGCGCCCCGCAGATGCCTGCGCCCAGCAGGGTCAGCTGCCCCGGCGACGGGACCAGCAGCAGCGTCAGCATCAGGGCGATGGCGGTACCGCCGCTGATGCCGAGAATCTCGGGGCTGGCCATCGGGTTGCTGGTCAGGCGCTGCAACAGGGTGCCGGCCAGGGCCAGCAGTACGCCGGCGCCTGCCGCCGCCAGTACCCGTGGCAGGCGGAAGTCCAGCACGCTGGTCTGGCCGGCCATCAGCTGTTGGAGCATGTCACTGCCCAGGGTCCAGCCATCGGCGCCATTGCCGACCAGCAGGGCCAGCATCAGGGCCACGCAGACCCCGGCCAGCAGCCAGCCGAGCAGGCGGTCGGGATGGGGATGACGATGCGTCAGTGACATGCCGTGATGACTGGCGGGGCCAGCACCCTGCGCCATCTTGAGGCGCGGAATCAGCCACAGCAGCAGCGGCGCGCCGAGGGCCGCCGTCATCGCGCCGGTCGGGATCAGGTTGGGCAGCAGGCCATCGAGACTGGCGACCACCTGGTCCGTCACCGCCAGCAGCAACGCCCCGAACAATGGCGCCCACAGCAGGCGCTGGCCCAGGCGGCGCGCGCCCATCAGACGCACGCAGGCTGGCGCGGCCAGACCGATGAAGCCGATGATGCCCAGTACGCTGACCACGCAGGCGCTCAGAAATACCGCCAGTCCCAGACTCATCAGGCGCAGCTTGCGCAGCGAGACGCCCAGGCTTCTGGCATTGGCCTCGTCGAGATCCAGCACCGCCAGCGGGCGCATCAGCACCAGCGCCAGCAACATGCCCGGCAGCAGGCGGGTGAGCAGCGTGATCACGCCATCCCAGCTGTTCTGGGCCAGCGAACCTGCGCCCCATACCAGGGTGCCGTGCAGGGCTTCCTGATTGAACAGCAACAGCACCATGCCCAGCGCGCCGATATAGAGGTTGACCACCAGCCCCGCCAGCACCACCACGGTCGGTGACATGCCGCGCGCCCAGGCCAGCGCGAACACCAGCCCCATGGCGGCCAGGCCACCAGCCAGCGCGACCCATTCACGGCCCAGCTGGAAGCCGTCGCCCCCAAGACCCGTGCCGGCCATCAGTGCCGGGGCGAACAGCGTCGCCAGCATCATCGCCAGACTCGCGCCACTGGCGACGCCGAGAGTGGTGGGCGCGGCCAGTGGATTGCGCAGCACCTGCTGCATCAGCACGCCGGCCATGCCCAGCGCGCCACCGGCCAGCAGCGCGCAGACCAGGCGCGGCCACCAGCTGACATGCGCCACCAGCTGCGCGGAGAGCAGTGCACTGTCTGCCTGGCCGAGACTGGCCGCAGCGCTGAAGTCGGGCGATGCCCACAGTGCGGTCAGACCCTGCATCAGGCTCAGGCCTTCACGGTTGAGCGCGAGGCTGCCCAGCACCACCAGGGCCAGGGCCAACAGGCTGCAGGCCCGGCCCGGCGTGAGGTGCAGCGGGCGACGGCCTGATGCGGGGCGAGCGCTCATGGCCTGCTCAGTGGTTGCCATCGGTGGTCTCCCCCTCAAGTGTCGCCTCATCGTCAATCAGATGGCTGGCAAGCAGCTCGGCGAAACGATTGGCCGAGGGCAGGGCGCCGAAGCTCCAGACCGGCGGCAGGAACAGCGGCGCCGAGGCCTGGCTGTTCTCGCGCACGCCGGGCATTGCCTGCCAGAGACCGTTATGCGCCAGTGCCTGGTGTCCGCCGGGCGGCAATGGTTCTACCACCACCATGCGGCCCTTCAGCGTCACCAGCTTCTCGAGGCTGACGGTGGCGAAGCCCCAGGCGTTGGTGTCCCCTTGCCAGGCGTTGTCGATGCCCATGCGCTCGATCACGGCCTGGAACAGGCTGTTGTCGCCGAAGATGCGCACATGGCGGTCATCCATGAATTGCACCATCAACAGTGGCAGGGGCGATTGGCCCTTGCGTGCCGCCTGCTGGCGCAGCGCGGCGTTGTAACCGGCGAGGCGAGCGGTGCTCAGGCGAATCAGCTGTTCGGCCTGGGGCTCGCGCTGCGTCAGCTTGCCCAGCTGGCGGGTCGCCTTGACCAGTGTCTGCCAGGTGTCGGCGTCCGGGGTATAGATGGCGATGCTGGTGACCGGCGCAATGGCCGACAGGCGCGGCGCGAGGCTGGACAGCATCGGGCTGATCAGGATGTCGGCGGGGGCGAGAGCGGCCAGCTGCTCCAGGTTCGGCTGGGTGCGCAGGCCGAGATCCCGCGTGCCCTGCGGCAGCGCCGGTTGGGCCACCCAGCTTGCGTAGGTCGCGACCTGACCCACGCCCATGGCGCGTACCCCGATTCCGGTCAGGGTCTCGGCGAGGGTCCAGTCCAGTGCCACGATGGGGCGATCGACGAAGCCGGCCGGTGGCCGGGCTGTCTGTTTCATCGCAGCCACGTCCGCCGCTGCCTCGTCTGCCACTGCCTCCTCCGTTGCGGCAGCGCTGGCGGACCCCACCGCCAGCAGGCTCAGACTGATCAGTGCCAACAGCCACTTCATAGCGGCACCGCGATCTGCTGCTGGCTCTGTGGCGGGGTGATCACCTGCATCTCGACGCCGTAGATATCCTTGAGGGTGACGGGGTTCATCATCGCGTCGGGCGCGCCTTCAGCCAGCACCTGGCCGCCGTGCAGCGCCACCAGGCGATCGCAGTAACGCGCCGCCAGATTGATGTCGTGCAGCACGATGATGATGCCCAGCCCCAGGGTGTGGCTCAGGTGCGAGATCAGCTCCATCACCTCGATCTGATGGGCGATATCCAGCGCCGCCAGCGGTTCATCCAGCAGCAGATAGCGACTGCCCTGGGCCAGCAGCATGGCCAGCCACACGCGCTGACGTTCGCCACCGGAAAGGGTATCGACCTGCTGTTCGGCGAAGGCTTCGGTGTGGGTCAGCGCGATGGCGCGCTCGATGGCTTCTTCATCCTTGGGGCCGGGACGGCCGAGCAGACCGTGCCACGGATAACGGCCGAAGGCGACCAGCTCGCGGCCGGTCAGCGCTTCGGCCGCCGGCAGATGTTGCGGCAGGTAGGCCACCGCCCGCGCGAATTCCCGACTGCCGAACTGCGAGAGCGGGCGATCGTCCAGCGCCAGCTTGCCACTGGTCGGCGTGTTCTGACGCGCCAGCAGCTTGAGCAGTGTCGACTTGCCGGAGCCATTGTGGCCGATCAGGCCATGCACCTGGCCGGGGGCGAAATCGAGAGACTGCGTCTTGAGCAGGCAGCGCTCGCCGAGGTCAAAGCGCAGGTGGTCGAGAGTGAACATGAAAGCATCGTCATCCGTGGTCAGGGCGTCAGGCTAGGGGCGATTCATTCTGGGCGACATGACGCGGAGACGTTCGCCCATCCGTGCTCCGCGGGGCCATCAGTGCTGATCGCCTCTTGTTGTCGGGATGTCATCACGCCGGCTTCGTCGTCGCGCCTTGCCGGGCGCGGCTGACGTTTGGCGCACGGCTGGCGGCGAATCCGCGGTGTCCTGTTGGCTGGCGGCGCAGTCGCGGCTGACTTCATTGCGATAACAGCCCGCCGCGGCCAGCCGCATTTCGCAGTGCTGCTGCGCCTGGGTGACGTAGCGGCCTGCCATGCGCTCGGACACGCCGAGTCGCTCGCCGATCTCGCGCTTGGTCAGGCCCTCGAGGCGATACCAGGTCAGGGCGAGGCGAAAATGGCCCGCCAGCTCGGAGAGTGCCGCATCGACGACCTGCAGCTTCTGGCGGCGCGCCAGGCTCCTCTCCGGGTCCAGATGGGCGGCCGCCACGCGCTCATCGCCCTCGGACACCGATTCGAATTCCGGTGCGCGGGACTGGTGACGGTGGTGGTCGATGATCAGGTTGCGAGCGATGCGAAACAGCCAGGCGCGCGGGTTGGCGGGCCAGTCTCCGGTCAGGCGCAGACGCAGATAGACCTCATGGCTGATGTCTTCCGCCAGCTCATGCGAGCCCAGCTGGCGCACGAGAAAGCCGGTCAGTTCGTGACGATGCTCGGCAAACAGCTGGTCCAGCGAGTGACGGTATTGCTGTGCAGCACAAGCCTGCAGCTCAGCGGGCGTTTCAGCTTCTGGCCCGTGTGCGTCAGGCGTTCGCTCATCCGTGTCGCGATGAGGCCGAACTGGGGGCTTGGCGTGAGAGGACATCCACGGCTCGCAATGAGATCTGTCGTGATGGGAGGGTAATGGTATTGTTGTTACGAATCATTATCAATGATTGAGTGTCAGACACGCCAAGGACCGCCCCCGTGCATGACGAGGGCGGTCCCGGTGCTGCTTGGTCGTAGTTAGCTGGTCGTAGTTAGCTGGTCGTAGTTAGCTGGTCTTGGCTGACGGGTCATGGCGATCACCAGGTCATCGCGACCTGATGATCGCCAGATGTGTCACCGCCTAGCGGCGGGCGAAGGCCGCGATGGGGTTATCCAGCTCGCCCTTGAGCTGCAGGGCGCCGGACGGATCGGTGAGATCGACCATCTGCTGGTTGTTGCGCAGCTGCAGGCGGTTGAGGCACGACAGCGTGAAGCGCGGCGCGAACAGGTCATGGCGCGCGAACTTGTCGGCCATCTCCGGGTGGGCATCCTGATAGTCATGGATGCAGGCCGCGACGCGAGACCAGAAGGCCTCCTCCGTCATCACCTGCTCGCGCACCAGCAGCGGCACCGCGAAGCGGAAGATGCAGTCGAAGACATCGGTGAGCAGCGACAGGATGCGGATCGGTTCCGGCACCTCGACCACCAGACGCTCGACCCCTTCCGGCAGTTCGAGTGTACGGGTCTCCTCGGTGGCGAACAGCGCCGCTTCCTCGGCGATATCCTTCATCAGCGCACCGCACGGCACGCCATCGCGCAGACGCATGATCAGGTTCTCGCCGTGCGGCATGAACACCAGGTCGTGCTTGAAGTAGCAGTGCAGCAGCGGCGTCATGTAAGCCGTCAGCCACTTGTCGATCCACGCTTCGGCGCCGATGCCGGAGCGCTCGATCAGCGCCGGCAGCAAGGCCTTCTCATCGTTGTCGACATGCAGCAGCGCGGCCATGGTCATCAGGCGCTCGCCCTCGTCCTTGACGTCTTCCGGGCTCTCGCGCCACAGGCTAGCCAGCATCTTGCGATAGCCGACGGCCGCCGGGTCCGCGTCTTCCAGCACATCATCGCGATAACCGATGGCCGCGACTTCACGCAGCAGGCGGAAGCCCCACTTCTCGAAGGACGGGTCCGAATCGATCAGGCCCTGCAGCCACTGATTGATGACCGGAGTGGCACGCATGTAATAGGGCGACAGGCCGCGCATGAAGCCCATGTTGAGGATCGACAGCGCCACCTTCACATAGCGACGGTTCGGCTGATTGCGGTTGTAGAGCGTGCGGATCGACTGCTGGGCCTGATAGCGGTCCTCCCCCAGCCCGAGACAGACGATGTGCTGACTGGCGATCTCGGCGGCGAAGGTGATCGCCAGCTTGTGGCTCCACTGCCACGGATGCACCGGCATCATCAGGTAGTCGGAGGGCGCAAGGCCCTTCTCGGTCAGCTGCTGTTCCAGGCGTGCCAGCTCGGCTTCGCCCAGCTCTTCCTCGAGCAGACGGCGCGGATCGAGACCATCCACCGCCGAGTAATGGGCGTTGTCGCGATGCACGGCGATCCACACCAGCGAGAACGGCTGCGCGGCTTCCGGCGCGTAGGCGCGATAGTCCAGCGCATCGAAGCCCATGCGGCCATTGTTGGCGACGAAGCACGGATGGCCTTCACTCATCGCCGATTCCAGGGTCTGGAAGGAGGCGCCCGCCAGCACGCGGGCGGACTGATTCTCGCGCACGGCGCGCTGCATCTTCCAGGCGCTGGAGGCAAGCGTGGCGCTGACCTCCTCGAGATAGACCGGCAGCAGACGCGGCGGAATCTCCAGCACGTCATTGAGTTCCAGAATCAGCTCACGCGCGTCCAGCGGCAGGGAGTTGCCGTCGGCATCCAGACGCTGGATGGAGGCGGCATCGATCAGCCAGTGATCGAGCTGGAAACGGCGCGCCACGAAGCGATATTCCGCTGCGCGGCGGCTGACCGGCGGCGTGTCGCTGACCTGCGCTGCCAGCGGCAGGCGGAAGTGATGCCAGTTGTCATGGCTCTGGCAGGCGGTGCGGGTGCCGCAGTCATCGGCGCATTGCGGGTGGATCAGACGCTCGTGGCTGAACTCGGCCAGCGCCTTGCGCACCAGCAGGCGATTGGCCTGCTGCCAGTCCGGGCCGGTGAGATGCTGGCTGGCCACGGCCGGGTTGGCGGTCACGCCGCGGTCCAGACGCGGGCTGCGGCTGGCCAGGGCGGCGCGGAAGTCCTGCGGGGTGCAGAAGCACAGGCGCGCCGGCTTGCCGTCGAGATCCAGCGGGCCATGATCGACGAAGCCCACCGCGGCATTCAGCGGATGAATGGCGCGATTGCGGCTGTCCGGCTCCACCACCACACGGGTCACGGGACGGACTGCATCTTTCCCTTCATCGGCATGCTCATCGCGGAACTGGCCGGCGAAGATCATCGCCATGATCGATTCGATCACCGCCCGCGAGAAGCCGCTGATGGGGACCTGGTCCTCGCTGCGCGGCGCGACGAGGAAGTGCATGCCGAAGTCGCCGGGCTGCACACTGTAATGCTTGCCGAGCGGGTCGTGCGCCGGGTCATAGAGCTCGACCAGAAAAGCTGGCTGGTCATTGTAGAAACCGATCCAGCCCTGGGCGTGCTGGCTGTCTTCCAGGCCCTGGTAGAAGTCGTACTTGGTGGTGATGAGGTCATCACTCATGCCCCAGAAGCTGGCGCGTTCACCGCTGGTCCACTCATCCACCATCGCCATGTCGGCGGCAAGGTCGAGCGGGCGCAGCGCGAATTCGGCGCGCTCGCTCGTGCTGTCGTCCTGCGGCTTGCGCAGGCGTGCCTGGGCTTGCTCCAGCTCCACCGCGCGGCGGGTGAAGCGCGTTCCCGGTGCCGGGCTGAGCAGATTGATCGTTGCGGGCGCGGCGAGTGAGGTCGTCCCGAACAGCTGCTGTGACGGGGTCGCTGCACTGTGAGAACTTGCCGCGCTGCTGGACTGTTCGGCGCTTGCGGCGCTGGTGATGTCGACTGGCATGTTCATGCGGTGGTCTCCCGGTGTTGCGGTGCAGCGGTGTGAGTCGTATTGGCCTGGGTGTCAGAGGCGGTGCCGGCAGAAGAGCTGACGGCAGAGGATGGGCCGGTAGAAGAGCTTTCGGTAGAGGATGGGCCGGCGTGAATATCCGTCTCGCCGTAGGGCAGGTGTGCGGCGGGCAGCGGTGTGAAGCCATTGCCACAGCCCTTTTCAGAGCCGGGCGCGCCGAAGCTCTGGAAGGCGATGCGGCGCTCGATGGTATAGACCTCACGACCGGTGATGGCGCGCAGGATGCAGCTGTTGCGATAGCAGGCCATGCCCAGGTCTGGTGCAGCCAGCGAGTGGGTATGCAGCTCGGCATTCTGGACGAAGATCTCGCCGGCGAACGGTGATTGATCGCCCTCGTTGCCGTCGGCATCCGCGGTGCTTTGCGTGTCGACGGCGTAGAAGCGACCGACAGCGTAGCGGCCTTCCTCGTCACGACGAATGCGTGACTCGATGCTGCGCAGGAAGGGCGGCGCCACGTAGTGATAGCCCGTGGCCAGCACCACGGCGCTGGTGTCATGACGCCAGGCCTGCTGCTGTTCGCGCTGATAGAGCCCCAGCGTGAAGTCGCCGTCGGTCTCTTGCTTGTTCAGCGAGGTCAGTTCGGTATTGGTCATCAGGGTGGTGGGCACCACGCCTTGCAGCTGCTTGGCGTAGAGGGTGTCGTAGATCTCGTCGATCAGCTCGAGATTGATGCCCTTGTAGAGGCCCTTCTGGGTCGCCAGCAGGGTGTTGCGCTGCTCACGCGGCAGGGCGTGGAAGTA
Organism: Cobetia sp. UIB-001; assembly: GCF_044789135.1. NCBI lineage: Bacteria > Pseudomonadati > Pseudomonadota > Gammaproteobacteria > Oceanospirillales > Halomonadaceae > Cobetia > Cobetia sp. UIB-001. The sequence continues at coordinate 524,848 of NZ_CP058244.1, forward strand.
ATCGATGTAATCCGGCGAGGTCATCTCCAGCGTCAGCTTGCCGTATTCCAGCGGGAAGAAGCGCGGCGAGCGCGTGATCCAGTTGAGCTGGTAGCTGTGCTGGTCGATCTCGCGCAGCAGGTCGAGATAGATCTCGGCGGCGCTCTGGCCGGAGCCGATGATGGTGATGGCCGGCTGGGAGGTCAGTTCCTCCTTGCGCGCCAGATAGTGGGCGTTGTGGCACACGCGGCTGCCCGCGACCGGCACCACGTCACGCACGGCGTCGGCGGCTTTCGGCAGGTAGGGCTGGGTGCCGGTGCCCAGCACCAGCTTGCGTGCGCGATAGGCGAAGGCTTCGCCGGTGCTGGGGCGAGTGCCGCGCACGACATAGATGTCGCCGACATGCTGGATGTCCTGGACGTCGTGATCGAAGCGCAGGCAGCTCAGCTCGCGCGCCGCCCACTGGCAGTACTGGTTGTACTCACGACGCAGCAGGAAGAAGTCTTCGCGGATGTAGAAGTTGTAGAGCTTGTCATGCAGCTTCAGATAGTTGAGGAAGCTGAAGTGGCTGGTCGGGTCGGCCAGCGAGACCATGTCCGCCATGAAGGGCGTCTGCATGCTGGCATCTTCCAGCAGCATGCCCGGGTGCCAGTCGAACGCGGCCTTGCGCTCGAGGAAGACGCCCTGGACGTCTTCCAGCGGCTCGCTCAGGCAGGCAAGGCTGAGGTTGAAGGGGCCGATGCCGATGGCAACGAAATCCAGCACATCATCGCGCGCTTCCAGAGTGTCTGTGACGTGAGGGTTCGAGGTGTCATGCATGACGGCTTTCCTTGGCTTCTGTGGTGTGACTGCGACGGCTGGCGGCCGGAATGTCGGCCAGTGGTGCGCCATGGTTCGGTTGGGCGGTGGTGCTGACGGCCAGCTGATGCGCCTTGACCAGCGCCTGGCCGTGCTGACGGATCAACTCGACCACGGCGGCCAGGTCTTCCTGGCGCGTTTCCGGGTTCAGGAGAGTGAACTTCAGGTACTGACGGCCCGAGACCTTGGTGGCGGCGACGATGGCCTCACCGCTGCGTGACAGGCGCTTGCGGATCTCGCGGTTCAAGGCGTCCCACTGCTCGGCGCTGAGGGTCTCTTCGTTGGCGTCATGGAAGCGAAATACCAGGGTGCTGAGCTCCGGTGCCTGGACGACATCGATGTCCGGTGCCGCCTCGAGCAGCTGGTAGCCCTCGCGGGTGAGGTCGATCACGCAATCGAGCATGTCGCCGAGGGCATCGGCGCCCATCAGACGCAGTGTCATCCACAGTTTCAGGGCGTCGAAACGCCGCGTGGTCTGCAGACTCTTGTTGACCTGATCCGGCGTGCCTTCGCGGGCCTGAAGCTCCGGGTTGAGGTAGTCGGCGTGATAGGTGACGTGGCGCAGCTGGGTGCGATCACGTACCACGCAGGCACTGCAGCTGACCGGCTGGAAGAAGGTCTTGTGGTAATCGATGGTGACGGAGTCCGCCATCTCGGTGCCCTTGAGCCAGTGACCGTGGCGGCGAGAAGTGATCAGACCGCCGCCATAGGCGCCATCGACATGGAACCAGATACCGCGGGCGTGACACTCACGGCCGATGGCCTGCAACGGGTCGATGCTGCCGAAGTCGGTGGTACCGGCAGTGGCGACCACGGCCATCGGGATCAGGCCTTCGGCGCGGGCATTGTCGAGGGCGACACGCAGGGCCACGGGGTCCATGCGGCGGCGCTCATCCACGGCGACAGGGATGACGGCGTTGTGGCCGAGGCCGAGCAGGGCACAGGCCTTCTGCAGACTGAAATGGCTGATGCCGGAGGCGAAGACGCGCAGGCGTCCGGCTTCCGGCGGCAGGCCGTGGGTCTGGTTGCCGGGGTGGTTGGGCAGCTTCTCGCAGACCGCATCACGCGCCAGCAGCAGCGCCATCAGATTGGATTGGGTGCCGCCGCTGGTGAAGATGCCATCGGCGGTCGGACCCAGGCCCAGGCGCTCGGTGGTCCAGTCGATCAGGCGCTGCTCGATCAGGGTGCCGCCGGCGCTCTGGTCCCAGGTGTCGAGTGAGGAATTGATCGCGCCCAGCAGGCTCTCGGCCCATACACCGGGCAGCACGACCGGGCAGTTGAGGTGCGCGATGTAGCGGGGATGATGGAAGTAGACGGCATCCTTCAGGTAAAGCGACTTGAGCTCCTCCAGACCGGCTTCGAGGTTCTCGAGGGGCGTCTCGAGATCGAGGTCGGCAAAGGCCGGACGCAGGGCCTCCGGGGTGATGCCACTGAACGGCTTTTGAACACTGTCGAGCTGTTCGGCCACCAGCTGGCTGATGCGGTCCATGCCTGTCTGCCAGGCATCCATGTTGGCAGGCGAGAACAAGGCGGCGCGCGGCGAGCTGGACAGTGAGCGCGCACAGGCGTCGGTCTGGGCGTCAGACACGGAGGATCCTGCGGCAGCGCCGTAGGTGGCGGCGGAATCTTGAAGGCTGTGCATTACATAACCTCATGCGAATGTTCGCAGATAAAGACTTGGAAGAGACTCGCAGCCAGCTGGGACAGTTGGCTCAGGTGCGAGGACCAGTCAGGACATTCATCAAGTGCCGCGTTTGCGGTCGTTGTTGTTGGTGAAGCTGTTGGTGAAGCTGTGGGTCAAGCCATTGGCTAAGACGTCGGCGTGGTCAGTCACGTCTGCCGTGGGCATCGGCAGAGTGAGTCGTCACCGAGTGCCCCTGTATCGGGCAAATACGGTGGCCGGCATCCCCGGTGCCATGTGCTGGGTACGCCAGGGCTATCAGACGATGAGTGGTTCAGGGCGATGGTGCCGGCGACATCCTTGCCGCCGGCGGGTCGTGCGGGTCGATTCAGAATCGACGGACTGCGGAGTTTTCGAAATCAGAAATCATAGGTCAGTGTCGCGGTCATGCTGCGCTCGGCACCGTAGTAGCAGAAGCTGGTGTTGTAGCAGGACGCGATGTATTCCTTGTCGAACAGGTTGCTGACGTTGAGCTGCACGCTGGTGCCGCTCCAGCCGATTTGGCTCAGGTCGTAGCCGACCAGGGCATCGACCAGCGCGTAGTTCGGCACCTTCTCGGTGTTCTCGGAATCCGCCCACATGTCGGCGTAGTAGCGCACGCCGAGGCCGGCATTCAGCCCCGTGAGCGGGCCTTCATTGAAGGCGTAGTCACCCCAGACGCTGACCTGGTGCTTGGGCACCTGGTTGGCATCGTTGCCTTCGGTGCCATCTTCCGCCTTGGCATAGGTCACGTCGGTGTAGCTGTAACCGGCCTGCAGCGCGAAGTCGCGGGTCACCTGAGTGCGGGCTTCCAGCTCCAGGCCCTGGGACTCGATCTCGCCGTAGGCGGTGTAGTAGCTGTCTTCCGGGTCCTTGGAGGCGACGTTTTCCTGATTGATGCGGAACAGCGAGACGCTGTACTGATCACGCGTGCCGTTAGGCTGGTACTTCATGCCGACCTCGACCTGCTTGCCGGTGGTCGGGTCGAGCAGGTCGCCGTCTTCATCGGTGTAGGAGTTCGGCGAGAAGGACGTGGAGTAGCTGACATAGGGCGAGATGCCGTTGTCGAAGCCGTAGATCAGGCCGATGCGACCGCTCATCTCGTTGTCGTTCAGCTCGCTGGTGGTGTTGTAGTCACGATCGGTGTTCTTGATGTTGACCCAGTCCTGACGCAGGCCGGCGGCCAGGTTCCAGCGACCCCAGCTGATCTGGTCCTGCAGGTAGACACCAGTCTGGTCCAGTTCACGCTTCTGGTTCTCGGTGGCATAGATGGAGACATCGGCATCGCTGCTGCTGGAGACATCCAGCGTGCTGGCGGTGCCGTATTCCCAGTCCACGTCATTGGTGCGCGTCTGATAGTCGGCACCGAACAGCAGGGTGTGATCGAAGGCGCCGGTGGAGAAGCGGCTCTCCAGCTGGTTGTCGACGGTCCAGGCGCGCAGGCTTTCTTCGCCGCCGGAGTAGTAGCGGGTCAGCTCGGTGTCCGAGGCCCAGCCATAGGCGTAGACCTGCTCGAGGTCCACATCGGAGCGCAGATAGCGGAATTTCTGGCGTGCAGTCACATCGTCGTTGAAGCGGTGCTCGAAATCGTAACCAAGCATGCGTTCGGTGCGATCGAACTCTTCGTAGTCCTCGTCACCTTCGTAGAAATCGTTGCCGAGCTTGGTGCCGTTGTAGCTGACCACCGTGCCTTCATAGGGCAGACCGGAGTGGTAACCGCCTTCCGGGTCCTTCTGGAAGTAGCCCATCAGAGTGACGGTGGTGTCGTCGGTGACGTCCATGGTGATCTGCGGCGAGAAGGCGTAACGCTCTTCCTCGACGGAGTCGACCTGGGTGTCCTCGGCACTGGCGAGGCCGGTCAGGCGATAGGCGATGCGCTGCTCGTCATCCAGCGGGCCGGTGAGGTCGAAGGCCGCGCTGCGTTCGTTGTCGTCGCCGACGGTGAAGCGGACCTGGCCGGAGTCCTGGAACTCGGGGCGCTTGGACTGCATCGCGACCAGACCCCCCGGGGAGGAGCGACCGTAGAGGACGGAAGACGGCCCTTTCACCACCTCGATGCTGTCGAGGAAGTAGGGGTCGATGGTCATCGAGCTGTAGGAGCCCGAGTCACCCATCAGCTTCAGGCCATCCAGAAAGGTGTTGCTGACACTGCCATCGGAGAAGCCACGCAGCACCAGATAGTCATAGCGGTTGGAGGCACCGATCTGGTTGGTGAAGACGCCCGGCGTGTAGTCCGCGGCACGCTGGACTGTCTCGGCTGCGCGCTTGTCGATATCGTCACGCGTGATGGTGGAGACGGCCTGTGGGGTTTCCAGGTAGCCGGTGTCGGTCTTGGTAGCCGCTGTGGTGGTCACCGTCATGGTGTCGAGGGTCTCGTCCTGAGACTCACGGTGGTCGGCCGCCATGGCCTGACCGGCGAAGGGCAGGCCAAGGCCAATCGCCAGTGCCAGAGGGTGCCTGGGCAGGGTCATCAGCAGGGAGCGAGTGGCTTTATGTGCGGCGGAGTCTTTCATGAGCGCGGTGTTCCATCCGGAATGATTTATATAGGAATGATTCTTGTTCGTCGTTCTCTCCTGTGGGTAGACGTTCAGATGACAGCTTTCTGAACCATGAATGAGAATTATTTTTATCATTCTCTTATGTCGTGGTGTCATGAGGGCTGACCATCGCCGTCATGCGCGCTCTCGCTGGCTGGCGCAGGCTTCATCCTCGGCTGCTACCGACACAAAAAAACCGCCCCGTGGGGCGGTTCTGATGACGCGATGAACGTGCTCGCGACGGGATCGCCGCGCTTGTCTGGCGGCGTCGCGCTGTGCTGAAGGTTACTGGTCGACCATCTCGCCCTGCAGCGTGACGGGAATGTCGCCTATCAGCTTGCCGTAGCCCAGCAGGTTGAGCAGGGTGCTGCCGACCTGATTCCTGGCGACTTCTGCACTGTCCAGTGAGATGGGGTCGGCGTTGATGAAGGTCAGGTGGGTGGCATCCTGACGGGTGACCTCAAGCGGCAGGGTCTCGCGGTGGGTGCGGTTGCCATCGGTGGCCGAGAAGGGCACCTGCATGCGCGTCGTCTGACCGGGCTCCAGCGCCGCGATGGCCAACGGGTCAAGATTCAGGGTCAGCGTGGCCAGGCGCATCTGACTGACGCCGGACAGCCACGGCGGCAGCTCGCCGACCTTGTCGAGCAGGTCGGTCTGGCCGACGCTCAAGGGAATGCTCATCTTGCCGTCATCTCCCACGGTGCCGCTCAGGCCATTGAGATGATGCACGTGCTCCACATTGCCCTGGCTGCCCTGCGCGGTCAGCGTCGCGGTGGCGCCGCTGCTGTCGGGCACCAGCTGCCAGGCGGCCTGTGTCGGCAGGCTGACACCGATGCCACTCATGGCGAAGGCCAGTGCCGCGGCCTTGATCGGGGCACCGAAGCGGCTTTTGGCGGCTGTGGCGGTGAGGCGGCTGGCGGGTTTGCCGGTCGAGCGACGCGCAAGCGTGCGACTCAGGGCGCGGGTCCAGCGAGAGAAAGGCAATGACATGTCATGACTCCTGATGGCCAGGGGCTTGATCGGGCGAGGCCCGCCATGAGCGCCTGGAAAAGATTCGATGCTGCAGATGGGACATTGGACAGGCGGCGGCTCCAAGGGTTCGCGACACTCGTCGCAGCCGCAGGCTGACGGGGATGATCAACGCACATCTCGCGTCGCCGCCGGGAGGGGGAAATCGCTATGTTGTTGAGTTTTCGGGCTTTCCCGAGGCTCATGCTTTCGCTATCATATGCGCGCTGCATGGGCCCATAGCTCAGTTGGTTAGAGCACTCGACTCATAATCGATTGGTCGCAGGTTCAAGTCCTGCTGGGCCCACCATGCATGCCTTCCAGTGGGGTTACATTCAGCTGATGCTCAAAAGCTCCAGTGCCCCGACAAGTCGCCAATGGCGGCTTTTTTTGTGCCTGTCACTTCGGCCTCTCTTGCTGTTCTTTCCCTTCTTTCCCCCACCAGTGCATCAATGGCGTGATTTCTCGTGGTCCTGAACCACGAACGCCCCATGCCGTGGGGCATGAGGCGTTTTCCTCTGCATTGGCGCGGATCATCCGGTTCGGGTGATCGCTTGCAGGGTCGCTATCACTGAGTCTCTTCTTCCATTTCCTGCTCAGTGTCATTGGCGGCACCGCTGATGGCGTTGCCGGCGGTGGTCAGCGCATTGGCGGTCGCCTGACGAGTGTCCTGCCAGGCGCTGGCAGCGGTGTTCTTGGTTTCATCCCAGGCCGCTGCGGCGCTCTTGCGCGTGTCCTGCCACCAGTCAGTGGTGTAGTTCGGCTGCTGCTCGAACTCGCTCACATCCATGTCGAGGTGGATGCGGTATTCCAGGGCATCCAGATCATCGCCCTGTTCGGTCTCGAGGGTGAACTTGCCCGTTTCCACGACGTACTGGTTCTCGTCCAGCCCCATGGAGTCATCGCTTTCGACGACCAGAGCGGCGACCTGCATGTTGTCGTCGAGCAGGATGTCCTCGACTTCACCGATCACGTTGTTGTCATCGTTCTGCAGGTAGACATCGGCATCCATCAGCTCATCTGCGGAGTAGAGCCCCTGCGGACTGGCCATGGCCATGCTGGTAGTGGACAGCAGCGTGGTCGCGGTGATCGCACCCAGAATCTGTTTGCGGTTCATATTGCTCATGCCGTACTCCTTGCGTGTTGAATCGGTACTTCTGGTCCGGTCCCTCAAGCGCTTCCTTCTCGCTCGTGGCGCTAATGATTCGCCAGAACCATGACCCTACCCATTGAGATCCTGACGAGACCGACAAGTTTCAAGGGGGTGAAAGAAAAACTTGTACGAGAATTCCTCTGTCTGTCACATGCAAGGTGTAAAGGGGCAATGTCGTCGTGCCAAGAGAGTGAGCTTTCTGGTGCTCCGTACCTGTCGCGAACAAGCCGCCCGCAAGCGCTCTGTCAGCAGGGGCCTGACGAAGGGGCGAGTAGAGGGGGCGAGCAGGGAGGTGAGGTTCTGAAGGATTGCATGGATACCAAGGCCCGCGCCGTTCAAGGCAAGAAGTCGAGACAAGGCACGCGGATATGTCGCAATCAGTGCGCGTTCAAGGCTTTTTCTGCTCTCTGATTGGCTGCCTGGCGAGTGGAACAAGCTGTTTTTGCACGTCATAAGAGGCTTTTTTGTAGCGAAATGTTACACGGCTCTGGCGGGGCGCTCTCGTGCTACAGCGGGCGCATGGGGAGAGGTAAACGCTTGATCAGCGCACACGAAAACGCCTGCCAATGCGTCTACATTAGCTATACAGATACGTTCTGATACGCGTTAAAACTTGTACAAGGTTTTGGAAGTGTCTAACTTTGCAACTGTCGAAGCACGGCGGGGCAGGCAGGAGATCACCCTGATACAACATTGATGGAGCCGCAGAGCCGCTTTTTCAATCCCTTGTCAGGTTGCCGCAAGTTTTCACATCGTCATGCCGCCCGCTCCACCGGTTTCGAGCACAAGGTTTTCATCATGGATCCAATGGAGGGCATCGAGATGAACACAGTACGTAAGGTTCCCATGGAGTGTTCACGCTGTGGCAGCAACCGGGTTCACCTCGAAGATTCCCCGGCAGATGATGACATCGTCAGCTGTGCAGAATGTGATGAGTTTCTGGGTGTCTGGTTCATGTTGCGTGATCGCCTTGAAGTCAGTGCCCGCAAGCGAGCTGCGATAGACCCGGCCCTGATGGCGCAGAAGGTGGTCCAGCAGCTGGACGCCTCGGCCTGAAGCAAGCGCTTGTAAGGTCCAGTGTTCGCCAGTGCGTGTGAGGGCGCACAAGAATTTTTACCTCAGTGCCAGTCGGATTCGCTGTTTCGCCCTGGTCGCGGCTTGTTGCCCAAGGCAACGAAACTGAATATCTGGCACTGCAGGTGGAGTCGAGATTTCCGTGATACCGCTGACGACTGTTCAGCGTCCTGGTCGACCTGCGGCGAGCCGCGTTGCTTCCGCGATAGGTCCTGTTCTGCCTGAGAGTGTTTTCCCGGCCTTTGGTCGGGATTTTTTTGGCTTCAAGCCCATTAATACCCGTCTGACGCCCGTCTGAAGAACGGTGCGGCGGATACCCCCTGATCTGGTATGCGTTTGATCTGCGTCATTCGCGAGGTGTTATCAGACTGTAAGATAGTGCTGTCAGACTCTTGCCGGTCGCGCTGCCATGAAGTGTGTTCCGCGCTCTGCGCGATACCTTCCGCAGCCGTGAGCGCAGAGACTGACCAGCGATAAAATTGTGGCATCTAACCGAAAGTGCAATGGAGTCTGTCGCTATCTGTCTCCATCATGCGCACGCAAACCGAGCCACGTCTTGATGTTTTCTGTACTGAGAATCTGGTCATGACATCGTCATCTTTTGCGTCGAAAAGGAGTTCGCGCATGTTTACCCCATCAGTCCCGACCCGTAATGGCCCTCAGTGTCCCGAATGCAACGAAGCGCTGGATTGGCCTGCCCGTGATCTGCCGGATGATCACATCCTCAAGTGCCCGAACGGCCATGCGTTGTGTTCGATGGGCGATTTTCGCCTGGCGGCACGTGAGATGGCGCTGCAGGAAGAGTTTCGCCTGACGCGTGATGGCGCCAGGTCACACGGCCAGCACCGTGTACCGGAGCGCCCCGTCGCGCGCATGTCCAACACCGCAAGCCACGGCACCAGCCATGAGTCGCTTGCCGGCAGCATCAGCGCCGCCTGACATCTGTCTGTTCGCGCCTGCCTCTCAAGCCCCGGCCACCGTGCCGGGGCTTTGCGTCTGAGCGTAGTGCCGGGCAGTGCCTGGGCGAGGTATCTCGGTGAGGTAGCTCGAGCCGAATGACGAGCGACTCCCCGTCAGCGGGGTTGCATGCCGTGTGAGTGGCCCCATGTCTTGGGGAGACGCCAATCGACCAGCCTCAAGGCGAGCGGCCCAGACACCGAACAGGAGAATGCTTCATGTCAGATCTTTCCGAGGAACTGCGTATTCCCAAGCCGTGCCCGGACTGTGGCAGCCAGCGAGTCCGCGTCTCGCAGGTCCACAATCCCGACGACAAGGTCTTCTGTGCATCCTGCGGCACCTACGTCTGTCTGTATGCCGATGTGGCCAAGATGCGAGAGGAAGGCGCGAGCAGCGAAGCGGAAGAGCTGCTGGAGCAGGCGTCCAACAAGGGCATGAAGAAGTGACCTGATCTCTGGCCGAGACACCGACAAAAGAAAAGGCCCCCCACCGTGAGGTGAGGGGCCTTTTCTTTTATCGGGCACATTTCATGTCAGGCGCAGGCCCTATGCTTGCGGGCCCGCGCCTGGGTTCGCGTTAGCTCTCGTCACCCTGGCTTGGGGTGGAGGCCTTGGCGATGGCGCCAGTGTTGTCGGCGGCTTCCAGCTTGGCCAGCATGTTCTCTGACTGACGCTTGAAGTTGGCGAGCGCCTTGCCGGACAGAGACTTGTTGTTCGGCAGCTGAACGCGCATGGCATCGACCTGGCGGTTGTTGACCATCACCTCATAGTGCAGGTGCGGGCCGGTGGAGCGGCCGGTGTTGCCTGACAGGGCGATCTTCTCACCCATGGTCACGCGCTCGCCTTTCTTGACCAGCGGGCGTGACAGGTGCAGATAACGGGTCTTGTAGCCGTTGTCCATGCGCAGCACCAGATAGCGACCGGCCAGCGGGTGATTGCCGACCAGCTCGACGACGCCATCTGCGGTGGAAAGCACCGGTGTGCCGATACGCACCGCGAAGTCAGTGCCCTTGTGCGGGCTGATGCGTCCGGTCACCGGATGGCGACGGCTGAGGTTGAACGGCGAGCTGATGCGCGCCTTGTGCGCCAGCGGATAGCGATTGAAGGCCGGGTCGAGGCCCTTGCCGTCGGGGGTGTAGTAGCGGCCGTCGCTGCTGTTGCGCACCACGGTCAGTGACTTGCGAGACCCTTCATAGCGTGCGGCGAGGATGCGGGAATCCATGCTGGTGCCGTCGATCATGTCGGACTCGACCAGCACCTGGAACTTGTCACCCTTGCGCGTATCGCGACGGAAATCGATCTTCTTGCCCAGCACCTGGGTCAGCTGGCTGACTTCCGCGACGCCCAGGCCAGTGGCTTCCGCTGACAGGGAGAAGCTGCCACTGACCGTACCGGCGAACATGCGCTGAGTGGCCTGGGTCGCCTTCTCGATCTTGGCGACATTGAAGCTTTCACCGCCGGCCTCACGCTTGACCATGAAGCCGCGACGCGCATCCTTCATGATGCGCAACGCCAGCAGGTTGCCGTCTTCATCCAGCTTGTAATCGAAGCTGTCGCCGATGCGCCAATGCGTCAGCACGCGCTTGTCAGGCAGCGCCTTGAGGATGCGCGTGGTTTCGCTGTAGCCAAGGCCCAGCGAGCGCTCCGCCATCACGGCGAAGGTGTCGCCGGCCTGCACGGTATAGGTCTGCCACTCGGGCACATAGACTTCCTCGGCCGCCAGCTCGGTCTGCAGCGTCGGGCTTTCGCCGAGCTCGACCGGGTCGACGGAGAGGTCGTCATAGGAGGTGCCGCCGGCCTGTTCGTCGGTCGCGGTGCCGATGACGGCTTCCGCGGTCTTCACTGCCGCCGGCGCCAGTGCCACGATCGGGCCTGCCGTCTGGCTGTCGGGATGATAGTTGGCATCCGTCAGTAGCGTCGGCATGTCGAAATCGATGGCGACGATCTCGCTGGGCGTCAGCGCTGCCAGCGGAATGTCACCGGAGGCCGAGCTGGCCGCCGTCTGATTGGCGAGCTGCGCCGGGCTCAGGGGAGACTGAGCGTCATCGGCGGCAGCAATCGCCAGCGGCAGCTTGGCCGGGGTGCTGGAATTTGCACTGGCCAGGTCGATGGCGATGGACTGTGAGGCCGTAGAAACATCAGGAGCATCGAATGTTTCGAGAAGCTTGTGAGCACCCAGCACGGTAACCATGGTGGCAACAGGTAAAAGAAGATACTTGTGCGCGCGAGGGAGCGAATGAAGGATTCGCAGCATATGTGACCGATAAAGTTATGTGAAATGAAAAGATGGCAACAATGAGGCATTCGAACCTTAACCAAGGTTCCCATCGTTCGATAGGCTGGACGCATGTCCAGTATGAGTAATTCAACCCTGTTTAGATCATTGACGGCGCAATTGGCGGTACCGGCAACATGAGGTCTGGCGAAAATAGCGCCATTTTTGCTTAGGAAACGCTGTTCAGGCAGTAAATCCTGCTTGGTGTTAAATTTTGTAAAGTTACGCAAAATAGCGTATTTGGCCTCCTGCATTTCAGAGGATGCCGTCCTGATGTCCGAGGATTGCGACCAGATGTCGGGAGTCTGACAGCACAGAATGCTCTTTTGCTCCCGTCGGGTTGCAGTATCAGGTGTCTGGTTTTTTGCGCCTGGCATGTCAGGATTGCCCCGTGCACTCCCGTACGTTCTGCAAGAGGAATCCCGATGTCGTCACGCGTGACACTGGCTCAGTGGCAGATGCTGGCCGCCGTGGTGGACCATGGCAGCTTCGCGCGCGCGGCGACCGCGATCCACAAGAGCCCCTCGACCCTGAATCACGCCGTGCATCGCCTCGAGGCCTTGCTGGGCGTGCAGGTGCTGGAGCCGGTCGGGCGCAATGTCCGGCTGACCGAGGCGGGTGAATTGCTGCTGCGCCGGGCGCGTCAGCTGATCGAGAATGCGCGGGCACTCGAGGATGTGGCCGATGCGTTGTCGGCAGGCATGGAGAGCGAGATCGCCATCGCGGTGGATCAGCTGTTTCCGCCGGATGTGCTGGCACGGGCGCTGGAAGCCTTCTCGACGGTCTACCCTCAGGTGCGTGTCCAGCTGCACGAGACGACGCTGACCGGCGGGCGCGAGCTGTTCGAGGAGAAGGAAGCGGACCTGTTGATCAGCGGTCTGATGCTGGATGGCCATCTCGGCACCCCGTTGCTGCGTGAAACCTTCATCGCCGTGGCGGCGCCGGGGCACCCGCTGCATGCTCTCGGACGGCCGCTGGATCTGCGTGATCTCGTGCAGCATCGCCAGCTGGTGGTGCGCGACAGCAGCCGTTCCAGCGGCATGGATGCCGGCTGGCTCAAGGCCGAGGCGCGCTGGACGGTGAGCCACCTGGCCACGTCAGTCGATCTTGCCGAACGCGGACTGGGCTTCGCCTGGTTGCCCCGCACCCGCATGAGCGAGGCTCTGGACCGGGGGCGGCTGCTGCCACTGCCGCTGGCCAATGGCGGCGAGCACGAAGTGTCGCTGATGCTCTATCTGCCGGACGATGATCGCGCGGGTCCTGCCGTCCGCGCGATGAAGGCGCAGCTGCACGCTGCCGTCGAGCGCGATGCCAGCGAGCGGCGTTCCTGAAAAGCGTGCAGAGCTTGAGAAAGCACAGGGATCGCACAACGTGATCGTTCGAGAAACTCGATCGTTGCCACGCAGTGAATTCGCTTGCGCTGTCGCGCTCGACTCTTAGGCTGGGGGCATCCCTCAGCCATATTAAGGAGCGTGCAAGATGGGCTTACTGGTCGACGGCAAGTGGCAGGATCGCTGGTATGACACCGACAGCACCGGCGGTGAATTCAAGCGCGAGAGCGCGCGACTCAGGGATTGGGTCGTGGCGCCCGATGCCCCGCTCGAGGGGCCGCAGGGACAAGCGGCCGTGCCCGCCAGTGCAGACCGCTTCCATCTCTACGTCTCGCTGGCCTGCCCGTGGGCGCACCGCGCGCTGATCATGCGCTCTCTCAAGGGACTCAAGCCGCTGGTCGGCATGTCCTACACCAGCCCATTGATGCTCGAACATGGCTGGAGCTATCTCGAGGAAGAAGGCTCCAGCGGTGACCCGATCAATGGCGTGCGCTACCACCACCAGCTCTACACTCTGACCGACCCGCACTACACCGGCCGTGTCACCGTGCCGGCGCTCTGGGACAAGCAGACAGGTCGCATCGTCAACAACGAGTCGGCGGAATTGGTGCGCATCTTCAATGGCGCCTTCGATTCGCTGACCGGCAATGATCTGGACTTCTATCCCGAAGACCTGCGCGGCGAGATCGATGCCATCAATGCCGAGGTCTATGACAAGGTCAACAATGGCGTCTACAAGACCGGCTTCGCCACGCGGCAGGAGGTCTACGAGCGTCATTTCACGGCGCTGTTCGAGTGCCTGGATTCACTGGAGCGCCGGCTGGCCGACTCGCGCTATCTCACCGGTGAATGGCTGACCGAAGCCGACATCCGCCTGTTCACCACCCTGATCCGCTTCGATGCCGTCTACTTTGGGCACTTCAAGTGCAATCAGCGCCGTATCGCCGACTATCCCAACCTCTCGCACTATCTGCGCGAGCTGTATCAGTGGCCGGGCATCGCCGAGACCTGCGATCTTGCGCATATCAAGATCCACTATTACGCCAGTCAGCAGACCATAAATCCCACCGCTATCGTGCCGGTTGGCCCGAGTCTGGCGCTCGACGCTCCCCATGACCGCGAGCGTCTGCCGGGCCAGGGCATTCGCCGTCACGCCTGAGGTTTTGAAGTCTGAGTTGATGGCGCCCGAGTCGATGGCGCCCGAGTTGATGGCGAGCAGCGGCGGTTGGGTCAGGCGCGCGGTGTCGGGCGTCTGATCTTGGCCAGCCAGCGGTCCAGTGCATTGCCGAAGTCGCGTTGCTCGCGCTGGCCATAGGCGGAGGGGCCGCCGGTGTGCTCGCCGCTGGAGCGCATGCTCTCCATGAAGTCGCGCATCTGCACCTTGGCGCGAATGTTGTTGCTGTCCAGCGCTTCGCCGCGGGTCGTCATCACCAGCGCGCCTTTCTCGATCGCCTCCAGCGCCAGCGGCAGGTCGGAGGTGATCACCATGTCGCCGGGGTGGGCGCGCTCGACGATCAACTGATCGGCAGCATCGGCCCCTTGTGGGACCGACAGCGCCTTGACGTGCATCGAGCGCGGCAGCGGCACCTGATGATTGGCGACGAACCAGGTAGGGGTCGCGGTGCGTTCCGCCGCGCGCACCAGGATGTCGCGCGCGGCGCGCGGACAGGCATCGGCGTCGACCCACAGCGTGGTGACATGCTCGGCGGGATGTTGTGGGGAGGGGGCGTCATGGTCTTGCGCGTCAGTCATGCAGGCTCCTGTCAGGCGGCTGTTCAGCGAGTCGTGATGGCGAGGCGCATGCCTGCCCGAGGGCAGTCGGCCTGCGACCAAGGTCAAAAGAAAGGATGCAGAATGCGTGAGAGGCTGCTAGAATGCCAGCTCCTCGCATGTAGTGACCCACCATCCTGAGTAGCCGAGCCCGACGTGATCGCCGTTTCTTGTGGCCATCAGCCGGTATTTCGCGCCTCCCGGACCGCGTGGCGTAGCTTGCCCCAGCCATCCGTGACCCCTCGATTCGATCGATGTCCGGCCGCCGCGATGCAAGACCCGTCCCTGTCCACAGTGTGCATGATGGAGCGCCCCGAGACTCTGAGTAGAAGAGCCTCTGGTTGCTGTACGGTCGCCGCAGCGTTGTGCCTGAAAGTGGAATTGCGTCCACCTTCAGAGCAACCCGGGCCCGTCCATGCCAAGACGTCCAGCACTCGTACGTTTTTTCTGATGATGCCAGCGCCTCGTGCCTGACTGCATCGCCAGACGGAGCCCTTACGCTTCGTGTCGGTTCAACCCGACCCATTCTTCAGCTGCAAGCCTTACTTGTAGCCATTTAGGTGTGAGATATACATGACCACGACTTCCGTCGTCGATCGCTTCAGCGATCTTGCCCTGCTGCCTGCCGTCCTGACCTCTCTCGAGAAGCTGGGCTACGAAACTCCGTCCCCGATCCAGGCTCAGACCATCCCGAGTCTGCTCGAAGGCCGTGACATGATCGGCCAGGCACAGACGGGTACCGGCAAGACCGCTGCCTTTGCACTCCCGCTGTTGACCCGTCTGGACCTCGACCGCCGTGAACCGCAGGTTCTCGTGCTGGCCCCGACCCGTGAGCTGGCCCAACAGGTCGCCGTCAACTTCACACGTTACGGTCAGTTCATGCGTGGCCTGGAAGTGGCCACTCTCTGCGGTGGTCAGGACTACCGCGAGCAGATGCGTAGCCTCAAGAGCGGCGCGCAGATCGTCGTCGGCACCCCGGGTCGTGTCATCGACCACCTGGACCGCAAGAGCCTGAACCTGAACGGCCTGAAAGCCCTCGTCCTGGATGAAGCCGATGAGATGCTGCGCATGGGCTTCATCGATGACGTCAAGCGCGTCGTCGCCGATACCCCGAAGGAAGCGCAGCGCGTCTTCTTCTCCGCAACGCTGCCGACCGAGATCGAGCGTATCGTCAACCGCTACCTGGTTGATCCGGTCAAGGTTGCCATCAAGTCCGAATCGCGTACCGCTTCCACCATCGAACAGATGATGGTGCGTGTCGAAGGCGGCGCCAAGCTGGAAGCGCTGTCCCGTCTGCTGGAAGTCGAGACCGTCGATGCGGCCATCGTCTTCGTGCGCACTCGTGCCGCCTGTACCACTGTCGTTGAACAGCTGATCGCTCGCGGTATCTCCGCGGCAGCGCTGTCCGGTGATCTGGACCAGTCCCTGCGCGAGCGCACCGTGACTCGCCTGAAGCGTGGCAAGGTCGACGTGCTGGTCGCGACCGACGTCGCCGCTCGTGGTCTGGACGTGGCGCGTATCACCCACGTCTTCAACTACGACCTGCCGGGTGACAGCGAATCCTTCGTCCACCGTACTGGCCGTACTGGCCGTGCCGGTCGTGAAGGTCGCGCCATCACCTTCGTCAGCGGTCGCGAAATGCGCAAGGTTCGCTGGATGGAGCAGGCCCTGGGCCAGCGCATCACCGAACGCCAGCTGCCGAGCGAAGAAGAGATCCGTGGCCACCGTGACGCCGCCTTCCGTGCTCGCGTCGTCGAAGCCCTGGGCAGCAGCTCCAACGGTCACCGCGCTCTGGTCCAGAGCCTGGTCGAAGAAGGTCACGATCCGGTCGAGCTGGCCGCTGTCTTCGTCAAGATGGCTCGCGCCGAAGAGACGCCGATCCAGTCTCTGCCGAAGCCGGGTGCGCGTCGCAACGAGCGTTCCGAGCGCGGTGAGCGCACTGAGCGTCCGGAACGCGGTGAGCGTCGCAACTCCGCGCCGGTCGCACGTGAAGGCATGAAGCTCTACCGTGTGGCCGTCGGCCACCGTGACGGCGTCAAGCCGGGCCAGCTGGTTGGCGCTCTCGCCAACGAAGGCGGCATCGAAGGTTCACGCATCGGTCGCATCGACATCCGCAACACGCATAGTGTCGTGGAACTGCCGAGCGGTCTGCCGACCAGCATCGTGTCCAAGATGGCGCGTGCTCGCGTCGCTGGCCGTCCGCTGGAACTGGCAGAAGACGGTGCGGGCGCTCGTCCGCAGCGCCGTGAAGGTGGCAACGACGACCGTCGTCGCGCCTGATCAGGCCTGAGTCGGGCCGGCACTGATCGCAGTGCTGGCCACGGCTTCTGAAAAAACCGGTACCTCTCACGAGGTACCGGTTTTTTTGTGCCTGGACGAAAGGCGTCACTGGGGCTGGTATCCTGTGCTGGCATAGGTCCACGGCTCATCATAGGTCTACCGCTCATCATTTCCCGAGGATGCCCACATGATCTCTTCACTCGATGCCTTGCGCCGTGGCCTGCAGGCCACGCCTGCCCGCCAGCTGATGCTGTGCGCTCTGCTGGCGACCCCCTGGCTGTCGCTCAGTGCGGCCCACGCCGAGTCCGGCATGCCCGCCAGCAGCGCCACGCCGGAGATTCGCGTCCCGCTGGTCTCGCTGGAGGCCCTGCGTCTGGCGCCGGTGGTCTCACCGCAGGGCGAGGCGCTGGGCAAGGTCGAGGATGTGCTCAGTGACACCCGTGGTCAGATCCATCGCCTGCTGATTCGCCCTGACGGCGGTGACAAGGCGGCCAGCATCGACTTCGCGCGCTTCACTCGTGAGGCGGTCAGTGACCCGCTGGCAGCCGAGGCCCCCGGCGACATCCGTTACCGTCTGGTGCTCGACATGACGCCGGAGCAGCTGACGTCCCGCGCGGACCAGCCGCTTTCCAATCGCCTGTCACGCCAGCTGGAACGCAGCATGGGGGAGGTCGGCAACGGGCTGGACACCTTCCGCAATCAGGCGGCGGAGGTGCTGCGTTCACTGGGCAAGCAGCTTGAAGGTGAGGGCGATCGATAGCATCTGAGGGGGAGAGACCCGCAACCACCGTGAGGGAATGCATGAGTGAGTGGATGACTGCACTGCACGATTGGAATCTCGACCCTGCCGCCGCCGTTGCCAAGCAACGCGAAATGGCCACTCGACTGACGCTGACGCCGCCCTGGGGAGCAAGCCCCGGCGAGTGGCCAGCGACCATCACGGGGGTCGATATCGGCTTCGAGGATGGGGGCGAGGTGACACGCGCGGCGGTGGTGACGCTGGATCTGGCGTCGCTGGAGCCCCTCGAGCAGCAGCTGATCCGTCAGCCGACACGCATGCCGTATATTCCGGGCTTGCTGTCGTTTCGGGAGTTGCCCGCCGCCATCGCCGCCCTCGAATCGCTGGAGCGTGCGCCCGAATGCCTGATGGTGGACGGCCATGGCATCGCGCACCCGCGCCGTCTGGGCGTGGCGGCGCATCTCGGCCTGTGGTGTGGCCTGCCATCCTTCGGCGTGGCCAAGAAGCGCCTTTGCGGAAAGCATGGCGAACCGGGCGATGAGCGCGGCGACTGGGTCGCGCTGACCGATCGCGTGCGTGAGGCGGATGACGAGCTCGGCATCATCGAGAATACCGAGCTGCCCAAACGCGAACAGCGCAGCCAGCTGGGCGCCGTGCTGCGCTCACGCGCGAAGGTCAAGCCGGTGTTCGTCTCGCCGGGCCAGCGCATGAACCTGGACACAGCGCTGGCGATGACCCTGCATTGCCTGGGCAAGACCAAGCTGCCCGAGCCGACCCGACTGGCGGATCAGCTCGCCAGCCGGCGCCTCAAGCGGCTTCGCTGAACCTGGCTTCGTGACGCCTGGCCGCCGCTAGCCTTCGATCTCCAGTCGGCTCTGGCCGTTGCCCGAGGGGCGCACCGCGATACGCACCGGAATGCGTTCATGCATCTCGGCCACATGCGAGATGACCCCGACGCGCCGGCCGCTGGCCTGCAGGCCATCCAACGCCTCCATCGCCAGGGCCAGCGAATCCGGGTCGAGGCTGCCGAAGCCTTCATCGATGAACAGCGATTCGATGCGCAGCTCACCGGAGGCCATGCCCGCCAGGCCCAGCGCCAGCGCCAGCGAGACCAGGAAGGTCTCGCCGCCGGACAGCGAGTGTACGCTGCGCAGCTCGTCACCCATCTCGGTATCCACCACCACCAGCCCAAGCGGGCTGGCGCCGCGTGCCAGACGATAGCGACGAACCAGATTGGCCAGATGCAGATTGGCATGCTCGATCAGGCGCTCGAGGTTGAAAGCCTGGGCGATGGTGCGGAACTTGGCACCACTGGCACTGCCGATCAGCTCCGACAGCGCGCCCCAGCGTTCATGGACTGCGCGGGCGCGGGCCAGCTGCTCGCCAAGTTCGGCGCTGCCGCTGCGGCGCTGATCATCATTGAGTATCGCCGCCTGCGCCGATTGATGGGCCTCGCGCACGGCAGTGAGCGGTGTCTTGAGCGCCGCGCTCAGAGTGGCCAACGCCTCGCCAAGCGCGTGGGTGTCTTCCTCGGGCTGTGGCTGCGCATCCTCCGGCGCACCAGCGGCATCTTCCTGTGGGGGTTGCACATGAGCCTGCAAGCGAGCATGTAGCGCCAGTGTCTGCTGGGCCTGAGCGCGGATGACGCCCATCTCTTCAGTTCCCGCCGTGCCTTCTCCTGCCACACCTTCTCCCGCCGGACCTTCTCCAGCGGTACCTGCTCCTGACGTCTCCACGGTGGGCGCTGCCAGCTGCTCGAGTACCGTCTGCCAGCTGGAGGTTCGAGCGGTCTGCCAGTGTTTGAGCTGGCGCGCATTGCGCTCCTCACGCAGGGCATCCGCGCGTGCGACGCGCTCGTGGGCACTGCGCAGTTGCTGGCGCAGTGCCTGCAGCTCGTGATCCTCGACGGCCAGCAACTCCGCGATACGCGCGTCATCCAGGCCGGGATTCGCTGTCTGCCAATGCACGCGTTCGCGGTCGAGCGAGTCTTGCTCTTCGCGCAGCTCCGTCTGGCGTTGCTGCAGGTTGGCCTGCTGCTGCGTCAGCTGCTGTTGCTGGTCGCTCAATTCCTGCAGTGCCTGCCGCGCATCCTCTTGCTCGTTGCGCATCCGGGTGGTCAGCGACTCGATCCAGTCAGACCAGTCGCTCACGCTGGCATGCTGTCGCTTGGGGTCTGCGCTCAGCTGCTGGGCAAGCGTGGCGCTGAGTTGTTCGATCTCGCGCGCCAGCGCAGTGATCTGCGTCTCACACTGTTGAAGCTGCGCCTCGCCATGCTGGCATTGCGTCGTCAGCGTGGCGTGACGTGTTGCCAGTGCCTGGCGTTGCTCACGCAGCGGTGTCAGCTGACGCAGTGTCGACACCAGCGTGTTCTGGCGGGCGTCCAGTTCCCCAAGGCGCTGCTCGATCAGTTGCAGTGCGTGGGCAGCCGGCAGCTGCGGCAAGGGGGCAAGCTGGGGCTGCTCCGACAGCGAGTGCCGGGCCAGAAGCTCGGTCAGGTTCGTCTGGCAGCTCTGCGCCTGCTGCTGCAGGCGTTGCAGCTCCGTGTGCAGCTGGGTCTGTTCCTGCTGCAGATAGCCGAGCTGCTGCTCGAGGCGGGCATGCTCGTGACTGGCCGTCTCCATGGCTTGCTGTGCGGTGGCCGTGGCCTGGCGGCGCTGGTCAAGACGCTCGCGAGCCTGCTGCTCCAGCTGAGCGATCAGCGCCTCGGCCGGTGCGGCCTGGCCGGCGGCGGGGTGCTCGTGGCTGCCGCACACCGGGCACTCCTCGCCCTGGACCAGCCCACGGCGCAGCGCCATCACGTTGTCGCTGCGCGCCAGACGCTCCTGCTCCTGCTGGCGGCGCTCGGCGTCTTCCTCGTGGCGCGTCTGGTCGCGGGCCTGCAATGCCTGCGCCTGCCGGGCAGCCACATCCCGCAACGCCTGTTGCTGTCGGGGCAGTTGCTGCTCCAGCTCGACAAGACGCTGCTGCACCTCATCACGGCGGGCCAGGCCACTGATCTGCTCGCTGAGTACGGGCTTGAGCTCCAGTAGTGCAGCGCGCTGACGTTGCAGCTGGTCACGATAGTCTTCGGCATCGCGCAGCGGCTGGCCTGACTCGTCGACCAGCGTCGCCTGCAGCTGCTGAAGTTGCTGCTCCAGCTGCTGGCGCTGGCGATCCTGTGCCTCCAGCTCCTGCTGATGTTGGCCGAGCGTGTCGCGCAGGCGGTGCTGTTCACTCTGCTGGCTGGCGTGTGCTTCGCGTTGTTGCGAAAGGCGCGAGGCCACCTGACGTGCCTCTTCAAGCTTCGGCAGTTGCTCGCCGCGCCAGGTATCACAGCGCTGCATGCGTTCATCGGCGGTGTGCCTGGCGGCTCTGGCCTGCTCAACCCTAGGCGACAGAGTGCCGAGCTGCTGCTCCAGCTGGGCCAGTTGCGTGACCAGCTGCGCATGCTGCGGCGCGATCGCCGTGAGGCGCAGCAGGGCAGGGCGAATCGGTGCGAGGGCCTCCAGGGCGCTGAGTTGTTCGCGCTGACGGGAAAGCCCATCGCTGGCGGCGTGGGCCTCGGTCTGCTCCTGTTGCGCCTGACGCAGTGCCTGTTCGAGCTCGCCCGCCGTGGTGGTCCACTGGTGATAGGCCGTCAGCGCATCATGCTGTTCGCTGAGCCGGGTCATGGCCGTCTGGCGCAGGCGGACCTCCTCCTCGAGCGCCTGACGCTCCTGCGGGCTGGCCGGCAGCTGGCCTTCCAGCTTGCGTTCCAGTTCATTGACGGCCTCGCGGGCGGCGCGCTCGCGCTCATGGGCGGCCATCGAGATCTCGGAGTAATGGCCGGTATCGGTCAGCTTTTCCAGCAACTCCGAGCGTTCATTGTCATTGGCACGCAGGAAGGCGCTGAACTCGCTCTGCGCCAGCAGTACGGCGCGGGTGAACTGCTCGAAATTGAGCCCCAGCCTGTCGATGATCAACGCCTTGGCGTCATTGCTGGTGGTGTTGAGGGTCTGAGCCGGCTGGGTGTCATCGCCGGTGGGCAGCAACTGGAGATGTTGCTTGGCATTCTGCAGGCGCCCACCGGGCTTGCCGTGCGCGCGGCTGACCGTCCAGCTGGCGCGATAGCGCAGGCCATCGCGGCCGATGAAATCCACCTCGGCCTTGCCTTCGCCGCAGCCACGCCGCAGCAGGCTGCGCGGGTCCTTGAGCGTCAACTGATGCTCGCCGACATCCTCCAGCTGGCCGCCACTCGGCGTCTGGCGCAGGCGCGGCGTGGTGCCATAGAGCGCCAGACACAGGGCATCGAGCAGCGTGCTCTTGCCGGCCCCGGTGGGGCCGGTGATGGCGAACAGGCCGGCATCGGACAGCGGCGCCTTCTCGAAGTCGACTTCATGCGTGCCGGCAAGCGACGCCAGGTTGTCGAGGCGCAGGGCGAGAATCTTCATGCCTGACCTCCCTTGGCCTTGTCTGCCGAGGCTGTCTTGTCTATCGAAGCCGCCTTGTCGGCCTTGCGAGCGGGTCGGGTGGCCGGCTCGCCTTCGAGACGCGTCGCGCGTGCGGCCTCGACTTCCTCGAGCAGCTGGGCGAAATCCTCGACCAGCGTCGGGTCCGGCTCACTGTCATAGGTGGCGCGATAGTGACGCTCGAACAGCCCCATCGGCCCCAGCTCATCGAGCTTCACGCCTTTCGGCGCGCGATGCTCGGCACTGGGCGCCGGGTAGCGGGTGACCAGCTTGATCAGACGCAGCGGCGCGCCTTCCAGCAGTGCCTCGATGCGGGCGCGCAGGTCGATGAGCGGGGCTTCCAGCTGCACGGTCACTTCCAGCCACGGCCAGCGTGTCGGCTCGAGATCCGCCTGCGCTTCGGCGACCAGCGCCGTGAGCTGGGTGGTGATCTCGGCCAGTGGCGCAGGCCCGACGCGCGTGAGCGCGACATGGCAGGGCACGCGATGCTCCTCGACCCTCTCCAGGCTCTCATTGCTGAGCGTGACATCGAGGATGCGGTGACCGTAGTCGACCTCGGAGAAGTCCATCGCCAGCGGCGTGCCGCAATAGCGGATGCGCTCCTCGCCACCCACGCGCTGCGGGCGATGCAGGTGGCCCAGCGCCACATAGGCGATGTCGTCGGGGAACAGGCTGGTCGAGAGCGCCTCTTCGCCACCCATCAGGATCGGGCGCTCGCTGTTCTCGGACACCTCGCCGTCACGCATGTGGGCATGGCCCATGGCGATCAGCGCCTCGCCGGGCTGGCGGGCGGCGCGCGCAGCACTGACCAGCTGCTGGTGCACGCGGGCCACGCCGTCGCGGTAGGCCTCGCTGCGGCTGCGTTCGGCCTTGCCTGCTGCTTGCCCTTCCTGCTCGGCTTGCTCGCCGCTGCTCAGGCCAGTGACCTCGGCCGGGCGCAGGAAGGGCACCGCCAGACACAGGGCGCGGCGCTTGCCGTCACGATCATGCAGGGGCACCAGCAGATGCTGGCAGTCGAGACTGTGGGCATCGCCGCCGTCGGCGGAGTCATCCACCCAGCGCACGCGACCCAGCGCATGGGTCTTGAGTCGTGCCAGCAGCGCGGCCGGCAGCTCGATGCGGGAGCCGGAATCGTGATTGCCGGCGATCATCACGATCTCCAGCGCCGCGTCCTGCTCGTGGGCGCGCACGATGAAGTCGTAGAGCAGCTCCTGGGCGGCCAGGCTCGGGTTGACCACATCGAACAGGTCTCCGGCGATCAGCAGCGCATCCGGCGCTAGAGTCTTGAGCTGCCCGAGCAGCCAGTCGAGAAAGGCAGCATGCTCGACGTGTCGGCTCTGGCCGTGAAAGCTCTGGCCGAGATGCCAGTCGGAAGTGTGCAGAAAGCGGAAGCTCACGATGGGGTCCTTGCGAAGTCGTCTGGCCGGCGGCTGGGGCTGGGGCAAGCCGGGCCGGGTGAAATGCTGCCCAGTGTACGGTCTGGCTTCGCTGGGGCGGAAGAGGGCACGGCCTCAAGCCGCTCAAGGTGCGGCGCATTATCAGGCAGATGATCTGGATCAAGGCCTTCCACGGGCAAAATCGACAAAAGTCGCTACGCTGAAAGTCGAGGCCCTTGTCATTCACCGACAAGCCCACGCGATGGCAGCGTGTGGGAGTTGCCTCAAGCGAATCACATCAGCGGAGAAGCCCGCATGGGGTTTTCTTGCGCACAGTCTTCGCAAAGTCTTCAAGCTGACTTGGATAACAATCAGGCTGGTGACAGAGGATGCTGTTACCGACGCCCAGAGATGACAGGAAGGATTCGAAATGCGCCAAGGTCTTTTTGCTTCACCTCGTCCCGACAATCTCGGCCTGCATGATGGCATGCTGGCTCCGGCCCCCAGCACCCCCAACGGGGTCAGTTCCCAGGCCACTGACAGCAAGCATTATGTCGCGCCACTCCCGATGCCGCAGGATTGCTGCGTCAGTGCGATGGAGAAGTTGCACGGCATCATAGAATCGATGGGTCATGCTGAAATCGTCAGCGAAGATGGCGGCTATCTGCACGCCGAGTTCCACACCCCCGTGCTGGGCTTCGTCGATGATGTGGAAATCGTCTGCAATGAAGAGGAGGGTGTTTGTCATGTGCGCAGTGTCTCGCGCAGAGGGCATTCCGATCTCGGCAAGAACCGCCAGCGGGTCGAGGACATTCGCCAGCGCCTGGAAGGCTGGGGCTACTGCAGCTGACGCTTGCCGATGAACCTGGGCCTGAGCCTCGGGCGTCGCCCGGCAGGCGAGGGAAGATGACTCACCGCATGACGCCCACCACGTCCCTCATTGGTTGAACTGCACAGGATGACGTCCACCACCCCGGTCCGCCTTGTCGAGGCACCGGGGTTTTTCATGCCAACTCTTGGCAAGGTCGGCGTGATTTCCCGCAAGACCCCTGCCAAACAGTGAGCGAACGCTACCCAGCCAAGGTCGCCTTTGCTACTCTGGACGCGATACATGAGACGCATGATTGCATCGATCTGTATTGTGTTTTTTGCAATACAGTGATGCGTCGTACGCTGGCAGGATTCCGCATGATCGCCACGCCTCCGGGGCAACCCCGGTGCTTTCAGTCATCATCAGCACGACCTCCGCTCCGTGATCGATGATGTCTCTCGGTTGGATGATGTCTTTCGATTCGAAGATGTCTTTCGATTCGAAGATGTCTTTCGATTCGATGATGTCTCTCGACAGGATGATGTCTCTCGATTCGATGATGTCTCCCCGACTGAAAGCCTCCAAGACAAGATGTGCGACGCGTGAATCACCCTTGACCATCGCTGGACACCAGCCCCCGCTAAACAGAGATCCATGAACGATTCCGTCCCCGCAGCGGGCTCCGCCCCCGCTGCACACGATTTGCCCAACGAAAATTCGCTCAAGCGTGGTGACATCAAGGTACTCGGTCTGTCCGCTCTCGGCGGCGCCCTCGAGTTCTATGATTTCGTCATCTTCGTGTTCTTCGCCACTGTCGTCGGCCAGCTGTTCTTCCCGCCCGACATTCCCGAGTGGCTGCGTCAGGTGCAGACCTTCGGCATCTTCGCCGCCGGTTATCTGGCGCGCCCGCTGGGTGGCATCATCATGGCCCACTTCGGCGATACGCTCGGCCGCAAGAAGATGTTCACGCTGTCCATCTTCATGATGTCGCTGCCGACCCTGCTGATGGGCATGCTGCCGACCTATGCCGTCATCGGCATGTGGGCGCCGCTGCTGCTGATCATCCTGCGTCTGTTCCAGGGCGCGGCGGTCGGCGGTGAGGTGCCGGGTGCCTGGGTGTTCGTCAGCGAGCACGTCGCACCGCGTCACAATGGCCTGGCCTGCGGCACGCTTTCGATGGGGCTGGTGGGTGGCATCCTGCTCGGCTCGCTGATGGCCAGCGCCATCAACAGTGTCTACACCCCGCAAGAAGTCAGTGATTTCGCCTGGCGGATTCCGTTCATCATCGGTGGCGTGTTCGGGCTGTTCTCGGTCTATCTGCGTCGCTGGTTGCACGAGACGCCGGTATTCGCCGAGATGCAGCAGAAGAAGGCGCTGGCCGCCGAGCTGCCCTTGAAGATGATCCTGCGGGAACAGCGTCCGGCGATTGCCGTGGCGATGGCGGTCACCTGGATTCTGACTGCTGCCATCGTGGTCGTGATCCTGATGACGCCGAGCCTGATCGCGGGCCTCGAGGGCCTGAGCCGTGCCGCGGCCTTCTCCGCCAACAATCTGGCGATCGTGGCGGTGTGCGTCGGCTGCATCGTCTCCGGTTACATGGTCGATCGCATCGGCGCCGGCGTCACCCTGGTGCTGTGGAGCGCCTTGCTGGGCATCACCTACTGGGTCTTCCTCGCCACCATGCACTCAGACCCCAGCCTGCTGGTGCCGCTCTACTGCCTGACCGGCTTCAGCGTCGGCATCGTCGGCGCGGTGCCGAGCATCGCGATCCGCGGCTTCCCGCCGGCGGTGCGTTTCACTGGCCTGTCGTTCTCCTACAATGTCGCCTACGCCATCTTCGGTGGCTTCACGCCGATTCTGGTCTCGCTGATGATGACCGTCTCGCCGCTATCGCCGACCTGGTACGTGGCGGCGCTGTCGCTGATGGGCGTGGTGCTCGGCCTGTGGCTGGCGATCAGCCCGCGCGGCCGTGAACTGATGCGCATCGTCTGATCAGCGTATCTGCTATCGCAGGATGAGAGGCAGGCCCTTGTGGCCTGCCTCTGCCTGAAAACGCGCATCACCCTCTGGGTGGTGCGCGCTTTTCGTTTGGGCCGGCGCCACGGCGACGCTAGGATAGAGCCATTCATTGTCTCTTCCGCGTAGCGGCTTGCCACGGCCACGATGGCCGGGTTGTCACTCCCAGCAGGATGCCCGCATGTTTACCGTTCTTCACGCCAATCACCTCGAGGACCTGCGCGATCTGGCCCTCAAGGTGATCAAGGCCGCGCCTCAGCCTCCGCTGGTGCCGGAAACCTTCCTCGTCCAGTCCAACGGCATGGCCCAGTGGCTGAGATTGTCATTGGCCGAGGCCGATGGCATCGCCGCCTCGGTGGATTTTCCACTGCCCTCAAGCTTCGTGTGGCGTGCCTATCGCGGGGTATTGGGCGGCGTGCTGGGCGACGAGATTCCGGAGCTGTCGCCCTTCGACAAGGGCCCGCTTGCCTGGCGTCTGCTGCGCCTGCTGCCGGGGCTGCTGGCCGATGAATCCCAGGCCGAATGCTATGCGCCGCTCAGGGATTACCTGTGTCGCGACGAGCGTGGCCAGTTGATCGAGGCGGTCGGTGAGGACGCATTGCCAGCGTTGCCCGAAGGCCCGGAGGCCGAACGTCAGCAGTGGCAGCTGGCCTGCCAGCTGGCGGACCTGTTCGATCAGTACCTCAACTATCGCCCCGAGTGGGTGCGCAGTTGGGAGAGCGGGCTGGAAGACGACAACTTCCGGGATGCCTTCGCGCGCCAGCAGGCCGCAAGCGAGCTGCCGGCCAATCTGCTGCCCGACAACCTGCCGGACAGCCAGCAGTGGCAGCCGGCACTGTGGCGCGCGGTACTGGCCGATGCGCCATCCAGCAGCCGCCAGCATCACCGCGCCGCCCTGCATGGTCGCTTCGTCGCGGCGGCGCGCGCGCTGGAGACACTGCCCTCGACCCGCCGTCATCCACTGCCGCCACGCCTGTTCGTGTTCGGTATCTCGGCGTTGCCGGGCCAGACGCTGGATGCGCTGCATGCGCTATCCGGGGTGATGGACATCTACCTGATGATCACCAATCCCTGTCGCCATTACTGGGGCGATATCGTCTCCGACCGCGAAGCCGTGCGGCGCAGTTCGCGAGCAGACAGCCAGCGCATGGACAGCGAGCGCCTCGCGCAACAGCGTGCCCGTCACCCCGAGGCGCCGGCGCTGATCGGGCTGGCGGAGGAGGAGTTGCACCTCAAGGCCAACCCGCTGCTGGCAGGGCTTGGCGCACAGGGGCGTGACTTCATCGTCAGCCTGTATGAATTCGAGAGTGCGCTGTCGGGGCGCGACAGCGGCTTCGATCTCGAGCTGGACGTCTTCGTGCCGCGCATCAGCGAGGACACGCCACCCGAGCAGGCGCCGCTGCTGCAGCAGATCCAGGACGAGATACTCGAACTGGTCCACCCTGGCGAGCGTGCGCTGGCCGAGGGCAGTCCGCGGGTGCTCGCGGCCGATGACGACTCCATCAGTCTGGTCAGCGCCCACTCGGCGCTGCGCGAGGTCGAAATCTTACACGACCGCCTGCTGGCGGCCTTCGAGCGGGCCCATGACGCCGAGAAACGTGGTGAGGGCGAGCCGCTGCGGCCGCGCGACATCCTGGTGATGGTGCCCGACATCGACCGATATGCCCCCTATATCGAGGCGGTCTTCGGTCAGCTGCCGCCGGGCAATCCACGCCATATTCCCTTCACCATCGCCGACCGCGTGGCCAGTCAGGCCAACCCGCTGCTCGGGCTGGTGCTGATGCTGCTGGAACTGCCGGAGCGTCGCCTCGGCGTCAGCGAGGTGCTGGATGCGCTGGATGTCGCCGCCTTCCGGCGTCGTTTCGCCATCGAGGAGGGCGAGCTCGAGCGTCTGCGGCGCTGGCTGGCCGACAGCGGCGTGCGCTGGGGACTTTCCGGCGAGCACCGTGATCAGCTCGGCTTCATGCCCCTCGATGAGAACAGCTGGCGCTTCGGGCTCGAGCGCATGCTGCTGGGCTACGCCACCGGCGCCCCGACGCAGGGGGTAGTTGGCGATGAGCAGAACGCCGACCTGGTGGACGGCCAGATGGACGATCTGATGGACGATCTGATGGACGATCTGATGGACGGCCTTGTCGACATGAACGGCCTGAGCTTCGACGGCGTGGTGCCCTTCGATGAAGTGGCCGGTCTCGAGGCCGAGCTGGCAGGCAAGGTCGGCGAGCTGATCGAGAGTCTGGATCGCTGGCGGCGCTGGCTGGATACCTCGCGTACGCCAGCGGACTGGGCCACCACGCTGCAGCGGCTGTGGGAGGAGAGCCTCAGCCCGGGCAGCGCCGAGGAATTCGACATTCTGGCGCGTCTGCAGGCGGCGCTTTCGCGTCTCGACAAGGGCTGGCAGCAGGCCGGTTTCGAGGGCTGTCTGTCGCTCAAGGTGGTGCGCGAGGCGCTGCGCGGCGAGCTGGACAGCGGCGGTCTCGCCCAGCGCTTCCTCGCCGGGCGCGTCAACTTCGCCACCCTGATGCCGATGCGTGCGATTCCCTTCCGCGAAGTGCACTTGCTGGGCATGAACGATGGCGACTACCCGCGGGTGCGCATGCCGCAGGATTTCGACCTGATGGCCAGCCGCCCGCAGGCGGGCGACCGCTCGCGGCGCGACGATGATCGCTATCTGTTCCTGGAGGCGCTGCTGGCGGCGCGGGATCGCCTGTCGATCTCGTGGGTCGGGCGTGACCAGCGCGACAACGGCGAGCGGCCGCCTTCGGTGCTGGTCGGTGAACTGCTCGACTACATCGAGCTGGGCTGGGAGCCCGAGCAGCCGCACTCCGCCAAGCGTTCGCGGGAGGCAGCGCTGCGTGAACGCCTGATCACCGAGCACCCACTGCAGCCGTTCTCGCGACGCTATTTCCATGCCTCCCAGGCAGCGGCCGTCGATCTGTTCAGCTACGACGCCAGCTGGTCGAGCCTGTATCGCGCGGCGGGTCAGGCTCAAGTGACTGAAAAAATTCAGGAAAACCCAAGCAATGCCAGTCAGGTAAAAGCGGCGGCAGCGACTGCCTTGAGGCAGCTGGTGGAGCAGGCGCCGGAGTCCCATCTGCGCCTCGGCGCCGATTCGCTGGCGCGCTTCCTGCGCCGCCCTTGGCAGCTGGGGCTGGACCGCGTCGGCGTGCGCTTCCGCGATGCCGAGGTGCCGGATGAAGACAACGAACCCTTCGCCCCCGACGGGCTGGAGAACTTCACCCTGACCCGCGAGCTGCTGGACGCCGCGCTTGCCGGGCAGTCACTGCCGCTGGCCGCCGAACGTCTGCGCCGGGCCGGGCGGCTGCCGGCACTGGGCTTTGCCGATGCCTTGATCGAACCGCGCCTCAAGCGTCTCGACCAGCAGTTGGCCAGCTGGCGTGACCAGCTCAGCGATGCCCTCTCGCTGCCGCCGCGCACCCTCGAGGTACCGCTGATCATGCAGGATGAAGGCGGCGAGATGCTGCGCGTGACCCTCACCACGCGTCTGATCAGCCGTCAGCAGCTGCGCGATGACGCCGAGGGCGAAAGCCGCCTGCTGGCCACGCTGGAGGCGACCCACTTCGGCACCCTCAAGCCCGGCAAGGAAGGGCGCTACAAGAAGCTCGGCAAGCCGCATCGTCTGCTGGCCGGCTACCTCGACTGGCTGATGGCCAATGCGCGTCCCGGCCTCGGGGAAGTGGCAGGTGATCACGGCGCAAGCCGTGAAGGCTATCAGTGGCTTGCGGTGTTCGAGGACCGCTGGCTGCTGTTCCCCGCGCTGCGCATCGAGCAGGCCGAGGCCGCGCTGCGCCATCTCGTCAAGGCGTATGCCCAGGGCTGGCAGGCGCCGCTGGCGGCCGCGCTGGAACTGGCGACCACGCTCTGGGAGGTGGTGGGCGAGGAGGATCGCAATGCCCTGTTCGGTGCGCTCAAGGCGCAGACCGCGGACGGCAGCGCAAACCTTGAGACGGCGCTGGCCGCCATTCACAAGCCCTGGCTTGCTGACAGCCTGACGCGCGCCATGGAAACCCGCTTCAGCGAAGACATCTTCAAGGGCCCCCAGGCGCTCAGACGTCAGGAAGGCGCGCTGGGCGAGCTGTGGCCGGAGTTCGAGGCCTTTGCACAGGCCGGCGGCGTGCTCAACAGCGTGCAGCTCTATCAGCCACTGATCGAGAGCATGATCGGTGTGCGGCAGGGCATTCTCGGCGAACGCGCGGTGGAGCTTGCCACCGGGAAGGCGACGTCATGAGCGATACCGGAGTGAAAGACATGCGCGGTGTGGAGAGTGGCGTGAGGAGTGGCATCGCTCGGGACAAGGAAGCGGCAATGTGTGACGAGATGGATCAGAGCCAGCAGGGCCAGGCCCTCGATATTCCGACGCTGCCGCTGCTCGGTCAGCATCTGATCGAGGCGAGTGCCGGCACCGGCAAGACCTTCACCCTCGCCGCGCTCTACGTGCGGCTGGTGCTCGGGCCCTTGCCTGGCCAGGACGCGGGCGTCTGCTATCCGCGCCCGCTGACGCCGCCGGAGATACTGGTGGTGACCTTCACCGAAGCCGCCACCGCCGAGCTGCGTGACCGCATTCGGGCACGCCTCAAGCAGGCGCGTGAGGCGCTGCTGGAGCGTGCCAGTCCTGATCCGGTGCTGGCCGAGTTGCTCGCGCCGCTGCTGACACCATCACCCGCCGAGGACGCAGCGCGCCTCAAGGCTGCCGCGGCACGGCGCCTCGATCAGGCCGCGCGCCTGATGGATGACGCCGCCATCTTCACCATCCACGGCTTCTGCCAGCGCATGCTCAGCCGGCATGCCTTCGATGCCGGCGGGCGCTTCGGCGCCGAGCTGTTGCAGGACGGCCAGTCGCTGTTGGCGCGCTGCGTCGAGGATTACTGGCGCTGCGAGTTCTATCCGCTGGCCCGCGAATGGCAGGCGTTGATCCGTGGGCGCTGGGCCGGGCCCGACGCGTTGGGAGAAGAGCTGCGTGGCCTGCTGCGGGATGGCACGCCACGCCCGCTGTACCGCGACGGCGAATGTCTTGAGGCCCCGCATGACCTGAGCGAGCTGCTCGGCAATGCCGAACAGTGGCGTCAGCAGCAGGAGGCCGCGCGGCGCGCCGTCGAGGAAAGTTTCGATGAGCCGGCCATCCGCGCGGTGATGGGCGAGGCCTTCGCCAGCAAGGCGCTCAACGGCAACAGCTACAAGGAGGCCGAACTCGAGCCTCGCCTGGCGGCGACGGCCGCCTGGCTGGCCAGCGGCGAACACGACTTCGCCGCCGACATGCTCGACAGCAAGAAGCTGTGCTGGCTGAGTCAGGCCAAGCTCGAGAAGGGCACCAAGAAGAACTGCCAGACGCCGCGTCATCCCTTCTTCGCGGCGCTGGACATGCTGGCCGAGGTGCCCGCCCCGGACGCCGTACTGCTGGATCAGGTCGCCGTGCACGCGCGTGACAGCGTCGCCCGTGCCCTGATCTGCGAGAAGCGCCGCCTCGGGCTGTGGGAATTCTCGGACCTGCTCAATGATCTCGATCACGCGCTGGACCCGTCGCTCAATGGCGAGGCCAGCCAGCGTCTGGCGCGCCAGATCCGTCAGGAGCTGCCGGTGGCGATGATCGACGAATTCCAAGACACCGATCCGGTCCAGTACCGCATCTTCCGGCGCATCTATCCGCAGACGGCGGGAGATGCTCCGTCCGACGACGATGCCATCGGCAACGATGCCGTCAATGGCAATGCTGGCGAGGCACCCAGCACGCTGTTGATGATCGGTGACCCCAAGCAGGCCATCTATGCCTTCCGCGGCGCCGATATCGACACCTATCTGGCGGCGCGCAAGGTCACCAGCTCGCGCTTCACCCTGCCGCGCAACTTCCGCTCCAGCGCCGCGATGGTGTCCGCGGTGAATGCCCTGTTCGCCCAGCATCAGGCGCCCTTCGGCAGTGAGGACATTCCCTTCCAGCCGGTCGAGGCCCAGGGCACGCGCACCCGGCTGGTACTGCGTCATCCGGATGGCCGCGAAGAGGCCGCCTGCGCGCTGAATCTGTGGTGGGCCAGCGGTGAGCGCCTGAGCGCCGATGATCACCGCCGCGCCATGAGTGGTGCCTGTCGCGCCCAGATCCAGGCCTTGCTGGAAGGACAGCAGCGTCTGGCGGCGGGCGAGCAGGGGCTGGTGTTCATGGACGAAGGGGATGCGACGCCACGTGGCGTGGCCGCCAGCGATATCGCCGTGCTGGTGCGCAATGGGCGCGAGGCTGCAGCGGTGCGTGGCGCGCTGGCTGAAGGCGGCATCCGCAGCGTCTATCTGAGCGAGAAGAGCTCGGTATTCGACACGCCGGAGGCCTTCGAGCTGCTGCAGCTGTTCGAGGCCGTGGCCCATCCGCGTGATGACCGCCGTCTGCGCGCGGCGCTGGCGACGCGACTGCTGGCCGAGGATCTCTCGCTGGTCGAACGCCTCGCGGTGGATGAGCTGGCCTGGGAGCGTGAGGTCGAGCGCTTCGATGGCTATCACCGCGACTGGCAGCGGCGTGGCGTGCTGCCGATGCTGCGCGGCGTGATGCGCGACTTCCGGGTCGGTGAGCGGTTGGCGGCGCGCGCCGGGGGCGAGCGCGCCCTGACGGATGTGCTGCACCTTGGCGAGCTGGCCCAGAATGCCGCCCAGCGCCTCGATGGCGAGCAGGCGTTGCTGCGCTGGTGGCATCAGGCGCTGGAATCCGGCCATGAAGCGCTGGATAGCGACAGCCTCAGTCAGCGACTGGAAAGTGATGAGGGGCTGGTGCGTGTCGTCACCATCCACAAGTCCAAGGGGCTCGAGTATCCCATCGTGCTGCTGCCGTTCATGGCCAGCTTCCGCGCGGCCGAGCCGGACAGGAATTTCGGCCTGCTGACCCTCAAGCAGCGCTGGCTGGCCACGGCTGACGTGGAAGGTGATGACGAGGGAGGCGCTGACGAGGAAGACGATAACGAGGAAGTGCCTGCTCACAGAGTCGATCAGGAGGATGACGCTCTCGATGACAGCATCCTGGTCAAGAAGCCCTCCAGGGAGGCCATCGCGGCGGCCGATCATGCACGGCTGATGGAAGATGTGCGTCTGCTCTACGTGGCGCTGACGCGTCCCAAGTTCGCCTGCTGGCTGGGGCTGGCGCCCATCGGCAAGGGCGGTTTCAGCAAGCAGCTCAGTCTGCCGTCCACCGCCGTTGGCTACCTGCTCGGCCTGAGTGACACCTCGGACATCGAGGCCAGCGCCATCGAGGCCGCGCTGCACGGCTGGTGTGATCAGCAGTCTGCCGGCCTGGCGCGCGTTTCCGGCCTGCCCACGCCAGTAGGCCATGAATATCAGCCCCCGGCGGAGCGCGATCAGCACTTCCACGGCGCGCGCCACTTCGCGGGTGGTATCGAGGATGACTGGTGGATCGCCTCCTACACCGCCTTGCTCACCGATGCCCGTCAGGTGACGGCGGCGCTGGAAGACACCGCCGATGCCGCGGATGACCGCGTGCCCGAGGGCGCCACCGAGATCGCGCTGGAAGAGGGCGAGCAGGGCCTGACGCGTCCGGACCGCGAGGTGGCCGGGCAGTCCGGCCCGCTGCTGGCCGGCGGCCTGCCGATGACGGTGGGCGAGATCCATCTGCATGATTTCCCGCGCGGACCGCGCCCGGGAACCTTCCTGCACGGCCTGCTGGAGGCGGTGGATCTCGATCGCCTCGGCGCGGATGACTATCGCGGCGAGCTTGAGCGGCTGGTGGGCTCGCGGCTGCATTTCGGTGGCTTCGATGCCAGCTGGCAGCCGCGCCTCACCGACTGGCTGGAGCAGGCGCTGACCCGCCCGCTGCAGGGCTTCGAGGGCGAGCCTATCCTGCTCAACCGGCTGGAGGCCTGGCTGCCGGAGCTGGAATTCTGGCTACCGGCCGTGCACGCACGCAGTCTGCCGCTGGATGCCGTGGTCACTGCGCTGGAACCGTTGCCACGCTCGCGGCCCAGGCTCGCGCCACGTCGCATGCACGGCATGCTCAAGGGCTTCATCGATCTGACCTTCCAGTCCGGCGGCCGCTGGTACGTGCTGGACTGGAAATCCAACTATCTGGGCGAGCGCCCCGAGGATTATCTTGGCGAGTCACTGGCCCGCGCCATGGTCGAGCACCGCTACGACCTGCAATACGTGCTCTACACCCTCGCGCTGCATCGTCTGCTCAAGGCGCGCCTCGGTGAGGACTACGATTACGAGCGCTGCATGGGCGGGGTGCTGTATGTCTTCCTGCGCGGCCTGGATGCCGGCGGTGGCTCACCCGCGCTTGCGGTGGATGAGACTGAAGTGACGCCCGGCCGGCCTTTTGAAGGGACAGCGACGCCCGGCGTCTTCCAGCGCCGGCCATCACAGGAGCTGATCGAGGCGCTGGATCTCTGGCTGGGCGGCGACAGCTCCGCATTGGATAGCCTGCTCCTCAACACCACCGACACCTCGCCACTCACGCAAAGCGGCCAGCAGGGGGCCTTCGATGTCTGACACCATGTCTGTGCCAACGCAGCAGCTCAGCGCTGCCCCTGACGCCCCGACTGCCGACACCCTGCTCGCCACGCTCGGCCTGTGGGTGGAGCTGGGCTGGCTTAGGCGCGTCGATGCCCATCTGGTGCGCTTCATGGCGCGCCATGTGCCGGAGGCCCCGGCCAGCGTACTGCTGGCGGCCGCGCTGGCCAGCCACCAGCTGGGGCGCGGGCATGTGTGCCTGTCGCTGTCGCGGGCGCTGGCCGAGCCACGCGCGACCCTGTCGCTGCCGCCGCTGGAGCAGTCCGAGGCGCATCTGGCCGAGGTCAGCGTGGCCCTGCCGGAAGCCTTCCTGGCGGATCTCGATGCCGGGCGCTGGGCCGAGCAACTGGCGGCATCACGGCTGGTCAGCGTGCTTGCGCAGGCCGATTCCCCGGCAGGCCATCTGCCGCTGCGCCCGCTGGTGCTGGTGGGCGAGCGCCTCTACCTGCGCCGTTACTGGCAGGCCGAGCGTGAGGTCGCGGCGGGGTTGCGTGCGCGGATGGGGCCGAGCGAGGAGGGCGAGACGCGGGTCAGCGATGCGCTGGGCGAACGTCTGCGCGAGCTGTTCGCCAGCAATCAGCCGGACCCGCACGGCGAGCCGGACTGGCAGAAGCTGGCCTGCGCCCTGGCGTTGCGTCAGCGCCTGACGGTGATCTCCGGCGGCCCCGGCACCGGCAAGACCACCACCGTCACGCGCCTGTTGGCGCTGTTGCAGGCTCAGGCGCTGGCGGGTGGCGCTGACGATGCAGAGGGCGAGCTGGAGAGCGAAGAGACAGCCCAATCGCACGAGCGGCGGGCGCTGGATATCCGCCTGGTCGCCCCGACCGGCAAGGCGGCGGCGCGGCTGTCGGAGTCGATCCGCGGCGCGGTGGCGAAGCTCGAGGTGCCAGACGCGGTACGCGCCGCCATCCCGCGCGAGGCAAGCACCGTGCACCGCCTGCTGGGTGCTCGCCCGGATTCGCGCCATTTCCGCCATCACGCCGGCAACCTGCTGGCGCTGGATCTGCTGGTGGTGGATGAAGCCTCGATGGTCGATCTCGACCTGATGGCGGCGCTGCTCGGCGCGCTGCCCGCCCACGCCCGCCTGATTCTGCTCGGCGACAAGGACCAGCTGGCCTCGGTGGAAGCCGGCGCCGTGCTGGGCGATCTCTGCGAGCATGCGCTGCCGCCGCGCTATTCACCGGCGCTGTGTGCCGACTTGAGCCGCCTGACCGGCGAAACGCTGGAGCAGGCCATCGCCGTGCCTGATGGCCAGGACTTGGAGGAAACATCAGCGACGCGCGGCCGACTCGCCGATCACGTGGTGGTGCTGCAGAAGAGCTATCGCTTCTCCGCCGACAGTGGCATCGGCGCCCTGGCACGCGCCAGCAACGCCGGTGATCGTCAGGCGCTGCGCGATGTCTGGAAGGCCGGTTATCGCGATATCGCCTGGCTCAAGCTCAGTGGCCCGGAGGACCGCGATCTCGAGAAGCTGGTGGTCAACGGCTACCGCCCGGCGCTGGAGGCCGTACGTGAGCGGCGTCCGGCGCGTGAGGTGATCGACCTGCTGCTCGAGTTCCAGCTGCTGTGCGCGCTGCGCCGTGGCCCCTACGGCGTCGATGGCCTCAATCAGCGCGTGGCGCGGGTGCTGATGCGGCGCGGGCTGATCGCCGACGAGCGCGGCTGGTACGCCGGTCGCCCGGTGATGGTGACGCGCAACGACCGCGCGCTGGGGCTCTACAACGGCGATGTCGGCATCACCCTGCCGGACCCCGCTGCCGGCGGGCGCCTGCGCGTGTTCTTCCCGGTCGAGGAGGAGGCGACGCCAGACACCGAGCGTGATGGGCAGGACACCGACATCCAGCGCTTCCACCGTGGCGTGCGCGCGGTATTGCCGTCACGCCTCGAGGCGGTGGAGACCGTCTTCGCGATGACGGTCCACAAGTCGCAGGGTTCCGAGTTCCGCCATGTGTTATTCGTGTTGCCTGAGGGCGCCAATCCGATTCTGACCCGTGAGCTGGTCTACACCGGCATCACGCGGGCCAAGTCGCGGGTCACGCTGGCGGGAACCCGCCGCGAGACGCTGGAAGGCGCCATTGAACGACGCGTGGTGAGAGCCAGCGGGCTGGTGCTCTAGGCCGGACACCGACGGATGATCGTCATCTCCGGCTCCGCCACGTTCGACGGGAGGAGGGGACATGACGGACGTCAGCAGTCGCGTGAAGGAAAGGGCGCAGCCACAGAGCGAGATGCATGCCGTGGCGCTGGCCACGGCGGCCAGCCAGCTCAAGGACCCGCAGGCGGCGGTGGCCGAGCTTGCCCGAACGCTTGATCTGGCGCTGGGAAGTCGTGAGCGGCTCGGCGGGGTGCTGTTCTTCTGCTCGGCGGATTATCCGCTGGCGGCACTGGGCCAGGCGCTGGCCGCCACCTTCGGCGAGGTGCCGGTGAGCGGCTGCACCACCGCCGGTGAGATCACGCCCGCGGGCTATGCGCGCGGCTCCATCACCGCCATCGGCCTTGCGCGCAGTGACTTCGCGCTGGCCCAGGTGCTGATCGATGACCTGAGCGGTTTCGATCTTCCGCGGGCCCAGGCGCTGAGTGACGAGCTGCTGGCACGCTGTCGCGAGCAGGCCGTGGCGCCGGTGATGGGCAACAGCTTCGCGCTGACGCTGCTCGATGGGCTCTCGAGCAGCGAGGAGCAGGTGCTGGCGACGCTGGATGCGGCGCTGGGCAGCATTCCCGCCTTCGGTGGCTCCGCCGGGGATGACAATCGCCTGTCGCACACCTATGTCTACGCCGATGGCGTCTTCCATGATCAGGCGGCGGTCGTGGTGGTGGTCAATACGCGGCTGCCGTTCGAGGTCATCAGCACCCATCACCTCACGCCGCTGGCCGACAAGCTGGTGGTGACGGCGGTGGATCGCGATTCGCGCCGCGTGCTGGAGCTGAATGCCGAACCCGCCGCCGAGGAGTACGCGCGGCTGGCCGGCGTCGCGCCCGAGGCGCTGGAGGAGGCGGTCTTCGCGCGTTGTCCGCTGGCGGTGCGCATCGGCGAGGCGCATTACGTGCGCTCCATCCAGCGCGTGAATGACGATGCCAGCCTGAGTTTCTACTGCGCGGTGGAGACCGGCATCGTGCTCACCGCCATGCAGGCCACGCCGATTCTCGAGCAGCTCGAGCAGCACCTGGCCGAGGTGGAGGCGCGTCTGGGATCGCCCGCGCTGACCATCGGCTGCGACTGCTTCCTGCGGCGCATGGAGATCGAGGCGCTGGCACTGGAGGATGAGGCCTCGCGCATGCTCAGGCGGCACCGGGTGATCGGCTTCAATACCTACGGTGAGCAGCACCACGGCATGCACATCAACCAGACCTTCACCGGCGTGGTGATCGGCCAGCGCCGCTCGGTTGCCGACGGCACGGGAGGAGAGGATGTCGCCTGATACGCCGCTGACCGAGCAGGGCTTGCTGATCAGGACAGGCCCCCTGGCCGAGACGTACGCTCAGACCGAGACGGACGCTCTGACTGAGACGGACGCTCAAAGCGCCGAACTCGCCGCCCTCAAGGCGCGCAATCGCCAGCTGGAGAAGATCAACGCCGCCCTGATCGAACGGGTCGAATCCAGCAGTCCTTCACCGAGCGCGCCCTACGCCGCCTTCGAGCATGCGGTACTGCTGGCGGATCAGGTGCGCGAGCGCACCGATGCCCTGCATCGCACCCTCGATGAGCTGGGGGCACTCAATCGACGTCTCACCGCCGCCAAGGCCGCCGCCGAGGCGGCCAACCAGTCCAAGACCCGCTTTCTCGCCGCCATCAGCCATGACCTGCTGCAACCCCTGAATGCCGCTCGGCTGTTCGCCAGCGCCCTGGAAGAGCAACTGGCGCGGCTGGCACTGGATGATTCCGTGCCGGGCGACGCCATTTCTGACGTCACGCCGGGCGAGCTGGTGGCGCGGCTGGGGCGCTCGCTGGCAGATGTCGAGAGTCTGCTGGGCACGCTGGTCGATATCTCGCGGCTGGATGCCGGCGTGCTGACGGCGGATGTCGCCGTCTTTCCGGTGCGTGAACTGCTGGATGTGCTCGCCGAGGAATATCGTCAGCTGGGCGCTGCCCGTGGGCTCGAGCTGCATTACGTGGCCAGTCATCTGAGTATCGAGTCGGACCTGCAATTGCTGGCGCGAGTGGTGCGCAACTTCCTGAGCAATGCGCTGCGCCATGTGCCGGATGGCTCGACGCGAGGGCGGGTGCTGCTGGGGTGCCGGCGTCGCGGTGACTGGCTGGAGATCACCGTGGCCGACAACGGCCCCGGCATCGCCGAGCATCAGCGCGAGGTGGTCTTCCAGGAATTCCGACGTCTGGCGCCGCGCCAGGACAACGAGCAGCGTGGCCTCGGGCTGGGGCTGGCGATCGTCAAGCGCATCACCGGCCTGCTGGAGCACCCCCTGTCGCTGACCAGCACGCCGGGGCGCGGCGCCGCCTTCGCGGTCCGCGTGCCGATTCGTCAGCCTGCCAGTGTGGTGAGCCCGGCGGCTGACGCCTCTTCTACTGGCCAGCCTTGCGCATCACCGCTCGCGCAGCCGCTGCTCGATACCGTTATCTGGGTGGTCGAGGATGATCGGGAGGTGTGTGCCGGCATGCAGTCATTGCTCGGGGGCTGGGGCGCGAGTGTCCACTGCGCCGATGATGCCGAGGTGCTGTTGCAGCAGGCCGTGGCCGCGCCGCAGGTCTTGATCGTCGATCATCAGCTTGGGGAAGGGCAGCCCGATGGCCTCAAACAGGCGCAACGCCTGCGGCAACGCTGGCCGGGCTTGCCGGTGGTAGTGATCAGCGCGGACCACTCGGCGCCGCTCAAGGCCAGGGCGCGTGCGCTCGGTTTCGGTTTTCTGCTCAAGCCGGTCAAGCCGCTGCGCCTGCGCCAGTTGCTGGTCAATCGTCGCTAGCCGCGCGCAGAAGTGCTGGAAGTGATGCTGCGCGGGGGGAGGGAAAAGGAGCTGGGAAAGGGAGCTGGGAAAGGGCCTCAAGAAGAGACTGGAAAGGGGAGAAGGCAAAGGCAGTGGCAAATAGGCGTCCGCCACGGGGGTGATTGAAGGAGCCTATCGGGCACCACGCTTATTTTTAATGAGAATCAATAGCATTTGTCGTGTATGCTGACCACATAGCCTCCCGCATATTTCTTTATCTGTTCGCGGGTCATTGATCTGGCAGGTTTTCCCCCCATGCTGAATGTCATGTCCGATAAATCCGTACGTCATGCCGCAAGCATGTCACTGGGCAGCGAAGGCGACGCCTCTGCTGCCGGTGGTGCGCACACAGCTTCCCCTGTCCGTCTCGCTGGCCGCCTGCGCCACGCCTTGCCATTCCTCGGCCCGGCGATGATCGCCGCCGTCGCCTATATCGACCCGGGCAACTTCGCGACCAACATCGAGGCTGGCTCCCGCTATGGCTACACCCTGCTGTGGGTGGTGCTGTGGGCCAACCTGATGGCGATGTTGATCCAGACCCTGTCCGCGCGGCTGGGGCTGGCGACCGGCAAGAATCTGGCCGAGGTCATCCGTGAACGCTTCCCGCGTCCGGTGGTGTGGGCCTTCTGGGTGCAGGCGGAGATCGTCGCCATCGCGACCGATCTGGCCGAATTCCTGGGGGCGGCGCTGGCCTTCAATCTGCTGTTCGGGCTCAGCATGCTGGAAGGGGCGCTGCTGACCGGCGCCATCACCTATGCGGTGCTGGTGATGCAGCGTTTCGGCTTCCGCATGATGGAAATGATCATCGGCGCGATGATACTGGCAGTCTCGGCGGGCTTCCTGCTCGAGATCATTCTCAGTCGCCCGCCGGTGGAGCCGATCATCTACGGTCTGCTGTCGCCGAACTTCCCGGATAGCCACGCCATCT
The DNA here is from genome assembly GCF_044789135.1 of Cobetia sp. UIB-001. Classification (NCBI taxonomy): domain Bacteria; kingdom Pseudomonadati; phylum Pseudomonadota; class Gammaproteobacteria; order Oceanospirillales; family Halomonadaceae; genus Cobetia; species Cobetia sp. UIB-001. The sequence goes on from NZ_CP058244.1 coordinate 565,478, forward strand.
TCCTGGCGGCGGGCATCCTCGGTGCCACCGTGATGCCCCACGTCATCTACCTGCACTCCGCGCTGTCCCAGAATCGCATCCGGGTGCGTGACAGCGGTCAGCGCCGTCGCGTGATGGGCTACTACCGGCTGGATGTCATCATCGGCATGGCGCTGGCAGGGCTGATCAACATGGCGATGCTGGTACTGGCCGCCAAGGTCTTCCACGGCAACGGCGAGACTGGCGTGGCCTCCATCACCGAGAGCTACAAGCTGCTGTCGCCGCTGATGGGGCAGGATGCGGCGAGTCTCATCTTCGGCTTCACGCTGCTGCTGGCGGGGCTGTCCTCGTCCATCGTCGGCACCCTGTCCGGTCAGGTGGTGATGCAGGGCTTCGTCAACTTCCGCATTCCGATGTGGCTGCGCCGCGTGATCACCATGGCGCCGGCCATCGCCATCATCCTGATGGAGCTGCCGGAGCAGCAGGTGCTGGTCGCAAGCCAGGTGGTACTCAGCTTCGGGATTCCCTTCGCGCTGGTGCCGCTGTTGATGTTCACCGCCAACCGCCGCCTGATGGGCGACCTGGTCAATCGTCACTGGGTGACGGCCATCGGGGTGCTGGTCGCGGCGATCATCATCCTGCTCAATGGCTATGTGCTGGTCGGCGAGCTGATGTAGGCCCCGCACCCTCTGTTCTATGCTCCAGGCCCTATGGCCTTGGTGAGTTCCAAAAGGCCTGCTGGTGGCAGGCCCTCGCAACGCCCCGCTGTGTGCCTCATTCGTGAGCGTCCCGGCGGGGCGTTGCGCGTTGTGGGGCGGCAGGGGGCGCGCTCGCGCCAGACACGGCAGGCAGGGCGTGGCTGGCCAGCAGGATCGCCTGTACCCGGCTGGCGACCCCCAGCTTGTGCAGGATGGCGGAGACATGCGACTTGACGGTGGTCTCCGCCACGCCCAGCTGCCAGGCGATCATCTTGTTGGATTCGCCCAGCACCATGCGCTCCAGCACGCCGCGCTGCTTGGTGGTGAGGGTCTGCCAGCGCTGCGCGAATTCCGCCTCGCTGAGGCTCGGCGCAAGTTGAGGGGCTGGCGGTGGCACTGGTGCTGAGGCCGATACTGAGGCTGAGGAGGAAGCCGCCTGGCTCGCCAGCGCCGGGCGCGGGGCGGCGCGCATCAGCCGGGCGGGTACATAGACCTCACCGGCCAGCATGCGCGCAAGCGCCTCGCGCAATACCTCCGCCGAGCTCGACTTGGAGAGATAGCCCACCGCGCCGAGTGCCAGCGCCTCCAGCACCGTCTCGCGCGCCTCGTGGGCGGAGAGGATCGCCACCGGTAGCCAGTCTGCCTCCTGGCGCAAACGCGTCAGGCCTTCCAGGCCGTGGCTGTCGGGCAGGTCGAGATCCAGCAGCAGCAGGTCGAGGCTATCGACGTGCACGTCGATGAGGCTGAGCGTCTCGGCGAGACTGGCGGCCTGCAGCAGCTCGTAGGGCGGCGTGGGGTCATCGGCGACGTTCAGACTCAGGGTACGACTGATGGCATCACGGAACAGCGGATGGTCATCCGCGATCAACAGACGGTACATGGAGGCTCCTGGCCGGTGGCGGGCGATATCCTGAGCATAACGTCATGGCGTGGTGTCGTGCCTTGCGGCCTTCGCGGTATGGCGGCGTTCGTTTCTCCTTCCTTTTCTCCTCCCAAGGGATGAGACGGTCTCCGCCCATGGGGGCATGTCGCGATTGGCGTTGGTGGTCAAGACTGTGAGAGTCGCCTGATCAAGAGGCTCTTGATAGAGCGGGCAGCGAGTCAGCGCCAACGGCGCCACTGCAGTAGAGCCAACCCAGGCGTTTCGCTGACACGACAACGACTTTTCAGCAACGACAACGACTTTTCAGCAACGACAACGACTTTTCAGTAACGACAACGACTGTGCAGCAACGACAACAACAGGCCGTCGATCACGAGCGCCACTCGTGAATCCGGCCAACAGGAGTTCGCCATGATCTACGCCTCCCCGGGCAGCGCCGATGCGCTGGTCACGTTCAAGGATATCTACGGCAACTATATCGGCGGTCGCTTCGTCGAGCCGGTGAAGGGTGAGTACTTCGACAATGTCAGCCCGGTGACGGGCGAGGCCTTCTGCCGTATCCCGCGTTCGAGTGCAGAGGATATCGACCTCGCGCTGGACGCCGCCCACAAGGCAGCCGCTGCCTGGGGCAAGACCTCGGTGCAGGAGCGCTCCAACATCCTGCTCAAGATCGCGGATCGCATCGAGCAGAATCTCGAGATGCTGGCCGTCGCCGAGACCTGGGACAACGGCAAGGCGGTGCGCGAGACGCTGAACGCCGATATCCCGCTGGCGGCGGACCACTTCCGTTACTTCGCCGGTTGCCTGCGTTCCCAGGAAGGCACCGCGGCGGACATCGATGCCAATACCGTTTCCTACCACTTCCATGAGCCGCTGGGCGTGGTCGGGCAGATTATCCCGTGGAACTTCCCGATCCTGATGGCGGCCTGGAAGCTCGGCCCGGCGCTGGCGGCCGGCAACTGCGTGGTGCTCAAGCCGGCGGAACAGACCCCGGCCTCGATTCTGGTGCTCGCGGAGCTGGTCGGCGACCTGCTGCCGGCGGGCGTGCTCAACATCGTCAACGGCTACGGGGCCGAGGCCGGCCAGGCGCTGGCCACCAGCAAGCGCATCGCCAAGATCGCCTTCACCGGCTCCACTCCCGTGGGCTCGCACATTCTCAAGTGCGCCGCCGACAGCATCATCCCCTCCACGGTGGAGCTGGGCGGCAAGTCGCCCAACATCTACTTCGCCGACATCATGAATGCCGAACCCGAGTTCATCGACAAGGCCGCCGAAGGCCTGGTGCTGGCGTTCTTCAATCAGGGCGAGGTGTGCACCTGCCCGTCACGCGCCCTGATCCAGGAAAGCATCTACGACGACTTCATGGCCCGGGTGATGGAGCGCGTGAAGACCATCAAGCGCGGCAACCCGCTGGACACCGACGTGCAGGTCGGCGCCCAGGCCTCCCGCGAGCAGTTCGACAAGATCATGTCCTACATGGATGTCGCCCGCGAGGAAGGCGCCGAGGTGCTCACCGGCGGCAGCAGCGAGCAGCTGGAGAACGAGCTGGCCAACGGCTATTACATCCAGCCGACCCTGCTCAAGGGCAACAACTCGATGCGTGTCTTCCAGGAGGAGATCTTCGGGCCGGTGGTGGCCGTCACCACCTTCCGTGACGAGGCCGAGGCGCTGGCCATCGCCAATGACACCGAATTCGGTCTCGGCGCCGGCGTCTGGAGCCGCGACATGAACGTCGCCTTCCGCATGGGGCGTGGGATCCAGGCCGGTCGCGTGTGGACCAACTGCTACCACCAGTATCCCGCCCATGCCGCCTTCGGTGGCTACAAGAAATCCGGTGTCGGTCGCGAGACCCACAAGATGGCACTGGAGCACTACCAGCAGACCAAGAACCTGCTGGTCAGCTACGACATCAATCCGCTCGGCTTCTTCTAGGCCTGTCAGGCAGCGCCACCGCGACTGGTGGCGCTGCACGCCTCCCGCGATTCTTGCTTGAGAATATGACATCGATCCCGCGCCAGATCCGATTGCTTGATCTGGCGCAGGGCAGGGAGCGCTGCGTCTGGTTTCAATGGAGAGGCAAGCTTTGCACTGGCTCGGGCGCAGGCTCGGGCGCTGGAGAAACGCAGGCCTGGGTGCTGGAGAAACGCAGGCCTGGGTGCTGGAAAAAACGCAGGCATGGGCGCTGGCGCATGCAGGCGCAAGCCCACACTCTCCAGCGCAACGCTCCGCCGCAACTCTGCTGGTTCGTCTTTCTTGAATGTTCGTCAGTCTTCAATGGATGAGGAGTACGTCATGGATAACAGCATGAAAGCCGCCGTGGTACGTGAATTTGGTGCACCGCTGGTGATCGAGGAGGTAGCGGTGCCGCGTCCGGGGCGTGGCGAGATTCTGGTCGAGGTCGCCGCCTCCGGGGTCTGTCATACCGACCTGCACGCCGCGCATGGCGACTGGCCGGTGAAACCCAATCCGCCGTTCATTCCCGGCCATGAAGGCGTCGGCACCATCGCCGCGGTGGGCGAGGGCGTCACCCACGTCAAGGAAGGCGATCGTGTCGGGGTGCCCTGGCTCTACTCGGCCTGCGGCCACTGCGAGCATTGTCTGGGTGGTTGGGAGACGCTGTGCGAGAGCCAGCAGAATACCGGCTACTCGGTGAATGGCGGCTTTGCCCAGTTCACGCTGGCGGACGCCGGCTACGTCGGGCGCCTGCCGGACAGCGTGGGCTTCGTGGAGATCGCGCCGGTGCTGTGCGCCGGGGTCACGGTCTACAAGGGACTCAAGATGACCGACACCCGCCCCGGCCAGTGGGTGGTGATCTCGGGCATCGGTGGGCTGGGACACATGGCGGTGCAGTATGCACGCGCCATGGGCCTGAACGTGGCGGCGGTGGATGTGGATGATGCCAAGCTGGAACTGGCCCGTCGTCTGGGCGCGACCGTAACCGTCAATGCCATGAAGGAAGACCCGGCGAGCGTCATCAAGCGCGAGATCGGTGGCGCGCATGGCGCGCTGGTGACGGCGGTGTCGCCCAAGGCCTTCGATCAGGCCCAGAACATGCTGCGCCGTGGCGGCACCCTGGTGCTCAACGGCCTGCCGCCGGGCGATTTCCCGCTGCCGATCTTCTCCACCGTGCTCAATGGCATCACGGTGCGTGGCTCCATCGTCGGCACGCGCCAGGACTTGCAGGAGGCGCTGGACTTCGCCGCGGAAGGCAAGGTCGCCGCCACCGTGCAGACCGGCAAGCTCGAGGACATCAACGACATCTTCGGACGCATGATCGACGGCAAGATCGAAGGGCGCATCGTGCTCGACATGAAGGCCTGAGGTGTTCGCTGACCTGAATCCTCACCACCGATGACAGGCCTGCTGGAAACGGCAGGCTGCCAGACACGACAACGCCAGCCCGAGGGCTGGCGTTGTCGTGTCTGGCATGGTCGTGCGCGTTGACTCTCACGCGGGCACTGCAAAGAGCTCTCCATGACGAGCTCGGGCTTTAGCTTACACCGTGCCGAATTTCTCGTTCTCGCCCATGTCCGGGGTGTGGTCCTTGTCGAGGTTGGCGCGCGCCACCTCGTAGAGCTGATAGGCCTTGCTCTCCTTGGCCTTCCAGTGCTCGCCGGATTGCACCGAGATCTCCAGCAGGGTGACGTCGGGGTCATCCTTGCCTTCCGGGAACCAGGCGGCCACGAACGGGTTCCAGAACTTGTCGATCAGGCCCTGATCACGGTGCAGATTGGCATGACCGCTCAGCGACACGTAGACGCCATCATCCTGATCGGAAAAGCTCAGGCAGACCTCGCTGTCCTTCTTGGCCTCAAACACCTTCTCGGCGCTGGCGCGGGTGAAGAACCACAGGGTGCCGTCGTAGTCATCCTGCACCAGATGCATCGGGCGGGCGTGGGGCATGCTGTCGCCTTGCGTCACCAACATGCCGACCTTCACATCCTTGATCAGCTTCCAGATCTTCTGCTTGTGCTCCGGGCTCGACATCGTGTGTCACTCCTTTGCGTCATGCGAATGAAAATCCGGCTGGCTAGCCGTTGCACAAGACCTTGGAGCGACAGCCCACAACTTCAAGGGATGATGGTGAAGCTTTCGCTTGATGAGCCATTCCTTGATAAACCTGGGTTTGATGAGTAAGAACTTGATGTATCAGTGCTTGATTCAGGCGCCGAGGCGACTCACTGCGCTGCCGGTGCCTGCCAGGCGTCGCTGCCCCACAGCGGCACGCTGCTCAGTGCATGCTTGAAGCTGCCGCTGGTTTCCTTGGTGCTGTAGGCGATATAGAGCAGGCTCTGGGAGTCGCGATCCAGAATGCGACGAATCTTGAGGCTCTTGAGCAGCACGCTCTTGGACTTGCGATAGACCTCCTCGCCACTCTTGGAGGTGTCGATGTCGGCGATCATCTCCGCCGTGATCGGACCGGTCTGGCGGCAGGCGATGCTCATGTCGGAGGGATCGGAGAAGTCGAGGTCCGCCTCGATGTTGCTCAGATGGCAGGTCACGCCCGGCACCTTGGGGTCGATCAGGCTCTCGATCTTGATGTCCTTGGTGGTGAACAGGCCCAGTGAGACATCCCCGACCTCATTGTCATCACAGCCGGCCAGCAGCAGGCCTGAGGCGATCACACCCAGCAGGGCAGCACGAGGGGAAAGGCGGCGCAGTCGCGTCATGGGGGCATCCTTGAGTCAGTGGTGTCAGGCGATGATAGCGTGTCAGACCCGCGGTGGGCGTCAACCATCGCCCTGGCATCAATGCTTGCTGCGGCCTCAATGCTTGCCGCGGCCTCACTCGCTGGCGAAGGCAGCGAGATTCAGCCTATGCGAGTTGCCCAGCCACATCACGCCCTGGGTGTGATCGAAGAGGTCATCGCCGGTGCCGGCGTGCACGAAGATGTCCAGCGAGCCGCGGTTGAGTGCCAGCCACGGGATGATGCGCCCGAATTCCTCAGGCAGGAAGGACAGCTGACAGCTCCACAGCGGGTGCGGGCCGACCGGCTGCTGGTGGAAGCGGCCGACGCGCAGCGTGAAGCGTTGCTCGGCCTGAGCCGCCAGTTCGCGAGCGGCGGCCAGGCTCTGCTCATCGGTGTAGTAGAGATGGACGTGGTAGTAGCTGATGTGGTGTGTCATGGCGTTGTCTCGATCGTTCTCAATGGGTCTTCCGGCGCTCGGCCCCAAGGGCCGTGGCGGGAGTTTTCAATGGCTGGCGGCAGTGGCCGTCAGGGCGTGATGGGCCTTGTGGCCCTCAGCCCCAGGCCTTGTAGATCAACTGCACACCCACCAGCGCCATCGCGATGATGATCAGGCGGAAGAACAGCTTCTCGTTGACGCGGGATTGCAGCCACAGGCCGCTTCTGACCCCCGCCCAGGCCACCGGCACCAGCAGCAGCGAGGTGGAGAGGCTGGTGAGGTTGATCTCACCCAGCGCCACATAGGGGCCCAGTTTCATCAGGTTCATGCCAGCGAAGATGATCACCGTGGTGGCGATGAAGGTCTCCTTGGGGTGCTGGCGCGGAATCATGTACAGGTTGTAGGGCGGGGCGCCGGCGTGGGCGAAGAAGCTGGTGAAGCCGGCGGTGGCCCCGGCAGGAATGGCCAGCCAGCGGGGCAGCGGTTTCCTGGCTGTCGGTTTGAACAGCATATAGGCGGCGAACAGCAGCGAGATGACGCCCAGCAGGCCGCGAATCATGTTCTCGTCCAGCTCATCGAACAGCACCACGCCCACCGCGATGCCGATGGCGGCGCTGGGCAGGATGATGCGCACCTCCGACCACAGCTGCTTGCCCCACCAGGCGCGGGAGCTCAGGAAGTCCATCACCAGCAACAGCGGCAGCAGGATACCGGCGGCTTCCAGCGGCCCGATGGCCAGCGCCATCAGCGGCACCGAGAGCGAGCCGAAGCCACCGGCGAAGCCGCCCTTGGAGATGCCGGTCAGGTAGGTCGAGAAGATGATCGCGCTCCAGGCCAGCGCAGAGTAATCGGGCAGTGTCAGCAGGGCATCGAGAGAATCGGTCACGGGCATCTCATGTCGAGAGGGCGGGCAAGGTGAGTCGTGAAGGCCCATTGTTGAACAATTCTGCCCGCGCTTCATCCCGACACGCTGCAATGAAGTCTTTCCCTTGGCGCACCAATGCGCTAAAAGGCGCATGTCGCACAGTGTTTTCTTTCGAGACACTGGGCGAGTAGCCTGATCTGGCGGGCATGTCGCAGTGCCTGCCGCTCGTTGGTCGAACAATCTCTGAGGTGGCGATGTCACGCGCTCCATTTGAAATAAGCGGTACCCGCATCGCGCCGGGAACGCGGGCCCAGGTCGATGTGCCTGTCGCCAAGCTCTACACCCATGCGCCGCTGCACATCCCCGTCGAGGTGGTGCATGGCCGTCAGCCCGGCCCGGTGCTGCTGGTGTGCGGTGCCATCCACGGTGACGAGATCAACGGCGTCGAGATCGTGCGGCGGCTGCTCAAGAGTTCCAGCCTTTCGCGGCTGCGCGGCACCCTGATCGCGGTGCCCATCGTCAACGTGTTCGGTTTCGTGCAGCACACGCGCTACCTGCCGGACCGCCGTGACCTCAACCGCTGCTTCCCGGGCAGCGAGAGCGGCTCGCTGGGCTCGCGGGTGGCGGCGCTGTTCCGTGAGCAGATCGCCGATCAGGCCACCCACATCATCGACCTGCACACCGGCGCGATTCATCGCACCAACCTGCCGCAGATCCGCGCCACCATGACGGGCAGTGATGCCACGCGTCAGATGGCGGATGCCTTCGGCGCGCCGGTGCTGCTGAATGCCGAGCTGCGCGAGGGCAGTCTGCGCGCCTATGCCAGCGAGCGCGGCGTACCGGTCATCACCTATGAGGCCGGCGAGGCGCTGCGCTTCGATGAGTGGGCGATTCGCCCGGGGGTCAGCGGCGTGAAGCGCGTGATGCGCTCCATCGGCATGCTGGCCAAGGACCGCGACCGCAAGCCCAGCTCGCGTGCGGTGGAGATGTCCAACGGCTCCAGCTGGGCGCGGGCCTCCATCGATGGCATCGTCCAGAGCCGCGTGGGCCTGGGGGACCGCGTCGAGAAGCATCAGGTGCTGGGCATCGTCGCCGACCCCTTCGGCAACAGCGAAAGCGAGGTGCTGTCACCCGCGGATGGCATCATCATCGGCATGGCCAACCTGCCGCTGGCCAACGAGGGCGAGGCGCTCTATCACGTGGCGCGCTTCCATGCGATCGACGATGCCGAGAGCGCCGTCGACAACTTCCAGCAGCTGTTCGTGCCGGACTCCATCTAGGCGCTTCACGCCCCTTTACGGCCCTGTTGCTGGCAGTGATAACGCAAACGCCCCGCTCAATGAGCGGGGCGTTTGCGTTGCAGCAGTCTGTCGTCTGGTCGAAAGCGATAGTCACAGATACAGAGCACTCAGCCGTGGCTGGTCTGGGTCTCGAGCGGGCCGTCATGACGCGCTTCCGCGCCGTGCATCCAGTCCACCAGCTTGCCGGCGAACACCAGCAGCAGCAGGCCGCCGAGCACGCCGGTGATGGCGATGCCACCGAACACGCTCATGGCACCGGCTTCGCCGACCAGCGAGCCGATCATGCCGGCCAGATAGTTGGCCAGCGCCACGAAGGCGAACCAGGCACCCATCATCAGCGCGCCCATGCGCACCGGTGACAGCTTGGTGACCATCGACAGCCCCACCGGCGACAGGCACAGCTCGCCGAGAGTGTGGAAGAAGAAGGCGCCGACCAGCCAGATCATCGAGGCGCTGCCCGCCGCTTTCTGCTCCAGCACCGCGCCGATCATGCACACGAAGCCGATGCCGAGGGCGATCAGGCCGAAGGCGAACTTGACCGGCGAGCTGGGCTCGCGGTTGTCCATGCGCGTCCACAGACCCGCCAGCAGCGGCGAGAGCAGGATGATGAACAGCGGATTGAGCGACTGGAACCAGGCCGCCGGCACTTCAAAGCCCATCAACATGCGGTCGGTGTAGTCCTGCGCATACAGCGCCATCAGGCCGCCGCCCTGCTCGAAACCGGCCCAGAACAGGATGGTGAACAGGCCCAGCACCATGATGACCTTGATGCGGTCACGCTCTTCGCGGCTCAGCGGTGTCTTGCGGTTGCTGCTCTTGCTCAGGCGTGCCTCACGGCGGGCGCTGGGTTCGACCCCCAGGTCACCCAGATGGCGCGGCGCGAAGATGAGCTGGATGGCGACCGCCAGCAGCATGCCGATACCAGCCACCAGGAAGCCGGCGTTCCAGCCATAGCCTTCGGCCATGGAGCCCGCGACGATCCCCGACAGCAGCGCACCGATGTTGATGCCCATGTAGAAGATGGTGAAGGCACCATCACGGCGGTGATCGCCCTGTTGATAGAGGTCGCCGACCATCGTGGAGATGTTGGGCTTGAACAGGCCGTTGCCGACGATCAGCAGGCCGAGACCGACATACAGCAGCATCTCGGGGTCGAGGCCGCTCATGGCCGGCGGCACGGCGAGCACGAATTGCCCGGCCGCCATGATCAGGCCCCCGATCAGGATCGCACGGCGGGCACCTAGCCAGTTGTCGGCCAGCGCTCCGCCGAACATCGGCGTGATGTACACCAGGCCCGTGAAGATGCCGTACAGCTGCAGGGCGTCGCCCTGATTCCAGCCCAGGCCGCCACTGGTGACGGCATCGGTGAGATAGAGCACCAGCAGGGCACGCATGGCGTAGTAGGAGAAGCGTTCCCACAGTTCCGTGGAGAACAGCAGATAGAGTCCGGCCGGATGCCCGAACAGCTCACGGCTGTTGGCTCCGGTAGGGGAGTGTGTGGACATGGAACCTCGAAGGAAGTGTCAGCAGAAGCAGCGCAGCCCGGATGACGGGACTGCATGGACCGGCCCACAGGTCTGCAGAAGAGGACTGTGGAGGAATCGCCGATGACGGAGCAGTTGTGTGGCTGACATCACGCGAGCATGGCGTGACGATGTCGAGACCTGTTGTTGTCCGTATGGTCAGCCATTTTGCGTGAGATATCTTTGTCAGACAATCAAACGAAAGTCATGCATGTTGTTGGTATTTAAGGGGTTATTAGCTTAGATGGTGACGCAGGGTTGCGTCAGATGTCACGCCTGCCAGTGCAGTGTCGTCACTTTGCTGACTGCCGAGACGACGACACCCGGCGCGAGGGCCGGGTGTCGGGGGACTGTCTCTTGAAAGCGCTGCTCTCAAAAGAGAGGGCATAAGAGAGAGGGAAGAAGAGGCAGCAGAAGCGGCGCGAACAGGCCAGCTCGATCAGGCCTGTTCGACCTGTGCTTCGGGCCGGTGCTCCGGCACGCGCGCCATGGCGTCATCGATGACCTCGATGCCCGCACCCGGCTTGTGGGCGTTCTCGGAGACATGACGGCGGAACTGGCGACCGCCCGGCTGACCCTGGAACAGCCCCAGCAGATGGCGGCTGATGTGGTTGAGGCGCACGCCCTCGGCGAGACGCTTCTCGATGTAGGGGCGGAAGGCACGCAGCGCATCGTGGCGGCTGGTGTGCGGATTCTCGGCCTCGCCGTACAGCTCGCTGTCCACCGTCGCCAGCAACCAGGGGTTGTGGTACGCCTCACGGCCGACCATCACGCTGTCGACGTGCTCCAGCTGCTCGTGCAGCTCGTCCATCAGCTTCAGGCCGCCGTTGATGCCGATATGCAATGACGGGTGCGCCTGCTTGAGGCGGTGCACGCGGCCGTAGTTCAGCGGCGGCACATCGCGGTTCTCCTTCGGCGACAGGCCCTGCAGCCACGCCTTGCGCGCATGCACGCTGAAGGTGTCGCAGCCGGCATCGGCCACGGTGGTGATGAAGCGCTCGAGATCGGCGTCCTCATCCTGATCATCGATCCCGATGCGGCACTTCACCGTCACCGGAATCTTCACCTGCGCCTGCATCGCCGCCACGCACTTGGCCACCAGCTCCGGATGGCCCATCAGACAGGCACCGATCATGTTGTTCTGCACACGGTCACTCGGGCAGCCGACATTCAGGTTCACCTCGTCATAGCCCCAGCTCTCGGCGATCGCCGCACACTCAGCCAGCGCCTGCGGATCACTGCCACCCAGCTGCAACGCCAGCGGATGCTCCGTTTCGTCGTGACCGAGGAAGCGCTCGCGGTCCGGATTGAACAGCAATGCCCCGGTGGTCACCATCTCCGTGTACAGCAGCGTACGACGGCTCAACACGCGCGCGAAGGCGCGGTAGTCACGGGTCGTCCATTCCATCATCGGCGCAACGGAAAAGGTGCGGTCAATCGGTGTCATCGGCATGGCAGTCATATCGGCTGGTGTGGGAGCAGGGATCGGAGCATCAGGTGCAGGCGCTGTCGAGACAAGCGGGCGGTGATTCTAGCAGCTCGTGAGGCGAAGCGCCGAGTCAGAGAGAGCCGCGAGCCAATGTGCCGCTCATGGCTCAATGCGTGTTGTTGACCTTCAGCGCTTCGATGTCCTGGGCGATGTCTTCGGCGAGCTGGCGGACGGCTTCGCTTTCGCCTTCACGCTGGGCATAGGCGCGCAGGCCCATGACTTCGGCTTGCAGGCGGCGGCCGAGGCGTTCCGGCTGGTGCGCGGGGCGCTCGGGGTCGATGAGTTCACCGGCGTCGCGGGCGTCTGCGAAGGCCTGGCGGAAGCGGGCTTCCATGTTGGCGAGCAGCATCTCGACCTTGTCGCGGGCGGCCTGTTCACGCTCGCCGAGTTCCAGCAGGCTCTTGGCCAGCATGCAGGCGCGGGACGGCACCTCGCAGTCGCGCAGTCCGCCGAGCTTGCGGATATAGGTGGCGAGGGCGGTCAATGGCGAGTCGTGGCTGGTCATCAGGCTTTCCATCTCGCGCAGGCTGCGCGCGGAGTAGCAGTCCAGCGCTTCCTGGAAGAGGCCATCCTTGCTGCCGAAGGTGGCGTAGATGCTGCCGGGACGCATGTCGAGCGCGTGCTCGATATCCTTCAGCGAAGTGGCATGAAAGCCCTTCTGCCAGAAGAGATTGAGCGCCCGTTCGAGGGAATCCTGGCGGTTGTGCAAGGTCGCGCGTGGCATGGCTGTCCTGACGATGGGGCTCGCGAGTGACGCCTGTCTTCACGCAGTATGGCGAAGCGGGCGGTCTGCAAGGAGCAAGGTATTGAGTGAGTACTCAAGTTTAACTTGAATGATCGCTCAAATCCAGCTAGTGTGTTCCCCGACAACGCAGTGCAGCGGATGGTCAGGCGTTATTTTGAGCGTTTGCTCATGTCTTGCCCTGCATCCCCAGGGGCGCTGCTCAAGGCTTCATGCCACTGACTGGCAGCCCGCCCCTGAGGCTCCGCGCATCTCGCTCATCATTCCGAAGGAGTCCTCATGACAGATTTCACGCTGTACACCGCCGACAATGCCCCGCAGGACAGCAAGCCGCTGCTCGGCAAGTCCGTCGAAGCCTTCGGCATGGTGCCGGGCCTGCACGCCGTGATGGCCGAAGCCCCGGGCCTGCTGGAAGGCTACCAGGTGCTGCACCAGCTGTTCCTCGACAGCAGCTTCGATGATGAAGAGACCACCGTCGTCTGGCAGACCATCAACGTCGAGCACAACTGCCACTACTGTGTGCCGGCGCATACTGGTATCGCCAAGTCGATGAAGGTGGATGACGCCATCATCGAGGCGCTGCGCAACGAGACGCCGCTGCCGACCGAGCGCTTGGAAGCCCTGCGCACCTTCACGCTGGCCGTGGTGCGTGAGCGTGGCTTCGTCGATGACGCCACCGTGCAGACCTTCCTCGATGCCGGTTACACCAAGCGCAATGTGCTGGAAGTGATTCTGGGCCTGTCCCAGAAGGTGATGAGCAACTACACCAATCACCTGGCCGAGACGCCGATCGACGAGCCGTTCAAGAAGTTCGAGTGGCACAAGCAGGGCTGAAACTGAGGCGAGAGGGCACGGCAAGTGCCTGACTCTCCAATGCTAATGAAAATATTTCTCATTAGTGTTGACGTCTGAGCCCGCGGGTCATATTCTGGGGTCATCGCTTCCCCGCCATGGGTAGCGGTGTCCCGGCCAGCGGAGTCAGGCCCCTGTCCGGGAGGCTTCTCATCAGACAGTTTTACGGTCCTTGCCAGCGGCTCATCCTACGGGGTGGGCCGCTTTTTTATGCGCAAAAAAAGACGCCTCCTTCGCTTGCACGAGGGAGGCGTCCGGAAGCGCTTCTCGATTCACTCGCTTTCCGTCTGCCAATGACAGGGAGGAAGGCTTGTGAGCCGAGCGGTGCTTCGTGCTCACCAGATTTGGATGTCAGGTCCCTGGCAAGCGTCTCATCAGGCCAGTCACGACCTTGATATTCTGGCGCCATGATACGTCAGCCGGTGAGGGGAGGCCAGCGGCGCGTGAGATAAACGCTGACTCAATGTTAATGAAAATATTTCTCATTAGTATTGACGGCGTCTGCCGGAGAGCATAATCTGGATTCATCGCTTCCCGCCATGGAATGCGGTAGCCAGAACAGCGGAGTCAGGCCCCTGTTCGGGTTTCTCCTCATCAAGCTAGTCACGGTCTTAGGGCGACTCTCACGGGTCGCCTTTTTTTCGTGTCTGGCCGTCAGGCGCTGCTCTTACGCGCTATCTCCCTCACTCGCTCGCTCTCTCGCACGATCACTCGCTCAATCACTCCTGCGGGCGATCTCTCGCTCACGGCCTCGTGCTCACGCCTGATCCACCCCATCGCTCGGCCTCCGCTGGCGCGCCATCTCGTTTAGAATGACGACATCCTATTCGCACGCCGCCAAGGCGCCCGGGTTTCGCTGCCTTTTCAGCCGGTTGGCCATTGCGGCCAGACACTGTCATCAGTCAGTGCACAGGCGCGACCCGCGGGGCTTTTCGAGGAAGTCATCATGATCACACTCTATCGACTGCACGATGATGGCCGCCTGCGCGGCGAACATATCGTGTTGCCCGACCCGCAGCCCGGCCAGCCCGATGCGCCGCCGCGCCTGGCGGACAGCGCTGAAGAAGCGGCTGCCCTGCATGCCGGGTTGCTGGCCGATGACGAGCTGGCGCCGCCGATTCTGGTGCGTAGCGATGTGCTGTGGATCGATCTCTGTGAGCCGGATGAGCAGGAAAAACGCTGGGTGAGCGAACAGTTCACGGTGGAGCTGCCTGATGTCGAGGAGCTGGAAGAAATCGAGTCGTCGTCGCGCTTCTACCTGGAAGGCGATGGCATCCACGTCGTCTCGCTGTTTCCGCATCGCAAGGGGCGCGAGCCACAGACGGCCAACGTTGCCTTCCATCTGCATGGGCGCCAGCTGATCAGCATGCGCCACGAGGATATCGGCCTGCTGAGGCTGTTCCGCAATCACCTGCGTCGTCAGCGACTGAGTCCGGAGGATGGCTGGGAGGTGCTGCTGGCGCTGCTGGCGATGAAGGTCGATTACCTGGCCGATGAGATCGAGGATATCTACCGGGCGCTGGAGGCGCTGGGCAAGCAGGCGGTGCACCCCGAGGCGCTGGAAGACACCCTGCACGGCATCCTGTTGCAGGAGCGCTACAACGACAAGGTGCGCCAGTCGCTGCTGGACAGTCAGCGCCTGCTGCGTCAGCTGACGCGCCACCTGCCTTCGGCGCCACGCCAGAAGTCGCGACGCCAGGAGATTCGCGACATGCTGCGCGACATCGACTCGCTCAATCCGCACACCACCTTCATCTTCGACAAGGTCAACTTCCTGCTCGATGCCTCGATCGGTTTCACCAACCTCGATCAGAGCCGCATCATCAAGATCTTCTCGGTGGCGGCGGTAGTCTTCATGCCGCCGACATTGATCGCCAGCATCTACGGCATGAACTTCCACTGGATGCCGGAGCTGGACGAGGACTGGGGCTATCCCTTCGCGCTGTGCCTGATGGGGGTATCGGCGCTCTCGACCTATCTGTTCTTCAAGTGGAAGAAGTGGCTGTAAGTCGCTGAAGACAGGCATAAAAAAAGCGCCTGGCGTCGTGAGACGGCCAGGCGCACAAGAAACTTGCATTACAACACTGAAGATCGCCACCGAGGCCCGGGATGGGCCGACAGCGAAACCGCGCGTGGGGGCGTCGCCATGCAGACCAGTCACCGGGAATCGGTGGGATGAGCAGTGCAACTACCTGAGCGCGAACCTGGACGGTCGGGCTGCGCCACGCAGGCCCGGCCGTCGTCGGTCTAGTCCGGAAGCAGGCGGCCGATGCCGCGGCGCGCCTGCTCCCGCATGTTCGTGGCGCACAGTATAGGGTGCCGCGCTTTGGAGAATAAGCGCGTACAATCGAAAACTAGGGTTTCCAATATGGAAACCTGGAAGATTGATGGGATGTCTGGCCGTGTTCAGAGGGCCATGGTGGTTGCACAGCGAGGGTGAGGGAGACACATGGCGACACTTGATGCATTGCGCGTATTCGTCGAGGTCGTGCGCGCGGCCAGTTTCACGGCGGCGGCACGGCGACTGGGAATTTCCAAGTCGCTGGCGTCCAAGCGGGTGGCGGCACTGGAAGAGCAGCTGGGCGTCAGCCTGATCAATCGCTCGACCCGCAAGCTGCATCTCACCGAGGCGGGGCGCATCTACTACGAGCACGGCCTGCGCATCCGCGAGGAGCTGGAGTCCGCCGAGGCCCGCGTGCAGTCCGTCACCTCGCAGCCGATGGGCCAGCTCAAGGTGTCGGCGCAGGTGTCGTTCGGCTTCATGTATCTGGCCGCGCCGACTACCGCCTTCATGCGTCGCTACCCGGATGTCAGCGTCGAGATTCTGCTCGAGGATCAGCGCTTCGAGCCCATCGATGAATCGGTGGATCTGGCGATTCGCATGGGGCCGCTGCCGGATTCCTCGATGGTCTCGCGCCCGCTGTGCAAGGTGGTCTATGGCCTGTATGCGGCGCCGGACTATCTGGCGCGCGTCAATGCGCCGCCGGTGCAGCCCCAGGACATCCGCGCCTTCGATACCATCTTCTACGGCAATTACGACCTGGGGGCCCATTGGCGCTTCACGCTCAATGGCCAGCCCTTCGATGTGGAGCCGGAGTCGCGGTTGGTGATCAACAATCTGCTCGGAGTGGTGGAGGCGGCCAAGGCCGGCTTCGGTCTCGCCTATCTGCCGACCTTCTCGGCCCGCGCGGCAGTGGAAAGTGGTGAGCTGGTGCCGCTGCTGCAGCCCTACTGGAACGAGCATGGCTCGATGGTGGTGCTGTTCCGTTCACGCAAGTACCTGCCCGACAAGACCCGCGCCTACCTCGATTTCATCACCGAGTGGTTCCAGGAGCATCTGCAGCTCTGAGGTCGCCTCTACCGAGAGGGTTACCACTCGATGGCCTGGCCGGCCCAGTCGTAGAAGCCGCCGCTGGCGGTGGGCGGGAGTTCGCAGGCGACGCGCAGCAGGCGGCGCGCCACGAAGCCCGTCGTGAACAGTTTGCCCTCGGGCACGCGGGCCTGGAAGGGCGTCGACAGGCCGGTGTCGGTGGTGCCGGGATGCAACGCGACCAGCAGCGCCTCGGGGTTGCGCCGCGCGATCTCGATGGCGGCGGTCTTGAGCAGCATGTTATGGCTGGCCTTGCTGGCGCGATAGGCATACCAGCCGCCGCTGCGGTTGTCGGAGATCGAGCCGACCCGCGCCGACAGCGAGGCGAAGATCACCGGCGTGCGTCGGCGCAGGCGTGGCGCCAGCATTGCCAGCAGCAGGGCCGGGGCGAAGGCGTTGACCTGATGCAGGCGCGTCAGGGCCGCCAGACTCAAATCCTCCAGGCGCTTCTCCGGCCATAGCTGCTCGCGCTCGTCATGCAACATGCCCAGCGCATTGAGTATCAGCGCCGGTGGCTGCCCCGTCTCGCTCCCCCCATCCAGTTGCTGTGCCAGCCACTCCTCGAGGCGCGCGGTGCCTTGCTCGGTGGTCAGGTCGGCTTCCAGCGTCTCGAGCTCGGGATGTGCCGCCAGGCATGAGACATCGCGACTCACCGCCAGCACTTTTCCACAGTGGGGATGGGCGAGTAGCTCAGCGATCAGCGCCCGCCCGATCCCGCCGCTGGCACCGGTGACCAGTGCGCAGAAGCCCTGTGGCAGGCGCGCGAAGGTGTCCGCCGCCAATGGCTGATCTTCCAGTGTGCTATCTGCCATGCATGTCTCCCTCTGTAGTGGCCGAATGTGACTGTCGTCAGGCAGTGCGCTCCATCAGCCTGGCGAGACGGGAATCGCGGCTCAGCGTGGTCGGGGTGGCGTCTTCCTGCAGGCGGCCCGCTTCCAGCAGCGCCAGGCGCGCAAAGCGCTCCAGCCCCAGCGGCTGGTGGGTGATCATGATCAGGCTGCGGCCCTCGCAGGCGGCGAGAATCGCGCTCATCACCTGCTCGGCGCTGGTGCGGTCCAGCCCTTCGCAGGGCTCATCGAGCAGCACGATCGGCGCCGGTGACAGCAGCGCACGTGCCACACCGAAACGGCGCAGCTGGCCACCGGACAATGAACGTCCCCCTTCATCCGGGAAGCCGGCCAGTCCCTGTGGCTGGCGGGTCAGCCAGTCGCCGAGGCCAAGGCTTTCCAGCATGCGGGTCAGTGCCTCATCGCTGGCCTCGGGAGCGGCCAGGCGCAGGTTGTCGGCGTAGCTGGCACAGAACAGATGCGTGTCCTGCGGGCAGACCGCGAAGCTTGCGCGCAGCGTGGCCTCGTCGAGCGCGTCCAGCGCCACGCCGCCCAGCGTGATGCGTCCGGCGCTGGGAATATGGAAGCGACTGAGCACGTCCAGCAGGGTGCTCTTGCCGCTGCCGGACGGGCCGAGCAGTGCCAGATGCTCGCCGGCAGCCAGTGTCAGGGACAGCTCTTCAAGCACCGGCGTGTCGCCGTGGGTGACGCTCAGCTGCTCGATCTCCAAGGCGTGACCCACCGGCGTGGCAGCCTCGGAGTCACTGGGGAACTGGGCCGCCGGCGTATTGGCCTGCACGCTGTTGAGACGCGCGGCCGCCGCCAGGCAGCGGCCGAGCCCCTGCCAGGCCAGCGGCAGTGGCGCCAGTGCCTCGAAGGCGCCGAGCACCGCCAGCAGGAACAGTGCCAGCAGGCGACCATCGAACAGCTCACCGACATGGGTGCTCACCTCACCGGCAGCCGTCTGAGGCGCCATCTGCATGACACCGAGCAGGGCGACCCCGGCCAGCGTCAGCCCCAGCAGACTGTGGCTCAGCCAGCTGGCCAGTGCCTGACGGCGTGCCTGGGCGCGCTCGATGCTATCCCGCTCGGCCTGTTGATCGGCGAGGCGTTCAAGCTCCTCATTCCAGCGACCATAGATCACCAGCTCGCCCAGTCCCTGCAGGCGCTCCAGCAGGCGCGCGCGCAGGCGGCTCGCCGAGGACTGATGCCGCATGGCGTCACGGCTGCCACGCCACCACGCCAGCCACGGCACCAGTCCGCCGGTCAGCACCAGTCCGATCACTGCGACCAGCGCCAGTGTCGGCGCGAAGATGCCGATCAGCGTGCCGGCGGCGAGGATGGCGCAGACCGCCACCAGCGAGGGAATCAATACGCGCACGTAGAGGCTGTCGAGGGCGTCGACATCCGCGCCCAGGCGGGTCATCAACTCTCCCTGGCCGGCATGCTGCAGGGCAGCGGGGGAGAGCGGCTCGATGGCCTCGAACAGGCGACGGCGCAGGCTCGCCAGCAGACGCAGCGTGCCTTCGTGGGTGGTGACGCGCTCGCCATAGCGTCCGGCGGTGCGTGCCAGCGCCAGCCCGCGCACGCCTGCCGCCGGCGTGAAGAAGTTGAAGGCCTGGGTGGCGGCGACGCTCAAGCCGGCCACGGCAGTCGCGGAGAGGAACCAGCCCGACAGCGCCAGCAGGCCGGTGGCGGCCAGCAGGGTGATCAGCGCCAGCAGTGCACCGATGCCCAGCCAGCCGCGATGCTCGCGCATCAGGGCCAGATAGGGCGTCAACTCGCGCAGACGTGGGCGCTGTTCGGCGTGCGGCTCGGCCAGTGCTGGCTCGCTGGCCGTGACAGCTGCGGGCGTGTCAGGCGCGGGCTTGCGGATGGCGCGGCTCATGCGTCACCTCGCGGCGTCCGGTGGGGGAGCGGGCGGTCCTGCACCAGCTGGCCATCGTCCAGGTGAATCAGGCGCTGGCACAGCGTCAGCAGCTCGGGTCGGTGGGTCAGCAGCAGCAGGGTGCGGCCCTCGCCGAGACGCTTGAGCGCGGCGATCACGCGCGCTTCGCTATCGGCGTCCAGGCTGGCGGTGGGTTCATCCAGCAGCACCAGCGGCGCGTCATGCAAAAAGGCGCGGGCCAGTGACAGGCGGCGTGCCTGGCCGCCGGACAGCGCCTGACCGCCCTCGCCAAGGCGCGTCTCGAGCCCACGCGGCAGGTGCTGGTACCAGTCAAGCAGGTCGGCATTGCCCAGCGCCGCTTCGAGCTGTGCGTCGCTGGCCTGAGGGCTGGCCAGACGCAGGTTATCGGCCAGCGTGCCGGACAGGACCACCGTCTCCTGACCGACCCAGGTCGCCATGCCCGGCGGCAGGCCGTGGCTCAGCGGATGGCCGTTGAGATACAGCAGGCCGTCGCTGGCCTCGACGAAGCCGAGCAGCAGATTGAGCAGCGTCGACTTGCCGGAGCCGGAGGCGCCGGTCAGCGCGACACGTTCGCCCTGGGTGATCCGCAGGGTCAGCGGGCCGAGTGCCGGCGGAGTCAGCGTGCTGGTCTGGCCGCTCCAATGACCGGGGTAGCGCACACAGACCTCTTCCAGCATCAGCGAGTGCAACTTGCGGGTCTGAGGGCGCGCCGCGGGCAGGTCGCTGATGGCATTGTGCGCCTGTGCGCCAGCCTCGGCCTCTTGCGTGAAGGGGGCACTGCCGACGATGGGGGCGAGGTCACTGGCGGCAGCCTCGGCCTCGGCCTTGGCGTGATAGTGCACGCCCAGCTCGCGCAGCGGCTGATAGAACTCGGGCGCCAGCACCAGAATGAAGAGTGCGGTCTGCAGGGTCAGCGGTGAGTCGCCCCAGGTGCCGAATTGCAGATGGCCGAGGAAATGGAAGCCGAGGTAGACCGCCAGCAGCGCGATGGACACCGCGGTGAAGAATTCCAGCACCGTGGAGGACAGGAAGGCCAGACGCAACACGCGCATGGTGCGCTTGCGAAAGGCATGGCTGACCGCCTCGACCTGGGGGCCGCGTCTGGCGCTGCCGAACAGCTTCAGGGTCTTGAGGCCGGTGAGCAGGTCCATGAAGTGGCGGCCCATGCGGTCCATCTCCCGGAACTGCTCCTGCGAGCGCTTGCGCGCCGCGATGCCGACCAGAATCATGAAGATCGGCACCAGCGGTGCGGTGGTGGCCAGAATCAGGCCGGCCGCCCAGTTGAGCGGAAACACCACGCACAGCAGCATCAGCGGAATCAGCCCCGCGAGGCGTGTCTGGGGGCGGAAGTCGGCGTAGTAGCCGTGCAGTGACTCGACCTGGTCCCAGACGCGGTTGGCGAGACTGGCACGATGCTGGCGACGCACCCACAGCGGGCCGAGTTCGGCGAAGCGCTGCAGCAGGCGCTCGCGCAGGCGACGGCGGATCTGTTGACTGGCGCGGGTGCCGGCATAGCCACGCAGGCCTGTGAGCGCGCCGCGCAGCGAGAGACTGGCGGCGAGCACCGCGATGGCCGGCCACAGTGTCGCCAGGCCTTCGCGGTCGATCGCCACGCCCTGGGCCAGACGGGCGATGGCCCAGGCCTGGGCGAGCAGCACCAGCGTCGAGAGCAGGGCGCACAGGATGGCGAGCTGGGGCCAGCGGCCACCGGCACGTGCCAGTGTCTCCAGCCAGCGGCGTGGCACGAATTCTGCCGATGCAGTGGCATCGGTGGGGGAGGGTGAAACATCGGGTGCAGCGGCAGTTCGGGGCATTCATGCTCCTGCCGGTGGTGGCAGAGATAGTTGCAGGGAGGCGCTGGCGTCACGTCTCAAGGCAGAGAATGACGCATCTGGCGCAAGCTTACCGCCGAGAGAGCGTTGGTACACGGCGACGCACTGTCGCACATCTTCACCATGCGTATAATATGCCCCAGCACTTGCTGCTGAGACAGCAGCGTGATTTCACGCCCCGGCAGTCAGTCATTGCCGAGACGCTTGTTGCCCTCTCTTCTCGAACTACTGGACTCCACATGACCGTTCGTACGCGCATCGCACCGTCGCCGACTGGTGATCCCCACGTCGGCACCGCCTACATCGCCCTGTTCAACCAGTGCTTCGCTCGTCAGCACGGTGGCGAGTTCATTCTGCGTATCGAGGATACCGATCAGACGCGTTCCACCGGCGAATCCGAGCAGATGATCCTCGACTCGCTGCGCTGGCTGGGCATCGAATGGGCCGAAGGCCCGGATGTCGGCGGTCCGCATGGCCCGTACCGTCAGAGTGAGCGTGGCGACATCTACGCCAGGCACTGCCAGCAGCTGATCGATGCCGGCCATGCCTTCAAGTGCTATCGCACCAGTGAAGAGCTGGACGAGCTGCGCGAGTCGCGCAAGGCCGAAGGTCTGCACATGGCGCTCAAGCCGTCCGATCTCGCGCTGCCGGCAGAGGAAGTGGCACGTCGTGAAGCGGCGGGCGCGCCCTTCGTCATCCGCATGAACGTGCCGGAAAGTGGTACCTGTGTGGTCAAGGACATGCTGCGCGGCGAGATCGAGGTCGAGTGGGCCCAGGTCGATGCGCAGATCCTGCTCAAGTCCGACGGCATGCCGACCTACCACCTGGCCAACGTGGTGGATGATCACCTGATGGAGATCACCCACGTGCTGCGTGGCGAGGAGTGGATCAACTCGGCGCCCAAGCATCAGCTGCTGTATGAATACTTCGGCTGGCAGATGCCGGAACTGTGCCACATGCCGCTGCTGCGCAACCCGGACAAGACCAAGCTGTCCAAGCGCAAGAACCCGACGTCGATCCTCTACTACCGTCGCATGGGTTACCTGCCGGCGGCGGTGATCAACTATCTCGGTCGTCTCGGCTGGTCCATGCCGGACGAGCGCGAGAAGTTCACCCTGAGCGAGATGCAGGAGCACTTCGATATCCAGCGTGTCTCGCTGGGTGGCCCGGTATTCGATGTCGAAAAGCTCAGCTGGCTGAACGGTCTCTACATCCGCGATCTGTCCGAGGACGAGCTGCTGAGCGAGCTGCGTCAGTGGGCCTTCAACGAGTCCTACGTCAAGCAGATCCTGCCGGAAGTGAAGCCGCGCATCGAGACGCTGTCCGAGGCGATTCCGCTGGCCGGCCACTTCTTCTCCGGTCTGCCGGCCATCACGCCGGACGACTTCGCCAAGGCGAAGCTGGAAGGCGAAGACCTGGTGCGTCAGATGCAGTTCCTGACCTGGAAGCTTGAAGCCGTGAGCCGCTGGGACAAGGAGCATCTGCTGGCGGAAGTGAAGCTGCTCTCCGAGCACTTCGGGCTCAAGATGAAGGACTTCCTGGCACCGGTGTTCGTGGCGGTGACCGGCTCGGCGACCTCCACCTCGGTGATGGACGCGATGGTCATTCTGGGCTCCGACATGACGCGCGCGCGTCTGCGTCACGCCGTGGCCGTGCTGGGCGGCGTCTCCAAGAAGGCCGCCAAGCGCTTCGAGAAGGAATATCGCGACCTGTAAGAATATCGCGACCTGCAAGAATATCGCCACCTGCAAGGGTGTCTGCGATGTGCAGATGATGGCCCCCGTGACGTATGTCGTCATGGGGGCCATGTCTTGCAGCAGGGCGCTGAACAGCGCTTTCAGTGGTGATCAGCAGCACGATGAGAATTGTGTGAAAAAGAAGTTGACGACCCCGAGGGTTATCAGTAAGATACGCCTCGTTCTTGAGAGACGGGGCCTTAGCTCAGCTGGGAGAGCGCAACACTGGCAGTGTTGAGGTCAGCGGTTCGATCCCGCTAGGCTCCACCAAGTTTCTCAAGCGACTGCGTCCCATTCGTCTAGTGGTCCAGGACACCGCCCTTTCACGGCGGTAACAGGGGTTCGAACCCCCTATGGGACGCCACTCTTCAGACATCTCGAGTCACCTTTCAGGTCTCGTGAAATCAACAAAAAAGCACACCTTGCGGGGTGTGTTTTTTTTGTCCCTGATTCTGGCTTATGCACAGCCTGTGTGTCGGCAGAAAAGCATGTTATCCCCAAGTCGCCCTTGACAGACCCCGTGTCTTGTCCACTGTTCGCGCGCTGTCACATCTCCCCCTGCATCTCTTCCCAAAGTGCGGCCCCTGCGGCTGGCGCTTACGTCGTGTTACGAAAAATTTCTTTTATATCAATGGTTTATGCGCTGGTTAAATTTTGTGCAATCTGTTGGTAAGCCCGCTGTCATGCTGGTTCGCCGCGCTTGTCTAGGGGTTATCAACGAGGTTATCCACAGATAGTGTGGAAAAACCTGCCGAGCGCCGCTGCTGTCTGGGATGTTGCGCTGCGGCACGAAAAAACGCCTCATTCCCGCGTCCATATGGCGTTGGAATGAGGCGTTTTCAGTGCGAGGCCGTGTGATGCGATTCAGCTCGCATGTATTCAGACCCGCTTCATCTGGAGAGGCGCTTGAGCAGCGAGGAGGTGTCCCAGCGATTGCCGCCCATGGCCTGCACGTCGGCATAGAACTGATCGACCAGCGCGGTCACCGGCAGGCTGGCATCGATGCGGCGTGCTTCCGCCAGACAGATGTCGAGGTCCTTGCGCATCCAGTCGACGGCAAAGCCGTGATCGTACTCGTCCTTGATCATGGTGGCGTGACGATTTTCCATCTGCCAGGAGCCGGCGGCGCCCTTGGAGATCACCTCGATCACCGCCTCGCGATCCAGCCCCGCCTGCTCGGCGAAGTGCAGGCCCTCGGAAAGTGCCTGCACCAGCCCGGCAATGCAGATCTGATTGACCATCTTGGTGGTCTGGCCGGCACCGGTCTCGCCGATGCGCTTCACCATGCGACCGTAGTGCGTCAGCACCGGCTCGGTACGCGCGTAATCCGCTTCGCTGCCGCCACACATGATGGTCAGCACGCCATTCACGGCGCCTTGCTGGCCGCCGGAGACCGGTGCGTCGACGAAGCCGATGTCGGCCTCGCCCGCGGCGGCGGCCAGCTCGCGTGCCAGGTCGGCACTGGCGGTGGTGTGGTCCACCAGCAGGCTGCCGCTCGCCATGCCGGCCAGCACGCCGTCGTCGCCGTAGGTGACGCTGCGCACGTCATCATCATTGCCCACGCACATCAGCACGATATCGGCGCCTTCGGCGGCTTCTCGCGGGGTGGCGTGATGGCTGCCGCCGTACTCCTCGCTCCACTGCTCGGCGCGTGCACGTGTGCGGTTGTAGACCCGCACCTCCAGGCCTGCGCGTTTCAGATGGCCGGCCATGGGGTAACCCATGACGCCGAGTCCGATGAAGGCGGCGGTACGTGGCGTTGTGTGTGTGTCTGACATGCTGGGGGCTCCTTGCCATCAATCAGGAATGAGGCTGCGCCGCTCGCGATGGGGCGCATGGCGTGCCGGCGCGCACAGGACGTGAAGAGGCCGGTACATCAGCACGCTAGCACGTCCGGGGCGGGGATGGGGCGGCTTTGTGGCTTGCTGTCAGGCAGGGGCTACGCGCATGAGAGGCAACAGGCCAAAAAAAACCGCCTCCGAAGAGGCGGTCTGTCCTGCAGGCGAATGACCCGATGTTGCCTGGTGCTGGGTTACTTGGCCGGATAGTCGCGCTGCGGGTGGCCGGTGTAGAGCTGACGCGGACGGCCGATACGGTGGCCGCCGGCGATCATCTCGTTCCAGTGGGAGATCCAGCCGATGGTGCGCGACATGGCGAAGATGACCGTGAACATGTTGGTCGGGATGCCGATCGCCTTGAGGATGATGCCGGAATAGAAGTCGACATTCGGGTACAGCTTGCGCTCGATGAAGTACTCGTCTTCCAGCGCGATCTGTTCCAGACGCTTGGCGATCTTGAGCTGCGGGTCGTCCGCCATGCCCAGCTGCTCCAGCACTTCGTCGCAGGTCTCTTTCATGACCTTGGCGCGCGGATCGAAGTTGCGATAGACGCGGTGACCGAAGCCCATCAGCTTGAACGGGTCTTCCTTGTCCTTGGCCTTGTCGATGAAGCGCTGGATGTTCTCCTCGGACTCTTCGCCGATCTCGTCGAGCATGGCCAGCACGGCTTCGTTGGCGCCGCCGTGTGCCGGGCCCCACAGTGCCGCGATACCGGCGCTGATGCAGGCGAACGGGTTGGCACCGGTGGAGCCGGCCAGACGCACGGTAGAGGTCGAGGCGTTCTGCTCGTGGTCGGCGTGCAGCATGAAGATGGTGTCCATCGCCTTGGCGAACACCGGGTTGATCTTGTACTCCTCGCACGGGTTACCGAACATCATGTACAGGAAGTTCTCGCCGTAGGAGAGGTCATTGCGCGGGTACATGAACGGCTGACCGATGTTGTACTTGTGGCACATGGCCGCCAGGGTCGGCATCTTGGCGATCAGGCGCACGGCGCTGACGTAGCGTTCCTTCTCGTTGGTGATGTTCAGGTTGTCGTGATAGAAGGCGGCCAGGCCACCGACCACGCCGCACAGGATCGCCATCGGGTGGGCGTCGCGACGGAAGCCCTTGAAGAAGTTGACGATCTGCTCATGCACCATGGTGTGGTTGCTGATCAGCTGGGCGAACTTGTCGTATTCCTCGTCGCTCGGCAGCTCTCCGAACAGCAGCAGGTAGCACAGCTCGATGTAGTTGGAGCTCTTGGCCAGCTGGTCGATGGGGTAGCCGCGATGCAGCAGCACGCCTTTCTGGCCATCGATGAAGGTGATGGATGATTCGCAGGCGGCAGTGGAGACGAAGCCCGGGTCGTAGGTGAACATGCCTTCGGCGGTCAGGCCGCGAACGTCGATGACGTCCTGGCCGAGCGTGCCGGAATAGACCGGGAACTCGATGCTCTTGTCGATACCGTCTACTGTCAATGTCGCTTTCTTGTCAGTCATGCCGACCTCCTCATTATTCGCGTAACTCTTTGACTTGCTTGCCATGCCGGGCTTGCATCAATCCCGCCCACTATAGAAGCCCGCGAAAGATTGTCAATTCGCCACACGGCGTAGAGACGCGCGCCATGCTGCTGTGCGTCAGTTCCCCGACGTTTACGTATCCCGTGGCGTCAGGTCGCGTCCTGTTCACTGCATTTTGTGCAATCCGTGGTTGCGGCCCTGCGACGTCATGCCATTTGTCATGCCAATGGCCAACCCCTATAATCCACCGTCGCGCGACTGGCGGGAAATTCGGCTCGGTACCGTGGATGGCCTGCGCCCGAGACCCTTCCTCAAACCACCGCCCCTGCGGGCTTGCGTCCGTGTTGGGCCAAGAGAGTGTGTAAGAGCCGTGAATAGCAAACGACCCGTAAATCTCGATCTGACGACGATAAAGTTCCCTCTCCCTGCGCTGACTTCAATCACCCACCGTATTACCGGCGTGATTCTGTTCGTGGGCCTGGTATTTGCGCTGTGGGCACTCGATGCCTCGCTGTCCTCCCCGGAAGGGTTCGAGGCAGTGCGCGACACCCTGGCGACCAACTTCCTGGCCAAGATCGTGGCCTGGGGCCTGCTGTCTGCCCTCGGTTTCCACTTCGTGGCTGGCATCAAGCACCTGCTGATGGACATGGATATTGGTGTCGAACTGGAAAGTGCTAATCGCAAGGCGCAGGTCACTGTCGTGATCAGTGCTGTTCTCGTGGTCCTGGCGGGAGTCTGGGTATGGTAAACAACATCACCAATTTCAGCCGCAGCGGTCTGTCCGACTGGGTGCTGCAGCGTGTTTCTGCCGTGATTCTGGCAGTCTATTCCGTGTTCATGGTCGGCTACCTGCTGCTCCATCCGAACCTCGACTACACCACCTGGAGTGGTCTGTTCGAGAACACGGCGATGCGCATCTTCTCTCTGATGGCATTCATCTCGATTGCCGCACACGCCTGGATCGGTCTGTGGACCGTGGCGACCGATTACATGAAGCCGACCGCACTGCGTTTCGGTTTCCAGGTCTTCGTCATCCTTGCGTTGTTCATCTTCTTGGTCTGGGGCGTTCAAGTCCTGTGGGGAGCCTGATACATGTCCACCATGCGTAGCCTGACATTCGACGCGATCATCATCGGCGGCGGCGGCGCTGGCCTGCGTGCCGGTCTCGAACTGTCCCAGTCCGGCAAGAAGAC
Organism: Cobetia sp. UIB-001; assembly: GCF_044789135.1. Classification (NCBI taxonomy): domain Bacteria; kingdom Pseudomonadati; phylum Pseudomonadota; class Gammaproteobacteria; order Oceanospirillales; family Halomonadaceae; genus Cobetia; species Cobetia sp. UIB-001. The sequence goes on from NZ_CP058244.1 coordinate 593,143, forward strand.
CGCCGTGCTGTCCAAGGTCTTCCCGACCCGCTCGCATACTGTCTCTGCCCAGGGCGGTATCACCTGTGCCATCGCTTCTGCTGATCCGAATGATGATTGGCGCTGGCACATGTATGACACCGTCAAGGGTGGCGATTACATCGCTGATCAGGACGCTGCGGAATATATGTGTACCGAAGGCCCGAAAGCGGTCTTCGAGCTTGAGCACATGGGTCTGCCGTTCTCCCGTTTCGACAACGGCCGCATCTATCAGCGTCCGTTCGGTGGCCAGTCCAAGGACTTCGGCAAGGGCGGCCAGGCGGCTCGTACCTGCGCCGCGGCTGACCGTACCGGTCACGCCCTGCTGCACACTCTGTATCAGGCCAACCTGAAGAACGGCACCGTCTTCCTCGACGAGTGGTACGCCATCGATCTGGTCAAGAATGCCAACGGCGATATCGTCGGCGTGATTGCCCTGTGCATCGAGACCGGCGAGACCGTGGTCGTGAAGTCCAAGGCCACCGTTCTGGCCACTGGCGGTGCGGGCCGTATCTACGCCTCCACCACCAATGCCCTGATCAACACCGGCGACGGTATCGGCATGGCACTGCGTGCCGGCCTGCCGGTCCAGGACATGGAAATGTGGCAGTTCCACCCGACCGGGATTCACGGTGCGGGCGTGCTGGTCACCGAAGGTTGCCGCGGTGAAGGTGGCTACCTGGTCAACAAGGACGGCGAGCGCTTCATGGAGCGTTATGCGCCGAACGCCAAGGACCTCGCGGGTCGTGACGTCGTCGCGCGCTCCATGGTGCTGGAAATCCTCGAAGGCCGTGGCTGTGGCGAGAATGGCGACCACGTCTTCCTGAAGCTGGATCACCTGGGCGAGGAAGTGCTGAACAAGCGCCTGCCGGGTATCTCCGAGCTGTCCAAGACCTTCGCGCACGTCGACCCGACCAACGCGCCGATCCCGGTCGTGCCGACCTGCCACTACATGATGGGCGGCATCGCCACCAACGTGCACGGTCAGGCCATCGCACAGAACGAAGACGGCAGCGACCGCATCGTCAACGGCCTCTATGCCGTGGGTGAAGTGGCCTGTGTGTCCGTTCACGGCGCCAACCGTCTGGGCGGCAACTCGCTGCTGGATCTGGTCGTCTTCGGCCGCGCCGCGGGCAAGTACATCGAAAGCGCGCTCAACGAAGGTGTCGAGTACCTCGAGCCGACGCAGAGCGACATCGATACAGCCCTGGTGCGCCTGAACCGCTGGAACGAGTCCGAAAGCGGCGAGTCCGTGCCGGAACTCAAGCGCGAACTGCAGCAGATCATGCAGAACTCCTTCGGTGTCTTCCGTCAGGAAGACAAGATGGAAGAGGGCGTCAAGCAGCTGTCCGATCTGCGTGAGCGTATCGCCAAGGCGGGTCTGTCCGACAAGTCTCAGGTCTTCAATACCGCGCGTATCGAAGCTCTCGAGCTGGACAACCTGATGGAAGTGGCGGAAGCCACTGCCATTGCGGCCCTGACCCGCAAGGAAAGCCGTGGTGCTCACTCCCGTTACGACTTCCCGGATCGTGATGACGAGAACTGGCTCAAGCATTCTCTGTTCTTCCCGAACGAGAAGCGTGTCGGCAAGCGTGATGTGAACTTCGCGCCGAAGACCGTCGAGCGTTTCGAGCCGAAGATTCGTACCTACTGAGTCTGAACCCTAGGCGCGCGTCGCGACCCGCTCGGGACGCCGCGCCTTGCTTCAGACCAAGTTCGCACTCGCTCGAGTTCACTCTCGCTTGAGTTCGCCGTGATCGAGGTGCGTGCAGGTCACCGCACGCACCTGACCCGTTTGCCCGGAGGGGAAACCATGCTTCAGGTATCCATATACCGCTACAACCCTGAAACCGATACTGCGCCGTACATGCAGGAGTTTCAGGTCGACACCCAGGGTCGTGACCTGATGGTGTTGAACGTGATGGAAATGCTCAAGGAACAGGACAGCTCGCTGGCCTATCGTCGCAGCTGCCGTGAAGGCGTCTGTGGTTCGGACGGCATGAACATGAACGGCAAGAACGGCCTGACCTGTGTCACCGCGCTGTCCGAAGTCGTCAAGGACAACAAGCTGGTGCTGCGTCCGCTGCCGGGCCTGCCGGTCGTGCGTGACCTGGTCGTCGACATGAGCATCTTCTACAAGCAGTACGAGCGCATCCAGCCGTACCTGCTCAACGACACGCCGGCGCCGGCCATCGAGCGTCTGCAGTCGCCGGAAGACCGTGACAAGCTCGACGGGCTCTACGAGTGCATCCTGTGTGCCTGCTGCTCGACTGCCTGCCCGTCCTTCTGGTGGAACCCGGACAAGTTCGTCGGTCCGAGCGGTCTGCTGCAGGCCTATCGCTTCCTGGCGGACTCGCGTGACACCGCCACCAAGGAGCGTTTGAGCGAGCTGGACGACCCGTTTGCCGTATTCCGTTGTCGCGGAATCATGAATTGTGTCGCGGTTTGCCCCAAGGGTCTGAACCCGACACGTGCCATCGGCAAGATTCGTGAGCTTTTGCTGGCAAACGCCACTTAAAAGCCGCGCCTTAGCTTGCTATGATGCACGTCAGCTGCGGCAGGGTGTCACACCTTGTCGCAGCGCACAGCTTGCTGAAGCCGGTGCCTTGTGCACCGGCTTTTGACGATAAAAGAAGACTCAGATGGTGAAGGCCTCCATGGTTTCGCCATACAGGGCATAATCGAGTGACGCCGACAGCGCTTGTCAGGCGCCTACCCCACCCCATCAGTCAGGGTGACCGAGAGATGCAAGAAGGCACAATGGAGTTGATGTGGCGCACTTCCCATATGAGCGGGGGGAATGTCCACTACGTAGAAGATCTCTACGAGCGTTATCTTGTCGACCCGAATGAGGTTCCCGACGAGTGGCGCAACTACTTTGATACTCTGCCGCGTCATGACGGCAGCCCCTCCCAGGATGTTCCGCTAGCGCCGATCCGTGATCAGTTCTACGAGATGGGTCGCAACAGTCGCCGCCCGGTGGCTGTCTCTGCGGGCGAAAGCAGCGAGAACAAGAAGCAGGTTCGTGTTCTCCAGCTGATCAACGCCTACCGCTTCCGTGGCCACCAGAAGGCGGATATCGATCCCCTCGGTCTGCGCAAGCCGGCACCGGTACCGGACCTCGAACTGTCCTTCCATCAGCTGTCCGCCGCTGACATGGACGTCGAGTTCCAGACCGGCTCGCTGTTCCTCGGCAAGGATGTTGCACCGCTCAAGGAAATCCACGCCGCGCTGGAGCAGACCTACTGCCGCAGCATCGGCGCCGAGTTCATGCACATCGTCAACACGGAAGAGAAGCGCTGGCTGCAGCAGCGTTTCGAGTCCGTACGTTCCAAGCCGAACTTCTCACGCGATGTCCGTCATCACGTGCTGGAACGTCTGACCGCCGCCGAAGGCCTCGAGAGCTATCTCGCCAGCAAGTACCCGGGCACCAAGCGCTTTGGTCTGGAAGGCGGCGAATCCTTCATTCCGATGATGGATGAGCTGATCCAGCGCAGCGGCAAGTACGGTACCAAGGAAGTCGTGATCGGCATGGCCCACCGTGGCCGTCTCAACCTGCTGGTCAACCTGCTGGGCAAGAGCCCGTCAGAGCTGATCGAGGAATTCGATGGCAAGAAGCAGATTGCCAAGGGTTCCGGCGACGTGAAGTACCACCAGGGCTTCAGCTCGAATGTCATGACCCCGGGCGGCGAAGTCCACCTGGCGCTGGCGTTCAACCCGTCGCACCTGGAAATCGTCTCTCCGGTGGTGGAAGGCTCCGTGCGTGCCCGTCAGGACCGTCGCGAAGACAGCGAAGGCGACAGCGTACTGCCGATCTCCATCCACGGTGATGCGGCATTCGCCGGTCAGGGCGTGGTCATGGAAACCTTCCAGATGTCGCAGACCCGTGCCTACAAGACGGGCGGTACCGTGCATGTCGTCATCAACAACCAGGTGGGCTTCACCACCTCGCGTGCCGATGACGCTCGCTCGACCGAATACTGCACCGACATCGCCAAGATGGTTCAGGCGCCGATCATCCACGTCAATGGAGATGATCCGGACGCCGTGCTGCACGCCGCTCAGGTCGCCATCGACTACCGTCAGCAGTTCAAGCGTGACGTCGTGCTCGACCTCGTGTGTTACCGCAAGCGCGGTCACAACGAAGCCGACGAGCCGTCCGGTACCCAGCCGCTGATGTACGCCAAGATCAAGTCCCAGAAGACTGCCCGCGAGAAGTATGCGGACCGTCTGGTCGAGGAAGGCGTGCTCAGCGCGGAAGAGACCAAGCACCTGGTCGACCAGTACCGTGCTGACCTGGATGCCGGCAACCACGTTGCCAATGCGCTGGTGAAGCAGCCCAACACCGGTCTGTTCGTCGATTGGACGCCGTACCTGGGCCACGAGTGGACCGGCGTTGCCGATACCTCGATGGACATGAAGCAGCTGCAGGCCCTCGCCAACAAGATGTGCGAAGTGCCGGACGGCGTCTCGGTCCAGCGTCAGGTCAACAAGATCTACGAAGACCGTCGCAAGATGGCCGCTGGTGGCATGCCGCTGAACTGGGGCTTCGCCGAGACACTGGCCTACGCCACCCTGGTCGATGCCGACCATCCGGTACGTATCACCGGTCAGGATGTGGGTCGCGGTACCTTCTCCCACCGTCACGCGGTGGTGCACAACCAGAAGGATGGCGACACCTACGTGCCGCTGCAGCACATCAAGGATGGTCAGGCGACCTTCACCATCCATGACTCCTACCTCTCCGAGGAAGCGGTGCTGGCCTTTGAATATGGCTATGCCACCACCATGCCCAAGGCATTGGTCGTGTGGGAAGCCCAGTTTGGTGACTTCGCCAACGGCGCCCAGGTGGTGATGGACCAGTTCATCTCCTCCGGCGAGAGCAAGTGGGGCCGCCTGTGCGGTCTGACCATGCTGCTGCCGCACGGCTACGAGGGCCAGGGCCCGGAGCACAGCTCCGCACGCCTCGAGCGTTACCTCCAGCTGTGTGCCGAGCACAACATGCAGGTATGCATGCCGACCACACCGGCGCAGATCTATCATCTGCTGCGTCGTCAGGTCATCCGCTCGCTGCGCAAGCCGCTGGTCGTGCTGTCACCCAAGTCTCTGCTGCGTCACAAGGAAGCGACTTCCACCCTCGACGAACTGGCCGATGGCCGCTTCGAGATGGTGCTGTCCGACAAGGGCAACCTGGAAGCTTCCAAGGTCAAGCGCGTCGTGCTGTGTGCGGGCAAGGTCTACTATGACCTGGCCGCCTATCGCGCCGAGCAGGGCCGTGAAGATGTTGCCGTCATCCGTGTCGAGCAGCTCTACCCCTTCCCGAAGGAAGATCTCCAGGCCGCCATCGCCGACTACGAGAATCTCGAGCAGGTGATGTGGTGCCAGGAAGAGCCGCTCAACCAGGGTGCCTGGTATCAGAGTCAGCACCATATGCGTCAGGTCGCTGAGCAGCACCGTCAGGGGCTTGGCATGAGCCTGGACTTCGCCGGACGCCCGGCCTCTGCGGCACCTGCCGCGGGCTACATGTCCGTTCATAACGAGCAGCAGCGCCAGCTGGTCGACGACGCCTTCAACAAGTAAAGGCTCGCGACCCGCAAGGGCACCGAGAGAGAATTGAGTTAAGGAACTCCAATGGCTATCGATATCAAAGCGCCGTCTTTTCCGGAATCCGTCGCCGAAGGCACTGTGGCGACCTGGCACAAGCAGCCCGGCGACAGCGTCGAGCGTGACGAGCTGATCGTCGAGATCGAGACCGACAAGGTCGTGCTGGAAGTCGTCGCACCGCAGGACGGCACCCTGGGCGAGATCAAGGTTCAGGAAGGCGACACCTGCGAGTCCGAGCAAGTGCTGGGCTCCATCGGTGATGCAGACGCCGCTGCGTCTTCTGACGCCAAGGACGACTCCGCCGCTGAAGAGAGCAAGGACGACGCCAAGGCCGAAAGCAAGCCGGCCGCCGGTGGCGAAGGCAAGACGCTGGAAGTCAAGGCGCCGAGCTTCCCGGAATCCGTTGCCGAAGGCACCGTCGCCACCTGGCACAAGAAGGTCGGTGAAGCCTGCGAGCGCGACGAGCTGATCGTCGAGATCGAGACCGACAAGGTCGTGCTGGAAGTCGTGGCTCCGGCCGACGGCGCCCTGAGCGAGATCAAGGTCGAGGAAGGCGATACCTGCGAGACCGAAGCCGTGCTGGCACTGTTCAGCGCTGGTGCTTCCGGTGGCGCCGCGCCGGCCGCTGAGGCAAGCGACGACAAGTCCGGCTCTGACGAAGGTCAGGACGAGAAGGTCGGCGACAAGATCCTCGCCCCGGCAGCACGCAAGATGGTGGCCGAGCACGATCTGGACGTCAGCAAGCTGGTCGGTACCGGCAAGGGCGGTCGCGTGCTGAAGGAAGACGTGGCCAAGGCCGTCAAGGAAGGCACTGCGGCCAAGTCCGCTGCCAAGCCGGCTGCCAAGTCCGGCGCTTCCAAGTCTGATGCCAAGGCCGCGCCGAAATCTGCACCGACCTTCGAGGGCGAGCGTCCCGAGAAGCGCGTGCCGATGAGCCGCATGCGTCAGACCATCGCCAAGCGTCTGGTCAATGCCCAGCAGACTGCCGCCATGCTCACCACTTACAACGAAGTGGACATGAGCGCGGTGATGGAACTGCGCAAGCAGTACAAGGACACCTTCCAGAAGGTGCACGACACCAAGCTCGGCTTCATGGGCTTCTTCGTCAAGGCGGCCACCGAAGCGCTCAAGCGCTTCCCGGACGTCAATGCCTCCATCGACGGCACCGACATCGTCTACCACGGTTACCAGGACATCGGTGTGGCCGTGTCTTCCGACCGCGGTCTGGTCGTGCCGGTGCTGCGTGATACCGACAGCATGAAGCTCGCCGATGTCGAAAAGACCATCGTCGACTTCGGTCAGCGTGCCCGCGCCGGCAAGCTGGGCATCGATGAGATGCAGGGCGGTACCTTCACGATCACCAACGGCGGCATCTTCGGTTCCCTGATGTCCACCCCGATCCTGAATCCGCCGCAGACCGCCATCCTAGGCATGCACAAGATCCAGGAGCGTCCGATGGCCGTGAACGGTCAGGTCGTCATCCGTCCGATGATGTATCTGGCACTGTCCTACGATCACCGCATGATCGATGGCAAGGATGCAGTCCAGTTCCTCGTCGCCATCAAGGACCTGCTGGAAGATCCGGCTCGTTTCCTGCTCGACGTCTGAGACCGCAATGTCTCACGCCCTTGAGGATCTCGAGGGCGTGAGCGGCCCCGGTGGGTGGCACTGAGACTCGCCGGGTTGCCAACCCGAATCGAACTGCACCAACAGGAAGAGACATGGCCGATAAATTTGATGTGATCGTCATTGGCGCTGGCCCTGGTGGCTATGTTGCCGCTATCCGCGCTGCTCAGCTGGGTCTGAAGACCGCCTGCGTCGAGAAGTGGGTCAACAAGGAAGGCAAGGTCGTTCACGGCGGTACCTGCCTGAACGTCGGCTGCATTCCGTCCAAGGCATTGCTAGAAACCTCGCACAAGTACGTCGAAGCGCGTGATGAATTCGCCGAACTGGGTATCAAGGCCGACGGCGTCGAGATCGACGTGGCCAAGATGATCGAGCGCAAGGCGCAGATCGTGAAGAACCTGACCGGCGGTATCTCCGGTCTGTTCAAGGCCAACGGTGTCACCGCGCTGGAAGGTACCGGCAAGGTGCTGCCGAACAAGCAGGTCGAAGTGACCGATCACGACGGTGGCAAGGCGACCTACGAAGCCGAGAACATCGTCATCGCGTCCGGTTCCGTGCCGGTCGAGATTCCGCCGACGCCGCTGACCGAAGGTCTGATCGTCGATTCCACCGGCGCGCTCGAGTTCGACGAAGCGCCGAAGCGTCTGGGTGTCATCGGTGCCGGTGTCATCGGTCTCGAGCTCGGTAGCGTCTGGAGCCGTTGCGGTTCTGAAGTCACCGTGCTGGAAGCGGTCGACAGCTTCCTGCCGATGGTCGATGCGGCCGTCGCCAAGGAAGCCCAGAAGCTGCTCAAGAAGCAGGGTCTGGACATCAAGCTCGGCGCCCGTGTGACCGGTTCCGACATCAAGGACAGCGAAGTCGTCGTCAAGTACACCGACGCCAACGGCGAACAGGAACAGACCTTCGACAAGATCATCGTCGCGGTCGGCCGTCGTCCGTACACCCAGAGCCTGCTCGACAGCGATGTGGGCATCAATCTGGACGAGCGTGGCTTCATCCACGTCGACGACCAGTGCGCGACCAGCGTGCCGGGCGTCTACGCCATCGGCGACGTGGTGCGTGGCCCGATGCTGGCGCACAAGGCCTCTGAAGAGGGCGTGATGGTTGCCGACATCATCGCCGGCCACAAGGCCGAGATGAACTACGACGCCATCCCGAGCATCATCTACACCTTCCCGGAAGTGGCGTGGGTCGGCAAGACCGAACAGCAAGCCAAGTCCGAAGGCATCGAAGTCAAGACCGGCAGCTTCCCGTTCGCGGCAAGCGGTCGTGCCATGGCCAACAATGCCACTGAAGGTCTGGCCAAGATCATTGCCGACGCTGAGACTGATCGCGTCCTGGGCGTTCACATCATCGGCCAGCATGCCGGTGAGCTGATCGCACAGGGTGTGACTGCCCTCGAGTTCGGCGCAAGCGCCGAAGACCTCGCACTGATCTGCACGGCTCACCCGACACTGTCGGAAGCCGTGCACGAAGCCGCGCTGGCCGTTGACGGGCATGCGATTCATATCGCAAACCGCAAGAAGCGCAAGTAAGCGTCCTTCCGAACAAGAGGCGCGTCGCCCCGGCCAGGCCGGGGCGAACGGTGGCAGTGGCATCTTGCGACTGCCGTTCGAGTCTAATGCAACCAATGGCATGACACGATGAACCTTCACGAATATCAGGCAAAACAACTTTTTGCCGACTATGGCCTGCCGGTGTCCAAGGGCTTTGCCGTTGACACCCCGGAAGACGCTGCTGAAGCGTGCAAGAAGATTGGCGGCGACAAGTGGGTCGTCAAGGCACAGGTCCACGCAGGTGGCCGCGGCAAGGCTGGCGGCGTCAAGCTGGTCGACAGCGCACAAGCCGCTTCCGACTTCGCGACCCAGTGGCTGGGCAAGAACCTGGTGACCTACCAGACCGACGAAAACGGTCAGCCGGTCACCAAGATTCTCGTCGAGAACTGCACCGACATCGCCGAAGAGCTGTACCTGGGCGCCGTCGTTGACCGCACCACTCGTCGTATCGTCTTCATGGCTTCCACCGAAGGCGGCGTGGAAATCGAGAAGGTTGCTGAAGAGACGCCGGAAAAGATCCTGAAAGCCGAGATCGATCCGCTGGTCGGCGCACAGCCGTACCAGGCGCGTGAACTGGCCTTCAAGCTGGGTCTGAACCCGACCCAGATCAAGCAGTTCACCAAGATCTTCCTGGGGCTGGCGAAGATGTTCGCCGACAAGGATTTCGCGCTGCTGGAAATCAACCCGCTGGTCATCACCGACGAAGGCAACCTCCACTGCCTCGATGGCAAGATCAACATCGACGCCAACGCCGTCTACCGTCACCCGGACCTGCAGGCGATGCACGATCCGTCTCAGGAAGACGAGCGTGAAGCGCATGCTGCCAAGTTCGAACTGAACTACGTTGCCCTCGACGGCAACATCGGCTGCATGGTCAACGGCGCAGGCCTGGCGATGGGCACCATGGACATCGTCAACCTGAACGGCGGCAAGCCGGCCAACTTCCTCGACGTGGGTGGCGGTGCTACCAAGGAACGCGTTGCAGAAGCATTCAAGATCATCCTGTCCGACGACAACGTCAAAGCTGTTCTGGTGAACATCTTCGGCGGCATCGTGCGTTGTGACATGATCGCCGAAGGCATCATCGGTGCCGTCGAGCAGGTCGGTGTCAACGTGCCGGTCGTGGTGCGTCTGGAAGGTAACAACGCTGAACTCGGCGCCAAGAAGCTGGCCGAAAGCGGTCTGAACATCATCGCTGCTACCAGCCTGACTGACGCGGCGCAGCAGGTTGTCAAAGCTGCGGAGGGCAAGTAATGAGCATTTTGATCGACAAGAACACCAAGGTGATCTGCCAGGGCTTCACTGGCGGCCAGGGTACCTTCCACTCTGAACAAGCCATCGCCTACGGCACCAAGATGGTTGGTGGCGTGACGCCGGGCAAGGGTGGTCAGACTCACCTGGGCCTGCCGGTGTTCAACACCGTCGCCGAAGCCGTTGCCGAGACTGGCGCTGAAGCGTCCGTCATCTACGTGCCGGCACCGTTCTGCAAGGATTCCATCCTTGAAGCGGCCAATGCAGGCATCAAGCTGATCGTCTGCATCACCGAAGGCGTGCCGACTCTCGACATGCTGGAAGTCAAGGTCAAGTGCGACGAGCTGGGCGCGCGCGTCATCGGTCCGAACTGCCCGGGTGTCATCACTCCGGGTGAGTGCAAGATCGGTATCATGCCGGGTCACATCCACCAGCCGGGCAAGGTCGGTATCGTGTCTCGTTCCGGCACCCTGACCTACGAAGCCGTCAAGCAGACCACTGACCACGGTTTCGGTCAGTCCAGCTGTGTCGGCATCGGCGGCGACCCGATCCCGGGTTCCAACTTCATCGACATCCTCGAGATGTTCGAGAAGGACCCGAAGACCGAAGCCATCGTCATGATCGGCGAGATCGGCGGTTCTGCTGAAGAAGAAGCCGCTGCCTACATCAAGGCGAACGTCACCAAGCCGGTCGTCTCCTACATCGCTGGTGTGACTGCGCCTCCGGGCAAGCGCATGGGCCATGCAGGCGCCATCATCTCCGGCGGCAAGGGTACTGCCGACGAGAAGTTCGCGGCTCTGGAAGCAGCTGGCGTCAAGACTGTGCGTTCACTCGCGCAGATCGGCGATGCCATCAAGGAAGTCACTGGCTGGTAAGCCATTGATCTCCTGACAGCGATTGGCGCCAAGCGGATCGCATGTCACCGAAAGGGCAGGCCCACAGGGCCTGCCCTTTTTTCGTTTCTGGCCCTCACCAGTCTCTCTCTAGTGCATGTCGGCGGGGCTACCTGCGGCCGGTGGCGCAGGCGAGGGGAGAGGTGTTTCGGCTGATGCAGGCGGGGCAGGTGCGTTCATATCAAGCAGTTGCTAATCTGATGACTGTTCATTGGCACCTGACCAAGCGACACGTGCAGATGCCCCACGGCGCAACACGACTCACTGATAAGGATGTTCCATGCTCAAGTCATTCCCCGCCCTTACGCGCTCCGCGCGCCTGCTGGCGCTGCTGTCCCTGCCGTTGGCTGCTGGCATGCCGCTGTCTGCCAGTGCAGATTCCGGCGCGGCGGCAGCCTCCGCCCCTGAAGCTTCAGCGAGCATGCAGGTGCCTGCCAAGGGCATCGAGTCGGTGACCAGTCGTGATGATGTCGCCTCCGTCCAGGCGCGTCTCGAGACGGCGCTCAAGGCCAAGGGACTGACGCTGTTCAGCGTCATCGATCATGAGGCGGGAGCCGAGAAGGTCGGCATGGAGCTGCCCGCGACGCATACCGTCATCTTCGGCAATCCCAAGGTGGGGACCCTGTTGATGCAGTGCAACGGGGCGGCCGCCCTGGACCTGCCGCAGAAGATGCTGATTCGCGCCGTGGAGGGCGGCAGCGTGATCGAGTGGAATGAGCCGCAGTACATGGCCAATCGTCATGATCTGGGCGACTGCAAGCTGCCGCTGGACAAGATCGCCGGGCTGCTCAAGGGGCTGGCCGCCGAAGCGGCGGGTCAATGAAGGCAGCGCTCATCACGTGTCGATGCTGATACCGTGAACTGACAGCGAGCGCTGACGATCGAGCGCTGACGATCAGGCAGGACGAAAAAGCCGGACTCCTCACGGAGTCCGGCTTTTTGGTGTTCCCCTGCCAAGAACTGCCTGTCTTGAAGGGCTGCTTACAGAGCATCACCGTGCTGCTTCAGCCACTGTACGGCGCGGTCCGGGTAGTCAGTGAAGACACCATCGACCCTGGCGTCGACGAAGAAGGCGCGCAGCATGTCGTCGTAATCGCTGGCCCAGTCGGGGATGCGCCCTTCATCGAGGCGGAAGGTGTAGGGCATCACGATCAGGCCCTGCGCATGGGCTTCCTCGACCAGTGGCGTGACCTTGATGTCGTCCCGGGTCGAGCTGTCCTCGATCACCATCGGCTTCCACGGCCCGATGCCATCGGCGTAGGTGGCGATGCGCTGTATGCCGCCCTCCTGATACATCCAGTCATAGTCATAGGGCTCAAGCTTGCCCTCCGCATCTGGCTGGAAGGTCATGTCCCAGCGGGTCTCGCCCATCAGCTGCACCAGACGCAGGTCCATCTCCAGTTCGGGCTGCAGCGTGTCGTGGATGCGCTTGAGGCCATTGGGATCGAAGACCTGCACGACGGCATTGTCATCGTGCGCGACGTAGCCGTAGTGCTTGAGGGTCTCGAGCACGGCTCGCGAGACCTGCTTGCCTTCCGACTGGTGGAACCAGGGCGCCTTGATCTCCACATACAGGCCGACATCGCGTCCGGTGGAGTGATTCAGGCCCTGGATCATCTCGATCTCTTCGCTCAGGGTGTGCAGGCCGAAGTGCGACTTGCCCAGCGGGAAGCGCTCAGGGTAGTCGGCGACCTGCTCGCCATCCTTGACGGTGAAGCCCTCGCTGAACGACAGCTGGCGCAGCTCGTCCAGCGTGAAGTCGATGGCGTAGTAGCGGCCATCATCACGCGCACGCTCGGGGAAGACTTCGGCGACATTGGTCACGCGGTCCAGGAAGCGGTCGTGCAGCACCACCAGCTGGTCATCCTTGCTCATCACCACATCCTGCTCGAGGAAGTCGGCGCCCTGGGCGTAGGCCATCGCCTTGGCCGCGAGGGTGTGCTCCGGCAGGTAGCCAGAGGCCCCCCGGTGGGCGACCACGACCTTGTCGGTGCCATGGCCGGGGTCGATGCTGCGCAGGGGCCTGTCATCAGCGAGTGCCGCTGAGGTCGAGGTGGCCAGCAGCGAGCCGACCACGCCCATCATGGCCAGCGGACGGCGAATGCGGGCGGAAGTCGGGTGACGCTGGGAAGGATGCGGCATGTGAGATCACCTTGAGCTGTGGTTATTGTATGGCCGTTCAATAAAGCCGCCTGCCAACATGACAAAGTCTTATTCATATGGCGATGATCAAGTGTTTTTCATGATGAAGCCTGCAGCACTGCTCGGTCATCCTGTCATGTGGCTGCCGAGCGACGCTTGAGCAAGCTTCCCAGCATGCTGCGTCCCGCCATCACGAAGAACACCGGGGCGCCGGCGATCAGGTAGAAATAGAAGGTCACCGCACGCCAGATCACCACTGCCGCCGCGGCACTGGCGGCGCCGATCATCGGGCTGAGCAGGGCAGTGGAGGACAGCTCCGCGCCTCCGGCACCGCCGGGCAGCAGCGTCAGCTGGCCCGCTGCCAGCGAGAGCATCTGCACGATGAAGGTCCAGCTCCAGTCGATGTCCTGCCCCAGTCCGGAAACGGCCAGATAGAGGATCGAGTAGCGCAGCAGCCAATGGGCACAGCAGAGCAGGAAGATCAGGCTCAGCGTCAGGCGCGGCAGGGCGAGCGTCTCGACCAGCGCATGGCGGAAGTGGATCAGGCCCCGCGCCAGCTTGATGCGTGAGCGATGGCGTACCTTGAGCCAGCGCAGCAGGCGTCCGCTGGTCTTGAGCAGGCGCCGATGATGCTTGCCCAGCGCGGCCAGCAGGCCAAAGCCGATGATCAGCAACAGCGCCGGCACGGCCAGCATCCACCCCAGGCGCAGGTCGATGGTATGCGAGAGGGCATAGAGCCCGATGCTGGCCAGCGCCGAGAGGAAGAACAGCATGTCGGTGATCTGATCGACCGCGAATACCGCCGTGGCCTGCGCCGGGCGCACCCCCTGACGTGACAGCAGCCCCATCAGGGTAAGCGGACCGCCACTGCCGCCGGGGGTGGCGCTGATGGCGAACTCGGTCGCCATCACCATGCCGACGGCGCGGCGTTGCCCCAGGTGACCGCCACGCCCGGCCAGCAGCAGACGCAACCGGCCGGCGTTCAGGTTCCAGCACATCACGATCATGCCCAGCATCAAGAGGAAGGTGTCGAGGGGGAACTGGCGCAACTGGCCACCCAGTCCGCTGCCACCCAGCACCAGCGGTATCGCGATGACCATCACAAGGCCAGCACCCAGTAACCAGAGGGCACGATTCATGGCAGATTCCCGCAGCGGGTTGTCACAAGGCCCATACGACGGGACTCATCCGGTGGGTGGGTCTCAGGCAGCACTGTGGGCCGCCTGGTGCGAGTTCAGTTGCGTCGTGTCAGACGTGGCGGGGGTGAGCAGCCCCTGCTGGGTCAGCCAGCCGATCTTGGTCATCGGCTGGCGCCCTTCATCGAGCAGGCGCTCGACCAGCGTCAGCCAATACTGGCGTGAGCGTGCATGGCGCATGTCGACTGGATGCAGGCCCAGACGCAACACCGGCGCCAGTTGCTCGCGGCTCAGCTTGCGCTGCGTCACCCACTGCGACATCAGGCGGCGTGGCGCGGAGCGTGCGCTCCACACGAGTCCGGGCGCATCGATGGCCGTGAAGTCAGGCAGTCGATAGAGATGCTGGGGGTCGCTGGTGTAGCGGAAGTCGAGGGACTTCAGGGCCTTGCGAGTGCCGTCACTCATCAGCCAGGCAGGGGCCACGAAGCCGTCCAATGGCCAGCCGAGACGCTTGAAGAGTGCGGTGCCTTCCCGCAGGCGTCGTCTGGCTTCGGCCTCATCGAGGGGGTAGAACTCGCCTTCCCAGGTCAGCACGCGGCGCATCAGGTAATCGCGCGGGGTGCGGGGGGCTGGTGCGTCATCGCAGTGATGGAAGCCATGCAGGGCAAGCTCGTCCCCCTGTTGGCGGCGAGAGTCCAGCAGGGCGATGAATTCCGGAGCGTCTTCCAGGGCGCTGCGATGATGGAAGTCGGGCACCACCAGCCAGGTGATCGGGCAGGGGTGGTTCAGGCGCGCCTGGCAGAGGGCATCCACCTCGGCGACGAAGTCCCGGTAGTCGGACCAGGTCTCGGGCGCGACATCATGCAGGACCAGCAGAAAGTGCTGCTTGGCAGCTGGCGACTCAGCCATGGGTCACCTCCTCGAGTACCGGTTGCATGCGAGTCCCGGTGACCGCGTGATAATGCCCGAGCAAGCCATCCACGACACGGTCCCAGGCATGGTGCTTCTCGACATGCCGCCGCGCCTGACGACCCAGTGCGGCGGGGTCATTGGCGAAGACTTCCTGCACGGCACGCGCCATGGCATGCGGCGAGTGCGGGTTGCAGAGCTGACCGCAGCCCAGTGGCACATTCTCGGCCAGCGCGCCGGCGCGTGCCGCCACCACCGGCGTGCCGCAGGCCATGGCTTCCAGTACCACCAGACCGAAGGTTTCCTGGGTGCCGGCATGCAGCAGCACATCCACCGAGGCCACCAGACGCGCCACTTCGGTGCTGCTGCAGAAATGCCCGGTCACGCTGACATTGTCGGGCAGATGTCGCGGCATGCCCGAGCCGATCAACAGCAGATGGTAGTCGGGGCCGAGCAGGCGAGCGGCCTCCAGCAGCTCATCCAGATTCTTCTCGCGTGACCCGCGGCCGGCGAAGGCCAGCAGGCGCACGTGGTCTTCCAGGCCAAGCTCGCGGCGCAGGCTCTCATCGCGGCAGTCAGGGTGGAAGGTGGAAAGATCGACACCCAGTGGCTGGATATGGACATTGTCGACGCCGAGCCGGTCGAGCCGGTCGGCCATCACCTGGCTGGGGGCCAGCACGCGATCGAAATGGCGATAGAGGCGTTTGACGTAGCGATCGACGTTGGCCCCTGACCACTCGCCCAGGCGATTGGTGATCAGGCGCGGCAGGTCCGAGTGATAGAAGCCCAGCACCGGGACATCGAGCTTGCGACCGGCATCGAGTGCCGCCCACGCCGTGACGTAGGGGTCGCCGGCCTCGATGACATCCGGCTGCAGTGCCAGCAGCGTGCTGACCCAGCCGCCCCGGCGCAGGGGGAAGCGATAGCCGTTGCCGAAGGGAATGGGCGGTGCCGGCACGCTGTAGAGGTCATCACTGACACTGGTGGTCTCGCCGGGGACCAGCAGGCTGTGACGAACATCGGGCCGCGTCCGCAGACGTCGTCGCTTGGCTTCCAGGTAGGTTCTGACCCCGCCACTGGAGGGGGCATGGAACATGGTCATGTCAGCGATATGCACACGGACTCCTCAAGACCGCTTTACCGGTCGTGCGCGATGAAGATGAATCCCGACGTCACTGCCCGCCATGGCTGCCTTGTCGTGCTTCAGGGTGCTCCCGGGTGCTTGAGAAAGACGCAATCGAGCACGCAGATTCCAGCAAGCCAGTGGCAATGACGAACGAGCCTCTGGTCAAGTCATGGGGGGAACCCGACGTGAAACCAAGGGCACGAGGCATGACATGCGGTGTCGCGCGTGACGAGACGCCTCGCCAAGCGATGTTCCACACTGCGGCTGGCAATGACGTTACATCATGAGATGACTGGTCTGTGTGACAACAGGGAACAATGTTGGTGCGATGCGCTCCCGCTCTCGGACATTTGTCATCACGCCCCTGGCATCAGGCTCTTGGCATCCGGTCCCTGGCATCAGGTTCACTGCCAGGGGAGGAGAGAAGTCACGCCCTGCTGGCGTGCTCCAGCAGGGAGTGCGGCAGCTGGCCTCTGGTCAGTGCTGCGCAAGAGAAGCCATACGACAGGCAAAAAAAGACCCTGTCCGGAGCCACCGGACAGGGCAAGTGCGTGCACTACAGGAATACAGGGGGCGACAGGGGGGGAGGGTCGCCGGAGCGGGCATTGCAGGGTCTAGCAGAGGATCGACTCAGTCATGTCTGGCATCCGTGCCTGGTGTTGCATGGGGTCCTGGCATCGTTATCTGTCCTGATGGAGGGAGATCGGGCGTCATCACGCCAGTCCATGCTGGGACAGGTGCAGGGCGCTGGGCATGGCCTGGCCAAGCTCCTGCGAGAAGGCGGCTTCCGGCTCGGCTGGGCGCTGGCTGGCGAGCAGCACAAGGCTCAGCAGCAGGCCGGCGGCCAGCAGCAGGCGGTTGCGGGTCCGGCGGCGATCACGTTCCAGCAGCATCGCGACATGTTCCATCGCTTCACGTTGAATCTCACGCTGGCGCTCCGGAGAGGTGGAGCTGCCCTCCGAGCTTCTGCCTGAGCTGCTGTCTGCTCCGGCGTCGACACGGGCATAGCTCATGGCCGGGTGACGAACGATGGCGGCATGCTCGGCCAGGTGACGCAGTGAAGTAGCTGCAGTGGAGCGATGAGTTTTCATTTCCGGGTCCTCGCATGGACGAACTTCATCAGGGACAGGCTTCAGTCATTCGCGCTTGGGTCAATCCAGTAACGCTGCAGCAGTGAAAGCAGATGTCGTGTGTCGATGTGAGGAGTATAGCGTGAGCTTCTGTTTCACAAAATTACAATTTTTCACGCTTGGCACACGATGCGTATACGTAATGCACAAGAACGAAAAACGCCCCGGGCGCAGAGCGATCCGGGGCGTAGATGGCCGTGGCAATTGCCCGTGATGACAAGGCAGTTACATACGGCAGTGGTGGGTCGCGGCTTATTCGGCCGGACGACCTACCAGTGAACGACGCTCTTCACGGGCTTCGGTCAAGGAGACCTTGATGATGTCGCCCAGCGAGTAACGCAGCTCGTCTTCGATGCGCACGCGGCCTTCCTTGTCATCGATCGCGACCTTCTTGCGATCGCTGTGGATCAGCGGTGCCGGAATGAAGACGCTGGCGCCATTCTCTTCCAGACGCACACGCATGCCGCCACGACGGATGTCGATGATCTCGCCAGTGAAGATCTGCTGTTCTTCGGCGGCCTTGGTCAGGTAGCGCACGTAGAGCCAGTCCTTCACATCGCGCTCGGCCATGCGGTTGAGACGACGACGTTCGCTGAGGTGCTCGGTCAGCTGCTCGGTGGCTTCCGCCGGCACGTCCTGGCCGAGAATCACGCGCTTGATCAAGCGGTGGTTGACCATGTCGCCGTACTTGCGGATCGGCGAGGTCCAGGTCGCGTAGGCTTCCAGCCCCAGGCCGAAGTGCGGTCCCGGCTGAGCGGACATCACGGTGTAACCCTGGAAGCGACGCATGCGCACGTCCAGCCAGGTGTCTTCGCGGCTGTCCAGCTCCTGACGGATCAGGCGGTAGCCTTCCAGGCTGCCCAGCTGTTCCGGCGTGGCGGTGATGTTCTGGCCAGCCAGGAACTCGATGGTGTCGTCGTACTTCTCCGGCGCGAAGCCCTGGTGCACGTTGAAGATACCGTGACCGATGTGCTTGGAGAGCAGACGTGCGCAGCTCAGGTTCGCGGTGATCATGGATTCTTCGATCATGCGATTGCTGATGCGGCGGTGGTCGGCACGTACGTTGAGCACGTTGCCTTCCTCATCCAGCTCGAACTCGAAGTCCGGACGCTCGCGGAAGACCTGGGAGTTGCGTGCACGCCAGGCGATACGCGCCTGAGTGAAGGCTTCCAGCTGACGCAGACCTTCGGCCAGCTCTTCGGTTTCCGGCTTCCAGCTGCCTTCCTGGCCTTCGATCCAGTCGGAGACGTTGTCGTAGGTCAGGCGGTGGTGGGAGCGCATGGTGGCCGCGAAGAACTTCGGCTCGCCGATCACGCCATCGGTATCGATGTCGACGATGCACATCAGCGTCGGACGGTCTTCACCTTCCTTCAGCGAGCACAGGTCGTCGGCCAGGATTTCCGGCAGCATGGTGACGTTCTGGCTCGGCAGGTAGACGGTGAAGGAGCGCGTGCGCGCCTCTTCGTCGACACGGCTGCCTTCCGGCACGTAGGCGGTCGGGTCCGCGATGGCGATGCTCAGGGTCCAGCCGCCTTCCGGGCGCTCGACGATGTGCAGGGCGTCATCCATGTCACGGGTCTTCTCACCATCGATGGTGAAGAAGGGCACGTGGGTCATGTCTTCGCGAGTCAGGCCTTCCTCGAGCAGCGGCCAGTCAGTGCCGCCCTCCGGAGAGGCCTGTTCCAGCGCGTGACGCGCCAGGGTGACGCGCCACGGCACACGCGGGTTGTCCACGGTGGCGATGACTTCCTCGATCTGGGCGAAGAAGCTGCGGTCGTCCTTGCGCATCGGGTGACGCAGCAGACGTGCCACGACCCAGTCGCCATCATTGAGGGCTTCCTCATTGATGCCACGCTTCACGCGCGCTTTCATGCGCGTGTTGATGGAGGGATGATCCGGCATCACGTTCAGGCGGCCATCACGCTTGCCGACACGAGCGACGAAGCGATCGACACCCGTCTCAATCAGCACTTCCGGCTGTACGGACTTCTTCTCACCTTCCACCTTGACGGTCGCTTCGACGGTATCGCCGTGCAGTACCTGCTTCATGGCGGGTGGCGGCACGAAGTAAGACTCGCCGTCCTCGCATTCGAGGAAGCCGAAGCCCTTGTCGGTGCCTTTGATCACCCCCGTGACACGGGGAATTTCCTGGCGGATTTGATCTTTCAGCTGCGCCAGCAGCGAATTGTTCTGCAGCATTTCGGAAGTTCTGTTGGCGGGGTCAGTGGCTCACTATACGGACATGGAGCATGGGGGGAAAGCTACCAGATGGCCCAACGCCCGCGCGGGCTGCGCGCAGGCGTGGATGAGCGGCAGGTCAAGTGTGGGCAAGCCTGGCGAAAGCGACCTGCCGGTGCGCTTTGCCACAGGCTCAGGCGCGCACTCAGTCGGCGGTCGGCGTGGCTTTCAGCAGACCCGAAACCGGCGTATCACCATCGAACAGGGTGAAGATGGGCGCCTTGCGATGACGGCCACCGATCTCGCGGGCCTTGATCAAGCCGAGCAGGAACTCGGCGACATTGGCGCGCGAGACCTGCATCTCGTCGGAGTCATCGGCATTCTGGGTCAGCTTGCCGCTGCCGATCTCGTTGGTGAGACGGCCGGGCTTGACGATGACGTGACGCAGGCCACTCTCGGCGAGACACAGGTCAGCGGCCTTCTTGGCCGCGAAGTAGGGGCGCATCGCCGCCGGACCGGCCAGCGGAGTCTCGGAGCGGATCGAGCTGACCTGGATCACGCGCGACAGCCCGAATTCGGCAGCCAGCTCAGCGGTGCGCATCGCACCATGCAGGTCGATGGTCAATGTCTTGTCCGGGCCGGTATTCGGGCCGGAGCCCGCGACGAACACCGCCTGATCGCAGCCATAGAAGGCCTGGCGCATCTCGCCTTCCAGATCGCCCAGAACCGTCGGGATGCTGCGTTCATGGAACCAGCTCTGCTGCTCGGTCGAGCGGATCATCGCGACGACGGGTTCGCCGGCGGCCTGAGCCTTCTCGCAGAGTTGACGACCGATCTTGCCGTTGGCACCGATGATGAGCGTCTTGCGCATGCTGTCTGCTCCTTCGCGAATCAAATGGCGAGGCGGCTGGCGAGTGACCTTCCCACTCACAACCACGCCCCTCCTGGTACAGCAAGGTCTGCGGGCTGAGCCTTGAGACTTCAAGGGGACCGTTCAATCGCGGGCATTACGCGGCGACTCGCTCGCGGGATGAAGTCTGCGATGGACAAGCATTAAAGGCGGCTGTCATCTCTGTCTGTGGCACGGGAGCCTTGCTAGGATGGCGCTGCCAGGCACGACTCCCTCAAGATTGCGCCAACGACAAGGATGCCCGATGAGCCGCATAGCCCACCCCGCCACTGATGATCACAGCGACACCGCCGCATGGCACGGCGCCGCCTTCCCCTCCGAGAGCGCGATCCGGGTCGGGCTGATCGGTTATGGCATGGCGGTGCGCACCTTCCACGCGCCCTTGATCGAGGCCACGGACGGGCTGGCGTTGGTGGCGCTGTCCACCTCGCGGCCCGAGGTCGTCAGGGCCGAGCGCCCGCAGCTGGAGGTGGAGGCCACCCCGGAGGCCTTGCTTGCGCGTGACGACATCGACCTGATCATCATCGCGACGCCCAACGACACCCACGCCCCGCTGGCCTCTGCAGCGCTGGCGGCAGGCAAGCATGTGGTCGTCGACAAGCCCTTCACGGTGACGCTTGAAGAAGGCGAGGCCCTGACCCGCCAGGCCGAGCAGGCCGGACGGGTGCTGGCGGTATTTCACAATCGGCGCTTCGATGCCGACTTCCTGACGCTGGCGGAATTGATCAACGACGGCACGTTGGGGCGCATCGCGCATCTGGAATCCCACTTCGACCGCTTCCGCCCGACGGTGCCGAACCGCTGGCGTGAGCAGGCACTGCCCGGCAGCGGCCTGTGGTATGACCTCGGCCCGCACCTGCTGGATCAGGCGCTGTGCCTGTTCGGCGAACCAGCCGCCATCCAGCTCACGCGTCGCGCCCAGCGCGAAGGCGCGGTGACCGATGATTTCTTCCACGCCGTGCTCGATTACGCCCACCATCCAAGGCACCCCGGTCTGGTGGTGGAGCTGCACGCCAGTGCATTGACGGCGGCGCCGACGGCACGCTTCGCCGTGCACGGCACCCGTGGCAGCTATGTGGTGTTCGGGCTCGACCCTCAGGAGGATTGTCTCAAGGCCGGTGACTGGCCCTCGCGTGACCCGCAGGAGCGCCAGGCGCGCCAGTGGGGGCGGGATGCGCGTCCGGGAATGTTGACCGTGCTGGAGGCCGACCCGGACGGCGCCGAAGGCGAGCAGGTGCTGGTAGGCGGCACCCATCAGGGCCGCGATGGCGACTATCCGGCCTGGTATGCGGGGCTGCGCGACTGCATTCGCGGCCAGGGCGGCAATCCGACCTCGCCTCATGAGGCACTGCGCGTGATGAAGTGGCTGGAGGCCGGCATCGCCAGCGAAGGCTGAAACCATCGAAGGTGAGATGACTCACGAAAGACGCGCGCCCTGAAGGCCCGAATGGCCAGCTATCAGAGGCGCGCGTCTTGTTTTTCAAGGCAGTGGCAGCGGAGGCGCGGCCTGCTCAGGCTGCGTCGTCCTCGCCCTTGTCGGCCTTGCGCATGCGCGAGAACAGCTCCGCGCGCAGCTCACCGATGCGCGGCACCTCCTCGGCATGGAAGGGGATGGGGCGCAGCAGGCGCATGGCTCGCAGGCCGAGACGTGCGTTCATCAGGCCACTGCCCAGCCCCTGACCGGCCTTGGTGGAGAGGCGGCCGGCCAGATTCATCGACAGCAGGTCCATGCTGGCCTCGGCGGCCAGTTCGCTGGCACCGGCGAAGGCCATCGAGGCCAGTACCTCCTTGAACAGCCGCAGGCGGCTGGCATAGCCCAGCTCCAGCCCGTAGAGGCGCGACAGGCGCTCCATCATGCGCAGCCCGCGCCAGGCCACCAGACTCATGTCGACCCAGGTCAGCGGCGAGACCGCTACCATCACCGCTGTCTCGCCACTCATGCGCGAGATGAGACGCCGCGCCTCACGGTCCCGCGGCCCCAGCACGTGGAAGGCGAACAGCTCGCGGCGCTCCGACGGGGAGCGATGCGCTTCACAGGCGGCGCGCCAGGCGCGCACGCCGGCATCATCATCGCCGAGCTTCATCTGACGACGCAGCTGTTCGAGCAGGTCTTCCTGCTGGCTGTCGGCTTTGCCGCCTGCCTTGCCCGAGTCCTCGTCAGGCGTGGACAGCGCATCACCGCGCTGGCCAAAGCTTTTCTGGCCAAAGCTCTCCTGACCAAAGTCATCCTGCTGATGTTCTTCCAGCTCGGCGCGCAGCGCGACGTGCTTGCGCAGGTGACGCAGCCTGAAGAGCTCCTTGCCCAGCGCGCGAGCGCCGAGCCCGATGGCGCCAAGGCCCAGCAGGCCCCAGGCGCCGGCGATCAGATCACCGCCCATGGCCGCCTGATAGAGCGCATGACCGGCTTCGACACCCCCGAGTGTCAGGGTGCCGAGCAGCAGCCATTTGAGGCCGCGATGACGTGGCCGGGCGCTCAGCGTCGCATCGAGTCCCGGCGTGGCGGGTTCCGGCTCGGCCGCCGCCAATGGCTGGCTTTCCATCTCCGGCGAGAAGTGACGCGCACCGCGCAGGGCCTCTGCCGCGCTCTCTGATGCGCTCTCGGTGGGGCGCTCGGCATAGGTGGTCGAGGCGGCATCGGCCTGCGCCGAATCGGCCGAATCGGGGCTCGTGAAGCGTTTGCCCGGGCGCGGATGGCGGGATTCAGTGGTCATTTCAGGTGGTCTCCCAGCAGCCAGTCGAGCACGGCGTCCATGCGAATGTGAGGTGGCGCATTGCCGTCGATCTTCGGCGGCGCGAAGTGGGGGAAGTCGAAGCGGCTTTCGGCCCAGAAATTCGGATCGGGCAGCCGTGAGGGCACCTCGCCCGGGAACAGCAGCACGGACTCGCGGCCAGCGCCTTGCGTGTCCAAGTCGCTCGCCCCTTCGTGCTCGCCGAGGAGTTGTCCCGCCAGCGCCGGATGACGTTGGCCGTTCTCGACCACCTCACGCGCCTCGCTGGCACGGATGGCGGCGATGGTGAAGGCCTTGAGCGGCACATCACGATAGCGCAGGCGCTTGAGCGGGTCCGCCAGCAGCTGTTCGAGCAGGTCGCGCATCGCGCCATGCTGCTCTGGCGTGACGTGGTCGGCCTTGGTGGCGGCGATGGCCAGGCGGTCGATGCGGCGGTCCATCAGGCGCGCCAGCAGATGACGACGGCCATAGGCGAAGCTGTCGAACAGCTTGTCCAGCGCACGGCTCAGGTCGCGGAAAGGCGCCGGGCCGGCATTCAGCGCGCCCAGCACGTCGATCAGCACGATCTGGCGGTCAAAGCGCCGGAAGTGGTCATGATAGAAGGGGCGCACCACGCGGCGGCGATAGTGATCGAAGCGGCGTGCGAGGGTGCGATACAGGCTGGCTTCCGGCAGGGCGGCCAGCGCGTCGGGTGTCCAGTCACCAAGCCCCGGCAGCGGGAAGAACTGCAGCACTGGCGCTTCGTCCAGCTCGCCGGGCAGCAGGAAACGGCCTGGTGTCAGGTCGACGAAGCCACCCTTGCGACGTGCGGCGTGCAGATAGTCGGTATAGAGGCTCGCGATCTCGGCGAGGCGGTCTTCATCCACCTCACTGTCCGGTGTCAGGCCCTCGATGGCTGCCATCCAGTCATGCGCCCAGTCGCCACGCCCGTCGGCCAGCTGGGTCTCGCACTCGCTGCTCCAGCCACTGAAGTCCTGCTCCAGCATCGGCAGGTCCAGCAGCCATTCGCCGGGATAGTCGATCAGGTCCAGCGTCAGGGTGGCGCGCTGGCTGTCGAGCATGCGCGCGGCGCGCGAGGTGGGGCGAAAGCCGATCTTGAGACGCAGCTCGCTGATGCTGCGGGTCGGCGTCGGCCATTCGGGGCCGTGCGGCGAATGCTGGCCGGACAGCGAGCGCAAGCCGGCTTCCAGCGGAAAGCGCGGGATGGAGAGGTCCGGCTGGCTGACGCGTTCCGCGCCGAGCAGGCGACCATCGCGTGCGGCAGGCAGCAGTTCCAGGCGCGCGCCGAGCCCGGCATGGCGCAGCTGCTCGATCAGAGAGACGAGAAAGGCGGTCTTGCCGGCACCGGACAGGCCCGTGACGGCGAGCCGCAGCTGGCGGTCGAGACCGCGCTCCAGCAGGTCATGTGCTTCGCGGCCCACATCGCGGGCAAGCTGGCGGGCGTTGCGGGTCATGGTGTTGAACATCAGGCATTCCCTGTCAGTGGGGGCGAGGCGGCGGCGCGACGTGATGGCTTCCTGGCAGCTGATGATGAGCCGAGTGGGCGGTGGCTCGATGTCGATGAGCTTAATGTCGGTGATGGCCGGCACTTGTCAGCGCGCGCCGCACGGCTCGCCATCATCCCTCTATCTGCGGGCGATCGGCGCGCAAGGCAAGCTGACGCCACGCCAGCAGGGCGACGGGCAGCAGGCAGGCGGGGATCAGCAGCAGGTTGAGCAGCGCCCAGCCCAGCGTACTGACCAGGGGGCCGGCCAGCAGCGCCGTCACCGCCCCGGTGGTGAAGACGAGGAACTCATTGGCGGCCTGGGTGCGGGCCTTCTCGTTGGGACGATGGCAGCGGGGCAGCAACGTGGTGGCGGGCAGGAAGGTGAAGTTCCAGCCGATGCCGAGCAGGATGAGGCCGAGGAAGAACCCCTGGGTTCCCGTCAGGTAGTCGGCGGCCAGCAGCTGTGCGGTGGCAAGGCTTGCCAGCAGAAAGCCGCAGCCGGTCACGATCATGGTGCCCGCCCCGAAGCGGGCGACCAGCCGCCCGGTGAAGAAGGACGGCAGGAACATGGCGACCACGTGCCATTGAATGGTGGTGGCGACATGATCGAAGCCGTGTCCGGCATGGGCCATGGCCAGCGGTGTGGCCGTCATCGCCAGATTCATCACCCCATAGCCGACCATCGCGCTGAGCACGGCCAGCAGGAAGGTCGGTTGACGCAGGATCACGCCCAATGGGCGTGCCGGCGCCACTGCATCATCGTCGGCTAACTGGGCGTTGCCGTCACGGGGCAGGCGGATGAAGGCCAGCAGTAACAGCGCCAGCAGATAGAGCGCCCCTAGTCCGATGAAGCTGCCCAGGAAGGGCGTGTCGGCCAATGCATGACTGGTGCGTGCAAGCCAGGGTCCGAAGAAGGCCGCCAGCACGCCCCCTCCCATCACCAGCCCGATGGCGCGTTCGCGCTGTTCCTCCGGGGCGGCCTCCATCGCGGCGAAGCGATACAGCTGGCCGAAGCCGATACCGATGCCCACCAGCCAGGTGGCAAGCAGGAACAGCCCGAAATGCTGCAGATGCAGCGCCATCACGGCCAGCCCCGCACCAGCCAGCCCGCACAGATTGCCGAGCACGAAGCCGCGCCGCCGCCCGAGACGGGCGGTGATCAACGAGGCAGGAATGGTGGCGCACATCAGGCCCAGCCACTGGGTGGCGACCGGCGCGGTCGACCAGCTGCTCGAGGCCAGCTGGGCACCGATCAGCGGCGAGACCGCGATCAGCAGGATGTTGCCGCTGACCAGCAAGGCCTGACACAGCGACAGCAGCGTGACGGCCAAGGGCAGGCGTGCCCGGTCGGCAGCGGGAGAAGATAGTGGCATGAAGGCGCAGCTCCGTCGGATGTCGGCGCCCGGCGCGCCTGACCTGATTATGCCTGTGCTCCGCTCAGGCGTTCCAACTCCGTGTTCAGGATTGCGCTCTCGGTGAGCCTAGTCTCCCGCCCATTCCCGCAGGCTGCCCTGGCGCACGCGGCGGATGGCGTGTGACAGCTCGCCCTGCTCGGCAAGGCGCTGGATGACCGCGGGCAGCGCAGCGCGGACTTGCGCGGCTGACATGCCGGGGGAAAGTTCCGGGGCATACAGCATCTTGAGCAGCACGTAATCCAGCGGGCTCAGCCAGGTATCCACCGTGACGTCACTGAAGATGGAGGGGAAAACTTTATCCGAATCATTGGGCAGCCCCATCAACTGGGCGCTCTCCTCGACGACGCAGTCCACCAGACGCGCCTTCTGGCGGGCATAGTCCGCGGGGATCAGGATCAGGCCGCTGGTGATGGCGTGATCCGGCCCGGTCTTGAACAGCGTCAGGCACACGCCTTCACGCAGTGCCTTGCGCATGCCCGGGGTGGCGGCCTGCTGCTTGCCGACGTAGGCGGTGGCCTCGCGCGTCATGTGGCCCCGGGCGATGAAGGCGATGCGCAGGTTGGCCTCTCCGGCGGAGGACACGAAACTCAGCGGCTGGCCGGTGATGGCGGCCAGATGACGAAACTGGACCTCGCTCATCTGGCGCTGCATGCGCGAATTGCCCAGCTGTGAATCGACCCGCACCTTGATGGGCGCCTGCCAGCGCACCAGCGAGGCGCTGCTGCCGGGTTGGTATTCACGCTTGAGTGCCACTTCCATGAAGCTGTCCGTCAACACATCGGCCCGCTGCCAGCGCTCGGCGGCCTGGCTCGGGCTGGCAGTGGCCAGACTGGAAAGCAGCAGGGCGATGCCCAGCACCTTGAGCGCCCAAGGCGCCCTGAGCGAGGAAAAGAAAGGAGCCCTCAGCGAAGAGGAGAGCAGCCCCGTGAGCTGGCGATGGGATAAGCAGGGCATGGGCGACCTCTTCAGGGAACATGCAGTCCAGCATGCCTGAAATGCACACGCCCCGCGTGTCCGAGAGGGCAACGCGGGGCGTGATACTCATTTGATGACGATTCGTCGTTTTGAAGCGGCGGCTTTCAGGCGTCAGATGAAGGCCAGATAGATGGCGATCACCAGCACGACCAACAGCAGCGCGCAGACCTTGGCGCCTTTCCAGGGCGTCATGTCGATGGCGCCGACATCCTGCTGGATCCACGGCTCGTCACGCGGCGCCAGCTTGCCGATGATCAGCATCATCGCGATCAGCAGCACGAACACCAGACCGACGAAGTGGAACTCGTGGATCACGTCGAGCACGCCGGAGAAGGCCGGCACGAAGTAGACCACCCCGATCACGCTGCAACCGATCAGCAGTGCCAGGTTGGCGGCGATGGTCGGCACGCGACGCGTCAGCAGCCCCATCAGCACCACGGCGAAGATCGGGATGAAGTAGATGGCATTCATCTTCTGCAGGTAGCCGAACAGACTTTCCTGACCGGCCAGCAGCGGCGCGAGGGTCATGGAGGAGATCGCCAGCACCCAGCCGAAGCCCTTGGAGACCTTGACCACTTCCTCGTCGCTGGCCTCACGACGCAGATGCGCCTTGTAGATGCCGGTGGAGAACAGCGTGGTGGTGGCGTTCAGCGCCGAGTTGAAGGACGACAGGATCGCGCCGACCATCGCCGCGGCGAAGAAACCGGTCAGCGGCGCGGGCAGCACATCGAAGACCAGCTGGCCGTAGGCGCTGTCGGCCTTGACGCCGGAAGAGGCATAGAGGTGATAGGCGATGATGCCGGGAATCACCAGATACAGCGGGCCCAGCAGCTTGAGGGCACCGGTCAGCAGTACGCCTTTCTGGCCCTCGGCGAGGGTCTTGGCGGCGAAGGTGCGCTGGATGATCTGCTGGTTGGTACACCAGTAGAAGAAGTTGATGATCATCACACCGGTGAACAGGGTCGAGAAGGGCACCGACTGGTCTTCACCGCCCATGGAGTTGAATTTCTCCGGATTGGCGGCGGTCAGCGTGTCCCAGCCGGCCATCACGCCCTGGCCATCACTCACCGCATCGAGGCCGAAATAGACGATCAGCATGCCGCCGATCAACAGGCCCACGCCGTTCAGGGTGTCGGAGATGGCGATGGAGCGCATGCCGCCGAACAGGGCATAGATGGCACCGATGATGCCGACCACCCAGATGGTCATCCACAGCAGCGCATTGGGCGAGCTGATGCCGGTCAGCGACGGCAGATCCAGCATGCCCTGCAGGCCGATGGCACCGGAGTAGAGGATGATCGGCAGCAGGATCACCGCGTAGGCGAACAGGAAGATCAGGTTGGTGATCAGCTCGGTGCTGCGGCCATAGCGCAGGGCCAGCAGCTCGGGCAGGGTGGTGATGCCGCTCTTGAGGAAGCGTGGCAGGAAGAACATCGCCATCACCACCATGGCCAGTACCGCCATGACTTCCCAGGCCATCACCGACAGGCCATCGGTGAAGGCGGCGCCATTCAGGCCGACCATCTGTTCGGTGGACAGATTGGTCATCAACAGGGAACCCGCGATCAGCGGGAAGGTCAGGCTGCGTCCGGCGAGGAAATAACCGGTGGAATGCGAGGTGTCATCGCGGTGTGTCCACCACCAGGTCAAGGCAGCGACCAGGCCGGTAAAGAACACGAAAGAAACAAGTGTCAGGGCATGCATGGGGGAGGATTCCTTTAGGCGTGCGGCGGCGAATCATGAGGCGGTGGGCAGGTGACCCGGGTGGCGATTCGACGCCGATCCAGCCGTGGCGATGCAATGCACACAGCAAGCTGTGTCATCGTCCGTGAAGAGACTCACCGGTAACATTCACGGCAAGACTGGCGCTAGTGTAGGTATCTCCCGATTTCTCGCTATCCGCCATTTGTAGAACATACGTAGGTTTCGGGGTGTGCTTGTCGTCGATTGAGCGTTGAGAATGAACAGGCGGTCATTGCTTCTCAGTCTCTGGTATCAGGTCTTGATCGCAGTGTCGTAAAAAGACGCATGTCGCGGCTTTCACCACGCATTGCGGGTCATCTTTGATGCTCAATCAGAGACGCCAGCGCCCCGCCATCGGTGAAGATGACGGGGCGCTGGCGTGCTCATGTCGTGCGCTCATGTCATACGCTCATGTCGTGAGGTCATGGCGATGACGATGACATGTGGCGTGCGAACGCGCTGGGCGAATGGG
Source organism: Cobetia sp. UIB-001 (assembly GCF_044789135.1). Classification (NCBI taxonomy): domain Bacteria; kingdom Pseudomonadati; phylum Pseudomonadota; class Gammaproteobacteria; order Oceanospirillales; family Halomonadaceae; genus Cobetia; species Cobetia sp. UIB-001. Next base: position 622,442 of record NZ_CP058244.1, read on the forward strand.
GCGATCAGCCGGCGAAGGCCAGATAGATCGCCATCACCAGTACCAGCAGAATGATGCTGGCGATACGCGTGCCGGCCCAGGGGGTCATGTCGATGGCACCGACGTCCTGCTGGATCCAGGGTTCGGCACGCGGTGACAGCTTGCCGATCACCAGCATCATGGCGATCAACAGCACCAGCACGATGGCGATGAAGTGGAAGTTGTGCACCCGATCGACCAGCTCGGAAAGCGTCGGCACGAAGTAGAACAGGCCGATGACCGCGCAGCCGAGCACCAGCGCCAGGTTGGCGGCGATGGCCGGCACGCGCTTGGACATCAGTCCCACCACGATCACCGCCAGCAGCGGGATGTAGTAGATGGAGTTCACCTTCTGCACGTAGACGAACAAGCTTTCCTGGGTCGCCAGCAGCGGCGCGATGGCCATCGCGGCGGCGGCCATGATCCAGCCGGCCCACTTGGAGGCCTTGACCACCTCTTCATCGCTGGCCTGCGGCTTGAGGCGTGCCTTGTAGACATCGAGGCTGAACAGGGTGGCGGTGGAGTTGAGCGCCGAGTTGAAGGACGACAGGATCGCGCCGACCATCGCCGCGGCGAAGAAGCCGGTCAGCGGCGCAGGCAGCACATCGAAGACCAGCCGGCCATAGGCGGCGTCGGCCTTGATGCCGTCACCGGCGTAGAGCTGGAAGGCGATGATGCCCGGCAGCACCAGATACAGCGGCCCCAGTAGCTTGAGGGCACCGGTCAGCAGCACGCCCTTCTGGCCCTCGGCGAGGGTCTTGGCGGCGAAGGTGCGCTGAATGATCTGCTGGTTGGTACACCAGTAGAACATGTTGAGCAGCAGCACCCCGGTGAACAGGGTCGAGACCGGTACTGACTGGTCATCCCCGCCCAGCGAATTGAGCTTCTCCGGGTGGGTCTCCTTGAGCGTCTCCCAGCCGGCGAGAATGCCATTGCCGTCGCCGACACGGTCCAGCCCGTAGTAGACGATGATCATGCCGCCGATCAGCAGGCCGATGCCGTTCAGGGTGTCGGAAATGGCGATGGAGCGCAGGCCACCGAAGAGGGCATAGATGGCGCCGGCGATGCCGACGGCGATCACGGTGCCGGTCAGCAGCACCATCTGCGAGTCGATGCCGGTCAGGGCGCGCAGGTCGAGCACGCCCATCAGGCCGAGGGCGCCGGAGTAGAGAATGCTGGGCAGCAGGATGATGGCGTAGGCCAGCATGAAGATCAGGTTGGCCAGCAGCTGGGTGGTGCGATCGAAGCGCAGTGCCAGCAGTTCCGGCAGGGTGGTGATGCCGCTCTTGAGGAAGCGTGGCAGGAAGAACATGGCCATCGCGACCAGCGAGACCACGGCCACCACTTCCCAGGCCATCACGGAAAGGCCGTCGGTGAAGGCGGCGCCGTTGAGGCCCACCATCTGCTCGGTGGACAGATTGGTCATCAGCAGGGAGCCTGCGATGATCGGGAAGGTCAGACTGCGTCCGGCGAGGAAATAGCCGGTGGAATGTTGATGGTCGTCACGACGGGTCAGCCACCAGGTGATCACGGCGACCAGCCCCGTGAAGAACACGAAGGAGCTCAGGGTGAGGGCGTTCATGGCATTATCCTTGTTGAACAACAGGGCTCGGAGGCCTGCTTGCTCAGCTGCCCATCGTCTGCAGAACATGCCTCACCGTTGGCGCGCGGTACCACGAGACATGCTGTCAGCGACCGACATCTAGCGTGCCGATCAGTGTCAAAGAAATGCCTGACCCTCACCATTGACAATTTGTCTGACATTTTTCTGCAATTGTCTGATTCGTGCAGACATAGCCCGCCAGCGGCTGTCGAGCTGTCGCCATGACCAGAACGCCCCGCCTCTTGCGTGTCGATTGACAGCAGGAGGCGGGGCGTTGTCGTTGTCAGAAGTCGGTATCGGAAGTCGGTGTCAGAAGCCGATAGTCAGCAGCGAGTGCCACATGCCGACATCAGAAGCGAGTGCCAGAAACAGACATCGCTGTCAGGCGCTGGCGTCGGCGGGGGTCAGCACCTGCTGGTAAAGCGAGGCACCGTGGATGTCCTTCAGCGTCACGGTCAGCGCTTCGCTCTCGGGGTCGAGATCCACCTGGCCGAAGAACTGGAAACCCTCGCTGGGCGACATGTTGGCCCGCCCCTCGGGCGGTGCCTTCACGAATTCGAGTCTCGGCCCGAAGGTGTTGTCCAGCTCACCGGGACCGAAGGTGCCGGCGTGGATCGGGCCGCTGACGAATTCCCAGAACGGCGTGAAGTCCTTGAAGACGGCGCGCTCGGGCGAGTAGTGATGTGCGGCGGTGTAATGCACATCGGCGGTCAGCCAGACCAGATTCTGGATGTCGTGATCGCGCACGAACTTGAGCAGTTCGGCAATCTCCTGCTCGCGTCCCAGCGCCTCGCCATCGCCGTTGGCGCCGTTCTCGAAATTGTCGCCGTCACGCACCAGCAGCCCGATCGGCATGTCGGAGGCGATGACCTTCCAGGTAGCCGTGCTGGCCTTGAGTGACTGCTTGAGCCATGCCAGCTGATCGCGCCCCAGGAAGTCGGTCTGTGGACCACGTCCCGTCTGGCGGTTGGCGGAATTGGCACCGCGGAAGCTGCGCATGTCGAGCATGAACATCTCGAGCCCCGGCCCGAAGCTGAAGTTGCGGTGGATGCGCTCCGGCGCGGCTGGGCCGGTGCGCAGCGGCATGTTCTCGAGGAAGGCGCGACGCGCATTGGCGGACAGCACGTCGAGATTCTTCTCGGTGTAGCGATCATCCTCGAGAATCTCGCCCGGGTACCAGTTGTTGGTGGTCTCGTGGTCGTCCCACTGGGCGAACATCGGCACTTCGGCATTGAAGCGACGCAGGTTCTCGTCCATCAGGTTGTAGGCGTACTGGCCACGATACTCGTCCAGCGTTTCTGCCACCTTGGACTTGGCGGGCGTGACGATATTGCGCCACAGGCTGCCGTCGTGCTGGGTGACGCTCTCCTCGAGCGGGCCATCGGCGTAGATGGTATCGCCGGAATGCAGGAAGAAGTCCGGCTTGACCTGACGCATGGTCTCGTAGAGGCGCAGGCCACCGAAGTCCGGGTTGATGCCCCAGCCCTGGCCGACGGTGTCACCGGACCACACGAAGCGCAGCGCACGCGGTGTCTGGGCGCTCGGCGGCAATACCAGGCGACCGGCAGTGGCCTCGCTGATGGCGCGGTGATCATCCAGCGCCGCGTAGCGCACCCGGTAGAAGACCTCGCCGCTGGCGTTGGCGCGAGTGCCGATGCGGGTCAGGTCGAGCTTGCTGGTCAGGCCGTCCGCCGGCAGGGCCACCGGGCCACGCATCTGGAAGGCGCCGCGCATCTCGGGATTGTCGGCCAGTTCGATCAGCATGCGTGCCGGCTTGTCGCTCTGGCTCCACAGCATGGCGCGGCTGGCGGTCACGTCGCCGCTCATCACGCCGGAGGGCATGCGCGGGCGCCGTCCTTCGGCCATCACGATCGCGGGAGCGCCGAGCAGGCCCGTGGTCGCCAGCAGCCCGACCCCGGCACCTTGCAGGCCACGCCCCAGCAGCTGGCGGCGGTCCATTCGTGACGGGGCGCCGGCGGGGGTGACTGGCGCAGCGCCATTGTCGGCTGGTGCAGTGCTTGGCGAGACGGGGGAGGTGTGGGAGGTGGGGGAAACGTGAGCGGCGTGGGACTTGCGAGAGGAGCGCAAAGGCAGCAGATCAGACAGACGGCGGGACATGACGGGCTTCCTTGTAACGGTCTGGCGTCAGGTTGGGATAGAGAGTGGCAACAGAAGTGACATCAATGCACCAGCCAGCGCGGGGCATGCCGCAAAGGCTGACAGCGCTGATGGGAGAGGCTACTTTCCACGCTCAAGATGAAGATCCGGTGTCAGAACCATGATCGCCCCGCGCCGCTCAGGCCCGGCACTCGCAGTGAAAGATGTCGCGCTCAGCCAGGCCTGTCTCGCGGCTTGCTTCCCGACTCCACCCAAGGACACCTTCGATGCCCCCCTCAAGCCCCTCGGAATCCCCGCAATCTGACGCCGCCACGCTGATCGCGGATAGCCATCCCCAGGCACGGCAGGTGCTCGATTACTGGTTCACCCAGCTGACGCCCAAGGACTGGTTTCGCAAGAGCGATGCCCTCGATGGCCAGCTGCGTGAGCGATTCGCCGCGCGCCTCGAGCAGGCGCTCGCCTGTGAGCTGTGGGAGTGGCGAGCGAGCGTCGGTGGGCGGCTGGCGGAAATCCTGCTGCTGGACCAGTTCGCGCGCAATATCCATCGCGATACCCCGCGCGCCTTCAGTGGTGACAATCTGGCACTCGCGCTCTCCCAGCAGGCCGTCGCGCTGGGCGACCTGGACCGCCTTCCGCTGGCCTGGCAGCCCTTCGCGATCATGCCGTGGATGCACAGCGAATCGTTGCGCATCCATGAACATGCCGAACAATTGTTCGCACGCCCCGGTCTCGAACACACCTTGCGCTACGAGCATCTGCATGCGGACATCGTGCGTAGATTCGGCCGCTACCCGCATCGCAATGCGATTCTCGGTCGCGAGTCCACGCCGGAAGAGATCGCCTTCCTGGGCCAGCCCGGCTCCTCATTCTGACAAATGAAAGATCGCCCCCTTTTAATTGTGTGACGTCGTCTCCAAGACTTGTACAGCGGCGCCAAGCGCCTGTACATCAGCAAGGAAGGAGACAGCAGATGGGTATCATTCTCGGGTTGATCATCGGTGGTCTGGCCGGCTGGATCGCAGGCAACATCATGCGCGGCGGCAGCTTCGGCATTCTTGGCAACATCGTCGTCGGTGTCGTCGGCGGCTTGCTGGGCAGCGTCATCTTCAAGCTGCTGGGGCTGGCCTCCACCGGCATCATCGGCTCGCTGGTCGTCTCGGTCGTGGGGGCGGTGGTGTTGCTGTGGATCGTCTCGAAGGTCAAGTCCAAGGCCTGACGGCGCGGTGTCGAGCCCCGTCAGGCGGCTGTCAGCAAGTGCAAGCAGCAAACGCAAGTAGCAAGTGCAAGCAGCAAGTGCAGTCGTCAACAGCAAGTGAAGTCCCCTGCGGGTGTCTGGATGGATTCGATGTAGACACCCGCCGCAGCAACGCCTCTTGTCATCCGGGGCACCTGACTGCCCGGTGATCTGTCACGGCGCCGAGAGGTGCCTTGCTCGAGAAGTGCTTTGACAACAAGCACTTTCACGACAAGTGCTTTGAGAAGAAGCACTTGGACAAGAAGTACGCCGGCAAGAGGCGGCAAGGCCGAATCATCCTTCAGCGCCACAGTAGTGGCGCGTTGCGGATCTAGCGAAAACAGGAGCGTTTGAGCATGGCGAGCAATGAGCACGATTCAGCACCTTCTTCCCAGTCGAATGCCGACAGCGCGAAGTGCCCCTATCACGAGGGCCAGAATCGCTCGGCAGAGGGAGAGAACCCCTATACCCACCCCAACCGCAATGGGCCGCACGACACCAAGCCCAATGCCGGTGATGGCCATGCCAAGGACGAGGCGCTGGAGACCTATCGCGCCGACGCCGAAGGGCATGACCTGCGCACCAACCAGGGGCTGCGCATCGCGGACAACCACAACTCGCTGAAGGCGGGGGAACGCGGTCCGACCCTGATGGAAGATTTCATCTTCCGCGAGAAGATGAACCACTTCGACAATGAACGAATTCCTGAGCGTATCGTTCACGCGCGTGGCGCGGCCGCGCACGGGTATTTTCAGGCCTACGACAATGCCGCCAGGTATTCCAAGGCCGGCGTGTTCAGCGACCCGTCCAAGAAGACGCCGGTGTTCGTGCGCTTCTCGACCGTGCAGGGCTCGCGTGGCTCCAACGACACGGTACGTGACGTGCGTGGCTTCGCGACCAAGTTCTACACTGATGACGGCAACTGGGATCTGGTCGGCAATGACATCCCGGTGTTCTTCATCCAGGACGCGATGAAGTTTCCTGACTTCGTGCACGCCGTGAAGCCGGAGCCGCACAACGAGATTCCCCAAGGCCAGTCAGCCCACGATACCTTCTGGGACTTCGTGTCACTGATGCCGGAAACCACTCACACCGTGCTGTGGACCATGTCGGACCGCGCCTTCCCGCGCCATTACCGCAACATGGAAGGCTTCGGTGTGCATACCTTCCGTCTGATCGACCGTGAAGGCGTGTCGCGCTTCGTCAAGTTCCACTGGAAGCCGGTGGCCGGTACCTGCTCGCTGATCTGGGATGAAGCCCAGAAGCTGTGGGGACGTGACCCGGACTTCAACCGCCGCATGATGTGGGATGACATCAAGAGCGGCGCGCCGCTGGAGTGGGAGCTGGGCATCCAGGTGGTCGAGGAGAAGGACGAGCACAGCTTCGACTTCGATATCCTCGATCCGACCAAGCTGATCCCGGAATCGCTGGTACCGGTGGTGCCGATCGGCAAGATGGTGCTGGACCGCAATCCGGACAACTACTTCGCCGAGACCGAGCAGGTCGCCTTCAATCCGGCCAATATCGTGCCGGGGATCGACTTCTCCAATGACCCGCTGCTGCAGGGGCGTCTGTTCTCCTACCTGGATACCCAGATGCTGCGTCTTGGTGGGCCGAACTTCCACGAGATTCCCATCAACCAGCCGGTGTGCCCGTTCCACAACAACCAGCGCGATGCCCAGCATCGTCAGACCATCAACACGGGGCAGGCGTCCTACGAGCCGAACTCTATCGATGGTGGCTGGCCGGCCGAGACACCGCCGTCCCAGGACGCCCATGGCGGTTTCGAGCCGTATCATGAGCGCATCGAGGCGCACAAGGTGCGTGCGCGCAGCGCCTCCTTCGGGGATCACTATTCCCAGGCCACCCTGTTCTGGAACAGCCAGACTGACGTGGAGAAGGAACACATCATCGCGGCCTACACCTTCGAGCTTTCCAAGGTCGAGCGTCCGTGGATCCGTGAGCGGGTGATCACCGAGATCCTGCCCAACATCGATCTGGAGCTGGCACGTCGCGTCGGTGAGAATCACGGCATCGAGACACCGACCAGCAAGCCCGCGCCGGACGGTGAACTGGGCACCAGCCAGGTCGACAGCGACCCGGCACTGAGCCTGATGGCGCGCCTGCCGGACTCCATCGCCACCCGCAAGGTCGCGATCCTGGCCGCCGATGGCGTCGCCATGGAAGATGTTCGCTCGATCAAGGAGCAGCTGGCCGCCGAGGGTGCCGAAGGGCTGTTGATCGCCCCGAGCATGGCGCCGATCAAGGCCGGAGACGGCACCATGCTGTCGCCGGATGCGATGCTCAATGGCTTGCCGTCCGTGACGGTGGATGCCGTCGTCGTCGCTGGCGGCGTGGGCAGCGTCGAGGCGCTGAGCGGCTCGGGCCTGGGACTCTATTATGTCCAGGAAGCCTACAAGCACCTGAAGCCCATCGTGGCGATCTGCGAAGGCAAGGAGCTGCTGGCCGCCGCCCGCGTGCCGGTCGAGGAGGGCGTCATCCTGGTGGATGATGTGCTCGCCGCCAGCCTGCCGCTGCGTGATGCCCTGATGGCTCACCGTGTGTGGTCGCGTGATGCGCGTGCCAACCAGATGCCGGCATGAGGCGCTGACGCCCCACAAGGTATGATGTGACCCATATAGCCCCCTGACCTGCGAAGGTCAGGGGGCTTATTCATGGTCATGATGCGGTCATTTCCGGACGTGAAGATGTGATGGCGGAGAAAGGTGAAAACAGGGTTGGTGACACCTCCGGGTTGAGAGCCGTCCTGCGGTTCTCGCCGCTGAGGGTGGCTGATAGGCTCAGTGATAGAGGCTGATTATCGAAGGCATGCTGGTAATTGATTATCGCTAGAAGCACCAGGTGCGTAAGGTAAGCAGGCATCAAGGGGCCACAAGCCAGCACATGCCGGGCAGGCATCGGCCCCGACCCGATTCGACAATGGGCTGCAGGCCTTCACATCAAGCAGCGCATGAAAATGTGACATCAGCAGCATCTGGCCTTGCCAGTCGAGTTTGATAGCGCTTTTTTCTACCTGACAGGAGAACGTCTACATGTCCCAGACTCCACGCTATACCACAGGTAACGGCGCCCCGGTGCCTCACGATGACATCAGCCAGGCAGCGGGCCCGAATGGTTCACTGACCTTCGACAACTGGCGTCTGTTCGAGAAGCTGGCGCACTTCAACCGTGAGCGCATTCCGGAGCGTGTCGTCCACGCCCGTGGCGTCGCCGCCTACGGCACCTTCACCCTGACCCGTGACCTGTCTGACCTGACCATCGCCCGCTTCCTGCAGGGCGTCGGCAAGCAGACCCCGTTGCTGGCGCGTTTCTCCACCGTGGCCGGTGGCCAGGACAGCGGCGACAACACTCGCGACGTGCGCGGCTTCTCCTTGAAGTTTTACACCGAGGATGGCAACTGGGACATGGTCGGCAACAACACGCCGGTGTTCTTCATCCGCGAGCCGTCCAAGTTCCCTGACTTCATCCACACCCAGAAGAAAGACCCGCGCACCAACATGGTCGACTGGCAGAATCGTTGGGAATTCTGGGCCAACCATCCGCAGGCGCTGCATCAGGTCACCATCCTGATGTCCGACCGCGGTATCCCGAAGTCGCTGACCACCATGAACGGCTACAGCTCACACACGCTGAGCCTGTGGAACGACAAGGGCGAGCGTGTCTGGGTCAAGTGGCACTTCAAGACCGACCAGGGCCACGAGACGCTGACCGACGATCAGGCGGCGCAGGTCGCACCGGACTTCCACCAGCACGACATGTTCACCCGCCTCGAGCGTGGCGAGCGTCCGAGCTGGACCGTCAACCTGCAGGTGATGACCGAAGCCCAGGCACGTGACTACCACATCAACCCGTTCGATCTGACCAAGGTGTGGCCGCACGGTGACTTCCCGCTGATGGAAGTCGGCAAGATGGAGCTCAACCGCAACCCGGAGAACTACTTCGCGGAAGTCGAGCAGTCCGTCTTCTCGCCGTCCAACTTCGTGCCGGGTATCGGCGCCTCCCCGGACCGCGTGCTGCAGGCTCGTCTGTGGGCCTACGCCGATGCACACCGCTACCGTGTCGGTGCCAACGCCGAGCAGCTGCCGGTCAACCGTCCGGTCTGCCCGGTCAACCACTACCAGCGTGATGGCGTGATGGCGGGCATGTGCCCGGTCACCGGTCACGGTGGCGGCCCGCTGGGCGGCCAGGTCGGTCAGGGTGTACCGGGAGAAACGAAGGAAGGTGGCCAGTACTCACGCACCAACTTCTACCCCAACGAGCGTGCCGATCAGGGCGCCCCGGTGCCGGACGCTACCGTCGCCGAGCCGGCGATGCCGCTGGAGCAGAACGCCTGGATGGGCTATCACGACAACAGCGATGAGGATAACTACAGCCAGGCCGGCAACCTCTATCGTCTGTTCGATGAAGGCCAGAAGACGCGCATCACCGACGTCATCGCCGGCACCATGGTAGGCGTCAGCCACGTGGTCCAGGACAAGATGATCGCGCACTTCCGTCAGGCGGATGCCGATTATGGTGATCGTATCGCCACCAAACTGGCCAAGCTCGATCCGCGCTGAGTCAGTCATGTTGCACCCTTCGTCAGGTCAGTAGTGCTCCCTTGAGCTGACGAAAACATCAAGGCCCCCGCCGGGTAACCGGCGGGGGCCTTGTCGTATGCGGCTGTCAGGGTGCTATCCGACAGTCACAGCGCTGTGCGAAAGACACGCAAGCACAGGCACCTCAGTCGTCGTCGCGCGTGGCCTCATTGCCGTCGGCTTTCTCGCATACGCCCAGCGCCCACAGCAGGAAGGCGTCCTGACGCGCATTGTCACGCCACGCCTTGAAGCGACCCGAGGCGCCGCCGTGGCCGGAGCTCATGTCGGTGCGCAACAGGACAGGATGCGGCGTGCAGTCCATCTGGCGCAGGCGCGCATAGAGCTTGGCCGGCTCCCAGTAGGGCACGCGGGTGTCATGCCAGCTGCCCTGCAGGAACAGCGGCGGATAGGGCGCGGCACTCAGGTTGTCCAGCGGCGAATAGGCGCGGATGCGACGCCGCGCCTCGTTCTCGTGCGGGTTGCCCCACTCGGTGTATTCCGCGGTGGTCAGCGGCAGCTCCGGATTTTCCATGGTGCGCAGCACATCGACGAAGGGCACATCGAGCACCGCGGCGCAGAAGGCCTCGGGACGCTTGTTGAGGCTGGCGCCGACCAGCAGGCCACCGGCGCTGGCACCGTAGGCGGCAATGCGATCCGCGGCCCCGACGCCTTGCTCGACCAGCGCATCACGCGCGGCGAGGAAGTCATTGAAGCTGTTTTCCTTGTGCTCCAGCTTGCCGGCCAGATACCAGGGCTCGCCACGGTCCCCGCCGCCACGCACGTGGGCGACCGCGAAGGCGACGCCGCGCGTCAGCAGTTCCAGGCGGGCGATCGAGAACCAGGGGTCCAGCGTCTCGCCGTAGGCGCCATAGCCGTAGAGCAATACCGGCAGTGGAGCGTGGGGGCGGCCAGCGTCATCACACAGGTCGCTCCGCATGACCACCGAGACCGGCACCTGCTCACCATCGTCAGAGGTTGCCCATAGACGTCGGCTGATCAGCTGCTCGGGCGCGAGATCGCCATGCACGGTCTGACGCTTGAGCAGGCGGCGCTCACCCGTGTTGAGGTCCAGCTCGATCCAGCTCGGCGGCGTGGTGAAGCTCTCCTCGCGGATGCGCAGGCGGCGAGCGTCGAAATGCGGGCAGTCGCCCAGCCCCTGGCTCAGCGGTTGCTCCGGCATCGCCAGGCGCTCGTCGCGGCAGATCGTCTGTGTCGGCGCCGTGCCCTCGAATTCGATCACCCGCAGCCAGGCCTGGGCCTGACGGTGATCGCGTTCATCGACCATCAGCCCCCAGCTGAAGGCCTCGACGCCTTCCAGCGTCACCTCATCGCGGGTGGCGATCAGCGGCTGCCAGTCGCCGGGCGCATGCTCGGAGGCGATATCGAGCTGGAAGTGCGGCGCTTGCCTGTTGTGCAGCACATAGAAGTGGCCGGGGCGGTGATCGACGCCGTACTCGACACCGGTCTCGCGGGCGCGCACCAGGCGCGTCTCACCCAGCGGGGCATCGGCCTTGAGCAACCAGGTCTCGCTGGTGTCCTTGGAGGCGGTCTCCAGAACCAGCCAGGCGCGTGAGCGGGTCTTGCCCATGCCGACCCAGAATTCGCTGTCTTCCTCGCGGTAGAGCAGCGTCTCGGCGCGGCTCGCGACATTCAGACACCAGATCTCGAAGGGGCGCTGGGTGCTGTCATAGCGCGTGAACAGCAGGTGCTGGCCGTCCTCGGCCCACACCAGGTCCGGCCCGATATCCTCCAGCAGACACTCGTCATCGTGGCCGGCGTTGCGTGAGTCGCCATTCGCCGCGTTCAGTGTTGCAAGACGCAGGCTGAACACCTCGTCGCCGCTGGTGTCCAGAGTCCATGCCAGTTGCTGTTCATCCGGGGAGATGGCCATATCGCCCAGCTCGACGAAATCGTGATGGCGCGACAGGCTCTGCAGGTCCAGCAGGCATTCGTGCTGGCGGGTATCGGCGGGGTCGGCGCCGATCGCATGGCGCCACCAGACCGGATAGTCGGCGTTGGCTGCGGTCTCGCTCCAATAGACGTAGTGATCCAGTGCCTCGGCCAGGCTTGAGACGGCCAGTTCACGGCGCGCAAGATGGCCGTGATAGAGGGCGTCGCTCAGTGGTGCGAGCGGGGCGAACCAGCGATCACTCTCGGCGTTGGCCGCCGTGAGAAAGGTGGTGACCTCTGGCGTGTCGCGTTCTTCAAGCCAGTGCCATTCGGGGTCATCGGCACGATAATGGCGCTGGACGGGGCTATCGGGCATGGCTACCTCTTGAAAGTGGGGTGCTCGAGTGTGTCGGGCGGGCATGGAGTGTAACATTGAGCCTGTCCCACAGCGTGCGCAAGCCCTTGCCTCATGGGAGGCATCGCCGCCGTGAGAGATGAATGCGCAGCCTCTGGTGCCACGCAACGTGTGGCCCCGATGATGGGATGACTCGATGGCTGAACTGAGGTGCCGGCTGCTTCTGCACAGGACAGGCACCCCTCAGAATGTCAGTCTCGACAGGATGTTATGACAGGAGTGAAGGGCATGATGATTTCCGATTCGCTGCCGCAGATGTGGCTGATCTATTTTGGCCTGGCAGCGGTAGTGCTGTTTACCGGCTATATGGCGGTGCGAATACTGCCGCGTTTTCTGCGCTGGATCCTGGTCGGCGGCATCGCCGGCATGATCGCCGTGCCGACCAGTTTTCACGTCACGGCCAGCGTCGCGGAAGATGCCTATACCGGCCTTGCGCCGGCCATCGTGGCCTTTGCCGTCAGCGTGGTACAGAAGGATGGTGGTGGCATGGCCTCGGCCTTCGGCATGCTGGTACTGGGCATCGGGGCCGGCGTGGTGTTGGGGCTGGTGATCTGGTGGCTGGGACGCGGACGTGAACAGCGTCGCCGCGCCGCCCAGCAGCGCCGCGAGCCTCATGGCCACGAGCAGGAGGATGAGGAAGTGCGCGAGGGCCACGCCGCTGGCGCCAGCTTGCGTAGCGAGAAACGTGGCACCCCGGCTCGTGCGTCGGCGCGTACCCGCGCAGGCCGTGACCGTCAGGAACCGTCGCTCTGATCGAGCGTCGTTCTATCAGCGCCAGCCGTGCATTGTCCGAGCGTGGACTAAGGATCTGTCATGCCCCGTGATGTAGCTGTCACTTCGTCTCTTGAGCCAGTCCGTTCACCAGGGCTTGCGTCCGGCTCTTCATCCGGCCCTCTAGCGAAGGGCGCGGGGGCGCGCTGGCTGGCGGCCCTGATGCTGGCGGGCATCAGCCTCGCGTCGCCCTCGGCCTTCGCCGAGCAGGCATCGTCAGCGGCCAACGCTTCGGCAAGTGAGCCGATGAGCGAGTCGGTGAGTGAGCCGGTAGATGAGTCGTCAAGCGAACAGGCTGAGCAGATGCCGTTCGTGGCCCGGGATGTCGCGAGTGACGTGAATGCAGCCAGTGGCTCGGCACGCGACATTGCGCCTGACCTGCGCATGGCGATCGATGTCTCCGGCAGCATGAAGCACAACGACCCGGCCAATCTGCGCGCCAGTGCGCTCGACCTGCTGGTCACCTTGCTGCCGGAGCGCTCGCGTGCGGGGCTGTGGGGCTTCGGTGAGCAGGTGCAGCCCCTGCTGGCACTGGGCGCGGTCGATGCGGGCTGGAAACAGGCTGCCCGCGGGCTGGAAGGGCGGCTGGACGATTACGAGCAGTACACCGACCTCGAGGCGGGCCTGCGTGCCGCCGCCGAAGGCGCCGATGCGAGCATCGATGGCCAGGGGCCGCGTCAGGTCATTCTGCTCTCCGATGGCATGGTCGACCTGCGTGAGCCGAGCAGCGAGAAGGCCGCCTCGGACAGCGCCTCGCGTCAGCGCATCACCGATGAGCTGACGCCGCAGCTGGCGGCGCACAACATCACGGTGCATACGGTCGCGCTGTCGCGCAATGCCGATATCGATCTGCTGCAGCAGGTCGCCGATGGCACCGGCGGGCTGGCGACGGTCGCCGAGACCCCGGAAGACCTGCTGCGTGCCTTCCTCGGGGCGCTCGACCGTATCGTGCCAGGCGAGCTGGTGCCGCTCGAGGACAAGCGCTTCACCATCGATGGCAGCGTCGAGGAATTCACGGCGCTGGTCTTCCATGGCCCCGATGACAGCGCGCCGGTATTGATCGCGCCGGATGGTCAGCGCTATTCGCTGGCCGACAAGGCGTCGTTGCCCGAAGGCGTGCGCTGGGAACATCAGCCGCGCTATGACCTGATCACCGTGACCGACCCCGAGGCCGGGCAGTGGCGTATCGAAGGGCAGGTGGGCGTCGATAGCCGCATCACCGTGGTGTCAGACCTGGCGCTGGTGTCGCGCCCGCTACCGGCCACGCTGTATCGCGGCTTTGGCTATTCCCTCTCAGCCTCGCTGGTCGACGGCGCACGTGATGTCGACGAGCAGGACTTCCTGGCGACGCTGGACGGCAATGCGCGTCTGGTGCCGGAAGACGAGGGCGGCATGTCAGCAGAAACGGCAGCCGTGACCAGCGCCCAGCAGCGCGGTCTTGAGCGTGACGGTGCGCAGTTCAGCGTCAACATGCCGCCGCCGCAGCAACCGGGTGGCGCTCGCCTGACGCTGACCATCGAGGGCCAGCGCGATGGCGCGCCCTTTGCACGTCAGTTGAGCCAGCGCACCAGCGTAGTCGACCCGCTGCTGGTCGAGCCGATCGGTGGCAATGCGCAGAATGCGACGCCGCCGAGCGCGCTGGAGGTCAGCGCGCGTCATCCGTTGCTCAACACCGCCAACACCCAGCTGGACGCGACGCTGCAGGGCGAGCCGTTGAGCGTGGCGGAAGCGGGCGAGAGTCGCTGGCGTATCGAACTGCCGCCGCTGGAGCGTGACGTCAGTGCCGATGTGCAGATCAGTGCGCGCATCGCACTGGGCGGGAGCTCGCGGGTGATCGATCTGGCGCCCTATACCCTCAACGAGAATGCGGCGCGGCGTGCCGCCAATCTGGACCGCTCGCCCATCGAGGGTGAGTCCTTCGGTGAGATTCAGGGCCTGGATCAGGCGGTAGAGGAGAAGGAAGACCTCAATGATCTGCTGATGAAGGGCCGTCTGCCCATCGACAAGGTGCCTGCGTTGATCAGTCAGTGGTTCGAAGGAGCTTCGGACTTTGCCCAGCGTGAGGCAGAATCACCGCAAAGCCGCATGATCGCTTACGCCGTGGCCGGTGTGATCGGCCTGCTGGTAGTGATCATGTTGGTGCGTCGCATGACGCGCAAGCCGACTCAGCGGGAGGAACCCCATGTGTGAACTGCTCGGCATGAGTGCCAATGTGCCGACCGATATCTGCTTCAGCTTCGCCGGTTTTCTGCAGCGAGGCGGGGGTACTGGTCCGCACCGCGATGGTTGGGGAATCGCCTTCTATGAAGAGGGCGGTTATCGCGAATTCCGCGACCCGCATCCGTCGGTGGATTCACCCATCGCGCGCATGATTCTCGACTATCCGATCAAGTCGCAGATGGTCATCAGCCATATCCGTCAGGCCAACGTCGGCCAGGTGACGCTGGCCAACACCCATCCGTTCACGCGCGAGCTGTGGGGCCGGCAGTGGTGCTATGCCCACAATGGTCAGCTGGCGGACTGGCAGGCACTGCCCCTGCCGTACTATCGCCCGGTGGGCAGTACGGACAGCGAGCACGCTGCCTGCTTCCTGCTCGGCGAGATCCGGCGCGCCTTCCCGAATCCGCCGGCGCGGTGCGAAGACCTGTGGCGACATCTGCACGCCCAGTGCGAGCGTCTGCGCGGGCTTGGCGTCTTCAATCTGCTGCTCTCCGACGGCGTGCATCTCTACGCCTACTGCTCCACCAAGCTGGCGCACATCACGCGCCGTGCGCCCTTCGGGCAGGCGAGCCTCACCGACTTCGAGATGAGCGTCGACTTCCAGCAGCACACCACCGATGCCGATGTGGTCTCGGTGATCGCCACCGATCCGCTCACTGACAACGAGCAATGGCAGCGCCTGCTGCCGGGGCAACTGGTGGTGTTCCGCGAAGGCGAGCTGGTCGCCAGTCTCGGTGGCGAGTTGCCGCTGAGCCAGGAAGAGTCAGGGCAGGAGCAGGCCGAGAGCGGGGCGGTCGATCGTACCGCCACCGCGCGCCGCAAGCCGGATTGGCTGGCTTCTGACTTGAGCTGCTGACGTTTGGCTGAGTCGCTGACGTTTGGCTGAGTCGCTGACGCTGAGCGACGCAGAAAGAGCGTGAATGCCAGACACACGAAGGGCCGCAATTGCGGCCCTTCGTGTTTGCGGCTTTGCCTGGTCAACGCGTGAGGCTCAGCCTTCGACGTCGTCGAACATGCCGGCGAACATCGGCGAGGACAGGTAGCGCTCGCCGCTGTCCGGCAGGATGACGACGATGGACTTGTCGGCGTAGGCGGGGTCTTCCGCCAGACGCAGCGCCGCGGTCATCGCCGCACCGCAGGAGATGCCGCACATGATGCCTTCTTCCTGCATGATGCGACGCGCCATGGCCATGGCGTCTTCACTGGCGACCGGCTCGACGCGGCCGATCAGCGCCAGGTCCAGGTTGTCGGGAATGAAGTTGGCACCGATGCCCTGGATCTTGTGCGGGGCCGGCGTGATCGACTCGCCCTGCATGCGCTGGGTGATGATGGCGGATTCCGCCGGCTCCACCGCCACGGCTTCGAGTGACTGGCCGCGCACCGTCTTGAAGTAGCGGGCGATGCCGCTGATGGTGCCGCCGGTCCCGACGCCCGCCACCAGCACGTCCATCTCGCCATCCAGCGCGTCCCACAGCTCCGGACCGGTGGTTTCTTCGTGGATGCGCGGGTTGGCCGGGTTGGAGAACTGCTGCGGCAGGAAGTAGCGTTCCGGCTCGGCCTTCTGCAGCTCGCAGGCCTTGTCGATGGCGCCCTGCATGCCCTTGGCCGGGTCGGTCAGCACCAGGTTGGCGCCGAGGGATTTCAGCACCTTGCGGCGTTCCATGCTCATGGAGGAGGGCATGGTCAGGGTGACGGGGTAGCCACGCGCCGCGCCGACGAAGGCCAGCGCGATACCGGTATTGCCGGAGGTCGGCTCGATGATTTCCATGCCCGGCTTGAGCACGCCGCGTTCCTCGGCGTCCCACACCATGCTGGCACCGATACGGCACTTGACCGAGAACGCCGGGTTGCGGGCTTCCACCTTGGCGTACAGGCGTGGATGGCTGCTGAGGCGGTTGATCTTGACCAGCGGCGTATTGCCGATGGCTTGCGAGTTGTCCTGATAGATCTTGGCCATGCGAGGTCCTCTGGGTATCTGGCGGCTAGACAGCGAGCATGCCCGCTGCTTGAGTGAAGTGATGATGCTCAGCAACGGCTGTCGCGACTGTATGAGCATAAGGTTAAGGGCTAGCCGAGCGCGACTCAAAGGCCTGAAGCGCATAACGACATGGCAAGGTTGGCAGTCGCGGCTAGTCTCTGACCAAGGTCGTACAAGAGTAGTTATCTGATTTAATGAGACTTTTTCAGATGTGAACGATGGTTTCAATCGGTCGTTTTACATCATTGGCCTGACTGGTTAAGGTGAAGCGCGGCGGCCCTGTAGGTTCTTGCCGGGGTGTCGTCGGTGCGTTGCCGGCACCTGCGCGCGCGCTGTCGCGCCGTCCTTTTCCCCATCACGCCGTCATTCATGTCATTGTTCACATGTGGGCGTGACGCCCTGATAACAACAAGTGCTGAATTCTCGCCTGTGGCTGCCAGTGAAAGACTCCGCGCCCGGCCACGATCCAGCAGACGAATGCAGTCATGGAGCCCAAGCCATGCATGATGCCAATCCTGCCAACGCCTCGGCAGACCCGGAAGCCGACAAGGCGTCTGATCACGCTGGCCCCGTGACCGGGGACGCCAACCTGATCGTCAGCGGTGAGCCGTTGTCCGGTCTCGAGGATTACCCCTCGATTCTCGAGGTCTTCGAGGCCAGCTGCGCCAACTATGCCGAGCGTCCGGCCTTCAGCTGCATGGACAAGACGCTCAGCTACGCCGATGTGGACCGTCTGTCGCGCAATTTCGCCGCCTGGCTGGAACACGAGACCGGCCTTGAGCCCGGTGATCGCATCGCCATCCAGCTGCCGAATCTGCTGCAGTTCCCGGTGGCGGTATTCGGCGCGCTGCGCGCCGGTCTGGTGGTGGTCAACACCAACCCGCTCTACACCGAGCGCGAGATGCAGCACCAGTTCCATGACTCCGGCGCCCGCGCCATCGTGATTCTGGCCAACATGGCGGACAAGCTCGAGAAGGTGCTCAAGCGCACCGACATCGAGGAGGTCATCATCACCGAGATCGGTGATCTGCATGACTTCCCCAAGCGTCCGCTGATCAATCTGGCGGTGCGCTACGTCAAGAAGATGGTCCCGAAGTACCACCTGCCCGAGGCACACGGCCTGCGTGACGTGCTCAAGCGCGGGGCGGGGCTCTCGCACACGCGTGTCACGCGCCAGCCCGAGGACATCGCCGCGCTGCAGTACACCGGCGGTACCACCGGGGTCGCCAAGGGCACCATGCTGACCCACCGCAATCTGGTCGCCAACATGCTGCAGGCGCGCGGCGTGATCAGTGATGTGCTCAATGAAGGTCAGGAGGTGCTGATCGCGCCGCTGCCGGTCTATCACATCTATACCTTCACGGTGAATTGCCTCTACAGCATGGAGAGCGGCAACCACAGCGTGCTGATCACCAATCCGCGCGATATCGATGGCTTCATCAAGACGCTGGCCAGGACACCGTTCACCGCCTTCGTCGGCCTCAATACGCTGTTCTCGGCGCTATGTCAGCGTGATGACTTCAAGGCGCTGGACTTCTCGAGTCTCAAGCTGACCATCTCCGGCGGCATGGCGCTGACGCGCAGCGCGGCCGAGCGCTGGGAAGCCGTCACCGGCTGCCCGATCGCCGAGGGCTACGGCATGACCGAGACCTCGCCCATCGTCAGCTTCAATCCGCCGCGCGAGCTGCAGCTGGGCACCATCGGCAAGCCGGTGCCGGGCACCGAGCTCAAGGTGGTGGACGCCGATGGCGTGACGCTGGGGCGTGATGCGCCGGGCGAACTGTGCGTGCGCGGCCCGCAGGTGATGAAGGGTTACTGGCAGCGTGACGATGCCACGCGTGAGGCAATGGATGACGAGGGCTTCATCCGCACCGGCGATATCGCGGTCATCCAGCAAGATGACTTCGTGCGCATCGTCGATCGCAAGAAGGACATGATCATCGTCTCCGGCTTCAATGTGTTCCCCAACGAGATCGAGGACGTGGTCAGCGGCCATCCGGATATCGTCGAGGCGGCGGCAGTGGGCGTGCCGGACGAGCAGAGCGGCGAGGCGATCAAGCTGTTCGTGGTCTCCAGCAACCCGGACCTGGATCGCGACAGCCTGCGCAGCTGGTGCAAGGAGCAGCTGACCGGCTACAAGGTGCCGCGCTTCGTCGAATTCCGCGATGAACTGCCCAAGACCAATGTCGGCAAGGTGCTGCGCCGTGAGCTGCGCGACAGCGAAGAGAGCGGTGGCAATACGCCGCTACGCGAGCACTGAGGACAGTACTGAGGGCAGCGCTGAGCCGGCGGCGTGGCAGGGAACAAGCGCCGCCAAGGTTGGGCGCGGCTACGCGCAGGGCTACAATGGACGGCCCGTCACTTGTTGACGGGCCGTTTTGTCATTCAGATGTCATGGCTTGCTGCCTCGTGCAGGCGAGCGTGAAGCTGAATTCCCGAGAGTTTCCGGCTGCGCGCGTGGCGTGTGGTCGCTGGTTGAGAAGAGGCAGTCCTTGAGCGACACCGCTACCGCACCGTCCGAACATGCGCGTCTTGAAGCCCTCGCGGCTCGCCTTGAACGCGCCCTGAGCCGTGATCAGCGCGAGCTGGGCAAGCGCCTGGCTGGCCTGCGGCGGCGTCTCAAGGAAGGCAAGCCGGTCGATCGTGCCATCAACGACATCGAGAGCCGCCTGGAGGCGAGCATCGCCCAGCGCGCCGCCCGCGAGACGGCACTGGCACGCTGGCAGACCCCCGCCGCGCTCAACTATCCGCCGGAACTGCCGGTGGTGGAGCGTCGCGAAGACATCCTCGCCGCGCTTGCCGAGCATCAGATCGTGGTGGTCGCCGGTGAGACCGGCTCGGGCAAGACCACCCAGCTGCCCAAGCTGTGTCTGGAGATGGGGCTGGGGCGCAATGGCCTGATCGGTCACACCCAGCCACGTCGTCTGGCGGCGCGCTCGGTGGCGGCGCGTCTGGCCGAGGAGCTCGAGACGACGCTCGGCGAGACGGTCGGGTATCAGGTGCGCTTCAACGACACCACCGGCCCGTCGACGCTGATCAAGCTGATGACCGACGGTATCCTCCTGGCGGAAACCCAGCATGACCCGGACCTGAGCCGCTACGAGGCGATCATCATCGATGAGGCCCACGAGCGCAGTCTGAACATCGACTTCCTGCTCGGTTACCTCAAGCGTCTCACCGCGCGCCGCCCGGACCTCAAGATCATCATCACCTCGGCGACCATCGACGTGGAGCGCTTCAGTCAGCACTTCGCGGCCCAGGATGGCACGCCGGCGCCCATCGTCTCGGTCAGCGGGCGCAACTTCCCGGTCGAGACCCAGTACCTGCCGCTGGTGCGCGATGCCGAGGATGAGGAAGACCTCAGCCTGCAGGAGGGTATCCTGCGCGCGGTGGAAGAGCTGTCGGTGATCGAGCGCGAGAAGGGCTGGATGCAGGGCCCGCGTGACGTGCTGATCTTCCTGCCCGGCGAGCGCGAGATCCGTGCCACCGCGGACACCCTGCGTCGCGCCCAGCTGCGTGATACCGAGGTGCTGCCGCTGTACGCACGACTCTCGAACGAAGAGCAGAACCGCGTCTTCCAGCCGCATCGTGGTCGCCGCATCGTGCTGGCCACCAATGTCGCCGAGACCTCGCTGACCGTGCCGGGCATCCGCTACGTGATCGACCCGGGCCTGGTGCGCATCAGCCGCTACAGCTATCGCTCCAAGATCCAGCGTCTGCCGGTGGAGCCGATCAGCCAGGCCAGCGCCAACCAGCGCAAGGGCCGCTGCGGGCGTATCGCCGAAGGCCTGTGCATCCGCCTCTACAGCGAGGAGGACTTCCTCGCGCGCCCGGAATATACCGAGCCGGAAATCCAGCGCACCAACCTGGCCTCGGTGATCCTGTCGATGCTGTCGCTCAAGCTGGGCGATATCGAGAAGTTTCCCTTCGTCGATGCGCCGGACTCGCGCTTCGTCACCGATGGCTTCCGCCTGCTGCGCGAACTGGGCGCGGTGGATGAACACAACCGTCTGAGCCGTGATGGCCGCACCCTGGCGCGTCTGCCCATCGACCCGCGTCTGGCGCGCATGGTGCTTGAGGGCGCCTCGCGCGGCTGCCTGCGTGAAGTGCTGATCATCGTCAGCGCGCTGTCGATCCAGGACCCGCGCGAGCGCCCTGCCGACAAGCGCCAGCAGGCCGATCAGATCCACCATGAGTGGGATGACGACAACTCCGACTTCGTCAGCTGGCTGAATCTGTGGGAAGGCTTCGAACTGGCGCGTGACGCCTTGGGTGCCAACCCGCTGCGCCGCTGGTGCAAGGCGCGCTTCCTCAACTATCTGCGCCTGCGCGAGTGGCATGACACCTTCCGTCAGCTCAAGCAGCTGACGCGCGACCTGGGGCTGGAGATGACCAGCGCCCAGCACGAGCGCGACGCCGAGGCGCAGGCCGAGGTCACCGCGCGGGTACTGGCCTCACCGGGACAGGGCCGCCGCCCGTCGGTGGCCATCGATCACGAATCACTGCATCGCGCGCTGTTGACCGGGCTGCTCTCCAATCTCGGCCTCAAGCAGGAAAATCGCGAGTATCTCGGCGCGCGTAACCGACGCTTCTTCGTCCACCCGGGCTCCGGTGTGGCCAAGAAGTCGCCCAAGTGGGTGATGGCGGCCGAGATGGTCGAGACCACCAAGCTCTACGCGCGCCAGGTCGCGGCGATCAAGCCCGAGTGGGTCGAGCCGCTGGCCGAGCATCTGGTCAAGCGCAGCTACAGCGAGCCGCACTGGGAGATGAAGCGTGCCCAGGTGGTCGCCAGTGAGCAGGTGACCCTGTTCGGGCTGCCCATCGTCACCGCGCGCAAGGTGCATTATGGCCCGCTGGCGCCGGAAGAGTCTCGCGAGCTGTTCATCCGCCGTGCGCTGGTCGAGGGCGAATTCCAGACCCGTGCGCCGTTCTTCGCCCACAATCGCGGCCTGATGGATGAGGTCGGTGAGCTTGAGGACCGTGCGCGCAAGCGGGACATCCTCGTCGACGAAGAGACGCTGTTCGCCTTCTATGCCGAGCGCATTCCGGAAGGCATCTACAACGGGCGCAGCTTCGACAAGTGGCGCAAGGAGGCCGAGCGCGACAACCCCGATGTCCTGCACCTGAATCTCGACGACCTGATGGCGCGCGACGCCGAGGAAGTCACCGTCGCGCGCTACCCCGAACAGCTGCATCACAACAGCGTCGCCTACCCGCTGAGCTATCACTTCGCGCCCGGTGCGGTGGATGACGGCGTGACGATGATCGTGCCGGCGGCGATGCTCTCGCAGCTGCCGCGCTATCGCATCGAATGGCTGGTGCCGGGGCTGTTGCGCGACAAGGCCATCGCGCTGATGAAGTCGCTGCCCAAGCAGTACCGCAAGCAGGTGGTGCCGATTCCCAACTGGGTCGATGCCGCACTTGAGGCGCTGACCCCGGACGACGTGCCGCTGACCGATGCGCTGGCCGAGTTCATGCGCGTCAAGACCGGCCTGCGCCTGCCGCAGGATGCCTGGGCGCCCGAAACGCTGGAACCGCACCTGAAGATGAACCTGCGTATCGTCGATCAGGACGGCAAGGTGCTGGGCGAAGGGCGTGATCTCGAGGCGCTGGAAGCACGCTTCAAGGACTCGGCCGCGGCCGCCGCGCGGGCGATGGCCAGTCGCAGCCGTGAAGCCGACAGCGAAGTGCTGGAGGATCTGCCGGAGGCGCCGATCGCCACCTCGCACAGCACCACCCAGGCGGGCATCCGCGTCGAGGCCTATCCGGCGCTGGTGGTGAAGGCGGCGGCCCCCGCCGACAGCGGCATGAGCGCCAAGCAGCGCAAGCTGGCGCGCAAGACCGGCAAGAACAGCGCGCCGTCCAGTCATGCACCTGCCAGCGCGACGGCTCAGGTCGAGCAGAATCTGAGCGTGGAGCTGTTCGATCATCCGGCCAAGGCCGCCGCCGCGCACCGTGATGGCATCACGCGCCTGGCGATGGCACGCCTGCCGGACCAGGTGCGCTATCTGGACCGTGACCTCAAGGCGCTGGAGCGCTGTGCGCTGCTGTTCGCCAAGGTCGGCACGCGTCGCCAGCTGGCGGATGACTTCATCTACAGCGTCTTCGAGCAGGTGATGGCCGTCGAGCCGCTGCCGCGTTCGCGCAGCGAGTTGCAGGCGCGTCTCGATGACAGGCGGGCCGAGCTGGTGCCGCACGCCGAGGCGCTGCTCAAGCCGCTGGAAGCCGCACTCAAGCAGCATCTGGAGCTTTCCAAGCGCCTCAAGGGCAAGATCGACTTCTCGATGGCGCTGGTGGTGGCTGATCTCAAGGCCCAGCAGGCGCGCCTGATCACGCCGGGCTTCATCCAGGCCTCCGGTGAATGGCTGCATCAGCTGCCGCGCTATGTGGAGGCGATGCTGATCCGTCTCGACAAGGCGCCGCGGGAGCGCATGCGCGACCAGCGTGACATGGAAGAGGTCAAGGGCTTCGAATCACGCCTTGATGCCCGCCTGAGCAAGGCGCGCGAGCAGGGGCTGCCGGATGCGGAGCTGGAAGAGTTCGGCTGGTGGCTGCAGGAACTGCGCGTCTCGCTGTTTGCCCAGCAGCTCGGCACCCTGGAGACCGTCTCCGCCAAGCGCCTCGAGAAGCGCTGGCAGGAGCTGATGGCGCGCCGCTGATGTCTTGAGGCTGGGCTCTGTCCTGGCTGAAGCTCTGCCTTGTGAAGCTCTGTCCTGGCTGAAGCTCTGCCTTGTCTGGGGCCATTCCAGGGCGCTGTGCGTGGCATCAGGGGCTTGCGTGACCGGTACGTGGAGGCGTGCCGCGGCGGGATGGCCCAAGCTGCAGACAGGAATTGCTGTTTAAGCATTCACTGTGATCGCCCGACAAATGCTGTCTCGGGCGTCTGGAATCGCCGAGACAGCGTACACTGAACATGGGGCATGACGACGCGGCGCCGGGTCGTGCCCCGCTCAATTCTGGTGATATCCCGCGGGATAGCACTGTCAGGAGTGGATGCATGCCAAACAATGACAATGATCACGCTGCCGATACGCAACACGCCAACGCCGGTCAGTCCATGAGCGCCAGCGGCAATCATCGCGTACTGATCACCGGCAGTGGGCTCTATACGCCGCCCAATGCCATCAGCAACGAGGCTTTGGTGGCGTCCTTCAATGCCTGGGTGGCGGAAGACAATGCCGCCAATACCGACGCCATCGCGCGTGGTGAGCGAGAGGCGCGCACCGAGTCCAGCGCCGAATTCATCGTCAAGGCCTCGGGTATCCACAGCCGCTACGTGCTGGATGCCGAGGGCATTCTCGACCCGGAGCGCATGCGCCCACGCCTGCCGGCGCGCGCCAATGACCAGCCCTCGGTGCAGTGCGAGATGGGTGTGGCGGCCGCGCGTGAAGCGCTGGCGGCGGCGGGCGTCAACGCCGCGGACCTGGATCTGGTCATCGTGGCCTGTTCCAACCTCGAGCGCCCCTATCCGGCGGTGGCGGTGGAACTGCAGGCCGCGCTCGAGGCCGGTGGCTATGCCTTCGACATGAACGTGGCGTGCAGCTCCGCCACCTTCGGCATCGAGACCGCCGCCAACGCGATTCGCAGCGGCAGTGCCAAACGTGTGCTGATGGTCAATCCGGAGATCTGCAGTGCGCATCTCAACTTCCGCGACCGTGACAGCCACTTCATCTTCGGGGATGCTTGCACGGCCGTGGTGCTGGAGGCGGCGGATGTCGCCACGCGCACCGATGGCTTCGAGGTGCTCGGCACGCGCCTGGTGACGCGCTTCTCCAATGCGATACGCAACAATTTCGGCTTCCTCAATCGCACGGCGGTGCTTGAGGACGACGTGGCATCCGCGATGACACTCGACAGCGCAAGCCATCGTGAACAGGCCGATGACAAGCTGTTCATACAGGAAGGGCGGCGCGTCTTCCGCGAGGTCTGCCCGATGGTGGCCGAGCTGATCACCACCCATCTGGGCGAGATCGAGGCAGACGGCGGTGATCTTGATCGCATGTGGCTGCACCAGGCCAACCGCCACATGAACGACATGATCGCGCGTCGCGTGCTCGGGCGTGATCCGTCGAGCGAGGAAGCGCCGATCATTCTCGATCGCTACGCCAATACCAGCTCCGCGGGCTCGGTGATCGCCTTCCACCTCCATCACGCTGATCTGGCGCCGGGGAGCCTCGGGGTATTGTGTTCTTTCGGGGCAGGCTACAGTGCCGGCAGCGTGCTGCTGAAACGCTGCGGTTGAAGCAGGACATTGCGCGAATCCACGTGGCCTGTGCTGGCTCTTGGCGGGCGCGGAACGTATAAAGAAGACCGGACCTGACAGCCAGGGATGTGGCAAGGACCGCTGCAGGAATCCAATAGACTTACAGGTGACGAGATGCACACGATCAAGACTTCCCTGCCGGCACTGCTGGCCATGTCCCTGCTGGCGGGTTGCGCCAGCACCGGAGACAGCGAGCCGAACCCTCAGGACCCCTGGGAGGGCTTCAACCGTAACGTCTATACCTTCAATGACACCCTGGATCGCTATGCCCTCAAGCCGGTCGCGCAGGGCTATGACTATGTGACGCCGGAGCTGGTACAGGATGGCGTGGGCAACTTCTTCTCCAATCTGGGAGAGGTCAGCACCATGTTCAACTCGGTGCTGCAGTGGAAGTGGGCCAATGCCGGTGTCTCCACCGGCCGTCTGCTGCTCAACTCCACCGTCGGCATCGGCGGCCTGTTCGATCCGGCCAGCGAGCTTGGCTGGACAGTGGACGAGGAAGACTTCGGTCAGACCCTCGCCGTCTGGGGCGCAGGGCAGGGGCCGTATCTCGTGCTGCCGCTGTTCGGTCCGAGTACCGTGCGTGATACCGCGGGCATGCCGGTGGATTACTTCGCTGATCCCGTCAACTACGTCGAAGACGACAAGGTGCGTTACGGCCTGAAGGCGCTGGATCTGGTCGATACCCGTGCTGGGCTGCTCGAGCAGGAGAAGCTGATCCAGGGCGATCGCTACAGCTTCATTCGTGATGCCTACCTGCAGCGCCGCAACTTCGAGATCAACGATGGCAAGCTGGGCGATGATCCCTTCGCCAGCGACAGCTTCGATGATGCCGATCTCGACGGTGCCTTCGCACCGGAAGACGACAGCCAGTAACGCGTCACCCGCAGCAGGCGACCGGTACCGTGAATGGTCAGTGGTGCCGGTCGCGAGGGCAAGCAGCATCAAGACTGCGAGTGGATGGCAGTAAGGACGGGAATGAGGGGTTGGCATGGCGGATGAGCAAGGCAAGCGTCTGTTGATCGGTCTGATTGATCTTCCCGGCTCGCGGCGTGATGCGCTGGCGAACCTGTTGACGGATGAACGCTGTGCGGTGGCGGCCTGTGATGGCATCGCGACACTGCCCAGCGGAGTGGCGGTGGTGGTAGCGCATGTCGAGGCCGTTTCCAGTCATGAGTGGGCGCGTCTGGCCGAGCGCCTGCCGACGGTGGTGGTGGCCGAGAGCCGTGGCGATGAGTGCCTGCTGCCGGCGGTGGAGGCCGGGTTGGTCGATTACCTCATCTCGCCGCGCGAGCATGGCTCGGTATTGCGCAGTCTGCTCAAGCGGGCGGCGGAGCATCACCAGCTGGCCCATGAGCACGCCAAGGCACGCGCGCGCCTCGAGGAGCTCAACGAGCACCTGGAGACGCATCTGGCGCTGCTGCGTCAGGACCAGCAGGCCGGTGGCCAGATCCAGCAGCGTCTGCTGCCCCAGAGCGGGCAGCACATCAATGGCGTCAGTTATGAGTACTGCCTGTCGCCGTCGCTGTATCTGTCGGGTGACTTCCTCGAGTATCAGGCGATCGACGAACGCTTCAGCCTGTTCTACTTTGCGGATGTCTCCGGGCATGGCGCATCGTCGGCCTTCGTGACCGTGTTGCTCAAGCTGTTGTTCGCACGCGCGATCCGCCACTGGGAGGAACATACGCCGGAAACCTTCGGCCCCGAGTGGCTGGCACTGCTCAACCGTGAACTGATCGACAGTGGTATCGGCAAGCATGCCACGGTGATGTGTGGTGTGATGGACCGTGACACGCGCACGCTGCATTACACCCTGGGCGCCCAGCTGCCGATGCCGGTACTGGTCACGCCCGATGGCGAACTGCGTGAGCTGGAAGGCAGCGGTCGGCCGGTGGGGCTCTTCCCAGACACCCGCTATCCAGCGTATCGTGTGGCGCTTCCTGAGCGCTTCCGTCTGTGGCTGGCCAGTGATGGTGTACTGGAATGCCTGCCGGGCGAGGCGCTGGAGGACAGGACTCGAGCACTGCATCAACGGATTCTGAGCAGTGAGGATGTGCAAGGATTGCGTCGTGGACTGGCGCTGGATGGCGAGCTGCCGGATGACCTTACCTTGATGACGCTGACAGGATTCCATGATGGATGAAGGACGTATCCAGGCCGTGTTCGAAGACGGCCTGTTCGTGCTCAAGCTATCCGGTGATGTACGCCTGACGCTGTGTGCCACGCTGGATCAGCAGGTACAGCGGGTGGCTGCGGTTGAGGGACTGGAAAGCGTGATCATCGATCTGCGCGAAGCGACCAATGTCGATTCCACCGCACTGGGCTTTCTGGCCAAGCTGGCGCTGGCGGTCCGCGACCGGCTGGTGATGCCGGCGCAGGTGGTGGCTGCCCATCCCGACGTGCTGACCATGCTCAAGGTGATGGGGTTCGACGAGGTGGCCAGTGTCGTGGACGCCGGCAGCCTGCCGGAGGCGGACCAGGCCGATCTGGACGGGGCTTCCTGCTGCAACGCGCCAGCGCTGAACGAGTCTCAGGATGACGCCGATGCCTCGCCCCAGCAGGAACAGGAGCTGCGCGGGCGCATCCTCGAGGCTCACCGGCTGTTGATGTGCCTGAATGGCCACAACCGCCTGGAGTTCCAGCCGCTGATCGAGCTGCTGGAAAGCGAGGAGCATCGCCAGCCGCACTGAAGGCGCGCTGGGGCTTTTCCTGACAGCACGAACTTGACAGCGCGATTCAGATAGCACGCCGCTGAAAGCACAAAAAAGCGCCTGCCGTTATATACGGCAGGCGCTTTTTGTTGCCTTGGCCATTCAATGAGCTCTTGCTTAACAAGAGCTCATCATCGGCGCTATGCTCCTCAGGCTCAGTGGCTGCGCAGTTCGGCCAGCAGAGTCTCGAGCTTGCGCTGATCGGCCATGAACTTGCGGATACCTTCGCCCATCTTCTCGGTGGCCATGGCGTCTTCGTTCATGTCCCAGCGGAAGTTGGACTCGGTCAGCACTTCCGGCACGTTCTGCTCGGCATCGGCGGCCAGCAGGCGACGTTCCAGCGGGCCGGTGCTCTCGGCCAGCTCACCCAGCAGTGCCGGCGAGATGGTCAGGCGGTCACAGCCGGCCAGCGCTTCGATCTCGCCGGTGTTGCGGAAGCTGGCGCCCATCACGATGGTCTTGTAGCCGTGACCCTTGTAGTGCTCGTAGATGGCCTTGACCGACTTCACGCCCGGGTCGTTGTCGCCGCTGAAGTCGGCGTCCGGCTGATTGGCCTTGTGCCAGTCGAGGATACGACCGACGAAGGGCGAGATCAGCGTCACGCCGGCATCGGCACAGGCCTGGGCCTGGGCGAAGCTGAACAGCAGCGTCAGATTGGTGCGGATGCCTTCGCGCTCGAGCTTCTCGGCGGCGCGAATGCCTTCCCAGGTGGAGGCGGTCTTGATCAGGATGCGTTCCTGACCGACGCCATTGGCGGCGTAGCGCTCGATGATGCGATGCGCGCGACGGATGGTCTCGTCGGCATCGAAGGACAGACGGGCGCTGACCTCGGTGGAGACATAACCCGGCACCAGGCCGGCGATCTCGGTACCGATATCCACGGCCACGGCATCGACGGCATCATCGATGTCGGTGGCCTTGCGCGCGACTTCGGTCAGGCGCTCGCGACGTGACGGGTCCTGAGCGGCCTGCAGGATCAGTGACGGGTTGGTGGTAGCATCAGTGGGCGCGAAGCGACGAATGGCCTCGAGGTCACCGGTGTCGGCGACGACGGTGGTCATTTCCTTGAGTTGGGAGAGCTTGTCCTGTGCCATGCAAGAGTTTCCTGTACTGAGCGTGAGCCACCCGAAGGGGGGAGTGGCCCTCATGAATAAGGCAAGAGGTGAAGGGCAGGGGCCGCCGGAGCGAGCGCTGCCACCGAGTGTGCACCCACGCCTGCCGGCTGTGAAGGCATCTCGGGCCGATCGCCCCAAGTGGATGATCCGCGGGGATTTCATCAGCGTGATGTGACATTCGTCACCTGTGTAGGTCAACTGTATCAATTGTGCGGCGGCGCGCCCACTGTCGTCATCTGACGGCAAGGGCGTGGCGTTTTCGGCACGTGGACATACCATCGACAAACGATTGCAGGAGGGGATGTGGACAAGCGTCAAACCCGTCAGCTGGCCTTGCTGGTCGCGGCCAATACGGCCCTGGCTCCATTGGCCATCGATGCCTATCTGCCGGCATTGCCGGCCATGGCGGAAGACCTGGCGACCACGGTGCACCATACGGAGCTGTCGCTGTCGGTCTTCCTGCTCGGCTTCTCGCTGGGGCAGTTGATCTTCGGCCCGCTGTCAGACCGTATCGGGCGCAAGCCGGTCCTGCTGTCAGGCATCTTCGTCTTCCTGCTGGCGAGTCTGGCCATCACCCAGGTCGAGAGCCTCGAGGGGCTCTATGCGCTGCGCTTCCTGCAGGCGCTGGGCGGCGGCGCCTCGGTGGTCAATTCCTCGGCGATCGTGCGCGACTGCTTCAGTGGCCGCGAGGCGGCCAAGGTGCTGTCCACCGTCGCGGTGATCATGATGCTGGCGCCCTTGATCGCGCCTGCCATCGGCAGTCTGCTGCTGGGCATGGCGGGCTGGTGGCTGATCTTCGCCTTCCTGGCCGCCTATGCCGCCTTCCTGTTGATAGTGCTGCCGCTGCGCTTGCCCGAGACCCGACGCAAGCGCGAGGCGGACGAGCCGCCGGCCAGTCTCCTGCAGGTCGCGCGTGACTATGCCAGCGTACTGCGCCACGGGCCGGCGATGGGCTATGCGCTGACGCAGGCGATGGGCTTCGGTGGCATGTTCGCCTTCATCACCGCGTCGCCCTACGTTTATATGCAGCATTTCGGAGTGACGGCGGCCTGGTACCCGGTGCTGTTCGGCGCCAACATCCTGTTCATGTTCACCGCCAACCGTCTCAACGTGCGCCTGCTGTCACGCCTGTCGCCGCCGCGCCTGCTGCGCATCGGCATCGGTATCCAGCTGTCTGCCGCCATCCTGCTGGTATCGGCGCTGGCACTGGGGCTGGACCTGCTCTACGTCATCGCGCCGCTGCTGATGGTGTTCGTCGGGGCTAACGGCATGGTGGCGCCCAACGCGATCTCCTCGGCGCTGGAGTATTTCCCGCGCATCAGCGCCACGGCCAATGCGCTGATCGGCAGCATGCAGTTTGCCAGTGGCGCCGTGATCGGCATGCTGATCGCAGGTCTGGCGATGGACAGCCTGTGGCCAATGATTCTCGGCATGCTGGGCACGGCGCTGGTCAGCAATATTCTGCTGCGGGTGCTGGCAGGGCGCCGCGCCCTGGCGCGCCATGAGACGCCGCCCGAATGAGAAAGGCTTGAGCCGGCGACTGTCACACAGTTGTCATGAATGCTTGGCAAGGTACTCCCTGTAGACAAGAAGCCACCTCACTGGCTCATTCCTATCGCAAGGAGTTTCAGGCATGAAGGCGTTCCTCAAGTCCGGTCTCGCAGTGGCTGTCATCGCTGCATCAGTTGGTGCTGCAGAAGCCCGTGAACAGCTGCGCATCGTGGGTTCTTCCACGGTCTATCCGTTCTCCAGCTACGTCGCTGAAGAGCTGGGTGCCACCAGCGATTTCCCGACTCCGGTCATCGAATCCACCGGTTCCGGCGGCGGCATGAAGCTGTTCTGTGAAGGTGTCGGTGACAGCACTCCGGACATCACCAACGCCTCTCGTCGCATGAAGACGTCTGAATTCGAGCGCTGTGAAGAGAACGGCGTGACCGATATCACTGAAGCCATGATCGGCTTCGACGGTATCGCCTTTGCCCAGTCTGTCCGCGATGGCAGCATCGACCTGACCCGTGAGCAGATCACCCTGGCGGTCGCCGCTCAGGTGCCGGTCGACGGCAAGCTCGTCGACAACCCCTACACCAAGTGGTCCGAGATCGACTCCTCCCTGCCGGACCGCAAGATCACCGTCTACGGGCCGCCTTCCACTTCCGGTACCCGTGACGCCTTCGAAGAGCTGGTGATGGAAGTCTCCACCGAAGAGATGGAAGGCTACGGCGGTGAGGGTTACACCAACATCCGTCAGGACGGTCACTACATCGCTGCCGGCGAGAATGACAACCTGATCATCCAGAAGCTGGTCGAGAACACCGAAGCCTTCGGTATCTTCGGCTACTCCTTCCTCGAAGAGAATGCTGACAAGGTCGTCGGTGCTTCCATCGATGGCGTGCAGCCGGAAGCCGATGCCATCTCCTCTGGCGAGTACCCGGTCTCCCGCTCCCTGTTCTACTACGTGAAGAACCAGCACAAGGATGACGTGCCGGCTCAGCAGGCCTACAACGACCTGTTCATGAGCGAGAAGATGATCGGTGAGCTGGGCTACCTGAAGGGCATCGGTCTGATCCCGCTGCCGAAGGAAGAGCGCGCCACGCTTCGCGAGCAGGTCGCTGAGCGCACCAAGCTGACTCTGGCCGATCTCCAGAAGTAAGCAACGCAGCTGACCCTCTGACGCGGCCGGTTGCCCTTGGCAGCCGGCCCGTTTGCTTGACTGGTCGCAGGGTTTCGCAAGGCATGAAGCCTTCCCCCTGTGAACAACGCGACTCCGGGACCCGAAAGATGCAGACTCAGCAGATCTTTCTCTTCTTCATAGGCATCGTGGCGCTGGCTGGCCTGGTGGCCTTCTTCAGCGGCCGCAGCAAGGCACAGCGTGTGCGTGCCAGCGGTGCTGAAATGTATGCCCAGCCGGATCAGTACGGCTGGTTCACGGCAATCTCCAGCGCAGGGCCTGCTCTGCTGGTCGGTCTGGCAGCCGTCGTTGCGATTGCCACCGCAGATATCGATATCGAAGGCATGCAGCTGCTGATCGCCAGTCTGGTCGTCGCAGCCGTCGGCCTGGTCATCGGCCTCGCCCTGGTGAAGCCTGATTTCCATGCGCGCAATGCCATCGAGACCCTCATTCGTTATGTGTTGATCGGCGCGGCGATGATCTCCATCGTCACGACGTTCGGCATTCTGGTCTCGATCATCTTCGAGGCCATCCGCTTCTTCCAGATGGAAAGCTTCTGGACCTTCATCACCGGCACCACCTGGGATCCGGGCAACAGCTTCCAGATGGCCGCCGGCCGTGGTGAAGGCGTCGAGAGCACCGCCAACTTCGGTGCCGTACCGCTGTTCGCCGGTACCTTCATGATCACCCTGATCGCGATGCTGGTGGCCATTCCCATCGGTCTGCTCGCCGCGGTCTACATGGCGGAGTTCGCCCCCGAGAGCGTGCGTACCGTAGCCAAGCCGGTGCTGGAAGTGCTCGCCGGTATCCCGACCGTGGTCTACGGCTTCTTCGCCGCCATCACCGTCGCGCCGCTGATCGTCGACATCTTCTCGCCGCTGGGCATCGAGGCGTCCTACAACAACGCGCTGGCGCCGGGTCTGGTCATGGGCATCATGATCATTCCGTTCATCTCCTCACTGTCCGATGACGTCATCACCTCCGTGCCGGACACCATGCGTCAGGGCTCTCTGGCGCTGGGCATGACCCACGGCGAGACCATCCGCAACGTCATCCTGCCGGCCGCGCTGCCGGGCATCATCTCCGCGTCTCTGCTGGCCATGTCACGCGCCCTCGGCGAGACGATGATCGTGGTGATGGCGGCGGGCATGCGTCCGAACCTGACCGCCAACCCGCTGGAAGACATGACCACCGTCACGGTGCGCATCGTTGCCGCGTTGACCGGCGACCAGGAATTCGCGAGTGCCGAGACTCTGTCGGCCTTCGCGCTGGGTCTGGTGCTGTTCGTTGTCACTCTGCTGCTGAACATGGTCTCGGTGGTCCTGATCCGCCGCTTCCGTGAGAAGTACAGCGCCAACAACCTCTGAGGCCGAGACTAGACATGAGCCATTCATTCGACGATATCTCGGCCCAGCTGAAGGGCCGTCATCGCCGCACCAAGCGCCTGAAATTCATGTCCATGGGCGCACTCGCCCTGGCCGCCACCTTCCTGGTGGTCTTCATCGGCGACATGGTCATGCGCGGCTATCCGGCCTTCCAGCAGGCAGAACTGCACGTGCCGGTCACCTACAGCGAGCAGTCGCAGGAAATCCCGCTGGCAGCGGTGGAAGAAGACGTGCGTGATCTGGTCAGCCGCGGCTGGCTGCGCCAGCTGCCGCGCGACATGGCCGCTGACGCCAGCCTGATGGGTCAGACGATCGACCGTTGGGTGATCGCCGATGACCAGGTCGATCAGTACCTCAAGGGCCACAAGTCACACCTGAAGCCCAAGCAGACCGCCGTGCTGGACCGCATGATCGAGAACGGCACGGCCGAGCTCAAGTTCAACATCAACTTCTTCACCACCGGTGATTCGAAGTTGCCGGAATACGCCGGTATCTGGTCGGCCGCGATGGGCACGATCCTGACGCTGCTGGTCACGCTGGCCTTCGCCTTCCCGGTCGGCGTGCTGACGGCGGTCTATCTGGAGGAGTTCGCTCCGGACAACCGCTTCACCCAGGCCATCGAGATCAACATCAACAACCTGGCCGCGGTGCCGTCGATCCTGTTCGGTCTGCTGGGTCTGGCGATCTTCATCAACTTCTTCGGCATGCCGCGTTCCTCCCCGCTGGTCGGTGGTCTGACGCTGGGTCTGATGACCTTGCCGGTGATCATCATCACCACGCGCTCGGCGCTGCGCAGCGTACCGGACACCATTCGTCAGGCCGCCTTCGGCGTCGGCTGCTCCCGCTGGCAGGTGGTGCGTGACCACGTGCTGCCGCTGTCACTGCCGGGGATCCTGACCGGTTCCATCATCGGCCTGGCACAGGCGATGGGCGAGACCGCGCCGTTGATCATCGTCGGCATGGTGGCCTTCATTCCGGATGCGCCGACTGCCATCACCCAGGCTGCCACCGTGCTGCCGGCCCAGATATTCACCTGGGCGGGCGAGCCGGAGCAGGCCTATGTTGAACGTACTGCGGCGGGCATCCTGGTGCTGCTGTCAGTGCTGATCCTACTCAATGCCGCAGCCGTGATGCTGCGCAAGAAATTCGAGCGTCGCTGGTAGGCAGCTGCGAGGCGGCCCGCCGATTGGCCGGTCGCCTTCCACCCTTAGCCCTGGCCCACGACTCATCAAGGAATACGAGACATGAACAGCACCGTCGCCACTCCCGCCAAGCCTGCCGCCGCCACTCGTCCCGGTAGCCCGGTCGTCATCAACGAAGATGCCAACCACGAGCTGGCCATTCGCGTGGAAGACCTCAACCTGTGGTACGGCGAGAAGAAGGCGTTGAAGAACATCAACATCGATGTCTTCCAGAAGAACGTCACCGCCCTGATCGGCCCGTCCGGTTGTGGCAAGTCGACCTTCCTGCGCTGCCTGAACCGCATGAATGACCTGATCCGCAGCGTGCGCATCGAAGGTCTGGTCGAGATGGATGGCCGTGATGTCAACGCGCGCAACATGGATGAAGTGGCATTGCGTCGTCGCGTCGGCATGGTGTTCCAGAAGCCGAACCCGTTCCCCAAGTCCATCTACGACAACATCGCCTACGCGCCGACCATGCACGACCTGGTCAGCCGTCGCGCCGACAAGGATGATCTGGTCGAGAGCGCGCTGCGTGATGCGGGTCTGTGGGAAGAAGTGAAGGACATTCTCGACCAGCCGGGCACCTCGCTGTCCGGTGGTCAGCAGCAGCGTCTGTGCATCGCGCGTGCCATCGCGGTCAAGCCGGACGTCATCCTGATGGATGAGCCGACCTCGGCACTCGACCCGATCTCCACCGCGACCATCGAAGACCTGATGGACAAGCTGAAGACCCAGTTCTCCATCGTCACCGTGACGCACAACATGCAGCAGGCGGCACGTGTCGCCGATTACACCGCCTTCTTCCACATGGGTGAGCTGGTGGAGTACAACGACACCAAGACCATGTTCTCCAACCCGAATACCAAGAAGGCCGAGGACTACATCACCGGTCGCTATGGCTAAGCGGCGCCAGTGTCAGGGCTCGGAAGGCTGAGCCCCTGATCACTTTCTGAGAGCATCGCAGGCCGCACGACGACACGAGGCCCGGATCAATGATCCGGGCCTCGTGTCGTTTCAAGCATCAGGTTGGCTCAGTGTCTGCTGGTGGATCAGCCTTCCAGTTCGACGGCGATCGCGGTGGCCTCACCGCCGCCGATGCACAGCGCCGCGATGCCGCGCTTCTTGCCGCGGCGTTCCAGCGCGTTGATCAGGGTGACGATGATGCGCGAGCCGGTGGAGCCCACCGGATGCCCCTGGGCGCAGGCGCCACCGAAGACATTGACCTTGTCATGCGGGATGTCATGGGCGTCCATCGCCAGCAGGGTGACCACCGCGAAGGCCTCGTTGATCTCGAACAGGTCGACGTCTTCTGTGGTCCACTCCAGGCGCTTCATCAGCGTGTCGATGGCGCCGATGGGCGCCAGCGTGAATTCGCTGGGGTGCTGGGAGTGGGTGTTGTGACCGAGGATACGCGCCTTGACGGCCAGCCCGCGTCGTTCGGCTTCATCACGGCGCGTCAGCACCAGCGCCGAGGCGCCGTCGGAGATGGAGCTGGCATTGGCGGCGGTGATGGTGCCGTCCTTGGCGAAGGCCGGGCGCAGGGTGGGAATCTTGTCGAGATTGGCCTGGAAGGGCTGCTCATCCTGCTCGACCACGCTCTCGCCCCTGCGGCTCTTGACCGTGACGGCAGCGATTTCCGGCGCGATATCACCCGACTCGGTCGCCGTCATGGCGCGCCTGAGCGATTCAATGGCGAAGTCGTCCATGCGCTGGCGGTCATAGCCGCGGGCATCGGCCACTTCCTGGGCGAACACGCCCATCAGTTTGCCGGTCTCGGCGTCTTCCAGCCCATCGAAGAACATGTGGTCCTTCAGCTCGCCATGACCGAGGCGATAGCCGCCACGCGCCTGGGTGAGCAGATGCGGGGCGTTGGACATCGATTCCATCCCGCCGGCCAGCATGATGCGGTTGGTGCCCGCGCGAATCAGATCATGCGCCAGCATGGTGGCCTTCATGCCGGAACCGCACAGCTTGTTGATGGTGGTGGCGCCGATGCTGTCCGGCACGCCGGCCTGGCGCATGGCCTGCCGCGCCGGGCCCTGCTTGACGCCGGCGGGCAGCACGCAGCCGAAGATGCCCTCGTCGACATCGGCAGGCGTGAGGCCTGCGCGTTCGATGGCCGCCTTGATGGCCACGGCGGCGAGCTGTGGCGCGCTCAGCGTCGAGAGTGAGCCCTTGAGGCCACCCATCGGCGTGCGGGCACCGGCGAGAATCACGATGTCATCGGCGCTGGCGGCGGGGCTTGGCGTAGTGCGGGAAGCGGTCGTCATGACGGTCTCCTGTGTCTTGTTATTGGAAGATCGAGTCGTGCAGTCGGCGTTGTGATCACTGCGTGGCTATGCTTTGATCCATTCAATCCCATAAACCAAGCAAGCGCTAGTTATACGATGAATGTAGCCACCGCCTCACCCCGTCGCAAGGAGTTGGTCCGTATCGCTGCCCGCCTGTTCGTCGAGGAGGGTTTCGATCGCACCACCGTCCGCATGCTGGCCCAGGAAATGGGCATCAAGTCCGGCAGTCTCTTCCATCACTTTGCCGACAAGCAGGAAATTCTGTGCGCCGTGATCGAGGAGGGCATGTTCAGTGCGCTGGCCATCGCCCGTGAGCATCTAGCGCGCTGCGAGCCGTGCCAGGCAAGCGAAGTGACCGCCTCGGCGGCGTCGCAGCAGCAGGCGCGTGAGCGACTGCTGGCCCTGGCGCGTGCACATCTGGACACGCTGCTCACTGATCGCAATGCCCATGTGGTCGCGCTCTATGAGTGGCGGCGGCTGGAGGGCCCGGCGCGCGAGCATCTCGTCCAGCTGCGCGATGACTACGAAGACCTGTGGCGTGACGCCATCGCCTCCGCCGTGGCCGCAGGGCTGCTCAAGGGCGACGCCGCACTGCTGCGCCAGTTCATGCTCGGCGCGCTCAACTGGACGGTACGCTGGTATCGCCCCGATGGAGAGCGCTCCCCCGATGAGCTGGCCGAGGCGCTGGTCGACAGCCTGTGTCGCCTGCCCTGAGCCAGCGTCTGCTACACAGCGTGCGTTACACGCCGTCCGTTACACGGCCTCTGCTACGCAGCGTCTGCAACTTTTGGCCAGTCGAGCGTCACAATGCTTGCCGCCCGACAGGCTTGTCGCTAACTTGACGTTTACGTTAACTGTAGATGGCTGGCGTCCAGTCATCTCACTCCGCCCCGGAGCACCACTCAGGAGCCAGTCACGCCATGACGCCAAGCGATACAACAACAAACCGCACGTCACGCGCCGCCTCTGCTGCATCTGCGAATTCACACGCCATGCAACCCGCTGCCAGCCAGACGCTGAGCGATTATCTGGCCGCCTTCGATATCCAGGCACTGCGCGATGAATTGTTCACCACGCCGCTCGACACCGACGGCGCAGGCGAGCTCGGCAATGCCTATGAGGCATGTGTCGGGCGTCATCTGCGCGCCGGGCAGGGCGAACGCATCGCGTTGGTCCACGAAGACGAACAGGGCCGGGTGCGTGAGCTGAGTTACGCACAGCTCGATGAGCAGAGCGCGCGGATGGCGGCTGCCTTGAAGGCACAGGGCGTGGTGGCGGGGCAGCGGGTCGCCTGCATGCTGTCGCGCACGCCGGAGCTGATGATCGCGCTGGCCGCGACCTGGCGGCTGGGCGCCGTCTATCAGCCGCTGTTCACCGCCTTCGGCACCGATGCGCTCGACTATCGCCTGTCGCGCGCCGAGACGCAGATCGTGATCACCGAGACGAGCCAGCGCAGCAAGTTCACTGAGCTTGCCCGCCATCCCGTGATCATCTGCGTGCGCGGTGAGGGAGATGCGCTGGAGGCGGGCGATCTCGACTGGCAGACATTGATGCAGAGCGAACCACTGACCGAGCCGCCGGTGTGGCTTCCGGCGGAGGCGCCCTTCCTGCAGATGTTCACCTCCGGCACGGTCGGCAAGCCCAAGGGCGTGGCGGTGGCGCTGAATGCGCTGCCCGCCTTCTGGCTCTATCAACGCCTGGCGGTGGACCTGCGCCCCGGCGAGCGCTTCTGGAACATGGCCGACCCCGGCTGGGCCTACGGGCTCTATTACGCCATCACCGGCCCGCTGTTGCTGGGTGCCACCACCTACTTCATGCAGGCGCCGTTCAGTGCAGAAGGCGGGCTGGCCTTCATGGAGCGTCACCGCATCGACAATTTCGCGGCCGCGCCCACGGCCTATCGCATGCTCAAGGCCTCCGGGCTCGGTGAAGGGGCCTTCGAGCGCCTGAACCTGCGGGTCGCAAGCTCCGCCGGCGAGCCTCTCAACACCGAGGTGGTGGGCTGGGTCGCGCGGGAGCTGGGCTGTGCGGTGATGGACCATTACGGTCAGACCGAGACCGGCATGACCTGCTGCAATCATCACGCGCTGGCCCATGAGGTCGTGGTTGGCAGTGTCGGCTTCCCGCTGCCCGGCTATCGACTGGCCGTGCTCGACGCCGAGTATCGCGAGCTGCCGCCGGGCGAGCCGGGTGTGCTGGCGGTGGATATCGCCCGCTCTCCCGCGCACTTCTTCGCCGGTTACACCTGGCAGGAGAAACAGCCCTGCGTCGAGGGCTATTACCTGACTGGAGACGTGGTGGTGGCAGAGCCCGATGGCCGCTTCACCTTCGCCGGGCGTGACGACGACATCATCACCACCGCGGGCTATCGCGTCGGCCCGGCGGATGTCGAGAACGCTGTGCTGGTGCATCCGGCGGTGGCGGAATCGGCGGCGGTCGGCAAGCCGGATGCGCTGCGTGGCGAGATCATCAAGGCCTATGTGGTGCTGCGCGATGGCCATGTCGGCAGTGACGAGCTGGCGGAGGAAATTCGCGCCAGCGTGCGTCAGCGACTCTCGGCGCACAGCTATCCGCGCGAGATCGACTTCGTCGACAGCCTGCCCAAGACGCCGTCGGGCAAGATCCAGCGTTTCCTGCTGCGAGCACAGGCGCGCGCGAGCTGAACACCGAGCCATGTACGCGGCTTTCAGGCACGGCCGACTATCCGACGGCGCTTGTCTGTCATCACCTGGCTCTCATCACCTTTCCTGCCATCACCTTTCGGGAGACTCGTTTCATGAAGATCGCCGACCACTGCTTTCTGATCACCGGCGCAGCATCCGGCCTCGGGGCCGCCACGGCGTCACGTATCGTCGCGGCCGGCGGCCAGGTGGTGCTGGCGGATCTTGCCGAGGCCGCATGTGAACAGGCCGATGCGCTGGGGGAGGCGGCACGCTTCTGTCATTGCGACATCACCGACAGCGCCAGTGTCGAGGCCGCGCTGGATGTCGCGGAGCAGACCTTCGGTGCCATTCATGGGGTGATCCACTGTGCCGGTGTGGTGAGCGTCGCCAAGCTGGTGGACCGTGACGGCGAGCCTGCTCCGCTCGAGGGCTTCGAGAAGACGCTGGCGATCAATCTGAGCGGCACCTTCAACGTGGCGCGCCTGACGGCGGCACGCATGGCGCGCAATGCCGCCGAGGGCGAGGACGGTGAGCGGGGCATCATTCTCAATACCGCCTCGGTCGCGGCCTTCGATGGCCAGGTGGGACAGTGTGCCTATAGCGCCTCCAAGGCCGGGGTCGCCGGCATGACGCTGCCGATGGCGCGTGAGCTGGCACGCCATGGCATTCGCGTGATGGCGATTGCGCCCGGCGTGTTCGAGACACCGATGATGGCCGGCATTCCGGAGCCGGCCCGCGAAGCGCTGTGCGAGGCGGTGCCGTTTCCCAAGCGTCTGGGCAAGCCCGATGAGTTCGCGCGTCTGGCCGAGCACATCATCACCAACAGCATGCTCAACGGGGAAGTGATCCGCCTCGATGGCAGCATTCGCATGGCCTGAGGCTGGCGGGCAAGGCCTTTATCGTCTGGATCGGGCTCTCTGGATCGGCTCTGGGGAGAGAGCACGGTACACAAGGAATCTTGCAGGACAGGTTATCTCTGGGGGAGATATTGCTCGATCGCGGCTGCGGTCGGGCTTTTTTGTGTCTTCTTTTGTGTCTGCCGTGCGCGAGGGGCGGCCTGGAGACAGGGTTCGCCACTGATGAGACAGGGCTTGCCACCAATGTCGCAGGCCAGAAATCAAACGACCGCTTGACGGTATGGCGAAGGAGGCGTTAATTTCAAACACATGTTTGATAGTGTTGCGTCAGACCTGTTCGCCGCCAGCGACTCGCTTCTTCATTGCTCGAGTGAGTGTTGCGCCGCCTGACAAGCGTCCTGCCGCCACCTGTCGTTGTTCAGGTCAGCGCCGCCGCGTCGCGACGGCTCAAGGAGTAAAGCATGCCGGACTATCAGGCGCCGTTGCGCGACATCCGCTTCGTGATGAATGAGCTGCTCGACTATCCCGCGCACTATGCCAGCCTGCCGGGTGGCGATGAGGCCAGCGACGATATCGTGACCGCCATCCTGGAGGAGGGCGCACGCTTCGCGCACGAGGTGCTGACGCCGCTGAACCAGTCGGGCGATCGCGAGGGCTGTAGCTTCGAGGGCGGCGAGGTCAAGGCGCCGAGCGGCTTCAAGGCTGCCTATCAGCAGTATGTCGAGGGCGGCTGGCCGAGTCTGGCTGCCTCACCGGAACATGGCGGTCAGGGGCTGCCGCCGTCACTGGCGATGGTGCTCTCGGAAATGGTCGCCTCCGCCAACCTGTCGTGGGGCATGTATCCGGGCCTGTCGCATGGCGCGATGAATGCACTCGAGCATCACGGCAGCGAGGTGCTCAAGCAGACCTACCTGACCAAGCTGGTCGAAGGCAGCTGGACCGGCACCATGTGCCTGACAGAGCCGCATTGCGGCACGGACCTGGGCCTGATCAAGACCCGCGCCGTGCCGCTGGATGACAGCGATGGCAGCAAGGGCTACCGCATCAGCGGCACCAAGATCTTCATCTCGGCCGGTGAGCACGATCTGTCCGAGAACATCGTGCACCTGGTGCTGGCCAAGCTGCCGGATGCTCCGGAAGGCTCGCGTGGCATCTCGCTGTTCGTGGTGCCCAAGTTCCTGCCCGACGCCAATGGCGAGGCCGGTGAGCGCAACGGCGTCAGCTGTGGCTCCATCGAGCACAAGATGGGCATTCACGGCAACGCGACCTGCGTGATGAACTTCGATTCCGCCACAGGCTATCTGGTCGGCCCGCCGCACAAGGGGTTGGCCTGCATGTTCACCATGATGAATGCCGCGCGTCTCGGGGTGGGGATCCAGGGCGTGGCGCTGGCCGAGGCCAGTTTCCAGAATGCGCTGAGCTATGCGCGTGACCGCCTGCAGATGCGTGCCCTGTCTGGGGCCAAGGCGCCGGAGAAGGCCGCCGACCCGATCATCGTGCATCCGGACGTGCGCCGCATGCTGCTGACCCAGAAGGCCATCGCCGAGGGCGGGCGTATGCTGGTGATGTACGCCGCCCAGTTCAATGACATCGTCGAGAACGCCCCGGACAGCGAGGACAAGGCACGTGCCGATACCTTGCTCGGCCTGCTGACGCCCATCGTCAAGGCCTTCCTGACCGAGACCGGCTTCGAGGCGACCAACCACGGTGTGCAGGTCTATGGCGGCCATGGCTTCATTCAGGAGTGGGGCATGGAGCAGTTCGTGCGCGATGCGCGCATCACCCTGCTCTATGAAGGCACCACCGGTATCCAGGCGCTGGACCTGCTGGGCCGCAAGATCCTGATGAGCCAGGGCGAATCGCTCAAGGTCTTCACCAAGGAGATCCACAAGTTCTGTCAGGCCAGCGAAGGCAGCGAGTTTGCCAATCCGCTCGCCGAGCTCAACCGCGAATGGGGCGAGCTGACCATGGCGGTGGGCATGGGTGCGATGCAGGACCGCGAAGCGGTCGGCGCAGCCAGTGTCGATTACCTGATGTATGCCGGTTACGTCACGCTGGGCTACCTGTGGGCGCGGGCCGGTGAGACGGCCAGGGCCGCGCTGGCGGCCGGCGAAGGGGACGCTGCCTTCTATCAGGCCAAGCTGGATACCGCGC
Organism: Cobetia sp. UIB-001; assembly: GCF_044789135.1. NCBI lineage: Bacteria > Pseudomonadati > Pseudomonadota > Gammaproteobacteria > Oceanospirillales > Halomonadaceae > Cobetia > Cobetia sp. UIB-001. The sequence continues at coordinate 664,578 of NZ_CP058244.1, forward strand.
GCTTCTACTTCCAGCGCATCCTGCCGCGCACGCAAGGCCATGCCGCGATGATTCGTGCCGGCGGCGAGACGCTGATGGCGCCGACGGTGGAAGGCTTCGGCAGCGGCTTCGAGATCTGATGACGGTTTCAAGCCTTACAGCAGCTTCAAGGCTCAGCAGTTCGATGTATCGGCAACAGTCGTGTCTTATGCCTCCAGTCAGTGCGCTCTGACTCGGTACCCTTGGGGAGACTTCGGTCTCCCCATTTTTTGTGCGCTTGGTGTCAGGCAGGAGTTTTTCCCGACGCGAGCAATCAATCTCGTTTCAGTCTTGGCTTGTGACAGGCATGCGCCCAAGATAGGCGCATCGAAGGCTGTCCCGAGCAACCCGCGGGGCAGCGACGCGCATGTACTTATGGCATGTACTGATGGCAAGCACTGACAGGATAGGTGGCGCAGGATGCACTCGAACGATACGCCTGAGGAAAGATCGCGACACGAGGAAGTGCCGCCCGAGGCGCAGATGGCTGACGCGCAAGCGCCTGACGATAGCGTTGGCGAGCCACGCAGCGTCAGTGAGGGCACTTCCATCGAGGAGGCCGTGACACGCATGCAGGTGCCACGCGACGAGCGTCAGCAGGAGGCGCTCGAACGCTCCGGGCGTTCTCGCCACGCGCCCAACGTGCGCCGCGCGCTGGAGATTCACCCCTTGCTGGTCGGCATGGCCGCAGTGGTCATCATCATCGGCGGCCTCAAGCTGGCGGCGGACCTGGTAGTCCCGCTGCTGCTGGCGGTGTTCGTCGCCGCGGTCTGCGACGCGCCGGTGCGCTGGCTGGCCCGTCACGGCATCGGGCAACGCTTCGGGGTGCCGATCGTCATCCTGACGGTCTGCGTGCTGTTCTCGTCGCTGACGGCGCTGCTGGTCTCGCGCTTCACCCTGTTCAGCGATGAGATGCCCAAGCTTGAGGAGAGCCTGCGCGAACAGTATCAGAGCATGCTGGAATGGCTGGCGGATAGCGGCGTATCCATCGCGCCGGCCCGCTTCAGCGAGCTGGTCGACCCGGCCTCGTTGACCCAGTGGGTGCCGAACCTGCTGACCGGGCTTGGGGGGCTTCTGTCCTCGAGTGTCATCATCGTGCTGACGGCCACCTTCCTGCTCTATGAGGCGCTGTCACTGCGCGACAAGCTGGTCAGCACGCTGCGCAGCCCGCATGTCAGTCTGCGCCGCTTCACGCTGTTCTCGCTGACGCTGCGCCGCTATCTGGCGGTCAAGACCTTGATCAGCCTCGTGACCGGGGGACTGGTCGCGATCAGCTGTCTGGTGCTCGATGTGGAGTTCGCCTTCCTGTGGGCCACGCTGGCCTTCTGCCTCAACTACATCCCCAACATCGGCTCGGCGCTGGCCGCGGTGCCTGCGGTGTTGCTGACGCTGGTGATGCCGGAAGGCGGCGCGGTCAAGGCGTTGATGCTGGGCGGCTGTTATCTGGCGATCAACTTCATTCTCGGCAACTTGATCGAACCGCGCGTGATGGGGCGCACCCTGGGGCTGTCGACGCTGGCCGCCTTCCTGTCGCTGGTGGTGTGGGGCTGGGTGTTCGGGCCGGTGGGCATGCTGTTGTCAGTGCCGATCACCATGACGCTCAAGATCGCCTTCGACTCGCACCCGGGCACGCGCTGGGCGGCGCGCCTGCTGGGCCCCTCCGTGCGCCGGATACGCCGTCGTCGACGCATGGCGGAGGAATGACCCGCGGGCCAGCTCTGCGTGGATGACCTGCTGTCAGAATGCCAAAGGCCCCGTCACGCTGTGCGTGACGGGGCCTTTGGTTATCGAATCAGTGCGCGATGACTGGCGGGGCAGTCACCTGTCAGCAAGTCGACTCAGAGGTTCTGCTCGATGAACTGGCTCAGCTGACCCTTGGACTGGGCACCGACCAGAGAGGCGACCTTGGCGCCGGACTTGAACAGGATCACGGTCGGCACGCCACGCACGCCTTGCTCGGCGGCGATTTCCGGCGCGTCATCGACATTGACGTTGACGATCTTCAAGCCTTCGCCTTTCTCGTTGGCGACTTCTTCGACGACCGGCGCCATCATCTTGCACGGACCACACCACGGGGCCCAGAACTTCAGCAGGACCGGGGCTTCAGCGTTGAGAACTTCCTGTTCGAAGTTGGCGCCGGTGACATCGACGTGATTGGACATCTTGTTTCTCCAGGGGATTCGTTTCGCTGTCTGCGGCATTGCCGGACATGCAGGCTGCGTCCGATGGTAGCGCCACTTTGCATCACTGACAAATGGGCATTGTCCATCGGCTCAATAGCACGGGGTTATGATCGCTAGTGTTTTTATAGCTGTTTTATTGGTTTGAGGGAATAGCAACGGGGCAGGCAATGTGGATTGCCCGCCCCGACTTTGGTATTGCCTGTGCGAAGGATCCCGCAGCAAGGAGAGCTCAGAAGAAGGCGTAACGGATGCCCAGCCCCAGCAGCAGTGTCGTCAGCAGGCCCTGCAGCAGGCCGCTGGGCATGTGGCGTGTCAGGCGTGCGCCCAGGCTGATGGCGGGCAGTGAGCCGACCAGCAACGCGCCGAGCAACAGGAAGTCGACATTGCCCAGCCACAGGTGGCCCAGTCCCGCGACCAGTGTCAGCGGGACCGCGTGAGCGATATCGGTGCCGACGATGCGCGCGGTGCTCAACAGCGGGAACAGCATGATCAGCACGGCAGCACCGAAGGCGCCGGCACCCACGGAGGATAGGGTGACGCACACGCCGAGCACGATGCCTGACAGCACGGTCAGCGGTGCCGCGTGGCGTACGATGAAGCTTTCCGGGCTGATCAGCCCCAGCAGGCGCTTCTTGAACAGCAGCACGCCGGCGGTGAGGATCAACATCACGCCCAGCATGCCCTTGATCAGGCCCGCGTAGGCGGTGGGGTCAGTGAAGAAGGTATGCAGGACCGCAATCGTCAACAGCGCCGCCGGCAGCGAGCCGATGGCCAGGCGCCGGGCGATGGTCCAGTCCACATGGCCCTGGCGATGGTGCGCGAAGGCGCCGCCCGCCTTGGTAATGGAGGCATAGAGCAGGTCGGTGCCCACGGCGATGTGCGGCGGGAAGCCGAACATCAACAATAGGGGCGTCATCAGCGAGCCGCCGCCCACGCCAGTGACACCGACCGCGAAACCCACTCCGGCGCCTGCCAGCACGTATAGCAGCAGTTGTGTGACTTCCATCCCTACCTACCCCCTTGTCAGGTTACTGTCGCCAATCTACTCTTGAGCGTATATTCCCGAAAGGAATCATTATTCATGATTTTATCGCCCGATCATCTTAGCAAGGTGGCCGGCCATGTCCGGGCCACTGTCACGCCGCGTCGCGTCGATGGTGCTTCTCAGGAGAGTGAAGCCGCATGAAACTCCAGCAGTTGCGTTATATCTGGGAAGTCACCCGCCACAACCTGAACGTGTCCGCCACCGCGCAAAGTCTGTATACCTCCCAGCCGGGCATTTCCAAGCAGATTCGTCTGCTGGAAGATGAGCTTGGCGTCGAAATTTTCGCGCGCAGTGGCAAGCACCTGACGCGGGTGACCCCGGCCGGCGAGTCCATCGTCGAGCTGGCAAGCCAGGTGCTGCGCACGGTGGAGAACATCAAGCACGTCGCTCAGGAGCACAGTGACGACCGTCGCGGCAGCCTGTCGATCGCCACCACGCACACCCAGGCGCGTTATGCCTTGCCGCCGGTGATCGCCGATTTCACGCGCAAGTACCCGGATGTCGCGCTGCACATGCAGCAGGGCACGCCGAAGCAGATCGCCAACATGGTCAGTGAGGGGCAGGCCGACTTCGCCATCTGCACCGAGTCGCTGGAGCTGTTCAACGACCTCATCCTGCTGCCGTGCTATCGCTGGAATCGCTGTGTGCTGGTGCCCAAGGATCATCCGCTGGCCAATGGCGAGGAACTGACCCTCGAGTCGCTGGCCAGTTATGCGCTGGTCACCTACACCTATGGCTTCACCGGGCGCAGCCAGCTGGATGATGCCTTCAAGTCCCACGGCCTGGCGCCCAACGTGGTGCTGACCGCCTCAGACGCCGATGTCATCAAGACCTATGTGCGTCTCGGCATGGGCATCGGCATCGTCGCGCACATGGCGGTGGACGAGGTGGCCGATGAGGACCTGGTCGCGCTGGACGCCACGCATCTGTTCGAGAGCTCCACGACCAAGATCGGCATCCGTCGCGGCACCTTCATGCGCAGCTACATGTTCGAATTCGTCGAGCGCTTCGCGCCGCACCTGACGCGCGAGCGTGTCGAAGCGGCATTGGCCGCCGGCCCGCGCCACGAGCACGAGATCTTCCACGATATCGAGCTGCCGGTGCGCTGAGTCCCAGTGGACTGAGTGCCGCTCGCCAGATCTGTCATAGCGCAGATGAAAAAGCCCGCCTCCTGAGAGGCGGGCTTTTTGCTGGCTGGGCGGTGCGAGCGCACAGCGTCAACCATAGGGCTCAGTGTGCCAGGTGCAGGCCACACTCGCGGTTGTCTTCCGCCTTGGTCGGGTCGACGTAGTCGAACTCGTTGGGCAGGTCGTGGGCGACCAGATACTCGTGCATCTGCTTGGATGACCAGTTGAGCACCGGGGCGACCTTGATCAGGCCATCGCCGTTCAGCGAGACCGGCTGCATGCCGGCACGGAAGGCGGTGTCACTGGCGCGCACGGCGGTGAACCACATTTCGGGGTTCAGCTCGCGCAGCGCACGCTCGAACGGTTCGAGCTTCACTTCACGGGTGAAGGCTTCATGGCGCGGGTCATCGATATGCGGGGTGAGGCCATCGACGGCTTCACGGTGGGCACGCGTGCGCTGCGGCAGATAGATGATGCGGTTCAGGTTCAGCTTGCGCGTCACCTCATCGGCGAAGCGGTAGGTGGCATCGGTGTTGTAGCCGTTGTCCATCCACACGATCGGGATATCAGGGCGGAAGCGCGTCACCATGTGCAGGATCACCGCCTCGAAGGGTCGGAAGTTGGTGGTGCAGATGGCGTGCTTGTCCAGTGACAGAGCCCAGCGGGTCAGGGCTTCCGGGTCGTTGCCGAATTCGGCATTGATGCGGGCGAGATCGAAGGTATCGGACATGAGAAGTCTCCAGAACGAGGGCACGTCCGATGGAGCGGGGCGCAGGGCTGATCAATGGCCAGCAAAGACCATCAGCAGAGGCGGGTAGCGCTCAAGGAGACGTGCAGGAATGCGCCTACCCTATCAAAGGCAGGCACTGCTTCCCCAATACGAATTCGTTCGAACGTTATATGCCATCGAGTTATGGCGCTCATGACGCCTTATAACGCCGCCTGTCAGCCAAGCGCTTCCATCAGGCGCTGGATCTTGGCCAGGCTCTCGCGGTATTCGGCCTCTTCCTCGGAATCGGCGACCAGACCGCCGCCGCCCCACAGATGCACTTGGCCCTCGGCGATCACCGCCGTGCGGATCGCGATGGAGGTATCCATGTGGCCGCGGATATCCAGATAGCCGAGGCTGCCGCAATAGGCGCTGCGGCGCACCGGCTCCAGCTCCTCGATGATCTGCATGGCGCGGATCTTGGGCGCGCCGGTGATGGAGCCGCCGGGGAAGGCGGCGCCGAGCAGATCCAGCGCATCGCGTCCGTCATCTAGGGTGCTGGTGATGGTGCTGACCGAGTGATGCACGTTGGCGTAGCTCTCCAGCGCGCACAGTGATGGCACCTTGACGCTGCCGGGCGCGGAGACGCGGCCCAGGTCATTGCGCAGCAGGTCGACGATCATCACGTTCTCGGCGCGGTCCTTGGGGCTTTCCAGCAGCTCGGCAGCCAGCCGGGCGTCCTCTTCCGGCGTCGCGCCGCGTGCGCGGGTGCCCTTGATCGGCTTGGTCTCGACCGCGCGATGATTGACCTCGACGAAGCGCTCCGGCGAGACGGAGACGATCGCCATCTCCTCGCCCTTGGCGTCCTGCCAGCTCAGATAGCCGGCGTAAGGTGTCGGCGTGGCCTGACGCAGGCGCAGGTAGGCATCCCAGCTGTCGCCACTGCAGTCGGCGGAGAAGCGCTGGGTCAGGTTGATCTGATAGCAGTCACCGGCGTGCAGATACTCCATCACCTGACGGAAGCGTTCGCCGTAGCCCGCGCGATCCAGCAGCGGCGAAAAGGGGGTGTCGAGGGCGAAGTCGGCGCTGCGCGGCGCCGGTTGCTCCAGCCACTCAAGCACCTGCCGGCGCCGTTGGGGCGAGGCGATCAGCCAGCTCTGCTGGCGCTGATGGTCACTGATCAATGCCCAGTCATAGAGACCGAGACGCGCCCAGGGCAGCGCGATGTCGTCCTCGGTCGTGGCGGGCAAGTCTTCCAGCGCGCGCCCGAAGTCGTAGCTCCAGTAGCCCAGCAGGCCGGCGATGAACGGCAGGTCCTCGGCGCTCAGGTCATGCCGGGCGAGCTCTTCGCCTGCCAGCGTCTGCGGCAGCAGGGTCAGCAGCTGGCGCTGGGCCTCGATTACCGGCAGGCGGGCGAGGCGCTCCAGCGCTTCACTGAACTGGCTCAGGTCACGCATCGTCTCCGGCAGCGGGCCAGTGAGCTTGCCGCCGTGTGGACCTTGCTCCAGCACGGCCAGCGGGTCGCTGCTGATGATGTCGAAGCGGCCACCGGCCAGCGACGGCTGGCCACTGTCGAGCAGCACGGCGTCGGGGCGTGAGCGCAGGCGTGCGAAGCGCGACAGCGTGGAGGCTTCATCCTCGGCGGCGAGGGCGTAGGGCAGGGCGTTGATTTCGAGCGAGATGGTCATGACAGCTTCCGTTGGCGGACAGGGCATTCTAGGCATCCGAAGGCGTTTTGTCCGCCCATGCGTGCGGATTCCGGTGAGGGGCTGGCCTTGTTGGCTTGCCGTTCTCCCGTGCGCTGATTAAGGTGCCTGCCTCTGAACGCCCTGCGCCGTCATCGATGACTGCCATGACGCGCGTGCTGACGTTCGCCCAGCCCTCTTGCCCAGTCTCTTGCCCAGCCCCTGGCACCCCACCGGAGCCCCTGCATGCATCCCGAGTTCGAACATGGCCAACATCTGCTGTCACGTCCCGATCAGAACATTTTCTGGCAGCGTCTCAAGCGGCATGACGCCCAGGGCGGGCGTCGACTGCTGATGCTGCACGGCGCGGGCGTGGCCGGCACGCTGACCTGGGCACCGCTGGTCGGGCATCTCACGGCCCATGATGAACTGATCATCCCGGACCTGCGTGGCATGGGGCAGACGCTGGCGCCGCAGGGTGGCGAGCCTCCTTTCACTCTCGAGCAGGTGGTCGAGGACGTGATGGCGCTGATCGAGACGCAGCGCATCACGCATTTCGACCTGATCGGCTACAGCTTCGGCGGGCTGGTCGCCATGCGTCTCGTCCAGCGTCTGCGCGCCGAGCGCCCGGAGGTGAAGGTCGGCGACATCAGTCTGCTGGAGCCGGCACTGCTGGAGCGCGAATGCCACGCCACCATGCTCAAGGTGCGTGACGGCTATGCCGAGGCGGCGCGCGCCATGCGCGAAGCCTCAAGCCCCGAGGCGGGCATCACCGCCTTCCTCGACCTCATCTCGCCGCATCGTACGCGCAACCCGCGCGCCGAGCGCATGATGGTGGCGCGACTGGCGCATCGCCACTTGGGCTTCGCCAATGCGCTGGACTGTGTCACGCATGCCGTGCGCGAGATCGACCGTGAGGCACTGCTGGCCGACGTGCTGGCCTCAGGTAGCGAGGTGCGCAGCCTGGTCGGCGGCAAGAGCCCGCAGACCCTGCGCGACTATCACAGTCTGCTGGCCGAGCGTCATGCGGGTTGGCAATCGCTGGAAATCCCCGGCACCGATCACTCGCTGCCTTTCCAGAAACCCCGCCGCATCGGCGCGGAGCTCAGCTTCACATAAATCGCGTGATTGTCGACAAGCCGACCGATGAATGGTCTGGCATTGAGACTCAAGACGCCCCGTCAGCCTGTGCTGGCGGGGCGTCTTTCGTCTCGGCAGCTACTGGCTGGAGTGCCTCTGGCCTGTCGATGTTTGAAGACTGGCATGGCGGCGTCTCAGGCGGTTCGGCCTTGTTCTGGCAGCCGTTTATCCAGCGCATGCCAGCTCTCTTACGCCAAAGGTGTAGAGGATTTGGCGGATTGCATCTTGACCCACTCAGGCTCGCTGGCTAGTCTGGCAGTCATTGAATGATTGTCGACAATAGTGCTGAAAGTCCCTCATCGCCATTGTCCTGTCTCAGCCCCTTGTCCAGCCGGATTGCCTGACCGCCATGACCACCGATGCCTTTCACAATGCCACCACCGCTCGAAGCCTCGCGCGCGGCGCCACTGCCGAGCAGGCAGGCCACACCGCCTCCGCGAGTGCTCCGGCACCTGAGGTGCGCACCCTGGCCGAGCGCGTCTTCCACCAGCTGCAGGACGCCATCGTGCGCGGTGAGCTGGCACCGGGCAGCAAGATCACCGAGCCGGGGCTGGCGCAGGCCTATGGCATCTCGCGCGGCCCGCTGCGCGAGGCGATGCGTCGTCTCGAGGTCCATCGCCTGATCGAGCGCGTGCCCCACGTCGGCGCGCGGGTGGTCAAGCTCTCGATGACCGAGCTACTGGAGCTGTTCGACGTGCGTGAGGCGCTGGAGAGCATGGCTGCGCGTCTGGCGGCGCGGCACATGACGCAGGAGGAGGTCACGCGGCTGCGCAGCGTGCTCAAGACCCACGAGCAGCAGTCGGACCTCAAGACCGGTACCGCCTACTTCCAGAAGGAAGGCGATCTCGACTTCCACTATCAGATCGTCCTCGGCAGCCATAACCACATGCTGATGACGATTCTCTGCGACGACCTCTACTACCTGGTGCGCATGTATCGCACCCAGTTCAGCGCCAGTGGCTCGCGTCCGCAGAAGGCCTTCGTCGAGCACCACCGTATCGTCGATGCCATCGAGGCCGGCGACGAGGAGCTGGCGGAGCTGCTGATGCGCCGCCACGTCAGCGCCTCGCGGGAGAACGTCGCCCGCCGCTATGCCGCCACGCTCAAGGAAGAGCAGGGCGAGGAGTGAACTGCCACAGCGCTTGCGATCGGATCACCACCAACAATTCCAACCCCGTCATGGGCCCAGCCCGGGAGATGTCATGTCACGCCATCTGAGTTCCACCGCCTTGCCAAGCCCCGGCGCCCGCTTCCGCGCGGCGCTGGAAACCAATCGTCCGCTGCCCATCGTCGGCACCATCAATGCCTATACCGCCATCATGGCCGAGCGCGTCGGGCATCAGGCGATCTACCTGTCCGGTGGCGGCGTGGCCAACGCCTCCTACGGGCTGCCGGACCTGGGCATGACCAGCATGAATGACGTGCTGGAAGACGCGCGCCGCATCACCGCCGCCAGCGAGCTGCCGCTGCTGGTGGACATCGACACCGGCTGGGGCGGCGCCTTCAACATCGCGCGCACCATTCAGGAGATGGAGCGCGCCGGCGTGGCGGCCGTGCACCTGGAAGACCAGGTCGCCCAGAAGCGCTGCGGACATCGCCCCAACAAGGCCATTGTCTCCAGCCAGGAGATGGTCGATCGCATCAAGGCGGCCGCCGATGCCCGTCGTGATGACGACTTCTATCTGATCGCGCGTACCGATGCCTTCCAGAAGGAAGGGCTCGAGGCCGCCGTGGCACGCGCCAATGCCTGTGTCGAGGCCGGGGCGGACGCCATCTTCGCCGAGGCGGTGCATACCCTCGAGGACTACCGTGCCTTCTGCGAGGGCGTCGACGCGCCGATTCTGGCCAACATCACCGAATTCGGCGCCACGCCGCTGTTCAATCAGCGCGAGCTGGGCGACGTCGGCTGTCGGATGGTGCTCTATCCGCTGTCGGCCTTCCGCGCCATGAACGCCGCCGCCCTCAAGGTCTACCAGAACATCCACGACAAGGGTGACCAGAAGGACGTGGTCGACGACATGCAGACCCGCATGGAGCTCTACGACTTCCTCGATTACCACACCTTCGAGCAGAAGCTGGACACCCTGTTCGAGGCCGAAAGCCGCAAGGATTGATGCCAGACGCTCGAGACGGACGCCATGTCTCGCATCAGGAGGCCATTGGCTTCTCGGGCCGGCGCTTCCGGCCCGACCGTTTCTCCCTCGCTGGCAAACGCCTGGCCGGCGAGGGGCTTGACGCTTTATGCCCTACAAGAAAAAGAACAACTCAATGACGTCACTGCCAAGGAGATCGCGCCATGTCAGATACCACCGCTACCCCGAGCCCTAGTGCCTCCAGCGGCCTGCGCGGCCAGAGTGCCGGCGAGACCGCCCTGTGCACCGTCGGCCAGACCGGCTCCGGCCTGCGCTATCGCGGCTACGATCTGGAGGATCTCGCCGCCCACGCAAGCTTTGAAGAAGTCGCCTATCTGCTGCTCAAGGGCAAGTTGCCCAATCTTTCGGAGTTGGATGCCTACATCACGCGCCTCAAGGGCCTGCGTGGCCTGCCGGATGCCCTGAAGGCGGTACTGGAGCAGATTCCGGCCAGCGCCCACCCGATGGACGTGATGCGCACCGGTTGCTCGATGCTCGGCAATCTGGAAACCGAAGAGAGCTTCGATGAGCAGTCCGATCAGGCCGAGCGCATGCTGGCGGTGTTCCCGTCGATCATCAATTACTGGTATCGCTTCAGCCATGATGGCGTGCGCATCGACACCGAGACTGATGACGACTCCATCGGCGCGCACTTCCTGCACCTGTTGCACGGCGAGGCCCCCAGCGAGCTGCATGCCGCGGTGATGAATACCTCGCTGATCCTCTACGCCGAGCACGAATTCAATGCCTCGACCTTCACCGCGCGTGTCTGCGCCTCGACGCTCTCCGACCTGCATTCCTGTGTGACCGGGGCCATCGGCTCGCTGCGCGGACCGCTGCATGGCGGTGCCAACGAGGCGGCGATGGCGATGATCGAGCACTGGCGCTCACCGGAGGAAGCCGAGCGCGAGATTCTCGGCATGCTGGAGCGCCGCGAGAAGATCATGGGCTTCGGCCACGCCATCTACCGTGAACGTGACCCGCGCAACGCCATCATCAAGGAGTGGTCACGCAAGCTGTCCGAGGATGTGGGTGACACTCAGCTCTACGCCGTCTCCGAGCGCGTCGAAGCCGTGATGTGGCGCGAGAAGAAGCTGTTCTGCAATGCCGACTTCTTCCACGCCAGCGCCTATCACTTCATGGGCATTCCCACCAAGTTGTTCACGCCGATCTTCGTCTGTTCACGCCTGACCGGCTGGGCGGCGCATGTCTTCGAGCAACGCGCCAACAATCGCATCATCCGCCCGAGCGCCGATTATACCGGCCCGGAGCATTGCGACTGGCTGCCCATCGAGCAGCGCGACTGACCCTTTCCTCGGCCAGTCAGCGTGCTGGCCGATCGTTTTCTTGACCGCCTGATGAGTCCGGATGCCCATGAATACCGAGTATCGCAAACCCCTGCCTGGCACGGCGTCACCGGGTACCCCGGTCGACTACTTCGATGCGCGTGCCGCCGTGGAAGACATCGCCCCCGGCGCCTACGCCGGTCTGCCCTATACCTCACGCGTACTGGCCGAGAACCTGGTGCGTCGCTGCCCGCCGGATCAGTTGCGTGACAGCCTCGTGCAATTGATCGAGCGTCGGCGTGATCTCGATTTCCCCTGGTACCCCGCGCGTGTCGTGTGCCATGACATCCTCGGTCAGACCGCGCTGGTCGACCTGGCCGGCCTGCGCGATGCCATCGCCGAGCGCGGCGGAGACCCGGCCAAGGTCAATCCGGTGGTGCCGACCCAGTTGATCGTCGACCACTCGTTGGCGGTGGAGCACGCCGGCTTCGACAAGGACGCCTTCGCCAAGAACCGCGCCATCGAGGAGCGTCGCAACGAGGACCGCTTCCACTTCATCGACTGGACCCGTCAGGCCTTCGAGAACATCGACGTGATTCCGCCCGGCAACGGCATCATGCACCAGATCAATCTGGAGCGGATGTCGCCGGTGATCGAGTCGCGCGCCGATGAGAAGGGTCATCAGGTCGCCTTCCCGGATACCCTGGTGGGCACCGACAGCCACACGCCGCATGTCGATGCGCTGGGCGTGATCGCCGTCGGCGTCGGTGGGCTCGAGGCCGAGAGCGTGATGCTGGGGCGCGCCTCCTACATGCGCCTGCCGGACATCATCGGCGTGCGCCTCACCGGGCGTCCGCAGCCGAGCATCACCGCCACCGACATCGTGCTGGCGCTGACCGAATTCCTGCGCGCCGAGAAGGTCGTTTCCTCCTATCTGGAATTCTTCGGCGAAGGCGCGGCCAGCCTCACCCTGGGCGATCGCGCCACCATCTCCAACATGACGCCGGAGTACGGCGCCACGGCGGCGATGTTCTACATCGACCAGCAGACGCTGGACTATCTGACGCTGACCGGGCGTGAGCCGGAGAACATCGCGCTGGTCGAGCGCTACGCGCGTGAGACCGGCCTGTGGGCCGACGAGAGCGGCCATATCGAAGGCGCGGTGGAATATGAGCGCGAGCTGACCTTCGACCTGTCCTCGGTGGTGCGCACCCTGGCGGGCCCCTCCAACCCGCACAGTCGCGTGCCGACCAGTGAACTGGCCGCACGCGGCATCTCCGGGGTGATCGAGCATGAGCAGGATGAGGAAGGGCGCGACCTGATGCCTGATGGCGCGGTGATCATCGCCGCCATCACCAGCTGCACCAACACCTCGAATCCGCGCAATGTCATCGCCGCCGGCCTGCTGGCCAGACGCGCCAATGCGCTGGGCCTGACGCGCAAGCCGTGGGTCAAGACCTCGCTGGCGCCGGGCTCCAAGGCCGTGCAGCTGTATCTGGAAGAGGCGGAACTGCTGCCGGAACTCGAACAGCTCGGCTTCGGCATCGTCGGCTTCGCCTGCACCACCTGCAATGGCATGAGCGGTGCGCTGGACCCGGTGATCCAGCAGGAAATCGTCGAGCGTGATCTCTATTCCACCGCGGTGCTGTCCGGCAACCGCAACTTCGATGGCCGTATCCACCCCTACGCCAAGCAGGCGTTCCTGGCCTCGCCGCCGCTGGTGGTCGCCTACGCCATCGCCGGCACCATCCGCTTCGACATCGAGAAGGACGTTCTCGGGCATGCGCCGGACGGCTCGCCGATCATGCTCAAGGACCTGTGGCCGAGTGACGAGGAGATCGACGCCATCGTCGGCTCCAGCGTCAAGCCGGACCACTTCCGTCAGGTCTACATCCCGATGTTCGAGGCCCGTCAGGATCGCGACGACACGACCAGCCCGCTCTATGACTGGCGCGAGATGAGCACCTACATCCGTCGTCCGCCGTACTGGGAAGGCGGCCTGGCCAGCGCACCGACGCTCAAGGGCATGCGGGCACTGGCGGTGCTGGGGGACAACATCACCACCGATCACCTGTCGCCCTCCAATGCCATCATGGCCAGCAGTGCGGCGGGCGAGTATCTGGCCGCGATGGGCCTGCCGGAGGAGGACTTCAATTCCTACGCCACTCACCGTGGTGATCACCTCACCGCGCAGCGTGCCACCTTCGCCAACCCCAAGCTGATCAACGAGATGGCCGTGGTGGAAGGGGCGGACGGCAAGCGCGAGGTCAAGCAGGGTTCGCTCACGCGCCTGGAGCCGGAAGGCAAGGTGGTACGCATGTGGGAGGCCATCGAGGCCTACATGCAGCGCAAGCAGCCGTTGATCATCATCGCGGGCGCGGATTATGGCCAGGGCTCGTCGCGTGACTGGGCGGCCAAGGGCGTGCGGCTGGCGGGCGTCGAGGCCATCGTCGCGGAAGGTTTCGAGCGTATCCACCGCACCAATCTGGTCGGCATGGGCGTGATGCCGCTGCAGTTCGCCGCCGGTACCACGCGCAGGACGCTGGCGCTGGATGGCAGCGAGATCTACGCCGTCGAGGGCGAGCCGGCGCCGGGGGCAGAACTCACGCTGGTGATCGAGCGTACCGCCGGTGACAAGGCAGGTCAGCTCGAGCGCGTGCCGGTCACCTGCCGCCTCGATACCCGTGAGGAAGTCTCCATCTACTCGGCGGGCGGCGTGCTGCAGCGCTTCGCCGAAGACTTCCTGAGCTCCCAGGAACCGGGCGAGCCGGCGGCGGAGGTGACGGCATGAGCCAGCAGGCACAGCTCAGGATCCCCGCCACCTATCTGCGTGGCGGCACCAGCAAGGGCGTGTTCTTCCTGCGCGATGAGCTGCCGGAAGCGGCGCAGGTGCCGGGCCCGGCGCGTGATGCCCTGCTGCTGCGCGTGATCGGCAGCCCTGACCCCTACGCCAAGCAGATCGACGGCATGGGGGGCGCGACCTCCAGCACCAGCAAGTCGGTGATCATCAGTCGCAGCGAGCAGCCGGACCACGACGTCGACTATCTGTTCGGCCAGGTCTCCATCGACTCGCCCTTCGTCGACTGGAGCGGCAACTGCGGCAATCTCTCGGCGGCGGTCGGGCCCTTCGCCATCGAGAAGGGCCTGGTGCCGGCCGAGCGACTGCCGCGTGATGGCATCGCCGAGGTACGTATCTGGCAGGCCAACATCGCCAAGACCATCATTGCGCGGGTGCCGATGTGCGAAGGGCGCGTCCAGGAAACCGGCGACTTCGCCCTGGATGGCGTGACCTTCCCGGCCGCCGAAGTGGCGGTCGCCTTCCGCGACCCCGCCGCTGGCGAGGGCAGCATGTTCCCCACCGGCAATGTGGTCGATACGCTGGAAGTGCCGGAATCGGTGGTCGCGGGCGGGCGAATCCAGGCGACCCTGATCAATGCCGGCATCCCGACCATCTTCGTCGCTGCCCGCGATCTCGGCTATCAGGGCACCGAGCTGCAGGAAGCGATCAACGCGGATGGCGAGGCCCTCGCACGCCTCGAGACATTGCGCGCCCACGGCGCACTGCGCATGGGACTGATCCAGGAGCTGGGCGAGGCCGCCAGACGTCAGCACACCCCCAAGGTCGCCTTCGTGGCGCCGCCGGTGGATCACGTCGTCTCCAGTGGTCGCGAGATCAAGGCCGACGAGATCGACGTGCTGATTCGCGCCGTGTCGATGGGCAAGCTGCACCACGCCATGATGGGCACCGCGGCCGTCGCCATCGCCGCTGCGGCCGCGGTGCCCGGCACGCTGGTCAATCTTGCCGCCGCTGGCGGAGCCGATGCTGAGTCTGGGGCCGGGCAGACTGGCACCGCGCGTGACTCGGTGTGCTTCGGGCATCCCTCCGGCACGCTCAGGGTCGGCGCGAGTGCCCATCGTCAGTCACCCTCGGGGCAGGTCGGTGACGGCCAGCAAGGCGAGGGCGAATGGACCGTCAGTGAGGCCGTGATGAGTCGCAGCGCGCGTATTCTGATGGAAGGCTGGGTGCGGGTGCCGGCGGAGACCCTGATGCGCTAGCGCCGGTATTGGCAGGCGATGGTCTACTGTCAATATATCTCTCTTGATATCCCTCCTGCGGCATCCCGATGAAAGCCGGCCTGGCATACATGTGCAGAGGGCCGGCTTTCGCGTTTCTATGGTGCGGACTCGGGTATTTCGGGGGATGTGCCGGTATCGCGGGAGATGCATGCGAGCAAAGACGATCCACGACAGGAGGTCACACATGAGCACGCCATCCTCTGATCAGACGGGCGACAGCCGTCTCAGCGCCACTCAAGCCAGTACAAGTCAGGCCAGTACCAACCAGGCCAGCGCCACTCAAGCCAGTACCAATCAGGCCAGCACCAATCAAGCCAGTACCAATCAAGCCAGCGCCAACCAGCGCCCGGACTATGACCCGGAGCTGCAGCAGATCGCCGACTATGTGCTGGGGTATTGCGATGATCCTCATATCGCGAATGTGAATGCGGATACGGATACGGATGTAGATGGTCTGGCCGGCAAGAGCGAGCGCTCAGGTCCCTCGGCAGAGGCGATGGATACCGCTCGCCTGTGTCTGATGGATACCCTCGGCTGCGGCATCCTGGCGCTGCGCTTCCCGGAATGCACCAAGCATCTCGGCCCGCTGGTGGCCGAGACCGTGGTGCCGCATGGTGCACGGGTGCCCGGCACCGCCTTCAGTCTCGATCCCGTCAAGGCGGCGTGGGATATCGGCTGCACCATCCGCTGGCTGGATTACAACGACACCTGGCTGGCGGCGGAGTGGGGGCATCCCTCGGACAATCTTGGCGGCATTCTGGCGGTGGCGGATCACCTCTCGCGCCAGCGTGTCGCGCTGGGCAAGCCGCCCCTGGTGATGCGTGATGTGCTGGAGAGCATGGTGATGGCGCATGAGATCCAGGGCGTGCTGGCGCTGGACAACAGCTTCAACCGCGTCGGGCTCGACCATGTCATGCTGGTCAAGGTTGCGACCACCGCCGTGACGGCGCGCTTGATGGGGGCTAATCGCGAGCAGTTGCTGTCGGCGCTGTCGCACGCCTTCGTCGATGGCCAGAGCCTGCGCACCTATCGTCATGCGCCCAATGCGGGCTCGCGCAAGAGCTGGGCGGCGGGGGACGCCACTTCACGCGGCGTGCGGCTGTCGGACATCGCCCTGCGTGGCGAGATGGGCATCCCCGGTGCCCTCAGCGCGCCGCAGTGGGGCTTCAATGATGTCTCCTTCAGTCACGGCAACAGCGATCTCGCCCTCAAGCCTGAAGACGAACGGCACCTGACGCTGGCGCGCCCTCTGGGCAGCTATGTGATGGAGAACGTGCTCTTCAAGGTCTCCTTCCCGGCCGAATTCCATGCCCAGACCGCCGCCGAGGCGGCCATCCTGCTCCATCCCGAGGTGCGCGACCGGCTCGAGGAGATCGAGCGCATCGAGATCACCACCCATGAATCGGCGATCCGCATCATCTCCAAGCAGGGCGCGCTCGCCAATGCGGCGGACCGCGATCACTGCCTGCAATACATGGTCGCGGTGCCGCTGATCTTCGGCGAGTTGAACGCGGACCACTATGAAGATGGCTTCCATGCCGCTCACCCGGAGATCGATCAGCTGCGTGACAGGATGGTCGTCAAGGAAGAGGCGCGCTTCACCCGCGAGTATCTGGAAGCCGACAAGCGCTCGATCGCCAATGCCCTGCGGGTGGTCTTTTGCGATGGCAGTGCCACTGAGCAGGTGACGGTGGAATACCCGCTGGGACATCGTCGGCGGCGTGAAGAGTCGCTCGCCCCGCTCGAGGACAAGTGTCGGGCCAATCTGGCCACCTGCTTCCCGCCTTCGCGGTGCGACACCTTGATGGCGTTGCTGGGCGATCGCGAGCGACTCGAAGCACTGCCGGTGCACGAGTTCATGGCGCATTGGGTGCCGTGAGGTTGCCGGCCGCATGATGCCCCGTTGGCAATCAGTCATCCAATTGACTGGTGCCGTCATCCGGTATGGGTAAACTGGAAGCGGATTGCACAGGAAGATCGACAGGGGCGCTTGCAAAGACTCGCCGGAGAGCGGGACAACGCCTGCCGGGCCTTCATTGCAAAGGCATCATCACAAGGGACTCATCATGAAAACATTTCTGCTGCTGGGCGCCATCGCGCTGATCGTCATCTACGTGATCTCGATCTACAACAAGCTGGTCAGCCTCAAGGCGCGCTTCGAGAATGCCTTCGCGCAGATAGAGGTACAGCTCAAGCGGCGCTATGACCTGATTCCCAATCTGGTCGAGACGGCCAAGGGCTATCTGAGCCATGAGCGTGGCACCCTGGAAGAAGTGATCAATGCCCGCAACAAGGCGATGGCCGCCTTGAATGCCGCCGCGGCGCATCCCGGCAGCATGGACAAGCTGGCCAGCCTGGCCGGTGCCGAGCAGGGGTTGGCGGCGAGTCTGGGCAAGCTGGATGTGGTGGTCGAGGCCTATCCGGAGCTCAAGGCGGACCAGACCATGAGCGACCTGATGGAAGAGCTGACCGCCACCGAGAACCGCGTCGCCTTCGCGCGTCAGGCCTACAACGATGCCGTCACCGACTACAACGTCTATCGCCAGAGCTTCCCGCAGGTGGTGTTCGCGCCGACCTTCGGTCATCGCAGTGATGCAGGCCTGCTGGCCTTCGATGACAGCGTGAAGATCCGCCAGGCGCCGGATGTCAGTTTCTCGTGAGCCGACCGGCTGATGCTTCTCTCGCAGCGGTCTGGCGCTGTGATCCTGACTGGGTAGATGGCGAGCGCGAATGAATTTCTATCATGAGCAGGACAGTGCGCGGCGTCGTACGCGGCTATTGCTGCTGGCCTTCACGGCCATGTCGCTGGTGGTGTCTCTTGCCGCCGGCGCCGTGGTGCATGTCGCGATCAGCAGTTTCCTGGGGCGTCCGGCCGCCACGACGTTTGAATATGTCTGGCCAGTGGCGAGCATCATCTTTCTGTGCAATGCACTGGTCGCGGCGCGTGAGCTGCGGCGTCTGCAGCAGGGCGGTGCGGTCGTGGCCGCACGCCTGGGCGGCAAGCTGGTGGATGTCGAGACCCAGGACTCGAGCGAGCGGCGGGCACTGAATGTGGTGGAAGAGATGGCGATCGCCGCCAATCTGCCCACGCCGCAGCTGTTCCTGCTGCCGCATGAGGCGATGATCAATGCCTTCGCGGCGGGCTATCGGCCCCATGATGCGGCGATCGCGCTGAGTCGCGGGGCGTTGGAGCAGCTCGATCGCAACGAGCTGCAGGGCGTGGTCGCTCACGAGTTCGCCCATATCGCCAATGGCGATATTCGCCTCAACCTGCGTCTGGCAAGTGCGGTCCACGGCCTGGTGTTTCTCTCCGAGGCGGGGCGCTTCCTGATGGGGGCGGGGCGCATCGGCTTCGTGTTGGGCAGGGCGCGCTCCTCCGGTTCCGACAGGAAAGGCGGCATGCCACAGCTGATGCTGGTCGGTGTGGCGTTGTGGTTGCTCGGCAGTCTCGGCGGGCTGGGTGGCAGGCTGTTGCAGCGCGGGGTCGCGCGCTCACGCGAATATCTCGCCGATGCCAGTGCGGTGCGCCTGACGCGCTTTCCGGATGGCATCGCCTCCGCCCTCAAGCGTATCGGTGGCATGGGCTGGCAGGGGCGCATCCAGCATCCGCGCGCCATGACCTACAACCATCTCTTCTTCGTCGAAGCGCGTCCGCCATGGCTGACGGGCTGGTTCGACTCGCATCCGCCGCTGGATGAACGCATCAAGCGCCTGGAGCCCCGTTGGGACAGACAATATCTGAGCGCGCGCCAGCAACCGGTGCATACCTTCGAGCAGCAAGGGCCCATCGGGGCCGAAGTGCTTGGCGGGGTCATGGCGGGTATCGCCGGCGCGGCCGTCATGGGCGAGCTGTCGCGTTCCCGGGGTGAGCTCGAGAACCTGACGCTGTCGCGCTTTCTCTGCCCGCAGCTGGTGGTGGCGATGATCGCACCCTCGGAGCTCACCCGGCGTGGGATCTGGCTCACCGAGCTTGAGCGTCAGCATGACTGGCTGGATGGCAAGCGCGTGCGCGAGGCACGGCGCAAGCTCGAGTCCTTGCCGCGGGTCGAGTGGATCCCCTTGCTCAACCGGTTGATACCGCGCTGGCGGGAAGCGGATGAGCGCGCACATCGCATGCTCAAGGCGCAGACACCTCCGCAGGACATGTTCATCTGGTGTCTCTGGCAGTTGCTGCTGGAGTCACTGGACCCGCGGATCGATCGCAAGAGTGACTCGCTGGCCCTGCAGCAATGCCAGCCGGCCTGTCAGCATTGGCTCATGCTGATGGTCGGACTCATCGACGATGAAACGCTGCGCGAGGACATCTTCCTGGACGCCAGTGCAGAACTTGGTCTGGCGCTTGCGTATCCGCAGTCGCAGCTGGATGGGGATAACCCTGCGCTGCGCTGCCGTCATCTCACGCAGCTGGCTCACCTGCGCCCGATGGACAAACAGCGATGGTTCACGGCGCTAGCCCAGGTGGTGCATGCCGACCAGACGCTGGCCGATGAAGAGGTGGTCCTGCTGACACTGTTGGCTCGCGTCATGCAGCTGCCGGAGGCACGCCTGGAAGCAGCGCTTGAGACACAGTCGCATTCGCGTGGTGGCTGGCAGGCGCGGCCAGTGTCTCGGCCCGCGGACGGCAAGGCGGTCTGAGTGCCGAGCAGGATAGCGACTGTTTTCTGCGTCAAAGCCCTTGCCATCAAACCGATTCCTGTGTAAAGTACGCATCCGCTGCCGGGGACGCATGGCGTTACCAGCGGTGAAAGAGGTTTGCAGGTGATTGTTTTGCTTGAGGTTTTTGAAGTCCACTTCGAAATCATCGATTGACAATCCCGGGCGATTCGCTAGAATACGCCGCACTCCTTACGGAACAGGTGATCGAGCAACGCTCCTCACCGCTTGATGATGCTTAGAGGCAGTCGACTGACTCATCATCAAGTGCTTGACTTCTCAAGCGTTCCAAGTAGAATATGCCTCCTCGCTTAACAGCGACGCTCTTTAAAAATTTGATCAGGTAATTCGTGTGAGCGCTTGCCGATGAGTGGTGACAAGGTCACCAAATATCGGAGCAAGCCTCTCACGAGAAGTTTGACTCTGAACCAAGTTTGGTCTGCTTAACAGACTATCAAGCTTTCAACTGAAGAGTTTGATCATGGCTCAGATTGAACGCTGGCGGCAGGCTTAACACATGCAAGTCGAGCGGAAACGATCCTAGCTTGCTAGGAGGCGTCGAGCGGCGGACGGGTGAGTAATGCATGGGAATCTGCCCGATAGTGGGGGACAACCTGGGGAAACTCAGGCTAATACCGCATACGTCCTACGGGAGAAAGCAGGGGATCTTCGGACCTTGCGCTATCGGATGAGCCCATGTCGGATTAGCTTGTTGGTGAGGTAATGGCTCACCAAGGCGACGATCCGTAGCTGGTCTGAGAGGATGATCAGCCACACTGGGACTGAGACACGGCCCAGACTCCTACGGGAGGCAGCAGTGGGGAATATTGGACAATGGGCGAAAGCCTGATCCAGCCATGCCGCGTGTGTGAAGAAGGCCTTCGGGTTGTAAAGCACTTTCAGCGAGGAAGAACGCCTTGGGACTAATACTCCCGAGGAAAGACATCACTCGCAGAAGAAGCACCGGCTAACTCCGTGCCAGCAGCCGCGGTAATACGGAGGGTGCAAGCGTTAATCGGAATTACTGGGCGTAAAGCGCGCGTAGGTGGCTAAGTCAGCCAGGTGTGAAAGCCCCGGGCTCAACCTGGGAACGGCATCTGGAACTGCTTGGCTAGAGTGCAGGAGAGGAAGGTAGAATTCCCGGTGTAGCGGTGAAATGCGTAGAGATCGGGAGGAATACCAGTGGCGAAGGCGGCCTTCTGGACTGACACTGACACTGAGGTGCGAAAGCGTGGGTAGCAAACAGGATTAGATACCCTGGTAGTCCACGCCGTAAACGATGTCAACTAGCCGTTGGGTCCCTTGAGGACTTAGTGGCGCAGCTAACGCAATAAGTTGACCGCCTGGGGAGTACGGCCGCAAGGTTAAAACTCAAATGAATTGACGGGGGCCCGCACAAGCGGTGGAGCATGTGGTTTAATTCGATGCAACGCGAAGAACCTTACCTACCCTTGACATCCAGAGGACTTTCCAGAGATGGATTGGTGCCTTCGGGAACTCTGAGACAGGTGCTGCATGGCTGTCGTCAGCTCGTGTTGTGAAATGTTGGGTTAAGTCCCGTAACGAGCGCAACCCCTATCCTTATTTGCCAGCGAGTAATGTCGGGAACTCTAAGGAGACTGCCGGTGACAAACCGGAGGAAGGTGGGGACGACGTCAAGTCATCATGGCCCTTACGGGTAGGGCTACACACGTGCTACAATGGCAAGTACAAAGGGTTGCAATACTGCGAAGTGGAGCCAATCCCATAAAGCTTGCCTCAGTCCGGATTGGAGTCTGCAACTCGACTCCATGAAGTCGGAATCGCTAGTAATCGTGGATCAGAATGCCACGGTGAATACGTTCCCGGGCCTTGTACACACCGCCCGTCACACCATGGGAGTGGACTGCACCAGAAGTGGTTAGCCTAACCTTCGGGAGGGCGATCACCACGGTGTGGTTCATGACTGGGGTGAAGTCGTAACAAGGTAGCCCTAGGGGAACCTGGGGCTGGATCACCTCCTTATCGACACTGTCTACTGCTCGCGGCAAGTGCTCACAACGAATTACCTGATCAAGTTAGTTTATCGAGTAGTAGTGTCGGGTCTGTAGCTCAGTTGGTTAGAGCGCACCCCTGATAAGGGTGAGGTCGGCAGTTCAAATCTGCCCAGACCCACCAAAAGCTTCGTGCTTTTGTCGACACGGTTTTGCCGACTTTGGGGCCATAGCTCAGCTGGGAGAGCGCCTGCCTTGCACGCAGGAGGTCAGCGGTTCGATCCCGCTTGGCTCCACCATGAAAGTCCGGTTCAGCTTCTACTACCTGATAACGCTGCACAGTCCACAGTGACAAGCATATCGCCTTCCTCGTGAAGGTTGTGTGACTTCTCACTGTTCTCTGAACAGCCGCTCTTTAACAATGTGAATCATGCTGACGATAGATGTGTGCGCCAAGCGCATGTCTATCAAACGATATGTCGGAGAGGTCCGACAGATTCGTAATCCTTGACAGACCCCTTGGGGTTATATGGTCAAGCGATTAAGCGCATACGGTGGATGCCTTGGCAGCCAGAGGCGATGAAGGACGTGATAGCCTGCGATAAGCGTTGGCGAGGTGGCAAATACCCTGCGACCCAACGATTTCCGAATGGGGAAACCCACTCACCATCAGGTGAGTATCTATAGGCCAATACATAACCTATAGAGGCAAACCCGGGGAACTGAAACATCTAAGTACCCGGAGGAAAAGAAATCAACCGAGATTCCCCAAGTAGCGGCGAGCGAACGGGGACCAGCCCTTAAGCGTGACAACTGACAGACGAACAAGCTGGGAAGCTTGACGATACAGGGTGATAGTCCCGTAGTCGAAGTCTGAGTCACGTGAAATCGAGTAGGTCGGGGCACGAGAAACCTTGACTGAACATGGGGGGACCATCCTCCAAGGCTAAATACTCCTGGCTGACCGATAGTGAACCAGTACCGTGAGGGAAAGGCGAAAAGAACCCCGGCGAGGGGAGTGAAATAGATCCTGAAACCGTATGCGTACAAGCAGTGGGAGCACCTTCGTGGTGTGACCGCGTACCTTTTGTATAATGGGTCAGCGACTTATATTCTGTGGCGAGCTTAACCGTATAGGGGAGGCGTAGGGAAACCGAGTCTTAACTGGGCGACCAGTCGCAGGGTATAGACCCGAAACCGGGCGATCTATCCATGGCCAGGGTGAAGATTGAGTAACATCAATTGGAGGCCCGAACCCAAGTATGTTGAAAAATGCTGGGATGAGCTGTGGATCGGAGTGAAAGGCTAATCAAGCCCGGAGATAGCTGGTTCTCCTCGAAAGCTATTTAGGTAGCGCCTCACGTATCACCGCTGGGGGTAGAGCACTGTTTCGGCTAGGGGGTCATCCCGACTTACCAACCCGAGGCAAACTCCGAATACCAGTGAGTGCAGCGTGGGAGACACACAGCGGGTGCTAACGTCCGTTGTGAAAAGGGAAACAACCCAGACCGTCAGCTAAGGTCCCAAAATCCTGATTAAGTGGGAAACGATGTGGGAAGGCTCAGACAGCTAGGAGGTTGGCTTAGAAGCAGCCATCCTTTAAAGAAAGCGTAATAGCTCACTAGTCGAGTCGGCCTGCGCGGAAGATATAACGGGGCTAAATCAGGTACCGAAGCTACGGGTTCATCCTCTGGATGAGCGGTAGAGGAGCGTCGTGTAAGCCAATGAAGGTGGATTGAGAAGTCTGCTGGAGGTATCACGAGTGCGAATGCTGACATGAGTAACGATAAGGGGAGTGAAAAACTCCCCCGCCGGAAGACCAAGGTTTTCTGTTCTACGTTAATCGGAGCAGAGTGAGTCGGCCCCTAAGGCGAGGCGGAAACGCGTAGTCGATGGGAAACGGGTTAATATTCCCGTACCGGATGTGGTTGCGATGGGGGGACGAAGAAGGCTAGGTGAGCCAGGCGTTGGTTGTCCTGGTGAAAGCATGTAGGCCGAGGAATCAGGCAAATCCGGTTCCTCTGAGGTCGAGATGCGAGACGAACTGACCACGGTCAGGAAGTCATCGATGCCACGCTTCCAGGAAAAGCCTCTAAGCTTCAGATCACATGCGACCGTACCCCAAACCGACACAGGTGGTCAGGTAGAGAATACCAAGGCGCTTGAGAGAACTCGGGTGAAGGAACTAGGCAAAATGGCACCGTAACTTCGGGAGAAGGTGCACCGGTTCGAGTGAAGGACTTGCTCCGTAAGCTCTTACCGGTCGAAGATACCAGGTGGCTGCAACTGTTTATTAAAAACACAGCACTCTGCAAACGCGCAAGCGGACGTATAGGGTGTGACGCCTGCCCGGTGCCGGAAGGTTAATTGATGGGGTTAGCTCACGCGAAGCTCTTGATCGAAGCCCCGGTAAACGGCGGCCGTAACTATAACGGTCCTAAGGTAGCGAAATTCCTTGTCGGGTAAGTTCCGACCTGCACGAATGGCGTAATGATGGCCACGCTGTCTCCACCCGAGACTCAGTGAAATTGAAATCGCAGTGAAGATGCTGTGTACCCGCGGCTAGACGGAAAGACCCCGTGAACCTTTACTATAGCTTTACACTGGATGCTGATGTTGTCTGTGTAGGATAGCTGGGAGGCTTTGAAACCACGTCGCCAGATGCGGTGGAGCCAACCTTGAAATACCAGCCTGACATCATTGGCGTTCTAACTCAGGTCCGTTATCCGGATCGAGGACAGTGTATGGTGGGTAGTTTGACTGGGGCGGTCTCCTCCTAAAGAGTAACGGAGGAGCACGAAGGTACCCTCAGCACGGTTGGAAATCGTGCATTGAGTGCAAGAGCATAAGGGTGCTTGACTGCGAGACAGACACGTCGAGCAGGTACGAAAGTAGGTTCTAGTGATCCGGTGGTTCTGTATGGAAGGGCCATCGCTCAACGGATAAAAGGTACTCCGGGGATAACAGGCTGATACCGCCCAAGAGTTCACATCGACGGCGGTGTTTGGCACCTCGATGTCGGCTCATCACATCCTGGGGCTGAAGTCGGTCCCAAGGGTATGGCTGTTCGCCATTTAAAGTGGTACGCGAGCTGGGTTTAGAACGTCGTGAGACAGTTCGGTCCCTATCTGCCGTGGGCGTCGGAAGTTTGAGAAGAGCTGCTCCTAGTACGAGAGGACCGGAGTGGACGAACCTCTGGTGTTCGGGTTGTCATGCCAATGGCATTGCCCGGTAGCTACGTTCGGACGGGATAACCGCTGAAAGCATCTAAGCGGGAAGCCCCCTTCAAGATGAGACTTCCCTGAGGCCTTGCGCCTCCTGAAGGGCCCTTGAAGACTACAAGGTTGATAGGCTGGGTGTGGAAGCACAGCAATGTGTTGAGCTAACCAGTACTAATTGCCCGTGAGGCTTGACCATATAACACCCAAGGGGTTTGCTAAGGCAAACGCCGGGATTGCGACAGGATCGAGACATATCGGTCAGCATGATTCATATTGCGAGTCGCGAGGCCAAAAGCCTCGAGACTCAGGCATCGCAAGATGCCACCGTTTCGCCTGACGACCATAGCGAGCGTGAACCACCCGATCCCATGCCGAACTCGGAAGTGAAACCGCTTAGCGCCGATGGTAGTGTGGAGTTTCTCCATGTGAGAGTAGGTCATCGTCAGGCACTTATACTGAACCGCCCCTGTAGCCTTGCTGCAGGGGCGGTTCTCTTTGTGGTGAGAAAAGTTGCGCAAAGCAAGAGATGTACGCGCTTCGTGAGGCGTCTGCTGCGCCCATGACGACGGCCTGAGCGTTGTCACAGCCCCATCACGTACATGCACGCTTGTAGAAGGCAGCGGCGAGAAGCTAGACTCCCCAGCCTTCTGTATTGGAGATGATGATGCAACCTCAAGAACTGTTGCTGTATTGCCGCCCTGGCTTCGAGGCCGACCTGGCCTCAGAAGTCAGCGAGAAAGCGGCGTATATCGGCACGCCGGGTTATCCGATTGCGGCACGCGACAGTGGCTTCGTGCGTTATGTGGTGACGGGTGATGAGCCCGCCAACGCCCTGCATCGTGACATGCCGCTACAGGCGTTGGTCTTCGCTCGTCAGACCCTGGTGGCACTGGAGCCGCTGGTCGGCATGTCGCGGGAGAATCGTGTCTCGCCGATTCTGCAGCAGGTGGTCGATGCCGGCTGGAGCTTCGAGGAGATCCGCCACGAGATGCCGGATACCAATGATGGCAAGGCGCTGTCGGGGCTGGGCAAGGCCGTCGGTCGCCCGCTGGAATCTGCGCTCAAGAAGCGGGGCGCCCTGCGCCGCAAGGCCGGTGGTCGGGCGTTGCATGTCTTCTGGACGGATGGCGATGAAGTCCAGCTGGGCATGAGCTTCCCCGGCAACCGCAGCGAATATGCCAATGGCATTCGTCACCTGCGTTCGCCGAGTCGTGCGCCCAGCCGCTCCACGCTCAAGCTGGAAGAGGCGTGGCACGAATTCGTGCCGCGCGATCAGTGGGAGCGTCGCATCGCCACTGGCATGCAGGCAGCGGACCTCGGTGCCGCCCCGGGTGGCTGGACCTTCCAGCTTGTCGAGAAGGGCATGTTCGTGTTCGCGATCGACAATGGCCCGATGAACAAGGACCTGATGGCGACAGGGCAGGTCGAGCATCTCAAGGAAGATGGCTTCACCTGGGAGCCGCCGCTGCGCCTGGATTGGCTGGTCTGCGATATCGTCGACAAGCCGATTCGTGTGACCGAGATGGTCGAGCGCTGGCTGAAGAAGCGCTGGTGCAACGAGGCCGTCTTCAACCTCAAGCTGCCGATGAAGCAGCGCTGGAAGGAAGTCTCTCGCTGCCTCGACTATCTGGCCGCCAGTCTCGAGCGTTCCAACGTCGGTGCCGAGATTCGCTGTCGTCATCTGTATCACGACCGTGAAGAGGTCACTGTGCACGTGCGCATCACGCACTGATTGGCTGTTGCTCAATCAGCATGCACGAGTGGCACATGCCCCATACAAGAACCCCACGGCCTGCCCAGGTCGTGGGGTTCTTGTATGGGGCGCCTGATGCCTTCGCTCGCCGGAGAGATGCGCTCAGGTATGCTCCAGCAGGATTATCCGCTCCGGTTGGGATAGCATGGGCGCCAGGCGCGCCATCATGCGATCTCTGGCCGGACTGACCGACCATTCCTGCCACGCTCGTGCATCGCGCCATGAGGTGATCAGGATGCGGTGACCCGCGCGGCCGGTTTCCATCAGATTCTCGCCCGAGATGAAGCCCGGGACATGCGTGGCCTCGCGTACGACTTCACGCGAGGCCTGTTCGTAATCCTGTTCCAGTCCCGGCATGATATGCCGTTCGATCAGAACCTTGATCATGCCTGTCTCCCCTTTTTTGTACGTGCCGCCAGCCAGGGCGGCAGGATTGTCAGGAGTCTTCGATGACCGATATCACATTGCCCGAGGCCGATGCCGAGCTGGAAACCAGTGGCCTGTATTGCCCGGAACCCATCATGATGCTGCACAACAAGGTGCGTGAGCTTGCCTCGGGCGACCTGTTGCGGGTAGTGGCGACCGACCCTGCCACCACCCGTGATGTGCCCAAGTTCTGCGCCTTTCTCGGCCACACCCTGGAACTGAGCCACGAGACGCCGGAACAGTTCCTGTATTACATCCGCATCAGTTGAGCCGCATCCGCTGAGTCGTTGGCCATGACTGGCCCTCAGGCTTCACGGTCATGAACCTCGACGCAGACCTGGTCGCTCTCGCCGGTCATCATCAGCGCGAGAGCCTCCAGCGTCGCCGGGTCCTGCTCGCGAATCTGATTGGCGATGGCGCGCTGGAAGAAATAGACCACATCATGCCGGCTGCGCCCCGGGTACAGGCAGTCGTCGCCGGCCAGCACCGGTGTCTGGGTGACGCGAGCTTCATCGACCAGCAAGGCCTCGATGTTGCCATCGCTGTAGAGACGCCAGCCGAAGACCTGCTTGAGCTGCCACTGTGTCTCGCCGTTGGTCATGCACAGCGCATGGGTACCCAGCGTGTCCGGCAGTTGTTGCAGCAGCGTCGTCTTGTCCGAGACTTCATAGTCGTAATAGGCCGCGGCATGCTCGAGCTCGAACACCTTGTGGTCAGGCGCCAGCATGAAGACTTCGTCGGTTTCCGGGTCGCGATAGCCGACGAAATGCCCCTGCTGGGGGTCTTCCAGCTCGTGGCAGGGCATCAGCCCCTCCATCCACGGCACCATGCCGACGACTTCACCATCCTCGCGCAGCCCCCAGGCCAGCACCGGAATGCTGTAATAGCTGTCCGGATCGCTGTCGAGCTGATAGAGCATTTCCAACCCGTCGTGTTCCGGCGCCAGCCGGAGAATACGACGTCGTGCACGCATCCTGTCACGCATGACACTCAGGTCGATGACCTTGGCGGAGCGGGGGGAAGATACTGGTACGCCCATGACGAACCCTCCTCAGCAGCTTGTCGATCGTCCTCGGCGTGTGCTGGTGCGTTCTCTCGCTTCTGCCATGTGTGTCGTCAGCGAGAGAGCACTGCCTTGAATAACCATTAGCACAGCCAGAGCCCTGACGGTAACCCCTCCTTGGACGAAATGACCGTCTATCAGCTTTTTCGTGTTTAAACGCAAAAGCCCCGCGTCACCCTGTCGGGTGTCGCGGGGCTTGCTCATCAAGGCGACTCAGGCAGCTGTCAGCCCAGTATCCAGGCCGTGCTTCCTGTTGGGATGCAGGCTGAGATGCAGGCGCTATCCGCCAGGCGTCACTGGCTCGCCAATGCCTCGTCACGCACGCCACGGCGCGCGATGATCCACAGGCGCCAACCGAGCAGCAGCGCCGCCACGGTCAGACCGGCCACCATGCCGATCCAGTAGCCATAGACGCCCATCTGCTCGATGGACCAGGGCGAGATCGGGAAGGCCTCACTGCCGACGCCCAGCAGGTGTCCGCCTCCCAGCCCGACCACCCAGTAGGCGAACATGGTGATCAGCATGATGATGCGCGTGTCCTTGAAGCCGCGCAGTGCGCCTGCCATGGCGACCTGCAGGGAGTCCGAGACCTGATAGAGCATCGCCAGGGTAATCAGCGACATGGCCAGGGCCTGGACCTTGAGGTTGCTGGTGTAGAGCGCCACGGCCGGCTCGGCCAGTACCCAGATCACGATGTCATTCACCAGCGCGACCACCAGCGAGAAGGCCACGCCATTCCAGGCCACGAAACGTGCTTCGCGCATGTCGCCACGGCCGATGGTGTGGCCGACGCGCACGGTCAGGGCCATCGCCATCGACAGCGGCAGCATGAACAGCAGCGAGGTGAAGTTGAGCGCGACCTGGTGGGCCGCAACCTTGATCTCGCCGAAGCTGGCCACGAACAGGGCGATGACCGTGAACAGCGTGACCTCGAAGAAGATCGCGATCCCGATCGGCAGACCGACCTTGAGCAGTTCGCCCATCTGCTTGAACTGGGGGGCGCTGGGCTGGCACCACAACGCCACGGCGCGATACGCGCTGCTGTAACGCGTGTAGGCGAACATGCTAAGGCACATGATCCACATCGCAAGGCCGGTGGCGATACCGCAGCCGGCGGCGCCCATGGCCGGAATGTCGCCCAACAGTCCCGGCAAGGTGATCCCCAGCAGGTCATCCACGCCCGCAGACCCGTAGATCAGCACGTAATTGAGCGGGATGTTCGATATCAGGCCGATCAGGCTGATGATCAGTGCCGGGCGGGTATGGTTCATGCCGTCCGAGTAGGCGCGCAGGACCTGATAGAAGGCGGCACCCGGCATGCCCCAGGCGATGGCCATCAGGTAGAGGGTCGCCTGCTCGGCCACGGCCTCAGGCACCTCCATCAGCGTGAAGATCGGCGCGGCCAGATACCACAGCGCAAGCCCGGACAGGCTGCCGAGCACCAGCGAGATCCACAGCGATTGATGCACGTTGCCACGCACCTCACCGCTGCGATTGCCCCCCATCAATTGCGCGACCACCGGCGTCAGGCCCATCAGGGTGCCCGCCATCAGCAGCAGCAGAGGCACCCACAGGCTTGAGCCCACCGACACGGCTGCCAGGTCCGTGGCCGAGGAACGTCCCGTCATCAACACGTCCACGGCACTCATGCCTGCCTGTGCCAGCTGCGCGCCACAGATCGGCAGCGCCAGGGTCAGCAGGCGTGAGGTTTCCGCTCTGACGCGGGGAATCAGTGGCGGAGGCGGAGAACCGGGGGCCGTCTGAGGCTTGGAGGGGGTGGATGAATCGGCGGGGGGCACGGCAGGCTCCTGCTAGTAATCGAGAATCATTCTTGCTTGGCGCGCCATCCTAGCAGATAAGCAGGTTTCATGAACGCAAGCTGATGAATTATCACGGCTGTGAGCGACACTGTCAGCTGAAATGACGCGCTATACGCTAGCCACGTACAATGAGCCATCCGACTGAGCAGGGTTTCCTGCCGCCATCGAATGCCCACACACTGCCAGCGCTTGCCGAGAATTGCCGTGTCGTCCCATGAGTCCCTACCTGCCGCCCTTTCCTCTGATTCCGCCAGCGAAAGCCCCCTTCGTGCGCATGACCTCGCCACCTTGATGGCATTGTTTGACGGCCTGTTCGGCGACACCTTCAACACCTTGCTGCGCTGTGATCCTGAAGAGCCGCTGTATCTTCCGGCCGGCATGCAGGGGGAAGGCAGGCATGTCCCGGAATCAGAGCTTGGCTATCACCGCATCTATCTGGCACGTGGCTTCTTTTCCAGCGCGCTGCATGAGATCAGCCATTGGTGCATCGCAGGCGCTAGACGGCGGCTCGAGGAAGATTACGGCTACTGGTATGCGCCGGATGGTCGCGACGCCGAGCAGCAACGCGCCTTTGAGAGTGTCGAGGTCGCGCCGCAAGCGCTGGAGCTGCTGTTTCACCGGGCGGTGGGCAAGCCGTTTCATGTCAGCGTCGACAATCTTGAACTGGAGGTGGATCGAGACGCCTTCGCGCAACGTGTGATGCAGCGCGCCGCCGATGTCGAACAGCGCGGCCTGCCCGCCCGCGCCGCTGCCTTCCGCCACGCACTCGCCGGTGTCTGGCAGCAAGGGATGCCGCTTGAGCAGGCCATCGCCCATGCCAGGCCCCTGTTGCCTGCGGTGGGGGAGGACGGCCGGCTGGCGTGATGCCTTCCTGCATATGCCAGGCGGCAGTGGCGTCGCCCGCTGGGCTTGCCTCACGGATCTCACCTCCCTGAGCGGGATTGCATTATCTGCAAATCAGCGTTGCACTCACGTTGCAGGTGTCAGGGCTTTGTGATTAGAATGATTCGCATTGACACAATGGTTCCGCTTTTACTGGCCTGCAGGTCTGCTCATGGCAGTCCTCGTCAGGACAGGACACCTTGAACAGGGGTATTCGATGACTGCTGTATCCATGATTTCTGCATCCTCCGCTCGCAAACTGTTGTTGAGTGCGCTGGTCGGCGTGACGGCTGTCACGGCCATGCCGGCGCAAGCCCAGGAAGAGGTGAACGTCTACTCCTATCGTCAGGCCTATCTGATCGAGCCGTTCCTCAAGGAGTTCACCGAGGAGACCGGCGTCAAGGTCAACGTGGTATTCGCGAAGCAAGGTCTGGCCGAGCGTCTCAAGCGTGAGGGTCGCAACACGCCGGCTGACGTCCTGCTGACGGTGGATATCGGTCGCCTGCAGGAGCTGGTCGACGAAGAGCTGGTCAAGAGCGTCAATGACGACGTCATCGAAGCCAACCTGCCCGAGCAGTATCACGGTCCTGACAACCAGTGGTTCGGTATCACCACCCGTGCCCGCGTGCTCTACACCAGCGTCGAGCGTCTCGAGGCCGGTCAGGTCGCAAGCTATGACGACCTGGCGGACCCGAGCCTCAAGGGCCGTGTCTGTTCACGTGCCGGGGATCACCCCTACAACGTGGCGTTGATCGCCTCGCGTATCGCCCACAACGGCGAGGAAGCGACCCGCGAATGGCTGGAAGGCTTCAAGGACAACCTGGCGCGCAAGCCGCAGGGCGGGGACCGCGATCAGATCAAGGCGATTCGTGACAACGTCTGTGACGTGGCCATCGGCAACAGCTACTACTACGGCAAGATGCTCGACAACGACGAGCAGCGTCCGTGGGCCGAGAAGGCACGCATCGAGTTCCCGGACCAGAACGGTGTCGGCACGCACATGAACATCTCCGGCATGGCGATGACCAAGTACGCGCCGCACGAAGAGAATGCGCTCAAGCTGATGCGCTTCTTGACCGAGAAGACCGCCCAGCACATGTATGCCGAGGTCAATTTCGAGTACCCGGCCAACCCGGCTGCCGAAAGCTCGGAGCTGCTGACGTCCTGGGGCGAGTTCAAGCAGGATGACCTCTCGCTGACCGAGGTCGCCAAATACCGCAAGCGTGCTGCTCAGATGGTCAATGAAGTCGGCTTCAACCAGTAACGGCACTCACCGCTGGCGTAAGCCATCGGGTGGGATGTCATGAACGAAGAGGGGCTGTCGCGATGCGACAGCCCCTCTTCGTTTGAGTGAACAATGTAAAATAGACGCAATTGCAGTTGGCAGGTCAGTGAGGAAGAACAGATGACGCAAGGCAAGCGGCTGTTGGCAAAGCGAGGTGCGAGCCTTGAAGAGGAAGCCTGCACGGCAACCAGCGCGACGGAGCTCGCCCTGGAGCGCGCGACTCACAGCACGTCAGGCGCCGAAGACGCGGCGATAAGACGTCGTCAGCGGCGCCTGGGTACTCACATGGGGTGGTTCGCGACGGCCTGGGGGGTCGCCGCGCTGGTGGTGATGCCGGTGCTGGCCGTCATCTGGCTGGCGTTGTTCGGCGATGATGGCAGTGATCAGGCCGGTGACGGCATCTGGCCGCACCTCGTCTCCACCGTGCTGCCTGACTACGTCATGACGAGTCTGGCGCTGGTGGCCGGCGTGGCGGTGCTCAGCGGCAGCATGGGCGTGGTGTCGGCGTGGCTGACCACCATGTATCAGTTCCCGCTGCGGCGTACCTTCGAGTGGTCGTTGCTGCTGCCGTTCGCGATTCCCGCCAACGTCATCGCCTACATCTACACCGATGTCTTCGAATATGCCGGGCCCTTCCAGGGCGCGCTGCGTGCGCTGTTCGGCTGGGACTCGCCGCAGGATTACTACTTCCCCGAGATACGCAGTCTGGGCGGCGCCATCCTGATGCTGTCGCTGGTGCTGTTTCCGTATGTCTTCATGCTGGCGCGCTCGGCATTTCTCGATCAATCACCGTCACTGCGCGATGCCAGCCGCACCCTGGGCTGCAATGGCTGGCAGAGCTTCTGGCGCGTGGCGCTGCCCAGTGCACGCCCGGCGATCGCCGTCGGCCTGGCGCTGGCGATGATGGAGGCGCTCAACGACTTCGGCACCGTCGATTACTTCGCGGTGCGTTCGCTGACTGCCGGTATCTTCAATGTGTGGCTCAACATGG
Source organism: Cobetia sp. UIB-001 (assembly GCF_044789135.1). Classification (NCBI taxonomy): domain Bacteria; kingdom Pseudomonadati; phylum Pseudomonadota; class Gammaproteobacteria; order Oceanospirillales; family Halomonadaceae; genus Cobetia; species Cobetia sp. UIB-001. The sequence goes on from NZ_CP058244.1 coordinate 698,047, forward strand.
GCAGCCTGCGGGGCGCGGCCCAGATCGCGCTGTGTCTGATGATCTTCGTGGTCACGCTGATCTGGCTGGAGCGGCATGCCCGGCGCCGGCAGCGTCAGTTCGGCAAGGGCGATCGCTATCGTCGCTATCGTCGCCCGACCCTGCATGGCTGGCGCGCCGGACTGGCGACACTGGCCTGCCTGCTGCCGCTGCTGTTCGGCTTCCTGTTGCCGGTGGGGCTGCTGACGCGGCATGCCATTCGCTACTTCGAGGAGTCGTGGACGCCGGACTTCGCCGGTTACGCGCTCAATAGTCTGATGCTGTCGGTGAGTGCTGCCGTGCTGACGCTGATCATCGGGGTGCTGCTGGCCTACGCCAAGCGGCTGGATCGCACCGCAAGCGTACAGCAGGCGCTCAAGCTCTCGAGTCTCGGCTATGCCATGCCGGGCGCCGTGCTGGGGCTGGGCGTGCTGGTGCCGCTGTCCGGTTTCGACAACGCGCTGGACAGCTTCCTGCGCGCCAACTTCGGGTTCTCCAGCGGTCTGCTGCTGACGGGCACCATGGGCGCGATCATCATCGCCTATGTGGTGCGCTTCCTTGCCATCGCCGCGGGTTCCATCGAATCGAGCCTCGACAAGGTCACGCCCTCGATGGACATGGCGGCGCGTTCGCTGGGCGAGAACACCTTCTCGACATTGCGCCGGGTGCACCTGCCCTTGATCCGTCCCGGCTTGCTGACCGCGGCGCTGGTGGTGTTCGTCGATGCCATGAAGGAGCTGCCGGCCACCTTGCTGCTGCGGCCCTTCAACTTCGACACGCTCGCCACCCACGTCTATCAGTACGCCTCGGATGAAATGCTCGAGCAGGCGGCGCTGCCGGCGCTGGTGATCGTGGTGGTCGGCATCCTGCCGGTGATCGTGATCTCGCGCACCATCGTGGCCTCGCGCAGCGAGTCATGATGAAGACAGCGTCGGCATCAGCTTATTGCCAAACGGGAGTTGTTCCTCGTGTGGAGATCGCCTAGGGTGCAGCGCTCGACATTGACAGGACAACGCCGGAGATGGTTCGCACGATGCTCAAGCCTTACGTAGCCAAGATGCGTGGTGGCCCCCTGAAGCGGGGCAGGCCGCATGTTGCCGATGCCCTGTGGTCATGGCTCGGGGCCTTTCTGGGCATGGCGCTGATCGGCTGGCTGTCCTCGCACTATCTGGCGGTCAGCTCGCTGTTGCTGGTGGGGTCCTTCGGCGCGACCTCGGTGCTGCTCTACGGCGCGCCGCACAGTCCGCTGGCCCAGCCGCGCAATGTGCTGGGCGGCAACATGCTGTCGGCACTGGTCGGTGTCGCCTGCTATCACTGGCTGGGCGATGGCTGGCTGGCAGCGGCCATGGCGGTCTCGGTGGCACTTCTGGTCATGCAGCTGACGCACACCCTGCACCCGCCGGGCGGCGCCACGGCCTTGATCGCGGTGATCGGCGGTCAGCCACTGCACGAGCTGGGCTACTGGTACGCTCTGTTGCCGGTGGGGCTTGGCTGTGCGGCGATGCTGGTGCTGGCGGTATTGATCAACAATCTGGCGCGTCATCGCCGCTATCCGCTGCACTGGCATTGAACCCATCGGATGCGCGTTTCTGCAGGCGACGGCGGAAGATGGTAGACTGGGCCATCGCCTGACGCGAGCGACTGGCAGCAGCCGGATGAGGTCCCTCTGACCGACTCTTTCTTCTCTGCGCCTGATACGCCTCGCTCCCTCTCCCGGCACGTGCCCGGCCAGGCGCCATTCCTTAATGATCGACCAGCACGTGGCCGGTCAGCCGAAGAGATATTGATGACTGAGACTACTGCCAATTCCGTCCCGGCGTTTGCCTCCCTGGGGCTGTCCGCTCCTGTCCTGAAAGCGATCGCCGAGATGGGCTATTCAACGCCGTCTCCCGTCCAGGCAGGTGCGATTCCTGCCGTGCTGGAAGGCCGTGATGTGATGGCTGCCGCGCGCACCGGTACCGGCAAGACCGCCGGTTTCGCCCTGCCGCTGGTCGAGCGCCTCTCGCAGAGCGCTCCCGCGGGTGCCCGCAAGATCAAGGCCTTGATCGTCACGCCTACGCGTGAACTGGCCGCGCAGATCGACGAGAACGTCACTGCCTATTCCCGTCACCTGAAGCTGCGCAATGCCGTGGTATTCGGTGGCGTGAAGATCAACCCGCAGATCAGCCGCCTGTCCTCTGGCGTCGAGATCCTGACCGCCACGCCGGGCCGCCTGCTGGACCTGCACTCCCAGAAGGCCATCGATTTCTCCGATCTCGAGACGCTGGTGCTGGATGAAGCGGACCGCATGCTGGACATGGGCTTCATCCACGACATCCGCCGTCTGCTCAAGCTGCTGCCGACCAAGCGTCAGACGCTGCTGTTCTCCGCGACCTTCTCCGATGAGATTCGCGGCATGGCCAACAAGCTGCTGAATGACCCGGTGGCGGTGGAAGCCAGCCCGCGCAACACCACGGCCGAGAAGGTCGAGCAGCATATCCACACCGTGGAGAAAAGCCACAAGCCTTCGCTGCTCAAGCACCTGATCATCAAGGAAAACTGGCACCAGGTACTGGTCTTCACCCGTACCAAGCACGGTGCCAACCGTCTGGCGACCAAGCTCGAGAAGTCCGGCATCAGTGCTGCGGCGATTCACGGCAACAAGAGCCAGAATGCGCGTACCAAGGCACTGGCCGGCTTCAAGAACGGCGAAGTGCGCGTGCTGGTCGCGACGGACATCGCGGCGCGTGGTCTGGATATCGAGCAGCTGCCACAGGTCGTCAACTACGAACTGCCCAACGTGCCGGAAGACTACGTGCACCGCATCGGACGTACCGGCCGTGCCGGCGCCAGCGGGCGTGCCATCTCTCTGGTCTCCAGCGATGAGCGCAAGGAACTCGGCGGCATCGAGCGTCTGCTCAAGGGCAAGCTCAAGCGCGTCGAAGTGGAAGGTTTCGTGCCGGAAGTCGATGTCGAGCCGGAACGTGAGCCGCGTCAGCCGCGTGGTGGCCAGCGCTCGGGCGGCCAGCGTACTGGCGGCAAGCCTGCCGCTGAAGGCCGTGGCAATGGCGGCCAGCGTTCGGGCGGCGCGCGCTCTGAAGGTCAGCGTTCTGGCGGCCAGCGTACTGGCAGCAAGCCTGCCGGTGAAGGCCGTGGCAATGGCGGCCAGCGTTCTGAAGGTCAGCGTTCTGGCGGTCAGCGCACTGGCGGCAAGCCTGCTGGTGAAGGTCGTGGCAATGGCGGCCAGCGTTCTGGCGGTCAGCGCTCTGAAAGTCAGCGTTCTGGCGGCGCGCGCTCGGGCGGCCAGCGTACTGGCGGCCAGCGCACTGGCGGTCAGCCTCAGCAGACCGCGCGTGTCGATGATGATAACCGCGGCAACCGTGCGCCGGTGCAGCGTGAAGTCGATGGCAATCGCGTCGCGCCGCAGCCGGAGGTGAACGGCAACCGTGCGCCGAACGCGCCGAGCAATGATGAGCGTCCGCGTCGCCGCTCGCGTGGTGGTCGCAACCGCTCCAGCGGTGGCAACGGTGGTGGCCGCTCCAACGGCTGAGCCGCGTCGTAGAGGCCAAGGCTTGAACGCAAACGCCCCGACAACCGCAAGGTTGTCGGGGCGTTTGCGTGTCAGGAGCGAGAGCGTCTGATCAGACGTCTTCTTCCCAGTCGATCTCGTAATCCGGGCCAGTGCCCTGGATGTCTTGCTCACCACGCACGCCATCACCGCGCAGGCGGGTATGGATGGCCAGCATCACCAGCACCTCGTTGTCCGGGCGGAAGGGCTGCAGGCCCTGTTCGAACAGCATGTTGTTGCGCTCGCGCGCCCAGTCACCCAGGGCAAGCTCAGGGTAGAGGCCTTCCGCCGGCGCGAACTCGATGAAGGGGTCCATGTTGTAGGCGTCGAACAGGCGGGCCAGTGCCTGCTCGTCATCCATGACGCCGGTGGTATAGAGCGTGGTCTGGTAGTAGTCCTGCTCCAGCTCCTTGAGCACATCGAGGGGGCTGACGCCGAAGCTGCGCAGGTCGTCCAGGCTGTAGTCGCCCAGCTCCAGCATCTCGCCATCCAGCCATTCGTCATCCGGCTGGATCAGCACATGCTTCATCTGGCCATCGGGGAGCGCCCAGGCGATGGCCAGCGGCAGACTGGAGTCCTCGCCGGTCTCGACGGCGATGAAGGCGGGGAAGTCCCCTGTTTCGGGTTCATATTCGTGCATGGTGATGTCCAGAGCAGGGAAGCGTGCAGGGAAAGTCGTTGATGCCGATTACAGGCGGAAGAAGCGTGTGGCAGTGGCGGTGGTGGCCTCTGCGAGTTCTTCCATGTCGATACCGCGCAGCGCCGCGACCTCCGCCATGATCCACACCAGCAGTGAGGGTTCATGACGCCGCCCCTTGAGCTTGGCGGGCAGATTGCGCGGTACCAGGTAGGGGCAATCGGTTTCCAGCATCAGACGCTCGAGGGGAATCTCGCGGCACAGGCTGCGCAGGTGTTCGCCTCGGCGCTCATCACACAGCCAGCCGGTCAGGCCGATGTGCAGGTCGAGATCGAGATAGCCGTAGAGCGTCTCGCGCTCACCGGTGAAGCAGTGCACGACGGCGTGACTGATATCGTCGCGCCAGTGCTTGAGCATCTCGAGCATCTGGCGACCGGCGTCACGTTCATGCAGAAACAGCGGCAGGCCTGTCTCGGCGGCCAGCGTCAGCTGCGCTTCGAACGCCCGGGCCTGCTCGGCGGGCGTCGAGAAGTTGCGATTGAAGTCGAGGCCACATTCCCCCACCGCGACGACCTCCGGCTGCGCCAGTAGCTCCCGGATGCCGCGTTCGACGCCGTCGTTCCACTGGCTGGCATCATGTGGATGCACGCCGGCGGTGGCAGAAAGGCCACGATAGCGTGCCGCCAGCGCCTGGGCCTCACGCGAGCCATCCAGGCTGGTGCCGGTCAGGATCTGCCGGCTGACGCCCGCCGCGCGTGCTCGCAGCAAGGTGCCCTCGATGTCGCGCGCGTAGCTCTCATGCGTCAGGTTGACACCGATGTCGACCAGCGCAGAGGGGCTGGCGAAACGCAGCTCCGGTGCCAGCAGCGTCAGCGCGGCCGCGATATCGGCCTCGCCGAGTTCAAGGTCGTCACACAAGGCGGCAAGCGTCTCGTCGGACAGCCGCTCGCTATCATAGTAGGGCAGGGACGCAGGATCGGCATGCGGGGGAAGCGCGGACATCGGACACCCTTGGGATCGCGGGGAGGGAGAAGACACGTGACAGCGCAAGGCCGGGCAACAGCTCGTCGGCCTGGCACTCGATAGCGCTGCATGCCAGGCGGGTCTTGGCAGTGCAGGGCACGTGACGTGATTTCAAGCGGTCGGCCATTCTACCCAAGGCGCCGGCGTCTTTCAGCCCTTGCGGCGTCTTCCATCGCCTGCACGCTGCGCCTCGGGTAGAATGGCAGCATTCTCCGGCGCGCGTCGCTGGCGGCGGCCTGTCCGCCTGACTCCCACTTCCTCCGTGGCCTTCCCGGCCGTGGACCCGTCACGAGTTGCTGCTGCACATGGCATTGTTACGACTGGAAAATCTTCAGCTGGCCTATGGCCATCACGTCTTGCTCAACGGGGCGGACCTTGTCGTCGAGCGCGGCGAGCGTCTGGCGCTCGTCGGCCGCAACGGCACCGGCAAGTCGACCCTGCTCAAGCTGATCACCGGCGAATTCCAGGCCGATGCCGGTGAGCTGTGGAAGGCACCGGGCCTCAAGATCGGCGTGCTCTCGCAGGACTTGCCGGCCGCCGAAGGACGCACCATCTTCGATGTCGTCGCTGAAGGCCTGCCGAAGGCGGGCGCGCTGCTGGCGGAATATCATCACCTGATCAGCGACCCCGAGCCGGACCTCAAGCGTCTCGAGCATGTGCAGGTCGCGCTGGAAAGCGTCGATGGCTGGCAGTTCCAGCAGCGTATCGATACCGTGCTGACCCGCCTGGGCCTGCCGGAAGACACCATGATGGAAGACCTGTCCGGCGGCTGGCGCCGTCGTGTCGCACTGGCGCGTGCGCTGGTGTCCGACCCGGACCTGCTGCTGCTCGATGAGCCGACCAACCATCTGGATCTCGATACCATCGCCTGGCTGGAAGAGCAGGTCGCGGCCTTCTCCGGCGCCGTGCTGTTCATCACCCACGACAGGGCCTTCCTGAAGCGCCTCGCGACCCAGATTCTGGAGCTGGACCGTGGCCGTCTCGGGCGTTATCCGGGCGATTACGCGGCCTACCAGGCCCAGAAGCAGCACGAGATGGATGTCGAGGCCAAGGAGAACTCCGAGTTCGACAAGAGACTGGCCCAGGAAGAGACCTGGATCCGCCAGGGGGTCAAGGCGCGTCGTACCCGCAATGAAGGCCGTGTGCGTGCGCTGGAGAAGATGCGTGCCGAGCGTGGCCAGCGGCGTGAAGTGCAGGGTCGTGCGCGTATCGCCGTCGACTCCGCCGAGCGCAGCGGCAAGCGGGTCGTGGAGCTGGAGAACGTCAGCTATCGCTACGACGAGGCGCAGGAGCAGTGGGTCATCCGTGACTTGAGCGTCGAGATCCAGCGCGGCGACAAGGTCGGCCTGCTGGGGCGCAACGGCGCGGGCAAGACCACGCTGCTGCACATTCTGCTCGGTCAGCTGGAAGCCAGCGAAGGCAAGCGCATCGAAGGCACCAAGCTGCAGATCGCCTACTTCGATCAGCTGCGCAAGGGCCTCGACATGGAAGCCACCGTCTACGACAACGTGGCGCGCGGCAGCGACCGTGTCACGGTCGGCGGGCGTGACATGCACGTGATGAGCTACCTGCAGAATTTCCTGTTCACGCCGGACCGCGCGCGTCAGCCGGTACGTTCGCTGTCAGGGGGCGAGTCCAACCGTCTGCTGCTGGCGCGTCTGTTCACCATGCCGGCCAACGTGCTGGTGCTCGATGAGCCGACCAACGACCTGGATGTCGAGACGCTGGAGCTGCTCGAGGAGCTGTTGCTCGACTTCGATGGCACCGTGCTGCTGGTTTCCCACGACCGTGCCTTCATGGACAACGTGGTCACCAACATCCTCGCCTTCGAGGGGGACGGGGTCGTCAAGCCGTATGTCGGGGGTTACAGCGACTGGATACGTCAGGGCGGGCATCTGCCGCCGGCGCCGTGGGAAGTCGAGCGTGAGCGTGAGGAAAAGCACCGTCGTGATGCCCAGGCAGAAGACGAGCGCCGCAAGCGTGAGGCCGCCCAGGCGCAGCAGGCCAACAAGAAGGTCAAGCTGCCCTACAAGTTCCAGCGCGAGCTGGACCTGATTCCGGCGACCATCGAGAAGCTGGAAGCGGAGATCGCGACGCTGGAAGCCGAGATCGCAGCGCCGGAGTTCTACACCGGGGATGCCAAGACGGTGAAGAACACGCTGGAGAAGCTCAGCCACAAGCAGCAGGTGCTGGAAGAGACGATGGAGCGCTGGATGGAGCTTGAGGCCATGCAGGAAGGCTGAAGCCGCAAGTGACGGTCATGCACACGTACGGTCATGAACTACGGTCATGAGTGACGATGCTTGATGACCGTGCGGTGCAGAAAGTCCGTCAGCTGAACACACAAGAGGGCTGCCCATGGGCAGCCCTCTTGTCGTCCCTCACATGTCATCGACGTGAGGTGTCGTCTAGCCGGCCGCCATCATTCCTCGCTGTCATCCGCGCCGACGCGCACCGCCAGCACGTCACACTGGGCACCGTGCAGGACACCCGTGGAGGTGGAGCCCAGCAGCAGCGCAAAGCCATGTCGACCATGCGAGCCGACCACGATCAGGTCCACGTCGTGTTCGGCCGCGAAGCGATGAATCTCGCTGTCCGGCATGCCGACCACCACGTACTGGTCTTCGGCGGCGATATCATGAGGGGAGGCAATCTCGCCAAGCCGTTCACGGGCGTGGGAATCCAGCTGGTCCTGGATGCTGGTCAGGTCCATCGGGATATCACCGCCATAGGCAAAACCCAGCGGTTCCAGCGTATGGATGATGGAAATCTTGGCGCCGTTGCGCTTGGCGATCGGCAGTGCCCGCTCCAGCACCAGATGGGAATCCTTGGTCAGGTCGACAGCGACCAGTACATGCTTGTATTCGTTGCTCATCCTGAGGTCCTCCCGCAGAGGTTGGCCATTCGAGTGGCGTCGTGCACCTGCTTCCATGCTAGGCTTGCCGCCCCCTTGAACACAATGACTTACATCAACGTAATGGCAGTGCGTGATACGCAACACTGCGGGGCTGCATAGCCTATCCTGCGCTTTCACGCCACGTCCTGCTTGATGAAACCCTTGAATAGACAACCGTTGGATAGACGATGACGACTGCGCTGATCATCATTTTTGTCGTGCTGGCGATGCTGTCGCCGCTGACCTGGCTACGCCCCAGCAAACGCGAGACGCGCACTTCACTGGTCCGCAAGGCGGTGATCGCCGATGGCATGCGGGTGGATCTCAAGGCGCCGGCGCTTTCTGACGCGCCCAAGGGCATCGTCGGTTACCGCCGCCCCTGGCCGACCGAGCGCGATGTCACGCCCTTCATTCTGGTGCAGGATGAATGGGCCAGTGATGCCCTGCGTGAAGCGGTGCCGGGCTATCGCTGGCGCGAAGAGAGTCGCCTGGCGGATGACCCTGATGTCGCCGCGGCGCTGCTGCGCTTCACGCGCACGCTGCCGGAGGATGCCCTGATGCTGGAGTCGTCGCTCTCCGGCCTGACGCTGTGGTGGGGCGAGAGTCTGGATGTGGAGAGCTGCCACGACTGGCGGCGCGAATTCGAGGCCTTGCATGCGATGTTGATCGACAAGGCGCCTATCTCGCACAAGCGTCGTCCGCTGGTGGGCACCGAGCCGAAGATGCCGGACGCCTGACACGCGTAGCCTTCCTGCCCGCAGAAAAAAGCCCCCATCGAGTCACTCGATGGGGGCTTTTTCATGTTCCGCTTGCGCTCATGTCCTGCAGGCGCGGCCGGCCATTTCCGGTCGGCGTGTAGTCTCAGGCGCTCTCCGGCACCTTCTCGGAGATTTCCAGGCCATTGCGCTCCATGACGCGCAGGCATTCACAGAATTGATCGACCTGCGCCTCGCTCAGGCCCTCGAGCATCTCGATGCGAGTCTGCTCGGCGATGGCATCGATCTTCTCGATCAGTGGCAGCGCCTTGCGGGTCAGGAAGATGCGCTTGGTGCGGCGGTCTTCCTCACAGGCACGGCGCTCGACCAGGCCCTGTTCGGTCAGTTGGTCCAGGGTGCGAACCAGCGACGGGGCTTCGATACCGATGGAGCGAGCCAGATCACATTGGGGCTGACCATCGCCCATGCGCCACAGGTGTACCAGCGTCATCCAGCGAGTCTGGGTCAGCCCTAGTGGGGACAGTCGCTGGTCCAGAATGGCGCGCCACAGGCGCGGCAGGCGGGAAAGCTTGAGTCCGATATCTTCATGCATGGATAGGTCGTCCGCTGAGTGCAAATGTGAAGGGGCTTTTGTCATTGGCGCGCGTCCAGTATCACTCAAACCTGAATGAGACTGATTCCTTGTGCGCGCCGCCCTTCACATCAGCATGCTAGGCAGTCTGGATAATTACAAGCCTGCGAACGAATTTTACGTCCAAGGTCGAGTAACTCAGCGTTCCCGCTTGCAAAGTGACTCATGATGGCGACTGTCACAAACCCGGAATCAGGTTGGTGATACGCCAGCCGGGGATGCCGGGTGGCTGGCTGATGGTGCTGTCGGCCAGGGTCGCCTGCTGCGGATCATCGCTGACCACGAAGCGCAGACTGCCGATGCGCTGTCCGTTCATCGTCTCGACATCGATGCGCCACTCGCCCTCGCTGCCCTGCGGGAAGGCGGTCTTGTGCGTCCAGGCGCGGTAGCCTTCGCTGCGCCCGCCGTTGATGTTCAGGGCGATGCGATCGACGACTTCGCCGTCATGCCGCCAGACGTGATAGACCTTCTCCGATAGGCCGCGCGGCGCGCGGATGGCCGTGAAGGCGTAGAGGCCTCGGGCGGAGAGCTGCGCAGGCGTCAGCTGCATCTCGCCACGCGGTGCGCGCGCCGCGGTATCGAAGTCCGGCGACAGGCTGCTGGCATTGATCCACAGCGTGGCGGGCGGAATCCAGGCGCGTGCCCCCCATGCGCCTACCCCGAGCATCACGCTGATGCCGATCATCGCCAGCCCGCCGACCACCCCACGCGCGATGCGCAGGTTGGCGACGCTGGGCAGCGCGAACAGGCTCATGGCGGCACAGGCGGCCAGCAGGCTCTCGCCCGTGGTCAGCTCCAGCAGCAGGGGCAGGGTGACCAGTACCACCACGAACACGCACAGGGCGTGGAAGCCGAAGTACAGCCAGCGATGGCGCTCGGCCAGCCGGTAGTAGAAGGGATCGAGAATCGACAGCAGGGTCGCGCCGCACAGCAGCAGCGTGAAGCCCGCCTGGCCGCTGGCCCAGTCGGTGGTCGCCAGGAAGAACGGCAAGGTGAAACACAGTGTCTCCTGCTGGATCAGCTGGGCCACGAAGGTCGCCAGCTTGCGGGGCAGGGCATTCTGACCGCGATGGCGGCGCAGACGGCTCCACAGGCCTTCGGCGATCAGGATCAACCAGGCCAGCATCATGCCCAGCGCCAGCATGCCGCCCAGCCATTGCTGACGATTGACGAGGAAGAAACTGCAGATGCCGGCGGCGAAGCCGATGGGCGGCCATAGCCAGTGCCAGCGCTTGGTGCGTTCGACAAGGCCGGTCAGGCGCAGATACAGGGCGGTGAGAGTGCTGCTCATGAAAGCATGATATCGATGAGGCCTTTGAAAGCCTGCTGGCGCGCGAGGAGGTGTCGCGGCCAGCCTGCGGGTTGGGAAAGCGTTCAGGGTAACGCGGCTGCCTTGTGCGGTGTAGCGTCGATCTTTGCCTACATCGGCTGTCGATGGCGTGCGCCAGTCAGCCCGGGCCAGTATACAGACGGCCCGTGACCCCCGACCTTTCGCTAATGTCCGCAGGCTTGATCTTTGCCCGTCACTGGCCCAAGCTGGCTGTATTCAAACGCTTGTATGAAGCGCTGTGATGAGAGATGACTCTCGCGCGGTGCCTCAGCCAGCGGCGAGTCCGGCGAGGCCGGTTGCCAGCACCCTCATGGCCAACGCCCAAATGGCAGTGACCCTCGAGCGCCCGGCAGCCCCTTCACCTCTTTCTCTTGTGGAGATCCGTGGATGATCTATTCAGGCAAAACGCTAACCGTCGAGGCCAATCAGGACGCCATCGCCCTGTTGACCCTCGATCTTGAAGGCGAATCGGTCAACAAGCTGGCCAGCTACGTACTCAAGGAGCTGGGAGAGGCGGTCGAGGCCATCAAGGCGACGGCCGATCTCAAGGGGCTGGTCATCCGCTCCGCCAAGGAAGCGTTCGTGGTCGGTGCCGACATCACCGAGTTCCATCAGATGTTCGAGAAGGATGAAGCCTTCCTCATCGACATGAACATGAACATCCATGGCATCTTCAATGCCATCGAGGACCTGCCGTTCCCCACCGTCACTGCCATCAATGGGCTGGCGCTGGGCGGCGGCTGCGAGATCACCCTGACCACCGATTTTCGGGTCATGGCCGACAGCGCCAGGATCGGCCTGCCGGAAACCAAGCTCGGCATCATCCCGGGCTGGGCGGGCTGTGTACGACTGCCGCGGCTGATCGGGGCGGACAACGCCATCGAGTGGATCTGTGGTGGCACCGAGAACCGTGCCGACAAGGCGCTGGCAGTGGGCGCCGTCGATGCCGTCCTGCCGGTGGCCGAGCTGGATGCCGCGGCACTCGATATTCTGGCGCGTGCCAACGCCGGCGAGCTGGACTATCAGGCGCGTCGTCTCGAGAAGACCTCGCCACTCAAGCTCAATGCCATCGAGCAGATGATGGCCTTCGAGACCGCCAAGGGCTTCGTGGCCGGCAAGGCCGGTCCGCACTATCCGGCGCCGGTGGAGGCCATCAAGGTCATCCAGAAGGGCGCGGGGGAATCGCGTGAGCGTGCCCAGGCCATCGAGGCCAAGACCTTCGCCAGGATGGCGCTGACCGACGTGGCCTTCAATCTGGTCGGCCTGTTCATGAACGATCAGGTGGTCAAGAAGAAGGCCAAGGGTTACGAGAAGCAGGCCAGTGAGATCAAGCAGGCCGCCGTGCTGGGTGCCGGCATCATGGGTGGCGGCATCGCCTATCAGAGCGCCAGCAAGGGCACGCCGATCCTGATGAAGGACATCAACGGCGAGGCCATCGAACTGGGCCTCAAGGAGGCTCGCAAGCTGTTCGGCAAGGGCGTCGAGCGCGGCAAGCTGACCACCGAGAAGATGGCGCAGGGCCTGTCCAACATCCGCCCGACGCTGTCCTACGGTGACTTCGGCAATGTGGACCTGGTCGTCGAGGCGGTGGTCGAGAATCCCAAGGTCAAGGCCTCGGTGCTGGCCGAGCTCGAGGACAACGTCGCCGAGGACGCCATCCTGACCTCCAACACCTCGACCATCTCCATCACGCGGCTGGCCGAGTCGCTCAAGCGTCCCGAGAACTTCTGCGGCATGCACTTCTTCAATCCGGTGCACCGCATGCCGCTGGTCGAGGTCATCCGTGGCGAGAAGTCCAGCGATGCGGCCATCGCCGCGACCGTCGCCTATGCCCGCCAGATGGGCAAGACGCCGATCGTCGTCAACGATTGCCCGGGCTTTCTGGTCAACCGCGTGCTGTTCCCCTACTTCGGTGGCTTCAGCCTGCTGGTCGAGAAGGGCGCCGACTATCAGCGCGTCGACAAGGTGATGGAGAAGTTCGGCTGGCCGATGGGCCCGGCCTACCTGCTGGATGTGGTCGGCATGGATACCGCGGTGCACGCCAATGCCGTGATGGCGGAAGGCTTCCCGGACCGCATGGCGCGAGACGGCAAGACCGCCATCCAGGTGATGTACGACAACAAGCGCCTCGGCCAGAAGAACGATCTGGGCTTCTACCGCTACGAGGAGGACCGCAAGGGCAAGCCGAAGAAGCTGGCGGATGATGAAGCTCAGGCACTGGTGGCCCAGGTCGTCAGCGAGACGCGCGAGTTCTCCGATGAAGACATCATCGCGCGCATGATGGTGCCGCTGTGCATGGAAACCATCCGCTGCCTGGAAGACTACATCGTCGGCAGTCCGGCCGAGGCCGACATGGCCTTGATCTACGGCATCGGTTTCCCGCCGTTCCGTGGTGGCGCTCTGCGCTATGTCGATGCCATGGGCGTGGCCGAGTTCGTCGCGCTGGCCGACAGCCTGGCCGATGAGCTGGGGCCGCTGTATCGCCCGACCGAGGCGCTGCGCGAGCGCGCCAAGCGTGGCGAAGCCTTCTACTCCTGAGCCTTTGATGGCTGAGCGCCCGAGTGGCCGCCAGCACTATCCGACCAGAATTTTCGGCTCTCGCGACAGCGAGGGCCATGAGGGAGCCAGACAATGAATCTGAATCCGAGAGATGTGGTAATCGTCGATGGCGTGCGTACCGCCATGGCCAAGGCCAAGAACGGCGCCTTCCGGCACGTGCGCGCCGAGAATCTGTCCGCCGCGGTGATGCAGGCGCTGTTCGATCGTAATCCCGGCCTGGTGCCGGCCGAGGTCGACGACATCATCTGGGGCTGCGTCAACCAGACCCTGGAACAGTCCATGAACATCGCGCGCAACGCCGCCATCATGACTGGCATTCCGCGTACCGTGCCGGCGCAGACGGTCAACCGCCTGTGTGGTTCCTCGATGAGTGCCCTGCATATCGCCACCGCCAACATCAAGGCCGGCATGGGCGACTTCTATATCATCGGCGGTGTCGAGCACATGGAGCACGTGCCGATGGCACACGGGGTCGACGTCAATCCGGCGGCCAGCAAGCATGCGGCCAAGGCGGCGATGATGATGGGCCTGACCGCGGAACTGCTTGGCAAGATGCATGGCGTGAGTCGTGAGCAGCAGGATGAGTTCGGCGTGCGCTCTCATCAGCGTGCCCAGGCCGCCGCTGATGAAGGTCGCTTCGATGACGAGATCATCGGCGTCGAGGGCCATGATGCCGAGGGGCGTCGCGTGATGGTGACCCGCGATGAGGTCATCCGTGGCGATGCCAGCATGGAATCCATGGGCAACCTCAAGCCGGTGTTCGATCCCAAGGGCGGCAGCGTGACGGCGGGCACCTCCTCCGCGCTGTCGGTGGGCGCCTCGGGCATGGCGGTGATGAGTGCCGAGCGCGCCGAAGCGCTGGGCCTCAAGCCCATCGCTCGTGTGCTCTCTACTGGCGTTGCGGGCTGTGACGCCTCCATCATGGGTTACGGGCCGGTGCCGGCCTCCAAGCAGGCGCTCAAGGCGGCAGGCCTGACCATCGAAGATATCCAGACCGTCGAATTGAATGAGGCCTTCGCGGCGCAGTCGATTCCGGTACTCAAGGACCTTGGCCTGCTGGAGCGTGTCGATACGGCGGTCAATCTCAACGGCGGCGCCATCGCGCTGGGCCACCCGCTGGGTTGCTCCGGTTCGCGTATCTGCACCACGCTGCTCAACGTCATGAAGCAGCAGAACACGCGCCTGGGCCTGGCGACCATGTGCATCGGCATGGGCCAGGGCGTCGCGACCGTGTTCGAGCGACTCGACTGAGCGTCAGCGCCTTCCGTCAGCGTCTTCGATAAGCGATCAGGCCCCGCCTGATACCTCAAGCGGCATGTCTTCGGACATGCCGCTTTTTCGTTGGCAGGCTTTTGTCTGGAAACGAGAAGGGGGGCGCAGTATCGTGGCAGTGGGCGATCGAGCGTCACGTCGCCCCGGGCTTGATGATTGAGGTTACGCGAGGGAGTCGCATCGATGGACTGGAATCATGTCGAGCAGGATCTGCCGCGCGCCACGCCGCCCAGACCCTTGCCACACCCCCTGACCTTCCGGTTGCCGGCGGGCAGTATAGATTGTCACCTTCACCTGTTTGGTGACCCGGTGCGTTACCCATTGGCGGCGGACAGAACCTATGACCCGGCCCCCGTGGGGCTCAATGAAGCACTCGAGATGCATCATGCATTGGGCGCCAGCCATGGCGTGCTGATACAGCCCAGTGTCTATGGCTATGACAATCGCCTGTTGTGCGACAGCCTGCAGAGCTGTCGTGAGCGTGGGCTGGATTACCGTGGCGTGGCGGTTGTCACCCCCGACATCAGTGATGCCGAGCTTGAGCGGCTCTCCGAGCTGGGAGTCTGTGGCGTTCGCCTCAACCTGATCTTCGCCGGCGGGTTGCGCTGGCGTGATGTGGTGCTGCTGGCGGATCGCCTGGCACGCTTCAAGTGGCACCTGGAATGTCTGATCGATGTCTCGACCTTCCGTGACATGGAAGCGCGCCTCGGCAGCTTGCCGGTGCCGGTGGTGATCGACCACATGGGCCATCTGGCGGCCACGCGTGGCCCTGAATGTCCCGGCTTTGCCGCGCTGTGTCGACTGCTCAAGCAGGGGCGCACTTGGGTCAAGCTGTCGGCGCCTTACCGACTGACCACGCGTGGTCGCTTGCCTTACTCCGATGTCACGGCGCTGGTGCGGGCGCTGGTAGCGGCCAATCCGGAGCGCGTGGTGTGGGGCAGTGACTGGCCGCATCCCTATATCGGCGTCGAGATGCCGGAGGAGGACACCCTGGCCGAGCTGATGCAGCGCTGGTTACCGGAGCGCGAGATGCGCGAGAAGATCTTCCGCGACAATCCGCGCAAGCTTTATGGCTACAAGGCGTTCGTGAAGTCCAAGGCGGATGCGGCGCACTGAGCAAAGAGTTGCCACGCTTGCAGGGCGCAGTTGAGTGACGCGGCATCACTTGTATAAGCCGAAAAGCCGCATAAGGCAGAGAAGTCGAATGACAAGACGCCCCCATCAGCCTGCTGGTGGGGGCGTCTTGATGATTGGCGAAGAAAGACAAGCGAGGAGCAGGGGAGAAAGACAAGCGAGAAGGCGCGCAGCGTCTAGCGGGTCTGGAAGGCCACGCGGGTGCCATGGGCCAGCAGGCTGGCATTGTCGATCGGCGTCGTGGGCAGGCCGATCATCTCATTCTGTACTTCCGCCCAGGTCTGAACGCCGTGGGTCAGCCCCAGCGGCAACAGCAGGCGACTGACCCACTGGGTGCCGGTGAAACGCAGGGACTGGCCGCTGTCATCGACCAGACGACTGATGCCAGCGGCATGATGCAGGCGGACCACATGAAGCCCTTGATCCAGCGTCTGCACTTCCACTGTCAGGGTATTGCCTTCGGCGAGCCACAGCCGCAGGGTCTCGACGTCGACGGCTTCGCCAAGCGTGCTGGAGGAAGTCTGCATGCGTTCTCCCGGGTGTCTGAATCACACCACCTTGTAGGCGTGGGGCAGTTCGGCCAGTGGGCCGCGTCCGCCGGCGAGCGTCAGGGCGAGATCGACCATCCCGTCCCAGATGGGCAGCGTCATCCCGCCCTTGATCGCCATGTCGAGTCGCTGCGAGAACAGCAGCAGCTTGTGCAGGCGCTTGTGGGGCAGGCGGTTGAGCGCCTGTTGATAGAAGGGGCGACGCTTGTCGAAGATCATCGGCTTCTGCGCCTTGCAGGCATGCTCGAAGCTCTGGCCTTGATCGAGGTGCTGGCGCAGCGAGAGCAGGGTGCGCAGCTCGCGGGTCAGGGCCCACAGGATCACCGGCGGCTCGACGCCTTCTCCCCGCAGCCCGAGCACGATGCGGCCACTGCGCTCGACTTCCCCCTTCAGACACGCATCGGCCAGCGTGAAGACATCATAGCGGGCATTGTCCTCGACGCCCTGGACGATGGCATTGCCATCCAGGCGTGCGCCCGGCGGGTGCAGCAGCGCCAGCTTCTGCAGCTCCTGATCCGCGGCCAGCAGGTTGCCCTCGATGCGCTCGGCCAGCAGGCGAGCGGCGTCCTGATTCAGCTCGAGGCCGTGACGACGGGCGCGGTCGCGAATCCAGAAGCCGAGGCGGGAATGGTCCACCGGCCACACCGCGATGAAGACGCCGACCTTCTCCAATGCCTTGAACCACGCCGTCTGCTGCACCTTGCGATCGAGACGCGCTGCGGTGATCAGCAGGATGTCGCCATCCTTCTCGATGCGCTCGGCGTAGGCCTTGAGGACCTTGCTGCCTTCCTGGCCGGCACTCTGGGTGCCCATGCGCAGCTCGATCAGCTTGCGCGAGGCGAACAGTGACATGCTGGCGGCAGACTCGGTCAAACGGCCCCACTGAAAGCCGTTCTCGACATGCAGTACCTCACGCTCCTCGACACCGGCAGCGCGCGCCGCACGTCGGATGGCGTCGCAGCTTTCCTGGTGAATCAGCGGCTCATCACCGGCCACGATGTAGACGGGAGACAGGCGCTTGTTGAGCTGCTCGTCGAGCTTGTCGGGATAGACCTTCATGAATGTCCTTCGATACTGCGCGGGTCTGGTGGGCAAGTGCGC
This sequence comes from Cobetia sp. UIB-001, assembly GCF_044789135.1. NCBI lineage: Bacteria > Pseudomonadati > Pseudomonadota > Gammaproteobacteria > Oceanospirillales > Halomonadaceae > Cobetia > Cobetia sp. UIB-001. The sequence goes on from NZ_CP058244.1 coordinate 715,459, forward strand.
CTAAAGGCTCGGGCGGCCATTCACGAGCGGGGTGCTTAGCCCCGACGTGATGGTGGCCCTGAACAGGCACGGCCCCATGATGATCGGTTGCCCGATATCGTGGAGCCGTGCCTGGCGAACGTTGCGACTTCCAATCTCTACCAACTGCTGCCAGCTTTCTTCCACTTCTCCCGGCTTCGCCTGTCGTCAATCGTCTGGCCTTTCAGCACTCATGGATCACGATTCACGACTCATGACTTACGAACGGGGCGCCTCAGTGCGGGAGCGTGGAGCTCAGGGCTTGATCGCGCGCAGGCGCTCCAGCAACTGACGGCTCAGGTCACGATTGACTTCCCCGGCCGCACGCTCATGTACGTTGTCGGTGTTGAGCAGGTCATCATCGTTGGTATAGAAGAAGCTGCTGGCCTGCAGCTCCTGCTGGTTGGCCAGGTAGGCCCCATCGGACTTGCGCTGCAGCGAGTAGGTCAGGCGATAGGTCAGCTCACGCTTGATGCTGCCGGCATCGCCGTAGGTGATCTGCTGCACGTTCTCACGGACCTTGCCCAGGTTGAGGGTCAGCGGGGCGCTGTCGCTCAACCGGACGTCGGCACGCTCGAGAGCGTCGCGCAGGGCGTCGTGGGTCTTGGTGATCGGTGCCTGGACGTCCAGCTCGGTGATGGCCATCGGCGCATCGTTCACGCCGCGCAGCTGGAAGCCGCAGCCGCTCAGTGTCAGCGCCAGGCCGACGCCGAGGGCGGCCAGCACACGACGGCGGCCGAGGCCGCGGGATGCATGCTCTGATGTGTCTGCTGAAACACTGGAAGACTTCGCTTGCGTCACCGTGACCTCCTGTCATGAACGAGTGTCATGAATATTTTGCGAGAGCGCTGCGTGGGGCCTGTCAGCATCACGCAGCGCACGGAATATGGCCGTCAGAGACCGACATCCTTCCAGCTGCCTGTCGGGCTCTGACGGGACCGGCGACTCGGGCCGCCGGTATCTTGCTCGGTCTGGTCGGGTCGCTATCAGTTGGCGACGATATTGACCAGCTTGCCCGGCACCACGATCACCTTGCGCACCGTCTTGCCATCGGTGTGCTTGGTGACATTGGCATCTGCCAGCGCCGCGGCTTCGATGGCGTCGCGATCGGCATCGGCGGCGAAGGACAGACGCGCACGCAGCTTGCCGTTGACCTGCACGACCAGCTCGATGCTGTCCTTCTTCATCGCCTCGGCATCGGCGGCCGGCCAGCTGGCGTCGATCACGGCTTCGTCGTGGCCCAGTGTCGCCCACAGCGAGTGGCTGGCATGCGGGATGATCGGCGACAGCAGCAGCACGCAGGCCTCGACGGCTTCACGGCTGACGGCCAGACCCTGCTCGGAGGTGTCCTCGAAGCGGCTGATGGCGTTGACCAGCTCCATCACGGCCGCGATGGCGGTGTTGAAGGTGGTGCGGCGGCCGATGTCGTCGCTGCACTTGGCGATGGTCTCGTGTGTCTTGCGACGCAGTGCCTTCTGATCATCGTTCAGGGCGGTCACGTCCAGCGCGCCCGGAGTGCCGGCGGCGACATGCTCGTGGACCAGACGCCAGACGCGCTTGACGAAGCGGTGTGCGCCCTCGACACCGGAATCGGACCATTCCAGCGACTGCTCAGGCGGCGCGGCGAACATCATGAACAGGCGCACGGTGTCGGCGCCGAAGCGGTCGATCATCGACTGCGGGTCCACGCCGTTGTTCTTGGACTTGGACATCTTCTCGGTGCCACCGATTTCCACCGGCAGACCATCAGACTTCAGCACGGCCTTGATGGCGCGGCCCTTGTCGTCGGTCTCGACGTCCACGTCCAGCGGGTTGAACCAGTCGCGGCCGCCCTTGGCGTTGATGCGGTAGTAGGTGTCCGCGATCACCATGCCCTGGGTCAGCAGCTGCTTGAACGGCTCGTCGCTGTCGACCAGGCCGAAGTCACGCATCAGCTTGTGGAAGAAGCGCGAGTAGAGCAGGTGCAGGATGGCGTGCTCGATGCCGCCGATGTAGTAATCGACCGGCAGCCAGTAGTTGGCGCGCTCGTCGAGCATGGCATCGGCGTTGTCCGCACAGCAGAAGCGCGCGTAGTACCAGGAGGACTCCATGAAGGTGTCGAAGGTATCGGTCTCGCGCTGCCAGCCATCGCCCAGGTCACTGAAGGACGGCATCTTCTTGATCGGCGAGCCACCGGAGGCGTCGAATTCGACTTCCAGCGGCAGTGCGACCGGCAGTTCGTCGTCGGTCAGCGGGATGGATTCACCGTTCGGGCCATTCTTGACCGGGATCGGTGCGCCCCAGTAGCGCTGACGGGAGACGCCCCAGTCGCGCAGACGGAAGTTGGTCTTGACCTCACCACGGCCCTGCTCGACCAGGCGCGCGGCGATGGCATCGAAGGCGCTCTCGAAGTCGAGGCCATCGAAGTCACCGGAGTTGATCAGCACGCCGTGCTCGGTGAAGGCGGCTTCGCTGACGTCAGGCGCATTGCCGTCGGCATCGGCGATCACGGCTTCGATCGGCAGGTCGTACTTGGTGGCGAATTCGTGGTCACGCTCGTCGTGGGCCGGCACGGCCATCACGGCACCGGTGCCGTATTCCATCAGCACGAAGTTGGCGACGAAGACCGGCACTTCACGGCCGGTCAGCGGGTGGATGGCCTTGAAGCCGGTATCCATGCCGCGTTTTTCCATGGTCGCCATGTCGGCTTCGCTGGTGCCGCCACGCGCGCACTCGGCGTTGAACTCGGCAAGCTCGGCATTGTGCTCCGCCGCGGCCTTGGCCAGCGGGTGAGCGGCGGCGACGCCGACGTAGGTCACGCCCATCAGGGTGTCCGGACGGGTGGTGAAGACGGTCAGGGATTCCTGCACCTGGCTGGCCTTGGCATCGAGGCCGAAGCTCAATTCGACACCGCGCGACTTGCCGATCCAGTTGCGCTGCATGGTCTTGACCTGCTCCGGCCACTCGACCTTGTCGAGGTCGGCCAGCAGCTCTTCGGCATAATCGGTGATGCGCAGGAACCACTGCGGGATTTCCTTGCGCTCGATCAGCGCGCCGGAACGCCAGCCACGGCCGTCGATGACCTGCTCATTGGCGAGCACGGTCTGGTCTGCCGGGTCCCAGTTGACGATGGAACTCTTCTTGTAGACGACACCCTTCTCGACCAGCTTGGCGAAGAACCACTGCTCCCAGCGATAGTATTCCAGGTCGCAGGTGGCGAATTCACGGCTCCAGTCGTAGGCGAAGCCCAGCGCCTTGAGTTGATCGCGCATGTAGGCGATGTTCTCGTGGGTCCACTTGCCCGGCGCGACGTTGTTCTTCATCGCGGCGTTTTCCGCCGGCAGGCCGAAGGCGTCCCAGCCCATCGGCTGCATGACGTTCTTGCCCTGCATGCGCTGGAAGCGCGAGATCACGTCACCGATGGTGTAGTTGCGCACGTGACCCATGTGCAGCTTGCCGCTGGGGTAGGGGAACATCGACAGGCAGTAGAACTTCTCGCGGTTGGCATCTTCCACCGCCTTGAAACACTGATTTTTCTCCCAGTACTGCTGGGCAGCCTGTTCGATCTGATCGGGAGCGTACTGTTGAGAAGTATCCTGTGAATCCATCGGGTCCGTCACTACCTTGGCATTGGCCGCTACCCGTCACCAGGGACAGGCAGGGCGTGAAGAGGTGGGCGGTCACATCGGGATGGGCCGCCGCTGTCTGCGATGGGGTCAAGTCTACCCCAGACGCCAGGCCTCAGGTAGGGGAGGCGAGCCCTGTGGCGCCAGGCGAATGCGCTTCATGCTGCCAGTGTCACGCCCTTGATGCGTGTCAGGGAGTGGAAGAGTGTGGCTTGTGTCGCAACGCCAACGCCACCATGCTGAAGGTAGAGCGCCATGCCCTCCCGCAGTACGGGAGAAGGTGAAGACACAAGGAGAGTCCATGAGCCAACCACGTGAACCCCGCGATCCCCATGAGCCGATCAGCGCCACGGATCGTGATACGGCTGCCACGTCCTCGCACGACAGTGGCTTTGAAGATACGCCGATGCCCTCGCGCTCAGCCTCCAGTCAGCCACAGGGCGAAGGTGAAGGACGTCTCGGCGATGCCTATGGGCGAATCCTGACGCGGCTGGAAGACAGCAGCGGTGAGCTGTCGTGGGATGGCCTCAAGGCCGAGCTGGATGAAGCGGTCAAGTTCGAGGCCGAGGTCGAGGAATTCACGCTCGACGAGCTGGCGCTGCTGCGTGCCTGGGTCGAGCGTGACATGCGTGAATTCCGCCGCCACCTGGCGACCGGTGGAGAAGGGATCGCCAGTTGGCTGGGGATCGATCTCTCGGTGCTGTCGCGCAGTGTCAGTTCCGCGCTGATGTCGATCGCGGATCGCACCGTGGTGGATCGCGCCCACTTCGAGGAAGACCTCGAAGCCGCGCGCGCCGACTACACCAGCGGCGAGGTCATCGCGCCGGGGCTATTGCATTGCGTGCACTGCGAGTCGACCACCACGCTCACGCGGCCCAGCGTGCTGGAACCCTGCCATGCCTGTGGACATCGTTTCTTCTCGCGTGGCGCGCCGCCCGTCACTCGTCAGTCTCCCGCGGCCGATGAGAGTGATCAGGGCTGATGGCGACACCGTCAGACTGGTTCGCCCCGGCGCATGCCACCTGGAGCGCCGGTCAGCGCCACAAGGCATTGCAACAGCTGATCGATCACTTCAATCAGCGCCCGCGTCCACGTGAGGCGGGCCTCTTCAAGCAGATCTCCTATTACCTGTTTCTGCTCGCGGATTATCGCTCGGCCAGCCAGATTCTGGCCCAGGGGCATGTGGAGTGTCCGGCCGATGAAGAGATCGCGCTCAATCAGGTGGTGTGTCTATCGCGCGCCAATGATGCCGCCGGCTCGCTGGCGGCCGGTGAGGCATTGGCCGCACGAGGCTGTCTCAATCCGGTGCTGTTCGACTCGCTGGCCAGTAGCGCGGCCAGACTCAAGCGCCATGACGAGGCACGCGAGCATGGCAGTCGCGCCCTGGCGCTCAAGGACGAGCAGCATGGGGGCCTGGCGTTTGCGAAGAGCTGGCGGCTGCCCGCCGAATCCCCCTCGGCAGTCGCCGCCGGCAAGACGCGCGTGCTGTCCTTCGGCCTCTGGGGCAAGGGGCCGCGCTACTTGAACGGCATGCTGCATAACCTGCTGTTGGCACCGGTGCTGTATCCGGGGTGGCGGGTTCGGCTCTATCACGATGACAGCGTGCCCGATGATTTCCTGGCTCTGGCGCGGGAACTGGACGCCGAGCTGATCGAGCGTCCCTCCAGTGACACCCTGAGACAGCGGCTGTGTTGGCGCTTCGCGGTCGCCGATGACCCGGCGGTGGGCTACTTCGTGGTTCGCGACTGCGACAGCGTCATCAGCCTGCGCGAAGTGCGCGCGGTGCAGATGTGGCTGACGTCCGGGCGCTTCTTCCATGTCATGCGTGACTGGTGGAGTCATACCGATCTGGTGCTGGCGGGGCTGTGGGGCGGGGTGGCCGGAGTCCTGCCGCCACTCGAGACATTGCTGGCCCAGTGGCAGCCACAGCATGTCGAGACGCCGAATATCGATCAGTGGTTCATGAAGGAATGCGTGTGGCGCTACCTGCGCGAAAGCCTGGTCAGCCACGACCGGTGTTACTCGCTGCAGATCAAGGGTCGCGACAGCCTGAAGTTCCCGGACGACGTACTGGGAGAAGCACCTGGCGGCACGGCGCATGTCGGCAGTGACGAGTGGACGCGTGATCGCGCCTTCCAGCTCCGCCAGCTGGGGCCATGGCTCAAGGAGGCCAGCTGGATGCGTGACAGCGAATGAGCACAATCCTGCGATAAGCTCCCGATGAGCGGGTTATATAGACACACGAAGGGCTGCCCATGGGCAGCCCTTCGTGTGTCTTGCCAGCAGTCCTTTGCTTGTCTTGCCAACAGCGCTGTCGGGTCTAGCGACCCACCAGCCAGCCGATCCATTCGTGCAGTGCCCAGCGTGACTGGGTCAGCGCGGAGCTGTTGGGGATCCAGGCATCGATACCCAGTCCGGACACCGTGGTGTAGCCCACCGGCGCCGGGATGATGGTGCGGAAGCCCTGGTTCTGGAAATTGCGCATCGCGCGCGGCATGTGCCAGGCGCTGGTCACCAGCACGATCTTGTTGATGTCGTCCTGCTCGAGCATCTCGCGCGTGAAGAGCGCATTCTGCTGGGTGTTCTCGCTGCGGTTCTCCAGCCAGCGCGCCGGGTAGTCGAATTCATCGATCAGCGAGCGCTGCATCAGCTCGGCGAGGGTGCCGTCATCGGAGGACGATACCTTGCCACCGGTGAGCAGAATCGGCAGCTCCGCGTTGCGGGCCACGCGGACGCCTTCGTCCAGGCGGCTGAGCGTCTCGCCATTGATGCGATCGCGGCCCTGCAGCTCCGGGGCGTCGTAGTAGCGTCCGCCGGAAAGCACGACCACGGCCTGCGCCTGGATCCACTCTGCCGGCTCACTGGGCTGAATGCGCTCCAGCCCTGACATCAGGCGCGTGGAGACGACAGGCGAGGACAGCAGCCACATGCCCAGGATGGCCACGACCATCATGGCGCGTGCCAGGCCCGGCCAGCGCTTGAGCACGAGCATGGCCAGGAACAGCAGCAGGAGAGGCCCGCCGGGCGGCAATACCAGGTCCTTGATGATGCCGAGTAACTCGGTGATGCCCATTGTGGTCTCGCTTGTGCAGAGGCAGTGCCGGGCATCGGCCCGGCAACGGGTAAGGTTGAGCGTTCAAGCGTCTGAGGCCCTGGGGACTCACACGTTCTGGCCCTCAGGCGTCCTGCGGGCGTTGACGGCGCGCCTTGAGGCATTCGTTGATGCCCAGCACAAGGCCCGGCGCCAGCAGCAGCGCGATCAGGATCCACACCGGCAGCAGGCCGTAGTGCATCCAGGGCGTCATGCCCAGTTGCAGGCGGATATCGCCAGTGACGGTGGCCTCCTCGAACTGGGGTGCCTGGGCGATGATCTCACCCTGCGGCGAGATGATCGCCGTGACGCCATTGCTGGTGGCTCGCAGAAGATAGCGGCCGTTTTCCAGCGCGCGCAGCTGAGCCATCTGCAGGTGCTGCAGCGGCCCGATGGAGTGACCGAACCAGGTGTCATTGGAGACGGTCAGCAGCACGGTAGAGCTCAAGGCGCGCTGGCGGACCAGCTCTGGATAGACGATCTCATAGCAGATCGCCACGCCGATGCGCAGACCGCTGACCATCAGCGGCGGCTGCTGGCTGTCGCCCGACTGCATGCTCGACATCGGCAGGTCCAGGAAACCGATGATGCCCCGCAACCAGCTTTCCAGCGGCACATACTCGCCGAAGGGCACCAGATGTTCCTTGCGATACTGGGCCGACGGGTCATCGATGGGAATCACGCTGTTGTAGAAGCGATTGTCGGCGTCACGCTCGACGATCCCGGTAATCAGACCGGTCTTGGGCGGCAGAGTTGCCTGGATGCGCTCGAGGAAGGGCTCGGCCTGGTCGCGCAGCATCGGCAGTGCCGTCTCCGGCCACACGATCAGATCAGCATCGTCCTGCACGGCGCGCGTCATCGCGGCGTAGGTATTGGCCGCACGACGCTGCCCTTCGGCGCTCCACTTGATCAACTGCGGCAGGTTGCCTTGCAGCAGGGCGACGCGTGCCGGCTGGCCGCCGGACTGTGTCCAGCTGGTCGGCAGCAGCAGACCCGCGCTCCACAGCACGAGCAGCGGCGCGATCGCCCACCAGCGGCGGCGCAGCGCCAGATTCCACAGCAGCGCACCGGACAGCGCGATGATCAGCGAGATGCCGTAGACGCCAAGCACCGGCACCCAACTGGCCAGCGGTGAGCCCACGGCACTGTTGCCCAGCAGCAGCCACGGGAAGCCGGTGAAGGCCCAGGTACGGAACAGCTCGCTGAGCACGAACACCGCAGCGAATGACAGCACATCGAGCTTGCGTGAGCAGAAGCGCTGCCACAGGCCCATCCACAGCATCGGGAACAGCGCCATGCAGGCCACGAACAGCATCGTCAGCAGCACCGCCAGCGGCATGCCGGTATAGCCATAATCATGGATCGAGACGTAGACCCAGCTGGCCCCGCTGCCGAACAGGCCGACCCCGAACCACCAGGCGCGCAGGAAGCCACCGCCTTCCATGCGCAGCGCCCCGTAGAGCAGGCCTGCGCCGATCGGGCCCAGCCACCACTGCTCGAAGGGGGCAAAGCTCAGGGTGACCAGTACCCCGGCAATGATCGCCAGTACATTGGCCAGCAACGAGGCGCCCGGGAAGCTCCTCGCGCGGGGGGAATCTGACATGCCGCTCTCCTTGAAAATGCCAGACACATCGGCGGATGTGTCTGGCATTGTCCTCTATCGGGTCAGCCTGTGGTCAGGCCATGAATCACTCGCCGCTGATGTGCGCACGATGCTCGGCCGAGGGCGGCGCGTCACCGGTGGCATCTTCCAGACGGCATACCTGTACCTGACGAATGCGACGATTGTCCGCATTGAGCACCGTGAAACGCCAGCCGGCGAAATCGGTGGATTCCTGACGGCGCGGCATGTGACCGAAGCGCTGAATCATCAGACCGCCGATGGTGTCGAATTCCTCATCGGAGAAGTCGGTATCGAAGTGCTCGTTGAAGTCATCGATGGTGGTCAGCGCGCTGACGGCGAATTGGCCATCGCCCAGCTCGCGGATGTCCTCATCCTCATCGGTGTCGTGCTCATCCTCGATATCCCCGACGATCTGCTCGAGGATATCCTCGATGGTGACAAGGCCTGCCGTGCCGCCGTACTCGTCGATGACCACCGCCATGTGATTGCGGGTCTCGCGGAATTCCTTGAGCAGGCTGTTGAGGCGCTTGGATTCGGGGATGAACATCGCCGGACGGATCGCTTCGCGCAGATCGAAGCGCTTGCGCTCGCTGTCATTTTGCAGAATCAGCGGCAGCAGGTCCTTGGCCAGCAGGATGCCGAGCACCTCGTCGAGGTTCTCGTCGATGACGGGATAGCGGGAGTGAGCCGATTCGAGAATCAGCGGCAGGTACTCCTCCGGGCGCTGATCGACCTGAATGGCCTGCACCTGGGAGCGGGGGATCATCACCTCGCGCACCTGCTGGTCGCTGATTTCCAGCGCGCCTTCGATGATGGCGATGGCGTCCTGATCGAGGTTGAGGCGTGGGCCTACCTCAGCCAGAAACTGGAGCAGCTCGCTACGGGAGCTGGGTTCGTCGGTGTCGCTTGAGAAGGCGCCGAACAGCTTATCGAGCCAGGTTTTCGATTGGCTTCCCGATCGGTCTTCGCTCATGCGTTAGTTTCTCTTTTCCTCGGTGGCGATACCCCATCGTCGTGGTGGTATCGGGGCAGCCGAGTGACCCGGGGACAAGCCCCGAACCACCCGACGGCGGGTGCTGCCGATGCGCAGGGGCGCCGGCATCAGTGATTCTCTTCCCGGTAGGGGTCGGCGATGCCGAGCCCTGCCAGCACATGACGCTCGAGCGCTTCCATGCGTTCGGCTTCATCGTCCTCGATATGGTCATAGCCGAGCAAGTGCAAGGTGCCATGGACCAGCATGTGGGCGAAATGATTTTCCAGCGACTTGCCCTGTTCCCGCGCCTCGCGGGCGACGACATGCACGCTGATGATCAGGTCGCCCAGAAAGCGCTGCTCATCAAGAGCTTGCTCAGCCGCGGTCTCGGTAGCCGCAGAGCCGAGGGCAGAAGACGCGGCGCCAGAAGTCGAGAAGCCAGAAGACGCGGCGTCAGAGGCATCTGCCTCGTCAGCTTCGCTCATGGCGTCTGACGCCAGCATGACATCGTCGCTGTTGTGACCGTCGAGACCTTCCTCTTCGCCGGCGTCCAGGTCGCCCTCCGGCATGCCCGCAAGCGGCAGGCTGTCGTCATCGCCTTCCTCGGCGAAGCGCGCGGCCAGTTCCGGCGGCAGGGCGAAGTCGTCCAGATCCAGTGGCTCATGCGGGAAGGACAGCACGTTGGTCGGGGAGTCCTTGCCGCGATAATCGCGATTGAGGCCCTGACTCTCGGCTTCTTCCACCAGACGCACGGTCAGCTCGTACGGCGCCGCGGCGGCGCTGGCATCGCGCTCCAGCGCGCCATCTTCCGCGGCGGCCAGCAGCGCAGCCGCCACCCAGGCTTCCAGCTGATGGCTGGCCGGCAGCGGCTGGCCATCGAATTCACTCTCGCCGATGGCCAGTTGCAGGTCCACGACGACCGCAGGGGCTTCGCTCACTGGCTACCTCCCGTCGGGGTGCTGGCAGGCGGCACGTTGCTCTGGGCATTCAGCGCCGCCATGCGGGCTTCGCGCTCGGCCTGACGCTGCTCGCGACGCTCGCCTTCCTGCTGCTCTTCCGCGGCTTCGAAGGTGTCGTAGGCCTCGACGATGCGCTGCACCAGCGGGTGACGCACGACGTCCTTGGCCAGGAAACGCGTGATGCTGATCCCCGGGGTGTCCTTGAGGACCTCCATCACGTGCGCGAGACCTGACTGGGTGCCACGCGGCAGATCGACCTGTGAAACGTCACCGGTGATGACGGCGGTGGAGCCGAAACCGATGCGCGTCAGGAACATCTTCATCTGCTCGCGCGTGGTGTTCTGGGACTCATCGAGAATGATGTAGGCGTTGTTGAGCGTCCGGCCGCGCATGTAGGCCAACGGCGCGATCTCGATGATCTGGCGCTCGATCATCTTGTTGACGTGCTCGAAGCCGAGCATCTCGTACAGGGCGTCGTAGAGCGGGCGCAGGTAGGGGTCGATCTTCTGGGCCAGGTCCCCCGGCAGGAAGCCGAGCTTCTCGCCGGCCTCGACCGCCGGACGCACCAGCAGGATGCGTCGCACTTCGTTGTTGTTGAGCGCTTCCACGGCAGCGGCGACGGCAAGGTAGGTCTTGCCGGTACCGGCCGGGCCGATGCCGAAGTTGATGTCGTGATTGCGCATCTCGGTGACATAGCCCTGCTGGTTGAAGCCGCGCGGGCGCACCAGCACCTTGGGCGTGCGGATCACCACATCACCGTAGGTGGCGCCCTGGTCCTCGGCGGCCTCGACCAGTGCCTCGACGCCGGATTCCTGCAGGAACAGATGAACGGTCTCGGCATCGACTTCGCCGGCGCCAGTCTCGCGATACAGATGCTCCAGCACGTTGGCGGTCGCCTTCACGGCGGCCGCGGGGCCTGCGATCTGGAAGTCGTTGCCGCGATTGCGCAGGGTGACACCGAGCCGGGATTCGATCAGCTTGAGATGCTCGTCGCGCTGGCCGGTCAGGCTGGCCAGACGCTGCGGGTCTGCCGGCTCAAGCGTCATGTTGAGAATGCGATTGGCTTGCTGTGACTGGTGGCTCAAGGCGTCGAATATCCTGATAGTGATGAGTGACGATGATGCTTGGCGATGAGGGGCAGCCGCGATGGCAGATGCACGCGCGTGATGCACGGGGCGCTCTGCCCGCCACGGCGCATGACGGCGCCATTTCAGTGTCAATGGTGACGCGTTGCCGAAGTCTCAAGAGAGCTTAATGCGCGATGGCCGTACAGGGCAATTGTCCTGTACGGCCAGCGTGGCTATCTGCTTGATAGTGGGGGCTGATGGCGCCTCGTCAATGTCGTGAGCGACGAGCGATCAATAGCGGTAGGGCGAGCTGAGCTCACCGCGCAGCGAGTTGGGGTAGGCCTCGGTGATCTCGACATCCACCAGGTAGCCGATCAGCTCGGTCGGGTTGGCGGCGCGGAAGTTGACCACCCGATTGTTCTCGGTGCGCCCTGACAGCAGGCCCGGGTCACGCGGCGAGAAGCCGGAGACCAGGATGCGCTGGGTGGTGCCGACCATCTTGCGACCGATCTGCATCGCCTGCTGGTTGATGCGCTCCTGCAGGATGAGCAGGCGCTCCTTCTTCACCTCTTCCGGGGTGTCATCTTCCAGATTCGCCGCCGGGGTGCCCGGACGCGCGGAGTAGATGAAGCTGAAGGAGTGATCGAAGCCGATCTGGCCGATCAGGTCCATGGTGTCCATGAAGTCCTGATCGGTCTCGCCCGGGAAGCCGACGATGAAGTCGGAGGAGAAGCTGATGTCCGGGCGCAGCGCGCGGATGCGTTCGAGCTTGTCGATGTAGAGGTCACGCTCGTGGCCGCGCTTCATCGCCGCCAGGATGCGGTTGGAGCCCGACTGCACCGGCAGGTGCAGGTGGCTGACCAGCTCCGGGATCTCACCGAAGGCCTCGATCAGCGAGTCCTTGAACTCCAGCGGATGCGAGGTGGTGAAGCGGATGCGGTCGATGCCCTCGACCTGCGCCACGCAGCTGATCAGCTCGGCGAGGTCGATCTCCTCACCCAGCTGGTTGAGACCGGCGTAGGCGTTGACGTTCTGGCCCAGCAGGTTGATCTCGCGCACGCCCTGGTCGGCCAGGTGGATGACTTCATCCATCACCTTCTCGAAGGGACGCGAGACTTCCTCACCGCGGGTGTAAGGCACCACACAGAAGGTGCAGTACTTGGAGCAGCCTTCCATCACCGAGACGAAGGCGCTGGCACCGTCGCTCTTGGGCGCGGGCAGGTTGTCGAACTTCTCGATCTCGGGGAAGGTCACGTCGACCACGGAAATCTGCTTGAGGCTGTCGCGGCGGGTGTCGAGCATCTTCGGCACGCGGTGCAGAGTCTGCGGGCCGAACACCATGTCCACATGCGGGGCACGCTTGCGCAGGTTGTCGCCTTCCTGGCTGGCCACGCAGCCGCCGACGCCGATCACCAGCTCCGGGTTCTTTTCCTTGAGCTTCTTCCAGCGTCCCAGCTGGTGGAACACCTTTTCCTGCGCCTTCTCGCGGATGGAGCAGGTGTTGAGCAGGATGACGTCTGCTTCGGATTCGTCGCTGGTGACTTCCATCTGATGCGATTCGCCGAGCAGATCCGCCATGCGCGCGGAGTCATACTCGTTCATCTGGCAGCCGTGAGTCTTGATGAAGAGTTTCTTCGCCATTGCCTTGTGTGAACGCTCTGAGCTGCGCGCCGGGGCTTCATTCACTTCACGCTCGGACACTCAACACGGTGAGGGCAAGAGGAAGCGGTCAGGAGAAGCGGGCGCGACTTGTAATGAATGAGCCCCGGCGCCGATGGCTGGCCGGGAATCGAGGGCGCGACGATACTGTGCCAAGCGGCACGCTGATCGGGTCGAGGCCAAAATCGGGACGGCACAGTATAGGAGTCTGCCGGCCATGCGGCCAGCCCTGTCGCATCGCTGTCAGCAATGAGGAGGATGCCTGCCAACCACCGGTTCAGCCTGATGGTGGCTGTGGTATCCTCACGAGAAAGCCCGCGCATGCCCTGACGCTACAACAGGGGCTTGGCATGTTTCATAGTTATCAGGCAGGTGTTGCGCAACGCACATCAGGCTGTCAATGGCTTGATTTGTTGAGGTTTTCATGCCGATAGCCCGGCTGCCTGAGCTGGTTAAAATTTGATCGATTTGTTGGCGGGGCAGGCATTTCGCCGTGCGCAGACCTGCCCCTTTGAGGTTGTCCCAAGACTTATCCACAGAAAGTGTGGATGTCTGAAGACACTGAAATGACAGTCTCGGATTTTTCTCGCGGCAATTTCGTTACCGTACGTCCAAGCGCGACAGCGATGCCAGGCAGGACGCCTTGCATTGCGCAACCTGGCAGACACCGCATGGGCAGACAGGGCGAGGCTTCCTTCGCCCAAAAGCGGTCGATCATGTTCGGCATGTGGGGACGCAGGATTCAGCGCGCTTGCTCCTCATGCCCACACGCCTGACACGGTCGGCTTACGCCCTTAGACAGCCATGAAGAACACGATATGACGCGATTCTCCATTACCAGCACCCCTTCATCTTTCGGTCTCCTGTCACCCCGATCGCCGTGTTCGACGCTTGCGCGCTCACTGCGCCGTGTGGTGCTGGGGGCTGGCGTCGCCGGCAGCCTGCTGCTGGGCGCACCGCTGGCCAATGCGGCCACCGACCGCTGGGTCGCCGATGACCTCACCACCTTCGTGCGCAGTGGCCCGACGGATGGCTACCGCATCGTGGGCACGGTGGAAGCCGGCCAGCCGGTCGAGCTGCTCGAGGTCCAGAATGACTACAGCAAGATCCGCACCGCCAGCGGCGACGTGGTGTGGATTCCCTCCGCTGACCTGCAGGACACCCAGAGCGTCAATGCCCGGGTGCCCGAGCTGAGCGCCAGGGTCAAGGAATTGACTGCCAAGCTCGACGGCATCAATGAAGAGTGGGAAACCCGTGTCGAGGACATGAAGACCGGCCTCGAGACGCGTCAGGCGCGCATCGAGGAGCTTGAGCAGGCCAGCAACAGCCAGTCAGCCGAGCTTGCCCAGGCGCGCAGCAAGATGCAGGACATGGAAACCAAGCTCGATACCAAGAAGCAGGACCTGCTGATGCGCTACTTCATGTACGGCGGTGGCGTGGCGGGTGTCGGCCTGCTGGTCGGCCTGATCGTGCCGCACCTGCCGCGTCGCAAGAAGAAGCGTCACGGCTTCCTGTAAGGCATCCCGGTAACCGATAGCAGAGGGAGTGCGCCAGCTCATGTCGGCACAAGACACGACGATGGACGCGACGCCGGCCAGCGACCCCTGGCTGGCGCGATGGCAGGAAGGGCGGATCGGCTTTCATCTGCCCGCGACGCATTCGGCGCTGGAGCGCTGGTGGCCGCGGCTTGAGATCGCGGCGGGCGCCAAGGTGCTGGTGCCGTTGTGTGGCAAGAGTCTCGACATGCGCTGGCTGGCGGCGCAGGGCTATCCGGTGCTGGGCATCGAGCTTGCACGCCAGGCCTGTGAGCAGTTCGTCGCCGAAGGCGCCGGGGATGTCTCGCGCTATCGGCTGGAGCACTTCGAATGCTTCCGCCAGGGCATGGTCGAGCTGTGGTGCGGAGACTTCTTCCACTTCCATATCGACCATGTCGATCATCTCGACGCCTTCTATGATCGCGCCGCGCTGATCGCCTTGCCGCCGGCCACCCGGCAGCGTTACGCCTTCCATCTGGCGCAGCTGCTGCCCCCGGGCGCGCGTGGCCTGTTGATCAGTCTCGAGCGGCAGACGGAGCAGCATCAGGGCCCGCCGTTCCATGTCGCCGAAGACGAGATTCGTCAGCTGTTGAGCGCCAACTTCACGCTTGAGGTGCTGGAGCGTCGCGCCCCGGATGAGCGCGGGCTGCGTGAGACGGTATGGAGTCTGGTGCGCAAGGGACCGCGTCGCTGACGACTCAGGGGTGAACTTGTCAGTCAGGTCCAGTCTTCTTGAAAGTCCAGTCCTCATGAAAAACGCCACCGCCGCCCAATGGGCGGCGGTGGCGTTTTCGTTGGTGGCGAGCTGCTGTCGAACTTACTGATCGAGCTTGCTGATCAAGCCTACTGGTCGAGCTGGCGGATCAGCGTGGTGTCCTGGAAGGCGCGAGTCAGCGCATCGCCGATCACCTCAGAGACCATCTCGGTGTTCTTCTCCTGGCTCGGCTTGAGGGCATAGCCCTGATCACGCGTCGCGGTATAGCTGCCGGTATAGCGCTGCTTGCCGGACACGGCGACGGCCTTGATCACGCCATTGAGTGTCGCGGTATCGGTGATCAGGCCGCCACGCTTCACGCCATAGGCCAGCTCGGTCAGCGAGATGGTCAGCTCTGCTGCGCCCTGGTTGGCCTGCTCGGCGGACACCGGCACGAAGCCCATGCGGCGCAGGGCGCTGACGGTCTGGGCCTCAAGCTTGGGTGTCAGGTCGCCGGTCGGCACGACCAGATAGCTCGAGGCATTGGTGGCGCCATCGCGAGAGCCGATGCGCTCTGACGGACGCTCATCGAGCACGTCCACCACCACCTGTTGCCCGTGGCCGACCACGCCCATCTCGCCGACCTGCGGATTGACGTACAGGCGCTGCGGGCTGGTGCCGCAAGCGCTGAGAAGTGCCGCCGTGGCGATCAGTGCCACGCTCATGCAGGTGGTGCGCAACTTGTGCATCATCATCGGGGTTCCTGGGCCTGAGGCCGGTTGTCATGGGAGTCATCTCGGCCATCCGTTGCCAATATCTCGCCTGCAGCACGGGATGGCCGGAGCACAATGGCGCGAGTATAGGGCCAGAATGGCGCCCGAGCGTAGTGGAAATTCAGGCTCACGGCTGTCCTCTGCAAGCGACAGTGGTTGAGGTTCATGGCCCGTAGCCCATGGCTCATGCGCCGTCGACGCGTCTGCTCAAGGCCAGCAGGCCCAACAGCGGGCCGGGCAGCAAGGCCAGCAACAGCAGGCTGCCGTGGCCGGCGATCAGCGGCGTGAGCAAGGCGATCGAGACCAGTGACAGGCTGAAGCCGAAGGCATTCATCATCGCCAGGGCGCTGGCCTGCAGCTCGACCGGCGTGCCGCCCGCGGCGAGTGCCGAGAACTGTGGCGAGTCGATCACGGCCAGAAGGCTCCACAGCGCCAGCAGTGCCAGCAGCACGCCGTAACCGGCCTCAAGCTGCGTAGCAGCGACGAAGATCAACGTCAGCGTCACCGAGCCGGCGAGTCCGAGACGCGCCACCCACAGACTGCCTCGGCTGCGCGAGAGCCAGCCCCCGATGACGCAGCCGGGCGCGCCGATGGCGATGACGAGGAAGCTATGCCAGGCCAGGCTGGCAGGAGAGAGCGTCACGCCTGTCGCGCTGGCCATCTGGGTCAGCAGCAGAGGTGTCAGCGCCCACAGGGTGTACAGCTCCCACATGTGGCCGAAGTAGCCCAGTGCGCCGCGCACGAAGCCGGGATATTGCCAGGCCGCCAGGCCTCGTGTAGCACGTGCGAGAAAGGTGTTGCGGCCGTCTTTCGCCGCTGTTGCTTGGCGCGGGGCTGTGGCGGCTTTCGCCGCCGGTGGGGCCAGCATGGCGACCAGACCGGCACCGACGATGGCCAGCAGCGAGGCAGTGCTGATGGCTGCGCCCCATGGCAGCTGCATGCCTTCGCCCTGTTGCAGTGCGGCCAGTGCATGCGGCAGCCCGGTGCCAAGCACCAGCATGCCGACCAGCCAGGCGAGTGCGGCACCGGCACGGTCCGGTGCGGTCTGCACCATCAGCTTCAAGCCGATGGGGTAGATGCCGGCCAGTGCCAGCCCCGTCAGCACGCGCAAGCCTGAGGCGCTCAGCAGTCCCGGCGCGACCAACAACGCCAGATTGGTCAGCGCGCCCAGCACGCAGGAAGCCATGAACAGATGGCGCGCCGCGAAACGGTCCGCCAGGCCGGCAAGCCCCAGACCCAGGGTGCCGACGATGAAGCCGCCCTGCACCGAGGAAGTCAGCTGGCCGAGTGCCGCGGCGCTATCGCCGGTAAAGCCCCAGCTCGCCAGCATCGGCGTGAGTACTGCATTGGGGGTGAACCACAGGCTGGTGCCGAACAGCTGCGCCAGAGCGATCAAGGCGACCGGATAGCGGTTGGCCCATAGCCGCCAGCCAGAGATGGGCGGCGTGAGTGACTTGGTTGAGGACACGAGGGCACCTTGTAGGGCAGAGGGCGTGATGGCGCAGCAAGACGCGAACGGGCGACACCGAAGTGTCGCCCGTCACAGATAGCCCGCCCCATCAATGGGGTCAAGGCGTCATTGATGGGGCAGCTCGGCAACGCGGTGCAGAGGCTACCCCGTCGCAGCCGTCGTCTACAGCCCCATGGCCGAAGAGGTGGAGCGACGCGGGTCAGCACCGCCGTAGAAGGTGCCGTCGTCGATCATGATCGACTGGATGGCGCCCATGGCGTCCTTGGTCACCACCTTGTGGCCCATCGCCTCGAGCAGGCGGATGGTGTCCTTGCTGATGCCCGCCTCGATGCGAATCTCGTCCGGCAGCCACTGATGGTGGATGCGCGGTGCGCTGACCGCCGACTGGATGTTCATGCCGTGGTCGATCACGTTCATGATCACCTGCAGCGTGGTGGTGATGATGCGCGAGCCGCCGGGGCTACCGGTGACGAGGAAGTTCTTGCCATCCTTCATCACGATGGTCGGGCTCATGGAAGACAGCATGCGCTTGTTCGGCTCGATCTTGTTGGCGACGCCACCGATCAGGCCATAGGCATTCGGCACGCCCGGCTTGGCGGAGAAGTCATCCATCTCGTTGTTGAGCAGGAAACCTGCGCCATCGACCACGATGCCGGAGCCGTAGCTGAAGTTGATGGTGTAGGTATTGGAAACGGCCAGACCATTGCCATCGGCAATCGAGAAGTGGGTGGTCTGATTGGACTCATAGGGCTGCGGCTTGCCGGGCTTGACCTCGCTGGAAGGAGTGGCCTTGTTCATGTCGAACTGGGCGCGCAGCTCCTTGGCGTAGTCCTTGGAGATGATGCCCGACAGCGGCACATCGACGAAGTCGGTATCACCCAGATACTCCGAGCGGTCGGCGTAGGCACGGCGCATCGCTTCCGCCATCACGTGGATGGTGGCGGCGGAATTGAAGCCCATCGCCTGGATGTCATCGCCTTCGAGCATGTTGAGAATCTCGACGATGTGCGCGCCGCCGGAGGAGGGCGGGCTCATCGAGAAGATGTCATAGCCACGATAGGTACCGTGGACCGGCTCGCGGATGGCTGGCTCGTAGGCCTTCAGATCATCCAGCGTCATGATGCCGTCGTGGCGCTCCATCTCGGCCACGATCAGGCGGGCGGTCTCGCCCTCGTAGAACTCGCGCGGACCATTGGCGGCGATGCGCTTGAGGGTCGCGGCCAGTTCCGGCTGCTTGAACAGCTCACCGGCTTGATAGTTGCTGCCATCCGGCTTGTAGAACACCTTGGCGGTGCTGTCCCACTTGGCCAGGCGGTCCTTGGCATCGCTCAAGCCCTTGGCGAAGCGCGTCGGAATCACGAAGCCGTCTTCGGCCAGCTTGATGGCCGGGGCGAGCGCCTGCTCGAGACTCAGGGTGCCGTAGTCTTCCAGCGCCTTGGCCAGGCCGGCGACTGTGCCGGGCACGCCTGCCGCACGGTGGGTGAAGCGTGACCACTCGGAGACCGCCTCGCCATTCTCGTCCTGGAACATCGTCTCGCTGGCCGCCGCCGGGGCCTTCTCGCGGTAATCGATGGCCACCACTTCGCCGGTCTTCTCATCCGACACCAGCATGAAGCCGCCGCCACCGATGTTGCCGGAGCGCGGCTGGGTCACGGCCAGCGCGAAGCCTGCCACCACGGCGGCGTCGACGGCGTTGCCGCCATCGGCCAGCACATCGCGTGCGACCTGAGAGGCCAGATAGTGGCTGGTCGCGACCATGCCGTGCTGACCTTCCTGGGGGTGGAAGCGCTCGCCTTCCAGAATCGCGGAAGACTCGGCGAAGGCGGCGGGAATCGCCGTCGGTAGCAGACCGGCCAGCGGCAACAGTGCGGCGGCGGCCAGCGCCTTGAGATGTCTGCGGTTTGCGAGAGAGGTGTCGAACATGAGAGGTGTCGGTTCCTGTTATCGTTATAAGAGATGCGACATGACGCGTGCATTGCGAGGAACATGCGCAGAAGGCCAGCGAGCTGCTCACTGGGCCGAGAGAACAGCTTAACTATCAGTTGCTAATGCACCAATTTCAACTTTGCACGGCAATATTCTTGTTGGTGGCTGATTTGGAAAGATGATGTGGCGACTTTGGGGGGAGTGACTCTCAGTAGGGAGGCAGATGTAGGGCGGCGGCGGATCGGCAGGCTGGCGGTGCACATTCACACAGCGCCTGTCTTTTGTGAGAGGGTGGCGTAAAATGCCTCTTCCACTTCTCGCTGGCGCCTGATGACATGTCTGAACTACTGCCGAATGACTTCAAGATTGCCCCGTCGATCCTGTCCGCTGACTTCGCCCGCCTGGGGCAGGAGGTCGAGGATGTGCTGGCCTCCGGGGCCGATATCGTCCACTTCGACGTGATGGACAATCATTACGTGCCCAACCTGACCATCGGGCCGATGGTGTGCAAGGCGCTGCGTGACTACGGCATCAGCGCCGAGATCGATGCCCACCTGATGGTCACGCCGGTCGACCGCATGATCGGTGACTTCGCCGAGGCCGGTGCCAGCTACATCACCTTCCACCCGGAAGCCTCCGACCACGTCGATCGCTCGCTGCAGCTGATTCGTGATGCGGGCTGCAAGTCCGGTCTGGTATTCAATCCGGCCACGCCGCTTTCCTACCTCGACTACGTGATGGACAAGGTCGACATGATCCTGTTGATGAGCGTCAACCCGGGCTTCGGCGGCCAGTCGTTCATCCCCGGCACCCTCGACAAGCTGCGTGAAGCGCGTCGTCGCATCGATGCCTCCGGCTACAACATCCGCCTCGAGATCGATGGTGGCGTCAAGGTCGACAACATCGCCGAGATCGCGCGTGCCGGTGCCGACACCTTCGTGGCCGGTTCCGCCATCTTCAATGCGCGCAGTGACAGCGATGCCAACCGCTACGACAGCGTATTGGCGAAGTTGCGTGCCGAGCTTGCCAGCGTGCGCAGCTGATCGCGTGATGGATGACAGCGCGCGAGCTGGCGAGGCAGCCGACGGCTCGGTTCACGCCGCGGCGCTCAGCGAGTGGTCGCTGTATGTGCTCGAGACGGCCCAGGGGCGCCTCTACACCGGTATCAGTACCGATGTGGCGCGCCGCTTGAGCGAGCATGAGGGCGGCAAGCGCGGTGCGCGAGCGCTGCGCGGCAAGGGGCCGTTGACGCTGTGTTATCAACAGGTGGTCGGCGATCGCTCGCGGGCGCTCAAGCTCGAGTATCGCGTCAAGCAGTTGAGTGTGGCGGCCAAGCGTCGCTTGATCGCCGGTGAGATGACACTGGACAGCCTGCTCGGCGAGACCTGACGGTCTGCTTGATTGAATGCGTGAAATGAAAACGCCCCCGACGGATTCCGTCGGGGGCGTTTTGTTGACTGGCGACCCTGCCGGGCAGGCAGGCTCAGTCTCAGTGCAGTTTCATCTTCGGGCGCAGGTAGCGGTTCAGGCCATCGACCACCACCGTCATGCCGGTCTTGACCACGCCGTGGATCGCCATCTGGTGCATGCGATACAGCGAGGCGTAGAAGAACTTGGCCAGGCGGCCCTCGATGAACAGCGAACGCGCCGAGGCACCGCGCATCAGCGAGCCGACGGCATCGAAGTGCGCCAGCGAGATCAGCGAGCCGTGGTCCTTGAACACGAAGTCCTTGAGCGGCTTGTTGGCCATCGCGGCGCGCAGGTTCTTGACCATCAGGCTGGCCTGCTGGTGAGCGGCCTGGGCGCGCGGCGGGACGCGCTTGTCATCCGGCTGCGGGCAGCTGGCACAGTCACCGAGGGCAAAGATGAACTCATCATCGATGCTCTGCATGGTCTGGTGCACCTTGACCTGATGGTTGCGCTCGGTGGACAGACCCAGCTCGGACAGGAAGGCGGGCGCACGGATACCGGCGGCCCACACGCTCAGGTCGGCTTCGATCAGGGTGCCATCGGCAGTGGTGATGCCGCGTGAGTCGGCGCAGGTCACTCGGGTATCGACGTGGATATCGACGCCCAGCCTGGTCAGCTCCTTGGCGACCGGCTTGCCGATGCGTTCCGGCAGGGCGGGCAGGATGCGCGGTGCGGCCTCGATCAGGTGGACCTTGACCTGGCGGTCTTCCAGCGAGGAGAAACCGTAGCTGTGCAGCATCTTGGAGGCATCGAACAGCTCGGCGGAGAGCTCGACCCCGGTAGCACCGGCGCCGATGATGGCGACGTTGAGCTGCTGGCGTTCACATTCCTCGCCGTTGGCGCTGAAGCGCAGGAAGGTGTCGAGCATGTCGCGGCGGAATTTCTCGGCCTGCTGCGGGCTGTCCAGGAAGTGACAATGCTCGGCGACGCCTTCGGTGCCGAAATCATTGGATACGCTGCCCAGTGACAGTACCAGATAGTCATAGCTGAGCTGGCGGGCGGGCAGCAGCACGTTGCCCTTGGCATCGTGGATGGCGGCCAGGGTCAGCTGCTTCTCTTCACGCTCCAGGCTTTCCAGGGTGCCGCGCTGGAACTTGTAGCCGTGGGCCTTGGAATGGCCCTGGTAGGAGACTTCATCGAGACCGGAATCCAGCACGCCGGTGGCCACTTCGTGCAGCAGCGGCTTCCAGATGTGCGTGGAATTGCGGTCGATCAGAATGATCTCGGCTTTCTTCTTGCGGCCCAGCTTGTGGCCCAGTTTGGTGACGAGTTCCAGACCGCCGGCGCCTCCGCCAACGACTACGATGCGGGGAATGGCCATTGAGTGCTCCTCAGTGACAAGATTGATGGGAAGGTGTGAAAAGTGTCGGCCGGCTATCGAGTCAGAACATGCAAGGCCCGGAGTCGATAACTGGCGTCGCGATACCGCTATGATAACAAGATGATGAGCGTGCTAAATAGTGCTGCATGCGCGAGATGTCGTTATTTTACGTATATTCGCCATGAGCACGCGAGAACTCGGTGTTGCGCTTTTGGCACCTACACGAATTCTGTCGCTGAAAAGGAGCAAGGATGCACGATCATCCCACATTCACAGGTCCGGTACATCCGTCGCTCAGGGCGATCGAGATGGTCGCCTTCGACCTCGATGGCACCCTGATCGACTCGGTGCCGGACCTCGCCCATGCGATCGACTGCATGCTTGAGCAAGAGGGGCTGGCGGCGCTGGGCGAGGCGCGGGTGCGCGACTTTGTCGGCAATGGATCGCGGGTACTGGTAGAGCGCGCCCTGGCAGCACATGGCCTGGCGACCGATGACCTGGCGCGGGTCGAGCAGGCGCATCAGAGCTTTTTGGCACATTACGCCGCCGACCCCAGCTCGCGTACGCGACTCTATCCCGGCGTGCGGGAATGCCTGGAGGGTCTGCGCCAGGCCGGGATCCCGCTGGTGCTGATCACCAACAAGCCGGAAGCCTTCATCGAACCGCTGCTTTCGCACTTCGCGCTGAGCGAGCATTTCGCGCTGGCGCTGGGCGGCGATAGCCTGCCGACGCGCAAGCCGGACCCCGCGCCCCTGCTGTTCGCCGCCGAGCGTCTGGGAGTGTTGCCGCGTCAGGCCTTGATGGTCGGTGACTCGCGTCACGATATCGCGGCAGGCCGCGCCGCCGGCTTCCGCACCCTGGCGGTGCCTTACGGCTACAACCATGGCGAGCCGATCGCGCGCAGCCACCCGGACTACCTCGTCGACTCGCTCGCCGAGCTGGTCGTGGCTGGCTGAGTGACGCTGATTGATGGGAATTGATTGGAATTGATTGACAGAGCGAGGCTGGTGTCCCGCTTGGGCGCACAGTGAGGCATGAGATGGCAGAACTTGCCTCCACCAGCGCTGCCGCCAGCGACCCGCGATGATAGACTGAGTCCCAGACAAGCCGGCCCCGTGTCGGCAACGCACCCTCCGTGGAAGGAACTGCAGGTCATGATGACCCCACAACACTTCGCTGAACTGGCCGAAGCCGGTTACAACCGCATTCCCGTCACCCGTGACGTGCTGGCGGATCTCGACACGCCACTGTCTACCTATCTCAAGCTGGCCGACATGCCGTGGACCTTCCTGCTGGAGTCCGTGCAGGGCGGAGAGAAGTGGGGGCGCTACTCCATCATCGGCCTGCCGTGTCGTGAGCGCATCGAGGTGCGTGGCCAGGTGGTCTCGCATCTGATCAATGGCGAGCAGACCGGCATGACCGAGGTCGAGGACCCCCTCGACTGGATCGAGCAGTTCCAGACCCGTTTCCGTGTGCCGGTCATCGACGGTGCGCCACGCTTCAATGGCGGCCTGGTCGGCTACTTCGGCTATGACACCGTGCGCTATATCGAACCGCGCCTGCGCGGCGTCGAGAAGCCGGACCCGCTGGGCGTGCCGGACATCCTGCTGATGGTCGCCGACGAGCTGGTGATCTTCGACAACCTGTCCGGGCGTCTGACGCTGTTGACCCACGCCGACCCGGCAACGCCGAACGCCTACGAGGCCGCCTGCGAGCGTCTCGAGCGCCTCGAGATCCAGCTGCGCAGCGCGACGCTGAACACCGTCAGCCCGGGCACCGGCGGCGAGCCGGTCAAGGAGACCGACTTCACCTCCGGCTTCACCGAGGAAGGCTTCAAGGGCGCAGTGGAGAAGATCAAGGAATACGTGCTGGCCGGTGATGTCATGCAGTGCGTGCCGTCGCAGCGCATGTCGATTCCCTACCGCGCCGCGCCGCTGGATCTCTACCGTGCACTGCGCAGCCTGAATCCCTCGCCGTACATGTTCTTCTTCAATCTGGATGACCACCACGTCATCGGCTCGTCGCCGGAGATTCTCTCGCGTCTCGAGGATGGCGAGGTCGCGGTGCGCCCGATCGCCGGTACCCGCGTGCGCGGCGCCACCGAAGAGGAAGACCTGGCGCTGGAGAAGGACCTGCTGTCAGACCCGAAGGAGGTCGCCGAGCACCTGATGCTGATCGACCTGGGTCGCAACGACGCCGGTCGCATCAGCCAGACCGGCAGCGTCAAGGTGACGGACCAGATGGTGGTGGAGCGCTATTCCCACGTCATGCACATCGTCTCCAACGTCACCGGCAAGCTGAAGGAAGGCCTGGGGCCGATGGACGTGCTGCGGGCCACCTTCCCGGCAGGCACCCTGTCCGGCGCGCCGAAGATTCGCGCCATGGAGATCATCGACGAGGTGGAGCCGGTCAAGCGCGGCATCTATTCCGGCGCGGTGGGCTATCTCTCCTGGCACGGCAACATGGATACCGCCATCGCGATCCGAACCGCGGTGCTCAAGGACAAGGTGCTGCACGTCCAGGCCGGCGCCGGCATCGTGGCCGATTCCGTGCCGCAGTCCGAGTGGGACGAGACCCTCAACAAGGGGCGTGCCCTGTTCCGTGCCGTGGCGATGGCGGAGCGCGGTCTGGACAATCTGGACTGATCGGCGCGCCGTGCATTTAGGAGTGACTCGCCAGTGTTCGCGGGTCACTCCCTGCAACGGCGCATGTGATTGACACTCCTGGCAGCTCAACGCACTATTGACCCATGACGCTACGTAACCCGCACGACCTCAGCCAGCAGTGGTGGCGCTCCTGACAAGGGGGCGGCTTTCGCATGTCTGAAGTTCGAGGACGTACGACCAGAAGAATGCCGCCGACCAGGGCGGCATTTTTGTTGCTGGACGGCGGGAACGACACCACAGGAGAGCGGGCAGGCCGGTCAATCACGGCGCATGATCCGCTCCCGAGAATGGACACTGACCATGCAGACATTCACTTCGCAGGACGCCAGCACGCCACGCGTGCTGATGATCGACAACTTTGACAGCTTCACCTACAACATCGTCCAGTATCTGAGTGAGCTGGGCGCGGAAGTGCTGACCGTGCGCAATGACGCCATCACGCTCGAGCAGATCGAGGCGCTCGGCGCGTCACATCTGGTGCTGGGCCCGGGCCCGTGTACGCCCAACGAGGCCGGCATCACGCTGGAAACCATTCGCCACTTCGCCGGCAAGCTGCCGATTCTGGGCGTGTGCCTCGGTCACCAGGCCATCGGTCAGGTCTACGGCGGCAAGGTGGTACGTGCGCCCCAGGTGATGCATGGCAAGACCTCCGCCGTGCGTCACGACAACAGCGGTGTCTTCGCCGCGCTGGCCGAGCCGCTGGAAGTCACGCGTTATCACTCGCTGGTGGTCGATCGCGAAAGCCTGCCCGAGTGTCTGATCGTCACCAGCTGGACGGATGATGACGATGTCACGCCGCAGTTGATCATGGGCCTGCGCCATCGCGAGCTGGATGTCGAAGGCGTCCAGTTCCATCCTGAGTCGATCCTGACATTGCAGGGTCATGAGCTTCTGGCTAACTTCCTGCGTCGCGGCGAGGCTGCGAAAGCCGCCTGAACGGGCGTTGATCGCTAGAGTCACATCCTATTTTTTCATGCGTCAGCCGCCGAGGCTGGCGCCTGCGGAGACACAACATGCAGATGCGTGAGGCGATTGGCGCCGTGATGCGCCGCCAGCACCTGAGCTACGACGACACTCATGCGGTCATGACGGCCATCATGACCGGCGAGGCGACCCAGGCGCAGATCGGGGCCTTGCTGATGGCGCTGTCGATGAAGGGAGAGACCGTCGATGAGCTGGCCGCCGCCGCCCAGGTGATGCGTGAGCTGATGACGCGCGTCACGGTGCGCGCCACCGATGCAGTGGATATCGTCGGCACCGGCGGTGATGGTGCCAACCTGTTCAATGTCTCCACGGCGGCAAGCTTCGTGGTGGCGGCCGCTGGTGGCCATGTGGCCAAGCACGGCAACCGCAGTGTCTCGTCATCGTCCGGCAGTGCCGACCTGCTTGAGTCGGCCGGCATCAATCTGGCGCTGGACGCCGAGCAGGTCGCACGCTGCATCGATGATATCGGGGTCGGCTTCATGTTCGCGCCCAACCATCACGCCGCCATGAAGCACGTGATTGGCCCGCGCCGCGAGATGGGCGTGCGTACCATGTTCAACATCCTCGGTCCGCTGACCAATCCGGCCGGCGCCACCCGTCAGGTGCTGGGGGTCTATGACCCGGCGCTGGTACCGCTGATGGCCGAGGTGCTCAAGCGCCTCGGGGCCGAGCATGTGCTGGTGGTGCACAGCGATGATGGTCTGGACGAGATCTCGCTGGCGGCACCGACGCTGGTCAATGAGCTCAAGGATGGCGAGATCCGCGAATACCGTATCGCGCCGGAAGACTTCGGTATCGCGCGCCAGTCGCTGGAAAGTCTGGCAGTGGAGACCTCGGACGCCAGCCTCAAGCTGGTGCAGCAGGCGCTGCGCGGTGATGAAGGCCCGGCCAGCGACATCGTGGCACTCAATGCCGGTGCGGCCCTTTACGTGGCGGGCATCGCGGACAGTCTCAAGGAGGGTGTCAGCATTGCCGAGGACGTGCAGGCCAGCAAGCTGCCGTTCGAGAAGATGAAGGAATTGGCGGATTTCACCCGTGTCTACGCCCAGGTCAATGATGAAGGAGCGACCCGCTGATGAGCACCGAGCAGACGACTGACAAGGCATTGCCGACCATCCTGGCCAGGATTCTGGCGCGCAAGGAAGAAGAGATCGCCGAGCGCAGCGCCGCGGTGAGCGAGGCGGACCTGCAGACCCTGATCGAGAAGCAGAGCGCGCCACGCGGCTTCATCGAGGCGCTGACGTCGCGCATCGACCGTGGCGAGCCGGCCATCATCGCCGAGGTGAAGAAGGCGTCCCCCTCCAAGGGCGTGATCCGTGAAGACTTCGTGCCCGCCGAGATCGCCGTGGCCTACGAGCAGGCCGGCGCTGCCTGTCTGTCGGTGCTCACCGATGCCGACTTCTTCCAGGGGCACGAGGACTTCATGATCGAGGCGCGTGATGCCGTCTCGATTCCGGTGATTCGCAAGGACTTCATCATCCATCCGTATCAGGTGCTGGAAGCACGTGCCATCGGTGCCGACTGCATCCTGTTGATCGTCGCGGCGCTGGACGATGCGCGCCTGAGTGCTCTGTATCGTCAGGCGCGTGAGCTGGGCATGGATGTGCTGGTCGAGGTGCACGACGGCGAAGAACTCAAGCGTGCGCTGGCGCTGGGCATCGAACTGGTCGGCATCAACAACCGTGACCTGCGCACCTTCGAGACGTCGCTTGAGACGACGCTGGACCTGCTGACCGACATGCCGCAGGGCGTGCGTGTGGTCACCGAATCCGGCATCCATACCCGTGACGATGTGGCGAAGATGCGCGACGCTGGGGTCCATGGCTTCCTGGTAGGAGAGGCCTTCATGCGCTTTGATGATCCGGGTGAAGGTCTGCGGGGATTGTTCTTCGCGGATTGATGGCCGGTAGTTGGCGTTATTCGTTATCTTATGGATAACAAAAGCCCGTATGGTGATGCCATGCGGGTTTTTTCATGCCTGTCTTCTGTCTTCTGTCTTCTGTCTCCTGGCCAAAGGCGTGAGGCCGTAATCCGGCCGGAGGCCTGTGGCCGCCATCAGTCACAGGGTCAGGCGTCTGTCTTGACGCTCTCGACTCCCTTGCGTGCCGTGAGCAGAGCCTCGGCGATTTCCTCGACCCCGGCGCCATGACTGTGGCGCGTCACCCAGCTGGGCTCCCAGCCGAGTGCCGCGCGGTGCTGGATGATGTTGGCCACGCCCACGGTGTGGCGGAAGGTGGCGAACATCGGCGCATCATTGGGGGCATCGCCGACGTACATCACCTCCTGCTCCAGCTGCATGCGGTCCAGGCCGAAGGTCTCGGTGAGGACCCGCACCGCCATGCGCGCCTTGTCGAACTCGCCCTGCCACGCATTGATGTGGATGGAGCTGGCGCGCGCCTGAATACCGGCAGCCGTGAAGCCGGCGATGATGGCGCGAATCTCGCTCTGGGCCAGCGGGCCGACCGCCTGACAGTGGTCCACCGCGACATCGGCGAAGCGGAAGGGCTGGTCCTGGGCCAATGCTGCGCGTGGATGGTTGAGCAGCAGCTGGCGGGCGACGGTCATGACATGGCGCTGGCGAGCGCGCAGGCGCTGTTCGTCTTCCCACCAGGTGGTGAGGATGCGCTGCCCCTGGCGGCGGAAGGCAAAGGCACCGTTCTCACCGATCACGCTGGCGACCGGCCAGGCGCGTGCGATGTGATCGCACCACCCCGCACAGCCGCCCGTGACGGGGATGACCTTGATGCCGGCGGCATCCAGACGCTCCAGCGCCGCCAGCGTCGATGCCGCGAGACGCCCTTCATGGGTGAGGGTGTCATCGATATCGGTCAACAGATACCGGATACCCGACAGGGTGCTGGCAGGACAGTGGGCGAAGGCTTGCATGGTGATTCCAGAAATCCTCAGAAGGTAAGCGGGAGCGCGGCTGTCATCAGTCGCGTGTCCCTTCAGTATCGTCGATGCGTGCCGGCTTGCGCGCCGCGCCTCGGTTCAGGCAGTGAAGCGCACCGACAGGCTCTGCTGGCTGGCAGCCTCCAGCGCGCTGCGATAATCGGGCTGATGGGGCAGCTCATCGGTGACCAGCAGGTCGATCTCCTCGAGCGGGGCGATGCGGCACATGGCGGCGCGCCCCCATTTGCTGGCATCGGCGACCAGAATCCGGCGCTGGGCGTGATGGACCAGCGCACGGCTGACCGCGGCCTCTTCCGGGTCGAAGTCGAGCAGCCCACCGGCATCGAGACCGCCACAGCCGAGGACCGCGATATCGACCTGATGGCGCGCGAAGAAGGCCACGGTGGCACTGCCGACCACGTCGAGATCCTGCGGGCGCAGTTGTCCTTCCGCCAACTGGACGGCGACATCCGGGTGGGTCGAGAGCGCCTGCGCCACCTGCAGATTGTTGGTGATCACGCGCAGGCCGCGCCGGGCAAGCAAGGCTTCGGCGACCGCCACCACGCTGGTGCCGATGCCCAGCGCCAGGGTGGCACCATCGGGAATCTCGGCGACCACGCTGGCGGCCATGGCCTGCTTGGCGGTCCGCGCCAGCATGATGCGCTGGGAATGTCCCAGGTTGTAGCCGCCCGGCGGACGCTCGATGCCGCCGTGGCGCCGACGCGCCAGCCCGCGCTCACACAGCACGCCCAGGTCACGCCGGATGGTCTGGGGCGTGACGTCGAAGGCATGGGCCAGCGGGTCGACCGCCAACTGGCCCTCGCGGGCCAGTCGCTCGAGTATCTGTTGCTGGCGCGGCGTCAATGCATCATTGCTCGCGTGTTCGACGCTGCGACTGTCGCGCTCGATGCCCGGGGTCATGTCTGGGGTAGCCCTTGCGTGGTGGTGTCGTTCGGTAGAGTGGGCTCGCGATCCTCCTCGCTGAAGATGGCCGGGTCATCGCTGATGACGGCATCCACACCCCAGGCCCAGCGCGGCGCGAAGGCGGCTGCATCGTTGGGCGTGTAGCAGAGCAGCTTGTGGCCACGGCTGGTGATGTCACTGGCCGCGGCCCGCGTCAGGGCGCGCCAGTCGGCATGCACGGAACTTGCGTTCAGCTCATCGGCCAGGCTCTGCCAGTCGTCGGGGATGTCATCGTAGAGCAGGCCGATATGCACCTGCGGGTCGCGTTGACGCGTCAACCGCAGCGCCTGGGGATCAAACGACGAGATGATCAGGTGTGAGGCGGGCAGATGGGCGCTGGCCATCGGGATGGCAGCATCGACCAGCGCCTGGGCATCGTGGCCAGGGCTGAGCTTGAGCTCCAGATTCAGGCGCATGTCCAGGCGTGCGATCAGCTCCAGCGCCTGCTTGAGCGAGGCCATGCGCTCACCGGCAAAGCACGCATTGAACCAGCTGCCGACATCGAAGGTCTGCACGCTGTCCCAATCCAGATTCTTGAGCTTGCCACGCCCATCCGAGCAGCGATTCACGCCGGCGTCGTGCCAGATGACCGGCGTGCCATCGCCCAGCAACTGCACGTCCAGTTCCACCCATTGAAAGCCGGCCTCATGCGCCGCCTGAATGGCGGCCAGGGTGTTTTCCGGCGCATAGGCCGACAGGCCGCGATGTGCGATCGCCAGGGGCAGAGACAGGACGCTGTCAGTTGAATGTGATGCGTCGGCTGAATGTGACGATGAAACCATGGTGAATCCTCACAGAAAGAATGGCATGTCTGCCCGCCACGCAGCTGTGGCGCTGATCGGTCGAGGCGGATCACTGATGCTCAGACGCGAGACGGATCAGGGCAGGTCTCAAGCATTACCATCCAATGATGACGTTATCAGGGCAAGGGGTTCCGTCGGCCCGCGACAGGACGAAAGCGCTCATTCGATGGCCGCTGTCGCCTGCTCGCGGGTTGCCAGCCGCTTGCCGTCGGCGCCGAACAGATGGGCACGCGCCGGAAGGATGGCCAGGCGCAGCGTCTGTTCTTCCGCGACGGCGTGCTCGCCATCCAGTCTCACCACCAGCGGCTCGTTCTGGCCTTGCAGCCGGCAGTACGCCAGGGTGTCCGCGCCCAGCGGTTCGACCAGCTCGATGCGCGCCTCAAGCTCCGCGGCCCCTGCGGGCAGGGCATCGGTTGCCTCCAGTACCTGCAGGTGCTCGGGGCGAATGCCGAGGGTCAGCTCGGCGCCCGTGGCCAGACCTTCGCCCTCACCCTGCAGGGCAATGGTTGCGCCACACGGCAGCGCAAGGCCTGCCTGTGCCTGGGTGGCGCTCAGGAAGTTCATCGCCGGCGAGCCGATGAAGCCGGCGACGAACTGACTGGCGGGTTGATCGTAGAGCGCCATCGGCGTGCCGAACTGCTCGACATGGCCGCCATTCATCACCACCAGGCGATCCGCCAGGGTCATGGCCTCGGTCTGATCATGGGTCACGTAGACGGAAGTGACCTTGAGGCGCTTCTGCAGGCGACGGATCTCGAGACGCATCTGCACGCGCAGCTTGGCGTCCAGATTCGAGAGTGGCTCATCGAACAGGAAGACCTGCGGCTTGCGCACGATGGCGCGCCCCATGGCGACACGCTGGCGCTGGCCGCCGGAGAGCTGCTTGGGGCGGCGATCGAGCAGTTCGGTCAGGCCCAGCAGCTCGGCGGCCTCGCTGACGCGCTGCTGGATCTCATCCTTGGGCGTGCGCCGGTTCTTGAGGCCGTAGGCCATGTTGTCGAACACGCTCATGTGCGGGTAGAGCGCGTAGTTCTGGAACACCATCGCGATGTCGCGCTCGGCGGGTTCCAGCTCATTGACGCGCTTGCCGTTGATCTCCAGATCGCCCTCGGAGATGTCCTCCAGGCCCGCCAGGGTGCGCAGCAGGGTCGACTTGCCACAGCCGGACGGGCCGACGATGACGATCAGCTCGCCTTCGCCGAAGGCCAGGTCGATGCCATGCAGGGCCTTGTAGCCGTTGGGGTACTGCTTCTTGAGCTGCTTGAGCGCCAGTGTTGCCATGAGTTGTGTATCCAGAGCGGTGGCGTGACGGGCAAGTCTGTCCATCACGGCGTAACGGAATCAGGGGGCTTGGGGCGAGGTGTCGCGGGTCGGAGCGCGAGATCACTTCTCGCTGTCCACCAGGCCCTTGATGAAGTGGCGCTGCATGAACAGGATCACCAGCACCGGCGGGCCCATGGCCAGCAGCGTGGTGGCGGTGACGTCCTGCCACGGCACCAGGCCATCACCGGTGGTCAGCATGCGCTTGAGGCTGACGACGATGGTCAGGTAGTCGGCATCGGTCGTGATCAACAGCGGCCACAGATACTGATTCCAGCCGTAGATGAACATGATCACGAACAGTGCCGCGATGTTGGTCTTCGACAGCGGCAGCAGGATGTCCTTGAGAAAGCGCCACGGCCCGGCGCCATCGATGCGCGCGGCCTCGACCAGTTCCGCCGGAATGGTCAGGTAGAACTGACGCAGCAGGAAGGTCGCGGTGGCGCTGGCGATCAGCGGCAGGATCAGGCCGGCGTAGCTGTCCAGCATGTTGAGGTCGGCCACCACCTTGAAGGTCGGCAGGATACGCACCTCCACCGGCAGCATCAGGGTGATGAAGATCAGCCAGAAGCACAGCTTGCGGAAGCGGAACTCGAAGAAGACGATCGCGTAGGCGGCCAGCACCGAGATGATGATCTTGCCGATGGCGATGCCCAGTGCCATCAGCATCGAGTTGAACAGCAGGGTCATCACGTCGGCGCCGAGACTGCTGACCGGGTCTGCCAGCAGCTGGCGGTAGTTGTCCAGGCCAGCCTCGCCGATCCAGACGGGGGCGACGTTGGAGTAGAGGTCACCCATCTCGTGGGTACTGGCGCTGAAGGCGATCCAGACCGGCAGGAAGAACAGTGCGCAGCCGACGATCAGCAGGGCATGGCTTGCGATATCAAGCCCGGGGCGGTTGTAGCGCATCAGTACTGCACCTTCTTCTCGACATACTTGAACTGGATCAGCGTCAGCACGCCGACGATGACCATCAACAGCACGGACTGGGCAGCACTCGAGCCCAGGTCCTGCCCGACGAAACCATCTTCATAGACCTTGTAGACCAGGGTGCGCGTCGAGCCGGCCGGACCGCCCTGGGTGGTGGCATCGATGGTGCCGAAGGTCTCGAAGAAGGCGTAGACCACGTTCATCACCAGCAGGAAGAAGCTGGTCGGCGAGAGCAGCGGGAAGGTGATGGTCCAGAAGCGCCGCCAAGGGCCGGCGCGGTCCATCGCGGCCGCTTCCAGCAGGCTCTTGGGGATCGCCTGGAGGCCGGCGAGGAAGAACACGAAGTTGTAGCTCATCTGCTTCCAGATCGAGGCCAGCACCACCAGCAACATGGCCTGATCGCCATTGAGCTTGTGATTCCAGTCGATGCCGATGGCGGACAGCAGCTCCGGCAGAATGCCCAGCGTCGGGTCGAACAGGAACAGCCACAGCACCCCGGCCACGGCGGGCGCCACGGCGTAGGGCCAGATCAGCAGGGTCTTGTAGGCGTGTGCGCCGCGCAGCACGCGGTCCGCCAGTACGGCCAGCCCCAGCGCCAATGCCATGGCGCCGAAGGCCACCGCAAAGGAGAAATAGGTGGTCGTCCATAGTGTCGTGAGATATTCCGGCTCGCTCAGCACGCTGACGAAGTTGCTCAGCCCGGTGAATTCCCGCGAGAGCCCGAAGGCATCCTCGACATAGAAGGCCTGTTCGATGGCCTGGTAGGCCGGCCAGAAGAAGAACACGGCCACGATCAGCATCTGAGGCGCCAGCAGTATCCAGGGCGTGATGGGGTGTCGATTGAAATGGGCCATGCAGCAGGGGGCTCGCAAGCAAGGAGGGACTGGGTGGTTCCGTCGGTAGCACGGAGTCGGCAAGCCTCGGCCGCTCCTGCGCCATCAAGCCGTGAGAGAAGGGAAAGGACACCGGATGTCGGATGCGCTTTCCGCTCTCTGGCTGGAGAAAATAGCGGGAGGGCGAGCCCGGTATGGGCCCGCCCCCGGTGTGGCGATGATCAGCCGTTGGCGCGTTCGAACTTCTCGAGCAGCGAATCGCCGCGCTTGACGGCGTTGTCGAGACCGTCCTGCACGCTTTCCTTGCCGGAGAAGATCTTCTCCAGTTCTTCATTGATCACGTCACGAATCTGCACCATGTTGCCCAGGCGCAGGCCCTTGGAGTTCTCGGTCGGCGTCGCGGAGGTCATCTGGGTGATGGCGACGTCGGTGCCCGGGTTCTCGGCGTAGAAGCCCTGTTCGCGCGTCAGTTCTGCCGCGGCAGTCGTGATCGGCAGATAGCCGGTGAACTGGTGCCAGTCGGCCTGCACTTCAGGCTTTGAGAGGTACTGGAAGAACTTGGCGACGCCCTGGTATTCCTCATCGCTGTGACCGGACAGCACCCACAGCGAGGCGCCACCGATGATGGAATTCTGCGGCGTCTCGATCACGTCGCTGTCATAGGGCAGCGGTGCCACGCCGAACTCGAAGCCCTTGGCGCTTTCCTTGACGCCGGCATAGCTGGCGGAAGAGCCCATCATCATCGCGCACTCGCCGGAGTAGAACTTGGGCGCCGCGTCATCGAAGCGACCGCCGAACACGAAGCGCTTGTCGGCCTGCCAGTCATCGAGACGCTGGATGTGATCGACCACGGCGGTCGTGTTGAATTCAAGGCGGGTATCGGTGCCGGCGAAGCCATTGGCCTGGCTGGCGAAGGGCACGTCATTGCGCGCCGAGAAGTTCTCCAGCATCACCCAGGACGGCCAGGTGGTGGTCAGGCCACAGCTGGCGGCGCCGGAATCGACGACCTTCTTGAGCGCGGCGCCCATTTCCTGCCAGGTCTGCGGGAGGGAGTCGACGCCCGCCTTGGCCAGCACGTCCTTGTTGTAGTAGGTCACCGGCGTGGAGGAGTTGAACGGCATCGACAGCATCTTGCCGTCGGTGTCGGTGTAATAGCCGGTGACGGCAGACAGGTAGGCGTTCGGGTCGAAGGCGGTGCCTTCCTTAGGCGCGAAGTCTGCCATCAGCTGATGCACCGGGACGATCGCGCCCTTGGCGCTCATCATGGTGGCGGTGCCGACCTCGAAGATCTGCACGATGTCCGGGCCCTTGCCGGCGCGGAAGGCGGCGATGGCGGAGGTCATGGTCTCGGAGTAGTTGCCCTTGAAGACCGGCTTGACGACGTAGTCGTCCTGGCTTGCGTTGAAGTCGGCCGCGATCTCGTCGACCTTCTTGCCGAGCCCGCCCCCCATGGCGTGCCACCATTCCACCTCGGTGGCGGCGAGGGCGCTGGCTGAGGCGGAGGCGAAACCGATGGCCAGCGCGAGGCTGGCGAGGCGACGAGTCGCGGTGGCAGTCGTGCGGGTGCTTGCGTGATGAGTCGGGCGGCGCATGGTCAAACTCCTGAGAGGTTCCCCTGGCCAGCTTCCGCAACAAAGAAGAAGGACGCTGGCCGCTGACGATCGATGGCGACGATCAAGTGAACATTTTCTTGTTCTTTTGATGATCGTCCGAAAAGCGTAGACGACTCTATAGCGCCCGCCTTACAACTTTGTGACAGGAAGATGTTCATTCGAGCGAGGCTGAGCTTATGGCTGAACTTATGGCTGAACTTATGGCTGAGCTGCTGGATGAACCTGGTCTGAGCAGCGAGAGTGTGGCGCCGCCAGCTCGGCTCAGGCTGGCAAGTGAGGCGCCGGGGGCAACTCAAGTCCGGAATAAGCGGCCGGCGAGCGAGTGTGCTAGTCTTGCGCGCTGAAAATGCCTGTGGCGGAGAACGCGATGAAAGTGGTTGAAGTGAGTGCCGGTGCCCGACGTGATGCCTGTCTGGCGATGCTGTGCGCCGAAGTCCATGGCCGCGAAGGGGGTCTGGATGCGCTGGTGAGTTACGCCGGCGTGCGTGGGGTGTGGTTCGAGAATGAGATGGCGCGCCTGTTCGCGCTGGTCGACGATGCCGAGCGCATCCACTCTGCCGCGCTGCTGGTACTCGACGAGAACGCACGTGGCCTGAATCTGGCGCTATGGGCGACGCCGACGGTGCATCGCGGTCACGACCACGGCATCGCGCTGGTCTCCCAGCTGTCCGATCACGGCCGCCTGCAGGTGCGCATCACCGACAGCTCACTGGTCAGCGTGCTGCGTCGCGCCGGCATCAACGACTGGCTGGAGGCCGAGGCCCAAGGCGATCAGCCGCGCGAGCTGGTCGGCATGAATCCGGCGGCGCGTGTCGGCAACCTGGCGGCCCTCGACGCGCCGCTGCGCCTGGACCGCGAGCGCATCAAGCGCTCCTTAAAGGCGCGCCCGAAGGACTTCGAGACCTACAAGAACGCCTTCGTGCGTGACCTGGAGCACTTCGCGCGTCATATCTGAGGATGAAATGACGCAAGCGAACGGCATGCTCTGCCAAGACAAAGGCCCCGCTCATTGAGCGGGGCCTTTGTGGTTCTGCGATCGCTGATCAGTGATCAGCGATCAATTCCTGCGCCGATCAAGCGGGCGTCGGCCAGTCATCAGGCGGCGTCCTGCTGCGGGTTGGAGGCGGTGCCGTCACTCGCCATCGGCTTGCGCACGAAGGCGTCGAATTCGAAGTGGTCGACGGTCAGCATGTCGAGTACCTCGGCTTCGAAGACGCGCATGAAGTCGCCATCCTCGGCTGACAGGATGCCTGCCTCGACCGCCGCTTCGATACGCGCTTCCGGTGACAGTGCGTCGGCCGGAATCTCGCCCTTGTGGTAGGCCTTGGCCAGCGCCTTGTAGATCGGCTCGGCGCGCGGGTAGTCCTTGAGCAGCGCGTTGTAGCGGGCGAGGGCGTTGTCCTGCTGGCCTTCGTCCTGGGCGTCCCAGGTGTTGTCGGTCAGCTTGGCACGCAGTGCAGTGTCGGTGGAGACGGCACGGGCGATCTCGCGGGTCAGGCTGTCCCTGGGCATGGCGAACTGACGGCCACGCGGCAGGGCGATCACGCGCAGGGCAGTGCCCAGCGCACGGTTGGGCAGGTTGGCGAACAGCTCATCCAGTGCCTTTTCCGCGCGGTGCAGCAGCCACTGCATGCTGTAGTGGAACAGCGCCTCTTCGTGTTCGCAGGCCTCGGATTCGTGCCACTGCTTGAGCGTCAGTGACGCCAAGTAGAGGTTGGAGAGCACGTCGCCCAGGCGTGCCGACAGCATCTCGCGCGCCTTGAGGCTGGAGCCGAGGCTTGCCATGGCCGCATCGGCGGACAGCGAGAAGGCGGCGCTGAAGCGGTTGATGTGGCTGGCGTAGGGCGTGGCGACGGCGTCGAAGCCGGTGGCCTTGCCGCCGATGCCGAAGCTCTGGGTGAAGGCGCGTGCCGCGTTGCCGAAGATCAGGCCGGCATGGCGGAAGAAGGCCTTGTCGAAGGCGTTCAGGTCATCGGCGTCCTTGGCGGCCAGCTCTTCGAGCACGTAAGGATGGCAGCGGATCGCGCCCTGACCGAAGATCATCAGGTTGCGGGTCATGATGTTGGCGCCTTCCACCGTGATCGAGACCGGAGTGCCGGCGTAGGCCACGCCGATGTAGTTGCGCGGGCCAAGCGTCACGCCGCGTCCGCCGTGGATGTCCATGCCGTCGGCCAGCAGCGAGCGGGCCATCTCGGTCAGCTGGCTCTTGAGGATGGCGGAGGGCACCGCCGGCTTGTGACCGTTATCGATCATGTTGGCGGTGTGCAGCACGGACGCCTGGCTGATGTAGTTCATCGCGGCCATGCGTGCCAGTGGCTCCTGTACGCCTTCCATTTCGGCCACCGGCAGATTGAACTGGCGACGGATGCGCGCAAAGCCGGCGCTCCAGCCCAGTGCGTAGCGCGAGATTCCCGCGGAGCCGGACGGCAGGGTGATGCAGCGGCCCACCGACAGACACTCGACCAGCATCTTCCAGCCCTGGCCGGCCATCTGCTCGCCGCCGATCAGGTAGCTGAGCGGAATGAAGACGTCCTTGCCGAAGATCGGGCCATTCATGAACGGCGCGCCGATCGGGTGGTGACGACGGCCGATGTCCATGCCGTCGGTGTCACGCGGAATCAGGGCGCAGGTGATGCCGATGTCTTCCTCGTCACCCAGCAGGTGCTCGGGGTCGAACATGCGGAAGGCCAGGCCGACCACGGTGGCGACCGGCGCCAGGGTGATCCAGCGCTTCTCGAAGTTCAGGCGAATACCGACGACTTCCTCGCCGTCATGCATGCCGCGACACACGATGCCGGTGTCCGGGATGGAGGTCGCGTCACTGCCGGCACGCGGGCCGGTCAGACCGAAACACGGAATCTCGCGGCCATCGGCCAGACGCGGCAGGTAGTAGTTCTTCTGTTTTTCGCTGCCGTACTTGAGCAGCAGCTCGCCCGGGCCGAGGGAGTTGGGCACGCCGACGGTGACCATCAGCGTCTCGTTGACCGCCAGCTTCTGCAGCACCAGCGACTGCGCCTTGGCCGAGAAGCCCAGGCCGCCATATTCCTTGGGAATGATCATGCCGAAGAACTTCTCGCGCTTGAGGTATTCCCACAGCGCTTCGGGAAGATCGGCACGCTCACGCGCGATCTCCCAGCTGTTGGTCATGCCGCAGGCGACAGAGCATTGATCGTCGATGAAGGCCTGCTCTTCGCTGGAGATGCCATCGTTGCGCTGTGCGGTCAGGGTGTCCCACTGCGGCTTGCCGGAAAAGAGCTCGGCGTCCCAGAACACGGTGCCGGCTTCCAGCGCCACCTTCTCGGTGTCCGAGACCTTGGGGGAGACCTTCTTGAACATCGCGAACAGACGCGGGCTGAGCCACTTGCTGCGCAGGGCCGGCAGGCCACACACCGCGACCAGTGCCGCACCGATCAGCAGCAGGCAACCCAGTACCGGCGCGTCGACCGCCAGGCCGACGATACCGATGATGGCGAGAACGCCGATGGCCGCGAGGGCCCCGGCTTCGCGTGCCATGACGGCCAACAGACCGGCAACGGCGACAAGGATGAGGATGAGCTG
Source organism: Cobetia sp. UIB-001 (assembly GCF_044789135.1). NCBI lineage: Bacteria > Pseudomonadati > Pseudomonadota > Gammaproteobacteria > Oceanospirillales > Halomonadaceae > Cobetia > Cobetia sp. UIB-001. Next base: position 754,207 of record NZ_CP058244.1, read on the forward strand.
CGTCATGGCAGGATCTCCGGGTGGCGAGGGATGGTGTCTTTGCATGGCGTTTCTACAGCGTAGCAGCCATGCGTTTAGAACAGTTGTTTGAATTCTCTTCAGCGTATCCCATGTTGCTCGACCCTGCAGTACGTCCAAGGTCTAAGGTGTGCGGATTCATTCTCGAAAAGGGCAGTCGCCCGGGGGAGGCAGTCGGCGAGCGCCAGACCGGGCTGAGTGAAAGCTGTCTGGCAGGCATGAAAAAGGCCCCGCAATGCGGGGCCTTGGACGATCGATAGCGCTTGCGTGCGTGAGGTCAGACTACCTCTCTCAGGCGTTGACTCGCACGGGCTCTGGCGTTGATCAGTGCTAGGTCAATGACCAGTGCTCAGTCATTGATCAGTGCTCAGCCATTGATCGGAGCGGAGTCGATCTTGCGCTTGGCGGGCTTCCTGGCCGGCGTGCCGGGTTCGATCACGAAGTAATCGGCGTCGGACGGCGGCAGCGGCGCGCGGCCACGAATCTTGTCGGCCATCTTCTCGGCCAGCATGATCGTCGGCGCATTCAGGTTGCCGGTCGGGATGACCGGGAACAGCGAGGCATCGACGACGCGCAGGTTGTCGAGGCCATGTACGCGACCGGCACCATCGACCACTGAAGTCTCGTCACTGCCCATGCGGCAGCTGCCACACGGGTGGTAGGCGGTCTCGGCGTGGTTGCGCACGTACTCGTCGAGCTCGGCGTCGGTCTGCGCCTGGGCGCCCGGTGCCAGCTCGCGGCCGCGGTAGGGGTCCAGCGCGGGCTGGGCGATGATCTCGCGGGTCAGGCGGATGGCGGCGCGGAACTCTTCCCAGTCACGCTCCTCGGCCATGTAGTTGAAGAAGATCGACGGCGCGGCCTTGGGATCGAGTGAGGTCAGGCGTACGCGGCCCTTGCTCTGGGAGCGCATCGACCCGACGTGCGCCTGGAAGCCGTGGCCCTGCACTGCGCTCTTGCCGTTGTAGCTGATCGCGATCGGCAGGAAGTGATACTGCAGGTTCGGCCAGGCCTCGTTGTCATCGCTGCGAATGAAGCCGGCGGCCTCGAACTGGTTGCTGGCGCCGACACCGGTGCCCTTGAGCATCCATTCCAGACCGATGGGCGGCTGGTTGTACCACTTGAGGGACGGATACAGCGAGATCGGCTGGGTGCACTCGTACTGGATGTAGAGCTCCAGGTGGTCCTGCAGGTTCTCGCCCACGCCCGGCAGGTGGTGGACCATCTTCACGCCCAGCGGCTCGAGATGTTCACGGTTGCCGACGCCGGAGCGCTGCAGGATCTGCGGCGAGGCGATGGCGCCGGCGCACAGCAGCACTTCCTTGCGCGCACGCACGCGGTGGTCCTGGCCCTTGCGCTCGTACTTCACGCCGACCGCCGTCTTGCCTTCAAACAGGATGACGTCGGTGGTGGCACGCGTCTCGATGGTCACGTTGGAGCGCTTCTTGGCGGTATCCAGATAGCCGCGCGCGGTGGAGGCGCGACGGCCTTCCCTGGTCACGAAGCGGTCCATCGGGCCGAAGCCTTCCTGCTGGTAGCCGTTGACGTCTTCGGTGGCCGGGTAGCCTGCCTCGATGCCTGCCGCGATGAAGGCGTGATAGAGCTCGTTGTTGCCCTGCTTGGGCGTGGTGACCGACACCGGGCCGTCGCCGCCATGGTAGTCATTCGGGCCGATATCGCGCGTTTCGCACTTGCGGAAGTAGGGCAGGCACTCACGATAGTTCCAATCGGCCAGGATGGGGTCCTTGGCCCAGTTGTCGTAATCCAGCGCGTTGCCGCGGATGTAGCACATGCCATTGATCAACGAGGAGCCGCCCAGGCCCTTGCCGCGGCCACATTCCATGCGACGGTTGTTCATGTGCGGCTCGGGATCGGTCTTGAAGTCCCAGTTGTAGCGCTGACCCTGCAGCGGGTACGCCAGCGCTGCGGGCATCTGGGTGCGGAAGTCGAAGCGGTGGTCGCGGCCACCGGCTTCCAGCAACAGCACGCTGACGTCGGCGTCTTCGCTCAGGCGGGTGGCCAGCACGTTGCCGGCGCTGCCGGCGCCGATGATGACGTAGTCGTATTCACGCTCGAATTGGCTCATGGAAGGTCCTCTCGTATCGGGTGCCACATGCGGGCACATGACGCCCCGTTCACGACGGGGAGTGGCCACTGCCGGGCTGCTGGATATGTTTGCTTGTCTGTGGTGAGTCGTCGGGGCACCGCATGACAGCAAGCTGCCATCGGGGGCTCAACGACTCATCGGGATTCGGGCACTGCGCGCGGCGCTGGCGAGCGACGCGGCGTGCAGCCGGCATGGCGAGTGTTCGACATGCCGGCAGGTGGGCATCTGGCGCTTGGTCGTGCTTGAGGCCCGGTGCTTGAGGCCCGGTCTTTAGGGCCGGTACTTCAGCCTCTGGCGCCAGAGGGTGCTGCTGTCATCAGGCCTTGCGGCCAGTGATGGCTCAGAAGGCGGACTCGAACGGGCCCATCTCGATCAGCACGGACTTGGTCTGGGTGTAGTGAGACAGCGTCTCGACACCGTTCTCGCGACCGATACCGGACTGCTTGTAGCCGCCGACCGGCATTTCGGACGGCGACTCGCCCCAGGTGTTGACCCAGCAGATGCCGGCTTCGAGCTGGTGAATCACGCGATGCGCGCGGTTCAGGCTCTCGGTGAACAGGCCAGCCGCCAGGCCATAGGTGGTGTCGTTGGCGCGACGGATGACTTCCTCTTCACTGTCGAAGGACAGGATGGACATCACCGGACCGAAGATCTCTTCCTGCACGATGCGCATGTCATCGCTGCAGTCGGTGTAGACGGTCGGTGCGACCCAGGCGCCCTTGGCGAAGTCGCCTTCGCTCATGCGCTCACCGCCGACCAGCAGACGTGCGCCGTCCTGCTTGGCGATCTCCAGATAGGAGACGACCTTGTCCAGGTGCTCGAAGCTGACCAGCGGGCCGAAGGTGGTGGCGCGGTCCTGCGGGTCGCCGGCCTTGATGCGCGCGACGCGCTCGACGATCTTGGCTTCGAAGGCGTCCTTGACGCTGGCTTCGACGAACACGCGGGTGCCGTTGGTGCACACCTGACCGGAGCTGTAGAAGTTGGCCATCATGGCGCCGTCGGCGGCACGGTCGAGATCGGAGTCGGCGAACACCAGCAGCGGGGACTTGCCGCCCAGCTCCATGGTGACTTCCTTGAGGCTGGAAGAGGCGGACGCGGACATGACCTTCTTGCCGGTGCCGGCTTCCCCGGTGAAGGAGATCTTGGCGATATCCGGGTGCTCGGTGAGCATCACGCCGACGCGGGCATCGCCCTGCACGACGTTGAACACGCCGTCCGGCAGGCCGGCTTCGGTGAAGATCTCGGCCAGCTTCAGTGCGCTCAGCGGAGTGACTTCGCTGGGCTTGAAGACCATGGCGTTGCCGGCGGCGAGGGCCGGGGCAGACTTCCAGCAGGCGATCTGGATCGGGTAGTTCCAGGCACCGATGGCACCGATGACGCCCAGCGGCTCCTTGCGGGTATAGACGAAGGCTTCCTGACGCAGCGGCATCTGGCTGCCTTCGATGGCCGGCGCGAGGCCCGCGTAGTACTCGAGTGCATCGGCACCGGTGACGATGTCGACTGCTTCGGTCTCGGACAGCGGCTTGCCGGTGTCGAGTGTCTCGAGCAGCGCCAGTTCATCGTTGCGCTCGCGCAGCAGGTCCACGGCGCGACGCAGGATGCGTGAACGCTCCATGCCGGTCATCGCGGCCCACACCTTCTGACCCTGCAGGGCGCTTTCGACGGCGGTATCGACGTCGGCACCGCTGGCCTGCTGGATCTCGGCGATGACTTCGCCGGTGGCCGGATTGACGGTCTCGAAGGTCTCGCCGGAGGTAGCCTCGACCCGACGGCCACCGATGTAGAGGGTCTGGGTCGGGAAGCTTGCGTTGCCGTTAGCCATGCGTGCGCTCCTTACTGGGTTCAGGGGAAGTGGGGGAGTCTGTCGCGTTCAGGGATGCTGCCATGTGACGTGTCAGCTGGTAGTCAGCGTATTCGTAGGCGAGGCGGCGTGCGCGCTCGACATCGAGGCCGGTCGGGTCCAGCGTGCCGCGCAACCACAGGCCGTCGATCAAGGCGGCCAGTCCGGCCGCGGCATCACGTGCCTCGTTCAGCGGCATGCAGCGGCGGAACAGGGCACACAGATTGGAGATCAGCCGCCTGTCGTTGACCCGCTGCAGGCGTTCCAGCGGAATGCGGTGCATGCTGGAGGCCCAGAAGGCCAGCCAGGTCTTGGAGACGCTCTGGCTGACCTGGCTGCGGTCAAAGTTGCCGTCGATCACCGCGCGCAGATGGCTGCGGACGTCATCGTCGGCCAGTGCGGCGCGACGTTCACTGACGGCGCTGCGCAGGTCAGTGAGAATCTGGCGCATGGTGGCTTCCATCAAGCCATCCTTGCCGCCGAAATAGTGGCTGATGATGCCAGTGGACACACCTGCGTGACGGGCGATACGGGCCACGGTCGCGTCGGCGAGTCCTGCCTCATCGATGGCTTGCATGGTGGCCTGGATCAACTGGCGGCGGCGGATAGGTTCCATTCCCACTTTGGGCATCAACGGAGTCCTTTTCGTATATCGGGTCGGTGTGACACTTGGTGTGGCCATGGTACTGGATCATCACCGGTTTGCCGCGAGCGCTGCACCATGCTGTCGTGTGCAAGGTTTTTATTGAACGTTCAATTAACAAAAAGTGTAGAGGCTGGTTCCCGATGCGTCAAGTTGAGGCAAGGCGGGGCAGCCGGAAGCAGTCAGGGATGGTCAGGAGGGGGAGGCGGGCGAGGCATCGAGGGCCGGTGGCGGCCAGCGATAGGCGGGCGTTCAAGACTGTGGGTTGGCGAGGCCGGTTGGTAAAAGCGCTACAGTGCGGTAGAACATGGAGGGGCAGCATGTCGATCTCAACGTAGGTTGAACGTTGCGCCGATGGTCGAGAGTTGAATGACAACGAACAATAAAACAAGGGGTTAGCATGAAACGATCACCTGGTAAGGTGCTGTTGGCACTGGGCGTCATCGCCGTGCCGGTCATGGCGAATCAGGCCCAGGCCGCCGTGACGGAAGAATGTCGTACGGTGCGTTTCGCCGAAGTCGGCTGGACGGACATCACGGCCACCACCGCCCTGACGCGTGCCGTGCTGGAGGGGCTGGGCTATGAGACGACGTCTGACACCATCTCGGTGCCGATCGCCTATGCCGGCATGAAGAATGATGACTTCGATGTCTTCCTGGGCAACTGGATGCCGTCGATGGCCTCCATCAGTGACCCCTACATCGACAAGGGGCAGGTCGATCGCCCGCGCGCCAATCTCCAGGGCGCGAAATACACCCTGGCGGTGCCGCAGTATGTGCTGGATGCCGGCGTGACCTCGGTGGCGGACCTTGCCGACAATCTCGAGAAGTTCGATGGTCGCATCTACGGGATAGAGGCGGGCAACGACGGCAACATGATCATTGCCGACATGATCGATGACGACGCCTTCGGCATGGGCGAGTTCGAGATGATCGACTCCTCGGAAGCCGGCATGCTGGCGGAAGTGAAGTCGAAGATTGCCGCCGAGGAGTGGGTCGTGTTCCTCGGCTGGGAACCGCACCCGATGAATACCCGCTTCGAGATGGGCTATCTGGAAGGGGCCGATGATTACTTCGGGCCGAATCTGGGTGGTGCGACGGTGTATACCAATACTCGCGCGGGCTATAGCGAGGCATGCACCAACGTCGGGGCCCTGCTTTCCAATCTCGAGTTCACCCTGGAGATGGAAAACCAGCTGATGGGCGACATCATGGATGGCGGCGAAGACCCGGATGATGCGGCGGCCAGTTGGCTCAAGCAGAACCCGCAGGTGCTGGAGGCCTGGCTCAAGGGAGTCGAGACCGTGGAGGGTCAGCCTGGCCTTGCCGCGGTGAAGACATCGCTGGGTATCTGATCGGCCCGTCGGGCTCGTCTGTTGAGCTTTTGATAAAAAGTGCTTGCAATTCAGCAGCCTGACCTGCAATATACGCCTCGTCGTGTGGCTACATAGCTCAGCTGGTTAGAGCACATCACTCATAATGATGGGGTCCCCTGTTCAAATCAGGGTGTAGCCACCAGTGATTCCAAGGCCTGCATCCGTGCGGGCCTTGTCACATCTGGATGTCGCTTCGTGCGCTTTCGGAGGTGGATCCGGCAGGAGGAATCGAACGAGTTCTGCGGTGGTCTGAATGGCCGAAGGTGGTTGACGCCATTGAGTATTTCCGTATAATTCGTCGCGTGTTCAAGGTTGTTCCTCGATAGCTCAGTTGGTAGAGCAAATGACTGTTAATCATTGGGTCACAGGTTCGAGTCCTGTTCGAGGAGCCAATAGCACATGCAGCATGCTTGAAATGTCAGCCTGATAGCATCCATGATGATGTCACTGACAGATGGATTTCCGGTCGTTCCTCGATAGCTCAGTTGGTAGAGCAAATGACTGTTAATCATTGGGTCACAGGTTCGAGTCCTGTTCGAGGAGCCAATCCAAGGCTTCCTGCCAATGCCGGAAATGACGCTGATAGATGAGTTCCTCGTCGTCAGCTTCGATATCGCCCTGATATCGATCGATATTTTGTTGTTCCTCGATAGCTCAGTTGGTAGAGCAAATGACTGTTAATCATTGGGTCACAGGTTCGAGTCCTGTTCGAGGAGCCAATATCACTTCCCTGCTTTCCCTCGTGTTCTCTGCTGGTCGCATCATCGCTACCTGAGCTTTGCTTGTTGGCTCTGCGCCTGAGCCCTATTCGCAAGCCCTGTTCATCAGTTCTGCGCCTGAGCGCTGCTCGCAATCCTTGCTTGTCGGTTCTGCTCGCCAGTCCGCTCCTGTTCCACACCCTGCTTCGGCATTTCGTGCTTTCTGCCTCGAGAGCGTGTTCCCGTGTCGCCAGCATTCTGCTGTCATCCTCTGCGCGGCAGCTGCCTGGCGTTGCGATGCATGCCATTCCGCTTCTGCTGCTACGTTTTCTGTCCTGTCGTTGCTTCGTATGTGTTGCTGCCTGTGCGTTGTTGTGCGCGCGTTGCTGCCTCGCGCGGCCGTGATGCTGCGTGCCACAGGCTTTCTTTGTGGCACGAAAAAAGCCCCTGCGCTCGGTGTTGCATGAGAGCAGGGGCCTTGGCGGTCGACCAGCTTCGTCAGACGGTGGTCGTGGTGTGAGTCACGAGAGTCTAGCGATCACCGGTGAGGTGGGCGTAGTCGAGCAGGATCTCGGCACTTTCCTGAAGCTGGGCCTGATCGATCGGGTCCTTGGCTTCCTTGTCGCTGCTGCCTTCTTCGATATCGGCTTCCTGCTCGGGATCACTCTCGGGGGAAGAGATGTGGTCGCTGGCGGCATCGAGTTCGGCAAAGCTTGTCAGTGGCTCGAGGTTGAGGGCACGACGGCGCTTGTTTTCCAGTGCCAGCTGCTCGGCTTCCTGGGCATCCATCTCGCGTTTGCGCTGCTCACGATTGAGGCTGATGCTGGTCTGCTGCGCGCGCAGTGCCTTTGACAGCGCGACTTCGCTCTTCAGGTAGCTGAAGTTGGGGTCCTGTTCGACGCGGCTCTGGTGGCGGGCGCGCAATGCGGCCAGATAGCGTGCCGGATCACCGTAGCGGCGATACTTCACCGGGCGTACCTGATCCCAGGGCAGTGCGTAGTCGAGGCTGGATTCGCCGATCTCCTGCGGGTCGATGACGCTGGGGAAGGCGATGTCCGGCTTCACACCTTTGTTCTGGGTCGAGTCGCCGGAGATGCGATAGAACTTGGCGCGGGTCAGCTTGATCTCGCCTTCGCTCAGCGAGGAGATGGTCTGCACCGTGCCCTTGCCGAAGGTCTGGCTGCCGAGTATCGGGCCGCGGCCGTAGTCCTGGATCGCACCGGCGAAGATTTCGGATGCCGAGGCCGAGAGGCGGTTGACCAGCACGGTCAGCGGGCCGTCATAGTGGGTGCCGGCGTCGGTATCGCCGTAGAGGCTGATACGGCCGCGTGCATCACGCACCTGCACGGTGGGGCCGCGATCGATGAACAGGCCGATCATCGAATTGGCTTCCTGCAGGGCGCCGCCGCCGTTGTTGCGCAGATCGAGAATGATGCCTTCCACCTGCTTGGCCTTCAGTTCGTCGATCAGGCGCGCCACGTCGCGGGTGGTGCTGCGATAGTCGTCTTCACCGGCCTGCCAGGCATCGAAATCGACATAGAAGGCGGGCACGTGAATGACGCCGATCCTGTGGACGCCATCATCGCGCTTGACGTCGATGACCTTGGCATTGGCGGCCTGGTCCTCGAGCTTGACGGTGTCGCGGGTGATGTCCAGTTCACGCGTCTTGGTGACATCCAGCGACTGGGCCGGAATCACTTCCAGGCGCACGACGGAGCCCTTCGGGCCGCGGATCAGGTCCACGACGTCATCCAGGCGCATGCCGACCACGTTGGTCCACTCGCTGTCGCCCTGACCCTGGCCGACGGCCACGATGCGATCGGCCGGCTTGAGCTCGCCATCCTTCTCGGCAGGGCCGCCGGGCACTAGGCTCGAGACCTTGACGTATTCACCTTCGGATTGCAGCAGGGCGCCGATGCCATCCAGCGACAGCTTCATCTGGATATCGAAGGATTCGCCCTGGCGCGGCGAGAAGTATTCGCTGTGCGGATCGATGCTGCCGGTTACGGCATGCATCACCAGCGTCAGGATATCTTCATCGTTGGTCCGCTTGATGCGCTTGAGTTGGTTGGAATAACGCTCGCTGAGCGTCTTGGCGATCTCGTCATCGCTCTTGTCGGACAGTGACATCGATAGCCAAGCGTTCTTGAGGCGCTTGCGCCACAGCTCGTCGAGCTCCTGCTCGCTATCGGCCCACGGGCTGTCCTTGCGGTCCAGCGCCAGGCGATCATCCTTGTCGAAATCGAAGCTCGGCTTGGCGTCCAGCGTCTTCACCAGCCAGGTGAGGCGTGCGGTGAGGCGTTGCTGATAGCGCTCGTAGAGGCCATAGATACGCTCGAGATCACCATCGATCATGGCGTCGTCGAAATCGTGACGCAGGTCGCTGAACTCGCTGATGTCCGCATCCAGCAGATAGGCTTTCTGGGGGTCGAGAGTCTTGAGGTATTGCGTAAAGGCGCGGTTGGCCCAGTGGTCATCCAGGGTCACATCTTCGTAATGCCCATAGCGCAAAGACTCGGCAACTTCGCGAGCAGCCTGTGCATCGGCGTCAGTAGGGGTGACCGCGGCACTGGCAGGGCCGGCCATGGCAAGACACAGGGCAACGAATGCCGTGCGCCGGACGTTTGCGAACAGGCTCATCAATGAAGCACTCCCGATTCATGTACACTCTGCTCCCTGAACGACCTCCCCGCAGGGGGTCGAGCGGGCATTGTAGCAGTCTCACGCACCATACACAGTTGTCTGGCGTTGATGCGTTGGGGTTGTGAAAACTCTGTCAGCGCAGGGCTTTGGCTGGCATGCCGCGCTTCTCGACGCCCCGCTGAATGGTGACTGGATGGCAGTCATGTCATCGAAGGGTCGTCACAGGTTTTCCCCATCATGTTTCTTCTTATACAGTGCCTTGCATATATCTTCGAGGACCAGACGCCATCATGACTCATGCGATTGCGGATTCCCGCGTTCCCGCACTGCTCGACTTCCTGTCTTCTTCTCCCACGCCGTGGCACGCGACGGCTTCCATGGCGCAGCGTCTTGAACAGGCGGGCTATCGTCGCCTCAGCGAGACGTCTTCCTGGCAGCTGGCGCCCGGTGAGCGCGCCTATGTCACGCGCAATGATTCCTCGTTGATTGCCTTTCAGCTCCCCAAGGGTGATACGTCGCTGAGCTCGCTTCGGATGATCGGTGCGCACACCGATTCGCCCTGTCTGCGTCTGAAGCCCAATCCGGCACAGGCCAGTCAGGGCTGGTTGACGCTGGGGGTCGAGACCTATGGCGGCGTGTTGCTGAGCACCTGGTTCGATCGCGATCTGGGGCTTGCGGGCCGTGTCCAGGTGCGGCATGCGGACGGTCGTCGCGAGACACTGCTGCTGACGGTCATGCGTCCGTTTGCCTGCGTGCCGAGCCTGGCGATCCATCTGGATCGTGACGTCAACAGCGGGCGTGCCATCAATGCCCAGACCCAGATGTCAGCCGTGGTCATGCAGCTTGGGGAAGAGGCCGGGACGCCCGCGGAGGCCTTCAATGCGCTGTTGATCGAGCTGATCGAGGAGCAGCACGGCGTGCGGGTCGCGGATGTCGTCGACTTCGAGTTGGGCCTGCACGATCTGCAGCCGGCGGCGCAGTCGGGGCTGAAAGGCGAGTTGATCACCAGTGCGCGCCTCGACAATCTGCTGTCCTGTTTCGTCGGTCTCGAGGCACTGCTGGAGGCCGATGGCAGCCAGGGGGCGCTGTTCGTCACTACCGATCATGAAGAAGTCGGCAGTGCCAGCGCCTGTGGTGCCCAGGGGCCCTTCCTGGCCGATGTGCTCAAGCGCATCAATTACTACGTCGGCTTGGACAGCGAAGAAGGCTATCAGTGCCTCGTGCAGCGCTCCTTGATGATTTCTTGCGATAATGCCCACGCCGTGCACCCCAATTTCGCGGACAAGCATGATGCGGGGCATGGGCCGAAGTTGAATGCCGGGCCGGTCATCAAGGTCAATGCCAATCAGCGTTACGCCACCAACAGCACCACGGCCGGGCTGTTCCGTGAGATGTGTCGCGAGCAGGATGTGCCGGTGCAGACCTTCGTCAGTCGTGCCGACATGGGCTGTGGCAGCACCATCGGGCCGATCACCGCCAGTGAGGTAGGGGTGCCGACTCTGGATGTGGGGCTGCCGCAGTGGGGCATGCACTCGATTCGTGAGACATCTGGCAGTGCCGATGTCGCCATGCTGATCAAGGTGCTGGTAGCCTTCTGCAATCGCGAGCAGCTGGACTGAGTCGAGCCGGATTGTGCTGAGAGAGCGGGCGCGTAGCGTAATATCGTAAAAAGACGAGCCTGGAAAAAGGGCGGCCTGCGGGTCGCCCTTTTTGATGCCTGTGACCTGGCTCGAGGGCTACGCAGCAGGGCGCCGGATGCGCGAGTCTTGCGTATAGATCGCGCACAACGAAAAAGGCCTGACTGCTTGCAGTCAGGCCTTTCGAATCTTGGTTGGTGGCTACACCCTGATTTGAACAGGGGACCCCATCATTATGAGTGATGTGCTCTAACCAGCTGAGCTATGTAGCCGTCCAACGGAGGCGAATATTACGGATTGTCCGCGATGTTGTCAACGCATCAGCGCGAAAAAGTGGCAGGGAATTCATCAGGCTAGCGTCCCGGCCGCGCAGCGAGGGCATCAGGTAGGCTGTCGGAGAGAGAGCCGGGGAGAGCCTCTCGCGAGATGGCGCGTGCGATGAGGTCGCCACTGGCGCAGGCCAGCGTGAAACCCAGGCTGCCATGGCCGACGTTCAGCCACAGATTGTCCGGGCTGTTCGCTTGCCGGGGACGGCCGAGGATCGGCGGCCCCTTGGGCGTGCTGGGGCGCAGTCCGGCCCAGGGAGTGGCCTGCGCGAAATCGCCGGCTGCGGGGAAGGTATCGCTGGCCAGCTCGCGCAGGGCGGCAATGCGCTGCTCATCCAGTTCGGGGTGGAAGCTATCGCGCTCCCGCTGGCCGATATCCACCATCGCCGCGACGCGCAGCTGGCGTGATGCCGACGACTCCAGGTCGGCATAGACCACCTTGCGTGCCGAGTCGGTAACGCTGATGCGCGGTGCGGCCGTCTCCGGGGTGTCAGCTGTCAGCGCCAAGGTGAGGCTATAGCCCTTGAGCGGCTGCAGGGGCAGGTGGATGCCCAGGGGCTGTACCAGCTCGGCGGCATGATTGCCGGCCGCGATGACGACCTCTTCGACGGCGAGGCATTCTCGGCGGTTATCAAGGTGTCTGAGCTCGAGCTGCTCGATGCGCCCGTTGCGTGCGCTCAGCGGGGCGACGCGCGTGTTGGCGATGCGCGTATAGCGCCCGGAGGCCTGCAGCTTGCGCTCCAGCGCCTGACAGAAGGCATGGCAATCCGCCGTCTCGTCCGAGGCGCTGAAGATGCCGCCTGACAGGTGGGCTTGCTGATGGGCCATTGAGGGCTCCAGCGCGATGCATTGGCGCGCATCGAGCACCTGTTGGTCCTGCGGGGCGACACGTTCGGCGGCCGCCTTGTCGAGCGCCATCGGGTCACGATGGATCACCAGCTTGCCGCGCTGCTGCCAGGCGAAGTCGCCGAGCGCATCTCGAGTGCGCCACTCGCTCATGATCGCCTGGCTGTGCAGCGCCAGCGAGAGCATCTGCGCAGCGCTGGCCTGATGCGTGCGGTGATTGCAGGCGGCCACAAAGCGGGCCATCCAGCGCCATTGTGCGGGGTCCAGATTCGGGCGCAGTTTCAGCGGTGCCTCATTGCCTGCCAAAAGCCACTTGATGGCCTGGCGGGGTACGCCGCTATCGGCCAATGGCGCCACATAGCGATAGCTCAGCTGGCCGCCATTGGCGTGGCTGGTCTCGCTGGCGACCTCGGCATGGGCGTCGATCAGGGTCACGCAGTGGCCGGCGCGCACCAGGGCGTGGGCACTGGCGAGGCCGATCACGCCGCCTCCGATGACGGTCACGTGGCGTTGCATGCTGGGCTCCCGGTTCGTGAAGGTCGTGTCGTGCTCGAGCTTGCCGGTCGCTGGCGTAAGTGGCGAATGAAAAGGATGTGCCGCGCCATAACCCGAGGTTATGGGGTAACCTGATGCGCAGGCGCTCAAGTGCGCCCTCAAGTAAGCCCTCTAGACAACCGGACAGGGAGATAGCGCATGCGGCTCAGGGACCTGGAGATCTTTCACGCCGTCCTGCAGGCCGGTAGCGTGACCGGCGCGGCGCGGTTGCTGCATATCTCTCAACCGGCGGCGAGCAAGGCGCTGCAGCAGGTCGAGCACCAGTGGGGAATCACGCTGTTCACGCGCAGTGCAGGGCAGCTGCATCCCACCGAGGAGGCACGCAAGCTGGAAGCGGCCAGTCAGGGAATGCTCGGTCAGCTGGACGATGTGAGACGGCTGGTCGATGGCTTGCGTGAGGGCGAGGCACGCACGCTCAAGGTGGTGGCAACGCCTGCCATCGCTCAGCAATTGTTGCCGCAGGCGCTGGGTCAGTGGCGCCGGCGTCAGCCGCGAGTCAGCTGTGAGCTGGCGACCCAGCATACCCGCGAGATCGTCGATGCCCTGTTGCTGCATGAGGTCGATATCGCCTTCACGCTGAGTGCGCCGACGCATCCTGCGCTGATGACGCGTCCGCTGGTGCGCATGCCGCTACTGGTGCTCGGGTCCGCAGGGTATTGGGCACAGGAATGTCAGCAGGCGCCGATGACGGTGGCGGAGCTTGCCGGTCAGCGCCTGATCGCGCTGGGAGCGCACGACCCGCTGGCGCGGCGACTCGATGGTCTGCTGGCGAGCGTGGCGCAGGAAGCTTCAAGCGCTTTGCCATCTTCACCGCGTATCGTGACGCGTGTGCAGACCTATCCACTGGCGGCGGCGCTGGTTCAGGCGGGGGAGGGGCTGGCGGTGGTCGATGCGCTCACGGCGCATGCCGCCACTACGGAGCGCGGCTTGAGCGCGCGTCAGCTGCCCCAGGCGGGTGAGCTGGTGCTGAGTGCCGTGTGGCGACGCGAGGCGGGGCGTTCGCGGCTGGCGCAGTCACTGGCGGACCAGCTCGCCAGACAGGCCGCGCAGTGGCTGCAGGTGCCGCTGGCAGAGCCCGCAGCGATCTGAGCCCTTCGCTGGTTGAGGTCTCCACTGGTTGAGACCTCCACGCCTTGATCTGTGTTCCTGCTTGAGCAGTTTTCCGTGCCACAACGCAGAACGCCCCTGACCTCGTGAGAGATCAGGGGCGTTCTGTCAGGACAGGCTGTCAGGGCGTCAGCTGGGCCCAGGCGTCGCCGGGCACCGATGAGCCATCAGACATTGAAGCGGTAGTGCACCACGTCGCCATCCTTGAGGATGTAGTCCTTGCCTTCCAGGCGCCACTTGCCGGCATCCTTGGCGCCTTGCTCGCCCTTGTAGGCGATGAAGTCGTCATAGGAAACGACTTCGGCACGGATGAAGCCTTTCTGGAAGTCGGTGTGGATGACGCCAGCGCCTTCCGGTGCGGTAGCGCCGATCTTGACGGTCCAGGCACGCACTTCCTTCACGCCAGCGGTGAAGTAGGTCTGCAGGCCCAGCAGCTCGTAACCGGCGCGGATGACGCGGTCCAGGCCCGGCTCTTCCATGCCCAGCTCGTCGAGGAACATCTCGCGCTCTTCCTCGTCCAGCTCGGCGATCTCGGCTTCGATCTTGTTGCATACCGGCACGACGCTGGCGCCTTCGTTGGCGGCAATGCCGCGCACGATATCGAGGTAGGGATTGTTCTCGAAGCCTTCCTCGCTGACGTTGGCGATGTACATGGTTGGCTTGAGGGTCAGGAAGCCGAAGCCGCGCACGATCTTCAGGTCGTCATCGCTGAGGCCGAAGCTGCGCAGCGGCTGGCCTTCGGCCAGGTGCGGCTGGATGCGTTCCAGCACGGCCTTGGTGGCGATGGCTTCCTTGTCGCCGCCCTTGGCGACGCGGGCCAGACGCTGGATGCTGCGCTCGACGCTGTCGAGATCGGCCAGGGCCAGCTCGATGTTGATGGTCTCGATGTCGGCGGCCGGGTCGACGTGGTTGGCGACGTGGATGACGTTGTCATCCTCGAAGCAACGCACCACGTGCGCGATGGCGTCGGTCTCACGGATGTTGGCCAGGAACTTGTTGCCCAGACCTTCGCCCTTGGAAGCGCCCGCGACCAGACCCGCGATGTCGACGAATTCCATGGTGGTCGGAATCACCTTCTCCGGCTTGACGATCTCGGCCAGCGCGTTCAGGCGAGGGTCAGGCATCGGCACGATACCGGTGTTCGGCTCGATGGTGCAGAAGGGGAAGTTCTCGGCGTCAATGCCAGACTTGGTCAGTGCATTGAAGAGAGTGGACTTGCCGACGTTCGGCAGGCCGACGATGCCGCAATTGAAACCCATGGCGCTAGATCCTGGTGTGACGTATCGAATGGGGCGTGGCACTGGCAGTCGTCTCGACCAGCAGGCTCTGAGTGCACAGGCACTGGGCATGCGGGGAAACGAGTGGGCAGGCACGGAATGAAGACAGGCGGGAAGTGTAAGGCCTCATGCCGCCGAGGTCATCCATTGGGCGCATGTCGCGCGACAAATGATGCCTTTTGCTGCTGATCGCGTGGCGAGACGCGCACGCAAGCGAGGTGATGCGCTGAGCGAATCACCGAAATTCGGAGAGGGGTGATGCAGGGGTTCAGCTCTTGAAGGAATGCAGGCGATTCATGGCCCGTGCCCATTCGCCACTGATGGCGTCGGGGAGGGTCATCACCACTTCGTCGATGGCGTCGTCGATGGCCTGGCGTTCAGCCTTGCCGGGACGTCCGAGCACGAAGTTGGTCACCAGCTTGGCATTGCCGGGGTGGCCGATGCCGATGCGGGCACGATGGAACGACTTGTCGTTGCCCAGTGCACTGATGATGTCGCGCAACCCGTTGTGACCGCCATGGCCGCCACCCTGCTTGTAGCGGGCGGTGCCGGGGTCGATGTCCAGCTCATCGTGGGCGACGAGCAGTTCATCCGGGGCGAGCTTGTAGAAGTTGCACAATGCGGCCACGGCCTGACCGCTGCGATTCATGAACGTCGATGGGAACAGCAAATGCAGATCCTGACCGGCGAAGTGGACCTTCGCGTATTGGCCATGGAACTTGCGTTCCGGACGCAACGTGGTGTGACCGTGGCGCGCAAGAGCGTCAAGGAGCCAGACGCCGGCATTGTGACGGGTGTCTTCGTATTCGTTCCCCGGGTTACCGAGGCCGATGATCGCTTTCACTCGTGACATGCGCTGTCTGGCTCCTTGATCAGGCTGCGTTATTCTGCAGCAGGTGCTTCTTCGCCTTCAGCAGCATCTTCTGCGTCAGCAGAGATGTTCGGACGAGTGACGTTGACCACAGCGGTGTCGTGATCGGCACCGTGGGACAGGGCAACGGACTCGGCGCCTTCCGGCAGAGCGATGTCGGACAGGTGCAGGGTGTGGCCAACTTCCAGCTTGGACACGTCCAGCTCTAGGTATTCCGGCAGGGCTTCCGGCAGGCAGCTGATTTCGACGTCAGTCGCCAGGACGTGCAGGACGCCGTCCTGGTCCTTGACACCGACACAGGCTTCCTGACCAGTGATGTGCAGCGGCACGTTCATGGTCAGTTTGTGGGTCGGATCGATGCGCAGGAAGTCGACGTGAGTCAGCAGCGGCTTGAACGGGTGACGCTGCAGGTCACGGATGACGACTTTCTCGGTCTTGCCCGCAACATTCAGGGTGATGATGGAGGAGTAGAACGCCTCATCGTCAACCGCCTTGTACAGGCTCGGCTTGTCGATCATGACCGGAGTCGGGGCCTGGTCGGCACCGTAGATGATGGCCGGCACGAAGTCGTTCGTACGACGCAGGCGGCGGCTCGCACCTTTCCCCAGGTCTTCACGAACTTCAGCATTCAGTTTGAACAGTTTCATTTTGCAGATACCTCAAGGGTCTAATGAGAATCCGGTAGCCCCCGCGACCAGAGCGCTACCGGATCCATGAGGCCGGCCCGGAGATTTCCGGGCCGGCCGCTTGTCGGCAGATGACGGATCATCTGCCGTTGTCAGTGCCTCTTCCCCGAGCAGCGGCGAGCAGGGCCCGCCGACAGGACTCAGTGGAACATGGCGCTGACGGATTCTTCATTGCTGACGCGACGGATCGCCTCGGCGATCAGGCCAGCGACTGTCAGCTGGCGGATCTTGCCGGAACGACGCGCGGCGTCGGACAGCGGGATGGTGTCGGCAACCACCACTTCGTCGAGGACGGAGTTGGTGATGTTGTCGACCGCCGGGCCGGACAGGATCGCGTGGGACGCATAGGCCACGACGCGGTTGGCGCCATGATCCTTGAGTGCCTCGCCCGCCTTGCACAGTGTGCCGGCGGTATCGATCATGTCATCGACCAGCACGCAGGTGCGGTCCTTGATATCACCGATGATGTTCATCACCTGGGCCTGGTTGGCCTGGGGACGACGCTTGTCGATGATGGCCAGCTCGCAGTTGAGCTGCTTGGCGATGGCACGGGCACGTACCACGCCGCCCACATCCGGGGAGACGACGATCAGGTTGTCATAGTTTTGACGTTCGATGTCGTCGAGCAGGATCGGTGAGCCGTAGACGTTGTCCACCGGCACATCGAAGAAGCCCTGGATCTGATCGGCATGCAGGTCCATGGTCATGACGCGATTGACGCCAGCCTTGACCATCATGTCCGCGACCACCTTCGCCGAGATCGGCACGCGAGCAGAGCGCACGCGGCGGTCCTGACGGGCGTAACCGAAGTAGGGAACGACCGCAGTGATACGCGCCGCAGACGCACGACGCAACGCGTCCACCATCAGGATCAGCTCCATCAGGTTGTCGTTGGTCGGTGCGCAGGTGGACTGCATGATGAAGACGTCCTTGCCGCGAACGTTTTCGTTGATTTCTACCGCAATCTCGCCATCGCTGAACTGACCGACGGTTGCATGGCCCAGGCGGGTATCGAGGGCTTCAGCTACCTTGCGGGCGAGAGCGGGATTGGCATTCCCCGCGAATACCATCAGTTTTGACACGCGCAGCCACCTTTGGAGTCTTGTGGGATCTCGGGAGTGGAGAATTCCGGGTTGACCGGGAACGGCCAGGATTGGCTGGGGTACCAGGATTCGAACCTGGGAATGTCGGTACCAGAAACCGGTGCCTTACCACTTGGCGATACCCCAGCAACGTTCACTTCAACCAGTTGCTGTGCTCAGGCCGAAGCCAGAGCGGCATGTAGAGGGGAGATATTGCAACCGCGTGCCGAGAAGGCGTGCCACATCGGGCGCTCGAGTTCGAGTCGACCCAGCACCTCGCTGGCCTGTCGTGCGTCGTCAAACGCACAGAACACACAGGCGCCGGTGCCCGTCAGTCTGGCGGTGCCGAACTGGTCCAGCCAGTCCAGGGCGTCGGCGACTGCCGGGTACAAAGTGCGCACCACGACTTCACAGTCGTTGCGGCCCCCCTGCAGTGCGCGCGCCATACTAATCGCGAGGCTGGAACGTGTCAATTGCGGGTGGCCGAACACGGCGGGTGTCGCGACCTCGACGCCGGGGTGGATCACCACGAACCATGGGGTGTCCAGTGGGGCTGGCACCAGGTGTTCGCCGATGCCTTCGGCCCAGGCGGCGAAGCCGCGCACGAACACCGGCACATCCGCGCCAAGCGACAGGCCGAGCTCGGCAAGGGCGTCTTCGCCAAGCTCCAGGCCCCAGAGTCTGTCCAGTGCCAGCAGGGTCGTGGCGGCGTCGCTGCTGCCGCCCCCCAGGCCGCCACCCATCGGCAGCACTTTCTCCAGCGTGATATCGACACCGGGCAATGCGGTGGGTGACGCGACCTTGCCCTGCGCGTGTGCGGCTTCTCGCAGCAGGCGCGCGGCGCGCACGATCAGGTTGGCCTCTTCGGGCACACCTTCAATAGGCGGCGAGAGGCGGATGGCCTCATCGTCGCGCAGCGTGAAGCTGAGGCTGTCGCCGTGCTCGAGAAACTGGAACAGCGTCTGCAGCTCGTGATAGCCATCGGCACGCTGGCCCGTGATATGCAGCATGCGATTGAGCTTGGCCGGAGCGGGCAGGGTGAGAGTCATGGTCGATGCGGATGCGGCTGTCGGGGTCGTCATGGAAGAAGGAGAAGGTGTCACGATCACAGCGCCTGCCACTGGTTGACGATGAGAGTGGCGGTGAGGTCGCCGTAGTAGAGCTTCATCTTACGCGGCAGCCACAGGCCTTCGGCGCGGGTCCAATCCTGATAGTCCACTTCCCAGCCGTCCTGGTAGAGGGTGGTCGGGAAGCCAAGTTGATCTGTCTCGATGTCATGCTCGCCAGCGGCCGGTACGCCGCGCACCCAGTTGTCGAGGGCACCCAGCGGCAATGACCAGCCCAGTTGCGCCAGCATCAGGCTCTCGGCATCCGGGGCCTCGAAGTCACCCTCGGAGGAGGAGAGGCGCACACCATCGGCGTCGCGCACCAGGGTCGTGCGCCCCGCACCCAGCGGACCGGTGATCAACATGTGGTAGTCATCGCCGTCCTGCTGCCAGTCGAGGTTGGCGCTGTGGCCTTCCTCGGGAGTGCGAATGCCGACCTTGCCTGCCAGCTGCCAGTGGGTCAGGGCGGCAAGTTGCGCGTCCTGTTGCTGCCAGTCGCCGCCGCTGCGCGTCAGATCACCGGCATTGTCGCTGGCCATCTGGCTGGCGCAGCCGCTGAGCACCAGTGTCATGGCCAGAAACGCTGGCCCGAGCAGACGGCGTGCCTGGCTCAGCAGGGGGAGTGACAGGGAATCAGTGATCATGACGCGAAAGCCTTCCGGATGGCGTGGTGAGTGTGGACAGATGACGATGGGGAATCGGCGAGTCAGGATAATGGACTCGCCGATCGACAGAAAGTGCCAGCCCGGCCGGTGGCTTCAGGGCGCGTCGACGACCGGGCGCAGCTCGGGGATATGCTGGAACAGGGCTTCGAGCTCGCTGGCTTCTTCAAAGCGCTCGCTCAGCTCTACCGCCAGACCACGGGCTTCATCCTCGCGGCCCAGCGCCCACAGCACTTCGATGAGATGAGCGCCGATCTCGGCATCCTGCTGCTGGGCCCAGGCGGCTTCCAGCGGTGCCAGCGCATTGTCGAGGTCGTCGGTCAGATAGCGGCCCCAGCCGAGGCTATCCAGAATGGCCGCGTCGTCGGGCGACAGCGCATGGGCGCGCTCGATCAAGGCCAGTGCTTCCTCGAGGCGGTCCGTCTCCACCAGCAGGGTGTAGCCGAGCGCGTTGTAGGCGCTGGCGTTGTCGGGCTCCAGCGCGATGACTTCCCGCAGGTCTTCTTCCATGCCGCCCAGCTGATCATCTTCCAGACGACGGATGCCACGCAGGAACAACAGGTTGCCCAGCTCGCTTTCCAGCGTGTTGCGCGTGTCGGCCTCCTGGGCGGCGATGGCTTGCTTGAGCGCCTTGCGGCGCGTGGTGATGCTACTGCTCAGCAGGGCGTCGGCCTCGGCATGCGCCTGCTGGGAGTCGAGCAGGTCGATCTCGAAGCTGAGCAGCGTCATGGCATGACGCGGATGGCGCAGGCGTTCCACGGCCAGAAACTGACGGGCCTCGTCCGTGCGTTCATGTTCGACCAGCAACTGGGCGGCACGGGCGCGGCTGGAAATGTAGCGCTCGCCGTCCGGCACCTGACGGTAGTAAAGGATGGCGTTGTCGACGTCGCCGCTGGACTCGGCGGCCAGCCCCAGCAGGGCGTAGGCGGCGTCCGGCACCGGGTCTTCATCAAGCAGCGGCAGTAGCAGGCGATGGGCGTCCTCGGGGGAATCGGCATCAAGATAGAGGCTGGCCAGCGCCAGGCGCAGGCGTGGCGCGTTGGGATGGCGGGTGATGAGGCTGTCGATGCGCTCGCGTGCCGCGTCCAGATCGCCGCTGGCCAGTTCGGTCTGCGCGGCGCTCAGGATCAGGCGACTGTCATCGGGGGCGATCTCAAGGCCTCGGGCCACCGCGCGCCGCGCCGCCTCGAGACGCCCCGCGCTGCGTTCGATCTCGCTGCGCGCCAGCCATAGCTCCGCCAATGTGGCGTGAGCGCTTTCCAGGCGCACCAGGCGTGCACGCGCGGCTGTCTCATCGCCCAGCGCTGCCTCGAACAGTGCCGCGGCAATCTCGGGCATCGGCTGCTCGGGATGCTGGGCGATATGCGTCTCCAGCATCGCGAGCAGGGGGTCGAGTTCGGCGCCGGCATCGATCGCCTGCTCGGCCAGGGTCGCCAGATTGCCATTGCCGCCACTGGCGGTGAGCATCAGGCGCTGCTCGAGCGCGGCCTGCCAGTCGCCTCGCTCGACCGCCAGGCGGGCGCGGATGATGCCGGGCTCGCTGGCGGACTCATCGAGTTGCTGCCAGCGTTCGGCGGCGCGCTCCAGCAGAGCCGGGTTGTCGGCGAAACGGGCCGCGAGCACGGCGCGGCGCGCCAGTTCCGGGTCATCGAAGTGACGGCTGGCGGCCAGATAGCCATTGGCGGCGCGGGGATAGTCACCGCGCTGTCCGGCGAGTTCGGCGCTCAGCAGCTGATTGAGGCTGTCGGCATCCAGGCCCTGCTGGATGGGCGGCGCCGTGGCCAGCGGGTCGGGCTGCGCCATCAGGGGCGCGGAGTCGCTCATCGACTGACAGCCGGTCATGCCCAGCAGCAATCCGCCCACGACGCAGGACTTCCACCCGGCGCGCGGGCGACGGGGGGCATCAAGGCAGGCGTGCGCGTGCGGGGGGCTATGTTCAGCGGCAGTCGAAGCGTGCATGCAACCTCGCGTTTGTCAGTGGGAGCAGGATGAGGGAACGGGGCGGTCGAGCCGCAGGCCGGGTCATGCGCGCAGCGTGGCGCTGACGAAGGCGTCGTGTCTCGCAGCATAACGGCTGGCGGCGAGCGGGGATAGCGTTGCCGATGCAAGCAAGTGGCATGACCCACCGGATGCCTCGTATGCCGACAGATACGCCGCGCGGGCTGATAGCGATAGCCTGCCAGCATCATGGAAAATCCTCATCGGCTGCGACATGCTGCGGGGTCGCGTGGTACAGACGCTGTGGTAGAATGAGCGCGCTAATATTACGATCTCAGCCGCTTCGGCAGCCCTGTGTGCCTTTATGCCAGCCGCCTTTGTCCCCATTGAGTCGACAGGTGTAAAGGCACCGAGCCTGCGCGGATTACCTGCTGCCCTGGCCTTGGCCGCGCGGCAGGCCAGCACCGAGAGCCGCCTGACATTGACGCCGATTCCTGCCGGCCAGACCCTGACGACTGACTCCATGACCCTTCTTGCCCTTGGCATCAATCACCGCACCGCCGCCGTTGACGTGCGCGAGCGCGTTGCTTTCACGCCCGCGCAGCTCGATGCCGCGCTGGGCGAATTGAAGCGCCTGCCGGCGGTCTCCGAAGCGGCGGTGCTGTCGACCTGCAACCGTACCGAGCTCTACTGCGTGACCAGCGATGGCGCCAAGTCGGTGCTCGAGTGGCTGGGGCGTTTTCACCGCCTGCCGGTGGAGGAGCTGTCGCGTTGCAGCTATCAGCACCTGGGAGAAGAGGCGGTACGCCACCTGATCCGTGTCGCGGTGGGGCTGGACTCGATGGTACTGGGCGAGCCGCAGATTCTGGGCCAGCTCAAGGACGCCTATCAGTTCGCGCGCAACTCGGTGGGGCTGGGCGGTGAGCTCGAGCAGCTCTTCCAGCATATCTTCCAGGTCGCCAAGCAGGTACGTACCGAGACCGGTATCGGCGAGAACCCCGTCTCGGTGGCCTACGCCGCCGTCAGCATGGCCAGCCACATCTTCGATGATTTCTCGCGGGCCAATGCCCTGTTGATCGGTGCCGGCGAGACCATCGAACTCGTCGCGCGCCATCTCAAGGAAGCGGGCATCGCCAACCTGTGCATCGCCAACCGCACCGTGTCGCGCGCCGAGCGTCTGGCCGATGAGCTGGGCGGGACCGCCATCGGCCTGGAAGGCATTCCGCATGCCCTCGAGAATGCCGATATCGTGATAGCCTCCACCGCTTCCCAACTGCCGATTCTCGGCAAGGGCATGGTGGAACGCGCGCTCAAGAAGCGCCGCTACAAGCCGGTGTTCATGGTCGACATCGCCGTGCCGCGCGATATCGAGCCGCAGGTCGGTGACCTCGACGACGTCTTCCTCTATACGGTCGATGACCTGCAGGAAGTGATCGACGAGAATCGTCGCCACCGCGAGCTGGCCGCTGCCCAGGCAGAAGAGCTGATTCGCCAGGGCGTCAACGCCTGGTTGCATCTCAAGCGGGTGCGCAGTGGCGGCGAAGTCATCAAGCGCTACCGCAGCCATGGCGAGCAACTGCGCGCCGAATGCGAGGCGCAGGCGCTGGCGGAGCTCGATCAGGGACGCGACCCCCAGGAAGTGGTCGCGCAGCTGGCACGCCAGCTGGCCAATCGCTTCATGCATCACCCGACGCTGGCACTGCGCCAGGCCTCGGGAGACGATCGCCAGGATATTCTTCAGACGGCCCAGACGCTTCTGCTCGCGCCGGCTGATTCATCACAGGACCCTTCATGAAAGACAGCCTCATCACCAAGCTCGACACCTTCCATGACCGCTTCGAGGAGATCTCCGCACTGTTGTCGGAGCCCGAAGTGATCGGGAACCAGGCCAGGTTCCGCGACCTGTCGCGGGAGTATGCCGAGCTTGAGCCATTGATCGAGGCATGGCGCCGCCATCGCGGCCTGAACGAAGACCGTGACGCCGCGCTGGCGATGGCGGAGGACAGTGATCCCGAGATGCGCGACATGGCGCGTGAGGAAGTCCGCGATACCGATGCGGCGCTCGAGACGCTGGAAGCCGAGATCACCCAGCTGCTGATTCCGCGTGACCCGGACGACGGTGCCAATGTCTTCCTCGAGGTGCGTGCCGGCACGGGCGGTGACGAGGCGGCGCTGTTCGCCGGTGACCTGTTCAAGATGTATTCGCGCTACGCCGAGCTCAAGGGCTGGAAGGTCGAGACCATCAGCGCCAGCCACGGCGAGCACGGCGGCTTCAAGGAAGTCATCGCCCGCGTGAAGGGCGAGGGCGTCTACTCCCGCCTCAAGTTCGAGTCCGGCGCGCACCGCGTACAGCGTGTGCCCGCCACCGAATCCCAGGGGCGTATCCATACCTCGGCCTGCACCGTGGCGGTGATGCCCGAGGCCGATGAAGTCGGTGACGTCGACATCAATCCGGCCGATCTGCGCGTGGATACCTATCGCAGCTCCGGCGCCGGTGGTCAGCACGTCAACACTACCGATTCCGCGATTCGCATCACCCACCTGCCCACCGGCGTGGTGGTGGAGTGTCAGGATGAGCGCAGCCAGCACAAGAACCGTGCGCGCGCCATGTCACTGCTGGCGGCGCGCCTCAAGCAGGCCGCGGTGGACACCCAGGCACAGGCCACCTCCGATGCCCGTCGCAAGCTGGTCGGCTCGGGTGATCGCTCCGAGCGCATCCGTACCTACAACTTCCCGCAGGGGCGTCTGACCGATCACCGCATCAACCTGACGCTCTACAAGCTCAATGAAGTGATCGCCGGCCAGCTGGACGAAGTGATCGAGCCGCTGGTGGTGGAATACCAGGCCGATCAGCTGACCGCACTGCAGGAGCAATAAGGTGAGAATCGATGTCACCCTGGCAGCCGCGACTGCCCGTCTGAGCGAGGCGGGCAGCGATTCTCCGCGTCTGGATGCCGAGTTGCTGCTGGGCGAGGTAATGGGACGAGAGCGCACCTGGTTCTACACCTGGGGCGATCGGGATCTCGAGAGCGAGGCCGGCGCCGAGGGCGTGGCACGTTTCGAGGCGCTGCTGGCGCGTCGCGCCGAGGGCCATCCCGTGGCGCATCTGCTCGGGCGGCGTGAATTCTATGGCCTGACGCTGGCCTGTTCACCGGCCACGCTGATTCCGCGCCCGGACACCGAGGTCATGGTGGAGTGCGCGCTGGAACTGGCCGAGGCCACCAGCGGCAAGCTGCTGGATCTCGGCACCGGCACCGGCGCCATCGCGCTGGCCTTTGCGCGTCATCGCCCGCAGTGGCAGGTGCTGGGGGTCGATCTCATCGAGGAAGCCGTGCAGCTTGCCCGCGGCAATGCCGAGCGTCTGGCGATCGCCAATGCCGAATTCCGCCAAAGTGACTGGTTCAGTGCCGTCACCGAGAGCGGCTTTGCGCTGATTACCGCCAACCCCCCTTATCTGGCCGATGATGACCCACATCTCGCGCTGGGCGATGTGCGCTTCGAGCCGCGCTCGGCGCTGGTCGCGGCCGAGGCAGGGCTGGCGGACTTCCTGCATCTGATCGCCACTGCGCCGCAGCACCTGGCCGCAGGCGGTCACCTGATGCTGGAGCATGGCCTCACCCAGGGCAATGAAGTGCGCGAGGCACTGCGTGCCGGCGGCTTCGTCGACGTCGAGACCCTGGAAGACCTGGGCGGGCGCGAACGCATCACGCTGGGCAAGCTGGCCTGATGCTCGCCGGGCGCCGTCTAGCGGTGCCCGTGCGTGGTCCCCGCTGACATCCTCGCGCTTGGCACCCCTGTAGTGCATTCCACCGTTTTCAGTGGAGTCTGCGTGGAATCCTCGTCACAGTACCGCCAGTGAAGGCGTATCCCCTGTTGGCCGGGTATGATAGTAATAAACCTGCATGATTGGCATGGTCATCTGATAACCCCCTTGTTATCCGACGGCCTGACTGCACGGAAGCCAGGAGCACGGATGATCCTGCTGCAAGTCACCCTGCTGGGAAAACTATTACAATGAAAGCAAAATCACGCTCTCTGGACCGCATCGACCTCAAGATTCTGCGTTGCCTGCAAGAGAATGCCCGTATCTCCTATGTCGACCTCGCCTCGGAAGTCGGCCTTTCCACCACGCCGTGCCTGGAGCGCGTCAAACGCCTCGAGCGTGCCGGCGTCATCCGCGGTTACAAGGCGGTGCTCGACCCCAAGGCGCTCAAGGCCAATCTGTTGGTCTTCGTCGAGATCAGTCTCGAGACGCAGTCGCCGTCGGTGTTCGATGAATTCCGCCGCGCCGTCTCCAAGCTGCCGCAGATCCAGGAATGTCATCTGGTCTCCGGTCAGTTCGACTACATCCTCAAGTGCCGGATTCCGGAAATGTCCGCCTATCGTCAGCTGCTCGGCGATGTGGTGCTGACGCTGCCCGGCGTCAAGGAATCCAAGAGTTATGTGGTGATGGAAGAGGTCAAGGAGCAGTTCTCGCTGCATGTGCCCGATATCGAGGAGCTGGATGCCAAGTAATGGCAAGCCCTGTTGTTGTCGGGCAGGGCTCATGGCTTCTCACTTCATTTACCGATAGGCGGCTTTTCTCCCATGCAAGATTCGCAATTGCTGCGCTACTCGCGCCAGATCCTGCTCCCTCAGGTCGACATCGCCGGGCAGCAGCGCCTGTTGGCGGCGCGGGTTCTGGTGATCGGGGCGGGTGGCCTGGGCTGCCCGGCAGCGCTCTATCTGGCAGCCGCGGGCATCGGCACCCTGGTGGTGGCCGATGATGACCACGTCGAGCTGTCCAATCTGCAGCGCCAGATCGCCCATGGTGACGCCGACATCGATCAGCCCAAGGCGCAATCACTCGCCGCCTCGCTGTTGGCGATCAATCCCGATACCGAGGTGATCGCGTTGTCAGAGCGGCTGCAGGGTGAGGCGCTGTCCGAGCAGGTGGCCGCCGCAGACGTGGTGCTCGATTGCACCGATCGCTTCAGCTCGCGCTTCCCGATCAACGCCGCCTGCGTGGCAGCGGGCACCCCGCTGGTGTCCGGCGCCGCGATACGCTTCTCCGGCCAGCTGGCGGTGTTCGATCGCCGTGAGCCACAGGCGCCGTGTTATGGCTGTCTGTATCCGCCGGATGAGCTGGGCGATGAAGAGCTGACCTGTGCCGAGAGCGGGGTCATCGCGCCGCTGGTCGGCATCATCGGCGCCTTCCAGGCGCTGGAAGCGCTCAAGCTGATCAGCGGTGCCGGCAGCGTGCATCGCGGCCTGGCGACCTTCGATGGCCTGAGCGGTGAATGGCGACGCATGGGCCTCAAGCGCGACCCCGGCTGCCAGGTGTGTGGTCAAGCGTCATGATGTAGCCGGTCAAATCGACGGCATATCTCTAAAAAGCCCCGCAGCCTTTCTGGCTGGCGGGGCTTTTTTGTCGCATGTTGTGGTGGAGCGGCCGGCGCTGCGCATGCCGGGTGTGCGCACCACCAGGGTGCGCCAATGCCGTGGGGTGTTGAAGATTTCTCCCATGCAGCGCAATCAACATGCAGCATTCCAGCGAAACGTGTGGTAAATATCGAAAATATTCCAGTCGATGGTGAATAAACTCAACAAGAGCGGATGAGGAGGTGCATGGGCGGCTTCAGATCAGGCACGCAGAGCGAGTGTGCTGGCTCGTATTCCTACTACCAGGCCAGCCAGCGTGTGACGCTTGACCCATGCCCGCCTCTAGCTGGTGAGCAGCGTGCCGATGTCTGCGTGATCGGCGGTGGTGTCACGGGCTGCTCCGCTGCGCTGCATCTCGCCGAGCGTGGCTATTCGGTCATTCTGCTGGAAGCGCAGACCATAGGTTTCGGGGCCTCCGGGCGCAGTGGTGGCCAGATCCTGCCGGGGCTCGGTACCGATATCGCGACGGTCGAGAAGGCGCTGGGGCGCGAGCAGGCACGCGCCATCTGGGAGATGAGTCGCGAGTCCGTGCGCCTGACCGCCGAGCTGGTTGCCCGGCATCAGATTCCCTGCGATTTCACCCAGGGCTACCTGCATGCCGCGGTCAAGCCGCGTCATGTGCGCGAACTGCAGGAGTTCCAGGCGCGCATGGCACGCGATTACGACTATCACGCGCTGCAGTGGCTGCAGGGCGATGCGCTGCGCGAGCGGGTCGTCACCGACGCCTATCCGGGCGCGTTGCATGATGGTGAGGGCGGTCATCTGCATCCGCTTAACTATACCCTCGGACTTGCGCGAGCTGCCCAGCAGGCCGGCGTCACGCTCTGCGAACAGAGCCGGGTGCGTCAGCTCGACCACGGCCAGAGCGGCGATACACCCGATGGCACCTCACGGCGTGCTCGTATCCATACCGAGCATGGCTGCGTGAGCGCCGAATTCGTGGTCGTGGCCACCAATGCCTACCTCAATGGCCTCGTCGCCTCGCTGGAAGAGCGCATCATGCGCGTCGCCAATTACATCGTCGCCACCGAACCGCTCAGCGAGGCTCAGGTCGCGCAGGTCCTGCCGCAGGATGACGCGCTTTCCGATGCCAACTTCGTGCTCGACTACTACAGTCTTTCTGCCGACAGGCGCCTGCTGTATGGCGGTGAGGTGAGCTATACCGGTCAGGAGCCGCGTGGCCTCAAGGCGCGCATGGACAGCAAGATTCTCCGCCTGTTTCCGGTGCTCGATGGCGTGGCGATCGATTACCGCTGGGGCGGTGACGTGGCCATCACCATGAATCGCGCGCCGGACTTCGGGCGTCTCGCGCCGAATGTCTATTACGCCCAGGGCTACTCGGGACATGGCATGTCGCTTGCAGGATTGGCGGGCAAGCTGGTCGCCGAGACCATCGCCGGTCAGGCAGAACGTTTCGATATCTTTGCCGCCATGCCGCACCGCCCCTTCGTGGGTGGGCGCTGGCTGCGAACTCCTCTGCTGGTCCTGGCGACCAGCTTCTACACGTTGCGTGATCGGCTATAGGCCGAGGCCATGATGAAGGTGCTGCACATTTGACACTGTTGAACATCCCGACAGCCCAAGAGCTGGAAACGACTGGTGAGTAATCGCAAGGGAGGCGCGATGAGCGCGGTGGATGGCAAGGACGCTGGTACGCCCGAGCAGCACACGACGAGAAAGCCTGCCGGCGCGCGGGCGCCTGGCGGCACGCACGCCAGCGAGAGCGTCAGTGAGCATGTCGGTGAGAGCTTCGACGATAACGCCGGTGAGAACCTTGGCGATACCGTCAATGAGAGCGTCGGCGAGAGCCACGGCGCCAATGCGGATCAGCCCGCGCTGCCGCGACGCGCGGCATCCTCCATCCAGCTCAAGGGGCTGCACAAGCGCTTCGGCAATGAGGTGGCGGCGCTGGATGGCGTGGACCTGAGCATCCAGCCCGGCGAGTTCTTCACGCTGCTGGGGCCTTCGGGCTGTGGCAAGACGACACTGTTGCGGATTCTGGCCGGTCTCGAGGCGCTGGATGAAGGTCAGGTGGTGATCGGCGGGCGGGATGTCACCGAGGTGCCGCCGCATCAGCGCAGCGTCAACACGGTCTTCCAGTCCTATGCGCTGTTTCCGCATCTGTCGGTGCGCGACAACCTGGCATTCGGCCTGAAGATGCGCGGTGTCGCCCCCCGGGAGCGCGAGGCCAGGGTTGCCGAGATGGCGGAGTTCATCAAGCTGGGCAGCCTGATCGATCGCCGGGTCGACCAGCTCTCCGGTGGTCAGCGTCAGCGCATCGCGCTGGCGCGGGCGCTGGTCTGCGAGCCGGATGTGCTGCTGCTGGATGAGCCGCTGTCGGCGCTGGATGCCGGCCTGCGCAGCCAGATCCAGATCGAGCTGCTGCGCCTGCAGAAGCGCCTGGGCATGACCTTCGTCTTCGTTACCCATGATCAGCAGGAAGCGATGGTGATGTCGGACCGCATTGCGGTGCTCGACAGCGGCAGCCTCCAGCAGGTGGGCTCGCCGCGTGAGATCTACGAGCGTCCGGCCAATGCCTTCGTGGCGCGCTTCATGGGCCATGCCAATCTGTTCGACGTCACGGCTCGCGATGACAGCCGCAGTGACGCCATCCGACTGATCACGCCGCTGGGCGTACTGACCGCACAGGCGCCGGGCACTGGCAGTCTACTGCTGTTGCGTCCCGAGACGCTGGACCTGCGCCGGCGACCCGCCAGCGAGTTCGAGCGTCACGACGTACTGGAAAATCACTTGCCGGGCCGAGTGCAGGAGCGACTCTACCGCGGCAGCCACGCCGAATATCGTGTCGAGGTAGCGGGTGTCAGCGTGCAGGTGGTGGTCAACAACCGGGGTGGCCAGTTGCCGGAAGTCGGCGACCAGGTCGATGTGGTGGTCGCCGCGCAAGACCTGATCACGCTGGGGGAATGACGATGGCCTATCACGCAACCCTGGCCACTGCGCGCAGCCGCGCGGTGGTCGCCGAGTCACGCCACCTGTTGCTGACGGTCGCGCCCGGTGCACTGTGGATCATCGTCTTTCTGGTGCTGCCCAGTCTCTATCTGATGAGTGTGGCCTTCATGACCAACGGCCCCTATGGGCTGCCGGAAATGCCGTTGTCATTGACCTCGTTTCAGCAGCTGGCCGGACAGGGCTTTCTCGGCTGGAGCCCGGGCAACCTGATGACGCTGGGGCGCTCGCTGTGGCAGACCGTGCTTTCCACTGTGCTGGTGGTGCTGGTGGCCTATCCGATCGCCTATTACATCTCGCAGGCAGACCAGCGCTGGCGGCCGATCATGCTGTTGGCGATAGTGGTGCCGTCTTGGACCAATCAGGTCATTCGCACCTTCGGCTGGATGAATCTGCTGGCGCCGGGCACGCCGCTGGCGGAGCTGGCGGAAGCCATGGGCATGATCGCGCCCAACATGGGGCTCTATCCGTCCAATTTCGCGGTCACTCTGGGGCTGGTCTACAACTTCCTGCCGTTCATGGTGCTGCCGCTGTACGCCGCCTTCGAGAAGTTGAATCTTTCACTGGTGGAGGCGGCGCAGGACCTCTACGCCTCGCCGCTCAAGGCCTTCTGGCACGCGGTTTTCCCCCAGACGCTGCCGGGGCTGTTGGCGGGTGTCGTGCTGGTGGCGATTCCGGCCTTCGGCATGTACGTGATTCCGGAGTTGCTGGGCGGCGGCAAGGGCATGATGCTGGGCAATCTGGTCGCCAATCAGTTTGCTGGCAGCGCCAACTGGCCGCTGGGTGCGGCGGGCGCGATCCTGATGCTGATCGCCACTTTCATTGGACTGTATGCGATGCGCCGTATCGGCAAGCGGCTGGGCGGCGGTGAAGAGGTGGTGATATGAAGCGCGGGAGCTTTCACAAGGGATTGCGGGGCTTCTGGTGGCTGACGCTCGGTTTTCTGTATCTGCCGCTGATCGTGGTGATGCTGTTTTCCTTCAATGCCTCCAACAGTGCCGCCAGCTTCACTGGCGTGTCGCTGCGCTGGTATTGGCGCCTGCTGGGCAATGACGCGATTCTGTCGGCGCTGGGCAATTCGCTGCTGCTGGCGGTGGTGTCGTCATTGCTGGCGCTGATGATCGGCACGCTGATCGGGTATGGCATGTATCGCCATCGTCACCGCAAGCTGGGCTGGCTGATCGTGCTGATCTATCTGCCCATCGTGCTGCCGGACATCGTGTTCGGGATCTCGGAAATGACCTTTTTCGTCAAGATCAATGAGCTGACCGGTCTGCTGTCGCCGGGACTGGCCACCATGACCATTGCACACGTCACCTTCCAGGTGCCGTTCGTGGCGTTGATCGTCTACTCGCGCTTCGTCGGGCTGGACCCGACGCTGTTCGAGGCGGCCAAGGACCTCTACGCGACACCGCGGCAGCGTGTGCAGTTCTTCATGTTGCCGACACTCAAGCCGGCATTGATCTCGGGCTTCCTGCTTTCCTTCACGCTGTCGCTGGATGATTTCGTGATCAGTTTCTTCACCGCCGGACCGGAGAGCGCCACCTTGCCCATTTACATCTGGAGCGCGATACGCAAGGGCGTGACTCCTGAAATCAATGCCATCGCCACGTTGATGATGGCGGCGGTCGCCCTGGCGGCGCTCATGAGTCTGGTGCTGTCGCGCCGGCGCGCGGCGTCGTGAGCATACGCAATATCCACAGGCGGTCTGACACTGCTGTCCTTGCCGACGTCGGGTCTGATCATTCATCACGCACACCCCATCATTTCTCAAGCACGTTGAGCGGAGCATCACAATGACAAACAACACGCTGCGTTTCGCTGTCGCCATCGGCAGTCTGCTGCTGGCAGGTGCCGTCCAGGCCGAAGACAAGAAGCTGTATCTCTTCAACTGGACCCAGTACATGGATCCGGAAATCATCACCGCCTTCGAGGAGAAGTTCGGCGTCGAGGTAGTCGAGAACTACTACAACTCGCTGCCGGAAATGCTGGCCAAGCTCAACGCGGGCGGCGTCTCCCAGTACGACATCATCGTGCCGTCCAACTATTACGTGCCGCGTCTGATCGAAACCGGCCTGGTGCAGAAGATCGACAAGGCCAAGGTCCCGAACCTGGCCAATGTCGCCGAGCAGTTCAGTGACCCGAATTTCGATCCGGGCGCCGAATATACCGCTCCCTATCAGTGGGGCGTGACGGGACTGGTCTACAACGCCAGCACCTTCAAAGAGGCGCCCAAGAGCTGGTCCTTGCTGTTTGATCCCGCCGTCAATGGCGATTACCCCTTCAGCCTGATGGGCGATGGTCAGGTCAGCATGGGGTCTGCCTGTGCCTATCTGGGGCACGGCTACGACTGCACCGACCTGGATGACTGGCGCGAAGCCGCCAGGCTACTGATCGAGACCAAGCACCGCGACAACTTCAGCGGCTTCTCCGATGGCACGCCGGCGCTTCAGCAGCTGGCGCGCAAGGTCACCCATGGCGCGTTGTCCTACAACGGCGACTACCTGTTCTATCTGGAGGAAAACCCGGAGTCCTTCGCTGACATCAAGTTCGTGATTCCTGACGAAGGTGCCGAGAAGTGGGTGGATTCGATGATGATTCCGGCCAAGGCACCGCACCCGGAGCTGGCGAACGCCTTCATCAACTTCATTCTGGATGCCAAGGTCGGCGCGCAGCTCTCCAACTACAACTACTACGCCAGCCCCAACGCCGCCGCGGCGCCGTATCTGGATGAGGTGCTGACTCAGCCACCGATTCAGCCCTCTGAGGATGACATGGCGCGCCTGCGTTTCTCACCGAGTCTCTCCGGCCAGCAACTGCAGGTATTTCAGCAGCTGTGGTCTGAGGTGCAGTCGCGCTGAACCGAGGGAGCTCTGAACCGAAGGAGCTCTGATTGATGTCTGAGTCGAAGCCACGCATGGAGCATCACGATGACAACTGACACGCTGCGTTTCGCTGCGGCCATCACCAGCCTGTTGCTGGCCGGTGGCGTCCAGGCCGAAGACAGGAAGCTGTATCTCTTCAACTGGACCCAGTACATGGACCCGGAAATCATCACCGCCTTCGAGGAGAAGTTCGGCGTCGAGGTGGTCGAGAACTACTACAACTCGCAGCCGGAAATGGTCGCCAAGTTGAATGCCGGGGGTGTCTCCCAGTACGACATCATCGTGCCCTCCAGCTACTACGTACCGCGCCTGATCGAGATGGGCCTGGTACAGAAGCTCGACAAGGACAAGGTGCCGAATCTGGCCAATCTCGCCGAGCAGTTCCGTGATCCGGTGCTGGGGGAGGGGCTCGACTATGCCGCGCCCTATCAGTGGGGTGTCACCGGGCTTGTCTACAACGCCAGCACCTTCAAGGAAGCGCCCAAGAGCTGGTCGATGGTGTTTGATCCGACCGTCAATGATGCCTGGCCGTTCGGCTTGATGACCGGTGGTCAGGTCAGCATGGGCATCGCCTGTGCCTATCTCGGCCATGGCTATGACTGCACGGATCTTGACGACTGGCGCGAGGCCGCCAGGTTGCTGATCGAGACCAAGCATCGCGGCAATTTCAGTGGCTTCTCCGACGGCACGCCCGCACTTCAGCAGTTGGCGCGCAAGGTCACGCATGCCGGGCTGTCCTTCAATGGCGACTACCTGTTCTATCGTGAGGAAAATCCGGAGTCCTTCGCTGATATCAAGTTCGTCATCCCCGATGAGGGCACCGAGAAGTGGGTGGATTCGATGATGATTCCCGCCAGGGCGCCACACCCGGAGCTGGCGAATGCCTTCATCAACTTCATTCTCGATGCCCGGGTCGGCGCGCAGCTCTCCAACTACAACTACTACGCCAGCCCCAATGCCGCGGCAGAGCCGTATCTGGATGAGGTGCTGACTCAGCCACCGATTCAGCCCTCCGAAGAGGACATGGCGCGACTGCGTTTCTCACCGAGTCTCTCCGGCGAGCAGCTGCAGATCTTCCAGCAGCTGTGGTCCGAGGTGAAGGCGCGCTGAGCGCTGGCAATCGGGTCTATCGAAGCAGGCTGCCGAGCGCGTGGCCTGCCCTGTAGCGTTCAAGGAAGGTGTCATGAAGTACGAACCCACTGGTCGCGAAGACGACGAAGCCGTGCTGCAGGAATGGTTCACGGCACATGGCATCACCGAGGTGGAATGTCTGGTCACCGACCTGACCGGCATTCTCAAGGGCAAGATCATGCCGGCACGCAAGTACCTCAATGGTGGGCGACCGCGCCTGCCGGACTCCATCTTCACCCAGACCGTCACCGGCGGGTATCCGGATGATGAAGACAGCCGCTTCTGGAATCCGGCCGAGCAGGACATGCAGCTGATCCCGGATACCAGTGCCGTCTATCTGGTGCCGTGGGCGGAAGACCCCACCGCGCAGATCATCCATGACTGCTATTACCTCAATGGTGATCCGGTGGAGCTGTCGCCGCGCTATGTGCTCAAGCGAGTGCTGGCACTGTATGCCGCACGCGGCTGGAAGCCGGTGGTGGCCCCCGAAGCCGAGTTCTATCTCGTCAAGACCAACAAGGACTCCGACTATCCGCTGGAGCCGCCCATCGGACGCAGCGGTCGTCAGGAGAGCAGCCGTCAGTCCTATTCCATCGATGCGGTCAATGAGTTCGATCCGCTCTTCGAGGAGATGTATGACTACTGCGAGGCCATGGGGCTGGATCTCGATACCCTGATCCATGAAGAGGGTGCCGGGCAGATGGAAGTCAATTTCGAGCATGGTGACCCGCTGGCGCTGGCCGATCAGGTCGTGATGTTCAAGCGCACGCTGCGCGAGACGGCATTGCGCCACGGCATGTACGGTACCTTCATGGCCAAGCCGATGGCCTATCAGCCGGGCAGCTCGATGCATATCCATCAGAGCCTGGTGGATGTCGCGACCGGCAGGAACCTGTTCGCGGATGATGAAGGGCGGGCCAGCACCCTGTTTCGCAACTTCATCGGCGGCTTGCAGACCTACATGCCGTCCGCGATGCCGTTCTTCGCGCCCAACGTCAATTCCTATCGCCGCCTGATGCGCAGCGAGACCAGTGGCTCCGCGCCGATCAACGTCGAATGGGGCTTTGACAACCGCACCGTCGGTTTGCGGGTGCCGGTGTCAGATGCCGAGGGGACGCGGGTCGAGAACCGTCTGGCCGGCGCCGACGCCAATCCCTATCTGGTGATGGCTGCCTCGCTGGCCTGCGGCTATCTGGGCATGATGGCGCAGATCGAGCCGCGTCCGCCGGCCGTGGGCTCTGCCTGGGAGGGCGGCAATTCCTTGCCGGACGATATCGGGCCGGCACTGAATGCGCTGCACTCCTGCAAGCCGTTGGCGGATATTCTCGGCGAGCGCTTCGTGAAGAGCTATCTGGCCGTCAAGCGCGCCGAGCATCGTGAGTACTTCCAGGTCATCAGCTCGTGGGAGCGGGAGCACCTGCTGCTGCGTGTCTAGCCCTTCGGAACATGTCCTGTGTGTCTAGCACTGTATGTCTCACCCTGCGGGGCAAGCCCATGAGGGAGCCGAGAGGTCGTGACAGTCGTCACGGCCTCTCGGCGTTTCAGGTGGGGCACTCTGTGTTGGCAGGATGCTACTTGTGGTGATTATTGCATGTCAAAGTCGGCGTGATTGGCTCTATGATCCGTGATATCGTGCTTTCATGTTGATTAAAATAACCACAAGGAAATTGTCATGAGTGCCTCTCTGCCCTTGGAACATGCTGCCTCCTGGTATGCCGCCTCAGCCAATGCCGTGCCCGAACGGCCCCCGCTAGCGGGAGATGTCAGCTGTGATGTCTGCGTCGTCGGGGCTGGCTTCACCGGCATCTCGGCGGCGCTGCACCTGGCCGAGCAGGGCCTCAAGGTGATGGTGCTGGAGGCCGCCCGCGTGGGTTACGGCGCATCCGGTCGCAATGGCGGGCAGATCGTCAACAGCTACAGCCGCGACATGGATGTGATCGAGGAGCGTTTCGGCGCCCAGACGGCACGTGCGCTGGGCGACATGGCCTTTGAAGGCAACCGCATCATTCGTGAGCGTATCGCCGGTTATGGCATCGATTGTGACCTGCGCGAAGGCAATCTGTTTGCCGCCCGCAATGCGCGTCAGCTCAAGGGGCTCAAGGAGCACAAGGCGCTGTGGGAGCGCTATGGCAACACCAGCCTCGAATTGCTGGAAGGCGATGCCTACAAGCGTGAAGTGAGTGCCGAAGGCTATACGGGCGCTCTGGTCGATCACTCCGGTGGCCATATTCATCCGCTCAATCTGGTGTTGGGCGAAGCCGCAGCCTTCGAGTCACTGGGCGGCGTGATCTTCGAGCACAGCCCGTTGCTGAGTCTCGAGCATGGCAGCCCCGTCGTGCTCAAGACCGCGGGCGGCACCCTGCGGGCCGACCGCGTCGTGATGGCGGGCAACGCCTACCTCAATGGCGTGCTGCCGGAGCTTGAAGGCAAGTCGATGCCCTGTGGTACCCAGATCATCACCACCGAACCGCTGGCGGAGGATGTGGCGCGTAGTCTGCTGCCCAACAACATGGCGGTGGAAGACTGCAATTACCTGCTCGATTACTACCGCCTGACCCGTGACAACCGACTCATCTTCGGTGGCGGCGTCAACTATGGCGGCGAAGACCCCAGCAATATCGAAGCCTTGATTCGCCCCAAGATGCTCAAGGCCTTCCCGCAACTGGCCAACGTCAAGATCGACTACGCCTGGAGCGGTACCTTCCTGATGACGCTCAATCGTCTGCCTCAGTTCGGCGTGCTCAATGACAACGTCTACTACGCCCAGGGCTATTCCGGGCATGGCGTGACCTGCAGCCATCTGGCAGGGCGCTTGATCAGTGAGGTGATGACCGGCCGTGATGGCCGCTTCGATGCCTTCGCCGGCCTGCCGCACCTGCCGTTCCCCGGTGGCCGCATGCTGCGGGTGCCGCTGTCTGCCGTGGGTGCCTGGTACTACCAGACCCGCGACAAGCTCGGTATCTGATCAGCCTGTTCTCCAGAATGCCCCAAGCCGCCTTCCTTATCGGGAGGCGGCTTTTTCATGGGCTGGAAAGTACGCCTGACCTGGCCCGAAACGCACTGCGCCCCGCCTGTGAAGGCGGGGCGCAGTGCATGTCTTGCCGATTCATGGCGTGAGCGCTGGGTCAGCCGGCGATCCAGAACCCCATCAGCAGGAAGCCCAGCGTCGTGACCAGCGCACCGATCAAGGTGTAGGGCAGTTGCGTCAGCGCATGCTGCATCGGCTGGACCCCGCAACCCTGTGAGGACAGTACCGAAGAGTCCGAGAAGAAGCAGGCGTGGCTACCGAAGCTGGAGGCTGACAGCAGGGCGCCGACGATCAGCGGCAGCGAGGCATCCATGTGCAGTGCGATGGGAATCACGATCGGGATCGAGATCACGAACACGCCCCAGGAGGAGCCGGTCGCGAAGACCACGACGGCCATGCTGACGAACACGATGGCCGGCAGGATCGCCGGAGTCAGGTAGGGTGTCAGGCTCTCGATCATGAAGGTGGTCATGCCTAGCTGGTCATTGACCTCGCGCAGCACGAACCCGACCGCCACGATGGCCAGGGGCAGCATCATGGTGCGAAAGCCGTCCATCACCGCGTCCATCAGCGAGGAAAACGACACCAGGCGCTGGGCAAGATACAGCAGGATGGTGAACAGCGTAGCGACGATCACGCCCTTGAGCAGGTCGATCTCGAACCAGGCGCTGGCGCCGATCAGCACGGCCATTGGCAGCACGAAGTTCATCAGCCCGATCCAGGGGCTGGATTTCGGCGCTTCTGCTTCCGGCAGGGGCTCCGGGGCGCCGTCAGGAATCGGCTGGCCGGCCTTGGCGCGTCGCTCGGCGGCCTTCATCGGTCCGATGTCCGGCATCAGGCCAATGGCGACCAGCATGGCCAGCGCCATCGCGATCCAGCCATACAGCATGTAGGGAATCGCCTGGATATAGAGCGACATGCCGCTTTCGGTGGCACCGCCTTCCTCGAGCAGCTGGGAGAAGTACACCGCCCAGGTCGAGAGGGGCACCAGAATGCAGATGGGCGCGGCAGTCGAGTCGACGATATAGGCCAGCTTCTCACGCGAGACCCCGAAGCGGTCCGTCAGGCGTTTCATCGCCGCTGGCGTCGCCAGGGCATTCAGATAGTCATCGATGAAGATGAGGATGCCGAGGATCACGGTGCCGATCAGCGACTGACGGCGTGTCTTGAGCAGGCGACCGATCATGTTGCTGAAACTCAGCGTGCAGCCGGACTTCTCCATCATGGCGATGAAGCCGCCCATCAGCCCACAGACCAGAATCAGCCAGGCGATGGTCTCGTTCATCATCACGCCCAGCGAGATATCGGCCAGTTCTCCGATGTAGTCGTCAGGCTGCAGTATCAGCAGACCCGCGAGCGCGCCGATGGCCAGGGCTTCCAGGGTGCGATGGGTCGCGATGGCGACCACCAGCACGATCAGCGATGGCACGAGGCTGATCCAGCCGAACGGCGTGCCGGCCTCATGGGTAAAGGTGATGCCCAGCACCAGTGCCAGGATGACGCCGAACATGGCAATGCTGCGCCCCTTGCCACGGACGCTGACGGAGGGAGCGAAGGGATGTGGGGGCGCTGGAGGGACGGGAGAGGCCTGATTCATGCTCGGGCCTCCCATGCAGCGAGGAAGTGCTCGGTGCTGACTTGCTCGGTACTGACTTGCTCGGTACTGAGTTGGTCAGCGCAGCAGCGCTCTGCGGGGAGCCGGTCTGCAAAGCCGTGGCCATGCAGCGAGTGACCAACGAAGTCGCGGGCAGCGACGGTTTTTATGATTGTCATGTCCTGAGCCCTGGAGTTGGTGGAGAGGTCGGTGTGGATCAGATGTTGCGCAGGTACCAGTCGTATTCCAGACGGCTGATGATCTGCATGGCCGCTTCACGCTCCGCGCGACGGCCAGCAATGAAGACGTTCAGGAAGCGCTCGCTGAAGGCGTGGGCCAATGCTTCACTCTCCTCCAGCAGCGTCAGCGCCTCGGGCCAGCTGTTGGTCAGGCTCGGCTCGAACTGGTCATAGGCATTGCCGGTGACCGGCTCGCCCGGCGAGACCTGATGCGTGATGCCGTGGATCACCGAGGCCAGCAAGGTGGCCAGCAGCAGGTAGGGATTGACGTCGGCCCCGGCGACGCGGTGCTCGAGACGACGTGCCTCGTTGGGGCCGGAGGGGATGCGGATGGCGACCGAGCGATTGTCGAAGCCCCAGGTCGGTGCCATCGGCACGTACAGGCCCTGCTGGAAGCGGCGATAGGAATTCAGGTTGGGCGCAAACAGCGCCATCGAGGCGGGCATCAGTTCCAGCAGGCCGCCGATGGCGTGACGCAGGGTCTCGGTGCCCAGCGGATTCTCGTCCTGCGCGGCGAAGACATTGTTGCCGTGCTGGTCCACCAGGCTCATGTGCGCATGCATGCCGTTGCCGGCCTCGTCGCCATACGGCTTGGCCATGAAGGTGGCATCGAAGCCGTGGCGCAGGGCGACGCCCTTGATCAGACGCTTGAGCAGGACAGCGCTGTCACAGGCCTTCATGACATCGTCGAGATGGATCAGGTTGATCTCGAACTGGCCCGGCGCACATTCCTTGAGCGCGGTATCCAGCGGCAGCTGTTGGATGCGCGCGGCAGTCTGGATCTCGTCGAGGAAGTCGGCGTACTCATCCAGCTCGCCGATCGAATAGAGCTGGCTTTCACTGGCGCGCTCGCCTGTCAGCGGGGAGCACGGCGGCTGCACCATGCCCAGGTCATCGCGCTCGCGATCGACCAGATAGAACTCCAGTTCCAGCGCGACGACCGCCGTCAGGTCCATGTCGGCAAGAATATCGACCTGTTTCTGCAGCTGATTGCGCGGGTCGGCAAAGAAGGGGCCATCCTTGTCATCACGCATGTTCATCAGCAGTTGCCCCTGCTTGCCGTTGCGTAGCCAGGGGGCTGCCATCAGGGTGCCGGGGATGGGGCGGCAGACCTGATCACTGTCACCGCTGCTGAGCCCCAGCCCGGTTTCCTCGATGGTGTTGCCGGCGATATCCAGTGCGAAGACGGAGCCTGGCAGGTTGATGCCATTCTCATAGGCCTTTTCCAGATTCTCGCGCGGGATTCGCTTGCCGCGCTGGATACCGCTGATGTCACTGATCAGCAGATCGATGTTCTCGATTTCCGGATGACGGTCCAGAAATTCTCTGGCCTCATCGACGGGGAGGCTGTACATGGATATCACCTGTGGGCATGGGATGTTGTGGTTTATATATCGTCATCATGGCCATTGTTGTCAAATACTTTACAACACGTGACGGTTTTAGTTGCTGGATGGTTTTGGTGTTATGGTGATAAATTGTTTTTAAACAGTGCTTTATGTTGATTTCTGTGAAATCGTCGTTTCGTCGGGTTGGCAAGGAAAGGCGTTCAGTCTATGTTGATTAAAACATACCAATCATCCAAGGCCTGCTTGTTCGCCTCAAAGGAGATCCCATGCCACCTCGTCCCCTGGTGGGCGTCATTGCCTGCCGTCGCACCGTAGAAGGTCATCCGGCGCATATGGTGACCGACAAGTACGTCAGCGCTCTGCGTGAATTCGGACTGGATCCGGTGGTCATTCCGGTCTGGGAGGATGTCGAGCCCGGCGCCGCCAGCGCCCTGCTGGCACGCCTGGATGGTCTGCTGCTGACTGGCAGCTATTCCAACATGCACCCCTCACGCTACGGCGAGACCAGCGCGCCGGAGAACACCTATGAAGACCCGGCCCGCGACGCTGCGGTGCTCTGCTGGGTGCCGCTGGCGCTTGAGTTGCGACTGCCGCTGCTGGGGATCTGCCGCGGGTTTCAGGAGCTGAACGTTGCCTTCGGCGGCAGCTTGCACCAGGCGGTGCAGAAGGTGGCAGGCCTGATGGATCATCGTGAGCCCAAGGGCGATCTCGAGGCGCAGTTCGCGCCGTCGCATGCCATCAGCATCTCGCCCGGCGGAGTGCTGGCAGGGCTTTACGCCGTGCCCGAGGCGCAGGTCAATTCCTTGCATCAGCAGGGGATCGCCCGTCTTGGTGAGGGCCTGAATATCGAAGCGGTTGCCCCGGATGGGCTAATCGAGGCGGTCTCGGTCAGTGGTGCGGCGTCCTTCACGCTGGCGGTGCAGTGGCACCCGGAATGGAAGCCGCGTGAGCACGCCTTGTATCAGGCGATTCTGGAAGGCTTTGCCGCGGCCTGTCGTGACAAGGCCGAGGGTGGCACCTTGCCGACCTGTCACCCGACTCGCGAGGAGGCGTGAAGATGGCAATGAATGACGCTGGCGAACGCCTGAAGGCGCTGGATGCGCGCCACCACCTGCACCCCTTCACCGACTTCAAGCAGCTGGGCGAGCAGGGCAGTCGAATCATCACCGGTGCCAGCGGCGTCTATATCCATGACGCCGATGGCCAGCGGATTCTCGATGGCATGGCGGGGCTGTGGTGCGTGAACCTCGGCTATGACCAGCCGGAACTGGTCGCGGCGGCCAGCCAGCAGATGACGCAGCTGCCGTACTACAACACCTTCTTCAAGACCGCCCACCCGCCGGCGATCGAGCTGGCGGCCGAGCTGTGTCGTCTCGCGCCAGAGCATATCAATCATGTCTTCTTCACCGGCTCCGGCTCTGAAGCCAACGACAGCATGCTGCGCATGGTTCGGCGGTTCTGGGCGCTCAAGGGCAAGCCGGAAAAGCAGTGGATCATCGCGCGCGAGAATGGCTATCACGGCTCGACCGTCGCGGGTATGAGCCTGGGCGGCATGGCACCGATGCATGCCCAGGGCGGCCCCTGTGTGCCCGGCATCACGCATATCCGCCAGCCTTACTGGTTCGCGGAAGGTCGTGGAAAGGGGAGTGAAAGCCCGGCATCTGAACCACATAGCCGAGATGATTTCGGGCGACTGTGTGCCGAGGCGCTGGATGCGCGCATCCAGGAACTGGGCCCGGACAATGTGGCCGCCTTCCTGGCGGAGCCCGTGCAGGGTGCCGGCGGTGCGATCATGCCGCCTGACAGCTACTGGCCTGCCATCAAGGCCGTGCTGGCGAAATATGACATCCTGCTGGTGGTGGATGAGGTCATCTGCGGCTTCGGTCGTCTCGGCGAATGGTTCGGCAGTCAGCATTACGACCTGAAGCCCGATCTGATGCCCATCGCCAAGGGGTTGTCCTCTGGTTACCTGCCGATCGGCGGTGTGCTGGGCGGCGAGTTCTTCCATGGCTTCACCTATTCCGGACACCCGGTGTGTGCCGCCGTGGCGCTCAAGACCCTCGAGATCATGCAGCGCGAGGATATCGTCACCCGGGTGCGTGACGACCTGGGGCCGTATCTCGCCAGTCGCTGGGCCACGCTTGCAGACCACCCGCTGGTCGGCGAGGCGCGTTCGCTTGGCCTGATGGGGGCGCTGGAGCTGGTGGCCGACAAGGCCAGTGGCGAGCGTTTCGATTCTTCCCAGGCCGTCGGCAACCTGTGTCGTGATATCTGTTTCGAGACGGGACTGGTGATGCGCTCGGTGGGCGACACCATGATCATCTCGCCGCCGCTGGTGATCACGCATGAGCAGATCGATGCGCTGGTCAGTCTGGCGCGCGCGGCACTGGATGAAACGGCGCGCCAGCTGGCGAGTCACGCCGCCACTTGCTCTTCCGCTGCGCTGAAGGCCACTTCGCCCTCGTCCTCGCTGCCTTCTTCACTCTCCTTTACTCCATCCTCTGAACCTTCCTCTTCCCTGACCTCGGAATCCTGATCATGAGCCGTCCTCAGACATTGGCCGAATGGCAGGCGCTGGCCGCTCGCCTGACCCCGCAGTTGCAAGGCAATGCCTTCATCAATGACGAATTCGTGCCGGCGGTCAGCGGCGAGACCTTCGAGAGCCTCAACCCGGCCACCGGTGAGCGGCTGGCGATGGTCGCCAGCTGTGACAGCGCCGATGCCGAGATCGCCATTCGTCATGCGCGTGCCGCCTTCAAGAGCGGTGTCTGGTCGCGCATGGCCCCGACCCGGCGCAAACAGGTGTTGCTCAGACTCGCCGAGCTGATGGAAGCCCATCAGGATGAGCTGGCGTTGCTGGATAGCCTCGACATGGGCAAGCCGGTCACCAGCGCGCTGAACGACATGGCCGGGGCGATCGGCTCGATCCGCCACCAGGCCGAGTCCATCGACAAGCTTTACGGTGAGGTCGCCCCGACCGGTCAGCAGACGCTGGGCATGGTGCTGCGCGAACCGCTGGGCGTGGTGGCCTCCATCGTGCCGTGGAACTTCCCGCTGATGATGACGGCGTGGAAGATCGCCCCGGCGCTGGCGGCGGGCAACAGCGTCATCCTCAAACCGTCGGAGAAGTCACCGCTGTCGGCGCTGCGTCTGGCGCAGCTGGCGCGTGAGGCCGGTATCCCGAGCGGCGTCTTCCAGGTGCTGCCGGGCTTCGGGCATACCGTCGGGCGTGCACTGGCGCTGTCGATGGACGTCGAATGCCTGGCCTTCACCGGCTCCACCGCCGTTGGCAAGCAATTGATGCAGTATGCCGGGCAGTCGAATCTGAAGCGGGTGTTCCTGGAGTGTGGCGGCAAGAGCCCCAACATCGTCTTCGCCGATTGCGCCAATCTGGATCGCGTCGCCGAAAGTGCCGCTGCCGCCATCTTCTACAACCAGGGTGAGGTCTGCATCGCGGGTTCCCGTCTGCTGGTGGAGAACTCGATCCGTGATGCCTTCGTCGCCAAGGTGGTCGCGGCTGCCGAGCGCATGCAGCCGGGCGACCCGCTGGACCCGGCAAGCTTCATGGGCGCGATGGTCGACAGCACCCAGTATGAGCGCGTGATGGGCTATATCCGTCAGGGTGTCGAGGAGGGCGCGGCACTGCGCGCCGGCGGTGAGGAGGTCGAAGGGCCCGGACTCTTCATTCGTCCTGTGGTCTTCGATGG
Organism: Cobetia sp. UIB-001; assembly: GCF_044789135.1. Classification (NCBI taxonomy): domain Bacteria; kingdom Pseudomonadati; phylum Pseudomonadota; class Gammaproteobacteria; order Oceanospirillales; family Halomonadaceae; genus Cobetia; species Cobetia sp. UIB-001. Next base: position 797,942 of record NZ_CP058244.1, read on the forward strand.
CGTCACGCCACAGATGGCGATCGGCTGCGAGGAAATCTTCGGCCCGGTGCTGTCCGTGTTCGGCTTCGAGACCGAAGACGAGGCGCTGGCGTTGGCCAATGACAGTGACTTCGGGCTGGCGGCAGGGGTGTGGAGTCAGGACATCGATCGCATCATGCGCGTGACGCATCGTCTCGAATCCGGTCAGGTCTTCGTCAACAACTGGGCGGGGGGCGATCAGACCATGCCCTTCGGTGGGGTGAAGCAGTCCGGCAACGGCCGTGACAAGTCACATCACTCGCTGGCCGAATACACCCAGCTCAAGAGTGTCTGGATCGAGCTGAGCTGAACCGGAATGAGCTGAACTGAAACGAAATGAGCTGTGTAGGTCTCCGTGAATTCAGAGGCTTGCGAAGAAAGAAGAGGCCACGCGATTGCGTGGCCTCTTCTTTCTTGCCTTCGCCGCAGAGGCTAGAACATCCGCGCCGGCGTCGCGCAGCTGACCAGGCGACACTCGACATCACCGATGTTGCGGAAGCGATGCGGCACGTTGGTATCGAAGTAGTAGGCGTCGCCCGCCTTCAATACCCGCGTGTCGCCACCGATGGTGATCTCTATCTCGCCCTCGATGACCACGCCCGCTTCCTCACCCTGATGGGTGATCATCTCGCGGCCAGTGTCAGTGACGGGCGGGTAGGTCTCGATCATGAACGACAGGGCGCGGTCACGCCGCTTGGCGCCCACCAGCTTGAAGATGACATCGCCGCTGCCGACGTTGATCAGCTCCTCCTCGCTGTAGAACACCTTGGCGGTGTTCTCGAGCTCCATGGTGAAGAAGTCGCCGACACTCATGGGAATGGCGGCGAGAATCTTCGACAGTGAACTCACCGACGGGCTGACCTTGCCCTGTTCGATCAGTGACAGGCTCGAGTGTGTCACACCGCAGCGCTTGGCCAGCTCGCGTTGCGAGATGCCACGCAAGGTACGCAATGCCCGCAGGCGGGCACCGACATCATCTGCCATCAGAACATCCTTCATGTCGCGACGAGTTGAGGAGAGGGGCAAGCCCTTCCAGACCGACGACGGCCAGCCACGGAGCTCCGCGACTGGCCGTCGTTCACGTGCTGGTGGTCAAGATCAGGGGCATCGGCATCAGAGCCGGCGCTGTCCTGATCATCGACCACGCGATCAGCTGAGGCTATCCAGCTTGTCTTTCAGCACCTTGTTGACCTGTTGCGGATTGGCGGTGCCGCGTGAGGCCTTCATCACCTGGCCGACGAAGAAGCCGATCATCTTGCCACGCTTGTCCGGTTCGGCTTCCTGATACTGGGTCACCTGGGCCGGGTTGTCGGCGATCACCTGATCGACCACGGCTTCGATGGCACCGGTGTCGGTGACCTGCTTGAGGCCGCGCGACTCGATGATCTCGTCGGCGCTCTCGCCTTCGCCATCCCACAGCGCGGCGAACACCTGCTTGGCGGCCTTGCCGTTGATGGTCTCATCGACGATGCGCTTGATCAGGCCACCCAGCTGGGCCGCGGAGACCGGGCTGACGGTGATGTCGAGGTTTTCCTTGTTGAGACGACCGGCCAGTTCGCCCTGCACCCAGTTGGCGGCCTGCTTGGCGTCGCCGCAGACATCCTTCACTTCCTCGAAGAAGTCGGCCATCTCGCGGCTGGCGGACAGCACGCTGGCGTCATAGGCGGACAGGCCCAGTTCGCTTTCGAAACGGGCGCGTTTCTCGGCCGGCAGTTCCGGCAGGGTCTGGCGCAGGTGTTCGATGTAGGCCTCGTCCACTTCCACCGGCAGCAGGTCCGGGCACGGGAAGTAGCGGTAATCGTTGGCTTCTTCCTTGGTGCGCATGCTGCGCGTCTCGTCGGCGTCCGGATCATACAGGCGGGTTTCCTGCACGACCTTGCCGCCGTCCTCGATCAGCTCGATCTGACGCTCCACCTCGAAGTGGATGGCACGCTCGATGAAGCGGAAGGAGTTGACGTTCTTGATCTCCGCGCGGGTGCCGAAGGCTTCCTGACCCTTGGGGCGCACCGAGACGTTGACGTCGCAACGCAGGGAACCTTCGGCCATGTTGCCGTCGGAGATGCCCAGGTAGGTGACGATGGCGTGGATCGCCTTCACGTAGGCCACCGCTTCCTTGGCGGAACGCATGTCCGGCTCGGAGACGATTTCCAGCAGCGGTGTGCCGGCACGGTTGAGGTCGATACCGGTCATGCCCTGGAAGTCTTCATGCAGCGACTTGCCGGCATCTTCCTCGAGGTGGGCGTGGTGGATGCGGATCGATTTACGCGTGCCATCTTCCAACAGGATCTCGAGCACGCCAGGGCCGACGATGGGCTGATCCATCTGGCTGGTCTGGTAGCCCTTGGGCAGATCCGGGTAGAAGTAGTTCTTGCGTTCGAACACCGAACGGCCGGCAACGGCGGCATCGACGGCGAGGCCGAAGCGCACGGCCATGGCCACGGCCTGCTCGTTGAGCACCGGCAGGGTGCCCGGCAGGCCGAGGTCCACGGCGCTGGCCTGGGTGTTGGGCTCGGCACCGTAGGTGGTGGATGAGCCGGAGAAGATCTTTGACTGGGTGGCGAGCTGAGCGTGAACCTCAAGCCCGATTACGACTTCCCATTGCATCAGGCTTGCTCCTGTCCGAATTCCGGGCGCTGGCGGTGCCAGTCGGTGATTTGCTGGAACTGGTGCGCGACGCCCAGCAGGGTCTGCTCACCGAAGTGCGGGCCGAGGATCTGCAGTCCCACCGGACGCTTGCCTGCCAGGCCAGCCGGCACGCTGATGCCCGGAATGCCCGCCAGGTTGATGGCGATGGTGTAGAGATCCTGCAGGTACATGGACAGCGGGTCCTTGTGCGCGCCGAGATCGAACGCCGGGGTCGGTGCCGCCGGGCCCATCAGCACATCGACCTGGTCGAAGGCATCGAGGAAGTCCTGGCGGATCAGGCGACGCACCTTCTGGGCCTTGATGTAGTAGGCATCGAAGAAGCCTTCGGACAGGGTGTGCGTACCGATGATGATGCGACGCTTCACCTCGTCGCCGAAGCCTTCTTCCCGCGTGCGCTTGTAGAGGTCTTCCAGGTCCTGCGGGTCCTTGCAGCGATGGCCGAAGCGCACGCCGTCGTAACGTGACAGGTTGGAGGAGGCCTCGGCCGGCGCGATCACGTAGTAGGTCGGGATGGCCAGGTGGGTATGCGGCAGCGAGATTTCCTGCACGCTGGCACCGGCATCCTCGAAGACCTTGATCGCGGCACGCACGGAAGCTTCGACTTCCTCGGACAGGCCTTCGCCGAAGTATTCCTTCGGCAGGCCGATCTTCAGGCCCTTGAGGTTGTAGTCCAGCCCTTCGACGTAATCCGGCACGCCACGCACCACGCTGGTGGAGTCGCGCGGGTCGGCACCGGCGATCACGTTCATCAGGCGCGCGCAGTCCTCGGCGGAGCGGGCCATCGGGCCGCCCTGATCGAGACTGGAGGCGTAGGCGATCATGCCGTAGCGCGAGACGCGACCGTAGGTCGGCTTGAGGCCGGTGATGCCACAGAAGGCGGCCGGCTGGCGGATGGAACCGCCGGTGTCGGTGCCCAGGGCGGCCGGCGCAAGGCCTGCGGCGACGGCGGCGGCACTGCCACCGGAGCTGCCACCCGGCACGGCGGACAGATCCCACGGGTTCTTGACGGCGCCGTAGTGGCTGTTCTCGTTCGAGGAGCCCATCGCGAACTCATCGAGGTTGGTCTTGCCGAGAATCACCACGCCTTCGGCCTTGAGCTTCTCGATCACGGTGGCGTCGTAGGGCGCGACGAAGTTGTCGAGCATCTTCGAACCGCAGCTGGTGCGCACACCTTCTGTGCAGAAGATGTCCTTGATGGCCATCGGCACGCCGGTCAGCGCGGCGGCATTGCCAGCGGCACGGCGTGCATCGGCGGCATCCGCATCACGCAGCGCGTCTTCGCGGCACAGGGTGATGTAGCTGTTGAGCTCGCCGTCGAGGCGTTCGATACGGGCCAGGAAGGCTTCCGTCAGCTCGCGGCTGGTGTATTCGCCGGCCTCCAGGCCTTGCGCCAGCTCACTGAGCGTCTTGTCATGTAGTGCAATGGACGATGACATGTTCGATTCCATCAGTGCAGACGATGCGCCGGGCATCGTCCGCAGAAATTCCGGGGCGGACGGGGCGTGCCGCGTGACGTGGTATCCGATGGCAGCCGGTCACGATGCGTGAGCGACCTGCCAGGCGAGATCACTCGACGACGCGCGGAACCAGATACAGACCCTGCTCTGTGGCCGGGGCCACCTGCTGAAAACGCTCGCGCTGATTCGATTCGGTGACTTCGTCCGCGCGCAGGCGTTGCGTGGCTTCCAGCGGGTGTGCCAGCGGTGCGACGCCGTCGGTATCGACCTGTTGCAGCTGGTCGACCATGGCGAGAATCCGGTCGAGATCCTCGACGTAGGCTTCGGCATCCTGCGAGGCAAGACCCAGGCGTGCGAGGTGAGCGGCACGCAGCACATCTGAATGTTCAAGGGCCATTGAAGTTTCCCTGTCTTGGCTTCGAGAGGCTTGAGGTGACGGCAGGAGTCGGAGACGACCACACGGAATCGGGCTGGCGCAAGGTACGCGAAAAGCCGAATTCGAAAATTGTGGTGTCCCGGCAAACCCGATGCCCGTTACCCTGTAAAACAGCGCGCTTGGCAGCGATGGAGCAATCTGTCGCCGAATGCGCCGTTACAGTGTGATTCGGCGTGAAATGTACCACATCTGCGTCGCTCTGGCAGGCGTGTCAGCTTGCCGCCATGGGGTGGCAATGGTACCGTTCGCGTCTGCACAGGGTTCCGGTCTGGACTAGGTGATCAACTTCCATGTTTAAACGTTTACGTGGGCTGTTCTCGAGCGATCTGTCGATCGATCTGGGTACTGCCAACACGCTTATTTATGTGCGCGGTCGCGGTATCGTGCTCGACGAGCCCTCAGTCGTGGCCATTCGCCAGTCCGGGAATGCCCGCAGTGTGGCGGCCGTCGGTGCCGATGCCAAGCGCATGCTGGGGCGTACCCCCGGCAATATCACGGCCATCCGTCCGATGAAGGACGGCGTCATCGCCGACTTCACCGTTACCGAACAGATGCTCCAGCATTTCATCCGCAAGGTGCATCAGAGCACCTTCCTGACACCCAGCCCTCGTGTGCTGGTGTGTGTGCCGTGCATGTCGACCCAGGTCGAGCGTCGCGCCATCAAGGAGTCGGCCGAAGGGGCCGGCGCGCGTGAGGTCTACCTGATCGAGGAGCCGATGGCTGCCGCGATCGGTGCGGGCCTGCCGGTGGAAGAGGCGATGGGCTCCATGGTGGTCGATATCGGTGGTGGTACCACTGAAATCGCCATCATCTCGCTCAACGGCGTGGTCTATTCCGAATCCGTGCGTATCGGCGGTGACCGCTTCGACGAAGCCATCACCTCCTATGTGCGTCGCCATTATGGCAGCCTGATCGGCGAGGCGACGGCCGAGCGCATCAAGGAAGAGATCGGTTGTGCCTACCCGGGTGGCGAGCTGCGCGAGATCGACGTGCGCGGTCGCAACCTGGCCGAGGGCATTCCGCGTTCCTTCACGCTCAACTCCCACGAGATCCTCGATGCGCTGCAGGAACCGCTGGCGGCCATCGTCTCGGTGGTCAAGAGCGCGCTCGAGCAGTCTCCGCCGGAGCTGGCCTCCGACATCGCCGAGCGCGGCCTGGTGCTGACCGGTGGTGGTGCGCTGCTGCGTGACATCGACAAGCTGATCGCGGAAGAGACGGGCCTGCCGGTGATCATCGCCGAAGACCCGCTGACCTGCGTGGCGCGTGGCGGTGGCAAGGCGCTGGAAATGATCGATCAGCACACCTTCGAGCTGCTGTCGAGCGATTGACCTCGTCCGGGGCCGGGCATGCTGTGTGCTGTACGGCTGGTCCCGGCCTGTCGGAGGAAGTGCTATCAAACCCCTGTTCACGCGTGGCCCCGTGCCCGGCTACCGCATGCTGTTGTGCGCGGTGCTGTCACTCGCGCTGATGTTTGCCGAAGATCGCTTCAGCTGGATGGTCGATGTGCGCGCCAGCATGGCGACGCTGGTATCGCCCGTGCAGTGGGTCGTCAGCTTGCCGACGGAAGGCATCAGCTGGGGCGCGCTGGTGTTTGCCGACCAGCAGGAGCTGGCCGACGAGAATCGCGCGCTGCGCGAACAGCTGCTCAATCTGTCCAGCCGTGTGCAACGCATGGCGAGCCTGACCTCCGAGAATACGCGCCTGCGCGAATTGCTCAATGCCGGGCAGCGTAGCGACATCCCCTATATCACCTCCCAGTTGCTGACCCTCGATGCTGACCCGTTCTCCCACCGCATGGTGGTGGACCGCGGCGAGCAGGATGGCGTGCGCATCGGCTTGCCGGTGCTCGATGCCTATGGCCTCGTCGGGCAGGTCATCTCCACCTCGGCCTACAACAGTCGCGTGCTGATGATCAGTGATGCCAGCCACGCCGTGCCGGTGGAGATCAATCGCAATGGCCTGCGCTTCATCGCCCAGGGCAGCGGCAAGATCGACCAGGTCGATGTGCTGCATGTGCCGGACACCGCCGACATTCGTGTCGGTGATCTGCTGGTGACTTCCGGGCTGGCGCTGCGCTTTCCGCGCGGCCTGCCGGTGGCACGTGTCACCGAGGTCTATCATGATCCCGGCAAGCCGTTCGCCCGCGTGAGTGCCGAGCCCATCGCGCAGCTGGAGCGCTCGCGCAACTTCCTGATCCAGATGCCGCCGCCGGTGGATACCGACAACCTGTATGTCGATGACAGCCTCGATGAGTTGCCGCGTGACAACCTGGCGGCGCCCAAACCTGAAGGTGACGACGCCGCACAAGGCTCCGCCGAGGATGCGGTAGACGCACAGGCACCCACCGACGCTGCCGGGGAGAACAATTGATGGCCTTTCGTCCCCAGACCACCTTGCTGTGCTGGTTCTCGCTGCTGCTGGCGCTGTGTCTGCAGGTCATGCCATTGCCGGATGTATGGCTGATCTGGCGGCCCCAGTGGCTGGGCCTGATGCTGGTCTACTGGTGCATCGTCTCGCCGCAGAGTGTCGGAGTCTTCCACGGCTTCCTGTTCGGGCTGGCGCTGGATGTCCTGCAGGGCGCACCGCTGGGGCACAACGCCCTGGTGCTGTCGCTGACAGCCTTCATGGGTGTGCTGCTCTATCAGCGCATTCGCGCCTACTCGCTGTTGCAGCAGGCGTTGCTGGTGATCGTGGTGCTGGGCATCGCGCAGTTGCTGGATCAATGGCTGCGCAGTCTGTTCGGTGCCGGCCCCGTCAGCCTGTCGTTCCTGCTCTCGGCGGTCATCGGCGGCGCACTGTGGCCGTGGCTCTATACTCTGCTGCAGATGCTGCGTCGGCGGGTCGCGGCCTGAGTGCCACTGGCATGTCGCTAGCGCTTCTTGCCAGCTTCCAAAAGCCGCCTACGGGCGGCTTTCTGGTACTTGTCAGCCATGTTTCTCTTCACGAGGTCTTCCATGTCATCCAGTTCAAGGTCATCCACTTCCAGGCCATCCACACCTGACACCGAAAGCCCCACTTCCTCACTCTTTGCGAACTCTGACGCCGCGACGCAGCGCAAAGTAAGGTCTCAGGACGTTGTTCAACAGGGCGTTGCTCAACAGGGCGCTGCTCAAGCGGAATTGATTCTGGCCTCGGGGTCGCCGCGTCGCCGCGACCTGCTGGCCAGTATCGGCATCCAATGTGAGGTGGCGCCGGTGGATATCGATGAGATGCCGCAGGCCAATGAGTCGCCGGAGCATTATGTGCTGCGTCTGGCGCGGGAAAAGGCGCAGGCCGGCTTCGCGGCCCTGGCGCAGCGGACGGCAGGCCAGACGGCGGGGCGGCGAGTGCTCGGCGCGGATACCGCGCTGGCACTGGATGGACGCATTCTCGGCAAGCCGCGCGATGAGGCCGATGCGCGCGAGATGCTGCTCAGTCTGTCGGGGCGCAGCCATCAGGTACTCAGTGGCGTGGCGCTGTGTCATGGCGACGCCGGGCGCGACATGCGCTGCGCGAGCGAGCTGGTCGAGAGCCGCGTGACTTTCCGCACCATCACCCCAGAGGAGGCCGCGCGCTACTGGGCGACCGGTGAGCCGGCTGACAAGGCGGGTGGCTACGCCATCCAGGGGCTCGGCGCTGTCTTCGTCAGTCATCTCGAGGGCAGTTACAGCGCCGTGGTCGGGCTGCCGCTGCATGAGACCGCACAGATGTTGAGCAAGGCGGGCGTTCAGCCGTGGCAACCGCTCTGACGGGCGATGTTCTGCACTGCGTCAGTCGGGTGTCGAGACAGCACTCCAGCGGCATCGTGAAGGACGATGGCTTGCGTGCGTGGCACAAAATACCCGTTGCAGGAAATCCTTAGTCGATAGATCACAGCCGGGGGCTCCCTTGCTATGTCATAATCGCAAGCAACGACTTTACAAGGACTTGCGCTATGAGCGGCGAGGTATTGATCAACCTGACACCGATGGAGACCCGCGTGGCGGTGGTCGAGAACGGTGTCCTGCAGGAAGCCTTCATCGAACGCAGCGGGCGACGCGGCATCGTCGGCAACATCTACCGTGGCAAGGTGGTGAGAGTGTTGCCTGGCATGCAGGCGGCCTTCATCGACATCGGTCTCGAACGGGCCGCCTTCATCCATGCCCAGGAAGTCATGCCGGCGCACACGCCGCATGATGAGCAGCTCTCGATCCGCGAGCTGCTCAGCGAAGGCCAGCCACTGGTGGTGCAGGTCACCAAGGACCCCATCGGCACCAAGGGCGCCCGGCTGACCACGCATCTGTCGGTGCCGTCACGCTATCTGGTCTACATGCCGGACTCGCCGCATACCGGCGTATCGCAGCGCATCGAGAGCGATGCCGAGCGTGACCGCCTCAAGGAGCTCACCGAGCAGTGCCTGACGGCGCTGGATCCGGAAGCGCCCGGCGGCTTCATTCTGCGCACGGCGGCCGAAGGCATCAGCGAGGCCGAGCTCAAGCAGGACATGCACTTCCTGCTGCGCCTGTGGCGCAAGGTCAGCGAGCGTCGCCTGACCGCCGCCGTGCCCAGCGTGATCTATGATGATCTGCCGCTGTTCATGCGCACGCTGCGCGACGTGATGCGTGACGAGATCGAGCGCGTGCGCATCGACTCGCGCGAGAACTTCATTCGGCTCAAGGAGTTCGCCAGCGAGTTCATGCCGGACATGGAAGGGCGCATCGAGTATTACCCCGGCGAGCGGCCGATCTTCGATCTGTTCAGTGTCGAGGATGAGCTGCACAAGGCGATGGGCCGCAAGGTGCAGCTCAAGAGTGGCGGCTATCTGGTGATCGACCAGACCGAGGCGATGACCACCATCGACGTCAACACCGGTGGTTTCGTCGGTCATCGCAACCTCGAAGAGACCATCTTCAAGACCAATCTCGAGGCGGCGACCGCCATCGCGCGCCAGCTGCGGCTGCGCAATCTCGGCGGCATCATCATCATCGACTTCATCGACATGGAAGAGACCGAGCACCAGCGCCAGGTGCTGCGCGTGCTCGAGAAGTCGCTGGAGCGTGATCATGCCAAGAACAAGATGACCGGCGTGACCGAACTGGGCCTGGTGCAGCTGACGCGCAAGCGCACGCGCGAGAGTCTGGAGCAGGTACTGTGCGAGGCCTGCCCTACCTGTCAGGGGCGCGGCACCCTCAAGACGCCGGAGACGGTCTGCTACGAGATCTTCCGCGAGATCATGCGCGAAGAACGCGCCTACAGCCCGGATACCTACATGGTGCTGGCCTCACAGAACGTGGTCGATCGCCTGCTGGACGAGGAATCTGCAGCTGTGGCGGACCTCGAGAGCTTCATCGGCAAGACCATCCGCTTCCAGGTCGAGGCGCATTACACCCAGGAGCAGTACGATATTGTGCTCATGTGATCTGTCAGCCGCCGCGCCTGCGATGATGCCGGGAGTCGCGTTATCCACATCGTGAGTCTGTCCTGTTCGGAGAACCACCAGTGACCCGTTCTACCTCACCAGAGGCGGCACGTTCTACCTCGCAAGAGGCGGCGCAGGAGGGCGTCGAAGACGCCCCGTCTTCGTCAGCTGCGACGCCAGCGCCACCCTCGCGTGGGCGGCGCTGGGCGCGCGGGCTGCTGATGGCGCTCGCGGTGTTGCTGGCGTTGCTGGCCATCCTGATCGGGGGCCTGCGCTGGTGGTTGACCACGCTGGATTCGCGCAGTGAGTCCATCAGTGACTTCATTGCCACCCAGACCCACTCCAATGTGGGGATGTCATCGCTTGAAGGCCGCATGGATCACCTTGATCCGGCCATCAAGCTGTCGGGCCTGAACCTCTTTCGACCCAACAAGATGCAGGCGGCGCCGCTGTTGAGCGTGTCGCATTTGGAAACTCGTCTCGATGTACTTTCCTCCCTGCGCCATCTGGCGCCTGTCTTTGATCGCGCCACTGCCACCGGCGTCATCGTGCACCTGTATCAGCGCGAAGATGGCAGTTGGGGCTGGCCGGGGCCGCCGCGTCCTCCCGAAGCGCTCGAACCCGAAGGACAGATGAGCCTTGCGCAGACGGAGCAGGGGCTGGCGCTTTTGGCGCGTCAGCGTGTGCGGCTCGAGGACGTGCGTCTGGTGCTGCATGGTCGCAACGATACCCTCAATCTGAATGCCGCCGAGCTGTTGCTGTCGGGAGAAGGCGATCGCGCGCACCTGGAAGGCCAGTTGCGGGTCGGGGAATCGCCTCAGGCCGGTGTCAGCGCCGTGCTGGAGGTGCTGCCGGGAGATGACGGCCTCGCCGACTACTCGGCCCAGCTGCAGGTGGAGCTGGACGCCGGTGCGCTGGCGAGTGTCGGGCGTCTGATGGGCGAGCGCGACAGCCTGATGCTGCGCGACGCCGATGGCAACGCGACGCTGTGGGCGCGCTGGCGTGACGCGCGACTGGAAGATGCTCGTCTGCGTCTCGATCTCAATCGCCTGACGCTGGATCACCATGGCGCCCAGCTGGCGCTCAAGGACATTCATGCGCGTGGCCAGTGGCTGCGCGACCTGGCGGGCAGTGATCGCTGGCAGGCCTGGCTCAATCAGATCTCGGTCGGCGCCTCGCAACTCGATGACGCCCCGGTGGCCGGCACTCCGGCGGCTGACAGTGACGACCAGACGCTGCAAGCGGCGTCATCGCCAGAAGTCTCCGCAGCGCTTGCCAGTCTGCCCGAGCGTATTTCGCTGTCGGGGGATCTCGCCGAGGGCAGCGTGTCGCTGGTCGCCAGCAGTTTCGATCTGGAGAAGGTGGCACGTTGGCGCAATGTGCTGGCGCTCGGCGAGCTGGGCAATGTGCTCGAGTCTCTCGATCCGCGTGGCACGGCCACCGGCCTCTCCCTGTCGCTGGCCGGGATCGGCCTCGATGCCCCGCTGACCATGAAGCTGGCGCTGGGCCTGACCGGCGCCGAGGTGGAACCCTGGCAGGGCGCTCCGGGACTCGGGCCCCTGGCGGCCTGGGTCACCGCGCAGAGCCTTGATGAAGGCGGCATCGCGAGCCGGATCGCGTTTCGTGGCGACCCGGGCATGCGCTTTCACTTCCCCGAGGTCTTCGGCGACGGCTGGCAGCTCGAGGCCGCCGACGGGGTGGTCGAGGTCAAGGTCGATGACAGTGGCAGCAGCGTCTCGGGGCATGACCTGCATATCCAGCGCGCTGGCGCCGATGTGACGGGTGGCTTCGGCCTGCAGATTCCCGCTCAGGACCATGATCGCTTCCAGCTGGATCTCGAGATGCGTGATGTGGATGCCCGCAGCATTCCGCTGGCCTCCTGGTTGCCGATGAAGGTACTGGACCCGGCGCTGAGCGAGTGGTTGACGCGCGATGTCGCGGGGCAGGTCCCCGAGGGCAGCCTGCATCTCACCCAGGTGTGGGATGACGACAATGGCGAAAATGGCTATGGCCCCGGCGATTCGATGGACCTTGAGCTGGCCATCGAGGACGGGCGACTTGGTTATGCCGAGGGCTGGCCTGCGCTGGAGGGCGTGAAGGGCAACCTCGCGCTGCATGACAATACGCTGAGTGCCACGGTCGCGGCGGCGCGCTCTCAGCCGGCCACGGCGCTGGGCAGTGCAGCGCCCCTGGCGGTGCGTCAGGCCGACGTCGACATGCAGGACAACACCTTGAAGATTCAGGGTGACGTGACCGGCAGCGTCGAAGCGCTGTTCGATCTGCTCTCGCATGCGCCGCTCGAGGATACCGCAGCGCTGATCGCCGAATGGCAGGGCAAGGGCTCGGTGGATGCGACGATGGACATTCGCGTGCCGCTGGAGGACGCCGAGCAGACGCGCATCACGGCGGCGGGCAAGGTCGGCGAGCGCCAGGCGGCGACGCTGGCCTTCCCGGGGCCGGGCATCGAGGTTGACGGCATTCGCGGGCCGCTCGAGTTCGTGCATGACCTATCCCGCCCCGAGGGGCGGCGTGAGCAGTTGACCGGCAATCTCTCCGGCAAGCTGTTCGGTGGTGCGGTCAAGGCGGCGCTCAACATCGGGCAGGCAGATTCAAGCAGCAAGGGCGCGATCATCTTCGACGGCAAGGCGCCATTGGCGCCGGTGCTGGGCTGGCTGGGCGCGCCCGAGCACCTGATCGGCGATGCCGCCGAGAGCACCCGGGCCGCCTTGCAGGACGGCGAGAGCCCGAGTGCGCTGGGCGGGGAGTTCAACTACCAGGCGCGCATGATGCTGCCGGATGACGGCGCCAGTCTGGCGCTCTCGAGTGACCTCAAGGGAGTCGCCATCAATCTGCCGGCACCCTTTGGCAAGGCGCGAGAGGAGGCGGCACCGCTGGCGGTGGATATCGGGCTCGCGGAGGGTGGCGGCGATGTGCGCCTAGACAATCGCGCCCGTGCACGCTGGAAAGGCGGCAATACGCGTGACGATGGCAGCACGGTGCCGATGACGGGACAGCTGTGGCTGGAGCGTTGGCCGAGTGACCCGCAGTGGCCCACCCAGACGGGCTGGGACATCGCCTGGCGCACACCGACCCTCGCCCCCGAGCTCTGGAAGCCGTGGGCGGGAGCGCTCTCCGGTGAAGGTGGCGCGAGTGGAGAGGGCAGCGCGAGTGGTGGGGGCAGCGACGCTGAGCAGAGCGACCCCCTGCGTGCCTTGTCACGCCTGCGCGTTGCCACCGATTGCCTGATGATCCAGTCCCGGTGTACGGGGCCGATGACGCTGGAGGCCGCGCCGCGCCAGAGCTCGCAGCAGCAAGGGCTGGGGCTGGCCGCGACGCTGGATGGTCAGCTCGCCAGTGGCGAGCTGGTGTGGCAGTCAGGCGCCGCGCGACCGCTGATTCTGGACCTGGATACCCTGAATCTCGATGCCCTGTGGCCCGCGGATGCCGAGCAGGAGACGCAGACCGCCAGTGCGCCAGGCAACTTTACCGAGGCTATCGATGTCGGCATCGAGCCGACGCCGTATCCCGCTGAGCTTGCCGACTTGCCCGCGGGCAGTCTGCGTCTGGCACACCTCATCTGGCGCGACCAGCAGCTGGGGCCGATCAGTGCCGACTGGACCGCCGACAGCCAGCAGCTGGTGGTGTTGCCGCTCTCCATCACGCTGGGCAAGATCACCGCGGTGGGCAACATCACCTGGGAGGATGCCGGCACCAACAGTCTGACGCGCGCTCGCCTGTCCGCCGATGGCAGTGACCTGGGCGGGTTGCTCGAGCGTCTCTCCCAGCCGCGCGGCATCGAGGCGGACCGTGCCCGGGCCGAGGTCAAGCTGGCCTGGCCCGGCGCGCCGCAGGACTTTGCCCTGTCGCGCTCCAATGGTCGCGTCGAGATCAAGCTGGATGATGGACGCTTCCTGAATCTGGGCTCGACCTCCGCCCGCCTGCTGGGGCTGGTCAATGTGGATAACCTGCTGCGCCGGCTGTCGCTGGACTTCTCTGATGTCACCGACAAGGGGACGGCCTTCGACAAGGTGCGCGGCGCAGCGACGCTCTTCGATGGGCGGCTGGAAAGCGATGGCCCCTTGCGTATCGAGGCGCCGTCCACCACCGTGACACTCAACGGGCAGGTCGATCTGCTTCGCGGTACCCTTGATCAACGCATGGCCATCACGGTGCCGGTCAGCCAGAACCTTCCGCTGGCCGCCGTGCTGGCAGGCGCACCCGCCGTGGGCGGGGCGCTGTTCGTGGCCGACAAGATCTTCGGCCGCTTCATCGACAAGGTGACGCAAATTCACTATCGGGTATCAGGCCCCTGGGGCGACCCGAACATTACTCTGGAAAGTGCCGAATGACGCAAAATGCGAGTTCCGGTCGCGTGCTCGACGATGCCGCGGCCCTGTTGCTGACCCCGGGCGGGCTCAGCCTGGATGATCTGGATGCTGGCCTGGCACATGCCATGGGCCCGGGCACCGACTATGCCGACCTCTACTTCCAGCGTATCTGGCAGGAGAGCTGGGTGCTGGAAGACGGCGTCGTCAAGGACGCCAGCTACAACATCGATGGTGGCGTGGGCGTACGCTCACTGGCGGGGGAAAAGACCGGCTTCGCGTACTCCAATCAGATCGATGCCGCCGCGCTTGCCGACACTGGCCGCACTGCGGCGGGTATCTCGCGCAGCGGCAGCAGCGGCACGGTCGCAAGCTCGATCATCACCGAGGCGCCGTCCTTCTATGCGGGCATCGACCCGCTGAATGGCCTGAGCGCCGAGGACAAGGTCGCGATGCTCAAGGAGGCGGACCGCATCGCGCGCAGCCTTGACCCGTCCATCAGTCAGGTGTCGGCCTCGCTGTCGGCGCTTTACGAGGTGGTGATGGTGCGTGCCAGCGATGGCACCCTCGCCGCGGACCTGCGTCCGCTGGTGCGTTTCAACATCAGCGTGATCGCGGTGCGCAATGGCCGTCGCGAGCGTGGCAGTGCCGGTGGCGGTGGTCGTTTCCCGCTGACCCGTCTGCGCGATGAGAATGTCGCCGAGCGTTACGCGCGTGAAGCCGTGCGTCAGGCGCTGGTCAATCTCGAGGCCATCGATGCACCGGCCGGCCAGATGCCGGTGGTGCTGGGCAATGGCTGGCCGGGCGTGCTGCTGCACGAGGCGGTCGGTCATGGTCTGGAAGGTGACTTCAACCGCAAGGGCAGCTCTGCCTTCTCGGGCCGCATGGGCGAGCAGGTCGCGGCACGCGGCGTCACCGTGGTCGATGATGCGACCCTGGCCGATCGCCGTGGCTCGCTGTCCGTCGATGACGAAGGCACTCCGGGGCAGTACACGCCACTGATCGAGGACGGCATCCTCACCGGCTACATGCAGGACAAGCTCAATGCCCGCCTGATGGGCATGGCGCCGACGGGCAATGCGCGCCGTGAGTCCTTCGCGCACCTGCCGATGCCGCGCATGACCAATACCTACATGCTGGGTGGCGATCGCGATCCGCAGGAGATCATCAAGAGCGTCAAGCGTGGCATATACGCGGTCAGCTTCGGCGGTGGCCAGGTCGACATCACCTCCGGGCGCTTCGTGTTCTCCGCCAGCGAAGCCTATCTGATTGAAGACGGCAAGGTGACCACGCCGGTCAAGGGCGCGACCCTGATCGGCAACGGGCCGGAAGCCATGGGCCGCGTCTCGATGATCGGCAACGACCTGGAGCTGGATACCGGTGTCGGCGTGTGTGGCAAGGACGGCCAGTCCGTGCCCGTGGGTGTCGGTCAGCCGACGCTGAAGCTCGATGAGCTGACGGTCGGCGGCACGCAATCCTGAGCGGGTCGCGTTCACAATGAAGCGATGAATACGACGACACCGCCGTGGCAGGGCCATGGCGGTGTCGAGGAAGCGCTTGAGAATCAGCGCGTGAGGCGTAGTACGTCAGGAAAGCGCGTGAGCGGCAGGACCCGTGTCAGAGGTCGAGTTCGGCGCGCAGCAGCTTGAAGAGCTTCTTGGCACTGTTGGGCTGTTTGCCGGCGTCACGTTCGGCACGCGCATTGCGGATCAGCTGACGCAGGGCCTGACGGTCCACGTGAGGATAATCCTCGACGAAGATCACGAAGGCTTCATCGTCGTCCAGCAGGCGATCGCGCCAGCGTTCGAGACGCTGGAAGGAAGCATCGCGACGCACGTTCTGCTGCTCCATGGCTTCGAAGACGGCACGCACGGCGTCCAGGTCTTCCTTGCGCATCAGCTTGCCGACGTACTGCATGTGGCGACGCAGGCCTTCGTGACTACGAATGCGATGGGTCTCCTCGATGGCGGCCAGCATGTCGTCAGAGAGCGGGAACTTGGCGCGCTGGCCTTCCGGCAGATCGATGATCTTCTTGCCCAGCGCCTGCAGCTCGATCATCTCGCGCTTCAACTGGGACTTGCTGGGGCGCTCGACGAGCTCCTCGGGTCTTTCTTTACGCATGCCAATTCCAATGAGTCGGGGAAATTTGCGGCAGTATAGCACTGCCGGGCCCCCGTCTCCTCAGAAGGAGAACAACATGAGCCAGGCCTTTGATGCCGTTGCTCAGCAACAACTGCTCGAGCGTCGCGTCAGCGAAGCTCTCGAGCTTGCCCGCAGCCTGGGTGCCGACGCCTGTGAGGTCGGTGCCAGCGTCGATCAGGGCGTCAGCATCTCGGTACGTGACGGCGAAGTCGAGACGGTCGAACTGTCGCGTGACCAGGGCATCGGCGTGACCGTCTATCTCGGCAATCGCAAGGGCAGCGCGACATCTTCCGATGCCGGCAGCGACTCGATTCGTGCCGCGGTCGAGAAGGCGGTCTCCATCGCGCACTATACCGGCGAAGACAGCTTTGCCGGTCTGGCACCGGCCGAGCTGATGGCCACCGACTTCCCTGACCTCAAGGCGCATCATCCCTGGGCGATCAGCGTCGATGAAGCGACTGACCTGGCACTGGCCTGTGAGCGTGCCGGGCTGGAAGTGGAGGGCATCGCGCAGTCCGAGGGCGCCAGCTTCTCCAGCGGTGAAGGCGTGCAGGTCTATGGCAACAGCCATGGTTTCCTGGCCAGCCAGTGCGGCAGCCGTCACTCGATGTCATGCATGTTGATCGCCAAGGATGCACAGGGCATGCAGCGTGACTATGACTACACCAGCGTGCGCAATCCGGCAGACCTGCGCTCTCCTGAGTCGGTGGGGCGTGAAGCCGCGCGCCGTACGCTGGCGCGTCTGAATGCGCGCAAGGTGGCGACGGGCCGCATGCCGGTGCTGTTCGACCCGCAGATGTCAGCCGGGCTGGTCGGTCACTACCTGTCTGCCATCGCCGGCGGCTCGCTGTACCGTGAGTCCAGCTTCCTGTGCGATAGCCTGGGTCAGCCGCTGTTCCCCGACTGGTTCACGCTGGGCGAGAAGCCGCGGGAAGTCGGTGGCATGTCCAGCGCCGCCTTCGACAACGATGGCGTCGCGACGCGTGACAATGTCTACTTTGCCGACGGCAAGGTGCAGAGCTACATGCTGAGCGCCTACAGCGCCCGTCGTCTGAACATGCAGACCACCGGCAACGCCGGCGGCGCGCGCAACGTGCGCATCACCGCGCCGCTGACCTCGCTTGATGAGATGCTCAAGCAGATGGGCACCGGCGTGCTGGTGACCGAGCTGATGGGCCAGGGCGTCAACGGCGTCACCGGTGACTACTCTCGCGGCGCCTCCGGTTTCTGGGTCGAGAACGGCGAGATCCAGCATGCGGTCGAGGAATTCACCATCGCCGGCAACCTGCGCGACATGGCGGCCAATCTGCTGGCGGTCGGCGATGATGTCGATACGCGTGGCAGCATCCACAGCGGTAGCTGGCTGATCGATGGCATGACCGTCGCCGGCATGACCCAAGGCGAAGGCGAAGACGAAGAGCTGGAAGGCTGATCGCTGACGCTTCTCTGATCGTAAGACAGGCGAGAAACAACACGGCCGCTCCCTTGGGAGCGGCCGTGTTGTTTTTGGAGCAGTCACTGGAACCCGTCGGGCGTATTACAGGTAGAGCCAGGTCGCCAGCCCCAGGAAGGCCATGAAGCCGATCACGTCGGTCACGGTGGTCAATATCACGCTGCCGGAGAGGGCAGGGTCGATATTGAGCTTCTTGAGCAGCACCGGCAGCAGCGTGCCCGTCACGGCGGCGATCAACAGATTGATCATGATCGCGGCGCCGATGATGGCCCCCAGCTGGACATCCCCGAACCACACGATGGCGATGCCTGCCACCACCACGGCCCATAACAGGCCGTTGAGCCCCGCGACGATGACCTCGCGCTTGAGTAGCCAGCGGACATTGCCGCTCTTGACGTGCCCCAGCGCGATACCACGAATCAGGACGGTGAGTGCCTGCGAGCCCGCGATGCCGCCCATGCTGGCGACGATGGGCATCAGCACGGCCAGCGCGGTGATCTTCTGGATGGTGCCTTCGAACATGCCGATCACGGCGGAGGCCATGAAGGCGGTCAGCAGGTTGATGCCGAGCCAGACGGCGCGGCGCCACGAGGTTCGCATCACGGGAGAGAAGGTGTCTTCGTCCTCATCCATCCCCGCCATCGACATCACCTGGTGCTCGGCGTCGCCACGGATGACGTCGACCACGTCATCGATGGTGATACGGCCCAACAGGTTGCCATCGCCGCCGACCACGGGTGCCGAGATCAGGTCGTGCTTCTCGAACAGCGAGGCGACTTCGGTTTCCGGCATCAGGGCCGGAATCACCACGCTGTCGGTGTCCATCACTTCGCGCACCGTGACGCTGGGGTCCGAGACCAGCAGGCGATTGATGGGCAGCGCACCAATGAATTCATCGCGACGCGAGACGACCAGCAGGGTATCGGTGGAGTCGGGCAGGCGCTCGTGGCGGCGAATGTAGCGCAGCACCACGTCCAGGGTGATGTCCGGACGAATGGTGATGGTGTCCGTGTTCATCAGGCCGCCGGCGGTGTCCTCCGGGAAGGACAGTACCGTTTCGACGCGCAGGCGCTCCTGCGCCTCCATGGAGTCGAGGACTTCGAGAATCACCGCATTCGGCAGGCGCTGCAGAATGTCGGCGACATCATCCGGTTCCAGGTTCTCGGTGGCGGCGAGAACGTCGACGGCGTCCATGTCCTTGAGGAAGTCGGTCTGGATGTCTTCGCCGAGGTATTGAAGGACATCGCCCTGCAGCTCGGCATCGACCAGCTCCCAGAGCAGATTACGCTCCTTGGGGGGCGAGGATTCCAGCAGGTGGGCCACGTCCACTGGTGCGAGGCCGCGATTGAGCATGCGTCTTGCCTGTTCCAGCTCGCCGCTTTCCAGCGCCTGTGACAGGCGATCAAGTCTTGGCTTGAGTTTACGAGACGTCTTGCTCATCTGTCGGCTTCCCCTGTCGACATGAAGGACAGCGCTGATTCTACCATTGGCGTAGGGGGGCGCGTCGACAAAAGAAAACAGTGTTTCTTATCGAAAGGACAATCCGCGTCCCGCCACTGGCACAAAAGCAGCGTCGCATGGCTGCCAGGCGCAAGGATAGGTGCAGAGATAGGTATAAGGGTAGGTGCAAGGACAGGTGCAGGAACCGGTGCAGGAACAGGCGCTAGGCATCCTGCATGAGCAGTTAATGGTGTTGCCAGTGGGCCGCCAGAGGGGGGCTGGCCGATAAGCGAGCGGGCCGAAAAGATAGTTGACCAAGAGGCGAGCTGGCTGAGGAAGGAAGGCTGAGCACAGCGCAAATGTACAGCGCTGTCAGTGGCGGTTATTCGTCTTCCTCGAAGCGCGCCTCGAACAGCGCCTCGATGGCCAGCATCGCCTCATCGGCCTGCTCACCCTCGACATCGATCAGCAGCGTGGTGCCGCAGGGCGCGGCCAGCATCAGCAATGCCATCACATTGGCTGCATTGGCGCGTCGCTCGCCATGGCTGACCATCACCGTCGCGCAATAGGGCGCACAGCAATTGACCAGCTTGGTGGCAGCGCGGGCGTGCAGCCCGCGGCGGTTGGTCAGCGTCAGCTCATGAGAGGCCATCGCGATGCTCCTGCTGAGGCTCTTGCTGATGCTCTTGCTGATCACATGTCTCACCCGCGTTGCTCAGCGCGGTATGAATGCCCAGCTCGCGGTGACGCAGGCGCACCTCAGGCAGGCGCTCGGCGAAGTAGCTCGCCAGCTGCTCGCACAGGTAGACGCTGCGATGCTGGCCGCCGGTGCAGCCCACGGACACCGTCAGGTAGCTGCGATTGCTGTCCTGATAGGCGGGCAGCCAGCGTTCCAGCCAGCCGGCGATATCGTCATGCATCGCCTGGACGGTGGGGTAGCGCTGCAGGAATTCGGCCACGCTGTCATCGCGACCGGTATCGCCGCGCAGATTGATGTCCCAGTACGGGTTGGGCAGGCAGCGGGCATCGAACACCATGTCGGCGTCGGTCGGCACGCCATGCTTGAAGCCGAAGGATTCAAAGGTCAGCGTCAGGTGGCGGGAGCTGTGCTGGGCGACCTGCTCGGTGATGCGCGAGCGCAGGTCGTGCACGCTCAGGTTGGTCGAGTCGATGACCAGATCGGCCTTCTGGCGGATGGGAGCGAGCGTCTTCTGCTCGATCTCGATGGCCTCGGCCAGGGTGTGGTCGTTGTCGCGCGTCAGAGGGTGACGACGACGGGTCGCCGAGTAGCGTTCCAGCAGCACTCGCGAATCGGTGGTCAGGTAGACGACCTGCACGTCCATGCCGCTCTGGCGGACGTTGTCGAGCAATTCGGGGAAGCGGGTCAAGGCTTCCGGCAGGTTGCGGGCATCGATGGAGACCGCGATGCGCCGACGCGCCGGGCTGTCCTTTTCGAGCTGATCGACCAGTGGCGCCAGCAGCATGCCGGGCAGATTGTCGATGGCGTAGTAGCCAATATCTTCCAGCGCCTGGAGAGCGATGGATTTCCCGGAGCCGGAGCGGCCGCTGATGATCACGATCTTCATGAAGTGCTCTCCAAGGGCGAGGTCAACGTCGAAAGAATGCAGGGGTGGGGCAGAAGGCTGCCCGCTATCAGTGCGCTGTACGTCGGCCGATGGAAGGCCAGCAAGACGAAAGCCCGGACGATGTCCGGGCCTGTCATTCAGCGCGCCGGTAATTCGGCGATGGCTTGGGTCAATGCCTCAAAGAGTGCACGCTGGCTGTCTGCCTGGCGCAGGGCCGAGCGATTGGTCGGGGAATTGAGCAATTCCGCAACCTGCCCGAGCAGCGTCAGATGGGTCTCATCCGCTTCCTCAGGCACCAGCAGCACGAACAGCAGATCGATGGGTTCTCCGTCGATGGCATCGAAGTCGATGGATTCACCGAGCTTCAGAAACGCAGCGATTGGCGTCTTGCAATGCGGGCTGCGTGCATGGGGCACGGCCACACCGTGGCCAATGCCGGTCGACCCCAGTCTCTCGCGCCCGATCAGGCGCGAGAAGACTTCCTGGCTATCCAGGCTGGGAATGTTCTGTGCGATGAAGGTACTGAAGAATTCAAGCACCCGCTTCTTGCTCCCCCCGGGGACACCGTACAGCGTGCGCTCGGGGGGAAGGATCTGATCAAGTGTCATGGCTGAAGGTCAACGGGTCCCGGTGCCCTGAGAGCGAGCCTGGGACTTTTCCTTGTGTTTGACCAGCTGGCGATCCAGCTTGTCGGCGAGCGCGTCGATGGCAGCGTACATGTTGGGGTCTTCTGCCAGGGCGTGGAGGTCAGCGCCTGCCGCGTGCAAGGTGCAGGCAGCCTGCTGGCGCTCCTTCTCGATCGACAGTGTCACCTGAACATTGGTGATGTTGTCGTAATGCCGTTCGAGGCGAGCGAGCTTCTCGTTGACGTAATCGCGGAGAGGATCGGTAAGTTCCACATGATGCCCGGTGATATTCACTTGCATGGACACGCTCCTTTATCCAGCGGGTTGCCATTCAATTGTAACCCTTTTTGACTACGAGCAAACCCTGATCGGACGCTCTGCAACAGGCTTGACGGCCACCGTCTGGCGATGTTTTCGCACCCTTGCCAGTGGCGTCAGATGTCGTGAGCGTCTGTACCGACAATGCCCAAGCTTTGCGCAAAGATCAACGCTGCGCTGCATCGTGGCTCAGTGCTTGTCTTCAACTCAGTGAGGGGTAACGGAGTGGACTTCAAGGGCACGTCTGGTGGGTGGTGCGTGAAAGACGCGCAAGAAGGCGGGTTTTCGTCGCCAATCCCTGCATGTACGTCGCCTTTCAGGCGCTTCGATTGCGTGGGACAAGCGGCGTTCCGGGAGGTTCTTCGGGTGTCATCCAGGTGCAATACGCGCAAAAGTGACTTTAAAAACATGCGATTGACGGTAAATGACGCTGCCGGAACGGCGGTTTTTTGCCGTCATTCTGCGCGCTGTCATGGGCCATGACGGGCAATTGACGAGCGGTTGACGGGATGACAGAGCGCGCGACAGGCGTACCGCTACTCGCGAAGTCAGAGGCTGATGAGCGGAAAATCCAACGCTTGAGGTTGGTGGCGGCTGCCATTGTGGAGGTGAAAGCAGGGCATGGCAGCCGCAGGTGACGCGTCAGGCCAGACGCTTGCGCTCGCTTGAGGACGGAATGCCCATCGCTTCGCGGTACTTGGCCACGGTACGACGTGCGACCTCGATGCCATCGCTGGCAAGCAGATCGACCAGGCGCGAGTCAGAGAGAGGCTTGCGGGCCGGCTCTTCCGCGATCAGCTTGCGGATGCGGGCACGAATGGCGGTGCTTGAGTGGGCGTCGCCACTGCCGCTGCCACCGACCTGGCTCGAGAAGAAGAACTTGAGCTCGAAGACGCCGCGCGGGGTGTGGATGTACTTCTGGGTCGTGACCCGCGAGATGGTCGATTCGTGCATCTCGACCACTTCGGCGATGTTGGCCAGAATCAACGGCTTCATCCCTTCCTCGCCTTGCTCGAGGAAGTCGATCTGACGCGCCATGATCTCGCGGCCGACCTTGAGCAGGGTGTCATTGCGCGATGACAGGCTCTTCATCAGCCAGCGCGCTTCCTGCAGGTTGTCCTTGAGGAAGGTGTTGTCGGCGGACTTGTCGGCACGCTTGATCAGCGCGGCGTATTCCGGCTGGATGCGCAGCTTGGGCAGCGCTTCCGGGTTGAGCTCGACCTGCCAGCCATGGCGGGTATGGCGCACCAGCAGATCAGGGATCACGTAATCGCTGGCGGGCTCGCCCCAGGCGGATGCCGGACGCGGATCGAGCGCGCGTACCAGGCGGATGACGTGATCCAGCTCGTCATCGTCAAGGCTCAGGCGGCGCTTGAGCAGCTTGCGGTCATCGTTGCCCAGTGCCTCGAGGAATTGACGTACCAGGCGGCGCGCCTGCGCCAGCAGCGGCAGATCATCCGGCAACAGTGCCAGTTGCAGCAGCAGGCATTCGCGCAGATCACGGGCGAAGACGCCGGTCGGGTCGAACTGTTGCAGACGCAGCAATACCTGCTCGAGCTCGGAGGCCTTGAGGCCGGGCAGGCCCTGGCCGCGCAGGCCATCGACCAGCTCGTCGAGTGACAGGCTCAGATAGCCGGCACCGTCGACGGCATCGATCAGGCTCTCCGCCATCTGGCGTTCACGGCCATCGAGGTCGGTCATCGCCAGCTGCCAGCGCAGGTGGTCCTGCAGGCTCTCGACGCTGGTATTGCGATCGAAGTCCGGCCCTTCTTCACTCCCGCTGCCACTGCCGGAGCTGGTCAGGCTACCGGCGTGGTCCTGGTAGAGGTCCGACCAGTCACTGTCGAGGGGGTATTCCTCGGGAATCTCGCTCGAGGAGTCGGCAGTGGAGATCTCGCTCGAATCCTGTGTCTCGACGACATCCAGCGACTCGTAGTCCTCGTCGAGCTCCAACATGGGGTTGGACTCGAGGGCTTGCTGAATCTCCTGACGCAGGTCGAGCGTCGACAGCTGCAGCAGCTGGATCGCTTGCTGGAGCTGCGGCGTCATGGTCAGCGAGGTGCCGAGGCGGAGTTGCAGGGTGGGTTTCATGGAGTCAGTCAATTCACGGCAAAGGAACGTGCTTACTACGCTATACCGTGACTCGGGGCACTGACAAGTGGTTGCCGTGAATATTCAAGCAACTTGCATGCCATGTTTCCACCAAGGTGGTATGGACGTCATGCATGCGTCTGATGTCAGACATGAAAAAGCCGCTACGCGATAAAATCACGCAGCGGCTTTCGAAGCTTTTACCTCGCGAGGACTCAGCGCAGGCGCTGACCCTAGAGCGTGAACTCGTGGCCCAGGTAGACGTCGCGCACCTGCTGGTTGGCCAGGATGGAGTCCGCATCACCGTGGGCGATGATCTGGCCATCGCCGACGATATAGGCGGTGTCACAGATATCGAGTGTCTCGCGCACGTTGTGGTCGGTGATCAGCACGCCGATGCCTCGGTCGCGCAGTTGACGCACGATGCTCTTGATCTCGCCCACCGAGATGGGGTCGACGCCGGCGAAGGGCTCATCGAGCAGCACGAAGTCCGGCTCGGTGGCCAGTGCACGGGCGATCTCGACCCGACGACGCTCGCCGCCGGACAGGCTCATGCCGGCGCTGGCGCGGATGTGCGTGATGCTGAATTCCTCGAGCAACTCTTCAAGGCGTGCCTTGCGGCCATTGCGATCCAGGTCCTTGCGGGTCTCCAGGATCGCCATGATGTTGTCGGCCACCGACAGCTTGCGGAAGATCGACGCTTCCTGCGGCAGATAGCCGATGCCGGCACGTGCACGCTGGTGCATGGCGGCAGCGGAGAGGTCCTTGTCATCGATGGAGACGTTGCCGGCATCGGCGCGCACCAGCCCGACGATCATGTAGAACGAGGTCGTCTTGCCGGCGCCATTGGGGCCCAGCAGGCCGACGATGTCGCCTTGGCGGATCTCCAGCGAGATGTCCTTGACCACCTTGCGGCCCTTGTAGGCCTTGGCCAGATGGCGAGCGCTCAGCGTACGCGGAGTAGCAGTCATGACTCAGTTTTCCTTGCTGGCATTGGCGCCGCGCGGCGTCAGAGTCATGTGCACGCGACCGCCTTCGGTCTGCTGTGCCGTCTTGCTGTTGTTGGCGTTCACCTGGCGCTTGTCGAGGAAGTACTCCACGTAGCCGCCTTCGAAGGTGTCATCACCTTTCTCGAGACGCGCGTTGCCGACCAGCTCCACGCGGCGCTCCAGTGCATGGTAGCGGATGGTGTCGGCCCAGCCCTTGACCAGCTTCTCGTCGGGCGCCGGTTGCTGTTCCAGGTAGGCACGCTTGCCGGTGGCCTTGACCAGCGAGATCTCGCCGCTGCCGGCGCGGCTGATATCGACACGGCTGGCATCGAGTTTCATGCTGCCCTGGCGCATCTCCACCTGGCCGGTGTAGGTGGCGGTACCGGCCTTGTCATCGAGCGACAGGGCGTCCGCGGCGATGTTGATCGGCTGACTGGCATCGCTGTCCAGCGCCATGGCGGCCGGGGCGAAGGTGGACATGCCCAGTGCCAGGCAGAGCGCCATGACACCGCTGTTGAGGGTCTGGCGACAGGCCGTCAAGGGCTTGCGAGTCGTGGAAGTCATGGTGGCTCCTTGGCATGACGGGGTCGCCGCCCGAGCAATGATGCCATCGAGCGGCAGAGAAGAAGGTGGTGCGGCGCGGGTCATGGCGTGACGGCCAGCCCGGCGGGTTCATTCACCGCTGGCAGGCGCTGCCTCGAAGGTGCTGTTGACGCGCCCATCATCGGAGGTGGTGCTGTCGGTGCCCGAGTCGATGCGCTCGGCTTCCTTGCTGGCCTCGCTCTGGCCCGTGCCGGGTTGCAGGACGCTGCGAACACGGCCCTGCAGCACGGCGGAATCCTGTGAGAGGTCGGCGCTGAAGCTGTCGCTTTCGACATGCTGGCCATTCTGGGTGATCACGACCGGTACGTCACTCCAGGCGCGATTCTGATCACGGCTGTAGTGCAGGACATCGGTATCGAGGGTCCAGCGGTCATCGGGCTGGCGCAGTCTGGCATTGCCCTCGAGGGTGAAGGTGTCGCCGCCGGCGCTCAACACGCCACTGTCACCCGTGGCATACCAGCGGCGGTCTTCACTGTCGTTGGTGCGAATCTTCGGGGTCTGCGCCCGGGTCACGTCATCGCCTGGCGTATGCTCGATATGCGGCGAGGTCATGGACTGGATCGCCACGCCGCGCGCATCGAAGCGTGTCATGTCTGCCCCGTCGAGATAGTAATCCGGCTCACTGCTGTCGACCTCGACATTGACGGTCGATTCCAGGCTGTTGCGCTGCTCGATCAGCGCCAGCACGCCACCGACGAGCAGCAACAGCAGCATCAGCCAGAGGCGCGGAGAAGGGCGGGGCAGACGTAACATCAGGGGCGCGACTCCTGCAGGTAGGTATCCAGCACCGAGGCCCAGTGGCCCTGGGCCTTGAGCAGCAGATCACAGAGCTCGCGCACGGCGCCATCGCCGCCCTGGCGTGAGGTGACCCAGTTGGCCTCGCTCATCACGTAGGCCATGGCGTTGGGCACGCTGACGCCGAGACCGACACGACGAATGGCTTCGCGGTCCGGCAGGTCATCGCCGCAATAGGCGACTTCTTCCAGCTCGATCCCGTGCTCGCGGCACAGGTCGGTCAGCGCGACCAGCTTGTCTTCACGGCCCTGGATGACATCCTGAATGCCCAGTTCCTTGGCGCGACGCTCGACCATCGGCGAGCTGCGGCCGGTGATCAGCGCGACGCGAACGCCACTGCGCAGCACCAGCTTGAGGCCATGGCCATCCTGGACGTGGAAGGACTTGGTCTCGACACCGTTGGCATCGTAGTGCAGGCGGTTGTCGGTGAGCACGCCATCGACATCCAGCGCCAGCAGACGCACGCGGCGTGCGCGGTCGATGATGTCCTGCGGATATTCTTCGCTCAGGGAATTCGTGTCGCTCATGGTCTTTCTCCTCGCACTCCGTGCATGCTTGACGCTGTCCTGTGAACGGCGCTGATGGGCGTTGAGCGGTGGCGTCTTGCCGGGACGATCTGCCGTCGAACAGAGACAGCGAACGCCCGCGGGAGTTCAGATCACGCCGCTGGCCAGCAGGCCGTGCATATGGATGGCTCCGATGGGGTGCTCATCCTCGTCACAGACTACCAGAACGCTGATGCGGTTTTCTTCCATGATGCGCACCGCTTCGGCGGCCAGCATGCTGGCGCGCACGGTCTTGCCGCCACGGGTCATGACATCATCGACCTTCAGCGCGCGCAGATCGCCGTGCTGGTCGAGGGTGCGGCGCAGGTCACCATCGGTATAGACGCCGACCAGGTGGTCGTCATCATCGATCACGCAGGTGAAGCCCATACCCTGACGCGTGATCTCGAGCAGTGCATCGCGCAGCGGGCTGCCGAGTGTCACGCGCGGCAGGGCGTCGCCATGATGCATCACGTCCTGGACACGCAGCAGCAGGCGTCGACCCAGGCTGCCGCCCGGGTGGGAAAGCGCGAATTCCTCGGCAGTGAAGCCGCGGGCCTCCAGCAGTGCCACCGCCAGGGCGTCGCCCATCACCAGCGCGGCGGTGGTCGAGGCGGTCGGTGCCAGATTCAGCGGGCAGGCTTCCTGGGCGACGCTGGTGTCCAGATGTGCATCGGCGTCACGCGCCAGGGTCGAGCCGGGTTTGCCGGTCATCGAGACCAGCGGGGTGCCCATGCGCTTCAAGAGCGGCAGCAGCGCCGTGACCTCGGCGGTCTCTCCGGAATTGGACAGCGCCAGTACCACATCGGCCGGCGTGATCATGCCCAGGTCGCCATGGCTGGCTTCACCGGGGTGGACGAAGAAGGCCGGCGTGCCGGTGCTGGCCAGGGTGGCGGCGATCTTGCTGGCGACATGGCCGGATTTGCCCATGCCGGTCACGATGACGCGGCCCTTGGTGGCCAGCATCAGCTGACAGGCGCGGTCGAAGTCGTCATCGAGATGGCTTTCGAGCGCGGCGATGGCCGCTTCCTCAATGGCGAAGGTACGGCGGGCGCTGGCGCGAAAATCCGCCTGGCTGGCCGGAGTCTCATCGGCGGCGGACTGGCTGGCGGCGGTCTGACTTGAAGCAGAGGCGCCAGGCGCGGTGGCGTGCGGGGTGCTGGAAGGCTCGGTCATGATCGAATTGTTGCCTGTGGTTGGCCAGGGCTCAAACCGCGCGGAAAGGGCGTGTCATCCCGCGCGGCGGCGTGGCGAACGATGATGAAGACGCTGCCGTCAGCGAGTCAGGCTGATGGCAAGCCAGGCCGTGTAGGCCAGATAGCAGGCGAGCAGGATAACACCTGGGCCGCGACCGATGCGCCCACGGCGCTGCCAGATGAGCAGCGCGGCCAGCAGCAGCGTCAGCCCCAGCATCACCGGATAGTCACGGCTTATGGCGCTGCCATCCACCGGACCCGGTGCCAGCAGGCCCGGCACGGGCAGCACGGCGAGGATGTTGAACAGGTTGGAACCGATGACGTTGCCGATGGCGATGTCGTGGTGGCGCTTGAGGGCGCTGGCCACGCTGGCGGCCAGTTCCGGTAGGCTGGTGCCGATGGCGATCACGGTCAGGCCGATGATCAATTCCGGCACGCCGAGTGCCTGGGCGATGTCTGTCGCCCCCCACACCAACGCACGCGAGCTGGCGATCAGCACCGCCAGCCCGACCAGCAGCCAGAAGATGGCGCGCCCGGTGCTCATCTCGGGCACGTCATCCTGGCTTTCCGCCTCGCTCGGCGAGTCGACCTTGAACAGCCACACCAGCGTGAAGACCAGCAGGGCCAGCAACAGGATGCCATCGAGACGCTCGAGCCCGCTGTTGGACAGCGCATAACCGCCCAGTGCCGTGGCCGCCAGCAGCAGCGGCAGCTCGCGACGCACCAGCCCGAAATGCACCGGAATCGGGGCGATCAGCGCCGTGACGCCGAGCACCAGGCCGATATTGGCGATGTTGGAGCCCAGCGCATTGCCGGTCGCGATATCCGGAGTGCCATCAAGAGAGGCCATGATGGAGACGACGATCTCGGGGGCAGAGGTGCCGACGGAGACGATCGTCATCCCGATCAGCAGTTTGCTCATCCCGGCGCGCCACGCAGTGGCCGCGGCTCCTTCGACGAAGCGATCAGCACTCCAGACAAGACCAATCAGGCCGATGACGACTGCAAGGATGGGATATAGCATCAGAACTCTCGGGGCAGGGGGCAGGGCGGTGGCGTATCGCCGGGAACCGCGCCATTAAACGCATCCCCCCAATCCTTTGCAAGACAGTGGCCATGTTCCCATTGTCGAGCCTCTTGCCGAGCGCTTTGTTGAGCGCGTCACCACCCGCGGCACGGCTCTGTTGCCTTGATGAGACTGGCGGCACAGGGGTGGGTTCGGATACGATGTTCGCTAACTAACTTGATCCTTGGATCCCATGACTCGGACATTCGACCTGTTCGCGAGCCGACAGCGTGTGGCTCGTCACGGCGAAGGTCCCTCACAGCGGATGCTTCTATGACTGATTTGCCCGGTCAGACCGCTACCCGGACGGGTGCGGACGGCCAGGAGGCGCAGGCTTCTTCACGCGGCGCGGCAGGCGAGATCAACCTCGATGACGCCCTGATTCGTGTCGAAGGCCTGCGGTTCACCCGTGGAGAACGCGAGATATTCTCCGGCATCGACCTCAAGATCCCGCGCGGCAAGATAACCGCCATCATGGGGCCTTCCGGTACCGGCAAGACGACACTGCTCAAGTTGATCGGCGGCCAGCTGACGCCCTCGGCGGGGCGCGTCGAGATCGCCGGGTTGCACGTGCATGGCCTGTCGCGGCGCGAGCTGTTTCGCATGCGCCGTCGCATGGGCATGCTGTTTCAGAGTGGTGCCCTGTTCTCCGATCTGAGCGTGTTCGAGAACGTCGCCTTCCCGCTGCGCGTCCACACCGATCTCCCCGATGCGATGATTCGTGACATCGTGCTGATCAAGCTCGAGTCCGTCGGGCTGCGCGGCGCGCGTGAATTGATGCCGGCCGAACTCTCCGGCGGCATGACGCGGCGTGTGGCGCTGGCGCGAGCCATCGCACTGGACCCGGACCTCATCATGTACGACGAGCCCTTTGCCGGGCAGGACCCCATCTCGATGGGCGTGCTGGTCAATCTGATCCGGCGCCTCAATGATGCGCTGGGCATGACGGCGCTGGTGGTCTCGCACGACATCAAGGAAACGCTGACCATCGCCGATTACGTCTATGTGATCGCCGATGGCAAGGTGATGGCGCAGGGCACCCCCGAGGCGCTGAACGCCGAGTCGGACCCGCGCGTGGCCCAGTTCATCCACGGCAAGCCGGATGGCCCGGTGCCCTTCCATTATCCCGCCCCGGACTTCGCCGGCGACATTCTCGATGGTCGCGAATCGGCAACCCGCAGGAGAGAGTCATGAGTGGTCTGAATCGTGGCCCGCTCGGGGCCATCACGTCACTGGGCCGCAGCAGCATCGACGTGATCGCGGCCATCGGGCGTGCCGGCATGCTGCTGGTGCAGGCCGGTATCGGCATCCCGTCCCGTGAGGGCATCGGCCTGTGGGTGCGACAGATGCACTTCGTCGGTGTGCTGTCGCTGGCCATCGTGCTGGTCTCGGGGCTGTTCATCGGCATGGTGCTGGCGCTGCAGGGCTACACCATTCTGGTCGGTTTCGGTGCCGAGGAGGCGCTGGGGCAGATGGTGTCGCTGTCACTGCTGCGCGAGTTGGCACCTGTGGTCGCGGCCTTGCTGTTTGCCGGGCGTGCGGGGTCGGCGCTGACGGCGGAGATCGGCCTGATGAAGGCCACCGAGCAGTTGACCAGCATGGAGATGATCGGCGTCGATCCACTCAAGCGCATCGTCGCGCCGCGTCTGTGGGCCGGTTTCGTCTCGCTGCCGCTGCTGACCATCGGCTTCAGTGTCGTCGGCATCTGGGGCGGCAAGCTGGTGGGGGTCGACTGGCTGGGCATCTACGAGGGCGCCTACTGGAGCAGCATGCAGTCGAACGTCGATTTCATCGGTGATGTCATGAACGGCGTCATCAAGTCACTGGTCTTCGGGCTGGTGGTCAGCTGGATCGCCGTCTTCCAGGGCTATGACCTGATCCCGACCTCGGAAGGCATTTCGCGCGCCACCACACGTACCGTGGTTTATTCATCTTTGGCGGTGCTGGGACTCGACTTTGTCCTCACGGCCGTCATGTTCGGAGAGATTTGATGAAACGTACCCGCATGCTCGAGTTCGGCGTGGGCCTGTTCATACTCGCTGGTTTCCTGGGAATGGTCTTCCTGGGACTGCGTGTCAGCGGCGTCACTTTCCAGCAGGCCGATGACACCTTCGTGCTCAATGCCAACTTCTCAGGGATCGGAAGCCTCAAGGCGCGGTCAAAGGTCACGATGGCAGGTGTTGCCGTCGGCAGCGTCGAGAAGATCGAGCTGGACCCGAAGTGGTTTGACGCCCGTGTCACGATGAAGTTGGACAGCAGCCTGCGTGGCAAGCTGAGCAAGGACACCACCGCCGCCATCCTGACGTCCGGCCTGCTGGGCGAGCAGTACATCGGCCTGAGCACCGGGGGAGACCCGGACGTGCTGGAGGACGGCGATACCATTCGCGATACCCAGTCTGCACTGGTGCTGGAAGAGTTGATCCAGCAGTTCGTGTCCAATTTTTCGAAGAGCTGACTCTCGAAGCGTTGATTCTCGATGCGCTGTTCATCGAAGTGCAGGCACCCGGCGCACGCGTGTGATGCACCGACAGACCTGACTCGGTGCCTGCGGTTTCACGTTCGAGCACGATGTACATTTTCAAGGAGCAACCCCGATGACCTCTAGCCTCAAGAAGCTGATTCGTCCGTTGAGCGTGCTGAGCCTGTCCGCCCTGATGGCGCTGAGCCCGCTGGCCATGGCCGCCCCGCAGGAGCCGGACGTGCTGCTGCGCGACACGGTCGAGGGCCTGACCACCAAGATCGATAGCCGCGAGAGCTACTACAAGGACAACGTCGACGAGCTGGAAACCCTGGTGGATTCCGCGCTGAAGCCGGTGGTGGATTATCGCTACATCGCCGCCAGCGTGATGGGCAAGTACTTCAAGGGCGCCTCTCCTGAGCAGCGCACCGAATTCTCCAAGGTCTTCCATGACACCCTGATCGGTACCTACGCCAAGGGTCTGGTGAGCTTCGATTACGCCAGGCTGGACGTGAAGGACAGCGAAGGCGAGCGTCGCTATGAAGACCAGGACACCGTCTACATGGACGTGGTCGATACCAAGGGCAAGGTCTACCCGGTGGCGTATTCCATGCGTCTGCGCAACGACGAGTGGAAGGTGGTCAACGTGATCGTCAACGGCGTCAACCTGGGCCTGACCTTCCGCAACCAGTTCGATCAGGCCATGCGTGACAACGGCCGCGACATCGATGCCGTTATCAAGGGCTGGCAGCCGGATGTCGACCTCGAGAAGGGTGAGGGGGATCAGGGCAACAGCTGAGCCCTGTCGTCGCCATGACCATGAAAACTCTCTTCGATCGCGAGGGCGTCACGCTGGAAGCCGGTGACGCACGGCTGAGCCTGAGTGGCCAGCCGGATTTCGACAATGCCGCAGAGCTGGCGGATTCCGGCAGGAAATGGCTGGGGCGCCGCGAGGATGGGGTTTCCATCGATCTGTGCGGCGTGGATAGCGCCAGTACCGCCACCCTGAGCGTGCTGCTCGAGTGGCAGCGCCATCTGGCGGAGCATGGTGGGCATGTCGCTCACCTCGCGCTGTCTCCCGCATTGAGCCGACTGGCGGCAGTCTCCGGACTGGAAAACCTGCTGCCGGGGCTGAATGTTGCTGAGATCAGCGCCGAGCCCCCGCTGTCACTCGAGACGTCCTGAGTCAACGGCGGCCTGACCGCCTGTCAGGCCGCACCGCTTTGCTGGAGGCTCGAGGCTTGTTCGTATCGCCATTCATGCGCGCGGCAACGTGGAGGCAGCGATTGACTGCCAATCGCGTTCCCGCGCGCTTTTGATTACCATGTGCGGTCATATCGCATCGATCGTCGCGCAAGGATTCCCTGCCACGATCCCGACATGTACCGCGAAGGAGTCACCGCCCGTCATGCAACCGAATGATGTCAAGGCCCTGCTCGAGGCTCGTATCGAGAACGTCGATTTTCATATCCAGGGTGAGGGCTGCAATTTCCAGGTCGTCGCCGTGGGGGATGTCTTTGCCGAGCTGAGCCGCGTCAAGGCCCAGCAGCTGGTCTACTCCGCACTCAATGACGAGATCCGCTCTGGCGCGCTGCATGCCATCAGCATTCGTACCTATACCCCGGCGCAGTTCGAAGCTGCCGCCGGCAACGCTCAGGGTTGACCGGAACATTTCATGGATAAGCTGATCATCACTGGCAACGGGCCGGTCAACGGGGAAGTCTGGGCCAGCGGCGCCAAGAATTCGGCACTGCCCATTCTGGCAGCCACGCTGCTGTCGGAAGGTCCCGTGACCATCAGCAACCTGCCGCATCTGCAGGACATCACGACCAGCCTCGAGCTGCTCGGGCGCATGGGCGTCGAGCCGGTGATGGGCGACAACATGACCGTGCAGCTGGATGGCTCCAAGGTCGAGCATTGTCACGCGCCCTATGACCTGGTCAAGAAGATGCGTGCCTCGATTCTGGTGCTGGGCCCGCTGCTGGCGCACTTCGGCAGTGCCGAAGTCTCGCTGCCGGGTGGCTGCGCCATCGGCTCGCGTCCGGTGGATCTGCACATTCGTGGCCTGGAGGCGATGGGGGCCGAGATCACGGTCGAGAATGGCTACATCCGCGCCAAGGCGCCGGGTGGCCGCCTGAAGGGCGCGCGCATCGTCTTTGACGTCGTGACCGTCACCGGCACCGAGAACCTGCTGATGGCCGCGACCCTGGCCGATGGTCGCACCGTGCTCGAAAACGCCGCGCGTGAGCCGGAAGTCGTCGATCTGGCCGAGTGCCTGATCGCGATGGGCGCCAGGATCACGGGCCAGGGCTCCGACACCATCGTCATCGACGGTGTCGAGAAGCTGCACGGCTGTGAATACTCCGTCATGCCGGACCGCATCGAGACCGGTACCTTCCTGGTCGCGGCGGCCGCCTCGCGCGGCAAGGTGCGTGTCACGCGTACGCGTGCCGATACCCTGGACGCCGTACTGGCCAAGCTGGAAGAAGCCGGCGCCACCATCACCACCGGTGATGACTGGATCGAGCTGGACATGCACGGCAAGCGCCCGAAGGCAGTCAATATCCGCACGGCGCCGTACCCGGCATTCCCCACCGACATGCAGGCCCAGTTCGTGGCGATGAATGCGGTCGCGGAAGGCACCAGCACCGTGATCGAGACCATCTTCGAGAACCGCTTCATGCACGTGCAGGAGCTCAACCGCATGGGCGCCCACATCGCGCTCGAGGGCAACACCGCAGTCGTGACCGGCACCGAGCGCCTGTCCGGTGCGCCGGTGATGGCAACCGACCTGCGCGCCTCTGCCTCGCTGGTGATCGCGGCGATCGTCGCCGACGGCGAGACCATGGTCGACCGCATCTATCACATCGACCGCGGTTACGAGTGCATCGAAGAGAAGCTGTCCGGGCTGAATGTGATCATCCGTCGCTCCGCCGGCTGATCAGTGCCCCACCTCGCGCTGTCGGTCTTGATTGACCGGCAGCGCGTGCCGAATTCCTACGTACAAGCACGGGCGAATACCCCATGAGCAAGCAACTGGTCGTCGCCCTCTCCAAGGGGCGTATTCTCAAGGAAACCCTGCCGCTGCTGGCTGACGCTGGCATCGAGCCGCTGGAAGATCTCGACAAGAGCCGCAAGCTGCTCTTCGATACCAATCTGCCGGACGTCAAGCTGGTCATCATCCGTGCCACCGACGTGCCGACCTACGTGCAGCTGGGCGCCGCCGATCTCGGTATCGCCGGCAAGGACGTGCTGCTCGAGCATGGTGCCGAAGGCCTGTACGAGCCGCTGGACCTGGAAATCGCCAAGTGCCGCCTGATGACCGCCGGTGTCGTCGGTCAGCAGCAGCAGGGCGCTCGCCGCCGTGTCGCGACCAAGTTCGTCGATGTCGCGCGTCGCTATTACGCCGAGCAGGGCATCCAGGCCGAAGTCATCAAGCTCTACGGCGCGATGGAACTGGCCCCGCTGATGAATCTGGCCGACGAGATCGTCGATATCGTCGACACCGGCAACACCCTGCGCGCCAATGGCATGGAGCCGCGCGAGCTGATCACCGACATCAGCACGCGTCTGGTGGTCAACAAGGCCGCCATGACCATGAAGCACGATCGCCTCAAGCCGCTGATCGATCGCCTGCGTCAGGCCGTGGAAGTCCGCCGCGAGGCGTGATGGCCGCGTGCTGTCGGCATCGACCCGCTGGATACCCAAGGTCGCATAGATGACCGTGGCAGAAGATGACTCTCGAAACACCAGCTGCCGCCCCTGCTCGTCACGATGATCGTCGCGGTGCTCATCAAGAGTTCATCACGATGCTTATCAAGATGATGCGGGCAGGCGCTGGACAGAGCCCGTCCGGTTCAGCCTTCTCTGCCAAGCAATGAGAAAAGAGGTTCGCATGGATACCTTGATCAACCGGCTTGATAGCCGTGATACCGATTTTACTGCCCGCCTGGACCGCTTGCTGTCATGGGAGGGCGTGTCCGATGCCGAGGTACAGCATCGTGTCACCGACATCCTCGCGCGCGTCAAGCAGGAAGGCGATGCGGCGCTGGTGGAGTTCTCCAACCGCTTCGACCGCCTGAATGTCTCGAGCATGGCCGAGCTGGTCATCGGTGCCGAGCGTCTGGCCCAGGCCTATGCCGACCTGCCGGCGGATCAGCGCGAGGCGCTGGCCGTGGCTGCCGAGCGTGTGCGCGTCTATCACGAGCATCAGAAGCCGGAAAGCTGGTCTTTCAAGGACGAGCACGGCAGCCTGCTGGGCCAGAAGGTCACGCCGCTGGACCGCGCCGGGATCTACGTGCCGGGCGGCAAGGCGGCCTATCCGTCTTCCGTGCTGATGAACGCGATTCCGGCGCATGTCGCGGGCGTGCGCGAGATCATCATGGTCGTGCCGACGCCGGACGGCGTGGTCAATGAGCTGGTGCTGGCCGCGGCGCATCTGGCGGGCATCGATCGTGTCTTCACCATCGGCGGCGCCCAGGCCGTGGCGGCACTGGCCTATGGCACCGAGACCGTGCCGCGCGTCGACAAGATCGTCGGCCCCGGCAACATCTACGTGGCGACTGCCAAGCGTGCGGTGTTCGGTCAGGTCGGTATCGACATGATCGCCGGGCCGTCCGAGATTCTGGTGGTCAGCGATGGCGTGACCGACCCGGACTGGCTGGCGATGGACCTGTTCTCCCAGGCCGAGCACGACGAAGATGCCCAGGCGATCCTGATCGGGTGGGATGACGAGCACCTGGCCGCCGTCGAGGCCTCCATCGAGCGCCTGGCGCCGACCATGGAGCGTGCCGAGATCATCCTGACCTCGCTGCGTGAGCGCGGTGCCCTGATTCGCGTCAGCGGGCCGGAGCAGGCGCTGGAGCTGACCAACCGCATCGCGCCGGAGCACCTGGAGCTCTCGGTGGCGAATCCGGAGGAGTGGGTCGAGGGCGTGCGTCACGCCGGCGCCATTTTCATGGGTTCGCACACCTCCGAGGCGCTGGGCGATTACTGCGCCGGGCCGAACCACGTGCTGCCGACTTCCGGCACCGCGCGCTTCTCCTCGCCGCTGGGCGTCTATGACTTCCAGAAGCGCTCCTCGCTGATCCAGTGCTCGCCGGAAGGCGCGTCGGTGCTTGGGCGTACCGCCTCGGTGCTGGCGCGCGGCGAGTCGCTGACGGCGCACGCGCGCAGTGCCGAGAATCGCATTCTCGACTGAGCCTGAGCCAGAAACTGAGACTGAGACTGAGCCTTGTCTGGTCAGTCAAAAAAGCCCCGCGACGGTCTCCGTCGCGGGGCTTTTGTCATCATGGGGCGGGTGTTCTACTCAAGGCGTCGTGCCGATGGCTCCGCTTCAGCCCTTGTCCTGCAAGGATGGCTCGACGGCCGTCGGCGTGTTGTCGGGAATCGGGCGCTCGCCGACCTTGACGTCGATGTCCAGCGTCTTGCCGTCACGCAGCAGGCGCAACTCCAGCGCATTGCCGGGTTTGACGGCGGCGATGTCGGCCATGGCCAGGCGAGCATCCAGCAGGCGCTTGCCGCCGATGGCGGTCAGGATATCGCCCGGGCGCAGACCGGCGCGCGCGGCAGGGCCATCACGCAGCACGGCGGCCACCACCACGCCTTGCGGGGCGCTCAGGCCGAAGGAGTGCGCCAGCGACGGCGTCAGCTCCTGCACTTCCAGTCCCAGCCAGCCACGAATCACGCGCCCGTGGTCGACCAGCGATTCGAGGATGTCGCGCGCCAGGTTGGCGGGGATGGCGAAGCCGATGCCCTGCGAACCGCCGGAGCGCGAATAGATGGCGGTATTGATGCCGACCAGTGAGCCGTCGGTGTTGATCAGCGCGCCGCCGGAATTGCCGGGGTTGATCGCGGCATCGGTCTGGATGAAGTCTTCATAGGCGTTCAGACCAAGGTGGTTGCGTCCGGTGGCCGAGATGATGCCCATGGTGACCGTCTGGCCGACCCCGAAGGGGTTGCCGATCGCCAGCGAGACATCGCCGACGTGGACCTGGGTGGAATCGGCAATCGCCACGGTGGGCAGGTTGTCGAGGTCGATCTTGAGCGCCGCGAGGTCGGATTCCGGGTCCACACCCACGACCTTGGCGAATGTCTCGCGGCCATCGCGCAGGGCGACCTGAATCTGGTCGGCGCCCTGGATGACGTGGTTGTTGGTCAGGATATAGCCGTCACTGGAGAGAATGACCCCAGAGCCCAGGCTCGACAGCATGCGCTGGCTGCGCAGGGCGTCTTCGCCGTAGAACTGGTTGAAGAAGGGGTCGGACATCAGCGGATGCTTGCTGTCGTCCTTGATCTCGCGCGAGGAGTAGATGTTGACCACCGCCGGTGCGGCGGCGTCCACCGCGGCCTGATAGCTGGCCGGGCCGCTGTTGCGCTGCAGCGGCGGTGCTTCACGCAGTACCGGGTCTGCCGACTCCTCGCGCTGCGCCGCTGACAGCGTCAGGCTCGGAGGCGGCAGCACCTGCTGATTGGCGGCAGAGTTCTGAGATGGGCTCGGGTAGGGGGTGTTGCCGGCCTGCTCGTTCTGCTGCGGGGCGGGCTCGCCCAGACCCAGCGTCGGAAAGCGGTCCAGCACGACGACGGCCAGCAGGACGCCGGTGACGACGGGCCACAGTAGCGGGAGCAGTGTGCTGCGAAGAGAACGGGGCATCGGATTACCTGATAAAAAGTCCGCGCACCGACGCGATGCTGCGGACATGAAGATGAATAGCCTGAAGATCCACGTGTCACGCGAAGGGATGGCCCCGGTCAAGGCTCGACACGCTTACATGGCGCCGATGCGCCGTTACAATGCTCGCCAGTGTAACACTCGATGACTCTGACTGCTGGAGGCCCAATGGCTGATCGTGACACGCTGATGAAGGCGCTGGATGGATGTCTGGAGGTGCAGGCCTTCAAGGACTATACCGTCAATGGCTTGCAGGTGGAGGGGCGCCGTGAGGTGCGCCGCGTGATGACCGGCGTGACGGCCAGTCAGGCGCTGCTCGATGAGGCGCTCGCCTGGCAGGCCGACCTGGTGCTGGTGCACCACGGTTACTTCTGGAAGAACGAGCCGGCCCAGATCACCGGCATGAAGCGTCGGCGCCTCAAGACCTTGCTGGCCAATGACATCAATCTGGCGGCCTATCACCTGCCGTTGGATGCGCATCCGACACTTGGCAACAATGCCCAGCTGGCCGAGCGTCTGGGGCTGATCAGTGAAGGCTGTCTGGATGGCGTGCCCGGGCGTGGCCTGGTGCATGTCGGGCGTCTGGCCGCTGAGGTGGAAGGGCTGGACAGCACCGCGCTGGGGGCCGAGTTCAGTCGGCGTCTCGGGCGTGAGGTGCTGGTCGTGGCCGGCCATGATCGCCCCATCAAGCGCATTGCCTGGTGCACCGGCGGCGCTCAGGACTATATCGGTCTGGCCATCGAGGCCGGTGTCGATGCCTTCCTCTCGGGCGAGATCTCCGAGCGCACCACCCATAGCGCCCGCGAAGAGGGAGTGACCTACTTCGCGGCGGGCCATCATGCGACCGAGCGTGACGGTGTGCGGGCCCTCGGCGAGTGGCTGGCCGCCGAGCATGGTGTAGAGCACCGCTTCGTGGATATCGACAATCCGGCGTGACATCTGATGCCGGAAACGACAACGGCCACCTCGAGAGGTGGCCGTTGTCGTTGTCGCTGTCGTTTTCAGATGCCGTGAGAGGTCCACGACAGCAGGGCGATCAGATACGCGGCGGGTTGGTGGCCGGTGTCTCGCCTTCACTCGGTTGCGGCTTGAGGCCGAAGTCCTCTGACAGGGTGCCACGGTTGTCGGCGTAATCACGCGGCAGGTCGACCTTGTCGGTCTCGCTGTCGTCCGGCGTGGTGTCAGTGTCCAGCAGGCGGCGCTTGAGCTGGCTGTCATCGCACAGCGCGGTGGCGCCAGTGGCCAGATGCTGGCGCAGCTCATTGCCGGCGCGCTGGATCTGGTCGGTCAGGTCGCTGGCCTTGGAGAAGTGGTCGTTGAGGGCATCGCGGAACTGGGTCAGCTCCAGCTCGCGCTCAGCCAGCTTCTGGCGGGTCTTCTGGTTGCGGGCCACGTTGGCATTCAGCAGGTGGTAGCACAAGGCGCCGATACCGATGCCAGCCAGAAAACAGGCAATGGCCAGGATCCAGTCAATGTTGCTCTCGTTCACGTCGCTCTCCTTGTGTCACGACTGCGGTGATCGTCACCGCTGGGGCATGGTAGCGCTGAGATACGATGCCGGTATTCAATGATGTTCCATCACGCCGATCTCGGGATCGGTCTGGTGTCCAGCAGGTCAGCGCCGCTTGCCGCTGTCCTTCTTGCGTCAGTCTGTCGTGCCGCTTGCGTTTCAAAAGCGTCCACGCGCCATTATATCGGTGTGGTGCAGCGATGCGTCAATTCACGCGGCGCGCGACCTTGGTCGCCTGTCGGCGCAGCCGGCGGGGTGTGGGCGGATGCCAGCTCACGCCCTGCGAGCAATGCGCGCGGCGAAAGTCACGTCGTGCAGCCGATTGCTGGTCGGTGAGTGGGTAAAGTGGCCATCAAGGCGTATAATGCCGCGCAATTTCGTCCTTGCCTGCCCGCCGTGTCGGGTCAGGCGTGATCTTGTTCCTTTCATGTCAGGCGTGCGCCAGTGCGTGGCGCCTGACCTGCAGCGGGTTTCTCAATGCCAGCACCGACGCCTCTCGAGAAGTACCAGGCAGACCTCAAGCGTGATGACTTTGCCTACGATGCCGCCCAGGAAGATGCGGTCCGCCATCTGCAGCGTCTCTACGACGACCTCGTGCGCATGCCGCGTCAGACGCCCGACAAGGTGTCCGACGCGACGGGTGGCGGCGGGCTGGGCTCCAAGGTGCGTCGTCTGTTCGGCAAGCCGTCACGCACGGCGCCTGTCGATGAAGCGCCCGAGATCATGGGCCTCTACTTCTGGGGCGGCGTGGGGCGCGGCAAGACCTACCTCGTCGATACCTTCT
Organism: Cobetia sp. UIB-001; assembly: GCF_044789135.1. Lineage (NCBI taxonomy): Bacteria > Pseudomonadati > Pseudomonadota > Gammaproteobacteria > Oceanospirillales > Halomonadaceae > Cobetia > Cobetia sp. UIB-001. The sequence continues at coordinate 838,473 of NZ_CP058244.1, forward strand.
ACGAGAGCCTGCCGTTTGCCGACAAGATGCGCACGCACTTCCACCGCTTCATGCAGCGTGTCCACAATGAACTCGGCCACTACAAGGGCGAGAAGAACCCGCTGACTCTGGTGGCGGCCAAGTTCGCCGTCGAGGCGCGCGTGATCTGTTTTGACGAATTCTTCGTCAAGGACATCACCGATGCGATGATTCTCGCCACCCTGTTCGAAGAGCTGTTCAAGCAGGGCGTGGTGCTGGTCGCGACCTCCAATATCGTGCCGGATGACCTCTACAAGGACGGCCTGCAGCGGGCGCGCTTCCTGCCGGCGATCGACCTGGTCAAGCGTCACTGCACGGTGGTCAACGTCGATTCCGGCATCGACTACCGCCTGCGCGCGCTGGAGCACGCCGAGCTCTTCCATAGCCCGCTGGGCGACGACAGTGCCGCGCGGCTGGCGCGGGAATTCCGCTCCATCGCCGGTGCCGAAGGCCATGCCGATGAAGGTCTGAGCATCAATCATCGCGTGCTGCACGCCCTGCGTCGCCATGAGGACGTGGTGTGGTTCCACTTCGATGAGCTGTGTGATGGCCCGCGTAGCCAGAATGACTACATTGAGCTTGCGCGTGAGTTCCACACCGTGCTGGTGTCCGAGGTGCCGCAGATGGGGCGCGACAGCGACGACCAGGTGCGTCGCTTCATCAACATGGTCGATGAGTTCTATGACCGTGGCGTCAAGCTGTTGATGAGCGCCGCGACGCCCGTCGAGGACCTCTATACCGGCGGCAACCTGGATTTCGAATTCCAGCGCACGCTGTCACGTCTGCAGGAAATGCAATCGCGTGAGTATCTCGCGCTGCCGCACAAGCCGTGAGACCCGCGGCAAGGGCAAAATAGCCTTTGTGGTAGGCGGGCATGGCATGTACAATGCGCGCTCGCTCGAACTGTTGACCGGTTCTCGAGCCATCCTGAGTCATTCACTCCTGATGGGCGAGGGCAGTCTGGAGATGAGAGGACAGTGACTGCGCAAGCAGCACGCCGCTCGCTGCCAGACGTCGGACAACCAAGAAAAATAGGGATTGGTCGCGCACACAAGTGCAAGACCCGACTATAGGTGATTCATCCATGAAGACGTTTACTGCTAAGCCGCAGTCCGTCCAGCGTGACTGGTTCGTCGTCGACGCAGCCGGCAAGACGCTGGGCCGTATGGCTACCGAAATTGCTCGTCGCCTGCGCGGCAAGCATAAAGCCGAGTACACTCCGCACGTTGATACTGGCGATTACATCGTCGTCATCAATGCCGAGAAAGTCGCTGTGACAGGTCGCAAGGCAGAAGCCAAGACCTACTACCGTCACACCGGTTACCCGGGCGGCCTGCGCTCCATGAACTTCAACCAGATGATCGAGCACAAGCCTGAGCGCGTGATCGAACTGGCTGTCAAGGGCATGCTGCCGAAGGGCCCGCTGGGTCGTGCCATGCAGTCCAAGCTGAAAGTCTATGCTGGCTCCGAGCATCCGCACGCTGCGCAGCAGCCGCAAGAACTGAACATCTGAGGGAAGCATCGCCATGACACAGCAGCACTACGGTACCGGGCGCCGCAAGACTTCTACCGCGCGCGTCTTCCTGAAGCCGGGCACCGGCAAAATCACCGTCAACCAGCGTGACCTGAACGACTACTTCGGTCGTGTGACAGGCCGCATGGTTGTCCGTCAGCCGCTCGAGCTGACCGAAACTACCGAACAGTTCGACGTCTACGTCACTGTTGCTGGTGGTGGTGGTTCTGCTCAAGCCGGCGCTATCCGTCACGGCATCACTCGTGCCCTGATGGCTTACAACGAAGACTTCCGTCCGGCCCTCCGCGCCGCCGGTTACGTCACTCGTGACGCTCGTGAAGTCGAGCGTAAGAAAGTCGGCCTGCGCAAGGCCCGTCGTCGTCCGCAGTTCTCCAAGCGTTAAGAGAACTCGCGTCGACCACAAGAACGTCCAGTGCCCGCAAGGGTGCTGGACGTTTTTTTTGCGGTCTCGCTGCACGATTGACGAAAGCGGCTTTGGTCAAGGTGGCTTTCTTGAGTTGTGAGCGCTCTGTTCTTGCCCTTTAATACAAGCAAGCATCAAGTGCTCGGCAAGTGGATGGCCCAGCATCAAGCGGTAGTGTTTGGGAGATAACAATAAAATGTCAGATCAAGCTGTGAACCGAGGGCGACGCCGCTTCCTCGTCAGCGCAACCACCGTGGTCGGGGCGGTAGGGGTGGTCGGTATCGCAACGCCCTTCCTGGCGTCCTGGCAGCCAAGTGCGCGTGCCCGTGCGGCAGGCGCGCCTGTCACGGCGGATATCTCGCGGCTGGCACCCGGCCAGCAGATGACCATCGAGTGGCGCGGCAAGCCGGTGTGGGTGGTGCGTCGCACCCCCGAGATGATCGCCGATATCCGCGCCATCCCCCCCGCAGAGCTGCAGGACCCCGAGTCACTGCGTCCCCAGCAGCCCCCTTATGTCGATGCCGTGCTGCGTTCCATCAAGCCGGAATATGTGGTGTTGGTGGGTATCTGCACGCACCTGGGCTGCTCGCCTGGCTATCGTCCCGAGATCGGCGCGGCGGATCTCGGTGCGGACTGGCCGGGCGGCTATCTGTGTGCCTGTCATGGGTCCAAGTTCGATCTCGCCGGGCGAGTCTTCACCGGAGTGCCGGCGCCTTCGAATCTTGAGGTGCCGCCGCATCGCTACGAGAGTGAGCAGGTGCTGGTGGTGGGTGTCGACGAGGAGGCTGCCTGATGGGGAATCCAAACCGTGCCAAGGCGCCACGCGGCATCATGCGCTGGATCGATGACCGCCTGCCGGCCACCCAGTTTCTGCAGGACCATCTGACCGGCTACTACGCGCCGAAGAACTTCAACTTCTTCTACTTCTTCGGCTCGCTGGCCTTGCTGGTGCTGGTCAATCAGATATTGACCGGCATCTGGCTGACGATGAGCTATACGCCGAGCGCCGAGGAGGCCTTTGCCTCCATCGAGTACATCATGCGCGATGTGGAGTACGGCTGGCTGATCCGCTACATGCATTCCACCGGCGCCTCGGCCTTCTTTGTTGTCATCTATCTGCACATGTTCCGTGGCCTGCTGTATGGCTCCTACCGTGCGCCTCGCGAGCTGGTATGGATCTTCGGCATGTGCATCTATCTGGCGCTGATGGCCGAGGCCTTCATGGGCTATCTGCTGCCCTGGGGGCAGATGTCCTACTGGGGCGCGCAGGTGATCATCTCGCTGTTCACGGCGATTCCGGTCATCGGGGCAGACCTGGCGCAGATGATACGTGGCGACTACCTGATCTCGGGAATCACCCTGAACCGCTTCTTTGCGCTGCATGTCATTGCCTTGCCGCTGGTGATCGTCGGGCTGGTGGTGCTGCATCTGGTGGCGTTGCACGAGGTGGGCTCGAACAACCCCGATGGCATCGAGATCAAGGACAGGAAGGATGAGGCGGGGCAGCCGCTGGATGGCATTCCCTTCCATCCCTATTACACGGTGAAGGACCTCGTCGGCGTCGGCGTCTTCCTGTTCGTGTTCTGTGCGGTGATCTTCTACTTCCCCGAAGGCGGCGGCTACTTCCTGGAGACGCCGAACTTCGAGCCGGCCAATTCGCTGAAGACGCCCGAGCACATCGCGCCGGTGTGGTACTTCACGCCGTTCTACGCCATGTTGCGCGCGGTCAATTACCCGCTGTTCGGCGTGGATGCCAAGTTCTGGGGCGTGGTGGTCATGGGACTGGCGATCGCCATCCTGTTCGTGCTGCCGTGGCTGGATCGCTCGGCGGTGCGCTCGATCCGCTACAAGGGCTGGCTGTCGCGTATCGCCATCGTCATCTTCGTGGTCAGTTTCGTGACGCTGGGCGTGCTGGGGGTGATGCCGCCCACGCAGGAGCGCACGATCATCGCGCAGCTGGCGACCGTGGCATATTTCGCCTTCTTCATATTGATGCCGCTGTATACGCGCTTCGAGACGACGCGAGCGGTGCCTGACAGGGTGGCGGGCCGATGAGCGCGCTGATGGGTGGGTCAAGGAAGTGGCTCAAACGCGGGCTGGCAGCAGGGTTGCTGGCCGTAGTGAGCCTGATGGGGGCGGGCATGGTGAGCGCGGCGAGCAGCGCGGTGCCGCTGGAGACGATGCAGCCGGATCTGCATGATCAGCCCTCGCTGCAGCGAGGCATGCAGCTTTACACCAATTACTGCCTCGGCTGTCATAGTCTGCAGTATCAGCGTTACTCGCGTGCCGCAGAGGACCTGGGGATGCCCGAGGACCTGGTCGAGCAATATCTGATTCTCTCGCCAGCGCTCAAGATCAATGACACCATGCGCACGGGCATGCAGAAAGATGACGCGGCCGGCTGGTTCGGCACGCCGCCACCGGATCTGTCGCTCGAGGCGCGTCTGCGCGGCACGGACTGGATCTACACCTATCTGAAGAGCTTCTATCGCGATGCGTCACGGCCGTGGGGCGTGAACAATGCGGTCTTCCCCCAGGTCGGCATGCCGCATGTGCTGGAATCGCTGCAGGGCGTGCAGGAAAAGGTCTGTGGGCAGAGTGACCTGGCGGTAGCGGGGGCGGAGATCGATCCCGACACGGGGCGTTATGCGTCCTGTGATATTCTAGAGATCACCCAGCCTGGCAGCATGACGGCAGGGGAGTTTGATCAAGCGATGTGGGATCTGACCAATTTTCTGGCCTATGTCGGCGAGCCTTCGCGGCTCAAGGCTGAGAGCATGGCCCCCAAGGTGTTAATATTCATTCTGATCTTTACCTTGCTGGCGTATCTTCTCAAGAAGGAATACTGGCGCGACATTCATTGATGGCCCCCGGGGCGGGGTCTCAGTGATAATGGCGAGCCGGCAGTGACGGGCGCGCGGCTGATCAGTCGCGCGCCCGCTTGCGTCGCCTTGAGGTGGCGCAGGCTGACCCTCTGGCAGGGCCCGTTGTGACAAGGGCAGGCCAGAGGAAACTTATCCCCGTTTGTCAGGCCAAAAGCTGACACGGGCATGTCTCGAACAGATGCGAGGACAGTTTCATGGGTGTTGTGGCCAAGCGTTCATCGATGACCTTCTACTCCGGTGGTGACGACCACTTCAGCCACCGTGTACGGATCGTGCTGGCCGAGAAGGGTGTGGCAGTCGATATCATTGATGTGGATGATGACAGCCGTCCGGCCGAACTGGCCGACCTGAACCCGTACAACAGTGTGCCGACGCTGCTGGATCGCGACCTGGTGCTCTACGAGTCCAAGGTCATGATGGAATATCTGGACGAGCGTTTCCCGCATCCGCCGCTGTTGCCGGTGTATCCGGTGGCGCGCGCCCAGAGCCGTCTGTGGATGCATCGCATCGAGCGCGAATGGGTGCCGATGATGGAAACCATCCAGACAGGCACCAAGAAGGAAGCCGACAAGGCGCGCAAGGAATTGCGTGAAAGCCTGATCGGCATTTCCCCGATCTTCGACGACATGCCGTTCTTCATGAGCGACGAGTTCTCGCTGGTGGACACCTGCATTGCCCCGATCCTGTGGCGCTTGCCGACACTGGGAATCGAGCTGCCGGAGAAGCAGGTCAAGCCGCTGCTGACCTACATGGAGCGGTTGTTCGGGCGTGATGCCTTCAAGGCGTCGCTGTCCGAGGCCGAGCGCGAGATGCGCATCTGATCCGTGCGTGATCCTTCGGTCGCTGATCGATCGGTCACGCATTCGGGCTTTCGTCCTCGCTCATCAGTCTGTGGATGATGGATGTGAGCGATGTGCGGGGCGTTGGCCCGTTGGCGGAATGGACTTCGGTCGTCGCTGACACTCATTGCAGTTCAAGAGGTTCTCCCATGCTTTCCAGTCGCCCTTATCTGGCACGCGCACTCTACGAGTGGCTGCTGGATAACGACAATACGCCGTACATCGTGGTGGACGCCGAGCAGGAAGGTGTCCAGGTGCCGCGTCAACACGTCCAGAACGGCCAGATCGTGCTCAATATCGCACCCGGTGCGGTGCGTGATCTGTTGATCGCCAATGAGGGGGTCAGCTTCAATGCCCGCTTCGGTGGTCAGCCGATGCACGTCAGCGTGCCGACGGCGGCCCTGGTCGCGCTGTATTCGCGTGAAAACGGTGTCGGTATGGTCTTCGGTCACGAGCCGGTGATGCCGGGTGCCGATGAGATGACATTCGGTGAAGCCGCGCCAGATGCCGAGCCGGCCGCCGCAGCGCGCCCGACGCTGGCCAGTGTCGGCAGTGCGCCCGTCGAGGAAGAGGCGTCTGCCTCGGAATCAGCGGATGCGCCCGTCGAGACAAGTCCAGGCGCTGATGCCGAAGTCGCCGGTGAAGAGCAGGCGTCCGACTCGGCCAGTGACGAGCAGGGGGCTGATGACAATGATCAGCCCAAGCCGCCGCGCAAGGGGCGTCCTTCGCTGCGCGTGATCAAGTAATCACGTCGGCAGGTGGGGGCGATGGATGAGGGTTGGTCATTGTCCGCCTGATGTCGCTTCTGTCATGAAAAATGCCCCGCAGGCTTCGGCCTGCGGGGCATTTTTCATCCTGGGCACTATTTAATCAGGGTACGTTTCGTTCAGGACACTTTTCGTTCAGCGCACTTTGCATGTCAGGCATGCAAGCGCGCCACCTCGATCAGTCGAGGTACTCGAAGACCTTGGCGATACGCTGGATGCCGCCGACTTCAGAGACCTTGCTGACGATCTGGTCGGCTTCGGCGCGGGTCACGATACCCATCAGGTAGACGCTGGCATTCTCGGTTAGTACCAGGATGCGGCCGGAGTCGATGTTGGCATCCGCCGCCAGTGTGGCCTTGACGCGCGTGGTCAGCCAGGTGTCCTGCACGCGCTGGCTGGCCGGGGCATTGGCGCTGATTTCCAGCGCATTGTGCACTTGGCGCACGCGACGCACATCCTTGGCGATGTCCGTGGCCTTCTGCTTCAGCTCGTCGCTGGCGACCTGGCCGGTCAGCAGTACCATGCCGTTGTAGGAGTTCACGTTGACGTGGGCATCATTGAAGCGGGCATCGGTCTTGCCGAGATTGACCTCGATCTTGGTCTCGATGCTCTCGTCTTCCACCTGGGCGCCCAGGGTGCGATCGCCATAGTCTTCGTCGATCGGGCCGCTGTTGGTCAGGTCGGCGACGGTGGTGCAGCCGGCTAGCGTCAGGAAGCCGGCGGTGGCCATGAGGGGAAGCAGATTCTTGGGCGTCATGCCGTTTTCTCCTGGTGAATGCCGTGGGGCGCGCGGATTACTCGTTGCTGCCGAACAGCTGATGATCAATCAGGTCGCACAGGCAGTGGATGGCCAGCAGATGGACTTCCTGGATGCGTGCCGTAGAGGTGGCGGGGACACGAATCTCGCAGTCTTCACTGCCCAGCAGTGACGCCATGTCGCCACCGTCGCGGCCGGTCAAGGCGACGACGCGCATGTCACGGTCGTGAGCCGCCTGGATGGCCTGCACCACATTGGCGGAGTTGCCGCTGGTGGAGATGGCCAGCAGAATGTCGCCGGGCTGACCCAGGGCGCGGATCTGCTTGGAAAACACCTCGTTGTAGCTGTAGTCGTTGGCGATGGACGTCAGCGTGGAGGTGTCGGTGGTCAGTGCGATGGCCGGCAGACTCGGGCGCTCACGCTCGAAGCGGTTGAGCAGCTCGGAGGAGAAATGCTGGCTGTCGCCGGCGCTGCCGCCGTTGCCGCAGGCCAGGATCTTGCCGTCATTGACCAGGCTCTGGACCATCATCTGGCTGGCCGCTTCGATGAAGGGCGGCAGCACTTCGCTGGCGTAGGTCTTGGTGTCAATGCTGGCGTTGAAGTGGCCGAGAATACGCGATTGGAAATCCATGATGGCTCTTGGTCGTTGGCTTCAGAACGCTTCGAAGGCGTGGCGAATCCAGTGAATGGAACGAGGGGAGGTCCCCTCCACGCCTACCACGTCGAAGCGGCAGGAACATGATAGCCCGTGCTGGGCCAGATAAAAACGCGCGGCAGTGATCAGCCGGCGTTGCTTGGTATGGGTCACGCTTTCCAGCGCGCTGCCGAAGCGGGAGTTGGCCCGGTAGCGCACCTCGATGAAGACCAGGGTTTCGGCGTCACGCATGATCAGGTCGATCTCGCCGCCCTTGGCATGCTGGTTGCGCGTGACGGGTGTCAGGCCACGCGCTGCCAGCCATTGTTCTACCTCCGCCTCGATGACGGCGCCGCGCGCTCGGGCGCGACGCTGGGGAGGCGGGTGCGCCTTGCCTGAGGGCGAGTCGGCGCGTGCCATGTCAGGGCGTGTAGGCTTCGACGGTGCGGCTGTTGGCGCCTTTCAGTGGCGGACGCGGTACGCCGCCTCTGAATTCAGCCCAGGGCAGCGTGCGCTCGATGCGGCCATCGTGACGCGGGAAGAGGCTGCCGGTGGCGCCGAAGAGTTCGCCGCCCGCACCGGCCAGCATCAGCGGTACGCGCTGGGCCAGACGATAGGCATCGACCCCCATGGCGTTGAGCTTGAGCATGCGCGGTGAAGCATCGGACAGAGCGCGGTAGGTGTCGACTTCCGGCAGGGACGCCTTGCCGCCGGAGGAGGCCTCCGGCACTTCCCAGGGGATGTCCACGAAGTCGACGCCATTGAGGTCGCCATCCTGATCGGGCTGCGGTGCGCCGTCATAGAGATGGGAGGTGCCGTAGATCGGCAGGTCGCCCGCGTAGTAGAAGTCCAGCATCGGCGGCACCTGACGCGCATAGCTCGGCAGCGCCAGCAGGAAGATCATGTCGATGTTGCCGGAGTGCGCGCGGCCGTATTTGCTGCCGGATTTCTTGGCTGACTTCATGCGCGCCTGGTCCTGGCTCGAGACCGACAGCAGGTCCTTGACGGCTGCGCTGACGGCGCCCTTGGGGTTGTAGCGCTCGACGGAGACGATGTCGCCGCCCTCCTGCTCGAAGCGGTCGCGGAAGGCGCTGTAGACGCGCTGGCCCCAGGCATTGTTGGGCACCAGAGCGGCGGCGCCACGATGGCCGTCGAGTGCGGCGCGCATGGCGACCTGGCGGGCTTCGTCCTCGGCGGACAGGCCGTACTGGAACAGGTTGTCGGCACGGTTGCTGTCATGGGTGCCGTAGTTGAGGGCCAGTGTCGGCAGCGGCAGGCTGTTCTGGGTCTCGAGCTGACTGACCAGCTTCTTGTCCAGCGGGCCGAGCACGACCTGGGCGCCATCCATGGTGGCACGGGCATACAGGGTCTTGAGGTCCGCGCTCGAGGTGTCATAGAAGCTCAGCTGCGGGGTGGCCTCGGCATTGTCGATGGCGCTGCGATGGCGCGCCTCGATGCCTTCACGGATGGCCTGGGCGATCCGCTTGAGTGAGCCGGACTCGGGCAGGAAGACGGCAATCTTGCGCACTTCCTGGCCGGAGAGCTCGCGCAGGTCGAGGATGCCCTGCGGCATCTGGCGTGCGGCGGGATGCTGCGGGTTGGCGTCCGACCAGTCGTTGATGGCAGAGAACATCTGGTCGATGTTGCCACCGAAGCGACGCTGCAGGCGCAGCAGGTCCGTCCAGCCACTGGCGGTGGGGCTGGCACTGGCCAGCTCATTGAGCTGACTGGGCGAGAGGCGCGTGAGCTGCTCCCACAGGGTGTCGTTGATGCTCAGGTCATTGCTGTCGGCCTGCAGGGCGATCAGGGTCTGGGCACTGGCCAGGGGTTCGCCGACCATGCCGAGCGCCAGGCCGCGACGCTTGCGCAGCGTGCGCTGGTCATCGCCGGACATCTGGATGCCGTCCTCGAGCACCGAGGTGGCCAGGATCGTGTTCCAGCCGTCCTGCTGCTCAAGCGCGATGCGCGACAGCAGCAGGGCCCATTGCACGCGTTCCTGCGGCTCGAGGCTTGCCGGATCGATGTCGGATGCGATGGTGATCGCCTGCGCGTTGTCGCCGCTGCGTGCTAGGATGTCCGCAGCTTGCAGGCGCGTACTGGCCGCTTGCTGACCCTGTTGCTGCTCGGCCTGAGCGAGCAGGGCATCGGCCCCGGGGCCGCTGGAAAGCGGTGACTGTCCGGCACACCCTGCCAGCAGCAGGGCGGAGGCGGCGAGGCCCGCCAGCGTGCGCAGGCCGGAACGTGAACGGCGCGCGGCCTCCTGCCGGATGGCTGACGAAGTGCCCAGCGTATTGGCTGATGCACGATTCCATGTCTGGCGCATGTACGACGGTCCCTTGGCTGATGGGCGATGTGGTCAGGACTGCATCGCCGCCTACTGTGATGAAGGGTGAAAGGCATCATGGCACTCGGTCGATCAGGGCCACGCATGCAGCGTCCTTCGGATGAAATGTCCCAAGGCAATCTGCCTGTGTCTGACGACCATTTCTACCATTGAGTTCAACGAGTCGAAGCATTGAATGTCCGAGTCTTCTGAAGGCGTATTGTACGTGGTCGCCACGCCGATTGGTAACCTCGATGATCTCAGTCCCCGCGCCGCGCGGGTGCTGGGAGAAGTGGACCTGATCGCAGCCGAGGATACCCGCCACAGCGTGCGGTTGCTGCGTCACCTGGGCCTGGAAGTGCCCATGATGTCCCTGCACGATCACAATGAACGTGGTCGTGTCGACCAGCTGTGTCAGGCGCTGGAGGCAGGCCGACGCGTCGCGCTGGTCTCCGATGCCGGCACGCCGCTGATCTCCGATCCCGGCTTCATCGTCGTGCGCGCCCTGCGCGAGCGTGGCTTCAAGGTAGTGCCGCTGCCGGGGCCGTGCGCGTTGATCACCGCCCTCAGTGCGGCGGGTCTGCCGACGGATCGCTTCACCTTCGAAGGCTTTCTGGCCCACAAGGGCGGCCCGCGTCAGGCACGCCTTGCCGCGCTGCGCGACGATAGCGCCACCCATGTGCTGTACGAGTCTCCGCACCGCATCCAGGCGCTGCTCGGCGATATCCGCGAGGTGCTGGGCGAGCGCCGGGTCGTGCTGGCCCGTGAGCTGACCAAGACCTTCGAGACCTTCCTCGATGGTACGGCGGCCGAGCTGCTGGCGCAGATGGACGCTGACAGTGATCAGACCCGCGGTGAGTTCGTGGTCATGATCGAAGGAGCGCCAACACGTGACGGCGACGAGGCGGCCAGTGTCGAAGGCGACGCCCTGTTGCAGGTGCTGTTCGAGGAGGGGGTCGGCGTCAAGCAGATGGCCGCCATCGCCACGCGTCTGGTGGGCGGGCGCAAGAAAGCCTGGTATGCCAAGGCGCAAGCCATGAAGGACGCGGCAGAGGAATAAGCAAACCTCTGTCACGCCAGACTTTTTTGCCGCTGCCATTGTTCGGCCTGCGCGGGCTTCGTCTTGTGAAAGGCCCATGACACTGGTAGTCTTGCGCGCTTGGGAGACGGCCAGACAGTCGCCGCCAGCGCAAGCTGGGGGAGGAAAGTCCGGGCTCCATAGGGCAAGGTGCCAGATAACGTCTGGGCGGCGCGAGCCGACGGCAAGTGCAGCAGAGAGAAGACCGCCTACGTCAGCTTCGGCTGACCGGTAAGGGTGAAAGGGTGCGGTAAGAGCGCACCGCGCGGCTGGTAACAGTTCGCGGCGAGGTAAACCCCACCTGGAGCAAGACCAAATAGGCCCCCTATGCTGCTGCCCGCAGTGGGGGCGGGTTGGTTGCTTGAGCCCTGAAGTGATTCAGGGCCTAGATGAATGACTGTCCACGACAAGACCCGGCTTATCGGCCATCTCCCGCCTTATAACGTCAGTGTGCTGCCAGCCTTCGCGATGCGAGCGATGGCAGCACACCTTGAATTCGCATGACCGGCGCCGTCCGCTGCGTGTTTCGTGTATGACCATTGCAGTTGGATGGCAACGAACACGCTGCCGTGACAGGCGCCGGTTGTCGGTTATGGCACTTGAATTCGTGTTTCAGCCGCTTGCCTGCTGCACGCAGGCGCTGTTTCCGCTCTTATGCTGTCGGTGTCCTTTGCCACCGGCTTTCACTGCTCGCATCGCGTGCCAAGGTCCAGAGTTTCGTCATGTCCAAGCCCAGCGCTCCTTCCGTTACCGAGTCTGCCGATACCGAGTCCGTCGAAGTGGCTGATCGCTTCGCGCATGTCAGTGTCATGCTCGACGGCGCGGTCGATGGCCTGATTCAGGACACGGCCGGCGTCTACTTCGACGGCACCTTCGGTCGCGGTGGCCATTCGCGTCTGATCCTGTCGCGTCTGGCGCCCGAGGGGCGTCTGATTGCCTGTGATCGTGACCCCCAGGCGCTGGCGGAAGCCGCGACCATCGATGATGAGCGCTTCAGTATCCATGCCGGTGAATTCGCGCGTCTTGGCGAGTATGCCGAGCGTGAGGGCGTGCATGGCCAGCTGGATGGCATCCTGCTCGACATCGGCGTGTCATCCCCGCAGCTGGATGATGCCGAGCGTGGCTTCAGCTTCATGAATGATGGCCCGCTGGACATGCGCATGGACCCCACCAGTGGCGAGAGCGCCGCCGAGTGGCTGTCGCGTGCCAGTGCCGAGGACATGGCCTGGGTCTTCAAGACCTATGGTGAGGAGCGTTATGCCAAGCGTCTGGCGCGTGCCGTGGTGGAGCGTCGCGCCGAGCGACCCATCACGCGCACCGGCGACTTCGCCAGCCTGATCAAGGATGCTCACCCCAACTGGGAGAAGCACAAGCACCCGGCGACGCGTGTCTTCCAGGCGATCCGCATTCACATCAATGGTGAGCTGGATGAGCTGACCCGCGCGCTGGATGCCGGTCTCGAGGCGCTCAAGCCCGGCGGTCGTCTGGTCGTGATCAGCTTCCACTCGCTGGAAGACCGCATCGTCAAGCGCTTCATGCGTGACAAGGCGCGGGGGGATCAGGCGCCGCGTGGCATGCCGATCCGCGAAGACCAGCTCAACAAGCGTCTCAAGCTGGTGGGCAAGGCGCAGAAGGCCTCGCAAAGCGAAGTCGATGCCAATGTCCGTTCGCGCAGTGCCGTGATGCGCATTGCCGAAAAGCTCAAATAGCGTCAGTGCTCCCTCCGGGGAATCGTGCCTCTTTCTGCGCCTGCCTACCGGCAGGCGCGCGCGCAAGTGGGCTGTGGTGAAAGGACGACACAAGTGTTGCCGTGCTGCAACTCTTAGCGGCTAACGCCACTTGCTGACATAATGCGCCGGGCGCTTCAAACAAGTGAGCGAACATCGCGCCTGCACGTTGGCAGTCTGCAAGGATATTCGTGATGCGGGGCATCACGTTCAGAGTGATTAGGGAGTCGGCATGGCGGGACGGAGACAGGATGGCTGGACGGGTAACTGGCCGATCAAGGTGCAGATGCGTTGGCGTCACCTGTGTTTCGCGGTGCTGATGCTCAGTCTGCTCGGCTCTGCCGCTGCTGTCGTGATCAGCTCCCACCTCTCGCGCGGCCAATATGCCCAGCTGCAGAAGCTGGAAGCGGCGCGCGATGATGCGCGTGCACGCTGGGGCCGCCTGCTGCTGGAAGAAAGCGCCTGGTCGGCGCCGGCGCGTATCGAAAGCATCAGCATCGAGCGACTCGAGATGCGCGTCCCGGATGTCCACGATGTCGAGGTCATTCGCTGATGGCCACGCGTCGCCCGCCTTCGTCTCGCCCGCGCAACCCGCGCAAAGCCGCCAGCGCTGAGACGCCCGCTCGTACCAAGGCCGCCAGCGGTGCCCGCAAGAGCGCGCGCGCGGCCATGGGGCCAGCCCGCTATCGCATCATGCTCTTCATCGTGCTGGCCGGGCTTGTCGCTCTGGTCGGCCGCATCGGCTATCTCCAGCTCTTCGATCAGCAGTTCCTGCAGGATCAGGGCGACGCACGCACCCTGCGTGTCGACAGCATCAATGCTCACCGCGGCATGATCACCGATCGCACAGGTGAGCCGCTGGCGATCTCCACGCCGGTCATCACCCTATGGGCCGACCCGCGCAAGGTGCCCGACGACCCCGTGCGGCTGTCATTGCTGGCGCGCGCGCTGGGACAGAAGCCGGATGATCTGATCGCACGCGTCCGCCGCTATCGTGATGCCGGCAAGGGCTTCATGTACATCAAGCGCCAGATGACCCCGCCGCAGGCCCAGCCTGCCATTGACCTCGATATTCCGGGCGTCAGCCACAAGCAGGAATACAAGCGCTATTACCCCTCCGGAGAAGTCTCCGCCCAGTTGATCGGCGTGACCAACGTCGATGACAAGGGCCAGGAGGGGCTCGAGCTTGCCTACAATTCCTACCTTTCCGGTACGCCGGGCAAGCGACGCGTGCTCAAGGACCGCAAGGGGCGCCTGGTGCGTGACCTGCATCTGATCAGCGAAGCCAAGCCCGGTGGCGACCTGACCCTTTCCATCGACCTGCGTCTGCAATACATGGCCTACCGTGAGCTCAAGGCGGCCGTGGCGGAGCACCGCGCAGATGGCGGCACCCTGGTGATGATGGATGCGCGCACCGGCGAAGTGCTGGCGATGGTCAATCAGAAGTCCTATAACCCGAACAACCGTGCCGGGCTTGATCCCGCCGGGCTGCGTAACCGCGCGATCACCGATGCCTTCGAGCCCGGCTCGGTGATGAAGCCGCTGTCGATGAGCGCCGGCCTTGCCTCCAGCAAGTATCAGCCGGACTCGGTGATCGATACCACGCCGGGTTACATGCGGGTCGATCAGTTCACCATTCGTGACTTCCGCAACTACGGCAAGCTCGACATGGCGGGCATTCTCTATCACTCCTCGAATATCGGCATGAGCCGCATGGCGCTGAGTCTCGAGGATGATGCGGTCTGGAATCGCTACTATGAGCTGGGCCTCGGTCAGGCGCCGGGCACCGGCTTCCCGGGCGAGACGACCGGCGTGCTGCCGCCGCCGACCAACTGGTCGCGCAGCAAGCGGGCCTCCATCTCCTACGGTTACGGTATCAGCGTCTCGGCGCTGCAGCTGGCCAGCGCCTACACCGCGCTCGCCAACGACGGCCGTCGTGTGCCGCCGTCGCTGCTCAAGGTCAAGACGCCGCCGGTCGGTGACCAGGTGATCTCATCGGACAACGCGCACGCCTTGCTCGGCATGATGGAGAAGATCGTGCAGCCCAACGGGCCTGCCAAGCGGGCGGTGGTCGAAGGCTATCGCATCGCCGGCAAGACCGGCACCGTGCGCAAGGTGACGGCCGGTGGCTATCAGAAGACCGCGTATCGTTCGTTGTTCGCGGGTGTGGCACCGGTGTCTGATCCGCGTATCGTGACCGTGGTGATGATCGAGAACCCCAAAGGGGAAGAATATTACGGCGGTCTGGTGGCGGCGCCCGTGTTCGGGCGCGTGGTGGGCAAGGCTTTGCGCTTGCTGGATGTGCCGCCGGACAGCAAGGTCGGTGAGTAACGCTTTTCATGTGGCACGGTCGTCGGCCTCGGGCGGGCGACTGCGTCTTTTTTCTCATGTAGTGAATACGTTCCGGGACATCGGGAACAAGGAAGGTCTTCCGACATGACTTCACCGCACGATTCCAGGCGCCTGGGCGAGTTTCTGGCGCGCCCGTTGGCCACGGCGACAGACATGCTGGCAGCATTGCTGGCGCTGTGGCCAGGCGCCCTCAATGACGATTGCCGTGCACGGCTTGCCGCGCGCGATGACTGGCACCTGACGATCGACAGTCGCAGTGCCGCGCAGGGCTCCCTCTTCATCGCCATCCCCGGCATCGCCAGCGATGGCCGCGACTATATCGCCGCGGCGCTTGAGGGCGGTGCCGAGCTGGTGCTGGCCGAAAGACCCGCAGGCGGGGATGCGCGTCTCGCACTTCATTCAGACGATGCCAGAGTCGTCTGGCTCGAGAACCTGGGCGAGCAGCTCGGTGAGCTGGGCCGCCAGGCCTTCCGCGTGCCCGAGTCGCTGACGCTGGTCGGGGTCACGGGCACCAATGGCAAGTC
Organism: Cobetia sp. UIB-001; assembly: GCF_044789135.1. Taxonomy (NCBI): domain Bacteria; kingdom Pseudomonadati; phylum Pseudomonadota; class Gammaproteobacteria; order Oceanospirillales; family Halomonadaceae; genus Cobetia; species Cobetia sp. UIB-001. The sequence goes on from NZ_CP058244.1 coordinate 854,314, forward strand.
TTCCGTCACCCATTACATCGCCGAGCTGGCCGAAGCGATGGGCACGCCCGCCGGCATGATCGGCACGCTCGGCATCGGGCGTCCCGGCGCGCTGGTCGCGGGCGAGCGCACCACGCCTGATGCCCTGGCCGTGCAGGCGGCGCTCAAGGGGCTTAGCCTGGCCGGTGCCGAGCTGATCGCGATGGAAGTCTCCTCTCATGCGCTCGATCAAGGGCGCGTCAATGGCTGTCGCTTCACCGTCGCGGGCTATACCAATCTTTCGCGAGACCACCTCGACTATCACGGCAGCATGGCGGCCTATGCGGCGGCCAAGGCGAAGCTGTTCAAGCGTCCCGAACTCAAGCTTGCGGTGCTCAATGCCGACGATGCGCTGGCGCGTCTGATGCTGGCCGGCATGCAGCGCGGCGTGCGCGTGCTGGCAATGGGGCGTGATGATGTCGCGACCCTGCGCGTGCTGGATGTCTTCCCCGAGCCGCTGGGCCAGGTTGCCGTGATCGCGACGCCGGATGGCGAGCGCGAGCTGGGCCTCAATCTGATGGGGCGCTTCAATCTCGACAACGCCTTGCTGGCAATGCTGATCCTGCATGGCCTCGACTATTCGTTCGAGGGGCTGTTTGCCGCCGCGCCGCGTCTGACGCCGGTGCCGGGCCGCATGCAGCGCCTGAGTCGTGATGGCGCGCCGGTGGTGGTGGTCGACTATGCCCACACGCCGGAGGCCGTCGAGACGGCACTGACCGCGCTGCGTGCCCACCTGCCGGCGCGGGATGATGCGCGCCTGTGGTGTGTACTTGGCTGTGGTGGCGATCGCGACAGCGGCAAGCGCCCGCTGATGGCCACGGCCGCCGAACAGGGCGCCGACCGTGTCGTGATCACCGATGACAATCCGCGTAGCGAGGATGCCGCCGCCATCCGTCAGCAGATGATGACCGGCATCCATGCCCGCGAGCGCGTGCTGGATATCGCCGAACGTGGCGAAGCCATTGCCCAGGTCATCCGCGATGCCGGCGAGCATGATGTCATCCTGATCGCCGGCAAGGGGCACGAGGACTATCAGGAGATCGACGGTCAGCGACTGCCGTTTTCCGATGTAGCCCATGCGGTCGCGGCGCTGGAGCGTCGTGAGCTCTCGATGCTGGAAGGTCAGGAGCGTGACGCATGAGTGCGCCTGAACAGCCCGTCGCTCTGGGCACCTTCGAGGAACTGACCGCGGTGCTCGGGGCGCAGCTGCCACAGGCATTGCGCGGTCAGGTGCTGGGCGCCATCGAGACGGACACCCGCAAGCTTGGCGAGCAGGCCGCCCCGCTGTTCGTGGCCCTGAAGGGTGAGCGCTTCGATGCCCATGACTTCCTCGCCCAGGCTCGCGCCAATGGCGCCGTCGCGGCGCTGGTCGAGCGGGCAGTGGATGATCCGCTGCCGCAGATCGTCGTCGCGGATACCCGCCTGGCCTTCGGGCTGCTGGCGGCGGCGCGTCGTCGTGCCTGGGGGAGGCCGCTGATCGCGGTGACCGGCAACAGCGGCAAGACCAGCGTCAAGGGCCTGGTGCATGCCATCCTTGTGCGGGATGCCGCGCGTTTCGAGGCCGAAAGCCTCGCCAATCACGGCAACCTCAACAACGATTTCGGCCTGCCGATGACGTTGCTGCGCTTGAGCAACGCCCACCGGCACGGCGTGGTCGAACTGGGCGCCAATCATCTCGGCGAGATCGCCTGGACGACGGCCCTGGCGCGCCCGCAAGTGGCGGTGATCACCAATGTCACCGGCGCCCATGTCGGCGAATTCGGCGGCATGGGGCAGATCGCCCAGGCCAAGGGCGAGATTCTGGCGGGCTTGAGCCCGCTGGGAGGGCGACGTCCGGTCGCGGTGCTCAACCGTGATGACGCCTACTTCTCGCTATGGCAGGCGCTGGCCGCAACCGGCCAGGCGGTCGATGTCATCGACTTCAGTGTTGCGGATGGCGGCGTGGATAGCGTTGATCGCCCGGCACGCCTGCAGGCACGTGAGCTAGGCGCGGATGAGCTCGGGCGTTATGCTTTCGAACTGACGTTTGATGGCCGCTCGCTCGGTCGTGTCCAGCTGGCGTTGCTGGGGCGTCACAACGTGGCCAATGCGCTGGCGGCTGCCGCGGCGTGCCTGGCACTGGGCATCGACAGTGATCTGGTGATCGCCGGACTCGAGAGCGCCGAGAGCGTGCCCGGCAGGCTGGGGGTCGTGGCGGGCATCAACGGTTCGCGTCTGCTGGATGACAGCTACAACGCCAACCCCGGTGCCATGCTGGCGGCGCTGGATCTGCTGGCGACACTGCCTGCGCCGCGCTGGTGCCTGATGGGCGCCATGGGCGAACTCGGAGCAGACGCTGAACGTCTGCATGCCGAGGTGGGCGACCACGCCCGCAAGCTGGGCATAGATTTCATTGCCACCTGCGGCGAGGGCGCCCAGGCGACTGCCGAGGCCTTCGGGGCCGGTGGCAAGCACTTTATCGAGCGGGCAGAGCTGGAAGCTTACGCCCGTAACCATCTACCCACCGGGGCCAGTGTTCTGGTCAAGGGGTCTCGCAGCGCTGGCATGGAGAATGTCGTTGCCGCGCTCAAGGTCGACGCATCAAGGTGAATGTGAGTCATGCTGCTGCTGCTTGCTGAGTTTCTGGCCCAATTCAATGGCGCCTTTACGGTTTTCAATTATCTGACCCTGCGCGTGGTATTGGCCACGTTGACGGCATTGTTGCTGTGTCTGTGGCTGGGTCCCTGGGTCATACGCAAGCTCGTCGATGGCCAGATCGGCCAGGCCGTGCGCGACGATGGCCCCAAGTCTCACCTTTCCAAGGCCGGCACCCCGACCATGGGCGGCGTGATGATCCTGCTGTCGATGGCCGTCTCCACCCTGCTGTGGGGCGACCTGACCAACCTGTATGTCTGGGTGGTGCTGGCCGTCACGCTGGGCTTCGGCGCCGTCGGCTGGGTCGATGACTACCGCAAGGTGGTGGAGAAGAATCCGCGTGGCCTGCCGGCGCGCTGGAAGTACTTCTGGCAGTCGGTGGTGGGCATCGGCGCCGCCGTGGTGCTGTACCTGACGGCGAGTACGCCGGCCGAGACAGGCCTGCTGGTGCCGTTCTTCAAGGACGTCGTCATCCCGCTGGGCGTGTTCTACATGGTGCTGACCTACTTCGTGATTGTCGGCAGCTCCAATGCGGTCAACCTGACCGATGGCCTCGATGGTCTGGCGATCATGCCGACCGTGCTGGTCGCCATGGGCCTGGCCATCTTCGCCTACGCCTCTGGCAACCTGAAGTTCGCCGAGTATCTGCACATTCCGTTCATCGCCGGTTCCGGCGAGCTGGCCGTGTTCTGCGCCACCATCGCGGGTGCCGGCCTCGGTTTCCTGTGGTTCAACACCTATCCCGCCCAGGTCTTCATGGGCGATGTGGGCGCGCTGGCACTCGGCGCGGCACTGGGGGTCGTGGCGGTCATCGTGCGTCAGGAAATCGTGCTGTTCATCATGGGTGGCGTCTTCGTGATGGAAACCGTCTCGGTGATCCTGCAGGTCGGCTCCTACAAGCTGACCGGGCGACGCATCTTCCGCATGGCGCCGCTGCATCACCACTTCGAGCTGAAAGGCTGGCCGGAGCCGCGCGTCATCGTGCGCTTCTGGATCATCACCGTCGTGCTGGTGCTGCTTGGCCTGGCCACACTCAAGGTTCGCTGAGGACGCATTCGCGATGACCCTCTCTGTCACCTCTCAAGCACCGGCCTCGCCGGTGCCTGCCAAAGGACCGACCCTGGTGGTCGGTCTTGGTGTCTCCGGACAGGCGATCGCTCGCCATCTGAGTGATCGCGGCATCGACTTTGCCGTCGCCGATACCCGTAGCGCACCGCCGGGCCTCGAGAGCCTGCGCGAGCATGCGCCGCAGGCCGAGGTACATCTCGGCCCACTGGAAGCGCTGGATCTGTCACGCTTCGGCGAGGTGGTGCTCAGTCCAGGCATCGACCCGCGTCAGGCGGTGTTCGATGGGGTTCGCGAGCGACTGGTCGGCGAGATCGCACTTTTCGTGCGCGCGCTGGATGAGCGCCAGGCCCGCGACGCGCAGGGCAAGCGGCCCACGCTGGTCGCGATCACCGGCTCGAACGCCAAGTCCACCGTGACCACGCTGATCGCGCAGATGGCCGCGCGTGCCGGCCGTGACGTGGCGGTTGGCGGCAATCTGGGCACCGCCGCGCTGACATTGTTGCGTGAGCAGCCTGATGCCGAACTCTACGTGCTGGAGCTGTCTTCCTTCCAGCTCGAGACCACGCCTGAGCTCAAGGCCGATGTCGCCTGCTTCCTGAATCTCTCCGAAGATCACCTCGATCGCCACGATGGCATGCGCGGCTATCAGGCCGCCAAGCGCGGCATCTTCCGCGGCGCAGGCCTTGCGGTCATCAATGCCGATGACGCCTGGAGCTGGCCGGCCGAGAATGATGCGGTGGCGCGAGTCAGCTTCAGCGTGCAGCTCGATGGGTCGGCCGATAAGTCGGCCGATGAGGCTATCAGTCAGGCAGATTGGTGCCTGGCGGAGCAGGGCGGCACGCTGTCGCTGTGTCATGTCGAGTCTGGCCAGCTGCGCGGCGTGATGCCTGCTGCGGAGGTGCGTCTTGCAGGCCGCCACAATCAGGCCAATGCGCTGGCGGCACTCGCGATGGGCACCGCGATCGGCCTCGACGAGACGGCGATGGTCGCCGAGCTTGCAAGCTTCGCGGGCTTGCCGCATCGCGGCGAGCTGATCGCCGAGGTGGCGGGCGTGCGCTGGATCAATGATTCCAAGGGCACCAATGTCGGGGCGACGCTGGCGGCGATTGCCGGTCTCGGCCCGACGCTTGAGGGCAAGCTGATATTGCTGGCCGGCGGCCAGGGCAAGGGCGCGGATTTTACGCCGCTGGCGGCGCCATTGGCCCGTTACGCCCGTGAGGCGGTGGTGTTCGGACAGGATGCGCCGCTATTGACGCAAGCCCTGGCCGATGACGTCTCCGTGACGCCAGTCATGACGCTGTTGGAGGCCATGCGTCATGCTCGACAGATCGCTCAGGCGGGGGACTGCGTGCTGCTGTCACCGGCCTGCGCCAGTCTCGATCAGTTCCCCAATTACATGGCGCGCGGCGACGCGTTTCGTGACTGGGTCACGCAGCACATCATGCCCGGTGCTGACCGTAATTCTGGCCCTGGCGGCAGCGACAAGGAAGCCTGCGATGCGTAACAAGGCCCGGCGAGTCCATGACACCCTGACGGCAGAGCGTCAGCCCGTCGACGGCTGGCTGCTGTTCTGCGCTTTGGCGATCCTGTGTATCGGCTGGGTGATGGTGACCTCTGCCTCCAGCGAGATCTCGAGCGAGCGCTTCGATGGCAATGCCTTCTACTACAGCATGCGTCACGGCATCTTCATCGTGATCGGCCTGGTGGCCGCCTTCTGTACGCTGCGCGTGCCGATGTCCGCCTGGCAGCAGCGCAGCTTCGCGATGCTGATGCTGGGCTTCGTGCTGCTGGTGGTCGTGTTGGTGGTCGGGCGTGAGATCAACGGCGCCAAGCGCTGGATACCGCTGCCATTGGTCGGCGGGGTGCAGGCCTCCGAGATCGCCAAGCTGTGCCTGATGATCTGGCTGGCCGGCTACCTGGACCGCCGCCTCGACAAGGTGCGCGCCAGCGTCGTCAACGGCCTCATTCTGCCCTGCGTCCCCTTGTTGCTGATGATCGTGCTGCTGGCACTGGAGCCTGACTTTGGCTCCATCGTGGTCATGGGCGGTGCCGTGATGGGCATGCTGCTGATGGCGGGCGTCGCCTGGTGGGGCTTCATCGTCTTGCTGGGCCTGGCCGGCGGCGGTGGTTGGCTGTTGGCGATCGCCGAACCCTATCGCTGGGAGCGTCTGACCACCTATACCGACCCGTGGGCCAACATGTATGACAGTGGCTACCAGCTGACCCAGGCGTTGATCGCCTTCGGTCGTGGCCACCTGAGCGGCATGGGGCTGGGCAACAGCGTGCAGAAGCTGTTCTATTTACCCGAAGCGCATACCGATTTCGTGTTCGCCGTGCTGGCTGAAGAGCTGGGCTTGATCGGGGCGACGGCCGTGGTGGCGCTGTTCGGACTGCTGATCTACCGCGCCTTCAAGATCGGTCGCCGCGCTGAACTCGCCGGCTTGCCGTTCAGCGCCTACCTCGGCTACGGTATCGCCCTCGTGCTGGGGGCGCAGGCCTTCATCAACATCGGTGTGGCCAGCGGACTGCTGCCCACCAAGGGGCTGACTCTGCCCTTGATGAGTTATGGCGGTTCCAGCCTGATCGTCAGTTGCGTGCAGATCGCGATACTGCTGCGTATCGATGCCGAGACCCGCAAGCTGACCCGCACACCGACAGGAAATACCGCCGCGCCCCGGCGCAAGGCCAAGAAGCCGACCGAGACACCGCAAGGAGCACAGGCATGACGTCATCTTCTTCTACCATCGCTCCCGAGGGGGCGGTCGACTCGGTAGACACTGTCTCCAAAGGCGTCGTGCTGATGATGGCCGGCGGCACGGGAGGGCATGTGATCCCGGCGCTGTCGCTGGCGCGTGCCCTCGCGGCGGCCGGTCACGAGATTCATTGGCTGGGCAGCCCGCGCGGCATCGAGAATCGCCTGGTGCCCGACGCCGGCTACCCGCTGCATCGGGTCGAGGTCGCAGGCCTGCGCGGCAAGGGGCTGGCGGGCTATGCGGCGATCCCGTTTCGTCTCGCGCGCGCCGTCCTGCAGGCACGGCGCGTGATTCGTGAGCTCAAGCCGGTGCTGGTGGTAGGCCTCGGTGGCTTCGCCAGTGGTCCGGGCGGGCTCGCGGCGCGCCTTGAAGGCATTCCACTGATCATTCATGAGCAGAACGCCATCGCGGGCCTGACCAACAAGGTGCTGGCGCGAATGGCGACGCGTGTCTACGCCGCCTTCCCGGGCGCCTTCCCGCCGGCCCTCGGGGCTCAGGTGGTGGGCAATCCGGTGCGTGATGAGATCGCCGGCGTTGGTGCCGCCGGGCATGTGACCGAACCTGCTGTCGAGACGGCAGGCGAGGCGCGTGCGTTGCATCTGCTGGTGATGGGCGGCTCGCTGGGCGCTCAGGCGCTCAACGAGACGCTCGCGCCGGCGCTGGCTCTGCTGCCGGAAGCCTCGCGCCCCGTGGTGCGCCATCAGGCCGGACGTGACAAGCAGGAGGCGACCCTTGCCGCCTATCAGGCAGCCGGCGTCACGGCTGAGGTCAGCGAGTTCATCGGTGACATGGCCGAGGCCTATGCCTGGGCAGACCTCGTGGTCTGTCGCGCTGGCGCCCTGACCGTGGCCGAGCTGGCCGCGGCAGGTCGCCCTGCGGTGCTGGTGCCGTTCCCCCACGCCGTGGATGACCACCAGACCGTCAATGCCGCGGTATTGGTCAAGGCGGATGCCGCGCGCCTGATTCCCCAGAATACGTTGACTGCCGAGCGCCTCGCCGAGACGCTTGCAGAATTGCTCGACCCCAAGATACTCACTGGCATGGCCGCTCGCGCCCGCAATAGTGCGGAACTCGATGCGGTAGCGACCATGCTGGCAGGCTGCATGGAGACTCGCCTTGAACGCTAGCAATTCTGATCGCGGTGCAGGTATGCGCCGCATCCGTCGTATCCACTTCGTCGGCATCGGCGGTGTGGGCATGTGTGGTATCGCCGAAGTACTGGGCAACATGGGCTATGAGGTCAGCGGCAGTGACCTCAAGGAATCCGCCGTCACGGCGCATCTGCGTGAGTGCGGTGTGCGTGTCGCCATCGGTCATGCGGCCATCAATGCCGAAGGCGCGGATGTGGTCGTGGTCTCGACGGCAGTGGACACCACCAACCCGGAAGTGGCCTGGGCGCGGGAGCATCGCATCCCCGTCGTGCGTCGCGCCGAGATGCTCGCCGAGCTGATGCGCTTCCGCCAGGGCATCGCGATTGCCGGCACCCACGGCAAGACCACCACCACCAGCCTGACCGCGACCCTGCTCGCGGAAGGTGGCATGGACCCGACCTTCGTCATCGGCGGCAAGCTGACCAGCGCGGGCACCAACGCCCGTCTGGGCGAGGGCGAGTATCTGGTCGCCGAGGCGGATGAGTCCGATGCCTCCTTCCTGCATCTGCAGCCGTTGATCTCGGTGGTAACCAACGTCGATGCCGATCACATGGCCACCTATGAGGGCGACTTCAATCGCCTCAAGGACACCTTCATCGAATTCCTGCACAACCTGCCGTTCTACGGTCTGGCGGTGCTGTGTATCGATGATGCCAACGTACGTGAGCTGCTGCCCCGTGTTCAGCGTCAGTTCGTGACCTACGGCTTCAGCGACGATGCCGATTACCGCATCAGCGATTTCCGCCAGGGTGGCGGTCAGCTCAGCTTCACGGCGCTGCGTCCGGAAGGCCATGCACCGCTCGAGATTACCCTGGCGATGCCGGGTGAGCACAATGCGCTCAACGCCCTGGCGGCGATCGCCATCGCCACCGATGTCGGTGTCAGCGATGAGGCCATCGCCCGCGCACTGGCAAGCTTTGCCGGTGTCGGTCGTCGCTTCCAGGTGCACGGAGAATTCGCGGCACCCAATGGTGAGCAGAGCGTGATGCTGGTGGACGATTATGGCCACCACCCGCGCGAAGTGGAGATGGTGATTCGCGCCGTGCGCGCCGGCTGGCCGCAGCGCCGTCTGGTGATGGCCTACCAGCCGCACCGTTATTCGCGCACCCATGATCTCTATGAAGACTTCGTGCGTGTGCTGTCCGAAGTCGACACCCTGTTGCTGCTGGATGTCTACAGCGCCGGGGAAGCGATGATTCCGGGCGCCGATGGCCGCTCGCTGGCGGGCTCGATCCGTCAGCGCGGTCAGGTGGACCCGCTGTTCGTCGAGCACAAGCGTGCCTTGCCGGACTTGCTCAAGAACGTGCTGCGTCCGGGCGATATCCTGATTACCCAGGGGGCGGGCGATGTCGGTGGCATTGCGCTGGCACTGGCGGGGGCCGACCTCAAGCTTGACGAGGTGACGCTATGACCGTCTCTTCCTCCCCATCCGGGTCGACAGGCGTGAATCCTGAACTGGCCACGCGCTATGGACGTGTCGTGGTGCTGTTCGGTGGCCTGAGCGCCGAGCGCGAGGTGTCGCTCAAGAGCGGTGAGGCGGTGCTGGCGGCCCTGCAGGGCGCAGGTGTCGATGTGCAGGGCTATGACATGGCGCATGGGCTGGCCGGTCTCGAGGCATTGCGCCCCGACCGTGTCTTCATCGCCATGCATGGTCGCGGCGGCGAAGATGGCACCTTGCAGGGGGCGCTGGAATTGCTGGGCATCCCCTACACCGGCAGCGGCGTGCTGGCCTCGGCGCTGGGCATGGACAAGCTGCGTACCAAGAAGCTCTGGGATATCGAAGGCTTGCCGACGCCGCGTTCCTGTCGCCTGGCGGCGGACACGGACTGGCAGTCGGTGCTCGAGACGCTCGGGACGCCGGTGGTGGTCAAGCCGGTGCATGAGGGGTCGACGCTCGGCATCCATATCGTCGAGGACGCCCAGGCGCTCCAGGATGCCTGGACGGATGCCAGTCGCTTCGATGCGGTGGTGATGGCCGAGCGTTTCATCAAGGGCCCGGAATACACGGTGTCGGTATTGGACGGCGAAGTTCTGCCGGCCATTCGCATCGAAGCCGATAGCGGGTTCTATGATTACGATGCCAAATACATCGCCAATACTACGCGCTATCTTCTGCCTTGTGGTCTGAGCGCTGCGCGCGAGTCGGAATTGGCCGAGATCTCGCTCAAGGCATTCAACGTGCTGGGCTGCGAGGGTTGGGGCCGTGTCGATGTGATGGAAGATGCGGACGGCGCCTTCTGGCTGCTGGAAGTCAACACCTCACCGGGCATGACCGATCACAGCCTGGTGCCGCAGTCCGCGGCGCATGTCGGGCTCGATTTCGCCACCCTGGTGCTGCGCATTCTCGACACGACTCTCGCCGAGCGGGACGCAAACGACGCGTCAGTCGCTCAGCAGAGTGGTCATTGATTGATGGCGGCGCGTAGCACTACCGGCGCAATCTTCGGCCTCGTTCTCGGTCTTGCGCTGCTGGTCGCGGGCGGACAGGCATTGTGGACCTGGCTTGACCGTCCCATTGAGCGAGTCACCATCAAGGGTGACTTCGATCATGTCAGTGCTGCCTACCTTCAGCGCCATATCGCGCCGTTGATTCGTGGCCAGAGCTGGCTCTCCGTCCCATTGGGCGAGGTTCGGCGTCGCGCGTTGGCGATCGATTGGCTGAGTGAGGTCAGCATCTCGCGTCGCTGGCCGGATACACTCGAATTCGAGCTGTTTGAACAGCAGCCGGTGGCCTACTGGAATGATGGCGAATTGCTCAATGTGCGCGGTGATGCCTTCCAGGCGGGCCCGGTCACACAGCTGGGCAATCTGCCCAATCTGGCGGGGCCCAAGGGCAGTGGATCCGAAGTGCTGGCCGAGCTTGACGCGCTGCAGAGCCAGTTGGGCGGGCTGGGGCTCAATGTCTCCCAGTTGCGATTGGAGCCACGCGGCGCCTGGCGCTTTCAGGTCAATGATTCGGTGTGGGTAATGCTGGGTCGCAATGATCGAGAGGCACGTCTGGCGCGTTTCATGGCGGCCTGGCAGCGGCGTCTGGGTGATGAGGCGTCGCAGATCCGCTACATTGATCTGCGTTACCCCAACGGAGTGGCAGTGGCGTGGCATGGGGAGACGACGGCACCCGAAGAAGGCAAGGGCAGTTGAGGCAAATGGCGACACTCACTACATGCTTCATTTGCGTGTGAGTATTAGCAAAATGGCGATATCGCCAGTTTCATTTGTCGTCAATCCCGCCTATTCTAGCGGGGATTTGCGCCCCTCGGTATTTTAGGCTGGTATGCCCCAAGTGGCTGCTCCTATACTGGGAAGTCAAATCCCTCTGTACGGGTTAAACGGAACGTAAACCCGTTTTGGGTGGTGCGGCAGACATGTTGTCTGTCAAAGCGCGCAATTATTTTCATGATGAACCAGAATCAAGGAGCTGGCCCGACCTATGGCAGGACATTCCAAATCACAGGATATGGTGGTCGGGCTGGACATCGGAACCTCCAAGGTAGTCGCGATCGTGGGTCAGCCGACCGATGATGGCGGTATCGAAATTGCGGGAATTGGCTCCCACCCTTCACGTGGCATGAAGAAGGGTGTGGTGATCAACATCGAATCGACCGTACAGTCGATCCAGCGCGCAGTGGAGGAGGCTGAGTTGATGGCCGGCTGCGATATCCACTCGGTATATGTGGGCATCGCCGGCAGTCATATCAGTTCGATGAATTCCGATGGTGTCGTGGCGATCAAGGATCGCGAAGTGACGCCGTCTGATATCGAACGCGTGATCGACTCGGCGCGCGCTCGAGCGATTTCTGAAGGTCAGCGCATTCTTCACGTGCTGCCGCAGGAATATGCCATTGACCGTCAGGAAGGTATTCGCGAGCCGTTGGGCATGTCCGGGGTGCGTCTTGAGGCGCGCGTTCACCTGGTCACTGCCGCACTGAATGCCGTGCAGAATATCGAGAAGTGCGTGCGTCGCTGCGGGCTCGAAGTCGACGACATCATTCTCGAGCAGCTCGCCTCGAGTCATGCGGTTCTGACCGAGGATGAGCGTGAATTGGGTGTGTGCATGGTGGATATCGGCGGTGGTACCACGGATATCGCCGTCTTCACCGAAGGTGCCATTCGTCATACGGCTGTGATCCCCATCGCGGGTGATCAGGTCACGAATGACATCGCCATGGCGCTGCGCACACCGACGCAATATGCAGAAGAAATCAAGGTCAAGTATGCCTGTGCTCTGACCCAGCTGGCCTCCAGCGACGAGACGATCAAGGTGCCGAGTGTCGGTGACCGACCGGCACGTGATCTGTCCCGTCAAGCGTTGGCCGAAGTGGTCGAGCCCAGGTATGAGGAACTGTTCACCCTGGTCCGCGATGAATTGCGTCGCAGTGGCTATGAAGATCTCGTGGCTGCGGGCGTGGTTCTGACGGGTGGAACGTCACGCATGGAAGGTGTCGTTGAGCTGGCGGAGGAGATCTTCCACATGCCGGTTCGCATCGCTTGCCCGCAAAATGTGCGTGGACTGGCGGATGTGGTCCGCAATCCGATTTATTCCACGGGTGTGGGTTTGCTACATTATGGGATGAAACAGGAGCGGCACACGCCATCGTCGACGACCGTCGCGGTGCGCAGAGAGGAATCTGCCGCGCGACGCGTTCACGGCCAAGAGCACGACACCTCCACGCTGGAGCGGATCAAGGGCTGGTTCAAGGGAAATTTCTGACAGGGATTACAGAAAGACTGTGATCCAGGAGACAGGGCATATGTTCGAACTGGTAGATAACGCACCCTCCAGCAGCGCGGTCATCAAGGTGATCGGTGTTGGCGGCGGCGGTGGTAACGCCGTCAATCACATGGTCGAGAGCAACATCGAAGGCGTCGAGTTCATCTGCGCCAACACCGATGCTCAGGCGCTCAAGCGCGTGGCCGCCAAGACTGTCCTGCAGCTGGGCAGTGAAATCACCAAGGGGCTTGGCGCTGGCGCCAACCCGGAAGTGGGCCGTCAGGCGGCGATGGAAGACCGTGAGCGTATCGTCGAGCTGCTGCAAGGCGCCGACATGGTCTTCATCACCGCTGGCATGGGGGGTGGTACCGGTACCGGCGGTGCTCCTGTCGTGGCGCAGGTCGCCAAGGAACTGGGTATCCTGACCGTGGCTGTCGTCACGCGTCCGTTCCCGTTCGAAGGACCGCGTCGTCAGAAGGCGGCAGAGCAGGGCATGAAGGAGCTCTCCGAGCACGTCGACTCCCTGATCACCATCCCCAACGAGAAGCTGTTGTCTGTGCTGGGCAAGAGCGCCAGCCTGCTGAGCGCCTTCAGCGCCGCCAACGACGTGTTGCTGGGTGCTGTGCAGGGGATCGCGGAGCTGATCACCAGCCCGGGCATCATCAACGTCGATTTCGCCGACGTGCGCACTGTCATGTCCGAGATGGGCATGGCGATGATGGGGACCGGTGACGCCATCGGCGAGAACCGTGCTCGTGAAGCCGCCGAGAAGGCCATTCGCAGCCCGCTGCTCGAAGACATCGATCTGCACGGCGCGCGCGGTATCCTGGTCAACATCACGGCGGGCCCGGACCTCTCCATCGGTGAATTCAACGATGTGGGTGCCACCGTGCAGGAGTTCGCTTCTCCGGACGCCACCATCGTGGTCGGGACGTCCATCGACATGGACATGACCGACGAGCTGCGTGTCACTGTCGTGGCGGCGGGTCTCGACGGTCGCGTCGAGAAGCCGGCGGCGCGTGAAACGGCACCGGCCAAGCGTACCGTCGAGAAGCCGGCGGACTACCGCAGCCTGCAGACGCCGACGGTCACCCGTCAGGCCAAGGAAGAGCAGGAAGCGGCAGCCAAGAAGTCTGAGCCGCGCAAGTCGCGTGATATGGATGACTATCTCGATATCCCGGCCTTCCTGCGTCGCCAGGCTGACTGATGCGCACTGACTGACACGTCATTGACGCTCATGCGCCAGTCGGCACGAGGCTGAGATGACACGGCTCATCGTGAGTCTGACTTCACCCATCCGGGGCTTCCCGGGTGGGTGAAGTCGTTTCCGGGGCAGACAAAAGGGGCTTTCGCCGCCGGCGCGGGGCGCTGCCTGTGCGTCACGTGTGCATCCGCCAGTGCCGTGGGCGCGTAAGGAAGGGAGGACTTCAAGCTGTCTTGCACATTGATTATCGTTTTATGGCAGTGCGAGTGAGAACTGTTTGGTGATTGCGTGTTCATACTCAGCACGAGGCCAGCAGGCGCGCGGGTCAGCCTCAATGGTGCTCGAAAGGCAATGTTGAATTTCCCTAACAGCGGCAGGTGACAATTTGTTGAATTCCTGCATTGCTGTTATCATGAACACTGTTTCCAAATTCAGGCTGACTGGCTATCTCCCTATGATTCGACAAAAAACACTCCAGAATACGATCCGCGCCACAGGCGTTGGTCTGCACTCAGGTGACAAGGTTTACCTGACGCTGCGTCCCGCTCCGGTCAACACCGGCATCGTCTTCATCCGTACCGATCTCGAGCCGCAGGCTCATATCCGTGCCGATGCGATGAGCGTCCGTGACACCACCATGTGCACCGCCGTCTCCAACGGTGAAGCCAAGGTGACGACCGTCGAGCACCTGATGTCCGCCTTCGCAGGCCTGGGCATCGACAACTGCTTCGTCGAGTTGTCCGCGCCGGAAGTGCCGATCATGGACGGCAGCGCCGGTCCGTTCGTCTTCCTGATCCAGTCCGCTGGTATCCAGGAGCAGTCGTCGCTCAAGAAGTTCATCCGCATCAAGCGCGAGATCGAAGTGCGTGATGGTGACAAGGTCGCGACCTTTCTGCCGCACAACGGCTTCAAGGTGTCCTTCGCCATCGACTTCGATCACCCGGTGTTCGAGCAGCAGAAGCAGACCACCACGGTCGACTTCTCTACCACCTCCTTCGTCAAGGAAGTGTCTCGCGCGCGTACTTTCGGTTTCATGCGTGATCTCGAGTTCCTGCGCTCCCAGAACCTCGCGCTGGGCGGAAGCCTCGACAACGCCATCGTCGTCGATGACTATCGCATCCTCAACGATGAAGGCCTGCGTTACGACGATGAGTTCGTCAAGCACAAGGTGCTGGACGCCATCGGCGACCTCTACCAGCTGGGTCACAGCATCATCGGTGAGTTCCGTGGCTACAAGTCCGGTCATGGCCTCAACAACATGCTGTGCCGCGCGCTGCTGGAAAATGCCGACAGCTACGAGGTCGTCACCTTCGAGAACTCCGATGCGATGCCGATTTCCTATGCCTCTCCGGCGCTTGCCGTCTGAGTCGAGGTCAATGACAGCAGCGAAAGCTGCAAGACGAGGTATTTCAGAAGAAAAGCACTCAGAGACAGTACGAGCAGAACACTGTGACCTAGCCCGTCCAGCCTGACAGCACTGCTCCGGCCTTAGCCAGCCGGAGATGGGAACGACAACAGCCGCGCCGCCCTTCTGGGCGGCGCGGCTGTTTGCATGCCAGACAAGAAATGCTTGAGTTGGCTCAGGGCGTCTCGGTGTCGTCGCTCGAATCCGATGCGTGAGCTGCCAGTCGCTCCAGGGCGAGGCGCAGACGCTCGTCCCGGGTATGGGAGGCGCAATCCAGCAGATGTTCCGCGGCAGCCTCTGGCAGGTGGCGTGGTTGGCGTGCGGGCACGAAGGCCGGGCGGATCGGGCGGACCTTGAAGGCCAGGCGGGCGAGGGTGGCGAGTTCTGGCAGCTCGCGCAGCACACTGGTCAGGCGACGCTGCTCATAGCGCAGCCAGGTCAGCCAGGAGGCGCGGCTGGTGATCAGCGTCAAGGTGTCATCGTGATAGCCGCCGACGAAGACCTGTTCCTGCATGTCCTTGGGCAGTGCGGCACGCAGGTGCAGCTGGGCCTGCTCGAGCATGCGCGCCTGGCGCATGACGCTGCCAAGTTGCCCCTTGCCGTTCAACAGGCGCGCCGCGGGCTGGGCGCGGAAACGCTTAGCCTTTATACTCATGGGCTTGCATGCCGGTTCAGTGATTTCCGGCAATCTATCATGAGCGGGAGTCCGGCAACAGCATGAGCCCTGTCGATGCCACAGCACGCCCTCGTGCGTTACCGGATTCCGGTAGCGGCGCTTCGCGTCGCTGGTCGGTACGCACGGCGCCACGCTGGCTGCTGGCAGGCCTGCTGCTCAGCTGTCTGTTCCCCGCTGGACTGAGCGCGGCGCAGGTCGAGCGCGTCAATCTGACGCTGGCCAGCATTCAGTTGCTGGCACCCGCGGTGATTCGTGCCGAGAGTCGCCGTCAGGGGCTACGCTGCCTGCGCAAGCGGGTGCGTCGTGCGCCCCAGGCCAGTCCCAACCTCCCGCGCCAGCGCTCCTTCGTTTCCTGCACCCGCGTTCTGCTGCGTGGCCTCGTCAATGCCATCGCGCCGCGTGCGCCGCCCATTCTGTCCTGACACCCCGTTCATCGTTCGCGCCGCGGATGATGAGGTTCGTTTTCTCTTTCGAGCGTAATGCCTGATGGGCCCCGGGCCACATCGAGCTGCCCTGTCATCGCGTTTGGCGGCAGCGCTTGAGTGTCATGATATGTGAAGGCGTGACCCGACCCCGGGTCACGTACAAGGACAGAATATGCTGGGTAAATTCCTGACCAAGGTAGTGGGTTCCAAGAATGATCGCGAAGTGAAGCGCCTGCGCAAGCGGGTCAACGCGATCAATGCGCTCGAGAGCGAGCTTGAGCCGCTCTCCGATGAGGCGCTGACAGCCAAGACCGCGGAATTCCGCGAGCGTCTCGCGCAAGGGGAACACCTCGACAAGCTGCTGCCGGAAGCCTTCGCGACCGTGCGTGAGGCCAGCAAGCGCATCATGGGCATGCGTCACTTCGATACCCAGATGGTCGGTGGCATGGCGCTGCACGAAGGTCGCATCGCCGAGATGAAGACCGGTGAGGGCAAGACGCTGGTGGGGACGCTGGCGGTCTACCTGAACGCACTGACCGGCGAAGGCGTCCACGTGGTGACGGTCAACGACTATCTGGCAACCCGTGATGCCAACTGGATGCGTCCGCTGTATGAATTCCTCGGCCTGAGTGTCGGTGTCATCTACTCCGGCCAGCCCAATGAAGACAAGCGCGCCTCCTATCAGGCCGATATCACCTACGGCACCAACAACGAATACGGTTTCGATTACCTGCGCGACAACATGGCCTTCTCGCTGGAAGACAAGGTCCAGCGCAAGCTGCACTTCGCCATCATCGATGAGGTCGACTCCATCCTGATCGATGAGGCGCGCACGCCGCTGATCATCTCCGGTCCGGTGGAAGAGAATACCGACCTCTACAAGATCATCGATCGCATGGCGCGCGAGCTCGAGCAGTGCAGCGATGAGGAAGACCCGGAAAGCGGCGACTTCACCCTCGATGAGAAGCAGAAGCAGGTCGAGCTGACCGAGTTCGGCCACCAGAAGGTCGAGGCGCTGCTGCGTGCCCAGGAGCTGCTCGGGGAGGAGGATTCCCTGTATGCAGCCCAGAACCTGAGCCTGCTGCACCACGTGCACTCTGCGCTGCGTGCCCAGAACCTGTTCGTGCGTGACGTGGATTACATCGTCAACAACGGTGAAGTGGTCATCGTCGATGAGCACACCGGGCGTACCATGGTCGGTCGTCGCTGGTCTGAAGGCCTGCACCAGGCGGTCGAGGCCAAGGAAGGCGTTGCCATCCAGAAGGAAAGCCAGACGCTGGCATCCACGACCTTCCAGAATTACTTCCGTCTCTACGACAAGCTGTCCGGCATGACCGGTACGGCCGATACCGAGGCCTTCGAATTCCGTCAGATCTACAACCTCGACGTGATGGTCATCCCGACCAACAAGCCCATCGCGCGCAAGGACATGAATGATCTGGTCTATCTGACCGCGGAAGAGAAGTTCAACGCCATCATCGAGGATGCCCGCGAGAAGGTCGCGGAAGGTCGTCCGGTGCTGGTGGGTACCGCTTCGGTCGAGACCTCCGAGCTGCTGTCACAGATGATGCACAAGGCGGGCGTCAAGCATCACGTCCTGAACGCCAAGCAGCACGTCAGCGAGGCTGCCATCATCGCCCAGGCGGGTCGTCCGGGTGCCGTGACCATCGCGACCAACATGGCCGGTCGTGGTACCGACATCATGCTGGGCGGCAACTGGGAAGCCGAGCTTGCCGAGCTGGAAGCGCCGACCGAAGAGCAGATCAACGAGATCAAGCATGGCTGGCAGGAGCGTCACGAAGCCGTGCTGGCCGCGGGCGGTCTGCACGTGATCGGCTCCGAGCGTCACGAATCACGCCGTATCGACAACCAGCTGCGCGGTCGTGCCGGTCGCCAGGGTGACCCGGGCTCCACGCGCTTCTTCCTGTCGCTGGAAGACAGCCTGATGCGCCTGTTCGGCTCTGACCGCGTGCAGCGTCTGATGGGCGCGCTGGGGCTCGAGAAGGGCGAAGCCATCGAGCACAAGATGGTCTCCAATGCTGTCGAGCGCGCGCAGAAGAAGGTCGAGGGTCGCAACTTCGACGTGCGCAAGCAGCTGCTCGAGTACGATGATGTCGCCAACGACCAGCGCAGCGTGATCTATGAGCAGCGCAACGACATCCTCGAAGCCGACGAGATCGCCGAGAACATCGCCGGCATCCGTCGCGAGGTGCTCGATGACGCCATCTCCCTGCGTGTGCCGCCGCAGAGCCTGCCGGAACAGTGGGACCTGCCGAGCCTCGAGAACGACCTCAAGACCGACTTCAACCTCGACCTGCCGCTGGTGCAGTGGGCGGAAGAGGACGAGCACTTCCATGAGGAAACGCTGCGTGAACGTCTGCAGGCCGCCCATGAAGCGCTTTATGCCGACAAGGTCGAGGCCGTTGGCCCTGAGCTGATGCGCCGCTTCGAGAAGCAGGTCATGCTTCAGGTGCTGGACACGCGCTGGAAGGAGCACCTGCAGGCGATGGACAACCTGCGTCGCGGTATCCACCTGCGCGGCTATGCCCAGAAGAACCCGAAGCAGGAATACAAGCGCGAAGCGTTCGAGCAGTTCCAGACGCTGCTGGTTAACATCAAGTCCGACGTGGTGCGCATTCTCAGCCACGTGCAGGTGCGTCGCCAGGAAGAGGTCGACACGCTGGAAGAAGAGCGTCGTGCCAACCTCGAGCGCGAGCAGGCCAGCGCCGAAACGCGCCGTGTCGATGAAGATGCGGTCAGTGAAGACGGCGTTCAGGCGGCCGAAGAGGTCGTCGAGGCACAATACGGTGCGCAGCCTCAGGCCCAGGGCGATGGCGAGCCGATGCGCCGCGATGTGCCCAAGGTCGGCCGCAACGACCCGTGCCCGTGCGGTTCCGGCAAGAAATACAAGCAGTGCCACGGCAAGCTGAGCTGACACTGCGCCAAACAGTCTCCCTGCGCGTCACGTCGATTCGGCTCGCAGGGGGCAGTTGTCACAGAACACCATGATTGGAGACGTGAGCGATGGCGGTAGGGCCTTCCACTTTTCCCGCTGACATGCCGGCGATTGCCGGCTTTCAGATCGGGGTTGCTGAAGCCGGTATCAAGAAGCCGGGTCGTCGTGATCTGGTGATCATGGCCCTCGAGGCAGGGTCGCGTCTTGCAGGCACTTTTACCCGCAACGCCTTCTGTGCGGCACCGGTCCACGTCGCACGTGAGCACCTCACGGCAGGCGTCGAAGGGCCGCGTTATCTGGTGATCAACACCGGCAATGCCAATGCGGGGACTGGCGAGCAGGGCATGACCGATGCTCGCGCGACCTGCCAGGCATTGGCGGAGATCGCCGGCTGTGATGCAAAGGCAGTATTGCCGTTCTCGACCGGCGTGATCGGTGAACCGCTGCCGATGGATCGCCTGACGGCGGCGTTGCCGACAGCCTTTGCCGACCTGGGCGAGGGCGACTGGTCTGCCGCGGCGCATGGCATCATGACCACCGATACGCGGCCCAAGGGCAGCTGGCGGACGCTTGCGCTGAGCAATGGCGAGAGCGTGACGCTGGCGGGTGTCTCCAAGGGCTCCGGCATGATCTGCCCGAACATGGCGACCATGCTGGGCTTCGTGACCACCGATGCTGATCTCGCCATCGATCAGTCGGCGCTCGATGCCATGCTGCGCCGGGTGGTGGTCAAGAGCTTCAACAGCATCACCGTCGATTCCGATACCTCCACCAATGACGCCTGCATGCTGGCTGTCACGGGGCAGGCCGGGCGTGTCGAGGGTGAAGACCTGATCGCGTTCGAGGCCGCCCTGGCGGAGGTCATGCTCGAGCTGGCTCAGGCCATCATTCGTGATGGCGAGGGGGCGACCAAGTTCGTCACCATCGAGGTCAGCGAGGCGCGTTCACAGGAAGAGGCGCGTGCCGTCGGCTTTACCGTCGCGCACTCGCCTCTGGTCAAGACAGCGCTCTATGCCAGCGACGCCAACTGGGGGCGCATTCTGGCGGCCGTCGGACGTGCGCCGCTGGAAGAGCTGGACGTTACGGGTGTCGCGATCACGCTCAATGGCGTCACCATCGTCGAACAGGGCGGTCGTGCCGACAGCTACACCGAAGCCGCCGGCAGTGCCGCCATGGCCGAGGAGGAGCTGGTGATCGGCATCCGCTTGGGACGTGGACGGCAGGAAGCTCGCATCTGGACATCGGATCTGTCCCACGATTACGTCTCGATCAACGCTGATTATCGTAGCTGACGCCCCAGGGCGGAGGCTTACGCTGAACGGTAATGCAATATCTCCCGCAGGCTTCGCCTCTCGAGGCGGAGTCGGATGTACAACGCGAGTCAAAGGTACAGGCATCATGCCGAAGCGAAGGGTTCACGTGGCGGCTGCCGCCATCTTAAACGAACAGGGCCAGGTCCTGATTGCACGTCGTCCCTCGACGGTGGATCAGGGCGGCTTGTGGGAGTTTCCGGGTGGCAAGCTGGCGCCTTACGAAACCGGTCTGGAAGCGCTCAAGCGTGAGCTGTGCGAAGAGCTGGGCATCGAGATCATTCGTGCTCAGCCGCTGATCCGTATTCATCACGAATACCCGGACAAGCACATCCTGCTGGATGTGTGGGAAACGCGTCAGTTCACTGGCGAGCCCTTTGGTCGTGAAGGGCAGGCAGTGCGCTGGGTCGAGATCGAGGACCTCTACAAATACGCCTTCCCGGCGGCGAATCTGCCGATTCTGCGGGCGGTCTCGCTGCCGCGCGAGTATCTGATCACGCCGGAAGAGGCCGATGAGGACGTCTTCGAGACGCGTCTGACGCGTGCGCTGGATGAAGACGGGGTGCGTCTGGTCCAGCTGCGCGCCAAGGAGCTGGATGAGGCGGCCTATATCGCGCGTGCCGAGAAGGCGCTGGCGATCTGTCATGCGCGTGGTGCCCGTCTGCTGCTCAACGCCGAACCGTCCATGCTCGACAAGGTCGATGCGGATGGTATCCACCTGACCAGCGTGCGTCTGGCGGAGCTGGCGGAAAAGGGCGAGCGTCCGATTGCCGCCAACAAGTGGTTGTCTGCCTCTACCCACGATCAGCAGCAGCTGGATCAGGCCGGTCGTGTGGCGTGTGACTTCGTGTCGCTGTCGCCGCTGCGTGTGACGCCATCGCACCCTGAGCGTCCGCCACTGGGCTGGCATGACTTCCAGGGGCTGGTCGAGCAGGCGTGCATGCCGGTCTATGCGCTGGGTGGCATGTCCCGCTATGACAGCGATCACGCACGCGCCGTCGGCGCCCAGGGTATCGCATCGATCCGTGATTTCTGGAAGTGATGATCGCGCGTTGATGGCAGCTGCCTGAACGAAAAAGACCCTCGAGGCTAGCCTCGAGGGTCTTTTTTATGCCCAGCATCTTGAGTGTCGAGCTTTGTATCGGTCTGAACCAGCAGGGCTCTCTCGAGCGCTACTGCTGATGCATGTCGCGCTCCATGCGCGCCACCATCTCGTCGATGCTGGTCTCATCCATGGCGGGCTCACCGGCGATGCTGTGGGATTCGTCAGCCCAGGCGCCAAGATCGAGCAGTTGGCAGCGCTTGCTGCAGAAGGGGCGAAACTCGCTGGCGGCACTCCATACCACGTCGGTACGGCATTGCGGGCAAGCGACGGTCAATGGTGTCTTGCCATTGTGGGAAGCGGTGGCATCAGACATGAGGGGTGTCCTGAAACGGTGTATGGGGGGCGCTCAGTGATCGATAGTAGGCATCCATGGCCGCTACCTGTTCACGAAGATGCGCCTGGCTTCCGTCATTGTCGATGACATCGTCGGCCTTGGCCAGTCGTGTCTCACGTGGCAGCTGGGCCGCGAGGATGGCGCGCACCTGCGCTTCGCTGACACCATCGCGGCTCAGTGTGCGCGCCAGCTGAACATCCTGGCTGACATCCACCACCAGGGTGCGTGAGGCGAGGCTGTCCTGGCCGGACTCGAACAACAGCGGAGAGACCAGCAGGCGATAGGGGCTGGTCATGGCCGCCAGGTGCTGCACGATCCGCTCCCGGATACGCGGATGGGTGCAGCGCTCCAGCCACTGGCGCTCCTCGGGGGCAGCGAAGATCCGCTCGCGCAGCGCGGCGCGATCAAGCTCGCCCTGCGCCGTGACGATCGACTCGCCGAAGTGGGCGATGATCTCGGCCAGTGCGGTCTCGCCGGGGCGCACGATTTCGCGCGAGACATCATCGGCATCCACCCATTGGATGCCAAGCTCGCCGAATAGCCGCGCGACGCTCGATTTACCGCTGCCGATGCCGCCGGTGACACCGATGATGGGGCCTTGGGTTGGAGAGGACGTCGTCATGCGCCGATCACGCTCAGGTAGAGGCTCATCAAGGGCGTGCCAAACAGCAGGGCGATCCAGCCGGCAACCGCCAGGTAAGGGCCGAAGGGCATCGGGGCGCCGCGCAGACGCGGTACCAGCAGTTGCAGCAGGATGCCCAGAACGGCCCCGAGACCAGCGGACAGAATCAGCAGCAGCGGCAACCACTGCCAGCCGAGCCAGGCACCCAGCGCGGCGAGCAGCTTGAAGTCACCGTAGCCCATGCCTTCCTTGCCGGTGATCAGCTTGAATAGCCAGTAGAAGCTCCACAGCACCAGATAACCCGCCATCGCGCCGATGACAGCACTGGGCAGCATCAGAGGCTGGAACAGCAGCTGATAGGCGAGGCCTGCCCACAGCAGTGGCAGGGTGATGGCATCTGGCAGCAGCTGGGTGCGGAAGTCGATGACTGACAGCACCAGCAGAGTCAGGCAGGCGCCGAAGATCCACAGGCTCTGTGCCTCCAGGCCATAGATCAACGCGATGGAAGCGCCGAGCGCGCCACCGGCAAGTTCCACCAGCGGGTACTGCGCGCTGATGCGCGTATTGCAGCTGGCGCAGCGACCACGCCGCTTCAGCCAGCCGAGAATGGGGAGGTTGTCGTGCCACTTGATCGGCGTGTCACAGCCCGGGCAGCGTGATGCGGGCACCAGCAGATTGAAGCGCGGCGTGTCTTCGGCTTCCAGCTCCAATGCCTCGCGGGCCTCCGCGCGCCATTGGCGCATCATCATCACGGGCAGGCGGGTGATGACGACATTCAGAAAGCTGCCGATCAGCAAACCGAATATACCGGCCAGGCAGGCTTGCAGTGTGGGGGAGAGTTGGGCGAGTGATTCCACGAGTCGTCCTTGTCAGTAAATGACACGGCCGCGTCCCTGAGGTGGCGCGGCCGCTTGGCATGAAAACTTCTTCCGAGATACTGGCCGCGTGCTAGATCGCGTTGCCCAGCTCGAAGATGGGAAGATACATCGAGACCACAAGCCCGCCCACCAGGGTGCCTAGCACCACGATGATCAAGGGCTCCAGCAATGAGGTCAGCGCATCTACCTTGTTGTCGACATCTTCTTCGTAGAAATCCGCCACCTTGTTGAGCATGGCATCCAGTGAGCCGGATTCCTCGCCAATCGCCACCATTTGCACCGCCAGTGTCGGGAACAATTGCGTATTGCGCATGGCGAAGTTCAGCTGCTGGCCTGTAGAGACATCTTCCTTGATCTGGGCAATGGCACGCTCGTAGACCTTGTTGCCTGAGGCGCCGGCGGCAGTATCAAGCGATTCCACTAACGGAACACCCGCCTGGAAGGTGGTGGCCAATGTGCGTGAGTAACGAGCGACAGACGATTTATCCAGAATATCGCCGAGCACGGGTACCTTGAGCATGAAGCGGTGACAGCCATAAGCAAATTTTTCAGATCGTTTCATGCCTTGAGCAATAAGCATTCCAGTAAGCACTACTATGCCAAGGGCTACATACCAGTAGTTTTGAGCGTACTCAGACAGATTAATAGTCAATTGAGTAAATGCTGGGAGTTCTGCGCCAAAGCCTTGAAAAAGAGTTTCAAATTGTGGGACTACCTTGATCAACAGAATAGCTGTTACCCCGATCCCGACGCCGATCACGGCGATAGGGTAATAAAGGGCTTTCTTGACGCGCGCCTTGAGTGAATCAATCTTTTCTTTATAAGTTGCGACACGGTCGAGCATCTTGTCCAAGGCGCCAGCTTGTTCGCCAGCTTCAACCAGATTGGCAAACAGGTTATCAAAATGCTGGGGGTGTTTGCGCAAGGCTTCCGAAAAGCTGGCGCCTGCTCCCACCTGATTCATCATGTCTTCGACCAGATGACGCATGCCTGGACTCTTCATGCTTTCAGCCACGATGCCAAATGCCTGAAGTACCGGTACGCCAGCACGGATCATGGTCGCCATCTGACGGGCGAACATGGTGACATCCTTGCCACTGACCTTCTTGCTGCCGCCAAACAGGGAGGACTTCTTGCGCAGGCGCTTGAGCACGATCCCCTGGCTGACCAGCGTGCTCTTGACCTGATCGACGTTGGCCGACATCAGCTCGCCCTTGACGTTTTCACCGCGCGAGTTCTTGCCCGACCATTGCCAAGTTTCAATGCCCGCTTTTTTCTTGTCTTTCTTGGCAGTTCTGGGAGTTGCCATGTCAGTTATCGTTCCCTGATAAATGGGGAGCAGGCATTGAAGGTCTAGCCATGATCAATGCCTGGGTCATCTTGTCTACAATGTGCCTGATGACTGAGCAAAAGTCAGCTATCTGGCGTATTGATCGCTGTCGCCAGCATGGACAACATTTCATGCTTGGCCTGCAGCAGCGACTCAGTCCTTGGTGATGCGATTGACTTCTTCCAGCGAGGTCATGCCCGACATCACCTTGCGCAAGCCGCTACGCCTCAGGTCTGAAAGCCCTTCCTTGCGCGCCTGGTCTGCCAGCTCGATGGCGGTGCCCTCACGCATGATCAAGCGGCTCATCTCATCCGAGATCGGCATGACTTCATAGATGCCGACTCGCCCCTTGTAACCCAGCGTGCACTGGCTGCAACCGACGGGGCGGAATATGGTTGCGGCCGCGAGTTCTGCTGCACTGAAGCCATTGTCTTCACTGAAGCCCATCGAGGCCATCGCCTCGGGCGGAATCTCCGCGGGCTGTCGGCAGTGGGTACACAGGCGGCGAGCAAGGCGCTGAGCGATGATCAACGAGACGGAACTCGCGATATTGAAGGGGGCAATTCCCATGTTGCTCAGGCGTGTCAGTGTCTCGGGCGCCGAGTTGGTGTGCAAGGTAGAAAGTACCAGGTGACCGGTCTGTGCCGCCTTGACGGCAATCTCGGCGGTTTCCTTGTCACGAATTTCCCCGACCATCACCACATCGGGATCCTGGCGCAGGAAGGCGCGCAGGGCCGAAGCGAAGTCCAGGCCGATCTTGGGCAGCACGTTGACCTGGTTGACGCCTTCTACCTTGAGCTCGACCGGATCTTCCGCCGTCGAGATATTGCGCTCCGGTGTATTGAGGATATTCAAGCCGGTGTAGAGCGTCACGGTCTTGCCGCTACCGGTCGGGCCAGTGACCAGAATCATGCCCTGTGGCTGATCCAGCGTCTTCTCGAACATGGCGCGTTGCTCGGGTTCAAATCCCAGCGCCTCGATGCCCATCTTGGCCGAGCTGGGGTCGAGGATACGCAGCACCAGCTTCTCGCCGTACACGGTGGGCAGTGTATTGACACGGAAGTCGATGGAGCGGGACTTGGACAGACGCAATTTGATTGCACCATCCTGCGGCAAACGGCGCTCGGAAATATCCATGCGCGACATGACTTTCAGGCGCGCCGAGATACGATTGCGCATATTGAAGGGCGGGCGAGTATTCTCGATCAACATGCCATCGATACGAAAACGAATGCGATAGGTGGATTCGTAGGGCTCGAAGTGGATATCCGAGGCGCCACGCTTGATGGCATCCAGCAGCACCTTGTGAACGAAGCGCACCACCGGTGCATCGTCACTGCTGGCCGTGATCGCCATGTCATGGTTGTTATCTTCTTCGCCCTCGAAATCCAGCCCATCAAGCGCTTCGCCATCTTCGCTCAGCATGTCCATGGCGCTTTCTTCGCCGGCCTCCAGGTACTGCTCCAATGCCGGCGTCAGCTGGTCGGCGGCGACTAGGACACTCTCGATCGACAAGCCGGTGGCAAATTGCAGTTCATCAAGATGCGTGAGCGTCGATGGGGAGGGCACACCGACGGTCAGGCGATGCTCGCGGCGATAGAGTGGCAATACTCCCAGCTTGCGCAAGACTTTCTCGGGCAGCTCATCAATGGAAGGCAGCGAGTCGATACGAAGGGCATCGAGATCCACATACGGTAAGCCGTATTCCCAGGCGGCCGCCAATGTCGCGTCACGTGCCGTCACCAGGCCGTGCGCGATGATATGCAGCAACAGGCTTTCTCCGGCCTCATTGGCTTCCTGTTCAGCCAGCTGTGCTGCCTGTGGTTCGAGCAGGCCAGAGTCGACCAGTCGTGCAGCAAATCCTTTTAGCGTGTGTTCTGACTGGGGCATGACACTCTTCCTGTTGCAGTTGCCAATGGGCCTACTTTGACTGCTTCAAACGTGAAGCAGGCGCTGATGCGCTGTGCGTGAACTCTGGTGCGGTAAGCCATCGTATTACAAACATCGTCTTGCAGAAGAGTGTAGCTGGATTGCCCAGCGCTAGGAATGGCGCATTCATGACATGAAAGGAGGATAGGGTTTGTGGAGGGGAGCTAGCCAAACGCTGCTGGGTTGGGAGTAACGTTGAAGAGCGCCTGAGTCTCGAGCACAAAGTTTTTGTGTTCGTTGCTTGCAATGTCACCGAGTGTAATCTATTGTAACAACCAAGCAGCCGTCAGCGCCGCCAAGCAAGCGTCTTGCGACATGGCAATGGCACCTGAACTGTGGCTGTGGTATCACTCGTCCCGTCCGGTCGACACCCCGTGATATCAAGATGTTATGCTGGTGAAGATGTTGTTGGGAATAATTAGAAGCATACGCCCATACTGACATTCTTCTGTAACATCCTGCTGGTCAGGGAAGGTAACCGGGGTTTCAGGACGTACGACCTGATCTCACTACGCAAATGCAAGGGAGTCACACCATGACACGCAAGCAACAAGCTGGTTTTACACTGATCGAGCTGATGATCGTTATTGCCATAATTGGAATTTTGGCTGCTATAGCCATTCCGCGTTACCAGGATTACACTAAGCGGGCTAATGTCTCAGAAGGTTTGCAGCTGGCGGCTGCAGCAAAGACAGCTGTTACCGAGGTGTATTCTACTTCAAGTAATTTCCCAACATCTAATGACGCGGCAGGCTTGCAAGCAGCAAATAAAATCACAGGTAATGCAGTTGACTCTGTAACTGTTGGTACTGGCGGTGTAATTACTGTTAATTATAATGCTACAGTTGCAGATACGGCCGAACTGACTCTTACTCCTGACTCAGCAACTGATGGCGGTAGTATTACTTGGTCTTGCACTCGTAATGATGCTATGGATGCAGCATGGGTTCCGGCGGACTGCCGATCCACAACCTCTACCTAATTAAAGTCAAGTGCCATTGATTTTAATTAGTAAATTAAAAAAACTAACAGCGAGCGATAAGTTCGCTGTTAGTTTTATGTTTTTAACTTTTCTTCTTGCTTGTGTTTTTTTGCTTTCGAATAGCTATAATTATAATCGGTCTGTCCAGTTTCTTGTTTTTGGAACACTCGTCTTGCTTTTTGTTCATTCTCTTACCTTATGGCAGTATCTTGTGTTTGATGTGTCTGTGCTGCTTTTTTTGCTTATAAATTGGTGTGTAAGCAGCGCCATTCTTGGTCAGGTAGATTGGCTTGATCCATATATTATGTATTTGGCTTTATATCTTTTTATAGCTATTTTTATCTATAAGGTTAGATGCTTTGTTTCTGAAAGAGTAGCTTTATTGTGTGTAGTAATTTTTGTAAGCGTTTTTATAGTTGTGAATAGTTTGCTCTATGTAATATTCATGGCAGAAGTTGCATGTGGAGAGCTGCATAAATACGACACTTTAGTAGGTTTTTCTAATCCTAGATTTTACGGGCATATACAATTAATTTACATTTTATTGGTGATTTGTATGTTTGCGGATAATAAGCTATGTCTTCGCTCCATACTAGGTTTTATGATTTTCTTATCAGGTTGCTTTGTGTTTTTTCATGTATTAATACTTGGCAGTAGGGGTGTTGTTCTGTCTGTTATATTATCATTTTTGTTTCTGATCTTTCTCGCATCCAACAGGAAATATATTACTTTTTTAATCATATTTTTTTTTGTAGTTGTCGCTTGTATTGTTGTAAGCTATAAATGGTGGTTCGGTGGGGCTCTTGGCGAAGGTTTTGTTGATCGAGGTGGTAGCGGTAGATTAGTTTTATGGGCTTTGGCTATCGAGGGCATTTTTGAAGATTGGTCTAGTGTATTAATCGGCCATAACTTTTTTTCATTTCAAAATGCTGCTAAACTAATTGGGCGATCTGAGCAGCATCCGCATAATTTTATTTTAGATATGACTTATAGATTCGGGCTTGCTTTTGGGTTTAGCTTGCTATTAGCTGTTTTTGTATTGCTTTATTTTATGGTTAGAAAGCGCCTAGATGGATGTTGTATAGTCACTTCAAAAGCTATTCCACCTTTCTCGATATTTATGCTGTCTAACTTTAGTGCGATCTACGCACCAGCAATATCACAGTTCATGATATCTCTTGTGTTGATATATAGCTTGTCGGGAGATGATAGATTGCAACTTCTCGCAAGTTATTCAGAGAAGTTTTCTAGAATGCGATATTTTACATTGGCAATAGTAGTTGGTATTGTTCTTATTGGGCTTTTATTAATTTCTGGCTTTAAGGCTTCTATAGTTGCCTATAATCATGAGCAGATATCCTATAATAGATTATATCCGTATTTTCTTGCAGAGTGAGGCGTGCACGATAGTGCACGCCTTCGTAAGTTGAATTTCAATAAAGCGCTTCTTCTTCTTCCACCACATCCTTCAGCAGCTCCAGGAACAGCTTGTCTGCATCGGAGTGTTCTGCGGGATCTTCCGGGATATGGATGCTGGTAGTGTCAGAAATCTCGTTGGCGATGATAGCCAGCACTGCTTGCTCATTCTTTCCTTGTTCCGCCCCTTCCTTGAGGCGCGCTCGCGCCACGACCAGTGACTGTTCGAGAATCTTCGGGTCTTGCAGCAGCTTGCGGATGAAACCTTTCAGCTCGCTGATGATGCGTGTCTTGTGCATTTCGCCGGATGCGTTGCTCATGGCGTGCTCCTTGTCTGGTGGATGTCTGTCTTTGAGTTCGAGGGTGAATTCTGGTCTTGATGACGATACCTGGAACGCCTTTGAGCGCTTTTGAACGATGAGGGATCAACCCAAGCCTGCCTCTGAAGTGCAGGATGCCATGCCTGCCTTTGCCTGCAGTGTAACCCACACGTCAGCGCTGGTGGATATGTGACATCACACCGATCTCCAGCTTGCCGAACCACTTTAGGGCCGCTGCAAGGCGTTCCATCTCGACGATTGATGCGTTGCGTGAGTCAGCGTCGTGGTTACATTGCAGAGCCGTTTCTGAGGCGGCTTCCATAGCACAACCCGGCAACTCCAGCAGGATATCTACATGCGGGGCCGACGAGTCGGTGCCAGCAGGGGTGGTGGCATGGTTGACATAATGCAGTGTGAGGCCGCTGCGCGCCTGCCAGAGGGGTGACTGCTGCCAGCATTCATCGAGTGCGGCGATGATGTCGCTGCGCAGGGGCAGGGGCTGCTGTAGCGTGGGCTGCGCTAGGCTAGCCTGGCCGAGATGCGAGTCATCTTCGGGGTCGATGTGATAGAGCACATCACTGAGCTGGGGGAATTCGGCCTTGAGGCGAGCCACTGCGTGGTGGCCGATGGCATGGCCTTCCGAGACGCTGATGCGTGGCGCGACCAGCAGGTGGACTTCCAGCACGATACGGCCGGCCAGAGTACGGCTGCGCAGGTCATGGGCACCACGCACCTCCGGCAGTGACAGCAAGCACTCACGCATGGCGTGTTGCTGTTCGCGTGGCAGGGCGGTGTCGATCAGTTCGCGCGAGGCCTCCCAGGCCAAGGAGGCGCCGATCTTGCCCACCATCACACCAACGACGACCGCCGCGATGCCATCCAGCCAGCTGGCCCCCAGCTGGGTACCGATCAGGCCTATCAGCACCGCCACGGTGGAGAGCGCATCACTGCGCGAGTGCCAGGCATTGGCTTCCAGCAGCTTGGATTTCTGCTTGCGCGCGACCTTCAGCGTGGCGCGAAAGATACCTTCCTTGCCGAGCAGAGAGAGGATCGCGATGCCGATACCCAGAGCACCGGGTAGCGGAATGGTCAGTGAGCCGAACATCAGCTCCCAGCTGCGCAAAATGCCTTCCCAGCCAATGGCGCCCGCCACGGCCAGCAGCAGACTGCCGAGTACCAGGGTGCCGAGCGTCTCGATGCGCTCATGCCCCCACGGATGTGAGCGATCCGGCGCCTGGCGGCCGTAGTGAGTCGCCACCAACACGAAGGCATCCGTCACCAGGTCTGACAGGGAATGGATGCCATCGGCGATCAGTGCCTGTGAGCCGACCAGCTTGCCGACGATGAGCTTCGCGACACCCAGCACGCCATCCAGCGCCGCGCCGATCAAGGTGATGCGCTGCGCTTCACGCTTGGCGCTTGCCGTGCTGGCAGCACCTGCGGGTGACGATTGAGGCATGGGAAGGCTCGCTCAAAGGGGAGTCGGGTGCGTCATGAAGTCAGCGCCTACTCCTGCGTAGGGCAGGAGTCAGCGCACGCAGCTGTCTTCAGAGATCTCGCCGCTGGGGCGCAGGCGCCGCGCGAGGCTATCAACGCCGATATTGAGTATGGCGGTGAGCACCAGCAAGGCAAATGCCTGATCAAACATCAGGTATTCGAAGCTCGAGTCGATATGGAAGCCCAGCGTCACCACCCCCAGCATGCCGAGAATGGCCGTCTCGCGAATGATGGTCTCGGCGCGGTAGAGCAGCAATGCGAACATGCCGGGGGCGACACGCGGGTTGAGCTCATAGAGCCAGCATTCGAACTTGCCCTGCGGGCGACTGGGCGGCAGCTGAATCTGGTTGGCATGGCGAGCACACAGGAAGGCGATGATCGCGCCGTTGTGCAGCGCTAGCGCCAGCCAGGCGGGCAGCAGCGAGGGCCCCAGCAGCAACAGCAGGATGAAGGCCAGAATCAGCTCCGGCGTGGTGCGCAGGAAGATCAGCAGGCCGTTGGCCGAGTGTTGCGAGAGGCGGTTGCCCACATGGCGGCTGGCCAGCGGCCATAGCAGCATGGCGATCAGCAGACTACCGGCGGTGCCCAGCAGGCCGAGCAGCAAGGTATTGCCGATGGCGGGCAGCAGATCGGGCAGGTGACTGGCCCATTGCAGCAGGCCTGTCGCGAGCTCGCCCGAGGTCAGTGACTCGAATGATGCATTGACCAGCGGCGCCGGCCAGATGTCATGGCTGATGAAGCGCCACAGCAGGGTCGGGCTGACATCGGGCCATGGCCCCAGCCACCAGAGGCTGGCGATGGCCAGTACCGGCAACGCCCGACGGTGCCCCCACCATGGGAGCGTGGCGATCAGCAGATAGAAGATCCACAGCAGGGCGCCCGCCTCGGCGTAACGGCCCTCGCGAAAGGCGCTTTCCAGATAGAAGCCCAGCGTGGGCAAGCCGACGAAACCGAGCAGGACGCTGGCGCGCAGTCCGCATTCGAAGCGATAGCGGGTGTAGCTGGCCATGCGCCGCCACGCCATCGGCAGTTCTGCATACACAAAGCGCATCGCGCGCGAGCTGGCATAGGGCAGTGCCTTGAGTGGCGCCTGCGGCAGTTGTTCGAGAATCTCGGCATAGACCTTGGCGAAGGTCGCCGCATAGGGAATCGTGATCGCCGCCAGCGCCGTGGCGGCCGATAGCCCGAACACCTGCAGCAACAGCAGCGCCCAGAACAGCTCATGCACCGCACGCAGCCCGGCGCAGATGCCCCGCAGCAGGCGCGAGCGAGAGTAGACCAATGCCAGTGGCAGCCCGATCAACGCGCCCAGCAGGGTGCCCCACAGCGCGAAGGCGATGGTCAGGATCAGAGCGTGCAGCGGTGATTCCAGTGCGCCGGGAGCTGGCGACGCCAGACCCGCCAGCATGCGGCCCAGTTCCTGCCAGGGATCGCGCGAGGTAACGGAGAGATGGGCGAAGGGCACCAGCACCAGCATCGCGATGACCAGACCACCACCGAGGCGCAACAGACGCGCGCCATCACTGCGTGCCTGCCACCAGCGAGGGGGATGGCGCAGCTCTGCCGTCATGGTGGAAGGGTCAGCTGACATCGGATGACTCGCGGGTCGCCGCAGCGGGGTACAGGAAATCCAGGTCGCCGGGCGTCAGTCCGTCGGTCGTGACATCCAGCAGCACGCGCCCCTGGCCGTCAGCCTGTTTGCCAAGCCCGATCACGCGCGTGAAGTGAGTGAGTGCCAACTCACGCTGATGAAGCGCTACCACGCTGGTAGCGTGGCGGGCGTGAATCAGCTGGATCAACTGGCTGGCCTGATGTGGGTCCACGCTTGCGACGGGCTCGTCACCGAGGAACAGATCATGGCCCTGATAGAGCGCGCGTGCGATGGCGACACGCTGGCGCTGACCGCCGGAAAGCGCCTCGACGGAGCGCTCCATCAGGCCGGCGATACCCAGCGGTTCGCACAATGTGGCGACCGCCTGCCAGTGAGCAGGTTTCGGGCGCAGCAGATTGAGCAGGTTGGTCAGCCGTGAGTGCTGGTCCAACCGGCCCATGAAGATGTTGTGGTAGACCGACAATTGCGGCACCAGCCCCTGGCGTTGAGGGCACCAGGCGGCCGCTACGTCGCGCTGTTGCAGCGCGGCGCGCAGGGCTTCCAGCAGCGTGGACTTGCCTGCGCCACTTGCACCGAGCAGGGCGATGCGCTCGCCCGGCAGGAGGCGAATATCCAGATCACGCAAGACCACCTCGGCGCCATGGCCGAGGTGATCCTGCGAAAGGTGCAGCAGTGGAGAGGGTGTTTCCTGGGTCATGAGCTCAGCGCAGCAGACCGAGCTGTTCACCGACGGTCTTGATCGGCGCGTAGTCATCGTTGCTGGCCGGAATGAAGCCGGAGCGCGGGAAGCTCTCGAGCAGGTCCGGGTCCTTCATGTCCAGCAGGGCCGTGGTGACATGGGCAGTGAAGTCCGCGCCGAAGTGGCTGTCGGCATCGCCACGAATGGTCCACTGATAATCCGGGTAGGCCGGCGTCTGCCACAGCACCTGCACCTTGCTCGGGTCGACCTTGCCGTCCTTGACTGCCGCTTCCCACACCGCGAAGTTGACTGCGCCCACGTCATAGGTGCCGGCGGCGACCAGTGCGATGGTGCGTGAGTGGTCGCCGGAAAAACCGACGCGGCTGAACAGGGCGTCCGGCGCCTGCTGGAACTGCTCGCGCAGATAGTATTCCGGCATCAGGCGGCCTGAAGTGGAGGTCTTGGCGCCGAAGGTGAAGGAGTGGCCTTCGAGGGAGTCGGGCAAGGCGTCCAGCGGCTCGGCGGCATCGCCGGCCAGCTTGAGGTCGCGACGTGCGATGAAGTAGCTGCGGAAGGCGGCATCTTCCACGCCCTGGGCGATGGCGACGGAGCCCGGCACCATCTGACGTGCCTGAACGCCTGTCAGGCCGCCGAACCAGGCCATCTGGATCTGATCATTGCGGAAGGCGCTGACGGCGGCGCTGTAGGATTTGACCGGCACATACTCGACATCGACGCCCAGCTTCTCTTCCAGATAGTCGGCGACCTTGTCGAAACGCTCCACCAGGCGTGACTCGTCTTCATCCGGAATCGCCGTGAACTTGAAGGTGTCGGCCTGAGCCAGACTCATGGTCACGGGAAGGGCGGAAATCAGGGTCAGAGCAGCAGTGGCCAGCCAGCGCATGGGAAGCATCCTCAGCATTCACGACATGAGACATCATGCGGCGAGCACCGCATGTCAGGGGGTATGGCGCGTATTGTTGTGTCTTGATCACGCGGGTGCAAGCCCCGCGCCATGCCTGAAGGATCGCTCAAGTGACGCTGAAGCGTCAGTAGCGCGTTGAATGGCTGCGCAGGAAGAGCTCATTTGCCGTAGCTGGGGCTGATGACTTGGTGGCTAGTGCTCAAGACTCCGGTGGGAAACGGGTGTCCTTCAAGCTGTCCTTGATCTTCTTGAGGTGCTGTTGGAAGTCTTCTCCGCGGCGCAGCGTCACGCCGGTGGCCAGCACGTCGATCAGGGCCAGGTGGATCATGCGTGAGGTCATCGGCATATAGATATCGGTGTCTTCCGGTGCCATGACTTCCAGCACCTCGGTGCACTCGCGCGCCAGCGGAGAGTCCGGAGCGGTGAT
Organism: Cobetia sp. UIB-001; assembly: GCF_044789135.1. Lineage (NCBI taxonomy): Bacteria > Pseudomonadati > Pseudomonadota > Gammaproteobacteria > Oceanospirillales > Halomonadaceae > Cobetia > Cobetia sp. UIB-001. The sequence continues at coordinate 888,681 of NZ_CP058244.1, forward strand.
GCCCAGTACCGCAGCGCCATTGCTGCGTGCGAGCTTGGCGATATCGACCAGCTCGCGGGTGCGCCCGGTGTAGGAGATGATCACGATCACGTCGCCGGTATGGCAGGCGGCGGCCACCATGCGCTGCATGAGCACGTCTTCATAGGCCATGACCGGCAGGTTGAAGCGGAAGAACTTGTGCTGGGCATCCGCCGCGACCGGGCCTGAGGCGCCAAGGCCGAAGAAGCAGATCTGCTTGGCCTGGCTCAGGTAGTCGACGGCGCGTTCGATGCGTCTGGGGTCCAGTGCGCGACGGGCATCGTCGAGCGCGGCCACGGTGGCGCCGAGAATCTTGTCGCCATAGGCCGCGGCATCATCGTTCTGATCGACACTGCGCGACACGTAGGGCGTGCCGCCGGCCAGACTCTGGGCCAGCTTGATCTTGAAGTCGGGGAAGCCCTTGGCATCGAAGTTGCGACAGAAGCGGTTGACGGTCGGCTCACTGACCAGCGAGGCCTGAGCGAGCGCCGCGATGCTCATGCCGGTGGCCGCAGCCGGGTCCGCCAGAATGACGTCGGCGACCTTGCGCTCGGAGCGATTGAGCTCGTCGAGACGTTCACGGATGCGATTGATGAGGTCGTGTACTGCCATTCGCCTGTTACCCTGCCATTGTGTAGTGAAATAACTACGTAATCTGGGCATCCTAGCCTCACTCGTCTGGTAGGCCAAGCATCTCTTTGGGTCACTTGCTGATCCAGGGGCGCGAAGGACGAGGTGAAAGCGAAAGCGCCGCTGACTACCACTTTTAGGTAAGTTTACCTATTTGTGGGGCGAATTGTCTTGAGTGACAGCGGCGTTATCGCTACATTTGTTGTTAATATAACCAGCCATGTATCGCCAACGCCTTCCCGGTGCCGTGTGTCATTCGAGCCTCTCCTCGCCGCGCCAGCCTGCGCAGCCTTCCAGGAAGCGGGTTCGAAGTCGCCCACCTTGTCGGTCATTTCGGCATACAGGGCAGTTTCGACGGGAGAAATCGGCGGCATGAGTTCCGACATCATTCCGGGCGTGGATATTGCCCTGTTCGGCGCCTTGGGCGACCTCGCCAAGCGCAAGCTATATCCAGCCCTCTATCACCTCGACCGTGACGGTCTGCTCGAGAAGGCAACTCGCCTGATCGGTCTGGCGCGTCAGGATGTCAGCCTCGAATCCTTCAAGGACACCGTGCAGGCGGCGCTCAAGGAGCGCGTCAAGCCGGAACACCTCGAGAAGGAATGCATCGAGCGCTTCCTCTCTCGCATCAGCTATGCGGCGCTGGACTTCAGCACCGTGGAAGGCTATTCCGCAATTGCCGATTGGCGTGTGGATGCTAAGGGCAAGCCGTCGCCGCGCCCGCTGATGATCTATCTTTCCGTACCGTCGCGTATCTACGGCGACATCAGCAGCAATCTGCAGGCGGCGGGCTGCCTCGACGAGCACTCACGTGTCGTGGTCGAGAAGCCGATCGGCTCTGATCTGGAGAGCTCGCGCGTCGTCAACGACGCGATCGGCGCCGTCTTCCACGAATCCCAGATCTATCGTATCGATCACTATCTGGGCAAGGAAACCGTCCAGAACCTGATCGCGCTGCGCTTCGCCAACCCGATGTTCGGCAACCAGTGGAATCAGAACCAGATTTCCCACGTCGAGATCACCGTGGCGGAGAAGGTCGGCATCGAAGGGCGCTGGGGCTACTTCGATCAGGCCGGTCAGCTGCGTGACATGGTGCAGAACCACCTGCTGCAGCTGCTGTGTCTGATCGCGATGGACCCGCCGTCCAACCTGGACGCAGACGCCATTCGTGACGAGAAGGTCAAGGTGCTCAAGGCGTTGCGCCCGATCACCGGCGAGCGTCTCAACACGGATCTGGTGCGTGGTCAGTACATCGCGGGTGCCGTCGATGGCCAGCACGTGCCGGGCTACCTCGAGGAAGAGGGTGCCAACACCGAATCCCAGACCGAGACCTTCGTGGCCTTCAAGACCGAAGTCTCCAACTGGCGCTGGGCCGGTGTGCCGTTCTACCTGCGGACCGGCAAGCGCATGCCGGAGAAGCTGTCACAGATCGTGATCCACTTCCGTCAGCAGCCGCACTACATCTTCGATCCGGACCAGCGCTCGCTGGCGGCCAACAAGCTGATCATTCGTCTTCAGCCGTCCGAAGGCATCTCCCTGCAGGTGCTGACCAAGGACTCCGGTCTCGACAAGGGCATGCGTCTGCGTCCGGGCCCGCTGGACCTCGACTTCAACAGCGCCTTCCCCAAGCGCCGTATTCCGGAAGCTTACGAACGTCTGCTGCTTGAGGTCATCAAGGGCCAGCAGTATCTGTTCGTGCGTCGTGACGAGATCGAACACGCCTGGCGCTGGGTCGATACCCTCATCGATGGCTGGGAATCCCGCGCCGCCACACCGCGCCGTTATCCGGCCGGCTCCTGGGGCCCCGTCTCCTCGATCGCGATGATCACGCGCGACGGTCGCAGCTGGTATGAGGAGTATTGAGATGAGCGCCACCGTGACTGAGCAGGACCCGCGCGTACAGACCGCACACTCTCTCGCCGAGTATCTGGCCGCCGCCTTGCGTGCTGATCTCGACGTTGATCCGTCAGCGCGTGCGCTGCTGGTGGTTTCCGGCGGCTCCACGCCCAAGCCGCTGTTTGCCGCGCTGCGCGACAAGCCGCTGGACTGGTCGCGGGTCGATATCACCCTCGCCGATGAGCGTTGGGTGAGCGAAGACGCCGATGACAGCAATGCACGCTTCGTGCGTGAGCACCTGCTGAGCGGTGCGGCCAGTGCCGCCACCTTCCATCCGCTGACCAACGCCGAGGCAGAGCCGGAGGACGGTTGCGCAGAAGTGAGTGCTCGCATCGCGGCGCTCCCCTGGCCGGCCTCCGCACTGATTCTCGGCATGGGCGGCGATGGCCATACGGCCTCGCTGTTCCCGGATGGTGACCGTCTGCAGGAAGCGCTGACCAGTGCGGATTGCTGTGTGCCGATGCGTGCACCCAGCGTGCCGCAGGCGCGTATCACGCTGTCTCTCGAGCGTCTGCGCCAGACGCGTCGTACCGTGCTTCATCTCACGGGGACCGACAAGCAGGCCGTGCTGTCGCGCGCGCTGAGCGACGTCGAGGCGGTCAGTGAACTGCCGATTCGTGCCTTCCTGTCCGCGCCGCTGGCGCTTTACTGGGCCCCCTGATCACATCGGCCGCGGCCAGCCACAAGGGAGGCTGGCCGCGGCACAAGGAGAACGCCATGAGCTTTGAAAAACAGCTTCCGTCGACTCGTACCACCGAGATCGACAGCATCTGCCAGAAAGCCTCCGTGCTGCCGGTGATCGCCGTCGAGCGCATCGAGGACGCCGTACCGCTGGGCAAGGCCCTCTACGAAGGTGGCCTGACCGTACTGGAAGTCACGCTGCGTACCGACTGCGCGCTGGAAGCCATCCGCCTGATGCGTGAAGCGCTGCCCAACGCCAGCATCGGTGCCGGCACCGTGCTGACGCCGGAACAGTATCGCCAGGTGGAAGAGCTGGGCGTCGACTTCATCGTCACGCCGGGCACCACCGAAGCGCTGTACCAGTACGGCGTGACCAGCAGCGTACCGATGCTGCCGGGTGTCGCGACCGTCTCGGAGCTGATGACGGGCTGGCAGTACGGTTACCGTCGCTTCAAGTTCTTCCCGGCGGAAGCCGCGGGCGGCGTCAATGCGATCAAGTCCTTCGGTGGCCCGATCAGCGAAGCTCGCTTCTGCCCGACTGGCGGCATTTCCCTGAGCAACGCCGCTGACTACCTCGCGCTCAAGAACGTGATGTGTGTCGGTGGTAGCTGGGTCGCGCCGCAGAAACTGATCGATGCGGGTGACTGGGATGGTATCCGCGAGCTGGCGCGTGAAGCCTCAGAGCGTTTCCACCGCTGAAGCCTGATATCTGGATGAGTGCTGGCCACTGATCCAGCGGTTGCCTGCCAACGTCATGCACGCCGTCGTGCTTGAGGCTGACAGGCTGCCAGTACTGCTCTCTCTCGACAGCTTGGCTGTTGCTTGTGACCCGTCTCTCGCGAGGCGGGTCTTTTTTATGCGCGTCATCTGGGGAGAGAGGCGAGGCTAAGTTGTCTGGCTGGAGTCGCTGGGCTGGTTGTGATCCCGGTCTCAGCGCTGCGGCGTGCTCAGCTGACAGTAGAGGTCATCCAGCAAGGGAAGGGCCAGCCCATGTCGGGCGGCAGTGCGGCGCAATGGGCCAAGGATCGCCTCGACCTCGGTAGGGCGACCGGCGAGCACATCCTGCAGCATCGAGGCGCGATTGTTGGCGGTCGCGCGGATGACCTGCTCGACCAGCGCCTGCCAGCCTTCCCCCGGGGCAGGGATGCCTTCGCTATTCAGTACCGCGCTGATCTCCTCGACCGCCTGGCGCACCATCGGGGCAAATGGCCGGTCGCGCAGCTGGCCATTGCGAATGCGATAGCGTGCCACCAGGGGATTGATCGCCGCATTGATCGCCAGCTTGTGCCACAGGCGAGTCTGGATATCCGGTGTCGATTCGCACGCAAACTCTGCTGCCCTGAGCCAGTCACATTGCACGAGAGTGGCCTGGTTGGACTGGCTGTCGGGATCGCCGTCACCGCCACTCTGCCATGCGCCCAGCCAAGTGTGACCGCGCCCGGCGTGTTGCACGCCAAGGTGTTGGAGTTCATCCGCTGTCGAGCCAGTGTCAGGTGTCGCGTTTGCACCAGTCTCGGCTGGCAGCCAGGCGCCTTCGGTGGTGCTGGCGCATATCAGGTTGGCGTGGCGTTCGGCCAGCCACGGCTGAGCGCTCAGGCCATTCTGCCAGCAGGTCACGGAAGTCTCGGGCGTGATATGTGGTGCCAGTTGCTGCCAGACGCCGGGTACGCCATGGGCCTTGGTCGTCAGCCAGATGGCAGAAGGCTTTTTAGATGGAGAGCCTTGCGGTGTGTCAATTGTTGAATAATTTATCTTTGCGCTAACAGAGTGTGATTCCGGCGTGGTCATGTTGAGCACGACTGCTTGCCCCGCCATTGCCTGACGCCCCAGTAGCAGGACACGCGGTAGCGTGGATACTCCCTGCTCACGAAGCTCTCGCTGGCGTGCTGCCATCAGCGAAGCCGCCAACAGACGCCCGATGGCCCCCGGGCCGATGATCCACAGCCAGTTATCTTCCGGATCAGTCATTGAGTGCATATTTGTCATCTTGTCATGGAGAGCAGAGCAGTGCGTCAGTGCAGGAGGGGGCCGGTTGTATTTCACCTGACCCGCTGTCAGCTATCGGGCTTGCGCCGTGACGCAGTCGCTCGCTTGCGTGGGCTCCTGGTGGAAGCACTTTTACGAGAAGCGCCGTCAGTAGTGCTGCCAGAAGCGCCCTTGCCTGAAGAGCTGCCAGAGGCGCGCTTCTTGTAGGACGTTGCCTTGCGACGCGAGCCGCCCTTGCCGCCGCCCTTGCGCGGCGCGGGTGTCGCACCGCCGACGCTGGCCAGTGCCGTGCTCAAGCGGCTGGCGGAGCTATCGGCGAGCAGCGCACGCAGATCCACGATCAGATCGCTCAGGAAGGGCGCCGCCGGGTCGCCTTGTTCGTGGATCATGCTCAGGCGTTGCTCCCACTGTGCGGTGCGCTCCGGGCGCGACACGGCGGGCGGCAGGGCATGAATCAGCGCGCGGCCGATACGCGTGGAGCGCATCGCCTGGCCTTCGCGCACCAGATAGCCGCGATTGATCAGTGTCTCGAGCATGCCGGCGCGTGTCGCCTCGGTGCCCAGGCCATCCACATCGCGCAGCGTGCGACGCACCGCTTCATCCTCGACGTAGCGCGCGATGTTCATCATCGCCTGAATCAGGCTGGCGTCATTGAAGGGTTCCGGCGGGCGGGTCTCTTTCTCCTCGATACCACAGTCGAGCACGCAGGCCGGTTCGCCTTCCGTCAGGGCGGGCAGTGGCGGCGGGGTCTTGTCATCGGCGGCTGCGTTCTTGTCTGAGGCCTTCTTGTCAGAGTCTTGCTTATCAGCTGTCTCCCCGGCCCCCGCAGCGCGCTGGAACAGCACCTTCCAACCCTCGTCGATGACGCTGCGGCCGCTGGCGCGGAAGGGCTCCTTGGCGAAGCGCAGCTCGACCTTGACCTCGCGATAGCGATAGGCCGGGTAGAACTGGGCCAGCACGTTGCGCGTGATCATGCGGTAGAGATTGGCTTCATCGCGCGACAGGCGTGCATAGTCCGGCTCGCGTCCGGTCGGCGCCAAGGCGTGGTGCGCGCTGACCTTGCTGTCATTGAAGGCGCGCGAGCGCAGGCTGAAATCGGCGCCGCCACTGTAGCGTTCAAGCTCGCGGTCACCCACGCAGGCGCTGATCATCAGATTGGCCATGCCGGCGTGATGTTCGCGCGGCAGGTAGCGACAGTCGGAGCGCGGATAGGTGATCAGCTGATGACGCTCGTAAAGCGCCTGACAGGTGTCGAGGACCTTCTGGGCGGGCAGGCGAAAACGGCGCGCGGCATCGACCTGCAGCGCCGAGAGCGAATAGGGCAGCGGCGCGGGCTGTGACTTGTCGCTGGCCTCGACACTTTCGACATGGCCATCGCCGAGGGTGGTCAAGGTCGCGAGATGGCGGGCGAGGCGCTCGGCGGGACGGCTATCCAGCAGGCGACCCTTGTCATCGAGTGGCAGCGGGGTGCCCTTGTCCGCCAGGCGTTGCAGCCAGGGCGAGCTGGGCGCATGCCACCAGGCCTTGAAGCTGCCCGCCGCCACGCCAGCCTCTATCCACAGCGGGAAGAAGGCGCGGGGCTCGAAGGCCTCGATTTCCTCGTCACGGCGCACCACCAGCCCCAGCAGCGGCGTCTGCACACGGCCTACCGACAATACGCCGTCGTGGCCGGCCTGACGCCCGGTCAATGTCCAGGCGCGGGTCAGGTTCATGCCATACAGCCAGTCGGCGCGCTGGCGCGCCAGCGCGGCTTCATAGAGCGGCTGCCAGCGCTGATTGTCGTCCAGCTTGTTGAGGGCACGGCTGACGGCGGGGCGATTCATGTCACTGATCAGCAGGCGTTTGACCGGCCCGCGCCAGCGCATGTGCTCCAGCACTTCCTGTACCAGCAGCTGGCCTTCACGGTCGGGGTCGCCGGCATGCACGACCTCATCGGCCAGCTTGAGCTGCTCGCGGATGGTCTTGAGCTGACCGCGCGCCTGGCTGCGCGGCTTGAGCTTCCATTGCTCGGGGATGATCGGCAGGTGATCCAGCGACCAGCGCTTGAAGCGCTCGTCGTAGTCATCCGGCGGGGCCTGCTCCAGCAGGTGGCCGATGCACCAGGTGACACGGGTGTCACCGGCATCGATATAGCCGTCGCGCTTGCTTGAGCGTCCGGGCAGCGCCTCGGCAATGGCGCGGGCGAGGCTGGGCTTTTCGGCGATGATCAGGCGCATCGGGCATCCTGCGGTCAAAGGCTGTCGATATGATGATCCATACAGTATGCCGCTGGCCCGAGGCGGGGATCAATCGTCGTCGAGCGCGCGGCGCGCCTGGACGAGGGCGCGATACCAGTCGCGGTTGGCGGTCTGGATCAGCGGGGGGCGATTGGAGAGATAGCTGACCGGGTGGTGGTCGGCGGGCTGATAGTTGCTGAGCATGTTGAGCGTCGCTTCACGGGCGCCGAAGGTATCGCGCAGGAACTCGATGGCCAGCGGCTCCAGCTCGACGCGGTAGTGGCGCACCAGCGCGATGGCCAGGGATTCGGCGGTGCGTGACAGGTCATCGTCGATCTCGCGCACCATGGCGCTGCCCAGGGCCGCCTTGGCCGCCGCGGACTGATTGGGCTCCAGCTGGCCGAAATAGGCGGCGTTGGAGCCATTGATGGCGCGCTGCACGGCCGGGCGTGACAGGTGTATGTGGGGCTCCAGTGCGAGGGCGATCTCGACCGCCATCGCCTTGGCCTTGTCGACACCGACGCGTAGCACCGTCTCGCGCGCCTGGTAGGCGATCTCGCTGTCGACGCGCTTGATGCGGCTCTCGTTCAAGTGATCGGCCAGATGCTTGCAGACCTCCGCCTTGGCTTCATCGTCCAGCGCGATGGTCTTTTCCTGGATGCGCAGACCACGACGGCCCGGGCCGACCCGCAGGCGGGTGGCGTCATCGGACATCTGCGAGGCGATGTTTTCCCAGCGCTTGGACATCTTGAGGAAGACGGCGTGGCTGCGCCCGACCTGCTCGTAGGCATTGGTCACCGTCTTGTAGAGGCGGATGGCGTTGGTGAGGATGTCGGCGCGCGAGCGCAGCGCGGCGCGGTGTTCACGATCGCCCTCATTGACCGCGATCGCCAGATGCGTCACCTGTTCGGCAAGGGCGTCCATCGCCTGGGTGGAGCGCTCCAGCAGTACCTCGGCGCGCAGGCCGGAGGCGGCATCCTCTACCAGGGTGCCGGACTGCTCGGCCAGATAGACCGTCAGCGCCTTGAGGCGTGACAGGCCGGTGGCCTGACGAATGCGATAACGCGAGCGGGCATGCTCGAGGTTGTCCAGCGCGCGCGCCAGCTTCCAGCGGCCACGGTATTCGAAGGTCAGCAGCGGAATCTTGCGCCCGCTGATCAGCTCGAAGGCCAGAATCAGCATCTCCTCCACGTCCTGCAGGGTCATCAGCAGGTCGTTGTCCTGCTCGATGGCCGCCAGCACACGCTCGATGAAGTTCTCGTCACGCGGCACGCCGCTGTGCAGATCCGGCGCGCGCCCTTCGAAGCGCTCACGCAGCAGGCCGATGGCCTCGGGGGCCAGCTCGGCCAGTTCATTGAACTGGGGCTCGAGCCATTCGCGGTTGAGGCTGTTCATGTCGCGGATACGCGCATGCAGGCCCACGCGACGGTAGACGTCGATCTGGCTGATGATGCGCGCGGCATCACGGTCATCGAGCAGCTCCAGCGCCGCCAGCTCGACCCCCTCCGGCGCCAGATCCTGCTTGCGCAGCAGCATGGCCGCCGCTTCACGCCGGCGGGCATCGCCTTCCAGGCTCTCGACGATCAGGTTGCGCGTGGCGAGGATCAGCTCCGGCACGGTGTCGATGACGCGTTCGATCTTGGCTTCGGTGCGGTCATAGCGCCGTGAGCTGGTCAGGTTGTGGGCGATATTGGCCACGATGCCCGCGACACCGGTGATGACGGTGTAGGAGATGAAGAAGATGTAGTTCTCGAAGGTCGGTTCCTTGCCGTAACCGAGCAGATAGCCGCCCCAGGCGCCGATCAGCGTCACCGGGCCTGCGGTCCACAGGATCTGCATCAGGCTCACCGACCAGGGCACACGCTCCACGGCCTGGGTAATGCGGCGAATCTCGTCGCGGCCCTCACGCTCAAGACGCACCTGGGGCGCGTCATTGGCAGTGTTGGCTCGGGGACGAAAGGGGCTCGGCAACAGCAAGGCAGGCTTCCTTGATTGAACGGGGTGGGGCATCTGGCGCGACATGGGCTGCCGAGAGGTTCGTGAGCACGAGCCTCGAGCGCAGCGCGGGGCAAAGGGTGTCGTCAACAGTAGCATTGGGCAGCCTTTTGGCTCCAGTGAGCAAGGGCCGCAAGCGGGTCGAGCGTGGTAGAATTTCGCCCGCCACTGACTGGCCAGCGGGTCTCGCCAGGTCGTCAGGCTCACGCTAGGACATCAAAAAGCTCTGGAGGTTGTGTGGAACGAGACTTGGAAGCAGGAAAGGGTGCAGGTGACGGGGCTGAAGTCGTGCTGCTGGACGGCGGCATGGGCCAGGAACTGGTGCGTCGTAGCGGTCGTGAGCCGACGCCGCTGTGGTCGTCTCAGGTGATGCTGGACCAGCCTGAGCTGGTGCGTGACCTGCACCTGGATTTCATTCGTGCCGGCGCGCGCGTCATCACGCTCAATACCTACACGGCCACGCCGCAGCGTCTGGGCCTGGCGGGTGTCGGCGAGTCGATCGCGGCCATTCATGCCGCCGCTGGCAAGGCCGCGCGGGATGCCATCGCCCTGAGTGGCGAGGCGGATGTGCGCGTGGCAGGCTGCCTGCCGCCGCTGGTCGCCACCTATCGCCCCGATGTCGCGCCGAGTGCTGACGAATCCCTGGCCAGCTATCGCCGGCTGGTGGAATTGCAGGCACCGCTGGTCGATGTCCTGCTGTGTGAGGCGCTGTCTTCCTGCGTCGAGGCTCGCGCCGCTGCCACCGCCGCACTCGAGAGCGGCTTGCCGGTGTGGGTCTCGCTGACGGTGAAGGATGATCTGACCGCGACCCTGCGCAGCGGTGAGCCGCTGGCCGACGCGATCAGCATGCTGCAAGCGATGGGCGTGGACGCGATCCTGATCAATTGCAGCGCGCCGGAAGCCATTCAGGGTAGTCTGGAATATCTGCTGGCCAGCCCGCTGCCGACCGGTGCCTATGCCAACGGCTTCACCTCCATCGCGGAGCTCAATCCCGGCGGCACCGTCAAGGACCTCAAGGCACGCGAAGACCTGGGGCCGGAGCAGTACGCGGCGCATGCCCTGGGGTGGGTCAATGCCGGCATTCGTATCGTCGGCGGTTGCTGCGAAGTGGGCCCGGCGCATATCGCCTGCCTGGCCGAACAGCTCAGGTCAGCAGGTTATCGCTGCGTCAGCCGCTTGAGTGAGTGAACGATGAGGGGCGAGGCTTCCTCGTGATAGACTTCGCCCCTTGATTCGCAGGTTCTGACGGGCATCGCGCCTGAGGATACGCCGAGGCGACGACCGGGATGCGGTGCCTGCAGGGCTGTGAAACGCTTTTTTAGGGAGATGCCATGCTTGCCGAGTGGGTCGAACGGCTCTTGAGTTACGCCAGTGGGGCACTTGATGCCATCCGCGCCGATGAATCCTTTCCTGCCTTCATGCAGTGGGCGCATTCGGAGGGCGTGAACTACAGCGGTGGCGACGAAGCGCTGGCGGTAGCGCTGGCGCCGGTGCTGTGGAGCCAGACTCCGCTGGTGCGACTCGATTTCGCGCGCGAGTCGTTGGCACCGCCCGGACGCAACGAGCCTTGCTGGTGTGACTCGGGTCGCAAGTACAAGCAATGCTGCGACAAGGTGCAGCTGCCGGCGATACCAGACCACCTGATGTGGATGCTGTCGCTGCGCGAGTTCAAGGGTGAACAGCTCAAGGCGGCGCTGGCCTCTGGTCTCGCGCCGGCGCAGGCGCTGCTCGAGGCGGGGCTGATCAGCGCCGAGAGCGGCAATCGCGGTCGGGCTCAGCAGATCATGGAGGCGCTGTTCGATACCAGCGACTGGTCGCGTCTGCCCGAGCAGGCCGAGCCTGGCTTCGAGCTGCTGCTGGATCTCTATCAGGAGCGCGGCTTCACCCGCAAGAAGGCGCTGCTGCTCGATGAGGTGCTGGAGCGTGGCCCTGCCTTCCTGCGCGGCGTCGCCCTGGAGCATCAATGTCTGCTGCATCTGGACAGCGATGATCTGGGCTCGGCGCGCGCCGCCTTCATTCGTGCCCAGCAGACGCTGCCCGATTCGCCGACGCTGGCGTATATCGAAGCCATGCTGCTGCTGCACGAAGGCCAGCCGGAAGAGGCGCAGGATCGTGCGCGCTTCTGGTGGCGTCGTCTGTCCAAGCAGAAGGACATCGAGCCCGGTCAGCTGGAATTCCTGGCGGATCTGGCCGAAAACCCGCGTGCCACGCTCGCCGAGCAGATGGTAAATTCCGATGAGTCGCTGTCGGATTCACTGGCTGCCCTGCAGGCGCTGTTCGAGGTGATCGAGCATCCGCCGCGTCTGGCGCTGGAAACGCAGGAAGATGGCAGTCTGCTGTTCCGTCAGAATGCGGAGCAGGCCGTGACACTCGGGCTCTGGGAGGCGGTCTTCCCGGCGCGCATCGAGGAAGAGGCGGCACTGGCGCTGGATATCGATCCCTGGGATGTCCAGGACCCCAATGAGTGGCTGCAGCAGCTGTGCGCCAGCCCCGAATGGCTTGACGTTCCGGCGGTGTGTCAGGGGCTGATCCTGGCACTGGCCAGTCGCTTCGGTAGCCTGCCGTGGATGTCGGATACCTTCTTCGTGCCGCTGGCACAGCGCTTCGATCGCTGGCTCGATCAGATCGAACAGGCCGGCGGCCTGTTGCGCTGGGAAGATGGCGACAACGCCCAGTTGCTGCGCTGTGGGCTGGGGCTGGTGATCGGCATGGAACGCGGTGAGCGCGAGCGTTCGCGCCAGCTGGCGGAGCGCCTGCTCAAGCTCGACGAGGAAGACAGCCTCGGCCTGCGTGAGCTGGTGCTGGATCAGCTGCTGCGCGAAGGTCGCAACGACGAGGCCGTGACCCTCGCCGAGCATGATATCGAGCGACGCGCCGTCGATGAGGAAATGCCGCTGTTGGGCATCCTGATGGGCCAGGTGCTGGCGCTCTATCGACTGGGGCGCGACAAGGACGCCGAGCAGGCACTCGAGATCGTGCGGGAAGCCAATTCGCATCTGATCAGCCTGCTGCTGGCGGAGCATCCGCGGCCGGTGAGTCTGGCGGTGGAAGCGCCGGAACCCGGCACGCGTGGTGAGGCCTGGCAGTACCGCACCCTGATGCGGGACCAGTGGAAGCGCAGCGAAGGCGCGCTTGCCTGGCTGGCCAAGCATCGCTGAGCCGGTGTCAAAGGCCGCTCATGCTGCCTGACGAGTGATCGCAAGCGCTCGCATGACAAGACCTCGTGTGACAGGGCCCCGTATGAAAAACCCCGCAGTGCCATGGCACTGCGGGGTTTTTTCGTGTCTTGCCTTGCATCGCGAGGCGGACTCAGGGGGGAAGCGCGAACAGGTGCGATCACTGCTGCTTGCCTTGCTGGCGCAGTCGCCAGGCTTCTCGAAGCGCACCGCGTAGCCCCGGCGTCTGGCCGACCTGGATGGCCTCCAGCGTCGCGGCGAAGGCATCCGGTGTGGCGCGCCAATCCGGGGGCTGGATGGCGCCCGCACTGCTGATGCCGACCCTGTCCAGTGGCGGTGGCGAGCGCTCGGGCAGTGCCCCGAAAAGCCGCATGCGGCTGTCCTGCACCTGGCGCAGGCGATGGCGAAGCTTCTTGTAGCGCGAGCCGAAGGGGCGTGTGGCCAGGGTGATCAGGGCCGCCAGAATCCGTTCTTGCCACTCGGGGCGTGCCGGGTTGCGATAGGCGACGCCGCGTTGCGAGGCGGCACCTGCCTGACGGCGGTCCTTGAGCCAGTGCGGGGCCGTCCTGTCGAGCGCCTCGCCTTCGAACAGGATGCCGGCGTTGATCTGCTGGCCCCCGTGCACGCGGGTGAAGGGCAGGATGACGCAGTCCTCGAGCATGGCGCCTTCTTCCACGTAACTGCCCTGTTCGAGGCAGCAATGTCCCTTGAGCAGCACGCCGGGCTCCACATGGGTGGTGATGCCGGCGAAGCCACCGGTGAGGCGCGATTCATCCAGGCGGGTCGCGCCGGCGGCGTAGTAGACGTGGTGCAGGTCCTGCTCGCCGGGCAATACTCCGCGCTCGCCATGTGGTGTCAGGCCTGAGTCATCGGCATCCAGTGCCTGCATCACCAGGGCGTGATAGTGCGACAGCGAGGCCAGCAGGGCCGGCCCAAGCCCGGGATTGTCGCGCAGCTCCGGCCAGTGCAGGCGAGCGAGCGACGGGTCTGCCACGCTGGCCGGATGGCAGACCGGCGCACCCGACGCCATGGCCTGCTCGCTGATCGCGAGGCTGTCATCCTTGAACCACTCCGGCATCAGCAGCACATCGGCGCGCAGCACCGGGGCGGGCAGGGCAGCCATGGCGCCGAGGCGCTTGATCTGCTCGCGCGGGTCTCGCTCGCCGGGCATCGGCAGAATGTCGAGATCGATGCCCCAGCGTGAGCCATCGGCGATACGCGCCCGGAACCACTCGGGGTCACGGGCGATGATCAGGCTGATATGCGTCACGCCTCGCCCGACCAGCAGGTCGAGATTGCGCTCCAGCACGCTGCGTCCGGCGATCGGCAGCAGCGCCGGCGAGTAACGGCGGTCAATCGGCGCGACTTCCTGGCCGAGGCGGTCCGCCAACAGGATCACATGCATTGCACACCTCCTTGGCATGAGTCGTGATATTGGCGCAGCGCTGCACAAATGAGAGAGGGAGTCTCGCGCATCAGTAGGCTCCACGGCTGGTCAGAACGGCAGGAATCGTGCGCAACAGCAGCTTGATGTCTTCCTTGATGCCCTGACGATGCAGGTAGAAGAGATCCAGATGGATCTGTTGCTCGAAGGACAGGTCCGAGCGGCCCGACACCTGCCACAGCCCGGTCAGCCCCGGGGTGGCATCCAGACGCATGCGCGCGCGCGCCTCGTAGAGCGCCACCTCGCGGGCGAGGGCGGGGCGCGGCCCGACCAGCGCCATCTCGCCGCGCAGCACGTTCCACAGCTGCGGCAATTCATCGATGGATAGCTTGCGGATGATACGACCCACGCGCGTGATGCGCGGGTCCTGCTTCATCTTGAACAGCACGCCACCCTCGCTCTCGTTGGCGGCCTGCAGTTCGCGCAGACGCTCTTCGGCGTCGATGTACATGGAGCGGAACTTCCACAGCTTGAACGGCTTGCCGTGACGCCCGATACGCTCCTGGCCGAACAGCACCGGGCCTGGCGATTCCAGGCGGATGGCCAGCACGGTGCCCAGCAGCAGCGGTGACAGCACCAGCAGCACGCCGCTGGCACCGACGATATCCATGGCCCGGCGCGCGCGCGGGGTCAGCCAGTTGCTCACTCGCCATCGAAAGTGGCGCCAGTTGGAGCGTGACTTCATCCACAGGCCGCGGCCGGGAATCGCCTCTTCCCCATACTTGCGCACGCTCATCAGAAAGCTCGGGTTGCCAAGCACGTAGCGCTTGAACATGCGGCGTGGCTCCATCAGCAGCCGCCAGGCCCATTCCATGCCCAGTCTGCGCACGACGCCCGGCGCACGCGGGATGCGCTGGGAATAGAAGTCGAACAGCCCGCCGACGCCCATGACCACCGGCACCTCGAGTCGCTCACGGTAGGTCGAGATCCACTTCTCCTGGGCCGGCACGCCCATCGCCACCAGCAACAGGTCAGTGCCCTGATTGATCTGCGCCAGCACGTCGTCGATGATTTCCGGGCCGATGAAGCCGTGATGCACGCCACTGATCTCGAGCGTCGGCCATTGCTCGCGGAGCTTGGCGGCCATCCTGTCGGCCACGCCCGGCGCGGCGCCGAGCAGGAACAGGCGCTTGTTCTCCGCCACCAGCATGTCGCACAGGTGGGGCAGCAGATCGGTGCCATTGAGGTTGGCCTCAAGCTCCTGGCCAAGCATGCGGCAGGCCATCTTGACGCCACTGCCATCGGGCAGCAGCAGGTCGCTGTCATGCAGTACCTGCATGTAATAGCGATCGACCTGGGCCACGTTCAGGCAGTGTGCATTGATGAAATTGACGGTGCGCGGCTGCGGGTCGCTGATCCAGCTCTTGAGCAGGCTCAGGCAGGTGTCGAGACTGGTATTGACGAAGGGCACCCCCAGCACCTTGACGTGAGGCAGCGTCTTGACGCGCTCAGTGGTGAAGAGGGCTTGATCCAATGGCTGGCTCATCATGGCGACTCCACTTCATGAGCGTCCTGCTGTTGATTCGGTCTGGCCGACTGCGGGCGCGGCGCATTGTCGATCTTCTTCTTCTGCGCCTTGCCGATGACCCCCTGGGCGAGCCCTTCACAGCGTAGATAGAGACTCTTGGGCATCACGCGCAACATCAGGGCGGCCCCTGCCGTGGCAGCGGTGCGCCCGAATTCCGCCTTCCAGATGCCCGGCCATGCCTTGACGGCGCGGCGGCAATACGCCCAGGCAGCATCCCCGTCACGCAGGCGAATCGCCTGACGAGACAGGTAGCGCAGTTGGTAGGCCTGGGCGCGGGGATACCATTGCTCGATGAAGTCAGGCGCGTAGGCGCGCGTCAGCTCGACGATCGCAAGCCAGCTCTGGTACTGGCGCTCCAGTTGTGCCGAAAGCCCGCCTTCATTGAGTCGGTAGCGGGTCAGCGGCTCGGGAATGCCTTCCACCGTGGTGCCGGTCTTGAGGGCGATGCGTGTCCAGCATTCGATATCTTCGCTCTGGCGCAGACTCTCATCGAAATAACAGGGCAGCACGCCGCCCCCCTTGACCTCACAGTCGAAGGCGATGGCCTCGAGAATCTCGCGGCGGATGACCGGCGCCGAGCCATTGCCCACCGGGTTGCGACAGAACAGCAGCCCCGGCGTGATGTCGGTCAGGCTCGGCATCTGGTAGTAGTCCAGCGGTTCGCCGTCGGCATCGATGAAGGCCGAGCGCGAGAAGGACAGACCTACCTCGGGGCGTGCCTCGAGGTGCTCGCGGTGGCGCGCCAGCTTGGCGGGCTCCCAGATGTCATCGGAGTCCAGAAAGGCCAGATAGCGGCCCTGAGCGGCACGCACGCCCGTGTTGCGAGCCCCGGCCAGGCCGCGATTGACCGGATGCGTGATCAGCGTGAGGCGCGGGTCGTCGTAGGCCTCGCAGATCGCCCGGCTGCCATCGGGGGAGCAGTCGTCGACGACCAGCAGTTCGAAGTCGCCATCCTCTTGCGCCAGCACGCTGTCGATGGCGGCCGCGACGAATCGTTCGACGTTGTAGATCGGCATGATGACCGAAAAGGTCGGGGTCATGGTCTGGCCTCCTGGACGTCCCTGTCTGGGGAAAGCGATGCGGTGGATGCTGCGTGAGGTGTGTCTGGTGTGTCTGGTGGCGGCGCATGTGTCACGCGGCCGTCCTGAGCGAGGATCAGCCGGCGTGTCCACAGGTAGCCGGGCAGGGCGGCCAGGCTGATGCCGACCAGAATGCCGGCCGCGACGCCATTGATGCCGAAGGGCACGCCGGCGAACATGCCGGCGCCGAGCATCAGCGTCATGAAGATCTGCAGCTTGAGGTCTGCCCCGGGCATGCCCTGGGCGCGCAGCAACTGGCCGCAACTGTCGAGCAGGATGCGCGGCAGGGCGGAGAGGCAGATCAGGATCAGGATCGGCAGGGCGCCACGCTCGACCCAGGCCTCCCCGAACAGGATCGGCACATACCAGGGCGCCAGCAGGCTCTGGGCGATGATGGCGGGCACGGCGACCAGCGCGAACAGACGCATGCCGTGGTGCATGCGTGCCAGTCGTTCGCGAGACGTCATGTCGCCGCACAGCTGCGGGAAGATGGCGGTGGAGTAGGCGCGCAAGAGGCCAAGGCTGATGCCGAGTCCGGCATTGAAGGCAAAGAAGTAGACGCCGAGCACGTCCATGGCGAACAGGGCGCCGACCAGCAGGTAATCCATCTGCTGACGCAGCACCGAGACCACCTCGACGCCCATCATCGGGCGCGCGAAGCTCATCAGCGGCCGCGACCAAAGCGTGGAGGGGCGCTCATCGATGCGCCATGACTCGCACCAGCGGTAGGTCAGGGTCCAGATGGGCGTCACGATCAGCTTGGGCAGGATCAAGGCCCAGAACCCGGCACCCATGGCGGCCAGCAGCATCACACCGACGGCCTCGCCGATGCTCTGGCCCATCTCGATGCGCGCCGTGATGTGCAGGCGGTTGCTGCGCAGAATTCGCGCCGCGTTGATGGCGGCGGGGGGCAGCATCGGGAAGATCAGCGCCAGCGCCATCAGCGGCAGGGTCAGATCGGGAGCGTCATAGAGGTAGGCCAGCAGCGGGGCCAGTGCCATCTGCAGCACCATCAGGCCAAGACACACCACCCAATTGAACCAGTAGGCATCGCGGCACAGGCGTTCATATCCCTCGCGGCCGGCCTGCACCAGGGCGGGTACCACGGCGGCATTGGAGATGGCGTGCATGATCTCGTGCGCGGTGAGCACGATGGCGGCGATACCGAAGGACTCCGGCGCGATCATGCGCGCCGCCACCAGGGTCGCGCCCAATCGCGCGATGCGGTGCACCCCTTGCGACATGCCCATCCAGGCCAGATTGCGGATCAGACGGCCATTGCCACCGTCTCCGCCACCTGTCAGACGTGTCTTGAGTCGCGTGATCACACCCATCGCCTGGCTCCCTGGCTTGTCGTGCCTTTCCAGGCATCTGGTCTTGTCAGTCATGCTTTTGAACGGCTGGTGTAGCCACTCTAGCGCAATGTACTGATGAATTGGCGTGATCTGGCGCAGCCTTGTTCCACTATCCCGTGATCGGGCTAGGTTGCCGTGTCGCTGCTGCCGGTATCGGCGGAGGTGGGCGCCGCCGCTGTCCTTGAGGGCGGCTTCTCCACATCCACCGGTCCCATGTTGTGGATATGCCCTTCGCTGGCGGGCAGGCCCGCCAGCTGGTGCGCCTTGCCGATCAGGATCAGTCCCGGCCAGATCAGGTAGGCCAGAATCTCCAGATTCTCACCGAAGGAGTAGACGAACAGCAGGCCGACCATGATCAAGCCCAGCTGCACGACAGGGCGGCCGACCACGAAGCGCAGCAGATGCAGCAGGCTGACCAGCATCGGCACCAACAGCGCGAACAGGCCGAAGATGCCCTTGACGAACAGCAGCCCATACCAGCTGTGATGCGAGCCGATCGGCATGTACTCCACCAGGTGCGGGCCGCGTTCGACGATGCCGTGGCCGAACCACGGTGCCTCGTTGCGCCAGCGATCCACCGCGATGCGCCCCAGCGCGGCGCGCACGCGGGTCGAGTCCGCTCGCGAGCCCTTGAAGGCGGCGATGAAGTTGTCGATGGCCTCCAGGATCGGCGCGCCGAGAAAGCCACCGATCAGGCTGACGCCGGAAAAGCTGAACCACAGCCACGGCTTGTGCAGACGCTTGAGCAGGAACATCCCGGCGCTGATCAACACCAGCGACACCAGCGCCATGCGCGAGCCGGACATCAGGATCATCAGCACGCTGCCGCCGATGCCGATCGCCTTCCACAAGGGATGTTTCTCGAGCAGGGCGCAGGCGAAATAGATGCTGGCGACAAAGCCCACCGCCGGCGCCCAGGGCGTGAACAGGCGCCAGCGCGGCATGCCGCTGCCGGGGTCGATCTCATAGAGCGAGACGGCGAAGAATTCCGGTCCCGGCCCACCGATGGCCTGCAGCGGCGAGACGAAGGGCACCTGGGGCAGTCCCGCCAGCCAGGCGCCGACGAATACCGGCAGCAACAGCATGGTGTGCAGGCAGACATGCATGGCCGCGCGGATGATCACCGCCGGGCGGATCGCCAGACAGCCGATGATCGGGAAGACCGCCAGCAGCGCCCAGCCCTTGGCCCAGCCGATGGAGGACTTGATCAGCTTGCCGGTGCCGAGGTTCTCGATCAGGTGGCCGGCCAGCAGCGAGAACTCCATCACGATCATGCCGATGATCCACACCCACAGTGGCCAGGGCAGGCGCGGAAAACGCTGGCGGCCCTTGAGGTGCAACCAGGCGGCACGCATCACCAGCGACCATGCCAGCACCGGTGCCAGCACGTAGAGGCCGCCGACCAGATAGAACAGATAGGTCGCGGTGATCGAGAACCAGATGATGCGTTCTTCCGGGGTCTCGGGGCGGACATCCGCCTCTGGCCCCGCCTTCAGGGAAAACATCGGCGGCTCACACGCTTTGCTGCAGACGCAGCAGGTAGGGTTTTCTGATCCACAGGAGAATCAGGCCGATGATGCTGAAGACGCTCGCGGCGAGCGCGCCGACGATGGCCAGCTTGATGCCCAGCGAATCCGCCTTCTCGGGCAATGGCGGCGGATCGAGAATCTGCAGCATCGGGTAGCTGGCGAAGGGGTCGATCTGACCGATGTCGATCTTGGCCAGCGCCGTGGTGTAGACCGCCGTGGCGACCTGTTGCTCGCGCAGCAGGTCCTGCAGCTGGGCGGCCTTGGCGACGCTGTTGTCCAGCCGCTGCTGGCGGGCCGCCAGATTGGCCCGCCCGGTGGCAAGCTCGCTGATCACGCCGCGCCGCTGGGTATCCAGGGTGATCAGCTCGCCGACCAGGGTGTCCTGATTGGCATGGCCGGACGCGGCACGCAGGGCATTCTGGTTGCGCGAGGACTGACGGGGCAGCAACTGGCGCATGCGTGAGGCCAGCGAGCGCTCGAGGGAATCAAGCCCCGCGGCCAGATTGATGACTTCCGGATTGCGCTCGCCCCATTTGCCACGCGCTTCATCGAGACTGGCTGCCTGTTCCGCGGCTTGAGTCAGCAGCGCCTGATAGCGGGCGTCGCGCTGCAGGGCGATCACGCCACCGGCCTGGCCGGCGTCCAGTCCCAGGCGACTGGACAGGGTGGCGAGACGGGCGTTGAGGGCCGACAGCTCGCCATCACGCGTTTCGAGTGTGTCCTTGAGCGCCTCGACACTCAGCGTCAACTCCTTGAACTGCTCCATGGAAACCAGCCCTGAGGTGGACTGGAACTCGAGCAGCTTGCGCTGGGTTTCCTTGAGCGTGCGATCGTAGGTCTCGAGCGAGCGGCGGATGACGGCTTCGCGGCGCGCCTGCTCATCATTGCGCAGCTGTTCGATCACCTCATTGAAGGCATCGATGTGCGCATTGGCGCGTGCAAGCGCGGCCTTGGCGCTCGGCGCGCTGGTCTGGAAGCCGATCAGGGCGGTCTGGTCGGTCAGCTTGATCTTGGGCTTGCCGTAATCGTCGGGATGCATGTCGACCGTGCTGGCGGCACGCTCGAGCACGGCGGGACTCTCGGCGATGGCGCGGTAGTTGACCTTGGGGTCCAGCGAGGAGCTGGAGTAGGAAGAGTTGGCGCTGGTGCTGGCCTGGCCGATGCTCTCGAAGTTTACCGACAGGCCGGAGCCGGTACCCGGCAGGATCATCGTCCAGCTGGTGGTGTAGGTGACTGGTGCCACGGCGATGAAGGCGATGGTCAACCCCCAGATGACACTCAGGATGGCGGTCGCCAGCAACAGGTAGGCCGCGCGGCGGGTGCGCGGGCGCATGCTGGAGCCACGCGCCGCCCAGCCCAGCAGGACGCCCAGGAGTCGGCGCCCCAGTGAGGGCTTGGCTGCGTCTTGTGGTGTGTCGGGTGAGCGGGACTCTGTCATGCACATCCTTGTCGCGTGGTAGTGATCAGTCGCATTCCATCAACGGACAGGCGATGGGTTACAGCAGAGTGGCCGGCGTCAGCAGGTCAGTCAGCGTGCGGGCGATATCACGGATGTTGGTGACACCGGAGTCATAGCAGCCGACCACATCTTCGGGCATCAGATAGGGATTGACGCCCACATCCGCCGGATTGGCCAGCAGGGCATCGATACCGCGATCGACCACGACCGGCTGATGCGTCATCGGGTTGGTACTGATCAGCACCGCGCGGCGCGAACCGGAGGTCGCCTGGATACCGCCGACGCAGTTGGCATTGATCACGCCCTGCAGCATGCGCACGCCGTAGGGCACCTGCGAGCGCAACACCGTGTAATTGCTGACGTTGTTGTTGTTGGCAGGGGTGGTCAGGTTGGAGGCATAGATGACGATGCCCGGCGCGGTGAGCGGCGAGGGGCGCATCAGCGCGGCCTGGAAGGCGCCGCTGGAGGGCACGTGGATGCGGTCCCCCACGCGCAGCCAGGGATTGGCGGCATACTCGCCGTCGATCAGGCCGCGCATGTCGAGAATCTGTGTCTGGCCGTCGCGAATCAGCTCGATATGGCTCAGGTCCGCGTCGGGGCGGATGCCGCCGGCCGTGGTCAAGGCCGCCGACAGACGACGCTGTTGACTGGCATCGCCGCCGGCGAAATCGCGGCGCACCATGCGCTCTTCGGGCAGGCGGGTATTGATGACCGCCTCGCCCGGGAAGAACACCGCGCCGGACACCGCAACGGCCAACGGCGCCCATTCCTCGAGCCGGATGCTGACATGCGCCAGACCCGGGCGAATCAGCTCTTCCTGCACCAGACGCCGGGTGATCTCATCCGCCAGGGCGTCGATGGTCTTGTTGGAGGCCTCGACCGGCGAGAGCCACGGCAGGCGCAGGCGTCCGTCATGATCCACCTCGTAGCTGCCATCAAAGAGTTCGCTGCCGGCGACCCTGACGCTCAGACGATCGCCCGCCGCCAGCCGCTGGTCATCGCCCGCGGGCAGTTGCATGAAGCGATCATCGGCATGAGGGGCAGGCAGTTCCAGCGGCCAGTGGGTCGCCTGTTGCCAGTGATCTTCGGCGGGAGTGTCGTCCAGCATGATCGGCGTACAGCCGCCCATCAGGCCGGCCGTGATCGCGACACCCAGCAGGCGTCGAAGAGAGCAGACAAGGGAGCTGGGCCGAGTCAGGTCGCGTTTCATCAGGCTACCTCACGAGAAGGCCCTGTCCGGGTGTCACCGCTCGACTCCAGCAGCGGGTCGCGCTGATAGTAGATATCGAAGAGCTCGAACAGGCGCACGCGCTCCAGCTCTGTCTGCATGACCGGCGAGGGTTCGACCACCACCAGCGCCGCCGGGGACAGTGCATCATGCAGACTGACCAGCACCGAGAGCCCATCGGCATCGATGGCCTCGACATGGCTGAGGTCCACCGCCAGCGTGCCGGTGTGCTCAGGAATCATCGCCAGTATCTCCTGGCGGAAATAGCGCGCGAGCTCGCCTGTCAGCTGGGCAGGCGGCGTGATCATGATGCCTTCGTGAATCCGGGTGGTGATGGGCATGACGGGCTCCCTGTGCTTGATGTCACCGCCTGGCGCCAGCTGGGCCTGCGGTGCAGCTTGTTATCTTTATGCACTATGCCGCATAAGCATCGTTTACCTGCTGTTACAGTGTCAACGACGCCGACTGACTTGCCTCATTCTTTCTTGCTGGGTTTCGTGGTGCTACCTGCTGTTTTCGGACTGTCCAGGTTGCCTGCGCGGCGTTGTCACTCGCCCGACATGGCAGGTGACTTGTGTGGCGTGGCCAGCATCGCGCCCCAGTGGCGGAAGCGCAGCAACAACAACAGGCCCGGTATGGCGGCCAGCGTGCAGATCCAGAAGAAGCTGTCCCAGCCGGCCGCATCGGCCAGATAGCCGGAGGGCGCGGCGATCACCACGCGCGGCAGGCCCATGATCGATGAGAGCATCGCGTACTGGCCGGCGGTGAAGCGCTTGTCGGTCAGCGCGCCCATGAAGGCGATGAAGGCGGCGCTTCCCATGCCGGCCGCCAGATTCTCGAAGGCGACCACCGCCGCGAGCCACGCCAGCGAATCACCGACGTGATGCAGCCAGACGAAGCCGGCAGTCGACACCATCTGCAGGATGCCGAACCACCAGAGCGCCCGATAGATGCCGATGCGCATGATCATCAGGCCGCCGAAGAAGGTGCCGGCCAGCAACGGCCACAGGCCGAACAGCTTCACGGTCGCGCCGATCTGCGAATTGCTGAAGCCGATGTCCTTGTAGAAGGGCGTGGTCAGATTGCCTGCCACGGAATCGCCCAGCTTGTAGAGCAGGATGAACAGCAGCAGCCAGATGGCGCCATCGCGCTTCATGAAGTGGCGGATGGGGTCCCACAGGATCTCATGCAGATGATGGGCGCGCGGCGCGGCCTGAGCCTCGGGTTCCGGTGCCAGCAGGGTCACCAGCATGCAGGCGCCCAGGGTCGCGGCCATGATCAGGTAGGTCACGCGGAAGCCGATCATGTCGGCCAGCACCAGGCCACCGGCCGAGGCCATCAGCATGCCGATGCGGTAGCCATAGACATAGAAGCTGGAGCCCAGCCCCAGCTCGTTGTCCGGCAGATGCTCGCGCCGATAGGCGTCGATCACGATGTCCTGGGTGGCGCTGAAGAAGCTGACCGCCAGCGCGATGGCGCCCATGGTCAGCGGCGACATGTGCGGGTCCTGCAAGGCAAGCAACGCGATCAGTGCGGTCAGGGCCAGCTGGGCGATCATCAGCCAACCACGGCGCCGACCGAGCACCGGCGGCATGATGCGGTCCAGCAATGGCGCCCACAGAAACTTGAGGGTGTAGGGCAGGCCGACGAGCGCGAGCAGGCCCACGGCGTCCAGTGAGACACCGGCATCCGTCATCCAGGCCTGCAGCACGCTGCCAGTCAGCAGCAGTGGCAGCCCGGAGGCGAAGCCCATCAGGAACGTGATACCATGACGGCCAACGAGTAAGCGTAAATCCTTTGAAGTCAAAGCCTTGCCTGTCCATGCAGAGGGTGTGGCCGCGCGTGTCACACGCACGGTGAGCGGCTATCTGCCGCTTGCGTCATTCATGGCCGGATTGTCGCACTGCCTGAGGGCAAGAGCCATGCATTGTCCTGCCGGTCAGCCGACAGGCATGATGCAGGTCGAGACACGCATGAGTGGGGCAGGCAGGCAATGAGAGGTCATCATGAGTGAAGCCCGAGAAGCTGCCAAGGCGCATTGGTATCTGATCCAGTGCAAGGGCGGGGAATCCTTCCGTGCGGCGGAGAACCTCACCAATCAGGGATTTCACGTCTTCCACCCCCTGTTGGAGGTGGAAAAGAAGCGCGGCGGCAAGCTGCGTTGGGTCGAAGAGCCGCTCTTCCCCTATTACCTGTTCATACGCCTTGATCAGATGGATGACAACTGGCGGCCGATTCGCTCGACCCGTGGCGTGCTCAAGCTGGTCAGCTTCGGCAACACGCCGACGGCGGTGCCGACGCCTCTGGTGGAAGCCCTGATCGCCAGCGGCGAACAACGCCAGGAGCAACCGCCAGAGAATGTCTATTTCCGGGCCGGCGAGCAGGTCGAGATCATCGATGGCCCCTTGAGTTCGCTCAGTGGCGTCTTCGAGAGCGCGAAGGGCGATGAGCGCGTCATCGTGCTGCTCAATCTGATCAATCAGCAACAGCGTGTCGAGCTGTCCAGTCGTCAGCTGCGGCGTAGCGAAAGCTGAGCTGGCGACCTGTCTCACCCGTCTTGATCCGCGAGACCGCATTGCACCTTTCTTCTGGAGTGGTTCCCATGGCGATTACTTCCCAGCAGGTCGTCAGCCTGCATTACACCCTGCGCACCGCTGATGGCACTGTGCTGGATAGCTCCCTTGAGCGTGAGCCGATGGATTACCTGCATGGCCACGACAATATTCTGGCAGCGCTCGAGAGCGCGCTTGAGGGCTGCGATGTCGGCGACCGCAAGGTCGTCAATCTGACGCCAGCCGAAGGCTTCGGTGAGCGGGATGAAGGCCTGGTGCAGTACTTCGGGCGTGATGCCTTCGGCCCGGGCGAGATCAACGCCGGCATGCGCTTTCAGGCCCGCACCCCGGAAGGCCAGCGGTCGGTCACGGTGCTGGAAGTCGGTGAGCAGCAGGTCAAGGTCGATGCCAATCATCCACTGGCAGGTCAGGCGCTGAGTTGGGAGGTCGAGGTGCTGGAAGTGCGCGATGCCACGCGTGCCGAACTCTCGGCCGGTCATCCGCTCGGTCTCGATGTCAGCCATACCGAGATCGAAGACAAGAAGGTGCGTCGCTGAAGTAGGCATTGCGGATGGGTGTGACGCTCAAGCGCCTCGTTGCAGCCCCTCTTCAACAACAGACAGCCCCGCTGCCGGTATCCTCGGCAGCGGGGCTGTCTGTTGTTGAGGTCTGTAGCGATGGAGAAAATTGATATGGATCAGTCGTCTGCGCGCCAGCCGCACGGATCGAGCCGGGAAGCCTTCAGGACTTGATGCAGATCAGATTCGCGCGGGGCGTGGCGGGGTAGAGTGTCCTTGTCGAGGCCGCAGCAGGCCGACACAGGCGGAAGAGCTATCGATGTCGGAGCTATTGATATCAGAGCTATCGATGTCAGAAGCAGAGGTGTCAGCTGCCGACAGAGGCTGGCATTCAGGGAGCCCCTTGGGGAAGGGGCAGGCCAGGATGGCCGCTGTCAGAATCGGGCTATTTGCAGGTGCCGATTCGCCGTCAGGGGAGGGGGAAACCCCGCTAGCCGACCTTCGGGTCGGCTTTTTTGGTTGTGGGGTTCAGTGGGGGAATGGCTAACTGCGTTTGCATGACGCTGGCTTGTCTGCGGGCTGCTTGAAAGATTTTGCCAGTTCTCTGAGAGGAAGAGAGTCGCTGGACAGGCAACCCCGCAACTGGCACGAGGTTGCCTGCCCGGCGAGACGGCTCAACTATTGTTGCTGGCAGTCTTGAGGCTCTCGACTTCCTTGTGGGAGTCGACGGCCTTCCCGGTGGTGGTCTTGTCGATGCTCTGACTTTTCTTGACAGCCTGGCTTTTCTTGACAGTCTGGCTCTTCTGGATAGCCCCGTCTTGCTTGACCGACGGGCTCTTCGTGTTGATGGCCGAGGTCTTCTTGCTTGGCTTGCCCGGCTCGCCCAGCGTCAATGTCGTGTTCATTCGCTTGAGCGTATTGGGGCCGATTCCCTTGATTTCGGTCAACTGTGCCACGTCGGTGAAGGGCCCGTTCGCCTTGCGCCATTCGATGATGGCCTGGGCCTTCTTGCCACCGATGCCCTTGAGCTCGGTCAGTTGTGCGGCAGTGGCGGTGTTGATGTTCATGTCTGCGGCCTGGCTGGTCGGTGACAGTACCAGCAGGCTGGTCACGAGAAGTGTTCCTAGCAGGGTTTTCATGGTCGCTTCCTATGCTCACATCAGGGCGGTCGATTGGAAGTGCGCGGGGCGACCACCCGAGGCCCTGCGCGAGAAATACTCTGGCTCAGGTATTGGATTTGTAGTCATTTAGATTTAAACGATTTCTCATCCTTGCGCGGCTTTCTGCGCTCAACGCAAGAAAGCACTAAGAGCGTTAGCCTGCTGATTCGATTCGTCTTTCCCTGGGCATACAACGACAGAGCCGAGCGCTATAATGTTGCCCCGAGCCCATGACCTCCTGTCATTGCGCCTGCCACATCGCCTGGAGCCCGGATGCCTGCCACGACTTCCCCCCTGATCATCGCCCTCGACTACCCGGACATGAGTGCTGCGCTTGCCATGGCAGACCAGCTGGATCCTGCGCGCTGTCGCGTCAAGGTAGGCAAGGAGCTGTTCACGCGTGTGGGTCCCGAGATTCTCAAGGCATTGCATCAACGCGGCTTCGAGGTCTTTCTCGATCTCAAATTCCATGACATCCCCAACACCACCGCCCAGGCCGTGCTGGCGGCAGCGGAGCACGGCGTGTGGATGACCAATGTCCACGCCTCTGGTGGTGCGCGCATGATGCAGGCCGCCGCCGAGGCCCTTTCGACTCGCGGCCTCGATACCCAGCTGATCGCCGTGACGGTGCTGACCAGCATGGAACAGGCCGATCTGGCCGGTATCGGATTGGATGTCACGCCGCTTGCGCAGGTCGAGCGGCTGGCGGCCCTCGCCCAGCAGAGCGGCATGCACGGTGTGGTGTGCTCCGCACGTGAGACCCCGAGTCTCAAGGCGCTGTGTGGTCCGGAGTTCCTGAAGGTGACACCGGGTATTCGCCCGAGCTTCGCGCAGGCCGGTGATCAGCGGCGCACCATGACGCCCGGTGAAGCCATGGCGGCCGGTAGCACCCATCTGGTGATCGGGCGTCCTGTCACCCAGGCGGAGGATCCGCTGGCGGCGCTGGCGCTGATCGAGCAGGAGCTGGGCGCCTGATCGGCTGATTGTCTGCCTCATGGGCAAAAAAAGACGCCAGTCGCAGACTCTGCGACTGGCGTCTTTTTCATGGCAGTGATCACTGCTGCTGATCACTCGCTCACGCTTTGCGCGACTGCCTCAATCGGCAGACTTGATATGCCAGCTGACCTGAACGCTGCTCTCGAGGCTCAGCTCGCCGGGGCGGTATTCGCTGCCGCTGCTCTTGGCCTCTGCCATGTCGGCACGCATTGCCATCATCTGCGGGCGCGGGCTGTGTGAGGACTCATTGATCGACTGCACGCTGCCCAGGGTCGCGCCGAGGGTCTCGGCCATCAGTTGTGCCTTGTGGCGTGCCTTGGTCAAGGCTTCCTGCAATACCTTGTCTTCCAGGGCATCCCGTTCACTGATCTGATACTGCACACCGGCCAGTTGATTGACGCCAGCGCCCAGCAGCAGGTCGATGACTTCCGGTACCTTGTCCAGGTCATCGAGAGCGAGGCTGATCGGGCGTTCGAGGTGTGTACGGCGCCATTGCTGGGGCTGCTGCTGACCATTGTTGCGCTCGTAGTACTGTTCAGGGCGCAGGTTGAGGCTGCCGGCGCTGATCTGACGGCTGTCGATGCCCGCTTTCTCCAGTGCCTGAATCAGTGTCGTCATGCGTGATTCCAGTGACTCGCGTGCCTTGCGGGCTGCCTGACCCTCGGCCTTGCTGTCCGGAGCCTTGTCATCCACCTTGCGCGCGGGCGTCTTCTCCCACAGGCGTGCCTGGATGGTTGCCTTGTCGGGCGCCGCCTCCAGGCTGGCGCTGGCGCTGACATGCACCAGAGCCGGTGCGGGCGTCTGGTCGGCGCGGGCCATGTGCGTGGCGCCGGCGGTGCAGAGCGCCAGGCCGCATAGCATGGCGGTACGACGCAGGCGCTGGGCGAGGGGGGCGGGGCCTCTGGTGGCGTGGTTCATCAGCATGGGAATTCCCTTGTATAAAGTGGCAACATTGTTGCCTGGCGCTTGGTGAGGGGCATGAATGCGGGCGCGATAGGCTTGAAAGTATCAGCAATGAGGGTGATGCGTGAAGGTACACGAGAGACTGCGCTCTATACGTGGCGCTGCACTGGTAGTGTCGGTGCTCGTCATGTCATCACTGATGGCGCTGCCTGCCTTGGCCGCAGAGCGTGAGGTGATCGATGATGCAGGCGACGTCGTGGCACTGTCACAGCCGGCGCAGCGGGTGGTCACGCTGGCCCCGCACGCGGCGGAGCTGGTGGCGGCGGCGGGAGGCTTGCCGGCCTTGATCGGCGTGAGCCAGGGCAGCGATCATCCCCCTGCGGTCAGCGAGCTGCCGCGCCTGGCCAGCTATCACGGGCCCAACCTGGAGGCGCTGCTCAGTGCACGGCCTGATCTGATCGTGGCATGGGGCAGCGGGCTTTCCGATGAGATGCATGCGCGTCTGACAACGTTGGGGATGCCCGTCTTCGTCAGCGAGCCCGCCACACTCGACGACGTGCTGTCCAATATCGCTCGGCTTGGCACCTTGCTGGGCACCCGCGATATCGCGGATACGCGTGTGGCGGTGCTCGCAGCGCGAATCGGGCAGCTGGAGCGCGCGCGCGACAGCGCCCCCTTGCCGGTCTTCTTCCAGCTGGGGGAGAGCCCGATGACGACATTGGGTGGCAATCACCTGGTCAATGAGCTGATTCGGCGATGCGGTGGTGAGCCGCTGCTGACGGACTCACCCGCGGTGGTACCGCAGATCAATCGGGAAGCCTTGTGGCTGGCCCGACCGCACCTGATTCTGCATCCGGTCGCGAAGGGGCCGGCGCGCAGGGACTGGATTGCCGCCTGGCGCGCGGATGAAGGGCCACTTTCCGAGGTGGCACTGGCGGGTCTGACTCCTGACCTGATCAGTCGTCCCGGCCCGCGCAGTGTCGAGGCGATGGCAGAGGTCTGCGCTGCCATCACGAAGGTGCAGGCGTCGGACTGAGGGCGTCAGAGTAAGCGCGTCGGATTGAGGGCGGCGGAGTCAGGGCGGCTTCGTGCAGCACGCTCAGAAATCGATGCCACGCCGCGCCTTGAGGCCATGATTGAAGCCGTGGCGAATCTCGGTCATCTCGGTGACGGTATCGGCACAGGCGACGATTTCACGATTGGCATTGCGCCCGGTGATGATGACGGTCTGTTCTGCTGGGCGATTCTCGAGTGCTGTCATCACCTCCTCCAGCGGCAGATAGCCGAACTTGACCATGTAGGTCAGCTCGTCGAGCACCACCAGATAGACGCTGTCATCGCGCATCAGGCGCTGCGCTTGCTGCCACACGGCCTGACAGGCAGCGGTATCGGCGTCACGATTCTGGGTGTCCCAGGTGAAGCCGGTGGTCATGGCATGCACTTCGAGATTGGCATCCTCGGCGAGCCGTTCGCGCTCGCCGCATTCCCACAGCCCCTTGATGAACTGGATGACACCGACCTTGTAGCCATAGCCCAGCGCGCGGGTGATGGTGCCCCAGGCGGCCGTCGTCTTGCCCTTGCCATTGCCGGTGAACACCAGCAGCTGGCCGCGCTCCTCAGTGGCCTGCGCCACCTTGTCATCGACATGCGACTTGAGTTTTTCCATCGCGGCCTTGTGGCGGGTATTGCGGTCCGTCATGCGTATGCTCCGTGAGTCAAAGGCACAGCACCGACCCGGGGGACGGTGCTGTGATCGGTGCTGTGGTATGTGTGGCTGGTTGTCGCCCGAGGCTCTTCAAAAGAGGCACCCCGGGAAAGCCGATCAGAAGAAGAAGGTGACGCCGCCTTCCACATAACGGCCCTGGGTGTTGTAGCCATTGACCAGTTGGTATTCGCGATCGAAGACGTTATCCAGCTTGGCGCTCAACTTGACGTTCGGCATCACCTGCCAGCTGGTGCGCAGATCGACCACGCCATAGCCAGCGGTGCGTGTGTCGGTGTAGGTATCTGCGTCAGTATCACTGCGGCTGGCGCTGCCACGCAGCGTGGCACCGAAGCTCCAGTCGTCGAGTGCGTAATCGGCGTCCAGACGCGCAAAGCGCTGGGCGCGGCGCTTCAATTGCTCACCGGTATCGCGGTCCTCCGGGTCCTGCCAGGTCATGGCAAGGTTCACGCTCAGTGCCTCGCCTTGCCAGCCACTGCTCAGCTCGACGCCACGGATGCGTGAGCGATCGATATTGATCGGTAAGAAGTCGGCTCCCTCGTAGCTGATCAGATTGTCGATATCGGTCTGGAAGGCATTCAGGCCCAGATGCCAGTGATGTTGCTGCAGGCGCCAGAACAGCTCGGCCGTGGTGGAGGTCTCGGCATCGAGATCCGGATTGCCGGAGCCGTAGGGGCTGTAGAGGTCGATCAGGTTCGGTGCCTTGAATGCGCTGGAATAGCTGGCACCGAGCTGTTGCGCGGCCGTCAGATCATAGGCGTAGCTGGAGCCGCCCGTCATCTGATGGCCATAACGATTGTCGTCGTCATAACGCAGGCTGGTCGTGACGTGGTGACGCTGTTGCTGAAGATGCCAGCTGCCGTAGACACCGGTGGCATAGCGGCTATCGACGCTGTAGCCCTCGGCGGTGAAGTAGGGGCCATCGGCATCCAGGCTTTCCTCGCGATGGTCCACCCCCAGGCTGAGCGTGCCGAGATCGGTGTAGAAGTCGTGGCGCAGGCCGACCTCGTTGCGGGTGCTGGCGACACGTCCGGCATCGCTGCCGGCTTCGGTGTTCTCGTACTCATCCCGCGTGCGCGCCACGCTGACCGTCATGTCCCAGTTCGGGTTCAGGTGCGTCAGCAGGCTGGCATCCAATACCATCTGGCTGCCTTCGCCGTGGCAGTCTTCCGAGGCACTGAAGCTGCTGTCGTAGCAGTCGTCATAGTCGTAATCGGTCTCGGTGTTGGCGACGCCGAGGCTGAGCGTGGCCTGCTGACCGAAGTCGTGGCCAAGACGCAGTTCGGCGCCCGTGGCCTCGTAGCCATCATCTTCACTGCCGGTATCGCGGGCCGAGAAACCATCGCTCTCATCATGATGGAGATTGGCCGAGAGGCGCGTGTCGTCTTCCACCGAGCTGAACTGGGCGTTCTGGCGGAAGGTGCCATCGCTGCCGGCACGCAGGGTAACTTCTGCATGCTGACCGACTTCGCTGCCGCCACGCGTGATCAGGTTGATCACACCGCCGATGGCATCGGCGCCGTAGACGCTGGCGCGCGGGCCACGCACGATCTCGACACGCTCGACGGCGGCGAGTGGCAGGAATTCGAAATGCGCCAGGCCATCGGCACTGTTGGCGACACGCTGGCCATTGACCAGAATCAAGGTGTGGTCGGACTCGGTACCGCGCATGAAGAGGCTGGTCTGGCTGCCCATCGGGCCGCTGCGGGCGACCTCGATACCATTGCGTGATTGCAGCAGATCGACCAGCGAATTGGCCTGCAGGCGATCGATCTCGTCACGCGTGATGACGTCGGTGCTGGCCAGCACGTCATTCTGCAGCTGCGGAATGCGATTGGCGGTGACCTGGACGGTGTCCAGGTCCTCGGATGAATCGGTGGTCAGCGCATCAGCAGCGACGGCGGGCGGGGTCAGCAGCAGGCTACCGACGAGGGTGAAGCTGGCCTGCGCAGATGCGCGACCACGAGTGTTGTTGTGTTTCATGAATGATCCTCAAGCGTCAGACGCAATGAGGAGGACAGCGTGACAGGGTGCGCGAGCACACGTCCCCCGCACGCGCCCTGATCAAGCAGGCCCGTCGCGGGAGACTTGCCACTGGTGAGGCCCTCCGCATCAACCAGTGTGGAAGCGAGGGCCGGTCTCCGGACTGACGCCTGGTGGACTCCAATGGCAGGAGTCTCACCCTCTCATGCGCCTTCCCACCTCCTTCCCTTGGGGGAGGCCTGAATGACAGGACCTCCCGGAGGCAGTGGCTGGCCGTGTCGATCTTGTCGATCGTGGTCGACCTGCATGAGCGTTGCGATCACCGTTGCGGGGGCAGTACGGGGGTTTCACCCGTTTCCCGAACACCCTGGCTTCAACGCGAACCATTGTCTGGGGCGGGGGGGGGGGAGTCAATCGGCAAACCGGCGTTGCGCTGGCTGCCACCGAGGGCCTCTCAGGTGCGGTCATTCAGGGGGAGAAGTCAGAGGGTAAGTCTTCGGTTGTGCCAGATACGACAACGCCCGCACGGGGCGGGCGTTGTCGAGGTGACGGTCTGGCCAGTTGGCGGTGTCTGCTCCATGGAAGCTCGTGCTACAGAAGCCAGTTCTCTGGAGACTGGCTCACCAGCGAGCGTCTCTAGAGAGACAGGAACAGACCGGCGAGACTCGCTGACATCAGGTTGGAGAGGGTGCCGGCGAGAATCGCCTTCATGCCCATCTGCGCGATATCACCGCGACGGTTCGGTGCCATCAACCCCAGGCCGCCCATCAGGATGGCGACGGAGGACAGGTTGGCGAAGCCGCACAGTGCGAAGATGATGATGGCTTCAGAGTGCTCGGACAGCTTGATCTGGTGGCTGGCGAGGTCGGCGAAGGCGACGAACTCGTTGAGCACCAGCTTCTGACCGATGAAGCTACCCGCCTGGATGGCTTCGTGCCACGGCACGCCGATGACCCAGGCCACCGGGGCGAAGGCATAGCCCAGCAGCAGCTGCAGCGTGATGTCTTCATAGCCGAACAGGCCGCTGACCCAGCCGACGATGATGTTGCCCAGCGCGATCAACGCGATGAAGGCCAGCAGCATGCCGCCGACATTGATCGCCAGCTGCACGCCAGAGGCCGCGCCGGAGGCGGCGGCATCGATGACGTTGGTCGGGCGATCGATGTCCTTGCCCAGCGCTTCTTCGACGCTCTGGGTCTTGGTCTCGGTCTCCGGAATCAGCATCTTGGCCATCAGCAGGCCACCCGGCGCCGCCATGAAGGAGGCTGCCAGCAGGTACTTGAGGTCGATGCCCAGCGAGGCATAGCCCACCAGTACGGAACCGGCCACCGAGGCCAGGCCACCGGTCATCACGGCGAACAGCTCCGAGCGGGTCATGCCGGCGATGAACGGGCGCACGACCAGCGGGGCTTCGGTCTGGCCGACGAAGATGTTGGCGGCCGCGGACAGGGACTCCGGACGGCTGGTGCCGAGCACCTTCGACAGGCCGCCGCCGAGCACGCTGATCACGACGTTCATCACGCGCAGGTGATAGAGCACCGCGATCAGTGACGAGAAGAACACGATGATCGGCAGTACGCGCAGCGCGAACACGAAGCCGCCGCCGCCGAAGACTTCGAACATCTTGTCGCTGACCAGGCCGCCGAACAGGAAGTCCATGCCGACGTTGGCACTGGACATTACGGCCTGTACACCTTCGCTGAGCCCAAGCAGCATGCTCTTGCCGGCAGGCACGTAGAGCACGAAGATCCCCAGCATCGCCTGGATGGCAAAGGCACCCAGTACGGTGCGCAGGCTGATGGCGCGTCGGTTTTCAGAGAGAAGGAAGGCAATCCCCAGCAGGGCGAAGACGCCCACCAGGCCCATGACGATCTGCATCAAGCAGCTCCTGAATGCGTAGGTGTTACGTTGAGGACAAGGCAATAGCGCTGGCCACAGGACGGTATGGCCAAAACTGGCGCGTACTCTACCAGTATTTTTGCCCTCTGTCGGAGTCTGCCACTAACGTTTGACGCATTTTTTGTGAATCGCGCGAGGCGTGCCTGCGTCAACACGCACGAGGCCCGCCATGGGCGAGCCTCATGCTTGCCGTCGTGATATTCCGACGTGATGCTGAGTCTGCCCGCTGTCAGGTGCCGGCGCCCGGCAGACGACTGGCCGGCAGGGGGCCTGAACCCGAGCCCGGCGGCGTCTGTGATGACTTGCTGCCCGCGCCCTTGTCGGCCTGGGGAGCTTCGGCCTTGTCGGTCCTGGGCTGGGAAGACTTGTTCAGCTCCGGCGAGTCGGCATGGATCAGGCTGATCAGCGTCTCGCCGGCCTTGGGCTCCAGCGCCACGGCCGTGTTGGCGATCCGGATGCGGCCCTGACTGCTGATGCAGAACAGCGGCAGCAGGCGCTCTTCATGAATCCTGCGGTAATCCTCGAGGCTGAAACTCTCGGTGATGCGGGCGCGTCGGAACTGTGCGCCCTGAGAGAGCAGGCTCGCCAGCTTGGCATAGGTGATCTTGCCATCGAACAGCAGCGGCAGATGCCCCAGCGCCTGGTCCTGCTGGCGCTTGGCGTTCTTGCCGTTGTCCTCGGCGAGCCGGAAGACACGCCCATGGCCCAGGATGTGCTCGAAGTGCAGCGCGGCCAGGCTATTGAGTTCGCGATAGGGCGACAGCGGCATCAGGTGGCCGATACCGGTCAGCTCGAGATGCTGGGCGGCATGTTCAGACAGCGGATTGCCGTAGTAGACCGGCAGGCCCGCCATGCGCGCTTCCTGCACGGCGTCCCAGTTGGTGTCGGTCAGGCGCACCGAGAAGCCGGCATCGACCAGTTCACGGGCGACCTGGCGCGACACCGAGTTGGCGCCCAGGATCAGGAACCCCGAGGGCGGCGGCTCGCCGACGCCCAGTACCTTGACGATGGGACGCGACAGCAGGCTCTGGACCACCACGGTGCCGATGATGACCAGGAAGGTCATCGGTACCAGCATCTCGGCGCCTTCGATGCCCTGGGATTCGAGCTTGAGGGCGAACAGCGAGGCGACTGCCGCCGCGACGATGCCGCGCGGCGAGAGCCAGGCCAGCAGGGCCTTCTCGCGCAGCGTCAGCCCGCTGCCCAGGGTGCACAGCCAGACCGTCAGGGGGCGTGCGACCCACATCAATACCGCCAGGAAGATCCACGCCGGCCACGACAGCAGGGACAGCTGCTCGACGGTCAGGCGCCCCGCCAGCAGCAGGAACAGTCCCGAGATCAGCAGAACCGTCAGGGTCTCCTTGAACTCGATGATCTGCTGGGTCGGCACGCCGCGCATGTTGGCCAGCCACACGCCCATCACGGTGACGGTCAGCAGGCCGGATTCATGGAACAGGGTGTTGGAGATGGCGAACAGCCCCAGCATCACCATCAGGGTGCCGAAGTTGTGCAGCTTCTGCGGCAGCCAGAAATGACGCAGCACCAGCCCCCAGCACCAGCCACCCAGTGCCCCCATGCCGAGCCCGAGGCCCACCGTCTGGGCGAACAGCAACAGGGTATGTGAGGCCGCATTGCCGGTCATGCCGAGCGCGACGTACTCATAGACCAGTACCGCCAGCAGCGCGCCGACCGGGTCGATCATGATGCCTTCCCAGCGCAGGATCTGGGTCAGGTTGCCGCGCGCGCGCAGCGTCTGCAGCAATGGCATCACCACTGTCGGGCCTGTCACCACCAGCAGGGCGCCGAGCACGGCGGCCATCTCCCAGCGCATGTCGAGCAGATAGTGGGCGGCCACGGTGCCGATCACGCCGGTGATCACCACGCCGGTGGTGACCAGCCGCCTGACGATATGGCCATGGCCGCGCAGGTCCTTGAAGTCCAGCGTCAGGCTGCCCTCGAACAGGATGACCGCCACCGCCAGCGAGACCAGCGGGAACAAGAGATCGCCGAGCAGCTCATCCGGCTTCAGCCAGCCCGTGACGGGGCCGGCGAGGATGCCGACGATCAACAGCGGCAGGATGGCGGGCAGACGCATGCGCCAGGCCAGCCACTGGCAGCCGAGGGCCATCAGACCGATCAGGGTCAGGGCCAGAGCAGGTTCGGTCATCGGGTGTCTTCCTTGGAGTCAGCGAAAATGAGCGGTGCCACTGTTGCGGTCACCGCTCATCGTTTCGTTGTGTCTCAGCCGTCTGTCAGTGGCCCTTGCCCCTGCTGGTCTGTACAGGCTTGAAGCAGGGGGCAGGCGCCACTCAGCTGCCGCGCGGCAGGCCGAAAGGGCGCAGCCTAGCGATTGATTCCGTGGTATGCAACGTCGCGTTGCCTTATCGCGCTCTCCTCATTTCCTTTCTCTGTCGTGCCCACGTGATGGCGTCGGACAGATGCGATCACTCATTGGGCGCGACGCAGCAGCGGCAGCAATGCCTGCAGCGGATGCGGCAACTGGCTGCCGGAGAAACGCTTGCTCTGACTGCGGCACGAATAGCCACTGGCGACCAGCTTGCCCTGATTGGCGTCGTCTTCGACCACGGCCTTCCACGACAGGTCATAGATGGCACGCGAGGTCTCGAGATTGCGCGCTTCGTGGCCGTAGGTACCGGACATGCCGCAGCAGCCGGTGGCGATGGTCTCGAGCTTGAGGCCGAAGGCGGAGTAGACCTGCTGCCAGGCCTTGGCCGAGCCCGGGGCATTGGTGCTCTCGGTACAGTGGCTCAGAAGCTTCATGCCCGGGTCCATCGTGCCCAGCACCGTCTTGGTGACGCCGACCGGCAGCAGCTTGCGCAGGCTGATCAGCCATTCCTGCAGCAGCAGGACATCGGGCACCGCGTCCGGGCCGAGGGTCTTCACGTACTCCTGACGATAGGTCAGGGTCATCGCCGGGTCGATGCCGACCAGCGGCACGCCGAAGTCGGCAATCGCCTTGAGGCGCTCGGCCTGGGCACGCGCGGTACGCTGGAAGGCGCCGGTGAAGCCCTGCACCTGCAGCGGCTTGCCGTTGGGGGCAAAGGGCGCGACGAAGACATGGATGTCGAGTCGCGACAGCAGCTCGATGATGTCGATCACCAGCTGGGCCTCGAAGTGGCTGGTGAAGGCGTCCTGCACCAGGATCACGCTTCTGGCCTTCTGGGATTCGGTCAGACGGCCCAGCTGGGTCGGCGTCGCCTCGGACACGCCCCAGCTCTTGAGCTGTCTGCGCAGGCTGGCGCGTGACAGGCGCGGCGCATCGACCATGCCGATCGGGCCTTCCAGCAGACGGCTGACCAGCTTGTTGGTCAATAGGCCGTTATAGAGCGGCGTGACGCGCTCGGCCCACGGCAGCACGAATTCGAGGCTGCCGATCAGGTAATCGCGCAGCGGACGCTGATAACGATGGTGATAGACCTCGAGGAAGCGGCTGCGGAAATCGGGCACGTTGACCTTGATCGGGCACTGGCCCGCGCAGGACTTGCACGCCAGGCAGCCGGACATGGCGTCGTAGACCTGCTGGTCGAAGTTGGCGTCAGACTGACCCTCCGCCTGTGCGGTGCCGGCACGCCGCGCCTTGAGCGAGGCGCTGATGCGCGCCGGCAGACGCGCCAGCCACATGCCGGTGCCCTTGAGGCCCGGGGTACGCGCGGCCTGGGCTTCGGCGATCACGTCGCGTCCGGCGTTGCCTTCCAGGCGCAGCCATTCACGCATCAGGCTGGCACGCCCCTTGGGCGAGTGGATGCGCTGGCGAGTCGCCTTCCACGACGGGCACATGGCGTCGTTGGGGTCGTAGTTGTAGCAGGCGCCATTGCCGTTACAGTAGACGGCGCTGGCGTATTCCTGCCACACGCGCTCATCGATCTGGCGGTCGAGATCGCCGCGCATGGTCACGTCATCGATGCGCATCAGGCGGGGATCGAAGGCCTCGACGGCGCTGTCAGCGTGATCACGCTTGCCGCTCTCGCTGCTCCCTTCGCTGGCGCCAGCGTCACGCGTGCCAGCGTCGTCGACCAGCGCCACTGACAGGCGCGGGGAGGCGATCTTGCCCGGATTTAGCTGGTTGTGCGGGTCAAAGGCCGCCTTCACGTCCTGCAGCGCGCCGTAGAGGCTGCCGAAGAAGCGTGGCGAGTACTCGGAGCGCACGCCCTTGCCGTGCTCGCCCCACAGCAGGCCACCGTACTTGTGGGTGAGGGCGGCGACCTCATCGGAGATCTCGCGGATCATCGCCTGCTGGGCGGGGTCCTTCATGTCCAACGCCGGGCGCACGTGCAGCACGCCGGCATCGACATGACCGAACATGCCATAGCGCAGGCCACGGGCATCCAGCGCGGCGCGGAATTCGGCGATGTAATCGGCCAGATGCTCCGGCGGGACGGCGGTGTCCTCGACGAAGGGCAGCGGGCGGGCTTCGCCGTCGACATTGCCCAGCAGGCCCACCGAGCGCTTGCGCATGCCATAGACACGACCGATCTGCGCGCGACCGCGGGCTTCGGTGAAGCCGAGACGCTCGACGCTGGTATCGCTGGCCAGGTGCTCGCTGAAGGCGCGGACCTTGGCGTCCAGCACCTCTTCGCTGTCGGCATTGAATTCGATCAGGTTGATCCCGCCGATGGCCGGGGTGCCTTCGGCGCTGGCCGGGAAGAATTCCTCGACGCTGTCCCACACGAAGTCCTGCATGGCAAGGTTGAGCACGGTGTCATCCACCGTCTCGATGGAGGTCGGGCGATTGCCCTCGACCGCCATCAGCGCCTTGGCGTCGCGCAGTGCATCCATGAAGCTTGCGTAGCGCAGGTTGATCAGCGTCGAGCAGGGCGCGATGGGCAGCGCATTCAGCTCGGCCTCGACCACGAAGCCCAGCGTGCCCTCGGCGCCGCACAGCAGGCTGTTGAGGTTGAAACGCCCATCGGCCTCGCGCAGGTGGGCGAGGTCGTAGCCGGTCAGGCAGCGGTTGAGCGGCGGGAAGATGTCGGCGATTTCCTCGGCGCGCTCATCGGCGATCGCGCGTGCGTTGCGGTAGACCTCACCGACGCGATCCTCACGTGCGCACAGTGTCTCGAGCTCGGCATCATCGATGGCATGGCTCGACAGCCGTGTCCCGTCGAGCAGGACGCTGTCGAGCGCCAGCACGTGGTCACGTGTCTTGCCGTATTCGCAGCTGCCCTGACCGGAGGCATCGGTATTGATCATGCCGCCAATGGTGGCGCGGTTGGAGGTCGAGAGCTCCGGGGCGAAGAACAGGCCATGCGGCTTGAGCGCGGCATTCAGCTGGTCCTTCACCACGCCGGCCTCGACGCGCACGCGACGGTTCTCGACATCGATCTCGAGAATGCGGTTCATGTGCCGCGAGACATCCACCAGCACGCCGTCATTGAGTGACTGGCCATTGGTGCCGGTACCGCCGCCGCGTGGCGCCAGGGTGACGCTCGAAAAGCGTGGCTCGTGGGAGAGGCGCGCGATGCGCTGGACATCCTCGGCATGGCGCGGGTAGACCACGGCCTGAGGCAGCACCTGATAGAGCGAGTTGTCGGTCGACAACACGGTGCGGTTGGCGTAGTCCGGACTGATGTCACCGGCAAAGCCTGCATCTCGCAGGGCGGCCAGGAAGTCCAGATAGAGGGAATCGACGGGGGCGGGCATATCCAGCAGGCGTTCGGTCATGATCTCGCTCGGGCAGTGAGTCGCGTCAGGCAGGCATCCAGGGCCAATGGGCCTAAGCTTACCTGAGCTGGGCGTGTGGCCCCAGCCCAGCGCGGCATTGCGTCACTCGCGAGACGGGAATTCAGGTGAAAGGAGTGAGGAATGACTACGCTGTGAGGAGTCATCAAACCAAGGCGTGTGCGCTCGAATGCAAGCAACAAGGGGGATGATGTGCACATGCTGCGGGCGATTGTCAGGCGTCAGTCGCCGCTTCAGTGGTACCGTCAGCCATCGCAAGGCAGGCCGTCATGGCGTATCCCCTCCGTTTCTTCCCTTGAAGCTGTCTTCCCTCTTCCGCTGAGTCATCAGGAGTTAGCTCATGGCATCGTCCACCTATTCCTCGACCTCCACCTGTCATCGCGAGTCTCGCCAGCCGCCCACGCGATTGGGAGTGCTGGGGGTGGGGGAGTTGGCGGAGTCATTGCTGGTCGCGTTGGCGCGCGGTTGTCAGCGCGAAGGCCGCTCGCGGCATGATCTGGAATTTCATCTCTCGCCGCGCAACGACGTGCGCAGTCACCGTCTGGGCTGGCGTTTCGGTGCCATCCGCCACGTAAGCAACGTCGCGGTGTGTGAATCGAGCCTGTGCATGCTGGTCGGGGTGCGACCAGAGCAGCTCGAGGCGCTGGCAAGTGAGCTGCGTGAAAGCCACGCACTGAGCAAGGACCATCACCTGATGGTGCTGGCGGCCGGGGTGCCACTGCAGCAGCTGCAGCGCTGGTTCGCGCCGGCGCGAGTGGTGCGGGTGATGACGGGGCTGGCGGTCTGTGAGGGGCAGAGCGCCCTCACGCTCTATCCGGAAGACCCGCTGACGCGCGACCTGCTCGGGCCGGCGGTCCGGCAGATCATCGCCTTCGATGATGAAGCGGCCTTCGAGGCCAGCATGCTGGCGGTCTGCGTGAATGCCTGGCAGATGGCGCAGCAGCA
The DNA here is from genome assembly GCF_044789135.1 of Cobetia sp. UIB-001. Lineage (NCBI taxonomy): Bacteria > Pseudomonadati > Pseudomonadota > Gammaproteobacteria > Oceanospirillales > Halomonadaceae > Cobetia > Cobetia sp. UIB-001. The sequence goes on from NZ_CP058244.1 coordinate 929,280, forward strand.
GGCGTTGCTCGACTGGTTCCAGACGGTGCCCGGCATGAGCGGCCCTCAGGCGCGTCTGTTGCTGATGGCGCAGTTGCGTGATGCGCTGGCCTTGATGGAAGCCCACCCCGATACCCCGCCCGGCGAGCTTGCCTCGCGTATCGGCACCCCCGGCACCTGGACGGCACGGGGTCTGGAGCAGCTGGGGGGCAAGGAGGGCGCACACCGCCAATGGCAGCATGTGCTGGAGCAACTGCGCGCGGAGATCGAGCAGGGCAGTGTGTCCCCCGGCAGTGAATGAGTCGCTCTGACGCCTGATGCCTTCCGCTCTCAGCCACCCTCAGACACCCGCGATGCCCATTGGTCAGAAGGCGCATCGCGGGTGTCGTGCTTTGTTCAACCTGCCTTTCGTGAGTCGTGGATTCCCCGTGGCTGGCGATTTTCCTACAATGGAGCGCTAGGCGGCACCCTCGGGTGCCAGAGTGGCTGGCGGCCGATCCATGGCGTTGCCCAGCGCTCACTCGCAATGAATCGAGCACGGGGCATACAAGGCACATGGGAACCTGGTTGGCAGTAGCAGCGGGCGGCGCCATCGGGGCGCTGGGACGGTATCTTGTGAGTGGCTGGATCGTCGGCGCCGCCGGGCGTGGTTTCCCGTGGGGGACCCTCGGCGTCAATCTGATCGGCAGCTGCCTGATGGGGTTCCTGTTCATCTGGGTGACCCAGGAGCTCAAGCTGGCCCCCGTCTGGCAGGCGATCATGGTGGCCGGCTTCACCGGTGCCTTCACCACCTTCTCCACCTTTGCCCTCGAGGCGCTCAACCTGATGATGAGCGGACGCATGCTGGCGGGGCTGGTCTATGTCGCCGTCAGTGTGGTGGCGTGTCTGGGCATGGTCGCGCTGGGCATGAAGATCGCACGCGTCCTGCTGTGATTCCCGTGCCCGGGCACGCCCTCCTGTCGCCTGGGCGGCTGCGAAGCAGGGCATGGCTGAGGTAGACTAGTGCGCATAACCTTTCCGCGCCGCGATGCGGCCTGAGTGATCCGACGAGAGAGCCTTCCCACATGCTGGACCCGAAACTTCTGCGCGCTGATCTTGAAGCGACTGCCGAGCGCCTCGCACGTCGTGGCTATCAGCTGGATACCGAAGCCTTTGCCGCGCTGGAAGCGCGTCGCCGTGACCTGCAGGTCGAGACGGAATCCCTGCAGAACGAGCGCAACACCCGCTCCAAGTCCATCGGTAATGCCAAGGCACGTGGCGAAGACATCGCACCGCTGCTGGCAGAAGTCAGTGATCTGGGCGAGCGTCTCGACGCCGCCAAGTCCGAGCTCAATGAGCTGCAGGCCAAGGCCGACGCCATGGCGGCCAGCCTACCGAACCTGCCGGACGCCGAAGTGCCGGAAGGCGCTGATGAAAGCGACAACGTCGAGCTGCACCGCTGGGGCACGCCGCGTGAGTTCGATTTCGACGTGCGCGACCACGTCGACCTCGGTGAGCTCAAGGGCCAGCTGGACTTCGAACTGGCGGTCAAGATCACCGGTTCACGCTTCGCCGTGATGCATGGCTCCATCGCGCGCCTGCACCGTGCGCTGGTGCAGTTCATGCTCGACAAGCAGACGCTGGAGCATGGCTACGAAGAATATTACGTACCCTATATCGTCAACCGCGATTCCCTGATGGGTACCAGCCAGTTGCCCAAGTTCGAGGAAGACCTGTTCAAGCTCAACGACGATCGTGATTTCTTCCTGATCCCGACCGCCGAAGTGCCGCTGACCAACATGGTGCGCGACGAGATCATCGACGCCGGCAGTCTGCCGCTCAAGTTCACCGCCCATACCCCGTGCTTCCGCAGTGAAGCCGGTGCCTATGGCCGTGATACCCGCGGCATGATTCGCCAGCACCAGTTCGACAAGGTCGAGATGGTGCAGGTAGTCGCGGCGGAGAAGAGCGACGAAGCCCTCGAAGAGATGCGCGGCCACGCCGAAGCCATCCTGCAGGCGCTGGAACTGCCGTACCGTGCTGTGACCCTGTGCACCGGCGACATGGGCTTTGCCGCCGCCAAGACCTATGACCTGGAAGTCTGGCTGCCGAGTCAGGCGACCTACCGCGAGATCTCCTCCATCTCCAACTGCCGTGACTTCCAGGCGCGCCGCATGCAGGCGCGTGTGCGTGTCGAAGGTCAGAAGAAGCCGCAGCTGGTGCATACCCTGAATGGGTCCGGTCTGGCCGTGGGCCGCTGCCTGGTCGCCGTGCTGGAAAACCATCAGAACGCCGATGGCTCCATCACTGTGCCGCAGGCGCTGCGTGGCTACATGGGCGGAGTGGAAACCATCAACGTCTGAGGTGCGTGAATCGCCGTAGTGGATTCGCGTAGTCAAGGCCCCCGCTTTCCCATGGAAGCGGGGGCCTTCGTTTATCGCGGAGACAGAGGCCTCGCCCGATCGCACCACTCGTTATTCCCTCACTCGTTATTTCCTCTGCGTGACTACAACGTAGCGCCAGGGTTGTTATTCTTATTGGTTATTTTAGAGAGTGGTTCTTATGCTCTAAAATGCGACCCATCGAAGGCTGCTCCCCAGCCTCGCCGCGTTTGTGGATGTGCCCCATGGAATTTCTCAATCTCTCCTGTGACCCCTCACGACTCCAGCTGTGCCTGATCGGTGGCGGCCAGGAGGCTGTCGCTCTGGCCGAGCGTTTCGCCGGCCTCGGTGCAGACCTGTGTGTCTACGGCGATGCCCGCATGCCGATGCTGGAGACCCTGTGTGGTCGTGAAGGTTGGGAGGTTGCCGATACCCTGTTGCCCGTGCCGGCCCCCGGCCAGCTATGGCTGGTCGCCACCGGCAGCGAAGGGCGCGATCGCGGCATCCTGCGTCATGCGCGCGAGCAGCACGTGATGGTGTTCGCGCCGAGCCACCCCCGGGACTCCAGCGTGCGTCTGCCGCCGCGCCTGGTGGCCGGCGAGGCGGTGTTGCCCGTGAAGGAGGAGGATCGCTTCACGGGCACGCAGGGCCAGGTGGCGTTGGTCAGCGCGGGGCCGGGCGATCCGGAGCTGCTGACGCTCAAGGCGCTGCGCCATCTGCAGCAGGCCGATGTCATCATTCACGATCGCCTGGTCAGTCACGAGATTCTGGCGCTGGCCAATCCGGAGGCGCGTCGCCTGTATGTCGGCAAGGCGCGCAGCGATCACAGCGTGCCCCAGGAAGGCATCAATCAGGCGCTGGTGGATTACGCCCGTGCCGGGCATCGCGTGGTGCGCTTGAAGGGCGGTGACGCCTTCATCTTCGGGCGCGGCGGGGAAGAGCTCGAGACCCTGGCCGGCGCCGGCATCAGCTTCGAGGTCGTGCCGGGCATCACGGCAGCTTCCGGTTGCGCGGCTTACGCGGGGATCCCGCTGACCCATCGCGACCACGCCCAGTCGGTACGCTTCGTCACCGGCCACTTGAAGGATGGCAGCTGTGACCTGGATTGGGAGGCGCTGGCGCGTCCGGCCCAGACGCTGGTCTTCTACATGGGGCTCGGCAGCCTGGGGCTGATCTGCGAGCAGTTGATCGCCAATGGTCTGGCGGCGTCCACGCCGATCGCGCTGGTCGAGCAGGGCACCACCGCACGTCAGCGTGTGCATGTGGCAACGCTGGTCGACATGCCGGCGCAGATCGCCGGTCAGGGCCTCAAGCCGCCGACGCTGATCATCGTCGGGGATGTGGTCAAGCTGCACGATTCGCTCAAGTGGTTCTCGCCGAATGCCAACAGCAGCCTGGGATGGGAAGATGGCAAGCACCCGACGCCGCTGGCCAATGTGGTATCGGTATAGAGTGACCGTCGTAGAAACGAAAGCGTAGAAGCGCTAAAAGCAGCGACATGAGCAGTGACAAGACGCCGCCTCGGTAACCCCGGGGCGGCGTCTTGCGTTGTCGGACTGGTTATCGCGGGCCTGATCATCGTGCTGGCGCATGGCTGGGCGGCTCTTGGGCCAAGGTCGAGATGACGTGGCATCTGATTGCGCCTATTGTTTCAAGCAATCGTTTGAATTCTGCTGAGCGAAGCCCGTCGTTCATCACGGGGTGAGAGGCAAGTCTTTCGCGAAAGCCCTAAGCACATGAGTCAGTGAGGACAGTGATATGGCCAAGTATCAGGCGCCACTCAAGGATGCACGCTTCATTCTCGATGAGGTGTTCGCCGCCGAGCAGGAATGGGCGGACATGGCAGCCACCGAAGAGGTGAATGTCGAGCTGGCCGAGGCGATTCTCGAGGAAGGTGCGCGCGTGACCCAGGCCGAGCTGCTGCCGCTCAACCTGAGCGGTGACGCCGAGGGTGCGCGTTTCGAGAATGGCCACGTCACGACGCCCAAGGGCTTCAAGGAGGCCTATCGGGTGCTCGCCGAAGGCGGCTGGATGGGACTGGGCGGCAATCCTGAATACGGTGGCCAGGGCATGCCCAAGATGCTCACCGTGGCCTTTGAAGAGATGCTCTACGCCACCAATACCAGCTTCGCGCTCTATCCGGCACTGAATGCCGGTGCCTGTCTGGCGGTGGACAGCCACGCGCCGGAGTCCGTCAAGCAGGTGTTTCTGCCGCGCATGTATGCCGGCGACTGGCTGGGCACCATGTGTCTGACCGAGCCCCATTGCGGCACGGATCTCGGCTTGATTCGCACCCGTGCCGAACCTCTCGAGGGCGATGACCCGCTGCTGGGGCTGCCGCGCTATCGTCTCACCGGCACCAAGATCTGGATCACCGGCGGCGAGCACGACATGGTCGACAACATCGTGCATCTGGTGCTCGCCAAGCTGCCGGATGCGCCGCCGGGGACACGTGGCATCTCGCTGTTTCTGGTCTCCAAGCACCTGCTTGATGCCGATGGCCAGCCGGCGACACCGAATGCGGTCAGCTGTGGCTCCATCGAACACAAGATGGGCATCAAGGGCAGCGCGACCTGCGTGATGAACTTCGACGGTGCCGAAGGCGTGCTGATCGGCGATCCGCATCAGGGGCTGGCGGCGATGTTCACCATGATGAACTACGAGCGTCTCTCCATTGGCCTGCAGGGGCTGGGGCTGGGCGAGGTGGCCTATCAGAGCGCGATGGACTTCGCCGCCGAGCGTCTGCAGAGCCGGGCACCGACTGGGGCCAAGGCGCCTGACAAGCCGGCCGACCCGATTCTGGTGCATCCTGACGTGCGGCGCATGGCGCTTGAGGTGCGCGTCTGGAACGAGACCGGGCGCGCCTTTGCCGTCTTCGTGGGCCAGCAGCTGGACCGCGTCAAATATCACGCCGATGACACGGTGAAGGCCGATGCGGATGGGCTGGTGCAATTCATGACGCCGATCGCCAAGGCGCTGCTGACCGACCGTGGCTTCGATGCCACCGTCATGGCGCAGCAGCTCTATGGTGGCAATGGCTACTGCGTGGAGTGGGGCGCCGAGCAGTACGTGCGCGATGCACGCATCGCGATGATCTACGAAGGCACCAACGGCATTCAGGCGATGGATCTGGTCGGGCGCAAGCTCTACCGCAACCGTGGTGCCCATGTGGCGAGCTTTGCCGCCCTGGTGCGAGCCGAGCTTGATCATCAGGCCGACGACGCCCAGACCCGTCCGTTCGCCGAGGCCTGCAAGACGGAGCTTGCGCGCCTGGAGCGAGTGTCGGAGCAGTTGCTGGCCCGCGCCGATGACAACCCGGAAGAGCTGGGCGCGGCGGCCTGTGACTACCTCAATCTGGCAGGGCTGTGTGTCTACAGCTATCTGTGGCTGCGCATGGCGCGTGCTGCGGCGCGTGGACTGGCGCAAGCAGGTGTCAGTGGTGAGGGCTTCTATCGCCGCAAGCTGGCGCTCGGGGAGTACTACGTGGCACGCGTGCTGCCGCGCGCCATCGCTCTGGAAGCCCAGATCAGTGCTGGCGCAGCGCCATTGATGGCCTTCAGCCTCGAGGATTTCGCGTCGGAGCAATGACGCAAGCCACAAGATACCGTGACCGTCAGTAGCGCCATATGAAAAGCCCAGCGACCGTGTCAGGTCGCTGGGCTTTTTTGTGTTGTCGGGATCCCTGTCCATCGGGCCGTGTCGGCAAGCTTGCATGCTTACAGGCCCGCTCATGACCGCTCGGTCGGCTCATCCTGCTTCAGCAGCCAGTCACGCATGGCGGGGAACAGCTCGACCAGCACGAACAGCGGGCCGATCAGCAGCTGACGCAGATCATCGAGGAAGGCCGGTTTGCGGCCCTCGATACGATGGCCGACGACCTGACCGAGCCAGGCAACCACGAAGGCTGCCAGCATCATCGGTGTCACCGGCCAGTTGAGCCCGAGCATCACGAACATCAGCGCCAGGCTTGCCAGGGCCCAGACGGCCATCACGCCAAGTACCCTGGGGAGAAGCGCGCATAGACGGCCAGGACCGCCAGGGTGACCACGCCCCCGGGCAGCATCCACACACCCAGCCCCGGTTCACTCGATAGCCCCTGCCCCCCGAGCAGTCTCCACAGCAGGATCAAGCTGGCAGTGAAGATGACAGGCACGCAGACAAGATGCATGCGGATGTTCTCACGATGCTGATGACTGGCTGCGTAGTGCTCGAGAGCTTCATGCAGGCGCCGGTGAGCGGCTGTCTTGACATGAGGGTGCGATAATATACCCATGAGGCATTCTCCAGACAGACATTGAAAATGCCCGCATGCGCAGGTGCGCAGCGGGATCGATGGCGTGTTATGTCAAGGAGCAATGGCGTGAGCCAGCAGGGTCCGGCAACCCTGCTGGCTCCCGTCAGCGTAGCGTATTGCCGCGCTGCCAGCCTGTGTCAGCACAGGGCTGACTGTCGAACCCGGCACTTTTCAGGCGTGAATCAAGTGGCCCTGGCCCTTCAGAGATGGAACTGACCGCAGGCTTCCGGCTGATGCAGGATGGCTTCCAGGCGGATGATGTCACTCTGGCCATCTTCCCGGGGCAGCGTGATCTGCTCGCCGACCGCCATTCCCAGCAGCGCGATGCCCAGTGGCGACATGATGCACAGCGCCAGTGAGGTCTCTTGCTCTTCGGGTTGCGGCAGGTGGCTGCGCAGCGACATGCACTCATCATCCTCCGGGGTAGGGTAGTGCAGTGTCAGCTCGCTATCGCCGGAGCGCGACCCCTTGAGGCGCAGGCGGCTGCGCATGCTGACGCGGTCTTCGGGGAAGTCATCGGGGGGCACGATCTCTGCCTGGATCAGGCGGCTTTCGAGGCGAAGGGACAGCTCATCATCGTGTTGCTGAGCGTCGATCAGGCGCTGGAGGCGGTCAGCATCCAGGCGGTTGATGATCAGTCGTTGCCGAGTCATCGTGGGGTTCCTTGTTATCGAGTCACTGCGCGATATCATGCGCAGCAAGACGGCGCCAATCCTGGCTTGGTCAATACGGAGAGACGGACAGGGAATCCATCGGCCGTGATTGTCCATGGATTGTCCGCTAATTAATCCTAGCGGCTTTTGACGGGGTGCGGGAGTCGTCTGATGCCGACAACTTTCATGGCGCTGTCACCCAGGGCTGCCAATCTCACGCGAGACTCATCGATGTCGATTCTCTGGATATATCCGCTGGCGGCGCTCGCCGAGATCGCCGGCTGCTTCAGTTTCTGGGCCTGGTGGAAACTGGAACGCAGCCCCGGCTGGCTGATTCCCGGCATGCTCAGCCTGGCGCTGTTCGCCTGGCTGCTTTCACTGGTCGACGTCAGTCACGCCGGGCGCGCCTTTGCCGTCTATGGCGGTGTCTATATCGCCGCGTCAGTGGCCTGGCTGTGGCTGGTCGAGCAGCAGTTGCCCAGTCGCTGGGACCTGCTGGGGACACTGGTCTGCCTGGCGGGCAGCGCCATCATCGTGCTGGGCGCCCGTGCGCAATGAGCGCAAATGTCTTGTTTATTAGTATTTTATTAAATATGTCGGGCGTTGAGCATGAGAGCGCTCATTGTTGGGTATACTGCGCCAGGATGAGGCAATGACCCTCGGGATTCGATCTGACGCAATGAGGCACCAGCATGCAGTGGGAATGGTTATGGGGGCTGGGCGGCCTTGGCATCGGCGGTTTCATCGGCTTCTGGCTCGGTCGCTGGCGGCCGCGCAGAGAGGAATGGAATCAGGCCGTGCAACCACTGCTATCGGCATTGGTGGAGGCGGAGCCAGGCGTTGTGCGTGGTGAGCGACTGGCGCTTGATCCCTCGCTGCTCGACGCCTTTCGCCAGGTGGCCTCGCGTCGCGAGTTCTATCGCTTCACCAGCGGAATCGAATACGTGAACCTGCAACTCGCCGCGGCGCATGCCGCGCATCATGACCGTGAAGAGCGCCAGCTGTTGCTGGATCAGGCGCGTGTCAGCCTGGCCAATCTGCAGGACAGCCTAAGACGACGCTGAGGTTCGTCCAGACGCGCGAATGCCGCACCGCAGATAGTCCGGGGGCGCAAAGCAGGTTGTTTGCAAAGCAGAGTAACGCAGAGAGAGGGCGTGAAACGGGTATAGCAACCGACGGAAAGGCACCGACGACGATTGGTGCAGAAGGCATCAGATGACACGACGCATGCACGACAGACAAAAGCGAGAGGACTTGCTGACTGCGCGAGGCAGCTGGGGAGCATCAGCAAAGGCTTGCTGATGGTGCGGAAGGGGGGACTCGAACCCCCACACCTTGCGGCACCAGAACCTAAATCTGGCGTGTCTACCAATTCCACCACTTCCGCGAGAAGCAGGGCTGCATTTTACCTGTGACGCCTTTCAAGTCAATCGCTTGTGTCGATTATCCCCTGAATTTTCCCGCCTTGTGCTGCGCCTTCAGCGCCTCACTCCTGTACGACATGCACGCTACGTGATTCCAGCCCGCAGGGCAGTTGCAGATAGCTGGCGGCGCGCTCGGCGGCGTGGCGTGTATTGGAAAGATCTTCATCGCACATCCACGGTACGACGCCCAGGCAGGGGGCCCGCAGCGTGCGTGACAACGTCGCCATGTTGTCTTCGCTGACCTCGATATCCGCTTCCAGATGGTTGATGACATAGCCGGCGATCTCCAGCCCATCGCGCTCGATGGCCTCAAGCGTCAGGCGCGCATGATTGATGCAGCCCAGGCGCAGCCCGACGACCAGAATCACCGGCAAGCCCAGCTCGATGGCCAGGTCCGAGAAATCCTCATCGTCATTCAGCGGTACCCGCCAGCCGCCAGCGCCTTCCACCAGCAGCAGGTCGCGCGGTGCGCTTGTCTGCTGGCCCCGCACATGCGCCGCGATTTTCGCCACCTCGAGATTGACGCCCACCTGACGCGCGGCAATGTGCGGCGCGATGGCCGGCGCGAAGCGCCAGGGATTGATGCTTTCATAATCCGCTTCCGGTTCGCACTGCGCCTGCAATGACAGGGCGTCGGCGTTGACCAGACCATCGTGATTCTCGAAGCAGTCAGAGGCCACGGGCTTGAGGCCCAGCGTGGTCAGGCCGCGCAGGCGAGCACGTGCCAGCAGGGCGCTGGCGATGAAGGTCTTGCCGATTTCGGTATCGGTACCGGTCACGAAGGCGGCGATGCCATGTTCGGCTCGCGCAGGCAAAGCAGTGTCCCGTGACGAGCTGTCCGCGGTTTTCATATCAGTTTTCATTATATCCGAGCGAGGCAAGTAATTGCCCTCAAGCAAAGTATCAGTGTTATCCGTACGCAATTCTGAGCGGTTTTTCGAGCACAAGTTCAATGACTTGATAGCTTACAGGCAATCCCTTCGCGGTACGCAACGTTTCATGTCGCGCCTTGGCCTGCTGCACCTCGGCGCGTGTCAGGCGCCGGCCACTGGCGGTCTGTGCCCCGATGCCCTTGATCGAGGCCATGACCGCGGCGACATCGGGATAGTGAAATACCCGCGGGCGTAACTGCCAGTGGCAGCGCAACCCGGCGGCTTCTGCATGGCGTGCAAGATGGGTGGCGCTAGGGAAGTGACGCACGGAATCATCCGCGCGCTGCCAGGCATGGCGTACTTCCTTGAGGGTGCCGGGCCCCAAGGTGTTGATGTGCGCTCGAGCGCCGGGTTTCAAGGTGCGTGACAGTTCCGCGAGCCATTGCCGAGGGCTGTCGCACCATTGCACGGCGAGGCTCGAGAACACCAGGTCCAGACTCGCATCGGCCAGTGGCAGGCGCTCGGCATCGGCGCGTAGCCAGTGCAGGCGTTCAGGGCTGCCACTCGCAAGCTCGCTCGTCTGGTGTGCGGCTTCACGCAGCATCTCAAGCGAAAGATCCAGCCCCATGCAGCAAGCCCCAGAGTAGCGCTGCGCCAGTTCGAGGGTCCAATGTCCGGGCCCACAACCGAGATCGAGCACACGGGCATCGGCCGGCAGCCGCTCAGGGAGCGAGGCGAACAGGGTGGCCGCCATGGCGTGCTGCGCCTGCGCCAGCGTGAGGTAGTCGGCAGCGCCGCGATCAAAGGCGCGGGCAACCTGCTGACGGCTCGTGGCAGGCGTGAGCGGGGGCGTTGCAAGCTCTGCAGGCGGCACGCTGACGGCAATCGACATCTCAGGCCTCCTCGCTGATGTGCGTGACGTGGGTGGCGAGGCCCATGCGCGCGAGCAGGGCATCGGCAAGCGCCTCGGTCGCGCTCAATGGCAGGCAGTGGCCACCCTCGAATTCGGCAACCACCTGGCCCTGCGCGCGCAGCGCCGCACTCAGGCCCGGTGCCAGCAGCGGGTCCTGCTTGCCGAGCCAGAACTCGAGCGGTAACTCTGATTGAGGTGCCAGCGACATCCGACGGCTGGCCAGTTCCGACAGTCCTGCCGCCAGCACCGCTTCGCGACTGACGGGGTGGTGACCGATTAGTTCGCGCAATTGCCTGAGGCAATCACGCGCAGAGGCCTCACCACTGGCCTGCCAGCGCAGAAAGTGTTGCCAGCTGGCGGTGGGGTTGCGCGCGAAGGCTTTACGGAAGGTGTCCAACACCTCTGGTGCCAGGGCGGGAATCTTCTGCTCCGCTGCGGCCTGGTCGATGAAGCTTGGCCCCATGGCCAGCGAGACAAGGGCGGCCGGTGCCTGATCCTTCGCCAGCGCCTCGGCCCGCAGGGCGCCCAGCGACCAGCCCAGCCACAGGGTATCGGCGCCGCCCAGTGAGGCTCGCGAGGCAGTCGGTTCTGAGCCTGCCTGTGACTCGGCTTGCGGGCCTTCTTCTGGCCAATCCGGCGCGATAATCTCCAGCGGGCGACTCCTTGCCTCGTCAGCTGCCTGCTTATCTGCCTGCTCATCCGTCTCAGTGACGTGAGCGAGGCGTGCATGCAGGCAGGCGATCAGGGGCTGCCAGATGCGCGCATCGATGCCCCAGCCGCTGAACAGCACCAGACGAGTCAATGTCATGGCGTGACTCCTTCTGAGCTGATGGTTGGGGAAACCGAGCGGGGCTGGGTCTTTTCCGCTGCCAGTACCGCTTCGAGAGCGTCGAGCAGTACCGCGATATCCTCGGCCGTGTGCTCGGCGGAGAAGGTGAAGCGCAGGCGCGAGCTGCCGGCGGGCACCGTGGGCGGGCGGATGGCCGAGACCAGCACGCCGCGCTCGCGCAGTGCCGCGCTCCAGGCCAAGGCCCGCGCTTCGCTGCCCAGAATCAGTGGCTGAATCGGGGTCAGCGGGGCAGATGTTGCATCCCTGTCGGTTGACGACAGCCCGAGCGCGAGCCCACTGCCCGCCAGCAGATGCGTACAACCCTCACGGAACTGCTGCACGCGGGCCTGCAACTGCTCACGACGCTGCGGCTCGCGCGCGACGATCTCCAGCGCCGCCAGGGTAGCGGCGGCGATATGCGGCGGTTGCGCGGTGGTGTAGATGTAGGGGCGCGCCAGCTGGATCAGACTCTCGATCAGCGCATCGCTGCCGGCGACGAAGGCGCCGCTGCTGCCGAGCGCCTTGCCCAGGGTGCCGACCAATACCGGCACGTCAGCCAGCGGTGTATCGCGCCCGACCAGTCCTTCGCCATGCTCGCCCAGCACACCCAGTCCGTGGGCATCGTCGATCATCAGCCAGGCGCCGTGCCGGGCGCAGGCCTGGCTCAGGCCCGCGATATCGGCGCAGTCGCCATCCATGCTGAACACGCCATCGCTGATCACCAGCTTGTCGTCGGCCGGGGAGCGCGCCAGCTGGCGCTCGAGGTCTTCAAGATCGCGGTGGTGGAAGCGACGCGAGCGCACGGCAGTGGTGCCGGAGGATGCCAGGCGCGCGCCGTCGAGGAGGCTGGCGTGATTGAGGCGATCATGGAAGATCTCGAGGCTGCGACCGGCCTCGCGCGAGGCGCTCGCCAGCGCATCGATCACGCCCAGATTGGCCATGAAACCGGTGGAGAACAGCAACGCGCGTGGCCGCCCGGTCAGCTCGGCCAGACGAGCCTCCAGCTGGTGGTGAGCGCGCTGGTGGCCATTGACCAGATGAGCGCTGCCGCTGCCGACACCGAATTCACGCGCCGCGCGACAGCCGGCCTCGACCAGTGCCGGGTGGTTGGCCAGCCCCAGATAGTCGTTGGCGGTGAAGTTGAGCAGCGGGCACGCCTCTGCATCGGCTGCCTGCCCAGCGAGGCTGACGTGGGGGCCCTGGGGGGAATCCAGCGTCAGGCGCCGGCGATAGCGGCCGACCCGCTCACGCTGAGTGAGCAGGTCCTCCAGATGCGTGAAGCTGGCGTTGGTCTGGGAGCTGGAGCGCGCGGGCGTATCGGTGGCCACGAGCGATCAGACCACCAGGCCGCAGGGCTTGCGTTCGCGCACCTGGCCTTCGCTGCTGGCGGGCGTCGCCTCGCGCGTGGCGTCATAGAACAGGCTGCCCTCGACATTGGCACGTGCCTGTTCTTCCATGGCAGCCTTCAGGGCGGCTTCGCGCACTTCGTCGCTGGCGACTTCCTGGCGGGTCTCCGGGTGCAGGCCGAGGCGTTCGAACAGCTCGCGGTCACGGTTGGCCTGCGGGTTGCCGGTGGTCAGCAGGCGCTCGCCATAGAAGATGGAGTTGGCACCGGCGAGGAAGGCCAGTGCCTGGGTGGAATCGTCCATCTGCTCGCGGCCGGCGGACAGGCGCACGTGGCTCTTCGGCATCATGATGCGCGCCACGGCGATGGCGCGGATGAACTCGATGGGATCGAGATCATCGACATTCTCCAGCGGCGTGCCCGCTACCTTGACCAGCATATTGATCGGCACCGATTCCGGCTGCGGCTCCAGATTGGCCAGCTGAAGCAGCAGGCCGGCACGGTCGGTGGTGGTCTCGCCCATGCCGAGGATGCCGCCGGAGCACACCTTCATGCCGGCTTCGCGCACGCTGGCCAGGGTGTCCAGGCGCTCGCTGTAGCTGCGCGTGGTGATGATCTCGCCGTAGTACTCCGGTGAGGTGTCCAGATTGTGGTTGTAGTAGTCGAGCCCGGCATCCGCGAGCTTTCTGGCCTGATCGGTATCGACCATGCCCAGCGTCATGCAGGTCTCGAGTCCCAGTGACTTCACCTGACGCACCATCTCGGTGACCACTTCGAGGTCGCGCTCACGCGGGCTCTTCCAGGCCGCGCCCATGCAGAAGCGGCTGGCGCCGGCGTCCTTGGCGGCACGCGCCTGCTCGACCACCTTCTCGATCTCCATCAGCTTTTCCTTGCCAAGGCCGGTGTTGTAGTGGCCGGACTGCGGGCAGTACTTGCAGTCTTCCGGGCAGGCGCCGGTCTTGATCGACAGCAGGGTGGAGACCTGTACCGCATTCGGATCGAAGTGCTGGCGGTGCACCTGCTGGGCACGGAACAGCAGGTCATTGAAGGGCAGGGCGAACAGCGCCTCGATTTCCGCGACGCTCCAGTCATGGCGTACCACGCTGTCATCGGCAGGCGCAGGGATATTCGTGGCTTGTGTGGTCACGCGGGAGGCTTCTACGGTCATGAGCTTGAGGTCCTTCATCAGGCGGGCAGAGCGAGAGCGCGCTGAGCCGGTCATCCGTGGGTGAGTCCGGGAGTCGGCAGCCGAGCTGGCGAACAGCAAGTCAACGCATCGAGTAAGGTCAGGTTAACTGAGATGATAGAGTTTCCGCGGGCGCTGTCAACGATGAGAACTCTGCTGGTTGACCACTGGCAGCTGTCGCGACCCTGCGCATTCTGTCAGCGTCAGCTGACGACAGCCATGTCCGGCGCGACCGAACGGCAGAGCGCTTCAGTTTCACCTCCCCATTCACTTTCCTCTCTAGCGACACGCTCGCCTGATGAGCGAGAGCAGTCATCGCGCCGCGAGTGGTGCGACGCCTGCGAGGCGAGAATCGCGCGCAATCAGCATGCCTGCCCGCGCTGTGCTGAGCCTGTCGCCTCATTGGCCTTGAGTCAGCAGGCCTGTGCGCGGTGCCTGTCGTCACCGCCTGCCTTTGCGCGCTGCTTTGCGCCGTTGCGTTATGAAGGGTTGCTGGCGGGGCTGTTCCAGCGCTACAAGGACCAGCATCAGCGCCGCGCCGGGCGACTGTTGCGCCAGCTCATGCAGCGGGAGCTGGCGCACTTCTGCCGCGAGTGGCGCCAGGCGCATCCTCACGGCGCAGTGTTGCTGGTACCGGCAGATGCCTATCGTCGTCGCCAGCGCGGCCATGATGCGCTGGCAGAGCTGTGTCGCGGGCTGGGCCCCGCCCTCGCCGGCCATCAGCGGGATATGGCGCGGGTGCGCGGCAGGCGCATGCCGCACGAGGCGTCAGCCGCGGTAGTCAGGGCAGCGCCGGATCAGCGCCTGCGGGACCGGCGCGGGCGTCTGAAAGCGCAACGTGGGCGTTATGACATTGACGGCCTCTTGCCCGAGCACGTGCTGCTGATCGATGACGTCATGACCAGCGGTGCGACGCTCGACAGCCTTGCTCAGGCCTGCCTGCGAGCCGGTGCCCGTGAGGTCGATGCCTGCGTGCTGGCGCGGACTCCCCTGGCCTTGCGCGGGGCGCTGTGACCCGCAAACGCGACACGAAGTAGAGCTGCCCGACACATGCCGCCGGGGCTGAGCCTCGAAACGGGCGTTGAGCTCAGCGGGCAGGCGGGGTCAATCAGGGAGAAGACTGGCGTGCAGAGGGTCTAATCTCATAGCATGCAAGGTCCGGCAGCCGTTTGCTGGTCCATGCCCGAGGAATTGCCATGCCTATTGATCCTGTTTCCCCCGATGACTCGCAATCTTCCGGCACCTCGCGCGAGTTGGATGCGCGCTCCAATGGCAACACCTGGTCGACGACATCCGCGCCAGAGGGCCATGGAGACACGCGTTTTCATCCCTTCGATGCTCTCGCGCCGGACCGTGTCGTGGCCGCTGTCGAATCGCTGGGCTTCTGGTTGCCCGGCGAGCCGTTCGCGCTGAACAGTTACGAGAATCGTGTCTACCATCTCGCCGATGATGACCGACGTCGCTGGGTGGCCAAGTTCTATCGCCCCGAGCGCTGGAGCCGTGCCCAGATTCTCGAGGAGCACGCCTTCCTGGCCGAGCTGGATGAGGCCGGTGTCCCCGGCGCCCCCGCGTGGGCGAACGAGGCCGGCGAGACGCTGCATCGATTCGAAGGCTTCGACTTCGCTCTCTTCCCGCATGTGGTGGGGCGCGCCCCGGAGCTTGAATCTGCCGAGCACCTCTATCAGCTGGGTGAGCTGATCGGTCGCGTGCACGAGGTGGGGCGCAAGAGCGCGTTTCGCGAGCGGGAGACGCTCTCGCCGCTGCGGATTCTGGAAGAGAGCTGCGCCAGCGTGCTGGCCTCCGACTGGCTGAGTGGGCGCCAGCGCGACAGCTACCAGCGCGTCATCGAGGCACTGCGCCCGTTGGTCGCGGAGCAAAGCTGGCCGGAAAGCGCCCTGATTCGTACCCACGGCGACTGCCACATCGGCAACATGCTGGGGCGTGATGACAGCTTCGCGCTGGTCGACTTCGATGACTGCCTGAGCGCCCCGGCGGTGCAGGACCTGTGGATGCTGTTGACCGGTCAGAGCGACCCGGAGCTGCACATGCAGCTGTCCGAGGTGCTGGAGGGCTACGAGCAGCATTGTGAGTTCAATCGCAGTGAGCTCAAGTGGATCGAGACCCTGCGCACACTACGCATGGTGCGTCACAGCGCCTGGGTGGTGCGGCGCTGGTCGGACCCCGCCTTCCCGCAGGCCTTCTCGCACGTGGCGAGCCTGGGCTACTGGGATGACCACATTCGCAGCCTGGAACAGCAGCGCGTCGCGCTGTCTGCGCCGCGTTGGCTGGCCTAGCGATCGCGACATGGCCTGGCAGTCGTGACATGAGCTGGTAGTCGTGACATGACCTGAAGGTCGTCGCGAGGCCTGAGCCCCTTTGGCGAAGTGAGTGACATCGCCCCTTCATGCGCCCCCATCGGTTACCGATGGGGGCGCATGTGTTGCATGGATACGACAATCGCGTGAACAGACCTGCGTTGACGGCATGCCTGAGGTAGAATCTGGCCCTGACATTGAACACGAAGTTATACGATTTCTTGCCATCTGATCGCTTGTGTATGACTTTTGTGCTTTACCCCTGCTATGCGTGCGCTAGTGCGCGCCCCTGACCGATACCATAGGCAGACGGATGACCGAAGAGATTGCCAACCACTACCGCCAGATCATCACCGCGTTGGGTGAGGATCCAGAGCGTGAGGGCCTGCTGGATACGCCCAAGCGCGCGGCCAAGGCCATGCAGTACCTGACTCATGGCTATCAACAGTCGTTGGAGGAGATCGTCAACGGCGCTGTCTTCACCTCCGATACGGACGAGATGGTACTGGTCAAGGACATCGAGCTTTACTCGATGTGCGAGCATCACCTGCTGCCGTTCATCGGCAAGTGCCACATCGCCTATCTGCCGTCTGGCAAGGTGCTCGGTCTGTCCAAGTTCGCGCGTATCGTCGACATGTATTCGCGGCGCATGCAGATCCAGGAAAACCTCACCAAGCAGATCGCCGAGGCCGTTCAGCAGGTCACCGGTGCACGTGGTGTGGCCGTCGTGGTCGAAGCGCGTCACATGTGCATGATGATGCGTGGGGTGGAAAAGCAGAATTCCAGCATGAAGACGTCCGTGATGCTGGGCGCCTTCCGCGACAATCAGCCGACCCGTCAGGAATTCCTGACGCTGATCAGCTGACAGCAGAGTGAAGACGCCGCCTTTCGAGGCGGCGTTCTTGTCTGGGAGTCATCTCGCGCGTTTCCCTTGATCAGGAGTCCCTGCCGATGCCGATGCATGCCTTGCACGATGAACATCTCGATCACGATCTCGCCACCATTCGCATCAAGAATCTGCGCCTGAGAACCTATATCGGGATCAATGAAGACGAGATCCAGAACCGCCAGGATGTCGTGATCAACGTGGTGATCCGCTATCGCGCGGCACGCGCCGTGCAGTTCAATCACATCAGTGAAGCGCTCAATTACCGCACCATCACCAAGCAGTTGATCCGTCATGTCGAGGAAGGGCGCTTCGCGCTGCTCGAACGCATGACCCGTGAGGTGCTGGATATCGTGATGGCGCACGAACAGGTGCTGACGGCGCAGGTCGAGATCGACAAGCCGCATGCCTTGCGCTTCTCTGACTCGGTGTCTATCACCTTGTCGGACAGTCGTGAAGCACATGACTAGTCGGCCCGTGCAGGCGTTGAGAAGCTCAGGTGTCGAGAAAGTCAGATGTCGAGAAGATCAGATATCGAGAAGCTCAGATGTCGAGAAGATCAGGCGCAAAAGCCTGAAGAGTCGGGAGACATGATGTGATCGGGGAAATCATCCATTTCGATGATGCAGAACAGCAGGGCACCATTCGGGACGAGAAGGGCGGTGAGCACGCCTTCGATCTGGTCGGCTGGCGCGGGCGTGGCTTGCCGGGGCCGGGGCTGGCGGTGGACTTCGAGCTTCGCGACGGGCGTGCAGTGCAGGTCTTCAATGCGCGGATCAAGCAGCAGAAGGCGCGGCGAGTCGTCTCGATGCCGCCCGAGAGCGAGGCTGGCGAGGCGCCCGGGCCTACGGCTGACGCCGCCAGGCCTGCGACGCGCAAGCGCTGGTGGCTCGCCGGGCTGGCCATCGTGGTACTAGTACTGGCAGGGTTGTGGATCTAGCGCCACGCCCGCATCTAGGCTATATCAGGTTAGTCTTGAGTAGTCTCGGTTAGCCGGGAATCACTGCCTTGACCCACAAGCACGCCTCGGGAGTCTTCATGGAACATCTCAACGATACCAGTCTGTTTCGTCCATTTGCCTATATCGACGGTGGCTGGGTAGCCGCGGATTCCGGCGAGCAGATCGAGGTCGACAATCCTGCCACCGGCGAGATCATCGGCCGCGTGCCTCGGCTGGGTTACGCCGAGACCGAACGCGCCATCGAGGCGGCGCAGCACTCCTTCGCGGACTGGAAGGAGACGCCGGCGCTGGAGCGCGCTGACATCCTGATGAAGTGGTACGCCTTGATGCTGGAGCACAAGGATGATCTGGCGCAGATCATGACGCTGGAGCAGGGCAAGCCCCTCGCCGAAGCCGCCGGTGAAATCCAGTACGCGGCCAGCTTCCTGCGCTGGTTTGCCGAAGAAGGTCAGCGCGTGTATGGCGATACTATCCCGGCCGCCAAGCGTGACCAGCGTATCCTGGTGCTCAAGCAGCCGGTCGGGGTGGTGGGGGCGATCACGCCGTGGAACTTCCCGGCCTCGATGATTACCCGCAAGGCGGGCGCCGCGCTGGCCGCGGGCTGCCCGATCGTGGTCAAGCCTGCCAGCCAGACGCCGTTCTCGGCGCTGGCGCTGGCGGTGCTGGCGGAACGCGCTGGCGTGCCGCGCGGCGTCTTCAATGTCGTGCCGGGCTCGGCCAAGGACATCGCCAAGGCGATGACCGATTCCAGCATCGTGCGCAAGGTGACCTTCACCGGCTCCACGGAAGTCGGGCGAGGCCTGATGGCAAATGCCGCGCAGCATATCCAGAAGATCTCGCTGGAACTTGGCGGCAACGCGCCCTTCCTGGTGTTCGAAGACGCCGATCTCGATGCGGCGGTGGAAGGCGCGATGGCGGCCAAGTTCCGCAATGCCGGTCAGACCTGCGTCTGCACCAATCGCTTCCTGGTGCAGTCCAGCGTGGTCAATGCCTTCAGCGAGAAGCTGGCCGCCGCCATGAACGCCGAGCTGACCGTGGGCAATGGCCTGGAAGAGGGCGTCAAGGTCGGTCCGTTGATCGATGGCGACGCCGTCGAGAAGGTCACCGAGCACGTGCAGGATGCCCTCGACAAGGGTGCCGAACTGCTGCTGGGCGGCCATCCGCATCCGCTGGGGGGCAGCTTCTTCACGCCGACCCTGATCTCGCAGGTGACGCCGGAGATGAAGGTCGCCCGTGAGGAAACCTTCGGTCCGCTGGCGGCGATCTTCCCCTTCGAGAGCGAGGAAGAGGCGATCGAGATGGCCAACGACACCGAATTCGGCCTGGCCAGTTACTTCTACAGCAGCGACCTCAAGCGTGTCTGGCGCGTCTCGGAAGGTCTGGACTACGGGATGGTCGGTATCAATACCGGGCTGATCTCCAACGCCGCGGCGCCCTTCGGCGGCACCAAGGCATCGGGGCTGGGCCGTGAAGGCTCCAAGTATGGCCTCGAGGAATACATGGAAACCAAGTATCTGTGTCTCTCACTTGGCTGATGCATCGTCATCGGGTCTACGCTGACGATCCCTGCTTGAGCCTTGCATCCTTGAGTCTTGCCTCCTGGAACTTTGCATCGCTGATTGATGGCCAGCGCTCAATGCAATGATCGGACACACCATCAGCTGGCAAAAAGCCCGCCCGGGAAACCGGGCGGGCTTTTTCATGCCATGCATTTATTCCACCTGTCTGCGCCGAGTGTGCCTGCTATCCCACCTGTCTGCGCCGAGTGTGCCTGCAACTTGGTCAAGGAATTTTCGCTGCTGATGAGAGCGATCTTTCGTTGCTGATGAGAGAACGGCATGCGCGTCGCGACAAGAGGCGCATGAGTCATTGGTCGTAGAGATGGAGAGTCTCGGAGATTGATGGCGCTGCACGTGTCAGACCAAAGCGGTATGCCGCGGTCTTTTTCCGCAGATCAGGGCCAAAGACAGGCGTGCTTTGTCGGCATTCTCTTACTTGTGCATATGCTTATTTACGCTATAGTCAAAGAGCGGGACCTGTGGTGATAGTCTTCAAGGATTGAAGACAGGGCGAGTGGCGTGGCGGACGCGACTCGCCCTTTTTTATTGCCGGAACTCTTATCTCTGATCTCGGGTTCGGATCTCGGATCTTGGCTCTCGTGCCGCAATCCTGATGCCGCAACGCTCACTTCTCAACCCTCCCATCTCAGCCTCTCTTCTCGGCTCGCAGGTCTCACCCCAGTGGCGAAAGCCCCATGCCCGCCACCAGGCCTTCCAGTGCATGCCGCCCGGCAATCGAGTTGCCGTAGCCGTCCAGGCGTGGTGACCAGACGCAGATGCTCATCTGTCCCGGCAGGATGGCGATGATGCCACCGCCGACACCACTCTTGCCCGGCAGTCCCACTCGCCAGGCGAAGTCGCCTGCCGCGTCGTAAAGCCCGCAGGTCAGCAACAAGGCATTAAGCTGGCGTGTCTCCAGCGGCGAGACCACTTCCTTGCCATCCAGCGGATTGACGCCACGATTGGCGAGGAAGGCGAAGCTGCGCGCAAGTTCCACGCAGTTCATCGACACCGAGCAGCTGTGGAAGTAGGTATCCAGCAGGTCATCCACATCGGAATGCACATTGCCGTAGGCCTGCATCAGGTAGGCCAGCGAGGCATTGCGTGCCTTGTGGTCCATTTCCGAGCGCGCGACCTTTTCATCGAAGCCGATATCGTCGCTGCCGGACAGACGCCTGAGCTGCTCACGCAGGGTGTTCTGGATCGAGACGATACGCGACACCAGCAGGTCGGTGATCAGTAAAGCACCGGCATTGATGAAGGGATTGCGCGGAATGCCGTTCTCGACCTCCAGCTGCATGATCGAATTGAAGGCCTGGCCGGAAGGCTCACGGCCGACACGCGACCAGATCTCGTCGCTCTCAAGACGCTGCATCGCCAGTACCAGCGCATGCACCTTGGAGATCGACTGGATCGAGAAGCGAGTATGCGCGCTGCCGGCGTACTGTACACGGCCATCCACATGGCAGACGGCGATGCCGAACTGGTCAGGGTCGACCTGCGCCAGTGCCGGGATATAGTCCGCGACCTTGCCTTCGTTGAAGCAGCGGCTGGCATCATCGGACAGGCGTTCGAGCAGTGTCTGGAGAGCATCGGGGTCGAGTGGCGGCGTCATGGCAACCTTGAAGCAGCGGTGGAGGGAAAAGGGCGCGAAGCTGGCCGGGCTCTCGTGACAACGGCGCCATCGGGCATCAGGTCGAGAGTGGCGCGAGGGGCCGGCAGGGCATTCTAGCGGATATGACCGCAGCTGGCGCGCTCGAAGCCGCTGGCAGGGCGTGCCATCAGGTCGGCTCAATCGCGTGATAGTTGACGCTTATCAGCCAGGTAGTGCAAAGTGATTTCTACATGCAGTTGAGAATCGTTATTATTGGTTCATCAAGGCAGCACGCAGTTGCCTGACCCCATGACATGCGACGCGCTGAGGCTCAGCGTCTCGCTGAGTAGACCACCCGGAGGGCAGCCAACATGATCAAGACATTGACCTTTGCCAGCATGCACTTCTCCATCGCCTTCGGCGTCACCTACCTGCTGACCGGCGATATCGTGGTCGGCGGCCTGGTCGCCATCGTCGAGCCGGCGGTCAACACCGTCGCCTTCTTCTTCCATGAAAAGGTCTGGAACCGTGTCACCGCGCGCCGCCAGCAGGCTGCTGAGAGCGAGGCGAATTCGCGAAACGCCATGAGCGGGGCGGCGCTGGCGGGCTGAGGCTGCTTGCGCGTGGCAGGGATGCGCCGCAGAATCGAGCGACCTTTTCCCGGAGCTCCCCATGCTGAAGCTTGCCCCTCGCGCCGCCCGTGCCTCTCTTCCTGCCCAGCCATCTTGTCCTGCCCGCGCCCGCCAACGTCCTCTCGTCCAGGGGGCGTTGGCGTTGCTGCTGGGGCTTGCCGGCAGCCTAGCTGGCCTCGAATCCGTGTCAGCCGACGAGACGCGTGATTATCACTACAGCGACGCCCACCTGCACTTCGTGGACTTCTTTCAGCAGGGTGATGGTCTGGGGGCCTTGCTGGATGCCATGGACGAGGCGCAGGTCGATCACGCCCTGGTTACGGGCATCGGCGTTGCCAAGAAATGGCAGCAGGACGCGCCCAAGAAGCCACGTTACTATATGGGCGATGATGCGCCGGTCTACTGGTATTCCGGTACCGACTACATCCTGGCCGAGGCGCTGACTCGCGCGCCCGAGCCGGTACAGGCGCGTTTCTCGCCGTTCATCACCGGCTTCAACCCCACCGATCTGAACGCTGCCGACGAGATTCGCCAGCTGATGGCGATCTATCCCGGCTTCTGGAAGGGCATCGGGGAGGTCTTCACGCGCCATGACGACCTGACGCGCCTGACCGAAGGCGAGACGCCGCGCGCCAATCATCCGGCCTTGATGAAGGTCTATGCGCTGGCGGCGGAGAAGGGGCTGGCGGTGATGGTGCATTCCAACATCACCAGCAAGCGGGAAGGGCATGAGGGCCTGTATCTCGAGGAATTCGAGAGTGCGGTGCGCGACAATCCGGACACGACCTTCATCTGGGCACACGCCGGGACCAGTGCCGAGCTCAATCGCCGTCTGGGGCGCATGACCTGGCTGCACGGCGAGATCGAGCGCATGCTGGAAACCTATCCCAACCTGAATATCGACCTGTCCTGGTCGGTGCTGGAACCCTACCTGCTGGATGATGAAGGGCAGCCGCGCTCGCGTTGGGTGGCGCTGGTCGAGCGCTTCCCGCAGCGCTTCGTGCTCGGCAGTGATGTGGTAGGGCGCTTCGGCTCGGTGGGCGATATCCTCGCCAGCTATACGCCCTTCCTCGATGCGCTGTCGCCACAGGCGGCGCGCAATGTGGCGCGCGACAACTTCCTGCGCTGGGTCGACCTGCCGGTCAAATGACCGCGTTTCTTGTCAGGTGCGCATGAAAAAGCCCCCGCCAGCATGTCGCTGGCGGGGGCTTCTGCGTGAGCGCTACTCTAGACACCTCCGCAGGGCAGCGATGTCCGGCGATCTCTGATCAGTGACGGAAGTGACGCATGCCGGTGAAGACCATGGCGATGCCGGCTTCGTTGGCCGCATCGATGACTTCCTGATCGCGCATGGAGCCACCCGGCTGGATGACGGCAGTGATGCCAGCCGCCGCAGCGGCGTCGATGCCGTCGCGGAACGGGAAGAAGGCATCGGAGGCCATCACGGAGCCCGGCACTTCCAGCCCTTCATCGGCGGCCTTGATGCCGGCGATCTTGGCAGAATAGACGCGGCTCATCTGGCCGGCGCCCACACCGATGGTCTGGCCATCCTTGATGTAGACGATGGCGTTGGACTTGACGAACTTGGCCACTTTCCAGGCGAAGGTCAGGTCGTTGAGTTCCTGCTCGCTCGGTGCACGCTCGGTGACGACCTTGAGCTCATCGCGGCCGACCATGCCCTGGTCGCGGTCCTGAACCAGCAGGCCGCCGGTGACACGCTTGAAGTCGTGACCGCCGGTACGTTCGGCCGCCCAGGCATCCGCGACGTCGAGCAGGCGCACATTGGCCTTGGTGGCGACGATGGCAGCCGCTTCTTCGCTGATGCCCGGGGCGATGATCACCTCGACGAACTGACGTGAGACGATGGCCTGCGCGGTCTCGGCGTCCAGCGGCACGTTGAAGGCGATGATGCCGCCGAAGGCGCTGGTCGGGTCGGTCTGGAAGGCACGCTCGTAGGCGGCCAGGGCAGACTCGCCGATGGCGACGCCACACGGGTTGGCGTGCTTGACGATGACACAGGCGGTCTCGTCGAAGGCCTTGACGCACTCGAAGGCGGCATCGGTGTCGGCGACGTTGTTGTAGGACAACGCCTTGCCCTGCACCTGCACGGCCGTGGCGACGCTGGCCTCGGTGGCACCATCCTCGACGTAGAAGGCCGCCTTCTGGTGCGGGTTCTCGCCGTAACGCATGTCCTGCTTCTTGCTCAGGCTGACGTTGTATTGACGCGGCAGGCCTTCGCTGCCGCCTTCGACACGCTGGCCCAGCCAGTTGGCGATGGCGCCATCGTAGGCGGCGGTGTGCTCGAAGGCAGCCACGGCCAGATCGAAGCGCGCGTCATCGCTGACGGCGTTGTCGTTGGCATCCATCTCGGCGATCACGCGGTCATAGTCCGAGGCGTTGACGACGATGGTGGTGTGGGCGTGGTTCTTGGCGCAGGAACGCACCATGGTCGGGCCGCCGATATCGATGTTCTCGATGGCGTCTTCCAGCGAGCAATCCGGGTTGGCCACGGTAGCGGCGAACGGGTACAGATTGACGATGACCATATCGATGGGGTCGATGCCGTGCTCGGCCATCACCGCATCATCCTGGCCGCGACGGCCGAGAATGCCACCGTGGATCTTCGGGTGCAGGGTCTTGACCCGGCCATCCATCATTTCCGGGAAACCGGTGTGCTCGGACACTTCCGTGACGGCAAGGCCGTTGTCCTTGAGCAGGCGGAAGGTACCGCCAGTGGACAGCAGGGCGACGCCGCGGGCGTCCAGGGCACGAGCGAATTCGACGATTCCAGTCTTGTCGGAAACACTCAGGAGGGCGCGACGGATGGCTTGGGGCTTGGCTTGCATGATGCTCCACTCGTGGATCAACAAAAAGACGCCGGGGCACCTGTAAAGGTGCCCCGGCGGGGTCAGATCAGATCAAACTGCTTGAGCTTCTTGCGCAGTGTGCCTCGGTTGAGGCCCAGCATGTCGGCGGCGCGGGTCTGGTTGCCCTGCGCGTGGGCCATCACCGCCTCCAGCAGCGGCGCCTCGACCTCGGCCATCACCATGGCATGCAGGTCGGTGACCTGCTCGCCATCCAGGTGGGCGAAGTAGCGCGCCATGGAGTGCTCGACCGCCTCGCGCAGGGTCTGATGGTGCCGCACGGGCGTCATCAGGGTGGCCTGGCTTGCGTCGTCGGGTGAAAGAGGGTGCCTGCTGGTCATGCTGCGTGACTTCCTTGCGTCTCGGTGCGGGCGATGCCTTCCGGCTCGCCGAACAGGCGGGTCAGGAACTGGCGCTGTTGTTCCGGCTCCTCGAGGGGATTGAAGTGGCGCTTGAGCTCACTGCCATCCTCCCGCGTCGCCAGATACCAGCCCACATGCTTGCGCGCGATGCGCGTTCCCATGTAGTCACCGTAGAATTCGTACAGGGCCTCGAGGTGGGTGCGCATCACGAGGGCGCGCTCCGCATCGCTCGGGCCACAGGCTACCTGGCCGGTGGCCAGGTAGTGATTGATCTCGCGGAAGATCCAGGGATTGCCCTGGGCCGCACGGCCGATCATCACGGCGTCGGCGCCCGTATAGTCAAGCACATGTCGCGCCTTCTCGCCGCTGTCGATATCGCCATTGGCGAAGACCGGAATCGACACCGCGGCCTTCACGGCGGCGATGGTGTCGTATTCGGCCTCGCCGGTATATTTCTGCTGGCGAGTGCGACCATGCACGGACAGCGCCTGGATGCCGGCGTTCTCGGCCATGCGCGCGATGGCGATGGCGTTGCGCGTCTCTTCGCACCAGCCGGTGCGCATCTTGAGCGTGACCGGCACGTCCACGGCGCGCACTACGGCATCGAGAATCTCGCCGACGAGCTTCTCGTCGCGCATCAGGGCAGAGCCGGCGGCCTTGTTGCAGACCTTCTTGGCCGGGCAGCCCATGTTGATGTCGATGATCTCGGCACCCATCTCGGCGTTGAGCGCCGCGGCCTCGGCCAGCATGGCGGCATCACCGCCGGCGATCTGCACGGCACGCGGGCCGGGTTCGCCGGCATGGTTCATGCGCGTGCGGGACTTGACGGTATTCCACAGCCGCTTGTCACTGGTCACCATCTCCGATACCACCAGCCCGGCGCCCAGCTCACGACATTGCTGTCGGAACGGGCGATCGGTGACACCGGCCATCGGGGCCAGAATCACGCGATTGGGAAGCTGATGTACGCCGATGCGGGGCAGGTCGGCGGGAAGCGGGGTATCGGTCATGGGTCTCGTGTCATGCGAGTGGTGTCAGGCGCGCGAGCCGCTGTCGTGTCAGGGATTCGCGGGGGCGTCATGATACCTAGAGCGCCGCAGGGTTTGAAGGGCTATTTCATCCACAATGCATCGCGGATGCGTTCTCCCTGCGCGGCTGCGGCGCTCATGGCGTGGCTCAGCCCATCAGTGGACGCTGACCATTGAGGCGTACCCAGCCATCGCGCTCGGTGGGTTCTTCCATGATCAGGCCAGCTTCACGATAGGCGTCGAGCACCTCTCCCGCCTGGGGCGCGAGAATGCCGGAGAGCGCCAGCAGGCCACCCGGGGCGACGCTGCCCGCGATCTGCGGAGTCAGTTCGACCAGCGGGCCGGCCAGGATGTTGGCGACCACGATCTGATAGCCCGCGTCCGGCAGGCGGTCCGGGTAGCACAGGGTCAGCTGGTCGCTGACGTCATTGCGCTGGGCGTTCTCACGTGAGGCCTGCAGCGCCTGCGGGTCGATATCGGTGCCCAGCGCATCCACCGCGCCGAGCTTGAGCGCGGCGATGGCAAGAATGCCGGAGCCGCAACCGAAGTCGAGCACGCTGTGCTGGGCGAGCTTGCCATCGACGGCCAGCCCATCGAGCCATTCCAGGCACAGGGCGGTGGTCGGATGGGTGCCGGTGCCGAAGGCCAGGCCCGGATCGAGCATCAGGTTGACGGCGTCCTGCTCCGGCGCATCGTGCCAGCTCGGCACGATCCACAGGCGCTGGCCCATCTTGAGCGGCTCGAAACCGTCCATCCATTCACGGGCCCAGTCACGGTCCTCGAGGATCTCGACCTCGATCTCCGGGCAGGGCTCATCGGGAATCAGTGCCGCCCAGCCGGCCTTGACCCGCTCGCGCATGGCCTCGATGCCTTCGGTGCCATCCCACAGGCCAGTGAGGACAGTCTCGCTCCATAGCGGCGTGCTGCCGAGGTCCGGTTCGAACAGCGGTTGGTCTTCTGCATCCTGGAGCGTGATGGCGCAGGCGCCTTCTTCCATCAGCAGATGCTCGAGAATCTCGGCGTGGTCGGGGGCGATACGCGCCTTGAGTTGCAGCCAGGACATGGTGACTCCTGTCGATGGGCGATAAGAAAGGGGAGGAGGGCACAGACGACAGAAGGGCAGCCGAGGCCACCCTTCTGTCGTGCGTCTATCGGCAACACGCGTCACCGATCTCAAGCGGGGCGTCTTACAGGCCCAGCTTCTTCTCCAGATAATGGATGTTGACGCCACCTTCCTGGAAGCCGGCATCACGCACCAGATCCTTCTGCAGGTCAGTGTTGGTCTTGATACCTTCCACCAGCAGCTCGTCGAGGGCATTGCGCATGCGCGTCAGTGCGATCTCGCGGCTCTCGCCCCAGGTGATCAGCTTGCCGATCAGGGAGTCGTAGTGCGGCGGAACGGTGTAGCCGGAGTACAGGTGCGAGTCCATGCGCACGCCCAGACCGCCCGGCGCGTGATAGAGCTCGACCTTGCCCGGAGACGGCATGAAGGTGCGCGAATCCTCGGCATTGATACGGCACTCGAAGGCGTGACCGCGCAGCTCGATATCTTCCTGTTTCACGGACAGCGGCAGGCCGGAGGCGATGCGCAGCTGTTCCTTGACGATATCGATGCCAGTGACCATTTCGGTCACCGGGTGCTCGACCTGAACACGAGTGTTCATCTCGATGAAGTAGAAGCCGCCGTTCTCGTACAGGAACTCGAAGGTGCCGGCGCCACGGTAGCCGATCTCGATGCAGGCATCGGTGCACGACTTGAGTACCTTGGCACGCGCTTCTTCGTCCAGCTGCGGCGCCGGTGCTTCTTCCAGCACCTTCTGGTGACGACGCTGCAGGGAGCAGTCGCGGTCATACAGATGGATGGCGTTGCCCTGGCCATCGGCCAGTACCTGGACTTCGACGTGACGCGGGTTCTGGAGGAATTTCTCCATGTACACCGTGCCGTCGCCGAAGGCCGCGGCCGCTTCACCCTGGGTGATGCTCACCGAGGACAGCAGGCTGGCCTTGGAGTGCACCACGCGCATGCCGCGACCACCACCGCCAGCGGCGGCCTTGATGATCACCGGATAGCCGATGCGCTCGGCGATGGCGTACATCTCGTCTTCGTCTTCCGGCACCGGGCCGTCGGAACCCGGCACGGTCGGAACGCCGGCCAGCTTCATCGCCTCGATGGCCGCGACCTTGTCACCCATCATGCGGATGGTGTCAGCGCGCGGGCCGATGAAGGCGAAGCCGGAACGTTCGACCTGTTCGGCGAAGTTGGCATTTTCCGACAGGAAGCCGTAGCCCGGGTGGATGGCGTCGGCGTCCGTCACCTCGGCGGCTGCGATCAGCGCCGGGATGTGGAGATAGGATTTGGCAGAGGAGGCCGGGCCGATGCACACAGCTTCATCCGCCAGGCGGACGTGCATCAGGTCGCGGTCGGCCTTGGAGTGCACCGCTACCGTCTTGATGCCCAGTTCCTTGCAGGCGCGAAGGATGCGAAGGGCGATCTCGCCGCGGTTGGCAATCAGTACCTTGTCGAGCATGGTGACGTGTCCGTTGGGATCAGGAAATGACGATCATGGGCTGGTCGAATTCAACCGGCTCGCCGTCTTCGATCAGAATGGCTTCGACGACGCCATCCTTGTCGGCTTCGATCTGGTTCATCATCTTCATGGCTTCGACGATGCAGACGGTATCACCTTTCTTGACGCTCTGGCCGACTTCGATGAAGGCCTTGGAGCCCGGCGCCGGAGAACGGTAGAAGGAGCCGACCATCGGGGAATTGATGGTGTGACCCTGCGGCGCTGCCGGTGCTGCCGGAGCGGCCGGTGCTTCAGCGGCGCCAGCGGCTGCCGGAGCGGCCTGCTGCATCGGCTGCTGCTGCATCATCATCGGGGCCTGCATCATCGGCTGCTGGGCGAAGCCCTGCGGATGGCGGCTGATGCGAACGGACTCTTCGCCTTCCTGGATCTCGATTTCGCTGATGTTGGACTCTTCGAGCAGCTCGATCAGCTTCTTGACCTTGCGGATATCCATGAAATTAATCCCGATGTAAATGTGGCTGGAAATGGGGGTGTGCAGCCGTGATAGCGGCGGCTGCGGGCGACAGCCCCGACGGCTGTCCCGACCATGGCGATGGCCGGTGAATCCTGGTATCAGGCAGTGATGAGGCCTGATGGCGGTGCGTGAACACCGCTCTGGACGTGCCCTTACTGCGCGAGATCGTCCAGGGCGGCGTCAAGCGCCATGTCATAGCTTCGAGCGCCAAAGCCCATGATCACGCCACGTGCCACATCGGAAAGATACGAATGGTGGCGGAACGGCTCGCGGGCATGGGTGTTGGAAAGGTGCAGCTCGATGAACGGGAGTGCGACGCCGAGTAGCGCATCGCGCAGCGCAACGCTGGTATGGGTAAAGGCCGCCGGATTGATCAGGATGATGGCGGTGCCATCTTCACGGGCAAGGTGGATACGCTCGATCAGCACATGCTCGGCATTGGACTGCAGCCAGTCCAGCTGATGGCCGGCCGCGCTGGCGCGCTGGACCAGACGCTGGTGGATATCCTCCAGCGTGGTGGTGCCATACACCTCGGGTTCACGGGTCCCCAGCAGATTGAGATTGGGGCCGTTGAGTACCAGGATGCGCGCCATGAAAGTCCCTTGTGTCAGCCGTGCTCGAGCACCAGGCTCATTGAGCTGTTAACCCATGAAGAAAATGCAAAGATACCGTCACTATCCACGACGTTTACCTATTGAGCGTAGGCTGTTGCCGTAGTGACGCGGATTCTGCCGAAATTCTCGAACGCTGTCCAGTTTGGCACTGAACCGAAGATTTTGCCGCATTCTTCGTCCTCGCATGCGTCTCGGCAGCAGCTGCGCCGCGCCGGGCCTGTGACAGGCACACCTTTCAGTTGGCGCGCTGCGAGGTGCCGCGCAGCTGATCCAGCACCGCCGTCAGGTGCTGACCGAGCTGACTGGCGTTGACCTCCCCCTGGATGCGCGCCGCCGTGAGCTCGCGTTCATCGGCAAAGAACAGCAGGCTAGGAGGGCCGAACAGGCCGAATTGCTTGAGCAGTGCCTGGGTCGCGGCCCCGGTACTGGTGACGTCGGCGCGAATCAGGTGGAACTGGCGCAACTGGCTGGCGACTTTGGGGAAGACCTCGCGCTCCATCACCTTGCACGAGATGCACCAGTCGGCGTAGTAGTCGACGAAGACCGGCTGGCCGCGGCTGGCGGCCAGTGCCAGCTCATGTTCGAGCTCGCTCATGTCGCTGACGGTGGTGAAGTCCAGTGACGTCTCGGTAGCCTGCCCGGATGATGTGCCGCCAGTGAAGGGGGCCAGCGGGCGCAGCGGGTCGCTTGCGCCGCCTGCCACGCCCAGCAGGCTGATCATGCCCCAGCCCAGCGCGACCAGTCCCAGTGCCTGACGGGCACGCGCCCAGCCTCGGGTCTGTGCGCTGAGCGCCCCCAGCGCCACGCCGGTGCCGATGGCCAGAATGGCCCAGCCCAGCACTGCCAGCGAGGCCGGCAGCAAGCGCTCCACCAGCCACAGCGCCACCCCCAGCAGCAGGATGCCGAAGGCCTGCTTGATGCCCTCCATCCAGCCGCCGGCCCTGGGCAGCAGGCTGGCGCCGAAGGTGCCGACCAGAATCAACGGCACGCCCATGCCGAGTCCCAGCGCGAAGAGTGCCAGCCCGCCGGTCATGGCATCGCCACTGGCGGAAAGATAGACCAGCGCACCGGCCAGAGGTGCCGAGACGCAGGGCGATACCACGAGTACCGATAACGCGCCTGCCAGCGCCAGGCCACCGGGGCCGGCGTTCATCAGGCGCCCTTGCAGCGCGTCGAGGCGTGAGTGCATGCCGCTGGGCAGGCGCAGATTGAAGGCACCGAACATGGCCAGCGCGAACAGCACGAACAAGGCAGCGAAGGGAATCAACACGGCAGGCGCCTGCAGATGCGCCTGCAGGTTGAGCCCCGCGCCGAACAGGCCCATCAAGGTGCCGGCCGCGGCGTAGGTCAGGGCCATGCCCAGGGCGTAGCTCGTGGAGAGCAGCAAGGCGCGCGGGCGGCTGGGGCGCTGGCCGACGATGATCGAGCTAAGGATCGGAATCATCGGCAGCACGCAGGGCGTGAAGGTCAGCCCGAGACCGGCGAGGAAGAACAGCCCCAGAGCCGTCAGCAGGCTGGCATCCGCGAACAGTGCGCTGAAGCCGGCATCGGTGCCGCTGATCGGGGCTGTTGTGGTGCGACTTTCCGTCGACGCCGTCTTATCGCTCGGCTGGCTGGCGGACGGCATCAGCTGCGCGAAGGGGGCAGGGGCACTCTGCTCACCGGCCTGCAGCGTGACGGTCTCCGGCGGATAGCAGAGCCCGGCATCGGCGCAGCCCTGGAAGGTGATGGAGAGCGGGACCGGGCCGCTGGCCGGTGTGTCGTCACGCAGTGCCTTGCCAGAGGAGGCGCTCATAAGTGGGATGCGAATGACCAGCGCATCGTGGAAGACATGCACCTCGCCCATGTAGGGGTCGTTCTTCAGCTCTCCCGGCGGCAGGTCGGCGTCGCCCAGCACGACCTGGTCGCTGGTGGTCGAGAAGCTGAACTGATGACGATAGAGGTAATAGCCTTCGGCACTGGTGAAGCCGACATACAGGGTGTCGCCCTCGCGCCAGCTGCGCGGCGTGAAGGCTTCACTGACCGGCAGGAAATCGCCCTGATTGCCGCCGCCGAACAGGCTGGACGCCGCACTGCTGGAGCCGCTGCTGGCGTTTGAACTTGAGCCTGAACTTGAGCCTGAGTCTGAGCTGAACAGGCCGGCATTGGCGGGCAGCGCCGTCATTGCCTGCGCGACCACCAGCGCGACCGCCAGCAGGGTTGCCAGCAACTCAGGGCCCAGCAGGCGTGATAACGCGGAGGGGCGTGCGCGGCCCGTTGGCAGCGCCATGCTGACTTTCAAGAACGAACGAAGCACGAAAGCATCCTTATACAGTGCCGAAAGAACATCCTGCAGGCCTCAAGGCACTGCAGTGTCGCGCCGCCATCATCCTGCTCGGGGGCGAGCGTTGGATCGTGAGCCAGCCCATCATCGCCGCGCACGACTTGCACGCGGATGAATGTGCCACCATGTAGCAGACATCCCGCTCGTGTGAGGGCGTGTGAGAACGTATCGGGCTCGAGTGGTGAAGCCGCCTGCGCGGGTGGCAGTCTGGCCCTCGGCTCGTACCGCGACTCAGCCCGCGACTCGGTCCTCGCCCCGCCTGCGGCTCGGTCCACGACCAGGCCCGTGGCCCAGCCCGCAATCCGGAGCGCATCGCACCTTGTCACAGAACCGGCACTTCACCGAGTGCGACTGGCACGTGCAGGGGCGCATGATAGGATAGGACGTACGTCATGAGTACCGGCGCTGGATGCATCGGCGCGGCTCACATCCGTTCAGGCAGGTCTGACTCGTCTCTCACACGGCTTTTTCTACAAGGCTTCATACAAGGAAGAACGCATGGCCCTATTCGGTAAAGGCAGCAAGCGCGGCGCCAATCGCGATGTGCTGGAAACGCCTCAGTATGGCTGGATCTGGAAACCACTGATCGGGCTGTTCGTCATTTACCTGCTGGTCTGCGTTGGCCTTGGTATCTACTGGAGCAGTGAACCGGACGAGTTCAACATCGATCAGGCCACGCGCACCGAACTGGCTCGCGTGCATGGTCTGGCCGCACCGGTGGCCAAGGTCGAGGGCGAAGAGCCGGCACCGGCTTTCGAGACCCTGCCGACAGGCACCGCGACCGTCGCCACCCTGATGAAGCTCAACGACACCCTGCTGCACAAGCCGGGCGGTTATCTCAAGAATGATGTGGCGCCGCCGGGGCTGATGCTCGACAACATGCCCAACTGGGAATATGGCGTGTTGGTACAGGTGCGTGACATGACGCGTGAGCTGCGCAAGGAATTCAGCCGCTCGCAGTCTCAGTCCAGCGATGACAAGGCACTGGGCAAGGCCGAATCCCTGCTGTTCATCGATGCCAATGCCTGGATGCTGCCGGAAGCCGAGCATGAATATGCCGACGCCAACCGTGAGCTGGGCGACTACCTCAAGCGTCTGAGCGATGACACCCAGAACAACGGCCAGTTCTACGCGCGTGCCGACAACCTGGTGGCCTGGCTGTCGGATGTCGAGAATCGCCTCGGTTCCCTGTCCCAGCGTCTGTCGGCCAGTGTCGGCAAGTCGCAGCTCAACCTGAGCCTGGCCGGCGACAAGAGCGCCACCTCGGCCAAGAGCACCCAGACGGAAGAAGAGATCAAGACGCCGTGGCTCGAGATCGACGATGTCTTCTATCAGGCACGCGGCACCTCCTGGGCGCTGATCCATCTGCTCAAGGCTGTGCGTCATGACTTCCAGGGCGTGCTGGAAGACAAGAACGCGCTGACCTCCATCGACCAGATCATCCGTGAGCTGGAAGCGACCCAGACCGATATCGGCAGCCCGATCATCCTCAATGGCTCCGGCTTCGGCTTCTTCGCCAACCATTCGCTGGTGATGGCCAACTACGTCGCGCGTGCCAACTCCGCGATCAGTGACCTGCGCAGCCTGCTCGAGAAGGGCTGATCCCGTGACGCCCGATGCCGCCTGAGGGTTCTCCTCACCGGTGTCGGGCGTGAGCCGGAAACGAAAAAGCCCCCGTCAATGACGGGGGCTTTTTTGCATCGTGATGCCTGAATCGCGCATCACTTCAGAAGGACTCAGTCCTTCTGGTAGGCAGCGGCTGCCTTCTCGATCGCGGCACGGGCGGCATCAGCACCGTCCCAGGAGTCGATCTTGACCCACTTGCCTTTCTCGAGATCCTTGTAGTTCTCGAAGAAGTGCGCGATCTGCTGACGCAGCAGTTCCGGCAGATCAGTGACTTCCTGGACGTCGTCGTACAGGGAGGTCAGCTTCTGGTGCGGGACGCAGACCAGCTTGGCGTCTTCACCGGCTTCGTCGCTCATGTTGAGCACGCCGACCGGACGCG
The DNA here is from genome assembly GCF_044789135.1 of Cobetia sp. UIB-001. Taxonomy (NCBI): domain Bacteria; kingdom Pseudomonadati; phylum Pseudomonadota; class Gammaproteobacteria; order Oceanospirillales; family Halomonadaceae; genus Cobetia; species Cobetia sp. UIB-001. The sequence continues at coordinate 963,320 of NZ_CP058244.1, forward strand.
CACGGATGACGCTGCCCGGTGCGACCGGATACGGGGTCACGACCAGCGCGTCGAGGGCATCGCCATCGTCGGCCAGGGTGTTCGGGATGTAGCCGTAGTTGGCCGGGTAGAACATCGGGGTGGCCATGAAACGATCCACCATGAGCGCATCGATGTCCTTGTCGATCTCGTACTTGATCGGCGCGTGATTGGCCGGAATCTCGATCGCTACGTAGACGTCGTTCGGCAATTCCTTGCCAGCGGGGATCTTGTCGAAACTCATTGTCGAGTCCTTGGGTTTGCGGGTTGAAGGCCTGCGGGTCAAAATTCCGCTGAATTATACGAACTGGCAGACCGTTTTGCCATTATGCCACGCTCGATCGCCTTGCGTTGCACCAACGAGTGGTGGCACTGCAGGCTGACTCGGGTAACACTTGGGGCCGTCCAGCGCGGCGCAACGGCGATTGTGCGTTCAGCATCGGCTGGCGCTGCGTCACCACCGCATGCATGAAACGTAACGGCAGGATCGAGACGCAAGGAGACCGCCTTGGCGGATGCAGAGCTTTCACTCAGTTACGGTCAGGCCTTCGTGGCTCCCGACCGCAAGCGTCATCGCAGCTCGATGTCGCTGGAGATACCGCTGGAGCGCGGCCCGCTGGCGGCCAAGGGCGGCTGTGCGCTGATCGCCGACACCACCAGCAAGAACGCGATTGCCAAGCAGGCCGGCGACCTTGCCGTGCGTGGCTTTCTGGCCGATTACTTCGCCACGCCCGACAACTGGAGCGTCAAGTATTCCGCGACCCGCGTGCTGCGGGCGCTGAACAGCTGGTGTTACAGCCAGAGCCGCTTCGTGCGGGGCGGCAGTTACGTGACCTCGATTTCCGCCGTCGTCTTCCGGGGCCAGTCGGCGCATCTGTTCCATGCCGGCGACACGGTGGTCTTCCGGCTGCGTGGCGGCGAGTTCGAGCAGATCTCGCGTGACCATGTCACCGATCTCGGCGGCTATCGATATCCGTCGCGGGCGCTGGGCATGGATGTCAGCCTCGACATCGACTACATCGAGCTGCCGCTCAAGCAGGGCGATATCTTCCTGTTCACCACCCAGGCGGTGCGCGGCACCTTGCTGCCTTCCGATTTCGTGTCACTGATTCGCGATGACGTCTCGGATCTCGATGCCGCCAGTGAGCGGCTGGCGCATGCCGCGGCGGACCGCGCCGATGAGCGCGGCTACACGGCCGACCAGTTCTGCTTCCAGCTGGTGCGCATCGATCGCCTGGCGACTGCCTCTGACGATACGCCGGGGCGCGTCTATGGCGACCTGCCGGTACCGCGTGAACTGGAGCCGGGCGACCGCATCGATGGCCTGGAAGTGATGGAAGTCATGTCACGCAGCGCGCGGGTACGCGTCTACAAGGTGCGTGACCTCAAGAGCCGGCGCGTGATGGTGATGAAGGCGCCCAGCCCGGAGCTGTCGCTCAAGAACGCCTATCTCGAGCACTTCCTGCTCCAGCAGTGGGTGGTGGACCGCGTCAGCTCGCCCTTCGTGGTCAAGGTGGTGGAGCCGTCACGCCCGCGTGATCACCTCTACTATCTGCTCGAGCATCTGGAGGCGCAGACACTGACCGAATGGGCGCGCATGCACCCGCAGGCCAATCTCGAGCAGCGTCTCGATATCGCGCGCCAGCTTGGCAAGGCGGTGCATGCTCTGAATCGTCGTGAGGTGCTGCACCAGCTGATCCACCCCGACAACGTGATGATCGATCGTCATGGCAAGGTGGTGCTGGTCGATTTCGGCGCCTGCCATCTGCGTGAGGGGGATGGCCACGAGAGCGCCGGTCCGCTGGCGCGTCAGGTCGGCCTCACCGAACACAGCGCGCCGGAATATGCGCTTGGTGCCGATGTCAGTCGTCGCAGCGATCAATACGGCCTGGCCTCGGTGATCTACTGGCTGCTGACCGGCATGCAGCCCTATGCCCAGTCGATGGAGCAGCTGCGCACCCACACCGATCTCGAGCTGCTGGAGTATCAGCCAGCCCGGATGCGCAATCCCCAGGTGCCACAGATACTGGACGACGCCCTCAGGCGCGCCCTGGACCCGCAACGCACCCTGCGCTATCGCCGCCTGTCTGAGCTGCTTTACGCGCTGCGCCTGCCGCAGCAGGACCCCGGCAAGGCGCTGACGCCCTCGGAGGCGATACGTGAACCGGCCAATTTCTGGCAGGGCGTCGCCGGTATCCTGCTGTTGCTGCTGGTGCTCTCCTGGCTGCTGAAGTGAGCGCAGAGCCTGATGGGGCTCAAGGCCATGGTGGAGGGAAGAGATGTATGGGACAGACCGCGATCGTGATCGGGGCGACCGGCGTGGTGGGGCGCGAGGTGGTGGCTGAGCTCATCACCTGCGAGGCCATCGCCCGAGTCATCACGCTGACGCGCCGGCCGGCGCCTGGCGACTCTGACAAGGTCGAGAACCATGTGGTCGACTTCGCGCGCCTGGAAGACTGGGGCCACTGTTTCCAGGCGGACCTGCTGTTCTCGTGCCTGGGCACCACGCTCAAGCAGGCGGGGTCGCTCGAGGCCCAGCGGCGTGTCGATATCGATCATCAACTGAGCGCCGCCCGGCTGGCGGCCGCCCAGGGAGTGACGCACTACCTGCTGGTTTCCTCCAGCGGCGCCAATCACGCGAGCCGCAATGGCTATCTCAGGATGAAGGGCGAGCTGGAAGTGGCCATCAAGGCGCTACCCTTTGCGCGTATCAGTATCTTCCAGCCGTCATTGCTGGTGGGGGAGCGCAGCGAGTTCCGCCTGGGCGAGACGCTGGGTCGCTATCTGTTGCCGGTGCTCACCCGCTTGCCGGGCCTGCAGCGCTATCGCCCGATCCGTGGCGCTCAGGTGGCGGCGCGTATGGTCGAGGTCAGCCAGCGTCAGCAGCAGGCGCATGCGGTGTACCGGCTGGAGGAGGTATTCCCCTCTCTGCATGACAACTGACAGCCATCAAAAAGCCCCGCACAGTCGCCTGTGCGGGGCTTTTTTACACTCGCTTCACTGTCTACTACCAGCTCTGTCAACGACCGGGACAGTCAGCTACCGGGTCAGTCAGCAACTGGCCGTATCAGCGACGGATCGCTCAGGCGCGTCAACGCCAGGTGATCAGATCGTGAACGGTGTCAGCTTCTTCTCGACCTTGGCCAGCGTGAGCCTGGCGACCGCCGGCAGACCATTGACGAACGGCGGGAAGTCCTCGCCCTGGATCAGCGGCGACAGATATTCGCGGCAGGCGTCGGTGATGTAGAAGCCATCTTCGGTGATGAACTCCAGCGGCATGAACTTCTCGTGGTTGGCGATCTGCTCCAGCGGCGCCTCGATGATGTCCCAGGCGTAGTCAGCGCCATCGCCGAGGCGACGGATCGCCGGCATCACGGCATTCTTGCCGGCCAGCGCCATCTCGACGGCGGCACGGCCAGTGGCGTAGGCCTGCTCGACGTCGGTCCTGGAGGCGATGTGACGCGCTGCGCGCTGCAGGTAATCGGCCACCGCCCAGTGGTACTTGTAGCCCAGGTCCTGCTTGACCATACCGGCCAGTGTCGGCGCGACGCCGCCCAGCTGACGGTGGCCGAAGGCATCGGTGTTGCCGGCATCGGCCAGGAAGGTGCCATCTTCGTAACGCGCACCTTCGGAGACCACTACCACGCAGTAGCCGTGTTCCTTGACGCAGGCATCGACGCGCGCCATGAATTCCTTGCGGTGGAAGGCGACTTCCGGGAAGACGACGATGTGCGGCGGCTGGGTGGCATCCTCACCGGCCAGGGCACCGGCAGCGGCGATCCAGCCCGCGTGGCGACCCATGACTTCCAGGATGAACACCTTGGTGGAGGTGGCGCACATGGAGGCGATGTCGAGACCGGCTTCACGGGTGGAGGTGGCGATGTACTTGGCCACGCTGCCGAAGCCCGGCGAGTTGTCGGTGATCGGCAGGTCGTTGTCCACGGTCTTCGGTACGTGGATGGCCTGGATCGGGTAGCCCATGGTCTCGGCCAGCTGGGAGACCTTCAGGCAGGTATCGGCGCTGTCGCCGCCACCGTTGTAGAAGAAGTAACGGATGTCGTGGGCCTTGAACACCTCGATCAGACGCTCGTACTGGGTACGGTGGTCCTCGATGCTCTTGAGCTTGTAGCGGCAGGAGCCGAAGGCACCGCCCGGCGTGTGGCGCAGCGCGGCGATGTTCTCGTCGCTTTCCTGGCTGACATCGATCAGGTCTTCGGTCAGGGCACCGATGATGCCGTTGTGACCGGCATACAGCTTGCCGATCTGGTCGCCGTTTTCACGAGCGGCTTCGATGACGCCACAGGCACTGGCGTTGATGACGGCGGTAACGCCACCGGACTGGGCGTAGAAGGCATTGTGCTGGGGCATGGGCTTCTCGTCTCTGCTTCCTTGTCATGGTCTTGAACGGGCTGGCGCTTACCCGCCGCATCATATCCGAAAGACATGACCCCTGCACGACGCCCGAATGCCACTGGGGGTGTCGTCCATCCCTGACAGGCCGCGCGCTACTCGCCGCCTGACGGGCATGCTAGGCTGCTCGGGCTTCCGGATTGGAGAAACAGATGCACCTTCACGTCATCGGTATTTGCGGTACCTTCATGGGCTCTCTGGCGCTTCTGGCGCGCGCACGCGGTCATCGCGTCACGGGGAGCGATGCCAACGTCTATCCGCCCATGAGCACACAGCTGGCCGAGGCCGGTATCACCCTGATGGAAGGCTATGCGGCCGACAATCTCGTCCCCGCGCCTGATCTTGCGGTGGTCGGCAATGCCGTCTCGCGCGGCAACCCCGAAGTCGAGGCACTGCTCGAGCGTGGGCTGGCCTATACCTCCGGCCCGCAATGGCTGTGTGACGAGGTGCTGACCGGCCGTCCGGTGATCGCCATCGCCGGCACCCACGGCAAGACCACCACCGCGACCATGACCGCCTGGATTCTCGAATGCGCGGGCCTCGCGCCGGGCTATCTGATCGGTGGCGTGCCGCCGCAGCTGGGCGATTCCGCGCGTATCGGCGACCCCCGGGCGCCCTTCGTGGTCGAGGCCGATGAATACGACACGGCCTTCTTCGACAAGCGTTCCAAGTTCGTGCATTACCGTCCGCGCATCGCCGTGCTCAACAATCTCGAGTTCGATCACGCCGACATCTTCCCGGATCTCGCCGCCATCGAGCGTCAGTTCCACCACCTGGTGCGCACCGTGCCGGCAGGCGGCAAGCTGGTGGTCGCGGCGGACGCCGTCGCCGGTGCCGAGGCGCTGGAGCGCGTGCTGGATCAAGGCTGCTGGACGCCGGTGACGCGCTTCGGCGATGAGAGCGGCATCGAGAATGCCGGTGGCGACTGGCGCTATCGTCTGATCAGTGCCGACGGCAGTCACTTCGCACTGGCACCGCCGGCCGGTGACTCAGGCGAGGTGGATCGCTTCGTCGAGTGCCAGTGGGCGATGCGCGGGCGCCACAACGTGGCCAATGCCTGCGCCGCCGTGGCCGCGGCCGTCGAATGCGGCGTGAGTCTCGAGGTGGCACTGGAGGCGCTCGCGCGTTTCGCGCCGCCCAGACGTCGCCAGGAGCTGCGCGGTGAGGTGGCAGGCGTCAAGGTCATCGATGACTTCGCGCACCACCCGACCGCCATCGCCACCACGCTCGAGGGTCTGGCGCCGGGCGTGGCGGCCGAAGGGCAGGGCGGTCGCCTGTGGGCGGTGATCGAACCGCGCTCCAATACCATGAAGCTCGGCACCATGAAGGCGCGTCTGCCGGCTTCAGTGACCGCGGCCGACCGCGTCAGCTGGTTTGCGGGCCCCAGCCTTGGCTGGTCATTGGAGGAGACGGTCAGCGAGTGCCGCGCGCTCGGCGTGGAAGCGGAGGTCGAGCAGGACCTCGACGCCCTGATCGCGAAGATCGCCAATCAATCCCGCGCCGGCGACTGGGTGGTGGTGATGTCCAATGGCGGCTTCGGCGGTATCCACGAGCGCCTTCTGGCGGCGCTGGCAGCACGTGAAGGTGAAGCATGAAGACGCAAGCGACAGCCCCAGAGGGCGAGTTCAAGTCGGCGGTCACCGTCGCGCTGACCGGGGCCTCCGGTGCCCAGTACGGCCTGCGCCTGATCGAGTGTCTGGTCGCGGCCGGTCATGAAGTGATGGTGATGGTCTCCAAGGCGGCGCACATGGTGATCGCCACCGAGACCGACGAGGAGCTGCCGGCGCGCCCGGCGCGTCTCACCGAGGTGCTCACGCAGCGCTACGCCGCCAGGCCCGGCCAGATTCGCTGCTTCGGACGCGAGGACTGGATGGCCCCGGTGGCTTCCGGCTCCGGCGCGCCGAGCGCCATGGTGGTGTGTCCGTGTTCCACCGGCTCGCTGTCCGCGATCGCGACAGGGGCCAGCAACAACCTGATCGAGCGCGCCGCCGACGTGGCCCTCAAGGAGCGCCGCACGCTGATTCTGGTGCCGCGCGAGACGCCGTTCTCGGCCATCCATCTCGAACACATGCTGAGTCTGACGCGCATGGGCGCCGTCATCCTGCCCGCCGCGCCCGGTTTCTATCATCGCCCGCAGACCCTCGATGACATGATCGATTTCATCGTCGCGCGCATTCTCAACCAGCTGGGAATCTCGCATACGCTGATGCCGCGCTGGGGCGAGGGACATGTCAGCGGCGATTGAAGGGCGGTCAGTCGAACCGCTCGGGTGAGAGCTTGTCAGAGGCATCCCTCTGGCACTGCATCAGACTGTGCAAGGAGAGCAGGGAATGCTGAATTGGTCATTGTTGTCGGTGTTCGTGCCGACGTTCTTTCTGGTCTCGCTGACGCCGGGCATGTGCATGACGCTGGCGATGACCCTGGGCATGACCCAGGGCGTCAAGCGCACCCTGTGGATGATGGTGGGCGAACTGCTGGGCGTCGGGCTGGTGGCGGTGTCGGCGGTGATCGGCGTCGCGACCATCATGCTGCGCTATCCGATGGTGTTCTCGGCCTTCAAGCTGGCGGGGGGCGCCTATCTGGCCTGGCTGGGGATCCAGATGTGGCGCTCACGCGGCCGTCTGGCCCTGGGGGTAGCAGGGGAGGATGCGGCGGCACCGCGCGCCTCGCGGCGCGCACTGGCCGCACAGGGCTTCGTGACGGCGATCGCCAACCCCAAGGGCTGGGCGTTCTTCATTGCCCTGTTGCCGCCGTTTCTGGATGCCAGCCTGCCGCTGGCGCCGCAGTTGATCGCGCTGGTCGGCATCATCCTGACGCTTGAATTTACCTGCCTGCTGCTCTACGCCGGCGGTGGCAGCAGCCTGGCGCGCTGGCTGGGGCGTGGCTCGCGTGTGCGCCTGATGAACCGCGTGGCCGGTACGCTGATGATCGGTGTGGGAATCTGGCTCGCGACCGGTTGATCTCGGCATGACTGGGCCAGGCATTGCAGCTTGTGAACACATCAAGGCCCGCCATTGGCGGGCCTTGATGTGTTCAGGGGCGCGGCTTTGGTTCAGCTGCGGCGCAGGGTCTCAAGTGCTGCCGCCGCCACGATGAAGCTGCCGCCGACCAGCGTCAGCCAGGTGGGCACCTCGCCGAGAATCAACCACGCCAGCAGCACGCCGTAGACGGGTTGCAGGCAGCCGATCATGCCGACGGTCTTGGCCTTGAGGCCGCCGAGGGCGAAGGTCATCAGCGCATGCGGTGCTGCCGTGAAGACGATGGCCAGCACCAGCATGGCGATCCCCGTCGAGGGGCTGGCATCCATGATCTCGCCGGAGACGAACGGCAGCGTCAGCGCCACGACGCCCAGCGCCTGCAGGCTCATCGACAGCACCGGGTTGAGGTGGCTGAGACGGTAGCGCACCAGCAGATTGCGCGCCGCGAACAACAGGCCCGAGAACACACCCCACAACACTCCCGCCAGGCTGTCGCCCTGCGCGCTGCTGTCGCCGCCGGGGACGAGCAGCCAGACGCCGATGCAGACCAGCCCAGCTGCCGCCAGGTCCTTCGCTTTCAGGCGCGTGCCTTCCACCCAGGGCTCCAGCAGCACGATGAAGATGGGATAGGTGAACAGCGCCAGCATGCCGGTGGCCACGGAAGACACCTGCATCGAGTGAAAGTAGCTCACCCAGTGCGCGGCCATCAGCGCGGCGGCGGTGCCCAGCAAGGCCCAGTCGCGCCCGCTCAGACGCAGCGAGACATGCCATTTCAGGCGCGCCAGCCACAGCAGGAACAGCCCCGCCAGCAGGCTGCGCCAGGTGGTGATATCGAGCGCCGAGAGAGGCACGCCTTTCGAGAACAGCGCCGTACCGCCGAGCAGCGCGATGCCGAGATGAATCGACATCAGCGCCTGGGGCTGGTTGGAGGGAGGGGCAGCAGGGCCGGGCATGAGGTTCCTCGTCATCAGGGGGTAGTGAAAAAGCCGCCATCTCAGGCGGCTCATCGGTTTACAGCGTTATCACGGCAACGTTATCGCGACGGCCTGAGCGGCAGCAGTCTGATCGCGACAGACTAGAGCGGCAGCCAGACGAAGCGTGCCGCCAACAGCAGCAGGCTCGCCATGCTCAACCACAGCAGCGGAGCTGGCGAGTCGAGGGGGGCAGAGGGCTGGCGCACGAAGGCGGGATAGCTGATGCGCACCAGCGCACAGACCAGCAGCCCCAGACAGGCACCGCCCAGCACATCGCTGAGGTAATGGACCCCAAGCGTGATGCGTGACAGTCCGACGAGCGTACAGGCGGCGATGGCTGCCCAGTAGATCCAGCGACGTCGCGAGGAGGGCTGGCGCTCGGCGATGAAGGCGGCGGCCAGCCCGAATACTGCCACGCTGCCGGCGGCATGGGCGCTGGGAAACGACATCGATCCTTCCAGGAAGGCGGGGGTATCCGGACGCGGGCGCTGGATCAGGTGCTTGAGCACGGTATTGGCGCTGGCGATGCAAAGCCAGGCGGCCGTCAGATGCAACCACACCGCATGGCGACCCTTGAGCAGCAGCCATACCAGCCACGGAGCCACGAGTGCCGCCAGGCCGGTGCCATCGGCGAGACGAGACAGCACGAGGCTTGCCTCGCGCAGCCAGTCCTCGGGCATCAGTGAGGTGAGGCTTGCGGCCAGCGAGGCGGCCACGCGGTCGATCCACCACGGCTCGGGATGGGCCAGCACCGCCAGGCTCATGGCGGGCACGCTGATCACCGCGAAGATCAGCAGCGCCATCGAGGCGAGCGGAAACTCGCCCTCGGGGTCGGGATGACGCAGCTGCCACCACAGACGCCGTCCGGAAGGGCTGCGACGCATGCGACGAGCCAGCCAATGATAGAGGCGGCCCTCGCGGCCCAGCTGACGACGCAGGAAGGAAAAGGCGAAGGCACAGGCGATCAGGCCGCTGGCCAGGCCGACCAGCAGGCCATCGGCCCCTTCCGGCAGGGTGAACAGTGACTGCCAGGTCTGGCCCAGCAGATAGCCCGGCAGCAGGTAGGCCGGTGCCCAGGCCAGCGCCGAGAGGCCATTGACCAGGAAGAAGCGCGCCGGCGGCATGTCGAGCATGCCGGCGACCAGCGGGATGATCGGGCGCACCGGGCCGACGAAGCGCCCGAAGGCGATCGACCAGCTGCCGTGGCGATGAAAGAACTGCTGACCGTGCTCGATCCACTCGGGATGGCGCGAGAAGGGCCAGCGGCCGGGCAGTTGATCGCGATAGCGGATGCCCAGCCAGAAGCTCACGCCATCGCCGATGATGGCGCCCAGCGCACCGGCGGCCAGCAGTATCGGCAGCGAGAGTTCGAGATGGCCGGCCAGGGAGGCGCCGGCGGTGAGAATGACCACGCCCGGCACCAGCAGGCCGATGATGGCGAGAGATTCAAGCAGTGAGACCAGGCCGATGACGGCGACAAGGGCTGCCGGGTGATCGCTCAGCGTGGTCATCAGGGTATCGATCATCACACTGGGGTTCAGCCAATGCAGCAGTGACGCAAGGGTGTCGCTCATTCATTGAGATCCATCAGGGCAAGCTGGCTGGCCAGCAGGCGTTGCTCGAGTTTCTGGGTGGTGTCATCGGCCTTGTACGTCACCAGGCGCGCGCGGGCAATGATGGAGCCGGTTTCCGGCTGTGTGGCCGCTGCCAGCGCCGCGGTCAGGCGCTCGCGCATGATCAGCGCTCCCGCCTCGCCGGTATTGGGCAGCATCAGCCAGAAGGACGACTTGTCGCTTCGACAGAGCAGGTCGCCCTGGCGCGAGACCTCCTGCATCACGTCGCAGGCCATCGCCAGGCATTCGACGCGCCTGTCTTCGCCGAACTGCTCGCCGAGCATGTCCAGTTGCGGCAGATAGACGACCAGAATGCTGAACGGTTGGTCCAGTGCCCGCGCACGCGCCGCCTCACTGATCAGTCGTTGCTGACCGGTGCGGGCGTTGAAGGCGTTGCACTCGGTTTCCTCGCTGGCGGTCAGGCTCATGACACCCGCCTGCAGGCTGTTGATGACGAACGGCTGGCTGGCCACCAGCAGCAGACACAGGTAGCGCAGTATCTCGCCGAAGTTGTCTTCCTGCTGGCCCAATAGCCATAGCCACAGCGGTGCCAGCACCAGATTGAGCAGCATCGCCGGTGCCAGGGGCAACAGCAGCAATGTCAGCACGCTGGGCAGTCCCAGCCACAGCGACATGCCCGGATAGGTGCCCGGCGCCTCGAGTGCCAGCATCAGGTAGCTGGCGATCAGCGTCAGATAGGAAGGCAGCGGCTGCTCATCATCGAGGTGATTGAGGCCGGCGGCAATCGCCATCAGCAAGGTGGCCAGCACCGGCGTCAGGATATGCTCGAAATCGCCCACCAGATAGCGCCACAGGGCATAGGTGGCGATCACCGCGGCGGCCAGCAGCATGATCAGTGTCTTGCGATTGGCGAGTTCGCGACGCTCGCGATGGGCCAGGCTGTGCAGAGGAGACATCAGTGATCATTCCCCCGCGACGGTGCCACGGCGACCTTGTCTGCCGCGCTGGCCGGTTTGAGGGTGTCTCGCCCATGGTCTGACGGGGCGTTGTCTGTCGAGGTTTCGTCTGACGAGGCATCGGCGTCGGCAGGCTTGCGAGGCAGTGGCGGCAGCAGGGTGATCGGCTGCGGTTCATCGCTCAGGTGGGCGCTGAGGCGCTTGAGGTCCAGCGCACTGGGGTCACTGTCGTTGAGAGGCTGCACGCGAGCGCGAATCGGCATCGCGAGATGCTCGATCAACTGACGACGGCGCAGGCTGGCCATGCGCTCGCCGCGGGTGACCAGCAGGACGGCCAGTGCCCCGTCATCGAGCTGGTAGCGGGTCTCATGTGGTAGCGCGGCACTGTCAAGGGTGTTCATCAGGCGACGATTGGCCAGACGACCGGTCTTGACCGGTGCGAGCAGGATCAATTCGATATGGATGTCCTCGCGATCGGCACGGGCAATTTCCCGCGGCAGGTCGCGCATCAGCTGGTATTGTGACCAGATCGCGCGGTTGGAATCACGCCGACCACGCCGCTCCAGCTGCATCCAGACCTGCTGCTGGCGCCGTCCACCGATGGCACCGAGCGCCATCAGGGTCGCGGTGATGCCGATGCCCAGGCTCAGCCAGTCGCTGCCCAGCTGAGCGAGCGCCAGCCAGGTGGTGACCAGCCCGATCAGTGCACAGGCCGGTGCCAGCCAGCGCGGGCGCGGGTAGAGCAGCAGGACGGCAAAGCCCCACAGCCACATCAGGTGTTGCTGCGGGGCCAGCAGTACCAGCGCACTCATGATCAGCGCGACGCTGAGCATCACCAGCGTGCGGAACCAGCGCAGGGTGAACAGCTCGTGGGCGAGAGAGACCACCAACAACATCGTGCCGCCCACCGCCAGCAACAGGGCAGTGAGCGTCAGGCCGATACTGATCTGTCGTGCCGCTTCCAGCAGCAGCAATACAGAGCCGAGCAGACAGACGAACTGACTGAGACGGACTTTGAACTTGATCTCCATGGTGACTTATATTGGCACCTTTGCCGTGGATGGCGCGAAATCGGCCGAATTCCCTGGCCGAACGGTCTGTGACGTGGGCATTGCCTGCACGTTTGCAAGATGCGACGGTGCTCCGATCATGCAACGTCGTCTGCAATAATGGCAGCATACCCCAAACGGCGAGTGACAAAAGTGTCTACGCCTCTGAGGCCTTCACATCAGACCACCACGTCTGGCCTTTACATCAGGCCTTCACGTCAGGGCTGCACGTCAGGGCTTCTCTGGGGAATGCCCACGCGGGGCCCGGCCGATGATGAAATGAGCACGTGGACACTGACAACCAGCGAGATTAGGCACATGAGTGAGCAGGGCAAGCACGACACCACGGACGTCGTGGCGTACATGAATCGTCTGGGGCACGCAGCGCGCGCGGCAAGCGTCGTGATGCGTCGCGTCGACAGCGGCATCAAGAATCGTGCTCTGCAGACCATGGCGCGTCTGATCGATGAGCGTCGCGAGACACTGGCAGAGGCCAATGCCGAGGACCTGACGCGTGCACGCGCCAATGGGCTCTCGGAGGCGATGGTCGATCGTCTTGCGCTGACGCCGGCGCGTATCGACGGCATGATCGAAGGGCTCGAGCAGGTCGCGGCGCTGCCGGACCCGGTCGGCGAGGTCGATGGGCTGCGCTCGCGTCCGAGCGGCATTCAGGTCGGCCACATGCGCGTGCCGTTGGGCGTGATCGGCATCATCTTCGAGTCACGCCCCAATGTGACCATCGAGGCGGCCAGCCTGTGCCTGAAGTCCGGCAATGCCTGCATCCTGCGCGGTGGCTCCGAGGCCGCGTCCAGCAATCGTGCGCTGAGCGAGATCATCAGCGAGGCGTTGGTGCTCTCCGAGCTGCCGGCCACGGCAGTGCAGGTCGTCGCCACCACGGATCGCGCCGCGGTCGGTGAGCTGATCGCGATGCCCGAGTTCGTCGACGTCATCATTCCGCGCGGTGGCAAGAGCCTCATCTCGCGTATCTCGCGTGATGCGCGCGTGCCGGTCATCAAGCACCTCGATGGCATCTGCCACGTCTATATCGATGCCACGGCTGACCTGGCGATGGCGGTCCGGATCGCCGAGAACGCCAAGACCCACCGCTACGGCACCTGCAACACCATGGAGACTCTGTTGGTCGATGCGCCGGTTGCCGCCGAGGTCCTGCCGCGTATCGCCGAGCGTCTGGCGGCACATGAGGTCGAGATTCGCGGTTGCGAGCGCACCTGCGAAGTGCTGCCGCAGGCCGTGGCCGCCACTGCGGAAGACTGGGACACCGAATACCTGGCGCCGATTCTGGCGATTCGCGTCGTGGATGGCGTCGATGAGGCGATGGCGCATATCGAACGTCACAGCTCCGGGCACACCGAGGCCATCATCACCGAGAACTATGCGCTGGCGCGCCGCTTCATGGCGGAAGTCGATTCCAGCTCGGTGATGGTCAACGCCTCCACCCGCTTCGCCGATGGCTTCGAATATGGCCTGGGTGCCGAGATCGGCATCTCCACCGACAAGCTGCATGCGCGTGGTCCGGTCGGGCTTGAGGGACTGACGACCCGCAAGTACATCGTGTTCGGTGATGGGCAGATTCGCCAGTGAAGGACCAGGTCTCACCCGCTGATGGTCAGGTTGCGTCCGCGCAGACCTTGACGAACGAGCAGGCCCTGTCGCCCGAGGCGCTGGAGGATACCCAGCGCCCCTTGAATGCCGATGGTCTCGCGCAGGAGCGTGAGGCCGTGCATCACGGCACCGAGTCGGCACATGACTCGCGTTCAAGGGCTGACACGGCAGCGGAGCCGGGCTTCGAGGGCTGCCTCGGCCCGGTACCGCGTGTCGCCATGCTCGGCGGTACCTTCGATCCCATCCATCACGGCCATCTGCGCAGTGCCATCGAGCTGCGCGAAGCGCTGGGGCTGGACCATGTGCTGCTGGTGCCTTCGCATCAGCCGCCGCATCGCGCCGCGCCCGGCGTCAGCAGTGACCAGCGGCTGGCGATGCTGGAAGCCGCGATAGAGGCAGAGCCGGGCCTCAAGGCCGATGGGCGTGAGCTGCTGCGCGATGGTCCCTCCTACAGTGCCGACACCCTGGCCAGTCTGCGCGCCGAATATGGCCCGCAGGCGCGGCTGGTGATGGCCATCGGCCATGACGCCTTCCTCAAGCTCGGGGAGTGGCATGCCGCCGATCGTCTGTTCGATGATGCCCATGTGGTGGTGATCGAGCGGCCGGACCATGATGCACCGCTGCCCCGGGCGCTCGAAGCGTTGATCCAGGGGCGCGAGGTCGACTCGGTGGCGGCCTTGATGGCGCGCCCGGGTGGCCACCTGTTGCGCCTGTCGCTGCCGACACGCATGGCCATCAGTGCCACCTTCGTGCGCGAGCGCCTCGCGCTGGGTGACAGCGTGCGCTATCTGCTGCCGGAAGCGGTAATCCGTCATATCGAGGCGCATGGCCTCTATTGTCCGTCATCGACCTGAGCTCATCATCGAGCTGAGCGTTGTGGCTCTGAACGTCTTGTCGCGTGCGAGCGTGGCATCATGAGAGGGGCGTCACTGCCGCGATCCCGCATCGCCGTGCGTGGCGCCCCTTTGGCGAGTAAATGACGATGCCCATAGGCGCGCGCATCGCCAACGGGTAGAATGCGCCCCCTGCCGAACAAACTCCCGAGGAATCATGCAGACCGAAGCTCTTAAAAACCTGGTTGTCGACGCCCTTGAAGAACTCAAGGCCCAGGAAATCAGCGAGATCAATGTCTCCAAGCTGACCAGCGTCACCGATGTGATGGTGATCGCGACCGGTACGTCCAGCCGCCATATCTCCGCGCTGGCCAACAACGTGCAGGTCACCGTGAAAGAAGCCGGCGTCAAGCCGCTGGGCTGTGAAGGCGACAACGGCTCCGATTGGGTGCTGCTGGATCTGGGCGATGTCGTCGTCCACGTCATGCTGGCCGAAACCCGTGCCCTGTACGACCTCGAGCGCCTGTGGAGCGATCTGCCCCGCGAAACGCGTGAAGAGTACGAGCAGAGCCACTGATCCTGCCAGCCTGACCCGACGGGTTGCTCGTCGGGGCATGCCAACCGCGCGTTACGTCCTTGCCGGTCGCGATGTCGCGGGCAGGGAGTATCCGATGGAAGGACTGCGGGCTTGCCCGTCGTTCTGACACAGCACGGGACAGGACAGGACATGAAGATCCGAGTTTTGGCGGTCGGGCAGAAGATGCCGGACTGGGTGGAGAAGGGTAGCCGGGAATATCTCAAGCGCATGCCGCGGGATTTTTCGCTTGAGTTCATCGAGCTGGCACCCGGCAATCGCGGCAAGAATGCGGACATCGCCCGTGCCATGGCCAGTGAAGGCGACCGGATGCTTGAAAAACTCAAGGGAAATGAACATGTTGTCGCCCTTGATGTCCTAGGTAAGGCCTGGAGTACCGAGCAGCTTGCCCAGCATGCCGATGATTGGCGGCTGGGAGGGCGAGACGTGGCCATCCTCATCGGTGGTCCGGATGGGCTCGACCCACGCCTGCTGGCACGTGCCGATCAGCGCTGGTCGCTCTCGGCACTGACGCTGCCGCACCCCCTGGTGCGCATCGTGCTGGCGGAACAGCTTTACCGCGCCTGGACATTGCTGGTCGGGCACCCCTATCACCGGTAAGCGCCTGCCGCTTGCGACACGACACTGGTTGCGAGACCCGCCATGCGCCAACGCCGGGCGACGATAAAGAATCCTCAACAGGAAGTGCGGATCTTTCGCCTTCGCAGCATCGTGGCTGCCGGCCTTGTGCTGGTGCTGGCCGGGTGTCTGCTGGCGCGGCTGCTCTTCCTGCAGGTCGTGGAACACGACATCTATACGACGCGCTCGGACAAGAACCGTGTGCGTGTCGAGCCCTTGCCGCCCACGCGCGGCTTGATCTATGACCGCAATGGTCAGCTGCTCGCCGAAAATCGTCCCAACTACAATCTCACCATCGTGCGCGAACGCGCCGGTGATCTCGAGACGACGCTTGAGCGCCTGGTCGAGATTCTCGATCTGCCGCCCGATGAAGTCGAAGACTTCAAGGAACGCTCGCGTCAGCGTCAACGCCCCTATCAGCCCGCCCTGTTGATGAGTGAATTGAGCCAGGAGCAGATCGCGCGTCTGGCCGTCAATCGCTATCGCCTGCCCGGCGTCGAGGTCGAGGCGCAGCTGCTGCGCTACTACCCGGACGCCAAGCCGCTGTCGCATACCCTGGGGTATGTGGGGCGCATCAATCAGGCCGAGCTCAAGACCCTCGACAAGGGCAACTATTCGGGCACCCACTTCATCGGCAAGACCGGTATCGAGCGCTTCTATGAAGAGGAGCTGCACGGTCAGGCGGGCCTGCGCAAGGTAGAAACCAATGCACGGGGCCGCGTGCTGCGTGAGCTGTCGCGGATCGATCCGGTGCCGGGCAAGGACCTGACGCTGACCATCGACCGCGGCCTGCAGGATCTCGCCTATCGGCTGCTCAAGGGGCGACGTGGTGCCATCGTGGCCATCGAGCCTAAGACGGGCGACATCCTGGCGATGGCCTCCGTGCCGGGCTTCAACTCCAATGAGTTCGTCACCGGCATCAGCGTCAAGAGCTATCGCGCGCTGCAGAATGATATCGACCTGCCGCTGTTCAATCGTGCCATTCGCGGCCAGTACCCGCCGGCCTCGACCGTGAAGCCCTTCATGTCGCTGGCGGGGCTGGAGAACGGTGCCATCACCACCAGCACCACCTTCTACGACCCCGGCTATTTCCAGCTGCCCAATGACAGCCACAAGTATCGCAACTGGCTGCGCTGGGGGCATGGGCGCGTCAACATGCGGCGTGGCATTGCGGTGTCCAATGACACCTTCTTCTACAACGTCGCCTACCGCCTGGGGATCGACCGCATCAGCGAGTACATGCACAAGTTCGGCTTCGGTGAGCAGACGGCGCTGGACGTGCAGGGCGCGCTGCCCGGCCTGATGCCGTCCAAGGAATGGAAGCGCAATCGCTACGACAAGCCCTGGTACCCCGGCGAGACCATCTCCATCGGTATCGGTCAGGGCTACTGGCTTGCCACGCCGTTGCAGCTTGCCTCGGCGGAGGCCGTGCTGGCCAATCGCGGCAGGCACGTGACGCCTCACCTGGCCAAGCGCATCGGTGACGAGACGGTGTTGCTGCCCCGAAGCGAGGAAAAGCCGGATGTGGTGCTGGACAATCCGGCGTGGTGGGACGATGTCATCGCAGCGTTGGAAGACGTGGTCAGCGGGCGAGAAGGCACGGCGCGCAAGTATGTCGGGCCCGGCCTCAAGTACCGCATGGCCGGCAAGTCCGGTACCGCCCAGGTCTTCACCCTCGGACAGGACCAGAAATACAACGGCAAGGAGCTCGCGGAGCGTCTGCGTGACCACGCCCTGTTCGCTGCCTTTGCGCCGGTCGAACACCCGGAGATTGCTGTCTCCGTGGTGATCGAGAACGGCCAGGGCGGCAGCTCCGTGGCGGGCCCGATGGCACGCGCCGTCACCGATTACTGGCTGTTGCCGCGCATTGACCCGGAGGCGCGTGAGGCGGCGCTCACGCTGGCTGCCGCTCTGGCACCCCCGGAGGCACCGGCGGGCGAGGGTGAGCAAGGAGAGAACGATGCCGACTGATTATCAGCGCTCGATGCGTGGTGTAGGCGGCGATCTCAGTCATCGCCGCCGCACCAGCCTGTGGGAGCGTATCCACCTCGACCCCTGGCTGTTGCTGTTGCTGCTGGCCGTGCTCGGCTGCGGGCTGATCGTGCTCTACAGCGCCAGCGGCCAGGATATCGATTTCACGCTGCGCCAGGCCTCACGCCAGGCGCTGGCACTGGTGATCATGATCGGGCTCGCCCAGCTGTCACCCGCGACCCTTTACCGCTGGGCGCCGGTCGCCTACGGCGCCGGCTTCCTGATGCTGGTGGCGGTGGAGGTGCTGGGGGATGTCGGCATGGGAGCCCAGCGCTGGCTGGTCATCCCCGGGGTGGTGCGCTTTCAGCCCTCTGAGCTGATGAAGCTGGCGATGCCGATGATGGTCGCCTGCTGGCTCGGGCAGCGCCCGCTGCCCCCTCGCTGGCGAGACTTGGCCATCTGCGCCGTGATCATCGTCGCGCCGGTGCTGCTGATCGCGCGCCAGCCGGACCTCGGCACCTCGTTGCTGGTCGCCGCGGCGGGCGTGTTCGTGATCCTGCTGGCGGGGCTTTCCTGGAAGCTGATCGCCTTCTTCGGCGCCTTGATCGCCTCGGCATTGCCGCTTCTGTGGATGGTGATGCACGACTATCAACGCCGCCGTGTGCTGACATTCCTCAATCCGGAGTCTGACCCGCTCGGTGCGGGCTGGAACATCATCCAGTCCAAGACCGCCATCGGCTCGGGCGGCATCTTCGGCAAGGGCTATACCCTGGGGACCCAGTCCCAGCTCGAGTTTCTGCCGGAGCGCCATACCGACTTCATCGTCGCGGTCATCGGGGAGGAATTCGGCCTGATCGGCATGAGCTTCTTCCTGGGGCTCTATGTGCTGATCGTGCTGCGCGGGCTGGTGATGTCCAACAATGGCCAGGACAGTTTTGCACGGCTGACGGGGGGCGCGATCATCCTGACGTTCTTCGTCTACGTCTTCGTCAACATCGGCATGGTATCGGGTATCTTGCCGGTCGTTGGCGTCCCGTTGCCGCTGGTCAGTTATGGTGGGACCTCCAGCGTGACCTTGCTGGCAGGCTTCGGTATTCTCATGAGCATTCATACCCACCGGCGCCTATTGTCGCGATGACGTGGCGGCCAGTTGCCGAGTGGCAAGGACATTCGCGAGCCCAAGCTCGCAGACAGGCAAGGAGAGAGTCGATGACGGTGATCAATGCGCGTGGGCGACGTCTAAAGCACTGGGGCGCAGCCCTGGTGATGGTGGCACCGCTGCTGGGAATGTCAGGCGTGGCCAAGGCGGCGCCTGATGGCTTCGCCCCGGCGACTCACCCGGAAACGGCCAAGCTGGTCGACGAGCTGGTGGCCAAGGGGCTGGATCGCGATCGCGTGACCGAGCTGATGAACCAGGCCGATTACAGCCAGAAGGTGCTGGATGCCATGTCGCGTCCGGCGGAAGGTCATCTGCGCTGGGACCAGTACCGCGCCATCTTCATGAAGCAATCACGCATCGAAGCCGGTGTGAAGTTCATCGCCGAGCATCGTGAGACCTTCGATCGCGCCCAGGCCGAGTATGGCGTGCCGCCGGAAGTCATCGCCGCCATCATCGGTGTCGAGACCTTCTTCGGCAAGCACACCGGCACTCACCGCGTGATCGATTCACTGTCCACGCTGGCCTTCGATCACCCGCGTCGCGGCAAGTTCTTCCGTGGCGAGCTGGCGGCCTTCCTGCAGCTGACGATTGAGCAGGGCATCGACCCGCTCTCCATCAAGGGCTCCTACGCCGGCGCGATGGGCTATCCGCAGTTCATCCCGACCAGCTATCAGGCCTATGCGGTCGATTTCGATGGCGATGGCGTGCGTGATCTGTGGCACAACCCGGTCGATGCCATCGGCAGCGTCGGCAACTACTTCGCGCGTCATGGCTGGAAGGCCGGTGCGCCGGTGGTCAGCGCCGCGGATGGCCCCGGGACGCCGCCGTCCTCCGTCAACTTCAACAAGACGAAAAAGCCGTACATGAGCGTTTCCGCGCTCGAGGCGGCCGGTGTCCAGGTGGCAGACGACGTGGCCGGTAATACCCAGGTGATTCCGTTGGCGCTGGACCTGAAACAGGGCTATCGCTACGCCGTCGGCTTCGACAACTTCTACGTCATCACGCGCTACAACCACAGTCACATGTATGCGATGGCCGTGGATGAGCTCTCCCGGGCGATCAAGCGTCGTCTCGAGGACGGAGGTGCGGGATGAGCTGGTCACGCGCGCTACCGCTGACCCTCGCGCTTGCCCTGCTGGCCGGCTGTGCCAGCAGTGGGGGTGGCACCCAGGTCAGTGATGGTGCCTCGGCGAGCACCGGCAAGAAGGCGGGCAAGAACAGCCGCTACGAGATGGACAGCGATGCCTATCCCGATGATGCGCCGGATGTCTCGGCGGTGCCCGATGAGGTGCCACGTGTCGAACCCTATACCCGCAGCGGCAATCGCAGCGAGTACGAGGTATGGGGCAAGACCTATCACGTGATGGATGATCCGCGCGGTTACGTGGCCGAGGGCACTGCTTCCTGGTATGGCAAGAAGTTTCATGGCTACGCCACCGCCAGTGGCGAGATCTATGACATGTACACCATGACGGCGGCCCACAAGTCGCTGCCATTGCCGACCTATGCGCGTGTCACCAATCTGGACAACGGCAAGCAGGTCATCGTCAAGGTCAACGACCGCGGCCCCTTCCATGAAGACCGCCTGATCGACCTGTCCTACAGCGCGGCGTGGCGACTGGACATGCTGGGCCATGGCACCGGGCATGTGCGTGTCGAGACCCTCGACGCCACGACCTGGAAGCCGGGCCCGAGTCCGACCCAGGGCACGGCAGAGTCCGAGCGTCTGCTGGCGCGCAGCCAGGCGGTACGCCGCGAGCAGGGCATTGCCGGGCTTGACGCGATGCAGGCAACCAGCGGTTCCGTGGCCTCGAGCGCTTCCGGCGCGAGCGTTGCCGCCAAGCCCGTGGTAGCCTCTGCTGCGCCGAGCAGCACGTCCTCCGTGGCGAACGGGGAAGCTGCCTTCCTGCAGGTCGCGGCGGTCAGTGATCTGAGCAAGGCCGACAGCATTCGTGCCAGTGTCAGCTCCCGTCTGGGACGACCGACTCGCGTGCTGGGCAGCGGCGACCTCTACAAGGTTCAGGTCGGCCCGCTGGAAGACAATGTCCGTATTGAATCGCTCAAGTCGGCGCTGGCCGATGCTGGCTATGCCGGGGCCTTCAGCGTCACGGCAGAGCGATAAGGGCCGCAGGCCCGTTTTCATCCATCATGCGCTTCGTGAAGAGGCGCAACCTGGCCGAGGCGTAAGCCTCGGCTTATGCATGAGTGTCAAAGAGATTCCAACATGTCCCTGAAAGCCCGACTTCTTCCTCTTCGGCGTCGATTCTCCGCGCTGATGGCGGCCAGCGGCATTGCGCTGTTCGCAGGCGTTGCCGCCACCCCGGCCCAAGCCATCGAGACGGATACCCTGATACCGGCGGCGCCGCAGCTGGCGGCATCTTCCTGGATCCTGATGGACGCCAATTCCGGGCGCATCCTGGTCGAGCACAATGCCGACAAGCGCCTGCCGCCGGCCAGTCTGACCAAGATGATGACGGCCTATCTGGTCGAGAGCGAGATGGACGACGGCAAGCTGAGCCCGGACGAGAAGGTCCGTATCAGCGTCAATGCCTGGAAGACGGGTGGCTCGCGCATGTTCATCCGCGAAGGCACCAGTGTCACCGTCGATGACCTGCTGCACGGTGTCATCATCCAGTCCGGCAATGATGCCAGCGTCGCGCTGGCCGAGCGTATCGGCGGCAGCGAAGGTTCCTTCGCCGACTTGATGAACCAGCACGCCAAGCGTCTGGGCATGAAGAACACCCACTACATGAACGCCACTGGCCTGCCGCACGCGGAGCATTACTCCACGGCGCACGACCTGGCGATTCTGGCGCGTCGCATCATCAAGGACTACCCGGATCACTACGAGATCTATTCCCAGAAGTACTTCACCTGGAATGGCATCAAGCAGCCGAACCGCAACAAGCTGCTGTGGCGTGACAAGGATGTCGATGGCCTGAAGACCGGCCACACCGAAGAAGCCGGCTACTGCCTGGTGGCATCCGCCAAGAAGGAAGATACCCGCCTGATCAGTGTCGTGATGGGTACCAAGTCCGAAGAGGCGCGTGCGCAGGAATCCCAGAAGCTGTTGACCTATGGCTTCCGCTATTTCGAGAGCAAGAAGCTCTATGACAAGGGCGCGGTGCTCAACCAGGCGCGTGTCTGGGGTGGCGAGAAGGACCAGGTGCGTCTGGGCATGGCTCAGGACGTCTTCCTGACCGTGCCGAGTGGTCAGGCTGACAAGCTGACCGCGCGTCTTGATCTCAAGGACACCATCAAGGCCCCGGTTCAGGCCGGCGAGCAGTACGGTACCCTGCAGATCAAGCTGGACGACAAGGTGCTGGCCGAAGAACCTCTGGTCGCACTGGAGCCGGT
This sequence comes from Cobetia sp. UIB-001, assembly GCF_044789135.1. Lineage (NCBI taxonomy): Bacteria > Pseudomonadati > Pseudomonadota > Gammaproteobacteria > Oceanospirillales > Halomonadaceae > Cobetia > Cobetia sp. UIB-001. The sequence continues at coordinate 985,435 of NZ_CP058244.1, forward strand.
GGAGCAGGGCGGCCTGTTCAAGCGTCTGTGGGATGCCCTGATGCTGTTCTTCCACGGCCTGTTCAACTGAGTCAGTCGTCTGGCTGTGCGAAGTGACGCGGCCGATGACATGATTCAGTGATGGCAGTGGGGCGCGCGTGCTGGCGGTGCCAGGCGCGCGCCCCTGAATATCGCGGTCGTGTACTCAACAAAGGGCGATCCGGCTGACGGATCGCCCTTTGTTGAGTAGAATGGTCGGAAATAGAGTTACCTGAAGGGCTATCCCCATGGCCAAGACGCCAGCAGCTGGTGGGCAGACGCCCCCGAAGATTGAATTCCCGTGTGATTTCTCCCTCAAGATCGTCGGCACCGCCGCAGAAGATCTCGTCGAAGTGGTCTGCAATATCCTGGAAGTGCATGCGCCGGGCTTCGATGCGACGGCCATCACCTGGCAGGACAGCAAGAACGGCAACTACCGCAGCATCCGTGTGGTGATCCGTGCTACCGGTACCGATCAGCTGGATGCGCTGCACCGTGACCTCAAGGCCACCGGTCGCATCCATATGGTGCTGTGATCCAGGCATGAAACGCTGGATTTCCTTGTCTTGCGCCTTGATGACAGGAGCGCATGCATGAACACGATTCACGTCTACCACCTCGGCCTCAAGGCCTATGATGAGGTGTGGTCGGCCATGCGCCACTTCACCGATACGCGTGCGGCCGATGCGCCGGACGAGCTGTGGGTGGTGGAGCACCCGCCGGTCTTTACCCAGGGCCAGGCGGGCAAGCCGGAGCATCTGTTGATGCCGGGCGACATTCCGGTGGTGCAGACCGACCGTGGCGGCCAGGTGACCTATCATGGGCCCGGCCAGCTGGTGCTCTACCCGCTGCTCAACGTCAAGCGAGGCGGCATCGGCGTTCGCCAACTGGTGACGGCGCTGGAAGAGACGGTGGTGGCGGCGATGGCCGAGCATGGCATCGAGGCCTATCCGCGTCCGGACGCGCCTGGCGTCTATGTGAAGAAGTCGGCGCAGCGTGGCGATGACCCGCGTCGTTCGATGGAAGAGGCCAAGATCGCCTCGCTGGGACTGCGCATCCGGCGTGGTTGCAGTTTCCATGGTGTGGCGATCAATCTGGACATGGACCTCGCGCCCTTCGGGCGCATCAATCCCTGCGGCTATGCCGGCATGGCGATGACCCAGCTGCGCGATCTCGTTCGCGCACCGGTGGATCTTGCCAGCGAGCGTGACCGCCTGGTGCGTTGTCTGGGCGCAAGCCTGGGCGATGTGACCCTGACTCCGGTGAGCGGCCTGCCCGCGGCACTGGCTGACATTTCTCGAACAGCAGGACAGAACTGATGACCGAGACCATCGCTACCACGAAGCCCGCTCCCTCCGCTGCTCCTGCCCGCAAGGAGCGTGGCGTGAAGCTGCGCGGCGCCGAGAAGGTTGCCCGCATTCCGGTCAAGGTGATTCCCACCGAGACCTTGCCCAAGAAGCCGGACTGGCTGCGTGTGCGCATGCCGGCCTCGCCGGAAGTCACGCGCATCAAGCAGACGCTGCGCAAGCACGGCCTGCACACGGTCTGTGAAGAAGCCTCCTGCCCGAACCTGGGTGAGTGCTTCAGCGGCGGCACCGCGACCTTCATGATCATGGGTGACATCTGCACCCGTCGTTGCCCGTTCTGCGACGTGGCGCACGGTCGCCCCAACGCGCTGAACGCCGACGAGCCGCGCGAGCTGGCCGAGGCCATCGCCGAGATGCGCCTGAATTACGTCGTCGTGACCTCCGTCGACCGTGATGACCTGCGCGACGGTGGCTCCAACCACATCGCCGAGTGCATCCGCGAGATTCGCGAGAAGTGCGACGGCACCGAGATCGAAGTGCTGGTACCGGACTTCCGTGGCCGCATGCAGGTCGCGCTGGACGTGCTCGAGCAGACGCCGCCGGACGTCTTCAACCACAACCTGGAAACCGTGCCGAGCCTTTACCGTCGCGTGCGTCCGGGTGCCGACTACCAGTGGTCACTTGATCTGCTCAAGGGCTACAAGGAGCGTCGTCCGGAAGTGAAGACCAAGTCCGGTCTGATGCTGGGTGTCGGCGAGACTGACGAGCAGGTGCTCGAAGTCATGCAGGACCTGCGCAACCACGGTGTCGACATGCTGACCCTGGGTCAGTACATGCAGCCGTCGCGCAACCACCTGCCCATCGACCGCTGGGTGCACCCGGACACCTTCGATTGGCTCGGCCAGAAGGCGCGCGAGATGGGCTTCTCGCATGTCGCCTCCGGCCCGCTGGTGCGCTCTTCCTACCACGCCGACAAGCAGGCGCACGGTGTGGAAGTGAAGTAAGCTGCACTGCTGACATGCCGTCAGTTGCCTGAACGAAAAAACCGCCATGGAGCTTGTCTCCATGGCGGTTTTTTCATGTGGCTTGCGCCATCAGGTCGCTATGTTCATTGCTCGGTCGCCAGCGGCAGGCAGGCCACGCTGTGCCCGGGGATGGGCTCCATCGGCGCGCTGAAGTGAGCATTGAGCTCCGGCAGCAGCTCGCGCACGAAGCGCAGGAACAGCTCGGTGACCGGCGTGGGGTAGCGGTCCTTGGGGTAGACGGTGCACCAGCTGCGCCGGAGCGGGAAGCCCGGCAGCGAAGGCGAGGCCAGCAGTCCCGAGGCCAGCTCGAGCTGCACCGCCAGCCTCGGCAGTATCGCCACGCCAAGATGTGCCATCACTCCCTGCTTGATGGCTTCGTTGGAGCCGAGCTCCAGCGTATGTGGCAGTGAGACGCGCTCACGGGCAGCAAACTCCTCGAAGGCGGTGCGTGTGCCGGAACCGGGTTCACGCATCAGCATGTAGTACTGCGCGAGGTCTTCCAGCGTGATGCCCTTGACCTCCAGCAGCGGATGACCGGGCCAGACGACGGGGATCAGCTCGTTGTCGAGAATCGGCATGAAGGCGAGGTTGGCGTCATCCGGCACCATGCCCATGATCACCAGATCATCGCGCCGCTCGGCGAGGCGCTCGAGCGCCTGACCGCGATTGCAGACGCGCAGGCGCACCGAGACTTCCGGATACCGCGCTCGAAAGCGCGCCAGAATATGCGGCACCACGTACTGAGCGGTGGACACGGCGGCCAGATTGAGCTCACCGCGGATGGTGCCGGCGATCTCCGACAGCTCCATCTGCAGGCTCGAGACCTCGCCGAAGATCGACTGCACCGAGTTCGCCAGGGCGTCAGCCGCCGGCAGGATATGCAGCGTCTTGCCGGCATATTTGAACAGCGATTGCTCGAGTGCCTGCTCCAATTGACGAATCTGGGCACTGACGGCGGGTTGCGTCAGGCCAAGTTGCTCGGCCGCACGGGAGTAGGACTGTTGGCGATGAACCGCTTGGAACACCTGTAACTGTCTGAAAGTTAAGCGATTCAACAAGTTTGGACGCGACATGACACACCCAGTCATAAGGTTTTACTTATAGATTGGCAAAAAAATATCAACTTTTCTATTGGTCTCTCGCTGGGTAGCGTGGAACGCATGCTACCTCGTGTCTGTCAGCGCCGTTGTCGCGTCTGGCGGTCAATGACAAGCGCACGACCAGAGCACCACAACAAGATCACGCGTCACGTCCGGGAGAGTCACCATGTTTCGCAAGTTGCTGATTGCCAACCGAGGGGAAATCGCAGTGCGCATTGTACGCGCCTGTGCCGAGATGGACATCCGCTCAGTCGCTGTCTACACCGAACCTGATCGTTTCTCCTTGCACGTCAAACGCGCCGATGAAGCGCATTTCATCGGCGAAGACCCGCTGGCCGGCTATCTGGATGCCCGCCGCCTGGTCGATCTCGCGCGCGAGACCGGCTGTGACGCCATCCATCCGGGTTACGGATTCCTGTCGGAGAACGCCGAATTCGCGGCCATCTGTGAAGCGGCGGGAATCGCCTTCGTGGGGCCTGCCAGCAGTGTCATCGCCCGCATGGGTGACAAGACCCAGGCCCGCGATGCCATGAAGGCGGCCGGCGTGCCGGTGACGCCGGGCTCGGCCGGCAATCTGGCCGATGTCGAGGAAGCGCTGAGTGTCGCCGAGCAGGTCGGCTACCCCGTCATGCTCAAGGCTACCTCAGGCGGTGGGGGGCGCGGTATCCGGCGTTGTGATGATGCTCATCAGCTCGAGCAGGCCTGGGGGCGCGTGATCTCGGAAGCCACCAAGGCCTTCGGCAGTGCCGATGTGTTCCTCGAGCGTTGCGTGGTCGACCCGCTGCATATCGAGGTGCAGATCCTGGCCGACAATCACGACAACGTGATTCATCTGTTCGAGCGTGACTGCTCCATCCAGCGTCGCAACCAGAAGCTGATCGAGATCGCCCCCAGTCCGCAACTGACACCGGAGCAGCGCTCCTACGTCGGTGAGATGGCGGTTCGCGCCGCCCGCGCCGTCGGCTATCGCAACGCCGGTACCGTGGAGTTTCTGGTCAAGGGCAACGAGATCTACTTCATGGAGATGAACACTCGCGTGCAGGTGGAGCACACCATCAGCGAGGCCATCACCGGCGTGGACATCGTGCGCGAGCAGATCCGCATCGCCTGGGGCCACAAGCTGGCCTTTCGCCAGGAAGACATTCGCCATCACGGCTATGCGATCCAGTTCCGCATCAACGCCGAGGACCCCAAGAACGACTTCCTGCCAAGCTTCGGACGCATCACGCGCTACTACGCGCCGGGCGGGCCTGGCGTGCGTACCGATACCGCGATCTATACCGGCTACACCATCCCGCCGTATTTCGATTCCATGTGTCTGAAGCTCATCGTGTGGGGGCTGACCTGGGAAGAGGTCATCAATCGTGGTTCACGTGCCCTCAATGACATGCGTCTGCAGGGCGTCAAGACCACGGCGCCTTACTATCAGGAAATCCTCAAGCACCCTGATTTCCGCAACGCGCACTTCGATACCGGCTTCGTGGCCGCCCACCCGGAATTGACCCAGTACTCGGTCAAGCGCCTGCCGGAACAGACAGCGCTGGCGATCGCGGCGGCCATCGCGGCCCACGCCGGTCTCTGATGCGCACCTGATGCCCCTGATGTCGTGAATCTTCCCTGAGCTTCCCCCGGTTCACGTAGCCAACAATTAGAAGGACCCCAGACATGACAGCTGCAACCCCCAACACCCCCGCCGTCGATCACGCCGAGCGCGTCAAGGTCACCGAAGTCGTGCTGCGCGATGGCCACCAGTCGTTGATCGCGACCCGCATGCGCACCGAGGACATGCTGCCGATTGCCGCGCGCCTCGATCAGGCCGGTTTCTACAGTCTCGAAGTGTGGGGCGGCGCGACCTTCGATGCCTGCGTGCGTTTTTTGAAGGAAGACCCCTGGGCGCGTCTGAAGGCGCTCAAGGAAGCCATGCCCAATACCCCGCTGCAGATGCTGCTGCGCGGCCAGAACCTGCTCGGCTATCGTCACTACGCCGATGATGTGGTGGAGGCCTTCGTCGAGCGCGCCGCGGCAGGTGGCATCGATATCTTCCGTGTCTTCGATGCCCTGAATGACCTGCGCAACATGGAAACCGCCATGCGTGCGGTCAAGAAGGCCGGCAAGCACGCCCAGGGCACCATCTGCTACACCGTAAGCCCGGTGCATACGCTGGAGATGTACGTCGAGCAGGCGCGCAAGCTGGTCGAGATGGGGGCCGATTCCATCGCCATCAAGGACATGGCTGGCCTGCTGACGCCGTATGCCACCTACGACCTGGTCAGCGCGCTGGTCGAGGCGGTCGAGGTGCCGGTCCACCTGCACAGTCACGCCACGGCGGGCCTGGCGCCGCAATGCCAGATCAAGGCCGTCGAGGCGGGCTGTCGCCATATCGATACCTGTATCTCGGCCTTCGCCGGCGGCACCAGCCATCCGGCCACCGAATCCTTCGTGGCCTCGCTGCGCGGCACCCAGTGGGATACCGGCCTTGAGCTGGAGTCGCTGCGCGAGATCGGCGATTACTTCCACGAGGTGCGCAGCAAGTATGCGGCCTTCGAGAGTGAATTCACCCGTGAGGATGTCTCGGTCCAGATCAGTCAGATCCCCGGCGGCATGATGTCCAATCTGGCCAGCCAGCTGAAGGAGCAGAACGCCCTGGAGCGCATCCGCGAGGTGTTCGATGAGATTCCGCGTGTGCGTGCCGATCTCGGCTATCCGCCGCTGGTCACCCCGACCTCGCAGATCGTCGGCACCCAGGCGGTACTCAACGTGCTGACCGGCGAGCGCTACAAGAGCATCACCAACGAGGTGAAGCGCTATCTGCAGGGCGGCTATGGTCAGGCGCCGGCACCGGTCAATGAAGAGGTGCGCTCGCGTGCCATCGGCAACGCGCCGGTGGAAGTCGGGCGCCCGGCCGACCTGCTCACCCCGGAGATGACGCGTCTCACCGAGGAGCTGGGCGAGCTGGCCGAGTCCCCCGAGGACGTGCTGACCTTCGCCATGTTCCCGGAGCTGGGGCGTGACTTCCTCAACGAGCGCCGCGCCGGCACGCTCACACCGGAAATCATCCCCCAGGGCGAGGCGGAACGCCCGGTGACCTCTGGCGTGCCGACCGAATTCGTCATCGACGTGCACGGTGAGTCCTACGCGGTGCAGATCACCGGCGTCGGCGGCGCCAAGGGCAGCAAGCGTCACGTCTATCTGACCCTGGACGGCATGCCGGAAGAGGTGGTGTTCGAGGCCAAGGACGATTACGTGGCGGGCGGCCAGAGCGGCGGACGTGCCAGCGCCTCTGCGCCGGGCCATGTCACCACCGCGATGCCGGGCAACATCGTCGAGGTGCTGGTCGCGGTCGGTGACAGCGTCACCGCGGGCCAGTCGGTGCTGATCAGTGAGGCGATGAAGATGGAGACCGAGATCGCCGCGCGTGTCGACGGTACCGTCAAGGCCATTCATGTCGCGCGTGGCGATCGTGTCACGCCGGGGGAAGTGCTGATCGAGATCGCGTGATGCCAGCGGCGGCGAGGTTGCAAAATCTGGCCGCCGTCACCATCTGACAGCTATACGATCACCAGGGGCGGCCGGGCATCTTCGAGGCTCTGCCGTCCTTTCCTGTGGAAGGACCAACATGGCAACACATTTCGAGCAGGTTCCCGGCCTGAGTGAGCAGATCGACCCGGCCACCCGTGGTTACGTCTTCAATCAGACCATGCTGCGCATCAAGGACCCCGAGCGTAGCCTGGATTTCTACACCCGCGTGCTGGGCATGCGTCTGGTACGCAAGCTCGACTTCCCGGAAATGCAGTTCAGCCTCTATTTCCTCGCCTATCTGGATGACGACCAGGCCAGTGAAGTGCCCAGTGATGACCTGAAGCGCACTACCTACACCTTCGGGCGTGAGGCGATGCTGGAGCTGACCCATAACTGGGGCACCGAGAATGACTCGGACTTCGCCTACCATGACGGCAACGCCCAACCGCAGGGCTTCGGCCATATCGGGGTCAGCGTGCCGGATGTCTATGCGGCTGCCGAGCGTTTCGAGTCGCTGGACGTCGAGTTCGTCAAGCGCCCCGACGATGGCAAGATGAAGGGTCTGGCCTTCGTGAAGGACCCCGATGGTTACTGGATCGAGATCCTGCGCGCCGATACCTTCGAGCGTCAGGCCAACGGCGAAGCCTGAGGCAGGCCGCCGCTGTAAAAGAACCGCCACCGCCGGCATGCCCGGGGTGGCGGTTTTTCGTTTATGCGAAACCCCGCGTTGCAGGGGTGTCAGCGGCATTCGCTTGCTGCAATGATGATGTCTGACTGACACTCGCAAGGCGCTCATTATTGATCGCCCTTGAGATGGATGGCCCTTGAGATCGATCGCCCATGACGAAAGAGGAGACAGCTATGTCGGAGAATGCACAGCGGTTGAGCGGCAAGGTGGCGGTAGTCAGTGGGGCTTCACGCGGGATCGGCGCCGGGATCGCGCAGCGCCTGGCGGCGGACGGCGCTCACGTCGTCGTCAACTATCGCAGCGACAGTGATGGTGCCTTGCAGGTCGTGACGGATATCGAGTCGCGGGGCGGCAAGGCGATCGCCGTTCAGACCGATGTCGGTGTCAGCAGCGACGCGGCACAATTGTTCACCGAAGCCCGGCGCGTGTACGGCGGGGTGGATATCCTGGTCAACAATGCCGGCATGAGCATCTACAAGCCCATCGCCGATTTCACGGATGACGACTTCGCCAACCTGATGCAGGCCAATATGACCGGCTCCTTCAATCTGATGCGTGAGGCGGCGCGGCATCTGCGCGATGGCGGACGCGTGATCAACATGTCCACCTCGGTGACGCGGCAGATGTTCGCGACCTACGGGCCCTATGCGGCTTCCAAGGCCGCGGTGGACCAGCTGACGCGGGTGCTGGCCAAGGAAGTCGGCGAGCGAGGCATCACGGTCAATGCCGTGGCGCCGGGCCCGACGGACACCGGCCTGTTTCGTCACGGCAAGAGTGAAGAGACCATCGAGCGCCTCAAGGGCATGGCGGCGCTGGGGCGCATTGCGGACCCGCAGGATGTCGCAGCCGTGGTGGCCTGGCTTGCCAGCGAAGATGCCGGCTGGGTGAGTGGCCAGGTCATCGGTGCCAATGGCGGCTTTGCCTGAGGTCACCGAGGTGGGTTTTGCCTAACAACGCCCATGTTTGCGGCTATGCTGTTGTCAGGATGAGGTTTGTTCAGACATTGGCATGAGGGGCTGGTATGAAGGTGACAGCTAGCGAAGTCCACGGCGATATCTCGCCGCAGGGCGTGATCCCGGCTCCCGATGGTTTGCGCGTGGGCTATCCCGGGCACCTTGGGGGGTACTCGCGCGAGTGCGCGCTCAAGCTCTATGCCAACGACGCCCAGCTCAAGGCTTACGCAGGCATCGACGAGGTCATCAGGGCGCTGGCGGAAGGCGAGATCGATACCGCCGTGGTGCCCTGGTCGCGTGGGCATCAGCGTCCGGTGCGCACCACGCATCAGGCGCTGGCCTTCTGGACGGGCATCTGCGTCGAGCGGCGCGTATTCCGTGCCATCAGTCTCAGTCTGCTGGGGCCGCCCGGGGCTTCGCCGTCGGCGGTGAGGCGTATCGTGGCACGCGAGGCCCTGTTCGAAGAGTGCGATGCCTGGCTGCAGCAGAACCTGCCGGAGGTCGAGCGGGTGGAGTGTCTGCACATGGCGGATGCGCTGGACATGGCAGAGAGTCGCAGCGATACGCTGGCCATCGCGCCGCCATCGCTGGCGCGCCGCCCGGGGCTTGTGTGCCTCGCGCAGCGCATCGAGGATGACCCCGGGCGTGTGGCGCAATTCGCGGTGCTGAGGCGTGATCACGCGCGGGTGCGCGGCCAATGCTTTTCCTGTGATGCCACGGTGGATGAAGGGCCGGGAAACGCCGTGCTGTCCGGTGCCAGCGAGCCCACCGGGTGAGGCTCGCCGCTCGGCCCTGAGTTCCGTTATGCTGAAGGCCATTCGTCATCAGAGGCCTTTTGCATGGTGTCTTCCGACCAGCGCTCATCCGCTCCCTCCGTATCCTCTACACCAGAGACGCAGGACGCCGCGACTTCATCCGATGTCGCGGCGTCCTGCGTGGTGCAACGCATTCCTGCCACTCCCGCCGAGTGGAAGACCCCCGGCGAGCTTGATGCCCGCCTGCCGGTGCGGCCGGCCGTGGTGCCGGTCTCGCTGCCGACGGCCGGGCTGATCATCGTCGATGAGATCAACGGCTTCTGTCAGGTCGCTGGCGGTGCGCTGGCGCCTCAGGCGCCCAATGCCCAGGTCAGCAGGATGATTGCCCTCAGCGATACGCTGGCGCGGACCTTCAGTGAGCGCAATCGCCCCTTGCTGGCCTTCATTGATTCCCATGCGCCGGGCAAGCCGGAGCCGCCTTATCCCGCCCATTGTGAGCAGGGCAGCGGCGAGGATGAGCTGGTGGCGGAACTTGCCTGGCTGGAGGAGGAGCCGCAGGCCACGCTGGTGCGCAAGGACTGCATCAATGGCTACGTCGGCGCGATTGATCCCCATACCCAGGTCAATGCGCTGCAGGAGTGGGTGAGCGACGAAGGGCTGGAAACCCTGCTCGTGGTAGGCATCTGTACCGATATCTGCGTGATGGACCTGGTATTGACGTTGCTGTCGGCGCGCAATCACGGCCTGCTGGGCAAGGTGCGTGACATCGTGGTGCTGGAGCCCGGCTGTGCCACCTACGACCTGCCGGCCGAGGTGGTCGCGCAGCTGGGGCTCCCCGATACGGCGACGCATCCCCAGGCAGACAGTCATCACATCGGTCTTTACTGCATGGCGGCGCGTGGTGCGGTGATCGCCAGTCAGCTTGAGCTGACTTCTTGAACAGATCTTGTGAGCTACTGTTATGGATTGAGCTGCGTCTCTCGAATAGCGTCGCCGGATAGAGGGATAGCGGGATAGCGGGGAAGTGGAGAGAGAAAGAGCTGGGAAGGTGGCAGGAAGGCAGCAATTTCGTCAGATGCCGCGCCGGCAATACTGCCCGTCTGCGCAAAAGGTAGTTTGATTACAACATCTGGCCATGAAAACGCCGCCTCTCTTGCGAGCAGGCGGCGTTTTCATGGGGCGACATCCAGCGTCATTCAGGCGCGGGTGCTGACCCAGTCATTGGCGTCCGGCACGGCCACTTCGACTTCCTCGGAGATCAACTTCGAGTGGAAGAGGAAGTCCGCGCTGGCCGCATTGCTGGCGACCGGCACGTTCCACAATGCTGCCAGGCGCAGCAGCGCCTTGACGTCAGGATCGTGCGGCATCGGCGCGAACGGATCCCACAGGAAGACCAGCAGGTCCAGATTGCCTTCGGCGATGCGCGCGCCGATCTGCTGATCACCGCCCAGCGGGCCGCTCAGCAAGCCCTCGACCTCGAGGCCCAGCTCCTTGCTGATGCGGCGGGCTGTGGTGCCCGTGCCCAGTAGCTGGTGGCGGGACAGCTCATCGCGCCAGCGATTGGCCCACGCCAGCATTTCATCCTTCTTGCCATCGTGCGCCACCAGCGCAATGCGCTTGCGTGCTGGCAGGGTGCGCCGTGCCTGGCGCTTGGGTCGTTGTTCGCTCATTCCCTGACCTCCTGAGGATGGGGCAATGTCGCTGGCCTCCCGCCCTGAAAGGCCCGGGGCGGGAGGCCAGCGAGGCCGATCAGTCGATGGTGCTGCCGACAGTGACGATCTTCATGGTGTTGGTGCCGCCATGTGCGTTCATCTGGTCGCCACGGGTCAGGATCACCAGGTCACCGCGAGTCGCGATGCCACGGGCTTCCAGTTCCGCGATGGCGCGGCGGTTGATTTCCGCCGCCGGCAATTCGCTGGAATCGAAGGGCAGTGACACCACACCACGGTAGAGCGCCATGCGACGCTGGGTCTTCTGGTCCTGCGCCAGGCCGACGATGGGCAGACCGGAGCGGATGCGCGAGGCGATCAGCGGGGTATAGCCGGATTCCGTCATGCACACGATGGCCACGACACCGGTCAGGTGGTTGGCGGCATACATCGCGGACAGCGCGATGGTCTCGTCGGTCTTGCTGAAGCCTTCGTGGATGCGGTGCTGGGATTCCTGCGCGGCACGCTCACGTTCGGCGCCCAGGCAGACGCGATCCATGGTCTCGATGGTCTCGACCGGGAAGTCGCCGGCGGCGGTCTCGGCCGACAGCATCACGGCGTCGGTGCCGTCGAGCACGGCATTGGCGACGTCGAAGACTTCGGCGCGGGTCGGCAGCGGCGCGCTGATCATGGATTCCATCATCTGGGTGGCCGTGATGACCACGCGGTTGAGGCTGCGCGCGCGGCGGATCATGCGCTTCTGCACGCCGATCAGCTGGGCATCGCCAATCTCGACGCCTAGGTCGCCACGCGCCACCATCACGCCTTCACTGGCGAGGATGATGCCATCCAGCACGGCGTCGTCGGCCACGGCTTCGGCGCGCTCGACCTTGGCGATCAGGCCGATGTCACGACCTTCCTCGCCCAGCAGTTCACGTGCCAGCTGCATGTCGGCGCCGCTGCGCGGGAAGGACACGGCCAGATAGTCGACGCCGATATCGATGGCGGTCTTCAGGTCAGCCTTGTCCTTGTCGGTCAGGGCTTCGGCAGACAGGCCGCCGCCTTGCTTGTTGATGCCCTTGTTGTTGGACAGCTTGCCGCCGACCTTGACGGTGGTGTGGATCTCGTTGCCCTTGAGCTCATTGACCTCAAGCACCACACGGCCATCGTCGAGCAGCAGCACGTCGCCCGCGACCACGTCATCGGCCAGTTCCTGGTAGTCACAGCCGACACGCTCGACGGTACCTTCATCACGGCCCAGGCCGATATCGAGAATGAACGGCTGGCCTTCGCTCAGCTTGACGGCGGTATCCTTGAAGCGCGCGATGCGGATCTTCGGACCCTGCAGGTCGCCCAGCACGGCGACGCTGCGGCCCTGGGCGGCGGCGGCCTGACGTACGGCCTCGGCGCGCATGCGGTGATCTTCGGGGCTACCGTGGGAGAAGTTGAGGCGTACCACATCGACTCCGGCACGAATCATCGCGTCGAGCACACCCGGCTTGTCACTGGCAGGGCCGAGAGTGGCGACAATCTTGGTGCGGCGGATCGGGCCGTTGAACGCGTGCGGCATGAAAGCATACTCCTTGAACACTGGCGTGATGGACTGGCTGGTAACGCAAACCAGGTTGTTGTCATTTTACTACATTGAAGGCTGAAAGGGAGCCTGTCGAGTATCGTCGGCTGTCGTTGTCCATTCTCGTGATCACGATCGGGACTGCAAGGGGTGACGTGAAGTATGCCGAGCGATTGTTGCGAATACGTTGTCGCGGGTACGCGGACATGGGCTGGGGCGCTAGGGTATGCCGCGCTGCGCCATGCGGGCGCGGCCCGTCATTTCGACGCCTGACGGCCAAGCGTCGCATGCTCTCTGCGGCAGCGTCGTGGTGACTGCCCCGTCACGTTAATGTCCGCCGGCTGGCTTTCACTGACAGCCATTCCAGTGCTACCTATATAGTGGCAATACCCTGCTGAGCGAAATTTCCGCTCATCGGCCCAGCGCAGACCCTGTACCGGCCGCGTGTATCGGGCCCGTTGACCGCTGCCATGCGCTGATGACCTATGCTCAAACCCGGCTCGGATGCCGGATTGCCACGACCACATGCCTGATGGCTGTCGATGTCATTCGGCGCAAGCCGCACGCTGACATGGCGGGTGGCATGGCATGTCTCGAGGCTGTCGCAGAGGCGACCTGTCGAGCCGCCCTGACGAGGCGTCAGTCTCAACATTGCTGGTCAGCGCTGAAATGCTGGGGTAGGGTAGGCGCATTTTTCGGCTGGGACAAAACCCAGCGCGACGAGTCATTCGCCGGCGCAATCAGCGCCGGCCAGGAGATGCGAGCAACCATGGGCAAGTCACTGGTGATCGTCGAGTCGCCCGCCAAGGCCAAGACCATCAACAAGTATCTCGGCAACGACTTCGTGGTGAAGTCGAGTGTCGGGCACATCCGCGACCTGCCGACCAGCGGTAGCGGCAAGCAGGCCACCGACCCCAAGGAACGTGCCCGTCAGGCGGCGGAGACTCGCAAGATGTCGCCCGAGGTCAAGGCGGCTCACAAGGCGGAGAAGGCCAAGACCCAGTTGATCCGCCGCATGGGGGTCGACCCGGAAAATGGCTGGGAGGCGCATTACGAGATCCTGCCCGGCAAGGAAAAGGTCGTTTCCGAGCTGACGCGTCTGGCCGAGAAAGCCGACACCATCTATCTCGCGACGGATCTGGACCGCGAAGGTGAGGCGATTGCCTGGCACCTGCGCGAGACCATCGGTGGCGACGATTCGCGTTACAAGCGCGTGGTGTTCAACGAGATCACCAAAAAGGCGATCACGGCGGCCTTCGATGAGCCGGGCGAGCTGAAGATGGATCGCGTGCATGCCCAGCAGGCACGCCGCTATCTGGATCGCGTCGTCGGCTTCATGGTCTCGCCGCTGCTGTGGGCCAAGGTCGCTCGTGGCCTGTCCGCTGGTCGTGTGCAGTCGGTTGCCGTGCGTCTGATCGTCGAGCGTGAGCGCGAGATCCGCGCCTTCATCCCCGAAGAGTTCTGGGATGTCCACGCTGAGCTGGCAGCCGCCAGTGGTGAAGCGATCCGTTTCGAGCTGGCGCGTCAGGATGGCAAGGCCTTCCGTCCGACCAGCGAGAAGGAGACGATGGATCGCATCGCGGCGCTGCGCACGGCCAAGCTCGCGATCACCAATCGTGAAGACAAGCCGACGCGCTCCAAGCCGAACGCGCCGTTCATCACCTCGACCCTGCAGCAGGCGGCCAGTGGTCGTCTCGGCTTCTCGGTCAAGAAGACCATGATGATGGCCCAGCGTCTCTACGAGGCGGGTTACATCACCTACATGCGTACCGACTCGACCAATCTGTCGGCGGACGCGGTGGCTACGGCACGCGACTTCATCAGCGAAGAATACGGCAGCAACTACCTGCCGGAAGCGGCCAACGTCTACTCCAGCAAGGAAGGCGCCCAGGAAGCGCACGAAGCGATTCGTCCTTCCGAAGTGTCGCGCCGCGCCACCGATCTCGCCGGCATGGAGCGTGACGCCGAGCGCCTGTATGAGCTGATCTGGCGTCAGTTCGTGGCCTGTCAGATGCTGCCGGCCGAATACCTGTCCTCCACGCTGACCATCGAAGTGGATGGCTACGAGCTGCGCGCCAAGGGTCGTGTGCTCAAGTTCGACGGTTACACGCGTGTCATGAAGCCGATGGGCAAGAAGGAAGAGGACCAGTCGCTGCCGGACCTCGCCATCGGCGAGAAGCTGGACCTGGTCGAGCTGCAGCCGCTGCAGCACTTCACCAAGCCCACGGCGCGTTACACCGAGGCCAGTCTGGTCAAGGAGCTGGAGAAGCGCGGTATCGGTCGTCCGTCCACCTATGCCGCCATCATCTCCACCATCCAGGACCGTGGCTACGTGGCGCTGGAAAACCGTCGCTTCTATGCCGAGAAGCTGGGCGATATCGTCACCGATCGCCTCAGCGAGTCCTTCAAGGACCTGATGGACTTCGGCTTCACGGCGCGCATGGAAGACTATCTCGATGAGGTGGCCAACGGCGGGCGCAACTGGCGCGAGCTGCTGGACACCTTCTACGCCGAGTTCAAGGCCGAGCTGGACCACGCCCAGTCCGAAGAGGGCATGCGTCCCAACCAGCCGGTGCCGACGGACATCGCCTGCCCGACCTGTGGGCGTGAGATGCAGATTCGTACCGCCTCGACCGGGGTCTTCCTGGGCTGTTCCGGCTACAACCTGCCGCCCAAGGAGCGCTGCAAGACCACCATCGATCTGCTGCCGGGCGATGAAGCCGTGGCGGCCGATGCCGGTGAAGATGCCGAGACGGATGCGCTGCGCGCCAAGCGTCGCTGCCCGATCTGCGCCACCGCGATGGACAGCTACCTGATCGATGAGCAGCGCAAGCTGCACGTCTGCGGCAATAGCCCGGACTGTGTCGGTCATGAGGTCGAGGAAGGTCAGTTCCGCATCAAGGGTTACGATGGCCCGGTGATCGAGTGCGACAAGTGCGGCTCCGACATGCAGCTCAAGACCGGGCGTTTCGGCAAGTACTTCGGCTGTACCAACGAGAATTGCAAGAACACCCGCAAGCTGCTCAAGTCCGGTGAGGTGGCGCCGCCGAAGATGGACCCGATTCCGATGCCGGAACTTGCCTGCGTCAAGGTCGAGGACCACTACGTGCTGCGCGATGGCGCCAGTGGCCTGTTCCTGGCGGCCAGTCAGTTCCCCAAGAATCGCGAGACGCGTCCGCCGCTGGTCAAGGAGCTCAAGGCGCATGCCGACGAGCTGCCGGAGAAGTATCACTTCATTCTCGAGGCCCCGGATCAGGACCCGGATGGACGTCCGGCGCAGATTCGCTTCTCGCGCAAGGTCAAGGCTCAGTACGTCATGACCGATGAGGAAGGCAAGGCGACCGGTTGGAAGGCGACCTACGACAACGGCCGCTGGGTCGTCGAGGACAAGCGCAAGGGAGCCAAGAGCTGATGAGTCAGCGTGCCCGTACCAATCAGCTGCTGTATCAGGCCGAGTTGCTGCTGGCCCAGTCAGCAGCCTCTGGCGACGATGAGCATGCCGTGGCGCGTCGCATGGCCGGTGAAGAGGGCGCGCTCGCCCTGCTGGAGCTGGCGCTGGCGTCATTGCTGGAAGAATGTGCCGTGACGGCGCGCTGGCCAGAGGGTAGCTGGCGCGAGCGCCTGGCGTCGCCGCCGACGCCCATCGCCGAGGTCGAGCAGCTGCGCAGCCTGCTGGAGCGTTCCGATAGCTGGTTGTCTGAGCTGGTCGCGGATGTGACCCGCCTGCATGAAGAGGGCGGCGTCGCGCGCCGCGAGGAATCGCGTTCGCGGGGTGATGGTCTGATCATCGCGGCAGCCTCGAGCGCCTCGCTGGCCGAGCGTCTCAGCGCCGCCATCACGGCATTCAAGGCGCTGCTGCCGCAGCTGCGTGAGTCGAGTGTCGAGTGGTAGGTCAAGGCGTTGATCTGGTGCTGCACGCTGGTGATGACTGGCGCATGGCAATCGGGTGACGTTTCGCCTTCACGGGTGCTAGACTGATCGCATTGTGGCAAGCCCTGCATTCTCCGGTACGACCATGGCTCTGGCTGTGGTCGTACTTTTTTCTGCGTCGCTGATGGCAACGCGGTGCCGGGCTTGCCAGCCGTCGCGCTGACGATTACAACGACGCCGGTATCTCGCGAGATGCCGTGCAGGAGGAATGACGTGTCCGATCCCGCCGTACTTGAAATTGTGCAAATGGAAGATGGTGAAGTGATTCTGCGCGCCGCGGAAAGCGAAGGTGAGCCGCTGCTCAGCATTCGCATTTCGGACGAGGCCGCCGATCTGCTGCGTGACAATCGTTTCGAGGTCGCGCGTGAGATGATCGACCACGCCATCACCCGGACTCGCCTCTGGGATGGCGAAGAAGACGAGGACGAGCAGTCAGAAGGCATCGTGCACTGATTCATCGCTCGCGCTTCGCGCACAAAAAACCCGCCTCGAGGCGGGTTTTTTGTGCAATGCGTGCGGCTTTTCTGTTGCTCAGAGCTCTGCGAGAAAGGTGCTGCTGGGCATAGCTCGTTGCTCAAAGCGCTGCTGGTCAAGGCCTCAGTGCAGGCCGCCATCGCGGATGACGCCCACCCCGAGACCTTCGATCTCCAGGCTGTCCGTGCGCAGGTCGACCTTGATCGGCGAGAAGTCCTCGTTCTCGGCTTCCAGCCACACGTAGTGCCCGTCACGGCGGAAGCGCTTGACGGTAACTTCATCCCCCAGACGTGCCACCACGATCTGTCCGTCACGCACGCTGCTGGTGCGGTGCACGGCCAGCAGGTCGCCTTCCAGAATTCCCACGTCCTTCATCGACACGCCGCGCACGCGCAACAGGTAGTCGGCAGCCGGCGAGAAGTAGTCGCTCGGCAGCGGGCAGTGACGGTCGATATGCTCGCTGGCAAGAATCGGACTGCCGGCGGCCACTTCCCCGATCACCGGCAGACCATCGTTGGCGCTGTCGTCGACGTCAGCCAGCGACGGCACGCGAATGCCGCGAGAGGTGCCCGGCACCATCTCGATGGCGCCCTTGCGCTTGAGGGCACGCAGATGCTCCTCGGCAGCATTCGGTGAGCGGAAGCCCAGCGCCTGGGCGATTTCGGCCCGCGTCGGCGGGTAGCCAGAGGACTTGATGGTCTTGATGATGAAGTCGAAGACATCCTGCTGGCGCGGAGTAAGCGGCTGGGTCATGGCATTGCCTTTGGCCTGGGCGGCATCTTGAGCTGACGGCACGGGGTGTGCATCCATACAACTGTCATTGTATCCAGTCATGGCGGTCATGCAAGGCATCGTGGCTTGCGTGGTGGCCTCAAAGGGCAGGTAGTCGCCGAGATATCGCTGTCTGGCGACTTTTCGTGCCGATATCCGAGGCATTCTTTCTTGATGGGAATGTCTGGAAGTGAATGCCTGGAGGTGAATGTCTGGTGGTGAATGTCTGGAAGTGAACCCGGCCTGGCTCTGGCGGGGTGGTCAGTCACCGAGCTAGGCGAGCCCTTGAATCGGCACGGTCAGCGTTGAGGGAATATCAGGCTTGGCTAAACCTCTGGCGTTTGAAACGCGAGAGAATTGTCAGTCATGGCATGGCGCGCTAGAATCAAAGTGTTTCAAACGAATGTTCGCCGATGGCGGTGCTCACGGGTGCCATGATCGAACGCGCCTTGCGGTGAACCTGCACCACCTCATGAGAGAGTCGCCGCGCGGGGCTTGCACCGTGACCTACGACTCCAGTCCTTTTCTACCTGACAAGGGTTCCGCCCATGGCCCAGACCGATACCGTTACCCGCATCCTCGATACTGCCGAGGTGCTGTTCGCCGAGCGCGGCTTCGCCGAGACCTCACTGCGCAACATCACCAGCAAGGCCAAGGTCAATCTGGCGGCGGTGAACTACCACTTCGGCTCCAAGAAATCGCTGATCCAGGCGGTCTTCGCGCGCTATCTCGACCCTTTCAGTGAGCGTTTCCACGCGGCACTCGACAGCGTCGAGCAGCAATACGCCGGGCGTCAGGTGCCGCTGGAGGTCCTGCTGGAGGTGATGGCGCGTACCGTGCTGGAGGTGCCGGCCGAGCGCAACAGCCTGCGTACCTTCATGCGCCTGCTCGGGCTTGCCTATACCCAGGGTCAGGGCCACATGCGGCGCTATATCCGCGAGCATTACGGCACGGTCTTCAGTCGCTTCGCCGAGCTTCTGAAGCTGGCGACGCCTGATCTGCCGGACAACGAGCGCTTCTGGCGTCTGCACTTCATGCTCGGCAGCGTGATCTTCACCTTCTCGGGCCTGGATGCGCTGCGCGATATCGAGGAGGCCGAGTACGGCCATCACACCACGGTGCGCGAGCTGATCCAGCACATGCGTCCGGTGGTGGTCGCGGCGATGGCAGCGCCGTTGCCTGCCTCGCTCGGGGATGGTGAGGCGGTCACCCAGGCGGCCAGCTGATGGCCTGCTGGGTAGCGGTGGACCTCTCGCGCCAAAGCCTTGAGATACGTAGTGACGCGCCGAGTGGCAGTCGTGATGCGCCGCCCCCCGCGGCTGACCCTGACGCGCTGGTGCATGCCTGCGCGATCTCCAGCGGCCTCAACGGTATCGGCGAGCTCGACGGCAGCGGTTGCACGCCAACCGGCTGGCATGTGATTCGTGCCGCCATCGGGGCGGGCAATCCGCGTGGCGCCGTCTATCGCGGACGGCGCTTCACGGGCGAGGTGTTCACGCCCGAGCTTGCCGCGGAGCATCCTGAGCGAGACTGGATCCTGACGCGCATTCTGTGGCTCAGCGGCCGCGAGCCCGGTGTCAATCGTGGTCGCAATGCCCGCGGCGAGCGGGTCGATAGCCTGCGTCGCTACATCTATTTTCATGGCACGCCCAGTACGGAGCCCATGGGGGTAGCGGCGTCCCACGGCTGCATTCGCATGCGTGATGACGACCTGCTGCGACTCTTTGCCGAGGCTGTGCCCGGCACCCCGGTGCTGCTGCATGCCTGAAGGCGCTGGTGCCCGAGTCTGATACCCTCCATGAGCTGTCACCGGAATCTAGGTAACAGTCCCTTGCCGGGGCGCAGCTGGCCGCGACTGTTCGATAGGGGTTCAGTCGGCTAGAATTGCGCCTTTCCTCGCGCTGGCAGCCTGATTCATCACGTTTCTTCCAGGCTGCCGAGCCCCGTAAAAGACATGAAGTCCTGGCGGTCGTGATTCCTCTCTTCACGGGACATCACTGCCGCAGGCCATGGACAGGAAGGATGACATGACACAGCCACTGGGCTCCGTAATGGTCGATGTTGCGGGGCTGACCCTCGCCCGCGACGAACGTGAACTGCTGGCACGCCCTGCCGTCGGGGGCGTCATCCTGTTTGCGCGCAATTGCGCCTCTCCCGAGCAGGTGTTGGAGCTGAGCCGCGAGATTCGCAGCGTCAATCCGCACCTGTTGATCGCCATCGATCAGGAAGGCGGGCGCGTCCAGCGTCTGCGCGAGGGTGTGACACGCCTGCCATCGATGCGCAGCCTGGCACAGTGCTGCCTCGGCCGTGACTGTGAGGGTTGCGGCGAAGACGCCCAGGCCGCAGGCCTGGGACTGGCACGCGATGCCGGCTGGCTGCTGGGCATGGAAATGGCAGCCATCGGCTGTGATATCACCTTTGCGCCGGTACTGGATATCGATGTGGCGGGCTCGACCATCATTGGCGATCGCAGCTTCGGCGCCACGCCGGAAGACGTCATCGCGGTGGGCGGCGCCTTCATCGACGGGCTGCAGGAGGCGGGCATGTCCGCCGTCGGCAAGCATTACCCGGGGCATGGTGGCATCTCGGCAGATACCCATCTGGAACGCGTGGTCGATCCGCGGCCGTTCCGCGAGCTGCGCGAGCATGACCTCAAGCCCTTCGCGGCCCTCGCCGAGCGTCTGGGCGGCGTGATGCCGGCGCATGTGATCTATCCGGATTTCGATGCTCGTCCCGCGGGCTTCTCGCCCAGCTGGTTGGGTCTGCTGCGCGAAGAGTTCGGCTTCAAGGGCGCCATCTTCTCCGATGATCTCGGCATGGCGGCGGCCGTCGCGGAAGGTGGCCCGGCAGAGCGTGCACGCCTGGCGCTGGACGCCGGCTGTGACATGGCGCTGGTCTGCAATGACCCGGCCGCCGCGCGCGAAGTGCTCGACAGCCTCGATGACGATGAGCAGCGCCACCGTGGCAAGCGCCAGGCGCGGCTACGCTATGCGCGAGCTCGCCCGACGCTGGATGGCCTGGTGGGGCTGGCGCGCTGGCGGCGCACCCACGCGCGGCTCGAATCGATGGCGGCCAGTCAGGCATCACGGCAGGCTGCCATGCCCTCGGGCACGCTAGGCGCTGTCGAGGCGTCTGACGCGTCTGACGCACGGTCGGCCTCTGAGTCCGGTAGCGCGCAATAATCAGGCACGCGGTGCCTTTTTCGAGTCGAAGACTGGCAAGGAATTCCCATGGCTGAGCAATCCGCCACCGAGGCTGCTGCCGACAAGCTGGCAGCGCCTGCCGAAGAGATGATCAATCAATGGGTCGAGCCGCTGCGCCACTGGGTCGAGCAGACCTTTGGTCTGCCGCTGTGGGGCATCAATCTCGCTCTGCTGCTGCTGGCGGTGCTGTTGCTGCACCTCATCGAGCGAGTGGTGCTCAGCCGCCTGGCGACGCATGCCGAGAAGAGTCGCAACCTGTGGGATGACGCCCTGGTGCATGGCCTGCGTCATCCCTTGTCATTCTGGCTCTACAGCATGGGGGTGTTGCTGGCGCTCGGCATCATCGCCAGCCAGTTCAGCCTCGGCGGGGCCGAGAAGTACCTGGGCACGGCGCGCCAAATCGTGACACTGCTGGCGCTGGCCTGGGCGTTGATCCGCATGGTCAAGCGCTTCGAGGCGCTGCGCACCATGCCGCCGCCTGGCACCAACGTCAACGCGATGGATGCCACTACGGCCTCGGCGATCAGCAAGCTGCTGCGGGCGGTCGTGGTCGTGCTGGTGGGGCTGGCCATCCTGCAGAATCTCGGCGTCTCGTTGTCCGGGGTGCTGGCCTTCGGGGGTGTCGGCGGTATCGCGGTCGGCTTTGCGGCGCGGGATCTGCTGGCCAACTTCTTCGGCGCCCTGATGATCCATCTCGACCGGCCCTTCAAGGTCGGCGACTGGATCCGCTCACCGGACCGCGAGATCGAGGGCACCGTCGAGGATATCGGTTGGCGCCTGACGCGCATCCGCACCTTCGACATGCGGCCCCTCTACGTGCCGAACGCCATCTTCACCAGCATCTCGGTGGAGAATCCGTCGCGCATGTACAATCGCCGTATCTTCGAGACCGTGGGGCTGCGCTATGAGGATGCCGCCCAGGTCGGCCCCATCGTTGCCGCGGTACGCGAGATGCTGGAAGGCCATGACGAGATCGACCAGACGCGCACCCAGATCGTGAACTTCACCACCTACGGTGAGCATTCGCTGAACTTCTTCGTCTATGTCTTCACGCGCACCACCGACTGGGTGAAGTACCACGCGATCAAGCAGGATGTCCTGCTCAAGGTGCACGACATCATCCGTGAGCATGATGCCCAGGTGGCGCTGCCGGGGCAGCGTCTGCACTTTGCCGATGTGCTGTCCTTTGAAGGACGCCACCATGAACACGACGCCGAGGCTGAGAATGCCGCGGCGTCATCAGACACGCAGACGCGCGGGTCCCGCCGCCGTTCTGATTCAACCGCCGCTGCTACATCCTCCTCTGCGCCCGTCCGGCGTGGAGATGAGGCCAGTGACACCCAGGAAACTCCCGATGCTGACTCCGACGCCTGAGACCCTCACCGCCCTGCATGACGAAATGCGTGAGGTGATGGACAACGCCGATTGCCTGATCCCGCAAGCTGACCTTGAAGTGGCACTCGACCGCATGGCCGTTGAGCTGACGGAACGCCTCGGCGATCGCATGCCGATCTTCTATTGCGTGATGAACGGCGGCCTGATCACCGCCGGCCAGCTGCTGACCCGCCTCGACTTCCCGCTGGAAGTCGATTATCTGCACGCCACTCGCTACCGTGGCGCGATGCGCGGCGGCGAGCTGTTCTGGCGCGTCAACCCGGAGCTGCCGATGGCCGGTCGCGACGTGGTGATCGTTGATGACATTCTCGATGAGGGTGGCACCCTGGCCGCGATCCTCGAGTACTGTCGTGAAGCCGGTGCGCGCAGCGTATCCAGCTGTGTGCTGGTCGACAAGAAGCATGACCGCAAGGCCTATCCGGGCTTCAAGGCCGATTTCTGTGGTCTCGACGTCGAAGACCGCTTCCTGTTCGGCTTCGGCATGGACTACAAGGGCTATTGGCGTAACGCGCCAGGCATCTACGCGCCCAAGGGGCTGTAACCCAAGTGTCTGTGACATGAGCCGCCGGATGGCAGTCGCCATCGCGTGCGATAGCCATCGTCAACGCTGGCATTCGTTCACCACCCGCCCGGGCAACCGCGGCGGGTGGTGTCGTTTTCGGGGCCTTTTCTGTTCTCCTGGCGCAGAGCGTGACGATTGTGCTTGTCGTTGCCGGTTGGCTCGGAGTAGCGTTCGCTGAGGATCGGGGTGTCCGGTCCCGAGAGATTCCTGCACATGGGTGGCAAGGAGGCGGGCGATGCTGGCGGTGATCGGTGGGACGGGGTTCGGCAGTTGGTCAGGCATGGAAGTGCTCAGGCGCGGCGGGCAGGAAACGCCCCTGGGGGCGGCCTCCTGTGGCGTCGTGGAAGGGCGTCTGAATGGGCAGCCGCTGCTGTTTCTGGCCCGTCATGGCCAGCCGCACAAGGTGCCGCCGCATCGCATCAACTATCGCGCCAATCTATGGGCGCTCAAGCAGGCGGGCGCGACCCATGTGGTGGGGGTCAATTGCGTGTCCGGCATCGACCCGACGCTGGCCCCGGGCACGCTGGTGGTACCGGACCAGTTGATCGATTACACCGCCGGTCGCGAGGGCTCGTTCTTCGATGGGCGTTTCAAGCCGTTCCAGCATGTGTCGTTCGCCTGGCCGTATCACCGGGTCTGGCGTGAGGAGCTGCATGCGGCGGCCGCCGAGGCGGGGCTACCCCTTACGGCCGGCGGGGTGCTGGGCGTGGTGCAGGGGCCGCGGCTGGAGACGGCCGCCGAGATCCGCCTGATGGCGCGCGATGGCAATACGCTGGTCGGCATGACGGGCATGCCCGAGGCCGTGCTGGCCCGTGAGCTCGAGATGGAATACGCCAGCCTGTGTCTGGTGATCAGCCATGCCGCGGGCGTCGGCGAAGAGGAGCCGACCCGCGCAGGCACGGAATTCGTGATCGAGGCCGGCATGCCCAGGGTGCAGCGCTTGCTGGCGACGCTGTTGGCACGCCGTGCCTGAGCTGCCTGACTTCAGGAGGAGAGTGGGGGAGGCGATGGTTGTAGGTAGGCGGTGGTGTAGGTAGGGCGTGTAGAGGGTGTAGAGCGTGTAGAGGGTATGCCCGCACGAAAAAACGGCCTGCATCCGCGATGCAGGCCGTTTTCATTTTTCGTTCAAGCTCACGCTCACGCTCAAGTTCATGCCCAAGTTCGAACCCAGGCGCCTGGCAGCGCAGGGCGCGTCAGGCCGCCTTGGTCTTGGCGTTGAGCAGGTCCAGCAAGGTCTCGCAGAAGCTGAAGCGCGCCTCGGCGTCGTCCATGTCGGTGGCGAAACGCAGCGTGTCGGCACCTTCCAGCTTGTAGACATCCGACTGGCGCTGGATCAGGTTGACCAGCGTCAGCGGATCGACCGGCGTCTGGGCGCCGAAGATGATGCGACCACGTCCGGTGCCGGCCTCCAGCTTGATGATGCCCAATGCCTGGGCGCGCTGGCGCAGCTGGGTCTGGCGGAACAGCGTCTTGACCGGCTCCGGCAGCAGGCCGAAGCGGTCGATCATCTCGACCTGCAGTTCGCGCAGGTCGCTTGCGTTCTCGGCGTTGCTGATGCGCTTGTACATCATCAGGCGTTGCTGGACGTCGTGCAGATAATCGGCCGGAATCAGTGCCGGCAGATTCAGGCTGACCTCGACGCCTTCATCCAGCGGCGACTCGATATTGGGCGTCTTGCCCGCCTTGATGGCCTTCACGGCGCGATCGAGCATCTCCATGTACAGCGAGTAGCCGATGGTTTCCATCTGGCCGGACTGCTCGTCACCCAACAGCTCACCCGCGCCGCGGATCTCCATGTCATGGGAGGCCAGCGTGAAGCCTGCACCGAGGTCCTGGGATTCGCTGATCGCTTCCAGGCGCTTGACCGCATCGCGGGTCATCGCCTTGGGGTGCGGGGTCAGCAGGTAGGCGTAGGCCTGGTGATGCGAGCGCCCGACGCGGCCACGCAGCTGGTGCAGCTGGGCCAGGCCGAACTTGTCGGCGCGCTCGATGATGATGGTGTTGGCGCTCGGGATGTCGATGCCGGTCTCGATGATGGTCGAGCACACCAGCACGTTGAAGCGCTTGTGATAGAAGTCCGACATGCGCCGCTCCAGGCTGCGTTCCGGCAGCTGGCCGTGGGCGACGCCGACATTGGCCTCCGGCACCAGCTCCGCGATGCGCGCGGCGCTCTCCTCGATGGTCTTGACCTCATTGTGCAGCACGTAGACCTGCCCGCCGCGCAGCAGCTCGCGCAGGATGGCTTCCTTGACCACGCCGTCGTTGCGCTGCTGGACGAAGGTCTTCACCGACAGGCGGCGCGCCGGTGGCGTGGCGATGATGGACAGGTCGCGGATGCCGCTCATCGCCATGTTCAGCGTGCGCGGAATCGGCGTGGCGGTCAGGGTCAGGATGTCGACCTCGGCGCGCAGGCTCTTGAGGCGCTCCTTCTGGGAGACGCCGAAGCGGTGCTCCTCATCGATGATCAGCAGCCCCATGTTTGGCAGCTCCAGCGATTTGGAGAGCAGCTTGTGAGTGCCGATCACGATATCGGCCTGGCCGTTCCTGATGCGCTCGAGCGAGGCTTCCTGGCCCTTGCCGCTGGTGAAGCGCGACAGCAGGGCGATCTCCACCGCGGTGTCGGCGAAGCGATCGCGGAAGTTGTCGTAGTGCTGCTGGGCGAGCAGGGTGGTGGGCACCAGCACCACCACCTGACGGCCGGAGTTGACGGCGAGGAAGGCGGCGCGCATCGCGACCTCGGTCTTGCCGAAGCCGACATCGCCACATACCACGCGGTCCATCGGCTGGGGCGCGCACATGTCCTGGATCACCGCGCCGATGGTCTGCGCCTGGTCCGGCGTTTCCTCGAAGGGGAAGCTGGCCGCGAAGCGTGCGTAATCCTCGGCGGGGAAGTCGCAGGCATGGCCGACACGCGCCTCGCGGCGTGCATAGACATCCAGCAGCTCGGCGGCGGTATCGCGAATCTTCTCGGCGGCCTTGCGCTTGGCCTTCTCCCACTGCTCGGAGCCCAGCTTGTGCAGCGGCGCCAGCTCGTCACTGGCCCCGGAATAGCGCGAGATCAGATGCAGGCTGTCCACCGGCACGTAGAGCTTGGCGCCATCGGCGTATTCGAGCGCGAGGAACTCGGCCTCCTGCCCCCCGGCGTTGATGGTCTCCAGCCCCAGATAGCGGCCGACGCCGTGGGTGTGGTGTACCACCGGCGCACCTTCACGCAGCTCCGAGAGGTGGCGCACGGCCAGCTCGTTGTCATCGGTGGCGCGCGCCTGGCGGCGGCTCTGACGTACCACTTCGCCGTAGAGCTCGGTCTCGGTGATGACCACCAGCCCCTTGTGGCTGTCGGTGTCATCGCTGGACAGCGCATCTTCTGTCTGCGCGCTGGCCACCCAGGTGCCATGCGTCAGGCCACCGACGGTCAGGCCGACGGCGGCTGGGCTATCCACGAAGTGCTCGAAGCTTGCGAAGTCATCCAGGCTGCGCAGCCCGAAGCCGCGCAGCAGCGGGGTGAGCTGCTCCTCGACGACTTCGCGGCGGCCCTGGGTCTCGGCGACGAACAGCACACGCTGGGCATGTTCGCCGTTCAGGCGTTGTTTCAGGAAGCTGGCCAGGGCCTGGGTCGGGTCGGCGCTGCGCGCATCGATGGCCAGGCTTGGCAGTGTCTGGTGGCCGAACTCGATGGCGTGGGCATTGGGCTCACGCACCAGCTCGATGCGCTCGTGCTGCTTGATCAGGCCCAGCAGCTCATTGACCGGCACGAAGGCGCGGTGCGGTGGCAGCAGCGGGCGTGTCGGGTCGACGCCCAGATTGGCGTAGCGGGTGGTGATGGCGTCCCAGTGGCTCTCGGCCGCCTCGCGCACGCCGGGCAGCATGGCGATGCGCAGCTCGTCGCCCATGTGATCGAAGAGCGTCGCGGTATCGTCGAAGAACAGTGGCAAGTACTGCTCGAGCCCCGGCGAGGGAATGCCCTTGATGGCGTCGTTGTAGAGAATGCACTGGCGCGGGTCGACATCGAACAGCGTCTCGAAACCCTCGCGGAAGCAGGCGATGGCGCCACGCGTCAGCGGGTATTCATGCGCAGGCAGAATCTCGATCGCCTCGACCTTGTCGCCACTGCGCTGGGTGTCAGGGTCGAAGGCACGCAGGGTGTCGATCTCGTCATCGAACAGGTCGATGCGCAGCGGCTGCTCGCTGCCCATGGGGAACAGGTCGATCAATGCGCCGCGCAGGGCGTATTCGCCCGGCTCGTAGACCGTCTCCACCGCGCGGTAACCGGCTCGCGACAGGCGTGAGCGGAAGTCCTCGCGATTGAGGATGTCGCCCTTGGCGAGACTGAAGACCTGGCCTGCGATGTAATCCACTGGCGCGAGGCGCTGCATCAGGGTGTTGACCGGCACCGGCACGATGGCGCGGCGGCTGGTCTGCAGGGTGCGCAGGGTGCGCAGACGCTCCGAGACGATGTCCTGGTGCGGCGAGAAGCTGTCGTAGGGCAGCGTTTCCCAATCGGGGAAGGGTAGCAGGCGCTCGGGATGGCGCGTATAGAAGCGCAGGTCGGCTTCCAGGCGCTGGGCGCTGGCGGTGTCCGGGGTGATGACCATCAGCGGCGCTTCATCGGCATCGGCCAGGCGCGCCAGCGCCAGCGCCGCGGCGCTGGGGTCATTGAGCATCCAGAAGGTGGTTTCGCGGCGCGAGCGCGGCAACGGGGGCGTCAGCGGAGTCTCGAACATGGGCTCTGGTGTCTTGTGTCCTGGGCTTGGGCGCAACGCCTTGCGGCGTTCACGGCACGGGATGACGTCACGGGCAGGGCCCGAGTGAATAAGGTGCTGGGTCAGTCGCTCGCGGTGAGCGGCCCACACATGCAGATGACGCTGAGCGACTCATGGGCGCAAGGCAGTCTATTGAGTGCACGGCACATTGGTGAGCGCACGGCACACTCAGGAGAGCAACAAGGCAGGCGCGCTTCAACGCAAGCTGTCGCAGCGCAAGGGGCTGCAACGTCAGTCGCCGCCATGAAAGGAGTCGCGCTTGATCATAGCAAGTCAGTCGCTATATGGGGGCAAGTGATGCGCTTTTCAGCACCGTGGACACAGATGGCCGAGCGCGGGATGGGGGAAACGCTTTTGTAGTCAAATCGTTGATTCTGTAGCACTACTACCCTGCGTGCGACCATCCTTTCATTGTGGTGCATAGCCGCGTTACGCATACTCAGCTGGCCTTGTCCGGCGTCGCCAAGCGCTCGGTGACGACCATCATTATTTGCCCGCACGTGAGAGGATGCACCCGTGAGCCAAGAGAATCTCGAAGCCTGTTTCAAGCAGTGGCAGGACAATGAAGCCCTCGCGGAGCAGATGATCCCGCTGTTGGGAGATCTCTACCGCCGCTTCAACGTCGTGCCCTCCATCTACGGGCGTTCGCTGATCAATCGCTCGATGGTGCGCATCCTCAAGAACCACCGTTGGGTGCGCAAGGCCGAAGGCGTCGAGCTGTCAGTGGAAGACACCTTCCCGCTGGTGCGCGCCATGATCGAGCTCAACCTGGGCCCGGCCCACGTGGACATCGGCAAGCTGGCCGTCGCCTTCAAGCGCTCTGACGAGACGGACATCACCGCCTTCCTCAAGCGTGAGCTGGCCGACATCGTCGGTGGCTACGTCGAAGGCGGCATGGGCGGCGACCCGAAGGATGTCGTCCTGTATGGCTTCGGGCGTATCGGTCGCCTGTTGGCGCGCATCATGATCGAGAAGGCTGGCGGCGGTAACCTGCTGCGTCTGCGCGCCATCGTGGTGCGTGGCAGCAAGGATGACTTGGAAAAGCGGGCCAGCCTGCTGCGTCGCGACTCGGTGCACGGCCCCTTCGAGGGCAGCATCACCGTCGATGAAGAAAACTCGGCGCTGATCGTCAACGGCAACTACATCAAGATCATCTACGCCAACTCGCCCACCGAGATCGATTACACCGCACACGGCATCGACAACGCCATCGTGGTCGACAACACCGGCAAGTGGCGTGACGAAGCGGGCCTGGGTCAGCACCTGGAGTGCAAGGGCGTGGCCAAGGTGCTGCTGACGGCACCGGGCAAGGGCGATCTGAAGAACATCGTCTACGGCGTCAACCACACCGACATCAGCGATGATGACCGCATCATCTCCGCGGCCTCCTGTACCACCAACGCCATCGTGCCGGTGCTGAAGGTGCTGCACGACGAGTACGGTGTCAGCCAGGGTCACGTCGAGACGGTGCACTCCTACACCAACGACCAGAACCTGATCGACAACTTCCACAGTGGTGATCGTCGTGGCCGTGCCGCGGCCCTCAACATGGTGTTGACCGAGACCGGTGCCGCCAAGGCCGTCGCCAAGGCGCTGCCGGAGCTTTCCGGCAAGCTGACCGGCAACGCGATCCGCGTGCCGACGCCCAATGTCTCGATGGCGATCCTCAACCTGACCCTGAACACCGCAAGCGACGCTGAGCGCATGAACGACTTCCTGCGCACCGCCTCGCTGCATTCCTCGCTGCAGAAGCAGATCGACTACGTCGATTCCTGTGAAGTGGTGTCCTCGGACTTCGTCGGCAACCGCCATTCCGGCATCGTCGATGGCCAGGCGACCATCGTCACCGACAAGCAGGCCGTCGTGTACGTGTGGTACGACAACGAGTTTGGTTACAGCTGTCAGGTGGTGCGTATTCTGCAGCACATGTCCAACGTGCGTTTCAGCTACTTCCCGACGCGCTGAGTCAATGCGCCGCGTCTGTGGCGTGACTTGTGAAAAATTGAAATAAATACCTGCTGTTACAACGCCCCTGCCCTCAATGATGGCGGGGGCGTTGGCGTTTTCGGCGTGTGCACCACTTTAGTGTCGTATGGTCTTTCCGGTCTCGCATCTTTATAATGAGCCGGATTTTTTTGGGCCGGTCCAATCTCTGGGCTACACCTCCAACCGTCTGATAAGAAAAGCATTCACATTGCCTGATACGCGAAAATCGCGAGGTTGCCTGGTCAATTATCGGCCTCGAGGCGTATCTACGATGGGTGATCTTTCCTGAACAACATCAGATCCGACAATTGGGCGAGTCTATGATCGAAGTCAAACGTGGCCTGGATCTCCCCATCGCCGGGGCGCCGGAGCAGCGTATCGAGGATGCGCAGCCCGTTCGTCGCGTAGCGATCCTGGGTGTTGACTACGTCGGCATGAAGCCGACGATGGAAGTCCGTGAAGGGGACAAGGTGAAGCAGGGGCAACTCCTGTTCACTGACAAGAAGACCCCGGGCGTCCGTTACACCGCGCCTGCTGCCGGTACTGTGGTCGAGATCAATCGTGGCGAGAAGCGCAAGCTTCTGTCCGTGGTCATCGAGATCGACGCGCAGGGCGAAGCTGTGGAATTCACTGCACATGGCGACGCCGCCATTGCAGGTCTCGAACGTCAGGTCGTGGTCGACCAGCTGGTCGAGTCCGGCCTGTGGACGGCGCTGCGTACCCGCCCGTTCTCGCGCGTGCCGGCGCTGGATGCCAAGCCGGCAGCCATCTTCGTCACCGCCATCGATACCCATCCGCTGTCCGCGGATCCGGCCGTGGTGCTCAAGGGCCAGGAAGCCGCTTTCCGTCAGGGTCTCGTCGCACTGACGCGTCTGACCGAAGGCAAGGTGTTCCTGTGCCAGGCACCGGGTGCTGATATCCCGGGTGGCGACGTCTCCGGTGTGGTCAGCGAGTCCTTCAAGGGCCCGCACCCGGCGGGTCTGCCGGGCACGCACATCCATCACCTCGCACCGGTCAGCCTGCAGCGTCAGGTTTGGCATGTCGGTTATCAGGATGTGGTCGCCATCGGTACGCTGCTGGCGGAAGGTCGCCTGGACACCACGCGCGTCATCGCCGTCGGTGGCCCGCGTGCCACCAAGCCGCGTCTGCTGCGCACCCGTCTGGGCGCCAGCACCGAAGAGCTGCTCAAGGGCGAAGTCGAGCAGCCGGAAGACACGCGTGTCATCTCCGGTTCGGTGTTCTCCGGCCTGACCTGTGAAGGGGCGCTGCGTTTCGTCAGCCGCTACCACAATCAGGTGAGCCTGCTCGAGGAAGGCAACAAGCGTGCCTTCATGGGCTGGCTGTCGATGGGCGCCAAGCGTCACTCGGTGCTGGGTATCTACCTGTCGAAGCTGACCGGTCTGACCGACTACCGCCCGAACACCTCCACCAACGGCTCCGAGCGTGCCATGGTGCCTGTGGGCGCGTACGAGGCGGTCATGCCGCTGGACATTCTGCCGACGCAGCTGCTGCGTTCGCTGATCGTGGGTGATATCGAGACCGGCATGCAGCTTGGCTGCCTGGAGCTTGATGAAGAGGACCTCGCGCTGTGCACCTACGTGTGCCCGGGCAAGTACGAGTACGGTCCCATCCTGCGTGACAACCTCACCACGATCGAGAAAGAGGTCTGATGATGGGCATTCGACAGACTCTGGATAACCTGGAGCCGCACTTCCACAAAGGTGGCAAGTACGAGAAGTTCTACGCGCTCTACGAAGCCGTGGACACCATTTTCTATGCGCCGGCGAGCGTCACGCGCAGCACCACCCACGTGCGTGATGGCATCGACCTGAAGCGCATCATGATCACGGTCTGGATGTGTACCTTCCCGGCCATGTTCTTCGGCATGTACAACGCCGGTCTGCAGGCCAACGAGGCCATCGCTGGCGGTTACAGCGCACTGGGCGGCTGGCGTGAAGCCATCGTCATGCTGCTGGCGGGCAGCCACGATGCCGGCAGCGTGTGGGCCAACTTCATTCTGGGGGCCACCTACTTCCTGCCCATCTATCTGGTGACCTTCGCGGTCGGCGGGTTCTGGGAAGTGCTGTTCGCGATGCGTCGCGGCCACGAGGTCAACGAAGGCTTCTTCGTCACCTCGGTGCTGTTCGCCCTGACACTGCCGGCGACCATTCCGCTGTGGCAGGTCGCGCTCGGTATCACCTTCGGTGTGGTGATCGGCAAGGAGGTCTTCGGCGGTACCGGCAAGAACTTCCTCAACCCGGCACTGTCCGGCCGTGCCTTCCTGTACTTCGCCTACCCGGCCAGCATTTCCGGCGACGCGGTATGGGTGCCGGCAGACGGCTTCACCGGTGCGACCGCGCTCTCCACTGCCGCGCAGGACGGCATGGGTGCCCTGATGCAGCAGATGAGCTGGACCGACGCCTTCCTCGGCTTCATTCCGGGCTCGGTGGGTGAGGTCTCCACACTGGCGATCTTCCTCGGTGCCGCAGTGTTGCTGTGGACGCGTATCGCCTCGTGGCGAATCATGCTGGGCGTCCTGCTGGGCATGATCGCGACCTCGGCGCTGTTCAATGCCATCGGCAGCGACACCAATGCCATGTTCGAGATGCCGTGGTACTGGCACATGGTCATCGGCGGCTTCGCCTTCGGTATGGTCTTCATGGCCACCGACCCGGTCTCCGCGTCCATGACCAACAAGGGCAAGCTGGTATTCGGTGCACTGATCGGCGTGATGACCGTGCTGATCCGTGTCGCCAACCCGGCCTTCCCGGAGGGCATCATGCTGGCGATCCTGTTCGCCAACCTGTTCGCTCCGCTGATCGACCACTTCGTCGTGCAGGCCAACATCAAGCGCCGCGTCAAGCGCGAGACTGCCGGCATCGCGAACGAGGAGACCGTCTGACATGGCCAGCAACAACTCCATCAAGAAAACCCTCGGCGTCGCGCTCGGGCTGTGTATCGTCTGCTCGGTGGTGGTTTCCACCGCAGCGGTCGTGCTGCGTCCGATGCAGCTGACCAATGCCGAGCTGGACCGCAAGAGCAACATCCTCGCGGTCGCCGAGCTGCTGCAGCCAGGTGAGGACATCGGTCAGCAGTTCCGTGACAAGGTCACCGCCAAGGTGGTGGACCTGGATTCCGGTGAATACGTCGACGACATCGACCCGGAGAAGTACGACCAGGCCAAGATGTCCAAGGACCCGGCCACCTCACGCACCCTGTCTGGCGACGAAGACCTGCCGGGCATCAAGCGTCGTGAGCAGTACTCCGTGGTCTATCTGGTCGGCGATGTCGAGCAGCCGGATGAGATCATCGTCCCGGTGCGCGGCAACGGCCTGTGGTCAATGATGTACGGCTACCTGGCACTGAAGGGTGACGGCAACACCGTGGTCGGTCTCTCCTTCTACCAGCAGGGCGAAACTCCGGGGCTTGGCGGCGAAGTCGACAACCCGAAGTGGAAGGCCCAGTGGGATGGCAAGAAGATCTATCCCGAAGGCAGCATGGACCCGGAAGTGCACCTGAAGAAGGGCGGCGTGAATCCGTCTTCTCCGGATGCCAAGTACCAGGTCGATGCGCTGTCAGGGGCTACCCTGACCAGCAACGGCGTGACCAACCTGTTGCAGTTCTGGATGGGTGAGAATGGCTTCGCCAAGTACCTGACCCAGTTCCGTGACGTCAAAGGAGCGTAATGATGGCAGCCGAAACTCCTAAAGGTGTCCTGACGACGCCGATCTTCAAGAACAACCCCATCGCGCTGCAGATCCTCGGTATCTGCTCCGCGCTGGCGGTGACCAACTCGATGAACACCGCCCTGATCATGGGTATCGCGGTGTGCCTGGTGACAGCGTTCTCCAGCATGTTCATCTCGTTGATCCGCAATCACATCCCGTCGTCCATCCGCATCATCGTGCAGATGACGATCATTGCCTCGCTGGTCATCGTGGTCGACCAGTCGCTGAAAGCCTTCGCCTTCGAGACGTCCAAGCAGCTGTCGGTCTTCGTCGGTCTGATCATCACCAACTGCATCGTCATGGGTCGCGCTGAAGCCTACGCCATGCAGAATGGCCCGACGATGAGCTTCATCGACGGTATCGGCAATGGTCTCGGCTACACCGTGATCCTGCTGGTGGTCGGCTTCGTGCGTGAGCTGTTCGGTTCCGGCTCCCTGTTCGGCGTGACCATCCTGCAGACCGTCAACGACGGTGGCTGGTACATCCCGAACGGCCTGATGCTGCTGCCGCCGTCCGCGTTCTTCGTCATCGGTTTGTTCATCTGGGTGCTGCGCAGCATCTACCCGGAGCAGGTCGAGAAGGCGGAGTACAAGATTACCGCCAACACCAAGATCAAGGAGGCTGTGTAACATGTTCGAACACTATCTGAGCCTGTTCATCAAGGCCGTGTTCGTCGAGAACATGGCACTGGCCTTCTTCCTGGGTATGTGTACCTTCCTGGCGGTGTCCAAGAAGATCCAGTCCGCGATCGGTCTGGGCGTGGCCGTCATCGTCGTGCTGGCGGTGACCGTTCCGGTCAACAACCTGATCCTGAACTACCTGCTGCGTGAAGGCGCACTGACCTGGACGGGTCTGGAAGGGGCGGAGAGCATCGACCTGTCCTTCCTGGGCTACCTGTCCTACATCGGCGTCATCGCGGCGATCGTCCAGATCCTCGAGATGTTCCTCGACAAGTTCGTGCCGGCGCTCTACAACGCGCTGGGCGTGTTCCTGCCGCTGATCACGGTCAACTGCGCCATCCTCGGTGCGGCCCTGTTCATGGTGCAGCGTGACTACACCTTCGGTGAGTCCGTCATCTATGGCGTGGGTGCCGGCTTCGGTTGGGCACTGGCCATCGCTGCACTGGCCGGTATCCGCGAGAAGCTCAAGTACTCTGACGTGCCGGCTGGCCTGCAGGGTCTGGGCATCACCTTCATCACCGTTGGCCTGATGTCGCTGGGCTTCATGTCCTTCTCCGGCGTCCAGCTGTAACGCAACCGAGCATAAGGAAATCGAAATGGTAGATACCTCCATCATCGTGCTCGGCGTCGTCATGTTCACCGTGGTCGTTATCGGCCTGGTGCTCGTGATTCTCGCGGCACGCAGCAAGCTGGTCTCGAGTGGTGACGTCCAGATCGAGATCAACAACGACCCCGCCAACACCCTGACGACCCAGGCCGGCGGCAAGCTGCTGCAGACCCTGGCCGCCAACGGCATCTTCCTGTCCTCCGCCTGTGGTGGCGGTGGCTCCTGTGCCCAGTGCAAGTGCCGGATCTCGGAAGGCGGCGGTTCCATCCTGCCGACCGAAGAATCCCACTTCACCATGGGTGAGAAGAAGGAAGGCTGGCGCCTGTCGTGCCAGGTCCCGGTCAAGCAGGACATGAAGATCGAAGTGCCGGAAGAGATCTTCGGCGTGAAGAAGTGGGAAACCACTGTCACCGCCAACCCGAACGTCGCGACCTTCATCAAGGAGCTGAACCTGCAGCTGCCGGAAGGCGAGGAAGTCAACTTCCGCGCCGGTGGTTACGTGCAGCTGGAAGCGCCGGCCTACGACATCAAGTTCTCCGACTTCGACATTGAAGAAGAGTATCGTGGTGACTGGGAGAAGTTCGGTCTGTTCAACGTTCAGCACAAGAACGAAGAGCCGGTCATCCGCGCTTACTCCATGGCGAACTATCCGGAAGAGTACGGCATCCTGAAGTTCAACATCCGTATCGCCACTCCGCCGCCGAATTCCCAGCATCCGCCGGGTCTGATGTCCACCTACGTCTTCTCTCTGAAGCCGGGTGACAAGGTGACCGTGATGGGGCCGTTCGGTGAGTTCTTCGCCAAGGACACCGACGCCGAGATGGTCTTCATCGGTGGTGGTGCCGGCATGGCGCCGATGCGCAGCCATATCTTCGATCAGCTCAAGCGTCTGAATTCCAAGCGCAAGATGTCGTTCTGGTACGGTGCGCGCTCCATGCGCGAGTCGTTCTACAACGAGGAATACGACAAGCTGGCCGAAGAGAATGAGAACTTCGAATGGCACCTGGCGCTGTCCGATCCGCAGCCTGAGGACAACTGGGAAGGCCCGACGGGCTTCATCCACAATGTCCTGTACGAAAACTACCTCAAGGACCACCCGGCGCCTGAGGATTGCGAGTACTACATGTGCGGGCCGCCCATGATGAACGCCGCCGTCGTCAAGATGCTTACCGACATGGGTGTAGAGCCGGAGAACATCCTGCTCGATGACTTCGGTGGTTGATCGATGATGTCACGCGTCGCAAGACGACTGGCAGGGCCGGCCCTCATGGGGCTGGCCCTGCTGGTTGCAGGCTGTGAAAATTCCAGCAACCCTGAGTTGCATCGCTTCGCCGGCCCCATCTTCGGCACCGGGTTCCATGTCACGGTGGCTGCGGACCTGGACGCCGATGAGGTGGCGTCGCTCAAGCAGGCGAGTCTCGAGGCGCTCGACAAGGTCGACTGGCAGATGTCGACCTACAAGGACGCCTCGGAGCTCTCGAAGCTCAATCAGGCGCCGCTGGATACGCCGATCACGCTGTCGGATGGCCTGGCGCAGGTGCTGGCCGAAGCGCAGGATATCGGCAAGCGCTCCGACGGGGCCTTCGATATCACCGTCGGCCCGGCCGTCAATCTGTGGGGCTTCGGCCCGGATGAGCGTCTCGACAAGGCGCCGAGCGATGAACAGATCGCGCAGGCGCTCGAGAAGGTCGATCATCTGGCGCTGGAGCTCGATGGCAATACGGTGATCAAGCGCAAGCCGGTGTATGCCGACCTGTCGGGGATCGCCAAGGGTTATGGGGTGGACAGAGTCGCCGATGTGCTCGAGGCCAATGGCATCGAGAACTATCTGGTCGAAGTCGGTGGCGAGATCCGCGTCAAGGGTGAGAAGCCCGGCCACAAGCCGTGGCGTATCGCCATCGAAGCGCCGAAGTCCTTCGAGCGCTCGGTGCAGCGCATCATCGATCCCGGCAATGCCGCGGTTGCCACCTCCGGTGATTACCGCAACTATTTCGAGCAGGACGGCGTACGTTACTCGCACACGATCGATCCGCGTACCGGTCGACCGATCCAGCACAGTCTGGCCTCGGTCACCGTGATCACGCCGGATTGCGCGAGTGCGGACGCCTGGGCCACGGCACTCAACGTGCTGGGCGCCGAGAAGGCAATGACGATCGCAGATCGCGAGAACATTGCCGCCTATTTCATTGTCAAAACGGATGATGGCTTCAAACAGTCCTGGAGTCCGGCATTTGCGCCCTACCTGAAGGACGCGCCGGCGACAGGCGACACGAAGCCCGCAGATGAAGCCGGCGCCTGATACCGGTCTATCGAGAGCCGGTCTGCCGAGAGGCAGCCGGCCGGGCTTTCTCATCTGCCATCTGTCGAGACACGCCTCCGACAGGGTCGGGTGCTTAGATTGCATGGCATCTTCTGGATGCTGTCCTGAATGATCCACAGGATCGACAGGGTGCAAGCTGCGCTGGAGCCGACCCGCGCGAGAGGTTCACAATGGGGCCATGCCCCGGGAGGAATGACATGACGATCTGGTTACTGGTATTCGCCGCGATGTTGCTGCTGATTGGCGTGATGGCCGTCGGTGTCCTGATGGGCCGCAAGCCGATCGCCGGCTCCTGCGGTGGTCTCAACAACCTCGGGCTCAAGGATGGCTGTGACATCTGTGGCGGCAAGGACGAGGAGTGCGAGAAGGAGCAGGATCGCCAGCGTCTGATGGCAGAGAGTGGCGGCAAGCCGGCCAGCGATCTGGCCTACGACGCCGCACGTCGCTGATTTCTGCTCTGATGGCTCAGAGCCCGCCGGCCGCAAGGCCTGCTACCGGCCCTGACATGGCAGTGTCACCGCGAGGTGAGACCGTACGTGTCAGGGCCGGTCTACGAACAATCAAGGAGCAAAGCGAGTCTCATGGCAGTCTATAACTACGATGTCGTCGTGATCGGTACCGGTCCGGCAGGGGAAAGCGCGGCAGTCAACGCGGCCAAGCATGGCAAGCGTGTCGCCGTGATCGAGGCTCAGTCTTCCGTGGGCGGCAACTGCACCCACAAGGGCACCATCCCTTCCAAGGCGCTGCGCCACGCGGTCAAGCAGATCATCGAGTTCAACACCAATCGCATGTTCCGCGATATCGGCGAGCCGCGCTGGTTCTCCTTCCCCAAGGTGCTGGAGCGTTCACGCCGCACCATCGAGCAGCAGGTCGAGATGCGCACGCGCTTCTACGCCCGCAATCGCATCGATGTATTCTTCGGTACCGCGCGCTTCAAGGACGAGCACACCGTCGTGGTACGCGATGCCCATGAAGGGGTCGAGGAGCTGCACGTGGAGAAGGTCGTGATCGCCACCGGCTCGCGTCCCTACCGCCCGGCCGACGTCAACTTCCGCCACCCGCGCATCTACTGCTCCGATACCATCCTGGGGCTATCACACACGCCGCGCACGCTGATCATCTACGGCGCCGGTGTCATCGGCTCCGAGTATGCCTCGATCTTCTCCGGCCTTGGCGTCAAGGTCGACCTGATCGATACGCGTGATCGTCTGCTGTCGTTTTTGGATAACGAGATTTCCGACGCGCTGTCCTATCACCTGCGCAATAACGGCGTGCTGGTGCGTCACAACGAGGAATACGATCGCATCGAGGGCGATGAGTCCGGCGTGGTCGTGCACCTCAAGTCCGGCAAGAAGCTGCGTGCTGACGCCTTCCTGTGGGCCAACGGCCGCACCGGCAACACCGACAGCCTCGGTCTCGAGAATGTCGGCCTGCAGGCCAACGGCCGCGGTCAGCTGACTGTCGATGATCAGTATCGCACCG
The DNA here is from genome assembly GCF_044789135.1 of Cobetia sp. UIB-001. Taxonomy (NCBI): domain Bacteria; kingdom Pseudomonadati; phylum Pseudomonadota; class Gammaproteobacteria; order Oceanospirillales; family Halomonadaceae; genus Cobetia; species Cobetia sp. UIB-001. The sequence goes on from NZ_CP058244.1 coordinate 1,023,920, forward strand.
AGCTGGACCACGTCTATGCGGTGGGTGATGTGATCGGCTGGCCGAGCCTGGCATCCGCCGCCTACGATCAGGGCCGCTTCGCCTCAGCCAACCTGCTGGGGGAAGAGTTCAAGTTCGTCAATGAGGTGCCGACTGGCATCTATACCATCCCCGAGATCAGCTCGGTGGGGCGTGGCGAGTCCGAACTGACCGAGGCGCGCATCCCCTACGAAGTGGGGCAGGCGTTCTTCAAGGACACCGCCCGCGCCCAGATCACCGGCGATACCGTCGGCATGCTCAAGATCCTGTTCCATCGCGATACGCTGGAAATTCTCGGCATCCACTGCTTCGGTGACCAGGCGTCCGAGATCGTGCACATCGGTCAGGCCATCATGCAGCAGAAGGGTGAGGCGAATACCCTCAAGTACTTCGTCAACACCACCTTCAACTACCCGACCATGGCGGAAGCCTACCGGGTCGCGGCCATGAATGGACTCAACCGTCTGTTCTGAGTGGCGCGGGCCTCGCGCCCGCTGACTTGAAGGCACACCACAAGGCCCCGACATCATTGATGTCGGGGCCTTGTGGTTGTCGGGCTCCCGACTGGGAAACCTTGTTGATGAGCCTTGAGGAAATCACGCATGCAGGATGATTTGCAGCAACACGACACTCGCCACTCGGGCACGCAGTCACGCGAGCCACTGCAGGATGATCCGACCTCGGACCTCACGCTGCGGCTGGGCCATGAGGAGCTGATCATCCATCGCCGTTATGAGCTGGCCAGCATCATCAATGAGCTGGTGCTGGGCCTGCTGTTCACGATCGGCAGCGTGTGCTTCTTCTGGGAAGAGTGGATGACACTGGGAATCTGGCTGTTCGTGATCGGCTCGCTGCAGCTGACGCTCAAGCCGGTGATTCGCCTGGCGCGCCGCATGCACCTCAAGCGGATGCCGGAATCGGCGCTGGACCTCTAGCAGGCGGCTTCACGGGCGGTCTGTCTCTTCGGCTCACCGGCTCACCGGCTTTCTGGCTCTCTTGCTCTGGAGATCAGCGATAGCGATGCACGCGCAGACTCTTGAGGAAGGGCGTGTCCTCGATGCGCACGTCGCCGCGGCGGGCGCGGGTGCGCTCGGTGGGCGGCGTCGGGCTTGGCTGGTTGAGAGCGGGCAGGCGCAGGTCATCATGCGGCAGGAACAGCGGCAGTGAGACATTCAGCGCGCGGCGCGTGCGTAGCTCGCCGTCTTCGCGCATCACCGGCTCACGGTAGAACAGGTTGGCGCGCATCAGCGGCGCCTGGGGCTGGATGCGGGCCAGAATCTCATCCGATGGCAAGCCAGCGAGCAGCTTGAGCTGCAGGCGGACGTGCTCGGCCTCGGTATCCAGCTTCATCAGCAAGGCTTCACACTCCGCCACGCTGACGCGCTGGATCGAGCGCCCGGAGCTGTACCAGGCGAAGCGCACCCGCGCCACCGGCGCTTCGGCCACCGGCACCCGCCGCCAGCACTGCTTGAGATGCAGCCGCGCCAGTCCATCGCCCCTCAGGTGCTGATTCAGCCCCGGATGGCGGAAGGGCAGAATCGCCTTCAGCTCGGCCAGTTGGTCGGGATACTTCTCGCGCAGCTCGGCGAAGAGCTCCGCCAGCTGCTCCTTGGCGGCGTTGAGCGCCGCGACGCGCTCGATCACCGTCGGGCCTGCGGCGACCACGCCCAGATAGGGGCGGGTGACTCGGCCGTCCTGGCCATCCTGATACCACACGTCCTGCAACGCCTGGCTGAGCCATTCGCTATCGGCACTGACGCCATCCAGCCGCCAGAGTGGCGAATTCTCTTCTCTGACCGCGGTGATGACCTGATCGGCGGCACTGATCTGCGTATCGAAGGCCGCTTCTATTCTGGCCATCAACTGGTATTCGGGCATGCTCTGCGTCCTGATTGCAGCAAGGGAGACGTGATTTTTTATCGCGTTATCTTGTTTAGCCTAGCGTGACCGGGATGGCAAGTCAGACCATGGCGGCATGCGCGGACAGAAGAAGGGCTGCGAGAGGATGAATCACCCGGAATGGAGTGACGGGATAGGTCGGCTGCGCCGGCGCCGAAAGATCGAAACAGAAGAGGGCGCCACGCTGGGCGCCCTCTTCTGTTTCTGCGGGGGGCTGTGTGATCTCGACAGGGCGCTGTTGTCAGGCCGGCACCTGCAAAAGCCCGATGGGCTCAGCGGTCGCGATAGCGCTCGGTGAGATCACCATAGGCATCGATGCGACGATCGCGCAGGTAAGGCCAGATGCGGCGCACATCTTCGCCGCGCGCCAGGTCCACCTCGACCAGCAGCTCTTCGGGCTCGGTGCCGCCATGCGCCAGCAGCTCGCCCTGGGGGCCGCAGATGAAGCTGCCGCCCCAGAACTGGATGCCTTCGCTGGCAGGCGTCGGGTCCGCTTCGTGACCGACCCGGTTGGCGACGATCACCGGCACGCCATTGGCGACGCCGTGGCTGCGCTGGATCAGGGTCCAGGCATCCTTCTGGCGCGTCTGCTCGGCTTCATCGTCACGCGGGTCCCAGCCGATGGCGGTGGGGTAGAGCAGCATCTCGGCACCGGCCAGCGCCATCAGGCGTGCGCCTTCGGGATACCACTGGTCCCAGCAGACCTGCACGCCCAGACGGCCGACCGAGGTGTCGATGGGCTCGAAGCCGCGGCGCGGGGACTGTGCGCTGGGTGCATCGCCCGGCGTGAAGTAGAACTTCTCATAGAAGCCGGGATCATCCGGAATGTGCATCTTGCGGAAGGTGCCGACCAGGCCAGCGGCCTTGTCGAGCACCACGGCGGTGTTGTGATACACGCCCGCCGCGCGACGCTCGAAGATGGAGCCGACGATCACCAGGCCGAGTTCGGCGGCCAGACCGGCCAGACGCTGGGTGGTCGGACCTTCGAGGGGCTCGGCGAGATCGAAGATCTCGGTGTCTTCGGTCTGGCAGAAGTAGTGGCTGGCATGCAGCTCCTGCAGCATCACCAGCTCAGCGCCATCGGCGGCAAGGCGACGAATGGCGGCTTCGCTGGCCGCCAGGCTTGTGTCCTTGTCGGGCCAGCCCTGTTGCTGGACGACACCGACCTTGAGTGTACGGCGGGAAGCAGTCATCACAGTGCTCCTTGAGAGGTGTTCGAGGTGGCCAGCGTGCCCTTGGGCAGTTGCATGGTCATGCAGTGCAGGCTGCCATGCTGGCGAATCACGGCGCGGCAATCGACCGGAATGATGTCACGCTTGGGGAAGGCGCTGGCGAGGGCCTTGAGGGCGATCATGTCGTGACGATCGGCGTAGGTCGGCACCAGCACGGCCCCGTTGATGATCAGGAAGTTGGCGTAGGTCGCCGGCAGGCGATGGCTGTCGTCCGGATCGAAGCAGGCATCCGGCCACGGCAGCGGCACCAGGAAGTACGGGTCGCCGTTGGCATCGCGCAGGGCTTCAAGCTCGGCTTCCATCGCCTTGAGCGCCGGGTAATGCGGGTCGTCGCGATCATCGCAGCGGACATAGGCGATGGTGCGTGGGTCGCAGAAGCGCGCCAGGGTGTCGACATGGCTGTCGGTGTCATCGCCTTCCAGATGACCATTGGCGAGCCACAGCACGCGTTTGACCCCGAAATCGGCCTTGAGTTGCGCCTCGACCTGGGCGCGGCTCAGGCCGGCATTGCGGTTGTCGTTGAGCAGGCAGGCCTCGGTGGTCAGCAGGGTGCCCTGGCCGTCGCTTTCGATGCCGCCGCCTTCCAGAATGAAGTCACGGCTTTCCACCGGGCTTGCGTAAGCCCCCTGCGCGGCGAGGGCGCGGGTCAGGGCGTTGTCGCGGGCGGCCTCGAACTTGCCGCCCCAGCCGGTGAAGGTGTAGTCGAGCAGCACCGGCTGGCCATCACGTTCGATGGTGATGGGGCCATGGTCGCGCGTCCAGGTGTCATCCAGCGGCGCCACGAAAAGATGCAGGCGCTCGGCGGGCACGCCGAAACCGGCGAAGCGCGCGGCGAGGCGCTCGCGGGTGGCGTCATCGCTGACGCTGATCAGTACGTGCTGATAGCGGCTGATGGCGATCACCATGGCCTCGCAGGTGGCTTCGATGCTCTCGAGCATCTCGCTCCAGTCACTGTGCGGGCTGGGCCAGCTGAGCTGGATGGCGTCCTGCGGGTGCCATTCGGCGAGCAGACGGGTGGCCATGGGCATCTCCCTGATGAAGAGGTAACGATAAAGGCGCAAGCCGCAATGCCGCGGACTCGGCGCGCGATGATAGCAGAGCCATGCGCCGACGCTAGCCCTGTGGTGTCTGACGTGCACATGTCTTGCCATGCTGGCGGTTCATGTTGGCCACAGACGAAGGCTGGCAAACTGCGTTCGAATATGGCTCCATGCGCCGAGCCTGCGGAATGCGTATCATGGCCCGCGACCCTGACCCAAGGAATCGACTTCGATGCTGCTGGATCGCCTACCCTTTCTGATCGGCCTGCGCTATACCCGCGCCAAGCGCCGTAACCATTTCATTTCCTTCATTTCCTTGACCTCGATGCTGGGGCTGTCGCTGGGCGTCGCCGTGCTGATTCTGGTGCTGTCGGTGATGAACGGCTTCGACCACGAGCTGCGCACCCGCGTGCTGGGCATGGTGCCGCATGTGCGCGTCGAGGCGCGTGACAGCGTCACCGACTGGGAGACGCTGGCCGGCAAGCTGCGCGAGAAGCCGCATGTCGTCGGTGCGGCGCCCTATATCGAGCAGCAGGGCATGTTCACCACCAACGGCCGCAACAAGGGCGCGTTGGTCACCGGCATCGATCCGTCCGCGGAGGACCAGGTCTCGATCATCAGCGAGCACATGGTGCAGGGCAGCCTGGCGGATCTCACGCCCGGCAGCTGGGGCATCGTGATGGGCGAGCTGCTGGCGCGCAACCTGGGCGTCGGCGTGGGGGATCGCGTCACGCTATTGGTGCCCGAGGCCTCCATCACGCCCGGGGGCATCTTCCCGCGTCTCAAGCGCTTCACGGTGACCGGTATCTTCAAGGTCGGCGCGGACGTCGATGCCAGCCTTGCCTACACCGATATCTCGGACATGGCCAAGCTGGCACGCTTCAAGGAAGGCGACGTCCAGGGGGTGCGCCTGAAGCTCGATGACCTGTTCAGCGCCGATCAGGTCACCCGTGACATCGTCAGCCAGCTGGGGCCGCAGTATCGCGGCATGGACTGGAAGCGCACCCACGGCAACCTGTTCGCCGCCATCCAGATGGAGAAGAACATGATCGGCCTGCTGCTGATGGTGATCGTCGCCGTCGCGGCCTTCAACATCGTCTCGACGCTGGTGATGATGGTGACGGACAAGCACGCCGACATCGCCATCCTGCGCACCCTCGGGGCCAGGCCCGGTTCCATCATGGGCATCTTCATCGTGCAGGGGCTGACCATCGGCGTGATGGGCATCATCATCGGCGCCATCGCCGGTGTGGCGCTGGCGTTGAGCGTCTCCGACATCATCGCCTGGGTGCAGTCGACCTTCGGTATCCAGTTCCTGGACCCCAACGTCTACTTCATCAGCTATCTGCCGTCGCGCCTCGAGATGAGCGACATGGGCATCATCATCGGCTCCGCGCTGGTGCTGAGCTTCCTGTCGACGCTGTATCCGGCCTGGCGCGCCTCGCGCATCCAGCCGGCGGAGGTACTGCGCTATGAGTAATCCGTCGACACCGTCTGATGCATCCATCCGTTCTGCTGCTGGAGACACCGCCATGCCGACGCCGGCTTCTGACACTCACGCGCCGGGTCAGGCCCACGGCAAGCCGATGCTGATCTGTGAGCGCCTGAGTCGCAGTTACGATGAGGGCCCGCAAGAGGTGCAGGTGCTCGACGAGCTGGAGCTGCGCGTGCATGCCGGTGAGCGAGTCGCCGTCGTCGGCAGCTCCGGCTCCGGCAAGACCACGCTGCTCAACCTGCTCGGCGGGCTGGACCATCCCAGTCAGGGCATCGTGAAAGTGGCCGGCCAGCGCCTGTCCGAACTCAGCGAGTCGGCGCTGGGCAGCTTCCGCAATCAGCACATCGGCTTCGTGTATCAGTTCCACCATCTGCTGGCGGAATTCAGTGCCGAAGAGAACGTGGCGATGCCGTTGATCATCCGTGGCCACAAGCGCGCCGAGGCTGCCGTCAAGGCGCGCAAGCTGCTGGAGCGGGTCGGCATGGCGCCGCGTGCCGACCACAAGCCGGGCGAGCTGTCCGGGGGCGAGCGTCAGCGCGTCGCCATCGCGCGTGCGCTGGTGACGGACCCGAGCCTGGTGCTGATGGATGAGCCGACCGGCAACCTGGATCAGACCACGGCAGCACGCATTCTCGAGCTGATGGATGACATCGCGCGTGAAGCGCAGGCAGCCTTCATCATCGTGACCCACGACAACGGTCTGGCCGCGCACCAGCACCGTGTGCTGCGTCTGGACGGTGGCAAGCTGCACGAGGATTGAGGCGAGTCGCTGTTACGCCATGCCAGAAAGCCAAACGCCCCGCCATCGAGAGATGGCGGGGCGTTTTTCATGCGCGTCTGTCGGCAGCGTTCAGAGCTTGTCGGTGTCCTGCTCAGCATTCTGGCGTGACGACTGCTCCTTGCTGCAACGTCTGGCGGCCAGGCGCGCCTTGCGGCGGCTGCGCCAGTTGCGCACCACCTGATAGCGCCACAATAGGCGGACCAGCATGTTGGCCAGCAGTGCGAGGACGACGGCGCTGACCAGCGAACCCAGCGCCAGGGCGGGCAGGATGTCTTCCAGCTGATTGGCGAACCAGGCTGCGGAGACCTGGTCCGGCATCACGCGTGCGGGCGTGTCCAGCATCCAGGCACCCACGCGGTAAGTGGCGTAGTAGACCACCGGCATGGTCAGCGGGTTGGTCACCCACACCAGACCCACCGACAGCGCGAGGTTGCAGCGCAGTGCCCAGGCACCGAAGGCGGCCACCACCATCTGGAAGGGAATCGGCAGCAGCGCACAGAACAGCCCCACCATGCAGGCATTGGCCACAGTGCGTCGCGACAACGCCCACAGTGCGGGATCGACGATCAGGTGATGCATGAAGCGCAGCGACTTCTTGCGCTTGAGTGCATCCGGTTCCGGCATGAGCCGCTTGAGTAGACGACGAGGCATGACTTGGCCATTTGGCATTCAACGCCGGCCATTATCCATACATGGCTGCAGGACTGCCATGCTGACTGCGCAGTTATCCGGTTCGTGATCTGCAACCCGCGTGTCTCGATTCGGCACTGAGTACAGCAAAGCCCGCGCCATGCCTGACGGGCTGCGTCACGGGTGACCTTGCAAGAGGCCAGCAACATGTCAGGCGCCACCGTGAATAAATCGTCCCATCCCGCTCGATTCTGGCTGTCACCGGCCTCGCTGGCCCAGCTGCTGGCGGGGCTGGTGGTGGGCATCTGGCTGTCACGCCAGGGCGAGTGGTGCGCGGATTGGCAGTCACGCTCATCGGCAGGGCTCGGCGCGCAAGAGGGTGGGGCGCATGGCTGGGCCGCCTTCATGACGCTGAGCGACAACCTGATGTTGGCCGCCTTGCTGCTCTGCTGGCTGATGGTGGCGGGGGGCTTGGCCGCCATTCCCGCCCGTGCTTTCGCGCACTCTGCTCCCGACGCTGAGTCACGCCGCTCTCGGCTCGGAGCCTTGAGCCTGCGACTCTCGGCAGCGCTGGGATTCGGGCTGGTGATCGGCCTTCTGCAGCAGCCGCTCGTGATGGCGGAGGCGCTGACGCGCCAGGAGCTGTGGCTGGAAGGCCGAGTCGAGCAGGTCAACCGCGCGCTGCCGACCCCTGATGAATCGGTGCGCCTGGTGCTGCGTGTCTCGCGCTGTGATCTCTTCCAGCCGACGGGGGAGTCCGCCGCTGATGCCGGTCGCCAGGCTGCCTGTCAGCGGCTGCTGGATCAGCGGGTCCAGCTTCGGCGCTACTGGCCACGCAAGCTGACCCGCGATGTTGCGACACGCGAGGCGCTGGCGACTCCCTGGCAGGCCGGTGAGCGCTGGCGCATGGTCGTGCGTCTGGTGCCGCCTTATGGCGCCAGCAACCCGGCCTTCGGGCGCTCAGCGAGCCCAGCGGAGTTTGACCGTGTCGCCTGGCTATGGCGTGAAGGTATCGTCGCCACGGGTTACGTGCGCCAACTGTCCCTTGCGCAGCACTTGGCGCCGCCAGGCGGGCTGGCAGCACTGCGCCTGCATGCCGAGCAGGCTCTGTGGCAGCGCTGTGGCGAAGGCGAGGGCGAGGGCGAGGGCGAGGATAAAGGTGGAGGCGAGGCACTGGTCGACTGGCCGGGGTCGCCCTGTCGCTGGCTGGCAGCATTGACGCTGGGCAAGGTCTCGGCACTGACCCATGACGACTGGGACACGCTGAACGCCACCGGATTGACGCATCTGGCAGTGGTGTCGGGGCTGCATGTCGGCCTGATGGCAAGCCTGGTGCTGGGGCTGAGTTTCGGTGTGCTGCGTCTCTGGCGTCCGGGCGGGTGGCGATTCAGCGTCGCGCCCTGGTGGCTTGCCTGTCTGGCGGCCTGGAGTTTCGCCTTGCTGGCAGGCCTGGCGCCGCCGGCCCTGCGCGCCGCCTTGATGGTGACGGTCGGGCTTTGGATGGCGAGTGGCCGCAGCGGCCTGGGTGTCTGGCAGGTCTGGATGCTGGCGCTGATTCTGGTGCTGGGGCTGGACCCGCTGGCGCTGTGGCGCCCGGGCACCTGGTTGTCATTCATCGCCGTGGCGGTGTTGCTGTTGGCCTGGCAGGGCCGCTCGCGACCGCGGGGGATGCGCGGCTGGTGTCTGGCCACGTTGCGCAGCCAGTGGTTGCTGACGCTGGTCATGGGTGCGGCCCTGCTGCTTTCGCGCGGCCAGCTGTCCTGGTTGTCGCTGCCGATGAATCTGCTGATGGCGCCCTTGGTGACGCTATTGATCGTGCCGCTTGGCATGCTGGGCTGGGGGCTTGCGGGGCTCGAGCAGCTGTTGCTGTTCACGGGACTCGTCCCGTCACGGACCGCGGCGATGCTCGCTGACGGTGTGTTCAGCGGCGGTCTATGGCAGCTGCTGGCACAGGGCATGGCGCAGACGATGGATGCCTTGTCTTCGCTTGCGTCGACGCAGGGGCGCTGGCCGCAGACGCCAATGGCGGCGGGGCTGTCGGACGCCACTCCCTCGGCCTTGATCCTGACGCTCGCGGTCATGGCCCTGCTGGGTGCCTGGCTGGCGGAGGGGGTGCCGGGCCTCGATGGCCGTCTGAAGCGCCTGTGTGGCAGCGTGGCACTCTGCTGGGGGCTGTCGCTGGCGGTGCTGGCCTTGCCGTGGTCACCGGCGGCGCTGGCCACCGTCGGGCGGGACGCCGGCACGCGCGTGACAGCCGCCGCCTCGTTCTCGCCCCGGGCGCCCGCGCTCAGTCTGACGGTGCACGATGTCGGGCAGGGGCTGGCGCTGTCGCTGCACAGTCATCTGGCGCCGAGCGCGAGTGACTCGACTGACGCGTCACGGCAGGTGCCGAGGTACTGGCGTTACGACCTGGGGGCGGCGTCACGCAATGCCAGCGCCCGCTTGCCGGGGGCGCCATCCGTTGCGGGAGAGCCTATCGGCGTGATCATGAGTCACGGGGATGGCGATCACGCCGGCGGTCTGCAGGCCCTGTCTGCCGAGGAGATCGCCGCCTTGTGGGTGCCGGCCGGGCAGCGGGCGCGACTGGAGCGTCAGGTAAGCTGGCTCGATGAGGTGGCAATGCGGGAGTGTGTCGCCGGGCGCAGCATCACCCTCGGTCAGCTGCAGGGCCACCCCGTGCGCCTTGAGATGCTGTGGCCGCCAGCAGGGTTGAAGGCCCGACGTGACAACGCGCACTCCTGTGTGGTCTTGATAGCACATGGCGCGCGCCCGCTGGCGTTGCTGACCGGCGATATCGGCCAGCAGCAGGAGCGCGAGTTGCAGGCGACGCTGCGCCAGCGCCTGGCCGGGCGCGGCTTGCCGTTGCTGGTGGTCGCCCATCACGGCAGCCGCTCCAGCAGTGGTGATGCCTGGCTTGAGAGCCTGGCGGCGCGTCACGCGATTGTCAGCGCCGGTCGCTACAATCCGCATGGTCATCCGCATCCGGACGTGGTGGAGCGTCTGGCGCGTCATGTCGAGTGTCTCTGGCATGTCGGGCTGGATGGTGCCTTGCACTGGGAGTGGTCGCCGCAGGGGGAGCGGCTGCAACCAGCGCGCAGGGCTGGCGGTATCGGAGTGAGGTGCCTTGGGGTAAAATCCGCTGAATGATCAGATGCATGGCGGATTCATACGGCCTGCGCGACAGGGATGGCGCGTGACATCTGACACGACAACAATGGTGCCCGCACAGGCATCGAGACCAAGGGAGAGGTCACATGCTGGAAGCCTTGTACGCAGGGGGAGTCTTGATGCTCCCCATCCTCGGATGTTCCGTCGTGGCACTGGCCATCATCCTCGAGCGCCTGTGGACGCTGCGTCGTCGACGCATCGCGCCGAAGGGCCTGGGACAGCAGGTGTGTGAACTGATCAGCCAGGGACAGGTCAATGTCTACTGGCTGGAGAGTCATTCGCCGCTGGGCAACGTGCTGGCGGCGGGGCTGCGCAATGCGCGCCTGGGCAATGAGCAGGTACGCGCGCGCATGCAGGAATCGGCCGTGGCCGTCATCCATGACATGGAACGCTTCCTGAGTCCGCTGGGCACCATCGCCGCCATCACGCCGCTTTTGGGGCTGCTGGGCACGGTGGTCGGCATGATCGACGTCTTCGCCGTGATCGTCGATGCGGGCAGCGCTGAGCGCGCCCAGGAGCTGGCCGGCGGGATTTCCCAGGCGCTGGTGACGACGGCGTCCGGTTTGACGGTGGCGATTCCGGCACTGATGTTCCATCGCTATTTCCAGCGCTGTGTCGAGGACATCACCGTCAACATGGAGGAGCAGGCAGGGCAGGTGGTGGAGTATATCTCGCACCATCAGGGCGAGCTCGGGCTGGCCGAAAGTCATGACGGCATCGACCGTCGCCCGGGCCAGCGCCCCGGCCAGGTGCCGGAGCCCCATGAGCGCCTGCCGGAAGACCTGCCGGCCTACATGCGTCGTGACGCCGATGACCCCTATGGTGGCGATGATGGCAAGGGGGCAGGTGCCGGGAGGCCGTCATGAGGTTTCCGCGTCGCCAGCGTGAGTCGGTGGAGGTCAATCTCACCCCGCTGATCGACGTGGTGTTTCTGCTGCTGATCTTCTTCATGGTCTCGACGACCTTCGATAGCCGTCGAGCGCTGGACCTCATCCTGCCGCAGTCCAGTCAGGCCAGCGCGGTAGAGCAGGCGCCCTTGATCCTGAGCATCGGGGCGGCAGGTGATTTTACGCTCGGCGAGGCAAGCCTCGGCGAGGATGAACTGGGAGCGCAACTTGCGCAGTACAAGGACCAGGCAGATCGCTTCGGGTTGATCCTCGAAGCCGATGGCCGCACGCCCCACGCCAAGGTGGTCACGGCGCTGGACGCCGCCGCTGAAGTGGGTATCACCCGTGTGCGCATCAGTACGCGTATCGGGACGGAATCATCATCACCGGATGCCCCATGAGGGCGCCGCCCAAGTCTATGGAGACCCCGTGAGTCGCGACTCCACCTGGATTCATTACCGCCGCTTGCTCGGCTATGTTCGCCCGTACTGGAAGATGTTTCTGGCCGCCGTCGTCGGCTACATCATCTACGGTGCCTCGAGTACGGCGCTGGCCGAGATGATGAAGCGCCTGATCGACGGCATTCAGAATCCTGACGCCCAGTTCAGACTGTTCCTGCCGCTGTTCGTGATCGGCATGTTCGCCGTGCGCGGCGTCGGCACCTTCCTGGGCACCTACTGCATGAGCGATGTGGCGCGCAACGTGGTGCACACCCTGCGCACTACGGTGTTCAACCACATGCTGCACTTGCCGGGGCGCTATTTCGACGAGAACTCCACCGGCCATCTCATCACGCGCGTCACCTACCATGTCGAGCAGATCACCGGCGCGGCTACCAAGGCGCTGACCATCATCCTGCGCGAAGGCTTCTTCGTGCTCGGCCTGCTGGGCTATCTGTTCTGGACCAACTGGAAGCTGACGCTGGTGTTCATCGCGGTCACGCCGCTGATCGGCTGGGTGGTCAGCTATGCCAGCAAGCGCTTCCGCAAGCTCTCCAAGCGTATCCAGGGCTCGATGGGCGAGGTGACCCACGTCGCCTCCGAGGCGCTGTCCGGCCATCGTGTCGTGCGTACCCACGGTGCCGAGGATTACGAGAAGGCACGCTTCGCGGCGGTCAGTGAGTACAACCGCGAGCAGAAGATGAAGGAAGCGCTGACCAAGGCCACCGCCACGCCGGTCATCCAGCTGTTGATCGCCGTGGCGCTGGCCACGCTGGTGTGGCTGGCGATGGCGCCGGAACTGATGGCCGGCATGAGCGCCGGCGAGTTCGTCGGCTTCATCACCGCCGCTTCGATGATGGCCAAGCCGGTGCGCCAGTTGACCGAAGTCAACGGCGAGATCCAGAAGGGCATGGCGGCCTCGGAAGAACTGTTCGGTCTGCTGGATACGCCGGCAGAGCCGGACAACGGCACCCTGGTGCCCGAGGGTCGCCTCGAGGGCCGTGTACGCTTCGACAATGTCCACTTCCGCTATGCAGACCATCAGCCGGAGGTGCTCAAGGGCATCGATCTGGAGGTGAAGCCGGGGCAGATGGTCGCCATCGTCGGGCGTTCGGGGTCGGGCAAGTCGACATTGATGAGCCTGTTGCCGCGCTTCTATGCACCGACCACCGGCCGCATCCTGATCGATGATGTCGCCATCGAGGACTACAAGCTGCGTCCGATGCGTCAGCAGATCGCGCTGGTCTCGCAGAATGTCACCCTGTTCAATGCCGACCTGACCGCCAACATCGCCTACGGCACCGGTGAGGTCGACAAGGCGCGGGTGGAAGAGGCGGCGCGTGCGGCCTATGCCCACGAATTCATCGAACGCATGAGCGAAGGCTACGACACCATCGTCGGCGACAATGGCGTGATGCTCTCCGGTGGTCAGCGTCAGCGTATCGCCATCGCACGTGCCATCTACAAGGACTCGCCGATTCTGGTGCTGGACGAGGCCACCTCGGCGCTGGATACCGAATCCGAACGTTATATCCAGCGCGCGCTGGAGGAAGTGTGTCAGGGCCGGACGACCTTCGTGATCGCCCACCGTCTGTCCACCATCGAGAAGGCGGACCGCATCCTGGTGATGGATGATGGCGAGATCATCGAAGACGGCACCCACGAATCATTGATTGCTCAGGAAGGTGCTTATGCCGCGCTGCATCGCATCCAGTTCCGGGAGACGGCGGACGCATGAGTGAACGACTGGTAGACGCCTGGTATCGCGGCGCCGGCTGGCTGCACCTGCTGCGCCCGCTGGAACATGTCTACAAGAATGTGGTGGCGCGCAAGCGCAATGCCTATCTCACCGGCAAGCGTGAGGTCTGGAAGGCGCCGGTGCCGGTAATCGTGATCGGCAACATCACCGTCGGCGGAACCGGCAAGTCGCCGCTGGTCGCCTGGCTGGGACGCTGGTTGAGCGAGCAGGGCTGGCGCCCGGGCATCATCTCGCGCGGCTACGGTGGGCATTCACCGCGCTATCCCCTCTACGTGCAGGCCGATACCGATCCTCAGCATGCCGGCGATGAGCCGGTGATGCTGGCCCAGCAGACCGGTCTGCCGGTGGCGGTCGACCCGGATCGCCCGAGCGCGGCGCGGCGCCTGATTGCCGCCGGCTGCGACATTCTGCTCTCCGATGATGGTCTGCAGCATCATGCGCTGGGGCGCGATATCGAGCTGGTGGTCGTGGACGGTGAGCGTGCCTTCGGCAATCAGCGTTGCCTGCCCGCCGGGCCGCTGCGCGAGCCGTTGTCGCGCCTCGCCAGTGTCGATGCGGTGATCTCCAACGGTGTCATCGACTGCTCGCGCCTGCCGGTGGAATCGCATTGCATGAAGCTGACGCCGGTCCACTGGCGCCACCTTATCGACGACGTGCGCTATCCTGCCCACCAGCTGCCGTTCAGCGGTCAGGTGCATGCGTTGGCCGGTATCGGCAATCCGCAGCGCTTCTTCCGCACCCTGACCAACCTCGGGGTCGAGCATCTGCCGCGTCCGCTGGCGGACCACCATCGTTTCACGCCGACGGATCTGCGCTTTTCCGACAATCTGCCCGTGGTGATGACCGCCAAGGACGCCGTCAAGTGTCGCAGCTTCGCCAATGAGCGCTGCTGGGCGCTGGATGTCGAGGCGCGTCCGGACCAGGCGCTGGTGGACTGGCTCGCCAAACGCCTTGAGGCGCTCTGAGTGCTTGATCGCTGAATTTTCTTTCTTTTCTGCTGTTATTCCGGAGATGTCTCGATGGACAAGGAACTGCTCGCGCTACTGGTTTGCCCGCTGTGTCAGGCCAAGCTGACCTATGATGCGGCGAACGCCGAGCTCAAGTGCTTCTACGATGGCCTCGCCTATCCGGTACGCGACGGCATTCCCGTCATGCTGGAAGAAGAAGCGCGCCAGATGGATGCCGACGAGAAGCTCAAGGGGAGCCGCGGCTGATGAGTGACCTTCTGCAGCAGGGGCAGGCAGACGACAGCCGTTCAGAGGGGGAGTCCGGCTTCGTGGTCGTGATTCCGGCGCGCTTCAACTCCTCACGCCTGCCGGGCAAGCCCCTGGCGGACATTCATGGCCAGCCGATGATCGAGCACGTCTGGCGCAATGCCTGCGCCAGTCAGGCCAGTCGGGTCGTGATCGCCACCGATGACGAGCGCATCCGTGAGGCCTGTGAAGGCTTCGGGGCCGAGGTCGTGATGACGCGTGCCGATCATCCCAGCGGGACGGACCGCCTTGCCGAGGTGGTCACGCTGTTGGCGCTGGCCCCCGAGACCCTGGTGGTCAACGTCCAGGGCGACGAGCCGCTGCTGCCGGCGGCGCTGATCGATCAGGTGGCGGTGCGTCTCGAGGAAGACGCGGGTGCCTCGATCGCCACGCTGGCGGAGTCGATCGCCAGTGTCGACAGCCTGTTCAATCCCAATGTGGTCAAGGTGGTGCGAGACCTGCGTGGGCGTGCCCTGTACTTCTCGCGCGCGCCTATCCCGTGGGACCGCGAGCACTTCACCACGCCACCGGACATGCTGGCCACCGATTCCTGGCTTCGCCATATCGGCCTCTACGCCTATCGTGCCAGCTTCCTGACCGATTACGTCGACTGGCTGCCGGCCCCGCTGGAGCAGCTCGAACAGCTCGAGCAGCTGCGCGCGCTGCATCATGGTCATGCCATCCAGGTGGCCATTGCCTGCACGGCGCATCCGGCCGGTGTCGATACGCCGGAGGATCTCGAGCGCGTGCGCGACTGGCTGGCGCAAGCAGCGGCAGGCAGCGAGAGCGGAGAGGCCTGATGAGCGAGCTTCTTGAGCAACTGGCCCAGCGTCAGGCGCCATTGGAGCGCATCCTGATGGTGTGCCTGGGCAATATCTGCCGCTCGCCGAGTGCCGAAGGCGTGTTGCGTGCGGCGCTGACGCGCCATGGTCTGGAGCAGGTCGTCACGGTGGACAGTTGCGGCACCAGTGACTGGCATGTCGGCGGTCAGCCTGATTCGCGGGCCATCGCGCATGCGGCGAAGCGCGGGCACGACATCAGCACGCTGCGTGCCCGTCAGTTGTGCGAGCAGGACTTTCACGACTTCGATCTGATTCTGGTGATGGACGACGCCAATCTTGCCGATACCCGTGCCGTGGCTGCACGCAGCAACAGTGGTGATCAGGCGCTGATCGGTCGCCTGCTGGACCTGCTGCCGACCCCGCTGCCCGCGCTGGCAGCGGGCAGTCGTGAGGTGCCGGACCCCTACACCGGGGGCCCCGATGCCTTCGAGCGTGTGCTGGATCTGATCGATGTGGCCTGCGAGGCGCTCATTGCGGCACTGCCTGCGGCGACCACGGCGCGGGCGCGCTCATGACACAGGTCTCCAGTGATCAGAACGCTGGCGACACCTCGCAACGTGAGGGGGTGGCGCTGGATGGCTGCAATACGCTGGGCTTCTCGGCGCGTGCCCGCGCCCTGAGTGAGCCACACACCGTCGAGGCGGCCAGGGCGCAGGTGCTGGCCTCCCGGCAGGCTGGAGAGCGTCTGGTGGTGATCGGCGGCGGCAGCAATCTGGTATTGCTGCCGTGGCTGGATGCCCATGTCATGCGCCCAGCCTTTGATGAGTTCACCATCACGCCGGCAGAAGACGGCCTGACAGCCACGGTCTCCGTAGAGGCCGGCAAGCGCTGGCATGCCCTGGTGATGGAGCTGGCCGCCGCCGGCTGGTGGGGCTATGAAAATCTGGCGCTGATTCCCGGGTGCTGCGGTGCGGCGCCTATCCAGAATATCGGCGCCTATGGCGTCGAGCTGGCAGACCATCTGCTGCGCTTGGAAGTCATGTCGCTGGAAGATGGCAGCTGCCGCTGGATGAATCGCGAGGAATGCGGCTTCGGTTATCGCGACAGCATCTTCAAGGGCGCGCTTGAGCATCGCGTGCTGATCACGCGTCTGGAGTTGCAGGTATCGCGCCAGGCGTCGCCCCGGCTCGGTTATGGTGATCTCGCCCAGCGCGTCAGCGCGGCGCTGCCGCAAGGGGAGGAGGTGACGCCGTTGCAGGTCGCCCAGGCGGTGATTGCCACGCGCAGTGAGAAGTTGCCCGACCCCGCGCAACTCGGCAATGCCGGCAGTTTCTTCAAGAATCCACAGCTTCCCCAGGCTGAGGCCCAGGCGCTGCTGACCCGCTTCCCGAGCTTGCCGCATTACCCGCAGGCCGATGGCAGCATCAAGCTGGCAGCAGGCTGGCTGATCGATCAATGTGGTCTCAAGGGCGCGCGCAGAGGCCATGTCGGCGTGCATGCTCAGCAGGCGCTGGTGCTGGTGCACTTCGGCGAGGGTGCCGTCACGGAGCTGCTGGCACTGGCGCAGGAGGTGCGTGAGGCCGTCCACACCCGCTTCGGGGTCTGGCTCGAGCAGGAGCCGCGCGAGCTTGGGATGATGCCTGAAGGGTGAGGCACGAGGGCTGAGGCCCAGAGTCGTGCACATGAGACCTGCGCTGAAGTGAAGGCACGCACACAAGGCGCTGAAAATAGCATGCACTGAAAACAAGAACGCCCCGCAGGCTTGCCTGCGGGGCGTTCTTGTTTTCAGTGCTTGGTTCTGACTTGCTGCTCAACGAGAGCGGCTGGCAGACCCTGGCATAGACCCTGTCTTGCTGCCTTTCTGGCGCCCCCTTCAGCGCTGGTGGCTGAAAGGGGCGGCAGAGCGACGGCAGGGCAGGGCGCCAGCCTCAGGACTCAGTGAGACGTGTTGCTGTCATCCTGAGCGGTCGTGTCCTGAGTCTCTGCGCTGGCCTGTTGTGCAGCAGCACGTTCGGCAGCTTCACGCTCACGACGACGCACTTCGCGCGGATCGTTGTAGGCGCGTTCGCCACGGCGACGGCGGGTCTCGGTGGCTGGCTGCGTGCTGTCCTGCTGCACGCCTTCTGCCGCTGTCGTCTCGCCCTGCTCGCTCGGTGCCTGCTTCTGCTCGCTGTCAGCGACTTCCCCTGTGTGGGAGTCGTCGCTCACGGCTTGCGCCACGGCGACATTGTCGTGACGTTCGGCAGTCGCGAACTCTGCCTCGGCCGGCGCATTCTCGACGCTGGCGCTGACGTTGACGGCGCTTTCGGCACCTTCAGCAGTAGCATCAGAGCCTTCAGCAGAATCAGAGCCTTCAGCTGATTGAGCGCCTTCCGCAGCTTCAGCGACAGTATCTGCGGTGCGCTCAGTGCTGACAGCAGGCTCAATCTCAGTGCTGGCCACGTCAGCGCTTTGCGTCACCTTCACCTCGCTGGTCTCAGTCTGCTGAGGAGCCTCTTCGTGCGCGATCTGCTGTAAAGGCTGTTCAGCGGCAGCGTCTTCCACGGCAGGTTCTTCCGCCACAGGCTGCGCAGGCTGGCTGGCAGTGTCGGCTTCAGCGGCGATCGCTTCCTCTTCTTCAGCGACAGGTGCCTTAGCTTCGGTCTGCTCGGTAGCTTGCGCTTCGGCGGCCGGTGCCTGGACGCTTTGCTCGGCGACGGCTGGCGCTTCAGGCGCAGCGGCTTCGCCGGTCACGCTTTCCTTCAGCGACTGCTCATCGGCCGCGGCTTCCGGCGCGACTTCTGCAGCGGTGACGGCCGGCGTGTCGACGGCGTCAGCTGCGCTGGCCTGCGGCTGGTGCACGCTTGGCTGCTGGACGGCGTGCTGCTCAGTGCGCTGGGCGGCGTGTTGCTCAGTCTTCTGCGCCTGGTGAGCGCCAGTGACAGGCGCTTCCGACGCCTTTTCGACAGGTGCTTCGATCGGCGCTTCGACGACCGGCTCGGGCACTTCCGCTGTCGCTGGCTCAGACTCAAACGCTTGCGCGTCGGATGGCGCTGACTCAGGCGCTACCGTCTCTTTCAGCGTCTCGTTGCTCGGCTCGCTGACTTCCGGTGCAACGGCTGCCGCGGGGTCTGCGCTGGCAGACTGCTCGGCGCTGGCCGGCGCGTCCTGTGCAGCGATGCTGTTTTCACCCTGCGGAGCACTGGTTTCAGCCTGCGGGGCGCTTTCCTTGCCTTGCGGGGCATTGGCTGCGCCCTGCGGAGCAGCGGTGGTGGCGCTGACGGCTTCGGCACCTTCCTCAGCAATGGCCGGCACCGCAGCGGCTGCCGAAGTAGCGGCTGCCGAAGCAGCGGCTGCCGAAGTAGCGGCTGCCTGCGGGCCTGCCAGCGTCATGGCCTTGAGCGACTTCTGTTCTTCGACCGCCTGCGGGTTCAGAGCATGCTGACGGCTGCGCACACGCGGATTGTTGCGGGTCTGCTGGTCTTCGTTGCTGACCTGCTGTTCCACCTGCTCGGCCTGTTCGGCTGCCTTGATGGACTCGCGTGCCTGCTTGCTGTCGACCTGCTCGGCCTTGTCAGTCTTGGCCGGCTTTTCACCACGCGCCGGCTTGTCGCTGCGCTTGCCGGAATCGCGCTTGCTGGCGTTGTCGGCCTTGGCGTTCTGGCTGTCGCTGCTCCTGGCTTCGGCTTTCGGGCTGTTGTCAGCCTGCGGCGTCTGCTCCGGTTCGGCCTGCGGCTTGCTGTCGTTGGTGACGATTTCCTGCTGGCTGTCCTGACGCGACTCGTTGGACTTGCGACGGTTGCCACGGTCGTTGCGCTGACGACGCTTGTTGTTGCTGCGGCCATCGTTCTGGCTGTTGCTGTCAGCGTCGCTGCCGCGGGAATCGTTGCCGCTGTTGCGTGACTCGCCGTCGTTGTTGCGTGACGCGTTGTCATTGCGACGACGGGAGTCCTTGCGGTTGTCATCACGCTCGTTGCTACGGCCGTCATTGCTACGATCATTGCTGCGGTCGTTGCTGCGTTCAGCGTTGCGGCCATTGCGGGAGTCGTTGCGAGCCGCTGCCGGAGCGCTGGCTTCACTGACGGTCTCGCGACGCTCGCGGGCCTTTTCCAGTGCCTTGCGGGCTTCGCTGGACTTGGCCGGCACGGCGGTGTCGCTGTCATTGCCCAGCAGGCGGCTGAAGCCTCGGGCCAGGCGCGACAGCAGGCCGCCACCGGCGGCCGGAGCGGCAGTCCTGGCGGGAGTCTGGGCTGACGACTGCGCCACGACTTCCTGCTTGCTGGCCTGAGCGCGGGTGTCATTGCCCTGGCTCGAGCGGTTGCCCTGACGGTTGTCATTGCGCGAGCTCTGACGGCTGTCGTTGCGGCCTTCGCTGCGAGTGTCATTACGAGACTCGTTGCGCGACTCCTGGCGGTTGCGACCGTTGCTGCTGCCGTTGCCGTTGCGACGACGATTGCCGTTGTTCTTGCCGTTGCCGTTGCCGTTACGGCTATCGCTATCATTGCTGCTGTCAGCGCTCTCTGCCACGGCGGCGGGCGCTGCGGCAGGCGCTTCCGGTGCGGCAACCGGGGCAGGCGTGGTGTGGGACACGCTCTTGACGGCCGCTTCAGTGCGCGCCGGCGGCTTGTCGAAGTTCGGATCCGGTTCCTTGCCGACTTCGGTCTCGACGGACAGCTCGAAGCTGGACTTGTCGGCACCGTCTTCATCGACGTGGTCGTCACGCAGACGCACGACTTCGTAGTGCGGCGTGTCGAGCTCCGGGTTCGGCAGCAGCACGACATTCACGCCCTGACGACGTTCGATGTCGAACAGCGTGGCGCGCTTCTCGTTGAGCAGGTAGGTCGCGACCGGCACCGGCAGGATGGCGCGGATCTGCGAGCTGCGCTCCTTCATGGCCTCTTCTTCGATCAGACGCATTATGGAGAGCGCCATGGAGCGCACGTCACGGATGGTGCCCTGGCCGTCACAACGCGGGCAGACCACGCCGCTGGTCTCGCCCAGTGAGGGGCGCAGACGCTGACGCGACATTTCCATCAGGCCGAAGCGTGAGATGCGACCGATCTGGACACGAGCGCGGTCGATCTTGAGCGCGTCGCGCACACGATTCTCGACTTCACGCTGGTTGCGTGCCGGCGTCATGTCGATGAAATCGATCACCACCAGGCCGCCGATGTCGCGCAGACGCAGCTGGCGGGCGATCTCATCGGAGGCCTCCAGGTTGGTCTGCAGCGCGGTTTCCTCGATATCACTGCCGCGGGTGGCGCGAGCGGAGTTGATGTCGATGGAGACGAGGGCTTCGGTGTGGTCGATGACGATGGCGCCACCGGAGGGCAGCTTCACTTCACGCTGGTAGGCGGTCTCGATCTGGGATTCGATCTGGAAGCGCGAGAACAGCGGCACGTCGTCTTCGTAGAGCTTGATCTTCTGCTGATAGCTCGGCATCACCTGACGCACGAAGGACAGCGCTTCTTCCTGGACTTCCGGAGAATCGATCAGCACCTCGCCGATGTCATTGCGCAGGTAGTCGCGCATGGCACGGATGATGACGTTGGATTCACGGTAGATCAGGAAGGGGGCGGGGCGGCTGGAGGCGGCCTTGGTCACCGCGTCCCACACCTGGGCCAGGTAGTCGAGGTCCCACTGCAGCTCTTCGGCGCTCTTGCCGATGCCGGCGGTGCGCACGATGACGCCCATCTTGTCCGGCAGGGTCAGGCTGTTCATCGCTTCCTTCAGCTGAGCGCGCTCTTCCCCCTCGATGCGGCGGGAGATACCACCGGCACGCGGGTTGTTGGGCATCAGCACGAGGAAGCGGCCGGCCAGACTGATGAAGGTGGTCAGGGCGGCGCCCTTGTTGCCACGTTCTTCCTTGTCGACCTGGACGATGACTTCCTGGCCTTCCTTGAGCACTTCACGAATGTTGGGACGGCCCTGGCCGGGGTCCTTGGAGAAGTACTCGCGGGAGATTTCCTTGAGCGGCAGGAAGCCGTGGCGCTCGGCGCCGAAGTCGACGAAGCAGGCTTCGAGGCTGGGCTCGATGCGGGTGATCTTGCCGCGGTAGATGTTGGCTTTCTTCTGTTCGCGGGCGCCGGACTCGATGTCGAGATCGTAAAGGCGTTGTCCGTCGACCAGTGCGACGCGCAGCTCTTCCGGCTGGGTCGCGTTGATGAGCATCCGTTTCATGTCGTCTCGCTAGACTGGGCGTGCCGAAGGGCAGCCGCATTGTGCGTCGGCGACGAGGAACCGTTTTCCGCTTCGTGTTGTGCTCAGCGCATGTCGTGGAATGCGTTTTTCGCATGCAGGCAAGTCCGTGGACGGGCCACATGCGGCATGATCATGTTGAGTACTTGGAAGAGGCAGGACGTGTTGCGGGGATTTGTACTCCTCCGGCCCTGCGGTCTCTTCCCTAACACCTGGCATTTGCCGATTCATCGACGCCGGCCTTCGGCACGGATATCGAATGATTACCCGGGCTTCATGCCCGAGCGGTCTTGTGTCGTTGGCCCATGAATGACTGGGCGTCTTGCTGTCTTGCCTGCGCAGGCGGCTTTCGGGCTCCCGCGACATCATCTCGTGGAGTCTGCAACGAAGGCTCGAAGGGCGATTGCGCTGCGGCGCGCGGCGTCATGCGTTCCGCGCCCGCTGATATCGTCATCAGGTCCTGTGAGATCTGAGCGACATCGATGTTTTGCGTCAGCTGTTGGTCTGGCCACTGGCCGCGAATGACTGTCCTTGGGGCGGCCTTCGCTGCCTGTGATTGACAGGTGCGATGCGCGGGACAGCACGCTACCGACAGGGTAGATGACAACAGGGTGCTTGCGTGACCTGCACGGTGCTGATGTCGGTGCGCGTTGCTTCATTGCGGGCCATCTGACCCTCTCCGCCGGCGTGAAGCACCTTGTTGAAGTGCCGGGTGCGCCGTTTTTCCGGCCGCTGTGACAGGGCTGCGGAGACGATGATCGGGCATATAGAGAAGGCCCATCTCACTGCGCTCGAATATACCAGTAAAGGTATGTACCAGCAATTCAGCTGCCAGATCAAACGCTTCGCTACATCGCCCGAGATACGAGGCCCGGCGAGCCGCGGATGAGAGCGGCATATGGCACGATGATTCCCCATTGGTCGCATGACACCGTAGAATGACCGGTCTGAGTGCGCCCAGGCGCACGGCAACAAGATGAGCAGGCCGCGCGAAGGCGGGGCCGGAAAGGAGTGCGACATGGCCGAAGGCCAATCAGTCCAGTGGATCGAGGTTGCCCCGGAATTGGCCGGGCAGCGCATCGACAACTTTCTGCGTACCCGCCTCAAGGGCGCACCCAAGGCGTTGATCTATCGCATCGTGCGCAAGGGTGAAGTGCGCGTGAACAAGAAGCGCATCAAGGTCGATTACCGCCTGCAGGCGGGCGATCTGGTGCGGGTGCCGCCACTGCGCCTCTCGCCGGAAGCCGCCGTGCAGGAAGTCAGTGACAACCTGCGCGAGGTGCTGGCGGGCTGCATCGTGCGCGAGACGGATGACTTCATGGTCATCAACAAGCCCTCGGGGCTTGCCGTGCACGGCGGCAGCGGCGTCAAGATCGGCCTGATCGAGGCCATGCGCCAGATTCGCGCCGACCTGCCGTTCCTGGAGCTGGTGCACCGCCTGGACCGTGATACCTCCGGTTGCATTCTGCTGGCCAAGTCGCGGGCTGCGCTGTTGCAGCTCAATGCCGACCTCAAGGCCCACAAGATGACCAAGCTGTATCTGGCGCTGGTCGAGGGGCGCTGGGATTCACGTCGCGATTACGTCAATGCGCCGCTGGAGCGCTACGACGGTGGCAATGGTGAGCGGCGGGTGCGCGTCGATGAGGCCGGCAAGACGGCCAGCACCCGCTACGCGGTGCGTGAGGCCTATCCGAGCATGACGCTGGTCGAGGCCGAGCCGATTACCGGGCGTACCCACCAGATTCGCGTGCACTCGGTGCATGCCGGGCATCCGCTGCTCGGCGATACCAAGTACGGCACCGAGCGCGGCAATGCCCTGGCGAAGAAGGTCGGGCTGGAACGCCTGTTCCTGCATGCCGCCCAACTCAGCTTTCCTGATCCGATCGACGGGCGAACCGTCACCGTGCGCGCGCCGCTGGACAAGCGGATGAAGCGCGTTCTCGCCACTGCCAGAGAGCTGGGAGCTCGTCATGACTGATCTCGCTGCAGGACTGCCGCAACCGCGCTATCGCCTGGTCATCTTCGACTGGGATGGCACCTTGATGGATTCCGAGGCGCGTATCGTCGACTGCCTGCAGGCGGCCTCGTTGGCGACGGGCATGGGCGAGCTGCCTGCCCATGCGGCGCGCGACATCATCGGACTCGGGCTGCCCGAAGCCATGGAGCGCCTGTTCCCGGGGGCGACGGCCGAGCAGTGCGAGGCGCTGGTCGCGGCCTACAAGGCGCATTTCGTGGCGGTCGATACCACGCCGCTGGACTTCTTCCCCGGTGTCGAGGCTGGCATCCAGCGTCTGCGTCGCCATCCCGAGCAGCTGCTGGCCGTCGCGACGGGCAAGAGCCGCCGCGGGCTGGACCGCATGTTCACGGCCCATGACTGCGGTGACTGGTTCCATGCCTCGCGCACCGCGGACCTGACGCTGTCCAAGCCGCACCCTCGCATGCTCGAGGAGTTGCTGGCCGAGCTGAACGTTGAGGCGCATGAGGCGCTGATGGTCGGCGATACCGAATATGATCTGGAAATGGCGCGTGCCCTGGGCATGCACAGTGTCGGTGTCGACTACGGCGTACACAGTGTGCCGCGCCTTGAGGCCTGTGCGCCGCAGCGCATCGTCTCGCATTTCGATGAATTGATGGATTGGCTGTACGTGGCCAGGTAACGGCCGCGATCGCCCAGCACAGGAGCAGCAATCGATGAGTGACAGGCCGCATGATCCCTGGCGTGAAGGCGCGGGTGGCAAGGACGAGAGCGAAGCGGGTTTGAGCGGGCCGGGCATGAGTGGACAGGGCATGAGTGGGCAGGGCGCGGCGGCTGCCTCCGAGCGAGAGATGGACTGGCAGGCGCGCGAGCGCACCGCGCAGCTCGAGATGATGGACCGCTGGGTGCAGGGCGTGGTCACCGAGCAGCGTCGTTCGCGGCGCTGGAAGCTGTTCTTCCGCTTCCTGTTCGCGTTGCTGTTCATCGCCTCGATCGCGACCTCGGTGACCCTGTTCACGCTCGGCAGCCAGCCAGCGGCGCTGCCCGGCGAGCAGCATCTGGGCGTGGTGCGCGTGAAGGGCGTGATCGAAGCGGACGGTGAAGCCAATGCCGAGCGCATCATCAAGGGGCTGCGCGCGGCCTGGGAGTCACCGGCCTCCGTGGCGGTGGTGCTCGACATCAACTCGCCCGGTGGCAGCCCGGTGCAGTCCCAGCGCGTCTATGACGAGCTGATGCGGCTGCGCGAGCGGGGCGACAAGCCGGTGATCGCGGTGATTGAAGACCTGGGCGCCAGTGGTGCCTATTACATGGCGGCCGGCGCCGGCGAGATCATCGCGGCACCCTCGAGCCTGGTGGGCTCCATCGGCGTGATTTCCTCAAGCTTCGGGCTCAAGGGGCCGATGGAAAAGCTGGATATCGAGCGTCGCGTGTTCACGGCGGGAGACAACAAGGCGTTCCTTGATCCGTTCTCGGAAATCTCGCCGGACCAGCGTGCCTTCTGGCAGAGCGTGCTGGCCACGACGCACCAGCAGTTCATCGCGGCGGTCAAGGCCGGGCGCGGTGAGCGCCTCAAGGATGACCCCGAGCTGTTCTCGGGGCTGATCTGGACCGGCGAGCAGGCGCGGGGGCTGGGGCTGGTCGATCGTACCGGTACGCTGGAAGAGCTGGCGACGGAGCTGACGCCAGAGGCGGAGCTGCACGATTACACGCCGCGTCAGGACCCCTTCGAGCGCTTCACGCGGCGCTTCGCCGGTGTGATGGCCAGTGCGATGGGGCTCGAGACGACGGTGTCGCCGGTCAGCTACCGCCTGCCCTGGTAGGCGAGTCAGGGCCGCGGCCCTCGTCGCTCAGGGCTGGGGTGTCTCTCAGGAGCGCGGAGCACCCAGCAGAGGGTCGACGCCTGCCTCGCGCAGCAGTTCGCACAGGCGAATCAGTGGCAGACCGATCAGGCTGTTGGGGTCACGCCCTTCGAGACGCTCGAAGAGCGTGATGCCCAGCCCTTCCATGCGGAAGCTGCCGGCACTGTCGAGGGGGCGTTCGCGCTCGACGTAGCGTTCGATCTCGGCGCTGGTCAGGGAGCGGAAGACGACCTCGTGGTCTTCATGACAGACCCAGTGACGCGCGGACCGGGTGTCGATCAGCGCCAGGCCGGTCACGAAGCGCACGCGACGTCCGGAGAAGCGCGCCAGCTGGGCGCGTGCGGCTGGCAGATTCGCCGGCTTGCCCAGTATCTCGCCCTCGAAGACGGCGACCTGATCGCTGCCGATGATCAGGTGCTGGGAGTAGGCGTCCGCCACGGCGTTGGCCTTGCCGAGTGCCAGACGATGGACCAGTGTCTCGGCACTTTCTGCGCGCCGCGGCGTCTCATCGATACTGGGGGCTGTCCAGGTGAAGGGCAGCCCGAGGCGTTCAAGCAGTTCACGACGCCAGCGTGAGCTGGACGCCAGGACCAGTGGAGTCATCATGGCTCTCCCGTCGGGGCGCGTTGCGGGCATTGGCTGGGCGGCGCGCGGCAAGTAATTGAAAAACAAGGGCTGCAGGATGCCGTAAATCCTCTCGGCATTGAAGCGTCAGGCGCGTACAATCGCGCGCTGGACGTGTAGCCCAGTGTCAGTTGTCGCATATCGACGTGAAAGCGTGATGGTGAGGGGGCTGGCAAAAGCAACAAGTTGCTCATGCATTTTGACACCGGGAGGGGGAATCCCTATTATGGCGCGCCTATGTTGACCACAAGACTGCCGACCAAGGTCGAGCCCTACCGGCTGGCGTCAGCGGGTAAACGCCTTGAAGGCGTGATTCCACTGGCGAACATGCCCCGTGTTGTTGAGGCCATCGGTGCTCAGGAAGGGGACGTCAGCGTTTCCATGACCTTTGATATCGACACTCAACGTCGCAGCTTCATCGAAGGCTCCATCGCCTTCGAGGCAAGTCTGCTATGTCAGCGTTGTCTGGGACCCACCGAGCCGGAGCCGCTTTCCAGCGAGTTCCTGTTGGGTCTGGTGACCAGCGATGCGCTGGCGGCGCAGCTGCCCGGTGAGTACGAGCCGGTAGTGGTGGAAAACGAACAGCTGGATCTCCTGACAGTGATCGAGGATGAAGTGCTCCTGGTCCTGCCGCAGGTGGTCTACCACGAGGAGGCCGATTGTGCCGTCTCTCGCGACCAGCTGGCCAGCGGTGTGGAACCCGAGGCCTCGGACGCACCCGCTGTGAATCCATTCAGTGTGCTTCGCACCCTGAAGGACAAGCACTGAACTCAATTTGTCGACAAGATTGGAGTAATCCCCATGGCAGTTCAGCAGAACCGCAAAACTCGTTCCAAGCGTGGCATGCGTCGTAGCCACGATGCCCTGACTGCACCGACCCTGTCCCAGGACAAGGAAACCGGTACAGTTCACCTGCGTCACCACGTCTCTGCCGACGGTTTCTACCGTGGCCGCAAAGTCGTTGATGCATAAGGCATTGATGCAGCGCGCGGCGTAACGCCGTGCGTATCGCCATCGATACGATGGGCGGGGACTTCGGTCCCCGCGCTACGTTACGGGGCACGGCCAGTGCGCTGTTGCGAGACTCGCAACTCAGCGCCATCTTGGTCGGCCCGCAGCATCTACTGGATGCCGAGTTAGACTCCCTCCCTGCTTCACTCTCCCGTGTTCGTGATCGCCTTCAGACACTCGCTGTCGACGGCATTGTCGCGTCTGATGCTCGCCCGTCCCGCGTCCTGCGCAGCCGCGAGCCCAGCAGCATGTCTCAGGCCCTGGGCCTGGTGGCGAACGGCCAGGCGGATGCCTGTGTCAGTGCCGGCAATACCGGCGCCTTGATGGCGCTGGGCATGCGCGAAGTGGGAAGAGTGAAAGGGGTGGAGCGACCTGCCATCTGTGCCGCGGTGCCCACGCGCGGCGCGCGCGCCTGCAGCCTGCTGGATCTCGGCGCCAACGTCGATGTCGCACCGCACCATCTGCTGGCGTTCGCCCGCATGGGCGCGATGCGCAGCCGCCTCATCGACGCGGTCGAGCGTCCACGAGTGGGGCTGCTCAACGTGGGGGTCGAGTCGGTCAAGGGGACTGCGCAGGTGCAGGAAGCGCACGCCCTGCTGGCTGGCAGCGAGTCGGATTTCGACTACCTTGGCTTTGTCGAGGGTGGCGACCTCTTCTCCGGCAAGGTAGATGTGGTGGTCTGTGATGGCTTCGTCGGCAATGTCGTGCTCAAGAGCAGTGAAGGGCTTGCGCAGATGCTGTCGGCGCAGCTGGGGGCGACCCTGGCGACCAGCTGGCGCACGCGCCTGATGGCCTGGCTGGCGCGCCCGGCGCTGACGCGACTCTCGCGTGAACTGGACCCGGTGCGCTACAACGGCGCCAGCCTGCTGGGCCTGGCGAGCGTGGTGGTGAAGAGCCACGGCGGCGCGGCGGCGGAAGGCTTTGCTTTTGCCGTCACGCGCGCGGCCAGCGAGGCTCGCGAGCAGTTGCCCTCGCGCCTGGCGCAGGCCCTGGAAGACACATACTCACGCTGAATGAGTAAATTGGTCTGATTTGTTCCTGTTGGGGTCGAGCTTCGGCGCACACGGTGCGACAATGCCAGCGCTTCGCGGCCGGGCGGTGAAGGCGGACGCGAATCCGGGGCAGGCAACTCCTACAGGAAGCCCCCGCAGGACAGCAGCATGACGTAAATGACAGGAAGCAGGCTTTCCCCTGGCAGAAGCGTGAGACACGACAGTGGTCGTCTCGCTTGCGAGCCAGTGGAAATCGGGTTTCTTGACCCGTGTCAGTCCCACCTGAACAGATGGAAATGGTGACAGCAATGACAGATTCCCTGGCCCTCATCTTCCCGGGACAGGGCTCCCAGCAGGTCGGCATGCTGCGGGAGCTGGCGGAGCGCTATAGCGTGGTCCGCACTACCTTCGAGGAAGCCTCTGACGCGCTGGGGCGCGATCTCTGGCACCTGACGCAGGAAGGCCCGGCGGAGGAGCTCAATCGTACCGAGCTGACCCAGCCGGCGCTTCTGACCGCCAGTGTCGCCATCTGGCGCGTCTGGCAGGAGCTGGAAGGCCCGCGCCCGGCGCGCATGGCCGGTCACTCCCTGGGTGAATACAGCGCCATGGTCTGCGCTGGCGTGATCGGTTTCGCCGAGGGCGTCAAGCTGGTCAATCTGCGCGGCGAAGCCATGCAGACTGCCGTGCCGCAGGGCCAGGGCGCGATGGCGGCCATTCTCGGTCTCGAGAATGCCCAGGTCGAAGCCGCCTGTGCCAGTGCGGCACAGGGTGAAGTGGTCGCGGCAGTCAACTACAATGCGCCGGGACAGGTCGTCATCGCCGGTGGCACCGCTGCCGTCGAGCGTGCCATCGCGGCATGTCAGGAAGCGGGTGCCAAGCGCGCCATGCCGCTGCCGGTGTCGGTGCCGTCGCATTGTGATCTGATGCGTCCGGCGGCCGACAAGCTGGCCGAGGCGATGAATGCCATCGATTTCCGTGCGCCGCGCTATACCGTCATCCAGAATGTCGATGCCAAGGCGCATGACGATGTCGAGACACTGCGTCAGCGTCTGATCGAGCAGCTCTATCAGCCGGTGCGCTGGACCGACTGCGTCAATGCCATGTTCGACAGTGGCGCGCGCAGCTTCATCGAATGCGGCCCGGGCAAGGTGTTGACCGGCCTTGGCAAGCGCATTCAGCGTCAGGCACGTGGCCTGGCCGTGAATGATCCGGATAGCCTGGAAGCGGCGCTGGAACTTGCCCGCGAGACCGCTGCCGAACAGAATCAGTAAGCTCGTGGCTGGCCCATCTGGCCGGCCATGTGACTTGGATCAGCCAACTCAGGACTCAAGATGACGAGCGAACGCAGAATCGCACTGGTGACCGGTGCCAGTCGTGGCATCGGCCAAGCCATCTCCCGTGAACTCGGCCGTCAGGGCCGTATCGTGATCGGTACTGCCACCAGCGAGAAAGGGGCAGCGGCCATCGGCGCTGACCTCGAGGCGCACGGTATCGAAGGCGCGGGCATGCTGCTCAACGTCACCGATCAGGCCAGCGTCGACGCCGTGCTCAAGGAAATCGGCGAGCGCTTCGGCGCCCCGACCATCCTGGTCAACAATGCCGGCATCACGCGTGACAACCTGTTGATGCGCTTGAAGGAAGACGATTGGGACGCGGTGCTCGACACCAATCTCAAGTCGGTCTTCCGTGTCAGCAAGAGCTGCCTGCGCGGCATGACCAAGGCGCGCTTCGGCCGCATCGTCAACATCTCGTCCGTGGTCGCGACCATGGGCAACCTCGGTCAGGTCAACTATGCTGCCGCCAAGGCAGGCATGGAAGGCTTTGCCCGCTCGCTGGCGCGCGAAGTCGCGTCACGCAATATTACCGTCAACTCAGTGGCGCCGGGCTTCATTGCCACTGACATGACTGAAGCATTGCCGGAAGCGCAGCACGAAGCGTTGCTCGGCAACATCCCGCTGGCGCGCCTTGGCCAGCCGGAAGAGATTGCTGCGGCAGTCGGCTTCCTGACCAGTGATGCAGCAGGCTACATTACCGGTGAGACGTTGCAGGTGAAC
This sequence comes from Cobetia sp. UIB-001, assembly GCF_044789135.1. Lineage (NCBI taxonomy): Bacteria > Pseudomonadati > Pseudomonadota > Gammaproteobacteria > Oceanospirillales > Halomonadaceae > Cobetia > Cobetia sp. UIB-001. The sequence continues at coordinate 1,053,996 of NZ_CP058244.1, forward strand.
GGTGGCATGAACATGCGCTGAACCCCACGCAGGGACGTGGTTGCGTCCTTTTGGGGTGGCCTATAAACTACGCCCAGCTTTTTCGAGCTGCGGATTCCGTACCACTAGGAGTGATTGTTAAATGAGCACCATTGAAGAACGCGTCAAGAAGGTTGTGGCTGAGCGCCTGAACGCCAAAGAAGAAGAAATCCAGAACTCTTCCTCTTTCACTGAAGACCTGGGCGCCGATTCCCTGGACACCGTCGAGCTGGTGATGGCTCTTGAAGAGGAATTCGATACTGAAATTCCTGACGAAGAAGCAGAGAAGATCACCACCGTGCAGGAAGCTATCGATTACATCGTCAACCACCAGTAAGGTGTGTTGAAGCGATCACGGAGCAACCTGTTGCTCATGGTCGTGATGCAATTGTCTGTACGTTCAAGAGCCGCACTGTTCCTCAGTGCGGCTCTTGTCGTTCAGGGATGTGCTGCGCAATGCCGCGCCGACAGGGCGCGTATTGCATGGTGGTAGGCGGTGGGCTTCGTGACAAATGTCCCCTTGTGGCAAGTGTCGGAATTCCTTCGTGAAAGTGGCCAGAAAAGCGCTTGAAAACCGACTGCCCACGCATGGCCAGGTTTCTGTATAATGCGCTCAATTACCGTCCGGGCGTCCATGGCCCAGGCGTGCCAATTCGATAGTTTTGGAGGAGACACGATGCCTCGCAGAAGGGTAGTGGTAACAGGTCTTGGCCTGGTAACCCCGGTCGGGAATACCGTCGAGGAAAGCTGGAGCAACATCAAGGCGGGCAAGAGTGGCATCGCGGCCATCGAGCATTTCGATGTCAGCGGTTTCAATACCCGTTTCGGTGGCTCCATCAAGGACTTCGATGTGGGTCAGTACCTGAACCCGAAAGAGGCCCGCAAGATGGACCTCTTCATCCAATACGGTATCGCGGCGGCCCACCAGGCCATCACCGACTCCGGCATTGAATGCACCGAAGACAACGCCGAGCGCATCGGTGTCGCCATCGGTTCCGGTATCGGCGGCCTGCCGATGATCGAGCACAACCACAAGGCGCTGGAGAAGGGCGGTGCACGTCGCATCTCGCCGTTCTTCGTGCCGGGCTCCATCATCAACATGATCTCCGGCAATCTGGCGATCCAGTTCGGTTATCGTGGTCCGAACATCGCGATCACCACCGCCTGTACCACCGGGACGCACAACATCGGTTACAGCGCACGTACCATCGCCTATGGCGATGCCGACGTGATGGTGGCCGGTGGCGCCGAGATGGCGACCACGCCGCTGGGCCTGGGTGGCTTCTCCGCGGCGCGTGCGCTGTCGACCCGCAACGATGATCCGCAGGCGGCCAGCCGTCCGTGGGACCGCGACCGCGATGGCTTCGTGCTGTCCGACGGCGCCGGTGTCGTCGTGCTGGAAGAGTACGAGCACGCCAAGGCGCGTGGCGCGACCATCTACGCCGAGGTGCTCGGGTTCGGCATGTCCGACGACGCTCACCACATGACGGCGCCGCCCGAAGACGGCCGTGGTGCGGCCGCCGCGATGCGCAACGCCATCCGTGACGCCAAGCTCGAGCCGAGCCAGATCGACTACATCAATGCCCACGGCACCTCCACCAATGCCGGCGACAAGGCGGAAAGCCTCGCCGTCGAATCGGTGTTGGGTGATGCGGCACGTGATGTGGCGGTCAGCTCCACCAAGTCGATGATCGGTCACCTGCTGGGCGCTGCCGGTGCGGTCGAGGCCGTGTTCTGCGTGCTGGCGATGCGTGACCAGATCGCGCCGCCGACCATCAACCTGGACAACCCGGCCGAGGGCTGCAATCTCGATTACGTGCCGAACGTCGCACGTGACATGAAGATCGAGTATACCCTGTCCAACTCGTTCGGCTTCGGTGGCACCAACGGCTCGCTGGTGTTCGGCAAGCTCAAGGACTGATCACACGCTTTCGTGTTCTCTCTCCTCAAACGCGCTCCCATCCGGGGGCGCGTTTGTCTGTGGGGCGTCACCTGCTTTTGCGTGTCGTGCCCGCAACCGTTCTTTGGAGGGCTGTATCGATGACGACTGATGCCTCTGGCAGCAAGAGCTCAGATGACCGGGCCTCTGATGAAAGGAGCGCTGACGACAAGCGCTCTCTTGAGGCGCTCGCCGCCGATCTGCCCAGTGATGACCGTGGCCTCGCCTATGGCGAGGGCGTGTTCGAGACGATTCTGGTGCGTGAGGGCCAGCCGCAGCTGTGGTCCTGGCACGAGGCGCGCCTGACGCGCGGTTGTCAGCGTCTGGGGATTGCGGCGCCTTCGTCAGCTGAGCTGTCTGGCTGTCTGGCGGTCTGTCAGGGCGAGGGGCTTGAAGTGCTCAAGCTGATCGTCACAGGCGGCTCCGGCGGGCGGGGCTACAGGGCACCTGAGACACCGGAGACGCGCTTGCGGGCACGCGCGACGCCTTTTGCGGTCAATCAGCAGGCGCGGCGTGGCATCACGGCGCGGGTCTGCGAGCTGCGTGTGGCCGAGCAACCGGCACTGGCGGGGCTCAAGCACCTCAACCGGCTCGAGAACGTGCTGGCGCGCCGCGAATGGAGCGACACGGCGATCAGTGAGGGCCTGTTGCTCAATGCGCAGGGCGAACTGATCGAGGCCACCAGCATGAATCTGGCCTGGTATCGTGACGGGCGCTGGTTCACGCCGTGTCTTGATCGTGCCGGGGTCGAGGGTACGCTGCTGGCGGCGCTTGAGGTCGAGATGGTGTTCGAGCGAGTGCGTGAGGGGCTTGAGTCACTCGCGTGGGCCGAGCAGGTCGTCGTCATGAATTCCGTGCAGGGCGTCTGGCCGCTGCGCACCCTGCTCAAGCCCGATGGCGCGATTCTGGCTGAGTGGAAGGATGAGGCGCATCCGGCGCTGGACGAGTTGAATCACACTGTCGCGCGCTTGCTGGGCGAGCCCGCGAACTGACGGAAGACGACGAGCGTCAGCAGGCATACCTGTGCGGTCGTCGCCTTCGCCATGAAGACTGGAAACCGATTATGCGAGTGTTCAAGATCCTCCTGATGCTGGTAGTGCTGGCCGTGGCTGCGGGTGTGGTGGGCTTTCGTTATTGGCAGGCGCAGTTGCTGTCACCGTTGGCGATCGAGAAGGAACAGCTGTTCGAGGTGCCCAAGGGCGCCAGCCTGACCAGGGTGGTGAGCGAGCTCGAGTCACAGGGCATCATCGAGGCGAGCTGGCCGTACAAGGTGTGGTCGCGCCTCGAGCCTGAGGCCGTCAATGGCCTGCGCGCCGGTGAATTCCGACTCGCGCCGGGCTTGAACGGCCGTGAGCTGGTGGCGCTGCTGTCCAGTGACGATGTGGTCAGCTATACCTTGACCGTGCCGGAGGGCTGGACCTTCGCCCAGATGCGCACTGCCATGGATGCCTCGCCCAAGCTTGAGCACACGACTCGCGACATGAGCGATGAAGAGTTGATGGCGGCCGTCGGTGCAGAGGGCGAGAAGCCGGAAGGGCGCTTCTTCCCGGACACCTACCGCTATCACAAGGGCGTCAGCGACCTCTCGCTCTACAAGCAGGCCTATAGCCGCATGAGCAAGACGCTGGAGGAAGTCTGGGCCGGGCGAGACGACGACCTGCCGATCACCAGCGCCTACGAGGCGCTGATCATGGCGTCATTGATCGAGCGCGAGACCGGCGCCCCGGAAGAGCGCGACGAGATCGCCGGTGTCTTCAAGCGTCGCATGGAGCGCGGCATGCGCTTGCAGACTGACCCGACCGTCATCTATGGCCTGGGCAAGGACTATGATGGCTCGTTGTCGCGCGCCGACCTGCGCAAGCCGACGCCCTGGAATACCTACGTGATCACCGGCTTGCCGCCGACGCCGATCGCGATGCCCGGGCGCGCCGCGCTGGAAGCGGCGGTGCACCCCAAGGAAGGCGATACCTACTACTTCGTCGCCAAGGGTGAGGGCAAGCATCACTTCTCGCGCACGCTGCGCGAGCACAACAATGCCGTGCGTCGTTATATTCTCAATCGGTAATGCGTGGCGAATGAGTTGAAACCCGTGTGGCGAACAGGGTCTGCCATGCTGCACGGGGGCTTTCGTCGCGAGTCATCTGCTGTCTGAATCAGGAAACATCATGTCTTCACGTCCGAGCGCATCAAGCACGACGTCTTCTCGCCACGCCGCCAGCGCGGCGGCCACTCAGGCTTCGCCCGCTGGTCGCTTCATCACGCTGGAAGGCGGTGAAGGCGTCGGCAAGAGCACCAATGTCGCCTTCGTGGTCGCCGAGCTCGAGGCGCATGGCCTAGAGGTCGTGCGCACGCGTGAGCCGGGTGGCAGCGAGCGGGCGGAAGCCATTCGCCAGTTGCTGCTGGACCCGGCGCCGGCCGAGTCGCTGAGTGATGATGCCGAACTGCTGTTGATGTTCGCCGCGCGTGCCCAGCATCTGGCCGCGACCATTCGTCCGGCGTTGGCGCGCGGTGCCTGGGTGGTGTGCGATCGATTCACCGATGCGACCTTTGCCTACCAGGGCGGTGGCCGCAACCTGCCGCTGGGCGATATCTCGGCGCTGGAATCCCTGGTGCAGAAAGGCTTGCAGCCGGATCTGACCCTGCTGCTGGACATGCCGGTCGCGGCGGCACGTGGCCGTCTGGCCGCTCGCCGCGCCGAGACCGGCGAAGGCGCCGACCGCATCGAGCAGGAAGCCGAGCAGTTCTTCGAGGCGGTGCGTGTCGGCTATCACATGCGTCGTGATGCCGACCCCGAGCGCTTTGCCACCATCGATGCCGGTCAGTCGCTTGAAGCCGTGCAAGCCGATATCGCGGCGGTACTTGCGGCTCGCGTGACGGCCTGGCAGGCGAACACTCACACGGATGAGCAGCCATGAGTGCTTCAGACGTCAGCAGTGGTGTCACGCTTTCGAGCTTCTCGCCGCTGCCGTGGCAGCATTCGCTGTGGCAACACTTCACTGCGGTACACGACAACGGTCGCCTGCCGCATGCGGTGATGCTCAGCGGGCCATCGGGGCTTGGCAAGCATGAGCTGGCCGATGCGATGATCGCCCGCGTGCTGTGTCGCACCGCCCAGGGCAAGCCCGGCGCGGCGGCCTGTGGTGAATGTCATGGCTGTCATATGCTGGCGGCGGGGCATCACCCTGATCTGATGGCGGTCGCGCCGCAGGATGTCGGCAAGATGATCCGCATCGACCCGATCCGTGAGGTCAATCGCTTCGTCTCCCAGACGGCCCAGCAGGGCGGCTACCGCGTCATCCGGCTGCAACCGGCGGAGTCGATGAACATCGCCTCGGCCAACGCCTTGCTCAAGAGTCTCGAGGAACCCGGCGCCAATACGCTGTTCATTCTGCTCAGCGACATGCCGTCACGGGTGCTGCCGACCATCCGCTCGCGCTGTCAGCAATGGCCGCTGGTGATTCCGCCGGCCGAAGAGAGCCTGCCGTGGCTCACGCAGCAGCTGGGCGAGGATGCTCAGGCCCTGCTGCGCATGGCGGGCGGACTGCCGCAGCTGGCGGTGCGTCTTGGCGAGGCGGAGCAGCGTCAGCTGCGTCAGGCCTTGCGCGAGCTGTTCGATGCGCTGGTGCGCGGTGGTGAGCCGGTGGCCGAGGCGTGGCGACTGGAGCGCCAACCGCTGGCGCAGGTGCTGTGGTACGGTATTGCCTGGCTGGAAGACCTGATTCGCATGGGCCTGTCCGGCAACCCCAGCGACCTGCGTGACCCCAGTCTTGAGCCGCTGCTGAGACAGGCGGTCAAGAACGGGCGCACCCAGGACTGGTTCAAGCTGCTGGATTTCGCCCGCGAGCAGCGTCGTCTGCTGGCCGCGGGCGGCAACCCCAACCCACAGCTGGTGCTGGAAGCCTGGCTGGTGCGTTGGGCCGCCTTGCTGCGCTCCTGAGTGCGCAGCTGTCTTTTTCTGGCGTGAAGGCCCGAGTGAAGGTCTGAGCGAAGAGCTGAGGGTATGGCTGAGCGATGCCCGCGTGGAAAGCCACGAGGCTGCGCGAGGCAAGGCGGGCAGGCTAGACTGAAGCCAGCCAGGCCGCTTGCTCGCCTTGCGTCAGATAACAGCAGGCAATGGCCGAAGAATACGCATTGATACGCAGCGTGAGCCCTCATGTGAGCGCTGACGCTCGTCACGGGACTGCATGTGCCGGGAGACCGGCCGGAGGTGAAGGATGGATACCGCTCCACAGCAAGGCCAGAAGGCGCTCTCGCTGACCATTCGTGATCAGAAGACCCTGTTGGCCGCCTACATGTCGACCCTCGTGCGCGGCGGCATCTTCGTGCCGACCACCGAGCGCTACACCATGGGCCAGGAAGTCTATCTGCTGCTGACCTTGCCTGAGGAAACCGAGCGCATTCCGGTCACCGGGCGCGTGGTATGGATCTCCCCGCAGGGCGTCAGTGGCCGGCGCACTGCCGGGATCGGCATCCACTTCAGTGAAGAGGACCGCCAGGTGCGCGATCATATCGAGAACCACTTGGCCGGCATGCTCGGCAAGGGTCACGCGACCTATACGCTGTAGCGCGAGCGCAGCGTCGCTTCATCATCTCGACCGGCAGTGCCATGGGCGCCCGCCGGTCGAGCACGTTTTTCGCCGCGCAGCGCGTGGCCATCAGTAGTGAGAGTTTCCGGATGTTTGTCGATTCGCATTGCCACCTTGATCGTCTGAAACTGGAAGAGCACGGCGGCAGCCTCGAGGCCGTGCTGGACGCCGCGCGCGCCCGTCACGTGCACCAGTTTCTCGCCATTGCCGTCACGCTCGACGATGTGCCCGAGATCTCGGCCATCGCCCAGCAGCATGAGGATGTGGTGATTTCCGCCGGTGTGCATCCGCTGCATCAGGTCGACCCGGAACCCACGGTCGAGGACATCAAGAAGTGCGCCGAGCGCTTCGGCGCGGTGGCCATCGGCGAGACCGGCCTCGATTATCACTACGAGAGCGTCAGCCGCGAGCTGCAGTACGAGCGCTTCACGCGCCACCTGATCGCCGCGCGTGAGCTCGAGCTGCCGGTGATCATCCACACCCGTGAGGCACGGGAAGACACCCTGGCGCTGATCAAGCAGCACACGGATCCCGCTGTCGGTGGCGTGCTGCACTGCTTCACCGAAGATCTGGACATGGCGCGCGTCGCGGTGGGCCACGGCTTCATGGTCTCCATCTCCGGTATCGTCACCTTCCGCAACGCCGAACACGTCCGCGAGCTGGCGCGCGCCATCCCGCTGGACCGCCTGCTGATCGAGACCGATAGCCCCTATCTGGCGCCGGTGCCGTACCGTGGCACCTCCAATGTGCCGGGCAATGTGGTCGAGGTCGCCGAATGTATCGCCGCCGAGCGCGGCATCACCGTCGATGAGCTGGCGATGCAGACCACCGCCAACTTCTATCGCCTGTTCCGCGCCGCCGCGCCGGAAGCGCCGGACAATGTTCGCGAAGCGCTGGCCAGCAGCGGTATGCTCATCGATTGAGCGTGGTACCCCGCATGATCTGACCACCAGGGAGGGAACGTCATGAATCCAGCCGCCATCCTCACCCAGCTGGGCGACAAGGCCACCAGCGGCAAGGCATTGCCGCCAGTGGATCAATGGCACCCGGCGCATTGTGGCGAAATGGACCTCGTCATCTGTGCCGATGGGCGCTGGATGCACGAGGGCACGCCCATCGGCCGTGCGCGACTGGTGCATATGCTGTCGCGTGTCCTGCGCCGCGAGCCCGATGGCAGCTACTGCCTGGTCACGCCGGCGGAGAAGGTCACCATCCAGGTCGAGGACCGCCCCTTCCTGGCGGTGGACTGCTCCCGCGTCGAGAGCGATTCTGCGCCGGCTGAGCTTGGAGAGGCCGAGCCCGGACAGACAGAGCCCGGACAGACAGAGCCCGGACAGACAGAGCCTCGGCCGGACGTCTGGCAGCTGGTCACCGATCAGGGCGATGTCGTGCGACTGGAAGGGGAGACCTGCCTGACGCTGAGCGAGACGCCGGACGGCCTGTGGCTACCGGAAGTGCCGGTGCGCTTCGGCCTTGCCGCGCGCCTGCACCGCAATCTCTACTATCGGCTGCTCGAGAGCGCCGAGACGCATGAGCAGGAAGACGGCAGCCTGACACTCGGCTTCATGAGCGGCGGGCGCTTCCAGATTCTGGGACAGCTGGCGGCCGATGAGGTCGAGGTCTGAGCTTGTCTGAACTTGTTTGAACTTGCCGCCTTCTGCTCTCTCTTCCGTATGCCCCTCGCGTTCTGCTTCGCCCCTTTTCTCTCGCCGTCAGCCATTGCAGGTCTTCATGTCGTCACCACTTCCTCCCATCGAGCCCGACAGCACCGCAGCCTCCGGGCCAGACGTTGCAGCATCGCCACTGGCGCTGGCCGTCGATCAGCTGACGCAACGGCTGACGGATCAGCAGCGCGCCGTGGTGGCGCATCGTGGGAGGCATGCGCGGGTAGCGGCGGTGGCGGGCTCGGGCAAGACCACCACGCTGGTGGCGCGGGTGCTGAGCCTGCTGGCGGAAGGCATTGCGGCTCAGCGGATTCTGGTGCTGATGTTCAACCGCTCGGCGCGTGAGGACTTCGTCGCCAAGCTGGCGCAGTCGGCCCCGCCGGGCACTCGGCTGCCCGACATCCGCACCTTCCACTCCATCGGCCATCGCCTGACCACCACCCTGGTGCGCTGGGGCAGCCTCGAGCCGCGTGAACTCATCCAGCAGGACTGGGCGTTGGAACGTCTGCTCAAGCAGGCCGCCCAACGTGCGCTGGGCGATGCCGATCGCGCCGATCGTGAGGCAGCGCTGGAAGGCGAGCGCCTCGAAGCGCTCGCCCAGTTCTGTGATCTGGTCAAGGCCGAGATGTGCGAGCCGACGCTGCTGTATGAGCGCATGAATCTCGGCGAGCACACCGGCCACTTCGTCGAGTCCTTCGCTCAGCTTGAGCAGCTGCTCGAGCAGTACGGTCAGATGACCTATGCCGATCTGCTCTACCGGCCGCTGCGCCAGCTGGAGAAGGAGCCCGAGACCCGCGCGCGCATCCAGGGGCATCTGCAGCACGTCATCATCGATGAGTATCAGGACATCAATGAGGCGCAGCAGCGCATGCTGGCACTGCTGGCGGGTGCGCCATCCGGCGAGGCCTCGCCCGATCAAGCTGCCTCGCCCGGCGAAGCGTCGCCCGCAGCCTCCGGCGCCATGGCAGAAGTCATGGCCGTGGGGGATGCCAACCAGTGTATCTACGAGTGGCGTGGCGCGCGGCCTGACTACATGCTGACGCGCTTTGCCGAGAGCTTTGCCGCGCCGCTGGATTTCCCGCTCAGCTACACCTTCCGCCACGGTCATCGTCTGGCGCTGGCGGCCAATCACGCCATCGCCGCCAATGCGCGCCGTCCGGACCAGCTGTGTCTGGCTGCGCCCGGCACGCCGGCGACGCGCTTGTTCGAAGGCCAGGGTGCCGCCAGTCTGGTCGCGGCGCTCATGGCCTGGCGAGAGTCGGGACGCAGTGGCGCCGAGGCCGCCGTGCTGGTGCGCAGCTGGGCGCTGTCGGTGCCGGTGCAGTTGCAGCTGCTCAAGGCCGGCATTCCCTTCCGGTTGGGGCAGGGGGATCGCTTCGTGTTCCGTCTGCCGCTGGTGCAGGCGCTGGCGGGCTATCTGGAGCTGGCGCGTGATGCCACGCGTCTGCGCGACCCGGCGCACCTGCTGCTGCTGTTCACTCAGCCCACCGCCTTCGTCGCGCGCGAACGCCTTGAGCGCCTGTGTCAGCAGCTGGCCGACAGCCAGCGCTGGCCACGCAAGGAAGACCCTATCCTCGAGGGGCTCAAGCCGCTGCAACGCCGCAACCTGCACAAGCGCTGGAAGCTGTTGTGCGATCTGCCCTCGCTGGGCGATTGGGCGCCCGCGAGGCTGCTGCGCCATGTGGTCGATGAGCTGGAGGCTGACAAGGTGCTGCGCCGCGCCGCGGCCCGGCGTGACAAGGGCGAGGAGGATGTGCGCCTGCTGGATGTACTGATCGAGCAGGCAGGGGAGCTGGCCAATGACCCCGACGCCTTCATCAATCTGCTGCGCAATCCGGTCGAGGACGCCGCCGACGGCGTTCTGATCACCACGGTGCACGGGGCCAAGGGGCTGGAGTGGCCGCTGGTGGGGCTGTGGGGCATGAACGAGGAAGACTTCCCGGCCTACTCGCGTGACAATCCGCTGTCGCCGGAGCGCCTCGAGGAGGAGCGTCGGCTGTGCTACGTCGGCGTGACGCGTGCCCGCGAGCAGCTGCACCTGTGGCGTGACGGCGGCACGCATACGCCAAGCCGCTTCCTCGCGGAGCTGTGCGTGGAGGACTGCACCCGCCTCGGCGACTGGATTCACGGTGCCGGCAAGCGCGCCAAGCTCGCCCGTCTGCAGGCCGAGGACGGCGATGAGGCCGCCCGTGAGTCAGCGGACGGAAGCGACGAGCGCCTGCGTGTGGCAGCGCCGGCGCTTGGCGAGGCCTATCTGGCGCGGCTGCCTCTGGCACGTCACGGCATCACGCCGCCGACGCTGGAAGCGCTGCCGAAGAAGGTCGCCAAGTCCTCGGGCAAGCCGGCCAGCAAGTCGGCTGCGCAAGGCCAGTCCAGCTCGGGCGGCACCTATGCTCGCGGCGCTCGACAGGGCAATCGCACTCCACGCGGCGAGCCGGCGGTGCTGCGACGCGTCGGTGATTGGGAGGTCGGTCAGCGCTTGCGTCACGAGAGCTTCGGTGAGGGGGTGATCGAAGAGGTCTCCGGCAATGAGGCCAATCCGCTGATCGAGGTGCGCTTCGCCGATGGCAACAAGCGCCGCCTGATCGCCACGCGTGCCCCGCTGACCGCCTTGTGACCCTTGTGTCCCTTGTGACCCTTGTAACAATGGGCTTGAGGCTCGGGCGACAAGGCAGCGCGATTGCCAAGCCTTGCGCCGAGCACCATCATGCCTGCAGCGCATCTTCGTCTGCCCGAAAAGGAGTTCCCATGGCTCAGTATCCCGATCCTGCCGCATTGGCGGCAGCCTCCGTCTCCGCCTCATCGCTGCTGGTACCGGACCAGCGCCAGGCGCCCCTGATCGATGCCAGCCAGCTGGTGACCCAGCTGGCGATGGCGGGCCTCAAGTCCCCCGTGGTGCTGGATTGCCGTGCGCGTCTCGACGATGGGGAAGCCGGCGAGCGTCTGTGGCGTGAAGGCCATCTGCCGGGTGCCATCCATGTCGATATGGACCGCGATCTGTCGGCCGCCGTGCGTGAGGACGGCGTGGGCGGGCGGCATCCTCTGCCGTCACATCAGGCGACGGCCGAGCTGTTCCGCCGCCTCGGCATCACGCCCGAGCAGCAGGTGGTGGTCTATGACGACATGGGCGGGCAGATGGCGGCGGCGCGGTTGTGGTGGATGCTGACCTGGGCCGGGCATCCGGATGTGCGCGTGCTGGATGGCGGCATCCAGGCCTGGAATCAGGCCATGGGCGAGCTCAAGCGTGCGCCTGCTCAGCCGGTGAGCCCCACACCCAGCGACTGGCAGCCGAGCTTTGATGACAGCCTGCTGGTCAGCGCCCAGGAGGTGGCCGCCACGGATGACAGCTTGCTGGATGCCCGCGGCGAGGCGCGTTTTCGCGGTGAGCAGGAGCCGGTCGATCCGGTGGCAGGCCATATCCCCGGCGCATTCTGCCGGCCGACCCCCAGCAATCTGGAAGCCAATGGCCGCTTCAAGGACCGCATGGGCCTGATGCGTGAGCTGCGCAGCCTGTTGCCGGCGCAGGGTGAGGTGATCGCCTATTGCGGTTCCGGTATCAGTGCCTGCCAGAACATCCTGGCCTTCGCGATCGCGGGGCTGCCGCTGCCGCGCCTGTATGCCGGCTCCTGGAGTGACTGGATCAGTGATCCCGAGCGCCCGGTCGCCACCGGAGAGGCCAGCGAGAAGTAGCCGCACGCGCCAGTGCGATGACGGCTCCACAAATGACAACGCCCGCCAGAGGTTTCTCTGGCGGGCGTTGTCATTTGTGGGGCGCTTTACCTGACTCTTTGCGTGCGTGCTTACGCTTGCGACTTGGGCTCAGCAGCGGGCTTGCGCGAATCGAAGCGTTCCAGCAAGGCGGCGTTGGCGCAGTTGCCCATCACGTTGAGGGCGGTGCGCAGGCCATCGGTGAAGCGGTCCACCCCGGCGACCACGGCCACGCCTTCCAGCGGCAGCCCTGCCGCGCCCAGCACGGTGGTCATCGCGACCAGCCCCGCACCCGGCACGCCAGCCGTCGAGAAGCTGACCAGCAGGCCGGTGGTGAACACGGTGATCACCAGCGAGGTGGTGACATCGATGCCGAACAGCTGGGCCACGAACAGCGCATTGAAGCCCTGCAGCACGGCGGCGCCGTCACGCTTGAGCGCCGTGCCGAAGGGCAGCGCGAAGCTGGCCAGGGATTCATTCATGCCGTAGTCGCGGGCATTGCCCAGCGCCAGCGGCAGGGTCGCACCGGAGCTTGCGGTACCGAAGGCGAAGCCCAGGCTCTGGCCGAAGTGGCGCACGAAGGCCAGCGGGCGGGCACCGGTGACGGCCAGCAGCACCAGATAGAGCAGTGCCATCAGCGCCAGCGCGATGATCAGGCCGATCACGTACATGCCCAGGCGCATCAGCAGGTCCAGCCCCTGGGTGGCGATCACCGAGGTGATCAACGCGAAGACCCCCACCGGCGCCAGCTTGAGCACGAAGGACAGCACCTTGAGGCTGACGGTGTAACCGCTCTCGATCACGCGATGCAGCGGCGCGCTTTCCTTTGGCAGGGCGCGCATCGCCAGCCCGATCAGGGCGGCCGCGAAGATGACCTGCAGCAGGCCGCCGCCGCCCAGGGCGGTGAAGGGGTTGTTGGGCACCAGGCCCACCAGCCACTGGGCGATGCTGTCGGCGTTGCGACCTTCAGGTGCTGAATCCACCAGGCTCTCGGCGCCGCTGCCCGGCGTCAGCCAATGCGCGACCAGCATGCCCAGTGTCAGTGCCACGGCGCTGGTGACCACGTAACTGCCCAGCAGGCGGCCGGCATGGCGACCGACGTCGGCGCCGCCTTCGCGGTTGGTCAGGCTCATGATCAGGGCGCCGAACACCATCGGCACCACCACGAATTGCAGCAGGCGCAGGAAGATCTGGCCCACCGGTGTCAGCAGGTGGCTGTCGAGCCAAGCGACGCTGCCCTCGGGCAGAGCGCCTGCCCCGGCGTTCAGGGCAAGGCCGCTGAGAATGCCCAGCCCCAGGGCGAGCAGTATCTGGCGTGTGACGGACATGGTGGCTCCGAAGCGATGGCGTGAGTCTGAATTCGAGGGAGGCTAATGTGCTACCGGGAAGCTGTTATATCAACAATCGCTTTGAGATTGTTTTGGAATAAAACAAGAAGCACTTACGGGGCGCAAGGTGTCCGCACGCGCGATGTTGAGGGAAGAAGAGGGGGCAGACACGACAACGCCGCCACGGCAGGGCCGCGGCGGCGTTGTCAGCTGGCGGGCAGCAGGGGCTTACATGTTGGGGCAGCAGGGGCTTACATGTTGGGGTAGTTGGGGCCACCGCCGCCTTCCGGCGCGACCCAGGTGATGTTCTGCGCCGGGTCCTTGATGTCACAGGTCTTGCAGTGCACGCAGTTCTGGAAGTTGATCTGGAACTGCGGCTCACCGGCCTCCTCGACGATCTCGTAGACACCGGCCGGGCAGTAGCGCTGGGCGGGCTCGGCGTAGCGCGGCAGGTTGTCACGCACCGGCAGTTCCGGGTCGGACAGGCGCAGGTGGCACGGCTGGTCTTCCTCGTGATTGGTGTTGGAGAGGAACACCGAGGACAGCTTGTCGAAGGACAGCTTGCCGTCCGGCTTGGGGTACTCGATCTTCGTGCATTCAGCCGCCGGGCGCATGCGCGCGTAATCCGGCGTGGTGTCATGCAGGGTCGGCAGGCGGCCGCCCGTCAGCTGGTCGAGGAAGTTGTAGGCGCCGCCGAGGAAGGTGCCGTACTTGTGCATGGCCGGGCCGAAGCTGCGCGAGGCGTCCAGTTCCTCATAGGCCCAGCTGTCCTTGAAGCGCTTGCCGAAGTCGACCAGGTCTTCACCGCCGTCGTCACCGCCCTTGATGGCGTCGAACACGCTTTCCGCCGCCAGCATGCCGGACTTCATCGCGGTGTGCAGACCCTTGATCTTGGCGAAGTTGAGGGTGCCGGCGTCACAGCCGATCAGCAGACCGCCCGGGAAGCTCATCTTGGGCAGGCAGTTGAGGCCGCCCTTGGCGATGGCGCGCGCCCCGTAGGAGACCCGCTTGCCGCCCTCGAGATGGCGGGCCAGGGTCGGGTGCTGCTTCATGCGCTGGAATTCATCGAAGGGCGACAGGTACGGATTGTCGTAGGCGAGATCGACGATCAGGCCCACCACCACCTGCTGGTCATCGGTGTGATAGAGGAAGAAGCCGCCTTCGGCGTTGCCCTTGAGCGGCCAGCCGCTGCCATGCACCACCAGCCCCGGCTGGTGCTGTTCGGCGGGCACATCCCACAGCTCCTTCAAGCCGATGCCGTAGTGCTGGGCGTCCGCTTCGCTGTCGAGCGAGAAGCGCGAGATCAGCTGCTTGCCCAGGTGGCCACGGCAGCCCTCGGCGAACAGGGTGTACTTGCCGCGCAGCTCCATGCCCGGCATGTGGCCGTCCTTCTCGCTGCCATCGGCGGCCACGCCCATGTCACCGACCACGATGCCGCGCACCGTGCCATCCTCGCCATGCAGCACTTCCTGGGCGGCGAAGCCCGGGAAGATCTCGACGCCCAGCTCCTCGGCCTGCTCGCCCAGCCAGCGCGTCAGGTTGCCGGCGCTGATGATGTAGTTGCCGTCGTTGTGCATGGTCCTGGGGACCAGTGCATTGGGGATGACCTGCGCTTTCTGGTCATCCTTGAGCAGCACGACCTCGTCACGGGTGACGGCCGTCTTGAGCGGTGCGCCGCGCTCGGCCCAGTCGGGGAACAGCTCGGTCAGTGCACGCGGTTCGAGCACGGCGCCGGACAGGATGTGCGCGCCGACTTCAGAACCTTTCTCGACCACGCAGACCGTCAGCTCCTTCTCGGCCGCATTGGCCTGCTGCATCAGTCGGCAGGCCGCCGCCAGGCCGGAAGGGCCGGCACCGACGATGACCACGTCGAAATCCATGAATTCGCGTTCCATGACCCGTCTCCTCAATCTTTGCGCCGTCAGGGCCCCGCGGATCCGGCGGGGCGGGCGTGTCACGAACGACCATGGCCGTTCGCTGGACAGTGGACCTCCGGCGTGGCATGCGTCAGGGCACGACTCGTCGGAGTGAAAATAGGGGTGCGACTCACGCTGGTACGCCATGTCCTGCACGGACGATCGGCCGCTCGACACAGGGCGCTGGCGCGAAGCAGCCGCATAGCATGCCGCAACAGTAGCATTTAAAACGACCGTTTGTTTATTATGCTTGGGTCTGACGTAATAGCCACCGGGGGCGTTGCAGGAAATCGCCCGATGGGTTTCACGCTCGGGCGTGTTGAGAGTGATTGTCAGGTTTGACCCCGGCAACCAATTCTGCGCAAGATGCCCGCATGAGAATGGCGGCGCCCGGACAGTGAAAACCACGCCGGTCTGGCTGACTTCATCCGTCGGGTGCCAGCGGATATCGTGGCGAGACACTTGTCATCACGGTCATCTGTGGAAGATATTCACCTATCAAACGCTTGCATGAATCGAGCGCTGGCGGCCTCACGGTCACTGGTACTCCATGAGAAATCAGCGAGGACACCATGAAAGTACTCGTCGCGGTGAAACGCGTCATCGATTACAACGTCAAGATTCGCGTCAAGGCTGACCAGTCTGACGTCGATCTGACCAACGTCAAGATGGCCATGAACCCCTTCTGCGAGATCGCCGTGGAAGAAGCGGTGCGCCTGAAGGAAAAGGGTGTGGCGACCGAAGTCGTGGCCGTCACCATCGGCCCGAAGGCCGCCCAGGAACAGCTGCGTACCGCGCTGGCGCTGGGTGCCGATCGCGCCGTGCAGGTGATGACCGATGACGCCGTCGACTCGCTGGCCGTGGCCAAGCTGCTGGCCAGGGTGGTCGAGGAAGAACAGCCCGGGCTGGTGATTCTCGGCAAGCAGTCCATCGATGCCGACAACAACCAGACCGGTCAGATGCTGGCGGCACTCACCGGCATGGGGCAGGGTACCTTCGCTTCCGAAGTGGCGGTCGATGGCGAGAGTGTCAACGTCACCCGCGAGATCGATGGTGGTCTGCAGACCGTCAAGCTGAGCCTGCCGGCGGTGGTCACCACTGACCTGCGCCTCAACGAGCCGCGCTACGCCAAGCTGCCGGACATCATGAAGGCCAAGAAGAAGCCGCTGGACGTCAAGACGCCGGAAGAGCTGGGTGTCTCCACGGCCTCCAAGGTGTCGCTGGTCAAGGTCACGCCGCCGGCCGAGCGTCAGGGCGGCATCAAGGTCGGCTCCGTCGATGAGCTGGTGGACAAACTCAAGAACGAAGCAAAGGTGATCTCATGAGCATTCTCGTCATTGCCGATCATCATGATGGCCAGCTGACCAGCAGCACCGCGAGTGTCGTGGCAGCCGCAACCGCCATCGGTGGCGATATCGACGTGCTGGTCGCCGGTGAGGGCGTAGGCGCCGTCGCCGAGCAGGCCGCCAGGCTTGCCGGTATCGCGCGTGTGCGTGTCGCCGACAATGCCGTCTACGCCCATCAGCTGGCCGAGAACCTGTCGGCACTGGTCGTGGCGTTGGCCGATGACTACAGCCACGTGCTGTCCAGCGCCTCTACCACCGCCAAGAACTTCATGCCGCGTGTCGCGGCGCTGAAGGACGTGGCGCAGATCTCCGAGATCATCGCCGTCGAGAGCGCCGATACCTTCCAGCGCCCGATCTACGCCGGCAACGCCATCGCCACCGTCAAGAGCGACGATGTGCTCAAGGTCATCACCGTGCGTGCCACCGGCTTCGATCCGGTCGCGCTCGACGGACAGGCGGCCATCGAGGCCGTGGATGTGGTCGAGGATACCGGTGTCTCGAGCTTCGTCGAGGAAACCCTGGCCGAAAGCGAGCGCCCTGAGCTGGGCTCCGCCAAGGTGGTGATCTCCGGTGGCCGCGGCATGGGCAACGGTGAGAACTTCGCGCTGCTCAACGGTATCGCCGACAAGCTGGGCGCCGCCATCGGTGCCTCACGCGCTGCCGTCGACGCCGGCTTCGTGCCCAACGACATGCAGGTCGGCCAGACCGGCAAGATCGTCGCGCCGGATCTCTACATCGCCGTCGGCATCTCCGGGGCGATCCAGCACCTGGCGGGCATGAAGGACTCCAAGGTCATCGTCGCGATCAACAAGGACGACGAAGCGCCGATCTTCCAGGTCGCGGATTACGGCCTGGTCGGGGATCTGTTCGAGGTGCTGCCGGAGCTCGAAGGCAAGCTCTGAGCAACGCCCCGCAAGGCTGAGGCCGAGACACCGTAAGGTGGCCTGGCCAACCAACGCGACCCGCTTCGGCGGGTCGCGTTTTTTTGTGTCTGCGGGCAAGGGTAGGGGCGAGGGCAGGGGAGAGAGCGTCAGGAGAAAAGTGCAACGCTGCATTGCAGGTTTCAGGGCCTGCTGATGGGGCAGAGCGAGGCAAGATCAATTGATAATTGTTCTTGTTTGTAATACCGTCCATGCCAGTGATTTGCATTTCCACTCGGAAGCCACTAGCGGCCTGGCAGGCGACCGAGGATGCAACCAAGCCTAGTTCTTCAGGAGATGTCCGTGCGGCGTTCGACTTCTTTCCCCTTCCCGTGCGTGCGAGCCCTTGGCGGCCTGCTCCCGGCGCTGGTGCTGCTTGCACCGCTGACAGCCACCGCATTGCCGGCGCATGCCGAGACACTGCGTGACAGTGCCGCCACTCATCAGGAAACCCAGCGTGAGCTGCAGGCGCGCATCGACGCCGCCGATGACGAGACGCGTGCGTTGCTGGTGCGCCTGCGTGAAGCGCGTCAGGAAGCCGCGCGTCTGGAAAGCTATACCGCGGAACTGACGCCGCTGAATGCTGACCGGGCGGCGCGTATCGAGCGCCAGCGCACGGCGCTGGAGAATCTCGAGGCCACGCGCGAGTCGCTGCCGGGCCTGCTGCGTCAGCAGGTCGAGGAGCTGGCGGACTTCATCGAGCAGGATCTGCCGTTTCTCAAGGACGAGCGCCTCGCGCGCGTCCAGCGTCTGCGTGACAACCTCTCCAATGCCAGCCTGAGCAATGACGAGCGCCTCGATCAGCTGCTCAACGCCTGGCAGCAGGAGCTGAGCTACGGTCAGGGCTTCGATACCTGGCGTGCTGGGCTGGTCGGTGGGGAAGACACCGAGGTGCAGTATCTGCGAGTCGGCCGCGTCGGCCTCTATTACCTGACGCTGGATGGTCAGCATGGTGGCGCCTGGCAGGCCAGAAATGGCAGCTGGCAGGTACTGGATGACAGCGGCCTGGAAGCGCTGCGCAAGGGCATCAGCATGGCGCGAGATCAGCAGGCACCGTCACTGGTGACCCTGCCGCTGTCGGTGCCGGTCGAGGACGTCGAGCTGGCTCCGAAGGGGCGCTTGTCGCAGTCCGCGCTCGAGAGCGCCGATCAGGCTGCCGCGGCAGTCACCAGCACACGTACCACCACTACCCGTACCGCGCAGGAGTCCAGCTGATGGCGACGAATTCACAAGCGCCATGCGCGTCTCTGTCACGCCTGTTGCTGACGGCCGGCACCCTGGGGCTGCTGACGTTGTCATCTCCCGCCGTGCTGGCGGCGACCGGCAGTGCCGAGCAGTCATTGAGCGTCGAGCAGTTCGAACAGGCCGCCAGTCAGGCCGAAGGCCGCGACCAGGCGCGTCTCGACACCCTCTTGTCGGATCGCGAGGCACTGCAAGCGGCGGTCAGCGAGGCCGAGGCGCGGCGTGACAGCCTGCGCGAGACGCGCGCGACCCTCGAGGCCGAGGCGCAGGAACAACAGGCGACCCTCAGCGGTCTGGACGAAGAGCGTCAGGCCCAGCAGGGCGATCTCGGTCAGGTGTTCGAGGTGGCGCGCAAGCATGCCCGCGAGACGCGTGAAGCCCTGGCGGGCAACTGGCTGCTGGTCGGCGGCCAGGCACGTCTGCCGGACCTGGGGCCGCGCGATGAGGTGCCGGGCCGCGAGCGACTCGCCGCCCTGACCGCGGACATCCGCAGCATCGCCACCGAAAGCGGTCGCGCACTGCGCTTCCAGGCACCGCTGGCCGGGCCTGATGGCAGCATCAAGCCGCGTGAGATCGTGCGCGTCGGCGAGCAGATGGCATTCAGTGGTCGCCACCTGCTGGCGCCGCTGTCGGAAGACAAGGCCGTGGATGGCCCCTCGGCGCTGGACACCCTCGGCCTTGCGGGTACCACGCCGCTGCGCATTCGCAAGCAGCTGGCGGCCTTCGATGCCGGCGACAGTGATCGTCTGAGCTTCGACCCCACCGGTGGCGATGTCACCCAGGCACTGGCGCGGGCGCCGCGTCTCGGCGAGCGCCTCAAGCAGGGCGGTGCCGTCGGTTATGTCATCGTCGGTCTGGGCGTGCTGGGCCTGATCATCGCGCTGATCCAGCTGGTACGTCTGTCGCTGACCCGCCGGGCGGTCAAGCGTCAGGAAGCCGACCTGAGCCAGCTCAGTGACGACAACCCGCTGGGCCGTGTGCTGCATCGCTTTGAAGGCATGCGCCATGATCACGAGCCGGAAGCGCTCGAAGCCCGTCTCGACGAGGCATTGCTGGCCGAGCAGCCCAGGCTCGAGCGTGGCCAGGCGCTGGTCAAGCTGCTGGCTGCCATCGCGCCGCTGCTGGGGCTGTTGGGCACCGTGACCGGCATGATCGGCACCTTCCAGTCGATCACCGTCTTCGGGACCGGCGATCCCAAATTGATGGCCGGCGGTATCTCCCAGGCGCTGGTGACCACCGTGCTGGGTCTGGTGACCGCCGTGCCGCTGCTGTTCGCCCAGACCGGACTTTCCAGTCTGTCCAAGGGCCTGATGGGCCGCCTCGAGGGCCGCGCCAGTGCACGTCTGGCCGACCACCTCGAGAAGCGCGCTCCGAGCAAGGCTGCCAGCGCGGCGGCGCGTCAGCGGGATACCGAGCATGCCTGATTCGTTGGCCGCCTCTTCCTTGCTGAGCGGTGGCTTCGCGCCAGTGATGCGGCTGGTGGAAAGCGGTGGCCCGCTGATCGTGGTGATCTGCCTGATCGCCATGGTGCTGTTCGGGCTGGCGCTGGAACGCGGCCTCTACTGGCGGCTCGTGCATCGTCCGGCACGTCAGCAGTTGATTCGCGACTGGGTAGCGCGCAGCGAGCACCACAGCTGGTCGGCGCTCACCCATCGCGAAGTGCTGACCCGTGAGCTGCTGTCACGCCTGCGCGCGCCGCTGCCGTGGCTCAAGCTGCTGGTGCTGATCTGTCCGCTGGCAGGCCTGTTGGGCACCGTGACCGGCATGATCCATGTCTTCGATTCGTTGGCGATCGCAGGCACCGGCCAGGCGCGTGCCATGGCCGATGGTGTGGCACGCGCCACGCTGCCGACGCTGGCCGGCATGGCGGTCGCGGTGGTGGGCCTGATGTTCGTCACGCGTTTCGAGCGCGTGGTGCGTCGTGAAGACCAGCGCCTGCATGACCGTCTGGCGCGCGCCGTCGACGATGCACGTTCCGGCATGTCCGCTGCGAACGGCTTTGATTCCTCCTCTGATACAAGCGAGACACCACATGCGTAGACGTCGCATGGAGGCCGCGGAAGACAGCGGCGAGATCAATCTGACGCCGATGCTGGATGTCGTCTTCATCATGCTGATCTTCTTCATCGTCACCACCAGCTTCGTCAAGGAATCCGGGGTCGAGATCCAGCGTCCGGAAGCCTCCAACGCCACGGCGCGCCCTGACGCGGCGGTCATGGTCGCCATCACCGCCGAAGGCGCGGTGTGGGTCGACGGCAAGCCGGTGGATGCCCATCGCGTCGGCGACGCCGTGGCCGATCTTGCCGATGGTCAGCCGGTGGTGATCCAGGCCGACAGTCGCTCACAGACCGGTCTGCTGGTCGAGACGATGGATGCGCTGCGCAACGCGGGTGTGCAGGACATCGCGGTCGCCGCCTCGAAGGGCGAATGACATGATGCGACGCCTGTATGCCAATCGACTCGTTGGGCTTGTCGGTGGTGCCTTGCTGGCGCTGGTGCTGTTCTATGCGCTGGCCTTGCTGGTCGCGCCGCCGGTGAACGACACGCCGCCACCGGAGCCGCTGTCGGTCTCCACCGTTCAGGCGCCTGAAGAGGCACCGGTGCCCGCGCCGGCGGCGAGTGAAAGTCTGCCCACGCCGCCGGCCGAGCCACCGCCGCCACCCAAGGCAGCGCCGATGCCGGCACCCAAGGCGACAAGCCCGGTGGCGATTCCCGAGGTCAAGACACCATTGCCGCCGACGCCAGAGCTGACCATGGATGACAGCCTGCCGCCGCTGGAAGTCGAGCGTCCGCCCAAACCGACCCCGAAGCCGAAACCGACGCCGAAACCGGCACCCAAGGCCAAGCCGGAACCCAAGGCGGTCGCCAGGCAGGCCGAGGCCGCTTCATCTGCGCAGTCGGCGTCTGATGCGTCATCACAGGCCGCGGCGAAGCCGTCCAAGCCCAAGGCGGCCCCGGCGGCGCAGGGTGGTTCACCGCGGCCCACCGTGCGCACTGCTCCCGAATATCCGAGTCGTGCGCGTCGCCGCGGCATCGAGGGCTTCGTCGAGGTGGCCTTCGTGATTCGTCCGGACGGCAATGTCGATGGCGGCTCGCTGCGGGTGGTGCGTGCCGAGCCGTCGGGCGTGTTTGACCGGGCGGCGATGAAGGCGATCGCGCGCTGGGAATTCCCGGCCGCGGGCAATGCGCGCCAGGCGCGCCAGCGGCTCGAGTTCCAGTTGCGTTGAGGCAACCCATGACCCCATGGCGCGGGCTTTCATCGGGTGTCTGATGTGTGTCATATGTCGTCATCTCTGATGCCGTGGACTTATCGGCAATGCGCCGGGTCATGGCAGCGGATGAACGCAAGAGGAAAGACTCATGGTAGCGAAATCCACACCGCCGCAGGACGCCGACAGCGCTGAGCGATCGCGAGGCCTGATGGCGCGGGCGCGCCAGCTGCTGACCCGCGGCGGGCGCCGACTCACCCGCGTGACGCTGGTCTCGACCTGCCTGATGCTGATGATGGAAGTCGGTGGCATCAGTGCGGCCCATGCGGCGACGCGCGTCTCCGCCGAAGTGGCGGGGCAGTTGCGCACGCTGCAGTCACGGCTGGATGAAGGCGATTATGACGCGGTCGGGGAGCGCGCCGAACGTGAGGCCAAGCGCCAGCGTGGCGAGGTACGTGCACTGTATCTGTCATTGGCGGCCAGTGCGCGAGCGCGTCAGGGCGATCAGGCCCAGGCGGCACGTCTGTATGCCGAGGCGCGTCGCCTGCCGGGCGTCAATGCCTCCCAGGCTCGCGAGTGGCTGCGTCGTGAAGCGATGCTGCGCCTGCGCGCCGGTGAGCGCGATAGCGGTATCGCTCGTCTGGCGGAATATCTGCACGGCGGCTCGGCGAGTGCCGATGACCTGTGGCTAGCGGTCAGCCTGGAGGCCAATCGAGGTGACTGGGCGCGCGCCGAGGACTGGCTGGAGCGTGCCAGCAAGGCGAGTGCGCCGAGCGGCGATCGCCTGAAGCTGGCCGTCAGCGTCTATCAGCAGACCGGCCGCCATGGCGCGGCGGTGGCGCTGGTCGAGCAGGGACTGGGCGAGTCACGTGACCCACAGGACTGGCAGCGTGCCGTGGCGCTCTATCAGCGCCTCAATCAGAACACCCGCGCCGCCAGCACCTGGGAAGCGGCGTGGGCGGCGGGGATCGTCAGTGGCAGTGACGCCTACCAGCAGCGAGTCGACCTGCAGCTGGCGGCCGGTGCGCCGGCGCGGGCGGCGGAGCTGATCGAGGCGGGGCTCTCGAAATCCGCGACACCCGAGGGGAAGCCGCTGCTTGACGATACCCCGGCGCTGCGTCGCCAGCTGGCACAGGCCTGGACGGCGGCACGCGATGTCGAGCATGCGCTCAAGGCGTGGGCAGCCGTCTCGCAGCAGAGCCAGTCACTCGAGGATGCCCGGCAGTATGCCGAGCTTGCCTATGATTGGGGCCGCTGGGAAACGGCGCAGCAGGCGCTGGCCGCGGCCGGTGAGCGTGGCGATGACTCGGCGCGTCATTGGCTGCTCTCCGGCGTGGTCGCCAGTCAGCTGGAGCAGTTCGACCCTGCGCGTGAAGCCTTCAAGAAGGCTCAGGCGCGTGGCGCCGAAGGGGCCGATGCCTGGTTGAAATCCGTCGCGCAGCGCTGATGACGTGAGACGCTTACGATCCAGCGCTGTCTGAGCATCACTGCAACGCAAACGCCGCCTTTCCTGATCGTCCTGAGACGGGAAAGGCGGCGTTTGTGTGTCTGGCGATCGTGTTCGCGCTGGCGTTGCTCAGCGTATCAGCCGATATCGGTCCATACCGGGGCGTGATCCGACGGCTTTTCCATGCCGCGCAGCGCGTAGTCGACACCGGAATCCTTGATCAGCGGAGTCAGGCCGGGGCTGGTCATGATCAGGTCGATGCGCAGACCGCGCCTGGGCTCACGCTCGAAGCCGCGCGAGCGGTAGTCGAACCAGCTGAACTGGTCATCGACTTCCGGGTGCACGTGGCGGAAGCTGTCGGTCAGGCCCCAGGCGTAGAGGCGCTCCATCCACTCGCGCTCGATGGGCTGGAAGCTGGTCTTGCCTTCGCGCAGCCAGCGCTTGCGGTTGGGCTCGCCGATGCCGATGTCGCGGTCGGTGGCCGAGATGTTGTAGTCGCCCATCACCACCACATGCTGCTCGGGCTGGTGGTCTTCTTCCAGCAGGCGGAACAGCTGCTGATAGAAGCGCGTCTTGTAGGGGAACTTCACCGGGTGCTCGATATTCTCGCCCTGGGGGAAGTAGCCGTTGTAGACGATCAGCGGCTCGCCGTTCGGGCCGTCGATCTCGACGCCGATCATGCGCTTCTGGGCATCCTCGTCGTCATCCGGCATGCCGTAGTGCACCTTCTTCGGCACTTGACGGGTCAGCATCGCGACGCCGTAGTGGCCCTTCTGGCCGTGCCACACCACGTGATAGCCCAGCGCCTCGATGTGCGCGTGGGGGAATTCACTGTCCTGCACCTTGGTTTCCTGCAGGCCAATGACTTCCGGCTGATGCGTCTCGATCAGCGCTTCCAGCTGATGCGGACGCGCACGGATGCCGTTGATGTTGAAGGAAATCAGACGCATCACGCTTCGCCTCCACCATCATCCTTGGAGGAGCTGTCTTCCTTGGCCGGCGCATCAGGGTGCAGCGGCAACAGCGGCGCGGCGTTCATGCGTTCCAGCTTGGCGGCAGCCTGGGACTTGCGCTGGTCCTTCTTCTTGGCCACGTAACGCGGCCCGGAATGCACCTGGTCCGGGTTCTCGGCGCGCCACTTCTTGAAGTCCTTGCGGCGGCCGGTACGAATCTGCACCTTGTCGGCGATGGAGCGGCTCTTCTTTCTACGTGTCATCTTCGGGCTTTCCTGTTCGGTGTCGGCAGTCGCCAGCCTTGAGTCGCACGGCAAGGCCGCGGCACGCGGGCAACCGCATCAGTTGTCGTGCATTCTACCAGCCTGCATGGGGCGGGTGCCATGAGGGGCGTCGTGGTGAGAAGCATCGCGTGTCGTGCACGCGAGGATGTCGCGCGCCGAGTGCGTCATGATGCAGGGGCGCGAAGACGCCGGCGGGCTGGTACAATATGTCGGCGTTATCGTCGCTGCCCGCAGGTGAGGTGCGTGACTGGCCGCTTGAATCGGCGCCTTGTGTCTCATGCACGATGGCGGGTCGCCTGCCCCTCGGGGCGCGCTTCCCCTCACGCATGTCAGAGACAACGGCTTGCCGGACGCGCCAGTCTTGCTGCCATTGCCCGTGCCAGCGACATGCAATATGCAATATGCAATATATGAGTGTTACCTGAATGACCCTGGCAGGTACGCCGCCCCGGCCCACACAGCAAGACAGATAGACAGACGGGCGGCGAACTGTCCCGTGGCGTGGCCAAGGTCGCCCGGCAGCCTGATGCCCGCCCGATGAAGAAGCCCTTTCGACCGACACGCAGTATCGGCCGTCCTTGTGGCGACCCATGAGCCTGTCCGTTGCGTGAGCCCGGCGATGACATGACCGGTGCCACGTGAGCAGACCCTCATGGCAGACGTCCGCTCCAGTCCCTTGCCGAACATTCGGGCAGGGGAGCGCTGGATGCGTGAATCCGTCAAGAACAGGTGAGAGCATTCGTGTCCTTCTGCACCCGAGGCCTGCGTGGCCCCGGAGACGCACACCCAGGGGGTGTTGCCGCAGAAGGGCAGGGGATGGCTCCCAATCCGGTAAAGGCGCATGCAGCCCGAGACTACCGCGCATCAGGCGCGAGTCAGGCGAACCAGGTGAGACGACTGGGCATGACGAACCAACCGGGTGTGGCCTGTCACGGCGAGATTCCGAGAACGACCCGCGCCTGTCGCATATGAACCCTTGAAAAGAACGGATTACATGAGCGAGACGGATCAGACCCAGCCAGCCGCTGAGCAGACTCAGCAAGAGCCGCAGGACCCGAACCAGAAGCCGAGAAAGCCCAAGCGTCGTCGTCGCAAGCCGCGTCGCTCCCAGTCCAAGTGGAACCTCGAACAGTTCCCGGTCGCGCCGGTCGCCGGTCAGTGGCGCTTCCATGATTTCGATCTGCCGCTGCCGCTGATGCGTGCCATCCAGAAGGCCGGCTTTGAATACTGCACCCCGATCCAGGCCCAGACCTTCGAGAAGGCGCTGCTGGGTGGTGACGTAGTCGGTCGTGCCCAGACCGGCAGCGGCAAGACCGCCGCCTTCCTGATCGCCACCCTGGCCTACTTCCTGGAAGAGAAGGCGCCGGAAGGCCAGAAGCCGGGCGCGCCGCGTGCCGTCATCATCGCGCCGACCCGTGAGCTTGCGCTGCAGATCGAGAAGGACGCCAAGGCGTTCTCCGAATTCGCGCGCATCTCGGTGGCCTGCGTGGTGGGTGGCATGGACTACCAGAAGCAGCGTGAACGCCTCGAGCGCAAGGTCGACCTGCTGGTCGCCACGCCAGGCCGTCTGCTTGATTTCCACACCAAGCGCGATGTCGATCTCTCCGAGACCGAGGTGCTGGTGGTCGACGAAGCGGACCGCATGCTGTCGATGGGCTTCATCCCCGACGTCAAGCGCATCATCCGCGCCACGCCGCGTCCCGAAGAGCGCCAGACGCTGCTGTTCTCTGCCGAGCTGTCTTCCGACGTGCTGGGGCTGGCCGAGCAGTGGACGCATGAGGCGACTCAGGTTGCGGTCGAGCACGAAGCGACGGCTGCCATCGCGGCGGACAACGACGCCGTGCAGACCTACACCGTGAGCGATGATGACAAGCTGCGTCTGTTGATCAATCTGGTGAAGCAGGGCGAGATGGAGCGCTCCGTGGTCTTCGGCAACAGCCGTGGGCTGGTGCGCAAGATCAACGCCGCGCTCAAGGAAGCCGGCATCGAGTCGGCGGTGATGTCCGGCGCCGAGACCCAGACCGAGCGCCTGGAAGCCCATGAGGCCTTCCGCAACGGCAAGCTCAAGGTGCTGGTGGTCAGCGATGTCGCCGGACGTGGTTTCGCACTCGAGGACGCGACCCATGCGATCAACTTCACGCTGCCGGAAGTGCCGGAAGACTACGTTCACCGTGCAAGCTTCAGCGATGTGACCTTGATCAGCTTCGTCGGTGAGGAAGATGTCTTCTCACTGCCGGAAATCGAAGACTACCTGCAGGAAACGCTGCCGCGTCAGCAGCCGCCCCAGGGCCTGCTGTAACGCTCGCTTGCCTCCGGCCGGTCACAGAAAGGTGACCGGCCGCGCAGGGCAGTCGAGGTAGATGGCAGTAGCACGCAAAGACGGCGGACAGCTCAGGCTGTTCGCCGTCTTGCGCTCCATGAGCCGCAGGTTTGACGACAAGCAGCCAGTCGCCAGTTGCTGTTGAACGGATGTCGTGGGTCAGGGGTGGATGGCCAGTTGAGGAGAGAGACACGCAATGCTGGAAGATAGCCTCAAGGGCGAGATTCAGGGCGCCTATCGCAAGTTGCTCGAGGGTCTTGAACTGACGCCGCGCTATGGGCAGCGGCTGATGATCGCCGAGATCGCGCGCACCCTGGGCAACATCGAGCAGAATCCGGAAGGCTATCGCCTCGGCAACGAGCATGTCTGCGTGCTGGAGGCCGGTACCGGCACCGGCAAGACGCTGGCCTATCTGCTCTCCGCGCTGCCGGTGGCCAAGGCGCGCGGCAAGCGGCTGGTGGTCTCGACCGCGACCATCGCGCTGCAGGAGCAGGTCATGCATCAGGACCTGCCGGCGCTCAAGAAGCATTCGGGGCTGAGCTTCGACTATGCGCTGGCCAAGGGCCGTCGCCGTTACCTGTGCGTGCAGAAGCTGGATCAGGCGCTGGAGGGTGTCGAGGACAACCCGACCATGGCGCTGTTCGAGCGCGACATGATCGCCAGCGACGGCGGCAGCTTCGTGGAGCTGGCCGGCAAGATGGCCGAGGACTATGCCAGCGGCGAATGGGCAGGGGACCGCGACAGCTGGCCGCTGCAGGTCGAGGACCGTGATTGGGCGCGTCTGACCACGGACCATCGTCAGTGCACCAATCGCCGCTGCAGCCACTTCTCGGCGTGTGCCTTCTTCCGTGCCCGTCGTCAGCTGGAGCAGGCCGACATCATCGTCGCCAACCATGACCTGGTGCTGGCGGATCTCTCGCTGGGCGGCGGGCTGGTGTTGCCATCGCCCAGTGACTGCATCTACGTCTTCGATGAGGCGCACCATCTGCCCGACAAGGCGCTGGATCACTTCCATCACCGCACGCCGATCAATCAGACGCTGCGCTGGCTGGGCAACCTCAAGAAGTCGCTCACCGAGCTGAATGCGGCGCTGGGCAGTCAGCCGACCATCGGCCGTCTGCTGGCGCGCATGCCCGAGTTGCTGGCGGATATCGAACCGCGTCTGGGCGAGGTGTTCGGGCTGGGGCATCAGCTGGCGGAACTGCCCAATGGGGCCGGCGAGGACGTCACCAATCATCGCTTCGAGCGCGGTCAGGCGCCGGAGGCGCTCAAGGAGTTGGGCCACAACCTGCTCAAGGGCTTCGCGGAGCTGTCGCGGGCGCTGGAGCAGATCGCCGACATCCTGCGTGAGAGCCTGGACCCGGAGAAGGCCACCGGTCTGCCCAAGGAGAGTGCCGAGGACTGGCTGCCGCTGGTGGCCCTGCTGCACGGGCGTGCGCTGGAGGCCCATGCGCTGTGGGAGGCCATCGGCCTGAGCGATCCTGCCGATGGGCCGCCGCATGCGCGCTGGCTGACCTTCGAGCGCTTCAACGGCGAGCCGGAGATGACCGTCTCGGCAAGTCCGGTGTCCGCCGCGGAAACGCTGGCGCGTCATCTGTGGGGCGCCTGTTTCGGTGCGGTGCTGACGTCGGCGACCCTGACCGCGCTCAATCGCTTCGAACGCCTGCAGGAGCGCGCAGGCCTGGCCAATCGCTATCGCTATCAGCGTCTGCCCAGTCCGTTCGATTATGGCAAGGCGGTGCTGGCCATTCCGCGCGAGGCGGTGGAGCCGTCGCCGCCCGGCCCGCATGAGCAGGCGATCGTCGACTTCGTCAATGCGCTGGATGTGCGCGAGGCGGTGCTGGTGCTGTTCAGTTCGCGCAAGCAGCTGGCGGCGGTCAACAAGGCGCTGGACAGCGAGACCCGCAAGCGGGTGCTGGCGCAGAGTCGTCTGCCCAAGCATGAGCTGCTCAGTCAGCATCGCAAGGCGGTGGATGGCGGGCGCGGCAGCATCATCTTCGGGCTGGCGAGCTTCGCCGAGGGCATCGACTTGCCCGGCAAGTATCTGACCCACGTGGTGATCACGCGGCTGCCGTTCGCGGTGCCGGATGACCCCGTCGGTGCGACGCTGGCGGAGTGGATCGAGTCTCGGGGCGGCAACCCGTTCATGCGTATCGCGGTGCCGGATGTCTCGATCAAGCTGGTGCAGGCCTGTGGGCGCCTGATCCGCAAGGAAGCCGATGAAGGGCGTATCACGATTCTGGATCGACGCATCCTGACCAAGCGTTACGGTCAGCAGTTGATCGAGGCACTGCCGCCCTTCGTGCGCGAGATCGATGGTGTGCGCCAGAACTGATGGGGCAGAAGTGAGGGGCCAGAACTGATGGGGCAGGGCTGAACGGTCAGGGCTGAACGGCCAGAGCTGGCCCGTCAGCTGTCGACCCAGCGGCCACAAAAAAAGCCCCGCCAATCGGCGGGGCTTTTTCATTCATCCAATGCTGCCGCTCTGAAGCCAGTGGCTTCTGGCTCAGGCTTCGGCAGGCTGCTCGAGGCGAGCGCGCAGCGCATCCTTGAGCTTGGCATCCATGGTCTTGAAGGTGTCTTCGGTGGTGGCCCAGTCGATGCAGGCATCGGTGATGGAAACGCCGTATTCCATCTTGCTGCGGTCGGCATTGATCTTCTGCGCGCCCCAGTTGATGTGCGACTCGACCATCAGGCCCATGATGGAGCGATTGCCCTCGAGGATCTGCTGGGTGACGTTCTCCAGCACCAGCGGCTGCAGGCCCGGGTCCTTGTTGGAGTTGGCGTGGGAGCAGTCGACCATCAGGTTGGCGGTGACGCCGGCCTTGGCCAGTTCCTGCTCGGCCAGCGCGACGCTGACGCTGTCGTAGTTCGGCTTGCCGTTGCCGCCACGCAGCACGACATGGCCATAGGCGTTGCCACGCGTGCGGATGATCGCGACCTGACCGGCCTGGTTGATGCCCAGGAAGTTGTGGCCGTGGGACACGGACTGCAGGGCGTTGACGGCGACATCCAGCGAGCCGTCGGTGCCGTTCTTGAAGCCGACCGGGCACGACAGGCCAGAGGCCATCTCGCGGTGGGTCTGGGATTCGGTGGTGCGGGCGCCGATGGCGGACCAGCTGATGCAGTCCTGCAGGTACTGCGGGGAGATCGGGTCGAGGGCTTCGGTGGCCAGCGGCAGGCCCATCTCGGCCAGTTCGACCAGCAGGCCGCGCGCGATGTGCAGGCCTTCCTCGATCTCGAAGGTGTCATTGAGGTGCGGGTCGTTGATCAGGCCTTTCCAGCCGACGGTGGTACGCGGCTTCTCGAAGTAGACGCGCATCACGATGTAGAGGCTGTCCTTCACTTCCTCGGCCAGTACCTTCAGGCGGCGTGCGTAGTCACGGGCGGCGTCCAGGTCATGGATGGAGCAGGGGCCGACCACGACCAGCAGGCGCGGGTCTTCACCGTCCAGAATGCGCTGGATGGTGCGACGGCCTTCGATGACGGTCTCTTCGGCCTTGGCGGTCAGCGGGATGTCCTGCTTGAGCGCTTCGGGGGTGATCAGCACGTCCTGTGACAGGACGTTGAGGTTGTTGACGTGTTGTTCTGACATGACAGTGTCCTGAGCGGTGTGCGGTCTGCATGGCTGCTAGCAGAGTCAGACGGGCGTCTTCGCGCCCGCCATCCGTGTTGTGCGTACTGAATGATGTCCATGGTATCTGCTGCATGCCGGCTTGTCAGCGCCCTTGGGTCAAATTTAATCAACTGTCAAGCTGGCTGGCGCTGACTTGAGGCTCGTGTGACTCAAGATAAGCGTAAATCGTAAAGAAATCGTTACGCTTTGACGTGTCAGCGTCGCCAAACGCTGTCATGACGGGAGTGAACACGCAAAACCTGAGGCTTTGACGGCATGGCGTCTTGCCGTACAAATGATAAACAGGAACACTGTGCGTTGATTTTGGTCGCGTCAGCGGGCCGCCGGGCGCTTTTTCGCCCCGCGCCAGGCATCGCATCCATCACAACGAATATCAAAGGGGCCGGATAACGCATGCGCGAGTCGCAATTCCTGTCAGGTGCTGATGCCCCGGGGATTCCTGATGTGGAGTCCGCAAGCGGTGCCTCCACTCCCGCGGAGGGAGCGAGTGAATGAGTGTCAATGAAACGGACCAGCAGTTGGTCGAGCGCGCCCAGAAAGGGGATAACCGCGCCTTCGATCTGCTGGTCAGGAAATATCAGCACAAGATTCTCGGCCTGATCAGCCGTTACGTACACGATCATTCAGAAGTGCAGGATGTCGCCCAGGAAGCCTTCATCAAGGCCTATCGTGCGTTGCCCAATTTCCGGGCCGAGAGCGCCTTCTATACCTGGATGTACCGGATCGCCATCAATACGGCCAAGAATCATCTGGTCTCGCGGGGCCGTCGTCCGCCGGGCACCGACATGGATATCGGCGATGCCGAGGTGGTCGATCAATCCGGTCGCCTGTCGGACATCGAGACGCCGGAAGCCGCCATGGCGCGCGATGAGCTGGAGAAGGTCGTCTTCGAGGCCATCGAGAAGCTGCCCGAAGATCTGCGCACCGCCATCACGCTGCGCGAATTCGATGGCCTGTCCTATGAGGATATCGCCGAGGTGATGCAGTGCCCGGTGGGCACGGTGCGTTCGCGTATCTTCCGCGCACGTGAAGCGGTCGACAAGGCGATCCAGGGGCTGGTCAGCCCCGCCTCGGCGGTGTCTGCCATCGAGTGACGTCGCTGTTCTGCGTCGCCCCTGTGAGAGAAGAGCCACAAAAATTTTGTTGGTTAAATTCAATCAACTCAGTGGCTTGGCGAAATCTTGCAGCTAAAGTGAATGTTTTCTGAACGAATGGCGGAACAATCCGTGCGGCGCGTGTTCTTACTGTTCAGTAGTCATGTAGCTCAGCGACTGCGTGCATGAGCGCTGGAAAGTTGAGTGGTGAGGGGCAGGGCACGAAAGCCCCTCTTCCACGGCGCAGTAACGCTGTTTGCCGTTGGCCCGCTCGGGCCATCAGCCGCCATGGTGAATGACGCCATTTGTTGCCAGGAGTGCAGATTGAAGTCGTCGTTCAATCTGACGAGTGTGAGGGTATTTACGCATGAATCTGAAGACCACCGAATCCGTGAAGGAGTCGCTGTCCGCGCTGATGGATGCGGAGGGTGACGAGCTGGATCTGCGTCGTGTCCTCAAGGGGCTCGATGAGTCTCCTGAGGCTGCAGACACCTGGCGCCGCTACCACCTGGCGCGCAGTGCCATGCATCGCGAGCGTGAAAGCACCTTCACTCTGGATATCGCGTCGGCAGTCAGCGCCGAGGTCGAGCTGATCTCCCGCGAGGCTCCCGCGAGCGCACCGCCCGTGACCGAGCGCCGCAGCCTGTTCTCCTTTGCCGGCTCCGCGGCCATCGCGGCAGGCGTCGCGGTGATGGTGATCACCGGCGTGCAGGTCTTCAATGGCGGTGACAATGGGGTGCCCGGCGGCGTGAACAGCGGTGCAGAGCTTGCCAGCGGTTCTTCCGTCAACCAAGGTGGTTCAGCCATCCAGGGCGGCACCGTGCGTCAGGTCAGCCAGCCGTCGGTGAACGCCGAGGCGTCTCAGTGGGTACAGCCCGGCGCCAACAGCGGCTTGATGCAGGTCGGCGTGACGCCCTCAAGCTCACGTCCGATGTTCATGGCGCCGCAAAGTGGCAGCTATGATGCCGGCATGTCGTCCAGCAATGTCGCCGCGGCGGATCTCGCCCAGCGGCGTCTGCTCGAGGCCTACCTGAGCCAGCATTCCTCGCGTGGCCCGGTGCCGGAGCGCAGCGAGTGGATCAGCCTGCAGGATGTTGCCCAGTAACATTCGCTGGATGACGGGCTTGCGCTGGCGTCGCTGCCAAGGCAGATGAAAGCGGCATGGACAGACAAGAAAAGAGGGGCAGCCAATGGCTGCCCCTCTTTTCTTGTCTGTATGTCCTGATTGCGCCCACATGACCTGGTCGCATCCGGCCAGCGCCGTCACTTGCCGGTGTGGCCACGCTCGGCCTCAGTCATGCAGATAGCGATCTGCCGTCTGGATGTAGAGTGCCTCGACCTTGGCGCGCGCCCAGGGCGTGCGGCGCAGAAACTTGAGGCTCGAGTTGATGCTCGGGTCGCTGAGGAAGCAGTTGATGGGAATCAGCTCGCCCAGGGTCTCGAAGCCGTAGTGGTCCACCAGCCAGGTCAGCAGTGCCTTGAGGGTGACGCCGTGCAACGGGTCCAGGCGGGAAGTGGATGGGGGTGCGTCGCTCATGCGGGCTCCTGTTGATGGTATCGTGGGCGCTTGTCGGGCCTGAGGCGCGTGAAGTGCCGCCGTGAATGACGCTATTCTACGCGTATGTGTCGCCAGTGCGCGGCGAGTTTTTGCAGGAGTCAGCAAGATGATGCAGGAAGAGGGGCAGGTCACGGGGCATGGCAAGGAAGGCGTCTGGGTCGAGACCCAGCGTCGCTCCACCTGTGGTGCCTGCAATGCGCGCAGTAGCTGTGGCAGCGGCCTGTTGAGCCAGTTTTCGCGTCGCAAGCCGCATCGCGTGCTGATCCATGTGCCGGCAGGCGAAGACTTGCCGATGGTGGGCGAGCGGGTGGTGATCGGCATCGATGAGTCGGCGTTTCTGCGCAGTGCGGGCCTGCTGTATGGCCTGCCGCTGGTCAGCGGCATGCTGGGGGGTGTCGTTGCCGAGCAGCTGGCGGGCGCTGGCACCCTGGCGGTGCCGTTGGGCTTCGCGCTCTCGTTGGCGGCGGGCCTGATGGCCGTGCGCTGGCATGCCGCGCGTCCTGAGCGCCAGGCACTCTATCGGCCGCGCTTGATGCGTCGTCTCGGCATGGACGCGATGGCGATCAAGGCGCTGTAGCCTTCGTGCTCAAATGATGATGTGCTCAAGTGATGACGCGCTCAAGTGATAGCGGTAGTCGACTCTCTCGGCAGATAGGGGGAGTGGCTTGCGTAGTCGGCAGGTGGCGTCGTCAGTCTGCATCGGGCTGGCATCGGCACCTGTCGGATGTTGGCGACGCATGGTTGCGTCCAGCGCGGCACCAATCGCTGAACTTCAACGACGCTTCGACGTCAATGAGAAGGACGCCGCCAGCGATGTGACGCTGCCATCGTCAGTAGTTGCGTGATTGCACGCCTGATAACAAGTGATGACAGGACGTACCAGGAGCCGCACTGATGAAATCCCTTTCCCGCCTGATGGTACCTGCCTTGGCCATGGCTGCCCTGATGGGCTCCCAGCTGGTTCAGGCTCGTGAATTGCCCGACTTCACCCAGCTGGTCAAGGACTCGGCACCCGCGGTGGTCAATATCGCGACCACCACCGAGATCCAGCGCAGCTCGGGGCCGGTGTTCCGTGGGCCCAATGGCGAAGAGATGCCCGAATTCTTCAAGCGCTTCTTCGGTGATCAGCTGCCTGGCCCGGGCCGTGGGGGCGTCGAGAAGCGCTCCAGTCTCGGGTCTGGCTTCATCATCTCCGATGATGGCTACATCATGACCAATGCCCACGTCATCGACGGTGCCGATGAGGTGATGGTGCGCCTCAACGACCGTCGCGAACTCAAGGCGCAGGTGGTCGGTGAGGACAAGAAGACCGATATCGCGCTGCTCAAGGTCAAGGCGGAAGACCTGCCGACCTTGCCGATGGGCGACAGTGATGCGCTGGAAGTCGGCGAATGGGTGGCCGCGATCGGCTCACCGTTCGGCTTCGATCATTCCGTCACCGCCGGTATCGTCAGCGCCATCGATCGTACTCTGCCGTCGGACGCCTATGTGCCGTTCATCCAGACCGATGTGGCGATCAATCCGGGCAACTCCGGTGGGCCGCTGTTCGATCTCGATGGCGATGTGGTGGGCATCAACTCCCAGATCTATACCCGCTCCGGCGGCTTCATGGGCGTGAGCTTCGCGATTCCGATCAATGTGGCGATGGATGTCGCCGACAAGCTCAAGACCGATGGGCGCGTGGATCGCGGCTGGCTGGGCGTCGTCATTCAGCCGGTCTCCAAGGACCTGGCCGAATCCTTCGGGCTGGACCGTGCACGCGGTGCGCTGATCGCCGATCTTGACCCGGACGGCCCTGCCGCCGCCGCTGGCCTCAAGAGTGGCGACATCATCACCGCCGTGGATGGCAAGGCGGTCGAGAGCTCGGCGTACCTGCCGCGCATGGTCGGCGCCAGCTCGCCGGGCGATTCGCTCAAGCTCTCCATCCTGCGCGATGGCAAGAGCCAGACGCTGGCCGCCAAGGTCGGCCATTGGCCGGGCAGTGAGCAGGCGCATGCCACCAAGGCCAGTGACGACAAGCAGGGGCTGGGTGTCGCGGTGGCAGAGCTCGACAAGGCCAGCTTGAACGAGCTCAACCTCGATCACGGGGTGCGCGTGATGGAAGTCG
The DNA here is from genome assembly GCF_044789135.1 of Cobetia sp. UIB-001. NCBI lineage: Bacteria > Pseudomonadati > Pseudomonadota > Gammaproteobacteria > Oceanospirillales > Halomonadaceae > Cobetia > Cobetia sp. UIB-001. Next base: position 1,089,272 of record NZ_CP058244.1, read on the forward strand.
ACCCGCAGGGCGTGGCTGCCGAGGCAGGCATCAGCGCTGGCGATGTGCTGGTCGAACTCAATCAGCAGCCGTTGACCAGCGTGCAGGCGCTGCGCGATGTGGTCGCCAAGCTGCCGACCAACCGTCCGGTCTCGCTGCGCCTGGTGCGCAATGGTCGCCCGCTGTACATCGCACTGCGCATGCGTGCCGACAACGACAAGTGATCCCGCCAGCGCCTGACGCAAGCGTCAAGAACTTGGGCGACGAGCGCGCAGGCAACAGAGAGTGACCGCCACCAGCAGGACGGCGGTCACTCCGGTAGCAGACGGGGCGCACGGGCGACTGTGCGCCCCGTCTGCTACCGGGCGGCCCTGCGGTTCACCCGAGTTCAGGCGGGTTGTGACAGGGCCGGAGGGGCGCAAAAGGCAACGCCTTCTATCATCGCTTGTGGTCGGACTGTACAATGCGTGCAATTCGATTTCCGTCGTCTCCCGTGTTGGCCGTGTGATTTCACGGAGACGGGCACAAATACAGAGCAGTGATCCATGACCGAACGCGTAACGCCGCCGTCCTTGAAGCATATCCGCAACTTCTCAATCATCGCCCACATTGACCACGGCAAGTCCACGCTGGCTGACCGCATCATCCAGCTGTGCGAAGGCTTGAGCGACCGTGAGCTCAAGGAGCAGGTGCTTGACTCGATGGACATCGAGCGTGAGCGCGGCATCACCATCAAGGCGCAGTCGGTGACCCTCGACTACCACGCTGACGATGGCAATACCTATCAGCTGAACTTCATCGATACGCCGGGGCACGTCGACTTCTCCTATGAAGTCTCGCGCTCGCTGTATGCCTGTGAAGGGGCGCTGCTGGTGGTCGATGCCGGCCAGGGCGTCGAAGCCCAGTCGGTGGCCAACTGCTACACCGCCATCGAGCAGGGCCTCGAGGTGCTGCCGGTCCTCAACAAGATGGATCTGCCGCAGGCGGACCCGGAAAAGGTCTCCCAGGAGATCGAGGAGATCATCGGCCTGGACGCGACGGATGCCTGTCAGGTGTCGGCCAAGTCCGGCATGGGCATGGAAGCGCTGCTCGAGCGTCTGGTGCGTGACATTCCGCCGCCCAAGGGCGATCCGGAGGCACCGCTGCAGGCGCTGATCATCGATTCCTGGTTCGACAACTACCTCGGCGTCGTCTCGCTGGTGCGTATCTTCGACGGTACCCTGAAGAAGGGCGAGAAGATCCGTCTGAAGTCCACCGGCCGTGACTGGGAAACCGGCGCGATCGGTATCTTCACGCCCAAGCGCAAGGAAACCGGCGTGCTGCGCGCCGGTGAGGTCGGCTTCATCGTCGCCGGTATCAAGGACATCATGGGCGCGCCGGTGGGTGACACCATCGTGCACACCAAGACCGCCGACAAGGTCGAGCGTCTGCCTGGCTTCCAGAAGGTCAAGCCGCAGGTCTATGCCGGCATGTTCCCGATCAGCTCCGATGACTACGAGGACTTCCGTGACGCGCTGCAGAAGCTGGCGCTCAATGATGCCTCGCTGGACTACGAGCCGGAGAACTCCGACGCGCTGGGCTTCGGTTTCCGTGTCGGCTTCCTCGGCACCCTGCACATGGAGATCATCCAGGAGCGTCTGGAGCGTGAGTACAATCTCGATCTGCTGACCACCGCGCCGACGGTGATCTATGAGGTGCTGATGGACAACGGCGATGTGCTGCCGGTGTCCAACCCGTCCAAGCTTCCGGACATGGCCAACGTCGATGAGCTGCGCGAGCCGATCTGCCGCGCTACCATCCTCGTGCCGCAGGAATACGTCGGCAACGTCATCACCGAGTGCGTCAATCGTCGTGGCGTTCAGCTCGACATGCAGTTCCTGGGTAGCCAGATCCAGCTGATCTATGAACTGCCGATGGCGGAAGTGGTGATGGACTTCTTCGATCGCCTCAAGTCCATCTCCAAGGGCTATGCGTCACTGGATTACAGCTTCGAGCGCTTCGAGGCGGCCAAGCTGGTGCGTCTGGACGTGCTGATCAACGGCGATCGCGTCGATGCACTGGCGGCGATCATCCACCGTGATCACGCACATGGCCGCGGCCGTCTGCTGGTCGAGAAGATGAAAGAGCTGATTCCGCGTCAGATGTTCGATGTGGCGATCCAGGCTGCCGTCGGTGGCCAGGTCGTGGCACGCTCCACCGTCAAGGCGCTGCGCAAGAACGTGACCGCCAAATGTTACGGCGGCGACGTCAGCCGCAAGAAGAAACTGCTCGAGAAGCAGAAAGCGGGCAAGAAGCGCATGAAGCAGGTCGGCCGGGTGGAAATTCCCCAGGACGCCTTCCTTGCCGTGCTCAAGATGAACGACTGAGGCAGGCCGCCGACTGGCGGCTTGCCACCAAGACCCAGGGCAGACAGGGACAACGATGGATTTCTCGCTAGTATTGGTGATTGCCGTAGCGGTAGCCGGCGTGGTGTGGTTGATAGACCTGGTTGCCCTGCGCAGTGCGCGCAAGGCGCGTGTGGCCAAGGCCGAGGCCTCCGTCGAAGGAGAACTGGACGCTGGCACGCGTGAGAAGCTGGCGCGCGACCCGTGGCCGGTGGACTATGCCAAGTCCTTCTTCCCGGTACTGCTGCTGGTGCTGGTGGTGCGTTCCTTCGCGTTCGAGCCGTTCCAGATTCCGTCCGGCTCGATGTTGCCGACGCTCAAGATCGGCGACTTCATCCTGGTCAACAAGTATGACTATGGCCTGCGCCTGCCGGTGGTCGACACCAAGGTGCTGGAAGTCGGCGAGCCGGAGCGTGGCGATGTGATGGTGTTCCGTTTCCCGGAGGATCCGTCCACCAACTTCATCAAGCGCGTCGTCGGCCTGCCGGGCGATACCATTCGCTACGAAGGCAAGCAGCTCTACGTGAATGGTGAGGCCATCGACAAGACATTGAATGCGCGCAACTCCAGTGAACAATCCGGTGAAGACCTGCTGGATGAGACACTGGGGAAACACGCCCATCAAATCTACAATAACCCTCAGGACCCCGGCCCGCAGATGCGCGAGATCCGGGTGCCGGAAGGCATGTACTTCGTGATGGGTGACAACCGTGATCACTCCAACGACAGCCGCTACTGGGGCTTCGTGCCGGAAGAGAACATCGTCGGCAAGGCGGTGGCGGTATGGATGCACTGGAAAGAAGGGTTCCCGGACTTTTCCTCGGTACGCCTGATTCATTGATCAGTGCATTGACCGGGCCGCCGAGAGGCGGCCCGGTCGTGTCTGGCAGGGCCACATTGGCCCGCCGGCCTTATCAGTGCGGATTTTCGACATGGGACGATGCGTCGTGCCTGCCATGTCAACCTGCTGTTCATCATGTCGGACCCGTGGCCACAAGCTTGCGGGCAGCGCGGCTGACGAATATCGGATTGGGATGGTGGCAATCGGCAACTCCTCAAGCCGCGTAGGCTTCGGGCATCGCGAGACATGTCGAAGACGACAGGCATCAGCCAGCATGACTGATGCACCATTCGACAGGACGCCCGCGGGCGTCAGCGACAAAAAGAGAGTAGGGAGACCTGTGAGTAGCCCGCTGAATGCCTTTGTAAAGCGTATCGGCCACACCTTCGAGGATGCGAGCCTGCTGGAACTGGCTCTGACCCATCGAAGCTATGGTGGCCAGAACAATGAGCGTCTCGAATTTCTTGGCGATTCCATCGTCAACTTCGTGATCGCCGAAGCGCTGTTCCTGCGCTTCCCCCAGGCCCGTGAAGGCCAGCTGTCACGCCTGCGTGCGCGCCTGGTCAAGGGCCAGACCCTCGCGGAGCTGGCGCGTGAATTCAATCTCGGCGAGAACCTGCGTCTGGGCTCCGGCGAGATGAAAAGCGGCGGTCACCGTCGCGAGTCCATTCTGGCCGATGCCGTGGAAGCCGTGATCGGCGCCATCTATCTGGACGCCGGTATGCAGGTGGCGCGTGAACACGTGCTGCGCTGGTACGCCACCCGTCTTGAAGCGCTGAATCTTCAGGACACCCAGAAAGACCCCAAGACGCGTCTGCAGGAATTCCTGCAATCGCGTCAGGCGGCACTGCCGCGTTATGAGGTGACCAGCGTCGAAGGCGAAGCGCATTCGCAGACCTTCAGCGTCGATTGCCACGTCGAGATGATCGACACCAAGACCACAGGCGTCGGCTCCAGCCGTCGTCATGCTGAACAGCAGGCGGCCGAGTTCGCGCTGCAACTGCTCGAACCTGCCCGCGGAGGCCGCTCATGAGCCATACCCCAGAAGACAACGTCACCCCGAGCGGCGACGCCCCTGATCACTCCACTGATAACGGCGTCGGCACGCCGGATGCCCTCGAGGGCATGCTGGCCGCCGCCGGTGTCAGCGATCAGCCGCTGCCGGACACCCGCTGTGGCTTCGTCGCCATCGTCGGTCGCCCGAATGTCGGCAAGTCGACGCTGATGAACCACATCCTGGGCCAGAAGGTCTCGATCACCTCGCGTCGTCCGCAGACCACGCGTCACCAGGTGATGGGTATCCACACCGAAGAGGGCACCCAGTGCGTCTTCGTCGATACCCCGGGGATCCACATCATGCAGCGCGATCGCAACAAGGCGATCAACCGCTTCATGAACCAGGCCGCCACCCAGGCGCTGCGTGATGTCGATGCCGTCGTCTTCATCGTCGACCGCACCCGCTGGATGGAAGAAGACCAGATCGTGCTCGAGAAGCTGGCCCACGTGAAGGCGCCGGTGATTCTGGTGGTCAACAAGATCGATTGGCTCAAGGACAAGACCACCCTCGCGCCCTGGCTGCAGAGCCTGCAGGAGCGTCGTGACTTCGCGGCCATCATTCCGATGTCGGCCAAGAACGGCACCAACATCGATCTGCTGCTCGAGAACGTGATGAAGCGTCTGCCGCAGGGCGAGCACATGTTCGCGGACGACCAGATCACCAACAAGAGCTCTCGCTTCCTGGCCTCCGAGCTGGTGCGCGAGAAGGTGATGCGTCAGCTGGGCGACGAACTGCCCTACCAGATGACCGTCGAGATCGAGGAATTCAAGACCGATCAGCGCGGCACCCTGCACATCAGCGCGTTGATGATGGTCGAGCGTCAGGGGCAGAAGAAGATCCTGATCGGCGAGAACGGTGAGCGCATCAAGAACATCGGCCGTGAAGCGCGTCTCGAGATGGAGCGTGCCTTCGACGCCAAGGTCATGCTGAACCTGTGGGTCAAGGTCAAGCGTGGCTGGTCGGATGACGAGCGTGCCCTGAAGAGTCTGGGTTACACCCACGACAAGGACTGACGACGCCGCGCGAGCGGTGCAGGACGGTGGCGATCCCAATGGGTCGCGACTGCCGTGTGCCGCCCGTCGCTGATCCGATGTTCTCGCGGCCTCTGCCGCGCACCGCCTGGCCTTGCCCAGGCGGTCTCGTTTCTTGCCAGCCCCTCTGCCAGTCCTTCTGCCAGCTTTTTTTGCCAAGCCACCGTCTGACGTGAGCCTGCCTGATGACGCCGCAACCGGCCTTCCTGCTGCATCGCAAGCCTTACCGTGAAACCAGTGCCATCATCGAATTGCTGACCCTCGAACACGGACGGGTGCGCGCGGTGGCGCGTGGCGTTCAGCGCCCGGGCAGCAAGGGGCGTGCACGACTGCAGCCGTTCACGCCCCTGCATGTCACCTGGCGAGGCGAGAGCGATCTCAAGACTCTCAACCTGATGGAGACTGGCGGCAGCGCCAGTCTGCTGGCGGGCGAGGGACTGCTGTGCGGGTTCTACGCCAATGAGCTTTTGACCCGCACGCTGCCGGTGGAAATGCCGGTGCCGGAGCTGTTCGCGCTCTACTCGCTGACATTGGATGAGGTGGCACTGCCCGCCAGACGCGCCCCCGCGCTCAGGCGGCTCGAATACAGCCTGCTGGAAGCGCTGGAGCAACTGCCGCAATTTCGCGCTCTGGATGACAGCCCGCTGATGCCGGACGTGCGCTATGACTATGTGGTCAGTGAGCGACGCTTTCAGGCGCAGCCGCCAGGCGCGGCGGGCATCGAAGGGCGGGCCCTGAAGTTGCTGGCCAGCGAAGACTGGGGGCATGCAGGGCTTGCCCGCGAGAGCTTGTGGCTGGCGCGGCGTGCGCTGGCGCCGCTGCTAGGGGACCGTCCGCTGCGTTCGCGCGAGTTGATGATGCAGCTGACGGCCAGGCGGCGTCAGAGTCGCCAGTCCGACTGACGCCGTCAGGCGTGGCGACACTGTCCGGCTGCGGCGTGACGCATGATAGTATTGCGCGACCTGTCTTCGGCATGGCCCTCGTCGCCATGCCTGTTCTCTCTTGTTCATCGTTAGGAGCTGATCATGCATCCGCTGCGCATCCTGCTCGGGGTCAACATCGACCACATCGCCACACTGCGTCAGGCGCGTGGTACCCGCTATCCGGACCCGGTCCAGGCCGCGCTGGTCGCGGAAGAGGCGGGTGCCGACGGTATCACCGTGCACCTGCGTGAAGACCGTCGCCACATCCAGGAGCGCGACGTGCGCATTCTGGCCGAGGTGCTCAACACGCGCATGAACCTCGAGATGGCCGTCAGTGAAGAGATGCTGGCGCTGGCCGAGGAAGTCCAGCCGGCCAACGTGTGTCTGGTGCCGGAAAAGCGCGAAGAGCTGACCACTGAAGGCGGACTGGATGTCGCCGGTGATCTGGCGCGTATCACTGCCGCCTGCGAGCGTCTGGCAGCGGCGGGCTGTGAAGTCTCGCTGTTCATCGACCCAGAGCCGGAGCAGATCCGTGCCGCCTTCGAGGCCGGTGCGCCGGTCATCGAGCTGCATACCGGTGCCTATGCCGATGCCACGGGCGAGACGGCGCGTGTCGAGTTCGAGCGCATCGCGGCCGCCGCGGAGCTGGCCAACGAGCTGGGGCTGGTGGTCAATGCCGGTCACGGCCTCAACTATCACAACGTCGAGGCGATCGCGGGTATCTCCGGGCTCAACGAGCTGAACATCGGTCACGCGATCATCGCGCGCGCCATGTTCGTCGGCCTGAAGGAGGCCGTCATCGAGATGAAGCGTCTGTGCATCGCAGGCCAGGAAGCGGGCCTGATGGCCGCGCTGGATGCGCACGATCATGACCATGACCACGAACACGGTGATGACCATGAGCATGTGCAGGGCTCAGGCTGCTGCGGATGATCGTCGGCATAGGCACGGACATCGCGCGTATCGAGCGCTTCGAGGCAGGCATGGCGCGCCACGGCGAGCGCTTTGCGCGCCGACTGCTGGGGGAAGAGGAGTTGGCGCGCTTTGCCGATCACCCTCAGCCGGCGGCCTTTCTGGCCAAGCGTTTCGCGGCCAAGGAAGCCTTCGTCAAGGCGCTGGGCACCGGCCTGCGTCAGGGCATGCGCTTCACCCAGATTCAGGTGGTCAACGACGCCCTGGGCAAGCCCTCGCTCAAGCTGTCTGACGAGGCGGAAGCCCTGACCGCGCGGGCGGGTATCCGCCATCTGCACCTGTCGATCAGTGATGAGCGTGATCAGGCCATCGCCTTCGTGGTGCTGGAGCGTTAGCCCTATTCGGTCTGGCGCTGGATCGCGTCTCTGAACACGGCGCTCGAAACGACAACGCCACCCCTGCCTTGCGGCAGCGGGTGGCGTTGTCGTTTGTGAAGGGCTGGTCTTTCAGGGCTGGTTTTTGGACTGTGGCTCGCTCGTCTGTGGCTTGCTCGTCTGTGGCGAGCCTGTGTCGGAGGGCTCAGCGGGTGCGTCCGAGGGCGCGGTGGCGGCCGATGAAGAGGTCTCGACAGAGGATGCTGTCGGCGTCTCAGGCGCCTCAGCCGTCTCACCGTCGGGGCTAGCCGGCTCAAGCGGCGCGGCGAGCAGGGCCTTGGCCTCATCGCTGTGCGACCACTGGATCAGGCTGTCGATGGCCGCGAACAGGGCATCGACATCCTCTTCCAGCTGCGACAAGCCGCTGACGCGGATGCGGGTCTCCAGTGCCTCCACCAGCAGTGCCAGACGCGGCACGCCACAGTAGCGGCAGGCGCCGTTGAGATAATGCACGCCATCGAGCATCGCCTCGTTGTCACGCGCCTGCCAGGCGCGGCGGATCCTGGCCTCGCTCTCCGGCAGGCTCTCGATCAGCAGCCCCAGCATCTCCAGAGCCAGGGCCTCGCGGCCACCGGCCATCTCCACGCCCAGCGCCATGTCGACCACCGGCAGGTCGGCGTCCTGCTCCAGACTGAGCTGACTCTTCGCGGCAGAGCGGGGCAGTGGCGCTGCCGGCGACGAGGACTCGGCCTGGCTGGCAGCGTCTTTCACTCCCGGCGGCAAGGCAGACGTCGCCTGACTGCGAGCAGGGCTGCGCGCTTGGTTGCGTTCTGGGCTTCGCGATTGGCTGCGGGCAGGGCTGCGCGATTGGCTGGATGACCGCGCGGCCTGCGGTGGCGGGTCCAGCGAAATGCCCAGATGACGGCTGAGCAGGTTGGCCAGCAGGCCCTCGTCGATGGGCTTGATCAGGTAATCATCCATGCCTTCCGCCAGCAGCTCTCGCCGTTCATGCGCCAGTGCATGGGCGGTGAGGGCGATCACCGGCAGGTGGCGGTTGCCCTCGCGATGTTGATGACGCAGCGCCTTGGTGGCTTCCAGCCCGTTCATGCCCGGCATCTGGATATCCATCAGGACGGCATCCACGACCTGCTCCTGAGCCAAGGCCAGCGCCTCTTCGCCACTCTGGGCGGCCAGGGTGTCCAGCCCCATGTCGGTCAACAGCTCCTCGGCCAACAGGCGGTTGGAGGGGTTGTCGTCGACCACCATCACGCACTTGCGAGGCTGCGCAGGCGTTTCCTGACTCGCAGGCTGGGCGGTGAGCTCAGGCCGCGGGCCGGCCGGTGGCGTCTTGGCAGGCGTGGTGCTCGCGGCAGGCGTGCTGGCTGGCTTGGCGCTCGCATCAGGCGTGGCGATCGGCTTGGCGGCCAGCGCCGTGCTTGCGTCCTGCTCGCGTGTGGCCGGCTCGAACGAGGTGAAGGAGGCGCTGCGCGGTGCCTGAGTCGGGTCGCGGTGAGGTGAATGCAGCAGATTGGCCAGCTTGTGACGCATCTGCAGGCGTGTGACCGGCTTGCTGACCACTTCGTCGATGCCGTACTGCTGCAGGTTCTCGGCATCAGCGGGCAGGGGCGCGTTCAGCAGGCCCAGCACGCGACACGGCAGATGCTTGAGGCGCGCGCCCCATTCATCCAGCCGCTTGAGGTCGCGGCTCTCCAGCGCGACCACCACCAGGTCCGGCTGCTCTTCGATGCCGACCAGCGTCAGTGACCAGCGGGTCAGCAGGTAACTCAGGGCGCGACGGGTGGCCGAGTGCGGCTCGATCAGGCAGATGCGTTGATGATCGAACACGACTTCGCGCGGGCGCTCCTCGATGCTGCTCACCGCCACCGGCACGCTGAACAGGAAGGTGGAGCCGTGGCCGGGCAGGCTGTCGACCTGGATCTCGCCGCCCATCTGCTCGACCAGTCGCTTGGAGATCATCAGCCCCAGGCCGGTGCCGCCGAACTGACGGGCCCGTGACGGGTCTCCCTGCGAGAAGGCCTGGAACAGACGATTGCGCTGGGCGCTGTCCATGCCGATGCCGGTGTCTGCCACCGCGATCTTGAGGCGGGTGTTGCTGCCGGACAGATCATCCACCATCACGCGCACGATGACTTCGCCGCGCTCGGTGAACTTGACGGCATTGGCGACCAGATTCGTCACCACCTGCTTGATACGCAGCGGGTCGCCCTCGAAGCGCTGCGGCACGTCGTCATAGACAAGCCCGAGCAGATGCAGATGCTTGCGATGGGCCTCCGGGGCATGCATGGCGAGCACTTCCTCGATCAGCGGCTCGATGTCCATCTGCACCTTCTCGAGCTCGAGCTTGCCGGCTTCGATCTTGGAGAAGTCGAGAATGTCGTTGATCAGTGACATCAGGCTCGAGGAGGCATTCTGCATGTGGCCCAGCCAGTCGCGCTGGCGGTTGTCCAGATCGCTGCGCCCCAGCAGGTTGCTGAAGCCGATGATGCCGTTGAGCGGCGTGCGGATCTCATGGCTCATGTTGGCCAGGAATTCCGACTTGATGCGGTTGGCTTCCAGCGCCTTGCGGCGCGCCATGTCGAGCTCGATGTTCTTGATCTCGACGGTTTCCATCGACTCGTGCAGGTCCTGGGTGGTCTGTTCGATCTGGTCCTGCATGTCCTCGCGGGCGCGCTTGAGCTGCTCGACGCTGCGGTTGTAGTTCTCGGCCAGCTCGCTGAGGTCGTCATTGCCTGCCACCGGCAGCTGGCGGTGTGTCTCGCCGCGCGCCAGGCAGGTGAGGGCCTCGCCCAGCTCATGCAGCGGCTGCAGCATGCGGCGCGAGCCATGGAAAGCCAGCAGCAGCAGCGCCAGACCGAAGACCAGATTGGCCAGCCCGTAGCCGACCAGCAGCTGGTAGCGATGCAGCACAAGGCGGGTGTCGGAGGCCTCCAGCACCAGCCATGACATCTGCTCGCCGCGCTGCGTCTCGCGCCACGGGTCGATGACCGGCATCACCATCACCAGTGAGTCCGGGTCCGAGGGGTAGGCCTGACTCTCGACCAGCGTGCTGGTTTCCGGGCGCTGGCTGGGGCCGAGGTGCAACAGGGCGCCGCCGTTGGCGGTGCGCAGCGTCAGGGCGCGCACGTCGCGCTGGTCGATCAGCATCTGGGCCTGCTCGTGCAGGCGCTGGTCGTCAGCGGCGAGGGCGGCGTTGGCCATGCCCGGCATGATGGCCTGCATGCTGGCCTGCAGGCGCTCCATCATGGCCAGGCGCTCACCGCTGATCTCGCGGTCCACCGCATACAGGCTGAACATCAGGCTGGTGGCGAGGGGCAGCAGCAAGAGGGCAAGCTGGAATCGGGTACGAAGCAGCATGGCAATCCATCGTCAAAGGGCGAACGAGCATCAGCGGCAAGCATACCTCGCGCTCTTGAGCGAAGCGATGGCGAGCGCCCTGACAGGGCTGGGCGGGAGCGATATACTGCGCGCATCATCTACACCCCGACGCGGCCCCCCGTTCGTCCTTGGTCCCGATGCCAGCGCCTGACCGCTGTCATTCGGCTGTCCGGGCGCGGCGTCTCTGGAGTCTGCCTCTCATGTCTCATCTCAGCGAAACCCCCGGTGACGCCATCCCTGGCGCGTCCGATTATCCCAGTCTTGCAGATGTCGTCGGCAACACGCCGCTGGTGCGCCTGACGCGCATCACCGCGGGCCGCAACAATGTGCTGCTGGCCAAGCTGGAGGGTCACAACCCCGCCGGTTCGGTCAAGGATCGTCCGGCGCTTTCCATGTTCCAGGAGGCGGAAGCGCGCGGCGAGATCTCTCCCGGCGATACCCTGATCGAAGCGACCTCCGGCAATACCGGCATCGCGCTGGCCATGACGGCAGCCATCAAGGGCTACCGCATGGTGCTGGTGATGCCGGCCAGTGCCTCCAGCGAGCGCAAGCAGGCGATGGGTGCCTACGGGGCCACGCTGATCGAAGCCGATGGCATGGAGCACGCGCGGGACCTGGCCGAGGCGATGATCGCGCGTGGCGAGGGCAAGGCGCTGGATCAGTTCGCCAATCAGGACAATCCGCTGTCGCATTACCGCACCACCGGGCCGGAGCTCTGGCAGCAGACCCACGGACGCATCACGCACTTCGTGTCCTCGATGGGCACCACCGGCACCATCATGGGCACCTCGCGCTATCTGAAGGAGCAGAATCCGGCCATCGAGATCGTCGGTCTGCAACCTGCCGAAGGCGCCAGCATCGCGGGTATCCGCCGCTGGCCTGCTGAATATCTGCCGCGGATCTTCGATGCCTCACGCATCGACCGCACGCTGGATATCGGCCAGCACGAAGCCGAAGTCTGCATGCGCCGTCTGGCGCGCGAAGAAGGCATTCTGGCCGGTGTCTCCTCCGGCGGTGCGCTGGCGGGCGCGCTCAAGCTCGCCGAGCAGGTCGAGAATGCGGTCATCGTGTTCATCGTCTGTGATCGGGGAGACCGCTATCTCTCGACAGGCCTCTATACCCAGGACGACGACATGACTCAGCAGGACACGCCCCACAATGAAGCCGTCGCAGGGGAGCGTTCCTGATGGCGCTGCTCGGACAGAAGCGACCGGCGCGCAAGCCGACCCGTCGCGAGAAGGAAGTGGCCAGTCGTGGCACCCGCAATGCCAGCGACGCCGACAGCCAGTGGCTGACGGTCGACCGCCTGGCCCATGATGGGCGCGGCATCGCCCATGACGAGAGCGGCAAGACCCAGTTCATCGATCAGGCCCTGCCCGGCGAGCGCGTGACGCTGGCCATCCACCGCACGCACAAGCGCTTCAATGAGGCGCATGTGCGTGCACGTGACAACGCGGCTGACAGTCGCGTGACGCCGCCCTGTGCCTATTTCGGCAGCTGTGGCGGCTGTGATCTGCAGCATATGGCGCTGGATGCCCAACGCACCCATAAGGTGCAGGTGCTGGGCGAACATGCGACACGCAATGGCGTGACGCTGCCCGAGATTCAGCCGCTGGGCGAAGATGAAAGCCGTTATCGCCGTCGCGCGCGTATCGGCGTACGCGTGACCGATGCCGGTGAGTTGCAGTTCGGCTTCCGGGGGCGCGGCAGCAACCAGCTGGTCGATATCACCACCTGCAGCGTGCTGGTGCCGGAGCTGGACCGCCTGCTCGCGCCGCTGCGTGAGCTGATCGAAAGCCTCGAGGCGCCCAAGCGTCTGGGCCATCTGGAGCTGACCGCTGCCGAAGGGCAGGTCATCGTGGTAGTGCGCCAGCTCAAGGCGGTGCCGCGTGATGCGCAGCGCTGGCAGGCCTTCGCCGAGCAGCACGGCCTGGTGGTCGGCTGGCGGGTCGGGCGTGATCCGGTGGTGCTGGAATGGCTGTCGGGCACGCCGAACGCCGCGTATTCGCTGAATATCGGCGCAACGACGCTGCGTTTTGCCTTCTCGCCGGGCGACTTCGTGCAGGTCAATGCGGCGCTCAATCAGCGCCTGATCGACACCGCCTTCGAATGGCTGGGCGACGTCAGTGGACTCAAGGTGATGGACCTCTACGCCGGTGTCGGCAATCTGACCCTGGCGGCTGCCGCGGCCGGCGCCAGTGAGGTGACGGGCATCGAGGGCAGTCAGGGCATGGTCGATCAGCTGATGGTCAACGCCGAAGCCAACGGACTGGCGCAGGTGAGTGCACGTCGAGCGGACCTGAGCAAGGCCCTGCCGTCACTCGAGGGTATCGACCTTCTGGTACTAGACCCGCCGCGTGATGGCGCTCAGCCTCTCTGCGAGGAGCTGGCACGTGATCTGCATGCTGGGAGGGTCAGCCGAGTGCCGCAGCGTGTGCTGTACATCGCCTGTGACCCGACCACGTTGATGCGTGATGCACGGCTGTTGCAGGACGCCGGTTATCGCGTCACGCGTGCCCTGATGGCGGACATGTTCGTTCACACGGCACATCTGGAATCGATGTTGCTGCTGGAGCGGGCGGAAGACTGAGGCGGTGCCCTCGGGCACTGTCATCAAGATGGCAAGATATTCAAGGACATAGGGTCATGGTCAAGGTGCGCGAAGATCAGCCGCTGACCGATAGCGGTGGTGTGGACATCCCGGTGTGGGTCGCGCGACTGCGCGAGGAAGTCCCGTCGGTGAATGCCGAGGTCATGGTGCAGGCCTGTGAAGTGGCGCTCAAGGTGGCGCGCGAGGCGGACGCCCGCGGTGACAAGCCGTGGCGCGAGCCGCTGCGCAGTTTCCGTTTCAGTCTCGAGATGGCCGACATCCTGTCGGAACTCAAGCTTGACCAACCGGCGCTGGTCGCGGCCGTGCTCTATCGCGCGGTGCGTGAAGGGCATCTGGGGCTTGAGGCCATCGAGAAGCATTTCGGCAAGGAAGTGGCCCGCCTGATCGAAGGCGTGCTCAACATGGCCGCCATCAGTCAGCTGCAGGCGCCGAGTCATGGCATGGCGCAGCATGACCAGCAGGACAACCTGCGCAAGATGCTGGTGTCGATGATCGATGACGTGCGCATCGCGCTGATCAAGATCGCCGAACGTACCGTCGCCCTGCGTCACGTCAAGGATGCCCCGCGCGAGAAGCGCATGCGCGTGGCCAGCGAAGTCTTCGATATCTACGGGCCGCTGGCGCACCGCCTGGGCATCGGTCAGCTCAAGTGGGAGCTGGAGGACCTGTCCTTCCGCTACCGCGAGGAGGATGAATACAAGACCATCGCCAAGCAGCTGTCCGAGAAGCGTCTGGAGCGTGAGCACTACATCGCCGACCTGCTGGTCGAGATGCGCACTCTGATGAGCGAGCAGGGCATCAAGCACTTCGATGTCGCGGGCCGCGCCAAGCACATCTACTCCATCTGGCGGAAGATGAAGATCAAGCGCATCGCCTTCTCCCAGGTGTATGACGTGCGCGCGGTACGGATTCTGGTCGGCACCGTCAGCGATTGCTACACGGCGCTGGGGATCGTCCACTCGCGCTGGCACCACGTGCCGCATGAGTTTGATGACTACATCGCCAACCCCAAGAAGAATGGCTACCAGTCGCTGCACACTGCGGTGGTGGGGCCGAGCAACAAGGTCATCGAGATCCAGATCCGCACCTTCGACATGCACGAGGAGGCGGAGCTGGGCGTGTGTGCCCACTGGCGTTACAAGGGCCACGATGTCGGTCACAAGAGTCGCAGCTACGAGGACAAGATCGCCTGGTTGCGTCAGGTGCTCGAATGGCAGGATGAAGTCGGCGAGAACGGCGGCCAGGAAGCGATCCGTCAGGGGCTGAGCTCCGACGTCGCGCCTGACCGCATCTACGTCTTCACGCCGGAGGGGCATGTCATCGACCTGCCCAAGATCGCCACGCCGATCGACTTCGCCTACCGCGTGCACACCGAGGTCGGCCATCGCTGCCGGGGTGCCAAGGTCGACGGGCGCATCGTGCCGCTGACCTACAAGCTCAAGACCGGCCAGCAGGTCGAGATCCTGACCGCCACCAAGGGCGGCCCGAGCCGCGACTGGCTCAACCCGAATCTGGGCTATGTACGCACCTCTCGGGCCCGCGCCAAGATCCAGACCTGGTTCAAGCTGCAGGCACGTGACCAGAACGTCGATGAGGGCAAGGCGCTGCTCGAGAAGGAATTCTCGCGGCTGGCGCTGGAGAATCTCGACCGCGACAAGCTGGCCAACGCCGTCAATTACCCGACGCGTGATGATATGTACGCCGCCATCGGCGCGGGCGATCTGCGCGTCGGCCAGGTGCTGCACCAGGCCCAGCAGCTGTTCGGCGATACCGATGATCAGGAGCAGCTCGAGCGTCTGCTGCGCCAGCGCAAGCCGCAGGGCAAGGAAAAGCCCGACGCCGTCATGGTGCTGGGGGTCGGCAATCTGAAGACCACCATGGCCAACTGCTGTCACCCGGTGCCGGGCGATCAGATCGCCGGTTTCATCACCCAGGGGCGCGGCGTGACCGTGCACCGTCAGGACTGCCCGAACCTGATCCAGCTGCGCTCGGACGAGCCGCGTCGCATCGTCGATGTCGACTGGGGCCAGCGCTCGCGCAATCAGTATCCGGTCGATATCGAGATCCAGGCCTGGGACCGCTCCGGTCTGCTGCGCGATGTCACCAACGTGCTGAGCGGCGACAAGGTCAATGTGCTGTCGGTGAACACGCGCACCGATCAGCTCGACAACATCGCCACGCTCAAGATCACGCTGGAAGTCGAGAATCTCGATGTGCTGGGGCGCGTGTTCGCCCGCATCCAGCAGCTGCCCAACATCATCGACGTCAAGCGCCTGCGGGTCGGGGGCGACAAGGCATGAGTCGCCGATTCGATGCCAGCGTCGATGTCGATGCAGGCAGGCAAGCCGATACGCGCTACACCCTCGATGACCTGCTGACCCTGATGGCCGTGCTGCGTGACCCGCAGTACGGCTGCCCCTGGGACAGCCGCCAGGATTACGCGAGTCTGGTGCCGCACACCCTGGAGGAGGCCTATGAGGTCGCCGATGTCATCGAGCGCGCCGCGGCCGATGCCAGCGTGCTCGAGGAGCTGCCGGCGGAACTGGGAGACCTGCTGTTTCAGGGTGTCTTCTACGCCCAGATCGCCAGTGAGCAGCAACGCTTCGATTTCCACGACGTGATCCATGTGCTGACCGAGAAGATGCTGCACCGCCATCCGCATGTCTTCCCGGATGGCACCCTCGCGTCGCGCCGTGAGGGCATCGCCACTCATGAGGTCGACGAAGGCTCGCTCAACGCCCAGTGGGAGTCGCTCAAGCAGCAGGAGACCGCTGACGCGCCTGCCAGCCAGACTGCCGGCGACAGCGTGCTGGATGGCGTGCCACTTGGCCTGCCGGCGCTGACGCGGGCGGCCAAGCTCTCGAAGAAGGCCGCGCGTTCGGGCTTTGACTGGCCCGACACGAGAGGCGTGCTGGCCAAGATTCGTGAGGAGCTCGGCGAAGTCGAGGAAGCTCTGGCCGAGGGCGATACGGCCCATGCGCGCGAGGAAGTCGGTGACCTGCTGTTCGCGGTGGTCAATCTCGCGCGCACCCTCAAGGCGGACCCGGAGCAGATGCTGCGCGCCACCAATGCGCGCTTCGAATCACGCTTCCGCCATGTGGAAGCCGCGATCGCCGGGCAAGGGCGCACGCTGGATGAGGCGTCGCTTGCCGAGATGGATGCGCATTGGGATGAGGCCAAGCGCCGGGAGCGTGCGGCTGAGCAGGCGCGACAGGGCGAGGGTGCGACGTCAGCAGCGCGTCCGGTGACGCCGCTGGTTCGGTGAGGGAGCGTCGTCGCAGCGTATTTGGTAAAGGGCATTTGGAAAAATGTAGTAAGTTTACGCGATAGTCGGATTGTGGAGCCGAGGCCCGCGGTCGTATGCTGAGGGGAAGCGATCAGGACGCGAGTCTTGTCCTGCTTTCCGGTCTGCTGCGCCGCGGGTCTTTCCGTTTCGCGCCAGTGTCTTCACCAGCGCCAGACCGGTGTCTTCCCTCAGCCGGTTGTCATCAGGTGTCTTTGCGCAATGAGGGAATCTGTTGTCAGCTATCTGACTGTGTGCCCCTGGTGACAGGGGAAGATGACCGCGGCAGCACCGTCACTCCCAAGGAGGGTTTCATGAGTCACGACTTGCATGAATCGTTGCGCGATAACGTGCGTATTCTCGGTGACAACCTCGGCCAGACCATCGCGGCCGACCTCGGCGATGACTTCGTCGCACGCATCGAGCGCATCCGCGCCCTGGCCAAACAGGGCCAGCAGGGCGATCAGGCCGCCCGTCATGAGCTGATCGACTATCTGCGTGATCTGCCGGATGGTGATCTGCTGCCGGTCACCCGGGCGTTCAACCAGTTTCTGAATCTTTCCAACATCGCCGAGCAGCACTACCGTGGCCGCTTCAAGCGCGTCGAGGATTATCGTCCCGGCAGCCAGCCGGACCTCGGCGAGCTGATCACGCGCATTCGCGAGCGTGGTTTCAGCGCGCAGAAGATCGTCGAGGAGCTCTCGGCAATGCGTGTCGAGCTGGTATTGACGGCGCACCCGACGGAAGTCATCCGCCGCACCCTGATCCAGAAATACGATGCCATCGAGGGCTGTCTGACCCAGATGGAAGGCGCCTGTGATCGCCCGGAACAGGCGACCCTCGCGCGTGCACGCCTGACCGAGCTGATCAGCCAGGCCTGGCACACCGACGAGATTCGCCACGAGCGTCCGACGCCGGTGGATGAGGCCAAGTGGGGCTTTGCCACCATCGAGAACTCACTGTGGCAAGCGGTACCGGACTTCCACCGTCAGCTTGACGAGATGACGCTGGAAGCCGCCGGCGAGCGTCTGCCGCTGGACGCCGCGCCGATCTGCTTCGCCTCCTGGATGGGCGGTGACCGCGACGGCAACCCCAATGTCACCGCCAGCGTGACGCGGACCGTGTTGCTGCTGGGACGCTGGATGGCGGCGGATCTCTACCTTCGCGACCTCGAACAGCTCAAGTCGGAGCTGTCGATGTGGAAGTGCACGGCCGCCCTGCGTGCCGAGGCCGGCGATGTGGCCGAACCCTATCGCGAGATCCTGCGCCGCCTGATCCTGCGCATGGAAAGCACGCGTGACTGGGCCAAGGCGGGCCTGGACGGCAAGCGCCACGAAGGTGTCGATATCATCGAGACCCGCGAGCAGCTGTATACGCCGCTGCTGGCTTGCTACCGCTCGCTGTGCGATGTGGGGCTGGACACCATCGCCAACGGCGCACTGCTCGACACCCTGCGTCGCGTGGCCTGTTTCGGTGTCACCCTGACCAAGCTCGATATCCGCCAGGAAAGCACGCGTCACGCGCAGGTCTTCGATGAACTGAGCCAGACGCTGGGGCTGGGCAGCTATTTCGAGTGGGACGAGCAGCAGCGCTGTGACTTCCTCACCAAGGAGTTGGCTGGCCGTCGCCCGCTGATCCCGCGCCATTGGGAATGCTCCACCGACACGCGCGAGGTGCTGGATACCTTCAAGGTCATCGCGCGCGAGCATCGCGAGGCATTGGGCACCTACATCATCTCGATGGCCGGTCAGGCCTCCGATGTGCTGGCGGTGGCACTGTTGATGAAGGAGATCGGCGGTGATGTGCGCCTGCCGATCGCGCCGCTGTTCGAGACGCTGGATGATCTGGACCGCTCAGGCCCCGTCATCGACACGCTGCTGGGCATGCCGATCTATCGCGAGCAGGCCGGTGATCGTCAGGAAGTGATGATCGGTTACTCCGACTCCGCCAAGGACGCTGGCCAGCTGGCGGCTGCCTGGGCACAGTACCGCGCTCAGGAAACGCTGGTGGAAGTCACCAAGCGCCACGGCGTCGAACTGACCCTGTTCCACGGCCGTGGTGGTACGGTCGGTCGTGGCGGCGGCCCGGCGCATGCGGCGATCCTCTCCCAGCCGCCGGGCTCGGTGACCGGCTCGCTGCGCGTCACCGAGCAGGGCGAGATGATTCGCTTCAAGTTCGGTCTGCCGGACATCGCCAGCCGCTCGATGGAGATCTATGTCTGCGCGGTGCTGGAAGCCAGCATGCTGCCGCCGCCGGCGCCCAGGCAGCAATGGCGAGACGAGATGGACCGCCTGGCCGGTATCGCGCACAAGGCCTATGTCGGCGTGGTGCGTGAAGACCCGAACTTCGTGCCGTACTTCCGCTCGGTAACACCGGAAACCGCACTGGCACGCCTGCCGCTGGGCTCCCGCCCCGCCAAGCGTCGTCAGGATGGTGGCGTCGAGACGCTGCGCGCGATCCCGTGGATCTTCGCCTGGACCCAGATTCGTCTGATGCTGCCCGCCTGGCTCGGCAGTGGCGAGGCCTTCGCCACGCGCATGCAGGAAGAGGGCGGCCTGGAAGTGCTACGCGAGATGATGAACGACTGGCCGTTCTTCTCCACCTACGTCGACATGCTGGAGATGCTGCTCTCCAAGGCTGATCTTTCGACGGCGGCCTACTACGAGCAGCGTCTGGTCGATGAGCCGGCCCTGAAGGCGCTGGGGCAATCGCTGCGAGATCGTCTCGAGCGTCTGGAGAAGGTGGTGCTGGAGATCCGCGATCAACAGGCACTGCTTGAGCATATGCCGTTGATCCGTCAGGCCATCGATGTGCGAAACCCTTACATCGACCCGCTGCATGGTCTGCAGGCCGAGCTGCTGCAGCGTAACCGCGACGCCGATGGCGCCATCTCCGCCGAGCTGTCACGCGCGCTGATGGTGACCATGGCTGGTATCTCCGCCGGTCTGCGCAACACCGGTTGATCCGGCTGGCTCTGCCGATTAGCGCCTTGGCGTGAAGGATTAGCCAAGGCCTATCAGCGAAACTAGAAAGCCCCCGTCAGGCATGCCTGGCGGGGGCTTTCTGTTATCTATCGGTCAACGCTGAAGGCTGGTTTACGCCCTGATCAGCGACCAGAGTTCAGCGCTCAGCGACTTGAGTTCAGCAGTCAGCGACACGCGGGGCTGCCAGGACTCACAGCAGGCCGCTGGCGCGCTCGCCCACCAAGGGCATCAGGAAGCGTTCCCGCTGCCAGTCTTCGTCCTGATCGAGCGCCACCAGATGCAGCAGTTTGGTGAAGGCCGCTTCCAGCGTCATGTCATCGCCGGACAGCACGCCGACGGTGGCTAGGCCTGCGCCGGCCGCATAGTGACCGATGGTGACCGGCCCGTGCGGACATTGGCTGATACCGGCCAGCAGCTTGCCTTCGCCACGCGCATCGGCCAACACCCCCAAAAGCTCGCTGTCTTCCGGCAGATTGCCGCTGCCCCACAGCTCCAGCACGGCGCCCTTGACCTCGGGGCGCATCAACTGCACACGCACGCTCTCGGCGCTGATGCCGGGGTAGAGCGGCAGGCGAATGATGCTGTCCTTGCCGAGGCGAGCATAGTCGGGCAGCTCGAAAGCGGGGCCTTGGTCATCCATCAGGCGGCCGGGGTAGAGCACGACGCGGTCATCGACCCATTCGCCCAGCAGCGGCGCATTGGGCGTGGTGAAGCCGCGGTGGTCCTGGGTGTACCACTTGCGGGTGCACACGCCACGCAGCAACTGTCCGCCGAAGGCGACCACGACTTCATTGAGGGTCGGCTGGGCGGCGGCGGTGAGTGCCAGCTCGACATTGCCCAGCGCGTCACTGTGCTCGGCTTCCAGCGGCAACTGTGCACCACTGACTATCACTGGGCGCGCGGTACCCTTGAGCTGGAAGGCGAGGCTGGAGGCGGTCCAGGCCAGGGTGTCGGTGCCTTGCAGGACGACGAAGCCATCGAAGCTGTCGTAGGCGTCCGCGATCTGGCTGGCGATGGTGTGCCAGTCCGCCGGTGTCGCGGAGGAGG
The DNA here is from genome assembly GCF_044789135.1 of Cobetia sp. UIB-001. NCBI lineage: Bacteria > Pseudomonadati > Pseudomonadota > Gammaproteobacteria > Oceanospirillales > Halomonadaceae > Cobetia > Cobetia sp. UIB-001. Next base: position 1,110,094 of record NZ_CP058244.1, read on the forward strand.
AGTCGATCAGCTGCGGAAACTCGCGCAGGGTGAAGGCGGGCAGACGGCCACGACGGCTGGGGGGCAGTTGCTCCAGTGCTGCGCGCAGACGTGCATCGAAGTCACCGGCAGGTACCAGTCCTTGTTCACTTTCCACCATGCCCAGCGTGCCGCCGGTATACAGTACCAGGATGTGCGTCTCGGGAGTCATCGTGTCCACCTGCCAGAAATGGGAAAGCCGGCATTGTAACGCATGCCGGCTTGCAGGGGAGCTGTCGGAGTCGGGCGTTCAGCCGCGACGAGATGGGGGCGCTCAGCTGATATTGCCACCGCCGATGCGCGCATCCTCCTGATGGGACATGGCGCTGATGCACATCACCCGTACGCCTTCGAGCATGCTTTCAAGACTCATGGTCGGCAGACGGCCATCGACACTCTGCTCGGGCAGCGCCGGGATATGCACGAAGCCGGAGCGGATGGGGCTATCCGCCAGATGACGCTGCACCCCATAGAACAGGTGGTTGCAGACGAAGGTGCCTGCCGTGTAGGAGACGCTGGCGGGAAGGCCTGCCGCCTGGAGGTCGTTGACCATTGCCTTGATCGGCAGGGTGGTGAAGCAGCCATCCGGGCCATCGGCCTCGATGGGCTCATCCACCGGCTGGTGGCCGCCGTTGTCCCTGATGCGATAGTCATCCAGGTTGATGGCGACCCGCTCCGGCGTGATGGCGCTGCGACCGCTGGCCTGACCGAGCATGATCACGGTGTCAGGGGCGTGCTGGCCGATGGCCTCGATGACGCTGTCAATCGCGGCGTAGCGTGTCACCGGCACCCGGCAGGTGATGATCTCGAAGCGCTCATCGGGCTGGTCGTGCATGGCCAGTCTCTGGCCGTCCAGTTGTTCGATGATCTTGAGGGCGGGATTGACGCTATCCGTGCCGAAGGGCTCGAAGCCGCAGAGTAGCAGACGACGCATGATGACATTCCTTGGCTGGCAGCGATCACCGCGGGTCACTGCTGGCGGTGATCGATGCGCGGGTAAGAGTGGGAGATCAGAAGGCCAGCAGCAACATCAGGCTGATATTGGCGGCCAGCATGACCAGCGCAGGCAGTATCTGTGCGCGAATGATGTGGTAGCGGTCATCCAGTTCCAGCAGGGCGGCCGGCACGATGTTGAAGTTGGCGGCCATCGGCGTCATCAGCGTGCCGCAGTAGCCGGACAGCATGCCCAGCACGCCGACGATGGCCGGGTTGCCGCCATGCAGCGCGATGACCAGCGGATAGCCGATTCCGGAGGTGATGACCGCAAAGGCCGCGAAGCCGTTGCCCATCAGCATGGTGAACACGGCCATGCCGACGCAGTAGGCAATCACGCAGGCGATCAGGCTGGTATCCGGCACCACGCTCGAGACCAGCCCGGCGATGGTCTGGCCGACGCCGGCCTGATCGAACAGCAGGCCAAGGGCGGCCAGGAATTGCGGCAGGATGGCGGCCCAGCCGATGGCATCGGCCAGACGACGACCTTCCTGCATGCCGGTCGCCGGGCTCTCGCGCAGCAGCAGCAGCGCCACGGCAAAGGCCAGTACCGTTGCGACGCCCAGGCCGACCAGCGCACTCTGACCTGTCGTGAGGGTGTAAAGGAAGGTGCCGACCGGAATCACCAGCGCGGGGATGAACAGGCGCGACCCCAGGCGCTTGCGGCGCGCCTGACGCGCCTCATCGCTCAACTGGCCGTAGTTGCCGAACCCGAGCTGGCCGGTGGCGGCCAGCAGCGCCAGCGCGAGCATGGCAAGACCGACCACGACATCGGGCAGCCATTGTCCAAATGCCAGGCTGATGCCGAAGATCATCCAGAAGGCGCTGGTGCCGAGTCTGCGCGGATGATCACGATCGGTGAGCGTCAGGACGGCAAAGGCCATGATGGCGAAGCCGGTAATCAGGTAGAGAGCGTCGATACCGTTCATGAGTGGCTCTCCGTCGCAGAAGTGGTGAAGGTGTCCTTGCCCGGTGTCGCGTTGGTCTGGCCGGAGGGCTGGGGGTATTCCTCGCGCAGCAGCAGATGTTCACGGCGAATGCGTGCATCCAGCCGGCGGCAGAGCACGAATACCACCACCAGTGACACCAGCGCGGTGGGAATGGCATACAGCGCCATGTCGGCCAGGCTGACGCTGGCGCCACTCTTGTCGAGCACGCTCTTGATCAGCAACAACCCGCCGGAAGCCACGAAGATCAGCTGGCTGAAGAAGTTGCCGAAGTTCTCGCTGACGGCATTCAGAACGCGGATGCGTTGGCTCAGGGCCTTGAAGCGTGGCGAGTTCAGCGCCTCTTCGGGGAGATCACGTTCGGCGGCGCCGACTGACATCGGGGCGACCAGCGGTCGGATCATCGCCGGGTGACCACCGAGCTGCAGACCGAAGGCATTGGTCGCCTTGCGCAGCACCAGGTAGCTGAAGGAGATGCGCCCGGCGCTGGCGGCCCGCAGTTTCTGGACCAGATGTTCGGCCTGATCGCGCAGTCCATTGCGTTCGAGCAGTCCGATCACCGGCAGGGTGATGATGAACAGCGAGACGGCGCGGTTGTCGGTAAAGGCCTGACCGAGCGCGGCGAGAATTTCCGTGGGTGACATGCCGGCCACCAGGCCGGAGGAGAAACCTGCCACCAGCACCACCAGCAGCGCATTGAGGCGCAGTGCCAGGCCGATGACGATGATGGCTACGCCGATCAATGACAGCATGAGGTGTCTCCCGAGCCGGGGGAGGACAATCGAATCCTTTCGAAGGGCATGAGCATGTGCCTCTGGGTGTGAGATTGTTGTTATGAGGGTCTCGTTGCGAAGCAGGTCGAACATTGTCTGGCTGGTTGACCATGGCCGAGCAGTTCGAACATTGCCGAGGCGTTCGAACATGGCAGGGCGCAATGTTCGTTGCTTTACAACGAGAACTCAGAGGGTAGAGCGACACCAGAGGAATCCAAATGAGACATTCGGAATATATAAATTTCAACGACAAGTAGTATCGGCAAAATCTATCATTCAAGCATGAATGACAGATAATTTTGATACCTTGGTGGGGCCTTGCCTCACCTAATGGGGGGAGAAGGTGTCAGCCGTCGACCACTTCGGTGCTGCCATCCTCGCGCAGGCAGATACGGCGACGCCTGCCGACCTGGAAGCCAAGCATGGCGGCGCTCAGCAGGATCAGCGCGAACAGCGACGCGATCACGCGCAGGTCGGCCGTGATTTCCAGCAGAATGCCGACGGCGAGTGGCCCGAGGGCGGCCAGCATGTAGCCGGTGCCTTGTGCCATGCCGGAGAGGGCGCCCGCCAGACGTGCATCGGAGGTGCGCAGCACCAGCAGCGTCAATGCCATCGAGAAGCTGCCCCCCTGGCCGAAACCGAGCAGCACGGCGAACAGCCAGCGCAGGGACAGTGGCCCGATCATCAGTCCCAGCAGGCCGATGGCGGTACAGGACAGCAGCAGCAGGATGGCGGGGCGCTGGTCGCGCCCCATGCGGCCGATCACGGGGGCCAACAGGGCGGTGAGCACCTGTGCCATCACCGAGGCGGCCATCAGCCAGCCGGATTCGATATCGCTCAGGCCGCGTTGCTGGAGCAGGAAAGGCAGCCAGCCAAAGACGATATAGGCCAGGGAAGACTGGCAGCCCATGAAGAAGGTGACCTGGCGGGCCAGCGGCAGGTGCCACAGGCGGGGGGTGGCCTGCTGTTGGCTGGTCATCTTCTCTGGCCACGGGTGGGGCATGCTCAGGCGCCAGGCGGGAAGCGCGATCACCACAAGCAGCGCCCAGCAGGCCAATGAGGCTTGCCAGCTGTCGAGAAGGTTGGCCAGTGGCACGCTGAGTCCCGCGGCCAGCGCCGCACCAAGACATAGCGCCATGGTGTAAACGCCGGTGAACAGGTCGGCTCGCTCAGGATGCTCACGCTTGACGATGGCGGGCAGCAGGGTGCCGGCGACGCCGATGCTGCCGCCACATAACAGAGTGCAGAGATACAGCAGCAGTGCCATGTCACTGGCCCGCAACCACAGGGCGATGCCGAGAGTGATCAGGGCAAGGCTGAGGGTGCGCTCTACCCCCAGGCGGCGGGCCAGGCGCGGCGCCAGTGGGGCGAACAGTCCCAGGCAGACGACGGGCAGTGTGGTGAGAAGGCCCGCTGCCAGCGTGCTCAGGCCCAGGTCCTGGGTGATGCGATCCAGCAGGGGCGCCAGGGATGACAGCGCCGGACGCAGGTTCAGGGCGACCAGAATCAGGATGAGCAGGAATAGGGATGCTGGCATTCGGCGCATGAGGAAACCTGAACGAGAGGACAGGTCTGTGAGAATACCGGCATATGCTCAAGCTGTCTTGCCGCGAGCTGTCTTGCCGCGAGCCGTTCTTCCTCGAACCGGGCCCTGGACAGCAGAACGCTCGGCAATTGCCGAGCGTTCTGTCTCTATGCGCCTTTCTCAACACATCTGTCTTGGCTCAATGTCCCCGTTGCGATTCGCCGCTCCTGTGCCTCAGTACTTGGGCTCAAGCTCCAGCTCGCGTGTAGGGCTGTCGATTCTGCGAGCTGCCGCGCGTTGACGCGTCGTGGCGCCGTCGGCATGCACGTCATGACCGCGTGGAGCGACATTGCGCCATGCGGGCGTCTTCTGCAGGCGCTCGGCATTGGCGCGTGCCGTATTGGAGACTGGCTGGCGACTCGCCTTGGCGCGAATCAGGGTCATGTCCTCGGTGCTCAGCAGCATGCCCTGGGGCGTGCGCTCCAGCACGAGGTGGCCGCGGAAGTGCCAGCAGCGCATGGGGGTATGCGCGACACGATAGCGATGGCCAGCCACCTCCAGCGAGATGGCTTCCTTCGGCTGGCAGCCAAGGGGATGCAGAGTCACTTCCTCCAGCAGCACCAGACGATTGAAGTCGTCTGGCTGAAGTATCTGATTGCCATCATGCATGCGCACCGGGAAGGCATGGTTGTCACGCTGCAGCTCACGTCGCTTGTGACTGACGCTGCCGTTGCCTTCCACGATGCCGGCACCACACACATGCACGAGCTCGCCATCAATCTGTTTGATGACGAGCACCTCGACGTGGCGCTGCTTGAAAAGATGATCACGCAGTGAGCGTAATGGCATGGCTGAAATCCTCATCTACACCATCCGTTGGCTGAGTATATCCGTCAGAGCCCGAGTCATCTCTCTGACCGACAAGCGCTTCCATGCTGCCTGCCAAGTGATATCTCGCGCTGATAGCCACATCATACGCCGTTTGTGAGCATTTTTCCCGAATCAAGCACCAGTCTGGGGATAAACCATCTTGTCAGGACGCGGCTTCATGACGCCTCTGTCAGCCAGATGACTGAAGATACTGCCTACCCTTGCCGGGTCACTCGTACTTGCCCAGCACGGCCCGGCAGATATCAGCGAAATTGCGTGCTTCCGGCGGGTGCTCCAGGTCGAGCCCCAAGGCCTTGCCGACGCGGGAGGCGGCGACCAGACCGCGCACGCTGGGTTTGCCATCATCGCCCTGCTCGGTCACCAGCAGGTGGGATTCGCCACTCTGACGCAGCGTCTCGACCAGGTCCCCGACGCGGGCGCGCTTGAGCACGGCGAGAGGAATGCCCTGCAGCTCCGCGCGGGGTATCTGCACCATGTCGGTAGTGACTTCATCACGCTGAACATTGAAGCGGGTCATGGCACGCATCACGACTCGGCCACCCTGCAGCTCACGCGAGGTCACCACGCCGGTGAAGGTGCCATCATGATCGTGGACCAGCAGCAGACGCACCCCTGCCTGTTTCATGGTCGCCAGTGCCTGACCGATGGAGGCGCTGCCCTGAATGCTGCGACCGGCGGTGACGGCAAAGTCCGTCACCAGCTCACTGGCCGGGCTATCCATGGTGATGTCGCCGATCGGCTGCAAAGGCAGGCGAGCGGAGGTGACATGAGAGAGCGTTTCGACGTCGAGGGTGTGGTAAGCCGACGGTGCAATGGCATTCATGGACTGACTCCTGTAATCAGATGACGAGCATGTTCTGCGTACTATGAGTCAGGCGAGGGCCAGGAGTTTCCTGCACGATGGGTAACCTCAGGTTGCTACTGTCGCAACAGTGACAGGAATTTCGGTCTATCAGGTCAATCTTCGTCGCTATCTGTGCGAGATGGGAAATGGATAGATTCCATTTCGGAAACAAAGGCCCCGGCAGGCCGGTACTGGCATGAGCCAGCAGTTTTCTTGCCCCTGACAGCAATGATGCCCACTGCACGAGGCGAGTGGGCATCATTGAGCCGATTCAGGGAGTCATCCCTTCATCAGGGGTTGGCGTACACGCCTGGGCGCATCACACCCACTGCTTGAGGTCGCCGCGTACGGCATCCAGGAAGGTGATGAAGTCCGTCTGGTCATCGGCGTCGCAACGGTCCACCTTGCAGGCCAGCTTCATCTTGGTGCCGGCGACGATTTCGTCATACACCTCGAGCGTGAGTTTCTCGACGCTGGCATCGGCGGGCTCCTGCTCGCCATCCAGCAGGCTGAACGTCGTCATCAGCGTGCCGCGAAGACGCGTGGTGCCGCCTTCCGCGACCACACGACGCACCTTGAGCCAGCCTTCGCACACCATGATCTCACCCTGCGCATCGCGTTGCTTGTAGATGGTGCGATAGCATGCATTCTCGGAGACGCCCTTGGCGGCCATGCTTTCATAGGCCTTGATCATGCGCGTCGCCATGGTGCCAGCTTCGGCGATCTTGCGGCGGGCAGCACGATGTTCACGTTCCAGGCGGTCTTGCTTGGAGAAACGCTGCCACAGGTGGAAGTCGCGTGTCAGAGTGGTCGCGTCCATTACAGTCTCTCTTCTCTAAAGCGGCGGGGAAAAGTGGGTGACGGCTACTGCCATGTCCAGGCGCTGATGGTGTCACGAAGGCGGGCGATTGTCTGCCCGGTTCTTGTCTCAGACGTCGAGGAGGGCCCGAGTGTCAGGTGGTCCGGGTCATGCAGGCTGGCGATGAGATGTCAGCATTGCCATGCTCAAGAGTACCATTGACTGGTCACGGACTTTTTCCAGCCCGGTCATCATCACGACTGAATCTAGGGCTTAAATCTTCTCTGAACTACTCTGCAAGTCACCCACAAGGCCCACTTTGTGAGAATCTTCGACTGCTGATCCTCGAGATAGCTGATGCTTCACGCTCAGGCTCCTGCTACGTGAGCCACGCCGCTGTGATGGGATTGCCAGTCTCGCAGGGGAGGGCGCCTGGTACACGTGAGTCACATGCCTGACTGCGCTGCATGCCTTGAAGGATGCGCACTGGTTAGGGCTGTCACGTTTCATACAGCAGCGTGAGATAGAATAGGCAGGTAAAATCATCAGGTAGCGCGCAGCGGAGGCACACGGGAAGTGCCGTAAATGAGGAAGGAATCATGGCGAAAGCAGATCGCCGTCGCAAACCGGGAAGTCGGCAGGGTGTCTTGCGCACGGTAAACATGAAGTGGCGGTGGCCAGCTCCGGCGGGGCTGGCTGAGCGGCACCTCGCGCTTTATCAGTTGTTCATGTGGATCTATATCAGTGCGCTCGGCTGCCAGCTGGGCTACTTCGCTCTGCTGAGCCTGCAGCCTTATCCGCAGCCGGTGGTGATCAATGTCATCGGCGTCCTGCTCAACGTCTTGGCCATCATGTTCCACCGCAAGGGGTACATGAATTCCGCGTTGCTGTTGCTGGTGGTGCCGATGTCGGCCAAGGCGGCATGGTGGGAATATCAGTTCGGCGCCGAGGGTGGCTTCGAGTATTTCCATATCGTCGCCATCTTCTTCATCTGTATCGCGTCCCTGTCACGCATTCAACGGCTATTGTTCAGTGGTGTCCTGCTGCTGTTCTATATCGGCGCCCAATACCTCACCAGCCCGGTTTATATCGTCTCCTACGAGTTCATGTCGTTGGCCAGTGTCGTCAACCTGGTGATTTCCGTCACCTTCATCGCGGTGGTGGCGGTGCAGATCGGGTGGGAGGCTGAGCAGCGCGAGAAGCGCTACCGTCGAGACTTGCGCCATGACCAGCTGACGGGGGCGCTGTCTCGTTTTGCCTTGCTGGAAGAGGGGCCGCGTCTGCTGAGTCGTGGTGGCCTGGGAGTGCTGATGATCGATGTCGATCACTTCAAGGCCATCAATGATACCCAAGGGCATGCGATTGGCGATGAGGTGCTGATAGAGTTGACGCAACGACTGCGTCACCATCTGCGCGGCAGTGATCAGTTGTGCCGCCAGGGGGGAGAAGAGTTCGTGGCCCTGTGTCCGACGGAGGACAGAGAAGGGCTCCAGCACGCAGCCGAACGCTTGCTGCTCTCGATCAACAGTCGTGCCTTCACGCTGAGCAACGGCCAGCTGCTGCGGGTCACCATCAGTATCGGGGTGGCCCAGGGCGGACCGGCCGCTTGCGCGGAATCACTGCTGCCGGACCTTCTGCAGCGTGCCGATCAGGCCATGTACCGTGCCAAGCGCGAAGGGCGCAATCGGGTGGTCACCGTCTGGGATACGCCCGATCACGGTGCAGCCAGTCTCGATCAGATCGAGCCGTCTGATCACGACCACCGCCCCGATCACGGCTACAGCCACGACAGGCTGGCCATGCCAGGCATGCCGCCACTGGACACTCCGGGCGATGGGTCAGGCGAAGCGGCCTCGACCCCCAGTCGCTCTGATGTCAGTCACCATGACGATGTGCAGACCGCCGATGAGGTCTATCAGTGGAAGCGCTGACGCAAGGATGATGGCTTTGCCATTTCACCTCATTGGGCGTGATATCCGTGCGTGATCCACGCTCTCACCAAGCGGAGAGACAAGTTGATGATGGATTCCTGTGGCAGCGTTTCACGCCAGGTGTCGCGCCGGCTCTTGCGGGGACTGCTGGTGGCGACGCTGGTCAGTGGTATGCCGCTTGCGGCGGTTCAGGCGGAGGAGTCGCCGAATGCTGCAGCGTCTTCGAGTGACGGGCAGGCGCCCCGGGCGCAAGTGATTGCCGACCCGGCGACACCCTCTCTGCCGCCTGCCGCCAAGGCCAACAACAGCATCTTTCGCTGCTTGAAGTCGGGGGTGCCCACCTGGCAGCAGCAGCCTTGCCAGCAGGGTGATACCCCCGTCACGCTGGATGATTCGCTGACGGTGGTGCCCGCCGCTGACGTGATAGAAGAGACTTCAGGCGAAGACCCGACCGCACAGCGTCTGGCGCGTGAGAAGGAGCGTGCCTTGGCCGCACGTGAGGAGAGTCAGCGCCAGTACCGCATTCGTTCAGCGCTGGATGATGGCTATCTGGTGCAGGGCATGAGTGAGGCACAGGCCATCTCGTTGCTGGGCAAGCCCAGTGATATCAGTGAGACGATTGCCGATGACACGTCCTGCCGTCTATTGAACTGGTGGGAAGATGTCCGCGTGCAGTTCTGCAACGATGAAGCCGTGTCCATCACGGCCAATCAGCTGGACTGAGTGACTCGCGGTCAGCGCTATCAAGGCAAGGGCCGGTACGAGCTGAGGCGCTCGCACCGGCCCTGTTTGTGCTGTCCGACTCGTACAGCCCGCGTCAGCGCCATGACGATGAGCGGGGTTTTCTGGCCGCAAGCCTGATTGCCAAGAAATTGCTAATATAAGGCATGATCTAGCGTAGAACCCGTCTTTTCCATGTCCGATGTTGCGAAATGGCGACGGCCGGGTGGTGAAGTTGCCACATTACCGAGTTTATCGAACAGTGTTAGATTACTCTCCGAACGCAGCGGCAAGCCCCTCAAGTGTCATCCAGGGGCATGGCTGACTGGCCGACGAGCCAGGCTGCAACACTATTCGGTGAGGAGAACACGCATGAACAAGTCTATCCTGATTGGCGCGATCGTTGCTGCACTGGGCATTGGCGGTGGAGTGGCGATCGGCAGCTATACGGCCAGCAACTCAGGCCCTGAATATGCCGATATCGTGGCGGTGGATGCCGTGACGGAAACCGTGACCACCCCGCGCGAGGTCTGTCACAACGAGACCGTGACGCATCAGGCGCCCAGCAAGGACACCCACAATGTCGTCGGCACGGCCGTCGGCGCGATCGTCGGCGGTGTGGTGGGCAATCAGTTTGGCGGTGGCAATGGCAAGAAGGTGCTGACAGCCGCGGGTGCCGTGGGTGGCGGTTATGCCGGCAACCAGATCCAGGGCCAGATGAAGAAGGGCGACACCTACACCACGACCGAGCAGCGCTGCGAAACGGTGCAGGACGCGTCAGACAAGGTGGTCGGCTACGACGTCAAGGTCGACATGGGTGACGAGACCCGCACCGTGCGTCTCGAGGACAAGCCGGACGTGAAGCGTTTCGAGATCCGTGACGGTGAGCTGGTGTTGCCCCAGCAGGGCTGAGGCCAGCTAGTCGCCAAAAAAGAAGACCCCCGACGGATTCCGTCGGGGGTCTTCTTTTTTTGGACATCCAGCTTTCTGGGCATCCAGTCGCGCCCTGTTCTGTCAGACCGTCAGGTCATCAGCTGGCATCCGCCGTGGCCGGCAATGACTTGGCGATCTCACGTGCCAACTGCTCGCCGGTCACACGCCAGCCTTCGCCCAGGCTATTGACCAGCGCCGGATAGCCGTCATCCGTCAGGGGAGTCAGCGTCTGGATGTCGCCTTCCTCCAGCACGCTGCCATCCACGCCGCGCAGGCGCCAGCGACCGGTGATGACGGACTGGCCATCGTGGCGGCCGATGAAGCGATCCAGGCTTACGCTCAGGCGTGCGCCCTTGAGGCCGCTCAGGCTGGTATCTGCGATACGGTACTGGCTCAGCGGCTGGGCGGGGCTGGCCTTGAGCTGCGTCAGCAGCTGGCGGGTCAGCATGTCCTGCAGGTCATCGGCCCACAGGTTCTGGCTGGCCTGTACCAGCGTGATGTCGTCCGTCTGATAGACCAGGCTGCCGCCTTCCAGATAGCTGGCCAGTTGCACTGGCATCACTTCCAGCAGAGGGGCCTCGGCGGCAACGCTGCGCTGGGCGGCGCCAGCCTGTGTCGTTTGCGGCAGCAGGTAGGCGCCACCGGTGGCGGCAGTCGTGCAGCCCGCCAGTGTGCCGAGCATCAGCAAGCCTGCCATCAGGCCGCCGAAGCGGCCCTTGTGCGACGTGGAAGTGCGCGGTGAGGCAGACGCGCTGCACGCTTGCGGCATGGCGGCTGTGCGGGTCGAGAGACTCTTGGCTGTCGTCATCATTGGGCCCTTGGAATCGGATCGCGAGTGGTCGGCTTGTCGAAGATCAGGCTGGAGGGATTCTTCTCCAGCGTATCGAGCAGCGGTTCCGCCTTCTTGAGCACGCGGTCCAGTCGTTCGAGATCGCCTTCCAGCTTGCGGTAGGCGGAAGAATCCGGTGTTAGACCATCCAGGGTGCGATTGAGGTTGTCGATGCTGGTGCTGATATCGCCCGGCAGTTTCTGTACCGCCTCGGAACCCAGCAGGCTATCGACATGACCGGCCGTCTTGTCGAGGCGCTTGACCAGACTCTCGGAGGCCGACAGCGTCTTGTTCAGGTTGCTCAGGACCGGCTCGACATCGAGCGCATTGAGCTTGTCGAGCAGGGCATTGAGCTTGGCTTCCATCTGCGCCAGGCCTCCCGAGACGCTGGGCATGACCTCGATATCATCGAAGGTATCGGCCTTGTAGGGCGGCGGGTTGTCATAGAAGTCGAGATCGACGAACAGGGCGCCGGTCAGCAGGTTGCCGGATTTCAGCGTCGCGCGCATGCCGCGCTTGAAGAGGCGCTCGAGGCGCTTCTTCCACTGCGCCACGCCTTCATCATCCACTTGCCCCTCGAGGCGTTCGGGCTCGATGCGAATCAGCACCGGAATCTCGAAGCTCGACAGCGTCCGCACGCGCTGGTGGGTCAGGCGATAGGGCACGCTGACCACGGTGCCGAGACGGACGCCGCGAAATTCCACCGGCGCGCCGCGCGACAGGCCACGCACGGTATCGTCGACCATGATCACGTAGTCGATGGCCTGGTGGAAGCTGCCCTCACGGGCCTCTTCCTGGTCGGAATACAGCGTGAAGGAGGTGTTCTCGACCACCGGACGGCCACGCGGCAGGTCTTCGGGAATGCCGAAGGCCACCCCGCCGCTCAGTACGCTTTCCAGTGACCCGACATCGACCTGCAGGCCCTGGGAATCCAGGCGCAGGCTGACCCCGCTGGTGGACCAGAAGCGCGTGGTGGAGGTCACCAGCTCATGGTAGGGCGAGTCGATATACAGGGTGTAGTGCATTTCCTTCTCGCTGGGGCGGAACTCGCTGGATTCCACGCGCCCGACCACGAAGCCTTCGTAGGTGACGGGGTCGCCGTCGGAGAGCACGCTGCCATCGTTGCTGGTGAGGTCGATGCGCAGTCCCTTGGCGTCCTGCGTCGTCACCGGCGGTTGCTCCAGCGCCACGAAGTGGTCCTCCTCATCGCGGCTGTCGCCGGGCTGAAGCTGGATATAGGCCCCCGACAGCACGGTGTTGAGGCCACTGATGCCCTCACGACCGATGCGCGGCTTCACGACCCAGAGCCGCGAGTCGGCATTGAGCATGCGCTCGCTGTCCTTGGACATGCGCGCGGTGACGATGGTCTTGTCGAGGTTGTCCGACAGACGCACGGATTCGACCTTGCCGACCTCGACGTTGCGGGTCTTGATCAGGGTCTTGCCCGCCTCGATACCTTCCGCTGTCTCCATTTCGATCGTGATCAGCGGGCCACGGCTGGCGTAGTTGTGCCACACCATCCAGGCGCCGATCAGCAGGGCCACGATCGGGACTATCCAGATCGGCGAAAGGCGGCGTCGACTTTCACGACGTGCGCGAGAATCATCACTCATAAGTCATCCTGTGAGGCGGCAGCGGAAGGGGGATTGCGGGAAGCATTCGGGGTCGTGAATGGCGTCGTGAACGGAGGCGTGGCCTGCGAGGACGCGGCAAGAGACGCGGAGCCCGTCAGCGGGGTCAGCGGCAGATCACCGAACAGCGTGTTCGCCATCATCGTCTTCTCCGTCTCGGTGTCCCAGACAAGGCGTGGGTCGAAGCTCAACGCCGACAGCATCGTCAGCACCACCACGCAGGCAAAGGACAGCGCCGCGGGCCCCGGGTGGACCGACATCAGCGCGCCCAGCTGGATCAACGCGGCCAGCAGCGCCACCACGAAGACATCGACCATCGACCATCGCCCGACATATTCGGTGATGCGGTACAGGGTCACCCGCGCCCGCGCATGCTGCACCTCGGGGCGCTGGGCGCTGATGCACAGCCAGGCGATGGCGATCATCTTCGAGGCCGGCACCAGGATGCTGGCGATGAAGATGACCATCGCGATGGGCCAGTCACCATGTGACCAGAGCACCACGATGCCACCGGCAATCGTCTGCGGGTCATTCTCCCCGAGGCTGACCGTGGTCATGATCGGGAAGAGGTTGGCGGGGATGTACAGAATCGCCGCCGCGATCAGCCACGCCCAGGTGCGCTGCAGGCTCTGCGTCTTGCGCTGATGGACAGGGTCGCCACAGCGGCGGCAGTGGGTGTGCGCCTCCCGTTCGCCGCAGGCGTTGATCAGGCCGCAGCTATGGCAACTGGCCAGTCCCTGCAAGGCGGCGCCGATGCCCGGCAACGTCCCGCTGGGGGCGGCTGGCTCGCCCGCCAGCGCGAACCACATGCGATCCCCATCGATGCTGGCCAGCGTCTTGGTCATCAGCAGGGCGAAGGCGCAGAACGCCCAGAAGGAAGGGCCGAAACTGATATCGGCCATGCCGGCGATCTTGACCAGGCTCACCATCACGCCGACCAGAAACACATCCGCCATCATCCACGGGCGCAGGTGGCTCAGGGTGCGCGCAATGCCGCGAATGCCCGGCAAGGGCAGTTTCAGCCCGATGGCCGCATGCGTATAGATGACGCCCAGCAGGTAGAGCGCCGGCAGCATCACGATGGTCAGAATCAGCAGCACGGCCAGGGAAGGATAGGACTCGGCCGTCAGGGCGGCTGGCGTATCGATCAGGCTGAGGCTCGCCGAGATGCCACTGGTGGCAAAGGCGATGAACTCGAAGGGCAGCGTCAGCACCAGCATCACCAGGCACGCCATCGCCAGTGCCAGGGTGCGTTGCACGGCATGGGCATGGCGCTGGGCGAACAGATGATCGCAACGCGGGCAGCGGGCGCGCTCGCCGGCCTTGAGCGCCGGCAGTGCCACGACGAGGTCGCAGCACTCGCAGGCACGCATCCGCCGCCGTGACACGCCTGACGTGACAGGCGCGAACACCTGCGGCGGATCACGGGTTTCAAAGGTGCGCCGGGTGTAGCGGCGCAGGGCAGCAAGGGGACGAGGCATGTCGCTCCAGCGGGATCGGGTGATGTATCGCCGTGCCGCGCGTGTTCGGGGCATGCGCAGAGGCGTTGTCAGCCGCGGCTTGAACACGCCTGCGGCTGTGCTCTCGGGGATGCGCTCTCGAGGATGCGCTCTCGGGGATGCGCCGTCAGCGGCCTGGCCCCATGCACACGCGGCCCTGCGAAGGTATGGGAGCCGTGGAAGCACCAGGCCTGCGCAGGCAAACAGTGTTCGATAGTAGCATGATGCCGCAAAAGGCTGATGGCACTCAATGCCTGCCGCGTGAGCGCGCCTTTTATTGCCAGCCTGCAAACAGGCACGCCGCCCGGGAGGGCGGCGTGCAGGGCCGTCACGCAATGTGACAGCAATGAGGCTTCTGTCGTGATCAGAGATCAGACAAGGTCATCCTCCTGGCGGGCCGCTTCGTGGGCTCGCTTGAGGTCCTTCGGCTCACCGAAGAGGCGGCGCACGACCACATAGCAGACCGGCACCAGGAAGATCGCCAGCACCGTGGCCGAGATCATCCCGCCGATCACGCCGTTGCCGATGGCATGACGGCTGGCGGCACCCGCACCCGTCGAGATGGCCAGTGGCACGGCACCCAGGGTGAAGGCCAGCGAGGTCATCAGGATCGGGCGCAGACGCATGCGCACGGCTTCCATGGTGGCATCGATCAGCGAACGACCTTGCACTTCAAGGTCCTTGGCGAACTCGACGATCAGGATCGCGTTCTTGGCCGAGAGCCCGATGGTCGTCACCAGGCCGACCTGGAAGTAGACGTCATTGTCGAGTCCGCGCATCCAGGTGGCGAGCAGGGCACCCAGCACCCCCAGCGGTACCACCAGCATGACGGAGAACGGAATGCTCCAGCTCTCATACAGCGCGGCCAGACACAGGAAGACGAAGACCAGCGAGATGGCATACAGATACGGTGCCATGCCGCCACTCTGGGATTCCTGCAGCGAGATGCCGGTCCATTCCAGCGCGACGCCATTGTTGAGCTGGCTGACCATCTCTTCCATGGCCTGCATGGCCTCACCGGTGGAGTAACCCGGTGCCGCCTGTCCCAGCAGTTCCATCGAGGAGACGCCGTTGTAGCGTTCCAGCTGCGGCGACCCGTAGGTCCACTCGCCGTTGATGAAGGCGCTCAGCGGCACCATCTCGCCGGAGGTGTTGCGTACGTACCACTTCTTGAGGTCTTCCGGTTGCATGCGGGCACTGGCTTCCGCCTGCACATAGACCTTCTTGGTACGACCCTCGTCGAGGAAGTCATTGACGTAGGTCGAGCCCCACGCCGTGGAAAGCGTCGAGTAGACCTCTGACAGCGAGACGCCCATCGCCGTCGCCTTGAGTTCATCGATATTGAGCGTGAACTGCGGGCTGTCTTCCAGACCATTGGGGCGCAGGCCGGTCACGGCCGGGTTCTGGCCCGCCATGCCCAGCAGCTGGTTGCGCGCGTCGGTCAGTGCCTTGTGGCCGATGCCGCCACGGTCGACCAGCATCATGTCGAAGCCGCTGGCGTTGCCCAGTTCCATGATCGGCGGCGGGTTGATGGCGAAGACCAGGGCTTCCTTCAAGGTGCCGAAGTAGCTCTGTGCTTCACTGACCACGCTGAAGGAATCGCGCTCGCGCTCATCCCACGGCTTCAGGTTGATGAAGGCCAGGCCCATGTTCTGACCGCGACCGGCGAAGCTGAAGCCGGCGACGTCGAACATTTCCTGAACCGCATCTTCCTGATCGACCAGGAAGTGATGCTCGACCTTTTCCAGCGTCTCGAGGGTCTGCTCCTGAGTGGAGCCCACCGGCAGGATGACCTGGTTGAACAGATAGCCCTGATCCTCATCCGGCAGGAAGCCGGTCGAGATGCGCGTGAATACCACGCCACAGCCGATGACGATCAATGCATAGACCAGCATCGAGCGACCGGTGCGCTTGAGCATGCCGCCAACGCCTTTCTGGTAGCGCGCGTTGGAGCGATCGAAGACCCGGTTGAAGAGGCCGAAGAAGCCGGTGGTCTTCTCCTTGGTCGGCTTGAGCAGGGTGGCGCACAGGGCCGGCGTCAGGATCAATGCCACCAGTACGGACAGCGTCATCGCCGAGACGATGGTCACCGAGAACTGACGGAAGATCGCGCCGGTGGTGCCGGGGAAGAAGGCCATCGGAATGAACACGGATGACAGCACCAGGCCGATACCCACCAGTGCGCCGGTGATCTGGCCCATCGACTTGCGGGTCGCTTCCAGTGGCGAGAGCCTCTCTTCGTGCATGACGCGTTCGACGTTTTCCACCACCACGATCGCATCGTCGACCAATAGCCCGATGGCGAGCACCATGGCGAACATCGTCAGGGTATTGATGGAGAAGCCCAGCACTTCCAGCACCCCGAAGGTGCCCAGCAGCACGACCGGCACCGCGATGGTCGGAATCAGGGTGGCGCGGAAGTTCTGCAGGAACAGCAGCATCACCAGGAAGACCAGTGCCACGGCTTCCAGCAGTGTCATCACCACTTCTTCAATGGAAATCTTGACGAAGGGCGAGGTGTCGTAAGGGACCTTGAAGCTCATGCCCGGCGGGAAGTAGGCGGACAGCTCATCGAGGCGGTCCTTGACGGCCTGGACGGTGTCCAGCGCGTTGGCGCCCGAGGCCAGCTTGATCCCCAGGCCAGCAGCAGGCTTGCCGTTGTAGCGGCTGACGGTGCTGTAGGTCTCGGCGCCTTTCTCGGCGCGACCGACGTCACGCAGATAGACCTGAGAGCCATCTTCCTGGGTCTTGAGCAGGATGTTGCCGAACTGCTCCGGCGTTTCAAACAGGGTCTGCGCCACGATGGTGGCGTTGAGCTGCTGGCCTTCTTCCGCCGGCAGATTGCCCAGCTGGCCCGAGGCGATCTGGTTGTTCTGCGTGCTGATGGCCGTGGTGACGTCGCTGGTGGTCAGCTTGAAGTTGTTGAGCTTCTGCGGGTCGAGCCAGACACGCATGGCCCCCGGCGCGCCGAACAGCTGGGTCTCGCCGACGCCCTGGACACGCGCGACCTCATCCTGGATGTCGGAGGCGACATAGTCGGTCAATTGCTGCTTGGTCATGCTGCCATCGTCAGAGACGAAGGCCGCGACCATCAGGAAGCTGCCGGAGGACTTGGTGACCGAGACACCCTGGTTCTGTACGGATTGCGGCAGGCGCGGAGTGGCCAGCTGCAGCTTGTTCTGTACCTGAACCTGGGCGATGTCGGGATCGGTGCCGGTGTCAAAGCTCAGCTCGATGCTGGCGTTGCCCTGGGAGTCCGAGGTCGAGCTCATGTACAGCAGATTGTCGATGCCGTTCATCTGCTGCTCGATGACCTGGGTCACCGTGTCTTCCACCGTCTGGGCGGAGGCACCGGAGTAGGTGGCCTGGATGGTGATGCTGGTAGGGGCCAGCGAGGGGTACTGCTCGATCGGCAGCTTGAGGATACTGAAGATACCCCCCAGCATCACGATGATGGCGAGCACCCAGGCAAAGATAGGGCGATCGATGAAGAATCTGGCCATGACGTTTGAGGCTCCTGGAACGTCGTTCGGGACGGTCGCCAGTCACACGAGAAGCGTCTCTCGTCTGGCTGGCGACAGTGGCGCGAAAAGCGGGGGCAGGCTTACTGGCTATCGCCGGTCTTGGCCTGTTCACTTTCCGAGGAGTCGCTGCTGGCAGCAGTCCGCGACTGAGGTGCGGCGTTCTGGTCAGTGCCTGTCTCGTCCGAGGCGATCTCGACCGTGGCACCCGGCTTGATCTTCTGCAGACCGCTGACGATGACCTTGTCATTGCTGTCGAGGCCGCTGGTCACCAGCCACTGATTGTCGATGGCCTGACCGATCACGACCTGCTTGGCCTCGACCTTGTTCTCGGCATTGACCGTCATCACGCTGGCCTGGCCCGTGCTGTCACGGCTCACGGCCTTCTGCGGAATCAGGATGGCATCCTTGGCGACGGCTTCGGTCAGGCGGGCACGCACGAACATGCCCGGCAACAGCAGCTCATCTTCGTTGGGGAACAGTGCGCGCAGTGTGACCATGCCGGTCCCCTGGTCGACAGTGACATCCGCGAACTGCAGCTTGCCCTTGGCGCCATAGACGCTGCCGTCTTCCATCACCAGCTCGACTTCCGTCTGGACCGGGGCGGTGGCGGCATCGCGATTCTCGCCCAGCTCACGCTTGAGACGCAGCACCTCGGTGGCGGACTGGGTCAGGTCGACATAGATGGGGTCCAGCTGCTGGACGGTGGCCAGGCTGGTTTCCTGACTGGCCGTGACCAGTGCGCCCTTGGTGACGCTGGACTTGCCGATACGACCACTGATCGGTGAGGTGACCTTGGTGTAATCCAGGTTGATCTGCGCGCTGGATACCGCGGCCTTGGCCGAGGCGACATCGGCACGGTCTTCGCCGACGGTGGCCACGGCATCATCATAATCCTGCTGGCTGACCATCTTGCGCGCGACGAGGTTCTTGTAGCGCTTGGCCTTGAGGCTCGAGGTGTTGAGACTCGCCTCGGCACGCGCCAGGCTCGCCTTGGCGCTCTCGACATCGGCGCGATAGGTGCGCGAATCGATGTGATAGAGCACCTGACCTTCCTCGACGTCACTGCCTTCGGTGAAGTCGCGCGATTCGATGATGCCGCCGACCTGCGGACGCACTTCCGCGATCTGATAGGCACGCGTGCGGCCCGGAAGCTCGCTGGTGAGCGGTACATCCTGGGCAGTGACGGTGACGACATCGACCTGAGCGGCCTGGCTGGCGCCTGCGGCGGGGCCTTGGCCAGCCTCCTCCTTGTCGCCGCTACAGCCGGCCAGCAGGGCACCGACCAGCAGCAGGCTTGCCGGAAGCAGGCCGAGGCGGCGGGCATTGAAAGCCAATGGGTGTCTCTGCAAGCGGGATTGACTGGGGGAAGTCGGGGCCATGGAGCGTCCTTTACGAAGTTCAGGGGCTGAAGTGCGTCATCATCGCCACATTGTGACTCACCGCCGGCGCGGCAGGCCAAAGCAACGATGTCATGATGAGGAAGATATTTAGCCCGCTATTCTATCGGAATGGCGAGGCGACTGTATGGTTGTTTTGTGCAGTTATTGCGCACCCTGTTGCAACAGATTGTTGCCATGTGAGCAGCACTCTGAACGTCATGGAGGGGGATGCAAGACAATGCAATTCGCTTGCCATGCCCGCAGGCGTGCACATGCCTCGCCTAACTCAAGGTGCGTGCACAAGTCAGGTGAGGCCAGGGCAGTGATGGTGCATCAATATGCGCAAATTCTGAATAAGTTATCAGATCGAAGTGTCTGAATGATGAACTCCCCCGCCCTGTACGCGAATGCATGTCGTCAGCACATGACGGATCAGCGGATCAGCGTGAGGTCCGGAGAGCGGGAGAGCGGGAGAGCGGGAGAGCGGGAGAGCGGGAGGGCGAAAGAGCTCGAGCGCTGAGGGGCTGAAGAGCTGAAACGCAGGGCAACCTCTTGAGTCATCTGGCGGGAGCAGCGCAACCGCAAGAGGACGCGGCAGGGGCGGGTGACCAGGGGCGGAACGCCGCGAATTGCGCCACCAGCGGGGCAAGGCTTGCGCGGTCCTCCGGCAGCTGTGGTTGGCGCAGCAGACGCAGGCGCGGGCGATCAGCGAAGGCCTCCTCCAGTCTGGCGGCCCAGTGCCGTTGCTGTTCTCGCCAGGTCGCGACCCAGTCAGCCTGCGGCTCGTGGGGCGTTGAGGGGGGCTTGCCAGCCTCTTGCGCGGCGGGCTCCGGCAGGCACTGATTGATGATCAAGCCGCCGACGGCCAGGCCATGAGCTTCCAGCGCCTCTCGTGTTCGAGTTGTCTCCAGACACGGCAGCTTCTCTGGCGTGCTGACCAGAATCACGCGCGCCCGGCGGGTATCGCTCAAGCGCTGACGCAATGCTGCGTAGCGCGTACGGCGTTGCTCCAGCGCCTCGCTGATCGGGTCTTCCGGCGCTTCTTCGCCTGGCGTCTCTGATGCCTGCTGACTGTCCAGCCACAGGCTGCGTTCGGCGACGGCGCGCCTGCGCTGACCCAGCATGCCCTCCAGCCAGCCGCCCAGCACTTCGGGCAGACTGAGCAGGCGAATGGTGTGCCCGCTGGGGGCCGTATCGAACAGGATGTGGCGATAGTGTGAAGCTTCATTTTCCAGCGGGGCTGGCGGAGTCAGGATGATTTCCACCAGCGCATCGAAGAGGGCCGCTTCACTGGTGCCGGGGGCGTGGCGTGACAGTTCGAGCTGGCGCATCACGGTGGCGCTGCGCTCGCCACTTACCAGGGGGGCGATCCGCTGGCGGACCGCCTCCAGGTAGCGGCCGCATTCCCGCTCGGGGTCCAGTTCCATCACGTCGAGGCGCGGCGCGATGTTGCAGGGCTTGCCACCGATCGCACCGAACAGGTCGCCCAGATTGTGCGCGGGGTCTGTCGATACCAGCAGGGTCGCTTCGCCTTTCTCCGCCAGTGCCAGCGCCTGGGCCGCCGCGCAGCTGGTCTTGCCGACACCGCCCTTGCCACCGAAGAACCAGATCTCGGGGAGCTCCGATTTCCCGGCTTGCCCCGGCGCTCGGCCAGACTGATGAGTGTGAGTCTCGTGAGCCGCTGACGGCTGAGTGCCTTCCGGCACAGTCGTATCTTTCGCCTTGCGGGATGCCGCGCGTTTCCAGAGCCTGCTCAACAGCACTTGATGCCCTCCAGCGGTGAATGCTCAAGCCCCTGACGCAGGTGCCAGTCATGCATGCGTTCCAGCATCAGCGGCAGCATCTCCAGCGAGACGGCAGGTGCCGGATTGGGGATGCCCATCAGCTCCGCGAAGCTCATCATCATGAAGATGTCCTCCTCCTCACGGGCAAGCTGCGCCAGATCGCGCTGCTGGTTGACGCGCAGCATGGCCTCCCAGCCATCCCGCAGCTGAATGGCGCCTGTCAGCAGGCGCCTTGTCAGTCCCGGCTGGCGTGGTGATGACGCCAACCGGGTATCGTCATCAGCTCTCATGAGCGCTCACTCGGGCGGGAGACTTCAGACTGCGGCTGGCTTCGAGCAGAATCCACAGCGCAAACACCATGATCAGGCTGCCGAAGGTGAACAACAGCCATTGCGGGTCGTTGCTGCCCATGCCCGACCAATCCAGCACCACCTGCTGCACCATCGCCCACAGCGTCATGATCATCAAAAAGACCATCGGGGCCAGGGTATAGATGACAGGGCGGCCCTGACGCTTGAGCCACACCGAGACCAGCATCAGCGAGATACCCGCCAGCAGCTGATTGCTGGTGCCGAACAACGGCCACAGCAGGTAGCCGCCGGAACCGAAGCCCTTGGGCCCCTGCGGCAGGATGACCAGCGCGGCACTGGCGATGACGGCGATGCTGGTGGCGACGTGCTTGTGGCTGAGCGCTGGCATGCCGTATTCGCTGCCCAGTTCCGCGATGATGTAGCGCATCAGGCGCACGGCGGAGTCCAGCGTGGTCGCTGCGAAGCTGACCACGATGACCGCGACCAGCGTACTGCCGACGTTGGCGGGCAGGCCGAGGTGCGAGATCAGCTGACCGGACCCCTGAACGAAGCTCGAGAGGCCATTGGCACCCGCCGCGGCGAAGCTTGAATAGGTTGCGGTGAAGTCGGCCTGGGTTGCGAACAGGGTCGCCACCGCGATGATGGAAATCAGCGCCAGCATGCCTTCGCCCAGCGCGCCGGAGTAACCGATCAGGCGCGCATCCGGTTCATGGGACAGCTGCTTGGAGGTGGTGCCGGAGGCGACCAGACCGTGGAAGCCCGAGATGGCGCCGCAGGCAATGGTGATGAACAGCAGCGGGTAGAAGGACATCTCGGCATCGGCGTTGAAGGCCGGCGCCGTCAGCTGCGGGCCACCTACGGCCAGTCCCAGATACAGCAGCACCAGCCCGACCACCAGCTGGTGAGAGTTGATGGTGTCGCGTGGCTGCAGCAGCTTCCAGACCGGCAATACCGAGGCGATGTAGACATAGCTCATCAGCGCGATGATCCATACCAAGAAGGCGCTGGAGATGGGCGAAAGGCCGAACAGCAGGGTGGCATCCTCGCCACCGGCCATGGCGGTGAAGGCACCGGCCAGATCGATCTGCAGGAATTCGAACTGACCCGCCAGCAGGGCGGCGGCATACATCACCATCAGTGCGAGCAGTGAGGGAATCAGCATCTTGCCGCCGCGACGATAGACGCGATGGCCGATCCATACCGCCAGCGGAATCTGGATCAGCACCGACAGCACGCTGGCCGGGAAGTTGATGAACAGATTGGCGATCACCCAGGCGAACACCGCGTTCAGCATCAAGACCAGAATCAGGATGATGAACAGAAACAGCAGCTTGGCACGCTTGCCGATCAGCTTGTCCGCCAGGGTGCCCACCGACTGGCCGCGATGGCGCGCCGATAGCGTCAAGGTGCCGAAATCATGCACGCCTGCCGCGAACAGACTGCCCAGTACGACCCACAACACGGCCGGCAGCCAGCCCCAGTAGACGGCGATCGCCGGACCGACGATGGGGGCTGCGCCCGCCACCGAGGTGAAATGGTGACCCCACAGCACCCAACGATTGGTCGGCAGGTAGTCGGTGTCATCGCGCAGCGCGTGGGCTGGCGTCACGAAATTCGGGTCGAGGCGGAAGATGCGTTCGGCCAGGAAGCGGGAATAGAAGCGATAGCCGATGGCGAAGGCAACGCAGCCGAACAGGGCAAGCCAGATGGCGTTCATGGCAGATTCCGAGTGGCGTGGTGATGGATTGAGTAGGGCGTGCTGGCGTGTGCTGGTTGTCAGGTCGATATGCCGCTGTCGAGCGTCCGCCGAGCAAGACCTTCCGTCAGGGCTTTCAAGCAAGACTTTCAACACACTGGTGCAGATCGGCGTGACGCTAACATCGATAAATGCGCATATAACTTCGCCATTGGTCGCCCCGCCGCGCGCCGGCATGTCGCCAGCCGACTTCTTGGCAATGACTCAATCGCCGCCTTCATGCGTGGACTGAACGCAGAAGCGCGCCACCGCCTTGTGCTCAGGCGGCATCACGCGCGGGGTAGCCGTTTTTGCCTCGCTCTGCCTTGCGACCAAGGAGTATCAGTGGGTTGATCCACGCGACCTTGTGTTCCGCCAAGCTCTTCTATACTCGAAGCAAGTCGGAGCACGGGGAGCCGCTCAGCGCCGTCATCTGGGTGAGGCTCTCGATAACAATGACAAGGAGGCGCCGATGTCATGGATCGCGGAATGCCTTTCCCGTGTCACCAGGCCAATGCGTCTGCGCTTGCGACGCGCAGTGACGACTCTGTCACTGACGACCCTGTCACTGACAGTCCTTTCCCCTTCGGTGCTGGCAGTCGAATACAACATGCCGGTCGGGGTCACCGCGGTCAGTCGCGAGATCCACTCGCTGCACATGATCATCTTCTGGATCTGTGTGGTCATCGGCATCGTGGTATTCGGTGTGATGGGCTACGCGATGATCAAGCACCGCAAGTCACGCGGTGCGGTATCGGCAAGCTTTCATGAAAACACCCGTATCGAGATTCTGTGGACCGCCATCCCGCTGTTGATTCTGGTGGTGATGGCGGTGCCTGCCACCGCCACGCTCAAGGACATGTACGACGCCTCCGAGTCGGCGCTGGACGTGAAGATCACCGGCCATCAGTGGCGCTGGCAGTACGAGTATCTGGGCGAGGATGTCGCCTTCACCTCAAGCCTCGCGACCCCGCGCGAGCAGATCAACAACACCGCCGCCAAGGGCGAGCATTACCTGCTGGAAGTCGACAACCCGCTGGTGTTGCCCATCAATCGCAAGGTGCGCTTCCTGACCACCTCCGCCGACGTCATCCACTCCTGGTGGGTGCCGGACTTCGGCGTCAAGAAGGACGCCATTCCCGGCTTCATCAATGAGGCCTGGACGCGTATCGAGACCCCCGGCACCTATCGTGGCCAGTGCACCGAGCTGTGTGGCAAGGACCACGGCTTCATGCCGGTGGTGGTCGAGGCGTTGCCGGAGGCCGAGTTCGATGAGTGGCTGATCGCGCGCAAGGCCGAAGCCGAGGCCGCGCTCAACGATGCCGGTCGTGACTGGAGTCTCGAGGAGCTGATGGAGAAGGGCGAGAAGACCTACGCCACCATCTGTGCCTCCTGTCATCAGCCGGATGGCCAGGGCATGCCGCCGGCGTTCCCCTCGCTGGTGGGCAGCGCCATCGTCACCCAGGACATGCAGGCGCACATCGATATCGTGGTCAACGGCAAGGCGGGCACGCCCATGGCGGCCTTCGCCGATGTGCTGAGCCCGGTCGAGCTGGCGGCTGTCATCACCTATGAGCGCAACGCCTGGGGCAACGATACCGGCGAGCTGGTGCAGCCAGCCGTCATCAAGGAACAGCTGTCTCAATAGCGTGCAAGCGACGCATTCAGGAGGCGTGTCATGGCCAGTGAACAGCCACGCAAGGCGGTACTTCAGGCCAGCGAGAGCGAGGGTGCCACCGCAGGCGGCGCTCATGTGGGCGAGGGCCACGGCAGCGCGCCGCGCGGCATGCTGCGCTGGCTGCTGACCACCAATCACAAGGATATCGGCACCCTCTATCTGATCTTCTCGCTGAGCATGCTGTTCATCGGCGGCATCATGGCGCTGGTGATCCGCACCGAGCTGTTCCAGCCCGGCCTGCAGATGGTGCAGCCGGAGTTCTTCAACCAGATGACCACCATGCACGGGCTGGTCATGGTGTTCGGCGCCATCATGCCGGCCTTCACCGGGCTGGCCAACTGGATGATTCCGCTGCAGATCGGCGCGCCCGACATGGCGCTGCCGCGCCTCAACAACTTCAGCTTCTGGCTGTTGCCGGTCGCCTTCCTGTTGCTGCTTTCCACCCTGCTGATGGAGGGCGGTGGCCCCAACTTCGGCTGGACCTTCTACGCGCCGCTGTCCACCACCTATGCGCCGCCCTCGACCAGCTTCTTCATCTTCTCGCTGCACATCGCCGGCATCAGCTCGATTCTCGGCGCCATCAACATCATCGCCACCATCCTCAATCTGCGTGCCCCGGGCATGCGCCTGATGGACATGCCGCTGTTCGTCTGGACCTGGCTGATCACCGCCTTCCTGCTGATCGCGGTGATGCCGGTGCTGGCGGGCGCCATCACGATGATGCTGTTCGACATCAACTTCGGCACCAGCTACTTCAATGCCGCCGGTGGCGGCGACCCGGTGCTGTTCCAGCATCTGTTCTGGTTCTTCGGGCATCCCGAGGTCTACATCATGATCCTGCCGGCCTTCGGCATCGTGTCCGCCATCGTGCCGACCTTCTCGCGCAAGCGACTGTTCGGTTATGCCTCGATGGTCTATGCCACCGGCTCCATCGCGATCATGTCCTTCCTGGTCTGGGCACATCACATGTTCGCCGTCGGCCTGCCATTGGTGGCGGAACTGTTCTTCATGTACACGACGATGCTGATCGCGGTGCCGACCGGCGTGAAGGTCTTCAACTGGATCGCCACCATGTTCCGCGGCTCCATCAGCTTCGAGCCCCCGATGCTGTTTGCGATCGCCTTCATCGTCCAGTTCACCATCGGCGGCTTCTCGGGCCTGATGCTGGCCATCGCCCCGGCGGATTTCCAGTACCACGACACCTACTTCGTGGTGGCGCATTTCCACTATGTGCTGGTGCCCGGCGCGCTGTTCGCGATTCTCGCCGGAGCCTACTACTGGCTGCCCAAGTGGACCGGCTTCTATCCCCACGAGGGGCTCTCGAAGTGGCATTTCTGGCTGTCGGTCATCGGCGTCAACCTGACCTTCTTCCCGATGCACTTCTCGGGGCTGGCCGGCATGCCGCGCCGCATCCCGGATTACGCGCTGCAATTCGCCGACTTCAACATGCTGTCCAGCATCGGCGCCTTCCTGTTCGGTATCTCGCAGCTGCTGTTCCTGGTCGTGATCGTCAAGTGCGCGCGCGGCGGTGTCAGAGCGCCGGCGTGTGCCTGGGAGGGCGCGGTGGACCTGGAGTGGAGCGTGCCGAGCCCGGCGCCGCTGCATACCTTCGAGATTCCTCCGCAGACCCGCGATGGCCAGATCATCCGCTGAGCGATGGACAGCGGCCAGGAGAGTGACATGCCCTCACGCGATCACGCAGCACAACAGCAACAGGCAGTGGCACGCACCGTGCGGCGCACGCTGCTGGCGCTGGTCGCGATGCTGGGCTTCGCCTTCGCGCTGGTGCCGCTCTATGACGTCTTCTGCAATCTCACCGGCCTGAATGGCAAGGCCGCCAGTCAGGCCAGGGCCGCGGTGGCCATGGAGATCGACGAGAGCCGCTGGGTCTCGGTGCGCTTCATCACCCAGCAGGGGCAGGGCCTGCCGTGGACACTCGAGGCGCTGGATGAACAGTTCCGCATCCATCCCGGTGGCCAGTACAGCGCGCGTTTCGTGTTCACCAATCACGCCGATTACC
Organism: Cobetia sp. UIB-001; assembly: GCF_044789135.1. Classification (NCBI taxonomy): domain Bacteria; kingdom Pseudomonadati; phylum Pseudomonadota; class Gammaproteobacteria; order Oceanospirillales; family Halomonadaceae; genus Cobetia; species Cobetia sp. UIB-001. Next base: position 1,136,858 of record NZ_CP058244.1, read on the forward strand.
CGGTGCGTGGCCGCGCGGTCCCCAGTGTCAGTCCTGCCGAGGGCTCACTGCATCTGCGCAAGATCATGTGCTTCTGCTTCCAGGAGCAGACGCTGGCAGCAGGCGAGCGGCGCGAGCTGCCGCTGGTCTTTCAGGTCGACCCTGACCTTCCGGAGGGCATTCGTGATCTGACCCTGGCGTACACGCTCTATCCGGTCACGACGCCGTCATCCGCGGGGGACGATGGTGCAGAGCATTCTGCAGGAGGTGAAACATGAGCAGTGGCAGCTATTACGTCCCGGCCCACAGTGCCTGGCCCATCTTCGGCGTGCTGGCGGTGGGCGGCATGATGATCGGGACCGGAATCTGGATGGTGCACGGCAGCGCCGCCTGGTTGTCAGGCATCGGTCTGCTGGCCGTGGTGCTGGTGATGGCAGGCTGGTTTCGGGATGTGGTGCGCGAGTCGATGGGCGGCCTCTACGATGACCAGATGGACCGCTCGTTCCGCTGGGGCATGGCCTGGTTCATCTTCTCGGAATTGATGTTCTTCGCGGCCTTCTTCGGGGCGCTGTTCTATCTGCGAACCTTCGCGCTGCCCTGGCTCGATGGTGAGGGCGCCAAGGGAGTGACAGCGCTGCTGTGGCCTGACTTCACCGCCAGCTGGCCCCTGATGACGCCGCCGGATGCCAGCATCGCCGGACCCAGAGAGCTGCTGTCGCCCTGGCAGCTGCCGCTGGCCAATACGCTGTTGCTGGTCAGTTCCAGCGTCACCCTGACGGTGGCGCATGAAGCGCTGAAGATGGAGTTTCGGCGCACGGCGCGCAACTGGCTGGCGGGCACCGTGGTGCTGGGGCTGTGCTTTCTGTCCCTGCAGGGCATCGAATACTACGAGGCCTGGCACCACCTGGGGCTGACGCTGCAGGCGGGAGTCTATGGCGGCACCTTCTTCCTGCTGACCGGTTTTCATGGTCTGCACGTCACCATCGGCACCCTGATTCTGATCGTGATGCTGGTGCGCGTGATACGCGGCCACTTCTCGAGTGAACGTCACTTCGCCTTCGAAGCGGCTGCCTGGTACTGGCACTTCGTCGATGCGGTGTGGATCGGTCTGTTCCTGTTCGTCTATGTGTTCTGACAGCACGCGGCGTGATGTCAGTCCAGCATTCCGGTGGAGAAGCCAATGACCAGCAGAATCACCAGACACACTGCCAGGCCAACCCGCCATTTGAGAGAGGTCAGCAGGCGTCGACTGCGGCTGCCATCGCGCAGCAGAAAACCGGCGCCGGCGACCAGGCTTGCCAGCATGCCGATAAAGACCAGTGCGATCAGCGATTTGAGCAGCATGTCACCTCCCGGGGCGCAGACAGTGGCGGGTGAGCACAGCGCGGCACTCGCTTGTGACAGTCGAGCTCATTCGGCTGACAAGCGCAAGTCAGTGCCAGCGGCGCAGGCGTCTTCAACGGCGGCGACGCAGGAGCACCAGGTCGGACGCGGCTGGTGGCTGTTCTGGGGATGCCTGATCGTGCTCGGCCTGTGTCTGTGCAGCTGGCAGGTGATGCGTGGCCAGGCGCGTGCCCAGCATCTGGAGGATACCGCCAGCGCGCCGGAGCTGGTGATGCCGACGGCACCGCCCGCCAGTGCCAGCCTGATCGAGCTGCGCGGCGAGTGGCTCGCGGAGCACAGCCTGCTGCTGGACAACCGCACGCTGGACAAGCGCCATGGCGTGGCGGTGCTCACGCCCTTTCGAACGCTGGATGGCCGCTGGTGGCTGGTGGAGCGCGGCTTCGTGGCATCGCCGGCCCCGCGCAGCGACCCGGAGTTCACGACCCCGACAGGCTCTGGGGTGATCAGTGGTCGCTGGCAGTGGTTGAACGGCCAGGGCACCAGCGGTGGACCACTGTTCGGCCCCAATCGCGAGGGGCAGCGCCTGCAGCAGGTCGATCTGAGCGCCTGGCAGGCGCTGGGCACACCGGCCTTTGCGGGTGTCCTGCACCAGACGAGCGGGGAGGGGCGATTCCTGCCCTGGTGGCAGCCGAGCAACATGACGCCGGAGCGCCATTACGCCTATGCGCTGCAGTGGCTGGGGCTCAGCCTGGGAGCGGCGGTGGTCATGATTCTGGGTGCGCGCCGTCAACGTCAGTCCGCGCTACGTCAGCGCCAGGCCTAGCGCCCGGTGCTTGTGTCTTGAGTCTGTTGTCCGCACGCCCGGACATGCAGGGAAGCCGTCGTCAGGAGGAGAGCGATGACACACGTGATGCGACAGCGTCTGAAACTCGTGGCCTTGCTGGGGCTGTTGTCCGCCCCGCTGCCCTTGGCGTGGGCCATGCTGAGCGCACAGGTAGGGATTCCCGAGGGGCGGGTGGCAAATGGTGCCCTGTTGCCAAAGGTCAAGCCGCTCACGGACTGGTCGCTCGACTACCTCGTGACAGAGAACGCCACTGACAACGTCACCGAAAACGCCACAGGAAACGCGACTGGCGGCGCTGTTGGCGCGAAGGAGGCCCCCGGCATGCCGCCGCTGGCCGCGCGAGGCGCGGATGAGCAGCGTTTCTGGCTCAGCTGGCCGGAGCCGAACCAGCCGCAGCTGGCCGCGGCGCAGGCCGAGCGCTGGTGGCGCCTGCATCGCGCACTTGGCAAGGAGGCGCCACGCCTGGGCCGGCTGGTGGTGGCTGAAAAGGCCTTTGTGCACCCCCGGGTGCCGGGCGAACAACGGGCGCTCGGGCGCTGGCCAGCGCCCAACGACACCACTTCCGCGCCGCACCAGTTACGCCTGATCGACCCTCACGGGCAGGTCGTGGTCGCCTACGGGCCCGAGATCACGCCGCAGGCCGTGATGAAGGATGTGCGCCGGCTGCTCAAGCGTAATCCGGTCGCGCCTCGCTAGGCCGGGCCTCGATAGGTCGCGCCTCGTTAGGCCGGACCTCGATAGGTCGCGCCTCGCCAGGCCGGGAGTGATCTTCTTTCGCTTCACCAGGGAGATATGCCATGTCTCGCCTCGCCATACAGAAGCGCTATCCACCGCGGGCCTGCGCCGTCTCGCGGGCTCGCCAACGAGGGGCGGCGTTGCTGCCTCGCCCGCCATTTCTGCGTCACGCCACCACTGATGAAGCTGCCGCCGCGCAGGCCTTCTCGATGGCGACGCCTGAGCAGTCGTCTGATCTGGTGCATGGCTCTGCCGCCCGGCAGGCGGCGAGCCGACGGGTGACGTCACGCCTGTGGCGCAGCAGTCAGCGACTGGTCGCCAGCATGCTGGGACTGGTCATTCTGGTGATCGGGCTGGGAGCCTGGACGCGGCTGGTGGACGCCGGTCTGGGGTGCCCCGACTGGCCGGGCTGTTATGGCGCTCTGGTCGTGCCGGATGCCCAGACCGCGAGTCTGCATAGCCCGCACCATCCGCTTGAAGGCTACAAGGCGTGGGCGGAGATGATCCATCGCTATGCGGCGAGTCTGCTCGGGCTTGCGGCAATCGCTTTGCTCGCGCTGGGCTGGCGGATACGCCGTCGGGAGGCTCATCAGTCGCAGGCCTTCGAGGGTGGCAGCGGCGAGGCAAAGGTGACTGATCACTGGGGCGCGGAGGCGCGCACGCGTTTTCCCCTGGCCGGCTGCTGGCTGTTGTTGGGCATGCTGTTGGTCCAGGGCGCGTTCGGGGCCTTTACCGTGACGCTGAAGCTGTGGCCGCAGGTGGTGACGCTGCATCTGCTGGGCGGCCTGAGCGTATTGAGCCTGCTGCTGTTGCTGTGGCTATCACTCAGACGGCGGGCGGCGCACCTCAAGGTGACAGATGAGCAACACAAGGCGGGCGCTGATGAAGCGCACATCCGGCGTCAGCCCTGGCTGGCCACTCTGGCCGCGGTTCTGCTGCTGGGGCAGCTGGCCCTGGGGGGCTGGACCTCGAGCAATTATGCCGGGCTTGCCTGTGAGGGTTTCCCGGCCTGCAATGGGGCCGCATGGCCGGCGATGGACTGGGGGGAGGGCTTCCACCTGACCCAGGATGTCGGCCCCAGCTACCTGCACGGGCAGCTGCATGGTGAGGCGCGCACGGCCATCCACATGGCGCACCGTGGCGGGGCCGTGCTGCTGGGGGCGGTGCTGTTGGCGCTGTATTGGCGCCAGCGCCGCCACTTGCCGGCGCGGACGGCGGCGCCTGACAACCCCTGGCGCTGGGCGCTGGGGTGTTGGCTGGTGCAGGCAGGCTTGGGGATCGCCAATGTGCTGTGGTGGTTGCCGCTGGATCTGGCGCTGGCGCATACCCTGGGGGCCGTCGCGCTGACGTTGGCGATGGTGTGGGCGATGGATCAGATGCGCCAGGCGGCTCGTCTCAAGCGGGCATCCGCCTCGCAGGCGCTGGCCTGATGAGAGGCAGAAGAGAGACACCCAAGCGCGCGTGATCGCGCTCACCAGACCGCAAGAGGCCGCTCATGAGAGCGGCCTCTTGCGGTCTGCGTCGTATCAGCCGGTATCCTGTCAGGCCGCGCTACCGAAGCGCTCCTGCAGGTAGGCATTGATGGTGTCGGATTCGTACATCCACTCTTCGCGACCATCGTCATGGGTGATCAGCAGGCACGGCACCTTGACGCGACCGCCACCCTGTTCGAGGGCCTGGCGGTGAGTGGCGTTGTGCTGGGTGTCGCGCTGCTCGACGTTCAGATTCAGCTGATGCATGCGCTTGCGCACCTTGATGCAGAACGGGCAGGTCGAGAACTGATACAGCGCCAGCTTGGCCGTCTCGGCGTCCACCTCGGCCTGCTGGGCGGGGCTGCGCTCGAGCGCGCTGCCGCGGGTCAGCTTCTCGCTGAGCAGCATGAAGGGAGCCAGCACCAGACGCAGGGTGCGGAAGAACAGGCGGATGATGGAGCGCATGGCAGAACCTCATGGGACGTGCGGGTATCGGCGCCAGTGCCGCAGGGCGGGTGGCGAATTCACAATGGGGCCATTCTAGAGCTCAGCGGCCTCGGCGTCTTCCCCATGCGCGTTGCGGATATGCGTCAACAGGGACTGTCGCAACCAGCGGTGCCCGGGGTCCTGCTCGTGGCTGGCATGCCAGATCAAGCGGTAGCTGAGCGCGGGCAGGCGCATCGGTAGCTCAAGGATCGCCAGTCCATGCAGCTCGCTGCTGGCCTGGGCAAAGCTTCTGGGGGCGCAGAACACCAGCTCGCTGTGCGCGACGATGCTCAGGGCATCGCGGAAATCCGGCACCAGTACGCTGATGCGGCGTGGTGCGCCGTGCTGCTCCAACCGCTCATCCAGCGACCAGCGTGAGCGCCCCTCGCAGGTGGCCTGGACATGACTCAAGGCCGCGAATTCGCTCAGCGTCATCGGTGTCTGGCGCCGCGTGAGCGGATGATCACGCCGTACCAGAATCACATGGTCGTCGCGCCACAGCAGGCGCGACTGGAAACCAGCGGGGAGGGCAGGCGGCTCGCCCGGGGTCTCGGCACTGTGATCGTGTCCGGCAAGCCCGATATCCAGCTGGCCCTTTTCCATCAGGCTCAGGCAATCGGCTTGCCAGCGGCTGATCTCGAGGCTGCCATGCGGCAGCGCATCGGTCAGTGCGCGCGTGCAGGACGGCATCAGGGTCGCCCAGGCGCTTTCCAGCACCGCCAGCTGAAAGCGCCGCTGGCTGGTGGCGGGGGTGAAGGTGGCAGGGGCGCTCAGGTTCTCGAGACGCGAGAGCAGCTCGGCCAGTTCACCACGCAATGACAGGGCCCGCGCCGTGGGACGCAGACCATGGCGTTCGCGAATGAAAAGGGCGTCATCAAACATCACGCGCAGGCGTGCCAGACTCTTGCTGACGGCAGACTGCGAGAGGTGCAGACGACCCGCCGCGCGCGTCACGCTGCATTCTTCCAGCAGCACCTGCAGCACCTGCAGCAGATTGAGATCGATGCGCGTGTTGAAGGGCGTGGTCGCTGGCGCTGAGCCCGAAGACGCAGGCAGTGAAGACGCGGCTGGAGACTGGGCGGCAACCGGCCTTGCGGGTGTCTGCGGGGCTGTCGCGCTCATGAGTTTCTCCAGTGGAATATCAGGCCTGAAATAATATCATTTTGCTTCATAAGTCGCAGGCGCTAGGCTCTGCGGATTCTTGATGGCCCCTCTGTCGGGCCGCCCTTGGCTTCTGACTCTCGAGATTATCCATGTCCGTGTCTTCCTCTGCTGCCGCAAGGCCCATGCCCAACGCACGACTATTGCTGTTGCTGCTGGTCGGCTGCGTGATGTTCTCGCCGCTGGCGATCGATATCTATCTGCCCTCACTGCCGGCGATGGCGCGCGAATTCGCCCAGCCCACCGATGTGATGCAGATGACGGTGACGCTGTTTCTGGGCGCTGTGGGTGTCGGGCAGATTCTGGTCGGCCCGTTGACCGACCTCTACGGACGGCGTCCGGCGCTGTTGGGTGGCGCGACGGTCTATCTCGTCGGCGCGATGGTCGCCGTGCTGGCACAGGACATCAGCATGCTGTATCTCGGGCGTATCCTGCAGGGGCTGGGAGCGTGCGCCACGGTGACGGTGGCCTTCGCGGCCGTGCGTGACTGCTACACGCCGGAGCAGGGTGCCAGGATGTACAGCTATCTGAATGGTGCGCTGTGCATCATTCCGGCGCTGGCACCGGTGCTGGGCGGCCTGCTGGCGGTGCAGTTCGGCTGGCGCTCCAACTTCCTGTTCATGGCCGCCTTCGCGCTGTGCGTAGGCCTGATGGCGTGGAAGAGCTTTGGCGAGACGCGTCCTGCCACGACGGTCGTGGAGCGTCCGCTGTACAACTGGGCGCGCTACCGCCCCGTACTGACCAGCTGGCGCTTCCTGTATCAAGCGCTGGTCGCGATGGCCGCGATGAGCGCCATCCTGCTGTATGTGTCGTCGTCCTCCGAGCTGCTGGTCGAGCGCCTCGGTCACTCCGAGCTGGTCTTCAGTGCCCTGTTCGGCGGCAATGCCGTGATCAATATCATCACCTTCTTCTTCGCACCGCGCGTGATCACGCGCCTTGGCCGTCAGCCCACCGTGCGCCTGGGGCTGGCGATCATCCTGCTCTCCGGCCTGATGCAGGGCGCCGCCTTCGCCTGGCTGCCACTGTCGGCCGCTGCCTTCATGGTGCCGGTGGCAGTGCTGTCGGTCGGCTTCTCGCTGGCGCTCGGCGCGGCATCAAGCCTGGCGCTGGAGGCCTTCGCTGAGCGTGCCGGCACTGCGGCGGCGCTGCTCGGCAGCATCCAGCTCGGCGGTTCGGCAGTGGTGGCAACGGCGTTGCTCAATACGCCGCTCGCCCCCCAGCAGGGCCTGCTGCTCATCAGCGTGGTGATGGTGCTGCCGTTGCTGCTGTTGGGCGCGCGACGTCAGCCGGGCGTCTAGTCGGTATGACTGGCCGGTGAGACTGCGCGGTGCGACTGCGCGGTGCGACTGCGCGGTGCGACTGCGCGGTGCGACTGGCTGGGCATGGAGAATTCTCTGGCTGGCGCCAGCGGCGGGCCGCGGGGCAGAGATGGTTCATTGAAGGCCCCCGACCAGAGTATGCTTGACGCTCGATCCGCATGTCGCCAAGGAGGCACCATGGAATCAGCGGCGCGTGTGCGCGTGATACTCAACGGGGACAAGGCTCAGCAGCCGGAGCTGCGTGAGGCCATCTTCGCTCAGCGTGAGCGTATGGCAGGGCTTGAAGTGCGGTTGACCTTCGAGGGTGATGATGTCGCGAGGCTGGTGAGCGAGGCGGTCGATGAAGGCGTCACGCGGCTGGTCGTTGGCGGCGGTGACGGCACCCTCAATCTTATCGCCAATGCATTGATGCAGCATCCACTCGCGAAGCGTCCGGAAGTCGCTATCCTGCCGTTGGGCACCGCCAATGACCTGGCGACCTCGCTCGGCATCCCCGAGCCGGTGACGGAATCGCTGGCGCTGGCCTGCGAAGGGGCGGCGCGAGCCGTGGATGTGGTGCAGCTGGATGATGCCTACTTCCTCAACATGGCCTCGGCAGGTTTCGGCGCCGAGGTGACGCGCTCGACGCCCGGTGGCCTCAAGAAGCTGTTTGGTGGTGGGGCCTATTCGCTGATGGGCGTGCTCAAGGCGTGGGACTTCCGCCCCTATCGTGGCAGCGTGACCCTCAACGGGGTGGAGGAGGAGCTGGCGTTGTTCGTGCTGGCGATCGGCAATGGTCGTCAGGCGGGCGGCGGTCAGGAGCTGGCACCTCGGGCGCTGCTCGATGATGGCTGCTTCGATGTGCTGGTGATCCGCGACTTCCCCATCGCGCGGGTGGGTGAGGTGATCGAGGAGCTGGAGTCGCTTCCCGACAACGGCCATTTCGTGCGTTATGTGCGCACTGACTCGTTGCACTATCGTGGTGAGTCGCTGCCGGTGAATCTCGATGGCGAGAGCTACCTGATCGAGAACAGTGAATTCCAGCTGATTCCCGGCGCTCTGCGTCTGGTCGCCCCGCAGGACGCCGCCCTGCTGACACACTCATGAGCCCGCAGATGGGCCATTGAGCGCTGGCTGAGCCATGAGAGCTGGCTGGTACACGAGCGCAGTCTGAGGTTTACTCAGGCTGCGCTCGTTGCGTTGGTGGCAGCGTATTCTTCCAATCTCTCGGCCGCGCAGGGCGGGAGTCAGGACTTCAGGGAGTGATTGCATGGTCGGTTTGGCGGCGTGGCATATCTGGGTCATCCTCGCGTTGATTCTGGCGGGGCTTGAGTTGCTGGGTGCGCAGTTCGTGCTGCTGGCGCTGGGCGTCAGTGCCCTCGGGGGCGCTCTGGCGGCAGGGCTGGGGGCGGGGCTCAACCTCCAGTTGATCAGCGTCGCGATCACGGCCCTGGTGTTGGTGCCGCTGTTCGTGCGCAAGATCCATCCCTATCTGTTGCCCAGGACGCCCTACGGTACCCTGGGCAGCGGCGCGGAGACCGGGCAGCTGGCCAAGGTGATCATCGGCAACGGCGGCAAACCTGCCGTGCGCGTGTCAGGCAATGAGTATCCGCTACGCTGGGAGGGGGAGACGCCGCCGGCAGCAGGGGACACGGTCAGGATCGTCAGCGTCGAAGGCATCACCGTCTGTGTCGAGCCTGTCTCGAAGGAGACTGTCTCGAAAGGAAGTGACACAAAGACGCCATGAGATCGCGGCTCGACGGCGCGGTCGTGGTGGCAGCGGGTCAAGCGTGATCGGATATCTCACAAGGGCTTGCGGATACGGCCCAGTTCAAGGGAGTTGAGCAATATGATTATCAGTCCGGGACTCATCATCATTCTTTTCATACTGGCGCTGGTGGTAATCCTGCTGGCCAAGGGATTGATGATCGTCCAGCAGTCAGAAGCCGTCGTCATCGAACGCCTCGGCAGCTACAGCCGCACACTGGAATCCGGCGTGAACCTGGTGATTCCGTTCATCGACAAGCCGCGCTCGATCACCATTCGCCGTTATCGTGAGGTCAAGGGCGACAATCTGCCCTTGGTGGTGGAGGAGACGCGCATCGATCGCCGCGAGACGGTGATGGACTTCCCCGGCCAGAGCGTGGTGACGACGGACAACGTCACCGTGACCGTCAATGGCGCGCTCTACTTCCAGATCGTCGATCCCAAGCGCGCCGTCTATGAAGTCGAGAACTTCACCCAGGCCGTCGAAGTCCTGGCCAAGACCAGCCTGCGCTCCGAGATCGGTCGCATGGAGCTCGACAAGCTCTTCGAGAGCCGCAAGGAGGTCAACGACGCCTTGCAGATCACCATGGATGAAGTCGGAGACAAGTGGGGCGTCAAGGTGACGCGCGTCGAGATCCAGGACATCAGCATGCCCGAGGAAGTCGAGGACGCCATGCGGCTGCAGATGGCGGCCGAGCGCAAGCGTCGCGCCACGGTGACCGAGGCCAATGGCCAGCGCGAAGCTGCCATCGCGACCGCCGAGGGCGAGAAGCAGTCTTCGGTACTGCGCGCCGAGGGTGACAAGCAGGCCGCGATTCTGCGCGCCGAAGGTGAGCGTCAGGCCATCTATCAGCTGCGCGATGCCATCGGTGCGGAAGACCCGCAGCTGGTGGTCGGCTACATGCTGGGCCAGAAATATCTGCAGGTGCTGCCGGACATGGCGCGCGAAGGTGATCGCGTCTTCATTCCCTACGAGGCCTCTGCCTTGCTGGGTGCCATGGGCAGTTTCCGCGAGCTTGCCACTGAAGTCGGCGAGCCCACCAATGCCAGCAATGAAGGGCTGAGACGCGCCCGTCAGATGATGACTGGCGAAGCGGGCCTGGGCTGAGTGTATTGTGCCGAGCAGTGAGTGGCAGTAGGCTGCCGCTCCACTGAATATTCACCGCATCTGGAGCAAGACGATGACAGCAATGACTACCGATCATGAGCGCTTCCTGCAGGCCGCCATTGAAGAGGCGGAAAAGGGCTATGCGGCTGGCGGCGTGCCGATCGGCTCGGTACTCGTCCATGATGGCAAGATCATCGGTCGTGGCCACAATCAGCGCCAGCAGAAGGGCAGCACGGTGTTGCATGGTGAAATGGATGCACTGGAAAACGCCGGTCGCCTGCCGGCCAGCGTCTATCGTGAATCCGTGCTCTACACCACGCTGTCACCGTGCCCGATGTGCAGTGGTGCCATCCAGCTCTACGGTATCCCGCATGTCGTGGTCGGTGAGAACCACACCTTCATGGGCGCGGAAGACCACCTGCGTGGCCTGGGCGTCAAGGTCGATGTGGTCGACAACGCGCGCTGCCGCGAGCTGATGGCGACCTTCATTCGCGAGCAGCCGGACGTCTGGAACGAAGATATCGGTGAGTGATCGCGGCGCGGTTGTTAGTGGTGGCTGATGGAAAATGGTGTTCGTTAACACTATTCTGCTGTGAAAAGGGCGGAATGCTTGAAAAGCTGTCGGTCTGGCACCATGTCTTGGGTATCAGGCGCCAAGCCACGCTTTCGCTTGCATGACTACACGACCTTTGTTGCAATGCCACTTGCAGGAAACAGGGGCTGGCAACTCCCCACCTATCATGGAGAAGACGATGAAACTCAAGCAATGGATGATTCCCGCACTGGCCGCTGGCCTGTCTCTGGCCATCGCTGGTTGCGATAATGGCGATACTGACAAAGCTGCCCAGAACGCCGAGACCTCTGCCGAGCAGAGCGCCGAGCAGGCTGAACAGAGCGCCGATCAAGCGACTGACGCCGCTGCCGAGAAGATGGACCAGGCAGCTGACGAAGCGGCCGCAGAGATGGATGACGCTGCTGACAAGGCCGACAACATGGCTGACGACGCTGCCGAATCTGCCGATGCCATGGGCGATGAAGCTGCCGCCGAGAGCGAAAGTGCCCTCGACGCGACCAAGAACGCTGCTTCCGAGACCTATGAGTCCGCCAAGGAAGGTGTCAACGATGCTGCTGACGCCACTGCCGATGCTGCCAAGAACGCCTATGACTCCACCAAGGAGCAGGCTGCCGAGCTGACCGACTCCGCTGAGCAGTCTGGCGACAACGCTGCTGCCGAAGCGAACGAGAAGATCAACGCTGCGCAGCAGGATGCCAACGAGTCCATCGACGAAGCGCAGCAGTAATCACTGGCCAGCGAATGCTGGCGTGATGCCTGTCGCAAGCCATGTCACTGGCTGAGTACGAGTGACATGGCCGCCGATACAAGAACGCCGCGCCCCTTTGGGTCGCGGCGTTCTTGTTGCTGGTGATTCTTCGTGAAGCGTGAGTCAGGCCAAGGCCTGGCCACAAAAAAGCCCGCCGGAAGGCGGGCTTTTCCATAACTGTCTTGCTGCCATCATCAGAGCGCCGGTGAAGGCGGCCTGACCAGGCTGATCGAGAAGATCAGACCGGCTTGATGTTTGCGGCCTGAAGGCCTTTCTTGCCCTGGGTGACGTCGAAGGAAACCTTCTGACCGTCTTGCAGGGACTTGAAGCCTTCTGCCTGAATTTCAGAGAAGTGCGCGAACAGGTCGTCGCCGCCGTCGTCCGGAGAAATGAAGCCGAAACCTTTGGTGTCGTTAAACCACTTGACTGTGCCAGTTGCCATGATTCTTTCCTTGCTTACGAGATGATGTTGGTGGTCTGCCCATCAGACCAGAGTGCGTTGGTGCGGCTAGGGGGAATTCCACCAGAGAGACGCGTTGCGTCCAGCGACGACATCCTTTCCTGCTTGACCTACGCATGCAGCCTAGGCTGCACGTGCTCACTTCCATTCGAACAGAAAGTTGTCGTATTGGCGACTCCTTCCGGCTCAAGTAGGATGCTCACACAGAGCCAACATAGATGGAAATGCCATGAAGGTCCAGAACGTAGATTACCGCTCGGCCGATGCGGCCGAAAAATTTGTCGAATCCCTGCGCACGACGGGCTTCGGTGTCATCCGCAATCACCCGATCTCTCATGAATTGGTCGAGAAGATCTACGCCGAATGGGCCGAATTCTTCTCCAGCGCCGACAAGCTTGACTGGCGCTTCGACCCCAAGACCCAGGATGGACTCTTCCCGGCAGATGTCTCCGAGACCGCCAAGGGCCATACGGCGCGTGATCTCAAGGAGTATTACCACATCTACCCGTGGGGCAAGATTCCGGACAGTCTGCGCGAGAATGCCATGGAGTATTACCGCCAGGCCGAAGCCTTCGCGGCAGAGCTTCTGAGCTGGGTCGAGGCCCATTCACCTGCCGAAGTGGCCGAGCTCTACCGTGAACCGCTCTCCAACATGATCAAGGACAGCGGTCAGACGCTGCTGCGCGTGCTTCACTACCCGCCGATGACCGGCAGTGAAGAGCCGGGCGCCGTCCGTGCCGCGGCGCATGAAGACATCAATCTGCTGACCGTGCTGCCGGCAGCCAACGAGCCGGGCCTGCAGGTGATGGACGTCAATGGCGAATGGATGGACGTGCCCTGTGATCCGGGTCAGCTGGTCATCAATGTCGGCGACATGCTTCAGGAGACCAGCGGTGGCTACTTCCCGTCGACCACGCACCGCGTGATCAACCCGACCGGCGAGGGCTCCAGCCAGTCACGTCTGTCGTTGCCGCTGTTCCTGCATCCGCGTCCCGAAGTGGTACTGTCTGACAAGCACACGGCGGACTCCTACCTCAAGGAGCGTCTGCGCGAGCTGGGTGTCATCTAGCGCCGGCTGCGGCCTGGCTTTCGTTCCCGGCCTGGCTTTCGCTCCCGGGAGCGATGAAGAGACACCTGTTGATCCGACGCCATCCGCGCCAGTGCGCGGGTGGCGTTGTCGTTTCCGGGCGTGGCCTCTGGCGGCAGAAGGCTTGATTCATCGGCGCCAAGACCGCATTGACTGTATTCGCAATCATGATCTGCCGCATCGCGGCTAAGGCTTCACTGATGACCACATCGCCTGTTGTACAGGACACGCATTCCAAGACCATGGGCTATCTGCTGTGGATCTTCGGTTTCCTCGGCGCGCACCGTTTCTACTATGGCAAGCCGGTCACCGGCACCATCTGGCTGTTCACCTTCGGGTTGCTGGGCATCGGCTGGTTGATCGACCTGTTCCTGATTCCGGCGATGGACCGCGAGGCGGACTTCCGTTTTCGCGAAGGCCCGATCAATTACTCGCTGAGCTGGATTCTGCTCACCTTCCTGGGAGTGTTCGGCATCCATCGCATGTACATGGGCAAGTGGCTGACCGGCTTGCTCTACCTGTGCACCGGTGGGCTGTTCTTCATCGGCGTGCTGTATGACTTCTGGACACTCAATGACCAGATATCGCTGCGTCATGCCGAGCAGGCGCCGGCCACCCAGCGCTAGAGATCACGCCTGCGTTGCATCCAGCGGGACGGAAGTGACGTAGCAGGAAAGGCAGTGTCGAGTTTTCGCATGTTCTAATGTGCTGGGGCTCGGATGTTTTCATCAACATGACGACAAGGAAGTGAACATGATCTGGTTGAAAGCCTTCATCGCCGCCTTTCTGGCGACTCTGATCTTCCATCAGGGCCTCTTCGGGCTCTTCTATCTGGCCGATATCCTGCCCAATGCACCCTACAACATGACGCCTACCGGGCCGCTGGGCGTCCCGTCAGTGCTCTCGCTGGCCTTCTGGGGCGGGCTGTGGGGGCTGCCGCTGTGGGCATTGGTGCGCCGCAGGACGGGCGTCAGCCATTGGCTGATCAGCCTCGTCTTCGGTGCAGTCGGCCCGACGGCCGTGGCCATGCTGGTCGTCTTTCCGCTCAAGGGGATCGAGGTCGCGCCACTGATGGTGGTCGGTGGCCTGATCCTGAATGGCGCCTGGGGCGTCGGCACCAGCCTGTTGATGCGTGTGCTGGGCGCGCGACCGAGTCCTGCAGCCCCGACGACAGCATGATGGCATCGATTCCGTGGACCATGGTGGCGCTCGCCTGGGCTGCCGGGTTGTGCATGCCGCTGGGTGGCGTGATCGCCCAGCTGGAGCGCAGTCACGAGAGTCACGTCAAGCGCAGCTGGCTGGCGGGGATCACCGCGCTCGGCGGCGGCATTCTGTTGGCCGCCGTGTCATTGGTGCTGGTGCCGCATGCCATGCAGGCGCTGTCCATCACGGCGCTGTTGGGGCTGTTCCTGTTGGGCGCGCTGACCTTCATGCAACTGGACCGCTGGCTGGCGCGCGGTGGCGGTGCCAAGGGCCAGTTGCTGGCGATGCTGATGGATTTCATCCCCGAGGCGATCGCACTGGGCGCACTGGCCTCTGCCTCTCCCGCCGCGGCGATGCTGCTGGCACTGTTCATCGCGGTGCAGAACCTGCCGGAAGGCTTCAATGCCTACCGTGAGCTGGAAGGGGTCGGGCTGACGGCGCGTCAGGGGCTCGGGGCCTTCGTGCTGCTGTCACTGCTGGGCCCGCTGGCGGCATTGGCCGGCCATCTGTGGCTTGCGGATGCGCCGGGCGTGCTGGGCGGTCTGATGGCCTTCGCCGCCGGCGGCATTCTCTACCTCGTCTTCCAGGACATTGCGCCCCAGTCGCGGGTGGCGCATCACTGGTCACCGCCATTGGGCGCCTCGCTGGGGTTCATGATCGGCATGCTGGGCGATCGCCTGGTCGGCTGACGATTCACCGTGGCGGGGCGGCACCAGCTGCCTCGCCACGGCTCGAGACCTTCACACCCTCCGTCATCTTCCCGATAGGGAGCTCGCATGAGCAAGCACGCCAATGAAGGCAACCTCACGGGGTTGCTGGAAGAGCTGGACCGCGAGATCGAAGGGGATATCTCGCTGGGCGACATTCTGGAGCACTTCAACTCCCGGGGCTTCGGCCCCTTGCTGGTATTGCCTGCCTTGCTGGTACTGCTGCCGACCGGGGCGATCCCCGGCGTACCGACGACCTGCGCGCTGTTCATCGTGCTGATCGCGGGTCAACTGTTGCTGGGGCGCAGGATGCCGTGGTTGCCACGCCGGCTGGCGCGCTTCAGTTTCGAGCATCAACGCCTGACCCATGGCGTCGAGCGGGCAAGGCCCTGGACACGACGCCTCGATCGTCTGCTCAAGCCACGCCTGAGCTTCATGACGCGCGGCGTTGCCTATCGCGGTATCGCGGCGCTGACCATCCTGCTGGCCACGGCCATGGTGCCGCTGGAGCTGGTGCCCTTCGCCGCGGCCTTGCCGGCAGCGACCTTGCTGCTGCTGGGACTGGGCCTGATCGGGGAGGATGGCCTGGTCATCCTGCTGGCCTTGCTGGTGCTGCTGCTGGATGTCGCCACGGGGTTCTGGTTGGTAGGTTGAAGGCTGCGTTGGTCGCTCAACAGCGACGCAGCGTATTTTAGGAGTCGAGGCTCGTATCCTTGATGACGCGATTTGGCTTCTGCATGCCATCAGCTGCGGGTTCATGAGAGCGGCTGCGCCGTTGTGTAGCAACGCAGTAAGACAAAAGACTGAAGTGCACCATTCAGAGGCAAACCAGGCTGTCATCTTGATGGGGATGGCTTTGCAGGCTGGCCGTGCTCGCCTAGACTGGTCGCCTGTTCAGTGCCATGGGGGCACGAATTCGGCTACTGAAGCGGGTCTGTCGCAAGGACGTTCGTCATGTTTGATTTCATCCAGTTCGATGCTGCCTTCTGGTCCTTCGTGGTGGCCATCACCTTGCTGACGGTCACACCCGGGGTCGACACCCTGCTGGTGATTCGCAATACCTCGCGCGGCGGCCTGCGAGACGGCGTGCTGACCAGTCTCGCGATCTGTGCCGGTCTCTTCGTGCACGCGCTGGTGTCGTCGGCGGGCATCTCGCTGATCCTGTTGCAGTCGGCATGGGCGTTCTCGGCCCTCAAGCTGGTCGGGGCGGGCTATCTGATCTGGCTGGGCATCAAGAGTCTCAAGAGTGCGCGGCGCGCACGCGGGCTGAATGTCGACGTCAGCGTGACACGGCAGCAGGTATCGTGCTGGCTGCCGCTGCGTGAGGGCTTCCTGTCCAATGTGCTCAATCCCAAGACGGTGGTGTTCTACATGGCCTTTCTGCCGCAGTTCATCGCGCCGACCGACCCGGCCGTGCTCAAGTCATTGTGGCTGGCGGGTGTCCACTTCGTGATCGCCAATCTCTGGCAGATCAGCGTGGCGCTGATGGTCGGTGGCGCAGGACGCTGGCTGGCAAGGCCGCGAGTCGCCTGCTGGATGGAAGGCATCACCGGGTCCGTCATGGTGCTGCTGGGGGCACGGCTGGCGCTAGGCCGCTAGGGATGAGCGGCCACTGCCAACATCGCAACGGAGCGCATGGGATGACGGTTCGTATCCTTGATGACACATGGATCCTGTGACATTGACTCTGGCGGCCTTTCTCAAGGTCGTCACGCACCTGGAAGCTCGGGATATCAGTGATGTCTACGATTCCCGCGTACAGCAGGTACGGGTGCTTTACTACGGTTACACCATCGACTTCCGCCACCAGCTGTGGCGCATCGATGATGAGTCGGTCTGTGCACATCTGGAAAAGACCGGTACCGCCGTCGAGCAGCGCGAGTGCTCGCGCATGGCCAGCCGACTGTTCGTCGAGACCTGCCATGCCTTGCAGCGCCGGGGGCGGGCGGCGCATATCGACACCCGCACCATGTATTGCAAGGCCGCAGCGACTTTCAAGCCTCGGCGCGACCCCTATGCGGGCATGACGCCTGCAGAGCGCAAGGCGCGCAAGGCGCTGGAAGCGGCGCATCGAGAAGCCGAGCAGGCCTGCAACCGCTACGTGCTGGATGCCCTGTCCTCGAATTCTCTGGAGATCCTGCGCCTGCGGCAACGCTACTGCGACAAGAGCAATCGATTGGCAGCACGGCTCGAACAACAATGATGCCCGGGCCGGTGCTGACGCCTGCCCGAGCCAACGACAGCAGCGGCACAGTGCTGCATTCATGACATGAAGACCGGCCCATCAAGGCTGGCATTGGCAGGGAACGCAATCGGATGAGTCTTTCACATACCCTTCGTCGCCGTCTGGGCGGGTTGAGTGCCGTGGTGCTGGTGGTCGCCGGGATAGCGGCCTGGCTGTACGCTGTCGATGAGGGGCGCTGGGTCGGGCGCGTGACCACGCGCCCCGAAACGCTGAATCTCGAGTCGGTGGAGCAGGGCAATCTGCCGGTCAATCAGTTCGTCTCGCTGCGCAATCACTGGGCGGTCTATCGCGAGCACACCGAGACCTTCCGCCTCGATGCCAATGCAGACGGGGGGCGCCGCATCGAGACGCTCTATTATCCGGTCATCTCTGACATGAACCCCTATCTGCTGGAATTGGCCGGCCTGTCACGCGCCTTCGGGGGCATCGATGGCATCCCCTCGGAAGAATGGCCGCGCATCGAGCGCATGGGCGTGCTGGTGCGAACCGACTCCGTGCAGAGCCTGGAAAACGTGCCGCCGCTGATCGAGTTCCCCGATGGCCTGTTCGGCACCGTATTGCACGCCGAGACGGACCTGCCGGGCGATGAGCGCTCCCTTCTGGCCGAGCGCTGGCCCGACATCGATCTGTCGCGTGTGATCATCATCAATGCTGGCCACCGCCCCGGCAATGTCTGGGCGATGATCGTCTATGGCGTGCTGGGCACGCTCTGCTGGGCACTGGCGGTCTGGCTGATGGTGCGACTGATGCGTACACCGCGCGTCACGCGCTCCCAGCCCTTGGCCTATTCCGGCCGAGCGGCCTCGGAGCCGGTGGTGTCGCAGGCATACCCAGGCGGCGAGGCTGAAGGCGAGGGGGCGTCTCAGCCCTATGCGCCTCGCTCCAATGCGGCATCTCAGCCCTATGCGGAATCTCAGGCCCATGACGACGCACCACAGCCCCAGGGCGCTCCCGGCAAGCGCCAGGGCTGGCGTGGCAAGGGCAAGAGAAGCGATGAAGGGCGACCTCTGAGCTATGCCGAGGCGCTGGGGCGTTACACCCCTCAGCAGAAGCCGCCGTTCGGCAATGGTGTGGCCGCCTCGCGACCGGGAGAAGCCAAGGGCGAGAGCCAGTCCGGGTCCTCGCCCGCCATTCGTCCACGTCGCGATGACTGACTGAACAAATGGCTGAAAGAATGGCGGAAGGGCGCAATGAGCTCTGATGCCATGGGCCCTGATACCATGGAAACGAAAACGCCAGCCCCATGGGGCTGGCGTTTTCGTTGCTGGATGCTGCTCGGCTCAGCGGCGATCCACTAGCGCGGTGGTGTAGCGCTGGCTGACTTCGCGGTCGCTGACCACCTTGACACCTTCGCTGGTGCCCTTGGCCAGGCTTTCGAAGATCACGCGGTAGGCCAGCACGGCCTTGACGTATTCGCGGGTCTCCTTGAAGGGGATACGCTCGACGAAGCGGTCGTATTCGCCCGGGGTGTCGGCGAGCCAACGATCGACGCGCCCCGGCCCGGCGTTGTAGGCCGCGGCGGCAGCCAGGCGGTTGCCGGAGTAGCGGTCCAGCATCTCGCGGATGTAGGTGCTGCCAAGGCGGATATTGGTGACCGGATCACCCAGCGCCGCGTTGCTGGGCGTGGGCAGCCCCAGGCCGCGACTGACCTGAGCGGCGGTGCCCGGCATCAGCTGCATCAGGCCGCGTGCGCCCACCGGCGAGGTGGCGGTGGGGTTGAAGGCGCTCTCGCGACGCGCGAGTGCCATCAGCATCCACGGGTCGACGCCGGCATCGGCACCGAAGCGCTGGAAGTCCTGCTGCCAGGCCGGCGGGAAGCGCCAGGAAAGGCCATCCCACAGCTGGCCGCGGATGGTGGCGAAGACGGTCAGGTCATACCATTTCTGCTGCAGTGCATAGGCTGCGAGACGGCGAGCATCGGCGTCATCCGCCTGGGTGACGGCGTTGAACCATTCGGAGCGAGCCAGACCGATCTCGTCGATGTTCATCAGCGCCCTGACACGCTTGACGGCCGGCGTCTCGGCGACCTCGGCCAGCTCCGCGTCGGAGAAGTCCTGGTCATCGCGATTGAGCGAATACGCCTGCCCGATACGGTCGGCGGCCAGGAAGCCGTAGAAGTTGCGCTCGGTCGCGGCACGCGTCCAGGCGGCGCGTGCTTCCTGCGGGCGGCCCAGGCTGTCATCGGCACGCCCCAGCCAATACTGGTAGCGGGCTTCGTTGCGGAAGCGGTCCGGCATCTTCAACACCCATTCACGCACCTGCGGCCAGTCGCCATCGCGCACCGCGTTGCGCATGCGCAGATCGAACAGCTCCTCGTCATCGAGGATGGTCAGGCGCTGATCGACCCAGCCGCGGTTGTTGGGGATGTCGCGCACCAATGAATACCAGGCCAGGTCGCGTTCGACGGTGTGGCGCTGTTCATCACTCATCGGCATGTGCGGATTCACCTTGCGCCAGGCTTCCAGCGCGGCCTCGGTGTCGGCACGCACGAAGCCATGCATGGCGGCGACGCTCAAGGCGGCGAAGGCATGGCCGCCGTGGCCGAGGTTGGTCGGCAGGCGCGTGATGGCGGCAAAGTTGCCCTCCAGCTGTTCGCGTGCCGCGATGGCCCGCTGCCAGCTGCTGGGCAGCTGGCGCTCGAGATAGCTGACCATGCCACCCTGGCCGGCAGCCCAGGCGAGCATGGCGCGTTCCCAGATGGCTTGATCATCGATCACGCCGCGCTCGCGCAACGCCGAGAACAGCGGGTCACAGGCCGAGTCCTGCGAGCCGGAGACATGCCAGAGCTTCAGGCCGCCTTGCGATGCGCTCGCGACATCATTGCTCAGCTGCGCCGTGTAGTAATAGCACTGGCGCTGCGCGCCGGCCGGCACGCCATCGCTGACTTCCAGCAGGGCATCATGACGGCCGGTACGCCCGTAGGCGGAGATCGCCTGGCCTCGCATCCACTCGGCCAACGGCGAGTCCGCATGACGCTCGATGAAGGACAGCACTTCCGCGGCGGTGGCGTACGGCAGGCGGGCCTTGAGCTGGTGGTACTCGATGTAGCCCTCCAGCACGTGGCCATTGACGGCGACCTGCTGAATCTCGTCAAAACGCTTGGCGCGCGCATCATCGAAGGCGGCGCGGAAGCTCTGGTCACTGGGAGTGGCGGCCTGCAGGGGCAGGCTCAGTCCCAGCAGCAGGCCTAGGCCGGTGAGGTGCCGCAGCGCCGCGAAGCGACGGCTGCCACGGGGTCGGAGTGTTTGCTTGCCTGGTGTCACCTGGGACTCCTGCGACTGTCGGTAAAGGGGGCGTGGACTGGCTGCGACCTTGTGGTGGCGGTTCAGTGCCCCGATGTTGAACAAGTGCCCCGATATTGGCTATCAGGGGTTGCCGATTCAGTAACGATAGTGGCTATCGTGGCAGTGGTCGGCGCTGAATAACAGCACCATCTGATACTGATAGTGAATTATCCGAGAGTGATATCGCGGCTGTGCTGCCGTGAAGTTGACAAGCTCAGTGAATGAAATTTGTGCTACCCGTGAGGAGTCCACTATGGGCAAGGCATTATGGTTGACGCGATTGTTTGGCCGCCGACATGTGCTGGGCAAGGCAGGCGCCGCCTTGCGCACCATGGGGCCCTTGCTGCGCGACGTGGTGAGCGGACGTTACCGGCCGGTACCGTGGAAGGCGCTGGGGTTGGCGGCCGGCGCCTTCATCTATCTGGTCTCGCCGCTGGATCTGATCCCGGATCTGCTGGTGGGGCTGGGGATTCTCGATGATCTGGTGATCGTGACCTGGTTGCTCGGCAAGCTCGATGATGCGCTGGCCGACTATCGCCTGTGGCGTGGCGAGATTCCCGAACCTGATCCCTCCGAGCCGCCGGCCCCCTGAAGGCATCCAGCGTGGAAACACCATCTCTCTACCGGCCCTGACGCCTGGCACTGGCCATTGGCCGCATGGCAGGGACGCCGCGACCCTGCCATGCTCGTGACACGCTATCAAACACCAGTTTGAATTGGCGTGCCGTCAGTGTCTGATCTGCCGTTCATCACAGGGCGGCGCACCGTTTGTTCACAAACGAGACGCGCCGCTGTGGCAACGCCCTGAACAACGCCTTTCAAGGATATTCTGCATGCTGATCTATGCCTGCCTGTTGTTTGCCGCACTGATGCTGGTGCTGACCAAGGTGCCGGTCGCCTGGGCGCAACAGCGAACCGGACGTTACGACAACCATGACCCGCGCGCGCAGCAGCGTGAACTGACGGGCTTCGGGGCCCGCGCGCTCGCCGCGCACCAGAACACCATCGAAGCCTTTCCGCTGTTTGCCGCCGGGGTACTGGTCAGCGTGATCACCGCGCCGGGCGCGCCTATCGCGACCACGCTGGCGGTGATCTTCGTGCTGGTACGACTGGGCTATTGGGGCTGCTATCTGGCCAACATCGCCACGTTGCGTTCCCTGTTGTGGGGCGTCGGCTATGTGGTCTCCCTCACGTTGATGGCGATGCCGCTTTGGATGTGATGCATGCAGTGCCGCAGAGCCTGCTGGGGCTGGCCGTCAATCCCGCTGACGTGCCGGCTGCGGGTGGCGTATTGGATGACGCCAGCTGGGCGCGGGCGCTGACCGGATTTCTGAGCTTCATTCCGCACACGGCGCGCTTGAACGTCAGGGTTGAGGAGGTCGCCGCGCCGGCCATCCGCATGCAGCTTCCGTGGCAACCGGCCTTGATCGGCGATCCACACCGCAGGCTGGTGCATGGCGGTGTGCTGACCATGTTCGCCGATACGTTGTGCGGCAGTGCCGTGCTCACGGGGCTGTCGGCACCGGAAGTCTGCCCGACGCTGGATCTGCGCCTCGATCACTACCGACCCGGCGTCGAGGGCCTGGCGTTGGTGGGCGAGGCGCGCGTGCTGCGGGTCACGGAGTCGATGGTGTTTACCGAGGCGCAGATCTGGCAGCAGCCGGGCAAGATCCTGTGTCGCGCGATCGGCAACTTCGTCAGGCTCGGCGAGCGCAATACGCCCAGCGGCTTTGCCGAGGCGCTGCTGGCGGCGGCCAACGCTCAAGCCCCCGCGAATCCCTCCACGGACGAGTCGGAACCATTGGGGCAGTCATCACAGGCTGCACAGCCAGCAGGCGAGAAAACCGAGCCGCAGGCGCCGCGCGACGCCCAGGACCCGCGCGGCCTGCTCAGTGCGCGACGTTTCGTCGAAGGGCAGCGCACTCACGCCGACCTGGCGGCGCTGCTGGCGAGTCTGCCCTACGCGCAGGCGATCGGGCTTGGGCTGTGTGCCATTGACGGGCAGCAGGCGGGCGCGGCCAGCGATGTCGAGCTGCATCCTGAGCAGGCGCTGAGCTATTCCATGGCGGCGATGCCTGACAATGTCGGCAACCCGATGCTGCCGGCGGTGCATGGCGGCGTGCTGGCCGCGGCAATGGAAACCGCTGCGACGCTTGAGGTGCTCAGGCGGCATGGGCGCGGCGGTCGCGAAGCGCGCCTGCCCAAGCTGATCGATTTCTCCATCGACTATCTGGCCACGGCGCGCGGCGATCAGGTGACGCGCATCGACTGTGAAGTGATGCGTGAAGGTCGGCGCATGACCAATGTGCGCGTCAGCGCCTGGCAGAAATCCCGCGAGCAACCGGTCGCCAGCGCGCGCATGCACTTCGTGCTGGAATCACTCGCCTCCCCGTGATTGCAGGTGATGTCTGCCCTGCAGGCGTCACACTAGAAAGCACCTCCCTGATGGCTACCTCTCCGTTGGCTTCCTTCGTTGGCTCCTTTCGTTACTACCCCAGGGAGCCGCTTGGGTGTTGCTGTGGCACATGCCTGGTGGGCCGGGCGCAATCATATGTCGCTAGTGCCTTGAAATCCCTCACCCTTGCCCCATATCTGATCCACGAGTGCTTCCTTCGATCTGCCGCCCAAGAAAGGCAGGCGTCGGCGAGCCGGTTAAATTGTTGCGGGGGCGCTCTGGCCACCGCGAATCTTCTTTTCAGGCATCCACGACATAGAGGTCCTTTTCGATGACGACCGCCACTCACACCGAAACGCACGGCTTCCAGACAGAAGTGAAGCAGCTGCTTCACCTCATGATCCACTCGCTGTATTCCAACCGCGAGATCTTCCTGCGCGAGCTGGTCTCCAACGCGGCGGATGCCTGCGACAAGCTGCGCTACCAGGCGCTGGACAACGATGCCCTCTACGGCAACGACAGCGAACTGCGCATCGAGATCGAGCACGACGCCGAGGCGAAGACCATCACCCTGCGTGACAACGGCATCGGCATGAGCCGTGACGATGTGGTCGCCAACCTGGGTACCATCGCGCGCTCCGGTACCGCCGAGTTCATGAAGAACCTGTCGGGTGACCAGCAGAAGGATTCGCGTCTGATCGGTCAGTTCGGGGTTGGCTTCTACTCCGGCTTCATCGTCGCCGACGAGATCACCGTGCGTACCCGTCGCGCCGACCTGGGCGCTGACCAGGGCGTCGAGTGGACCTCACGTGGCGAAGGCGAGTTCAGCGTCGCCGACATCGAGCGCGCCGAGCGCGGCACCGAGATCGTGCTGCACCTCAAGGACGATGCCATCGAGTTCGCTGACGATCATCGTCTGCGCAACCTGGTCACCAAGTACTCTGACCATATCGAACTGCCGGTGCGCATGAAGCGCGTCGAGAAGGACGAGGAAGGCAACGAGCAGGTCCACTGGGAAACCGCCAACTCCGCCACCGCGCTGTGGGTGCGCTCCAAGTCCGAGGTCAGCGACGAGGAGTACAAGAACTTCTACAAGCACGTCTCGCATGACTTCTCCGACCCGCTCAGCTGGAGCCACAACAAGGTCGAGGGCAAGCTCGAGTACACCAGCCTGCTGTTCGTGCCGGGCCGTGCGCCGTTCGACCTCTACCAGCGTGATGCCGCGCGTGGCCTGAAGCTCTACGTGCAGCGCGTCTTCATCATGGACGACGCCGAGCAGTTCCTGCCGCTGTACCTGCGCTTCATCAAGGGCGTGCTGGACACCAATGACCTGTCGCTGAACGTCTCGCGTGAACTGCTGCAGCAGGACCCGCAGGTCGACAAGCTCAAGTCCGCGCTGACCAAGCGTGGCCTGGACATGCTCAAGAAGCTGGCCAAGGACCCCGAGCAGTACCAGACCTTCTGGAACCAGTTCGGCTCCGTGCTCAAGGAAGGCCCGGCGGAAGACTTCGCCAACCGCGAGAAGATCGCCGAGCTGCTGCGCTTCTCCACCACCGAGACCGACAGCGCGACCCAGGACCAGTCTCTGGCCCAGTACGTCGAGCGCATGAAGGAAGGCCAGAGCAAGATCTACTACCTGGTCGCCGACAGCTTCAATGCCGCCAAGTCCAGCCCGCACCTCGAGATCTTCCGCAAGAAGGGCATCGAAGTCCTGCTGCTGACCGACCGCATCGACGAGTGGCTGATGAGCCATCTCACCGAGTTCGATGGCAAGTCCTTCGCGGATGTCGCCAAGGGCGATCTCGATCTCGGCGATGTCGAGAACGAAGAAGAGAAGAAGGCCCAGGAAGAGACCGCCAAGGCCAAGGAAGATCTCGTCAAGCGCGTCAAGGAAGCGCTGGCCGAGAACGTTCAGGAAGTGCGCATCACGCACCGCCTGACCGATTCCCCGGCCTGCGTGGTGCTGCCGGAGCACGAGATGGGCTACCAGATGCGCAAGATGATGGAAGCCGCTGGCCAGCCGCTGCCGGAAGTGAAGCCGATTCTCGAGCTGAACCCGGAGCACGCCCTGGTCACGCGTCTGGAAGGCGGTGAAGGCGATTACTTCACCGACCTGGCACACGTGCTGCTCGATCAGGCCATCATCGCCGAAGGCGGTGCGCTGGAAGATCCGGCCGCTTACGTGCGCCGCCTGAACAGCATGCTCAGCGCCTGAGACGGCGGAACGATCGAGCCACTGGCTTGATCAAGCATGTCCGCAACGACGCCCTCGCAGCCTATGCTGCGGGGGCGTTTTGCGTTGGGTGTGTCGTCAGCGATAGCGTCCAGTGCGAGGTGCAAGGTGTGCGGGGCAGGAAGGCGGCAGGGTAGGAAGGGAGGAAGGGGAAAGGGAAAAAGAAAAAGAAAAAGGGGAGGAAGCGCAGGGAGCACAGAGAGCGCGCCGCGGCAGTGGCGCGAAAGGCAGGCATCGTCTGGCGGTCTGTCGGTGACAGACGACAGGGCTTGCCGTGTCTTTCCTCGCTTGGCCGACCGCGCCATCTTCTCGCCCACGCGTTTTTAGGGTTTCATGCAGCCTCATGAGATACGCTGATGGTATCTCGCGTCCTGCTACTGCATCCCTCTCGATGAGCGCAGCACATGACTTACCTACCTTTCTCTGCGGATTGGCTGACTGGCGGAGTGCGTGGCCTGCCACGCCTGTCTGCGTGGGCCTGGGCCTGGCCGCGGCGCTCGTGGCGCCTGAGCTCTGTACGTCAGGGCTCTGTCCGTCCGGGCTCTGTTCGTATGGTCAGTGCCGCCTTGCTGCTGGTGATGGGGCTGGGCTCGATGGCGCAGGCGGCGCGGCTGGATGATGAGCTGCTGGCCCGTGACAGGACCCATCAGATGCCGGACCTGCGGCCCTATCCCGCGGGCAACAAGCGCAAGGTCGCATTCTTCGAACTGATGATTCCGCTGGTGGTGGCCGAGAACCAGCGTATCGCCGAGCAGCGCGACTGGTTGCTGGCGATGCGCAAGCGCGCAGGGGACGGAGGGCGTGACTACAGCGAGCGCGAGCAGGAGCGCCTCAACGGCCTGTGTGATCAGGCCAATCTGCCCTGTGACGTCACGCGCGAGGACATCGGCGTCAGCTGGACGCGCCTGCTGCTGCGCATCGATACCCTGCCGCTGGACATGGTGCTGGTGCAGGCCATCGAGGAGTCGGGCTGGGGGACGTCGGGCCATGCCCGTGAGGGCAACAATCTGTTCGGCATGCGCTGCTTCTCGCGCGGCTGCGGTATCGGGCCGCCGGGGCGTGAATATCGGCGTTTCGAGAGCCTGGAGGCCGGTATCGCCGCCTATTTCGACAACCTCAATTCCCAGCGCAGCTATGCCGAGCTACGTGAGCTGCGCGGGCGTCTGCGCAACGCGGGCCAGCCGGTGCGCGCCGAAGACCTCATCCCGACGTTGAGTGCCTACTCGACGCGGGGCAATGCCTACTTCACCACGCTCTATGATCTGTTGCGCTGGAATCGTGGCCTGATGCGTACCGTGCGTGAGCGCCTCGCGGCCAATGGCGCACTGTCCTAGTCATGATCGCGCAGCGAAGGTCTTGCCCCCCGCGCTGACAGGGGGGATCATGCCGCCATGCATCTGAGCAATGATCAACGGCGAATTCTCGCCCATCCCTTTCCCTCGCGCCTGCGCGATCGCACGCCGGCCAACAGCGCCGAGCACAGCGATTGCGTGGTGGTGCGTGCCTGTGCCGGCAGCGGCAAGACCGTGCTGATGGTCGAGCTGGCGCGTACCTACGCCGACGAGACCCTCATCTACACCTCGCTCAACCCGGCGGTGGCCGGGCGGACTGCCAGTCAGCTGCCCGCCAATGTCCAGTCGCTGTCGCTGCATCAGCTGGCGCGCCAGGCCTTGATGGAGGAGTACGGCGACAAGCTCAAGCGGCAGCCCGACATCACGCGCCGTCTGGCGCCGCAGAGCCTCAGCTGGCTGGGCAGTCTTTCCAGTCAGTCGCGCAGCCTGATCGCCCAGGGCCTGAACACCTTCTTCGCCGAGAGCGACGCGGTGCCGATGCCGGAGCATCTGCCTGAAGGCGTGGCACAACGGCTGAGCGCCAATGAGCTGCGCCAGCTGGTCGAGAGCATGCGGCTGGTGTGGGAGTGTCTGCTGGACCCCGCCGATCATCAGCAGAGCCTGTCGTTCAACGCCCTGCTCAAGCTGTGGTCGCAGCATGGCCAGTCGCTGGAGGCCGACCTGGTGATGCTGGATGAGGCGCAGGATGCCACGCCAGCGCTGCTGGCCATGTTGCGTCGCCAACGCTGTGACCTGCTGCTGATCGGCGACCCGCATCAGAGCCTGTCGCGTCAGGTGGAAGGCATGAGCTCGCTGGATTCGCCGCTGCTGGCCGATGCCACCGTCTACTCGCTGCCCGGCGCCTGGCGCTTCGGGCCGGCGTTGGCGGCGCTGGGCACGCGGTTGGCGGCCTGTTCGCCCACCGCCCGCGAGCAGGCCATGAGCGGCCTCGGCCCGGCGACCCGTCTGGCGCTGCCCGCGGTGCGTGAGGCATTGCTGCACTCCGGCAAGCGCCATGCGGTGATCAGTGCCGGCCCGGTGGCGGCGCTGGGTGAGGCGCTGGCACTGCATCAGCGCGGCATCGCGGTGGCCTGGCTGGATGGCATCGAAGGCTATCCGCTGGCGGGGCTGCTGGATCACTGGCGACTCTGGCGCGCGCATCAGATGGCCGAGCAGGGCGACAGCGCGAGTCAGCGTGAGTGGTGGCGACTGCTGCCTCCCTCCCTGACACGACTCGGCCAGACCCCGGCGCAGGTGCTGGGGGCTCTGACGCGTCTCGATGATCATCAGGCGCGCAGCCTGCATGAGCTGGCCTCCTGGTATGCCCAGGCGCCACTGGATCAATGGATCGGGGAGCTGCGCAAGCACGATGGCGACCTGCAGGCCGCCATCGTCAGTGCTCACTCGCGGGGGCAGTCGGTCGAGCTGCCCACGGTCATGCTGGGGACGGTGTTCCGCGCCAAGGGTCTCGAATTTGATTGCGTGGTGCTGGCCGATGATCTGGCATTGCCAGGCGCGCGCCAGCAATTGCCCAATCAGGTGCTGGTCACCAACCTCAGCTACACCGCCGCCACGCGGGCACGCCAGCTGCTGGTGCTCAATGAACGCCTGAGCCACTGGTGGCAGGCGCAGGGCGAGAGTGAGCGCTTCCCTCTGCTCGAGGCACTGCCGCAGGCCTGGCTGAGCGAGTCCACGCATGGCGTGCAGGCGCCACATCCGTGGTGGGGCAAGGCACGCCTGTCGGAGTTGGCGCTGACACCGCGCAAGCGCCTGCTGCTGCGCCGTCATGAGACCTCGCTTGAGGGCACGTCTGCCGCGGTGTCGCCCGCGGCTGGAGCGCGCGATCAGGCGCAAGCCTCGGGCGCTCCTGCCAGTCATGCTCAGCGCCTGGCCCATGATCAGCATCTGGGCCATGCCCGGGGCTCCGACGATGCCCTGCAGGCGCTCAAGCGTCAGGCACGCACCGACACGACGGCGCGCAAGCTGTATGAAATGGCCAGCAAGCTGCCGCCCGGGCGGCCTTCCGGCGGCCTGCGCAGCCTGCTGACCCCGAGCGACGCCGCCGCGTCCACTTCTTCCCCCAGCGAGTCGCCGACCCCCGGCGGCCCGACGGAGCCTCTTGATGAGTGAGTTTGCCCCTACGCCCGCCGCGCACGTGCACGACCTGGCGGCGCTGCGCTTCAACAATCGCTATGCCCGCCTGCCGGAGCACTTCTTCACGCGTGTTGCCCCGCAGCCGCGACAAGGCACGCGCCTTGCCGATGTGAGTCCTGACTGCGCCCGCCTGCTGGGGCTGGAGGCGCCCTTGACCTCAGACGCTTCCAGCGAGGAGGCGCTCGAGCAGCTGCGCCTCTTGATGGCCGGTGAGCAGTTGCTGCCGGGCATGGACGCATTGGCCCAGAAATACACTGGCCATCAGTTCGGTCATTACAATCCGCAGCTCGGCGACGGGCGAGGCATTCTGCTCGGCGAGCTTGAGACCGATCACGGCAAGACCTTCGATCTGCATCTCAAGGGCGCCGGGCGTACGCCTTACTCGCGCTTCGGCGATGGTCAGGCGGTGGTGCGCTCCAGCGTGCGCGAGTATCTGGCCAGCGAGTACATGGCCGCGCTGGGCATTCCCACCAGCCGCGCGCTGGCACTGGCGGTGAATGCCGAGCGGGTTCAGCGCGAGACCGTCGAGCCCGGCGCTACCGTGTTGCGCGTCTGCGAGAGCCACCTGCGTTTCGGGCACTTCGAGTGGCTGGCCCACTCCGGCCGGCATGAAGACCTCAAGACACTGATCGATCACGCCCTGCGGGAGCATTTTTCAGAGTGTCTGCCCGAGGAGCTGACTGAACCACTGCCGGAAGGCGGCGCGCAGGCAGCGGCGGACCAGCCGCTTGCAGACCAGCCCCTCACAGATCAAGTGCGCGTGACCAGTGCGCTGGCCATGTTCGAGACAGTGATCACTCGCACCGCGAGACTGATCGCGGCCTGGCAGGCCTACGGCTTCGTGCATGCGGTGATGAACACCGACAACATGTCGCTGCTGGGGCTGACCTTCGATTACGGGCCCTACGCCTTCCTCGATGGCTATGAAGAGAATCTGGTGCCGAATCATACCGATCAGGCCGGGCGCTATGGTTTCGCCCAGCAGCCGGGCATCGGGCTATGGAATCTGGAGCGTCTGGGGATCGCGCTGTCGCCGCTGATCGATGTCGAAGCGCTCTCCGCTGCGCTGGGCACCTATGAGGGCGAGTTGCAGCGCGAATATGCCCGCCTGATGCGCGCGCGTCTCGGGTTTCCGGATGCTCGCGATGAGGACATGACGCTGGTGCAGCAGTGGCGCGAGCTGCTGGCGGCCGGCAAGGTCGACCACACCCATGCCTACCGTCTGCTCAGTCATTGGGATGTCACGCAGTCCGCGCCGGAAACGCTGGTCGTGCGCCTGGCGGGGGAGCGTGGGCCGCATGGCAACTCGGCCCAGGCGCGCGATGAAGCTTCGGCGTGGCTCGCGCGCTATCAGGCGCGCGTCATGGCCATCGGGCTCTCCGCCGAGGATGAGCGCCAGCGTCGTCTGGCCATGCTCGGTTGCAATCCGCTGTATGTGCCGCGCACGCATCTGCTGCTGGAGGTGATCGCACGGGTCGAGCAGGGTGATGACACTACGCTCAAGGCCGTGCGTCAGCGTCTGACGGCGCCTTTCTTTCGCCCCGAGGAGGGCAGTCTGGAGGCGGCGCTGGAGCTGGGGCAGGCGCAGGGCGTCGCTGCCGAACTCGTCGATGACTGGACACGGCCACCGGCGGCGAATGCTGCGCCGATCTGCATGAGTTGCTCGTCCTGAGCGGTTCTGCCAGAGCGGCTCTCATTGAAGGGGCCTGAACTGCTTCGCTGACAGCGCAAGCCATGGCAGAGCATCCGCTTGGCGCAATGCAGGAAACACGCGCTGACACTCAAGTCATCGTCACGAAAATGGGATACTGCTGCGGCGGTATCCCATTTTTCATGGCAGGCGCTATCGCAGCCATAAGCTCGAGATTATGCGATGCATAACACAAAGCTGAGCTATTCTTGGTGAGGTGCCTTTTGTAAACTCATTGCAAATCAGTCACTTGGTAGTGCCGCAAGACGCCTGTCAGCATAAGGCAGCTGTTATGGCTGCCATAACGATAGCTTTATGCTTGCTTTTTTTGCAATGCAGCGCTTGACCCTGATGCACCGACAAGAAAAGACTGATGCTGGACACTCATCGTGTCGCGGGTGATGTCAGGCCTTCTGGCCATGCGTGAGTCACGGCTTGCGATTCAGGCAAGTCTCACCTGTGACAGGCAATAACGTCGCTGAAAGCGCCTCCGGCAGGCAGGATGGCGCGAATCAGCGCTCAACAGGAACGACGCCATGAACCTTTCAAGGCTGGCAGCCTCAGGTATGAACACGGACGTGAAACGAGGTGCGCGATGCTGAATATTCTAGTCGTGCGCGAGATGCGTGCACCGGACCTGGTGACACCCGACGAGGGCGTGAGCAGCACACTGGCGCGCGGGGAATGCCGCGTCGCGCTGGACCCGGTGACGGCCGGCAAGCTCGCGCGTCACCTCGACAGCAGCGTCAGTGACACCAGCGACGCCATCGTGCACGTGGAGAGCGGCGCCGGACGTCATGCGCACTTCGATGATGCGGCCTACGCCGCCCAGCCCGGGGTGGCGGTCGTCGCCGAGGCCGATATCGCGGCGGCGCGTGCCGCGGCGGATCTCGTGCTGTGCGTGCGCACGCCCAGCGAGTCACAGATCAGCGAGTTGCGTGAAGGCGCGGTGGTGGTGGCATTGATGACGCCGTACCAGAACCCGCAGCTGATCAGTAAGCTTGCCAGCCAGGGGCTGACCAGCCTGTGCATGGAATTCGTGCCGCGTATCTCGCGCGCCCAGAGCATGGACGCCCTGTCCTCGCAGGCGGGTGTCGCGGGCTATCACGCCGCGTTGCTGGCGGCCAATGAGTCCTCTGTATTCTTCCCGATGCTGACGACTGCCGCCGGGACCGTGCGTCCCGCGCGTGTCGTGGTGGTCGGTGCCGGCGTTGCGGGTCTGCAGGCCATCGCGACCGCCAAGCGTCTCGGCGCCCAGGTGTGGGCCTATGACATCCGCGCTGCCGCGCGTGAGCAGGTCGAATCGCTGGGCGCCAAGATGATCGATACCGGCGTCGATGCCTCCGGCGAGGGCGGCTACGCCCGCGAGCTGACCGATGACGAGCGCGCCCAGCAGGCCGATGCGCTGGCACGTCACATGGGCGATGCGCATGTGGTGATCTCTACCGCCGCGATTCCGGGGCGTCCGTCGCCGCGCATCATCAGCCGCGAGATGGTCGAAGGCATGAAGCCCGGCGCCGTGCTGGTCGATCTCGCCGCCGAAGGCGGTGGCAACTGTGAACTGACCGAGCCCGGCAAGCGTGTCGAGCACGCCGGCGTCACGGTACTCGGCCCGCTGGACATGGCCTCGAGCCTGGCGGTCAATGCCAGCGAGATGTACGCCAAGAACCTCTTCAACCTGCTGACCCCCTTCATGAAGGACGGCGAACTGACGCTGGACTTCGAGGATGCGGTGCTCGGCCCGATGCGTCTGACCGAAGGCGGCCGCATCACCCACGATGACGTACGCGCTCGCGCGGAGGACGCCGCATGATCGAAGGACTTTCTGCCGTATACATCCTGATGCTGGCGGCCTTCGTCGGCTACGAGGTCATCTCGCGCGTGCCGGTGATCCTGCACACGCCCCTGATGTCCGGTTCCAACTTCATCCACGGCATCGTGCTGGTCGGGGCGATGATCGCCCTCGGTCAGGCCGAGACCGGCATGCAGCAGTTCATCGGCTTCATCGCCGTGCTGCTGGGCGCCGGCAACGCGGTCGGCGGTTATGTGGTCACCGAGCGCATGCTGGAAATGTTCAAGACCAGTGATCGCAGCAAGGGCACAGACGCTGCCAATGGCATCAACGACAAGGAGGCTCGCTGATGAACTGGCTGGTCGAAACAGGGTATTTCGCGGCGGCGGTGGTCTTCATCCTCGGCCTCAAGCGCATGTCACATCCTTCCACGGCACGCAGCGGCATCCATTGGGCCGGTATCGCGATGGTCGTGGCGACGCTGCTCACCTTCCTGCATCCGCAGATTGATGGTCGTTATGGCCTGATGCTGCTGGCCATCGTCATCGGTGGCGGTATCGCCTGGTATTCCGGCAACAAGGTCGAGATGACCGACATGCCGCAGATGATCGCCATCTACAACGGCATGGGCGGCGGTGCGGCAGCGGCGATCGCCGCGGTCGAGCTGATGCGCATGAGCGACAACCCGGCACTGATCGAGCAGCACGGCTCGCTGGCGCTGTGGCTGGGCGTGCTCGGGGCGATGATCGGTGCGGTGGCCTTCTCCGGTTCCATCGTGGCCTGGGCCAAGCTGGATGGGCGCCTCAAGAAGGCGTTCAACTTCCCGAGTCAGCAGCTGATCAACATGATCGTGCTGGGCCTGACGGTCTACCTGGGTGTCGTGATCGCGGCGGTGGAACCATCAAGCTCACTGGTGCTGGTGTTCTTCGCGCTCGCGTTGCTGTTCGGCGCGATGCTGGCACTGCCCATCGGTGGCGCCGACATGCCGGTGATCATCTCGCTGTTCAATGCGCTGACCGGCCTTGCGGTGGCGATGGAAGGCTTCGTGCTCGGCAATGCCGCGATGATCATCGCCGGTACTGTCGTCGGGGCGGCCGGTACGCTGCTGACCCAGCTGATGGCCAAGGCCATGAATCGTCCGATCCGCAACGTGCTGTTCAAGCAGTTCGGGGGCGCCTCCGGCGTCGAGCAGGGCGAGATCGAGGGCAGCATGAAGGCCTCCGATCCGATGGACGCCGCCGTGCAGCTGGCCTTCGCCGAGCGCGTCATCATCGTGCCGGGCTACGGCATGGCGGTGGCACAGGCACAGCACAAGGTCTGGGAGATGGTCGAGCTGCTGGGTGAGCGTGGCGTCGAAGTGCGCTTCGCGATCCACCCGGTCGCCGGTCGCATGCCGGGTCACATGAACGTGCTGCTGGCGGAAGCCGGCGTGCCCTACGACATGATCGCGGACCTGGACGAGATCAACAACGACTTCGAGACCACCGACGTCACGCTGGTCATCGGTGCCAATGACGTGGTCAATCCGGTCGCCAAGAACGACGCCTCAAGCCCGCTGTACGGCATGCCGATCCTCAACGCCGACCAGTCACGCAACGTGCTGGTGATCAAGCGCGGCCAGGGTTCCGGCTTCTCCGGTGTCGAGAACCACCTCTTCTATCTTGACCACACACGCATGGTGTATGGCGATGGTCAGAAGGTGGTTGGCGACATGATCACGGCCCTCAAGACGCTGTGATCTGACGCCTCGGCGTGATGGGGCAAGTCTGCCGCCATCACGCCAGTGCTGAACAGACCGGCAATTTCTGCGCCTCAGGGGGCAGGAATTGCCGGTTTTTTTGTACATGTCGAGAGTTCATGCATATCGAGAATTCATGCATATCGAGAGTTCATGCGTATCGATGGTGCATGCCGGTCGATTGCTTGCGAGGCGCGCGTGGCAGGCGCGTCACCCAGGCGCAGCCCCCTGCGTTGGCCACGAGGTCTGCGCAGACATCTCTTGTTCAGCATTCTCTGACAAACTATGAGTACAATGCCTGCCATTCACTGAGCACATCGTCATCCAAGGAGTCAGCATGTCTGCCACTACCCCTTCACCTCGTCGGGCCATTCGTGATCGCGAGGTAAGCGAAACGACCCCTCAGGCGGTGGGACTCAATGTCTGCGTGCTGGGTGGCGGCAGCTTCGGGACCGCGATCGCCTCGATTGCCGCCGACAACGGTGCCAGCGTCACCCAGTGGATGCGTGATGCCAGCCAGGCCGAGGAGGTCAACACCCGGCACCGCAACTCGGGCTATCTGCCGGGCTTCGAGATCAATGCCTCGGTGCATGCCACCACCGACATGGCCGATGCACTGGCCGAGGCCGAGCTGGTCTGCGTGGCGATTCCTTCCAAGGCCTTCCGTACGGTGGTCCGTCAGGCGCGCGCTCACCTGCGTGAAGGGCAGATTCTGGTGGCCACCACCAAGGGCATCGAGAGCGAAGGCTTCACCCTGATGAGCGAGGTGCTGGAGCAGGAAACCGGCTTCACGCACATCGGCGTACTGTCTGGCCCCAATCTGGCGGCCGAGATCGCCCAGCGGCAGCTGACGGCCACAGTGATCGCCTCCGACGACGCCTACACCCGCGCTCGCGTGCAGACGGCCTTCGGCTGCGACTATTTCCGTGTCTACGCCAGCAATGATCGCTACGGCGTCGAGCTGGGCGGGGCGCTGAAGAACATCTACGCCATCGCGGCCGGCATGGCCGCGGCTCTGGGCATGGGCGAGAACACCCGCGCCATGCTGATGACCCGCGCGCTGGCCGAGATGAGCCGCTTCGCCGTGGCCAAGGGCGCCAATCCGATGACCTTCCTCGGCCTTGCCGGCGTTGGCGATCTGATCGTGACCTGCTCCTCGCCGCTGTCGCGCAACTATCGGGTCGGCTACGCGCTGGGAGAAGGGCGCACCCTCGACCAGGCGGTCGAGGTGCTGGGACAGGTCGCCGAGGGTGTCAACACCGTACGATTGGTGCAGGATGAATCCGAGCGACTGGGCATCTACATGCCGCTGGTCAGTGGCATGGCCAAGGTGCTGTTCGAGAATGTCGACCCGCATCACATGGCCCGCGCGCTGATGGGCGGTGAGCAATCCAGCGATGTGGAATTCGTGCTGTCGCGTGAGTCGGTGCAGCAGGCGCGGCAGTTGGAACCCGACGGCTCCTGAGGACTCATAGCAGGTAGCGGGTGATGGAACGTGTTTCGCCATCCCCTTGTCTGACTCGTGCAACGCTCCGGTTGGCGAGTCCCTGGTCATCGGCCGCAGCGACAGAGCGAGTGATGAAGCGCTTGCGCTGCGGCAGTCATCTTTTCAGGAGAATGTCATGAGTGTACTGATCATGCGTCACGGTGAGGCCCAGGCCGGCACGCCGGACCCCAGCCGCGAATTGAGTGAATATGGCCGCGAAGAGGCGCGCCGCATCGGGCGCTGGTTGGCCCATCAGCTGCCCGCTGAGCGTCGTGCGCGCCTGACGCTGGTCGTCAGTCCGTTTACCCGCGCCCAGCAGACCGCCCAGGAGATCTCCTCGGCGCTGGAGTTGAGTGGTGAGCAGCAGACCACGCTCGAGATCATCACCCCGGATGACCCGCTGACGCCGGTACTCGACTGGCTGCAGACCCATGTGCCGCCCACCTCTGAAGGGCGCGAGCCGCGTGACTGGCTGATCATCAGCCACAATCCGCTGGTCTCGAATCTGGCCAGCGCCCTGGTCGATGGCCCCGGCAGTACCCAGCTGGCCTTTGCCACCGCAAGTCTCGCCTGGCTGGACGCCGATGTCTGGGCCGCTGGCCTGGCGGATCTGCACCAGTTCGTGAGTCCGGCGGAACTGGCGTAAGTCACGCGCGGCTGTCATGAGCCACAACCATTGAGCCGCAACCATTGAGCCACAACGAAACGCCCCCGCCAGTCTGCACTGGCGGGGGCGTTTCGTTTTGGCCTGCAGCCAGACCGCTGCTGCTAGACCAGACCGCTCAGCTTGAGCACGAAGATGCCTGCCGTGATGGTGATGCCCGCCATTAGAGTGCTGATGGCGATGATGTTGGCGGCCAGGCGGTCATTGCCGCCCATCGCCCGCACCATCACGAAGCTTGCCGCCGCCGTCGGCGAAGCGAAGAACAGGAACAGCACTCCGAGTTCGGTGCCACGGAAGCCCAGCAGCACGGCGACGGTGGTCGCCAGCAGTGGCACGCTGATCATCTTCATCAGGCTGGCGCTCAGCGCCAGCTTGCGGCCTTCACGCAGCGA
This sequence comes from Cobetia sp. UIB-001, assembly GCF_044789135.1. NCBI lineage: Bacteria > Pseudomonadati > Pseudomonadota > Gammaproteobacteria > Oceanospirillales > Halomonadaceae > Cobetia > Cobetia sp. UIB-001. Next base: position 1,173,235 of record NZ_CP058244.1, read on the forward strand.
GCGCATCGACAGGGTGCCGCCGATGCAGATCAATGCCAGCGGCAGCGTCATGCGCGCGAAGTAGTCGCCGGAGGTCTCCAGCCACTCGGGCAGCTGCCAGCTGAATGCCGCGAAGGGCAGGGCGGCCAGCACGCCGAGAATCAGCGGGTTGGTGATGATGCCGCGCGCGATGCCACTCCAGCTGGTGCGGCCATCGCCGAGATAGCTCGACAGCACCACTACCGACAGCATGTTGTAGGACAGGATGACGACGCCCATCAGGATGCCGCCCATCGAGAGGCCGAGATCGCCATAGAGATTGGCGGCCAGTGCCAGCCCGACGATGGCGCAGTTGCCGCGAAACGAGCCCTGGACCACCTCGCCGCGTTCCTTTCTCGGCACGCGCAGGATCGCCCAGCCCCACAGCAGCAGGAAGGTGCCCAGTGTCGCCAGCGCGAAGTAGGTCAGCATGCCCGGACGCAGGGCGTGATCCAGGTCCGCGCGCACGATGGAGAGGAAGACCAGCGCCGGCATGGTGCCCTTGAACACAAGTGATGAGGCGGTGCCGATGAAGGTGTCATCGATCCAGCCAAGACGTTTGAGGCCCAGGCCCAGAAATACCATCGCGAAGACCGGAACGGTGACGTTCAGGGTCGCGACGAACAGCGCCAGCATGTCGTTCATGAAGTAGTCTCGCTCATTTCCGCCCTTGTCCTGTGAGTGTTGCGGTCTGTCTGGTGAGGCTTTTGGTCAGCGCCTGACGAGCGTTGCGCGACCGCGGCGGCCCGTTGCGAGCTGTCGTATCAGCCCCGTCGTGAACTGCCGCGGCGGCCTGGCTCAGGCCAGCCAGAAGCCCGTGATCAAGGCCGCTGCCAGCAAGGCCCAGAACAGGCCGTTGCGCAGGCGGGTATCGCGACGCGGCCTGGAAGACGGCGAGGAGGTGGCGGACTGCTTGTCATGCTTGGGCATCGAGGGGTCCTGTCCAGCAAGGTGAAATGTTGGCTCAGCGAATGAAGGCTCAGCGGGTGAAGGCTCAACGTGTGAAGGCTCTGGCGGGCAGACGACCGGCCAGCAAGGCGCTCTGACAACGGCGCGTGCCTGTCATCCGCCCAGCATATCAGGCTTTCCTTAGACTTAGGGATAGTCGCTCAGCTCGGGCATCAGCTCCGGTGCTAGTTCCGCTATCAGCTCTGGTATCAGGTCGCGTTGATCGCATGCCGCCAACCAGGGGCGCGGGCGGATGTGATGATCGAGAAGACCGGCGCCGCGACGCGCCTTGAGGGCCGGCAAAGGGCGGAATAGCCGCCATAACCGCGCGAGCGGCGACTGTGCGCGCACTCCTGCTTGGCGAGCGCAGGCTGTCCGCTTACCCTGTGCGCTGCATTGTCATCTGTCACGGTTAACTGCCGGGGCCACGGTTATCTTCCGGCCTCATGATCACCTGCCGGAACCATCAGCCCCGGCAGCGCATTGCCCCTATCAAGAAAAGTACAAGGAGCGGGTATCTTGCAGGACCCATACACGACCTCTGCGTCATCTTCTGCCGCGACGCCCTCTGACGCGACGCCCTCTGACGCGGCGCCCTCTGCTGCGACTCGTTCTGTGGCAGCTCGCTCTGCTGCAGCTCCCGCGCGCGCGTCTGACGATCCGTCCGCCTCTCCGGCGCTGTTGGTCAGTCGTGGGCTCGGGCGTCAATTCGGTCAGCAACAGGCCGTCACCGGGCTGACCTTTACGGCCTCGCGTGGTGAAGTCATCGGTCTGCTGGGTCCCAATGGCGCCGGCAAGACCACCAGCCTGCGCATGCTGGCGGGCACGCTCGCCGCCACCCAGGGCCAGCTGGAGCTGGAAGGCGAGGCCTTCGATGGTCGAGCCAGTCAGCGCCAGCTCAACCGCCTCAAGCGTCGCATCGGCTATCTGCCGGAGGGCGCGCCCCTGTGGCCGCAGCTGACGGTGCGCGAGAGTCTGGAGTGCGTGGCAGGTCTGCATGGGTTGTCGCGCAAGGTGCGCAATGATCGTCTTGCAGCATTGATGGACCGCCTGGATATCACGCCTTTCGCCAATCAATTGTGCGCAGTGTTATCCAAAGGCTATCGGAGGCGTGTGGCACTTGCGATGGCGTTGACCCATGACCCGGACATCCTGCTGCTCGATGAGCCCACCGATGGGCTGGACCCGCTGCAGAAGGACAGCGTGCGCGCCTTCATTCGCGAGCTGGGGCGCGAGCGACTGATCATCGTCTCCACCCACCTGCTGGAGGAAGTGCCTCGTATCTGTGACCGCGTGCTGGTCATGGCCAATGGCCAGCTGGGCTTCGATGACACGCCGGAGGCGCTGGCCGCGACCTCCGTCAGCGAAGGCATCCTGGGTGGCAGCCGTTCGCGCTACGGCGCGGGGTATGGGGCGAGTTCCAGCCTGCCGGTATGGCGAGTGACGCTGAGTCGGGCCCTGAGCGAGCGCGAGCTGGCCAGTGTCTCGCGCCTGCCGGGCGTGGCGGCCATCACGCCCGTCAAGCCCGGCGATGCCATGGCGCGTGACAAGTCGCCGCTGGTGGTCTCGACCGGCGCCGTGCTGCGTCTGGCCGGGCGTCTCCACCAGGACCCGCGCCCCGCGCTGGCACGCTGGTGCAGCTACATGGAAATCCGCCTCGATGAATGCGTCCACGAACGGGGCGATATCGAAGTCGCGTTCCGCCAGCTGGTGACGCGCATGGCGGAGCAGCCCTCGCCGCTGCCGATGCGCAAGCAGACACCGCGCGCAGATCAGGAGGTGTCGTCATGAGGGCCGTTCTCGCGCTGGTCCGCCGTGACCTGCATCAGGCACTGACGCAGGGTGCCAGCTGGTCGCTGCTGGTGGTGATGGCGGTGCTGGCTCCGCTGGGAGCCTTCGAGGTGGGCGATCTGCTGGCACGTGATCGCGCCGATCTTGGCTCGCTGTGGCAGGTGTTGCCCTGGTTGCTGGTGCTGTGGACGCCGCTGCTGGCCCTGCGCGGCTGGCCGGAAGAGCGCGCCAACGGCCTGCTCGAATGGCTGTCCGGTCTCGGGCTGGGGTCATGGCGACTGGCCAGCGCACGCCTGATCAGTGCCAGCGTGCTGGGCTGGCTGGGGCTTGCGATGACGGCGCCGCTGGTGGTGCTGATCCATTGGCTCGGCACGCCGGATCTCGGTCTGATGCTCAGCGGCTATCTGGGCATGGCGCTGCTGGTGATGGCGCTGGCCAGTCTCGGTCAGGCGCTGGCGGTGCGCGCGCCTTCTGCGCTGTCGGCGTGGCTCGGGGCGCTGGTACTGGGTCTGGCGCTGATGCTGCCGGGCACACCTGCGGTGACGAGCCAGCTGGCTCAGCATCTGGCGCCGCACTGGGTGCAGCTGCTCGATCTGATCAGCTTGCCGGCGCATCTGACGCCTTTCAGTGAAGGCCGGCCGACCTGGCTCGATGCCAGCTATTTCCTGCTGCTGACCCTGGCTGGGGTGGTGTTGCAGGCGCGCGGCCTCAGTCAGGAGCGCCATGCACGCAAGCAGGCGCCACAGTGGCTGGTCACGGCGGCGCTGGCGGTCGCGGTCACCGCGCTATTGCTGGCCGGCGTGCGCCTGCCGCCGCTGCTGACGGCCGGCGGCCACAATCCGCTCACCCGCGCTCATGATCTGACCGCCACGCGTCAGCACAGCCTGAGCCCCGCCAGCCGTGCGGTGCTCGATGACCTCGAGGCACCGGTCACGCTGACCTTCGCCTACAGCGAACGCTTCGCCGCCGATCTGCCGCAGCTGCGTGAACTGGCGACACGGATCGAGACGCGTCTGGCCGCCTTCGCGCGTGAGCCGCAGATACGCCTCAAGCGTGTCGACCCTGCACCGGACAGTGCCGACTTCGCGGATCTCGAAGCGCAGGGCCTGACCGCGCTGTCATTGCCGGGCGGCGAAGAGATGCTGTTCGGGCTGGTGGTGGATGGCCCCTACGCCGAACGCCGCGCCATTCCGCTGCTCAAGGCGGCGGATATCGGCGGGCTGGAAGCGCAGGTGACACGCCAGATTCAGGAAGTCTCGCGCACCGAGCCGCCGCGCCTGGGCGTCGTCTCGCGTTTGCCGGTGATGGGCCAACCCAGTCTGGAGCAGGGCAGAGCGCTGGGCAGCTGGGGCCTGATGGAGCATCTCAATGCACGCCTGCGCATCGACTGGCTGTCGGCCGGCGATGATGCCGCGCGTCCGATCGCCGATCAGGATGCGTTGCTGGTGATCGCGCCGCGGCTGTTGCCGGTCAAGACGCTGGAGGCCATTACGGCCTATCTCGAGCATGGCGGCCGGGTGTTGATGCTGGTGGACCCGCTGCCCGAAATGCTCGATCAGCCGGCGCCGGCTTCCGAGGCGCTGACGACATTGCTGGCGCGCGCCGGGCTTGAATCACGCGCGGGCGAGGTGGTGGCGGATGCGCAGCTGGCCTTGCCGATCGGCTTGCTGGACGGCACGCGTGCGCTGAGTCCGACGTTGCTCGGGCTAAGTGCCGCGCAGCTGTCGGACGCCGCGCTCAACCTCAATGTCGAGCAACTGGTGATGTCCAGCGCGGGCTGGTTGGCGCCGCTGCCTGATGCAGCAGACGCATCATCGAAAGGCCCAGGGGCGCAAGGCGCGCCGTTGCAGTGGCTGATTCGTGCCAGCGATGAGGCGCGCCTGATTCCGGCGGCGCGTGTTCACGCCAGCCGTATGGACCCGCGTCCGCTGTCGGGACTGGCGGGGGGAACACCGCCGGCGGGCGGGCTGGCCGTGCTGGCGCAGTGGCCGGCGGCGGGCGCCAAGGGCGGCCAGTTGCTGGTGGTCAGCGATGTCGACATGGCCAGTGACCGTCTGTGGCGACGCACGGCAGCGGATGGCAGCGAGCAGACCCTCAATGCCAATGCGCGTTGGCTGGAAAATGCCGTGGACCTGCTGGCAGGCAGCCCCGAGCTGGTCGCCCTGCGCGCGCGTGCCCATCAGGTGCGCGAGCTGACGCGCCTGCATCAACTGGCCGATCATCAGGCCGCCGAGGAGACCCGGTTGCGCAATGATTGGCAGACGCGTCTGAGTGCGCTCGGCGCGTCGCCGGTGTCTGGCAAGGCCGAAGCCGCGCAGCAAAGCGACGCCCTGGCGGCGATGCAGCATGACTTCGAGGACGCGCTGTCACGTCAGCAGCGTGAGGCGAATGCCGAGCGTGATGCCCTGCGTCGCGAGCTGCGCCTGTGGACGCTGCTGGCCTTGCCGGTAGCGTTGAGCCTGCTCGGCGAGCTGATCTGCTGGCGCCGTTATCGCGCCAGCCGTCGCGCGGGCTATCAGTCGACAGGGCGTCTGTCGGGCCACGGGCAACCCAGCGGGAAGCGCAACGCAGAACGTAATGAACAGCGCAATGAGCAGCGCAATGGACAACACAGCGCCCGCTCCGCGAGTGACGCCGCCACAAGCGCTTCGACAGGCTCGGGCAAGTCAGCCGCAGGCGTGTCAGTTTCAGGCAAGGCGGCTTCAGGCAAGACAAGACCGGGCGATACTACCCAGTCGGGAGGTGATTGATGGGGCGCTTCAATCGGACGGGATGGGCACTGACGGCGCTGGTCTCCGTGGCCGCGGTGATGGCGCTTACCGCAGGGCCGTCACTGCTGGAATCGCTGCGCTCAGGCGCCGCCACGGGCGGGGCAGACCCTGCGCAGTGGCAAAGTGATTCGTTGATGAGCCAGGCGCTGACGACAGTGACCGCGGGCCAGTCAGGCGTCTTGCAGCCCTTGCCGCTGCTGTCGCAGGTGGCCGCCTCAGCGCAGCGCATCGGCATTCGACATGGCACAGAGCCCAGCCAGGACTGGTTGAGTCTGGCGCGTGGGCCTGCAGGTGACTGGCAGATCACTTCATTGGCTGGCTGGCCTGCCCGCCAGGGCAAGGTGGAGGCGCTGGTGAGTCAGCTGGGCGAGGCACAATTGCGCACGCGCAAGCCGGCCACGGACAAGGCACTTGAGGCGCTGGGCTTCAGCGCGCAGTCACCGCTGCTGAGCGTGAAGGGCAACGGCGCTCAGGTGAGTCTGCAACTGGGCGCCAGGCCCGCGGCGGCAACGCAGCTGAGCGGTGCGGGTAGTGCTGAGTTGGCGGGGCGTTACGTGCGGTGGGTGCCGTCGCCCACGGATGCGAACGTGAAAGGCTCCCCCGCCATGGCTGGTGCGAATGGCGCACCGATCTGGGAGCTGACGCGCGATATCGGGTTGCCGGATTGGCGCGGCGGCATGGCGCCCAGCGAGGTGCTGGACGTCACCGAGCTACGCAGTGACGCCGCGGTGTACAAGCCGCTGAGTCGCATGGACATCTCGCTGGCGGCGTCTGCTCAAGACGCGTCAGCACGGCAAGGGCCGCTGGTGCGAGGCCTGGCACCTGACAGCGACGCTGCCCATGAGATTCTCGCTGCGCTGTCGCCGCTGACGCAGAATGATCTGCGCCCTCGCGCCTCCACGCCTGAAAGCGGCGCAGCCCAGCCAGACGCCTGGCAGCCTGCCGTGACGCTGACCCTCAACTGGTCGCGCCCCTCGCTCTATTACCGTCAGCATGAGCAGCTCAATGATCGCACCCAGCTGGTGCTGGCCATCGCGGCGGGCAGCAAGCCCTGGGCGCGGCTGACGCTCTCCGGCAAGGGGTGGCCCCCTGAACTGGTCGCGCGCTTGAATGCCGTCGAGATACAGGTCAATGGCGCGCTGCGCGATCAGCTGCTGGCACTGGGCGCGAGGGTGCCCCAAGACGAGCCCGTTGAGCTCACGGCTATCGCGGTTCAGGCGGCGCTGGCGGTCAGTCGTGCCTTGGCGTTGCCTGAGCCAGGAGCAGCTGAGACGGGATCGGAAGCAGCCGAGCCCAGCACGGAAACAGCCGCTGCGCTGGTGCCGGCGGGCATGGAAGGGGAGTGAGGTGCTCCATGGGCCAAAGGGAGGAGTAGCGCCCATGGGGCGGGGCTGGCATGCTGTTGACTGTATTTAAACAACCGTTTGTCTGGGCGCGTCAGGGACGGCGGCCCGTGGTAAGGAGACCTTGCGATGAATGCCACCTCACGGCAACCCCGGCCCGAACAGGCCTTGTCCAAGCAGGGCGACGCTGACCCGGCCAGCCTGAATACCGACACCGAGCGCCCGGTGCTGGCCTTCGCGCATGCCAATGGCTTCACCGGTGCCTGCTACAAGAGCCTGCTGGCGCCGCTGGCCGAGCACTTCAATCTGTTGCCGGTGGACCGACTGGCGCACGACCCTGCCTATCCGGTCGGCAACAATCTGATCTCGCTGCGTGATGAGTGGCTGGCGTGTCTGGACGCCGCGCTGGGGCCGTTGCCCGCGGCGGGCGGCACCGGGCGCAAGGTGATCGGGGTCGGGCATTCGCTGGGAGGCATCGTCAATTACATGGCGGCGCTCAAGCAACCGGAACGCTTTCACTGCCTCGTGCTGCTCGACCCGCCGTTGATGCTGGGCCGCGATGCGCTGGGCATGAAGGTCGCCAAGCGCTTCGGCTTCATTGATCGTGTCACGCCGGCAGGCCGCACTCGCGGGCGTCGCGCACGCTGGGACTCCCGTCAGGCCATGCAGGATTACCTGCGCCGTCGCTCGCTGTTCGCCAATTTCACGCCAGAGGCGCTGGACGACTACGTCGACAACGCCACCCATCGTCACGCGGATGGCAGCCTGTCGTTGAGCTTCGATACCCGTCACGAGGTCGAGATCTTCCGCCACCTCAGCGATCACCTGTCAGGCTCGCCGGCGAAGCTGGCGGTGCCGGTCAGGATTCTGGCCGGCGCCCAGTCTGATCTGCTCACGCCGGCGCGTCAGGCACGCCTGCGCCGCGCCGGGCTGATGGTGGAGCATGTCCGGGGAGGACATATGTACCCCTTTGAATACCCGCAAGAGACGCGCGCCGCGCTGCTGGCGGCCATCGCGGACCTTGCGCCGCCGGATGTACTGCCGCCAGGCCTGCTGGCCGGGAGGCAAGCATGAGCACTGATCAATCCATTCAGGACATCGCAGAGGCTTCCCTGAGCGCCAACGTCTCGCTGCGTGAGCGTCGCTTCCCACGGCGCACGGGCGGAGAGCTGGCGGCCCTAGAGTGGGCGCCTGCCGAGCACGCCGAGCAGGCACCGACGTGGCTGGCGCTGCATGGCTGGCTCGACAATGCCGCCAGCTTCAGCCGCCTGGCACCGCTGTTGTGTGAACGGCTGGGCATTCGTCTCATCGCCATCGACATGGTCGGTCACGGACTCTCGAGTCCGCTGGGTGAGCACGGTGATTATGCGGTGTGGGATTACTGCCACGATGTGATCGAGGCACTGGAAGGCCTGTATGACGAGGGGCTGCCGCGCGCGCCGGTCACGGTGATGGCGCACTCGCTGGGGGCGGCGGTGTCGGGGCAGGTGGCTGCGGCGCTGCCGGAATATATCGCGCGACTGGTGCTGATCGATGGCATCGGCGCACTTGCCACGCCAGCCTCGGAGGTGGTCGATCAGCTGCGCCGCGGATTGCTGGCACGCCACGCGCAGCCGGTCAGACGCGCCGCCACGCGACGTGCCCATTATCGTCATGTCGAGGACGCCGTGGCGGCGCGGGTCGCGGGAGGTGTCACGCCGATCGATGCCGATACGGCGCGACCGATCGTCGAGCGCAACCTCGAGGTGCTGGAAGACGGTGGCCTGCGGTTGAGAAGTGACCGCCGCCTGCTGCGGCCTTCATTGATGCGCTACACCCCGGAGCAGGTGCTGGCGTTATTGGCGGCGTTGACCCAACCGGTACTGCTGATCGAGGGCGAGCAGGGTATCCTGACCATAAGGCACGAGGCACAGCAGGCGCGCGATGCCGTGAAGAGGCTCGAGCGTCGCGTCTTGCCGGGCGGCCACCACCTGCATCTGGAGCCGGCCCATGTGGCGGCGGTCGCTGATGCCATCGTCGAGTGGATCAGCTCGCACTGAGCGATGCACCGCGTGCCGCGTCCGTTCATCTTTCATCATCTGCAGCGGGAGACATGCCATGGCCAAGCGCAAGACCATCGCCCTGGCACTGGGGAGTGGCGGGGCCCGAGGCTATGCCCATATCGGCGTCATCGAGGAAGTGCTGGCGCGCGGTTACGACATTCGCGCCATTTCGGGCTGCTCGATGGGCGCACTGGTCGGGGGTATCCATGCCGCCGGCAAGCTGGATGCCTATCGCGACTGGGTCTGTGAGCTGGATTACTTCGACGTGCTGCGGCTGGTGGATGTCACCTGGAGCCCGATGGGCGCCATCCGCGCGCGCCGCATCATGGATGAGCTGGAAGCCCTGATCGGTGATACGCGCATCGAGGACCTGCCGATTGCGGTCACCACCGTCGCCACCGACCTGATCGCCCAGAAGGAGGTCTGGTTCCAGAGCGGCAATCTGCTCGAGGCGATTCGGGCCTCCATCGCGGTGCCTGGGGTGATCACGCCGGTGCAACGCGACCGCAAGGTGCTGGTGGATGGCGGCCTGATGAATCCCTTGCCGATCACGCCGCTGGTCGCCGCCCACGTCGACCTGGTGCTGGCGGTCAACGCCACGGCGCATTCGCCGCGCAACCAGACACTGGAGCAGATGCTGCCACCGGCCGATGCCGCCGAGGAAGAGGCGCGCGAAGCCGCCCTGGAAGCGCGCGGCGGTGGTTTCAGTGACTGGCTGCGGGGAGTGCGTCGCGGGGCCGAGCGCATATTCTCTGCCGAGAAGGAGCAGGCGCTGGAGGACCAGCAGGGCATGGCATTTGCCAGTCCGGTCGGCGGTGTCCCGCTGCCGCCGGGTGATGCCTCGCGCCTGAAGTTCGAGGCACTGAAAAGCAGCGATGCCGAGCCAGTGTCGGGAGAAGACGCGTTGGCAGAGCCGCAGGCAGAGGCTGGCGCTGTCACCCAGGGCAAGCAGCCGCCATCCGCAGCCGAGCCTGAACGGGTCGATGAGAACGCGCCGGAGCTTGCCTGGGGCAAGCTGGACATGATGATGCGTTCCTTCGATATCACCCAGGCGACGTTGGCCAAGTACAAGATCGCCGGCTATCCACCGGATATCCTGGTCGAGATTCCCAAGACGGTATGTGGCGCCTATGAATTCCACCGCGCCGCGGGCCTGATCAAGCTGGGCCGGCACCTGGCCGCCGAAGCGCTGGATCGCTACGAGAAGGGCAGCGACGGCTAGCCTTTTTTGAGTTGCCCTTTAATGAAAAAGCCCCCGCCAATCGGCGGGGGCTTTTCGTTACGGTGCTCTTCAATACAGTGCTCTTCAATACAGTGCTCTTCAATACAGAGCGCTTCATTGCAGAGCGTGTGACCGAAGCCTGAGCGAAGCGTCGCCTCAGCCGTTGATCCACTTGTCGAAGATGGCGGCCTGCTCACCGGTGCCCTGCATCTGGGTCAGCCACTGATCGACGTAGGCCTTCCAGATGTTGTCGCCCAGCGGCAGCAGATAGCCCTTCTGGGAGAAGGTGAACGGCGCATCAGGATGCACGCTGCACAGCTCCGGATGACGGCTGGCCTGCAGCTGGGTCTCGATGGCGTCGGTGACCATCACATCAGCACGGTCTTCGATGATGTTGTTGAAGATGGTGCGGTTGTCGTTGTGCGCGACGCGCGTGGCATCGCTCAGGAATTCATTGGCGAAGCGCTCGTTGGTGCCACCCGGATTGACGGTGATGCGCACGCCGGGCTGATTGATCTGCGCGACGGTCTGGTACTTGTCGACGTCCTCGCAGCGCACGATGGGCGTCTTGCCGCCGGTCTGGTACGGCTGGCTGAAGTAGGCCTGAGCCTGACGGTCCAGCTTGACCGAGATGCCGGACATGGCGATATCGCACTTGCCGGAGGTGAAGTCTTCCATCAGTGTCGGCCAGCTGGTCGGCACGGTCTGTACCGTGGCGCCCAGGCTCTTGGCCAGTGAGGCGGCCATGTCGATGTCGATGCCTTCGAAGTCGCCATTGTCTTCACGGTGGCTGAAGGGCGCATAGTCACCGGTAGTGCAGACCTTCAGCACCTGGCCTTGTTGCACGCGCGAAAGCGTGCTGTCGGACAGTGCATCGCTGGCGGCGGCCGGCATGGCGAAGGCCAGTGACAGGCCAGCGGCGGTCGCGCCGCCGAGAATGGCAGCGGAAAGGGCGCGGCGCGAAGAGGTGCGCATTGGCTGTTCAGCGTTGGGTGTCATCAGGGTGTTCCCTTGTCGTTATGGCGGCAGGCTCGGCGTGAGGCCTGCCTTTGTTACTCAAGTGCTCGGCTATTCAATCACTCAGTTATTTAGATGCTCGCTATTCAGATGATCGCTATTCAAGTGCTCGGCTATTCAGGTGCTCGGATGGTCAATGTCTCGGCGGTGTGGCGAGCGCAGGATTCGCTCAGTCGAGCAGCGGGTCACGGCCCTTGCTGCGCAGCAGGACATAGACCGCGCCGCTGCCGCCATCCAGCTCCAGTGACGAGGTAAAGGCCAGCACGTCAGGCCATTGGCGCAGCCAGGCATTGACGTGGCTCTTGATGATGGGGTGATCGGCCATGCCGGTCCATGCCTTGCCATGCACCACCAGCACGCAGCGTGAGCGACGGGCGATGGCATCGTCGATGAAGGACTCGAGCTCGATGCGGGCCTGCTCCAACGTATAGCCGTGCAGGTCGAGGCCCGCCTCCCAGGCGATCTCGCCGCGCTTGAGACGCTGACGCTGGCGGTAGGGGAGATCGGGCACCGCGAAGTCGAGCAGCTGGCTGGGCGTGACCGGCTCGACCTGACCATCGGTGGTACGTGATGGCGTGCCGAGCGTGTCGGTCGAGGCTTCGCTGGCGGCAGCGCGCCGCGCCGCCAGGCGCGCCTGCTCTTCCTTGTCGACGGGCTTGCGGCCGGGGTCGGCGCGGTTGGTGGTGATCTTGCGTACGCCGGCCTGCTTGAGGGCGGCACGGAAGGCGTTGAAGTCGTCGCCGGTATCCGAGCTGTCGTCGTGATTGGGTGGCATGGCCGGGCTCCGCGGGCAATAAAATGGCAAGTCGCGCAGTATAGCGCGGCTGTTGTCGCTGTCGAAGACAGGCGGTTGTCACTTGCGAAGACAAAAGCGGCAGGCGCGCCATCAAGGCATGCCAAGGGTCGCCGCCACGCCTCGTGAACGCTACAATGCCTGCGCGAGACGCCACCGGCCCCTCACGACTGGCGGCGCTCGTTGTCCATCTGTCCGCTTACAGGAATCACCGTGTCCACATCTTCCGCGTCCGACCTGCGCCATCCTTCCAGTCTCAGTGAGCCGGACTCCCGTCTCGTCGAGGAGCTGGTGACCCTGCGCGACCTGATCCGCTGGGCGACCAGTGAGTTCCACGCGCATCGCCTGCACTTCGCCCATGGCACCGATTCTGCCTGGGACGAAGCGGTGGCGCTGGTGCTGGGTGCGCTGCATCTGCCGTGGGACACGGACCCCGCCGTGATCGACGCGCGCCTTCTGACCATGGAGCGTGCGCGCATCGTGGCGCTGGTGCGTGAGCGCATCACCACCCGCAAGCCGCTGCCGTATCTGCTCGGCGAGGCCTTCTTTACCGGCGTGCCCTTCGATGTCGATGAGCGCGTGCTGATTCCGCGCTCGCCGATCGCCGAGCTGATCGAGAGCGGCTTCTCGGCCTGGTTCCCGGAACTGCCGCCGACTCGCGTGCTGGACATGTGTACCGGTTCCGGCTGCATCGGTATCGCCACCGCGCTAGTGATGCCGACCGCCGAGGTCGATCTGGTCGATATCAGCAGCGAGGCGCTGGAAGTCGCGCGTCGCAACATCGAACGCCACGACGTGGCAGGGCGTGTCATCGCCGTGCAGTCGGACCTGTTCGCGGGCGTGGCGGGCAAGCGCTATGACCTGATCGTCTCCAATCCGCCCTACGTGGATACCTTCGATCTCTCCAACATGCCGCAGGAATTCGGCCATGAGCCGGCACTGGCGCTGGGCGCCGGTGACGACGGCCTGGATATCGTGCGCCGTATCCTGCGCGAGGCGCGTGACTACCTGACCGACGACGGCGTCTTGATCGTCGAGGTCGGCAATTCCGAGCGCCACCTGATGGAAGCCTTCCCGGAAGTGCCCTTCATGTGGCTGGAGTTCGAGCGCGGCGGCAACGGCGTCTTCGCCATCGATGCCCAGACGCTGGAAGTCTGTGCGCCCGAATTCGCTTGAGCTGGCGGGCGCCTGACCCGGCGGATTTCGCTTGAGCTGGCGGGTGCCTGAGCTGGCGGGATTCGACAGAAGCACGGGCGCAGGCCGCCAGGCGCTGCAACGCTTACGACAACTATTATCAGAACGCCGTCGGCCATGACCGGCGGCATCGCCTGAGGACCCCCTGAATGTCCGGAAATACCTTCGGCAAGCTGTTCACCGTCACCACCTTCGGCGAAAGCCATGGCCCGGCACTGGGCGCCATCATCGATGGTTGCCCGCCGGGCATCGAGATCAGCGAAGCGGATCTGCAGATCGATCTGGACCGCCGCCGTCCCGGCACCTCGCGCCACACTACCCAGCGTCGCGAGCCGGACCAGGTGCGCATTCTCTCGGGCGTGTTCGAGGGCCGCACCACCGGCACGGCCATCGGCCTGATGATCGAGAACACCGATCAGCGCTCCAAGGACTACGGCAAGATCAAGGACCAGTTCCGCCCGGCCCACGCCGACTACACCTATCACCACAAGTACGGTGAGCGTGACTACCGTGGCGGCGGCCGCAGCTCCGCCCGCGAGACCGCGATGCGCGTCGCCGCCGGTGCCATCGCCAAGAAGTATCTGGCGGGCCTGGGCGTGCAGGTGCGTGGCTACCTGTCCCAGCTCGGCCCCATCGAGCTTGAGGTCAAGGATTGGTCGCTGGTCGACACCAACCCGTTCTTCTGTGGCGATGCCGATCGCCTCGAGGAGCTGGAGCAGTACATGGACGCCCTGCGCAAGGAAGGCGATTCCGTGGGTGCCAAGGTCACCGTCGAGGCGACTGGCGTGCCGGTCGGCCTGGGTGAGCCGATCTTCGATCGCATCGATGCCGAACTCGCGCATGGCCTGATGAGCATCAATGCCGTCAAGGGCGTCGAGATCGGTGACGGTTTCGCCGTGGTCAGCCAGAAGGGCACCGAGCACCGTGACGAGATGACGCCGGAAGGTTTCCTCTCCAATCATGCCGGCGGCATTCTGGGCGGCATCACCAGCGGCCAGACCATCCGTGCCAGCATCGCCCTCAAGCCGACCTCCAGCCTGCGACTGCCGGGTCGCAGCATCGACGTCAACGGCGAGGCGGTCGAGGTGATCACCACCGGCCGTCATGATCCGTGTGTCGGCATCCGCGCCACGCCGATCGCCGAGGCGATGGTCGCGCTGACGCTGATGGACCACCTGCTGCGCCACCGCGGTCAGAACGCCGACGTCAAGGTCGACACGCCGGTGCTGCGCGAGGTGTAAGCCGCTTGCGGCGTTGCTGAATTTGTAAAAAAGACACGCCCCAGCCGTGGAGTGATGCCCAGCATCCTTCGTGGCTGGGGCGTCTTGCGTTGTGGGTTGGCTTGCGGAAAGTAAATAAGAAAAGACGTAAGTATCAGGCTGCCCCCGTGTCATTCTCGCTGCTAGACTCGAATGGCATGCATGCCAGCGGACTCGCGCACCACGCCGTGCGCGGGCAGACAACACAAGGAATCTGCCATGAAGATCAATGTCGAATTCGACCTCACGCCGCAGGAATTTCGCCAGGCGATGGGCCTGCCGGACGTGGAAGCCTTCCAGCAGGAATTGATGGAGCGCTTTCGTCGCCAGATGGAGGCGGGTGTTGAAGGCTACGACCCCATGAGTCTGCTCAAGCCATTGATGGCGCCGGGCGCGGGCACGCCGTTTGCCAAGTTCATGCCGCCGGGCATGGCCGAGGGGATGATGGGCGGCGCGTCTGGCGCTGGCAATGCCGGGCAGGGCGCAGCGGGCGGCATGCCCGGCGACATGGGCGAGAGCATGGCCCAGGGCATGGCCGCCTTCAATCAGTATCAGAAGATGATGCTGGATACCCTGCAGCAGTTCGGTCAGGGCGGCGCGGAAGGCAAGGAGGCTGACAAGCCGGAGTCTGCCACGCGCAGGAGTTCGGAGCGCAGTGGTGATCAAGGCGCGGATCAGAAGGCAGAACAAAGCGCCAGCCGGGCGGATGATGCGAAACCGGCCTCTGCGGCCAGTGCGCGCTCACGCGCCAAGCGCAGTTGATGACCGGCAGGCGCGAAGAACGCTCTTGGCTGACAGGGGCGTGAGGCATGCCCGGCCAATCCCATGACAGAAAATGTCCTTTGACAGTTTTCTGTCATGGGATTGCAACCACCTGAGGAGCAGACTAGTCTTTGTGCAGTGCAGCATATTGCTGTGCTCCACAGGTGGCGCAGAGACTTCTGCGCGCTGTCCCGGTACGGAATCCATGGGAGGAACCGTCATGCAGCAGGATCAGATGTTCA
Source organism: Cobetia sp. UIB-001 (assembly GCF_044789135.1). Classification (NCBI taxonomy): domain Bacteria; kingdom Pseudomonadati; phylum Pseudomonadota; class Gammaproteobacteria; order Oceanospirillales; family Halomonadaceae; genus Cobetia; species Cobetia sp. UIB-001. The sequence goes on from NZ_CP058244.1 coordinate 1,188,637, forward strand.
ACGCCTTTGCCGAGCAAGCCCGCAGCTTCTACCAGCCGATGCGCAAGCTCAACACTCTGATGCTCGACCATATGGGCAAGATTGCCGATTATCAGATGGACGCTGCCAAGCGCTATACCGAGACTGGTCTTGAGCGTGCGCGTGCTGCCACTGAAATCAAGGGTATGGAAGAGTTCAGCGAGTTCAGCAACCGCCAGCTGGAAGTGGCGACCGAGCTGTCTCAGCAGATGATGGATGATTCCCTGAAGCTGGCCGAGATGGGCAACGAAATGCGTGCTCAGCTCGAACAGGCCTACTCTGACGCTGGCAAGGAAGCCACCGACAAGGCGTCCGCTGCCACAGAGAAAGCCGCTTCAGCAGCAGAGGACAAGGCATCCTCCGCTGCCAGCAACAAGCCGGCTGCCGCGACAAGCCGCGCCAAGCAGAACTAAGGTATACCCCGAAAAGGCTGGCGCTTGCGCCAGCCTTTTTTTTGCCGTTTTCAGGCATTGCCCCTGCCGTGCTGGAAGGCGCATGCTGGAGATGAGCACGCTGGCGCACAGGCTGTTTTGCTCTCGTATTTGCCGCGCGCGAATCCGACGGAAAGCAGACCTGCAGGTGGCAGGGCGTTGCAACTGACAGCGCATTTTAGCTGACAACGTACTTTGCTTGCCTTGGCATGCTCGCCTGCACCGCCCTGAAATCAGCCATGAAACGGTCTTCAACCCGTCTTGTGAAACGGTCTTCAAAAACAGTCTGAAAAGCAGTGTCCGTCGCCAGTGAAGGCGCCCGTCTCACGAGAGGCGGCATGGCACTGCTCAGTGGTCAGGAAGGATTCGATTCGATGAAATCGTGCCGCCGACAGACGTTCGGCAGCCAAGCTTCGATAGCCAATGACGTGATGGTCAATGACAAGGAGGAAGGGCGATATGGACTCAGCCCAGCAGCAGGCATTCTCGCAGACATTCTCTCAGGCCTTTACCAGTCTGTTCCCCGACGGTGCTGAAGGCACGAAGTGGGCCAGCGTGATGCAGCAGGCCAGTGCCCAGTATCAAGCCTTGATGAGTGACATGCTGGAGCGCCTATGGCCCAGCGCTGCCGCTTCCACCATCTATGACGAGATGGGTCGTTGCTTCCAGGCGGGGGCCGAGGCCCTGGCACGTGACCCGCAACTGTTGATGTCGACCCAGACGCGCCTCTTCCAGGACCAGATGGCCCTGTTGCAGGGCACGTTGCGCGAGCTGAATGGCGAGAGCGTCGAGCCGGTGATCACGCCCGCGCGCTCTGACCGTCGCTTCCGCGATGAGGCCTGGCAGAGCGAGCCCTATTACCACTTCCTCGTGCAGCAATACCTGCTGTTCTCGCGCGCCGTGGACGACATGCTGGCCGGCATACAAGGCCTGCCGGAGAGCCAGAAGCGCAATCTCGAGTTCTACGCGCGCCAGTACGTCAGCGCCTTCTCGCCCTCCAACTTCGCCTCCACCAACCCGGAAGTGCAGCGCGTGACCCGCGAGACCGGCGGCCAGAACCTGCTCGACGGCCTGAAGCGTCTGCGCGATGACCTGGCCAACTCCGCCGAAGGCATCAATGTCGCGATGACCGACACCGAAGCCTTCCGTCTCGGCGACAACATCGCCGTCACTCCGGGTGACGTGGTCTTCGAGAACGAGCTGATCCAGCTGATCCAGTATCGTCCGGCCACCGAGAAGGCCTTCAGCACGCCGTTGCTGGTCGTGCCGCCGTGGATCAACAAGTACTACATTCTCGATCTGCGTCAGGACAATTCGATGATGCGCTGGCTGGTGGAGCAGGGCCACACCGTGTTCCTGATCTCCTGGCGCAATCCGGGGCCCGAGCAGAGTGATCTCACCTGGGCCGATTACATGCAGATGGGGCCGCTGGCCGCGATGGATGCCATCGAGCAGGCCACCGGCGAGAAGCAGGTCAACATCCTGTCCTACTGCATCGGCGGCACGCTGACGGCCAGCACCATGGCCTATCTGGCGGCCGAGAAGCAGTCCGACCGCGTGCGCTCGGTCAGCTACATGGCAACGCTGCAGGATTTCTCCGATCCCGGTGAGATCGGTGTCTTCCTCAACGAGCCGGTGCTGCAGGGCCTCGAGAAGCAGATGGCGCAGGACGGCTATCTGGATGGCCGCGTGATGGCGTTCTCCTTCAACCTGCTGCGCGAGAATGACCTGTTCTGGTCGTTCTACGTCTCCAACTATCTCAAGGGCGAAGCGCCGACCGCGTTCGACCTGCTGTACTGGAACACCGACGGCACCAACCTGCCGGCCGGTACCCATGCCTGGTATCTGCGCCACATGTATCTGGAGAACCGCCTGGTGCAGCCCGGCGGCATCGAGCTGGACGGCGTGCCGATCGATCTCTCCCAGATCGAGACGCCGAGCTACTGGGTCTCCGCGCGCGAGGACCACATCGCCAAGTGGCAGACCACCTACAACGGTACCCAGCTGCCAAAGGCCTCCATCAAGCGCTTCGTGCTCGGTGGCTCTGGTCATATCGCGGGTATCGTCAATCCGCCGCACAAGAACAAGTACGGCTACGCCACCAATGACAGCCTGCCGGCAACGCCGGATGAGTGGCTCGAGGGCACCGAGCAGCACGAAGGCTCCTGGTGGAATGACTGGCAGGCGTGGATGACCGGCAATGGCTTCGTGGAGCCGGAACCGGAGGTCTCTGCGCGCACACCGGGTGAGGGCAAGCTCGACGTGATCGAAGCGGCACCGGGGCGTTATGCGCGCCAGACCATCCCCGAAGTGCTGGGGCAGAGCGTGCCGGAAGAGATCACCAGCGTGGCGGATGCGCAGCTCAAGGCCGTGCGTGATGTCCAACAGACGGTCGAGAAGAGCGTGAATGAAGCGCTCAAGCAGGTGACGCTGCCGCTGGAAGAGGCCATGACCGCGATGACCGAAGCCGTCACCGGCAAGGCCGCCAATGATGCCGGCGACACGGCGGGCAATAGTTCATCCAGTGCCTCCAGGGCGAATGGTGCGAGCACCAGACCTGCCGCCTCCAAGGCCGCATCAGCCGCTGGGTCGCCAGCCGCTGAGTCGGCTACGCCGGCAAGCAAGCCCGCCGCGCGCAAGCGTGCTGCACCCAAGAGCACAGCCTCCAGGAGCACTGCTGCCAAGAGCACAGCTGCCAAGAGCGCAACGACCACCAGCAGCACGGCCAGCGACAGCACTACCAAACAGAGCACGGCAAAATCGAGCACTGCGAGCACGGCTGCCAGCAACACCGGTAGCTCAGCGACCAAGACCACCACGGCGAGAAAGACCTCCACGCCGCGCAAGACGGCTGCCAGCAAGACGACCACTGCCAACAAGTCAACGGCGGCCAAGACGACTGCAAGCAAGACGACTGCGAGCACGTCAGCCTCTGACAGCAAGCCGTCTACATCCGGCACCTCGAGCAGCAGCACTTCTTCCACGGCTTCGGGTTCCAGCGCGGCAGGCTCCAGCGCTACGAAGCCCGCGACGACGCGCAAGAGTACTGCCAGCAAGACTACGGCGAGCAAGAGCACCGCCAGCTCGACGGGAAGCGCGAGCACTGCCAAGACGGGTAGCAGCACCGGTTCCTCCAGTCAGGGGGCTACCCGCTCCGGCACTTCAAGCTCTGGTACTTCCACTACCACCGCCAAGAGCGACACCGGCAGCGAAGCGCCCAAGCCGCGCCGTGGCCGTCCCTCCAATGCCAGCAAGGCCGCCGCCGCCAAGGCAGCGGAAGAAGCGAAGAAGGATGACGCCAAGCCTACGGCCAGCAAGACGGATGGCGCGTCTGGCAATGCCAAGGATAGCGACAAGAGTTGATCCGCGGCGCCACAAGCAGTGAGTCAGAACCGCAACGCCAGCCCTTCGGGGCTGGCGTTGTGCGTTCAGGCTGTATTTTCAAGCGGGGCTTTCGAGTGCGCTAGAGGTTTATCGACGCCGCATCCCTTGCGCCTTCCAGCAGTTCGATCATCGCGCTGGCGGCGTTCGAGAGGGTGCGGTTGTTGTGATAGAGGTAGCCGAGCTGGCGTTCGATGGGGCGGTGGTCGATGGGCAGGATCTCGATCTCGTCGTCGATCATGCTTTCCGGCAGTACGCTCCAGCCCAGGCCGATGGCGACCATCATCTTGAGGGTCTCGAGGTAGTTGGTGGACATCGAGACTTCCACCGAGAGGCCGTCACGCGCAAAGGTGTCGATGACGATGCCGCGCGTGAAGGTCAGGTGGCCCGGCAGCACGGCGTCGTGCTGTGAGAGGGCGGCCAGCGGCAACGCTTTATGGCCTGCCAGCGGGTGATCACGTCCGCACACGAAGCGCATCTCATCCAGCCACACCGGCACTACCGTCAGATTGGGATCGCGATGCGGTGCCAGGGTGACGACGGCCAGTTCCAGCTCCCCATCCAGTACGCCCTGATAGGCCTGTTCCGAATCCAGAAACCGCATGTCCATGCGCACCTCGGGGTGGGCCATGGTGAAGGCCTTGAGCAGCGGTGGCAGCCGGTGCAGGCCTACATGGTGGCTGGTGGCCATCGTCAGGCTGCCTTTTACCTCGCCGGACAGATTGCGCAGCGCACGCCGGGTGTCATCGTGCATCACCAGAATGGCGCGGGCACGGGGCAGCAGGATATTGCCGGCCTCCGTCAGCGAGACACGCCGTCCGATGCGATCGAACAGCCGTGCGCCATGCAGTTGCTCCAGCTGGGCGATGCGCTTGGAAACGGCCGGCTGGGTGAGGTGCAGCTGCTCGGCGGCAAGCGAGAAGGAGGCGGTTTCGGCGACGGCGACGAAGGCCTGCAGAGAGGGTGTGTCCATGTGGGGCAGCTATCCTGTCATGAGGGCATTCGGAGAGGCGTTCTTAGGGGCGTTCAGTGGAGCGTCAAGCGGGGCGATCGATGCCGGCGCAGGCGGATGCACTCCTGATCAAGACCTGATGAACAATAGTATTCCTTTTGGGAATCCAAAGCATGAAAAACATGAATTGCTTTTATTCATTGTCGCCGAGTACTCTTGATGGCACAGGACGCGGCGGCGATGCTGGAGCCTGCAAGCAAGTGGTCACTATCCACGGGCTCGCACGACCGCCCCGCCATCAACACTGGACGACACACCCTCATCAAGGGGCCGTTACGAGCCCCGAGGCAGCAAGCGCGCTCTTACCGTAAGGCGCCACGAGGAGACACGACATGGCTAGCCAGACCCTTTATGACAAGTTGTGGGATCAGCACCTGGTCAAGCAACGCGAAGACGGTACTGCACTCATCTACATCGACCGTCACCTGCTGCACGAAGTCACGTCGCCGCAGGCATTCGAAGGGCTGCGTCTGGCCGGTCGCAAGCCGTGGCGTCTGGATGCCAACCTGGCAACGCCGGACCACAACGTGCCGACGTCTCTCAAGGAGCGTGCTGCCGGTATCGCGGGCATCGAGGACGAGACCTCACGCATCCAGGTGCAGACCCTCGACGACAACTGCAACAGCTTCAACATCGAGCAGTTCACCATCAATGATGCGCGTCAGGGCATCGTGCACGTGGTCGGGCCGGAGCAGGGCGCGACTCTGCCGGGCATGACCGTGGTGTGTGGCGATTCCCACACCGCGACCCACGGTGCCTTCGCGGCACTGGCCCACGGGATCGGCACCTCCGAGGTCGAGCACGTGCTTGCCACCCAGTGCCTGATCCAGCGCAAGATGAAGAACATGCTGGTGCGCGTCGATGGTCGTCTCGGCACTGGCGTCACCGCCAAGGATGTCGTGCTCGCCATCATCGGCGAGATCGGCACCGCCGGCGGTACCGGCTACGCCATCGAATTCGGCGGCTCTGCCATCCAGGACATCTCCATGGAAGGCCGCATGACCATCTGCAACATGGCGATCGAAGCCGGTGCGCGGGTCGGTCTGGTCGGTGTCGATGACATCACCATCGACTATCTCTACGAGCGCCCCTATGCGCCGAACGCCCAGCAGTGGGAAGCGGCCGTCGCCGACTGGCGCAATCTGGTCTCCGATGCTGACGCCGAATTCGACAAGGTGGTGGTGCTCAAGGCCGAAGACATCGCGCCGCAGGTCACCTGGGGCACCAGCCCGGAGCAGGTCACCAGCGTCAATGGCGTGGTGCCGGACCCGGCCGCGGCCAGCGATGACACCGAAGCGCGTGGCATCACGCGCGCGCTCGAGTACATGGGCCTCAGTGCTCAGCAGAAGATCACCGACATCAAGCTGGACCGCGTGTTCATCGGTTCCTGCACCAACTCACGTATCGAGGATTTGCGTGAAGCGGCGCGCGTGGCCGAAGGCCGCACGGTCGCCAAGAGCCTCAAGCAGGCGATGGTAGTGCCGGGCTCTGGCCTGGTGAAGGCGCAGGCGGAAGCGGAAGGGCTGCACCAGATCTTCCTCGCGGCGGGCTTTGAATGGCGTGAGCCGGGTTGCTCCATGTGTCTGGCGATGAACGCCGACAAGCTGGGCGCCGGTGAGCATTGCGCATCTACCTCCAACCGCAACTTCGAAGGCCGTCAGGGCTTCGGTGGGCGTACGCACCTCGTCAGCCCGGCCATGGCCGCCGCTGCCGCGATTGCGGGTCACTTCGTTGATGTTCGTGACTTTGCCCCCATCCCTACCAACAACACTCAAGTCGCCTGAGGAGGCCCGACATGGAAAAGTTCATTCGCCAGCAGGGCCTCGTGGCACCGCTTGATCGCGCCAACGTCGATACTGACCTGATCATCCCGAAGCAGTTTCTGAAGTCGATCAAGCGTACCGGCTTCGGGCCGAACCTCTTCGATGAGCTGCGTTATCTCGACGAGGGCTATATCGGTCAGGACATCAGCAAGCGTCCGCTGAATCCGGACTTCGTGCTCAATCAGCCGCGTTACGCGGGTGCCAGCGTATTGCTGGCGCGTCGCAACTTCGGTTGCGGTTCCTCGCGGGAACACGCGCCCTGGGCACTGACCGACTTCGGCTTCCGCGTGGTCATCGCGCCGAGCTTCGCCGATATCTTCTACAACAACTCGTTCAAGAACGGTCTGTTGTTGATTACCCTCGACGAGGACACGGTGGACCGTCTGTTCAAGGAAGCCGAGGCGGTGGAAGGGTATCGTCTGGATATCGACCTCGAGGCACAGGCAGTCATCACGCCGACCGGTGAGTCGATTCCCTTCGAGGTCGACAGCTTCCGCAAGCATTGCCTGATGGAAGGCCTGGACGATATCGGTCTGACCCTCAAGGACCAGGACGCCATCGACAGCTTCGAGAAGCGTCATCGCACCGAGCGTCCGTGGCTGTTCCGCGACGGCAAGACGGCCTGATCTGGCCAGCGTCGCGTCAGTCAGCGCCTGACATCGCAACATATTCGTCATGGCTCGCCGTCCAGAATGGCGGCGAGCCCAGTCTCAGCACCGACGGTGAACCGTCGGTCTCGCCGGAAGACTTCCGGCCCAAGGAGAGTTCCAGATGAGCCGCAATATCCTGATTCTGCCCGGTGATGGCATTGGCCCGGAAATCACTGCCGAAGCTGTGAAGATCCTTGAAGCCGCCCGCAGCGAAGGTCTGGACATCACGCTGAGCGAAGGCAAGGTCGGTGGTGCAGGGTATGACGCGGCCGGCCACCCGCTGCCGGCGGAAACGCTGGAGGCGGCCAAGGCGGCGGATGCCATCCTGCTCGGCGCAGTCGGTGGCCCGCAGTGGGACAAGCTCGAGGACATCTCGCTGCGCCCGGAACGCGGCCTGCTGGGGCTGCGCAAGGAGCTCGAGCTGTTCGCCAATCTGCGTCCGGCGATTCTCTACCCGCAGCTGGCCGAGGCCTCCAGCCTCAAGCCGGAAGTGGTGTCCGGTCTGGACATCATGATCGTGCGTGAGCTGACCGGCGGCATCTACTTCGGTCAGCCGCGCGGCATCGAGACGCGTGATGGCCAGCAGGTCGGGTACAACACCTACGTCTACTCCGAGTCCGAGATCGAGCGCATCGGTCGCACCGCCTTCGAGATGGCGCAGAAGCGCAACAAGAAGCTGTGCAGCGTCGACAAGGCCAACGTGCTGGAAGTCACCATGCTGTGGCGTGACGTGATGGAGCGCATCTCCGCCGACTACCCGGATGTCGAGCTGTCGCACATGTACGTCGACAACGCCGCCATGCAGCTGGTGCGTGCCCCCAAGCAGTTCGACGTGGTGGTTACCGGCAACATGTTCGGCGACATCCTGTCGGATGAAGCCGCCATGTTGACCGGCTCCATCGGCATGCTGCCGTCCGCCTCGCTGAATGCGGGTGGTCAGGGCATGTACGAGCCGTGCCACGGCAGCGCGCCGGACATCGCGGGTCAGGGCATCGCCAACCCGCTGGCGACCATCCTGTCGGTGGCCATGATGCTGCGCTACTCGCTCAACGAAGCGGCCTGGGCCGAGCGCATCGAGAAGGCGGTCGGCGTGGTGCTGGATGAAGGGCTGCGCACTGCCGACATCGCCTACGCCGGGACGCGCAAGGTCTCCACCTCCGAGATGGGCGATGCCGTGCTGGCCGCCTTCAAGGCCCAGGCGTAAGGCAAGACCCGCGTGAACGCCGCAAGCCAGCGGCGTTCACGCGATGATCATGGGGGAGCTCGGCGTGCGTCGCCGGGTTCTCATGTCAGGACCTGCGGCTGGAGCGTTGGGCAAGGCTCGCCTCGTGTGAGTTGCCTGTGCTCGCTGCGGGTCATTCCTGTGTCGGGAGCGGTGGTGTCTTCCATGCTCCCGGCCGTGCATGAACAAGGAGAACAAGCATGTTGAAAGTCGGATTTGTCGGTTGGCGTGGCATGGTCGGTTCCGTGCTGATGCAACGCATGCGTGATGACAACGATTTCGCCGGTATCGAGCCGGTATTCTTCTCCACCTCCCAGGTCGGTCAGGCCGGTCCTGACGTGGGCACGCCGGTGCCGGCGCTCAAGGATGCCAATGACATCAATGAGCTGAAGGCGCTGGATGTCATCGTCACCTGTCAGGGCGGCGACTACACCAAGCAGGTGTTCGGCCCGCTGCGCGAAGCCGGCTGGAAGGGCGACTGGATCGATGCGGCCTCCACCCTGCGCATGGACAAGGACGCCGTGCTGGTGCTGGACCCGGTCAACCGTCATGTGATCGACCAGAAGATCGGCGCCGGTGCCAACACCTTCGTCGGCGGCAACTGCACCGTCAGCCTGATGCTGATGGGCCTGGGCGGCCTGTTCGAGGCCGGCATGGTCGAGTGGATGACCTCCATGAGCTACCAGGCGGCGTCCGGCAGCGGTGCGCGCCACATGCGTGAGCTGCTGACCCAGATGGGCCAGCTCAATGGCAGCGTGGCCTCCGAGCTTGCGGACCCGGCCAGCGCCATCCTCGACATCGACCGCAAGGTGACCGCCACCATGCGCGGTGATGACTTCGCGACCCAGCAGTTCGGTGCGCCGCTGGCCGGCTCGCTGCTGCCGTGGATCGATTCCGCGATGGAATCCGGTCAGACCCGCGAGGAGTGGAAGGCCGGTGTCGAGGCCAACAAGATTCTCGACAGCCAGGGCAACCCGATCATGATCGACGGGCTGTGCGTGCGTATCGGTGCGATGCGCTCTCACTCCCAGGCCTTCACCGTCAAGCTCAAGCAGGACGTGCCGCTGGACGAGATCGAAGACCGCCTGGCCAAGCACAACGACTGGGTCAAGGTCGTCGCCAATACCAAGGAAGACAGCCTCAAGCACCTGACACCGGCCGCCGCGACCGGCACCCTGACCGTACCGGTCGGCCGTCTGCGCAAGCTGGCGATGGGTGGCGAATACCTGTCCGCCTTCAGTGTCGGTGACCAGCTGCTGTGGGGGGCCGCGGAGCCTCTCAAGCGCATGCTGACCATCCTGCGTGAACATCGCGCGGCCTGATCGCACTGTGTAGCAGCATGTCGTCGGGTTCGTTGCGAGCCTGACCTGAAAACGCCCTCGGCTCTCTGGAGTCGAGGGCGTTTCTCTTTTGCACGTTACGTCTTGGAAGGTCGGTGATTTCAGGTAAGAGATAGGTCACTGATGTCACGGCGAGTACCAGATATCTCAGTCTTACCTGCGCATTTTTTGCGATTTTGACTGGCGCTTTTGATGCATGATGGCAGGGAGGTGTTTTTTACGGGTATCGTAAAGGGGATATCGTCGAGCTGGTCACTCGCGATATGACGCCTCTGCGGCCGTTATCGATCGTGGGCCGTCACTCTATCGTTGAAACTTTTTCCACTTTGCCAATGGCTTCCCGCACTCTTGGGACGGACTCTCTGGTATCTTGTGTAAGTATACGTAACATAATGCGCAGGCCGGGCAATGATTCGGCCGCATACGAAGGGACACTCAATGGGACGCAAGCTTCCTCTCGCACTGGCGGTGTCGTTCGCCGTCTACAGTGCTCAGGCCTTGGCAGTCGGCATGGAATCGCCGCGGTTGCGCTCGAATCTGAATCAGCCACTGGACGCGCGCATCGGCCTCACGGATACCTCGGGCCTCGATGCCAGCCTCATCAAGGCCGGCGTTGCCGATTCTGCCGCCTTTACGCGAGCGGGCGTCGATCGCAGCTATGTCAGCGATGACATCAAGGTTGCCGTCAAGCAGCAGGGTGGGCGCTACTACCTCCAGCTGTCCACCAATGGCGCGGTACGTGAGCCCTATGTGGACCTGCTGCTGGATGTCGAATGGCCCAATGGCAAGCTGCAGCGTCAGGTGACCCTGTTGTTCGATCCGGCGGGCTATTCGAGTCAGCCGTCATTGGTGACACCTGCCGGCGCGCGCTCGCGGCCGCTGGCCACCAACGATTCCTCGCCGACGCGTTCCGTGGTGTTCCGCGACAATGCCCAGCCCAGCCAGGCTGCCTCGCGCAGTGCGTCATCCAGCACGCCGCCGTCCAGCATCAAGGTGCGCAACGGTGATTCGCTGTGGACGATCGCGCGTCGCGTGCGTCCGGATGCCAGTGTCAGCATCCGTCAGGCGATGCTGGCGATCCAGGAAGCCAACCCCCGGGCCTTCCCGGGCGGCAACATCAACAAGCTGCGGGCGGGAGTGGTGCTGAGCGTGCCGGACCGCAGCACCATGTTGGGACGTTCGCGTACCGAGGCTGACAAGGAAGTGCGTCAGCAGTATCAGCAGTGGGTCGCGGGCGCGCAGGGCAAGACCGTGCCGGCTCCGGCCAGCAAGAAAACCGCTGCGGCCAGCACATCGAACGAGCCCTCCTCCAGTGCTGCGCCTGCGGCCACGGCCGCACCGAGCGGGCCCGCCAGCGCGGGTGCCGACGGCAAGCCGCGTCTGACGCTGCTGGATGAAGACGGCAGCAAGCCCAAGGCGGCGGCAGCCAGTGGTCAGATCTCCGCGGGTAGTCAGCAGGCGATCGATGAACTGTCCGATCGCCTCGAGTCGCTGGAAGATCAGCTGCTGACCAATCAGCAACGCCTCGATCAGCTGGAGCAGGAGCGGGATGACCTGCGCAGTGAAGTGGCCTCCCTGCGCAACGAAGTCGGTGAGCTGCGAGCGTCGCTGGCAGAGCGTACCGAGCAGCTCGAGACGGCCAAGGTACTGCTCGCCAAACAGAATCGTCTGCTCGTCAACAGCGGTATCTCTCCGTTGGCGTTGCCGGAAAGCCTGATCACGGCTGGCGTGGACCTCGGTCAGCCGCGCGACGGCGAGGGCAACCTGGTATTGCCCAAGCAGCCGTGGCCCCAGGCAACCTGGAAATGGGTGCAGGACAACCTGGCCATCGTCGGCGGTGCAGCCGGGGCATTGCTGCTTCTGTTGCTGCTGTTGTTGCGTCGCCGCTCCGGTTCCGGGGGCGATGAGAACATGAGCTTTGCCGATGCGGTCCGCGGCAATGAAGAGCCCGACCAGGACAAGCCACGCGTCTTCCCGGATACCTTTGCGGCCTCGACTGCCGCTGCTGCCGCGGGTCACAAGTCATCCGCGTCTGAAGATGCCAATGTGGCGGCGCGCCGGGGTTCCGGTAGCCTCGAGCCGCTCTCCCAGCCGGAAGCGGCTGCGATCAGCGAGGCGGACATCTTCATCGCCTACGGCCGCTTTGATCAGGCACAGGCCCTGCTGGAAGCCGGTCTGGTGGAAGATCCCGCACGCCAGGACCTGCGCCTCAAGCTGATGGGAGTCCATGGCGAGCTTGGCAACGCCGAAGCCCTGCATCATGAAGGTGAGCAGGTGCTGGCGGCCGGCAATGAGGAAGAGCGCTTCGAGGCTCAGGCGCTGCTGGATCGCTACAGTGTCTCAAGCAGTGCGCTGCGTGCTGTCGCAGGCGGCGGCGCGAGTCAGGTGGGGCGCAAGGTCTCCTATCTGTCGGGGGTAGCAAGTCAGCAGGCGGCAGCGCCTCGCGCGCCGCTTGAAGGTCGCGACAAGGCCGATGATGCGGCTCGCGGCCCGGCAGAGGCATCCGCCACGGGCTCTGACGCCTCCCTTGATGACCAGGAAGATGCCGGCGCGCTGTCTGACAGCGAATCGCATGCCGGTGACGGCGTGAGCGAACCGCTGGTCGAGCATGCTCCCGATCAAGGCTTCGCGTTCGAGCCGGGCCTCAAGGGCGAGGACCTCGAGAAGGCGCCCGTGCGTGAGAGCCACTTCAACAGCGACAACGTGATCGATTACCAGGCGCCGGAATTGACGCTGGGGGATGCTGGTCACGCCGATGGCGAGAAGGGCACTGATACCGCGGCATCCAAGGCGGCGGATAGCGCGCTCAAGGGCGAGTCCGTCGAGTTTACCTCGCTGCGTGAAGAGCTGGATGACCACTCCGCGCTCGAGGGTGGTGCCGCGAACGAGAAGGACGGTGCTGCAAGTGAGAGCAGTGGCGCAAGTGAAGGCAGCGCTGCGAGCCAGAAGCCCTATGAGGTGTCCAGCAAGCCGTCAGCCGCAGTCGATGGCATGGACGAGTTGCCGTCACTGGATAGCATGACGCTGGAAGAGGTGGACGTGCCGCGGCGTGATATCTCGGAATTCGAGGTCGAGGAAGTGGCGTTCGAGTCAGGGGATCAGGATAATGCCTATCCCTCTGTCGAGTCGGCAGGGTTTGGGGCTGGCGCCCAGGATACCGTGGCATTCCAACAGCTCGAGGAAGCCCGTCAGTTGTTGGTGGATGGCGATGATGATCAGGCGGCTGCGCTGCTTGAGCCGCTCGCTACTGCCAGTGATGACATGGTCCGTGAAGAGGCGCTGGCGTTGATGGAGCGCTTTGGTCTGACCTGATGCCCTTTTTTACACCGCTGGATGATAACGAGAAACGCCCGGGGCGCATTGCTCTGGGCGTTGAATATGATGGCACCCGCTATTGTGGCTGGCAGCGTCTGAGCCACGCCCCCTCCGTGCAGGAAGCGCTCGAGAAGGCCTTGTCCAAGGTCGCCTCCACGCCGATTAACGTGCATTGCAGTGGCCGCACCGATTCCGGTGTGCATGCCGTGCGTCAGGTCGTGCATTTCGATACCCCCGTGGGCCGCAGTCGCAAGGCCTGGCGCATGGGCGGTAACGTCAACCTTCCCCCCGATATCGGGATTCATTGGGCCGTGCCGGTGCCCGATGATTTCCACGCGCGTTTCAGCGCCATCGCCCGTCGCTATCGCTATATGATCATCAACCAGCCGTTTCGGCCGGTGATGGAGCGCAACAATGTCACCTGGTGTCGCGAGCCGCTCAATGTCGCCGACATGCAGGCTGCGGCGGCGCACCTGGTGGGCGAGCTGGATTTCTCGGCGTTCCGCGCCGCAGGCTGTCAGTCGCGCTCGCCGCGCCGCCACGTGCACTTCATTGAAGTCAGTCGCCATGGCCATCTCGTCATGATCGATATCCAGGCCAATGCCTTCCTGCATCACATGGTGCGCAATATCGCGGGCACCTTGATGGCCATCGGGCGTGGCGAGAAGCCTGTCGAGTGGATCGTCGAGCTGATGCGCGGGGGAGATCGCACGCGCTCGAGCGCGACGGCAGCGGCGACAGGGCTTCACTTCGTCGATGTCATCTATCCGCCGCGCTATGCGCTGCCCAAGGAACCCCTGGGCCCTGGTCTGGTCGCACATCTTGGCGAGTGGACGGGCGAGCGCCCGTTGCCGGACTGCCCGATGGTGCGCTCACGCATGGCGCGTGCCGAGGCCGAGGGTGCCGAAGAGGCGCGCGCGGCAGGCAAGCTCAGTGAGCAGGAGGCCATTCGACTGGCTAACGTAGCCCGTGAAGCCGAGCGCCTCAGTCGCGAGCATGAACAAGCGATTCCTGCGGCAGGCGATCCTGCGGCAGGCGATCCTGCGGCAGGCGTTCCTGCGGCAGGCGGCCCTGCGGCAGGCGCCGAGGATGACACGCTGACGGCTGCCACCCAGAATGAATCCTCACGTTGAACGGAGTGATCCCATGACCGAGATGAGCGCTCGAGCGAGCCAGCGTACCCGGATCAAGATCTGTGGCTTGACGCGTGAGCAGGATATCCGCGACGCCGTGGCGGCAGGTGCCGATGCGCTGGGTTTCGTGCTGTGGCCGGGCAGCAAGCGTGCGGTGGATGTGGCGCGGCTGGCCGAGCTTGCCGCGTGCGTGCCGGCCTTCGTGACGCGGGTCGGCCTGTTCGTGGATGCCAGCGCCGAAGAGATTGCGGCGGCGGCACCGCACCTCGATCTGCTCCAGTTGCATGGCAATGAGACGCCGGAGCAGTGTCGGGCGGCTGGGCGGCCCTATATCAAGGCGTTGCGCATGCGTGACGGGATCGATCTCGCCGCGCAGGCGGCGCGCTATCACGATGCGCGTGGCTTGCTGCTGGATGCCTATCGTCCCGGCGTGCCCGGTGGCACCGGCGAGACCTTCGACTGGTCGCGCATCCCCGCCGATCTGCCGCTGCCGGTCATCTTGGCCGGTGGTCTCGAGTCAGGCAATGTCGCCGCGGCGGTGGCGCAGGTCGCCCCTTACGCGGTCGATGTCTCCGGTGGTGTGGAAGCCGCGCCCGGCGAGAAGAGTGCCGAGCGCATGCAGGCATTCTGTCAGGCAGTCCGCCAGCAGCGCTGATTTGCCGGCAAGCGTTGTGGCCCTTGCGCTGCTTTCGCCCCAAGCGGCGAGGGCCGCAACGCTCAATTGGCATCTCGCACTACCCGCAAGGGGGGCGAAGCCGCTACAATGACCCCCAGAATTCGGAAAAGTGGCCGTACGACCAATGGGTTGCACGGTCTTTTCCATTGGCACTGCCCTGTGATGGTAGCTGCCCGCCATATTGCCGAGGCGTGAACGCCCTGGAATATGTGCCAACTCGCATGGCCGCCGACAGTCGTCGAGCGGTGCCCAGAACAGCAGCAAAACGGAAGCCTCCCCACCATGAGCTGGCTTGACAAGATTGTGCCGTCAATGAGCCGTATCCAACGCAAGGATCGGCGTACCTCCATTCCTGACGGCCTGTGGCGTAAATGCCCCAAGTGCGAAGCAGTCCTGTACCTTCCGGAGCTGACCAAGCACGACAACGTCTGCCCGAAGTGTGACCACCACCTGCGTCTCACTGCGCGTGCGCGTCTGTCCTGGTTCCTCGACAGCGAAGGCCGCGAGGAAATCGCGGCAGATCTCGAGCCGGTCGATCGCCTCAAGTTCCGCGACTCCAAGAAGTACAAGGATCGCCTGAGCGCTGCCCAGAAGCAGACCTCCGAGAAGGACGCGCTGGTTGCCATGCGCGGTGCTCTTTCCGGTCAGCCGGTCGTTGCCGTGGCCTTCGAGTTCAGCTTCATGGGTGGCTCCATGGGTGCCATCGTCGGCGAGAAGTTCGTGCGTGCAGCAGAGCTTGCGCTGGCCGAGAACATCCCGCTGGTCTGCTTCGCCGCCTCCGGTGGTGCTCGCATGCAGGAAGCCTTGTTCTCCCTGATGCAGATGGCCAAGACCTCCGCGGCGCTGGAAAAGCTCAAGCAGGCTGGCGTGCCGTACATCAGCGTGCTGACCGATCCGGTCTTCGGTGGCGTGTCTGCGTCGCTGGCGATGCTGGGTGACCTGAATGTCGCCGAGCCGAACGCCCTGATCGGCTTTGCCGGTCCGCGTGTCATCGAGCAGACCGTGCGTGAGAAGCTGCCGGAAGGCTTCCAGCGCTCCGAGTTCCTGCTCGAGCATGGCGCCGTCGACATGATCATCCATCGCCGCGAGATGCGTGAGCGCCTGTCCAGCATCCTGCTCAAGCTGCAGGGGATGCCGGTCAACGCCGCCAATCTGCCGGTCGCGGATGCGGTCGTCGAAGAAGCGCCCGTCGAGGCGGATGCGACTGTCGAAGCACCGGCCGAGCCGCGCTCCGCCGTGGACAGCGTGCTCGACGAGACCTTCACCAGCGAGAAGCCGCAAGGCGAACGTCGTGATGGCTGAGCAGGGCTCCGCCCCGGCAAGCTGCAGCACCGATGAGGTGCTGCAGTCTTCCTCACTCCCTCCGCTGGATGCCGCTTCGTGGCAGCTTTCCCCCCTGCATGATGCCGTGCCGCGTGGCCTCTCGCTGGATGAGTGGCTGACGCGTCTCGAGTATCAGCACCCCGTCAGTATCGATATGGGCCTTGCCCGAGTGCTGTGCGTGGCCAGGCGTCTCAGTCTGGTCGGGGCGGGTGCGCGTCGGCTCGGTGGCCGCATCATTACCGTGGCGGGCACCAACGGCAAGGGCTCGACGGTTGCCATGCTCGAGGCGCTGGGGCGTGCCCACGGGCTGAGCACCGCCACCTACACCTCTCCGCACCTGCTGCATTACAACGAGCGTCTGAGCTTCAATGGTCACGACGTCAGTGATGCGGCGTTGGTCACGGCCTTCGAGCAGGTCGATTCCGCGCGCCACTCCGGGCTGTCGGCCAGTGGTGAGCCGGTGGATGACGAGGGCGTGATCAGCCTGACCTACTTCGAGGCCGGCACGCTGGCCGGGCTATGGCTGATCGCTCAGCAGCAACCGCAGCTCGCGATTCTGGAAGTTGGCCTGGGCGGGCGTCTGGACGCCGTCAACATCATCGACTGTGATGTCGCGATGATCATCACGGTCGCGCAGGATCATGCCGCGTTTCTTGGCACCGACCTCGAGAACATCGGCTTCGAGAAGGCCGGGATTCTGCGCGCCGGCAAGCCGGCCGTGTTCGGCTCGGATGTGCTGCCGTCCAGTTGTGCGGCGCATGCTCGCACGCTGGGTGTCACGCCGCAGGTGCTATGGCAGGACTTTCGCTGGCAGGTCGTGGCTGACCTTGTGAATAGCAGTGGGAATGGCAGTGTGGATGGCAGCACGGACCATTCGGCTACCTCGCAATGGCAATGGCAGCGCCTGTCAGCGCCGGCGCTGACGTTCGATGCGCTGCCAGACCCGGGCTTGCCGCGTGACAATGCGGCCAGTGCGCTGAATGCTCTGGTCGAGGCCGGTATCGAGCTCAACGCCGAATGCGTGCAGCAGGCCATGGCGAGCGTCAAGCTCAAGGGGCGCATGCAGTGGCTGAGTCGTCACGGGCGTGACTGGTGTCTGGATGTCGGCCATAACCCGCATGCCGCGAGTTATCTGGCCAGCCGTCTTGCCGCTCATGACCTGCGTTGCGCGCGGGATCCTGCCACCCGTCCGCGGCGGGCGTTGCTCGCCATGCTGGGCGACAAGGATGCCGCTGGCGTGATTCAGGCGCTGGCACCGGTGGTGGACGGCTTCGTCGTCGCCACCCTGGATGGCGAGCGTAGCCGTCAGGCCAGTGAGCTTGCCGCCGTGGTCCGCCACTGTGGTGGTGAGGTGCTGGCGGAGTGCGAGACGGTCACCGCTGCAGCCGAATGGTTGGTACGCGAGACGAGCGCTGGAGAAGTATTGGTCTGTGGTTCCTTCTTCACGGTCGGTGAAGCATTGATGTGGCTCGACGCCCAGGCCTGATGCAGGCCGGCGGCGGGTCCGGGATTTCGGGTGCAAGGGAGATGTCACAATGAAATATGGCAAACGCGAGCGAATCAGCGGTGCGGTCATCCTGCTGGCGTTGGGGGTGATCTTCATCCCGATGCTCTTCGATGAGCCGCCGGCCCGTGATGAGCGCCCGAGTCCGGTGATGACGCTTGGCAAGCCGGTGGATATCGATCGCTCCAACGTCGATGAGCCGCAGCCGCCCAGTGAGCTGAAGATCGGCACGGATGTGCCGATCACCTTCGTCGACAGCAACGGCAAGGTGCGTGACAGTGACCCGGGTGCCGGCAGCGACAGCGGTTCCGAGTCCCAAGGCCGTGTCGCCGAGGCCGAGCAGTTGTCGCCGACCCGCTCTGTGGCCAGCAGCGAGCCGCAGTCAAAGCCAAAGCCGGAACCGGAACCCGCTGCCAAGCCGGAGCCCAAGCCTGCTCCCAAGCCTGAACCCAAGCCTGAACCGAAGCCTGCGGTTGCCTCGAATGCGCCGTCGTCTTCCGCCGGTGGCTGGGCCGTGCAGGTCGGCAGCTTCGGTGACCCGGCCAACGCCGAGCGTCTCCAGAAGGAGCTGCAGGGCAAGGGCTTCGCGGCATACCGTATCCCGCGTGGCAGCAAGTTGACCGTTGTCTTCGTCGGCCCGTACAAGTCCTCCGAGATCGGTGAGTCCGCACGCTCGCGCTTGCAGCAGCAGGTCAATATCAAGGGCCTGCTGGTACGACGCAAGGAGGGTGAGTGAACGAGCTGGTCTGGATCGATTGGCTATGTCTGGGCCTGATCGGGATCTCGGTACTGCTGGGGCTGATGCGGGGCCTGCTCAGCGAGGCCCTGGGCCTGGCGGGCTGGCTGGTGGCGCTGGTCGCGGCACGCCAGTTCGGCGCCGAGGTGGGGGGGCTGCTCGAAGAGATGATCGTCTCGCCGGGCATCCGCACCGCAGTCGGCTTCGTGCTGGTGGTGATCGCGAGCGTACTGATCTGGGGGCTGATGTTGCGCCTGCTGGAACGCTTGATTCATGCGGTCGGCATGGGCGGCTTCAATCGTCTGCTCGGCGGTGTGTTCGGCGCCTTGCGCGCGGCGATCATACTGGTGCTGATCACCGCCGTGGTGGGGCTGACGCCCCTGCGTGACAGCGCCGACTGGCAGGCCGCCCAGCTGCGGCCGACGCTTGAGCAGCTGCGCGACTGGTCGTTGGCTCGCTATCGTGAGTGGGATACGGGCGGTGACTGGGGCCAGAGCGTGTCGCTGCCGGATTCCGCCAGCGGCTCCAGGCTCAAGCAGCAGGCCAGCGGTCTGATCGACAGCGCCCAGCGTGAAGGGCGTGCGTTGAGCGACAGCCTCAGCCAGCAGGCGCTGCAGTCATTCACGCGCCAGGATGCCACGCAGGACCAGCCCTCGCTGGAGGCGTTGCTCAGAGGCAGCACCGCTGGCGAGGCCGCAAGCCGCAATGCGGGTGGTGAGCAGTGACAGGCAGGATCTTCAGCGCCGGGCATCGTGGCCCGGCGTTGTCGTTTTCGGCATTCGGCACACGTTGCTGAAGTCTCATGCGGGGCAGTCGAAGGGGTTGACCCATCGGTCAGGTGTTGCCTGCATGGGGGGCAGGCCTGACAATTGCGCCGTGTGAGCACTCATATTGCCATATGGACGGGCGCCGGCAGTCGCCAGCGTGCGCTTCCCTATCCAAGTGTGTATTAGTGAGGTAATGACGGGATGTGCGGGATTGTAGGTTTGATGGCCAACGCCTCGGTCAACCAGGCGCTGTATGACGCGCTGACCGTATTGCAGCACCGCGGGCAGGATGCCGCGGGCATGATGACCTGGCACGAAGGTCGTTTCCTGCTGCGCAAGAGCAATGGTCTGGTGCGTGATGTCTTCCGCACTCGTCACATGCAGCGTCTCAAGGGCAACATGGGGATCGGCCATGTTCGCTACCCGACCGCCGGTTCTTCCAGCGAGGCGGAATCACAGCCGTTCTATGTCAACTCGCCTTACGGCATCACGCTGGCGCACAACGGCAACCTGACCAACTCCGACCAGCTCAAGCAGGAGTTGTTCTCCTCTGATCTGCGTCACATCAACACCAGCTCCGATTCGGAAGTGCTGCTCAACGTCTTCGCTCACGAGCTGGGCAAGCAGGGCATGCGTCTGGGTGCCGGTGATGTGTTCGATGCCGTGCGTCGTGTGCATCGTCGCTGCAAGGGCGGCTACGCGGCCGTCTCGATCATCAACGGCACTGGCCTGGTCGCTTTCCGCGATCCGCACGGCATCCGTCCGGCGTGTTTCGGCAAGCGTGACTCCGCCGAAGGCGTCGAGTACATGATCGCCTCCGAGTCCGTGGCGCTCGACGTCGCCGGCTTCGAGCTGATCCGTGACTTGGCCCCGGGCGAAGCGGTATTCATCGACATGGAGCGTGAGCTGCACACCCTGCAGTGCGCGGATGATCCGGTTCTCAAGCCGTGTATCTTCGAACACGTCTACCTGGCGCGTCCGGATTCCCTGCTCGACGGTGCCTACGTCTACGGCACCCGCATGCGCATGGGCGAGAAGCTGGCCGACAAGATCGTGCGTGAATGGCCGGAGCAGGACATCGATGTCGTGATTCCGATCCCCGATACCTCGCGTACCTCCGCCCTCGAGCTGGCCCAGCATCTGGGAGTGACTTACCGCGAAGGCTTCATGAAGAACCGCTATATCGGCCGTACCTTCATCATGCCGGGTCAGACACTGCGCAAGAAGTCCGTGCGTCAGAAGCTCAACGCCATCGATATCGAGTTTGCCGGCAAGAACGTGCTGCTGGTGGATGATTCCATCGTGCGCGGTACCACCTGCAACGAGATCATCCAGATGGCGCGCGAAGCGGGCGCCAAGAACGTCTATTTCGCCTCGGCAGCACCGGCGGTTCGCTATCCCAACGTCTACGGCATTGACATGCCGGCGGCGGAAGAGCTGATCGCCCATGACCGTACCGAGAAGGAAATCGCGGACCTGATCGGCGCTGACCGTCTGTTCTATCAGGACCTCGACGACCTGAAGGACGCCTGTCGTGAAGTCAATCCGGCGCTGGATGAGTTCGATTGCTCCGTGTTCGACGGCGTCTACGTGACCGGCGACATCGACGAAGCCTATCTGAACGACCTGCGTGCCTCGCGCAATGATGGCGCCAAGAGCGCTGGCGAGACCCACGCGGTGGTGGATCTGCACAACGATTCGGAAGATCTCGACTGATCCGGCTGCCTGCCATTCTCGGCAGGCAATCACGCGATGAGCGAACCGCAACGGGCTCCGGAGAAATCCGGGGCCCGTTGCGCGTTCAAAACCGGTAACATTGGCGCATCGCTTTTCCTTCTTCTTGCTGTCGACGCGACCCGAAATGCTGAAGACGCGACATGTCACAGCGGCGCGTGAGGCTGGATCGTGATTCACAGGGCAGTAGATTCCATCAGTAGAGGTACTGGACACCATGCACGACGACAATCTTTCCCGCGCCGGTCTTTCCCGCGATGAGCTGGGCCTCGAGACGCTCGCCATCCGTGCCGGTCACCTGCGCGGTGCCGAGCAGGAACACGGCGAGCCCATCTACACCACCTCAAGCTTCGTCTATGGCAGCGCCGCTGAGGCCGCAGCCAAGTTCGGGGGCGATGAAGCCGGCAACATCTATTCGCGCTTCACCAATCCGACGGTGCGCTTCTTCGAGGAGCGCCTGGCGGCGATGGAAGGCGGTGAGCGTTGCGTGGCGACCAGTTCCGGCATGGCCGCGATCATGTCCACCGTGCTGGCGTTGCTGGAATCCGGCGATGAAATCGTCGCGTCGCGTTCCATCTTTGGTTCGAGTGTCAGCCTGTTCACCAAGTACTTCGGCAAGCTGGGCATCACCACGCGCTTCGTCGAACTGAAGGATCTGGATGCCTGGCGCGACGCGATCACGCCGGCCACCAAGCTGTTGTTCGCCGAGACGCCATCCAACCCGCTGTCCGAGCTTGGCGATATCAAGGCATTGGCGGCGCTGGCCCGTGAGAACGACGCCTGGCTCGCCATCGACAACTGCTTCTGTACGCCGGCCCTGCAGCGCCCGCTGACGCTGGGTGCCGATATCGTCATCCACTCCGCCACCAAGTATCTCGATGGTCAGGGCCGGACGCTGGGTGGCGCCGTGGTCGGAAGCTCCTCGTTGATGGAGGAGGTCTATGGCGTGGTGCGTACCTGCGGGCCGTGCCTGAGCCCCTTCAACGCCTGGGTCTTCCTCAAGGGCCTGGAGACGCTGAACATTCGCATGGAAGCCCACTGTGCACGCGCGCTGACGCTGGCACATTGGCTGGAATCGCATCCGGCCATCGAGCGGGTGCATTACTCCGGACTTGAGAGTCATCCGCAGCATGAACTGGCCAAGGCCCAGCAGAAGGCCTTCGGTGCGGTGCTCGGGGTGGTGGTCAAGGGCGGCCGCGAGGCGGCCTGGTCGGTGGTCGATGCGACGCGCATCCTGTCGATCACCGGCAACCTGGGCGACGTGAAGACCACCATCACGCACCCGGCCACCACGACTCACGGTCGCCTCAGTGATGACCAGAAAGCGGCCGCCGGCATCGAAGAGGGCCTGCTGCGTATTGCCGTCGGTCTGGAAGATCTCGACGACATCAAGCGTGATCTGGCGCGCGGACTTGATCGCCTCGCGAGCTGAGTCCCGTAACGCCTGCCTTTGCACACCAACGCCCGGTTCTGCCGGGCGTTGGTGTCTCTGGACAATTTCGCTGGTGTTGCCCGCAAGGGTTGGCGTCCGTTCGGGCACTGGTTAAGCTCTTGCTCAAAGAACCTGCCAGGTCGATGGTCAGGTGGAGACTGTCATCAGGAGCACTTCATGTGGCGTAATTCTCGACGGGGCTGGGGCTGGCCTGTCATCGTGATGCATTGGCTGTCGGCGCTGGCCATCGTCGGGCTCTTCGCGCTGGGCTGGTGGATGACGTCGCTTGGCTATTACGATGCCTGGTACCAGCTCGGTCCGTGGTGGCATCGCTCGGTCGGGGTGATATTGCTGGTGCTGACGCTGGTGCGGCTCGCCTGGCGCTGGAGCCAGACGACCCCGCAGGCTCACGGCACGCGCAATGAACAGCGCGCGGCGCTGGTCGGGCATGTGCTGCTCTACGTGCTGATGCTGGTGGTGATGATCTCGGGTTACCTCATTTCCACCGCTGACGGGCGTGGCATCAAGGTATTCGATCTCTTCGAGGTGCCGGCAGTGATCTCGGGGCTGAAGGATCAGGCATCGCTGGCAGGTGAGGTGCATTGGTATGCTGCCTGTGTGCTGATCATCCTGTCGCTGGGGCATGCAGCGGCAGCATTCAAGCATCACCTGCTGGATGGGCAGGACACGTTGCGGCGCATGATTCGGCCGCTGCGCTGACGAAAAGGAAGGCGTTGGGTACGCTCGAACGCCAGATGTGACGAAACCTCTCAAGGAGCACCAACATGAACAAGACATCCTTCCTCGGCAAGTCACTGGTGGCAGGTCTCATGGCGGCGTCGTTGCCGCTGATGGCGGGTCAGGCACAGGCCTCCGATTACACGATCGATACCGATGGCCAGCACGCCTTCATCCAGTTCAAGATCAGCCATCTGGGCTATTCCTACGTGCTGGGGCAGTTCAAGGAGTTCAGTGGTGATTTCTCCTATGACCAGGGCAAGCCGGAAGATGCAAAGGTGTCGGTAGAGGTCGATGTCGATAGCCTGGACAGCGCCCACGCTGAACGCGACAAGCACATCAAATCGGCCGACTTCCTGGATGTCTCCCAATATCCGACGGCAACCTTCACCTCGACCGGCTTCGAGTCCACCGGCGATGGTTCCGGCAAGCTGAAGGGTGACCTGACGCTGCACGGCCAGACGCAGCCCGTGACCCTGGATGTGGATCATATCGGCGGCGGTGAAGACCCGTGGGGCGGCTACCGTCAGGGCTTTGAAGGCACCACCACGCTGAAGCTCGCCGATTACGGCATCGATACCTCCAAGCTTGGCCCGAATGCGGCCACCGTCGATCTGTACCTGGTCATCGAAGGTATCCGCCAGTAAGGACGGCAAGCGCAGGACACTGGTGCTGACGTCAGCACCGACAGTGTGCACTGACGCTATGGGCTGAGCGCAAGCGCTCTGCAATCCGACCCCATGCCTCTCGACACAAACGCCCCTGCCAATCGGCAGGGGCGTTTGTGTTTGTGCAAGGCGCTCGCATCACATGGAGCGTCGTTCAGGCGTCAGCCGCGCAATGCCAGATAGCCGCCTGCCCCGATCATCAGGCCGCCGGCGCTGCGATTGAGGCGTTTGACCGCCTTCGCCGAACGCAGATAGCGGCGGACACGCCCGGCGAGATAGCCCACCGGCACCACGCCCAGCAGCAATGCGCTCAGGTTGAGTCCGGCGGCGATCACGATATCGCTGCCGGACAGCCGGGTGATATCCATGAAGGTGGGCAGGAAGGCGATATAGAACAGGATGACCTTGGGGTTGGATGCCGAGATGAGAAAGCCCTGCAGAAACCCTTTCCACCAGTTGCCGCGTAGCCTGGGGACATCAGTCTCATCCAGCGTCGGTGAGCTCGTCCATAACTTGTAGCCGAGATAGAGCAGGTAGGCGGCGCCCAGGATACGGATGACCACGAAGACTTCGCCCCAATGCGTGGCCAGTGCCGACAGGCCGAACACCGCCGCCAGCATGTAGCAGACATCACTGAGACTCATGCCCACGGCCATCGGCACGCAGGCATTGCCACCCTGGCTCATGCCGCGCGCCAACAGCGCGAGGATGCCAGGCCCGGGGGTGATGCCAAACAGGAAGATGGCAATGAAGAAGGTCAGCCCGCTTTCAAAGGTCATGAGAGGTCCCTGATGCATAGAGGGGAGGACAGCGCCGCCAAAGCGACGATGCAATCAAGCGCGTCTCGACAGGCGAGAGTGCCAAGCGCAAGACACCAGAGTAATGCAAAGCGCGGCGGCGCGGGAGAGCAGAACAAGAGGAGGGGATGAAGGAGGAGAAAGCGAGAACAAGGAAAGAGTAAAGAGAGCAGAATGAAGAGGAGATAAGAAGAGAGAGAAGAGAGAGAAGAAGGAAGAATCGTGTAACAGGGCAGATGCATGATTCAAGACAAGCGCGAAGCGGGCGCTCTGTGGCATATAAAAGCGCCAGCCGGTGGCCCGGCTGGCGCTGGGTGCTGCACATGCACGTTTTCGTCGGCGCGCATCTTGTGACAGTGCGTCACCTGCTGGCAGGTTCTCCTTCTTCTTTCCTGTGTCTGATGCCATGAGGCTCGGGCACTCAGGTACTCAGGTATTCAGGCACATAGGTACTCTGGCGCTTGGGCGCTCAGAACAGGGTTTCACGTATCGGGGGCATCGGCATCGTGGCTTCTGCGCGGCGGGGCTTCAGATGAGACGACGCCGCAAGTTGCGATGCGTCTCGCTGCGATGGCTCGCGAGCAATCCGTTGCTCACTCGCAGTCGTTGAGGACGGCGTCCGGGAAATGACGACGCAGCATGCGGTTCTGGAACTCGTCGATGAACGAGCAGTTGATGATGATGATGAAGCGCTCGAAGTGCTCGCCGGCGTTCTCCTGGGTGATGGAGCTGACACTGTGGAACAGCTGGTCATCGTGGATGTGCAGGACCTCGCCCGGTGCCAGCTCCGTGGTGGTCAGCAGCTCCTTGCCTGCCTTGTCCTGATAGAGGGTGTTGATGGCACCGCTGACATTCTCGCGGTTGAGCACCAGGATGCTCAGGTACTTGCAGCCATCGGCGTGGATGCCCTGACCCTGGAGAGGATCGATGGTGCCATCACCGCGCACGCCGGTGATCTGCATCAGGATAGGCTCACGCGGGCCGATCCCCCACATGTCGGCCCAGGCCTTCACGAAGGCGCGCACATCCTCGCGTTCGGTGAAGCTCTCTTCCAGCGGTGCGTAATAGCGCAGACGGTCAGCCATGCTGGCGGCGTCATTGAACTTGCCGCCCTGCGCCATCGGACATTCGCCCAGCGTCTCGACTTCATGCTGGTCGTTCAGGTGCAGCCAGGACATGCGCTTCCAGCGGGTGTTGACGTAGGGGTCACGCGGCAGGTCCTTCAGGAAGCCCTGCCAGGCCTCGAGGTCGATCTGGGAGGTGATGGAAGCCTTGCTCCAATGCTGGCGTGCCAGCTCCTCGTGGACTGCCTCCGGCCAGTACTGCGAGGCAAGCGGCAGGCGCAAGGGGGTGGTGTCCGTCTTGGGGGTCGGGTAGTGCTCCACCAGGCCGCCCTGTTCCAGGGTGATCTTGCGGGAAGAGTCGGCCAGTTGACGTACGCCACGATTTGCGATGTTCATATGAAATTCCTCGACGTTTTGTGCGCTTGGGCGCAAATGGAAGGTGTTGCGTTGGCAACGTCGAGGAGAATGGGAAGGTGCGCACGAGATAGTCAAACCCGTACCATGGCGGTAACACGCTAATCTCGCGCAAGTATCATCAATATGGGTACATGGCCAATATCGAGGTATGAGTAATCTAATCGACTGGTATTATGTAAGTCATTAGCGCTATTCTTCGCCCTTTGCAGACGAGCAGCGCAACGCAGGTTCAGGCCGCCTGGCACTGCATGAAGCGTTGAGGATAGTTATCGAGAGGCGCTGCAAGACGCTGGGTTTACGCGCAGCAGACCCTTAGACTTTTCTCATGACGACAAGAACTCGTTCTGCGTGTGAGAGAACTCGTTCGAAGTGACATTCCGTCACGAGTTGATCTGCCCCGCCGAAGTCCGGCGAACAGGCGAAGGACGGCAGCGGAGGTATCCTTCAACATGGCTAAAGGGTTCCGCCAGGCCAGCAGGGCCGCCGGAATATTGTGCTCTCGTCCCGTCATCATTGCCGTGGTACTGACGTTGATGGTGGTGGTGATGTGGGGCCAGAGCATGCTGGGTCGATGGCCAACCGCGTTACTGATGGTGATTCTTGGCGCAACTGCGGGCATCATGCTATCTCGCAAGCGTCAGGTGTCACATCATCAGCATACGCAGGAGGCGGTCATGCAGACGAGTATGGTTGGCCTCTCGACCAGCAAGGGACTTCCCGTCAGTGATCAGCGCTTTCGAGAGCTGTTGGAAAGTCTGCCGCGCGTCGCCGTTCAGGGCTATGACAGCCAGCGCCGCGTCATCTACTGGAACGAGGCCAGCGAGCGGCTATACGGCTATAGCGAGCAGGAAGCTCGTGGACGATGCCTGGAAACTCTGGTGATCCCGGAGACGATGGCAGATGTCGTGGTGGACGCACACCATGCCTGGGTCTCTCAGGGTATCGAGATCCCCTCCAGTGAACTTGAGCTCAAGCACAAGTCAGGCGCCCCCGTGCCTGTCTTTTCCCACCATGTGATGTTGGG
The DNA here is from genome assembly GCF_044789135.1 of Cobetia sp. UIB-001. Classification (NCBI taxonomy): domain Bacteria; kingdom Pseudomonadati; phylum Pseudomonadota; class Gammaproteobacteria; order Oceanospirillales; family Halomonadaceae; genus Cobetia; species Cobetia sp. UIB-001. Next base: position 1,215,842 of record NZ_CP058244.1, read on the forward strand.
AGAGCGCACTGACAACCCGCTGATGTTCTGTATCGACATCGATCTGGCGGGTGAGCGCAAGGTCCAGCGTGATCTGGATTACATGACGCGTTTCGACCCCCTGACGGAGCTGCCCAATCGCCAGACCTTCGAGAGCGAACTCGGTGAGGCGCTCAGTGAATGTCAGCGTCATGACGACACCCTGATGGTGCTGTTTCTCGATATCGATCATTTCACCGAGATCAATGACACCCTCGGTTACGAGATGGGTGACCGCGTCATCCGTAGCGTGGCCAAGCGTCTGCAGGGCTTCCAGCGCAATCAGGACTTGCTCTCGCGCTTTGGTGGCGATGAATTCGTGCTGGCGATGCCACGTCTGGATTACGAGAGTGATGCCCTGTCGGTGGTCGAGCGCATTCGTCAGGACTTCCAGCGACCCTTCGAGATCGAAGGGCGCCAGTTGCTGCTGCGCCTGAGCATCGGCATCAGCCTGTATCCCGAGAATGGGAGCGAGGCGGCCGAGCTGGTGCGCAATGCCGATGTCGCCAAGCATCGTGCCAAGCTGGCCGGGCGCGATGGCTATCAGTTCTTCAATCAGGAAGTCCGCAACGAGATGCTGCATCAGCACCATCTGGCCGGACGTCTGCAGTCGCTGCTGAATCAGGACGGCGGAGGGGAATTGTCGCTGCATTACCAGCCGCAGGTGGCGGCGCGCAGTGAGCGCATCGAATCCTTCGAGGCGCTGCTGCGCTGGCATTCTCCCGAGGGCTATATTCCGCCCTCCGACTTCGTGAAGGTCGCCGAGCGCACCAACCTGATCGAGCGTCTGGGAGACTGGGTCATCCGCCAGGCGTGTCGTCAGCAGGCCGAATGGCGCGCCATGGGGCTGAAGGGCTACCGGATCGACATCAACATCTCCGGACGCCAGGCCATCAGTTCGGATGTCTTCACCCGCCTTGAGGCCTATGTCGAGGAATACGGACTGACACCGCGGGACATCGGTATCGAGCTGACCGAGAACGTGTTGATCGATGCCGATATCAAGGTGCGCGACAGCCTGCGGGCGCTCTACGACCGTGGCTACAAGATCGCCATCGATGACTTCGGCACCGGCTATTCCTCGATGAGCTATCTCAAGTTGTTGCCGGTGACGGCGCTCAAGATAGATCGCTCCTTCGTGATCGAGTGCGCCCAGGAACCCAAGGACCGCGCCATCATGGAGGCCACGGTCTTCCTTGGTCATCGCCTCGGGCTGGAGGTGGTCGCGGAAGGGGTCGAGAACGAACAGCAGCTGGAGTTGCTGCGCGAGATGCGCTGTGACCTGATCCAGGGCTATTACTTCTACAAGCCGATGGCGGCCACGGATATTCAGCGACTGTTACTCGGTGGCAACAATCCGCCGAATCGCGCCTCGGGGGCTCTCGCCTCGGACAAGGGCGCTGCAGCCCCTGGCTGTCACTGATACCGGTCGGCCATGCGAGCGATTGATGGTGCTTCTCCAGCAAAGGTCTGTTGCTGTTTGGGCCCTTTTTTGTTCGCGGACTAAAAGATATGATGCTGACAGTTGAAACGCGTCAGGCCGTCACCCTTCATCTCGAGTCCTCCATCTCGGATAAGGACTGGCCACCTGATGTGAAGTCTTCGAGTCGAGCCAGCCATGGCTCCTCGATCATTTCTGCCGAGGGTGGCTGCGTCGTTCAATGCGCAGGGTTGTTCGCCCATCCTCGCTTCCAGCCTGCGTTGCAGGTTGCGATGGTTCCTTGAGCGGATTCACGATCTTTCCGGCGCTATCCTCTGGATACATGTCCGGGCAAGCCAGTCCTTGTGACTGGCTTTTTTTATGCCTGTCACAAAGTGTGGCGGCTAGTGGGGCGGTGCCGTCGCCAGCTCCCGGGCGAGCCATTCGCCCAGCGCCTCGGCATGCGGGTGGCGAGCACGAGCGCGGCCGACCTGCGGCAAGGTCAGCGTCAGACATGCCTCGGTCTCGACGAAGCCCCAGGGGGCGACGAGGCGCTTGCTGCGCAGGTCTTCCTCCACCAGATAGTCCGGCGCGATGCCGACGCCCAGTCCGACCAGTGTCGCCTCGAGCAGGTAGTTGAGGTGTTCGAAGCCTTGCGCGTAATCCAGCCCCTCACTGGATAGCCCCTGGCGTGAGCACCAATCCGGCCAGGCTTGCGGGCGTGATCGGGTATGCAGCAGGGACAGGCCCAGCAGAACCTCGGGGGAAGGGGGGCTGGATGCCTCGCTCAGCCACTCGCTGTCGGGCCGCAGTACGGGCCCGATGCGCTCGGTGCCCAGCACGCGCGTCTCCTGATGTTCGGCGTCATCAAAGGGCGGCGTCTGGAAGCGCAGGACACCGTCCACGCCATTGCGCAGCCCTTCGTTGTCATCACTGGCAGTCAGGTGCAGCTCGAGCTCCGGCAGGGCGTCCTTGAGTGCCCCCAGCCGCGGAATGAACCAGCGTGCCAGAAACGACCCCGGGCAGCTCAGCACGAAGGGCGCCCGCGCATCACTGCGTGCCAGTGCGCCGCACACGCGTGCCAGACCGCCAAGGTGATGACGGGTCGCGGTCGCCAGCTCACGGCCGGCCTGTGTCAGTGTCAGGCCACGTCCGGCGCGATCGAACAGGCGTGTGCCGAGTGCGTCTTCCAGCTGGCGGATCTGACGGCTGACGGCGCCGTGGGTCACATGCAGCTCCTCTGCGGCGCGCGAGGCGCTCTCATGGCGAGCCGCCACATCGAAGGTGCGCAGGGCATTGAGGGGAGGCAGTAGCTCGGTGCGCTCCATGGTGTGTCTCCTGAGCAAGTGCTGTGCGAGTGCTGGGCGTGTCATTGGTATGGAAAGGGTGACTGCGCGGCAGTGACCGTCTCGACCATCTGTGAGATTTTCTCACACATCTTGGCGAATTTATCGTTTTTCTTCCAGTGCCTGCAGCGCTAGGATGATCACCATATCGCTGGCCCCGCAGATGCCTTGCGCAGTATGTGAGACCAGCCACTGACACGATTCGAGGAGTTCAGCATGAGCCAGACGACTGCTACCCCCAGCCTGCGCCAAGGGCCTGATGCCAAGGGTTTCTTCGGTGATTTCGGCGGCCGCTTCGTTGCCGAGACGCTGATGCCGTTGATCCTGCACCTGCAGCGCGAGTATGAAGCCGCCAAGCAGGACCCGGCATTCGCCGAGGAGCTGGCTGGCCTGTCCGCGGACTATGTCGGCCGCCAGAGCCCGCTGTATTTCGCCGAGCGTCTGACCGAGCAGCTGGGCGGCGCCAAGATCTATCTCAAGCGTGAAGACCTGATGCATACCGGGGCTCACAAGATCAACAATGCGCTGGGCCAGGTACTGCTCGCTCGCCGCATGGGCAAGCAGCGCATCATCGCCGAGACCGGTGCCGGCATGCACGGTGTGGCGACTGCCACCGTGGCGGCGCGTTTCGGGCTGGACTGCGTGATCTACATGGGCTCCACCGATATCCATCGCCAGCAGCCCAATGTGCAGCGCATGCAGCTGCTGGGCGCCAAGGTCGTGCCTGTCACCGCCGGTGATGGCACGCTGAAGGATGCCATGAACGAGGCGCTGCGTGACTGGGTCACCAACGTCGATGACACCTTCTACATCATCGGTACCGTGGCCGGGCCGCACCCGTACCCGCAGCTGGTGCGTGACTTCCAGTCCATCATCGGTCAGGAAACCCGTGTGCAGCTGCAGGAGAAGGAAGGGCGTCTGCCGGATTCGCTGGTCGCCTGCATCGGCGGCGGTTCCAATGCCATGGGCCTGTTCCACCCGTTCCTCGATGAGGAAAGCGTCGAGATCATCGGTGTCGAAGCCGCTGGTGAAGGCCTGGAAACTCCGCGTCATGCCGCCAGCCTCAAGGGCGGCCTGCCAGGCGTACTGCATGGCAACCGCACCTTCCTGCTGCAGGATGAAGAAGGTCAGATCGGCGATGCACACTCCATCTCCGCCGGTCTCGACTATCCGGGTATCGGTCCGGAACACGCATGGTTGCATGACATCAAGCGTGCCGAATATGTCGCCGCGACCGACCAGGAAGCGCTGGACGCCTTCAAGATGCTGTGCCGTCTGGAAGGCATCATTCCGGCGCTGGAGTCCTCCCACGCGCTGGCGGAAGTCATCAAGCGTGCACCGGGCCTGCCGAAGGACCACCTGATGGTGGTCAACCTGAGCGGCCGTGGTGACAAGGACATGGCCACCGTGACTCATCACCTGGCCGACGAACTGGGCCTGAACCCTGACGGCGAGTAAGCCCGGGTCTGTCACGTGTTGCCCGGCGTCAGAGTCGTCAGTCGCTGACTGAATCTGAGCGCCCCATGCCTTCTTCGCCTGCGGGTGTCATCGATGCCTGCAGGCCAGCAAATCCGGAGTCTATTGATGAGCACTTCCGCTATCGACACTACTGCCAGCAGCCGTCTTGACCGTCGCTTCGCTGCCGTGCGCGCCGAGAATCGCGCCGCGCTGGTGACCTACATCACTGCGGGCGACCCCGGCTACGATGCCAGCCTCGCGACCTTCCTCGGCATGGCGGACGCCGGCGCCGATGTCATCGAGCTGGGCATGCCGTTCACGGACCCGATGGCCGATGGTCTGGCCATTCAGCATGCTACCCAGCGTGCCCTGAAGGCCGGCCAGACCATGGATCGCACCCTGGCGATGGTCAGCGAGTTCCGCAAGCGCGATCAGGACACTCCCATCGTGCTGATGGGCTACTACAACCCGATCTATCGTCGTGGCGTGAGCCGTTTTCTCGAGCAGGCGAGCGAGGCCGGCGTCGACGGCCTGATCGTCGTCGATCTGCCGCCGGAGCACGATGACGAGCTGTGCATCCCGGCCAGCGAAGCGGGCATCAGCTTCATTCGCCTCGCTACGCCGACCACTGACAGCGAGCGTCTGCCGGGTGTGCTGGCCAACACCTCGGGCTTCCTCTACTACGTCTCCAGCAATGGCGTGACCGGCGGCGCGGCACCGACTGCCGAGAAGGTCGAGGCCGAGGTCGGTCGCATTCGTGAGCATACCGATATTCCGGTCGCGGTCGGCTTCGGTATCCGTACCGCTGAACAGGCGGCACGGATCGGGCGTTTCTCCGACGGTGTGGTGGTCGGTTCTGCCTTGATCGACCTGCAGGCCAATGCCGAGACGCCGGAGCAGGGTACTCAAGCCGTGCACGCCCTGACCCGTGAACTGGCTGATGCCCTGAAGACCGCGCGTCAGTGATCGCTGGTTAGCGGTCAGCATGCCCCTCGCAGGGGCGATAGTTAGATAGTTAGATAGATAGACTGCAACGCCTCGAACCCTGTTCGGGGCGTTGCTGTTTGTAGGGCACGCGCTATCGGCACGACGCGGCGTGTCACGTCCATCGCCTCGTTCTCGCGCTTACTCTCAAGCTCAATCTTGCGAAGCACGCGCTGGCAGGATCTCGGCCAACCAGTGTGCTATCCGCCCGCGTACCTGCTCACTGTCGTGCCATTGCAGCAGCAGGTGGGGTGCCTCGGGCAGGTAATGAATCTCGAGCGTATCGCGTGAGGCGCTCGGCCAGTCGCTGACCAGTTGCTCGATGGCCACCCGGGGCACGGTGTTATCGCGATCACCGTGCAACAGCAGAGTGGGCGGCAGTCGTGTATCAGCAGAAAGTGCTGCGATGTCATCGCTGGCATGATCCGTGAAGCGAATCAGGCCGTAATAGGCATCAAGGCGCACGGAATGCACGACGCGGGAATCCTCGGCCAATCGCCTGGCGGCCGCGGGCTGAAGTTCTCCGTCGGGGTACCTGCGTGGCACCTCCACGCTGGTCGCGGGGATCAGGTGCGCCGCCGTCCAGAGTCCTGCGTTGTACAGATAGCGCCAGCGAATGCCGCCGCGGACGCCCGGGGCGGCGAGCAGGCTGCCATCGATCGACAGCTCCGGGTGCTGGGCGAGGGCATTGAGTATCACCGAGCCGCCCATGCTTTCGCCCGCCACGATCAAGGGGAGGTTCGGGTGGTGCTGGCGCAGTACCGTGATGGCGTCCACCAGATCCTCGACCAGCAACGGGGGCTCAGGCCATCGCCCTTGCTGGCTGGACTCCCCGAAACCGCGTTGGTCATAGGCGTAGGTCACGATGCCTTGTCCGGCCAGCCATGGGCCCAGATCGGCATATGCCAGCCGGAAGTCGCCGTAGCTGTGCAGGCCAAGCAGCATGGCGCGCTGAGGGGTTGCCTGCGCAGGTTGCCATGACTCCCATGCCAGCGACGTGGCGTCGCGGGTCACGAGATGGGATGAGGCGGAGGATTCATCAAGGTAAGGAGCCTGGTGGATGTCATTGGCCGCAAGGTAGTGCGGCCCGCATCCCGATAGCAGTATGCAGAGTGTGACTGACACAAAGGGCAGCAGAGCGTTCAAGGAGTGGCTCTCCGTGGCGAATGGCGTGATGTGTGTACTACGTCCGACGCTGCCGTGTGGATCATGCTGTCAGGGCATCTGAAGTGTGAGTGCTGTCAGTGTTGTGGTAGTGATCGCGCTCGATTCAAAGGCCTGTGCGGCGCTCGAGAGTCGAATGATGATCGACGCCAGTGCCGATCGAATGACGCTGGACTCATATTCAACGCATCGCAGTGGGTTAATATCACTGAGACATAGGCCGCATACTGGTGCCGAGGATCCGGCACGCTGGTGCTGGTAATTCGCCGAGTCCTAAGGCTCGGCATGTCATCCAGCCAGGATCGCAGAGGAGTCTGCTGAGGATACGCCAGTGAGTGACACCACATCGTTTGGCACCATGCCGAGCACTTCCCGGCCCGCCAATGGCCAGGAAGCCGAAGGCTTGCTGAATCAGCTGCTGGATCACACCAGCAACGGCGTCTGTTGCTACGACCTCGAAGGGCGCATTCGCTGGGTCAACCCCGCCTTTGAGCAGCTTCTCGGCTATCGAGAGCAGCAGGTGATCGGCAAGGTACCCAGTGAATTCCTGATGGGGCCGGCATCCGATCTGCTGGTCATCACCCGATTGCGTGAACAGCGCCGCCGCGGCGAACCCAGCGATGAGGAGCTGGTGCATTACGACAGCAATGGCCGGCCACTGCGATTGCGGCTGCGTTGCATTCCGCTCAAGGATTCCAGGGGGCGGGTGGAAGGGTATCTGGGGCTGCAGACGGACATTACCCAGATGCACCGGGCCTTGATGTTGAGCCACTCCCAGCTTGAACTGCTGGAAGCCGTGGCGGCAGGCCAGTCTCTGGACAAGACATTGCGTGACCTGTGCCTGACCATCGAAGGTGCCGCGGTTCAGGTGCGCTCCTCGTTGCTGCTGCTGGATGATGTGGGCCGCACCATCGTGGCAGGCGAGGGGCCCAGCCTGCCGGCAAGCTTCATGCTGTTCACCCGTGGCTTGAAGATAGGGGAAGGCGTGGGCACCTGTGGGACGGCGATGTGGCGGCGCAAGCCGGTCATGACGCCTTCCATCGCGCTGGAACCTGCCTGGGAGGGCTTCCGTGAGCATCCGCATGCGTTGGGGCTGGATGCCTGTCTGTCGATGCCGATTCTCGATGGCGAGGATAACCCCCTGGGCAGCTTTGCCTTCTATGCCGAGACAGGCGAGGTCTTCGATGCGACTCACCATGGCTTGCTCGAAGTGGCGGTCAAGGTAGCCAGACTGGCGATCGAACGCTATCGACGTGACCAGCAACTGACGCATCAGGCCTTGCACGACTCGTTGACAGGCTTGCCCAATCGGCGTCTCGTGCGTCGTCATCTCTGTGAGCTGGCGGAGCAGGCCCAGCCCGGCGAGATGGGCGCGCTGATGTTCCTGGATCTCGATCACTTCAAGCGTCTCAACGATATCCTCGGACACGATGCCGGTGACCTGGCGCTCAAGCAGGTCGCCTCGCGTCTGGCAGAGATGCTGGGCCCGCAGGACTTCCTCGCGCGCCATGGGGGAGACGAGTTCATCGTGCTGCTGGCACCGAGAGCCGGTGGGCCGCGCGAAGCGGCTAGCCGAGCGCGCCAGGTAGCGGAGCAGATGCTGGAGCGACTGCAGGAGCCGCTGGAGCTTGAAGGGCGAACGCATCAGTTGACCGGCTCGTTGGGCATCACGCTCTATCCGCGTCATGAGGAAGGCTATGGCGCCTGCTCTCAGCAAGTGTTGCCAGCTGGCAAGGCCGGGCATGACGAGATCGACAGAGAGGAGGGCGATGCCTGGAGTCACCTCCTGCATCAAGCGGATATCGCGCTCTATGAGAGCAAGGGGGCCGGGCGTGCACGGCTGTGCTTCTTCGCGCCCGAGATGCGCCAGCGCATCATCGATGCCGCCCGGATGGAACACGCGCTGCGTGAGGCCGTGTCTCGCCAGCAGCTGAGTGTCCACCTCCAGCCGCAATTTTCCCTGCCCGAAAGTGGTGAGCCGCAATTGTGTGGCGCCGAGGCATTGCTGCGTTGGCATGACCCGCAGCTGGGGATGGTCTCGCCAGCGACCTTCATCCCCATCGCGGAGGAGTCCGGACTGATTCTCGAGCTGGGGCATTGGGTGCTGGAACAGGTCTGTCGCGAGCTTGCCGCCATGACCGCCCGAGGCTATGCGCTACCGATGGCGGTCAATGTCAGTCAGGTACAGTTTCGTAGTAGCGAGTTCGTGCCGCAGGTCACCAGGCTGTTGGCGCGACATGACTTCGCGCCTGAGCTCTTGCGTATGGAAATCACCGAGAGCCTGGCGACGGATGATGAAGCAGCGATGCTCGAGAAGATTGACCAGCTGGCAGCCTTGGGCCTGAGCTTCTCGATTGATGATTTCGGCATTGGCTACTCGAATCTGTCGCGTTTGCGTCGTATGCCGCTCAAGGAGCTGAAGATAGATCGCAGCTTCATCAATGACCTGTCTCTTGAGGATTCGCCAGACACGCATACCACGGGCAATGAGATCGTGCGTGCCATGCTGATGATGGCGAGCGCCCTGTCACTCGATGTCGTGGCGGAAGGCGTGGAAGAGACGGAGCAACTCGAAGTCTTGCGGCGCATGGGTTGCTCGCGAGTTCAGGGCTACCTGCTGGGGCGCCCGCGCCCGATGGCAGAGGTGATTGGCGACGCGGAGGCCCGATTGTCGAAAGGATAGGGGAGGCATGTTCATGAGGCTGTCTCAGCCAGCCTGGGGCATGACACCGAAATCAGGCGTGGAGCATGCCTTCAGGTTATTGCTCCAGCGCCTCCAGCATGTGGCTGATTACAGGAGCGTGATGCTGACGGCGCAGCAATTGTCGGGTTTATCTCGCCACTTCAATGGCTTATACTTCCGCTCGCTACGCCCCCTTAGCTCAGCTGGATAGAGCGGCCCCCTCCTAAGGGGCAGGTCGCAGGTTCGACTCCTGCAGGGGGCGCCAGCATCCCACCTTCTGGACGACGTCGTCTGTCCAGCCTTCTGCGTAATCGCCTCATCGCCTTATCGTCTTCTCTGTACCGTTCGTTGCGTGCTCGGACCTTGCTGTGAGCAGCGCCCGTCCTGGCTTCAGGCTCGGATTAAGAACTGCCGCACTTGATTAATCTATCCGATTACTCGATCAACAATGTCCTGGCTCTTGGTCTGGACATCGCATCGTCGTGTCTGTCGATTGTCGTTAGAAGGCTGAAGTGCCACAGCATCGCCGTTAGTGGCTTCTCTGGGCGGCCTGCTGCTGCCTGAAATGATGATCGAGTGCGATGGTTGGCGTGGTGTCTCGCGTGGTGTGAGCGTCAGCGCAAGCCTGCAGGGGCGTGCCCTGAGCGTGCGCCAGTCTATCGAGCTGCAGAGATTCCATCTTTGATGGCGTCGTGTGGTATCAGTTCAAACAAAGGAGGGGGATAGCATGGCCAATCCATATCGCCGCCTGCTGGCGTTGCTGCCGACCACGCCGCGCCAGGTAGGCGAGGTGATCAGCGTCAGCGGCTCGCGCGTTCGCGTGGATCTGGTAGGGGGTGGGGTGCGCACCTGCCAGGGCGATGCCCAGATGGGTGGCATGGTCTACGTGGTGGGGGATCAGATCACGGGCGTGGCGCCGAGCCTGCCGGTGGTGGTGGTCGAGGTGTGAGAGGTAGGGCCATAACTTAGATTATGCGTTATGACCCTAATTTAAAAAGTAAAATCTTTATCTTATACGGTAATAGTGGTTGTATTGGCGATTTTGTTAGCTATTAAAGAGTAAAGGTCAATGTTAGTTTCTGGAGATTTTATAGAAACTATTAGTGTATAACGTACATCGTTCTCATATCGACCAAATTTCTTCCGTGTGCGCCACCAGCCCATCGTAGGGCAGATACCTACCATTCCTCTACTAGCCAGCTCAGCAGCACTACCCACCCAAATATCGGAGTGAATTGACCCTCTATGCCTATTTTTTGGACCTATTGTCCAGTTGTTATCATTTCCTTTGCTAGTGTTATTATCGTTGTTGTCGTCATCTGGATAATCATTAATTCTATTGCGGAAATCTTGTTCTGATTCATATGGTCGTTTTACTTCGAAGCGTAAGCCATGAGATTCGTAACGGTAACGCGAGGTTACTCCTCGAGCAGATGGGCTTGGCTCTATAAAATAGGAGAGCGTTACACGCATTTCTACTTCTGTTTCACCAAGTGCCTCTAGCTCTTCTAATGGCCAAGGAAGATGATGAATATTCATCTCATTCATACTTGGATCTTTGCTAGGCTGCTTTTTATAGGGCTTGATAGTCTCTTGGCTGATTAAGGTCAGAGAGTTATTAAAACTCCACATGGCGCGATTGAGACTGGGCACACCAAAGCCGCAATGACGTACAAGCTGCAAATAGTCTGATTTTGTAGACTTTACGCCTTTCGCCAAAAAAGTATTACGCATTGCGGCAGTCCACTCAGCAGAGTGAACTATAAGTGCGCGTATGGACTCTGGCCATAATTGTGGATATTCAGCCATTAATTGAGCTGCCATGTGTGAAGCTAGGGTTGTAGCAGCGCTTGTAGCGTTAGATGTAGTGAGTAGCCGGTCTTGTGGTTTAAAATTGGCAGTAAGAAGGCTAAGGCTGGGCATACAAGTTGCCCCTAAAGTATCTGAAGCTGCATTTCCTCCCTCGAATACTACATCAGGTTTTAATGGCCAGTGAGTTTGCCATGTGACAGATGTTGTGCTGAAGGGACTAAGCCCACCTTTTGGTGCAATAGGGCTATAATGTTGTGTGTTGCTTTCTGTTATGTAATCTTTTTCAGTGGAAGCCCCGACCGTAAGTGCATTCCAAGCTTGAGCAGGATCATGTATGCTATCGGTAGAGTTACTGTCAGGATACGTAGCCCAAGCTTGCATATCATTAATATTCCCTGCTGAAAGAATAAATAAGCGAGGGTTGTTGAAGTTGTTGTCTGCATCAATAGCTAATCTATCTATTGTAGCCGACCAAGCAGATGGCCTCCCTCGATCTCTATTGTCACGAGTAGTGATGGTCATGCTGAATACGCGGGAGCGCTCTGGAGCGGTTATTTCTGGACGTGAAACAGCATCAGTGGTTAAATAACCATGATTTTTTGAGCTGCTTCCGTTGGCGCCACCACTTGATAGTAGCTTTACAGACTCCAATCGGTGGTTAACTTTGAGCTGATTTTGAGAGGCTAGCCATGGCGTCCAATCTCCCATAATAGCTAAACCAGCCATTGCTGTGCCGTGGCCAATTTGATCGTTACTTCCAAAACTTGAATCAATTGTGTGTAAATCTTTGGAAGATATAGCTGGGGCCAAGATGGGATGACCAATATTGACACCACTATCTAGCAAGCAAATGTATGGAACTTTTTTTGATTGTTTTGGGTAACTGGTTCGGTGAAGTAAATCATCTACCCAGCCGTGTTGTTCGCTCGGTTCTAAATTATCAAAAAACTCTGCAGTTTCTTTAGCCTTACGGAGCTCAGCGATCATGTTTAGTGTTTGAAGTGATTTCTTCATCTTCTTCGCTGAGCCATAAATCATAACGACGCTACGCTCAGGAAATAGAATTTCACCATTAGCTATTTCAAAGCCTAGAGCAGCAGCTAGCCTCTTAAATTTTAGTGTTCTTTCTTGTTGCTTTTTATCTACAGATAGCCATGCTTCCCACCAAAATTCTTCATCATCATTCTTGGGGAACTCTTCAATACTGTCGGTCCAAAGCGCTTCGAGAGTAGCGCTGCGGATTTGTGATATAGTGTTTAGAAGATTACTGTTTTTGGGCTTTTCGTTACTATCCTTTTTAGGATCAAGGTAAGCGTGAACAAGATTCTCTAATATATATAATTTTCCGTCGGGAACTAAGACAGTCGCAAAGTGCTTGTCGTTTTCTTGGTTTTTCCTAACATTAAGTAGCTCTATTCCTGAGTTTTCACGTGCAAGAGACTTGAAAGCTAAATCTATATTAGGGAAGCTCTCGAACTCAACATGAAAGCCAATATCATCCTTCATGCCCGCAATTTTTTGTGCAGCGCGCGCTTCTTTGAAAAATGGTTTCAGACTATTCAGTTGTTGCAGTAACCTCCTGCCATGGTTATAACGATCGCGAAGAGGCAATTCAACTGATCTTCCACCTCCTCTTGGAGAAGTATATGGAGCTGATGTAATACTTCCGGTTATTATGAAGTGTGGTTTTTTAGAGTCATTCCCTGACATATATTAAGAATCCTGAGAGCTTTTTAATTGGTTAGACTTTTCTACTGGCAAATTGATGAGACATTTGTCGGCGCTCATTTATCATATTAATTATATCATTTTCAGATATAAAGTCTGATTCTTCTATTAAAGCGTTTTTAAGGGTCTCATCAGCCGCGCGTACGATTTCCGCATAACTTAAACCATCTGCAGCTTCAGCTAGTTGCGCCCATGATATTACATCTTTAGTCATCCAGCTTAGTCTTGATTTGAGCACGTCTGCTACATGACTAATATCTGGTAAACCATAGATTAATATATCATCAAAACGACGGAACAAGGCTCGATCAAGGATTTCTGGATGATTGGTTGCAGCCACGATTAAACTATGTGATTGATCTTGTTCAATCATCTGTAAGAAGCTATTCAAAATGCGCCTGGTTTCACCAACCTCGTTAGCGAGTCCTCGCTGCGAGCCAATAGCATCGAATTCATCAAAAAAATATATTCCGCGCGTCTGGCTAGTGGTATCAAAGACTTGTCTAAGCTTTGATGAGGTTTCACCCATAAATTTTGTAATAAGCCCATCTAGGCGGACTTGTATTAACGGCAAGCCAAGCTCTCCAGCGAGGACTGATCCCGTCATGGTTTTGCCATTTCCAGGGGGCCCCACGAGCAGTAACTTTCTGCGTGGTGACAAGCCGTGTTCAAGAAGCCGCGCGGCATGCCTCTGTTCGCGTATAATTCTCTGAATTTGCTGTTTAAGAGATTCCTCGAGCACCATATCCCCAAGATGGGCTTTGGGATAAGAAAAGCTCAGTAATTCAGCAAGCTCTCCCCTCGGTTGACCGATAGGGGTGGGTTGACTTGGTGCTTTACGATGCTTGGCTTTGTCTACCAGCGTTCTAAGCTCCTCGGCAAGCTTGCCGTGGCCGAGTTTTGCCTCATGGGCTGCTAGCTGCATAGCAACAGAGTAGAAACGACTATCGTCGCCATCCAAATGTGACTTCAGCAGAGCTTTGATGTGGTTGGCGCTAGCCATGCTGTGCCTCCTCAGACAAGGCGATAAATGCTTCAAGTATACCTGAGGCCGTCCATCTGCTCATAGAATTTGGCTGAACCTTGTTTGAAGCCCTTGGTATCCGGGTCAAGTGGGAGTGCTGCAGCTCTCAATGTCAGCACCATTGTTTATGTATGGTGACGTGTATGGTAGGGCATGAAATCTACCCCTAAGGCCTTATACTGCGAGGCTATACGACTCCTGCAGGGGGCGCCAGCAAGCCCACCTTCTGGACGACGTCGTCTGTCCTGCCTTCTGCGTCATCGCCTTATCACTTCTCAGTACCGTGCCCTGCGTGGCTTGCTCCTTGCTGTGAGCAGCGCCCCTCCTGGCTTCAGGCCCGGAGTAAGAACTGCCGCACTTGATCTTCCTATCCGATTACTCGATCAACCATGTCTTGGCTCTTGGTCTGGACATCGCATCGTCGTGTCTGACGATTGTCTTTTCACTCAATCGTATTGTCAGCCAATCGTCTTGCCAGCCAATCGTCCTGCCAGTTCAGCGCCGCAGGAAGGCGCAAGAGCAAGCCCTGCAAGAGAGTCTCTCGATAAATGCAGGGCTTTGGGTGTCAGCGGGAGTCTGATGTCACGGCATCAGTGGGCAGGGACAGAAACTCCTGCATGATGCGGGTATCGCGGAAGCGTTCGATCAGCTCCGGATCCGAGTCGAGTGCCGGCGGGTTGGCGAGACCTTCACGAATCTTGGCTGCCAGCGCCTCGATGGAGTCTTCGGAGATCAGGCGCGCTTGATCATGGATCAAGACATTGCGAATGCCGCCGGGGACATCCGGTGCCACGCACGGCGTGCCACAGCACATGCTCTCCACCAGCACGATGCCGAAGGCCTCACTGCGTGAACTGAGCACGAACAGGCGGGCGTGCTTCATCCACGGGTAGGGGTTCAGGCGGCTACCGATCAGGTGGACCCTGTCGCCGACGCCCAGCTCGCGGATCAGTGCTTCGGTGGCTTCCCGCTTGGGGCCATCGCCCACGATGACGAGGTCTTCCTCGATGCCTGAGGCGAGGTATGCCTTGATCAGCACATCCTGACGCTTGACGTCCGAGAAGCGACACACCTGCACCACGTAGGGGCGGGAGGGCAGTTCCACCTCTTCCTCTGCCATGGCGGCGATGGCATCCAGATCACAGACATTGCCAATGGTCGCGAGTCGCGCCGGCTTGATTCGATGCTTTTCCAGCAGGTGTTCCAGTTGCTGGCGCACATTGTCGGTGTTGCACACGACCTGTTTGCCGCTATACAGGCGGCTCAACAGGAAGCGTTGTTGCCAGCCCTCTTTCAGGTCGCCGGGCCATGACACCGCCACCTGCCACATGCGTGGGTCCCGCCACGACCAGAAGGTCTCGAAGGCGCCCTGGCCGCGCGTGATGACCCGATCGATCAGGCCGTGTTCCTTTTCCAGACGCGCGACGAAACGGCGCAGATAGTGACCGCCGTAATAGCCTCGCCAGACGTATCCTGAGCCCTTGATCCACGGGGCCAGCAGCAGGCGGGTGAACAGGTCGTAGAACAGGCCGATGCCCGTCTTGCGAAATGCCTTGTCGAAGTCGACCTGATGAAGGTGCACGCCGGCATCCGGGACGAGTTTCAGTTCGCCCTTCAGTACCAGTACATGGACCTCATGGCCTTCGCGGTGCAAGACATTGGCGAGATTGACGGTATTGCGTTGGATACCGCCGATGTTGAGCTTGCGGACGATCAGCAGGACGCGTTGGCTCATGACCTCCCCCTCCTTCGCTATATGCCGTTCTCTGGTCTCCACGATGCTGGCTTCACTCTACGCCGATCCATTTGGCGGAGGAAATGCGTGGCGGCGGGCCGTGAGCGGCATCTGTGCGCAGTTCATCCGCACCGAGAAGTGCCTTTGGCGAGTGAGTGAGGCATTATCTGCACCATCGCTTCGTCAGTTCTTTCTCCTTCGCCAAGATATTCTTCATGCCTGAGCCGAAAACCTCGTCCCGCGCTGGCGCTTCCCGCATTCGCCGTGCCACCGCTGATCGTCATTTCGACGGTCTGGCCGACAAGTTCGAACGTGGTTTCTACACCACGGAGCGCGGACGTGTTCGTCTTGCGCTGACCCAGCGTCTGATGGATGAGCGTTTCTCGCATTTGCCGCCTTCCCCGGTATTGGAAATCGGTGCGGGGCTCGGGCAGACAGCCCACTGGTGGCTCACGCGTGGACACCACCTCACGCTGGTCGAACCCTCTGGCGAGATGCGTGAGCGCGCGAAACGCTTCCTGAGCACTGCCGCGCCGCAAGGCCAGGGGCTGTCCGCTGGTACGACGGCTGATCAATCCCGGGCGGCTCAGGCGGCGTCAGATCCGCAGGTGCCTGGTCAAACCGACGCGCTGTCGAATGATGAGCCGTACGCGGGGCGACTGATCTGGGAGGGGCGTGATGTGCAGGGCTTCGCCGCCGCGACTGATCAGCAGTGGCCGGTGGTGGTGTGCCACGCCGTGCTGGAGTGGCTGGTCGATCCTCGGGAGGGTTTTGCATTGCTCGCGAAGTTGCTGGCGCCCGGTGGCGTCATGTCGCTGAGTGTCTTCAATCGCGATGCGCTGGCGTTTTCCAATGTCAGCAAGGGCAATTTCGACAAGGTACTGGAAGGGCGCCTGGCAGGCTGGGGTACCGGCAAGCGCTTGACGCCCATCTCGCCGCTGCACGATGGCGAGATACGCCAGTGGGCCGCGGAGGCCGGGCTTGAGGTACGTGAGCTGACCGGGCTGCGCGTCTTCCACGATTATCTGCGCTCACGCGACCCGCTGAGCGAGGCTGACATGCAGAAATTGCTGGCGCTCGAGTGTCAGCACTGGCGCACGCCCCCCTTCGTCTATCTGGGCCGCTATCTGCACTATGAGCTGGTGCGCCCGGCCTGAGGCGGCAGCCGCACAACCGCATTGTTTCGATATCCGGCGCTCTCGCCGTTGTCCGTATCTTCCTACCCTGTTGGAGTCTTCATGTCTGCTCAAACCCCCGCCTGTCAGCTGCTCGAGCGTCAGGACAGTGATTTCCGTGATTGGCTGTGGGTCGCTGCGCCGCGTGATGACTGGTGGTTGTCATCGGACAGTCAGCGGCGTGTCTGGGGGCATGACACAGGCATCGTGAATGCCGCGCGGGAAGCCGGGCATCGGGTCAGTCATGCGGTATCCTTCGCCGATGCGCGAGCTGACGACACCATCGCGCAAGCCGCGGGCGCCATCGTGTTCTGGCCCAAGGCGCACGCGCTGGGCGAGTGGTGGCTGGTGGCGCTGTGCCAGGTGTTGCCGGCAGGCACGCCGATCAAGGTGGTCGGCGAGGTCAATGGCGGCATCAAGCGCGCTGAGCGCATCCTCAAGGCGCTGGGGATGACGGCGCGCAAGGACGATACCGCGCGCCGTTGCCAGCTATGGTCATCCGCCACGCGTGAGTTGACGGCCGAACAGGCCGCCTGCAGTGAATCGCCACTGGCAGTGGCTGGACAATGGACAGAAGGCTGGGGCGAATTCGAGGCGCTGGAGATGCGTCTGACCAGTCATCCGGGACTGTATGGCAATGCCAAGCTGGACCCGGGGACCGCGCTGCTGCTGGAGAACCTGCCGACCCGTGGCTACAAACGCGCGCTGGATATCGGGGCGGGTGACGGCATCATTAGCTGCTGGCTGGCGCGCCACGGGGCACGCGTGATGGCAGGCGACGTCAGTGCCTTCGCGGTGGAGGCGACCCGTCGCAGCCTGGCGCTCAACGGGCTTGAGGCGGACGTACGCCTGAGTGATGTGTTCGCGGCGTTCGAGGGGGAGCGGTTCGAGGCCATCGTGGCCAATCCGCCGTTCCATCATGAGCGCGATATCGATTACGGACCGGCGGCGCGCCTGATCAGCCAGGCACCGGATCACCTGATGCCCGGCGGCACCCTGACGCTGGTTGCCAACGCCTTCCTGCCGTATCCCGATCTGCTGCAGGCCGCCTTCGGCGAGTTTGAAGTGCTCGCGGAAACGCGCCAGTTCAAGGTCTATCGTGCACGCAAGGCGCGCTGATTCCCTGCGACCTGAGCCTCTGCGGCCTGATGCCCCGCGGCCTGAAGCCCAGCTCGCCGCTTACGCCTCCGGCGACTGATAGCGGATGGCCGTGATGATGTAGGTCGTCTCGCCACCCGGCGCGGCCACGCTCACTTCATCATCCAACCCCTTGCCCAGCAATGCCTGGGCAAGGGGCGCATCGACGCTGATCCAGCGGCGCGGATTGTCGGTCTCGTCAGGGCCGACGATGCGAATCTCCATCTCCTCTCCCTGCTCGTCCTCCAGCGTCACGAAGGCCGCGAAATAGACGCGCTCCAGATCCGCGGGCAGGCGATCGACCACCGTCAGCTCATCCAGGCGTTTCTCCAGATAGGCGATCCTGGCGATGGTCTGATTGAGCGCCTTCTTGTTGTAGGTGTAATCCGCATTCTCGCTGCGATCCCCCATGGCGGCGGCCTCGCCCGTCTTGCGCGAAAGCTCCGGGCGCCTCACGCGCCTCAGGTGGTCGGCCAAGCCCTTCATCTTCGCGTGGCCCTGCGGGGTAATCACGTTGCTCTTCTTTTCCTGGCGCGGGTCCGTCTTGGGGTCGCGCCAGCGTGTCATGTTGCGACCTTGCATGGTCTGCTCCGCTGGTTCTGTGGGTAAGGCTCAAGGCGTCGTGTGTGATGTTCGCTAGCGTTGAGACCTGCGACCAAGGGTGATTGGCGGCCGATTCAAACGTTCGTTACAGTCAGTGTGTGCTCGCCGGAGCACTTGCGCGTCACCCATGCTGAATCTGCCAACAATAACGAAAATCAGGGAGCTGTCCATGCCCATGCTGCCATCTTCACACCCGTCTTGCCGTGTCATATCCCGTTGCTGTCGCGTATTGCTCTCCGGGGGCATGGCGCTGGGCATCACGCTGGCCGGCATGACCGGAGTCCATGCTGCCCCGGGCGATGATGACGTCTTCCCGCTCTCCAAGCGCTGGGCGCAGATCAATTATCAGGTCTCCGGTGATGCTCAGGAAAAGGGCATGGAGGCCCTGGGCAAGGAGGTGCGCGCGCTGGCGGATCAGTATCCGGACAATGCCCATGTGCTGACCTGGGAAGGCATCATCCTGGCCTCATGGGCCAAGGCTCGCGGAGGCCTGGGAGCACTGGATCTGGCCAAGGAAGCCAAGGCCACGCTCGAGAAGGCGATCTCGCTCGACCCCAGGGGCGACAATGCCTCCGCCTATGTGACGCTTGGCGCGCTCTATGACAAGGCGCCCGGCTGGCCGGTGGGCTTCGGGGATGATGAGAAGGCGGGAGAAGTGCTGCGCAAGGGGCTTGAGGTCAACCCGACGGGCATGGATACCAATTATTATTACGCCGATTATCTGGCCTCCGAAGGCCGTGATGAGGAAGCGCTCAAGCATGCGCGTCTCGCCCAGGACGGGCCGCCGCGTCCCAACCGTGAGCTGGCCGATCAGGAATTGCAGAAAGAGATTACCGCGCTGATCAAGCGCCTGCAGTGAGTCTCCGCCGCCCGTATCGCTTGCATGGCTACCAGAAGCGGAGACTGGCTGGAGTGACATCAGTGAGTCATGCAAGTGAACGGCAGCGCTGGCGTCAGACGCTGTTCTAACACCCCGAATGAATTCCCGATTCCCTGAATGACTGAGTCCTTTAGCCCCACGGCCCGAGCGGATATCCCGCTCGGGCCGTGTCGTTTATCGCTCTGTGGATGAGAAGTCGTCCAGGTGCCTTCAGGCGGCGCCTTGAATGGCGCTGATGACTGACTCAGTACGGCGCGGCGAGCAAGTTTGCAGGTGACGGGCTGGCCAGTCTCGTGGCAGGACAGGATAATGCCTGCTCAGCCAAGGAGGATGCATGAGCGAGCAACAAGAGCACGTCGCAGGGCAACAGGCCTTCGCGCATGATGATGTCGAACTGGTCGAAGCCAGGGTGTTGCAGGACGGCTTCTTTCGCCTCGAGCAGCGCGAATTCCGCCACCAGCGTTTCAACGGTGGCTGGAGCGATGTGATCCATCGCGAGGTGCATGTCCGTCACGATGCGGTAGGCGTATTGCCCTACGACCCGGTCAACGACCGCGTGGTCTTCGTCGAGCAGATTCGCGCCGGCATGCTGGAAGATGCACGCACGCCCTGGAGTCTGGAGCCGATTGCAGGGCTGGTGGACAAGGACGAGCAGGCCCATGAGGTCGCGCGCCGTGAGGCGATCGAGGAGGCGGGGTGTGAGCTGACCGACCTGGTCGAACTCTACCGCTACTACCCGAGCCCCGGCGCCTGTACCGAGGAAGCCACGCTGTTCATCGGTCTGTGTGACAGCAGTGGGCTGGGCGGCGTGCATGGTCTGGCCGAGGAGAATGAAGACATCCGCGTGCATGTGCTTGATTTCCAGGCGGCCCTCACGCTGCTGGAACAAGGGCGGTTGGGTAATGCGATGGCCATCATGGCCATGCAATGGCTGCTGCGTGAACGTGCCTCGTTGCGCGTCATGCATGCCTGAGGCAGTGAAGGCGAAGCTTGGCAATCCCCCGTGTCTCACGCAGGCTTCCTCAACCTGCGCGTCAGAGCTGCTATTCTAGAGGCTTGCTGAAAACCGGCAGCCAGCAATGATCACTGTCTGCGCCAGTGTCCGTATCAGTCTCGGTTTTCGTCTCAGCTTCAGTCTCGAGAGCTGGACTCGAGAGTCGATAGCCGAGAGCTGATCGCCGACAGCCTGAGCGCTGGCGCAGCGCTTGATTTATCGCCCGTTGCCCGCATCTTGCCACGCACGATAGCGGGCGTGCTTTGACAGACAACATGCCAATGTTCTGAGATTCGCAAGGAGATCGCCCATGCAGGTCAAGAAAGCCTATGTGGCTGACCTAAAAGCACTCCATGCCGAGTGCGGGTCCAATTATCTGCGCCTCACGCGCATCCTCGGCAAGGCCGAGGCCGGTGACAGCTTCGCCTTCCCGCTGGCGGGCAATCAGGGCCACTTCGGCACGCTGCTGCTCGAGGTGGTCGAATGCGCGCCCTATACCACCATGGTCACGGTCGCCCAGACCGGCGTGCTGGACCACATCATCGATTCGCCGCGCATGAGCGTGCACCTGTACCACGATGTGCGCATGGCGGAGGTCACCGACTTTCAGCGCCAGCGTCACTTCTCAGGGCGCAATCGTTACCCGAATCCGCGCATGCACCAGCCGGACGAAAAGCTTCAGCTCAATCGCTTTCTCGGCGAATGGCTGACCCATGCCCGCGCCTTCGGGCAGGCGGATGTACCGGAATTGCCGTGACGCTCAAAGCTGGCATGGCGCACAGGCGCTGACACCCGATGGATTTCCCGTCTTGATTGACAGAACCGCGATGGCCCGGCCGTCGCGGTTCTGTTCATTTCCCTGCTGCTCGAGAGACCGATGCGACTGATTCAAATAAGTGATTGCCATCTGCGCGCCGACCCTGACGCGCGTTCACGGCTGGGCTTCCCCTGGCGTCAGCTGGAGGCGGTGATGGCGCATGCCTCGCGCCTGCGCCCCGATATCCTGCTGGTGACCGGTGATGTCAGCCAGGATGAGAGCCCTGCCTCCTATCGCATGGCGGCAGAGCTGTTCGATGGCCTTGGCTGCCCCTGGTTCTGGTTCGCGGGCAACCACGATCATCCTGAATTCATGCAGGAGCTGCGTCCCTTCCATCACGAGCTGGATCTGGGCGACTGGCGACTGCTGTGTCTGGATTCGCGCGTCACCGGGCAGGCCGGGGGGGAGCTTGGCGAGGAGCAATTGAGCGAGCTTGCGCAGTCACTGGCGCTGTCCGTCGAGCTGGACCCTCGTCCGATCCTGCTGGCCATGCATCATCATCCGCTGCCGATCGGCTCGGACTGGATGGATGCGCTGGGCCTTGCCGACCGCGATGCGCTGTGGGAAGCATTGCGCCCATACCCGCAGGTGCGGGCCGTGCTGTGCGGGCATATCCATCAGGCCTTCACGCAACTCATGCCGTGTGGGCAGGGCAGTGTGGCCGTCTATGGCGTTCCCTCCACCTCCGATCAGTTCGCTCCGCTGAGCCATGATTTCGCCGTGGATGAGGCGGCGCGCCCCGGCCTGCGCGTGGTGGACCTCGATGGTGAGCATCTCGAGACCTGGGTGGAGCGGGTCACGCTCTAGCCAGTCTCGCAAGGAAGGGCGGGCAAGCTCGTCCCCATGCGCTGGCGCTTTCCCGGCGTCATCATGAATATTCTGGGCGTCAGCATGAATGCCCTCGGTGTTGATGAGTGTGGTGCAAGGCCCACAGGCAACAGGTATGCATTTTTGGTCTTAAAAGATAGTTTCTGATTCTTTGACGTTATCAAGGCGGGGCGAGTACCGTGTAACCATTCGGCGTGCTCCCTCGGGGCATCCATCTGTCGCTGACAGAGCGCGCCCTGACTTCACGGGCCGCCTCTCGGGGCGTGTCCCAACGCTCACGAGGTTGCCGCACGCGATGCTTACCCCCGAACGTCAGACCCACCTCAAGCAGCTTGAGGCCGAATCCATTCACATCATCCGTGAAGTGGCAGCAGAATTTGCCAATCCGGTCATGCTGTACTCCATCGGCAAGGATTCCGCCGTCATGCTGCACCTGGCGCGCAAGGCCTTTGCGCCGGGCGTCCCGCCGTTCCCGCTGATGCACGTCAACACCACCTGGAAATTCCAGGAAATGATCAAGTTCCGCGACGAGATGGCCGCGGAAGTCGGCATGGAGTTGATCGAGCACATCAACCAGGAAGGCGTCGAGGCGGGCATCAACCCGTTCGATCACGGCAGTGCCAAGTACACCGACATCATGAAGACCGCTGGTCTCAAGCAGGCACTCGACAAGCACGGCTTCGATGCTGCCTTCGGTGGCGCACGTCGTGACGAGGAAGCCTCGCGGGCCAAGGAGCGCGTCTACTCCTTCCGTGATCAGTACCACCGCTGGGACCCCAAGAACCAGCGTCCGGAGCTGTGGAACATCTACAACTCCAAGATCAACAAGGGTGAGTCCATCCGCGTCTTCCCGCTCTCCAACTGGACCGAGCTGGACATCTGGCAGTACATCTATCTCGAATCCATCAAGATCGTGCCGCTGTACTACTCCGCCGTGCGTCCGGTGGTGAAGCGTGACGGCCTCGACATCATGGTCGACGACGACCGTCTGCCGCTCAAGGAAGGCGAAGTGCCGGAGATGAAGTCCGTGCGTTTCCGCACCCTGGGCTGCTACCCGCTGACCGGTGCCGTGGAATCCACCGCCGCGACCCTGCCGGAAATCATCCAGGAAATGCTGCTGACGCGTACCAGCGAGCGCTCCGGTCGTGCCATCGATCACGACCAGGCAGGCTCGATGGAGAAGAAGAAGCGCGAAGGTTACTTCTAAGGTCGCCCCAGCATATTGCCTGCAGGCGCCGCCATGCGGCGCTTGATGGCCTGAACGAACAATTCGCCTGATGAGTCGGCTCGCAGCCTCACGAGACACTGGTTCGCGACACTGGCTCGCCACCTCATCAGGCCCATGACAGCGGCAAGGAGAAGAGTGTGTCCCACGCGTCAGACAAGATTTCCGCGGATATCGAAGCCTACCTGCAAGAACACGAGCGCAAGGACCTGCTGCGCTTCATCACCTGCGGTAGCGTCGATGATGGCAAGTCGACCCTGATCGGTCGTCTGCTGTTCGATTCCAAGCTGATCTATGAAGATCAGCTGGCCTCCATTACCCAGGCCTCCAAGACCAGCGGCACCACCGGTGACGAGGTCGATCTGGCCCTGTTGGTCGATGGCCTGCAGTCCGAGCGCGAGCAGGGCATCACCATCGATGTCGCCTATCGCTTCTTCTCGACCGACAAGCGCAAGTTCATCATCGCCGACACGCCGGGGCACGAGCAGTACACCCGCAACATGGCCACCGGCGCCTCGTCCGCGAGCCTGGCGATCATCCTGATCGACGCGCGCTACGGCGTGCAGACCCAGACCCGTCGTCACAGCTTCATCGCCGACTTGCTGGGCATCCAGCACCTGGTGATCGCGGTCAACAAGATGGACCTGGTCGACTACTCCGAGACGCGCTTCAACGAGATCGTCGCCGAGTATCAGGAATTCGCCAACAAGCTGAATGCGCCGGACATCCGCTTCGTGCCGATGTCCGCGCTCAAGGGCGACAACGTCGTCAATCGCAGCCCGGCACTGGACTGGTACACCGTCGATGGCGAAGCGGGCCCGTCACTGCTGGAGGTGCTGGAGACCGTCGAACTGACTCACGACCAGAACCTCAGCGATCTGCGCTTCCCGGTGCAGTACGTCAATCGCCCCAACCTCGATTTCCGCGGTTACTGCGGCACTTTGGCGGCCGGTGTCGTGCGTCCGGGTGACAGCGTCAAGGTGCTGCCGTCCGGCAAGACCTCGACCATCGAGCGCATCGTCACCTTCGATGGTGATCTCGAGATCGCCTACCCGGGGCAGGCCATCACCCTGACGCTCGACGATGAGATCGACATCTCGCGTGGCGACTGGCTGGTGGCGGCGGATGCCGAGCTGCCGCTTTCCAATGCGCTGGAAGCGGATGTCGTCTGGATGCACGAGAAGGCGCTGCAGCCGGGACGCCAGTACGATATCAAGCTGGCGACCCGTGACCTGACCGGCCAGGTCAGCGCCATCGACTACCTCTACGACGTCAACACGCTGGAGCATCACGCGGGCGACAGTCTGGCGCTGAACGCCATCGGTCGCGTCCAGCTCGAGTTGACCCAGGCGGTGCCGGTGGATGACTACCGCTCAAGCCCGGGGACCGGCAGCTTCATCGTCATCGATCGTCTGAGCAACGTGACCGTCGGCGCGGGCATGATTCGCGGCGTGGGTCGCTCCGGCACCCAGGCCACCACCCAGCAGACCGATTGGGCCGCGTTTGAAGCCGACCTCAACGCGCTGGTGCGCAAGCACTTCCCGCACTGGGAAGCCCGCGACGTGCGCGAGCTGCTCGGCCGCACCAACTGATTCCGTCCTGTAGCGACAGCAGAATGGAAGTCAGCGAAATACCAACAACAACGCTGGACACGCAATAACAACACGGCCTGCTGGAATGAAGCCGGAGAACGCAAAAGCCCCCATGGCCGCAAGGCGATGGGGGCTTTTTGCATGGCGCGGCTTACATCAGCGCATCAGGCGACAGCAGTGTCGATGGCGAGTGGGGCAGAGGGGCCGAAATGCTCGTGGTGACACTGGCTGAGCGGTACGCCGATACGGCTGAGGTGCTGGATCATGCTCTGCATGAAGCCATGCGGGCCGATCACGAAGGCCTGCAGTGACTCGGCGCTGGCACCGGTCGCGGCGATCTGCTGCGCCAGCCAGTCGCGCTCGATGATGCCCAATTGCGCATGGGCTGGCAGCGTCTCGGCCTGTTCGTAGCAGACCTGATAATGCAGCTGCCTTGGATACTGCGCGACCAGCGCCTTGAGGGTGGCGTCGAAGGCATGCACCTCGGGATTGCGCGCCGCATGCAGGTAGATCACCTGGCGGCCTGCCGCCAGCGCCGCCGTCAGCAGCGGCAGCATCGGCGTCTGGCCGACACCGGCCGACAGCAACAGCACCGGGGCATCGGCGCTCTGCGGGGCAGCATGCTCGAAGGTCAGCTCGCCGGCCGGCGGCAGCAGTTCGATCTCGTCACCTGCCTTCAGCGCATGCAGGTACTGGCTGGACTGGCCGTGGGCCTCACGCTTGACCGAGATGCGGCAGAAGCGCTCGTCCGGCGCGTGGGACAGGCTGTAATGACGATGGATCACGCCCTGCGGTGTCGTCAGGCGCATGCCGATGTACTGGCCCGGCAGGAAGGAGAACATCGGGCCTTCCACCGGCGCCAGGTACAGCGAGCGAATCTCGCGGCTCTCGTCCTGCGTGCGCACGATGCGGAAGCGGCGCAGCCCCTGCCAGCCGCCGCGGGTAGCGGCGAAGCTGTCGTAGCGGCCCTGCTCGGCGGCGATCAGCGCAGCGGCCAGTTCCCCGTAGAGGGCGCCCCAGGCATCGGCGATCTCCGGTGTGACGGCATCCCCCAGCACCTCACCGATGGCGGCCATCAGGCACTCGCCGACGATGGGGTAGTGTTCCGGCAGGATATTGAGCGAGACATGCTTGCTGACCACGGGCGCCAGCAGGCGGTCCACCGCCTCACGCGAGTGGCGTGCGCCGACATAGGCGAGTACGGCGCCGGCCAGCGCACGGGCCTGGCCGCCGCTGGCCTGGTGGGTCTGGTTGAACAGCGGCTTCACCTCGGGATAGCGCTCGAACATCAGCGGATAGAAGCGCGCCGTGATGGCATTGAGATGCTCGGCGACGACGGGAGCGGTGGCGGCGATCAGGTCTTCCTGGGCGTTGGTCAGCATGACGATACCTCTGATTGATGTCCCTCCCTCTATGGCAAGGGGCGTGCCAACTCTCGAGGCCAGTCGTCATGCACTCTGTAGGTCTATGATGTCAAAATGACATGGTCATGTGGCGTGTTTTAATGACATCAATCGTGTCATGATGACATCAATCTTCAGCCTTCTCACTCCCGATACCTGCAAGGATGACCGCATGCCCGATGCCCTCTTGCCCCTGAACGATACGCCGGTCGCGGCCGTGAATGCCTGGCTCGCCGCCTGGTTGTCCCGCGAGGAGGGCGGCGAGCGGCGCGCGCTGCCATGGACGCGTCTGCTGGCCGCGATCATGCAGCAGCTGCCCGGTGAGGCGGCGACCCTGATGCGCTACCTGCCCGAGCGTGACGAGTTGTTGCCACTGGCCACCTACGGCCTGCCTGCCGAGGTGCGCGGGCGACGCTTCGCGCTGGCGGAGCATCCGCGGCTCAAGGCGATAGCCGAGCACACGGGAGTGCATCGTTTCGCGTTGGACAGCGACCTGCCGGACCCCTTCGATGGCCTGCTGGGGGAGGTGCATGGGCCGGATCTGCTGGTGCATGACTGCGCCGGTATCGCGCTGCGCGAGGGCGACACCCTGCTGGGAGTGATGACCTTCGACGCATTGACGCCGGGGGTTTTGGCCCCGCTGGAATCGCTGTGCGCCTCTGCGAGTACGGACGAGCTGGCACTTCCGCTTCAGGAGGTGCAGGCCTGGTTGTCACTCCCCGCACACTGTCTGTCGCTGTCACTGCGACAGGAGTGGGCCGCGGGAGCCACGGTCGGCAGGTCAGGGCTTTCGGCACCGATGGTGGTCTCACCGACAGGCATGGCGTCACAGAGCGCCATGGCCTGCCCGCAGCGTGGCCCGGCGATGGCCAGGCTCGAGGCGCAGCTGGAGGCGGTCGCCGATACCGAGATGACGGTGCTGGTGCAGGGCGAGACCGGCGTGGGCAAGGAGGGCGTGGTCCAGCGGCTGCACGACGCTTCCCGGCGGGCTGCGCGGCCGCTGGTGCGCATCAACTGCGCCGCCTTGTCGCCGGACCTGGTCGAGAGTGCGCTGTTCGGTCATCGGCGTGGCGCCTTCTCGGGCGCGACCCATGATCACCGTGGCCACTTCGTGATGGCGGATGGCGGCACCCTGCTGCTGGATGAGATCGGCGAGCTGCCGCTGGCGCTGCAGCCCAAGCTGCTGCGGGTGTTGCAGGAGGGCGAGCTGCAGCCGCTGGGCAGCGATCGCGTGGTCAAAGTCGATGTGCGCGTCATCGCGGCCACCAATCGCGATCTCGAGGCGGAGGTCGCCGCCGGGCATTTCCGTGAAGACCTCTACCACCGCCTGAGCGTCTATCCGCTCAGGGTGCCGCCGCTGCGTGAACGCGGGCGTGCAGATCTGCTGGCGTTGGCCGGCACCTTTCTTGAGCACAACCGCACGCGCCTCGGACTGGGCAATCTGCGCCTGACGCCGGCGGCGGAGCGCCTGCTGTGCGACTACCCCTGGCCCGGCAACGTGCGTGAGCTGGAGCACTGCCTGAGCCGCGCCGCCCTGCATGCTCGGCTCGCGCATGGTGCTCACCCGACTCGCCTGCGCGCCGATGGTCGCCAGCTGGTGGTGATCACGCCGGAACTGCTGGGGCTGGAGGTCAACGCCGAGGTGCCACTTGAGCGGGCCAACAGCGTGGCGCAGGAGGTTCAGGGCATGCAGGTGGGGTTGGTGGATCAGACAGGAAGAGCGAGTCAGATGGCAGGAGCGAGTCAGACAGGAGGAGCAAGCTCTGCACAGCGCACCGCCTGGCAGGGAGGCGACGAGACGCTGGGGCTGCGCGATGCCACCGAGGCATTTCAGCGCGAGCACATCTCGCGGGTCTGGCAGGCGAGTGATCGCAACTGGGCGGAGGCGGCGCGCAGACTCAAGGTCGATCGCGGCAACCTGTACCGGCAGGCGCAGCGTCTGGGAATTGTCTGAGGCGCGAGGCAGTGTCTGGGGCGAGAGGAAGTGTCTGATATGCGAAAAGAAAACGGCGATGCTCATGGAGCATCGCCGTTGTTGTATCTCTGCCGCCGCCGGCCCTGGCGCGACGAGAAGTTCATGTCTCGAACGCGCGTTCAGGCGCGAGTGGCGATCAGCACCGCACGCCGCGGCGCCGGGTGGCCTTCGCGGGTCAGGCTCGGGTCATCGGGATCGAGGAAGTCGCTCAGCGAGTGGTAGGTCATCCAGTCGGTGGCACGCTGCTCGTCCAGGGTGGTCACGGCTTCATCGACGATGCGCACGTCCTTGAAGCCGGCGCGCTCGCACCAGTGAGCCAGCGCCTGCGAGGAGGGCAGGAAGTAGACGTTGGGCATCGCGGCGTAACGCTCGCCGGGCATCAGCACCGTCGTCACGTCACCTTCCACCACCAAGGTTTCCAGCACCAGTTCGCCGCCGGGATGCAGGGTGTCGCGCAGCTGGAAGAGGTGGTCCATCGGCGAGGGGCGGTGATAGAGCACGCCCATCGAGAACACGGTATCGAAGGCGCCCATCTTCGCTGGCACATCCTCGATGCCCACCGGCAGGAAGTGCAGGTTGCGGCCCTGGGGGTGGGCCGCGCCGATGAAGTGGCGCACGGCATGGAACTGGCAGTAGAAGCGCGGCGAAGGGTCGATCACCAGCGTGAAGGCCGCGCCTGCACCGACCATGCGCCAGCCGTGGTAACCATTGCCGCCGCCGACATCCAGCACACGGCGATGGGTGAGGTCCGACAGATGCGGCGCGAGACGCTGCCACTTCCAGTCGGAGCGCCATTCGGTGTCGATATGGATCTCGTCGAGCTGATAGGGGCCCTTGCGCCACGGCATCATCGCACGCAGCAGGTTCTCGCTCTGGCGCAGCTGGCCGCTAGTCAGGCCAGTGGGAAAGCGTGCACCGACCCGGTCGGCATCCAGCTGTACATCGCGCGCGTCGGGCAAGGCGGGCAGCTTTTCCAGCGCGCCATGCCAGGCCTTGAGGTCGGCGTGACGCTTGCGGTCCAGGCCATTGGCCAGTTGCTCGGGCAGGGCGCCCAGCCAGCGGGCGAAGCCGTCGCCGACGGCGCCTGGCTCACAGGCAAGCTCGGTGAAGGCGCGGTAAAGGTCGCGGTCATACGGGGAAATGCTCATGCGCTGGGTCGGGTCCGTGCAGGCGTAGCGGTCATTCGGCGGCTTTGAAGGCGACCATCGATGCGAAATTCAGGTATTGCAGCCAGGTGTGGCTGCGCTGGAAGCCGGCGCGCGCCAGGCGCTCGTGATGCGTGTTCAGGCTGTCGGGCTTCATCACGTCCTCGAGGGCCTCACGTTTCTGGGAGATTTCCAGATCGGAGTAGCCGTTTGCGCGCTTGAAGTCATGATACCGTTCGATCAGCCAGGCATTCTCGACCGGATCATCGCTGATGATCTTCTCGGACAGGATCAGCACGCCGCCGGGTTCCAGCGCCGCGAACAGCTTGTCGATCACGGCATCGCGGTCTTCCGGCGGCAGGAACTGCAGCGTCAGATTGACCACGATCATGCCGGCCGGCTGATAGTCGAGGGTGCGAATGTCGGCTTCGGTGACGTTGATGCGATGGTCGGGGAAGGCCTCGGCGAGTTCGCGGCTGGCGCGCTCGACCATCGGTCTGGACAGATCGACGGCTTCGATCTCGATATCCTCGGCGGCCATCTCGCGGGCCAGCGCCATGCTGGCAGCGCCCAGTGAGCAGCCCAGATCATAGACCCGCGCGCCGGGGCGCAGGTGGGCGCGGGCCATCAGGCCCAGCATGGCGATGATCTGACCGTAACCCGGCACCGAGCGGCGCAGCATGTCCGGAAAGCAGCTGACGACCTGCTCGTCGAAGGAGAAGCTGGCGACACGGTCAAGGGGTGTCGTAAATATCGCGTCACGGTAAGATGCATCACTCATGGATCAAGGCTTCATCGGGCAGTGGGCCAGGGCGACATGCCTGTGGCCGAGGACCGGCCGGGCAGAGCGCCCCGTCGGGCCCGCCATTCTACGCATTCGGCGCCCGTGACGCACCCGTCACGGCTGGCGGGTGATGCCTCCATCAATCGATTTCAGGCCGGGCCATGCAGGGCCGGTCATTACACTTCAAGGAGAGAGGTGGCCATGTCCACTCAATCAGCGGCACGTTCTGCGCGTCGTAATACCCAGGCCTGGCAGGCTCTCGCGCGCCATCATCAAGAGCAGATGGCCGATGTGCATCTGAAGGACCTGTTCGCCGAGGATGCGGCGCAAGGGCGTGACCGAGTGGCGACCTTCACGCGCTCTGCCGCGGGACTGCGTCTGGATCTCTCCAAGCAGCGCCTCAAGGGCGAGACCCTGGAGCTGCTGCTGGATCTGGCGCGCGAAACCGGCGTCGAGCAGGGCATCAAGCGCCTGCTGGCCGGCGAGCATGTCAATCGCTCCGAAGATCGCCCGGCGCTGCACGCCGCGCTGCGTCTGCCGCGCTCCGCCAGCCTCGAGGTGGACGGCGAGGATATCGTGCCGGCCATCCACGAGAGCCTCGAGCACCTGGCCGAGATGGTCGACACCTTCCACAGCGGCCAGTGGCGCGGCGCCACCGGCAAGCCGATCACCGACGTGGTCAACCTCGGTGTCGGTGGCTCGGACCTGGGCCCGTTGATGGTCTCCAGCGCCCTGAGCGATTGCCGTCCCAAGGACATCCACGAGATCGGCGTTCACTTCGCCTCGACCATGGATGGCTCCCAGCTGGCGGATTATCTGGAATCCTTCAGCCCGGAAACCACGCTGTTCATCCTGTCCTCCAAGTCATTCTCGACCATCGATACGCTGTCCAATGCCCGCACCGCGCGCGACTGGCTGAAATCACGCCTCGACCCGGAAGGGCGCCTGGAAGCGCTGATCAACCGTCAGCACTTCATCGGCGCTTCCGCCAAGCCGGAGAAGATGACCGAGTGGGGCATCGCGCCGGAACATCAGCTGCTGTTCTGGGATTGGGTCGGCGGCCGCTATTCGCTGTGGGGCACCATCGGTCTGCCCATCGCGCTCAATGTCGGCATGGACAACTTCCGCCGTCTGCTGGCCGGGGCGCATGAGCTGGATGAGCACTTCCGCACCGCGCCGCTGGAAGACAACCTGCCGGTGCTGCTGGCGCTGGCCGGGATCTGGAACAACAACTTCCTCGATATCCGCGCCCACTCCATCCTGCCCTACGACGGTCGCCTGGAATACTTCGCAAGCTACCTCGAGCAGCTGGAGATGGAATCCAACGGCAAGTCGGTGACCAACGATGGCGAGATGATCGACTACTCGACCTGTCCGGTGCTGTGGGGCCAGCTGGGGCCGAACGCCCAGCACGCCTTCTATCAGCTGCTGCATCAGGGCACCCAGGCGGTCGAGTGTGACTTCATCGCGCCGATGTGCCGTTATGATCACGTAGAGGACGCCGAGACGCGCGCCCACCTCAAGGCACAGCACCGCCTGACGCTGGCCAACTGCTTCGCCCAGTCACGTGTACTGATGCTGGGCGATGACGCCATCCCCGGTGATGAGGCGCAGCCGAACCACAAGCGCTACCGTGGCAATCAGCCGTCGACCACGCTGCTGCTGGAAACGCTGACACCGGAAACGCTGGGTGCGTTGATTGCGCTCTACGAGCAGAAGGTCTTCGTTCAGGCCACCATCTGGGATATCAACCCGTTCGATCAGTGGGGCGTGGAGCTGGGCAAGCAGATCGCCACCGCCACCGAAGCGACCATGACCACCGGTGAAGGCTTCGAGACGCTGGATGCCTCCAGCCGTGCGCTGATCGAAGCGGTGTGGGCAGCCCAGGATCAGGACCCGCGCTGAGCCCACGGCGGATGTGAGTGAGAGTGAGAGTGAGTGAGTGAGGGCATGCTGATATGCCATGCAAGACGAGCGGCGGCGGCAGTCGTCGCTCTCTGTTGATTTGTACAGTATTCTCGCTATCCTATAAGCGAATCAATCGTTTACACTAGACAGCACGACGCGGACCGTCGAAAACCCTGCTTCCAGCGTATGAACGCTCGAGAGATGCCTAGCCATCTTGAGGCGTGGGAGGGGAGGTTTCGCGGTCTGGCGTGTTGTCGGGAGTGCTGATGGCCAATTCCCCCTTTCCGTCAGATACGGCAGCGATGCACGCCACCGCGCCCGTCAAGGGTCTGCTGTACTTGCACGGCTTCAATTCGGCCAGTTGTTCGCCCAAGGCACGCTTGATGCAGCGCGCGGCAGAGCAGTTCGGCCTGCCGTGCGTGATGCCTGACATCCCCCCGGAGCCCGGCGCGGGTCAGGCGGCGGTCAACGCGGCCTATCTCACGTTGTGTGAGCGCCTGGCGCTGGACCCCGCAGACCCTGCCTGTGATGACGCCATCATGGTGATCGGCAGTTCCATGGGCGG
Source organism: Cobetia sp. UIB-001 (assembly GCF_044789135.1). Taxonomy (NCBI): domain Bacteria; kingdom Pseudomonadati; phylum Pseudomonadota; class Gammaproteobacteria; order Oceanospirillales; family Halomonadaceae; genus Cobetia; species Cobetia sp. UIB-001. Next base: position 1,248,245 of record NZ_CP058244.1, read on the forward strand.
CTTTCTGGCCACCTGGCTGGTCGCGCGTGAGGCCGCACGCCTCGAGGGGCCGACTGGCCCCTCACAGAGCGTCTGGCGTCAAGGGCCGCGCAGCGTGCTGATCAATCCGGCCGTGCGTCCCGCGCGACTGGTCAACGAATGGCTCGGCTCGGTGCATGCCAACCCCTATACCGGCGTGACGTTCACCGTCACCGAGGATTTCGGGCCCGGGCTGCTCGCATTGGAAGCGGAACCGGTCACGGCGCAGCGCACCCTGGTGCTGTTGGCGACGGCCGATGAGACATTGGATGTCAATGATGCCGCAGGGCTCTATCAGGGAAGTCGCTTGATCATCACGCCGGGTGGCGATCACGGCTTTGCGCAGCTGGCGGAATATCTGCCGGCGATCATGGCGCATGGCGGGCACCGGCTGGCCCCCGCCACCGCAGCGGCGATGCATGTCGCGCCGGACTAGCAGGTCATGCGCGTAGTGCTTTCTGCTACGACGCACCACGACCTGGCTGGGCACGGCACCTCTTGGCACGACATGGATTGGCACGACTTGGCAGGGCGTTTGATGCTGAACGCCAGGCGCCGGTCTCTCATTTTTCAGGAATCCGTTGTCCGTCTCGCGCACGTGAAATGGCGAGTCGGACGGCGGACGTCAACACCAAGGACACAAGGCTGCGATGAGTCAGTACAGCGCCAGTTCCATTGAGGTCCTCTCCGGCCTCGAACCGGTCCGCAAGCGGCCCGGCATGTATACCGACACTTCTCGGCCCAACCATCTGGCGCAGGAAGTCATCGACAACTCCGTCGATGAGGCGCTGGCGGGGCATGCGAAGGAAATCCGCGTGCGCCTGCTCGAGAATGGCGGTATCGAGGTCGGCGATGACGGTCGTGGCATGCCCACCGACATCCACCCCGAGCATGGCGTGACCGGCATCGAGCTGATCCTCACCAAGCTGCACGCGGGGGGCAAGTTCTCCCAGGACAGCTATCGCTTCTCCGGCGGCCTGCACGGCGTGGGCGTCTCGGTGGTCAATGCGCTGTCGACGCGTCTGGAAGTGGAAGTGTGCCGCGATGGCCTGCGTCAGCGCATCGCCTTCGAGAATGGCGAGAAGGCCGAGGAGCTGACCCAGATCGGCACCGTCGGCAAGCGCAATACCGGCACCCTGGTGCGCTTCTGGCCGGACGAGAGCTACTTCGACAGCCCGCGCCTGGCGATGCCGCGCCTGCGCCACCTGCTGCGTGCCAAGGCCGTGCTGTGTCCGGGCCTCAAGGTCGTGCTCATCGAGACCGATGGCAGCGAGACGACCTGGCACTACGAGGATGGCCTGCGCGATTACCTGCTCGGCGCCACCGATGGCTTCGAACGCCTGCCGGAATCGCCCTTTGTCGGCCATTTCGAGGACGAGGAGCACGGGGTCGACTGGGCGATCCAGTGGCTGCCGGAAGGCGGTGAGCTGGTGCAGGAACCCTACGTCAACCTGATTCCCACGCCGCTGGGCGGCACCCACGTCAATGGCCTGCGTTCCGGTCTGCTCGAGGCGCTCAAGGAATTCTGCGACTACCGCAGCCTGCTGCCGCGTGGCGTCAAGCTGAGCGCGGATGACCTGTGGGAGCGCGCCGCCTTCGTGCTGTCGGTGAAGATGCTCGATCCGCAGTTCGCCGGCCAGACCAAGGAGCGCCTGTCCTCGCGCAGCGTCGCCGCCTTCGTCTCCGGCGTGGTCAAGGACGCCTTCTCGCTGTGGCTCAACCACCATGTCGATCAGGCCGAAGCGCTGGCGGAACTGGTGATCTCGGCGGCCCAGCGCCGTCTGAAGAGCGCCAAGAAGGTCGCGCGCAAGAAGGTCACCTCCGGGCCTGCGCTGCCGGGCAAGCTCTCGGACTGCTCAAGCTCCGACCCTGCCGACAGCGAGCTGTTTCTGGTCGAGGGCGACTCCGCCGGCGGCAGCGCCAAGCAGGGCCGCAACCGCGAGACCCAGGCGATCCTGCCGCTGCGCGGCAAGATCCTCAATACCTGGGAAGTCGAGTCGCATGACATCTACTCCTCCCAGGAAGTCCACGACATCGCGGTCGCCATCGGCCTGGACCCGGGCTCGGATGACCTCACCAAGCTGCGTTATCACAAGGTCTGCATCCTGGCGGACGCCGACTCCGATGGTCTGCACATCGCCACGCTGCTGTGCGCGCTGTTCGTGCGTCACTTCCCGGCGCTGGTGGATGCCGGGCGCGTCTTCGTCGCCATGCCGCCGCTGTACCGCATCGACCTGGGCAAGGAAGTGCATTACGCCCTGGACGAGAGCGAGAAGGCGCACATCCTCAAGCAGCTCGAGAGCAAGCGTGGCACGCCCAACGTGCAGCGCTTCAAGGGTCTGGGTGAGATGAATCCGCTGCAGCTGCGGGAAACGACCATGGCGCCGGACACCCGCCGTCTGGTGCAGCTGACGCGCAGTGCGGATGACGGCACCCACGAGATGCTCGACATGCTGCTGGCCAAGAAGCGCGCCAGTGATCGCAAGAGCTGGCTCGAGGACTACGGCAACATGGCCGATATCGAGGTCTGATCATCGGTTGAGCTGCAAGAGCAGACAAGCTGCGCGACAGCATTCTTTCGGGAGCGCCACAGTCAGGGGCTCCCCGGTTTTACGCTCGTAATCAAGGTCAAGCGCCCATGAGCATGGATATCCAGGTCGCGGAGGGTGACGTCGAACGTCTGGCCCTGCGCGACTACACCGAAAAGGCGTACCTCGACTACTCGATGTACGTGATTCTCGACCGCGCCCTGCCGCATGTCGGCGATGGCATGAAGCCGGTGCAGCGCCGCATCGTCTACGCCATGCGCGAACTGTCCCTGACGGCCAACGCCAAGTACAAGAAGTCGGCGCGTACCGTCGGCGACGTACTGGGCAAGTTCCACCCGCACGGTGACAGCGCCTGTTACGAGGCGATGGTGCTGATGGCGCAGCCGTTCAGCTATCGCTATCCGCTGGTGGACGGTCAGGGCAATTGGGGGAGCCAGGATGACCCCAAGTCCTTCGCGGCGATGCGTTACACCGAATCGCGGCTGTCGAAGTACTCCGAGGTGCTGCTGTCCGAGCTCTCCCAGGGCACCGTCGACTGGGTGCCCAACTTCGATGGCACCATGAACGAGCCCAAGGTGCTGCCGGCGCGTCTGCCCAATGTGCTGCTCAACGGCACCACCGGTATCGCGGTGGGCATGGCGACCGACATCCCGCCGCACAACGTGCATGAAGTCGTGGCCGCCACGCGCCATCTGCTGCGTCATCCGGACTCCGACAGCGATCAGCTGATGGAGTACCTGCCGGCACCGGACTTCCCCACCGAGGCGGAGATCATCACGCCGCGCAGCGACCTCGCCAAGCTCTACCGCACCGGTCGTGGCAGCGTGAAGATGCGCGCCCGCTACGTGCTGGAAGAGGGCGATATCGTGATCACGGCGCTGCCGTATCAGGTCTCCGGCGCCAAGGTGATCGAGCAGATCGCCGCCCAGATGCAGGCCAAGAAGCTGCCGATGGTCGCGGACCTGCGTGATGAGTCCGACCACGAGAACCCGACGCGCCTGCTGATTCAGCCGCGCTCCAATCGTGTCGATATCGAAGGCCTGATGGCGCACCTGTTCGCCACCACGGACCTCGAGAAGAACGCGCGCGTCAACATGAACGTCATCGACCTCAATGGGCGCCCGCGGGTGATGGCGCTGCACGAGATGCTGGCCGAGTGGCTGCGCTATCGTCGCGCCACCGTGCGTCGTCGCCTCGAGCATCGTCTGGCCAAGGTCGAGGACCGCCTGCATATCCTCGAGGGGCTGCTGACGGCTTACCTGAATCTCGACGAGGTGATTCGCATCATCCGCGAGGAGGAAGACCCCAAGGCCAGCCTGATCGAGACCTTCCAGCTCTCCGAGCGTCAGGCCGAGGCGATCCTCGAGCTGCGTCTGCGTCACCTGGCGCGTCTTGAAGAGATGAAGCTGCGTGGCGAGCAGGACGAGCTCAAGCGCGAGCGCAAGCACCTCAAGCATCTGCTGGGCAATGACGAAGCACTGACGGACCTGATCGACAGTGAGCTTGAGCAGGCCGCCATCGACTTCGGCGATCCACGCCGCTCGCCGCTGGTCGAGCGCGGCGAAGCCAAGGCGCTGTCGGAAGTCGAGCTGATGGGCGCCGACCCGATCACCGTCGCGCTGTCCGAGAAGGGCTGGATCCGTGCCGCCAAGGGGCATGATATCGATCCCGAAGGCCTGTCCTACAAGGCCGGCGACCGCTTTCATCTGGCGGCGCGCGGCAAGACCAATCAGCCGCTGGTGCTGCTGGATGACACCGGGCGTGCCTACACTCTGGCCGCGCACAATCTGCCCAGTGCACGCGGGCAGGGCGAGCCGATCACCGGGCGCATGAATCCGGCGGCGGGGGCGGCGATGGTCGGGCTACTGCTCGATGCGCCTTCCGCGCGCTATCTGCTGGCCTCCGATGGCGGCTATGGCTTCGTGACCACGCTCGAGCAGCTCACCGGCAAGAACAAGTCCGGCAAGGCGGCGCTGACCTTGCCGCGCGGCTGTGCGGTGCTGCCACCGGTCGAGGTGCCGACAGTGCCGGAGGCTGCCGATGGCTCGCCCGCAGCCTTGGAAGTGGCGGTGGTGTCCAACGAAGGGCGCCTGCTGGTCTTCCCGCTCTCCGAGCTGCCCGAGATGTCCAAGGGCAAGGGCAACAAGATGCTGTCGATTCCGGGCGAGCGCGCCGCCAACCGCGAGGAGTTCGTGCGCTCGCTGGTGGTCTTGCCCGCCGGCGCGACCCTGGTGGTGCATGCCGGCAAGCGCAAGACCCTGCTCAAGGGGGCGGATCTCGATTATTATCGTGGCGAGCGTGGCCGCCGCGGCAGCAAGCTGCCCAAGGGCTTCCAGAAGGTCGACCGTCTGGCTGTCGATAGTTGAACCGGGCCGGATGGCCTGGCTTGTTAGCTGAGGTGCGTCGGCGTTGACGCCGACATGCCCCGTGGGCGACACCTTGATGATTCATTGCTCAGGAATGATTTTCCAATGACACAACGTATCTTGATCCGTGCCACCGGCACGGCTCGTCCAGGACAGCTGGCAGGGCTTGGTCAGGCGCTGGCGCGCAGCGGCGCACGACTGCTGGACATCAATCAGAGCGTGACCTTCGGGCTGGTGTCGCTGGAAGCGCTGGTGGCTCTTGGCGCGGAGTCCGATCTGGAGGCCGCGCTGGCCGCCGCCGGTGAACAGCTGGGGCTGGATGTGCAGGCCGTGCAGGTCGGTGCTGAAGAATATGCGCGCTGGAGCCATCAGGCGGAGCGCCCGCGCTGGATTCTGACGCTGCTGGCGCCGTGTCTGCCGGCCGGCATTCTGGCCGAGGTCGGCGGCCTGACAGCCGAATTCGGCATCACCGTCGAGCTGATGCATCGTCTGTCGGGGCGTGAGCCGCTGGATGGCGAGTCACCGGCCGAAGGCGCCTGTGTCGAGTGCTGGCTGCGCCTGCCGGAGAGTGGCACCGACATCAACGCCCTGCGCGAGAAGGCGCTGGCGCTGGGCGCGCTGCACGGTGTCGATATCGCGATCCAGGAAGATGATATCTGGCGTCGTCATCGTCGCCTGATCTGCTTCGACATGGATTCGACGCTGATCCAGACCGAGGTGATCGACGAGCTGGCGCGCCGTCACGGTGTCGGCGAGGAAGTCTCGGAAGTCACCGAGCGGGCCATGCGGGGCGAGCTGGACTTCAAGGAAAGCTTCCGCGAACGCATGAGCAAGCTGGAAGGCCTGGATGAGTCGGTGCTGGCCGATATCGCCGCCAATCTGCCGCTGATGGATGGGGTTGAGCGCCTGATGGCCAACCTCAAGGCGCTGGGCTATCGCACCGCGATCCTGTCCGGCGGCTTCACCTACTTCGCGCGTCATCTTCAGCAGCTGCTGGGCTTCGATGAGATCCACGCCAATGAGCTGGTGATCGTCAATGGCAAGGTCACCGGTGAAGTGCGCGAGCCGATCGTCGATGCCGAGCGCAAGGCCCTGCTGCTGCGCGAGATCGCCGAGCGTCATGACTTGCGCATGGAGCAGACCATCGCCGTCGGTGACGGTGCCAATGACCTCAAGATGCTGGCCGAGGCGGGGCTGGGCATCGCCTTCCGCGCCAAGCCGCTGGTGCGTGAACAGGCGCGCCAGTCGATCTCGACCCTGGGCCTGGATGCCGTGCTCTACCTGATGGGCTATCGCCAGCAGGATCTCGAGCACTGATCCGTGATTCCGCCGCTGAACGCCTGCGCTGAGTGACAAGCCAGTGTGTGAGTGACAACGCCCCCATCGCCGCCGCGATGGGGGCGTTGTCGTCTGGTCATCTGGCCGTAGAATAGTCCCAAAGCAGCAATGCGCTTTCGGGTGTGAGGGCTAGACTGGAGGGGAAGCGCCGACGACTCGTCGCTCGTCAGTTGACGCCATACTGAAACGCCACTCGCCACGCCGTCAGGAGTTTGCCCATGCCGTCACCCTATGACGATGAACTGCACCTGCTGTGCCTGTTTCCGCATGATGCCGCCCTCAAGGGTTTGAAGATTCGCCACGATGCCAGTCCCGACATGGTGGCCGCCGCCGAGCGTCTGCATGCCAAGGGGTTGACCACGCTGCCGGATGGCGGCTATCTGACGTCGGTGGGCCGTGAGGCCGCTGAACACGCCCATCGTCTCAATGACCTGCTTCATGTTCCGATGGCCATGACGGGTACCTGAGTTCACCCATTGGCTGAATCGCTGATCGCGAGAAGGAAAAACGCCCCGTGGCTTTCGGCCACGGGGCGTTTTTGTCTGCGGCCTCAGGGGCGGTGAGTCACCCGTGTACTCAGGCCTTGTGCTTGCGATAGGTCGCGCGGGTGATCTCGACGATCTCCACGCTGACTTCGCGGGCCGCCTCGCAGTGAGGCTTGAGGGCCTCCATCAGGATATCCGCCAGGCGCGACTTGTCGTCATCGCTGCGGCCTTCCAGCTGGTGGCAGTGCAGATTGACGAAGCCGTGCTTGTGCGCCAGCGGTGCCTGATTGCCGGCCAGTCGCCAGTGGCGCCAGCTTTCCGCGCGCACCTTGATGTCGGTTTCCTTGAACAGGCCACTTTGCATGGCTGCGGCATGCAGGTCATCCATGATCGCGTCCATGTCGAGGCTGGGGGCCAGACTGTCGGCATAATCAATGACGAGATGAGGCATGTGATGGGCTCCTTGAGCATGGCCACGCCTCTCGGGGCGTGTGCCGATGATGAAATTGGCCAGCGATAGTAGCAAATTTTGTGCAGCACGCCGCCTGTTGTTGCCTCACGCTGTCAGTGGGCCATTCACGCACTGGCGATGATGCCCGTCAGGTTGAGCGAAGATGGCTCTCCCTCGTCGCCCGCAGGGGAAGACGCCGAAGGGCCAGTGGCGGCGTCGACTCCCGGATGTGTCTTGGACACTGTGGACTTGGGCAGAGGGGGCTTGGACAGAGGGGGCTTGGAAAGAGGTGTCTTGGAGCGTCGGCCGGGCACTTCACGTACCAGGCGCGGCATCAGGAAGCCGGGCAGGTGCTCAAGCAGCGCTTCCATCAGGTTGCAGGCCTCTTCATCGCTGACCGCGAAGTGGGCGGCGCCCTGCACGGGGTCGAAGGCATGCAGGTAGTAGGGCAGTACGCCGCACTCGAAGAGGCGCTCGGCGAGGGCCGTCTGCACTTCCACGCTGTCATTGACGCCGCGCAGGATGACGCCCTGATTGAGCAGGGTGACGCCGGCGCTCTTGAGGCGAGTCATGGCGGCAGCGACGGCGTCGTCCAGCTCGTTGGCATGGTTGGTGTGAATGACCAGCACCTTCTGCAGGCGAGTGGCACCCAGCCAGCCGAGCAGCTCGTCATTGACGCGGTCCGGAATCACCACCGGCAGGCGCGTGTGGATGCGCAGGCGCTTGAGATGCGGGATCTCGCCCAGCGACTCCACCAGCCACGCCAGGCGCTTGTCGGGGGAGACCAGCGGGTCGCCGCCGGACAGGATCACCTCATGGATTCGCTCATCGGCACGCAGGTAGTCGAGGATATCCTGCCACTGCGCGCGGCTGGGCTGATGGTCGTCGTAGGGGAAGTGACGGCGGAAGCAGTAGCGGCAGTTGATCGCGCAGCCGCCGCTGGCCATCAGCAGCACCCGATTGGTGTACTTGTGGATCAGCCCCGGTAGCGGCGTATGCTCGGCCTCTTCCAGCGGATCGGTGGCGTAGCCGTCGAGCACGTCGGTCTCGGCGTCCAGCGGCAGCACCTGGCGCAGCAGTGGGTCGTCGGGGTCATTGGCGCGAATGCGGCTGGCATAGGCCTCGGGCACGCGGATCGCGAACAGTTCATGGCCGTCACGGGCGCCCGGCAGCCACTCGCGCTCGAGCCCCAGGCGCTCCAGCAGAGCCTGTGGAGAGCGGATCACGTCGCGTAGCTGTGCACGCCAGTCATTCGGGGCAGACGGGGCTTCAGCGGCAGATGAGAAGGCCTCTGAGGCACGACTTTCGTGGCTGGTGTGCGGGATGGTATGCAAGGATGCAGGGGTTCGGGTTATCATGCGCATCACTTCTAGTCATGATTGCAGCCAATTGACTGCAATCTGGAATTCATGGCGGGCAAGACCCGTTAACGAGTCGAGAGCGAGCAAGATGGCCAACTATTCTACCAACGAATTCAAGTCCGGTCTGAAAGTGATGCTGGACAATGATCCCTGTGCCATCGTCGATAACGAACTGGTCAAGCCGGGCAAGGGTCAGGCCTTCAACCGCGTCAAGCTGCGCAACCTGAAGACCGGTCGTGTATGGGAGCGTACTTTCAAGTCCGGCGAGAGCATCGAAGCCGCCGATGTCATGGAAGTCGACATGGAATACCTCTACACCGACGGTGAAATGTGGCACTTCATGCGTACCGATGGCTCCTTCGAGCAGTACGCTGTCGATGGCAAGGCGCTGGGCGACACGGTCAAGTGGCTGAAGGAGCAGGTCGTCTACACCATCACGCTGTGGAACGACAACGCGATCGCCGTCACCGCGCCGAACTTCATCGAGCTGGAAGTCGTCGAGACGGACCCGGGCCTCAAGGGCGACACCGCCAACGGTGGCTCCAAGCCGGCGACCCTGTCTTCCGGCGCCGTGGTGCGTGTGCCGCTGTTCATCAACCAGGGCGAAGTCCTCAAGGTTGATACCCGCAGCGCCGAGTACGTGTCTCGCGCCTGAGCCTTTTCGCTCACGTCGTGAACACCCTGATGCCTCGCCTCGTGCGGGGCATCATCGTTTGTGCTGCTCCTTCGTGCTGCTCATTCCTGCTGGTCAGTCGTGCAGGGTGATCGTGTCGATCAGCCCTTCCGGTTGGCCAATGTCTCCGATGTCCCCTTCCTCGAGCCTGTCCATGTCTGATGCCGATTCTTCCGCCGCTGCTTCACCTCTCTCAGCCGCTGCCGCGCCAGGCGCCGCCCTGGCAGAGGACTGGGCGCCCACTGCCACGCGTGAGCGGCTTGTTCAGCGCGCGCGTCTGATCAGTGAGGTGCGCACCTTCTTCGCCGAGCGTGAGGTGCTGGAGGTGGAAACGCCGGTGCTGGGGCAGGCCGGTTCGACGGATGTCGGTCTCGCGTCATTGTCCTTGAGCGCGCAGCTGCCGGGCGAGCGTGAGCGCGTGCCGCTGTGGCTGCAGACATCGCCGGAATTTCACATGAAGCGTCTGCTGGCGGCCGGTAGCGGGCCGATCTTCCAGATCGCGCGTGCCTTCCGGGATGGCGAGGTCAGCCGCCGCCACAATCCCGAGTTCTGCATGCTGGAGTGGTATCGCCCCGGCATGAGCCTTGAGGCGCTGATGACGGAGACCTGTGAGCTGATCCGGCGCGTGATGGCGCTCGGGGCACAGTTGACCGGCCAGCCGTCGCTGCTCAGTGAGTCTCAGGACGCCCAGGCCAGGCCTGCCATCACGCCTTACCGTGCGCTGTTTCGCCGTGTGCTGGCGCTGGACCCCTTCACGGCCTCGCTCGAGGAGCTGCGAGCCGCCTGTTCGCGAGAATGTGAGGTCGCGGCTGACGACTGGTCGCATGAGACCTGCCTGGATGCGCTGATGAGCCTGGTGATCGAGCCGACTCTTGGCTCAGGGGCACAGGGCGCAGAAGCACAGGGCGCAGGAGCGCAGGGGCCAGGGTCAGAGGGGATAGAAGCACAGGGACAAGCCACCGTGGAGCTGGTCACCGAGTACCCGGCCGCGCAGGCTGCCTTGGCGCGCAAGCATCAGGACAGTGAGGGTGATTGGGTGGCGTCGCGCTTCGAGGCCTACGTGGCGGGCATCGAGCTGGCCAACGGCTATGACGAGCTGACCGATGCCAGCGAGCAGGCGGCGCGCTTTGTTGAAGACAATGCTGCGCGAGTCGCCCAGGGCCTGCCTGAGGTAGCGGCTGACCAGCGACTGGTGGCGGCCTTGCAGGCGGGAATGCCCGCGGGGAGCGGGGTGGCGCTGGGGCTGGATCGTCTGATCATGCTCGCGCTGGGGGAGCGCGATATCTCGGCGGTGATCGCTTTCCCGGCATCACGTGCTTGAGAGCCGACATGAGAGGCAGCTTTCGATGTGATTTGCGTGAATCCCAGCGTTTATTGCCAACACGCTTGCCGAGCGTGCGTCGACTAGACTGGAGAAGTCAGCGTGGAGGGTTGGCGCTTGCCTGCGAAGCCCGCAGGCAAGGTGATGGCAGGACCAGGGCAATGGTCGCAGCGGGTCTTCTTTTATCGGGCATGGTGAAAGGAGGCGACAGATGATGGCTCGAACCCTCGGAGCCTTCGAGGCATCATCCGGCAGTCGCGTCGTGAGAGCGTGACGCCCGTCATGGAGGACTCTGATCTGTTTGGGCACTGAAGGTAGTGATCACCCCGATGGCAACGTTCATCGCGGGGCAAGGCAAGAAGGCGGGGAGCGCGGTCAGTCTCCTGTCGTTAAAAAGGGAAGCCAGGGGCTTCCCTTTTTTTATGCCCGGGTTTCATGTGCGGGCTTTATGCACGAGTGTCGTGCTCGCGCTGCGCCATGCCTGACCTTATTTCTCGTCTGTGGTCGGCGTGTCCTGCGCCGTCTCTGTCGCATGCTCTTCTGGCTCGGTCGGGGCCGGCTCTGTGACAGAGGGGCGCATGCCGAGTGACTGACCCATGCTGACCTTCTGGCCCGGTGTCAGGGCGTCATCGAACTCGACGCTGTCCGGGAAGCACATCACCACGGTGGAGCCGAGCTGGAAGCGGCCCATTTCGGCGCCATGCGCCAGCTCGATGAGTTGATCGAAACGGGTCGTCTCGACATCACCGGAAAGCGGCGTGACCTGACCGCTCCAGACGGTCTTGATCGCCGCGACGATCATCGCGCCCACCAGCACCATGGCCATCGGACCATGCTCGGTCTCGAAGATGCACACCAGGCGCTCGTTGCGCGCGAAGAGGCCCGGCACGTGCTTGGCAGTGGCTTCGTTGACCGAGAACAGGCGCCCCGGGACGTAAGCCATCTCGACCAGACGACCGGCCACCGGCATATGGACGCGATGGTAGTCCTTCGGTGACAGATAGACGGTGGCGAAGCGACCGTTGCGGAAGGGCGCGGCACGCTCTTCACTGCCCCCCAGCAGCTGGGTCAGCGAGAACGCCTGGCCCTTGGCCTGTACCAGGGTGCCGTGGTTGATGTTGCCGAACTGGGACAGTACGCCATCGGCCGGTGACACCAGGCCTTCACCGATGGGGCGGGCATCCGCCTTCAGGGCGCGGGTGAAGAAGTCATTGAAGCAGGCGTAGGCACGCGGATTCTCCTCGAGCGCCTCGTTCATGTTGACGCCGTAGGCCTTGATGAAGCGCTCGATGAAGGTGTTCTTGACCCACGGATTGGTGCAGGCGGCGACACGGCCGATGAGGCGTGAGATCAGGTGCTGGGGCAGTGGGTACTGGCTCAGGGAAAACAGCTTGGCGCGATCCACGATGGCGATCCTTGCAGGCACTTTCAGGAATGAAAAGCCCGCTCCTCGAGAGGGCGGGCGTTGGCCGGCAACAGCGGCGGCCAGCAGTTGGGCTGCACCTTAGCCCATCGTCAATAACGGCTCAAGCCTGCGAATTGCCGCAGCCGTGGGCCTGGCGACAGTTGCCAGACAGGCCATGCGTGTCATCCCGGCATGGCCAGCCTTGGCGTGCTGGCGCCGGACAGGGGCGTTCCAGTCTGCGATCAAGCGCCTTCAGCGTTCGATGGGCGTATCGTCACGGTTGCCCCATTCCTTCCAGGAGCCCGGATAGGCGCGCACATCGCTGAAGCCCAGCGCCTGACCCACCAGCCAGGTCAGACCGGAGCGGTGATGGCTCTGGCAGTGCGTCACGATGTGCTGTTCGGGATTGAGGCCGCGAGCGCCCAGTTCGGTCACCAGCTCCGCATAGTCGCGGATACGCAGGTTGCGCTCACGGTCCATGGCCTCGGTCCACTCGAAATGCACGGCGCCCGGGATATGGCCGAGGCGGGCGTTCTGGCCCTTCTCGCCGCGATATTCCTCCGCGGAGCGTGCATCCCAGACCACGACGCTTTCCTGCGGGTCCTCGGCCGCCAGTCGATCGAGAATGTCTTCCCGCGTCGCCATCACGTTGGTGTCCATGTAGGCGGCGTGATACTCGCTGGGGCTCCAGTCGCTGGCGGTGTCACTCAGCGGCAGGCCATCGCCTTGCCATGCGTGCAGGCCACCATTGAGGTAGCTGTAACGGGTATGGCCGAGCAGCGCCAGGGTCCACAGCAGGCGTCCGGCCCAGCCGCCGCCTTCATCGTCATAGGCCACTACATGGCTGTCGCGGGTGATGCCAAGGGCTGACATCACGCCAGACAGCGCCTCGGGGCTCGGCACGCCGGGAATGTCATCGTCATTGCTGCCGACCAGCTGCTTGAAGTCGAGCAGGCGAGCGCCGGGCACATGATGCGCATGGCTCTCGGCTTTCAGCGGGACGTCGACGATCACGATATCAGGATGGTCGAGCATCTCCGCGAGCTGCTGCGGTTCGACGATCAAGGGCAGCAGGTCGGCTTCCGAGGGGGAAGGGTGTGAAGAATCGTGAGACATGGCGTAATCCTTGCTTCTACGAAGAGAGTGATCCTTCCGGCATCATGGCACGTCGGCTGGCACTGTGGTCAAGTCACTACGATCAAGACACTGCAATCAAGTGACTGCGGCGAGGCGAAGTGTCACCGCGCCAGATTCCTTGCCATCTTGTCCCCTGAAACGACATGTTTTCAGTATAATGCCGCGCGTCACATTCCGGGGCGAACGTGTGAATGCCCAGTGCGAACGTATGACGGTACAGACGTGGACGACGCGTGTGCCAGCAGGGCACAGTGCGCGCCATGACCTGACCTTCTGGACAGCCTTCTGGACAGGCTTCTGATCAGAAGGCGAGGCCAGCCATTAACCCCAGCAGCCAGTAGATCCAGTAGGCCTTGTCGAAAGAAGCGCTTGTTTCAGTGCAGCGGGCCTGGGGCGAATGCCACATTCTGGCCCTCGGGAACACCCTCTTAACGGCCCCAGGCAATACACTGTCTATCGCCAGTGGCGCTGCTGCACTCTTCGAGTGCGGTGCGGGCGCTCAATGTGTGTCATTTCGGTGCAGCGTGTCGGCGACCCGTCGACGCTGAGCTGCTACTCAATCGCTTCATCCTGAACGGGAGTCATCATCTTGCTCGAGCGCCTATTCTCACTGCGTGCCGAAGGCACCACGACGCGCACGGAAGTGCTGGCGGGCATCGCCACCTTCATGGCGTCGATGTACATCATCGTGGTCAATCCCGGCATCCTGTCAGCCGCCGGCGTGCCATTCAGTGCCGCCCTCACGGCGACCGTGCTGGTCAGCTTCTTCGGCAGCCTGATGATGGGCCTGTACGCGCGCAACCCGATCCTGGTCGCGCCGGGCATGGGCATCAATGCCCTGTTCGCCTACACCATGGTACTGAGCGGTGGCATGAGCTGGGAGGTCGCGCTGGGCTGCGTGTTCTGGGCCGGCGTCATCTTCGCGGTACTGGCCATGTTCAACGTGCGCCGCCTGGTGATCGATGCGATTCCCGCCCAGCTCCGCTACGCCATCGCCTGTGGTATAGGCCTGTTCATCACCTTGATCGGTCTGGTGAATGCCAAGCTGATCGTGTCCAACCCGGTCACCGTGGTCAGCGTGGCGCCGATGACGCCCTCGCTGGTGGTCTTCCTGCTGGGGCTGGCGCTGACCGCCATCCTGGTCGCGAAGCGCATTCACGGCGCACTGATCATCGGCATCATCGTCACGACCCTGATGGCGACCACCATCGGGCGTCTGTGGGGGGATGGCAGCGCCTACTTCCCGCCGGAGATCGCCCAGCCGACGCTGGTCAACTTCACCGGTATCTTCGCTGCCCCTGATTTCAGCGGCCTGCTGGCGCTGGACCTGCTCGGTTCGCTCAAGGTGGCCTATGCGCCGTTCATCTTCGTCATCCTGTTCACGGTGTTCTTCGATGCGCTCTCGACCTTCATGGCGGTGGCCGAGGCGGGCAATCTGAAGGACGAGAATGGTGACCCGCGCAATATCCGTCGCTCGATGATGGTCGATGCCTTCTCGGCGCTGGTGTCCGCGCCACTGGGTACCAGCCCGGCGAATGCCTACATCGAATCGGCGGCCGGTATCAGTCAGGGCGGACGCACCGGGCTGGTCGCGGTGGTGGTGGCGCTCTGCTTCCTGCCGTTCCTGTTCCTGGCGCCGCTGCTGTCGCTGGTACCGTCCATCGCGACTGCCCCGGCGCTGATTCTGGTCGGCGTGTTCATGATGGAGCCGATAGGCAAGATCCACTGGCACCAGTTCGATGATGCGATTCCGGCCTTCATCGCCATGGTGATGATTCCGCTGACCTACTCCATCACCCACGGTATCGTGTTCGGCTTCCTGAGCTTCGTGGTCATCAAGCTCGGCGTCGGCAAGGCGCGCGAGATTCGCCCGACCATGTGGGTGCTGTTCGCGCTGTCACTGCTGCTGTTGCTGGAAGGCTAGGCTTCGAAAGCGGCAGTGATGTGTCTCGAGGCTGTGATGTGTCTTGAGTGCCTCGAGCATGAAAAAGCCCCGCCAGGCAGTGACTGCCTGGCGGGGCTTTTTGTTGACGGCTTTTTTGATAGCGCCTGATCAGCTCTCGGTCAGCGAGAGCAGAATCTTCTTGTAGCTCTCGAAGCGCACACGGCCGATCTCGCCGTTGTCCACGGCCTGAAGCAGGGCGCAGCCCGGCTCCTTCTCGTGCTTGCAGTCGCGGAAGCGGCAATAGCCGAGATAGTCGTGGAACTCGCGGAAGCCGTCGGTGACCTGCTCGGGAGTCAGGTGCACCAGACCGAATTCACGGATGCCGGGCGAGTCGATCAGGTCACCGCCATCCGGCATGTGATAGAGCCAGGCGGTGGTGGTGGTGTGCATGCCCTGGCGTGATTCGGCCGACAGCGGGCCGACACGAACCTCTTCCCTGGGCAGCAGCATGCCGATCAGGGACGACTTGCCGACGCCACTCTGGCCGACGAAGACCGAGGTGCGGTCGCTGAGCTGGGCCTTGAGGGCATCCAGCCCCGACTCGCCACGCGTGGTACAGGCGACGACTTCGTAGCCGAGCGCTTCATAGCGCGCCAGCAGGTCGCGCAGCTCACCGCCGCTTTCCGGCAGCAGGTCGACCTTGTTGAGCACCAGCACCGGCGTGATGCCGGTGGCTTCCGCGGCGATCAGATAGCGGTCGATCAGGTTGGGCTGCGGGGCGGGTTCGGCGGCGAACACGATCAGGATCTGGTCGATGTTGGCCGCCACCGGCTTGAGCACGCCGCGCATGTCGGGGCGTTCAAGCTCGGTGGTGCGTGCGCCACGCGCGACGACGACGCCGCTGGCATCGCTGGCTTCGCGCCAGATGACCCGGTCACCGGTGACCAGCGTCTCGAGGTTGGCGCGCAGGTGGCAGCGGTGCAGGCTGCCGGATTCGCTTTCGACTTCCAGGCTACGCCCGTAGTGGGCGATGACACGGCCATGCTGCTCCGGGCCATATTCGCCGGCGTCGAGCTTGTCGCGGTCCTGCGTCTCGCGCTTTTCGGCGCGCTTGGTACGCTCGGCCTGCACCTTCTCGATTCGCCATTGCTGCTGGCGGCTTAGCTTGCGTTTACTCATGCTTGGCTGGTGACTCCGGTCGCCGTTCGTTCGCCAGGGATGGGAGAGTCTTCCCCCCTTTGCGGCGCGATTGTACCCTTTGCGCCCTCGGGTGTCGTGCGACGCCCCGGGGTGGCGTGTGATACTGCTGTCATCGACTGGCGTCCCGCGCCATTCCATCATCTGCTCAGCAAGGAGTGACCCATGGCAAATCCCACCGCGCAGGCCGACCGCCTCATCTGGATCGACCTGGAAATGACCGGCCTCGACCCGGCGCGTGAGCGCATCATCGAGGTAGCCACGCTGGTCACCGACGGTGACCTCAACCTGATCGCCGAAGGCCCGGTGTTGGCCGTGCATCAGCCGGACAGCCTGCTGGAGGCGATGGATGAGTGGAATACGCGCACCCATGGTGAATCCGGGCTGGTGAAGCGCGTCAAGGAAAGTCAGATAGATACCGCCGAAGCCGAACGCCAGACCCTCGAGTTCCTGGCCCGGCACGTGGCGGCAGGCGCCTCGCCGATGTGTGGCAACAGCGTGCATCAGGACCGTCGCTTCCTGCAGCACGAGATGCCGTTGCTGGAAGAATTCTTCCACTATCGCAACATCGATGTCTCGACCCTGAAAGAGCTGGCCAAGCGCTGGAATCCGGCCGCGCTCGACGGCTTCAAGAAGCGTGCGACCCACCAGGCGATGGACGATATCCGTGAGTCACTGGCGGAGCTTGCGCATTACCGCAAGACCTTCCTCAAGCTGACCCAGCAGGGCATCGTCTAAGCATCGTTCCTCTAGGCAAGGGCGCTCGAAGCGAAAGCCCTGGAGGCAACGCCTCTCAAAGCGCGGTGGCCAGGCGGGCGCCGCGCTTGATGGCCTGCTCCTTCAGCGCCCAGCGCACATGCTCGCGCAGCGGCTCGCTGGGGTAGGCCAGACGGGCGCGCAGCACATGCTCGACCTGCTCCGACCAGGGCGCGTTGCCCAGCCCGATGGCGATGTTGGAGAGCCACTTCTCGTAGCCGATGCGTCGAATCGGGCTGCCTTCCGTCTTGCTGAGAAATTCCTGCTCCCCCCAGCAGAACAGGCGGATCAGCTCGATGCGATCCAGATCATGGCGCGGCGAGAAGTCCGTCTCCTGAGTCGCCTTGGCGAAGCGCGTGAAGGGGCAGAATAGCTGACAGTCATCGCAGCCGTAGATGCGGTTGCCCATCGGGCGGCGGAATTCCTCGGGGATGGCGCCATCGAGCTCGATGGTCAGGTAGGAGATGCAGCGCCGCGCATCGACGACCTTGTCCTCGACGATGGCATCCGTCGGGCAGGCGACCTTGCAGGCGTTGCAGCTGCCGCAGTGTTCCTTTTCAAAGGGGGCGTCCACCGGCAGGGGCAGGTCGGTGTAGAGTTCGCCCAGGAAGAACAGGCAGCCGGCCTGCTGATTCATCAGCATGGCGTTCTTGCCGAACCAGCCGATGCCGGCCTTCTGTGCCAGGGCGCGCTCCATCACCGGGGCGGAGTCGACGAAGGCGCGATAGCCGAACTTGCCGACCTCCTTCTCGATCTGCTTGGCCAGATTGGCCAGTCGCTTGCGCATCAGCTTGTGGTAATCACGCCCCAGCGCGTAGCGTGACACATAGGCGCGTTCGGGTTGGCTGAGCACCTGAGTGGTCTCGACCTCAGGCGGCAGGTAATCGAGGCGCACGCTGATGACGCGCAGTGTCCCGGGCACCAGCTCCTCAGGGCGAGTGCGCTTGGTGCCGTGCTTGGCCATGAAGTTCATCTCGCCGTGATGGCCGTTGGCCAGCCAGCGCTCCAGATAGGCCTCATGGGCCGAGAGGTCGACATCGGTGATGCCGACCTGCTGAAAACCCAGCTCGCGCCCCCATGTCTTGATGCGCGTCGCCAGTTCCGCCATGGCCTGTTCATCGGCGGCGGGGCTCCCGGTGTCGGCAGGTGAAGTGGCGGCAGTGGATGAGTGCGGAGCAGACATGGGGGTTCCAGCGAGATCGAGGGCAGAGGCGCGCCACCTTAGCGCAACTTGCCGGTCAGCCCAAGCGTGCTGCCTGACGGCGTGGGCACGGCAGGTAAGGTGCAGTAGAAAGGAAGGCGGCATGCAGCGCCATGCCTCACGATAGGCAACGCATATCCAGGCAGGCAACGAGCGTCCAGACAGGCAACGAACATCCAGTCAGGCAATGGATATCCAGACAAGGAGTGTAGGCATGACAGCGCACGAATCGACCTCTGACCAGACCTGCCCCCCGGCATCTTCGGCAACCATGACGCTGTGGCGTTCGGTCAACTGTCTGTGGCCGTTGGCGGCGCTGCGTGATCTGGAGCATTGGATGCTCGCGGAGGAGACCGTCGCCGCTGACAGTGGCCAGAGCGAGGCGCCGGTGGAGAAGCGGCTGATGGGGCGCGCCGCGCAATCGGCGTTCGATCTGCTGCGTCAGCGTTGGCCGGAGACGCGCAGGCTGTGCGTGCTGTGTGGCGGCGGCAACAATGGCGGCGATGGCTATCTGCTGGCGCGCTTGGCATTGCTGGCGGGCTTCGAGGTGCGAGTCATCGCCTTGACGCCGGAGGCTGCCTTGACCGGGGATGCGCAGCTGGCCGCGATCGCGGCACGCGAGGCTGGTGTCGAGACGCTGGCATGGCCGAAGGCCGATGAGGAGGCGGCGGATGCGCTGCTCAAGGGCTGGCCCTTGCTGGTGGATGCGCTGACCGGCATCGGCCTGCGCGATGCGCCGCGCGGCAGCGTGGTCGAAGCCATCGAGCGCATCAATCACGCTCATCAGCAGGGCGTGCATGTCATGGCGCTGGATGTGCCCTCAGGCTTGAACGCCGCGACGGGCGCGGTCGCGGGTGTCGCCGTGGAAGCGGATGTGACGCTGACGTTTCTGGTCGACAAGCCGGGCCTGCACACCGGACGCGCCGAGCTGCACGCCGGGCACGTCAGTCTGGCGCGCCTGGGCGCGGCGCGCGTGTTGCCGGAGGTGGTCGCGCAGTCGCGAACCGCGGCCTTGCTGGCAGAGGATGCCGTGCAGCGGCTGACACCGCGCTGGCTGGAGTCCGAGCTGGTGCCGCGCTCGCCGCTGGCCCACAAGGGCGATACCGGCAGCGTGCTGGTCTTCGGCGGCGGGCCGGGGCTGGGGGGCTCGGTGTTGCTGGCCAGTGAGGCAGCGGCGCGGGCCGGTGCCGGCAAGGTCGCGCTGCTGACGGCGCCCGCGCATATCAGCGCCAGCCTGACGCGCTGCCCCGAGGTCATGGCGCGCGGTCTCAAGAGTGGCCCGGAGGGCAGCAGTCATGATGGCTTCGCCGTGCTGGAATCACAGCTGGCACAGGCCAGTGTGACGCTGGTCGGGCCCGGCATGGGTACCGAAAGTCTCGAGAGCATGCTGTGGGGGTGGGGCGGCATGTCGCGGGTGCTGGCGGCAGGTCAGCCGCTGGTCGTGGATGCCGATGGCCTGAGCCTGCTGGCCTGGCGCGCGAGCGAAGGCGACATCATCCGTCGCGATGATTGGGTGCTGACGCCGCATCCCGGCGAGGCCGCGCGTTTGCTCGATTGCAGTGTGGCGGACGTCGAACATGACCGGATCGCAGCCGCAAGAGCGCTTCAGCAGCGTTTCGGCGGCAGCGTGGTGCTCAAGGGCGCGGGCAGTCTGGTGGCGAGCCCTGCGGGGGTGCTCGAGGGGCCGGCGCTGGCGCTCTGTCCCTATGGCAATCCGGGCATGGCCAGTGGCGGCATGGGCGATGTGCTGGGTGGCATCATCGCGGGGCTGGCGGCGCAGGCGCTCAACGGCGGCTTCGATGCACGCCAGCCGCGTTCCTCCCTAGATGAGGCGGCGCAGGCCCGGCGAGTCACGCGCGCCATGGCGCAGGCGGCTCGGATTGGGGTGCTGGTGCATGCCCTGGCGGCCGACCGGGCGGTACAGGAGCGTGGTGAACGTGGCCTGCTCGCAGGTGATCTGGCATCCTATATGCATTTATTGCTCAATCCACGGGCCCGAGATGCGCATACTTCTGTCTGATGAAAACGCCCAGGTTGCCTTCGGCACTCAATTGGGAAATATCCTTGCCGGCCGCGGGCTGGTGTTCCTTGAGGGTGAGCTGGGGGCGGGCAAGACGACCCTGACCCGCGGCGTGCTGCGCGCCTATGGTCACCAGGGCGCGGTCAAGAGCCCGACCTACACCCTGGTGGAGCCCTACGTGCTGCCACGGGCCGAGGGTGGCGAGTGGCACATCAACCACTTCGATCTCTACCGCCTCGCCGACCCTGAAGAGCTCGAGTTCATCGGGGGCCGCGATCTGCTCGCCGCCGACAGCCTGGCGCTGATCGAGTGGCCGAGCTGTGGTCAGGGCTTTCTGCCCACGCCGGATCTGCGCATCACGCTGTTCGTCGCCGACGAAGGACGCGAGGCCGAATTGACTGCCCTGACACCGCGAGGTGAGGGTTGGTTGGCAACACTGGCCGAGCGTCGAACCTCTCAGGCATGATGACGCCGTTCCGCTTGCGTTGTCTGGCGGCGCAGTGTCCGATCATTCGTTATCTTCATTCATGTTCTTTCTGTCTGGGTCATCCTGTCTGATGCCTGAAATAGCGTCCAAAATCCCCCGTATGCGTCTGGCGCGCAGCTTCCGTCGCTGGCTGGCGGGTGGCGTCGTCTGCTCGCTTGCCAGTCTGGTGCTGGCGCCGCAGGCGCTGGCCGCCAAGGTCGAGAACCTGCGCTTGTGGACCGCACCGGACCACACGCGGCTGGTGTTCGATCTCGACAGTGCCGCCAAGGCCAAGGTCTTCGGCCTCGACAATCCGCGCCGTCTGGTGATCGACCTTGCCGGCAGCGAAGTGGCCAGTGCCGCCGTCGAGCGCAAGTTCGCCGCGCTGAATCTCGAAGGCAGCGCCATCAAGTCGATCCGCAGCGGACGTCAGGGGGATGCCCTGCGTGTGGTGCTCGACCTGACGCGCCCGGTCAATCCCAAGGACTTCACGCTGGCGCCGAATGCCAAGTACGGCAATCGCCTGGTGGTGGATCTCGAGTTCCCCGGCGAGTCGGCGGTCGAGAATCCCATCGACCCCATCGAGGCCCGTATCCGCGAGCAGGAACAGGCCGCGGCCAAGCGCAAGCTGAAGGGCGAGCCGGCGGAACCTGTGGTCAATACCCAGGCGGCGGCACATCCCAAGCGTGACATCATCATCGCGATCGACCCTGGCCACGGCGGGGAAGACCCGGGCGCAAGCGGCCCCAGCGGGACTCGAGAGAAGGATGTGGTGCTCAAGATCGGCAAGCGCCTCAAGCGCATGTTCGATGCCCAGCCCGGCTTCAAGGCCATCCTGACCCGCAACAGCGATTACTACATCCCGCTGCGCAAGCGGACCGAGATCGCGCGTGAGCAGAAGGCGGACTTCTTCGTCTCGATTCACGCCGATGCCTTCAACAGTCCGCGCCCGCACGGCAGTTCGGTCTTTGCGCTCTCAAGCCGCGGCGCGACGTCCGAGACCGCACGCTGGCTGGCCGCCACCGAAAACCGTGCTGACCTGATCGGGGGCGTGGATGGCAATCTCAGCCTGAATGACAAGGATGAGATGCTGCGTGGCGTCTTGCTCGACCTGACCATGACCGCGACGCTCAACGATTCGCTGGCGGCGGGTAGCGGCGTGCTGGCCAATCTCGGGCGTATGAATTCCCTGCACAAGCGTCAGGTGGAGCAGGCGGGCTTCGTGGTGCTCAAGTCGCCGGATATCCCCTCGCTGCTGGTGGAGACGGGCTTCATCTCCAATCCCCAGGAAGAGCGCAACCTCAACAGCGGCCCCTATCAGGAGAAGCTGGCGCGCTCGATCTTCTCGGGAATCCAGAGTCACTTCGAGCGCAATCCGCCGCCCGCGAGTCTGCTGGCATGGCAGCGCAGCCAGGCACGCGGTGGCAACGGCGGCGAATATCGCGTCAAGAGTGGCGATACGCTGTCGGAAGTGGCCCAGCGCCACAACGTGAGCATGGCGGCCCTCAAGCAGGCCAACAACATGAGTGGCGACACGGTGCGCGTGGGCCAGCTGCTCAAGATTCCGCGCAGCTGAACCTGACGTCATGAAGTCGCCCTGACCGCACCTTGCGTTGGCGGGGCGCAGACACTGTCCGCTGATGCAGTTCCGGCATGCGTTGCTTGCCGTGACTGGGTCGGCGGACAGTATCGTTTTCAGAGAAGCGGCGTTTTTTCGCTCGTGTATCCAGGAGTTTATCGATGTCTGACGAGCTGACCGACATGCAGCCCGCTCGCCCTGGCGAGCGACGGATCCGTATCCTCAATCCGCGCCTTGCCAACCAGATCGCGGCGGGTGAGGTCGTGGAGCGGCCGGCTTCCGTGGTCAAGGAGCTGGTCGAGAACGCCATCGATGCCGGCAGCACCCGCATCGAGCTGGAGCTGGAAGGTGGCGGTGCGCGGCTGATTCGCGTGCGCGACAACGGCTGCGGCATCACCGAGGAAGACCTGCCGCTGGCGCTGTCACGGCATGCGACCAGCAAGATCGAGAGCCTGGATGATCTCGAGGGCGTGGCGAGCCTCGGTTTCCGGGGCGAGGCACTGGCCTCGATCAGTTCGGTCTCGCGGCTGGAGCTGTTCTCGAATGTCTCGGATGAACCGGCCAATGGCTGGCGGGTGGTGGCGGAAGGGCGCGAGATGGCGCCGCGTGTCTCCCCGGCGCCGCATCCGCGTGGCACCAGCGTCGCGGTGCGTGATCTGTTCTTCAATACGCCGGCGCGCCGCAAGTTCATGCGCACCGAGAAGACCGAGTTCGGTCATGTCGAGGAAAGCTTCCGGCGGCTGGCATTGTCACGCCACGATATCGGCTGGACGCTGCGTCACAACCAGAAGGTGGTGCACCAGCTGCGCG
Organism: Cobetia sp. UIB-001; assembly: GCF_044789135.1. NCBI lineage: Bacteria > Pseudomonadati > Pseudomonadota > Gammaproteobacteria > Oceanospirillales > Halomonadaceae > Cobetia > Cobetia sp. UIB-001. The sequence continues at coordinate 1,271,263 of NZ_CP058244.1, forward strand.
CCGGTGAAGACACCCTGACGGTGGAGCGGCGCATCGGTGCGTTGCTGGGGCGCAACTTCCTCGAGCATGCGCTGCATCTGGATATCGAGGCCTCCGGCCTGCGCCTGTCCGGCTGGGTGGGCTTGCCGACGCACTCGCGTGCCCAGGCCGATCAGCAGTACTTCTTCGTCAATGGCCGCGTGGTGCGCGACCGCCTGGTCGCGCATGCCGTGCGTCAGGCCTATCGCGATGTGCTGTTCCATGGTCGGCATCCGGTGTTCGTGCTCTACCTGGAGCTCGACCCGACGGTGGTAGATGTCAATGTTCACCCGACCAAGCACGAAGTGCGCTTCCGGGACGGGCGACTGGTGCATGACTTCCTGTTCTCCAGTCTGCACAAGGCGCTGGCCGAGGTGCGCCCCGGTGACAACAGCGCCGCGCCTACCGGCATCGAGGGGCAGGAGAAGGAGGAGGCCCCCGGCTGGCAGCAGCAGGGCATGCGTCTCGGTCGTCAGGAACAGGATGCCCAGCCAAATGCCGCCTCCGAGCAGCAATCGTCATCGGCCGGTCCTCAGGCCGGGGGCGACTCGTCGGCCTCGCCGAGCGCGCCTGCAGGTCGCCCTGCGCCCCCCTGGCAGCCTTCCTCGCAGTTGCCGCCTGCCGGTGATGGACGCTCCAGCGAACGCCTGAGTGCCGAGCGTGTGCGTCAGTTCATGGCCGGCTATCGGGCACTGCACCCCAGCGAAGATCATCTGCTGACGCCGGGTGGCGGCGCAGGCGGCACGGGCGTGGTCAACGACCCGGCGGCGATCGCCAGTGCCGAGCGTGAGGCGCGGCGTGCACCACGTGTCACGCTGGGTGAAAGTGGCCGCGAGGGTGACGGGCCAGGGCAGGGCGCAGGACAAGGGAGTGCGCAGGCCGGTGTCGGGGAGTCTGCGCCCGGCTGGCGGGTTGACTCGCCTCAGGCGGGTGGGCCGTCCGGTGGCGCGCCTTCCAGCGACGCCGTGTCTGGCATGTCGGCGCCGTCTGGCCCTAGTGACTCTGTCTCGGGTGGTTCGGTCTCAGGCAGCTCGGCAGTGGTGATGCGCGGTCTGCCGGCCCAGAGTGACGACGATGACACCCCGCCGCTGGGCTACGCCGTGGCGCAGCTGCATGGCGTCTACATCCTGTCGCAGACCTCGCGCGGGCTGGTGATGGTCGACATGCATGCCGCTCACGAGCGCATCACCTATGAGCGCATGAAGCAGCATGTGCATGGTGGCGGCCATCTGGAGGCCCAGCCGCTGCTGGTGCCGGTGTCGCTGGCGGTCAGTTCGCGCGAGATGGGCACCTTCGAGCGCGAGTCCGAGGCGTTCACGCGTCTGGGTGTCGAGCTGGACGCTGCCGGGCCGGAAACGCTGCTGGTGCGTCAGGTGCCGGTCGTGCTCGGCAATGCCGATGTGGAACCCCTGGTGCGCGGCATGCTGGAAGATCTTGAGCGCTATGGGCGCAGTGACCGCATGGAGGCGCACATGAATGAACTGCTCGCCGACATGGCGTGTCGCGGCAGCGTGCGCGCCAACCGCCGACTGACGATTCCGGAAATGAATGCCCTGCTGCGTGACATGGAGCGCACCGAGCGCTCCGGGCAATGCAATCATGGCCGACCGACCTGGACCGAGCTTTCGATGCATGAGCTCGACAAGCTGTTCCTGCGCGGCCAGTAGATGACGCCCCGTGTCGTCGCGGTTCACCCCTGATTCACCTCCCAGCCCAGACAATAGGCCATGACCCAGATTCAACCCCCTGAAGATTCCCGACACCACGCACCTGGGGTGGCTGACAAGCCGCCTGTCGTGTTGTTGATGGGGCCGACGGCCTCCGGCAAGACCGACCTCGCCATTCGCTGGCATGAGGAGCAGGGCGCGGAGCTGATCAGTGTCGATTCGGCGCTGATCTATCGCGGCATGGATATCGGCACGGCCAAGCCGAGCGCGGCCGAGCTGGCCCGAGCGCCACACCGCCTGATCGACTTTCTCGACCCGCTGGAGAGCTATTCCGCCGCCGAGTTTCGTCGCGATGCGCTGGCGCATATTGCCGAGATCCAGTCCCGCGGCAAGATGCCGCTGCTGGTCGGTGGCACCATGATGTATTTCAAGCGTCTATTGGAAGGCGTAGCGGAGCTGCCGGCAGCGGATGCCGAGCTGCGCGCGGAGCTCGAGGCGCGTATCCAGTCCGAGGGTCTGCCGGCGCTGCATGCGCAGCTGGCGCGGCTTGATCCGGCCACGGCACAGCGCATTCGGGCCACGGATCCCCAGCGGCTGACACGTGCGCTGGAGGTCTGTCTGATCAGCGGGCGCCCGATGAGCGAGCTGCTCGCGGAGCAGCCAGAGGCGGAACTTCCGTTCCGGCCGATAGCGATCGCACTGGCGCCCCACGATAGAGCCGTGTTACATGAACGTATCGAGACGCGTTTTGATCAGATGTTGGAACAGGGCTTCATTGCCGAGGTCGAAGCGCTGAAGGCACGTCCGGAGCTGCATGCGGGCCTGCCCTCGATACGTTGTGTCGGCTACCGTCAGGTGTGGGATTTTCTCGATGGCCATCTGAGCCGGGACGAGATGCGCGAACGTGGCATCATCGCGACGCGTCAACTCGCCAAGCGACAGTTGACCTGGTTGCGGAGCTGGCAGGGGATTCACTCGGTGGATTCCATGGGTGTAGATCCTTACAGTGAAACCTTGAAAATCGTGCGCCAGACCTGCACTTAGCGTAACATGAGCGGTCACGACCCGCGCCCGTGAAGCCCCCTCAAGAGGGCAACCCGGAGCGCTGGCGAACATAACCATACTTACCTCGAACGAGACATTTTTACGGAGAGTCACATGTCCAAAGGTCAATCACTCCAGGACCCGTACCTGAACATCCTGCGCAAGGAACGTATCCCGGTCTCGATCTTCCTGGTCAACGGCATCAAGCTGCAGGGCCAGATCGAATCCTTCGATCAGTTCGTGATCCTGCTGCGCAATACTGTCTCCCAGATGGTTTACAAGCACGCTATCTCGACCGTGGTGCCGTCGCGCAATGTGCGCCTGCCGGCCCAGGATCCGAGCGTGCCGTCCACAGAAAGCTGAAGTTAGAGGCGCTGATTGTTCTTCGAACGACCCGAAGCCGGTGAAACGGCCGTCCTGGTGCATGTCAATTTCCGGGACGAAAAAGAACGCGAGGATGCCGGTGAGCTCCTCGAACTCGTACGTTCGGCAGGCGCCGTGCCGGCGACCCTCATCGAGGGTAGCCGGCCCCGTCCCGACTCCCGTACGTTCATCGGAGAAGGCAAGCTTGAGGAAGTGCAAGAGGCCCTGGCCGTGCACGAAGCCGAGCTGGTCATTTTCAACCATTCATTGAGTCCTTCCCAGCAGCGTAACCTCGAAGCCACGCTCAAGTGTCGCGTCATCGACCGTACCGGTCTGATTCTCGACATCTTTGCCCAGCGTGCGCGGACCCATGAGGGCAAGCTGCAGGTGGAACTCGCACAGCTCGAGTACATGTCCACCCGCCTGGTGCGGGGTTGGACCCACCTTGAGCGTCAGAAAGGCGGTATCGGTCTGCGAGGCCCGGGGGAAACCCAGCTCGAGACTGACCGTCGCCTGTTGCGCGCCCGTATCAAGTCGATCCACAAGCGACTCGAGAAGGTGCACAAGCAGCGCGATCAGAACCGCCGTGCCCGTGCGCGTGCCGAGATCCCGAGCCTGTCGCTGGTCGGCTATACCAACGCCGGCAAGTCGACGCTGTTCAACGCGCTGACCACCTCCGAGGTGTACGCCGCCGATCAGCTGTTCGCGACGCTGGACCCGACGCTGCGTCGGCTGGAACTCGAGGATGTCGGTCCGGCAGTCCTGGCCGATACCGTCGGCTTCATTCGTCATCTGCCGCACAAGCTGGTGGAAGCCTTCCAGGCGACCCTGCAGGAAGCGGCGGAAGCGGATCTGCTGGTACATGTCATCGACGCCGCAGACCCGGAGAATGACCGCAATACCGAGCAGGTCAATCACGTCCTGAGCGAGATCGATGCCGGTGATGTGCCGCGTCTGTTGGTCATGAACAAGATCGACCGACTCGACATGGCGCCGCGCATCGAGCGTGATGGCTTCGGTCGTCCGCTGGCGGTGTGGCTGTCGGCACGCGACGGCAAGGGGCTGGATCTGTTGATGCAGGCCTTCGCCGAGCTGCTGTCCGACAACGTCATCTCCATGCAGCTGACGCTTGGGCCTGAGAAGTCCCGTCTGCGGGCAGGCCTGCATGAGCTGGACGCGGTCAAGGACGAGCAATATGACGAGCAGGGCAATGCGCTGCTGGACGTTCGTCTCGAGAAACGCGACTTTCTGCAGTTGTTGTCGCATCTTGGTGAATCGCCTGAAGATTATCTCGGCGGTGAACATGACGACCGTGAAGCCTGGCAGCGTGAGCTGTCCGCCGAACGCGCGGAAAAGCATCGCGTGTCGGTCACGCACAAGTCCTGATACCGTCTGGTAACGAGACTTGCGCCGGTGCGCTGCGCAGCACTCGATGAGAAGTGGCGCACGACGCAGCAGCGCACTGTTGTCGCAAGGCAGTGGCAAGCACTACCCGGCATCCATCGCCGCGCACGAATGACGATGGATGCCCTCGCGCAGGGTATGCCCTGCGCGTCAGAGCAGCGGGCATTCAGCAGGATTGGCTGGATGCCGTCCGACGGACGATGGCCGTCGGGCAGGGCCATGGCCTTCTCCCGCAAGGGACGCGTCGCCATGCCGTACGAGAGAATCGGTCGCCGGAGGCCATCAGGCTCAAGGCACGGAACCGGTCGCAGCTGGCAGGGCGGCGTCATCATAATGACGAGCGGAACATCGACTGAGTGGAGACGACGTATGGCTTGGAATGAGCCGGGTGGCGGCAACCAGCATGACCCGTGGAGCGGCGGTGGTCGCAACGGGGACAAGAAGGGGGGCGGGGGTAACGGCGGTGGCAATGGTGGACCGCCCGACCTCGACGAAGCGCTGAAGAAATTCCAGGACAAGCTCAACGGCATGCTCGGCAATGGCCGCAAGCGTCGTGGCGGTGCCGGTGGCAATGGCGGCAACGGTGGCAGCACCAATGCCTTCGCACTGCCGGGTATCATCGGTGTCATCCTGGTCGCCATCTGGGCGGCTTCCGGTTTCTATCTGGTCGATCAGTCAGAGCGTGGCGTCGTGCTGCGTTTCGGCAAGTACAACGACATCGTCGGTCCGGGCCTGCACTGGAATCCGCCGATCATCGACGATGTGCGTGAGGTCAACGTCACCAAGGTGCGTTCGCTCTCCCAGACCAAGTCGATGCTGACCCAGGACGAGAACATCGTCGAAGTCCAGATGTCCGTGCAGTATCAGGTGTCCAACCCGCGTGACTTCCTGCTCAACGTCCGTGCGCCCGAGATCAGTCTCGAGAACGCCATGGACTCTGCGCTGCGTCACGAAGTCGGCAGTGCCGACATGAACGACATCCTGACCTCCGGTCGTGAACTGCTGGCCAGCAACGTCAAGTCGCGCCTGCAGTCCTATCTGGACAACTACGGTGTCGGCCTGACGCTGCAGACCATCAACGTCGAGTCCACCTCTGCGCCGGCAGCGGTCCAGGATTCCTTCGATGACGTCATCAAGGCGCGTGAGGATCGTCAGCGCACGATCAACCAGGCACTGGCCTACGAGAACTCGATTCTTCCGGAAGCCCAGGGTCAGGCGCAGCGCATCATCGAGGAAGCCGAGGGTTACAAGGAGTCCGTGGTCGCGAAGTCCCAGGGTGAAGCCAACCGCTTCACGTCCCTGCTGACCGAGTACCAGAAGGCGCCGGAAATCATCCGCGAGCGCATGTATCTGGAAACCATGGGCGAAGTGCTCGGCAAGACCAACAAGGTGCTGGTGGATGTCGAGAACGGCAATTCCCTCATGTACCTGCCGTTGGACAAGCTGGCCAACAAGTCCAGTGCTGCCGCTGAAGACAGCAGTGGCATGAGTCGTAGCGAGCTGGACCGTGTGTCCCGACAGGCGAGTGATGCCCTGAGCCGCAGCCAGAGCACTGACAGCAGCAACAGCATCCGTCGGGAGGGTCGTTAATGATCAACAATCGCTCACTGATGGCCGTCGCCGGTCTGGCCGTAGTGGCCTGGCTTGGTAGCAACAGCCTCTACACGGTTGATGAGACCCAGCGCGCCATCAAGCTCAAGTTTGGTGAAGTGGTGGAAGACAACATCCAGCCCGGCCTGCACTTCAAGCTGCCGGTCTACAACACGATCCGTACCTTCGATACGCGCGTGTTGACGCTGGATGCCCAGGCAAGCCGTTATCTGACCCGCGAGAAGAAGGCCGTCATCGTCGACTCCTTCGTCAAGTGGAAGATCGTCGATCCGAAGCGCTACTACGAAGCGACCTCCGGCGACGAGCAGATGGCCGAGCGCCTGATCGCGCCGCGTGTCGACGAGAGTCTGCGTAACGAGTTCGGCAAGCTCGAACTGGTGCAGATCATCTCCGAGCAGCGTGACGCGCTGATGAAGAAGCCCACCGAAGAGCTCGACGAGGTGATGCGCAAGGAACTGGGGGTGTCGATTCTCGATATCCGCGTCAAGCGTATCGACCTGCCGGACGAAGTCTCCCAGGCGGTCTACGAGCGCATGAAGACCGAGCGCCAGCGTGAGGCACGAGAGTATCGTGCCCAGGGTCAGGAGCAGGCCGAGAAGATCCAGGCCAATGCCGATCGTCGCCGTTCCGTTCTGCTCGCGCAGGCCGAAGAGCAGGCGCAGACCCTGCGCGGTGAGGGCGATGCCTCCGCCGCAGCCATCTATGCCGGTGCCTACGGGGCGGATACCGAGTTCTTCCGCTTCTACCGCTCACTGCAGGCCTATCGCGACAGCTTCAAGGGCGATGGCAACATGATGGTCATGCAGCCGGACAGCGAGTTCTTCCGCTTCTTCAAGGACCCGCAGGGTGGTAGCAAGTAAGCAGCATCATCAAGCCCGAAGGCTCGCCTTCGGGGATGTTGCGCGCGGCTTCTGGCAGCATCAGAGGCCGCGCAGTGGATGAACGTCGCTCGAGAGGTTCGCGGGGTTCATCCCACAAGGATTCATGCTAGACTCCTGCAACCGGGCACCGCCCGGTTTTTTTGTGGCCGCTTTTCATGCACAGGCGCAAGGCCGACAGGAAAGCGTCGAGCAGGACCTTGCTTCACGGGTCTCGGTCGGCTGCTGTGAAATCCCCCGCAGGCGTCGCGTTCGTCACGCACGCCAACCGGGTGCATTTCCTCGCGTCACGAGTCACCCCTTGTCATAAATCTCTCGCAGGATAGCGCAATGACCATCGCAGATCGCTGGCTCCTCCCGGATGGCATGGATGAGGTATTGCCCCCTCAGGCAACCCGTATGGAGGCGCTGCGCCGCGCGCTGCTCGACCTCTATCATCGCTTCGGCTATGACCTGGTGCTGCCGCCGCCCGTCGAATTTCTCGATTCGCTGCTGACCGGCACCGGTACCGAGCTTGATCTGCAGACCTTCAAGCTGACCGACCAGATGACCGGTCGCATGATGGGCGCCAGCGCCGACGTCACCCCGCAGGTGGCGCGCATGGATGCTCACTCCCTGCACCGCGAAGGCCCGGTACGTCTGTGCTACTGCGCCAACGTGCTGCGCACCAAGGCGGACAAGCACCAGGGCGGTCGCAGCCCGGTGCAGGTCGGTGCTGAGCTGTTCGGTCACGCCGGCCTCGAGGCCGACCACGAGATCCTGCACCTGGCACTGACCAGTCTCGAGCAGGCCGGTGCCGGTGAATTGCACCTGGCACTGGGCCATATCGGCATCTATCGTGCCTTGATCGCCGAAGCCGGCATGAATGACGAGCACGAGCGTGAACTGTTCGCCGCCATCGAGCGTAAACAGTATTCCGCTCTCGATGCATTGATCGATCGCGTGGTGGGTGACAAGGTAGTGGCGGGCATGCTCAAGGCGCTGCCGCACCTGCACGGTGATGACGAGATTCTTGCCCAGGCGCGTACCGCCTTCGCCGGCGCACCGGCGGCAGTCGCCAGCGCTCTGGATCAGCTGACGGCGCTGAGCTGCGCGGTCCGCGAGCGTCATCCGCAGGTCACGCTCTATTTCGATCTCGCCGAACTGCGCGGTTACGAGTATCACACCGGCATGGTGTTCGCGGCCTACGTCCCGGGTTACGGTCAGGCGCTGGCCAAGGGTGGTCGCTACGACGATACTGGACGTGCCTTCGGTCGTGCGCGTCCTGCCACCGGCTTCTCGATGGACCTCAAGCAGCTGGCCTCGCTGGCCGTGCAGGCCCCGGCCTGCGACGGCATCTGGGCGCCGGCACTCAACGACAGCGCGCTGCGTGAGTGTGTCGATCAGCTGCGTGCCGCTGGCGAGCGTGTCATCGAAGCGCTGCCGGGCCAGACCACCGGCGCGGATGCACACCGTTGCAACCGTGAGCTGGTCAATGGCGACGGCGGCTGGCAGGTCGTCACACTCGATGCCTGAGCTTGTATGGCTGAGCTTGAATGGTTGAGCTTCGGTGATCCGAGAGCGATGGCAGCGAGTGACAGATAGCAGAACAGCTGGGGCCACTGGGTCCCGAGGTGCAGCTGCCGACAGGGCAGCTGCACTTGTGAGTGGGTTTTCACCGACGGTTATTCACCGAAAGAGATAGGAACCATGGGCAAGAATGTAGTCGTGCTCGGCACCCAATGGGGTGATGAAGGCAAGGGCAAGGTCGTCGACCTGCTGACCGAATCCGCCAGCGCCGTCGTGCGTTTCCAGGGTGGCCACAACGCGGGTCACACCCTGGTGCTGGACGGCAAGAAGACCGTCCTCCACCTGATCCCGTCCGGCATCCTCCACCCGGGCAAGACCTGCGTCATCGGCAACGGTGTCGTGCTGTCTCCGGAAGCGCTGATCAAGGAAATCCGTGAGCTTGAAGCCAACGACGTGCCGGTGCGTGATCGCCTGCGTCTGTCGCCGGCCTGCCCGCTGATCCTGTCCTACCACGTGCGTCTGGACCAGGCGCGCGAGAAGGCCCGTGGCGTCGCCAAGATCGGTACTACCGGTCGCGGCATCGGTCCGGCCTACGAAGACAAGGTCGCGCGTCGTGGCCTGCGTCTGGGTGACATGCTCCACCGTGAGCGTTTCGCCTCCAAGCTGGGCGAAGTGCTGGATTACCACAACTTCGTGCTGCAGCACTATCACGGTGAAGCGCCGGTCGACTTCCAGCAGGTGCTGGACGAAGCCATGGAAATGGCCGAAGAGCTGCGCCCGATGGTCTGCGACACCGTGGATCTGGTCCACTCCGTGCGCAAGGCCAACGAGAACATCCTCTTCGAAGGTGCTCAGGGCTCACTGCTCGACATCGACCACGGTACCTACCCGTACGTCACCAGCTCCAACACCACTGCCGGCGGCACCGCCACCGGTTCCGGCGTCGGCCCGCTGTATCTCGACTACGTGCTGGGCATCACCAAGGCCTACACCACGCGTGTCGGCTCCGGCCCGTTCCCGACCGAGCTGTTCGATGAGTTCGGTCGTCACCTGGCCGAGCGTGGCCACGAATTCGGTGCCACCACCGGTCGTGCGCGTCGTTGTGGTTGGTTTGATGCCGTCGCTCTGCGTCACGCCGTGCAGATCAACTCGGTCAGTGGCATCTGCCTGACCAAGCTGGACGTGCTGGACGGTCTCGAGAACATCCGTGTCTGCATCGGCTATCGCAGCAAGGATGGCGACGTGCTGGACAACCCGGTGGATTCCGAAGGCTACGAAGCCATCGAACCGCTGTACCAGGACCTGCCGGGCTGGAGCGATTCCACCATCGGCGTGCGCGAAGTCGACAAGCTGCCGGCCAACGCCCGCGCTTACATCAGCTTCCTGGAAGAGCAGGTCGGCGTGCCGATCGACATCATCTCCACTGGCCCGGACCGCAACGAGACCATCGTACTGCGCAACCCGTTCCACGGCTGATCATCACGCATGGCTTAGATGAGCCTTGCATGACGGCATGATGGCGTGACCAAGACACCCCGTCGGGATTCTCCCGGCGGGGTGTCTTGCGTTGTGGAATTGTGGAGGGGGCATGAGTAGTGGGGGTCTTTAGAGAGGGCTTGCGTTGCAGGGGAGGGGCGTAGCGGGGCAGTCGTCATCGCTCACCTGGCGCGCACGGGATTGTTGTACAGGGCACCTGGTCCCTCGGGCAGTGCTGGTAGATATTTTAAATGGGAATGATTGTTATTTTTGTTGTGATCGGCGGCTATCTTGTCGGCAAACTGGTTGCCCAGGTCGCAATTCGACGTTTTCGGTGGGGTCCCCGCTTCACATCGTTCTGATACAGGACTAAAATGGTCCCCAATTAATCTTCCCGTGGTGGAGGCCAGCATGCTGAAGCTTTCCAAGATGACCGATTATGCCGCTGTCGTGATGGCGCGCATCGCCCGCGAGCCGGACTCGGCCCATGCGGCGATCGATCTGGCCGAAAGCGTGCAGCTGCCGCATCCCACCGTGAGCAAGACGCTCAAGGCGCTAGTGCGGGCCGGGCTGCTTGAGTCGCGGCGCGGTGCGCTTGGCGGTTATCGCCTGGCTCGCCCGGCCAGCCAGATCACGGCCAGCGACATCATCAGCGCCATCGAAGGCCCGGTGGCCGTGACCGAGTGCAGCCACGCCGACGGCGATTGCGAGCTGGTCAACACCTGCGGGGTGGCCGACAACTGGCAGCGCGTCTCGTACGCCATCAGTGAGCTGCTGGGCAGCGTGACGCTGGCGCATCTGGCGTCATCCGCGCCACTGCGCATGCCGGTGCAACTGCCGATTCAGGCCATCAGCCTGTACGGGGATGACGAACCGCCCCCCGTGGCCAGGGCAGCCAACAGCACTGGCAAACGCTAGAACCGGCAAACACTGAATCCGTTGCCGCGCGACACACGTCGCCGTGGCAACACGAACATTCGAACTTCGCTGCGATTCGGGCGGGGTGATCAGGCATCTGAACAGACCCGGAGCTCTCCGGGAGAGGAGACCAGCATGGCGAGCCAGGAGATGGAGCAGCTTGTACAGCGCGAGTACAAGCAGGGCTTCGTGACCGATATCGAGAGCGACACCATTCCGCCGGGACTGGATGAAAGCGTGATTCGCTTCATCTCGGCCAAGAAGGGTGAGCCGGAGTGGATGCTGGAGTGGCGTCTGGATGCGTATCAGCAGTGGCTGAAGATGAAGGCGCCGTCCTGGGCCCACCTGGATTATCCGGAGATCGACTACCAGGCGATTTCCTACTTCAGCGCCCCGAAGAAGCCGGAAGACCGCCCGCAGAGTCTGGATGAGGTCGACCCCAAGCTGCTCGAGACCTACGAGAAGCTGGGTATCCCGCTGCACGAGCGTGCCGCACTGGCGGGTGTCGCGGTCGACGCGGTCTTCGACTCCGTGTCCGTGACCACCACCTTCAAGAAGGAGCTGTCCGAGGCGGGCGTCATCTTCTGCTCCATCTCGGAAGCCATCCAGGACTACCCGGAGCTGATCAAGCAGTATCTCGGTACCGTGGTGCCCAAGGCTGACAACTACTTCACCGCGCTGAACGCGGCCGTCTTCACCGATGGCTCCTTCGTGTTCGTGCCGGAAGGCGTGACCTGCCCGATGGAGCTTTCCACCTACTTCCGCATCAACGCCGCCAATACCGGCCAGTTCGAGCGCACCCTGATCATCTGCGAGAAGCAGGCTCAGGTCTCGTATCTGGAAGGCTGTACCGCGCCGCAGCGTGATGACAACCAGCTGCACGCCGCCGTGGTCGAGCTGGTGGCCCTGGAAGACGCCTACATCAAGTACTCCACCGTCCAGAACTGGTATCCGGGCGATGAAGACGGCAAGGGCGGCATCTACAACTTCGTCACCAAGCGTGCCGATTGCCGTGGTGACCGCTCCAAGGTCTCCTGGACCCAGGTCGAGACCGGCTCCGCGATCACCTGGAAGTACCCGTCGTGCATCCTGCGCGGCAAGGACAGTGTCGGGGAGTTCTACTCCGTCGCCGTCACCAATGGCCGTCAGCAGGCGGACACCGGTACCAAGATGATCCACATCGGTGAGGGCACCAAGTCCACCATCGTCTCCAAGGGCATCTCGGCCGGTAACTCCGAGCAGTCCTATCGTGGTCTGGTCAAGATCGGCCCGCGGGCCAAGGGCGCGCGCAACTTCACCCAGTGTGACTCGCTGTTGATCGGCGACCGCTGTGGCGCGCACACCTTCCCGTATCAGGAAATCGGCAACGCGACGGCCACCGTCGAGCACGAGGCGACGACCTCCAAGATCGGCGAAGATCAGCTGTTCTACTGCCGTCAGCGCGGCATCAGCGAGGAAGATGCGGTCAACATGATCGTCAATGGCTTCTGCAAGGACGTCTTCCAGGAGCTGCCGATGGAGTTCGCCGTCGAGGCCGAGGCGCTGCTCAACGTCACCCTTGAAGGCGCCGTCGGCTGATCCCGCCGTCCCTTTCGCATTCACCCCATTCTTGAGGGCCGCTCGCGGGCGGCCTGTCAGCAAAAGGTATCAACATGCTCGTAGTCAAAGATCTGCACGTTTCGGTGGAAGGCAAGGAAATCCTCAAGGGTCTCGATCTGACCATCAACAAGGGTGAAGTCCACGCCATCATGGGCCCGAACGGCGCAGGCAAGTCCACGCTGTCTTCCGTGATCGCCGGCAAGGACGGCTATGAAGTGACCTCGGGCACCATTACCTACGAAGGTGAGGATGTGCTGGAGATGGAAGTCGAAGAGCGTGCGCGTGCCGGCATGCTGCTGGGCTTCCAGTACCCGGTGGAAATCCCGGGGGTCAAGAACGTCTACCTGCTCAAGGCGGCGCTGAATGCCAAGCGTGAAGCCGAAGGCCTGGGCGAGATTCCGGCCCCGGAATTCATGAAGCTGATCCGCGAGAAGCTGGCCTTCATGCAGATGGACGCCAGCTTCCTGCAGCGCGCCGTCAACGAAGGCTTCTCCGGCGGTGAGAAGAAGCGCAACGAGATCCTGCAGATGCTGGTGCTGGAACCGAAGCTCGCCATGCTCGACGAGATCGACTCCGGCCTCGACATCGATGCTCTCAAGGTCGTCGCCAAGGGCGTCAACTCGCTGCGCAACGAAGACCGCGCCGTGCTGATGGTCACCCACTACCAGCGTCTGCTCGAGCACATCGTGCCGGACCAGATCCACGTGCTGATGGATGGCCGCATCGTCAAGTCCGGCGACAAGTCGCTGGCACTCGAACTCGAAGCCCAGGGCTATGACTGGCTGCAGGAGGAAACCGCGTAATGACAGCACTTGCTACCGCGTCCGTCCCCGGCAGCGAAGCCTTCGCCAGCGAATTCGCTGCCCGCAAGGCTCGCTTTGCGGCCGATCCGAGCTGGATGGCCGCCCGCCGTCAGGCCGGCATCGCCCGCTTTGAAGCCCTCGGCCTGCCGACCCGCAAGGTCGAGGCCTGGAAGTACACCGACACCCAGGCACTGGGTCGTCAGCAATATCGTCTCGCCGACGATGCAAGCCTCGCGCCGGCCGTGAAGGATGCGCTGGCTCTCGACGTCGACGCCTACCGTCTGGTGTTCGTCGATGGCCTCTACAATGCCGAGCTGTCCGATGTGGCAGGCCTGCCCGACACCGTGCGTGTCGTGCCGCTGTCTGACGCCATCGTCAATCAGCCGGAAGTCATCGGCGGCTCGCTGAATCGCCTGACCGGCATCGATTTCACGCCGTTCGTGGCGCTGAACTCCGCCTTCACCGAAGAGGGTGCGGTGATTCAGGTCGGCCCGCGCACGGTGCTCGACAAGCCGGTCTACGTGCTGTTCCTGTCGCGTGCCGCCGTCGAAGGCCAGCCCGTGACCATGAGCCACCCGCGTCTGCTGGTGCAGCTGGGCAGCCGCGCTGAAGCCAGCGTGATCGAGCATCACATCGGTGAGAGCGGCGCGACCAACTTCACCAACATGGTCAGCGAAGTGATGCTGGAGCGCGGCGCCGTGCTCAATCACTACAAGCTGGGCGAAGCCGCCACCGGCGAGACGCATATCGCCTCGCTGCAAGTCGAGCAGCCGCGTGACAGCCAGTATCGCTCCATCAACCTGAACACCGGTGGTGGTCTGGTGCGCAACGACATCGTCTGCGACCTGAACGGCAACAACGCCCATGCACGCCTCGATGGCCTGTTCTTCGGTCGTGATCGCCAGCACGTGGACACCCACTCGCTGGTCAATCACAACGAGGCTCTGACGTTCTCCGACGAGAACTACAAGGGTATCCTGGCCGACCGTGCCCGCGGCGTCTTCAATGGCCGCGTGCTGGTCAAGCGCGACAGCCAGCAGATCGAGGCGCATCAGAACAACGCCAACCTGCTGCTGTCGGACCGCGCCGAGATCAACACCAAGCCGGAACTCGAGATCTACGCCGACGACGTCAAGTGCTCCCACGGCACCACGACCGGTCAGCTCGACGAGACCGCCGTGTTCGCGCTGCGCGCCCGTGGCATCGATGAGCAGACCGCCCGTGGCCTTTTGACCCTGGCCTTCGCCAACGAAGTCATGACCGGTCTGGGCATCGACGCCATCGCCGAGCGCATCGAGCGCAGTGTCGCGGGACGCCTGCCGTCACGCTTCCACCTCGATGAGCTGGTCGATCTCAGCGTCGAGCTGGGTGGTGGCGCCGTGGCGGTGGCACGTGATGAGGACTTTGCATGAGCGCACTCGACAACCTGATGCTTGACGTCGTGCGGGTACGCGAGGATTTTCCGATCCTCGAGCGTCGCGTGCATGGTGATGTGCCGCTGATCTATCTGGACAGCGCCGCCACCAGTCAAACGCCGACCGCCGTCATCGACGCGATGAGCGACTACTACCGCAAGACCAATGCCAACATCCACCGGGGTCTGCATACCCTGGCGGATGAGGCGACGGCGGCCTTCGAAGGCACGCGTGAGAAGGTGCGCAGCTTCATCAATGCGCGCCTGACGCGGGAAGTCATCTTCACGCGTGGCACCACCGAGGCGATCAATCTGGTCGCCAATAGCTGGGGGGCCAACTGGCTGAATGCCGGCGATGAAGTGCTGATCTCGGTGATGGAGCATCACGCCAACATCGTGCCGTGGCAGCTTCTGGCCGAGCGTCTCGATATCGTCATCAAGGTCATCCCGTGTGACGACGATGGCGTGCTCGACATGGCGGCTTACCGCGACCTGCTGGGCGAGAAGACGCGCCTGGTCTGCGTCAATCAGGTCTCCAACGCCCTGGGCAGCATCAACCCGGTGGCCGAGATGGCGAAGCTGGCACACGCTCACGACGCACTGATTCTGGTCGATGGCGCCCAGGCGGTGCCGCATCAGCAGGTCGATGTGCGCGAGATCGATGCTGACTTCTATGTCTTCTCGGGCCACAAGATGTACGGCCCGACCGGCATCGGTGTGCTCTACGGCAAGGAAGCGCTGCTGGAGGCGATGCCGCCGTGGCAGGGTGGTGGTGAGATGATCCGCACGGTGTCGTTCGAGAATGGCACCCTGTTCGCGGACCTGCCGCACAAGTTCGAGGCCGGCACGCCGCCCATCGCCGAGGTCATCGGGCTGGGCAAGGCCATCGACTGGCTGGACTGCACCCACATGGCGCTGATCACGCGCTGGGAACAGCAGCTGATGCGCCATGCCAGCGAGCGCATGCGCGAAGTGGACGGCCTGCGCATCATCGGCAACTCGCCTGACAAGGCGGGCGCGATCTCCTTCGTGGTCGATGGTGCCCACGCCCAGGATATCGGTCTGCTGATCGACCAGCTGGGGGTCGCCATCCGTACCGGCCACCACTGCGCGCAGCCGGTGCTGCGTCGCTTCGGTGTCGATGCCACCTGTCGGGCCTCCTTCGCGGCCTACAACACGCCGGAAGAGATCGACATGTTCGTCGATGCCCTGCAGCGTGTGCTGACCATGGTGCGCTGAGCACCACCCTGCGGTGGCCCTGACGGGCGCTGATCAATGAGGCTCGCGCATGGCGGGCCTCATTGGTATCGGCACTTGCCAGGGGATGTTGTCACCCGCACGTCTTGAGTGAACCAACAGAATTCACGAGCCGCATGCCTGTCATGCGGATCGGCAAGGAGAGGGCATGAGCCACACTGAAGACCAGCTGGCCAGCCTCGGCAAGGGCCAGAAGATGCCGTTGCAGCGGGACGTGGAGGGCATCTCGGTACCGTTCGGCAAGTCGGTGACCCTGCACGAGGACTCGGTGGTCGAAGTCATGCAGGCCAAGGGCGGCACCGTCAGCGTTGCCTTCGAGGGTCGCATGTACCTGATCGAGAGCTTCAGCCTCGATGCGCTGGGGCTGGACGCCGTGCCGCGTCCGCATCTGCCTGCCGGCCAGAGCGATGCCGACATCGAGGCCTTCGTCTGGGCCCAGCTGCGCACCTGCTTCGACCCCGAGATCCCGGTCGACATCGTCGAGCTGGGGCTGGTCTATGGCTGTCGTATCGACACCCTGATCAGCGGCGAGAAGATGGTCAATCTCAAGATGACGTTGACCGCGCCGGGCTGCGGCATGGGCAACGTCATCGCCGAGGACGCCAAGCGCAAGATTCTCGGCGCCGAGGATGTCTCCAAGGTCCACGTCGAGATCGTGTTCTCGCCTGCCTGGTCGCGCGAGATGATGAGTGAGGACGCCCGCCTGGAACTGGGCATGTTCTGAGCATCATCAGCGCACCTTAGTCGTCTGCTGTTGTCGCCCTTTACTCTCTGCGGCCCCCTGGAGGCCTTGCATGGCCGTCAGTCGCAGTAACACTTGGGCGAGATGCAGCAAACGCAACCGGATGGGCGGGAACCTCTCGTCCATCCGGCTATCCAATTCACGTTGCTGAGCGTCCGGGCAAGTTGCTGCCTCGGGCCGCGTCGGCACGTCCGTTTGACGGTTTCCCGTATCACCTGCCTCAAGGAAGACTCCCCAATGCGATTCCAGACTGCGCTGCGCACCCTGACCGCCACCCTGATCCTGAGCACCGCTGCCAGCGCGCAGGCCGCCTGGAAGCTGGATGGCGATGTGTCACAGCTGAGCTTCCAGACCACCAAGATGGCCAAGTCGGGCGCCAGCACCGTCGAGACGGATGCTTTCACCTCCTGGCGGGCGCGCGTCAATGACGCCGGTCAGCTGTCGGTGGAGATCGACCTCGACTCCGCCAGTACCGGCATCGACATTCGTGACCAGCGCGTCAGCGAGAAGCTGTTCGAGTCCGGCACCTATCCGTTGGCCGTGATGACCGCCAGTCTCGACATGCCGACCCTCAAGGTGATGGAGCCGGGTGATACTCAGAAGGTGGATGTCGAAGGCCAGCTGACGCTGCACGACAACACCCAGAACCTGCCGATGAGCCTGCAGGTGACGCGCCTGCGCGGCGATCGCTGGCTGGTGCAGACCCTCACGCCTGTGATGGTCGATGCTGAGCAGTTCGCGCTGGTTGATGGCATTCGCACCCTGCGTGATCTGGCCGGGCTTGGCAACATCGCGACCCAGGTGCCAGTCAACGTCAAGGCCGTGATGGTGCAGGAAGACTGAGCGGAGTCACCCGCATGCGTGGCCGGGGAACAGTCAGTGCTGGCAGAGCCTCGGCCGCTTGGGTAGGCTGGGCGCTCATGCCTGCACGATGTGACGGTAGCGGCAGGAAAGACAGGCAGGGATGGGCGTGAGGAAGAGATGCAGCGAGTGATCATGCGGGCTGGCTGGACCATCGTCGGTCTGCTGGCCGCCGGTGCAATGACGGTGGTCGGGCTCAACCTCTGGGTCGTGATGGCAACGCACGATCGCATTGCCACGTCACCGCTGACCTGTCAGAGCCGTGAAGTGGGGATCGTGTTCGGCACCTCCCACGGCCTGGTGGGCGGGGGCAGCAATCCACACTATCAGGCGCGCCTCGATACCGCCGCCCAGCTCTACCGCCTGCGCCGCGTCTCCAACCTGCTGCTCTCGGGAGACAACCGCACGCGTTACTACAATGAGCCGATGACCATGTGGCGTGATCTGCGAGCGCGCAACGTGCCGCAGGAGTTCATGACGCTCGATTACGCGGGCTTCTCCACCTTCGATACCCTCGTGCGAGCGCACAAGGTCTTCGGTGTCGACGAGGCGGTGCTGGTCACCCAGCCGTGGCATTTGCCGCGTGCGCTGTTCATCGCCGATGCGCTGGGTCTGGAGGCTGTAGGCTGTCCGGCCATCTCCGAGCGCCAGCCGCCGGGGCTCAAGCTGATGCTGCGCGAGTGGCTGGCCCGTGCGGCGACAGTCGGTGATCTCTACCTGTGGGGGCGCAAGCCGCGCTTCCTCGGTCCGCAGGAGTCGCTGCCGACGCCGGTGTTGTCATCGCACTCATCTTCGCAACCCTCGTCATCTCACTCCTCAGACAAGCACGTGATGTCGCCGTCGGAGGCCTCCGTGATAGCCGGAGCAGGGCAGCAGGCCGCTGTCAGTCGTGATGTGGCGGATGGAGTGGATGTGACGAATGAAGAGAACGCTGCCGACACGCCGGACCCGCATCCCCTCGCGCGTCAGGCGCAGGCAAGCCTGCTGGCGAGTCTACCCGGAGTGAAGCAGGCATTGCTCCAGTGGCTGCCTGTCAGGTCTGATACGAACTAGCCGCGTATCGCTGCCGCGGCGCACAGGGTCAATACGAAGACGCCCCGCACTTCCTTTGGAAGGCGGGGCGTCTTGCGTTCACGGCCTGGCGGCGCGGGCAGGTGGCTAGCCGGCGCGGCGGCGGGCGGCCTGACCTGTCTGGTGACGGTACAGCTCGCGAATCAGATGGCGGCAGTTGTGGAAGATGCCTTCCAGTACCTTTTCCATGCTGTCAGGCAGCGGATGCGTGAAGGCGGTCGAGCAGGCCTGCATCAGGACGCGTTCCTGTTCGAGCAACTCGTTGATCAGCACCTGATTGTCATTGCCGACGATGCTCTTCAGGCGACTCCACAGCCACATGTAGTCATCGCGCTCGACATCGGCGTCGCGCGGCATCAGGCTCAGATGCTTGCGTGTCTCGACTTCCAGGGCCTGTTTGAGCTCGACACGGCTCGCATAGAAGGGCTCGAAGGCCTTCAGGAGCGCGGGACGCAGCCGTTCGGCGTTATCCTCGAAATAATCAAGACTGTCTGCCAGGGCTTCCTGGACGCTATCCATCGCCACCTGGCGATTGTCGAGAAACATGGGCGGTCACCTCCTCCGTCAGAAGAGATTGTGCGGGTGAAAACAGTGTTTTTCTACCCCTGAAGGGCAGAAAGTCAGGATATTTATTCCCGCACTGTCAATCCCTGCAGTTTACGACAATACAATGACGTTCTGGTGACGATCATCGTTGCCTTTCAGGCGCTGTCCTTGCCCTGTTTCCATCGCTCACGCTCGTACACGCGCGGCCATCTGACCCAGAAACGCCAAGGGTGCAGTCATGACGACCTGCACCCTTGGGAAACGTTGCGCGCAATGCCCTCAGGCTTCAGCGCTAAGGCTCAAGCCCTCAGCCCTTGGGCTTGGGCGGAATCTTCTTGGCCGGCGCGGCGGACTTGGCGATGTGATCGATGATCAGACCGGCGATGTCCTTGCCGGTGGCCGTCTCGATCCCCTGCAGGCCCGGCGAGGAGTTCACTTCCATGATCACCGGGCCATGGTTGGCGCGCAGCAGGTCGACACCGGCGACGGACAGGCCCATGGCCTTGGCGGCGCGGATGGCGGTGGAGCGCTCTTCCGGCGTGATGCGGATCTCGCTCGCGGTGCCGCCACGGTGCAGGTTGGAGCGGAACTCGCCATCGGCTGCCTGACGCTTCATGGACGCCACCACCTTGTCACCCACCACCAGGCAGCGGATGTCGGCGCCACGCGCTTCCTTGATGTATTCCTGCACCATGATGTTGGCTTTCATGCCCATGAAGGCCTGGATCACGCTCTCGGCGGCCTGGTTGGTCTCGGCGAGCACCACGCCGATGCCCTGGGTGCCTTCCAGTAGCTTGATGACCAGCGGCGCGCCCTTGACCATGGTGATCAGGTCGGGGATGTCATCCGGCGAATGCGCGAAGCCGGTGACCGGCAGGCCCAGGCCCTTGCGCGACAGCAGCTGCAGGGAGCGCAGCTTGTCGCGTGAGCGGGAGATGGCCACGGAATCATTGACCACGTAGGTGCCCATCATCTCGAACTGACGCAGCACGGCGCAGCCATAGAAGGTGACGGAGGCACCGATGCGCGGCACGACAGCGTCGAAGTGCTCGATCTCGGCGCCCTTGTAATGGATGGACGGGCGGTGCGAGGCGATGTTCATGTAGCAACGCAGCGTGTCCACCACGCGCGCGGTGTGGCCACGTGCCTCGGCGGCCTCGATCAGGCGACGGGTGGAGTAGAGGCGTGAGTTACGTGACAGGATACCGATATGCATGAAATCCTCCGGAGCCGAATGGGCCAGACAGAGATAGGAATGAATCAGAACAAGACTGACGTGATGCCCGTCAGGAGGCGTGGTATTCGCCGGTGAAGCCTTTGTTGTCTCGAGGCGTCACGCGATGCAGATGGCAGCGGGGCCAGCGTCTTGAGGCGAGATGCCGAAGCATGCCGCCGCGCGCCTGGCTGGTGCCGTCAGGGTTCGCCATGCAGATAGGCGGCGCCCGGTGCGACCAGCAGGCGACGCAGGGCACGGCGCCCCAGCAGAATGGGGTGACGCATCTGGGAGCGGTCCACCAGCGTCATGTCGATATCGTAGTCGAGCCCGGCCAGCTTCATGCGCGAGCGGATCGCGTAGCGCCATTCGGCCTGACCATTGGATGAGCGCACGCGGCGGCGATCATGCACCGGCGTCTCGACCGTATGCGGCGGGGAGTCGCTACCGCCGGTCCGGGTGATGAAGCGAACCCACAGATCATCGTTGTGTTCGAAGACCTCGATGCTCTCGGCATGCAGCGCACTGGAATGCGCACCGGTGTCGATCTTGGCATTGAGGTGCAGCTTGAGTTCCGGCAGCTCGATCAGCTCACGCCGACCCACCACGCCGCGCGGACGAAAGCCCAGCAGGTCATGATTCAGTGTCTTGAGATCGAGGGGCGGTGCCTTGTCGATGTGATGACGCGAAGTGTTCTTGTGATGCGACATGTTTCATCCTGAATCAGAGGGCGTGAGCGAAGCGGGCAGCGGCTCACGGCATGAAGACACCGGGCAGGCGCGGCACAACGTAATGTGCGTTGCCGGCATGGCGGGGTAATGGCCAGGCGGGCGCGCAGCATAGTCACTTAACGTACTGACAGCAATCCTTGCTGAAGCCTCTTTTTTCGCCTCACGAATCGGAGATGACGGTGGCGCTGACAATGCCCGGCAAAACCGCCCCGGGCACGCGGTCATGGCACGCGGTCATGGCGCGCTTTCATCGCCGCCAGACGCCTCGCTTGCGGGCGCTGGGCAAGTCACCCACGGCCACAGGCGCGGGTGACATCGTGCCGGTGGCGCGTCGCAACTTGCCCTGTTCACCGGTGCCGATCAGCCCCGATTCCATGCCTTGAGCAAGTGTCCGATAGAGTGTCTGTTCAAGTGTCCGATCAAGTGTCGTGGGTTATGCGCATGATCTCAAGCACTGTCACCTGCGGGCATGCCCGGCGTCAATGACGCGGGGCAGGATTGCCGGTATCGGCCTGGCGGGTCAGGGCGGCGAGCGCCTGACCCAGCGGGCTGTCCGCACTTGCGTTGCGCAGCGTCATCAGCACCGGCAGACGCAGACGCGGAATCAGGGCGAGGTCGCGGGCCAGGGCGGCGAAGTTGGCCTGCGGGCAGCTGGCCAGGCGGGTCAGGAAGGCCGGCAGACGTTCGGCATCTTCCAGGTGGGCGTAGCCGCGCGCAGCGATTGCGACCAGCACGTCGACATTGACGGCCTCGTCGTCGGCCAGCAGGGCATCGATCCACTCCGCCGCCGCAGGCCGTGGGCTGGCACCGGCGGCCCGCAGGCAGGCGCACAGCGTCTCCAGGTCCCCCAGGTCACGCGCGGCCTGGCCACGTGCGATCAGGGCGGAGAGCAGCTCGGTCTCGTATTCCTCAGGCAGCTGGCCAGCCAGCTGGGCATGGGCGGGCGGTGCCTGCTCCAGACACAGCGCGATGGCGCGCAGCGGCGTGTCCGGCAGATCAGCCAGACGCTGCACGAAGGCGGCGGCAAGCTCGCCGGACAGCTCGCCGCGTCGTGTCAGCACGTCGGCGATGCCCTGCAGGCCGAGTGACGGCCAGTCATCCAGCGGTAGCTGGGCGGTGAGATACTGCTCGGCGAGCTCGTAGTACTGGCTGGCAGGGCAGTCACAATCGAGGCTGGCACGGGCGTGCAGCATGGCGCGCAGGCTGTCGTCCGGCGTGAAGGCCAGCGGGTTGTCCTGCATCAGGTTGTCGATCTTGCCTGCCTCGGCCTGCTGGAGATCAGGCCGGCCGACGGTCAGCGCCGTCTGACCCAGCGTCGTGATCAGGCGTTCGAGGAAGGCGTCGCGTTGTGCGGGAGACAGACGACCTTCCTCATCCAGCGGCAGGGCCAGAAACCACACCAGCGGATCGTCGAGCCCGGCCGGCCGGAACACGCATGCCAGGCGCGCCTGACCCTTGAAGGGCTGCTCCCACGGCTGCTGTTCGGTCTCGAAGGCTTCCAGTTGCTCAAGACTGAGCGGCGCCAGGGTGCGACCCAGGTGATAAAGGTGCAGCTCGGCGCCGGTGCGTGTGAAGAAGTTGCTCAAGGAAGAAAGAGGAGTCATGAGGCTCACCACGGCTGTGTCTCCGCCACGCCTTGGCTTGGCGTGCGGAAGAACGGAAGAAAAGAGTCTTGTCGAGCATCATTGCCAGGCGTGGCATGTGTCGTTGAGTGACAGCTGCCGGCGCGTGACATGTGCCTGAGCATGTCTGGAATGGCAGCGACTTTAGCGATTCACCGGCTGTCATGCCACCCGCTGGCGTGTGATGGCGGCCAGAGGGAAGAGGGCGACCTGATCCTATTATGGCCGCTCTTTCGACCCGTGACGGCTTGACAGATGACGCGGCACCTCAAGTCCCGGTGAGCGTTTTGCAGGTTGATGATTTTTTGATCAATTTTCGTCATCCCACGGCTGGCGCGGCTTGCAGCGTGACCGAGACGGGTTATCCACAGCATCGTCCACGGATGGCGTGAATAACTGTCATCCACTTGTCGTCAGGCTGACATCTAACGCTGCAGGTAGCCCAGACGGCGTCACTGGCCCGCCATGACAGGCATGCTAGAATCGCGCTCATTGACAGGAATGCTGTCTTATTCCTTCTGGTTATGACCTTAAGGGATGAAATGATTGGGAATGCGGGGCAGTCCCGTTATCCTATACAACCAAATCACATATAAAAGGCTGTGCTTATACCTGTTCTGTTGGCTCGACATCCGCGTTCAACCGAATGTCAGCGACCGTCCAGCGCCAATGGCCCAGTCTTGCGATCCACGAGGAATCCCGATGCGCCAATCACGTTCGCTCGCAGCTGTCTTCTCTTCTACCGCTCTCAAGGGCGCCGTGATGGCTGCCGCGCTGGGCGCGACCACCCTGGGCAGCCTGGCGGCACAGGCTGACACCCTCAAGGTCGGCATGTCGGGCGGCTACTTCCCGTTCACCTTCGTCAAGCAGGACAAGCTGCAGGGCTTTGAGGTGGATGTCCTCAACGCCGTCGGTGAGATCACCGGCGACGACATCGAATTCGTGACCATGAGCTTCTCCGGCCTGATCGGCTCGCTGGAAGCCGGCCGCATCGATACCGTGGCCAACCAGATCACCATCACCGATGCGCGTAAGGCCAAGTTCGCCTTCACCCAGCCCTACGTCTACGACGGGGCCCAGGTGGTCAAGCGTCGCGGCAATGACGAGATCACCGGCGTCGAGTCCCTCAAGGGCCACAGCGTGGCGGTCAATCTGGGCTCCAACTACGAAGCGCTGATGAAAGAGCTGCCCTACGCCGACCAGATCGACATCAAGACCTATGAGTCCAACATCGAGCAGGACACCGCCCTGGGCCGTGTCGATGCCTTCGTGATGGACCGCGTCAGCGCAAGCCAGGTGATCCAGAAGACGCCGCTGCCGCTGGAACTGGCTGGCAAGCCGTTCTCGCGTCTCGAGAACGCACTGCCGTTCCGCAAGGACGCCGAAGGCGAGGCCAAGCGTGACGAGGTGGATGCCGCGCTGACCGAGCTCAAGGAAAATGGCCGTCTGGCCGAGATTTCCAACAAGTGGTTCGGCAACGACATCACCACGCCTTGAACATTGCCCGCTGCGCCCTGATACAAGGGCGCATGCCAGGATGTCATGTGCAAACGGGGTGACGGCTTGACCGTCGCCCCGTTGTCGTCATGTCGACGGGTGTCTTTCCAGACCCTCAGCCAAGCCCCCAGCCTGTCCGGATAACGAATGGATACTCTCAATATCGATTACATGCTTGGCCTGTTGCCGGTCATGCTCAAATACCTGCCACTGACACTCAAGATGGCCTGTATCGGCATGGTGGCCGCGCTGGTACTGGCTTCGCTGTTGGCGGTAGTGCGGGTGCTCAAGGTGCCGGTGCTGAATGCGCTGACCATCGTGTTCATCTCCTTCTTCCGCGGCACGCCGCTGCTGGTGCAGTTGTTCCTGTTCTATTACGGCCTGCCGCAGGTGATGGCGTTCCTGACCCAGATCGATGGCGTCACCGCGACGATTCTCGGCCTGACGCTGCACTTCTCGGCCTACATGGCCGAATCCATCCGCGCCGCCATCGTCGGGGTCGATCGCAGCCAGACCGAAGCGGCGCTCTCGATCGGCATGACCAATGTCCAGCTGATGCGGCGCATCGTGCTGCCCCAGGCGGCCCGCGTGGCGGCCCCCACGCTGATGAACTACTTCGTGGACATGATCAAGTCCACGTCGCTGGCCTTCACGCTGGGGGTGACCGAGTTGATGGGCGCGACCCAGAAGGAAGCGGCCAGCAGCTTCCTGTACTTTGAATCCTTCATCATGGTGGCCATCGTCTACTGGGTGATGGTGGAAGGGCTGTCCTTCGTGCAGCGCTGGATGGAGAAACGTCTCAACAAGGCCTATCAGCGATGATTGCAGTCAGAAACCTGGTCAAGAAATTCGGCGGGCAGGCCGTGCTCGATGGCATCACTCTGGAAGTGAAGCAGGGTGAGATCATCGTCGTCATCGGCCCGTCAGGCACCGGCAAGTCCACGCTGCTGCGCTGCATCAACTTCCTCGAGCAGCCCGATGGTGGCGAGATCCAGATCGGCGAACGCAAGGTCGAGGCCACGCGCGCCAGCCGTCACGACATTCTGGGACTGCGTCGCAGCAGTGCCTTCGTGTTCCAGAACTATGCGCTGTTCGCCAACAAGACGGCGCTGGAGAACATTGCCGAGGGCCTGATCGTCGTCAATGGCTGGCCCAAGGCCAAGGCGCACCAGCGGGCGCGCGAGATTCTCGAGCGTATCGGCATGAGCGAGAAGGCGGACGCCTTCCCGGCGGCTCTGTCAGGCGGTCAGCAGCAGCGTATCGGCATCGGGCGCGCCATGGCCGCCCAGGCCGAGGTGATCCTGTTCGATGAGCCGACCTCGGCACTGGACCCGGAATGGGTCGATGAGGTGCTGGAGCTGATGAAGCAGCTGGCGGTCGAGCGCCAGACCATGATCGTGGTCACCCACGAGATGCAGTTCGCGCGGGAAGTCGCCGACCGCGTCATCTTCATGGAAGGCGGACGTATCGTCGAACAGGGGCCGCCGAGTCAGCTGTTCAGTGCGCCGAAGGATGACCGTACGCGCGCCTTCCTGCGCAAGGTGCTGGATGAAGTGCCGCCGCAGTGCGCCGAGGGAATCTGATGCTGCCCGGTTGAGGAAATGACTCTCAGGTCACGTGAGGTAACGCCTCGGGCAGTACCTGCGACAGACACAACGGCCACCGCGATATCCTTCGCGGTGGCCGTTGTCGTTTCTCTGGCGGTGATCATTGATCCGCTTCTGGTGTTGCAGGGCGCGTTCAGGGCGACGCTTCATGGGGCCGCAGCGCGTGGCTAGCCATGGCGGGGCATCGAACGCACCTTGTCGAAGGCTTCCTGAAGCGCCATCGAGACGCGCTCTTCCAGCAGCTCCTGTTCGGCGGGCGCCATGTAGAACGCCATGTCGACGTCGTGGCGGATATAGCGGGGCGCCAGCTGATTGAGCGCGATGCAGGCCACGTCTTCGCGGCTGTCGACATCCATGGCGTGGCTATCGGGATGCAAGCGCAGCTGGTCGAGCACCAGCTGCTCCATGTAGTTGTGTACGCCTGCGCTTTCCATGTGTATTGCCTCCTGGTGATGGGTGCTATCTCCCATGCAGGGCCGTGCCCCCTGACATGTCGGTCCCTTCAGTGTGCTCAGCAGTATCTTCATCCGAGCTGACTCTCTGTGACGCTCTCCCATCCACTCGCCAGCGCGGTTGCTGGCGGCAGGACAGCAGGCGGCGGAGTCTTGGGTGTCGCCTGCCGCTCAAGGTCTTTCAGCCGGTCAGCAGGCGGGTTTCCGCCTCTTCAATATGATCAGCCAGTCCCGATAATACCAGTGTATCGCCACACGCCAGCGTCAGGTCGCCGGTGGGTTCTTCCAGGTTCTCGCCACTGGCGCGCACCACGCGTGAGACGAGAATGCCGCACACTTCCGGCAGGGCGATGTCGTCCAGTCGCCGGCCACAGGCCCAGGCATCGGCGGTCAGCGTCAGCGGATGACGCCGCAGCAGCGGGTTGCCGCGTTTGTCGGTCAGCTGGGACTGCTGACCATGAAAATAGCCATGCAGCATGCTGTAGCGCGCCTCGCGCGCATTCTGGATCGAGCGCGCCACGCGGCGGAAGGGTACCTCGAGATTGACCAGTACATGCGAGACCAGCATCAGTGAGCCCTCGAGCACCTCGGGAATCACCTCGGTGGCCCCGGCGGCCTTGTAGGTCTCGAGGTCCGCGTCATCCTGGGTGCGCACCAGCACCTTGAGGTTCTCGAGCTCCAACGGCTGGATGGCGCGCAGAATGGCCAGCGCGTGCGAGAGCTGATTGACGGTAATCACCACCTGACGGGCGCGCTCGATACCGAGTGCGCGCAGGATTTCCAGTCGCTGCGCATCACCGAACACCACCGGCTCGCCGGCGCTGGCGGCCTCGTGGACGCGGATGGGGTCGGCATCGATGGCGATCCACTCAAGTTTCTCCTGAGTGAGAAATCGCCCCACCGTCTGGCCGACACGCCCGAAGCCGCACACGATGACATGGCCACTGAGCGGGGCGGTGGCGGCGCTCAGCTCCGCGGTGGTGTGCGGGTTCTCCTGAGTGGGCGTGGTGGAGCGGCACAGGCGGCGCGTCAGTTGCTGGTTGTGGCGAATCAGGCTCGGCGTGACCACCAGCGAGCCGATGATGATCGCCACCACCAGGCCCACGGTCTCGTTGTCCATCAGGCGTTGCTGACTGGCCAGGGCCAGCAGCGCGAAGCCGAATTCACCGCCCTGGGACAGCACCAGGCCAGTGCGCAGCGCGCTGTCCAGCGGGCGGCCGGAGAGGCGCGCCAGTCCGGTGATCAGCAGTGCCTTGGTCGCCAGCAGGCAGGCCACGCCGATGACGACCCAATACCATTGGGCCAGCAACACCTGCGGGTCCAGCAACATGCCCACCGAGACGAAGAACAGCCCCAGCAGGATGTCGCGGAAGGGTCGGATGTCGGCCTCGATCTGATGGCGGAAATGGCTCTCGCCGAGCATCATCCCGGCCAGGAAGGCGCCCAGCGCCATCGACAGGTGCAGGCTGTGGGTCAGCCAGGCGGAGAACAGCGCCACCAGCAGCACGGTGAGCACGAACAGCTCTTCCGAGCGCGCGCGCGAGATTTCCTGGAACACGAACGGCAGCACCCACTTGCCGATCATCAGCATCACCGCCACCAGCCCGAGCCCCTTGATGAGCATCAGGCCCAGGTCACTGAGCAGCTGGCTGCCATCACCGGCCATGGCCGGAATCAGGATCAGGAACAGCAGGGCGGCGAGATCCTGGAACAGCAGCACGCCCACGGCAGCGTGACCGTGGGGGCTGTCCAGCTCATTCCAGCGCGCCAGTTCCCGCGTGACGATGGCGGTGGAGGAAAGCCCCAGCGCGCCGGCCGCGACCAGCGCCGCCGCCGGCGACAGGCCAAGCGCCGAGCCCAGCGCCCAGAACAGGCCGCTGCATACCGCCACCTGACAGGCACCCAGCCCGAACACCGTGGTCTTGAGAGCGCGCATGCGCGGCACCGAGAATTCGAGGCCGAGCGAGAAGAGCAGAAATACCAACCCGAATTCCGACAGGAAGGCGAGTTCTTCCGGGCGACCGATCCAGCCCGCCAGATGAGGGCCGACCAGAAAGCCGACCGCCAGATAGGCCAGCACCGGCGGCAGATGCAGGCGGCGGAACAGCGCCGCGGCCACTACCGAGGCTCCCAGCAGTATCATCACATCATTGAACAGCGTGTCTGCCATGCGGCCTCCTGGCCTTCCGTGAGCATCATCGGGATAATAGCGTGAACGAACCATGCATGATTTGACGGAGGTCGCATGAACCCGACTGAACAACCCCAGGACGGCGAGATCGCCGGCAATCCCTATGACGAGCTGCGCGCGCTGCTGGCACGTCTGGAAGCGACCATGAAGGCAGCAGACCTGTGGCGCATGGACACGCCATCCCCGCAGGCCTTCATGAGTGTGGAGCCATTCTGTGTCGATCGCATGGACATGGGCCAGTGGCTGCGCTTCGTGTTCATCGCTCGTCTGGAAGCGCTGTGCGATGCCCGTGCGCCGTTCCCCGCCAAGTGTGAAGTGGCGCCGGCCATCGAGGCCTGGTTGAAGGATGCCCGCCCCGAGCGCCGCGTGGCGATGACGGAAGTGATTCGTGAGATCGACACGCTGATCACGACGCACTGATTGCCGGGCAGGCATCTCACCTCGCACCGAGCCTTCTCTACCCGACACCTCCCACTTTGCCCCTATGCAGGCGTGATGCCCTCGTATTGCGCCTCGAGACAACTGTCAGGAGCTTGCATGGCCTATTACTTCGCCTACGGCAGCAACATGAATCCGGCGCGTGTCGTGGCACGCATCGGCGAGACGCGACGGGCCGTGCATGGTTGGCTGCAAGAGCATCGCCTGAGTTTCGACAAGGCCTCTCGAGTCGAGGGTATCGCGCATGCCAACGTGCAGCCTGCGCCGGGCGAGCGCGTCGAAGGCGTGCTGTACGAGCTGCTCGAGGCCGAGCAGATCACGCTGATGGACCCCTTCGAAGGCCGCCCGCATGAATATGAGCGTTTCCTTCATCCCATCGTCACCCGTGAAGGCGTGATCGACGCCTGGGTGTATGTGGCGCTGCCCGAGCGCACCGCCGAGGGCCTCAAGCCGGCACGCGAATACCTGGAGCACCTGCTTGGCGGGCGTGACTTCCTGACGCCGAACTACTTCACGGCGCTGAGCGGCGTCGAGGCCGTGCATGCGCTGGATGACGCCACCCTGGCTCAGCTGGGCCTGTCGCGCACTACGCCGCGCTGACGGTCGCCTGATAGTTGACGGGCGCCTGTCATCTGTTTTCTGTCAGCTGTCGTGTGACAACAAAAAAGCCCGCCTCTCGTTGGAGAGGCGGGCTTTCGTGTTTCTGGTCACGCTGCGCGACTGATTGGCGTGAGCCTCAGTCCTGCGCGGCCAATGCCGGGTCCAGGTTCGTCTGGTCACGACGGCTGGCCAGCATGCCGATGATCAGCCCCGCCAGCGCCGGCGCCAGCCAGCCCAGATTCATCGAGGCCAGCGGCAGCAGCGGCTCGATGCGGTGCGAGATGGCCATCAGCGAGTCGATGCCACTGGCTTCGAAGCCATCCAGCAGGCTGACCAGCAGCGTCAGGCCCAGGGTCCAGGCGAACACGCGCGGCGCATCGTGCAGGCGCGGACGCAGGTAGGACAGCAGCGTCAGCACCAGCACCAGCGGATAGAGCGTCACCAGTACCGGAATCGAGACGCTGATCAGGGTCGAGAGGCCCAGATTGGCGATCAACGCCGAGGCCACGGCCATCACGATCACCAGCAAGCGGTAGGGCACGCTCGGCAGCAGGCGATGGAAGAACTCGCCGCAGGAGGTCAACAGGCCCACCGCGGTGGTCAGACACGCCAGGGTGATGACCAGCGCCAGGATCAGCTTGCCGGCATCGCCGAACAGTGCCTCGACGTAGACCGGGATCAGTTCGCCCTTGGCCGCTTCGCTGACCAGCGCATGACTGGTGGCGCCCATGTAGGTCAGCGGCAGGTAGACGGCGGCCAGACAGATGGCTGCGATGGCGCCGGCCCACAGGGTGTAGCGGGTCACGTCAGCGGTCGCGGTGATGCCGCGTGCCTTGATCGCCGAGACGATCAGGATGCCGAACACCATCGAGGCCAGCGCATCCATGGTCAGGTAGCCCTGCTGGAAGCCGGTCATGAACGGCGCCTCGGCCCACTCGGGACTTACCGGCCCCAGCGGCCCCTGTGGGTCGATGATGGTGAACAGCGCAATCAGCGCCAGCAGCGCGATCAGCAGCGGCGTCAGCCACTTGCCGACCACATCCATCAACTTGCCCGGGCTCAGCGCGATCAGCGTGGCGATGCCGAAGAACAGCACCGAATGCAGGGCCAGGCCGCTCTGTGCTGACATGTCGATGAAGGGGCGCATTCCCATCTCGAAGGCCACGGTGCCGGTGCGCGGAATCGCGAACATCGGCCCGATGGACAGGTAGACGGCGACGCCGAAGGCCGCGGCTGCCCACTTGGGCAACGGCGAGGTGATCTTGTCGAGGCCGCCGCCGATCACGGCCACCGCGACGATACCGGCCAGCGGCATGCCGACACCGGTGGCCAGAAAGCCCAGTGCCGCAGGCCAGAATTCGGCACCCGCGCCCTGACCCACCTGAGGCGGGAAGATGATATTGCCTGCACCCAGAAAGAGGGCAAAGGTCATGAAGCCCAGCGCCACGATATCGAGGCTGGAAAGTCGTGTTTTCACTATGACGTCCTACGGATTCAGCAGATGCGTTGCAGCAGGCGTCATCAGGTGACCGATGAGGTGGTCGGTCAGGCAAGAAGACGTGCCGAGAAGCCGTTGGCTAGCGACAGGGGTGGGTCACCAGCAGACCCGGGAGCAGCGGGGTAGTGTTGCGCGCGGGCCGAATGGCGAGATCAGGCTGACGGATTGTCGCCACCCTGATCTGACGCGGCGCATTATCGTTGATTTCACGTAGCAAGACAAAGTCACCAGCAAGCCACGCGTCAGGCTCACTGCGCGGCAGGTGCCGAGGGCGGTAGTGGAATGAAGCTCGGCCAGTCGTCCGGCACCACGAAGATGCGCCATTGCTGGCGGGGTGAGCTGGCGGTGGTCGGCTCGCCGTCAGGCGCCGCCACGCTGCGCTCCAGCCACAGCTGGCGGGGGTGTTGATGCGTGCGCTGGCGACTGTGCTGCTGAGGCGCCGTGACTTGCTGAGCCGCCGTGACTTGATGAACTGGTTCGTCCGGCCTGAGGTCGTCAGCGGCGCCAGGTGGTACGAAGTGATCGCGCAGCCAGCGGTCCAGTGCATGCCATGGTCGTAGCGACGCCACGGGCGGGGCGGCCAGCCAGGCAGGTTTTTCCCTGACACAGCCCAGCAGCGGGCCGCCATGCATCGGGGAGGCCTCGAGGGGCTGACAAAAGGCGGCAAACTGGCTGACCCTCATCCACCAGCCGGCCTGGCGCGCACTCTCGGGATGGCAATGGCGGGGCGGGGGCAGCGTGTCGGCGGGAGCTATATCTGGCTGCCAGGGGCGAAACAGGCAACCGGGCAATGCCAGTTGCTGGCCTGCAAGCAGCGGGGCAGGCGGATCTTCTGCCAGCGGTGAGTTCGTCTCGCTCGCGCCTGCCTGTCTGGCCAGTGCTTGTCTGGCCAGTGCCTGGCGGATCGTCTGCTGTCCGCGCTCGGTATAGGCCAGGGGCAATTGATGCTCAAGGCTGCGCTGATACTTGATGGCGAGGCTGTCGGCGCCGCCGGGGCCTATCCAGCGTGCGGGGCTGTCGGCCGCTTCAGGGCCTTCGGGCAGGCCGAGATAGAACTTGATCGCGACCTCCAGGTGCGTGGGCGCCGTGTCCTGCGCCGCCAGATAGAGCATGTCCAGTTCGCCCAGCGTGATCTTGCCCTGGGAAATCCTGAGGTTGTTGACCAGCAGGCGACTGCCGGGCGCGTGTGCCAGCACGAATTGCCAGAGCAGCTCGTGGTAGTGGCCCAGGCGATAGTGGCGGCGCTCATTCACGGCGGCCTCGAGCGCGTGGGGCGCCTGCTCCAGTGTCATCAGCCAGCGGTGGCGGACGCGGTCATCCTTTAGCCCGAGTGCCGCCAGGGACGGGCGCGGATAACGCGCAAGCTGCAAGAGATCCGGGGCATTCAGAAGCCAGGCGATATCCCTGACGCGCGGGTGGCTGTAGCGAGCGCAGTCGCGGCGCAGGTCGCAGCCGGTCGCACAGGGGGAGTCGGCCCATTGGGCAAAAGGGGGCGATGACTCGGCTGCACCGGGCGATGCATGGGACGGGGCTTCGGGCTCGATAGGCATGACGCCAGTGTATCCCACGTCGGATGACGGTCGATAATGCGTGGCACTGTTCGGGGCTGGCCCTGTGTGAACCGAGCCGAGTGCTGCTTGCTGGCCGTGGTGTCCTGCTGGTGCTCCTTTCCTCCCTCTCTCTGCTCCCTCTGTCTTTTCGCTCCTTTACTCACTCGTCACTCTTTACGCCAGTTATTACGGCACCCTTTACGCCAGCCTTGCGCTGCTCACTCGACACTTGCTCGCCGTTTTCTTGACGCTCTTCCAACACGTTCTGCTGTCCGCCGCCGGTAATGCGACGGCTGTCTCCGGGCTGTCATCATTTTGACATCGTTGCTTGGGTCGCCTAAGCGATTGAAAACGTTGAGATTACTTCGCGTGGTTGGGTGAGGGTGCTTCAGTCCGGGTTGGAAGAGCGCTGAATTGATTCGCTGGGGGAATCAATCCTGTTCCGGTGCGGGGATATATCCCGCGGCTCGCGAGGTTCACAATGCACTCCATCAACGTTGCAGCAAATATGCAGGGCTGATGAGGCGGTATTGACCTCGAGCTCTTGGTTGTCGAGCGACATGAATCTTCTCGACATCAGTGGGCAAGACGTCACCGACTGACAGTGTGAGGGGCAGAATCCACACCCTGAACAATCGGTCAATGAATATTCGTAAAGATTGATGTGCACAATTTCTTGCTGCTAGACGCTGTTTTCAGGCGTCTCAGCCAAAGAAAAAAGAAAAATACGCATTTTCTTGTTTTTGTGGCATCCAGTTCTGCTGTGGCGACGTATAACTCATCAGCACAGCAAGACACACGCTGCAGCGTGCAGCATGTTCGACCAAGGTGGTGGGCGAGACACTGTCTTCCTCAACCAAAGTCGATAGTGATCTGCCAGGCCGAAGCGCCGCTCAAGGGGATGGGTCAGCACGCAAACAAGGAATTCTTGCACTCTCCATGTTGTACAAGTCTTTTTCAGAACCGCTGCAATAGCTTTATGGGTGATGAGAGGGGCAGGAGGGTCAAGCACTGGGGAAGGCCGTTCGTTTCCAGTGGCGTTGCTCAAATAGAAACAGTGAGCTTCCAGTTGCACGGCTAGTTTGAGCGCAGCATAACCATTAGTCTGTTAATCATCGAAGCGCAGCACGCACCACAGTCAGTGAAGGCCAGGACCCGGACAGGGGTCAGCAAACCACTCCTTCACTGACTGACAACGACTCAAAGCGGAAGTATCCGCACCAGGACCAGGAGATACACCATGAAAAACATTTCCCTCAAGACTCTGATCGCTACCGTCGCCATCGCCACTGCCAGCACCTCCGTATTTGCCGCCGACGACAGCCCTGCCGCGGTGCGCGTCCAGAACGCCATCAGCAGCCAGCAGATCATGGGCCAGACTCAGCCGGCTGCCACCAGCCAGCAGAGCTTCTCCGAAACGGGCATGAGCGTTGCTGCCGGTCGCGTTGAGCAGGCGCTCAATGCTGACCACATCCGCGGCGTCGATACCGCTGCCGTGTCCCAGGCAAACGCCACCGTCAATGATCAGGGCAAGAGCGTCGCCGCTAGCCGCGTTCAGCAGCACATCAGCGACAACGCCTGAAGCAGAGTGGGTCACTCTGACAACTCGGTGACCCCCGAACATCGCCTCACCTGACATTCGACCTTGCCCATTTCTGGAGAATCATCATGAAAACCCTGACTTCCCTGATCGCCGCCGCTGCCATTTCCATTGCTGCCACCTGCGTTGCCACCGCTGATGAAAGTGTTGCCGATGCCCAGGTGCGTGCCGCACTGAGCGAACAGGTCATCCACGGCCAGGCG
The DNA here is from genome assembly GCF_044789135.1 of Cobetia sp. UIB-001. Classification (NCBI taxonomy): domain Bacteria; kingdom Pseudomonadati; phylum Pseudomonadota; class Gammaproteobacteria; order Oceanospirillales; family Halomonadaceae; genus Cobetia; species Cobetia sp. UIB-001. The sequence goes on from NZ_CP058244.1 coordinate 1,305,646, forward strand.
CAGCCCGCCGCAACGCAGCTGAATGCTGCCGAGTCCGGCATGAGTGCCGCTGCCAACCGTGTCGAGCAGTCCCTGAACGCCGACACCATCAAGGGTGAACAGACGCACGCCGTCTCCCGCGGCCAGAGCCTGAGCAACGACAACGGCAAGAGTGTCGCGGCATCACGCTTTGAAGATGCGCTGAACGACAACGCCTGAGTCTGCAGGTCCTGATTCATGGCCCCAGGCCCGGGACCACAGCAGCACTGATCTCACTTTTATCTATTCGCTATTCACTTTTTCTGGAGTCATCTCATGAAAACCCTCAATGCCCTTATCGCCGCCGTTGCCCTGTCCGTGACCGCCACTGGCGTCGCCAATGCCGATAGCGTTGCCGACCAGCAGGTTCGCGCCAACATCAGTGAATCCGTGATCCACGGTCAGGCCCAGCAGGCAGCCACTCAGCAGCAGGCCATCACCGATGCAGGCAAGAGCGTTGCGGCCAGCCGTGTCGAGCAGGCGCTGAACAGCCAGACCATCAAGGGCCAGCAGGCGCAGGTCACTCGCGACACCCAGCAGTTCGTCAATGATTCCGGCAAGAGCGTTGCCGCGTCACGTGTCGAGCATGCCCTGAACGACAACGCCTGATGCGTCGCGCCGTCACGCTGACGGCAGCGAACAAGGACTCTGCTTGCGACCTGGCTGACCTTTTTGACCCGGTTGGCCCAGTTGGCCCGGTTGACCCGAACAAAGATTTCACTGGAGATATTTCATGAAAATGCTCAATACCCTCATCGCCGCCACTGCGCTTTCCGTTGCTGCCACCGGTGCTGCCTTTGCAGACAGCGTCGCTGACCTTCAGGTGCGTTCTGCGCTCAGCGAATCCGGCATCCACGGCCAGGCCCAGTCCGCCGCCGCCGAGCAAGCCACCTTTGCCGATACCGGCATGAGCGTTGCCGCGGGCCGTGTCGAAAGCTCCTTGAACGATGCTGCGATCGAAGGTCAGCGCGCGACCCTGGCGTCTGACTCACAGCAATTCGTCAACGATGCTGGCAAGAGCGTTTCCGCGACTCGCGTCCAGCATGCTCTGAGCGAAAGCGTCTGAGCCAGATTGTCTGGTTCAGGTTGTCTGAGCCCCGCTCTGATTCGTGACTACGCATGGCAGCAACTGACTCAAGTGCCCCCGCAGCAAGTGTCGTCATGAGCAGCAGCAAGAGTTTTAAGCAGCTAGAGCTTGACGATCTAAAAGCGTGAACAAGCCAGTCGTACAGCAGTGTCACTGACACTGATCGCCAGGTGATACCTCGTCGCGAAGTGCAACGACAGTCTGACCCTTCCTGAAATGGCCGGTATCTGTCGGGAGTCATCCCGCGCAGCGACGCCCCGTGCCTAATACGATGACGTAGAAGGGTCCCGCCATGGGCAAGCCTGAATATCGCGCCATCGTAAGCCGCATCCTTGTGGGTAGTGCTTGTTGATAGTCTTTGATAATTGTTCACGTGGGTGATGTCAGTTATCAACTCTGATAGATATCCCGCCTGGATATACGCAGTACATGAAGTGATCAATGATGTGTCACTTCATGGCAACTCGATAGTGAAAATGAACGGAGGATAGAAAGATGATCAAGTCATTCATGACTCACGGCCTGGCAGCGTTTGCCCTCGCCGCCAGCGGCCTGGCCAGTGCCGATATCAGCACTGATGACAGCAGTAACGCGCGATTCAATAGCGCTCAATCTCACGGCATTCACAGCGAAGTGCGTGATTATCAGAAGAGCGAAAAGCGCTACGCCGCAAATCCTGACATTCTGATCATCAGCCGTGGCAATGTGTTTGCCGATAGTGATGTGCATGGTGCAGTCGATATCGACGCCGACCATCGCTGAGTTTTCGATGCTGAGGGTTCACACGACTCGGTTCACATGACACGCTTCACATGACTTCATGCCGTAAGTTGTCATTGCGAAACAATTGAAGCGCTGTGAACTGATTGCTGCTTGAATCACTGCGCAGCGACGATCGAAAGCGTAGGCACTGATGCGCAAGCCAGTGACTACCGAAATTCAGTGAAAGCGAAAGGAAATATCCCAGACGTAGAGACACTTTGATAGTGAGCAGAACGCTTGAGCAAGGGCTTTGGGGCCCTCCACCAGCCTGACTTGAACGACCCGGTGGCAAAACCCTTTCTCAAACGCTTTCCTGTCCTGGGTGTCGCTGTCCCGACATTCATTGCCCGCCACCATGGCGGGTTTTTTTATGCCAGGATTCCAGAATGGCGCAGCAAGTGGCTGGTCGACTCTGTGCATGGCGCCTTGCTTGATGCCCGCAATATGCTGAGGGTTTTCCAGATGATTCGTAAGGATTCATCGGCAGTTCACTGTGTGGATGTAATGATGCATCACGGTGATTAAACGTTGTTGATTGCCGGCCTGCATGTCGGATATCCCGAGGCAGGATGCCATGATATCACTCAAGTGGAGGCCCATGATGGTGCGCGGAAAACTCAAGAAAGTGGCAGGTTCATTGGTGTTGGGTGTTGGTCTGATGTCAGGGAGTGTGATGGCGGGTGATGTCGTCGAAAAGCCCAAGGTGCTGATCTTCGATGTCAATGAAACGCTGCTGGATCTTGCCTCGATGCGCAGTTCCGTCGGCGAGGCACTGGGGGGAAGAGAAGACCTGCTGCCCCTGTGGTTCTCGACCATGCTGCATTATTCTCTGGTGTCTACCGTGACCCGGGATTACCACGATTTCGGGAAGATCGGTGTCGCCTCGTTGCGGGTGGTCGCGCAGAACAACGGTGTTGAACTGACGGATGAGCAGGCGAAGAAGGCCATCATTACCCCGTTGCTGACACTCCCGCCTCACCCTGATGTCAAGGAAGGTCTGGCCAGGCTGAAGGCTGAAGGCTACAAGATCGTCAGCCTGACCAACTCGTCCAACAAGTGCGTCCAGGCGCAGTTCGAAAACGCGGGATTGCTGCCGTATTTCGATGCGCGCTACAGCATTGAAGATATCCAGATCTACAAGCCGGACCTGCGTTCCTATGAATGGGTGCTGGACAAGCTTGATGTCGAACCCGAGGAAGCCATGATGGTCGCGGCACATGGCTGGGATGTCGCGGGTGCCAAGGAGGCGGGCTTGCAGACCACGTTCATCGCCCGCCCGGGCAAGGCATTGTTCCCGTTGTCAAAGAAGCCCGATCATGTCGTGAAGGATGTGAACGAACTGGCCGACATTCTGCAATAGCACCAGAACCCTTGATTGACAGAATCCTTGCTCGACGGGTGCTGAAGATATCCTGTCAGCATGGCGTTTATGGCATTGGTGAGGCTGGCGGGCGTCGAGTGACAGGGCAATTTGCCTGTTCATGGTGAGATTGCCAGCCTCAGCGCATGGCAGATGATGGCGTCAATGGTAGGCTGGGCGGCATTCCCCTTCTTACCGACCGGAGCTGAACATGAGTGACGCATCACAGCAGCATGGCCACCGTGCCCCTCAGATCATCGAGCCGAGCGCCCAGGCGGATGCCTGCGTGATCTGGCTGCACGGCCTGGGTGCTGACGGCAGTGATTTCGTGCCCGTGGTGCCTGCGTTGGGTCTGCCCGAGAATCACGGCGTGCGTTTCGTCTTCCCGCATGCACAGGAGCTGGCCGTGACCGTCAATGGCGGCATGCGCATGCCGGCCTGGTACGACATTCTCGAGATGAATCTCGGGCGGCGCGTCGATGAGGTGCAGCTGCGTGAATCCGCGGCCTACGTGCATGCCTTGATCGAGGAGCAGATCGCCCAGGGCATCGCCAGTGAGCGCATCATTCTGGCCGGCTTCTCCCAGGGCGGCGCGGTGGTCTATGAGGCGGCGTTGAGCTGCGAGCGTCCGCTGGGCGGCCTGCTGGCGCTCTCGACCTATTTCGCGACCAGCGCGACCATTGCGCCGAGCGCCGCCAATCAGGGCCTGGCCATCAGTGTCCATCACGGTACCCACGACGATATCGTGCCGCTGGCACTGGGGGAGGCGGGCGCCGAGAGTGCGCGTGCACTGGGTCATCCGCTGGAATGGCAGACCTGGCCGATGGCGCACGCCGTGTGTCTCGAGGAAATCGAGGCGATCGGTGAGTGGTTCAAGGCGCGTCTGCTGGCCTGATCGGCTGTCAGTATCGACTGCCAGAGCAAAAACGCCGCTGACGGAGTGATTCGTCAGCGGCGTTTTCGTGTGCTGCCAGCGGTCCCGTCATGCGCCGTCAGCCCTCATGTCAGATGCTGGTCGCGTTCAGCAGCGATAGCGGTAGGCGAGGTGTTCATCCTTGCGCGGGCCGGTGATGCGCCAGTCGAGATCAAAGCCCAGGGCATTGCCCGTCTCATCGCGCACGATGACCAGCGTGGCGGCGTAGAGATCATCGATGCACAGATGCGCTTCACGACTGACGAAGTGATCTTCGCCTCGAGCGCTGTCGGCCACCAGGTCGAACAGGAAGACGGCGGCATCGCGGCCACGACGCTCATGACTGAGCGACAGTGCCTCGCCATCCGCGGTCAGCTGCCAGCGATAGCGGTTGTGGAAGTTGACGCTGGATGACTGGCCCTCGAGCTGGAACTGGCCCTGCTCGAGAAATACCACGCTCTCCGCCACTTGCTGAGCCGCCTGTCGTGCCCCGTCGTGAGGGGGAACAGTGGCTTCTCGAGAGACCGTCACCTCGCCGCTTCCCTGGCCAGACCAGGCATTGCGCGAGGCCGGGCCGGAGCGTGACGAAAAATCCAGCCGGCGGATCTGCGCGAGCAGCGCATAGAGGGTTACAATTGGTGTCAACTTCTTCTGGCTACCGAGTTTACTCGTCATGTCCTACCTGATTGGTGTCACGGCCCTCTGGGCCTTCTCGTTTTCCCTGATCGGCGTCTATCTGTCCGGTCAGGTCGATAGCTATCTGGCCGTACTGACGCGTATCGTGCTGGCGTGCCTGATCTTTGCGCCGTTCATGCGCCCGCGGGCGATCAGCGGTCGTCTGCGCTTCCAGTTGATGGCCATCGGCGCGATCCAGCTCGGCCTGATGTACATCTTCTTCTATCGCTCCTTCCTGCTGCTGCCCGTGCCGGAAGTGCTGCTGTTCACCATCTTCACGCCTATCTACATCACCTTGCTCGATGACCTGATGAACAAGCGCCTGTCGCCATTCTACCTGCTGACCGCCGCGATTGCGGTGCTGGGGGCGGCGATCATTCGCTACGACGGGGTCAGTGACGGCTTCTGGCTCGGCTTTGCGGTCGTGCAGGGCGCCAACCTGTGCTTTGCCATCGGGCAGGTGGCCTATCGTCAGGTCGCTCCGCAGCTGCCGGCGGATGTCGCCCATCGCCATGTGTTCGGCTGGTTCTATCTCGGCGCACTGGCGCTGGTGATCGTGATGTTCCTGCTGTTCGGCAGTACCGACAAGCTGCCGTCGCAGCCGGTGCACTTCGTGGTGCTGGGCTGGCTGGGCATCGTGGCCTCGGGGCTGGGCTACTTCCTGTGGAACAAGGGCGCGACGCGGGTCGATGCCGGCACGCTGGCGATCATGAACAATGCGCTGGTGCCGGCGGGCCTGCTGGTCAATCTGCTGATCTGGAACCGCGACGCCGACCTGGCGCGTCTGGCGCTGGGTGGGGCGGTCATCGTGGCGGCACTGGTGATCAATCAGGTGTGGGCGCGTCGCCGCGAGCAGGCGCTGCGCATGGCCTGAAAGGCTGTGCCATGGACGAATTCAGGCATCGCACCTCAATCAGCCCTCGCCCTGTGCGAGGGCTTTTTGCAGGTGAGCGGTGAGGCGCGCCAGTATGTCCTGCTGGCGGGGAATCTCGTCAGAGGGCCGTGCAGCATTCTGCGTCACTTCCTCGCCGAGCTGGGCCGCATTGAGACGCAGGCCGGACTGTTCGGCATTGAACAGGCTGCCGGGCAGGGTGGCGATGCCTGCATTCAGCAGCTCCTGATGCAACTGCTCAAGCTGGCGCGCCTCAAGGCTGGGCAGACCACACCATTGCAGATAGCCGCCGCTCGGTGGCGGCAGCCAGACGCTGTCGCCCAGCGCTGCGCTCAGGTGCGCGCGCAGACGCTCCAGGCGCCTCGCATAGCAGCGTCGCATGCGCTGCACGTGGCGGCCGTAATCCCCGCTGGTGATCAGTTCGCTCAGGGCAGCATGCATCCATGGCATGTCGCCCATGCCATTGGCCCAGCGCGCCCGAATCAACGCCTGCAGCCCCAGTGGTGAACCCTGCTCGGGCCGTGACAGCCACAGCCAGCCGCAGCGGGTGCGGGGGTCCAGCGTCTTGGAAAATGATCCGAGACTGATCAGCGCAGGCATCGGCCTGTCGGCATGGCGGTGGGCGAGGTCGGCCAGCCACGGATGGCGGGTATCGAAGCTCAGCTCGGCAAAGGTGGTGTTCTCGACCAGCAGGATGGCGTGGCGGGCCGCCAGTGCCAGCAGGCGGTGGCGATCTGGCGTGCTCAGCTGTCCGCCTAGGGGATTGTGGCCATCCGCGGTCACGATCAGGGCGTCCAGCCTCAGGGCGGGCGTCTTGTCATCATGACGTTCGAGCAGACGCTCGAGCGCCGCGACATCCAGTCCCTGGTGCGCGCGGGCAGGAATGGCGATCGCCTGATGGCCCTGGGCTTCAATGGCGGCCACGATGCCGAAATAGCCCGGCGCTTCGACGCCGACCCGACAGCGGCCCTTGGCGGCACGCAGCTGGCCGAGCAGCAGTGACATGCCATGCTGCGCCCCCTGACTGATCAACAGGGCGTCGCTGTCACAGGGATGGCCGTGGTGGCTGAGGTGCTGGGCGATGGCGGTGCGCAGCGCACTCGAGCCCGGCGGCAGGGCATAGGCGCTGGGATGCTGGGCATGCGCCCCGAGCTGAGTGCGCGCCAGACGATACAAGCGACGCACGGCGGGGGCGTCCAGCTCCGGATGAGCGGCACCCAACGGCGCCAGGCGCGGGTCACTGGCATTCGCCATCGCCTGCCAGGCCGGGTCGCTGATGGTGAGTGTGGTGATGGCACGCGGTTTGTGATGTGACTCCCGCTGCCCGTATTGCGATTCGCCGGGGTGATGAGATGAAGCCGGGCTGGTCTGTGAGTCGGTATTCAGGGCATCCGCGTCGTGAGCAGCCTGCGTCGCTGGCGCGACCCGATAGCCGGCACGCGGTTCGGCGATGATCAGGCCCGCCGCCTCCAGCTCGCCATAGGCACGAATCACGCTGTTGAGGCCGAGCCCCGACTGCGCCGCCTGCCGCCTGAGCGAAGGCAGGCGCTGGCCCGCGCTCAGTTTGCCCGTCGCCATCTGGGCCTTGAGTCGCTCGACCAGCTGCTGATAGCGCGGCAGCGTCGCGGCAGTGGCACCTGAGCTGGCGCCTGAACTGGCGGTTGAGCTGGTGGTTGAGTTGATGGCATCGCCGGCAAGCGAAGGGCGGCTGGCGGACGAAGCGTGCTCGGCGGATGACATGCCTGTCTGTACCCCTTGAATTGGTGGTTATCTGTATCTTGTGCCCCCTTGAGGGTTCGCGGCAAGCTGAAGGCTCATGTCGTGGTCCCGTCGGTGTACGTCCTGCACCTGCCTATGGGCCGACCGCTTGCCATTTCTCTCGCTGGAGTCTGCGTGATGTGGATGCCACTTTGCTTCGTGTTTCTGTTCGCCAGCGGCTTCATCGCCGCGCGCTTCGGTACCCTGGACGCTGAACCCTTCACCCTGCTGCTGGTGCGCAGCCTGCTGGTGCTGCCGGTGCTGGGGTTGATTCTGTGGCTGCGCCGCAAGCCGCGTCAGTGGGGTCGGCGCAACGACCGTCTGGCGCAGATGGGCATTGGCATGCTGTTGCATGGCGCCTATCTGGGCGGCGTGTTCGCGGCGGTCAAGGCGGGGCTGCCGGCGGGCCTGACGGCGCTGCTGGTCAGCCTGCATCCACTGGTGACGGCGGCCTTGTCACTGCCGTTGTTCGGCGTGCGGCTGGGGTCCAAGCAGTGGGCGGGGCTTGGCTGTGGCGCCATCGGCGTCAGTCTGGTGCTGGGGGCAGGGCTTGCCAAGGACGGCGCGGGCACCCTGGAGTGGCCGCTGATCGGGCTCGTCTGGTGCCTGGTGGCGCTGATCGGCGTGTCCAGCTCGACACTGTGGCAGAAGCGGGTCTCCGGGCGCATGGGGCTGGTCGAGGGGCTGATGTTCCAGTATCTCGGTGCGGGCGCGGTGTTCGTCGTCGCCGCGACCAGTGTCGGCAGCTTTGCCTTTGACCCCACGCCGCGTCTGCTGCTGACCATGGCCTGGCTGGTGATCGCCATCTCGGTCGGTGCCATCTGGCTGCTGATGCTGATGCTGGAACGGGGCGAGGCCCATCAGGTCGCGCGCACCTTCTTCCTGGTGCCGCCGTGTGCCGCGCTGATGGCATGGTGGCTGTTCGATGAGCAGTGGACTGCGCTGATGGTGGCGGGCGCGGCACTGGTGGTGCTGGGGCTGGTGCTGGACCGCCCGCGTCCGGGCAAGGCGCCGGCGGAGGACGCCACGCCGCCTTCGCCTTCAACTCCCTCAACCTCAACAGCTTCAGCAACTTCCAATGCCTCGGCAACGAACAGCGGGCAAGCCGCCCCGCGCTGAGGCGTGCCGAGCGCACAACTCACAACGCACAGCGCACCAGGTACAAAGCACAACGCCCCGCCGGCCCGAGATGGGCTGGCGGGGCGTTGTCGTTTCTGGCCAGTCAGAAGCGCTAGCCAGGAAGTGGCTGATCAGAAGCGATAGCTGATCCCGGCCATGGTCACGATGGGGTCGATCTCGACCTTGTCGTTGACGCTGCCCGCCACGGTGACATCGGAATCGATATCCAGATACCAGGCGGCGACGTTGGCCGCCCAGTGCTCATTGATCACCAGATCGACGCCGATCTGTGCGGCCGCGCCCCAGCTGTCATCCATCTCGAGTTTGGTGCCATCGTCGAGGGTTTCATCGGAGAAGTGGGTGTAATTGACGCCCGCGCCGATGTACGGCTGGATGCGCGATTCACGTCCGCCAAGCGGGTAGTACTGCAGTGTCAGGGTCGGCGGCAGGTGATCGACGGAACCGGCTTTCTGGCCATTGAGCGAGATGTCGTGGTCGAAATCCTGCGCCGCCAGCAGCTCGATACCGAAGGTGTCGGTGAAGCGATAGCCGAGAGTGAAGGCAAAGGCGCTGTCATCATCGACATCCACGTCGGCACCGATGGCATCGATGCGACCGTTGTCACTCTTCGGCGAGACCTCGGCGACACCCGCACGCGTCCAGAACTGCCCGGCGCCGTAGTTGAGCGAGGTGAGAGGGCTGTGAGAGTTGGCATTCAGCGAGTCGGCGGCCATGGCCGGTGCGGCGCCGAGAGTCGCGAGGCTGGTGAGGCCTGCCAGTGCCAGAAGCTGCCACGGGCGTGCTGCAGAGCGCGGGCTACGCGAAGTCAGGTGCGTGGGGAGGGAGGCTGAGCGAGTGACGACGTCGGACATGATGGCTCCTGAAGGATGGCGGGAAACAATGCCCTCATTCTAGGTAGCTGAATTTCGAGAAATTTGATCTGGGGCAAGAGTTTACGGGCGTACTTGCTTGGTCAGGGGCGTGGTTGATCCAGGTCAATTTCTGCGCCGCGCCGCTCAAGATCGGCCTCATATTCGTTGGCTGCCCACAACGAAAACGCCGCAGACCTGAAGGTCTGCGGCGTTTGTGTGTGATGCCCATCTGCGCCTGGACGGCTCGGCGTTGCCGAGCTCCATCGTTGACGTTTTCATGACGCGGCATCACACGGCTTGCCAGGTACTCGCTGGAGGCATGTTCACGCCTCGCGCAAGGACTTAGAAGCGGTAGGTGACACCGGCGCCGACAGTGACCGGGTCCAGCTCGGTGTCGTTCACGTCCTGACCGGCGATCTTGGTGTCGGCCTTGACGTCGGCGTAACGAGCGAAGCCGTTGACGGCCCAGGCTTCGGTGATCTTGAGGTCCACACCCAGCTCGGCAGCGGCGCCGTAGCTGTCATCGATGTCCATGCTCTGGCCACCGGCAGACTCACCGGAGAAGTGGGTGTAGTTCAGGCCGACACCAGCGTACGGCTGGACGCGGGCTTCAGTACCACCCAGCGGGTAGTACTGCAGCATCAGGTTGATCGGCATCTGATCGAAACCACCGGCGCTGTTTTTCCAGTCAGTGCTGAATTCTTCAGTGGACTGCAGGGCGATGGCCAGGTTGTCGTGGAACATGTAGCCCACGGAACCGGCGAAGCCAGACTCGTCCTTGGCGATCAGACCGTTGCCGTTGTTGCTCTTGCCGTCGACCTTGGCAACGCCACCGCGCAGGAAGGTATCACCCTTGCCATATGCCATGGCGGATTGTGCGCCCATAGCCATGGTGCCGGCGATAACAGTAGCGGTCAGGATCTTGATAGCTTTCATGTGTAATTCTCCTTGAAGCTTGGCTTCGTAAGCTGCCTGTCAGCAGTGCCTCGCTACCCTACGGCTTGGGCCGTGTGCTCTGCGTGGCTGCGTCGATCAGGGGACGCTGCAAACTATAAAAAACAGCGTTCTGTTTGGCAAGCATTTTTTTAGAACGTTGTTTGAAAACTTATTAGGTGTCCTGTTAGCGGATGTTGCCGATTATTTCAGGGAAGTTTAATGTCTCACGAGTGAGACTTGTGCTGACGCATTCGAGCGACATCCTCATTCATCCTCGCGCAAGGTGACCAAGACCTTGGTCGCATGCCGTGCGCGAGGTTATTGCTCACTACGCCAAAGACCGCCACCGGCTTCTGCAGGCTCAGCGCCGCTTGCGTGCGGCGCGTGCTTCCAGCTGTTCCAGCCACTGACTGACCTCGGCGCTCTGCGCATCCGCATCGCGGTAGACGGCAAGAAATTGTCGCCATTCATCGTGCTGCCAGCCCTTCAGGCGGCGCCACAGCACGTAGAGATCGCGCAGGCACTCGTGGCGGCGCAGCAAGAAGCGGCGCGTCTTCTCGAGGTCGATGATGACGGCGTCCATTCGCCAGGTGCTGGCCGGCGGCTCACTCGGCGGGCGACTGAGGAAGATGTGCTTGGGGAACAGGCAGCCATGCATCAGGCCAGCCTGATGAATCTCGCGAACGAGGCGGGCGCTGGCGGTGATGACCTGAGAGCGCATGCCGGCATCGAGTTCCGCCCAGCGTTCATGCCAGTGGTCCAGATCATCGCGCCCGGCGAGATCGAAGGTGATCAGGATGGCGCGCCATTCCCGGCCAGCACGCCGCTCGCCGTACCAGCCGGCGTCCACTGCCGGAATTCCCAGCGCGTGATAGTGGCGGATGGCACGCCATTCGCGAGAGAAGGTCGGTTCGCCCAGCGGGCGCGCCAGGCTGCGGCCCAGGTGGTTGGTCTGGCGCTTGAGATAGAGGCGATGACTATTGCCGTCCTCATCCTCGAGCGTCAGCAGCGAAACCGTCGAGACGCCGCCGCGTTCACGATTCGGCGCGTCGACGTCGTGGGCTGCCACTTGCCACAGAGCATCGAAGCTATTGAGGTCGTGCTGTTCCAGCAGGCGGGCGAGGCCGGCTTCGCAGTAATCGCCGTGGCCGCGCGGCGCCGTGGCGCTGGGGCTGGTGGTGGCGGTGTGACCAGCAGAGGGATGAATGGGGGAGCGATGCGTCATGTCAGGTAGGAATCACGGTCTCGGGTGATAGGCGGTAAGCGTGCACTGACAATCCTTGTCGGTGAGCGCTGCGATGACTGGCCATGATAGTTAGCCTGCTGGGGAAGTGACAGGCCTGCGGGACAAAACTCTCCTTCCCAGCGCGTCAATGGCGCGGGGCCGTGATGGCTTTCTGCGCGGCGGCTGGCGCCGCTTGGGTGCGCCAGTCGGTCGCAGCGTGGTGCAACGTCGCAGTGTGGTCGATGGTCGCAGCGCGCGCAGGGGTGCGCAGAGTCAGCGTTGAGATGGCGCCAGGCCAGCGACACCCCTCGCTTCAGCATCCATGCGGCTTGCAGCGGAGTTGTCCAGTGACAACAGGCACTTGGCGGAGGTGGCGGGTGCGACATTCGCTCGGTGAGTGCGACAACCTGACATCTGGAGACTGGCGCGGGAGGGTAGACAATGCCGACCAAGGTCTTGGTGCCACGGTGCCATTGCCTGTGTGCTTGCCGGCGAGAGTCGGCCTGATGTGTCCGTCCGACGTCGGTGGCAAGCGCATGCAGGGACGGCAGCCTGACCGTCCGCCTTATCGCAAAGGGGTTAAGACATGATCTCCGATACCGTCGTGGAGCTGTCGCGGTTCCAGTTCGGCATGACCGCGCTCTACCACTTCCTGTTCGTACCATTGACCATCGGCATGGCCTTCCTGCTGGCCATCATGGAATCCCTGTATGTCATGACCGGCAAGCAGGTCTACCAGGACATGACCAGGTTCTGGGGCAAGCTGTTCGGCATCAACTTCGCCCTCGGCGTGGCCACTGGCCTGACGATGGAATTCCAGTTCGGCACCAACTGGGCCTACTACTCGCATTACGTCGGCGACATCTTCGGTGCGCCGCTGGCCATCGAAGGTCTGGTGGCCTTCTTCCTCGAGTCCACCTTCGTCGGCCTGTTCTTCTTCGGCTGGGACCGCCTGACCAAGCGTCAGCACCTGATGGTGACCTGGCTTGTCGCCTTCGGCTCCAACTTCTCGGCGCTGTGGATCCTGATCGCCAACGGCTGGATGCAGAATCCGGTCGGTGCGGCCTTCAATTTCGAGACCATGCGCATGGAGCTGACCAGCTTCGCGGATGTCATCTTCAACCCGGTCGCCCAGGCCAAGTTCGTGCATACCGTGTCGGCAGGCTATGTGACCGGCGCCATGTTCGTGCTCGGCATCAGCGCCTTCTATCTGCTCAAGGGGCGTGATCTGGGCTTCGCCAAGCGCAGCTTCGCCATCGCCGCCGCCTTCGGCCTGTTCTCGGTGGCCTCGGTGATCGTGCTGGGCGATGAGTCCGGCTACGAGGTCGGGGATGTCCAGAAGGCCAAGATGGCCGCCATCGAGGCGATGTGGGAAACCGAGCCGGCGCCGGCGTCCTTCACGCTGATCGGTCTGCCCAACGAGGAGACCCAGCACACCGATTACGGCATCCATATTCCCTATGTGATGGGCCTGATCGGCACGCGCTCGCTGGATACCGAGATCCCCGGCATCAAGGAGCTGACCGAGGAGCACCGCGGACGCATCCTCAATGGCATGCAGGCCTATGACCTGCTCCAGCAGCTGCGTGATGGCCAGGACGACATCGCGACCCGCAAGGCCTTCGATGCGGTCAAGGATGATCTCGGCTACGGCATGCTGCTCAAGCGCTACGTCGAGACGCCGTCAGATGCCACGCCGGAGATGATCGACAAGGCCGCCGCCGACTCGATTCCGCCGGTCGCGCCGATGTTCTTCTCGTTCCGCATCATGGTCGCCTGCGGTATGGCGATGCTGGTGATCTTCATCGCGGCGGTGTGGATGACCGCCAAGCAGCGCTTCGACGTGCGTCCCTTCCTGTGGATCTGCCTGCTGTCGATCCCGCTGCCGTTCATCGCCGTGGAAACCGGCTGGTTCGTGGCCGAATTCGGGCGTCAGCCGTGGGCGGTGGGGGAGATCCTGCCGACCTTCATGGCGGCCTCGAGTCTGGATGAGTCCGACCTGTGGTGGTCCATCGGTGGCTTCCTGGCCTTCTACAGCCTGTTCTTCGTCATCGAGATGTGGCTGATGTTCCACTTCGCGCGCAAGGGGCCGTCTTCCCTGCACACCGGTCGCTATCACTTCGAGCGCGGCGGCATCCACCATGGCGCCATGTCCGAAGATGACGGCATGTCACTCAATCCTTCGCTGTCATTCAAGGAGTAACGGATCATGTGGGATTACGAGATCCTCAAGCTGTTCTGGTGGGTGGCGGTAGGGCTGCTGCTGATCGGCTTCGTCATCACCGATGGCATGGACATGGGCGCGGCGATGCTGATGCCGCTGGTCAGCCGCAACGACAGCGAGCGCCGTGTGGTGATCAATACCCTGGCCCCGCACTGGGATGGCAATCAGGTGTGGCTGGTCACGGCCATCGGCGCGGTGTTCGCGGTGTGGCCGGTGGTCTACGGCGCCGTGTTCTCCAGTTTCTATTTCGCGATGCTGACCATCCTGTTCTCGCTGTTCTTCCGCCCGCTGGGCTTTGACTATCGCTCCAAGCTCGAGAACACCCAGTGGCGTGGCTGGTGGGACCGCGGCATCGTCGCCGGCAGCCTGATTCCCACCGCCTTCTTCGGGCTGATCTTCGGCAACCTGCTGCAGGGCGTGCCGCTGGAAGTCGATCAGTTCATGCGTGCCAGCTACGCCGGCAGCTACCTGGGCCTGTTCAACCCCTTCGCGCTGCTGTGCGCCGCACTATCCGTAGTGATGGTGATGCTGCATGGCGGCACCTGGCTGGTGGCGCGTGCCGATGAGGCCGTCGCCGCCCGCAGCGCGCGTCTGGTGCAGCCGCTGGGCCTGCTGACGCTGGGGCTTTTTGCGCTGGGCGGGCTGTGGGTGTGGCTGTCCGGCATGGGCTACAGCATCGATCAGATGGGCGATACCGCCTCGGCCTTGAAGCTGCTCGACAAGCAGGTCGGGCCGGGCAGCTGGCTGGATGTCTACGCGCGTGAGCCGTTGACGCTGCTGGCACCGCTCAGCGCGGTGGTCGGTGTGCTGGCCGCGATGGTGCTGTCGGCCCGGCGCAAGGGCGGCGCGGCCTTCACGGCAAGCTCCGTCGGGGTAGGGGGTGTGGTCGCCACCGCGGGCATCAGCATGTTCCCGTTCATCGTGCCGTCCTCGCGCATGAGCGAGGCCAGCCTGACGCTGTGGGATTCCGTTTCCAGCGAGCTGACGCTCTCCATCGTCACCGTGGCGGGGCTGGTGATGGTGCCGACCATCATCCTCTACACCACCTGGTGCTACGTGAAGATGTGGCGTCGCGTCACCGTCGCGCATATCGAGCAGGACGGTCACAGCCTGTATTGAGGTGCGCTGAGCTGACCTGAATTGAGTTGAGCTAGCTGAGCCAATTGCTCCCATTTGCTATCAATAGGCGAGGGCACTGCCCTCGCCAGGAGACGACACTATGTGGTATTTCGCCTGGATTCTCGGTGTGTTGCTGGCCTGCTTCGCGGGCATCATCAATGCATTGTGGCTTGAGCAGACCCACACCTTTGACGATGATTGAGTGAGGCGGCCCCCAACGTTACTTCTGCGCCGCTGACCGTTCCGATCAAGGAGAGCTCGATGTCACGACCCTGGTACGCCTCACGACCACCGGCCTGGTGCCGAACTCGACCTGCCCATCTGGCCTCGCTGCTGCTGTCTGCCATGGTGGCCATCTGGATGCTGCTGGGGCCGGATGCGATAGCCTCGATGCAGACAGGGCCGCGCTATCTGATGTTGCTGGTCGCGCTGTGGGGGCTGGGCGCCGGCTTCACGCATGGCGTCGGCCTGGTGCCGCGCCATGCGACCCGCGCCTGGCTGCTGGGGGCGCCGCTGAGCTGGTGTCTTCTGCTCATCACGCTGGTGGTCCTCGCGTCCAGCCAGTAACGCGATTGCGCAGGCTCTAATCATTACATCAACAAACACGGCCGCTCCCTGGAGCGGCCGTGTTTGTTTAGGGCTGATGGCATGGCTCAAGGGCATGGCTTGCGAGCCCTTGAGTGATTCAGGCTTTACTTGTTGAGGCCGCAGGCTCTATAACGCAGCGAGGTGGCGTCGCGTTCATCGACCCGCGCAGACCGCTCTCACAGACCGCTCTCACAGACCACTCTCGCAAGCCCTCGCCGGCCCCGCAGGCCATCGTAAACCCTCGCTGGCTCTTGCAGGCCATTGCGGATGTCTGGCGCTGTGCGGGGCTTTTCACGGATTCTTGCAGCTGGCAGATCCGTTCGCGCTGGTCACCGTCAGCATTGACGCTGCGTTGTATTCGTCGCCCTCGGCCCCAAGAGGTAATGGAGCGGAGGGAGGAGAGGCGCCGATCGAGAGCGGGAGAGTGTCTGGTAAGGCGCTGGTGCAGCACCTGTGTCCTCTTCACTCTCACCTTGTCAGATGATGATGCCCTGGCGTGCATGAATGACGGGGCTCTCGATGGAGGAAATACCATGCGGTCCTCAGCTGATGCATCCTGCGGCCAGGCGTCTGGCCGGCAGTCCTCGTCGGGGCACATTCCCCGCGACATGTCGCGCCGCCTTTCCGGTGACTGGGTCTTGTCATTGGTGGTACCGGTGATGAACGAGGAGGAGACCATCGGTCTCTTTCTGGAGGCCATCGAGAAGACCCTGGGCTCGCAGGTGCCGCATCTTGAAGTGCTGTTCGTCGATGATGGCTCAACCGACGGCACCCTGGCGTGTCTGGAGGCCGCGGCGGCCGGCGATGCCCGCGTGCGCTACCTGAGCCTGACACGCAACTTCGGCAAGGAAGCGGCCATGTCCGCCGGCATCGAGCAGGCGCGTGGCGATGCCATCGTGCCGATGGATGTCGATCTGCAGGACCCGCCGGAGGTGATCCTCGAGTTCATCAGCCAATGGCAGGCCGGCTACGACATGGTCTATGGCGTGCGCGCCGCGCGTAATGAAGACACCGCCACCAAGCGCAAGACGGCAGGCTGGTTCTACCGCGTCTTCAACCGCCTGACCTTCACCGAGATACCGCGCGATGCGGGAGACTTTCGCCTGCTGGACCGCCGCGTCGTCGAGGCGCTACGGCGCCTGCCCGAGCGCAACCGCTTCATGAAGGGCCTGTTCTCATGGCCCGGCTATCGCTCGGTGGGTGTCACCTATCAGCGCCCGTCGCGCACGGCCGGCACCACCAAGTTCAACTACTGGAAGCTGTGGAACTTCGCCCTCGATGGCGTGGTGAGCTTCTCGACCTGGCCGCTGCGGGTCTGGACCTATATCGGCAGTGTCGTCGCCGCTCTGTCCTTCCTCTATATCCTGGTGATCATCAGCAAGACGGTGCTGTTCGGCGCCGATGCGCCGGGCTATGCCTCACTGATGGTCGCGATCCTGTTCTTCGGCGGCATGCAGTTGATCTCGATCGGCGTGCTGGGCGAATACCTCGGTCGCCTGTTCATGGAAACCAAGCAGCGTCCGCTTTACCTGATCGACCATGACAGCCTGCACGACAGCCCGCCGGGCAGCGTGTCACCGGACAGGGGCCTCGACAGCGGCCTGAGCACTGCGCGAGTCGTGCGCGGCGCGTCACGCGATGCGGCGCGAGGTGAATCACTTGAGCGCTGATCGTGAGGGCGTCAGCGAGTCCGACAGGCCAGTCACTGCCCGCGCCAGGGAGGAGGCGGGCACCGCGACCCGCTTCGGGCTGGTCGGGCTGGCCGCGACGGGCGTGCACCTGGGCGTCGCCGCCTTGCTGCTGTTCCTGTGGCCGCAGCTCAATGAGTTCATCGCCAATATCATTGCCTTCTGCGTCGCCTTTCAGGTCTCGCTGGTCGGCCATCGCCGGCTGACCTTCAAGCGCCAGGGCAGTGCCTGGCGCTTCGGACTGGTCGCGGCGGGCGGCTTTGCGCTCAACAATGGCCTGTTGGCACTGCTGATGCAGGGGCTTGATCTGTCGGGCTTCGTGGCCATCGCGATCGCCACGCTCTCGGTGCCGATCGTGACCTATCTGGCCTCACGGCTGTGGGCCTTCAAGGAAGACCATGCATGAATGACAGCGTCACCGCAGGGCCGCGCTCGACGCTGGGGGAGCGCCTCAAGACCCTGGCGGCCGAGACGCCGCCCCCTGCCGAGGCACTCGCGCGGGCGCAGGCCGTGCGCATCCCCTGGGGGCATATCCTGCTGGCGCTGCTGGTGACGCGCGCCGTCTGGCTCGCCATCGCGCTGTGGGGCGATCACAGCTATCTGCACGCCATGGCGCAGTTCGACGGCAGCTGGTTCAAGGGCATCATGACGCGCGGCTACGATCTCGAGGCGCGCGGCATGAGCGATGGTGACGCCGCCAATTGGGCCTTCTTCCCGCTCTATCCGGCGCTGCTGTGGCTGGTGACACTGGGCGGCCAGCTGGACCCCGAACTGATGGGCGTGCTCCTGAGCAATGCCTTGCTGGCCGTGGCGCTGGGGCTGGGCTGTCGCTATCTGGCCATCACGCGTCCCGGCGCGCCGTTGCTGCTGTTCGTGTGGCTGGCGGCCAGCATGCCGTACAGCTTCTATTTCAGCGCACTCTATTCCGAGTCACTGTTCTGGCTGCTGTGTCTGGCGTCATTGATCGACTGGCGCTGTCAGCGCACTGGCCGCGTGATGCTCTGGACGCTGCTGTTGTCGATGACCCGCGCCACCGGGGTGTTCTGGGTCATCGCGATGGGAATCGAGCTTGTGGCGCGCCTGCGCCTGCGCGCCTTCGCCGAGCTGTGGCGGCGGCCCGATTGGCTGCTGATCGGCGTGGTGGGGCCCTTGGGGCTGTTTCTGTTCATGGCGCTGCTCTATCACCGGACGGGTGACGCGCTGGCCTTCAGTCATGTGCAGATTTCCTGGGGCCGTGAGATGGGCAATCCCCTCACCAACCTCATTGAAGGGCTGAGCTACTGGCAGAGCGCGCCGGAAACGCTGCGCCCGGCGTGGCAGGCGAGCATGGCGCTGGTCGGTGTCGGTCTGATCGGCTGGCTGGGCGTGCAGCGGCGCTGGCTGGAGATGGGGCTGGCGGGCTTCACGCTGTTCGTACCGCTGGCGACCGGGCTGGACGCCATTCCGCGCTACATGATCGGCATGCCGGTGTTCGTGCTGGCCCTGCATGACCTGCTCACGCGTCTGCCACGCACGCTGGCCTGGGGCCTGGTCATGCTGGGCGCGCTCGCTAATCTCTGGCTGGTGGAGAACTGGTATGACACCGTCTTCTGGCTCGTCTGATGCCCTGTATGGCGCGCCACGGCCACGGCGCAGCCAGCGGGCCTGGTGGCTGCTGGCCACCGTGGTGGTGCTGGCCTTCGAACTCACCCTGCTGTGGCTGGCGAGCACGCCCAGGGTCGATGAGCACTACCGGCGTTACTTCATCGAGCATGCCACCACCTGCTATCGGCCGATGGGCGAGGTGCCGGTACTGACGCCGGGGGAGCGCTACCCCATCCGCAAGGGCGAGCCGCTGGGCAATTGCGGCGTGCTGTGGGCCGGTTTCTACTCGCCCCAGCCAGACGTGCCGGTCAGTGCGCGGCTGGCGGAGGTCACCTTGCGCCTGCGGGTCGCGCCCGAGGTCTCGCCGGCAGGCTCGCAGGCCGTGGTCGTGGCGCTTGAGCTGTCACGTTTCCCGGATTCGGCCGCCGCGCTGCCGGTGGAAGTCATGATCGGGGAGCAGACCGTCACGCGCTGGCCGGTGGGCGGTAATTATGAGCGCTTCGAGGTCGAGGTGCCCGCCGCGCTGATCGCGAGCGACGGCAGCTTCAGCCTGACCCTCAAAGGGCCGCCGCCCATCGCGCCGCGCGATGCGGGCCTGGATGCCAACAAGTTTCCCGTGGGCCTGCGTCTGGACGCGCTGACGCTGCGCTCACCGCTGGGGCTGACGCCCGCCCGGGCGCAGCCCTGACGTACGCTCTGAATTGAAGGGTGCCTTGAATTTAAGTGCGCCTTGAATTGAAGTGCGCCCTGAATTGAGGACTGGCGTGATGAATACCGTGATGAATGGCGTGATGAGCGCAGAGCAGGGCACGCGGCCCCGGGCGCAAGAGCACTGACGTGACGCCGATAGTCAGGTAAATTGTGCGCGTGAATACCCAATGATCCGTTCGGCCGAGTGTCGGTGCGTCCCCGGCGCGCGCCTCGTGCCCTATAACGATAAAGCACCCGGTGGTCTGCTGACTGCCACGCAAGGGATGCTCAAGGAGTTGTCGTGGAATTTTTGAATGCCATTCCCATGGATACCAGTCGGCTGTTCGAGATAGGGCTGCAATGGGGCGGAACCCTGCTGTCGGCGCTGGCCGTGCTGGTCTTCGGCATGTGGGTCGCCAAGCGCCTGACCCAGTGGGCGACCTCGCTGCTGCACCGCAAGAGCATGGACGAGGCGGCGGCCGGTTTCGTCGGCCAGATCGCCTACGCCATCCTGGTGGTCATGGTGCTGCTGACCGCCCTGGACCAGCTCGGCGTCGATACCACCTCCATGATCGCCGCGTTGGGTGCCGCGGGTCTGGCGATCGGTCTGGCGCTGCAGAGCTCGCTGTCCAACCTGGCCTCCGGCTTCCTGCTGGTCACGCTGCGTCCGTTCAAGAAGGGCGATTACGTCGAAGCCGCCGGCACCTCCGGTAGCGTCGATCAGATCACCATGCTGCAGACCCGCCTGGTGACGCCGGACAACCGCAAGGTCACCGTGCCGAACTCCAGCGTCATGTCCAACACCATCACCAACTACTCCGCGCTGCCGACGCGGCGTCTGGACCTGGTCGTCGGTGTCAGCTATGACGACGACATCCGTCAGGTCAAGGCGGTGCTCGAGGAGCTGGTCGCCGGTGACGAGCGCATCATGAAGGAGCCGTCCCACCTGATCGCCGTGTCAGAGCTGGCCGACAGCTCGGTCAACTTCAACTTCCGCATGTGGTGTCAGGCCTCCGATTACTGGGCGCTGAAGTGGGACATGACCGAACGCATCAAGCTGACCTTCGATGAGCGCGGCATCAGCATTCCCTATCCGCAGCGCGATGTGCACTTCCATCAGGCCAGCACGCCGGCCGAGTAACTTCCGCAGTACGTAGGCATGTCGACAACGCCACCCTCGGGTGGCGTTTTTGATGGGCTTTCGTCGGGGCATTCCATCGCGCCCCGAGTCAGGTACTCTCGACGTCATCCGTCCTGCGTGTCGTTCTGATCGGGAGTCCAGTGCATGACAAGGTCGCAGCCGTTGTCCCAAGCGTGTGATGCCGCTGATGCCAGACGGCGTCAGGCATGGCGCATTCTGCTTGCCAGTCTGGTGGTGATCGGGCTCGGGCTTGTGCCGCTGATCGCCACGCGCGCGCTGTATCTGGATGACATGAGCCGTGCGCTGGATGGCTATTACGGCTGGATGCTCAATGCACGCCCGGCCGCCGAGGGCATCATGCGTCTGCTGGGCTTCGGCGACGTGCTGGTCAATGTCGCGCCCTTGCCGCAGCTGGCGGCCTGGGGACTGGCGGCGGGCATGGCGCTGGCCTGGTGGCGATGGCTGCCGGGACTTTCGCTGGCGGGCTGCGTAGTGGGCAATGCGCTGATCTGGCTGACGCCCTTCACTCTGCAGAATTTCAGTTACGCCTTCGACAGCCTGCCGATGAGCGTGGCGCTGGCCAGTGCCATACTGGCCTGTCTGGTGCTGCGTGCTGGCGGGAAAAGCAGGGCAGAGGGAGAGCAAGGCGGAGGGATAAGCGAAGGGCGAGGCCCATGGCAAGTCTGGCAGCCGCCGCTGAGCGCCTTGCTGCTGTTGTTGCTGGCGCTGTGCAGCTATCAACCGGCCCTGAATGCCTTTCTGGTGCTGAGCCTGCTCGAAGCCCTGTTCGCGGGTGCTACCAGCACCTCACTGTGGTCGCGCTGGCGGTTGCTGTTGCAGCGAGGGGCGCTGGCCGCCGTCGCCTTGCTGCTCTATCTGCCCATCACCCGGTTGCTGGTGGCGGGGGAGTACAGTCAGCAGCATGGCCAGATGCTGCCCTTCGCCGACCCTCAGGCCTTGCTGGCGGGTCTCGAGCACAACCTGAGCGTGGCGCTGGGCGCACTGCGTGAGGGCCTGGGGCAGGTCACGTTGTTGCTCAGTCTGGCGCTGCTGGCCGGGGCAGCGCTGTTGCGACTCCTGCCTCACGGCGCGCTTGTGCGACAGGAAGCCGCTACTGGCGCGCCCGAGGGCAGGTCTCGCTCGGCGCGCCAGCTATCGCTGCAGCGCATGAGCTGGGCCCTGTGGGCGCTGCTGCTGGTTCCCGCCCTGTGGGGGCCGATGCTGTTGCTGGCCGAGCCGGTATTTCATTCGCGCACCCTGATCGCCTGGGGGCCGCTGCTGGGTGGCGCCCTGATGCTGGCACTGAGCGTGAGAGCAAGAGAGAGCGTTAGATCGAGCGCGGAGGCAAGCGCAACGCCGAGCATGACGGAAACGGCCAACACGCAGCGCAAGACATCTGTCTGGCGGCGTCTGGCGCAGTGCCCGTTGATGCAGTGTCTGTTGATCGTCGCCTGTCTGTTGCTGGCGCGCCATGGGGTGATCTTCGCCGCCTGGAGCAATGCGCTGGCCGCCCAACAGACCCATGAGACACAGCTGGCGCGCACTCTGGTGGCTCAGGCGCGGGAGCAGGGCCTGCCGCTGGACTCGCCCCGCGACGCCGAGCGCTACCAGCCTCGCGATGCCTTGCCGGTACTGGTGCTGGGCGAGGCGCCAGTGGCGCCACTGGCGCGGGTCGCTCGCCAGCAGGTGGCGGCCGTGGGCCAGAATCTGGTTGCCGCCTTCACGCCCGACAACTACTGGGCCGTGGTGCGGCTGCGCCTGGCGGGCGCCAGCGCGGTGACCTTGCTGCGCGATGAGGCGCTCAAGGCACGCCTGCAAGCGAATTCGCCCTGTGCGCCGGGCGATGCTGTCAGTCAGCCCTCAACTCCTTCATCACTACGGTCGCAAGTGCAGTCTCAAGTTCTGCCGCAAGTGCAGTCTCAAGTGCCGTCGCCAGCGCTGTCACTGCAAGAGGGAGTCTGGGTGATCGATTTTCGCAAGCCTCGCCAATGTGATTAGGCCATATGAGAAAGCCGTGACAGCGTGAGTCAGTGAGGACAAGTTGCCATGAACGACAACGCCGCCCCGAGGGGCGGCGTTGTCGTATTGCCGATATGAACGGCAATAGGTACAGGCTTCAACAGTGTCTTGTCACACCTCGATCAGGCGTGGTTCTCGACCTTGTCGAATTCCGTGGTGATTTCATCAGCCGGTGCTGCGCTCATGATGCTGACCACGTAGATGGCGATGTAGGCGAAGATGACGCCCGGCACGATCTCGTAGAGATCGAAGATGCCACCGGAAAGCTGCTTCCAGACCACCACGGTCACGCCACCGACGATGATGCCGGCCAGGGCACCGAAGCGGTTCATGCGACGCCAGTACAGCGACATGATCAGAGCCGGACCGAAGGCGGCACCGAAGCCGGCCCAGGCGTAGGACACCAGACCCAGCACGCTGGAGTTCGGGTCCAGCGCCAGGATCCAGGCGATGATGGCGATACCGACCACCGCGAAGCGACCGACCCACACCAGCTCGGACTGGGTCGCATCCTTCTTGAACAGCGCCTTGTAGAAGTCATCGGCCAGGGCAGAGGACGACACCAGCAGCTGGGAGTCAGCGGTGGACATCACGGCAGCCAGGATGGCGGCCAGCAGCACGCCGGCAACCGCCGGGTGGAAGATGAAGTTCACCATGACCATGAAGATCTTCTCGCTGTCGGCCAGGTCCTTCGGCACGTAGACGAGACCCAGCAGGCCGATGCAGATGGCCGCGAACAGACCCAGCGCAGACCAGACGACGGCGATGGTACGGGCCGCGCCGATGTCCTTCTCGCTGCGGATGGCCGCGAAACGCGCCAGGATATGCGGCTGACCGAAGTAGCCCAGGCCCCACGCCAGTGAGGAGACGATGCCGACCAGGGTCAGCGCTTCGCCGGTGGAGGCGTCACGGAACCATTCCAGCAGCAGCGGGTTCTCGGCAGTGATGCGCGAGGTCGCTTCTGCCACGCCACCCATGTCGGTGAGTGCCACGATGGGCACCACGATCAGGGCAGCGGCCATCATCAGACCCTGGATGAGGTCAGTCCACGACACGGCGAGGAAGCCGCCGAAGAAGGTGTAGGACACGATGGCGATGGTACCGACGGTCACGGCGATGGTGTAGTCGAGGCCGAAGACGGTCTCGAACAGCTTGCCACCTGCCACCAGACCGGAGCTGGTGTAGAAGAGGAAGAACAGCAGGATGAAGACGGCCGAGATGACGCGCAACATCTTGGAGTTGTCGCGGAAGCGCTTCTCGAAGTAATCCGGCAGGGTCAGCGAGTCGCTGGCGACGAAGCTGTAGATACGCAGGCGCTTGGCGACGATCAGCCAGTTGAGCCAGGTACCGGCCAGCAGACCGATGCCGATCCAGGCAGCGGACAGGCCGCTGAGGTAGGCGGCGCCGGGCAGGCCCAGCAGCAGCCAGCCGGACATGTCAGACGCACCGGCGGAAATGGCGGATGTCCAGGGGCCCAATGAGCGGCCACCCAGGATGTAATCCGACATGTTGGAGGTGCGCTTGTAGGCCAGCAGGCCAATGCCGAGCATCACCGCCAGATAGATAGCGAACGTGATGAGTATGGTGGGGCTGTTATCGACCATCGTGGAGTAAATCCTTTGCATTTATTGTTGTCGGACGGCGAGCGTCGTGATGATTCACTGCCAGTGACGGTTCCTGTCAGACCGTCGCCGGGAGTCCTGCGTCATGCATCGAACGTCCTTCGAGGGCCATGTCGCGGCGGCTCTCGCAAGTTCCTGCCAATCTTGTACGTTCAGACTAGCGCATAAACGAATCTTCTGACGTTCGTCCGTCCCCGCATATTGCCGTCGAGTCAAAAGGGAAACGGCAACGGACACCGCAGGGCACGAGCATGAGGGGCCAGTCGCTGGCGATTCATGTCCGTGGGCGTCCCTGTCGGTGTCCGGGGCAGATGACGGCCTGGCGTGCTCGCCGTCATCCACTGGGCATCGTCCTGATGCCCTGTCACCTGGCTACCTCATGCACGTCCAGCATGCAGTCTTCCGCCAGGCATGACCTCTGCTGCCGCCGCGAGAGCAGGCAGCGTCGGTCATTCGTCGCCCATGGCGAGAAGAGACGCGTTGCCGCCGAGAGCCGTGGTGTTGACGGTACGGGTCTTCTCGGTAGCGAAGCGGTGCAGGTAGTGCGGGCCGCCGGCTTTCGGGCCAGTACCAGAGAAGCCCTGACCACCAAACGGCTGTACACCTACCACAGCACCGATGATATTCCTGTTGACGTAGACATTACCAACACGAATTTTCTGTGCAACGGCATTAGCAAAACTTTCGTTTCGCGAATGCACACCGAAGGTCAGGCCGTAGCCGAGGCCGTTGATGGTATCGATGACCTTGTCCACTTCGCCGCCTTTCCAGGTCGCGATGTGCAGGACCGGACCGAACTGCTCGCTTTCCAGGCTATCGATGCCGTCGATGCGCAGGGCGACCGGCGCGACGAAGGTGCCGTGCTCGGTGATGGTCTTGTCGACGGCGGCTTCGGCGATCACGCGACCCTGGCTGCGATATTCCTCGATGTGCTTGAGCAGACCGGCACGCGCTTCCTCGTCGATGACCGGGCCGACGTCGGTGCCCAGGTCACGCGGGTCGCCGATCTTCAGCTCGTCCATCGCGCCCTTGAGCAGGCCGATGACCCGCTCGGCGACGTCTTCCTGCACGTAGAGCACACGCAGGGCGGAACAGCGCTGGCCGGCACTCTGGAAGGCGGACTGCACCACGTCATTGACGACCTGCTCCGGCAGGGCGGTGGAGTCGACGATCATGGCGTTGAGGCCACCGGTCTCGGCGATCAGCGTCGGCAACGGAGCGTTCTCACGCGCGGCCAGCGAGCGGTTGATGATCTGTGCGGTCTGGGTGGAGCCGGTGAAGCACACGCCAGTGATGCGCGGGTCGCTGGACAGCACGCTACCCACGGTCGGGCCATCGCCCGGCAGCAGCTGGACGACATCGTGCGGCATGCCGGCTTCGCGCAGCAGTTCGACCACGCGGTGAGCGACCAGCGAGGTCTGCTCGGCGGGCTTGGCGACCACGGTGTTGCCGGTGACGGCGGCGGCGACCATCTGGCCGCAGAAGATCGCGACCGGGAAGTTCCACGGGCTGATGCAGGCGAAGACGCCCTTGCCGCCGAGCATGATCTGGTTGTGCTCGCCGGTTGGGCCCTGCAGCTCGGTCGGCTCGGCAAAGTCGGCACGCGCACGGTTGGCGTAGTAGCGGCAGAAGTCGACCGCTTCACGGATCTCGGCGATGCCGTCGGTGAGCAGCTTGCCACCCTCGCGGGAGCACAGGGTCATCAGCTCGGCGGTGTGGGTTTCCATCAGGTCACCGAAGCGCTCGAGAATCGCGGCGCGTTCCTCGACCGGCGTCTGCTCCCAGCGCGGGAAGGCAGCCCAGGCGGCGTCGATGGCCTTGGAAGCTTCCTCGGCACTGGTCCACTGCACATGGCCCAGGGTGTCACGACGATCGAACGGGCAGGTGACGGCCTGACGACGCTCGGCATTGACCTCGACATCGAAGGCCAGCTGCGGACGCACGTCGTAGGTGGTGTCCATGTGCGTGGCCATCTCGTCGATCAGCGGCTGGTACTGGCTATTGATGTTCAGATTGATGCCCCGTGAATTCAGGCGGTCTGCGCCATAGATGTTCGGCGGCAGCGCGATGCGTGGGTTGTGGTAGGTCTTGTACTGATTGAGCGTGACCACCGGGTGGGTGCACAGGCTCTCGACCGGCACGCGCGGGTCGACCAGCTGGTGAACGAACGAGGAGTTGGCCCCGTTCTCCAGCAGACGACGCACCAGGTACGGGAGCAGGTCCTTGTGCGCGCCGACCGGCGCATAGATACGGCACCAGGTCCCCTTGGGGGCACGCTTGAGCGCGGCTTCATACAGGGCTTCGCCCATGCCGTGCAGGCGCTGGAATTCGAACTGACGTGTCTCGCCGGCGTTGGCCACATCCAGAATGGTGCTGATGGTGTGGGCATTGTGGGTGGCGAACTGCGGGTAGATGCGTCCGCGAGTGTTCTCGGACAGCAGGAAGCGCACGCAGACCAGGTAGCTGACGTCGGTGGAGGCCTTGCGGGTGAACACCGGATAGCCTTCGACACCCAGTTCCTGGGATTCCTTGATCTCGCTGTCCCAGTAGGCGCCCTTGACCAGACGCAGCGGGATCTCGTCGCCTTGCAGGTCGGCGATGCGGTTCAGGTACTGCAGGGTCGGCAGGGCACGTGTCGAGTAGGCCTGCACGACGAGGCCGAACTTGCCCCAGCCACGGCAGGTGTCGCTCTCGTAGACGGCGCGGAACACTTCCAGCGAGATTTCGAGACGATCGACTTCCTCGGCATCGATGGTGATGGCGACGTTCAGCTCGCGGGCGATGCCGGCCAGTTCACGCACGCTTGCCACCAGCTCTTCCAGCACCTGCTCACGACGGCCGAATTCATAGCGCGGATGCAGAGCGGACAGCTTGATGGACACGGACGGTGACGGGGTGCCTTCCTTCAGCTTGCGCGAGGTTTCGCCGACGGTGCGGATGGCACGCGCGTAGTCGTCGAAGTAGCCCTTGGCGTCGTCGCGGGTACAGGCCGCTTCACCCAGCATGTCGTAGGAATAGGTGTAGCCCTTGTCGAACAGCGGCTGGGAGCGCTTGAGCGCTTCCTTGATGTCGCGGCCCAGCACGAACTGCTTGCCCATCACCTTCATCGCCTGGTACATGGCGCGGCGGATGACCGGCTCGCCGAGACGATTGACCATGCGGTTGATGAAGGTGGCCGGCTTGCCGTCGCCCTTGGGCAGATCCATCTTGATGACGTTGCCGGTCATCAGAAGGCCCCAGGTGGAGGCGTTGACGAACCAGGACTCGCTCTGGCCCAGGTGGGACTTCCAGTCGGCCACGCCGAGCTTGTCCTCGATCAGCGCATCGGCGGTTTCCTTGTCCGGAATGCGCAGCAGCGCCTCGGCCAGGCACATCAGCAGCACGCCTTCCTGGGTGTCGAGGCTGTACTGCTGCAGCAGCTCGTCGATGGAATCGACGGCGGTGTCCATGGTGCGGATCTCGCGTACCAGCTCGGCCGTCTTGTCGCCGATGCGCTTGGCATCTTTCTCTTCGGCATTCAGCAGCCCGACCAGCTCGCTGACGTAGGCGCTTTCATCGACCAGGTAGTGGTCGCTTAAGCGCGCGAACAGCGCCTCCGGAGACTGCTGCCAGGTGCTGGCGGCCAGCATCTGGTCACTGCGCAGGATGTTGTCCTTGAGCACATTGCCCTTGAGCACCCCTTGCTTGTCGTTTGTCGATGACTGGGCGGCTGTGGACGTGGCTGAGGCGATCGCGGCATTCACTGCACTGGACTGATCGGAGGAAGTGGAGGTGGTCATGGTGCGAACCCCTTGCTGCTGGGCGTCGAAGCGCCGAATGGGATTGCCGAGTCACAGCGCCGGGAGTGATGCAGAACGCATCAGAAAGCGCGACAGCGGCACGTCTGGATGTATGACTGAGAATGTAGGGTGGCGCAGGGGGGCGGGTCTTTCCAATTTCTCGGCTGCGCATGTCAAATTCACGGGCATGTCAGAAAAGCAGCTCGCTTCTCCGACCTTTGTCGAAGGCTGTGCAGCGAAATGATGCGATCTTGTTATACCAAGGTGGTAGAGGCTTGAGGGGCGAATTCAAGAGCGGCGTGTCAGACACACGGGCGGATCTGACACGCACGCCTCACCGGCTCCTGCCAACTCGATCAGGACTTGCGCAGTGCCGAAGGCGGGAAGCCGAGATGCTTGCGGAAGGCGTGGGACAGGGCGCTCTGGTTGGCAAAGCCGCAGCGATCCGCGATCTGGGACAGGGAAAGCTCGCTGGTGCCCAGCAGCTGGCGTGCCTCTTCCAGCCGACGGCGCAGCAGATACTGATAGGGCGAGAGGCCGGTCAGTACGCGGAAGCGCTCGCTGAAATGCTGCTCGGAGAGATGCGACTGGCGGGCAAGATCCGCCACGCTGAGGCGCTGGCCGAGATTGGCGTCGATGAAGCGGTTGAGCGCGACCAGATCCAGCTGACGGCCACTGGTGTTCAGCGCGCTCATCGGCTCTTCGATGCGCGTGTTCAGGCAGGCGAGGAAGGTGGCGGCGAGCAGGTCGCCCGGCGCCTGCTGGTAGTCGTTGACTTCCGCGAGCATGAATTCGAGATAGCCACGCAGGCGGGTGTCCAGCGTGAAGAAGCGTGGGCGCTCGAACAGACGCTTGAGGTCGCGGTGATGGCCGGTCAGGTAGGGCGCATCATCGGGCAGGTCGAGAATCAGCTGGCGATTCTCGCCGATGCCCGCGTAGTAGTGGACATGATCGGCCGGCACTATGCAGCCGGTCAGCGGGCGAATCTCGCCGCCCTGGCCCTCGATCTCGAACTCGGCCAGGCCATCAAGGCCGATCACCAGCTGGTGGTAGCTGTGATCGTGGTGCTCGCGCAGGTTGGAGAGCGGGATCAGGCGCATCTCGCTGGCGGCCATCAGGCGCGAGTCTCCGCGACACCGGTGCGGGCACGCAGATGACCCAGCAGCACGTTGAGCTCTTCACGACCGGCGCGCGAGAACAGCGCACCGCCCTGGGCCAGCTGCCACGGCCGGGCATGGTTGTCGAAGATGCCCTGGCAGCGGCGCCGCAGACTCTCCAGATACTCATCATGGCGAATCGGGTAGCCGATCACGCTGTGCCACTCGTTCTCGTTGATCTCGCCGCTGATCGCCTGGTCCAGCACGCGGGCGATATCGCTGTAGTCGGTACGAAAGCGCGGCGTACGCGACATCATCAGCATGGCCACGGTGCCGACGGTGACGATCAGGCAGACCACGAAGGTGATGATGAAGATGGACATGAGCGAACCTTGTGCGGACGTAACCGGAAATAGTGTCGTAGCTCACCATTCTACCACGCTGCACGGCCAGTATCGTCAGTGCGACAGGCGCGTCATGTTCTGTCTGTCAGAACGTTATGGCATGATTCAAGTCCATTGAGACGGCATGGCGCACGTTGCCTGTCAGCCTCGTTCTTCACCTGCCGTGGGAGTCCCGCCGCATGGCCAATCAACGTGTGGAAGCGGTCGAGCGTGCCTTGACGCTGCTGGAAGCCTTTACCCCCGCGACCCCTCGCCTGACGCTCAACGAGCTGGCGCAGGCCAGTGGTTTCTACAAGAGCACGATTCTGCGGCTGATGGGCTCGCTTGAGCACTTCGGCTATGTGGCGCGTGACAGCCACGGCATCTACTCCATCGGCGCGGCGCTGGGGCGTTTTGCCCAGCTGGCACCGGCGCTGCCGGCCCGCGAGGCTCAGCTGCGCGGCTGGTTGGCGGCGCTGAATGCCGCCAGTGGCGAGACGGCCAGCCTGATGCTGGTCGAGCATGGCTCGCAGGCCGAGGCGCGCCCGGTGGCGGGCGTGACACGCCCGCGTCAGGCGATGTGTCAGTACGCGCATGTCAGCCAGTGGCCGCTGCGTCATCAGCTGGAGGAGGGCGAGCTGGTCGATGAGGCGCTGTCCGCCTTGCTGCAGCAGTGTGCCGACAGTGGCGAGATCGAGACCGGCGAAGCCGCCGGCCTGTCGGTGGCGGCGTTGGCGGTCAGCGTCGCCCAGCATCACGACGAGGGGCTGGCACCGGCGGAAGTCATCGTGCTCAGTGGCCCGACGGCGCGCCTGACGCCTGCCCAGGCCCACCGCCTGCTCGCCCAGTGGCAGCAGGGCGACTGATACGCGACTTGCCAGTGACACGTTATGGGAAGTGCTGAAATGACATCGCCCCCGCCGGCAAGACCGGCGGGGGCGATGTCATTTCAGAGCGCTGTCATTCAGGGCGTGTCACCTCATGAGAGGCGCGGACCCTTGCCTGGATCAGGCGTCGGTGGCGGCCTTGGCGGCGCTCATGCGGCGACGCAGGATGGGGCCGACGATCACCGGCAGCAGCAGACCGGCGATGGCGATGCACCACAGGGTCACGGCCAGCGGGCTACCGATCAGGATGGTCCAGTCGCCGTCAGACAGCTGCATGGCGTGACGCAGGTTCTTCTCCATCTCCGGCCCCAGCAGCATGCCGAGAATGACCGGCACCAGCGGGATATCCAGCTTGCGCAGGAAGTAGCCGGCGACCCCGAAGGCGACCATGAAGTACAGGTCGAAGGTCGAGTGGCTGATGGAGTAGATGCCAACGAAGGCGACCATGGTCACCACTGGCAGCAGGTACTTGGGCGGCACGGACAGCAGCTTGACGAAGATGCCGACCATCGGGATGTTCATCAGCAGCAGGATGACGTTACCGATCAGCAGCGCCGCGATCACGCCCCACACGATGTCGCCGTGCTGGGTGAACATCAGCGGGCCCGGGGTGATGTTGAGCGAGATCAGCATCGCCAGCAGCACCGCGGTGGTACCGGAACCCGGCACGCCCAGCGTCAGCATCGGCACCAGGGCGCCAGAGGCGGCACCGTTGTTGCCTGCTTCTGGGGCGGCCACGCCGCGCGGATCACCTTCACCGAAGTTGCCTTTCTTGCCGAGGATCTTCTTCTCCAGCGTGTAGCTGATGAAGCTGCCCAGCGACGCACCGGCGCCCGGCAACACGCCGGAAATGAAGCCCAGCACACCGCCGCGGAAGGAGGTCGGCAGAATCGCGACGATGTCCTTCAGCTTCAGGGTCATCTTGTTCATGGCGATCATCGGCTTGCCTTCACCGGCGTGCTGTTCGATGAAGAACAGCAGCTCCGAGATGGCGAACAGACCGACGATGGCGATGATGAAGTCGATGCCCTCGAACAGCTCCAGCACATCGAAGGTGTAGCGCTGGGTGCCGGTGGAGCCATCGATGCCGACGGTGGCGATCATCAGGCCGATGGCGGCGGCCATCAGCGTCTTGACCGGATTCTTGCCGGTGATGCCGCCCAGGGTGGCGAAGGCCAGCACGAACAGCGCGAAGTATTCCGCTGGGCCAAAGGTCAGCGCGAAGCTGGCCAGCCACGGCGCCATCACGATCAGGCCGATGGTGGCGATCAGGCTGCCGATGAAGGAGGCGATCGCCGAGATGGCCATCGCTTCGGCGGCCTTGCCTTTCTGGGCCATCGGATAGCCATCGAGGCAGGTCATCATCGCCGGCTCATCGCCCGGGATGTTGAGCAGGATCGAGGAGATGCGCCCGCCGTACATGGCACCGGCGTAGACCGAGGTCAGCAGGATCAGCGAGGTTTCCGGGCTCAGGCCCAGGGTGAAGGCCAGCGGAATCAGGATGGCCACACCGTTGGCCGGGCCCAGGCCCGGCAGTGCGCCGATCAGGGTGCCCAGGAAGGCCCCCAGCACGGCGAACATCAGATTCTCTGGCTGCAGGGCGATGCCGAAGCCCTGCATCAAGAAGCCAAGACTTTCCATTACGCCACCTCCAGGATGCCCAGCGGCAGTGGTAGCTCAAGCACGAAGTTGAACAGGGCGAAGACGACGATGCCGCCGAGCAGGCCTGTCACGTAAGCGCGAACCGGCTTGGAGCCCATGCGCCAGCACAGGGTGCCGACCGCAGCGGTGGTCGTGACGATGAAGCCCAGTGGCTCAAGCAGTGCGGTGTACAGGCACAGGATGACGATGGCCAGCACCATCTCGGCGCCGGTGCGGCTCCACGGCCATTGCTGGTCCGGGTCGGGGCGCACGATCAGATACAGGCTGCTCAGCGCCAGCACGATCGAGAGCACCGTGGGGAAGGTTTCGGGCCCGATGGACTCGGCCCCGCCGAAGGGTTCCGGGAACTGCTGGGCACCCCAGCCGTACGCGACGGCCAGGGTGAGCATCAGCAGACCAAAGATGCGGTCATTCATCAGCGAATCAGCCCAATGTCCTTGGAAAGGGTCTGGATGTCCTGGATCTGTGCCTTCACGAAGGCATCAAACTCGGCACCCGATTTGTGGAACGGCATCAGGCCGCTCTTGGTCATCACGTCTTTCCATTCTTCGCTTTCATAGACGCTGTCCAGCGTGGTGGTCCAGTACTGCTCGGCATCGTCGCTGACACCGGCCGGGATGTAGAAGCCGCGCCAGTTGGGGGCGACGGCATCGATGCCCTGTTCGCGAGCGGTCGGCACGTCAGCCAGCTTGCCCGGCAGGCGCTCTTCGGAGAGCACGGCCAGCACTTTCAGGTCGCCGGATTCCATGAAGCCCTGAATCTCGGAGATATCACCGGTGAAGGCCTGCACGTGGCCGCCGACGACCTGGGTGATGGCTTCGCCGCCGTTGTTGTAGGACAGGTAGGAGACCTTGGGCAGGTTCTCGACATCGGCTGCCTGGGCAGCGATCAGCACCTTGAGGTGATCCCAGCCACCTGCGGCACTGCCGCCGGCGAACTTGACGGATTTCGGGTCTTTCTTCAGCGCGTCCATTACCTCGCTCAGGGTGTTGTACGGCGAATCCTTGGAGACGGCGATGGCGCCGTAGTCCGCGCCCAGTGCGCCGATCCACTCGACCTGGTCCTGATTCATGCCCGGGAACTGGCCCTGTGCCAGGCGGGTGGTGGTCGCGGTGGAGGCGGCCACCAGCAGCTGCTCGTCACCGGCACGCTTGGAGACGGTATGCGCGAAGGCGACGCCGCCACCGGCACCGGCCATGTTGATGGTCTGCACGTTGCCCGGCACGAAATCGAGCTCAGACAGGATCTTGCCGACGCTGCGGCAGGTGAAATCCCAGCCGCCGCCCGGATCAGCCGGAGCGATGCAGTCAACCTTGCCTTTCGGTTCGAAGGCGAAGGCCTGGGCGGACATGGCGGTGACCACCGCGGCTGTCAGGAGTTTGAGTGTCATATGACGTGTCATGGCGACCTCTGGTGTTATTGGATTGTGGTAGCGGCACATGTCGTGGGTCAGGCGCTGGCAGCGGCTGAGCGAGAAACTCGCCCTGCAGCCGCGAACCTGACAGCAACCTTACAATTCTGTAAGGCGGAACTTTATTCTGTATGGTGAAATTAGACTGCCGCCCGATGGCTCGCAAGATACCCATTCGTCGCACCGACCTTGGTCGAAAGGCATATTTGCGCACCTTTGCGGTGCATTTTTGTGAATGATCCGGCGGGATGTCGTGTTGGAATCTGGCGGTTTCCGACGCTCTCTTGCTTCTCTCTTGCTTTTCTCTTGTTCCTCTCTCACTCCTCTCTTGTTTTTCTCTCGCTTCTCTATCGCTGCTCTCTCGCTGCTCTTGCATGCCTCCCTCGCACCTCTCCCAGCAGGCCCGAGCGGGGCGCTTGCGCCGCCTGCGTGAGCTGTGCGTTCACGGGTGCCCTGGCTGGCTTGTCGTGTTTGAAACGTTATGCGGCGTTGCAGCAGAAGCGTGGTCCTTGGGCTTTGGTCTAGCGTGTAGCCGGTGGCCAGACTGCGTGCTGACCAGGTGCCAGCGTCAATCGTGCAAGGGGACAGGGGAGGGGAGAAGACTCATGGCCAAGGTGTTGGGCAGTGTGTGGGCGTTGTTGCTGGGTATCGTGCTGATCATGCTCGGCAATGGCATGCACTTCACGCTGATCGGTCTGCGTGGCGGCATCGAGGGTTTCTCCTCGGCGGAGCTGGCGATCGTCACCTCGGGCTACTTCGTGGGCTTTCTCTCCGGTGCGCGCTATACGCCGGTGCTGATCCAGCGGGTCGGGCATGTGCGGGTGTTCGCGGCACTCGGCAGCTTCATCTCGGCGGCCTTGATCGCCTTGCCACTGCTGACCGAGCCCTGGGCCTGGACGCTGCTGCGCCTGCTGATTGGCTTCTGCATGTCGGGCATCTATGTCACGGCGGAAAGCTGGCTGAATGCGGCCGCCAGCAACGAGACGCGCGGCAAGGTGCTGTCGGCCTACATGATGGCGCAGACACTGGGCATCATCGGCGCGCAGGGCCTGTTGACGCTGGGCGACGCCGCGACCTCGGTGCTGTTCATCTGTGCCTCCATCCTGGTGTCGATCTCCTTCGGGCCGATTCTGCTGTCGGCGGCCGTGGCCCCGGTGGTCGAGGTGTCGCGGGCCATGTCGTTCGCGAAACTGTTCAAGGCGTCACCGCTGGGCGCCATCGGCATCTTCCTGCTCGGCAGTGTCTATGCGACCCAGTCGGGGATGGGCGCGGTCTTCGGCACCCAGGTGGGCCTGTCGGGCTCACATATCGCTCTGTTCATCGCCATGCTGTTCGCCGGCGCGCTGGTGTTGCAGACCCCGATCGGCTGGCTGTCGGACCGCATGGACCGCCGCGTGCTCATCTGCGGCCTGTCCGCCGCCGGGGCAGGCTCATGTCTGTTCGGCTGGATGGCGGGCGATGCGCTGTGGCCGTTGATCGCCTCGGCCTTCTTTGCCGGGGGCGTGACCACACCTCTGTACGCGCTGCTGTTGGCCTTCACCAATGATTCGCTGACGGCCGAGGAGATGCCGGGCGCCTCCGGCGGGCTGGTATTCGCCTTCGGGCTGGGCGCCATCGTCGGGCCGCTGGCGGCAGGTGGCGCGATGGAGGTGATGGACCCCTACGCCTTCTGGCTGGTGCTGGCGACCACCTTCGTGGCCATCTCGCTGTATGCGCTCTATCAGATCACCCAGCGCGAGATGGTGCCGGTCGAGGAGACCGACAGTTACCTCAACATCCTGCCGACGGCGTCACCGATGGCGGTCGAGGTGGCGGTGGAATGGGCACATGAACACGCCGAGGATGAGCAGCTGGCCGCCGAGGCTGCCGAGGCGGCGGCGCAGGAAGAGGCCTTCGAGGTCGCGCTGGAAGAAGCCTTCGAGGAGGCGTTGGAAGAGGCGCTGGATGAGGCGTTCGAGGCCAACGTCGCACCGCTGGAGGAGGCGGAACTGGTGGAGCCGGACCACGAGTACGTGGCAGAGCCGCTGCTCGAGGCTGATGCTGACACGGAAATCGCGTTCGAGACGGAGCGGTTGTCCGAGCTGTTGCCGGGAGCGGAGCTGACAACTGAGACAGAAGC
This sequence comes from Cobetia sp. UIB-001, assembly GCF_044789135.1. Classification (NCBI taxonomy): domain Bacteria; kingdom Pseudomonadati; phylum Pseudomonadota; class Gammaproteobacteria; order Oceanospirillales; family Halomonadaceae; genus Cobetia; species Cobetia sp. UIB-001. The sequence goes on from NZ_CP058244.1 coordinate 1,341,276, forward strand.
AGCGCCGGCAACGGAAACAGAGCCTCGGTCACAGACAGAGTCAGAGACAGCTTCTGAGCCGCACGAAGAGAGCGACCCGCAATCGCCCTATCAGTTTGACTCCGAACATCAGCCGCCCAAGGGGCCGTGGCCCTCCATGCCCTGAGGTCGCTGGGGCAAGCCAGTCAGTCGCCAAAAGCCGCCGCCCCGGGCAATGGGGCGGCGTCTTGCTTTCGGCAGCCTTGAGCGTTTGCCGGGCGAGCGCGGCGCTCAGGGCTTCAGTTGATCACTGCAGGCCCAGCTCCTGCGACATCTGCTCGACATCGCTGACCTGCTGGGTGATGAAGCGATCCAGCGCCTTGCCGGACTTGTGGAACGGCATCAGGCCGTTGTCCTGCATCACCTGCTGCCACTCGGGCGTCTCGGCCATGCGGTTGAGGGTCTGCTCCCACCAGTCGAAGGCGGCATCCGATGCGCCACCCGGCAGGTAGAAGCCGCGCCAGTTGGGGGCGACCACATCGATCCCCTGCTCACGCGCGGTGGGAATGTCGCTGTACTGGCCGGGCAGACGCTCTTCACTGAACACTGCCAGCAGGCGCAGGTGGCCGGATTCGACGAAGCCGCGGGCCTCGGTCATGTCGCCGGTGAAGGCCTCCAGGTGGCCGCCCATCACCTGGGTGATGGCAACGGAGCCGGAGTCGTAGGCGAGGTACGGTAGGGCGCGCAGATTGTCGATGCCCGCCTCACGCGCCGCCATCAGCACCTTGAGGTGATCGAAGCCGCCCGCGACATCGCCACCGGCGAAGCGCACCGCCTTGGGGTCTGTCTGCATGGCGGCCAGCAGCTCGTTCAGCGATTGGTAGGGCGAGTCCTCGGCCACGGCAATCACGCCGTAGTCGGCGCCGAGAGTCATCAGCCAGCGCACGTCGTCGACCTTGCCGTCCTGATAGGCATGCTGGCCCAGGCGGGTGGTGGTCGCGCTCGAGGCGGCGACGATGACCTGCTCATCGGCGTGGCGCTTGGACTTCACATGCGCGAAGGCGACGCCACCGCTGGCGCCGGGCACGTTGAGGGTCTGCATGCCGGCAGGGATGAGGTTCTGCTCATCCAGCAGGCGGGCCACGCTGCGACAGGTGAAATCCCAGCCACCGCCGGGCTTGGCGGGCGCGATGCACTCCGTCTTGCCCTGCGGGGCGAAGTCGGTCTGTTCGTTCTGCTCCTCTTGGGCGGCGTTGGCGCTCAAGGGCGCCAGCAGGCCAAGGCTGAGCAGCAGGGCAGCGGGCAGGGCGACAGTGCGCTGTCGAGATTGCTTTCTGCGTGAGAAGGGATGGCGGGCAGGGGATATGGCGTGCATGGCATTCGTGTCCTTGGTGTTCAGCGTCGATCGTTATGGTTATGTCAGTCAGCGCGGCATGGGGCTGGGCGTTGCTGGCTGTCGCACGCTCATGACTGTTGTGGTGAGCTTGCGAGAGTGCGAATGAACGAAAATAGCCTATTTCGGCGAGTCGCGAAAAGGCACGGCAGGCGGGCAGTGAGTAGAGAAATCGCATTTCCCGCGCCGTCACTCCTCAAGGTGGTCTCGGGATTGCTAGAATTGCGCCATCAGGCTGTGGTGAGCGCTCCGCGATCTTCCAGCCGCCGCCTTTCATTGAGGAGACGGGCCATGACCCTTACCCCGCGCATGCACGACTTTCTCGCCCGCCTGCCCAAGGTGGAGCTGCACCTGCACATCGAAGGCTCGCTGACGCCGGCCTTGATGTTCGAGCTGGCGGCGGAGCAGGGCATCGAATTGCCCTACACCACCCTGGAGGAGGTCGAGGCAGCCTATGACTTCGCGGACCTGCCTGCCTTCCTCGCGCTCTATTACCAGGGCATGGGCGTCCTGAATGACGAGTCGCACTTCTACCGTCTGGCGCAGGACTACTTCCGCCGTGCGAGCGCCGATGGCGTCAAGCATCTGGAGCTGTTCTTCGATCCGCAGGCGCATCTGGCGCGTGGCGTGAGTCTGGAAACCCAGTTCGCGGGGCTGGAGCGCGCCTGTCGTGAGGCGGTGAAGGAATTCGATATCACCTCGGCGCTGGTGCCGAGCTTCCTGCGCTGTCATTCCGCGGCGTCTGCGCGTGAGCTGTTCGACGCGCTGATTCCCTTTGAATCGCGCTTCGTGGGTGTCGGCCTGGACAGCGCCGAGATCGGCAATCCGCCGGAGAAGTTCACCGAGGTCTTCCAGCTTGCGGGGGAGCGCGGCTGGCATCGTGTCGCGCACGCAGGTGAGGAAGGCCCGGCAGAGTACATCCGCACGGCGCTTGAGGTGCTGGGGGTGGAGCGTATCGACCACGGTGTGCGCTGTCTGGAAGATGCCGCCCTGGTCGCACAGCTGGCCGAGCGGCGTATCCCGCTGACGGTGTGTCCGTTGTCCAATGTCGCGCTCAAGGTGGTGGAGCGCATGGAAGATCACCCGCTGCCGAAGCTGATCGAGGCGGGCCTCAATATCACCCTCAACTCGGATGACCCGGCCTATTTCGGCGGCGGCATGCTCGACAACTTCATCGCCGTGCAGCAAGCGCTGAATCTCAGCGAGGTGCAGTGGCTCACCCTGTGTCGCAACGCCATCGACGCCGCCTTCCCGCAGCGCGGCGAAGGTCTCGGCATGAGTGACGCCCGCCGTGGCGTGCTGCTGGCACAACTCGATAGCTGCGCAGCCTGAGAATTATCACCGGCGCTTGAATACTGAATGCAATCAACGGCTTGGCCACCAACATCGCCAGCAGGACGCCGCCTGCGGCAACCGCTCCATCAGATGTTGCTTGACCGCGCTAAGTCGTTGAGTACAATGCAGTTCTGGCGTGCGCAATGCACCGCCCTGCGGGTGTAGCTCAATGGTAGAGCAGAAGCTTCCCAAGCTTAAGACGAGGGTTCGATTCCCTTCACCCGCTCCATAGTTTCACTAATCTCATGATTTTCTAATTTATTTACCGTTAAGCTCGAAAACAAAAACATCATCAATGCCTTGATTTAAAATCACCTTCAGCGTCAAGTTATGCTCCACACAACTCTCCAACAACCTCCACAGCTTCAGTGAGTTATTTTCACCTTCTTGTCTCTGAATACTGCTGTAGCAAATCAATATCCTATTAGACACACCGCCACCAAATCGATATGCGACTATCCCATCCTTATCAATCTGCAATGCCCCAGACGAAACAGGAGCTTCTTCAGTCCCACGAATCCTTTCAGTATGAGACCACGCCTTATGATATAGATCTATGGCACGCTGGTAAAAATTTTCATCAAATATAGTATTGCTTAGTTTGTTAGAATACCGGTTAAAGGATTTGTCATCATTCGGCTCAATCGGATAACGGGCGTCAGCCACTACAAGATCACTCATTTTTTTTAACAAATTCCACTCGTTCTCATCAAGCGGAAGCTCTACAAACTTTGCCACTTCAATCAATTTATGACTAAATTTTGATTTTAATACTTCTGAGACATGCTTTCTAGGAACATCTTTAAAAAGGCTAACAACTCCAGATTTCAACACCATCTCCAAGGCGTAGCCAATAAGTAGAAGACTGGACTTCGAAACATAACGGATCCTCATTATTCTTTTCTGAATATTATGATCCAGCGTCCCGCCTTCCTCTCGAAAACAAGAAATCTCGTCTTTTATTTTACGTGCGATCTCTCGCAACTCACAAGAAGATTCATAATGTATTTCTGCTTCCTTCCGCCATGCATTACTGTTGTAAACGCCGTGTTCTTTATGATCGCCTTTTATTGATTGAAGTCGATATTTCTCTGCCATAGAAAAGCTACCAAGTTTAAAGGGTTCGAGAAAAAGTTGTGAAATTATGAAGCACTGGGTGGCGGCCGGAAAGCCTATGCAGCCCCTCGAATAAACAATGTACAATTTCTCTCAGTCGTTGGCTACGCGAATAGCTATAGTACCAGCTACAAATGCCTGCTTAAATTTCGTAACCTATTGATCTAATAAGTGATTTCGTAGTAAGTAGCGATTCCCGTCACCCGATCAATAGCTTTCTAGTCTTACGATTTTATAGTTTTTCTCTCCTGGTCATGGAATTGTTAGTCACAGAAGTGGCTACACTACTCATCTGCTCAAGTGATCCCTTAAGTTCATCAATTTTAGCTATAGGGTGAGGTTGTGCATCTGTCAGGGTTTCGACAGTATTAACCAGTGCCCCATGCGGACATGTCTTGTCGAGTCTAGAGTAGAGTTAGATTGGATAATTAGCCTGCATTATGATCTAGATTATTCTTCAGATCGTTTAGCAGCACAGTTTCACTTGGCCTTTCTTCAACAAAGCTACGATGGCACCTTCCCGCATTAACCGATCCCAGCACTTAGGCCCCGCTTGGCATTGTGTCTTATACCTTAATGGTGAGAATTGCTTCACGTTGATTGGAAATGCTCGAATATGAGATGTCGTTACCAACTCTCATGTTGGAGCTGTAGGTGCTCTCCCGCAGAAATGGTTATCGGCAGCAACAACATGCTCAAGGAGGGGAGCGGCTGTCTTGCCGAACCGATCGGAGCAAAAAGTGTTGCTGACGTGGCGGAGAGCCGCGATATTGGCAGGTCACCTTTCAGCAGTTCGTCACTCGTTGAACGACAAGGAAACCCAGTGGAACTCACCGTCTGGCTGGCATATGTCAGCGTCATCATCGCCTTGATCACCTTTCCCGGACCGTTTGCGTTGCTGTGTATGGATCATGGTCTGCGCCACGGTCGACGCCGCTCGTTCGCGACGGTGGCGGGCGGGGCGGCGGCGTCACTGGTGTTGATGGCCTTGTCGTCGCTGGGCCTCGGCGCGGCATTGGCGGCGTCCGAGACAGGGTTTCTAGTGCTGAAGATCGTCGGGGCGCTCTATCTCATCTATCTGGGCATTCAGGCCTGGCGGGCGCCATCCCAGCCGGTGGTGTTCGACGCCGTGGGGGAAGACGGGCAGATGCGCGCCCGAGCCACGCGTTGGCAACTGTGCCGCAAGGGCTTCGGTATCGGGATCAGCAACCCCAAGGACCTGCTGTTCTTCGGCGCGCTGTTTCCCAACTTCATCGACATGGCCCAGCCGCAGCTGCCCCAGTTCGTGGTACTGGCGCTGACCTGGTTGGTGGTGGACCTGCTGACGATGAGCACCTACGCCCATGCGGGTTCCAGCATCAGCCGCTGGTTTGATAGCCACCGGCGCGTGCGGCTGTTCAATCGCACCACGGGCAGTCTGTTCGTCGTGGCCGGCGCGGGACTGGCGGCGTCGCATCGTTGAGCAGAGCCCCGCTCTATTGCACAAGACGTGAAGCGCACGAAGACGACAACGGCACCCGAGGGTGCCGTTGTCGTGTCTGGAGCCTGACGATCATCAGTGCTTTCGGGCTCAGCGCTCAGGACGTGATTCGAGATACCTGCTCAGCAGTTCGCGATCTTTATTGGAGACCTTCTGGTTCCAGCTTTCCACCACATGCTGGCTGGCCTCCTCGAGGGCATCCTGCAGCTCAGGCGGGGCCGGCGTGATCAGCTTCGCGCCGTTCTCCTGCAGGATGGCGTAGGCCTCGTCCAGCACGCTGTGGGTGGCCGTCCAGCCGGCAGACTCGGCGGCATGCGCGGCATCGATCAACACTTGCTGCTGCGCCTCTGTCAGGTCGTCGAAGCTATCGCGATTCATGTGGATGATATTGAGCGGCATCGCGTAGTTGAGCGTGGTGAAGTGGGGCATGTAGCGGTAGAGCTCCGCACTGACACCGCCCATCGCGGAGGTCAGCGCGCCGTGGATGCTGCCACCGGGCAGCAGGGGTTTGAGCTCTCCCCAGCTCATGACCTGAGGCGCCGCGCCCAGGTTGAGCAGCACACGCTGCGTATTGCGGTCATAGGTGCGGATCGGCATGTCCTCCAAGTCACCACCGTCAGCGATGGGCGTTTTCGACCACAGGCCGCTGGGCGTCCACGGCAGGGCATACAGCAGGATCTGGTTGTACTCGGCGAGCAGTTCCTCGTAGCGCGGCTTCGCGACCACGTAAAGGCGGTGAGCTTCATCGAGGTCGTAGGCGATCGCCGGCAGCGAGGAGATACCGAAGAAGGGGGCTTCCTCGGCGAGCGCGCCACTGAGTGTCGCGGCGATGTCGATGACACCGCCGGCGGTGGCCTGCAGGTGACTGGCGGAGCGAATGTCCGAGCGCAGCGTCAGCGTCAGGTCACCTTCGGACTGGCTGGCGACCTGCTGGCTGAATTCGGCAGCGCGTTGGCCCATCATCGTGTCGGGCTCGTAGTCGCTGCTCATGCTGAGGGTCGTCTGGGCGTGCGCGCCGAGTGCGCCGATCAGGCCTGCCGCTGCCAGGCCAGCGGACAACAGGGTGGAAATACGTGAAGAAGGCGTCATGGGGAATCCTTTCTTTTTGTCATTGACCTTTGCCCGCTAGGGTAGTGCATGCCTGCGTTTATGCTCAGCTGAATCGTGACGTCGCGCATTTTCCCTGCGCTGTCGGGAGAGGTTGCCGCGTGGGGTGGCCGTCATGGCCAAGGTCTGTGGCACGGGCGCGTGCCTGACTCACAGGGTATCGCGTTGTGCGAGATAGCGATCCAGCAGTTCGCTTTCCTCGAGGGCAACCTTGCTGCGCCAGCTTTCGATCACGCTGACACTGGCGCGTGCCAGTGAGCGCTTGAGTTTGGGCGAGAGCGGATTGCTGACCGTCACGCCGGCCTCTTCCAGCTGGGCATGGGTCTGCTCCAGGACGCTGGCGATGGCGTTCCAGCTGGTGTCTTCAATCTCGGTCGCGGCGCTGAGAAGGGCCTCGCGCTGGGTGTCGTCGAGCGCCTCGAAGCGTGACCGGCTCATGTGAACGATATTGAGCGGCATGGCGTATTGCAGCGCAGTGTAGTGGTCCAGCGTGCGGTTGAGCTCAGCCGTCAGGCCGCCCAGGGCCGAGGTCATCACCGCCTCGATACGGCCTTCGGCCAGTTGCTGCTGCATCGGCTCCCAGCCGAGCACGGTGGCGATGGCGCCAAGGTTGAGCAGTACTCGTTGGGTATTGCGGTCGTAGGCCCGCACGGGCACGCCCCGGAGGTCATCGCGTGTGGTGATCGGCTTGCGCGACCACAGCCCGCTGGGCGGCCAGGGCAGGGCGTAGAGCAGAATCTGGTCATGCTCTTCCAGCAGCGCTTCATAGCTGGGGCGCGCCAGACGGTAGAGCTCGCGCGCCTGATGCGGGTCATCGACCAGGGTCGGCAGCGAGCTGAGGCCGAACAGCGGCATCTCGGCGGCCAGCGCGCCGCTGTGCGAATCGGCCAGTTGGATGATGCCGGCGTTGATGGCCTCGAGGTGATTCACCGAGCGCAGCCGACTCAGCGGGCCTTCTCCGAAGGTGATCGCGAGCTCGCCCTCGCTGAGCGATGCCACCTGATCGACGAACTGCTGGGCGCGCTGGCCCATCATGGTCTGGGGGCCGTATTCGCGGCTCATGGTCAGCTCGACAGGCTCCGCCTGGGCGGGCGTGCCCAGGGTTGCAAGGCCCACTGCCAGGCTCACGCCGAGCGTTCTCTTGATGCCGAACATTCTCTTCATGTCGAGCACTCCCTGCATGACAAGCACTGCCTTCATGCCGCTACGCTGTCCGATTGGCATTCGTCGTCATCCATCCATAGGGGGTAAATCAAGTATCCCTCAAAAGTGCAGGGCGTGCTGTCGCTGTCTCGATCAACGCTTCCCTCGTTGGCCTGTTTCACGCCTGCACCGGCACGATTCGGGAAGGGCAACGGGCGTTGAACTGCCAGTTGGCGCAATGTGGTCTACGCTCAAATCATGGCTGTGCAACTGCCCTGACACGAACTCCGCGCCGGGACCGCATGGCCGGATTGTCGACGACTGTCAACGGGAGGTAGACCACATGCTGACCCACGTATGGGGCTTGATGGCGCATCCGCAACGGGAATGGCAGACCATCCGCAAGGAACACGAATCCATCACCCACCTCTACGCACATCATGTGCTGCTCATGGCGCTGGTGCCTGTCATCTGTGCCTATATCGGGACCACGCAGTTCGGTTGGAGCCTGACGGAAGGCCACGCCATTCTTCTGGAGCCACTGGATGCCTTCTTCGCCGGTATCGCGTTCTATATCGCCATACTGACAGCGATCGGCTTCATGGGCACTGTCATTCACATGCTCTCGCAGCGCTTCTCGGGGCACCCCAGCCGCCGGCGTTGCATCATCTTCGCGGGCTATGTCGCCACGCCGATGTTCCTCGCGGGGCTGGTCGCGCTCTATCCCGTCATCTGGGTGTGTATCCTCGCGGGCACCATTGGCCTGTGTTACAGCGCATACCTGCTGTATCTGGGCATTCCGCCACTGCTCGACATCTCCAACAAGGAAGGCTTCCTCGTCACCGGGTCGACACTGGGGATCGGGGTGCTGGTTCTCGAGGGCCTGCTGGCGGTCACCGTGCTGCTGTGGGGGTATGGCGCACGCTGGTTCATGTAGTCCATCGCGGCGCCCCGGCGTCAGTCAGCTGATGCCTCGGCGCGCGAAAAGCGCCTCTGCAACGCCTCGCCTTCATCGGCGGGGCGTTGTCGTTTCGTGCGCGGGTTGGCGCGTGGCACTTGTGCTCGGTGGCGGCGGCGTGGAAAGTGTTGGACTCAATCGACAGTGTGGAAGAAAGCGCATGGACAAGTTTGAACAGCGACTGGAGCAGGCTGCGCGGGCTGCATGGTTGTCATATGTCGGTGGACGGACCCAGGACGACATCGCGGTGCAGCTGGGGGTGTCGCGCCCCGGCGTGCAGCGCCTGCTGTCGTTGGCGCGCCAGGAGCGGCTGGTCAAGATCTCCATCGATCATCCCGTGGCCAGCAGCATGGCGCTGTCGGATACGCTGGTGGAGCACTTCGGGCTGAGCTTCTGCGATGTGGTGCCCTCTGACACCCAGTCACCGGAGAGCATCGCGGAGTATCTGGCGGTGGCGGGTGCCGAGCGCCTGGCGTTCTATCTCGGTCGCCAGCAGCCGCAGACCATCTCGCTGAGCACCGGGCGTGCGGTGCGCGCGGCGGTGGAAGCGCTGAGTCGCAGCGAGCGCCCCCAGCATCGCATCGTGTCACTGGTCGGCAATGTGGCGCTGGATGGCTCCTCCAACCGCTATGACGGCGTGATGCTGCTGGCGGACAAGATCGGCGCTGATCGCTTCCTGCTGCCCGCGCCCGTGGTGGCGGCCAGCATCGAGGAGAAGGAGTCGCTGCAGGGGCAGAATCTGGTCAAGGCGGTGTTCAAGGTCGCCTGTGAGGCCGATGTGGGCATGATCGGCATCGGGCGCCTCGATGCCCAGGCGACGCTGTTCCAGGATCAGTTCATCAGCGCCGCCGAGCGCGATGAGCTGATGGAAGTCGGTGCCGTGGGCGAGTTGATGGGCTGGCCGCTGGACACCCATGGCCGGCTGATCGATTGCCCGCTGGCGCAGCGCATCACCAGTGTGCCGCTGACCTCGCTCAAGGCGCAGCCGCTGATCGGGCTGGCGGGCGGGCACGACAAGGTGCCGGCCATCCTGAGTGCGTTGCGCGGTGGTTGGCTGCAGGGGCTGATCATCGATGAGGTGGCTGCCCAGCGGGTCTGCGCGGCCCTCAAGGAGTGAGCAGAGAACTGCCGTCTTCGTATGGCTTCATCGAGCTGTCTGCAGCCTGATGTTTTCTGCTGATGGCTTGCGCTTGACGACTGGCTCCTGTGGATACAGTCCGCACAAGACGCCGTACAAGGCGCCGAGCGAGTCATCGGGAGCAGGGCGGGGCGTATGGCCCCAGGCCTTGCTCCTGGTGTCGTTCTTGGTGTCGTTCTTGGTGTCGTTATCGTGATCAGGGTTCAGCATTGTCGTTGCCCGCGCGATGCCCGCGCGATGCCCGCGCGATGCCCAGGCGCTTCCGTTACCTTCCCGGCGCTATTGCTCTGTCACTCCTTCGCCATTCCTTTGCTATTTCCTCGCGATACCTGCGTTTTTTCTTGCCCTTTGCTCTCTCTTTTCCCTCCCTTGGTTCGCTCTTTGTTCTCTCTTTATTTTCTCTTCGTTCTCCCATCCTCGCGTCGGAGCCACGATTTTTAGGGCGAACGCTGCCTTCTACTGTCTGACAATCGAACGCGTTTGTTCGCCACAATGATAAATAATCGGGGCGGCAATCGTGGTCTGCGTTGTTTCGTTTAACGCTAATATCTGTCTATGCTGAATTGCACGCAAGCTCAGTGGCCATGCCGCCTTGTGGCCTACACCCAAAGGATCAGATCCCAAGGTTGTATAGCCCAAGGTATAGCGCTTCAGGGTTTGCTTTTTCACGGGTCTGATCCGATCATTTGTTCACTGAATGACGTTTTGATCGAGCGTGTTTGCGTCGCGATGTCTCGCCAGGATATCCGTTCACCAAGCCGGTTGATGGGAAGGTATCGGTGCCCAAGGCGCCGCTGCCCTCGAAAAGAACAATGCCAATAACGCCCCGATGGAGTGCCCTCATGCGCCTACCTCACATCACCAAGTCCCGCCGTCATCTGCTCTCGCTCGCCAGTGTCGCTGCCCTGGCGCCGCTCAGCGCTCAGGTCAGCGCTGAGACCATCACCGTCGCGACCGTCAACAACGCCGACATGGTGGTCATGCAGAGCCTGACCAGCGAATTCGAGAAGGCGCATCCGGACATCACCCTCGACTGGGTGGTACTGGAAGAGAACGTGCTGCGTCAGCGTCTGACCACCGATGTGGCGACCCAGGGTGGCCAGTTCGACGTCATGACCATCGGCACCTATGAAGTGCCTATCTGGGCCAAGCATGGCTGGCTGACCAAGCTCGACAACCTGCCGGAGGACTATCAGGTCGACGACCTGATCAAGCCGGTGCGTGATGGTCTGAGCGTGACCGAAGGCGAGAAGAAGGGTCTCTACGCGCTGCCGTTCTATGGCGAAAGCTCCATGCTCTACTACCGCAAGGACCTCTTCGAGCAGGCCGGTATCGAGATGCCGGAGCAGCCGACCTGGAGCCAGGTCAACGACTGGGCCGCCAAGCTCAACTCCGCGGATGAAGGCGTCTACGGCATCTGCCTGCGCGGCAAGCCGGGCTGGGGCGAGAACATGGCGGTGCTGGGCACCATGGTCAACAGCTTCGGCGGTCGCTGGTTCAATGAAGAGTGGGAACCGCAGCTGGATTCCCCGGCCTGGAGCGAGGCCATCAACTTCTACGTCGACATGATGGGCAAGTACGGCCCGCCGGGCGCGACTTCCAACGGCTTCAACGAGAACCTGGCACTGTTCTCCAGCGGCAAGTGCGGCATGTGGGTCGATGCTACCTCGGCGGCCGGCAAGCTCTACAACCCGAAGGAATCTTCCGTGGCCGACAAGCTGGGCTTCGCGCCGGCACCGATCGCCAAGACGGAGAAGGGCTCGCATTGGCTGTGGTCCTGGGCGCTGGCGATTCCGGAATCCTCCAAGTCCAAGGATGCCGCCCAGACCTTCATCACCTGGGCCACTTCCCAGGAATACGTGAACCTGGTCGGCGAGCGTGAAGGCTGGGCCAGCATCCCGCCGGGCACCCGTGTCTCCACCTACGAGAACCAGTCCTACAAGGACGCCGCACCCTTCGCCGGCTTCGTGATGGACGCCATCACCAGTGCCGACCCGACCGATCCGACCCTGGAGCCGGTGCCCTATGTCGGCGTGCAGATGGTGACCATCCCGGAATTCCAGTCCATCGGTACCCAGGTGGGTCAGATGATCGCCGCGGCGCTGGCCGGCCAGATGTCGGTCGAGCAGGCACTGTCCTCCGCCCAGCGTTCCACCGAGCGCACCATGCGCCAGTCGGGTTACTGATCTGATCCAGCCGGTCTGATCCCAACCGATCTGATCTGAACGTTGCAACGGCCTCCCGTCTTGCCTAGAGCCTCAATCGTAATTGACTCGAAGCACGGCGGGAGCCCCGTCCGGCACCCGCGGTACCCCCTTCCTCTCGAGACTCCTGCAACGCCCTCGCGGCGTGGCACGGGGAGCCTCGGCCTGAAGCCCACCGCATTGCCCGACTTCCTCACCGTATCGAAGGACTCACCATGCGCACGAGAGCATCCGGACGCACCGTCGGGGGATTGCGGACCCTGTCGCTGCAAGCCCCAGCCGTAAGCCTGTTGTTGATGTGGATGCTGGTACCACTGGTCATGACCCTGTGGTTCTCCTTCCAGCGTTACAACCTGATGATGCCGTCGGTGTCCGGCTTTGCCGGCGTCGACAACTATTACTACCTGCTGACCGACCCGTCCCTGTGGACCGCCATGGGCAACACCTTGCTGCTGGTGGGCTGGGTGCTGGTCGCCACCGTGGTCGGCGGCACGCTGCTGGCGGTATTGCTGCAGCAGGAATTCTTCGGCCGCGGCGTCGCGCGTCTGTTCGTGATCGCGCCGTTCTTCATCATGCCCACCGTGAGTGCCCTGGTGTGGAAGAACATGATGATGCATCCGGTCAACGGCATTCTCGCCTGGGTCGCCGGGCTGTTCGGTCTGCCGGCCATCGACTGGTTCGCCAGCCTGCCGCTGACCTCCATCGTGATCATCGTCACCTGGCAGTGGCTGCCGTTCGCGGTGTTGATCCTGCTGACCGCCATCCAGTCACTCGATGACGACCAGGTCGAGGCGGCGCGCATGGACGGGGCAGGGCCGGTGGCGATCTTCTTCTACATCACCCTGCCGCACCTCAAGCGTGCCATCAGCGTGGTGGTGATGATCGAGATGATCTTCCTGCTGACCATCTTCGCCGAGATCTTCGTCACCACCTCCGGTGGTCCGGGGCTTGCCTCGACCAACCTGGCGTACCTGATCTACATCCGCGCCCTGCTGGACTTCGATGTGGGTGGTGCCTCCGCCGGTGGCGTGATCGCCATCATCCTGGCCAATATCGTGGCCTTCTTCCTGGTGCGTACCGTCGCCAAGAATCTCGAGAACTGATGACAAGCGCTCAGCACAGGGAGACTCAATGATGTCGACTTCAACTTCCAATTCCGTGGCCGCCGCCAGCGCTGCCGTCAGCGCCAGTCGCGCGCGCCGCAGCGTGATCAACAAGAAGCTTGTCCTGACCCTGGTGGCCTGGACCATCGCGCTGGTGATGTTCTTCCCGATCTTCTGGATGATCCTCACCAGCTTCAAGACCGAGGCCGAGGCGATCGCCACGCCGCCGAGCCTGTTCTTCACGCCCAGCGTCGAGGGCTATATCGAGATCCAGGCACGTGCGGACTACTTCAAGTACGCCCTCAACAGTGTGGTGATCTCGCTAGGGGCAACGTTGCTGGCGCTGCTGATCGCGATTCCATCCGCCTACTCGATGGCCTTCCTGCCCACAAAGCGTACCCAGGGGACTCTGCTGTGGATGCTGTCGACCAAGATGCTGCCGTCCGTTGGCGTGCTGCTGCCGGTCTACCTGATCTTCCGCGATCTGGGACTGCTGGATAGCCGTACCGGCCTGATCATCATCTACATGCTGATGAACCTGCCGATCGTGGTCTGGATGCTCTACACCTTCTTCAAGGACATTCCCAAGGACATCCTCGAAGCCGGTCGCATGGATGGCGCCAGCACCCTGCAGGAGATCTTCCACCTGCTGCTGCCGCTGACCCTGCCGGGCATCGCTTCCACCGGTCTGCTGTGCGTGATCCTGAGCTGGAACGAGGCGTTCTGGAGCCTGAACCTGACCACCTCCAACGCCGCACCGCTGACCGCCTACATCGCGTCCTTCTCCAGTCCTGAGGGGCTGTTCTGGGCCAAGCTGTCCGCGGCTTCCACGCTCGCCATCGCGCCGATCCTGATCTTCGGCTGGATGACCCAGAAGCAGATGGTACGCGGCCTGACCTTCGGCGCCGTCAAGTAATCCGCGCCAGCCAGAGACACGCAAGACGCATAAGCCACAGAGAGGTACGCCGCCTGCGCCACATTGGCTGATGAACATTGACTGATAGCGGATCAGCGCAGGCGGCCGAGAGCCACACGCATGTTGCACCCTTGCCATGCCACCCAAATTTGCCATCACCTGCCCTCGGGCAGGTGCGGATAAGGAAACTTCCCATGTCCACACTCACGCTCAAGAACATCGTCAAGGAATTCACCTCCGGCAGCGGCGCCAGCGCCTCCACCACCCAGGTCATCAAGGGAGTCGACCTGGAAGTGAAGGACCAGGAATTCGTGGTCTTCGTCGGCCCGTCCGGTTGCGGCAAGTCCACGCTGATGCGCATGATCGCCGGTCTCGAGAACGCGACCTCCGGTGACATCCTGATCGATGGCAAGCGCATGAACGATATCGGCCCGGCCGAGCGCGGCCTGGCGATGGTGTTCCAGAGCTACGCGCTCTACCCGCACATGACGGTGGGCGAGAACATGGGCTTCAGCCTCAAGCTCGCCGGCGTCTCCAAGGAGGAGCGCGCCGAGAAGGTCAACGCCGCCGCCGAGGTGCTGCAGCTCGGGCCGCTGCTGGACCGCAAGCCCAAGGCTCTGTCCGGTGGTCAGCGTCAGCGTGTCGCCATCGGCCGCGCCATCGTGCGCAACCCGAGCATCTTCCTGTTCGATGAGCCGCTTTCCAACCTGGACGCCGCGCTGCGGGTGCAGATGCGCATCGAGCTGGCGCGTCTGCATGCCGAGCTCAAGGCGACCATGATCTACGTGACCCACGACCAGGTCGAAGCCATGACCATGGCCGACAAGATCGTCGTGCTGCAGGGCGGCGTGGTCGAGCAGGTCGGCTCGCCGATGGAGCTCTACCATCACCCGCGCAACCGTTTCGTGGCCGGCTTCATCGGCTCGCCGAAGATGAACTTCCTCGACATCACCGTCACTGGTGTGGCCGGCGAGGGCGTCACGGTGCGCCTGCCCGATGGCAGCGAGCGCCTGATTCCGGTGGTGAGCCAGACCGAGGATGGCGCCTCGGTCATCGTCGGCGACAGCCTGACGCTGGGCGTGCGCCCCGAGCACCTGATGCTGGACGAGCAAGGCCCGTTCAGCGGCCAGGTTCAGGTCATCGAGCGTCTGGGCGGGGTGACCTCCCTGTACCTGGCGACTCCGGATGGTTCCGGCGATGCGCCGATCGGCGGCCTCAAGTCCGACGAGCAGTCCGACAGCGGCTGGATCCTGATGGCGGATGGCGACGTCAACAGCCGCGTGGGTGACAGCATCCGCTACGGCTTCGATACCGAGCGTGCGCACCTCTTCACCCGTGAAGGGCTGGCGCTGCAGAATCTCAACCGTCACCCGCTGACCAGCCTGACGCGTCAGGACAATTCCCTGTCCAGTGCCAGCGCCGCACAGGAAGCCCGCGCATGAACCGCGCAGCCGAGAATCTGGAGGCCGGAGAGGAGGACGAGATGAGTACACCCTTGCAGCAGGTGATCTTCGATTGTGACGGCGTGCTGGTGGACAGCGAAGTGCTGGCCGAGGAGGAGTTGTCGCGTCAGCTGGGTGAGTGGCTGCCGGACCTCGACACCGAGGCCGAGCTGCGCGCGGCGCTGGGCATGACCACCGAGGCCATCCTGGGCCATCTGGAGGCCATGAGCGCTCACACCCTGCCGCCGCAGGCGATGGAGCGCATCGACCACGCCATCGAGTCACGTCTGGCGAAGGAACTTGCGCCCATCAGCGGCATGGCGGAACTGCTTGGTGGGCTGTTGGCGAATGGCGTGGCCGTGGCGATCGTCTCCAACAGTGCCGAGCGGCGGGTGCGAGCCTCGCTGGCCGCCACCGGTCTGGATCGCTGGCTGGGCTCGGTGCCGCTCTTCACGGCCGAGCAGGTCGCGCGCCCCAAGCCCGCGCCGGACGTCTATCAGCTGGCGCTGCGTCAGCTGGGACGTGATGCCCAGCAGTGCGTGGTGATCGAGGATAGCCTCGCCGGCGTCAGCGCGGCGGTCGCGGCCGGTCTGCGCGTGATCGGCTTCACCGGCGCCGGGCATATTCCGCCGGGCCACGCCCAGCGTCAGCTGGAGGCGGGTGCCTGGCAGAGCCGTGCGAGCATGGAGGAGGTCAGTGGTCTGATCAGTCAGCTGCGTATCGGTCAGGCCAGCGACCTGAGCGCCACATGAGCACCGTCAGGGAGTGACAACATGCAGACGCTATCCGAGTCGGCCAATAATAGTGAGCCGCTGACCTCGCCGCGCAGCGCCCGGCTCGCCGGCAAGGTGGCGGTGGTCACCGGCGCTGCGGGCGGTATCGGCCTGGCCATCGCCACCCGCTATGTCGCCGAAGGCGCCTATGTGGCGCTGGCGGACATCAATGGCGAGGCGGCGGAGCGCGCCGCCCAGAAGCTGCGCGAGCAGGCCGGGCCACAGGCACGCGTCCTGGCGGTGACGCTGGACGTGACGTCGAGCGTCTCGCGTCAGAGCATGCTGGAATGCGTGCAGGCACAATTGGGGCCGATCGATATTCTGGTCAACAATGCCGCCGTCTTCGCCATGGCGCCGGTGCTGGAGGTCAGCGAGGGCATGCTGCGCCACCAGCTGGCGGTCAATGTCGAGGGCCTGTTCTTCACTCTGCAGGCGGTGGCCAGAACGATGGTCGAGCGCGGGCAGGGCGGCAAGATCATCAACATGGCCTCGCAGGCCGGACGACGCGGCGAGGCGCTGGTCAGCGCCTATTGTGCCTCCAAGGCCGCCGTGATCAGCCTGACCCAGTCCTGCGGGCTTGATCTCATCCGCCATGGCATCAATGTCAATGGCATCGCGCCGGGCGTGGTCGACACGCCGATGTGGGATCAGGTCGATGCGCTGTTCGCCCATCATGAACAACGCCCGCTGGGCGAGAAGAAACGTCTGGTCGGTGAGGCGGTACCCTATGGACGCATGGGGCTGCCGGATGACCACGCCGGCGCCGCGGTATTTCTGGCCTGTGAAGACAGCGATTTCGTCGTCGCCCAGACACTCAATGTCGACGGTGGCAACTGGATGAGCTAAGGATGAGAGACACCTTCCGTCCCGCTGCAAGGGTGCGCATCCATGAATGAGGTAGTCACGTGACATCTTTACCCGATTCTCGCCTGGCCCACATGTCGCCCTCGTTGGACGACATGGCCAGCCGTGTGCTGGCGGAGCACGCCTCCAGTCAGCGCACACGTACCATCGTGGCCCTCGCCGGCCCGCCGGCGGCGGGCAAGTCGACGTTGTCGGAATCCCTGTGCGAGACCCTCAATGCGCTGGAATCCGGCATCGCCGTGGTGGTGCCGATGGATGGCTATCACTACGACAACGCCGTGCTGGCGCCGCAGGGCCTGCTCTACGTCAAGGGCGCACCGGAGACCTTCGATGCGCGCGGGCTCTATCATGATCTCGTCAGGGTGCGCGCCGATGATGGCCCGGTCGCCGTGCCGGTCTTCGATCGCCCGCTGGACCTGGCACGTGCCGGTGGCCGCGTGGTCGAGACTCACCATCGCATCGTGCTGGTCGAGGGCAACTATCTGCTGCTGCGCCACGCGCCCTGGGACGCGCTGCTCGGCTTGTTCGACATCAGCATCTTTCTGGATATCGAGGATGAGGTGCTGGTGCCGCGTCTGTTGCATCGCTGGCGCGAGATGGGCCAGGATGCCCGCGGTGCCCACGAGCGCACCCATCACAAGGACATGCTCAACGCGCACCTGATCAAGCAGGACTCGCTCAACGCCGACTGGCGTTGGCGCCTTGCGAATGCCCCCATCGGCCCCGATGGGGAAGACCGCTGAATGACGGATGGCAGGGAGAGCCCCATGTGGGTAGGCGTTGACTGTGGGACTCAGAGTACCAAGGTGGTGATCGTTAATCCGGCCTGCGGCAGCATCGTGGCCCAGGGCCAGCGCAGTCATGCGCTGCAGGAAGGCGCCAACGGACGCCGCGAGCAGGACCCGCAGGACTGGGTGGCGGCGCTTGAGGGCGCCTTCGCTGATGCACTGGCCGCCTCGCGGCTGGACCCGCAGCGCATCACGGCGATCGGAGTGTCCGGTCAGCAGCATGGCATGGTGGTGCTGGATGAGGCCGGTGTGCCGCTCCATCCGGCCAAGCTGTGGTGTGATACCGAGACCAGCGAGCACAATGCCGCATTGATTGAGGCGCTGGGAGGTGAGGCGGGCTGTCTGGAGACGCTCGGCCTGGTGCTGCAGACCGGCTACACCGCCTCCAAGCTTGCCTGGCTGCGTGAGCGGCATCCCGAGCGCTACCAGCGCATCGCCAGCATCCTGCTGCCGCATGACTATCTCAACTTCTGGCTGACCGGCGAGCGCGTCGCCGAATACGGCGATGCCTCGGGCACCGGCTATTTCGATACGCGGCGGCGCTGCTGGCATCAGGATGTCTTCGCGCAGATCGCCCCGGAGCTCGACGCCCGGCGCGTGCTGCCCCGTCTGATCGAATCCCATCAGCCGGCCGGGCGCATTCGCCCCGAGATCGCCGCGCGCTTCCGGCTGTGTGACGACGTCATCGTCTCCAGCGGCGGCGGCGACAACATGATGAGCGCCATCGGCACCGGCAACATCGCGCCGGGGCGGGTGACGCTCAGCATGGGCACCTCCGGCACGGTATGCGCCTGGTCGGCGGACTATCCGGCCGACTGCGACCCTCAGGTGGCCAGTTTCAGCGCCAGCGATGGTGGCTGGCTGCCGCTGGTGTGCACCATGAATGTGACCTCGGCCACCACGCGGGTACGCGAGATGTTCGGCTTCGACATCGCCACCTTCTCGGCCCAGGTGGCAAGTGCCCCGCGCGGAGCCGAGGGCGTGCAGGTGCTGCCGTTCTTCAATGGTGAACGCGTGCCGATGCTGCCGCGTGCCCAGGCCAGTTTCCATGGGCTGGACAGTCGCAATGCCACCCCGGCCAACCTGTGTCGCGCGACCATGGAAGGCGCAAGTTACGGCCTGCGTTACGCACTGGAGTGCATGGGGCCGCTGGGCAGTGAGGCGCGCCAGATCCGCCTGGTGGGCGGTGGCGCCAAAAGCCCGCTGTGGCGTCAGATGCTGGCGGACATTCTCGGCCTCGAGGTGGTCTGCCCGCAGGTGACCGAGGCCGCCGCCCTGGGCGCCGCGATTCAGGCGGGCTGGTGTCTGGGACAGTCAGGCGCAGATGGACAGGGTCGCCATAGCGAGACGCTTGAGCAACTCTGCGAGCGACTGGTCGCGCTGGATCATGCGACACTCGCCCAGCCCCGGGCCGAAGGAGTGGCCGCCTACCGCAAGGGCTACGCCGATTACCGCGCGCTGCTGGCCAGCGAGCACGGCATTGCCGCCGGCGGCTGAGCACGTTGTCAGAGCTCAATACATCAGCACGTCACGCCAAAACACATCGCCCCCGTCGAGTCTCACTCGGCGGGGGCGATGTGGTTCACGCGCTTCACGGCATCAGTCGCGGCTCAGGCACGAGCTCATGCATTGGACGAGCGCGCCCACAGATTGACGCCGCCATCGACGGCGTAGCGATCGATCTCGTCGAGCTCGGCCTGGGTGAAGTCGAGATGATCCAGCGCCTTGACGCAATCGCTGACCTGTTCCGGACGGCTGGCGCCGATCAGTGCGGTGGTGACGCGGTTGCCACGCAGCGCCCAGGCGAGGGCCATCTGGGCCAGCGACTGGCCACGGCGCTCGGCGATGGCGTTGAGGGCGCGCACCCGCTCCAGATTGTCCTCGGTGAGGTGGTCTTCCTTGATCGCTCCGCCGCGTGCCAGACGGCTATCCTGCGGCACGCCGCCCAGATACTTGTTGGTCAGCACGCCCTGGGCCAGCGGCGAGAACACGATGGAGCCGATGCCCTCGTCATCGAGGGTGTCGAGCAGGCCGTCTTCCTCGATCCAGCGATTGATCATCGAATAGCTGGGCTGATGGATGATGCATGGCGTGCCCAGTTCGCGCAGGATGGCGGCGGCTTCGCGGGTGCGTTGGGCATTGTAGGAGGAGATGCCTGCATAGAGCGCCTTGCCGGAGCGCACGGCGCTGTCCAGCGCCCCCATCGTCTCTTCCAGCGGCGTGTCGGGATCGAAGCGGTGCGAATAGAAGATGTCGACGTAATCGAGGTCCATGCGCTTGAGGCTCTGATCTAGGCTCGAGAGCAGGTACTTGCGGCTGCCCCATTCGCCGTAGGGGCCAGGCCACATGTGATAGCCCGCCTTGGTGGAGATCACCATCTCATCGCGGTAGCCGGCGAAGTCGCGCTTGAGCATGCGACCGAACATTTCCTCGGCGCTGCCCGGCGGCGGCCCGTAGTTGTTGGCCAGGTCGAAGTGGGTAATGCCCAGATCGAAGGCGGTCTGGCAGATGGCGCGCGCATTGTCTTCGTGGGCGTTGTTGCCGAAGTTGTGCCAGAGCCCCAGCGACAGGCGGGGCAGTTTGAGGCCGCTCTTGCCGCAGCGCTGGTAGTGCATGCGTTCGTAGCGATCTTCAGCCGGGGTATAGCGCATGGCGGAGTCCTTTCACGAGTGGAGGCGCGATGTCTCACAGGGGTGAGGTGACATCGAATGACGCCTTCAGTCTAGGTCGCGTCTGCAGGTCTGATAAGCACATGCGAACGAATAGATTGTTCGCCAGAACGTACAATGCTGTGGCAGTCTCGATCACTGAAATCCCG
Source organism: Cobetia sp. UIB-001 (assembly GCF_044789135.1). NCBI lineage: Bacteria > Pseudomonadati > Pseudomonadota > Gammaproteobacteria > Oceanospirillales > Halomonadaceae > Cobetia > Cobetia sp. UIB-001. The sequence goes on from NZ_CP058244.1 coordinate 1,361,812, forward strand.
GATGGCTGGCATGAGGAGCAGGCAGGATGCGGCATCACAAGCAGGTGGAGCGACTGATGTTGTTCGCTCAGGTGGCGGAAGCCCTCAGCTTCACCCGGGCGGCCAAGGCGCTGGGCGTCTCGCGTGCTCATCTTTCCGAGCAGGTGAGGCGGCTGGAGCAGGACATCGGGGCGCCCTTGCTGATCCGCACCACGCGAGCGGTACGCCTTACCGAGGAGGGCGAGCGCATTCGCCAGCGCATGCAGTCGGTACATGGCGAACTGCTGGCACTGGAGCGCGAGCTTGAACACGACCTGGAGCAGACGAGTGAGTCGGAGCGTCAGGGCTATAGCGGCGTGTTGCGCATCACGGCGCCGGTGCTGTTCACCGAGCGTTATCTGGTCGAGGTCTGCAATGCCTTTCAGGCGCGCCATCCGGCGGTCGAGCTGCGTCTGGACGTCAGTTACGAGAGCCATGACCTGACCCGCGAGCCATTTGATGTGGCATTTCGCGCCACGCGCACGCCACCGGACAACATGATCGCGCGTCGCCTGCTCGATTACGTCCATTGCTGCTGCGCGTCGCCTGAGTATCTTGCCGCGCATGGCACGCCGCACACGGCCGCGGCGCTTGGCGATCATCGCTGCCACGTCTGGTCGGGGCAGTCCGGCTGGCCGCTGGCCAGTGGTGAGGTCAGTCTCGCGGGGGGATTGGCCATCAATGATCACCGCCTGCTCAAGCAGCAGGCGCTGGGTCATGCCGGCATCATCCGGGTCGCCCATTATCTGGTCGACCGTGAGCTGGCCGAAGGCCGTCTGGTACGTCTGCTGGCGCACGAGGAGGGCGAACCCAACAGCATCTACATGCTCTATCCCCAGCGCCTGCCGCAGTCGGGCAAGCTGCGTGCCTTCATGGCGGCGGTGGAAGCCGCCATGCCACCTCGCGGTGCGTGACCGAAAGGCACAGACGCTTGGAGCATATGACAAGAGACCGCCGTGCCCTGATGGGCGCGGCGGTCTTTTCATTCGCCTCTTTTATCCAGGCTGGCGGTGCCTCAGAGGCCCAGCGCGGCGACCCCGGCCTTGGCGATCTGGGCATCCTGCTCCGGCTTGACGCCGGACACGCCGATGCTGCCGGCGATCTGGCCTTCGACCATCACCGGCACGCCGCCGCCCAGCATGCCTTCAAGCTGCGGCGCTGACAGGAAGGCGGTGCGGCCGCCGTTGATGGAGTCCTCGAACAGCTGGGTCTCGCGGCGACCCAGGGCAGCGCTCTTGGCCTTCTCCTGGGCGAAGTAGCCGGTCATCGCCGGGGTGTCGTCTAGGCGACGCAGGCCCAGCGGGTGGCCGCCGTCGTCGGCAACGGCGATGGAAACGGCCCAGCCATTGGCCTCGGCTTCCTTCTGGGCGGCGTCCAGCATCTGATTGACGTCAGCGAGGGTCAGTACGTGGCGAGTGATCATCGGGCTTCCTTGGCAGTGGTGAGGGAAAAGGACAGTGAAAGAGATAGTGAAACAGATACTGAAACAGATAGTGACGCTTCATTCCTGCGGGAGCGTCTCGGGCAGGGCGTCATCCACCAGTTCGATCCAGTGACTCACCGGCGTGCGTCCGGCGCTCGAGAGATGCGTCTGACAGCCGATGTTGGCGGTGGCGATGCGCGCAGGCCCGTTGGCCTCCAGCGCCTCAAGCTTGCGGTCTCGCAGCTGGCGTGACAACTCCGGCTGCGTGATCGAGTAGGTGCCGGCGGACCCGCAGCACAGATGGCCCTCCATGACAGGCGCCAGTGTAAAGCCCAGTTGCGACAGGATCTTCTCCACCTCGCCGCCCAGTCCCTGGGCATGTTGCAGGGTGCAGGGGCAATGGAAGGCCAGCGGCTGTTGGTCGGGCGCCGCCGCGAGATTCTGTCGATCATCGCGGGCGATCTCCTCGCCCAGCACCTCGACGATATCGCGGGCCAGGGCGCTTACGCGTGCAGCGCGCTCAGCATAGTCCGGGTCATCGGCCAGCATCTCGCCATATTCCTTGACGAAGGCCCCGCAGCCACTGGCGGTCTGTACGATCGCTTCCGCACCGGCCTCGATGGCCGGCCACCAGGCATCGATGTTGGCACGCATGCGCGCGCGACCGGCCTGCTGGGCGTTGAGGTGATAGTCGATGGCACCGCAGCAGCCGGCCTCCTGAATGGGCGTGACGCCGATGCCGAAGCGCGCCAGCACACGGGCAGTGGCGGCATTGATGTTGGGGGCCAGGCCAGGTTGCACGCAGCCCTCCAGCATCAGCACCTGGCGAGAAAGCGCCTGATCAGAAGGCGTCGCGGCGACGGGGGCAGTCGGGTGCTCGGCTTGACGGTCGCGCTCGCGGGCCAGCGGGATCTTGTCGGCCAGCGCGCCAGGCGCGAGGGGACGAAAGCGCACACCAAGTGCCAGCAGGGCCTTGAAGCGCGCGGGCTCGACCAGCGCATGGCGCAGGCCGCTGCGCAGCAGGCGCTCTTGCCACGGGCGGCCGACGCGGCGCTCCAGTTCCTGACGCCCGATATCGAGCAGGGTGTGATACTGCACGCCCGACGGGCAGGTGGTTTCGCAGCTGCGACAGCTCAGGCAGCGATCCAGATGCCGCTGGGTCTCGCGGGTGATCTCGCTGGCCTGCTGGCGGGTGCTTGAGTCCCGGCTCTCGGGGTCGCTCTCCAGCAGCTGCTTGATCAGATAGATGCGCCCGCGCGGGCCGTCACGCTCATCGCCCAGCAGCTGATAGGTGGGGCAGGTGGCATTGCAGAAGCCGCAATGCACGCAGCTGCGCAGGACCTTGTCGGCCCGCTGGATATGCGGTCTGGCAAGCGCGGCGTCACTGAAGTGGGTCTGCATTCAGGTGCGTCTCCTGTCGTGGCGTGAGTCACATCTCGGCGTACAGGCGACCGGGATTGAGGATGCAGTGGGGGTCCAGCTGCTGCTTGAGCTGAAGGTGATAGCGGGCATTGGGGGCGGCCAGCGGCATCAGCGGGCTGTCCTCGGCGGCGACGGTGCCCGGCGTGTAGCAGATGGCATGGCCGCCCAGCCGACTGGCCAGCGAGCGGATGCGTTGGGCCGGGGCATCGCTTGCAAGCCAGCGCTGGGCGCCCGCCCAGTCACACAGCAAGTCGGCATCCCCCAGAGGGCCCAGCAGTTCGCTGACGGCGGCTTGCCACTCGAGGTGGTCCAGCGCCAGCGGCAGCGACAGTCGCCACAGTGCCTGATGCGGCGCGCGCGCGCTGAAGAAGGGCAGGCGGTGCTCACGCAGCTCAGTCCAGTGCGCCGTCGCCTGATCCGTCGTCAGGGCCTCACCGCCCAGCTGCTCGCAACCGGCCTGGACCGAACGCTCGCCCCCTTCCAGGCGCAGGGTGAGTCGGCCGTCATGCCAGCTGGTCGCCGTGATCGGCAGCGGCGTGCGGCCCCAGGCATTCAGGCGAGTCAGCGCCTCGGCGAGACTGAGCTCCAGACACAGCGATTCGCTTGCCACCGGGCGCGGCATCACCTTGAACGAGACTTCACTGATCACGCCCAGCGTGCCCTGGGCACCGCACATCAGGCGCGACAGGTCGTAGCCCGCCACGTTCTTCATCACTTCACCACCGAAGCGCAGCGCCTTGCCGTCGGCACTGATGATGCGCGTGCCCAGCACCAGGTCGCGCAGGCTGCCGCTCCAGGGGCGGCGTGGGCCGCTGAGTCCCGAGGCGAGCGTGCCGCCGACGGTCGCCGCGGGGCCTAAGTGGGGCGGCTCGCAGCTCAGGTGCTGACCCTGCTCGGAGAGTACGGCCTCAAGCGTCGCCAGCGGGGTGCCGGCGCGCACCGAGACCATCAGCTCCACCGGGTCGTAGTGGGTGATGCCATGATGCGCGCGCATGTCGAGCACTTCTTCGGCGGCCACTTCACGGCCTAGAAAGGCCTTGCTGCCACTGCCGGCGATGCGCAGCGGGCGTCTCGCCTCATGGGCGGCGCGGACCTGTTCACGGAGTGCCTCGCTGGCATCCTGTTGCTGCGGGGGCTGGCTGGCGGCAGGCGTAGCGCACTCGGCATGGCTTGGCACCTGATCCTGGAGCGAATCATCTGGCTCTGGCATGGCATGTCTCTATTAACGTGGCGATGAAGTGGCGAACGTCAGGTAGCGAAAGGTCAGGCGGCAGCGGATTTGAGAGCTGTCCATGACAGAGAAACCGTCCAGCCACGTGGCAACTGTCTAGAAACGCGGCAGATCGGGATGCGGCAACTGGTTGTCATGCACATGCATGGCACCGAATTCGGCGCAGCGCGCCAGCGTCGGGATGTTCTTGCCGGGGTTGAGCAGGCCAGCGGGGTCGAAGGCGGCCTTCACGGCATGGAAGACGCTGATCTCCTCGTGGTTGAACTGGGCACACATCTGATTGATCTTCTCGCGGCCCACGCCATGTTCTCCGGTGATGCTGCCGCCGGCGGCCACGCACAGTTCGAGAATCTTGCCGCCGACCTCCTCGGCCAGTTCCAGCTCGCCGGGCTGATTGGCATCGAACAGGATCAGCGGGTGCATGTTGCCGTCACCGGCATGGAAGACATTGGCCACCGCGAGCCCCGATTGGCGCGAGAGCTCCGCGATGCCGTTCAGCACGGCGGGCAGCTCACGACGCGGAATGGTGCCATCCATGCAGTAGTAGTCGGGGGACATGCGACCCACGGCGGGGAAGGCATTCTTGCGCCCGGCCCAGAAGCGCGCGCGTTCGGCCTCGTCCTGTGCCTGGCGGATCTCGGTGGCGCCTGCGCGCTCCAGTACCTCACGGACTCGCGCGCAGTCATCGACGACATCGGCCTCGGCGCCGTCCAGCTCGCAGAGCAGAATGGCGGCGGCCTCGACTGGATAGCCCGCGTGGATGAAGTCCTCGGCGGCGCGGATCGCCAGGTTGTCCATCATCTCGAGTCCGCCGGGGATGATGCCGCAGGCGATGATGTCGCCCACCGCGCGGCCGGCCTTGTCGATATCGGCGAAGCTCGCCATCAGCACCTTGGCGGTCTCGGGCCTGGGCAGCAGGCGCACCGTGACTTCCGTGACCACCCCCAGCATGCCTTCGGAGCCGGTCATCAGCGCCAGCATGTCCAGCCCGGGCGAGTCGAGGCTGTCGGCGCCGATCGTCATCGCCTCGCCTTCGATGGTCAGCATCTCGAGCTTGAGCAGGTTGTGCACGGTGAGGCCGTACTTGAGGCAGTGCACGCCACCGGCATTCTCGGCCACGTTGCCGCCGATGGAGCAGGCGATCTGCGAGGAGGGGTCCGGTGCGTAGTAGAGCCCGAAGGGCGCAGCGGCCTCGGAAATGGCGAGATTGCGCACTCCGGGCTGCAGGCGCGCGGTGCGGGCGTCAGGGTCGATCTCGAGAATCCGCGCCATGCGCGACATCACCAGCAGCACGCCTTGCGCCAGCGGCAAGGCGCCGCCGGACAGCCCGGTGCCGGCGCCACGTGTCACCACCGGCACGCCCAGCGCATGACATTCACGCAGCAGGGCGGCAACCTGCTCGACCCGCTCCGGCAGGGCGACCAGCATCGGCATGACACGATAGGCGGACAGGCCATCACATTCGAAGGGGTGCAGGTCCTCCTCGCGGTGTAGCAGCGTCAGGTCCGGCAGCAGGGTGGTGAGATGCGCCAGCACCTGGCCCTTGTCGTGCTGGGCCAGCGGTCCATCCAGCGTCGGGTCATAGAGGATATTCATGCACTGCCTCCCGGGAGGTTGGGGTCTGCGCGGCTGCTGTCTGTCGTTTCTGTCTGCTGGTGCTGTCTGTCGTTACTGTCGGCTGGTGCGGGGTTCGAGCGAGTCGCCTGTCGACTTCGTCGGCGTGAGGGATCTGCCTTTACTGGCAAGCCTTGACTGATATGCCTCACCTGACCTGCCGCACCTGATCTGCCCACAATCTGGCCTGCCTCCCCGGCCTTGTCCATGCTTCACATCAGTGGTCTGACCAGACATTCGTCTAGTGTTTGTGCAAGGAAAACCACGCTTTACTGGCCTCACATCTGCTGCCATCAGGCGGCTTTGCGTCACTCGATCGACAGGTCTGACCAGTCGGGAGTCGCAGGCGCTGCCAGCGAGTCAATGACGCGCCGCCGGCGGGTTGATCAAGTGCCACGAGCGGGTTGATCAAGACGAGCACACAAAGGTCGAGCAAAAGGGGAGGGGCAGGATGCTGCGAACCATCGCCGAGTCAGGCGCGGACCCCCGCGCCGCGGATCAGGCGGCGGCGCGTCTGGAGCAATTGATTCTGGACGGCGTGCTCAAGCCCGGGCAGATGATCCCCTCGGAGCGCCGGCTATGTGAGCGGCTGGGCATCTCGCGGGCCTCGCTGCGTGAAGGGCTCAGGCTGTTGCGTGGCAAGGGCATCATCGAGACGCGACACGGCAAGGGCTCGAGCGTCGCGGCGCTGTTGCCGAGCGGCGATATCAGCCCGCTGATGCACCTGTTTCGGGATCAGCCGCGCACCCTGTATGACCTGCTGGAAGTACGGGCCCTGCTGGAAGGGCAGTCGGCGCGACTGGCCGCCCAGCGCGGCACGCCGGCGGATAGAGTGCTGATCCGGCGTCATTACGAGGCGATGGCGGCCTGCGTGCGCGAGTATCCGCCTGATTTTGAGTCCTCAGCGCAGGGCGATGAAGCGCTGCCGGATGCCCAGCAGCTGGCGCGTCACGACCACGCCTTCCACCACGCCATCTGTGAGGCGTCCCACAATCCGGTGCTGGTGCATACGCTCAAGGGCATCAATGACCTGCTGCTCAGCTCGGTGTTCGCCTCGCTGCGCAATCTCTACCATCGCCCGATTCCCCGCGGCCAGATCAATGCCCAGCACACGGCCATCTACCGCGCGGTGATGGACCAGCAGCCGGAGGCGGCGGAGAAGGCGGCGCTGGAGCATCTGCACAGCATTCGCGACAACCTGCGCGAGCTGGAGGCGGAGGATGAGCGGCTGGTGCGCTCGGCCATGCGGCTGGAAGGCTTCGAGTAGCGCGTCAGGGTTCTGGCTCAGGCGGACAAGCAGGCTGGCAAGCGGGGCGGACTCAAGGCAAAGTGGGCAGCTCATCGCCCAGGACAACGTGCTGCCTTCATGTGGAAACTCTCTTCCGCGAGTGATTGGCTCGACCGCCTCAATCACTCCCGCCACGCCATGCTGTGGCTGTTCATCGCCTCGATGCTGGAAACCCTGCTGATCCCGATTCCCATCGAGGTCGTTCTGATCCCGTGGATGCTGCGCCACCCCGAGCGCCGCTGGCGCGTGGCCGCGGTGGCACTCGCCGGCAACCTGACCGCGGCATTGCTGGGCTTCTATCTGGGAGCCTACGCGCTGGCGACGTGGGGCGATGGGTTGATCAGCTTCTTCGGCGGGCAGCAGGCCTTCGAATCCTTCCAGCAGCGTTTCAGCGAGCAGGGCTTCCTTGCCATCATGCTGATCGGCATCGTGCCGATTCCCTTCCAGAGCGCCATGCTGGTCGCCGGTGCCAGCGGCTATCCGGTCGCGTTGTTCCTGCTGGCGGCGTTGGTCGGGCGCGGGGTGCGCTATTTCGGGCTGGCAGCCCTGGTGGCACTGGTCGAGGATCAGGCACTGGCGCTCTGGCAACGCTACTCGCGTCCGCTGGGAGTGATCGGGCTGGCGCTGACAGGCGTGTGGCTGTGGCAGGCCTTCATCGCCTGATCGCTCACTCTTGCCGGTTTGCGCTGACCTGTGACAGCAACGCCTTGCCGCGCTGATAGTCGGCCTGCCAGATCGCCTCGGGCACCATGCTGCCGCCGGTGGCCCAGATGACATGGGTGGTTTTGGCCTGCACCTCGTCGTCATCCAGCCCATTGGCCGCCCGCCAGGCGTGCCACTCGGGGGCATCATTGCGCAGTACGTGGTGGATACCGGGTACGCCGGCCAGCGCGGACGGCTCAAGCATGAGGCCTTCGCTGTCATATGCCAGCGCGAGCAGTTCGAGCAGATGCTCGTCACGCACGGTATGGATGCCGCTGAGCAAGGGGGCCATCACGCGCCCGACGAAGGCCGAGGCGCGACCCACCGCCAGGCCATCGGCGCAGGTGCGATTGTCCAGCCCGATATCCTCCACCGCGATGCCGTCATGTTCGCCGGTCAACATGCCCAGCAGCATGCAGGGGGAGTTGACCGGTTCAGCAAAGAAGCAGTGCACGGCGTCACCGAAGACCTGCTTGAGGCCGTAGGCCACGCCCCCCGGCCCGCCGCCGACGCCACAGGGCAGATAGACGCAGAGCGGGTGGCGGGCATCCACCGGGATGCCCTGCGCCGAGAGCTGCTCCGCGAGGCGGCTGGCCGCCGTGGCGTAGCCCACGAACAGGTCCCGCGAGCTTTCGTCATCGATGAAGTGGGCGTTGGGCTGCTGCGCTTCCTGGCGCCCCGCGGCGACGGCCTTGCCGTAATCTCCGCTGTGCTCCACGACCTCCGCGCCCCGCGCGCGCAGCAGGTCCTTCTTCCACTGCTTGGCATCCGCCGACATGTGCACGGTGACGCGAAAGCCGAGCCGCGCGCTCATGATGCCGATGCTGAGACCCAGGTTGCCGGTGGAGCCCACCACGACCTGTTGGCCGGCCAGCAGGTCACGTATCTCATCACGCTGGAAGGCGCGGTAGTCGTCTTCCTGATGCAGCAGCCCTGCGTCAATGGCGAGACGCTCGGCATGCTTGAGCACCTCGTGGATGCCACCGCGCGCCTTGATCGAACCCGAGATGGGCAGGGCGTTGTCACACTTGATCATCAGGCGGCCGGGCAGCGGGGATTCGGTTGCGCTGAGAGGAGAAGCGGTCGAGGCTATGCCGCTCAGCGCCTGCTGCAAGCCGGGCGCTGCCACCAGCGGCGATTCGATGCGCCCTGACGCGGCGGCGGTCTCGGGGAAGGCCTCGGCAATCCAGGGAGCGAAACGCATCAGGCGTGCGGCGGCGTCCTCGATGTCGTGGACTCCCACGCCACTCGCCTGCAGCGCCGGTGAGGCGAGCGCCTGGGCGGTCGCGACGCGTTCAGGATTGAGCCAGCCGATTTCGCGGCCGGCCATCAGGCTGGCGATTTCCGGGTGACGCAGCGTCAGGGCGTGGAGGTCATGGGGCGTGGCAGACATGCGGTGTCCTTGTGGGGGCTCGATCCAGCGATCAGGTCAGATCACAGGTTAGCGCGTCTTCCACTGGCAACGCACGTAGCCCAGCTTTCACATTCCGTAAAGGTCAGTGACAAAAAAGACCGAATTTTTTGGCAACCATCGGGATAGAAATGCAAAAGGTGCAGTCATAGTAAGCAAGGACATGATGTTATCGCGATGTTATGTCTGGCTTTAACTGTTCTTTGGTCCGCCACGGTTTTCCTGGCGGATTTTTTTATGCCTGAAATATGCGGGTTTTGGCAGGTTTTCGCTGGGGACGTTCGAATATCCCCAAGCTTTCAGCGACTTTCACTGTGGCCAGAGGTCTTGGTGGCAGGGCGCGGCACAGCGCTTTACAGTGACTGTCACCGCCTCGGGTTGCGGCGCGTAAATTGTTGGATGTCAGGCTGGCGGCAGAGATTGATTAGCCATTGGGTAATCTTCGAGGCGTTGGCCTGCTGGTGCAAGCATGCTGAAGGTGCTCTCGATGCACTCGGTTTTCTCTGCCATCACGTACAGAGCCCCCAGCGGTGATGACCGCTGGGGGCTCTGTACGTTAGGTCTGGCTCCAAGCAGTTTCTTGATGGGTGAACTGTCTCAACAGCCGTTCTGCATCACCAGCAGCGCACTCAGGACATCGCGGCGGGTGACCATGCCGATCAGGCGGCCCTGCTCGACCACAGGATAGACCTTGGGACGCTGGCCATTCATATGCTGCGCCAGGTCCGTGATGCTGTCATTCGGGCCGACGCTGAGGACTTCGTGACGCATCAGGTCGCCGACCTGGGCATGCTGGCCGCAGTGATAGGCACTGTCGAGCAGCTTGCCGAGGATGTCCTGTTCGGAGATGAAGCCGATCAGGCGGTCCAGGTCATCCACGACCGGCACGCCGGGCAGACGGTGGTGGGTCAGGCCCTGGGCGAGTTCGAGAATGCTGGTGCGTGCCTTCACGCGATAACAGTCGCGGGACATGATGTCGCGAAGGGTCGAGGGCACCTTGAGCTGGGTGGCTTTCATGGGCAGATCTCCTGCGTCACTGCTCTTCGACTCTCCGGTGAGGGAGTCGTGCGATGAATGCCGGCAGCCACTTTCGTGACTGCCGGCGACATTCAACATCTGTTCAGAGCATAGGGCATCACTGCGTGAGCTGCGCGTCCCGTTGCCTTGAGGGGGTATCAGTCACCCGGGCCGCATTCCATGCAGCGCTCGACGATGGCCGGGCCCAGCTGCAGGTTGGCGTTGAGGTCACGCAGCGCGGTGCGCAGGCCTTCCTCGATCACCGGGTGATAGAAGGGCATTTCCAGCATCTGCTCGATGGTCATGCGTTGCTGATGTGACCAGGCCAGCAGGTGGGCGAGGTGCTCGGCACGCGGGCCGAAGATCTCGGCGCCCAGCAGCAGGCCGGTGCCTTGCTCGCCATAGACGCGCAGCATGCCCTTGTTCATGCGCATCACGCGGGAGCGACCCTGGCCGGTGAAGTCGACTTCGCCCACCGCGTAGCAGTCGCAGGCACCGTAGCGCTGTTCGATCTCGGCGGTCGAGAGGCCGATGGTGGCCATCTGCGGATCGCTGAACACGACGGCGATGGTGCTCTTGCGCTGACCGGCACGCACGTCGGGGAAGCGACCGGCGTTGTCACCGGCGATACGACCCTCATCGGAGGCTTCGTGCAGCAGCGGCAGGTCGTTGTTGGCGTCGCCGGCGATGAAGACATGGCTCGGCGTGTCGTCGCTCAGACGAGTCTGCAGGGTGTGTCGATTGAAGATCGGCACGCCGCGCTCGTCCAGCTTCAGGCCCAGCGCCTCGATATTGAGGCGATCGACGTTCGGGCGACGGCCGGTGGCCGCAAGCAGGTAGTCGAAACGCTCGGTGAGACGTGCTTCGCTGCCACGCTCGATGAAGGTGATCTCGACACCGGCGCCGTTCTCGTCCTCGACGCGTTCGATCTTCTCGACCTTGGCGTCCGGGTCGAGATAGAACTCCTCGTTGAAGACGCGATCGGCATTGGCACGCAGCTTCTCGTCACGCAGCGGGCCGATGGCGCCGCCGACACCGAACATGCGGATGCGCACGCCGAGACGCGTGAGCGCCTGGCCCAGCTCCAGCCCGATGACGCCCGGGCCGAAGACGGCGACGGATTCCGGCAGGTCGTCCCAGTCGAAGACGCTGTCGTTGATGATCAGGCGGTCACCGGCATTCTCGAAGAAGCCCGGGTAGCTGGGGCGTGAGCCGGTGGCGATCACGACACGCTCGAAGGTGACGCGGGTCTCGTTGTCGCCGATGATCAGGCTGTTGGCGGTCTCGAAACGCGCATTGCCGCGCAACTTGTCGTGGGAGGGAATGCCTTCCACGGACTCGACCACGAAACCGACGAAGCGGTCGCGCTCACGCTTGACGCGGTCCATCACGGCGCGGCCATCCACCTTGACCTCGCCTTCGATATTGATGCCGAACGGTGCGGTGTCACGGGCGTGATGCGCGGCTTCGGCCGCACTGATCAGCAGCTTGGACGGCATGCAGCCGACACGGGCACAGGTGGTGCCGTAGGGGCCACCTTCGATCATGACCACGGAATCGGTGTGTGCCTTGGCGGCGCGATAGGCACCCAGACCGGCACTGCCTGCACCGATGATGGCGACTTCAACCTGGCGTTCGTTCACGTCGTACTCCTCAAGGCGCGCCAGCGGCGCACCTGACAATGGGGTCTCAGGCGCGAGCGTGGCCCGCGCGTGATGAAAAGAGAAAGTTATCGGGGCCTGTCAGCGTGATGCGTTCAAGCGCTGGTCAGGCTGCCGAAGTAGCGGGCGACTTCATCGCTGCCGCCGACATGCTCGCCGTCGATCCAGACCTGCGGCACGGTGGCCTGACCGGTCATGGCGCGCAGGGTGCGTGAGGTCACGCCGCGGGTGCCGACTTCGATGACTTCGTAGCTGATGCGTGCTTCGTCGAGCATCTGCTTCGCACGTGCGCAGTACGGGCAGCCCGGCTTGCTGAACAGGGTAGCGAAGCTGGGACGGCCGGCGTCCGGGTCCAGATAGTCGAGCATGGTGTCGGCATCGGAGACTTCAAAGGGGTCGCCCGGCTTCTGCGGCTCGATGAACTGCTTCTCGACCACGCCGTTGCGTACCAGCATGGAATAACGCCAGCTGCGCTTGCCGAAACCGATGTCGCTCTTGTCGACTAGCATGCCCATCCCGGCGGCGAAGTCGCCGTTGCCATCGGCGATCAGGCTCAGGTTCTCGGCTTCCTGATGCTCGCCCCAGGATTCCATGACGAAGGCGTCATTGACGGACAGGCAGACGATCTCGTCGACGCCGACAGCATAGAAGCGATCGGCCAGCTCGTTGTAGCGCGGCAGGTGAGTGGAGGAACAGGTCGGGGTGAAGGCGCCCGGCAGGGCGAAGACCACCACGTTGCGGCCTGAGAAGATCTCCTCGCTGGTGCGCTCGACCAGACGGCCGTCGCGACGGATCTTGAAGCTGACGTTCGGGACCTGCTGGCCTTCGTGTGATTCGAGTTGCATGAAATTGGCTCCGGTCTCGATGAGACGTATCTAAAGGGGATGGCAGGCGACTGAGGCTCGATGACAATGTCGAGTGCATGAGAAATCAGTGCCTTGCGAAACTGGAGCCAGTCTAGGGGCAAGCCTCTTTCGGGTGAATTTGATTGCATCAAGCGAGGCGATAGCTTTTCTTGATGATGATGCTGACAGCCAGTCGTGGGCTGGTTCATGGCCTTGTTCTCGGCAGGAGCGTGCTGGTCGGCAAGCGGCTTTTTTGCCGGAAATAGTTATACAGACTTGATATTTGCCCCTGTCAGCCATAAGTAGTGGGTACGTCACAGCATCGTCAGGCGTCGAGTCTGGCAAGCGAGGCAATAGATGAACGCACGAGAGTACATGGCGAAGCACGGCCTGGACGGCGACAAGGACAAGGAGGAGGACAAGCCTCAGAGTCTGGAAGAACATGCCTGGGCACGTGCACGTGAGTCCGGCAGCCATGGGCCACGCACCGGGACGCCGCATGACTGGGAAGACTGGGAGCGCTACCACGAGCAGCTGGCCGCGGACTCCGAGAAGCTGTCCCAGAAGATCGATCGTCAGGCCCGCGCCGGCGGATCCGCCGGCGCGCACGACGATGACGTCGACAAGGCCGACGCTGATCGAGACGGGCAGTGATCAAGAAGTACAGTGATCAAGAGGGACACTGATCAACACGAGTACCGAACATTCATGACCTCCGTGGAGTCACGGTTGTCACAATCGCAAGGAGCAACTCATGGATATCATTCGCATCATTCTGGCCATCATCCTGCCGCCGCTGGGCGTTCTCATGCAGGTGGGTGTCGCCAACAAGCATTTCTGGATCAATATCATCCTGACCTGCTTCGGTTTCCTGCCGGGGATCATCCACGCGGTGTGGGTCATTACCAAGTTCTGACCGCCGCTGAGCCCTAGAGGCTCTGATATGGCTGCCCACCTCGGGCAACCCAGAGTTGAAAGACCCAAAGCCCCCGCTGCCTTGTGTGCAGCGGGGGCTTTTCAGTGGGCGCTCACCGGGGAAGCGCCATGTGGCGTCGGTGATTCAGCGGCGGTGGATGCCGAGGGCCCTGGCGAATGGCAGGCGACGGTAGTTCAACATGTAGACTTTCGCATAGCCTGATTTCAACGCTTTTCAGCGAGCGTGGCGCTTGTCGCCTCTCGCTTGCCCCCGTAGGGTCAAGTGGGACTGAGGGCAGCGATCAGGGCCGGTGAAGCCTGTTCGATCACATGCTCCACGATAACAACAACACGTATGGATACCACGCATGGTCACGACTGCTGAGCCCGACGCGCCGCAGGAGACCAGCTCCTGCTTCGCGATCTTCAATGATGTGCAAAAGAGTTATGACGGCGAAACGCTGGTGGTCAAGGGCTTCAATCTTGAAGTCCAGCGCGGCGAGTTCGTCACCCTGCTGGGGCCGTCCGGTTCCGGCAAGACCACCTGCCTGATGATGATGGCAGGCTTCGAAACGCCGACCCACGGCGACATCCTCCTCGACGGTACCCCCATCAACGACTTGCCACCGCACAAGCGCGGTATCGGCATGGTCTTCCAGAACTATGCGCTGTTTCCGCACATGAGCGTGGCCGAGAACCTGGCCTTCCCATTGGAAGTGCGCGGCATGAGCAAGGAGGAAATCTCGACCAAGGTGGCCAACGCGCTGGACATGGTGCGACTCGGCGAATTCGGCGATCGCCGCCCGGGGCAGCTCTCCGGTGGGCAGCAGCAACGGGTCGCCCTGGCACGTGCGCTGGTCTTCGAGCCGGAGCTGGTGCTGATGGATGAACCGCTGGGGGCGCTGGACAAGAATCTGCGCGAGGAGATGCAGTTCGAGATCAAGCGCATCCACCAGCGCCTCGGCGTCACCATGCTCTACGTGACCCACGATCAGACGGAAGCGCTGACCATGTCGGACCGCATCGCGGTCTTCAATGACGGCATCGTCCAGCAGCTGGCAACCCCCGAGGCGCTGTATGAAGCGCCGGAGAATGCCTTCGTCGCCTATTTCATCGGCGAGAACAATCGCCTCAATGGCCAGGTATCGCAGCTCGACACTCAGGGTGAGCATTGCACGGTGACCCTCGACAGTGGCGAGCAGGTCCGGGCACTCAAGGTGGCTGTCAATGAGGTCGGCGAGCGCACCCAGCTGTCACTGCGTCCGGAGCGGGTGCGCCTGCTGTCGGCGGAAGAGCCAGGCGCCGCGGGCACGCAAAGCCCTCCCGACAATGTCTTCTCCGCCGAGGTGCTCGAGGTGATCTATCTTGGAGATCATCTACGCACGCGCGTGGCGGTGTGTGGCAGTGACGAATTCATCATCAAGACACCCAACGCCGAGGGTTATCCGCCCTTGCGGCCCGGGCAGACCCTGCAGGTCGGATGGGACGCCTGCGACTGCCGGGCGCTGGATGCCTGAGGCCAGCAAGGGTCAGAGCAGGCTGGAAGCACAGGCGAGAAAGGACAGGCGAGTAAAGACAAGGCAGCAAGGGAGGTGAAGCACGCTTCCTCAGCAAAGCAAGAGCAGATTTCGCGACAAGAGTGCGGCACAACAACAAGAAATCAGGGAGATTCATCCATGTCAGTCATCAATCAGTTCACCGCGTCATTCACTACCTCGCGCCCGGGCATGCCGCTGCGCAGTCTGCTGGCGGTTGCCGTGGCAGCGGCCGGCATGAGCGCCGGTGCGGCCCAGGCCGAGACGCTCAATATCGTCTCGTGGGGCGGCGCCTATACCGACAGCCAGAACAAGGCTTATCACGAGCCCTGGGAAGAGAAGAGCGGCGACACCGTCGTCAATATCGACAAGTCATCCAATGCGCTTTCCGGTCTGCGCGCACAGGTCCAGGCCGGCAACGTCACCTGGGACCTGGTCGACATGCTGCCCAGTGATGCCTTGATTGCCTGTTCGGAAGGCCTGATCGAGCCGCTGGACCCGGACACCCTGTTCGCGGCAGCGCCGGATGGCACGCCGGCCAGCGAGGACTTCATCGAGAATTCCCTCAGCGAGTGCTTCGTGCCGCAGATCGTCTACTCCAACATCGTGGCCTTCAATACCGAGATGTTCCCCGAGGACAAGCAGCCGGATTCCATCGATGACGTCTTCAATCTCGAGGAATTCCCCGGCAAGCGTGCGCTGCAGAAGAAACCGATCAACAACATGGAGTGGGCGCTGGTGGCCGATGGCGTGGCCCCGGAAGATGTCTACGAGATGCTGGATTCCGAGGAAGGCATCGAACGTGCCTTCGCCAAGCTCGATACCATCAAGGACAGCGTGATCTGGTGGGAAGAGGGCGCACAGCCGCCGCAGCTGCTGGCGGACAAGGAAGTGGCCTTCGCCTCGGCCTACAACGGACGCATCTTCGATGCCGAGGTCAACGAGAAGCAGCCATTCTCCATCGTCTGGGATGCCCAGGTCTTCGAGCTGGATGGCTGGGTCGTCCCGACCGGCAAGCTCGACAAGGTCAAGGATTACCTGATGTTCGCCACCGATACCCAGCGTCTGGCGGATCAGGCGAAGTACATCTCCTACGGGCCGGCGCGTACCTCCTCCGCGGCACTGGTCTCGACCCATGCGGACACCGGCATCGACATGAAGCCGCACATGCCCACCTATGGCCCCAACTTCGAGACCGCCATCCCCAAGGATGACGAATTCTGGGCCGACAACCTCGATGAGCTGAGCCAGCGCTTCAACGCCTGGCTGGCACGCTGACCCCTGCACTGACCCGCTGGCCCCGGTGGCGCACACCCGCGCGCCGGGGCCTTTTTGATCATGCCTGATGGCCCGTCGGCCATGCTCGATTCCGCCAGGTTGGCTTCCGTCACTGTCACGCGGAAGCCGGCTGGCGGCCCAGGCATCCTCGGATAGCCGATCAAGGAGTGCAGGATGAGCGATTCCTCCGCCCCGGCCACGTCCGGAAGCGCAGCACATGACCCCAATGGTGCCCCCGGCGCGGCGCTGACCACCGCCGATGGCGTACCGCTGAAACAGAGCCTCAATCGCGCCATCCGCCGCAGCCGCATCAAGGCATTGCTGCTGGTGGCACCGTTGCTGGTCTTCATCGGGCTGGCATTCGTCATGCCCATCTTCGACATGCTGTCACGCAGTGTCGACAACCCGGAAGTTTCCACCTATCTGCCACGCACCAGCGAGGTGCTGGTCGACTGGGACGGCGAAGGGCTGCCGGAAGAGGCCGCCTACGCCGCCCTGGCGCAGGACCTGGCCGCGGGACTCAAGGCGCGCAATCTCGGGCGTGTCGCCTCGCGTCTCAACTACGAAAAGTCCGGCATGCGGTCGCTGTTCATGAAGAGCGCCCGCCGTGCCGGTCGCATGGAGGCCCCTTACAAGGCCGCGCTGATCAAGGCCGATGAGGATTGGGAGGACCCGGATATCTGGCGTCTGATCAAACGCGAATCGTCGCCTCTCACCGCTTCCTACTATCTGGCGGCGGTGGATCGCCAGTTCTCACCGACAGGCGAGATCGTCGAGAAACCAGAGTATCTGCAGATCCACGTCTCGCTGTTCATCCGCACCTTCTGGATGAGCGCGGCGATCACCGGGCTGTGTCTGTTGCTGGCCTATCCGGTGGCCTGGCTGCTGGCGACCCTGCCAGCCAGTCGCGGCAATCTGCTGATGATTCTGGTGCTGCTGCCGTTCTGGACCTCGCTGCTGGTGCGAACCACCACCTGGATCGCGATCCTGCAGCAGCAGGGGGTGCTCAATGACATGCTGGTGGGTGTCGGGATACTCGCCGAGGAGGCGCGTATCCAGATGATCTACAACAAGACCGGTACCATCATCGCGATGACCCACATCCTGCTGCCGTTCATGATCCTGCCGCTGTACTCGGTGATGAAGACCATCCCGCCCAGCTACATGCATGCGGCGCGCTCGCTGGGCGCCGGGCCGATCACCGCCTTCCGGCGCGTCTACTTCCCGCAGACCCTGCCGGGCATCGGGGCGGGCTCGATTCTGGTCTTCATCCTCTCCATCGGCTACTACATCACGCCGGCACTGGTGGGCGGGCAGTCGGGCCGCTTCATCACCAACTTCATCGCCTATCACATGCAGACCTCGCTCAACTGGGGGCTGGCAGCGGCCATTGGCTCGATACTGCTGGTCGTGGTGATCCTCTTCTATCTCGTCTACAACCGTCTGATCGGTGTGGACAAGGTCAAACTGGGGTGACAGATGGCCATACCTTCCTATGCAACTCGTGGTGAGCGGATCTGGCATTGGGTGTTCTGCGTGCTGTGCGCGCTGATCTTCCTGTTCCTGATCGGGCCGATCCTGGTGATCATTCCGCTCTCGTTCAATGCCGAACCCTACTTCACCTTCTCGGAGAAGATGCTGTCGCTGGACCCGGAGGGCTATTCGTTGCGCTGGTATCAGGAGTTCTTCACCTCGGATGAGTGGATGCGCTCGATCAAGAACAGCATCATCGTGGCGGTGTGCGCGACGGTGCTGGCCACGGTACTGGGCACGCTTGCCGCACTGGGGCTTTCCAGTCGCTTCATGCCGTTTCGCAACACCATCATGGCGATCCTGATCTCGCCGATGATCGTGCCGCTGATCATCAGCGCCGCGGCGATGTTCTTCTTCTTCTCGAAACTGGGGCTGACCCAGACCTATCTGGGCGTGATTCTGGCGCATACGGCGCTGGGCATTCCCTTCGTGGTGATCACGGTGACGGCGACGCTGTCCGGCTTCGATCACTCGCTGACACGTGCGGCACACTCGCTGGGGGCCAGTCCGAGCCGCACCTTCTTCCGCATCATCCTGCCGCTGGTGACGCCGGGGGTGGTGTCCGGTGCGCTGTTCGCCTTCATCACCTCGTTCGATGAGGTGGTGGTGGTGCTGTTCATCGCCGGGCCGGCGCAGACCACCATCCCGATCCAGATGTGGTCCGGTATCCGCGAGGAGATCAGCCCGACGATTCTGGCGGTGGCCACGCTGCTGGTGCTGGTCTCGATCCTGCTGCTGACGACACTGGAGCTGATTCGCCGCCGCAATGAACGTCTGCGCGGCCTGACGCCGAGCTGAGCACTGTCCTCGACCCTCTGCCGTCTGTCCTCTGGCGTCTGGCCTCTGCTCTTGAGTGCTGAGCGCTTGATGGCTGTGAGAAACAGGAGTCGTATGAAACGCCCGCGCCCCCGCAGAGTCTGTCTGCGGGGGCACGGGCGTTTCAGGGCCAGGGCTTGAAGACAGGGCTTGGAGACAGGACTTGGAGACAGGGCTTGAGGAAGAGCCTGCTGCGTCAGGCCGCGCCCAGTCGCTTGTAGAGCGTGGTGCGACTGATGCCCAGCTCCCGCGCGAGACGCGAGACGTTGCCGCCCAGCGCGTCCAGCGCACTCTGCAGCTCCTCGGCACTGGAGAGATCATGCAGCGAGGGCAGGCCGCTCGGTTGCGAGGGCTGGTGGGCAATCTCGCCCTCTGCTGCGGGACAGTCGCCCTCTGCTGCGTGACAGTCATTCTGCGAGGCAAGGCAGTCGCCTGCCAGCATCACATGGGCCGGCTCCAGGGCCGGCCCGTCGCACAGTGCCAGCGCCAGACGCAGCACGTTGTCCAGCTCGCGCACGTTGCCGGGCCAGTCATGCTGGGTGAGGCGATCGAGGAAGGCGGGCGTGATGCGCGGCAGCTCACGTTGCTGCTCCCGGCACAGCCTGGTCAGCAGGGCACGACTCAGGCCGGCGATATCGTGACGCTCCCTCAGCGGCGGCAGGGCGATGGTGGCGCCACACAGGCGATAGTAGAGATCTGCCCGGAAGCGCCCGGCCTTGACCAGCTCGCTGAGGGGCTGATGGGTGGCGGCGACCAGTTCGAAATCGACCCGCTGCGGCTTGCCGCCGCCCAGCGGGGTGACTTCACGCTCCTGCAGCACGCGCAGTAGGCGCGCCTGTACATGCAGTGGCATGTCGCCGATCTCATCCAGGAACAGGCGCCCGCCATTGGCCTCGAGCAGGCGGCCTTCGCGTCCGGCGGGGTCGGCACCGGTAAAGGCGCCGCGCCGATAGCCGAACAGCTCGGCCTCGACCAGCTCATCAGGCAAGGCGGCGCAGTTGATGGCGACCAACGGCTGATGGGCGCGATGACTGGCCTGATGCAGCGCCTTGACCACTTCCTCCTTGCCGACGCCGGTCTCGCCCTGCAGCAGCAGTGGCAGGCGGGCGTTCACCAGCCGCGTCAGCAGTTCGCAGACCCTGGCCCAGCCGGCATCGCCATGATGCAGGCGCGCAAGGCTCGGGTGGCACGCAGTCTCTCGAGTAGCGGTCTCGGCCGGTGGCTGGCTTTCTGGGTGCTTGGCTGGCGCGCGGGCCACGACCCGTGGCCTGGGCGGGGCTGCGCACAGGGTGTAGCCCGTGAAGCGCGGGTGCTGCGTGAGCGTCAGGCACTGCGCCTCGGCAAGCTGGGCCAGCGGTGCCCAGTCCAGCTGCCAGCGTGCCAGCGGCTGGCCCAGCAGCAGGTGGATGTCATCGCGGGTGGCACAGCTGTCGCTGTCCGCTGCATGGGCTGTGCTGTTCGATGCATTGACCGCGCTGTTCGATGCATTGGCCGCGCTGTTCGATGCGTTGTCTGCGCTGTCGGAGGCGGGCGTGAGTTCAAGGTGAGCCGCCAGCAGCTGCAGTCCCCGGCGACTGGCAGCCGCGACCTGACCTTGCGGCGTGATGGCCAGCAGGGCCGCGCTGGGCGAGTCCAGCTGCGAGCGGTTGAGATGCAGGCGCAACAGGTGATGGTCGTGCCCATGCGCCTCGCTCAGACGGCGTTGCTCGATGTCATCCGCCAGTACGCCGAGCATGCCGAGGCTGTACTGGCGCACACGGTAGGGATCGCAGATCAGCCCCAGGCACCCCTCGCAGGCGCCGGGCGTCAGCCCGCGACTGGCACTCCAACTGGCGGGGGCCAGCAATGCGGCACTGGCGCTGGCCAGCCCCTTGAGGCATTCGGCGTCATGCGCTTCGAGGGCGATGCGTGCCAGGCGATTGGCGCGCGGCGCATTCAGGGTCTCGGCGATGGCGTTGTGACCCAGCGACTCCTCACGCCAGCGCGCGCCGGGGTGCAACAGGGCAGCGTCATTGCCCAGCAGCTGTTGATGGCCGTAGCTTGCCAGCACCACGCCGTCGCGGTCGGTCAGTACCAGACACGCCTGCCAGTGATCGAGCAGGTTGAGGGTATGGCCGGCCACCGCTGACGCCACCGTCGTCATCAGGCTGGCGGCTTGACGCTGACGCCAGACGAGCTCCTCCGGCGGACACCTGAGGGTTGAGGGCGGCAGCGCCGAGGGAAGAGAAGAGGGCAGAGCAGCCGCAGACGTTGCGGAGGCGGCGCCTCGATCGAGCGCCTGATCCTCCGCGTGGCGAGCTGGATGCTTGGCCGAATGATGAGCAGCGTGGCGCGCTGAGTGCTTGGCGGCGTGGGGTAGTGGCATGCGACGTCCCTTGTGCGGCGGGCTTTTCAGGCCTCTGTTGTTATGGGTGCTGTTATCGATGCTGTTTTCGGTCTGGGGGAGTGTTCACGGCAATGTTCACTTGTGCATGGTGAGTGTTCAGTTCCGAGGACTCCAGTGTTCAGACACTGTTCATCAGAGTAGCGGCAGACGCGGCGGATGACGGGCTAGACCATGGTCTGCCCCTGCCTTGGTCGCATCTGGCAAGTGGCTGAATGATCGACAGAAGAGCGGAATCCGGCGCCCTCCGAGGGGCGATGGAGGCTGTCTGTGGGCAGGGGGTTGCGCGCGGCTGGCACAGGGTTCGCTTGAGGATAGTCACCAGGTGGGTGTGAACACTCGGCAGTGGTTGGCCGTGTCCTTGCCCCGATGACTTTCACCAGACGAGACAGCGCCATGTCCTTGAGCCTTGAGGCGGTCACCCGCCGGGTTGGCCGCGAGACCCATATCGACAGGGTGGACCTGACCTTCGAGCCCGGCTCCTTCAATGTGCTGCTGGGACGCACCCTGTCCGGCAAGACGTCGCTGATGCGCCTGATGGCGGGTCTCGATGTGCCCAGTGACGGGCGCATCGTGATGAACGGCGAGGACGTGACCGGCCGTCCGGTGCGCGAGCGCAACATCTCGATGGTCTATCAGCAGTTCATCAACTACCCGAGCCTGAGCGTCTACGACAACATCGCCTCGCCTTTGAAGCTGGCGCGCATGGCGCCCGGGGAAATCCGCCGCCGCGTACACGAGATCGCCGAGATGCTGCATATCGAGCAGTTCCTTGCGCGTCAGCCAGCGGAGCTGTCCGGTGGTCAGCAGCAGCGCACGGCCATGGCGCGGGCGCTGGTCAAGGACGCCGACCTGGTGCTGTTCGATGAACCGCTGGTCAATCTCGACTACAAGCTGCGCGAAGAACTGCGCCACGAGATGCGCAGCCTGTTCGCGACCCGCAACACCATTGCCGTCTACGCCACCACCGAGCCCGGCGAGGCGCTGGCACTCGGCGGCACCACCACCCTGATGCATGAAGGGCGGGTGCTGCAGTCCGGGCCTACCGAAGCCGTCTACCATCATCCGCTGAGTGTCGAGGCGGCGAAGCTCTACTCCGAGCCGCAGATCAACCTGTTCGAGGCCGAGGTGCGCGGGCGTGAGCTGGCTTTCTCCGGCGCGGCCAGTGCCGGCGAGCAGGGCAGCCGTTTCGTGCTGCCCGCGCCACTGGCGGGGATCGAGAGCGGGGCCTATCGCTTCGGTATCCGCCCCAGCCATCTGGGGTTGGCACCGCTGGCCGATGATGATCTGGAGTTCGCCGTCACGGTGGATATCGCCGAGATCTCCGGCTCCGAGACCTTCCTGCATGTCAGCAATGCCGATCACTCGCTGGTCCTGCATCTGGCCGGTATCCACGACTTCGCCGTGGATGATGCCATCCGCGTCTATGCCCCCGCCCACAAGCTGTTCGTCTATGCCGCCGATGGCGGTGACGGGGCGGAACAGCATGGCGATGGGGCACTGATCCGCTCGCCCGAGCGACCCACCACGACTGGCGGAGGGCTGGCCTGATGGCGGAAATACACCTCAATGATCTGGCGCACAGCTACCTGGCGGCGCCCACCGCGGACAGTGATTACGCCATCCGGCGCATGAATCATGTCTGGCAGCAGGGCGGCGCCTATGCACTGCTCGGCCCGTCGGGGTGTGGCAAGAGCACGCTGCTCAACATCATCTCCGGGTTGCTGGCCCCCTCCGAGGGCGAGGTGCGCTTCGATGATCGCGTGGTCAATCGGCTGCCGCCGGAAGAGCGCAACATCGCCCAGGTGTTCCAGTTCCCGGTGGTCTACGACACCATGACGGTCTTCGACAATCTGGCCTTCCCGCTGCGCAATCAGCGCCAGCCGGAGCACAAGGTGCAGTCCCGGGTGCGTGAGATCGCCCAGGTGCTGGAGCTGGAAGACCTGCTGACGCGGCGAGCCAGCAACCTGACGGCCGACGAGAAGCAGAAGGTCTCGATGGGCCGTGGGCTGGTGCGCGATGACGTGGCCGCCATCCTGTTCGATGAACCGCTGACGGTCATCGACCCCCACCTCAAGTGGAAGCTGCGCCGCAAGCTCAAGCAGATCCATGAGCAGTTCAACATCACCATGGTCTACGTCACCCATGATCAGCTGGAGGCCTCGACCTTCGCCGACAAGATCGCGGTGATGTACGAAGGCCGCATCGTGCAGTTCGGCACCCCGCGCGAGCTGTTCGAGGACCCCGCTCACACCTTCGTGGGCTACTTCATCGGCTCGCCGGGCATGAACCTGGCCAGCATCACGCTGGAGTCGCAGGGCGTGCGGCTCGGCACGGGGGAGGATGCACCCTTGCTGCATCTCCCACGGGCGCTGCTGGCGATACTGGCGGAGCGCAAGGGCGAGTTGAAGCTGGGCATTCGCCCGGAATTCGTCGAGCTCGAGGCCAGCGACAGTTCACCAGCGGCGGCGGTTCCCGACACCCGCGAGCATTGGCTGAGTGGTCAGGTCACGCTGGTGCAGGATCTTGGCACCTACAAGGTGGTGGATCTCGACATCGGTGGCGGCTGCCTGTTCAAGGTGCGCATCGAGGAAGATGCGCCGCTGCCGACAGGCCGCGTGCGCCTGCGTCTGCCGGCCCGCTGGCAACGCTTCTATCTCGATGAGCATCTGCTGGATCTGTCTCAGGCTGGCGCGCATGACAGTGGCGAGGCGGACAGCTTTGCCAGAGGGGAAGATGACCAGCGGCCGGGAGGAAACGCCTGATGCAACGCACACACAACAATCGCGCCTGGTGGCTGGTGCTGCCGGTGGTCATCGTGGTGGCATTCTCGGCCATCATCCCGATGATGACGGTGGTCAACTACTCGGTGCAGGACATCTTCGATCCCTCCACGCGCTTCTTCGTCGGCACCGAATGGTATCGCGAGATCCTGCGTGACGAGCGCCTGCACGACTCGCTGATCCGCCAGTTCGTCTATTCCTTCGCGGTGCTGGCCATCGAGATTCCGCTGGGGATCGCCGTGGCGCTCTCGATGCCGCGCAAGGGCTTCATGGTCTCGCTGTGCATGATTCTGCTGGCCTTGCCGCTGCTGATTCCCTGGAACGTGGTCGGCACCATCTGGCAGATCATCGGTCGTGAGGACATCGGTCTCTACGGCTGGGCACTGGGCCAGCTGGGTATCGACTACAACTACGCCTCCAATCCGGCAGACGCCTGGGTGACGGTGCTGGTGATGGATGTCTGGCACTGGACGTCATTGGTGGCGCTGCTGTGCTATTCGGGGCTGCGTGCCATTCCCGATGTCTATTACCAGGCCGCGCGCATCGACCGTGCCTCGCCCTGGGCCGTGTTCCGCTACATCCAGCTGCCCAAGCTCAAGAGCGTGCTGTTGATCGGCATCATGCTGCGCTTCATGGACAGCTTCATGATCTACACCGAGCCCTTCGTGCTCACCGGTGGCGGGCCGGGTACCACCACCACCTTCCTGTCCCAGACCTTGACCCAGATGGCGATCGGCCAGTTCGATCTCGGACGTGCCGCTGCCTTCTCGCTGATCTACTTCCTCATCATCCTGCTGGTCTCGTGGCTGTTCTATACCGCCATGACCCATCAGGACAGTGACGACGCCTGAGGAGACGAGTGATGACCACACGCAAGCGTCTGGTAATGACGATCTATCTGCTGTTCCTGCTGGTGCCGATCTACTGGCTGCTGATCATGTCCTTCAAGTCGAATCAGGAGATTCTCGGCGGCCTGACCCTGTGGCCCGAGAACTTCACCTTCGACAACTATCGGGTGATCTTCACCGACCCCAGCTGGTACATGGGCTACCTCAACTCGATGAGCTACGTGGTGCTCAACATGCTCATCTCGCTGGCGGTGGCGCTGCCGGCGGCCTATGCCTTCTCGCGCTATCGCTTCCTGGGCGACAAGCATCTGTTCTTCTGGCTGCTGACCAATCGCATGGCGCCGCCGGCGGTCTTCCTGCTGCCGTTCTTCCAGCTCTATTCCTCGGTGGGACTGTTCGATACTCCGCTGGCGGTGGCACTCGCGCACTGTCTGTTCAACGTGCCGCTGGCGGTCTGGATTCTGGAAGGATTCATGTCCGGCGTGCCCAAGGAGATCGATGAGACGGCCTATATCGACGGCTACAGCTTCCCGCGTTTCTTCCTGACGCTGTTCATTCCGATGATTCGCCCGGGCATCGGGGTGACCGCCTTCTTCTGCTTCATGTTCTCGTGGGTGGAGCTGTTGCTGGCGCGAACCCTGACCTCGACGGAGGCGAAACCGATAGCGGCGGTGATGACGCGAACGGTCTCGGCCTCGGGCATCGACTGGGGCGTGCTCGCCGCCGCCGGTGCCCTGACGCTGATTCCCGGCATTCTGGTGATCTACTTCGTGCGCAACCATGTCGCCAAGGGCTTCGCCCTGGGCCGGGTGTGATCGGCACCAGGACGAGCGCCGCTGTCATTGCCGTCAGCAAGTCTCTGCTGGCGGCCCACAAGAGGACATGATGATGGAATGGATGGCTTGGACACTGCCCACGTCACTCTTCTTTGCCGGTATCGGCACCCTGCTGCTGGGCATGACCGCCTGGCAGTTCGTGACCCCGACGCTGAGTCGTCAGGGATTTCTGCCCATCGCGACCACACGGGGCGACAGACTGTTCATCGGGCTGCTCTCCAGCGGCTGGCTGCATCTACTGTGGTTGGGCTTTACCGATCAGGTGCTGTGGATGATCAGCATCGTGTGTGTCGTCTGGATGCTGGTGTTGATGAAGTGGGGATGAAGTGGGGATGACATGCGGGGAGATGTGGAGAGGAGAGAGCGCTGACGACAGGCAGCGTCGCCCGGTGGCAACACGGAACCGGACAGCCTGAGGGGAGTCCCAAGCGGTTCTGGCTGGCATCCGCCAGTGTCATTCGCCGCTCTGGAATCTCGTTGCATGTCGTCATCTCGCTCACCGCATCGCTCGTCTACTGATAGTGCTTCAAAGGGGGCTTCGCATGGCGATTCTCCCTCGCCGGGCCGCAAGAACCGCCGTCGTCTCTGGGCGGGCGTGACAGGACTGAGCATTGCCTGCGTTGTCGCCCTCGGTTGGTGGGCCGGTACACCGCTCGACACCCCGGGCACCACGACGCCTGATCAGCAGGTCGGGAATGGCGAAACGGAAGATGCAGGGCAATCAGCATTGTGGCAGCAGTATCAGCGCGTGTGGCAGGCCAACCAGACCCGCCCACCCGAGGCGCGCAAGCCACTGCCACTGCCTGACGTTTCCCGCGCCGGCTACCACCAGGGCGAGGCACTACCGGCGCTTGAGCTCGAGTCCCGTGACGAGGGTGAAGCGACTGGAGCGGGCACGGCAGGTGAGAGCGAAAAGGGCGTGCTGCGCCGGTTCGATGTCACGGCCTACGGCGCGGATGGCAGTGACACCCTGAGTGATCGCCGCGCCATTCTCGAGGCGCATGCCGCCATGCGTGACTGGCAACGTCAGGGCAATGATGACGCTGACCGCCCGGCGCGCCGCGGCGTGCTGTATTTCCCGGCGGGGGATTTCGTGGTGTATGGGGCGGCCGAGCGCGACTGGTTTCACTCCCGCCTGGTGGCACTGAAAGCCGCGGTGGCGGACGCAGAACACCAGCAGGCGCTGCGCGAGGCATTGCTCAAGATGCAGGGTTTGAGTCTGGCAGGCAGTCATTGGACCTTGATGGGCGCGGGCAGTGATGTCACTCACCTCAAGCAGACCCGGCCGATGCTGCCGTTGCACGCCAGCTGGTACTGGAGCACTCCCTGGCTGCTGCATCTGGGCAATCTGGCCGAGGGTGGCAAGCAGGAAGAATGGCAAGCCGTCACGCCGACGAGCCACCGGCAGCCGGCTGATACGCAGGACACGATCACGCTGGCGGATGAGACGGATGAGGCCGATGGCGCAGCGCTCGCGCCAGGCGATGAGGTGCTGCTGGAGAGCATCGACAAGCGGCCTGAGTCAGTGGCGCGTGCCCTGGCGCCCTATCAGATGGAAAAGGACGCCAGCACCGGCGAGTCACGCTGGTTGATCGAGCGTGACGGAGTGATCAAGCGGGCGCGCTACCGCGTGGTGGCACGTGACGGCAAGCGCCTCACGCTCTCGCTGCCGGTGGTGCATGAGCGCTTTCCCGGTGAGCAGTGGCGCATCGCACGCCTGCACCCGGCGCGGGAAGTCGGGGCGCAGGGCATCACGCTCAAGGGCAACTGGCGGGGGCACTTCAAGCACCACCGCAGCGCCGAGGATGATAGCGGCTTCGGCCTTCTGGACCTGGATGGCATCACGGATGGCTGGGTACGTGACGTACGGCTCGACAGTTTCAATCAGGGGGTGAAGGTGCGCCACAGCTCACAGCTGACACTCGAAGACGTGACGATGACCGGCAAGCCCGGGCATATCGCGATGACGATCAGTGACAGCAATCAGGTACTGGCCCGCCAGGTAGTCGACCAAAGTCATGCCTGGCATGCGCCCGGGGTGGCCCGCTACGCGACCCATAACGTCTACCTTGAACTGGAGCACGCCGGTGACAGTGGTATCGAGCTGCATGGTCAGCAATCGCGCGACAACGTGTTCGATCGCAAGCGTGGCGGTCATGTGCGCGACCGCTGGGGCGCCAGTATCGGCCATCAGCCCAATCATCTGCGCGGGCTGGTGCTGTGGAACCCGGTCAATACCGGCAAGCCGCATGCTGCCTGGCCCTTCATGCGCGCCGATTCTCACTTCGGCAAGGTGATCATGCCGACGGTCGTCGGGGCGACCGGGCATGCGCTGGGCATCGCCAATCGCCATGACTATGCCCGGGTGATGAATGCCAAGGGCGTGACCGAGTATGCCCCCTTGCCGCCGATGGATGCCTTGCAGGCCCGCGTCGAGTCGCCGGGCGAGGCCGTGAAGCCTGCCTCGCTCTACCGCGCCCAGCACGAGCTGCTGCATGAGACGCGAGAGTGACAGCAAGCCGCTGAGCATCAGGGCATCAGAGAAATCAGAGCAATCAGAGCAATCAGGGCAGCAAGGACAACAGAGCAGCAGCCAACGACAGCCGATCGCAACGGCAGGAGGACGAGCAGCACCGAGAGCAAGCAAGGCGGCGAATCGCGCCGCGCGACACGTGATTGACGGAAGTGGTTGTTGGAAGACGCGACACAACAATAACGCCAATGAAGGGACATCCCATGAGTCAGCACATCATTCGACCCGCACGCCTGCGTTACGCCATCGCCTTCGCCACGGCGGCGGGGCTCGCCGGCCTTTCCAGTCAGGCCATGGCCGATCAGTATCAGGATGCGGCAAGGAAGTGGATCGATCAGGAGTTCTCACCCTCCACGCTGAGCAAGGACGAGCAGATGTCCGAGCTCGAATGGTTCATCAAGGCCGCTGAACCGCTGCGCGGCATGGAAATCAAGGTGGCATCGGAAACCCTGACCACCCATGAATACGAGTCCAAGGTGCTGGCCAAGGCCTTCAGCGAGATCACCGGCATCAAGCTGACCCACGACTTGATCCAGGAAGGCGACGTCATCGAGAAACTGCAGACCCAGATGCAGTCCGGGCGCAATATCTACGATGGCTACGTCAACGACTCCGACCTGATCGGCACGCACTTCCGCTATGGCAAGGTCGTGCCGATCAGCGACATGATGGAAGGCGACGGCAAGGCCTTCACCTCGCCGACGCTGGATCTGGACGACTTCATAGGGCTGGATTTCACTACCGGCCCGGATGACAAGCTCTATCAGCTGCCGGACCAGCAGTTCGCCAACCTCTACTGGTTCCGTGCCGACTGGTTCGAGCGCGAAGATTTGAAGAAGCAGTTCAAGGACAAGTACGGCTACGAGCTGGGGGTGCCGGTCAACTGGTCGGCCTATGAAGACATCGCCGACTTCTTCACCAATGACGTCAAGGAAATCGACGGTGAGCGGGTCTACGGCCACATGGATTACGGCAAGAAGGACCCGTCACTCGGCTGGCGCTTCACCGATGCCTGGTTCTCCATGGCGGGTGCCGGCGACAAGGGCCTGCCCAACGGCCTGCCGGTGGATGAGTGGGGCATTCGTGTCGAGGAATGTCAGCCGGTGGGCTCCTCGGTGACGCGTGGCGGCGCGGCCAACGGCCCGGCGGCCGTCTATGCCACCACCAAGTATGTCGACTGGCTGGGCAAGTACGCACCGCCGGAAGCCCAGGGCATGACCTTCTCCGAGTCAGGTCCGGTGCCGTCCCAGGGCAACATCGCCCAGCAGATCTTCTGGTACACCGCCTTCACCGCCGACATGACGCGGGATGGCCTGCCGGTGGTCAACGACGATGGCACGCCGAAGTGGCGCATGGCGCCGTCGCCGCATGGCCCGTACTGGGAAGAGGGCATGAAGCTTGGTTATCAGGACGTGGGCGCCTGGACCTTCTTCGATTCCACCCCGGAGAAGAATCGTCATGCGGCCTGGCTGTACGCGCAGTTCGTCACCGCCAAGACCGTCTCGCTCAAGAAGACCCTGGAAGGGCTGACGCCGATCCGCGAGTCGGATATCCAGTCCCAGGCGATGACCGATGCCGCGCCGAAGTTGGGCGGTCTGGTCGAGTTCTATCGCAGCCCGGCGCGGGTGCAGTGGTCGCCGACCGGCACCAACGTGCCGGATTACCCGAAGCTTGCCCAGCTGTGGTGGCAGTACATCTCCCAGGCCGCCAGTGGCGAAGCCACGCCGCAGGAAGCCCTCGATGGCCTGGCCAAGGCGCAGGACCGCATTCTCGAGCGTCTCGAGCGCGCCAAGGTGATGGACAACTGTGGGCCGAAGCTCAACGAGGAGCGTGATGCGGAGTACTGGTTCGCCCAGCCGGGTGCGCCGAAGGCCAAGCTGGACAACGAGAAGCCCAAGGGCGAGACCATCGCCTACGACGAGCTGCTCAAGAGCTGGAAGGAGTAAGCGCGACAGTGCGCCTTCGAGCAGTTTCCTGAAAGACAGCAGCAACGACAACGCCCCTGCCGGTTTCCCGGCAGGGGCGTTTTTGTGCCAGAGCGATCAGCGACAGCGTTTCATCACTTTCTCATTGCTGGCTTACCGTTACGGCTTTTAATTACCGCGTTCAGTCACGGCTCTCAATCACGATAGAGATCGATGCTCGGGCAGGAGCAGATCAACTGACGATCGCCGTGCACGTTGTCGACCCGGTTGACCGCCGGCCATTGCTTGGCAGCCTTGACGTGCTCGCTGGGGAAGGCGCCGATCTCGCGGGAGTAGCTGCGCGTCCACTCGGCGTCCATCAGGTCGGCCTGGGTGTGCGGCGCGTGTACCAGCGGGTTGTCTTCCAGTGTCCACTCACCTTGCTCGACACGGGTGATCTCGGCGCGAATCGCGATCATCGCTTCACAGAAACGGTCGATCTCGTAGAGCGATTCGGACTCGGTGGGCTCGACCATCAGGGTGCCCGCCACCGGGAACGACATGGTCGGCGCGTGGAAGCCGTAGTCGATCAGACGCTTGGCGATGTCTTCCTCGCTGATGCCGGAAGCGGCCTTCAGCGGGCGGATATCGATGATGCACTCATGCGCCACGGTGCCGTTCTTGCCGCGATAGAGCACCGGATAGTGCCCATCGAGACGCGTGGCGATGTAGTTGGCGTTGAGGATCGCAAGCTCGGTGGCTTCACGCAGCCCCTGCGCGCCCATCATCTTGATGTAGGCCCAGGAGATCGGCAGGATCGCCGCGGAACCGAAGGCGGCGGCCGAGACGGCGGTGCACTCCGGCTTCACGCCTTCCAGCGGGGTGACCACGTGGTTGGAGACGAACGGCGCCAGGTGGGCCTTGATGCCGATCGGGCCCATGCCCGGGCCGCCGCCACCGTGGGGAATGCAGAAGGTCTTGTGCAGGTTGAGGTGCGAGACATCGCCGCCGAAGTCACCCGGGCGGCAGATGCCGACCTGAGCGTTCATGTTGGCGCCGTCGATGTAGACCTGGCCGCCGTGATCGTGAACGACCTGACAGGCCTCGCGCACGGTTTCCTCGAACACGCCGTGGGTGGACGGGTAGGTGATCATGATCGCGGAGAGCTTGTCGCTGTGCTGTTCAGCCTTGGCACGCAGGTCGGCGATGTCGATGTTGCCGTTGGCGTCACACTCGACCACCACCACCTTCATGGCGGCCATCGCGGCCGAGGCCGGGTTGGTGCCGTGGGCGGAGCTGGGGATCAGGCAGATGTCGCGCGCGCCTTCGCCGATGGAGGCCTGGTAGCGACGGATCGCGACCAGCCCCGCGTATTCTCCCTGCGCGCCGGAATTCGGCTGCATGGAGATGGCGTCGTAGCCGGTGATCTCGACCAGGAAGGCCGACAGCTCATCGATCATCTGCTTGTAGCCGACTACCTGATCCGACGGTGCGAAGGGATGGACGTTGGCGAATTCGGGCCAGGTCACCGGGATCATCTCGGTGGTGGCGTTCAGCTTCATGGTACAGCTGCCCAGCGGAATCATCGCGTGGGTCAGCGACAGGTCCTTGTTCTCCAGGCGCTTGAGGTAGCGCAGCATCTCGGTTTCCGAGTGGTAGCGGCTGAAGGTCGGGTGGGTCAGGAAGTCGCTGTCACGCTGGCAGGCCGCCGGAATCGCGCTTGCGCCCTTGGCCAGCAGGTCCTGGTCCAGTGCGGCGACGGACAGGCCGTGCTCCTCGCCGAGCAGCACGTCGAACAGCACGCCGACGTCAGCGGCGGTGGTGGTCTCGTCGAGATTGATGGTGATGCGGCCGTCGCCGTGGTGGCGCAGGTTGATCTCGTGGGTCAGCTCGCGACCGTGGATCTTGCCCTCATCCACGCCGGTCACGGTGATGGCGTCGAACCAGCTGTCGTGGGCCAGTGCCATGCCGCAACGGCTGACGCCCTCGGCGAGAATGCTGGTCAGGCGATGCACGCGGGTGGCGATGCGCTTGAGGCCCTCGGCACCGTGATAGACGGCGTAGAAGCCGGCGATGTTGGCCAGCAGCGCCTGGGCGGTACAGATGTTGGAGGTCGCCTTCTCGCGGCGGATGTGCTGCTCGCGGGTCTGCATCGCCATGCGCAGCGCCGGGTTGCCGCGCGAGTCCTTGGAGACGCCGATGATGCGGCCCGGGATGGAGCGCTTGAGCTTGTCAGTGGTGGCGAAGAAGGCCGCGTGCGGGCCGCCGAAGCCCATCGGCACGCCGAAGCGCTGGGAGGTACCGACGACGATATCGGCGCCGAGACTGCCCGGCGACTTGAGCAGCACCAGGCTCAGCAGGTCGGCGGCCACCACGCTCATCGCGCCATTGGCGCGCGCGGCGTCCAGCAGCGGCGCGAGGTCGCGCACCTGGCCGGTGTTGCCCGGATACTGGAAGAGGGCGCCGAAGATATCGTGCTCGCCGACGTTCTCGGCGGCATCGATGATCAGCTCGAAGCCGAAGTAGTCGGCGCGGG
Organism: Cobetia sp. UIB-001; assembly: GCF_044789135.1. Taxonomy (NCBI): domain Bacteria; kingdom Pseudomonadati; phylum Pseudomonadota; class Gammaproteobacteria; order Oceanospirillales; family Halomonadaceae; genus Cobetia; species Cobetia sp. UIB-001. Next base: position 1,394,344 of record NZ_CP058244.1, read on the forward strand.
TGCGCATGACGTCCAGGGTCTGCGGCAGCACGTCATCGGCGATGAAGAAGCGCTTGCTCTTGCTCTTCTTGTTGCCGCGCTGACACAGCGCCATGGCCTCGGCAGCGGCGGTGGCTTCGTCCAGCAGGCTGGCGTTGGCCAGCTCCATGCCGGTCAGGTCCATTACCGCCTGCTGGAAGTTGAGCAGCCCTTCGAGACGGCCCTGGGCGATTTCCGGCTGATACGGCGTATAGGCGGTATACCAGCCCGGGTTTTCCAGCACGTTGCGCTGGATGACCGCCGGCAGGTGGGTGTTGTGGTAACCCTGGCCGATATAGGTCTTGAACACCTTGTTCTGACGCGCGAGGCGCTTAAGGTAGTCCAGTGCTTCGGATTCCGTGCGTGGCCCTTCGAGATCCAGCTCACGGCCCAGACGAATGGCGGTGGGCACCGTGCGGTCGATGAGCGTGGCGATGCTCTCTTCGCCCAGCGTCGCCAACATGCGCGTCACATTGGCATCGGTCGGCCCATTGTGGCGGGAGATGAAATCGTCGTGTCCGGCCAGCTGGGCCAGGGTAAGCGTCTCGTGAGCCATGCAAGAAATCCTGTGCTGCAACGGGGACTGCAGAGGGCAGTCCGCGGGAGGAACATCACCGTGCCAGCGAGGAAGCGGCGGGCAGGGCGTCGGGAATCATGGGGGCATCGACATCACTGCCGAGCATGCTGCAGTTGCTTCACTCCCCGCGCGACCTGCAAGAGCGGTCGTGTCAGGGGTGTCGTGCCATCGAAACGGGGTGGCGCAGTCACGAGGGTGGCTGTGCGCGAGTGCGACTTTATGCGAGCGCGGAAAGGCGCTGAAACCTCCTGCCCTGAGCGTCTGCGGCATGGACAGGAGGTTGACGGCGATCAGGCTTCGCTTTCGACCAGCTGAGAATAGGCATCAGCGTCGAGCAGCTTGTCGAGTTCGGCGCTGTCAGCGACCTTCATCTTCAGAATCCAGGCATCGTCATAGGGGCTTTCGTTGACGGATTCCGGCGCGTCTTCGAGGCTCTCGTTGACGGAGATGACTTCACCGGCCAGCGGCGCGTACAGATCAGAGGCCGCCTTGACGGACTCGATGACCCCGAACTCTTCTTCCAGCGCCAGCTCACGGCCGACTTCCGGCAGTTCGACGAAGACGACATCGCCCAGCGCTTCCTGGGCGTGGTCGGTGATCCCGATGGTCACGGTGCCATCACCGTTGTCCTGAACCCACTCGTGACTCTCGGTGTACTTCAGCGTGGCGGGAATATTGCTCATGAGTGTTTTCCTATGTGAAAAGATTTTCTGATTCAGGGAATCGGTACGTCATTATGCCCCAAGGTCCCGGCGTGTGGCAGTGGCAGACTGCCGCGTGATGCTACGACTTTGGGCGTGTATTGCTGACGGCCGTACCTCTATCGTGGTCTGTCACTCTTCGGGCGTCCAGTGTCTTGCGTGGTTCACTCATGAAGCCCGCCATCACGGGCTTGCCTGGCCCATGGCTGTGCATCGCTGGCCAGGCCGCCCGGCGCCTTTCCAGCGCGCCGTGACACCTCGTAAGAGGTTGAGTGCAGCGCAGCAGCGCGGGAGATCGGTCGCGCCAGTGGGCGAGGATGTCCGAGTCACTGTTGCGAGGCGCTCAAACTCGCGTTATGGTGCCGACAGTTTCTTATCGGAAACTTGTTTCCATGTTGTGTCGTGAAGACCCGGCTGTCAATGCCTGATGCGTTCAAGCAGAGCGAACCTGATCAGAGCGCATGAGAGCGCTGGTGGCACTGAGAGAGTCTTTACCTGAGCGTGACCGCGTCGGGCATGCGGCTCTGCATCTAGCTCGTCATTCGGCTCGGTTTGTTGTGAGACTTTTTTCGCCAGTCTCGAGATCACCCGGCGCAGGATCTGCTGCCAGAAGACACGATGAGGCGATGAAACATGCGAGTTGGCGCAGTCTCATCGTACTTTTTACGCAATGATTGCCTCACCTGCCAGCGTAAAGCCCTGTTGGGCTAGTGAAGTGAGATAGCTTCCGCTAATGTGAGCTGTCCCAACGGTGAAAATGCCGTGGGAGGCTCGTCGCGGGTCGATCACCCGCCTGGGGATGGCACCGCCACGAGTCACTGCGCATCGTGTGATAACAACAATTCAGCGGAGGAAATCTGCGTGGAAATGATCAGTTCCGTCTTTAGTGCCATCAATGGCGTCGTCTGGGGCCCATTGATGCTGATCCTGTTGCTCGGGGTCGGCTTCTATCTTCAGGCAGGCCTCAAGGGCATGCCGCTTCGCAAGTTGGGTACCGGCTTCAAGCTGTTGTGGAATGGTCGTGCGCCGGGCAAGGATGGCGACGGCGAGATTTCTCCTTTCAATGCCCTGATGACGTCGCTGTCGGCGACCATCGGCACCGGCAACATCGCGGGCGTGGCAACCGCCATCGCGCTGGGTGGCCCGGGGGCGATCTTCTGGATGTGGATCACCGCGCTGGTCGGCATGGCGACCAAGTACGCCGAGGCCGTGTGTGCCGTGCGTTATCGTGAAGTCGATGACACCGGCAACCATGTCGGTGGCCCGATGTACTACATCCGCAACGGTCTGGGCGCCAAGTGGGGCTGGCTGGGTGGTGCCTTCGCCTTCTTCGGTTGCTTCGCGGCCTTCGGCATCGGCAACACCGTGCAGTCCAACTCGGTCGCGGACGCGCTGGAAACGTCCTTCGCCATCCCGCACTGGGTCTCCGGTGTGGTGATGATGGTGCTGGCCGGCGCCGTGATTCTCGGTGGCATCAAGCGTATCTCCAGCGTGGCGGGCAAGCTGGTGCCGTTCATGGCCATCGCCTACTTCCTGGCCGGCATCATCATCCTGGTGATCAACGCCGACCAGATCGGCCATGCCTTCGGTCTCATCTTCACCTATGCCTTCAATCCGGTCGCGGCTACCGGCGGCTTTGCCGGGGCAGCGGTGATGGCCGCCATCCGCTTCGGTGTGGCGCGCGGTATCTTCTCCAATGAAGCGGGCCTGGGCAGTGCGCCCATCGCCCACGCGGCGGCGCAGACCAAGAACCCGGTCCGTCAGGGTCTGGTCGCGATGCTGGGGACCTTCATCGACACCATCATCATCTGCACCATCACGGCGCTGGCGATCATCACTTCCGGCCTGTGGTCTTCCGGGGAAACCGGCGCGGCCCTGACCTCGATGTCCTTCGATCAGGCGCTGCCGGGCGTGGGCAACCACCTGGTGGCCATCGCGCTGGCGGTCTTCGCCTTCACCACCATCCTTGGCTGGTCCTTCTATGGTGAGAAGTGCTTCCAGTACCTGTTCGGTACGCGTGCCATCATGCTGTATCGCATCGTGTTCGTGATCGCGATTCCGCTGGGGGCGATGGCCAAGCTCGACCTGATCTGGCTGATGGCGGACACCTTCAATGCGCTGATGGCGATCCCGAACCTGATCGGTCTGGCGCTGCTGTCGCCGGTGGTCTTCAAGCTGACGCGTGATTATTTTGATGGCAAGGAAGTGCTGGCTGGCGAAGATCGCTGAACGACGCTGATGACTCGCCTGGCCCTACCGTGCCACTGACTGCCTTCTGCATCGCTCGGGTCACCTGACCTGGGCGGTGCAGGCGCAGGGCGCCCTGTTCAAATCGGCAGTGCTCTTGAGAGCAGTGCCCATGACAACAAGCCTCCAGAGAGCGTGTGCCGTTCGGGTGCCATCTCTGAGAGTCATCGCAAGCCAACCTGGAGAATGACGATGTCCGATTCCGCCGCAGTGACGGGTCTCAAGCAGACCGCCCTTCATGACCTGCATGTCGAGCAGGGGGCTAGGATGGTCGAGTTCGCCGGCTATTCCATGCCCGTGCAGTACCCGCTTGGCGTCAAGAAGGAGCATGAACACACGCGCGCCAAGGCAGGGCTGTTCGATGTCTCGCACATGGGGCAGTTGATCCTGCGTGGCGAGAATGTGCAGGCGGCGCTGGAGGCCCTGGTGCCGACGGATATCATCGACCTGCCGGTGGGCATGCAGCGCTATGGCCTGCTGACCTCCGACACCGGCGGTATCCTGGATGACCTGATGATCGTCAATGGCGGTGATCACCTCTACGTGGTGGTGAACGCTGCCTGCAAGGATCAGGACATCGCGCATCTGCGGGTCGGCCTGCCGATGGATATCGAGCTTGAGGTGCTGGATGATCGGGCGCTGCTCGCGCTGCAGGGGCCGATGGCTCACGCGGTGATGCAGCGTCTGTCGCCCGAGGCCTGCGAGCTGACCTTCATGCATCATGCCCACGTCACCATCGAGGGCATCGAGTGTTGGGTCAGCCGCAGTGGCTATACCGGCGAGGATGGCTTCGAGATCTCCGTGCCCGATGCCGACGCAGAGCGTTTCGCGCGTCTGTTACTGGCAATGGAGGAGGTGGAGTTCATCGGTCTTGGCGCGCGGGATTCACTGCGTCTCGAGGCGGGGCTGTGCCTGTACGGTCACGATCTCGATACCACCACCTCGCCGGTGGAAGGCAGCCTGATCTGGGCATTGGGCAAGGTGCGTCGTCAGGGCGGCGAGCGTGAAGGCGGTTTCCCGGGGGCCGATGTCATCCTGACCCAGATCGCCAACAAGGATCACACCCGCAAGCGGGTGGGGCTGGTCGCCCAGGGGCGTGCGCCTATCCGCGAAGGGGCTGAGCTCTATGATGCCCAGGACAACCGTATCGGTGTGGTGACCTCCGGCAGCTTCGGGCCGACCTATGGCAAGCCGGTGGCGATGGGCTACGTGAGCATCGCTCACAGCGCACTCGAGACCGAAGTGTTTGCCGATGTGCGTGGCAAGCGTCTGCCGATGACGGTGACGAAGATGCCGTTCGTCGAGCAGCGCTACTATCGGGGGTAAGCGCGCCGTGGTCAGGTGAGCCACAGTCAGGCTCGCTGCGAGGCGTGACGCTCCGTCGCGGGTAGCAGCGCCTTGAAGAGATGCGAAAAGGAGAGAAACGAAAAAGGGACTGCCCAGGCAGTCCCTTTTTTCATGTCTGGCACTCGGGCATGCGGAAGGATGCGATACCCCGAGGCGTGCGCGAACGCCAGACGCAGAAAAGCCCGCCGAAGCGGGCTTTTCTGTCGGAGGAGGGGTTAGCCTCTTCCAGCTAAAATCAAAGCTTAGTCGATCAGCTTGATGTTAGCGGCCTGGAGGCCTTTCTTGCCCTGGGTGACGTCGAAGGAAACCTTCTGACCGTCTTGCAGAGACTTGAAGCCTTCAGCCTGGATTTCGGAGAAGTGTGCGAACAGGTCGTCACCGTTGTCGTCCGGAGAAATGAAGCCGAAACCTTTGGTGTCGTTGAACCACTTGACTGTGCCAGTTGCCATGATCGTAATTCCTTACTGATGATATTGCCGGGAGTTACCCGATAAACGTGGGTAAAACAAGGAGGATATACACCAGGTACCGAAGTGCTTCGATCACGACTGACGATATTCGACTTGCTAACCAACGAGAGCAATACTGCGCTGCTCGGGCGGCAAGGTCAAATGAAATATCAAAAACTTATCCTTTTGCCTAATAATCGTGCGCAGAATTCGCCCGCAAAGCCGTGCCAATAGTGCTGAGAATTTCGCCACACCGAGGGCAGGGAGTCCGCTTGTTTTTTATCCCGTTATCTTGGTGTGAGCGATGACGCCTGTAGGAAAAAGACCATAGTGCGGCTTTGCTTGTATAGGGGGTTGAATGGCGCAAAGCCCCGCATGGCGGGCGATGGACACAAAAAAGCCGGCAGCGATGGCAGCGCTGCCGGCGGATGGCGTCGAAGCCATCAAGGCTCTCGGAGAGAGGATGTGATGCGCCCATCACATCATGAGAGATTTTCCTCAAAAGAGTCGGCAAAAATCCGTGGGATGCCGGGGCCATGTTTTGCCACCCTCGAGCGCAATTGTTTCGTGTGTCAAAAGTGGCTCGAAGGGCAAAAGCGGCGCGAGGGTGGCCAGTGCCCGGGGGCAGAAGGTGCCTCAGGCATCCAGCTGCATTTCCGGCACGTGTTCGGGGACGACCAGCTTGCCTGCGGTCAGGCGCTCGATTTCCTCGACGCTCACGCCTGGCGCGCGCTCCAGCAGGTGGAAGGCACCATCCTTGATCTCGAGGAAGGCGAGGTCCGTCAGCACGCGACGGATGCAGCCGGCACCGGTCAGCGGAAGTTCGCACTGGCTGAGCAGCTTGGATTCGCCGTGCTTGGAGGCGTGGGTCATGGTGCAGATGATGTTCTCGGCACCGGCGACCAGGTCCATGGCGCCGCCCATGCCCTTGACCAGCTTGTTGGGGATCATCCAGCTGGCGATGTTGCCGTTCACATCCACCTCGAAGGCGCCGAGCACCGTGAGGTCGACGTGGCCGCCACGGATCATGGCGAAGGATTCGGCCGAATCGAAGATGGCGGCGCCATCGATGGCGGTCACGGTTTCCTTGCCGGCGTTGATCATGTCGGCGTCGACTTCGTCTTCATAGGGGTAGCGGCCCATGCCGAGCAGGCCATTTTCGGACTGCAGCATCACCTCGATACCGTCGGGGATATAGTTGGCCACCAGTGTCGGGATGCCGATCCCCAGATTGACGTAGGAGCCGTCCTGGATTTCCTGAGCCACTCGCTGGGCCATCTGTTCGCGTGTCAAAGCCATGATTGTTTCCTTGTCTTGGGTGCCATCAGCCATGAGGCACTGTGCCGTGTCGTGAAGGCGGTCGAGAAAGTTCGCCGTGGGGGCTGTCGCCCTGATGGCGGCGATTGATGCCGGCGGAGCCCTGGGCTCAACGCGAGCGGACGGTGCGTTTCTCGATGCGCTTCTCGAAGTTGCCCTTGATGACGCGATCCACATAGATGCCGGGCGTGTGGATGTCGGCGGGATCCAGTTCCCCCGGCTCGACCAGCTCTTCGACTTCGACCACGGTGATCTTGCCGGCGGTGGCGGCCAGCGGGTTGAAGTTGCGCGCGGTATGGCGGTAGACGACGTTGCCGTAGCGGTCCGCCTTCCAGGCCTTGACGATGGCGAAGTCGCCCTTGATGGACTCTTCCAGGATGTAGGGGCGGCCATCGAACTCGCGCACTTCCTTGCCTTCGCCGATCGGTGTGCCGTAACCGGTGGCGGTGAAGAAGGCGGGGATACCGGCGCCGGCAGCACGCATCTTCTCGGCCAGCGTGCCCTGGGGGGTGAGGATCACTTCCAGATCGCCGTCGAGCAGCTGCTTCTCGAACAGCGCATTCTCGCCGACGTAGGAGGCGATCATGGTCTTGATCTGACGGTCTTCCAGCAGGATACCGAGCCCGAAGCCATCGACGCCGCAGTTGTTGGATACCACGGTGAGGTCCTTGGCGCCGAGGCGCTTGATCTCTGCAATCAGGTTCTCCGGGATACCACACAGGCCGAAGCCACCGGCGATTACCGTCATGCCATCTTCGAGGCCTGCCATGGCCTCCGCGTAGCTGGTCACCACCTTGTTGAATCCTGCCATGCGAATCTCCTTGAGTATCCAAGCTGTTGTTGTCGGGATGTCTTCATCATTGCCGACAATCCTGAGTCTGTATATATTTAATAAGTTTGTTTTTTCTATCCATTGATCAGTTTTTGATAAGAATTGATCTGCTGTTTATCGAGCCTGCTCGCGAGGAAAAAGCCCGCCAAACCCCCATGCTGGCGGGACTGACGCGGTAGCGGGGCGGAACGGCCTGAACTGTGCGGGCAGTCATGTGAGAGCTGCGTGGCTGTCATCTATGACCAATGGCCTAGATGCCCTGCAAGCGCCTGACCTGCGAGCGCCTGCCCTGCGAGCGACAGACGACGAACTGCGCCGCATCACTTCTTGTGACATCTCTTGAAACAACCCCGGGCAGGACACGACATGACTCTGAAACAGCTGAAGGCCTTCGTGGCCGTGGCGCGCACGTTGTCCTTCGCCGAGGCGGGCACGCTGGTACATCTCTCGCAGCCGGCCCTGTCATTGGCGGTCAAGAATCTGGAGGAGTCGCTGGGCGGGCGCCTGTTTCAGCGCTCGACCCGACAGGTCAGCCTGACGCCGGAGGGTCGCGCCTTCTTTCCGCTTGCCAGGCGTCTGCTGTCGGACTGGGAGCATGCCGAGGATGAGATGCGCCAGCGCTTCAGCCTCGGGCGCGGCCGCGTGGCTCTGGCCGCGATGCCGACCTTTGCCGGCAATCTGCTGCCCGGGGTACTGGCCGATTTTCGCCGCCAATATCCGGAGATCACCATCGAAGTGAATGACGTCATCGCCGAAGAGGTGGTCGAGCGGGTCACCGATGGTCGTGTCGAGCTGGGGATCTGCTTCGACCCCGGCGTGCGCCAGGACCTGGTGTTCGAGCTTCTGTTCGAGGACCGCTATGTGGCGATCATTCCCCCCGGCCATGCCTTGCTGGCAGAGGCGCCGACCTCCATCGCGTGGTCACGACTGCTCAAGGAAGACTTCATCACGCTGCAGCGGCCCTCGGGGGTGCGTCGCATGCTTGAGAAACGCCTTGAGGATGCGGGCATGGCGCTGCATGTCGCCTTCGAGACCCACCAGCTGGTCACCTGCGGGCGCATGGTGGCGGAAGGTCTGGGTGTCAGCGCGGTGCCGGCGATGAGCGCGGCGCAGATGAGTGCGCTGGGCTGTCAGTGCCTGCCGCTGACAGGTCCCGAGATTCAGCAGCGGGTCGGGGTGATCCGTCGCGGCCGTCATGAGCTGTCGGTGGCGGTACAGGCGATGCTGGAGACCCTGCGCGCGCGTTACCCGTCGGCGGGTTGACCCCGGGGCGCAGTGACGCTGGAAGGGACAACAAAAAGGGACAATAAAGCAGGCGTTAGAGCAGGAAGAGAGCAGGAAGAGGGCAAGAGGAGAGCGAGAAGAGAGAAAGCAGAGAGCAACAAGAAAGATGACCTCAGCGCGAGGGCGTCAGCAACTGGCGATAGGTCAGGCTGATGCGCAGCCCCTCGAGCTTTCGCGGCGGCAGCGCATGATGGAGGCGGTCCTGACAGCCACGACCCATCACCAGCAGCGAGCCGTGCGGCAGCCACAGATTGAACGCCGGCGTGTCGGCATAGGGGCTGCGCGGATGGCCCTTGAAGCGCAGGGGGCGCTCTCGTCCCAGTGAGATGGCGAGCACGATCGGGCGAGTGCCCAGTTCCGGCTCGTTGTCGCTGTGCCAGCCCATGCGGTCGGCACCATCGGCGTAGCGATTGGCCAGCAGGCTGTTGAAGTGCTCCGGGATCACGGGCTCGTCGCGCCCCAGGTCATCGCGTTGCGGGCTCAGCTCGTGATTGATGGCATGACGCGACAGCTCGCCCAGCTGCCAGGCCGTCATGTGCCAGGGGTTGGGTTCGAACAGACTGCCGGAGTAGCGATAGCGGGCGCCGACATCGCCCATCCACACCTGACGGCGTGGGATCGGGTGCGTCTTGCCATGCACGCTCAGGCTGGGGCGCTGCCAGTCGAGATCGCCCTCCAGCGTGACGAGGGCCTGATCGGCCTGCAGCGGCGTCAGGGCGCGCGGCTTGAGATACAGCGGATGCAGCGGGTGGCGGTACCAGCCGTGCGCGAGGGTGAGCCAGTCCTCGGGCAGCTCGCGCGGGCGAGCTGCCAGGACCGAGCCATCCGCCGCCGTCTGGCGCGCAGCCCCATCAGCCGCGGACGTCGAATCAGAGGTCGAGAGGGCGGCGAAGAGATCATCGCCAGCAGAAGGAGTCGTCATGCGGCGAGAGTGCCAGAGCCGCGTCAGGTTGGGCAAGTGGGATTCGCGCCGACCCCGGGCTGACGCATGCCTCGCGAGTGTCAGGTCGTCAGCAGCGCCTCGAAGGTCAGGATGGCCACCTCGGCAAGGCCCAGCCCCAGCAGCGCGCCGGCCAGCACATCACTGACGTAATGCAGGCCGAGGATCACCCGGGAAAGCGCGATCAGCAGTGCCAGCGGCGTGACGAGGATGGCAAGCTCCGGCAGCTGCTGAGCGGTCAGGCTGGCGAAGAGGGCAGCATGCAGGGTGTGACCGCTGGGAAAGCTGTAGCGGTCCAGCGGCGGCATGGTGCAGTTGATGGTATTGAAGGTGATGAACGGGCGTTCCCGACACAGCCGTGTCTTGAGCGCGCGGTAGAGCAGGGCCCCGGCGCCGGCCGCCAGGCCGAATTCCAGAAACAGCCAGCCGCCCATGGCATGGTGCAGCGGCAGGCTCAGCGTCAGCAGCGCCCATACCGGCCAGTCGCCCAGGCGCGAGACGATACGAAACAGGGTGAGTATCGGCCGGAACAGCGCCAGGCGCGCGACCTGGCGGCACAGGCGCCACTCCAGAAGGTCCAGTCGCTCAAAGACGGGAAGGCTGCGATCGTGCATCGGGCTTCTCCTCGGCGTGACGCAGGCAGGTCAGAAAGCCCTCGGCGATGCGGCTCCAGCCCAATGGTTCGACGCGCACGCGGGCGGCACGTCCCAGTCTGGCGATGCGGGCCGGCCGCTGGCAGGCCTCCACCGCCTGTTCGATGAAGCGTTCCGGCTGGCTGCAGGGCGCCAGCAGGCCCTGGTGATCGTCGCGGATCACCTCGGCGGCCGCCGCGTAATCGAAGGCGATCACGGCCAGTCCGCTGGCCATGGCTTCCAGTACCACATTGCCGAAGGTCTCCGACAGTGACGGGAAGACGAACAGGTCGGCACTGGCGTAATGGGCGGCCAGCGACTCACCGGTCTGGAAGCCGGCGAAGATCGCCTCGGGCAGACGCTGCTCCAGGCGCTCGCGCAGCGGGCCGTCTCCCACCAGCACCAGGGCGAGGTCCGGTTGCACGGCCAGCATGGCCTCATAGGTGCGGATCAGCAGCTCGATGTTCTTCTCGGCGGCCAGGCGCCCGACGTGCAGCGCGACGGGTTGCTGTGAGCTGACGCCCCAGGACTTGCGCAATGCTTCGCTGCGATGACTGGGCGAGAAGCGCTCGCAATCCAGGCCGCGTCCCACCACCTGCACATGCTCGAAACCTTGCTGCATCAGGCTGTCTGCCTGGGTGCGGGTCGGTACCAGCGTCATGTTGGCGGCGTTGTGGAAGCGACGCAGGCCGCGCCGTACCAGCGGGCGTAGCGCCTTGAGCCGGTAGTGGGTGCTGTATTGATCGAAATTGGTATGAAAGCCCGCGACCACCGGCAGGCCCAGACGGCGGGCGACCATCAGCGCGCTGATGCCCAGCGGGCCTTCGGTGGCGATATAGACGACGGAGGGGCGATGCTCGCGCCACATGCGCATCAGGCGCTGTGGTGCCGGCACGCCGACCTGCACGGTGTCATATCCGGGCAGGCGGAAGCCGCGTACCTGAAGCTCCTGCTGGACACGCGGCTCCAGGCTGCCATCTCGGGTGGCGGGACGAATGAGTTGGAGCTCACAGCCGCGTGCGATGAGTTGATCGCACAGATGACTCAAGGTATGAGCCACGCCATTGATCTCCGGATGCCAGGTTTCACTGACGAAGGCAATGCGCTCCATGACGTCTCCCTAGATGACTATTGTGGTCATTATCGAGAGAGGGAGTGACGGCGGCATAACAAGCAGGTGACGAAGCGATGACACACCCTCAACCCCTCACAGCTCAAAGGTATGAGGGTTGTCTCATGAATCGTCAAGCAAGGACGACAGCCACCGGCGTGGCACCGGCGCTGTCGTCATCTGGCGGGGATTGGAGGTGGCGCCATGTCGGGCTGGCGCCGTGAAGCAACGCTGGTTCAGCGCTTCTCGAGAATCTCGCGCGGGTCGATCGGCTTGCCGCCGTGGCGCACGTCGAACAGCAATTCATGCTGACCGTTGTTGCCGCGTGCGACGCGACAAAGCGGTGTGCCCGGAGTGACCTGCTGGCCCACCTTGACCAGAATCTCGCCGCACTGGGCCAGCACGCTCTGCAGGTTGCCGGAGTGGTGCAGGATGACCACGTTGCCCAGTTGGCGCATGGAGTCGGCGAAGCGCACTTCGCCCCGCGCCGGTGCACTGGCGATGCCGCTGGCGGCGGTACGAATCTGCATGGGTGCCAGCTGGCCATTGCCGTTGGTGCCGAATTCGCGCGTCACGCTGCCGGCGGCAGGCCAGCGCCATGACTGGCCCGGCTTCTGCAGCGGGCCGGGGTCCGGGCGGGCGACCAGGCTGCCACCGCTGGCGCGCGCGGCCGGGGCGCTGCGGCTCGGGCCACCGTTGAGCGGCACCGAGATCAGCATGCCGACATCGAGATCATTGGGGTCCTTGCCGGGGTTGGCGGCCTGAATGCGCTGCGGGCTGGCACCGAAATAGCGCCCGACCTTGGAGTAGGTGTCGCCGGGGCGAAGCTGATAGCGATACGGGCCGCCGGAGGGTGCCCGCTCACGCGCGGTGGGCACCAGGATGCGCTGACCGACCTTGAGGTCACGAATCTTGACGCCCGGATTGAAGCGCGTGAGGCGCAGCAGGGGAATGTCGGCATCGCGCGCGATCTGCCCCAGGGTATCGCCCTTCTGGATGGTGACCCACTGGCCGGCCGGCGAGCCGGAGTAGCTGCCGGTCGCGCAGCCGCTCAGCCACAGGCCGAGGCAGAGCAGCGCCAGCCAGCGCAGCGCGAGGCCGGCCCGCTGCAGAAGTGGACGGTTCACGTCAGGTTCGGCCTGCGCTCGTGCCGAGAAGTCCGCGGCATTCAGGCCGTATTCAGTGTTCATCAATGTCATTCCCTGCACGTGACAGTCGGGCATCCTTGTCCTTCCAGACCTGATTGAGCCATTGCTGGAAGCGCTCGCGATAGGCGGCGTCCGCATGATAGTTGCCGTCCAGCATCCAGGGCTCCAACGGCCGCTGAGTGATGACGAGCGTGATGTCGCCCCCGTGACCGCACAGGAACTGCCAGAAACTGGCATCGGCATGCCGGTAATCGAGGGTGGCATCCAGAATACCGGAAAGTCGATCGCCAAGCGTGTTGATCACCTGGGCACTGCCGCCGGCACGCGGCTTGAGCAGGTGCTGGAAAGGGCTCTGCTGCTGGTTGTGCTTGGCGGGCGTGAAGCGAGTGCCTTCCACGAAGTTGAAGATCGCCATCGGCGCCTGACGCGAGCGCTCGCACATGCGTCGCGTCGCTTCGCGATCACGCTCGGCGAGCCGCGGATTGCTGGCCAGTTTCTGCTGGCTGTAACGGCGCATGAACGGGAATTCCAACGCCCACCAGGCAAGGCCGATCACCGGCACCCAGATGAGTTCCTGCTTGAGGAAGAACTTGGGCATCGGCGTGCGACGGTGCAGGGCGTACTGGAGAACGAAGATGTCAGTCCAGCTGCGGTGATTGGCGATCACCAGCCACCAGCGACGTCGGGCAGACCCATCGCGCAGCGATGGCGGCACGTGGATGTCCCAGCGCGGGCGCAGCACATGGCGAATCCACAGGTTGTTGGTGCCGATCCAGCCCATGGCGAGACGGTTGAGCCCCTCCAGCATGTGCAACTGCAGGCGGCGCGATGGCGTGATCAGCTTGAGCGCGGCCAGCAGGTAAAGCGGCAGCGCCCAGCACAGGGTATTGATGATCAGAAAGACAAGGCTGATGACACCTCTGATACTCGACATGCATGACTCCTCCATCAGGTGGCGCCATCGTAATTCACCCAAGAGTGGATGCCCACCCCGCTTGCGTGGGGGATGGCAACCCTGCGTTGCACGAAGCGAACGCCCCTCAGGTCGAATGGCGGGGCGCACGCAGCTGTGATGAGATGCATCGCCGGTCGTGTGACGGGTCGGTGCAAGGGAAAGGTCGTGGCAGGGTTCACGTTGAAGTCACGCCGGGCACCGTCAATCATCGCCGCCGCTGCGCGGCGATATCTCAGGGAGTGAGAGTGGCATGTGGTTGCAGGGACTGTTGATCGGGCTGGCGCTGGCCGCCTTCGTGTTGATTGCCATCGAGGATGTGATCCATCTCAACAAGGCCAAGACGACCTTGTTGCTGGGCACCTTCAGCTGGTTGCTGCTGTTCATCTTCGGCCCCGCGGCCCTGGCGGTGGATGATGTCCCCGAGGCCTTGAACGAGAACCTGCTCGAGATCGCCACCTTGTGGCTGTTTCTGATGGCGGCGATGACCTTCGTGGCCTTTCTCAATGCCAAGGGGCTGATCGCCAATCTGATCTACCGCCTGCTGCCGAAACGCATCGGGGAGCGCGGCCTGCTGTATCTGACGGGACTCTTTGCCTTCGCCTTTTCATCGCTGGCCGACAACATCACCGCGACGCTGGTATCGCTGACCCTGGTGCTGTCGCTGGGCCTGGCGCCGAAGAAGACGCTGCGCTTTGCGGTGCTGGCGGTATTTGCCGTCAACTCCGGCGGGGTGGCGCTGATCACCGGGGACGTGACCACGCTGATGATCTTCCTGGCGGGCAAGGTGCGCATCAGCGAGCTGATGCTGCTGGCGCTGCCGTCCTTCCTCAGCGTGATGCTGCTGGCGACGTTACTGCTGCCCGGGCTGGGAGGCGAGGTGAATCTGGTGCGCGAGCCGCGCGAGACCCGGCGTCTTGATCGTCTGGTCGCCTGGCTGTTTCTGGCCACCATCCTGTCGACCCTCGGGCTCAACGTGCTGTTTGGCGTGCCGCCGCTGCTGACCTTCCTGTTCGGGATGTCGTTGATGTTCCTGCTCGGGCATGTCGCCGAACGGCGCAGCGACAGCGAAGAGCGCCGCATACTTGATTACATTCGTATTATCGAATTCGATACATTGCTATTCTTCCTCGGCATCCTGCTGATGGTCGGGGCGCTCAAGGAAGCCCGTCTGCTGGAAGGCCTGGCACAGCTCTATGCCCTGATGCCGGCGATGCAGGCCAATTATCTGGTCGGGCTGCTCTCGGCGCTGGTGGACAACGTGCCGCTGACCGCCGCAGTGCTCAAGGCGGATGTCAGCATGAACGATGCGGAGTGGCTGGCGCTGACCTATGCCGCAGGCGTGGGTGGCTCGCTGCTGGTGATTGGCTCCGCCGCCGGGGTGATCGCGCTTTCCAAGGTGCGCGAGGTGAGCTTCATGAGTTATCTGCGCTTCTTCCCGGCGTTGTTGCTGGCCTACAGCGTGGGCTATCTGGAGGCATACTGGCTGGGCGGGCAGATCACGAACACGCCAGTGACATTGGCGCTGTCGTCTCTGAGCTGATGTGGGTGGCTGATGGGGGGGTTCACTACGGCCACAGCCGCTGCCGCAGTCGCTGCCACAGTGGCCGTCTGATGCACTGCCAGATGCGTGGTCGGAAGGGGAATTGGCGCTGTTTGCGGTCGGCTGATCATTTTTTGATCAATCTGTCTGCGCTCGCCTGATCTCGATGGCGATACCTAGATGTACAGAGATTCTTCACAGCTTTTTCCACAGCTTCTGTTGATAACCTGTCTGCGACGTTAGGTTTAGAGGCTCAGGCACAAGACGCAGGCATGGCGGGGGAAAGCGGCGGGGGAAGCGGCGAGTCGTGCAGTGATGACATCATGAGGTGATGCCATAAGGGTGATGGCAAGAGGGGTGTGAAGGGTATGGCATGACAGGGCGTGTCACCCTCTGAACACAAGAGCCCCCTACGCATGCGCAGGGGGCTGAATGCGACTCATCTCATTGCGCAGTGCTGCCAAGAGGCCATTACGCGCTGAGCTGGCACAGCGTATGTTCCGGCAGCAGTTGTTCTGCGGGACGCTGTTTCCCTTCTTGCTGAGTCGTCACCGGTGCCGTCGCCAGCAGGGCGATGCCGCCCAGCACCACCATATGCTCGTCACCGTCCGCGAACACCATGCGCTGGGCGTGGGCCGGGTAGTAGTGATACTGCAGCTTGGGATTGATGGGCAGTACCGCATGATGGCGCCCGGTCTGCGGTGCCATGCCGTAGGCCAGCATGCCCTCGCAGACCGCTTCCAGCGTTTCGCCAAGCTCTTCGGCATTGAAGCCGACATGGTGCAGGCGCGGCCCCATCACGGAGAGCCAGGCAGCCAGCGGGTTGGCCTCGAGCAGGCGCTCGAAGGTCGGCCAGTCCGGCATGTCCCACGGACGGCAGGGCGCGAGCAGGTTCTGTCCCTTGCAGTCATCACGATGACTCTGACTGATCAGGCGCTTGAGCAGGTCGCGGTGCATCGGCGGCAGGCTGTTGGCCTGCAGTTCCGCCAGCATGACGGCAGCGCCACCATCCGGGGGAAGCAGCAGATCAACCAGCAGGCCGCGGTCGGCCATGGCGTACTGTTTCACGCGGCGATAGCCCTGGTGATACAGGCTGGGTAACAGTTTCTCGCTTCTGAAAGGCCCCTGATTCAGCGTCAGGAACATCAGATATTCAGGGTTGATGCTGTCTGGCCAGATATCCAGCGCCCCGATGTCGGGATGGCGATGGACGAAGTCCAGCCATAGCTGCTGTTGGAATTCCTTGCGTTGCATGATGCCTCCTTGGACGGCCCCTATGACCTCAGTGCTGGAGCGATTATAGGTAGTCGTGCAAAGGGGGATTCAACGCCATTATCCGTTTTTTCGCGTTTCTTGATCGGAGAGTAAAAATGCCAGTGCTGGTGGCGTATTGCGTGGTTCTCATGGTGTGGTCGACGACACCGCTGGCCATCTCGTGGAGCGCCTCGGGCTGGCTGCCTGCCTGGTCGGCGATGGGCAGAATGTTAATTGCCGCATGCCTCGGTTACCCATTGTTACGCATGATGGGGCTGAAAATGGACCTTTCGCGTGGGGCACTGCGCAGCTACTCGGCAGCCGCTCTGGGTATCTGGGGTGGCATGTACTTCGCCTACCTCTCTGCGGCCTGGTTACCAAGCGGTATCATGTCGTTACTGTTTGGACTGGCACCTTTGCTATCAGGGCTTTATGCACGCTGGTGGTTGAAAAGTGCTCCACTTGACAAGTTGCAGTGGATGGGGTTTGCGTTGGCATTGAGTGGACTGGCCGTCGCGGTCTCGGATTCCCTGGCGTTGCCGCCGGGCAGCTGGAAGGGAGTCCTGACCATGCTGCTGGCCGTCAATTGCTTTGCTGCCTCGGGGGTACTGGTGCAGCGCGAGCGGGCAGGGCTGCATCCGCTGGTGCAGACGGAGGGGGCGCTGCTGGTCTCGCTGCCGCTCTATCTGGTGTGTGCGCTGATCGTCGATGGCGTGCCGCAGGCCCTGCCGGAGGGGCGTCCGATGGCGGCCATCCTCTACCTTGGCATCTTCGGCTCGCTGATCGGCTACCTGTGCTACTACTTCGTGCTGTCACGCCTGTCGGCCAGTACGGTGGCGCTGGCGACCTTGATCACCCCCATCTTCGCCATGAGCCTGGGCGCGGTGCTCAATGATGAGCTGATCTCCAGCCGCGTGCTCGCCGGGGCCTTGCTGATCGTGATCGGGCTGTGCGCCTATCTGTTCGGCCCGCAGTGGCGGGCGCGCCTGACGTCCCGCCGCCTGTCGCAGGGCTGAGCAGGCCTCGGGCCGCCCGCCTTGACCGGTGGCAAGGTTGCACGCAATGCCTTGCCGAGTGCCCCAACGACAAGGGCCGCCCCTGCCGGGGCGGCCCTTGTGTCTTTTCAGGCGCGACTGAGCGCTCTGACGAGTCGTGCGACGTCAGTCCTGATTGTTCTGGAACAGACGCTTGAGCTCGACCATGGCGGCTTGCTCGCTGTTGACGAGCGCTTTCTGGTCGTGACGGTGCTCGTAGTTCTGCTTGAGCATGTTGTCATCCATTTCCCGGAACGCACGCGCCACTTCCGCCGCGCGAGCACTGGGGTAGCCCATCGCCACCAGCAATTCTCCGCCCATTTCCAGGCTGCTGGCGTAGGTGTCACGAATCACGTGCTCCACGCCCAGTTCCATCAGCTCCCAGGCGTGGTGGCGGTTACGGGCACGCACGAACAGCTTCAGGTGCGGGAATTGATGGCGCACCATGCGTACGATGCCAGTCGAGGTCTCGGCATCATCGACCGCCACCAGCATGATCCTGGCCTGCTCGGCACCCGCTGCCCGCAGCAATTCGGCGCGGCTGGCATCGGCGTAGAAGATACGCGACCCGAACTGACGCACGAACTCGACCTGGGTGATATTGGGGTCAAGCGCAGTGAAGTTGATGCCCTGGCTCTTGAGCATGCGCGCGCTGATCTGGCCGAAGCGGCCAAAGCCGGCGATCACCACCTGCGGCGTCTCCTCACCGAAGTCCTCATCATAGGGACGCTTGGCTTCGCTGGTGGCGCCGAGGTGGCGGGCATAGCGATAGAGGAAGGGCGTGGCAGCCATCGATAGGGTCACCGCACTGATCACCAGGCTGGTGAGGGTCTGATCGAAGATGCCGGCGGCCATGCCGGCGGTCAACAGCACGAAGTCGAACTCACCACCCTGTGACAGGACCGCGGCCAGCGGCAGGGCCTCGGCCATCTTGAGGCGTGCGACGCGTCCGACCAGCGTGATGACGATGACCTTGCCGAACATCAGCGCCAGCGTCAGCGCCAGCACGGTCAGCGGACGCTCCATCACCAGCGACACGTCGACCGACATGCCCACGGCCATGAAGAACAGCCCCAGCAGCAGCCCCTTGAAGGGCTCGATGTTGGCTTCCAGCTCGTGACGGTAGACGGTATCGGCCAGCAGTACCCCGGCCAGGAAGGCGCCCAGGGCCATGGACAGGCCCACCCACTCCATCAGCAGCGCCGTGCTGATCACCACGAACAAGGCCGCGGCGGTGAAGATCTCGTGGATCTCGCTGCGCGCGACCATCTTGAGCAGGCGCGGCACGACAAGGCGGCCGACGATGATGACCGCCGCGATCATGCCGATGCCCTTGGCGATGCCGATCCAGTTGGTGCCGGTGGAGGCATCGAAGTTGTCAGCGAACAGCGGCATCAGGGCCAGCAGCGGGATCACCGCCAGGTCCTGGAACAGCAGGATGGCGAAGGTCGACTGGCCGTGCGGCGTCGCCAGCTGCTGATTCTCGCTCAATACCTGCAGCGCGAAGGCGGTCGAGGACAGCGCCAGAATCAGGCCCAGCAACACGGCGGCGGGCAATTCCAGCCCCAGCCACAGGCCGACAGGGGTGAGCAGGGCGCCGCACAGCAGCATCTGGGCGCTGCCCAGGCCCGCAAGCTTGAGGCGCATGTCCCACAGGCGCTTGGGTTCCAGTTCCAGTCCGATCATGAACAGCAGCATGACGACCCCGAATTCGGCGAAGTGCAGCACTTCGCCAGGCTCCGAGATGAAGCCGATCAACGACGGACCCAGCAGTACCCCGATGGCCAGATAGCCCAGGATGGAGCCGAGGCCCAGACGCTGGAAAAGTGGCACGGCAACCACCGCGCATCCCAGCAGCACGGCGCCTTCCATCAACATGTTCATGTGCGTGTCCTTGTGCATACACGGGCGGAGAAGGCAGCGATTGTCGCTGGCCCCTCCTTTTGTCGCAAGCGGCAAGGTGCGCAAGACGCGACCCTGTGCACAGCGTTGTGGTGCGAGTGAGTGTCGTGACCAGGGGCGGGAGGCGGTGACGCAGGCACAAAAAAGCCCCCGCCAATGGCGAGGGCTTCAGCAGTGAAGCAGCTGATGGCGGCGATCAGGCCTGTGGCATCAGAGCTTCGTCCTGCACGTACTGGTTGAACTCGGTGAAGCCACCGATGTGGGTCTGATCGACGAAGATCTGCGGCACGGTCTCGACCGGCTTGCCGATGGTCTTTTCCATGTCGGCCTTGCTGATGCCTTCGGCATGGATGTCGATGTAGCGGAAGTCGAAATCATCGCGCTTGGCGGTGAGCTCTTCCGCGAGGTCCTTGGCGCGGACACAGAAAGGGCAACCCGGACGACCGAAAATGACTGCAAGCATGAGACTCTCCTAAGGTTCGTGACTCTCGTTCAGCCCGTACTGGGTGGGCCGAGAAAATGGCGCCGGCACTGCCGGTGAGTAATGGATGACCGCCATTGTGCTTGAGCCTGCCCGGGTTTGCCAATTGAGCCGTACTACCAAAGTCATTGGGGCAATCAATCACTGCCGTGCTGAGGATTAGCCCATCAGCAGCAGATTGGCGCCAAAGCCACCGACGATCAACAGCGTGAACAGGATCAGCGCGAGCAGGAAAGGCTTCATGCCCAGTGAGCGCAGACGATCGATGCGAGTCTCGACGCCCAGGCCCGCCATGGCCATGGTCAGTGCCACGCTGCCGAGGGTAGAGAGGCTTGAGTGCACTGCCGCCGGGATCGCGCCGGTGCTGTTGATGCCGGCCATGGCGATGAAGCCCAGCGCGAACCACGGAATCGTCATGCTGCCGCCGGTCTCGCGGTCATCGCCCTCGGTGCGGGTACGCATGGCCCACAGCTTCGGCAACAGCAGCAGGAAGGGTACCAGCATCATCACGCGCATCAACTTGACGATCAGCGCATTGGCCAGGGCGTCCGGGCCGACCGCTTCCCCGGCGGCCACGACCTGAGCGACCTCGTGGATGGTGGAACCGATATAGATGCCGAACAGGCCTTCATGCATGCCGCTCAGCGGGTAGAGCAGCGGGTAGACCAGCATCGCCAGCGAACCGAACAGCACCACCGTGGCAACGGCCATGGCGGTGGCCGCCGGGCGTGCCTTGATCATCGATTCGGTCGCCAGTACCGCCGCGGCGCCACAGATGGCGGAACCGGCACTGGTCAGCAGTGCGGTGTCGCGGTCCAGCCCCAGCCAGCGCGTGCCGATGAAGTAGCCGCTGCTCAGCACCGCGGTGATCACCAGCACATCGAGGAAGACGACGCTCCAGCCCAGGCCGAGAATCTGCTGCAGGGTGATGGAGAGGCCGAACAGGATGATGCCGAGACGCAGCAGCTTCTTGGTCGCGATATGCAGCCCCGGGGAGAGCGCCGCGGCGTGCCGGCTGGTGATCGGCAGGTTGCCGACCACGATACCGCACAGCAGGGCGAAGACCAGCGGGCTGATGCCGGTGGAGGCCAGCGCCGGAATGGAATGCAGTGCCAGTCCGACAAGGGTCAGGCCGCCACACAGGGCGAGGCCCGGCAACATGCGGCGCAAGCGCTCGGCAGTGGCGGGGGGAGTCAGGGTCTGTGCGTCCATGAGCATTCTCCTTGAGGAAAGTGGCCTATCCCGTGCGGAACATGGCCTGTCTTGTTATGGGTCGTGCGCTGGCGTGGGGTGCACGGCTGTCATCGGCAAGGGCGCTTGAGTCTGCGTCGCTTGCTTAGTGTCTCTGGTTTGATGATTAGTCTATTCGGGAATATTATTCGGCAGTTAGTCGATTATTCTTTTATTACATACCGGAAAAACCGATATGCAGATCCACATCACGCTGCGCCAGTTGCAAGTGTTCGTGGCGGTGACCCGCCATGGCTCCGTCAGTGCCGCGGCGCGCGAGATCGGCCTGTCGCAATCGGCGGCGAGTCAGGGGCTATCCGAGCTTGAGCGTCACCTCGAGGTGCAGCTGTTCGAGCGCCTCGGCCGTCGCCTGGCCCTGAACGCCAATGGTCGCCGCCTGTTGGCGCGCGCCGAGCAATTGCTGGAACAGACCCACGCGCTGGAGCTGGAGGCGCGTGAGCCCGGCGTGGTGGATGGCAACCTGCGCGGCGAGCTGGAAATCGCCGCCAGTGCCACCATCGGCACCTGGTTGCTGCCGGGGCTGGCGGGGGCCTTCATGCGCGAACATCCGGGCACCGAGCTCAACCTGCGTCTGCGCAATACCCATCAGGTGGTGGAGGCGGTGCTCAACTATGACGCGGAACTCGGCCTGATCGAGGGCGACTGCCATGCGCCACGCCTGATGAGCCAGACCTGGCGTGAGGATGAGCTGGTAGTGGTGGCGCCGCCGAGCCATCCGCTGGCCGTGCGTGGCGTGGCGCTCAGCGACGAGGACCTCGCCACCGCCGACTGGATTCTGCGCGAGGGGGGCTCGGGCACGCGGGCGGTCTTCGAGCGTGCACTGCACGGGCGGATCGAGCGCCTCAAGGTGCGCATGGAGCTGGGCCAGCACGAGGCCATCAAGCAGGCCGTGTTCGCCGGGCTGGGGCTGGGGTGTCTGTCGCGGCTGTCGGTGGCGGCCGAGATCGCGCGTGGCGAGCTGGTGGTGCTGGCCACGCCCCAGCTCAACCTGAAGCGGCGCTTCTCGATGCTGTGGCACCCGGAGCGTTACCGCAGCCCGCTGTGGCAGGCGGTCAAGGTCTATCTGGAAGCCAGCCCGCGCTGAGCCGTCGAGGACGGAGCCGCCGCGCGCTTGATAGTTTGCTAACATAGGCGCTCCCCGCGAGCCGGCTGCCGCCGAGCCACGCCGCTGAGCCACGCCGCTGAGCCTGAGCTACTGCGCCTGAGCCACGGGGAGCGTAACGGTCTGTCTAGCGTCCATGGAGATGATGATGAGCACAACGGTCGAGCTTTATTACCACGAGAGCGATGCTCGTGATGGCGCCGAGGAACAGACAACGAGCCAGCAGGACGCGACGCCGCTGGTCATTCTTCACGGCCTGTTCGGCAGTGCCGACAACTGGCGTTCGCATATCAAGTCGTGGTCGCGGACGCGCCGCGTGATCGCGGTGGATCTGCGCAACCACGGCCGCAGCCCGCACGTGGCCGGCATGAGCTACCCCGAGCAGGCCGCGGATGTCATCGCGCTGCTCGACCGCCTCGCCATCGAGCGCTGTGACCTGCTGGGCCACTCGATGGGCGGCAAGGTCGCCATGCAGGTCGCGCTCGAGGCGCCCGAGCGTCTGCGCAGCCTGCTGGTCGCCGATATCGCGCCGGTCGCCTATGGCCACGGACATGACGATATCTTTGCCGCCTTCGAGGCAGTGCGTGACGCGCGCCCGGCCTCACGCAAGGAGGCCGACACGGTGATGGCGCAGCATGTCGATACCCCTGCCATTCGCCAGTTCCTCGCCACCAATCTGGTGCGTCTCGACGATGGCGCCATGGGCTGGCGCGTCGGGCTGGACCATATCGCGGCGGGCTACCCGCAGATCGTCGAGGCGCCGCACGGCCAGGGGCCGGTCGAGCTGCCGGCGCTGCTGCTGTGGGGCTCGCGCTCCAACTACGTGCAGGCCGAGGGCCTGGCGACGATGCGCGAGCACTTCCCTGCGCTGGAAGATGACTCGCTGGAGGCCGGCCATTGGCTGCACGCCGAGCGTGCCAGCGAGTTCCAGCAGGCGGTGGTGGCGTTCCTTGAACGCGTCGCACGCGCTTGAGTACGCCGAGCCGTCACTCCGAAAATCGTCAGCCGGCCGCAAGCGAGCGGGTCATCCCGCCGGTGACCACCCACGAGCGCCTGGTGGTGGCGCTGGTCACCCTGCTGCAGTTCGCCGTCATCATGGGCTTCACCATGGTGATGGCGCTGGGTCCCGACTTTGCCACCTCGCTGGGCATTCCGCTGGATCACCTTGGCTATATCGTCGGCAGTTATCCGCTGGCCGCCGCAGTGGGTACCCTGCTGTGGACGCGACACGCCGATCGCTTCGATCGCCGCTGGGCGGTGCTGGGCTTCCTGTTCGGCGCGGCGCTCTGTCACCTGATCGCCAGCTTCGCCACCGACTTCGAGACCCTGCTGGCGGCGCGCATGCTGGGCGGACTGTTCGGCGGTCCGGCGGCGGCGACGGCGCTGGCCATCGTGATCGACGTGGTGCCGGGAGTACGCCGGGGACGTGCCATGGGCCTGGTGATGGGCGCCTTCTCGGTGGCCTCGGTGCTGGGGCTGCCGTTTGCGCTGTGGCTGTCACAGGGCTTCGGCTGGCAGGCGCCATTTCGCGCCGTGGCGCTATTGGCGCTGCTGGTGTGCGGGCTGCTGGCCTGGATACTGCCGCCGATCCGCGGTCATCTCGATAACCCCGAGACACGTCAGCGCAGCCGCAAGGGCACCACGATCCTGACCATCCTGGCCCAGCCCGACCATCGGCTGGGGCTGGCGCTGATCGCCACGGCGATGTTCAGCAACTTCCTGGTGATTCCCAACCTGGCAAGCTATCTGCTGTTCAATCTGGGCCTGCCGCGCGAGGATCTCGGCGGGCTCTACATGATCGGTGGCGGCCTGTCGCTGGTCGGCATGCAGCTCACGGGGCGGCTGTGTGATCGCTATGGCTGTGTCTGGCCGGGCACCATCACCTGCCTGATGACGGCGCTGGTCGGCTGGGCCTTCCTGCTGCATTCGCCGGGACCGTCGTTGATCTGGATCGGCTTCGGCGCCTACATGCTGTTCTCGTCGGCGCGGCGTGTGACCCAGAATACGCTCAACAGCTTCATTCCCGCCGACCACGAGCGGGCAGCCTTCACCAGCACCCAGAGTGCCGTGCAGCATCTGAGCTCCGCCGCCGGCAGCTATGTGGGCGCCGGACTGCTGGTCAGCACGTCGAGCGGCGCGCTGGAAGGCATGCCGCTGCTGGTCGCGGTGCTGATGATCGCGCTGGTGATCCAGCCGCTGCAGATCCTGTGGCTGTCGCGTCGCCTGGCACGCCGCTAACGCTTGTGGAATAGGCACAAGACGGCGAGAGTGAGCCGGTCCTGAACCCAAAACGCCCTGTCGGAATCTCCGACAGGGCGTTTTGCATGGGGCGCGCAAGCGCTCAGCGTTTCAAGAGCTCTGGGCGCTCAACGTCTCAGGGGGCGTTGACGTCGACGGCCAGGTGGCTCAGTGACTGGCGCTTCTTGATCATGCCACGCTCGAACAGGAAGTCCTCGAAGTCACGGTAGCGGCCGGCATCCAGCGCGGCAGGACGCAGCGCGAAGCGCGGCAGGGTGGCGTACCAGGCTTCCTTGTTGAGCTCGGTATCCAGTGCCGGGTCGGAATCGCGGAACATCTCCCAGCCCTGATCCGGGTGGTTGATGATCCAGGCGGTGGCTTCGCCGACGGCGGCGAGGAAGCCGGCGTACTGGGCCTGCTTGCGCTCGTAGCTGTCGCTGTTGGCGACGAAGATCAGCTCGTCATAGGTCGGCACGCCTTCTTCCTCGATGTAAAAGGCGCGGCCCTTGACGCCTTCCTGGGCCATCTGGGCCAGCTCGAAGTTGCGGAAGGCGCCGGTGACGGCATCGACCTTGCGCGTCAGCAGTGACGGCGTCAGCGAGAAGTTGACGTTGGTCAGCGTGATGTCATCCAGCGTCAGGCCGCTGTGCTGCAGCATGGTGGAGAGCAGCACTTCCTCGACACCGCCGACCGAGTAGCCGACCCGCTTGCCCTTGAGGTCGGCGATCGACTGGATGTCGCTGTCGGCGCGCACCACCACCACATTCAGCGGTGTGGCGACCAGGGTGCCGATACGCACCAGCGGCAGGCCCTGATCGATCTGCAGGTGCAGCTGCGGCTGATAGCTGATGGCGATGTCGACGCGCTCGGCGGCGGCCAGCTTGGGCGGCACGCTCGGATCGGCGGGGGCGATCAGCTCGACATCAAGGCCGTGCTTCTTGAACAGGCCCAGCTCCTGCGCCAGCACCAGCGGGGCGTGGCCGGGGTTGGTGTACCAGTCGAGCATGACCTTGAACTGCGTCAACGGCTGCTCGGCGGTGGCAGCGTCCTTGGCAGAGTCATTGGCAACGTCCTTCGAGTCAGCATCAGCGCTCTGTTCGTCGCTGGCGGCTGGCGGGGCATCCGCGGTCGGTTCAGCACCGTTCTTCGCCTGTTCGGCGGCGCCGGCGGTCGCTTCCACGGCTTCCTGGCTTGCCACCGGCGCGGAGGTGGCCGAGTCGCCGTTCACCCCGACCTCGGCCTGCTGAGCGACGATTTCCGGCGCTGACTGGGTGCTGGTGGCGGGTTCTGCCTCGGCGGCGTGGGCCGACATGGCGGTGGCTGGCAGGCTGCTCAAGCACAGCGTGGTCAGCAGGGTGGCGAAGGCGGTGGACAGCAGTGAGGCACGCGGTGAACGTGTCGGCTGCGCTTTGCGCCGTGGCGCCGATGACGAAAGAGACATGGCGGAGTTCCTTGTGATCACAGGGTAGTGGTGCTGCCGTTCGTGGGCGGCAGTCGTCAGGCTCATGCAATTTGTGTCGAGCGTCGTTGCGTCTTTCGGTTACGCGATCTTGCGGTCTTGCGGTAGTTACTCGAAGCCCCGGCGTGTCAGCTCAGGCGTGTCAGGCGGTCGCGGTGCCAGGGCATCAGGGCGCGCAGCAGCGCATCCAGCGAGAAATAGAGCAGCAGGGAGAAGGCGACCAGCACCAGCAGGGCGGCGAACATCAGGTCGATTTCCATGCGCGCGTTGGCGTTGAGCATCAGATAGCCCAGCCCCTGACTGGCGCCGGCCCATTCCCCGATGACGGCGCCGATGGGGGCGGCGGTCGCGGCCATGCGTATGCCGGAGGCCAGTGCCGGCAGCGCGGCGGGCAACTGGATATGGATCAGTCGGCGCCATGGACTGGCGCCCAGGGTATGGGCAAGATCCAGCCAGCCCTGCTGGGTCTGGCGCAGGCCGTCGTAGCCGGTGGAGGCGACCGGGAAATAGATGATCAGCGTCGCCATCACCACCTTGGACAGCATGTCATAGCCGAGCCACAGCACCAGCAGCGGCGCGATCGCGAACAGCGGTATCACCTGACTGATCAGCAGCATCGGCAGCAGCGTGCGGCGCAGGCGGGGAATGAAGGCCAGCGCCAGCGCGGTGGCAAGGCCGAGCAGAATGCCCAGTACCAGCCCGGCCAGTATCTCGCTGATGGTGACGCCAGCGTGATGAGCCAGCAGCGGCGCCTTCTGGATCAGTACCTCGAGCACGGCCTGCGGCGTGGGCAGAATGTAGGGCGGTACGGCGGTGACGGCAATGATCAGCTGCCAAAGCCCCAGCAGGAGCAGCGCGCTGATGACGAGGTGACGCATGGCGTGCAGACGTTTCATGCGGCCTCCTCACTATCACGCAGGCGGGCGATCAGTTGCGCCTGCGCCGGTGGCAGGGCCGGGTCATCCAGCGGCACCGGGCGTGCGGCGCCAAGCCCCGGCAGGCGTTCCAGCTCGGCGCCGTGGCCCGGGAGGCTCGACGGGCGCAGCACCAGCAGTTGATCGGCGAGGCGCAATGCCTCCAGCGGATCATGGGTCACCATCAGGACGGTGCGGCCCTTGAGCAGGCGGCTGGCCAGATCATGCAGCTCCAGACGGGTGATGGCATCCACCGCCGAGAACGGCTCGTCCATCATCACGACCGGCGCCTGCTGGTAGAGCGTGCGGGCGAGGGCGACGCGCTGGCGCTGACCGCCGGAGAGGGCGTCCGGCCAGGCCTGCTCACGGCCCTCAAGCCCGACCGCGGCCAGAAGCTCATGGGCAAGCTTGCGATTGCGCGGCCGCCGGCGCAGGTCATCGCCCAGCCACAGGTTGTCGATGACGCGCCGCCACGGCAGCAACAGGTCCTGCTGCGCCATCCAGGCCACGCGGTCGGTCAGCGGCTGACCGTCATCGGTGGCGAGGTCGAGCTGGTGGAGATCTGACATCTCCAGGCCGGCCAGCAGGCGCAGCAGCGAACTCTTGCCGCAGCCGGAGCGCCCCAGCAGTGCCGTCCAGCTACCGGCCTCCAGACGCGCGGAAATATCGCGGAACAGCGTGTGGCCGGCGTAATCGATTCGTGCGTTGTTGAGGGTGAGTCCCAGCGACACAGGCAATTCCGTGGTCAGGCGGCGTGCCGGCAGGAGGAAGCAGGTGACGCGCCATGCAGGGCACGCGTCGGGGATTCCCTCCGCCGGTATCAACCGGATCAGGTTCCAGGGGTTGTCGCGCGACGTATCGCTGCGGCTCTCAGCCCATCCTCGGGCACCCCCATCCAGGCCGACAGTGTAACGTCACTGTCTTGCCGGTGTCTTGTCCGACGCGGGTCAGGGGCGGGGCGGGGGCGGGTCAGGTGGGCAGGGCAGAGGTGGCGTGCGAAACGGACTATGCCGATGTGCCACGCCTTGGGTATGCTGAGGATTACTGTAACAAGACGTGTAGCCCAAGGAGATCATCATGCCCGACACACCGGATCTCTCGACCTGTTCCAGTTATCCCGTTCCCCCACGGCGGCCGAGCACGGCTGAGGCCGTGGGCGAGCCGCGTCCCGTGCCCAGGGGCTGGCCCGAGGAGTCACTGACCCGCCGGCTCTCGACCTATCTGGGCCAACCGCTCGAACCGCTGGCGCTCGCCTGGCCGGATAGCGCCAACTGGCTATGGCGCCAGCGTGGCGGCACGCCCGGCCTCATCAAGCTGGCGCGCACCGGCCCAGACCATGACCCCTTCTGGCGTGCCATGCGCGGGGTCTTCGGCGCCGATCGCTGGGCGACGCCGGAGGGCCTGACGCGACTGGCGGGCGCCTTGCCCGCGCGCCTGCCGATTCCGCCACTGCCCCTGACCTTTCTGGGGCGTCTCGATGGCGCGCCCATCTGGCACCTGCCGTGGTCCAGCGGGCAGCCGAGTGATCTCAGCATCACCTTCTGTGAGCTGCTGGGCGACCAGCTCGGTCGCCTGCATCAGGATACGGTGTCGGGCTTCGGTCAGCCGCTGGCGCAGCCGATGCCGCTATTGCACTGGAATACCCGCGTCACGCGCTTTCTCGCCCATCACCCGCGTCGCGCGGAGCTTGGCACGCTGCTCAAGCGCACCTTCCCGGCGCCGACCCGCGCGGTGTGGTGTCTGCCGGACATGCGCGCCGATCAATACCTGTGCGCCGCCACCGGCTGGGTATGGAGCGATTGGGAGGCACTGGTGTGGGCGCCGATCGAGTTCGACTGGGCGCTGGTGGAGTTGCAGCTGGAAACGCCGGAGCAGCGTCAGGCCTTCATGAAGGGCTATTCGCGCCATGGGCGCATGATCGATCTCGATGGCCAGCGTGAGCTGTGTCGTGCGCTGTTGTGGGCGATGGAGGCCTTCGGTCCGCGGTCCTATGCTGAGCTTGCGGCATCCCCTGCCTGGGTCTCGCCGCGTAGCCTGGCGTGAAATCCGCGTGCTGCACGCTGCAAGTACATGAAAGGTGTGAAATTTCTCTGCAGCTCCATCGCTGACATGGAATACTGTGGGTGAGTCGTCGTGGACGTCACTCGAGATCTGATGTAGGGCTTGGCGGGGGAGCACTCGTGGTAGAGAACCTGAATTATTATTTCTTGCTGGCAGGCACGCTGATCGCCTTGAGCGTGTTGGCCAGCCGCGTCTCGGCGCGTCTTGGCATGCCGCTGCTACTGCTGTTCCTCGGCCTTGGCATGCTGGCGGGTGAAGATGGCGTGCTGGGCATCCAGTTCGACGACGCCTCATCCGCTTACATGATCGGCAATCTGGCGCTGGCGCTCATCCTGCTCGATGGCGGCCTGCGCACGCGGCTGTCCACGTTTCGTGCCGGCCTGAAACCGGCACTGGTGCTGGCCACCGTCGGGGTCTTCATGACCAGCGGCCTGGTGGGCCTTCTGGCCATGTGGCTGTTTGATCTCACTCTGATCGAAGGCCTGCTGGTCGGGGCCATCGTCGGCTCTACCGATGCCGCGGCGGTCTTCTCGCTGCTGGGCGGCCAGGGCGTTCACCTCAATGAGCGTGTCGGTGCGACGCTGGAAATCGAGTCCGGCACCAACGACCCGATGGCGATCTTCCTGACCATCACGCTGGCCGAGATCCTGACCGGTCAGCTCTCCGGCGTCGCGTCGGGCATCATGAGCTTCCTGCTGCAGTTCGGTGTCGGCGCCGCCATGGGGATCGCCGGCGGCTGGTTGATCGCCCGCCTGATGCGCTATCTGGACCTCGCGCCCGGCCTCTATTCGCTGCTGGCGCTGGCGCTGGGCTTGAGCCTCTTCGCCACCACCAACGAGATGGGCGGCAGCGGTTTCCTTGCCATCTATCTGTGCGGCCTGATGATCGGCAATCACCCCGGCCGGCATCTGGAGCACATCCTGCCGGTGCATGATGGCCTGGCGCATCTCTCGCAGATCGTGCTGTTCCTGATGCTGGGCCTTCTGGTCTCGCCCTCGACCATGCTGCAGTTCGCGCTGCCGGCCGCCATCCTCAGCGTGGCGTTGATTCTGGTGGTGCGCCCGCTGGCGGTCATCCTGTGTCTCAAGCCGTTCTTCCGCTTCCGCTGGCGTGAGCTGTGGTTCATCAGCTGGGTCGGATTGCGAGGGGCGGTGCCGATCGTGCTGGCGATCTTCCCGGTGATCACCGGGGTCGAGAATGCCGGTCTCTACTTCAATGTCGCCTTCTTCGTGGTCATCATCTCGCTGCTGGTGCAGGGCTCGTCGCTGGCGCCGATGGCGCGCAAGCTGCGGGTGGTGGTGCCGCCGGGCGCACAGCCCAGTCGCCGCAACCTGCTCGGTATCATGCCGGTCAATGACTACGAGATGCTGGTCTATCGCGTCGACAACACGGCGCTGGAAGGCGTGGCGCTGCGCATGCTGCGCTTCCCGTCGGGGGCCAAGGTCGGGGCGCTGTTCCGCAACAAGGTGTTGATCCACCCCAAGGGCAGCACCTGTCTGCATCAGCAGGATGTGCTGTGCGTGGTGGGGCGCTCCTGTGATGTGCCGAGCCTCAACCGCATGTTCAATGGCGAGAGTCTGCAGCACGAGCAACGTGCCTTCTTCGGGACCTTCACGCTGGAAGGCGATGCCAACATGCAGGATATCGCCGATGTCTACGGCTTGACGCTCTCCCAGGGCGAGCACCACCTGACCATCGCCGAATTCATCACCCGTCGAGTCGGCGGGGTGCCGGTGGTCGGCGACGATGTCGACTGGCATGGCATCCACTGGGTGGTGAACGAGGTGGAAGGCAATCGCATCACCAAGGTCGGCCTGCGACTGCACTGAGCCTGAGTCCGTGTCTGAGCCTGAATCTGTGTCAGGGCCTGCGCCTGCGCTTCACACACTACGACGCCCCCATTGCACTGCGTGTAATGGGGGCGTCGTGTTTGGACTCATCAATATCGTATTCTGTTGATGTCAGGCCAATTTGTCCGTGACAGCGCCTGGCCACCGATTGTGGCCAGCGACAAGGAGGTGACTACATGGCCAGCCCACATCCTCATCTCGCGGGCTTTCTGCGACGATTCGAGCAATTCCCGCCCGGACTCACGGCGGATGAGAAGACCTTTCATGCCACCTTCAATGTGGTCTACGTGCTGGCGGTCAGCTGCCATCTGCTCTACGCCATCCTGCTGTTGTGGCTGGGCGAGATGGGCATTCTGGCGCTGAATCTGGCGATGCTGATCGTCGATCTGGTCTGTCTGCAGCTGCACCGTGCTCGCCGTGAAGCCCTGGCGGCCACGCTGATGGCGTTGGGCACCTGCGCGCAGATCAGCTTCTCGTTGCGCTATTTCGGCTCGGAGGCCGGGTTCGACTACTTCTACTTCGGCGCCTTGCTGTGCATCTACTCGATCCGCATGTCGTTCATGCGGCGCGTTCTGCTGTGTGCCGCCTGCCTGAGCATGCCGCTGCTGGCCTACATCATCCTGATGCTGGAAGGGCCGACCAATCCGCTGCCCGCCGGCTGGATGCTGGCATTTCGCATCATCAATCTGGGCGTCTTGACCATCTTCTTCACGCTGGTGCTGGTGCAGATGGGCTGGTCGGTGGAGCGCCTGCAGCAGCGTTTCGAGACGGGAGGGCGCTTCGATGCGCTGACCGGCGCCCTGAGTCGCGCCGAGCTGGTCGACAGCGGGCGTGGCATGTTGATCAACAACGGGGCGCTGAGCGTGATGATGGTGGATGTCGACCATCTGGCGCTGATCAACGAGACCTGGGGTCGCCAGGCCGGCGATCAGGTGCTCAAGGAGCTGGTGCGGCGCATGCGCAGCATCCTGCGCGGGGAGGACCTGGTCGGGCGCTATGGCGGCGAGGAGTTCGTGCTGCTGTGCCCGGGGCTGCATGGCGAGCGCGTCGATCAGGTGGCAGAGCGCCTGTGCAAGGGCGCCTCGGCGTTGCCGTTCGTCATCAATGACGGCCTCAACAGTCTGGATGTCAATCTGTCGATCGGTGTCGCCCAGCGTCAGTCCGGCGACAAGGACCTGGAAGGCCTGATCGCCAAGGCCGACGTCAATCTGTTCCGCGCCAAGCAGGACGGCGGCAATGGCTTCGTCAGTGACACCCAGCTGGGCCCCGTGGGTGGGCCGGGCATCGCCGCCATCAATTGAGCGCAAAGCTCTGTGAGCAGAGTTTTCGCATAGAGATTTGCGAACAAAGCTAGGTATACAACCCAGCACGCCCCCGGAGAATGACGTTCATGTCTCCGGGGGCGTGCGTGTGTCAGGGCGTCATCAGGCTTGCCCTGAGAGGTGTCAGCGGCGGTTGGGCTGGCGACGACGGCCCTTGCTTGCGGACTTGGGGGCGTAGTCGCTGTTCGAGGCCGGCACCGCGAGCTTGGGCGCAAAGCCTTCCACGACTTCGCGTGTCACGAAATAGCCCAGGTGCTGCTCGATAGCGCACAAGTTGCGGAAGTCATCACGCGAGACCAGCGAGATGGCTTCACCGCTGGCTCCGGCGCGACCGGTACGCCCGATGCGGTGGACATAATCCTCGGCGGCGTCCGGCAGGTCATAGTTGACCACGCGCTGCAGGTCATCGATGTCGATGCCCCGCGCGGCAACGCCGGTGGCCACGAGATACTTGATGGTGCCGGCCTTGAAGTCGGCCAGCAGCTGCTCGCGCATTGCCTGGCTGCGACCGCTGTGGAAGGACTCGGCGGCGATGTCACGCTTCTCCAGCTGACTCACCAGCTTGGCGGCGCCGCGCTTGGTCTCGATGAAGATCAGCGCCTGCTGCCACTGCTTCTCGTGAATCAGGTGGCTCAGAAGGGCGGACTTGAACTCCTTGTCGACCGTGATCAGGTACTGGCTGATATCCGGCGCGGTGACGTTCTCCGGTGCGACCATGATCTCGACGGCGTCCGTCACTGCGGTCTTGGCGAGCACGCGCACCTGGGCCGAGAGCGTGGCCGAGAACAGCAGGTTCTGGCGCTCTCTGGGCAGCTTCTCGACGATCTTGTTGATGTCGGCGATGAAGCCCATGTCGAGCATGCGGTCCGCTTCGTCGATGACGAGGGTGCGTGTCTCGTCGAGATGGATCGCGCGGCGGGTCAGCATGTCCAGCAGGCGGCCAGGCGTCGCCACCAGGATGTCCACGCCCTCGATCAGGCGTTGTTGCTGGGGTTCGATCTCCACGCCGCCATACATCGCCATGGAGCTGACTTCCAGATACCTGGAGTAGTGCTGGATGTTGTCTTCGACCTGGATCGCCAGCTCCCGCGTCGGCGTCAGGATGACGGCATGTACGCGCTTGGCACGCACCTTGGGTGCCTGCTGCAGGGTCTGCAGGATGGGCAGCACGAAGCTTGCCGTCTTGCCGGTACCCGTCTGGGCGGCGGCGATCAGGTTGTCACCGGCCAGCACGACGGGGATCGCCTTCTCCTGGATGGGAGTCGGGGTCTGGTAGCCTTGCTCGGTGACGGCCTTGACGATGGAATCGCTCAAACCAAGGGCAGAAAATGGCATGGTGTCTCGACTTGTCTAGAGGGGGAGGGGCAAGCGCACATTCTGCGGCAAGGAATGTCTGGCGCAGTGATGCTCACTGTAGCCGAAAGTCCGCTGACGGCCCGGCGCATCATTGGCCATCGCTGCTCAGGCAGGGTAGCGAAGTGGCGGCGATGGGCGCTGCGCGGCAACAATGAAAAAGCCCCGCCTACCTGAAGTAGACGGGGCTTTCGGAATTCAAGGTGGTGGAGGGACAGGGATTCGAACCCTGGGTAGGCTATTAACCTACGCCGGTTTTCAAGACCGGTGCATTCAACCGCTCTGCCATCCCTCCGACTCACGGAGCGAAATACTACCGAACCTGATGAGAATAGCAAGGGGTAGGCGAAGAAAAATCTTCGGAAAAGCCATCGCGGACAATCACTTGCAGCAGGATGGCACCGGGGTGAGGCCGCCGGAGCCGCCTGCTGGCACCAGACCATGAATCAGGTCATGACTCAGGCCACGAAAAAGCCCCGCCTACCTGAGGTAGACGGGGCTTTCGGAATCAAGGTGGTGGAGGGACAGGGATTCGAACCCTGGGTAGGCTATTAACCTACGCCGGTTTTCAAGACCGGTGCATTCAACCGCTCTGCCATCCCTCCGACTCACGGGATGAAATACTACGGATTTTTCAGTCAGGGTCAAGGACTTGGCGTAAATTTCCTTGTCGTTCAGATGCTTGAAAGGTCGCACATGCCACAATGGCTGCGGAGACTGACGATGTCGTTGCCTTGCACGCGCCGGATGGTTGCCTCAATAGGGCTTTTCATCGTTCTGTCTCTTGATTAGGCAAACCCCTGAGGGCATGCTGGGGTCAAATCGATGAATCCATCGTAGCAACCTGAGGATAGACACCATGGCTAACAGCTCCTGGCAGGTCTCGCAGGATACCGCGAGCCGCTCGCTCAGTACTCACAAGGTACTGCGCAACACTTACATGATGCTGGCAATGACGCTGCTGTTCTCCGCGCTGACCGCTGGCGTGGCGATGAGCATGGGCGTCGGCCGCATGAACATCTTCGTGCTGCTGATCGGTGCCTACGGCCTGATGTTCCTGGTCCACAAGACCGCGAACTCCACCGCCGGCATCTTCGCGACCTTCGCCTTCACCGGCTTCATGGGCTTCACGCTCGGTCCGGTACTGAACGCCTACCTGAGCCTGCCCAACGGCGGCCAGCTGGTGATGACCGCCCTCGGCATGACCGGCATCACCTTCGCCGGCCTGTCCGCGGTGGCACTGGTGACGCGCAAGGACTTCTCGTTCCTCAGCAATTTCCTGTTCGCCGGCGCCATCGTGCTGATTCTGGCGATGCTGGCAGCGATGATCTTCAACATCAGCGGCCTGGCACTGGCTGTCTCCGCCGGCTTCGTGCTGTTCGCCTCCGCGGCGATCCTGTTCGAGACCAGCCAGATCATCCACGGCGGGCAGACCAACTACCTGCTGGCGACGGTGAGCCTGTACGTCTCCATCTACAACATGTTCGTCAGCCTGCTGGCCCTGCTGGGCTTCGCTTCCGACGATTGATCGTCAAGCGAAGGAACATGAGACCTGCAAACGACCCCGCCTCGGCGGGGTCGTTTGCGTTCGGGTGTCAGGTGGCGTGACTCGCGCTAGAATGGCGCCCATTCATGAGCAGTCACACGAGGTTCGCATGCGTTATGCTCTGGCCGTCTACGGCGGCCCCTATAGCCAGCAGGCCAGCCATTCGGCGCTGCGCTTTGCCGACGCCCTGCTGGCGCGCGGCCATCAGCTGACCACGGTGTTCTTCTATCACGATGGCGTCTACAACGCCGCCAACATGATGGCACCACCCCAGGACGAGCCGCATCTGCGCGATCGCTGGCTGTCGCTTGCCGAGAATCACGCCACCCGCCTGCAGGTGTGTGTCGCGGCGGGGCTGAGACGCGGCATGCTCGATGAGCGCGAAGCGGCGCGGCATGGCAAGCAGGGGCATACCCTCGAGGCGCCGTTCGAGCTGACGGGGCTGGGCCAGCTGGTCGAGGCGACGCTGGACAATGACCACCTGATCACCTTTGCATGACGTCATTTCTTGTCGTCACTGATGATGATGTCACTTATCGAGTGAGGAGCAGACCATGAGCGATGTGATGACGGCAGCCCCAGCAGGCGATGACGCCGGGATAGCCGCCGGTGATCTGCTGGTCATGCTACGCCATGGCCCGCATGGCAGCAGCTGGCTGCGCGAGGGACTGGAGGCGGCGATGGTCGCGGCCGCCTTCGGGCGCGAGGTCGGGCTGCTGTTCACCGGCGACGGCGTGATGGCGCTGCTGGAAGGGCAGCAGGTCGGGCCGCTGGGACAGAAGGGCAGTGACAACCTGCTGGCGGCGCTTGAGATGTATGACGTCGAGCGCTGTTACGTCGATGCGGCGGCGCTGCGCGCGCGGGGCCTGACAGCGCAGGATGTCACGCTGTTGCCGGTCACGCTGCTCGAGCACGACGAGGTGGTCGCGCTGACCACCGCGTTCTCGCGCGTGCTGAGCTTCTGACACGTCACTGCCGCCAACGCTGGCGACTGATATGCTCGCATCAGTTTCCTGATGCCATGTCATTGATATCTCTTGATTGATGGCCAGTGGCAGTCCCAGCTTCCCTTGCCTGGACAATTGCATGAATCTACATCTACTCAATCGTTCGCCATTCTCCAGCCGCATCCATGATGATGTGCTCAATGCCATGGGCCCGGAAGACCAGCTGCTGTTGATCGAGGATGGCGTCAATGGCGCCCTCGACAACGCCGAGCAGCACCTTGCCGGGCTTGAGGGAAGGCTGTTCGCGTTGCGCGAAGACCTCGAGTCCCGCGGTCTGCTGGGGCGCTGCGCGGAGAACGTCATCGTGGTCGACGTCGACGGTTTCGTCGCCCTGACCGAGGCCGCCGACAAGACCGTCAGCTGGTTCTGAGGCGCCAGGCGCTTCTCCCTTTCAATTTTCATGCAAGACAGTGAATCAGGATCTGTATGGCCAGTAGTGAAACGGTGCGCACACTGACGCTTGATGGGCGTGATATCGGACTGGATGCGGAAGGTTATCTGGTCGATCTGGATGACTGGAGCCCGGCGCTGGCGGAAATGCTGGCCGCCGAGGAGGGACGTGAACTGACGCCGGAGCACTGGGAGGTGATCGAGGTGTTGCGCGACTTCTATCAGCGCTTCTCGCTCTCGCCGGCCATGCGCCCGCTGAGCAAGGCGATGACCCAGCGGTTTGGCCCCGACAAGGGCCGCTCGCTGCATCTGATGCGGCTGTTCCCGGACAGCCCGCCCAAGGTGGGCGCGCGCATCGCCGGGCTGCCCAAGCCGACCAACTGTCTGTGACGGTCAGTCGCATGCCTGAGTCGTCTTGCCCGTCGTGGTGCGCTGCGCTCAACGCGCAAGACCCGGCAGGGATGGCGACGTACGGCGTTGTCTGCGTTACTATTCGTCACAGCGTTGCGGTGTCGGCCAGGAGGCCGATGCTGCTTCAGGTCCCGCGACATGGTCGCAAGGGCATTTGAATTCAGGCGGACAAGAGTCGACTTGCATGGGAAGAGCATTCCAGAACCGTAAAGAATCAATGGCGCGTACCTCTCTCAACAAGGCACGCGTGTATTCACGTTACGGGCGCGAGATTTACGTCTCGGCCAAGAGCGGTGGCCTCGATCCCAACGGCAACCTGAGCCTGCGTCGTCTCATCGAGAAGGCCAAGAAGGACCAGGTGCCGACTCACGTCATCGACAAGGCGATCGACAAGGCCAAGGGCACCGGCGGCGAAGACTTCGCTCTGGCGCGCTATGAAGGCTTTGGCCCGGGCAACGTCATGGTCATCGTTGATTGTCTGACCGACAACAACAACCGCACCTTCGGCGAAGTCCGCACCTGCTTCAACAAGGGCAAGGGCAAGCTGGGCGCGCAGGGTTCGGTGTCGCACATGTTCGACCACCGCGCCATCCTGGCCTTCAAGGGCGCGGAAGAGGACGAGGAAAAGGTCCTGGAAGCGCTGATGGAAGCCGACGTCGATGTCAGTGATATCGAGCTCGACGAAGGCATCATCACGGTTCTCGCGCCGACGACCGAGTACTTCAAGGCCAAGGGTGCGCTGACCGACATCTACGGTGAAGACCTCGACTTCGAAGTCGATGAGATCAGCTTCATTCCGCAGATCCATACCGAAGTCGGCGGCGATGACGCCGAGCTGCTCAACAAGATGCTCGAGCTGCTGGACGATTGTGAAGACGTGCAGCAGGTCTATCACAACGGCGAGTTCGTCTAGGTCAGCGTCTTGAACGTGATGCGACTAACGGCTTCACGCTGACAGGGATGCGAATGTCAGTGTGAGAGGTCAGTCAGAAAAAAGCCCCATCGGCATGCCGACGGGGCTTTTTCATGTCTCGACACTCTGCACGTTTTGACACCCTGCACGTTTCGACACTCTGCACGTATCGACAGTGTGCGTGTCTCAGCAGTGCGCGCGCTTCAGCAACGTGCATGGTGCTGCGCTTGCGGGTCCGTCTCGCGTGGGTCCGCCATGCCACCCTTGACGCCGTGCTTCACCAGCCAGACGTTGACGGGCCAGGCGGCGAGCAGCCCCAGACTCAGGGAAATGATCAGTGAGTTCCAGAACAGCGGCTGGTGCATGCCGGCACCGCCCGCAAGCCAGAGGTCCACGGAAATCGCCACCACTTCCATCACCACGATGGAGGCCGTCTCGCTCTTGAAGGCATCACGAATTACCTGCGGCTTGTCATCACTGCCGCCCTGCAGCATCGGGCCGACCGTCAGCAGGAAGCCGAACAGGTAAGCGAAGAGGAAGGTGATGATCGCGGTGGAGATATTGCCCATGGCCAACAGGCCCACCGCCAGGCTGACGCCGACGAATTCCCCCAGTCCGCAGCCCGAATAGCAGTGCGCGACGCTTCTCAGCCCCTTGCGGGCATCACCGTTGGCGGCGATCTGGCGGCGCCCGGCAAAGCGATAGACCAGCAGGCCCACGACACCGGAGTAGAGCGTGGTCAGCCCCCACACCCACTTCATCATCGGGGCCAGGTGAGCATTCTTCGTTGTCAGGTCACGCACGACCCAGATCAGCGCCGGTACCATCAGCAACAGCCAGCACAGCAGCAGGCTCCAGTGGGAAAGTGACTCACGTAATAGATCTTGCATGGTGACCCCCGTCGAGTGGATGTCGCAGATGGCCGTGTGCCGATAGCAATACGCTGATAGCAGTACGCCGATAGCAATACGCTGATGGCGCGGCCCTTCTTGATAGCTGGTGGGGGCAGCGCGTCATATCAAGGGTGGCCTGTCATCGCCTGCTCGCAACCGCCCGTTGCTTCCGCCTGACAGGGTGACAGGCGAGGGTGTGTTCTCACGCCTTGTTAACCTTGCCGCAAGCCTCCATGGTGAAGGATGTCGGGCATTGCCCTTGCAATGTCGCCACTTTTCCCAGGAGTCACCATGTCGAGACACGCTGCTACATCCCTTGCGCGCGCCGCCCGTCAATTCGCCGGTGTCGGTTTGATTGCCTCGCTTGCCGCGCCAGCCGTGGCCCAGGCGGCAGACGACAAGGTCTTCGGTTGGGTGGAGAAGGCGACCATCGAGCCTTGGGGCGTGATGGTGAAAGCCAAGCTGGATAGCGGCGCGCTGACCTCCTCGATGCATGCCGAGAATATCGAGACCTTCGAGCGTGATGACGAGGAATGGGTGCGTTTCGATGTCGAGGTCGAGGACGAAGCCAAGGGTGACAAGGTCGAGAACACCTTCGAGCGCCCCCTGTATCGCGACCTGACGGTGTCCGGTGCAGGCGGACGCGATACGCGCCCGGTGGTGCTGATGACGCTGTGCATGGGCGGCGAGCGCTACGAGGAGCAGTTCAGTCTGCGCGATCGTGACGGCATGAATTATCCGGTACTGCTGGGGCGCCGCACCATCCAGAGCCTGGGCGTACTCGATGTGCGCAAGACCTTCCAGACCAGCCCGGACTGTGCCGAGGACGCGCCGCTGCATCGCTATGAAGACAAGGAGTATTCCGATCGCATCGGCGCGGCGTCCTGACCTGATGTCGCTCTGAACGCTCATTGAGGAACGCGTACCGCGCACATTCATCACAAGAGGGAGGCCAGCATGTCGGGTACCGCCAGCCAGCAACCTCAGCGTGACGGTTTGCCACTCATCAGGATCTACTACGACGCGCGCTGCCCGGTGTGTCGTCGTGAACGCGCCCGCTACGAGCGGCTGTCGCGCCAAGACGCCAACGTCGAGTGGTGGGATGCGACGGATAACGCCGAGCATCTCGCCGCGCGCGGCATCGGCCTTAAGCAGGCATTGCTGTCGTTGCATGTCGAGACAGCGCAAGGGCAAATCCGTGAGGGCATGCCGGCGTATCGCCTGCTGCTTGCGCGCATCCCCGGTCTTGCCTGGCTGGGGTGGCTGATCACGCGGCCGCTGATCGAGCCGGTGCTGACGCGAGTCTACGATGCCTGGGTGCGTCGTCGGCTGTGTCGGGACGGCAGGCTGTAAGTGCCGACGAGCCCGACGCAGGCCGCTGGAACCTCCGTTGCAAGCCCTGCCGGTTCATCATGCTTTTTTGATATGCAAATGCTAATAGTTTTCGTTAGTATGTGAGGCACTGTCTGTTTCTTCACGTCTGCGAGCTTCCCGATGATCGACGCGCTTTCCCCGCTCTTTGCCGGTCCGATGGTTGCCTATCGGGACCTGATCACTACCTACGCTCAGGTGCAGGCAGGTGATGAGGCGTCGCTTCAGCGTGTCGTGCCGGCGCGCGATGTGCTCAGCCCCGGGTGGCTGGCGGCGTGCATCGCCGCGCATGGCATGCAGTACGAGACCAGCCCGGCAGACGCCGCCTCTCACCACAGCGCCCCCGATGAGCAGGCGCTGCTTTCCCAGTGG
The DNA here is from genome assembly GCF_044789135.1 of Cobetia sp. UIB-001. Lineage (NCBI taxonomy): Bacteria > Pseudomonadati > Pseudomonadota > Gammaproteobacteria > Oceanospirillales > Halomonadaceae > Cobetia > Cobetia sp. UIB-001. The sequence continues at coordinate 1,434,566 of NZ_CP058244.1, forward strand.
TCCAAGTACCTGTTGTCCTCGATGGTATCGCTGCCGCTGGCAGCCAACCTGCTGCTGGACCATCAACTGCCGCTGGAGCTGCGGCATCTTTCGCTGCGCCTTGGCGAGCATGGCGTGGTCACGCAGCTGATACTCGATGATGCGGCGGGGCAGGGCGCAAGCCTCCCGGCGGAGATCGAGTCGGCCGATGAGGCGACGCGCCTTCAGGCGCGCTTCCAGGGCTACCTGGCGCATCTTGAGGCCGTCATCGAGCGCCTCGTGCCGCACACTGCGTTGGGGCCCAAGGTCTTCTGGAGTAACGCGGCGCATTACTTCGTCTATATCGTCGGCATGCTGGAAGAGCAGGGCTGGGTCGCGCAGGCGGCGCCGGCACGTCAGCTGATGGCGACCAGAATTCTGGCCGACGGGCGGCGCAATCCGCTCTATCAGCCGGTCAGCGACGTGATGGACCGCCATGGCGAATGGCATACGCCGCGCAAGGTATGCTGCGTGCGTTATCGCATCGAGTGCCTGGGCTATTGCAGCAATTGTCCGCTGAGCATCGAGCGCGCCACGGCACGTCGCGCCCAGACACGTCGGGTCGATCAGCGTGCCAACTCGCGCGCGGCGCTGATAGGTAGCGACCTGTCCTGATAGGTAGCGCCCTGAGCGTCAGCGGTCTGTGTTGATCGGCGCCCTCTGGTAAGATGGCGTCCCCTGTCATTGTCCGGTATGTCGTCATGTCCTCGTCTTCGCGCCGCCCACGCGGTGCTTCCCTCGCCAAGTCTGGCGCATCCTCCCGACACGACTCGGCTGACAGACGTCAGCAGGCCGCCCCGGCTGACCGTCGTGATCCGGCCGCCCGCGAGAAGCCCAGCGCGGCCAAGGCACCTTCCGTTAAAGCGCCTGCCATCAAAGCGCCTGCCATCAAGGTGACCCCGGCTCGCAAGGGTCAGCTGCACCCCCGCAACCCGCATCGTGGACGCTATGACATGGCCGCGCTGGTCAAGGCGAGCCCGGCACTGGCGGCCTTCGTGATCAAGACACCCGCTGGCAGCGAGTCCATCGACTTCGCCGATCCCGTGGCGGTCAAGGCGCTCAATCGGGCCCTGTTGAGTCGCCATTACGGCATTGCCCACTGGGACATTCCCACCGGCTATCTGTGTCCGCCCATCCCCGGGCGCGCCGATTATCTGCATTATCTGGCGGACCTGATCAGTGAAGCGAATGGCGGTCAGCTGCCGGCGGGTGAGCACGTGCGCGCGCTGGATATCGGCACTGGCGCCAACCTGATCTACCCCCTGCTGGGCAATCGCAGCTTTGGCTGGCAGATGGTCGGCAGTGATATCAGCACGCAGGCGATCGACTCGGCTCGCGCGATTCTGGGCGCCAATGTGCGCCTCAAGGGCCAGATCGAGGTGCGTCTGCAGGCTGATCGCACGCGCCACTTCGCTGGTATCTGGGGTGCGGATGAGCGTTTTGATCTGGTGCTGTGCAATCCGCCGTTCCATGCCAGTGAAGCCGATATGGCGCGGGAATCGCAGCGCAAATGGCGCGGGCTCGACAAGTCGCGCCAGCAGCGCGGCAATGCCTCATGCAAGGGGCGTGCACGCAACGCGCCAGCGCTGAATTTCGCGGGTCAGGCGGCCGAGCTCTGGTGTCCGGGCGGTGAAGAGGCCTTCGTCACCCGCATGATCCAGGAGAGCCGCAACGTCGCCACGCAGTGCCTGTGGTTCACCTCGCTGGTCGCGCATTCGGCGAGCCTGACCGGTATCAGGAAAGCCCTCAAGTGCAGTGGTGCCAGCGAGGTCAGGGTGATCGAGATGTCCCAGGGGCAGAAGGTCAGCCGCTTTGTCGCCTGGTCGTATCTCACGCCCGACCAGCGTCGGCAGTGGGGGCGGGATCACTGGCAAGGGAAGTGAAGCGTCTGTCATAGCCGTATCAAGAGAGTCTTCGACTCAATGATGTCTTTGCATTGAAGCCCCCGTCGCCCAGCGCGACGGGGGCTTCTTGCATTGGCGGTTGTCATCCGCGCTTCACTTAAGCCTGCCTTAATAGTTTGCGGGCAAACTTTCTGCCAGAAACGCGCAGCCTGTCGGTTCCGATCGCTGCAGGATCTGACATTTATCCGGCTTGCTCGACGCCCAGTCATTGCTCAGGAGTTATTCCATGAAGTCCGCGATCACCATGATATCGCCTGGTCCAGACCACCCCTCGGCGCAGGGCGAGGAGCCCTTGTGCGGAGGAGTTTCGGTGTTGATACCGGCTCGTGATGAGCGTGACAACTTGCCGGGCCTTATTGCCGAGGTGCATGAGGCGCTTGCGGGGCAGCGCTACGAGATCATCGTGGTGGATGATGGTTCCAGTGATGGCAGTTGGAGTTGGCTCAAGCAGGCTGCGCAGGAAGATTCACGATTGCGTCCCTATCACCACGGCACCAGTTTCGGACAGAGTACTTCGCTGTGGCAGGCTGCCCGGCTGGCGCGCGGTCGATGGTTGGCGACCCTGGATGGCGATGGCCAGAATGATCCAGCGGACTTGCCGGACATGTTGTCACTGGCAACGCTCGAAAAGCTCGACCTGGTAGCTGGTCATCGCACGCAACGCCGCGATGATGCCGTCAAGCGTGTGTCATCACGCTTGGCCAATGCCATCCGACAAGCGCTGCTGCAAGATGACACGCCAGATACCGGCTGCGGAATCAAGGTCATGCGTCGTGACGTCTTCCTTCGGCTGCCGTATTTCGATCACATGCATCGTTTTCTTCCGGCGTTGGTTCGCGCTCAGGGTGGCAAGGTGCAGTCATTGGCAGTCCGTCACCGCGAACGAGTGGCAGGAGTATCCAAATACGGTTTCTTCGATCGGCTCTGGGTCGGTATTGCCGATATCGTCGGAGTGATGTGGCTTGTGCGTCGCTCGCGTCTACCTTCACCGCTCGAGAATATCTTTGGCCATGCTGCCAGTGAGGCCATCGACCATGGTTCGCTGCCGTTGGTGGGGACGCCCGTGTCGACGCCCTCTGCATCCGCGCCAACAAGCCTGTTTGACTCCCCCTCTAGATATCAGGCTGACGGTCACGATGCAGCAGCAGGTGACAGCAACCCGGACCAGGCCGACGTGGCGCGGGGTGCCTGCTGATGGATGTCAGTCCGTGGTGGGTCGCTGTCGGTTTTGGAGGCCAGGCGCTGTTCTCGGCGCGTTTCATCATTCAGTGGCTGGCCAGTGAGAAGGCACGTCGTTCCATCGTTCCGCGTGCCTTCTGGTGGTTCTCGCTTGCCGGTGGCATGACGCTGCTTGCGTATGCCATCCACCGCGAGGATCCGGTATTCATTGCCGGTCAGGGGGCAGGGCTTTTCATCTATCTGCGTAATCTGAGCTTGATCAAGCGGGATCGCCGGTCACTCACGTCGCTTGGCAGCGAAGCGTCGTCCCAGGCACCGCAGGAGTCCACTGTCGTCGAACACGCTTGTGGCAAGACGGAAGAACGCGAATCGGGCACTGACGACTCCCTGAAGGCCAGGCTCGCGTCGCTGGAGATAGAAAACGCCCGACTCAAGACTGAAGTGGCACACCTCCATGCCAATCCCGTTCAGCACCAAGGGACAGGCGCATGAAGGCAATGACGCCAGCTGGCGGTGTGTACCGAAGACTTTCCCGCCATCCCTGGTGGGTCCTGGGGGCGTTGTATCTATCTGTCTCTGCCATCGGGCTTGGCATGCGTATGCCGTGGCCTGCCGATGAGCCACGCTTCGCGCTCAATGGTCTCGAGATGTGGATCACGGGGGACTGGTGGTTGCCACACCGCGCGGGAGAGCTTTATCCCGACAAGCCGCCGATCTTCATGTGGCTCAGTGCCTTGTCCACTGGCTTGGTGGGGGATATCCGCATCGGCTTTGCCCTGCCATCGCTGGTGGCCGGGGCCGCGACTCTGGGGCTGAGCGTGGACCTGATTCGCCGCCTGCATGGCCGGCACACAGCCTTCATTGCCGGGCTGTGGTTGCTCGCGTCAGTGCAGTTCATCTTGCAGGCTCGTACGGCTCAGATCGACATGCTGGTCACGGCTTTCATCCTGCTGGGTAGCTGGGGATTGTTGCGGCATGCATTGCTCAATGATGGCGTGCGCTATTTCTATCTCGGCTGCTTTGCGATGGGGCTTGGCATCCTCACCAAGGGGGTCGGGTTCCTGCCGTTGCTGATGTTGCCTTTCTGGCTGATGGCTGCGCGTCACGCATCGACTTGGCGCAGCAGTGGTCGTTGCGCAGGGCAGCTGACATCACGCGAGCTGTTGATCGGACTCTGCTGGATGCTGGCGGCTCCGCTGCTCTGGGTAGGGCCGATGCTGGTGATGTCCTTCGTGTCCGGCGATTCGGAGCTTGCCGCCTATCGCGACAACATCCTGCTCAAGCAGACCGCTGAGCGATACACCGACAGCTGGCATCATCTGAAGCCTTGGCATTACTTCCTGACCAGTGTGATTCCCTGGGCATGGATGCCGCTGCTGCTGACGCTACCCTCGTGGCCGAAGGCACTCGCTCGCCGCTTCTCGCGCCGCGATCTACGAGTCTGGCTGCCCCTGGTGGGTGCGGCATTGATGGTGGTCTTCTTCTCGTTGTCTCCAGGCAAGCGGGGAGTCTATATCCTGCCGGCGCTGCCGCTGTTGGTGATCGGCCTGGCACCCATGTTGCCGGGGTTGTCACGTAAGCCTCATGTCTCCTGGCTGGGGTTTGCACTTTGCGCCGGACTGGCAGGCATCTTCCTGATCGCGGCACTGCTCGGTGTCTTCGGGTACCCGGCATTGGTGACGCTTGCTGCAAAGGAGGGGGTGGTGCCGTGGGGGTGGTGGGGGCTGCTGGGTGTCAGCGGTATCGCGCTCTGTACCTGGCTGAAACCACGGAACGGCTTGTTGGCCTTGGGGATTTGGCTCGTGGTGTTCTGGAGTCTGTGGGGCACCTGGGGGGCACGATTGATGGACCCGGTTCGCAATCCTGCCCTACTGATGGCGCAGGTTGCCGAGAAGAGCGATTACCAGGCATTGGCCATTCCCGATTTTCGTGAGCAATACATCCTGCAGGCGCGCCAGCCATTGTGGCACTTCGGTTACAAGACGCCGGAGGAAGACCAATTCTCGCGCCTCTATGCATGGCTGAAGGAGGCCCCGCAGAACCGCTGGGTCTTGTTGACACCCCGCAAGCTCAAGCGGCATGCCTGTCTGGATGGCGCACAGGCCATCACATTGAATGAGCCTGATGAGCAATGGGTACTGCTACCTGGCAGCGCGGCCGTGAAATGTCAGGGCAATCCCGATGTTGCGCCGATTTATCTGGCGCCGACCTCGGTCTCGAATGAAGCGGCACAGCTGATCGGACTTCCCCAGCGCCATACTCTGATGCCGGAGGTTCAGCCATGAAGTGTCAGAAGCAACTTTCATGTGCGATATCCCTGGTGGGAAGGGGCTCCCATTCGTTGATCAACCTGAATGCCAGCGAGCGAATATGTTGGACGCTATGGGGAGTGTTGCTGATGTCAGCAGCGCTGGCACGACCCTATCTGCCCATCGATGAAACTCGCTATGTCTCGGTGGCATGGGAGATGTGGCATGCCGGCAGCGGGTTCGTCTCGACCATGAACGGGGCGGCCTACGCTGACAAGCCGGTACTGTTGTTCTGGTTGATTCACGCCGGATGGGTGGTCTTCGGAGTCAATGATGTCTGGCCAAGATTGGTGATGCCACTGGTCAGTCTGCTGGGTATCTTGCAGATAGGGCGTGTCGCCCGCACCCTGTGGCCGGCCACTGGCCTGGCCGATGCCGAACGGCAGAGGCATGAACTTTGGGTACTCATGGTGCGTTGGATGCTCGCCGGTTGTCTGATGTGGGTGCTCTATAGCCAGGCCTTGATGTTCGATGTGCTGTTGACGACGTGTCTACTAGGCGCGTTGCGGCCCTGGTGTACACCACAGGGAGGGCAGCCGTTCAGCCTGAGCGTCGTGCTCGAGAGTGGTGTGTGGCTGGGGTTGGCCTTGCTGGCCAAAGGGCCGGTCGCACTCTTGTGGTTTCTGTTGGTGGTCGGCTCGCGCCCCTGGTGGACGCAAGCACAAGCCCGCGAGGTGTGGGTCTGTGAGTGGCGCGGTTGGGTGTTGAGCCTGCTGCTGAGCATCGCGGTGTTGTGCATCTGGTTGCTTCCCGCCGTCATCACAGGCCCTCCCGACTATGTCGAGGATCTGCTTTGGGGCCAGACGGCAAACCGCGTCGTCTTCGCGCAGGATCATGCTCGACCGCCATGGTGGTATCTACCGTGGCTGGCGATGTTGATCTTCCCGCTCAGCCTGCGCCCGCGATTGCTGATCGAGGGGTTTCTGGCCTCGGTTGTTCGGCGGCCAACGTCAGAGCATCCCTTGCTGAAGCTGGGACGCTTCTGGGCACTGGGCGCACTGCTGGTTTTTTCACTTATCTCCGGCAAGCAAGTGCATTATCTGATGCCGCTACTGGTACCGGTGAGTCTGCTGCTGGCCTGGGCTGCTCTGCGCCAGCCTCCGGCTCGCACATCGCTGAAACTGCTGGCAATGATCAGCGGTGGCCTGGGACTGACAAGCCTGGCGTTGGCGGTCATCGTCATGCCCGCAGGCTGGCTGACTGATGCCTCATTTCTGCCGACCAACGCAGCGCTGGTGGCTTCGGGCAACGCAAGCCTTGCGTGTCTCATGGCTGGAGGTAGCTTGCTGGCCTTGATGGTATGGCTATGGCCTTCCGTGGATGAGGCGAGACGCTCCATCACGGCTCAAACACCTGCCGCTGAGTCACTGGGCAATAGCGCGCTGAATGCTCAGCGGCGACTGGCGCTGGGTAGCGTGTTGCTGGTGACCTGCTTGCTGGCCCTGACATTACGTCCGTTATGGCCACGTCTGGATCAGACTGCCCTGGCTCAATGGGTTCAGCACCATCAACAGGAAGGCCAGGAGGTGGCCGTCGTTGGCTGGGACTATCAGGCAACCTGGCAATTTCTGGGGCGACTGACCCAACCGCTGAAGCAGTTGAAGCGCGATTCGAGTCAGCTGGATTCCTGGCAGACAGCGCATCCCGATGGCTGGCTGATAATCGAGGCTGACAAATGTCTGCGTCTACCCGACACGCGAGGCCCTCTGGCCGGCATGCGTGATTGGTGTCAGGCGGCAGTAGACGATGGAGCCAATGCCACGCCGGTCTTTCATCAGGGACGCCACCGATTATTGACGGTACCCGCAGCGGCATTGGGCGGCCCCTCATCAGCACCAACGGCGTTGGTCATGACCGCTCAGGAGAAACGATGAGCATGAAAATACTGGTAACTGGGGCTGCAGGTTTCATTGGTGCTGCTCTGTGTGAGCGACTCTTGAAGGAAGGCCTGCAGGTCGTCGGTCTCGACAATCTCAACCCCTACTATCCGTTGGTGCTGAAGCAGCACCGCCTGACACGTCTCGAAGCACTTGCCGGGCAGTGCGTTGCTGCCCCCGGGAATGCACGCCGGCTGGGCAGCTTTCGCTTCGTCAAGCTGGATCTTGTCGAACGTGAGGCGCTTCGCACATTGATGCAGGAAGAGGAGTTTGATGTCGTCGTCAATCTGGCGGCCCAGGCTGGGGTGCGCCACTCCATCATTCAGCCTTTTGATTATGTCGACAGCAACCTGGTCGGCTTCGTCAATCTTCTTGAGGTTTGTCGTGACACGGCTCCGAGCCATTTGCTCTATGCTTCCAGCAGTTCCGTTTACGGGGATGATACCCGTCAGCCTCTGCAGGAATCCCAGGCGGGTGTACGCCCGCTCTCGCTGTACGCTGCCACGAAGCGCTCAAATGAATTGATGGCTTACAGCTACGCGCATCTCTATGGTTTACCGGTGACAGGGCTACGCTTCTTTACCGTTTATGGCGCCCGCGGGCGCCCGGACATGGCGCCACTTCGTTTCGCACGCAAGCTGCTGGCCGACGAGGTGATCGATGTCTACAACCATGGACAGATGGCACGTGATTTCACCCATGTCAGTGATATCGTGGAGGGCATCTACCGGCTTATGCACCTGCCGCCGACGCAGGAAGTGAATGCCGCTCCCTCGCGTGTCCTGAACCTCGGGCGTGGCGAGCCCATCGCATTGGGGAATTTCATCAATGGCCTCGAGGCAGCGCTGGGTGTCCCGGCTCGCAAGCGTCTGCTGCCGATGCAGCCAGGGGATGTCGAGCGTACCTGGGCAGATACCTCGATACTCGAGACGCTGACCGGCTTTCGCCCCAGTGTCAGTCTTGCCACAGGGCTTGAGGAGTTGGCTGAGTGGGCGCAGCAGTATCCGTCATTGCTGAGAGAAACCGATGATGAGCAATCGCCCCGGGTGAGTTGTCCTGACGAAGCAGGCGTCGCTGCAGGTGGACATTCTGGACGCATGACAAAGGCCGGCATGTCCGCCATGACGGCCTTGGCCTTCAGTAGTGGAACTCTCTTGAAGGCCTGAGTGGGATCAGTGGCTGTATATCTGAGGTCAGGTCGAGAAGAGACCAGTTCCCAACGCAAAGAGCCCCGCCAGTGACTGGCGGGGCTCTTTGTGTCTTGCCTGTCAGCCGCTATCAGCAGCGACCCTCGCAGTTGGCAGGCTTGTCATTGGCGATGCGCCAGTCTTCCTCGTTGGCCAGCGTGGCCAGCGGCGACAGCATCGAGAAGTCGAACTCGGTGAGGCAGGTGCCGCGTTGTACGCGCTTGGGCCAGTCATGATTGGCCAGCGCCGAGCGACCGATGGCGACCAGATCCGCGTGCTGCAGGGCGGCCTGCGCCTTCGCGACGCTGGCGACATTGCCATTGGTGATCAGACTCACCTCGGCGGCCTTCTCGCTGCGCACCTGTGCCGCCAGTGCGGTCAGGCTGAGACTGCGCTCGCACTCGTCGTCTGCCTCGGGGAAGGCGGGGGCATCGACATCACTGCCGGTCAGGTGCAGGAAATCCAGCCCGGCCTCCATCAGCTTGGCGAAGCGCTCGCGGGCCTCGTCAGGTCCGCCCTGCCAGGTGAGGTTCGGTTCGGTCACGGTGCCCTGGGACAGGCGCATGCCGATGGCGAAGTCGGCGCCGACCGCCTCACGCACGCTGCGGATGACCGCCAGCGGGAAGGCCAGACGCGCGATGGCGTCGCCGCCCCAGGCATCGTCACGCTGATTGAAGCGCTCACTGATGAACTGGTGGATCAGGTAGCCGTTGGCACCATGCAGCTCGATACCATCGAAGCCGGCTTCCTTGGCGCGACGGGCGCTGGTGGCAAAGCCGGCGATCGCGTCATGGATCTCCGCTTCGCTGATCTCGCGGGCCAGCGGGAAGGGGCCGGAGCCACCGTAGAAGCTGAGCATCTCGCCACTGGCGCGGCTCTCGGAAGGGGCGACGACCTCATCCTTGAAGCGGTTGAGCTGGGTCTGGGCGCCGGCATGCATCAGCTGGGCGATGATACTGCCACCTTGTTGATGCACGGCGTCGACCACCGGACGCCAGCTGTCCTGCTGCGCCTGATTGGCTAGCCCCGGCTGGTTGGCGTAGCCCTGGCTGAAGGCTTCATCGGTGTAGATGCCTTCGGTGATCAGCAGCGAGAAGTTGCCCCGCGCGAAATCGCGATAGTAATCGACCATGTCGAAGTGCACCTGGCCGTCATCCTGCGCGCTGGTACGCGTCATCGGGGCGAGCACCAGGCGATTGCTGAGCTCAAGCCCGGCGAAGGCATGGGGGGTGAACAGTGCGGTGGTGTCTGTCATCTAGTACGTCTCCCGCGGAAAGCATTCCGCTGTCGTATCCGGTCGTAGGCCCTGAGCGTCTGCGTGCACAAAGAGGTGAAGATCGACGCAGTGCGGTGGCCTGAATGAATGATCGACGGATCATCTGCATGTCCTATATCGTGCCTGCCGCACCTGGGTGTCACAAGCCGGAACGCTGGAAGGAGAGTGTTGTCGTTTTGACAACCTGTGCATGTAATTGACTGAATTTGCGAGATTTTTTCTCAAATAATTCAGGGTTGCTGCATGAAGTGGCAACGCAGTGCTGCTTTCCATGCACATAAGCATATGCGCGTAACGACGCAGGCCCCGCAACCGTGGGTTACGGGGCCTGCGTCATCAGCGCCAATCGTGCCTATGGCGAGTGCTCCGTGCTGGCGATCACTTGCCGTCGCACTGGGCGTTCTGCTTGCTGCTGCCGGAGGGCGGGCAGCCGAACCAGTTCTCGGTCGGCTTGGCCTGGCCAGTATTGGCGTGTCGGCCGCCCTGGCTGCCGATCTCGCCGCCATCGAGGCTTTTCTGTACCTGGCGCGTGGCGTTGTCCTTGGCTTGCTGGCGTGCCTCGGGCTGTTCGTTCTGTTGATAGTGCGCGCCGTTGTCAGCTGCACCGTCTGCGGTGCGCTTGGAGTGGCTGGGCGTTGGCTGGCCCTGCGAGGAATGCTGGGAAGAGGCCGCGCCGCTGGTCCCTGTCTCGGTGTTCATCTCGTCGAAGGCCTGAGCCGGGGAGAGGCCCAGCAGGCCCAGCATCACTGCGGCGGCGCCAATGCCACGGCGCAGGCGGGTGCTCGCGGCAGGGTGCAGGCCGGGGCGCTGGCCATGGAGAGAGGCGTTGTCGTCAGTGATGTCTGTCGAGGTCTTGTAGAACATGATGAGGGGACTCCTTGCGGGTCTGGCTGCCGGTGTCGGCAGCCGCGCGGGTGAGGGATTCACCGGCGACGTATTAGGTGTCGGCGAATGCTGCGCCAGCTTGCGAGCGCACGATGCCAGACATGAGAGGATGACGTGAGTGACTGCAACTCGGCGTTGCGCGCCAGGTAATCGATAGAACAGTTATCGGGGCGCACGGCGGGAATTCAACTCTTGTTCAATAATTGGCCGTGGCGACGGGCGCACTCGCCGGGGTGGGTGGCATGTCTTGCTCACTCGATTGAGGCGCAGCCGACACGCGATCGATCAGACACTTCTGATGGCAAAAGGGCAGACGCCCCTTGAAGTCGCGACGCGTCATGACAATGTGGGAGGGACAGGGCAACGGCCCTGAGTGTTCACCCAGGTCAAGGAGACAGGCATGACGATCAAGAAAACCGGTTCCGCGCATTGGGAAGGTAGCGTCAAGCAGGGTAAAGGCACTGTCAGTAGTGAAAGTGGTGCGCTCAAGGATCAGCCTTACGGCTTCAACACGCGCTTTGAAGATGGCGCCGGCACCAATCCCGAAGAGCTGATCGGGGCGGCCCACGCCAGCTGCTTCTCGATGGCACTCTCGATGATGCTGGGCGAGGCGGGTCATGAGCCCAAGGCCATCGACACCACCGCCACCGTCCATCTGGATAAGGACGACAGCGGCTTCAGCGTGACCAAGGTCGCCCTGGTGACCAAGGCCGATGTGCCGGGCATCAGCGAGGCAGACTTCCAGTCCACCGCCGAGAAGGCCAAGGGTGGCTGCCCGATCTCCAAGCTGTTCACCGCCGAGATCTCGCTGGAAGCCTCGCTGGTCAACTGAGGCGTCGCTTGTCGACCCAGTCGTGCGGGCGAATAGCCGTCAGGCGTCGACCACGACGACAACGACAACGACAACGACAGCGACTCGCGTGACCGCAGGCATCATCTCTGCGACGTGAGCATAAAAAAACCGCCCCTAGGGGCGGTTTTTTTCGTTGTGGGCGGTGAGCTTTCCGAGCGCGTGCGCTAGCGCTTGTCTGAGCCATTTTCAGAACCGTTTGCTGAACCGCTTTCTGAACCACTGCCTGAACCTCTGTCTGGGCTCATTGCCAACTCCTCCTCCTCGCTGACCTCGCCGGCATGCTGCATGGCATTGCGGCGGGATTGCAGCCGCGTCAGCGGCTTGCGATCCGGCGTGCGGTACCAGCGAATATTCTCGCGTGAGCACTGCTCCAGCTCGGCGATCACCTGGGCGCCGAGCAGCAGGATCACGGCGCCGATCTCCAGCCCCAGCAGCAGCACGATCAGCGTTGCCAGTGAGCCGTAGACGGCACCGACGAAGGACAGGTGGGTGAAGTACCAGCTCAAGGCGAGACGTGTCAGCTCCCACAGGGTGGCCGCGACCAGACCGCCGACCAGCGCGCGGCGGGTCGAGACGCGGGTCTGGGGCAGTATCTTGTAGATGGCGCTGAACAGCCCGAACATGCCGACGATGCTGATCAGATAGATCACCTCGCTGCCGGCATCGCCCAGGGTCAGCTCGATACCGGTCAGCAGCGTCAGGGCATCATTCATCGCCGAAGCCAGCGCCACCAGCAGGGTCAGCGCCAGCAGGCCTGCGCCCAGCACCATCACGAAGGCATAGGGCAGCAGGGCGGAAATCCACGCGCTGCGCTTACGAATCACCGGATGCTGATGGAAGATCAGCGCGATGGCATCTTCCAGCATGCGAAAGGCCAGCCCGGCGAAGAACAGCAAGCCGCCCATGCCGATCCAGCTGATCACCTCGCGATTGGCCAGCAGCTTGCGTACGGCGTCCAGCAGGATATCTTCCTGCCCCGGCCCCAGATGCTGGACCTGAATGGCGATGATGCTCATCAGGCGCGTTTCATCCACCAGGTGCGTCAGCAGCACGCAGAGCAAGGCGAACAGCGGCACGCTGGACAGCAGGATGTTGTAGCCGACGCCACCGGCCAGCAGCACGCCACGGTTGGCGATGAACTGTCCGATGACGCGCAGGGCGAAGGCCAGCAGACGCGGCAGAAGGCGCAACAGGCGGCTGCTCACGGAGTCTGCAGCAGGGTCTGGCATGGCTGGGCATCCTCGCTTTGGTTCGTGAAGTCAGTTCATGGGTGATGTCAGCCGCGCTGTCGGGCGCGATGCTGGAAGAACGTCGAGGCGGTATAGAGCGCCAGACCGGTCCAGATCAGCACGAAGGTGATCAGCATCGTCGGATGCAGGGTTTCCTTGAAGATCAGCAGCGCGATCAGAAACTGCATGGTCGGGTTGATGTACATCAGAAAGCCGACCGTGGCGAGGCGCAGGCGACGCGCTGCACCGGCAAAGGCGAGCAGCGGCAGCGCGGTGAGCACGCCACTGGACATCATCAGCACGCTGGCGGGAAGCCCTAGCGGGCCGACATCGCTGGCCGTGAAGTGCGATTCGCCGGAGAACCACTGACCGCCGATTAGCAGCAGCGCGAGTGGCGCGAGCATCATCGTCTCGACCAGCAGGCCCGACAGGCCATCCAGTGCGATGCGCTTTCTGAGCAGTCCGTAGGTGCCGAAGGTGACGGCCAGCGAGAGCGTGATCCACGGCAGTTTCGTCAGCCCGATCAGCTGCAGGCTCAGGCCGAGAACGGCCAGCCCCAGCGCGAACAGCTGCACGCGCGTCAGGCGCTCCTTCAGGAACAGCATGCCCAGCCCGACATTGACCAGCGGCGTCATGAAGTAACCCAAGCTTGCCTGCAGTACCTCATGCACCTCCACCGCGTGGATGTAGATGCCCCAGTTGAGCGCGATCAGGATCGAGCAGGCCAGCACCGGCACAAGCTTGCGGGGTTCGGCGAAGGCGGCGCGGACCGGCGACCAGCGTCGGATGACGCTGATCAGCAGCACCATGAACACGCAGCTCCACAGGATGCGGTGCAGCAGCACTTCCCAGGCGGGAATGCCCTCGAACAGCGCGAAGTAGAGCGGAAAACAGCCCCACATCACATAGGCGCCCAGCCCGAAGCCGACGCCCTTGGCGCTCTCGCGGCGCGCCTGCGCCAGACTCTCGGCGCCGGGGCTTGCCTGCTCCCGCCTCATGCGGAGTCGCTCGAACCATCCTGCGCCAGTGGCTTGTCTGCGATCTGCGCCAGCGGTTTACCTGCGATGTAATAGCCCGACGGCTCAAGGGCGATAAAGAAGCTTTCGGCCTCCGGATAGCCGGCCTCATTCATGGCCTGCGCGATGGATTGGGCGCACAGATCGCGCACCTTCTGGCCACGTTCGAACCACAGCACCTCGACGAAGGGGAAAGCGTCGACGAGCTGACCATCGAACACATACTGGGTGGTGATGCATTCCAGCGTGAATTCGTCGCGCGCGGTGGCGGTCGCTTCGCTCAGCTGATCGATCAGTGCGCGCGAGACAGGGGCAAGACGGGCAGGCGTGACACCGTGGAAGCGAAGCTGAGGCATGAAGCTCTCCTGTGAGTCGGGATGGGGAGTGGGCGAGCAAGCTCGCGGTGAACAGACGTCGCCGCAACCTGGCGTGGCGACTTTGCGTTCATCGCCAATATATCACTGGCTTCTGATGCTCACACCCGCCGCCAGGGATTCGTGCGCGTGCTGAGCGGTACGGCGATGACAGATCATGCTTTGCCTCTCACATCTGATCGCCACAGACGGTAGAATGAGCGCTTTCAAGGCGTGGCACGACCAGCGGCAGGGTGGGCAAGGCTCACGCCGCCGCGAATCCGCCAGTTGCCACTCAAGCGTCCATTCAGTCAGCAGGGAGGCACGACGACCATGACGACACAGCCACAGGCGACTTCCTCGCAAGCGAATGCTGGTGATGCCTCGCGAGGGGCGACACTGCGTGTCAGCCTGGTGCAGGCGGACCTGCGCTGGGAAGACCCGGCGGAGAACTGCCGTCTGCTCGGCGAGCAGCTGGATGCTGCTGGCCTGGTCATGGGCGCCGATGGCCGCAATGCCGCAACCGATCTGATCGTGCTGCCCGAGATGTTCGCCACCGGCTTCACCATGAATTCGCGTGAGATGGCGCAGCCGATGGAGTCCAGCGAGAGCGTCGACTGGCTCAAGGCACAGGCCATCACCCGCGGTTGCGTGATGACCGGCAGCATTGCGGTGCTGGATGACGGCGAGTGTTACAACCGCATGCTGTGGGCCACGCCCGACGGCGAGGTGACGCACTATGACAAGCGTCATCTGTTCCGCATGGCAGGTGAGCATGAGCGTTATGGCATGGGCTATGAGCGGGTGCTGGTCGAGCTCAACGGCTTTCGGATCCAGCTCTCGGTCTGCTATGACCTGCGCTTCCCGACCTGGCTGCGTCAGCGCCCTGTCATCGGTGGCGTGAGTGCTGCCGAGACCGCCGCCGACAGCGCCTTTGAATATGACCTGCTGCTGTGCGTGGCCAACTGGCCGGGCGTACGGCGTCATCCGTGGCGGACGCTGCTGCAGGCGCGCGCCATCGAGAATCTGGCTTATGTGGTGGGCGTCAACCGTGTGGGTGACGACGCCAACGGGCTGCACTATACCGGCGACTCCATGGTCTGCGACTTCAAGGGCGAGCCCATCCTCGACCCTGCGCCAGACCAGCCCTTCATCGAGACCGTGACGCTTGAACGCGGCGCGCTCGACGAGTTTCGAACCAAGTTTCCGGCGTGGATGGACGCCGATCATTTCACTCTGGAGGCCTGATGCGCCTGGACAAATTCCTTACCGAAACCACGGATCTCAGCCGTAGCGATGCCAAGAAGGTCGTGCACCGCGGCGATGTCACCGTGGATGGTGAGGTAGTCAAGAACACCGCGAGCGCCGTCAAGGATGGCATGCGCGTCGAATGGAATGGCGAGCACCTGGAGCTGATGGGGCTGCGCTATCTGATGCTGTACAAGCCGGCCAATGTGGAATGCACCAGCAAGCCGGGCCTCTATGAGCGCGCGCATGACCTGATCGATCTGCCCAATGTCGAGCGCCTGAGCATCGTCGGGCGTCTTGATGTCGACACCACCGGTCTGGTGCTGATGACAGACGACGGCCAGTGGAACCACCGCGTCACCTCGCCCAAGAAGGCCTGTGCCAAGCGCTATCGCGTCACTCTGGCGCGTCCGCTGGAAGGCGATGAGCTGGCGCGCGCCGTGGAGGACTTCGATCATGGCCTGATGCTGGATGGCGAGGAGAAGCCGACCCGCCCGGCGCGCCTCGAGATGGAAACCGCCACCGTGGGGCTGCTGTGGATCACCGAAGGCCGTTACCACCAGGTGAAGCGCATGTTCGCGGCCATCGGCAATCATGTCGAAGCCCTGCATCGCGAAGCCATCGGGGCTGTCGAGCTGGACCCGGAGCTGGAGCCGGGCGAATGCCGCTTCCTGCGTCCGGAAGAGATCGCCAGTTTCTGATCATTCGCTTCTGGTCGCTAGCTTCTGATTCGTCAGCGCATGCGTCATGAAAAGCCCCCGTCATTTTTCACGAATGGCGGGGGCTTTTTCATGCGCGTCGTTGGCTGCCGAGCCTTGTATCGTTCCAACGATCGCGCTTAAGGTAGTGATTCGTCTGCTCGTTTTGTGAATTCTTTGCGGGAAGCGCGTTTTGCAGAAGGGGCATTTATCAAGATGTCATCTTCGCTCAAGCGTCTGATTCACGCATTTTCATGACAATGACGTATTCATAACAACAACGAGGAAAGTCCACTATGTCGTCCCCCTTCACCAAGTCCCACCTGCTGAAACCTCTGCCACTGCGCATGGCGCTGGCGGGCAGTGGCCTGTTGCTGGCAACGCTGTCGGCGCCGGCGTCTGCCGCGGAAGATGCCAGTGTGGTGTTCTCCGCGCCGCCGTGGCCGGGCGTGACCATGAAGACCGAGATTGCCTCGGAAGTCTTTGAAGCGCTGGGTTACTCCCCCAGCACGCGTCAGCTGGGCGCGCAGATCACCTATGAAGGTATGTCGCTGGGCGAGGTGGATGCCTTCCTCGCCGCCTGGCTGCCGGCGCAGAGCAACATGTACGACGCCGCGATGGAGAAGGGCACCCTGGTCGACATGGGCAACAATGTCGAAGGCGCGCGCCTCGGGTTCGCGGTGCCGGGCTACGTTGCTGAGGCCGGAGTGACCTCCAACGAAGACCTCGACAAGCCGGAATTCGCCGACAAGTTCGAGAAGACCATCTATTCCATCGAGATTGGCTCCGGTTCCAGCGAGATCGTCAACAAGGGGGTCGACGGTGATATCTATGGTCTCGGCGACTGGGACCTTAAGGAGTCATCGACGCCGGGCATGCTGGCGACCGTGGCCAACTCCGCCAAGAGCAAGGAGTGGATCCTGTTCGTCGGCTGGACACCGCATTGGATGAACATCGAGTACGACATGGTCTTCCTCGACGACCCGGATGACATGTGGGGCCCGGGTGGCGGCGCCAGTGATGTGAAGACCTTGGCCAACAAGGAATGGTCGGAAGCGCACCCCAATGCGACCCGTCTGCTCGATCAGCTGGCCTTCAGCTCGGATGATCAGAGCGCGCTGATCTACGGCTATGGCAAGGAAGAAAAGCCGCAGGAAGAGGTCGCCGGTGAGTGGATGAAGGCCAACCCGGCCAAGGTCAAGGCCTGGTTGGAAGGCGTGACCACCCGTGATGGCGAACCTGCCTGGCCGGCCGTCAAGGAGGCCCTGGGTCTGCCGGAGGCATGATCGACAGCTTGGAAAGGTGCCACTGATCTTTGTGGATGCAATACCTTGAATATTGTGATCAGTGTACGAAGCCCGCTCATTGAGCGGGCTTCTTGCGTTCTATAGCAGCTAACGTGTCAAGAAAGCGCACAGCGTCAGAGCCGGGAATAGCCTCGGGTATGCCGCGCATCAGGAGGAGAATTCGTCGTCATGCAAATCTTGCATGGAAAATCCAAATAAAGAATTGGTCGCGGGATAGGGGCCTGTATCACCATCAGTCTGCACTCTGCGCTGCTTCCACGCGCAGCCAACAATAATGACAAGAAGGAAACACTCATGGCTGATTCAGGCTCTTCCTCCGCCCCGTTGCCACGCTCTCCCGGGCCCATTGCGCGCTTTCTGTCTCCCTGGACACGGCTGGCGCTGTGGAAGCAGATCTTCATCGCACTGGTTCTGGGTCTGGGGCTGGGCATCGTGCTCAACCAGACCGGGCGCGCCGATATCGCCGCCGATATCAAACCGCTGGGTGACCTGTTCATCCGCGGCATCAAGATGCTGATCGTGCCGCTGGTCTTCATCTCGCTTGTCACTGGTGTGGCCTCGCTCAACAACCTCTCCAAGATCGGCCGCCTGAGCGTCAAGACGCTGGTGCTCTATCTGGGCATGACGGCGGTCGCCATCACCATCGGCCTGGGTCTGGCCACCGTCTTCCAGCCGGGTGTCGGGATCGACCTGGGCAGCGCGGCCAATGTCGAGGTGCGTGAAGCGCCGACTGCCGTCGATACGCTGCTCGGGCTGGTGCCGACCAATGCCGTCGAGGCCTTCGCCGAAGGCAATGTGCTGCAGATTATCGTCTTCGCGATCCTGTTCGGCCTCTCCATCACGCTGGTGGGGGAGAAAGCCCGCCCGGTGCGCGTGTTCTTCGAGTCCGCGGCGGAAATCATCTATCGCATGACCAGCATCATCATCGCCTTCACGCCCTACGGTGTCTTCGCCCTGATGACCTGGGTGGCCGGCACCTATGGCCTGGCAATGCTCGCGCCGCTGGCCAAGGTGATCGGCATCGTCTATCTCGGTTGCTTCGTGCATGCCATCGTGGTCTATGGCGGCATGCTGCGCTTTCTGGCGCGCTTGAACCCGCTGCGCTATTTCCAGGGCAGTGTCGAGCCGATCATGCTCGCCTTCACCAGCACCTCCAGTTCCGGCACCTTGCCGGTGACCATGATGGCCGCCGAGCAGAATCTTGGCGTCAAGCGGGGTGTCTCGAGCTTCGTGCTGCCGCTGGGCGCGACCATCAACATGGATGGCACCGCGCTGTATCAGGGCGTCTGCGCGCTGTTCATCGCCCAGGCCTATGGCGTTGATCTGGGCATGACCGAATACGTCACCATCATCATGACCGCGACGCTGGGCTCCATCGGTACCGCCGGTGTGCCGGGTGCCGGCTTGATCATGCTCTCGCTGGTGCTGACCTCCGTCGGCCTGCCGCTGGAAGGCGTTGCCATCATCGCCGGCATCGATCGTGTGCTCGACATGGCGCGTACCGGCCTCAACGTGGCGGGTGACTGCGCCGTCAGCTGCCTGGTCGCCAAGAGCGAAGGCGAGCTGGACGAGGAAGTCTTCAATACGCCCCACGTCATGCGCTCAGAGCTCAGTTGAGCGTTCTTGTCTGAACACCCACCGCGTCATCATCATCGGCTTGTCGGCATCCGCGTGATAAGCGTGTCAACGACATCAGGAGAACATCGTCATGGAACGCCCCACCGCACCTTTACATAAAGCCAGCCCCTCTGTCGTTCGCTACGGCGTCGTGGGTGGCCTGGGGGCGATCGGCAGCGCGGATGTCCTGCTCAAGACGGTGCGCGCGGCGCAGTACTGCAAGCCGCCGGGCGGGGTGGATATCGCCTTCGAGCAACGCCACTTCGATGATGGCCCGGGAATCGCCGCGGAGGCCTATGATCCGCTGCGGCGCAAGTTCTACGTCTACAACGTGCTCAAGGACATGCAGGGCAAGGTCGAGAACGCGATGGTGCCATGTTTTCTCTCTCACACCTTCCTGGCCGAGATCACCCCGGAAATCAGCTTCAACGTCGTCGATATCTTCGATGCGCTGCTGGCGCGCATTCGCCGCGACTATCCCGAGGTGCGCAAGATCGGCGTGCTGACCTCAAGCTACGTGCGCGCCTCCGGTATCTTCGAGCAGCGCTTCGGTGAGCCGGAGGCCACGATGGCCGTCACGCACGCCACACAAGGCGGTAACCTCGTGGCAGGTGACGGCCTCGTGACAGCTGGCGGCCTCGAGGTCATCTACCCCGATGCCACGCTGCAGCGTGATGCCCTGATGCAGGCCATCTATGGGCCGAGCGGCATCAAGAGCGGCCATCATGGTGGCGAGTGTCTGCAACTGTTGCTCGAGGCCTGTGATGACCTGGTCAGTCAGGGTGCGGAGATCATCGTGCCGGGCCTGAGCGAGATTCCGGTGCTGATGGAGTCGCTGCAGCCGCTGGTGCCGGTGCCCTTGCTCGACTCCAACCTCATCTACGCCGAGTACGCACTGGGCGTGGACCGCGAGCGCGAGAATCGCAACTTCAAGCTCGGCGTACTCGGTGGGGTAGGGCCGGCGGCCACGGTGGACTTCATGCGCAAGGTGGTCAGCCTGACGCGTGCCGAGCGCGATCAGGACCACCTCAAGATGGTGGTGGAGCAGAATCCGCAGATTCCCGATCGCACTGCCAATCTGATCGGCAAGGGCGAAGATCCGAGCATTCCGATGCTCGCGACCTGTCAGCGGCTGGAGGCCGATGGCGCCAATGCCATCGCGATTCCCTGCAATACCGCGCATGCCTTCGTGGCGCGCATCCAGCCCTATATCGGCATCCCGATCATAAACATGCTGACGGCGGTGGTTGATCATATCGCAGCGATGCAGACGCCGGTGACGCGGGTCGGGTTGCTCGCGACCAGTGGCACCGTGACCAGTCGGGTCTACCACGACATCATCGAGGCCTCGGGGCGTGAAACGCTGGTGCCCGATGCGCGCTGTCAGACCCGGGTGATGGAGGCGATCTACGGGCATCACGGCGTGAAGGCGGGGCATACGACAGGGGAGTGCAGCGAGCATCTGCAGGCTGCCATTTCCCACCTGCTGGCGCGGGGCGCAGAAGTGATCATCCTGGGCTGTACCGAGCTTCCGCTGATCGAGCTCGATGCGGCACTGCGTGAGCGGGTAGCGCTGCTCGACCCCGCGGAAATTCTCGCGCAGCGCTGTGTGGCACTGGCGCAAGCCGAGGCCTGATCAGCGCTGCATCCATCAGGCAAGCCAGTGAAGAGAGCTTGAAGAAAAGACACGCAGCGACGCGATATACTGCGCTCACGCAGGCTCGCTGTGTGCCTTTGCCTCATTCATGCCTCTCTTCAGGTGCTCGCCGTGGAAATGAACTGGCTGGAAGACTTCCTCACCCTGGCGGTGACGCGTAACTTCTCGCGCGCCGCCACCCTGCGCAATGTGACGCAACCGGCCTTCAGCCGTCGTATTCGCAATCTGGAATACTGGGTCGGCGCCACCCTGATCGACCGCAGCCTGTTCCCCGTCGGCCTGACCCCCGCAGGCGAATCCTTCCAGCGCACCGCCCAGGATGTGCTCTCGGTATTGCGCGTCGGGCGCGATGAGGCGCTCGGCTTCGTGCCCAAGATAGAGGAAGTCGTCTCGATTTCCGCCTCGCACACGCTGGCGGTCAGCTTCTTCGTCGACTGGCATGAACAGCTGCAAAACCGACTGGGCAATCTCAAGGCACGCATCGTGCCCGACCACGTCGCCGGTTGTGTCGATGCGCTGATCAGCGGCAACTGTGATCTGATGCTGGCCTACAACAGCCCGCTACTCCCGACGCTCACCGACATCGTGCGCTATCCCTCCATCGTGCTCGGCTCCGAGCGACTGGTGCCCGTCAGTGCCGTCGATGACGCAGGCCAGGCGCTTTACACTCTCGACAGTGATACGCCGCAGCCCTATCTCTGCTACTCCAGTGACAGCTATCTCGGGCGACTGACCGCATTGATCATCGGCCGCCAGAACCTCGCCGCGCGCCTCAACTTCCGTTACGAATGCTCGATGTCTGACGTGCTCAAGCGTGGCGCACTGGCCGGTAGCGGCATCGCCTGGGTGCCGGAACGCGCCGTACGCGACGAACTGGCCGCCGAGCGCCTCGTCATCATCAGCGATGATAGCCACACCGCGCCGCTGGACATCTGCCTCTTCCGCCACGCCGAGCACGACCAACGCGTGGCCGAACGCATCTGGCAAGCCTGCCTGACCGCCGAAGACGAGGCCCTCGAGTCAGGCCAGTAGTCTGCTCGCGGCGTGCCAGAGAAGGGATGGGTAAAGAAAGGGCCGGAGAAGAAAGAGTACAGATAGGAATGAGCACGCAACGGAAAGAGCACGCAAAGCAAAGAGCAGGGCAATGACCTGAAATCATCGCGAGAGCACAACGCAAGACGGGAGCCACCTGGGCTCCCGTCTTGCGTTGTGGCATCTCAGCTCACAGCGCTGGCGGCCGCAGCTGCAAGTCGTGCATTGCCTCTCACGACAGTCGGCGCGAGTTGGCCGTCGTGCGCTTGTGCAACGGCTTGATGAAGAGGGTGCCCGTCGTCCACCACGGCGCCACCTTGCCGCCCGTCATCGCGTTCATCCACGCCTTCTGCATCACGAACCACATCTCCCAGCTGGCCGCGATCTTCTCCGACACCATCTTCTGGTTCTCGGTGATCATCTTCGGGTCCAGCGGCGACTGGGTTCCCCACAGCTGAGTGCGCGACATGATGGTCGACATGGCCGTCGACCACATCTCCACCGACGTCGTGCCCAGCTTCCAGACATCGAACATCGCAGCCGGCGTCGTCGGGACCAACTCTGACCAGGCAGGTTGTTTAGCCATTGTGCTCTCCAAGTAAGGAACCTGAGTACATTGATACGCCTGTTTTTGCTGCAGTGCAATATGAGTTTTGGCTGTGAGACGAGATCGGGCGATTCGGAGCCTCGATTATCACCGGTTTCTATATGAATCAGTAAGTTAGCGATAGTATGGGTCAGAAAAACCGGAATTTTCCGTGCCCGGGCGGAAATTTCCCGTGGGGCTGGGGAAAGTGGATTTTGGGTTTTGGCGTCAATATCTTACGTTGGTGTACGCGTTCAATGATCTATGGCGTTAGGGGTTCACTTGCTAGGTCGTAAGCCATTATCGAAGTGGTGGAAATTTCCGCTGGATAGTTTGTCGAGGGTAAGGGTGAGGGTCGGTCAATAGCTGGATGGATATCCACTATACCGTTTAGGCGACGCCGAAGGGTGGTAACAGTGAACACGTTATCGCTCTAGGCCCGAACTCCGGTACAATTAGCGATCACGAAAGAACGTTACATTCTGGTCTATCCATGGCGTAGGTCCCGGCTGGATGCTGAGATGGGACGAGACGGTGCTCACTCGCTGAGCGCCGCGCGGTAGCCGTGCATTAGGAAGTTGCAGAGGGCGGGTATGTAGATGCTGAGTGCAATACTCCTATTGCATTGCAGGTGGAGTATTCTTGTGCTTGGCCATCATTTCATTCATCACCTCAGTGAGTCACCCGAAGTCAAAAGGCTTCCAGGGCTGCATGTTCAACTCGAAGGCATTAGCACCCAATTGTTCTTGGCTGGTCAGTGAGACCCGCTTCATGGAGAAAAGCACTGCAGCTCTCTAATGCATGGGCGCCGGAGCATCTTGGCCATTATTAAGCAGCCGCTTAGCTCAAGGAGAGCGCCAACCGCTGAATCGTTGCATTTACCGTTTCTCAGACCGCATTCCTAATGCCTGGCACCTCGTGCTTGGCCGCCAACGGTCGAAGGGAGCTGCTTGTGAGTTTGTCGAGAGACTTATTTAGAAAAATATAATTTATAATATTGATTGTCACTTAATGTTTTTATCACTTTCTTGCCCTTATGTTCAGAGGGGAAGGTATGGGGGCGATATGACCAAAGATGTATTAACGTTAGCTGAGCTTCGAGTGCTCGTTGGCTATCTGGGTGAGCAATCGCCGGCCTGGTGGGGTACCCATTTCTTTGGCCAGACGGCTACAGCCTTTCTGGCTCCCGTCTTCGGGCGCTCTGTCCATCAAGCGCAATATCATGGAGTGCTGGAGGCCGCGCGACGTGCCCACGATGAGCACATCGGTGTTGGCCGCATATTGCATTTGTTTCATATGCCGGAGCATTACGAGCAAAGCGCAGCCAACTTGATTGCCGATCGCCAACAGGCGAAGCGTCTCCTGGCCCACGCCACTTCGTCTGACAGCGCTCTGGCGAGATTGGATGCGTTGGCTTCGCCTCAGCAGGCGCAGGAGGGGCCGACGGCTGTGGGGGACCTCGGCGAGGACTTTAGTGCCCTTCTTGCCACCGTGGCGGGCCTCTACCTGGATGCCTTCCGGCGAAGTATTCAGACCTACCCGTATATACGGGAGACGCAGTGAATCAGTCGCCTTTTTACACCACCCAGTTGCAGGCCGGTCTAGGACTGATCGAAGAGACCAAGCGGCTCCTCGATCTCTATGAGCCTGGCATGTCAACTCAGCAGCTATATGAACGTGCCCTCGAATCCGGTCAGTTTCCTTTAGTGACAGCACGCCGGCTTCTCAATATCGTCAAGGAATGTTTTGCACCGCGCTACTTGCGCCAGCCGGGCGTTGCTATCTCGGTGAAGCGGCTGCTCCCCGTTTTGGATAGCGATGAGCGCCGTCAGCTGCTGATGCTGTACACCACGCGGGCCAACATCATCCTTGCCGACTTCATACGCGAGGTGTATTGGCCGCGCTATATATCCGGCCGTAATTGTCTTTCACGAGATGATGCACGGCATTTCGTCGAGAACGCGGTGCGAGAGGGCAAGACCCAGAAAATCTGGTCTGACAGCACTGTAAGCCGCCTCTCTAGCTACCTGCTGAGTGCTTGTGCAGACTTCGGGCTGCTGGAATCTCGACGCATCGGGCCTCGCCGGCTCTATACCGTGCGCCTTTCATATCGTGTGGCGGCTTACCTGGCCTATGACCTCAAATTCCAGGGGCGGGGTGACAATCAGGTAATTAATCACCCCGATTGGCAGTTGTTTGGCTTGGAACGCTCAGATGTCAGGGAGCAGTTCAAGCGGCTCTCGCTTGAGGGGCTGCTGATCATGCAGACCGCCGGAGATGTCACGCACATTAGCTGGCAGTACAAGGATTTGGAGGAGGTAATCGATGTCCTCGCTGGATACTGACTTCAACGAGTTGATGGAGCAAGTGCGCCACGGGCGCGAGTTCGGCCATGCCAGCTTCGAGCCGATTTTCTATCTGGTGTTTCGTCCAGAGCAGATTCTGGCCGTAAAGCGACATCTGCCTGCGTGGAAGAGCCGGCTGGGTAACGAAGGCTGGAATGTCCATACCTTCTCGGTCGCAGAGGAGGTCAACGAGGTCCTCTCCCAGGCCCGTATGCGCAAGCTCTGGCTGGCTGCCGACCAGCGCAATCCGCTGGATTGGAAGAAAACTAATGCGTCCCTGGCCAATGCCGTGGCCAACGGTGCGCTCCAGGAGCGTCTTGAAGCCAAGCTGACCGAGCTTGAGGGTACGCCTAGCAGCATCCTGCTGGTGACGGACCTGGAGGCGCTTCATCCCTACATGCGCATCGGTGTAATCGAAGGGCAGCTCCAGGGCCGCTTCCATGTGCCCACGGTGTTCCTCTACCCGGGCGTGCGCACCGGCAAGACACGGCTCAAGTTTCTGGGCTTCTACCCGGAAGATGGCAATTACCGTTCGGTTCACGTCGGCGGCTAAGGAAGGAATTCATACATGGAAATCAAACAGCTTTTCGATCCCAGCCGCGATATCTACCGTAGCATTGAGAAGGTAATTGCGTATGGCGTCTCCCAAGAGGAGCGCTTGCGCAAGGAAATCTCGGAATACGTGGTCACCGACGCCATCGACGAGCAGTTCAACCAGCTGTTGACCAAGATGCAGGTGGCTATGGAAGCCGGCGGTGAGAGCGAAGTCGGCGTTTGGGTCTCTGGCTTCTACGGCTCGGGAAAGAGCTCCTTAACCAAGTACATAGGCCTCGCCTTCGACGATAGTGTCACTATTGATGGCGTGGCGTTTCGCCAGCATCTTCAGAACCGCCTCAAGAACAACACCACGCGCCAGCTTTTGAGTGCCGTTTCCAAGCGCTTCCCTGCCGCCGTGCTGATGTTGGATCTGGCCACCGAACAAGTCAGTGGTGCCACCATGGAAGACGTCTCCAGCGTCCTCTATTACAAGGTGCTGCAGTGGGCCGGGTACTCCCGCAACATTAAGGTGGCCGCTTTGGAGCGCCGCCTAAAACACGAAAGGCGCTACGAGGAGTTCCTTACACTCTTCGAAGAGAAGACCGGTGGCGCGGCCTGGCGTGACTACCGCGATGATGAGCTGGTGGTTGATAGCCTGATGCCGGAGATAGCCCACGAGCTTTATCCCTCGTTGTTCACTTCGTCCAGCTCGTTCAACACCGCCACAAGCGATGTGATCCGCTTCGAGAATGATCGCGTCCAAGAGATGCTCGACATCGTCCGCGAGCATTCCGGCAAGGAGCACGTGATTTTCATCATCGATGAGGTGGGACAGTACGTTGGCGCGCGTCAGCCCTTGATCCTTAACCTCGATGGGCTGGCCAAGAACATCAAGGCGCAGGGCAATGGCAAAGTGTGGCTAATCGGCACCGGCCAGCAGACCTTGACCGAGGATGATCCTCGGGCCTCGCTCAATTCGCCGGAGCTCTTCAAGCTCAAGGATCGTTTCCCTATCTCCGTAGATCTCGAGGCTGATGACATTAAGGAGATCTGCTACACGCGCCTGCTGGGCAAGTCGCCCGAAGGGGTAAAACAGCTGGGTGCCTTGTTCGATCAGTACGGCCAGGCCTTGCGTCATAATACCAAACTGGAGGATGCCCGTGCCTACGGCGCGGACTTCGACCGCCAGACCTTTGTCGACCTCTACCCCTTCCTGCCGGCGCATTTCGATATCCTGTTGCACTTGCTAGGCGCACTGGCGCGCTCTACTGGAGGCATAGGTCTGCGCTCGGCGATCAAAGTAGTCCAGGATATCCTGATCGAGGGCGACGGCAAGCGTGTCCCGGTCGCCGATCAGCCAGTGGGCTGGCTGGCCACCACGGTGACCCTCTACGATGCTCTCGAGAAGGATATCGAGCGTGCCTTTCCCAACTGGCATAAGGCCGTCAATACAGTCACTAAAATTCGCCACCGCGATGACGAACTCCACCAGCGCATCGCCAAGACGGTGGCCGTGCTGCAGATCCTCGGCAACCTGCCGATCACTCGGCGAAATGTTGCCAGCCTGATCCATTTCGAAGTAGCCAATGGTAGCCAGGCTGAAGAAATCAATGCCGCCATCGAAGAGCTGATCGGCGATTCGATCGTACCCTTTGGTGAGCAGGATGGCTTCCTGTGTTTCTTTAGCGAGAAGCTCAACGACATCGAGCAGGAGCGCACTCAGATCCCGCTGCGCGGCGTGGAGATGAAGCGCATCCTCAACAATGCACTGAAGGAAGTCTTGTCTCCTTTGCCCAGCACTCAGTTACATGGCTCTCTCTCGGTGCAGACTGGCCTCAAAACACAAGGCCCCGAAGGGCTGCCCGTTTCTCTATTAGGTGATCGTAATCCAATTCAGACATTGGTGGAGCTGGTCGAGCCCACCGAATACGATGCCGCTCGCTCACGGCTGGAGGATGATTCCCGTGTCACGGCTAACGAAAACCTAATCTACCTAGTGGGGCGCAAATCGCCAGAATTGGAAGAGCTCACCGCGGATATCTATCGCTGTCAGGAGATCGACACCAAGTTTCGTCATGACCCTGACCAGGAAGTGCGCGACTACTGCCGGGCTCAGCTGGATCGCGCTAGCCGTCTGAATGCCGATCTTCAGAGAACGATCAAGCGTAGCCTGGTTCAGGGCTCCTTTATTTTCCGCGGGCAAACTACTGCAGTGGAAAGTCTGGCCGGTGACCTAGCCGAGGCAGCTCGCAAACAGCTGGGTAACGTGGCGGGCCAGGTCTTCAGCCGCTACGGAGAAGCGCCGGAGCGGGTGCAGAGTGATCTGGCCGAGCGCTTCTTGCGTGTTGGCAACCTCAGCGGTATCACCACAAAACTGGATCCGCTGGGCCTGGTGACCCAGCAGGGCGGACAGCCCGGCATCAATACCGACCACCGAGCCCTGGTCAGCATCCGTGACCACATCGACCGGGTTGGTATGGTCGAGGGCAAGAGCCTATCCAGCCGCTTCAGCGATGCCCCCTACGGCTGGTCTCAGGACACCCTGCGCTACCTGGTGGCGGCCATGTTGGTCGGCGGTGTGATCAAGCTGAAAGTCTCGGGGCGCGAGGTCACCGTCAACGGCCAGCAGGCCATCGATGCGCTGAAGAGCAATAATGCCTTCAAGAACGTTGGCCTATCGCTGCGTGAGGATCGCCCATCCATGGAAATGCTGGCGCTGGCTTCCACTCGCCTTCGCGATCTCAGTGGCGAAATGGTCGTGCCCCTTGAAGATGCCATTAGCAAGGCGGCCACCAAGCTCTTCCCCCAGCTGCAGCAGCGCTACGCCTCGCTCTCCGGCCGCTTACAGGCGCTGGGACTCCCGGGTGATGAGCGCATGGAGGCAATGGGGCGTGACATGGCGGACATCCTGCTCACCGACGGCTCAGACGCACCCCAGCGGCTGGGGCGTGAAGAGTCGAGTCTCTACGACAACCTGACCTGGGCGGGCGAGCTCAAGAATGCGCTGGAGCAGGGCCTGGAGGGCACCCTGAGGGAGCTGCGCTCTCTTGCCCAGGCCATCGAAGGACTGCCCGGTAGTGGCATTCCCGGAGAACTTAAGGCCTATCTGGCCGAGCCTCTCAAGGAAATCGCGGCCCGGCTGGACTCCGAGGATGCCTACCGTAGTGCCTCCGACTTCAACACGCGTTTGACCGAGCTGCGCAGCCAGGTGAGGCAGGCCGCCGAGCGCATGCAGACCCAACAGCAGCAACGCCTGCGCCAGGCTGAGCAGGAGCTCAAGCGTGTACCAGAGTGGCCGGAATTGACCAACCAAGAGCAGCAGGATCTTCTCGGCCGCATGGATGGACTAGCGCTGGAGACTTCACCAGATATTGATGGCTTGAAGAGCCTGGTCAATCGCGATTATGAACTTCAGGCAGAACTGGCGGCGCTCAAGGAGCATATCGGGCGGGTCGGCCGCGAGCGCCAGCAGGAGCGCATTCGTGAGGAGCAGAAGGAGCTCGAGGAGAAACAGGAGCAGGAGGGGTGCCAGGAGAATAAGAAAGTGCTCAGCCGCCGGTTCAAGGCTCACCCTCGTATCACTTCGCTGGACATCCTCGACGCCATGATACGCGAGCTGCAGAAGCTTCGCGGCGAGCTGGAATACGCCCACGCCTTCGAGCTGGACATCTCCTTCGATGAAGCCCCCGAGAATCGCGACAAGGAGTAAGTCATGGCATTCGATCAAGGTACCCGCAATCGCCTGCAGAAGTTGGTCAGTGATTGCCGCAAGACGCTGACCGATGAGTTCACGCTCCAGCTGCAGCAAGACTACGGCCTCGATCCCCGAACCGGCGAGGTGACCGAGCTCTCGCGGCTAACCCACCTGAGCGACCGCGAGCGCCATACCGCCGAGCTGCTGCGCGAGACGCTGGCTCACTACTTGGCTGGTGAGAGTGAGAGCAAGGCCCAGCGCCAAGCGGCCATCGACCGCATCATCCGCGAGCAGGCCTTCACCGTGCTCAATCGCCTGGCGGCGCTGCTGATGATGGAGGCGCGGGGGCTGCTGCTGCCCGCCGTCAGCCAGGGTGCTCAGTCCCAGGCCTTCGAGCTCTATCGCCATGTGGCCGGTACCGCCCTCGGGGAGACCGGCGAGGCCTACCAGACCTTTCTGTTCAGCTTGTTTGACGAGTTCGCTCTGGACCTGCCGGCGCTGTTCGACCGCTTTGCGCCCCAGGGGCGGCTCTTCCCCCGGGAGACGGCGCTCAACGAACTGCTGGCGCTGCTCAACGACCACGAGATCGAGCCGCTGTGGGAGCTGGACGAGACCATCGGCTGGATCTACCAGTACTTCAACAGCCAGGAAGAGCGCAAGGCGATGCGCAAGGCTAGCCAGGCCCCGCGCAACAGTCGCGAGCTGGCGGTGCGCAACCAGTTCTTCACCCCGCGCTACGTGGTGGAGTTCCTGGTCGACAACACCCTAGGCCGGCAGTGGTTCAACGCCACCGGCGGCACCACGCCGCTGCGCGACAGCTGCCAGTACCTGCTGGTGAAGCCCGACGAGCAGCCCGAGGCCGGCATCAAGCTGCGCGATCCGCGCACCCTCAAGCTGCTGGACCCGGCCTGTGGCTCAATGCACTTCGGCCTATACGCCTTCGATCTCTTCCTGCAGATCTACCGCGACGCCTGGCAGTGGGAGCAACAGCATGGCCCTGGCTCGTTGGATCTCTCGACCCAGCCGAAGGTAGGCTTCGAACCGCTCTGCCACACCTATGCCTCTGAAGAGGCCCTGCTGCGCGACGTGCCGCGGCTGATCATCGAGCACAACATCTACGGGGTGGATATCGACCCCCGCGCCGCTCAGATCGCCTCGTTGGCGCTCTGGCTGCGTGCCCAGCGTGCCTGGCACGAGGCCGGCGTTCAGGCCATGGAGCGCCCGGATGTGGGGCAGGGCAACGTCATTGCGGCGGTGGCCCCGCCTGCCGAGAAGGCGCTCCGCGAGGCCTTTATGGCCCGGCTGGATCGCCAGGATGCCGAGCTCTTCGAGAAGACCCTGCAGATGCTCAAGGGCCTGCCCGAGCTCGGCGTGCTGCTGCGTGCCGAGAAGGAGCTCCCCGCGCTGATTCGCCAGGTCTATGTGGGCAAGGGCAGCGACCTCTTCGCCCAGCAGGAGCAGGAGACCTGGCAGAAGGCCGAGGAGCGCCTGCGTCGAGCCCTGCTCGAGTTCTCTGAGGAAGCCGGCGCCACCTACCAGAGCCGCCTCTTCGCCCAGGATGCCCTTCAGGGCTTGCGGATGATCGACCTCTGCCGGGTGGTTTTCGATGTGGTGGTGATGAATCCGCCTTTTGGAGCGCTCAGTGCCGGCGTTAAAACCAAACTGGGAAAAGAGTACCCCAACAGTAAGAATGATTTGCTGGCTATCTTCGTCGAACGTGGATTGGATTTACTCCACGCGGGTGGACGTATTGGTGCCATCACCTCACGTACCTGCTTTTTTCTGACCAGCTTCCAAAAATGGCGTGAGGAAGTGGTTCTGGGTATAGCCCGCCCAGAGGTCATGGCTGATCTGGGATATGGGGTGATGGATGATGCGATGGTGGAAGCCGCTACCTATGTATTGGAGAAGCAGCTATGAGCCAGTTTCTTAGGTTGTTGGGTGAGAATGATAAGGCAAAATCACTGGCTAAATCGAGTCGTAACTACAGAAATGGAAGTTCTGACCATGCGGCATTTGAGTTGTGGCCAAGTGAATTCAAAAAAATACCGGGGGCTCCGTTTGCTTATTGGGTAAGTGACGAGGTTAGAAATATTTTTTCATTGTTGCCAGCTTTAGAGGGTGAGTTTAGGTATGCGCAGCACGGAGGGTCGACAAAGAATGATTTTAGATTTCTCCGCTTGTGGTGGGAGGAGATAAGCACACAAGGTAAATGGTTTAATTTTGCCAAAGGAGGTGCCTATGCACCTTATTATGCTGATGTATATCTCCTGGTGAATTGGAAGGATAATGCTCGTGAGCTGGAAGCGTCGTTGCTATT
Source organism: Cobetia sp. UIB-001 (assembly GCF_044789135.1). NCBI lineage: Bacteria > Pseudomonadati > Pseudomonadota > Gammaproteobacteria > Oceanospirillales > Halomonadaceae > Cobetia > Cobetia sp. UIB-001. The sequence goes on from NZ_CP058244.1 coordinate 1,465,693, forward strand.
GAAGTACCCATACCTTGGCGACTCTGCTAACTGGGTTCTCCACCGAGAGTGCAGTTATTTTTCCCCTGGGTTAACTTGGTCGCTTCGGACACAGGCAGGCTTCTGTTTGCGGGTCATGCCTGCTGATTGTATTTTTAGCCATAAAGGTCCTGCTGTTTTTGTTGGAGACCATGATCATGAAGAGCTGTTGGCGTTGCTCGCACTCTCGAACTCTAGCGCATTTGAGTTATTGGTTTCTCTGCAAATGGCCTTTGGCTCATACGAAGTCGGTGTTATTCAGAGGACGCCTGTTCCTGAGTTAGATTCGGAGGAGAAGAGGCGGCTTAGAGCTTTGGCGAATCGAGCATGGTCTCTCAAGCGAACACTTGATACCGTTAACGAGTCATCCCATGCTTTTCTCTTGCCAGAGTCGCTGCGTAAGCGCTTGAGTGACTACAATCCTGCTGCTATCCATGACGAACTGGCTTATATCCAGACTCAAGTAGACGATATTGCCTTCGATCTCTATGGCTTTTCAGAGGAGGACCGGCAGGCAGCTAATGGAGAAGTGGACGCATCAAGAGGCATTGAAGAGATAAGTGGTGAACAAGAGCAGGTAGAAGTGGTTCTACCCTTGGATGCGCTGATCTCCTGGGCAGCCGGCGTCACCTTCGGCCGCTTCGACTGCCGCCTGGCAACCGGCGAGCGCGAAGCACCGCCCGAGCCCGAGCCCTTCGACCCGCTGCCGGCCAAGAGCCCCGGTATGCTGCCCGATGGTGTCGAACCCTACCATCGCCACACCGGCATCCTGGTCGATGACGCGGGCCATGAGCATGACCTGCCGCGTCTGATGGCCGATGTGCTGGAGACGGTGGATGCCCAGGTTGACGAGGATCTGCGACGCTGGCTGCGCCGTAACTTCTTCAAATACCACCTGCAACAGTACTCCAAGAGCCGCCGCAAGGCGCCAATCTACTGGCCGCTGGCCATGGCCTCGGGCAACTACACCCTGTGGCTCTACTACCCGGACTTGACCGACCAGACCCTTTTCACCGCGGTCAACGACTTCGTGGAGCCCAAGCTCAAGCAGGTGGATAGCGAGCTGGGCAACCTGCGCCTGTCTGGCGCCAGTCGCAGCCGCGCCGACGAGAAGCGCCTGGAGGAGCTGAGCGACTTCCGTGACGAGCTCGCCGACCTGCGCGACACCCTGCTGAGGATCGCTCCCGACTACAAGCCCAGCCACGACGACGGCGTGCAGATCACCGCCGCACCGCTCTGGCCGCTGTTCCGCCACAAGCCGTGGCAGAAGGTGCTCAAGGAGACCTGGGAGAAGCTGGAGCAGGGTGACTATGACTGGGCCCACCTGGCCATGGCCTACTGGCCCGAACGGGTGCGCGAGAAGTGCGTTACCGACAAGTCGCTGGCCATCGCCCACGACCTGGAACACCTCTACGTCGAGCCAGAGTCAGCGCCCAAGCAGACGCGAGGGCGGAAGAAGGCATCGGATAGCTGAAGAGATAGCAAGTGTGGATGACATTTGTGGCTCAGGAGGCGGCCCTTCATGAGCCACAAACCAGCTTGAGGCTCACTTGTGATCCTCAAGGATTTTTGTGGGCGGAGGTGGAGCCGCTGACTGTTTTCGGTACGCAGGAAGCTTAACGAATGAAGAATCATAACGAGACGATCCGCAGGCTGGTGTCTTATCTCAACAATCCTGATCATCAGGGCGGGTTCTGGCTGCCCAATATTCAGCGCCCCTTTGTATGGCATGAAGAGCAGATTGAGCGTCTTTTTGACTCACTCATGAGGGACTACCCCATCAGTACCATGCTTGTCTGGCGGACTGACTCATCTATCAAGTGTCGGCGTTTCATAGATCATTATCAGCCGGGCGTTCCGCTTAGCCAGTACCAGGTGCCGGAGAACAAGAAATCCAAGATGTTGGTTCTGGACGGCCAGCAACGATTGCAGAGCTTATTTATCGGACTAAGGGGCAGCTACGATAGGAAGCAGCTCTATTTCAATATTTATAGTGGCGAAGTGAAGTCTGCCTCTCTCGATGAGATCCGCTATAAATTCAGGTTCTTGAAGCCAAATAAGGCGATGTATCCCTGGGTTCTATTCAGTGACATCGTCGATTATCAGGGAATGCCTAACGATCTCGGTGATGAGCTAGTGGGTCGTTCTCCCACAGCTTTGGACAAAGCGGCAATCGACCGCATCATCCGGAATGTCTGGCAAGTTCAGCAGGTCTTCTGTAATCAGGAGCGTATTGCATTTCAGCTCCTGGATAGCGTAGACAGTCCGGCCACTTACACTGAGAATGATATCGTCGAGATCTTTATCCGGGCAAACTCCGGAGGCACTCAGCTGAGCAAGTCGGATCTGCTGTTCTCGCTTCTGACCAGTGCCTGGGAAGAGGCCGACGTGCAGATGGAGAGCTTGCTGGAAGAGCTCAACGACGGTGGCTACAAGTTTGACCGCGACCTGGTGCTGAAGACCTGCCTGGTACTGCTTGGTAAGGGAGCGAACTACGATGTCGGCAAGTTTCGAGATGAGACTACACGTACTCGTATCGTCGAGAACTGGGGACGTATCTCGGCGGCCATTGGTGATGTGCGTGACTTCCTGAGAAATCATACCTACGTCCGCAGCCACCATGCGCTGACTTCCTACAACGGGCTATTGCCACTGATCTATTTCCGCTATCACTACCCGGATAAATGGTCCTGCGCTCAGGGCCTGGCCACTTTTGTGCTGCGAGTGATGGTGACCCAGGCCTTCAGTGGCCGCCCCGACAACCTTATCAACAAGCTGACGAGGCAGATCGACACCGACAAGGACTTCAAGGTACCGCGGCTGTTCGAGGTGATCCGGCAAGACGGTCGCAGCCTGGACCTGACCGACGAGACCCTGCTGGCCATCGGCTATGGATCTCGCCAGATTCACCTTCTCTTCAACCTGTGGTACCGGCAGTTCGACTACCAGCCAGCTTTCGCCGGTAACGCGCCGCAGGTCGATCACATCTTCCCTCAGAGCGCTTTGAAGCGGGTCAAGGAGTACAACCCCGAGACCGGGCGCAACTCCTTGATGCGCTACCCGGCACCTGCTCGCGATCAGTTGGCGAACTGCATGTTGTTGACCGCTGCCGAAAACGGCCCAGGGGGAAAGGGCGACCGGCTCCCCTCCGAGTGGTTCGCTGACAAGGGGAAGGCCTATCTGGATATGCACCTGGTTCCGGATGATCCCAAGCTCTGGGAGATCAAGCGCTATGACGACTTCGTCAAGGCGCGTCAGGCGCTGCTGCTTGAGAGGCTCATCCCCATTCTGCATGAGCTCCCTGATTGGGAAGAGGCGCCGGATTCGCCGACATCGGTTGAGGTCGAGCAAGAGCCAGAGCCAGAAACCACCGAGGTTGATCTTCCGGCCACGACCCTGGCAGAGAGGCCTGCAGCAGTAAGCCAGACCCCGGTGCAGGGCAAGACCGTCAAGGCCGAGGGGGTGCTTGCGGATTTCCTGGGGCGTATTGCACCACCTTCCAAGTACATCGCCGGATTCAGAACACCCGAGGGGCGTGAGCTGGCGCTGGAACGAGAGTCCGCATCGATCACGCTGTGGAGCGAGGTGCTTCCCGGCGCCGAGGAAAGCGGTTTTCTTCTCCATCGGCGATATGACGCTACGAAGTCTCGCAACACCAACCTCAATGGCAAGAACTGTCCGCGACTGAAACTCGGCAACCCGGTATTGATGTGGAAGCTGGCGGATACGGATGAATTGTTAGACTTCATCAACTGGTACCAGCATGCTTGAGAATTCAGCCGGGCACGAGATCCGGCAGGCGAAGCGCCAGGGAACAGGAGTGTGATGCAGATGAGTATCGAAGCCTACATCCAGGAGCAGGTGCTGGCGGAGAGGCTGCGCAAGAGCTCGGTTGTGGTGGTCTACGACGCTGAACTCCGCTATCGCCGGCTGTGCCAGGGTTTAGCCAGTGATGGCACCGCGGTGGTAGACGCTACCGAGAGCAGCATCGAGAGCCGGGAGCAGGCCATGCGTGCCCTCCAGGGGCTGGGCCGTAACGAGCTCCAAGGATTGCTATTGTATGTGCCTGTTGAAGCACCCTTGGATGATGAGCACAAGCAGGTCGATCCCTTCTCTCCCTTTGCAGCCTGCGGCGCTGTGTTCCCGGCCGGTGACGGCGATAGCTTCCAATCGCTGTGTCTGAAGGCCAAGCCGGAGCATGCCGACGAGATCCGTCGGCTCTTCGTCGATGACGCTATCCCCGACTTTGCCGTGATCGACGCCGTCGGCGGTGGAGTGGGTTGGCCGAACCTGCGGGCGCAGCTGGGTGCAGAGTCCAGCCGCGATATCTTGTTGGGATTGATGGCACCGGATAGTCGGCAGCAGCAAGCGCTGCAGGCCAATGACGCTTGGGTCAACGAGGTCCGAGACCTGTTCAAGAGAACACTGGGGCTTAAGCTGCGAACCCGTGGCAAGACCTGGTCCTCCATCAGCGACGAACTTTGGCGCTTCGTGCTGTTCAGCGAATTCGTCTTCGACCTGCCTGAGACATTGCCTGAAGCCTTGGCCGACATTCCCAGGGCGGAGGAGCGCGTACGGCCGATTATCGAGGGGCTGTGCGATACCCTGCGCAACGATCGGCGAACCCAAGATCTGTATATCGAGAAGGCTGAAGAGATTGAGCACGACCTCAATCTACCTGATCGGTGCCAGGCGCTGGGCGATCTGGGCATTCGTGACACTTTCCCTTTTGAAGAACGTACCTTCCTGCTCCAGGCAATGATGGCCTTCGACGAGGGGAATATCGAGCGTGTACGGGCCATCATGGCTCAGCACGAGCGATCGGTGTGGACTGCCCAGGGTGAAAGCCGGGAAAAGTGGTATTTAGTGGATGCCGCGGCTTCACTTGTTAAAGTTTGTGAAGATCTCGAGCTGCGCTTAGCGGAGCATGCTGAGAGTCTGGAAACCCTTGTTAAGTTCTATGTGGGTAGCTTGCGCGAAGTCGATCGGCTGCATCGTGAATTCGAGCAGGCGGTGAGTGACTTTGTGTGGCAGGACACTCGAGGCGAGATGGCATCGTTGATTCAGCGGTCCCGAAAGCGCTACGCCAAGGTGGCAGAGGCAGCTCAGCAGTGTTTTATGCGGTTGGTCAAAAAAACAGGCTGGCCACTGGCCGGCATGCTGGCAAATACTCAGGTCTTCGATCGGCTGGTGGCGCCACAGCTAAAGCAGAACGGATACCGCGTGGCCTACTTTATGGTGGATGCTCTGCGCTATGAGCTAGGGGTAGCGCTCGAAAAGCAGTTGGCCGAAGACGGAACTATTGAGATGCAACCTGCGATGGCTCAGATGCCAAGCGTGACACCTGTAGGTATGGCAAGCCTTCTGCCCGGCGCTGACGACTCGCTAAGATTGGAAAAAAGTGAAGGCGGGCTGATGCCTCAGTTGGGAGGCAAGCCGGTAGCGACCGTTCCTCAGCGTATGGAGGCCTTCCGGCGACGCTATGGGCAGCGCTTCGCCGAGTTGCGACTCGAGGACTTCGTGCGCAATAAGGGGCCAGAGATCGATCCTGAAACAGACCTGCTTGTGCTGCGCTCGGTGGAGATCGACAGCCACTTCGAGAATCACCCCGAGACGGCGCCTGCTGAGATCACCAATGCTTTGAAACGGATCCGTATGGCGGTGCATCGCTTGATCGCGTCTGGTTTCCATGAAGTAGTGATCGTGACCGACCATGGGTTCTTCATGAACAGCCATGCTGGAGCTGGCGATGTGGCGACTAAACCGCACGGTGACTGGCTTATCGTTCATGATCGCTGTGCGCTGGGCGACGGTTCGGCAGATGATCACCACCTGGTGATGGACACTGAGCTTCTTGGGATGCGCACTAATGCAAACAGACTGGCTGCACCGCTGACCATGGCGCCATATCGGTCCGGGCTCCAGTACTTCCATGGTGGCCTGTCATTGCAGGAGTGTGTGGTGCCGGTGATTCGCATGCAGCTCAAGAGCCATGAACAGCCCAGTGTTAAGCAGGCTAGCGTGTGCATCGGCTACAAACAGGGTGCGACGCGGATTACCACAAGAGTGCCGGTGATAGATGTAGCTGTTGAAGCGGCGGATATGTTTTCTAGCGAAGGCAGCTATGAGATTTTGCTTGAGGCGCATGATAAGAAAGGAAATGTGGTTGGTGAGGCCCGGGCTACAGGTCCCGTGAACCCTGCGACTGGCACCCTTAGCCTACAGCCAGGTCAGTCGGTAAAGGTGAACATTAAGATGCAGATGGAGTTCGAGGGTAAGTTCAAGGTGAAAGCCCTGGATCCCAGGACTCATGCGATTTATAGCCAGATCGACCTTGAAACGGACTACGCGGTGTAAGCCATGGATCAGTTTGAACAGGATGAGCTCGACCAGCAGTTGACCTCGCTCTTTGATGGCAAGGTGGTGCGCAAGGATCTTTTGCACCGTATCAAAAAGGGCACCAACGTGCCCACCTTCGTACTCGAGTTCTTGCTGGCGCGCTACTGCGCCAGTGATGAGCCTGAGGAGATACAGGCTGGCATGGAAGCTGTGCTGGATACTCTGAACGACAACTACGTGCGACCTAACGAGGCCAACGCTGCTCAGTCTCGGGTGGCGACCAAGGGCAAGCATCGATTCATTGACAAGGTGCATGTCAACTATGTCGAGAAGGATCGACGTCACTGGGCGGCTTTGGAGAACTTCGATTCGCGGCGTGTGGCGATCAGCGAGAAGTTCTACCGCGACAACGAGCGGTTGCTGCAAGGTGGACTGTGGGCCGAGGTGACCATCGGCTACAACGAGATTGAGGATGACGACTACGCCTTCTTCGTCGAGGATTTGCGTCCGATCCAGCTGAGTCGCTTTGATTTCGACCGCTATTGTGAAGGGCGAGAAGCCTTCAGCCGCGATGACTGGATGGATGTGATCCTACGCTCAGTGGGCTTAGAGCCGACCCGATTGCCGAAGCGCGTGAAGTTTCACTTCATTGCTCGCCTGGCACCCTTGATTGAGCCGAATTTTAACTTCATCGAGCTGGGGCCACGGGGGACCGGTAAGTCCTATTTCTATAGCGAGTTCTCCCCTTACTCGACGCTCATTAGCGGTGGGCAGGCTACCAAAGCGACTCTCTTTTACAATGTGCAGCGCCGTAAGATTGGATTGGTAGGATACTGGGATACTGTAGCTTTTGATGAGGTGGGAGGGATCAAGATTAAGGATCCCGACACCATCCAGATCATGAAGGACTTCATGGCCAATGGTCGATTCTCTCGCGGTGTCGAGGTTATCGCCCAGGCTTCTATGACCTTTGTGGGTAACCTGGACCTATCCGTCGAACAAATCGTTAACTCCGAGGTATACGATCTCTTTCAGCCGCTACCCAAGGAGTTCGACCTCGCGGTGCAGGACCGCTTTGCCTGCTATCTGCCAGGTTGGGAGATGCCCAAGAACAGTAGTGAGTTTCTCACCAGTAATTATGGTTTCATCACCGATTACCTGGCAGAAGCGTTTCACTACCAGTTTAAGCAGACCAACCGCTACGAGGAGGTTTCAAGTCGAGTGAAGTTGGGTGATGCTGTGGAAGGTCGTGACGAGAAGGGCATCAAGAAGACACTCTGTGCCTTCCTCAAAATCCTGCACCCCAACGGCAAACCCACCGATGCAGAGTTTGAGGAGTACGTGGCTTATGCGGTGGAGGCACGTCGTCGAATAAAGGAGCAGATGAACAAGCGTAAGACTGACAACGAGTTCTCACGTATCAACCTTTCCTATTTCAATGCTTCGGGTGGCGAGGTAGTGGTCTACTGCCCGGAATCTCAGAATGCCTCCGCAACCCAGGAGCCGAGCCGACGTAACATCCATGTTGGGGATGAGGAGGGTGAGTTAGCGCCTGCCCTGCCGGGGCCTCCTAGTGCTGAGGTAGAGTTGAAGCCAGAGATTTCGGCGTCCGGAGCTGTGACTGGTACCGTGACTAAGGCAGCGGCACCGGCAGCTGAGCCCCAGGAGCAGCACTTCACAATTCTTTATGGTGATACCGGGCATAGCTATGAGTCGCTGATTCTTCCGTACCTGAGTCGCTCTAAGCTTGTAGAGATCGAGGATCCTTACATCAGGGCCAACCATCAGGTGCATAACTTCGTGCGTTTTTGTGAAGCGGTGATCAAGGCACCAACGGTACGTAAGATTGTACTGACTACCAGCTATGACCAGGATACGGATCTCAAAGCGCTTAATGATCGGTTCGAGGAACTCAAACAGAGCTTGTTGGAGGTTGATGTCGAGCTTAAGATCCTGATTAATGAGAACCTGCATGATCGTGAGATCCGGATCGATAACGGCTGGGTGATCAAGATTGGGCGCGGTCTCGATTTCTACCAAAAACCCGATCTCTGGTACGGGGTGGGGGCGCATGATCTAAGTATGAGAAGGTGTCTTGAGACGAAAATAGACATTTTTCGCAGTTGATTGACATTGCTTGTGAAGTGGACGCATGGCTACGGCCTCGCCAGACACTGGACTGGTGAACCCCACTGGAAGTTTACGTCGGCGTGCTCAAGAAATCCGTCGGCTGTTCCAGCACCCTTCGGTAGTGTTGTGCTTTGAACTCGAGACTGCCGAATCCAACCAAATATAGAACTGTAGTGGTCAAGTGTTTTTGGCCACCGGGCTTTGAGCATTCCAGTAGTTCTTTTCTGCCAGGTTCGGCGGTAACCCATCGTTATGCTTGTGCGGCCTGAGGCTGCTGTAGTAACCGATCATGTAATCAGTGACAGATCGCTTCGCCGCAGCAACGTAAGCGTTCGGGCATCACCGCTTGCGAGTGATCACGCAGTATGCTGCCAATGATGAGGCAGAAGTTCGTGCACTTGGCTAGCCTTTTGGGTCGGCAGCCTTTCCAACACATTCTTCAGGCAGGTATAGGGCTCATGGTCGTTCAGCTTGGCACACTGAATGAGGCTCATGATGGTGGTAGCACGCTGGCCACTGCGCAGAGATCCGGCGAACAGCCAGTTTGAACGCCCCAGCGCCCAGGGGCGAATCAGATTCTCCACCCGGTTGTTATCGATCGGCAACGCGCCGTCATCCAGGTAGCGCGTCAATGCCGCCCAGCGCTTCAGGCTGTAATCCAATGCTTTCGCCGTCGCCGAATCATTCGGGACCTTCTCGCGATGCGCCAGCATCCAGCGATGTAGCGCATCGGCGATGGGCTTTGCTTTCGTCTCCCGCAGCCGTTGACGCTCTTCCGCACTGAGGGACTGTACCTCACGCTCCACCTGGTAGAGCTGACCGATCAGTTCGATAGCCTGCCCGGCGATCTGGCTCTTGCCAGCGACGTGCAGATCGACAAATTTACGGCGGGCATGGGCCATGCAACCGATCTCGGTAACACCATTGGCGAAGCTCTGCTTGTAGCCGCTGTAGTCGTCACAGACCAGCTTGCCCCGCCACTTCCCGAGGAAGTCGCGGGCATGTTGACCGCCACGTCCCTCGCTTAAGTCGTAGATCACGGCCTTCAACCCGGCATACGGGGTGGTGGCGTAGGCCCAGAGATAGGCGCGGTGCGTCTTCTTCTTGCCAGGGGCCAGCATCGGTACCGGCGTTTCGTCGGCATGCAGCACCGGCTCGTTGAGCAACACTTCACGCAGTGCATCGATCAGCGGCTGAAGTCGCACCCCGCAGGTGCCGACCCACTCGGCCAGGGTGGAGCGCGGAATCGCTACGCCGGCGCGGGCGAAGATCTGTTCCTGGCGATAGAGTGGCAGATGATCAGCATATTTGGCGATCAGCACCTGGGCCAGCAAGCCGGCGGTGGGGATGCCCTTGTCAATGATCTGCGCCGGCATCGGTGCCTGGGTCAGTGTCTCGCATTGGTCGCAGACCCACTTGCCACGGATATGCCGCTCGACGTGGAACACGCCCGGCGTGTAATTCAACTTCTCACTGATTTCCTCACCGATCCGCCTCAGCTGACAACCACACCGGCAGTGATCATTCTCCGGATCATGATGAATCTCGGTGCGCGGTAGCTCGGGAGGTAAGGGCGTGCGCTTGGGCGTCTTCCTTGCCACTGGCGTGGCAGCAGTGAGGTGGAGCTCTTCCAGCTCGGTCTCGATGGCAGCAATGTCGGCGCCCACCCCTTCCTCCAGCAGGCTGATCTGCAGGACATTGAGCTGCTCGCTGTGCTTGCCGAAGGCGTGGTGCTTGAGCAATGCCATTTCATAGGTCAGCTTTTGATTGACCTGCTCGCTGTGGCGTAGCGCTTTCTCCTTTTCCTCCACCTGCGTCATCAGCGTTGCCGCCAAGTGGCGGAGCTGATCGGGAGAGAGTTGAGTCAGGTCAGGGGGCGTCGTCATTCCGCCAGTATGCCAGCCCGCCGAAGGCAGTGGGATTGGCGCATCAGCGAATAGCGGGCCGGGAGGTTCTGTGCCGTACCTGGCCTGGCGTGTCAGACGACAGAGATGACGCCGTCGGTGCTGAGACGCTGCCAGGGTAGGCCCTGCACCAGTGCCATGGCCTGCTCGGGGCAGAGCTCGATGCAATCGCCATGCCGGTTGCCAGCCCAGTGGAACTTGCCCTGGTTCAGGCGCCTGGCGCACAGCCAGATGCCCAGACCATCGTGGACCAGCACCTTCATGCGGTTGCCACGCCGGTTGGCGAACAGATAAGCACAGTGCGGGCGAGCCGCGCCGAAGACCTTCACCACTCGGGCCAACGCAGTGTCCGGACCGGCCCGCATATCCAGGGGGGCGGTAGCCAGCCAGATTTCGTCGATGCGGATCATGCGAGCAGCTCCCGAATCAGAGATCGACAGGTGTCGGCCTCCGAGGCAGGCCACTCGATGACCATCGGGCCGTTGGGGTGCGGGATGGTGAGGCGAATAGGGTCCGCCACCTGATGCTGGGGAGTGGCCGGTGACAACTCGCGAGTCATGGGCACCGGTACAAATGCCGGTATTTCTGGCACAGCCGTTTGCTGACGGGTGGTATGGATCCAATTGTGGACCAGGTTAGCATTCAGGCTGTGCTCCAACGCCACTCCGGCAACGGAGGCACTGGGTTGCTGACACGCTTCGACGATCCTGGCCTTGAAGGCGGCAGTGAAGCGGCGACGCTTGCGAGGAACTTCCAACACGCTTGATTCCGTCATGATAAGTGTCCACTTATTGATAGGTGGACATCTAACGTGACGGAATTCAGGACTCTGCGGTAGATGGGGTCACCGGTCGCTTACACAATGATCAGATGGGTATCGCGGTGACTTACTGCCCGGTGGAAGCTCTACCTCCAGTAGTGAATTCCTTTGCCTACGGGCCTTTAAGCGCTCTTGTTACGAGTGTTCACCCTCTGGTAGGCCATGAGAATGTCTTCATGGCGGACCTGGCGCGTCACAAGTTGATGCGGCGAGACGCGATGTATATCGAGCTTAGTGTCTCGTAAATGCGACGCAGGGTGTCGCAGTGAACTAACGAATTCCTTCTCGCGCTTGCCTCGACTCGGCTATTATTAGATTTCTTGAAATTTCCTATATTCACATATGCATTTCTCGCCAAGGCAGGACGCCATGGTGGAAGACCATGAGACGGAGCTCGCCCCAGAGGTAAGCGCCGTGCGGTAGCCGTGTGATGGCATGAGAAACGATGCAGACCATCGAGAGGAGCCCCAACGGGCATGCTGGTTTACAACGCTACCAAGCAGCAGTTTATTGATGACGTCCGGGCCAATGTCATCGCTGACGCTATCGAGAATGAGGTATCACGCAAACTAAGCCGCAATTCGCCGCGTAATGAGGTGGCCTCCTGGGAGAACTCCTTGCGCTTCATGATGAGCGTTCTCCTCGACGAGGGGATACCCGCTTCGGCAGGGGTGGCCATCGAATACAACATTCCGCTGACCAATCGCCGAGTGGACTTCATTCTGACCGGCAAGAATGTTCAGCGTGAAGACTCTGCTGTCATCATTGAATTGAAGCAGTGGCAGACCGCAGAGGTGACGACCAAAGATGCCATCGTTCGCACTCAGCTAGGGGGCGGTGTGCGGGAGACCAACCATCCCTCCTATCAAGCCTGGTCCTATGGTGCGCTGATCGAGGACTACAACGAGACCGTCCGCTCCGAGTCGATCCGGCTGGTGCCTTGTGCCTATCTGCACAACATGAAGCAAGGCAATGCCATCAATGACCCCTTCTATGCGAATCATACTAGCCGCGCTCCTGTCTTCATCTCACCGGATGCCTTGAAGCTCTCCAGGTTTCTGAGTCAGCACATCAAGTACGGCGACAGTAGCGACATCATGTATCGCATCGAGCACGGTGTGATCAAGCCGAGCAAGAATCTGGCGGATGCGCTCAGCTCGATGATGCAGGGCAATGCTGAGTTCTTGATGATCGATGAGCAGAAGCTTGTCTATGAAACCGCCGTGGATCTCGCTCACAAGGCAAGCAATGGCAAGAAGCAGTGCCTGATCGTCAAGGGCGGGCCGGGGACGGGCAAGTCAGTCGTCGCGATCAACCTGCTTGTCGAGCTGACGAACCGGGAGATGATGACGCAGTACGTGTCTCGCAACTCTGCCCCTCGTGAAGTCTTCAAGAAGCGTCTGACCGGCACGCGCAAGAAGACCCACATCGATAACCTGTTCAAGGGCTCAGGCAGCTACGTCAGCGCGGAGCCTGATACCTTTCATGCGCTGATCGTGGATGAAGCACATCGCCTGAATGAAAAATCCGGGATGTATCAGAATCTGGGCGAGAGCCAGATCAAGGAAATCATCTCGGCATCGCGATTTTCCATCTTCTTTATCGATGAAGCGCAGCGGGTCACGCTGAAGGATGTCGGGACGGTAGAGGAGGTCAAGCGTCGGGCAGATGAATGCGGCGCCGAGGTGCATGAGCTAGAACTCTCCTCGCAGTTTCGTTGCAATGGTTCAGATGGCTATCTCGCCTGGTTGGATCATTCGCTGCAGATACGGACCACGGCCAACACCGATCTCGACGATATCGATTACGAGTTCAAGGTATTCGAGGATCCGAGCGAATTGCGCAAGGCGATTCTTGAGAAGAACCGCAAAGCCAACAAGGCGCGGATGGTAGCGGGGTACTGCTGGCCCTGGGCGAGCAAGAAGGACAAGCATGCCATGGACATCGTCTTCCCCGAGTACGGCTTCGCTGCCCAGTGGAACCTCAATGATGATGGCATGCTGTGGGCGATCGCCGATGGATCAGCAGAGCAGGTCGGTTGCATCCATACCTGCCAAGGTCTCGAGTTTGATTACGTCGGTGTCATCATCGGAGACGACTTCGTGATCCGTGATGGCCGCGTGGTGACAGACGCAGCCAAACGAGCAGGGCAAGACCGCTCGGTGCATGGGTACAAGAAAATGCTCAAGGAACAACCAGAGCAGGCTCGTGCCGTGGCGGATCAGATCGTCAAGAACACCTACCGAACGCTGATGACGCGAGGCCAGAAGGGCTGTTACGTCTATGCCACGGACCGAGAGACCCGCGAATACTTCTCTGCCTTCGCTCATTCACAGGCCTCATTGGAGCATGCCGAGCTGACGGAAGAGGCCGAGACGCTGGATGGCTTGCACCTTCCCATCGTGACGCGTGACCAGGCAGCGCCATTCGAGCGCCATGTGCCCGTGTACGACCTGAGTATCGCCGCGGGCGAGTTCAGCGAGATGCAAATAGCCGACGCCGAGCACTGGGTTGAGCTACCTGACTTCATGCGCGCGAGCCCCGATCTGTTCGTCAGCCGGGTAGTGGGGGAGTCAATGAACCGACGCATCCCCAATGGCACCTGGTGCCTGTTTCGTGCCAATCCTGGGGGCACACGGCAAGGCAAGGTCGTTGTGGTACAGCATCGCGCCATCGAGGACCCCGACCACGGCGGCAGCTTCACTATCAAGCTGTATCAGAGCGAGAAAGTCGAGGAGTATGGAGAATTCGTGAACCAGCGCATCGTGCTCAAGCCCCAGACCAATGCTTTCGGTTACAAGGACATCGTGCTCGAGGACGAGCTCGAGGATCTTAAGGTCGTCGGCGAATTCCTATCTGTGCTGTGAGCGAGTGGGCGGCCGTATAACCGTTTATACCGATGTAGGCTGGATAGCGAGCGGCAGAGCAGGCATGCTCACCGCTATCCGATACCGCAGAACCAGGTGAGCCCTAAGATGTCAGATCCGTTCAAGCAGCTCCGTGACGCCATGGACCAGTTCGCCACCGAGCGCGACTGGGACCAGTTCCTCTCGCCCAAGAAGCTGGCCATGGCGCGGGGGTACATGTCCGGCGCCGCATCGTGCATCTCGGAAATTCAGCTGACAAATCGTGTCTCATCTCGTCGAAGGTGCTGCCGAACCTGACCGCGTTGAGTTGATGCTCCCACGTGACTGAGGCGGGTTGAGGGTAACGGTGCTTTGCTGTTCACACCGCCGTCTGGGCACTGGACTGCCAAGGTTATGGCGGCGCGCAGAGTGGCGCTTGGGGGGCCCAGTGCAGTCACACTTTTGCACCGTCTTGCATTAGAGTCATCTGTAATAGCAAAGGACGCTTCAGGTCCTGGAAGCGGCCAAAGGAATGAGTCGTTAAATCTCCCTCAGGGTAGCTTGGCATGGTGGTCTCTTTCCTTCATGCGCCGATGCAACACCGGGCCAACGATGTAGAACCCTGAAGGAGCATCAAGCTATTCATGAAGTAGGGTGCGGCGAGAACGACTCAGCGGCCATGCCTTTACCAGCCTGAGATAGCTGTCGATCGTCATTTTGCCGAGCATTCGAGCCGCAATATCTAGATAGGATATGTGCTCCCCTTTCCAGGGGTGTCCATTCGGATGCTCAACACCGTCCCAGTGGCCGACTCGGTCATATAAAGTGTGCGCCGGTCCGTGCCACCGAAGGCCAGATTGGTAAGCGTTCGCCCCTCGGTCGGGGAACGCAGGCGCCAAAGTGGCACACCATGACGATCAAACACCCATACGCAGCCGTTACCCGCGTCACATACGAAAAGGTTGCCGGCCTCATCGAGCGCGAGGCCATCGGCGCCGGAGACACCACCCGCCAGGGCCACGAAGAGCCCCACTTTTCCAATGGGGCCGTCGTCGCGCAGAGGCAGCCGCCAGACGCCGTTGCCTCGGGTCATGGCCACGTACAGGGCCTTTTCCTCGAGATCGCAGACCAGTCCGTTGGGGCTGATACCGTTCGCCAGCAACCGATCCAGACGGCCCGTGTCAGGCTCGAATCGGTAGACCCTGCCGGTGGGATCCTGTAGCCCCGTCTGTCCTTGATCGGTGAAGTAGAGACGGCCGCGTCGATCGAAGAACAGGTCGTTGACGCCCTTGAAGCTCTCACTGCCGCAATGGGTGAGGATGAGCTCCGGGGAGCCCCCCTCTGTCGATAGTGCCAGGATGCCGTGGCGATAGTCGGCGATCCACAACCGACCATCCGGCCCAAAGGTCATGCCATTCGGCCAACCATCGTATTGGCTGACGACTCGCCAGCAGCCATCGGGTGACACGCACAAGATGCGACCGTGGGGAATATCAGTGAGATAGAGTTTGCCCTGGTCATCGAACACCGGACCTTCCAGAAAGCTCGGCACCTGCTGCCCAGGCTTGTTGGCGTCGATCCAGCCGGAAGGCGCATCGTAAAGTTTCAGCTCTTCCGGCACCTGACTGAACACTTCGCAATAGCGAGTTTCAGGGGGAGCATACAGGCTCATGCTGATGCCTCCGAATCCGTTTTCGCGATCATTGCCGAATGCCGTACCTGGGCGGCGACCAGCAACATGATCAGTGTGGCCGCCAGCGAAATTGCCAGTCCTTGTGTCAGTGCAGCGATACCCGCTCCCGCCAACACGAGACGCTCCCAACCCTTGAGCGAACGCTTGAAGAAGCCAACGTTGGCGGCACTGATCGCTAGGGTGGCCAATGCCATCATTGCGATGATCAGGACAAGCATGGGTAGGTTGCCTGCCGATAATGCCTCAAGGTTGATTTCAGGGTGGAACACCCAGGCAAACGGCAGCAGGAAGGCGACCACCGACAAGCGAAGGGCACTCAAGGCAATACTGATCGACCGATCTCCCGTGATGGCTGCGGCAGCGAATACGGCCAGTGCCACTGGTGGCGTAATCGCCGAGAGCACGGCATAGTAGAACACGAATAGATGCGTCTGGAGCAGACCGATACCCAGGTCCAAGATCGCGGGGCCGGCGACGAAGATGACCATCAAATAGGAGGCGGCCGTCGGCAACCCCATGCCCAGCAGGATCGAGCAGCAGGCCGCAAGAATCAGCGCCAGTACCAAATTGTTTTCGCCTAGGCTGACGATGGCTTGGTTAAGCGTCACGCCGAGGCCAGTCACGCTGACAGCACCAATGACGATGCCGATGGCAGCACAGGAAACCAGCACCGCGAGGCCGTCTCGACCACCGTCGATCAGCACATCTCGCAGACCGCTTAGACTGAGCCGTGTGCCAGGCAACAGCATCGCGACCACCAGCACCACGGCGGCGGCGCTCATACCACACCAGGTGGGAGAATAGCCCGCCAACAGCAGACCGATCAGCGTCGTGAAGCCGGCTATCAGCACTATGCCTTGTGAACGACGCTTGGCATCGAAAGGCTCATCACCACTTTGCTCGGGCACCAGGTTGAGCCGACCGGCTTCGAAAGCCACAGCCCCGGACAGGGCCAGTAGGTACAGGAAAGCAGGTATCACCGCCCCCAGCACGATGCTCGGATAGGGAATGCCGGTGATCTCAGCCATGATGAAAGCGCCGACCCCCATGATGGGCGGCATCAACTGCCCCGAACAGGAAGCCACGGCCTCCACGGCACCGGCAAAACGGCTTTGATAACCAGCCCGCTTCATCATGGGGATAGTCAACACGCCGGTCGACATGACGTTCGCCGGGGCCGATCCATTGACCGAACCGAACATGGCCGAACCGATGATGGCGGCCTGAGCCGCCCCGGAGCGCTTGCCCTTTGCCAGGCGAAGGGCCAGGAAGTTGAAGAAGTCCCCTGCCCCAGTGTGCCGAAGCGCGGCACCGAGAATCACGAACATGAGCACCACGTCGACCACGGCCGCCAAGGCAATACCGTAGATGCCTTGATAGCTATAGCTGACCTCCAAGACCTCCTCGAGCCAGAACTCGCGGTGTCCCATGACACCGGGGAGCCAATGACCATAGAGCAGGTAAAGGATGGCGCCACCGGTAATGGCAACCAGGGTCCAGCCTTCGACTCGACGAGCGCCCTCGAGGACCAGTAGCGTACCGACGGCGTAGCACAGCATGTCTTGACGATTGGGCAACCCTTCACGAAAGGCCGCGATGTCTTGGTATTCGAGCAGGTAGTAGCCGCTGCTGGCCAATGTCAGGACGATCAATAGCCACGACAGTGCCTGGTCCGCAGCGGGAAGGCGCTGCGCGAGCAGCCCGGGTTTGAGGGCGAAAGTCGCCACCAGGCTGAGCATCAGGCTGATGCCGTACATGATCTGACCGGGATAGCGAACCCCGACGGTCGTCCAGACGATGAAAGCCGTCAGTGCTGCACAGGCGGTCAGGCCTAGGGCCCGCAGCGCGGGCCCTGAAGTGTGGGAGGGGGATACCGACATGGAAACCTCCTGGCCCCAGGGCCAGTGTTATTCGATCAGACCGATCTCGCGGAAGTAGCGTGCCGCCCCCGGATGCATATCGGCGGTCAAGCCTGAAGCCGCTTCGTCCAGGCGCAGCAGGTTCAGGGCACTGCTGGTCTTCTTGATCTCGTCCAGATTGCCCCAGAGGGATTTGGTCAGTTCATAGGCGGTATCGTCATCCATGTCGGCATCGACGACGAACATGTAGGGGAAGCTCCAGAAGTGGATGTCACCCTCCGCACTGACACGCCCCTGATAGGCCTCCTCGATTTCCTCGGCGGTGATCGTTTTCAGGCGATAGTGTTCACCGGCAGTGATGTGCTCGCGGAAGGCCTCCATGTGCGCCTCATCCGGTGAGATGAATTGCAGATCCATGGTGCGGGAAGCATTGTCGATGGCCGCTTGGGGCAGACCACCCCACACGAAGGTACCGTCCAGGCGATTGTTGGCCATCTGATTGAAGGCATCACTGTAATCGATGAACTGGGTATCCACGTCCTCCCCAGGACTCAGGTCATAGGCCTCGAGGAAGGCGGTGGAAACACGCCCAGCATTGCCGCCCGGGCGACCGATGGCGAGGCTATGGCCTGCCAGATCCTCGAAGCCTTCGATACCGGCATCCGCGCGCACCACGTACTGGCCGGCACTGGTACTGATGGCGAACAGGCTCTTGAAGTTCTGATAGGCACTGGTATAGCGCTCCGGGTCTTCACTGAAGTTGCCCTTTCCCTCTACCGCATCGAGGTAATGAGGGGCGCCAATGACGGCAACGTCCACGCGCGAGGCCGCCAGTTGCCGAAGCCCCTTGACGCTACCGTTATCTACCACCGTCAAACGCAGGTCACCTTCGGCATCGGCCAGTTGGTTCGACCAGGCCACCGCCAGCGCAAAGTCGTCAGAGGTCTGAGAGGTGGCGCTGACGACCAGGTCTTCGGCAACGGCGCTGGCACTGGCCAGACATGAGCTGATAGCGGTGAAGGCGACCAAATGCTTGAAAGACTTGTTGTACATGATGTCATCTCCGTTTCGAGGATGGCGTGCTATGTTTGTAAGCGACCTAAGCTCAAGCTGACGTTTCGGGAGTCCCGTCGTCGACGCGGCGGGGGGGATGGCCGTCGTAGTGCCACAGCCATCCCTTGGGCATGGGCCCCTTGTTGCGTCCTCCCTGACACTTCTGCTCCCAGGCGTGGGCGAGGATGCCCACGGAGCGGGACAGACAGAACAGCCCTCTGGCCAGCGGTGCGGGTAATGCCAGTTCGGCATAGATCGCCGCCGTGGCCCCATCGATATTCAGCGGGATCGGTTTCCCTTTCGCTTCTGCCAGCTGGCGTTCGATCTCTCGCGCGATAGCGGCATAGCGACCATCGACCTCATGACGTTCGGCCGCCTCATCGATCAACTGCAAAAGACGCGGTGCTCGCGGGTCGACGGGGTGAAAGCGGTGCCCGAAACCAGGCACGATCTTGCCGTGGCGCTCACGCCAGGCGGTCAGCTCCGCTTCTGTGGCCTCGACCAAGGACATGCCGCCTGAGAGGCGCTCCTCGATAGACTGATAGAGCTCTACTGCCTGCTCACCTGCGCCACCATGGACGTCGTCGAGCACGTTGACGGCCGAGGCCATCGCGTTGTTGAGGCTGCTGCCACAGGTCATGGCCATGCGCGCGATGGCGATGCTAGGCGCCTGGGGGCCATGGTCCACTGCGCTCATCAGGGCCGCCTCCAGCAAAGTCGACTGGGCCTGAGTCGGCAGTTCGCCTCGGGTCATCAACCAGATCATCTCGGCGAAACCAATGCGGCCGATCAGCGCTTCGATGGGATAGCCGCGATAGCGGATCTCCCCGGGCTTCATATCGATGATCTCGGTGTGCCACCACTCCGCGGCCTGGATATCGAGAGAATCCTGGGTCATGCGTCTGACTCCTCAACGTGATTGGTGGTGCGCGGCCCGAACCAGCGATCATTGTCGGCGCCAAGCAAGGGCGGAGGCGTCGGTACGCGAGGGGCCTGGCCATCAAACCGGTAACCGCCGCTCACGATCTCAAGAGGGCGGCCAATGCCGGCCTCGTCGAAGCGCTCGATCAGCCCCCTGTCGCGAACCTGAGGATGGTTGA
The DNA here is from genome assembly GCF_044789135.1 of Cobetia sp. UIB-001. NCBI lineage: Bacteria > Pseudomonadati > Pseudomonadota > Gammaproteobacteria > Oceanospirillales > Halomonadaceae > Cobetia > Cobetia sp. UIB-001. Next base: position 1,485,455 of record NZ_CP058244.1, read on the forward strand.
GTGCTTCCTCGACGCTGTAGACAGGCCCGGCTGGCACGCCCGCAGCCACGAGCGCGTGCCACCAGTGTTCGGTGGTGTTCTCGCTCAGGGCGGCCTCGATCAGATCCTTCAGTTCTTGACGTTGTTCTAGCCGTGCCTGACGCTCGGCGAAACGCGGGTCCTCAATCCATTCCGGATGCTGTAACAACCGGCTCAGAGCCTCGAATTGTTCCTGCTTGTTGGCGGCGATATTGAGCAGGCCATCACCGGTGCGGAAGGTCCCCGAAGGACTGGCGGTGACGTTGTCATTACCGATCGGTGCCGGAGCGCGTCCTGCAATCAGCAAGTTGGAGACCGCCCACCCCATGGTCGCGAGCACGGACTCGAGCATCGAGACATCGATAAACCTGGCTTGGCGTTCGGACTCTGCCAAGGCGGCATTTACCGCCATGGCTGCCGTCAGCCCACCAATGGTATCGGCCAGCGGGTAACCAACCCGGTAGGGTGAATGCTCGGCGTCCCCTGTCACGCTCATCACTCCCGACATGCCCTGAATGATCTGGTCATAGGCGGGAAAGGTGGACAGCGGGCCGTCTTGCCCAAACCCGGAGATGGCACAGTAGACGAGGCGAGGATTAATCTCCTTGAGCTTGTCGAACTCGAGACCCAGCCGTGCCATCACACCAGGGCGGAAGTTTTCCACCAGCACGTCGGCGTCCTTGACTAGACTAATGAATTTCTCGCGATCCTCAGGCTGTTTCAGATCCAGGGTGACGGACCCCTTGCCCGCGTTCTGTGCTAGGAAGGACACTCCCATATGCTCTCGATTCAGCTCGGCATCAGCTCCCAGCTGCCTGGCCAGATCCCCTCCGCCGGGACGTTCCACCTTGATCACCTCTGCGCCCAAGTGGGCGAGCTGATGACAGCAGAATGGCCCCGCTAGGACATTGGTCAGGTCGAGAACCCGGTAGCCCTTGAGTGGCATTGACATATTGTTGCCTCCAGTAGAATCTGTTTCCCTAGAGAGAATAGTTAGCCCTTTGCAGTGTTGCAACCTGGTTTCGTCTGTCGCAACATCATCCTTTGGTCGCACACTATGGAGGCACCCATGGCCCAACGACGCGTAGAGGCAGTAGAGCGAGCACTCACTCTGCTGGAAGCCTTCAATGAACATCGCCGTGAGTTTTCACTGACAGAGCTGTCCCAAGCTACCGGTTATTACAAAAGCACTATCTTGCGCCTCATGGCGTCTCTAGAGGTGTTTGGATTCGTAGTTCGGGATGAGCGTGGGATCTACCGTATTGGTCCCGCATGTGCGCGCCTGGCTCCCTTGGCCGGGGAAGGTGTGCGGCTCGAGGGATTGGTACGCCCAGTACTCGACGCATTGCGTGATGCCAGCAGTGAAACGGCATCTTTCTATATCCGCGACGGCGATGAACGGGTATGCCTGTATAGGGAGAATGGGCGACACGAGGTCCGCCATCACCTGGAGCAAGGAGCGCGTCTTACCCTGGACCGGGGAGCCGCGGCAAGCGTGCTAAGAGGGGATGGTGAGCCCGGTCACGTCCAGGTATCGATGGGCGAACGAGAACCCTCGGTGGCAGCCGCCGCCATCGCTATTCGTCGTCCTAATGGGGAGCTCTTGGGTGCCCTGGCACTTTCCGGGCCTCGCGAGCGCTTTACCGAAGCGCTGGAGCAACACTGCAACGTTTTGAGAGAGAAGGCAGAAGAGCTAGAGGCACACCTTCCGCATGGGCCCGTAACTTTCTAACGCTGGTTTGTGGAGTGTGGCTGACACAAGTAGGGAAGCTCGATACTGCCTCCCACTTGGTATAACAAGGCCCGGCTCAGGATAGAACTCCTAAACCGGGCCTTACCGCATATCATCAAACATCAATCGCCTTCGCTGACGGTCTTCGCCTCGGAAGCCATCCGACGTCTCAAGAGAGGCCCCATAATGTACGGCAGAATCAGTCCTAATCCGGCGAACACCCACAGGCCGAAGGCCAGGCCGCTGTCCCATAGGATGGTCCAGTCACCGCTGGAGATGTCCATAGCGTGGCGCAGGTTCTTCTCCATCTCCGGCCCCAGCAGCAGGCCGAGAATAATCGGCACCAGCGGAATCTCCAGCTTGCGCAGCACATAGCCGGCCATGCCGAAGGCCACCATGAAGTAGAGGTCAAAAGCCGAGTTGCTGATCGAGTAGATGCCGACGAAGGCCACCATGGTGACGATCGGCAGCAGGAACATCGGCGGAACTGAGAGCAGCTTGACGAAGATGCCCACCAGCGGGATGTTGAGCACCAGCAGCAGGAAGTTGCCGATCAACAGCGCGGCGATCACGCCCCAGACGATGTCGGCGTTCTGGGTGAACATTAGCGGCCCGGGGGTGATATTCAGCGAGATCAGCAACGCCAGCAGCACCGCAGTAGTGCCGCTGCCCGGCACGCCAAGGGTCAGCATCGGCACCAGCGCGCCGGAGGAGGCACCGTTGTTGCCGGCCTCAGGGCCAGCCACGCCGCGCGGATCGCCCTCACCGAAGTAGCCCTTCTTGCCGACCACCTTCTTCTCGAGGGTGTAGCCGATAAAGCTGCCCAGGGAAGCCCCGGCACCCGGCAGTACCCCGGCGATGAAGCCCAAGATGCCGCCGCGGATGCTCGACGGCAGGATGCCGCGGATGTCGGCCCACGTGAGCGACAGCTTGTTGACGGTCATCTTTTCCTTGCCGCCGCCGGCCTTCTCCTCGATGAAGAACAGCAGCTCGGAGATGGCGAACAGGCCAACGATGGCGATGATGAAGTCGACCCCTTCGTAGAGTTCTAGCACGCCGAAGGTGTAGCGCTGCACGCCGGTGTTGTCGATGCCCATCGTGGAAATCATCAGGCCCAGGCAGGCGGCCACCACGGTCTTCATGGGGTTCTTGCCGGTGATTCCGCCGAGGGTGGCGAAGGCCAGCAGGAACAGCGCGAAGTACTCGGCCGGACCGAAGGAGAGCGCGAAGTCGGCGAGGATCGGCGCCACCAGGATGAGCCCCACGGTGGCGATCAGGCTGCCCATGAAGGATGCCACGGCCGAGATCGCCAGCGCTTCGGCGGCCTTGCCTTTCTTGGCCATGGGGTAGCCGTCGAGGCAGGTCATCATCGCCGGCTCGTCGCCGGGTATGTTGAGCAAGATCGAGGAAATGCGCCCGCCGTACATCGCACCTGCGTAAACCGCGGTGAGCATGATCAGGGCAGTCTCCGGCGCGAGCCCTAAGGTGAAGGCCAGCGGGATCAGGATCGCTACGCCATTGGATGGCCCGAGCCCAGGCAGGGCCCCGATCAGGGTGCCGAGGAAGGCGCCGAGCAGGGCAAACATGAGGTTGTGCGGGGCGAGCGCCACGCCAAAACCATCGATTAGGTAACCCAGGGTTTCCATCAGCTCACCTCCAGGAAGGACAGCAGCCCCAGTGGCAGCGCCAGGTCGAGGGCGAAGTTGAAGACCAAGAACACCACCACGCCTGCGACGCCGCCGGTGACATAGGCCTTGACCGGGGTGGCTCCCATCCGACAGCACAGCGTGCCCACCGCCAGTAGGGTGCTGAGGATGAAGCCCAGCGGCTGCAGCAGCGCGGTGTAGACGATCAACACCGCCGCAGCGATCAGCAGCTCGACACCGGTGCGGCTCCAGGGCCAGGCGTTATCCGGGTCGGGGCGCACGATTAGGTAGAGGCTGGACAACGCCAGCACCACGGCCAGCAAGTGCGGGAAAGTCTCGGGGCCGACGGCCTCAGCCCCACCGAACGGCTCGGGAAACTGGGTAGCGGCCCAGCCGTACGCGACGGCCAGGGCGATCAACAGTACCCCGAAGATGCGGTCGTTGAAGGTCATTGCTGAATCAGCCCGATATCCTTGGAGAGGGTCTCAATATCGTCAATCTGTTCCTTGACGAAGGTCTCGAACTCGCCGGCTGTCATGTGGAACGGCATCAAACCGTTTTGCCGCATGACAGTTTTCCATTCCTCACTCGCGTAGAGGCTGTCCATAGCGTCAATCCAGTACTGTTCAGCCTCGCCGGAGATGCCAGCAGGCATGTAGAAGCCGCGCCAGTTGGGGCCAACCACATCAATGCCCTGTTCCTTGGCGGTAGGAATGTCGTTGAACTCGCCCGGCAGGCGCTCGTCGGACAGTACTGCCAGGACTCGCAGGTCACCTGATTCCAAGAAGCCATGAGCCTCGGAGATGTCGCCGGTGAATGCATTGACGTGGCCACCAACCACCTGGGTCATTGCCTCACCGCCTCCTGTATAGGAGAGGTACTTGATATGTGGCAGATCCGAGATGCCGGCTTCCTGGGCCATCATCAACACCTTGAGATGGTCCCAGCCCCCCTTCGAGCTGCCACCAGCGAACGTGACGGCCTGAGGATCGTTCTGCAGAGCATCCACCACATCCTGCAAGGTCTGGTAAGGCGCGTCGTCGGCCACCGCGATGATGCCGTAGTCCGCCCCCAAGGCACCGATCCAGTTGACCATCTCGGCATCGAGACCCCGGAACTGCCCCTGAGCCAGGCGGGTGGTCGTGGCGGTAGAGGCGGCAACCAGCAGTTGGTCGTCCCCCTCACGCTTGCTGACTATGTGAGCATAGGCCACGCCGCCGCTAGCCCCCGCCATGTTGACGGTTTGTACGCTGCGCGGCACCAGATCCAGGTCTTCCATCACCTTGCCGACACTCCGGCAAGTGAAGTCCCAGCCACCGCCAGGATCGGCAGGTGCCAGGCACTCCACCTTGCCCTCCGGTTCGAAAGCTTGGGCTTGGGTGAAGCTGGCAGCAGCGAGGGATGCAGCGATAAGGAGGCGTCGAGATGTTGTCATGGTGATACCTCAAGCGATTGAGTTTCTCTTGTTAGAACATGTTGCGCCTAAGGAAACGTAAGTGCGTGATTGACAATCGTCAAGATGGCACTGCAAAAATACGACTAAAAGTGGTGTGTGCTGTTTGGAGCTGTGCCCTAGATAAGAGCAGGTTGGTTGTATCCAAACCTGCCGGGTGCTCGAGTTCGACTAAGTCGTCATCGGCGACAACTTCGTGATTCGGGCCGGTCACGTGGTGACGTACGCGGCCAAGTGGGTAGGGCAAGTGTAGTGGCATAGTGAATCTGTATCAGAGCGGAAATATTGAGGAGTTCGGAGCCTTCGTGAACCAGCGGATCGTGCTCACCCCCTCCCAGACCAATGCTTTTGGCTACAAGGACATCGTGCTCGAGGACGAGCTCGAGGACCTGAAGGTCGTTGGCGAATTCCTCTCCGTACTGTAAGCGAGTGGGATGCAGTTGGCGCTCTATCTATGGCGATGCTAGCTGGATAGCGAGTGGCAGAACCTTCATGCTACTCGCTATCCAATACCCAATTATCAGGTGAGTTTGATATGACAGACCCGTTCAAGCAGCTTCACGATGCGATGGAAGAGTTCTCCGCCGAACGTGACTGGGACCAGTTCCACTCGCCCAAGAACCTGGCCATGGCACTGACGGTGGAGGCAGCTGAACTACAGGAGTGCTTCCAGTGGCTGACCGAGGCTCAGTCTCAAGCGCTTGATGAGAAGCAACTGGCCGCCGTCCGTGATGAAATTGCCGATGTTCAGCTTTATCTGGTTCGACTGGCGGGCAAGCTGGACGTGGATATTGAAGCGGCATGCCGGGCGAAGATGGAGAAGAATGCGGAGAAATATCCCATCGATCAAGTGAAGGGTAGGGCGAAAAAGTACACGAACTTTATGAGCGATAGGTGAGAGCAAGTTAAATTTTCAATTAATGTCGCGAAATTAAAAATAGAGTGATTTATGGTTGAATTAATCGATGACGACAGCCTTATTGATGTTAAGGATAGAAGGAAAAGAGCTGCTATCTTAATACATACGCAAATAGTCAAGTCAGGCGGATATCCAAGAGCGGCCCAAGCTGTTCAGGTAATGCTTCGAAAGCCTGAGCATCCGTATCATCCATTTGGTCTTGATAATATAACGTTGAGTGAGGTTCTAAAGAAAAGACATCTCGAGATAGGCTTAGGTAATCTTGGGTTTATTATTGAGGACCATAGGGTTATAGGCTTGGAAGGAGTGTCAAATCTTCTAGAGCAGTGATAGGTTTCATAACAAATATGGCGGCAAGATCTGCGCCGCGCTGGATCGTCAGCACCCCCGGTACCTTTTCGATGTGAAGCTGCTGCTGAACCAAGGCGGTCTGGATCCTAGTGTATTCGAAGGCTTTCTGATCTATCTGCTGGGGCACCCTAGGCCCTTGAACGAAGTGATCAACCCGAGGTTGAAGCCGTTGGGTGACGTCTACCGAGAGGAGTTTGTCGGGATGGCCAGGGCCGATATCCCGTTGCAGCAGCTCGAGGACGTATGGCACGAACTTCTGACGCGGCTGGGCCAGTTGATGACGGACGATGATGTTCGCTTTCTTCCGTCCTTCAAGCAGGATACGCCTGATTGGGCGCTATGCCCGCTGTCGAGCGTTGAACGGTTGCCTGCCGTGCGCTGGAAGCTCGCTAACATCCAGAAGATGGGGTCTGACAAGCATCGTCGGTCTCTGGAGCAGTTGGAACAGGTTTTGGGCCGGCTGCAGATAGGCGCTTAGCGACGAGCACCAACGTCTGCCTCGATAGGCTCAATGTGTTAGAAGATAAATTCAAGGTAAAACTGCTCTCGGTAACAATGCCTTATGAAGTCAAGAATTAGCGCAAACGGGGTGCATCTTTTCGATCGACATTCAGGTCTGAATATCCTGCTAGACGAGTTGTGCCCGGAAGAGTCGGTTTGGTCGATGTCCCCCCGCCAGGTATCCATTGCACTCACCAATGTTTGCGACCTTCACTGCGCGTACTGCTACGCGCCGAAGCACAAAGCGTCGCTGCATACTGACCAAGTGCTCGGCTGGTTGAAAGAACTGGATGCTGAGGGGTGCCTAGGCATCGGATTTGGTGGCGGCGAACCCACGCTGCACCCTGACTTCGTCGACATATGCAAACGAGCTGCGGGAGAGACTCAGCTCGCGGTCACATTCACGACTCATGGTCATCGCCTGACGCCACAGTTGGTCGAGCGCCTCAAGGGCTCGATCCATTTCACACGCATTAGCGTTGACGGGTTAGGTCGCACCTATGAAGAACAGCGCGGGAAGCAGTTTGCCAGCTTGCTCCGAGGCATTGAATCGATTGCGACCTTGTCGCCCTTTGGGATCAACGTTGTGGTAAACAAGCGCACAGTTTCTGAACTTGACGCGATAAGCGAGCTCGCGCAAAAGGTTGGAGCTAGTGAATTGCTGTTGCTTCCTCAACAAGCAACCACCACGGTAGCAAGCATGGATGGAGTGGTCGGCCGAGCTCTTCAGGATTGGGTCTCTAGCTACAGAGGCAAGGTTCGCCTTGCGGTCAGTGAGGTGGGGGCGTCAGGACTGCCTACGTGCGATCCACTTCCTGATGAGCGAGGTCTCCAGTCCTACGCACACATAGACGCATCTGGAGTGGTTCGTGCGAGTTCATACTCGCCCAGTGGCGCGAAGATTGGAGACGCAGGCGTCCTATCGGCGCTTAAGCAAATCAGAAATACTTGAGATCTAACGAGAGATGCAGTCATGAAGATTTGGAATGGATACGGATCTGAGCACTCGATGAATCTAGTTCTAATCGGGAAGTTCAAGCGGGCTCAAGATGCAGAGAAGGTAGAGAAGGACATTGACACGCTCAGCGCTCAGGCTTGGGAGGACGAAAGCCACTCCATCCCATTTGCTGACCCAGAGAATCAAAGATTTTCAGATGACATGCTCTCGTTGCTGCGGAGCCTGAGCCTCCATACCTTAGGACCAAGTGAGCCCGGACAGCTGGTATCAGACCACCACCTCGACCGTGAAGATAGCCGAATCACTGTAACGACTGACGAGGCTGACGTATCCGCGTTCGTGAAGATCTTCATCGAGGCTGGGGCGAAGGTCGAAATATTCTCAGCGCACGACTACCCATCCGACTCCACCGATACCGACTGACAGGGGAAAGCGCCGATGCCTGAAGCAAATTGGAATGTATTCAGCGAATTGCCCGGTGCAGCGGATGAAAACTTCGAGAAGCTTTGTCGCTCTCTGGTTCGCCGCCATTACGGTCGCTTCGGTCGTTTCAAGCAACTTGCGAATCAGCCTGGCGTGGAGTTCCACCTTGAGTTGACCGAGTCTTGTAATCTCGGAGCGCCGCCACGCTGGATTGGCTGGCAATGCAAATGGTATGCGCTGGCGAATGGAGAAAATCTGGGAGCCACGCGTCGCAGCAAGATCATTGACGGTATAGAGAAAACTCGCAGGCATTTGCCAGATGTGACCGATTGGAAGCTTTGGACACACCACACTCTGACGAAGGGGGACCAAAAGTGGTTCTTCGCTCTTGAGAAAGAGCGTTTCCCTGAGTTGAAGTTGGAGTTGCTGACGGCAGAGGATATCGAAGACCTATTGGTTGGGCCGGGTGCGCTGCTTAGAGAAACTTACTTCGGTGAGCTCGTCCTCACGCCGGCACTACTTGCTGAGCAGTACAGTCTCGCTAAGGCTCCATTCAACCGCAGATACCAGCCGGAAGTTCATGTGGTCGTTGGGGCAGAGGAAAAGATGCACAGGTATCTGGGCGGCCAGGGTGCGTGGGACTCACTAGATAAGCTCTCAAGCGCCCTCAAGACAAATTGCACGTCCATTGCTGCGCTCACGTCGCAACTCCAAACCGAACTCAAGGCGGAAGTTGACTCGCTCCTGGCTCGAGCTACTGGGTTGGCTGACCTGCTTGATAGCCTACATGCGGCGCTCGGCAAGGGTGACTTCGACGCTGTACAGCAACAAATATTAGCAGCGAATCCGTCGCAGCCGGTGCGCTACGACAGGATGCTCTCCAAGCTGCGTGGTGCGCGTTCAGGTGGAGCACTGTTAGCCGCGAATTTGGTTGCGGACATTCACGCAGCATCGTCGGCGCTGCGCAGTCTGGATCAGTCGGTCGGCGTTCGAACCGTGGCTGTGCTTGCAGCTGCAGGCGAAGGAAAATCCGAGCTTGCTGTCAGGATGACGCAGCCGGACGGAGACCTCCCCGGTGGTGTCTTGCTGCTGGGTAAAAATCTTCATGCAGGCCAAGGACTTGACGATCTTGTGTCTGCCTTCAAGATTTCTGGTAGGCCGGCGGAGAGCTTCGACCGGCTGGTCGAGGCCGTAGATGCAGCGGGGCAGCGGGCGGGCAGGCGCCTCCCCATTGTTATTGACGGCCTAAATGAGGCAGAAGACCCGAGAAACTGGAAGGATGAGCTCGCGCGAGCGGAAGAGCTACTGAAGGACTTTCCGTACGTCTTGCTGGTTGTCACGCTACGCAATGAGTTCGCGCAGATGTGCCTGCCGGAGGAATTCCCTCAACTTGAACACAACGGGTTCCAGGAAGATCCGCAGACGGCCATCGACAAGTACTTTGAGTTCTACAAGATCGACGCGACCGATGCGGATTTGCCAATCGAGTTCTTGCAGCACCCGTTGACGCTGAGAATCTTCTGCGAGGTGGCGAACCCTCAGCGCCAGCACCTTGTCGGGGTGGAAGTGCTGCCCAGTTCGCTTACAAGCCTGTTTGAAGCGCACTTCGACAAGGTCGCAGCACGAGTTGCCGAGCTTTCTCCGGCAACGCATCGTATCTATCAGGAGGAGGTGCAAGATGCGCTACTGACGATCGCGGGTCTTCTTTGGGAGCGCAACGCGAGAAGCGTGGAGTTCCAGGCTGCACGGGAGGCAGTTGGAGACGTGGGCCGATGGGATGTCAGTGTCATTCGCGCGCTTGAGTCCGAAGGTGTCCTCGTTCGAACAATTTCTGAAGACGGCGGCCAAGGACTTTCATTTTCATACGATTTGATGGCCGGATATATGATGGCGCGCCACCTGCTGAGCAGGCCGGCCTTGGCGCAGTGGCTGCAAAGCGATGAAGGACGTGCGCAGTTCCAATTCCGTGAACCTGGGTCGCATACCTTCGCCTTTGACGTGTTCAGGGCTCTGGTTGGCCTGTATCCCCAACGCTTTGGCAGGCGTCAGCTTTGGCAAGACTTGTCGGACGAGAAGCTCGTCATGAACGCTCTGTTGTTGACGGCCCAATCAGACCCAAGGCACATAGGGAGGGAAACGGTAGAACGGTTCGCGCGTGCAATGCAAGAGTCGAAACGGTTCGCACAGATTGCATTCGGGAGACTTCGGAGTACCAGGGCAGCACGAGCGCATCCATTTGACATGGACTTCTTGCACGGCGTGCTCTCAGCGATGCCCAATACGCAGCGTGATCTTTTCTGGTCAGAGTGGGTTCGCGAGAAGTCTGAGGAAATTGAAGACGACTGCAAATTCCTAACGGCCAGATGGAAGTCGGGTGCCCTCGACGAGCGAGAAATTCGGCGCGCGCGCTGGGTGATGTGGACGCTGACGTCTACGTCCAGACATCTACGCGACGTGGCCACAAAAACTCTGTACGAATTTTCCATCAAGCGGCCCACGGAGTTTTTCCGGCTGGCAGTAAATGCAATTGCCGTTTCAGACACATACGTCCCCGAACGGATGTTCGCCGCGGCCTATGGTGCGGCGCTGACCACCTGGTCGGATATTAATGCTGTGGAGATGCGTGAGGTATTGCCAAGAGTTGCTCGTGAAATTTATCAAGCGATGTTCGCGCCTGGCGCGACGCATCCTACTTGGCATGCCCTGTACCAGCAGTATTGTCTGGGACTCATCGCCATCGCAAGGATGGTTGATCCGTCTTGCTTGTCTGAGGACGAGGCTGCGCACCTTCTTCCACCATTTAGTCATCTAGCTAACCCGTTTCAGAACATGCGGCACTATGACCCGGCAGTGATCGAGGCTGCGAAGCGTGCGGCGATTCGAATGGACTTTGGCAACTACACGATTGGAACATTGGTTCCAGATCGATCGAACTACGACGACAGTAACCCAGAGTACCAGCGGGTGCTGCTGGCAATCGTTTCGCGAATGCTGGTGCTTGGCTATGACCCCGAGCAGTTCGAAGCTGTCGATCGCCAAATGAACTCCGGCCCACGTATTGGAGGTGATAAGCACAAGGTCGACCGATACGGGAAAAAATACGGTTGGATCGCTTACTTCGAGATGTGGGGGTTCCGTTACGCGCAGGGTCTCCTTGCCGAGTGGCACAGCGCTCGCCCCTCAGATGCGGACATCGATCCGACGTTTCCACTCGAGGCCGCAAACATCGATTTGCAACTACCAGACTTGTTCACCAATCAGCCTACGGGTACTGGTGACTGGATAGTGAACGGTACGCAACCAGACTATCGCGACATCCTCGAAATTGCGGAGATGGATGGCTTGGATGGGTCGTGGGTATTACTTGACGGGTTCCTCAAACACAACGCTCCCGCTGATGACCGCCAGGTCTTCACCTTCCTCCGAAGTGTACTCGTTGACAGCGAAGACGTCGACCGCTTGTGCACGTTGTTCAGTGGTCTTGAATACCCCGGAAATTCCGCCATCCCCGATGAGCCAAGCTACTACTACACTTATGCGGGTGAGATGCCTTTCGCCTCGATTCCTGGACTCCCTGTTTCTGATGAGCAAGAGGGCGACCACGACGAACAAATGGTGTCCGCTAATAGGTGGACAAACAATGGTGTCGCGGTCGACATCCCAGTGCAGAAGTACAGCTGGGAGAGCTACCACAGTGCGTTGAACCAGAGCAGCGGTGTGAGTCTGCCTTCTAAACTGCTTTGTGAGGCTTTGAGTCTCAGGTACCACTCCAACCGATGGGACTTATACGATGCTTCAGGTGTGGCATCTCTTTATCGAGAAGTCGGAGAGTATGGCTCACAGATCAGCGGCTCTTTAAGCTATCTGCGTCGTGACCTTCTTGATAGTTACTTGAGCCAGACCGGAAAGGCATTGGTCTGGCTCATGTGGGGAGAGCGTGGCTTTCATTACCGGTCAGCCGAGGCACGCAACCTGTACGAGTACTATGAGAACCACCAGCATATTCACAAGCGTACTCACGTCTATCAGCCCGCTTCGAGCACTCAATCGTAGGCTAAATCAGGGAGGAGGAGTCGCCATTCTTGGGCGCAGTAGGCGTTTATGCAGTGCGTGGAACTGGCAGCGGATTCAATATTCAGTATGGATGCTCGGTTCGACGGCCTGACTAGGTCGAGGCACGTTAAAATCAGCGCCTAGAATGTCAGCTATCCGGCGAACCATTTTCTGGTACGACCAGAGAATGCAGTAAGTTAATATCGCCGGTGCCAGCCCTCTAACCACATCGGACTTGAGTGTGTAGCACAAGCGGTCAGCATGCCTTTGAGAGAAGCAGTTTTACGCCCTCTCAGAGGTATGCTATTCGAAAGTGGGGAGAGAGCTCTAAAACGGTACACCTCTGGTACACACACCAGCTTCGGATGCTCTCTTCAACTTTCGCTAACCCACTGATTCCAAAGAACTGCACCTTTCGCTCGATTACGGTTGCTTCCCCTTTTATGTCAGTGGATTATTGTTTTAAAAACGAACTCATAACCCCCTGGTCTGATCCTGAAGATTTCAGCCAGCCAATATCTTCCAGTCTTACTTTTCTCCTCCAGCCAAGCCCCCATACTTCCCCTTGAAATACAGCAGTGGCCGCGCCGTCCCCGCAACATCCAGATTCAGTCCCTTCACTTCCCCGATCACGATCAGGTGATCACCTGCAGGATGCTCAGCGTGAATTTTGCAGTCGAGCCAGTGCAGGCTGTCATTGATCACGGGGTTGCCGAGGGGAGAGAGCTGCCAGTCGATGCCTTGCCATTTGTCCGCGCCACGCATGGCGAACTGGTTGGAGACATGGCTTTGCTCACTGGAGAGGATGTTGACGGCAAAGCGCTCTGCCTGGCGGATCTTCGGGTAGCTGAAGGAGCTAGCCTTGACGCTGAAGGAGACCAGCGGCGGGTTCATCGAGACGCTGTAGAACGACTGGCAGGTGAAGCCGATCGGTTCGTCGTCGACCTGGGTAGTGATGATCGTGATGCCGGAGGCGAAGTGGCCGAGGGCTTCACGGAAACTGGCGGGGTCGATGATGGTGTCAGCTTTGGTGTCGGTATTGGAGAGTGGCATGGCAGGTCCTGCAAAAGTGGGGAGGTGGTAATGATCAGCCGTGGGGGAGGGGCTGCAGCGATAGCGCGAGACTGGGGCTTGAGTGACAAGGATGTGAGTGATGAAAAAATGGCCGTCGTGAATCCTTCACGATGGCCATTTTTGTTTGCGGCGGTATCAGCCGCTGCTGCTTTCACTTTCGAGCACTATCGTCGGGCCAACTCGGTTTGGAACTAGCTGGACGCTATCTGTCAGTGCTGTGCCCTAGCCCGCGCTCTGTCTCGGCCAAGCGATCAGCGCTGTGCTTCGAGTTCCTTGCGCACAATGGCGGCGCCAGCGCTGAGTGCCTGCAGCTTGCCGCGGGCCACTTCACGGGAGAGCGGGGCCATGCCGCAGTTGGTGCAGGGATAGAGCTTGTCGGCATCCACGAACTGCAGCGCCTTGCGCAGGGTCTCGGCGACCTCTTCCGGCGTCTCGATGGTGTTGTTGGCGACATCGATGGCACCGACCATCACCTTCTTGCCACGGATCAGCTCGATCAGCTCCATCGGCACATGGGAGTTGTGGCATTCCAGCGAGACGATATCGATGTTGGATTGCTGAAGCTTGGGGAAGGCTTCTTCGTACTGACGCCATTCGGAGCCCAGGGTGTTCTTCCAGTCGGTGTTGGCCTTGATGCCGTAGCCGTAACAGATATGGATGGCGGTCTCGCACTTGAGGCCTTCGATCGCACGCTCCAGCGTGGCGATGCCCCATTCATTCACTTCATCGAAGAACACGTTGAAGGCCGGTTCATCGAACTGGATGATGTCGACGCCTGCCGCTTCAAGTTCCTTGGCTTCCTCGTTGAGGATCTTGGCGAATTCCCAGGCCAGCTTCTCGCGGCTCTTGTAATGGCCATCGAAGAGGGTGTCGACCATGGTCATCGGGCCAGGCAGCGCCCACTTGATCGGTTGATCAGTCTGCGAGCGCAGGAACTTGGCATCTTCGACAAACACCGGCTTCTGGCGGGAGACCGGGCCGACCACGGACGGCACGCTGGCCTCGTAACGATCACGGATCTTGACGGTTTCGCGCTTCTCGAAATCCACGCCATTCAGGTGTTCGATGAAGGTGGTGACGAAGTGCTGACGCGATTGCTCGCCATCGCTGACGATATCGATCCCGGCGTGCTGCTGCTCCTGCAGGGAGACGCGCAGGGCATCCTGCTTGCCCGCGACCAGTGCCTCACCTTCGAGCTTCCAGGGGGACCAGAGGACCTCCGGTTCGGCGAGCCAGGAAGGTTTCGGCAGGCTGCCAGCGGTGGAGGTCGGGAGTAATCTCGTCATGATGAATAACCTTGTCCTTGGAATGGTTCAGATAGCGAATGTCGTTCGTCGATCAGCGCGCGCTGTTTGCGGATTGGTGAGCTGACCGATGATGGAGTTATCGGTTGGCGGACCAGTTGGCGGACCACTGCTCGAGCAGACTCTGGTAAGGCTTGATGAAGCTCTCTTCCACGAACTTGCCTTGCTCGATGGCGAGCTGGCTGCGCTCTTCGCGGTCGTACACGATGCGCGTCAGTGAATGGTCCTGCTGCTTCAGGCTCGCCTGATAGGATTTTCCGGCCACGGAATTGGCGTTGTAGACCTCGGGACGATAGATCTTCTGGAAGGTGTCCATGGTGCTGATGGTGCTGATCAGTTCCAGATTGCTGTAATCGTTGAGCAGGTCGCCGGTGTGGTAGAAGGCCAGCGGCGCAACGCTGCCCGGCGGCATGAAGTAGCGCACCTTCAGGCCCATCTTGCTGAAGTACGCATCGGTCAGGGAATCGTCGTCCTGGCGATATTCCACCCCGAGGATCGGGTGCACGTTCTCGGTCTGCTGATAGGTCTTGGTGGTCGAGACGCTGATGCAGATGATCGGCGGCTTCTTGAAACATTCCTTGTAGGCAGCAGAACCCACGAAGGCCTGGAACAGATTGCCGTGCAGCTCGCCGAATTGCTCCGGCACGCTGAAGGAGTCCTTGCCCTTGTTGTGCTCCAGCAGGCGCACGCTGAAGTCATAATCGCGCACGTAGGACGAGAAGTTGTTGCCGGTCACGCCGTCAATACGCTGATTCGTCTGATGGTCGACGATGGTGGTCTGCAGGATCTCGATGATCGGCAGGGCATTGTCAGAACGCGCGGCATCGAGATTCAGCTCGACGGAGATGATGTCCAGCTCGACGGAGTAACGGTCGCCCTTGGGGTTGTCCCAGTTGGCCAGCGCATTGAATCGGTTGTTGATCATGTTCAGCGTGCTGCGCAGGTTCTGCTGACGGCTCTCACCACGCGCCAGGTTGGCGAAGTTGGTGGTCAGGCGGGTGTTTTCCGCCGGAACGTAGTTCTCGTCGAAGCGCAGACTGTTGATGCTGAAACCGAATTCGTTGCTCATGGCGTTCACCCTGATCCTGAGAGAGAAAATTCACTGTGTCGTCGACATCTTCCCGTGATCTTTCAGGCGTCTCGTGAGCGGGTTGCTCTCTGTGAGAACGCATCCATGCCGGGAGAGGCACGCTGCTCGCCATCACGTTCCGTGTGCTGGCTGTGAAGTGCAGCGTCATGGGAAGTCTTCATCAACGATCTGATGGAGGTGAGTATCTAGTGCCTGGCTTCATGAGACAAACTGGATTTTTTAATGTTCAAGTTGAGAGAGATTCATGATGGTGGCGGGCGTCATGTTGGCCGCTGTGAAAGCCGGCGAAACGAGCGGGGATAGGCGGGCTCAGCTAGCGCGCAACGTGAGCCGCTGAGACGTTGATGCGTCGTGCACCGGAGCGATTGGGTCGTACGCCCTGCAAAGATGCTGCACGGCGAAGGAATCCAAGCTGCGACCAGGATTGTCGTATCAGTAATTCAAGCTAATTCTTATGACAAGAAGTGAAACGAGTGCCTGTATTATGAAAATATGCCTCAAGAATCATCGCTCTCGGTCGATATGCATAGGGTAATACCTAGGTCTTGGCGGATAGCTGCGATATCTGATGTGATCAACTTGTTATATCGATCATAGTCTATATGGCCAAGGTCGCATTGAAATTTGGGAATTAATTTTTATAGCTGATCAATAAGGATATTGTTATGCCACTTCCCTTAATCCTTGCTGGAGCAGCCCTGGCTAGCGCCGCCTACGGCGCGAAGAAAGGCTATGACGGTTATCAGAGTCATTCGGAAGCCGACGAAATCGTTAAGAGTGCCCAGCAGCGCTATGACGAAAAACGAGAAGTGTTTAAGAAACAGGAGAAGACGACAACGGGGGCACTCGAAGCGCTGGGAAAAAAAGAGCTGGAGATTGGCAAGCGTCTAGGTGAGTTCAAGGTTTTGGCTGACAAGCTTCAGCAACAGTTGAATGAGGGTCGAAAGAATAAGCTGAAAGTTAATATTCCCAAGCATAAGCTCCAAGAAATTAGGGAATATAGCTACACAGCCGTTGGCGTGCTGGGAACGATCGCAGGAGCCGGCACCGCCGGTGCTGCTGCCGGGTTTGCAGTCTACGGTGGCGTTATGGCTTTGGGCGCAGCGTCAACGGGCACTGCGATATCCTCTCTGGCAGGGGCTGCCGCCACCAACGCCACCCTGGCGGCCATTGGTGGTGGCTCTTTGGCAACGGGCGGTATGGGCATGGCTGGTGGAACGGCAATTCTTGGGGGCGCAGTAGCTGGCCCTGTATTGGCGATTGCAGGCTGGGCTTATAATAGCCATGGTAAAGAAGCGCTCAGGAATGCTCGCAAGGCCGATGAGGAAGCCAATGAATCCATCAAAAAGCTGGAACGAGCTATTGAGCATCTTAGTCAGACCACGGCTTATGTGCGTAAGATAAAAAGTGCACTCACATTACTTGATGATAAGTTTATTTTGTATTTTGATAAACTTAAAGAAATTGACGGTTATCTGCAGTATATTAAAAGCCATGATCTCGGTGTGGCGAAAGAAATAAGTAAGATGAATGAAGAGATCATGCGTACTATCGAAAATGGCTATGCATTGGCAGCCATTATGGTTGATTTGATCACTACTCCGATATTTAAGGTCAAAGCTGTAGATAGTGGAGTACTCCTGGATGAGAAAGGTGTGCCTGTTATGGAGGCAGATGCAGAGGGCTCTATGATACTCAATCATAGTGAATTGGATAATCAGCTTGAAGAAGCGACATCCAGTGCGGAAGGCATCAAGGAAGCTTGATGTCGCCAGTGGGGAGTGAAAGCTCCCCACTATCACCTTTTCTTTTCATGAGTCTCCCTATGCACACTTCAGCGCAGGATTTTAACTGGGCGAAAGAGCTCGAAAAAACCGTCGTCAATAGTTTGACAACCAGTTTCGGTTTGGACTTTCTTCTGTTTGAGGACAAGATAGGTGGAAACGTCGACACCGTTCATAACGCTCGCCAAGGGGTTTGGGCCACAGACAGAGAAAAGCAGCGCTATCAAAATCGAGAAAAGTATAATAGCGGCTTATATCATAAGGACGCTAGGTTTAAAAAGACCGGGAGTGATGACAAGCTACGACATCAAGCCGGGGGTCTTCACGATCCTTATCGAAATACCACCATGGGGCCGGGAGAGAAGCGTAATCTCGATCATGTGATCAGTGCCCAGGAAGTTCATGATGACCCAGGGCGCACCCTAGCGGAGATGGATGGGGTAAAACTGGCCAATCAGGATAGCAACCCCAATCCACGCAGGAAACAGTCAACAAGTCGAAGAGTGCGACCCCCATCAATGCATACCTGGAAAAGCTACCGAAGCTCATAGAGCGTAAGGAAGAAAAGCGGGAGAGGGATATCCATCGGCTGGAAAGTATGCCAAGAAACACTCCCGAGGAGCGGCACAAAGCTCGAGAACTTGAAGACAGGATTCGTCAGAAGGAAAATGCGATCAAGGAGCTTAAGTCCATTGACTCCGAGGAGATGCGGAAAAGGGACGCGGAAGCCAGAATGCCCTACGAACAGCAGATCAATCGCTCTTATTACACTAGCAGCAAGTTCGTAAAGCAGACCGCTAAGGCATCGGGTATGGCGGGGGTGAAGATGGGCACCCGCCAAATGTTGGGGTTGATAATGGCTGAGGTCTGGTTCGAACTGCGCGAGCAAATTCCAGCCTTGGTAGAGAAGAATAGAGAAAACTTCGATTTTTCATCATTCATCGACAGTATCAACAAGACACTGAAAGGTATCTGGATACGAGTAAAGGCACGCTTCAAGGACTTTCTTACGGCCTTCAAGGATGGCGTCTTCGGCGGCGTATTTGCCAGCCTCACAACCACGCTCTTCAATGTGTTTGCTACAACGCAGCGCATGGCAGTAAAAATCATCCGAGAGGTCTGGGGTCAGTTTGTAAAGGCCTTGAAGTTGCTGATTTTTAACCCCGACCAGTTAGGCTTTGTTGATCTGTGTAAGGCTGTCGTCTCCGTGCTGTCCATTGGGGCTGCTACGGTGGTGGGATCTGTGGCCTATATCCAACTATTGCCGATGTGCAATTTTCCGCTGGGTGCCGAGCTGGCGGCTTTCTGTAGCGCGCTGGTAACTGGCGTCGTCACTTTGGGGCTGAGCTACTTCATGCTCCATAGCGGCATAGCAAAAAAAATATGGGCGTTTGTTGAGTCGATCATGCCGCATGCCGACATGATCGCGAAATTCCAGTCCATCAACGCTGAGCTGGATCAGTATCTTATAGAGCTGAGCAAGCTCGAGTTTAATCTTGATGCAGATGAGCTGGAAGACTTCTCGCAACAGTTAGTAGCTTGTAACAATGAAATTCAGAGGGGGTCGCTCTTACAAGACGAAGTTGATAAGAGAGGTATAGAATTGCCCTACGAGATGGGGAACTCTGAGAGCACGCGGAAATGGTTGGCATCATGCATCAAGGGATAAGCACGTTTCCATGCACCCAATGTGGCCTTTGTTGTCAGCATGTTAATTTGGCGAACGAGACTAAGCCTCTTGATCGGGGAGATGGTACTTGCAAGCATTACAGTGATGCTGATAAGAGATGTAACATTTACGCCGATCGACCTGATATTTGCCGGGTCGATCGGCAGTATGAGTTGCATTATGCTGATCAATATAGTTGGAATGAGTTTGTAGATATTAACTTGGAAATATGTAGTATCTTATGGGAAGTATCTGAAAAAAGTTAATCATTAAGTCGGTGCTGTCTAAGGGGGGAGCACCGGCGTATGTCGTGGTTTTCGTTCAGATGTATTCCCTTTCAGCAAAGATCTGGCATCCCCCGCGACCCACCATGATGTAATCAATGACTCGAAACTCTACTGACGGCTCTCACCACGCGCCAGGTTGGCGAAGTTGGTGGTCAGGCGGGTGCTTTCCTGCGGCGTGGAGTTCTCGGCGAAGTGCAGACTCTTGATGCTGAAACCGAATTCATTGCTCATAGCGTTCACCCTGATCCTGAGAGAGAAAATTGACTGTGTCGTCGATATCTTCCCGTGATCTTTCAGGTGTCTCGTGAGCGGGTTGCTCTCTGTGAGAATGCATCCATGATGTGAGAGGCACGCTGAGCGGGGTGAGGCGGGCTCAGCAAGCACGCAACGTGAGCCGTAGAGACGTTGACGTGAGGAGTGGGAAAGAGGGGTAAGAATAGAAACACACACGCAAGCACCTGACGCTTCAGAGCACGACACCCTCATGCACTCTTCACGTTCTCCATACTCGGCCATGAAGATGCAGCTGGCTCATCATGAGGCGAGTGGCTGGTGATTGGGGGCCACCAGGCCGTGGCGGCGCATGCGGCGGTAGATGGTGGGCCGCGAGACACCGAGTTGGCGGGCGACCTGGCTGACGTTCCAGTCCGTGTGGCGCAACAGCTCGAGCAGTTCGTTGGCGTCCGCATCAGCCCCCGCATCAGCCCCTGCAGACGCGGGGGCTGGAGAGGCCGGGTTCGAGGAAGCACCGGAGGCAAAGGGGGTGGCAGCGGCAAGCGGGCTGGCAGCCCCGCGGGCGCTGCCGGTGTGGGTCTGGCAGACCTCCGGCAGATCATGCAGGGTGATTTCATCGCCTTCCGCGGTAGCCATCGCGAAGGCAATCGCATTGCGCAGTTGGCGTATGTTGCCCGGCCAGTGATGACTCAGCAGCGCACTGATGGCATCGGCGCGCAGGTGGAGTGTCTGGTCGCGTTCGGCCTGCAGCTCCGCATGCAGCTTGCGAATGAGGTAGTGGCGGTCGGCGCGCTCACGCAGTGCAGGTAGCAGGAGTTCGGCGCCGTTGAGTCGGTAGTAGAGGTCTTCGCGGAATTGCCCGCTGGCGATCAGCTCCGTGACATCACGATGCGTGGCAGTGATGACGCGAATATCCACCTTGATGGGCGTCTCGGACCCCAGTGGCGACACCTCCCGTTCGGCGAGCACGCGCAGCAGGCGTGACTGGAGCGGCAACGGCATGTCACCGATCTCATCCAGAAAGAGCGTGCCGCCGTCGGCCTGTTGGATCAGGCCGCGCATGCCCTTGGGCCTTCCTCCCGTGAACGCGCCCGGCAGATAGCCGAAGAGTTCACTTTCAATCAGCGATTCCGGAATGGCGGCGCAGTTCACCGCCACGAAGGGCGCCTTGGCGCGTGGCCCGCTGTCATGCAGTGCTCGCGCCAACACTTCCTTGCCGGTACCCGTCTCGCCACGAATCAGGATGCTCACGTTCTCGTGGCGCATGCGGCGCGCCAGCTTGAGCAGCCGGTGCATGGAAGGGTCATCTCTCGCGAGCTGATCCAGCTCAGGTACCGGGTCTTCCAGCTGACTGACGGTGGGGAGGGCCCGCACCGGATAGCCGCGCGGCTCGATCAGTGTCACGAAGACGATGGCGTCATCCGCCCGCAGACGGAAGGCGCGAATCTGATCCAGGCTGGCGTGCGGAATGCTCAACAGCTCATTGAGCTCCCCATCGAACAGCTGCGTGACGGCGGGCAGGGTGGAGACCGTCCACGGTGGCCAGCGCGCCAGATGCGCATCGATCAGGCGTCGGCCTTCGTGGTTGGCGGCGACCACCTTGCCATCTTCCTGAATGGCAAACAGGCCACGACCATTCAGGTGCACGAATTCCCGCGCCGTGTCGAAGCGCAGGATCAGGCAATCCCGATAGCGATGCAGGAAGTAGGCGTCCTCGATCATGCGGGCGTGCAGGGTGACCAGGGAGAGCGCAAAGGTCTGGCTCTCCTGCGGGCGAGGCGATTTCAGCGCCGAGATGTCGAGGGCAGCGATTACACGGCCCTGGGGGTCGGTGATGGGGGCCGCGGTGCAGGTCAGGTCGATGTGGGTGGCATCGAAGTGCTCACGCTGATGACAGGTGACGGCTGCACCATCGTGCAGACAGGTGCCCGCCGCCGAGGTGCCGGCATAGCGCTCGTTCCAGTCCGACCCAAGATAGAGGCCCGCGCGCCGCAGCTCACTCAATTGATCACGCTGACCCCGGAAATCCACCGCGATGCCGCGTTGATCGGTGAGGATCAGCGCATAGCCATGTTGTGCGATCTGACTATAGAGCCGCTCCACGCCGGCACGCGCCACATGCAGCAGCTCATCCGCCGATTCCTGATGATCGCGCAGCGCCTGCTGGGTGAGAACGCGGACCGGGCGAGGGCGGCTGGGGTCGAGCTGGTATTCCTCCAGACAGCGCTGCCAGGAGCGACGGATGACATCGCGCTGCGCCTCAGGGAAGGCGTCGCGGCCTTCGCCCAGCTGCATCAGGGTCTGGATATGCTGCCGCTTGTCGGGCTGCATCGTTTCGAGTTGGCGGATCATGGCTGCCTCGGCGCTGGCCGTCTCGGGACGGCTCTTTTGATAGTGGCTACGGCTCTTTTGATTGTGGCTATGGCTCTTGTGCCGGTGGCAATCGCGGTTGTCACAACAGCGTCCATAGCGAAAGCGGCGTGTGCTCCTTCAAGCGTATGCGGTGTGGCGGGAGCGTCAATCACCCTGTCCTGCATCCTTGGTCGGGGCGTTACAGGTGTAACGCCCCGTGTCAGGCGTACGGCGTACAGTTGTCACGAGGAAGGGGGAGAGCCCGGCGAGGCGAGGAGGTTGGTGATTCGGTAGTGGCGAATTTTGTCATTCACGACAAGTGCTTACGAGATTTGTCAGTCGTGCATGACGAAGCTGGCATGCTTGATGCCTTGGATGGGAGGCGTGACTACAACATCCAACAACACGCGGAGAGACGCCATGACCGCACGCACGCCAACTCAGATCGCTCAGCAATGGCTCGATGATTTCGAGTCCTCCCTGACTCAGCGCGATATCGCCCGGGTTCTCTCGTTGTTTGGCGAGGAATGCTACTGGCGCGATTTGATCGCCTTCACCTGGAATCTCAAGACGTCGGAGGGCAAGGACGAGATCCAGTCGATGCTCGCGGCGACCCTCGAGCATGTCGCTCCCTCTCGCTGGCAACTGGATGGCGAGGCCAGTGAGGCCGGCGGCATCGTCGAAGCCTGGTTCACCTTCGAGACCGCCGATGCACGCGGCAAGGGCTTGTTGCGCCTGAATGAAGGGCGCTGCTGGACGTTGTTGACCGCCATGCGCGAACTCAAGGAATTTCCCGAGCCGCTGGGCATGCAGCGCCCCAAGGGCGCCGAGCATGGAGCCAACAAGCAGCGTGAGACCTGGCTTGAGTCGCGTCAGCGCGAAGAGGCCGAGCTGGGCTACGAGCGCCAGCCGTATTGCGTGATCATCGGTGGCGGTCAGGGCGGTATCGGTCTGGCCGCGCGGCTCAGACAGATGGATGTGCCGACCATCGTGATCGACAAGAATCCGCGCGCGGGCGATGCCTGGCGCAATCGCTACAAGTCCCTGTGTCTGCATGATCCGGTGTGGTACGACCACATGCCCTACATTCCCTTCCCGGCAAACTGGCCGGTGTTCGCGCCCAAGGACAAGGTCGCGGACTGGCTGGAGATGTACACCAAGATCATGGAGCTCAATTACTGGAACTCCACGGCTTGTGAGAGTGCGCACTTCGATGAGGCGAGCGGCGAATGGGTGGTCGAGGTGGTACGCGACGGCAAGCCCGTGACCCTGCGTCCCAAGCAACTGGTGCTGGCCACGGGCATGTCGGGCATGCCCAACGTGCCGCACTTTCCGGGGGCCGAGACCTTCGAAGGCGAGCAGCAACACTCCAGCCAGCACCCGGGGCCGGATGCCTATCGTGGCAAGAAGGTGGTCGTGGTGGGCGCCAACAATTCCGCTCACGACATCTGCGCCGCGCTGTGGGAGCACGACGCGGATGTGACCATGCTGCAGCGCTCCTCCACGCATGTGGTGAAGTCCAACTCTTTGATGGAAGAGGCGCTGGGTCCGCTCTATTCCGAGCAGGCTTTGCAAAACGGCATCGATCACCACAAGGCGGACCTGATCTTTGCCTCGATTCCCTACCGGATACTGCCTGACTTCCAGCGCCCGATCTTCGAGGCGATCCGCAAGCGTGATGCGGACTACTATCGTCGGCTGGAGGCGGCAGGCTTCCTGCTCGATTTCGGCGATGACGACTCTGGCCTGTTCCTGAAATATCTGCGCCGCGGCTCCGGTTACTACATCGATGTGGGCGCCTGTGATCTGGTCGCCAATGGTGACATCAAGCTGCGCAGTGGCGTTGGCATCGAGTGCATCAATCCGCGCTCGGTCACTCTGACCGACGGCTCGGAGTTGCCCGCTGATCTGATCGTCTATGCCACCGGCTACGGCTCGATGAATGGCTGGGCGGCACGAATCATCTCGCAGGACGTCGCCGACAAGGTCGGCAAATGCTGGGGCATGGGCTCCGATACGCTCAAGGACCCCGGGCCCTGGGAGGGCGAGCTGCGCAACATGTGGAAGCCTACCCAGCAGCAGGCGTTATGGTTCCACGGCGGCAACCTGCACCAGTCCCGCCACTACTCCCAGTATCTGGCGCTGCAGCTCAAGGCGCGGCTCGAGGGTATCCCGACGCCGGTCTACGGCCTTCAGGAAGTCCACCACCTGAGCTGAGGCCAGTGGCGCTGGGCAGTGCTCCAGCGTCATGGCAGCAGCGCAGCTTTTGCAGATTTCAGTGAGAGATTCAGGAGACGACTCATGCAACTGAACGACAAGATTGCACTGGTGACAGGGGGTGGGCGCGGTATTGGCCAGGGGATCGCGCTGGCATTGGCCAAGGCGGGCGCGGATGTCGTGGTGGCGGATCTGGATCTCGCCATCGCCCGCGAGACGGCGGAAAAAGTGGAGGCACTGGGTAGACGGTGTCTGGCGCTACAGGTCGATGTCGCGGATGCGGCGTCCGTGCGGCGCTTGATTGAAGAGGCAGAGGCCGGACTCGGCCCGCTCGATATCGCCGTCAACAATGCCGGCATCATCGGCATCCATTCCATCGATGCGCTGACGGTGGAGGAGTGGGACCGCGTCATGAACGTCAACGCCCGCGGCACCTTCCTGTGCACTCAAGCCGAGGTCGCCGTGATGCGCTCACGCCGCGTCGGGCGGATCATCAACGTGGCCTCGATGGCCGGCAAGGTCGGCTTCCCTGATCTGTCGCACTACTGTGCCTCGAAGTTCGCGGTCATCGGCTTTACCAATGCCGTCGCCAAGGAAGTGGCAGCGGAAGGCATCACCGTCAATGCGATCTGCCCGGGCGTGGTGGGTACCGGCATGTGGCGGGGTGAGAGCGGGCTCTCGGCACGCTGGAGTCAGGAAGGCGAAAGCGAGCCCGCTGCATGGGAGCGCCTGCAGAAGAGCCTGCTGCCCCAGGGAGTCGCCCAGACACCTGAGGACATGGGACAGCTGGTGGTCTACCTCGCCCAGGCCGAACACGTGACAGGGCAGGCCATCGCCGTCGATGGTGGCTTCACGCTGTGAGTCAGCAATGAGCCAGCATTGAGCCAGCATTGAGTCAGCACAGAGAGCAAGGTTGAGCTCAGTGGCTGACGGCAAGGGCTGATCGCATGACACAACGCCGCCTTCCGGCAACGGGAGGCGGCGTTGTGGTGTCTGGTCTGTTGCGCAGAGTATTCAGTCCAGCTTCACCCTGCACTGAGCGGCCAGCGATAGGGATCAGTAGAGGTGAACGGCCTCCAGGCGGGCACGCGACACACCTTGCTCATCGGTCAGCGTCAGTGTCTTGCCTTCTATCTGCCAGCCCGACACGTCATTAAGTGTCGCGAGGAAATCGCGTTCGAGCGTTGCTGCTTCACCGGGGCATGCCATGCGCGTGGTGGCCAGACGGCCGAAGCCGAGTTCTTGCTCATCATGGTGATACTCCCCCATCAGGCGATTGCAGCCGGTGGAGCCTGCCACTCGCGAGCCTTGCGTTTGAGAGTCTGGGCTGTGCAGGACGATGTGGGCTTCACGCTTGCCTTCCATCACGGGTGTCGGCTGCTCATCGAGTGCCACCAGCTTCCAATAGGTGTTCTCCAGCGGCTCATCCACGCCTTGATAATCCTCTGAGGATTGAGCGCCTGCGCAGCCGCCCAAGGTGAGTGCTGCGCTCATCATGGCGGCCCATGTCATCACTTGCGCTTGTTTCATGCGGGTGTCTCCCTCACTAATAGGTTGTCTACGGCGATTTCGGGGCTGTGCTTTCAAGGGCCGTGCTTTTCGGTCTGTGTTTTTCGGGGCTGGGCTCCGGGAGCGCTGGAAGCCCTCGCAGACAGCGACATCGCCAGCGTGGTCATCTGAAGAGTTGTAGGCTGAGTCAGGAAGACGCGTTACGTATTCTGAAACAATCGCCAAGGAGTTGTCATGCCAGCCACCCGCACGCCCTCGTCCGCCAGGGAGCGGATACATCTGTGGTGGGATCTGTTCATCATCGTGCTCGTGATCGCCAATCTGGCATTGCTGCTGTTCGATAGCCTCTTCCTGATTCCCCCGCTGAACACGGCCTTCGAGGCCGTGACACCCGGGTTGCATGCGGCCTATGAGCAGAACATCCACGCCAATTTCCTCTCCATCGACCTGGCGTTCGTCGCCGTCTTCCTGCTCGATGTGCTGGCGGGGTGGGCAGTGGCCATCGCGGAGCGGCGCTACCATCGCTGGTTCTTCTATCCCTTCGTGCACTGGTATGACGTGCTGGGGTGTATCCCGCTGAGCGGCTTCCGCCTGTTGCGTGTATTGCGTGTGATCTCGCTGTTGTTCCGCCTGCAACGTCTCGGCTTGATCGATGTTCGCCGCTGGTACCTCTACGGCGTGGCGGCAAAGTATCTCGATATCCTGCTGGAAGAGCTGACGGACCGTATCTCCCTGCGCATGCTCGACAACGTGCAGCAGCAGTTGCGCGACAGCGATGACCTCTCATCTTCGGTGATCGAGCGTGTCGTGGAGCCTCGCAAGCAGGCCTTGATCCGTGAAATTACCCAGCGCCTCGAGACCATGGCGGGGGATGTCTATACCCAGAATCGCGACGATACCCTGCGCTATGTGCGGGGCCTGGTCAGCCGCACTCTCGCCGAGAGTCCGGAGCTCCAGCGTGTCTCGCGCCTGCCCATGGGCACCCAGCTGACCAAAGGGCTCGAAAGTTCGCTGTCGGATCTGGCCTGTCACCTTGTCGATGAAGCGCTGGTCGGCCTGCGCTCCAAGGAGTTCTCGGCACTGGTGGGGCATCTGGCAGAGAGTGGTTTCGATGCCTGGTCGCGCACTGACCCGAGGACGGAGCAGATCACCGAGCAGGTGCTGATCGACATGCTGGATCTGCTCAAGGAGCGGATCGCCGTGAAGAGTTGGCAGAAGAAATACGAGTGACGTGATGCACCAGCCTCATCCTGATGAGCCACTCGCGGCGTTCGGGATGAGAAGGTTCGATGTTTGGCGCACGGGAATGTGTTTGCGAGAATGCTGATACATTCATCCCACGCTGAGAGTCTGTGAACTGCGGGTGTCGTCACGCAGCGATAGCGCGGCCTGATGACATATCAGCATCTCGCCAGCGTGGGAGCCGCGACAGGAGGACAGTGTCATGGCGAATCCAACACGCACTGAGGTAGCCGAGTCAGCACCGGGCGTTCCGTTCGACCCGGCACAGGTGGCTGTCATCGAGCAATTCGGCGGCAGCATCACTCCGCTGGAGCCGATTGGCGCCGAGGTGAGGGGGATCGATCTGTCCGCTCAGGACGCGCCGCCCGCGCCAGTGCTTGAGGCGCTGGAGCAGATCATGGCCGAGCGCGGCTTCCTGGTCTTCAAGCGCGATACGCCCCTGGAGGCCGATGACTTCCTGCGCGCCAGTTGCTGGTGGGGCGGCAAGGAGCTGCACAGTACCCATGGGATGCATCCGGCCACGCCCGACGGCAACCGGCACATCTTTCGGCTGTCGAACGATCGCCGTCACGGCATCCCCGGCGTCGGGCCGCAGTGGCATAACGACGGCAGCTTCAATACCGATACGTTTTCGCACTCCGGTTACCACATCATCCGCCCGGCCGAGAAAGGCGGCGGTACCTGCTTTGCCCATCAGGGCGCGGCCCATGACGCCTTGTCTGCCGAGCGTCAGGCCTTCTGGCGCCGTCTTGCTTCGGTGAATTCCTCCTCCGGGGCCGTACATCCTGTGGTACACGAACACCCCATCACCGGTCGCAAGTGCATCTGGCTTCATCTGGGCATGACCGGCGCAGTGATCGAGAAGCTACCCGACCAGGAAGCCTTCCGGCTGCTGACCGCCGAAGAGCTGACGCAGCTCTGCCGTGAGTACAACGCCATCCTGAATGCCGGTTTCACCGAGGGTTACGCCCTCGACTTCGAGTACCAGGAAAACGACTGCGTGTTCATCGATAACCTGGCGGTGGCCCATCGGGCCGCGCCCGGCGCGCACTTGCCGGCACAGGAGCAAGGCCTGCGGATCATGCATCGCAGTACCGTGCGCGGCACTCAGGATCTGGCACCTGGTTTTGGCCTGCCGCTGCAGGTGGATATCCATGGCCCCAGCCCGCTGGAGAATGGTGTATGGCAGGGCGGCGGTATCGGCTTTCGTTGGGAAGAGAACATCCCGATGCAGAACTGAGGCTGGCGCGCTCAGGCAAGACACTTGCAGCGGGACGTGCGTTACGGCGAAGTGAAGGCCAGGGCAGATCAGGGCAGATCAGATCAGGGGGAGATCAAGGTGAAGATCTAGTTACAGAGGAAAGACCAGAGCCCTTGAAGAGTTGGCATCAGCCGCACGAGTGATAGGGTGGGGACATCATCCCGGCCAAGCGTTGATGGGGCAGGGGAGGCGTGTCAGCCGTGCTGGCCGCCCGAGCCTGTCCGATCACGTTTCAGGGAGAGAACCAGACTCGCAAAGGAAGCCATCATGTCATCTGCCCATGACACCGTCATCGAAAGACCCGATAGCCTGCATGCCAAGGAGTGGCTACGCGCGTACCAGCGGGTACGCGCCGCCACCGAGGCGATCTGTGCGCCGCTGCACAAGGAAGACTACATGGTGCAGAGCATGGCAGATGTCAGCCCGCCCAAGTGGCACATCGCCCATGTCACCTGGTTCTTCGAAGCCTTCATCCTGAAGCCGTTTCAGCCGGACTATCAGACGCTCGACCCCGCCTACGACCACCTCTTCAACTCCTACTATGAGACACATGGCATACCGTTCCCGCGCGCCGAGCGTGGCACGATCTCGCGCCCGACCGTCGACGATGTCTATCGCTATCGCGCGCACGTCGATCAGGCCATGCAAACGCTGCTTGAGAATCCGCCACGGGAATATCTGCCCGAGATTCTTCGCCGCCTGGAGCTGGGGCTGCCGCATGAGCAGCAGCATCAGGAGCTGCTGTTGATGGACATCAAGCACATCCTGGCGCAGAACCCGCTGTGTCCGGCCTATCGAGATGATCTGACTCCGGGATTGGCACCGACATCTGCGCAGAAAGTGCCGCCGCTCGGCTGGCTGGCCTATCCAGCCGGGATTCGCGAGATCGGTCATGATGCAGCCGAAGGTGGCTTCGCCTACGACAACGAGATGGGCCGTCACCGTCAGTTCGTCGAAGCGTTCCAGATGGCCGATCGTCCGGTGACCAACGGCGAGTTTCTCGCGTTCATGCAGGACGGCGGATACGCCACCCCCGAGCACTGGCTGGCGGATGGTTGGGCGACGGTCAAGGCGGAAGGCTGGCGGGCGCCGCTTTACTGGGTCGAGCGCGACGGCGTCTGGCATCACTACACGCTGGGCGGCCTGGTGCCGGTGGATCTGAGCGCGCCGGTCTGCCACGTCAGCTTCTTCGAGGCCGATGCCTACGCGCAGTGGGCGGGCGCGCGTCTGCCGACTGAAGCCGAGTGGGAAACGGTGGCCCAGGATGTTCCCCTCACGGGTAACTTCGTCGAAAAGGATCATCTGCAGCCAGTCGCGTCAGAGAAAGCCGAAGGCATGCCGAGTCAGATGTTCGGCGATGTCTGGGAGTGGACGGGCAGTGCCTATCGTCCGTATCCGGGCTTTCGCAAGTTGCCGGGCAGCTTGGGCGAGTACAACGGCAAGTTCATGTCCGGTCAGATGGTGCTTCGTGGAGGCTGTTGTGCCACGCCCGCCGACCACATCCGCGCGACCTATCGCAACTTCTTCCCGCCCGAGGCGCGCTGGGCGTTCTCCGGCTTCCGGCTCGCCAAGGATGATGGTGAGTGATGGAGCCTGGTCTTTCATGACGCGCCTCCAAGCACCTTCATCTGCCGCTTCTATCTTCTAACCCGTAAAGGAGTGTTCATGGCCGACCACCCCGAACCGCGTATCACGCTGCACCCGCTATCCTCGCGGGTGCGAATCCTGGTCGGTGAGACAGTGATCGCTGACACCGGCAACGCACTGGAATTGCGCGAGAAGGGCTATCCACCGAGGCTCTACCTGCCGCGCGCCGATGTGGCGATGGCGAAGCTTTCGGTCTCTCACACCGTCACCCATTGTCCCTTCAAGGGCGACAGCACCTATTACTCCTTGCCCGATCTTCCTGATATCGCCTGGAGTTACGACCAGCCCATCGAGGAAATGCAGGCGATCGCTGGGCGACTGGCGTTTGATGGAGGGAAGGTCACGTTGGAGGTGGAGTGATGCCACTCAGGGCACCAGGCTAGCAGCCCTGGCTTGACCCGCTGATCCAAATCACCGCATGTTTAACATGAGCTATAGCTTGATAACTCCAACTCGGACGGAGATGACAAGATGCGAAAAATGATAAGAGCGCTGTCATTATTCTCGGCAATGTTGCTGTTAGCGGCATGTGCGGATAGCCATCAGCTCACGAAGTCGGCTGGTTCACCGACATTTTCCCTGGATTCCTCTGACACTATCTATGTATCAGTGCCAAGAGATGGTGTTTATGGCTCTCAGCGTTATACCGGCTCTGGCATGACGACCGCTCAGATAATTCAAGGCGCGTTTCTCAAGCACGTAGATAGCGTGAATTACGGCAACTCAACGCAGTCAAGAGACGATGCGTGGGAAGCTGCTATGGAGGCTGGCGCTCTCTATCTGGTCTATCCCATTATCTTGCACTGGGAGGATAGGGCCACTGAGTGGTCGGGCAAGCCTGACCGAGTCGAGGTCAAGATGCAGGTGATAGACGTTGCGACGAATACCACGGAAGCCACCGCGATAGCCAAGGGCAAGAGTGGGCTGGCCACCATGGGAGGGGATCATCCTCAGGATCTCTTGCCAGACCCGGTCAATGAATTCGTTTCATCGCTGTTTAATGCCCAATAAGTTAATGAAAACAGTGGCTTGATCGCTGGTCAGTCATTAGAATCCTGCGCTTGCTGCACCGCGCCCAGCCATCGGGCGCGGTCAGTGTTCATCTGCATTGGCCTGCCGCAAGCGCGCCGCAGCCTTATCGCTCTTTCATCACGACTCAGTACTCTCGGTTGGACGAATCACCCCGCTTGATTCCTTTCCGTAAAGGCTGCACCAGGAGTCAAGACAGTGGTTGTCTCTTCGAACATCGCGCCAGTGATGAGTGTACTGCTATGCCTCGTCCTGGCGTCCTTCGTCAGTCGTTACCTCAAGTCCCCCCGCATGAAAGGTCGCATCGGCGAGTGGCGGGTGCGTTGGATGGCACGTCGCCTCGGCAAGCAAGGCTACCGAACGCTGCACAATGTCACCCTCAAGACCACGAACGGCACCACCCAGATCGATCATGTGCTGCTGTCGCGATTCGGCTGCTTCGTGTTGGAAACCAAGAACATGAAGGGCTGGATCTTCGGCAGTGAGCATGAGGCGCACTGGACCCAGCAGTTTCCTCGCCAGTCGTTCAGCTTCCAGAACCCATTGCGTCAGAACTACCGGCACCTCAAGGCGCTGGAGACGACGCTTGGCGTGACTCCCGAGCATCTGCATTCGGTGATCGTCTTCGTCGGCAGCGCCAGGCTCAAAGGTGAGATGCCATCCAACGTGACGCGCGGGACTGACTTCGTTTCCTTCGTACAGTCATTTCAGAACCCCGTCTTCAGCGAGGTGCAGCTCGAGGCCATGCATGAGGCGCTGCTGACGGGGCGTCTGGCCCCGACTCGGGCGACCCAGCGTGCCCATATGCAGCATCTCAAACAGCGCAATGAACCA
This sequence comes from Cobetia sp. UIB-001, assembly GCF_044789135.1. NCBI lineage: Bacteria > Pseudomonadati > Pseudomonadota > Gammaproteobacteria > Oceanospirillales > Halomonadaceae > Cobetia > Cobetia sp. UIB-001. The sequence continues at coordinate 1,517,042 of NZ_CP058244.1, forward strand.
CAGGCGAGGCGTGAATGCCCGAAATGCGGCAGCCGGATGGTGCTGCGCACTGTCAAGGCCGGTGCGCGAGAGGGCCAACAGTTCTGGGGATGCTCGGCCTATCCGGAGTGTCGTGCAACACAGGCGGTGTGATGCTTGGATTTAGGGAACAAGTGCTGCAATTATTCTATGAATCCAGAAAATTATCCCTATAGGGATAATTAGCCAGACATAGCGAAGCTAACCATAAATTTTCCCTGCAGGGAAAATGGTTAGTATGCGAGCTGTGAGCGCTTTGATTTTTCTCTTTAAGGACAATTTGGGGCGATCAGTCTTTCAAAGTATCAAGGAGATCATCGCACCACGCATGAACTGCTAATGCCCCATCCGTGTGTACAGACTCGGACGGCCTACTGCACCTCCTGATTCATTCCGACCGCCGGCCGTGAGATGGCGCAGGTGGACTCAGAGTGCAACACCGCAAGTGATGGAGGGTGATGCATCGGGGTTGGGCTATCTCTAGCCCGTCGACCACCTGCGCTTCGGCTTCGATAGACGACAGCCAGTATTCGAGTATTCAGCGTCGCTTCATCAGCTCTAGAAGTACCTCACCATGTATCTCACCCAGCACATGCGTGTAGTGATGTGTCAGTGTTTGAGAGTTGCGGTGCCCGATCAACTTGGCGAGTAACTCGAGACGGTGACCTCGTGCCTTGGCATCTCTTTCCAGTACGTCGTAGGCCGCTCGGCGGCAGTTCGCCAGTGCTGGGGGAGTGAAGGACCAATGCCCTCGGCAGGCGGAGGAAAGACGATCCAGGAGCTGAGGGTAGTCGTCGCTGTAGAGACGAAGTACGAGCCACGAGATCGCGTTGTGCCTCAAGAGATGAAAATCGAAGTGGATGTCCTCCAACTTCAGTCCGGGCGTGAGGGCACCTCGGAGAGACTGCCGGGCCCATGCCATGAGCGGGGTCAGCAGGCTCTCTCTTGAATAGCCCAGCGGAGAGCTTTCTGGCCCCAGCAAGGCAATGTTCTTCAAACGATGCTGGCCAGCAAAGGACTCTCTGCGTCTATCAATCCATTCTTTCACCAGCGTCATCAATTCTGGGGATATCAGAAGATGAAGAGGAACGCTGCGACGAGCATTTGCGGTCTTCCCAGCATGGATTTCTACGTAACAGTAGGTGGGTCCGTCATCTCCTGGCTGATTGATGATGACGTCATGCAGTGTCAAGGCCATGACTTCTCCTGCTCGCAGGCCCCCATAGTAGCCAAGGAGGAAGGCGATCAGCCAGCTGCGCCGCAATCCACTCCGCCTTCGGGAGAGCGCCCGGGTCAGATGTTCTGCCTCGTGTGGCATGATCAGATGTGTACGCAACGTACTGATGAAACGGCCTCCCTCACCCTGCACGGGGGGAATACCCGTTAATCGATCGTTACCTTGGCAGAAGCTGATGAACTGATTGAACGTCTGGAAGAAGTTGTGGGACGTCGAAGTGTCCCAGCCTTTCTGAGTCGGTAGCTGTTCGCTGATCGCCTCCATCAGTTCTCCATCCCAGAGCGTCAACCATGGGATATCGGGCAACATCATCATGGAGGTGGGCGTCAGTCGACTCAGGTAAGTTCTGAGCGTGCTGGCTTTGTTGCCTTGAGTGCTCGATTGATAAGACAGCCATAGCAGTATCCAGAGTGGGTAGCTGTCTTCGCCCAGCATGTGTATCAGCTTCTTCGCGTAGCGAGACGTAATGGCGTCATGACGCTGGATCGCGGATTCCCCTCTGGGGGTTATCAGACCTTCATGCTCCAGTTCGGTGATATACGCATATAGTTGGTTGCCTGCTTTCACATACCAGTCTGTTGATAGTTGATCCTGCCTGTATCGAGGGGAGGTTGATGGTGACGATTCGTTACTCCTGTCGCCTCCTCCCATAAGAAGTTCAGGGGTGTGAAGATCGGTCTCGATGTCTTCCGGTTCAGAGGCATCCATGGCGCCGGAAGCGCTTGACGTACCGGAGGTAGGGCGGGATGCCGCCGATAAAAAGAGGCTTTCGTCATGCTGCCAAGGAGAACGCCAGCTACACACCGGCAGGGGATAGCGCCGAAGCAGCTGTGACCAGATGGGCGCAGGGCCCAACAATGTCGTGCACCGGAAGGCATGACGAAGCAATGATCGGACATTCTTCAGCGAAGCGGAGGAACCAGTCCTGCGTGATGCCTGGCTATCTAGTAGCTGTGAAAGACCGGTGACCAAGAGCTGATCCAGATGGGCAGCTCGTGCTTCCAATGGACTGTTCAGATCCAGCGTAGCATCCGAGGAGAACCACCATACATCTGCTTGCTGGGAAGAGGTGGCTGGTGATGGGACAGGGGACTGACGGCAAGCCCTGAGTAGCCTCCTGAGATGATTCGGGATTTTTAGCCGGTAATGGGCTGGATGTGTTCGAGATAACCCTGGCAGACAGCCGATGAACCAATGGTGGGGGCCGCGCTTGGTGTTCAGGCGTGGCAGGTGCTCTGGGCTCAAGTTCAGCAAGGTATGGCGAATCACTTCTTCCTCCATCCCTAGCAGGGTACCCATGCTCAGGGCCAGGAAGAGAAGAGACTGCTCTGGCGTGCATTGGTTAGCGGGAATGCTCTGCAGGGCGCGTACCGAATCCAGCACCCGTTGCTGAATCTTGATATCTCGTGATGAGGTAGCCGCGGATGAGGGTCTGACCGGACGCTTGATACTGGTCGGAATCGTAGCCTCGAAGTCAGGCTCTCGGTTGAGATGAGTCAGTACAAGCGCGACTTCCTTGGTGACCTTTCGGGAGCTGAAGTCGAGTTCAGCTTCCTTGGCAAGCTGGATGGCGTTGCGAATCAAGGCTTGTACAGCTCGCTGGTTCAAGCGTGTGGCATTGTGTCGAGCGCGAGACGGCTTGGTGGAAGGCGCACTTTGCGCTCTAGCCTGTGCTCTGGTTACCTTTTTCTTATGCCGTCGCCAGGCGTAGCGTGCGACATTCTTGCGGAAATGTCTGAGCTCTTCAGATGAGGAGAAAAGGCGATGACCTGGATCATCCCAGCGACGGAATATCCTACCCAGTGTTTTCGAAAGCTCGATCGGAGACAGCTTCGGAGTTGTAAGCTCTTGGTGCGTGGCCTGGGCAGGTACATCGGTTTTCTTCCGAAGATCAATGGTGGTAACAGCGCTCATCCTCTATCTCCTTGAATGGCTGGTCCGGCGTGCTCAATGGGCCATGGGAGGTCGTCTCTGTGAAGCAGATCCGGTGTCAAGCCGCATAGTCTGGCGATATCGGTTAGTGCGCTTCGTGTCGCCGATTGAATCAGGCTCCGATCACTGGCCGGGGATTGGAGTGAGTGCCCCTGGGTGGTGTGCCCAGCGAGTGCGCTAAATTCAGCGTGAGAAAGTCGCGATTGGAGCGCGGTGAGCATGCTGTGGCGCGTGATATTGGAAGGCTGGTGGCCCCACTGGCTCAATTCAGTTGCCAAAGGCGAAGGCATGAATGTTGGAAGATCCTTGAGCCACTGTCGCCAGTCAGCATGCTGCATGCGTTGCTGCGTCAACATCATTGTCGAGGCATTGAACTTCCATTGAACGGGGTAGGCGACTTGTTCATGCCTAAGAAAGTCTGCTTTGCCACCGTGGCGTTTCCACCATCGTTGCCATTCCTCCCGCCACTCATGCTGAAGCCGGAGCAATGCGCCAAGGGCAGGGACAAGTGGAATTTGGCGGCTTTCCTGTGCCCGAGCCGAATCCTTGTCGCGTAGCCAGAGCGTATTTTCCAGCTGCTCACATTGGGTTTTGGATCCAATTGGGCGAGCCAAGGTGCAGAGCTGCCATGCAAGTAAGGTCAGCGCTCCCAGTATCTGACCTTGCCGGGCAATGGCTTCGCCGACTGCCCGTAAGTCGCTACTACGATTCCCTTGTGAGGTAATCAATGAGGTAACCAGCATGGCGTGGTTCTTGGTAAGTTGCGTCAGCAAATGAAGCGGACGTTTGAAATAGCTCGGCTCCTGGGCTTTTGTGGATCCCACGGTGTGATCTTCGCGAGGTGTACGACAGTCTTCTTCTAATAAGGGAAATAGGCCAAGCGCAGCTTGAGCCGAGAGAAAAGCCTTCTGAATCTTGTGCAGAGGTATCGTTCGATACGTTGCCGGGGCAGAGAGTGAGAGCGGGAGCTCGCCTCGCAACCAGGTCGCGATCACTTCATCTTCACAGGCAGGCACCACCCAATGATGATGACTGGCAGACACGCGCCTCAACGTCAGGGTGCTTCCCGGGCGATTATCCCCCCAGCGCTTGAGTTTTTTCTCGATTATTGATTTCAGTGCTTTGAAAGGCTGGGCGCCGGGGAGCCATACCTTTTCGGCCATGAGTGAGTGATTGAGAGCGTTGGGCAAGGGCAACGTGATGATGGTTTCGGTAGGTGCCTTGTTGACAGAGTAGTGGAGTAGCCCCTCCTCCGGTGACCAGCTGGGAATTTGATCCAGCGTCTGGCAGATGATCCACTCACGATTGCTGTCGCTATTGAGGGGCAGCTTGGGGGATCGGGAGATTACCGTCGTCTGCAGCAAGCGCTCAGGTGCTATTCCACTGCAAAGTAGAATGCTAAGAAATGCCAAGGCTTGTCGGTTTGCAATGGCACTCTCAGATTCTATGAGAAATTCCTCATCTTTCGGTGGTTGGAAGATACGTAAAGCTGCTAGAACCTCTTCTTGTGGGCGTAGGCTGATGTCTGCAGATGTCTTGAGACTGCGGGCCTGTTGCAAGAGCTGTACGCTCTCAAGGTGAAGCGCCTGATCGCCTTGTGAAAGCAGCGTGTTATGGAATAGCTCTTTCACTGGGTCGAGGGGTGAGATACTGCTTTGGTTCAGATCATTAGATGATGATTCATTCTGATGTTCATTGTCATCCGTGAGCTCTTCATCATCCTCTATTAAGGCATGGTCAAGTGCTTGGATTGACCTGTCAAGGGAGCGATAGTCGGTATATTCAGCATGAATTTTGTAAGATTTGTCACTGGCCCAAAGTGGCGAATCACGAAGAATGGTATCGACATGTTGGCGTCTTTTTTGATTTTCATTGCGAGCTCTATGCTGTTTTCTTATTGGGCTACGAGTGAGCTGGCTCGACTGATAAATTTCGTCAAGCAAAGCGCGTGTCGCTTTCTTATTGCGCAGCTGGTTGGGATGCTCCGATGGACGATCAGTTGCTGTATCATAGGCATGAAGAAACTGTTCGAGCAGCTCCAAATCAGCATCGGAAAAATGCTCGGGAGGGGGAACTAACTGCTCTCCCAGGGTAGGGGAAATGGGTCTGGGGAAACTGTTGTGAATATCATCCAGGTCGCCCCAGTCAAGTAGCCGCTTAAGCGTCTTTCTAAGCTCAAGTATCTGGGTGTAATATTTGATGGCAGAGCCACGTCTCACAGTACGACGAGGCTGACAAAAAATCAGTCTGAGCAGCTTTCGGATACTGCTTACGCGAGGATCAGTGAGCGATGTAAATCGGTAGTTCACCGTGTAATTAAGGCAGTGAGACATTCTATGATTTCGATGTGACTCATCTTCCATAAAAAATTGGCTTTCTAGAAACTCTTCTACTTGGGGCACAAGGTCTGGCACCGAGTAATCGGCGGCAAAGAGGCGAGCATTGAGGCGATATTCTGAGGCAATCAAGGGTGGGAGGCACCTCTTGAGCCACTCCGGTATAAGGGGCCAGCGGGACCCGATCGCATTGAGGTCGTAATTAGCCAATATTTGGTCAGGTAGTTGATGTTCACTCACGTGAAAGCCTCCTGTTTATCAATCAATCAAAGCTCATAAAGCCAATCAATTTGCGAATCTGAGTCGTTTTCCTTCTTATTGTTCGAGTACTTGTTTTTTTCTTTTATATTGCTTTGCTTGTTGGTATCTGATTCCTGCTTCCTATTATCTTTTCTTTTGCTATGGGTGTTCTTCTTACTTGTTTTAGCGACAGTGGCGCCGTTTGCTATATTTCTATCTTTAGATGCATTACTCTGACTTTTATTAGCACTATCTATTATTGTGTTAATAAACTTTCTGATCGAGTCAATGGAATAGCGATGCTTGAACATTGATGAGATTTGCTTGTGTGTTATTGGCAAGTTTCGTTGAGTGACTACATTACTCCATGCGTATTGTAACCTTTCATCACTAATGAAGTTTGTAAGTATATGGTTCCATAATTTCTTTTCGTTTATGTTGATATCGCCATTGGTATGTAGGTTGTGGATATTGATCCATTCCCAGCCAAGCTCGAGCAGAGGCTGTAGCACCTGGTAATAGAATCTCACCACCTGGACTTCATCTTCGTTGAGTCTGCCGATATCGATCTCGATGCAAAATACACTTTGTGAGACGGGCACTTTCTGTGTGGATACGATGGCATTGATGACATGAAAATTCACGAACTCCTCGGAAGTGTGAGTCGATTGAACATTGCTGCGGAAGCGGACAGGCGCTAGGGGCAGGCTCTCTGTCGCGACCGTTGGTCGAAAAGCATACTCCTCGTTCATAAGCTCGGCGGTGTCCACCTCGAGTACTCGCTGATAGATGACAAGCGTCTTGTCAGCGCTGATTTTCACTAGTGACGGTGTATAGGTAGCATCTGGCATATTGATGACTCCAACGATAGGCAAAGGGGGGCCGAGACGTATGAGAGAATCATTCGTCGAGTTCATGTCCAGCAAACGCGAGTAACTTTGAGTAGTGATGATCAGTCGAGTAATACACCCGACCTGTAGAACGATATCTCTGGGAGTGCCGCCTCCTGATATATCCAAGCTGAATCAGTGTGTACTAATAGCATAACTCAAGTGGTAAGAATCTAAGGTATCTTTTAACCGTCAAAATCGACCGTTTCGAGAGCATTAGGGATTCTTGGCGTCAAACTTGGTAGGTATTTTGTATTACGAGTCCTCGAGCGATTGCTTTTGTCAATTCATCGATTATTGAACGGTAATGCATTGCTCATGTTTATCAAAAGTCGTTGGCGCTGTTTTCGAAAGGGTCTGCGACCCGAATGTACTCCGTCAAGGTGCTGAGATGCCTGTGACCTGTCACGCGTTGTATCTGCTCCAGGCTCTTCCCCCGCAGATGAGCTTCAGTGATCAGGCCAGCACGCATGCTATGTGTGCTGAATCCGCGTGAAGCCAGGTTTGACCGCTCAAGCCCCCTGATCAACGCATTCTGAAAAGCAGTTCGAGAGAGTTTCGAGCCTCCTGGCCTGCCGCCCAGCGAGACGCTGCGAAATACCGCACCTCTCTGGATATGGGCGGCTTCCAGCCAGCGATACAGGAGATTGACGGGGCAGTAGGGGAGCGAGGTATCAGCATGGTGAATAGCTTTGACTTCATGACGTCCTTCTTGATTGGTCTTGCTGCGGGAGAGCCTGACCAACACGCCTCGTGTATCCCATGTGAGGTGCTCGACACGAAGGTTGAGGACTTCGCTGTAACGAAATGCTCCATAGAACGTCAGGCAGAACATGGCGGCGTCGCGCAGATCTCGCAACTCGCTCAAATCCAGGCTATTCAGCAGCTGATGCAGATCGTCTCGCATCAAGGCTGGTGCACGTTTCACCGGCACTTCATTGAGGCGTGCACAGCCGCGCATGACCCCCTTGATCATTTGCTCATTGCCCAAGGTGGGGCAATTCATGACAAGGTGCCAACGCCGTAACGAGCACAGCTGTCGCTTGAGCGTATTCGGTTTATAACCGTCCTCGAAACACCGGGTGAGGTAGTTGGCAATCTCCGTGTCGGTGCTGGGGAGGGTGCCGCCACGTCTGAGAAACATCCGTATGTCGCTTTGGAAGGCTCGGATGGTACTCGGTGCAAGGCTTGCCATGATCAGCTTTCGTGCCGAGACCGTCAGGCAAAGTCCCGGCAGAGAGTCCTGGTTTCCCTGATAGGGGATCACTTGCATTGCCTGATGTCTCCGTCTTTGAGGCGGGTGGATGCCTGTCGGTGGTCTGGACACCATGAGGGATCTCCATCGAGTCGAAAAGTTGGAATGAGGGCCGATATGCGCTGTGAGGTGGCCATCGAATTTCACGCTATCACCCTTCGTAAATCAGCCAACCCGAAATGCATGCCCTAGAAAGTATGGAGAGTTGAGAGTCGCGCATACGCAGGTTTTTTCGAGTAATCCTACTGTTAAATGTGCGATTTGTAGATGTTATACTTAGGGTTAAGCTATAAAAAAAGTGAAATCATCTGGTGATCGCGCGGGCGTGGCTGCCGAGCCGCCTCCTGTAATCAGAGCGATACCAGGCGCGCCAAGAAGGCGTTGGAGAACGCCACATCATTTGCCAGATCGAGAGTTATCTCTCGTATTCCCTCTGACAGGCTCACACACTCACTCATGGGGGCCTGAGCATGTAGCGCGCCATTCATTTCAATCGTGGGGAGTTCACCGCTTGTGCCAGGATCGTTGGAGCCTATCGAATCATTGGCTGGATAGACGTTTGGGGCGGGTACTGTCGGGTAAGAGAAGGGATCCAGTTGGATCGCAGCATGCTCGTCAGGCAAGTCGTCAAACAGCCGGTAGGCGTAGTGCCGTAACGTGCTTTCGTTGAGCGCATAGAAATAGCACACATCATCCTGTGCATGTCGACGCCGAATGATTCGGCCCAGTACCTGGCGAAAATACTGCTCGGTTCTGACGTGGCTGAGGTAGCAACATACTTGCAGGCGGGGAATGTCGATCCCTTCACTGACCATGTTGACAGAGACAACCCACGAGGTATGGCCGTAGCGAAACGCCTCAAGTCGGGCGTGCGCTCCTTCCGTCTGGCTGGTTACCAGGCACACCGTCTGACCCATCTGTTTCAGACAATCAGCGATGTCTTCTGCATGAGAAATGTTGGATGCCACCACCAATCCTGCGGCGGTCGGGTCTTTCTCCTGAAGCTGTCGCAAGCGTTGGCAGCTGACGTCCAGCAAATGCTGCTGAGGCCCGGGGTGACGCAGCAAGGCGGCGTAATGCACCCCTGGGTGACGCAGCAAGGCCGGGATGCTTTGGTAATACAGTGTCTCGCGCTGCGCCTGCTGCTCAGCCACCAAACGTATGTCGTCGTTATCTATTAAATAGATCTGGGGAGTACGGCAGACATCATCCTGGATGGCATCACGCAGGGGATAAGTGAAGTCTGGGATCAGCGCGAGGCGGTCACTGTCCGCCGATGGCAGGGTTGGCACCGATGGCTCGGACGCTGAGGCGTCTTCATGGCTCGGTGCCATATAACGCAGCATCGGAAGGCAACTGCCATCAGTGCGCCAAGGAGTGCCTGACAAGGCGAGCGTAAAGCGAACATCGCGCTCCAATGCCAAGAGCGCCAACCCCCATTGATTGGCGCCGGTGGCTGCTGAGCTGGTGTAGGCGTTTTTTGCGGCGCATGCTGTCGCGCCGGCGGCATGGTGGCTTTCGTCCCAGACCAGCAGGACACGCCCTTGGCGACAGAGTTGCTTGAGGTCCTCCAGGCGGAAGCTGAGCGCTTGATAGGTCAGCGCGATACCGATGTCCCCCAGCCTGCCCTGCATGGGCCGCCCCAGAATTTGCGAAAACGTCTCGCGTGCACGCTCCACCACGGCAGAGGTGGGGCCGAGATAGATGACGTGATCAATGCTCCCGTTGAGAATCAGCTCCTCAGCCAGGACGGCGGCCATCAGCATCTTGCCCGCACCCGGGGTGGCCTGGCACAGGAAATGGGGCTGCTGATCCGAAAGCCGTTGAAGTGCTGTCTCAATACAACGCGCTTGCCAAGCTCTGAGTGTCGGGCTTGTCAGAGAGGGCAGTAATCGATTGATCTGACGCGGTGTCATGAGGCACCTCCAGCATGGCGTTTTGCAGAGAGCGCCAGCACGGCAGCCAGTAGTCCCTGGAGTTCGCAGGCGCGCTGAATTGCATCCTCCTGGAGTGGAGCGATGTCGGGTTTCGCCTCCGGATAGTCCTTTGCCAATTGATAGAGGTGCTCGGCTTCCGCGCTCGCGGCCCGCATGGATTTTTTCAAGGCTCGACGTTGTTCCTGCAGTGCTGCATCGAGCGGTAGATGCGATGTGCTATCGGTTTTCGACGTGGCAAGATCCTGTCGATTGCTCTGCAAGGGGATATCCGGTGAGCGCTCCGAAGTGCTATCGATGAGTTGATAGACGCGGCGACGCTTGCCGATGGTGTCGGATTGCACAACGTGACCATCAATGACCAGGCGATCGATCAGGTCACCGACCCGCTGCAGGACAATAATGGGTTTATAGCCCGCCAACTCTGGATGTTTCATCAGCTCGTTGCGGCAGCTGACTTTCGTGAAATGAGTCGGTTTATCCTTCAAGGCTTTCAGCCACTGCTGGAAGTGCTGTTTGATCAACTGTCCTCGCCGATAAGCTGCGGCAGTCGAGGAATCCTGGAATGTGGGAGTGCTCGAGGTGTGAGGGGGAGGAGAGCGACGCTGGCTCTCTGAGGTGATGGTAGGTGACGAGTCGTGTGACACCGAAGTCTCAGGCGTCTGGGAAGACTCGGCTATTGCCTTGCCCGTAGCAGAGGGCGCAAGAGGAGTAGATGAGGGTGTTGGTGTGGTGTGAGAAGAATTCGAGGTCATGACAGCACCTCGCTGCAGTCGCCAATGACGCGTGAGCGACAGTCTTGGGAAGGGGGATCGGGATAGCCGCCATAGGGGGTAGGCAGATCGGGGCTACGCGGAGATGCCGTAGTCTGAATGACCATGGTTGAAGCTCCTTGGATATGGGAGCCGCTCCCGCTGTCGCCAAACAGTGATGGGGGCGGCCGTACACGGGTTGGCGAACCGGCATCCAAGAAACCGGCAGACCCGGAGGTCTCCCGCGCACGACCGCCATAACGCATGGCAGCCACAAAAAAAGCGCCAACCATGGTCTGGGGCGCTTGTGCGCCTTGGATGATTTCGAGTCGCCAAACCCGACCGAGGATTTTGCCTCGATAAACCGAATTTAGCAGATGAATGAGAGGCCGTAAATATCACACGCCGGGAAAAGAGGCGTCTATTCGAGGTTGTCCTCAATATCGCGAAAATTCGCCTCTGGCGTGGCACGTTGCCATGGCATTCCGTCGAGGGAATCGGGAGAATGCTGCCTTTCTTTCAGCCGCGTAGCGAACCCCTGTCATGACGGAGTTGGTGGATCGGCCCTTGGCCGGAATTGTTCTCAGATTGCTGTCCGGTGTGTTGTTCACCGGGATGATGGTGTGTGTGAAGGCGGTCAGCGAGACGGTGGAACTGGGGCAGGCGGTGTTCTTTCGTTCGGCCTTTGCCTTGATTCCGATCATGATCTTCATGATGTGGCGCAAGGAGTTCCCGCGTGGTCTAGCGACCCGTCGACCGGGAGGGCATCTGTTGCGCTCCGGCTTCGGTGCGGCCGCGATGTTTGCCTCCTTTGCGGCGGTTGCCTTGCTGCCCATCTCGGAGGCGACGCTGCTGGCACAGCTGACGCCGGTCATGATGGCCGTGGGCGGTGTGGTATTGCTGGGGGAACGGTTCAGTCGCCAGCGGGCATTGGCGCTGGGGTTGGCCTTGGCGGGAGTATTGGTGCTGATTCTGCCGTCGCTGAGCTTCGAGAGCAGTACCGGCAATGTGACCGGCTACGTACTGGGAGTACTCTCGGCACTGCTGACGACTGGCGCGTTGCTGACGGTGAGGCGTATTTCGCGTACCGAGACGGCTGGGGCGATCGCCTTCTACTTCATCCTGGTCTCGGCTTTGGCAGGCTTGGCGACGCTACCGATGGGATGGGCGCCGCTTTCCCAGGAGGCGCTGGGGCTGTTGGTGCTGTCGGGATTGTTCGGGGGGGCCGCGCATATCTGCATGACACTGGCATTGCGCTACGCCGAAGCGTCCCGTCTGGCACCCTTCGAGTATGTCGCATTGCTCTGGCCGATACTGGCGGACCTGCTGATCTTCCATGCCCCCATCTCGAGCGGTTTCCTGTTCGCCCTGCCCCTGATGCTGGCAGGGGCAGGGCTGGCCGCCTTCGAAGGGCGTCAGATCAGATGGCCTCTTCGACGATGAGCTGTGGCTGCCCCTGGGAGCAGGGCTCGATGCGGGCAGCCACGCGATAGACCTCACGCAGCCGCTCCGGGGTGACCACCTCGGCGGTCGGGCCGCTGGCGATGAGGCGGCCGTTCTGAAGCAGCATGGCCTGGTCCGTGAAGCGCAGTGCCTGGCCCAGGTCGTGCAAGGCGGCAATGATCAGCATCCCTCGCTCGCGGGCGAGGCGACGCAGAATGGTCAACAGCTGCAGCTGGCGATGCAGATCCAGCGCAGAGGTTGGCTCATCCAGCAGCAGGATCTCCGGTGATTGCACCAGCGCCTGGGCGGCACCCACCAGCTGGCGCTGGCCTCCACTCAGATCACCGATGTCCCGCTCGCCCAGCGCGCTGATTCCCAGATCGTCGAGTGCGCGCTCCACTTCGGCCATGTCCTCGGGCTGGACCTTCAGGCTGCGCCCCTGCATGCGTGCCAGAAGTACCGATTCATAGACCGTCAGCACGGCATTGACCCCGGTGTCCTGTGGCATGTAGCCGATGGGGCGCTGACGAGTCGCGCCCTCGACGCGCGCCTCCCCACCGCCGTCGATCAACCCGAGGATGCGCCGGAACAAGGTCGACTTGCCGGCGGCGTTGGGCCCCAGCAAGGCCACCACCTGGCCCCCTTCAAAGCAGGGCGTCGTGACCTCCGCCAGAATCTGGCGGCGACCATAGTGGGCGGACAAGCGATCAAGCGTGAGCGTTACCATGAGGATGACTTCTGTCGCAGGGTGAGGAACAGGAAGAAGGGAATGCCGACCAGTGAGGTAATGATGCCGATCGGGATCACCGTACCCGGCAGGATGATCTTCGACAGCACCGAGCCGATCGAGAGAATCAGCGCCCCGCACAGGGCAGAGCCGGGCACGAAGAAGCGTTGATCTTCCCCCAGCAGCAGGCGTGCGATATGCGGACCGACCAGACCGATGAAGCCGATGGTGCCGACGAAGGCGACGGCGATGGCAGCCAGTAGCGAGACCAGTACCAGCACTTCCAGGCGCAGCGCCTTGGGTTTGACGCCCATGCTTTCCGCCTTGGTATCTCCCAGGCGCATGGCCGTCAGTGCCCAGCCATGACGTGCCAGCAGCGGCAGCACGATCGCCAGAACGCCGAGCGAGACCCAGAACTTGGGCCAGGTGGCCTTGGTCAAGCTGCCCATGGTCCAGAAGACCACGGCGGCCACGGCCTGTTGGCTGGCGAAGAACTGGATCAGGGCCATCAGTGAGTTGAAGATGAAGACCATGGCGATGCCGAGCAGCACGATGGTCTCGATCGTCACGCCTCGCTTCATGCTCAAGGCGTGGATGAAGAAGGCCGTGATCATGGCCATGACGAAGGCATTGATAGGGACCACATAATCGATGGCGGCGGGAATGATCGCGACGCCAAAGGCCAGTGCCAGCGCAGCACCGAAGCTGGCCCCGGCCGAGATGCCCAGGGTGAAGGGACTGGCCAGGGGGTTGCTCAGGATGGTCTGCATCTGGGCACCGGCCACCGACAGGCTGGCACCGACCACCAGCGCCATCAGCGCAACGGGCATGCGGATTTCCCACAGGATGACTCGCACCTGATTACTGACGGAGTCCGGTGAGATCAGTGCCGCGAGCACCTCATCGAGAGGGAAGCGCGCCGGACCAAGTGATAGATCCAGGCATAGGCTCAGGAACAGTGCCACCCCCAGTGACACCAGAATCAGCTGCCGCTTGACCACCGAAGAACGGTAGTGACTCCCCCCTTGAGAGAGGGGAGTGGAAGAGGTGACATCATTCATCTTTCAGCGATACCCAGTAGCCAGGTGCATAGTCCACGGGCAGGAAGCGTTCGTGCAGCTCCTGCATGGTGGCTTCAGGGTCAAGATCGGCAAACAGCTCCGGATGGAACCACTTGGCCATCTTCTGGACCGCCACGAAGTAGTAAGGGCTGTTGTAGAACTGATGCCAGATGGCGTGGAAGTTGGCGTCGTCCACGGCCTGAATGCCCGTCATGGCCACGCGCTGGGTCAGGGCCTGAAGCTTCTCGCGAGCAAGCTCCTGATCGGCCCCCGGGCCGACACCGACCCATTTGCCGCCCGGCACATAGGCGTCCCAGCTTCCTCCTGTCACGACGACATGCTCAGGATTGGCGGCGATGATCTGCTCGGGGTTCAGGGTGCCGAAGGTGGAGGGAATGATGCCTTCGGCAATGTTGTGGCCGCCGGCCAGATCAACGTATTCGCCGAAGTTGCCCGGCCCGAAGCTCATGCAGCAGTCGTCGGAGTAACCGCCGGCGCGATCGATGAAGACGTCAGGACGCTGTGGGTCCTGCTTCGCGATGACTTCGGTGACGCGTGCCATCTGTTCTTCGGTGTAGGCGATGAACGCCTCCGCCTTGTCTTCCTTGCCCAGCAACTGGCCCATCAGGCGCATCGACGGCGTGGTGTTCGCGAGTGGATCCTCACGGAAGTCGACGTAGACGATCGGGATGTCCAGCTGTGCCAGCTTGTCGTCATAGGCTGCATCCTCGGTTGCCTGACGCGCTTCCAGGTTCATCAGCACCACATCCGGCTTCAGGGCTGCCGCCTGCTCGACATCGAAGGTGCCATCCTTGAAGCCACCGAAGGTCGGAATCTTCTCGAGTTCGGGGAAGCGCTCGGCATAGTGGGCATAGTTATCGGGATCCGCCTGAGAGAAATCTTCTCGCCATCCGACAACGCTTTCGAAGGGGGCTTCGGGCTGCAGAGCCCCCAGCAGATAGACCTGACGGCCTTCACCGAGAATCATGCGCTTCACGGGAGCATCGACGGTAACCTGACGGCCAGCGATATCAGTCAGAGTGATGTCCTGGGCCGAGATGCTACCGCTGGCCACCAGTAACAGGCCGCAGGCGGCCGTAGGGAGAAAGGTCTTCATGGTGTGCTCGTTGAGAAGTGGAGGGACAGCGCTAGCGATGGGGAGATGCTGACTTTTGCACAGGAGTTCACATCACCAGCAGTTGCATATCATTATCATCAGCGTTGCGATTATGAAGTAATTCCCAATGAGCGTCGATATGGTCCCTGTTGTCTCGATTTGTCGTCAGTACCGTTCCTAAGTGCTCCAAGAGGCAACGACGTTGTCTGGGGGCCGGCGAAGGGGGAAGAGGGAAAGAGAGAAAGAGAGAAAGAGAGAAGAGCGGTCGGCCATCCGCTTCCGGGCTGTCACTACGCTCAAGACTGCGATGACGCGCTGGAAGGGTGGTGTTATAGCCCGCGGGGCGAGATGGCTGAGGTCGTTTTGCTGCGAAGGTTCTCTCCACTCCCTTATCGCGTACTTTCTGCGCCATGCCGGTCAGCAGCACCTCTCATCACGGGCATGGCCCCTGTCACGACGAGCACTGCTTGCTGAGCGTTTCGTGTTAGTAACTCTCTCAGATCGCCAAGGCCACCAGGAAGCGAGAGACCATGTTATAGGCGGCAACCGTGGCGACGGCTTCGACCGTCTGTTGTTCACCGAACAGCGTCTTGAGTGTCTCGATGATGTCGCCATCGACTTCCACTTGGCGGGTCGATTGATCGGTCAGCGCCAGCAGTGCACGCTCTTCTTCATTGAAACGAGATGAAATGCCTTCCTCGCGCAACGCGTCACATTTTTCCTGTGTGCCGCCGGCATCGAGGTAGGCAGGTTGGTGCACCTGCCATTCAAACTCGGCCCGATTGAGCACGGCCACTCTGCACATGATCAACTCGCGATATTCCAAGCTGAGCGTGAAGTCCTTGCGTACACGACCCAGCAGGCCATTCCATCCCGTGGCCAGGGGCACGCTCTTGAGCAGATAGCGATCGATACCGGTCAGCTCTCGGTTGGGGCGGCGTGCTTGCATGCTTTCCAGTAGATCGGCAGAACGGCATCACCGTCTTGCCAGGGAGTGACACGCGGTTTGGCCTCAAGACCTGCCGCCAAGGGGGAGTTTGCGGCTAGGGTGGTGCTTGATTGTGAGGAGGAGCTTGACTGCGAGGAGGAGCTTGACTGTGACATGGGGCTTCCTGTGTCTGGAAAAATGCCATGCCTCGGGTCGCACGCACGATGCAGTGGTGCCTGTCGCTGGGTGAGGCAATGATGGTTGGGAGACGCAATATGCGGGGAGGGCGATGCAGTGGGAGCACCGCCACGTGTGAGGTCTGAAACGGACTACCTGGCGGTAGAGGTCAGTTGGTGTGATGCGGTCAGGGTCATGATCAGGCGATCATTTGGCAGCAAATATCTCTTTCACTTCCTTGTCGCGTACTTTCTTTGCCATGCCGGTCAGCAGCACCTTGAACAGCAGGCCACTCACCAGGGTGGAGAGCGTCAAGGTGAAGAAGCCGGCCAGGATCCAGTCCACCAGCACGAAGCCGCTGTGCGTCAGGGTCGGGTGATAGAACACCATGCCAGCGAAGACCACCCAGTGGCTGATGCAGAAGAAGCATTGGAAGAGGTGGCCGGTCATGTGGCCAAAGCGTTGTGCGTACTGACGCAAGGGCGCGAACAGTTCACCTTGGGTGATCGAGATCGCGATGCTGCTGGCCGCCAGGGCAATGACGATGCAGACCCAGAGGGAGTTCAAGGTGTCGGGAGAGAATACGGTAGTCATGAGAGTCCTTGTCGTGTGTTCGCCATTGGGGCGAGTGGGGAAAGTCGAGTGTCTAGCGGACTGATTGTCTTGCTAGCGAGCGGCCAATATCTGTTCGACGCCGTAGCGTGCGGCGTCGATGGCCCCCGCGACATGGCCTGGAAACTGGGGAGACCATTCACTAGCAATGCCGGTCAGGCATTGGCGCCAGGGGCCATCGCTGGCCCCTGGTCTGGGGACCTCCTGGAATGACGTCATGGAATCAATATCTGCCGGGCTTGCTGTGAAGGGGGCAGTCGCCCAGTCCTTGAGGACATCGCTTTGGGGGCTGGCCGCCTGAGGGCCGAACAAGCGGCCCAACTGTGCGCGGCAGTGCTGGCGTAATACGTCCTGCGTGATCTGGCGGCGATGGCCAGCCGGGACTCCCACGAATCCGAAGAGTGCACCGGGGCCCTCCAGTGGGCTGGCATCGTGTATCTCCACCATCGGGCCGCGTGCACTGCGTGCGGCACCGGACAAGCCGGCCTCGCGCCAGAAAGGACGCTCGTAGACCGCGAGATACTTGGCGTGGGGCGCCATCCAGGTCGCGGTCTGCTGCCACTGTGCCGCCAGCGCGCTCGGCAATGCCGGCGTGAACTGGATATGCTGGAGTGCCTGACGTGGCGGAAGAGCCAACAAGACCTGCTCCACTTCGCAGCTCATGCGTTGCCCGCTGTCATCCTCGGCACTTAGCGCAATCCTGTCTGGCAAGCGCTCGAGATGACGGACAACCTGCCCAGTCAGTATCTTGTCCGCAGGGATATCGCGACGCAGTCGCTCGATCAGCGTCTCCATCCCTCCCGCTACCCGCATGGCGGTCAGCGAATCACGGATGCCAGCGGTGCGCAGTGGGCTCTTGTCCGTGGCGCGCTCGAGGAGGCTGTCGCCCGTCACATGTTGTGCAAAGCATTCCAGGCCCAGTGTCTGCATCAGTTGCGCCATTTCGCGCTGATGCTCCGGCCAGAACCAGGTAGGGCCTAGATCCAGGCGGTGCTGTGCCCCTGTCTCGGCAAGGGACGGCACTGCGGAAGCGATACGGCCTCCCATGACGTGCTGGGCTTCGAACACCCGATAGTCATGAATGCCATGCTGCTCCAGTTGCCAAGCGGCATAGAGACCTGAGAGACCAGCCCCGATAATGGCAACGCGTGGCGAAGGCGTGTTCATTCACCCTCCAGGGCGATCAGATGCCCCGTCTTGAGGTAGAAGGTCGCTCCCTCTGCGCCGGCGGAGAGCGCCAGCGGTTCGCTGGCTGGCAAGCGCAGCCAACTGCCGGCAGGGCAGGACCCGTGCCCTGGATGCAGGCAACCCTCCAACACCAGCAGTTCGGCACCGCCAGTGTTGACCAACAGCGGAAGCTCGGCATGTGGCGCCAGGCGCTGCAGGCTCACCTGCTCGGTGGCACTGGTATACAGTGAGCAGATCTCGCGGCCATCCTGCTCATGCCAGTTGGCCGGGTCTCGAGTGTTGATGCGTACCGCCTCATGCTCCTCTGACGGCATCTGTCGTAGCTTGACGAAGATCACGCAGCCGTCGGTGCTGCTGGGGGTGTGGCGCGAGTCTGGCGGGTTGCGCAGGTACCAGCCAGCAGGGAAGTCCCGCACGCCATCTTCGGTGAAGGTGCCGGACAGCACGAGAATCTCTTCGCCTTGTGGATGCTCATGTGCTGAAAAGCGGGAGTCTTTGGCATATCGGACCAGGCTGGTGGCCCGCGCCTTCTCCTCCCCGATACGATCTAGCATCATGCGCTCGACCCCTCCCTGGGGGGACGGCACCCACTGGTAATGGTCCGGTGTGATGCTGGCACGTTGTGAAAAGTCGGCATTGAGGCGCATGTAGGACATCTCCACGAGGGCGAGAGAGGGAAGAAAACCTTTTTCCATGTCTGGCGGTCATCACACTCGAGCGCCATGGCATGAGCAGGGCAGGACAGACACCTATGAGCTGTCACGATTCGTCTATGCGGCGTATTCTGGAAGCTGACTGAACATTCAACAAACGAGATTAACTAGGCAGTAGGGAAAGAAAAACTTTATCGCCATGACATCGCCCAATCATCTGAATGCCTTGCGTGCCTTCGAAGCGAGCGCCCGCCACAAGAGCTTTGCCGCTGCGGCAGAGGAACTGCACGTGACCCCTGCCGCTGTCGGCCAACTTGTGCGGGGACTGGAGGAGTGGCTGGGTGACTCGCTGTTTCATCGTGCCAGCAGTGGCAAGACACGCCTTGTCCCGACAGAGCTTGCAGAGCAGGCACTACCCGATATCCGCGCCGGATTCGAGAAATTGTCACTCGGGGTGGAGCGCCTCAAAGATGGCACTCGGCGTAGCGTGCTGACGGTGACAGTCAGCCCCGCCTTTGCCGCCAAATGGCTACTGCCGCGTTTGCACCGGTTTCAGGCGGCGTGGCCGGACATCGATGTGCATCTGGATACCAATCACAAGCCGGTCGATTTCTCACGGGAGCGGGTAGATATCGGGGTACGCTACGGGCCAGGCAAATGGAGGGGGGTGGTAGCGCAGGAGCTGATGCACGAAGAGGTCTACCCCGTCTGCTCGCCCCAGCTGCTGCGTGACCCCGGAAGCTTGAAGACCCCCGCAGCCCTGTTGGAGGAGACACTGATTCACGACTTGTCCATGGAAGGCTATGACGGCTTTCCGTCATGGAGTGGCTGGTTCAAGAAGGCGGGTCTCACGGATGTCGATTCATCGCGCGGTCTGCAGATCAACAACTCTGCCGCAGTGCTGCAGGCCGCGATCGATGGTCAGGGCATTGCGTTGGCGCGTGGAGTCATGGTGCATGACGACCTTGTCTCGGGGCGCCTGGTCAGGCTATTTGATGAGGTGATGTGTGCCTCCTCTCTGGCCTATTACGTGATCTACCGGCCCGAGGTCACTCATGTGGCCAAGGTACAGGCATTTCGGGAATGGTTGCTGGAAGAAGCCGGGCTCAGTTGCCGAATACCTTCCATCCCAGCGTCGTGAATGGCTCTGTGGTCAAGCAAGCCTACCTGGCGGGTCATCAGCCAGTCACATCAACGAGCAGCCATTCCGAGAATGGTTGCTGCTTGGTCTGTACCGGGGTAGCTATCGCACACCTCATCCTGCCCGATGGCGCGCCAAGGTGCTTGAGGGGCTCTCACCAAAGAGGCGACGATAATCCTGAGCAAACTGGCCCAGGTGATAGAATCCCCAGTCGCTGGCGATCTGACCGACCGTGCTCGTTGACTGTGGGTTACACAGCCGCCGTCGTACCTGATTGAGTCGGTTGAGGCGGATGAACTGCATGGGGCTGATGCCGAGAATGCTGGTGAAGCTGTTGCGAAGCGTCCGCTGACTGACATGCGCAATACGGCAAAGGCTCTCGATGCTGACCGGTGCAGGTTCTGTGCTGTTCACATGTTCTCGTACCCGCTCCACTACCTGCCGTCGGTGATGATAGCTTGGGTAGCGGTCGGTCAGGGGAGTCCTTTTCTCCAGAATGGCGGCGACAGCCAGCGACAGAATGTCCTGGTGGACTTGCACCTCGAATCCTGTTTCCTGACGCTTAATCAGGCGGTCCATCAGGAAGGTGACGGCTTGCCGAGTTCCTTGCGGCATGCCGAGGCGCATCGAGCGCTGCGGATCCCCTTCCAGCAGCGAGAGAGCCGACTCTCCCACGATCTCGAGCAGCCAGTCACGCCGTAATACGAGAGAGTGGATCGCGAAGCTATCGGGTGTCGTCAGCGCGAAATCCTGCCCGCCTGGCTGACACATGATGTCGCCTGCCTCAAGCGCGTAGCCATTGATCCGACAGGGCTGGTGCTCGCTTGGAATACCAATCCACAGTGAATCCGGCCAGACATGACATTGCTGGTCCAGTGCCTGGCTGGTGTATTCCTTGAATACCTGCATTCCCGGTAGATGAAGCTCATCAATGCGCCCATAGAAGGCGCCATGACCGTATTGATCATAATGTTGTGACCATTCGGTGATGTTATGCGCCTGTTCATTGACGTCCCAAGCCTCCCGTGTGCACTTGCCTGGTGCATGCTCGAACCCCTTGTTCTGCCAGGTGGCATCACTGTCGTCCGTTCGTGATACATCTTCGTGCATTGATCAATCAACTCATTGTTATTGTTGGTGTTTTCAGGTTTGCCGGATGCTGATAACGCATCACCTCACGCTGTCGTTAGTCTGAGTCATGCAACTTTCGCGCACAGATCCATGCCGTGAGCCAGATCGTGGGTCGTGAGATTGGCCACTGGCTTCTGACCGCAGACGAAGTGTGACACCGAGACCGCAAGATTCCCGGTCTTCCCATGTCAGCGAGGTGGTGAGATGTATACGGAAACTCTGATAAATCAAACAAGACACGAGTTGGTCGCTTGCCTGACGACATGGCGCATGCCCGAGACGTCACGGATCTCGTTGCTGACCATGTCCGAGAACCTGACCTTCCTCGCCGAGGATGCCGAGGCGGGTCACAGAATCATCATTCGGGTTCACCGACCGGACTATCACTGCCAGGAAGAGATCGAGTCCGAGCTGGCCTGGATCGATGACCTGCGCACGACGGCGCACGTCAATACGCCGGCGCCGGTCATGACCACGACCGGCAGCCCGGTTCTGACGATCTCGGCTGACGGACAGTCTCTGCACGTGGTGGCCTTCGAACATGCGGCCGGCCGTGAGCCGGATATCGACGAGGGCCTGCCGCAGTGGTTCGAACGATTGGGCGCGGTGAATGCCACGCTGCATGAACACAGTCGGCGCTGGCAGCCGCCGGTAGGCTTCGTGCGCAAGCGCTGGGACCTGGAAAGCATGATCTCGCCCCGCGGGCTGTGGGGAGATTGGCGAAATGCTCCGGGGATGACGGCTGTCGAGGCCGCGACCATTCATGACGCCATTGTCTATCTCAAGTCGGAAATCGCGCTCTATGGCACGGCGCCAGAACGTTTCGGGCTGGTCCATGCCGACCTTCGGTTGACCAATCTGCTGGTATCGCGCGACAGCATGACGATCATCGACTTCGATGACTGTGGCTTCTGCTGGTATGCCTATGACTTTGCCGCCGCGATCAGCTTCCACGAGACGGATCCGAGCGTCCCGCAGCTCAGAGACGCCTGGATCAAGGGCTATCGTTCGGTAGCCGAATTCTCGGCGGCAGATGAGGCCATGCTGGATACCTTCGTGATGCTGCGTCGCATTCTGTTATGCGCCTGGTTGGCCACGCATCAGGAGAGCAAGGAAGGCAAGATGCTGAGCGAGGGTTTCAGCCGAGATACGGCCGGCATGGCGCGGCGCTATGTTGAGCAGCGAAGGGGCCAGTCACGAGAAGGCCAACAAGGTGTCGTGCAGTCACTTTGCGGACACGAACACGACAAGCAAGCGAAGGGCGATCAGACAGGTATCGATCGACAAGTACGAGATCAGACAGTCAACGACAAGGTGAGGATGGCGTGATGGAAAAGGTACGCGGGATTCTGGATCAGAACGCCTTCAGCTTGGCGCACATCGACAAGGCAGATGCGCGAATCGGCGCCCTGGTGCGCAAGCGGATGGAAACGGTCGGGCCGACGTCCATGCTCTTCTATGAGGAGCCGTTGCACATTGTCCGGGGCGAGCGGGTCTGGTTGTTCGATGACCAGGGCAAGCGCTACTTGGATGTCTACAACAATGTGCCATCGATCGGCCACTGTCATCCTCGCGTGGTCCAGGCGGTCGCCGAGCAGATGGGGACCCTCAACGTGCACAACCGCTATCTGCACGAAGGCATCCATCGCTATGCCGAGCGCCTGCTGGACACGCTGCCGCGCGCGCTCAATCGACTGGTGATGATGTGTACCGGCAGTGAAAGCAACGACATGGCGCTGAGGCTGGCGCGTGGTTGGACAGGGCGACAGGGGATCATCGTCACCGAGGCGGCCTACCACGGCAATACGGCCGCCGTGACGGAAGTCTCACCGTCTTCCTACAAGCAGGGCACGCCGCCGGATCATGTGCATATCCTGCCGATCTCCCGAATGAGTGAGCAGGCAGACCCGGCTGCCTGGTTCGCCGAGCAGGTGCGGTTCGGCATCGAACAGTTGGAGGCGCGAGGCCATGGATGCGCGGCGCTGCTGGTCGACTCCATCTTCTCGAGCGATGGCATCTATGCAGACCCTGCAGGTTTCCTGAAGCCCGCGGTCGAACTCCTGCAGGCTCGGGGCGGCCTGTTCATCTCCGATGAGGTACAGCCCGGCTTCGGGCGCACGGGGCAGGGAATGTGGGGCTTCTCGCGTCACGGCGTGACGCCGGATGTGGTGACCATGGGCAAGCCGATGGGCAATGGCTTCCCGATGTCCGGACTCGCGGCACGCGAAGAGTTGCTGGCTGTGCTGAACGCCGATGTAGGCTACTTCAATACCTTCGGCGGCTCACCTGTGGCCGTGGCGGCAGGCACGGCGGTGCTGGACGTGATCGCCGAAGAAGACTTGATGGCCAATGCAGAGCGTCAGGGTGAGTACTTTAAGCGACAGCTCCAGGATATTCAGGCACGTTTCGAGGAGGTAAGTGATGTGCGAGGCGCCGGGTTGTTCCTGGGACTGGATCTCTGTGACCCGACGCGTGACGGCGCGCCAGACGCCCAGCGCACCACGGCGTTGATCAATGATCTCAAGCGCAATGGCGTGTTGATCGGCGGGGCCGGAAAGTCCGGCAGTACCTTGAAGATCCGTCCGCCACTGTGCATCGAGCGTTCGGAAGCCGACCTCTTTCTGGACAGGTTCGAGCAGTCACTGAAGGCAACGGCGAAATGAGCCAGACAACACGATAGGGTAGCGGGTGTCAGTTGGTGTCCGAGTGGCGCGGCGCTACAGGCAGGTGCAAGACGGTGGGCGCAAATATAGCCTCGACCGGGTGCGATAGCTTGAGACACTGACGACAAGGCCCCACTGGAGGATTCCGTGGGGCCTTGTCATGTCTGGCGCGAAGTGGAGGGAAGAACGTCAGCGCTGCTTGAGCTGATCACGCAGGCCCGTCGGGACCTGTTTGATGATCAGACGGTCACTCGCTTCATCGTATTCCACCGAGTCGCCCAGCAGGTGCGAGTCAAAGCTGATCGAGACACCCGCGGCGCGCCCGGTGAAACGCTTGAACTGGTTGAGCGTCTTCTTGTCCGGCGGGATTTCCGGCGACAGTCCGTAGTCACTGTTGCGAATGTGATCGTAGAAGGCCTGCGGGTGCTCTTCATCGATCAGCTCAGACAGCTGGTCCAGCGTGATCGGCTCGCCGAGCTTGGCCTGATCGGTGGCGTAATCGACCAGGGTGTCGGTCTTCTGCCGGCTGGCTTCCTCGGCCATGTCTTCCTTCTCGACATAGTCGCTGAACGCCTTGAGCAGGGTGCGAGTTTCCTGGCCGGCATCCCGCTGCTCCTGTGCGCCCAGCGTCTCGGCGAAAGCTTCGGCGAGCTTGGTGCGTCCGCGATCGCGCGCCCAGGACAGATAAGGGTGAGACGTCGAGCTGCCTTGCCACTGACTGATATCCAGTCGTGCGGCCAGCGACATCTGGGTCATGTTGAGCTGTCGGGCGGGCGTTACCGCGAGGGACTCGTCGATCGCGAAGCCGTCACGATGGTGCAGCAACGCCATGAACAGGTGGCGCGTCTCGCCCTGCTGGTGATCCACCACCAGCAGATGGCCGCCTGTCGGGAGGTTGTCATCGATCAACGGCATGAGTCGACCGGCAAGCGTCTGGGTCAGGCTCGCGAAATCGCTATCACCTGCGAGGAAAGACGCCAGCTCGGAGGGGAAGGCAGCAGGCGCGTCTTCATTGAAACGGCCCCAGTTCTTGGCCTTGCCGTGGTAGGCATCATTGAGCCCGGACACCAGATCCTCCAGTGCATCGGATGCCGGCAGGGCGGTGGCGGCAGGCACCAGCTGGGCCGGCGTCTCGCTATTGCCCTTGTCGATACGGTGAATGATGCTGTGCAGGATCGGCATGGAAACCTCCCTCGGCTGCGATGAACGGGCTGGGGATGATACCTGCCACGTCCTGAAGCGTCACTCCTGGCGACGTCTCCTTACGGGCAGGTCTCGCCCTGGATCAGCTGTGTCGAGAGCCGGTGTGATGACGCGGGCTCCAGCCCCAGAATCATTCGCGCGGCAAGGCGGCCTTTCTCGGTACTGTCCTGGTGGACGGTGGTCAGGCGCGGTGACCGATATTGTCCTTCCTCGATGCCATCGAAGCCGGTGATACGCAGATCCTCGGGAATTCGGATGCCACGTTGTTCGGCCAGGGTCACGGCGGTCAGAGCAATGCGGTCTGACATGCACAGAAGGAGGTCTGGCCGCTCGCTGGCCGGCAGGTCGAGTATCTCTGCCAGCACCGGCGCGCAGACCTCATAGGTGTTTTCCTCGATGTTCCACATCGCGACGTCTTGCAAAGACACCTCTCGCTCTGCCAGGGCGCGATGAAACCCCGCCAGACGCGAGCGAGTAATGGTACGGCCGGCCGGAAGTAGCGTATGGGCATCGGTGATGGGGCCATTGCAGGGCGTGTCGGTCAGGCGCAGGTTGACGATGCCGATACGACTGGCGGGTGTCTGCAAGGCATGTTGCGCGATGGTGTAGCAGGCGGGCTCATCATCCACATGGATGGCGGGGTGATCGCCCAGATCGAAGTCGACCGCCACGATAGGCTTGTGACCCGCACTCTGGAGTTCTTCTACCAGCGCCATGCTGGCCATGAGCCCGTAGACGATGAAGCCATCGGCGATGCTGGAAGATCCGGGCACTTGGGAGGCATTCTGGCGGCCTGAAAGCAGCAGTAGGGTATGGCCGTGAGCATCCAGCACTTCCGCGATGCCCGACAGCAGTTCGCTGGCGACGGCGTCCTTGAGGCTGTAGGTCAGCGTCTCCGCGAGTACTACGGCGATGATCCGTGAACGCCCCGTGCGCAGACTGCGCGCCTTGGCGTCCGGACCACGGTAGCCAAGGCGTCTGGCCTCCTCGAGCACCCGCTCGCGCAATGCTGGCGAGAGCTGGTCGGGGCGGTTGAAGGCGTTGGAGACGCTGGCGGTGGAGACGCCGAGTTGAGCGGCTAGCTCCTTGAGAGTGATGCGGCGAGGCGATGACACAGGCGTCGGGTTCCTGAAGATGAAAAGCTTGAACGATTAAGTGCAGAGATAGCATATCGCCACGTACCAGAAATGCCCAGAAAGTGACGGAGTTGGCCGAACGAGCGGCCAACTGGCACAAGGCGTCCAGCCGGGCAACGCCTGCTAGCAGTCCTGCACTTGCGAGGTATCGGCTGGCACGACCAGCCAGGCTGCCATCCTCGGCGCCAGGCTCAATTGGCCTGCTTCAAGCGAGGGCGTGGCCATGCCGGGCAACGAGACGACCTCTATCGGGTCATGATGCTGGCCATGAGGCATTCGCGAGCCCATCAGGGTAGGCAGATCGAGCATGACGGGAGCGTTGTCGTGTTCCGGGGCGTGACCTGCCTCGTGTTCCAGATTGGCCAGGCACACCATCTGCTGGTGAGGAGTGTGACGTATCACGCCAAAGACACCCTTCGGCAGCACGGACGGGGAGATGAGTGTCTGTTGCCCCGTCTTCAGCGTCGCATTCTCACGTCGCAGTTCCAGCAGCCGGCGAACGCGATTCAGCAGACTCTCGGGCACCTCTTGTTGCAGCGAGACCGCCTGTGACTGGTGTTGGGCATTGACGGGAAGCCAGGGCGACAGGGAGTCAGCGCAGAAACCACCATTGCGTTGGGGCTCCCACACCATGGGCGTGCGACAGCCATCGCGTCCCTTGACCTCGGGCCATAGCGCGATTCCGAAGGGGTCCTGCAGCTCGGCGTAGCTCAGCTCCGCTTCCTCGAATCCAAGCTCTTCGCCCTGATAGAGGCAGAGGCTACCCCGCAATGAGCAGAGTACCGTCAGAGCCAGCAAGGCGCGTGCGCTCCCCCAGCGGCTGGCACTGCGCGGAACATCATGATTGGACAATGCCCAGCACGGCCAGGCGTCTTCGCCATGCTCGGCAAAGCGTGCCAGAACGGCGTGCAAGTCCACGGCATCGCCCGTGCTGTTGAGCAGGTCGAAGGTGTAGGCCATATGCAGGCGGTGCTGGCCCGCGGTGTAGGCTGCCATGGCGGGAAGCGGGTCGCTGCCCCCGACCTCGCCGACGCTGGTGGCGCCGGGGTATTCCTCCAGCAGGGCACGAATCTCTTCCAGATAGTCGAGATTCTCTGGCTGATCTGCATTGTGTTTCAACAGTTGATAGCTGCGGGGATGACCACGGCTACGGTAGTCGTCCGAGGACGGCGGATTGTCCGTCAGCGCCTGGTCATGGAAGTAGAAGTTGGCGGTATCGAAGCGGAACCCGTCGACGCCCAGCTCCAGCCAGAAGCGCAGATTGTCGAGCTGTGCCTGGCGTACCTCGGGATGATGGAAGTTGAGGTCCGGCTGGCTGGCGAGGAAGTTGTGCAGATAATACTGGCAGCGCCGTGAATCGAAGGTCCAGGCCGGGCCACCAAAGGCGGCTAACCAGTTGTTGGGCGCACCGCCATCCGGGCGCGGGTCTGCCCAGACATACCAGTCAGCCTTGGCATTGTCCCGGGATTGGCGACTTTCCCGGAACCACGCATGCTGATCGGAGCTGTGTGACAGCACCTGATCAATGATGACGCCCAGCCCGAGCTCATGTGCGCGGGCGACGAGCCGCGAGAAGTCCTCCAGAGTGCCGAACAGGGGATCGATGTCACGGTAGTCCGAGACGTCATAGCCGAAGTCCTGCATGGGCGAGGTGAAGATGGGGGAGACCCAGATGGCGTCTACCCCCAGGGTCGCGAGGTAGTCCAGACGTTGGATGATGCCGGCAATATCGCCGACACCATCGCCATTGGCGTCCATGAAGCTGCGCGGATAGATCTGATAGAGCGTTGCGCCGCGCCACCAGTCGTGTGCGGCATGGCGATGGAGTTGGGTAGATGTCATTGCACGATCCTTGTTATTAAGGCGCTACGGGTCACGGGCATGCTAGAGCGCCGGAAAGGCCCCGCGTCTCTGCGCGAGACCTTCCGGGCGTCATCAGTCTGCAGGCGCAAGGCCTGGCGGGGTGAGGCCGTTGGCGTTACCAGCCGCGGCGTCCGATGCGGGTGAGTTCTCTCCCGAGCGCTTCCACCGCCTGAGCACCGGTCTCCTCGCCCGACAGCACCTGATGGGTGCGGTTGAAGAAGGCATTGGAGACGCGAGCGTAGGCATCGCCCGTCACCGAGGCCGGGCGCGCGACGCCGGTTCTGAGCGCTTCATAGAGCTCGCCCATCGAGGGGTTGCTCGCCAGCACCTCGTCATCCTGATAGAGGTGTTCGATGGTGGGGTTGCGCCCCATCTTCATGGCGTGGGCCTTCTGCTGCGGAGCGGCGGTGATGTAGGCGACCAGCTCCGCTGCGGCCTGTGGGTGCTCCGAGTAGCGTGATACCGCAAGATTCCAACCGCCCAGGGTTGCGCGTGACTCGCCCTGCGGGCCATGCGGGAGGGGCGCCATGCCGACCTTGCCTGCCACCGGGCTGCCCTCGGCCTGGCTGAGCTTCCAGACATAGGGCCAGTTGCGCAGGAACAGCGCATTGCCCGACTGGAACAGCCCACGTGACTCCTCCTCGGTATGATTCAGCGCGCCTTCCGGAGCGATGCTGCCGATCCAGGAGGCGGCGAGGTCGAGTGCCTCGGCGGCGCGCGAGTTGTCGATGGTGACCTCACCGGCATCATCCACCAGGGTGCCGCCGCCCTGGCTTGCGACCCACTCCAGTGCGTTGCAGGTCAGCCCCTCGTAGGCTCGCCCCTGGAAGCTGTATCCCCAGAAATCGGCATTGCCGGCGTCACGTTCCGCCGCCTGGATCGTGCGCGCCGTCTCGGTGAGTTGCTGCCAGGTCTCCGGCACCTGCTGGTCGTATTTTTCCAGCAGGTCCTTGCGGTAATAGAGCACGCCTGCGTCGGTGTACCAGGGCATGGCCACCAGACGTCCCGCTACGGTGCCGTTGTCGACCAGCGCGGGGAAGAAGCCCTCGGTGGCATCGTCGGGCAGGTAACGGGAAAGATCGACCAGGTGATCGTCGAGCAGCCCTGGCCACGCCATGTCGACGATCAGCACGTCGATATCACTGGAACCGCTGCTCAGCAGCTGCTGATACAGCGAGAGCTTCTCGGTGGTGTCGTTGGGAGTGGAGATCACATTGACACGATTGCCGGACTGCTCGGCCCATTGCTGGGTGAGCTCCGGGCACATGTCGGAATCTCCGCCAGGGCCACAGGCAATCGTGACCTCGGTGGCCAGTGCGAGGGGTGCCGTCAATGAGGCCCCGCTCAACAGCAGGGCACCGGCGCTACCCTTGAGGGTCGTGAGCATCCGTTGGCGTGGGTTGCTGATAACAGAAGGCATGGCGTGCGACTCCATCATTGTGATTGTTGTTGCGGCGTCCGGGATGACCGTCATCCACCGAGCATCCCGTGAAGCATCGAATCTGCCAGGCGTCAGTTGAGGGCGAGCCACATGGCGCTGCCTGGCATCAGCGACAGGGGGTGGTGAGAGGCGTGTGTCGCCGTGACACCGGCGATCTCGAGGGTGGTCCAGGTGGTGATGTCTGGCGCGAGTTGACTCGGAGCGATCACGCTCGGCGTGTCGCCTGTCCCGAGGTGTGCCAGACACAGCAGGCGTTGCGCTCCATGCTGGCGCACGCTGGCGAAGACGTCGTCCGGGAGCCGCTCGGGGGCAATTAGGGTCTGATCACCCTCGCGCAGCACCTGGCTGGTGGCGCGATAGCGCAGCAGGCGACGCGCTCGCGACAGGAAGCTGTCATCACGGTTTTCCTGCTGCGCCACCGACAATGGCAACTGCCGTGGGGAGACCGGTAACCAGGGCGTGCCCTCAACGCCGGACTTCGTCGCGCAGCGGCTGAACCCACCGTTCAGGCTGTCATCCCAGACCATCGGCGTGCGACAGCCATCGCGGCCCTTGATCTCGGGCCACAGGTTGATGCCGAAGGGGTCCTGCAGGTCCTCGAAGGCCAGCTCCGCTTCGGGAAGCCCCAGTTCTTCTCCCTGATAGAGGCACAGGCTGCCACGCAGCGAACACAACACCGTCAGGGCGAGCAGGGCGCGCGATTCTCCCCAGCTGGTCGCACTGCGTTCCACGTCATGATTGGACAGGGCCCAGCAAGGCCAGGTGTCTTCGCCTTGCTCGGCAAAGCGCGTCAGCACGTCGTAAAGCGCGCGGGCATCGCCATCACTGTTGAGCAGGTCAAAGGTGTAGGCCATGTGCAGGCGGCGTTGGCCGGCGGTATAGGCAGCCATGGTCGGGAGAGGGTCATTGCCGGCGATCTCGCCGACACTGGTGGTGCCCGGGTACTCATCGAGCAGGTCGCGGATGCGCTCCAGATACGCCAGATTCTCCGGTTGCTCGATATTGTGCTGCATTCGCTGATAGCTCTGCGGGTTGCCCGGGTTGACGCCTTCGCGTGGCATCGCCGGGTTGTCGGTCAAGGCGCGGTCATGGAAGTAGTAATTGACGACGTCGAAGCGGAAGCCGTCCACCCCCAGATCCAGCCAGAAGCGCAGGTTGTCCAGCTGCGCCTGGCGCACCTCGGGATGATGGAAATTCAGGTCCGGCTGACTGGCCAGGAAGTTGTGCAGATAGTACTGGCGGCGCTTGGCATCGAAGGTCCAGGCGCGACCACTGAAGGCCGCCATCCAGTTGTTGGGCGGGTTGCCATCCGGAAGCGGGTCGGCCCAGACATACCAGTCGGCCTTGGCGTTGTGGCGGTCCTGACGGCTTTGCTGGAACCAGACGTGTTGATCGGAGCTGTGAGACAGCACCTGGTCGATGATCACGCGCAACCCCAGCTGGTGGGCTTGCGAGACCAGGTGCTTGAAATCCTCCAGGTGGCCGAACATCGGGTCGACATCCCGATAGTCCGCGACGTCATAGCCGAAATCCTTCATCGGCGAGGTGAAGAAAGGGGATAGCCAGATGGCATCCACGCCGAGACTGGCCACATGGGGCAGGCGCTCGATGATGCCGGCCAGGTCGCCGATGCCGTCGCCGTTGGCATCCATGAAACTGCGGGGGTAGATCTGATAGATCGTGGCACCACGCCACCAGTCGAGGCGTGCGTGAGGATCGAGTTGAGACAGGGTCATCATGACCTCCTTGTGAGTCGCGTGATCGGCAAGCGGGAGATTCAGTGCGCCTCGCCAACACAGCGCGCGATGGCAACGCCGTGGGGCGGCAGCGTCAGGCGACCTGCCTGCCAGTGACCATTGATCATGCCGGGGGCATCCTCGAGGGCTTCCGCTCGCCAGGCGGTCTTTAGAGTCAGGGCCTGGGCAGAGAAGTTGAGCGCGATCAGCAACGACTCGCCGCCTGAGTGACGCGTGAAGCAGATGACCTCCTCATGCAGCGAGTGGAAGTGGATCTCCCCTCGGCTGAGGGCGGGGTGACGGCGGCGGAAGGCGAGCAGCTCCCGGCTGGCATTCAACAGCGATGCCGGATCGTGTTCCTGATGGTCGACGGCCAAGGCATGGTGGAAGTCGGGAACCGGCAACCAGGGAGACACGCGAGAGAAGCCCGCATGTGACTCACCGGCCTGCCACGGCATGGGCGTCCGGCAGCCGTCGCGTCCCTTGTAGCGTGGCCAGAAGGTGATGCCGGCGGGGTCCACCAGCTGGTCATGGCGTAGCTGGGCTTCACTCAGCCCCAGTTCTTCGCCCTGATACAGGCAGACGCTGCCGCGCTGGGTCAGCAGGAAGGCGAGATAGAGGCGCAGGCGCGCCGGCGAGGCTTCGGCGTCCCAGCGCGTTGCCAGACGTGTGACATCGTGGTTTCCCAGCGCCCAGCACGGCCAGCCGTCCCCGATCTGTGCTTCCATCGTCTGCAGGGTCGCCAGGAGGTGGTCGGGTGAGGAGTTCTCGGTCAGCAGATCGAAGGAATAGGCCATGTGCAGCCGCTGGTCGCCCCGGGTGTACTCGGCCATGACGCGCAAGGAGTCATCGTCGCCGACCTCGCCAACGCTGGTGGTGCCGGGGTATTCATCGAGCAGACTCCGCAGCCGTTCGAGAACGGCGAGGTTCTCGGGTTGGGTCTTGTCGTGAAGATGTTGTTGATAGCCGTAGGGGTTGTCTGGGCGCACGCCAATGAAGCCCTCAGCGATCTCACGCCGCGGCGGGTTATCCTTTAGCTCACCATGTGTGCAGAAGTTGATGGCATCCAGGCGGAAACCATCCACCCCCCGCTCCAGCCAGAATCGCACTTCTTCAAGAATGGCCGTCACGACCTCGGGATGATGGAAGTTGAGGTCCGGCTGCTCGATCAGGAAGTTGTGCAGGTAGTACTGGCAGCGGCGAGTGTCCCATTGCCACGCGGAGCCCCCGAAGATCGATTGCCAGTTGGTGGGCGGTGCGCCATCGGGTCTGGGGTCTGCCCAGACATACCAGTCGGCGCGCGGGTTATCGCGGCTCTGGCGGCTTTCCTCGAACCACGGGTGGGCGTCGGAGGTGTGTGATAGCACCTGATCGATGATGACTTTCAGGCCGCGCGCATGCGCTGCCTCGACCAGACGGTCGAAGTCCTCCAGGGTGCCGAACATCGGGTCGACATCGCGATAGTCGCTGATGTCATAGCCGAAGTCCTTCATGGGCGAGGTAAAGAAGGGGGATAGCCAGATCGCATCGACATTCAGCGAGGCGATGTAATCCAGGCGCTCGAGGATGCCCGGCAGATCACCGATGCCATCGCCATTGCTGTCCTGAAAGCTGCGCGGGTAGATCTGATAGATGACGGCGCCGCGCCACCAATCGTGGGCTGACACCTGGGTGTCTCGAATCGTGGACATGCGAGTCTCCTGGGCGGGAGCCATGGCTCCCGCCCGTGCGGTCCTTGCGGAGAATGAAGCGGTTGGCCTGAGGCGCCGTGAGCAGGCGCTGGATACTCAGTCCTGGCTGCCAGGTCCTCGAGGAAAAGCCCTGCAGAACAGGCCCTGAACGTCAGGCTGCCTGGCGTTGCTGGGTCAGGCTCAGCGCGCGATCCTGGCTGTCGAAGAGATGCACGTGCTCCAGGTCCGGCACCAGCGCGACGCGTTGGCCGATCTTCCACTGACTTGGGGCTTCACTGCGGTGGATCAGCAGGCTGTCGCCGTCTTTCGGATCCAGATAGACATAGACTTCGTTGCCCAGGTACTCGACGTTGACGATCTCGAAGGCGTTGTCGCCACGGGCCTCTTCCAGGCAGAGGTGTTCGGGGCGAATCCCCAGCGTCAGGCGGCTGCCGGTGCGTTCGTCGCCGGCATCGCGAGGCAGATCCAGTTCGCCGATCCCGGGCGTCGTGATGCGACAACCATTGCCCTCGCTTCGCAGCAGCTCTGCCGGCAGGAAGTTCATGGTCGGGGAGCCGATGAAGCCGGCCACGAAGCGGGTCGCCGGCGCCTGATAGAGCGTCTGGGGGCTGCCGACCTGCTCGATACGCCCATCACGCAGTACCACGATCTTGTCGGCCAGCGTCATGGCTTCGACCTGGTCGTGGGTGACGTAGACCATGGTGGAGCCCAGGCGATGGTGCAGGCGGGCGATCTCGTTGCGCATCTGGACGCGCAGCGAGGCATCCAGATTGGAGAGCGGCTCGTCGAACAACAGGATCTTGGGCTCACGCGCCATGGCGCGCCCCATGGCGACGCGCTGGCGCTGGCCACCGGAAAGCTCCTTGGGCTTGCGATTCAGCAACTCCTCAAGCTGGAGGATGCGCGCCGTTTCCATCACGCGCTGTTCGACGTTGTCCTTGTCGGCCTTGGCAAGCTTGAGGCCGAAGGCCATGTTCTCGTACACCGTCATGTGCGGGTAGAGCGCATAGGACTGGAAGACCATGCCCACGCCGCGCTCACGCGGGGGGAGGTCATTGACCAGATCGCCGGCGATATGCATCTCACCCTCGGTGATCGATTCCAGCCCGGCGATCAGGCGCAGCAAGGTCGACTTGCCACAGCCTGACGGCCCGACGAAGACCACGAATTCTCCGCTGCCGATCTTCAGGTCCAGATCCTTGATGATGTGCGTGCTGCCGAAGGTCTTGTTGATCTTGGAGAGGGTTACGCTTGTCATCTTGCGACTCCCAGCCGGTGCTCGGCACCGGCATTCGAAAGAAGGTTAGTCGAGTGCCAGGAAGGCAGCCTGATAGGCCGGCAGTACCAGGTGCGCTGCCTGGGACTGAGCCTCATCCAGTTCGGCAGTGAAACCCGTGCCCTCGAGAAGGCGCGCGTCGCTTGCGTAGGCTTGCGGCAGTGCGGTGGTCCGTTCGCTGCCGGTCAGGTTGAAGAGACACAGCATGCGCTGGCCATCGTGCTCGCGCTGAAAGCCCAGCAGCTCGTCACCCACGTCCACCAGTTCAATGTTCCCCTCGCGCAGGACTGGGTGTTGGCGGCGGAAATTCAGCAGGGTGCGTGTGGCATGCAATACCGAGTTGGTGTCGTCTTCCTGATTGGCCACGGCCAGCGGCAGGTGGCGTTCATCGACCGGCAGCCAGGGCTCGACATTCGAGAAGTCCCCCCGGGCCGTCTGACGCCAGGGCATGGGAGTCCGGCAACCGTCGCGGCCCTTGAATTCCGGCCACAGCACCTTGCCGTAGGGGTCCTGAATGCGCTCGAAGGGCACCTCGGCTTCCGGCAGGCCCAGCTCCTCACCCTGGTAGAGGCAGACGCTGCCGCGCAGTGACAACACCATGGCCAGGGCGACCTTGGGATAGGCCACCGGGTCTTCGTCGGCACCCCAGCGTGTGGCGCTACGCACGACGTCGTGGTTCGACAGGGCCCAGCATGGCCAGGCATCACCGGCCAGGCGCTGGAAGCGCTCGATGACTTCTCGCAGATAGCCTGCGGAGTGCGGGGCATTGAGCAAATCAAACCCGTAGGCCATGTGCAGCTTGTCGCCCCCGGCGGTGTACTCCGCCATGCGCTCCAGCGGCTTATCATCACCAATTTCGCCCACTGTGGTGGTGCCCGGGTATTCATCCATCAGGGCGCGCAGGTCTTTCAGGAAGTCGAGGTTTTCCGGACGGCTCAGGTCATAGACGTGTCGCTGCCAGGTATAGGGGTTGGAATCCGGCGCGCCCAGTGTCTTGGCCTCGCCCGCCGGTACCGGCGGATTGTCGCGCAGGGCCTGATCATGGAAGTAGAAGTTGACGGTATCCAGGCGGAAGCCATCGACGCCCAGCTCCAGCCAAAAGCGCATGTTGTCGAGCTGTGCCTGCCGGGCTTGCGGGTGGTGGAAGTTCACGTCGGGCTGGCTGGTCAGGAAGTTATGCAGGTAATACTGCTGGCGGCGTGAATCGAAGGTCCAGGCCGAGCCGCCGAAGATCGACAGCCAGTTGTTGGGCGGCGTGCCGTCGGGCTTGGGGTCTGCCCACACGAACCAGTCGGCCTTGTCATTCGTACGGTCCTGACGGCTTTGCTGGAACCAGGGATGCTGATCGGAGGTGTGACTGATCACCTGGTCGATCATGACCTTGAGATTGAGCGAGTGAGCGCGCTCCAGCAGCACCTTGAAGTCCTCCAGGGTGCCGAACATCGGGTCGACATCACGGTAATCGCTGATGTCATACCCGAAGTCGAGCATCGGAGAGGTGAAGAAGGGCGACAGCCAGATGCCATCCACGCCCAGGGAGGCCACGTAATCGAGTCTGGCGGTGA
Organism: Cobetia sp. UIB-001; assembly: GCF_044789135.1. Taxonomy (NCBI): domain Bacteria; kingdom Pseudomonadati; phylum Pseudomonadota; class Gammaproteobacteria; order Oceanospirillales; family Halomonadaceae; genus Cobetia; species Cobetia sp. UIB-001. The sequence continues at coordinate 1,552,388 of NZ_CP058244.1, forward strand.
TGCCCGGCAGATCCCCGATCCCGTCGCCGTTGCTGTCCAGGAAGCTGCGCGGGTAGATCTGGTAGATGACGCCACCGCGCCACCAGCTGGAGGAGGTCTGCATTTGGGCTTCGAGCAATGACATGAAGATTATCCTTTGACGGCGCCGGCGGTCAGGCCGGATACGATGCGGCGCTGGAAGATCATCACCAGGATGACCAGCGGTATGGTGACGGTGACGGAGGCGGCCATGATGGGGCCCCAGGGGAGCTCATGCTGGCTGCCGCCGGAGATCAGGGCGATGGCGACCGGCACGGTGCGTTCGCTGTCGGTCAGCGTGAAGGTCAAGGCGAACAGGAACTCGTTCCAGGCCGCGATGAAGGCGAGCAACCCGGTAGTGGCCATGGCCGGCCACATCAGGGGCAGGAAGACCTTGGTGATGGTCTCCCACGGCGTGGCGCCGTCCATGATCGCGGCCTCTTCCAGTTCCATGGGCAGCTGACGCATGAAGGTCGTCAGCACCCAGACAGTGAAGGGCAGCGTGAAGATGGTGTAACTGAGAATCAGGCCACCAGGGTTGTTGTAGAGATTCAGGCTGCGAATCACCTCGAACAGCCCTGACAGCACCGCGACCTGAGGGAACATCGAGACCCCGAGGATGATCAGCATCACGGTGGAGCGGCCGCGAAAGCGCACGCGTCCCAGTGCATAGGAGGCGGTGATACCCAGCAGCAGCGCGATCAACACGACGCTCAAGGCGATCAGGATCGAGTTGCCAATCGCCTGCAGGAAACTCTTCTGCGCAAAGATCTGGGCGTAGTTGCTGAAGTCCAGTGAGGTCAGCCAGTAGTTGACCTCGAACAGCTCACTGGACGGTTTCAGCGAGGTGATGACCGCGTAATAGAAGGGGAACACGGCGTAGACGATGATGATGGCGATCAAGGCCCATTTGCCGACCAGCTTGGCGAGTCGGGTCATCTGGTAGCGATTCATCGGAGGCTGATTCATTTATCCACTCCCAGTTGGCGGCGGCCAAGGTAGAGGTAGACCACGACGGCCAGCGCGATGATCAGGAACAGCATCGTGGAGGCGGCACTGCCGTAGCCCACGTCCTGAAACTCCACCAGTTGCTGGCGGGCGTAGATCGACATGGTCATGGTGCTGGACGAGTTGGAGGTCAGCACATAGATGACGTCGAAGACGCGCAGTGCATCGAGAAGGCGGAAGATCACGGCGACCAGCAGGGCCGGGGTGATCAATGGCAGGGTGACACGGAAGAACACCTTCACCGGGTGGATACCATCGACCTCGGCGGCTTCATAGCAATCCTTGGGCAGCATCTGCAGCGCGGCGAGTACCAGCAGTGCCACGAACGGGATGGTCTTCCACACATCGACCATGATCACGGCCCACATCGAAAGATCGGCATCCGCCGTCCAGGCCAGTGGCGCATCGATCAGCCCCAGCCCCATCAACAGGTGGTTGATGATCCCGAACTGGTCATTGAGCATCCAGGCCCACATCTTGGCGGAGACGATGGTCGGGATGGCCCAGGGGATGAGCACTGCGGCGCGGACCAGCATGCGCCCCTTGAATTCGGCGTTGAGCAGCAGGGCCACGATGATGCCGAAGACGACTTCCAGCGACACCGAGATGACGCTGAAATAGACGGTGTTCCAGACGGAATTCCACCACACCGGGTCAGCCAGCAGGCCGTACCAGACGCCGTCGTCCTTCACGAGATAGTTTTCAAAGCCGATGAAGGCGGCGCCGGTCGTGTCCGAGAGCGAGGCATCGGTCAGGCTGAGGTAGAAGGTTCTCAGCAGTGGCCAGCCGGCCACCAGGGCCAGCGCGACCAGCATCGGCGCGAGATAGGTCCAGGCCGCACGTACCCGCTGGCGTCTGACCTTGGTGCCGCGTTTGCGGGTCCGGGCCGAGGGCGTGTCCGTCGGCACTGACTCATTGAGCGTGGTTGTCATGCGAAACCTCCCGGGTTACCAGCGACGACGTTTGATGCGAGCCAGCTCGCCCTTCAGCTGAGCCACGGCCTGGGCGCCGCTCTGCTCGCCGCTCAGCACACTGTGGGTCGCATTGAAGAAGGCGTTGCTGACCTGGCCGTAGTTGTCACCGGTGACGGCAGACGGACGTGCCACGGCATTGGTGAAGGTGTCGTAGAGCGTGCCGAAGAAGGGCACGGCGGTGAGCACCTCTTCATCCTGATACAGCGCCGTGAGGGTCGGGTTGTAGGCGGCCTGGATGGCCCGGCGTTTCTGCTCGGACTCACCGGTGAGGAAAGCCACCAGCTGTGAGGCGAGCTCGGGGTTCTCGCTGTACTTCGAGACCGCCAGGTTCCAGCCGCCCAGCGCCGCTGCGCTTTCTCCCCCGGCGCCGTGAGGCAGCTTGACCACCCCGACCTTGCCAGCCACCTTGCTGTCATCGCTCTGGGTCAGCGACCAGGCGTAGGGCCAGTTGCGCATGAAGACGGCGTTGCCGGACTGGAAGATGCCGCGGGCTTCTTCCTCGGAATAATTGAGCGCCCCCTGCGGGGTGATCTCGCCGATCCAGCTGGCGGCCAGGTCGAGAGCGGAGGCCGTATTGGGGTTGTCGACGGTGATCTCGCCATCGGCATCGACAATGGCGCCACCGTCGTTGCTGGCGACCCATTCCAGCGCGTTGCAGGTCAGGCCCTCATAGGCACGCCCCTGGAAGACGTAACCCCACATCTTCTCGCTGCCGGCCTCGCGTTCCTTGGCCTGGATCTGCGTGGCAGTCTCTGTCAGCTCCTGCCATGTCTCGGGAGGTGCGAACCCGTACTTCTCCAGCAGGTCCTTGCGGTAGTAGAGCACCCCGGCATCCGTGAACCAGGGCATGGCCACCAGGCGGCCATCGACCGTGTTGTTGTCGATGATGGTCTTGAAGTGGCCCTGCGCTGCCTCTTCGCCGAGCGTCTGGTGCAGATCAAGCAGGTGATTGCCGAGCAGGCCCGGCCAGACCACATCGATCTGCAAGACGTCGATGTCACCGGACTGCGCTGACAGAATCTGCTGATAGAGCGAGAGGCGTTCCGTCGAGGAATTGGGCGTGGAGACGATATCGACCTCATGGCCGGTCTTGTCTTCCCAGGCAGCGACGCCCTGTTCACAGAGTTCCAGTTCGGCTCCGACCGCACCGCAGGAGATGGTCAGGTCCGCGCCCATGGCAGGGGCGGTGGTGGCTGCTCCCAGCAGGGCGAAGCTTGAGGCGATTAGCGTCTTGCGTTGCATGGTGGATCCTCGTCACTTGTTGTTGTTTGACCCGCATCGGACGTCTGGGTGGGGGAGAGTCACAACGTCGTTTGATGGTGGTTTCTTAATCGATTAAGGCGTAGTCACAGTCAAGCGATTGGCGTCGATATCCGCAACCTGAACTTTGGTCTTGCTGTCACCGATATGTCGCCAGAAATGGGAGTTTTACGCGGTTATCGCTCCCCTTTGGTCGAATTTCGACATAAGTCGTGTGTCTGGAGCGCCGGATTGCCACTAGGGTCTTAAACGATTAAGTGAATGTGGCCACCCCTCCAACGCCAACGCCAATGATTCGGGCGCCACTTCGCTGATCATCGCCAAGCGAGTGATTCGTCAACAACAACAAAGGCTCTCTTCAACATGACAACTCCCCCTCAGCACCCGCTCAAGACCCCACTCGTCATGGCCGTTGCCATAGCGGTCATGAGCACCAGCGGACTCGCCAATGCCGACGGGACAGGCGACATCGAGGCGCGGCTCGCAGAGCTGGAACAGCGTATCGATGACGCCGAACAACGGGCCAGAGCGGCTGAGCGTCGCGCCGCCGAGGCAGAGCGCGCGATGGCCGTTCAGCGCCAGTCGAATGAGGCTGATCAACCCGCGCGCGTGACCGCGCAGACCGAGGACCTCGAAGAGCGTCTGGCGGCCGTCGAGCGCCAGGCCAGTGGGGAAGAAGGTTTCTCCTTCAACGCCTATGCCCGATCCGGACTATTGATCGGCGAAGGAGGCAAGAGCATCGAAGGCGGCCCCTACCTCACGCCGGCGGGCTCGGTGGGCGGGGCGGTCGGGCGGCTGGGGAACGAGCCCGACACCTACGTCGAGTCGGTATTCAACTACAAGACCCGCTACGACAACGGGACGAAGGCGCTTTACCGCACCATGATTGCCGACGGAGTAGAGACCAGTAACGACTGGACCTCGGACGAGTCCAGTCTGAACGTACGACAGGTCTTCGTGGAGTTGAGCGATCTGCCGAGCTTTACCGGCGCCTTCGAGAATTCCTCCATCTGGGCGGGCAAGCGCTTCGATCGGGACAACTTCGATATCCACTGGCTAGACAGCGATTTCATCTTCCTCGCCGGGACTGGCGCAGGTATCTACGACGTCCAGCTTGCCGATGACTGGAAAGCCAACTTCTCGGTCTACGGGCGCAGTTACAGTGAATACCCGACAGAGGACTCCGATACTGGCGGTAATACCGACAACCTGACGTTCACCATGAACAACTATGTCGGCCACTGGCAGTGGATGGTCAGTGCCCTGTCGGCGGCAGACAATGAAGAGCGCGCCATGGACACGGGGGCCGAAGCGGCCGATTCCGGCTTCCACACCATGCTGGCCTACCATGGCGACAGCTTCTTTGGCCTTGCCGATGGCAGCTTCAAGGCCGCCGTGCTGCATGGCCGCGGGCTCGGTGCGGAGACCAAGGTCATCGGGGCTGACGGGAACCTGACGGATGATGCCACTTCTACTCGTCTGGGGCTTTACGGCACGACCTATCTCGCACCCAAGTGGCGCTTCGCGCCAGCCGTTCTGGCAGAGGTGAGCAAAGATCGCTACGACGACGGAGATGAATATGCCTGGGCGACCTTCAATGCGCGTCTGGCCAATGAGCTGACGACGAATTTCGAGATGCAGTACGAGCTGAGCTATCAATGGATGGACCTGGACCCCGGCTCGACAGGCACTGCCGTGGAAGGCGGGTATCGCAAGTTCACCATTGCACCGACCTTCAAGCCTGAGGTCGGTGGCTTCTGGAAGCGTCCGGAAATTCGCCTGTTCGCGTCCTGGAGTGACTGGGATGAGGAGCTCAATGATTACTCCGAAGATGATGCCCTCGGGAGTGCAGGCTTCACGGGAGGCGAATGGGCCTTCGGTGTCCAGAGCGAGGTATGGTTCTAGGAGCAGGATGCCAAGCTGATCATCGCCTGCCAGTGCTTCGATCTTGCCCGCGGTCAGCCGCGGGTTTTTTGTAACGCCATCGCTGGATGGTTGAGACGCTGACCGCAAACTGACGAGGAGATCTTTTTTCGTAATGCTGGGAGGAGCTGCTTAGGAAGTCGGCATGAATTTTCAGTATCGTTGTCTCTTGATTGTGCAGCTTGATAACTATGGTGCCTTTCCTGTAATAATTAATTGATGGGCATGCGAGAGGCTAATAAAGGATAGATTCGTTGTAAAAATTGATCATCCGTCACCTTATAGAGAGTTGTTGATGGGTTATGCTGAACATTTTGCCCTATACATTTAATGACAGTTGTCACATTGGTTGTTGAAGGCTGGGAAATGGTGGTATGCCACGGAAAGATGAAGGGAACTTTCTGTCGGTGATGTTGTATTGAGTCGGCTGGCTCGCGCTATATTTCATGTAAAGTCAGTGGTCGCGCCACCAATGAGATGAAGCGGTAGGGCTGTTGTTGAGCCCTAATATCTGTGCTAGCTTATATTCGTAGCCTGCCATGAGGCTCAATCACAGCATGTGACTGGTCATTGGTTAATTTTTATTTGTCGCATTATCTATTTGATTTAGGAGACTGCCATGAATAGTGATATCGCCGAAGGTAAGTGGAAGCAACTCAAAGGTAAGGTCCGCGAAGGTTGGGGAGAGCTTACAGATGAAGATGTCGACGAAATTGCGGGTCGCAAGGAGCACTTTGTCGGGAAGGTTCAAGAGCGTTATGGCATGAACAAAGAAGACGCTGAAAAGGAATGGAATAAACTGTCCGATTCGTGAAGCTTTTTTAATATATATTCCATGTTGCCGATGCTTGCGCTTTGCAGGCATCGGTTTTTTGTGTCTGAGCTCCAGCAACAAGAGCAGCACGCATGGCATACAGGGTTTTAGAATATTCTCTCGAGAATACTTGGGATGGCTATTCGATAGCTGCGCGCTGTCGGGAATGTTCATTCCGTTTCTCGACGCACCTTGCGTAGCTCAGTATTACTGACATTCTTGGAGGCTGCCCCTTGGAGAAGTACTGGCGTGTCAAGCCATTGATATTCTCCTTGGTCCCTAGCCAGGTGGGGCTATAGAGGGCATAGCAATACATTTACTGTCAAAGCCCTTTGCGACATCTTCGTGATTGGCGACCTCCGAGTCGTATCCAGGGGCATCGTCTGGGGGTACCGCGACGAGGCTCCAGCAACCGATGCATCGGCTGTTGCGTCAGTTCTACTGTGGTCCTGAGCCGTCGTGCTGCCAGAGATAGTCGCCAGGGTCGTGTTATCGAAAGGCGGCTATTGACTCCCTGGTGGCACACGTCAAAGCCAACGTGATATGGCTGTATTCTTCATCATGCGCCTGCTGCATGCTTGCGTGATCCGCGGTATGGTCGGCCAATGATTATCCAATGTGGGGTGGAATGCCTTGATGAGATGTTGAGCATTGAGCCCCGTTAGGGAGTGAGCATGAAGAAGTCCGAGGACATATCCTCATCCAAGCGTGTCACCATCACTGAAGTTGCCAAGGAGGCCAACGTCTCGATTGCGGCGGTCTCTCGGGCAATGAATCCTGAAGGCAGCAGCTCCCCCGAGATGCGTAGCCGGATCCTGGCGGTAGCCGAGCGAATGGGGTACAAGCCGAATCGTCTGGCACGAGGCATCAAGTCGCAATCCAGCCTGATCGGGATTCTCGTGACCAATTTCGAGAACCCTGTCTACCTGGCGATTCTCAGCGAATTTTCTGCTGCGATTCAGCGGCATAACTGCCACACCTTGTTGATCAACGTGAATACCGAGAAAAGCATCTCGGAGGCTGTCTCGTTGGTGATGGAATATCATGTCGATGCCTTGATCGTCACTTCTGCATCGGTGCCGCCGGAGTTGGTCGAGGCCTGTGCGAAGCAGAATACGCCTGTGGCCATATTCGGGCGTGATGGAGAAGATTCCGGCGCCTGTGTGGTGACCTGTGACGATGTCGAGATGGGGCGCATGGCAGCAGATCATCTCATTGATCTCGGTTATCGTCGGCTGGCTTATGTGGGGGCGTCGACCAAGGAGCAGGCCACGCTGGATAGAAAGCGTGGCTTCATCGAGCGGCTGGAGCAGCGTGGGCTGACCTTGCATGGCGTGGGGGAAGGGCATCGCCACAGCTACGATGCGGGTTATGAAGCCACCTGTGAGTTGTTCGCAGAGGCGGAGGTCATTCCTGATAGCATCTTCTACTTTGACGATATCATGGCATGTGGCGGCATGGACGCCATACGTCATGAGTTCTCGCACCGCATTCCACAGGATATCGGTATCGTCGGGGTGGATGACATTCGCTTTGCCTCAAGCAAATCCTATGATCTGACAACGATCTGCCAGCCATTCACGGAAATGGTCAACAAGACGGTGTCGTTGTTGTTCGCGCGCATCAAGCAAGGTGGCATGGCCCCCAGTCGGGTCATCATGCCGTGTCAGATCACGCAACGCGGGTCGACTCGTCACGTCAACTGACACGCGCGCTGCAGAACGCTTGACAGTTTTCTCGTGAAATCTTCTCTGGTGGCGGAGCAACACTCTCCTGGTAGTCCGCCTGGAATACTGGCGATTCGTTGGCACATCGGTGGATTTTCGTTCTTTCTCGTCCCTTGGTCTAAATGGCTTTGAAAACATTTTCAAAGCCGGTTTGGCTGCGCTAGGCTGCTTGATATGCAGCGTACCAAAGCCAAGGAAAAGCCCCTGTGGTACGCGATAGAACAATAACGCCATCCACGCCTGAAGCCGAGACGCCCAATGACTCAGCAGACACCGCCCTCATTCGATCACCGTTCAAGCTCACAGCAGACAGCGGAACACCAGTCGAGCACTTTGGCCCCCAAAGTGCTGCGCATGGGGATGATCGGGGGAGGCGTTCAGTCTTTCATCGGTCAGGTCCATCGTGCGGCAGCGCAGATGGATGGACGGTATCGTGTCGTCGCCGGTGCGCTGTCATCGAATCCCGAGCGTGCTCGCCAGCAGGCGGAACAACTCAACATCGCACGTGGTTATGGCGATGGTGAATCACTGCTACGCGAGGAAGCTGCCCGCGAAGATGGTGCTGAGGTGATCGCTATTCTCACGCCCAACGATAGTCACTTCGTCCTGGCCAAGCTGGCTCTGGAGCTGGGCTTTCATGTCGTCTGTGAAAAGCCGCTGGTCAATGATCCGGCTCAGGCACGCGAGCTTGAAGCGATTGCCGAGCGGGCAGGGCTGCGCTTCTGCATGGCCTATGGCTATACCGGTTATCCCATGGTGCGTCAGGCACGCGCCATGATCGAGAATGGCGAGCTCGGTGAAATCCGTCAGCTGCAGTGTGACTACGTTCAGGGGCACCTGGCCTGCCTGACAGATGTGGAAAAGGCAGGTCACGACTGGCATATGGACCCCGCCATCGCGGGGGAGTCGATGATACTCAATGATATCGCGACCCACGCCTTTCATATGCTCGAGTATGTTTCCGGGCTTGAGACCAGTGAATTGAGTGCCGATGTCACGGCCAGCGTGGCCGGACGCGAAGCGCACGATAATGCCAACGTAATGTTGCGCTATGACAATGGTGCCCGCGGCCTGATGTGGATTACCCAGGCGGCTGCCGGCGCCGAGCATGGCCTGAGCTTCCGGATCTTCGGCAGTCTCGGGGGGCTCGAATGGCATCAGGAAACCCCCAATCAGCTCCTGTTCCGCCGTCTTGATGGCGCTCCTGTGCTGCTCTCCAAAGGGGCAGCGGGACTTCATGAAGCCTCCACGCGCATCTCTCGTGTGGCCTTTGGACACCCCGAAGGTTATCGCGAAGCCTTTTCTTCCTTGTATAGCGACCTCCATGAGGACATCACTGCTTGCCAGCAGGGGACTGAACCGCACCCATTGGCCTGCTGGTATCCCGACCTGCGCAGTGGTGTGCGTGGTGTCGAGTTCGCCGCCACCGCGCTCGACTCCAGTCGGCGCAACGGCGATTGGGTGTCTCTGCCCTCTCGGCGGGACAGTCAATTGACGCGCTGATTCGGCTGTTCCATTGAGATAGCCAACACCACTTCATTCAGGAATGACGCAATGACGGGCCGCCCTCGAGGCAGCCGGTGCGGATTCTGCTACGCCATTGTTCGGTCAATTACGTTGTAAGGAGTACGGGATGAACAGGAAAGGGGTCGACGATCTGCGCAGTAATCGCTGGTTCAAGCAGGATGATCTGCGCTCTTTCGGGCATCGCTCTCGCGTCAAGCAGATGGGTTACTGGGGCGAGGAGTTCGTCGGCAAGCCGGTGATCGCCATCATCAATACCTGGAACGACCTCAATACCTGCCATTCTCACTTTCCTGAGCGGGTCAAGGATATCAAGCGTGGTATCACGGCAGCGGGGGGCTTTGCTGTCGAACTGCCTGCCATGTCACTGGGTGAGCAATTGATGAAACCCAGCGCCATGATGTATCGCAACATGCTGGCCATGGAAGTCGAGGAATTGCTTCGCAGCTACCCCGTGGATGGCGCCGTGGTCATGGGCGGGTGTGACAAGACCACGCCGGGCGTGCTCATGGGCGCGATCTCCATGAATCTGCCGACCATCTATGTCCCCGCTGGTGCCATGCTGCGCGGCAATTACCGTGGTCAGGTGTTGGGGAGCGGTACGGATGTCTGGAAGTACTGGGATGAGCGACGTATCGGCAACGTCAGTCAGAGTGACTGGAACGAGATCGAGAATGGGATTGCCCGCTCTCCGGGCACTTGCATGACCATGGGCACGGCGGCAACGCTGATGTCGATCGGTGAATCGCTGGGCATGAGCCTGCCGGGGGCCTCAAGCATCCCCGCGGTGGACGCCAATCACAACCGTATGTGCTACGCCAGCGGCAAGCGAGCGGTGGAAATGGTCTGGGAAGATCTCAAGCCGACCGATGTCATGAGCGAGGCCTCCTTTGATAACGCGATTGCCGTCGACATGGCGATCGGTGGCTCGACCAACGCCATCATTCACATCGTGGCCATGGCACGTCGTCTCGGAATCACGCTGCCGATGGAGCGCTTCAACGAGATATCGCGTCGTGTGCCGCTGGTGCTGAACCTCAAGCCTTCCGGCGAATATCTGATGGAAGATTTCTTCTATGCCGGAGGGCTTCCGGCACTGATGACGAACATCGGCAGTGAGCTGAAGCTCTCCGCCATGACCGTGACCGGCCGCACCCTGGGCGACAACATCGAGGGCGCCAAGGTCTGGCGCCCGGAAGTCATTCTCCCGCTGGACACGCCGGTCAATGCCTCGGGCGGGACTGCCGTACTGACCGGCAGCCTGGCGCCGAAGGGGGCCATCATCAAGCCGACCGCGGCGGACCCTCGTCTGCATGTCCATCAAGGGCCTGCCTATGTGTTCGAGAATATCGCCGACCTCAAGGCGCGTATCGATGATGAAGACCTCCCGGTCACGGCTGACAGCATCATCGTGCTCAAGAATGGCGGACCGGTGGGCGGCCCCGGCATGCCGGAGTGGGGCATGATGCCGATTCCGGCCAAGCTGCTGAAACAGGGCGTGCGCGACATGCTGCGTATCTCCGACTCGCGCATGAGTGGCACCAGCTACGGGAGCTGCATTCTGCATGTGGCGCCTGAAGCCGCCGTCGGCGGACCGTTGGCCATCGTCAAGACCGGCGACATCATCGCCGTGGATGTCCCCAATCGGCGGCTGGACCTGATGGTCGATGAGGAGGAGATCCAACGTCGACTGGCAGATTGGCAGCCGCCCAAGGACCGGCACCCTCATGGCTATGCCTCTCTCTACAAATCGCATGTCACCCAGGCAGATGAAGGCTGTGACTTCGACTTTGCCAATGGTGCACCTGGCAGTACCCCTGAGCCCGATATCTATTGAGCGCCGCTGCCTGAAGCAGGGAGATAAGGTCGAGGGTATCGGGGGCAGAGAGATAGAAGGTGTAAGCCCGCAGGGGTATCCACGCATGTGCCATAGCCATCGTCGACGGGAGTCCAGGAAATGGCGGAAATCGAACTGTTGATAGAGAGCCGGGCGGAATTGGGTGAATCCCCGGTCTGGGATGCCAGTCGCAACAGCCTGTTATGGGCGGACCTTTATGCCCCGGCGATCGAGCGCTACTGCCTGAGTGATGGCAAGCGAGAGCGTTGCGTGCTGCCAGAGACCTTGGGTGCTTTCGGGCGCTGTGCCGATGGGCGTTTGATCGTTGCCATGCGCTCGGGCATCCATCTGCTCGATTTCGAGTCGGGTGCACTGGAGTTCCTGGCCTGCCCGCCCGGTGAGCCGTTGGCTGGCACGCGCTTCAATGACGGCAAGGTCGCGCCGAATGGGCAATTCGTGATCGGCACCATGGATGAAGCGAGCCGCTCCCGGCCGTTGGGGCATTTCTACTCGGTCACGCCTGCGGGCGAGACGCATTGTCTGCAGTCAGGCCTCATTGTCGCCAATGGACTGGCCTGGAGTGCTGATGGACGGCGCATGCATTTTGCGGATACGCGGCGCGACACGATCCATGTCGCGGACTACTGCCCGGAAAATGGTGTCATGGGAACGCCTCGAGTGTTTGCCGAGACCCAGCCTGCACTGCACGGTCGCCCCGACGGTGGGGCGATGGATATGGCGGGAGGCTACTGGAGTGCAGGCGTCTTTGGCGGAGTCCTCAATTATTGGGATGCCCAGGGACGTCTGGCGCGCCAGGTCCGCCTGCCATGTCCCGGCCCGACCATGCCGTGCTTTGGCGGGGCCGATATGACAACGCTGTTCGTGACCACCTTGCGCAAGGGCATGAGCCCTGAGGCACTGGCCGCAGCCCCCTTGTCCGGCAGTGTCTTCGCGCTGGAGGTCGAGGTGCCGGGTGTCCCCATCGCCGCCTTTGCCTCTCGCTCTCCAGCATCACCCGACGTGCTGAATGGAGAACGCTCACCCTCCCTGGACACGACCCGTGAACCTCACGCGTGACTGTCCTTGTGACTGCTCTTGTGCCCCGTCCCTTGTGACCTCCACCGTTGATGAATTCCAGAGGGAGACCCCATGCGCCTCAATCGCCTCAAGCAACGCATTGCCCAAAAAGAGGGCGTCGTGAATGGCTGGCTCTCCATGCCGTGTGCCTTCTCGGCAGAGATCATGGCCCATCAGGGCTGGGACAGCCTGACCATCGACATGCAGCACGGGGTGATCGATTACAGCGATCTGCTGCCGATGCTGACGGCCATCTCCACCACTGACACCGTTCCGCTTGTCCGAGTGCCAAGCCTGGAGCCGGGGTTGATCATGAAGGTGCTGGATGCGGGGGCCTATGGCGTGATCGCGCCCCTGATCAATACAGCCGATGACGCCAGGGCACTGGTGGCCGCCTGTCGTTATCCCCCGCTGGGGATGCGCAGCTTCGGCCCTCATCGCGCCATGCTGTATGGCGGAGCGGATTATGCGAAGCACGCCAATGACGAGATGCTGGTGCTGGGCATGATCGAGACCCGCGAAGGCGTGGCGAACCTGGAAGAGATTCTGGCCGTCGAGGGGTTGGATGGCATCTATATCGGCCCTGCGGATCTGGCGTTGTCACATGGACACACACCGGGGTTTGATCACGGTGATGGCCCCATGGATACCTTGATCGGCGAGATTGTCGCACGGGCTCGGCAGTACGGCAGCGTCATCGGTATTCACAACGGCAGTGCCGCGCATGCGCGACGGATGTTGGCGCGTGGCTGTGATCTGGTCACGGTCGGCGCCGATACACGTCTGTTGATGACAGGGGCACAGGCAGTATTGAAGGACATGGAGCGCAGCGCGAATCATTGTGAAGGCTATTGAATGTACCTGGCCGTGGCAGTCGTTCGCTTGAGCCAGCGATACGCTATCAAAGGAGAGACGAAATGAATCAGTTCGCACGTTATCCCAGCCTGGAAGGCCGGCATGTCTTCATCAGTGGCGGTGCCAGCGGCATCGGCGCGACCTTGGTAGAGCATTTCTGTGAGCAGCAGGCGCGAGTGAGTTTCATCGATATCGATGATGCCTCTGGCGAGGCCCTGGCGGCGCGTTTGACCGATCAGGGAGGAGAGGTGCATTACCGACATTGCGATGTAACTGACATCCAGCAGCTGCGCACGGTCATCGAGGCTGCAGCAGATGAGTGGGGGCCGATAGGGGCCCTGGTCAACAATGCCGCGCGTGATACCCGGGTACCGCTCACGGAGCTGGATGTCGAGACATGGGATGACCTTCAGGCCACCAATCTTCGCCATGTGGTGTTTGCCTGTCAGGCAGTCTTTGCCGGGATGCAGGCGGCGGGCGGCGGGTCGATCATCAATTTCAGCTCGCCCAGCTTCCTGCGTCGCTCGCGGGACATCTCGGCCTATTCGAGCGCGAAGGCGGCCACCATCGGTCTGACGCGCACCTTGTCGCGTGACATGGGAGATGCGGGGATTCGCGTCAATACCGTGCTGCCGGGGTGGATCATTACCGAGCGTCAGAAGGCGCTGTGGTGGAATCCCGAGCTGGAGAAGCAGGTATTGGAAAATCAGAGCCTGCACCAGCGGGTACAGCCCGAGGATGTGGCTCGGATGGTGTTGTTCCTGGCGGCGGATGACAGTCGCATGATGACGGCCCAGACCTATATCGTGGATGGTGGCCTCGTCTAGCCATGCTGAAGTGGTCATGGCGTTTTCGCAGAGCGTTTTGGGAGGCTGCGTTTTGCATGCATCACTCCCCATGAAGCGCTTTTCGTGCCAGCGCCATTGGCAACGAGATGGCGGCTTTCGCCGGAGTGGTGTCGAGTGCTCCTTGGGATGATCAATAGGATAAGGGTGATCGAAGCGACAGTTTTATAGGCTGCTTCAATCATGCCAAGACATCCTTATTGAACTTTGATCCAAGGAAAGCACTTTTTTTGAAAATGAAGGTGAAAACGTTTTCAAGCGCTGCTAGTGTCTTTTCAAACGGCGAAGAATTCAGCGCTGACCATCATTTTCCTACGTCATCATCACTGAGCTTCAGGTGCGGATTTTTCGACTTGAATGCACACAATAAGACAACGCCATATGCTCGTCGGGAGAGAGGAATGAAAACGATAAAATTGACCGTCTCCGAAGCTATCGCCAGATACCTGGCGGCGCAGAAGATTGAACTCGATGGCAGTGTCGAGACCTTGTTCGGTTGCGGGTTCGCCATCTTTGGCCACGGTAACGTGACCTGTCTGGGGCAGCAGCTGCACAACATCCAGGACACGATCCCGATCTGGCGCGGCCAGAATGAGCAGTCCATGGCGGTTGCCGCAGTTGCCTACGCCAAGGCCAACAAGCGCCAGCGCATCGGGATCGCCAGCACCTCCATCGGGCCGGGTGCCACCAACATGATCACGGCTGCGGGTATTGCGCACACCAACCGTCTTCCGTTGCTGATGTTCGCCGGCGATGCCCATGTCTCGCGCCTGCCAGACCCGGTGCTGCAGCAGGTCGAGCATGCCCATCAACCAGGCCTGAGCGTCAATGATGCCTTCAAGCCCGTCACTCGCTATTGGGATCGCATCACTCATCCCGCACAGATCATGCAGTCCTTGCCGACAGCGATCGCGACGCTGACGGATCCCGCCAATTGCGGGCCGGTCATGATTTCATTGCCACAGGATATTCAGGGCGTTGCCTATGACTATCCAGAGGCACTCTTCGAAGAATGCATCCATCATATTCGTCGTCCGGAAGCCGATACGCGTGCTGTACAGGATGCCATTTCCCTGCTGGAAAAGGCGGAGAAGCCGCTGATCATCGCTGGCGGTGGCGTTCATTATTCCGAAGCCAATCAGTTGCTGGCCGACTTTGCACAACGTCGTAATATTCCGGTGGTCGAGACGATTGCGGGCCGTTCTTCGCTGCTGCAATCCCACCCCTGCAATATCGGCCCGATTGGTGTGACTGGCTCGAATTCCGCCAATGCCATGGCGGCACAATGTGATGTGCTGGTGGCCATTGGCACACGCCTGCAGGACTTCACCACTGGATCCTGGTCGGTGTTTCGTAATCCAGCGCTGAAGATCGTGTCAGTCAACGTGGCGCATATGGATGCCATCAAGCATCGCGCCATGGCGGTCATCGGCGATGCTCGCCACACGCTGGAGCGTCTTGATTCCGGGTTGGGTGAATGGCAAGCCGATCAGCGCTGGCTGGAAAAGGGCCAGGCTGAGGTCGCCGAGTGGAAATCCCTGTGCGCCAACCGTGGCGAGATCACGCCCGGCGAGATGGCGTCCTACGCCCAAGTCATTGCCAGCGTCAATGCGGTGCAGGAACCCGGCGATACCGTGCTGACTGCCGCCGGTGGCTTGCCGGCAGAGCTCAACATGAACTGGCAGAGCAAGCAGCTCGGCAAGTTCGATATCGAGTTCGGCTTCTCCTGCATGGGATATGAAGTGGCGGGCGGCTGGGGCGCCAAGATCGCCAATCCCGACAACGAGGTCGTGGTCCTGGTCGGCGATGGCTCCTACATGATGATGAATTCCGATATCTACAGCTCGGTGCTGACGGGCCACAAGATGATCGTGCTGGTGTGTGACAACGCCGGGTTTGCGGTCATCAACAAGCTGCAGAACAACAGTGGCAATCCGTCCTTCAACAACATGCTGGCCGATTGTCGCAGCCAGGCCGATGAGCTGGTACGCGTCGACTTCCTCAAGCATGCCCAGTCGCAAGGTGCCTATGGTGAGCACCTGAGTGACATCAGTGATTTCCGGGCCGCCTACCAGCGCGCCAAGGAGAGCCCGCGGACCTACGTCATCGTGGTGGATATCGATTCCAGCAAGTGGTCTTCCTGTGACTGCTGGTGGGATGTGGGGCTACCCGAAGTCGTCCGCGAGGACGTGGATGAAGCGCAGGTCACCGCCATGAATGCCGGCCGTGTCCATCAGCGTCGCGGGCTCTGATTCTGCGTGAGGCCTGGCGCACACCGCAACGGGCCTCATGAACACGCTTGGAATGACAACGCCAATTACCAGCACCCATGCATTTGCAGGAGAACCCTGATGTTCAATGAAGAACACAATATCGCACCGCTGCGCTGGGCCATGGTCGGTGGTGGCCGTGGCAGTGAAATCGGCCACGCCCATCGTGCTGCTGCCCATCGTGACAACTTGTTCCAGCTGGTCGCCGGTGCCTTCGATCTCGACGCTGAACGCGGGCGTGAATTCGGCACCAACCTGGGACTCGATCCAGAGCGTTGCTACCCGGATTACGCCAGCCTGTTCGAGGCCGAAGCTGCTCGCGAGGACGGCATTCAGGCGGTCAGCATCGCCACGCCCAACAGCACCCACCATGCCATCAGCCTGGCAGCGCTCAAGGCCGGTCTGCATGTGATCTGCGAAAAGCCGGTGACCTTCACGGTTGCCGAGGCCGAGGAGCTCAAGGCCGAAGCACAGGCGCGCGGTCTGGTCTTCGGTGTCATGTATGGCTATAGCGGCTATCAGATGCTGCACCAGGCACGTGCCATGGTGCAGTCGGGTGAGCTGGGGCAGATCCGCATGGTCAACATGCAATTCGCTCATGGCTTCCATAGCCAGCCGGTGGAGCAGGTCAGCAGCGGCGCCAAGTGGCGTACCAGTCCTGCCGTTTCCGGGCCGACTTATGTGCTGGGGGATCTCGGGACGCACATCTTCTATGCCGGCCAGTTCATCACCGGACTCAAGGTCGAACGCCTGATGTGCCACCGCCAGAGTTTCGTGGCCTCGCGTGCGCCGCTGGAAGACAACGCCCAGGTGTTGCTCCAGTACCAGAACGGCGCGGTGGGGTCGCTGTGGGCCAGCGCCGTGAACGCGGGTTCCATGCACCAACAGAAGATTCGCGTGGTGGGAGAGAAGGCCAGTATCGAGTGGTGGGATGAGTATCCCAACCAGTTGCGCCTGGAAGTGCAGGGCGAGCCGGCCCGCATTCTTGAGCGTGGCATGGGCTATCTCGCCGAAGGCGACAGCGCCGTGAACAGCAATCGCATCGGCGGCGGGCATGCCGAAGGCTTCTTCGAATCCTGGGCCAATGTCTATCACCGCTATGCACTCGCCATGCAGGGCGCCGAAGCGCGCCGTGATGGCAGAAGTACTCAGCATCTCGGTCTGTCAGAGCAGGAGTTGGAGTCGCTCTGGTTCCCCAATATCGACGCCGGTATCGAAGGTGTGCGGTTGCTGGAGTGCTGTGTGGAATCGTCTGACAACGAGAATCGCTGGGTCGCGTTCTGACCTGACTGCCGGCATCTGGAGCGCCTCTCTCTGACGCTATCACCGCCATGGATTGGCGGTTGCTGTGAGGTCGCTTCGCCAATGCGCTACTGATGATGGTTATTTCAAAAGACAACGACAACGCCAAAGAGAAGGACATCCTCATGCAAATCAAGCTTTCCAACGCGCCGTGTTCCTGGGGTATCGAGTTTGCCGACAATCCCGCCAACCCCAGCTGGCAGACCGTACTGGATGAGATCGCCGGCGCCGGCTTCAAGGCGACGGAGCTGGGTCCGCTCAACTATCTGCCGACCGAGCAGGCAGCACTGGCGTCCGCGTTGGACAGCCGAGGGCTCGAGCTGATCGCCGGTACCATCTTCAAGCATCTGCATGACGCGTCACGTCGTCAGGAAATCCTGGATTACACCCGCGCGACCTGTGAAGTGCTCAAGCCGCAGCAGGGCAACTATATGGTCATCATCGATCACGTCAGCTCGCCGCGCACCGATGAGGCTGGCCAGCAGGAAGCCGCGACACGTCTCAATGATGAGCAATGGAATGATATGATGGTCACTATCCGCCAAGTGGCTGAAATCTGTCAGGAATATGACGTGATGCCGGTGCTTCACCCGCATGCCGGCACCTATATCGAGTATCGTGATGAAGTCGATCGCGCCATGAAAGAGCTGGACTCTGACCTGGTCAAGCTGTGCATCGACACTGGCCATTGCACCTATGCCGGGATCGACCCCGCCGAGCTGATTCGCACCTACGGCGAGCGCGTCGCCTATATCCACTTCAAGGATATTCAGGCGCCGGTGCTGGAAAACGTGGTGAAGGATGGCATCGACTTCTACACCGCCATTGGTCAGGGCGTGTTCTGCCCGCTGGGCCAGGGCTGTGTCGACTTTGACGCGGTTCGCGAGAGTCTGGAATCCATCGGCTATCAAGGCTGGATCACCGTCGAGCAGGACGTGGACCCGACCAAGGACAACAGCGCGCTGGAAAATGCCCGCGAAAGCCGTGAATTCATTGAACGCAGCATTCTTGAAAAGGGCCTGGCGGAAGCCTGATCCGCATGAAGCCCTGTCGTCATCGCGCCAGAAGACGGCAGGGCACGGAAGATACCGCAATGACTTGTCTCGATAGCGTGGTGCGTCAGATGCCACGAGCACTCGAGCCACACCTGCCTCAGCAGTTCTCGTAATACTATAACAATCGATCACGAGAGGTCGTCATGCCCACTTCACACCCCGGTAGCGACACCGCTACCCCCTCAGCATCCACCGATTCCTCCTCACCCGACAATCAAGAAAAGCTGACGCCAGCGCAGCTTGTCTTCCTGATCAAGATCATTCTGGTGGCCGCCCTGGGTGGCCTGCTGTTCGGTTATGACACCGGCGTCATCTCCGGGGCCATCGGGCCCATCGCGCAGTATTTTGATCTGTCCGCCGCCGAGAAGGGCTGGGCAGTCTCATCTGTGGTCATCGGCTGTATTGGTGGCGCACTCATCGCCGGACGGCTGTCCATTGCCTATGGGCGCAAGGCCGTCTTCATGCTGTCAGCGTTGATGTTCACGGCGTCAGCACTGGGATCCGGCCTGGCGAGCACCTTTGATGCCTACATCTGGTGGCGCATTCTCGGCGGGATTGCCGTCGGCATGGCCAGTGTCATGGCACCGATGTATATCTCTGAGATGTCACCCGGTTATATGCGTGGGCGCACCGTCAGTCTGTTCCAGCAATCCGTGGTCTTTGGCCAGATGGTGGTGTTCTTCGTGAACTACTTCATTGCCAAGGGCATGGCGGAAACCTGGATCCTGAATCACGGCTGGCGCTGGATGCTGGGGTCTGAAGCGATCATTTCCATTCTGTTTGCGGTGCTGATTCCTTTCGTGCCGGAATCTCCACGTTGGTTGGTGCTGAAAGGGCGCCTGGACGATGCCCGCCGAGTCTTGGCGCGCTTCTATCATGGCGACGCCATTGAACGCACGCTGGGCGAGATCCAGAAATCCTTCCAGCACAATGAGAGCAAGCGTCACGCGTCGCTGCATACCAAGGGGATGCTGGGGCTGGTGGCCATCGGGATCTTCATCGCAGCTGCCCAGCAACTGACCGGCATCAATGTGGTGATGTACTACGCCCCGGATGTGTTGTCCGCCGTCACTTCCAGCAATGAAGATGCCCTGTTCCAGACCTCCATCATGGGGGTGACCTTCGTCGCCGGTAACCTGCTGGGCATGCTGCTGATCGACAAGGTTGGCCGTCGTCCGCTGCTGATTGCGGGGAGCCTGGGCAGCATCGTTGGCATGACTTTCCTGGGTGTCGTGATCGGCAATGGCGAACCGGGCATCAGCGCCTTGATCGCCCTGATCGTCTATGTCGTCTCGTTTGCCATCTCCTGGGGGTGTGTCTGCTGGACACTGGTCTCCGAGATATTCCCCAATGCCATCCGCGCACGAGCCATGTCACTGGCCGTCGCCGCGCAGTGGCTGCTGGGCTTCATCGTCACTCAGACCTTCCCGATGATGCGCCAGAGTGACTTCCTCAATGAACTCGTCGGTGGTGGATTCAGCTTCTGGCTCTACGCTGTCCTGACCTTCATCAGCTTGATGATCGTGCTGCGCTACGTGCCGGAAACCAAGGGCAAGACATTGGAGGAGCTCGAGAACATCACAGGCACTCGCTTGAGCAAGCGTCGCCGTCGTCTTGCTCGTCAGGGCTTGCCACTGACCGCTGAGTAAACCAGGAGCGCTCTGGACTGTTCATCAAGCCGTCGTTATCTACTCCCGCTGGCAATCTTCACGTGCTGGCGGGAGCATGTCTTGCACCGGGCACTATCGTTCTGCCCCGATACCGATGGCATGATCAAAGGACACCAAGCCACAGCCAGAGGACACATGGATGAAGCATAACGTCGCGCGGTATGGCCTGATATTGAATACAGAACGGTTCGAGGAGTGTGTCGCTTTCTATCAAGGTCTTTTCGAACTGCCGCTGATGTTCAGAAAGGAAGATGGCAGTTTCAGGCTGACCTGCCTGTCATATGGGGCGGGCTATCTGATGATCGAGCAGGGTGGAAAAGCCATTGAAGGCGGCAAGACCCCAGAACAAGGTAGCGCCAAGCTACGCTTCAATGTCAGGGATATTGATCAGGCATTGGCAGATGTCAAAGCCTGGGGAATCGACGCCGAAATTGAAGAGACACCATGGGGCAGGACCATACATCTGCATGATCCCGACGGTAACCGGGTGGGGATTCGGGATGAGGCGACATTTCTGACGCCCTGACGTTCTGCTTCCACGCCGTGAGACGCTCATCATGGAGGCCCCCCATCAGTAGATGAGCAGTCTGGCTTGTTGCCAATGGTCGTTGCCAGTTGAACAGGTTCTTGCTCCCACCGATTCAAAATTATCACCCTCAACGCCATGAAAGGATTCTGGATATGAAGATTGCTCTACTGGGTGCAGGTCGTATCGGCCGTGTGCATGCCCGCGCCATTACCGAGCATCCGACAGCGCAGCTTGCCTGCATCAGTGATGCCTACGCGCCGGCCGCCGAAGCCTTGGCCAGTGAATACTCGGTGCCGGTACTGTCTGCCGAGGAGGTCTTTGCCTCTGATGCGATTGAGGCAGTATTGATCGCGTCTTCGACACCGACTCACTCCGACTTTCTGGAGCGTGCCGTGCGTGCTGGCAAGGCAGTTCTCTGCGAGAAGCCGATCGACCTGGACCTCGCGCGCACCCGTGAGTGTCTTGCCGTGCTGGCAGAGCACCCAGTGACCTGCGCTCTCGGCTTCAATCGTCGTCATGACCCGCAATTCGCGGCGCTCAAGCAGGCGGTGACCGAGGGACGGGTCGGTGAGCTGGAAATGATCGCCATCACCAGTCGTGACCCTGAGCCACCGCCCGCTGAGTATATCGCGGCTTCCGGGGGCATCTTCCGCGACATGAGCATTCATGATCTCGACATGGCTGCCTGGTTGCTGGGAGAGCCGATCAGCGAGATATCGGTCACGGGGAGCTGCCTGATTGATCCGGCCATCGGGGAAGCGGGGGATCTGGACAGTGTTCTGATCAGCCTCAAGAGTGTCTCGGGCAAGCTTGCGAGCATCAGCAACTCGCGCCGTGCCTGTTACGGCTATGATCAGCGCATTGAGGTCTTCGGCAGCAAGGGCATGCTGGAAGCCCGCAACGAGACGGATACGCGACTGCGCTTCACGGGCGAGCAGGGGGTGATGGATGAACGACCCAAATGGTTCTTCCTCGAGCGCTATGCTCAGGCATTCGGGCGTGAGGTCGCCGATTTCGTCTCGGCCTGCCAAGACAAGCGAGCACCTCTGGCCGGGGCTCAGGACGGCCTGGCGGCACTTGAGCTGGCGGAAGCCGCGCTCATTTCCTGGCACGAGGGACGCCGCGTGCTGCTCAGCGAGATTCGGTGAGCTTTTGGCACCTTGATGACCGATCAGGTGAGGCCGTACCCACAGCATGCAAAAGCCCGCCTCTGGACATTCCAGAGGCGGGCTTTTGCGTTCATGGCGTCACATCACGCCAGGAGCTTCATACCAGCTCGCGCTTTTCTTCCCGTGCGATGCGGCGATCACGTGCGACCGCGCGGCAGATGACGATCAATACCGCCAGGGTGAGCACTGGCCATACCAGTACGTAGGTGGCAAATAGCAATGTCATGAGGTTGTCTCCCTGTTCTGTCTCGGACGTTATCCAGAGTCATGCGCCGGTGGAGGCGGCAGGCTGAGTCTGGATCGGTGTTGTCGTATCACGATCGCCTGAGTCGAGTGCTTCGTCATAGTTGCCGACACGTGCGGTGATGGTGTCGAAGTCGAAGCGTTCCTGGCGGCTGGCGAGGCTCATGACCACACACACTAGGGTGCTGGTGCCGTAAGCGGTCAGCGATGCGAGCAGGACGGTGTAGTCGCGCAGGAAGTCAGTCGCGAAGATCAGCATGGCGATCATGGCCGCGATTCCAGCAAGGATGCCGAGAATGCGCCCTAGGAAGCCGAATACCATCAGTCCGATGATCACGCCGCCGCCGATGCTGGCGAGCAGCTCGAAGAACAGGCCGCTCATGCCCGTCAGCGGCACCAGTTCAAAGCGTGCCAGGCAGAACATCACCATCGCGACGATGACCGACGTGGTGAAGGCGGTATTGGTCACCCGGTTCCAGAAGCAGCTGGCGATGACCGGGAAGACGATCGCGCCCCACAGAGCCCCGACGAAGACCAGCATCACCAGGATATCCAGTGAGAAGCTGGCGAAGACGATGCCCAGCACCGTGGCGATGATCATGGTCAAGCGGCCGATGAAGAGCATGCGCTTCGGGTCTGGCTTGCCGCGGGCGATATTCTTGCCATAGACATCGGCCATGATGATGGCGGACAGCGCGGAAAGGTCGGAATCCGCGGTGGAGGACAGCGAGCCGATCACCAGGATGAAGAACAGCGCGATGAAGAACGGCGGGAGATACTCGGACACCATCTGCGGGATGAGGTTGTTCATGTCGCCGTTGAGCGGCTCCACCCCGAGTGTCAGTGCCATCAGGCCAATCATGCCCAGGCCGATGACGATGGCGCCATAGCCCAGCGTCGCGGTGAGGAAGGTCGGCTTGATGTGGTCTTCGTTGACGGCGAACAGGCGCTGGGAAATGGTCTGGTTACCGATCGCATAGGCCAGTACCGCTACGAAGAAGGGCGCCCCCTGGTTCAGGATGGCATCCGTCGAGAAGAAGTCGGCCTGCTCGGGCGTCAGGTTATCCAGGCCTGCGACCAGCTCTGTCGGGCCACCCATCGCAAAGAACACCGCCGGAATGATCACGATGGCGATCGCCATCAGGGCAACCAGTTGCGCGAAGTCGGTCAGTACCGAGGCGCGGAAGCCCGACCACAGGGTATAGAACAGCACCCCCACGCCCGCCATGATCACGCCCGCCTGGAAGGACAGCGGCGAGAGCACGGAGACGAGCGCCCCGGCGGCGGTGAAGTTGACCATCAGGCTGATCACGCTACCCAGCAGGTTGGAGAGCGCCAGAATCAGCTGACTGGAGGAGCCGTGGCGCGCATGGATCAGCTCGCCCAGTGTATGCGCATTGGGCGCCAGCTTGCGGAAGCGGCGGCCGAAGGGGTAGATGAACAGAATCATCAGTGCGCCCCACAGGCCATAGTGGATCGGCCCTGAGACACCATAGGTATAGCCGGAGGTGGCGGCAGCATAGAAGGAGGCCGCCCAGATCCAGGTAGCCGTCATGCTCGCCGCGCCCATGCCGAAGCCAACGCGATGGTTGGAGACCATGAAGGCATCGGCATCTTCATTTTTCTTGCGGATCCCCAGCGTCATCAGATAGGTGCCGCCATAGAAGGCAAGCAGCAGCAGTACGACAGTCAGGGTAGAGAATTGATATAGCGATTCGTTGTTCAAGAACTGGCCCTCGGTAGGGAAACAGGGCGCTACGCAACGCAGTCGCCCGAGGGCAAACGGTTGTCGATAGCGACGAGTAAGGAGGGGAAGGTTCTTAGCCGTGGACGTAGTTCTGCGTCATTTGCTCAAGCAAATGGCATCCAGCGCAGCACATGAGCCGCGTCATCAATAATCGGCAATCTCGGTCAATGAAGACGGAGTTGGTGGCACTTCCCGGTCAGTCGGGAACTTGGGGGAGGGCGGCGTGGCATGCATCTGCCTTCATCGGAATAATGATATCGCATACGCGTCCTTGTGATCGGTTAAGCCTTGCAAGAGCGCTGATGCGAGTTGTTGGTCAGCCCCAAGCTTGGCGAAACGGTGTTTTTTATTTTCTCTCATTATCAAATTCGCTGGCAACGATAAATTATTCGCATGTCAATGTCCATACACTGGCGGGGGAAGCTTGCCTCTCATTCACGTCAACGATGGTTGAACGAGCGGGGGCGACGATGTTCAGTTGCGTGACACGTGTCAGAGCAGAATGGAAAACATGACTTGTTATATAAATAATATTACTCGGCATGACTTGTATTTAACGGCGTTGGCATCGCCATTCGAGGTGATGCCCTTGAACGATACTGACCCGGCGCCATTGCATGAGGCGAACCCCAGGCACGTGCAGCCGGAAGATGAGGTATTCAGTATCTTCTTCATCTTCAAGATCAAGGAAGAATATCGCGCTCGGTTGCTGCAACAATTCACCACGCATGTGACGAAGACGCGCAGTGAGGAGCCGGGCAATCTCGTGTTTGATCTGTATACCATCGACGGGCAGGACGACACGCTGGTGATATACGAGCACTGGCGCACGGAATCAGACCTGTGGGACATTCACTTCCAGCAGCCCTATGCCATCGAGACAGGCAAGCTGTTGGAGCAGGCCATGGTCGGGGATATGAAGCAGTACCTGAATATCGTCAGCGAGTTCTGAGTTCTCCCGCCGGTCATTCGTTTCCTGTTTGCCCATGCGATGCGCAGCCCTTAGAGGCTGCGCATTGTGCGTTCACCCCCCTTGAACATCCGCGTGCCATCCCACCGCCATCCACGCCTGTGAGCTCAACCAGGCAGCTGTCATCAAATCCTGCAGCGCCAGCGGCACATAAGCTGGCAGGCCAGTGCGAGTCACGCGAATGTGATAGTTTCTGGAGCACCCAGCCGTTTGGCGGCGCAGAGTCCCGGGCGTTTTCTTCGCCGGCAGGGCAAGCGGCGCCGTGCTATTACCCGGTAGTGGCAACCCTCTTCATCTTTTGTCAGGACTCCCCGTCATGAGTGATGCGTATTACCTCCACCTTACCGATCGCCTGCGCGAACAGCTGAAGGACCCTGATGCCTTTGAAGAGGGGCGATTGCCTTCTGAACGCGTGCTGGCCGAGCGCTTTGATACCACGCGCGTGACGTTGCGTCAGGCGTTGGGGCAGCTGGAGGGAGAAGGGCGCATTCATCGCAGCAATCGGCGTGGCTGGTTCGTGTCGCCGCCGCGGCTGGATTACGACCCCACGCGTGACTCCGGCTTCAATGACTATGTGACGGCGCAGGGGCGGCGGCCACGCACGGAAGTGCTGCTGACCGATGTTCAGGCCTACCCACCGGCTGCGCAAGCGCTGGGCCTGGCGGCCCAGACACCGCTCTATCATATTCGCCGCCGGCGTTTCGTGGATGAGCGCGCTGTGCTCAGCGAGTCGATGTGGGTGGTGCCCGAGCGCGCGCCGGGACTGCTCGAGGAGGGCCAGTTCGGGGTGTCACTGTGGGCGGAGCTGCGCGGGCGCTACGGCCTGACGCTGGCCCACCGTGAGCTGCGCTTCTACTCCGAGTCGCTGGGGGAGCAGGCCGCCCGGGAGCTGGGGGTCGCCATGGGCAGCCCCGGTCTGACCGTACGTCGCGCTACCTTCGATGAGCAGCATCGTCCCATCGGCTATGACGAAGAGCGCTGGCTGCACAATGCGCTGTGCATCACCGTCACGCTCAAGAACAAGCCCTGAACCCGCGCTGCAGGGACACTATATGAGGTAACACTGTTTCACTGGGCCTTCAACTGACTGTCATGGGGGTGTCATTCGGCACGCCCATACTCTTGGTATATACCAGATGGCGAGAGCCATTCATTCCAAGCGTTGGAGAGTCCCGATGTCCTTCTTGACCCGTTCCTTCCTCACCCGTTCCTTGCTGGCCAGTGCCGTTGGTCTGGTCGTTTCCCTCAATGCCCAGGCGGCCACCGAGCTCACCGTCTATACCGCGGTGGAGTCCGATGATCTGCAGAAATATGCCGAGCGCTTCCAGCAGGCGCATCCGGATATCGACATCAAATGGGTGCGCGACTCCACGGGCGTGATCACCGCACGATTGCTGGCCGAGAAGGACAACCCGCAGGCGGATGTGGTGTGGGGCCTGGCCGCGACCAGCCTGCTGGTGCTCGAGAAGGAAGGCATGCTGTCGCGTTATGCCCCCAAGGGAGTCGAGGCGCTGGATACCAAGTTCGTCGACCCCGCCTACCGTGATGGCCAGGACCCGTCCTGGGTCGGGATGGACGCCTGGGTCGCCTCGCTCTGCTACAACACCGTCGAAGGTGAGCGACTGGGAGTGCCCAAGCCGACGTCCTGGGAAGACCTCACGCGTCCAGAGTTCAAGGGCCACGTGATCATGCCCAACCCGAGTTCTTCCGGTACCGGCTATCTGGATGTCGCCAGCTGGTTGCAGCTGTGGGGTGACGACGGCGGCTGGGAGTACATGGACCGCCTGCACGACAATATTGCCCGCTACACCCACTCAGGCTCCGCGCCCTGCAACCTGGCCGGTTCCGGCGAGGCCGTGGTCGGTGTGTCCTTCGCCTTCCGAGGCGCGCGCCTCAAGGCACAGGGCGCACCGGTGGATCTGGTCTTCCCCGAGGAAGGGCTGGGCTGGGACATGGAAGCCGCGGCGATCATGAAGGGCACCGACAAGCGTGAGGCGGCGCAGACACTGATGGATTGGGCAGTGTCCAAACCGGCCAATGAACTCTACAACGAAGGCTATGCGGTCGTGGCCTATCCGGGGGTGGCCAAGACGATCGAGCATTATCCGGCCGATATCACCGAGATGATGATCGAGGCTGACTTTGCCAAGGCGGCCAACCAGCGGGATGCAGTGCTCGCCGAATGGCAGCGCCGTTACGACGGCAAGTCCGACAGTCAGTAAGTCACGCCCAGCCACCTTCGTCATTGCCCCGGCGCCTTGCGCCGGGGTCGGGAGTTTCTCGCATGTCTCTTGTGACCGCACCCCCGCGTCATCACGCCTCGCGTCAAGCGCCGCCAGCGACTGCCGGCGCCTCGCCTCGCGCGGTCTCCGCCCCTGCAGCCCGGGCGCCTGCGCGTAACGAAGCGCCTCAGGCACTCACCACGCGTTCTACGTCGTCAGACAGCATTCACCTCAAGATCAGCGGCCTCACCAAGCGCTATGGCCAGTTCACGGCCCTGAGCGAGATCGACCTCGCGATCCGCGAAGGCGAGTTCGTGTGCTTCCTCGGCCCCTCCGGCTGTGGCAAGACCACCTTGCTGCGCGCCATCGCCGGGCTTGCGCCGCAGAGCGAAGGCACCATCCACCAGCGCGGCCAGGACATCTCGCGTCTGCCGCCCCAGGCGCGCGACTTCGGCATCGTCTTCCAGTCCTATGCGCTGTTCCCCAATCTCACCGTGTTCGACAACGTGGCCTATGGGTTGCGCAATCGGCGCGATGCGCGTGACGCGATGCGCCGGCGCGTGACGGAGCTGCTCACCCTGGTGGACCTGGCCGGCAGTGAAGGCAAGTATCCGGCGGCCCTGTCCGGGGGCCAGCAGCAACGCGTGGCACTGGCGCGGGCGCTGGCGACCGAGCCGGGGCTGCTGTTGCTCGATGAGCCGCTTTCAGCGCTGGATGCGCGCGTGCGTCTGCATCTGCGCAGTCAGATCAAGGCGCTGCAGGCACGGCTGGGCGTCACCACCATCATGGTGACCCACGACCAGGAAGAGGCCCTGGCCATGGCGGACCGCATCGTGGTGATGAACCATGGTGTGATCGAGCAGATCGGCACCCCCGCCGAGATCTACCGTCAGCCGGCGAGCGCCTTCGTGGCCGAATTCATCGGCAGCATGAACTTCCTGCAATGCTGTCCCGAGAACGCCAATACCCTGCGTCTGGGCCAGCAGCGTCTGGAATGTGCGGCGCATGATCTTGAGGGTCTGGATCAGGCGCGTCTGGCCATTCGCCCGGAAGCCGTCTCATTGTGCGCAGTGGGTGAGGGGCTGTCGGCGCAGGTGGATCACGTCGAGTTTCTCGGCGCCTTCCTGCGTATCACTCTGACGCTTGAGGGCTGTGGGCAGACACTGTCGGCGGATGTGGCGCTCAAGGACAGTGAGTCACTGGGAGTGCGGGTCGGCGCCCGGGTGGGTGTGAGTCTGCCGTCCGAGGCGATCCGCCTGTATCCGTTGGTGGAGGCGCAGGCATGATGGCGCGCGCATTGCCCTTGTCGGGTCGGCTGTCAGGCGAGTCCGGCTTGCGTCTGTTGATGTTGCTGCTGGCCCTGGCGCTGCTGGTCATCGGGCTGCTGTTGCCGCTGGCCACCATGCTGATCAAGAGCGTGCAGGACCGCAGCGGTGACTTCGTCGGCCTGGCCAACTTCGCGCGCTATGTGCAGACGCCGGCGCTGGTCGGCTCGATCATCAATTCCGTCAGCATCGCGCTGATCAGTACCCTGACGGTGGTGAGTCTGGCGTTCCTGTGCGCGTACGGCATCACCCGCACCTGCATGCCGGGCAAGCGCGTCTTCCGCATGCTGTCCATCCTGCCGCTACTGGCTCCGTCACTGCTGCCAGCCATCAGTCTGGTGTATCTGTTCGGCAATCAGGGCTGGTTCAAGGATGTGCTGCTGGGGGAGAGCATCTACGGCCCCATCGGCATCGTGATGGGCATGACCTTCTGGATCTTCCCGCATGCGCTGATGATCATGATGACGGCGCTCAGCAACAGCGATGCCCGTCTCTATGAAGCCGCGGACGCACTGGGAACGCCCAAATGGCGCAGCTTTCTGACCATCACCTTGCCGGGCGCGCGCTACGGCATCATCTCCTGTGCCTTCGTGGCCTTCACGCTGGCGATCACCGATTTCGGCGTGCCGAAGATCATCGGCGGGCAGTTCAGTGTGCTGGCCACCGATGTCTATCGTCAGGTGGTGGGGCAGCAGAACTTCCAGATGGGCGCGGTGGTCAGCGTCATCCTGCTGTTGCCGGCCTTGCTGTCCTTCGCGGTGGACCGCTGGATCCAGCGCCGTCAGGTCGCGCAGCTCTCGGCGCGCGCCGTGCCCTGGCAGCCGACGCCAAGCCCGCTGCGTGACTGGGTCTTCGCGCTGCTCTGCTATGGCGTGGCCGCCGCGATTCTGGCCGTGATCGGCACCGCCATCTATGCCTCGCTCGTGCAGTTCTGGCCCTACAACCTGAGCCTGACCCTCGATCACTACGCCTTCAAGGCGCTGGCGGGTGGTGGCTGGGACGCGTGGCTCAACTCACTGACGCTGGCCTTCTGGGTCACCTTGATCGGCACGCTGGTCATCTTCTTCAATGCCTGGCTGACCGAGAAGAGTCAGGGCTATCGCCCGCTGCGCCAGGGGCTGCACTTCATGGCGATGATGCCGATGGCCGTGCCGGGCATGGTGCTGGGTCTGTCCTACATCTTCTACTTCAACCAGGCCGACAACCCGCTGAACTGGATCTACGGCACCTTCGCGATTCTGGTGCTCAACACCCTGGTGCATTTCTATACCGTCTGCCACCTGACCTCGGTGACCGCGCTCAAGCAGCTCGATGGAGAATTCGAGGCGGTCGGTGCCTCACTCAAGGTGCCGTTCTGGAAGACCTTCTGCCGCATCACCTTGCCGGTGTCCCTGCCGTCAGTGCTGGATATCTCGGCCTATCTGTTCATGAACGCGATGACGACCGTCTCGGCTGTGGTATTTCTCTACAACAGCGATACCCGACTGGCCTCCATCGCGGTGATGCATCTCGACGAAGCCGGGCACTTCGCCAGCGCGGCCGCCATGGCAGTACTGATCTTCTTCACCTGTCTGGGCGTCAAGCTGCTGCATGCGGTGGTCAGTCATCTGCTGTTGACCCGTGCCCAACGTTGGCGACAGGCGACCTGATACGCCGTTGGCCGCTTTTTTTTTGTGCAAATCAACTGGTATATACCAATGAGTATTCAACATCCGTACCTGCTGACTCCCGGTCCCTTGACCACCAGTGCGAGCGTCAAGGCCGCCATGATGAAGGACTGGGGCTCCTGGGATCAGGACTTCAACACCAAGACCGCCGAGATCTGCCAGCAGTTGCTCCGCTGTGCCAATGCCAGTGAGCACCATGAGTGCGTGCCGATGCAGGGCAGCGGTACCTTCGCGGTCGAGGCGGCGCTGGGCAGTCTGATCGAGCCGACGAGTACGACGCTGGTGCTGGTCAATGGCGCCTATGGCAAGCGGCTAGTCAGTCTGCTGACCCGCATGGGGCGCGACTGCGACGTGCTGGCGTGGGGCGATGCCGAGGCGCCGTGTGCCAAGGCCGTGGCCGACAGACTCGCGGCAAGGCCCGAGATCGGTCATGTCGCCATGATTCACTGCGAGACGAGCTCCGGGATGCTCAATCCAGTGGCGGACATCGCCGAGGTGGTGGCAGCACACGGTCGTGAGCTGATCCTCGATTCGATGAGTGGCTTCGGGGCGCTGGAGATCGATGCGCAACGTACTCCGTTTCTGGCGCTGATCTCCTCGGCCAACAAATGCTTCGAGGGGGTGCCGGGATTCGGCTTCGTGATCGCCCGGCGCGATGCGCTGCAGGCGGCACAGGGGCGTAGCCACTCATTGTCGCTGGACCTGCACGATCAATGGCAGTACCTCAAGCGCACTGGGCAATGGCGTTATACCCCGCCGACTCACGTGGTGGCGGCGTTTCACCAGGCGCTGAAGGAACACGCCGAGGAGGGCGGCGTCGCGGGCCGCCACGCTCGGTATCACGCCAACATGCAGCGACTGGTGGCAGGCATGCGTCAGCGCGGCTTCACGACTCTGCTCGACGATGCCTGGCTGTCGCCGATCATCACCACCTTCCTGAGCCCGGCACACTCCGACTTCGACTTTTCACGTTTCTACGCCGAGCTCAAGGCACGTGGCTTCATCATCTACCCGGGCAAGCTCACCGACGTGGAGAGCTTCCGCATCGGTAGCATCGGGCAGCTGGATGTCCGCGTGATGGATCAACTTCTGGCCGCCGTGGATGACGCGCTGGCCACCCTGGGTGTCGACGATGCCCGCCCGTGCGCTGACGCTGTCGCACTCAACTGACTGGAGAACTGTCATGCAATATCACACCCCGGATCGTCTGCAGGCTGCCATCTTCGATTGGGCCGGCACCCTGGTGGATTTCG
The DNA here is from genome assembly GCF_044789135.1 of Cobetia sp. UIB-001. Classification (NCBI taxonomy): domain Bacteria; kingdom Pseudomonadati; phylum Pseudomonadota; class Gammaproteobacteria; order Oceanospirillales; family Halomonadaceae; genus Cobetia; species Cobetia sp. UIB-001. The sequence continues at coordinate 1,583,672 of NZ_CP058244.1, forward strand.
GCTCCTTCGCGCCGACCCAGATCTTCGTCGAGGCCTTCGCGGAAATCGGCGTGGCCATCAGTCTGGAAGAGGCGCGCGGCCCGATGGGCATGGGCAAATGGGAACACATCCGCACCCTGTGTGATGACCCTGCGATCGCGGCCCGTTTCGAGGTGGCCTGTGGCCACGCCCCCAGTGATGCCGATGTCACGGCGCTTTATGAGCGCTTCATGCCGCTGCAGATCGACAAGATCGGGGCGCACTCCGCACTGATTCCCGGCGCGCTCGAGGTCATCAACGGGTTGCGCGACAAGGGCATCAAGATCGGCTCCTGCTCCGGCTACCCCCGCGAGGTGCTCGAGCAGGTGGTCGCACGGGGCAAGGGCAATGGGCTGGTGGTGGATCATGTCGTGGCCACCGATGAGGTGCCCAAGGGGCGACCCTCTCCGGCGCAGTCTCTGGCCAATGTCATCGCGCTGGGCATCACTGACGTGGCGGCCTGCGTGAAGGTGGATGACACGGCGCCGGGGCTGCTGGAAGGTCGCAGTGCCGGCATGTGGACGGTCGCGTTGACCTGCTCCGGCAACGCCATGGGGCTGGATCACGCAGCGTTCATGGCCCTGTCAGAGGCAGAGCTCAACGAAAGGCGCAGCGCCATCGAAGCCCAGTTCGCGCCGTCCGGTCCGCACTTCATGATCGACACCATCGCGCAGCTGCCCGAGGTGATCCGCGAGATCGAGGCGCGTCTGGCGCGCGGCGAGCGCCCCTGACAGCCTGGTGGCGGGACTGCGGCGCCATGTTTGACGCTGCACTGCCTGTCACCTCGCTCGCCCACTTTGGCTTACCCCTTCACCCCACCACTTCACTCCACCCCTTCAGGCGCCAGCCTCGGGTCCTTGCACAAGGCCTTGAGGCTGGCGTCTTCTCGCAAAAGGTAAGGACATATGCTCATTGGCGATTGCCGCCTGGTTGCCCTGAAAGCCCGTAATCTCCGCATGCCCGTCTCCATGCACGGGCAAGCTCACTCTCAAGCCCAATCTCATGTTCAAGCTCAAGCTCAAGCCCACGCGATTGCCGTGAGCGCCTCTTGAGCCCACTGGCGCTGGGACTCATCCTGATCTCGGTCTGTCTACATGCCGGCTGGAATCTGCTCGGCAAGGGGCGGGCGCCGTCACTGGCCTTCTTCATGCTGGCCATGGCCAGTGGTGCGCTGATCTTTGCGCCGCTGCTGGGGCTGGGGCCGTCGTTTGCCGTGCTGCCCGGTGAATTCTGGGGCTGGCTGGTGGCCACCGGACTCTGTCAGGTGCTCTACATGGGCGGACTTGCCTGGGCCTATGCGCGCGGCGAGGTCAGTGTGCTGTATCCCATCGCGCGGGCCTTGCCGGTGGTGCTGGTGCCGCTGGTGTCGCTGAGTCTGCTGGGCAGTCAGGCACTTACGGGGTTGGATCTGGTCGGCATGGGGCTGATCGTACTCGGCGCGTTGGTGCTGCCCTTGAGCAGTCCGCAGGGCCTGCGCCCCTCGACCTACCTGACGCCCGCGTTGGGGTTCGCGCTGCTGGCAGCAGTCGGCACCACCGGCTATTCGCTGATCGACAAGCAGGCACTGGATATCATGGTGAGTGTCGGTTACTCGCCCACCTCGGCGGGCGCTGTCTTTCTGGTGTTGCAGGCCATCATGACCGTCGCCTGGGGCGCGCTGCTGGTGATGTTGCTGCCGGCAGAGCGTCGCCGCCTGCCCGCGCTATGGCGGGGGGAGCGGGGCAGCATGGTGCTGACCGGCGTGATGGTGATGGCGACCTACGGGCTGGTGCTGGTTGCCATGACGCTGACGGCGGAGGTCAGCCTCGTCGTTGCGATGCGTCAGTTGTCGATTCCTCTGGGCGTGATGCTCGGTGTGCTCTGGTTGCGCGAGCGAGCGGCCATCGCCAAGTGGATCGGCATCGTCATCATGCTGGCGGGGTTGTGGACCGTTGCGCTGGTGTGAGGAAAGGCGTGGCATGAGGCACAAAAAAAGCGAGACAGGCGGCTGCCTGTCTCGCTTTTGTCTTTCTGCGGGCGCTGGCGGGGCATCACGTTGTCGTGAACCCCTTCACCGCCATGCTTACTTGGCGTCTGCCACTAGCATTTCCAGCGTGGCGCGCGCGCCGTTGTCGTGCAGGCTCTTCAGTGCTGCCAGGTAGGCGTCGCGGAAGCGCGGCTGATCGACCAGATCACCGAACAGTTCACGGTTGTCCAGGAAGGCAGTCGGCTCTTCGCGCTGACGGCTGGCACGCTCCATCAGCTCGTCCTTCAGCGGGTCGACCACGTCGATGGTCTCGCCTTGCTCATCCACGCCTTCTGCATAACGTGCCCAGCTGGCCACGACGGCTGCGGTACGACGCAGTTCGCCGTCGGTCTTGAGCTGTGCGTGTGCCACCGGGATCAGGAACTTCGGAATGCGGTCGGAGGTCTCGGCGCACAGACGCGCGAGGGTGTCCTTGACTTCCGGGTTGGCGAAACGCTCGATCAGCGTGCGGCAATGGGCGTCGAGATCGATACCCGGCAGCTGGGCCAGCGTCGGGCGTGCTTCCTCGTTCATGTAGCCGAGCAGGAAGTCGACGATCAGCGGGTCGTTGCAGGCTTCATGGGCGTAGCGATAGCCGGCCAGGTAGCCGAAGTAGCACAGCGCCTGGTGACCGGCGTTGAGCAGACGCAGCTTCATCAGCTCATAGGGCTCGACATCTTCCACCGGCTGCACGCCGGCATCTTCAAAGGCCGGGCGGCCATTGGCGAAGTGGTCTTCCAGCACCCACTGCGTGAAGGGCTCGCAGACCACCGGCCAGGCGTCTTCCACGCCGAAACGTGAGGACAGCTCTTCGATGTCAGCCGGCGTGGTCACCGGCGTGATGCGGTCGACCATGGAGTTGGGGAAGGGCACTTCGGCTTCGATCCATGCCGCCAGCTCTGCATCACGTGCACGCGCGTAGGCAGTGAACATCTTGTGAGCGACGTTGCCGTTGCCTTCGATGTTGTCACAGGACACCACGGTGAACGGGGCGACGCCGCGCTCGCGACGACGTGCCAGGGCTTCGGTGATCAGGCCGAAGCTGGTCTTGGCTTCCCCCGGGTTGGCCAGGTCGTGCTGGACGTCGGCGTTCTCGAGGTTGAATTCGCCGGTGACCGGGTGGAAGTTGTAGCCACCTTCGGTGACGGTCAGCGAGACGATGCGGATTGCCGGGTCAGCCATCAGCTCGATGACGGCATCCGGGGAGTCCGGGGCAAAGCGGTAATCGATGATGGAACCCACCACGCGCGGCTCATAGTTGCCGTCCGGGTGCTTGAGTACCACGGTGTAGAGGTGGTCCTGCGAGGCCAGGGCTTCCTGCATGCGGCGGTCGCCCGGCATAACGCCGACGCCGACGATGCCCCAGTCCAGCGCCTTGCCCTGATTCATCAGCTCGTCGAGGTACATGGCCTGGTGCGCACGATGGAAACCGCCCACGCCGAAGTGGACGATACCGGCGCTGACCGCAGTGCGGTCATAGTTCGGAGTGGCTACCTTGGCGTCCAGCTGAGTCAGACTGGCATTGGAGAGACGGGTCATGGGGAGGTCTCCTGCCGCGTGTCGCGGTCGAGTCGAGATGGGTAAAGAAAGGGTAGGTCGTAACGGCCAGCGGCGAAGGTTACCCGTGTGATTCAGGCTTCCTTCGCCGCTGGCGTGGCAGGGGGGCAAGCCCCTGCCGACTCAGCTAGCGGTGGCCGTTTGCTTGGGGGACTGCTTGTTGAACAGCGCCTTGCTGCGCTGCAGCTCCCAGTACGCGAAGATGAAGTAGATGATCGTCGACCAGATGGTCACGTCATAGAACAACTCACGATTCGCTTCGTAGCTGGCCAGGTCCGGGCTGCCGAACAGCACGCGCAGCGCGAGGACCATCGGCACCGCCAGGCCCAGCACCATCCAGACGGCCTTGATGGCCTTGGTCAGACCCGAAGTGTCCTTGACCGGTGCGTGGTTGGTGGTCTCGGCCTGCTTGGCGTGCAGGGCTTCGACACGCTCCTGGAATTCCCGCTCGGCCGCTTCGGCTTTCGGGTAGGAGTCGGCTGCACCGGCCGATCTGGCCATCAGGGTGTAGAGGATGATGGAGACGAACCAGGTCGGCAGGAACAGGTAGTAGAACGGAATCACGTCGACCATCTCGAGGCCAAAGCCGAAGATCAGTGACAGCGCCCAGGTCGCCAGTGCCGGCGTGTTGTGCTTCACGCCCTTGTAGCGCGCCCAGTAACGGCTGAAGCCGAGTTTCGGGAACAGGTGATGCTCAGCGAAGATGATCCCGCCGACCGGCACCAGCACCAGCCCCGCATAGGTCAGCAGCGGCAGCATGCTGCGATAGACGAACGGGAAGCAGCTGAGCACGGCAACGCAGATACCCACGGCCAGCGTCGCCTTGTTGCGCGACAGGTTCGGCATCGCCGACTGGGCGGCAAGGCCCGCGCGGTACAGGTTGGCGTTGGCGGTGGTCCAGCCTGCGACGACCACGATAACGAAGCCAGCGGCGCCAAGGGCGTGCAACGCCACTTCGCCCGGTTCCAGCACATCGATGCTGATACCGGCGACGGCTGCGGTGGCCGCGCCCATCAGGCCGGCGGAGATCCAGGCGACGTAGTGGCCGAACATCATGCCGGTGCTGGTCGCAAGGCCGGAGCGCATGCGCTTGGCATAGCGCAGCAGCGCCATGTCGATCAGACCGAAGTGGGAGAAGGTATTGGCCGCCCAGGAGAAGCCGATGACTTCCCAGATGCCGATGCCTGCTTCGCCCTGGGAGTTGATCCCGGTGAAGACGGTACTGCCGGCGACATCAATGAAACTCGAGAAACTGTTCAGGCTGGTTTCACCGGTGACGGACTCCGCCAGTTCCGGCAGCAGAACCATGCCACCGACGGTGAACATCAGCATCAGCCACGGGGCACAGATGCTGGCGAATTCGGTCAGGGCATTGAAGCCATAGACCGCGACCAGTACCACGATGGCTGCCACGGCCAGTGCCAGCAGGATGAATTCGAAGCTGGTGGGGTAGGCCTGGGTCTGGGCCGGAATGTCGAACAGCAGCCTGACCGCCGTGGCGGAAACAGTGATCATGGCCGCCGATATGGCGGTGAATATGACCACGTTGGCCCAGTTGTAGAGCCGTGACATCGAATCACCGGCAATACGGTGAAGATAGGTGAAGAGGCTCAGACGGGTCTCGATCGCGATTGGCGTCGTGATCAACCAGAAGCTGAGCACTGCGAGGCCATTACCGATCAGCAGGCCCAGCAGGATATCCCAGATACCGGCACCGAGCGCCACGAAGGTGGCACCGATGACGAACTCGGTCGCGGCAACGTGCTCGGCGGCATAGAGACCGGCAAAGTGCGGCCACCGGTGCAGTTTATGACGTGGCACCGGCAGTAGCTCATCGTCCATATGGGCGATCTGCCGATCCAAATCTGGCGCAGTACTGGCCATGATTGGCTCCTGTTTTTTTACGGCTTGTCTTGCTGCTCCTACCCGAGATGTCACGCAGCCGCCTTGGCGATCCTGTCGGCGATGACGAGGGTAGATCGTCTATTATCGATCAAATTACTCAGGTGTGGTGCAAATGATCGGTGAATGGTCATCAAAACGCAAAGCCCGCGTGCTTGAACTTTGGGCTATGACCTCGAGTGATCATGGCTATGGAAGTCAGGAAGGCGCTGAAGACCGCATGAAATCTAGGCTTGCACGAAGGTGTCTCGATTCAATGACACGATTCAGCAAAATGAATTTTTCCGTTCTCACACCCCGTTCGGCGCCTGAAGCATTGTGTCCTGGCTAAAACGGCCAACGATCCAGGGGCAGATATCTCACAACTCTGAGAGTGGTCTTGCACCGATGTGGTGCGATCGGCGTACCAGGCATCGTCGCTTTCTTGCCATGCCTCAGCAGTGTCTTGATCGAGGCCCGAGGCCCGGGAGTCGAAAGGGGAAATGGGGCAGCGGAAAGAGCAGCGGAAAGGGCAGCGGAAAGGGCAGCGGAAAGGGCAGCGGAAAGGGCAGCGAAAGTCGGGTCGCTGCGAGAGAGCACGATAGAGAGCGCTATAGAGGTGACGACATATAAAGGTGGGTGTTGGTCGGTGGCGACATCGGTTTCGGCACAATGCGACGGAAAGTGCATGAAATAACGACAAAGAACGAGAAAAATGAGACATCTTGCGGCTTTCCCCAGTTCTCGCTAAGGTTGCGCAACACTGTTTCCTAACCAGGAAGCCCCAACACGACTCCCGGCGCTTGATTGGCGACGGGGCAAGGCGAGGAGGCCAGGCATGCGAACGCGCACACTGACCATTCTGATGATGATATTCACGCTGCTGGGAGCCCCGCTGGCTCAGGCAGGACCGCACGATAGAGGCCACGGGCATCATGACCGTGGGCATGGCCACCACGACCGCGGCCATCATGGCAAACAGCACAAGAAGCACCACAAGCAGCAGCGTCATCATGAACGCCGCCGTCATGAGGCGCGACGCCATCACCAGTGGCGCCGTGGCGATCACCTGCCGCGTCATTACTACTCCGACAGCCGCTACTGGGTGAAGGACTGGCACCATCGTCACCTCTCCAAACCGCCGCGCGGGCATCGTTGGCTGAACATCGATGGGCGCTATGTGCTGGCGGCGGTGGCGGGTGGCGCGATCACGGCCATCATTCTCAATCGCTGATTCCAGCCGCGTGTTCATACGTCAGTAAGTCAGCAAGACCAAAGACAAGGGCCTCCAGTGAGGCCCTTTCTCGTGCTTGTCGTTCACGTTTTGACATGGCGAGGCTGCCAACGCACGTCAGGCCCGGGCAGCATTCTCAGGCGTAGGCGCTGCATACCCAGGTCATGGTCGCCGGGGTGTCACCGTTGTAGGTGATGGCGTGTCCGAGGGTGCTGTCGAAGGCCAGGCTGTCACCGACCTTGAGCTGGATGGGGTCGTAGAGTTCGGTCCAGACCGTCACCTCGCCGCTGGTCACGATGATCTGTTCCTGGCCGGAATGTTTTTGCAGGCCGCCGAACTCCTCGAGACTGCGATTGAGCACGGTGGTTTCCAATACCATGTATTCCTTGGATGCCACGTTGTTGCAAAGCGGTCGATAGCGGTAGTTGGGCGTCTCGATGACTTCTCCCTCCTGCGCTCGCGTCAAGGTGAGCCAACCCCGAAATGACGTGTCCTCCGTGTGATAGAACAGCTCGCTGACATCCACGTTCAGGCCCTTGGCGAGATTCACGATCGCCTCGAAGGTCGGTGAGATGCGTCCATTCTCGATTCTCGACACGCTGGCCGCCGAGATTCCCGACGCGCTGGCCACGGCCGCGATGGTCAGCCCCTTCTCCTTGCGTAGTGCCTTGAGATTGTCACCAATGGCGCCTGCCTTGCGTTCTCGGTGCTTCAGGGCGATCGGCGTTTCCTGGTGGGGTGTCATGTCAGCGTGCTCCATCGTGTTCGTCTGCTGGGGTGGCGTCTGTCGCTGCCTATGCCGGTGTAGCGCAAGGGCGTGAGCTTTCAGGTCATGCTGCGGCAGGGAGAGGCATGTACGCCATGATGGCGTCCATTTAGGGCTTCCATGAGCAAAATGTCGAGCCTGATATCCATATTTGACCCAATATTGCGTATATGCAATTGTGGAGGCGAATGCGCAATCGATAGTGGCCGCCCACTGGGCGTGTATCAGGCCGCAGCCTGTATCAGGCATTCGCCTGCAGGTACGCATAGCATTGCACTCTAATTAAAATAATCCTGGGAAAACAATAATGTACAACTTCAAGAAACAGCTCCTCGGCATGGGTATCGCTGCCAGCCTGTTGGCGACTGCCACGACTCAGGCGGCGGACATCGAGTGGAAGATGGCGACACCGTGGGGCGGTGGGCCCTGGCTTGAACGGGATGCCAAGACCTTCGCGGACTATGCAAACGAATTGACCAATGGTGACGTGAGCATCCAGGTGTTTCCCGGCGGCACCTTGGGTGGTGCGCTGCGTGTCACCAATACCGTGAAGTCCGGTGTCGCGCAGATCAGCCATAACTACATCAACTATGACTACGGAACTGACCCGACGGCAGCGCTGCTGGCCGGGCACTCCAGCGGCCTGACGCCGGAAGAATTCATGCTGTGGATGTACGAGGGCGGCGGCGTCGAGCTCTATGAAGCCTTCCGTCGCGAGGTGTTCGGCGTCGTGGCCTTCCCGTGCTCGACCCTGGGCACCGAGATATTCCTGCACTCGAGCAAGAAGGTGCAGACTCTTGAAGACTTCCAGGGACTGCGCCTGAGAACATCGGGTGCCTGGGCTGAAATCGCCTCACGCCTTGGGGCCTCCACCGTGGTGATGGCCGGCAGTGACATCTATACGGCGCTGGATCGCGGTGTTATTGATGCGGCGGAGTGGGGGAGTCCTGAGCTCAACAAGCCGACGGGTTTCCAGAATGTGGCGCAGTACGTCATCTTGCCCGGCATCCATCAGTCGGGCGGCATTCTTGAGTGTGAAGTGAATGTCGATGCGTGGGATGGCCTGAGCGAAGCCCAGCAGAGCCAGTTGCGTCTCGCGGGCAAGCTGAGCGTGTTCGAGTCCTGGCTGGATAGCTCCTTTGCCGATCTCAAGGCCTTCAAGGAGCTGGAGGAAGGCCCCAACGAAATCGTGCAGCTGGATCAATCCTTCATCGATGCCATCTACGAAGAGACCCGTGCCTGGGAAGATGAGAAGGCGGGCGAGAATGAGTGGTTCGCACGTGTGCTTGAGTCGCAACGTACCTTCAAACAGAGCATGACGACCTGGCAGGACTACCGTTTGCCGATCGGGGAAATGGGACGCTAAGTCCTCTTGAATGATGTCCCTGGCCCGGGCGATACCTGTATCGCCCGGGCTCTTTCCTTGTCGTCATCCTGGTGAGTTGCCATGAAAATCGTCGCTGTCATTGAGCGCCAGACCCGCTGGGCCGGGTATCTGGGGGCAGTCTTGATACTGCCGCTGGTGCTTGCGTTGGTCTATGAAGTCTTCAGTCGTTATGTGCTGGGAAAGCCCACTTTATGGGCGTTTGAAGTCAGCTACATGGTGATGGGCGCCATCTTCATGCTTGGCATGGCAAATGCCCTGCGTGTCGGCCAGCACGTCAGTGTGGATGTGTTGAGCCAGAATTTTGCACCGCGTCTCAGAGCTGGAGTTCATCTGGCCTGTTATGCGGTATTGCTGCCGGTATTGATGTGGCTTGTCTGGGAGCTGTCGCTCTATGCGCTCGAGGCGTTCTCCAGCAATGAGCGCTCCGGGCGTTCTGCCTGGAATCCGGTGATCTGGCCGGTCTTCGGCGTGTGGTGGCTGGGCTTCGTCTATCTGACGCTGCAGGTGATCGCGGAGATGTTGAAGCTCTGGAGCACACTGCTGGGCCATGATCATGGCGCGGAGGTGTCCTCATGAGCGACTTCATTGCCCTCATCATGTTCCCTGCGCTCATCGCTCTGATCGTGCTCGGTTTCCCGATCGCGTTCTCGATGATCGTTGTCGCTACCGTCTTTGGTGTTGCCCAGTTCGGGGATGCCGCGGCCTATCAACTGCTGACCAAGATCGAGGACACGGCGTCCAATTCCATTCTGGCTGCCGTGCCCTTGTTCATCTTCATGGGCGCGATGCTCGAGAATTCCGGCATTGCCGAGCGACTGTTCGGGGCCATCCATCTGTGGACACGTCGGATGCCCGGCGGGCTGGGCGTCGGTGCGGTCATCATGGGCACCATCTTCGCCGCCGCCAGTGGTGTCGTCGGGGCCACCGAGGCGGTGATCGGCATGCTGGCCGTGCCGGTCATGCTCAAGCATCACTACGACAAGTCGCTGATCTCCGGCACCATCTGTGCCAGTGGCTCATTGGGCACGGCGATTCCGCCTTCCATTACCGTGGTCATTCTCGGGCCTGTAGCCGGGGTCTCGGTCGGATCACTGTTCAGTGGTCTGCTGATCCCGGGCCTGTTGATGGCGCTGTTGTTCCTCCTCTATATCGTCGTGGTCTGTGCGCTGAAGCCAGCCCTTGCGCCGCGACTCAAGGAAGATGAGCAGCATCCGGGGTGGGGCAAGCTGCTCACCATTACCCTGAGTGCGCTGCTGCCGACCATGAGTCTGATCCTGGTGGTGCTGGGCACGATTCTGATGGGCATCGCCACGCCGACGGAAGCGGCGGCCTGTGGGGCGCTCGGCTCCGTATTGCTGGCGCTGGGGTATCGCAATCTCACGCTGTCCACCCTGTGGAACGCGGCGATACGCACACTCAACATCACCGCGATGATTCTGCTGATCGTGCTGGGCGGCAACATGTTCGCGGGCGTCTTCTTCGCCTCCGGCGGGATGGCCACCGTACAGTCGTTGCTGCTGGATACCGGCTTGAGCCCGTGGCTGATTCTCGGCGCCATCCTGCTGATCGCCTTCCTGGCCGGTTTCGTGCTCGACATGATCTCGGTGGTCCTGATCGTCATCCCCGTGGCGATGCCGGTCATCGGCCTGCTCGGGTTCGATGAGATCTGGTTCTGCGTGGCCTTCCTGATCGTGATGCAGACGAGTTATCTGACACCGCCGTTGGCGCCCTCCATCTTCTATCTGCGTGCCATCACACCTCCTGAAGTGACGCTGAAGCACATGTACAAGGGGGTGATGCCCTTCATCTTCCTGCAGCTGGTGGTGTTGGCGCTGATCCTGGCCTTCCCGGGACTGGCGCTGTGGTTGCCTGATGCCATCAGCGGACCGTCATGGAAATGATGGACACCTTATTGGAAAGGAATGAGTTCGTATGAGTGATGCAACACAGGAAGAGACAGGAATGGACGTCAATCTCGATCGGGCAGCGCTCAAGACGCTATGTCACGAGGTGCTGAGCCACCATGGGTTCAGTGAGCCACATGTCGATGCCATGAGTGACGCGCTGGTAGCGGCGGAAATGGACGGCTGTCGCTCCCATGGGCTCTATCGCCTGATGGGGTTCGTCGCGACACTGAACAATGGCGGTGTGGTGCCGGACGCCGTGCCGGTGGTCGAGGATACGGCGCCCTCCATCGTCAAGGTGGATGCCAAGGGGGGCTTCTCGTCGCTGGCCTTCCAGCAGGGTGTGCCTGAGCTGCTCGACAAGGCGCGAGCCAATGGCATTGCCATTCTGGCCATCAATCATTGCGTGCATGGCACGGCATTGTGGGTAGAGATCGAGCGACTGACGCGTGAAGGACTGGTCGCTATCGCCTGCAATCCGACTCAGTCGTACATGGCGCCGTATGGTGGCAGTCAGCCTCTGCTGGGGACCAATCCCCTCGCCTTTGGCTGGCCGCGCGAGGACGGTAACCCGTACGTATTCGATTTCGCCACCAGTGCCATCGCGCGCGGCGATATCGAGCTGCATCGTCGCCAGGGGGACAAGATTCCGCTCGGCTGGGGTGTCGATCGAGAGGGTGAGCCGTCGCAGGACCCGACGGAAGTGCTGGATCATGGCGCGATGCTGCCCTTCGGTGATCACAAGGGCTCTGCGCTGGCGATCATGATCGAGTTGATTGCAGGGCCGCTGATCGGCGACATGCTGAGTATCGAATCCAGCGAACATGATCAGGGCAAGGGGAGCCTGCCGTATCATGGGGAGTTGATCATCGCGATAGATCCCGCGCGCCTCACGGGTGGCAGCACCCAGCAGCACATGCTGCGCTCTGAAAGGCTGTTCGAACTCGTGAAGCAGCAGGGCGCAAGGCTCTCCTCCGAGCGTCGCTTCAAGGCTCGCCAGAAGCATCAAGAAGGGGGCGTCACGCTTTCGAGAGCCTTGTATGACGATATCCTCAAGCTGGCCTCCTGAACCTCCGTGTAGATCGAGCAGCAGAGTGATCGCTGAGAGCACACCGCGGAAAGTCACAACTGCATGAAGAAGAACGGCCGCCTCTTGGGCGGCCGTTCTTGTATGAGGGTCTCTATCGTCGGGCTTGTCATCGGCGTTGTCATCGGCGTTGTCTTCGGTGCTGCCAACCTCACGCCTGCCGATACTAAGCGCCCATCCAGTTCTGCCTGAATATGTGCACCACTGGTTGAGCCTGCTTTTCAGCAAATGCGCAGATGCTGATAGCGTAAGACGTATTGAGGGTGGCTGACGCCACCTGAAGGTCACGCAGGGGAGAGGCACATGACGCTTGAGATGACATCGCGGTTTCGTGGTTGCCTGTTGGGTGGTGCGGTGGGCGACGCCTTGGGGGCGGCGGTGGAATTCCTGTCGCACGAGGAGATCCAGGCGCGCTTCGGCAGTGATGGAATAGCCGACTATGCACCGGCCTATGGTGGGCTGGGGCGGATTACCGATGATACGCAGATGACGCTGTTTACTGCCGAGGGCCTGCTGCGCAGTCATGTGCGTGGCTGCTTGAGAGGCATCACGACGCAAAGTGGCCTGGTCAGCAGCGCCTACGAGCGCTGGCTTTACACCCAGGGCGAACGCTCGCGGAAGGAGGCCGAGCAGGAATGGTTGGACAGTGGCTGGCTGATCAAGCAGCGCGAGCTCCATTCGCGGCGTGCCCCGGGCATGACGTGTCTGTCCGCGCTCAAGCAGATGCGTGCCTACGGTGACAAGGCGCAGAACGACAGCAAGGGCTGTGGTGGGGTGATGCGTGTGGCACCTGTCGGCTTGTTCGCGCATGCGATGGGAGCCTCCCATGAGATGTGCTTCGAACTCGGAGAAGAGGTCTGTGCGCTGACCCATGGGCACGTCACCGGCCAGCTGACCGGCGGCGTGCTGGCGGTGATGATCCAGTGTCTGGTGGCGGGGGATTCGATGGCACAGGCACTCGCGCATGCTCTGCGTATACTCGCGCGCAAGCCGGGCTGTGGTGACACCTTGCAGGCCCTGGAGCAAGCCCGCGCGCTGGCCGAGTCCGAGACGTCGGCGCCGGCCGCAGTGGTATTGCTGGGGCTGGGGTGGATCGCGGAAGAGGCTTTGGCAATCGCTGTCTACTGCGCGCACACTGCCCGGGATTACCGCTCTGCGATTCAGCTCGCGGTCAATCACGACGGGGATTCGGATTCCACCGGGGCCATCACGGGCAATCTGCTCGGGGCGCAATGGGGCGAGGAGGCGATACCGAGTGACTGGCTGGCGCCCCTTGAACTGAGTGATGTGATCGGCGAGATCGCCAACGACCTGCACGACTGCCCCCGCTGGGAGCTCTACACCGAGGGTGGTGGCAAGGATGAAAAGTGGGCCTGGGAGAAATACCCGGGCTATTGAGTCGCGGTGCAGCAGCATGAAAAACGCGGAGCCATCTTCCAATGGCTCCGCGTTTTCGTGTCTGGACAACAATTTTTATCGCCCGTCGCGATGCAAGGGGAGCGCAGAGGCGCAGGGAGTGCTTGAAACAGGTGACTTGAGAGGGCGTCCACGGGCTTCGTAAGCGGTTGATAATACTATGCTTATTACCAAAGTCGTAGATCAGTGTCTGTCCAGCTGGTCAGGCGAGTGATGCATTGGTTCGTGATTGGAATCAATGCTGTTCCAGTGGAGGGATATCTCGCGTGGCGGGTTTCGTCCACAATGCGCTCATTCCACATTGCACGAAACGGCAGTCTGGATTCGGTCGATGGCTGGCACCTGTCAAGACGCCTTCCACTTTTTTGAAGATGGCATGCATCCAACCCGTTGGCGCAAGCGTAAGACTCTACAAGCACAACGGTGAGGGTTTCAGCAGGGTAGAAAGACATACTGCTGACGAATGCCTTCCTCATGATCGCGACCAAAGTTGAAGCGTCTGGCAGCGGTACCGGAGCAGACCTGAGTGACTGATCGATATTCGATCACTGGCGACATGCACCTTCATGGTTGTACAGAAGTGATGCAAAAAGCTTGCAAGGGTTTTGCATGGTGAGGGACTTCACCACTTACGGGTACCGAGGCAATGACAAGGCATCGCAATCTGGTTCTTTGATGGAAACAGTGAGCTGCCAGCGACACGGCTAGTGTGATAGCGAAATAATCATTAGTCTGTTAACAAGTTAGACGGGTGCAGCCGAGACTGCACACGACATCACAAGGGCAACATCGCCCAGGACAAGCAAAGGAAAATCATCATGAAAACTCTGAACCTCAAGACTCTGATCGCCGCCGCCGCTCTCGCTACCGTGAGCACTGCCTCCTTCGCAGCGGATGACAGCCCGGCCGCACAGCGTGTTCAGCAGTCCGTCAGCCAGGACGTCGTCGTCGGCACTGCCCAGCAGGCACCGACTGCCCAGGCCACCTTCGCCGATACCGGCATGAGCGTTGCCGCAGGTCGTGTCGAGACTGCCCTCAATCAGTCCGCCATCGAAGGCAAGGGTGTTGCCACCGTCAGCCGCGAGCAGGCCTTCGACAATGACGCCGGCAAGAGTGTCGCAGCGACTCGCGTTCAGCACGCTCTGAGCGACAGCAACGTCTGAGTCATTCAGCTTCTTGCCCGGGCACTCACGCCCACTGACCACTTTGTTCATCGAGGAGATTCATCATGAAAACCATCAAGACTCTGATCGCCGCCGCCGCTCTCGCTACCGTCAGCACCGCCACCTTCGCCGCGGATGACAGCCCGGCCGCCCAGCGTGTCCAGCAGTCCATCAGCCAGGACGTCGTCGTCGGCACCGCTCAGTCAGCCGCTACCCAGCAAGCCAGCTTCGCGGAAACCGGCATGAGCGTCGCGGCAGGTCGCATTCAGCAGTCCATCAGTGCTGATCGCATCCATGGTCAGTCGCACACCGTGGCCACTGCCAGCCAGGCATTCGATAACGATGCCGGCAAGAGTGTCGCAGCGACTCGCGTTCAGCACGCCCTGAACGACAGCAACGTCTGAACCATCGTCAAGCCTGACCTGGATTGCCGGGTCTGATCATCGCTTTGCTTTTTATCGAGGAGATACACCATGAACACTCTCAAGACTCTGATCGCTGCTGCCGCACTCGCCATCGTCAGCACTGCCTCCTTCGCCGCCGACGATAGCCCGGCTGCCAAGCGCGTCCAGCACAACGTCAGTGACAGCGTCATCCATGGCTCTGCCCAGCAAGCTCCGACCGCCCAGGCGACCTTCGCGGAAACCGGCATGAGCACCGCTGCTGGCCGTTTCCAGGTGGCATCCGGTGATGACGAGATCCGTGGCCATGATCGCTCCATCCATCTGCAGGAATTCGATGTCGCCAATGATTCCGGCGATAGCGTTGCCGGCACCCGTGTTCGTCACGCCGTGAGCGACGTCAACGTCTGAGACGCCCGACGTCTGCGTCAGGCGCTTGCAGGCCAGGTGTCTGCACTGACATGACCTTTTTCGACAGGATAACCCCCATGCAATCCCTCAAGTCTCTATTTGCCATTGCCGCATTGTCCGTTGCCGCCACTGGCGTGGCTTCTGCCAATGACAGCGAAGCCGATGCCCGCGTCCGTGCCACCCTCAGTGATCGCGTGATCATGGGCCAGGCACAGCCGGTGACTCAGCAAGCCGCGCTGCATCACGATGATGCCGTGGAAACCGGCATGAGTGTCGCTGCCAGCCGCGTCCAGAAGTCCATCAGCAACGCCGGCATCCAGGGCACCACCCGTGCACTGGCGAGCGATTCGGCTGATTACGTCAACGATGCTGGCAAGAGCGTCTCTGCTACACGCGTCGAGCATGCCTTGAACGAAAGCGCATGATCTCTCGTCGGCGGATGAACGTCCTCCGACTCTGCAAGACAGCCAAGGATGCCGATATGCCATCGACTTGCCCCTGTCAGTTGCTGAATGGACCCACTGACCATCGTGTCGCGTCATGATGGTCAGTGTCCCAGAGAAGAATACGTGAGAGAGAAGAACGCTTGAGCAAGTGTTTTGGCTGAGTGGAAGCCAGTGTGGAAGTGCGCACTCGTCGTCAACTGCAGAGTCCTTGCTCAAACGCTTTCCTGTCCTGAATGTCCTGTCCCGACATTCCCTGCCCGCCATTGGTGGGCTTTTTTCGTTGCATGAAGGTAATCAGCAGCGGCGATCCGAAGCTGGGACAGGCAGCCGAGACAGGCAGGCGGGACAGAAAGCCGGGTCATGCCGCGACCAGCTTGGCCTCCATCAGGGTTTGCACATAGGGCGGCAGGTCCCCTGTGGCGAGACTTGCGACATCTCCCAGATGCTCGGTGCGGCCATTGCGCAGCACCAGTACGCGGTCCGCGAAATGACTGACCAGCCCCAGGTCATGGGTGACGAAGACCAGGCTCAGGCCGCGCTCACGCTTGAGGCGTTGCAGCAGGCGAATGATGGCGGCCTGAACCGAGACATCCAGTGCTGAGGTGATCTCGTCACACAGCAGGATGTCGGGCTCGGCGGCCAGCGCGCGGGCGATGGCGACGCGCTGCTGCTCGCCCCCCGACAGCTGGCTGGGCAGACGGTCCAGATAGAGCGCGGGCAGGCGAACTTCTTCCAGCAGCGACTGGGCACGCTGGCGGGCGCCATCGCCCTTGAGATCGAACCAGCGAGACAGCACCGGTGCGAGAGATTCGAACACGGTCAGACGAGGATTCAGTGCCGTGCTGGCATGCTGGAAGATGTACTGGATCTTCTGACGCTGCACCGGACGCCGCTCGGCGACCAATCCCGCCAAGGACTCCTGACGCAGACTGAGCTGTCCGGAGACGGGGGAGAGCAGGCCGGCCAGCGCCTTGAGGATCGAGGTCTTGCCGCTGCCGGATTCGCCGATCAAGGCCAGCGTCTCGCCTTGCTGGAGCGAGAATGCCACATCGCTGACGGTGAGCGCCGGCGTTTCACCGCGCAGGCGCGCCAGCCAGCCGGGCGTGCGATAGCACAGGTTCAGCGACTCCACGGCCAGCAGCGGCGCGATGTCCAGTGACGTGGCTGGCTGCGAGTCGTTCTTTACGCGATCGGCCCGCTCATTGGTTGCTGCGTTACTTTTCGCACTTTCCGCACTTTCCGCACTTTTCGCACTTTCTCCGCTCTCCGCATGCGCTCTGCCCACTGATTCATGACCCTCCAGCGCACGATGGCAGGCGTATCGCCCTTGCCAGCTCGGCACGCTGTCACGGCACGTATCACTGGCGCGCGGACAGCGCGGTGCGAAGGCACAGCCCTTGATGGCGCTTCCCACCAGGGGCGGCGTGCCTTCCAGCGCGGCGTCAGGTCGATAGCACTGACTGCCCGGCGTCGCGGCCAGCAGCGCGTGACCATAGGGGTGGCGCGGGCCGTTGAGGAAGTCGCGAGTCGCGGCGACCTCCACCAGCTGACCGGCGTACATCACCGCGACGCGGTCACACAGGTGAGATACCGCGCCCAGATCATGACTGACGAAGACGATGCTCATGCCCAGCTCAGCGCGCAGCGAGGCCAACAGCGCCAGAATCTCATTCTGGGTGCTGGCATCCAGTCCGGTGGTCGGCTCATCCATCACCAGCACTCGTGGGCGTTGCGCCAGGGCCAGCGCCAGACTGGCGCGTTGCTGCTGTCCGCCGGAAAGCTGGTGCGGATAGCGCTGCATCAGCACTTCGGGGTGAGGGAGGTGGACGCGTCGCAGCCATGCCACGGCCTGCTGTTCGCGTTCCGCCTTGCCTTTCACGCCCTGTGACAACAGCGTCTCGCACAGCAGACTGCCGAGCGTGAGGTGGGGCGTCATGGCCTTTTCGGCATGCTGGGAGACCAGCCCGAGCCTGAGTTCGCCCAGCCAGCGCCCCGGGTGATGATGAAAGCTCAGCCGGCGGTGCTCGTCGTGAAGAGGGTCATGACTTGTAGAGATAGAAGTAGAGGCAGTGGCAGAAGTGGAGGCAGAGGCGGGCGCAGATGAGGCGACACTCACCTCGCCGGTGCGCACCAGGCTGCCCCGACGCAACAGGCCCAGCATGGCCGTGGCCAAGGTGCTCTTGCCGCTGCCGGACTCGCCCACCAGACCCAGAATCTCGCCCTGGCCCAGGCTCAGGTTGATACCGCGCAGCACGGGTCGCCAGGTCTGCTGGCGATCATGAAAGCCGATGTTGAGATCGCGAACGCGGATCACGGCGTTGTCCGTCATGGCGTCACCTTTGGAGTTCGGAATCATTCGGGGCGCCCCGCACGGTCGATGCCCAGTGTCTTGGCCAGGGTGTCGGCGACCAGATTGATGGCGATGATCAGGCTGGACAGCGCCACGATGGGCGGCAGCACGGCCCAGGGCGCAAACGACATGAAGCCGCGACCATCGGCGACCATCAGCCCCCAGTCCGGGGTCGGCGGGGAGACGCCGAAGCCGAGAAACGACAGCGAGCTGAAGGCCAGCAATGCCCAGGACCAGCGCATTGCCAGCTCGACGAGGATGGTGTCGAGCACGTTGGGTTTGATCTCGCGCCACAGCAGGCGCATCAGGCTGTCGCCGCGCAGTCGTGCGGCCTGTATATAGTCAAGGCACAGCACTTCGCGGCACGCCGTGACCATCACGCGCACCACCGCCACGCCATAGAAGATGCCCAGAGTCAGGATGAAGACCAGCGGGCCGGGGCCCATCACGCCGATGACCAGCAAGAGGAACAGTAGCCAGGGAATCGACAGCAGGGCGTCCACCAGACGCATGGCGATGTTCTCGACCCGCCCACCGATGATGGCCAGCAGCATGCCGCAGGCGCTGCCCCATACCACGGCCAGCACGGCGGCTGGAAGAGAGGTGTAGATGGCCTCGCGGCCCCCGGTCAGGGTGCGGCTGAGGACATCGCGGCCGAGCTGGTCGGTGCCCAGCCAATGTTCGGCACTGGGGGGCAGCAGCGAGGCGAGACTGTCACCCGCAGAGATGTCATGGGGCGCCAGCCAGCGGCCAGCGACGGCCAGCAGAAGATGCAGGCCGATCAGCACCAGGCCCAGGCGGCCCTGGCGATTGGCCCACAGCAGCGCCAGGGTGTGTTGACCCGGCAGGCTGGCCAGGGCCAGCCGCGGGCCGCGTGCGGTCGTCGAGGAAGAAGCGTTCATGAGTGACTCAGGCTGTCTTGAGTTTGGGATTGAGCACGATGACCAGCATGTCGGCGACCAGATTGCACAGCACATAGGTGACGGAGAGCACCAGTGCGCAGGCCTGCACCACCGGCATGTCGCGGTCATTGATGGCCGAGATCATCAGGCGCCCCAGCCCCGGATAGTTGAAGACCTGTTCGACGATCACCACGCCGCCCAGCAGCCAGGCGATGGTCATGGCGGCCAGACTGATGGTCGGCAGCAGGGCGGCCGGCGCCAGATGGCGGATCACCAGACGCCAGCGCGGCAGCTGGCGGATACGCGCCATGTTCATGAAGTCGCTGTCCATCACGCTGATGGTGTTGGAGCGGGTCATGCGCATCATGTGTGCCATGGCCACCAGCGCCAGCGTGATGGCGGGCAGCCAGACACCGGGTAGCAGGTTCCACAGGCTCTCATTGGCACCGGCCACGGTGATGGCAGGGAACCACGGCAGCCAGATGGCGAAGGCCAGGGTCAGCAGGGTGGCGCTGATGAATTCCGGCACCGTCATGGCGATCAGCACCAGGCTGGAGAGGCTGGAGTCGATCCAGCTGTCGCGCTTGAGCGCCGCGATCAGCCCCAGCAGGATGGCCAGCGGAATGGCCATCACGGTCGCGATGCCGCCCAGCAGCAAGGTGTTGGCCAGACGCGGCATCAAGGTAGCGCTGACCGGTGCACGACTGGTCAGTGAGGTGCCGAAATCACCACTCAGCAACTGCCCCCACCAGCTGACGAAGCGTGTCGTCACCGGCGTGTCCAAGCCAAGCTCGGCGCGACACTGGGCGAGATTGATCGGTGTCATGCTGCGTCCCAGATAGTTGACGCAGAAGTCGCCGGGCAGCATCTCGATCACCCAGAACACCACGCAGGCCACGAAGACCAGCGTGAAGCCGCCATACAGGCAGCGCTGCAACAGCATTGCCCACATCTCAGTTCACCTCTTGAAGATCGCGTGCCCGCTGTGGCGTCGAAGCCTCACCGAGGGGCGGCAGGCCCAGCACCTGACGCAGGCGCGGGTGGAGGGCCAGTGACTCGAGTTCAAGGCGCTCGCCCGCAGTGATTGACGGGCCGTGCAGAATGGCGAAGCGCTGGTCCGACGTGGCGCCGGGGCCGAAACCGTGCGTGGAGACATAGCCGGGCGCCGCCACCAGCTCTGCGTGATGGGCATGCTTGCAGGCGGGTTCGAAGCTCATGCCCGGCGGTGCCTGATAGAGCTGGATATGCTTCACATCCGGGGGCAGGAAGTCGGATGCCGCGAGCGGCGTGACGCCGAACTCGGCCAGGCGCGCGGCCTGTTCGCGTTGGCGTTCGTCATCGTCACAGGCCACCAGCAACAGGCCACCATCACATTGCAGCGCGACATCCGGTAGAAGGCGGTCTGCCACCAGCGCCCGCTGGACCGGGGCATGACCATGATCACTGAAGACACACAGGTGATAGGCCTCGCGCTTGCCGATGGCTTCAAGGCCGGCCAGCAGGCTGCCGAGCTGGGCATCGACCATCATCAGGGCCCCATCGACCAGGGCATCATCATTGCCATGCACATGCAGGCAGTAATCGGGAGTGTTGAGTTCGAGCAGCACCAGCTCTGGCGTTTCGCGCTCGATCAGCGACAGCGCCTCGTTGAGCAGTTGCTGGTCATTGCTCATCGCGCGCATCAGGGCGTCATTGCGGGCATCCCAGTGATTCAGACGCGGCGCGGTCATGCCCTTGGCGCGCAGGTCGCCGTCCTCCCACCAGGGCGACAGATACCAGTCGCAGCTCTCGGGGCGGGCCAGCCCGAAGCCGAGGCTGGCCACCCGCAGTCCTGCCACGCGCGCGGCCTCGAGCAGGGTCTCGCCACGCAGGTCCTCGACCGCTGCTGGTCGAAAATGCCCTGCAGCGGCGTTGGCGTCTGAGGCGTGACAGTCGCTATCCGTCTCAGTCCCTGTAACAGATGCAGACTCCGTCTCCGTCTCCGTCTCAGCACCGAGGCAATGGATGCCGTTGGAATAGATGCCGTGCACCTGAGCCGATTGCCCGGTCAGGACGCCCGCTCGCGCGGGCATCGAATTGGCATTGGTATCGGCACCCAGGCGCTCGATCAGCAAGCCGTCTCTGGCCAGGGCATCGAGATGCGGCAGGCGCGCCCGCGTCTCGGCGAAGCGCTGACTGCTGATGCCGTCCATCAGGATCAGGATCAGGCCAGGGCGGGACATCAGCTCTCTCCCTGCTTGTCGACCTGGTGCCAGCGAATGGCGAAGTGTTCGACTGCCGGGATATGCACCTCACGCTTCATGACGCGGTTGTTGTTGAGGTGGAAGGGAATCAGTGTCGCGCCGGTCTCGGTCAGCAGCGCCTGGGCCTGGTGATAGAGCTCGGTGCGTGCTTCGTCATCCAGGGTGGCGCGTGCCTTGGCGAGCAGGGCATCGAATTCAGGGTTCTTGTAGGCCGACTCGTTCCAGTTGGCCTCGCTCTGGAAGATCTCGTTGAGCACCTGATCGGTGGGGCGCTGGCCCCAGGCCGCGGTGAAGGCCGGCTTCTTCATCCAGGCGGTGTTCCAGTAATCCGCCGCGGGCACGTTGTGCACGTTGACGGTGATGCCGGCCTCGGCTGCCTGACGTTGGTAGAGCTCCGTCATCGGGCGGAAATAGTTGTCGACGCCGCTGGTGTAGACGTCGATCTCCAGCCCATCGGCATACCCCGCGTCGCTCAGCAGGCTGCGAGCGGTGTCGAGGTCCTGCGGGCATTGCTGCGCCAGCTTGTACTGATCGCCATTCCAGACCGGGTTGTCACAGGTAATGGTGGCACCGCCCTTGCCGAACAGCAGGTTGACCATCTCTTCACGGTCGGCCACCAGACGCAGCGCACGGCGCACGCGCACATCCTGGAAGACCTCGTCGTCGGCGCGGAACACCATGCCACGCCAGTCGCCGGTGGCGATGGAGTCGTAGTGGTAGGCCGGGTTGCTGGAGAACAGGCGCAGCTGCTGGGCGTTGACGCCATTCCAGCCCGACCAGTCAATCTGGCCGGCCAGCAATGCCTGGGTGCGGGCGTTGTCATCGGGAATGCCGATCAGGTCCATGCCATCCAGCTTCGGTGCGCCTTCCCAGTAGTCAGCGAAGGCTTCGAAGGTAGTGGTGCCCTGCGGATCGAATTCGACCAGCTTGAAGGGGCCGGTGCCGATGCCCTGCAGTGAGGTGTCGTCATCAAAGCCGACCGGCACGATCTTGGCGCGGTAATCCATCAGCAGAATCGGCAGGTCAGCATGGGACTGGCTGAGGCGGAACACGATCTGGCCGGTCTCATTGACGCTGACGTCCTCGATGACTGACAGCGCGGCACGTGCCGGAGCATCGCGCTCGGGGTCGAGCAGACGCGTGAAGCTGTAGATGACGTCATCCGCGCTCAGCGCCTTGCCGTTGTGGAAGCTGACCCCGTCACGCAGCGTGAAGGTCCACTCATCGGCAGCGGGATTGGCCTGCCACTCGGAGGCCAGGTCCGACACCGGCTCGCCCTTGCTGCCCTGACGGACCAGGCGGCTGTAGATCAGCTGGTTGGCCGAGTAGAAGCGCGTCGGGGAGATGGGGTCCAGCGACTCCTTGCCACTGAACTCGACCCAATGCGGGGTGCGCAGTGTCTCGGCATGGGCCAGCTGGGGGACGGCCAGTTGGGCGAAGGCGGCAAGGCCGATGGCGGCGATCAAGGGCTTCTTCATGTCAGGCTCCAGGCAAGGGCAACGGTCAGGGACGGTAGTCAGGGACAGTGGTCAGGGGCGGTCGTCAGGTACGGTCATCAGTGACAGCAAGCAGGTTCCGCAAAACCGGGTCAGGCCGACAGGCAGGCCGTTGGTTGGCTCGTGGCGCAGCCCGCCGGGACGGTCGGACTGCGTCAACGCTGTCGTCTTGAGGCGTCATCTTTGGCGCAGATGATGACGTTTCCGTGACAGATGCCAGCCGTTGGCCGCAACAAAAACTGCGACTGTGCCTTAGAAATTCTGAGGCTCGCGTCTTCCTGCCCGTGCTAGCGGGGCTGGGAGGGCATCTCGCTGGTGACAGGATTGGCCTGAGAGGTGTGCATGGTGCTGCGCAACCAGGCACAGAAATCGTTGACCGCCGGGGCATGGCGGCGTTCTGGAGACACCAGCAGGTACTGGCTGCTGGTACTGGGCATGCGCAAGGCGTGGGCCAGTTGCAGGCGTCCGTTCTTGATCAGGTCCATCACGAAGGACTGGCGGACGAGCAGGAAGCCGTGCCCCTCGAGCGCCGCGGCAATCGCCAGACTGGCATTGCCGAACTTGAGACCGGCCGGCGGGATGTGGCCACGAAACTTCTGCAGCCGGAACCAGTCCAGCCAGCTTTCGCGGTAGCCGATGCACTCGATTCGTGGCGCGCGGGCCAGCTCGTCGAGTGGGCTCGCGGGCGAGGCATTGGGGGCGAGGGAGTGGTGCAGGAAGGTGGGGCTTGCCACGACGACCCACTGCTCATCGGCCAGTTTCTCGTACTCGCGCCCACACCAGCCGCCGTAGCCATTGATGATCTCGATATCGACGTCGGGCTGCTCGTCCGGGAGTACCTGGTTGTGCGGCAGCACCGTGACCTGGATGTTCGGATGCAGGCGCTGGAAGTCCTTGAGCCTGGGGATCAGCCAGTATTCGACGAAGCTGTGATTGGAGCGCAGTGTCAGGCTCTGTTGCTCATCGTGCTGGAAGAGGGTGGCGGTGCCGCGCTTGAGGGTCTCGAACACGCCACTGACCAGCGGCAGATAGGCATGCGCCTCATCGGTCAGCTCGATGCGATTGCCGCGGCGTACGAACAGGCTGACCGCGAGGAAGTCTTCCAGCTGCTTGACGCGCTGACTGACGGCGCCCTGGGTAATGCACAGTTCGGCGGCGGCGCGGGTCAGGCTGCCGAGGCGTGCGGTGGCCTCGAAGGCGGTCAGGGCATTGAAGGGAGGTAGGCGCTGAGCGAGGCGCTGGGAAGGGTGATAGGCAGGACGCGACATGCAGAACTCCAGCTTGACTGAGCCAGTCGCCGCATCGGCGGCTGGTGCTGAAGCCATGACTGCAGATCCTGCCGCGGCACGCGGCCGGGCGCTCATTCTTGCAGCCGTGCATGACGATGACGTGACAGTCTGCGCGCATAAAAACTAAGGCTCGCCGCCAGAAAGTCTCGCTATGGTCACGGGTCTGCGTTCACTAGCATGGCGGGCATTCACTGGCGGATCGCTCGTTTGACATGAGCGATTGCCACACCCGTTCGTCATGCCGTGCCTTGCGGCTTGTGATCGCACTCGACAGACAGGAAGACTCTGCATGCCTCGCCTCGCGTTTGACGCCGAACAGCTTCACCTGACTCTGGATGATGGCCAGACCCTTGCCCAGCATGTGCTGTGGCTGCAAGACCATGACCCCGCCCGTCGCCATGCCAATGGCCAGCGTCTGGACAGTGTGCTCGACCTCGACTGGGACGCCGCCATCAGCGAGGCGGCGCTTGAGGAGGGCGATGTCCTGCGAGTGACACTGAGCAATGCACGCGAGATTCGCTACGGCGTCGATGAGCTGGCCGCCTTGAGCACCGGCTTCCCCGATGAGCGCAGCAGTGCGCACAAGACGCTGTGGCAGGGCGGCGAGTTCTCGGTCGCCCGGGTCGAGTGGGCCGATGTCATCGCCGGGGAAGAGGCACGTCGCAAGGCGCTGGCCTGGGTCCGTGACACCGGGGTGGTGTGCCTGCGTGGCGTGCCTGTCGAGCCGGGCAAGGTGCTCGAGGTGATCGAGCAGTTCGGGTATGTGCGCGAAACCAATTACGGTAAGCTGTTCGATGTTCGCACCGAGGTCTCGCCGAGTAATCTCGCCTTCAGCAATCTCGGACTCGGGGCGCATACCGACAATCCCTATCGTGATCCGGCGCCGAGCATCCAGCTGCTGCATTGCCTGAGCAACGAGGTGGAAGGCGGCCAGACCCTGCTGGTGGATGGCTTCGCCGCCGCCGAGCGCCTGCGCGAACTGGCGCCGGAGAGTTTCGCGCTGCTGACGCGCACGCGGGTGCCGTTCCGCTTCCATGACGCGGACCATGCCGATCTCAGAAGCTGGGTGCCGTTCATCGAGACCGACCACAAGGGCAACATCCGCCAGGTGCGTTACAACAACCGCTCCATCGCCTCGCTGCCGCTGCCGCTTGAGGCGCAACGCGCCTTCTATCGTGCCTATCACGACTGGGCGCGCGTGATCGGTCAGCCGGAGCAGGCCACGCGCCTGCGCCTTGCCCCGGGGGACTGCCTGCTGTTCGACAACAGTCGCGTGATGCATGCCCGTACCGCCTTCGTGGCCGGTGGCAATCGTCATCTGCAGGGCGCCTACGCCGATCTCGACAGCCTGTATTCCACTCTCAACCTGCTGGAGAACGCCCGATGATCACTCAGCCTGCCAACGCCGAGGGCATCGTCGGCCTGATCGAGGACATCTTCGCCCTGCACGGTGCGGACTCCTATCTGGGCGAGGAGGTGACCATGGCCGAGCACATGTTGCAGGCGGCGCATCTGGCCGAGCAGCAGGGGGAATCCGAGTCGGTGATTCTGGCCGCCTTGCTGCATGACGTGGGGCATTACGCCAATGCGCTGCCGCCGGAGGTCTTGATGAACGGCCAGGACAACCGTCACCAGGTCAGCGGTGCCGACTGGCTGGCGCGCTTCTTCCCGGCCGAGATCGTCGAGCCGGTACGCCAGCACGTGGCGGCCAAGCGTTATCTGGTCGCGGTGGAGCCGAGCTATCGCGCCTGTCTGTCACAGGCCTCGCTGGATAGCCTGGCCCTGCAGGGCGGGGCGATGGAGCCGCAGGAGGCCGCGGCCTTTGCCCAGCTGCCCCAGCTTGCGGCCATCCTCAAGGTGCGGCGCCTGGATGATGCCGCCAAGGTGGCCGGCATGCAGACGCCGGACTTCGCTCACTACAAGCCGATGCTTCAGCGCTGGGTGCTGGCGGCGGGATGACGGGCTTTCCGGCGTCTCAGCCCTGTTGGACATCCCAATAGGGCGGGCTGCCGAAGTATTCGGAGAAGTAGTCCAGGAAGGCGCGCACCTTGGGGGCCAGCTGGCGGTTGCTGGGATAGACCGCCCAGATGCCGGTCTCGCTGATCAAGGGCGTCTCGGGCAGCACCTCTACCAGGCTGCCTTCGGCCAGGTGGCGGTAAATGCTCCATGTCGAGGACAGGGTGATGCCCAGGCCAGCAGCGCAGGCGTCACGAACGGCTTCGCCATTGTCGGTGCGGATACGCCCCTTGACGCGAATCGGCTCGACGCCGTTCTCGCACTGAAAGCACCACTGGT
The DNA here is from genome assembly GCF_044789135.1 of Cobetia sp. UIB-001. Taxonomy (NCBI): domain Bacteria; kingdom Pseudomonadati; phylum Pseudomonadota; class Gammaproteobacteria; order Oceanospirillales; family Halomonadaceae; genus Cobetia; species Cobetia sp. UIB-001. The sequence goes on from NZ_CP058244.1 coordinate 1,609,923, forward strand.
CCATGCCGATCAGGGTCAGGCATTCGTGTTCGTGCAGCATCGAGGGATGCGTCGGCGTGCCATGGCGCGCGAGATAGTCCGGCGAGGCGCACAGAATGCGCTTGTCCGGTGCCAGGCGCCGTGCGATCAGGCTGGAATCCTTGAGGGCGGAGTTGCGGATGGCGATATCAAAGCCGCCCTCGACCAGATCGACGATGGTGTCGGTCAGGCGCAGGTCCAGCTCCAGATCAGGGCAGCGCTCGAGAAAACCGGCCAGGCCCGGTACCAGGTGCATGCGCCCGAAGGAGGCAGAAGCGGTGATGCGCAAGGTGCCGCTGGGGGAGGTCGTGCCGATGCCGACGGCAGCCCGCGCGGCCTCGGCGCTGATCAGTACCTCCTCTGCATGGGGGAGAAAGGCACGGCCTTCTTCGCTCAGCGCCACATGACGCGTGGTGCGATGCAACAGGCGCACCCCCAGACTGTCCTCGAGTTTGCGCAGGTGAGAGCTGGCGACGGCGGGCGACAGCCCCAGGTCCTCGCCGGCCTGACTGATGCTGTTCACGGCGGCCAGACGGACGAACAGCTTCAGGTGCTCAAGATTCATGCGGGTGTCCTCATTTGCGTCGACGTGCGTGGCTCCCGATGGCGAGAGGCACACCAGCAACGGCTTGGCGCAATGTGCGTGACGTTCACTACGCCCAATACGTCCAACACATCCATTACTTTCAATAAAACCAATAAACTGATTGTAGTTTATCGCCGTTTATCATTCAGGCCCATGACAATTATGCTGGCTCCACATCCACGCAGGAGACAGACTCATGAAAGCGATGCTCGTCAAATCATTCGGTGGTCCCGAGGTGTTCGAAGCGGCGGAAATCGCCAAGCCCCAAGCGGCGGCAGGTCAGGTACTGGTGCGCATCGCCGCCACCAGCATCAACACCGTCGACACCATGATTCGCGAGATGGGCCCTGAGCTGCCGCTGTCTCCGGCACTGCCGGCGCTGCTGGGCATGGACTTCGCCGGTACCGTCGAAGCCGTGGGCGAGGGCGTCGAAGGCTACGCCATCGGGGATGAAGTCTATGGTTGTGCTGGTGGCCTAGCCGACCTTCCGGGCACGCTGGCCGAGTACATCGCCGCCGATGTCCGCCTGATCGCCCACAAGCCGAAGTCCCTGAGCATGGTGGAAGCCGCGGCGCTGCCGCTGGTCGGCATCACGGCCTATGAAGGTCTCAAGCGCGCCAACATCGAGGCCGGTCAGAAGGTGCTGGTTCACGGTGGTGCGGGTGGTGTGGGTCATATCGCCATCCAGCTGGCTCGTCACTTCGGTGCCGACGTCGCCTCTACCGTCGGTCGTGATGAGCACGAGACGCTGGTCGAAGGGCTGGGTGCCAGTGCCATCAATTACCGCAATGAGCAGGTCGCCGACTATGTGGCCAAGCACACCGACGGCAAGGGCTTCGACATCGTGTTCGACTCCGTCGGCGGTGCCAACCTGCCGACCTCCTTCGAGGCTGCCGCGCTCAATGGCCATGTCTCGACGACCGTGTCCTTCATGGAAATCGACCTGACCACCGCGCACTTCAAGGGCCTGTCACTGCACGTCGTCTTCATGCTGATCCCGATGCTGCATGACTTCCGTCGTCAGCAGCACCACGAGATTCTGGCCGACATGGCGCGCATCGCCGATGCCGGCGCGCTCAAGCCGATCATCGATGATCAGGTCTTCCCGCTTGAGGAAGTGGGCCAGGCCCACGCCCGTCTGGGCAGCGGCAAGGCAACCGGCAAGGTCATCGTCGAGGTCTGATGCCAAGACCTGCTGCTGAGGCCTGATGCCGAGGTCTGATAGCGAGACCTGATAGAGAGGCCTGATAGCGAGACTCGCCAGCCATCCAGGCGGCAGCATTTTGACACTGCGCTGGCACAGATGAACGACAGGGTGTGGCCATACGGCACGCCCTGTCGTTCGCGTCTCAAGCGTCGTGTGACATTTCAAGGAGAGAGCGCATGAAAACCATCCTTATCACCGGTTCTACCGATGGCATCGGCCTGGTCACGGCCAAGTCCCTGCTGGAGCGCGGCCATCGCGTGCTGATCCACGGGCGTAGCGAGCAGAAGGTCAATGGCGTCGTCGCCGAACTTGCGGCGCTGGCGGGGGCTGAGCGTGTCGCCGGTTTCGTGGCCGACCTGTCCGATCTGGCCGCCATCGATTCACTGGCAAGCGAAGTGCTGGCGGCCAACGCCAGTCTGGATGTCCTGATCAACAATGCCGGTGTCTTCCAGGCCCCCAGCGTCGTGACGGCTGAGGGTCTCGACCTGCGCTTCGTGGTCAATACCCTTGCCCCCTATCTGCTCACCCATAAACTGGCTTCGGCACTGCGTCCGGCCGGGCGGGTCGTCAACCTGTCCTCGGCGGCTCAATCCTCCGTGGACCTGAAGGCGCTGACCGGAGAGGTCGCGTTCAACGACCACTACGCGGCCTATGCCCAGAGCAAGCTCGCGATCACCATGTGGACCCGCACGCTTGCCCAGGACTGGGAAGGCCAGGGGCCGATCCTGATCGCGGTCAACCCGGGCTCTCTGCTGGCCAGCAAGATGGTCAAGGAAGGCTTCGGCGTGCCGGGCAAGGACTTGGGCATCGGTGCCGATATCCTGGTACGTGCGGCACTGGATGAGGAGTTCGCCGGCGCCAATGGTCAGTACTTCGACAACGACGCCCAGCGATTCGCACCCCCGCACGCCGACGCACTCGATGATGCGCTGTGCCGTGAAGTGGTCGCGACGATGGAGAAGACGCTCGGCTCTGTGGCTGGCTGAAGTGCGCCGGGAACCGCTGTCACGCTGCAATATGACGCCCCGCTCATGCTGATGATCTCTCAGCGTGGGCGGGGCGTCTTCGTATGCAAGGGCATGCAACGGCTGGCGGATGGATGGCGCCGGCTAGCCTCAGAGGCGATCGATCGCGGCGCTGACCTGCCGGGCACCGGCCAGGATCTCGGCGATGACCGCCTGGGTCTGATCGACGCTTTGTGTCATGCCAAGCTCGTAAGAAAACCGGCGTCGCCGATAGGCAATTGACGACAGTCGTTTGCTGGGAACTTCTCTTGGCTAGGGCTTGGGATAGACAAATCCAGGAAGCATCTCTTCAAGCAACATGGCAGCATGCATCACTTTCATGTCCTGGAACTTTCCTCCCACCAGATGCAGTCCGACAGGCAGTCCATTGTCATCCAATCCGCAGGGGAGTGATGCCGCGGGTTGTTGGGTCAGGTTGAAGGGGTAGCTGAACGGCGTCCAGTCCATCCAGTCAGCGTATTTCTTGCCGGGTGGGACGTTGTGCCCAGCGGCAAAGGGTGAAATGGGCAGGGTAGGGGTGACAAGCAAATCCCATTGCTCGTGGAAGGATTGCATGTGTGCGCAAAGTGCAGTCCGCTCTCGTCTTGCCGCCAGATATTGCGACAAGGAAATGTTGTTTCCTCGCTCTGCAATGTCCAGCAAGCCCGGGTCCATGTGCTCTCGCTGGCTGTCGGTCATCTTTTCGACCACCTGGGTGGCACCCGCGAACCACAAGGTATTGAAGGTATCGAGGGGACAGGCAAACCCGGGGTCTATCTCGATGACGTCAGCGCCCAGTCTCGAGAGTAGAGCGACCGCTTCGTCCACTCGCAGGCGTATGTCCTGTGCAACGTCGACATACCCAAGCGTCGGGCTGTAAGCGATTTTCCATCCTTCAAGAGACAATGGGAGTGGCGCATTCCAATCAATGCCATGTGGATTGCCGAGCAATCCGTCTCGGGCATCCGGTCTTGCCATGCTGGCAAGCATCAGGGCGCTATCGGACGCCGTCCGCGTCATCGGTCCCAGGTGTGAGAGTGTCGACATGGCACTGGTCGGCCATTGAGGTATCCAGCCAAACGTGGGTTTCAGGCCGAAAGTGCCGGTAAAGCTGCAGGGAATGCGGATCGAACCGCCCGCGTCACTTCCTTGATGGAGCATGCCCAGGTTGAGTGCGGCCGCTGCCCCAGCCCCGCCTGAGGATCCACCCGACGTCAGCGTGGTATTCCAGGGATTGCGCGTCACGCCGTGCAGCGGGTTGTCCGTCACTCCCTTCCAGCCGTACTCCGGTGAGGTTGTCTTGCCGAGAAAGACGGCGCCTGCCTTGCGCAGGCTCGCGGTGACGGGGGAATCGACGTCACTCCCCCCGTCGGGTGATGTGGTGGCGGAGCCGTACCGGGTCGGCATGTCCCGGGACAACGTCAGGTCCTTGAGTGTTGTCGGCACACCGTCCAGCGGGCCGCAGGGCGAGCCGTTCATCCAGCGGGCTTCGGCGTCTCTCGCCGCCTTCATTGCCCCATCATGGTCGATATGCACGAAGGCATTGATCTTGGGGTTGAGCGTGTCGATACGTTCCAGACAATCCCGGGTCAGCTCGACAGGGGATAGCTCGCCCTGGCGGAATAGCGTCAGGGCGTCAGTGGCGGTCAATTCAGATAATTGCGTGGGAATAGAGGCTGGAGTCATGTCAGATCCTGTCCATTGGCTATCAAGTGCCGGCTATCAGGTACTGCGATCAAGTACTCGCACGTAGGACGTTCTCGGCACGTGAGACGTGCTCGGCAATGAAAAGGGCCTGCGCAATGCAGGCCCTTGTCGCTGGTCAGCGGGCTTCGATCACCTGAGGTGAGGGAGCCACATCATCTTCCAGCTGCTCTGGGTGATATTCCGCGGTGTAATCCCGACGCGCCTGCGCGAAGCGTTCCACCACATCGGCATCCTTGCGCTGCAAGGCGAGGCTGATGATGACGAAGGCTGACGCATTGAGGATCAGGCCCCAGATGCCGGCATGCAGGCCAAGCGGGTTGCTGACGCTGGCGCCGTAGGACAGCCAGAGGACGGTCACGATACCTAGGATCAGGCCCCAGAAGGCCGCTTGCGGGTGCGCCTTGCGCCAGGTGATGGCGCCCAGTGTCGGCACGATCAGCTGAGCGGTGCCCGCCAGTGCCGCGATCCCGATGGTGACGAGCAGCCCCGGAACGGTCAGTGCCAGGATGTAGGCCGCCAGAGAGAAGCCGACCAGAGACAGGCGCCCGATGTGGACGATGCGCTTCTGATCCGCTTGCGGGTTCACGTAGCGCTTGTAGATATCCATGGTGACGACGGTCGATACCGCATGGATCTGGGAGTTGGCGGTAGACATCGCCGCTGCCGCGCCAGCCGCCATGATCAGCGATGCCAGCAGATAGGGCGCATAGTTCATCAGCATGACGGGCAGGATCTGGTCAGCATTTTCCAGGCCGGGCTCCAGCAGCACCCCGGTGTACCCCGTGAGTACCGAGCCGAAGTAGGCGAAGGCGGCGAGCCCCAGCAGGAAGGGCATCAAGCCGAACAGCTTGCCGCTTTTCACCGAATACATGCGCAGCCAGATCTGGGGACCCATGAAGGCGCCGATGGCCACGATCACGAACAGCGAGAACCACATGGAGTAGCCCATGTTGCCATTCGGCCCCGGCAGCGTCAGATGCGCGGGCGAGTCGCTGGCGAGCTGAGCGAACATGCTGGTCGGACCACCTGCCTGGCCGGCGATGTAGTAGCCCGCATACATCATGCCGAAGAACAGCAGCGCCCCGTAGATCACATCTGTCCAGGCGATGGCGCGAATTCCGCCGACCCACACATAGACGATGATGATGAAGTAGAACAGCAGTGCGGCCAGCCAGAAGGGCACGACGCCACCGGAGGCGACCTCGATCAGGTAGGCGCCGCCTGTCAGCTGGATCTGCAGATATGGCACGGTAAAGATCAGCGTGATGACGGCAACGAGGACTCTGAGTGCTTCACTGTTGTAGAAATCGCCCATCAGGTCTGACGGCGTCAGGTAGTCAAAGCGCTTGCCGAGATACCAGACGCGCTTGCCCACCCAGTAGTACATGAAGCCGAAGAGCAGGTTCCACGCAAGCGCGGTGAGATAGATCGGGCCACTGGTGTAGAAGGTGGCATTCGATCCCAGGAAGGCAAAGGCGCTCCACCAGGTGGCCGCCACCGTGAAGAATACGGCAATGCTGCCCATGGCCCGCCCCTGAACGAAGAAGTCTTCGCTCGTCGTCTGGGACTTGCGGGCCGAGACGAGCCCGACGATCAAGGGAATGATCATGAAGGCCGCGATGATCAAGATGCTTCCAGTCATGGTGAGCTCCTCAGCGCTTGCCGCCGGTGGAAGGGGCTCTGGCGCTACCCCAGTTGGTCAGGTAGGCATACAGGAACACGGCGGTGAGGAAGCCCCACCACACCAGGTTCCAGACGAGGAAGAACGGAACTCCCATCACCATGGGCTCGATCTTGTTGGCCATCAGCATCAATGGACTCTCGAGCATCAAGAATCCCAGCAGCATGCTGCCGTAGATGGCGACCTTGCGGGTCGTGAAGCGCTTTCTCATTGCATTCCCCTTTATTGTGGTTGGTGGGGCGGGTTGTGACCTGTCGTGTCGATGGCAGGGAACCAGGCATGGCAAAGCATCAATTATTGTATTTATGCGTATAAATTAACCAATAGGTGACAATCCCCCTACCGTCAAGGAAGTCACGGCGTTTTCGCTTTTCGCCTCACCCGCGACGCAGGCCCCCAAAATCTGGATAATGGCGGCCATCGCGTAGCCGTCAGACTGGCGTGCTGGCGCCCACACTCTTCACAGCGGTGCATCGTTCATGGAAATCAAGGTCAACTTTCTCGACAACCTGAGGCTCGAGGCGAAATTCGACGACTTCACGGTCATCACCGATCAGCCCATCCGCTACAAGGGTGATGGGTCGGCGCCGAGCCCGTTCGACTACTTCCTGGCGTCGTCGGCGCTGTGCGCGGCGTACTTCGTGAAGGTGTACTGCGTGGCGCGGGACATCCCGACCGAGAACATCCGCCTGTCGCAGAACAACATCGTCGACCCGGAGAATCGCTACAACCAGATCTTCAAGATCCAGGTGGAGCTGCCGGAAGACCTCTCCGACAAGGACCGCCAGGGCATCCTGCGTTCCATCGAGCGTTGCACGGTGAAGAAGGTCGTCCAGACCGGCCCGGGCTTCGAGATCGAGACGGTCGACAACCTCGACGAGGACGCCCAGGCATTGCTGATGGCGGAGCCGCCAGAAGGGCAGAGCACCTGGATTGAAGGCAAGGACCTGCCGCTGGAGCAGACCATTGCCAACATGACGGGCCTGCTGAATGATCTCGGCATGAAGATCGAGATCGCCTCCTGGCGCAATATCGTGCCGCACGTCTGGTCGCTGCACATTCGTGATGCCGCCTCACCGATGTGCTTCACCAACGGCAAGGGTTCGACCAAGGAGAGCGCGCTGTGCTCGGCACTGGGCGAGTTCATCGAGCGCCTGAGCTGCAACTTCTTCTACAACGACCAGTTCTTCGGCGAAGCCATCGCTGACAGCGAGTTCGTGCACTACCCGAACGAGAAGTGGTTCCAGCCGGGCCCGAATGACGACATCCCGGAAGGCGTGCTGGATGACTACTGTCTGGAGATCTTCAATCCGGACGGCGAGCTGGGTGGCTCCAATCTGATCGACACCAATTCCGGGCGTGCGGATCGTGGCATCGTGTCCCTGCCGTTCACTCGCCGTTCGGACGGTGAGACGATCTACTTCCCGTCCAACCTGATCGAGAACCTGTATCTCAGCAACGGCATGAGCGCCGGCAATACTCTTCCGGAAGCCCAGGTGCAGTGTCTGTCCGAGATCTTCGAGCGTGCCGTGAAGCGCGAGATTCTCGAGCAGGAACTGACCCTGCCGGACGTGCCGCAGGAGGTGCTGGCCAAGTACCCGGAAATCGTCGAAGGCATCGAGGCGCTGGAAGCCCAGGGCTTCCCGATTCTGGTCAAGGACGCCTCGCTGGGCGGTCAGTTCCCGGTGGCCTGCGTCACGCTGATGAACCCGAAGACCGGCGGTGTCTTCGCCTCCTTCGGCGCGCACCCGAGCTTTGAAGTCGCCATCGAGCGCAGCCTGACCGAACTGATGCAGGGCCGCAGCTTCGAGGGGCTCAACGACTTCATGCCGCCGACCTTCAACTCGCTGGCCGTGTCCGAGCCGAACAACTTCGTCGAGCACTTCATCGACTCCTCGGGTCTCGTCTCCTGGCGTTTCTTCAGCTCCAAGACCGACATCGAGTTCGTCGAGTGGGACTTCTCTGGCAGCAATGAAGAAGAAGTCGCCAACCTGTTCGGCATCCTCGATGAGATCGGCAAGGAGGCTTACATGGCGGTGCACGAGGATCTTGGCGCGCCGGTGTGCCGTATCCTGGTGCCGGGCTATTCCGAGGTCTATCCGGTCGAGGACCTGGTGTGGGACAACACCAACATGGCGCTGGATTACCGCGAGGACATCCTCAATCTGCATCGTCTCGATGACGATCAGCTGGCGGACCTGGGCGAGCGTCTCGAAGAGAGCCAGCTTGATGAGCACATGGACATCAAGACGCTGATCGGTATCGAGTTCGACGAGAACACCATCTGGGGCCAGCTGACGATTCTCGAGCTGAAACTGATGATCAATCTCGCGCTGGGCCAGCACGAGGACGCGCTGGATCGCGTCGAGATGTTCCTGCAGTACAACGACAACACCGTCGTGCGCGGCCTCTATTATCAGGCCATGAAGGCGGTGCTGGAGATCACGCTGGATGACGAGCTGGAACTCGAGGACTACCTCTACAACTTCCGCCGCATGTTCGGTGAAGACACCATGGCTGCCGTGGTGGGCTCCGTGCAGGGCGAGGTGCGCTTCCATGGTCTGGAGCCGACCAACATGCAGCTGGAAGGGCTCGATCGCCACCTGCGTCTGATCGAAAGCTACCAGAAACTGCACGCCCATCGTGCTGCCCTGGCTGCCAAGCAGGGCTGATGCTCGCCTGCTGAATCCCGTGGCATGTCAAGAACGGCCCCTCACTGGATGGTGAGGGGCCGTTTTCGTAGCCGGGCGCTTATTTTCTGTGCTCTGTGCTCTGTGCTCTGTGCTCTGTGCTCAGGGCTCAGGACTTAGGACTTAGGACTCAGGACTCAGGACTCAGGACTCAGGACTCAGGACTTAGCGCAGCACCTGCTGTCCCTCCGCCAGACGTTGACAGCATTCAATGATCTGCTCGCGGATCCAGCGATGCGCGGGGTCCTTCTGATAGCGGCGATGCCAGCTCAAGTGGAAGGGGAAGGAGGCGAAGGCGACCGGCGGTGCCACACGGGTGACGGCGAACTGGCGGCAGAAGTGCTGGCATAACCCGGTGGGCAGGCTCGCGATCAGTGGCGAGCGCTCCAGCAGGGAGGGCACGGCCATGAAGTAGGTGACCGCCAGGGCCACCTCACGCTTGAGCCCCTGGCCCTCGAGCTGCTTGAAGATGCCGCTTTTCAGGCGGGTATGGGGCTGTACCAGCACATGGGCGTGGTGCTCGAAATCCGCCTTTGTCATGCGGCCTTCATCATCCAGACGCTCCAATAGCGGATGCCCGTTGCCGACCAGACAGTCGATGCCTTCCGTGATCACTTCCCTGACCACCAGATTCTCGGGCGGATCGACCTGACGCCCGAAGGCGAGGTCCGTCGTGCCGCTCATCACGCCGGCTTCGCTCATGTCCTGCGAGAGACGGCGTACCTGGAGGGTGATGCCCGGTGCCTGTTCACGCAGGATCGTCGCCAGTTGCGGCAGGATCAGCACCTCGAAGTAATCGTTGGCGGCGATCTCGAAATGACGGCTTTCGGTGGTGTGGTCGAAGTGCCGCTCGCTGTTGATCAGGCCATCGAGGTCGGTCAGCGCCGCCTCGATGGTCGGAAACAGGTGGTCGGCCTTCTCGGTAGGGCGCATGCGCTGGCGGTCGCGGATGAACAGCGGGTCATTGAACAGCTCGCGCAGCCTGGAGAGCGCCGCGCTCACCGAGGGCTGACTCAGGTGCAGACGCTCGCCGGCGCGCGTGACGTTCTGCTCGAGATACAGCGCATGGAAGGTGCGCAGGAGGTTGAGGTCGTAGTTGAGCTTCATGATGACTACCAGAGCAGGCGGAGTGTCGCGGTTGCACTCGGGCGAGTGAGCACTATTTGTCTGGATGATAGCAGCTATCTGTACTATCGATTATCACGATGGCAAGTTCAGGCGGTAGGGTAATGATCAGAACACGACGAGTGATCCAAGCGACCCACAGGAGTGAGCCATGAGTGATGTGAAGCGGACGCAAGCCGAAGAGGAAAAGATCGTGCTGATCACCGGCGCCTCCAGCGGTATCGGTGAGGCCACCGCGCGCGCACTGGTGAAGGCCGGGCACAAGGTCGTCGCGACCGCCCGTCGCAAGGAGCGCCTCGATGCGCTGGTCGATGAACTGGGCAGCGACAAGGTGCTGGCGATTGCCGCCGATGCCACGGACTACGATCAGCTTGCCAAGGTCGTCGAGCAGGCCGTCGCCCAGCATGGCCGTCTGGATGCGGCGTTCGCCAATGCCGGTACCGGCGTCAGCCAGGCAGGCACCGAGAACGGTGATCCCGAGGAGTGGAAGCGAGTCATCGACATCAACATCAATGCGCTGCTGTGGACCGCCCACGCGACCCTGCCGCACCTGAGAGAGAGCAAGGGCCACTTCCTCCTCACCAGTTCCGTGGCCGGCCGCGCCAATCATGCGGGCTCCATCTACAGCTCCAGCAAGTGGTTTGCCTACGGCTTCGGCCAGAACCTGGCGATGGAAATGGCCGAGTGGCAGGGCCGCTGCACCACCATTACCCCGGGCATGGTCAATACCGCCTTCTTCGATCAGCCCAAGCCGGACAAGCTGGACCCGCAGGATGTAGCGGATGCCGTGCTCTACGCCATCAGTGCTTCGCCGCGTGCCAATATCCGTGAAGTGCATCTGATGCCGACCTATTGAGCCGGTTGCCGGCATGCGAGTTGGCAAGTGTGTGGGTCGATGAGCACGCTGGCCCAAGACAACTATTTGTGTGTGCGATAGTGGCTATCCGGACTATCGATTATGACGATGGTGGCGTGAGCAGTAAGCTTCATTCAACACAGGACGAGCACCACTTGGTGCCCCATTACGTGGTGACCATCACGTCGCCGACATCTTTCGTGAAGTGACCGTTGCGGGCTATCCCGCACGTTGAGGAGAGCATCATGAGCAAGGTTCTGGTAGTAGTGACATCCCACGATACGCTGGGTGACACGGGCAAGAAGACAGGCTTCTGGCTGGAAGAGCTGGCGGCTCCCTACTACGTCATGAAGGACGCCGGCATCGAGGTGACGCTGGCCTCTCCCAAGGGCGGTCAGCCGCCGCTGGATCCGGCAAGCCAAGGCGAGGATTTCCAGACGGATGCCACGCGTCGTTTCGACAAGGACGCCGCTGCTCAGCAGGACCTCGCCACCACCGCCGTGCTGGCAGACATGAAGGTCGAAGACTTCGACGCCATCTTCTACCCGGGTGGCCACGGCCCGCTGTGGGATCTGACCAACGACGCGGATTCCATCCGTCTGATCGAGCAGTTCCATGCGGCTGGCAAGCTGGTCAGCTCCGTCTGCCACGCCCCGGCAGTGCTGCTGAACGCCCGCAAGCCTGATGGCACTCCCTTCGTGGACGGCGTGCGTGTCACCGGCTTCACCAATGGCGAAGAAGAAGGCGTCGGCCTCACCAATGTCGTGCCGTTCCTGGTCGAAGATGCCCTGCAGCAGAAAGGCGGCATCTATGAGAAGAAGGCCGATTTCACCTCCTTCGCGATTCAGGATGGCCTGATCATCACCGGTCAGAACCCGATGTCTTCCGAAGGTGTCGCTGAGCTGCTGATCGACAGCCTCAAGAAGTAAATCGGGCTAGTTCAGGCAGCATGAAAAACCCCGCGACCGGATTACCGGTTGCGGGGTTTTCGTCTTTCAGGTGGCGGGTCTCAGCTGCGCCCGCCTGGTTCAGTTGTTCTGAGCCAGTCGCCTGGTTCAGTAGAATGAGTCAGTCGCCTGTTTCAGTAGAACAAGCCAGTCGCCATCAGCCATTCGAGGCTTTCGCTGCCCGCGCAAGCTGGGTCACGTAGGCATCGAGCACTTCCGGCATCGAGAGCGGTGTCGGGTTGGCCGCCGTGCCCATCGGGTCATTCTCAAGCAGGATGACCCTGTCGTTGCTGAAGGTGGGCAGGTCATTGTCCGCGAGGTGCTGGTTGAGGCGCTCAATCAGCGCCTGGCCACCATAGGTCAGGATGATATCGACGTCGGCCAGCTCCGCCAGTTGTTGCGGGGGCACTCGCCCGCCAATCTTGCCGTCGCTGGCACTCGCCGTCACGAAGGACGGGGAGGTCAGCCCCAGCTCGGCAAGGAAGCGCCCCCGGGCATCGTTGTCGTTGTAGAAGGCGATCCGGGTCGGGTCTTCAGGGTCGATATAGCGCAGGGTGATGGCCGACTTGCCCTTGATCTCCGGGTGGGCGGCGATGTTCTCGGCGACCTGGGCCTCGAGACGCTCGATCAGCGCTTCCCCTTCGGCGGCCATGCCCATGCCGGCACTGTCGAGGCGAATCATGTCGCGCCAGCTGGAAGACCAGCGCGGGCCCGGGCGCGCCACGACCGGCGCGATCTTGCTGAGCTTCGCGTAATCGTCTTCGCTCAATCCTGAATAGGCGGCGAGGATGACGTCCGGCTGGCTGGCGGCCACGGCATCGAAATCGAGGGTCTTGCCCTGATCGAACAGATTGGCCGAGTCGGCCCCCAGTGCTTCCAGGCGCGCCTTGACCCACGGCATCATGCCGTCGCCGTCATCATCCCCGAAGTCCTGACGGGGGAAGCCCACCGGCACCACGCCCAGTGCCAACGGCACTTCATGATTGGCCCAGGCGACGGTGGCGATACGTTGCGGCTTGTTCTCGATGACGGTAGTACCGAAGGCATGTTCGATCGTGAGCGGATACTGCGCCGTTGCCTCGGTGGAGGCGGCAGATGTTCTGGCAGACGACATGTGTGCAGTCGCTGACTCGTGTGCCTGTACGGCAGGTGTGAGGCAGGCAGCCATGACGGTGGTCAGGCCGATGGCGCAGGAAAGTCGCGTGAGTCGCAAGGGAGACTCCTTGTGTGATTGGCAGGCGGCAGACGCCGCTGGCCAGAGACGAGATGACAGCCCCTGGCGGGGAGGGGCTGTCAGTGGGTAGGCAAGCGTTACGTGTGGAGACGAGTGCCCTGTCGGCAGGGCGGGCCCATGCTTAGAAGTCGTAGGTCATGCTCAGCAGCGCACTGCGTGGCGCGCCGTACAGGTACTGGCTGTAGAAGCCCTGCTGCGTGTAGTACTCCTCATCGAAGAGGTTGGACACGTTGAGCTGGGTGCTGAAGTTGTCATTGAAGCGATAGCGCGCCATGGCGTTGGCGAGGAAGACATCGCCCTGGCCGACCTTCTCGGTACCGGTGGGCGTGTCGGTATCCTTGTAGGTATCACCCTGCCAGGTGCCACCAGCGCCCAGCGTCAGACGCGACCAGTCGCCGGGCAGCTGCCAGGTGGCGTAGACCTTGGCCTGCTGGCGCGGATAGCTGGTATTGAGCTGGGTGCCATCGGAGTCCTCGGCGTCCACCAGTGCGTAGCTGGCGGAGAGATTGATGCCCGGCGCGACTTCACCGGCCACTTCCAGTTCGAAGCCTTCGACCACGGCGCCGTCTGACTCGGTGTAGGCCTGATCGGTGGTGCCGGCGACATAGACGCCGGGGATCTCGACGGCCAGATTGTCCTGCTCGCTGCGGAAGACGGCGAAGGACACGTCAGCGCGGTCCTCGAACAACGCCGCCTTCAGGCCCGCCTCATAGCTGGTGCCCTCGAGCGGGTCGAGCAGGGCGCCATCGGGGGCACGTTCGCTCTGGGTGTTGAAGATCTGCGTGTAGCTGGTATAGGCGGTGAGGTTGTCGGTAATGTCGACGATCAGACCGGCATAGGGCGTGAACTCGTCGTTGTATTCATAGCTGCGCTCGCCACGGTAGTCCTGGTCGATCTCCCAGTCGGTCAGGCGGGCGCCGATGATCAGGTGCACGGGGTCGGCCAGCGAGAAGCGCGTCACGGCGTAGAAACCGCTCTGCTCGGTTTCGGTGTCGTCGGTCAGGCCCCATTCGCCCCATTCCGGCTCGGCCAGCGCCGGGTCATCGCGATCGGTGAAGCTGCCCAGTGCCGGCACGGCGCCCGCCGGGGTGCGGCTCCAGATCTCGTACTCTTCCTTGAGCTGCATGTAGCCAAAGCCCAGCTGGTGCTCACGACCGAGCAGCTCGAAGGGGCCCTCAGCGCTCAAGTTCAGGTTCTTCTGGGTGCGATCACCGCGATAGTCGACCAGATAGGAGGTCGTCGGATACTCGCGATTGCTGTCGTAGTAGAGGATGCCGTTGTCACGATCCACATAGCCGCCACGGTAGTTGTAGGTCAGCCCGTAGTTGGCATCGCCATGACTGTAGGCGGCGGTCGCCTTCCAGCCGTTGGCGAAGTAGTGGGTCAGGTCGGCGAAGCCGCGCGTGTTCTCGGTGAAGAAGTGCGCCCATTCGGTATTGTTGGCGACCGACTGGTCGAAGTCGGTGCGCGTGCCGTCGGTGTAGTAGAGCGGCACGCCCAGATAGGCGCCATCCTGGTCATAGCGCTGATACTCGACCCCGACATTCAGCTCGGTGTCAGGCGTCAATTCCGCGGCGATCACCCCGTAGAGGGTCTCGCGGTCATTCTCGACATCATCCATGAAGCTGTCGGAGCGGTCCTTGGCGGCCACGAAGCGTACGCCGACCTTGCCGGCATCATCCAGCGGCGTGCTGACATCCACCACGCCACGTCGGCGGTCCCAGCTGCCGACAGCGCCAGTCACGCTGGCCGCGGCTTCGTCCAGCGGCTTCTTGCGCACGAAGTTGACGGTGGCGGACGGGTCGCCGACGCCTGTCATCAGGCCAGTAGCCCCGCGGACCACCTCGACGCGATCATAGATGGCGGTGTCCCACTCGGCGTCGCCGAACGGCCAGAAGCTGCTGGTGTTGCTCTGTTGGCCATCGAACTGGAAATTGCGGATGGTATAGCCGCGCGACTGGAAGCTGGCGCGGGTACCGTCCAGGCGATTGGAGGACACGCCCGGCAGGCGGTTGATCGCCTCCGTGGTGCTGGTCAGCGCCTCATCATCCATCTGCTGGCGGGTCAGGAAGCTGACAGACTGCGGTGTCTCGCGCGGCGTCAGGGTCAAGCCATTGGCGCTGGTGCTGGAGTCGACCGTATACGCCTGAGTCTCTTCCGTGGTGCCGCCTTGCGCCTCGCCGACGATGGTCATCGCCTCAAGCGTGCGTGTCTCATCCGCGATAGCGGTGGCACTGAGCAGTGACGAGGTCGCGAGCGCAATGGAGAGGGCGAGTGGCGAGCGAGTGAAACCTGGACGGCGGAGTGAGTGAGCCAAGACTGCGTTCCCTAGTTGTTTATAATAATCATTATTATTTACCCGCTGGCGGCACTTTTGTTTTGCGAAATGCCAGACACGCTTTGCGGGATGCCAAGAATGAAAATTTCGGGGAACTTCATGAGCCCGGCATGGTGCTATCGGGCGATGGGTCTGGTCATGCGGCACACCGGAGGAGATGCACTATGTCGCCGCCGTGCTGCGCGAAATGAAGGCCAAGGACGTCGTCTAACCGTGACGACCTCCCTTGTAGAAAGACGAAACGCCCGCCATTTGGCGGGCGTTTGCGTTTCAAGGCGGGATTGTCAGATCAGCTGTTGCGCGTCAGGCGGGTGGCCAGCCACCAGCCCAGCAGCATCGTCACCAGAAAGCCCGCCAATGGCAGAGTCATGGCGCTGCTGGAGACGATGGCAGGCCCGGGGCAGTAGCCGCTCAGCCCCCAACCGATACCGAACAGGGCCGCGCCGAGCAGCAGGCGGCCATCGATATCGCGACGCGTGGGCAGCTGGAAGCGCTCGCCCAGCAGGGGAGTGCCACGCCGCCAGACGAGACGATAACCGAGGAAGGTGGTGATGACGGCACCACCCAGCACGAAGATCAGCGTGGGGTCCCAGTCTCCGGCCACGTCGAGAAAGCCGACCACACGCGCGGGGTCGGTCATGCCGCTGAGTGTCAGCCCGAGGCTGAAGACCAGCCCGGTGAGAAAGCCGATGACCGTTTTCATGAAGACTCCCCCAGCAGATGTTGGCTCACGAACACCGTCAGCATGGCCACCGTCACGAACACCACCGTGGCCACCAGCGAGCGGGGGGAGAGACGCGCGATACCGCAGACCCCATGACCACTGGTACAGCCGCCGCCGATGCCTGTTCCGATACCCACCAGCAGACCGGCGAACATCATGCTCAGCACCCCGCTGGCGGGATTGCCGATCAGCGCATCCGTGCTTGCGGCCACATTGCCCCAGTCGAGATTGAGCAGCAAAAGCAGCAGTGGGCCGCTGATCAATCCGAGCACGAAGGCGAGACGCCAGCGGCGGTCCGGGCCTGATTCCAGCAGCGCGCCGCGCGTGATGCCACTGATACCGGCGATACGTCCCAGAAAGGCCATCAGCATCACTGCCGAGAGACCGATCAAAACGCCACCGGCGAGTCCTTTCATGCTGCTCATCATGTCCATGTCGTTCATCCTCGTATCGCGATCATCCTGCGGTGCGTCGATGATATGCTCGTGGCTGGCGAGCGCCAACCGGCTGTCTGGCCGCTTGGCTGTACGAGAAGGACGCCGACCTTTCGACTGAGGGCACCGCAGGAGCACCATGAACGAACTGACCCAACGCCTGCGCACCTTTCTCAAGGTGGCGGAGCATCAGAGCTTCAATGTGGCGGCGCGAGAGCTGGATATCGCCAGTTCCACGGCGACGCGTCACGTCAATCATCTGGAGCGCCAGCTGGGCGAGCCGCTGCTGGTGCGCACCACGCGCCATGTACGGCTGTCGCCGGCCGGCGAGCGCGCCCTGATCCGCTTTCGCGCCATTCTGGCCGAGGTGGATCAACTGGAGGATGAGCTGGAAACGCTGAGTGAGCGGGTCGCGGGGCCGCTGCGCATCTCGGTGCCGTGGCGCTATTCACGCCTCTATCTGGCGCCGCTGGTGAGCGAGTTCATGCAGTGCTATCCCGAGGTAGCGCTGGATATCGTCAGCAGCGACCAGCGGGTGGACCTGGTCGAGGACCACTTCGACGTGGCCCTGCGCATCGGCCATCTGGAAGATTCGAGCCTGATCGCGCGCCATATCAGTGATCAGCGCTTCGTGCTGGCTGCCGCGCCGTCCTACCTCGCCGCCCAGCCGCCTATCCATCAGCCACAGGACCTGGAGCAGCACCGTCTGCTGACCTTCAGCTATACCACCGCCAATCATCACTGGCGGCTGGTGCAGGGCGATCGGGAGCATCGCATCTCGGTGCGCGCCCGCGCGCTGCGCACCAACAATGCTGACATTCTCACCCAGGCGGCGCTGGGGGGCGCCGGCGTGGTGGTGCAGCCGCTCTGGGCGATTCGGGAAGAGCTGGCAAGTGGCCGCCTGCTGCCGGTGCTGGAGGACTTTCAGGTCACCTCATCGGATTTCGACACCGGTATCCACGTCGTCTTCGCGCGCGAGAATCAGCATAACCCGCGCGTACGTGCCTGGGTCGACTTCCTGCTCGCCCGCCGCGAGCGGCTGTCCTGCTGACAAGCCCTGTGAACGACACGCAGGAAAACACGAAGGGCCCGGTCTCGAGAGATCGGGCCCTTCGTGTTTTCAGGCTGCGCGCTGGTACTTACCAAGCGGCATCTACCAAACGGTACCTGCCAAGCGGCGCCTGGCCACTGCTGCTCAGGCAGCCATCAGTAGAGGATATCGCTGCGGATGATGTACTTGGCACCGTCGCGGATCGGCTCGCCGGCATGCACGCAGTGCTGCGGGTGCGAGCCATGCGGGAAGCACAGTACGCCACCCTTGGGCGTGGAGACCGAGACCTTCTGGATATCATCCTGCGACTGGGCCGGCTTGCCGGGGTCGCGACGGCTGACCAGAAACTCGGTGCGCCCGCCGGTATAACCATCGCTCAGGAAGATGAGGAAGGTGTACTGGCTCATCAGGCCCGGATAGGCGTCCTGGACGATCTCGCCATTGA
The DNA here is from genome assembly GCF_044789135.1 of Cobetia sp. UIB-001. Lineage (NCBI taxonomy): Bacteria > Pseudomonadati > Pseudomonadota > Gammaproteobacteria > Oceanospirillales > Halomonadaceae > Cobetia > Cobetia sp. UIB-001. The sequence continues at coordinate 1,627,970 of NZ_CP058244.1, forward strand.
TGACACGACTGCCCGGCCAGGCACCATCGGTGTGCGGCTTGAAGAAGTCGCCGGCCTCGTAGCGATAGACGCGAAAGCGCGCATTGATGCCCTTGGCGCCTTCGCCCTGGATCTGCTCGGTCACCAGCTGCGCCGAGCGCTGCCAGATGACCTGATCGACCGCTTCACTGACGACCCAGTTGACGTTGTGGTTGTGGCGTACCGAGCGCGGCAGGGAGACGGGCGCATCTTCCTCGAAGCCCATTTCCTCCAGGGCGGCGACGAAGTTGTCGGCCTCGGCGGGTGTCAGCACATTGAGCAGCTGGAAGGCACCCGGGACACCCTCGACTTCCTGACGTACCACCTCTGGCGCCGCGTCGGCCTCGAAGAGATCAGACACGTCGCCGTTGTCGGTCCAGATGGGCAGGGGCGTGGGAGAGAAGCCGCGTTCGTGGCGGACGACATGGAAAGACAAGCTCATGGCAAAGCTCCTGAATGACGAAGAATGTGTGACGAGAATCTGGTGGCCGCCAGGCGGTGGCCGCCAAGCGGTGGCCGCCAGGCCTGCAAGGAGGGAGGCCTGGGCGACGGTCATCTGGCGGCGAGTGCCGATAAGCTCGCGAGAGGGGCGAGAGAGGGGCAGCTACCCGGATGGGCCAGGTGTCTGCCATCTCGACCGCGGCGCTCAGCCGCCACCAACCAGTCATTTTCAACCAGCCGCCACCGACCAGCCGTTTTCAACCAGCGGCCGTGACACCTCAGTCGGGATAGCGGACCAATACCCGCGTCTCGAGACTGGTGCGTGTCGGCGCATCGTCGGGCGTATCGAGCAGCTCGGCCGCGGTATGCGCGACCGGCGGCTTGCCGGCGCTGTCGAAGGCATTGAAGACGATGGCTTCGTCGGGGCGCATCTGTGAGGCGAAGTACCAGCGGTGAGCAGGATTGTGCACGAGGCCCTGGATCTGGCCGCAGCGGTCCGGATAGAGGATGTCGATGTTGACCCAGTCCTCGTGTTGCACGCTCTGGGTATCGGCGAAGGCCAGCGGGTCACGTGCGACGGCCTGCTCGACCGGCTGCCAGACATTGACGATGCCGTAGTGGCCGCTCAGCCACTGCTCCGCCTGCTCGGGCGGGAGCAGATCGCACACGCGCTGCGGGCCAGAGCGCGGCGAGTAGTCGACATGCACATGCTGCGCCGGCACGCGCTCACCCTCGAAGCCGCGCAGGGTGTGGTCGAACACCTGCACTTCACTGACGCCGAGCTGCTGCTTGAGCAATGCCTCGATGGCCGGCGTGTGCAGGCGATCGCGCACCCCGGCATCGCGCACATCGACGGCAAGCTCGGGTGTGTCGAGAAACAGCAATCCCTGGCAGGCGAAGCTGGGCGGTGTGGCGCGCAGGTCCTGCAGCCTGACACCGCGGCGGTCATGCTCCGGCTCGATGCGGCGACCGGTCTCGCCGTTCGGGTCCACCTTGATCTGCAGGCCTTCCGGGCAGTCGAGCTGATAATTGACGAACGCCATGCGGGTAGGGACGGGCGCTGACATGAACGAGACCTCCTTCACGATGGGTTGTCAGAGGATGCCGCAGGGACAGGCACTCAGGCGGGTGCCTGCGGTGCCGAGTCCGGGAGGCTGGTTCACGAGGCTAGTGCACTGGCGCGGGCAGAAAAAGACGCCGGTCGGCAATTGGTTATTGCACAAATGGCAATAATCATCCGCCGACCGACCCTCAATGCCCGCCGGACAGGTGCAGACCGGCGATGGACAGCACGATGACGCCGATGCAGGCCATGCGGCGAAACGAGAAGTGCTCGCGCCAGAACAGCACGCCGATGATGGCGCTGACCACGGTCCCGATGCCGGAGAACACGGCGTAGGCGATGCCCAGACTGATGGTGTCCATGGCCAGATACAGCAGGCTCAAGGAGGAGCTGAAGCCCAGCGCGACCAGCAACACGCCCATGCGGCGGTGCTGATTGGCGTACTGGTTGAAACCGGTGACGCCGACGACTTCACAGCAGCCGGCGGCGATCAGATAGACCCAATCCATGGCGTCACTCCTGGTCATTCACTGAGGGTGGTCTGCGGTGTGGCACTCGCGCGGGGCTGCTTGTCGGCAGGTGCGCTGGGGGCCGTCTTGAGCACGATGATGCCGATCAGCATCAGCACCACGAAGCCCAGCGTGGACCACTGGAATTCGAGATCGAAGAACAGCAGGTCAGCCACCACTGTCCCCACCGTGCCCAGGCCGACGAAGATGGCGTAGGTGGTGCTGGCAGGCAGTGTCTTGGCGATCTGGGTGACCAGACTCAGGCTGATGATGACCAGCAGCACCGTCAGTGCCCATTCAAGCGGACTGTCGGCGACCTTCAGGCCCGTGGCCCAGCCGATTTCGCACAGGGTCGAGATCAGGAAGTAGAGCGTGATGCGCATGGTGATCGGATGTCCTTGTGGGGGGCTGGAAATGCGGTGTTTCATCACCTGTGAGAGACCTGCGTGCCATCAATATCCAACATCAGTCTATATGAGTTTTTGTTGATGTTTTGATGCAGGAAAAGGCGGAGGGAAGCCCTCCGCCTGGTGTCCCTCCACCTGCTGCCTGGCAAGTCGTTCGTGCAGCCTTGTTTGGCCAGAGCCCCTGTCAACACGAACCCCTGAGACCAGAAGCCCCTTTGAACACGAGCCCAGGTGACCAGAAGCGTCAGGAGGCCAGCGGCGTGGTCGTCGCCTGAATGTCTGATTCCGCATCGGGTGGCGTCGCGGCCCCGGCAGGCTGGGCCAGATAGGCTTCCAGCGAGTCATCCATCGCCTCCAGCCACGGCGTGTGATGCTTGGGCGCCAGGGTGCCGGTCATCAAGGAGCGATAGCCGTGATCGCGGAAGGTCATGATGTTCTCGTGCTTGTGATGCTCCCATTCCAGGAAGGTGCGATTCACGCCATCGATATCGAAGCTCGGGTAGTCGGTCTCCTCGATCAGCGATTTCACGTAATCGCCCTGGAAAAGAATCATGTCCTCATCACTTTCCAGGGTTTCCTCGCGGGCCCGCCACGCCAGACTGTCTGCACGCATCGCGTCCAGTGACGGCAGGGTCTGGGTACCGAGAATCGCATCGCGCACCCACCAGGCCTGGGCATCGAACATGTTGAAGGTGTACCACTGATCCTGCATGCCGAGATAGAACAGGCGCGGATTCTCTTCCCACGCCACCCCCTTGTAGAGCCCCAGCGGCCACATGCGGTTCTGGGTCTTGAGCCGCAGCGACTCCTCGAGGAACGGGAAGTGGTGCAGATAGCCGGTGCACAGGATGATGGCATCGACGCGCTTGTGGCTGCCGTCACTGAAGTAGGCGGTATCGCGATCGACCTTCACCAGCAGCGGTTTCTCTTCCCAGTTCTCCGGCCATTTGAAGCCCATCGGGGCGGTGCGATAGCTGGTGGTGATGCTGCGCGCACCATACTTGTAGCACTGCGAGCCGATGTCCTCGGCGGAATAGCTGCTGCCGAGCAGCAGCAGGTCCTTGCCCTTGAATTCCAGTGCATCACGGAAGTCATGGGCATGCAGAATGCGGCCATTGAAGCTCGAGAAGCCGGGGAATTCCGGCACATTGGGCGTCGAGAAATGCCCGGAGGCCACGATGACGTGATCGAATCTTTCGCTGGTCACCAGATCGAGTGCCTGGTCATGCACGCTGACCGTGAATTGCTGGCTGGCATCATCGAAGGTGACCTGGCGCACCGGGCAACCGAAGCGGATGTACTTGCGAACGCCGGCCTTCTCGACGCGTCCCTTGATGTAGTCGAATAGCACCGCACGCGGCGGATAGGAGGCGATAGGGCGCCCGAAATGTTCTTCAAAGGAGTAGTCGGCGAATTCGAGGCACTCTTTCGGGCCATTCGACCACAGGTAGCGATACATGCTGCCGTGGACCGGCTCGCCGTGGGCATCCAGTCCGGTACGCCAGCTGTAATTCCACAGACCGCCCCAGTCATCCTGCTTTTCGTAACAGACAATCTCGGGAATCTCGATGCCCTTGTCGGCGGCGGATTGAAAGGCACGCAACTGAGCCAGGCCACTGGGTCCTGCACCGATGATCGCGATACGTTGGGTCATGGATACCTTCCTGTTCTTGTTGTGTCTTCATGCGTTATCCGAGGCTTCAGGACGTGGTGACGTCGTGAAACACTGACAACGAAACAGGCTAGCGAGATGTGGTCCGGCTGCACATTGCTCGGAAAGGGTAGCCATAAAGGGGTACATCAGTTCATGTCTCATTTAATGGTTCAGTCGATGGCGGTACGCCTGGAATATCCGAGGTGTCGACGGCGAAGATGATGCCCTCCACCGCCAAGGGCGTGCCATCCGGTGAATAGATGCCATGGCCCTTTTCCTGCACCCGGATGACCTCGCCGTCGCGATGGCGAATGCGGTAGGCGAGAGTGAAGGGGGTGCGGGCCTCAAGGGCTGCCTGCACCTGATCCCACACGCGGTCGGCATCTTCGGGATGGATCATCTCGCCGTAGGTGAGGGAGGGATGATCGAGCAGTTGCTGGGGGCTGAGGCCGGTGATGGCCAGGCAGCCGTCACTGATGTATTCCATCGACCAGTGGCGGTTGTTGCGCGCGCGATAGACCATCGCGGGCAGCCCCTTGATCAGCCGCGTCAGGCTGCGCAGGTTGGCGGCGTCGATCTGCTCCTGCTGCACGCGCTCGCTGATGTCATGCAGGGTGAGCGTGGCGGGCCAGGGCGAGGCCAGCGATAGCGACTGGCTGCGCACTTCACACCAGCGATAGTGGTGGTCCGCCCCCATGATGCGCAATCGCCAGCAGTCAGGGCGTTCGCGGCGCGAAACGTGGCGGGCGAGCATGTCCCAGCGCGATTGATCCGCGGGGTGCAGGGCATCGCGCAGGCGCTGCGCTGGCGTGCCGGGCCTGCCCGCCCGAGTGGCGTTTGGTGTGTCTTCCCGTGGGTCGCCCGATTCGCGTCCGCTCAGGGCCTGCCAGCCGCGCGAGGCATACAGCAGGGTACTGTCGGCATCCACCACCAGCACGGCATCACTCAGCCCATCGAGAATCGCCTGTGCGCTGAAGGGCGAGGCAGTCGATGCGGGCGAGGCAATCGAGGCGGAGGCGAACTGTTCGAGAAAGCGCATCATCGCAGGCTCTCCTTTTCGGCCCGGGGCGTATCCGTTTCGGCGCCTGTCGCGTCCTCGGCGGGCGCTCGGCTGGCATCGCTCGCTGGCGTCAGCGGGTGAGCGTAGACCCAGGCGGCCAGCTCCAGTCGCGAATGCAGGTTCAGCTTGCGCAGCAGATTCTTGACGTAGACCTTCACCGTGCTGTCACTGATGCCCAGCTCGCGGGCAATCAGCTTGTTGCTGAGGCCGCGCCCGATCCATTTGAGAGTGTCGCGTTCACGCTCGGTCAGGCCTTCGTACCATTCAGGTGCCGTGGGCCAGTCAGGTGCCTTGGGCCAGTCAGCTGCCGTGGGTCGGTCAGGTGTCGTGGGTCGGTCGAGAGCTGCGGCCCCGTCGAGCGTGGAGCCAGCAGGGGGATTCGCCACGGTTGGCGGCGCCTCAGTCTGCTCCTGCTCCTGTTTATGCTGCTGTTTATGCGTCTGTGCTTGCGAGTGTTGTTCGCGCTGGCGGTGGTCCTGCTGCAGACGCCGGGCGAGCAGCAGCAAGGTCTCTTCTTCCAGCCCCAGCTTGCCGTCGACCACGGCCTGCAGGCGCTCGAGAATGCGTTCGGGGTCGGTGTCCTTCATCAGGTAGCCATCCGCCCCTTGCTGGATGGCATCCAACAGGTGGCGGCTGTCATCGGAGGCGGTCAGCAGCACTACCTTGAGAGTGGCATCACGCTGCTTGAGATGGCGCATCAGGGTCAGGCCATCGAGTTGCGGCATCTGCCAGTCGACGATCACCAGCTCCGGGGCGAGGGTGGGCAGGGCGTCAAGCAGGTCGGTGCCGTCATCGAAGTCGGCCACGACCTCGAACAGGCCACCTTCACCCAACAGCTCGGCAAGCCCGCGCCGAAACAGCGGATGGTCGTCGACGAGCACGACTCGTGTCGAGGGTGTCTGGTGTGTCGAGGGCATCTGGCGAGTCACGGTCATGTGTCGTGGCGCTCCCAGCTCAGTGTCACGCGGGTACCGCCCTGGCGGGGTTGGGTGATGGCGAAGTCGGCCCCGAGCTGGCGTGCGCGATCCTGCATGATGCCCAGCCCGAAATGGGCAGGGGCGACGTCGGCAGGGTCAAAGCCACAGCCGTTGTCCTCGATGGTCAGCAACACCCGCTCCGCTGGCTGAGGCCCTGAAGATTGATGAGGCCCTGAAGACTGATAGAGCAATTGCAGGCGCAGGTGGGTGGCCCGGGCATGGCGCACGCTGTTGGTCATCGCTTCGCGCACGATGAACATCACCTGCAGGGCCTGGGCATCGGGGAGGTGCAGCGACTGGATGCGGTTGTCGAGCTCGAACACCAGCCCCGAGCGTGTCTCGAATTCCTCGATCAAGTTGTCCAGCACACAGGCCAGCGGCGCGTCTCCCCAGGTGGCGTGCGCGCCGTTGATCAACTCCCGGGTCTGGCGCAAGGCGCGCCGGGCTTGGGTATGCACGTCCTCGGCCAGTGCCTGCACTTCCTGTGGCGCATGACGAGCGGCGCGAGTCAGGCGTGCGCTCTGCATCTGCAGATAACTCAATTCCTGGGCGAGGGTGTCGTGCAGCTCCGCCGCCAGATGTCGGCGTTCGTTCTTCAGCGCCTGTGCCACCGCTGCCTTGCTGTCTTCGGCGTGACGCGCCTGTTGCTGCTGATGCAGTGCCAGGCCAAGACTCAGGGCATCGATGGCGGCGCTCGCGTGCCCCGATTCCAAGGCTGCGGCGGCCGGCTCTCCAAGCCACAACCAGTCATCGCCTGTCGTCTGGCTGTCAGTGGTGTGCGTGAGGGCGATCAATACCCCGTGGGGCCTGCCCGAGACAGTTAACGGCTGGCGGCTGGCGTGCGCGTCGTGGGCGATCTGGCTGACGATCTCCTGCAGGGGCTGACGCGTCTTTGCGGGCAGGGCGAGGCCAGTCGGCGCGATCACTTCATGGCGGTGCTGATCGACCCCGCGATGCAGCACGCAGCTCTCGACAGGTCGTGAGCAAGCCTGAGTGCCGGCAATCTGCTTGTTCAGCGGGCTCATCCACTCTCCCTGAAGTTCTCCCCAAAGCTCTCGCAGCAGCTCTCCCAGCAATGATGGCAACGTCTCTGTGAGGTCAGCGCAGGTGGCGATGCGCAGGGTGATGGCGTCGAGCTTGGGAGTCTCGCGCCTCGCATCGCCGGGGGAGGAGTGCAGTGGCTCGTCGGTGCGGCGTACGTCGGCGCGGCGTAAATCAACCAGGGCGGCCGCCGTTCGTGCAGCAGGCACCTTGCCTTCCTTCCCTGCGCCGAGAATGACTTGCATGCGAGCTCCTCTCTCTACTTCCTGCTTCGGGGTTCTTTCTTCGGGCTTGCGATGTCGCGTCAGCAAGCTTGATGAGCAAGCTTCATGCCAGTGAACGGCTTACCCCTTCATGGGTACCTCTCTTGATGGATTGTCGCGATCTCCACTGTGAGTAAATTTAATTAACCATGAAGAACGTGGTGCGTCGCAGAAGGGGATATTCACCATCCAGGCACATCGGGGAGCAGCTTCACCCCAACACGCGTGCAACGCCGAACCCACTTGCCAAGACCACAAGAGGTATCACCACGATGGAGCTTGCAGTCGAGATACCCGCTGCCACGCCGTGCCAGCCGTATCGTTATCGAATACCCGGGCTGGATGCGCTGGCGCTTGAGCTGTCGCCGGGGGACAGCGTGCAGGTGTCATCCGTCGATGGTGCCCAGGCCTGCGAGTGGCTGCTATTGCCGCCAGGGGGCCGGGAGGGAGAGCACAGGGTGGCAGAAGCTGGAGGGGCACAAGCTGGAGGGGCACAAGCTGGAGGGGCAGAAGTTGCAGAGGCAGAAGTTGGAGAGCTTGCAGACGCAGTCGATGGACTGACACTCGCGCGCTACGCCAGCATCACCTGTCTGGAAGAACATGCCTTTGCCAGCCAGCCACAAGGGGCAGAAGAGGGTAAGGCCGAGCAGGCACGAAGCCCGTTCACCCAGCAGCGTCTGGCAGCGCTGGGAGTCGCGCAGGTGCCCCTGTCGCAGTGGCAGCGCTTGTCAGTGGCCGGGTTGCCGGCCGAGATTCGCTGGCCGCGTGAAGCGCCTGCCGCGCGCCTGATTCTGCTGGCCCCCGGTGATGACATGCAGCTCGATGGCAAGCATCTGGCCACCGAGCTTGAGGTCTCGCACTTCTGCGGGGGGCTGGTGGGGCAGGAGCAGCTGCCAGCGCCATTGGCGCCGATCAAGCAGGAGACGAGAGTCTCGGCGGGCACGGTCGAGGTCTATGAGGTCAAGCAGGGCGAGTGGATCCAGATCATCGATGTGGCGGGTCGCCAGTGCTCCGATTTCGTGGCCTTCGATGCCAATGCCTGGGCGCAGGGTGAAGAGCTGGGGCTGGATGGCGGCGCCACGCGCAGCCTGTCCGGCCACTGCATGCCTAATCCTGGGCTCTATTCGGTGTTCTTCGATCAGCATCTGCATCCGATGCTGGAAGTGGTGCAGGACACGGTGGGGCGCCATGACAGCTTTATGCTCGCCTGTTCGCCGCAGTATTACGAACATCACGGCTACCTCGGCCACGATAGCTGCACGATCAATTTCAACAACGCCTTGTCGGCGTCGCATGGCATTCAACAGCGTGCCAGCTGGCCGGCGATCAACTTCTTCTTCAATGCCTATGTAGAGCCCTGCGGCACCCTGGCGGTGGATGAGCCCTGGTCGCGCCCCGGCGACTATGTGCTGCTGCGCGCCGACCGTGACCTCATCTGCGCCTCATCGGCCTGTCCGGATGACATCGACGCCGCCAATGGCTGGGTGCCGACCGATATCCAGGTGCGCATCTACGCCGCTGAACATGATTTCCCCCGTGGGATCGCCTATCGCAATCGGCCCGAGGAATTGCCGCGCATGACACTGCCCACCGCCTTTCATCCCTGCACTTCCGCCTTGACCAAGCAGTTCATCGACTACCACGGCTACTGGCTGGCCACGCATTACGAAGGGTGGGGCGCGCGGGCTGAATATCTGGCCTGCCGCGAGCGGGTCGCGATGATGGATCTCTCGGCGCTGCGCAAGTTCGAGGTCGCCGGTCCCGATGCCGAACGCCTGCTGCAATACGCATTGACCCGCAATGTACGGCGGCTCTCCATCGGCGAGGTGGTGTACTCGGCCATGTGTCAGGAAACCGGCGGCATGCTCGATGACGGCACCTTGTTCCGCATGGGCGAGCAGACCTTCCGCTGGATCTGCGGTGACCCGGCCAGCGGCCAGTGGCTCAGGGAGCTTGCCCAGCGCCAGGGCTATCGCGTCACGGTGCGTGACTCCACTCATCAGCTGCACAACATCGCGCTGCAGGGCCCGAAGAGCCGCGAGGTGTTGGCGCCGCTGATCTGGAATGCGCGTACCCAGCCAGATGTTCAGGGGCTGGGCTGGTTCCGCTTCATGATCGGTCGTCTGTCGGGGCCGGATGGCATTCCGCTGATGGTGTCGCGTACCGGCTATACCGGCGAGCTCGGTTATGAAGTCTGGTGTCATCCCAAGGACGCCCCGGCCGTGTGGGAGGCGATCTGGGCGGCGGGTGAGTCCCATGGCATCGCGCCGCTGGGATTGGATGCCCTCGACATGCTGAGAATCGAGGCGGGGCTGATCTTCGCCGGTCATGAATTCTGCCCGCAGACCTCCCCCTATGAGGCGGGCATCGGCTTCACCGTGCCGATGAAGAGCAAGGAAGATGACTTCGTCGGGAGGGCAGCGCTGCAACGCGAGGCGCCGGAATCACGGCATCGCGTGATGGGCCTGAAGATGCACAGCAGCGAGTTGGTCAGCCATGGCGATCTCGTCTACCACGGCCGCTATCCGGTGGGCGTGGTCACCAGTGCCACCCAGTCGCCGCTGCTCGATCGCTCCATCGCGATGTGCCGCCTGGCACCGGACTTCGCAAGCCCGGGAACCCAGCTTGAGATCGGCCAGCTGGATGGCCATCAGAAGCGCCTCGCCGCCGAGGTGGTGACATTGCCCTTCCATGACCCGGAGCGCCTCAAGGTGCGTAGCTGATCTTACTGCAAGGCGGGGGGCATGAGAGGTGAGTCGCGCGCAATGACCTGCGTATATGCAGCGCCCTGCAAGTCATCTCACGGTGCATGCCGTGGCCGGCATGCCTCAATAACGCCCATCCTCATCGCAGGGAAGGCTTAATGGGCTTCATATCTGAAGAGGAGTCCTCAGTTTCAAGAATGATTCAGTAAAAACAACGAATTGCTGAGGGTGGCCAATGAGGGTCATCTGGCATGTCGCTTGCTTTATCCAGCAGGTCCCCTTGAAAAACAACAACAACCCCCGGACGGGCAGTGCCGCTTGCACAGTGAAGCGCGCTGATCCACAGGCTCCGGTAAAGGAGAAAAGACGATGGATGAAAAGACGTTGCAAAGCATATTGGATATGCATCAGGCGATGAACATCGAGGTGTTCTACTGGTGGTGTACCGCCATCATGTTCCTGATCCATGCAGGCTTCCTGGCCTATGAGATCGGTGCCTCACGTTCCAAGAATGCGTTGGCATCCGGCATGAAGAACGTGCTGACGCTGGCCTCGATCATCCCCGCCTTCTACTTCGTGGGCTGGTGGATCTACAACGCTTTCCCCAACGGGCTGATCCCCATCGAGGCGTCTGCCGCTCTGCCGTGGAGCGCGAGCATGCGTCCGGACGCCGATGACATGGGCACCGGCATCTTCTTCGCCGCCTTTGCCCTGTTCGGCGCGACCACCGGTTCCATCCTCTCTGGGGCGGTGATCGAACGCATCCGCCTGGGGGCCTTCCTGATTCTGGCGGTGATTCTCGGTGCCGGTGTCTGGATCATGGCGGGCGCCTGGGGCTGGCATCCGGATGGCTGGATGCTGCACAAGCTGGGCTACCACGATGTCGGCGCCGCCGGTGTGGTGCACGCCGTGGCCGGCTTCTTCGCGCTGGGCGTGCTGCTCAATCTGGGCGCGCGCATCGGCAAGTACAGTGACGATGGCAAGCCGCAGGTGATCGCGCCGCACAACATGCCGATGACCCTGATCGGCCTGATGCTGATCATCGTCGGTTTCTTCGGCTTCCTCGGCGGCTGCATCATCTTCAACACCGGTGACATCGGCTGGACCACCATCTACGGCAATCGCACCAACCTTTCTGCCTTCGCCTTCAATACCCTGATGGGCTTCGGTGGCGGCGTGATCGGTGCCTATCTGTCCTCGCGTGACCCCTTCTGGACCATGTCCGGTGCGCTGGGCGGCATCATCACCGTCGCGGCGGGGCTGGATCTCTACAACCCGGGCCTGGCCTTCGTGCTGGCGGTCACCGGTGGCGCCCTGATGCCGAAGATCGGCGCATTGCTCGAGAAGCGTGGCCTGGATGACTCCGTCGGCGCCTTCGCGGTGCATGGCTTCTGCGGCTTCTACGGCGTGGTACTGGTGGGCATCTTCGCGGCCGGCTTCCCGAATGTCGGCGAAGGCGTGCCGGACGTCTCCTTCACCGGCCAGCTGACCGGCGCGGTGGTGATGGCACTGACGGGCTTCATTCCGGGCTGGGGCGTGGCCTATCTGCTCAAGAAGTTCAACCTGCTGCGCGTACCGCCGCATGTCGAGGTACTGGGGCTGGACCTGTTCGAAGTCCCGGCCAAGGCCTACCCGGAAAGCCTGTCCTCCGAGACGAGCTCCAGCGTGCCGGCACGTTCTGGTGGGGTGGTCGCGGCGCCGATGGACAAGCGCCCTGACATCAGCTGAGCCCTGGCGCACATCCTGAAGGGGCCGGTCTGTCAAGATGATGTCGAGATAAGCGCTGACTGGCCCCGTTATTGCAGTACTGGTAGACCCAACCGATATCCGCTTTCGCAAGGAGTCTTGCAATGGAAACTGTCGATACTGTGGTACACGCTGGCAACTACGCCTTCTTCTTCAGCAACTCTGGCGCCGTGGCGGTGTGCCTGCTGGTCGCCGCTGGCGTCTGCATTGCGCTGAGCGCCAACATCCTGCGCCACGAGAAAGCGTCCTTCGAGAGCAAGAAGACGCCGTGACCTTGAGGTGAGTACGCGGTGCTCGCCAACGGTGCTTACCAACGACATATCAAACGCCGCAGCGCTCAGCGCTGCGGCGTTTTTCGTCGTACAGCACCGTTGTCATGCATGACGTTTCAGCGGCCGTTGCCCAGGCTCTGGCCGCCTTGCAGCGTGCAGGAGAAGCGTTGCTGAATATCGCGACTTTCGCCTTCGATCATGCCGAGCACGATATCCACGGCAGCCTTGCCCATGGCATCGAAGGGTTGCTCGATGGAGCACAGCGTGGGGGAGAGTATCTGCGCGATATCATGGCCATTGAAGGTGGCAAGCGATATCTCGGCGGGTACCTGGATTCCATGGCGGTGAAGAAGTCCAAGCACATGAAAGGCGAGGGAGTTGTGTGTCGTCAGCAGTACGCTGGGACGCTGCGGTGTCTTCAGAAGCTCTGTGACCAGGGCCTCGCTGCCATTGAGGGACAGGGGGAGCTCCTTGACGTCGATGTGTTGCGCCAACCCCGCCGCCGTCATGGCTTCACGGTAGCCTTGTGCGCGCAAGGCATAGCGCTGGGCGTCCTTGAAGTCGCCAGCCAGAAGCGTGATGCGCTGATGTCCAAGAGCAATCACATGCTCGACGAGCTGTTGCATCGCAAGACGGTTTTCTGCTGCCACGAAAGGGTGCTGGCTGTGTTCCTCTTCATTGAATAGCAGCACGAAGGGCACTTCCAGTCTCTCGAGCAGAGCCAGATGCTCCTCAAGGTGTGAAGAACCGAGATTGACGACCAGCCCGTCCACACCACGTGCGATCAGTGTCTCGAGGGCGAGCCTTTCATCGGCTGGCTCATAGGCCGTCGTCATCACTAGTGCGGCATAGCCGCGCGCACGACAGGCACGCTGCAGGCTCTCGACCGCCCAGGAGTAGCTCTGCGGAATGATGCTGGGGATGACCACGCCGATGGTGCGTGAGCGATTTTCCTTGAGCGACTTGCCGACGAAGCTCGGGATATAGCTCAGCTTCTCGATGGCAGCACGGATCCGCTCAGCGGTATCGTCGTTGACCAGTGCGGTCTGATTGAGATGTCGGGAGACTGTCGCAGTGGAGACACCAGCCTCCTTGGCGACTTGAGCAATGGTCGCACGTCGTTTCATGTCATGTTTTTCCTGAGTGTTATCTCACCGTCACATGGCTGTCACTTTACGCGTCAATAATGACAACCATGTTATGTAATCGATTACATGTGCGCAATTCCTCTTTTTATTGCGGAGATGATGGCAATGGCCTCCATTGAATTGAAAGCGCTCGAGAAGCACTACGGGGAGCAGCGAATCCTCAAGGGCATCGACCTGAGCGTGCGTGACGGTGAATTCATCAGCCTGGTAGGCGCGTCCGGCTGCGGAAAGTCTACCTTGCTGCGCACCATCGCGGGCCTCGAGCGACATAGTGCTGGCGAGATGACCATTGATGGCGAGCCAGCGTTGCACCTCAAGCCTGCCGAACGCGACCTGGCAATGGTATTCCAGTCCTACGCGCTCTACCCGCACTTGAGCGTCTTCGACAATATCGCCATGCCGCTGCGTATGCGATGTAATCGATTACATCGATTGCCGCTAGTCGGGCGTCATCTGCCGGGGGGCTCAAGGCGTGAAGGCGAGATTCGTGCTCAGGTCCTGCAAGTTGCGGAGAATCTCCAGATCACATCGTTGCTATCGCGCAAGCCCGGCCAGCTTTCAGGGGGTCAGCGCCAGCGCGTCGCATTGGGTCGCGCGATGGTACGCAAGCCACGCGCCTTCCTGATGGATGAGCCGCTATCGAACCTGGATGCCAGCCTGCGGGTACGCATGCGTCAGGAGCTGGTGCAGATGCATCGCGCGCTGGGCAGCACCTTCATCTATGTCACCCACGACCAGGTCGAGGCCATGACGATGTCAGACCGCGTTGCGGTGCTGATGGAGGGAGCGTTGGTGCAGGTCGCGAGTCCGGATGAGCTGTACCGGCGTCCGGCCGATATTCGCGTCGCGCGCTTCATCGGCACACCAGCGATCAATGAACTGCAAGCCACCGTCGCGCTTGATGGACGGCTGTGTCTGAGTGACATCACGCAAAGTGCGCCGCTGGGCTGCTGGTTACCGGTGGCCAAAGGCACTCGCGTGACACTGGCCGTGCGGCCGGAAGGACTGAGCTGCGTGCCTGCTGGCAAGGGACATGTACAGGGGCAGGTGAGTTACATGGAAAACCTGGGAGCCGAGGTTCTGGTGCAGCTGAGCTGCGAGAACGGCCAGGTGCTCAGCGTTCGGGCGACGCCACAGGAGGGCCGCGAGCTGACAATCGGGCAGCCACTGGGTGTCAGGATCGCGGCGGATGCACTGCATATATTCGACCACCTGGGGCTGCGTATCGATCAACCGCAAGCGGATGACAGTTCCGCGCAAGCCTCCAGCGCCATGAGTCTCAGTACCTTGATGGGTGGGGAGGTGAAGCATGGCTTTGCCTGACGCACTGCAGCGCTATCTGAGTCGTCACTGGGGGGATAGGGCAGAAGCGCTCTGGGGACTGGCGCTGAGCGGGCCGGCCATGCTGCTGATGCTGGTGTTATTGATCGGGCCGCTGCTGGCTATCACGCTGCTTTCGTTCAGCGACTGGCAGTTGGGCATGCCGACGATGGGCTGGGTCGGTGTCGACAATTATCGCCAGCTGGCAGCCGATGACGTCTTCTGGCAAGCGGTGCGCAATACTGCCGTCTATGTGCTGGTGGTGATGGTCGGGGCGGTGGGGCTGGGTCTTCTGCTGGCGCTGTTGATTGAAGGCTGTACACGAGGCAAGGCGGTCTATCGCACCCTGTTCTTCCTGCCAGTGATGGCCTCGTTGGTGGCGATGACCATCGTGTGGGAATTCCTGCTGCATCCCGAATTCGGGTTGATCAATCAGCTCTTGATGATGGTGGGTGGCGAACCACGTAGCTGGTTGCGCGATGAAGACTGGGCGCTGGTGGCGCTGTGCGTGATCGGCATCTGGCATCAGGCGGGTTTCAACATGGTGCTGTTCATGGCCGGCCTGACGGCGGTGCCGCGCACGCTCTATGAGGCTGCCGATATCGATGGAATACCCCGCGGCTTCTCGCGCTTCAGACTGATCACCTGGCCATTGCTGGGGCCGGTCACGCTGTTCGTGGTGGTGATGACGGCAATCAATGCATTTCAGGTGTTCGATACGGTGCAGATTCTGACTCAGGGCGGGCCGAGTCATACCACCGAGGTGTTGCTGCTGACACTTTATCGCGAAGGCTTCGAGTTCTTCCGCACCGGCTATGCCGCAGCCATGACGGTTGTCTTCCTCGGGGCAGTGATGCTGATCACATTGCTCAAGACACGCTTCCTGGAAAAGCGAGTGCACTACTCGTGAAGATGGTGACCCCCATGCAAATGACCTCCCGGATTTCTCGCTCGACGGCACATCAGCACGTTGCCAGTGCGGCGACTCAGCCTGCTCGCGTCGCTGTCGATTGGCCGCTGATATTGGGCACGTTGCTGCGCCATACGCTGCTGATCAGTCTGGCGCTGGTGATGCTGTTGCCTTTCGTATGGATGCTGCTGACCTCCTTCAAACCTGCTGATGAGATATTCACCAACCAGTTGCGTTGGCTGCCCGAAAACTGGGCATTGGTCGACAACTACACCAAGGCGCTGACGGAATCATCCCTGCTGGGTTACATGGGCACCGGCGCGATGGTGGTGGTCGCGATCTTCGTCATTCAGGTGGTGGTCTCGGTGCCGGCAGCCTACGCGCTGGCAAAACTCGACTTCCCCGGTCGCAAGAGCTTTTTTGCCTCCGTGCTGCTGTGCCTGATGGTGCCCACCCAGGCTGTGGCGATCCCCTGGTATCTGGAATTGCACTATCTGGGGCTGCTCGACAGCTTCTGGTCACTGGTGTTGCCGTTCTCGCTGTCAGTGTTCGGCATCTTCCTGCTGCGTCAGTTCTTCGTCGGCATCCCGGATGAGCTGATCGATGCCGCTCGCATGGATGGCATGAGCGAATGGCGCATCGTCTGGTGCGTGGTCTTTCCCAATGCGATTCCTGCGGTGGTGTCCTTTGGCATCTTCTCGGTGGTCGCTCACTGGAATGATTATTTCTGGCCGCTGATCGTGCTCAACAGTCAGGAGTTCTATACCCCGACCCTCGGCGTGGTCGACTTCCGCAATGCGGAGTCAGGCACTGATTACGGCGCTCTGATGGCAGCGGCAACGCTGGTAGTCGTGCCATTGATGGCGGCTTTTCTGCTTGCCCAGCGGCGCTTCATCGAAGGTATCTCGATGAGCGGAATGAAATAGCGCGCACCACGCGACGTTGAATGAACCTGCTTTGCACACGTTGTTCTTCTACCTGTCTCTGAACCGCATCACACTTTGGAGTTTTAGATGAAAAGTTCCACGTTGAGTCTCACGAAGTCTGCCCTGAAGACGGCTTCAGCATTGTCCCTGCGAACCGGTCTGGCGTTGAGTAGCGTGGCGTTGCTCAGTTCGGCATTCATTGCTCCGGCACAGGCTGGCGACGAATCGGTCGAGCTGGTTGTGCAGTATGCCTATGGTTCGACGTTCAACCCGGCCATGGAGCGCCTCAAAACTGAGTTCGAGCAGGCCAATCCCGACATCAGCATCCGCTATCGTGCGCCGTATGAAAGCTATGAAGAGGGCAGTCAGAAGGTGATGCGCGAGTCGATCATCAAGCGTATGCCTGATATCTCGTTACAGGGGCTGAATCAGGTGCGTTCGCTGGCGAGTCGAGAGATTGCCGTTGATCTCACGGCCTTCATCGAAAGTGAGACTGATTTCGCAGCGGCAGGTTATCGCGGGCCGATGTTGGATCTGGGCCGTTTCAATGGTGGCGTCTACAGTCTGCCGTATGCCGTGTCACTGCCGATTGCCTACTACAACACGGAGCTTATGGAGAAGGCCGGCTGGCAGGGCGATGCATTGCCCGGTGACTGGGATGAGGTGCTGAAGGTCGCCAGCGACATTCGCGCGTTACCTGAGGCCAGCAACGGCCTGTACTACGAATGGGATATCACGGGTAACTGGCTGTTCCAGGCGCCGGTCTTTGCGCGCGGCGGTCAGATGACCCGCAATGGCGAGCAGGAGGTTGCCTTCAATGATGACTCCGGTCGCTTCGCGCTCAAGACATTGTCGCGGATGGTCACCGACGCCGGCATGAGCAACATGGGGTGGCAGTCTGCGTATGCCTCCTTCGCGGCTGGCAATACGGGCATCCTGATTACCTCTGTCGGCAGTCTGCAGAGCCTGAGTGACCAGATCGGTGACAAGTTCACCCTCAAGACCGGGCCTTTCCCGGGGGTTCAGCCGCAGGGCGGCCTGCCGGCCGGTGGCACGGCGATGGTGATGTTGGCGCGTGATGCTGACAAGCAGCAGGCCGCCTGGCGCTTCATGAAATTTGCGACTCAGGGGGACGGTGCGATCATCGTCGCTGAAGAGACCGGCTATGCGCCGCCGAACCAGAAGGTCAATGAAGAGCAGTTGAGCGACTTCTATACGCGTCACCCCAACCGTGCGGTGATGGTCCAGCAGCTGCCGATGATGCGACCCTGGTATGCCTTCCCGGGGGCCAATGGTCTCAAGATTACGGACATCATCAAGAATCACATGGAAAGCATCGTGACCGGCAAGCGCGCCGGGGAAAGTGATGCGGTGCTGGCAGAGATGGCAGAAGAGGTGCAGGCACTGTTGCCGCATTGAGTGGCTCACTGAATTGCCTGCCTGTTGAGTGGAATGCCAGGGTATCGATCAGCATGATGCCCTGGCCCCTTGCTGAACCACGTCTCTGGAGTCATGTGACATGAAACTGATCCATCTGACCGACACCCATCTGGTCGCTCCTGACAAGCGACTTTACGGGCTGGACCCACGTGCACGGCTGGCGGCTGCCGTTGCCGATATCAATCTGCACCACGGCGATGCTCAGGGCGTGATCATCAGCGGTGACCTGACCGATCGCGGTGAACCGGCCGCCTTCCAGGCACTGCGTGAGGTACTGGAAGAGCTGTCGATGCCGTATTTCCTCGGCATGGGCAATCATGATGCGCGTGAGACTCTGCAGGCCGCCTTCCCGGAGTTGCCCTGTGATGACGGAGGCTTCGTGCAGTATGCGCATGCCTTCGGCCCCGGCGCCGATGATTGCGTGCTGGTGATGCTCGATTCGGCGGTCGCGGGGGAGCATGGCGGTCTGCTGTGTGAGTCCCGCCTGGCGTGGCTGGATGCCTGCCTGGCTGCGCATCATGATCGCCGTATCCTGCTGGCGCTGCATCATCCGCCCATGGCCCTCGGCATCCGTTATATGGACGACATCCGCTTGCAGAATTCACAGGCGCTGCATGACGTGATCCAGCGGCATGGCAATGTCGAGCACTTGCTGTTCGGGCATGTGCATCGTCCGGCCAGCGGTGTCTGGCGAGGGCTCTCGTTCTCGACCCTGCCGGGCGTCAATCATCAGGTCGGGCTGGATCTGGTCTCCGCAGCGGATTGTCTCGCCGGCAGTCATGAGCCGCCGGCCTATGGCGTGCTGATGATAGGCGAGGAGCAGATCGTCAATCACCTGCACCTCTACATGGATGACAGTCGCCGCTATTTCTTCCACGACACGCTCGAGGCCGCCCAGTCGCTGGAGGCGCTCGATGAATTGATCGCTCTGCAGCGCGATGAGCGGATTCCGACTCGCGAGCGCGAGCCGTTGAGCAACACCTTGCAGGCAGCTGAGGCAGCAAAAGAATGAACAAAGCGTTATATGTCTTTGATTTTGATGGTGTGATTGCCGACAGCCTGACATTGTGTGTCAAGGCCTGCGCGCATGCGGCGCGTCTGGAAGGGCGGACGATCGTGCTGGAACGCGATAGCTGGGAGTCGCTGGACAACGTGACCTTCGAGGAGATGGCGCGTGTGCAGGGCTTCACGGGCGAGGCCGTCGCGCGCTTTGCCGCGCATGTCTTTGCCTATACCCGCCAGGCGACGCCGCCGGCGGTCTTCACCGGCATGCGCGAGGCCTTGTCGGCACTCGCCGAACAGGGCGACGTCATGGTGCTGTCGGCCAATCACAGCGAGATGATTCGTGCCACGCTGGCCGCCGCCGGCCTGTCGGATTGCGTGTCACAGGTGCTGGGCGGTGAGATCGCGGGTAGCAAGGGGGCCAAGCTGGCGCGTCTGTTGGCAGCGCCGCAAGTGGCGGTGGAGCGCAGCTGGATGGTGGGCGACGCCGTCAGCGACATTCGCGCCGCGCACGAGGCAGGATGTCGTGCCGCTGCCGTCAGCTGGGGATGGCAGAGCCCCGAGCGCCTGGCCAGCATGGCACCGGAGCGGGTCATCGCGCAGCCGCAGGCGCTGATATCACTTTGCGATGTGCCAAGCAGCGACAGTCGCGAAGCGGTATAGAGCCTGAGCAGGGCCTGCCGCAAGTTTCAGGCCTTTTCGCACGCTTGCTCTGATTCACTCATGCTCTGGTTCACTCATGCACCAGTGAGCTGTTGCACGTGTGAATTGATAGAACGAAGCCGCCGAGTCGTGTCATGACTCGGCGGCTTCGTTGCCTGGCGGATCACGCAGCTCGTCGTCTCAGGCGGCTTGCTCGCTCAGACGGCTGCTGACTGAGACGGCCTGATCAGGCGTCGTCAGTCGCGAGCTGCGCGGCGGTGGCTGTCTCGCCGCCTGCTTGTCCAGCGCTCTTGTCGGGTTGCGCCAGGAAGGCTTCCAGCGAATCATCCATCGCGTCGAGCCAGGGCGTGTGATGGCGCGGGGCCATGGTGCCGGTCATCAGCGAGCGGTAGGAGTAGTCACGGAAGGTCATGATGTTCTCGTGCTTGTGGTGCTCCCACTCGAGGAAGGTGCGATTGACGCCGTCGATATCAAAGCTCGGATAATCCGTCTCCGAGATCAGTGACTTCACGTAATCGCCCTGGAAGAGGATCATTGATTCATCGCTGTCCAGTGTCTCTTCTCTGTCACGCCATGCCTGACTATCCGCCTGCATCGCCTCGCGGCTGGGCAGCGCGATCTCACCGAGAATCACGTCACGCACCCACCATGCCTGGGCATCGAACATGTTGAAGGTGTACCACTGGTCCTGCATGCCGAGGTAGAACATGCGCGGATTCTCTTCCCAGGCAGCGCCTTTGTAGAGACCGAGCGGCCACATGCGATTGCCCGTCTTGAGGCGCAGTGGCTCATCCAGGAAGGGGAAGTGGTGGAGGTAGCCGGTACACAGGATGATGGCATCGATCTTCTTGCTGCTGCCATCGCGGAAATAGGCCGTGTCGCGGTCCACTTTCAGCAACAGCGGCTTCTCTTCCCAGTTGTCCGGCCAGGCAAAGCCCATCGGGGCGGTGCGATAGCTGGTGGTGATGCTGCGAGCGCCATACTTGTAGCACTGTGAACCGATATCTTCGGCAGAGTAGCTGCTGCCGATCAATAGCAGGTCCTTGCCCTTGAATTCCAGCGCGTCGCGGAAGTCATGAGCGTGCAGAATACGGCCATTGAACTGCGAGAACCCCGGGAATTCCGGCACGTTGGGGGTCGAGAAGTGACCCGATGCCACGATGACGTGATCAAACTGCTCCTGAACGACCGCATCGGCCTGCAGGTCATGGACACTGACGGTGAACTGCTCGCGGATGTCGTCAAAGCTGACGTGGCGCACCGGGCAGTTGAAGCGGATGTACTTGCGCACGCCTGCCTTCTCGACCCGACCCTTGATGTAGTCGAAGACCACCGCACGTGGCGGGTACGAGGCGATGGGATGGCCGAAGTGCTCCTCGAAGGAATAATCCGCGAACTCCAGACATTCCTTGGGACCGTTGGACCACAGGTAGCGGTACATGCTGCCGTGGACGGGCTCACCATTCTGATCGAGACCGGTGCGCCAGCTGTAATTCCACAGGCCACCCCAGTCACTCTGTTTTTCAAAACAGACTATTTCGGGAATATCGATACCCTTGTCAGCGGCAGATTGAAAGGCGCGCAGCTGTGCCAGGCCACTCGGCCCTGCGCCAATGATCGCAATGCGTTTTGTCATGGGTATTTCCTGTTGAGACTGTAATGAGACGTCATGTTCCGTGAACCCCGAGTTGCGGGATCTCGTGTTGACCAGGTGCTTTTTCCTATGTAGTGGGCGCGATAATAATGAGCGTTATCCAGCGCTTGGGTGGCCTGGAAAGGTAAGGGATCCAGTTGACTGGCCACCTGACATTTCGCTGAACCTGAACACGGAAGCCGTATTTTTCTTGCCTTGAGAGCAACCTACGGCCCACGGAACGTGAGGCATCCTCGCAGAAATGATGCGCCATCTCAAATGTGAGGTATTGATTCTTAGTGTATGAAGTGTACACGATCACGAGGGTGTTTAGACTTTAGTGGTAAGATTATTTCGGGTTGTGTCTCTTTGGAAAGGCCAGGCGCAAGGGTGCGATTTATCAGCTCATGGCTTGGGTGGTTATCTTTTAAGCTATTGATTCGTATGTATGTTTTTGAAGTTGTGGCGGTGGTTTGCCATGGCGTTATCTGGCTTGTTTTCCATGTGGAAAGAAAAGAAGATTGCCGTGTTGCAATGTCGATTCGAAGGTGGATGATTTTCTGCCTATTCAAGGCATGCTGAGTCAAGCAGGTGGTGGGCTGAAATGATCTATTGGTCAAGTAGGTAGGTGCTCGTAATTTTGAGATTTTGCGTAAATAAGGGTGTGAGGAGGATGGAAAAGGGGGGGTCAGAGTAGTGAGTGGTGTGTGAATGGAGAAAGAGACGGGATCAGGAGGGAAAAGGGCGCCAGATTATCGAATGATCCTCGCTGGAGGATTTGCTGGAGGTTCTTCTAGAGGAACTGCTGGGCTATTCGCAACTATACGCAGAACTATACGCAGAACTATACGCAGAACTATACGCAGAACTATTCGCGGGGCTATTCACTCACCAGGCCAGCGACGAGGGGGAAGCGGAGGTTGATCACTCTGCATGCCGAAAGGGCGTATACTGGGCCGGTGACAGAAAGTCCACAGGAGAAGACACCATGACTCACAAGCGCAAGGTGCAGGACAACGCGCTCAAGGCGGTGCTGCGTACCCCGATGTTCAAGCAACGCGTGGTAAAGGCGCGCAAGGGCAAGGGCAGCTATCAGCGCCAGGGCAAGTCGCAGGGAAACAGAGGCGGCAGTGAAGCGCCTTCAGTCAGTGTGCACAACGCTGCCTGAAGACGCTTCATTGGTGCGATTTCCCACGACCTGACATGCATCACTGCAAGGGAATGAAACATGAACGCCGCAGCGTCAGCGCTGCGGCGTTTTGCGTCTGTCCTACTGAAAGCGACTCAGTTCGAGAAGTGCGCATTCCAGGTCTCGGCGCGTGCGGCGTCGCGGGCTTCATAGTCGGCCAGAACCGTCTCCAGTTCGCCCAGTGATTCATGCTCACGATCCTCGCCCAGCTGGGTCAGGCGCAGGGTATACCAGGCTGTCACCCCGCCTTCAGGCGGCGCGCTGAAACGCGGGAATTCTGGCGCGGGGCATTCTCCGGCCTGCCAGAGGGCGGGCAGTGACGGGTGCAGCGCCAGTGGTCGGGCCAGGCCGACGAGGTCGACGGCGCCCTGTGCCACGGCGTCTTCGGCCTGGGCGAGTGTCTTGAAGCCGCCGGTTGCCATCAGGGGCAAGGTCGTAACCTCGCGTGCACGCTTGGCGAATTCGACGAAGTAGGGGCCGCTGGCACTGGCATCCGACGCCGAGCTCGCGCCGGGGAAGTAAGTACCGCCACTGATATCGATCAGATCGATGGGCAGCTCATCGAGCGCTGCTATCACCTGCAGCGCTTCGGCTTCCTCGAAACCGCCTTGCAGTTGGTCGCTGGAGTTGAGCTTCACCAGTACCGGGTAGTCGTGGCCAACGGCCTCACGCACGGCAATGATCACCTCACGCATCAGCCGCATGCGGTTGTCGAGGCTGCCGCCGTAGTCATCCGTGCGCTGGTTGAAGAGGGGGGACAGAAACTGGCTGAGCAGGAAACCGTGTGCCGCATGTACCTGTACCCCGCCAAACCCGGCTTCACGCGCCAGGCGAGCCGTCGTTGCCATGGCAGCAGGCAATGCCTTGATGGCCTCCAGACTCATGGCCTCGCAACGTAGCCCGGGAATATCCAGGGCACTGGGGCCGTGCGCCGTGCTGGTCGGTGGGTAGGCCATCGCACCGGCGTGGCCGAGCTGCAGCCAGAGGTCTGCACCGTGCTGTTGACCGCGCTGGGCCAGTTGCGTGAAGGCCGCGAGATCGGACTGCGCGTTGAGCACCAGGTTGCCCGGTTTCTCGGCATGGTGGTGGTCAGGCTGTACCTCACCGACCAGCGACGCCGCCACGCCACCCTCTGCCCAGCGCTCGTAAAGGCGCAGCTGTGCCTCACTGGGATGCCCCGTGCCATCGCCGAGAGAATCCGACATCGCAGCCTTGACGATTCGGTTGGCGAGCACCCGGCCGCTTGGCAACGTGAAAGGGGTAAACAGGGCGGAGGCTGTCGGCTGGTCTGTCATGGTGGCGATGTCTCTTTTGGTGCGCGTTAAGTAAAAGATGTGGCAAGGGATATGCCGAGCAATGTGGCACTGAATCTGTCATTTCAGGAACTGATGACAGGGTGACATACCTTGCGGACGGTGATAATCCGTTGTGCGCGCACAGTATCCGTGAGCAAATGGAACATATGAAAACGCATACGGACCTCGACATCTTTCACGCCGTCGTCGACGCCGGCACCTTCACCGGGGCGGCGCGCCAGCTTGGCATTACCCACTCCGCGATCAGCAAGCGCATCGCGCAGCTGGAACAGCGCCTTGGTGCCCAGCTGTTGATTCGCTCCACTCGGCAGATGCGCTTGAGTGAAGCAGGGCAGCTCTATGCCCTGGAGACGCGGGAGTTGCAGGAGCGCCTGCGCAATGTCGAACAGGAGATTGCCGAAGGCAGCGGCGCGCTCAAGGGGCGCATTCGCCTCTCGTGTTCCAATGCATTGGGCAAGCTGCAGGTGATGCCCCTGCTGTTGCGCTTCATGGAGCGCTATCCCGAGGTGATCGTGGACCTGACGCTGTCGGACGCGGTGGTCGACCTGGTCCATGAAGGGATGGATCTGGCGATACGCAGCACCGCACAGCCCGAGCTCGGCCTGATCGCCAGGCGGTTGGCCACCAATCATCGCGTCATCTGTGCATCACCGGACTATCTGGCAAGCCACGGCACGCCGCGCTCAGTGCTGGATCTGGCGGAGCATGTCAGCCTGATCCTGAATCTTCCCGGCGGCTTCAATGCCTGGGGGCTCAAGTCACTGCCCGACATGCGTTGCGGCTTCCTCTCCAATTCTCTGGAAACCCTGCACGCCGCCTGTCTGGGCAGTCGCGGCATTGCCTGTCTGCCGTACTACCTGATCGCCGATGATCTGGCTTCTGGACGCTTGATCCCGCTGCTGGAAGACATACGAGGGGACGGCGCAGATACCAGCATCTACATCGTCCGCCCGGAGACGCAGATTCTTCCTCGGCGAGTGAGGGTTTTGATGGATGCCTTGATAGAGGGATTTGAAACCGGCTAGGAGGCGTTTGCAAGGGCCATGACTTATCTGGTGATCATCATGGTCATTACATGACATATTATCCCAAGGAGAGATAACAGGATTTCAGTGACGTACATCATGGAGCGATACATGTCACAGATAGGACGCAATAGATTGGCGGTACTTATTGATGCTGACAATGCGCAGGCTGCTATCTGCGAAGCGCTGCTGGCAGAGATTTCAAAACTGGGTGTCAGCACCATCAAGCGGGCTTACGGAGACTGGACGACGCCGAATCTTGCGCCATGGAAAGAGCATCTTCTGCGTCATGCCATTCATCCGGTTCAGCAGTTCAGCTATACCCAGGGCAAGAATGCAACTGACTCTGCGTTGATCATCGATGCCATGGACTTGCTGTACTCGGGGAACGTGGAGGGGTTCTGCCTCATCTCCTCGGACAGCGACTTTACGCGCCTGGCGGCTCGTTTGAGAGAGAGCGGCATGCTGGTGTATGGCTTCGGTGAAGACAAGACACCGCAGCCATTCCTGTCTGCCTGCGACAAGTTCATCTACAGCGAAGGACTGCGCAAGGTGGCTGAGAAGCCTGTCCCGGCCATGTCAGTCAACAAGCCAGCTGCTGAGCCGGTAGCCCTCGTCAAGCCGACCAAGGCACAGAGGCAGTTGAGATCACATATTCTGAATGCGGTGAATGAGCTGCCACAAACGGATGGTTGGACTTCTCTGGCAGCATTGGGCGCATACTTGAGAAAGAAGATGCCTGACTTCACACCGGCCGATTATGGGGCCAGCAAGCTTGGAGTCTTGATTCAGACGCTTGACTATCTTGATAGATGGCATCGGCCTGTAAAAGGCGGTGGCCAACATTTATATATCCGGAAAAAGGTTAGCCGGCCTGCAAAGGCCAGCTGATCAGGCAATCTCTTGAGAGAGGTAGTCAGTCACACAAGCCGATGGATAATAATCGGCCGCTATTTCCAGGTAATGAGTAGTCGTCGCTTTACTCAGCCGCCATCATACGCTCGTACAGACCATCCTTGAGCAGGCTGCGCTGGTGCTTGAGCTGGTGCATGGAGTCATCGCCGATCGGCGATTCATCGACTTCCAGGGCGTGAATCTCGATATCGATACGGGTATAGGCTTCCGCGATGCGGGCAAACTCTTCATTGCCATTGATCAGGCGCAGAATGAGTTCACGTTGCTGAGGGAAGTCGTTGCACAGGGAGTGGTCATCGATATGCATGGTGTGGCTCCGAAATAGGGTGGGAGAATCCAAAAAGAGGGAGTGTTGCCACTCCCCTAAAGGGCATCCTTGCTTACGTTGCAGGACGTATTCTCAAACGATGGACTGGACGTCGATCACGATCTGGTCCCAGTTGCGCTGGGCGGTCATGTCGTTTTCGACATCGCTGTCATAGGCATTCTGGAAGCGCTTGATGGCGGCGGTCTGGCTGGTGGCCTGATAGAGCCAATAGGCCTCTTCCTTCAAGGCGTCTTCGATGGGCTTGTCGATGGAGGCGTAGACGGCCTGTTTGCAGGCGTTGATGGCGGCTGATGGCCACAAGGAGATTCGCTCGGCCAGCGAGTCGACGAAGGGACCGATCTCCTGCGGGTCCAGCGCACGATTGATGGTGCCGTATTCGGCGGCCTGATCGGCATCGAAGTCCTTGGCGCTGAGGATGATTTCCAGCGCTCGGCCAAGGCCTGCCTGACGTGCCATGCGTGAGGCACCACCCCCGCAGGGCAGAATGCCCATCGCGACTTCCATCTGCATGAAACGGGCCTTGCCACGTGCGGCGAAGCGCATGTCACAGGCCAGGGCAAATTCGTGACCACCGCCGCGGGCAAAACCTTCGATCTTGGCGATGGTCGCCTGGGGCAGGCGGCTTACGCGCTCGAGGACCACCTGCAGGTCCTGCAGCTTGACCTCACCCTGGTGGACCGCATGAGTCGACATGTCCTTGAGGAAGTCCACGTCGGCATGGGCGACAAAGATTTCCGGATGGGCTGACTGGAAGACCACCACCTTGGTGTCGCTGTCACGCTCGAGCTTCTGCGACAGCATGCTCAGGTCGGCCAGCATGGGAATGTCCTGAATATTGACCGGCGGATAATCGAAGGTCACATACAGAATGGCGCCTTTCTGTTCAGTGCGGAACGTCGTAAATTTCTTGTATATCATTATGTTATCTCGGTTCGTTCGCTGCCCGTCGTGTGTGATTAACGTTAGCACCGAGTCCGGGGATTGATTACCGAGAGATTGGAAGAAAGAAATTATTCGATTGATTGAGAGTAGGGGTTCGCAAGAGGAATCAATGGGTTATCAGGCGGTATCAACAGCCGCCAATAAAAAAAGTCCCGCGATAGTCGTATCTGGCAACGACTTTCACGGGACTTTTGCCTTCGAGCGGGTCACACGCGTGGAGGGACGAGCCTAGCCCTTGCTGTCATCGGCGCTCTTGGCAGGCCCTTTGGCAGAGTTATTGGCTGAGCCCGCATCTT
Organism: Cobetia sp. UIB-001; assembly: GCF_044789135.1. Lineage (NCBI taxonomy): Bacteria > Pseudomonadati > Pseudomonadota > Gammaproteobacteria > Oceanospirillales > Halomonadaceae > Cobetia > Cobetia sp. UIB-001. The sequence goes on from NZ_CP058244.1 coordinate 1,655,179, forward strand.
TCTCGGTGTGCTCGTAGACGGGTAAAGCACCTTCACCAGAGCCAGCTTCATCGTCCGAGACAGCACCTTCACCAGCCGCCGTTGCAGCGGAAGGCTGGGTGCTTGAGGTGTTGGCACCGATACGCTTGGTCCAGCGCTGGCGGGCAAAGCGGCGCAGATTGGCCACGTTGTCCGTCTCGTCGATGATGTCCTCGCCCAGAATCGTCTCCATCACGTCTTCCAGCGTGATGACCCCCAGCCAGTTGCCGAGGTTGTCGTAGACCACGCACAGATGCTGGCGTTCGCGCTGCATGAGCCCAAAGGCATGTTCGACGTTGTCTTCGGCGTGCAGCTCGCTGATCGGGCGCATCAGGTCCTTGAGCGGCGTGGTGGGCTCTGCCTGATGGGCATCGGCCCGATGGATCATGCCCAGCGTTCGCTCATCGTCGGTCATCACCGGGTAGCGGCTGAAGGGCCAGATCGTCAACTGGTCATTGAACTCGGCCACGCTCATCTCGGGACTGACCGTCTGGCAGACAGGGCGCGGCGTCAGCACGTCACGCACCTTCATCTCGTGCAGATTGAGGATGTTGGTGATGACGCGCTGTTCATCATTTTCCAGGGCTTTCTTGTCGAGCCCCATCTGGGCCAACGCCTTGATCTCGCCACGCACATCGATGTCATGGGCATCCTTGCCGATGCGCGAGGTGATCAACTCCGACAGCCAGATCAGCGGCTTGAGCGCGATGACCATGGCATTGAGCACGCCGGGCAGCATCGGCGACAGCTGACGCCAGTAGGTGGCACCGATGGTCTTGGGGATGATTTCCGAGGCCACCAGGATCAGCAGCGTCATCACCGCCGAGGCCACGCCGACCCAGGCTTCCCCGAAGACGACCGATACCTGCGCGCCCACCCCCGTGGCACCGACGGTATGCGCGATGGTGTTGAGCGTCAGGATGGCGGCCAGCGGCTTGTCGATATTGTCCTTGAGCTTGGCCAGTGCGGCGTGGCGCTTGGGGTGCTGGTCTCTCAGGCTTGCCACATAGCTGGGAGAGAGCGACAGCAGCGCCGCCTCGAGCACGGAGCAGATGAATGAGATGCCAATCGCGATGGCAGCAAACAGGATCAACAGAAACATGAGGCGTGCTCCTTGGGGAAAGGCATCCATTAGTGACATAAGGCGCAGCACTGTCAAACCCGTGAATTCTCGCAGAGTTTTCAGCCTGCTGGCCAAGCTTGCCAGCCTGTGCCGCAAAGTGCCGTTGACTCGAGGGATGCAAGAGGGCTGCAAGAGAGAACAGAGCTTTACATGAGACAAGATGCAATACTTATATGATAATGAGATTGTTTTGCTTTCGATAATCATTGTATTTTGTGGTCGCCAGCCGTATTCGCAAGCCGCGGCCTGGCATGGCCGCTGAGTGGCACCGTGCGACCCTTCAGCCGTCAGTGCGACCCGCAGCAGGCGGTAGGCCTTTACCAGGATTCACATTGCAGGGATTTGCAGCGTCATGTCACAGCCGCTTGGAGACATAGCCGACAGTCGGGCCACTCGCCGCGTCATGGCCTCACCTCAACAGCGCCCTTCATCGCTCAACGAGCGGCGAGGCTGGCGAGCGGCGAAATATCCGCATTGCGAGGGACAGGTGCATGACCTGCATCCCTGGCGGGATGCGCATCTGACGCTGTGTGATCTAGAGGTGTCACGCGCCTATCACGGCCAGCATCAGTTTCATGAGGGCCTCTATCTCTGCCTGGTGCTGGAAGGGCGACTGACGCTATCAGGTGTGGACGGCGCGGGGATCGACTTGTCCGCGGGGCAAGGGGGGATCTTTCGCCCGGCGAGAACGCAGTCTGCGCCGCCGACGCTTAAGAGCTATCACCCTCAAGGCCGCCTGCGCTGTATCAGCTTGCATCTGGAGGGCGAGGCCAGCCAGTCCCTGCAGGTACGGCGGGGGCTGGCGAACTGGGATGCATTGCCGTGCGCGCGTCATTCCAGCCCGCTGGGCTGGACGCCGGGGCGCTGGCTTCATCAGCAACTGGATGAGCGTGTCAGAGCCCCTGATGGTGAGGGCGTACGAGGAGAGTGTGAGACGCTAGCGACCCCCGCCTGCGAGGGCGATATGCTGGAGTGGCAGGGGATAGCGCTGCAGTTGCTGGGGGCGGCACTCAAGCGCCGCGCTGGTGAGGCACCGGACGTGTCGGCGTTCTCCGCAGCTCCTGTACCCCCTGCATCGCCATTAGCGCCCCCATCGCGACCCCACGGCGCCTGTCGACATCTGGAGGCGGTACGCCAGCGTCTTGCCGCCGTGCCGCACGGCGCACACTCGCTGGAGGAACTGGCGCGGCTGGCCTGCATGAGCCCCTCCGGCTTGCGCCACAAGTTTCGCCAGGCCTTCGGGCAGTCACTGGGCAGTTATCAGCGTGAATGTCGCATGCGGTGTGCCGAGCAGGCCTTGCGGCGTGGGGTGAGCATTCAGCAGGTGGCACATCAGGTGGGGTATGCCCACGCCTGCAACTTCGCCACGGCCTACCGGCGTCATTTCGGGGTGTCGCCACAGGCCGCTCGAGCCAGGTTTCATCGCGTCGATTGAGTCGTGATGGCGGCGAGCACCTGACAATGGGCTTGGGGTTGTCACAATACGCAAGCGGGCACCCAATGGGTGCCCGCTTGCGTATGTCGTACTCGAGAGTCGAGTGCTGGTGATGCCCGCGGGCCTTACAGGAAGGGAATCATCGGCAGCACCACGTCATCCAGCAGGCCTGTCGGGTAGTGCAGATTCATCGCCGCCTGCATGCCGAGCAGGAAGACTGCCACGCCCAGCGCGAAGAGCCCTGCGAACAGCGGCGACTTGCGTGCGATGGTGAGCTGGAAGCCCAGGCAGAACAGCACGGCGGTGGAGACGAAGCCCAGCAGCGCACTGACGCCGATCAGCACGAAGAAGCCAAGTACCACACCCACTGCCTTGAAAGCCGGTTGCTTGACGCGAATCATGCCGCGACGCCAGCCGTTGAAGACCACGGCGATCACCGAGAGCAGCGTGATGAAGGCGGCCAGCGTCGGGAAGGCCTTGCCCAGCGGCATCAGGTCCTTGACGTCGTAGAGCGCCCACAGGGCGGCTGCGCCCATCATCAACAGCAGCAGGAAGTCGACGCCACCGAAGCCACGCGATTCCAGCACATCCTCTTCCGGCGACGGCGCAGTCTCGACCACTTCATGGGTCTGGCGACGACGCATGATCGCCTTGCGGATCACCGGCAGGAAGAAGGCCAGCAGGATCAGACCGAGGATGATCAGCACGCCCGGACGCAGGAAGGCTTCGGCGCCGTGGAACTGCATGCTCTGGTAGAAGTAGTTCTCGGCACCCGGTGCCAGCACGAAGCCGATCAGGAAGGCCGGACGCGACCAGCCAGCACTCTTGAACAGCACACCGATCATGCCGATCATGCCCAGCGCGGCCCAGTCACCCAGCGAGCGGCTGGCCTGGTAGGCAGCGAACAGGATCAGCACGGTGATGGCAGGGGCCAGAATGGCGAAGGGCACACGCGTCAGCTGCGCAACCGGACGCGCCAGCATCAGACACAGGCCCGCGCCCAGGATATTGGCCAGCGCCAGTGACCAGATGATGGTGTAGGTCATGTCCAGATTGGTGGTGATCATCGACACGCCGGGTTCCAGACCCAGCAGCAACAGCCCGCCCAGGAAGACCGCCGCCGTGCCGGAGCCTGGCACCCCGAACAGCAGTGTCGGCACCATGGCACCACAGGCGCAGGCATTGTTGGCGGATTCCGGCGCGATGACGCCGCGGATGTCGCCCTTGCCGAACTGGCTCGGGTCCTTGGCGGTCTTGACCGCGAAGCCGTAGGTGATCCAGTCGACCACGGAACCCGCCAGACCCGGAATGGTCCCGATCAGGCTGCCGATACCGGCACAGCGCGCGACCAGCCACTTGTTCTTGACCACATCCTTGATGCCGGCAGACCAGCCCTTGCCCAGGTCGGTGTTGCCGTTCTTGGCGATACTGCCACGTCCCAGCAGCAGCTCGACGATTTCCGGCAGGGCGAAGATGCCCAGGCCCAGCACGATCAGCGGCACGCCGTCGTACAGGTAGTCGATGTCCAGGTTCATGCGGTACTCGCCGGTCGCCGGTGCGGCGCCGATGGCACCGACCAGCAGGCCGAGGCCGCATGCAGCGGTGCCCTTGAACAGGTTCTTGCCGGACAGCACCGCCACCATCGTCAGGCCCAGCAAGGTCAACACGAACAATTCAGCTGACGAAAAGGCCAGTACGAGGGGGCGTGCGACGAGGATGAAGCCGGTCAGGATGATGGCACCGATCACGCCACCACACAGGGAAGACAGGAAGGCACTGGTCAGCGCGCGGGCTGCCTGGCCCTTCTTGGCCAGCGGGAAGCCATCCAGCACCGTGGCTTGCGACGCGCTGGAACCGGGAATGCCCATCAGGACAGAGGCGAAGGTATCGCCGGTAGGAATGACCGCGACCATGCCCATCAGCATGCCCAGGGCGTAGCCCGGGTCCAGTCCATAGAGGAAGGGCAGCAGCAGGGCCATGCCGGCGATGCCGCCCAGGCCGGGAATGATACCGACCAGCAGGCCGACGAAGATGCCGATCATCATGAACAGCAGATGCGTCAGCGTGAAGACGTGTCCAATGCTGGACAGGAGAGTGTCGATCATGGCGTTACTCAACCTCTTGTTCTTCTCTAGATGCTTCTCTAACACTCAGAGGCGGTGCCGGGGAGAGCATGGTGAGGCAGGGAGTGAAAGGCTCACGGGGCTGCTGGTCGGCAGCCCCGTGAGTGAGTCCCCATCACACCCGGGGGTTCAGACCGTTACGGGTGTGATTGCGCGCCTCAACGAGATTGCAGGCGGATATTGTGGCGTTCCATCAGCCAGTTCTTGACCCATTCGTGCTCGGCTTCGCTCAGCTGCATGGCTTCCTGAAGCTGGGTCGCGGCGGCCTTGCCGACCATCAGGCCATAGGGCCCGACCTTCTCGGCGGCATCCTTGAGGAACTCGGGGTCCTTGGCCAGATCACGCGCGGCCTGGCGATAAAGCTCCAGCAGTTCCAGGTCCACGTCCTTCGGCACCAGCAGCATCTTCTGCATGGCGTAACCGGAGGCGAAGAACTTGTGGAAGATCTGGTAGGCCTCGTCGTCACGTGAATGGCCTTCCTGGGCCAGATACAGTTCGGAGAAGGTCGGCAGGTCCGGGAAGGACGGATCGCGCTCGATATGGCCTTCGTCATCCATCACGCCAAGGCTGAACAGCGGTACGGCCTGGCCGGCGTCGACCAGCGGCGTGACGTTGCTCTTGTAGGCGGAGGTGGTCTGGAAATCGAGGGCGACTTCGCCACGTTCGAAGGCCAGACGGCCTTCACCACGGCTCTTCATGCCGAAGACCGGGTCGACCTGGAAATCGAGCAGATCGAAGGCCATCAGCACCGGCATCTCGAGCCCGGTCGGGTTCTGGCCGGCGAACTTCACTTCCTGGGAGGCGAGGGCCTCGAGCGCACTGGCGCTGTCCTTGCCCAGCGAGCTTGAGGCGTAGACGACACCCCCTGTCGGTGCGGCGAAGATCGGCTCCCAGTCGGCATAGTCATAGCGCACGCGACGGTCGCGCAGCATGGCCGGATACTGGGTAGAGGCCGAGGTGACGACCATCTCGTCGCCGTCATCGCCGGCACGCTTGCTGAACAGGTTGACGCCGGTGATGGAACCACCGCCCGGGACGTTGTCGATGACGACAGCCGGGTTGCCCGGCAGGTCCTTGGTCACCCAGTTGGACATGAAGCGTGCCCAGACGTCCGTGCCGCCCCCGACACCGAACGGGACGGTCCAGGTCAGGGTGTCAGGGACTTCCGCCGCGGCGTGAACGGCTGAGGACAGTGGCATCAGGCCCATGACGGGCAGCATGAAGGCCAATGCGGTGGTGCGGGCATGACGCTTGAGGGTCTGGCGCTTGGGGGTAGACACGATGATGGACATGGTCTGACTCCTGATTATTGTTGGAATGCGTTGTCGATCAGTGATGCGCTATCTGCATGGCGGCGCAGTCAGGCTATTTCGTTTAGCGAAAATTCATTGTAAATCAATATACTGCAGTACCAGCTCGTTGCCTGTCGACGATGTCTCCGCGTCTGGCGCTTGCCAGCGCGGTCGTCTGGCGTGTCATGCACGCCCAGGCATTTCCACCGAGTCGGGGAGGTTCAAGAACACCTCGCCACTCATGATCTTGCGTGCCGTGCGCAGCAGAGACACGCGGCTGGGGGTCATCGGGTCGGCATTGGCATGCTCGACCTCGACATCCAGAAATCCGGCGGGATGTTCCAGATGAACGTTTGCCGCCAGGCTATCCGGTGCCAGAGTGCCGGCCGCGAGTGCCACACGATTGGCCAGGGTGCCCGGGATGCTGGTCGCAACGGCCAGCGTGATGGCACCCGTGACGGCCAGGGCGCCATGGCAGCGATGCGGCACGAAGTAACGGGCGCATAGAGTGCCGTCCTGGGTGCGCGGGGCGGAGAGAATCACCGGCTTGGGCAGCACCGAGCCACTGACGTCGCCCATGCCCATCAATTCCCCCGCCTTGAGGCGAATCTGCTCGAGACGTGCCATCGCCTCGCAGTTGGCGTCCATCTCGGCCGGCGCTTCGTTGCCTGCCCAGCCCAGACTTGCCGCTTCGATCAGCACCACCGGCGTGGCGGAGTCGAGACAGGTCACCTCGACGCCATCAATCACGTCGATGACCTGGCCGCTGGGCAGCATCTTGCCGGTCTTGGCGCCCACCGCGCCGAGGAAGCCCAGCTTGATGGCGCTGCCGGCGCCAGGCACACCACTGATGCGCGTGTCACCCTGGTAGGCCACCGCGCCGCCGGGCGTCGGCACCTGGCTGTCGATCAGCGTGCGGGTGTTGAGGTTGTGAATCCGCAGACGCGTCAGGTCGCCCTGCGGCGCAATCATGCCGGTCTCGATGGCGTAGGGGCCGACGGCGGCCAGCATGTTGCCGCAGTTGGGCGAGAAGTCGACCTTGTCGCCTTCTACGTCGACCTGAGCGAACAGGTAATCGACATCAGCCTCAGGGTGACTGGGCGGGCCGACGAGGGCGACCTTGCTGGTCAACGAATTGCCGCCGCCCAGACCATCGATCTGCAGTACGTGGCCGGTCCCCATGACCTGACGCAGAACTTCGCGTCGGCCTTCGTCATCGGCGGGGAGGTGATCCAGACGCAGGAAGGGACCCCGAGAGGTGCCGCCACGTAGGATCATGCAAGGAAGTGAATGCATCATGTTGGAACGCGCTCCTGTCTGTTTGCGCCTTCATGAAGCATCACAGCCGATGATCTATGCATCAAATGCAAATAAAACCTATACTGTCATCATTGTGCGCATTAATCCGAAAACTGAAACAATAAGGTAGTTGCATGCATAGATTGGAGTTTCTGGATCTGTCGGCGTTTGTCGAGGTCGCCGAGAATCATTCCTTCAATGAGGCGGCAGAACGGCTGCATATTTCGCAACCGGCATTGTCGCGCCGCATCCAGAAACTGGAGGAAATTCTGGGCGCCAAGGTGCTCGAGCGCACCACGCGAAGAAGTCGTTTGACGCCCGTTGGGCGTGATTTCCTGCCCAAAGCCCGCAAGTTGCTCGAAGATTATGAGTCGTCTCTGGTCGGCGTCCGCGAGCTTGCCACCCACCGCAAGGGGGTGCTGACCATCGCCTGCCTGCCCACGGCAGCCTTCTACTTCCTGCCCAGCGTGGTGCGCGAATTCAATACCGCCTATCCCGGTATCCGGATTCGCATCCTGGATGTCAGTGCCAATGAAGGGGTCGAAAGGGTGGTTTCGGGGGAGGCAGACTTTGGTATCAATATGGTCAGTGCCCACCATCCGGCGGTGGATTTCACCTCCATCTATCGTGATCCCTTCGTGCTGGCCCTGCGTCGAGACCATCCTCTTGCACAGAAACAGCGCGTGGAATGGAGCGACCTGGACGATGTGCGCCTGATCACGGTCTCGCGTGACAGCGGCAATCGCATTCTGCTCGACAACACCCTGCTGTCCGCCGGCCTGCATCTGGATGGCTTCTACGAAGTGCAGCACCTTTCGACGTCACTGGGTCTGGTCGAGAGCGGGCTGGGCGTCGCCATCCTGCCGTCGATGGCCATGCCGGGGCCGGAACACGAGGTGCTGTGTCAGCGTGAACTGCCCGAACCGCGCATTGACCGCACCATTGGCCTGCTGCGGCGGCGCGGTGAGTCGTTGTCGCCGATCGCGGAACTGTTCATCGAGATTCTGCTCAAGCGCTGGAACTGAGTCGCTCGTCTGGGGCGAGGGGGCCAAGGCCATAATGGAGAGCAGAGTGGCAGGCACCTCTCGCCAGGGTTGGCGTGGCGTGGTCTAGTACATAAGATGGTTGTGTATAAGACATTCATGTTTCACGGCAAGGCCGATGAAACCGTCTTGATGTCGCGTGGTCAGCTGCCGCCGGACGCCGGTGAGGGTCTCCTCCTCATCCATTGTCTCTGCGGCCATTGACGACGTGGCGTCTTGCCTAACACAAGGATGTACATGCCCATGAGTACCCGCACAGCCACTCACGCTACCTCTCGTCAGACGGCCCTCGCGCTGGGTCTGGCACTCGGGCTCGGCAGCGCGCTACCTGTCAGCGCAGACGAGCCGATGGCGGCCGATGACACGGGCAAGCGCGCACCGCAGGGTGAACATACCCTCAAGCGTGCCCAGCTGGTCAGCTTGATCGAACAGGGCCGGCAGGAGCTGGCGCCGGACTTCAATGGCTTTCTGGCACAGGTTGCCGAACGCAATTCCCAGGACACGGCGGTCAGGGCCGCCATCGAGCAGTATCAGGCCGGTGAGACGCTTGAGGGCGATGCCTTCGTCAACATCTATCGTCTGCTGGGGGTCTACAACCGTCTGCAGTACGGCGATGACGTCCAGGCGCTGCTCAAGGAAATGGTCGCGATCCCGACCGCCAAGGTGGGGGAGAAGCCGCAATTCGAGAACCCGGAAATCGCGCGCTTCGGTGAGTTGATCAAGGCGCGCGCCGAGGCGTTTGGCCTGACATTCCGTAACGTCGACAATCGCGTCTTCGAGGTTGAGCTCGAGGGAACTGGCGATGACGTGTTCGGCATTCTGACCCACGGCGATGTGGTGCCGGCAGGCGAGGAGGGCTGGACACTCGACGACGGCACCCATCTTGACCCGTTCGCGATGACCGAGATCGACGGCAAGCTCTACGGGCGCGGCACCGAAGATGACAAGGCCTCTATCGCCGCGGCGCTGTATGCCATGAAGTCGCTAAAGGAGAATGAGGTGCCGCTCAAGCGCACCATTCGCCTGATGATCGAGACCACGGAAGAGACCGGCGGTGATGGCTTCGAGTACTACAAGGCCAGAAATGACCTGCCGGAATACAACATCGTGCTCGATAGCGGTTATCCGGCGATCACGGCCGAGAATGGTTTCGGCACCATCGATGCGCGCTTCCCCTTGACGCCCAAGGCGGGCGAGGCCTCATCTGATCAGGCAGTCGACACTCTGCCGACGATCACCGACTTCAAGGGTGGCCTGGCGACCAACCAGATTCCGGAGCGCTCTACCGCCACGCTACACGCGGCTGACGCAGCGGGCGCCAAGGCGCTCAGCCACAAGCTTGAAACGCTCGGCAGCCGCTACGTCAAGGAGCATGGCCAGAACTTCAGCGTCGCCAGTGAGGTGGAAGGTGAAGAGGTCAGCGTGACGGTGACTGGCAAGTCGGCCCACTCCTCGGCGCCGGCCAACGGCATCAATCCTGTCACACGGCTGGCGGGCCTGCTCGCCACCTCCGGCATCGATTTCCATGACAATGCCTATGAAGATGCCATCCATTACCTGAACGACAACTACGGGCTGGACTATCACGGCAAGCAGCTGGGCATCGCGTATTCCCATGATTTCATGGGGCCGCTCAAGGTGACGCCGACCTTCTTCGCCAAGGAGGACGATGCGCTGCGGGTCGCGGTCAATGTGCGTGCACCCGCCGGCGAGAAATCACCTGAGGAATTGAGCCAGACGATTAAGGACAAGCTGAACGCCTATGCCAGCGAGCAGGGCATGGACATGACGCTGAACGTCGAGATTCGCGACTGGATGCTGCGTGACCCCAGCGGTGCCTGGCTGCAGACGCTGCTCAATATCTTCGGGGATACCACCGGCATGGAGGCCGAGCCGCGCTCCTCCGCGGGCAGCACGACCGCCAAGCTGTTACCCAATGCGATCAACTTCGGCCCGTCCATGCCGGGCGAGACCTATACCGGGCATACCTCCGAGGAGTTCAAGCGGGTCGATAACCTGCTGCTCGACATCCAGATGTTCACCGAGATGATGGCGCGTATCGGCAATCAGGATTCGCTCAAGTAACCGAGGCGGCTCACGGGGCCGCGTTAATGTGAATCGCCTTTTGCAGGGCGTATTGAAATAGCCCTGTGAAATAGCCTCTTGCCTGGACGACAGGCATCACGGCCAACGCCCGCCACCGCCCTGATGAAGGGGTAGTGGCGGGCGTTGTCGCATGTGAAGGCCGGTCGGTCAGACAGTGCGGCCGCGATCTCACCTCGGGCGGTAGGGCTCGGCGGGATGCGCGGTAGGGTAGGCATCCATATAGGCAGCGGCTGCCCGCAGCAGTCGCACATCATCGTGCTTGCCGCCTGCCAGCTGAAAGCCGACGGGCAGCCCCTGAGACGTGAAGCCACAGGGCACTGACGCCGCAGGTTGGCCGCTCAGGTTGAAGGGGTACGAGAACGGCGCCCATTCCTCCCAGTCATGCATCTGGCTATCCGGGGGTACCTGATGATTCAGGGCGAAGGGGGTGACGGCGACGCTGGGTGTCAGCAACAGGTGGTAATCCTGATTGAATTGCTCCAGCGCCTGGGTGATCCGGTAGCGCTCCTCGAGTGCCTTGAAGAGATCCAGCGACGACCATTCGCGTGCACACATGGCATTCTCGACCAGCCCGGGGTCGAGCTGTTCGCGCTGCTGGGCATCGCAGTCATCCCAGAGCCCCAGCGAGGCGGTGAACCAGATCTTGCGAAACGTCTCGAGGCTTGTCGCGACCGGGGGATCGACTGTCACGATGTCCGCGCCAAGGTTCGCCAGACGCTGTGCGGCGCGCTCCACCAGGCTTGCGATCTCGGGGTCGACCTCGACAGACCCGAAACATGGCGAGTAGGCGATGCGCAGTCCTGCCAGCGACTTGCCGATATCCGCGCCCCAATCCTCGGGTTGGCCGCGATTGGCGTAGGGGTCCTGGGCATCGTGACGGCCGATGACATTGAGCATGGCGGCGGCGTCACGGGGGCTGCGGGTCATGGGCCCGATGCTGGACAGGAAGGCAGCCTTGGAGGGTGGCCACTGCGGTGTCCAGCCGAAGGTGGGCTTGAAGCCGAAGATGCCACTGAAGGCGGCAGGAATACGGATCGACCCACCGGAATCACCGCCTTGATGCAGCACGCCCAGATTGAGGGCGGCGGCGGTAGCCGCGCCACCGGAAGAGCCACCGGGTGTCAGTTCGGTATTCCAGGCATTGCTGGTGGTGCCATGCACGAGGTTGTCGGTGACGGCCTTCCAGCCGAACTCGGGGGTGTTGGTCTTGCCCAGTAGAATCGCGCCTGCCTCACGCAAGCGCCTGACCGGCGGCGCATCCTGCTGGCATGGCGTGGCCGGTGTGATCAGGGAGCCTGCTCTCGCCGGCATGCCGGCAACATCCGTCAGGCCTTTCAGTGAGGTCGGGATGCCATCGAGCGGACTCAATGGCTTGCCGGCCTGCCAGCGCTGCGTGGATTCACGCGCCTCCTTCAGCGCCGTGTCATGCGCGACATGCACATAGGCATTGACCAGCGGGTTGAGTCGCTCGATACGATCGAGCACCGCTCGGGTCACCTGTAGCGGGTCGAACTCACCGCGTTGATACCCGCGTGCCAGTTGCTCGGCGTCCAGCGCCGTCAGGTCATCCTCGGCAGTATGGGGTGAAAGATGTTGAGGAAATTCGACGTCACGCATGGTGGCTCTCCTGCTGCTGGATGGCGATATTCTTGTTGAGGACAGTCATCTGCCTCTCCTGCATGGCCTTGGGTCAGAGAGGGGAAACTCAAGGCATGGCGAGGCTTGAAAAGGCCGAAGGCGGGCCGCATGGCTCATGGAGAGTGACAGCAAAGCGGCATGGTCGAGCTCATGGCAGCCGACCATGGTTCACGATAATCGCCCAGAGGGAGGACAATCATGCCAGCCAAGTCCAAGGCACAGCAGATGGCAGCCGGGGCAGCACTGTCAGCACGTCGTGGTGAGCAGAAGGTCAGCGAACTGGATGGGGCCGCTCGCTCGATGTATGACTCCATGAGTGAAGAGGAGCTCGAGAAGATGGCCTCGACATCACGTGAAGACAAGCCGCGACACGACAATCAGAGCTGAGCCCTGCGGGATGCCCATTGCGGCTTCCTGACGCGATAGCTGAAACGACAAGGCGCCTGGCAAATGATTGCCAGGCGCCTTGTCGTAGGTGCATGTCCTGGGCGCATGTCGTGGCTTGTGTCGCTGATGCGCCGATGGCCTCAGCGGCTGTCGTTCAGGCTCTCATGCGGCGGCTGGTGGGACTCGCTGTCGGGCGGGGTCGGGCCACCGTTGGCCTTGGGGCTGACATCAGGCAGCGGAATCTCGGCGCGCTTCCGGCGGCGCTCCTCGGTGCTGATGCCCAGGCGCTCATCACGGCGCTTCATCAGCTCCTCGTCGATCTGACCGTCACGGGTGAAGGCCATCATCAGCTGCGGGATACCGTAGGGGAAGTCGTCGCGGTCGATCTGCCAGGTGTGGAAGGTCTTGCCGTAGGTGGTGACGAGGTCCTCGAAGTAGCTGCGCTCCGCCAGTTCCGGAATCCCCGGGGCCACCAGGATGCCGGACTTCACTTCAAAGTGATGGCTGTGCCAGAGCGGCTTCTCTTCCTCGGGCAGTTGCTCGTAGCGCTCGGCGCTGATGATGTATTCGATCCCGATCAAGCGGGCATCACTGCGATTGGAATCGAAGATCACGCATTGGTGCAGATCATGTTCCAGGTGGATGCAGAAGTGGCTGGCCTCCACCTGACGCCCCATGTCATCGGCGTAATGGTGGAAGCCGTTGAGATAGGTACTCATCGCTTCCATCGGATACTTGCGCTGCATGACCTGCGAGGCCGCATCGAGCACCTGATGCTTCAGCGGATGGCCGCTACTGACCTTGCGAGCACTGTTGAGGCGTCGGCCCAGAAAGAAGGCGGTCGCCGCGGCGGCGCCGGCCAGAAGGCCCGTGCCGAAGCCGGACGAGTGTGAGGGATGTGAACATGTGCGGGAATGGCGATGTCGCATACTTCCTCCTGCATGGGTGTCCTGATAAGGCAAGAATTCCTGTCATGACGTTGCCATTGCAGTGCATTACCCTTGAGCGCGTCAAGTCACCTACCGACAGCCTTGCCTCGGAAAATCCTCGCCCAGGTCTGCTGCAGAATGTCGGGATTGCTTTTCAGTTTTCTGCCCTCATCAATGAGGGATATCACTTCTTGTGGCCGCTCAATGCCTTGCGCGACAAGGTGTCTTGTTCATCACGTGTTTCGGCCATCTTTTCTCGAATTGGAGCTCGCATGAAGCAACTTATCTTTGATTGTGACGGTGTATTGGTGGATAGCGAGATCATCGCTGATGGCGTGCTCAAGGAAAAACTTCCCGTCTGGCTGCCAGACCTGGGGAGTGAAGAGCAGATCGAGCATGAGCTGGACCGCTGTCTGGGCATGATGACGCGCGATATCCTGCTGGACCTGGAAGCCCGCAGTCAGCACACGTTGCCCGTGGATGCGCTCGACCAGGTACGCCATCTCGTCGATGCCCGCCTGGCCGACTCGCTCAAGGCCATGCCCGGGGTGCGCGAGACGCTGGAGTGGATTCGCGATCAGCGTCTGCCGTTGGCGATCGTGTCCAACAGCTCTGAGCAGCGCATGAAGATCAATCTCGAGAGCTCGGGGCTGCGTGGCATTCTCGATGAGATTGCCGCGGCCAATGGCGACGAGCAGCTGCCGATCTTCACCTCCGATGAGGTCATGAACCCCAAGCCGGCGCCAGACCTCTATCTGCTCGCCCTCAAGACGCTGGGACGCTCCGCCGAGGAATGTCTGGTAGTGGAAGACAGCCGCACGGGAATGCAGGCAGCCGTGGCCGCGGGCCTCAAGGTCGTCGGCCATCTGGGCGCCAGCCACATCCCGCCGGGCCACGCCGAGGTGCTGCGGACCACAGGCGCCTGGCAGGTCATGCAACACTGGGATGAATTCAGCCGCCTGTGCGCTGATGCCGGTTTCGTGGCCAATGAAGAAGCCGTCAGTCACTGAGGTGCCTCCAATCCCTTCGCATTCTCGACAGAGCTTGAGCCAGGCACATTCTGCTGAGAGCTGGCCGGATGGATGATCTTGGATATGGCACAGCAACACATAAAAGCCGCCCTCGGCAGGGGCGGCTTTTATGTGTCTGGGCTGACATCCCCGTGGGGGACTATCTCTCGGGTATCACTTGAAACAGATACGCGTGCCCCAGGCGAGCAGTTCTTCCTGATTGAGGCTGCGCGATTCGACCCCGATCATTTCATCTCCCCACTGGTCCGCCCAGGTCAGCACGCCGTGGCTGATGCCGCGTGCGCCCATCAAGTCGCGTATCTCACCGGTGCCCTTGAACCAGAGCGCGCTGTGATCGTTGCGCGTCAGGTCCGAGATGCCGTAGCAATGATGGATTCTCACCTTGTAGATGCCATCCAGTGACATGACCTCGACCACAGGCACCATGCCGTGCTGCAGTGCGCGTGCCAGCGACTCGAGTGTCATGCTGGTCTCGTCCTGGTGGGCGAGCGGCTGATCGGCGAGCTGGCTTGGGGGTAGTGGGGTAGCAGGCGACGCGTGGGTGGGGGTCACAGCGGTGCGTGGCGGGTGTGCTGCAGTGGTATGTGCAGGCATCGGGAATACCCTCAGTGGGATGTCATGTCGGCGGTGAATCGCATTTTATAACTATCGTACAAGTAATGTAGAGGTTATCTGGCGATCTCGCCATCGTGACTGGCCAGCTTGCCCGGGACTTCCCGTCTCTCTGCTCCTTCGTCACTGTCCTTCCAAGGCCTGCGCTGTCTCTCCAAGGTCTGCACTGTCCTTTCAAAGCCAGCACTGACCTTTCAAAAGCGGCTTTCTCCTTCCACGCGGAGGCTGTGGCCCGGCTGGGGCAAACGCTTACCTGTACAGACAGTGACAAATTTTCCTGTGCTGCTGGCGTCGTCTGCCCTTGAAGTTCTGGGGAATCAGGTTCATGTCTAGAAGGCACTGCGAATATTCGTTGGCGATACGCTACTCGTTTCTCGCTGGTGCGCGATCCACCTCACCGCTGTCACAGCTCACAGGGAGTAGCGATTTATGACATCTGGAGGAAAGCGCGTATTCAGCGCGTCGGTCATCATCATTCTGGGGCTGGTCGCATTGGGGGCAGGATTCCCCACCCGTTTCGGTGAATTGGCAGATCAGGCGCTCGGCGCCGTGACCAGCATGTTCGGCTGGTTCTATCTGATATCCGTGTTTGGTTTCGTGATCTTTCTCATCAGTCTCGCGTTGAGCAAGTACGGCAAGATCCGGCTCGGCCCGCAGGATAGCCGGCCTTCCTATACCTTCTTTTCCTGGGTCAGCATGCTGTTGGCAGCAGGGTTTGGCGTCGGGCTGGTGTTCTATGGCATGGCGGAACCCATGCAGCACTATCTGAAGCCGCCGTTCGCCGATATGCCGGGCGAGACGCCCGAGTCTGCGCGCTATGCCATTCAATATGCCTTCTTCAACTGGGGCGTTCATCAGTGGGCTGCCTTCTCGGTGGTCGGCCTGATCATTGCCTATTTCCAGTTCCGCAAGGGACAGGCGGGGCTGGTGTCCTCGGTGCTGTCTTCCGTGACGGCCAAGCATCCCAAGGCGCGCCGCTACGGCCCGATTCTGGATGTCTTTGCGGTGGTGGCGACCGTGATGGGGGTCGCGACATCGCTGGGCCTGGGCGTGTTGCAGATGAATGGGGGGCTGCACTTCGTCTTCGGCGTGGAAGAAGGCTGGCAATGGCAGTTCATCATCATGGGCGTGATGTTCTGTGCCTACATGGCCTCGACCTGGTCCGGGCTCGACAAGGGCATCAAGCGCCTGTCCAACCTCAACATGAGCATCTGCATCGCGCTGATGCTGTATGTGCTGTTCACTGGCCCGACGCTGGACATTCTCAAGACGATCACCCTGGGCATCGGCGATTATCTGCAGAACTTCATCGGCATGAGCCTGCGCATGTCGCCCTATGACGGCAATGACTGGAACAGCTCCTGGACCGTCTTCTATTGGGCATGGGTTATTGCCTGGTCGCCGTTCGTCGGCACCTTCGTCGCGCGTGTCTCGCGTGGCCGCACCATCAAGGAGTATGTGGTGGGCGTGCTGATCGTGCCGCCGCTGCTGGCGTGCCTGTGGATCGGTGTCTTCGGTGGCGCGGCGATCAACATGGAGTTGGCCAGTGATGTCGGTCTGGCGGCCGCGACGGATGCCAACATCACTTCTGCCTTGTTCGAGATGTTCGATCTGATGCCCTTCAGCAGCGTGCTGTCGGTGGTCGCGATCATGCTGATCTTCATCTTCCTGGTGACTTCCGCCGATTCGGCGTCCTACATCGTGGCGCAGATGACCGACGGCGGCTCGATCAACCCGCCGCTCTACAAGCGTATCGCCTGGGGCGTGCTGATCGCGGCCATCTGCCTGACGCTGATCTCGACGGGCGGTCTCAAGGGCTTGCAGTCAGCCTCGGTACTCTCGGCCTTGCCTTTCACCTTCATCATCTACGGCATGATCGTGGTGTTGGTGAAAGAGCTGCGGGCTGATCGTCGCCAGATGCTCAGCCAGCTGTATCGCCGTCATGGTGAGACACCGGTCGGTGCGGATATCTTCGAGGCTGACAGTCTGGCCGAGGAAGATCGCATCCGCCGTGCGCCGGACGTCAAGAATCGTCGCGTGAACCCGCGCGATCATCATTGAGCCGAGTCGAGGCATGAACTTATCGTCATGAGCTCATTGCCTTGAGCTCATGACGTCAATTCGTGCCTTCACGGCAGGCTCATAACGACAGACGCCGCTCACAGGAGATGTGAGCGGCGTCTTGTCTTGGCAAGCCAGTCAGCGTGAAGGGGCTCACGTCATTGACTGGCGTCCGGCGTCCGGCGCCCGGCGACCTCGGCGAGTATCTCGTAGCTCTTCAGGCGGTCGGCATGCTCATAGAAATCCGAGTTGAACATCAATTCGTCGGCCTGGGTCACCTCCAGCAGATGCTCGAGCTCGCTGCGAATGCGCTCAGGCCCGCCGATGATGGCAGCGGCCAGATTCTGACCGACCATGGCTTCCTCGCGTGCTGACCAGTCCAGTGTCTCGCGTGGGGGCAGGGCACGCGTGCTCTTGCCGCGGATCAGGTTGAGGAATTTCTGTTGCTGGGTGCTGGCCAGGAAACGGGCGCGTTCATCGCTGTCGGCGGCGATCAGCGGCAGGCCGAGCATCACGTAGGGCGCATCCAGCACCTCGGAGGGCGTGAAGTTCTCGCGATAGAGCTTGATGGCCTCCAGCATGTAGCCGGGGGCGAACTGACCGGCGAAGGCGAAGGGCAGACCTTTTTTCGCTGCCAGGCGTGCGCTGTAGTCGCTGGAACCCAATAGCCACAGGGGGACATGAGTGCCTTGCCCCGGCATGGCCTTGACGCGCTGACCGGGTGAGGCCTCGCCCAGATACTGCTCGAGTTCGGCCAGCCGCTGGGGGAAGTCATTCACGCCGGCGGAAGGGTCGCGGCGCATCGCCTGCATGGTGATGCCATCGGACCCCGGCGCGCGGCCAAGTCCGAGATCGATCCTGTCCGGGTAGAGCGTGGCCAGGGTGCCGAACTGCTCCGCCACCACCAGCGGGGGATGATTGGGCAGCATGATGCCGCCCGAGCCGACCCGCAGGCGGGAGGTCTTGCCCGCCACATGGCCGATCAGCACCGAGGTGGCGGCACTGGCGATGCCATCGATGTTGTGATGCTCGGCCAGCCACAGGCGATGAAAGCCCAGCGCTTCGACATGCTGGGCGAGACTGACGCTATTGTGGAAGGTTTCAGCAACACTGCCGGTATCGCGGATGGGGGCAAGGTCCAGCACCGAGAGCGGGATCGTGCCCAGGCGTGAGGTAGGGGCTGTCGTCATGTGCGCTCCTGATAGCGGTTTGGCGTGCAGAGAGCAGCCGGGGAGTGGCCCCTCAAGGGCATGCGGCTGGTCTGCTGAATGGCGTCCAGCATAGTGGACAGCCGCGTCTCTGACAGCGCCTCGCCCTTCATTTCACTGTTTCTGATATGGCATATATGAGGCGGTCGATACGTCATGCCATTCACGGTGGTCAGTCACCCTGGTGCAGGTGAAGCCCAGGGCAGGCGAAGCCCGGGGCAGGTGAGGGCCTGCATCGCGCACAGGAGGCGAACATGAACGGTTTGCAGCACAAGCAGCGCCGCAAAGGCATGGGGCTCACGCTGATATGCCTGGTGGTCATCGGCCTGGGCGTTGCGGTCCAGCGCGACATCATCGTGCTGGAGCGCTGGATACCCGCTCACTATCTCCCATGGGCGCCACTGCAATTGGAGGACCCGCCCGGCATGGTGACCGGCTGGAAGCTCTCACGCTTGAACGAGAACCCGGCCGCCTGCCGCGCATTTCTCGAGCGGGAAGCCCCGCAACGGGTTTCCTTCCTGCCGGACCGCCCCAGCGACAACGGCTGTGACCTCATAAACAGCGTACGCATGCATTCGGCGTCAGGCGTGAGTGGTGAGCAGGGCGTTCGCTTCAACCAGTCCTTCATTGCCAGCTGCCCGCTGGCGGTGAGCTGGTTGCGCTTCGAGCGCCATGGGCTCAAGTCTGCGGCGCAGGAAGTCATGGGGAGCGAGGTGACGCAAGTGTCCCATGTGGGCAGCTACGCCTGCCGCAACATCTACGGACGAGAGAACGCACGTCGCAGTGAACATGCCACTGCGGATGCGCTGGATGTAACAGGCTTCACGCTGGCGGACGGCCGTCAGGTTCGCCTGCCGCGCGACTGGACGGCGCCCGAGGATGAAGATGCCCCGGGCCGCTTCCTGCGTGCCGTGCAGGACGCCGCCTGTGAGAGTTTCGGTACCGTGCTGGGGCCGGATTACAACGCCGCCCATCGTGATCACTTCCACCTCGGCACGCGGGGCTGGCGATTCTGTCGCTGAGCAATACTTAATGCTGCGTCGGGCAAGAGTGCGGCAATACGGACATCCGCGCACGCTGTCAGTGGGGCATTATTGGCTCGGCGTGATAAAGGGGACTCATGTTTGCCACGCCTGTCATCATTTGTCGGTGTCTCTGTAGGAGACTCGCGCTTGCATGGGGGAATTACGCCTGATCACGGGCAGATTCCTCGCATTTATTTGTTTTCACTAATACCCTGCGGACAAGCATGCCTTCCATGGCATATAGCGCGATAAAGCCTCTTGTTCAATGACAGGGAGTCAAGAATGACAGGGATGACGAAGGCGTTATTGGCAGCTTCCATCACCTTCGTGATGGCCGGCTGTACCTCGGTGCAGGTTCAGCCTCTGGAGCGCATGTCCTATCTGGATACCGTGTGCATCGAGCGCAATGAGGCCGTGATCGTGCCCGGCTTCCTGAATGTGATCCAGCAGGGCTTCAGTCGCAATGGCTTGAATACGCGAGTCTATGACGCTCCGGTCCCCGGCCATTGTGAAGTGATATTGACGTATACCGCTTTGCGCTCCTGGGACTTCACTACCTATCTGTCACACGCAGAACTTTGGCTCAATGATCCGTATGGCGATGAAATCGCCTATGCGCAGTATCATCTAATAGCAAAAGGGGGATTGGGGTTCTCTAAATACGCCAGTGTCGAAACCAAGATGAACCCGGTCATCGATGAGTTGCTGGTCAACTACTGACGCCTCAGCCATGATGGGCATTCAAGCCATCTCCTTGTACGCCTCACCGGTACGTCATTTCTCGCCATGATGGCGCACTTGATAGCGGGGCCGGCGCTTTTGTCATGCGCCGGCCCAGCGGAGACTCTCGAGCCATCTGGTGTGCTGGAATCTCAGGGTGCCATGCCCATGCCACGGCTGATCGTCGGAGCGCAGCGCTCGGGGTTGATGCTGACCACGCGTAGGCGATGCCCATCGGGGAGCACGCAATCGAGCACCTGCCAGGCACAGCCGGGGGCGCTGCTGCCGTGACTCTCGATCAGATGCGCTCCCTGGGCCTGCCATTGATCGCGGAAGCGGGCAAAGTCCGTTCGCTCGATTTCCAGCGTCAGCTGGCGGCTGTCGGGTTGCTCGGCACTGCGCTGCAACAGCAATACGCTGGTCTGCTTGTCTCGGCGATGGTTCAGCTCCAGGGTCGCGCTGGTGGCGTTGCGCAATAGGATGGGCAGGGCGAGTGTTTCGGTGAAGAAACGGCAAGCGGCATCGAGGTTGCGCACTTCAAGGATGGCTGGGTGCAGGGAAAGGCGCTGAATCATGGCGAAGCCTCATGGCGTGAGGGGAAGAAGGGGTTGGGGGACTGGCTCAATTGCAGGAGCATGGAGACAGTGTCGTGCCCGTCCGGGTGAGACGCACTTTGAATCTGATGATGGTGGTGATGGCTTTACGCTATCTAGGGCCTTGTCGCGCTTGCGAAGGCCCGGGGCAATCGCTGTGGCAACTTGTCGCATTAGTGGTTTCACGGGTGTGAATGGTTAGCATCCCTGTCATCGACCCTGCTGCCTTTACCTTCTCTGCACGCCACGCTGGAGTGTTCATGTCGCCGCGCAAGCTGATCCTGATGGGACTCAGTGCTTTTGCCCTCGTCATTATCGCGTTGATTACTGGGCTTTCTGCCTCGCATCAACCGCGTGATGCGTGGCCGACGACGCTCGAGCTGCCTTCCACGCGGGGACTGCTGCACGCGGACACCTTGTCTCGGGGGGAAGCGGGCCACCTGAGTGTGCTGATTCCCGGCTTTACGCATTGCCCGGATATCTGTCCGTTGTCGCTTGCCCGGCTGCAGATGGCCTGGCAACGCCTTGACGAGACTTCACGCGCGCATCTGCATCCGATGTTTCTGACGCTGGATCCGGCGCGCGACACCCTGCCCGTGCTGTCACGTTATCTGTCTCCCTTCAGCCTGCCGGTGACCGGCCTTCGCCTCCCGTCACAGGACGACACGCGTCTGGAGGAATTCACCCAGCGCCTCGGTATCCAGTTTCAGCGGCGAGAACCCGAGCAGAGTCATCCCCCTGAACACGCGCAAGCGCAGGCGTCGGCGGGCGAGGCCGATTACATGATCGACCACAGCGTGGCGATCTTCGTGATCGACGAGCAGGGCCGGCTGCGTGACACCCTGCCGCTCAGTCAGACGCCTGCGCAGCTTGCTGATCGCCTGACGTTCCTGCTCCAGTCCGTGGCCGCAGCGCCGTCCTCTGACAGTGTTGCGACCGTCAACACGAGCGCAAACGCGAACGTGCCGGTCACGGGGGGCGCATGACAGTGACTTGTCCCTCGACTCGCCACGCCAGGCGTGAATCCGTCTCCTATCATCGCGCCCTGTCGCGACTGACCGCGGCCAATGGGCATGTCGTCTTCGTGATGCTGATCGCGTTGGCCGCCATGCTGGTCATGCCGCTGGCGGCCCCGCGAGTGGTGATGGTTAACGACCATGCCGTCTTCGAGAGCGTCGGCACCGGGCGTTGGGTGAGTGCCGATAGCGACTGGATAACGCGTGCCGCTCGCGAAAGCGGTTCGCAGGCGCAGATCACCCATAGTTCTGCTGCCTCGGATTGTCCGTTGGCCAGCATGGCGGCCTTCACGCTGGCATTGGTCGCCGCTGCCCTGTTGCTGGCGTTGGGGCGGTTGTCTCGCGACGCTGCCCCGCGTCCCTGCCTTGTCGCGTTCCGCGACATCAATGTCTATCTGCGTCCGCCCGGGCGCGCGCCACCCCACGATTCCCTCGCGCCATGAATTGCTGGGCCACCTCGCGGTGGCTCTCCATAGTGTTTGGTGACCTCACGTTGACCGGCGGACAAAGCATCCGTCGCGCGTCGTGGCACCTGTCGATGGGTAATCGAGATGAGTTCAACAACCAATACCGACTCCGCGGGTCGCGCCGCTCGCGGTTTCAGCGATATCTACCGCGCCGTGTGGCGCTGGCATTTCTATGCCGGCCTGCTGGTGCTGCCTTTCCTGACCTTGCTGGCCGTCACCGGCGGTCTTTATCTGTTCCGTGAAGAGATCGACCACTTCGTACATGCCGACCTGATGAAGGTCAACACGCCGGTGGTGCAACAGGTCAATGGCCAGGCACAGGCGAGTGTCCCGCTGAGCGAGCAGGTGCGTGTCGCCGTGCAAAGTCTGCCCGGCAAGGCTGTGCGTGTCGTGCCGCCTGCGGCCAGTGACTTGACCACGGAAGTCGATATCGTGGCAGCCGATGGCAGTGGCAAGCAGGCGGTCTACGTCAACCCCTACAGCGGTGAAGTGCAGGGGCAGATGGCCTACCGTGACAGCATCATGTGGACGGTGCGCAATCTGCACAGCCTCGCCATCACCGGTCCCATCGGCAATGCCGCGATCGAGATCGCCGCCGGCTGGAGCATTCTGCTGGTACTCAGCGGCCTGTATCTGTGGTGGCCGCGGGGCCAGAAGGGTGGCGTCGTCACGCTGCGTACCACGCCTGCGCGCCGTCTGTGGTGGCGCGACCTGCATGCCGTGTGTGGCATCTTCGCCGCTGGTTTCATCCTGTTTCTCGCCGTGACCGGCATGCCGTGGTCAATGGTGTGGGGTGCCAAGGTCAACGAGTTGGCCAACGGGCATAACTTCGGGTATCCCGATGGCGTGCGCGTGAATACGCCGATGTCGGATACCCGTCTGGTGGACCAGGAGCGGACGACCTGGTCGCTCGAACAGGCCATTATCCCGTTATCTTCCTTGCCGGCTGTAGCGACAAGCCACGTCGTGGACGAGGGAGAGCATGCCGGGCATGGCGGTGGTAGCACCAAGTCTGGTGCCGAGCAGGCCTCCGCCGCCGCGGCCGTGCCGCTGAGTGCCGCCGCGATTGCCCATGCCGATATCGGCCTCGATCAGGCTGAGCGCATCTTCGCTCGCGAAGGCCTGGCGCCGGGCTATGCCATCAATCTGCCGGGCTCGCCGCAGGGCGTCTACACCGGCTCTATCTATCCGGATGCGCTGGAGCGCCAGCAGGTGGTGCATGTGGATCGCTATTCCGGCGATGTGCTGCTGGACATGCATTACGCCGATTATGGCCCGCTGGGTCGAGCGCTGGAGTGGGGCATCAATGTTCACCTGGGGCAGCAGTACGGGCTGATCAACCAGCTGGTGCTGGTACTGGCCTGTATCGCGATGGTGATGATGAGCGTCGGTGCGGGCGTGATGTGGTGGAAGCGTCGTCCGGTGGGCGGTATCGGTATCCCGCCGCTGCCCAAGGAGCGCAAGCGTATCGCCGGTGTCTGGGGCTTGATGATGATCATCGGTGTCATCTTCCCGCTGGTCGGCCTCTCGCTGATCGTGATGGGGCTGCTGGACTGGCTGTGGATTCGCGCCACGCACAAGCGAGGGGATGACCTGCAGGAGGCCAAGGTGTAAACGGGCACCCCTCTCCACTGACAGGCACGTTTACCGTCTTCGCCAGTGGATCTGCCATGCTCGCACCGGTCGTTCGACAAGGCCTACGCCTACCACGTCAATCGTTTCTACGACGATCCGTTGCAGGGCGATGTACAGGTCAATGAGCCGGGGCGTATCTTCTGGACGCACGCCAGCTGGAGCTTCTGAGACCTTTACCCTCTCAATAGTGAGCGCTGGTCGCCGCTATTCGTTAGAACGCAAGAAGCCCGCCATCGGTCATGTCTCCGGTGGCGGGCTTCCTGTTTCACGAGGGGGCTCGAATGCTTTCAGCGCTCGCAACTCATCTCTCGAACCTTCAGGCGCGGCCGACGTGCTCGCGCAGGTGCGTGCGGTAGGCCTGGGTGTAGGCTGCCAGGTCAGGATTCTTGATTACATCAGTGGCCAGGTAGGTCGGCAAGGCCGTCATGCCGAGGAATTCCATCGCCTTGTGCACCGGGAAGTAGACGCCATCGATGCCCTTGCCCTCGAAGAAGTTGCCTTCTTCATCAAAGGCCTCAAGTGGCGCATTCCAGGTCAGTGACAGCATGTACTGGCGGCCCTGCATCAAGCCGCCAGTGCCGTAGCCCTGGGTCGGGCTGGTGCGATGACGACCATCGCTGGCATACAGAGAGCCGTGGCCCTCAGTCAGGATGTCATCGAGATACTTCTTCACGGTCCACGGCAGACCCATCCACCAACCTGGGGTCTGATAGATGATCAGGTCCGCCCACAGCTGCTTCTCGATTTCCGCCTTGGCCTCGAAGCCTTCCTCGATGACGGTTTCACGCACCTCATGACCCAGCTCGGCCAGCTCACCGCGCGCCAGTTCATGCAGCGTCGCGTTCAGCTCGCCATTGGAATGGGCAAAGGCCTTGCCGCCGTTGATCAGTAGAATCTTCATGCCGGGTACTCCACAACTGTTGGCTTTTCAGCAATGGCGCACAGCATGAGCGTTCGCAAGTCATTGATAAAGCGGCACTGGTGTAAAACACCTTTGCTGTGGGTGCAACAATCTACGCAGGTGGTACGTGCCATTGAGGTATTGTTGGCAATCATTGTTAACAATATTGTTCATTAAGTGTATGGTTAACGGTTATTTTTTATTGCAATGGTTTAATGTAGGGCTATCCTTGGTTTGTGTGTGGTCGGCATACTTTTGTGTTGGATATGTTGTGATTGTGTTTACATGTTTAAGTAAAATAATGCTTTGTTGCTTATATAAAGTAAAGTGGGGTTCTTGTTTTTTATTTTCTGATTTTTGTTGTGGCTTTGGTTTTGCTAGGGAGATTATAATGAATAATGCGCAGATTGTTGTTTTGTTATGCATTGCGGCTTTTTTAGTAATTGTGATTGCTGAAGACAGAGAGGTTGTAGCGGCTTTGGAAGCTAATAATAAATCTAAGATTGAGGCTGGTTATAAGAAAGATAGTGTAGGTTATACTAAAGAGCAGATTTTGCGCAGGAATCCCCTACCAATTGCTCCTAATGCTTTATGCCTTAGCATGAATGAATATCGTAAAATAAATAATACGAACGGTTGGTCGTTCAAAGGAGGAGGGTGGGGGTGTGAATCTGATTATTACAATCTCTCTGAGAGTAGGTATAACTTGCCAGACAATATCGCTTATTATGTTATGGGGGAGAGTGAAAAGTCCTCGGCATATTATGCAACTATAATGATTAATGTGAATGAGTTTAATAATATAAGCAATAGGCTTGAAGATTGGTCTGAAGCTGTAGATTTCTGGAGTTACAGTAATTTAGAACAGCACTATATATTAGCTAAAGATTTTCTTCCTTCCCGCGCTGGTGATAATGAAACTGTTATTGGTTTCGTTAATGGTAGCCGAATACTTGCTAAGTCAAAGTATGAATTGTGGAAGAATAGAAACGGCGCTACGTTAGTGACGAGATTTTATAGGATCAATTGATTTCATGTTTACGTATATTGCTAGCACGATAATATACTATTAGTGTGTTAGCAATATACTTAAGTATCTGTAATGAAAGATTTTCTCTATTCTAACGCAACCGCTTCAATTCCTGCCAGTTGGTGGTGTAGCGGGCGCTGCGGTGGGCGCAGCGCAGCTGCCAGGCGGCGTCGGGGCGTGCGACGCCCAGACGCACGGTGCCGCGGCCCATCTTCTGATTCATGGCGTCCAGTGTCGCCATCAGCTGCTGACTGCGTTCACGCCTGGCGATATCCGCTTCGTCGTCGAGCAGCGAGAGTTGCTCGCGTGGCTGGTCGATGAGATCGAGCAGCATCACGCCAGCCTTCATGAAGCGATAACCGCGTAGGTAGATATGCTCCAGCGCCTGTTGCGCGGCGGCGAGTATCTCGCGGCTGTCATTGGTGGGGGCGGGCAGCTCGACGATGGTGCTGGGTGAGTATTGCGGCAGGTCGGGTCGGTGGCGATTGCTCTTGAGGAAGACCAGCACGGCGCGTGCCAGGCTGCCTTGATGGCGCAGCTTCTCGGCGCCGCGCTGGGCATGTTGGCGGATGGCGTCCCTGAGTTCATTCAAGTCACCGGTCATGCGCCCGAAGGAGCGCGAGGTCATGATGCGCTGGCGAGCGTCATCGGCATCATTCATCTCGAAGCAGGGCGTGCCTTGCAGTTCGCGTGCGGTGCGTTCCAGTACCACGGAGTACCGCTGGCCGATGGCGCGCGGGTCGGCGCAGCGCAGGTCCCAGGCAGTGTGCAGGCCTTGCAGTGCCAGGCGTTCGACCAATCGTCGGCCCACGCCCCAGACATCGCCCAGTGGCGTATCGGCCAGCAGGCGCTGGGTGCCGACTTCATCGGGTTCCAGCACGCAGACACCGCCGAATTCCGGACGCTTCTTGGCAGCGCGATTGGCCAGCTTGGCCAGCGTTCGAGTTGGCGCCACCCCGACACACACGGGAATGCCGGTGAACTTGCGGACATTGCGGTGCAGAGTGCGGCTCAACGTCAGCATCGAGTTGCGATCAAAGCCATCGAAACGCACGAACATCTCATCGATGGAGTAGGGCTCGACCCCGGCGGAATATTCCTCCAGCACCTCACGCACGCGCGCCGACATGTCGCCATACAACTCATAGTTGGAGGAGAGCAGGTGGATGCGCCTCTCACGGACGAGTGGCTGTAGCTGGAAGGCGGGGGTGCCCATCTCCACGCCCAGCGCCTTGAGTTCGTTGGAGCGCGCGATCACGCAGCCGTCATTGTTGGACATCACGCCGACAGGGCGGCCCTCCAGGCGCGGGTCGAACACTCGCTCGCAGCTGGCGTAGAAGTTGTTGCAGTCCACCAGTCCGATCATCGGCGTATTCATACCGCGTATTCGTGGATGACGGAACGCACCACCCCCCAGACCTGGCATTCGAGGTCGAAGATCGCGACCGGCGGATACAGGGCATTGCCGGAGCTCAGATAGGGGCGCTGACCGATCAGCTCATAACGCTTGACCACCACCTCACCCTCGACCAGTGCCACCACGATATGCCCGGGACGGGCATCGATGGAGCGGTCTACCACCAGGGTGTCGCCCTCATAGATGCCGAAGCCTTCCATGCTGTCACCCGCCACCGTCATGAAGAAGGTCGCTGCCGGGCGCTTGATCAGCCGCTCGTTGAGGTCCAGCGTGCGCCCCGCGTAATCCTCGGCCGGCGAGGGGAAGCCGGAAATGCCAGCGCGCCCCGTGATGTGAGGGTGCGGCAGTGCACAGGGCTCCGGTGCTGGATGAGGGCGAGCCAGCGAGGCGTGGGACGGTTGAGCGGCAGATACGGTCATGGGTGGGGTCTCCTTTCGACACTGTATTCATATACAGTATCAGCGCTGAGAAGCCCTCAGGCAACCGATAATCCCTGCGAGTGCTGCACATTCACGAGACGCAGATCAGACGAGGTGTACCTGTGTTCAATGGTGGACGGCAGGTAAAGCTGCTAGCGGATATTGCTCAGCGGTATCTCACGAAAAAGCCCGGCCTCCTGGAGGCCGGGCTTTTTTGGGTCTTCCCCGATGCTGTTCTGTCTATCAGCCCGCCGGGCTCAGAATGCGGATATCGCCATCGGCGATCCAGTCACCGGCGTTGTCGCGGAAGCGCTGCATGTGTTCGGTCTCACGGTGGGCCTGCAGCGCATCGTGGGATTCCCAGGCTTCCACCACGGTGATGGTGTCAGGGCGTGGGTCGTTGTCCTTGTCGGCGGCGCGTTCGGAGTCCAGGCACGGGTGGTAGGCGTGGCAGCCATCTTCCTCGCGCACGGTGGGCGCGACGGCGCAGAGTTCATTGAAGACATCCTGAACGTGGCCTTCCTTGGCGGTAACGGTGGCGATTACCCAGATCATCTTGGCTCCTTGTGACGGTGCTGACCGCCGATGTTGTCGGGATTCTCGTGATGAGATGTCCTGACTATGTGGAGCCGTTTCTGGCCACTGCAAGGGGCAGGAGCTGACTGCCGGCATGACCCTGCATGATGAGCACACGAAAGCGCCGGACAGCAGGGCTGTCCGGCGCAGTTGTTATCAGGCGATGATCCGCGTTCGTGATGGGTCAGAAAGCGAAGGCGATGGATCAGGACGGGAAGGCGAACTGGGCGCCTTCACGCAGACCGGCGGAAGGCCAGCGCTGGGTGATGGTCTTGCGGCGGGTGTAGAAGCGCACCGCATCCGGGCCGTAGGCGGACAGATCGCCGAACAGCGAGCGCTTCCAGCCGCCGAAGCTGTGATAGGCGACCGGTACCGGCAGCGGCACGTTGATGCCGACCATGCCGACCTGGATGTGATCACTGAAGTAGCGGGCGGCTTCGCCATCGCGGGTATAAATGCAGGTGCCATTGCCGTATTCGTGATCATTGATCAGCTGCATGGCGGCTTCCATCGAATCGGCGCGCACGACCAGCAGCACCGGGCCGAAGATCTCTTCCTGGTAGCAGGTCATCTCCGGGGTGACGCCATCGATCAGGGTGCCGCCGACGAAGAAGCCGTTCTCGCCGCCTTCGACCTGCGGATTGCGGCCATCGACCACCACCGTCGCGCCTTGCTGCTCGGCGCTGTCGATGTAGCCGACCACCTTGTCGCGATGGGCTGCGGTGATCAGCGGGCCGAAATCATTGCCCTTGTCGCTGTAGATGCCGACCTTGAGGCCTTCCATCTGCTGCTTCATCTGCGCGATCAGCTTGTCGGCGGCTTCATCTCCCACGGCCACCGCGACGGACAGTGCCATGCAGCGCTCACCGGAGGAGCCGAAGGCGGCGCCATTCAGTGAGTTGGCCACGTATTCCATGTCGGCGTCCGGCATCACGATGGCGTGGTTCTTGGCGCCACCGAGGGCCTGACAGCGCTTGCCGTTGGCCGCGGCGCGGCTGTAGATGTATTCAGCGATCGGGGTGGAACCGACGAAGCTGACCGCCTGGATGCGCGGGTCGTCCAGCAGCGTATCGACGGCTTCCTTGTCGCCATTGACGACATTCATGACGCCGGCCGGCAGTCCGGCCTCCATCAGCAGCTCGGCGATGAACAGCGTGGACGTCGGGTCGCGCTCGGAGGGCTTGAGGACGAAGGTGTTGCCGCAGGCGATCGCCATCGGGTACATCCACAGCGGCACCATGGCCGGGAAGTTGAACGGCGTGATGCCGGCAACCACGCCCAGCGGCTGGAATTCGCTCCAGGAATCGATGCCCGGGCCGGTATTGCGGCTGTGCTCGCCCTTGAGCAGTTCAGGGGCGCTGCAGGCATATTCGACATTCTCGATGCCGCGCTGCAATTCGCCCAGCGCATCGTGACAGATCTTGCCGTGCTCCTGACCGATCAGGCGGGCGATCTCGTCGGCGTGTTCTTCCAGCAGCTGCTTGAAGCGGAACATCACGCGGGCGCGCTTGATCGGCGGCGTGTTGCGCCACTCCGGGAAGGCGGCCTCGGCGGCCGCGATGGCTTCCTCGACCGTCGCCTTGCTGGCCAGACGCACCTGACCGCCGACTTCGCCGGTGGAGGGATTGAAGATGTCCTGGGTACGGCCTTCGCTGTGATCGATGTTGCCGTTGATGAGGTGTCCGAGCGTCTTCATTGGGTGGGCTCCCTGAGATGACTTGTGAAATGAATGGCGATGAATGAAGTAGTGTTGATCGTCAGTTCTGAATGTTGATGGTCAGTCTTGAGCGGTGACCGTCAGTCCTGGGCGGCGAAGGCATCGCCGAGGGCATTGATCAGGCGGTCCAGCTCGTCGTGTTCGGTGATGAACGGCAAGCCCAGCTGGATGGTGTCGCCGCCGTAACGGACATAGAAACCGGCCTTCCAGCAGTGCATGGCAATCTCATACGGGCGCCGCGCCGGCTCGCCGGGATAGGCCTCGACCTGCAGGGCACCGGCCAGGCCGTAGTTGCGGATGTCGCTGATGTAACGCGTGCCCTTGAGCTCGTGCAGCTTCTTCTCGAATACCGGACTCAGCTCGCGGACGCGGGAGATGAGCTGGTCGTTCTCGAGCACGTCGAGGGACGCCAGCGCCGCGGCACACGCCACCGGGTGACCGGAGTAGGTGTAGCCGTGGGGAATCTCCATCATGTAGTCGGGGCCGCCGTTGTCCATGAAGGACTGGTAGATGTCGCCCTTGACGACCACGGCGCCCATCGGCACCGCGCCATTGGTGATCTGCTTGGCGACGTTGAGGATGTCCGGCGTGACCCCGAATTCCTCGGCGCCGCTCATGGCGCCCATGCGTCCGAAGCCGGTGATGACCTCATCGAAGATCAACAGGATGTCGTGCTGGTCGCATATCTCGCGCAGGCGCTTGAGATAGCCCACTGGCGGCGGCAGCACGCCGGCGGAGCCTGCCATCGGCTCGACGATGACGGCGGCGATGTTGGAGGCATCATGCAGCGCGATCAGCTCCAGCAGCTCATCGGCGCGCTCGGCACCGGTCCTGGGCATGCCGGGCGTGAAGACATTTTCCTTGAGCAGGGTATGCGGCAGGTGATCGGCATCGACCCCCTGGCCGTAGAGCGAGCGGTTGGCCCCGATGCCACCGACGCTGAAGCCCCCGAAGTTGACGCCGTGATAGCCCTTGCTGCGTCCGATCAGCTTGGTCTTGGTCGGCTTGCCTTTCTTGCGCCAGTAGGCACGCGCAATCTTCAGTGAGGTGTCGGCACTCTCGGAGCCGGAGCCGGTGAAGAAGACGTGATCCAGCCCCTCGGGCATCAGCGTCTTGATGCGGTGCGCCAGTTCGAAGGCCTTGGGGTGGCCGTACTGGAAGGCGGGCGCGTAATCCAGCTCGCGCAGCTGCGCGCTGACCGCCTCGGCGATTTCCGGGCGGCAATGGCCGGCACCGCAGGTCCAGAGACCCGACAGGCCATCGAAGATCTGGCGGCCCTGGGAGTCCGTGAAGTAGGCTCCCTGCGCCTTGGTGATGATGCGCGGATCCTGCTTGAACTGGCGGTTGGCCGTGTAGGGCATCCAGTAGGCATCGAGCTGCTCCTGGCTCAAGCCTGCCTGGGCGGAAGGGGATGTATCGAAGGCGGTCATGATGTCTCCCACAG
Source organism: Cobetia sp. UIB-001 (assembly GCF_044789135.1). Lineage (NCBI taxonomy): Bacteria > Pseudomonadati > Pseudomonadota > Gammaproteobacteria > Oceanospirillales > Halomonadaceae > Cobetia > Cobetia sp. UIB-001. The sequence continues at coordinate 1,686,444 of NZ_CP058244.1, forward strand.
AGTGTGTTGTTGTTGGTTCTCGGCTCCTGTCCAACTAGATTAGGAAGTCCTTTTGGTAAGATAAATGCCATTGTCTTTATCTTCAGGAAAGCATTTACTTAACTTTCCGCTGGCGTTCGCTACGCCATCTCGGCGCCGTCTGGCGCGGAACCGTTCAACAACAGGAGGCGCGGCTTATGCGAGGCGAGGTCATGCGGGGGCAGCTCGGCGATACCGACCTGCGTCTGCTGCGTATCTTTCGCAAGGTAGTGGAGTGCGGTGGCTTCTCGGCGGCCGAGATCGAGCTCAACATCAGTCGCTCCGCCATCAGCATGGCGATGAGTGACCTGGAGACGCGGCTGGGCCTCAAGCTCTGTCAGCGCGGGCGCAGCGGGTTTGCTCTCACCAATGAGGGGCGGGAAGTCCACGAGGCCGCGATGCAGATGCTGGCCGCGGCAGAGGGCTTTCGCACACGCATCAATGGTCTGCATGCCTGGCTCAAGGGCGAGCTGAACATCGGCATCACCGACAATCTGGTCACCATGCCCGAGATGCACATCACGGATGCGCTGAGTGCGCTGAAGGGCCACGGCCCGGAGGTGATGATCAACATCCGCATGATTCCTCCCAACGAGATCGAGCGCGCCGTGCTGGATGGCCGCCTGCATACCGGGGTGATCCCGACGCTCAAGACGCTGCCGGGGCTCGAGTATCGCTCGCTCTACGAGGAAACTTCCTGCCTTTACTGCGCGCGGGGCCATGTGCTGTTCCGTGAGCCACGGGCGGGCGATACCCTCGCGCGGGGGCGTCCGGTGGGCGAGGAAGAGATTCGCCAGCATGATGCGGTGCTGCCGGCCTACGCCCAGACGCCTGCGATCAAGGCGCTGCATGAGCCGCTCAAAGCCGCCGCTTCCGCGACTGACCGCGAGGGCATCGCCTTCCTGGTGCTTTCCGGGCGCTATCTCGGCTATCTGCCCACCCACTATGCCGAGCGCTGGGTGCGCGATGGCCAGATGCAGGCGCTCAGCCCGGTGGCCAACTCCTATGTCACCTATTACAGCGCCATCACGCGCAAGAGCCGCCCGCCCAATCTGGTGCTGGAGCGTTATCTGACGGAGCTGGATGCCCTGCGCCAGGCGAAACCGGCCCGAAGAGCGCAGGCGGCGAGGGAGAGCAAGCCATGAACAAGCCCAGGCGTGCCGGGGTCAGGGAAGTCGCCCAGCTGGCGGGGGTGTCGGTCGCGACGGTCTCGCGGGTGCTCAACAATCCCGAAAAGGTGGTGAAGAAGACGGCCGACAAGGTGCTGGCGGCGGCCGACGCGCTCGATTTCCTGCCCAACAATGCCGCGCGTGTGCTGTCTCAGCATCAGTCGCGCACCCTGGGGATCGTGATCCCGACCTTCGAGAACCCGATCTACGCCAAGTTCATCGATGCATTGGAAGGCGCGCTGGCGCGGGCGCACTACAGCCTGCTGGTGACGACCACCCAGAAGGGGCGGGTGACGGAATTCGACAAGGTGCGCGAGCTGGTCAACATGGGGGTGGACGCCGTGATTCTGCCCGGTGGCAGTCATGCCGCGGAGACACTGGACTACCTGTCACGCTTCTCGGTGCCGGTGGTCTTCAACAGCATCTACCTGCCGGACTCGCCGTTGATCACGGTGGGCTATGACAACTACGGCCTGGCCAAGGCACTGGCGGAGTATCTGATGTCCTTGGGTCATCAGCGTATCGTCATCCTCTCCGAATCGTTGGCGCACAACGACCGTGCACGCCTGCGCTACGACGGCGCCGTTGCCGCGCTGCAGGCGCTGGAGAGTGCCCGCGCCGATCGCGAGCATGATCAGTTCGTCGATGTCACCACCGCCGGGGCGAGCGCCGCGATAGGCGAGCTTTCTTGTGAGCCTGGGGGCGCGCTCGATGGCGAAGGGCAAGGCGGCCTGCGGGATGGCATTACCGCCGTGATGTGCCTCAATGATGTGCTGGCCAGTGGTGCCATGCTGGCGCTGCAGCGGCGGGGAATCCGCGTGCCGCAACAGGTCTCGGTGGTGGGATTCGATGACCTGGAAATGGCGGAGTTCCTCAATCCACCGCTGACGACGGTAGACCTGCCGGTGGAGGAGATGGGCGAGGTGATCGCCCAGGCGTTGATCCGCCATCTCGAGGACGACGCGCCCTTGATGTCACGCCTGCTGGACGCGTCGCTGGCGATTCGTGGCAGTGCAGGCCCGGCGCCCAGCCAGGGCTGAGCACCTGTTCACGGGGTCTGATTCACGGGGTCTGATTCACGGGGCCTGATTCTCGGGGCCTGACTCACACGGCCTGACTCACAGCGCCTTGTAGTCGACCCAGCCCGGACCATAGATCGGCTGCAACCAGGCGCGGTGCAGGGAGTTGTCCAGTGACTCGGCCTGAAAGCGCACGTACTTCCAGTCGCCGCCCAGCTCCAGCTCCCACTCTGCAGCAGCGGTGGGGGCCGTGATCTCGATCAGCTGCGGTGCGCCTGGCTCGCCCGCGCCTGTGAAGTCCACGCCTCGCTGCACCATCGCCTTCCACTTCACCTTGTCCTGTGCGCTGACGCGCAAGGTGTAGCGTCCCTGCTGTTCAGACATTGCCAGTGGCGTATCGGCCAGCATCACCCCGGTGCTGGCATAGAAGCGGTTGCGCTTCACGTTGCGCAGGATATCGGCCTCGTTGAGCGCCGCGGCCACCATGATGAAACCCAGTGGCGCGTAGTTCTCGTAGACATATTGTTCGCGATAGAACTCGTCGTTGCCGGCAAAGCCGGCACAGCGCACTCCCTCACACAGAAGATCATCCCAGCAGGGCTCTGCCATGTGCGGCGCGTAGGGCCTGGCCCCCATGTGTTCTTCCAGGATGGAAAGGCCGTTGTAGACCTCCATGCCCATGATGTTCATCTCCGCGAGGCGCGCACACGGGTTGAGGAGCGTCTTCTTGATCTGTGTCCACTCGCCCCCCTCGCGCGGGCGGGTGGTCTCGAAGAAGTTGGGATGGGCGCAGATCGACAGGCCGCCGACCTTGCCCATGCTCAGCACATGCAGATATTTCGAATGCTCGCCGGCGAAATAGCCGTCGAGATAGCCGCCATCGTCGATGGTGTCGTTCTGGATCTCGCGTCCCGGAATCACCACGAAGTCATCACGCTGCTCGCCGCGTGAGAACAGCTCGATATTGTTGAGGTAGGGGTGAACCGAGGTGCACACGAAATCGAAGTGGAAGGGAGCGGCCTGTGAGCGCCGGATCACTTCGTCATGATCCTCGCCATGAATCCGGTCCATCGAAATGCTCTCATCGAGCGCTTCGCGGGTATGCACATGGATATTGCCCTTGAGCCAGCGCGTGCCGGGCTGAGGCCCTGACTCGCTCAGCGGGGCGTAGGGATTATGGACACGATGGGCGGCTGGCCTGGCGGCGCTGTGGGAAGTCGGTACTGCTCGGGTCATGTGAGTCATCCTTGTCATGACGGCGTGCCAGAGAATCCTGCTGATCAGTCAGCGGGTGAAGAGATCACAAGCAAGCGGCAAGCCAGGCACCAGAGGGCGGTGAAATGGCTCGTGGCGATGACAAGCCCCGAGCCACTTCCTGTCTTTACGGTCCTGGTGATCCGGTGTCGCTCAGACAGCCTTCGAGGCCAGTGCGATATCCGGCTTGGCGGCGTCCGGGAGGGGGCTTGCGGCGTGTGACTCGGCACCATCCCAGTAATAGGCCGCGACATCCTCGCTGGGGCTATGGCGGGTCAGCTTGCTGACGACCACCAGCACGACCAGCGAGGTCAGGAAGCCCGGGTAGGCGGGGTCGATGCCAGTCGACAGCAGTGGCCAGAGGGCGGTGACACTCAGGGCGCTCGCCATGCTGCTGATGCAGCCGCGGGACGTCGCATGCTTCCAGAACATCACCGCGAAGAACGGGAAGATCAGCGTGGTAGCCGAGATGCGCAGCGCCCATTGATAGGCCGAGATGATGTCGGTCATCAGGAAGGTGACGCCCAGTCCCAGCACGCTGATGATGACGACACTCAGGCGCGCCGAGGCCATTTTCTGCTTCTCGTTGGCGTGACGATTTATGAAGTTGCCGTAGAGATCATGCGCCAGGTTGGAGCTGCCCTGCAGGATGTAGGAATCCGCCGAGGTCATCAGGGCGGCCAGCAGGCCGACGATGACCAGCCCGCCGATGGCCGGGTGCAGCAACTGCATGGTGACGTAGGAGAAGACGAGATCGGCCGAGGTATCCAGCGGCACGAATTGACGCGCCAGCACGCCGATGCAGTAGGGCAAGAAGGAGATCAGCATCACGATGGAGAAGCCTGACACGCCGGCCTTGATGGCCACATCTTCACTTTCGGAGGCGAAGATGCGTTGCCAGGTGCACTGCCAGACGAGGTAGAACGGCGCCACCGTCAGCGCGAAGGTCACTACCTCCATTGTCTTGCCTTCGGGCAGCGGGGCGAGGAACTCGATCGGCGTATTGAGCAGAGCATGTTCCAGTCCTCCGGCATAACTCAGGGCAGTGAAGCCCAGCACCATGATGCCGGCGATCAGCAGGATGCTCTGCAGGGCATCGGTGACGATGGCCGCTTCAAGGCCGCCCAGAATGGTGAAGCCGAGAATCAGCGCAAAGGACACGAAGATGGCGGTATTGAACTCCAGCCCCAGCACCACGGTGAGAATGGTGCTCATGCCGATGATCTGGATCGCGGTGGCAGGCACCGAGTAGACGAAGGCTGAGAAGAAGGAGGGAAACAGACTGGCCTTGCGGCCGAAGCGGCGCCCGAACAGATCCGCCAGGGTATAGAGCTTCTTGCGCCGCAGCGGGCGACTGAAGAAGATGACCAGCATCAGGCTCGCGATGATACCGGGCAGGGCGAACATGAAGTAGCCGGAAAGCCCCTTGGAAAAGCCCATCCCCATCCAGCCGATGAAGGCTGCCGCACCACACCAGGTGCTGATGGTGGTGCCGGTGATCTTCCAGTAGCCCATGTTCCAGCCGGCAATCAGATAGCTGTCAGAGGTCTTCACCTTGCGGAAGTAGTAGTAGCCGATCGCGAACATGATCACGAAATAGCCAATGATATAGGAGTAGTACCAAGCCATTGTCGAGTCTCCGTTTATTGTTGATTGTTCTATGAAGGTCATGCATGGAGCAGGGCGTACGTGGCGTAGCAGGGACTGAAGCGACCCTCTGATTGTTGGGGATGATGCAGTGGGGCAGGTAGCGGACATGGCCGGGGCAACCATGTCTTGTCTTCGAATGTAACCCGTTACATCGACTCAATCTAGCCGAGAAAAAGGCACTGTCAAAAACATATTTCACCGGCGGACGAAAGTCTCATGCCGACGTGATGGCAAGATTCTCGTGGGGAGGGGAGTCATGCAAGAGGCGGCATCCTCATGCCTCGGCGCGCAGAAAACAGGTGGCGTAGCTGGAGGAAACGACGACAACTCTGCCGCCATCCAGGCGATACGACTGCCAGAGGAATGAAGGGCTATACAGGTCGCGTCTCGCAACGCTGTCATGGCAGGCGATTCTTTCTTCGGCCTGCGGGGCATGGCAGGGCATGAAATCGGGGCGTGCTCAGTCAGGAAGGCGGGCGAGCTCAGTCAGGAAGGCGGGGTGAGCTCGATCAGGAAGGCGGGCAGAATCACGGGGTCATCTGAAAGACGCACTGTGTCTTGGCCAGCGTAAAGCCGCAGGCGGCATAGAATTTCCTGGCGACATCGCGCGCCTCATGGGTGCGAACTCGCAGGGTCAGCGCCTCGTCGGTTGCCCAGGCAATGGCCTGCCTGGCCAATGCCCGCCCTGCGCCTTGTCGTTGCGCCTATTGTGCGACGGACAGGCCCAGTATCTCGATGAAATCGGCTGAAGCGACACGAAAGACATGCTGGGCATGCAGCCAGCCAATCACTTCGCCCGCCTGTTCCGCCACCCAGATGCGGTCATGGCGTGACGCCAACAGGTGCTCCAGTCGCTGCAGGATCAACGCATCATCGTCGTGGGGCAGATAGCCCAGTGCGGACGCAACGCGTGAAATTCCCTGAGCATCCTTGGGTGTGGCAAGGCGAATCTTCATTGATGTTGTCCAGTCCCCATGACGATGATGATGGATGTTCGAGGGTCTCATACGTCAGAGAGGCTCATTCATCGTCGTAGTGAATGATCGACAGCAGCTGAATCGGCACCTCGTTCAATTTTTCGGGACCATGCGGCACACCGGCATCGAAGGCCAGGCTGTCACCGGGCCCCATGTCATAGAACTTGTCACCATGACGGTAGGTGAGGTTGCCGGAAAGCAGGTAGATGAATTCATGCCCGGCATGACAGAAGTTGGGGAAGACTTCGCTGGCGTCATCCATGGTGATCAGGAAGGGTTCGTAGCGCTTCTTGGGACCCTGCTTGTAGCTCAACAGTTGATAGGCATGGCCGACTTCCGTGCCGGTGCGAACCACCTGCATGCCTTGACCGGCCTTGATGTGCTGAGCACCACGCCCGTTGACATCGTAATCGCTGAACAGCTTCGAGATCGGCAGGCTCAAGGCATTGCACAGCTTGTTGAGGGTATCGAGGCTGGTGGATACCTGGGCGTTCTCCACCTTGCTGATCATGCCCTGGCTGACACCGGCGATACGCGAGACGTCGGAAATCTTGTAGCCCTGCGAGACTCGCTGCTGCTTGAGCGCGCGCGCGATGTGCTGCTCGAGTCCCAGGCGTGTCTCGTCGGCTGCCGCGGTGATGGTCTCCTTCACCTCGGACTGCGCGGCAGGTTCTGCAGCCAGCGAAGGCGCTCTTGTGTCAGTCACTTTCGTGTCAAGCGCTGTCGGTTGAGGTGTATCGGAGGAATGGGAGGATTCTCGCGGCATGGATAACTCCTGTGGCGGAGGTGAATGCGATAGGAATAATGATCAGGCGGGGTGAGAAGCGCATCCTTGTGGGAGTCGTTGCGCGTCACCCGCGTGCGGATATCGGGTGACATTATCAAGTTTACCGCCAACCCTCATCCACGTTTGTGGCCAGTCCTCGTCCTGACTCCATGGCATGTGATGCAAGAGGCCTCCTCGACGCCATGCCGAGGAGGCCTCTCAGGTTTCACGCTATCCAGCATCACGCGATTCGCACTGTTGCCGCGGGGCTTGAGCTGTTGCCTCGCGGCTTGAGCTTGTTGCCTCGTGGCTGTGGCGCGCGATCAGCCGCGAGCCAGTCGCTTGGCCTTTTCCGGGTCATCGAAGGGCAGGGAGTGGCTGATGGCCGAGAGGCTGGTCTCGCCGTCAGTGCCGGTCTTGAGGGTCAGCGGAGTGCCATGCTCGGCATAGCCGGGTTCGAGACGTGCCAGCGCCATGGAACGATCGCTCAGGCGCGAGTACATGCCCTGGGTGATGACACCGACACACTTGCCGTCGGCGTAGACCTTGTCACCGATCTGGGCGACGTCTTTCGAATCCAGCAGCACGCCATAGACCTTGACGCGTTCCTTGCCCTGCAGCGCGAAGTGTTCGCTGGCGCCACGGAATTCGGTCTTGCCCGGCGAGACGGTGAAGTCCAGGCCCAGTTCCCACAGGGTGTCGCCCACCGGCTGGTCGGGGTACGGGTAGGTTTCGGAATTGTCCGCCGGGTAGAACAGCAGGTGGCTCTCGACCCGCAGCCAGTCAAGGGTGCCGAAGCTGCACGGCTTGATGCCCATGTCGGCACCCTCCTCGAGGATCTGCTCCCACAGAGAGGGGGCGTCCTTGGCCTTGCAGAAGATCTCGTAGCCACGCTCGCCGGTGTAGCCGGTGCGCGAGATCATCACGTGGCAGCCGAACAGCTGGGTCTGCAGATGGTGGAAGTAACGCAGCTCACGGATACCCGGCACGTGACGCTCCAGGAAATCCACCGCGACCGGCCCCTGCAGTGACATGTCGTGCATGTCGTCATCGAAGGTCAGGCTGACGGCGCGCCCCAGGGCACTCTTGGCCAGCATTTCATTCGCGGTGCCCGTGCCGTGCACCACGAGGTAGGAGTTCGGCGCCAGGCAATAGACGATGCAGTCGTCGACGAACTTGCCGGCCTCATTCAAGACGCTGGCATACACCGACTTGCCCGGATACAGCTTGGACATGTCCCGCGTGGTGACGTAATCCAGCACGGCCTGAGCATGCGGGCCATTGCAGTGGATCTTCTTGAGCCCCGAGACATCCATCAGACCGGCGCGGGTGCGAATGGTCTCGTGGTCATCGGCCGTTTCCGAGACGGCGTAATTCCAGGCGGTGCCCATGCCATTCCAGTCTTCGAGCTCCGCGCCCAGCTTGCGGTGTTGTTCGGCCAGTGCCGAGATGCGCCATGAATTCGCCATGCGTCCCTTTCTCCTGTGAGTCGTGCTGCCTAGCGTAAATGGGGGGTGCCGTAGTCCTGCTGATGCTGGCGAAGATGGCACGCAAGACGCGCATCCGCCGCAGGAGGTGTTGTTGTTCTTTCGCCTTTTCAGGCGCCTTTTCAGGCGCTTCACAAGGGCTTGTGCCTGCTGCTTGCCTTGCCTGATCGCACGAGGGTCGATTCTTGAAAGGAAAGAAACATTCCTCTTGGTTAAGCAAGGGGCTTGCCAATTCCGTCAAAGGCCATGGCCACGACAGCCCTTGAGCGAGTCAGGCGCCGATTGGCAGCACGAATTCGGGCGTGAATATTAGCGTTTTGCGTCATGCTGGTGCGAAGAGAGAGCTTTGGGCACCGAAATGATGCCTATTTCGAGAAACGGGTAGGAATTCACTCATGATCACCTGGCGTTTCCTGTGGGGTGAAATGAGCTTGGAAAATAAATTTCCATGCAAAACAGGAGGTTGGTGAAAAGTTCTGGGCGGCAACTGGCGAAATGGCATGCTGCATGCTTTTCTTTGAGGGAAATAAAGTTGACCAGCAGGAATCACAAAAACTCGTTTCATCCGCTATCTTGACGTGGCGAGTCACCACAAGGGGTCAGGTTTCCCGGGGTGGCAGACAGTGTCGAGGGAGATGGAACCCGGTCCGCTCTCAGAGGAAACCCAGATGTCACCCGAAAACGCGCAACAGTTCATCAAGGATCACGACATTCGCTATCTGCTGGCGCAGTTCGTGGATATTCATGGCGCTGCCAAGACCAAGTCCGTGCCGGCCAATTGCCTGATGGATGTGGTCGAGAAGGGCGCCGGCTTTGCCGGCTTCGCCGTCAGTGGTCTCGGCATGTCGCCGGAGGGGCCGGACTTCATGGCGCGGGGTGATCTGAGCTCGTTGTCGCTGGTGCCGTGGCAGCCGGGTTATGCACGCATGGCCTGTGATGGCTACGTCAATGGGCAACCGTTCGCCAACGATAGCCGCGTGGTGCTGCTCAAGCAGCTGGAGCGCCTGAAGGAGAAGGGCTGGACGCTCAATAGCGGGCTGGAGCCGGAATTCTCGCTGTTCCGCCGGGGGGAAGCGGGTGAGCTGTTGCCGGTGGACGAGAGCGATACCCTCGCCAAGCCCTGCTACGACTACAAGGGCCTGTCGCGTTCGCGTGAATTCCTCGAGCGCCTGGTCGAATCGCTGCAGGCGGTGGACTTCGACGTCTATCAGATCGATCACGAGGACGCCAACGGCCAGTTCGAGATCAACTACACCTACAGCGATGCGCTGACCTCGGCAGACCGCTTCACCTTCGTGCGCATGGCCGCCGGCGAGATCGCCAATGACCTGGGCATGGTGTGCTCCTTCATGCCCAAGCCGCTGGCGGACCGCCCGGGCAACGGCATGCACTTCCACCTGTCCGTGTGTGATGACACCGGCCGCAACCTGTTCGGCGATGACTCCGACGCCCAGGGCATGGGTCTGTCGCCGCTGGCGTACCACTTCCTCGGCGGACTGCTGGCACATGCCCCGGCGCTGTGTGCCTTTGCCGCGCCGACCGTCAATTCCTACAAGCGTCTGGTCGGTGGTGGCAGCACCAGCGGCGCGACCTGGGCGCCGGTCTTCATCGCCTACGGTGACAACAACCGCTCGGCCATGGTGCGTGTGCCCTATGGTCGCCTCGAGTTCCGCCTGCCGGACGCCGGCTGCAACCCCTATCTCGTGCACGCCGCCATCATCGCGGCGGGGCTGGATGGCGTGGCGCGCAAGCTGGACCCGGGCACGCCCCACAACATCAATCTCTACTCGCTGACCGCGAGCGAATGCGCCGAGAAGGGCATCGAGAAGCTGCCGCAGAATCTTTCGCTGGCCATCGATGCGCTCGAGGCGGACAGCATTCTGCGCGAGAGCCTGGGCGAGGGAATCTGCGCCGAGTTCATGCGCCTCAAGCGCGAGGAATGGCTGGATTACAACGCACAGGTCAGTGCCTGGGAAGTCCAGCGCTACGCCGAATTCTTCTGATCTCATCCGGCGGCGCTCGCGGATCTCGCGGGGCATGCCAGACGAGGGTCGCCACTGTCACCACCACGCTCAAGACATCAGGCAGGAGACGCCTCCTGCCCGTGAGAGGACATCACCATGTGTGGAATCGTAGGGCTTTATCTCAAGAACCCGGCGCTGGAATCGCGCCTGGGGGAGCTGTTCGAGCCGATGTTGATCGCGATGACCGATCGCGGCCCGGACAGCGCCGGCTTCGCCATCTATGGCGATGAATTTGACGCTGGCATCAAGCTGACGCTGCAAAGCGATGGTGCCGATGAGGATTGGGAGGCGATCGCCAAGGGCCTGGGCGAGCAGGTCGGCACGGTGGCGGACTGGTTCAGCAATGCCAGTGTCGCGGTATTCAAGATCGCCGGGGAAGAAAGTGCCGTGCGCGGCTGGCTTGCCGACAGCGCCCCGCAGATTCGCGTGCTGAGCGTGGGGCAGAGCATCGAGATCCTCAAGGCGGTGGGCCTGCCGGCCCATATCGCCAGCCTATATGGCCTCAAGGGCATGCAGGGCAGCCACATCATCGGCCATACCCGCATGGCGACCGAAAGCGCCGTGACCCTGCAGGGCAGCCACCCGTTCTCCACCGGGCGTGATCTGTGCCTGGTCCACAACGGCTCGCTGTCCAACCACAACTGGCTGCGCACCAAGCTCAAGCGTGAAGGCATCAGCTTCGAGACCGACAACGATTCCGAAGTCGCCGCCGGCTACCTGACCTGGCGTCTGGAGCAGGGCGACAGCCTGGAAGCCGCGATCACCGGCGCCCTGAAGGACCTTGATGGCTTCTTCACCTTCACCATCGGCACACGTGATGGCTTCGCCGTGGTGCGTGACCCGATCGCCTGCAAGCCTGCCGTGATCGCCGAGACCGATGACTACGTGGCCATGGCCTCGGAATACCGTGCCCTGGCCAGTCTGCCGGGCATCAAGGATGCCCGCGTGTGGGAGCCGGAACCCGGCCGCCTGTATCTGTGGGAAAAAGACACCGCCCGTTCGGAGGCCGCGTAATGATGAAGACACACGATCTGGCCGTTGAAGGGCTGCGCGAATTGAACCAGGCCCTGCACGATGCCGACACCCTGAAGGACGCGCGTGAGTGGCGAGTGGTCAATTCCGACGGCGCCCACAACATCGCCTGCGGCATCAATGACGACATCAGTGTCGATATCGATGGCCATGCGGGCTACTACTGCGCGGGCATGAACCAGAAGGCCAGCGTCACCATCCACGGCAACACCGGGGTCGGGGTGGCGGAAAACATGATGTCCGGCTGCGTGCGGGTCAAGGGCGATGCCTCCCAGTCCGCGGGCGCGACTGCCCACGGCGGCCTGCTGATCATCGAAGGCAACGCCTCGGCGCGCTGCGGCATCTCGATGAAGGGCGTGGATATCGTCGTCAAGGGCAACATCGGGGCCATGAGTGCCTTCATGGGCCAGGCGGGACGCATGGTGGTCTGCGGCGACGCCGGTGAAGGGCTCGGCGATTCGCTCTATGAAGCGCGAATCTACGTGAAGGGCACGGTCGCATCGCTGGGCGCGGACTGCATCGCCAAGGACATGCGTGCCGAGCACCTGGAAGAACTGGCGGAGTTGCTGGCGAGTGCCGGAATCGATGAAGACCCGGCCAGCTTCACGCGTTATGGATCCGCGCGTCAGCTCTATCACTTCAAGGTCGACAACGCCTCAGCCTACTGATCAGGATGCTCAACATGACCGACGAGACTCAAACACAGCCCTACAACCCGGCACTGCGGGAATCCGCGACCTTCGGCCGCGATGTCATCCATGAGATCCAGCGGGCGGCGGAGACGGGAATCTACGATATCCGTGGCTGGGGCGCCAAGCGCAAGGTGCCGCATTTCGATGACCTGCTGTTCCTCGGCGCCAGCATGTCGCGCTATCCGTTGGAAGGCTATCGCGAGAAGTGCGAGACCGAAGTCGTGCTCGGCACGCGCCATGCCAGGAAGCCGGTCGTGATCAGCACGCCGGTGACCATCGCCGGCATGAGCTTCGGTGCCCTGTCCGCCCAGGCCAAGGAAGCGCTGGGCCGTGGCGCCTCGGAAATCGGCACCTCCACCACCACCGGCGATGGCGGCATGACCCCGGAAGAGCGCGGCCAGTCCTCGCGCCTCGTCTATCAGTATCTGCCGTCACGTTATGGCATGAACCCGGACGACCTGCGCAAGGCCGACGCCATTGAAGTCGTGCTCGGCCAGGGCGCCAAGCCCGGCGGTGGCGGCATGCTGCTGGGCCAGAAGATTTCCGAGCGGGTCGCGGGCATGCGCACGCTGCCGCAGGGCATCGACCAGCGCAGCGCCTGTCGCCACCCGGACTGGACCGGCCCGGATGACCTGGCGATCAAGATTGCCGAACTGCGCGAGATCACCGACTGGCAGGTGCCGATCTACGTCAAGATCGGCGCGACCCGCACCTACTACGACGTCAAGCTGGCGGTGAAGGCCGGTGCGGACGTCATCGTGCTGGATGGCATGCAGGGCGGCACGGCCGCCACCCAGGATGTCTTCATCGAACACGTCGGCATCCCGACCATGGCCGCCATCCCCCAGGCCACGCAGGCACTGCAGGAGATGGGCCTGCACCGTGAGGTGCAGCTGATCGTCTCCGGCGGGATTCGCAACGGCGCCGATGTGGCCAAGGCGATCGCGCTGGGTGCCGACGCCGTGGCCATCGGGACCGCCGCCTTGATCGCGCTAGGTGACAACCATCCGCGCTATGCCGATGAGTATCAGAAGCTGGGGTCCGCCGCCGGTTTCTATGACGACTTCCAGGATGGCAAGTGCCCGGCCGGTATCTCCACCCAGGACCCGGAGCTGAGCCAGCGACTGGACCCGGTCGCAGCCGGCAAGCGTCTGGCCAACTACCTGCGTGTGCTGACGCTGGAAGCCCAGACCCTGGCACGTGCCTGTGGCAAGTCGCACCTGCATCATCTGGAACCGGAAGATCTGGTCGCTCTGAACGTGGAAGCCGCGGCCATGGCCCGGGTGCCGCTGGCGGGCACCAACTGGGTGCCGGGCCAGGGCGGTTACTGATGGCACGATCTTTGTTGTGCGTGTGCCATTGTGCATGGCTGCCATTGCGCATGATTGTCATGGCAAAGATGCAGAGAATTTTGTCAGCAAGTTCGCCGCAATGTTGTCCAGGAAAGCTGTCGCAATGACAAGAACTCTGCTCCGGTTGATGTAGAAAGATTTGACCTGATTACATCGAGTCATTAGAGCGCCTCACCTCTTCGGTGAGGCGCTTTGTTTTGTGCTGAGTCCAGTCAAGGAATCCGGCCAATATCATGCAAGAGAAAGCGCGTCAGAATGCTGATGATGGAGAAGCCCGTAGTGTCGTTATGATTGAAAGGTCGTGATTTTCACAAGGCAGAATTTTTCCATTCTTTCAGGATCTTGTGGTTATTTCATGAGAAAGATGTCAGGCGTAGAGGTTGGCTTGTGGGGTGAGATTGAATCAGGTCAATAATGGTGAATACAAGCCGTTTCTCCTGAGCTAAGTGTTCTGTTTTGGTGCGCGAATGTCTCGATTGATTGTTCATATATGAAGCGGGGTTTTCAGGCGATTTTGTCGGGTATGTGGGGTAATGATTTTGCCGTCAATGGCACGAAATATGCTCAAGAAATGGAGTGGTAGTCGGATGCACGTCATCGTCAAGACGGCGGCATTACAACAAGGACAATTTCTCAGAGCAGGGTCGTGTCATGAAAAGCCCGCAATCATCCTCTGTCACTGCCGGGATTCGAAGTCGGCAACACTATCCACGCATCGAGGCGCTGCCCGATGCCCAACGCTATCTGGTGGCGTGCCAGTCTCCCGAGAGCCTGCCAGGCACTGGTGAGGCGGCGGGCAACGCCCGTCAGCAGCTGCAGATGCATTGTCAGCTGATCAGTACGCTGCTCGATCAGCTCGGCAGCCGCGAGGTGGGAGGCGCCGTGCAATCCGCCCCGGCAACAGAGGCGTTGCCCACGGGCCCCGCCGACAACGCCCGTCTGCATCGCTGGTACGACGTCGATGACCGCCCGAAGGCCTGCGACGCACTGGTCGGCGCCATCAGCGAGATCGGTGTCGCGGGGTGTCTGGTCATCATCGGCAGTGAGCATTTCGTGTGGCAGGTCGCCAATCTGGCTCAGCAGCAGGGGCTGCTGCTGGATGACATGCTGATGTTGCCGGTCGCTGCCCTGGGGCGGCATGTGTTCTGCGTGCACTGTCAGCAGGTCAGTGAGCATGTCATCCACTCGCCGGCAGCCTGTGATGGCTGCGGTTTGATGCTGGAAGTGCGTGATCATTTTTCCAAGCGTCTCGGCGCCTACATGGGCGTGCGAATCGATGCGGAAGCCCCGGGAGAGATTCCCCCACAGGAGGAGGTGGCACCATGTCTCGCTTCATGAAGGCGCGGGTCGCCGCGGTCGATCAGCTCAGCAGCAGCGTGCGCCGTCTCACTCTGGTGCCTGCCGATGAGGCTTCCCCCTTCACGCCGTTCTCGCCGGGCAGTCATGTGGTGCTGGGCATCCCGGGAGAGGGGCGGGTGTGTCGCAACGCCTACTCATTGATCAGTCCGCCGGATGATCCCTCGCATTACTGCATCGCTGTGCGTCGTCAGCCGGTCTCGCGTGGTGGCTCCGAAGCCATCCATTCCCGCGTGCAGGTCGGTGACGAGCTGGAACTCAGCCCGCCGGCCAACCTGTTTCTGCCGCACTGGCAGGCGCGCCACCACCTGATGCTGGCAGGCGGCATCGGCATCACGCCGTTTCTCTCCTACCTGCCGGAGCTTGAGCGGCGTGGCGCCAGCTGGGAGCTGCACCTGCGCAGCCAGGACCTCGACGTCGCCCGCTTCCCGGAGGCCGCGCCCTATCTGGCGAGTGGCAACATCACTCAGCATCGCCTCGAACGCCCGAATCTGAAGGCCTTGCTGGCGCGTCAGCCCGCCGGCACGCACGTCTATCTCTGCGGCCCGCAGGCCATGATCGATGCCGTGAAGGACGCGGCGCGCGAGCTGCACTGGAGTCTCGCGCGCATCCACCATGAGGTCTTTGCCGCCCCGGAACCGGGAACTCCCTTCACAGCCGTGGCACGTACAAGCGGCGTGGAAGTGGCGGTCGGCGCCCAGGAGTCGATGCTGGAAGCGCTGGAGCGCAGCGGTGTCGAGGTGACGAGCCTGTGTCGTGGCGGCGTCTGCGGGCAGTGTCGGGTCGAGATGCTTGAGGGGGAGGCGGAGCACCGTGATGCCTTCCTCGATGAACAGGAGCGGGCCAGTCAGCGCTGCGTGATGCCCTGCGTTTCCCGGGCACGCAGCCAGCGGCTGGTGCTGGATCTCTGAATACGTCTTTCGCGAGATGGACCCCCAAGGAGCAGGAACATGCAATTTTCCCCGCGAGATGACCAGGCGTTCCATGGTCTGTTCACCTTCAAGAATTCCGATCACGCCATCCAGCGTTTTCCCTTCCCGTTCCCGGAAGATGAGTACCGTTACTCGGTCAATATCGAGCCGCATACCTTGCCCGGCAAGCCGGGTTCCATCACCGAGCACATGCTGGATATCGATGAGCACTATCTGAGCGAGATCGCCGAGCGTGAGCGGGTGCTGGCCAAGGACCCCAGACGCTGTCTGGTGATGCCGCACATGCAGCCGGCCGCCTGGGACTTCCTGGAATTCGTGATGACGCATTACGCCCGGGACTATCCCGAGGCCTTCGGTTTCGAGCGCGACGGCGATGACTGCGTGTGGCGCAACCATCTGCTGGGACTGGAGCAGGCCTTTTGCATGGGCGATGACGCCAGCCTGCCATTGCCGCCGCTGGACTATATCGGCCGTCAGATGCAGGGCGATATCGCGCTGCTCGACCAGCGCGACGGTGACCTGTTCATGGACGCCGGCATGATCACCTGTCCGGCGGACTGGTCACTGGCCTTCGATGCCGGCATGAGCTTCAAGCAGTGGCATGGCCCGGTGCCGCTGGCGCATGAGATGGGCGTATTCGATCGCGCGCTCAAATACCTGTGCGCCATCCAGGTCGGCGGGCCGGTGCGGCGCCTGAACTGGACCATGACCATCCATCCGCGCATGGACAGCTCCCCGGAGACCTACGCCGAGTGGGGCAGTGATCGCACCACCATCACGCCAGAGAATGCTGGCCGTGATGTGCATCTGCGGGTCGAGCTGCAGACGCTGGTGCGCATGCCGCGCAGTCATGCGCTGTTCTTCGGTATCCGCACCTATCTGATCAGTCTGGAAGACCTGTGTACCAACCCGGTCTGGCAGACGCGGCTGTTGAAGGTGCTGAAGACCCTGCCGGCGGAGCTGATCGACTACAAGGGACTGACGCGCTATCTGCCCAGCGTGCTCGAGTGGCTGGAAGCCCGCGAGGCAAGCGTCGCGACCAACGCCGAAGCGACGGCGCAGGCAGCAGTCTAGGCCACGCTCTCGGCAAACCGCTTCTGGCAAACAACTCTCGGCGCCGAGGGCGTGACAGGGAATGGATCGCAAGCCACTGACCAAAGCGCTTGCGGATAACAACAAAGGGGAAACGCTGGTGAATATCGATGTGCTGCAACTCAGCTACGCGCTGGATACGTTCTACTTCCTGATGTGTACCGCATTGGTCATGTTCATGGCCTGCGGCTTCGCGATGCTGGAATCCGGGCTGGTGCGCTCCAAGAATACCGTCGAGATCCTGACCAAGAATGCGCTGCTCTACGGTATCGCCTGTCTGGTGTTCCTGGTGGTGGGCTACAACGTGATGTATCCCGGTGACAACGCCATCAGCAGCGTGATTCCGGGGCTGTCGTTCATGCTCGGCGCTGACAATACCCTCAGCGACATCAGTGCTGGCGAAGGCGCCGCCTATTACTCCAGCATGGCGGACTTCATCTTCCAGGCGGTGTTTGCCGCCGCGACCATGTCCATCGTCTCGGGGGCCGTGGCGGAACGCATGCGCCTGTGGCCGTTCCTGATCTTCGCGGTGGTGATGGTCGCGGTCATCTATCCGGTGGAAGGTTACTGGAAGTGGGGCGGCGGTTTCCTGGACGCGATGGGCTATCAGGACTTCGCGGGCTCGGTGGTCGTGCACATGGCGGGCGCGGCGGCGGCATTGGCGGCGGTATTGCTGGTCGGTCCGCGCAAGGGTCGCTATGGCGTTGACGGCAAGGTGCGTGCCATCCCGGGTGCCAACCTGCCGATCGCCATGCTCGGCATGTTCATCCTGTGGATGGGCTGGTTCGGCTTCAATGGCGGTTCGATGCTCAAGATCGCCAGTCTCGATGATGCCAACAGCGTGGCGCGTATCTTCGTCAACACCAATGCCGCGGCCTCTGCGGGCATGGTGGCCGCGGCGCTGCTGTCACGCGCCATGTTCGGCAAGACCGACATGACCATGGTGATGAACGGTGCCCTGGCCGGTCTGGTCTCGATCACCGCGGAACCGCTGCTGCCGTCTGCCGGCCTTGCGGTACTGGTCGGCGCGGTGGGCGGCATCATCGTGGTGCTGTCGGTGGTGGGGCTTGATCGCCTCAAGATCGATGACCCGGTCGGTGCGATTTCCGTGCATGGTTCCGCAGGCCTGTGGGGCATCATGGCGGTGCTGTTCTCCAATCCGGAGGCGGCCTTCGGTACCCAGATCCTGGGCACGCTGATCATCTTCGCCTGGATGTTCGGCGCAAGCTTCGTGGCGCTGCTGGTCATCAAGAAGATCTGTGGTGGCCTGCGTGTCAGCGAGGAAGAGGAACTGGAAGGCATGGACATGCACGAATGCGGCATGGGCGCCTACCCGGAATTCGTCAACATGTCCTCGCCGTCACAGGGGGAAGGCAATGTGTCCGGGCACGCCGGCAAGGCGAGCACAGCGGCCTCGGCTGCGGTACTCAAGGGGGCGACGCGTTGAGCCCGCACCCCAGGTGCTGGAGTCTCAGAGTCTGATGATTCAGAGGCGCAGAATTTGATGACTCAGAGCGTGATGAGCCCTGCCAGCATCTGATACGAGAAGGCCCGCCAATTGGCGGGCCTTCTCGTGTTCCAGGGCGAACGGCGGTGGAAAGGTGGGCAAAGGATAGGAAAAGGAGGCGGAAACAAGAGGGGTGATGAAGGGCCAGGGATGAACAAGCC
The DNA here is from genome assembly GCF_044789135.1 of Cobetia sp. UIB-001. Taxonomy (NCBI): domain Bacteria; kingdom Pseudomonadati; phylum Pseudomonadota; class Gammaproteobacteria; order Oceanospirillales; family Halomonadaceae; genus Cobetia; species Cobetia sp. UIB-001. The sequence goes on from NZ_CP058244.1 coordinate 1,704,932, forward strand.
GCGCACAGACGGACACGGCGTCAGCGGCGGTGCAGGCCACCCAGCTCATGATTGATATGGCGGGCGCAGTCCATCAGCGCGCCGCGCAACAGCAGGCGCCGGCGCTCATCGGCCATCATCGCATCAGGGCCCGAGATATTGATGGCACCCACCAGATGGCCGGTGTGGTCATACAGTCCCGTGGCGATGGCGGTGGCGTAGTCGGAGCGGCTCTCCACCCACCCCTGGCGGCGGGCCTCCTCGATGGCATCCTTCAGGGCAGGCAGATTCTGGGGGGCCGGCGGCGGGTAGTCATCCAGCCGAATCTGGCGGTAGAGCTGCTGCAGTTCATCCTCGCCCAGTACCGTGAGCAGAATGCGCCCCATGGCGCTGACATGACACGGCAGACGGGAACCGATGGGGATGTTGACCGACATGCGCTGTGCGGCGAAGGCGCGGTAGAGATAGATGGCATCCGTGCCCTCGCGAACGCTCAAGTGACACGACATGGTGGTCTGGTCGCGCAGGGTGTCCAGGTGGGGTGCGACCACCTCGACCAGGTCACGACTGGCCAGATAGCTGAAGCCCAGCGAGATGACCTGTGGCCCCAGTTCATAGGTATTGCGGGCGATCTTCTTGAGATAGCCCATGTCGGTGAGAGTGATGACGATGCGGTAGATGGCCGAGTTGCTGGTACCCAGCTCCTCGGCGAAGTCGTTGGTGGTCAGCACCTTGCGACTGCTGCTGAACATCTCGAGGATTCTCAGCCCGCGAAACAGCGCCGGCACGGTGTAATCGTTCTCGCGCGATGCCGCGAGCGAGGAAAGTGCTGTCGGGGCGCTCGCGACATCTTGCCCGCTGGAAAGCGACACTTGGGAATCGGACATACCTGGTTCCTTTGGCAACGTACGACAGGCGGTTGGCGAAACGCAGCGTCCCCGTCGCGGCCTGTGGGTCAGGCAGCGACGGGGAGCGGGTGATAAAGCGAGAGGCATCCGCGGGCGGATACCGATGTCGCGCCGCAATCGCTAGCCGTGATGATGGGCCAGCAGGGCAGCGGCTGTCACTTTCTCGCCGGAGTATTCGCGCATGGCATCGAGCATGACGCCCCATAGATAGTGGCTGGAGGCGATGTCGAACAGCAGGTGGAAGCAGGGACACGCAAGGCTCCCCGCATTGACGATGATGGCATTGGTGCGTGCCACCGAGGTCTGGGCGACGCTTCCCGGCGGGAAGGCCTCGCTGCGCAGATCCACCCCGCACAGCTTGGCCATCAGGGCGGGCAGGGTGCTGCCGCTAAGGCTGAACCAGGCGTGGGAATCACGCCGTGGCAGGGAATGCACGCGCATGCCCTGGGCCAGCGCTTCATCCGCCTGTGCGATGAGCGGCAGCTCGGCCACTCCCGCCTGTGGGGGGATGGCCGGCGCCAGGTGCAGAAACTCGCCCACTGACAGTCTGACCAGCCAGCTGCCATCTGACTGAAGCGTTGCCGCATTGGGCGTGCCCGGCACCGTGAAGCCCAGCGCGGCCAGCCAATCGGCGGCGTCGCGGCCACGAACGCCTGCGCGTCCCAGGGCGCTCATGTCGGCGAGCGCACAGTGGCTGAGGGCCGCCGTCGAGACATCTGCCGTCGCGGTCGTCATCGGGCTGACCAGGCTCTCGGGCAGTGGACAGCGTGCAAGCGGGAGGGCGCCGCCCAGCGTGTTCGTCATGGTTGTCGTCATCTCACAGCTCCTGGCGGGCAGACTCGGGATCGAAGAAGGGCAATGCGACGACGTCGGCCTGGACCAGTACGTCGCCCTGCGTGCGGATGGTGATCTTGCTGCCGGGCGTACTGCTGTCGAGTCCGGCGTAGGCCAGGCCGATGATGGCACCCAGCGTCGCGCTGTACTCGCACGAGGTCACGTTGCCGGTGATGTCGCCGCCGGGCTTGGCGGCGTCTGCGCTCTGCTCACCTCCGCTGAGCACCAGCTGACCTTCCAGCGGTTGCGGGCTGTCCTTGGGCAGCATGAAGCCGACCAGCTTGCGGGTCTGGGGCTGGGCGGCAAGAATATCGATCGCCCGCCGTCCGACGCAGAAGGGCTTCTTGTGGCTGACCGCCCACTCAAGGCCGATCTCACCGGGATGACTCATGCCATCGGTGTCCTGACCGATGATGATATGGCCTTTCTCCAGACGCAGCAGACGCTGGGCCTCGACACCGAAGGGGCGGATGTCGGCCTGCTCGCCTGCCAGCATCAGCAGGTCCCACAGCGCTTCGCCGAAACGGCTCGGCACATGGATCTCGTAGCCCAGCTCACCGACGAAGCCGACCCGCAGCAGGCGTGCCGGTATGCTGCCGGTGGTGGCCAGCAGCTCGGTCTCGATGTGGCCGGTGCGCAGCTCAAGATAGGGGAAGGCCTGGGGGCTCAGGTCGATATCGCGGCACACCTTGCTCAGCACCTCGCGGGCTCGGGGGCCGGCCAGATTGACGGCGCACCAGGCCGTGGTGACGTTGGTGATATCGACATCCAGCCGCCACTGGGCATTCCACTTCAGCATCTGCTGGTAGACCCGGTCCACGCCGCTGGTGGTGGCGGTGACATAGAAATGTTCCTCGCCGAGGCGACACGACACGCCGTCATCGATGATCACGCCTTGCTCGTTGGCCATGGTGGCGTAACGCGTGCGGCCTACCGGCTGCTTGAGGAAGGCGAAGGTATAGAGACGGTTGAGCAGTTCGGCGGCGTCCGGCCCGCGCAGCTCGATGCCCCCCAGGGTCGAGACATCGATCAGGCCCACGCCATTGCGCACGGCCAGTGCCTCGTTCTGCATGGCGTCATTGCGCTCCTCCGGGCGGCCATAGAAGGCCGGGCGCGCCCAGTGGCCGGCCGGCATCATGGTGGCGCCCAGATCCAGGTGGCGCTGATGCATCGGCGTCTGGCGGTAGGGGTCGAAGCTGCGACCGGCCAGCAACGGCAGCGGTTCGGCCACGAAGGGCGGACGCGCGGTGGTCACGCCGGTTTCGCTGACGGTGCGCTGGGTGGCTTCGGCGACCAGACGCGCGGCCGGCAGTGCCGAATGACGGCCCTGGGACGGGCCCATGCCCAGCGTCGAGAAGCGCTTGACCAGCTGGATGTCGCGATAGCCGTGGCGGGTGGCATTGAGGATGTCGCGAATCTGCAGGTCTTCATCCAGATCGACGAATTCCTTGCCCTTGGGGTGCGCGAACAGCGGCCAGCCATGCTGACGGAAGGGTCGTGACGGCGTGATGGCCGCCGGCTCATTCGCCTCAGGCGTGACATCCACGACCTTGCCTGCGGCGGCAAGCCCGGCCAGTGCAGACTTGGCGGCACGCTGGCCATCGGCCATCACGTCCTTGAGGTGATAGAGGCCATTGGCGGAGCCCGCCATGTGCAGGTGTGCCGGCAGGCCGCTGAGGCTGAAGCGTGCATCGTCATCCAGATAGGAGAGCTTGGCACCCGCCTGGCAGGCCAGCTGATAGACCGGCATGTAGCCCGCCGTCATGCAGACCAGATCACAGGGGATCACATCCCCCTCGGCGGCCAGTTCGCCGCGCGCGACGATCCTGCGTACCTCGACGCCCGTGACGTGATGCAGCGACTTCTCCGCTTGCGCTTCAAAGATGGCATGCTCGAGCTTCAGGGCGATGCCACAGTGACGGACGGCATCGGCCAGACTTTCATCATCGGGCTGGGCGCGCATGTCGAGCAGGGCGACGATGTTGACGCCGTGCTCCATCAGGTCCAGCGCCGCCAGATAGCCATCATCGCTGCCGGTGATCACCACCCCTTGCTTGCCCGGCAACACGCCATAGTGCTGCATCAGGCGCTGGGCGGCACTGGCGAGCATGATGCCCGGCAGGTCGTTGTTGCGAAATACCACCGGCTGGTCGAAGGCGCCGCTGGCGAGAATGCACTCCTTGGCCCGCACCTTGTAGAGGCGCTTGCCGCGGATCACCGGCAGGTAGTTGTCGGTGAACCAGGCATTGCAGGTCGCCTCGGTCATCGCGTCGATGCGCGGATGCGCCGTGACGGCCGCGCCGAGACGCTCAAGCGTCTGGCTGGCCTCATGTCCTTCGGCATCGAAGCGTGCGTAGGTCAAGGCACCGCCGAGCAGGCGGCCCTGTTCGACCAGCAGTACGCTCGCGCCTCCCTCGGCTGCCTCAAGCGCGGCCGTCATGCCGGCCGGGCCGGCGCCTACCACCACCACGTCATGGAACAGATAGGCCTTGTCGTGATAGTCGCCGCGTACGTCCAGATTCAGCGTCCCGAGCCCGGCCTTGCGGCGAATCAGCGGCTCCCAGTACTTCCAGACGCCCTTGGGCTTGTAGAAGGCGCGGTAATAGAAGCCCACCGGCATGAATTTCGAGAACTTGCCCAGGCGCATGTCGCGGTCGTTGTCCAGGCTGCCAGAGACGTTCTGGGCGGTGACTTCAAGCCCCGGGCTGATCTGGCGCTCATCGCCCAGCACGTTGGGCTCATCCGGCAACTGCACCAGGGTGTTGGCGTCCTGGCCGGCGAAGGTCAGGGCGCCACGCGGGCGGTGATACTTGAAGGAGCGCGACAGCAGCCAGCGGCCATTGGCGGCCAGGGCACTGGCGATGGTGTCGCCGGCAAAGCCCTGATAGCTCTTGCCGTCGAAGCTGAAGGTCACGGGCGTGTCACGGTCGATCAGTCGGCCCATCGGGGCCGGCAGACGTGCGCCTCGGGTCATGGGGACTCTGGCGTTCATGCGCGTTCTCCCGAGCTATCCGTGGTGTGCAGTGGGAACTCCACGCGCTGGGTGAAGCGCTCGGAGGGGTCGAAGGTGCGCAGGATCTCGTCGGTCACGGTGTGACGCTCGGCGAGGAACCAGTAGCTGGAGGCCGCGTGCATCCACCATTCGGTGACGACACCGGCGGTGTTGTCGCTGAAGAAGACGTAGTCGGCCCACTCGCGATCACTGCAGGTATCGGGGTCTGGCATGTCGGCAAGCTCGCCGCCATACACGAATTCGCTGATATTTCGGGGCCCATTGAGTGGGCAGGGCATGATCTTCATCGCGGAAATCCTTGACCGTTGTTCTTGTACATCCAGCGTGGGGTGCGCATTCCCGGACAGTCATCGAGCCTTGTCGGTCGAGCCGTCGCGAGCCAGCGCGAGCCAGCGCGAGGCATCAGTGGCTGGCGGCAGTCGCGCCCATCTCGTTGACCTGACGGAAGCGCGCGAAGCGTTCCAGCGCGAAGGGGGCAATCAGGTCCGGAGTCTTGCCGCCGGAGGCGACCAGCTCGGCCATGGTCTTGCCGCAGATCGGCGTCGCCTTGAAGCCCCAGGTGCCCCAGCCGGCATCCAGGTAGTAATTCTCGACGGGGCTCTCGCCCATGATCGGGCTGTAGTCCGGCGTCATGTCGGTCGTGCCCGCCCATTGGCGCATCAGGCGGGCCTGGGACAGGAAGGGGAACATCTCCAGCGCCGCGGCGATCAGGCTTTCCTTGAGGTCCAGCGTCGAGCGGGTGTTGTAGAGCGGGTAGGGGTCGGAGCCACCGCCGAACACCACCTCGCCACGGCTGGTCTGCTGCACGTAGCAGTGCAGGGCCGAGGAGCTGACGAGTGGATCGAGGAACGGCTTGAACGGCTGGGTGACCATCGCCTGCAGCGGGTAGCTGATGATGGGCATGGTGAAGCCGGCTTTCCTGGCGAGTACCGAGCTGTGCCCGGCCACCGCCTGCACCACGCAGCCGCACTGCACGGTGCCGCGATTGGTCTTCACGGCGCGGATCTTGCCACCTTCGACCACGAGGTCCTGCACCTCGGTGAGCTGATGGATCTCGACGCCGCGCTTGGCGGCTTCCTTGGCGTATCCCCAGGCGACCGCATCATGCCGCGCGGTGGCGCCATCGATGTGCCACAGGCCCGCCATGACCGGCAGGTGGCCGGGGTCCAGATTCAGGGTCGGTACCAGCTCGCGGATCTGCTGGCGATCCAGCATCTCGGTGCGACCGCCGAAGTGGGTGTTGACCTCGGCGCGCTGGCGGAAGGCACGCACGGTGGAATCGGTGTGCGCGAGGGTCAGCTGGCCGCGTTCCGAGTACATGATGTTGTAGTCGAACTCGTTGGACAGTCCCTGGAACATGCGCACCGATTCGCTGTAGAAGCGCACGCCTTCCGGCGTCAGGTAGTTGGAGCGAATCACCGCGGTGTTGCGTGCGGTGTTGCCACTGCCCAGGTAGGCCTTTTCCAGCACGGCGATATTGGTGATGCCGTGATACTTGGCCAGATAGTAGGCGGTGGCCAGGCCGTGCCCGCCGCCGCCGATGATGACCACGTCGTAGCGGGACTTCAGCTCCGTGGGCGGAGGGAGGTCGACTTCGGCCGGATACTCGGAGGACAGGCCGTACTTGAGCAGGGAAAAGGGCATCGGTGACTCCCGGTACGCGCAAACGTACCTCTAGTGGTTCAGGCCGACTGGCGACGCGCGGCAGTCAGGGTGTTGGCGAGCAGGCAGGCGATGGTCATCGGGCCGACGCCCCCCGGGACTGGCGTGATGGCGCCGGCGATCTTGCTGACCGCAGCGAAGTCCACGTCCCCGACCAGGCGGGTGCGCGCCTTGCCGGTGGGGCTTTGCTCGGCGGACTGCGCGATGCGATTGATGCCCACATCGATGACCACGGCGCCGGGCTTGATCCAGTCGGCGCTGATCATGTTCGGGCGCCCGACCGCGGCGACCACGATATCGGCCTGGCGACAGAGTTCGGCGGGATTCTGGCTGCGCGAGTGCAGCTGGGTGACGCTGCAGTTGGCGGCCAGCAGCAGACTGGCCATCGGCTTGCCGACGATGTTGGAGCGGCCGATGATCACCGCATGCAGCCCGGAAAGGTCGCCGCCGCGCTCGGCAAAGGTGTCGCGCAACAGGCGCATGCAGCCGGTGGGCGTGCAGGGCGCCAGGGCATCGGCGCCCTGCACCAGCGCCCCGACGTTCATGCGATGGAAGCCGTCGACGTCCTTGGCGGGGTCGATGGCCTCCAGCACCGCGTCTTCCTGGATATGCGCCGGCAGCGGCAGCTGGACGAGGATGCCATGCACCTCGGGGTCTGCATTGAGTCTGGCGACCAGCGCCAGCAGCTCGGCTTCGCGGGTCTCGCTGGGCAGCACGTGCTCGAAGGACTGCATGCCACACTCGACAGTGCGCTTGAGCTTGTTGCGCACATACACCTGGCTTGCCGGGTCTTCGCCGACCAGCACGACGGCAAGCCCCGGTATCACGCCCTGTTGCGCGAGGCTTGCGACCTCTGCCGTGACTTCCTTGAGCAGTCGCGCCGAGGCGGCCTTGCCATCGATCACGGCGGCGGTGGGCTGTGCGAGTGTCTCGTCCGCGCTCGCGGTGGGTGTCGCTTGGGTATTCATGACTGCGCTTCCTCCCTTGGGTGACGGCCGATGATTCACGCGTGGTCTGTCTTGAAGGCTTGTGTGACGCCTTGCTTGAAGACTTATTTGACGCCTTACTTGAAAATCACGGTGCGATCATTGGCGAGGAAGACGCGGTGTTCGATGTGATAGCGCACGGCATTGGTCAGTGCCTGGGTCTCGGTATTGCGGCCCGCTGCGACCAGATCTTCCGGGGCGAAGTTGTGTTCGACCCGCTGTACGGCCTGATCGATGATCGGCCCTTCGTCGAGATCCGCGGTGACGTAGTGAGCGGTGGCTCCGATCAGCTTGACCCCGCGGGCATGGGCCTGGTGATAGGGCTTGGCGCCCTTGAAGCCCGGCAGGAAGGAGTGGTGGATGTTGATGGCGCGCCCGGCCAGCTTCTGGCACAGCTCATCGGAGAGAATCTGCATGTAGCGCGCCAGCACCACCAGCTGAGTGCCGGTTTCGTCGACGATGTCCATCAAGGCCGCTTCCTGGCGCGCCTTGGTGTCCTTGGTGATCGGCAGGTAGACGAAGCGGATGCCTTCGCGCTCGACCATCGGGCGCAGGTCCAGGTGATTGGAGACCACCGCGGTGATCCGCATGTCCAGCTCACCCTTGCGGTAGTGATAGAGCAGGTCGTCCAGGCAGTGGTCGAACTTGGAGACCATGATCAGCACCGGCATCTTGTCCTGGCCACCGTGGATCTGCCATTGCATCTCGAAGGGAGCCGCCACGTCCTCGAAGGCCTGACGCATCTGGGCGATATCGCCTTCGACGCCTTCATTGAAGCGGAAGCGGGCGCGGAAGAAGAACTGCCCCTTGTCCTCATCATCGTATTGCGCCAGCTCACTGATGTAGCACTCATGGGTGGTCAGGAAGGTGGTGATGGCCGCCACGATGCCGGACGTCGCCGGGCAGCTGATGGTGAGAATGAAGTGATCGTCTGAGGTGCAGGTCGCGTGAGGCATTCTGGGCTCCGATGTCGGCAGAGAGGCATTGTTGTTGTGATGTGAAGAATGTCATTCACTGACGTGGCTGAGGCTCGATTATTTCCTGTCAGTGACTTAATTTTCTTCTCAAGTAAATAACAATGTTTTTCTGGCGCTGGGTCAAGCCTGATCGACGCGCCAGCCGGCGTTAGTGCCCATGAAATGAAGACAATCATTCACTGATGAATTTTTACCGCTTTGGGGGAGTGCGGCGCAGGGCAAGGTCATGTGGCGGGCGAGGGTGGGACAGGTGCCAGATGAGACACGCTCGTCTCGGGATGGCTACAACTTTCGGATAAGGTGAAAGAAATCGTCATGTCAGGGATCGACAATTGCGAGCTTGAATATCAACACGTTAGTGTCTGCTCATGACAAACCTCGAGGGGCGCCCTCCAGGACTCGGTATTCATGCAAGATGACGAGGTAGACACGATGCGCAAGTTGACGATCGCAGCACTGATGGTGGCCAGCATGGCCGGTTCCTCCGTGGCACTGGCCGGCAATCCGACGCTTGAGGCTCACAAGGACAGCGCCAAGTCTCAGTACTCCCAGACCAAGAACAGCGCCAAGTCCCAGTACAGTCAGTCCAAGAACAGCGCCAAGTCATCTGCCAAGTCTGCCGCCCAGTCCCACAAGGCCACGGCAAGCAGCAAGGCGTCGGCCAGGACATCACACGCCAGCCAGGCGGCCAAGTCAGCCAAGTCCAGTGCCAGCAACAAGTCGAGCGATACCCAGTCTCGTTACCAGAAGAAGAACTACGCCGACGTGCTCAAGAACGAGCGCCACTGAGGCATGACATCGCTGCCTGATGGCAGCTGAGTGCCCCGGATGATGAAAGCCCCCCGCAGCCTTTGGTTGCCGGGGGCTTTTGCGTTTCGGCCTCTTTTGTTCAGATCCTGTCTCCAGACGCTGTGGCCAAGCCCTTTGCGTCAGGCCCTTTGCGGTAAAGCACTTTGCGTAAGGCCTTCGTTCCCAAGCCCTTTGCATCAAGCCCTCGGGTCCAAGCTCTCGGATCAGCGCCTTGCCCTCTGGCTCACGATGGCAGGGTGTAGAGAGCGAGTGGATCTCAGCGTTCTCGAAAGCGCGACCTTCACGCCGTGCTGGGTGACTTTCGGGCATGACGGCTTCATCGCATGGCGAAGTGCTCAGCTCGCCATCTTCAAATGAACGTCAATCCGCGGGGGAGCAGGCCACGATAGCGGGGCATCATGGGGCATCACGGGGCCTGGCGGCCTCGGCGCGGGCCGTTATCGGAAAATATATATGGAGATTCATATTTTCAGATAACCATGGAAGTCGCCTCGTCACGCTTGCTCCAGGGCGCTGTCTTTGGACTGTCATGCGAGCGCATCACGTTCGCAATGCAAGCGTCATCCAATCTTCATACGAAGCGCCTACTTTACATCCGCAGCTGGATCTCGGTTCGAACGAAAAAAACTCAAGGGGCAGGGAATATGAAGACGCTTGGCTTGGTGGTAGGCGCGATGATGCTGGTTCCTTCGATGGCACAGGCGGCGTTCAGTCTGGATAGCCGTTACAACGACGCCGATGGGGATCTGGTGGCGGATATTCCGACGGATGCCTCACAGCTCAAGGACCCGAGCACACTGGTATTTGCCTATACGCCGGTGGAAGACCCGGCAGTCTATGCCGATGCCTGGTCTGACTTCCTGGATTACCTGGCCGAGAAGACCGGCAAGAAGGTGCAGTTCTTCCCGGTGCAGTCCAACGCCGCCCAGATCGAAGCCATGCGTGCGGGTCGTCTGCATATTGCCGGCTTCAATACCGGTTCCAACCCGCTGGCCGTGGCCTGTGCCGGCTATCGCCCGTTCACCATGATGGCGGCGGCGGATGGCAGCTACGGCTACGAGATGGAAATCATCACCTACCCGGGGTCCGGCATCGACAAGGTCGAGGACATCAAGGGCAAGGAAATGGCCTTCACCTCCGAGACCTCCAACTCCGGCTTCAAGGCACCGTCTGCCATCCTCAAGGCCGATTACGACATGGTCGCCGGTACCGATTTCACGCCGGTGTTCTCCGGCAAGCATGACAATTCCATCCTCGGCGTCGCCAACCACGATTACGTCGCTGCTGCCGTCGCCAATTCGGTGATGGGGCGCATGGAAGATCGCGGCGTGATCGAGGCGGACCAGATCAAGACGCTCTATACCTCGCAGACCTTCCCGACCACCAGCTACGGCGTCGCCTACAACCTGACGCCGGAGCTGCAGGCCAGGATCAAGGACGCCTTCATGAGCTTCCCCTGGGAAGGCTCCTCACTGGCAGCGGAGTTCTCCGAGTCCGGTGAAGCGCAATTCGTGCCGATCTCCTTCCAGAAGGAGTGGGAAGTCATCCGCAAGATCGATGACGCCAACAACGTTCAATACAACTGCCGCTGAACCCCGCAAGAGGGATCAGGCAGTGACATGACGGGCGTAACGCGACCTCCCGAATTGATGCCATATGTGGCTGGCCGGGAGGTCGTGAAGGGCCAGGACCCTGAACGCCAGTGCCGCCAGTCTGAAATATTGGCTTATATGGATCAGTGAATATTGTCGGGTGGCGTCGCCAGCTGATGATATCTGTCCCTCGCCCGAGGCGGGGGCAGATCAAAGAACACACGGGAGAAGGGAATGAAGCGTCTTGGATGGTGGTTGGGGTCATTGCTGTTGGTGCCGACGCTGGCGCAAGCGCAGTTCAGTCTGGGCGAGCGCTACAGCGATGCCGATGGCGACATGGTGGCGGATATCCCCACGGCCCCCGCCGAACTGAAGGACCCCGCCACCCTGGTATTTGCCTATACCCCAGTGGAAGACCCGGCGGTCTATGCCGATGCCTGGTCTGACTTCCTGGATTACTTGGCCGAGAAGACCGGCAAGAAGGTGCAGTTCTTCCCGGTGCAGTCCAACGCCGCCCAGATCGAGGCCATGCGTGCCGGCCGTCTGCAGATTGCCGGCTTCAATACCGGTTCCACCCCGCTGGCGGTGGCCTGTGCCGGTTTCCGTCCCTTCACCATGATGGCCGCGGACGATGGCTCCTTCGGTTACGAGATGGAAATCATCACCTATCCGGGCTCCGGGATCGACAAGGTCGAGGACATCAAGGGCCGCGAGATGGCCTTCACCTCCGAAACCTCCAATTCCGGCTACAAGGCACCGTCGGCGATTCTGAAGTCCGACTACGGCATGGTCGCCGGGACCGACTTCACCCCCGTGTTTTCCGGCAAGCATGACAACTCGGTACTCGGTGTGGCGAACAAGGATTATCCGGCCGCCGCGATCGCCAACAAGGTCGCCCGTCGCATGGAGCAGCGCGGTGTGATCAAGCCCGAGCAGCTCAAGACGCTGTATACCTCCCAGACTTTCCCGACCACCAGCTACGGCATGGCGCACAACCTGACGCCGGAGCTGCAGGAGAAGATCAAGGACGCCTTCAGGACCTTCCCGTGGGAAGGCTCGTCACTGGCAGAAGAATTCACGCCGGTGGGGGAAACCCAGTTCATCCCGATTTCCTTCAAGAAGGAGTGGGAAGTCATCCGCAAGATCGACGCGGCGAACAACGTTCAATACCACTGCCGTTGATCGGCAGGGTCGGGAGTCAAACGTGCTGAAACTAGAGAAAGTCACCAAGACCTACAAGACAGGCGACCTGGCGCTCAATGCCGTCAGTCTTGAGGTACCGGCAGGGCAGGTGGTCGGGTTGATCGGCCCGTCAGGGGCGGGCAAGTCGACCTTGATCCGCTGCATCAACCGGCTGGTCGAGCCGACCTCTGGCGAGATCAGTCTGGCCGGCGAGTCCCTGACGGGCCTCAAGGGGAGCGACCTGCGCCGCGTCCGGCGGCGTATCGGGATGATCTTCCAGGAATATGCACTGGTCGAGCGTCTGACGGTAATGGAGAACGTGCTGTCAGGCCGACTGGGCTATGTCTCGTACTGGCGCTCGCTGTTGCGTCGTTATCCGGCGGCAGACGTGCAGCAGGCGTTTGCATTGCTGGAGCGGGTGGGGCTTGCGGGGCGTCACGACAAGCGTGCCGATGAGCTGTCGGGCGGGCAGCGTCAGCGAGTCGGCATCGCGCGGGCACTGGAGCAGAATCCGGAGCTGTTGCTGGTCGATGAGCCGACCGCCTCACTGGACCCCAAGACCTCGCGCCAGATCATGCGTCTGATCCAGGGCATGTGCCGCGAGCGTGGCCTGCCGGCGATCATCAACATCCACGATGTGATGCTGGCCCGCAACTTCACGGACCGCCTGATCGGGCTGCGTGCCGGGGAAGTGGTCTTCGATGGCCCGCCGGACGCACTGACCGACGAGGTGCTGACCACCATCTATGGTGCCGAGGACTGGACGCAGCTCAATCCGGAAGAGGGCGCCGAGGAGGCGGCAGACGAACCGGCGGTGCGCCCGCAGGCACCGCGCGAGCAGATGGTGGCGGCGACATGACAACGCCAGCTTCCTCTTCCTCCACCATGCCGACCCGCTGGCAGCGTCCGCCGGTGATGTTCAAGCGTCGCTGGCATGCCTGGCTGTTCATGCTGTGTGCCATTGCCTATCTGGTGGTGGCAACCTCGACCATCGAGGTCGACTGGGCACGGGTCCAGGAAGGCATGATCCGCGGCTGGCGCTTCCTGCAGGGCTTTCTGGTCCCGGATTTCACGTCGCGCTGGAGTGATATCCAGCAAGGGCTGATCGAGAGCCTGACCATGACCTGGACCTCGACGCTGGCGGGCATTCTGATCTCGATTCCCATCGGGATCGGCGCAGCACGCAATCTGGCCCCGGCGCCGATCTATTTCCTGTGCCGCTCCATCATCACGCTGTCGCGCTCCTTCCAGGAAATCATCATCGCCATCCTGCTGGTGGCCATGTTCGGCTTCGGCCCCTTCGCGGGCTTTCTGACGCTGACGTTCGCCAGCATCGGCTTCGTCGCCAAGCTGCTGGCCGAGGAGATCGAAGCCTGTGAGGCCGTCCAGATCGAGGCGATTCGTGCCACCGGCGCCGGATGGTGGCAGGTGGTCAACTATGCCGTGCAGCCTCAGGTCATGCCGCGCCTGATCGGCTTGTCGCTCTACCGTCTCGATATCAATTTCCGTGAGTCATCGGTGATCGGCATCGTCGGTGCGGGCGGGATCGGCGCGACACTCAATACGGCGATCGATCGTTACGAATACGATTCCGCCGGCGCCATCCTGATCATGATCATCGCCATCGTGCTGGTGGTGGAATATTCCTCTTCCTATATCCGTCGGTGGGTGCAATGACAGTCATGACAGACAGTTCCTCGTCTCACGCCCCTGTCTGGCAGCGTTCTTCGTCGCGTCAGCGCCTGGTGAAGTGGGTTGGCCTGTTCTGGCTGGTGGCGTTCAGCGTCTACTGCTGGCAGGTGATGAATGAAGACACCATCTGGGCCTTCGTGGAGGATGCGCCCGCCCAGGCGGCCGATATCGGCGGACGCATGTTCCCGCCTGAGTGGAGCTACCTGGGGCGCTTGTGGCAGCCGCTGTGGGACACCCTCAACATGGCGACGCTGGGTACCGTGCTCGGCGTGATCATGGCCGTGCCGGTCGCCTTCCTCGCCGCCAGCAACACCACGCCGAGCGTGCGCTTCATCCGTCCGCTGGCGCTTTTGATCATCGTGGCCTCGCGTTCGATCAACTCGCTGATCTGGGCGCTGCTGCTGGTCGCCATCATCGGCCCGGGGCTGCTGGCGGGGGTGATCGCCATCGGTCTGCGCTCCATCGGCTTCGTCGCCAAGCTGCTCTACGAAGCCATCGAGGAGATCGATGAGCGTCAGGTCGATGCCGTGCGTGCCACCGGTGCCTCGGGGCTGCAGGTGATGAACTACGCCGTGGTGCCGCAGATTCTGCCGGCCTTCTGGGGCATCAGCGTGTTCCGCTGGGACATCAATATCCGCGAGTCGACGATTCTGGGGCTGGTCGGGGCCGGTGGGCTGGGGCTCAATCTGCAGTCCTCGCTCAACGTGCTGGCGTGGAACCAGGTCAGCATGATCTTCGTGGTGATCCTGTTTACCGTGATCGCCTCCGAGTGGGTCTCGGCCAGGGTGCGCCAGGCCGTGTTGTAACCTGGCCCATCCCCGGATCCAGATCCAGGCCCAGACCCTGAGGCATGTCCGCAACACGCGCAAAGCAAGACGCCAACACCTCTGTCGCGCGCAATGCGCACAGAGGTGTTGGCGTTCTGGTTGCGGCAAATGTCTCGCCAGATCGACAGACTACGAGCCGGCAAATGACGAGGCAGCTGTGCGCCTGTGTCCTGATCAGGCCGGTTCGCTGAAGGTCTCGACCAGATGCTGGGCAAACGCCTGCACGCGACGCGGTTGGGCGCGCGCCGGCGGAAACAGCAGCTGCAACGGCGAGGGCGGTGCGGCATGTTCCGGCAGCAGTTCGATCAGGCGACCCGCGTGGAGATCCTCCTTCACATCGACTTCCGATTTTAGGGCGATGCCCAACCCTTCCAGGCACCACTGACGCACCAGTTCGCCGTCATTGGCGATCCGGTTGCCACTGACGGTGACGATCTGCGGCACCTTGTGACTGCCGAAGCGCCATTCGTTGTCGAGGCTCTTTCCGAAGCGCATCACCAGGCAGTTGTGGTGCTTGAGGTCCACCGGCGTCAGCGGCGCAGGATGCTGCGCCAGGTAGGCGGGGGAGGCGCATATCAGGCGGCGTTTCTGGCCCAGATGCCGCACGCGCAGCGTGCTGTCCATGATGGTGCCGAAGCGCAGGGCAAGATCGATTCCCTGGCCGACGATATCCACGTAGCTGTCCGACAGCAGCAGTTCTATCTCGATGGTGGGGTGCAGATGCTGGAATTCGGTGATGGCGCGTGACAGGGCATTGCGGCCCAGGTCGCTCGGCGCACTGACGCGAATGCGGCCGGTGAGAGTCTGGGCGCCCAGGCGGATGCGGGTCTCCAGTTCCGAGACGCTGTCGAGCAGGCCGCGAGCTTCTTCCATCAGCGTCCGGCCTTCTTCAGTCAGGCTGATGGCGCGCGTGGTGCGGTTGAGCAGCACGACCCCGTAATGGGCTTCCAGCGCGGCGAGGCGCTCGGACACGGTGGTGGGCGACAGCCCCGTCTCGCGTCCTGCGGCGGTCAGGCTGCCTTTCTCGATGATGGTCAGGAACAGGGCGATATTATCCAGCAGCATTGTACGGTTTTTCCGAATTATCTTTGCGCAAGTTGGATGTTTATACGGATGAGGCTTGTGGCTAGGATGACCACATCGCTTGCGCAACTCAAGCTTCCCGATCACGCCACGGAGTGTCTTTCATGACCCAGCTGACCATCATCGCCAATATCCATGCCAAGCCGGACCAGATCGAGCAGGTCAAGGCAGCGCTTCTGGCACTGGTGCCGATCACCCGTGCCGAGGAAGGCTGCCTTGGCTACACCCTGCACCAGAACAACGACAATCCGGCGCATTTCACCTTTCATGAGAATTGGGCCTCGCGGGAACTCTGGCAGCAGCACATGCAGGCCCCGCACCTGGAAGAGTATGTGGCAGCGACCGAAGGCGCGGTCAGCGAATTCACCCTGCATGAAATGACCGCCTTCGATTGAGAGGCGGGCCTGGTCCCTGGATATGGGTCCTGACTTACCACCGCGGCCATGCAGGCCTGCTCGCTTTATTTCCCCTTCAACAATCCAATTGAGGCAGTCATGACAGACCCCATCCGTATCGGCCATATCGCGTTGTCCTTCCATGAGGCCAGTGCTCGGGAAGTGGCGCGTGTTCTGGAGAGCCACGGTCATGAGGTGACCTTCGCCTCTGCTCCCCACGAAGAGGCCTTCGCGATGCTGGGGCGAGGGGAGGTCGACATTCTGGCCTCCGCCTGGTTGCCGTCGAGTCATGAGACTTACCTGGCCCCCATGCTGGATGACGTCGACAAGATCGCCGTCATCTATGAGCCGTATTGCATCTGGGGAGTGCCGGATTACGTGCCACAAAGCGCGGTGGCAAGCGTCACGGACCTGCTGCGGGAACCGGCGCTCAGCAAGATGGAGCTGATCATCCAGGGCATCAATCCGGGGGCCGGCATCAGTCGCTTCTCGGCCGAGATGATCAAGCAATATGGTCTGGACGCCGCCGGGTATGTCTTCCGCACCGGCAGCGAAGCGGACTGCTTCGATCGTTACGAAGCGGCGGTGGCGCAGGGGCGTTGGGTCGTGGTGCCGCTGTGGCATCCGCAGTTCCTGCATCACCGCTACCGGATTCGCGCCCTCAAGGAGCCCAAGGGGCTGCTGGGTACCCAGGATGACGCCACGCTGGTGGTGCGCAAGGAGGCTCGCCTGCGCATCGGCGCCGCGGCCCTCAAGGACCTCTCTCAGCTCTACATCGGCAATCCTCGCTTGAGCGAACTGGAAGACGACCTGCGTCGCCGCGCCTGATGCGTCGCACCTGATTTATCGCACCTGAGTCTTCTCGCCTGAGTTTTCTAACCTGAATCTCGACAAACCCCGGGCGATGGCCACGTCACCGCCCAGTCTCTTCATCTCATCATCATCGACCCTGCCGGGCTGGCGCACAGCGCCAACCGGCGGGCAAGGAGCCCCCATGCCGTTTTCTCGCCTCAAGACTGCCATTCTCATCGCCTCGCTGGGCGTTGCCACTGTCGCCAGCGCCACTCAGGCGGCCGCTGACAGCACGGCCGTGAACCCCCAGAATGCGCAAGCCGCCTCCCTGCGCGACGGCACGCTGACCACCGTCGCCGAATATTCGGACACCCGCCCCGGCAACATCACCTTCACGCCGGATGGCCGCTTGATCATGTCCCAGCAGCCTCTCGATGCACCGGCACTGCGCGTGGTCGAGATCACCCAGGACGGCAAGCGTGTGCCGTTCCCGAACCTGGACTGGGCCGATGGCCCGAAAAAGGGCGAGGTCGGCATCGCCTCGATCATCGGCGTGCACTCCGACAGTCAGGGCGTGGTGTGGATGCTCGACATGGGCAGCCAGGACAGTGCGCCCAAGCTGGTGGGCTGGGATACCCGCAGTGATTCGCTCAAGAAGGTGATTTCGCTTGCCGGTGACAGCGTGCTGCCGATCTCCTTCCTGCAGGATTTCGTCATCGATGAGCAGCGCGGCAAGATCTATATCGCTGACATGACCTTTACCGCGCCGGCCTCCAGCATGAAACCGGCCTTCGTGGTGGTGGATATCGCCAGCGGCAAGACGCGTCGCGTGCTGCAGAGCGATGAAAGGCTGATGCCGGTGGAACACGATATGGTCATCAATGGCCATCTGATGGCGGCCAAGGGCGACAAGAATGGTGAGCCGAAGCCCTGGTACCTGGGCTTGAACGCCATCGCCTTCGATCCGGCGGATGACGTCGTCTATTTCGGTGGCGTGAACGGCAGTGAGATCTATCGTCTGCCGGCGGCTGAGCTGGCCGATGACACTGCCACGGCGGCGGAACTGGCTCGCGCCATCACGCCTTACGCCCCCAAGCGCCCCAATGATGGCTTCATCTTCGATGCCAAGCGCGGCGGCATCATCGCCGGTGACGCGGAGCACAACGCACTGACCTTCTCATCGCCGGAGGGCATGTCGGTGATCGCCCAGGATGACGAGCGTCTGCGCTGGCCGGATGGCTTCGCCTTCGCGCCGGATGGCAGCCTCTACCTCACCACCAACCAGCTGAACGCCCATCCGGCACTCAATCAGGGCGTGGATGGCAGTGACAAGCATTACTACCTGCTCAAGCTGACACCTGCCAACTGACCCTTGCTCCCTTACTCCCTCGGGCCTAGGTCCTTGGGCAACACATTGCCTTGGCGCCATGGCTTTCTCGTTAGCCTGTGATCTGCGCAGGACGTGTCTCACGACCGTCCTGCGTTGTCGTTTTTGTGTCTGGCCGGCGCATCCCGCATCGCAAGCCGATCACCCGTCGGCGTCCCCTTGCACGCAACACGCAAACTCGCCATACATTATCCGCTTTATCCGGATTAACCTTGCGGTCATGGGCTGTTTTTACGCCAAGGCCAGAGAGTTAACATGCTGTCATCGCATCACGGCAAGGCCATTCAGTGCTGCCGTGACTGACATGATCTTTAGGAGAGACTTTGATGAAAGCCATTGGTTACTACGCTGCCGGTTCCGTTGATCGTGACGATGCCCTGGTCGATATCGAACTCGAGACGCCGGTTGCCACCGGTCACGACCTGCTGGTCAAGGTCGCCGCGGTCTCGGTGAATCCGGTGGATTACAAGATTCGTGAGAGCCGCGAGCCGGCCGCCGGCGAAGCTGCCGTCATCGGATGGGACGCCGTGGGCGAAGTCGTCGCCATCGGTGACCAGGTCACGGCCTTCGCCCCGGGCGACAAGGTCTGGTATGCCGGTGATCTCACCCGCGCCGGCACCAACAGCGAATTCCACCTGGTGGATGAGCGCATCGTCGGCCATGCGCCCAAATCCGTGGCGGCCCATGAGGCGGCTGCGCTGCCGCTGACCACGCTGACCGGCTTCGAGATGCTGTTCGATCGTCTGCGTGTCACCGAGCCGGTGCCGGGTGCTGCACGTGCCATCCTGATCATCGGCGGGGCCGGCGGCGTGGGCTCCATCACCATCCAGCTGCTGCGTGAGCTGACTGACCTGACCATCATCGCCACGGCGTCACGTCCCCAGACCCGCGAGTGGGTGAAGTCACTGGGCGCGCATCACGTCATCGACCACAGCCAGCCGCTGCCGGCCCAGATCGAGGCGCTGGGCATCGGTGCACCGGCCTTCGTGTTCTCGACCAACTTCTCCGAGCACTACGCGCCGCAGGTTGCCGAATTGATCGCGCCTCAGGGCCGTTTCGGCATGATCGATGACCCACAGACCCTCGATGTGGTGCCGTTCAAGCCCAAGGCCGTTTCCATCCATTGGGAGCTGATGTTCACTCGTTCACTGTTCACCACCGCCGATATCACGCGTCAGGGCGAGATCCTCACCAAGGTGGCGGGTCTGCTGGACACTGGCAGAATCACCTCCACCGCGACGGAAACCTTCGGCACCATCAATGCCGAGAACCTCAAGCGCGCGCATGCCTTGCTGGAAAGCGGCAAGGCCAAGGGCAAGATTGTCCTCGAAGGCTTCTGATCGAAGCCACTGTCGAGGCGGTGATGTGAAAGGAGTGCGGCCGGGCAACCGGTCGCACTCCTTTTCGTGAAAGACACTCTCATTGCCACCCAGCACTCACAAGCCACCTTGACTGCTGGCGAGTGCCGGGTGGCTGATACAATGATGGAACCCTGTCATGGGCATACAGCGCCTTGATCATGTGAACCTGCGAACCGGACAGCTGAGTGCCATGCTCCAGTGGTATGGCGATGTACTGGGGCTGCACAGCGGGCCGCGACCCGATTTCCCCTTCGCCGGTGCCTGGCTTTACGCCGGAGAGGTGGCGGTCATCCATCTCATCGACATCGGTTGCCTGCCAGCGATCAGCAGTGATGCCAGTCTCCGGCTTGAGCATTTCTCGCTTGCCGCCACGGATATCGAGGCATTCGAGGCGCGCCTGGCGGCGTCCCGTACGCACTATCAGCGGATCGCGCTCGCGGGGGGCGGGCTTGTGCAACTGCACATGCGAGATCCGGACGGCAATCATCTGCATCTCGATTTTGCCACCGCACCCTGCCGCGCCGTGGCCTGATCTGGCTCTTGGAGGTCATATCTTGCTCTAGGAGGTCATATCTGGCGCCAAGTGGCTGCCAGACTTGAGGAAAGCGTGTAGATCGTGCGTTATCCAACCGCAAATTGCGCCGCTGACGCGATAAGCTGATGGTAGGGAATGGCGATCTGGAACGCAGGGTGTCCAGCCGCCAGCAAGATGGCCTGAGCTGGACTCAGCACAGCGCACGCATACGCAATCAGCCGAGGAGGCCAACATGGCGAAGCGGTCATTTGCGGTACTGACCCTGATGTTGTCGTTGCTGGGTGCTGGCCTCGTGCAGGCTGACTCGGCGGGTGATGGCAATGATGACAAGGACGATGAGCGTCTGCGCCAGAAGCATCATGATCTGGAAGGTCAGGTAAAGGCGCAGCGCGTTCAGGCGCAACAGATGCGGGAATTGAAGAAGATTCAGCACCAGGAAAAGCTGGCTGAGAAGAAAGCGGTGGCAGAGGCTTCGCCGGCTCATGTCTGGAAGCGGGGCGGCAAGGTACCGGACACTATCGCCCGGGATGATGACCTTCGGGTCGAGAACTGGCAGCAGCACAAGCTCTCGGAACCCGGCGCCAACCAGCGCTGGCTTCAGCTCAAGAATGCCTTCGTGCTGATGAATACCGAAAGCCAGGTCATCGATGAGATCGTGCTCGAGCAGTGATGCCGCGGGCAGCGATGACATTACCTATCACCGATGCAAGCTGTCCTCATCTGGCGACGCTCTGATGGGGCACCCACCCCCTTGCGACCATGGAGTGCGCAGGTATCAATGCTTGCCACGCGCCATGGTGCGCCATATCAGCCATTACGAATATCTGCTTCTCGATGTCGTCATTGCGCAACAAGGATGCGTCAACTGGCGACAAGTCGTTGCGAATTGTGCGCAAAAGTGGAGGTTGGCGCGCTGGCTTGCCGTGGCGAACACGAGGCGATAGTGTTCTCTCATACCGTTTGTTAACACTGTTTCTTAACTCTGTCTCATGACCCCGTTTCATGACCCTGTTTCATGGCTCCGTTTCATGACCCTGATTCACAGCCTCGGCATTCCTTGATGCCGAGTACGACGAGGAGGCCAGACATGCGCAATCGCACCCTGACCGTAATGATGATGATCTTCACCCTGATGACCGCGTCGCTGGCGCAGGCATCGCCCAACGACCGCGATAATCGTGGCGGTCAACACAACAGCCAAGGCAACCAACACAACAGCCACGGCAATGGCCATCAGAAGAAAAAGCAGCAGACGCGTCACGACCAGTCTCAGCGTCATAATCAGCAAAAGCATCAGGCGCAGGCCAGGCATCAAGGTCAGAAGTCACACAACTGGCGTCGCGGCGACCATGTGCCGCGCAGCTACTACTCCAACAAGCGTTACTGGGTGAGTGACTGGCGTGCTCACAAGCTGTCTGCGCCGCCGCAGGGGCATCGCTGGTTGAACATCGATGGTCGCTATGTGCTGGCGGCCGTGGCGGGCGGTGCCATTACCGCGATCATTCTCAATCATTGAGGACAGTCAGACTGTCCGCGTCATGAAAAAGGGGCCTCCATCTGGAGGCCCCTTTTGCGTTTTTGCGCTCGCCGCTGCTGAGCTAAGCCATTGCTGTGGCAGCCATTGCTGCGGTCAGCCGTTGCTGCGCTCAGCCGGCACAGCACTATTGCGCGAGCAGTTTCTCCAGCGCCTGGGCGACGCGCAGCAGCGCCACATCCTGACCCTGAGGGCGTGACAGCATCAGGCCCAGCGGCTCTTCGTTCACCGCTGCTGGCGCCGGAATCGAGATCGAGCTGGCATCCAGGTAGTTGAAGACGCTGGTGTTGCGCAGCGCGCGCTTGTTGAGCTGGGCGAAGAGCGCGCCATCCTGCTCCAGCAGGTCACGACGCGGGGCACGCATGGCAACGGTCGGCATCAGCACCGCATCGACATCCTGCACCTGCTGGGCGAAGCGTTGCTGGATGGCGGTGCGCGGCCACAGGCGTGCCAGATACTCGCTGGAGGTGATGTCGCGCCCGCCGTTCAGGCGTTCGGCGATTAGCGGATCATACTGGGCTTCGTGGGCGGCCAGCAGTTCGTGATGCACGGCGGCCGCTTCCGGAATGACCAGCCCGCCGCGCTGATTGATGGCGTAAGCGGCCTCAATAGCCTCGACCGGCGCACGCTGGAGGCGAACCCCCAGACCCTCGAGCCGTTCCAGCAGGGCGGCGAAGTCGGCGGCCACATCGGCATCCACTTCACTGACCAGCTCGCTCTCCGGCACCAGCAGCGTCAGCGGGCGGGTGAGTGGCGTCGCGTCAGCGACCTCACCGCTCAGGACTTCCCACAGGCGGCGACAGCAGGCGACGCTGGGCGCGATGGGGCCGACGCAGTCCAGGCTGGGTGACAGCGGGAAGGCGCCATCCCCCGGCACGCTGGCCTGTGACGGCTTGAAGCCGGTCAGGCCACAGAAGGCCGCCGGAATTCGCAGCGAGCCGCCGGTATCGCTGCCCAGGGTCGCGGCTGCCAGTCCGAAGGCGACGGAGGCGGCACCGCCGGAGGTCGAACCGCCGGTGATGCGCTCGCCGTCGAAGGGGTTGGGCGGCGTGCCGACATGCGGGTTCAGGCCCAGGCCAGAGAACGCGAACTCGCTCATGCTGGTGCGGCCGGCATGCAGCATGCCGGCGGCTTTCAGGCGGCTCAGTGCCACAGCGTCCTGATCGGCTAGTTGGCTTCCTGCGAGTGCCCGCGAGCCTGCCAGCGTCGTCATGCCGGTCTCGTCGAAGAGGTCCTTGATCGAGACCGGGACACCCCCCAGCGGCAACGACGTCGCCGCCGCCTTGAGTTGCTGCTGAGCGGCGGCCTGCACGCTCATGCCAGCATCATCGCGGCTGATGATGCTGTGGCTGGCGCTCTCGCCCAGGGCCTGATGGCGCTCGGCAAGCACCGTGGCGCTCTGCTCGGGGCCGAAACTGCCTGTCTGATAGGCGGCCAGCAACTGCGTCAATGTGCGCTGGCGGGGCGGGCGCGCCCAGAATTCACGCGCCTGCTCAAGGCGCTTGCTCTCATCACTCATGCCACCACCTCAAGTTCTTCCACCTCGTAACGGTGCTCGATGCGACGACCGGTCTGCGGGTCGATCAGGCGCATGGTAAAGCTCGGGCTGGGGCGGATGCCACCGATCGCCGGCACGGTGCCGCATAGCAGTACGCTGTTGGGGGCCAGGCTGCCGTCCTTGGCGATGCCGGCCGGCAGGCGCTCCATCAAGGTGGCGACCGGCAGCAGCTCGGCGAGAGTGCCCTGCTGATAGCGCACGGTCTTGCCGGCGTCTTCGATCTCGCTTTCGATCTTGAGGCTGTCCCAGTGGTCGATGACCTCACTGAGCTTCCAGGCATGGCGGGCAATCGGCTTGGCGCACAGCTGCTTGGATTCGGCGACGCCGACGGCTTCGAGCTTGCGGTCGGTGTGGTCCGAGGCGATCGTCACCCACAGGGTGCCCTCGGCGTCGCTGACCAGACAGGTCTCGACCTCACCGGAGCCTTCGCCACCGAGCATCGCGACCTGAGAGGCCTGGGTCAGGGTCTCGCGGGTCACGCGGTAGAACAGCGGGGTCTGGGAGGGCGGCGCCACGCCCAGCAGCTTGAGCTCGTCGATATGGTGCTGCACGCCCGCCTGGTCGCGTCCGGCCCAGCCGGCAATCGCGACGCGCTGGACATCAAGGGTGAATTCGCCGTTGTCATGGGTAAAGGTCAGCATGGGAATCGCTCCGTTATCGGGGGTTGTCGTTGTTCTGTGCAGGAAGTCTTGAGTGAATGGTGTTGCGTCAATGACACCTGCCGGCTTGCCAGCAGGTGTCAGTCAAAAGCGGCTTTACAGTGCCGAAGGCAGCCACAGCGCGATCTGCGGGAAGGCCACCAGCAGCGCGGCCATCACCAGCATCGCGCCCAGATACGGCAGGGTGCCGATGATGACGTCGGCGAAGGCTTCGCCACGCCGTGAGGCCTGCACGATGTAGAGGTTCAGGCCGACTGGCGGGGTGATCAGTGCCAGCTCGACGAACAGGATCATCACGATGCCGAACCACACCTTGTCGTAACCGGCCGCCGCGATCAGCGGGGTGACGATGGGAATGGTGATGACCATCAGCGACAGGGTCTCGATGAAGAAACCGAGCACGATGAACAGCGCGATCACCGCCATCAGCAGCGCGAAGGGTCCCAGGTCATAGGCTTCGAGCAGGCCGGTGACCTGCTGGACCATGCCGGAGGAGGCCAGTGCGAAGTTGAGGAAGGAGGCCGCCATGATGATGAACAGGATCATCGAGGTGGTCTTGACGGTGCCGTCCAGCGCGCGGCTGATCATCGACAGATTCAGCGAGCGGTTGATGGCGGCGAGGCCCAGCGAGGCCAGCACGCCGATGGCGGCGGCTTCGGTCGGCGTCGCCCAGCCCAGATAGATGGAGCCGACGATGACGATGAACAGCACCAGCAGCGGCAGCAGGAATGACAGGCTCTTGATGCGGGTGCTCCAGCTGGCGCTCTGGCGCGGGCCGCCCAGTGACGGCTTCCAGACACACAGCAGCAGCGAGGCCAGCATGAACAGCGCCGCCAGGCCGAGGCCCGGTACCAGGCCGGCCATGAACAGCTTCGGGATGGAGGTCTCGGTCAGGAAGCCATAGACGATCAGGTTGATCGACGGCGGAATCAGGATGCCCAGGGTGCCGCCCGCGGCGATGCTGCCGCAGAACAGCTTGGCGTCATAGCCGAGCTTCTTGCCCTGGGGCAAGGCCACGGTCGAGACCGTCGCCGCCGTCGCCACCGAGGAGCCGGAGGTCGCCGAGAACAGTGCCGAGGTGGTGATGTTGGCGTGCAGCAGGCCGCCCGGCAGCCACGAGAGCCAGTGGTCCATGGCGCGGTAGGCCTTCTCGGCTATGCCGGCGCGCACGATGATCTCGCCCATCAGCACGAACAGCGGAATCGCGATCAGCAGAAAGGAGTCCGCGGCAGACCACAGGTTCTGGCCCAGTGCCTTGGTCAGCGGGAAGAAGGAATAGAACTGGTCGATCCCGAAGGCGAGCAGAAAGAGAGTGACCGCAACCGGAATGCCGGCCAGCAGCAGGGTGAGGATACCCACCGAAAGAAAGCCCAACATCAGCGTGTCTCCTTGGTCGTGGAGGCCGCCTGGGCCAGAGCCCCTTCGCTTTCTCCGTGATCGGGGCCGGCCAGTGTCTCTAGCGTGGTGGTATCACGCAGACAGGCGGCAACGAGAACGCGCAGTCCCAGCACGCTGGTGGTGATCGCGAACCAGGCATAACCGGACAACCACAAGAGCTGCGGAATCCACAGCGGCGTCGCCAGCGGGGTATTGGCGGTAGAGCCGTTGCTCAATGACTTGCCGAGCACCGGCCAGGCATTGATCAGAATCACCCAGGCCACCAGGTTCAGCGCCAGCATCGCGAGGATATCCAGGGTGTGGCGCGAGAAGGCCGGCAGCTTGCCGTGCACGACATCGATACGGATGTGGGCGCGCTCCATCAGGGTGTGGGAAAGGCCCCACGCCGAGAGCATCGCCAGCACATACCCGGCATATTCGTGCACGCCGGGCAGCGGATGATTGAACAGTTGGCGCATCAGGATTTCGGCCCCGATGAAGACCACGACGGCCAGCAACAACAGGCCCATCAGGCGTGCGGCGTGGCGTGATATCGCGCGTGTCAGTGACACGAGGACATCGAGTGCGTGAAGGAAGGAGTTCATGAGTCGGGTCCTGCTGGGGCGCTGAACGAAGGCCGCTTTCTCGAGAAAGCCTGCTTTTGAAAGCTTGCGCTTGAATACACAGGCGCGAGTCGTTCAGCGCTACGTCTCTGGGGAACATGTCTGCCACGTCGGGACAGGGCGAGGCTATCGGCACCTGCTCGCGAACAGGCTTCGGTGAGCAGGTGCCGTTGGATCACTCCGCGCTAGCGGTCAGGCCGACGACCTTGCCGACGCTTTCGTTCCAGGTCTTGCGCGTCTCGGCATCGACACGCGCGGCCCAGGCAGGCAGGACGGTGTCTTCGAGCGCCGCACGTGCGCGCTTGGCGTCGTCATCGCTGAAGTCGACCAGCGTCATGTCGGCGCTCTTGCCCAGCGGGCAATCGCCTTCGCCGGTCAGGCAGGCCACGCCACGCGCGGTCTCGCCACGCGCGTTTTCCCACACCGGCGCGGTGAACTCGCTATCCACCTGCTGCTGGATCAGGGTCTGGGTCTCGGCGCCCAGGCCCTGCCACTTGTCCTGATTGATGGCGGTGATCACGTAATCCCAGCCACCCAGCGGCAGCGGCATCAGGTGGCTGGACACTTCATGCCAACCGGCGCTGTAGCCGGAGAGCGAACCGGTGACGGCGCAGTCGATGACGCCACGCTCCAGGGAGCCGGGCACCTCGTTGAAGGCGATGTTGAGGCTCTGTGCCCCCAGCGCCTCGATGAACTCACCGGTGGAGCGGCCGCTGGCACGCACCTTCTTGTCCTGCAGGTCATCGAGCCCTTCGATCGGGGTGTTGCAGAACAGCACCTGGGCCGGATACGGCACGATGGCCAGCACGTGGCTGTTGAAGCGCTTGTTCATGGTGGACTCCGCCAGGGGGCGGAAGGCCTCGGCGACCTGCTGCGCTTCCTCGGCAGTGGGGGCCATCATCGGCAGATCCAGCCCTTCGAGTTCCGGCGCATCGGACACGGTGTAGTCGGCCACGGTCATGCCGACATCGAAGACACCATCGCCCAGATAGCGATAGACGTCGGAGCCGGGGATACCCATCTGATCGAAGGTGGTCACCTGGGTGCTGAGTTCACCGCTGCTGGCGGCCGGGAGGGTCTCGCTCCAGAACGGCTTCTCGAACTGACGGTTGAGCTCCAGGCTGCTCCAGCTGCCTACCACGTTGAGGGTATCGGCAGCATTGGCGCTACCGGCGGCGGCGAGTGCGAGACCAAGGGCGGAGAGGGCAAAACGTGTCTTCATGGGAATCACCATTGTTGTTGTGCATCTGGTGTTATCGGAAAAGCTTGTTGGCTACATCTTTGCGGGGTGTGTCTTTCCCGCTGCTGTTCTGTGCGTTGCTGTGCTGTGTTTCGATTCGCGGTGCGTCCCTGCACTGCGCCGGGCGTGATGAGTGCGGATTTCTCTCATGCTCGGCAGTACGCTCGGCAGCACGCCTGGCAGCAGGTCATCCGTACTTGAGACGATGATTGGGAATGTCGGTAATCAGCATGTGGCCCGGGCTATGCGCGATCGCCAATGGCAGTCGGGCATTCTCCAGCGCCAGTTGTGGTGTGACGCCACAGGCCCAGAACACCGGCAGGTCGCCTGTCTCAAGCGTAGGCGCATCGCCGAAGTCTGGGCTTTCGATATCGGAAATACCGATCAAGGCGGGGTCGCCCAGATGGACGGGGGCACCGTGCACACGAGGCATGTCGGTGGTGATCTGGATCGCGCGAATGGCGTGCGCCGCCGACATCGGGCGCAGGGATACCACCAGGTTGCCGTGGAAGCGCCCGGCACTGATCAAAGGGATATTGGTGCGATACATCGGCACGTTGCGCTTCAGGCGCGCATGGCGAACCTCGACACCCTCGTTGAGCAGCGCCTCTTCGAACGAGAACGAGCAGCCGATGGAAAACGCCACGAAATCGTCCTGCCACAGGGCGGCGATATCCTCGCGCGTTTCCTCACGCTTGCCGTGACGGTAGATGTGATAGGCCGGCAGGTCGTGGCGCAGGTCGATATTCTCACCGAGCCCTGTCGGGGCGGGAGAACCGACGGCCGTGACATCCAGCAACGGGCAGGCCTTGGGATTGGCCTGGCAGAATTGCAGAAATTCACCGGCAGCCTCGGCTGGCAGGATGATCAGGTTGGTCTGGGCGTAGCCGGCAGCGATACCGCTGGTGTGGCTGGCCCAATGACCGCTGCGGATCTGCTCGCGCGCCTCGCGGGGGGACGACGCGGCACTGAGAAGTGTCTGGGGCATCGTGGGAGCTTCTTGTGAAGTTGTTGTTGTCTGTCTTCACCATAAGAAGCGCACCCGGATAAATCCAATCGATTTTTATCGAGTCAAGCCATCGGAAATTCCTTTCATGTGGCGCGAGTCAGTAGAGACATCATGGTCGAAAGGGAGGCTATGCAGGGTATGAAAGCCCGAGAAGATCAGGCGATTCGTGAATGCGCCTCCTGATCCTGGCGGGCGATCTCGATGGCGAGTTCACACACGCCTTCGGCGAGGGCGCTTTCCATATGAGTCGGCCAGGAGGCGGTGAAGGTCAGCTCAGGCAGGTCGCAGGGCAGGCTGAGCAGGGTGCCCTGGCGGATTTCCTCAGCGACGATACGTGGCGGGATGGCGCCGACGCCCAAGCCATCCAGGGTCATGCGCACGATGGTCCATAGCGAGCTGGAGCAATGCAGCTTCACGTCATCCAGCCCCATCTGATGGAGCATGGAGCCAAGTTCATGGTGCGGTCGGCTGTTGCGGGCAAACGAGATCAGCGGCAGAGAATTCAGGCGCCGCAACGAGAAATTGTCTTCGGTGAAGCCCAGCGCGGGGCTGATCACGAAGCCCATCGTGTAGTTGCAGAGAAAACGATTGAGCACGCTCTCTGCCGTCACCGGCCCCATCAAGAAGGCGAGGTCGATATCGCCGGCGGTGAGCATGGCGGCAAGTCCCGGGGAGCTGTCGACCTCGAGCTCCAGCGTGAGGTCCGGGTAGCGGCGCGCCAGTTCGGCCAGAAAGCCGGGCAGCCAGCTATGCGCGACGGTCTCGACGACGCCCAGTCGCAGCACGCCCTGGAAGGGCGTATTCAATTCCATCATGGACAGCGCTTTCTGGCGCGCTTCCAGCAACGCCTCAGCGTGGCGATAGAATTCGCGCCCCTTGAGCGTCGGCTGTACCGGTCGGCGAGTGCGCTCCAGCAGGCGGGTTTCCAACGTGGTTTCCAGCTTGTTGATGCGTTCGGAAATCGAGGGCTGGGTCAGATGCAGATGCTGAGCGGCCAGCCGGAACGACCCCAGGCGCGTGATCCACACGAAGGCTTCCACTTCCTTGAAATCGAACATGTCGCGCCTGCCTGGGAGAGTGGTGTGAGAGTTATCGTCGGGGGCATCGTATGATGGATAACAACAAATAGCAGGTAACGTGACCCATGCTCAATCCCAAGGCGCTGACGGCGCTGAATGAAATCATCCGCCGGGGCTCACTGCGGCGCGCGGCGCGGCATCTGAATCTCGACCCTTCAGCGGTGAGCCGCCAGATCAAGCAGCTGGAAGAAGAGGTGGGTGTCGCGTTGTGCGAGCGCAGCGAGACGGGCATGCGCGCTACCCAGGCCGGGGTGTTGTTGCTTGATCACTTTCATCGCCAGCAGGCGGCGGAGGCGGCAGCGCTCTCGCAGCTGAGCGCCTTGCAGGGCCTGCGCAGTGGTGAGGTGAGAATCGCGGTGGGCGAAGGCTTCATTGCCGATCTGATCTCGCTGCCGTTGCAGAGCTTCATGGCACGTCATCCCGGCATCGAGGTCGTGGTGCGCATGGCGGGGGTGAATGAGGCGACTGAGCTGTTGCGCGACTTCGAGGTGGATATCGCGCTGCTCTACGCCCCGCCCGTCGATCCGATTCTTTGTTGTCATGTGGAGACCTGCCAGCCGCTGGATCTGATCGTGCCGGCGGAGCATCCGCTACTCGAGATCGCAGAGCCGTTGACGCTTTCGCAGGTGGCGCAGTGGCCGCTGGCGTTGATCGATGAATGCACCGGCATGCGTCAGATGGTCAATCAGGCGGCGCAGCAGGAGCGGGTCTCGCTGCGCGCACAGTTGCGCACCAATTCCGTATCGGTGCTCAAGAATTTCGTGCGTTCGGGAATCGGCGTGACCTTCATGCCGGAGTTGAGCGTAGTGGAGGAGCTGCGGCGCGGCGATATCTGCCTGCTGCCGATGCAGCACCCCGCGCTGGCGACGACCCGTGCGCAGATGTGTACGCGGCGTGGGCGCGAGATGACCGTCGCCGTCGAGGCCTGCGTCACCCATCTTCAGCAGGGCCTGCGATTCTTTACTGCGGATGCGCCACGATTGCTGGGCAAGTGACGTTCGACAAGTGCCATTCGCCACGTGACATTCAAGCAGCATCGCTCGACGCACAGGCCAGGGTATCGGTGCTGACGGGCGCTTGTTCAGCTCTATCTCCTCACACGACTGTCCCATTGCACAGGCCATTCTCTCGCTTAGTGCAGCATGTCACAGAACGTCCCGACTGCCCCGTACAGGCCATGCTGGCGGGGCAGTCGTCGTCAGGAAGGGCACTATTCAGGCGCTTTTTCAGGTGTGGACGAAAAAACAACACACAGGCGATTGATTAGTCTACAGCGGCAACGCTACTTTCGAGGTGTGAAGGCGAAAGTCCCTCACCTTGACTGGCCGCAGGGCCACACTGACAGAGGCGGCGTCACTCCCGCCGAATACAACGAATATTTACAACAACAAAAGGGAATCCACATGTCCTTGTCCAAGACATCTCTGCTGCGCAAGACGCTCACCGGTTCCACTCTGGCGCTCAGCCTGCTGGCGGCCAGCGTTCAGGCCCAGACCATCAACCTCAGCTACAACGGTGCACCGGATGCCGACAAGAACGCGGTGCATGTCTTCGCCAGCAATCTGAAGACCCTGGTGGAAGAGAAGACCGATGGCGAGCTGGAACTCAAGCTCTATCCCAACAGCATGCTGGGCGAGGAGCAGGAGCGCATGGAGCAGGTGATCAGCGCCCCGAACCTGAACATCGCCTCCTTCGCGGGCATGGCCCCCATCGTGCCGGAAGTCTATGTCAGCGCGACGCCGTTCATGTTCGACGGCTTTGATGAGGCGCGCCATTTCTTCGATGAGGGTCAGTACTGGCAGCAGGTGCAGCAGCTGTTCAGCGAGCGCACCAATGGCGCCGAGATTCTGGCCGTCGTGGAGGAAGGGGGCTTTCTGGCCTTCACCAACGACAAGCGCCCGATCACCAGCCCTGATGATTTCGAAGGCCTGCGCTTTCGCGCGATGGACCCAAGCCAGGTAGCGCTCTACGAGGCCTTCGGTGCCTCGGGCACGCCGATTCCATGGACGGAGGTCTACATGGCGCTGCGCACGGGGGTGGCGGATGGTCAGATGAACCCGCCGATGTACATCCTGCTGGGCAGTCTGCAGGAAGTGCAGAAGTACCTGACATTGGCCAACATCCAGTATTCCGATCAGTTCCTGGTGGCCAATGGTCAGCTGCTCGAGAGCCTGTCGGACGAGGAGCGCACGGCACTTCTCGAGGCGGTCCAGGAAGCCAATGCGCAGGCTCGTCAGGACAACCAGAGCCAGGTCGAGTCACGTATCGCCTCGCTGGAAGAGCAGGGCATGCAAGTGATTCGTCCCAGTGAGGCTGATCTCGAGGCATTTCGCAGCAAGGGCCAGCCGGCCTACCTCGAGTGGCTCAAGAGCCAGGACATCACGCCAGAGCTGATCGACACCGCCATGAAGGATGCCGGCCTGTCCTCGTGATGGCCTTTCTAGATGGTCTGTTGCGATGACCTGACACGCTGACTCGGTGAAAGGCGAGTGACGCTCAGGCATCAGCGAGCATCCCGCTGCGGTACCCGGTGCCCGGGCAGTGACAGTCCGGGCATCGAGGCTCTGAATTTCCCTCCTTGCTGGTGGATTGCGGTAAATGACTTCCATGACTCCTTCACGACAGCCTTCCCTGCGGGAAGGCCTGCTGCTTGCCTGTGGCCGTGTGACACTGGCGATAGCGGCGGTACTGCTGGCTTCCACGGTGCTGATCATGCTTTACGGCGTGGTGATGCGCTATGTACTGGGCGGCGCGCCCATCTGGGTCGATGAGCTGACCCGCTATCTCATCATCGCCAGTGTCATGCTGGCGATCGGCGTCGTCTGGGCTGAAGGGGCGCACATGCGCGTGGCGCTGCTGGAACGGCGTCTGCCTCCGCGCATGGCCACGGCGCTGATCCATTACCAGTGGTGGCTGACGCTCGTGCTGATGGCGGGCGCGACCTGGATGACCTGGCACTACGCCATGTCGGCGAGCATGTTCCGCACCATGGGGCTGGGCGTCAGCCGCAGCGTGCCGATGCTGTCAATGCCG
The DNA here is from genome assembly GCF_044789135.1 of Cobetia sp. UIB-001. Taxonomy (NCBI): domain Bacteria; kingdom Pseudomonadati; phylum Pseudomonadota; class Gammaproteobacteria; order Oceanospirillales; family Halomonadaceae; genus Cobetia; species Cobetia sp. UIB-001. The sequence continues at coordinate 1,737,059 of NZ_CP058244.1, forward strand.
ATCGGCTTCGCGCTGATCACGCTGCAGGTCCTGCTGCATGGCCCACGGCCGCTGACATCCCCGGCGCTTGAGATCGCGCCGGACGAGGAGGTCGATGAGTCTGCGACACACGATGATATGACAGGAGGGCCACGCACATGATCTGGGCAATGTTGGCCATCTTCGTCGTGCACGTGCTGCTGGGCCTGCCGCTGTTTCTCTCCCTGCTCGTCACCGCCGTGACCGGCTTTCTGTTCGTCGATATTTCGATGCTGGAGCGCCTCGGGCCGCAGCAGTTCTTCGGTGGCATCAATGCCTTCTCGCTGATGGCGATTCCGCTGTTCATTCTCGCCGGCAACCTGATGAACATCAGTGGCCTGACCGAACGCCTCATGCGTCTGGCACGCCTGATGGTCGGACATCTGCGCGGTGGCATGGGCCATGTCAATGTCGTCTCCAGCGTGTTCTTCGCCGGTGTGAATGGTTCGGCGGTCGCCGATACTTCCGCGCTGGGCTCGCTGCTGGTGCCGGCCATGCGCAAGGAGGGCTATTCGACTTCCTTTGCCGCAGGTCTGACGGCGGGCAGCTCGTTGATCGGGCCGATCATCCCGCCCAGCATCTTCATGATCCTCTACGCCTCGCTGACCAACACCTCCGTGGGCAGCCTGTTCCTGGCCGGTGTCGTACCCGGTCTGGTGCTGGCGGTGGCATTCATGGCGATGAATGCCTGGTATACCCGGCGTCATGGTCTGCAGGCACGTGGCCAGGCACCGGAGCGTCGCGAAGTGATCGCGGCGATCATCGGGGCACTGCCTGCGCTGGTGGCACCGGTAATCATCGTCTCCGGTATCGTGCTGGGCATCGTGACCCCGACCGAATCCGGCGCCTTGATCGTGGCCTATGTGCTGCTCTGCGGCTTGTGCCAGGGGCCGCTCAAGCTTGTCGATGTCTGGGGTGCCATCAAGGACACGGCGCGTCTGACCAGCGCCATCTTCGTGATCATGGCGGTGTCGTCCATCGTCAGCTGGCTGCTGTCCTATGCTCAGGTGCCCAATCAGTTCGTGGCATTGCTGACGCCCTATATCGACAGCCCGATCCTGATCCTGTTGCTGCTCAGCGCCATCACCTTCGTCACCGGCATGTTCATGGAGGAAGTCTCGGCCTTGATGCTGTTGACGCCGATCTTCGTGCCCGTGGCCATGGCCGCCGGCATCGACCCCGTGCACCTGGGGGTCATCATCACGCTCAATATCACCATCGCGCTGATCACGCCGCCGATGGGCGCCTGCGTGTTCGTGGCCGCCGCAGTCAGCAAGCTCGAGATCACCTCGCTGTTTCGCACCATCTGGCCGTTCGTGCTGGTGGCGGTCGCGGTGCTGCTGATGCTGATCATCTTCCCGCCTCTTACCCTGTGGTTGCCGACCCTGTCTGGATAACAACTCATGACGTCAACATTGAATCGCCCAATTCCCCCCATCCCGAGTCATGACGAGCCGGACTGGACGCAGGTTACCCGAATCCCCGTCAAGGGCTGTGACAGTACTCTGGTGCCGACCAGCCTCGGGCCGTCATGTCTGAAGGTCTATCCCGCCTACGCGCGCCTCGGTATCCCCGGGGCGGTCAATGAATGTCTGGTGCGGCTTGCGGTGTATCAGCGCCTGTTGCAGGCCGCGCGCGCCTTGCCGCAAGGGCTGTCGTTGGTGGTGATGGATGGCTGGCGTCCCTGGCGGGTGCAGCAGTATCTGTTCGAGACGCTGTATCAGTCGCTCAAGACGCATGACCCCGAGCTTGATGAGGAGCAGCTGCTGGCGCGTACGCGCGAATTCGTCTCGCTGCCCAGCCGTGACCCGGACGCGCCGAGTCCGCATCTCACCGGCGGCGCCGTTGATGTCACCCTGTGTGACGCCGATGGCTTGCTGCTCGAGATGGGGACGCTGTTTGACGAGGCGACCCCCGAGTCTCATGCGGATCATTTCGAGCGTCATCCGCCTGCCAGCGATACGCCCCAGGCCGAGGCACGCGACAACCGGCGTCTGCTCTATCACGTCATGACCCAAGCCGGATTCACCAATCTGCCCAGCGAATGGTGGCACTTCGATTTCGGTGATCAGCTCTGGGCCTGGTACCGCGGCGAACCCGAGGCGCTGTTCGGTCCGGCGGAGATGGACAGCATCGAGAGTCTCTGGAAGCGCTCACTGGCGTGAAGGTGTCAGAGCATGCCTGACAGCCGCTGGCCTGCAAGACACGAAAGCCCCGCTCGATGGCGACTCGAGCGGGGCTTTCGTTTCAGCAGCTTATGCGATCAGCGTTCAGCGGGCCGTGCCTGATGGTTCAGCTGACGATCTCGGCCTGATCGAGCATCGCATGGAAGAGCACGTTGCAGCCGGCGTGCAGGTCCTTGGGCGCGGCGTTCTCGATCTCGTTGTGGCTGATGCCGCCTTCGCAGGGCACGAAGATCATGCCGGCGGGGGCGATACGGCCCATGAAGATGGCGTCGTGGCCGGCGCCGCTGACGATGTCGAGATGCGAGTAGCCGAGCTGGCTGGCGGCATTGCGCACCGCGTTCACGCAGTTGTCGGCGAAGTGTTCCGGCACGAAGTCGGCGGTGGGGGTGAGCTCGTAGGTCAGACGATGCCGCTGACTGACGGCTTCGACGACTTCTTTCAGCTCCGCGACCATCGCGGTGAGGGAATCGGGTTCCAGCGAGCGCAGGTCGATGGTCATGTTGACCTGCCCGGGGATGACGTTGCGCGAGCCCGGGTGGACCTGCATCACGCCCACGGTACCGCGACCGTGCGGCGCGTGATCGATGGCGATGCGATTGACGGCGACGATGATCTCGGCCGCGCCAAGCATGGCGTCCTGGCGCAGTGACATGGGCGTGGGGCCCGCGTGCGCCTCCTGACCGGTGAGGGTCAGATCGAACCAGCGCTGGCCCAGCGCGCCCATCACCACGCCGATGGTGGTCTCTTCATCTTCCAGAATCGGGCCCTGCTCGATGTGGCTCTCGAAGAAGGCGCGCACGTTCTCGCGGGGGATCTCATCGCTGCCGCGATAGCCGATGGCGTCCAGTGCCTCACCGGCGGTCACGCCGTCGCTGTCCTGCTGGGCGAGCATCTCATGCAGTGACAACTGGCCGGTATGCACGCCGGACCCCATCATGCAGGGCGCGAAGCGACAGCCTTCTTCATTGGTCCAGACCACCACTTCCACCGGGCAGCGGGTCTTGATGTCGTGCTGGTTGAGGCTGCGCAGGACCTCAAGCCCGGCCATCACCCCGAAGCAGCCATCGAACTTGCCGCCGGTCGGCTGGGTGTCGATGTGGCTGCCGGTCATCACCGCCGGTGCGTCCGGATCGGTGCCGGCGCGGCGCGCGAAGATGTTGCCGATGGCATCGATACGGATCGTGCAACCCTCGGCCTTGCACCACTGAATGAAGAGGTCGCGCGCCTGGCGGTCCAGCTCGGTCAGCGCCTGGCGGTTGACGCCGCCCTTGGGCGTGGCGCCCAGCTCGGCCAGGGTCATCAGTGATTGCCACAGGCGATCGCTGTCGGTGCGCAGCTCGCTCAGGGTATTCGCGGGCGATGTGTCCATCTGGGCAGTGGTCATCGGCTTCATCCTCTCGTGGATATTGTTGTTGTACTTCCGGTTCCGCTTTTGTTTCGGTCTGGATTCGATTTCGGCTGCGGGTCAGGTTCTGCTGTCGGCCATCAGCTGCGCGGGGGTGACGAGCAACTGGTCGGCCATTTCCCCCTCGAGTGCCGTCATGTGGTGCTCGGCATCCTGCATGTGTTCTGTCATGAGCTGTCTGACCTGCTCATGGTCCTCGTGGCGAAACGCCGTGATCAGGCCCGAGTGGTAATGCTGATTGGCCTGGTCGAACTGCTTGCGCTCCGGCAGGTAGGCTTTCTTGATGACGACCAGCTCATGCAGCATGTCGTTGAGGAACTGGCACATGAAGCTGAGCAGCGGGTTGGGGCAGGCACGGGCCAGCACCTGATGGAATTCGATTTCCAGAAAGCGCTGGCGCCGCTGGTCCTCTTCCTGTGGCTGGTGGCAACTGCAGTCATGGACATTGTTCTCGAGCGCCACCAGGTCTTCTTCGCTGAGCAGGCCCACCACCGAGACCGCCATCTCGACTTCCAGCAGTCGGCGTAGCTGATAGACCTGGGCGCCATTGAGCGTCTTGAAATGCAGGAAGCTTCTCAGCATGCGGCTGGCCGGCTCCATGCTCGGCGCATTGAGCACGGCGCCGCCATTGGGCCCCGTCTTCAAGGTGATCAAGCCCTCGACCTCGAGAATCTTGAGGGCTTCGCGCAGCGTGCCCTTGGCGCAGCCGTACTGGGCCATCAGCGCCTTCTCGTTGGGCAGCCGGTCGCCTTCGCTCAATCCATCGCGCACGATGCTGCGCCTCAGGTCATCACTGATCAGCTCGGCCAGCTTCTGCCGCTTGGGCAGGTGGGCGCCGGGGGCGTTGGCACTGGTGCTGGCACGTGAAGTGTCCAGGGGGGGAGGCGATGTCGGCATGCGATGTCCTGAGCGGCAGCGAGTCAGTTATATTTATTCGTATAAATAAGCTTTAGTCGCGGACTCGAGCGCTGTCAAACCCCAAGGTGGCCTCAAGCGTTGCGCAGGCGATCACGCCGATGATGCGTCGCATCAAAGGCAGCGCATTGGCGAAGTCATGCGTGTCAGTCTTGAAAAGCGCCTGGTCTGACATAAGGTTTCCATATTCGACCCCGCTAAAGGAGGCCTCTATGGAAACGCATGATCCTCAGCCAACGCGCGACGCCGATATCGTCATCGTCGGTGGCGGTGCCGGCGGACTGGAGCTGGCGGTTCGTCTTGCCAAGGCAGGCCACAAGGACGTCTTGCTGATAGACCGCGACACCAGTCACGTATGGAAGCCACGACTGCATGAGATTGCGGCGGGCCTCGGGCGGCGTCAGGTCGATGAGCTGGGGTATGCCGGTCTGGCCGAGCAGTGGGGGTTCCGCTATGAGTGCGGCACACTCGAAAGCGTGGACCCTGAACAGCGCCAGATCACCCTGGCCGCGATCCCGGGCAGGGAAGACCACGCGAGCGCCGAGGTGCCGGCGCGCGTCAGGGGCTATCGTCAGCTGGTGCTGGCCCTGGGCGGTGTGACGCCGGACATGGGGGTCGAGGGTGTGCTGGAGCATGCCTGCCTGCTGGATTCCCCTGACGATGCCGAGCGCATCGCCCAGCAGTTCTCGCGTGGCCTGCTGGCCAACCATGTGGCGATGGAAACAGCACCGACAGGCGAGGCTGGCGTGTCAGCCAACCTGGACGGCGCCAAGGATTCCCCGGGGCGGCCGTATCAGGTGGTGATCGTCGGTTCCGGCGCCACCGGTGTCGAACTGGCCGCCTACCTGCATGAGGCGCGTGGCATGCATGACGCCCCTGCGCCCACGGGCGCGAAGGTCGAGATCACGATTCTCGAGGCCACCGAGACCTTCATGCCCGGTGTCTCACAGGAACTGCGCGAGTCGATCCATCAGCGACTCGAGGAGCAGGGCATCAAGATCGAACTGTCTCGTCAGGTCGCCAAGGTGTCCCCCGGCAGTGTCGAGATCAGTGAAGGCGACGAGTCGGTGACGCGGGACGCGGATCTGGTGGTCTGGGCGGCAGGGCGTGTCGGGCCTGCCATCGTCGAGGAAATCGATGCCCTGGAAAGCAACAAGAAGCGTCAATTCACGGTGACGTCCGGGCTGCAATGCCTCGGCCACGACAGCATCTTCGCGCTGGGCGATTGTGCCAACATCGATGAGGCGCCGCTGCCGCCCACCGCTCAGGTGGCCAGCGAGCAGGCCGAGTTTCTCGCCGATGAACTGCCGCGTCGCCAGCAGGGTGAGCCGGCTCAGGCCTTCGAGTTCAAGGACCGCGGTACCTTGCTGTCACTTTCCAGCGCTGGCAGCGTCGGTGAGCTCAGCGGCAAGTTGAGTGACAAGCTGGGCAATGCCCAGGGCAGCAAGGGCAATGATGATCTGCAGGTGAGAGGACGCTTCGCGCGTGCCGCCTATCAAGGCCTGCAGCGCCAGCACCAGTTCCTGCTGCTGGGGCCGCTGAAGGGCTCCGCCGAGGTGGTCAGTGACGTGCTGCGCCGAAGCATGGGGCCGCGCCTCAAGGTGCACTGAGTCTTGAGCGGATCTTGAGTGTGCCCTGAGAGGGTCTTGAGTGATTCTAGAGAGGCGCTTGAGTGAGCTTTGAGAGAGCCGCCACCCAGTAATGACAGGCCGACATGCGCCGTGGTGGATTCCACTGGTGCATGTCGGCTTTGTGCTTTTCAGGGTGTTATCGCTGCGCCGTCGTATTCAGGAGGTCGTGTTCAGGAGGTCGCGCCCAGCGCGTCATGGGGTTCCTGGCGGCGTGATGCTCGCGCTGCTTCGGCTTCGCTCTGCGAGCTGGCCAGTGGATAGGTGCCGGGCCTGAGAATCCGCGTGTCCACGTCATGGATATCACGCAGTCCGCACAGGGCCAGCGTGGTGTCGAGTTCCTTGTGGATGATCTCCAGGGACTTGGTCACGCCTTGTTCGCCCATGGCGCCGAGCCCATAGAGGAAGGCGCGCCCCAGATAGACGCCCTTGGCACCCATCGCCACCGCCTTGAGCACATCCTGTCCTGAGCGGATGCCGCCGTCCATGTGGACCTCTGTCCTGTCGCCGACTGCCGCGAGAATGTCCGGCAGGGCGGAGATGGAGGAGGCGGCACCATCCAGCTGACGTCCGCCGTGGTTGGAGACGATCACCGCGTCGGCGCCTGCCTGCACGGCCAGCTCGGCATCTTCCGGCTCCATGATGCCCTTGATGATCAACTTGCCGCCCCAGCGGTCCTTGATCCACTTGATGTCGTCCCAGCTCAAGCTCGGATCGAACTGGCTGGCGGTCCACTTCGAGAGGGAGCTCAGGTTCTCGGCATCCTTCACGTGGCCGGCGATATTGCCGAAGGTGTGGCGCCTGGTCTTGAGCATGCCGGCGCACCAGCGCCACTTGGTGGCCAGGTCGAGCACGGTCGCCACGGTAGGGCGAGGGGGCACGCTCAGGCCGTTGATCAGGTCCTTGTGGCGCTGGCCGATGATCTGCAGGTCAGCGGTGAGTACCAGCGCGGAACACTCCGCGGCCTTGGCGCGATCGATCAGCCGTCCGATGTAATCCTTGTCGCGCATCACGTAAAGCTGGAACCAGAAGGGTCGTGAGCTGACGGATGCGACGTCTTCGATGGAACAGATGCTCATGGTCGAGAGCGTGAAGGGGATACCGAAGTCACTCGCTGCGCGCGCGGCCAGCATCTCGCCATCGGCATGCTGCATGCCGGTCAGGCCAGTCGGCGCGATCGCCACCGGCATGGCCACCTCCTCGCCCAGCATCTTCGTGCGCAGAGTGCGATTGTCCATGTCGACCATCACCCGTTGGCGCAGCCCGATCGCGGCGAAGTCGGCCTCGTTGGCCCGATAGGTGGACTCCGTCCACGAGCCGGAATCGGCATAGTCGTAGAACATCTTCGGCACGCGGCGTTTCGCCAGGCGTTGCAGGTCATTGATGCAGGTGATGGTCATGCGGGTCTCCATCCGTGGTGGGTCGCGCGGGGGCTGGCAGGGTAGCTTGCGCTACTGTCACCGAATCCGGTCTTGTCCAGCTATAGGCGATACGTCTAGGGGGAAGCGTTCGGGTGGTGGAATTCAATGAAAAAACCGCTTTTCAGCCCGGCCGACCACCCACAAGACAGTCGATTCCTCCAGCGCGTGTCGCGGATTGTCATCTTTGCGTGGAATAATAAGGCATTGGGATGATTTCCGAGTGGATGGAGAGATGGCATGGATCAGGCCTGGCCTGAAAGCACGCGCGACAACCTTCGATTTCTGTGTTCGGAAGTGGATAGCCAGTATGGCTGGCTGCAGGCCTTCGTGTCCGCGCCGACGGCGGCCATGGCGCGCAAGCTGCTGGAGCGCCAGGGGTACGCCGAGAACCTCTGCCAGCGTATCGAACAGGCATGCCCTGAAGCCCGAAACCACAAGCGCTCGCACGCGCGGGCCCGCTTCCAGCAGAGCCTGGTCGAGGTCGCCAGTGGTCTGGCACGGCTCAGTGAGCTGGCGCGCAGTTGTCTGGAGCAGCTGATTCGCGTCGATGATGTCCAGCTGGTCGATGATGTCGTGCTGGTCAAGTCGCTGCGCCGTGTGCGTCGCGGCATTCTGCGCAGCGAGATGTCGCTGGAGAACGGCTCCCTGTCCCTGGCCCTGAAGCTCGCGCGCAGTCGCGAGAAGCTGAAGCGGGACAGTGAAGGCCGCATCCGGGCACTCACCGGCCAGCTCAAGAAGAAGCGCGCTCCCGCCGAAGACCTGACACATCTGCTGTTCGTGGCCCGGGAAATCAGCCAGATGGGCGAGGTGCTGGGGCAGTTGGGGGAGGCGGTCATCTCGGCAACTCTCGGTCAGTCACTCAACTTCGAGCGCTATGCCTCGCTGACGCACCTGGTCAATGAACTCGGCGATGGCAGTCAGACGGCGGGCGAGATGCGCGTCGACACCCTGGCCGAGACACGTTCCGGCAGCCGGATCTCTGGGATTGCCAGCGAGAAGCCCAGTGAGAGGGCTGTTGAGAAGGTCAGTGAGAAGGGCAATGACAAGGGCAAGCCGGCCAACGACAAGCAAAAGGGCAGCAAGGCTGGCGAGTCAGGGGGCGGCAAGCAAAAGGGCAGCAAGCAAAAGGGCAGCAAGCAAAAGGGCAGCAAGTCAAAGGACCGCAAGACTGACGCGAGCGAGTCAAAGGGCAGCAAATCCAAGGACCGCAAATCCAGGGACCGCAAGCCAACCGGTGATCTGCCGCTGACCTCGCCGGAGTATCTGGCCATCTTCAAGGATGGCCTGGGGCGCAAGGTCGAGGAGGAGCGTCAGGGCGTCGAGCGCTGGCACGACATCTATCCCGGCATCGCCCCCCGCATCCTCTCGCATCATCAGCAGGGCGACAGCGCGGCACTCTTGATCGAACACCTGCCGGGCATGACCCTCGAGCATCTGTTGATCAACGAATCGTCACGCCTCAATCGTACCGCCCAGCAGGCGCTGGTCGAGACGCTTCACTCGGTGTGGACCACCACCCGCCGCGACAAGCCGGTCACTGCAGGGCACATGCGCCAGCTGCTCAAGCGGCTGAGTGATGTCTATCAGATCCATCCGGAATTTCGCCACTGCGGTGCCTCGCTGTGTGGGCGCGAGATGCCCTCGCTGGAAGCGTTGATCGAGCAGGCCGCTGGTCTAGAACGTTCGCTCGAGGCCCCCTTCGCCGTCTATATCCACGGCGACTTCAATGTCGACAACATCCTCTTCGATCCGGCGAAGCAGAGCATCCGCTTCATCGATCTTCACCGCTCGGCCTATCAGGACTATGTGCAGGACGTGTCCGTGCACATGGTGTCCCATTACCGTCTTCAATTGACGGATGCGGCGCTGCGGGCCCGTATTCTGGCGCTGGCCCTGAGTTTCGGTCAGCAGATGCGTCGCTTTGCCCATGAGCAGGGCGATACCACCTTTGAATGGCGTCTGGCACTTGGCCTGGCGCGCTCCTTTGCCACCTCGACACGTTTCATCCTCGATGCCGGGCTGGCAGGGCGCATGTTCAACCGCGCACGCTTTATACTCGAGCATGTGCTTGGCGCCGACCCTGAACGGCCGGCCGATTACCGTATTCCCCTGGAGGAGTTGTTCGTTGACTGATTTCAAGATTGGCGTCGTGGGTATTCCCGGCAAGTGGTCGACCGAAGTGCTGGCGGATGCCATCGAAGCACGGACGGGCTTTCGTCTCGTGATCGACATGGCGGCCGTCTCGCTGGACCTGACCCGCAACTGCCTCGAATTCCGTGACTCTGCCGGAGTGCGTCATGACCTGACCGAGCTGGATGCCCTGATCGTCAAGAAGATCAGCGCGGAATATTCCCCGGGCAGCCTGGACCGCCTGGAGCTGTTGCGCGTCGCCGAAGCCAGGGGCGTGCGTGTCTTCAGCAGCGCGGAAAGCATGATTCGCCTGATCGACCGCCTGAGCTGCACCGTCACGCTGGCCAATGCCGATATCCCGATGCCGGCCACACTGGTCACCGAAGACGTGGCGACGGCCTGCGAGACCGTCAAGCGCTTCAAGGCCGCCGTCTTCAAGCCGCTTTTCTCCACCAAGGCACGGGGAATGTGCATCATCGAGGACACCGGCGATGATGCCGCGCTAGAAGCTGCCGTGCGTGAGTTCGCCGCCGAGCACCCGATGATGTATCTGCAGCAGCGCCTCGACCTGCCGGGGCAGGATTACGGCATGGTCTTCGTCGGTGGCCGTTATCTGTGCAGCTACGCCCGTGTCAGTGGGGGCGATGCCTGGAATACCACCATCCATGCCGGTGGCAAGTACGCACCCTTCGAGCCCTCCGAGGAGCTGATCGCGCTGGCGCAGCGTGCCCAGGCGCCGTTCAAGCTCGACTTCACCACCGTCGATGTCGCGCTGACCGACGATGGCCCGATCATCTTCGAAGTCTCGGCCTTCGGTGGCTTCCGCGGGGCGCTGGAAGGTGCCGGTGTCGATGCGGCCACCGCCTATCTCGATCACGTGATGGAGTGTCTGGCATGAGCGCGACGACCTGTGACAGCCCGGCCAGCCTTGCCACGCTGCCCTTTGCAGAGTGGACGGCCGCCGCCTGCTTCACGGCGCTGACGCCGTCGCGCCAGTGCCTGAGCGAGGTGCTGCTGTTCGAGGTGGATGACTTTCGCCTGTGCGTGATGACGGACATGCCACGGCTGCTGCAACGTCTGGCGACATATTTTCGCCATTGCGCGCGCATCGTGGCGCTCGACACTGTGCCGGGGGGAGCCAGGCTCGTGCATGTGCTCGAGGCGCCGGCCCTCAAGGACACGCCAGCGGCAGCGAGACTCGGCATCGTGCCCGAGGCCTTCGTCGATTGGATGCCGGAGCCCGGCAAGACACGCCGCAAGGACGCCATCATCGACCTGGCCGACGGGCGCCTGATCCACAAGGTGCGCACGGGCATGGCCTTTCTGCGCAGCAACGACCACAACCTGGCGTTCGGGCCCTGTGAAGACAATGAAAGCCAGGTGATCAACTTCCTGCTCAATCTGCACATGTCGTATCTGCAGCAGAATGACGGCTTGATCTGTCACGCCTCGGCGCTGTCGAAGGGCGATCGCGCGGTGGCCATCGCCGCTTTCTCGGGCGGCGGCAAGTCCACCACCATGGTGAAGGCGCTCGACAATCCCGAGTTCGACTTCATCAGCAATGACCGGCTGTTCCTGGACCGCCCCGGGCGGGAGGGAACGCTGCGTGCACGCGGCGTCGCCAAGTTGCCACGCATCAATCCCGGCACCATGCTCAACAATCCGCGTCTGCGCCCGCTGCTGGACCCCGCGCGTATCGCAGGCTATGAAGCGATGCCGCAGGAAGCGCTGTGGGACCTGGAAGAGAAGCACGATCTGATCATCGAGGACGTCTACGGGCCCGGGCGTATCCGCGCCAGCGGCGAGCTTGCGGCCATGGTGATACTCAACTGGACGCGTGGCAGCGAGGCGCCGCTCGAGGTGCGCGAGGTCGAGGTCAGCCGCAGCGAAGCGCTGATACGCGCGGTGATGAAGACACCGGGGCCCTTCCATCAGCAGCGGGATGGCCGTTTCGTGCCCAATGGCGCAAGCCTTGATCCCGCGCCGTATCTGGAGCGCCTGGCGGCAACCCGCGTGCTTGAGGTGACCGGGCGCGTGGACTTCGCCGCGCTGGTCGAGAACCACCTGACCCCCTTGCTGGAGGCTTGAACATGCGTCGTGAACTGCTGTTGATGCGCCACGGAAAGTCGGACTGGTCAGTGGCAGCTGACGACTTCCATCGCCCCCTCAAGGAGCGCGGCAAGCGCGGCGCCCAGCGCATGGGAGCCTGGCTTGCCCAGGAGGCGCTGGTACCGGATGCCATCCTGAGCTCGCCGGCCCTTCGCGCGCGTGCCACGGCGGAAAAGTGCGTGAAGTCGATGGGCCTTGGCGTCGACATGATCGAGCTCAAGCCTGCGCTTTACTGCGAGGACGAGGCGCCGCTGCTCAAGACGGTGCGCGCCTGCCCGGACAGCGTGCAGCGACTGATGATCATCGGCCATAACCCGGCATTGGAAGATGCGCTGGTCTGGCTGACCGGCAAGCGTCCGCGTCCGCCCAAGGAGACCAAGCTGCTGCCGACGGCGGCGGTGGTCAAGCTGACCTTCGAGGGGCGCTGGGAAGACCTGCGCTCCGGCCAGATGAGCCTGGAGCTGATCCAGCGCGTGCGTGCCTTGCCGGATGGCTTTCCCTGGCCATTCCCGGCCGGTGAGGAGCGCCGCGAACGCCCCGCCTATTACTACCGCCAATCGGCCGTCCTGCCCTGTCGTCTGCAGGGGGAAGGCGATGATGCCCAGTGGGAGGTGCTGTTGATCGGCTCTTCCTCCAACCGTCACTGGAGCCTGCCCAAGGGAATCGTCGAGCCGGGCATGAGTCCGCTTGAATCCGCGCTCAAGGAAGCCCGCGAGGAAGCGGGCATCGAGGCGGAGGCGCTGGACCACGCAGCGCTGGAATTCAGTTACGAGAAGTGGGGCGCTCCTGTCGCGGCCAGTCTGCACGCCGTGAGAGTCGTACATGAGCAGGAAGAGAGCGAACGGGAGGAGCCGCATCGCAGTCGGCGCTGGGTGGCGGCGGAGGTCGTGCCGAGCCTGTTGAAGAACCACGAGATGGGGCACGCCGCCATGGCATTGCTGGCACGGCTTGAGCAGTCGCGCCAGGCGACGTGAGCGCGGGAGACTGGTGCCACCAGCTCCATTGGCGCCACTTGCACCGTACGTGTCGACGCATGGCGAGGACCGCCAGCATGAATCAATACCGAGTGAAGACGGGAAGAGCGACGGCCGATGACTGATGAACCGACAATCCGACGTGTGGCATTGATTCGTCATGCCGACTATCACCAGCAGATTGATACCCCGAGCGCGCTGCAGCCGTTTCCCTTGACCCGTCGCGGTGAGCGTCAGGCGCGTGAGGGAGCCGAGGAAGTGCTGGCGCTGTGTCAGGCACATGGCTGGCAACCGGCCAGCACGGTACATGCCTCCAGCCTGTTGCGTGCCTGGCAGACGGCGCAGGTGATGAACGAGGTCATGGGAGACAGGACAGAGCGTGAGTTCTCGCTCATGGCACACGATGCCCTGTGGGAGCGCAGTCTGGGCAGCGCCGCCAATCTGACCACGGCACAGATCGCCGAAGCGGTGCGTCATGACCCGCGCGTGGATTTCCTGCCGGCCGACTGGAAATCCAACAGCCACTTTCGCCTGCCGCTGCCGGGGGCTGAATCCCTGATGCAGGCCGGTCAGCGGGTGGCCGGCTTCATTGCTTCGCTACCGGCTCCCACATCACCCCCCCCATCGGGCGCCTCGCTGACACTGGTCGTCGGCCATGGCGCGGCGCTGCGGCATGCGGCGCATCTGCTGGGCGTGCTGGACTTCGACCAGATTGCCGGGCTGAGCATGCACCATGCGCGGCCGGTGGTCATCGAGGAAACCCCGTCAGGGGCATGGCGGCATGTGGCTGGCGAGTGGAAGGTGCGCCAGCGTCACGAGCCCGCGCAGGACTGAGTTGGCGGCCAGCCGGCGGGATACTGAAGTGCCGTGAGCGGGCGGGGTGCTGGAGAGCAGGGGATGGGCGCAGTCATTGACAGCAGAGAGACAGGCCAGCGCACCAGCGTGATGCGAGCCTGTCATCTTTCTGTGATCAAACGGTCATAAGCTTGTCGCCCTGTGCTCGTGACCTCATTCCACATTCCCTCGGATGGTCCCCAAGGAGCGGCAAGGCGCTTGCTTGCCACAAGCCGGTGAGTTCAACGAGGCAAGCAGATGCCACAAGGAGATAGCCCAATGACCCTCAGTCCCCCCATGAGCGACGCCGTACCGCGTTACCGAGGCCCGACGCGTTATCTGAAGGCGCTGCCCAGTCACGCGGCTCAGTGGCCCGAGACACATCAGCACCTGCGCGCCGGTGACAAGGTGTCCCGCGCCGCTCGCAAGCTGGGCAGCAAGGACTGGCCACGCCGCGATGTCATCTTCATCTCCGATGCGCATGCCGACGCTGAAGCCTTCATCGCGTCTCTGGTGGCCAGTGGCGGTGTGCGCCTGACCTCACGGGACAACCTGGTGTTGACGGCGCGGGGCAAGCGCAGTGTCTTCGTCATCGGCGGTGACTGCCTCGACAAGGGCCCCAGCAATCTGGAGCTGCTGGAAGCCCTGCGCACCTTGATGCGCAGCGGGGCACGTCTCAAGTTGCTGGCGGGCAATCACGACATGCGGCTGATGCTGGCGTTGATGCGGCTGAGTCATGATGATTCGGCGCGGACCGATCATCTGTTCGTGCGCATGGGCGCCAAGGGGCTGGCGCTGCTCAAGGAAGTCTTCGATCACTATCTCGCGGACAGACCGCGGGCGATGAAGAGCATTCCCTCGCGAAGTGAATGCCGTCGGCGCCTGTACCCGGGGCCGGACTGGGCGGAGCAGTTTCGCAAATCGGCAGGCCATGTGCTCAAGGGGGAGGCGCTGGAGAAGGAGATCACTCGCCTGAGCGCCAAGGCCGATGGCTTCGAGCATGCCTGTGAGAAACATGGCCTCTCGTTGCGCCAGACCTATGCCGCCGCGCTCAAGGCCCATGAGCTGTTTCTCAAGCCCGGCGGGCGCTTTGCCTGGTTCTTCGACGAGATGCGCCTTGCCTATCGCAGTGGCGCCTTCCTGCATGTCCACGCAGGCGTGGACGATGCCTTCGCCAGACGACTCGGCCGCCAGAAGGTCTCGCAGGTCAATCAGGAATTCCGGCGCATCCTGCGCGAAGACCCGTTCACCTTCTATTACGGTGAGCTGGCCAATGTACTGCGCACCAAATATCGCAAGAGCGACATGGTGCTGAGCGCCGCGGGCGTCAAACGCCTGCACAAGGTCGGCATTCGTGCCGTGATGCATGGTCACGTCAATCATCAGGCGGGCCAGCAACTGGGCTGGCGCCACGGGCTTCTGCATATCGAGGGCGACGTCACCCTGGATCGCAATTCACGCCGCAAGGAAGGGCTGGATGGCGTGGGCATGGGGGCGACGCTGATAGAAGCCTGTGGACGCATCGTCGGCATCAGCAATGACCATCCCGAGGTCAAGGTCTACGCGCCCTGAAACACGCACAGGAGAGGCAGGTGAAAGACGACAAGCAGGACAAGTCGCTGTTCCGACATGAGTCATTGCAGTCCATCGATGGCGTTCAGGACATTTTCAAGGCCATCATCAAGGGGCTGGGCAAGGGGCTGCTGTCATTTCGCGATGAGGACGGCGAGATACGGCTGGCACCGCGCGGCCTGATGACTCTCAAGGTCACGGCGCGGCGAGAGGATGATCATCATCGCCTCGATATTCGCCTGTCATGGCATGCCAAGCCCGGCGCCAAGCGCAACAAGACGCTCAAGGTTCTCGATGAGTGAGGGCAGCGTGCGCTGGCATTGACCTAGATCAAGTCTCTGCCAGACCGCGGCCCGCGGTGAGATGGCCGACATGTCCGCGCTTACGCGACTATGGTACATGTAGCATGCTGCATATTGGGTCGTGTCTTGCGACACGGCCGCTCCCCATGATCAGGACATGTCATTGATGCCTTCAACTCCTCAGCGCCGGTGCGGTGCTGATCACCCCTCGTTCCGCTTGCACTCCGCCAGCCTCGCGGCAAAGCCTGCCGCCAGGCCCACAAGGCGCTGGCAGCAGTGGCTGGCGGCCGCCGCGCTTGCCTGTCTGCCGCTGGGCGCTCAGGCCGCAGACGATGCGTTGGCCGCTGACAAGTCGCTCTCGGCCTCGGCCATTCAGGCCATCGAATCAGAGGTCGGCGCGCGAATCGGTGTCAGTGTTCTGGATACCGCCGATGGCACCCGTTTCAGCTGGCGGGGGGATGAGCGCTTCCCCATGAGCAGCACCTTCAAGGTGCTGGCCTGTGGTCATCTGCTCTCACGGGTGGACGAAGGCCAGGAATCGTTGTCACGCAAGGTGGAGATTCGCCCGGCGGACCTCGTGACCTATTCCCCCATCACCGAGCACCACACCCGGGATGGAGGCCTGACGCTCGAGGTGTTGTGCCATGCCACCATCACGACCAGCGACAATACCGCGGGCAACCTGATTCTCGACGCCCTGGGCGGCCCTGCCGCACTGACGGCCTATCTGCGGCGCCTGGACGATGACAGCACGCGGCTGGACAGACGTGAAACGTCGCTCAATGAGGCCACTCCCGGTGACCCGCGCGATACCACCACGCCGCACGCGATGGCGGCCACCCTGCAGCGACTGCTGGTGGGGGATGCGCTGAGCGAGCCATCGCGCCTGGCTCTGCAGGGCTGGATGCTGGCCAACACCACCGGCGATGACAAGCTGCGGGCGGCCTTGCCCGATGACTGGCAGATCGCGGACAAGACCGGCGGCGGGGGATATGGCACCAACAATGACGTTGCCATCCTGTGGCCGCCGTTGCGTGCCCCGTTGATCGTGGCGGTCTATCTGACCGAAAGCGAGGCGGACCTGGCAGCACGCAATGCCGCGATTGCCGATGTCGGGCGTCTGCTGGTCAAGGAAGTGCTGGAGGGTGAGGTGAGTCGCTGATGCTGAGGCGAGTCGCTGATGGTGGGGCGCTGGCAGGGCGTGAGTGAAGCATGGGCAACTCAGCGTTGCCGTCATCACGGCCAACCTGCGCTTGTGGCGCCTGCCCGGTGCCCGCATTGTGCTTGCACTGCATCGGCTTTGGCAGCACGGACCATCTCGCCATGTTCGCGCCTGCGTCTTGCCGAACCCGCCCTGTCTGCCTCCAGAGGAACTCCATGTCCACACTGTTTTCACCGCTCACCCTCGGCCCGCTCACGCTGGACAATCGCATCATCATCGCGCCCATGTGTCAGTACTCCGCCGAGGAGGGCCAGATGCAGGCCTGGCATGATCAGCATCTTGGCAATCTCGCCCAGTCCGGGGCTGGGCTTCTGATCTTCGAGGCCAGCGCCGTCGCCCCGGAAGGGCGCATCACCCATGGCGATGTCGGGCTCTACGATGAGGCATGCCAGCAAGCCATGCAGGGAGTCGTCGAGCGTATCCGCCGCTATTCGCCGATGCCGCTGGCGGTGCAGATCGGTCATGCGGGACGCAAGGCATCCTGCCAGAAGCCCTGGGATGGCGGTGCCGCCATCGCGCCAGGCAACGACAATGGCTGGCAGGTACTTGCCCCCAGCGCGATTCCCTTCAGCGAAGGCGGGCCGCTCCCCGAGGCGATGAGTGGCGAGCAGATCCGCCGCACCATCGCGGACTTCGTGGCGGCGGCGCAGCGCGCCGTCGACATCGGCCTGGACGGCATCGAGCTGCATGCGGCGCATGGTTATCTGCTGCACGAGTTCCTGTCGCCGTTGAGCAATCAGCGCGATGATGACTACGGTGGCTCGCTCGAGAATCGCATGCGTCTGACGCTTGAGGTCTTTGACGCCGTGCGGGCCGCGATCCCGCAGCATGTGATGCTGGGCATCCGGATCAGCGCGACGGACTGGGTCGAGGGCGGCTGGGACCTCGAGCAGAGCATCGAACTTGCCAAGGCGCTGGACCGTCGTGGCTGCCACTATCTGCATGTCTCCAGTGGCGGGCTCAGCGCGCAGCAGCAGATTCCGGTAGCGCCCAACTATCAGGTGCCGCACGCCGAGGCCCTGAAGGCGCAGGTGAAGATGCCGGTGATTGCCGTTGGCCTGATCACCGAGCCGCAGCAGGCCGAAGATCTGCTGGCGAACGAGCGTGCCGATGCCATCGCGCTGGCGCGTGGCATTCTCTACGACCCGCGCTGGCCGTGGCACGCGGCCGCTGCGCTGGGTGACACTGTCAAGGCCGCGCCCCAGTACCTGCGATGCCAGCCGCATGGCCTGAAGTCGCTGCTGGAGAATCAGCAGGACTGAGCCGTGTGAAGAGACTTTGAGGACTGACGCCCGCGTTCACGAGCTCCTGCTTGCTGATCGCGGGCGTCTTGCTGTGCGAGGCTTGCCGTGAAGTTCTGGCTTTCCTTGACGTTCAGATTCGAGCGCGCCGGGCGCCTGACGCCATATCTTTCGTCTAACAAGAGCGCTGCCAGCGCATCACTCGAGTGCCGGATAGCGTGGCCTTGCGCCATCATGGGGGTTTCTGAAACGCCTCTTTGCGGCAATCGCGCCTGTTTCACCTCAAGCGCAGGGTGCAAGACTTGATGGCGTGGTGGCAGGACGATGCTACCGATGATCAAGCGGACCCGCTGCCTGCCGTGGGGTGATGTTGCAGCGCGATACGCGCTTGATCCTGGCCGCCAGACCGTCTGGTGAATGTGACTTGAAAGACCAAGGGGGCTTGAGTGGACAATATGCGTGGTAGTGTTTTCATGGTCATCGCGATGGCAGCATTCGCGGTGGAGGATCTGTTGTTCAAGTTGGCGGCGGGGCATACCTCGACCGGTATCACCCTGATGCTGTTCGGTCTCGGCGGCATGCTGGTCTTCATGCTGTTGACCTGCCTGCGCGGTGAGTCCCTCATGCCTGCGGCGATCTTCTCGCGTCCGATTCTGGTGCGTGTCATCTGTGAAATCATCGCCCGCAGCAGCTTCGCCCTCGCCATCACCCTGATGCCGCTTTCCACTGCCTCCACCATCCTGCAGGCGACGCCGCTGGTCGTGGTGGCCGGGGCGGCACTGTTCTTCGGGGAGCGCGTCAGCCGCAAGCGCTGGCTGGCAATCGGTGTCGGCTTCATTGGTGTATTGCTGATCGTGCGCCCCGGCCTCGACAGCTTCAACATGACCTCACTGTTTGCGGTGATCAGCACGATCGGCTTCGCCGGACGGGACCTGGCGACGCGCGGCGCGCCGGCGTCGCTGTCCAACGTCCAGCTCGGCATCTACGGCTTTCTCGCCCTGATCCCGGCGGGGGGGCTGATCGCTCTCTACCAGCAGACCCCGCTTGCGTATGCGCCCGAGGCGACCTGGCTGATCGTGGGTGCCGTGATACTCGGGGTCATCGCCTACAACGCCTTGACGATTGCCATGCGCAAGGGCGAGGTCTCGGTGGTCACGCCATTTCGCTATACCCGCGTCCTGTTTGCCTTGGCGCTCGGGGTCATGGTGCTGGGGGAAAGCCTCGATGCCATGACCTTGCTGGGCGCCGCCATCGTGGTCGCAAGCGGTATCTACATCGTCACCCAGGGCAAGCAGCGCCCGCCAGTGGCGAAGGTGGCCTCGCTGTGAACCCCCTCGCTGCCATCAGGCTGGCAGCGGCAGGCTATCATCACCGCTGACGCCAGCAGCACCATCGACCAGATGACACATGAAAAAGGAGAGGCGCTTGCGCCTCTCCTTTTGTCGTTGTGGCGCGCATGTTTCATCCAGATCAGTGCGGTGACGGCAACACCCCATCGATCAAGGCATTGGCAAGGCGATGAGGGAGCAGGGGAGCACGTGACGGTTGGCAGTAGTTATACGATTGTGCAATAGTGAGGGGAAATCCATGGCAACCCACTCGCTGCCAGTCGTGTCAAAGGAGAGCCAATGCCAAGCCAAGCCCCGATTCTGGGTGTCTATCTGAGTGAATCCCTGGACCTGGACAGCGTCTACGGTGAAGCACTGCGCCAGCTGGGCGACGATGTCGTGCTGCGTCATCCGCATGAGATCGAGGTCCCGAGCGAGGTGCGGTTCGCCATCTGCTGGCAGCCGGGGGAGGACGCCTTCACGCCGTACCCGAATCTTCGGCTTGCCATGTCGATCGCGGCGGGGGTGGATGCCCTGCTGGGGCATCCGGGGCTCTCGGCCGAGGTTCATGTCGCACGGGTGCGCGACCCGCATCAGGCGTATCTGATGGCCGGTTTCGCCGCTCACGAGGTACTGCATCGCGAGCGCGAGTTCGCCGTCATGGCCGACAATGCCATGCGTGGCGAATGGCAGCCGTTGGCAATGCGTGCGCCAGAGAAGGCACAGGTGGCCGTGCTGGGCCACGGCAGCATGGGGCGCGCCGTGGTCACTTCGCTGTCGACCCTGGGATTCTCGGTGACGGTCGCCTGTCGCAGCGAACCGGCTGCGCCGGTGCCGGGTGTGCGTTACCTGACCGGTGACGCTGCCGTCATGGCGGCGGCCGACGGTGCCGATTACCTGATCAATATCCTGCCGCTGACCCCGGTGACCGAGAACGTGCTGAATGCTGCCTTGTTCGCCCGGCTGCGCCGTGGCGCCTGGCTGGTGCAGATCGGCCGCGGCGAGCACCTGGTGGAAGCGGACCTTGAAGCCGCGCTCGATTCCGGGCAACTGGCAGGCGCGACGCTGGATGTCTTCCGCGAGGAGCCGCTGGCGCCCACTCACCGCTGGTGGCAGGACGCGCGCCTGCGCATCACGCCGCACGTGGCCAGTGACTCGCTCCCCGAGGTGGTGGCCGAGCAGGTGGTGGCCACGGCGCGTGAGTTGCGCGATGGGCTGCCGCTCACGCTGGGCGTGGATCGCCAGCGCGGCTATTGAGGGCCGCAGCGATTGAGACCCGCGGCGATTGAGGCACGCGGCGCTTGAGCCCCGAAGGTGAACGCTTCAATGCCTCTCAAGGCTCAGCCGAGCCTTTCTCGACCCCAGACAGCGACATTGTGACCACAGGAGACAGCAACATGCCGGCATCGACCATGAGTGACGCGGAGTGGCAAGCACGCCTGGACCTGGCGGCCTGCTACCGGTTGGCAGCGCACTACCGCATGACCGACCTGATCTACACCCACATCACGGCGCGGGTGCCGGATGAGGAAGGGCATTTTCTGATCAATCCCTACGGCTGGCGCTGGGAGGAGATCACGGCGTCCTCGCTGGTCAAGATCGACGTCAACGGCCAGAAGGTCGATGACAGCGCCGCGCGGGTCAATCCGGCCGGTTTCACCATTCACTCGGCGATTCATGCGGCAAGTCACTCAGCCAGCTGGATCATGCATACCCATACCCGCGCCGGTGTGGCGGTGTCGAGCCTGGAAGAAGGGCTCTTGCCCCTGAATCAGATCGCCCTGCAGTTCCATGGCCGCGTCTCCTACCACGATTACGAGGGTATCGCGCTGGATCTGGATGAGCGCGAGCGCATCGTGGCGAGCCTTGGCGACAATCCAGCGCTGATCCTGCGCAATCATGGCCTGCTGACCACCGGCGCCTCTGCCGCCGAGATGTTCAACAACATGTTCTATCTCGAGCGCAGCTGCGAGATCCAGGTCGCGACCCTGTCCATGGGCCAGCCGGTGCGCCGCCTCTCGCCCGAGATCTGTGAGCATGTGGTCGGTCAGTACGACATGGCCATCCACGAGGAGGGAGATCTGGCGCTGGAGTGGGAGTCTCATCTGCGACTGCTGGAGAGCCTTGGCTGTGATTATCGTTGTTGATAGCAGGCGCGCTGTTGAAGGCATCGTCGCTCGAGAGGCCATCGAGTGCCTGATGCGCGGGCCCGCGACCGGACGGGAGACATCACGATGAGTCGCAAGGCATTCCAGCGGCTTTCCCAGGACCAGCGTCGTCGCGACCTGCTGGAAGCCACCCTGAGCTGTGTCGCGCAGCATGGTCTGGCCGGCGCCAGCGTGCGCCGCGTGGCGGAGGCTGCCGGGGTCTCGCCCGGACTGATTCGCCACCATTTCGGCACCAAGGACGACATGGTGCGGGCCGCCTACGCCTACATGATGGGCCAGTTGACCTCCGATATCGCCGATGCCAGCCCGGCCAGTGATGAATCCCCGGCGTGTCGTCTGGCGCGCTTCATCGCGGCGAGTCTCACGCAGCCCAACCTGGCCGCCCACAAGATCTCCCTGTGGGCGACCTTCATCGGCCGGGTACGCCACGATGCCAGCTATTCGGCGGTGCACCAGGAAACCTATCGCGAGTTTCTCGACCTGCTCGCACAGCTGGTCCAGCCGGTGTTGAGTGCCCATGCGCTGCCCGCCACCGAGAGCGAATGTCAGGAGCAGGCGATCGCCCTCAATGGCTTGATCGATGGCCTGTGGCTGGAAGGCGGGCTGGAACATGGCCTCTATCCGGTCGAGCGGCTGCCCGCGATCGCCATGCGGGCGGCAGAGGGCATTCTGCGGCTGCCACAGGGCGCCTTGCTTGAGCACGTCGCTATCACGACATCACCCCCACCTCACAGGAGTTGAGCATGCGCTACGCCACCATTACCGAACGACTGAGTGATCTGGGCGGTGACAAATGGGCCGTTCACAGCGCTGCCCGCCAGCGTATCCAGGCCGGCGAGCCGATCATCGAGCTGACCATCGGCGAGCCGGATATCGCCACGCATCCGGCCCTGGTCGAGCACTGTGTCGAGGCGCTGCGCGCCGGTCGTACCCGCTACTCCGATGGCCGTGGCGAGCCGGGGCTGGTCGCGGCGCTGGCCGAGCGCTACGCGGCGCGCATGCCCGAGATCAGCGCAGACAACGTGCTGTGTTTCCCCGGCACGCAGACGGCGCTGTTCGCGGTGATGCTGGCGCTGGTGGAGGAGGGGGCCGGCGTACTGACCGGCGACCCCTACTACGCGACCTATGAGGGCGTGATCCGCGGCGCCGGCGGTGACCTGCAGCCGGTACCGCTGCGCATGGAGCATGGCTTCGTGTTGCAGCCGGAAGATCTGGCCGCGGCCATCACGCCGCAGAGCCGTGTGTTGCTGCTCAATACGCCGCACAATCCGACCGGGGCGGTGATGGATCGGGCGACCCTCGAGCACATCGGCGCGCTATGTCGCGAGCATGATCTGTGGATCGTCTGCGATGAGGTCTATGAAGCGCTGATCTTCACGGGCGAATTCGTCTCGCCGCTGGAAATCGAGGCACTGCGTGAGCGCACCGTGGTGGTGTCCTCGATCTCCAAGAGCCATGCCGCCACCGGCTTTCGCAGTGGCTGGGCCATCGGCTCGGCGGAATTCTGTCGTCGGCTGTTGCCTGTCTCGGAAACCATGCTGTTCGGCAACCAGCCCTTCATCGCCGACATGACCGAGGCCGCGCTGCGCGGAGATTTCGATACCACCGAGCGTCTGCGCGACTCTCTCGGGCGCCGCGCGCGTCTGGTGCATGAGGCGCTGGCGGCCATCCCGCAGCTGTCCTCCAGCCTGCCCCAGGGCGGCATGTTCCTGATGGTCGATGTCTCACGCACCGGCCTGAACGGCGAGCAATTCGCCTGGCGGCTGCTGGAACAGCAGCAGGTGGCGGTAATGCCCGGCAGCGTCTTCGGTGATTGCGGTACGCCGCTGGTACGTGTCGCTCTGACCGTGCCGGACGACAGCCTGCTGGAAGCGGTGCAGCGCATGGCGCTGCTGTGTGACCAGCTGGAAGCCGAGGTAGTGGCCTGAGATCTCTTCTCAGCGCCTTGCGGTCAGTCTCAAGGCCAGCCAAGGCCAGGCAAGGTCAGGCATCACCCCGTTTCATCCTCTGTTGCGTAGACGCAGAAACGCCGCCCTCGGGCGGCGTTTCTGCGTTCAGCGATGCTCACGGCTGGTCATCATTCCCAGCCCGTCATTTCCAGCCCATCTGCCAGACATCATCTGCCTTGAGCTCGCGCCAGGCGAGGGTGTAATCCCTGCGTGTCAGGACCGCCTGCAACACGACCTCGACCACATGTTCGTCCTGCTCATCGCGGATCAGGCGCGTGACGATGAAATGGCGCTCACGCTCCCGGGGCGACACGGCGGTCCATTTGCTCTGCAACAGCTTGTCGGGGTTGATGCGATTCATGCTGGTTCCTCAAGAAACGGTTGGCAGGTGCGTGCCACTCCTGTCAGTGCTAGTGAAGTCAGTGCTGGTCAAGTCAGTGCTCGGCAGACAGGTGAGCGCCAGGTGGGCTTACACCGAGGGTGGGCTCTCGTTGAGCAGTTGCCACAGCGACTCGGTCGCCGCGCAGCTGCCACTATTTATCACGATGCTAAGCCTTTACAGTCCGCCGGTGTGCCGTTGTGTCATGACGCGGCTGTCGTTACCCATGCCACTGCCCGAGCGGCGTTGCTCGCGTTCCTGCAGGTAGCGGGCGGGCGTGGTACCGAGCAGCTTCTTGAACATGCTGATGAAGGCGTTGACGGACTGATAGCCGACGTCTTCCGAGACGCGCTGCACGCTCATGCCTTCTGCCAGCAGGCGAATCGCCACCACCAGGTGCAGTTGCTGACGCCAGCGGCTGAAGCTCAGGCCGGTGTCACGCTGGATAAGCCGGGCGAGGGTGCGTTCGCTCATCGCCAGTTCGCTCGCCCACTCGGCCAGGGTGCGTCGGTCATCCGGGGTCTTGATCAGAGCATCGCTGATGCGGGTCAGCCGCGGGTCTTCGGGCAAGGGCAGATGCAGACGTTCGCTGGGCATGCAGGCCAGCTCTTCCAGCAGCACACCGACCAGCCGCGCTGTCGGCCCCTGTTCAGGATATGGCTGGGGGAGCTCCGCCAGACGCAGCACCAGCTCACGCAGCAGGGGCGAGATCGACAGCGTGCAGCTGTGGCTAGGCATCTCGAGCGCACCGGGCTCGATGAACAGATGACAGACGCGGCCGCCACGGGTCAGATGATTGCTGTGGGGCAGGTTACCGGGAATCCAGACCCCGCTGTGCGGCGGCACCATCCACAGACCTTCCGGCACACGACTGGTCACCACGCCATGCAGGGCGATGACCAGCTGTCCCTTGCGATGCTGGTGGATCGGCACCTCCATCACCTGTTGGCCGGTCTCGACATGCAGGGCGCTGGCCGGAATCTCGTAGATGTCCGGGTCATGCTCGCAGACGCTGCTGGAGAAGGGCACCTGATCGGGGCCACGGGTGCTGACCCCGGGCGATGACGGTAGGACGGGTGTGGTCACTGACATGGCGGCTCGCAGATTGTCTGATTTCAGTGATCTGATGTCATGATGGCTCAATTCTGCAGTGGGCGAGGGGATTAAGCTAGCCTCACTCTGTGCGCGGACTCATCTCTTGGGTGTCGTCCCGCCATTACCCCGTTTCACGATCGCTGCGAGCGCCTCATGACTGAACTCTGCCACTCGTCTCCTGTCCGGCGACTGAGCCATCCGGCCGTATTGATCGCCGGTATCCTGTTGATCGCCATGAACCTGCGTGCGCCCTTCACCAGTATCGCGCCACTGCTGGAGCGCCTGCAGGCGGCGCTGGGCTTCAATGCCACGGCGGCTGGCTTGTTGATGATCCTGCCGCTGCTGGCCTTCGTCGTCGTCTCGCCCTGGGTGCCGCGCCTCGCCAGAGGTCTCGGGCTTGAACGCAGTCTCTTCCTCGCCTTGCTGACGATCGCCGCGGGCATCGTGCTGCGGGTGCAGGGCAGCATGCTGGCCCTCTATCTGGGGATCGGCCTGATCGGGGCGGGCATCGCCGTGGGCAATGTGCTGCTGCCCAGTCTGGTCAAACGCAGCTTTGCGCAGCATGTCGCGCTGCTCACCTCCTGCTATGTGCTGACCATGGGCATCATGGCCGCCATCGCCTCGGCGCTGATGGTGCCGTTGGCACAGGGTAGCAGCGCTGGCTGGCAGTACGCGATGCTCATAGTGGTCATCTTGCCATTGGTGACGATGGGGGTGTGGTGTCCGCAGTTGTTACGTCGTTCCCTGCCGGCGGCGGCGAAGGAAGCCGAGAAGGGTGCCGAGAAGGAAGCCGAGAAGGAAGCCGAGAAGGGTGCCGCGCGTCCGGTGCGTCAGGCAGCCGTGTGGCACTCGCCACTGGCCTGGCAGGTGACGCTGTTCATGGGCATCAATTCGCTGCTGTTCTATACCGTCAACAGCTGGCTGCCGAGCATGCTGGCGGACAATGGCTTCTCGGCCGAGAAGGCGGGTTCGTTGCATGGTCTACTCCAGCTGGCTTCGGCCTTGCCGGGATTGATTCTGGTGCCCCTGATGCCGCGCCTGAAGGATCAACGCCTGATCGCCTTCGCGACGCCCTGCATGTCGCTGGCGGGATTCATCGGGCTATGGCTGATGCCGGAGTGGGCACTGGTGTGGGTGCTGTTGCTGGGCGCGGGTTCCGGGGCCAGCTTCATTCTCGCCTTGTCGTTCATGGGGCTGCGGGCGCGCGATGCCATGCAGTCGGCGTCACTGTCGAGCATGGCGCAGACGCTGGGCTATCTGCTCGCGGCCATGGGGCCGCCGCTGATCGGCGCGCTCTACGACATGCAGGGCAATTGGCAGCTGGCACTGATGGTCTGCGCCGTCCTCAGTGTGTTGATGGCAGGTGTCGGCTGGCTGGCGGGCAGAGACCGCCAGTTGCCTGAGGCGTCGGCATCTGAATAATGGAGCGCTGCCCCCAAGGGGCACTGGCACATCCCCCCATGACAAGGAAGTGAGAGATGGCGAATGCTTCATCGGCTAGCGAAGATCAACGGGCGTCTGACTCGCCAGCTGTTGCGCAGCACCCCGGACGTCGGCGCAAGCCGCCTTTGCGGGCAGCCATCCTTGGCCTGGCCAGTCTCGGAGGTATCTTCATGATCGCTCAGCCAGCCAATGCCGCGACGCTGTCACTGCGCGTGATCGAGACCACCGACATCCACGCCAATGTGATGGATTACGACTATTACAAGGACCGTCCCAGCGTGCGCATCGGCCTGGTCCGCGCGGCGAGTCTGATCAAGCAGGCGCGTGCCGAGGTGGCCAACAGCGTGCTGCTGGATAATGGCGACCTCATCCAGGGCAGCCCGATGGGCGATTACATGGCGGCGGAGGGGCTCAATGAGGGCGATGTCTTCCCGGCCTACAAGGTCATGAATCAGCTGGATTACGATGTCGGCAACATCGGCAATCATGAATTCAATTACGGGCTCGAGTATCTCGAACGGGCGCTGTCCGGCGCGCAGTTCCCCTATGTGAACGCCAACCTGCTGGACGCCACGACAGGCGAGCCGTACTTCACGCCCTACCAGATCACCCCTCATGCCTTCACCGACAGTGAGGGCAACGCTCAGACCTTGAAGATCGGCTATATCGGCTTCGCGCCGCCGCAGGTGATGACCTGGGACCGCAAACACCTCCAGGGCCGCCTGACGGCCGAGGACATCACCGAGAGCGCCAGGCGCTGGGTGCCCGAGATGCGCCGGGCGGGCGCGGATGTGGTGATCGCCATCCCGCACTCCGGCATCTCGACCGACCCCTACCGGGTGATGGCCGAGAATTCGGTGTATTACCTCTCGCAGGTCGAGGGCATCGATGGCATCGCCTTCGGGCATGCCCATGCCGTCTTCCCCAGCGAGGAATTCGCCGAGGTACCGGGGGCCGATATCGCCAGGGGCACCCTGAATGGCGTGCCGGCGATGATGCCGGGGCATTGGGGCAGCCATGTGGGCGTGATGGATCTCGAACTGAGCAATGCCTCGGGCCAGTGGCGGGTAGTGAGCGGCCAGACAGAAGCCCGCCCGATTCAGGTGGGCGGCGAGGCACAGGTGGCGGAAGATGCCGAACTGGCGGCGCTGGTTGATCATGAGCACGACGCCACGCGCGAGTACGTCAATCGCAGCATCGGCCGCGCCAGTGCGGCGATGAAGAGCTATCTGGCGCTGGTGCAGGACGACCCGACGATCCAGATCGTCAATCGCGCCCAGGCCGATTACGTCAAACGCTTCGTCGAAGGCGACCCGGACCTGGAAGGCTTGCCGATTCTTTCGGCAGCTGCGCCGTTCAAGGTCGGCGGCCGTCACAATGACCCGACCCAGTTCACCGAGATGGAGGCGGGCGAGCTGAGCTTCCGCAATGCCGCCGATCTCTATCTCTATCCGAATACGCTGGTGGCGCTCAAGGTCACCGGCAGGGAAGTGCGGGAATGGCTCGAGTGCAGCGCCGGCCAGTTCCATCGCATTGATCCGGATCTCGCCACGCCCCAGCCCTTGATCAACTGGGAAGGTTTCCGCAGCTACAACTTCGACGTGATCGATGGCGTCGACTATCAGGTGGATGTCACGCAGCCGGCGCGTTACGACGGCAATTGCACGCTGATCGACGCCGATGCCCACCGTATCCAGGGCCTCACCTATGAGGGCGAGCCGGTCAAGGACGAAGATGTCTTCCTGCTTGCGACCAACAACTATCGCGCCTACGGCGAGGACTTCCCCGGCACCGGAGAGTCACATGTCGCCTTCGCGTCACCGGATGAAAATCGCAGCATTCTGGCCCAGTACATCTCGCGCCAGACGCAGCAGCAGGGCGCGGTGGACCCCGCGGCGGATCACAACTGGCGGCTGGCCGCGATCGACACCGATACCCCGCTGGACATTCGCTTCACCACCGCCCCCGGCGAGGATGCGCAGCAGTTCATTGATGCCCAGGCGGTCTACCCGATGACGTTGGTGGATCATGACGAGATGGGCTTTGCCCGTTATCGCGTCGGGCTGGACCGGATGAAATAGCCAAGGCAGCACATTGTCGAGCACGTCGTTATTGGCCTGGATTCAGGTGGGAAAAAACGCCAGTCAGCAATTACTGACTGGCGTTTTTTTGTCACTTGGCGCTACCCGCTATCTGTTTCATTATCCGCTTTTGCGTCAGGTTCTTTTGCGCAGTCCCATTGCGGTTCAGCGCCAGGGCGCGTGCAAGGTGATGCTCAGCAGTACGCGTTTGCCGCGCTCGATGCGGCTGACGCTGTGTTCGTGAAGGTCGGGGCGAAACAGCACCACGCGGTCCGCGAGGCGAAAGAGGCTGCCATCGGTCTCGAAGACACCGCCCCGGCGGGGCTTCTTGAGCACGATATTGAGCTTGTAGTAGCTGCCGCTGCCCATCGGGTCGTTGTGGCGCATCACGCTGTGGCCTTCGGGGTAGGTCACCAGGTTGATGGTCAGGCGACGAAGATCGAGCAGACTGCGGTTGATGACACGGGCCATGGGCGTTTCCCTTGAATTTGATGGAGCCATTAAAGCGTATTTTGAGCAATCAATCAAAATCGTGCTTGAGTGATCGCTCAGGAATCCGTAAGGTGGTCCCACGTTCACGGCATCACCGCGATATAGCACTGTTTCGCCAGGCCGTGATTGAGTATTCATCAAGCGAAGAGGTCAGCAATGAGCCACGACAACGTGACAATGGAAGCCCTGGAAACCCGTTATGCGATGATCGAAGGGCACCGCATTGCCTACAAGGAAATGGGTGAAGGTCAGCCGCTGTTGTTGATTCACGGCATTCCGACCAACAAGCTGATGTGGCGTGATGTGATGCCGGAATTGGCCAGGCATTATCGTGTCATCGCCCCGGACATGCTCAACTATGGCGAGTCGGACATGCCGGTGGATGCTGACGTTTCCATCAATGCCCAGACACGCATCTTCATCAAGCTGATGGATTCACTGGGTGTGGCGAGTGCGGATGTCGTCTCGCATGATATCGGCGGGGGCATCGGTCAGCTGATGGCCGTCAATCATCCCGAGCGTGTTCGCCGTCAGGTACTGATCGACAGCGTGTGCTTCGATTCCTGGCCGATTCCGGAGTTCAAGCAGCTGCTGGAGCCGGGCGTCGAGGAAGCGACCAGCGTCGAGGAATTCATCAGCACCATGCGCGGCTTCATGCCCAGTGGTGTGCATGATCCGGCCGTCGCGACCGAAGAGATGGTCGAGCGCTATGTGTCCCAGTGGAACAGCGAGCAAGGCAAGGCGGCTTTCTTCCGCAACATGCGTCGTCTCAACAAGGAATACACCCAGTCCATCGCCGGTGAGCTCAAGAATATCGAGATCAAGACTCTGGTGCTGTGGGGCGACAAGGACAACTTCCAGAAGCCGGATTACGCCCCGATGCTGGCAGATGCCATTCCGGGTGCCGAGCTGATCTGGGTGAAGGATGCCGGTCACTGGGTGACGGATGAAAAGCCGCAGGATACCGTGCGCTATATCCTGGACTTCCTCGCCCGCTGAGGAGGAGCCCATCAGCCATCAGCGCAGGAAAATCTCACCCCATGATGGTGAATGAGCCCTGAACGACAATGCCCGGTCCTATGACCGGGCATTGTCGTATCTGGCGGAAATCGCGCACGGGAAATCGCCTAATGATGCGCGATGTTCCGCGCGGCCGGAGGGGACTGTCGCTTGCGCTTGGCGGTGATCGTCAAGGCGTCTTCCTCGGTAAGGTCGTCGATGATCGTGTCGAGAGAGGCATTGCCCGACAGGGGCAGGGGCGCGTGATCACCCCGCGGGGCAAGCGTCGGCGCTGTCTGGAAGGCGAGGGGTCTTTCCAGTGCCATGATGCTGCCACTGCGCGTCGGGGTGCACTGCTCATTGACCAGTGTGAAACCGTGGCGCTGGTAGAGCGCCAATGCCGGGCTGTCGGAGAAGACTCTCAGACGCAGCGCGCGCGGGCAGGGTTGAGCGCCCGGGGAAAGCTCGGAGGCTCGGTCTTTCATCAGCGACTGGCCGTACTCCTGTTGCGTTGCCAGCTGGATCAACCAGTTCAGGCAGGCGGAGCCGACACCACGGCCTTGCCAATGTGGCACCAGTTGCAGGTCGCGCAGATACAGGATATCCGGCAGGGCCTTGAGGCTTATGAAGCCGACCCATTCGCCATTGATGCGTATCGCGTAGTTCTCGTTGTCCCGCCAGCGCTCGCTGAACAGTTCCTCGTCCCAGCTCATGCCATGCCGTTTGTAGGTCGCGAGCATGTTGCCGCAGCACAGTCGCCGAGCCGCGGCGCTCAGATAGCTGCTGCAAGCTGAATCGCTGATAGGGGTAATGCTGAGATCATCCATGATCCTGTCGCTTATTGTTGAGGGTAGGGGTACAGATGCGCGGACTGATGACTATGCGTCCCTGATAGCGGACCAGTCGGTTAGCGCATACTAATGTAGTTTGCCATCTATCATCGGATGTTGGGTTGCCGCTGACAAGTGAATGCCTGTCCAGTACTTGTCCTGCACCTCTCAAGTCTCTCTCAAGCACCTCACAAGTGCCTCTCAAGTGCCTGTCCAGCCTTGCCCAGTCGTAGAAGGTGAGTCGAGAGTTGCCAAAACGTAATAGTTACACTATAACATTGCGTTTTTGTTCGTCGGCGCCGATTGCGCGTCGGCATCCATGCTCTTGCTCGGGACGCGCGATATCGATGGTCAAATTGCTCTCAAGGCTTCGGTGGCAATACCGAACCTTCCTTCACGATCTCAGGCGGCTGGCCGTTGCCAGCGTCGCGCTGAGCCTGGCCATGGTGCAGCCCAGCCATGCGCAAGATGCCTCAGCGGCGCAAGCGTCGGCGGCTGACACACGACGTCTGGAGATCGTGGCACCCTTCGACATCAAGGGGGCGGATCCGCTGCTCAGCGGCATTCTTTTCCAGCGCATGCAGATCGTCGAGACACTGGTCGAGGTGGATGCCACGGGAGAGCTGCAGCCGGGATTGGCGACCGATTGGGAGGTCTCGGATGACGGCCTGGAGTGGCGCTTCACGCTCCGCTCCGGCGTGCAGTTCCATGATGGCAGCCAGCTGGATGCCGAGGTGGCGCGTCAGGTGCTCGAGATCGCACGTGCCAAGCCGGGTCTGTTGAAGTCGGTACCGGTCGAGCGGATCGTCGCCGAAGATGCCCAGACGCTGGCGATTGCCCTCAGCGAGCCCTTCGCCGCATTGCCCGCCTATCTGGCCGATTATCGCCAGCAGATACTCGCGCCGGCAGCCTTCGATGAGACGGGCACCGCCCAGCAGGTCATCGGCACTGGCCCCTATCGCATGCTGCGCATGACGCCGCCCTTGAGCCTGGAAGTCACCGCCTTCGAGGACTACTGGGGCCCGCAGCCCGAGGTGCGCCAGGCGCGCTATCAGGCGGTGAGCCGCGCCGAGGGCAGGGCATTGATCGCCGAGAGCGGAGATGCCGACTTCACCTACGGGCTGGACCCCGCCAGTCGCCAGCGTCTCTCCCAGTCACCGCGTGTGACTCTGGCGGCGGCCGCGACGCCGCGCACGATGCTGTTGAAGGTCAACGCCAATCATCCGGCCTTTCAGGACCCCGCTGTGCGGCGTGCATTGAGTCTGGCGATCGATCGCACCGCCATCGCGCAGGTCGTGCTGCGCTATCCGCGTGGCGCCAGCCAGCTGTTCCCGCCGATGGTGGAAGGCTGGCATGACCCCGCACTGCCCGAGCTGCATCAGGATGTCGCCAAGGCGCGTGCATTGCTGGAAGCCGCAGGTTGGAAGGTCGCGGAGGATGGCATCCGCCACAAGGATGGCCAGCGTCTCGCGATCAGCCTGATCACCTTCTCGGACCGCCCGGAGCTGCCGCTGGTCGCCACGGTGCTGGAGCGCCAGTTCCACGCCATCGGCATCCAGACGCGTCTGGATATCACCAACTTCTCGGCGATTCCGGCCGGCCACCACGACGGCAGCCTCGACATGGCGCTGTTCGCGCGCAATCTGGCCATGGTGCCGGACCCCATCGGCAACGTGCTGAGCGATTACGCGGGAACCCCCGAGGCCCCCGGTGGTGACTGGGGCGCGATGGGCTGGTTCGATGCGGACTTCACCGCCGAGCTTGAGCGCATGGCACGCGAGGGCTATGGGCCCACGCCCGCAGGGCAGGACCCGCGCGCCCAGGCCAGCGGCGTGATCCAGCGGGCGCTGCCCGTGATCCCCATCGCCTGGTACTACCAGAACCTGGCGATCTCCAATCGACTGCAAAGCGCTCAGGTAGACCCCTGGGAGCGTAGTTTCGGCCTTTCAGAATTGCGGTGGGCACAATGAATCTCCCTTCACGTCTGTTGCAGCTATTGATGGTGGTGCTGATGGTCGGCGGCGCCAGCTATCTGATGATGCAGAGTCTGCCCGGCGATGCCGCCTGGCGTATCGCGGCCGGCCGCTATGGCTATGATGCGCTGGATGCGGCCGCTGCGGCCTCGGTACGCGCCGAACTGGGCCTCGAGGCACAGGGCGGCTTGCACTTCCTTTACTGGCTGGGCGATATCCTGCGCCTGGAGCTTGGCACCTCGCTGATTTCCGGTGAATCGGTGTGGGTGGAGATTCGTCATCAGCTGGGCAACTCCTTGTCGCTCGCCGGCGCTGCGCTGGGCATCTCGCTGCTGATCGGCCCGCCGCTGGGGCTGCTGGCCGGTCTGCGTGCCGGTGGCTGGTTGGACCGTAGCCTGCTGGCCGTCTGCAGTCTGCTGCGTGCCACGCCGCAGTTCCTGCTGGCGCTGGTGCTGATCCTGCTGATCTCGGTGGAGATGGGCCTGCTACCGGCCGCCGGTCATGGTGAGCCGCAGCACTTCATTCTGCCGGCGATGACGCTGGCGCTCGGGCTGGCAGCGGTATCGGCACGCCTGGCACGCGATGCCATGGCCGCCGTCACCCAGACGGCCTTCCATGATTTCGCGCGCTGGAAGGGCCTCAGCAACGCCCAGACCTTCTGGCGTCACGGCCTGCGCCATGTGGCCTTGCCGCTGGTGACCTACCTGGGACTGCAGTTCGTGACCCTGGTGGAAGGGGTGGTGGTGATCGAGAGCATCTTCGGCTGGCCGGGCATCGGCCATGCGCTGGTGCACGCCATCTTCTCGCGCGATGTGCCGATGGTGCAGGGCACCGCCCTGGTGCTGGGCGTCGGCTTTGTCGTGATCAATCTGCTGGTCGATCTGCTGGGTCGCCAACTGGACCCACGGGGTGTGAAATGAATCAGGTGGTGGAAGGGCTTGCGCCGCAGCGCGTGGAAGCCGCGCGTCGTCCACGTCTTGACTGGCCGTTGCGCCGGGTGATCGGGGCCGCGATGGTCGCCAGTCTGGTGCTGCTGGCCTTGCTGGGCAATCTGGTGATACCGGGAGACCCGCTGGAGCAGCATCTCTATCGTGCGCTGCAGGGCGCGGATGCCGTCGGTGTCTCTGGCGCCGGCGAGGTGATCACCAGTGCCCCGCTGGGCTATGACCACCTTGGGCGCTCCCTGTATCACCGCCTGGTGGCGGCGCTCGGGCTGTCGCTTTCCATCGCCGCGGGGGCGGTGATTCTGGCCGCGTTTTCGGGCATCTCGCTGGGGCTGCTGGCCGCAGGACGCGGTGGCTGGGCCGAGCGCCTGTTGAGCCTGGTGGCAGACAGCCTGCTGGCATTGCCGGGGCTGCTGCTGGTGCTGATGGTCAGCGTCATCCTGCCGTCGACGCCTCTGGCATTGTGGTTGGGTCTGTCGCTGGTGCTGTGGGTGGAATTCTTCCGCCTGGCCCGCGCCACCGGTCGCAGCGTGCTGGCGAGTCCCGGGGTCGAGGCCAGCCGTCTGCTGGGCTTCGGGGCCTGGTACCGGTTTCGTCATCACCTGTGGCCCGAAATGGCGCCCGTGATGATGACGGCGATGGCCTTCGGCATGGCCAACGCCCTGATGGCGATTGCCGCGCTGGGCTTCGTGCACGTCGGCATTCCGGAGCCCACGCCGGAGCTGGGCACCATGATGGTCGAGCTGTTGCCGTACTGGCGTGAAGCGCCATTCGCGCTGCTGACGCCGGTGCTGGTCACCTTCCTGCTGTTGCTGGGGCTGTTGCTGATGTCCGGCAGCAAGGCCAGAACGTCAACCGCCGCGGACACCCTCGAAGGAGCGCGCCCATGAATGTCGCGACAATGACTACGCCTGCCTCTCACACGCGGCATGGGGCAACGGCGGATGATGTGGTGCTGAGTGCCGAGGATGTGAGCGTGCGGGTCCAGGGCGCGCAGACGGCGCTGCTGGAGCCTGTCTCACTTGCGCTCAAGGCGGGCGAGCCGCTGGTGGTGATCGGTGAGACGGGGTCCGGCAAGAGTCTGCTGGCTCAGGCACTGCTGGGCACGCTGCCCCCGGAGCTTGTGGCCTCCGGCAGCCTGTGGCTCGACGGCGAGCAATATCCTCTGCATACGCCAGAGAATCGGCGCCCGCTCTGGGGGCGCCGGCTTGCGGTATTGCCCCAGGAGCCCTGGCTGGCGCTGGACCCGCTGATGAAGGTGATTCGTCAGGTCGGAGAGGCATATCGACTGGTCGCGGGGCGTTCGGCGCAGGCCTCCCACGCGGCCGCGCGCAGTGATCTGGAGCAGCTGGGTGTCGCCGCGGCCAGCGAGCAGTTGCCGGGCAAGCTGTCCGGTGGCATGGCGCAACGTGTAGCCTTTGCGGCCGCCCGCGCCGGCGGCGCGCCGCTGTTGATCGCCGACGAGCCGACCAAGGGGCTGGACGCCGCCCGCGTCAGCGAGATCGGCGAGCTGCTGCTCAAGTCACTGGCCGAGACACCGCGTGCCGGCTTGATGGTCATCACCCATGACATGGCGCTTGCACACCAGATCGGTGGCCGGCTGATGGTGGTACGCAAGGGGCAGGTGATCGAGCAGGGCGCGACGCGTGACGTGCTGGCCGCGCCGACACATGCCTATACCCGACGCCTGGTGAATGCCGCGCCGCAGGCCTGGCCGGAGGCCACCTTCAAGCCGGCAGCCGACGGTGCAAGCGGTGATGGCAAGGCGGCAGGCGAGACCATCATTCGCGCCGAGAACCTGACCATCGCGCGCGGGGACACCACATTGCTGCGTGACGTGGAACTCAGCGTGAAGGGCGGTGAGATCATCGGTGTCCAGGGCGCTTCAGGCTGTGGCAAGTCATCGCTGGGCGATGCGCTGCTCGGCCTGTTGGCACCGCATTCAGGACGCGTGGTCCAGCATGCCGAACGCCTGGAGTATCAGAAGCTCTATCAGGACCCCGTGGCGACCTTCCCGCCACGCCGGACACTGGGGCGCCTGTTGAAGGATCTCAGCGCACGCCATCGTCTCGACGACAGCCAGCTGCCGCAGCTGATGGAGCAACTGAGCCTGGCGCCGGAATTGCTTTCGCGTCTGCCGGGGCAGGTCTCGGGTGGCGAGCTGCAGCGTTTCGCGCTGTTGCGTCTGATGCTGATCAAGCCGCGCTTCGTGTTCGCCGATGAGCCGACCTCACGCCTCGATCCGCTGGTTCAGCAGGAGGTGATCGCCTGCATGGTGAAGATGGTGCGCGAGCAGGGCACGGCGCTGGTGCTGGTCAGTCATGATGCGGCGCTGCTGCGCAAGGTCGCGGATCGCGTCCTGGTAGTAGAGAATAAGCAAGTTAAAGCACTAGTATAATTTAGTTTATTAAGCAGAATTGAGGCCTGAGACAAGGTCTCAATTCTGCTTAACTTCTATTTTCTTATTTGTCTCTTTTTCTTGGGAGTTTTATTGTGAAGATGTTGTTTTGGTATTTTAACCCTCTATCTATCTCGATTGTACCCTCTTTACAATTTAGCAAGATGTGTGATTTATTTAATTTCAATGCTTCTTGAGTTGTGCTCATACCTAA
The DNA here is from genome assembly GCF_044789135.1 of Cobetia sp. UIB-001. Lineage (NCBI taxonomy): Bacteria > Pseudomonadati > Pseudomonadota > Gammaproteobacteria > Oceanospirillales > Halomonadaceae > Cobetia > Cobetia sp. UIB-001. The sequence continues at coordinate 1,773,309 of NZ_CP058244.1, forward strand.
ACCCGATCCTGCTTTAGCCGTACTCCTCGCTACTGTACCAGAATATCCTTCTGTAAATATCTTTTGTTGCTCGTCGCTATCAATAATAGAGCTTATCATGTCCATCTCAATGTTTATTATGTCGTCGTCTCGTGTTATTCTAACATCGAGATTTGTGCTGGGCTTAATGTACTTGGCAGCGTTATCAATTATATGATATAGAGCTACGTGGATCGTTTCATAATCAAAGTAAGCATGCTCTGTGCTAGGAGCTATGTTAACTATAACACCCTTGTCAGAAAATTCAGAGAAGAATAAATAGAAAACGTTCATCAGCACTTTATGAACAATATGGCTAGTAGGCCTTAGTGTAGGAACTTGTGATGAATGCAATTTATTAAAAACTGAAAATTCAGTTTTCATGGCAATATTGTTTTTAGCAATTTTTAGGAATGCCTGTGCGGTCTCATTAGGCTTTTTAGTGATTTCGGATGCTATATAACTAATTTGCCCTCCCATTTTTGCAGACACTTTTTCTTGTGGGACTATAGTGTGAAATTCTTGTATGTTATGCGCGTTCAGCGAGATAAGGTTATGTAGCAGCCTCAGGGTCACCTTTTCGCTATCTTTTATTATTCTTTCGTTATTCTTGCTTATTACGTCAAGCGCAATTATATAGCCATTAAATACCTGTTGAAATTTTCTTTTGCTATTAATATGATCCTTATTGCTACTAAATAAATAAACTGTTCCTTTTGCATTGCTAATTTTGCCAGCTCTTATTTCCCTGTCTTTGTAATGATGGGTTGCAGTTAGTTTGTTTCTGATTATATCTATGTCTTCCTCTGTCAATGTGCATGAGAGGGTTTTATTATTATTGTCTTTAAGTCTGTAGCGTATATTTGACATTATTATTCCTCCCCTAAAACGAGTTTTTCCACTATTGACTGAAATTCGTAAGGGTCCGCATTTTTATCGATACTATCATCAGCTTTTTTCAATGCTTCATGGAATCTTTCACCTTTATTCTCTGCTGAGTAAATGACCAGTTTTTTGTCTTTGTATTTGTTTTTTAAAGCTATAGCTAGCCCCAGCCCTTGCTCTTTGAAACCAAGTGCAATACCTACCCCCTGTATATCTATGAAAAATATATCTGTTTGTGAAATCTCTGGTGAATCAAGGTTTGTACAATCTTTTATTAGTCTAGTGTTTATCCATCCGGCATCAATTAAAATATTGGCAACCTTGAAAGATGTTTCGTCATCAATAAATAGTATTTTAGTTTTTGCTTTTGCCACTTCAAGCTTTTCTTCTCTAGAGAGCTCCGGCAAAGCGGGTTTTGCAATATATTTCTCATTTATGCCAATTGTGCTGACTGTTGTTACTGTATTTTGTGTGGATTCTTTTGATTTGAAATACTTATATATAAAGGGCACTATTGCTATGCCTATACCACTAAAAGCCCATTCGATCCATGAAAAGTCCATAATCCTTCCTATCCTTTAGTATGATTTGTGCTTTGGTCGCTCTAGTGTCGCCTTCTAAATATAAAACAAAGTGTTAGGAAATAGCTATATAAACCTCGAAAGAATACATTCCTAGGATGCTGGGGTCAGGGGAGGTGCTAATACTACTTAGTCAGGACTAGGCCACGAATGCGAAATGCGATCTGTTTAGGGGGGGGCGAGAGGGGCACTAGCAGCGAGATGCAACGTTTTTAGCATCAGTCTGCATGTGATTCGACCTATGCGATAGGTAAAACACTCAAGCATTATTTTTGCCTCGAGATATACCATATGCCGGAGAAGGCGCTGCACCACCAGTTTCTGATCGCAGCCACCAAGTGACGGAAGGCTAAATGACCAAGTCTAGTCGTATAGTGGGGGTTAATCCTATGAGACCCAGCCGCACGAAGCTACACATTACCCTTAGCCCAGCAGGGCCGGATTGGCTTGCCAGACGGACCAGGTCAGCGCACTGGCCAGCGTCACCCACGCCAGATAGGGCAGCATCAACAGCCCGGCCAGGCGACTGATACGCCAGAAGGCGATTAGGGTGACGGCGATCAGCGCCCACAGCACCAGCACGTCGATGAGCGCGGCCTGACCGAGATGCCAGGCGAAGAACAACCAGCTCCACAGGCCGTTGACGACCAGCTGCACCACGAACAGCCCGAGCGCCAGACGATGGCGCGGACGGAAGCCATTGCTGGCATGCAAGCCATCGCGCGCGATACGCCAGGCGGCGAGCGCCATCATCACGAACAGCGCCGTCCACACCGGCCCGAAGGCACCCGCCGGCGGGGCCCAGGCCGGTTGGGTGAGGCTTGCATAGAAGGTCTTCGCGTCAACCGAGGCCAGTGCGCCGATGGCGGCAGTGAGGAAGCTCAGCCCGAACCACACCACCATCTGGGCGGTGGAGCGCGCAGCGGAGGGTGAGGAAGACACGGAACGTGGCGATGTCATCTGGCGGTCTCCTGTCTCGAAAAGTGTGATAGAGGAAGACACGATATCCCACGCTGTGTCCTGATTCACCGTCCCGTTCTTCCTGAAAGGGGCACCTGAACGGCTCAGCTGAGAGGTACGTCTGCACGGTTCAGCTGAACGGAACATCTGAACGGTTCAGCTGCGGACGGCAGCGCCATCCTCAATCCGGCACCGGTCCATCGAAGACTTCCTTGCTGCGACCGGTCAGCGTCGTGCCCACCGAGGCGGCGATGACCAGACCGATGGCGAGCCACTGGAAGATGCCCAGCGTCTGACCGAGGAACAGCAGGCCAGAGAGCGCCCCGATGGCGGGTTCCAGACTCATCAGGGTGCCGAAGGTGTGGGTCGGCAGGCGCGGCAAGGCCACCATCTCGAGGGTGTAGGGCAGCGCGGTCGAGAGCACCGCGACGGCCAGTGCCAGCGGCAGGATATCCACCGAAAACATGGCGCTGCCGGCCTCCATCAGGCCGACGGGCGCGACGACCACCGCCGCGATCGTGATGCCCAGCGCCGCGCTCTGGGTGCCATTGCCTGCGCCGGCCTTCTGGCCGAACAGGATATACAGCGCCCAGCAGAGGCCAGCGCCGAGGGCGAAGGCGGCGCCGACGGGGTCGATCGGTGCGGCGGTGTCCTCACCCAGCAACAGCAGCAGTACCAGCCCGGTGATCGCCAGCGCCACCCAGCCAAGGTCGATCCAGCGGCGCGAACTCAGCAGCGCCACGGCCAGCGGGCCGGTGAATTCCAGTGCCACGGCGATGCCCAGCGGTACCGTCTTGAGGGCCTGGTAGAACAGCAGGTTCATCACGCCCAGCGCCACGCCGTAGATGGTGATGGACTTCCAGGCCTTGCGCGTCACCGGCTTGCGCCACGGGCGCAGTATGGCCAGCAGCAGAATCGAGGCGATGATCAGACGTATCGCCGTCGCGCCCGCCGCGCCGATCATCGGGAACAGGGAAGTGGCCAGCGAAGCACCGCTCTGGATCGAGCACATGGCGACCAGCAGCATGGCGACGGGCCACAGACGAGAAGAGGAGGCGGCGACGGCAACGGACATTGAAGTCTCCTTGAGTGATCCAGTGGAGGACGGGCATGGTCAGTCAAGAACACATGCGGCATGATTCAGGGACATTGAGGTAGCAAGGGAAGGGAGCTTGAGGCCAGTGGGATGCCGGCTTCCCTCATCGTCAGCGGGATTGTACGGATGCGCACTATATTGCACAACAGTAAAGATCGACCCGATGTTCTGGTCCATGTCGCGGCCAATGTTCGCCGTCTGCGTCTGGCCGCCGAGCTGAGCCAGCAGGCACTCGCGGATCAGGCCGAGATCAGCCGCCGCATGCTGGTGAACATCGAGAAGGGCGACGTCAATGTCAGCCTCGGCACGCTCGACAAGCTTGCCGAGGCGCTTGGGGTGCTCTTCTACGCGCTGGTGCAGCCCCCGGAAAGCGAAGACTCGGCACGCATCAATGAGGTGGCATGGGTCGGGCAGGCGCCCGAAAGCCGCGCGGTGCTGCTGGCCAGCAAACCGGCGACCCAGGAAGTCGAGTTATGGGACTGGACCCTCGCCCCCGGCGAGCACTATGACTCCGCGCCCGATGATGCCGGCTGGCACGAGATGCTGGTGGTCACGCAAGGCGAGCTGACCCTCACGCTGGAGCACGAGGAAATCGTCATTCACGCCGGGGATTTTCATGTCTATCCCAGTGATCAGGCCTACCGCTACCACAATACGGGCACCGGGATGCTGCGCTTCATTCGCAATGTACTGCACTGATGGTGATTGTGGTTCAAGGTCTTCAAGTGGCTAGTACGAACTCAATCCCGCATGGCCTGTCCCACTGTCATGACGTTTCATTTCAAGGAGCCATGCATGGCGAAGGTACGTATCACGCAACAGGGCACGATCCATTGTTTTCCGGCTGGCTTGAAGGATGAGGAGGGCAAGCTGGTGAACGCCGAGATTTCCGCCGTGGCCTATGACGGCGAGCGTCTGTTGATGGCGAGTGACAAGCCGATTCCGGGCGAGGGACGCTCGGCGGTCTTCTCCTTGCCACTGGATTCGCAAGGGCCCGATGACAGTCAGCTTGAGTATCTGACCACGCCGTTGATCCGTCAGGCGGTCAAGTATGAAGACTTCGCGCTGACCACCGATGGCCGTCACATGTTGGCAACCACCGGGTTTGATCGTATCGACAGCGAGAGCCATGCCCTGAATGCCTACAACCACCTGTTGATCTGGCCGCTGGGTGAGCCGGGCAAGGTGCAGGTGGTCGACCCGGACCCGCGTGACGGGGTCGAGGGCTCACTGGAATTTCGTCAGAAGTTGGAGGCGGCCATTGGCCAGCCGTACTACAAGATCGAAGGTCTGGCGGTCGTTCCGAGTGACAAGGGTGATGGGCTGATCCTGTTCGGGGTGCGCGAACAAGGCAACTCGCATGATGACTTCGCGTACGTGCGACGCGTCATCGGGGCGCGCTATGCCATGACCGACAGCGACAATATCGAGTTCATCGAGGACCTTCACGACGTCTATGCGTTTGATCCCGCCGAGTATGAGGGCGTGAATCACGAGTGTGGTCTTTCGAGCCTGGAATATGACCCCTATCACGCACGCCTCTATCTGGTAACCAGCTTCGAGACCGAGCAGGGCAGTGAAGAGGTGATCGGGGGCTATCTGTGGGTGCTGTCGCTGGCCGACTTCCATGCAGGCAAATCCCCGACGCTGGTGACGCATGAGGATGGTCGCGTGCTGGAGTTCGAGCACAAGGCGGAAGGGCTTGCGGTACTGGATCGCGAACGGCTGTTCGTGGTCTATGACAATGATCGCAATCATGAGCTGGGCAGCGTGGATGAACGCGATGAGCGTCACTCCTGTGAAGCGCCCTATACGATGCTGGCGCTGGTCTGACGGCAGCTTATCGGATTGGAGATCGGTTCACAGGCCGGGGAAACAAACTCACGGCTTTTGCACCGAAATGGGGGGGGCTGACTGTCTTCGTGATGGCCTCCCTGATCTTCTCTGTTAGCACTTCTGTTATCGCCTGCGCGTTGCTGATTGAGCTCCACGCTGAATCATCATTTCCCCGCAGGGATTGATGACGACAAAGCCCCGACATGCCTGTGCATGTAGGGGCTTTTCATGATCTCACCTTCCCTGTGTCAATGCGCTTTGTTACACGACATCGAGTGATGAATCCATTCTATTCAAGGCTTGAGATTACATGGCCTTGTAGAACAGATAATCGGCCTGGTACATCACGATTTCGACCTTGTCCTTGTGGGCTTCATCGCAGGCCATGTCAGGTGCGGCACCGCCCTGGGTATTGAGGCGCTGAACATAGGTGACGCCCTGCATGTGCCCTTCACCTTCGGCCGGGTTGGCCTCGACCAGCTGCAGCGGAATATTGCCCTTGCCGTTGGGCTCTACCGCCAGCTGTGTGCCGGTGATCTTGGAGCCATCCATGGATTCCCAGGTGGCGGGCGGACCATAGTATTTGCCGACCTGCTTGCCATCGGCATCATTCAGCGCGGCATCCGGGCCCTTGAAGACCCAGCCCATGGTGCCATCGTCCTTGGCTTCGCAGGCCCATTTGATCTTGCCGACACCGACGGTTTCCATGGCGACTTCATTGCCTTTTGGCACCGTGACGCTCTCGGGAACCTCCATGGCTTGAGCCAGCGGGCTCAATGCGAGGGCAGCGAAAATACCAGAGATACAGGCGATTGTTTTCATCTTGACGACTCCGTAGACAGATAAGGTTCAGCTAGCGGTTGCAGGTGTGTCGTTGTCTCCCTTGCACTGTTCATAACGCTGGCCTTTCTCGTCTGGATGTCACGGGATCAGATTTTTTTCGTGGTTTTTTCGTGGCCTGTTTTCAGCGCCTATCAGCGGCGTCATGAAAAGAGACCAAAAGCGCAAAGCGGGCGAGGTGAAGGCCAGGTGGCAAGCAACAGGCCCAGATACACAGACGCCCCGCAGCACGAGGCTGCGGGGCGTCTGTGTGACGGAGTGAACCCTGAAGGATTCAGTCGTAATCGCGGGTGCCGCGAATCGGGTAGTCGTTATCCGGCTTGCGGATGAACTCGATGCCACCCATGAGGGTATCCAGATCAGGGCGCACGAAGGGCGCGTTGGCGATCTCCTGAATCTGGATCTTGCCTTCGCCATTGACGATGAAGAAGGCAGGCTCCGGGAAGTCGTGATCGGTTTCCTTTTCGCTGCGCGGCGTCGAGATGAACAGTCCCAGCGATTGCATCTGTTCGAGGGTCAGCCCATACGCGAGCGGGAAGTTGACCTCCAGCGACTCGCGATGCTGCGTGAGCTGCTGCTCATCATCGGCAGATACGGCGACCAAATCGACGCCCTGGGCGCTGAAGCGCTCGCGATAGCTCTCCAGCTTGTTGAGAAACTTGGTGCAGATCGGGCAATGCTTGCCGCGATAGACCACGACCAGCTGCCAGTCATGCTCGCCCTGGGGCTTGCCGAGGGTCAGTGCCTCACCGTCGCTGCGTTTGACCTGGATGGCCGGGAATTCACTGCCTGGATGAAGCTTGCGTGTATACATGCAATCTGGCTCCCTTTGGAAGATCACGGCGTTGGCTTTCATGTCATCGCTGATCAGGCGGCGGATATCACGTGTCTTTGATACCACGCGTCTGGGATATCACGTGCCTGGATATCAAGCGCCTTGAATGACCAGCGACAGAATACGCCATGTGTCCCCCTTGAATGACGCCATTGTCAGGGTTTTCAAGGGGGCCCTTGGCGCAACGCGAGGGTGCGTTCATCGCCAGGGGCCGCCACGGGGCCGTTCAGGGTGCTTTTCAGCAGAGGATCAACCCAGGTAGCCGGTGTGATCCAGCAGGATGGTCGTGCCGATGCCGATCAGCACCAGGCCACCGATGATTTCCGCGCGCTTGCCGACCATCTTGCCCAGCACACCGCCCAGCATCACGCCGGTGGTGGCCATCACGAAGGTGGCGGTGCCGATCGCCAGCGCAGTGGTGACGATGTTCACGCCCGCAAAGGCAAGCCCGGCACCCACGGCCATGGCATCGATACTGGTGGAAAGGCCGGTCAACATCAGGCGGGGCAACGACTGCGGCGTGGTGCAGTCCTCGTCTTCCTCGTCCTTGGAAAGCCCCTCATGAATCATGTGCAGACCGAGCAGCAGCAGCAGGGCGAAGGCGATCCAGTGGTCCCACTGTTCGACGTAGACGGCCAGTGAGCGACCGATCAGCCAGCCGATCATGGGCGTGATGGCTTCGATGACCCCGAAGATGAGGCCGATACGCAGGGCGTCTTTCAGAGAGGGACGACGTATGGCGGCTCCCTTGCACAAGGCGGCAGCAAAGGCGTCGCAGGACATGGAGAAGGCGAGCAGAAATGTCGGTAGCAGAGGCATGAGTCAGGATGTTCCAGGCCGGTTGCGAGTCAATAACAGAAAGACACCACCGGCCGGAAGCGTCTGACTGTCATTGGTCTCGCCGAACCTCGTCCTGACTGATCACGGGCATGATCGGATAGGTGGGTCCTCGGTGCCACGGCAATGCCTGCCGACTATGTTGACATCCGAGACTCTCGTTGGGTGACGAGAGCGGGCTACTCCCCAAAAACTGGTGGCATACTAGCAACAAAATCTTGTCATTTCATCCCCTTGTGTCACGAGCGCCTTACCGTCATAACTTGTCTACCGAGTCAGAGCGGCGCCACGCCGACGTGTCTGACGCCACCGAAGTCTTGAAGCGTCAGTCTTGAAGCTTCAACAGGATGCCAAGGAGTCAAGGGTATGAGCGACAGTTATCAGCCACCCAAGGTCTGGACATGGGAAAGCGAGAGTGGCGGCAAGTTCGCCAGTACCAATCGGCCGATCGCGGGCCCGACGCATGACAAGGAGCTGCCGGTCGGCGAGCATCCCTTCCAGCTCTACTCCATGGCGACACCCAACGGCGTGAAGGCCACCATCATGTTCGAGGAGCTGCTGGCGCTCGGGCATAGCGGCGCCGAATACGATGCCTGGCCGATCCGTATCGGCGAGGGCGATCAGTTCGGCAGTGATTTCGTCGCGATCAATCCCAATTCCAAGATTCCCGCGCTGATGGACAGAAGCGGCGAGACGCCGATTCGCGTGTTCGAATCCGGCTCCATCCTGCTGCATCTGGCCGAGAAATTCGGCGCCTTGATCCCCAAGGACCCCGCCAAGCGTGTCGAAGTCATGAACTGGCTGTTCTGGCAGATGGGCTCTGCGCCTTACCTGGGCGGTGGTTTTGGCCACTTCTATGCCTACGCCCCGGAGAAGCTCGAGTACCCGATCAATCGCTTCGCGATGGAGACCAAGCGTCAACTGGACGTGCTGGATCGTCAGCTGGCCGACAACGCCTACATCGCCGGTGACGAATACAGCATCGCGGATATCGCCATCTATGCCTGGTATGGCGCGCTTGTCGAAGGCAAGCTCTATGACGCCGCCGAGTTCCTTTCCGTGCAGGACTACACGCACGTGCAGCGCTGGGCCAGGTCGATTGCCGAGCGCCCGGCGGTCAAGCGGGGTCGCATGGTCAATCGTTTCTGGGGAGAGCCGCAGGAGCAGTTGATCGAGCGCCACTCGGCGAGTGACTTCGAGACCAACACCGAAGACAAGCGTAGCGACTGATTATCGCGACACGTTCGTCAGACAGAGATCGTCTGGCAGTGACCGTCGAGCAATGATCATCGCGCAATGACTGCCGAGCAATGACTGCCGAGCAATGAGCGTTCAGTCACAACAAGGGCTACCCATCGGGTAGCCCTTTTGCGTTCTGGCCGGTCGCGCGGGCAGGGGGCTTTCAGTCCTGACGGATCTTGAGCACGACCTTGCCCACGTGACCTTTCTGCTGGAAGACCTCCTGGGCGGTGGCTATCTCGGTCAGCGCGAAGGTGTCAGCGACCAGCGGCTTGATGTTGCCTTGCTCGATATGGCGCACGAGATTGGGGAAGACCTCCGGTTCCAGCACCGTGCAGCCGAAGAAGCTCAAGTCCTTCAGGTACAGCGTGCGCAGGTCGAGTTCCACCATCTCGCCACCGATGGCGCCCGCGACGGCGTAGCGCCCCTTGTAGCCCAGGATATCCAGCAGTTGCGGCCATTGTGGGCCGCCCACCAGATCGATGACCACCTCGACACTCTGGCCGTTGAGCGCCTCGTCGAGAGGCTGATCGCGCAGCACGATGTCATCGGCTCCGAGATCGCGCAGGGCATCGGCCTTGGCCGCGCTGGTGACGGCAATCACATGGGCACCACGGGCCTTGGCGAGCTGGACGGCCGCGGAGCCGACCCCACCGGAGGCGCCGGTGATCAACACGCGCTCGCCCTTGGCAAGCTGTGCGCGAGTCAGCATGTTCTCGGCGGTGGAGTAGGAGCAGGGGAAGGAGGCGAGTTCCACATCGCTGAGTGAGCTCTCGACGCGCAGGGCATGGCGCGCCGCTACCCGGGTGTATTCGGCGAAGCCGCCATCGCATTCGGCGCCGATATACCAGGCGGACTCCAGCGTCTGGCCGTCGTGCTCCCTCAGGCAGGGCTCGATCAGCACACGCTCGCCGAGGCGCGCCTGGCTGACGTCTGAGCCGACCGCGACGATCTCGCCGCAGATATCGGCCCCCTGGATGCGCGGGAAATGGATCGGCTGCCCGGACCAGCTGGCATCCTCGGCCTCGCCATCGCCCTTGGAGTACCAGGCCAGCCGCGTGTTGAGGTCGGTATTGTTGACGCCAGCCGCGCCGACCCGCACCAGCACGTCACGCGGGCCGGGTGTCGGGCGAGGAATGTCGTCACGCACTTCCAGCATTTCCGGGCCGCCATGGCCGGTCAGGTAGACGCCGTGCATGCTGTCTTTGCTTGTGGCAAGTGAGCTCATCGGTGGGGTGCTCCCAACAGGGTCAGTGTGGTGGAAAGTGCGGCCTCGATGGCCTTCTCGCCCAGCACCAGCCAGGCGGAGGAGGCGCCTTCATGGATCAGGAACAGCTCGGTGGCGAGGTCTGGGCGGCGGCTGTGTTGGCCGAGCCACTCGAGAGTCTCGTGCTTGTGGCGATCGACCGCTTCGCGCACCTGCGGGTTGTCGGGAAAGGCCGCCAGGGCATTGACCGACATGCAGCCATTGGGCGCCTCGAACGCCATCCAGTGCCCCAGCCGCTGGTAGAGGTGGCTGAGCGCCGCAGCGCCATCCTCGGGCACTCCCTCTTCGAGGAAGGCCATATAGCGCTCGTGGCGATGCTGAAGCGCACCGATCACCATGCTCTCCTTGGAGGGGAAGTGGCGATAGAGGGTGCGCAGACTCACGTCTGACGCTGCCTTGAGCTCGGCAACACTCGGTTCTGCGAAGCCGCGCTGGCTGAAGAGCGTCTCCAGGCGGGCGGCGATATCGTGCTGAATCATGTCGGTGCCATGGTCGAATCAACGAGGGAGAGTGTTCGTTCTACCTGTGCAGGGTAGAGCGCTCATTCTCCCTGTGTCAATGCGGCGTTTCCGAAGCCTTGTGTCATTGCGCCCATGGTCTGACGTCGCGCATTACGCGTGTGACGCTTCGATGTCAGTACAATTACGTAAATAGAGGTTTGCTGAGCGTTAAATAAGGCAAAGCTCAGGTCATTCCGCGGAAAAATCACGCATTTTTCGTTGCGGTAGCATTTGATAAAGATTAGCATTCGCGACTCATTTACTGGCGCGGGGGGCGTCAGTCATGGCCACTTTCTGCTCATCGAGCGGATGAAAGGTGTGGTTCAGCAGGACGCTGTCGCATCGCGTACAAAGGGTTCTCAGGTGCCAAATCATTCTCGGGATAGCGCTGCAAGCACGAACAAGGGACATTTCTCCTGCCTGATCTTCAGCCTGATGGCATTGCCGGCCACTTCGCTGGCAGCAGAGGGCGCCAACTCAAGCGAGTCGCCAGTCGCGAATTCGGTGATCGTGGTGACCGGAGAGCGTGAAGGCGAAGTGGCGCCGGGCAGCTACCGCGCCGAGGCCTCGAGCCTGGCCAACAAGCAATCGGTGGACTTCCTCGAGCAGGCGCGCACCATCAATGTCGTGACCCAGCAGGTCATGCATGATTTCAATCTGGATGATCTGGAAGAGGCGCTGCAGCCGGTCGCGGGTATCCAGCTGGGCAACACCCTGGGGGGTACCGAAGACGGCTTTGTCAAGCGAGGCTTCGGCAGCAACAGTGATGGCTCGATGCTGATCGACGGCATCCGTCAGCCGCGCCGTACCTACACCACGGCGACCGTGGACCGCGTCGAGGTGCTCAAGGGGCCGTCATCGCTCTTCCAGGGCCAGCAGAACCCCGGCGGCGTGATCAACATGGTCACCAAGCGTCCGCAGTACGAGGCGCACACCGAGATCAGTGGAGAGGTCAGCTCCTTCGGCGGTGGCAATACCACCCTGGACACCACCGGCCCCATCGAGGATACCGGCCTGGCCTATCGCTTCATCCTCTCGCATGAAGATGAAGACTCCTGGCGCGAGTACGGCAATGACCGTCGCACCACCATCGCCCCGTCACTGCGTTGGGAAGGCGAGCATAGCAGTGCCCAGATCAGCTACGAGTATCAGGACTACGAGCTGGATATCGATCGTGGCACCGTCTTCTATAACGGCAGCGCCGCCAACGTCACGCGTGGCACGCGTTTCGATGAATCCTGGAACCGCGTCTATGGCCATGACGAGTCCGTCAATGCCTGGTGGAAGCAGGAAGTCACCGAGAACTGGGACATGAAGCTGACCTACGGCTGGACGCGTCGCCAGTACAGTGACGCGCGCGCCAATGTCACCGACGTCAGCGACAGCGGCGATGTGACCGTGCGCGCCGAAGAGAACCAGGGCTATGATCGCAGCGAGCACTACACGGCGCTGGACGCCATGGGCGATGTCGAGATTGCCGGCCAGCGTCACCAGCTGGTCATCGGGGCGGACTACGAGACCACTCGCGACTATCTGGATGAGCGCTATTTCGGCGATTCCGTCACGGTCTCCACCGTCACTGACGTGAACCACGGCCAGCTGGCCCAGGTGGCCTCCGACGACATCAACACCTCGCGCAGCAATCGTCTTGATGAGACCCAGGCCATCGGGGTCTATGTCAGCGACCGCTGGTATCTGACCGACAAGTGGATTCTGGGCCTTGGCGGGCGCTACACCTGGTTCGATCAGCAGAGCGGGCAGGGCGAGGACTTCGTGTCTGACCCCGATTACAGCGACGACCTGTTCCTGCCCTCCGCGAATCTGCTGTATCGCATCGACGATGCGAGCTCCGCCTACATCAGCTACAGCGAATCCTTCGTGCCGAACGGCAGCGACAGTGACAGCGGCGAGAGCCTCGACCCCGAGCTCGGCAAGGGCTACGAGATCGGCTACAAGCGTCAGTGGAATCCGCGTCTGGCGACCTCCGTGGCGCTCTACCAGATCCGCAAGGAAAACGTCGCAGTCACTGACAATGGTGTGACTCGCACCATCGGTGAAGCCGGCTCGCAAGGCCTGGAATTCAGCCTCGAAGGGGCCCTGACGGATCGCACTTCCTTGCTGTTCAGCTACGCCTACACCGATACCGAAGTGCTGGAGGATACCGAAGGCACCGAGGGCAATCGTCTGCCGAATGCGGCGCTCAACGCGGCCAGCCTCTATCTGGCACATGATCTGGCGATCGATCCGTCCTACGGCGAGTGGCGTGTCGGCGGTGGCGTGCGCTATGTCGGCGAGCGTGAAGGCGATGACGACAACAGCTTCTCGATGGATGCCTATACCGTGGCAGATGCCTTCGTCGGCTGGCGTCATGACTTCTTCGGCCCGGACACCGAATTCAAGCTGAATGCGAAGAACCTGTTCGATACGGGTTACTACTACGGCAGCGGTGGCGATACCCGCGTGCTGGTAGGTGACCCGATGGAAATCACCCTGTCAGCCAGCGTCGGCTGGTAATGCGGCCCCCTCTGGCAGGCTGACTCGCCAGGGGCGGCTAGATGCCAGGATAGTCACGACATATAGACAGTCACGGCATATAGACAGGCAAGACAGACGATATAAGCCAGTTTCGGAAGTCGGGTGATCTGGTGACCTGATCATAGACTGGTGATCTGGTCATAAGCTGGTGATCTGGTAATAGACTGGTGCTACTGGTGATCTAGAAATAAAAAGGGGCGCTCATCAGCGCCCCTTTTTTGTATGCGTTATCTAACGCCAAGGATCTTCACGCGCCATTTGTCGTCTTGAAGACCTTGTGACAGCAGACGTCAATGCGGCTGGTAGACTGCTGGCATGATGCTCTGTGACTGACTGTCTTTGATCGCGTGTCTTCAATAGCGTGTCTGCGGTCGAGTATCTTCGATTGAGTGTCTTGGCGTGCTGCCTCTGTGTTCCCTCTCGACATCCAACCTGCCTGGAGAGCCCCATGCTCGAATCGCTTCCTCTGGCCGATATTCGTGCCTTCGTCATGACGGCGGATCATGGCAGCTTCACCCGCGCCGCCGAGCAGTTGGGCGTGTCGCGGTCGCAGGTCTCCAAACAGGTCACTGCGCTTGAACAGGCACTGGGCGTGTCGCTGATGCAGCGTTCGACACGCTCGTTGCGACTCACCGAGAGCGGTCATCTGCTGCATGCCCAATGTCGTAGTGCGTTGGGCGACATCACCCAGATCGTGACGCTGGTACGTGAGGAGCGCAACGCCATGCGCGGGAGGCTGCGCATCAACAGCGTCGGCGGGCCGATCGGCGAGCGGCTGCTGGCACCCGCCGTGCACGCCTTCATGCAGACATGGCCGCAAGTGCAGGTGGAGCTGGATTTCAGCAGTCATCGTGTGAACCTGATTCGTGATGATTTCGATATCGCGCTGCGCATGGGCGCCCTCGAGGATGCCGACTTCATCGCGCGTCCGTTGATGACATTGCCCTACGTGGTGGTGGCCAGCCCCGACTATCTCGCCCGCCATGGCGCGCCAGACACGCCCGGCGAGCTGGTGGATCACCGCTGCCTGGTCGGCTCGGTCTCGCGCTGGTCCTTCACCGCACGCGGCGCAGAGCCTCGCGAGTTGCAGGTGGACGTGGGTGGCCAGCTTGAGTGCCGCAACGGGCATGTGCTGGTTAGTGGTGCCATCGCCGGCAATGGCATCATTCGCGTGCCCAGGCTCTACTGTGAATCAGCCATCGCGCGAGGAGAGCTGCAGGAGTTGCTGAGTGACTGGCAGCCGGCGGATGTGCCGTTGTCATTGATCTATCATCGTGAGCGCCATCGCCCGCTGCGCACGGTGCGCTTGATCGAGCATCTGCTGGAATGGTTCGCGAGATGATATGCGCGCGTCCCTGAGCGCGGTATGCGTCATGCTGCAATACGAATAAGGTAAAGATTCGATGAAGGAAACATTGAGGCACGTCATTATTATCGCCTAATATTCACCAGGTACATTTATCACGTGCTTTCTATCGAGTGCTGTCTATCAAGAGCTTTCCATCAAGTCCTTTTTAGCAGGTGCAGGGTCTTGGAAGAGCTGGGCTTCAAAACGGATATGAAGGCCCGATCTTGCGAGACGGATGTGAAACACAAATCTAAAAAAACGAACGAGAAATAGGCGTTCGTCATTCCGGGCTGATGCGACCCTATCTGGCGCATCGATCATGAGCCCCCTGATGACTGACGACCCTTGATAGGCAGATTGAACAGGGAGCCCCCATGAAACATGCCCTGTGCGCGACGCGATTCGCGCCCGCCGGTGATGCCCCCTTGCCGGATTACCTCTTCAAGCCGCCCCCCGGGGCGAAGACGCTCGAGCCCGGGCTCCTGGCCCTGGCGTGCCTCCTTCATCGTCATCATGGCGATACCCTGGCGCATTCCTGGCGGGTGGCGGGGCTGACGGTATTTCTCTACGCAAGGCTGTTGCCGTCCGGTCAGCGCAAGGTGCCACTGCATGACCTGCATAGCGCGGCCCTGCTGCATGATATCGGCAAGGTCGGCATCTCGACGGAGCTTCTGGATGCCCCGCGTGCGCTCAGTGATGAGGAGCGCATCACGATGCGCGATCATGCCGGTCACGGCGGACGCCTGTTGTTTACGCTGCGCGGCCCCCTGAGAGCGCTGGCCAGTCTGGTGGCGATTACCCACCACGAGGGCTGGAATGGCCAAGGGTATCCTGCCGGGTCCACCGGGGGTGCCTTGCCACTGCATTGTCAGGTTGTCGCCATGATGGATGTCTTCGATGCCCTGGCCTCGCCGCGCGCCTACAAGCCGGGTTGGTCGTTGAAGCGTCTGGTCGGGTTGTTCAGCGAGGAATCCGGCAAGCAGTTTGATCCTCGTCTGATTGCCCGCATGGCGCCGCTGTGGACATCGCTGCACGCCGAACATCGCCGTTTGTATGAGCAGACAAGCCGAGGGTGAGGCGGCGATGCCCGTACATGAAAGGCAAAGCCCCCTGTCGAGAGTCTCGGCAGGGGGCTTTGTTACATCAGTATCCGATAAAGGCGATCAGCGTACCAAAAGCCGCATCAGCAGCAGCGCTCACGCTTGATGGCGGCCCAGTCGGTGGTGGGGTGCTGGCGGCCGTGATTGCCGGCGTAAGCCGCGACCTTGGGCGACTCCCAGTCTGCGAGAACATCGCCTTCCAGTCGATAGATCTCGACACCGAGCGGGTTGCAGGTCTCGAGCGGGTCACGCGCATCAGGGCCCCACAGGTCCACTGACAGATCGCCGCCCGGGCAGCAGGACATCGCGCACAGCAGGTCCGTCTCGGCGAAGAACTCCAGGTAATCACCCTTGCGTGCCGGGCAGGCCTTCATGAAGTACTTGTCTTCATTGTTGAGGCCAGTGCACTGGAAGATGTTGAGCACATCGTGGATATCGAATTCGGTCAGGCCCCAGGGCTCCACCGCGCGCACCAGGTTGGAGTGGCAGTGGTGATCGAAGTCCTCGCCGGTCAGCAGGCGATTGACGTAGGGGTCGCAGCGCGTGCCCAGCAGGTCATGCACGCGGCCGCCTTCTGCATCGACGCCATAGTCGGCGAGGGTGTCATCGATGATGGTCGCCATCGGGCGCAGGTAGGGCAGTGTGGACCACAGGCGATCATAGGTGCTGACATGCGCGCGCTGCAGCTGGCGGGTGCGAGACGCCCACATGCGCTCACGCGGGTTGTGCAGGTTCCACATGTTGAAATCGCCGACCTGTGAACCCTCGGTGATCTTGATGCGCAGCACGTGGCCCGCCGGCACTTCCCACGCCAGGCCATCGCGCAGCGGCACGGTATGGGTCGCGACCAGGGTGCGCTCGGCCTTGCCTTCGGTGAGGCTGTCGTAGAAGTCGCGATCGACGTCCAGAATCGAACCCTTGCTGGCTTGATAGGCGGCAGGTACATCACTCATGACAGGACTCCTCGTAAATCGAAATTGGATCTGATGACCAGGCCGGACAACCTGAAATTCGCTGCCCGGCTGGGGGCTTTCGTGCACTGCCGGCAAGTGTCATGGCCGGCAGTGGCGGTATCTGCAGGGCGCAGGGGGAGGTTCTTGGTCCCCCTGCGCGGGGTCATGCCTGTTCGCGGCGCCAGTGCTTCATCAGGCGGTCGAAGCAGGCGCTGGCGGCAGGTTCTGCGTTCATGCGGCTGACGATGACGACGGCGATCAGGGCGAACAGGAAGCCGGGCACGACCTCGAACATGTCGAATATCTCCAGCGGGCCGCCGCTCAGCGGCTTCCAGATCGCGACGGTGAGGGCACCGACCAGCAGGCCGGCGATGGCGCCATTGCGGGTCATGCCACGCCAGAACAGTGACAGCAGGATGACGGGACCGAAGGCGGCGCCGAAGCCACCCCAGGCGTAGGACACCAGGCCGAGGATGCTGCTGTCACGCTCGCTGCCCATCACGGTGGCGAGCAGTGCGATGCCGATCACGCTGGCACGGCTCAGCCAGACCAGCTCCTTCTGCGTTGCCTTGGGGCGAATCAGGCCACGGTAGATGTCTTCGGCGATGGCGCTGGAGCAGACCAGCAGCTGGGAATCGACGGTACTCATGATCGCGGCCAGGACACCGGCCAGAATGAAGCCTGCCACCCAGGGGTTGAGCATGATCTGGCTCAGGGAGATGAAGACACGCTCGCTGTCCGTGAGACCGCCACCCAGCTCACCGCCGAACCAGTAGTAACCCAGCACGCCCACTGATACTGCAGCCGCCATGGTGATGGCGGACCACAGCAGGGCGATACGCCGCGACACCTTGATATCTTCACGCTTGCGCACGGCCATGAAACGCACCACGACGTGTGGCTGGCCACAGTAGCCGATCGCCCAGCCGGCCAGCGACAGCATGCCCAGGAAGGTCACGCCTTCCATCAGACCACCGATGGGGGCGACATCCTGCGCCGTTGCCGGGGCGGCTGCGCCATCGCCGAACAGCGCCACTGCCGT
Source organism: Cobetia sp. UIB-001 (assembly GCF_044789135.1). Lineage (NCBI taxonomy): Bacteria > Pseudomonadati > Pseudomonadota > Gammaproteobacteria > Oceanospirillales > Halomonadaceae > Cobetia > Cobetia sp. UIB-001. The sequence continues at coordinate 1,791,181 of NZ_CP058244.1, forward strand.
CATGGCAGCCACGGCACACAGCGAGGCGGCCATCATCAGGCCCTGGATGAGGTCGGTCCACGAAGCGGCGAGGAAGCCACCGAGGAAGGTATAGCCGACGATGACCAGCGCGCCCAACCACAGTGCGACGCGGTAATCGATGTCGAAGAGCCCTTCGAACAGCACGGCACCACCGACCAGACCCGCCGAGACATAGAAGGTGAAGAACACCAGCATGACCACGGAAGACAGGGTACGCAGCACGCGTGAGCGGTCCTCGAAACGCGCTTCCAGATAGTCCGGCACCGTCAGCGCATTGCCGGCCGCTTCGGTGAACACGCGCAGTCGCTCGGCGACCAGGGTCCAGTTCAGGTAGACGCCGACCAGGGTCCAGACCGCGATCCAGGCTTGCGAGAGGCCACCACTGAAGATGGCGCCGGGCAGGCCCATCAGGGCCCAGCCGCTGAGATCGGAGGCGCCGGCACTCAAGGCCGCGACGCTTGGTGGCAAGCCGCGTCCCCCGAGTATGTAATCCGACAGATTGTGGGTGATGCGATAGAAGTAGATGCCGATGCCCAGCATCAGCAGCAGATAGAGCCCGAACGACAGCAGGACAGGTAAGTTCATCCTAGGAGACCTCATGGTGACGCCGAGGCGTCTTGTTATTGTTCACCAGTGGTGTCGTGTTGCAGCAGGCTTGCGCGGAACAAGCAGCGGGGAGCTGGCAATATCACTGACACCTTCACCTTAGCCATGAGGTGGATTGCAGAAAACTGACCATTTTTCGTTTAACCTATGACTTCATATCATGGGTTGCCGTCACATGCTGGTTGACGCCTTTCTTCTATCAGGGCGCTGCTCGCAAGCACTCGGCACAGCGCTTGGCACAGGAACTCGGCACCCAGTTTCTGGCACCCGGTTTCTGGCGCCCGGCCAGGCCAGTCATCAAGGACATCCCATGCGACCCAGTCTGTCATCGCTCAATGCCTTCGAGGTCGTGTCACGCCTGGGGAGCATCACCGCGGCTGCGGATGAGCTCAACATCACCCAGTCGGCGGTGAGTCACCAGATACGCCGCCTGGAGGCCACGCTGGAGGTCAGTCTGCTGGAGCGGGCCGGACGCGGCGTGGTGCTGTCACACGCCGGGCGCCGACTGGCCGATGGCCTGCAGGCCGGCTTTGCCAGAATCGAGCAGTCGGTGGCCGAATTCGAGGTCGACCCACAAGGCGTGCATCAGCGGCGCCAGCTGCGCGTCAGCTGTCTTCCCTCGGTGGCGGTGCGCTGGCTGATCCCGCGGCTCAACAGCTTTCGCGAGCAATGCCCCGATATCGCGGTCAGCCTGCAATATGCCGGCATCAGTGCGCGGGGGCTGCTGCCGGAGGTCGATGTGATGATCACCTGGCAGGACGAACTCCCGGACAAGGCATCACAGGCGTTCCGCTTGTTCTCGGGGGCCACCCAGCCGGTGGCCAGTCCGCTGTATCTGGAGCATCACCGCCGTCCGTCCCAGCCGGCAGACCTGTTGAAGCTGGAGCTGATCCACGATCAGTCGCGCCAGCCCTGGCATGACTGGTTCAACAACTGCGGGCTGTATCCCTCCCAGCTCGACAAGGGCGATCTCTATCAGGACTTCAGTCTGCTGAGTGCTGCGGTGGTCGCGGGGCAGGGGGTCGCGCTGTGTCCGCCACGCCTGATCCGCAAGGAGCTTGAGGACGGCACCCTGGAATGCCTGTTCGAGATGGCCGCCAATCCCCAGCGTGCCTATTGGCTGTTCCATCACCCGCAGCCCGCCAGACATGTGCAGCAATTCTGCGACTGGATGCGCGCGGAGATCGCCGCCGAGGGAGAAGCGGCCGACAGCGGGGTCATCGTCAGCCGCCGCCAGCCCTGACGGCGGGCATCTCACTGCCAGTCAATGGAGCACGCAACGCAAAAGCCCCGCCGGGATTCGGCGGGGCTTTCTTGTGCAAGTGCTCATGTCATGACGGCCTGAGCCATGGCCCTTGGCCAGGAGATGGCGGCCTCTCAGCCGTTGAGCACGCCCAGCCAGGCCCACAGGCCGAGCAGGGTGGCGATCAGCACCGGCGGCGTCAGCACCAGGCCGACCTTCATGTACTGTCCCCAGCTGATGTGATGGCCTTTCTGATCGAGCACATGCAGCCACAGCAGTGTGGCGAGACTGCCGATCGGGGTGAACTTGGGCCCCAGGTCATTGCCGATCACGTTGGCATAGACCATCAGCTCACGCGTCGCGTCACTGACCTGCTGCGCGGTGAGGTGGTCGATGGCCAGCGCGCCGATCAGCGTGGCCGGCATGTTGTTCATCACCGAGGCGGTGACGGCGGCCAGCACGCCGGTGCCGAGGGTGGCGACCAGCTCGCCTTGGCTCGCAAGCCAGGCGAGGATGTCGCTGGCGTGATCGGTCAGACCGGCATTGCCCAGCCCGTAGACCACCAGATACATGCCCACCGAGAACAGCACGATCTGCCACGGCGCCCCGCGCAGCACCGGGCCGAGTTCGATCACGGCATCACCGCTGCCCAGCCAGCGCCCGGCGATGGCCAGCAGAATCAGCGCGGCGCTGCCGGTGACGACGGCGAGCGGAATGCCCAGCGGCGCGGTCACGAAGTAGGACACCAGCAGCACCCCCAGCAGCGGGAAGGCTGCGCGGAATACCTGGCGGTCCTTGATGGCGCTCGACGGTGCCTCGAGCTTCTCCAGCGCGTAGTGCGAGGGCAGCTCCTTGCGGAACATCAGCCACAGCACGATCAACGTGGCGGCCAGCGCGATCAGATCGACCGGCACCATCACGGCGGCGTAATGCGTGAAGGAGATGTCGAAGTAGTTGGCGCTGACGATGTTGACCAGATTCGAGATCACCAGCGGCAGGCTGGTGGAGTCGGCCACGAAGCCGGTGGCGATGATGAAGGCCAGCGAGGCCGCCGCCGAGAATTCCAGACGCACCAGAATCGCGATCACGATCGGCGTCAGCAGCAGGGCCGCGCCATCATTGGCGAAGAAGGCCGCGATCACCGCGCCTAGCAGCACGATGAGCGGGAACAGCTTGCGTCCATTGCCGCCGCCCCAGCGCGCGACATGCAGCGCGGCCCAGCTGAAGAAGCCCGCCTCATCGAGGATCAGCGAGATGATGATCAGTGCCACGAAGGTGAAGGTGGCGTCCCAGACGATATCCCAGACCACCAGCACATCCGGCAGATTGACCACGCCGCAGGCCAGCGCGACCACGGCGCCGCCGAGGGCGCTGGTGCCGATGCCCAGCCCGCGTGGCTGCCAGATCACCAGTGCCAGCGTGATGGCGAAGATTGCCAAGGCAAGCATGACGTCTCCTTGTCGAGGGTGAAGAGTAAGTGAGAAGCCGCGTGTGCGACCGCGGATTGCGTCAGATCGTGCTCTGATTGACGCGTCGGGAGACCTCTTCGGCGCTCTCGACACGCTCCGAGTAGCGCTCGGTCAGATAGGCGCTGCGGTCGCGGTTCATCCAGGTGAACTTCATCAGCTCTTCACAGACATCGACGATGCGCAGATACAGCGGCGACAGGCGCATGCGGCCATGCTCGTCGAATTCATTGAAGGCCTTGGGCACGGATGATTGGTTGGGGATGGTCAGCATGCGCATCCAGCGGCCCAGAATGCGCAGCTGGTTGACGCTGTTGAAGCTCTGGCTGCCGCCACTGACCTGCAGGATGGCCAGCGTCTTGCCCTGGGTGGGGCGCACGCCGCCCAGTGACAGGGGAATCCAGTCGATCTGTGCCTTCATGATCGAGGTCATCGCGCCGTGGCGCTCCGGGCTCGCCCACAGCATGCCCTCGGACCACTGGGCCAGCTCGCGCAGCTCCTGCACCTTGGGATGATCGGCCTCGCAGTCATCCGGCAATGGCAGGCCGGCCGGCGAGTATAGGCGCACCTCGGCACCGAAGGCACGCAGCAGGCGCGCCGCTTCCTCGGCGGCAAAGCGCGAGAAGGAACGCTCACGCAGCGATCCGTACAGCACCAGAATGCGCGGCGCATGACGCGGGGCATCCGGCCCGACCAGACGATCGATCTCCAGCGGTCGCCAATGCTCGGCATCGATATTGGGCAGGTCGGCCAGTGCCGCTTTCATCTCATCGGTCATGAGTTCATTGGTCATGGTGTCGCCTGTCGGCAGGTGAGACGTGTCGGGAGTGTGTGCGTTCATGATTCAGGTCCTGGGGGCGTGGACGACGTCGCCGTCTTCCTTGGTGTATTGCGCGACCGGGTTGTCCAGCAGCTCCAGTACCGCCTCCGACGGGCGGCATAGGCGCGTGGCCTGCGGCGTGACCACGATGGGGCGATTGATCAGGATCGGGTGGGCCATCATGGCGTCGATCAACGCCGCATCGCTCAAGGCCGGGTCATCCAGATTGAGCTCGTCATAGGGCGTGCCCTTGCGGCGCAGCAGCGGGCGCGGGCCGCCCCCCATGGCGGCAATCAGGGATTCCAGCGTCTCGCGCGTCGGCGGGGTGACCAGATACTCGATCACCTCCGGTGTCTCGCCGGAGGCCTTGAGCATGGCCAGCACATTGCGTGACGTACCGCAGGCCGGGTTGTGATACATCGTGATCTTGCCGGAAGAACGGACGGAATCAGTCATCGTTGCGAGGCTCCTGAGAAGCACAGGGGGTGGAAGAGGTGCTGCAGTCGGGTACGGTGAGCGAGGCCAGCAGTGGGTCGCAGACCACCGAGGAACCCGCGCAGCAGTCGCGTACCAGAAACTGCACGGTGGCGAGCATGTGCTCGAGGTTGGCGCGGTAGATCAGCGAGCGGCCTTCGCGCTGGGAGTGGATCAGCCCCGCGCGGCTCAATACGCCCAGATGGGTCGAGAGCGTGTTGTGCGGCACCTCGAGACGGCGTGCGATCTCGCCGGCAGGCAGGCCTTGTGGCTCATGGCGGACCAGCAGGCGAAACGTGTCCAGACGCGTGGCCTGGGACAGCGCCGCGAAGGTGTCCAGCGTGGCCTGCGGGTCGGGCAGGCTGTCGGAGTCATTCATTTGATCTGTCCATATGTCGAGACTTGTCGAAATGACGATGGTGCGATGATAGATCAGCGTGCCGCAGATGGGAAGTCTGCTCTCTGCTCTCGGCCATCAGCGCTCGATCTTCAGCCCTCCGTCTTGGGCTGACAGCCATCAGTATTCGTGCTGGCCATCTCAGACCTGCTCATGCAGCCAGCTGGCCAACGCTGCCTGGCGCGGGTTCTGGCTCTCGAGACGCGCCGCGAGCCAGTAATCACAACCGGAGGAATACTCCAGTGTCCCCAGCCGCACAAGCTGTCCCCGTGCCACCAATGCACTGACTTGCTGATGACTGCCCAGCGCGACGCCTTGCCCGGCCAATGCGGCATCCAGCACCAGGTGGTAGCTGGTGAATTGACGTTGCACATTGAGCGCCAGCCCCGGCTTGCCCATGCCACTGAACCAGCGTGGCCAGTTGATCCAGTTGGGTTCGAGGCGCTCGTAGTCGAGCAGTGGCAGAGCCGCCAGCAGAGGTAGCTCCCGGCAGTCGCGGGCACCTTGTGGCAGCTCGGCGATGAAGTCGGGTGACGCCACCGGATAGAGCGTCTCGGTGAACAGAGGGGTCAATTGCCAATCCGGATGCGGCGCCATGTCATAGCAGATGGCGAGATCCACATCCTCGGTGAGGATGTCGCGATGATGATCTGCAGTGATCAGGCGCAGGCCGCTGGCAAGCGCCGGCTGGGTGGCGCGAAGTCGATTCAACATCGGCCCCAGCCATAGGTGTGAGATGGCGCTGTTGGCGGCCAGTGTCAGGCGGGCATTGGGAGAAGGGCGGCTGACGCTTTCCAGTGCGTCGATCATGAAGTCGAAACTGGTCGCCAGGCGCTGGCTCAACTGCTGTCCTGCTGCGGTCAGAGAGACGCGTCTGCCATGGCGATGAAACAGCTTGGTATCGATGTGATGCTCAAGGATGGCGATCTGACGGCTGACGGCAGCCTGGGTGATATGCAATTCGCTGGCGGCACGCGTGAAGTTGGCGTGACGCGCGGCTGCCTCGAAGGTCAGCAGGCTGTTGAGAGGCGGAAGGCGATGACGAAAGCTCTTCATGCAGGGCTCCGAGACGAGGAGGGTAACGTTGGCTGATAGGTCAATGCTTGATGACTTCAGGTTATCAAGGTTGATCAGGATTGAGGCTATACACAGCTAGAATCATCAGGTTCACACTGATGTCATCGTGATGCATAGGGTATTCCGTAGATGACCACGGGCTATCAGCATGACACTCCGTGACCTGACTGGGTAGCAAACATGAATGAACTTGATTGGCATGCCGACCGTAGTGACCTTCACCCGCTGGAGCTTCAGGACAATGCCCCTGAAAGTGAAGGCATCGACCTGGTGGCCGTGCGTCGTTATCGACAGAATCGCCTGCGCGAAGAGATGAGCACCCAGGGCGTTGATGCCTTGATCATTTCGGACCCGGTCAACATCCGCTACGCCAGCGGCGCACGCAACATGCAGGTCTTCAGCGCTCGCAATACTCCGGCGCGTTACCTGCTGCTGACCCAGCATCGCAGTGTGCTGTTCGAATTCACGGGCTGTGAGCATCTCGCCGATGGCCTGGAAACCATCGACGAAGTGCGCCCGGCCATGACTGCCAGTTTCGTTGCGGCAGGTCACGATATCGCTGAGCGTGAACAGCAATGGGCGCGCGAGATGCTGGCGACCATTACCGAGCTGTGCGGTCTGAAAGCGGTGATCGGCATGGAGCGCATGAATGCCGGGACCGCCATCGCCTTTGATCGTCTGGGCGCGCGCGTCGTCGATGCCCAGGCACCGCTTGAACGTGCACGTGCCATCAAGTCTGACGAAGAGCTCAAGTGTGTCGTAGCCTCGCTGCGTGCTACCGAGCGCGGCGTAGGACGTCTGCGTGAAGCGATTCGCCCCGGCATCACCGAGAACGAGCTGTGGTCGGTGCTACATCAGTCCATCATCGCTGACAATGGCGACTACTGTGAGACTCGCCTGCTCAACTCAGGCCCGCGCACCTATCCCTGGTTCCAGGAAACCGCGACCAAGCGACTGGCCGCCAACGAGCTGGTGGCACTGGATACGGACGTCGTCGGCTGCCACGGCTATTACTCCGACTTCTCGCGCACCTTCCACGTCGGCCCTGACAAGCCGACCGAGACCCAGAAGCTCCTGTATCGCACCGCCCATGAGCAGGTACAGCACAATCTCGACATCCTGCGTCCCGGCATGAGCTTCCGTGAATATTCCGAGAAGGCCTGGAACATCCCCGAGCGTTTCCATGCCAATCGCTATTACCTCTCTGCCCATGGCTGTGGCATGACTGGCGAATATCCCTACCTGTATCACCATGCCGACTTTGCCGTCTCAGGCTATGACGGCGTGATCGAGCCGGGCATGGTGCTCTGCGTCGAGAGCTATATCGGCGACCCCGAAGCCGGGGAAGGCGTCAAGCTCGAGGAGCAGTGCGTGATGCGCGAAGACGGCCTCGAGATCCTGAGCAAGTTCCCGTTCGAGGAAGCCTTGTTGAACTGATGATTTCAGGATGGCGCTGCTGATCAAGCAGCGCCATGACACTCCTTGGCCTGCAGTCTGCCGTCCGCAATGACGTTGTTTTCATACTCCGGGGTGTTCGGTCGGGCAGCTGCCTGATCGCAATCTCCTGACGCGTTTCGTAGTGATACAGATATAGAGACACAGATCACCATAATTCCAATAAATGATCGTGCCGCCATTGTCTGCTTCCTTCATGTACCAGTGCCTATGGCGCGTGAGGGACGGCTGGCTGCGCGCCTACTGACGTGAGGTAAAGACATGTCGTCCGATGTGAATGACAGCAGTATCACTATCACTTGCCAGAAAACGGGGTTGTACCGAGGACTCAACATTCCGGTGACACTGATCAGCAAACTGATCATCACTCTTCTCGTGGTATTTGCCGTGGCCCTCCCTGATCGGGCCGTAGCGCTGTTGACCACGATCAATCAGACCATGCTTGAGCACTTCAATCTCTATTACGTATATGCCGTCGCCTTCTATCTGGTGTTCTGCACGGTGCTGTGTGTGTCGCCGTTGGGGCGCAAGCGACTGGGACGTGATGATGAAGTGCCTGAATTTTCGCGTTTTGCCTGGTTTTCGATGATGTTCGGCGCCGGGATGGGCATCGGGCTGCTGTTCTACTCCATCGGGGAACCTGTCTCGCACTTCAATTTCAATCCGGATATCGCGGCAGGCAAGGTGCAGGCGGGGTCCGAGCAGGCCATTGAAAGTGCCGTCAGCTATACCTTCCTGCACTGGGGGCTGCATGCCTGGGCAATCTATGCCTCTGTGGCGCTGGCGCTGGGATATTTCGCCTACCGTCGTGGCTTGCCGTTGACCATTCGCAGTACCTTGATGCCCATCTTCGGCAAGCGGTTGCTGGATGGCCCCCTGGGTCACGCCGTGGATATTATTGCCGTGGTCGCAACCACTTTGGGCGTGGCCACCACCATGGGCGCCGGTGTCAGTCAGCTGGTGGCAGGGCTGGATTTCGTGATGCCGGGCACTGAATTGCTGGACTCCGCCGGTATTCCACGCCCCTGGCCGTTGATCCTGACACTCGTCGTGATAATGGGGCTATCGACACTGTCCGCCGTGACCGGAGTGAAGCGCGGCGTCAACTGGCTCAGCCAGTTCAACATGCTGCTGTCCTTTGCCCTGCTGGCCGTCTTTATCTGGTTCGGCAGTCGTCTGTTTGCCAGTGAACTGCTGGTTTCCGCGACCTGGGATTATTTGAGAACCCTGCCGGAACGCAGCTTCCAAACCTGGCCGGTGACGAGTGCGTTAGGCCAGTGGCAGGTCGACTGGACCATTCTGCAGCGTGCCTGGTTCATTGCCTTTGCGCCATTCGTCGGGCTCTTCCTTGCGCGTATTTCACGTGGTCGCACGATTCGTGAATTCGTGTTGGGGGCGGTCGTGGCTCCCAGTCTCATGTGCTTCGTATGGATCTGCTACATGGGTGGCAGCAGTCTGCACATGGAAACCAGCGGATTGGCGCAAGGCACGATTCTGGCAACCGTGCGCGATCATATCGCCACCGTGTTGTTCGTGACGCTGGATTACCTGGATACCGGCGCCTTGATCCATGTCATTGTCGGCGGCACCTTGATCCTGATCATCACGTATCTGGTGACCAGTGCGGACTCGGGCGTGCTGGTGCTCAACGCCATCATGGCCGGGGGAGAGGAAACCAACGAGCGCCGTCACCGCATCATCTGGGGTGTGTTGCTTACACTGGTGGTGGGCTCATTGCTTCTGGCGGGTGGCTTGGCGGCGATTCAGAAGGCAATGCTCATCGCTTCTCTGCCGTTTTCGCTGCTGATGATTCTGATGTGCATTGCTACATTCATGTCGTTGTGGCGTGAGCCCAGCGACCTGCCAGCCGTGAACGAGGCTGAGCCAACCTGATGCCGGCGGCTTAAGTCAGGCATTTGCCCGGCAGTATTGGTAGCATGTGCGCCACTGATTACCGGACAAGGGAAGATGGCACGATGATGATGGTATTGCAGATTCTGGGCGGCTTCGTGCTGACAGCAGGGGTACTGCTGGCGGCAGTGCCGGAGCTGGTCAACCGCTTCAAGGGCCCGAACGACACCCCGCAGACCGTACCGAAGGAGACCGGCGCGGCGATCTCGCGGCGCATTCGTTGGGGCTGGGTCATCGCGGTGGGGTATCTGCTGATGTATCCGCCGATCGGCCTGGGTGTGTTGCCGGTGCTGGTGACGCTGGCGGTGGCAGGTATCGCCGGTATCATGACGGCCCGTCTGATGGGGCTGATGCTGGATGGCATCGAGATACGCCATCTGTTCCGCTTCGCCGCCGAGTCGCTGATTCTGGGCGGCCTGTGGACCTGGTTCGTCAAGCTGTCTGCCTGACGCCATTGCCGCGCACACTGTGCCGTCAGATCGCCAATTACTGCATTCCGGGAGTCTGTCCATGCCGCTCAATGCGTCTACGCAAGCCTTGTTGGCAGGGCTGGAGCGATCGCGCCCGGTACTGGTGACCGGCGCGACCGGCTATGTGGCGGGGGAGCTACGTGTCTTTGCCAGCGATCTGCTCAAACCGGGTTCCTACGCTCAGGCGATGGCAGGCTGTGGGGTGGTCTTTCATACCGCGTCACCCTTCGTGGTCAGTGTCCTGGACCCTGAGCGCGACTTGGTGCGTCCGGCAGTGGAGGGCACGCGCAACGTGCTGGAAGAGGCCAATCGTCAGGCCAGTGTCGAACGTGTGGTGCTGACCAGCAGCTGTGCCGCCATCTACAGCGACAATGCCGATGCGCAAGACACCCCGCGCGGCTGTTTCGACGAGAGTGTCTGGAACACCACGGCGTCGCTTGAGCATCAGGCCTATTCCCATTCCAAGACGCTGGCGGAACAGGCCGCCTGGCAGATTGCCGAGCGGCAGTCGCGCTGGCGGCTGGTGGTGATCAACCCCTCGTTGGTGCTCGGCCCCGCGATCAGCGATGACACGCGCGGCGAATCCTTCAGCCTGATGACCCAGCTATGCGATGGCACGCTCAGGATAGGCGCGCCGGATTACGGCATGGGCGTGGTGGATGTGCGGGATGTGGCCGAGGCGCATCTGGCGGCGGGATTTCTGCCCACGGCCAATGGGCGTCATCTGGTCGCCGGGCATTCCTCAAGCTTCATTGAACTGGGGCGGGCCTTGCGCCGTCACGCCGGCCCGCAGTACGCGATTCCCACTCGCCAGCTGCCCAAATGGCTGGTGTGGCTGGCGGGGCCGCTGGTCAACAAGGCCGTGACCCGCAAGGTTGTCGCGCGCAACGTGGGCCACCCCTTCGTCTTCGACAATACCCGCAGTCGCGAGCAGCTGGGCCTGATCTACCGGCCCCTCGAGGCGACGCTGCACGACATGTTCGATCAACTGGAGGCCAGCGGCCGCCTGTCGTGATTCCCACTCGCTGACTTGTCCGCGACGCTGCGGCTTGCGTAGCTCTTATGTATTTCACTCCCTCAGCGTCTCAGTCCCTCAGCGCCGCCGCAGCGGCTCCAGCAGCGCATTCAACCCGTTGTGATCAATTTCGTGCATCAGCGCGAGCAGGCGACCGATCTCACCCTGCGGAAACCCCTTGCGCGCAAACCAGCCCAGATAATCCCCGGGCAGGTCGGCAATCAGGCGTCCGGCATACTTGCCATAGGGCATCTGGCGGGTCGTCAGTTTCTGCAGGTCTTCAGGGCTCATCCTTTGACTCTCATTCGGTTTCGGTAGGGGGATGCTCTCAGTTGGCGGTGCCATTCTGGCATAGCTGAGTTGCGGTGGTTGGGTTTTGCCACACTATCGCCATGTCTCCTGTAACCCCATAGCACGGAGAGACTCATGCCTCGCGATTACCAGAACCTGGATCAGCTCCCTCTCGCCGGTGAATGGCGTGCCGGACGAGCCGGCAAGACGCTCGAGGTGGTGGACCCCTTCGATCAGAGCTCGCTGCTCTCGATTTCCATGGCCAACGCCGAGGATCTCGATGCCAGCTACCACAAGGCGCGCGATGCCCAGCCTGACTGGGCCCAGACGCCGGCAAGCGAGCGCGCGGGTGTGATGCACAAGGTGGTGGAGCTGATGGACGAGCGACGCGAGGAGCTGCTCGGCTGGTTGAACCGTGAGTCCGGCAGTACCCGCATCAAGGCTCAGGCGGAGCTGGCCGCGGCCCGCGCGATCACGCTGGAATCTGCCGCGATGGCCAACCGCGTGGCCGGGATGGCGATGGAGGCTCAGGTGCCGGGCAAGGAGAGCCGTGTCTTCCGCAAGCCGCTGGGTGTCATCGGCATCATCAGCCCATGGAATTTCCCGCTGCATCTGACCCAGCGTTCCCTGGCACCGGCATTGGCACTCGGCAATAGCGTCGTCATCAAGCCGGCGAGTGACACGCCGCTGACGGGTGGCCTGCTGCTGGCCCGATTGTTCGAGGAGGCGGGCCTGCCTGCCGGCGTCTTGAGCGTGGTGGTCGGTTCCGGCAGCGAGATCGGTGATGCCTTCGTGGATCACGAAGTGCCGAGGCTGATCTCCTTCACCGGTTCCACCCAGGTAGGCAAGGGCATCGGCAAGCGCGCCGTCGGTGGTGATCACCTCAAGCACGTTGCCCTGGAACTGGGGGGTAACAGTCCCTTCGTGGTGCTTGATGATGCGGATATCGAGCAGGCGGTGGACGCCGCTCTGGTCGGCAAGTTCCTCCATCAGGGGCAGATCTGCATGGCCATCAACCGCATCATCGTCGATGAGTCGGTCCATGATGCCTTCGTCGATCGCTTCGTGGCGCGTGCCCGCTCACTCAAGGTCGGCGACCCCGCACAGGACGATACCGTCATCGGGCCGATCATCAATGCCAAGCAGCGTGATGGTCTGCTCGAGATGATCGAGACGGCCAAGGGCGAGGGCGCCAGGGTGATGCTTGAGGGCGAGACGCAGGGTCAGCTGGTGCCGCCGCATGTGTTCACCGAGGTCACCAATGACATGAGCCTGGCGCGCAACGAGATCTTCGGGCCGATGGTCGGCATCCAGAAAGCCCGTGACGAAGCGCATGCGCTGGAACTTGCCAACGGCACCGAATATGGCCTTTCGGCATCCGTCTTCACCGCGGATATTGCACGCGGCGAGCGCTTCGCGCGCCAGGTCGAGGCTGGCATGGTGCACGTCAATGACATGCCGGTGAACGATGACCCGCGCGCACCCTTCGGTGGCGAGAAGAACTCCGGCCTTGGGCGCTTCAATGGCGACTGGGTGCTTGAGGAATTCACCACCGACCAGTGGGTCAGCCTGCAGGTCGAGCCCCGCCAATATCCGTTCTGATGTCTCTGACCTGTAGTTGACGCATGACAAGCAGCGCCCCGCTCAGCCTGATGCCTGAGCGGGGCGCTTTTGATGATAGGTAATGCTGACGCCGTCATGATGGACGGAGCAGGCAACAAGGCCAGCTGAGCGCCCACTGATAGCCGGATGTCGAATTTTAGATTATGTTGATGGAGAAGTTTCGGCAGCTGACGACCAGAAGTAGCCATGCCGAAGTACTGTCGGGGTTTATTAGTGCTACATTTGATTGATTTAAATTAAATCAAGAGTGAGTTTTTTTAATTGTAGTGCGTTGCTGATAATATTGTAATATGATAACGACGGTGGTTGTAAAGTAAAGGGAGCTGTTTTCATATGAATGTGTTGGGAATTAGAGTCGAGCCGAAGCAGACTAGCTTTGTTGTTGTCCACCTGGATGGGGGTGGCTTTAAGATTGTAAATAGTGAGGTTATTAAGGTGCCAGCTGCGTTAGATTTCCCAGAAAAACTAAAGTATATTAGAAACTGCGTGCTTGATATTTTAAGAGAGTATTCGGTCTCAAGTGCAGGCATTCGAGTTGCAGAGGCAAACTCCCAGAACCTTGATATGACTAGGCTGCACATTGAAGGTGTAATTCAAGAAGCGTTTTCGAGCAGTAGTGTCAACAACTATTTTATTGGGCGAAAGATATCAATAGCTGCAAGGTTAAAGATAAAGCCTAAAGAGATTGAAGCAATAATTAAAGGTGAGTGTGAGTTTGAAAGTATAATTAACTGGGAAGTCCTTTCGAAAAAGAGCTCAAGAGAAGCCGCATTAGTAGCAATGGGAGCGGTCGCGTAATGCTTCCATATCAAAAAGCACAGGTCTCATTCAGAAAAATCGAAGAGATTGGGTTTGAAGGGCAAAATTCAAAGGTTTATCGGGTCCATGACGAGTATCTGGATACGGAATTAGTGATCAAAGAGGTGGAGAAGAAAAATGGCTTCAATGCCAATGAATACTTCTCAGAAGCACGCACCTTATACTTGAGCTCTCATCCCAATGTGGTTCAGGTGAGCTATGCATGTGAAGATGATGAAAAAGTCTATGTAGCGTCACCATTTTACCAAAAAGGATCTCTCAAGAGAGTGATGGAAAAGGGGTTTTTAACAGTAAAAGAAATAATACGTTACTCGACGCATGCATTGAATGGTTTGCATAATGTCCACTCGAAAGGACTAATCCATTTTGATATTAAGCCTGATAATATTCTCATTTCAGATCGAGATGAAGCATTGTTAGCCGATTTTGGACTGACGCAAATTATGAATACAGAAGGAGTAGCAAAACAAACTAAGTTATACGTAAAGCAAATGCCTCCAGAAGTTTTTGGCAACAAGGATAAGGAGTTCGATAACAGATTTGATATATACCAAATTGGCCTTACGATGTATCGGATGTGTGTCGGGGATAAAAGTTTTGACGAACAGTTTTCTGTTTATGAAACTGGAGATATATTCGCTCGAGACGTAATTACAGGGAAATTTCCCGACAGGAAAGCATACCCGCTACATATCCCTAAAAAGCTCCAGCGCGTAATTAATAAATGCTTAAAGCCGAATCCGGGAGATAGGTATGGAGCAGCTGTTGAGATAGTTAATGCTATGTCAGATATTGATGGTTCAATTCTACATTGGCAGTATATTCCTACCGCTCAAGAGAAAAAGTGGGAGAAAGAGCTTGACGGATTGACAAAATCCATCTATGTAGATAGCATGGGGGCTTCAAAAGCCTATAGCCAAAAGGTTGGTTCAGTTCCAAGAAAAATTACAGCTTTTTGCAAGCCCAATATTACAGACGATGAAATTATAGAGTTTCTAAGTAATGAAAAGTGAACGGCGCAAAGAGAATAGTAGCATGTTAACGAGAGCAGAGCTTGTTAACCGCCGTCGTTCGCCTTCTGTTCGAGATAGACTTCCGGCTTTGGAAAAGGAAATGTTTGACGAGCTTAAAAGCTTTAGGCCAAAAGCACGTCAGTTCATCGACTTTTCTAATTACTGAAGCTCTAGTAAATTAATTAAGCCGCCGACTCCTCGACAAAGGAGGCCGGCGGCTTAATACATATTCATCTTAGGTGTAAGTCTGCTTTTGGCCGCAAGCGGCCCTATCTACCATCCCTCCCTCCTGCAATCAGCAGTAGAATGATTCAGTCCTCGGTATTCATAAGCCAACCTTCCATAGTCTCGGGCTCATACTCTTCTTTCCACGCTTTCAGAGTCTTTTGGTTGCCATCGCGTGTCTAAATGACCTCTCCGGTATTTGGGTCTTTGTAAATTTTCAACTTTCGCTTGGCGTGGCTGGCGTTTGTCGCACCAACAGTCTTAGCGGCAGCGAGGGCGGGAAATACTGGGCGGGTCATCGAGCAGGCCGGCGAGGAGAGACATCTCGTCGGGTCTGACGGGCATCAAGAGCATCCTGTGCAGATTGCCAATGGTGGGAATGGGGCTCAGTCAGCCGACATGACGCATGTGCCGCCTGGCAGGCACGCAAGGCGACCGTGACAGAGAGGCTCTGCCCATAGAGATATGAGGATCGAGGGCTGAAGTGGGTGGGTGCGCTGGCCATGCGCATTCACACTCACTCTCTCTGACCATCGGCATGCACTTGCATAAGGGGCACGTTACCTCAGCCAGCACTGACGTGTCCCCCGCAATAATGTCGCGCCCCCAGATCCTGTCTGACGACGGATCAATGACTGATCAGAGAAGCGCTACCCAGCCAGGCAAGCCTTAGCGCCAGCAATGACAGCGCCCATTTGGACAGGCCATCGAAGTGCCGGTTGGAGACGCGATCCAGAAAGCGCAGTCCGAGGCGGGTGCCGATCAGGCCCGCGCCGATCATCAGCACGATCAGGGGCAACCACTCCTGGAAGAGAAACCCTGCCATGCCGAAGATGAACGCCTTGGTCAGGTGTTGCGCGACCATGCAGGCCGCGAAGGTCGCCACCTTGGTATGACGCTCGCCGCCGCCTTGCTTGATGAAGCTCGCCACCAGTGGGCCGCTGGCACCGATCAGACTTGAAAGAAAGGTGGTGATGGCACCGGCGATCAAGGTGCCCGTGCGGCTCAAAGCTCGCTTGGGTAGTGCCGGCCCCCAGCAGGTGAACAGCACGAACAGCGCGATGGAAAGCTCCAGCACCCCTTCAGGCAAGCGGATCAATACCCAGGCCGCGACCAGCGCACCCAGCGCCACGCCGGGCAGAAAGGCCAATAGACGGCGCATGTCGATATGGCGCCACGTCATCGCCATGCGCCCGCCGTTGGAGCCCAGCTGCACCATGCCATGCACCGGAATCAAGGCAGCGGCAGGCATCAACTGCGCCATGAACATGATCAGCAGGGTGCCACCGCCGACCCCGACGGCAGCGGACATGGCTGACGTCAGCAGGGCAAGCAGCAACAACGCGCAGACGATAGGCAGCGAGAGCGGGAAATACTGCGCGAGGCCCTCAAGCAGGCTTGCGAGGTAGGGAATATCGGCGGGACTGGCGGGCATTGCGGGCATCCTGTGCAGGTAGCCAATAAAGATGGATAGGGGCTCAGGCAGCCGACATGACGCATGACCTGCCTGACAGGCGTGCAAGGCTACCGTGATAGAGAGGTTCTATCCAGAGAGGTATGTGCCCAGAGCGGAATGAGTTCAGGGGGCTGAAAAGGGATGGCAATCTGAAGATATAGGAGAAGGCTGGGGGCGAATCCTGGCAAGTCGGGTGTCTGCAATGCCAGAGCCGGCCTCTGTTACGATGACGACCCTTTCATGGCCACGCTTGCAGGTGACACCTTGGCAGTCTCACGCGATGAGGATCTCTATTCAGGCAGCGTCGACTGGAATGCCATCTATCGTGAGGGCTATCCACTAGAGCGCATTGCCCGGCGCCTGGCGCGCCTGTTGCCCGATGAGCAGGGGCAGCCAGCGCTGATGGCAGGCTTTGCCGAGGTCGCCGCGATTCTGTCACGCCAACATGACGTGCGGTTCGTGGAGTACTCGCAGTACATGGTGGAGGAAGCGCGGCGGCACTGGCCTCAGCTTGACGAGGTGGTGCACGGCGACATTCTCGATGTGCTGGCAGAGACGCCGGCATCCTGCGTGGCGATCAGCTGTCGTATCAGTGCCAACTGGCAGCAGGGCGAGCAACTCGCGAGACTCGTCGAGGCGATTCTTCGTCATCCACGCCTGCGAATCGTGATCGATGCCTTTGATGTCGAGCGTCTGCCGTTGTCCACCCGCATCGTGTCGGGCAGCGGTCGTCATCAACTGGCCTGGCAGACCCTGTCACGTCACATGCTGGAGCCGGAATGGGGCATGCATGCCGTCCACTGGCGGGGCGAGAAGCCTGATTTGCCGGCATGGGTCAGCGCCTTTGAACCTGCGACGCTGACCCGATGTCTTGCCCGCCAGTTGCCCGGTCATGAGGTGCGTTGTCTGCCGCCCCTGATTCCGCAGGACCCCGGCTTTGCGCTCGTCATTACGCCACGCACGCCCTGACTTCCCCGCACGTTCTCATTCTCATGCCGGCCATCGGCGTGAGCTGATGTGTGAGCCAATTCGCGAGCAGAGGCATGCCGTGCCGAATCACACCGTCTGGGTGGCTTCCTCGACCCGCTCGGCGCGTTCGGCACGCTTGAGCATGCGATAGCGCGAGCGCACCTCGTCACGTTCCAGGTAGCAGCCTTGCAACCAGCGGCTGCCGCTGTCGCCCTCGAAGGCATCGCGGGCGTGCAGCAGGCGGCGATTGTCGAAGATGACCATGTCGCCGGGGGCGTAGGTGAAGCGCATGGCGAAGCGCGGCTCACGCAACATGCGCTGCAGCGTCATCAGTGCTTCATAGGCGGTCTCGGTCTGCTCGAACGGTGCCATCATCGGCCCGCGCAGGAAGTCGGCGATTCGCACCTCCAGCAGTTCTCCTGCCTGACCCAGCACGATCATCGGCGAGTACCAGACATGATCGGTATTGCGCGAGGTATTGGCGTAGCGCCAGTGCACCGTGGTGAGTGTCGCGTAGGCCTCGGGGTGTTCTTCCTTCAGCGCCGCCGCGATGGCGAAGCCGTCCATCATCACCGCCATGCCGCCTTCCACGGTGTTCTCGAGACAGTAGAGGCACTGCAGGCCCGGCTGATATTCCCGGGTCGGCAGGTCCACATGCGGCGGCAAGGCGATGGAGGTATAGGCGTTGGAATCCGGGTTCTGGATCGCGCGGACATTGAAGAGGTGGCCGAAGTTGGTGGTGCGGATCGAGCCGATGCGTTCGGCGACCTTTTCGATGGCGCCTTCTTCCGTCGGCAGGTTGCGCAGGCGCACCAGTCCCTTGCCGAGCAGTTCGTGCAGGGTCGGATACAGAATCTCCGCCTCCTGCGCGCTGCCATGGTCGGCCTCGGCCAGGCGGGCGCCATCGATGGTCGGCGGCTGATCCAACTGCTCACCGTGCCAGAGTGTCAGCGGCGGCAGTTCCGGCGGCAGCGCGTCCTGGTTGTCATAGTCATTGGCACGCAGGAAGCCCGGGTGGAAGCGCAGGCGGCGGTCTTCGGGCGTGAACAGCACGCTGAGTGCGCCGTCCTCATCGATGCTGGCCTCGGCGATTTCCGGCCAGGCGGGAATCTGGGAGAGGTCCAGAATGCGTTCGCGCGTCGCCGGATTGACGGTGGTATCGTCCGCGGCGTTCTCGCGCAACCAGACACTATGAAAACGGCTGACGCGGCCATCGCTCCAGGTCACGCTCAGATAGCGTGCTTCGTGAACGACCTTCACGAGAGTCTCGTCAATTGGCCAGCTGTCGTAATCGGGTGTGATCGGGAGCGCCATGGAGAGTCCTTCCTTCTGTCAGGTGAGCGATTCCCCGACAGAATGGCAGCCCACGGCGCTCGCTACTGTGCCCAATTCGACACCGACTGTGCCCAATTCGACATCGCGATGCGGGTATCGGGCATGGATCACATCAGAGGGCGTGGTGGCTGGCGGCGCGCCTGGGTCGGGGTGATGCCGAAGCGACGACGAAAGGCGCGAGTGAAACTCGAATGCGAGGTGAAACCGCAGGCCAGGGCGATATCGGTGACGCCATGGCGGGTATCGTGAAGCAGGCTGCGTGCGTGCAGCAGGCGACGCTCCCCATGATAGGCGCGAGGCGTGCAGCCGAGCCCTTGCTGAAAGCGGCGCTCCAGCTGGCGCCATGAGAGGCCGAGCTCCTCGGCGAGTGCCTCGATGCTGAGCGGGGCCTCCAGGGTGTTCTCCATGCGCGTGATCGCACGCCTGAGCAGCGGGTCGGCCAGATCGGCCGTCTGCTGACTGATGCCGCGCTGGCGGCTGGCCGGCAGGCGGCCCTGATCGAGAATCAGCTGTTCGCGTACCGCCTGATAGAGTGTCTGGCCATGCTGGCGCCGAATCAGCTCCAGGCTCATGTCCAGCGGGGCGCTGCCGCCGGCGCAGAAGAAGCCATCGTCACTGATTTCATACAGTGACTCCACGGCGTCCACCTCATCGAAGCGCTGGCTGAATTCCGGCAGGCTCTCCCAGTGCAGCGTGACCGTCTTGCCGGTGAGCAGGCCGGCACGCGCCAGCACGAAGCAGCCGGTGTCCACACCCCCGAGCTGGCAGCCGCTATGGGAGCGCTCCTGCAGCCAGTGCAAGGTGCGGTCTTCCAGATAGGCTTCCGGGGCAAAGCTGGTGCACACCACCAGCGTGTCCACTGCGGCGAGGTCATCACGTGCGGTATCCACCGGCAGCACCATGCCGTTGGAGGCCTTGACCGACGCGCCATCCTGGCTTGCGAGTGTCCACTGATACAGGCGTGTTCCGCGCAGTCGATTGGCGATGCGCAGCGGCTCGATCATCGAGAACAGCGCGACCATCGCGAAGCCGGGCAGTAGGAAGATGCCGAGTTGGTGACGGTCAGCGGGGGCAGGCGAGGCAAGGGTGGCGGTCAAGGGCGCAATGCTGGTGGGCTGGTCAGACAATACGCCGTCTTCCGGAAGGCCGAAGGCATAGGACGCAACGGGCGGCGTAGCGCTGGAATCGTGTGAAGGCATGAGGATAGGCAACGACGACGTCGGGTGGCTCGGCAGACGGGGATGGCCTGACCTTAGCGTGTTCGCTACCTGAGTGCGAGAGGGGGGATGGCGTGACGCGAGGGCTTCGGCGAGAGGGCTTTGGTGAGAGGGCTTTGTTGAGAAGGCTCCGTCCTGCTTGGCGCTCCTGATCAGGACAGGCAGGACGGAGCAATTCACGCATCATTGCGTTACAGCATCCTGAGGCAGTTGCGTCCTTCTTCCTTGGCCGCGTACATGGCTTCATCGGCGCGTGCGATCAACTGCTCGCGCGTGGCGCGGTCATCGGGTTCCAGGCAGGTCATCCCGATGCTCAATGACAGGGGCAGACGTTGGCCAGCGTATTCCACGACACTGTCCTTCATGCGTTGTCGCAGCAGGTTGATGCGCGTGGCCGAGTCACTGAGCAGCGAGTCAGGCAGAATCGCCAGGAATTCCTCGCCACCCCATCTGGCGAGGGTGTCGCCGGGCAGCAGAATCTCCTCGGCGAGCACGCTCAAGTGTTGCAAGGCAAGATCACCGGCGTCATGGCCATGATTGTCGTTGATCTTCTTGAAATGGTCGAAATCCAGCAGTGCCACGCACAGGGGATGGTCAACCTCGGCGGTGGCCAGTGCCGCGATGCTGTCATCCAGTACCTGCTGGGCATGACGGCGATTGTAGAGGCCGGTCAGCGGATCGGTGATCGCGATCTTCTCGAGCGCCTGATGCGCTTCCTTCAAGGCATTGATGTCATTGGCACGCGCGACCTCGTGGCCGGCCCACAAGGCGATGAGACGCACCAGCTCGATGTCTTCGGGGGTGAAGGGCGGCACCGGGTCAGGGCTTGAGAAGTTGAAGGTGCCGTAGCGCTCACCATCCACGATCACCGGCGCCCCGATGTAGGCTTCCAGATTGAAGTTGGCATAGCAGGGATGGTTGCGGATCTCACTGCTGGCCACATGATGGAAGGCCTGAACGCAGTCGGCCCTGTAGACGTGATCGCAATAGGTATCGCTGAGCGAGAAGCTCAGTCCCGGTTCCAGCAGGTCTTCCGGGTGACAGGCGCGCTGGACGACGTATTCGCCGTCCTGGATGCGGCTGAAGATACCGATCGGCAGGCCGAAATGGGCGCAGCCCAGTTTCAGCAGCTCATCGATGCGCTCATTGAAGTTGAGTTCACGTGATGAAGTGATGGCATGCAGGCTGTGCAGGGTATGTTCCGCCGTCACGCGGCGTGAGACATCGCGGATCAGCCCGAACATGAAGATGTTGTCGCTGGTGGGGTCCTTGATGGGGCCGCCGAGCGTCTCACCATAGAAGTAGGTGCCATCCTGGCGTCGGTAGCGGATGACCCGGCCTTCCTTGGCGGGCTGGGCATCGACTCGAAAGCGCCTCTGCCCCTGGCGCTCGAACTCATCGCTGGAGGCATACAGCATACGTGTCTGCTTGCCGATCAACGCTTCACGCGGGTAGCCGAATGCCTTCACCGCGCTGTCATTCAGGTAGGTGATGTGGCGCTGATCATCTGCAAGCAGGATGATGTCGTCGATCTGGCCCAGCATCTGGCCCAGCAGGGTTTGAATCATCTCAAAGCGTTGCATGACGCAGGCTCCTTGTGGGGTGCCGCTATCTCGGGAGAGGCATTCCTTGCCGCAGACATCCACCCTGTCGCCGGGAAGGCACGGTATTTCCGTCGTCAAGCTCAGGCTTCACGCCGGATGTTGTACGATACAGAATTCATATTATCGTATGAGGATGCAGACGCGTCTTGCTCTCATCCTGCCCGGCATTCGTATATTCAACGTAAAGGTAATGCAGTGCCAGAGGCCGCATCCGAAGAGTCCCGCCACGCTCCTGTTGAACTTCATGGCTTCGTGCTGACACGTCATTGGCGGGACACGCCCGAGGGGGTGGTGATCAGCTTCTGGATTCGCACCGACGAAGGCGCCGTACGTGTCGAATGTGCACCCCAGGAAGTCGTCGCTTTCCTGCCCGCCGAACAGCAGGTACTGGCTCAGACACTGGTGAGCTTTGAGGCCGGCGCCGAGCTGCGACCGCTGGCACTGGAAGACTTCCACCATCGCCCGGTGGTGGGGCTCTACTGTCGTGAATATCGCATCCTGGGCCAGCTGGCGCGCCGTTTGAAGGCGATTGGCGTCGACGTCTACGAAGCGGATGTGCGTCCGACGGACCGCTACCTGATGGAGCGTTTCATCACGGCAGGCGTCACGGCACGCGGCGAGCGCCAGCCTGATGGCAGCGTGAAGAATGCGCGCCTGACACCGCTTGCGGGCTATCGGCCACCGCTGCGCTGGGCATCGCTGGATATCGAGACCGATGCGCGGGGCAATCTGTATTCCATTGCGCTCGAGGGCTGCGGACAGCGTCAGGTCTACATGCTGGGGCCCCCCAATGGCGAGGAGAACGCCAGCCGCGATTTCTCGCTGGAATACCTCGATAGCCGGCGTGAGTTGCTGCAATGCCTGCTGGACTGGGTCGCAAGGCATGACCCGGATGTCATCATCGGCTGGAACGTTATCCAGTTCGATCTGCGCATGCTGGTGCGGCTGTCAGAGGCCGAAGGCCTGCCATTGCGACTGGGGCGTGACGCCAGCGTGATGCAGTGGCGCTCTCATTCCCGTCAGGCCGAGCACTTCTTTGCCGAGATCGCCGGGCGTTGGGTGGTGGATGGCATCGAGGCGCTCAAGTCGGCCTTCTGGCATTTCGAGTCGTTCAGTCTCGAGAATGTCTCGCGTAAGCTGTTGCAGGAAGGCAAGGCCATTGATGACCCCTACGGCCGGCTGGACGAGATTCTGCGCATGTTCGCCGAGGACAAGCCTTCCCTGGCGCGCTACAACCTCAAGGATTGCGAGCTGGTCACGCGCATCTTCGCGAAGACGCGACTGATGGAGTTTCTGCTCGCGCGGGCGGCAGCCACGGGGCTTGAGGCGGATCGTAGCGGTGGTTCGGTGGCGGCCTTCACGCATCTGTATCTGCCGAGGTTGCATCGGCTGGGCAAGGTCGCGCCCAATCTGGGAGACGTGGTGGGGGAGGACAGCCCCGGCGGCTTCGTGATGGATTCCCAGCCCGGGCTTTATGACTCGGTGCTGGTGCTGGATTTCAAGAGTCTGTATCCCTCCATCATCCGCACTTTCCTGATCGACCCGCTGGGGCTGGTCGAAGGGCTGCGTGGGTCGGAGAACGGCACGGATGATGCCTCAGAGGCCGGTGTGCCCGGCTTTCTCGGCGCGCGCTTCTCGCGTGACCGACACTGCCTGCCGGGCATCGTCGCCGAGATCTGGCAAGCACGTGACGCCGCCCGCGCGGCGGGTGACGCCCCGCTGACCCAGGCGCTCAAGATCATCATGAATGCCTTCTATGGTGTGCTGGGGTCACGCGGTTGTCGTTTCTTCGATCCACGGCTGGCGTCCTCGATCACGCGGCGTGGCCATCAGATCATCCAGCAGACGGTGGAGTTGATCGAGGCGCAGGGCTATCGCGTCATCTATGGCGATACCGACTCCACCTTCGTGTGGCTGGGCGCCGCGCATGAGGAAGCCGAGGCCAGCCGGATCGGCCGTGAGCTGGCGGCCCATGTCACCGACTGGTGGCGACGGCATCTCAAGGACAGTCTCGATCTCGACAGCGCGTTGGAGCTGCAGTTCGAGACCCACTATCAGCGCTTCGTGATGCCGACCATTCGCGGGGCCGAAGAGGGTAGCAAGAAACGCTACGCCGGACTGCAACAGACAGGCTGCAGCGGCCAGACGGAACTGGTGTTCAAGGGACTGGAGTCGGTGCGCTCCGACTGGACGCCGCTGGCCAAGACCTTCCAGCAGGGACTCTATCGCCGCATCTTCGAAGGCAGCCCCTATCAGGAGTACCTGAAAGGCTACGTGCAGGATTACCTGCAACGCCATGCCCATGGCGCGGCGGACACCACGGATGTCGAGGCCTTGATCTACCGCAAGCGACTGCGGCGCAAGCTCGACGATTATCAGCGCAACGTGCCACCCCATGTCCGTGCGGCGCGTCTGGCGGATGACGAGAACCGCCGGCGGGGCCTGCCGTTACGCTATCAGCGCGGCGGCTGGATTCGCTATGTGATGACCACCTCCGGCCCGGAACCCGTCGAGTATCTGCGCTCGCCCATTGATGTCGAGCACTACCTGAGTCGTCAGCTCAAGCCCGTCGCCGATGGCATCCTGCCGTTCGTCGACGATGATTTCGATCGCCTGCTGGATCGTCAGATGACGCTGTGGTGATTTGCACGGTTCGGCGCTCCAGCTCCCGTCACCACAACGTCTGCGCTCGGTTATCAAAGCGCCAGATGCCTGGCTACATCAGCGCCAGATGATTGTCCCAGTGGGTATTCGCCAGCCGCACCGGGCCAAGCGCCGGCAGCCCCTCCTCATCGATCAGCAGCCACTCGCCGCGACCATTGCTGACCACGAAGCCTGCCGGCGTCTGCTGCGTGGCCGGCACCGCCAGCACACCAGCGCAGTCGGCGAAGTCCAGAGTCGTGTCCAGCTCTCCTGTCGCGAGATTCCAGAGCGTGATCAGATTGCCGCGTGGGGCGGTCGCCACGGCCAGTCGCCCATCGGGGGAGACGGCGATACTGGCGATGTACTGCTTGAGCTGTGGGACGTATTCCCGCGGCAACGGCAGTTCCTGCAAGCTCTCACTGCCGGGATGCTTCATCACCACCAGCGGGCGGTGGTCCGCCGCGGGTCCCTGGTACTGATAGCCCGCGACGATGACGCCCTCGCGGCTGACGTCCAGGTGGCGCAGTGACAGCTGGTGATGGGAGGGTTCGCCTTGCCAGCGGACCTCGCCCGAGACACGGTTCAGCAAGGTCAGATTCGACTGCATGCTGTCCAGGTTGAGCTTGACCCGACCGGTGTCGGGCCGCGTCAGAATCCCGCCATTGGCGATGATCAGCTGCTGACCATCCGGATGCAGGCGAATTTCATGCGGGCCGATTCCGCCACTGGCGAACTCGCCGATCCGCGCGAAGTCGCGATTCACGTCGTAGATGCCGATGCGGCCTTCTCCGGGCGCGATGGCATTCTCGGTGGTGTAGAGCAGACCGCCATCCGGGCTGAATACGCCATGCCCATAGAAGTGACGGTCCGGTGCGGCTTCGATGCGTGCGATCCGCTCGCCACTGTCGAGGTCGAAGACATTGATTTCCGTCCCCGGACGCCGTGAGAAGATCAGCGCCCACGGCTTGTGAGGATGTCGGGTAGCGCCGTGGGCGCGCTGGCGTATCGGCTGGCGCCAGCGCTCCACTCCCTGATAGCTGGTGCAGCTGGCAAAGTGCTGCCCCGTGTCGTCATCACATGCCGAGATGGCCACCCCGAGTGGCTCGCGCCCCTGGGCGCTGGCGGCGTTGTTGCCGCCCGCCACGGCCATGCCGCCGGGCAGTCCCATCAGGGGCGTGCAGGCCAACGCCTTGAGCAGCCGACGTCGCTGGCGGGCGTCGGCTGCGTGTGTGTCTGTCATGCCGTGAGGCATCTCGCCTGGCCCCTTGTCAGTTGTCATTCGCCGCTCTCAATTCGCCATTCGCCATTCGCCACTTGCCACTCACAATTCCCCCCGCCCTGATCAGTCGCCATCGGTGCTGTTGAAGCCCAGTGACAGGCCCAGCGCAGGGTTGAGCGTGTCGGCAAAACCGGCCTGCAGGGTCTCGACATGGATCATGGCCTGCTGCAGCTCACCATTGCGCGGGTCATCGCGCAGTATGCCGGCGAGGTCATCCGGCAGGGCGGCGAAGGCCTGGCGCGCATCGACGAAATCGCTTGTGGTGGAGGCCACCATGCGCGGGTCGACCTGGCCATTGAGATAGCCTTGAATGCCTGCGACATCGTCATTGCCAAGCCAGAGGCGTTCCATCATCGCCAGGGTCGCCGCGATGTTGGCAAGCCCCATGCCGCCACGCCAGGACTCAGCCGCATAGGGGTTGGCCGTGCCGCCGTTGTCGAGGCCGATCGGCCGGCGCAGTTTGCGGTCCTTGATGGCTTCCAGCTGCACGGTCAGCGCGCGAACCAGAGACAGCACGGCGTCACGTGAATCGCTGAAGGCGCCAGTGCCTTCGGCCAGTTGCGGCGCGAACTGCTGCCACTCATCACGCAGCGTCTTGCCGGTATTGGCGGCGTAGGCGGTGTTGGCCGTCATCAACTCGCAGCGACGTGAGTCGGCCGTCAGGGGCGAGTCGGCATAGCGGGCATCGAACAGCTGATACTCCACGCTGCCCAGTCCCTGCATGACGATGGATTGCTCCGCCAGACTCTCGACCGTGATCGGGGCATCACCGGCGAGCAGGGCGCGGGTCTTGCGCGCGACCAGATCCTTCTTGTCCGGCCAGAAATACAGCTGCCATTGACGCGAGTTCTGCAGGATCGGGCCCATTTCCACCCAGTTGACCTGATTCAGCCCCAGCATGGCGCTGCGCCAGTCCTGCTTGAGGGTGTCGAGGGTCACGTCACCCTCGGCGGAGCAGAACGCCTGAGTATGCTGCGCGAACTGTTGCAGGCGGCTGGCAAGTTGCTGGTGCGCCTCGCTCAGCGTGTCAGCGGCAAACTGGCTGACGGCCGCTGCGCTGTTGGTGTCAGTGGTGGCAGCGTCTGTGTTGGCGGCAGAAGAGTCCGTCGCCGCCAGTGTGCTCGTAGGCAATAGCGCGGCGCCCAGCAGTGTCATGCCACAGGCCATCAGGGCCAGGGGCGAGGTCTTGCGCAGGGCAGGTTTCATCGGGGTTGCAGATGGGGTGAAGGTGGCGCGGGGCATGAACGGGTATTCCTTGTCAGAGAGTCTCGAGGAAGCGCAACAGGGCTTCACGCTGGTCAGTCGGCAGGGCCACGACGGCATCGCGGCTTGGCTGGGCTTCGCCGCCATGCCAGAGCACGGCCTCGAGCAAGGTGCGTGCACGGCCATCATGCAAGAAGCCCGTGGCAGGGTTGACCGTCTGGGCCAGGCCGATGCCCCACAGGGGCGGCGTGCGCCACTCCTGACCGCTGGCCTCGAATTCGCGGCGATCATCTGCCAGTCCTTCGCCCATGTCATGCAGCAGCATGTCGCTGTAGGGCCAGATCGTCTGCTCGGCCAGTTGTTCCGCCACGCCGCCGGACTGGGTGGTCAGGCGAGGGCGGTGGCAGCTGGCGCATTCAAGCTCGCGGAACAGTTGCTCGCCTTGACGCACCGTCGGGTCATCGATGTCACGCCGGGTGGGCACGGCCAGATTGCGCGAGTAGAAGGCCACGTTGTCCATCACGTTGTCGTCGACCTCGATCTCCCCCCCATCGGGCAATGTCTCGCACTTCTGAAGCGGGGTGCAGTCGGTGGAGCTGACCAGATTGGAGGTCAGCCCCATGTCACCGGCGAAGGCCTTGGCGCTCTGCTGTCGCACATCGGGCTGACCGGCCTTCCAGCCGAAACGGCCCATGACCTCGCGTTGCTCGGCGAGTGACCAGACAGTATTGGCGCGCCCGCTGATGCCGTCGCCATCCGCATCCTGCGGGTCGGCCCACTCGAGCAAGGTCTCGTCGCTGACCGCCTCGAGCAGCCCCAGCCCCACCATGCCGGGGGCGAGACGTGGCGAGAGCGCGATGGCGCCCGGGTCACCGAAGCCGGGTTCGACGATGGAATAGCGCGGCTTGCGCAATGCGATCACTTCCCCGTCCGCCAGGGTCACCGTCACGTCCTCGTAATCCACCTGCATGCGGCCTTCGCGCTCGATGCCGGGCACGGCGGCATTCTGCAGCTGGGTGCCATAGACAGGATGTGGCATCACCCCGGCGATACGCCGGAATTCACGCTCCTCATCGCTCCAGCTGTCCTCGTGGCTGTCCGGCAGACCCAGGCGCAGGAAAAGGCCCACCGAGGGATCGCCCTCGACCGGCAGGCTGCCGCGACCATCCTTGACGTGGCAGTTCTGGCAGGCGTTGGTGTTGAACAACGGGCCGAGGCCATCGCGCGCGGTGGTGCTGGCGGGCGCGATCACCCAGGGGCTCTTGAAGAAGCTGTTGCCGACACTGAAGGACAGGCGCTGATCGAAGCTCAGGTTCTTGGCCGGCAGCGAATAGGCATTGGTATCGTGCTTGGGCACGCTGCCGTCGCCACCGCTTCTGTCGGTGTCCTGCAATGGCAGGGAAGACAGATAGCTCATCACTGTCATCGCGGAATCTGCCGTGGGCTTGGGATGATCGGCCGATGCCGACTGAGCAGGCAGACACGCCAGGGCGATGGCAAGTGGCAGGGAGCGGGTCAGGGAGGGACGCAGCATCATGTCGTGGTGCAATATTGGCATACAGGGTTTTCCCGGCTTGCGCGGTCAGGCTGCTCGAAGAGTCGCCTCTCAGGACTCTATCGGCAGACGCGCATGAAAAGCTGGCGCAAGAACCATCAACGCCCGAACCTGTCGTGAGAGAGGTTCGGGCGAGGATATCAGCGCGACGCGAGGCAGCTTGGGGTCTTCAGCCAACTCACGCTTGGCAATGTGGAGCAGTTGATCAGAATTCGTGATCTGCCGTATCGGCTTCCAGGCCATCGATACCGACGGTGCCGGCAATTTCTTCGATCAGACGGGTCTGGGCGACCAGATCCTGAATGCTGGCATTGATGATCTCGGCGCCTTCGGCATTGCCCGGGGCGATCATCTGGTCAAACTTCATGCCGCCGTCGGCTTCTGCCGTGTCGACCATCACCTGCAGCTGGCCCATGGTGGTGTCCAGCGCCTCATGCATCTTCTCGGCCAGTTCCGGGTCATTCTGGGCGACGAGTGCATGCAGTGACGGGCCTTCGAAGGTGCGGCCGTCCAGGGTCACGTACTTGCCTTCGTAGACGTTCTGGATGCCCTTGGCATTGTAGAAGTGCGAGTAGTGAGTGTTGTCGGAGAAGCAGTCGTGCTCGTCTTCATAGGAGTTGGCTTCCAGCGCGACCTTCATGCGCTCACCGGCCAGCTCACCCAGTGACAGGGAGCCCATGCCGAACAGCATCTTCTCGAGGCCTTCACCGGCCGGCAGCGAGGTCAGTTCCGCGCGGTAGTTGTCCTTCTCGCCCTGCGCCCACTGGCCGACCATGTATTCCAGGTCGCTGATCAGCAGGTCGTTGGCGGCCAGCAGGTAGGCGCCACGACGGTCACAGTTGTCGGCGGTACAGGCATCGCCCTTGGCGAAGTCGGTCGCCGGGCGCTCGCCGGCACCGGCCTCAAAGCCGTGCATGTCCTGACCCCAGAGCAGGAATTCGATGGCATGGTAGCCGCTGGCCACGTTGGCCTCGAAACCGCCCAGCTCGTTGAGGGACGCCAGCAGCTCCGGGGTGATCTCGGTGGTGTCGATCTTGTCGGCACCGATCTGCACGCTGTCGCTGGCGATGATGTTGGCGCTGGCACCCGGGTTGCCCAGCTCTGCCTGATAGCCGTCGCCTTCGACGTAATCGATCAGCCCTTCATCCAGCGGCCAGGCGTTGAGCTGACCTTCCCAGTCATCGACGATGGCATTGCCGAAGCGGAACACTTCACTCTGCTGATACGCCACGCGCGCCTGCTTCCAGGCGGCACGTGCCGCGGCCAGCGTCTCTTCGGACGGAGACTCGATCAGTGCGGCATTGGCGGCGCGCAGGGCATTGGCACTGGCCAGGGCATCGCTGTAGGTGGCATGCGCGACGTTGGCGTACTGGGCGACGACAGCGTCGGCCGTCAGCGCCTTGTCATGCGCGTCGCCATGATGCTCTGCCAGAGCGGCACCGGTGAACATGGAGGCTGACAATGCGATGGCAGCTGCCAGCGGCTTGCGTGAGGCAAAACGGAAAGAGGCAGTCATGTGGATCCCTTGATCGGTCTGTTGTTATGCAGTGCGCGCAGAACGGCAGTGCGTGGGGCCGCTCGAGAGAGGGCGGGAAGTCATTACACGATCTCTCGATGGTCGGCCCGCATCTCACTGGATCATATTGAGAACCTTTATTATTTGCAATCGACAAAACGTGCGTCCTGCAACGCAGGGGTGCACTGACTGCAATGCGGCAGTGCCCTGCTCATCATCTGTGGCTGCCCGAGCAGGGCGATCGGCATGCTATGGCAGAGCGTGTCAGGCCAGACCCGCGGCCTGTATCAGAGCGCGCGTATAGTCCTCACGGGGGTTGCCGAGCACTTCTGCCGTCGTGCCCGTCTCCACCAGGCGTCCTTCACGCAACACCATCACCCGATGGGACAGCGCGCGTACCACCGCCAGGTCATGACTGATGAACAGATAGCTCAGGCCTCGGCGTGTCTGGAGTTCACGCAGCAGGGCAATCAGCTGTTTCTGCACGCTGCGGTCCAGTGCCGAGGTCGGCTCATCCAGCACTAGCAGTCTGGGCTCGAGGATCAGGGCGCGCGCCAGGGCAATCCGCTGACGTTGGCCGCCGGAGAACTCGTGGGGATAGCGATCGGCACACGCTGAGGGCAGTTCGACTTCCTCCAGCACCTGCGTCACACGCAGGCGAACCTCGTCTTCACTGAGCGTTGGATGATGAAAGCGCAGACCTTCACTGATGATGTCCGCCACCGGCATGCGTGGCGACAGTGAGCCATAGGGGTCCTGGAAGACGATCTGCATCTGGCGGCGACGCAGACGCAGCGTATTGCGATCCAGCGTATCGATGCGTTCGTTCTCGAGGTGGATCTCGCCCTTGGCGGCCTGCAGCTTCAAGAGCGCCAGGGCGAGTGTCGTCTTGCCGGACCCCGATTCCCCGACCACGCCGAGCGTCTCGCCGCGCGCCAGCGTCAGATCCAGCGGATGAACGGCGACGAAGTCCGCGGGGCGCTTCTGGAACAGCTTCTTGCTGCGCGCGAAGCGCACCTCCAGCTTGCGCGCGGCGAGAACCGGTGTTGCGGCGTCCTCGGCACTCAAGTCGCTGGCGAGGCCTCCGGGTTCGGCGGCCAGCAGCTCGCGGGTGTAATCGGCCTGTGGCGCATCGAATACCTCGTCGACGCGCCCTTGCTCGATGCATTCCCCGTCGCGCATCACGATCACGCGGTCGGCGTGACGGCGCACCAGATTGAGGTCATGGCTGATCAGGACCATCGCCATGCCCTGGTCGCGACGCAGGCGATCCAGCAGCTGCAGTATCTCCTGCTGCACGGTGACATCCAGCGCCGTGGTCGGCTCATCGGCGATCAACAGCGGTGGTTGATTGGCCATCGCCATGGCGATCATCACGCGCTGGCGTTGCCCGCCGGAGAGCTGGTGCGGCCAGGCATCGATCAATTCCTCGGGACGCGGCAGCTGCACCTGGCAGAGCAGTTCCAGCACGCGCTGGCGGGCGGCATTGCCGCGCAGCCCCTGCTGGAGGCGCAGGCTTTCACTGATCTGTTCGCCGACACGCGTCAGCGGGTTGAGCGAGGTCATCGGCTCCTGGAACACGAAACCGATCTGGCCGCCGCGCACCCGCTGCCACTGGCGTGGCGTCAGGGCGGCGAGATCCAGCGTCTTGCCGTCAGGCCGCGTGAATTCGCGCTGCCCGGTGACATGGGCATGCCCCGGCAGCAGGCCAAGACTCGCCAACAGGCTGACGGACTTGCCCGACCCGGACTCGCCGACGATGGCCAGACATTCCCCCCGTCGGACCTCAAGGGAAAGATGCCTGACGACGGGTGTCTGGCCGAAGCGGATGCAGAGATCGTCGAGTCTCAGCACGCTGGCAGCGGTGCCGGTGTTGTCCGCAGGTGAAGAGGGATGACTCATGCGTTCTGCTCCCGGTCACTGATATGACGTGGGTCGAAGGCATCGCGCAGCCCTTCGCCGATGAAGACCAACAGCGTCAGCATGATGCCGAGGCTAAGGAAGGCGGTCATGCCCAGCCACGGTGCCTGCAGGTTGTTCTTGCCCTGGGCGACCAGCTCGCCCAGCGAGGGTGAGCCTGCCGGCAGGCCGAAGCCGAGGAAATCCAGCGCGGTCAGGGTGGTGATGGCGCCGGTGAACAGGAAGGGGATGAAGGTCAGGGTGGCGACCATCGCGTTGGGCAGCACATGACGCCACATGATCAGCCGCGAGGGCAGACCCATGGCCCGGGCGGCACGCACGTATTCCAGATTGCGAGCGCGCAGGAATTCGGCGCGCACGATATCGACGATGCCCAGCCACGAGAACAGCAACATGATGCCGGTCAGCCACCACAGGTTCGGCTCGACGATGCTGGCGAGAATGATCAGCAGGAACAGCACCGGCAGGCCGGACCACACCTCGATCAGACGCTGGCCGATCAGGTCGACCTTGCCGCCGAAGTAGCCCTGCACGCCACCGATCACCACCCCCAGCACCAGCGAGCCGGCCGTCAGTACCAGCGCGAAGATCACCGACAGCCGGAAGCCATAGATGACGCGTGCCAGCACGTCACGGCCCTGGTCATCGGTGCCCAGCCAATGCCGGCCATTGGGGGCCGACGGCGCCGGAGAGCCCAGATTCAGATCCAGGGTGTCGTAGGAGTAGGGAATCAAGGTGTTGAGCATGAAGCCCTGCGCCTCGATGGCCTCGATCACATAGGGGTCGCGATAGTCGGTGGCGGTGGGCAGGAAGCCGCCGAAGGTGGTCTCCGGATACTCGTGCAGCATCGGCAGATAGGTCTCGCCCTGATACTCGACCAGCAGCGGACGGTCATTGGCGATCAGCTCGGCCCCCAGCGAGAGCACGAACAGCACGCCGAAGATCAGCAGCGACCACCAGGCGCGACGGTTGTCACGAAAGGCCGCCATGCGCCGTCGGGTGATGGGCGACAGGCGTGAGGCGCGCGGGCGTTGCAGCGTCTGCTGATTGGCGTCGCTTACGTCGTGAGTGGGTGTTTCGTGGAGCGTTGTCTCTTGGCGCATGTCAGGCCTCCCGTGTCGCGAAGTCGATGCGCGGGTCGATCCACACATACATCAGATCAGAGACCAGCTTCAGGATCAGACCGATCAGGGTATAGAGATACAGGGTGCCGAAGATCAGCGGGTAGTCGCGCTGCAGAACAGCCTCGAAGCCGAGCAGCCCCAGCCCGTCAAGGGAGAAGATCACCTCGATCAGCAGCGAGCCGGTGAAGAAGATGCCGACCAGCGCCGCGGGCAGCCCGGCGATGATGATCAGCATGGCGTTGCGGAAGACATGCCCGTAGAGGATGCGGTTCTCGCTGGCCCCCTTGGCGCGTGCCGTCAGGACGTATTGCTTGTGGATCTCGTCCAGGAAACTGTTCTTGGTCAGCATCGTCAGGGTCGCGAAGCTGCCGATGGCGGAGGCCAGCACGGGCAGGGCGATGTGATGGAAGTAATCCAGAATCTTGCCGGCGGTGGACAGCTCCTCGAAGTCCGGCGAGGTCAGCCCCCTGAGCGGGAACCAGTCCAGATAGCTGCCGCCGGCGAATACCACGATCAACAGGATCGCGAACAGGAAGCCCGGAATGGCGTAGCCGACGATGACGACGCCGGAGGTCCAGATGTCGAAGCGCGAGCCATGCACCAGCGCCTTGCGGATACCCAGCGGGATCGAGACCAGATAGACCAGCAGCGTGGTCCATAGCCCCAACGAGATGGAGACCGGCAGCCGCTCCAGCATCAGGTCGATCACCGGCCGATCACGGAAGAAGCTGTCGCCGAAATCGAACTGGGCGTAGTCGATGACCATGTCGGTGAAGCGCTCCCAGACCGGCTTGTCGAAGCCGAACTGCTGCTCCAGCTCCTCGATCAAGGCCGGGTCGACGCCTGACGCGCCGCGATAGGTCGAGGAGCCACCGCCACCGCTGGTGACACCATCACCGCCGCCACTGTTGAGACGGGTGCTGGCACCGGCACTCATGCCGTCCAGACGTGACATCAGTTGTTCGATCGGGCCACCGGGGGCGGCCTGAACGATCAGAAAATTCAGCAACAGGATTCCGAGCAGCGTCGGAATCATCAACAGAATCCGGCGCAGAATATAGGCACCCAATGGCAATCTCCCTGCGTGCCCCTCATCGCCGGCATCTGATGTGCGGTGCAAGGGGCATCGGTTATTGGTGTCGTGAACGCATCAGCAAGGCGTCAGTCGCGCCAGGCGTCTATGCCTGGCATATGCGCCGAGCGTGTTCTTCAGGCTTGTTGACCAGGCTTGCTGAGCAGGCATGTTCACCCGGCTCATTCACCTGGTTCAATCTCCCGGCTTATTCACCTGGCTCCAGCGAGGCATCCTTGTCGGGCTCGATCCACCAGCTGTCCAGGCTCAGCTGATATTCCGGGAAGGGCTGCGGATAGCCGAACTTGTTCCAGAGCGCGATGCGCGTCGCCGCCAGGTGCCACTGGGGCACGACATGGAACCCCCAGCGCAGTACACGGTCGAGAGCCCGTGTCGCGCTGAGCAGGTCTTCGCGGGTCTGCGCCTGAATCAGGGCATCGGTGAGCGCGTCCACCACCGGGCTCTTCAGCCCGATCAGATTGCGTGAGCCGGCCACGTCGGCATAGTCGCTGGTCCAGTATTCACGCTGCTCGCTGCCAGGGCTGTTGGACTGCGGATAACTGCCGACCACCACGTCGAAGTCGAAGCTGCGACGGCGGTTGATGTACTGATTGACGTCGACGGTGCGAATTCGCGCCTTGATGCCGATGCGCGCCAGATTGCGAATCCACGGCTGGATGATGCGCTCGAACTGGGTGTCGTAGTTGAGCACCTCAAGCGTCAGCGGCTTGCCGCTGCTGCGGCTGACCAGCTGGCCCTTGACCACTTCATAGCCCGCTTCGCGCAGCAGCCCCAACGCCTTGCGCAGGCGAGGGCGCAATTCCTGTGGCTCATCGATCGGCAGAGGCTTGTCGAAGACCGCGCTGGGCAGCTCATCCTTGAAGGGCTCAAGTAGCGCGAGTTCCTTGCCGGTGGGCATGCCATCCGCGGCCATGTCCGAATTCTCGAAATAGCTGTGGGTCTGCTGGTAGGCGCCGTAGAAGAGGTTGCGGTTGATCCAGTCGAAGTCGAAGACCAGCGCCAGTGCCTCACGGACTCTGGGGTCCTGGAAGCGCTCGCGGCGCTCGTTGAGCACGAAGCCCTGCATGCCCGCCGGGTTGCTGTCCGGAACTTCCAGCTTCTTCAGTCGGCCCTCGTGCAGCGCGGGAGTGTCGTAGGCGGTCGCCCAGTTCTTGGCGCTGCTTTCGACGTGCAGATCGATGCTGCCGGCCTTGAAGGCTTCCAGCGACACGGTCTGGTCCCGGTAGTAGTCGTAGACCAGTGTCTGGATGTTGTGGCGGCCCTTGTTGACCGGCAGGTCCTTGCCCCAGTAATCGTCGACACGCTCATAGCGAACCTGGCGGCCGGCATCCAGAGATGCCATGCGATAGGGTCCGGAACCCAGCGGGAGTTCCAGGGTGGCGCGCGTGAAGTCGCGGCTCTTCCAGTAGTGCTCCGGCAACACCGGCAGCTGGCCGATGATCAGCGGCAATTCGCGCGCCGCGCCTGCCGCCATCTCGAAGCGCACGGTGTCGGCATCGATCACGCTGACGCCGGTGACATCGTGGTAGTAGCTCTTGAAGAACGGCAGGCCTTCATCCTTGAGCAGGCGATAGGTGAAGACGACATCTTCGGCAGTCACCGCCACGCCATCGTGAAAGCGCGCCCGAGGGTCGATATCGAATTCGATGGCGCTGCGGTCCTCGGCCAGGCGGACGCCGCTGGCCAGCAATCCGTATTCGGTGAAGGGCTCATCGGCGGAGGGGATCATCAGGGTGTCGTAGATCAGTCCGCCGAAGTAGTTGAGTCCCGCCACCGAATTGCCCTTGAGGATGAAGGGATTGGTGGAGTCGAAGCTGCCGATGGCGGCGCGCGTCATGCGACCGCCG
This sequence comes from Cobetia sp. UIB-001, assembly GCF_044789135.1. Lineage (NCBI taxonomy): Bacteria > Pseudomonadati > Pseudomonadota > Gammaproteobacteria > Oceanospirillales > Halomonadaceae > Cobetia > Cobetia sp. UIB-001. The sequence goes on from NZ_CP058244.1 coordinate 1,826,868, forward strand.
ACCGGCGCCTCTGGATTGACGTAAGGGAAGTGCGTGAAGCCGGGCTTGTGGGCGGGCTCGCCGTAGATGGCCAGGCCATGCACTGTCGGGACGTCCAGCGGCGTCTGCACGTTCGAGGTGGGGATACTGGTCGCCTGCGCGCTGGTTGCCTGCGTGCTGGTTGCCTGCGTGGCCGACGCCATGTCGGCGCTGGGGCGTGAATCGGCAGATTGCTCGCTATTCGCATTGGGGCCGGCTGCATTGGGCTCAGCCGTGTTGGCCGTGGCAGTGAACGAGCCGCTCACCATCAGCGCCCCCAGGCATAGCGCACGTAGCGCGGCCCAGCGACGGTGGGTGAGTGAAGAAACACGCTGCATCGAAGACTTCCTTGACTGAATGACCCGGGCCTCGCGGCCGTGATGAAATGACCGGCATCTGGGCAGCGGCTGGTTTGCGCCTGGCTCGCTATCAACTCTGCTGGCTTGGGTGGCCTCAGCGGCTGTCTGCACAGCTGTCGACCGTGAGCTGCGATGAGCTGATGGAGAACTGCGGAAGCGCTGCAGCAGGTGCGCGCCACGCGCCGGGTTGCGGCCGGTCTCCTTGCATCGACCCCGCCAAGAGTAACGAAGTTCCCTGTCAGCGGCCATGCTGCGGCGTTTGAATCGCAAACGCCCCCACCATCACGGATGGCAGGGGCGTTGAGGAATCGCCTATCAAGCGTCGTGCAACGACGCGTGAATCGACTGACTCAGTTGGCGCTGTAAAGGGTCAGCATCTGACCGGGGCGCAGGTAGTCCGCAGATGACAGCTTGTTCCAGCGCGCGAGCTGGCGAGTGCTGACATTGTGACGTGCGGCGATCAATGACAGGGAATCGCCACTCTTCACGCGCACCTTCTTCTCGCCGTTGGCCGAGGCCAGCTGGGTGGCCACCGAGGCGCCGCGGTCGGGCACCATCAGTGCCTGGCCGATGCGGATGGTGTTGCCCGAGAGGCGGTTCTTCTGCTTCAGCTCGGAGAGCGTCAGGCCATTGCGGCGCGCGATGACGGACAGGGTGTCGCCGCGCTTGACGCGATAGCTGGCCCAGCTCTGGCGCGCTTTTTCAGGCAGCGTGGCCAGCTGGCTGAGGAAGGTGTCGCGGGCGGTGGCGGGAATCACCAGTGAGCTGTCACCCGGCGTGGTGGCCCAGCGCTTGTAGGCCGGGTTCAGGGCGCGCAGCTCATCTTCACTGATGCCGGCCAGCTTGGCGGCGGTGGACAGGTCCAGTTGTCCGCCCGTCTCGACGGCCGCGATTTCCGGCCTGTCGTCAATCTTCGGCAACGACAGCCCATATTCCTCAGGGTCGCGAATCACCGCGGCCAGTGCCAGAAGCTTCGGCACGTATTCCATGGTCTCGTTGGGCAGCTTGATGTTCCAGTAATCCTCATCGCCACCGGCGCGGCGGCGTGCACGATTCACGGTGCCGGCACCGGCATTGTAGGCGGCCAGCGCCAGCTCCCAGTCGCCGTCATACCAGCGCTCGCCCTGGGTCTCCAGGTAATCCAGCGCGGCATCCGTGGACAGCAACACGTCCTTGCGACCGTCATACCAGCGGTTGCGTGTCAGCCCCATGGCGTCACCGGTGCGCGGCATGAACTGCCACATGCCGGTCGCACCGCCCGGATGCGCGGCATCCGGATCGTAGGCGCTCTCGATGAAGGGCAGCAGTGCCAGCTCTGCCGGCAGGCCGCGTGCTTCGGTGCGCAGTGTCACGTAGCGAATCCAGGGGCGGGCCTGTTCCGCGATACGCTCCACGTGGTGGGGGTGCTCCTGATACCAGCTGATCCATTTGCGCACGCGTGGGCGACCGGTGTCCTGCTGCAGCTGATAGCCGGCGCGCAGGCGCTCCCAGACGTCGTCGTAGTGCGCGGGAATGGCGTCGACGGCCTCCATGAAGTTCAGCGGGGCGCGCTGATATTCACTGGTGGGCGAGACCCCGGACACCATCGCTGAATTGGCGCTGGCGGTCAGCGGCATCAGGCACAGGGTGGCACCCAGAGAGGCGAGGCGAATCAGGTGACGCAGTCGAGCCGGACGGAAGGGGGCCTGGGTCGGAGTGACACGACACGGCGTGTCGGCGGCCATCTGGCCGTCGGTACGGAGGTCTTGCTGATGCATTGACGAAATACTCTCTGGCGAGCCGCGGCTGGATGGGTCAGCAGCGGCTCGGCTGGCCGGTCATGCCGGCACGAATCAGTGACTGCGGGGGCTGATCGAGATCAGGAATGTTCTCGACCCGCTGTCACGCGAAATGCCATTCACGCCGCGCTCCAACCGCTCACCTGGGTGGCGTCAGAACGGGGGCAATGGCACGCGGGCAGCAGGGCTAGAAGTTGTCCTTCCACTGACGCAGTGCCGTGAAGGCCGCCAGTGGAGAATCTTCCTGACCCGAGGGTGCCGAGAGGCGTCCTTCCTGTTCGAGGTGGCGTTGCAGCGCCACCTCATCACTGCGCAGGAACGGATTGATCTGCTTTTCTCGACCGATGAGGGTAGGCAGCGTGGGGCGGCCCAGTGAACGCAGCTGTTCACATTCTGCGTTGAGGGTGTCTCGCGCGGGGTTGTTCGGCTCGGCGGCACTGGCGAAGGCCAGGTTGGCCAGCGTGTACTCGTGTGCCGGGAAGACGAGCGTCTCTTCCGGCAGAGCGGCGAGGCGCGACAAGGAGTGATGCATCTGTTCTGGCGTGCCCTCAAACAGGCGACCGCAACCGCCACTGAACAGGGTGTCGCCGCAGAACAGCAGTCCCGGCATGCCGGAGCTGACAAAGGCGATGTGATCCAGCGTATGGCCCGGCACTTCCATCACCTCGAAGAGGCGGCCCTGCAGGCGGAAGCTGTCGCCATCGCCGACACGCTCGTCGATACCGTGGACGGCCGGATTGTGCGGGCCAACCACGCGAGGCTGATAGCGTTCGATCAGCTCCGGCAGGCCGCCGGTGTGATCCTGGTGGTGATGGGTGATGAGGATGGTGTCGAGGGTCAGGCCTCTGGACTCCAGGGCCTCCATCACCGGGCGTGCATCACCGGGGTCGACGACCGCCACGCGGGGGTTGTCGTCGCTCTGTATCAACCAGATGTAGTTGTCCTGAAAGGCCGCTATGGGCGTTACGCTCATCATGGTGGTCAGGTGCTCTTGATGTCTTGCAGTCGTCGATCGAAGCAATGACAGGCCAGTGACGCGAAAAGGGGCTTCATACGTCCTCGCCGAGGAATCGGCCAGGCTGAAGCAGATGAACATGGCATGTCATCGTCGCCTGCAATGCTGATAGGCAGGCGGTTCCATCGACTCCTTACTGAGAGTTAGTTGTCGAAAGCAGCATAAAGTCATGCTCAGAGACGGCTCAGGACGGTCGTGCGCCTGGCCGCTCCCCTGGCCGCGTATGTGGGCGGGAGGGGCAATCCGTATGCTCTATCATCGACAACGCATATTTATGGGTCATTCGCAGGATGTTGGGCAACACCCTGCTTCACTCTATCCTGAGTGTCGGGCCGGGCGTGTCGAGACGCTCGATGCCCGCAGTCCTGTTCAAGACTCGCTTGTCGGCATTTCGTTCCCGGTCAGACTCGCCGTGTGCGATCAGGCGCCGGGTGGCTGATGCCCAGTCCTGCAAGAAGTGTCCTTCAGGAAGGGTCCATCAGGAAAAGCCCAGCAAGAAGAGCCCAGCTGGAAAAGTCACGACTGGCCGCCGGTGCCAAAGTCCATGAGCGCCATCAATCGCAAGGCCAATAGCCAGCACGATGATGCCCAGTGGATTGATTCGTGGCGGGAATCTGAATTTTCCGGATAACAAGCCTGACGAGCCAGCAGGTAAGTGTCAAACCTCTTATGGTGTGAGAATGTAGACAAGTGTCAAAGCCTGTCTATGCCGTGGGGAGTGTCTCCCCGCCTGAAGCCCGGGAGATGCAAGATGTGGAAAGGCCCCTTTGGTGTGAATGACTCCGGTGCGGACAAGGCCAGCGCGTCCCTGACCGCCGAGGAGCGCCAGCGCCAGCATGCGCGCCAATTGAGTGCCCATGTGCGCGCCATGCGTGCCTTTTTCGAGGGCCCGGATGGGCAGGACATCCTGACGGCGGAGCGCGAGATGCTGGCGCCGCTGTTCGAGCGTTGCTTCGGTTTTCACAGCCTGAACCTGGGCCCGGGCGGCAATGACCTCCTGTCACTCTCCGCCATCCGCCATGCCATCCAATGGAGTCCCGAGGCGGCGCTTGCCGAGTCGCCTTCCACCTTGATCTGCCCGCTGACGCAGCTGGCTTTGCCGGACGAGAGCATGGATCTGGTGATGCTCCACCATCTACTGGAGGTCGCGCCGGAGCCGCACCGACTGCTGCGTGAGGCGGCCCGCGTGCTGCGCTCCAGTGGCTGTCTGGTCATCGTCGCCTGGCAGCCGTTGTCTGGCGAGGGGCTGCTGCGTCTGGACCCGCGGCGTCGCCACATCACTCCCTGGGAGGGAAGCTGGCGGACGCCGGCGGCCCTGCGCGATTGGCTGGCCTTCGTGGATTTCGAGATCGAGCGCATCGACTATGCCGGCTTCCACCTGCCGGGGTTACGCCTGCGACACGGTTGGCTTGAACGCATGGGGCGCCGCTACAACCTGCCGCTGGGCAGCCTGATGTTGATACGGGCGCGGCGCAATGTCGGGTACGTGCAACCCTTGAATGCCAAGCGACCGCGAGTCGCCATCCCCGGTGTCTCTATCGGCCAGGCCACGCGGGTGCATTCCCGAGAGGGGCATGTGAAGCGTGAGTCGCGCAGAGATCTGTCTGAGCGCGGCTAGCTCGGCGACTCGCTGCAGGGCTCCCTTTTCTTCAAGGCTTCAGCCTGGCGGAAGCTGTAAAAAAACACAGGGACTTTGGCCATGCTGCATGCGAGTGGGTAGAATGACGCTCATTGTGGCGAGGCCTGCTGTTGCCGCGGGAGGGCTACCGGAGAGTGATTGTCAGGGGGCGGTTTCCAAGCCCCGCCTCTGCGGGCCAGGCTTGCCCCTGTCGTGACAGCCAGCGCCGTCGCACTTGCCCGTCTTCGTTTCCTTTGTCGAGAGTGCCGTTTGTGAGCCAGAGTGCATCCACGCCCGAATCCCAGAATCCCGCCGCTGCTGCGACGTCCGAATCCAAGGCTGCGCCGACTCGCGTGGTCATCCACACCGATGGTGCCTGTCGTGGCAACCCGGGCCCGGGTGGCTGGGGCGCGATTCTGGTCAGTGGCAAGCATCGCAAGGAACTCAATGGCAGCGAGGCCCAGACGACCAACAATCGGATGGAGATGATGGCGGCGGTCGAGGCGCTCACGGCGCTCACCAAGCGCTGTCAGGTGGTGCTGTGGACCGACTCCGAATACGTCAAGAACGGCATCACCAAGTGGGTGCACGGCTGGGTCAAGCGCGGCTGGAAGACGGCAGCCAAGCAGCCGGTCAAGAATGAAGATCTGTGGAAGGCACTGCTGGCCCAGAGTGAGCGCCATGATATCGAGTGGCGCTGGGTCAAGGGTCATAGCGGCGATGAGGGCAACGAGCGCGCCGATGCGCTGGCCAACGAGGCCATCGACGAGATGCAGCGCCGCCGCTGAGCGCCTCGGCTGGCAGGCACGCCGAGCGCGGTGGCCAGCCGTGTTTGAGCACGGACATGCAGGATCCGATATTGAGGCACCCTGATGCGCGGCCCGAAGCTTGAGGCGGACCGATCAGGGAGCTGTCACTGTTTACCAAGAGGTCTGAGATGCGTCAGATTATTCTCGATACCGAAACGACAGGTATCGATCCGAAGGAAGGCCATCGCCTGATCGAGATCGGCGCGGTGGAGATGATCAACCGCCGCCTGACCGGACGCACCTACCATCAGTACGTCAATCCTGAGCGCTTGATCGATGCAGAGGCGATCGGGGTCCACGGCATCACCGATGAGCGAGTCGCCAACGAGCCGGTCTTCGCCGAGATTGCCGATGCCTTCTGGGACTTCATCAAGGGTGCCCAGCTGGTCATCCACAATGCGCCCTTCGATGTGGGCTTCATCGATCACGAATTCGGGCTGATCAATCCCGGGCGTGCCAACCCGTTGGGCCCGGTCGCCGATCACTGCGCCATTCTCGATACCCTGAAGCTGGCCCGAGAGAAGCACCCCGGACAGCGCAACAACCTGGATGCGCTGTGCAAGCGCTACGATATCGACAACGGGCATCGCGTGCTGCACGGCGCCTTGCTGGATGCCGAGATTCTCGGCGACGTCTATCTGGCGATGACCGGTGGCCAGACGGCGCTGGGCCTGGACGTGATAGAGGAAGGCGATGGCGAGGAGGGCGGTATCGTCGGGGTTCGTCGCCTGCGTGCCGATCGCCCACGCCTGGTCACGCCCGGCCTGTCCGCGCTGGAACTTGAGCGTCACTCGGCCTGGTGTGAAGAGATTCGCGGCAAGGCGGATGAGTGCCTGTTCGATCGCCTCTCGATCGATGCCTTGGGCAGTCTTGATGGCGCCACTCTTGAGGGTGCCAGCCTGGACAGCCGAGGCAACCGCGGAGACGACGCCTGATGTTGATTCGTGATCTCTCGCGTGTGACCCAGCGCCATGGTTATCTGATTCGCGTGGGGCGTGATGGCGTAGCACCTGCGCCGGATGGCGGCATCATCCAGCCCATCGCGGACTGGCCCAGCGGCGCCGTGGCTCTCGGGGAATGGCAGGGCGCGCCGATTGCGGTGTTCGGTGAGAATGGCAGTGCCGATTGGCCCGCCGCGCGTCAGTGGCTGCATACGCTGCCACGTGATCAGTTTCCGCTGCTTTCCAGTGCGTTGCAGGTGCTCAAATGGCTGCGCGACCATCGATTCTGTGGCCGTTGTGGCAAGCGCATGAAGCGTCTGGAGCATGAATTCGCCATGCACTGCACCGGTTGTCAGCATCGCAGCTACCCGCGTATCTCGCCGTGCATCATCACGCTGATCACCCGGGGGCGCGAGATGTTGCTGGCACGCAGTCCGCGCTTCGGGCCGGGCATGTATTCGACCCTGGCGGGCTTCATCGAAGCCGGTGAAAGTGCCGAGGAAGCCGTGCGGCGTGAGGTGCACGAGGAAGTCGGTGTCGAGGTCGGGCGAGTCAGCTATTTCCAGAGTCAGTCGTGGCCGTTCCCGCACTCGTTCATGCTGGGCTACTACGCGGAATATGCTGGTGGCGACATCACCATCGATGGTGTCGAGATCGAGGATGCCCAGTGGTTCACGCCGGAAGACTTGCCGGGGCTGCCCCCGAAGTTCTCGATCTCGCATGCCTTGATCGACAACTTCCTGCGCTCGGTCGCGACGGGCCGCTGATATTGCAGGCTCTCCCCAAAGAAAACGCCCCGACCATTGGCCGGGGCGTTTTCTTTGGCTGGTGCCTCAAGCGACCCTTTCCATCGGGCTTGTTCGCAACGATGCACCTTCTCAAGCAGACGCTTACTTGTTCGGGAACAGAGACGTCAGCTTGGTGGCCAGCATGATGTTGCCGGTGGCTTTCAGGCGGCCTGTCATGAAGGCCTGCATGCCGTCGACTTCGCCCTTCATCACGCCCTTGAGGGTGTCGCTGTCGGTGCTCAGGGTCACGGACGGGTCATCGTGCTCACCTTCGCCGACGTCCAGAGTGCCGTCCTTGACGACCATGTAGTAGTCATCGCTGTCGGTGATGTTGAATTGAAAGACCTCATCCATGCCCTTGGCGGCTTCGGGGTTGAAACGGCTCTTGAGCATGTCGATGACGGCGTTGGCGTCGGCCATGGTGATATTCCTTGTCAGTGCTAGCGGTGGAGAAAGGCCAATGATCACGGGGAAAGATGACGTGCATGGCGAGGGGGAGGTGTCGTTCACCACCTTGCTCACCATGAAGTGATCACGCTGCTGACCTTCAAGACTGACATCAGACTATTTCAAACGAGCGTTCCAATCAAGTCGTGTGATCGATCTGGCGTGTTCCGCGCTTCAGCGCTCAGCTCTGAACGTGCTGAGATAATGTGCAGAAGTAACGTACAGAGATAATGTACAGGGATAACGTACAGATCGCGTCCAGGCCACCTGGAGAACCCGTACAGACGGCTCGCCAGTCCCATGACAATACGAGCAGTGTGAAATCTGCCCAGGTGCCTGCCAGCCTTGCAGGCGGGCAAGCTTGCCCCCATATCGAGTACCATCCCGCACCGGCCCTTTAGCCGGTGATTTCGTTATGGGGTCCTGGTCGTGTGGCAGATGCCTTGACCTTCTGCCTGACAGCCATGCACTCGAGAGCGAGCGTTCGCCGCTCACGTGCTGGCGAGAGATCAGACACCTTCTTCAATGTTTCAGGAGCAAGTGCATGCAATGGATTTCACAGTACGGCCTCTTTCTGGCCCAGGCGATCACCGTGGTGGTCGCGATCGCGGCCATCGTGCTCATCATTGCACGTGCACGACAGGGGGAAGCGGGGGAGCGCCAGGCCAAGCTGAAGATTCGCCCCTGGCATGAGCGCATCAAGGGCTATCAACGCGAATTGAGCCACGCCGGCCTTGAAGAGGCCGAGTACGCCGCCAAGGAAAAGGCGCGGGCCAAGAAGCACAAGCAGGAAGCCAAGGCGCTCAAGAAATCGCTCAAGGCCAAGGCGAAAGCCAACAAGGGCGGCAATGCGGACAAGGACGATGCGCCGGCCAGTACGCGTGGGCGTCGGGTCTTCGTGCTCGACTTCGTCGGCGACATCAAGGCCAGCGGTGTGGAAAGCCTGGCGGAGCAGATCACGGCGCTGGAAGGCGTGCTGGGTGAGCAGGATGAGGTCGTGCTGCGACTGGAGTCCGGTGGTGGCCTGGTGCATGCCTATGGCCTGGCCGCGGCACAGCTGGACCGTCTGCGTGCCAGTGGCGCGCGCCTGACGATCACGGTCGACAAGGTCGCGGCCAGTGGCGGCTACATGATGGCCTGTGCAGCGGACCACGTGGTGGCAGCACCCTTTGCGGTCATCGGCTCGATCGGTGTCGTGGCTCAGGTGCCCAATGTGCACCGTCTGCTCAAGAAGCATGATGTGGATGTCGAGATTCTGACGGCGGGGCGTTACAAGCGCACCTTGACCATGCTCGGCGAGAACAGTGAAGAAGGGCGTGAGAAGTTCCTGTCGGACCTGGCGCGCACCCATGAGCTGTTCAAGCAGCATGTCGGCAGCCGTCGCCCGCAATTGGACGTCGAGGCAGTGTCCCAGGGCGATATCTGGTATGGCAGTGAAGCCATCGATATCGGTCTGATCGACGAGGTCGGTACCAGTCAGGCGTTGCTGGCGCGCTATCTGAAGGAAGAGGTCAAGATCTTCGAGGTGAGTCTCGAGAAGCCGCGCCGCGTGATGGACCGTTTCGGCAAGGGCGTGACATCGAGTCTGGATCGTGTGCTGGACCGCGTGCTGGAGCGCAATGCGGAGTCGCGCTGGCATCAGCAATAAGCGACAGATTGCCGTCGCGGGCGAAGAGAAGAGGCTTGGAAGGCCATTCCGTGGCCTGCCCGATCTTGTTGGAGTCGGCGAGTGATACAGATGTCTAGCGGGTCACGATCAGCGTGACTCAGCGACATTCCCCTCAAAGGGCGTCAGTCACCGGCTGGCGCCCTTTTTCAGTTATAGAGGTCCTGCAGGGCACGAATGACACCTGCGGCGTTGGGGCCTTGCAGCGAATAGTAGATAGTCTGCGAAGCGCGGCGCGTCCGCACCATGCCTTCACGACGCAGAATCGCCAGATGCTGCGACAGCGCGGACTGCGACAGTTCCAGGCGCGAGTTGAGCTCGCTCACCGACATTTCGCTGTCGCTGAGCAGGCACAGGATGCGCAGACGATTCTCGTTGCCCATCGCCTTGAGAAGGGCAGTGGCTTCTTCGATGACGCGGTCACCGGCCTGGTGCAGGGTGATGGCATCGCTGGACACTGGCATGGGGTTATTCCTTGCAGCTGTAGAAAGTGTTGCGTTCATGCGGTCTCTCCCGGTCGGTCTATCTTGGTGCATCCCGAGGGACGCAATGGGCCATTGGCATGTTGTTATGACCTAACCTTGTTTTAGTGAATGATCAATAACTCCGCGTGCTACGTCCAAGACAATCTTAAACGATAAATCATCGACTTTGTCGTTCTCAGGCTTTGACTTTTTGTCGCATCTGCTGTGAGACCGCGTTCAAGCGTATGTTTTATTGCGTGAATGACGCCTTTCACGCTGTCAGCTCGTCTGCGACCAAGGATTGAGTATAAGACCATCAGACGCTGAAAACGGTGAGCCGAGCACGTTTGAAGGGCGATTTTTGGCCTAAGGTTTCAACGTAACTATCGGTTCAGGTGTCTCTGTACTGCCTCCATCGTCGTCTGTCGCATCGCCGTTGGCGAGCGACATCAATGACGACATGAAAAGAGGTCCGGTCAACGGGCCCCGGAGACAAGGCCTTGCGTCAGGACAGGCAAGAGATGCCCATAACGACATTCGTGGATCACGAGGTACGCCATGCCCGACGCCAATCACTCCTGTGCACGCGAGCGTTATCTAGCTCTGACGGCGAGAGCCAACGAGACGCCAGAAGACTTCTGGGCTGAGCAGGCGCAACGCATCGCCTGGTTTCGCCCGCCGCAGACCATTCTGGCCTGGGATGAGCAACAGCATGCGCGCTGGTTCATCGATGGCGAGATGAACATCTGCCATGCCGCGCTGGACCATCACGTCGCCAATGGGCGCGCGGATCAGGTCGCGTTGTATTGGGATTCGCCGGTCACGCAGAGCAAGCGGCATTACACGTTTCGTGAGCTGCGTGATGAGGTGGCCCTGCTGGCGGGGGCGCTGCGCAATCTCGGGGTGGAGAAGGGCGACCGTGTCGTGCTCTACATGCCGATGGTCGCCGAGGCCATGATGGCGATGCTGGCCTGTGCACGTCTCGGGGCGGTGCACTCAGTGGTCTTCGGCGGCTTTTCCCCCAAGGAGCTGGCGGTACGTATCGATGACGCCGCGCCCAAGGTGATCATGGCGGCGTCCTGCGGGGTGGAAGTCGATCGCATCATTCCCTACAAGCCCTGGCTGGATGAAGCCATCGAACTTGCCGAGCATACACCGCAAGCCTGTCTGATCCTGCAGCGTGAACAGCAGCGGGCGACACTCGGGCCGCGTGATCATGACTGGCATGAATGTCTGGCCAGCGCCCAGGCCACCGAAGCGGTCAGCATGCTGGGCAGCGAACCTCTCTATGTCCTCTATACCTCCGGCACCACCGGCAAGCCCAAGGGAGTGGTGCGTGATCACGCCGGTTACGCCGTGGCGCTGCATTATTCAATGGAGCTTCTCTATGCGACCCGCCCCGGGGATACCTTCATGGCGGCCTCGGACATCGGCTGGGTCGTCGGCCACTCCTATATCGTATATGGCCCGCTGCTGATGGGGGCCAGTACCGTCATGTATGAAGGCAAGCCGGTCAAGACCCCGGATGCCGGAGCCTTCTGGCGCTTGATCGAGGAATACCGCATCAACTGCTTCTTCACTGCGCCGACGGCGTTTCGCGCCATGAAGAAGGAAGACCCGGAAGCCAGTCATATGGCCGATTACGACCTTTCCAGCCTGCGCAGTCTGTTCCTGGCCGGAGAGCGACTGGACCCGCCGACCTATCACTGGCTCGCCGATCTCCTGCCGGTGCCGGTCGTCGATCACTGGTGGCAGACCGAAACCGGCTGGCCCATCGCCGGCAACCTGCTGGGCCTCGACATGTTCACCGAAGGCAGCCGCGAGGTGAAGGCGCCGGTCGAGGCGCGTGCCGGTAGCGCCACCTGGCCGTTGCCGGGCTTCAATGTACAGATTCTCGATGGCATGGGGGATGAGGTACCCACGGGAGAGCAGGGCAATGTCGTGTTGCGCCAACCGCTGCCGCCGGGCTGCCTGACCGGACTCTATCAGGACCCCGGACGCTTCCATTCTGCCTATCTTGCTGCCTACCCCGGCTATTACCTGTCCGGTGATGGCGGCTACTTCGATGAGCAGGGCTATCTGTTCGTGATGGGACGCATTGATGATGTCATCAACGTGGCGGGGCACCGTCTGTCGACGGGTGAGATGGAGCAGGTGCTCGGTGCACACGCCGCGATCGCGGAATGCGCGGTGATCGGCATCGAGGATTCGCTCAAGGGCGAGATGCCGTTGGGACTGGTGATTCTCAAGGATGGCTGGCAGGGGGATGAAGCCAGCCTGTGCGCCGAGCTTGCCCAGCGGATACGCCAGGAAATCGGGGCCTTTGCCTCGCTCAAGGAGGTGCTGATCGTCGAGCGCCTGCCCAAGACGCGCTCCGGCAAGATACTGCGCAAGATGATCCGTCAGATCGCCGCGGGCGAGCAATACCAGGTGCCCTCGACGATAGATGACCCCTCAAGCCTGGAGGATGTGCGTGAGGCGCTGAGCGAGGCCGGCGTCGGTCAGGCGAGTGAGGCACGCAGCGCATGAACCGATGCAGTGATATCGCGGACGCATGACGCGGCTCGCGCTGCTCCAATAATGAAAAAGCCCCCGCCATGAGACATGGCGGGGGCTTTTTTTCAGCAAGGCAGCATTTATTGCATCAGGTGCGTGCCACGACCGGATTGGCCATCTCGCGGCGTGCAAGCCAGGCAATGCTGATGACCAGCAGGCCCGCCAGGCTCAACCAGCCGAACAGGGTGCTGTCGGTCAGGCCCATCACCAGGTAGGCGATCAGCGAGATCGCGGCACCCAGCAGGGCGTAGGGCAGCTGGGTCATCACGTGATCGATGTGATGGCAGCTGGCACCCGTCGAGGACAGGATGGTGGTGTCGGAAATCGGCGAGCAGTGATCCCCGAACACGGAACCGGCCAGCACCGCGCCCATCATCGGCAACATCATGGCGAGCTCGGTGGCGGCCGCCATGTCACCGGCGATGGGCAGCATGATGCCGAAGGTGCCCCAGCTGGTGCCGGTGGCAAAGGCCATCAGGCCGGAGAGCACGAACAGCAGCATCGGCAGCCAGGTCGGAGACACGACGCCCTCGACCAGCGTGGCCAGGTACTGGCCGGTCCCCAGAGAGCCGATGATGCCGGTCAGCAACCAGGCGAAGACGAGGATATAGACGGCCGGCAGCATGGAACTGGCGCCCTGGGCGATGGCGCTCAGGCTGCGACCAGCGCCCATGCGATGACGCAGCAGCATCACTACCGCGGCCAGCAGGCCGATGGCGCCGCCGATGATCAGCGACTTGGCGACATCCGTCAGCTCGAAGGCGCGAATCAGGCCGAAGGCCTCACCCTCGGCGGTCAGTGCGCTGGCGCCGGTCTGCACGATCATGAAGAAGGTCGCGATGACCAGCACGATGATCGGGATCAGCAGGTCCATGGGGCGGCCACGCTCGGACTCTTCCACGTGGGTGTTGCCCGGCGGATTGCCGCGCTTGGCATCGAAAAGCTCACCGTCGCGCGCCGCGATGGCATGACGGCGCATGGCACCGAAGTTGATGTCGAACCACGCCGAGGCGATCACCAGCACCAGCGCCGCAATCGCGTAGTAGTTGAGGGCGGACAGCTCGAGGAAGGCACCGAACGGGCTGACATCCGTGATGTGGTGCGTCGCCAGGATACCGGCAATCAGGCTGATGATGTAGGCACCCCAGCTCGAGATCGGCGTCAGCACGCAGACGGGCGCGGCAGTGGAATCGATCAGATAGGCCAGGCGCGCGCGCGACAGCCCCTGACGATCGGTCAGCGGACGACAGATATTGCCCACGGCCAGGCTATTGAAATAATCATCGATGAAGATGAATACCCCCAGCAGCACGGTCATCAGCTGCGAGCCACGGCGGGTCGTGACTCGCGCCCGCGCCCAGTTGCCGAAGGCACGGGTGCCGCCTGCCAGCGTGATCACGCCGACCATGGCACCCAGTGCCAGCAGGAACAGCAGGATATAGACATTCCAGCTGTTGAGGCTGGCCTCGGCAAGCTGACCGCTGTCCGGCATCTCGATGAAGACGGCAACCAGCTGCTGCCAGAGATAGTGCAGCGTGACGAGCGGCGAGAAATCATTCAGCAGCAGGGCGCCTGACACGATACCCAGCCCGAGGGAGAGCATGACACGACGTGTCAGTATTGCGAGACCGATGGCTATGATCGGGGCGAGCAGCGAAAGCGGGGACGCCGCGTAGCTGGTCAGTTCCATGTATCACCTGTAATCAAAGGCAGGCGCCGGGACAAAGCGCGCTACCGGGTGCCGTTATGGCGGTTATGGTGCGTGGGTGTCAGGGAGTTGCACCGCCTGATCGCAGCGCACACTCGCGGGATCGCCGTTGCGCAACGGCAATCGATGAGTCGCGAGCCTGCGCCCGACAAGTCCTGGGCCGCCACTGGCAGGCGGCGACTTCCGGAAGGGGGCGCATTATGCCCGAGCCAAACAAGACGTGAAACATTACCGTGTTCACCTAAAGTCTAGGTCGCAGTGAAAAACACCGCCATTGCGCTATTTTTCCCCTAGAATTCGGGCGTAGAAGTCAGCTTTACAGTGGGCTCTTCTTGCTTATCCCCGTGGGATATGAAGAATGGCGCTCACCAAAGCATGTCGAGCAGCCCGATCGTAGTGGTTGCTCGCTGTCAGTCGCAGGAAAGTCATGGGCTTTCCGTTGCCCTGGCAGCGTCGACAAGACCAAAAACCCGCCAAAGCGAGACCGACATGTCGGAAACAACGTCCATCATTCCAGCGCCGATTCTGGCGTTGATCGATGCAGGCAATGGCCTGCTGTGGGGCAGTGTATTGATTTACCTGCTCATCGGAGCGGGTCTCTTCTTCACGGTCATGACCAAGGGTATCCAGTTCCGCTATTTCGGACACATGTGGAAGCTGCTGGCCACGTCTCGTCAGGGCAGCGAAGGCGGCATCTCTTCCTTCCAGGCACTGGCCACCTCTCTGGCGGCGCGCGTCGGTACCGGTAACCTCGCCGGTGTCGCCGTGGCGATTTCCCTGGGTGGCCCGGGCGCCATCTTCTGGATGTGGATGACGGCGCTGGTCGGCATGTCCACCAGCTTTATCGAGTCCACCCTGGCGCAGGCCTACAAGGTTTCCCACGATGACAACACCTTCCGTGGTGGCCCGGCCTATTACATCGAGAAGGGCCTCGGTCAGCGCTGGATGGCGATCCTGTTCTCCGTGTGCCTGATCATCGCCTTCGGTCTGGCCTTCAACTCCGTGCAGTCCAACTCCATCGCACTGGCCATGGAGCAGGCCTTCAGCGTGCCGCCGTGGATCATGGGTGTGGTGCTGGTCGTGGTCATGGTGCCGATCATCTTCGGTGGCATGAAGCGTATCACGCGTACTGCCGAGCTGATCGTGCCGCTCATGGCGCTGCTCTATCTGCTGCTGGCCATCTTCGTCGTGGCCATCAACATCACTGAGCTGCCGGCGGCGCTGGGCACCATCTTCCGCAGTGCCTTCGGTCTTGAGCAGGCCGCAGGTGGCGCGCTGGGTTACACCATTGCCCAGGCGATGATGAACGGCATCAAGCGGGGGCTGTTCTCCAACGAAGCGGGTATGGGTTCTGCCCCGAACGCCGCCGCGATGGCGACCACCAAGCACCCGGCGTCCCAGGGCTTCGTCCAGATGCTGGGCGTGTTCATCGACACCCTGGTCATCTGCACCGCGACCGCGGCCATCATCATCATGAGCGGCACCCTGGGCAACGATGGCGGCAATGACGGCATCCAGATCACCCAGGCAGCGCTGTCCTCACAGGTCGGCAGCTGGGGTGGCGGCTTCGTGGCCATCGCCATTCTGCTGTTCGCCTTCACCTCGCTGGTGGCGAACTACTCCTACGGCGAGTCCAACATCGAGTACATCGCCGGCAAGAAGAACGCCAAGAGCGTCATCATGGTCTACCGCTTCGCCGTGCTCGGCATGGTCATGCTCGGTGCTGTCGCCAGCCTGAAGAACATCTGGAACTTCGCGGATCTGTCGATGGGCGCGATGGCCTTGATCAACCTGATCGCCATCCTGCTGCTGTCGCCGTTGGCCTTCCGTATCTTCAAGGATTACGACCGTCAGCATAAGGCCGGCAAGGAGCCGACCTTTGATCCGGAGCAGTTCCCGGAGCTCAAGGGCAAGGTCGATGCCAGCATCTGGAAGAAGTGACTCTGACACTCGCTTTCTTTGCAACATAAGGGGCACCGGGGGGAGACTGACGGCCTGACCATCTGGCCAGATTTTCCCCGCAGGTACCTGTCAATGGCCGCGCATCGTGCTACGATGCGCGGCCATTTTGCGTTCTGGCGACGTGCAAGCCTCGCGGCGGTTGTCAGTGAAGCATGTCGGATGACGCATGGCTGCAGCGCTCAATCGCTGCGACAAGGCGTCAAGGCCGATGTCAGGCCATGGCAGCTGATGTCAGCATCGACGACGCAAACCTCAACACGCTCGTGACAGGGTTCCCTCACCCCTGGACGACGGCTTTGATCCAAAAAGGACCTGCAATGCTACTCCTCTCGTCTGCCCAGACGCAGCGCGCACTTGTCGCCCTGGCCCTGTTTCACATCCTCATCATCACCGCCAGCAATTACCTGGTGCAGTTGCCGATGACCCTGTTCGGCTTCCATACCACCTGGGGCGCCTTCAGTTTCCCGTTCATCTTCCTGGCAACGGATCTGACCGTGCGTCTGTTCGGCAAGCATCAGGCGCGGCGCATCATTGCGCTGGTCATGCTGCCGGCGCTGTTGGTCAGCTACATGGTGTCGGTGATGTTTCAGGCGGGCAGCTTTGCCGGGGTAGAGGCACTGGCTGACTTCAATCTGTTCGTGGCCCGTATCGCGCTGGCAAGCTTCATTGCCTACGTGATCGGTCAGTTGCTCGACATTCAGGTGTTCGATCGTCTGCGTCGCAATGCCCACTGGTGGATCGCGCCGTTGGCGTCGACATTGTTCGGCAATCTCGCTGACACCTTTGCCTTCTTCTCGGTGGCGTTCCGCAATGGGCCCGATGCTTTCATGGCGGCTCACTGGGTCGAGATCGCCTGGGTGGATTACGCGATCAAGCTGGCCATCTCGATATTGCTGTTCCTGCCGATGTACGGATTGTTGCTCAATCGCCTCACGAATCAGTTGCTCAAGCGCGGCCTGGTCGATGAGCGAGAGCCTGTCTGACATAAAACTGTCATATTATTTTCTCCCGTTTCGCCGTTGTCAGTCAGGGATATGGCGCCGGATTGTGCTAACGTTGCACAAACTGGAATGACTGGAGGGAGCCATGAAAATCGCTGCGGTGTACAGCATCAAAGGGGGCGTGGGCAAGACCGCTTCTGCCATCAATCTGGCGCATTGTGCCGCCAACAGTGGCCTGCGTGTATTGCTTTGGGATCTTGATCCGCAGGCCGCTGCGACCTTCTATGTGCGTACCAAGCCCAAGCTGAAGGGCGGGGTCGAGAAACTGATCAGCGGCAAGCAGGACATGTCCCGCGTGATCCGTTCCACGGATTATCAGAACCTTGATGTCCTGCCGGCGGAATTCTCCTACCGCAATCTCGACCACATACTCGAGGAAGAGAAGCGTACCCGACTGCGCAAGGTCCTCAAGCCGGTACGCGATGACTACGACCTCGTCATCCTCGATTGTCCGCCGAGCATTTCCAGTCTTTCCGAGCAGGTCTTCGCCTCTGCCGATACCCTGCTGGTGCCGATCATTCCCACGGTTCTGTCGCTGCGTACCCTGGAGCAATTGAACGCCTATCTGGCCGAGATCGATCTCGATGTGCCCGTCTGGCCGTTCTTCACTCTGGTGGATCGCCGCAAGACATTGCACAAGGATGTGATGGAATCGCTCAAGCAGGATTATCCGCTGCAGCTCAGTGGCTTTATCCCGTATTCCAGCGTGGTCGAGCGCATGGGAATCGAGCGCAAGCCCATCGGGACTTTCTCGCGCAACAGCTCTCCGGCGGTCAGCTATCGCAGCCTGTGGCAGGAAATCGGCCAACGGCTGAACCTGCTCAAGGAGCCGACGGTGGCACCAGCGCCAGCCGCTGCCAAGACTGCTGAGGCTGGATCAACCGCCACCGCGCCTCAAGGTGCTGCCACCGGCAAGGCCAGCGCCAAAGGGGAGGCGGCCAGCAAGCCCGCAAGCAAGGAAGCTTCGAGCAAGCCAGCGGCCAAGCCTGCCAGCAAGGCAGCTTCAAGCAAGAAAGCGCCCAGCGCTGACAAGAAGCCGGCGAGCAGGGACTCTGCCAGCAAAGATGCCAGCAAAGATGCCAGCAAAGACAGCAGCAAGGCGACCAGCAAGTCGGCTGCCAAGGGCAAGAAGAAGGGCGGTAACCTGGGCGATTGATGCCGAGTGCCAGCCAGAAACACAGAGCCCCGCCAATTGGCGGGGCTCTTGCGTATTGCAGCGGCAGTCTGTCATGAAAGTCATGTCATGAAAGTCAGGTCATGAAAGTCGTGCCATCACAGCCGCGTCACTACAGTCCTGTATTTGAGTTCTTCACTACAGCCCTGGCAGCCCTGAACTGGCGTCGGCCTCTTCCAGCAGGCGCTTGAGCGGGGCATGCAAGACCGGTGAGGCCACCACGATATTCTCGCCATAAAGCTCATCGGGAATGCCGTCCGGACAGCGATACAGGTGCCCCGTGCGTGCGCCGGCTTCACGCGCGATCAGAAGGCCCGCGGCAAAGTCCCAGGGGGAAACGCTTTCGTAGTAGGCATCCAGACGTCCGCACGCCACATCACAGAGATCCAGCGCGGCACTGCCGTTGCGGCGCACATCCTGACAGACCAGCAGCATGGCCGAGAGGCGCTTGAGCAGCGGCGGACGGTTGTCACGGTTGTAGGGGAAGCCGGTCGCGACCAGTGCGCGGCTCATCTCATCGGTCTCGCTGACCGAGATGCTCTCGCCGTTGAGCCAGGCCCCCTTGCCGCGGATGGCGGTGAAGGTCTCGCCGAGGAAGGGCGCATGCACGACCCCCATCTGGATCTTGCCGCGCTCGCACCAGGCGATGGACACGGCGACATGGCGCAGGCCATGGGCAAAATTGACGGTACCGTCGATGGGGTCGATCACCCACAGGCCACCCTTGGTACCGATCACGTCACGCTCAGGTGACAGCTCTTCGGTAAGGCGCGCATCCTCGGGAAATTCGGCTTCGAGCGCTTCCGCCAGGAAGGTATCGATCGCCACGTCGATGTCGGTGACCAGCTCATCGCCTTTCTTGTAATGGTGCGCGAAACCCTGTTCCTCGCGCGCTTGCACTATGCGTTCACCAGCCTGTCTGGCCAGTTCCGTTGCTCGTTCCAGGCGTTGTTCCAGCGTCATGTGGCTCTCCGGCAGCGATGATCAGGTCGGATGAGGCAACCCTCACTCATCCGATGCCTCCTTGTATAACAGACTCATGTGGCGAGTTCAGCCTCGGGCAGTGAGCGCCGGCGCATGAAACAGGTAATGAAAGCGTCGATTCAGCTCATTCATGCCCCGTCATGGTGCCTGGCAGGCAAGGCATGCACTGTCAGAGCAACACCGGTCAGTGTGGTTACTAGGGTTATAGCGTTATCTTGCAGGCATGCCGTCTTTTACTGGACTGTCTTTCTGTCACTCGGTTATCAGAGAGCCTATTGCCACTCGATGCGCACGCCATGACAGGGCGGTGGCGCCCGTCGAACACATCAGAAATTCAACATTTGTTTCATTTCTGAAATTCTGGCGCATTTGTTGCAGTAGTCTGGTCATGAGGCTCGGCGAGTTGGCGAGTCTTCCCGCATTCCATGCCCTGCTGCACGAGGAGCGACCGTGAGCCCGACCTTTGACCAGATTCATCCTCCCCAGCGCCTGCTGATGGGCCCCGGTCCGATCAATGCGGACCCGCGTGTATTGCGAGCGCTTTCCGCTCCCTTGATCGGCCAGTACGACCCGGCAATGACGCACTACATGAACGAGACGATGCAGCTCTATCGCGGCGTCTTCGAGACCACCAATGATGCGACCCTGTTGATAGATGGCACCTCGCGTGCCGGTATCGAGGCAGTGCTGATCTCGCTGATCCAGCCGGGGGAGCGTGTGCTGGTGCCGATCTTCGGCCGCTTCGGTCATCTGCTGCGCGAGATCGCCGAGCGCTGCGGTGCCGAGGTGCATACGCTGGAATGCGAGTGGGGCCAGGTGTTCCGCCCGGAGCAGATCGAAGCCGCCATTCGCGACGTCAAGCCCAGTGTGCTGGCGCTGGTGCAGGGCGATACCTCGACCACCATGTGCCAGCCGCTGGAAGACATCGGCGCCATCTGTCGCCGCGAAGGCGTGCTGTTCTACAGCGATGCCACGGCCTCGCTGGCGGGCAATCCGCTCAAGACCGATGAGTGGGGGCTGGACGCCGTCACCGCAGGCTTGCAGAAGTGTCTGGCCGGGCCGTCAGGCAGTTCGCCGCTGACGTTGTCGCCGCGTGCGGTGGAGGTGGTGCATGCCCGGCGGCATGTCGAGGCGGGCATCAGCAGCGGCAGTGATCGTCTGGCGGAGCCGGGCGCGCGCATCCGCTCCAACTATTTCGATCTCTCCATGGTGCTCGATTACTGGGGAGAGCTTCGCCTCAATCACCACACCGAAGCTACCAGCATGCTGTATGGCGCCCGCGAGTGTGCGCGCCTGCTGGTCAATGAGGGCATGGACAACGCCATCGCGCGCCATGCGCTGCATGGCCAGGCGATGGTCGAAGGCTTGAAGGGGCTGGGACTTGCACTGTTCGGCGATCAGGCCCAGCGCATGAACAACGTCAGCGCGGTGATGATTCCCGACGGTCTGGATGGCGATGGCCTGCGCCGCAGCATGCTGGAGGACTTCGGCATCGAGATCGGCACCAGCTTCGGCCCGCTGCACGGCAAGGTCTGGCGTCTCGGCGTGATGGGCTACAACGCGCGTCGCGATACCGTGCTGACCACGCTGGCGGCGCTGGAGCAGACCCTGCGCCGGGGTGGCATCAAGACTGTGGCCGGCGGTGGCGTCGGCGCCGCGCTGGACTTCTATCAGGAGCATCAGGGTCAGGCGGCCAATGGCCGTGCCAATCCCAGCACGGGAGGCCAGTCATGAGCGATGCCGGATCCATACCCCCGGACGCCATCGCGCCGCTGGAAACGGCCGCCGATGTGCTGGCCGCCTGCGACACCCTGGCGGCCATCACACGCAGCGACAGCGGGATCGACCGCCGCTATCTGACGCCGGAACACGCCGCCGCCAACGCCACCACGGCTGGCTGGCTCAAGGCTGCCGGTCTGCGCAGCTGGCAGGATGGCGCCGGCAATCTCTGGGGCCGCTGGTGTCCACCCGCTCTCACCGCTGCCGCTGACAGCGAAGCCGGCGTGCCGCGACTGGTGATCGGCTCGCATCTGGACAGCGTGCCGGACGCCGGCCGTTATGACGGCATTCTTGGTGTCCTGCTCGGAGTGGCCGCCTTGACACATTTCAGGCAGCGCGCCGATGCGGGCGAGCAGAGCTTGCCCTTCGCGCTGGAAGTGGTCGGTTTCGGTGATGAAGAGGGCACCCGCTTCGGTGCGACCTTGCTCGGCAGCCATGCCATCGCCGGACGCTGGCAGTCGGACTGGGAGCGGGTAGAGGATGAGGACGGCATCCCGCTTGGCAACGCGCTCGAACGTTTCGGGCTTTCCGGGCAGACGGCCGCCGGGGCCAGCCTGCAGGCGAATCCGCCGCTGGGCTATCTGGAAGTACACATCGAGCAGGGCCCGGTGCTGGAAGCCGAGAATCTGGCGCTGGGTACCGTGACCGGTATCGCCGGCGCGCGACGCTTCGCGGTCAACTTCGTCGGCCAGGCGGGACATGCCGGCACCACGCCGATGGCACTGCGTCAGGATGCGCTGTGTGCGGCGGCGGAGTGGACACTGGCAGTGGAATCGCTGGCGCGTGATGTCCAGGCGGGCAAGCGCGCTGACATGGTGGACCACTCGCTGGTCGCGACCGTGGGGTGTTGCGAGCTGCGTCCCGGGGCGGTGAATGTCATCCCCGGGGGAGCGGCACTGAGTCTGGATATCCGCGCGCTGGACGATGCGCAGCGGGACCGGGCGCTGGATGAACTCTTGAACGAGGCGCACCGAATCGCGGCGCGACGGGGCCTCACCTTCCACTGCGAGCAGACGCATGCGGCCGATGCCGTGGCCTGTGACGAGGGATTGATGCAGGCCGTCGATGCCGGTATCGCGGCTACCGGTCAGGCGCCATTCCGGCTACCGAGTGGTGCCGGGCATGACGCCATGGCGGTCAGTCATCTGTGCCCGGTGGGCATGCTGTTCCTGCGCTGTGAGCGCGGCATCAGCCACCACCCGCTGGAGGCGGTGACCGAAGACGATGTCGCCAAGGCCCTGGCGGCCCTGACCGCCAGTATCGAGGCCGTGGCCGTCAGGTACGTGTAGGACAGCACGCGTAAGTCAGCACGCCTCGGCGGCCGCAGGGACGCTCGTCACTAACTGGCTTCGAGCAGCCCCGGCAGGCGCACTGCGGCGATCGCATGGATCTGGGCCAGAGCCTCCTGGTACTCCGCCTCGGTGGATTGCGGCAGGCGGCGCTCCAGTTCCTCGAGAATGCTGGTGGCGCTGTGGCCCTTGACGCAGATGATGAACGGAATGCCGTGGCGGGCCTGGTAGTCGGCATTGGCCGTCAGGAAGCGCTCACGGGTGGCGTCATCGAGCTGATCGAGCCCTGCGCCACGCTGCTCGCCCTGCGAGGCGGGCGTCAGGGTCTCCAGCTTGCCGGCAGCCAGCTCAGGATGGGCCAGAATCAATTGGTGGCGCTCGGCATCACTGGCCTGGCGTACCGCATTGGCACACGCCGTCAGCAGGACTTCCATGCTCGCGAACGGGCGCTCTGCCGCGGCGCGTTCCACCACCCAGTCCGAGTGCTCATAGAGACCACTCAAGCGTCGTGCCAGCGCCTCGGGTGGCAGGGCGTTGAGCGTGTCCAGCATCACCAGATAGTGCATCGGGGTCTCGATTGGCATGCGCCTTGCTCCAGAGAGGGGGATAGGTTTGAAAAGCTCAAGGAATCATCAGCTTGCAAGGCGCATGCCGTCGCTGGCAACGCGTCTGACCAACGCTGTGTTACACGCTGCATCGCCATGCCAGCGGTTGACGACAAGGCTGTATCGCCACCGGCTTGCCTGACGGCGCCGAGCGGCGTCTGTCATGGGGCGATACGGCCTGCACCTTGACCGATCGGTCAGAATGCAGCAATGCACTCATCGGGTGCAATACCACCAACCGCTGACGGCAGGCCAGAACAGGACCGGCCAGAAAACCGAAACACAGTCTTCATTCGTACAGCTTCCATCTGTCCAGATTCGAGTCGTACCCGCCACATCCACACAAGAACAGGAAATCGCCATGCCCAGACTGACGACGCATGTGCTCAATCAGGCCGAAGGCATCGCTGCCAGCGGTGTGCATATCACCCTGGAGCGCCAGGATGCGCAGGGTCACTTTCACGAGATCGCGCAGGTCACGACCAATGCCGATGGGCGTCTCGATGCGCCGCTGCTGGAGGAAACCGAGGCTTCCGCTGATCTCTCCGGCGTCTATCGTCTGACGTTTCAGGTCGGGGATTACTTTGCCAGCCGCACGGTGGGCCAGGGCATGCTCGGCCGGGTGCCGGTCGAGTTCACCCTCGAGGCCAGTGGCCATTATCACATTCCGCTGCTGGTCACTCCGTGGGCCTACAGTGTCTACCGCGGCAGCTAAGGAGCCGGCATGAGCGCATATCTTCTCGATTGGGCGATGCTGCTGACCCGCTGGCTGCATGTCATGGCGGGGATCGCCTGGATCGGCGCATCGTTCTTCTTCATCTGGCTCGACAACCGGCGAAAGCCGGCCACTCATGCGGTAGATGGCCGCCCCGGCGGCGAGCTGTGGGCGGTGCATGGTGGCGGTCTCTATCATCTGTTTCGCCACGATGGGGTCAGTGAAACGCTGCCCGGCGAGATCCACTGGTTCAAGTGGGAGGCCTATGTCACCTGGCTGTCCGGGATGGGACTTTTCACGCTGATCTACCTGCTGCAGCCGCACGCCTACCTGATCGACCCGCGCGTGTTCGAGATGAGCGGCACCCTGGCCGTGTGCAGCGCTCTGGGCGTGCTCATCGGCGGCTGGCTGGGCTATGAGGCGCTGTGTCGCAGCCCCTTAAAGCGCCATGCCGGGGCGCTGTTCGTCGCGGTCGGTATGTGGCTGACGCTGGCTGCGTGGGTGGCGACCGAACTGTTCTCGGGGCGTGCCGCCTTCCTGCTGATGGGCGCGCTGATGGGCAGCATCATGGCGGGCAACGTCTTCAATGTGATCATCCCGGGTCAGAAGGCCCTGCTGGCCGCTGCCAAGCGGGGGGAAACGCCGGACCCGATCCACGGCCAGCGCGCAAAGCAGCGTTCGGTGCACAACACCTTCATCACGCTGCCTGCGGTGCTGATGATGATCAGCAACCACTATCCGCTGCTATATGCCAATGACTATCGCCTGGGCGTCATTCTGCTGTTGCTGGTGACGGGCGGTCTGATCCGTATCGCCACGGTGGATCACCACAAGGGCGTCAAGCGCCTGTGGGTGCCCGTAGGGGCAGTGTTGGCACTGATCGGCGTGATCGTGCTCTGCGCGCCGCGCTCACAGACGGCGCCCGCGACAGCCGAGACAAGCGCGCCTTCAGCCACCGTTGCGGCCAGCAGCACCGCTGGCAATGAGGCCCCGGGGGAGAATCAGCCCTTGCGAGACAAGGTCAGTCATATCGTCGAGCAACGCTGCGCCGGCTGTCACAGTGACACGCCGAACTTGATCGGCTTGACGGCTCCGGCAGCCGGCGTGGCCTTCAATGGCTGGGATGACATCCAGCGTCAGGCCATGCGCATCCACCAGCGCACGGTGGTCGACAAGAGCATGCCGCTGGCCAACATGACCCAGATGACCGATGCCGAACGCCAGCTGCTGGATGACTGGTGGCAGGCGACACGCTGAAGGGCAATGGATTAGGGAGCGCTGGCTGAGAGAGTCATGAATGCGGGCGTACTGACCAGCGGCGCTCCAAGGGCGCCGCTGGTCAGGACCCACTCATCAGGGCCACTTTTAGAATCCACTCGTCAGCAGCAACGCTACAGTTCTGAGTCCGGTGGCCGATAGACGTGATACTTCTCTCATGGATTGATCGGGGTATCGCGTAGTGATGACAATAAAAAAGCGTCTGGCCCGCGCCAGTGTCGGCAGCAAGCTCGCCTTGCTGGTATTGCTGTTGATGATGGCGGCCTTCACGGCGCTGGGCCTGGTGTTCTCGACGGCCAGCAAGATGCAGGTAGAAGAGGGCACCGAACGCGCTCTCGCTCAGCAGCAGCAACAGATCACCAACACCATCGAGCTGTTCGATACCACCATGCAGTCCAGCGTGACGCGCATGCTCAATGCCTTCCTGGCGACCATTCCTGACAACTTCACGCTGATCGAGGACCGACGTCTGCCGATCGGCGAGCGCGATGCGCCGGCGCTGCTCAATGCCGGCTTCATGCTCAACAATCAATCCGGTTATCTGGCCGACTTCGCCAATCGCACCGGTGCGCCGGTCAGCTTCTTCGTGCGCGATGGTGAGGATTTCGTGCGCATAGCCACCACCCTCAAGACCGAAGATGGCTCAAGCCTGCTCGGGCTGACGCTGAGTGGTGGGGTCAAGGACGCGCTGAATGCCGGCCAGCCCTATACCGGCATGCTCTATCTGGCGGGCCGTCACTACATGACGCGCTATCGTCCGATCACCGACTTCAATGACAACCTCATCGGTGCCTCGTTCATCGGGGTGGATGTCGGCGAGCAGATCGATGAGCTGTATGCCACCATCACCAATATCCAGTTGCATGAGAAGGACTTCAGTCTGGTGGCGAGCACGGCGCCGGACCAGCAGGGCAAGGTGCTGACGACGGGTCAGTGGCAGGGCCGCTCGCTGATGGACTTCAAGAATGCGCAGGGCGAGCCGGCCTTCGCGCCGCTCTTCGCCGCCGACAGCGGTCAGATCGATTACCGCCTGGCGGGCGAAGACAGTGATCGTATCACCAGCTTCCAGCACTATCCGGCCTGGGACTGGGTGGTGGCGACCACGATCGACAAGCAGGAAGTGACGGCGGGCATCACGCAGGTCCGCAATCAGGTCTTCGGGCTGGCACTGCTGTTGGCGCTGGCCGTGGCCGGTATTCTCTACTTCCTCGAGCGTCGTCTGATCAGTCGTCCGCTGGATGCGCTGGTATCACTGGCTCAGGCGCTGGCGCGGGGCGATCTGTCCCAGCGCATCACCAGTCAGCGTCAGGATGAGATCGGCAAGCTGACCGCGGCCATGAACAGCGTCGGCGAGGACCTGAGCCGAGTGGTGGGGCAGGTGCGGGGCACCACGGGCGCCGTCAATCAGGCCGCCGGCGAGATTGCCCAGGGCAACGAGGAGCTTTCGGCGCGCACCGAGCAGTCCGCCTCCAGCCTGCAGGAAACCTCGGCCTCGATGGAGGAGATCACCACCACCGTGCAGCACAGTGCCGATTCCGCCCAGCAGGCCAGTCAGCTGGTCAATTCGACCTCCGAGCAGGCGCGCCGCGGCAATGACGACATGCGCAAGGCGCAGGCGAGCATGGGAGATATCAACCGCTCTGCCGAGCGCATCAGCGAGATCATCAGCCTGATCGATGGCATTGCCTTTCAGACCAACATTCTGGCGCTGAATGCCTCGGTGGAAGCGGCGCGGGCCGGTGAGCATGGGCGTGGCTTTGCGGTGGTCGCGCAGGAAGTGCGCACCCTGGCGACGCGCTCGAGTGATGCATCCCGCGAGATTCGCGGCCTGATCGACGAGTCGATCTCGCACACTCAGCAGGGCGTGGCGCAGGTGAAGGATGCCAGTCAGGCGATGGCCGAGATTCTTTCCAGTGTCGAGCGCGTCAACGACATGATCGCCGAGATCAGTGCCGGGGCGCGTGAACAGAGTGCCGGCGTCGGCCAGGTGAATACCGCGGTCAGCGAGCTGGATGCGATGACGCAGCAGAACACCACGCTGGTCAATCAGGTCAGTGGCGCGGCGCGCAGCATGAGCGCACAGGCCCAGGCACTGGAGCAGCTGATGGCAGGCTTCAAGGTGGCGGGTGGACAGACCATGACAACACACGCCATGTCGCATCAGTCCGTGTCGCATCAGTCCATGTCGCACATGAACACTCAGCCGATGGCGGATGGCGAGCAGTCTGTCTTCTCGCCGCCGGCACCGGCCACGCGTGGATCTCAGCGCAGCGAAGAGGAGGAGTGGGAAGCCTTCTGAGCCGCGCGATCCTGAGCCAAGAGCTTGATCGAGCGCCATTGAATGTGACAGCTAGCCGTTGATGTTTCTGCCAAGCCCTTGCCGACTGCCGTCGGTGAGGGCTTTTTCGTGGCCAGGGCTCATGTGACCCACGCTCATGTGGCCAATGCCTACCACTGATATCAGAACCATATGAAAGTGTCATCTTGATGACAGTTGATGGTGTTTTTTGCTGTCTTCTGAAAAAAGATGAATTCTTTTCTCTAGCCCTTCAGTTAAGCCAGCGTTGGTCGATAGTCGGTGAACTTCCACCACACCGGGTACCCGCGGTATGACTTCACTCAGACAGCGTCTGGCGCATGCCAGCGTCGGCAGCAAGTTGGCGCTATTGATCCTGATCCTCATGATGGCAGCGTTTCTGACGCTGGGACTGGTGTTCTCGAGCGCCAGCGCACGCCAGGTTGAAGGAGACATGGAGATTGCCCTCAAGCAGCAACAGCGTCAGGTCACCCAGATGCTCACCTTGTTCGATACCTCGATGCAGGCGAGTGTCACACGCATGCTGAGCGCATTCCTGGCCACGATTCCCGACAGTTTCAGTCTCGATGACAGTCGCAGACTGAAAGCTGGTGAGCGTCTGGTACCGGTGCTGCGCAATGCCGGCATCATGCAGAACAGCCAGCCGTTGTATCTGGACAACTTCACCCGAAGGACCGGCGCCCCTGTCAGTCTGTTCGTGCGCGATGGCGATGACTTCGTCGGCATTTCCACCTCGTTGCAGAATACCGATGGTTCACGGATGCTCGGCTTCGCTCTGGAGGGCGAGGTGTTGGCTGCGCTGCGCAATGGTCAGTCCTACAGCGGCTTGCTGAATCTGGCAGACAAGCATTACATGACGCGTTATCAGCCCATCGAGGACGAGGCGGGAAACATCGTGGGTGCCTCCTTCATCGGGGTGGATATCGGCGCTCAGATCCAGGAGCTCTACACCACGATCACCAACGTGAAATGGCATGAGGGAGATTTCAGTCTGCTGGCAAGCACTGCCGCCGCGAGCCCTGGCCGGGTACTGGCTGGCGACCAGTGGCAGGGGACTTCATTGCTTGATGTCCGTGATGACCAGGGGCGTCAGATCTTCGCGAAGTTGCTCGATCAGCCCCAGGGCCAGATGGAATATCGCCTGCCCGGAGAGACGGGCACCAAGGTCACGCGCTTCGAACAATACCCGGCGTGGGACTGGGTAGTGGCGACCACGGTCGACAAGCAGGCCATCACCGCCGATATCATCCATCTGCGCAACCTGGTGCTCGGCCTGTCGTTGCTGTTGGCAATGGCGGTGGCGGGCCTGCTGTACTGGTTGGAACGTCGCTTGATCAGTCGTCCGCTGGATGCGCTGGTATCACTGGCTCAGGCATTGGCGCGGGGCGATCTGTCCCAGCGCATCACCAGTCAGCGTCAGGATGAGATCGGCAAGCTGACCGCGGCCATGAACAGCGTCGGCGAGGACCTGAGTCGAGTGGTCGGTCAGGTGCGGGGCACCACGGGCGCCGTCAATCAGGCCGCCGGCGAGATTGCCCAGGGCAACGAGGAGCTTTCGGCGCGCACCGAGCAGTCCGCCTCCAGTCTGCAGGAAACCTCGGCCTCGATGGAGGAGATCACCACCACCGTGCAGCACAGTGCCGATTCCGCCCAGCAGGCCAGCCAGCTGGTAAACTCGACCTCCGAGCAGGCGCGCCGCGGCAATGACGACATGCGCAAGGCGCAGGCAAGCATGGAAGACATCAATCGTTCCGCCGAGCGTATCAGCGAGATCATCAGTCTGATCGACGGCATCGCCTTCCAGACCAACATCCTGGCGCTGAATGCCTCGGTGGAAGCGGCGCGGGCCGGTGAACATGGGCGTGGCTTTGCGGTGGTTGCGCAGGAAGTGCGCACCTTGGCGACGCGCTCCAGTGATGCCTCCCGCGAGATTCGCGGCCTGATCGACGAGTCGATCTCGCACACTCAGCAAGGCGTGGCGCAGGTGAAGGACGCCAGTCAGGCGATGGCCGAAATTCTCTCTAGCGTCGAGCGCGTCAACGACATGATCGCCGAGATCAGCGCCGGCGCGCGTGAGCAGAGTGCCGGCGTCGGCCAGGTGAATACGGCGGTGAGCGAGCTGGACGCGATGACGCAGCAGAACACCACCCTGGTCAATCAGGTCAGTGGCGCGGCGCGCAGCATGAGCGCACAGGCTCAGGCACTGGAGCAGCTGATGGCAGGCTTCAAGGTGGCGGGTGGACAGACCATGACAACACACGCCATGCCACGCCAATCCGTGTCGCATCAGTCCATGTCGCACATGAGCACTCAGCCGATGGCGGATGGCGAGCAGTTTGCCTTCCCGCCGCCGGCAACCGCCGCGCGCGGCTCCCAGCGTCGTGAAGAGGAGGAGTGGGAAGCCTTCTGAGCGCGCGGCCCTGAGCCAAGAGCTTGATCGAGCGCCAGTGAACGTGACAGCTAGCCGTTGATGTTTCTGCCAAGCCCTTGCCGACTGCCGTCGGTGAGGGCTTTGTCCTTTCAGGCCGGGTGTCGGGCCGCGAAGCGTGCCAGCTCCTGAGGCTCGCAGCGCTCGCCGACGAAGACTTCGACATGCTCGGCGACGCGGCTGATGCGCTCGCTGACGCTTTCCTGAGTGCGCATCGACAGATAGCCGATCTGGGTCAGGTAGGTGGTGCGCGCTCGTACGTTGGCGAGTTGCTCGGGCTGGCCGTAGCGCATCAGCATGCTGGTCAGCGCCTGAATGCGTGCCTGATCGGCGCGGGCGACGGCAGCGGCGACCTCCGCGTTCTGAGAGGCCCAGTTGCGGATCGCCAGCTCGAAGCGTGAATCGAACAGTGACGCATCCAGCCAGCAGTCGAAGACATTGAGCATGGCTTCCACCACCGTGGCGGCGTATTGCTCGCAGCGACCGATCAGGCCGGCGGTATTGTGAGCATCCCAGCGCGCAAGCAGCGCGGTGAGCAGGGCGTCGCGGTCCCTGAAGCTCCAGTAGAAGCTGGTGCGTGACAGGCCCAGCGTCTTGGCCAGTGTCAGGACGCGCACCGAATCCACGCCGCCCAGCAACAGCTGCTGATAGGCGGCTTCCAGCCAGTCCTCGGCCTTGCCGCGCCCGGCAGCCTGGGCGCCGTCACTTGCCGGGGGGACGCTTGGGGACTCTGGCATGGGCGGTCTCCTGAATGGCGGGGGATGGTGGGGCTGATGTGAGGTCGATCTCGCGATGACAGCATGAGCATGCTGTTTGCGACAGCGACGAGTCTGGCTGCGTCAGGCGGGCCAGAACGGCGTGTCCGGCGACGCATGGCCTGAAGCCTAGGACTATAGTCAGCGTATGTACACAGGTGTACGCAATAAAGACACCCCTGTTCTCGCTGTCTGCTCATCAGGAGGCCACATGGCTCAGGACCCGCTGCTCACGCCGTTCACGCTCAAGCATCTGACCCTCAAGAATCGCTTGATGATGACCTCCCACGAGCCTGCCTATCCGGAAGATGGCATGCCCAAGGCGCGTTACCGCGCCTATCACGAGGAGCGTGCGCGGGCGGGCATTGCCCTGACCATGACGGCGGGCTCCGCCTCGGTGGCGAAGGACAGCCCGCCGGTGTTCAACAATATCCTGGCGTATCGCGATGAGGTGGTGCCGTGGCTCAGCGAGCTGACGGATGCCTGTCATGAGCACGGCACCGCTGTGATGATCCAGCTCACCCACCTGGGACGCCGCACGCGTTGGGACAAGGCCGACTGGCTGCCGGCGGTCTCGGCGTCCCATCGTCGTGAGGCGGCGCACCGCGCCTTTCCCAAGCGGGTCGAGGACTGGGATATCGCACGGCTGATCCAGGACTACGCCGACGCCGCCGAGCGCATGCAGGCAGCCGGCCTCGACGGTATAGAGCTGCAGGCCTATGGCCATCTGATGGACCAGTTCTGGTCACCGCTCACCAATACGCTGGATAGCCCCTATGGCGGCAGTCTCGAGAATCGACTGCGCTTCACCATGGAAGTGTTGAGCGCCATTCGCGCACGGGTGGGCAGCGAGTTCATCGTCGGCGTTCGCTACACGGGAGATGAGTGTCTGAGTGGCGGGCTGGATGCCAGCGATGGCCTGGAAGTCTCGCGTCTGCTGCGCGATAGCGGTCAGGTCGATTTTCTCAATGTGGTGCGCGGCCATATCGATACCGATGCGGGCCTCACCGATGTCATCCCGATCCAGGGCATGGCCAGTGCGCCGCATCTCGACTTCGCCGGACAGATTCGCGAAGCGATGGATTTTCCGACCTTCCACGGTGCCAAGATTCAGGACATCGCCACCGCGCGTCACGCCATCGCCACTGGCAAGGTCGACATGGTCGGCATGACGCGCGCCCACATGGCGGACCCGCACATCGTGCGCAAGCTGATGGCAGGGCAGGAGGAGACCATCCGCCCCTGTGTCGGGGCCAACTATTGTCTGGATCGCATCTATCAGGGCGGCTCCGCCTACTGCATTCATAACGCTGCGACCGGGCGGGAGCTGGAGCAACCGCATGACATCACGCCTGCCGAGGTCACCCGGAAGGTCGTGATCATCGGCGCGGGCCCGGCAGGGCTCGAGGCCGCACGCGTCGCAGGTGAGCGCGGGCATCAGGTGGTGGTGCTGGAAGCGGCCGACCAGCCGGGTGGCCAGATTCGCCTCACCGCCCAGAGCGAGCGGCGGCGCGAGATGATCGGCATCATCGATTGGCGCATCAGTCGCTGTGAGGCCCTCGGCGTCGAGATGCGCTACAACGTCTTCGCCGAGGCCGAGGATGTGCTGGCGGAGCAACCCGATGTCGTCATCGTGGCCACCGGTGGCTATCCCGAGGAAGACATGCCGCAGGTCGGCAGTGAGCTGGTCGTCTCCAGCTGGGACATTCTCTCGGGCCATGTCACGCCTGGCCGCAACGTGCTGCTGTTCGATGACGCGGGTGACCACGCTGCGCTACAGGCCGCCGAGATGATCGCCAACTCCGGTGCCAGGCTCGAGATGATGACGCCAGATCGCACCTTCGCGCCGGAAATCATGGCCATGAACCTGGTGCCCTACATGCGCAGCCTGCAACGTCTCGCCGTCACCTTCACGCCGACCTATCGCCTCGGCAGCGTCACGCGCAGTGAGGATGGCCAGCTGATCGCCCATATCGGCAGTGATTATCTGGATGACGCCGTGGCGCAGGGCAAGGGCACCGGTGCCTACGCGGATCAGCGCCTTGTCGATCAGGTAGTGGTCAACTACGGCGCCCGCCCGATGGAAGATCTCTACTTCGAACTCAAGCCTCACTCACGCAATGGCGGGGCAGTGGACTACGACGCCCTGATAGCAGGCCTCGCCCAACCGGTGGACGGCCCGAGTCCGGAACACACCCAGCGCGCAGCAGAGGGCAGCTTCCAGCTCTATCGCATAGGCGACGCCGTCGCGACCCGCAATACCCATGCGGCGATCCATGACGCGCTGAGGCTGATGAAGGTGGTGTGAGGTAAAGACATAGAAACTAGATTTTGCTTGTAGGCAACCCAATGTATACTAAGCCCTCTGGGCTAGCCTTAGCCTTTGCATTTTTGGGTTTTGTATGTGTCTGTGTATGATAAAAATTTTGTTTGTGTAGTGTTAGTGTAATTTTTTGTATTTTGTGGGATTGTTCGTTACTTGTTATTGCGGCGCATATGACGTTTAACGCTAAAAGTTGTATAGACCAACACAGGAAGTGAAGTCTATGAAGATTACAGATTTTTCTCGGCGTGAGTATTTAAGGCGCGCTTCTCTACGAGAAATGCGTAAAAGAGAAAAATCAAATTCTAAAGCTATTGCTAAGCGAGAACAGCGGTCTGGCTTTTTTGAGATTAAGTGCCCAAGAACACTTAGACTTACTGCGGTAGATGCTAGGAAAAAAGTTATTTCATTTGTTGATAGTATTCATCGTCATGTCGATAAAGGAAGAAAAAGGCTTTGGATTGATTTTAGCGGCCTAGAAAAGGTGTATGCAGAAGGCATGATATTTGTATATGCTGAAATATCAAGACTGAATAATGTCAAGAAGTTAGATGTTAGAAGCACGCCACCTAAAGATAAGGTTGTAAGGCAGGTTTTTAATAAGATCGGCTTCTCAAAGTTGATAAAATGCAGCATTAAAAGAACGCCTGAAAGTAATAGGGATGATGTTGCAACTTGGTTCTGTGCATCTGGCGAAGAGGTTGAAGGGGAGAAGTGCAAAAATATCCTTGAAAAATATCAAGGGCATATCGCTACTTCTTTGTCTCGAGACCTTTTTACAGGTATGACAGAAGCAATGACAAATGCACGTCAGCATGCTTATATCAAGGAGCGTGGTGATAATTTGATACATACTGATTACTATAAGCCTTGGTGGATGTTTTCCCAAGAAATAAATGGTAAGCTAAAAGTAGTCTTCTGTGACTTGGGGTTGGGTATTCCTAATACTCTTCCTATAAGTCACCCAGGATTCTTTAAATCCTTGTTAAGACAGTTAGGAAAAGATTTGACAGACTCTAGAGCTATTGAAGAAGCTGTTACGATGACTAGGTCGAGAACCGAGCAATCTCATCGTGGTAAGGGATTGAGTCAAATCGTTGCTACTATAGATAACTCTGAAGAAAGTGATATAATCATATTAAGTAATAAAGGAAGTTATAGACTCGCAAAAGGTGGAGATGTGCGTCTTTTTGATTTTTCTACTAGTATTAAAGGTACAATAGTCTGCTGGCAAGTCTCTTTGCCTGATAGCTTTACTAGCGCAAAAGCTGCTTGAGCATAAATCAAGACTTGTCTAATTTTACTGGATTGGGAAATGGTATGTTAAATATGATTATTAATATTGCTAAGGAGTTTTCACCGTTTCCTGCTGGCCGTTTTCTTACAGATGGCCCGTACAGTGGTGAAAAGTTTAGAGAGGAATTTCTAATACCTAATATAGAGCGCCATGAAGAGTTGTTGATCAATCTTGATGGGGTTATGGGCTTTGGTTCCTCATTTCTTGAGGAAGCTTTTGGAGGCTTGGTTAGGAGGTTAGATAACAGCAGCGTTGTGTTTAAAAAGATAAAGTTTATTTCGAATGAAGATCCGTTTCTTATTGATGAAATAAACAGCTATATGGAAGGCGCAAAAGGTTGATGCCTGATATATGGGTTTTAATTAACGATCCCGAAAATGCTGGGTTCTTGAGGCTGTTTGCTTCAGCTACCACATGGATTTTAATCTTAGGTGGTTGGTTTGTCGTTAATTCGCATAACAACGATAGAGAAAAAAGGAAGGAATTAAGAGCTTCCTTGGATTTGCTTAAGGTCGACATCCTCGCTATTACACAAAAAGCCGTTTCTTTCCATGTAAATAGCTATTACTCCAGCTATGAAGCTATGCAGATAGTCTCAAATATTAAGAGTATTAATAGGTCGATAAATAGATTGCACGTCTCAGATGCCTATAAGCTGGATATTCAGCCGCAATCAAATAAGTTCAAGCAGCGTATAAGCTTAGTTAATTTTGATTCAAGTAGTTTTTGTCCGCAAGTATATGATTCACCCGTTGTAATGGGTATTATAAAGTCTTCAGAAGATTATATTGATTCGCTGGAGACTATGTTTTCTGATCACTTGAATAGTTTTTGGAGGCGATACTTCAAGTACTTGCTTTCTTTGCTTGGCTTTTACTGGTGCTATTTTTAAGATTCTGTCTGCGATACATCTAATTTTAATTTCTTCGATATACGCGAACAATTCGCCCCTGGATCCACTCGCGCCTCATCAAGCCCATCTTGTCAGTCGAGGTACTGTCAGGATGGGTGCCTTCCAGCCAGAGCATGCCGTCTGGCTGTATTGCACGGATACGCTTGATGATGCGGCCGAAGTGGGGGTGCTGTGCCACCACGATATCGCCTATGCGATAGCGCGATTTCCAGCGTTTCAGTGTCACGACATAATCTCCCGGCGCAAGGCCGGGAGACATGCTGAGTCCATTGACGCGATAGAGTCCGATGGGCATCCGTTCACTCTTGATCAATTCACTCTTCATCAGTTCTTTGGCGCGTCATGTCGTTGCCTCAATCCAGCTTCGGATAGACGACAGTTTCAGACGGCGGATACGGGCAGGTCGCAGTAAAGGTCGTGACACCCTTGGTATCCCAGAACGCCGCGGCGAATTCATTGATGAGGGTCAGCAGCTTTTCCCCTTTATCCCGCTCGATACCCTGTTTGCAGGCAGAGCCGGCCAGCATGATGCTGTGCACCAGCGCATCGATGTCGGGATAGGCATCCCGCTGTGGTTGCTTGATGTAATCGCCCCAGATGATGCGGATCTCATGCTTGGCTTTCTCGGCGTGGCTTTCTTTCTGCTCCACCAGACGTGCCAACAAGGCCTGGTCTGCCAGCGTCAGGCTGTCCTTCTGACCCAGCTCATTGATGAGGTCCATGAAGCGAATCACGCTGAGTGCGGCGATCTGCGCAGCAGACGGGTCGTAGATCTTGCAGGGAATATCACAGTGCGCGGATGCCGCAGGGACTGATACCAGGCGGTCAATGCCGCGAAGCAGGGCGTGAATCATGCTCAATCCTCCTTTTGCTGAGTGTTCTGGCGCTTGTGACGCGACTGACGAATGACGAAGAACGCGGTACCGATGACGGCTGCGATGGCGCCATAGAACAGGGTGTGAACGAGCGGGCTGCTCCAGTCACTGTGGTCATGTCCCGGGTGGGCCAGGGCCGTGTTGGCGGCGGTCAGCAACAGCAGCCCGCTCGCGGTAAGGGTTTTCTTCATGCCGTATCTCCTGTGAGGGTGAGAGTCAGTGATGGACCCGCGTCGTGGAGTGTCCCGCGGGGTTCGCCTGGTGAGTCCGTCGCGTGGAAACGCCGAGCCATTGCACGGTGTTCATGATCTCCATGCGTACCTGGCCGCTGCCGCGCAGCAAGGCCTGTTGATGGGCATGGCACAGACCCGGGGCGGAGAGCGCATGGGAGAGGCGCGCATGAGCAGCCTGGAGGGAGCGCATCGCTTGCGGGTGTTGGCCCTGGGCGCGGTAGAGCTCCGCCAGATTCTGGTAGCTCACGACCAGTGCCGCGACGCCGCCATCCGGGTCTGCACAGGGCATCAGAAAGATGTCGGCAAAATGGCAGGCGCTGAGATAGTGCTGCTCTGCCATGGCGTAGTCGCCCTGTTCGAACAATGCATTGCCTGCCTGTGTTTCACGCTTCCATTCGTCCATGAGGCCCTCCCGTGACCGGATATCGGTTCCTTAAGCAAATCGCCATGATTATGATAATCATTATCATTCAATAGTGGTGCAAAGCCTCAGCGACTGCAAGAGGGGATGGCAAATCAGGGGGAAGGCGGCTTGGCCCCGGGTATTGCGCGCAAGATCAGACGCTAGCTGTCAGCGCGCAGACTGGCAGACGACGCGGTGCTGGTGAGCGCTCTACGTTCAGAGCGGTTGGCTTGCGAGGCCCGGGCCCGGCGAGAGCGAGGTAGCGTCTGGTGAGAGTTCCGCTGGCTGTGGCGCTTGCTCGGGCGAGGAATAGCGCTGTTTCGCCGTGTGCATGATGGTCTCCATGCTGGCATACACCATGTAGAGATCTCCCAGGTTCTTGTCTGTCCTGAGCGTGGCATCGTGCAGTGGCGCCAGGCCGAAACGCTTGAAGATCTTCATGTTGGCGCGTTTGCACAAGGCCAGAATGCCATCGCCTTTTCGGGATCTGACATGACGTGCCGCAGCAGCCATCAGCAGATTGCCATGGGCAAACCGCTTGGCCTCCGGGGCCATCACCAGCCGGCTGAACTCATAGATGGCGCCCTCCGGGATGGACACTGCATCGCTGTCATCGAAGAGCGTGCGCGACTCGAGACTCCCGGGGGTGACGCGAATGCTGCCCAGTAGGGTGTCGTGCTGGGTGTCCATCAGGCAGATATGCTGGCTGTTGCTGTCGATCACATCATCGTGATCACGGTGCTTCTGTAGATAGGCCTTCGAGGCGCTGTGGTGGTCTTCACGTAGCGTGCGCACCTGGCGGAAGAGCGGGTGATTGCGACCAAAGAAAGACACTGTCTCTCGATGGGTCTGATGCGTGAAAGAAGCGGTGAACTGCTGGATGACGGCAATGTCCTGAGTGTCTTGCATTCCCTTTCTGTCTCCTCGTGTCATGAGGTTGGTTAGTTTTCTCATGCTTTTGGGATGGTAAAGCTAACACTTAATTAGTTTTAATGCATGTTTGTTGCAGCATCATGACGCGGATTTGGCTATGGCGAAGATGGCACAGACAGCATGATTGTCAGAGCACCGACGAAATGAAACCGGCGTGGCGAATTATGTCCGCATGTCACGATAGACTCGATATGGGCGGCTAACATGAGGCGAAAAGAGATGAAGTTGCGCTTTGCCGCATTGTCTGAGACGGGCTTGTGGATGGCCTTGAGGCCTTGGCCCCACGAGATGCGAGATCGGTATTGTCATGAGAAATGGAGGGTCTTCTGACGCAACACCAAAGACTCCGCCACGCTACCTTCGCAGAGGGGTATCAGTCGCCAATTGCAGATGCTGAGGGTGATATGGTTCATGCCAGTAGGTCATGACCCTGCGGGGATTTGAAGGGTGCTGGCGCAGCAATCAAGGAAAGAATGGGGAAGGCGGTAAAGCCGCCAGGCAAGAAATTCATGGCAGGAAATGCATGGCAGAAAATTCATGTAAGGGCATGCATGGCTGGATATGCACATTCATGATCTGTGTTAGGTGCAAACTGAAGATTGATGCAGTGTCTTGCGACGCAGCGCACCGGTGTTCAGAGTCCGGGATATGATGCAATGCTAGAGCGAATATCGAGCACAGGAATCCATTTCATGTGGCTCGCAACAAGGAGAGAACAATGGCACTGAAGATTCTGGTCTTTCTGGGGTCGGTGCGGACCAGCACACCCCCCGCACCTGCACGTCTTGGGGAAAGGGTCGCCAGGTGCTGCGTCGCACAGCTCGAGGAAAGTGGCCATGAGGCGGTGCTGATCGATCCACTCGATTACGATCTGGCAGACCCCTTCAAGCCGCTGTTTTCCTATGCGCAGCGCAATGCCCCCCAGGACTTGCGCAATCTCGCCCAGCAGATCGAAGCGGCGGATGGTTACGTGATGGTCAGCCCCGAGTACAACCATTCCATGAGTCCGGCGTTGGCCAATCTCCTGAATCACTTCGGCAGCTCTCTTTACTCCTACAAGCCCTCGGTGATCGCGACTTACTCCGCAGGACAGTGGGGCGGGGTACGCGCAGCAGTCAACATGCGCACCTTCCTCTCGGAGCTGGGCTGCTTGCCGGTCTCGGCGATGATTCACGTGCCTCGAGCGCAGGAAGTGCTCAATGAAGATGGCGGCTACGCCGAGAATCAGGATGCCCGGGAATGGGGCGGCTATCTCGAGCGCGCCTTCGAACAACTTGCCTGGTGGGCGAATGCCGCCAGGCGTTATCACGAGAGCGAAGACGGTGAGAAGCACCCCGGCGCCTTCACGCGCAGCCCCTCGCAGCGCAACGCGCCTTGAAGGGGCGATAGCGTTCCACGCCTCGACAAATGAGTGACGCAGCAAAAAGGGACTGCCTGAGCAGTCCCTTTTTGCATTGATAGTCAGTCACGTTTCGTCATGTGACTGCCGGCTCACTCGAAGTAGCCACGCACCTTGTCCATGTCATCGGTCTCCGTCAGCGCCAGCGAGAGCAGAATGCGCGCCTTCTGAGGATTGAGGGCGCCACTGCCGATGCCTTCTTCCTTGGCACTGACGATACCATTGCCGGTACGAGTGCTGCGCACGACCGGGATGCCATCCGCCATGGCCTGCTTGACCAGCGGCTTGACGGTCTCCGGAATCGAGCCATTGCCGCTGCCGGCGATCACGATACCCTTGGCACCGTTGTCGAGGGCGGCGGTGAAGAGCGCCGGGTCCATGTCCTGGTGGGCGTAGATGATATCGACCTTCGGCAGGCCATCGAGGGATGTCACGTCAAAGTGAGGCTTGTCGGTCGGTGTCGCCGGTGTGTAATAGAAGTGCGGCTTGCCGCTGATGAAGGCACCGAGGTAACCCTGCTCGGTCGCCTTGAAGGTGTCCATCATGATGGCATTGGTCTTGGTGGTGTAATACGCCGAGCCGATGCGGTCGTTGAGCACGATCATCGCCCCACGTCCCTCCGCGCCTTCATCGGCTGCGAGGGTGACCGCCTCCAGCAGGTTGAACGGGCCATCGGCGCTGATGGCAGTCGCCGGACGCATGGCGCCGACCATTACCACCGGCTTGTCACTGTCGACGGTGAGATCCAGGAAGAAGCCGGTCTCCTCCAGCGTGTCGGTGCCGTGGGTTATGACCACGCCGTGGGTGGCGTCCGTCGCGAGCTCTTCATTGATCGCCTTCGACAGCTTGAGCAGGATTTCCTGATCGATATTGCTGCTGCCGGTGTTGGCGATCTGTTCACCGGTCACCTCGGCGACATCGGCCAGTTCTGGTACGGCGTCCAGCAGCGCTTGCACCCCCAGGCTGCCGGATTTGTAGTTGGTGGTGTCCGTGGAGGAGGCAGAGCTACCCGCAATCGTGCCGCCGGTGGCATAGATCTTCACCCCCGGGTGTTCCGCGGCGTTGGCCTGAATGCCATAGGCCAGAGAACAGGCGGCGATCGAGATGGCAGCTACAAGGCGGCGGGGAGTCATGAAGTCAGCTGTTGTCATTGTGGTGAGTCGCTCTGTCGTTGTTATGAGGGCAAATGAAGGTCGTGTCTCAATCTTTCATTATTCATGAATAAGGAATATCTAAATTTAAGAGGTCAGTTCTCCTTGTCATCTTGTGTGGCGATTGATGCTCAGCATGGGGTGGAGGCGGGAGTCAGGCGAAAGGCTTCATCTCCCATCGAGTCAAGCAAGAAGCCGGCCAGTTCATGACATGACACTGGCCGGTTTTCATCACGTCAGTGTCGCGCCACCATCACTGCGCGGGTCGTGGGCCGCCTCGACCTGACCGTCCGGGTGGCGCATCACGGCGCCGGCGTGCCCCAGGGTGTCGCTGAAGGCCTCATCGAGGACTTCCACTTCATGGCCCATGGCCGCGAGTGTCTGAGCCATCTCGCCCGCGAGGCGCGATTCGAGCTTGAGGCTGGTGCTGACATCCCCCCAGGTGCGACCGAGCAGCCAGCGCGGTGCGCTGATCGCGGCCTGCAATGACATGCCGTGGCGGGCGATGCGCGTGAAGACAGCCGCCTGAGTCTGCGGTTGGCCTTCACCGCCCATGGTGCCGAAGGCCATCACACGGCCATCATCGAAGCAGGCCAGTGACGGATTGAGGGTATGGAAGGGCTTGCGGCCCGGTGCCAGGCTGCGCAGTCTGTCCGGCGCCAGATCGAACGCCAGCCCGCGGTTCTGCCACATCACGCCACTGCTGGGCAGCACCACGCCACTGCCGAACTCCCAATAGACGCTCTGGATGAAGCTGACGGTGGTGCCGTCACTGTCCGTCGCGCCCATCCAGATGGTGTCGCCTTCGGCGGGCTCGTGCGGCCAGCCCAGCGCGGACTGCATGTCGATCATCTCGGCCTGGCGGGCGAGGGCCTCCGGGGAGAGCTGTGCCTGTTGCGTGGCGATGCTGCCTTCGAGGCTGTCCTCGAGCGCCCCCTCGATGCATTCCGGCGAGGTGATCAGGCTGTCGCGTACCAGGAAGGCGCGCTTGGTGGCTTCGATCAGCGCATGCAGGTGACGCGGGGTGTTGCCGTCCGCTTCGCTGATGCCATGCGTCGCGCTCAATGCATCGTAGAGCCCCAGAATCATCAGCGTCGCGAGGCCCTGGGTCGGGGCGGGCAGGTTGTATACCTCACTGTCGCGCAGGCGGACCTTGAGCGGCGTGACGCGCTGGGCGCGATAGCCGTTGAGGTCAGCCAGGCGCAGCGGGCTGCCGGCGGCTTCCAACTCCTGTGCCATGCGCGTGGCAAGCTCGCCACGATAGAAGTCATCGAGTCCGGCATCTGCCAGACGCGCGAGCGTTGCGGCCAGCGCCGGCTGATGCAGTCGCGCGCCTTCTTCCAGCGCGATCGGCTCACCTGACTCACTCTGACCCAGATAGCGCTCAGCGAAGCCGGGCTGCTGCGAGAGCACGGCCAGGTGTTTTTCGCTGAGTGCCTTCTGGCTGGCGCTGACGGCCACGCCATCATTGGCATGCCGGATGGCATAGCTCAACAATGTCGAGAGCGGCAGGGGCGAGCGCGCATCCGCCGAGGTCTCGGCAGAGAAGGCCAACGCCTCCTGCCAGCCGCCGATGGTGCCGGCCACGGTCAAGGCCGACAGCGGGCCGCGGGTCGGGATGCTGCTGCCGTTGGCCAGGGGAGCGGCCCCCTCACTGTCAGCCGCATAGCCATGGCCGTGCTCGGCATAGAACTCGCGGCTGGCAAGCCCTGCCGCCGGGCCACAGGCATCGATCGCCAGCGGCGCCAGTCCCGGGCGCTTGATCAGCCAGAAGCCATCACCGCCGATGCCGTTCATGTGGGGGTAGACCACCGCGATGGTCGCTGCCATCGCGACCATTGCCTCGATGGCGTTGCCACCATCGCGCAGGATATCGCGGCCCGCTTGCGCCGCCAGATGATGGGGCGCGGCGCAGGCGCCGCCAAAACCACGTCGGGTATGAATCATGGCGTCTTGCTCCTGAGGATTCCGTTGTTGTTATTGAGCGTCCAGTGCGTCTCAGCTACCGGTGAACAGGTCGTAGAACATGCGCAGTGCCGTGAACATCAGGAAGATGGCGAAGACCTTCTTGAGCTTGGCGGCGTCCATCGCGTGGGCCAGCTTCGCACCGATCGGAGCACACAGCATGGTCGCCGGCACGATGGCGGCGAAGCCGAGCAGATTGACGTAGCCGATGGAGCCCGGCAGCAGGTTCGGTTCGCCGATGCCATTGAGCAGGAAGCTGGCGGTGCCCGGCAGGCTGATGACAAGACCCAGCGCCGCGCCTGTGCCGACGGCCAGATGCATCGGGGTGCCCAGGGTGCTCAGGGTCGGCACGCTCAGGGTGCCGCCGCCGATGCCCATCAGCGTCGAGACGCCACCGATGAAGGTGCCCAGTGCGCCGCTGCCCAGCGGGCCCGGCAGGCCAGTGCCCAGCACGGTGGACTGACGGCGGAACATGTTGAGCGCGACCAGGAAGGCCACGGTGGCAAACAGCCCCATCAGTACCGCACCGCTGAACAGGTTGGAGAGCAGGCCGCCGATGATGACGCCGATGATCACGCCCGGCAGCAGGCGCTTGAGAATCGCCGGGTCCAGGTTGCCCTTGGCGTAATGCGCCCTGGCCGACATGATCGAGGTGGGAATGATGGTCGCAAGTGAAGTGCCGACGGCCTGGTGCATGCGCACCGCTTCATCGACGCCCAGCAGGCTGAAGAGGTGAAAGAGCACGGGCACGATGACGATGCCGCCGCCGACCCCCAGCAGGCCGGCCATCACGCCGGCAATCATGCCGGTGACGATCAGTGCGGCGATCAGGCCGAGAATCCAGTGCAGTGGATAGGCTGAGAACAGTTCCATGGTGTTTCCTTGTCGTCCCCGTATGGCGCGGGGTGGTTCATAGCTGATGAAGGTTGCCGATGAACGCCATCGGCAGTCGATGCATGTCCCTGGAGCGCTGGCGGGTGTGCTGTCTCCAGGGGAGGCGAGCCGGTGGGCAGGCCACAAGACATTACGCGTTGCTGAATTACCTTTCCAATGGCCTTTGCGCTGAATCCCTCGTCAAGTGTCCCGAAACGCGCCGG
Source organism: Cobetia sp. UIB-001 (assembly GCF_044789135.1). Classification (NCBI taxonomy): domain Bacteria; kingdom Pseudomonadati; phylum Pseudomonadota; class Gammaproteobacteria; order Oceanospirillales; family Halomonadaceae; genus Cobetia; species Cobetia sp. UIB-001. The sequence goes on from NZ_CP058244.1 coordinate 1,869,911, forward strand.
TACATGGCTGGCCGGCTTACCAACCGATCGCTTCCGGCAGCCAGGTAGCGAGCCCCGGGAAGCAGAACAGCAGCACGACTGCCGCAGCCTGCAGGCCGACGAAGGGCAGCACACCGAGATACAGATGGCGGGTGGTGACTTCGGGGGGAGCGACGCCCTTGAGGAAGAACAACGCCCAGCCAAAGGGCGGCGTCAGGAAGGACATCTGCAGATTCATCGCCACCAGCACGCCCAGCCACACCATGTCGGTGTCATAGCCGATGAAGACCGGCAGGAACATCGGCAGCGCGATATAGCTGATCTCGATCCACTCGAGGAAAAAGCCGAGCACGAACAGTATCACCATCAGGAAGATCAGCGCGCCCAGCTCGCCGCCCGGTAGCAGGTTGAACAGATCATGCACCATGTTCTCGCCGCCAAGGCCGCGGAAGGCCAGCGAGAAGGGCTGCGCGCACAGCAGGATGAAATAGACCATGGCGGTGATGGTCAGGGTCGAATGCAGACAGGCCTTGAGCATGGTGAAGTTGAGACGCCGGGCCAGCAGCGCGATCAGCATGCTGCCCAACGCGCCCATCGAGGCCGCTTCGGTGGGAGCGGCCACGCCGCCCAGGATCGAACCGAGCACCGCGAACACCAGCATCAGCGGCGGGATCACGCTACGCGCCAGATCACGTAGCAATTCCTTGAGGCCACCGGCAGCGGCGCGCTCCTCTTCCGGGATGGCCGGGACGAGGTCCGCTTTCCACCAGCCCAGCACCAGCAGATAGACGATATAGATGACGGCGATGGCCAGCCCCGGCACGAAGGCGGCGGCAAACAGGGTGCCGACGGATTCGCCGAGAATTTCCGAGAGCAGGATCAGCACCAGACTCGGCGGAATGATCTGCCCCAGGGTGCCGGAGGCGCAGATGGTGGCCGAGGCCACGCCCGGGTGGTAGCCGCGCCGCAACAGGGTCGGCAGCGTCAGCATGCCGACGGTGACCACCGTCGCGCCGACGATGCCGGTAGAGGCCCCCATCAGCACGCCGACCAGGATGATCGCGATGCCCATGCCGCCATTGACGCCGCCCATGGCGCGCCCGATGGTCTCGAGCATGTCCTCGGCGACCCGCGATTTCTCGAGCATGACCCCCATGAAGACGAACAAGGGGATCGCCAGCAGGGTGTAGTTGGTGACCACGCCATACAGACGGGCCGGCATCAGGCTGAACAGCAGCGGGCCAAAGCCCGCAAGCCCCGCCACGAAACCGGCCACGGCCAGGGAAATCGCGACCGGAATGCCGATCAGCATCAGGACCAGGAAGCCGCCGATCATGGCCAGCGCGATCCACTCGTTCGGGCTCATGGCGTCACCTCGCGTTCCAGGTCACCGTCGACGGGCTTGCCGGACAGCACCAGCAGCGCGCGCAGGCAGTCTGCCACGCCCTGCAGCGCAAGCGCGGCGAACCCGAGAGGAATGAAGGCCTTGAGCAGATAGCGATAGGGAAGACCGCCGGGGTCGGGCGAGCCTTCCATCAGCTGCTAGGACTGCTCGGTGTAGCTCAGGCCCAGCCAGGCGATGGCGGCGCCGATGGCGATGGTCATCAGCGCACCGATCAGGTCCACCAGCGCGCGGCCCTTGAGAGAGAAACGGTCGTAGAAGACATCGACGCGAACGTCGGCGCGATGCTTGAGGGCGTAGGAGATGCCCAGCAGCGCGATGGGAGAAATCAGGTGCCACTCGAATTCCTGGAGTGGCACGGGGCTGATGCTGAAGAAGTAACGCAGCAGCACGTTACCGGCGACCAGCAATACGAGCGCCAACAGCGAGTAACGGGCGATGACGCCCAGTCGCTCGATGATGCCCTCGAGAAAATGGATGACGTACAGCATGGCATGGCCTCATGAACGCCACGACGGGACAGGTCGTGGCGTTGGACAGGGAAGCAGGGATGACACCAGTGATGACCCGTTCAGGCACTGGGGCGTGAGCCGCAGGAGCCGCGACGGGAGGGTCGATGTCAGCCGTCAGAGCGCCAGGAAGGTCTTCTCGCTGACGGCGGCCCATTCCTTGTGCTGGTCGCGGAAGGCCATGAAGGACTCGTGGACGCGCGCGGTGTCCGGATCGGCCGCCGCCATGTCGGTCAGCGTCTTCTCGGTGACTTCCTTGAGGCGCGCTACTACCGTGTCCGGCAGCGGTTGAGCGGTGACGCCTTCGTTGTCGACCAGGTCATTGAGCGCCTCGGCATTCACCGATTCGCACCAGGCCTGGCTCTCGACGTTGCACGCCTGGGCGGCGGCCTTGACGATGGCCTGCAGGTCTTCGGGCAGGCCCTCCCAGGCTGCCTTGTTGATCATCAGCTCGGTGACGTTGGTCGGCTCGTGCCAGCCGGTGGTGTAGTAGTACTTGGCGGCCTTCTGCAGCCCCAGGCGGCGATCCTGATAGGGGCCGACGAACTCGGCGGCATCGATGACGCCACGTTCCAGCGTCGGGAAGATCTCCCCGCCGGGCAACAGACGCACGGCCACGCCCAGTTCGGCGTAGACCTTGCCGGCCAGCCCCGGGATACGCATCTTCAGGCCCTTCAAGTCCTCGACCGTATTGATCGGCTTGCGGAACCAGCCGGTCATCTGCACGCCGGTGTTGCCCATCGGGAAGGCGATCAGCCCCTTGGGAGCGTAGAGCTCATGCCACAGCTCCAGGCCGCCACCGTGATACAGCCAGGCATTCATGCCCTGGGTATTCATGCCGAAGGGCACGGTAGTGAAGTACTGGGCGGCGGGAATCTTGCCGGCCCAGAAATAGGCATTGCCGGCGTTCATCTCCACCACGCCACTGGCGACGGCATTGAAGCCCTCCAGAGCCGGAATCAGCTCACCGGCCGCGAAGTGCTGGATCTTCATGCGCCCACCCGACATGGCCTCCACCTTGCGGCAGAAGTCGGTCGGACTGCCCGGACCCTCGACATAGAAGGGCGAGCCCGGACCATAGGCATTGGTCATCTTCCATTGATAGGTCTTGTTGGATTCCGCGCGCACGATGGCGGGCGCACCCATCACGAGTCCAGCGGTTGAGGTTGCCAGTGCGGCACCCAGGAACTTGCGACGATCGAATGTCATGGGAGGATCTCCTGCGGACGGATGACCAGTAATGCCCTTGCGACAGACTGCTTTGAATGCTCTGTGTGAAAGAGTCTTCTGTCTCAAGGGGCGCCTGTACGGCATGCCGACATCGAGGCCGGCGATCTTGTTGTGTAGGTGTTTCTGCATGTTCTTGAGTAGCGTTGCCTGTCATTTGTCAGCCAGGAGGCTGCCATTTGTCAGTGGGCTACGTGGAAGACATTGCAAGGCATGTGCCATTTGTCGCGCAGGGAGATTTATTATTAATTTTCAATTGATTGCATGGTGATTTTCGACGCTGTGTTCCGCTGATGGAGCGTGATCGCGCCCCTGGCGTTGCCCAAGTGAGGCCGTGGCAGCGCTGATTGGCAGAGTTCAGGGCCTGACAAATGTCAGGAGATGACGCCTGTCGCGGCATTTGTTCACCGATAGCGACGGGAAGGGTGACATCTGGCTCACGAATGTGGGGTGGGGATGATCAATTGTCATGCTCGCGACCTGATGGTGCGTGCGATCGATCATGGTGCACTTGGATAGAGGCGCTCAGAGTCGGTCAATCAGAGCCGGCCAATCAGAGCAGGTCAATAAGAGTCGGTTCGCCCACATCGAGTCTTCATGCGAGGCGCCATAGACGACAGTCTGACGGGGCGGTGGCATCATGCGGCTTTGTCCTGATGGAGCGTTAGATGTCACCTCATGAGCCTGAAGAGCCTACCGCCCGCTCGGAGTCTTCGCCTGCCGCCGCATCCACTTCCGTGACGAAGACTGCCGGGCCTCGCCTGCCCGCCACGCCCGGGGCACCAGGAGAGGCACAGGTGCCGCGCATCCTGCTGGTCGCCATCCTGGTGGTGATGGCGGTGCTTGCCTGGTGGGAAATGCCGCAGCAGTGGGCGCTGGATTTCCTCGACGCCACTCTGGGTCAGGCGTTCAGTGCCTTCGCCATCGCCAAGGGCCTGAACGCGACCATCTCGGTGCTGCAGTCCTCGACCATTGACCTGCAGGTGTTTCAGGTCTCGCCCGGGGAAGCGCTGGACCCTGCCAATGACATGATCGAGCGCTTCTCATGGGTGATGTTCGCGGCGACCGGCTCGCTGGCGCTGCAGAAACTGCTGCTGGGCATTTCCGGCTCGCTGATCATCAAGGCATTCGCCAGTGGTGCCTGCCTGCTGGCAGCGCTGGGGCTACTCACGGGCAGTCGCCAATCGATCGCGCATTCCCGCCAGCGCTGGTGGCAGGTGGCTATCCTGCGCGTGGCCCTGTGGGGCATCGCACTGCGCTTCGCGGTGCTGAGTGTCGCGCTGGCCAGCGGCGCCGCGGGTCAGGCCTTTCTCGATGACAGTCGCGATACCCAGATGGCGCAGCTGAGCGTGACGCAGCAGCAGCTGGCGGAAGTCGCCGACAAGCAGGTAGGTGGCGCGCACGAGGAGCGCAGCTGGTGGCAGCAGTTCAAGGGCAGCATGGAAGGCTGGGTCGGCGGGCCGATCACCAGTGTCACCCAGGGCTTTGATGCGATGACCGACAAGGTGATCGATCTCACCATGCTGTTCATCACCCAGACGGTGCTGTTCCCGCTGGGCTTTCTGTGGATAGCGCTACGGCTGCTGCGCGGGCTGGCAAGATTGCATTGACGCTTGCAGTGATATGTGAGGTGTCGAGTGAAATGACGGCTCCGACGCCGTCCGGGGCTGCGGTGTCAGTGGTAGAGACAGAGACAGAGACAGAGGCAGAGACAGAGACGTCATAGCCGCGCACCGCCACGCCGGTGCTTCACGCGGGTCATCAGCGACTTGCAGTCGACGGAGAGAATCTCGTCGCGATTGAAGATATGCGCGCGCACGAAGGTATCGAAGGCCTCGTAGCTGTCGGTGAGGGTGTGGATGTGCAGGCTTTTCAGGTCGCTCATGATATAGAGGCTGACCACCTCGACGCAGGCGGAAAGCTCCTCGGCGATGCGTTCGATGGCACTGGGGGCGACGGTCAGATCCACGAAGGTGGAGATGCCCTTGCCGAGCTTGTCGGGGTTGATGACGGCGGTGAACTGTTCGATCACGCCGCTCTCGACCAGCGCCTGGACGCGGCTGCGCGCATGGGCACGCGAAATGCCGAGCTTGCGGGCGATATCGGCGTAGGACATGCGACCGTCCTTGATCAGCAGGTTGAGCAGCTCACTGTCGGTGCGGTTGAGATTCATGGGCCAGGGTCTCGACGGTCTTTGTTGTAGTGGTGCGCATGCCTTATCAAACCTGTGCGATCCGCACTTGTATAGTCCGACTGCAGCCTTGGCGAGGATATTCCGGCTCTGGAAACGACAACGGGACGCCAAGGCGTCCCGTTGTCATGTGCATGTTTAGAGCAGAAGCCTCAAGCGTCACTGATAGACGATCTCGCCCTGGGGCGCGTATGCCGCGACGTCGATCGGGCTCTGCTCGGCAAGATAGGCCTTGAGCACATCGGCATCGACGAAGCCGGTATCCAGGTAACCCGGCAGATCAGTGACCTTCGGATAGCCATCCCCGCCGGCGGCATTGAAGCTCGGGACGGTGAAGCGATACTGGGCGTCCATGGCCAATGGCTGGCCCTGAATCATCACGTCGGAGACGCTGCCTTCCTCGCGATTGACTCTCAGGCTGACGCCGGCGAACTGGGCATAGGCGCCGGAGTCCACCGGTTGGGTGGCCACCTCCTCGAGATACTCGAGCACCTCGCTGCCCGACATGGTCACGACCCCCACGGTATTGCCGAAGGGCAGCACGGTCAGCACATCCTTGTAGGTGATCTCGCCCGCGGGCAGCGAGGCGCGCACGCCACCTGCGTTCATCACGCCGAAGTCGGCCTTGCCGGCCTGCATGGCGGCGGTGGCGATCAGGCGTCCCAGGTTGGTCTGGGCAAAGCGCACCACGTCGCGCTCACCCTCCAGCCTGCCGTTGCTCTGTGCGACCGTGACGTTGAGCTGCGCCTGGCCCTTTTCCTGATAGGGGCGCAGGAATTCGCGCAGTTCGCTGTCCTCGGCAATTTCCTCCGCGACCAGCACCTTCCTGCGCTTGCCATTCTCCTCGACAGTCTTCTTGAGATTCACCGGAATCAGCTGATAGTTGACCATGGTCAGCTCGCCATTGCGGAACTCGTAATCGGCGCGCCCCACGTACTTGCCCCATTCATGCGCCTGCACGATGTAGGTGCCGTTCTGGCGGTCCGGCTGGCAATCATCGCCGGGCGCAAAGTCCGCCATCCGGTTGGCGCCCTCCATGCAGACCGGCTCCTGGGAGTGGCCACCGACGATCATGTCCAGTTCGCCGTAGGGCAGATAGCGCGCCAGCGAGACATCGCCCGGCGCATTGATGCCATGCTCGGCATTCTGATAGTGGCCCATGTGGGTGACGGCGAAGATCAGGTCCGGCTGCTCATGCTCGTTGAGCTCCTCGATGGCCTTGCGCGCCTCTTCCTTGGGGTCACGGAAGTCGAGATTGCTGAAGTATTCGGGGTTGCCGATACGCACGGTGTCTTCGGTGGTCAGGCCGATCACCGCGATCTGGATGCCATGCTCATCGAAGATCTTCCAGGGCGCGAACAGGCGCTCGCCGGTGGTCTTGTCATAGATATTGGCGGCCAGCATCGGGAAGTCGGCCCAGTCGCGCTGCTTGAGCAGCACCTCCAGCGGGTTGTCGAATTCATGGTTGCCCACCGCCATGGCGTCGTAGCCGATGCGATTCATGCCCTTGAAGTCGGGTTCGGCCTGCTGGAGATCGGATTCCGGCACGCCGGTATTGATGTCGCCACCCGACAGCAGCAGCACGCTGCCACCTGCGGATTCCACCTCGGCGCGGATGCGGTCGACCAGCGTCTTGCGCGCCGACATGCCGTATTCGCCATCACTGCTCTGCCAGAAGCGACCGTGGTGGTCGTTGGTGTGCAGCACCGTCAGGTGATAGGTGGTGTCGGCCTGCCATTCATGGCCCGCCTGGTTGGCACAGGCACTCAGGGTGCTGAGCAGTGCAGCCCCCAGCAGGGCCTTCAGCGCCATTCGCGAGCGGGTGGATGTGCGCAAGCGCGGCGCGTGTGATGAGGTGAGTCGAGTATTCAGCATGAGCGATACGTTCCTTGTGTCTGGCTCCGGTGCGCAATGGCGCGTTCCAACCTGTGAGTGCTGATTGTAAGAGTACTGATTGCAAGAGTGCTGATTGTAAGTGTGTTGATGGTAAAACTGCTTGAAGAGTGGAGACGGCATGAACAACCCCATGCAGTCTGCCTCATTGCTGTGGAGATTGGATGACCGACACACGAAGTGAGAACTTTCTAGACCGACATGAAAAAACCGGCCAATGATGCGCCGGTTCTTTCATGTCTCATTGTTGTGCCTGTGGGTCAGGCGTGTTCCTGGTCCGCGCTGATGCTGTCGGTGGATTCACGCTCACTCGCCTTGGGATTGAACACCTCGGCGTCTTCCATCTTCGGCAGCAGCAGCTCGGCGATGATGGCGGTCAGGCCGCCCATGGTGATCGGCGAGCGCAGCGCATCGGCGAAGGCGCCCGGAATGGCGTTCAGCACATCCGGCACCATGCCGACGCCAAGCCCCAGCCCCAGGGCCAGCGCGATGATCATCATCTCGCGACGCCCGATGGGCTGCGCCATCAGGATGCGGATGCCGGACACCGCGATCAGCGCGAACATCAGCGTGGTGGTGGCACCGAGCACCGGACGCGGCATCTGGGTCAGCAGGGTGGCGATGAAGGGCGACAGGCCCAGCAGCAGCAGGAAGCCGGCCACGTAGCGGCCCACATGGCGGCTGGCGATGCCGGTCAGCTGGATCACGCCGGTGTTCTGGCTGAAGGTGGTGTTGGGGAAGGTGCCGGCCAGCGCGCCGAGCGCGGAATTCAGGCCATCGCCCAGCACGCCGCCACGCAGACGCTTCTGGTGCAGCTCATCATCCACGGCGAGACCCGAGGCGCGTGCGCTGCCGGTGAGGTCACCGACCGTCTCGATGGCGGTGATCATGAAGATGAAGGCCACCGGCAGGAAGGCGGCCAGCGAGAAATCGAAGCCGGTATTCAGGGTCGCCGGATGCGGCAGGGCCAGCAGGGCGGCATCGGCCAGCTGCGGTGCATCATAGAGGCCACCGATGGCGGCGATGATGCAGCCGACGGCCATGCCGATGAAGATGGAGGCGATTCTCAGCCACGGATGACGCGAGACCTGGCAGGCCAGCACCGTGATCAGCACACAACCGGCCAGTGCCAGATTGGCGGGCGCACCGAAGTCCTCGGCGCCGAAGCCGCCGCCGATGTCCGTCATGCCCACCTGGATCAGGCTCAGGCCGATCAGCATCACCACCACGCCGGTGACCACGGGCGTGATGACCCGCTTGAGCCACGGCAGCACCGTGCCCAGCGCCATCTCGATCAGGCTGCCCGCCAGGCAGGTGCCGAACAGCACCGCCAGTACCTGTTCGTCACTGGCATTCTGCGAACGAGCGATCAATCCGGCGGTGATCAGCGCGGAAACGAAGCTGAAACTGGTGCCCTGGATGCTCAACAGCCCTGAGCCGAACGGGCCGATGCGCTGGGACTGGATCCAGGTGGCGACCCCGGAGACCACCAGTGCCATCGACAGCAGGCTGGCGGTGTAGGCATCGAGGCCCAGCGCGCTGGTGATGATCAATGTCGGTGCAATGATACCGGCCAGACTGGCCAGCAGATGCTGGGCGCCGGCGAGGGCCGAGATGGGGACCGACGGGCAGCTTTCGAGGCCGAGCAATGGTTCGTCGATCCCCTTGGAATCGGAAGAGGATTGGCTCATGTGACGCTCCTTGTTCTGCTCGCGATGCAATGGCGGAAATGGTGTCGGGCACTGGAGTGTTCAGCGCGGGCAGCCAATTATAAGCAAGATGTGAACCAAGTTCAGTGCTCGTATCGATTTTTCCATCACTTGTTGCGTGTCCCGCGGCCAGGCCAGCGGATGAGCAGGCCAAGCCCGTGTGCCACAAACGCAAGATCCCCGCCGGGCGTCATGCCCGGCGGGGATCGGTCTTTGCTCTCGCGGCGCCCTGTCTGAGCGAAAGTACGCCCAGCGGCTCAGCGGTTCAGGGCGTCAGCAGGCGCTGGATATTGAGGCCGATCTCGCCTTCGCCGAAGGTGCTCAAAAAGCCCTGGAAGTGCTCGGTGGCCACGTGGGCTTCGATGGCGTCTTCATCCCACCATTCTTCCAGTACCACGAAGTCGCCTTCCGGTACCGGCTCACCTTCCGCGACGTTCTTGTCGATCGCGAAGAATTCGTACTGCAGGCAGCCCTTGTCGGACTGGCTCTTCTCGACCAGTTCGGCGAGAGCATCGCGTGCCTTGTCCTGCTGGTCGGCGGGGAAGGTCAGTGTCGCGATAAGCTTGATGGACATGGCATGAATCCTGTCGTGGGCGTAAGAAGTGGACGTAACGGATGGGCGAAACGAATCAGGCACGCAAGCCGGACATCGCCGCCGGGAATGCACTGCGCTGGCCTGCCTCGAAAAGGTGGCATGTCCGCCATCGGGATGCAATGCGGCGGGCACGGGCGGCGACTTGCCCCCGTGCCCGCCGTTGGCCCGCAAGGCGGACACGTCGATGTCTTGCGGACAGCTGCTGTGAACAGATCTTCAGAATCCGCTTGAGAGCCCGGCCTTGAGAGCGAGCCTTACAGGCGAGTGAAGATCTCGTCTGCCGGCAGACGGGACTTGGGCAGCTCGGCATTGAAGTCGTCAGCGGCGCGGTAACCCAGGCTCACGGCGACCAGGGCGTTGAAGCCTTTCTCGCGCAGACCGAATTCCGCATCCAGCGCCACCGGGTCGATGCCTTCCAGCGGCACCGCATCGATGTTCAGGCTGGAGGCCGCATACAGCAGGCTGCCGTAGTTGAGGTAAACCTGCTTGTCCATCCAGTGCTGCAGGTCCTTGAGGTCATGACGGTGCAGGTCGATGAACAGACGACGCGCGCCGTCCATCATCGCGCTGAACTCGTCATCCTTCTTGAAGCGGCCATCAGACGCTTCGGTGTCCAGCAGGTGGTTCAGGTAGTCGTCGTCCAGGGTGGAGCGAGTGCAGAACAGCACGACGTGAGACGCATTGGTGATCTTCGGCGAGTTGAAGGCGTACTTGTCATCGGTACCGGCGCGCGCGAAGCGCTGCTTGGCATCGTCGGATTCCAGCACCAGGAAGTGCCACGGCTGGGAATTGACGCTGGAGGCGCTCAGGCGCATCACGTTTTCCAGTTCCTGCCAGTCGGCGGCGCTGATCTTGCGTGCCGGATCGAAGGCCTTGGTGGAATAACGACGTTGCATGATGGCGGTGGGAGTCATGATGATGGTCCTCGTAGTGGCAGGCCAGTCGCTGAGCGTCCATGACCTTTTGGAAGAAGATGTCGCCATCATAGCGAGTGGATTCAGCGTTGAGTATCCGCGTTGCGCGCATCTTTAAGATGAAAAAATGGCACCAATCCCGAGGGTTGGTGCCATATGTCAATTACTTGTCATCGCTGTGATGCTTTCATGGCATTAATGCTGCGGCAGGCTCTCTGGATGGCGTATCAGAACTAGCACTCAGCATCAGGCCGTGCAGCTTGCGGCACTGGCCCGCCACATGGACTTCGCGTATCACGCGGTCGTCGCCCAGCATCATCAGCGCGAACAGCACCTCCTGCAGCGATACCTGGCTGGACTGACCCCAGCGAGTGCGCCGTGCCAGCAAGGGCGTGGCGGCGGGGTCGAGCACGATGACATCGGCTTCCATGCCCGGACGCAGGTTGCCGACCTTGTCTTGCAGGCGCATGGCGCGCGCATTGCCCAGCGTCAGTTGAAAGAAGCCCTGCCAGGGTGTCAGCGGTTGATTGGCGCGTGACTCAAGCCCCGCCACATCATGGGCGACCGCGCCGTGAAGCTGGCCGACCTGATAGGCGGCCTTGAGGCTCTCCAGCTGACACAGGCTGGAGCCACCGCCGACATCGGTGGCGATGCTGATGTTCATGCCCATGGCGCGGGCACTGGCGCGATCGAACAGTCCGCTGCCGAGAAACAGGTTGGAGGTCGGGCAGAAGGCGATGCTGGCGCCACGATCCGCGATGCGCTGGCGCATGCCATCGTCCAGGTGGATGCCGTGGGCGAAGGTGGTGCGCTCATGGCTCAGGCCGACATCCTCATAGACCGCCAGATAATCCCGAGCGTCGGGGAACAGCTCGGCGACCCACTTCACCTCATCGAGATTCTCGGCCAGATGGGTCTGCAGGTGCAGGTCCGGCTGGCTCTTGAGCAGTTGGCCGGCAGCCTTAAGCTGCTCGGGCGTGGAGGTCGGCGCGAAGCGCGGCGTCAGCACATAGCCGAGGCGGTCACGCCCGTGCCAGTCGGCGATCAGGCGCTCGTCGTCCTTGAGCGCGGCGACCCCGGAGTCCAGCAGTTCGGGCGGGGCATTGCGGTCCATCATCACGCGCCCGGCGTGTACGCGCATGTCGCGCGCCCGGGCAGCCCGGAACAGGGCATCGGCACTGCTGGCATGTGAGGTGGCGAACACCTGGGCGCTGGTCGAGCCATGACACAGCAGCGCATCGAGGAAGGCATCGGCGACCTCGGCGGCATGGGCGGGGTCGGCGAAGCGCTGCTCGGCGGGGAAGGTGTAGGTATTCAGCCAGTCGATCAGGCAGTGGCCGTAGCTTGCGATGATATCCAGCTGCGGGAAGTGCACATGGGTATCAATGAAGCCCGGCATCATCAGGCCTTCGACGTTGCGCGGCGGAGACAGGCGCATCAGCTCGCCCACGGCCTCATGCCGGGCAAGCGAGCGATGATCGCCCACGGCGACCACATGGCCTGCATGCATCACCAGCAGCGCATCGGCGTAGTGTTCGACGGCGCGCGCCAGGGTCGCCGCCATGTCAGAGGCTCGGTTGTCTCTATCATCGTTGCCATCGCTCGAGGCCGCCTCACTCAGCATGGCGTCTTCAGGGTCGGCGACGAAATGCAGCAGTGCTCCGCGCAGCAGGCTGACGCAGGAAGCGTCCTTGGCGGCCGCGCGCAGGGCTGCCGTCAGGCGTTGCTCATCCAGGTGGCAGGCCGCAGTGTGCGACGTGTCTTGGTCAGTCATCATTCGGCCTTCTGTGTCGTTTCTGTCTGGTGCATCGCGTCAGGGGCAAAACGGGCGCGCAGCTGGCGGGCACCTTGACGCGTCAGTCCATGGCTGTCCAGTGACGTGCCTTGAATTGACGTGCCATGGCCGGTGGCCTTGTCGGGCGAGTTCACGGCCGCTTCGTCACTGCGCCGCGCCTCGATCTGCAGCAGTTCCGCGACGACGCCAATCGCGATCTCCTCAGGGCGTTTGCCGGGAATGCCGGGCACGCCGATCGGGCAGCGAACGCGGGCGATCTGATGCTCCGCGAGATCGCCGCGCAGGCGCTGGCGAAAGCGCGCCCACTTGCTGCTGGAACCGATCAGCCCCAGCGAGGCCAGGTCATCTCGTGGTGCGAGCGCGGCGATCAACGCCTGGTCCTCGACATGGTCATGGGTCAATACCAGCACATGACTGCCCGCCATCACGGGCAGTGACTCACTGGCGGGCGCGGCTTTCGCGGTTGGCAGCTCGGTCAGGATATTGAACGCCTGACGCGCTACACGGCCCTCACAACCCGCGGGGGTGGTGGTGGCCGTGAGCTGCTCGGGGCGTGAGTCCCGCCAGTCGATCTGCCAGCCCAGCGGTGCCAGCAGCGTGACGATCGCCTGCCCGACATGACCGGCGCCGAACAGGGCCAGCCGTGGCGCAAGCGCCGGGTAAAGCTCGATCAGCACCTGCACATGGCCGCCGCAGCATTGCTGGGCATGCTGGCCGAGCGCGATCTCCTCGAGCAGGCAGCCTGACTGTCCCCGGGCCAGCCTCTCGCGGGCGCGCTCCACCACCAGCTGCTCCAGCCGACCGCCGCCGAGGCTGTCGTGCAGCGTATCGGGGGTGATCAGCATCTTGCTGCCGGCACCACGCGGGGCAGAGCCCGCCACCGTCACCACGGTGGCCAGTGCATGTGCCGTCAGCGCTGCCTGAGCCTCGGCGAGCGCCTGATACCAGCGGCCGGTCGTGGCACTCTTTGCATTCATGACGGCACTCTTGTCGACATTCATGACGGCACCTGCGTTGGCTCTGCGCCAGCAGTGTCGTGCTGCTCCTGCCAGTCACGCTGTTCGCGCGCCGCCAGCATCACCCGCTCCGGCGTGGCCGGGGTATCCAGGCGTACCGCGCGGCGATAGTCGGTCAGCGAGGCCAGCGCATCGCGCAACGCCGCCCACACGCTGATGGCGAGCATGAAGGGCGGCTCGCCGACCGCCTTGGAGCGGTAGATGCTGGCGGCCGAGTTGGGGTGGCCCTCCAGCAGGCGCACCTTGAGCGCGCCGGCCGGCACGTCACTGATCGCCGGAATCTTGTAGGTCGCCGGGCCATCGGTGAGCAGCCGGCCATCCTCGTTCCACTTGAGCTCCTCCGTCGTCAGCCAGCCCATGCCCTGCACGAAGCCACCCTCGATCTGACCGATGTCGATGGCCGGATTGAGCGAATCTCCGACATCATGCAGGATCTCGGCGCTTTCCAGGCGGTATTCACCACTCAGCGTATCGACGACCACTTCGCACAGCGCCGCGCCGAAGGCGTAGTAGTAGAAGGGGTGACCGGTGCCGCTGGCGCGATCGTAATGGATATCCGGGGTGGCATAGAAGCCCTTCTCGGACAGTGAGATGCGTTCCAGGTATGCCGCCTGGATCAGCTCGCCCCACGTCATCAGCACACCGCTCGGGCCGTGCAGCTCACCATCCGTGAGACTCAGGCTGACGCGTGGCTGGGCGAGATGCTCGGCGGCGAAGTCGAGCAGGCGCATCTTGAGGCGCAGGCAGGCATCACGCGTCGCCATGCCGTTGAGGTCCGCGCCGGAGCTTGCCGCCGTCGGCGAGGTGTTGGGGACCTTGTCGGTGCGGGTGGCGGTGATGCGTACCTTGTCCCCGCTCAGTCCCAGTTCACGCGCCGCGACCTGGGTGATCTTGGTGTGCAGGCCCTGGCCCATCTCGGTGCCGCCGTGATTCACCTGCACGCTGCCATCGGTGTAGACATGCACCAGCGCCCCTGCCTGATTGAGGTGCTTGGCGGTGAAGGAGATACCGAACTTGACCGGTGTCAGCGCCAGCCCCTTCCTGACCACCGGATTGGCGGCATTGAAGGCGCGTATCTCGGCGCGGCGCGCCCAGTAGCGGCCACTTTCCTCGAGTTGATCGATCAGGGTCGCCAGCAGCGGGTGCTGATTGACGTGTTGGCCATAATGCGTGGTCTCACGGCCCTCGCAGTAGAGATTGCGCTTGCGGATCTCCAGCGGGTCACGCCCCAGACGCCGGGCGATATCCTCCATCGCGGATTCGACCGCCAACATGCCCTGAGGGCCGCCAAAACCGCGGAAGGCGGTATTGGACGCCACGTTGGTGCGTGCGCGAATGCCGCGCACGTGGGCATTGCCCAGGTAGTAGGCGTTGTCGGCATGGAACATGGCGCGATCGACGATGGCATCCGACAGATCCGGCGAGTGGCCGCAGTCGCCGGTCAGCTCGATGATGGCGGACTCGATGCGCCCACTGTCATCGACGCCGAATTCATAGCGGTGGTGGAAGGGGTGGCGCTTGCCGGTCAGGCGCATGTCATCTGCGCGTGCCAGTCGCAGGCGTGCCGCGCGGCCGGTGCGCCGGGCGACCATCGCGGCCAGACAGGCCACCGGTGCGGCCTGGGTTTCCTTGCCACCGAAGCCGCCTCCCATGCGGCGGGTCTCCACCGTGATGGCGTGGAAGGGCACGCCGAGCACTTCGGCGATCAGCTTCTGGACTTCGCTGGGGTGCTGGGAGGAGCTGTGCACCAGCATCTCGTCATCTTCGCCGGGCAAGGCCAGTGCGGCCTGGCTCTCGAGATAGAAGTGTTCCTGGCCGCCGCTTTCCAGCTCACCGCTCAATTGCCAGGCGGATTTGGCGAGTTTGGTGCTGATGCTGTCGAGATCGCCGGCGCGACCATTGGCAAGCCGTGCCTGGGTGTGGGTCGGGCGCACCAGATCACCGCGGCTGGCCGCCTCGCGCGGGTCCAGGCACACCGGCAGAGGTGTCGTTGCGACCTTGGCCAGTCGCGCCGCCTGACGTGCCGCGCGCTCGCTGTCGGCGGCGACCACGAACAGCGCCTGACCATGATGGCTGATGATGTCACTGACCAGCAGCGGGTCGCCGGGGAAGACCGGCCCCACATCGCTGTGACCGGGGATGTCGGCGGCGTTGAGCACGCAGACCACGCCGGGGGCACGGCGCACCGCTTCGAGATCCAGCGCATCCAGAGTGGCGTGCGCGACCTCGCTCATGCCGATGGCCAGATGCAGCGTGCCGGTGGGCAGTGGCAGGTCATCCACATAGCGCGCCGAACCGCTGACATGGCGCTGGGCGCTTTCATGCTGACGCGACTGGAGAACGGGGGCGGCCGGCGCGGCGCTGGCGTCGGACTCAAGACTGTGCAAGGTACGCATCGAGGCTCTCCAGTGGCGTGAGGGAAGTCGTGGGCTGGCGCTCATTCAGGATGCGCTGGGCCACGCGGGGAATCAGATGGCTGGCGGCCAGCAGGCGATACTCGCGGGAGCCGCGCACGTCACTGAGCGGTGAGAAATCGGCCTGCACGGCCTGTTCGATCTGCTGGCGAGTCTGCGCCGTCAGCCTGGCGGGAGTGAGAGATTCCAGCGCTTGCAGCGTCAGCAGTGCTTCAAGGTGCGGGGCGCGGGCTGGAACGCCGGCCATGCCGCCGAAGGCCACCCGCCAGTTCTGGGCGCGCCCGCTGGCATCACGCCGCCAGGCGAAGACGCCGAGCAGGGTGGAGATGTCATCGTCACGCCGCTTGGACAGCTTGTGCACTGCCAGTCGCTGGTTGGGCAGCGGGCGCGGCAGGAAGACGGAGTGGATGATCTCGTCCGGCATCAGCTGGGTACGCTTGTAGTCGAGGAAGTAGTCCTCGAGCT
This sequence comes from Cobetia sp. UIB-001, assembly GCF_044789135.1. NCBI lineage: Bacteria > Pseudomonadati > Pseudomonadota > Gammaproteobacteria > Oceanospirillales > Halomonadaceae > Cobetia > Cobetia sp. UIB-001. Next base: position 1,886,020 of record NZ_CP058244.1, read on the forward strand.
TCAGGATGCGCTCATTGTCCTGGCTCATCAGCTGGAGATAGGCGTCCAGCGCGATCAGCAGCGGTGGCATGTCACCGATGGGCGAGGCATTGCCGATATTGCCGCCCAGGGTGCCACGATGGCGGATCTGTTCACTGCCCAGTCGCGTGAGCAGCTCCGCGCCATCCGGGTAATGCTCCCGCAGCAGTGGCATCAGCTGGTGATAGCTGACCGCGGCCCCGATCCACCAGCCTGCCTGACCGGCGTGCTCGCCTTCCTCTATCTTGCCAAGCGCCGCGACCTGGGTGGTGTCGATCAAGGCCGGGAAGTCGCGCAGGCGCTGGGTGTGCTCCAGCATCAGGTCCGTGCCGCCGGCGATCAGCGCGGCATCCGGGCGCTCGGCGCGCAGCGCCAGCAGGGCCTGCAAGGTGACCGGCCGATAGAAGCGCCCGGTGTCTCGATCATCATCAGGGGCGGTGTCGTGCGCTTCCGTTGTGCTCACGCCAGCGGCCTGCAGGCTGGCTGGCCCGAATTCGCCTTGCAGCAGACGGTGAGCGGCCTCGCGGATCGGGCGATAGCCGGTGCAGCGGCACAGGTTGCCGCCCAGTGCATGGTCGATCATGGTGTCGCGCTGTCTGGCATCGATCACTTCGCCCTGATCGATCTGGCGCTGATGACGGGCATGCAGCACCGCTAGGCTCATGGCGATGCCCGGGGTGCAGAAGCCACACTGGCTGGCATGGGTGCTGACCAATGCCTGCTGCACCGCCGAGAGCGATGACGCCTGGCTGGCATCCGCCAGACCCTCGACGGTGATCAAGTCACAGCCGGCCAGCTGGTGGGCGGGCATCAGGCAGGCGTTGGCGGTGCTCACATTGTGGCCCGGCCCCTGCAAGGCAATGGTGCAGGCGCCGCAGTCGCCGGAGGCACAGCCTTCCTTGGTGCCGTCTTGCCCAAGTGAGGTGCGCAGCACTTCGAGTACGCTCGTTCCCGGTGCAGGTGTGGGCAGTCGGCACGCGCGCCCGTTCAAGGTGAAGTCGATCATGCGGGCATCCTGTCAGGTCGTATTGTCATTGTGGTGCCTTGTTGCGTACAGCGTGCTTCCAACGCTCAAGTCCTCTGTTCTACGCTGCCGGCGGGCTGGGTCTGTCTTGCCAGCGGGCCTGTTCTATCTAGTCGGCGAGCGTCGGTCTGCAGGCTGTTGTCTCTATCAATGTAACAGGTCGTATTGTGAATCCTGCAAGAATCTGACCAAATGGTCAGTGCATGTTGTGGTATTTTGTTCGCCGGTGTCTCAACGGGCTGTTTTCACTGCTGTTCCAACGCCACGTGATAGTCGCTTGACCAGAGCCTCCTGCTTGCGCACATCGCCGCTGATAGGCGAGTGAGACAGACAGGGGGCTGTCGCCAAGAGATTCGAATGCTTTTTTCTGACCTGATGAGTGATGCCGATGCCCGCGGATTCTCCTTCTTCCCTTTACGCTGAAGTCCGTCGTACCCGTAGTGCGGAGTTGAGCGTGCCGCCTGCCAGCTCTCCGCGTGAGCAAGCCGAGAGCCGCATTCTCGAGGCCGCCGAATGCGTATTCGCCTGTCACGGTTATCGCGGCAGCACCTTGAAGCAGATTGCGGAAGTGGCCGAGTTGCCCAAGGCCAATCTGCTCTATTATTTCGGCTCCAAGGAGAAGCTCTACGTTCACCTGCTTGAGCAGACCCTGACGCGCTGGAATGCCTCGCTCGAGGATATCTCGCCTGATGACGAGCCGCGTGAGGTGCTGGAGGCGCTGGTGCGCGTCAAGCTCAAGCTGGCACGCCAGGCACCGCAGGCCTCGCGTCTGTTCGCGGCGGAGGTGATCAGCGGGGCGCCTTTCCTGCGCGATTATCTCAGTGGTGACCTGCGTGACTGGGTGCAGGCGCGCTGCGATGTCATGAAGGCCTGGATGGCCGCGGGCAAGCTGCGTGAGGCGGAGCCGATGTGGGTGATCTACCTCATCTGGTCCACCACTCAGCATTACGCGGATTTTGCCGCCCAGATCGATCAGCTGGGGGGAGCGCCGCAGAGCGATGAAGACTGGGAGCAGCTGGCGGATTTCGTGGCCAGCACGCTATGTGATGGTCTGTGCCCGCGACAGTCATGAGCGTCATGAGCGGCTGAGCGCTTGAGCCGGCGGGTTCGGCGCTCTGTCAGTCGCCTGCTGTGAGTTGTCTGTTCTTACTGCCTCGCCGCACAGCAAAAAGCCCGCCCCGGATTCCGGGGCGGGCTTTTTGGTTCTTGGTTCTTGAGTCGTTCTAGAAAGAGCGAAGGAAAAGGCCTTCAGGTGGTCAGCTTGCCATCTCCAAGGGCATGCCAGGATCGCGATCCAGCACGGCTTCTTCCTCTTGCTTGGCCCCCGACAACTCGGCTTTCTCCAATTGAGAGATGTCACAGTGTTGATGCATCTGCCAGCCATCGCGGGCATCGTCGGCCAGATAGATCAGCGCGGCATCGGCGCTTGCCCACAGGCGCGCGAGGTCACGTTGGTGGCGGGTGCGGTTGGCCAGCGGCAGCGCATCGGCGGTGACCACCACCACCGGCGCCTTGCGCAGCCAGCGCGGCGCATGACTCGGCCAGCTATGATGAACCGCGTCCAGCCAGGGTGCCTGGGGATGACCGGGCGATGACTGCCAGCGCCAGCCACGCCCGACTTCGGTGATCCCGCGCGCCGTCCAGATCAGGCTGCGGCGCGGCAGCTGCGCCTCCAGGCTTTTCAGCAACGCATCGTCGCTATCCGTCAGCGGCTGGATGCCTCCTGACATCATGCTCAGGTACTCGCCAGCATGCTGGCCGGCGGTCAGTTCCAGCTTGATGCGAGGCGCCGGGGCGAGGACGATGCTGTTCTCCAGCGGTATGTGCATGCCGCATTCCATGCCGATGGTATAGACGCTCATGCCAGCATTCCTCGACGCGTCATGCTCTGACGCAGCAGGGTGTGGTGGCGGTGCATCGCCTCTCAGTCAGCGTGAGCCTTGTGGTTGATGTCAGGGTTGAAGACGGCTTTCTGCTGCGCGATGGGCGATGCTGTCGAGGTCGAAGCCGGAGTGGATGTCTCGGCTGAGGTCTGGGCCGCCACGGCCGAGGCGGCAATGTCAGCCTGGCTGCGCGTGTCATGGGCCGGTGAAGGCGTCGTGGGGGCCGCCGTTGCCTTCAGGCTCAGCGGCGGTGCCTCGTAGCCCATCGCCATCACGCCCAGCAATTGAGCGGACTGGGCATTGGCGACATCCTGGGTGGCGCTGCCAGTGCGCGGCAAGAGGGTGAATGTCTGTGTCGTGACCTTGGCTGTCATGGCTCGGCAGGTATCGAGGAGGGCAGTCATCGTTGAGGTGGCCATGAGAATGCTCCTTGCGCATCGCGAGCGCTTTATCGGGAATATTGCAGTCCGGCAAGGGTCGTTGGCGTTACTGCGCGGCGTATGACCTGTCGGCTGGCTAGTCTTGATCAAGCGGCTTGCGTGCCGATTTGATGTGATGAACAGTAAAAACAGTCGCTTGTGTCTGTGGTGCTGTGCGGATCATTGTCGTCGTGCAGCGCTTGAGGGCGTCAGAGGCGTTCAGGATGAGGAAAAAGCGCTCATCGCGAGGGTTACGCCTTTCGTCTATGCACTGTCAGTCAGCACCTGGCCCAGGCTTTGCACTGTCTTGATGCAGTCGTTGCTCTGCGCTCACGCAGAATCTTTTCAGGAGTGTGTCTTCATGCCACGAGCGCCCATAGATCACAGCGCGCCCCCCGAGGATGACGTGTCCGGTGAATCCCGGGCAGTGCACCCGGATGGGGAAGCGCCTGCCCCCGTTGCCGATGCCGATGCCACCGTCAATCTTGCTACCCGTCTTGCTCGCCATGCCGCAAGGCAGGGCACCAGGAGCCTGAGCCTGCATCAGCGTCTGACCCGTTCGCTTGAGGAGCTCACCCCGAATGAGCAGCGCATCGCGCGCTTTCTGCTCGCGCATCAGGATGAACTGGCGCTATACAACGCCGCGGAACTGTCACGTCTGACCGACGTCTCCAAGGCGACGGTCAGCCGCCTGTTCCGCCGTCTTGGATATCAGGACTTCCGTGAAGCGCGGGATCAGGCACGCAGTCTGCGTCAATCCGGCGTTCCGGTGGCGGCAGCGCCGACGGCAGACCATCACCAGCGTCACTATGAGCAGGAGTGTCGCAACCTGCGTCAGGCACTGGCGGCGCTGGACATGCTCGACATGGCGGCCTTGAGCAGCGCTCTGGCCAAGGCCGAGCGGCTGCAGATCATCGGCTTTCGCAATGCCTATCCGCTGGCGCTGCACCTGCGCCAGCAGTTTCTGCAGTTGCGCGCGCAGGTGGCGGTGTTGCCGCAACCCGGCCAATCACTCGGCGAGGAGGTCGCACGCCTGGGCGTCGATGACGCCGTGGTGGTTTTCGCCATGCGCCGGCGACCGCAGGGGCTGGCCCGATTGCTTGAATGGCTGGGGCAGGCGCCCTGTACGGTGCTGCTGGTCTGCGATGACAGCCTTAGCAGCATCCCCGCCGGTATCGAGCATGTCCTGCGCTGCCCGTTGGACAGCGTCAGCGCCTTCGACAGCTACGCCGCTGCCATGAGCCAGATCAACCTGCTGGCCACGCGCCTGTTGCATGACGACCTCGTCGGCGGGCGCAGCCAGATTCGCCGCGTGACCGATACCTTCGATGCGCTGGAGGAACTGGGCGACGGCTGATCGTCCAGCTTGAAGTGCTCCTGCCTTTCCTTTCTCCCTCTCTACCTCCCTGTGGGCCGCTAGCCTCGCTTCTGATCTGTGCGGCGGCCCGATTCGACTCGCCGCGCTCTGCGCACCCCCAGGGCGCATGCACCTCCCTGACTGCACCATCTGCTGCCATGTCGCTGGTGTCGGCGCCCTGATCGCGCCGCCAGGCGAAGGCGTTATCCGCGATTTCGTCTCCCGCAGGCGTGTGTCGTTTCTTCTCGTTGCTGCTCGCTGTTTTGCATTCGGGCGCGTGCTGAGGCGCTTTATCAAGCCCCTGCTCAGGCCCGTGAGCCGAAGGTGACTCTGCGCTGCCTGCAACTCGATCACCTTATTGAGCTTGTAGCGAAAGCTTTGGCACACCTGTTGCAAAGATTGATAAGGGAATCACTTGTTTCATTGGTCAGGTTCTGAAGACGGATGGGGCAGGGAGTCACTGGATCTGACTCGGCGAGACACTCGGCAAGACACTCAACAACAACCAACAACAATCCACTGCCGCAAGGCACCAGGTGCAGACGAGTCGTCCTCGTATCAGCGCCTGGCATTGACGGATACCGGAGTCGACCGATGAGCAAGCGTCACGAGAGCAAGGCCCAGCAGCGCGCCACACGGACAGGCAACAAGCAGCGTCTTGGCAACTGGGTTCGCAAGGGGATATTGCTGGCCCTGTGGGGCACGTTGGCGTCCACCGCCCTGAGTGCACACGCGGATGCACTGAGCGACATCAAAGATAGCGGGGTGCTGAAAGTGGCGGTGCCCCAGGACTTCCCGCCCTTCGGCTCGGTCGGCCCGGACCTCAAGCCGCGTGGCTACGATATCGACATGGCGCGCTATCTGGCAGACGAGATGGAGGTGAAGCTTGAGCTGGTGCCGGTCACCTCGGCCAATCGCATCCCTTACCTGCAGACCCGCAAGGTCGATCTGGTGATCTCGAGCCTGGGCAAGAATCCCGAGCGTGAGAAGGCGATCGATTTCTCCGATGCCTATGCGCCGTTCTTCCTGGGCGTGTTCGGCGAGAAGGGCAGTGAGGTGGACTCCGCGCAGGGGCTGAGCGAGAAGACCATCGGCGTGACACGTGGCTCGGTGGAAGACATGGAGCTCAGCAAGGTGGCACCGGAATCGACCACCGTGAAGCGCTTCGAAGACAACAACACGACCTTGTCGGCCTTCCTGTCAGGGCAGGTCGAGATGATCGCCACCGGCAATCTCGTCACCGCCGCCATCGCCGAACGCAATCCTGCCCGCGTGCCGGTCAGCGTGCTGCCGCTCAAGAATTCTCCCTGCTATGTGGGCATGCGTCATGACACGCCGGCGCTCAAGGCGCGCGTGAATGAGCTGATCGCCCAGGGAATCGAGGATGGCACGCTCAATACGCTCTCCGAGACCTGGTTCAAGGCGCCGCTGCCGTCACTGGATGCCTGACTCGAGACGTCACACGTCTGATCCCTTTGCCCGTGAGGCTTGATCGATGAATTATCTCCCGGATTTCCCGCGCCTGTTGCCGTATTTGCCCGACCTGATGGCCGGGCTGATGACGACTGTCTGGCTGACGGCGCTGACCACCACGCTGGGGATACTCGGCGCGGTGATGTGTGTCTGGCAGCGCCATCGTGCGCCGACCAGCCTCTTCAGCCGGCTGCTGGGCATGCTGGTGGAGCTGCTGCGCAACACGCCCTTCATCGTCCAGCTGTTCTTCATCTTCTTCGGTCTGCCGGCGCTGGGGCTGTCACTCAGCGCCGAGATGGCCGCGGTGATCGCGATGACGCTCAACCTGGCGGCCTACAGCAGTGAAATCCTGCGTGCCGGGGTCGATGCCACCGGTCGCGGCCAGTGGGAAGCAGGGCGGGCACTGGGGCTTACCCGCTGGCAGAGCTATCGCCATGTGGTGTTGATGCCGGCGCTGGAACGCATGTATCCGGCGCTGACCAGCCAGTGCGTGATCGTGATGCTGGGCTCCGCCGTGGTCTCCCAGATCAGCGTGGCGGACCTGACCTTCGCGGCCAACTTCATCCAGTCACGTACCTTCCTGAGCTTCGAGAGCTACGTGGTGACGGCAGGCATGTACCTGCTGTTGGCCATCGCGATGCGCGCCTTGCTCAACCGCATCGGGCGTCGCCTGTTCGGCTTTCGCCACCTGACGCCCGCCCCGCGTAGCCGTCTGTCTTCTCATGTCCTGAAAGAGGCCCACTCATGATCGACTTCACGCTGTGGGACATTCTGCGCAACCTGTTGCTGGCGGCGCGCTGGACACTGGCGCTGTCCCTGATCGCCTTCATCGGCGGCAGTCTGGTGGGGCTGGCGCTGACCTTTCTGCGCCTGACCCGCTGGCCGGGGGCGGCGCTCTTCTGTCGTCTCTATACCGAGCTGTTCCAGGGCACGCCGCTGTTGATGCAGCTGTTCCTTGCCTTCTTCGGCGTGGCGGTCTTCGGGCTGGATGTCTCGGCCTGGACGGCGGCGGCCGTGGCGCTGACGCTGTTCAGCAGTGCCTTCCTGCACGACATCTGGCGCGGCTGTGTCGAGGCGGTGCCCAAGGGGCAGTGGGAAGGGGCGCGGGTGCTGGGACTCGGCTACCTGAAGACCATGCGCCACATCATCCTGCCGCAGGCGCTGCGCATGGCCATCGCGCCGACCGTCGGCTTCTCGGTGCAGATCATCAAGGGCACCGCGCTTGCCTCGGTGATCGGCTTCGTCGAGCTGACCAAGGCCGGCACCATGCTCAACAACGCCACCCTGGAACCCTTCACCGTCTTCGCGCTGGTCGCGTTGCTGTATTTCGCCATGTGCTATCCGCTGTCGCGGCTGGCTCGCCATCTGGAGGCACGTCTCAATGTCACTGCTCGCTGAAGTTTCTGCGCTGGATAGCGCCTCATCCGACGCTGCTGTCTCCGAGAAGGCCGCCGTCACCGAGAGCGCTCCCGTTTCCGACAGCGCCCTTGATACCGAGAGCGCCAAGGCGCCGCTGGTCAGCCTGTCGGCGCTGACCAAGTCCTTCGGTGACGTGGCGGTCCTCAAGGGGATCGATCTCGAGGTGCGCCCGGGTGAGGTGGTGTCGATCATCGGTCGCAGCGGTTCCGGCAAGAGCACCTTGCTGCGCTGTATCAATCAGCTCGAACAGCATGACGGCGGCGCCATTCATGTCGCCGGCAAGCTGCTGGACGGTAGCGAGATGGACGCCGCCGCCCTGGCACAGGATGTCGGTATGGTGTTCCAGAGCTTCAATCTGTTTCCCCACAAGCGCGTCGGCGAGAACGTGATGCTGGCACCGATGCTGGTCAAGGGCGTCGCCCGCGATGTCGCCGAGCGCGAGGCCCGCGAGATGCTGGCCAAGGTCGGGCTGGGGGAGAAATTCGATGCCTGGCCGAGTCAGCTCTCCGGTGGACAGCAGCAGCGGGTGGCGATCGCACGCGCCCTGGCGATGCACCCCAAGGTGCTGCTCTGCGATGAGATCACCTCGGCGCTGGACCCGGAACTGGTCGGCGATGTGCTCAAGGTGCTGGAACAGCTCAAGCGTGAGGGCATGACGCTGATTCTGGTCACCCACGAGATGAATTTCGCCCGCGATGTGGGGGATCGCGTGATCTTCATGCATCAGGGGCGCGTGCATGAATCAGGCGACCCCGCGACGCTGTTTGCCAATCCGGCCACGGAAGAGCTGCGCCAGTTCCTCGGCGCGGTGCTATGAGCGCAGCGTCTTGAGAGAACAGCGGTGGACCACATCATGAGTCGAAAGGAGTCGCTCCCAGTGGACAAGCGTATCTATGTAGCGCCAGCACGTTTCCCGGGGCCGCGGGGACAGGGGCCGCTTGATGGTCAGAGACTGGTGGTGAAGGATCTGTTCGCGATCAAGGGCGAGCGCATCGGCCAGGGCAATCCTGACCTGCTGGCCAGCGCCCCCATCGAGCGGCACACGGCACCTGCTGTCCTCGCGCTTCAGCAGGCGGGGGCCGATTATCGGGCCCGCACCACCACCGATGAGCTGGCCTATAGCCTCAACGGCACCAATGCGCATTTCGGCACGCCGCAGAACCCACGTGCGCCGCTGAGATTGCCGGGTGGCTCGAGTGTGGGCTCTGCGGTGGCGGTGGCACGTGGCGAGGCGGAGATCGGGCTGGGCACCGATACCGGCGGTTCCATCCGCGTGCCGTCCAGTTACTGCGGGCTTTATGGGCTGCGACCGACCCATGGTCGTATCAGCATGACGGGGCTCAAGCCGCTGGCGCCGCGCTTTGACACCGTCGGCTGGATGACGCGGGATCTGGCGACGCTGACGCAGGTCAGTGAGGTGCTGATGCCGCCGGCGACAGCCACTCGACTGCCGGCTCGTATCATCCTGCTGGTGCCGGAAGGACTGGCCGCGGGGCCTTATCAGCGCCTGCTCGGGCCGCTGTCCCGACGCCTTGAATCACTCGGCTTTCAGTGCGAGCGGCGCATGCTGAGCCAGGCCTTCATGGCGCGCGCCAGTGAAGCCTTCCGGATTCTGCAGGGCTGCGAGATTCGTCGCACTCACCAGGCGTGGTTGAATACGCCGGAGCAGGGACCCGAATCGCGCTGGCCGCGCCTCAACCCGGATATCGCGGCGCGTCTCAAATGGTGCATGACGCTAAGCGATAGCGATGAGCAGGCAGCAGAAGCCAAGGCAGGTACCGTTCGCCGCTGGTATCGCCAGCAGCTGGCAGCCAGCCAGGCAGCCAGTCATCAGGAAGGCAGCGAGGCGCCAGCGGAGGCTGGCAGTCGCGCGCTTCATGCTCAGGCCGAAGCCACCAGCGAGGCGGTCTTCGTGTTGCCCACCACGCCGGGCGCCTCACCGCTGCTGGGTGCAAGCCTTGAGGTGATGGAGGCCTATCGTCATCGCCTGATGGGGCTCACCGCGCTGGCGGGCTTGAATGGCGCGCCGCAGCTGAGTCTGCCGTGGCTTGCCGACTCGGCGGCACGTCTGCCACAGGAAGCCGCGCCCCCGCCCTGGGGCGTGTCATTGCTGGGCCTGCCGGGACGTGATGAGAGCCTGCTGGCCTTGGCCTGCATGTTGGAAGACTGACCAGCATCTTGGAAAACTGACCAGCGCTGCCTTGCACGTGCGATCGCTGACATTGTCTGGAGTTGACCAGAAACGCCGCCTCCCGAAAGGGCTGCGGCGTTTCTGATGCTGGCGCTTGGGATTGAAGTGATGGTTCGTCAGCTGGCGGGGGTATAGGGATGCTCGCGCTGCCAGTGCTCGGCGATATCGATGCGCCGTGTGATCCATACCTTGTCATGCGACTGAACGTAGTCGAGGAAGCGTTTCAGCGCCGCGAAGCGTCCCGGGCGGCCGGCGATCCGGCAGTGCAGCCCGACGGAGAGCATCTTGGGCGCGGTGTCGCCCTCGGCATAGAGCACATCGAAGGCATCGCGCAGGTACTGGAAGAAGTCCTCGCCGCTATTGAAGCCCTGGGCGCTGGCGAAGCGCATGTCATTGGTGTCCAGAGTGTAGGGCACGACGAGATGCGGCACCTGCTCACCATTGGCGGTAGTCACCTCCATCCACAGTGGCAGGTCATCGCCGTAGTAATCGCTGTCGTAGGTGAAGCCGCCGTGTTCCACCACCAGACGGCGGGTATTGGGGCTGTCACGTCCGGTATACCAGCCCTGAGGCGCATGACCGACCAGCTCGCGATAGCTTTCCACCGCGCGTTCCAGGTGGGCGCGCTCATGGGCCTCATCCATGTGCTGATAATGAATCCAGCGCCAGCCATGACTGGCGATCTCGTGGCCATCCTCCAGGAAACGCGCCACCAGATCCGGATGGCGCGCCAGCGCCATGCCGACGCCGAAGACCGTCAACGGCAATTCCCGGCGCTTGAATTCATCCAGAATCCGCCACACGCCACTGCGCGAGCCATATTCGTAGATCGACTCCATGCTCATGTGCCGCGCGGGGTAGGCCGCGGCACCGATGATCTCGGAGAGAAACTTCTCGCTATCGCTATCGCCGTGCAGCAGGCAGTTCTCGCCGCCTTCCTCGTAGTTGAGCACGAACTGCACCGCGATCTTCGCGCCACCCGGCCAGTTGGCATGCGGTGGCGTGTCGGCATAACCGATCAGGTCACGCGGATACTCATCGCCCCACAGGGCATTGTCGGTGTCTGGCATCGTGCGGCTTCCTTGCGGGTGGATAACGAAGACAAGAGCGTAATGAAGAGCGAAGACAAGTGCGAAATGAAGTGCGAAATGAAGACCCAATCGCTCTCCATTGATGTGCAGGCTTTGTGCCATCACGGCGCATGGTGGCGGCGTCACGCTTGCATCCCGCATCAATTCGTCGGTGACCACCAGCGTGGCAGCAACCGTGCGACTCCCGGGCGCATGAAGCGGTCATCGATCAAGTGGATCACGCCCTGATCCTGCTCGCTGCGAATCACTCGGCCGGCAGCCTGCACCACTCTGGTGAGCCCCGGGTACAGATAGGTGCAGTCATCGGCATTCAATGGCTGGATGACCGGGCGCGGTGTGCGCGTATCGTCGCGTGAGTCGCCTTCAGCCTGTTGCGGCTGGCTACGCCGCTGAGCGTCGTTGTCCAGCCACGTGGCAAGACGCTGCTTGAGCGCTTCATTCTCGGGGCTGAAACCGGCCAGTCCCAGGGTGGCGATGAAGGCCCCGATCAGCCGCGAGCCGGGCAGATCGATCCCTTCGCCGAAGGCGCCACCCAGTACCGCGAAGCCGATGCCTTGTCCCTCGGGCGTGAAGCGCTGAATGAAGCCGGTGCGCTCCGCTTCCGTCATGGCGCGGGTCTGGCGCCATTGGGGAATCTCCGGCGCCAGCTGTTGCAGGGTGCTGGCGACCTGTTCCAGATAGGCGAAGCTCGAGAAGAACGCCAGATAGTTGCCCGGGCGGTGCCGGTATTGGCGCGCCATCAGCTCGGCGATCGGCCGACAGGAGGCGTCGCGATCCCGCAGGCGTGTCGAGAGCCGGTGACGACTGACCTGCACCTGGGTCGCGCTGAACGGGGAATCGACACTCAGCCAGACGGCGTCGTCCGCCAGGCCCAGCAGGCGATGGTGATAGGCCGGTGGATTGAGTGTGGCCGAGAACAACAGGGTGGCGTGACTGGCGCGCAAGCGGGGTGCTAGCCACGGCGCCGGGCTGACGCAGCGCAGTCGCGGCTGGATCTGACGCACGCTGCGCCCGCGGGCCTTGCGTGGCCGGGCTGCTGCTCCTGCTTCTGCTCCTACAGCCGATGCTGTGCCGGAACTCGAGCTTGAATCGCTGGTGAGTGATGCCTGCCGCGCGGGGGGAGTGGCGGCGAGTTCGACCTCGAACAGCGAGTGATCGCCGAAGCCTTCGGCGAGTCGCGCCAGGGTCAATGCCGCGAAGTAGGCCTCCATCATCTCGACATCGGGCTCCACACGGCGCCTGGCCGTGGAGGAGGCCGAGCCGGAGACTGTCGTTGCAGAGCCTGTATCGGTAGCACTCGGAGCAGCAGAGGAGGCATCGCATCCGATCAGGCCCAGCTGTTCGGGGGCTTGTGTGGCTGTGGCTTTCGCTGGCTGTTGCCTGGCCGCAGCAGGGTTTGCAGCCTTATCAGGCTCCGCCAACCAGTCGCCCATCGCGCCGGTCCATTGGCTCAAGGCCTTGAGGAAGTCGCCGGGCAGAGCCTCCAGCGCAAGGCGCTGCGCCTTGTGGCCTGCGTCCTTGCTATCGACCTTGCTCGCCTGTGTCTCGTCGTCAGTACCCAGCTTGAGCTGCTCCAGCGCTCGCCATTGCCGAGCCAGCGCGCGTGAGGCCGAGCGCAGCGGAGCCGGATGGCCCGTGCGGCTCAACTGCTTGAGCAGAAAGTGGAACTGGCGGGCGTCGAGTTCGGTGCTGTACATGCCGCGGGCGCGCTCGATGAGGTTGTGGCTCTCATCGACCAGCACCACCGTGCGCCAGTCATTGGCCTGGGTCAGGGCGAACAGCAGCGCATGACTGTCGAAGTAGTGGTTGTGGTCGCCGATGATGACATCCGCCCAGCGCGAGAGCTCCTGGGCGAGAAAATAGGGGCAGATGTCGTGGGCCAGGGCGTGGCGGCGTGTCGTCGCCAGATTCAGGGGGCGTTGGTCGGCGAGCGCGGCGTCGCGCGCCGCGGGCAGGCGATCATAGAAGCCGCGCGCCAGCGGGCAGGACTCGCCATGACAGGCGAGGGTCGGGTGCTCGCAGGTCTTGCTGCGCGCGCCCAGTTCCAGAATGCGCAGCGGTGTCGCCGGTGTCTTTTCCTGCCCCTCGCTGTCATCAGCGGCTGGTGCCAAGGTGGCCAGCGCGTCGAGTGCCAGCGCGCGCCCCGGGGTGCGGGCGGTGAGGTAGAAGAGTCTGTCCGTGCCGCTTGCGGGCATCGCGCGCAGTGCCGGATACAGCGTCGCCAGGGTCTTGCCGGTGCCGGTCGGCGCCTCGGCGAGCAGCTCGCGTCCGGTCATCACCGCCTTGTAGGCGTGCTCGGCCAGTTGGCGTTGCCCGGGGCGCCAGCTCGGCCACGGAAAGGCCAGGCGGCTCAGCGCGCTGTCGCGGGCACTGCGATGGGCCAGCTCATTGGCGGCGAACTCGCTGAAGCGTGCCGCCAGACGTGCCAGCTCCGCCTCCAGCGCCTCGCGGCTCCACCAGGCTTCCAGACGCTGCTCATCGTGCTGCGCCTGGCCTTTTTTTGGGTCAGTCTGCTCGTTCTGCTCATCCTTGCTGCCCTTGACGCCTCTGGGCGCATCCGCCGCGATGTCCAGATAGACCAGCGCCAGCGTGATGCCTTCGAGGTCTCGGCTGCGACACATCAGGGCACCGTAGACGCGCGCCTGGGCCCAGTGCAGGGCGCGATGGTGTGCGGGCTGGCGGGAGAGGTCGCCGCGATGGGTCTTGATCTCCTCGAGGCAGTTGCGCTTCGGATCATAGCCATCGGCTCGCCCACGGATGGTCAGGTTGCCGATGTCACCGCTGAGCGAGATCTCGCTTTCATAGTCCTTGCCGCGTCGGCGCACGATACGCTGATGACCACGGATGCCCTGCTGGGCGGTAGGCGATGGTGTGAAGCGCAGGTCCAGATCGCCCTCGCGCGCGGCAAAGGCGCACAGTTCACGCACCGCGATCCGGTAGCGTGCGGGCTCAGCGTGGGTCTCGTCCGCCTTGATCATGATGCTGGAGGTGCCTTGTGCCGGGAGCATTCGTCCGCTGAGGCCTCGGTCGCGCTCAGCCATTCGACGCGACACTCCAGCGCCGGGATCGCATGGCGTGCGAACAGGGCCAGCCATTGACGCTGGTTGTCCTGCAGACGGTCGGTGGGCGCCTTGACCTCGATCAGCCGATAACGGTCGCTGCTGTGCTCGGGGAAGAACTGGATCAGGTCCGGCAGGCCGGCGCGATGTTCGCGAGGGTTGGCCAGCAGGTGGCGGAAACAGGCTTCCAGATGCGCGGGTGGGATGCAGTCCAGTGCGTGGTTCAGCAGTTGTTCGCTCAATAGCTCCCAGTGCACGAAGGGCGCCTGAATGCCGTGTTTCTGCTGGTGGCGTTCACGGATCACCTTCCGGTAGCTTCCCTCCTTCAGACACGCGAAGCAGGCCTCGAAAGCGGCCTGGCGACGGCTGACGAAATCAGGGCGGTAGAGGTCTGCCGGGCCGGTATGGAAGGCGTGGAAGAAGGCCCCCGGCAAGGGGGCGAACAGCGCCTCCCAGCACAGCAGGGTGAAGAGCGCGGGAATCAGGCCATTCTCGACATAGAAGACCGGTGCCTCGGGCGTGGCCAAGGCATGGGCGGCCGCGCGCTCGACGCCGTGGATACCATCAGCCGCCGAGGTGGCAAGGTCGGGAACCGTAATGGTGATCTGTGGCGTGGTCGGCGCCTTGGCGCGCCTGGGCGCGGGTAATCCGAGGCCACGGCACAGACGCGGCAGGGCGCGTTCGAGTGCCAGCTGCTCATCCAGCGTGATCTCGGCGCGCGCCAACCGCTCGCTGGCCAGCGCGTGGGCTGCGCTGATATCGCCAGACAGCTCCAGTGCTCTCACCCGGCGCGGCATGGCCCGCGGGGCATACGCGGAGTCCTCGAGACAGGCGTACTGGCGGGCGGCCGCCTGATGCCAGCCCTGACGCTCGGCGTCGCGGGCCAGCGAGAAGCGCAGGCGGTCACGCCGCTGCGCCAGCCAGGCATTGGCGCGATCATCAATAGCACGCCCGTCAGTGGCACGAGCGTCAGTGAGCTGATGAGTCGCGGACGGCTCACTGTGGATCTCGTTTGCCGCTGCAGACGGCGTCGCATCCAGCGCCGCGACGATGCGCTGCCAGTGCCGCTCAAGTTCAGCGTTCGCAGTGCGGTCCAGCCGCTCGCTGGCTTGCTGCCAGTCCTCACGCAGTTGCTCCAGCGCCAGATAGCGATCCACCTCCCAGCGATGGGTGAAGGCGCGCGAGGCCGGCGACAGGGCGACCGTCTCGCAACGCAGCAGGCCCAGCTCGCTGAGTACGAAGTCCGACAGATTCTGGCGCAGGTTGCCGAAGAACATCAGGCTCAGGCGTCGCGACAGCTCACCCAGCCCGACACTCAAGGTGTCGGCGGCGGGGTCGTTCAACCACGCTGGCAGTGGCCGTGGCGTGACATCGCCCAGCAGCTCGCTGATGGCATCATGCATGCGACGCTTGGGCGTGCTTCTGGGCAGCTCGGCAAAGGCAGCCCGGAGGCGTGGCAAGGTCACCAGCGCCAGCATCTCGTCCAGACTCAGGTCGGCATTGTGGCGGCACAGGCCGTCAGGCGTGGCACTGTCGGCGAGCGGTGTGATCAATGGCTGGCTTGCGGCCTCGATCGCACCGATCTCGGCATAGTGCAGCTGCGAGCGTTCGAAATGATCGCCCTTGCGCATCAGCAGTCGCACCAGCAAGGCCCGCGACGCATCCGGCAGGCGAGTGATGGCGTCCACCGTGGCACGCTCCGCCTCTGTCAGCAGATCGGCGTGACACTGGCAGACCCAGTCGATCAGGGTGTCGAAGTTGGCCAGGTAGTAGCGCGGATTGTCGAGGGGAGCGGCTTGCATGGCGACCTGTCGAAGTGGCGGGCAGTGCGGCGGTTTGCCCGAAAGCATGGGGTTATATACAGTATATGGCCATCTGGCGCGCTGCAATCTCTTGCAAAGCCTGTCACGAGTCACCACCTGACTGTCATCCAGTGATAAAATCGTTTCATCTGCATGTCTTGAAAGCTTCATGACACGACAGGTGGGCAGACGTGGCAGCGCGTCGACCGCGATTCCTCCCCTCGGAGGCATTTCCGCGATGGTTCAGGATGGGCCATCGATCATCATTCAAGCAGGGCAGGAAGGCAGTCCATGTTTCTTGATCAGTTTCACCGGGTCGAAGATGGCCGCGTGCGGATCACCGCCGAGCAGGCAAGTCGTTTCGCCAAGCAGATGGCGGGGGATTACAACCCCATTCATGACCCGGACGCGCGACGCTTCTGTGTGCCCGGCGACCTGCTGTTCTCCCTGTTGCTGGCGAAATTCGGTCTGTCGCAGTGCATGACCATCCGTTTCTGCGGCATGGTCGGCAACGATGTGCCCTTGATCTTCGAAGCGCTGGACGCCCCCGACGAGAATGGCGTGTCCCTGCTGGTGCGCGATGAAGCCGGCAAGGTCTACCTGACGGTCGAGCGCAGCGGCGATACCACCCACGACGAGGAAGTGGTCGCCAATTTCACCCGCCAGTACATCGCCTTCTCCGGGCGTAACTTCCCTCACTTCCTGCAGCCGTTGATGCTGGAGAAGGGCGTGATGTTCAACCCGGCACGCCCGCTGGTGATCTATGACAGCATGGGCTTCTGTTTCGAGCGCCTGGATATCGCCGACCTGCACCTCGACTTCGTGGGGTCCTCGCTCGAGGTCAACGGCAAGCGTGGCGATACCCTGCTCGAGTTCAGCATCCATGATGGCGAGCAGTGCATCGGCAGTGGCTCCAAGAAGCTGGTCGTCAGTGGTCTGCGGGATTACTGTGCCGAGACCATGGATGCGTTCGTGGAGTCCTTCGAGGCACTCAAGCGCGAAGCCGAAGCCTGAGATAGCCGGTCAGTCTGACGCTTGTCGCCAGACGCCCCGCGCATGAGTCGGCAGTCATGAAGACGCCCGCCAGAGAATTCTCTGGCGGGCGTCTTGGCATCTGAATGTCACAACGCTTAATGTCACAACGCTTGTGAAGCATCGCTGGGAGTCGCCGGTTGTCATTGATCGCCAACTGGCTGGCTCACCGTGTGACCCTCTAACCGTGCTCAGCGCTTGATGCTGATCGGCGCCAGTGCATCGCCCTGGGGCGTGATGCGCCCGATGATGGCGCTGGCGTGATAGCCGGCGGCCTTGAGCGCGGCCAGACAGGACTCGGCTTCCCCGGGCGGCACACTGGCCAGCAGGCCACCGGCCGTCTGCGGATCGAACAGCAGCGGATAACGCGGATGATCGATGACGCCGGCCTGGTCCTTCAGGGCACGCTTGAGGCGCAGATTGGCCGGTTGCAGCGAGCTGACCACACCGCGGGCGACACAGTCCTCGGCGCCGTCGAGCACCGGCAGGGCATCGATCTCGAGCTCGGCATCCACGCCGCTGGCGCGGGTCATCTCGACCAGATGGCCGAGCAGACCGAAGCCGGTGACATCGGTGGAGGCGCTCGCCTGATGCGCGCGCAGAATATCCGCCGCGCGCTGACTGGATTGCTGCATGCTGTCCAGCGCGGCGTCGATCCAGCGGCCGCGGGCCTCCAGGCGTGCGTGCGCCGCCAACAGCGTACCGGTGCCGATGGCCTTGGTGAGCAGTAGCACATCGCCCGGCTGCATGCCGCCCTTGCAGGTGACGCCGGCCAGGCTTTCCTCCACCAGACCATTGAGCGCGAAGCCCAGCGCCAGCTCCTGACCTTCGCCGGTGTGGCCGCCGACCAGACTGCATCCCGCCTCGTTGAGTACCTCGGTCGCGCCTTGCATCAGCTCGCGCACCAGCGGTTCGACCTTGCGCTCGACCCCCTGTGGCACCGTGGCTACCGCCGTCGCTGTATGCGGCGCCGCGCCCATGGCGTAGAGATCGCCCAGCGCGTGATTGGCGGCGATGCGCCCGAACAGATAGGGGTCATCGATGAAGGCGCGGAAGAAGTCGACGCTGTGCACCAGCGCCTGTCCTTCGGGCACGCGTACGATGGCGGCATCATCCGGGGCATGCAGCCCGACCAGCACGTCCGGGTTCTCGCGCGGGGCCAGGCTCTGCAGCGCTCGCGACAGCACGCTGGCGCCGACCTTGGCCCCGCAGCCGCCGCAGCGCATCGCCAGTGCGGACAGGGCCTGGTGTGCCTCCTGCTCATCCAGCTCGGCGGTCAGGCGCGGATGCAGCTTGCCATCGCTGCCCTTTAACGCCTGCCAGGCAGCGCTGATACGCTGATGCACCCCGGCAAGGCCGCCGGTATTCGCGGCGTCCTGCATGCTGGGCAGTTCATTGAAGCGAGCCATGAACTGGCGGTCGATATGGTCCTTCCAGCGCCACAGCCACGGGCGCAGACGCGGCGCGACCAGCCCCAGGTTGCCGCGTGAGGCGATGGCGTCGCGATCCCCAGTGCTGATCAGCGCCAGCCAGCGCGACTGCGGGATATGCGCCTTGAGTGGCTCGCCGCGCACGGCCCGTCGCAGATTGTCGGCCAGCGGCCGCGCCTGACGCACGGCAAACACGCCGGCCTTCTCGCGGGGATGGTTGAGCTGATGCGCGATATCGCCCGCGGCGAAGATGGCGTCATCCTCAAGCGTCTGCAGGCTATCGCGAACCTTGAGGAAGCCATCCTCGTCCAGGCTCAGTCCGGTCTTCTCCAGCCAGCGCGCACCACCGGCCCGTGTCACCCAGATGGCCTCATCGGCCTGATGGCAGGCACCGCTGGCACTGATCAGCTGGCGCTGGGCGGTCGAGGATGCGCGTTCGACGGCCATGATCTCCTCACCGAAATGCACCTGGATACCGCGCTCGTGCAGGGTAGTGGCAAGCGCCTCACTGACCGTGTGCGCATGGGTGGGCAACAGACGCTGACCGCGGGTGATTAGCGTCAGGTTCGGCGCGAGCGCATCGGGCAACTCGGTGGCGAGGCGCTGCTGGATGGCCAGCAGCAGTTCGACCCCGCCGGCACCGCCGCCGACCAGCACGATATCGAGCGGACGCTCGGCGCTTCTGGCGCGCTCGAGCAGACTCAGCCAGCGCTGCTGGAAGGTGCTGATCGGCTTGACCGCCACCACGGGGGCGTCTGCGGCTTCAGGGTCACCGATACCATCGATGTGGGACAGGCGAGGCGTGGAACCGATGTTGATCGACAGCAGGTCGTAGTCCACCGCCGGGCGCTCGGCGCAGATCACGCGGCGCTCGCGGCGGTCGATGTCGATCACCTGATCGCGATAGAAGCGGGCACCGGCGAACTGACACAGCCGGCGCAGGTCGATATGCACATCGTCGAACGTATAATGACCGGCGACGTAACCCGGCAACATGCCGGAATAGGGCGTGTCGGTGTCACGACAGATGACGGTCAGGCGGACACCGGGCTCTGGCTGCATGGCAAAGCGCATCAGCACGCCGACGTGGCTGTGCCCACCGCCGATCAGGACGATATCACGCACGATAGGCGCTTTGACTGGCATGGAGGCGGACGGCATCGTGAATCTCGATAGTCAGTAGAGTAGGGAAACAGGAGCAGGGTATGCAGAGCCAGGGCGCGCCAGATGAGACCGGCGACAGGATTCGCAAAAGCAGGAGTCTAGCAACTTGAACTTTCTCGGTCATGCACGCCTGAGTCTGGCGGGCAGCGATAACTTCCTGTTTGGCAACCTGATTGCCGATGGCGTGCGCGGCAGTGACCTGAGCGACTGGTCGCCGGAGGTTGAGGCGGGCATCCGCTTTCACCGCCGCTGCGACGCGGTGATCGACGCTCATCCCGAGACACGCTGGTTGTTGACCCAGGTGCCGCCTTCGTCGCGACGTGTCGCCGGCATCGCCTTCGACATGATGTGGGATCACCTGCTGGCCGCCGAGATGCATGATGACGATATCGGGCGCCTCTATCGCCTGCTGGCGCGTGAGGAGGTGCCGTCACGCCTGTCGAGCCTGATCGAATGGATTCAGGTGCGCGATGCGCTTAGGCGTTATCAGGAGCTGGAGTTCACGCTCGCGACCATTGCCAGCATCGGCGAGCGCATGACGGCCAGACGCCGCTTACGCCAGACAAGTGATACCCGCCAGACAAGTGATACTCGCAATGGAAGGCATACGCACAGGGTGGGGAATCTGGATGCAGACGCCAATCCGCTGGCGGACTTGACGCCGTGGCTGGCGGATAACCGCGCGATGCTCGAGGACAGCTTCGCGCGGTTGTGGCCGGACATGCTGGCATTGCGCCAGCCGCCCGCTATCTGACGATCAGCCTTGCGCTCAGCGCAGCTCCAGGCGCGTGAAGGGCCTCAGCAGGTAGGAGAGCACGCTGCGCTCGCCGGTCTCGATGTCGACCGTGGCGACCATGCCCGGCTTGATCGGCAGCGTCTCGCCGTTGTGCTCAAGCGCTGCGGTGTCGCTGCTGACCAGCACGCGATAGTAGCTCTCCTCGCCGCGTGGCGTTTCTTCCTCCAGAGTGTCCGAGCTGATGCGCTCGACCTTGCCCTCCAGCGTGCCGTAGACCGCATAGTCGTAGGCGCTGATGCGGATCGTTGCCGGCATGCCCGGGGCGATGAAGGCGACATCCTGCGGGCGAATGCGCGTCTCGAACACCAGGGTGTCCTCCAGCGGCGTGATCTGCATGATCTCCTCGCCGGGCGGAATCACCCCACCGCGCGTGGTGATGGCGATGTTGTTGACCACCCCGCGCACCGGCGAGAGCAGGCGGGTACGGTCCAGCTGGTCGCGGCGCTGCACGCTGGTTTCTTCAAGAGCGGCCAGCTCGGATTTCTTGTCGGCAAGCTCGGCGTAGGCATCCTGCAGATAGGTGTTGCGGATCTCGGCCTGACGACCGTTGAGCTCGGCGATCTCGCGATCCAGCTTGAGCATTTCCATCTCGCCCACGGCACGGCGTTTGACCAGCGGACGGATCACCGCGAGCTGACGCTGCGCTGCAGTGATCTCCTTGCTGACCGCATTCAATGCACTGTCACGCTTTTTGCGCCGGGCCGTGAACAGCTCGCGCTCGGTGGCGGTCAGCGCCTCGTTGTCACGCACCTCCTCTGGGAACTCGATGCTCGACTTGTCCAGCACCTCAGCCTCCAGTCGCCCGATGGTCGCGCGCAGTGCCTGCGCCTGACTCAATGACTCCATGTAGGCCGAGCGGAAGCGGGTCTCGTCGATGGCGGCCAGCAGCTGACCGGCCTCGACGATCTCGCCCTCTCTGACCATCATCTCGTCGAGGATACCGCCCTCGAGGCTCTGGATGGTCTGCTGGCGCGAGGAGGGGATAACCTTGGCTTCGCCACGCGCCACCTCATTGACCTCGGCCCAGCTGGCCCAGGCGATGAACAGTGCGATGACCAGGAAGCTGGCCCACAGCAGCGGACGCGACCAGTGGCTTTCCAGCTTCTGGTCCGGCGCGCCCAGCTCGCGTTTGATGAGTTCGGGATCGAAACGCTGGCTCATGAGGCCTCCTGGCGCTGACGGGATGCGGAGGTGGCCGGTGTCTTGCCGGCCGATTGTCTGGCCATGATCTGATCCAGCGGGCCGTCCATGACGCGCTTGCCGTGGCGCAGCACCAGGGCGCGTTCGACCCAGCCGAGCAGTGACTTGCGGTGTGTGGCCAGCACCAGGGTTCGGCCGGCAAGCCAGGGGCCGAGGGTCTTGATGACGTGTTGCTCGGTGGCCTGATCCAGCGAGGCGGTGGGCTCATCCAGCAGCACCACGGCCGGGTCCTGCAGGACCAGGCGGGCAAGGCCGAGGCTCTGACGCTGGCCACCGGACAGGCTGTGGCGGTCATGCAGCATCATGTCCAGCCCCAGCGGGTGGCGGCGCACGAAGTCGCCCAGTCCGGTCATCTCGATGACCTCCAGCAGGCGCATGTCGCTGACATCTCGCCCATCGATGCACAGGTTGTCACGCAGCGTACCGCTGAACAGGCTGATGTCCTGCGGCAGATAGCCGATGGCGCGCTGGCGGTCGGCAGGATCGATCTGACTCAGGGCGAGGTTGTCGAGGGTCAGCTCGCCACTGGTGGGCGTGAAGTAGCCGGCCAGCAGACGCAGCAGAGTACTCTTGCCGGCGCCGTTGCCTCCGAGCAGGGCGAGGTGCTCACCGGGTGCGATGCTCAGGCGGTCCAGTGACAGGGCTTCCGGGGCTTCCTCGTCGTAGCGCCAGTGCAGGTTCTCGGCCTGGTAGTGCCCGCGTGCCTGGGCGAGGCGCGCGAAGCGACGATCGCTGGGACGCTCGATGTCGGTCTCCATCAACGCATCCAGCCCTTCCTTGGCGACCTTGACGTGCTGCCAGCGACTCAGCAGCGCACTGATCTGCAGGGTTGGGCCTATGGCGCGCGACGAGAGAATCGAACAGGCGATCAGGGCACCGACACTCAACTCGCCAGCCATGATCAGGTAGACCCCGGCGATGATGACGCCGACATAGGCCAGCTGCTGCATGCCGGTGCCCCAACTGGTCAGCCAGGCGACGGCGTGGCGGAAGGTGACGCCGCGGTGCGTCTGCTCAGAGGTCAGGCGCTGCCACTGACGGCTGGCATGGCCCTCGGCGCGACAGGCCTTGAGATTCTCGAGGTTGTCGAGGGTCTCGAGCAGCACGCCATTCTTGACCGCCGATTCGCGCATGCCTTCACGCGAGAGACGCGACAGCCACGGTTGCGCCAGCAGCACGGGAATCAGCATCAACATGATCGCCGCCACCGGCACCCAGACCACCGGGCCGCCCAGCAGGGCGATCAGGCCCAGGAACAGCAGCGCGAAGGGCAGGTCACCACAGGCACCCAATGTCGAGGCGGTGAAGAACTCGCGGATGGCATCGAAGTCACGGATCTGACTGGCCATCGCCCCGGTCGAGCGCGGCTTGGCGGCCAGGCGCATCTGCACGGCGTGGCGGAAGATGTGATCGTTGAGTTCGAGGTCGATCTTCTTGCCCGAGTTCTCGATCAGCTGGGCCCGCAAGGCGCGCAGCAGCGCTTCCAGGCCGATGGCGAGCATCACGCCGATGCCGAGCGCCCACAGCGTATCGACGGCGCCGGTCGGCACCACCCGGTCATAGACCTGCATCGCGAACAGGGCCGTGGCCACGGCCAGCAGAGCGGCAAGCGAGGAGGACAGCGCGACCTCGGCGAAGACGCGCCAATGCGACTTGAGCCGTGAGGTCAGCCAATGCCCCTTCTGGGTCTGGCTGTAGCCTTCCGCGCGCTCCAGCGAGATCTCGCCATGCGCAAACAGCGTAATGCCGGCGTAGGCGGCAGCCAGTTCGGCCTGTGGCAGCCAGTAGACGCCGCCGGACAGGGGATCAAGCAGCTTGTAGCCGGGGCCGCTGGGGGTGGTGTCCAAGTCATCGTCTGCTTGGGTGTCGCTCGTGTCGCTGCTCGACTCGGCAGGCCACTGATGCGCGGCCTCATGGGACAGCAACACGCGACTGCTGCCGTCTTCCAGCAGCATGACACAGGGCATCAGACTTTCGGGGATCTCGCTGAGCGGCGCCTGACTCAGACGCGCGGCGATGCCCTGGCGCGACAGGGCCTGCTCCAGATCCTGCGGCGCCAGTTCACCCTTGGTGAGTGGCATGCCGTGTCGCAGGCGCTCGAGATCGATGCCGTGGCCCTGCAGGCGCAGCAACTGGCGAACGCTCTCCAGCAAAGGGTCGGGTTGCGTTGTCGCCGTGGCCGAGGAGGTGGTGGTCTGTGGGGCGCTCATGGGCTGACTCCCTGGCTGGCATGGTGATGAGAGTGGGGCAGCGAGGTGCGCGCCGTCTCTGGCGGGGTGGCTCCGGCTTCGGCCCGATAGGGCGAGGAGACCAGCGGCAGGGCACCCAGCTGGGTCGCCAGGTCATATTGATCGGTGAGCAGCTGGGTATTGAGCTCGATCATCTGGCGCCGTGCGGCGAAGATCTCGCTCTCGATGGTCAGCAGGTCCTCGATATTGCGCGAGCCGGTGATGAACTGGTCGCGATAGCTGCTGCGCAGGCGTTCGCCACTGCGCGCCTGCTGATCCAGCGCCTTGATACGTGCCTCGACCGCGGGCTGACTGGCTGACAGGCGCTGTATCTGGCGGCGCAGCTCGCGCGCGGTGGAGGCGGTCTCGAACTGGGCGGCGGTCAAGCGTGCGCGGTCCGCTTCGGGCTGGCGCAACGGCGTCAGACCCTGGAAGACCGGGGCCTCGATGCGCAGGCCGATGCTGGAGTCGCTGACCATGTCGTCGTTCGACTCATAGCGGGAGCTGGTCGCCTCCAGGCGCAACTCCGGCCAGCGCTCGGCCTCGCTCAGGCTCAGGGCGTGGCGCGCGGCATTCTGCTGACTGACATGACTGCGATAGGCCGGCGCGTTGGTGATGGCGGCATCGGTGGTGGCGGGGTCACGGGCCAGATCCGCCACGATCGGCAGGGGCGGCGGGGCGCTCAGGGCGACATCCCTGAAGGAGCGGCCGCTGAGTATCTCGAGCTCCTGACGGGCGGTGTCGGCATCGCCCTGCAGGCGTGCCAGCCACTCGCGGGCACTGGCAAGATCAACGGCGGCCCGGTCCAGCTCGACCCGATCCCCATAGCCCGAGAAGGTGCGGTCATTGGCCAGACGCTCGAGGCTATCGAGTTTCTCGATGTAATCGCGCACGCGGCGCATCATGGCGCGATTGGCGCCCAGATCGATATAAGCGGTGATCGCCTCCTGGGCGATTTCCATGCGGGTCTGATCCAGGGTGTCACGCTCGACGTTCCGCTCTGCCTTGCGCTGCTCGACCTCGGCCTCCACCTGGCCCCAGTCGTACAGCATCTGGCTCAGGGTGAGACGGTAGCCGCCTTCGGTGAAGTTGTCCTCGGTGCCGACACTGCTCTCCAGGCGCGGCCAATAGCCATCCTCGGCGATCTCGATTTCCGTGCCCGCGGCACGCACATTGGCCCGAGCGGCCTCGATGCGAGGGTCATGGGCAAGCACATCGCTCAGCACGGCGGCAAGATCACGATTCGTCTGGGCAGTGGCCGGGAGTGATGCTGAAAGCCCGGCGGAGATGGCACAGATGGCGACGCAACGCTTCGTCGCTGACATGCGCGGAAGTGTTGCCTGTCTGTGGGCAGACGGGCAACGAAATAGGGTGGGCATCATGTGACTCCTTGTCTTCAGAGTGTCCTCTGAAGTGCTGCGTCATCCTGACGCTCTAGTGTTTCTGAATCATGCTGATCATCAAGGGAGGTGCCCCTTGCGGGGCACCTCGATCAGGCTTATCCGTTGCTGGTATTCACAGTCACGTCTTGATCGATATACAGCGTTGCCTCACCAAGCTGATAAGTATCATACGTCGTGCCGTTGAACTCGGTCGTTGTCGCGGAGGATGTTGCCCCATCCGCTTCCACGCTATCGCCTTCATCGCCATCGATATAGAGCTCGTTATCACCATCGGTAAGGTTCAATACCGTATCGACATCGATTTTCAGACTGGTGCCGGTCTCGCTGCTGGCCGAGATATCGAGCACTTCGATGTTGGTCATGACACTGGGCTCAGCCTGGGCGGACAAGGCGACGAGATCGATGCCTTTTCCTGTGCCATCGAAGCTGACGGTATCGATGTCAGCGCCACCCTCGATGGTGAAGTCCAGGCTGGAAGTGACGATCAGGTCATCACCCGCGCCACCATCGAAGGTGTTGCTGCCCGAATCGCCAATCAGCAGATCATTTCCCGCATTGCCGACCAGGGAGTCATCCCCTTCACCACCTCGAATGACATCGTCAAAGCTACTGCCGATGAGAGAGTCATTGCCGGAAAGCCCGAAGATCGCGCTGCCTTCGACGTTGGCTGAAATATCGATTTCATCATCGGTCAGCAGGCTACCAATAAAGGTGTTGCTCTCGTTGACACCGGAGAATAAGGGGTCATTGCTATCGAGCACCTCCACACCCGCCAAAGAGGAGATGGCATCTGTGGTGCTGGCATCGTAGGCATCGGTTGCCGTGATGCTGTAGGCATCAAGTAGGTCGATGTTCGCCAAGTTGTATTGGGCAGCACCGCCATCATCGAACCCGATAGTCGCCAGGAATTGAGTGAGCGCTAGGTTGTCGATGTCTCCACCGTCAGCCGCGGTAATGGTCAGCTCCGCGGAAGTGGCGAGTGTCCCGATGATCCCGCCATTGCTACTTGTAACTGATAGGCCAAGCGAAGTCGCCAGGTCGTTGTCCCAAGTGAATTGAGGATCAGTGAGCAAACCGCTCAGTGCACTGACATCCACGACTGCAGCGTAATTGATCACGACTTCGCGCAGGTTGTTGTCAGGGTCTGCGACGAAGACCTGGTTGTTGGAAAGGTCAATCAGGTCGATTGCCTCGAGACCGACCAGGCCCAACAGCTCAGAATCCTGCAGGGTGACGATAGGGGCGGTATTGGTGACCGCGTCCAGGCTTTCCTCACCGACGAAGGTGATTTCACCCGTCGCCGTATCGCCATCACCATCCGCGACCGTGACACTGACATCAGACTCATTGACCTCCGTGCCCACCAACAACTGCTCGCCGCTGATTAAGGAGTCGATGACCTCACTGCTCGTCAAGGTGCCACCTTCGGTCAGATCGAGTCCATCGATATTGATGACCTGGTTGGCGGACGCGGCAGGATCAGCGCTCAATCCACCCTCTGTGTTGATATAGAGGACGGTCGTACCAGTTGCCGAGATATATTCGGCACTGATATAGCTCGCAAGATTGTTGGTGGCGCTATCGACATAATAGGCCCCGTTGAGCATATCGCGCAGATCAAGAATGTCTCCCGATCCGGCGCCACCATTATTGAAGTTGAGCACGGTGTCTGTTGCCGCAGCAGCGACAGTGCCCTCATCACCGGACTCCCAACGAAGGATGTCGACCCCATCGCCACCGTCCAATGTGTCGTCGTCTGCACCGCCGATCAGGAGGTCAGTCGCACCACCTCCGTTCAGTTCGTCATTGCCACTGCCACCGCGCAGGATATTACTTCCACTTCCACCATTCAGTGTGTCGTTTCCAGCATATCCATAAAGGTTGGAGCCAGGTACAGAAGCATCTATAGACGAATCATCTCCATTGGTCCCCTCAACAACAGGTGAAGTATATCCTTCTGCAAGGATATCAGCGGTCAAGACCGTTGCATCAGCAGCGGTATTGGATTCCGCAGATAGAGAATCCGATGCAGTTATTACACTGGTCTCAAGTATTGAATTCAAAATGTCATTTACGTTCAATACACCCAGGGTATTGAGAGTATCGATGACACCACCCACCACTCCAGTCAGTTCAATCGTAAACTCAACGTTTGCAAGGATCTCGCTGGCTTCGATATTGGAAATGGTGCCACCATCTGCATCCGTAATGGTGAGGGTCAGAATGTTACCTACTTCAGTAGGAGTGACATTAAGGCCTAGCTCACTTTCCAATGCGCTACTGAATGACCACTGGCTCTCTGCAATGATGCCATTGATGAGATCCTCTAGAGATATAAGAGTCACACCAGCTGGATTAATGACCGTATCAAGCACTGCTGATATTGTGCCAAGCAGTTCCTCTATCGTGGTGTAGAGATTTGCCGTGCTTAGAGTAATGGATTCTAAGTTACCTTCAGCATCATAGGCGCTGTAAAGCTGGTCGTTACTTAAGTCAACAATATCCAGCAAGTTGGCGCCGACGAGCCCAAGAACATCATCGGTATCTGATACATTGACGATAGGCCGTGTATTGGCTTCCTCAGTTGCGCTGAACTGGCCCTGGTGGCTGTAGCTATAGTCCCCTGAGTCGATATTCAGGCTGAAGGATTCACCGGACAGTGTTTCGACCGCCAGAATGCCATCGACGATGCTGACAGTATCGCCAGCCTCCAGACCAATCTCGGTAGAGGTGCCGGTCACGTCCGCGTAGGTGCCATCATCAGAGACAGTGAATGTCAGACCCTTGAACGCGAAGGACTGCACCTGCCCATTTGCCGCATCAGCCCCAAACCCGAAGTCATCCTCACCATCGAAGATGGAGCCGGTGTAATCCGTATTCGATCTCAGAGTTTCCACGACGGTACTTGCCGCAATCGTCGGTACATCATTAGTGATATCGATGTTCAAGGTGCTGCTGGTGCTCGACGCGCCATCGGTCAAAGTGACAAGCACATCCACCGTGGATGAATCGGCATCCACCTGATCAATATTGCCGAGCAGTTCTGCGCTGTAGACAACTTCCGAGCCATCCTCGGTGACGGAAACGACCATGACGGCCGTCGCTGCAGCGTTATCGGCATCACTTGCCAGTGTTAGCGTGCGTCCTTCATCCGTGACGACCCAACCAAGTGCCTGGCCGTTGCTGGTGAGCGACTCGGTAGAGCTGAGTGAGAGTGTTGCCTCACCGCTGGTATCAGCGAATGTCTGAGTGCTGGCGACGGCGCCTGCCGCAGAGGCGATCAGCGCTTCCGAGATCGTGAGACGGTTGGCATTGCCCAGATCGAGGAAATCGTCGCTCAGCTTGGTCGCCGTATCGGTCACGGCGGCCACATTCTGATTTCCCGCATCGTCCGTCACGGTCATGGTCACGGTCAGCAGTCCCTCTGCCAGACCGGTAAGGTCGACGCCTGACACAGTCACTTCGCCCGCCGCCGAAACAGTGATGTTCTCGGTTGGGACGGTGACGGAGCCATTATCGGTATCAGTGATCACGATCGTGAGGTTGCTGCTGGTCAAGCCGGCTTCAACAGTGCCTTCGAATGTCACATCTGTCGCTTCTGCAGCGTTGATGTCCCCATCAGCATCCGTGAAGTTGATGAGACTGCCTGTCGGAGCGGTCGTATCAATGACGACGTCTTGACTCTCGATGTCGCCATCGTTGCCGGCGGCGTCCTGCACCTTGAGCTGCACGGTGGCAGAGGCGGTGAGGTCGGCATCGGCGTAGCTGACGGCAGTACCGGACACGCTGTCGGTGATGTCGACCCAGGTGGTGCCATCGGTGCTGTAGAGCAGAGCTTCCCCAGTGGCGAGCTCGGCACTCAGCGTGGCGGTGACCGTCAGGCCATCATCGTCATTGGTGATGAAGTCGCCGGCGGTACCGCTATCGTCGCTGATCGCGTCAATGGTGGCAGTGGTGGTCGGCGCGACAGCGTCGATCACGACATCCTGCGAGGCCACTGCGCCATCGTTGCCGGCGGCGTCCTGCACCTTGAGCTGCACGGTGGCAGAGGCGGTAAGGTCGGCATCGGCGTAGCTGACGGCAGTGCCGGACACGCTGTCGGTGATGTCGATCCAGGTGGTGCCATCGGTGCTGTAGAGCAGAGCTTCCCCAGTGGCGAGCTCGGCACTCAGCGTGGCGGTGACCGTCAGGCCATCATCGTCATTGGTGATGAAGTCGCCGGCGGTACCGCTATCGTCGCTGATCGCGTCAATGGTGGCAGTGGTGGTCGGAGCGGTCGTATCAATGACGACGTCTTGACTCTCGATGTCGCCATCGTTGCCGGCGGCGTCCTGCACCTTGAGCTGCACGGTGGCAGAGGCGGTGAGGTCGGCATCGGCGTAGCTGACGGCAGTGCCGGTCACGCTGTCGGTGATGTCGACCCAGGTGGTGCCATCGGTGCTGTAGAGCAGAGCTTCCCCAGTGGCGAGCTCGGCACTCAGCGTGGCGGTGACCGTCAGGCCATCATCGTCATTGGTGATGAAGTCGCCGGCGGTACCGCTATCGTCGCTGATCGCGTCAATGGTGGCAGTGGTGGTCGGCGCGACAGCGTCGATCACGACGGCCTGCGAGGCCACTGCGCCATCGTTGCCGGCGGCGTCCTGCACCTTGAGCTGCACGGTGGCAGAGGCGG
Organism: Cobetia sp. UIB-001; assembly: GCF_044789135.1. Classification (NCBI taxonomy): domain Bacteria; kingdom Pseudomonadati; phylum Pseudomonadota; class Gammaproteobacteria; order Oceanospirillales; family Halomonadaceae; genus Cobetia; species Cobetia sp. UIB-001. The sequence continues at coordinate 1,915,681 of NZ_CP058244.1, forward strand.
TGAGGCTGGCATCGGCGTAGCTGACGGCAGTACCGGACACGCTGTCGGTGATGTCGATCCAGGTGGTGCCATCGGTGCTGTAGAGCAGAGCTTCCCCAGTGGCGAGCTCGGCACTCAGCGTGGCGGTGACCGTCAGGCCATCATCGTCATTGGTGATGAAGTCGCCGGCGGTACCGCTATCGTCGCTGATCGCGTCAATGGTGGCAGTGGTGGTCGGCGCGACAGCGTCGATCACGACGGCCTGCGAGGCCACTGCGCCATCGTTGCCGGCGGCGTCCTGCACCTTGAGCTGCACGGTGGCAGAGGCGGTGAGGCTGGCATCGGCGTAGCTGACGGCAGTACCGGACACGCTGTCGGTGATGTCGATCCAGGTGGTGCCATCGGTGCTGTAGAGCAGAGCTTCCCCAGTGGCGAGCTCGGCACTCAGCGTGGCGGTGACCGTCAGGCCATCATCGTCATTGGTGATGAAGTCGCCGGCGGTACCGCTATCGTCGCTGATCGCGTCAATGGTGGCAGTGGTGGTCGGCGCGACAGCGTCGATCACGACGGCCTGCGAGGCCACTGCGCCATCGTTGCCGGCGGCGTCCTGCACCTTGAGCTGCACGGTGGCAGAGTCGGTAAGGTCAGCATCGGCGTAGCTGACGGCAGTACCGGACACGCTGTCGGTGATGTCGATCCAGGTGGTGCCATCGGTGCTGTAGAGCAGAGCTTCCCCAGTGGCGAGCTCGGCACTCAGCGTGGCGGTGACCGTCAGGCCATCATCGTCATTGGTGATGAAGTCGCCGGCGGTACCGCTATCGTCGCTGATCGCGTCAATGGTGGCAGTGGTGGTCGGAGCGGTCGTATCAATGACGACGTCTTGACTCTCGATGTCGCCATCGTTGCCGGCGGCGTCCTGCACCTTGAGCTGCACGGTGGCAGAGGCGGTGAGGTCGGCATCGGCGTAGCTGACGGCAGTGCCGGTCACGCTGTCGGTGATGTCGATCCAAGTGGTGCCATCGGTGCTGTACTGCAGCGTTTCACCTTCGGCAAGCGGAGCATCCAGCGTGGCCGAAATTGTCAGGCCATCATCGTCATTGGTGATGAAGTCGCCGGCGGTACCGCTATCGTCGCTGATCGCGTCAATGGTGGCAGTGGTGGTCGGCGCGACAGCGTCAATGGTCACAGCGCCCAGGTTCACGGCGTCGCTGACGTTGCCGGCCACATCGGTCTGACGGATCTGCACAACGCCATCGGCGTAGACACCTTCGTCCAGCGTGAAGGTGGTGCCGGTGCCATCGATCCAGTTGCTGCCGCCGTCGAGGGAGTACTCCCAAGTGGCGTCGGCTTCCAGACCGCTGACGGTGACTTCACCATTGCTGGTGATGCCGTCGTCGGTGATGTTGGTGTCGGTGGTGAGCGCGAGGCTCGGTGCGGCGATGGTGGTATCGACCGTCACGTCGCCCAGGTTCACGGCGTCGCTGACATTGCCGGCCACATCGGTCTGACGGATCTGCACGTCACCATCGGCGTAGACACCTTCGCCCAGCGTGAAGGTGGTGCCGGTGCCATCGATCCAGTTGCTGCCGCCGTCGAGGGAATACTCCCAGCTGGCGTCGGCTTCCAGACCACTGACGGTGACTTCGCCATTGCTGGTTATGCCGTCGTCATCCGTTCCGGAATCGCTAGATAATGCCAAGGCCGGACTGGTGGGCACAGTAGTATCGACGGTGAGCGTGAAGTCGTCAGACGACGCACTTTCGTTGCCGGCGGCATCGGTCGCGGTGACGCTGAAGACATGCTCGCCCTCGATGAGATCAGTGCTTGGGGTGTAGCTCCAGGCGCCATTGGCATCTGCCACGACCGTATCAACGACTTCGCCGTTGTGGGTGATGGTGACGGTGCTGCCGGCTTCGGCGCTGCCGTTCAGCGTCGGCGTCGCGTCATTGGTGTTGTCGCCGGAGGCGAGGGCACCGGTATCGGCTGCCACATCGTCCGTGGCGGAGGCGATGGTCGGCGTGTTCGGCGCGGTAACGTCAGCATCTACCGGCACATCGAGTGCCGCGGACGCTGCGCTTTCATTGCCGGCCGCATCGGTTGCCGTGGCTGTCAGTGTGCTGCCAGCTTCCTGCTCCGGTGAGAGCTCCACCGAGAAGTTGCCTTCGGCATCGACGACCGCTGTTCCCAGCACATCATCGTTGGCATTGGTGATCTCGACCGTGGTGCCCGCTTCACCGGTTCCGGCGACGGTGGCGCCATCGGTCTCGCTCAGGACTGGTGCGTCCGGTGCGGTAGTGTCGACGGTAAGCGTGAACTCGCCAGACGGCGCGCTTTCGTTGCCGGCGGCATCGGTCGCGGTGACGCTGTAGACATGATCGCCATCGGTGAGATCTGTGCTCGGGGTATAGCTCCAAGCGCCATTGGCATCGGCGGTGGCTGTTGCGATTTCCTCACCGTTATGGGTGATGGTGACGGTGCTGCCGGCTTCGGCGCTGCCGGTGAGGGTCGGCGTCGGGTCATTGGTGCTGTCGCCGGAGGCGAGAGCACCAGTATCGGCTGCCACATCGTCGGTCGCGGAGGTGATGGTCGGCGTATTCGGCGCGGTAACGTCAGCATCTTCCGGCACATCGAGTGCCGCGGACGCTGCGCTTTCATTGCCGGCCCCATCGGTTGCCGTGGCTGTCAGTGTGCTGCCAGCTTCCTGCTCCGGTGAGAGCTCAACCAAGAAGTTGCCTTCTGCATCGACGACCGCGGTACCCACAACATCATCGCTGGCATTGGTGATCTCGATCGTGGTTCCCGCTTCACCGGTCCCGGCGACGGTGGTGCCATCGGTCTCGCTCAGAACCGGCGCATCCGGCGCGGTGGTGTCGACCGTGAGCGTGAAGTCGCCAGACGACGCACTTTCGTTGCCGGCGGCATCGGTCGCGGTGACGCTGAAGACATGCTCGCCCTCGATGAGATCAGTGCTTGGGGTGTTGCTCCAGGCGCCATTGGCATCTGCCACGACCGTATCAACGACTTCGCCGTTGTGGGTGATGGTGACGGTGCTGCCGGCTTCGGCGCTGCCGGTCAGCGTCGGCGTCGCGTCATTGGTGCTGTCGCCGGAGGCGAGGGCACCGGTATCGTCTGCCACATCGTCTGTGGCGGAGGCGATGGTCGGCGTGTTCGGCGCGGTAACGTCAGCGTCTTCCGGCACATCGAGTGCCGCGGACGCTGCGCTTTCATTGCCGGCCGCATCGGTTGCCGTGGCTGTCAGTGTGCTGCCAGCTTCCTGCTCCGGCGAGAGCTCAACGGAGAAGTTGCCTTCTGCATCGACGACCGCCGTTCCCAGCACATCATCGTTGGCATTGGTGATCTCGACCGTGGTGCCCGCTTCACCGGTCCCGGCGACGGTGGTGCCATCGGTCTCGCTCAGGACTGGTGCGTCCGGTGCGGTAGTGTCGACGGTAAGCGTGAACTCGCCAGACGGCGCGCTTTCGTTGCCGGCGGCATCGGTCGCGGTGACGCTGTAGACATGATCGCCATCGGTGAGATCTGTGCTCGGGGTATAGCTCCAAGCGCCATTGGCATCGGCGGTGGCTGTTGCGATTTCCTCACCGTTATGGGTGATGGTGACGGTGCTGCCGGCTTCGGCGCTGCCGGTGAGGGTCGGCGTCGCGTCATTGGTGCTGTCGCCCGAGGCGAGGACACCGGTATCGGCTGCCACATCGTCTGTGGCGGATGCGATGGTCGGGGCATTCGGCGCGGTAACGTCAGCGTCTTCGGGCACATCAAGTGCCGTGGACGCTTCGCTTTCGTTTCCGGCCGCATCGGTTGCCGTGGCTGTCAGAGTGCTGCCAGCTTCCTGCTCCGGTGAGAGCTCAACCGAGAAGTTGCCTTCTGCATCGACGACCGCGGTGCCCACAACTTCATCGTTGGCATTGGTGATCTCGACCGTGGTGCCCGCTTCACCGGTCCCGGCGACGGTGGTGCCATCCGTCTCGGACAGAACCGGCGCATCCGGCGCGGTGGTGTCGACCGTGAGCGTGAACTCGCCAGACGCTGGGCTTTCGTTGCCGGCGCCATCGGTCGCGGTGACGCTGAAGACATGCTCGCCATCGGTGAGCTCAGTGCTCGGGGTATAGCGCCAGGCACCATTGGCATCTGCCACGACCGTATCAACGACTTCGCCGTTGTGGGTGATGGTGACGTTGCTATTGGCTTCGGCGCTGCCGGTCAGGGTTGGGGTGGCATCGTTGGTGCTATCGCCAGAGACGAGGGTGCCGGTTACAGCTTCCACATCGTCCGTGGCAGAGGCGATGGTCGGGGTGTTCGGGGCGGTAACGTCAGCGTCTTCCGGCACATCAAGTGCCGCGGACGCTGCGCTTTCATTGCCGGCCGCATCGGTTGCCGTGGCTGTCAGTGTGCTGCCAGCTTCCTGCTCCGGTGAGAGCTCAACCGAGAAGTTGCCTTCTGCATCGACGACCGCTGTTCCCAGCACATCACCGTTGGCATTGGTGATCTCGACCGTGGTGCCCGCTTCACCGGTTCCGGCGACGGTGGTGCCATCGGTCTCGCTCAGAACCGGCGCATCCGGCGCGGTGGTGTCGACGGTGAGCGTGAACTCGCCAGAGGATGCACTTTCGTTACCGGCGGCATCAGTCGCGGTGACGCTGAAGACGTGATCACCCTCGGTGAGCTCAGCGCTCGGGGTGTAGCGCCAGGCGCCATTGGCATCGGCGGTGACTGTCGCGATTTCCTCACCGTTATGGGTGATGGTGACGGTGCTTTCGGCTTCGGCGCTGCCGATGAGGGTCGGCGTCGCGTCATTGGTGCTGTCGCCGGAGGCGAGGGCACCGGTATCGGCTGCTACGTCGTCTGTGGCGGAGGTGATGGTCGGCGTGTTCGGCGCTGTGACGTCAGCGTCTTCCGGCACATCGAGTGCCGCGGACGCTGCGCTTTCATTGCCGGCCGCATCGGTTGCCGTGGCTGTCAGAGTGCTGCCAGCTTCCTGCTCCGGTGAGAGCTCAACCGAGAAGTTGCCTTCTGCATCGACGACCACTGTTCCCAGTACATCGTCGTTGGCATTGGTGATCTCGACCGTGGTGCCCGCTTCACCGGTTCCTGCGACGGTGGTGCCATCGGTCTCACTCAGGACTGGCGCATCCGGCGCGGTGGTGTCGACGGTGAGCGCGAACTCGCCAGACGGCGCGCTTTCGTTGCCGGCGGCATCAGTCGCGGTGACGCTGAAGACATGCTCGCCATCGGTGAGGTCCGTGCTCGGGGTATAGCGCCAGGCGCCATTGGCATCTGCCACGACCGTATCAACGACTTCGCCGTTGTGGGTGATGGTGACGGTGCTGCCGGCTTCGGCGCTGCCGGTGAGGGTCGGCGTCGGGTCATTGGTGCTGTCGCCGGTGGCGAGGGCACCGGTATCGGCTGCCACATCGTCGGTCGCGGAAATGATGGTTGGCGTGTTCGGCGGAGTCACGTCAGCGTCTTCCGGCACTACCAGGGTGTCGGAGACAGCACTTTCGTTACCCGCGGCGTCGGTGACGGTGGCGGTCAGCTCAGCGCCGGCGTCCTGCTTCGGAGACAGCGTGATGCTGAAGGTGCCGTCATCGGCAACAGTGCCGCTGCCAAGCAGATCGCCATCACCATTGGTGATTTCGACGGTGCCACCGGCCTCGGCGCTACCATTGACGGTGCTGCCATTGGCCGTCTCGCCATCGGTCTCACTCAGGACTGGGGCATCCGGCGCGACGGTGTCGACGGTGAGGGTGAACTCGCCAGAGGCTGCACTCTCGTTGCCGGCGGCATCAGTCGCGGTGACGCTGAAGACATGGTCGCCCTCGATGAGCTCAGCGCTCGGGGTGTAGCTCCAGGCACCATTGGTATCGGCGGTGACTGTCGCGATTTCCTCACCGTTATGGGTGATGGTGACGGTGCTATTGGCTTCGGCGCTGCCGATCAGCGTCGGCGTCGCATCGTTGGTGCTGTCGCCGGAGGCGAGAGCACCGGTATCGGCTGGCACGTCGTCGGTCGCGGAAGCGATGGTCGGCGTGTTCGGTGCGGTTACGTCAGCGTCTTCCGGCACCACCAGGGTGTCAGAGACAGCACTTTCATTGCCCGCGGCGTCAGTGACGGTGGCGGTCAGTTCAGCGCCGACTTGCTGCTTCGGAGACAGCGTGATGCTGAATGTGCCGTCATCGGCGACAGTGCCGCTGCCCAGCAGGTCGCCATCACCATTGGTGATTTCGACGGTGCCACCGGCCTCGGCGCTACCATTGACGGTGCTGCCATTGGCGGTCTCGCCATCCGTCTCGCTCAGAACCGGCGCATCCGGTGCTGAAGTATCAACTGTCAGCGTGAACTCGCCAGACGGCGAGCTTTCATTGCCGGCGGCATCGGTCGCGGTGACGCTGAAAACGTGATCACCCTCGGTGAGGTCAGTGCTCGGGGTATAGCGCCAGACGCCATTGGCATCGGCGGTGACTGTCGCGATTTCCTCACCGTTGTGGGTGATCGTGACCGTGCTGCCGGCTTCGGCGCTGCCGATCAGGGTCGGTGACGCGTCATTGGTGCTGTCGCCGGAGGCGAGGGCACCGGTATCGGCTGCCACATCGTCGGTCGCGGAAGTGATGGTCGGCGTGTTTGGCGCAGTCACGTCAGCGTCTTCCGGCACCACCAGGGTGTCGGAGACTGGGCTTTCGTTACCCGCAGCGTCAGTGACTGTGGCGGTCAGCACAGCGCCGGCTTCCTGCTTCGGAGACAGCGTGATGCTGAAGGTGCCGTCATCGGCAACAGTGCCGGTGCCCAGCAGATCACCATCACCATTGGTGATTTCGACGGTGCCGCCGGCCTCGGCGCTACCATTGACGGTGCTGCCATTGGCCGTCTCGCCATCGGTCTCGGCCAGGATCGGGGCATCCGGCGCGGTGGTGTCGACGGTGAGGGTGAACTCGCCAGATGCCGCACTCTCGTTGCCGGCGGCATCGGTCGCGGTGACGCTGAAGACATGCTCGCCATCCGTGAGATCAGTGCTCGGGGTGTAGCGCCAGGCGCCATTGGTATCCGCCGTCACGCTATCAACGACTTCGCCGTTGTGCGTGATGGTGACGGTACTGCCGGCTTCGGCGATGCCGGTCAGCGTCGGCGTCGCGTCGTTGGTGCTGTCGCCCGAGGCAAGGGCACCGGTATCGGCTGCCACATCGTCGGTCGCGGAGGCTATGGTCGGCGTGTTCGGCGCGGTAACGTCAGCGTCTTCCGGCACCACCAGGGTGTCGGAGACTGGGCTTTCGTTACCCGCGGCGTCGGTGACGGTGGCGGTCAGCTCAGCGCCGGCTTCCTGCTTCGGTGACAGCGTGATGCTGAAGGTGCCGTCATCGGCAACAGTGCCGGTGCCCAGCAGATCGCCATCACCATTGGTGATTTCGACAGTCCCGCCGGCCTCGGCGCTACCATTGACGGTGCTGCCATTGGCCGTCTCGCCATCCGTCTCGGACAGGATCGGTGCATTCGGCGCGGTGGTGTCGACGGTGAGCGTGAACTCGCCAGAAGGTTCGCTTTCATTGCCGGCGGCATCGGTCGCTGTGACGCTGAAGACGTGATCGCCATCGGTGAGCTCAGCGCTCGGGGTATAGCTCCAGGCACCATTGGTATCCGCCGTCACGCTATCAACGACTTCGCCGTTGTGAGTGATGGTGACCGTGCTGCCGGCTTCTGCGCTGCCGGTCAGGGTCGGCGTCGCGTCATTGGTGCTGTCGCCGGAGGCGAGGGCACCGGTATCGGCTGCCACATCGTCGGTCGCGGAAGTGATGGTAGGGGTGTTAGGCGCGGTGGAGTCGGTGCTTGTATCCACAGTCGCTGGCGTAGAGCTGCTGCTGATGTTCCCGGCAGAATCCGTAGCGGTGGCCGTCAGCGCCTCGCCATCCTGCTGGGACGGATCAAGTTCGATGGAGAAGGTGCCATCGTCTTCCGCAATCCCAGAGCCGACCCTATCGCCATTGCTGTTGGTGATCTCGATGTCGCTACCGGCTTCGGCTGTACCGGAAGCCGTGGTGCCATCAGAGTCGTTCAAGACCGGCGCAACGGGTGCCTCGGTATCAATGCTCAAGGTGAACTCGCCAGACGGCGCGCTTTCGTTACCGGCGGCATCGGTCGCGGTGACGCTGAAGACATGCTCGCCGTCGCCAAGCTCGGTATTTGGAGTGAAGCTCCAGGCACCGTTGCTGTCGGCGGTGGTGGTGCCGATCACATCACCATCGAGCGAAACAGTGACGGTACTGCCGACTTCAGCAGTACCGCCCAGGGTCGGCGTGGTGTCATTGGTGCTGTCGCCATCCTCGAGCGCTCCAGTGATGGCTTCCACATCATCGGTCGCGGAGGCGATGGTCGGGGTGTTGGGTGCCGTGGTGTCAGCATCCTGCGGCACGGTGACAGCGGTGGAGGCTTCGCTAACGTTGCCGGCGGCATCGGTGGCGGTGGCGGTCAGTTCGGTACCGGCTGCCTGCGCGGGAGACAGCTCGACCGAGAAGTTGCCATCCGCATCGGCAACGGAACTTCCCACGCTGTCGCCGGCGGCATTGGTGACCTCGATAGTGGCGCCGGGCTCACTGCTGCCGGTGAGGATCTTGCCATTGGTCTCGTCGAGGACAGGCGCCTCAGGCGCTGTCGTGTCCTCATCCGAGGAGGAGCTGTCATCGCCGGTGGCAGCGGCCACGCCGACACCGGCGGCCACGGCAACGCCGCCTGCCACGAGGCCAGCGGTGCTGATGCCAGCCACTGTACCCGCTCCCGTTGCGGCACCTGCACCCGCAGTGCCCGCACCCGCTGCTGCGGTAGTGAGTGCCGTCTCCGCCGTCGTCAAGGTCGCGGTACTGGTGAAGGGTACAGCGCCCCCTGCACCAGCTTCGCCCAGGCCCACCTGAAAGATGTCGCCAGCGAACTCATCGCCTTGTAGATACAGATGACTGAGCTCGGTGGGGTCTGCGTAGAAGTTTTCGACCGTGATCAGTTCCCCGTTTTCGAGGGTGACAAGCAGGTTGTCTCCCTGGCGGGTCATCACCTCGATATCGCGAGGATGGAGGTCCAGACTGACATCCGATGATCTATTGAGGGCAATGGTGTCGACTTCACGCAGGACCGTTTCCTGTTCCGCGAGCTGACCGTGGGGAGCGACCTTGGCAGTTACCGGCATATCGTTATCCTCAATGGCACTTCTTGTGCATTCGCGACTTTTTATTAATTATCAATAATCAACACGTTATTATGACCTGGATCATTTTTCTAGTACTCAGGCGTCAATTCTAATCGTTAAATCATGGTTTATTTGTGTTTCGGCTTTCTTTGGATCCCTCGGTTTCACTGCTCACTATGTCGACACCTCCTTTAGCCCTCGTTCTACTGGAGATCGGGGAGTCGAGTGTCAAATTCAATAACGCCTGGGAGAGGTGTTCGGATCATGCTCTGAGTATGATTTTTCTAATCGGACATGAGACTAAAGATCAAGTAGTGCTAACTGGTTAATTTAGCGGCAAAAAATGATTTTAATTTAAGATATGCTTATAAACTGTTGGCTGTTGAGGCGTGGCATACGTTGTTTAAACGCATGAAATATGTTTTCGAGAATAAAAAAGGCGCCACCCGCGAGGGTGGCGCCTTTGTCGGCCGGGGCGCGCCTTGTATCAATCAGCGCTGAAGTGGGCGGGCATTCTCTCCGCCTTGCCATTCATGGTAAGCGTCGATCTGTGCCTGGGAGGCTTCGATCGGCGTCTGCATGACAAACCAGGTGACGGGCTCAGAACATGGCGGGGTGGTAAGCGAGCCTGAGTACTGCCAGCCAGCATGTTCGCGTGGCAGCAGCAGGTTGGCAGACAGGCCGCTTGTCAGGGTCTCGGAGAGACCGCGCTGGGGCAGGCGGCTCAACAGGCGGCTGAGAGCCAGGTTGTCATGCCCTTCCTCGACCAGTACGGCCAGCACGGCCAGCTTGCCTTCCGGCGTGCTGTGCACCAGATGGATTTCCATGGCGGCACGCTTGCCGTCGATGGCGTGCTCTGACGGCACATGCAGGTGCACCTGCGACAGGGTGTACTGGGTGCCATCCAGCGTCATGGTATTGCCGCTGGCCCCTTCGATCTGCAGGGTGTGGCCCGTATCGCGCGTGACGAGCAGCGGCGAGTGGTAGTCGAGTTTCGGGCCCGCTTCATTCAGCGTGCGTGACTGGCTGTCGATATCGATCGGCGACTGCTGGCTGCCGGCCGAGCACTCGGCATAGCCCGGGGTGAGCTCTCCCCAATGCTCGGGGCCATTGGCTCCGGCGTTGGTGTCATCCGCGGATTCACTCGCATAGCTCCATTCGGTGACTGACGTGCCCGGGGCAGGCGACGTGGCAATGTCATCGGCGAGCGCCGGCAAGGATGACGACGTGGTGGCAAGCAGCACAGCCATGGCAAGTGGGCGTAACAGCGCGCGGGGCGACGAGGAAGAGGCTGGCATTGAGTTGTCCTTGCTCAAGAGTCCGTAACCGATCAGTGTCCTGAGCCGCCGTAGGCAGTCAGAACTCAGATGAATGAAGGCAGTCAGTGTGCCGGACTCAGGGGCGAGGTCAAGATGACGCTGGAGTGTCACTAGGGTGTCGCATTCCAGCGTCAGTTGTCGTGACAGTTATCGCGTCAGTAGTTACGACAGTTGTAAAGACAGTTGTCAAAACAGGGAGGGGGGAGCGGTGTCAGCGCTCGAGCCACAGGCATTCCACACTGTCACCGTGGTTGAGCTGTGTGTGGGGCGGAATCACGGCCAGTGCCTGAGCACCGGCGCAGGAAGAGAGTACCGCCGAGTTCTGGTCCGGGAAGGCATGCGCCTCAAGCTTCCCATCACTGCCGGGCGCCAAGGTGACGCGCAGATGGTCCTGACGGATGGCGGTGCGGGCTGAGAAGGCCGCGCGTACCGTGAGACGTTTCAGCTCGCGCAATGCAGCGCAGTCGGTCATCTCGCCCAGTAACGGACGAAGGAACAACCAGCCACCGACCCAGCTGGAGACCGGATTGCCCGGCAGGCCCACGACACGCACCGCGTCACCCCGGGGGCTGTTGATGCGCCCCAACGCCAGTGGTTTGCCCGGTTTGATGGCCAGGCGCCACAGATCCAGGCTGCCCAGCGCCTCGATGGCAGGGCGGACGTGGTCTTCCTCGCCGACGCTGACCCCACCGCAGGTGACGATCAGGTCAGCCTGTTGCGCCGCCGAAGCGAGAGCGTCACGGGTGGCCTCGAAGGTATCGGCCACATTGAGTGGCGCCAGCACCACCTCAGCCCCGAAGTCGCTGAGCATCTGGCTGAGCATCACGCGATTGGAATTGTAGATCTGGCCGGGCTTGAGCGGCTGGCCGGGTTCGATCAGTTCATCACCGGTCGCGAACAAGGCCACCCGTACCTTGCGGCGCACCAGCACGTGACTTGCCCCCTGGCCACACAGCAGGCCCAGCGCGGCAGCGTCCAGTCGCGTGCCCGCCGCGAGCAATCGACTGCCCTTGCTGACATCCCGGCCTTGAACGCGAATGTTGTCGCCGCGGGTGCGAGGCCCGGGCAGCCAGGCCAGGGTGGTGCCATCTTCGTTTTCACGCAGTGTCACCTCTTCCTGCATGACCACCACGTCGGCGCCGTCGGGGATTTCCGCTCCGGTGAACAGGCGGGCACAACTCGCCACGGCCAGCGGCGTGGCAGGCTGACCTGCCGCGATACGCTGACTGATCGGCAGCCAGGCACCGTCACCGATGTCCGCCACGCGGGCGCAGTAGCCATCCATCTGGGAGTTGTCGGCAGGCGGCACGTCAAGCTCGGCATGCACGTCCTCGGCGAGCACACGTCCTGCGGCGTCACTGACTGCCACGCGCTCGGCTGGCATCAGCGGGCAGCTGTCACGGAGCGCTACGAGTGCACTGGCCAGGGGCGCCAGCCTCTTGGCGCCGTCAGGCACGGCGTCACAGCCACACTCTGCCGCCGCGGAAGGCGGCGGCTGGGAATGTGGGTCTTTACTGGCGTCAGTGGGCATGGGTTCCGCGCTCCGGAATCACCAGATTGGCGAAGTTGCAGGGGCGGTGACGGCTGTCGAGCTGCTCCTTGAGGATGCCGTTCCAGGCCGTCTTGCAGGCGCCGGTGGAGCCGGGCAGGCAGAACACCACGGTACGGTTGGCCAGCCCGCCCAAACAGCGGCTCTGGATCGTCGAACTGCCGACTTCCTGGTGTGAAAGCTGACGGAAGAGTTCGCCGAAGCCCTGGATTTCCTTGTCGAGCAGCACGCGAATGGCTTCCGGCGTGGAATCACGCCCGGTGAAGCCTGTGCCGCCCGTCGTCAGGATGACCTGCACAGCCGGGTCCGCGATCCACTCGCTGACCACGGCGCGCAGTTGGTAGACATCATCGGGTACGATGCGCTTTTCATGCAGGGTATGGCCAGCCGCCGTCAGGTTGTCGACCAGGGCATCGCCGGAGCGGTCATTCTCTGCGGTGCGTGTATCCGAGACGGTCAATACCGCGATGGTGAGGCCGATCTGTTCGTCATTGCCGCTCATGATCAGTCCTTCTTGCCTTGTTGACGTGCCTCGAGCGCTGCCAGCTGCTCAGGGGTCGCCTTGGCCTGGTGATGTGTCTTCCACTCGGAATACGGCATGCCGTAGACATGCTCGCGCGCCGCATCGTAATCGAAGCTCACGCCGCGCTCCTCGCCAGCGGCCATCAGCCACTTGGACAGGCAGTTGCGGCAGAAGTCGGCGAGGATCATCAGATCGATGTTCTGGACATCCTTGTTGTCATCCAGATGCTTGAGCAGACGACGGAACGCGGCCGCTTCCAGCTCGGTGCGAGTCTGTTCATCCAGTTGGCTCAGGTCTTGTACGGCTTGAGGGGTCGGGTCGCTCATCGAATTCTCCTGAGAAGGCGCAGCCTGGCGCCTGCCTTCATGCTGTCGGGGTGCCTGGTGGGCCCAGGCGGGATATCTGAAACTTTACGCAACTAATGCAGAGCTGTGAACCAGCGCTGCACGCCTGTGGTTTGGTCTGTGGTTTGGCAGACGGATTGGCAGGCGGGTTGGCCGGTGGAGTGCCAGTGGGTGGCAGAGTCGCGAAAAAGTGTGCTCGGGCAAGCGAAAACGCCCGGCAGGCGAACCTGACCGGGCGTATTTTCACTCATCCAGAGGATGTCTGACGCCGCGCTAATTCGGACGCTGCTGACGTGCCAGGCTGTCGTCAGGCGCCGTGGCGGGGTCTGCTGCCGGGTCTGCCGCTTCGGCCTGCTTGACCTCGTCGTACCACAGATTGTGGTGCTGCTTGGCCCAGGTCTCATCGACATAGCCGGTCTTCATGCCCTCGAAGGCGCCTTCGGTACCGGCGGTGCCGATATAGATGTGGCCGAAGGACACCGCGATCAGCATCAGCGAGGCGATGCCGTGGAAGACATTGGCCCACTGCATGTTGTCACGCGTCTGGCCGAAGATCGGGAAGTCCAGCACCAGCCCGCTGGCAATCACTACCAGGCCGACCGTCGCCAGAATCCAGTACCAGGCCTTTTCCCCGCCATTGGCGAAGCCGGCATCCGGATGCTTGCCCTTCATCATGCCGCCGCCCTGACGGAACCAGTCAAGGTCATGCTTCCTGGGAAGATTGAGCTTCAGCCACTTGGCCAGTACCAGGATCAGCATGATCGAGAACAGGGGCCCCACATAGTTGTGGATCACCTTGGTCGCCATGATCATGTTGGCCCAGAACACGTCCCCGAACACATTGCGGAACACGAACTTGCCCCACAGCAGATTGATGCCGGTGATGGCCAGCGTCAGGAACAGCGTCGCCAGCGTCCAGTGCATGGCACGCTCCAGCGCCGTCCAGCGCAGCATCAGCTTGCCGCTGCGCGGGTGGTCCAGATTGTTGCGTCCCACCAGCAGGTAGAAGATCACCAGCACGGCCAGCATGCCACCCAGTGCGATCAGGCCACCCGGTGAGATCCAGCGATTGCGGATCTGACGCCAGGTCTCGCCGCTCTGGTTGATCAGGCTGTAGTTGGAGTCATGTCGGCTGTCGATGGAGTTGCCCCCATCCTTGACCTGCCGCCAGGTATCGGCGTCCACCGTGCCGACCGCCTGACCGATCTCGCCGTCAGGGTTCGCGGCCAGTGCCTGAGGAGCCAGCCAGAGACTGGCCAGCATCAGGCACAGGAACATGGCGACCACGGTCAACCGTGAAGCTGTAAAGTGCGCGCGCATGTCGCCTCCTTACCCCTTGCGGGCTGCGTCGTAGGCCAGGTGGTCCGCCTGCTGAACGCTGCTGGTGGTCAGGTTGGCAGACGTCTCCGGATGGCTGGCCTTGTCGACCGGCGACCAGGCGCCGTCTTCATGGCCACGGTAGACCACACGCTGACGGAAGATGTCGGAGACGGTCTCGGCATCGCCGGCCAGCAGGGCCTTGGTGGAGCACATCTCGGCGCACAGCGGCAGCTTGCCTTCGCTGATGCGGTTGGCGCCGTACTTCTCGAACTCTTCTTCCGGGCTCTCGGCCGGGCCACCGGCACAGAAGGTGCACTTGTCCATCTTGCCGCGCTCGCCGAAGGCGCCTTGCTGCGGGAACTGCGGGGCGCCGAACGGGCAGGCGTACAGGCAGTAGCCGCAGCCGATGCAGATGTCCTTGTCGTGCAGGACGATGCCGTCATCGGTCTTGTAGAAGCAGTCGGTGGGGCAGACCGCCATGCACGGCGCGTCATCGCAATGCATGCACGCCACCGAGATGGAGACTTCACTCGGCTTGCCGTCGTCCAGGGTCACCACGCGGCGGCGCTGAACGCCCCACTCGGTCTCGTTGGCGTTCTTGCAGGCTGTCACGCAGCCATTGCACTCGATGCAGCGCTCTGCATCACACAAAAATTTCATCTGGGCCATGGTGCTTCTCCTTCACGGCCTGTCGCCGGGTTCCTCGGTCAACAGGCCGGATGATTCTGGTAACGGATACGTCCGATCGTGTCTTGCGCTGCGTCCGGGCCGCGTCATCGAGACGCGGCTGTCACTCGAATCAGGCGAGGCTGACGCGGCACAAGGTGACCTTGGTTTCCTGCATCAGGGTCACGGGGTCGTAGCCGTAGGTGGTCGCGGTATTGGCCGATTCACCGAGCACATAGGGCACGGTGCCTTCCGGATAGCGGGACTCGAGGGATTCGCCTTCGTAATGCCCACCGAAGTGGAAGGGCATGAAGACGACATCCGGGCCGACACGCTCGGTGACCATCGCCATCACCTTGACGCGGCCGCCCTCAGCGCCCTCGACCCACACCATGTCGCCGTCCTTGATGCCCTGGTCATTGGCCAGTGCCGGATTGATCTCGACGAACATCTCCTGCTGCAGCTCGGCCAGCCACGGAATGGAGCGTGTCTCTTCGCCACCCCCTTCGTATTCCACCAGGCGGCCCGAGGTCAGGGTGATCGGGTACTTGGCGCTGACGTCCTTCTCCTGGATGGAGGCATAGAGCGTCGGCAGGCGATAGATGGACTCGGAATCCGGCCAGGTCGGGTAGTCCTTCACCAGGTCGCGACGCGCGGTATAAAGCGGCTCGCGGTGCTTGGGGATCGGGTCCGGGAAGGTCCACACCAGGGCGCGCGCCTTGGCATTGCCATACGGCATGCAGCCATGCTTGATGCACACGCGCTGGATGCCGCCGGAGAGATCGGTCTTCCAGTTCTTGCCTTCCGCCGCCTGCTTTTCCTCGGCCGTCAGGTCATCCCACCAGCCCAGCTGCTTGAGCAGCTTGTCGGTGAACTCCGGATAGCCATCCTCGATCTCGGCGCCCTTGGACCAGGAGCCTTCCGCGAGGATGTTGGTGCCGTTGTGCTCAACGCCATAACGCGCGCGGAAGTTGCCGCCACCCTCGGCCACCGTCTTGGAGGTGTCATACAGGATGGGCGAGCCCGGGTGCCCCATCTCCGGCGTGCCCCAGCACGGCCAGGGCAGGCCGTAGAAGTCGCCGTTGGCCGGGCCGCCGCGGGCCTTGAGCGTCTCGAAGTCGAAGGTGTGCCAGTTCTGCTGGTGTGCCTTCAGGCGCTCAGGGCTCTGGGCGGTGTAACCCACCGTCCACATGCCGGCATTGAACTCGCGCGTGATGTCCTCGACGACGGGCACGCTGCCCTCGACCTTGATATTGCGGAACAGCTCGTCGGCGAAGCCCAGCTTGCGAGACAGCAGGTACATGATCTCGTGGTCAGGCTTGGACTCGAACATCGGCTCGATGACCTGATCACGCCACTGCAGGGAGCGACTGGAGTTGGTCACGCTGCCGGTGGTCTCGAACTGGGTCGCGGCCGGCAGCAGGTAGACGCCGTCGGTACGGTCGTGCATGACGGCGGCGATGGTCGGGTAGGGGTCGACCACCACCATCATGTCCAGCTTGGCCATCGCCTTCTTCATCTCCGGCCCGCGGGTCTGGGAGTTGACGGCATGGCCCCAGTAGAACATCGCCTTGAGCGCGGTCCGCTGGGAGATGCGGTCCGGGTTCTCGAGCACGCCATCGACCCAGCGCGAGACGGTGATGCCGTTGGTGTGCATCGGCTTGCCGTCGTGATATTCGGTCTGGTCGTAGCGGTTCTGGATCCACTCGAAGTCGACGTTCCAGACCTTGGACCAGTGCTTCCACGCGCCTTCGGAGAGGCCGTAGTAGCCCGGCAGGGAGTGGGACATCAGGCCCAGATCCGTGGCGCCCTGGACGTTGTCGTGGCCACGGAAGATGTTGGCGCCGCCACCGGACTTGCCGATGTTGCCCAGTGCCAGTTCCAGGATGCAGTAGGCGCGGGTGTTGTTGTTGCCGGTGGTGTGCTGAGTGCCGCCCATGCACCACACGACGCTGCCCGGACGGTTCTGGGACAGGCGGCGTGCGACGTCGAGCATGTCGGCCTCGGCTACGCCGGTGATGCGCTCGACTTCCGCCGGCGGGAACTTGGCGACTTCGGCACGCACTTCATCCATGCCGTAGACACGCTGCTGGATGTAGGCCTCATCTTCCCAGCCGTTCTCGAAGATGTGCCACAGCAGGCCCCAGATGTAGGCGACATCGGTGCCCGGACGCAGGCGCACGTACTTGTTGGCCTTGGCGGCGGTCCGCGTGAAGCGCGGATCGACGACGATGATCTCGGCGTTGGAGCGCTCCTTGGCCAGCAGGATGTGCTGCATGGCCACCGGATGCGCTTCGGACGGGTTGGAACCGATGAACAGGATCGAACGACAGTTGTGCATGTCGTTGAAGGAGTTGGTCATCGCCCCGTAGCCCCAGGTGTTCGCGACCCCGGCCACCGTAGTGGAGTGACAGATACGCGCCTGGTGATCGACGTTGTTGGTGCCGAACAGGGCCGCGAACTTGCGCATCAGGTAGGCCTGTTCATTGCTGAACTTGGCCGAGCCCAGCCAGTAGATGCTATCGGGGCCGTGCTCCTTGGTGAGCTCGAGCACCTTGTCGCCGACTTCCTCGATGGCCTGCTCCCAGGAGAGCTTCTTCCACTTGCCACCTTCGAGCTTCATCGGGTACTTGAGGCGACGGTCAGAGTGACCATGCTCACGCAGCGATGCGCCCTTGGCGCAGTGCGCGCCACGGTTGAAGGGGTGATCGAAGGCGGGTTCCTGCTTGGTCCAGACACCTTCCTGGACCTCGGCATAGACGCCGCAGCCCACGGAGCAGTGTGAGCAGATGGTGCGCTTCGTCTCGACCGGCGCATCAGACACTTCGGTCTTGGCTTCGGCGCGTTTCATCATCGGGGCGGCCATGAAGCTCGCGGCGGCAAGGCCGCCGGTGGCGACACCGCTGCGTTTCAGGAACTGGCGGCGGTTGATACCGAGTCCTGAGGTCTCTTTGGCAGAGGGGGTGGGGGTCAGTCGCATGACATCATCTCTCCTCGTCACCCGAATCATTGCCCGGGCCGCGCGAGCGGGTCAGGGGGCAATGTCGGGAGCGGCGGTCTTTCAGATCAGGGGCAGTCCTGATCCGTGCCGACTTGTCACTGTCGATGGCGGGCGGAAACCTCTCCGCGCTGCCCGTTGTTCAGGCCGCTGGCCGCGCGCATGGCGCAGGCTCAGGGCACTGTCTGTCTAGCATTCAGTCACGCAGCGTGGCGTAGAAGGCCTTGACGTGATCACTCTCGCGATAATTGTCAGTGCCCTTGTCCTTGACGGGGGCCTCTGGCGCGGCCTGGTCCGGAATCACGGCACCGGCCAATGACCCTGCTGCGGCAACCCCTACGGTGCTGGCGCCCAGTACGCGCAGGAATTTGCGGCGCCCCTGGCGCGCCTGGTTATGGCTGTCTTTTGCGTCATCAGTCTTCATGCTGATCTCCTGTCGGCAATGCTGCTGGGTGATGCGAGAAGGTTAGCGTTGCAGTCTCTAATGTTGCTTCACGTCATGCGTGACATCAGTGTCTTGCGTCGGGCGCCACACTGGCTGGCGTGACGAGCTGGACGGCCTCGGCCGTCACCTGCTCGCCAGAGTTGTTTTCGGTCGCCGCATGCAGCGGGATCGAGTCACCGAGGTTCAGGCGCTCTGCCCGCAGGAAGGCCTGCCCCAGGTAGCCGACGGCGGCATAGAAGGGGCTCTCGCGTCCCGCGAGGTCGGCGCAGCAGCGCTCGCCCCAGCTGGCCACATGGCGGCGGAAGAAATTGACCTGCTCGCCGGGCACCTCATCGATCAGCATGGCCATCACTTCGCACAGTGCGCCGAGATGATCCTCGGGCTCATGCACATCGCTCTGGCGTTCGAAGCCGAGACGTTTCAGGTCCTGGCGCAGGGCGACCAGCGGCATCTCCATCAGCGAGCCGGTGAGGTACCAGCTGGCGTAGGGCACTACCTCGCCCTGCACCACGCCTACCAGGCTCTGGAAGAAGTCGTCTTCCAGACGGCGCGAGTCGCTGACGCGGGCGGCCAATGACAGCGACGCCAGCGCGCGCGGCAGTTGCTGCTCGGCGGCCCCGGGCAGGCTGATGGCGTCATGGTCGAGTTCGGCCAGAAAGTCGATCAGTTCCGCATCCGGCGCCGCGCGCAACAGCCGCGCCAGCAGCCGGTAGAGGTCGGCGCGCAATGCCTGCTGTTCTTCACTATGGCTTATCAGAGAGTCGGCCGCAGGGGTGTCAGGTGCACGATCGTCAGTCCCACCTGCTGCAAAGTCGTCGGGAGTCGACGTGGGTGATGTCATTGGCTCAAACCTTGAGTTGGGCATCGGGATTACGTGCCATTTCGTGCCAGATGTCCTTGACGCGGCAGTCGCTGCACATCTTCAGGCGCAGTGCGCCATCGCCCTGGAAGTAGGCATGCGAGGCCAGTTTGGTCTGCATCGCCGTGATGGTGGCGGTGGAGCCGAACGGCGTGCCACAGCTGATGCAGGGGAAGGGCACATCCTGCTTGATCAGCTGCGGTTCGCGGCGCACGTCGGGCTGCGGAGCAAAGCCAGTCGTCAGGGTGATGACCTGCTCCGGGCATGCCTGCTCGCACAGGCCACACTGCACGCAGTCACCTTGAGTGAAGGATAGTGCAGGCGACGTGCGATTGGCCGAAAGGGCGCTAGTCGGGCAGACGGCGACGCATCCCTGACACAGCGTGCAGTTGTCGCTGTCGACGTTCACCACGCCGAAGGGCGCGCCAGTCGGCACGGCGACGCTGTCCTGTGCCAGGTCCGCGACCGACAGGGTCGCCAGGTGATCGAGCACCCGATTGAGGCGTTCGCGCTTGCCGGGGCGTGCCTGCGGCTGACCCAGCAGCCAGTCACGGGCGATCGGCTGGCTGGGCTGCTGCTCTTCTTCGCTGTCAGCGCCCGGTGCCAGAGCGACACACAGCGGCGTGATCAGAGGCAGGGGGTCAGCCTCGTTGCTATCCATTTGTGGCAGGGCGGACGGCAAAGAGACGAAGCGGATGCGCGGCTCGCCACTGGCCGCATTGGCAAGCCCCATGCTGTCGAGCAGGGTCACTGCCAGGCGCCGTTCGCTATCGAGCTGCTGGTGCTGGCCTGCAGGCAGGTCATGGGGCAGTTCGACGATGACCTGCGTCGCGCCGAGCGCGAGAGCGGCCAGCCACTCGTCGTGCCCGGTGGCGGAGATTTCCTCGAGGGTGATGTCGAGGCAGCGCTCCTGGTCGACACTCGCCAGGGCAGTCTGCGAGGCAGGGGATTGTTCCAGGCGATAGCGCAGCAGCGGGTAGAGGCCACCGCCATCCTGATAGCGCTCCAGCAGGCGCTGGATCTGCTCCATGCGCTGCTCGGCCGGGGGCTGGGTGAAACTCAGCGCGCCGGTCGGGCAGGCGCTGACGCAGCTGGCCGCGCCGTGGCACAGGTAGGGGTCAATCTCGATATGCGCATTGCGGCGACCGGCCACCGAGAAGATGGCATCGGCGCTGCACGACGACAGGCAACGCGTACAGCCGATATTGCCGGCACTGGAATGCGCGCAGGTATCGAGATTGACGGTCACGTAATTCGGTTTGTCGAAGTTGCCGATCAGGCCCGCGAACTGCATCGCCCAGGCGGTCAGCTGTGACAGTAATTGCTGGTAGGCTTCGGCATCGGCGACCAGCTGATCCAGCTCGGCGATGATGTCCGCGCCGGCTTGCAGATAGCCGGGCGGTGGCAGTTCCGCCTGGTTGAGCGGCTGGCTGGACAGGTCGGCGATCAGGTCGAAATGGGTCGCGCTGCCGGTACCTTGCGGCACCAGTGCGGCGGCCAGATTGACGCCATCACTGGCAAGGCTGAACTGGCCGAGGTGACCGCTCAGCGCGAGCATGTCACGCGGGGCACTGTGCACAGGCAGCGACTCACTGGCGGCGAGATGCTGTTCATCCATCGTCACCAGCGCACTGTTGTCCTGCTCACTGATCAAGAGTGCCACCGGCAGCTGAGCGGTGGCCGGCAGGCGGGTCAGCAGACTCGCCAGTGCTCGCACTCGCGCTTCGCTGCCGATGATCACGGTGCGTCCCTGACTGTGATAGCGGATGGGGGCGCTACCGGCATCCGTCGCCAACAGCGGCAGACTTGAGGTAGGCGAGCCACCCATGGCGGATGACAGGGCGCGTTGGCGTGCTTGTTGATTGAGGGCGCGCTGAGCGCTCTCGAGGCTTGAGCTGAGCATCCTCATCCTTATTCGGTCGTGGCGGACCTTGCATGCAAGCTGCCGTCAGGTGGCAGGCGGATGATGCAGGTCCCGGTCGTCGCTGATTCTCGCGGTCTCTCGCGGTCTTTCGCGGTCAGGGCCGGGTCGGCGATCGACAGTCGTTCAGTGGGGGATTCATGACAGGCCAACCATCTTTGCATGCTGTTGATGACATTGACGTTTTCACGCCCAGTGAGAAGAGGGGCGCGGTCAGGTCGCGCAGGCACTCATCAGCGCAGACGGTTGACGTCCGTCATCATCTTCAAGGGTTGGCATGTCATGCTGAATCTTGCATGTGCGTTGCAGTGAGTGCGCCTTGATGAGGCGCGTCAGGGTGACTCATGAGGCATCAGGATGACCTCGGTCAGACGTGTCCGGCTTGCTCGTGGGTCATAATGACTCATGCTGGTTGTGCGGCGCGTCATCCTGACGCCCTGGCGTCCTGAGCCCTGACACGCTCATCTCTGGCGATGGAGGCGTTTATGGGGCCAGCCCCGGGTCACGGCTTATGGCGGACGCCGCTGTCATCATCTGACGCGGGAGCTGGCTCGCGCGAGTCTTCTGCTGGTATCGCTTGCGGGTCAGGCGACTCGAGTATCTCGTCGCTGGGCGTCGCGTGTGACTCGTCCACTGGCGCCTCACCGTCAGGCGCCTGCTCGGCGATCTGGTCGTCTGTCTCCAGCGTCGTATCCACCTGGGGTGTCTCGCTTGCCTCATCGAGCTTTTCCAGGCCTTCTTCGACCTTGCGGGTCCAGCTGCGCAGCGTGTCGGCGACACCTTCGGCGAGCGGGCGCATCTGGGAAAAGTCCTGGTCGTAGTCATCCAGCCCATCGCGCACCGAGTGCTCGCCCCCCATGAAGATACGTCGCAGCGCACGCTGGCGTAGCGCCGGGTCCACGCCGCTCTGCATGAAGGCGCTGATGTCGGCGTCTGGAGTCAGGGTGTCGGGGTCTGGCAGCTCGATGACTGGCGCTTCAGCGTTGTCAGCGTCCGATGCCTGCTGATCGCTCTCGGCTGATGCCGGTTGTGCTGCGTGTTCTGTTGCCGAGGAGGGACTATCGCAGCCCAGGGCTTCGTGCTGCGAGTCGCGCGCTGCAGGGGTGTCAACGCTGTTGTCAGAGACGACTCCCGCCTGTGACGGCGGGAGGCTGTCGCCTTTGGTCACCTCGGTGCTGTCCGGCTGTGCCAGTTGGTCTTCACGGCGGCTGTCGCCTTGCTTGCGGCGTGACCAGCGCGAGAACAGGCCTTCATTGGCCCGACTTGCGTTATCGTCATGCTGGCTCATGACGTGCTTTCCGTACCATCACCGGGCTGATGCGGCTTGCTGGGCGTCGCGGCGTGCTGCTCTGCCTGACTGGCGCGCCCGGCGCCCTTGCGTTTCTTCTTCTTGCCTTCGTCGAGTCGTTCGCCGTGACGCGCGAGGTAGGCTTCCAGCCACACCATCAAGGCCGGTGGCATCGGCACGTCCAGCACCAGCTGGTCGCCATCCATCCAATGCGATGCCACTTCCTGACAGGCCGTCACCACGCGGGGCTGCATGCCGTCGGCTTCGCGCTCATCGCATTGGACGAACAGACGCGGCTGCTCGCAGCGCAGGTTGTAGCGGTAATCGGTGCGCTCAGTCAGGTGAAGTTGCAGCGGCAGGATGCGGCGATGCGCTACTTCATCAGCGGCGGCAGGCTCTGCTACGTGCGAGTCCGTCTCTGGCGTTGCAGAGGGCGAGAGGTCGGCAATCCGCCAGGTGTCGATGCTGAAGCGCCCCAGCTTCTGCGTGGTGGGTGCCAGGGTGACGCTCAACCAGCGGGTGTCGTCACTGCGGGGAGGGATGGATTCAGACATGGCTTCCTTGTTCACTGCTGTACCCGCAAGCGGGTCTGAAAAGAATGCTGCGATGGTGCTAGTGTGCAAGATACATGCCGGCGCATGCGATATCAGGGTCACCATCAGTCAGTGCGGGGACAGCTCAGCCATCGGACTGGTACTCTACGGCGATTCAGCGCAAGAATTGCCATTCCAACCGGCTCGATCAGGGAGACCCGAGTTCATGATGCCCTCTGCACGGCCAGCGATCAGTCGCGCCACACTACCCACCACGCTGGACATCGAAGTCATGGATGAGCGCGGTGAGCGCCATCAGCAGTCCATTGCCGCCGAGCGCTCGCTGACCATCTATCTCAATCGACGCGAGATCGTCACCTTGATGACTCTGGGTGCCGAACCTGAGGCGCTGGTGGCCGGTTATCTGCGCAATCAGGGCCTGCTGGGTGAGCTTGAGGACCTCGAGGCGCTGCAGGTTGACTGGGAAGTCGAGAGCGCCTCGGTGGTGACGCGTCATCTGCCCGAGGATATCGAGCAGCGCCTCGGCAAGCGCACCGTGACCACCGGCTGTGGGCAGGGCACGGTGTTCGGCAATCTGCTGGAGCGCCAATCACTGGCCGCGCTGGACGCAGGCCCCTTCAGTCAGGCCTTGTTGTATCGCCTGCTGGAGGCGCTGGCAGCGCACAACGCGACCTATCGCAAGGCCGGTGCGGTTCACGGTTGCGCCCTGTGTCGGGATGATGAAGTGCTGGCGTTCATCGAGGATGTCGGCCGCCACAACGCCGTCGATACGCTGGCGGGGCTGAGCTGGTTGGCGCCCCTGAGTGATGATGCCAGTGATTATCAGGGGGCCAACATCTTCTACACCACCGGTCGTCTGACTTCCGAGATGGTACTGAAGGTGGCTCAAGCGGGGATCTCGGTGCTGGTCTCGCGTTCGGGCGTCACGCAGAAGGGAGTGGAGCTGGCGGAACGCTTTGGCGTGCTGTTGATCGCGCGCGCCAAGGGGCGCCACTTCCAGGCGGTGGACCCTGCCGAGCGGCTGGTGCTGGACGCCATCCCGCCGCTGCGTGCCGGCGACGCTCTCAAGTCATCGCGCCATGACGCGTCAGGCAAGCCATCTTCAGCAGACGGCGCAGCCGGACATGACAAGGGGGCGCAGTGATGAGTCGTCTTTCTTCGCCGCTGGGCGTCGTACCCTCACAGAGCTTTTCCTCTGAACTCGGCGCACCTTCAGGTGGCTCTGTCGCTGAGTCTTCAGGCGAGGCCCTGAATGCGGCCACCGGCCGGCAGGCTCCGGTCCCCCACGACAACCCCTTTCTGACGGTGCAGGAAGTTGCGCGCCTGCTGCACCTCAACGAGAAGAAGATCTATCAGCTGGCCAGTGACGGCACCATGCCGGCGACCAAGGTGACCGGCAAGTGGTTGTTTCCGCGGCGCCTGGTGGAGCAATGGATTCTCGAGTCCAGCCATCATGGTGTGCTGGCGGATCGCCTGATGATCACCGGCAGTGATGACCCGCTGCTGGCTGCGCTCTCCATGCGTCTCAATCAGCAGCACGC
Organism: Cobetia sp. UIB-001; assembly: GCF_044789135.1. Classification (NCBI taxonomy): domain Bacteria; kingdom Pseudomonadati; phylum Pseudomonadota; class Gammaproteobacteria; order Oceanospirillales; family Halomonadaceae; genus Cobetia; species Cobetia sp. UIB-001. The sequence continues at coordinate 1,940,168 of NZ_CP058244.1, forward strand.
CGGTAGCGCCTTCTATGGCATGAGCGTCACCGGCACGCGTCTGGGGCTTGATCTGCTCAGCCAGGGGCGGGCTGATGTCTGCGCCATTCACTGGGGGCGTGCGGAGGAGGCGGCGCTGCGTCATCCGGCGCTGATTCGCGGGCATGATGGCTATCGTCAGTGGGTGATGGTGCGGCTTGCGCGCCGTACCCAGGGGCTGATCATCCGCAACGACGATCGACATCTGTCCATCGACCCCAGCGGCCTGTTCGGTTCGCAGCGGCGTTGGGCGGTGCGACAGGAGGGGGCCGGTTCGCAGCGCTTCCTGCAGGAGTGGCTGTCTGGCCATCAGATGCGTGCCGAGCAGCTCAACACCCTGGCGATCGCCTATTCCGAGCGTGAAGTGGCCTCGATGGTGGCGCGGGGCGAGGTGGACGTCGGCCCCGGTACGCTGTCGGCCGCCAATGAGTTCGGCCTCGGCTTCGTGCCGGTCTGTGAAGAGGCCTTCGACCTGGTGGTACCGCGCAATGTCTACTTCCGCGATCTCTTCCAGGGGTTGCTGGACTATCTGGCCACGCCGAATGGTATCCAGCTGGCGCAATCCCTCGGTGGCTATGATCTGCGCGAATGCGGTCAGTTGATCTGGCGCGGCGATGCCGCACAGCACGATTGAAGTGCTCGGTACGCTGAACACCCAGCGGGTGCTGGCGGTCAGGACTCGGCGCAAGCCATGAGTGTCTTTACGACATCCAGAAAAATCGCCCATTAGCGCATGGCTAGTGGGCGATTTTTTTTATTTCGGGCTGACGGCGAGCATGGTCAAGCAAGTCATTGTTTTGAATGGATCGGCCAGGTGACGCTCGCGTGAAGGCTATCTTTACGGTTTAGCTTCTCGCCAGCGCGTCATGTGGCTTATTTCAGCTCAGCTTTGCTCACGTCAACACAGCCCAGCTCACTTCAAATCAGCTCAGCTCGGATCCGAATCATTGCGAGTGCACACCGACAGCACGATGGCATCTTCTTCGCTGGTAGAAACCAGAGCGTGACCCATGTCGGAGTCGAAATAGATGCTGTCGCCATCGCCCAGCGGCAGGGGTTCATAGAATTCCGAATAGAGCAGAATACTGCCCGCCAATACCATCAGGAACTCCTCGCCGTCGTGACGCACCCAGTCGGGGAAGTCATCGAAGCTGCGCGCACGCACGCGAGTCTTGAAGGGAATCATGCGTTTCTGCGCCAGCTGCCAGGACAGTAGCTCGTGCTCATAGGTCGGCGTCGGGTGTGACTTGCCATCACCGACGCGCGTCAGATCGCGACGCCCGAGAGTGCCACTCTGGCGCTTGGGCGGGCTCAGCAGCTGCGGCAGGTCGATGTTGAGACCATGAATCAGCTTCTGTACCGCCGTGAAGGTCGGCGAGATCTGCTCATTCTCGATCTTGGACAATGTCGAGCGTGCTAGTCCCGTGCGCTGGCTGACATCTTCCAGCGTCCAATGATGGGAGAGGCGGATCTGCTTCACGCGTTCGCCAAGCTTCAGGGGCTCAACGAAGGGTTTGCGGCCGGAGGCGATCCGGACGGCGGCGTCCTTGTCTGTCGGTGTGCTCATGAGAGTGGCTTCGCTATGGGCGTGATATTGGCGGCGCACGACATTGAGTGTCGCAGCGCTGTCAGCTGGCGATAAAGTTTACTATCGGAAACTTTATCGCCAGCTTATCACAGCATGGCAAGCGCGCATCATCCCGACACGTAGCCAACATGGCTGTCCGCGACACCGAAGGCTCGCTGGTACTCCCTTGATGCAGCGACAGGTTTCCTGGCTGCGGGAAACCTGTCGTGAGGTGTGGAGTGCGCCAGGGGAAAAGTTACCGGTGCGGGGGATGCCCAGCGCTAGAACAGCCGGGCACTAGAGCAGCCAGACGCTAGAACAGCGGGTGGTCACGCTCATCCTCGGCGGGCTTGGCAAGCGGCGGCTGGACGCCGTCTGGTGTGCCAGAGGCGGAGCGGGGTGGAAGGGCATCGACGGTGGGAGGCGCGAGATCGAGCTGGTCTGATGGGTGCTGGTCGGGGCACTGGCTGCCGGCACGTGCATCGAGGCCATCCTGCATCGGCAAGCCCGCCAGCGCCTTGAGATGCGCCTCGGTGCTGCGCCCCAGCGCCTCCAGGCAATACCCGCCCTCCAGCACGGAGACGATACGCCCGTGGCAGTGACGCCGCGCGACATCCATCGCCAGCAGGGTGACCCAGTAATAGTCGTCATCTTCCAGGCACAGTTCCGCCATCGGGTCTTCGCGGTGTGCATCAAAGCCCGCCGAGATCAGGATCAACTCCGGCTTGAAGTCATCAAGCTTCTTCAGCCATTGGGCTTCAATGGCGCGCCGGAAGGCCAGTGAGCCGCTGCCTTCGCTCAGGGGCGTGTTGTGGATGTGCTCCCAGCGGCTCTCCAGGTAGCGCCACGGGTACATGGCGTCCTGAAAGGAGGAGCACACCAGCGTATCGGGATCATGCTTGAAGATATCGACGGTGCCGTTGCCCTGGTGCACATCGAAATCGAGGATCGCGATGCGCTTCACGCCGTAATGCTGGCGGGCGTGCAAGGCGCCCACCGCCACGTTGTTGTAGAAGCAGAAACCCATCGCATCGGCGCGTTCGGCATGGTGGCCCGGTGGGCGCACGGCGCAGAAGACGTTGTCGGCCTGATCGCGCATCACCTGGTCGACCCCGCGTACTACCGCGCCGGCGGCCAGTCGCGCCGCGACCAGGCTATCGGCACACATCACGGTGTCTTCGTTGATGGTCAGCAGCTGCCCGGCCTGGGGCGGACATTTCTCCAGCGCCTGCAGGTGGCGCATGGGGTGCACGCGCGCCAGCTGCTCAAGCGTTGCCGCTCGCGCACTGTATTGCTGGACATGCTGAATCACGCCGCTCAGCGCCAGCTGACGCTCGATGGCCTGCAGACGCAGTGGGCTTTCGGGATGGGTGGGGCCCATGAAATGCTGACCGCAGTCGCGATGGGATATGTAGGAGGTGATCATCGGCATGCCTGCGTGAGTGTGCGGGTCATAATGGTCTGCACCATGACGTAACAGTAAGAGTCGTCAATGGCATGAGCCAGTCGCCGATGGTCTACCTTGTTTCACGCATGAAGGGCGCGAGGATGGCTGTTCAGACCTGCGCTTTCGCGGCATGCTGCTCATATCGCGCTGACGAGGCGCAACCGCTGACAGGACAAGCCTATGGGAACGCGATTTCTGCGCAATTTCTTCGAGCCCGCCAGTATCGTGGTGATCGGTGCCTCGGAAAAGCCGCATTCACTGGGCGGGCAGGTACTGCGCAATCTGCTTGAAGGGAGCTTCAAGGGCGCCCTGACGGTGGTCAACCCCAAGGGATATGAGACGGTGCATGGCGTGGCGTGCGTCAAGCGGGTCAGTGAGCTGGAGCAGGTGCCGGACCTGGCCATTCTGTGCTCACCGCCGGATACCTTGCCGCGTGTGGTCGAGAAGCTGGGCCGGCGCGGCGTCAAGGCGGCGCTGCTGATTTCGGGAGGTGTCGCGCCGACACCGGTCAGCTCGCTGGCCCGCGTCACCGGCAAGGGGCTTGAGATGCTGTCACGCCGCGACGGGCTGAACTTCTCTGCCCCGCGCCTGCCGGGCATTCACAGGTCCACTACGGGCAAGCCAGGCCCCGATCCCTCCGTCACCGAGGCGTCGTCTTTGAATGAGGCCGGCGAGCCTGGCGCGTCGAGCGCCGAGCGCTACCCGCGGATCGCCGACAGCACGGACGACGTGCTGGATGCCTCGCAGGCACGAGAGCCGGGGGCCGAGGTTCCGCGTATCCACCGTGATCAGGAAAGCCTCAACAGTCGGTTGCTCAAGGCCGCACGAGGCAGTGGGATCCGCCTGCTCGGGCCGGAATGCATGGGCATCTGCGTGCCCAACCGTCACCTGAACGCCTCCTTCAGCGGGCAGCCTGTCGCCAAGGGCAAGGTCGCCTATCTCGGTCAGTCGGGGATGCTGGGCAATGCGATGATCGACTGGGCGGCGGGGCGCGGCATCGGCTTCTCGCATCTGGTGACCCTGGGCGACAGCGTCGATGTGATGCTGCCCGATCTGATCGACTACCTGAACCAGTACGGGCCGTCGCAGGCCTTGTTGTTGCACCTGGAGCGCATTCACGACCCGATGCATTTCATGACCGCGCTGCGCGAGGCGTCCCGCAATCGGCTGGTGCTGGCGATCAAGAGCGGTCGTACCCCAGAAGCCGACCTGTTCGGCACACATGTCACGCGTGGGGTGCCCAATCGCGACCGGATCGTCGATGTTGCCCTCGCGCGTGCCGGGGTGGTGCGCGTCAATGACAGCGAAGACATGTTCGATGCGCTGGAGACACTGAATCGCATGAAGCCGTTGCGCGGTGATCGGCTGGCGATCGTCTCCAATGGGTTGGGCCCGGCCTTGCTGGCCATCGACAAGCTGATGGCGGGTGGCGGCAAGCTGGCCGAGCTGAGCGAGGAGAGCCGCCAGGCGCTGCTCAAGGCCGAGCTGGATGTCAGCCTGCCGGGGCGCAATCCGGTGGATCTGGGCGGCAATGCCACGCCGGAAGACTTCCTGGCCGCGGTCAACATCGTGGCCAATGACCGTGGCGTGGACGCCGTGCTGGTCGTGCATGCGCCGACACGCCTTGCTCCCTCACGGGCAACGGCCGAGGCGCTGGTGGCGCATCGCAAGCAATTCCGACGCAACCTGCTGACCAGCTGGATGGGGCTCGAGCAGGCACTTTCGGCCCGCCATGAATGCCATCTGGCCGGCATCCCGACCTATCTGTCGCCGGAGAAGGGCGTCAAGGCCTTCCTGCAGATGGTCGATTACCACCGTGTGCAGACACTGTTGCAGCAGACGCCGCCGAGTCTGGCCTTCTCGACCAGTGCCGAGATCCGCGCCCGCGCCCATGACCTGGTGCACAGTGCGCGGCGTGCCGGCCGTGAATGGTTGACTCACTCGGAGACGGCGCAGGTGCTCGATACCTACGGTATCGCGACCGCGCCTAGCCGCTATGTGCTCGACGCCGCCGAAGGCGCGCGCGCCATCGTCGAGTTGCAGCGTTCTGCCACGGATGACGACAAGCTTTCTCGCCAGGGCCCCTATGCGCTGCGCGTGGTGCATGAACACAACAGCCAGCCGTTCCGCTATCGCCGCTACCCACAGCGGCTGTCTTCCGGCGTGGTGCAGGACCTTTCCGGTCCGGAGGATATCGCGCTGGCGATTCGCCGCATCACCCAGAAGGTGGCGGAGGGCGATGCCGAGCGTGGCCGCAGTGACCACGAGCGCACGCGCATTCATGAGTTCTGCCTGCAGCCGATGCAGCGTGGCAAACACTCGCTGCAGTTGAGCGCAGGCATCACGCGCGATGACGAATTCGGCCCGGTGATCGTGTTCGGTATCGGCGGTTACAAGGTCAATGTGCTGGCGGACCGCCAGGTGGCCTTGCCGCCCCTCAACATGACACTGGCGCGTGAGCTGATCTCGCGCAGCCATGCCTCCCGCCTGATCGCCGAGCACTCGCCGGACCCGGAGCGCGATTTCGAGCGCGTCAGCACGCTGTTGATCAAGCTCTCACAGTTGGCATCGGATTTGCCTGACATAAGAGGGTTGGAAATCAATCCGTTGTTGCTCAACCGCGAGGAGGCCGTGGCAGTGGATTTCGCACTGGATCTCGGCAAACCGGCCCGTTTCGCGATCATGCCGTATCCGGAGGAGCTGCGTGAATGGGTGTCGCTGGACAATGGCATGCACGTCGAGGTGCGCCCGATACGCGGCGAGGATGCGCCCTTGATCACGGCCTTCCATGCGCGGCTCTCCGAGGAAAGCATTCGTTTCCGCTACTTCCATCACAAGGCGGCGCTGACGCAGCGAGACCTCGCGTTGCTCGCCCAGATCAATTACGACCGCCAGATGGCCTTCATCGCCGAGCGTGAAGTGGAAGCCCAGTCAGGTGAGTCGCCGCAGCGCGAGATGCTGGGGGTGGTGCGGGTATGGAATGACCCGGACAACATTCGTACCGAGTTCTCCGTCATCATCCGGGATGACATGCAGGGCGAGGGGATAGGCAGTCTGCTGATGGAGAAGATGCTGCGCTATTGCCGCTCGCTGGGCACGCTGGAGATGGTCGGCAAGATCATGATCGACAACCACCCGATGCGTGCCCTGATGAAGCACCTCGGCTTCACCTGTCGCTACAACATGGAGGAGCAGGTCATCGATGCCAGCATCCGTCTCAACGAGCCAGTCAGTGATTGGCAGCGCCTGAGGCTGGAAGCCAAGGCCTGATGCGCCTTGATGGTGCAAGGGCCTGTTGATAGGCGTGTGCCTGGGCTTGTTGATAGGCGTGTGCGGGGGTTGTTCAAGGGCGCGTGCGCGGGCTTGCCAGGCGGTTCTCGGCAACACGCAATGCGTCAGGGGAGGGAGAGTAATAGACCAATAACACCATGCAATGTCGTGATTCAGGGAGGTATCAGCAAGAAGCGTCAAGGGCATACCACCTTGGTCGTATAAACGTCTGTTCGTGTTTGAGCGCTTATCAATAAAACTGTATTGTAATTACAAATATAAGAATCCTTTATGGATAATGGCGCAGGGGATGACACAGTATTCTGTCAGTAGGTCGGCAAGCGAAGCTTGCGGCCAGATTGCGCGATGTCAGCGGCAGGGCGAGCCATTCTCCCTGCTGGATTGAGTGCGTAATGGACAGAATCCGTGGATATTTCCTGCCCGCTGACGACAGGAAAGCCAATGACTGACACTCGCGACGTGAAGATTCGAGTGCGCAATCTGAGCAAGGTATTCGGCAATCAGCCCGACAAGGCGCTCAAATTGCGTGATGAGGGCATGAAACGCCCCGAGATTCTCGAGAAGACTGGCCAGACGTTGGGGCTTTCCAACGTGGACTTTGATGTGATGGAAGGCGAGTTGCTGGTCATCATGGGGCTGTCCGGCTCCGGGAAATCGACCCTGATCCGCTGCCTGAACCGGTTGATCGAGCCGACGGAGGGCGAGATCCTCATCGACGGCGATGATGTCGCCAAGCTGGATGACAAGTCGCTACTGCGCTGTCGCCGCAAGCATTTCTCGATGGTGTTCCAGAATTTCGCGCTCTTCCCGCATCGCACCGTGCAGCAGAATGCCGAGTTCGGGCTTGAAGTGCGTGGCGAGGAGAAGGAAGTCTGTTATCAGCGCGGTCGTGATGCGCTCAAGCAGGTCGGCCTTGATGGCTGGGAAGATGCCTACCCCAGCCAGCTCTCCGGCGGCATGCAACAGCGCGTCGGCCTGGCGCGAGCGCTGGCCAACGACTCCACGGTGCTGTTGATGGATGAAGCCTTCTCGGCGCTTGATCCCCTGATCCGCAAGGACATGCAGCAGGAATTGCTGGCACTGCAGCACAAGATGAAGAAGACCACCATCTTCATCACCCACGATCTTGATGAAGCCCTCTCCATCGGCGACCGCATCATCCTGCTCAAGGATGGCGAGATCGTGCAGATCGGCTCCCCCGAAAGCATCCTCACTTCCCCGGCCAATGATTATGTGGCGCGCTTCGTCGAAGGCGTCGACATGTCACGCATCCTCACTGCCCGCTCGGCGATGACCGATGTGCGTGCCACCGCACGCGATGATGATGGCCCGCGCACGGCGCTGCGCAAGATGGGCGACAACGGCCTCGACAGCCTGTTCGTGGTGCGTCGTGATCGCACCGTGCTCGGGATCATCACCGCCGAGGATACCGAGCGTGCCGTGCGCGAGAATCTCACCGATCTTACGAGCATCATCCACTCCGATTGCTGTCAGGTCTCGCCGGAAGAACCGCTGCACAACCTGTTCGCGATGTTTGCCGGTCATCACCATCCGCTGGCGGTGGTCGATGAGCAATCCCGCCTGTTGGGCGTGGTGATCAAAGGGTCCGTACTCGCGGAACTGGCGGAAGCAGGGGAGGCACACGCATGAGCGACGCAACCGGTTTTACCATCCCGAAGATAGAGCTGGGTGACTGGATCGAGACGGGTCTGGATTACCTGACGACCAACTACTCCAGCATCACGCGCGGCATTTCCAAGTTCACCGAGACCGGCATCGACGTCCTGAACGATGCGCTGATGTGGCTGCCCGAGTGGGCGCTGATCGCTCTGGTGACGCTGCTGTGCTGGCGGCTGGCCGGCACGCGCCTGGCCATCGGTTCCGTACTGGGGCTGGGACTGATCTGGAACCTGGATCTGTGGGACCCGATGATCGAATCGCTGACCCTGGTGGTGATCGCCACCCTGGTCGCCGTGGTCATCGCGGTACCGCTGGGGATACTGGCGGCACTCTCGGACCGCTTCTACAAGGTCATCATGCCGGTGCTGGATTTCATGCAGACGATGCCGGCCTTCGTCTACCTGATTCCGGCGATTCCCTTCTTCGGCATCGGCTCGGTCTCCGCCATCTTCGCCACCGTGATCTTCTCGATGCCACCGGCGATTCGCTTCACCACGCTGGGCATTCGTCAGGTGCCCAATGACCTGATCGAGGCGGCCGATGCCTTCGGGGCCACCCGCAGCCAGAAGCTCTTCAAGCTGCAGCTGCCGCTTTCCCTGCCCACCGTGATGGCCGGCATCAACCAGACCATCATGCTGGCACTGTCGATGGTGGTGATCGCGGCCATGATCGGCGCCGATGGCCTGGGGAATGAGGTCTGGAAAGCCATCCAGCGCCTGCGTCCGGGAGATGGTTTCGAAGCGGGCATCGCGGTGGTCATCCTGGCCATGCTGCTCGACCGCCTGACCCAGACCTTCAGCAAGGAAAAGAAGCCCCGTTCATGAGGGGATTCACCAGTGGCCTCCGTGCGCTTTGTGGCGATGCGGAGGCCGCTTCGAGCACTTCCATACCCGACTCAACGTTTGGCCGTCGACACGCGTTTTTCGACAGACGTGCTTCGATAAACAATGAGTAAATTCGAATAAAGGGGAAATGATGAACAAGCAAGATGCCTCCCGCACTACCTTGAACGTCACCGCGAAGATGAATGCCGCCACCAAGGCATTGCTGCTCGGCGCTGTCATGTCCTCCTCACTGGCCGGGGCAAGCGCCGTGTATGCCGCCGGTGACAAGGGCGATGTGACGTTGGCCTACGTCGAATGGTCCTCTGAAGTCGCCTCCACCAATGTGGTCAAGGCGGTGCTCGAATCGCAGGGCTACAACGTCGAACTCAAGGCGCTGTCTGCGGCGGCGATGTTCCAGGCAGTCGCCTTCGGCGATGCCGATGGCATGGTCGGTGCGTGGCTCCCCACCACCCACGAAGACTACATGGCCAAGATCGCCGACAAGGTCGACGACCTGGGCGTCAATCTCGAAGGCACCAAGCTGGGGCTGGTCGTGCCGTCCTACAGCAAGCTCGAGACCATCGACGACATCAAGACCCACGCCGATGACATCGATGAGCGCATCGTCGGCATCGAGCCGGGCGCAGGCCTGACGCGTCTGACCGAGCAGGTGCTGGAGGACTATGATCTTGAGGACATCGATCTGACCACCGGCAGCGGCGCGACCATGACCGCCGCGCTGAGCAATGCGATCAAGGGTGAGCGTGAGATCGTCGTCACCGGCTGGACGCCGCATTGGATGTTCGCCCGCTGGGACCTCAAGTACCTGGATGACCCGAAGGGCGTCTACGGCGGTGCCGAGGAGATTCACACCCTGGCGCGCAAGGGACTCGAGGAAGACATGCCGGAGGTCTACGCGATTCTCGACAACTTCGCCTGGACGCCGGCTGACATGGGCGAAGTGATGCTCAACAACCAGGAAGATGACGCCGACCCCTACGAGACCGCCAAGGCGTGGGTGGAAAGCCATCAGGATATCGTCAAGGAATGGCTGCCGGCCGCGGCTGAGTGATGCCTGACGCATGACTCGCTGAGTCATGAATGACGAAACGCCCCCACAGGGTCTCCTGTGGGGGCGTTTCGTTGTGTGCCTGCAAATGACGCGTCGCTCACACTCGGCGGGCTCAGACTTGATCAGAACGGGCGGGCTCAGAGCGGACTGGCTCAGAAAGGACAGGGACTGCGCACTTCCATGCGCTCACCGCTCACCGGGTGATCGAAGCTGATCATCTCGGCATGTAGCATCAGGCGCTCGGCCATGAAGTAGGCCTCATCCGTCGCATAGAGGTCGCAGCCCAGGATCGGGTGGCCGATCTGCTGGCTATGGATGCGCAACTGATGCGTGCGGCCTGACACCGGCGTGAATTCGACTCGCGTGCGCGCCGGATTCTCCAGGCGCTCGATGACGCGGAAATCACTGATGGCGGTCTTGCCGGTCTCGTGGCAGATCTTCTGCAGCGGGAACTGGTCGACGTCCTTGGCGATGGGCAGCGAGATTCGCCCGCTGTCCTCCGCAAGATGGCCATGCAGGATCGCGGTGTAGGATTTGCCGATGTTGCGGTCCTGAAACTGGCGCGTCAGGTTGCCGTTGGCCGGCTTGTTGAGCGCGACCAGCATGATGCCTGAGGTGCCGAAATCCAGCCGATGCAGCAGCTTGGCGCTGGGGTATTCCTTGACCAGGCGATGATGCAGCGAATCCAGATTGAGCGGATGCTTGCCGGAAAGGCTGAGCAGGCCACTGGGCTTGTGGATCAGCAGGATGTCATCGTCGGCGTACAGCACCGCGTAGGTTTCGTGGCAGACGGGAACGATGAACGGGTCGGCTTGTGGCTGCATAAGGGCTCGTCAGTGACATCAAGGAGGGCGGGGCGAAGCGGCAAGTGGGGCAAGCGCTGGCGTGGTCTAAAGCACGATATCCTGCCAGTGATACTCATACTCATCGTCCTCACCATCCTCTGGCGCACGACCGATGAAGAGGCTGGCGGTGAAGGCGCGCACGAAGATCACCTGGCTGCCATCCAGTGCGGTCAGCAATTCACCTTTCTTTAGCTTCTTGATCTTGCGCTTGCGCGTCGCGGCAGCATCACGCGCCGCGCGGGTGTCGGCGCGCCATCGGGCGGCAATCTCACCGGGCGCTGTCGACTGTTCGAGCAGCTCTTCCGGGCATTGCAGCGGAATGTCTGGCGTGCCCTCGTCACGGATATGGTATTCCCAGCGGCTGGGGTCCCCGTTCCTGGGTGCCTGCATCAGGTGCTGGCGAATGAAGGTATGGCCGTGAGGATGTTCCAGCACGGTATACAGCACATTGCCGACCACGGCGTGATCGACCAGCGAGATGCCATGACTGTCTGACGGCGTATAGCCGGCCAGCAGACGGTCTACCAGTGTCTGACGTGCCACCTTGGGGGTGCCGCTGTCATCCCAGGCCATGAAGCCTCCAATCTGAGCGTGTCTGGCATCGCAGGCCATGCCGTATGTGTCGTGAAAGACGCAGGCACATGGCATGCAAGAGGCCGAAAGGGCGGCCATTGTCCGGTTTGTGTCCCGTGAGGGCAAGCCGCTGACCGCGCGAATCTGCACCTGCGGGGTCTCAAGGCTAGCGCAAGCGTTAACACAAGCGGCAACCCGGACGGTAACCCGAACGGCAACGCAAGAGGCCCCGCATGAGCGGAGCCTCGAGAAGAGCGCTGTGTTGGCGCAGACTGGCTATCGGCACAGACTGGCTAGCGGGTCAGGGTGCCAGCAGTTGCTTGTGCCATTCGCCGTCTTCCGTGTCCAGGCGCTGGTAGCGCACGCGATCGTGCAGGCGCGAGGGCTGCCCCTGCCAGAATTCGATCATCTCCGGCACTACGCGATAGCCGCCCCAATGCTCCGGACGCGGCACCTCGGTGGTGGCATAGACCTGCTCGAAGCGTCCCTGGCGCTCGCTGAGCCATTCGCGATCGGGAATCTCGACACTCTGCTGGGAGACCCAGGCGCCCAGCTGGCTTTCCTTGGGGCGTGAGGCGAAGTACTGATCGGAGGTTGAGTCCGCGACTTTCTCGACGCTGCCTTCGATACGCACCTGGCGCTCCAGCGCGGGCCACCAGAAGGTCAGCGCGGCGAAGGGCACATTGGCCAGTTCGCTGCCCTTGTGGCTCTGATAGTTGGTATAGAAGATGAAGCCTTCACTGTCGCAGCCCTTGAGCAGCACGATGCGCGCATGCGGCTTGCCCTGGCTGTCGACGGTGGAGAGCGTCATGACATTGGCGTCGTTGTCATCGGCGGACAGGGCGCTGGTCAACCACTCCTGAAACAGCTCTAAGGGCTCCAGCGGTGTGTTCGCAAGGCTCAGGCCATCACCGGAATAGGTTCTGCGCACATCGGCGATATCGCGGTTCATGGTGGGCTCCCTTGATGAATTGCTCATGTAATGACATGACTGTGACCGCTCACGTGCTGGATCGCAAGCCTCAGACACCGCCCAGCTGCAGCCACGCCATGTAAAGCCCGGTACCGACGGCAATCGAGAGCAGCGCATTGCGTCGCCACAGATGCAGTCCCGCCACGCAGAGGGCCGCGACCAGCATGCCGGCGCCCTCGGCACTCTCAAGCCAGCTTTGCCAGGCCGAGATACGGTGCGCGGACTCTGACATGTCAGGCAGTTGCATGGCCGACAGCGAGACGATGATCAGCACGACCATCACGATGGCCGGCAGATAGCGGCCCATGTGCAGAATCAGCGGATGGGCCGAATGGCGGGACAGGAACACGAAGGGCAGCGCGCGCGTGGCGAAGGTCGCACCGGCTGACACGGCGATCAAAAGCAAGGCCTGCAAGGTCGTCATGGGGTAGTGTGCTCCGAGGCTTGATTGTGCTCAGTCTGGCACGCGCCAGACTTGCCTTGATGGCGATGATCGTCACGCGAGGCGTGCTTGCTGTGTGGCTGGTGTTTGCCACGCTGGTAATGATACTGCCCGAGCAGGAGCGCGCAGGCTGCCGCGATGCTGCCCAGCAACAGCTGATCTTCCGGCAGCAGCCACAGGCCCGCGAGCGTGACCACCAGGCCGAGCATGAAGGGCCAGCGCTCGCGCAGGGCGAACCATTGTTCGATGCCCAGCACCACGAACAGCGCCGTCAACGCGAACTCGATGCCGCTGCTGTCAAAGCTGAGCTGTCCAGCTGCCAGCCCCAGCAGCGTCCCCAGTACCCACCAGGATTGGTTGAGGCAGGTGATGCGCAACATCAGGCGCTGGTCATCACGGCGCGCCACGGGATCATCGCGTTCGCCGCTGCGTGGCAGGCTGGCAAGCAGTGAGTAGGTTTCATCGGTCAGCCCGAAGATGAGGTAGAGCTTGCCAAGGCCCGCCGCGCGGAAGCGCTCCAGCAGCGACAGGCCGTAGAAGAGGTGACGCGAATTGAGCAGCAGCGTGGCCACGAAGACCTCGGTGATGCCGGCTCCCGCACCGAGCAATGCCACCGCCAGAAACTGGCCGGCCCCGGCCAGGATGACCAGTGACATGAGAAGGCCCAGCCAGGGGCTCAAGGGCAGCTGGGTGAACAGCACGCCGAAGGCAGCGCCCAGCGGGATATAGCCGAACATCACCGGCAGGGTCTGGTTGAGTGCCTGTTGCCATAGGTGACGACCGCTGACTGGCTGCCGGGGAGGCGAGCCCGCACCGGCGGTGTCGTCCCGGGAGGCGTGCGAGGTACTGGCCGTGGAAGGCGATGACATGGCGAGAGTTCCGTTCTGCGCAGGCGCGGTGAAGACGGGCGGCACATGCAGGGGGCCTTCAAGAGGCCGAGTCCCCACAAGCTGCAGACAATCTACGCAGCATATAATGTCATCAAGCGTCAGGCGATGCTGCCAAGGTGGCAGCTGGCAGTGGAAAGTGCTGAATCAGCGCTTCATTGCTGATATTTCACATGTCTCATGGCGCCACGGCCGATTGATTTACCGTGGGTCGCCAGGTCACGGCCACCTATACTGGCCTGTAGTCGCTCGTTGGCTGCCTATCGCTGCCTGATCACGTGTCGTGCCATCAAAGGTTCATTCGCTGAGGGAGTCATCAGGATGAGTTCGAACCGATCCCGCAAGTCCTCGTCTGAGACGTCACTTGTCGATCAGCGTGAGCCTTCGCCGCTGCGCAGAGTCGTGATCTGGGGGCTGGCCATCCGGCTGTTTCACCTGCTGCTGATCCTGGCGATCATCGGCATGTGGTACACCGCCGAGGTGGGCGCAGGGCTCGATTTTCCGATGGTCTGGCATGCACGGCTGGGATATTGCGTGATCGGGCTGGTGGTGTTTCGCGTCATATGGGGGCTGGTGGGCAGCGGGCATGCTCGCTTCAGCCGCTTCGTGGCGTCACCGCGCACGACCTGGCGCTACGCCGCTGATTTCCTGACGGGGCGCGCGCCACGCCATGCAGGCCACAATCCCCTGGGGGGCTGGATGACCCTGGTCATGTTGCTGGTGCTGGCGATTCAGGCCTCGAGCGGACTGTTTCTCACCGATGATCTGCTGTTCGAAGGGCCCCTGCATGATCGGGTTTCAGCGAGTGTCGCCGAGGGGCTGGCCTGGGTGCATCACACCAATATCACGCTGCTGTGGGGGCTGATCGCCCTGCATCTGATGGCCATCGTCTGGCATGGCCTGCGCGGTGAGTGGTTGATCTGGGCGATGGTGCATGGCCGCAAGCATTTCAGGCGCGATGAATCGATAGTGGATGAGGGCGAGCCAGTGCCACCTTCACGGACACCTAAGTGGCTCGCGCTGGGGCTGGCGATCGGTATTGCCGTTCTGGTCATCTGGCAGGGTTCGCAGTTGCCGTAAGCTCTGCTCGCTTACACTCATGCTTTCGCTCTGACTTTCGCCCTCAAGTATGCCAAGACGCAAAAGCGCCGCCACGAGCAAGCTCATGGCGGCGCTTTTGCGTCTTGGCGAAGCTTTGGCTATATCAGTCAGCGCGATACTGCTGATGACAGCCCTTGCAGGTCTTGGCTGTCTCGACGAACTGGCTGCGCAGGGCGTCAAGGTCCTGACTGGCGGCGGCGTCGGCCAATGCCCGGCTCTGCGTCATCAGCGCCTCTGCACGCTCATCGAAGCCTGCACGGTCACTCTCTATCTTGCTCAGCGCGTCGGTATCACCGTCGTAGGAGCCGGCGATGAAGCCCTCCCATGGCATCTGCGCCAACAGCGCCAGTCGCTCGGCGCGGGTGCGAAACTCCTCGGCATCATAATCCTGCTTGCCCTTGACCATCGCGCCCATCGGACTGAACTGCCATGCCAGCGTCTGGAAGACGGCCTGGCGATACTGGATGGCATCTTCCGTCTTGTCAGCCAGTGCCGCAGGCGACGCCAACAGGCTGGCAAGCACCACGCCAGCCGCCAGCACGCCAGTGGTCAGGCAGTTGCGCGATATCCCCGCAGGGCGGTAGCGCGATACGCCCGCAGGGCGTGGAAAAGACAAGTGTGTTGTCAGGCCGATCATGGCAAAGCCTCGCTGTGGTCAACTCGCAAAGCCGATACAGCATGGGCGGCTCGCGATGGTTGAGGGGACACGCAGGAAGAAGCGGTGGGTAGCGGTGGGGAAAGCGGCAAGCCGCCGTGGGAAGGCGCAAACCGATACCCGCCATTCTAGTCGCCTATTTTAGTCGAACAAAACGCGACGAGAAGGGCGGGCAATGGAGAGGCCAGGGCTTGATCAGGCCTGCGGCTGACGCTTGAGGTTGCGCGAGCGGAAACGGGCGTAAGCCATGCTGGAAATGAACAGCCCCAGCGCCGCCAGTGCTTCCAGTACGCCGATGACGGCGTGGCCAGGCACACCGGCCAGCATCACGCCCTGCATGATGTAGAGCAGGCTGACGAAGGCCAGCCAGACATGACCACGTGCCCGGCGGGTGAAGATGGCGGGCAGAAACAGTGCGATGGGCAGCAGGCGGATCAACAGCGGCAGCAGGCCGCTGTTCTCGCTCTGCGCCATCAGCTGAATGCCGCCGATCAGCAGCAGCAGGGCGACGGCCGCAAAACTTGCGATCACACCGCGACGGCTCTTGGCTTCGAGCGTATCGAGGCCCTGCTCACGTTCCAGTCGTTCAAGCCAGGCGCGCATCTATTTCGTCTCCCTGAGAGGTTGCATGGCAAGGGCCAGGCGAGCGATACGCTTGCCTTGCGCCAGTGCCAGGCGCTGTTCGTTGTCATCGACATCGTTGTCGCCACGCTTGCCGCTGACGTGGGTCGTGCCGTAGGGCGTGCCGCCCTGGGTGGTCTCGAGCAACTCGGTGGCGCTGTAGGGCACACCGGCATACACCATGCCATGATGCAGCAGCGGGATCAGCATGGTGATCAGCGTGGTTTCCTGACCGCCATGCAGAGAGCTTGAGGCGCTGAAGGCGGTGGCAGGCTTGTCGATCAAGGCGCCGTTCATCCACAGCTCGCTGGTGGAGTCCAGGAAGTACTTGAGCGGCGCCGCCATGTTGCCGAAGCGGGTCGGGCTGCCCAGCGCGAGGCCCGAACAGTGACGCAGGTCGTCCAGCTCGACATACATGGCCCCGCTGTCGGGGATTTCCGGCTCGGTCTGCTCGCAGGTGGCCGAGATCTCGGGCACCCGGCGCAGGCGTGCCTCGACACCGCTGATGGACTCGATGCCGGCGGCGATCTGCTCGGCCAGCGTGCGGGTCGCACCATGGCGCGAGTAATAGAGGACGAGGACGTACGGCGTCGCGTCGGGGGTCGTTGCGGACATGAGCTTCCTCAGGTGGATGACAATCTATCGAAAGGGGCAAGCGGGGCTTGCGTGAGCACACTCTGTCATCAGGGGATCAGGCGTCGCTCAACAGCACCAGCACATCTTCGGGCGGGCGACCGATGACGGCACGGGTGCCATCATCGAGAATCGGCCGCTGCATCAATTTCGGCGTTGCGGCAATCGCGTCAAGGCGTTGCGCATCGCTGGGGTCTACAAGGCCCAGTGCCTTCCACTCGGCTTCGTTCTCACGGGTCAGAGCCCGCGCCCCGCCTTCCACTCGGGCAGCCAGGGCCTCGAGCTGCTCACGATCGAGGGGATCTTCCAGGTAGCGGACGGTCTCGAAGGCATCGCCCTCGAGGCGCGCGGTCAAAAGCGCCAGTGTTTCCCGTGACTTGGAGCAGCGTGGGTTATGGTAGAGTTTCAATATTGACATGACTGTCTCCGTTTCCGGACAGGTGATGGGTTTCACGCAAGCGCTACTGGCCATGGCCGGCGGTGGCGAATGAATCAGGCACGCATTGTAGAGGGGCGCACAAGAATGCCACAACTGCCAGGGATCTCGCGGGTCATGCCCGCCATCGGCGTCATCCTCAAGCTGGTATCACGTTTCAACTATCACGACGGCAAGAAGACCGCGTCGGCACTGACCTATACGACGCTGTTCGCCATCGTGCCCTTGATGACGGTCATCTATGCGATGTTCGCCGTCATTCCGAGTTTCGACGGCGTGGGCGATCAACTGCAGACCACGGTGTTCTCCCAGTTTCTGCCCTCGACCGGCGCCACGGTGCTCGAGTATCTCAACGAGTTCTCCGGTCAGGCGCGCAATCTGACCTCGGTGGGTCTGATCTTCCTGTTCGTGACATCGGTGATGATGATGATCACCATCGAAGGCGCCTTCAATGCCATCTGGCAGGTGCCGGAAGGGCGCAAGGGACTGTCGAGCTTCCTGATGTACTGGGCCGTCCTGACGCTGGGGCCGCTGATGCTGGGCTCGGGCTTTCTGCTGTCGTCCTTTCTGACCTCGCTGTCCTTCTTCGACTCGGCCGCCGAGATGCTGGGCGGCAAGGCCCTGTTGCTGCGTCTGTTGCCACCGCTGTTGAGCGCTGCGGCTTTCACCTTCATCTATGCCGCGGTGCCCAACTGCAAGGTTCGCCTGCGTGACGCCGCGGTCGGCGCGCTGACCACGGCGCTGGCGCTGGAGCTGGCCAAGGCGGGCTTCTCGCTGTACGTGACGCATTTCCCGTCCTATCAGGCCATCTACGGCGCCTTCGCGGCCGTGCCGCTCTTCCTGCTGTGGGTGTTCCTGTCCTGGTGCATCGTGCTGCTGGGGGCGGAAGTCGCGGCCTGGATGGGTGAGCGCTCCAATGCTGACTGGCATCGCTGGCCGCCGTTCTGGCAGACCCTCGGCGCCGTGATGCTGCTCAAGGATGCCCATGAGCGCGGTGAGCCGCTGTCCGATGATCGACTCACGGAAGTGCTGGGCAGTCGTTACCGTCGTGTGCTCAAGCCGCTGATCACCGAGAACATCGCCAGCCAGACCCAGGATGGCCAATGGGTGCTCGGGCGTGATCTCAGTCATTACTCGCTGTGGGAGATGGCGCACGCCTTGCCGTGGGAATTGCCGGCCGGCGAGGCGGGCGAAGCGCCGCATCCGCGCCTGGAACCCCTGCGTGAGGCGCTGGCGCGTGCGCGTGCCGCCGAGAAGGAGCGCATGACCTGCGGTCTGGTCGAGGTGTTGCCCAGTGTCGGTGAGGTGGGTGATGAGGCCATGACTCAAGAAGAAAAAGACCCGCAAGATCCGCAACTTGCGACTTCCTGAGCGGCACTGGAACGCGATTGCAAGGTGACAGTCTGATGCCGAATGGGCAGAATGCGCACCCTGTGCCGTCTGCTCATGCCGACGGGGGTTGAGGCGGATGCCGATGCCCCGATATCGAAAGCGATGACGGCAATGAAAAGGCCCGACACCTGTTCGGGCCTTTTCCTTTGTCTCTCGCACATTTCCCGGAACCGCTCGCCTGTCTTGCCGCAATTCGGCCTGCCCGCTGAAGAGCCTGACTGAGGGATGAGCGAGGTAAGGGCGAGGTAAGGGCGAGGTAAGGGCGAGGCATGGGCGAGGCATGAGTGAGGCAGGTCAGCTGGCGGCTGCTCGCCGGGCAGACACGCAAGTGAAAGGTTGGCATGCCAGACTGGCGACGGCGCCTTGCCCGCAGCCTGATGTGTCCTTTGCGCGACCTGTGCGCCAGCGCCAAAGCGAGCGGCGAGAGCTGGCAGTCTGCCGGTGGCCAGGCACGATGGAATTGACGATGTGGCGTGCCAGTCCCTGGCGCGCCTGCCATGCATGAGGGTGCCGTTCGCGACGCCCGCTGGAGGTGACAACCCGCCGATGAAAAGCTCTGCTCCTGAGAAGGCCCCGCTGGTCAAGCTGCGTGGCATTTCCAAGACCTTTGGTGATCGCAAGGTGTTGGACAGCCTTGACCTGGATTTGAACGATGGTGAGTTCGTCACGCTGCTGGGCCCGTCCGGTTGCGGCAAGACCACCGTGCTGAGAATGATCGCCGGCTTCGAATCGCCGGATAGCGGCACCATCACGCTCGAGTCGACGGCCTTGCATGAGCGTCCCGCTCACCAGCGCCCGGTCAATACCGTCTTCCAGAGCTATGCGCTGTTTCCGCATATGAACCTCTACGACAACGTGGCCTTCGGGCTGCGCATGGAAAAGGTCGCCAAGGCCGAGATTCATGAGCGGGTGCGCGAAGCGCTGGAGATGGTGCAACTGGCCCATCTGTCGGACCGCCGCCCGGACCAGCTCTCCGGCGGGCAGCAGCAGCGCGTCGCGATTGCCCGCGCCGTGGTCAAGCGTCCCCGCGTCCTGCTGCTCGATGAGCCTCTGTCGGCGCTGGATTACAAGCTGCGCAAGCAGATGCAGAACGAGCTCAAGCGCCTGCAGCGTCGCCTGGGCATCACCTTCGTGTTCGTCACCCACGATCAGGAAGAGGCGCTGTCGATGTCCGATCGCGTGGTGGTGATGCGCGAAGGCGGCATCGAGCAGATCGGTACGCCGCGTGAGGTCTATGAATCGCCGAGCACGCTGTTCGTGGCGCGCTTCGTCGGTGAGATCAACCAGCTGGCGGCGCAGGTCGTGCGCCCCGCGGCGACGGCCGGGCGCATCGAGATCACGCTGCTCGGTCAGACGCTGGAACTCAGCAGCCATGGCCGCACCTATCAGGGCGGAGAGGCGGTGCAGGTGCTGCTGCGCCCGGAAGACATGCGACTCAAGGGCGCCGAGGACAGCGAAGGCTTCCCGGCGCGTGTCATCGAGCGCAACTACAAGGGCATGACCCTGGACACGGTGCTGGAGCTGGACAGCGGTCAGCAGTTGCTGGCCAGCGAGTTCTTCGACGAGGATGACCCTGACTTCGATTACCGCCTCGGCGAGCGCGTGCGCGTCAGCTGGGTGCCGGACTGGGAGATCATCCTGCCCGATGATGAGCCGGCCGTGACGGGGGCGGGTGCATGAGTCTGGTGCGCAATCCCTTCAAGACCGCCACCCTGACCATCATCTGGGGCTGGCTGATCGTGCTGGTGCTGGCCCCGACGCTGCTGGTGGTACTGGTCAGTCTGATGCCGGAAAACACCGGCCAGCTGCTGGGCGGTGAGCTGTCGCTGAGCACGCTGTGGCAGGGCTTTCTGACCAACTATGGCCAGATGATCAGCCCGGTGTACCTGAGCGTCTTCGGTCATTCGCTGTGGATCGGCCTGATCACGACGCTGATCTGCCTGCTGCTCGGCTATCCCTTCGCGTGGATGATCTCGCGGGCCAGCCCGCGCCTGCAGCCCTTGCTGCTGCTGTTGGTGATCATTCCGTTCTGGACCAACTCGCTGATCCGCATCTATGCCCTGCGCACGCTGATCGCGACGCGCGGGCTGCTCAACGATGTGCTGATGAATCTCGGCCTGATCGATGCGCCGCTGCGTCTGCTGTATACCGAGGAGGCGGT
This sequence comes from Cobetia sp. UIB-001, assembly GCF_044789135.1. NCBI lineage: Bacteria > Pseudomonadati > Pseudomonadota > Gammaproteobacteria > Oceanospirillales > Halomonadaceae > Cobetia > Cobetia sp. UIB-001. The sequence continues at coordinate 1,960,786 of NZ_CP058244.1, forward strand.
GATCGTGGGGCTGGTCTACATGCTGCTGCCGTTCATGATCCTGCCGCTGTATGCCGTCTTCGAGCAGCTGAGCCGCCCGACGCTGGAGGCGGCCCGGGACCTTGGTGCCAATGGCTTGGCCACCTTCCGCCATATCGTGCTGCCGCTGACCATGCCGGGCATCATCGCGGGCGTGCTACTGGTGTTCCTGCCGGCGATGGGCATGTTCTATGTCTCGGACCTGCTGGGCGGTTCGCGCCATCCGCTGATCGGCAACATCATCAAGGGTCAGTTCCTGGAGGCCAACAACTGGACCTTCGGCGCGGCGATCAGCGTGATGCTGACACTGGTGATGGCGTTCCTGCTGCTGGCCTATTACCGCAGCGTCAAGCTCTTCAAGCGTGAGGTGACCCTATGAAGGCGAGCGCCGCGCTGCGTTGGTTCAGCCGCTGTTATCTGACGCTGATCTTCACGCTGTTGTATGTGCCGATCCTGGTGTTGATCGGCATCTCGTTCAATGACTCACGCAATCCCTTCGTGTGGGGCGGCTTCAGCCTGCGTTGGTACGACAAGCTGCTGGGCAATGGCAATCTGATGGAGGCTGCGCTCAATACGCTGTGGCTCGGGGTCACGGCGGCGACGCTGGCGACCCTGATCGGCACGCTGACGGCCACTGCGCTTTATCGCTATCGCTTCCGCGGCAAGCCGCTGCTCAATGGCATGCTGTTCACGGTGATGATGATGCCGGACATCGTGATGGCGATAGCCTTCCTGGCGCTGTTCATTGCGTTGGGTATCCAGCTGGGCTATTTCTCGCTGCTGGTCTCGCACGCCACCTTCTGTCTGCCGTTCGTGGTGATCACCGTCTATTCCCGCCTGACGGGCATCAACCCGCAGTTGCTGGAAGCGGCGCGTGATCTCGGTGCCAGTGAAGCCCGCGCCGTCTGGCACGTGCTGGTACCGGCGCTGATGCCGGCGATCGCCTCCGGCTGGCTGCTGAGCTTCACCCTGTCGCTGGATGATGTGGTGATCTCGACCTTCGTCACCGGGCCGACCTTCGAGGTGCTGCCATTGCGCATCTACTCGATGGTGCGACTGGGGCTCAAACCTGAAGTGAATGCATTGGCAACCCTGCTGTTGGGGCTGTCGCTCTGTCTGCTGTTGATTTCACAGTTGTTGCTCAAGGAGAAAAAATAACATGCAAGGTACCCGTTTCCCGCTGCGCGCCGCTGGCCTGATGGCTGCCGTCAGCCTGGCTTCCGTGGCCACATCCGCCCCCGTTCTGGCCGCGGATGACAGCGACAAGGTCCTCTACGTCTACAACTGGACCGAGTACATGCCCGATGAGGTCATCGAGCGCTTCGAAGAGCAGACCGGCATCGATGTCGTCTACTCCACCTTCGATTCCAACGAAGCGATGTACGCCAAGCTCAAGCTGCTGGACAGCGACAACAGCTACGACCTCGTCTTCCCGTCGACCTATTACATCGACAAGATGGCGCGTGAAGGCCTGCTGCAGAAGCTGGATGTCAGCAAGCTCGACCATTTCGAGGACCTCGACCCCAACCTGGTCGATCGTGACTTCGACAAGGGCAACCAGTACAGCGTGCCTTACATGTGGGGCAGCGCCGGTATCGGTTACAACCCGGACTATGTCGAAGAGGGCGCACTGACCAGCTGGAACGATCTGTGGAACGACAAGTATCGTGACAAGCTGCTGCTCTCCAACGACATGCGCGAAGTCTTCCATGTCGCACTGGCAAGCCTCGGCTTCAGTGGCAACACCACGGACCCGGACGAGATCAAGGCGGCCTACGAGAAGCTGACCCAGCTGATGCCCAACGTGCGTGCCTTCAACTCCGATGCGGCGCGCGTGCCCTTCATGCAGGGCGAGGTCGATGCCGGCCTGATCTGGAACGGTGAGGTCTATCAGGCCAACCAGGAAGGCGTGCCGGTCGAGTATGTCTATCCCAAGGAAGGCATCATCCTGTGGATGGACACCATGGCGATTCCGTCCAACGCGCGTCACGTCGATGCGGCCTATCAGTTCATCGATTACCTGATCAGCCCGGAAGTCAGCAAGGAAATCAGCGAATACGTGGGTTACACCACGCCGAGCCTGGCGGCCAAGAACATGATGGACCCGGAAGTGCGAGACAACCCGGTGGTCTTCCCGACTCAGCAGGATCTCGCCCGCGGCGAATTCCAGACCGATGTCGGCGATGCGCTGTCGATCTATCAGAAGTACTGGGAGCAGCTCAAGACCGGGCATTGATCCGCCCTTTAGGCGTGATGACGCAAGAAATCACGTCAGCGACTTGAGCTGAACCGACGCCCCGAGGCATGCTCTGTCTCGGGGCGTCGTCGTTTGTCGACCTTGGCTGCGCGCTCCACGTAATTGACACGTCCTGGTGAAGACTGGAGGGTGCCATGTCACGTTTTTCCCCTGCAATGATGTCGGCGGCGCATGCCCGTGAGTTGAGCAGTGCCGAGGCGGATGATCTGTTCAGTCGTGAGATGCAAGGCGTTGCTCCCCTGACGCGCGGCAAGGACCGCGCCGATGTCACCACGGCCCGCAAGGGCCCCAGCGAGGCTCAGCTGGCACGGCGTGAAGACGCGCAGAAGACCCTGGGCAATGAGCTGGACGGGCTGTCCGACAGCTACGTGGAGCATCTCTCGCCGCATGACCCGGTCGAGTTTCGCCGCGATGGCATCCAGACCGGTGTGCTGGAACGCTTGCGCCAGGGGGGCTACCCACCCGAGGCGCAGCTCAATCTGATGCGTCGTCCGCTCATCGAGTGTCGGCGTGAGGTGCATCGCTTCATTCAGGATGCCTGGCGCAGCGAGTTGCGCTGCCTGCTGGTGATTCATGGCAAGGGGCGTGACAGCGAATCGCATGCCGCCTTGATTCGTGCCTACCTGGTGCACTGGCTGGAGCAGATGCCCGAGGTGCAGGCCTGGAGCAGTGCCACACCGCGCCATGGTGGACTGGGTGCGACGCTGGTGATGTTGCGCAAATCCCGCACGGCGCGTGACAACAACCGCGAACGGCACCAGAAGCGGCGCGGCTGATCGCCACGAGCAGCAAATCCCGCAAGCAGTCAAATCTCGCAAGCAGTCAAATCAGACGACAGAAAGCCGACAATAGACACAAGAAAGCCCCGCCAGGCCGCGATCATCGCGAACTGGCGGGGCTTTTTCATGCTCATGGTTCAAGCTGACTATTGCACGCTGTAACCGCGACCGGTGAAGCAGGCACTCAGCGCGCGGCGATAGGTGTCTGCATTGCTGGCAGTCACGGGCGGTGCCGCGGAATTGGCTTCGGCGCCACTCTGCTGATTGGCCCAGCGATGGCACTCATAGCGATCACGCGCTTGCTGGTCTTCGCTCTGGCCCTTGGTGGGGTAGGCGATGACATCGACTGCCGCGGCCGTGAGTGTCGCCTGAGCGGGGGCCTGGACCGGCAGATACTGCTGCTGACTCTCTTCCCACAGGTAATAGGTGCCTGCCGCCAGGAAATACAGCGTAGCGCCCACCCAGACACCGCGCGCCCCTGCGGGCAGGCCATGACCGTGCCCCGGGCCGCCCGGTGCCCAGCGAATCAGCCGACCGGGCTCACCATGGCCGATCACGATGTCGGGGCCTATGTAGCCCGGACCATCGAAGCGCCCATGCCCCGGGCCCGCCATGGCGGACGTGGTCGGCAGGGCACTCAACAGGGCGAGAGACAGCGCGAGCGCGCGCAGGGGGCCCTTGCCGGAATGACGATTGCGACTCATGCGTTTACTCCTGTGTGACCAGCATGGCATTTGAGTGTGCCGATGACGTTGGGTGCCAGCGTGCAAGCATCAAGAAAACAAATGGCATCCTGCGCCATGTGTGTGCCGAGAAGTTGGACGGTAGTTGGACAAGACATTGGTCATGTAGTCATCAGGTGATATTATCCGCGCGCAAACTGATCATGTTTTTTCATTATAGTGTTGTTTGCCAGCAGGGCGCCGAGACAGCTCACGGCGTCTCTCCCGGACACTCACAAGGAAATCACCATGCGCAATACCCCTGCAGCGGGCGGTGGCGAAGATGCCAGTGCCGAGCCGCGCACCGGCTTGTTTGCCAAGGTCAACCCGCCGGTCTTCTTCGGCGCGAATGCCATCATCCTGTTATTGGTGATCTTCACCGCGGTGTTCTCGGATACGGCCATGTCCGTGTTCGAGTCGGTCCAGCATTGGATCACCAACACCGTGAGCTGGTTCTACATCCTGTGCGTGGCCATCGTGCTGATCTCGGTGGTGTATGTCGGCTTCTCACGCCATGGCGAGATTCGCCTGGGGCCGGACCACTCACTGCCGGACTACAGCAACGTCACCTGGTTCGCGATGCTGTTCTCGGCGGGCATGGGCATCGGCCTGATGTTCTTCGGCGTGGCCGAGCCGGTGATGCACTTCCTCAATCCGCCGACGGGCACCCCGGAGCAGGTCGAGACCGCGCGTGAAGCGATGAAGCTGACCTTCTTCCACTGGGGGCTGCATGCCTGGTCGATCTACGCCATCGTCGCGCTGATTCTGGCCTATTTCAGCTATCGCCATGACCTGCCGCTGACGCTGCGCAGTGCCTTGTATCCTCTGATCGGCACGCGCATCTACGGCCCGATCGGCCATGCGGTGGACATCTTCGCCATCGTCGGCACCGTCTGTGGTGTCGCCACCACGCTGGGCTACGGTGTGGCACAGGTCAATGCCGGGCTCTCGCACCTGACCGGCATGCCGAACAACGACTGGACCCAGGTCGCGATCATCGTCGTGATCACCGGCCTGGCCACCATCTCGGTCGTGACCGGCCTGGACAAGGGCATCCGCATCCTGTCCGAGATCAACCTCGGCCTCGCCGTGGTGCTGTTGCTGTTCGTGCTGCTGCTCGGTCCGACCGCCTTCCTGCTCAAGGCGTTCGTCCAGAATTCCGGCTTCTACATGGCCGATATCGTCGGCAAGACCTTCGAGCTCTACGCCTACGAACCCAATGACTGGATCGGTGGCTGGACGCTGCTCTACTGGGGTTGGTGGATGTCCTGGTCTCCGTTCGTCGGCATGTTCATCGCGCGTGTCTCGCGTGGCCGTACCATCCGGGAATTCGTGATCGGCGTGCTGTTCGTGCCGGCCGGTTTCACCCTGCTGTGGATGACCATCTTCGGCAACACCGCCATCTCGATGATTCTGGAGCAGAACGTCACGGCGCTGGTCGATACCGTCAACGACAACTATTCGCTGGCCCTGTTCACCTTCCTCGAGCAGCTGCCGCTGTCGTCCATCACCTCGGTGATTGCGCTGGTGATGGTCATCGTGTTCTTCGTCACCTCGGCGGATTCCGGCTCGATGGTGGTCGACATGCTGGCCTCCGGTGGTCGTGAAGACACCCCGATCTGGCAGCGTATCTACTGGGCCTTCGCGGTGGGGCTTTTGGCCATCGTGCTGATGCTGGCCGGTGGGCTGGGGGCGCTGCAGACCGCCACCATCGCCACCGCCTTGCCGTTCGGCATGATCCTGCTGGCCGCGATCTTCGGCTTGCTGCGTCAGCTCAATCTCGAGTCCGTCAAGCGCCGCTCGCTGTCGGTGAACACCGCAGCCGCGACGCCGATGGGCGAGAAGGGCAACTGGCGCAAGCGTGCCCAGCACCTGATGAGCTTCCCGACGCGCGCCATGGTACGTGGCTTCCTGCGCGGCACAGTCGCGGAAGGCATGCAGGAGCTGGCCGAAGAGCTGCGTAGCCAGGGACTGGAAGTCGACGTCACCATCAGCCGTGATCGCGTCTACTTCAATGCACGCCATGGTGAGGAAGATGACTTCATCTACGGCGTGCGCATTCGCTCTCACCTGCGTCCGGACCTCAATCTGGATCAGGAAGACGAGGGGGATGAAGAGGACTACTGTCGTGCCGAGGTCTTCCTCAAGGAAGGCGGTCAGTCCTATGACCTGATGGGCTACAGCAAGGACCAGGTCATCAATGATCTGCTCGAGCAGTACGAGCGTCATATGCACTACCTGCACCAGCTGCGTCTGAGCCAGTCCGTCGGTCAATGATCCGAGCGGGCAGTCAGTGACGCTTCACGCGTCGCCATGACGCAAGAGCCCCTTGTGGAGAGATCCGCCGGGGGCTTTTGTCTGTCTGGATGAGGTTCCCTGAAGGAAGCGGCCTGGATAGGACCTCTGTCGAAAGACGCCGCAATGTGAGGCCTCTTTTTCTCGGCTCAGGCATTAGCTCTGCTTATCCAGACGGCGTCGAGATCTTATTGGTCTCGCAAGCGGGGGGCCTATAGCATGGACTCTCCCCACAAAGTCGCATATCGGCTGGGGTCAGATGACATGCCGTGGCGTTGTCGTCTGCCAAGGTTCCCGCCCATGTCTGGCCGAAGGTGAACGCGATCTGCCCGCAATGTCCCCATGACGACTGAGGTTCCTTGAGCCCCGGCATCCGCAGTCATGAACAACGATACCGCTGTCATGAACGACGTTACCGCTGTCATGAACGACGGTACTAATGTCACGAACGACGATAGCGGCATCATGAAAAATGATAATAAAAACCCGTCACGAGGTAGAAACATGTTGAAAGGAAAGGAACTGGATGCACTCATCGAGCAGCGAGGTGTCCTGAAGGGACTCAACTCGACGCTCGGTATCACCGCGATCACCATGACCGTGTTCTTCATTCTCTATGCGATTCTGTTGGGCAAGACGGCCAGCGATCAGTTTCTGGGCATCAAGGCCTGGATAGAGAGCACCCTGGGCTGGTACTACGTGCTGGTGATGTTCTCGACCTTCGTGGTCTGTCTTTACGTGATGTGTTCGCGTGTCGGCAAGATTCGGCTGGGGCGTGACGATGAGCGTCCCGAGTTCAGCAACTTTGCCTGGTTCTCGATGCTGTTCGGCTGCGGGACCGGCGCGGGCATGCTGTTCTTCTCGATGTCCGAGCCCATGATCCATTTCGCGAGTGACTGGAGCGGCGGCAATCCGTTTCTGAGTGCTGACGTCAAGGCGGCCGTTGCCGCCTTCTTCGAGGCCAAGCAGGCCGCCCTGGCGAGTGGTCTCATGCCGGGGGACGAAGGCTTCCCGGTGCCTGACAGCCGCGTCGCGGAAGCGGCCGCCGGGGGCATCAAGCTCACCGTCTTCCACTGGGGCACGATCGCCTGGGCCATGTATGCCATCGTCGGGCTGTCACTGGCTTATTTCGCCTTCCGCAAGGGCCTGCCGCTCTCGATGCGCTCGGCCCTCTATCCGCTGATCGGCAACCGGATCTACGGGCCCATCGGGCACACCGTCGATATCCTGACCGTATTCGGTACCATTTTCGGCATCGCCACCACGCTCGGTCTGGGCGTCGAGCAGATCGGCTCCGGCCTGATGTCACTGGGCCTCATCGAAGAGAAGTCGCGCATGGTGACCGTGGTCTCCATCGTGTTGATCAGCGTCATCGCTACCCTGTCAGCGACCAGCGGCGTGGCACGCGGCATCAAGCTGCTTTCCACCTTCAATACCTGGGTCTGCCTCGGCATCCTGGCCTACTTCCTGCTGGTGAGCGACGCCAACTATCTGATTGCGAGCTCCATCACCGCGCTCGGGGATTACCTCACCGATGGCGTCTCGATGACACTGTGGACGGCGCGCACGCCGGACGAGCAAGTGTGGCAGGGCGGTTGGACCATCTTCTACTGGGGCTGGTGGATCGCCTGGGCCGGTTTCGTCGGCATGTTCATTGCCCGCATCTCGCGCGGCCGGACCATCCGTGAATTCATTCTCGGGGTGATGGTCATCCCTTCCATCGTGGCGCTGGTCTGGTTCGGCGTCATCGGCTCGGCGGGGATCTATCAGTCCCTGTACGGGGCCGACATGGGCATCTACACGGCTGCGGTCACCAACTGGGACTACGCCGGCACCCTCTACCACTCGTTCGAGGTGCTCACTCCCGGCATCGCCGCGACCGTGGCCAAGGTGGCCGCGCTGGTCGTGGTGATCATCTTCTTCGTCACGTCTGCGGATTCCGGCACCCTGGTGCTGGGACGCCTGCTGGCCTTCGGTCGTCGTCCTCCGGTTCAGCAACGCATCATCTGGGGCATGATGCTGGGCGCCGTGACCTTGATCCTGCTGTTGCTGGGGGGCGATCAGGCGCTCAAGTCCCTGCAGGCTGCCTCGATCGCCGGGGCCTTGCCGTTCACCTTCGTGCTGATCGCCATGATGATCGGACTGTTGAAGTCGCTGCGCGAGGACGGCGAAACGATGATCGAGAACGAGGAGCATATCCGCAAGATGATCGAGAACGAGGTCCGCGACCTCTCCTGAGTTGCCGTTTGCCAGACGTATGCGCCTGACGCATGTGTTCGGTGTGCAAGACATGAGGCCTCTGCCCCCCCGGCAGGGGCCTCGTTGTTTCTCGCTGTCGGGTGAGAGGCGAGGCCTCGCTCATCCATGTCAGCGATTTTCCTGTTTGGACTCAGGGCTGTTTCCCTGCTCCAGAGCAGGCCTGCGCATGTCACCAAGGTCGCAAGGCAATATCAAACGTACGTATGTTCCAATGCTGACAGGTCCATCGATTCCGCCAACGGCGCGTAGCATCGGTTTGCGGCTATGCTGTCGACAGTGAAGGGCCCACAGGCTGACACCCACCCGACGGAGTCCCGACAGCGCCTCACCACGCATCTCACCACGATGTCTTTCGACCTGGTCTCACAACGACGTCTTGCAACGACGTCTACAACAACAAGGTAGCGGGGGCAGTGACGCCGAGCGCCCCACGTACTGATCAAGGAGCAACGCCATGCATGATCCCCTAGCGGCTCGACCCGATGAGTCAGGCAAGTCCACTACCGATACCACTGCCGATTCCACTACAGCGCCTTCCCACATGGCAGGTGCCTCGCCCGACGCTTCGAGAGCACAGCCAGCGGCAGGCGACATGAGCGGCATGTCGTGCCTGCGGTCTTCTCAGGAGGTGGATTTCAGCGGCTACGACTCCCTGATGGACATGCTGGAGAAGGCCTGCACGGCGCATGGCGAGCGTCCTGCCTTTACCTGCATGGACCGCACCATGAGCTTTGCGGAGCTGGATGCCACCAGTCGTCAGCTGGCGGACTGGTTCCAGCACGAGACCGACCTCAAGCCGGGCGATCGGGTCGCCATCCAACTGCCCAATACGCTGATGTTTCCGGTGGTGGCCTTCGCCGTGCTGCGTGCAGGCCTGGTGCTGGTGAATACCAATCCGCTGTATACCGAACGTGAGATGGAGCATCAGTTCAATGATTCCGGCGCACGGGCGTTGGTGGTGCTGGCCAACATGGCGGACAAGGTCGAACGCGTGCGGGAGCGCACTGGCCTCGAGTACGTGCTGGTCTGTGAATTGGGTGACATGCACCCGGCCTTCAAGCGGCTGTTGATCAACACCGTGGTCAAGCACGTCAAGAAACTGGTGCCGAGCTATCACCTGCCCGACGCCATCCCGCTGCGCACGGCCATCTCGCAGGGCAAGGCCGAGCGCTGGGAGCGGCCGACACTGGCACTCGATGATGTCGCTGTGCTGCAGTACACCGGCGGCACCACCGGGGTCGCCAAGGGCGCGATGCTGACTCACCGCAACCTGCTCGCCAACATGCTGCAAGGCAAGATGGCCCTCACGCAGGGCTTGAATCCCGGCCACGAGACGCTGGTGGCGCCGTTGCCGCTCTATCACATCTACGCCTTCACCATTCATCTGGCCTGCATGCTCAGTGAAGGCAATCACACCCTGTTGATTCCCAATCCGCGCGATATCCCGGGCTTCGTCAAGACGCTGCAAAAGCACGACTTCACGATGTTCGTCGGTCTCAATACGCTGTTCGTGGCGCTGTGCAACAACCCCGGCTTTCAGGCACTGGACTTCTCGAAGCTCAAGATCACCACCTCAGGGGGCGTGGCGCTGACGCGCAAGGCGGCAGAAGAGTGGAAGCGGGTCACCGGCAGCGATATCTCCGAGGGCTACGGCATGACCGAGACCTCGCCGATCGTGTCGTTCAACCCGCTGGATGCCATTCAGCTCGGCACCATCGGTCGGCCGATGCCCTCCACCGAGGTGCGTCTGTATGACGATGAGGGCGCGCTGGTCGCGATGGGGGAGCCGGGCGAGCTGTGCGTGAAGGGGCCGCAGGTGATGAAGGGGTATTGGCAGCGTGAGCAGGCAACCAAGGACAGCTTCACTGCCGATGGCTTCCTGCGCACCGGGGATATCGCGGTCTTCCAGGACGATGGCTATATGCGCATCGTCGATCGCAAGAAGGACATGATCATCGTCTCTGGCTTCAATGTGTATCCCAATGAGGTCGAGGACGTCATCGTGCGTCACCCGGACGTGCTCGAGGCGGCCGCCGTCTCGGTGGTGGATGAGCGCAGTGGTGAGGCGATCAAACTGTACGTCGTGCTCAAGGATGGCGCAGAGCTCGAAGCGGATGCGCTGCGAGACTGGTCGCGCAAGGAACTGGCCAGCTACAAGGTGCCGCGTCAGGTGGTCTTCATCGACGAGCTGCCCAAGACCAACGTCGGCAAGGTGCTCAGACGTGAACTGCGTGACTCGCCGCCGGAATCTGCCTGACCTTGCCCTTGTTTTCTCCCTGTGTGACAGCCTGAAGCACGAATCGTAATCACAGACGGTATACACAGCCCTGAATCATAGCCCTTGAAACACGAACGCCCCGCTCAATGAGCGGGGCGTTCGTGTTTCAAGGCAAGGCGCTGGCGAGAAGGCCTGCGCCTGGCGTCAGGCGTCCTTCTTGGGCTGGGTCGCGTTGTAGACCTCGAGGTCCAGCTCGTTCTCGGACTTGCCGACCAGGGTGGTGACCATCAGGTCGCCCGCGACATTCACGGTGGTGCGCGCCATGTCGAGGATACGGTCGATACCGGCGATCACCGCGATGGCTTCCAGCGGCAGGCCTACCTGGCTCAGCACGATGGAGAGCATGATCAGGCCGGCGCCCGGTACACCGGCGGTGCCGATGGAGGCCAGGGTACCGGTCAGCACGATCATGCCGTAGTCCATCATCGACAGCTCGATGCCGGTCATCTGGGCGATGAACAGTGCCACCACACCCTGATAGATGGCGGTGCCATCCATGTTGATGGTCGCGCCGACCGGCAGCACGAAGCCGGAGACACCTTCCGAGACGCCGAGGTTCTTCTGGGCGCAGCGGATGGAGATCGGCAGGGTGCCGGAGCTGGAGGCCGAGGAGAAGGCCACGACCAGTGCATCGACGATACCGCGCAGATAGCGTACCGGGTTCAGCTTGCCCAGTGTCGCCAGCAGGCCGGAATAGACCACCAGCACGTGCACGATGCTCGCCAGATAGGCCACGCCGATCACCTTGGCCAGCGGCAGCAGCACATCCAGGCCGTAGTTGCCGGAGACATGCGCCATCAGGCCGAAGACACCGAACGGCGCGAACGCCATCACGAACTCGGTCAGCTTGTACATCACTTCGGCGAAGCTATCGAAGACGCGCACGACCGGCTCGCCCTTGTCGCCGATCATGATCAGCGAGATGCCGATCCCGATGGCGAAGACGATGATCTGCATGATGTTGCCATTGGCCAGCGCATCGATCGGGTTGCTCGGCACCAGGTCGACCAGAATCTGCACCAGCGAAGGCGCGTCCTTGGTTTCCATCGCCTTGTCGAAGTTGAACTCGAAGCCGGCACCCGGCTGGAAGATGCTGGAGGCCAGCATGCCGATGGCGATCGCGAAGGCGGTCGTCAGCAGGTAGAGGGCGATGGTCTTGCCGCCGATGCGGCCCATCTTCTGCGGGTCACGCATCGAGGTGATACCGACCACCAGGGTGCTGAAGACCAGCGGCACGATCAGCATCTTGATCGCATTGATGAAGATATCGCCCAGCGGCTTGAACATGCTGGCGCTTTCTCCCATCAGGGCACCAGCGAGTACCCCCAGGGCGAGGCCGCCCAGGATCTTCTGCCACAACGGCAAACGGCGCCACAGGTTAGGGCGGGAGGAATCACTCATGGAACTGTCCTTAGGTGTCTAGCGATGATCATCGCTGATGATGCTCAGGGCGCGCCCGAGTCTGTCGTCTCGATGCCTTGTCACGATTGCGCACTGCATTAAGCACTTTTTTGGTGCGGGAAGATTAACAGTCAGCCTTCACTCACCCTCTGCACCTTTAGTCGCAAAAAAGCGTTCTTACACGCGAATTCAGCTTTCCATGCCGAACGCGCATGAGCCCATGCCGCAAAAGGTTCCACCAAAGAAGTAGTTGTCAGGCAGGCATATCGTCTGTCTTTGCGTTACCTTGACGTTAACGTTAACTGTTAGACCGCCAGAGCGACTTTCCACTAGTCTGATGGTAGGCACTGTTGTCATCGCCGAATCGACAGCTTGCGGTTCGACAGCTTCCGGTTCGACATTCATGAAGGTACGCAATTGCCTGCCCGGCCTCACGAGGGCTGGGTAATCCCTCAAACGCCTGATCGGTAAGAGAGGACGCTGAGCATGTCCGATACAACAACACGCGGACCCGTATCCCCGGGGACCGCGCCGCCCGATGGCTCACAGCCAGAGCTCAATGACCTGACCGCCATGCCGACGGCAGACCAGATCGCGCCGCAGGGGCCGACGGTGCTGCATCACCTGGCCTTCATGACCGGCGATGAGCTCTGCATCCCGATCTTCAAGCGCCTGCATCAGGACGGCACCCTTTATCCTGTCGATTTGCCACAGGGGCAGGGAGATGTCTCTCAGGGAGACAAGTCGCAGGACGCTTCACCCATTCAGCGCGACCCCATCGACCGCGACACGGCGCTCAAGATCTACCGGACGATGCTGTTCACCAGGGTGCTGGATGAGCGCATGCTGGCCGCCCAGCGCCAGGGGCGCTTGAGCTTCTACATGCAATGCACCGGCGAGGAAGCGACGGTGATCGGCAGTGCGGCGGCGCTTCAAGACGATGACATGATCATGGCGCAATACCGTGAGCAGGGGGCGCTGGCCTGGCGCGGCTTCAGCTGTGACGAATTCATGAACCAGATGTTCGGCAACGAGCGCGACTACGGCAAGGGCCGTCAGATGCCGATCCACTATGGGTCACGTGATCTGCACTACATGACCATCTCCTCGCCGCTGGCGACCCAGATTCCCCAGGCGACCGGCTATGCCTACGGCCAGAAGCTGGCGGGCAAGGGGCAGTGCACCATCACCATCTTCGGGGAAGGGGCCGCCTCCGAGGGCGATTTCCATGCCGCCCTCAACATGGCCTCCGTGCACCGGGTGCCGTGCATCTTCCTGTGTCGCAACAATGGCTATGCCATTTCCACCCCGTCGTGCGAGCAATTCGCCGCCGATGGCATCGCGCCACGCGCCTTCGGCTATCACATGCAGAGCATCCGGGTGGATGGCAATGACGTGATCGCCGTCTACGAAGCCACCCTGGCGGCGCGCAAGATCGCGGTCGAGACGAATCAGCCGGTATTGATCGAGGCGATGACCTATCGTCTGGCGGCGCATTCCTCCTCGGATGATCCCTCCGGGTATCGCAGCAAGAAGGAGGAGGCCATCTGGCGCGACAAGGACCCCATTCTGCGCATGCGCAACTGGCTGGAGGCGCAAGGCTGGTGGAGCGAGGAGGAGGAAAAGGCCACTGGCGATCAACTGCGCCGCGAAGTGCTTGAGTCCATGAAGCGTGCCGAGAAACTGGCGCCACCGGCGCTGGACACGCTGATCAGCGATGTCTACGACACGCCGACGCCGTTGCTCACGCAGCAGCTCGAAGATGTGAAACAGCATATTCGCAAGTATCCGCATGCCTATCCCAAGGGCGCCGCCAGCATGGGATTCACTGCGCAGGAGCTGGATGACAGCCGCAAGACGTATCAGGCACGCCAGCAGCGCATGCAGAGCCATCAGCCGGTAGATGGAGACCAGACATCATGAGCGAGCAGATGAGTGAGCAGCCGTTGGAGAAAACACCAGTGACAGACTCAGCTTCGGCAGAGGTGTCTGCTGCGACTGGCAGCAAGGAGGCGGCGGCCTCGGGCAAGAAACAGATGAACATGCTGCAGGCGATCAACAATGCGTTGGATATCGCCATGGCCGCCAATCCCCGTGTGGTGCTGTTCGGGGAGGACGTCGGGGTATTCGGTGGTGTCTTCCGGGCCACTAGCCACCTGCAGGACAAATACGGTCGAGAGCGCTGCTTCAATACGCCACTCACCGAGCAGGGCATCATCGGGTTCGCCAACGGGCTGGCGGCACAGGGCTCGACGCCGGTGGCCGAGATCCAGTTCGCCGACTACATCTTCCCCGCCTTTGACCAGATCGTGAACGAGGCGGCCAAGTTCCGCTATCGCTCCGGTGATCTGTTCGATGTCGGTGGCCTGACGATTCGCACGCCCTATGGTGGCGGCATCGCAGGCGGGCTCTATCACTCCCAGTCGCCCGAGGCCTATTTCGCGCATACCCCGGGCCTCAAGATCGTGATGCCACGCAATCCCCACCAGGCCAAGGGGCTTTTGCTGGCGGCGATTCGCGACCCCAACCCGGTGCTGTTCATGGAGCCCAAGCGGCTCTATCGCGCCTCGGTGGGCGAGGTGCCAGAAGCCGATTACGAACTGCCCCTTGGCGTGGCCGATGTCATTCGTGAAGGCCGCGATATCACGCTGCTCGGCTGGGGCGCACAGATGGAGGTCATCGAGAAGGCCGCCGCGCTCGCCGAGCAGGATGGCATCGACTGCGAGATCATTGACCTGCGCAGCATTCTGCCCTGGGACATCGAGACGGTGTGTGACTCGGTGCTCAAGACCGGTCGTCTGGTGGTCAGTCATGAAGCGCCGCTGACGGGAGGCTTTGCCAGCGAGATTGCCGCCACCGTGCAGGAGCGTTGCTTTTTGTATCTCGAGGCGCCGATCCGACGCGTCACTGGCCTTGATACGCCGTTCCCGCTGGTGCTCGAGAAGGAGCATCTGCCGGACGAGCTCAAGATCTACGAGGCCATCAAGCAAAGCTTGAATTACTGATGACAGGGAGTGATGCGCGCCATGAATGATTTCATCCTGCCCGATATCGGCGAAGGCATCGTCGAGTGCGAGCTGGTCAAGTGGTTGATCAAGGAAGGCGACGTGATCGAGGAAGATCAGCCGGTGGCCGAGGTCATGACAGACAAGGCGTTGGTGGAAATCCCCGCGCCCCACGCCGGTACCGTGGTCAAGCTTTACTGTCAGGAAGGTGAGATTGCCCGTGTCCATGCGCCGCTGTTTGCGGTGGATGATGGCAGTGACAGTGATAGTGACAAGACCGGACACGGCGAGCGTGAGGATGACAACACCGGCGATGTCATGACGGTTGCAGCGCCTGCTCGCTCGACGGCACAGACTCAGTCAGCCGCCAGCCAGGTGACCAGCAGTCAGAAGGATGTCGCGCTGTCAGGCAGCAATGGGGCAGCTACCACACCAACAGCCGCGGCCCTTGAGCGGCGCTCGCGTGATTTCATCCTGCCGGATATCGGCGAAGGCATCGTCGAATGTGAGGTGGTCACCTGGCACGTTGCAGAAGGCGACACGGTGGAAGAAGACCAGACGATCGTCGATGTGATGACCGACAAGGCACTGGTAGAGATCACCGCCTCGGAGCCCGGGCGTATCGTGCGCTTCCATTACGCCCAGGGCGAAAATGCCCGAGTGCATACGCCGCTGTATGCCTATGTGCCTGATGAGGAGGCAGAGGCTGAGAGCACTGAGAGCACTGAGAGCGACGTCACCGCGCCTGAACACAAGCAGGTTCAGCCAGAGCGTCTGGCGGAGCACCGCCAGGAGGGCGACGACAAGAGCGACAAAAAGAGTGGGCAAGACGGATGTCACCAGGAGAGCCGGCCTCGCATACCCGCGACCCCTGCCGTGCGCCGCCTATTGCGCGAACATCAGCTTGATATCCAGGCCATTGCAGGCTCGGGGCGTAACGGCCGGGTGCTGAAGGAAGATGTGCTGGCATATCTCAAGCAATCCGAGGCTCACGAGACTGACGTGACACCTGATGACTCTCACAAGGTCGGCGCGGCCGCCGAGTCCGACAAGGCAGCTGCCGAAGCGTGTGCTGTGGCCAGTGACGTGGCCAGTCACGAGGAGAGGTCGTCACGCCTTGAGTCAAAAGCGGTACCGCTCAAGGGCGTCGCGGCGGTAATGGCCAAGCGCATGGTGCAGGCCAGCACGCAGATCCCGCATTTCCATTACGGTGATGAGCTCGATATCACCGACCTGCTGGCGTTGCGGTCCCGCCTCAAGGTACGCGCCGAGCAGCAGGGCATTCGCCTGACCCTGATGCCGTTCATCATGAAGGCCATGGCGCTTGCGGTCATCGAGGAGCCGATTCTCAATGCGCGCCTCAGTGAGGATGAGAGCGAGATTCTCTATCAGGGCGCCTGCAACATCGGCATGGCGGTGGACAGTGCCAGCGGGCTGATGGTGCCGAACGTGAAGGGCGTCGAACGTCTGAGCATTCTCGAGATCGCGCGTGAGGTCGGGCGGCTGACCGAGGCTGCACGCAGCGGGCGCGTTGCCCAGGCGGACCTCAAGGGCGGCACCCTGTCGATCTCCAATATCGGGGCGCTGGGTGGCACCTATGCCGCGCCGATCATCAACCAGCCGGAGGTCGCCATCGTCGCGCTGGGGCGCACTCAGCGTCTGCCGCGCTTCGATGGCGAGGGCAATGTCTGTGCGCGTGACATCATGACCATCACCTGGGCGGGGGATCATCGCATCATCGACGGCGGGACCATCGCGCGCTTCAGCAATCTGTGGAAGCACTATCTCGAGCACCCTGACGAAATGCTGCTGTCGCTGTCATGAGGCGCTGCTTGCTCCAGGGGCCTCGGCTAGAGAGCATCCTGCATGAGTGATGCGCGCGCCCACGAGCGCCTGCAACAGTTCTATATCCCGGAAGAGCAGTCGATCTATCTGCTCTCGCATCATGATGCCAAGAAGCTCAAGGACTGGGTGGCGCTGTGCATCGCCCAGCTCGAGGGACTTGGCTACCGGGATATCCATCTGGTCGGCAAGGGCGCCTATGGTTTCGTCTTCGCAGGCTGGCGCCTTGGCGAAGACCAGCGCACGCGTGAAGAGCACGTCTTCAAGTTCACGCGGGTGACCCTGCCCCAGGCACTGCAGGACCGCCTGGAGGAAGAGGCCTACATGCTCGACCAGGTCGCCCACCCGCTGATTCCGCGTCTGGTCAGCTATCAGCGGGTACGGCGGCAGTCGATTCTGGTCATGCAGCGCGCGCCGGGCATCAATCTCGAGGAATATTCGCTGCGTCACGGGCGCATGTCGCCGCGTCTGGTGGTCAAGGTCGCCTGTCAGCTGGCCGACATCCTCAAGTCGCTGCGCGGGGCATCGACGGGAGCGGGCACGCCACCGGTCGTGCATGGCGACATCAAGCCGTCGAATCTGGTCTTCGATGTCGAGCGGGAACAGGTGGCGTTGATCGACTGGGGCAGTTCGGTGTTCGCTCAGCTCGATGAGCATCAGCAGTTCATCACCACCAACGTGATGCAGCTGATGTCGGATAACTTGCAACAGACCAATGCGCGTCTGGGCGATGTCTATTTCATCGGCGAGGAGCAGCTCAATGGTGCGCTGTCCTCGCCGCGCTTCGATGAGCAGGGCGTGGCCGCCACACTCTATGCGCTGGCCTCTGGGCAGTCGTGTCGCTTTGGCGTGCGTGCCATCCCGGCGGTGTCATTGGGGTTGCCCCGGGAATTCGCGCGTCTTCTCGATGGCATGCTGGCGGATGACCCGCAGCTGCGCATGCAGGCCGGCGACTACTTTCTGCGCGAGATGGGCAGGATCGCACGGCTGGTGATGCCGGAATTGCCTCTCGAGCCGCCACAGTCTCTGCTGCCGGTCTGGGTGAGGCCGGCAACGCGCGAGATCGACACGGTCGTCTATACCTCGCGCAAATCCTTCCTGCGTGAGGCCTTCGAGGCGGACGAGACCGGCGAACATGCTGGCAACGCGCTGGACGCCGTCAATGATGTCCAGCTGGATCGTTACTACAAGAACTTCATGCAAGGCATGGGCGGCACCGAAAAAGCCTTCCTGGCCGCGGTCAGTCGTCTGGGCAAATACCCGATCGTCGGCGGTCTGGCGATTCGCTGGGAGCCGCAAGGCATCTTCGTGGATACTGCGCTGCACCTGCATGACCCTGCCTTGAAGGCCGCCTTCGTCGTCGCGATCAACAACATGGTCGCTCTGGCGCGTGCCATCTATCGCCAGGGCGTGTTCAAGGCGTGTCTGTTCAATGCTCGCGATACTCTGCATCTGGAGCGCGAAGACCCGGAGGCCGCCTTCGTCTTCGCGCCGACGGCAGACGGGGAGGCCAGACCTCGCTTGAGCTATGAGGTCAGTGCGGTGCCGGAGCTTGAGGATGACTCGCGCGTGCACTCCTACTTCGAGGACGGCCCGGACCCTGAGGAACTGCTGGTGCTGCCCGAGAAGATATTGAAGGCACTGGAGTCACTCAATGCCATCCATCACACCGGCATGCTGATCTTCGAAGCCCTGCCGCACCACCTCAAGATTCACAGTTATTACCGGCTGCTGGACCCCTCGCGCGAGCAGGAATTCGCGCGTCTGCTGGCGGACATTCTCGAAGCCGTGCCACTGATCTCCGGGCTGGGAATCTCCGGCTTCATGAAGATGCCCTACAAGAACACCAAGCATTTCGATCATATCGAGGCGCAACCCGAACGCTTCTATCCACGGGACCCGCGCGCGGTGTGAAAAGGAGTTTGCCTTGGAAGGCAGTCGCATGGTGATGTCGATTTATATAACCGTGATTATCGTGATTCGTGTTAGTGTCACGTCGCGTGATCATTGCTGATCTTGCTGAACTCAATAATCAGATCGATAAAAATCGATAACCTACAGGGAACGTACTCATGTCTCGACCTCTCGCCCGGAAATTGCGTCAAGCCTCAGGTGGTCTGGCTATTCTGGCGCTGCTGGCAGGATGTAGCGCGCATACGACGATCAGCAGCCCGTCAGAGACGGCGCGAATCAACTTGAAAGATGTCTCCAGAGATCAGTCTACCGTTCAAGAAACGCTACCCACTACCAGCTTCGGAAATTACGAGTTTGAAGTAGTGGATGACAACAAGATGCCCATGTATGGCATTCTGCCGCTGAAGTTCAATGGCGGTTATCTGGCGCTAGATATCCTGTTCTTTGCCCCCGCCGCATTCTTCAATCTGCGTGAAGTCCACCCTTACTATGAAATCGACCATGACGAGGGAGTCGTGCGTTATCGTGATGAGAAGGGCGGAGAATGGACGACCTATACACCCACCGTGGAAGAAGCTGAGCGTGCACGCAAATACTTTGCCGCGCATCGTGATGATGTCATCTCACAGTCCAGCGCACAGCAGTAAGCGTGATGCCCTAAGTCAGTAAAGTCGTCTGACTCATGGCCTTGATACGACAGCGCCGCACCAGAGGCTTTCTGGTGCGGCGCTGTCGCATGTGACAACAGGTTGATGCGGCAAGCGAGCAGACTCTCGCTAAAGGGTCAGTCCTTCATCTGACGCGGGCGCGTCATGGCCTGCGGGGACAGCAGTGCCTCCAGACGTGCTTCGTCCAGCAGGCCTTCCTCACGTACCAGTTCCAGCACGCTGCGACCGCTGACCAGGGCTTCCTTGGCGATGCGGGTGGCATTGTCGTAGCCGATATACGGGTTGAGCGCGGTGATCAGGCCGATGGAGTTGTTGACCAGCTCGGCGCAGCGATCACGATTGGCGGTGATGCCGATCACGCAGCGATTCTTGAGCATGGTCATGGCACGACTCAGCTGGCGGATGGAGTCGAGCAGCTTGTAGGCGATCAGCGGCTCCATCACGTTGAGCTGCAGCTGGCCGGCTTCCGCGGCCATGGTCAGCGCGGTGTCGTTGCCGATGACATCGAAGGCGACCTGATTGACGGCTTCCGGAATCACCGGGTTGACCTTGCCCGGCATGATCGAGCTGCCCGGCTGCTGAGGCGGCAGGTTGATCTCGTTGAAGCCGGTGCGCGGGCCTGAGGACAGCAGGCGCAGGTCGTTGCAGATCTTGGACAGCTTGACCGCCAGGCGCTTGAGCATGCCGTGGAACAGCACGAAGGCGCCCATGTCGCTGGTCGCTTCGACCAGGTCCGACGCCGGACGGAAGTCGATGCCGGAACGACGCGCCAGAGCCTCGATCGCCAGAGCGCTGTAGCGCGGGTCGGCATTGATGCCGGTGCCGATCGCGGTCCCGCCCAGATTGACCTCCTTGAGCAACTCATTGAGGTTGGCGATGCGATCGACGTCTTCGCGCAGAGTGTTGGCGAAGGCACGGAATTCCTGGCCCAGCGTCATCGGCACCGCGTCCTGCAACTGGGTGCGGCCCATCTTGACCACGTCATCGAATTCCAGCGCCTTGGTGGCGAAGGCATTGGCCAGTTCGCTCAGCGCGTCCACCAGCATCGAGTGGCTGCGCAGCAGGCCGACACGGATGGCGGTCGGGTAGGCGTCGTTGGTGGACTGCGCCATGTTGACGTGATTGTTGGGGTGCAGCTGCTGGTAATCGCCTTTCTCGTAGCCGAGGAATTCCAGGCCCAGATTGGCGATCACTTCGTTGGCATTCATGTTGGTCGAGGTGCCGGCGCCGCCCTGGATCATGTCGACCACGAACTGATCGTGATGATCGCCATTCATCAGACGCGCACAGGCGTGCTGGATGGCATCATGCTCGCGTGTCTCGAGATAGCCCAGCGCATGGTTGGCTTCGGCGGCGGCGGCCTTGACCAGCGCGAGCCCTTCGACGAGACGCGGGAAGTGCGACAACGGCACGCCGGAGAGGTGGAAGTTGTTCAGCGCGCGCTGGGTCTGCACACCGTAGTAGGCATCAGCCGGCACCGGCTCGCGCCCGAGGAGATCCTTTTCAAGTCGGAAGCCGTTGGCCAGTGCCTCACGCTCGGCATGGCTCAAGTCGGCCGGCGTGGAAGTTGCCGGGGTGGCATTGGCGGCGATGGGGGTTTCCGAGAGATGGTTCACTTGGGCGGAACTCCTGGCTGAAGTACACTGTGGCGCTTGAATGGCGGCTAGGTGGACAAGGGTAACCAGCGCAGCCCCTCGGCGGCCAATGCCATTCAACGCTGCCGTATACGTCAAACGCATAAGACGAAGGTGGTGGTGCGCCGCGACGCACCATTCTCCATGACAAGACCCTGCATGACCGGCCAGGCAAGCCTCGCTTGGGCATGTTCGACATTTTTGGGAGTTCGGGTGAACCTGGAAACTAAGTGGTTGGAAGATTTCGTTGCGCTGTCCAATACCCGCAGCTTCTCCACCTCGGCTCGCCTGCGACACGTTACCCAGCCTGCGTTCAGTCGCCGCATCCGTGCGCTTGAACAGGCCGTGGGCACTACGCTGGTCGACCGCTCGACGACCCCGGTCAGTCTGACGCCGGAGGGCCAGCTGTTCCTGGTCACCGCGCGCAACCTGACAGAGCAACTGTCAGAGTGTCTCGCCCACCTGCGCGGGCTGGGCATGGCCAACGAGACCCTGGATATCGCGGCCGCGCATTCGCTGGCGCTGGCCTTCTTTCCCAAGTGGATCTCGCGTCTCCAGCAGGGCCTGGGGGAGTTGCCGACACGCCTGTCCGCGATGAATGTCGGCGACGCCATTCACTCGCTGCGCGAAGGCAACTGCGACTTGATGCTCGCCTATTACGACCCTTACGCCAGCATGCAGCTGGACGCCGAGGCCTTCCCGTCCTTCTCGGTCGCCAAGGTCAACATGCTGCCGGTGTGCGTGCCGCTGGAGAATGGCGAGCCACGCTTCCCGCTGACCGGGCAGAGCGAGACCAGCCAGGATGCGATTCCCTTGCTGTCCTATACCCAGGGGGCATTTCTGGGCCGTAGCGTGAAGATGCTTTTGAAGAATGATCCGCTGCGCCTGCGCCTGCGCACCGTCTATGAGATGGCGATGGCCGAGGGCCTCAAGGGCATGGCCCTGCAGGGCGTCGGCATGGCGTGGATTCCGGATTTCTGCATTCGCGATGAGCTGGAAAGCGGCAAGCTGGTGCGCGCGGGCAACGAGGCGTGGGATATCCCGCTGGAGATTCGCCTCTATCGTTGCTCACTGGTCCACAAGCCCGGCATCGACAAGCTATGGAAACAGCTGATGAACCTGCCTCGCGACTTTCTTGAAGCCTGAGCCTGAGTGTTACAGGCAAAGTCAAAGGCGAAGACAAAGACAAAAGAAAGCCAGGTGTCTTCAGACGAAAACGGCAGCCCCGCGGGGCTGCCGTTTTCGTTGTGCTGATGCAGGGAAGTGCGCGCGCCTGCATGGGCCGTTCCGGGAAGTCAGAAACTACTTTGGCCTGCATGCAGGCCGAGGAAATTCTGAATGATGAAGAAGTGGTCCTCGAAGAGGGTGTCGGGCTCCAGATCCGCCAGCGCGACCCAGCGTGCCTGCTCCTCGTTCTCGCCGCCGCCGCTTCTGAGTTTGGGGAGCTGCTGCTCCGGTCGCAGGGCGAAGTAGAAGGCCTCTGCCAGGGTGCGTCCGCGCCAGCTGCGATGTGGTGCGTCAAACAGACGCTGACCGCGCAGAGAGCCACGCAGAACAGGTTCCGGCACCTTGAGGCGCACACGCTCCTTGAGCTCACGCAGACAGGCATCCAGCAGGCGCTCCTGGGGTTGCACGAAGCCGCCAGGCAGGGCGTAAAGCCCCTTGCCCGGCGCCGCGCGACGTGTGGTGAGCAGTACATGGCCGGACTGCACCACCACGGCGTTGACCGTGATGAACAGTGGCGGGTAGGGCGCATCGCTCCAGGCGGCGCGATATTGCTCCAGCAGGCGACGTTCCTCGACCAACCCTTGCCACGCGGTCTCATCCAGGAAGCCATGCAGGTGCTGAGCCACCGGCGGTGGCAGCAGCTCCAGTCCCTCATTGTCCAGCCAATCCTCGGCGCGGGCGCGCTCGGTGAAGATGACCTCACGAATACGGCTGGCCTCCATCCCCTCGCGCAGTGGCACCGCCACCGACTCCCACTGCGGGAAGAGGCTCAGGTAGTAGCTTGACTGGCTGTTGCTGTCACGACGATTGGCACCGATCAGCGCGATTCTCGGCATCCGGTTGGCCTGCGGGCGCGCGATATCGCGTACCTTGCGCTGCACATCACGCACCCAGACATCGTCGTTGTAGAGGGCGTCCAGCAACGGCACGATTTCGAGACGCGCATTGTCGGCATCGTCAAAGCAACTGCGGATCATGCGCGTGCGTTCAGAGAAGGTGAACGGGTTGCGCAGTGAACGTGCCTGCCAGGCAGAACCGACCAGCACGATGACCTGCCGCGCGAGGCGCAGGGCCTCTTCCATCACGGCAACATGGCCATGGTGCATGGGCTGGAAGCGACCGATGAAGACCAGGCAGTCGTACTGGGTGTCGGCGATCGCGGGAGAATCCTGAGTGCGAAGCGTTGCAGCGGGTGCAGAGGGCAACGTTGTCGTCGAAGGCATGATGAGCTCCGTGGCAGGCAGGATGGGGCGGCGTATGAGGCGCTTGCCCAGTGAGATTTTGCTAGCGTATCAGATTATGTGCATGCGCCGAACGGCTCGCCATTCACTCTCGTCTGGTAAGGGGTAGTCAAAAGTTTATCCCGTTATCTTGCTGAAGAGATTCCCATAACCAAGCAACTTCTCGGTGTTAGGGGCGTGGGAAGGCCGTTGCGGTACAGGAGAGACGCCAAAGAGGAGGAGAAGAAGGAAGGAAAGGGGAAAGTGAACAAATGCGAGTACTCAAACCGAGACAACGCCCGTCAGCATCATTGCTGGCGGACGTTGTCTCGGTTTGTGGCAAGGCCGATGGCAGGCCCAGGCGGGCCTGCCGGGCGCCGGGTCAGGACGCCTTGGCGGTCAGCACGTCGGTGATCCACTCGACGACCTTGTCGCCCTGGGCATTGACGCAGACGTCGACCAGCGGCGTCTGGGACCACTGGTTGCCGAGGAATTCGCGACCCTCAGGGGCGAACAGCGTCTGACCTTCGGCCAGGCCTTCGACTTCGACATTCAGGTGGCCGCGCTCGGTAGTGAACAGCTCCGGCTTCATCAGCCAGGCGAGGGCGCAGCTGTCGTGCGGGCAGCAACCATCGATGCCGCGCGCTTCCTGATAGAAGGCCTTGTAGAACTGATAGCTGCCGGACAGCACTTCGCCGAGTGCGCCTTGCGCGACACGGATGCGCTCGACATGGGCCGGAGACAGCACGCAGCGGTGCGTCGCATCGAGACCGACCATGGTCAGCGGCCAGCCGGCGGTCAGCACCTTGGCGGCGGCATGCGGGTCATTGAAGATGTTGGCTTCGGCGACCGGTGAGACGTTGCCGCCTTCACGGATGGAGCCGCCCATGATGACGACCTGCTTGACCTTGCTGATGATGCTCGGGTCCAGCTGCAGTGCGGTGGCCAGATTGCCCAGCGGGCCGACGGCGACGAGGGTGATCTCGCCCGGACGCGCATTGACCTGCTCGACGATGAACTGCGGTGCGCTGATGGACAGCGCCTTGCCCTTGGGCTCCGGGATCTCCATGTTGCCCAGGCCATTGGCGCCGTGGATGTGCGCCGGCGCCGGGAACTTGTCCTTGACCAGCGGCTGGGCAGCGCCCTGGGCGACCGGAATCTCCTGACCCGCCAGTTCGCCCAGCAGCAGGGCGTTGGAGGTGGCCGTCTCGATGGTGACGTTGCCGAAGGTGGTAGTCATGCCGAGGAATTCGATGTCCGGATGCGCCAGACAGATGGCAATCGCCTGGGCATCATCCACGCCCGGATCGGTATCAAAGATAATCGGTGTTTTCATGCTGACCTCGTGAAAGAAGTGACCTGCAATAGAGGGCGTTACGCCAACAGGGCGCCCATGAGGTGACACGGGCACGGCACGGGCCACGTGGTGATGCCCCGTGCAGGTAGTTCAGTTGTTCAGTTGCTCAGGACGTCGAGCGTCGGCCATTCGGCCAGGGCAGCGGCGACATCACTGGCCAGCGGAATGCTCGGCGCTGCGCCTTCGCGGCTCACGCACAGGGCAGAGGCAGTGCTGGCACGACGCAGGCTTTCCTCGATGCTCTGGCCTTCGATCTGGCTTGCCAGGTAATAGCCGATGAAGGTGTCGCCTGCCGCGGTGGTGTCCACGGCATTGACGCGGTGCGCCGGCAGCTGGATGCGCTGTTCCCCCAGCTGGTAGCAGACGCCTTCGCTACCCAGGGTCATCACCACTTCGGTGTCAGGCAGGCGAGTGTGGAGCGCGGCGAGCAGGGTGGCGACAGGCGCGCTCTCTTCCAGCTCGACCAGCTGTGCCGCTTCACCGCGATTGAGGAACAGCACCTGGCAGTGTTCCAGCGGCAGGCGCAGGACATCAGCGCCCATCGGGGCCGGATTGAAGGCGATCTTCATGCCCTTGGCGTGCGCCAGCTCGATGACCTTGCCCAGCGCGTTGCACTCATTTTGCAGCAGCAGCCAATCTCCCTGCGTCACGCCGGAGAACAGCGTCGCGAGATGTTCATCGGTGAAGCCGTGGTTGGCGCCCGGATGCAGAATGATGCTGTTCTCGGCGTGGTCGTCCACCTGGATGATGGCGTGGCCACTGGCGCTGGCGCTGAGCTCGACCTGCGAGGTGATGACACCGGCGCTTTCCAGCGGCTCAAGTGCCCAGCGATCACTGTTGCCAAGGCGGCCCCAGTGCGTGACGTCGCCTCCGGCGCGCGCAAGCGCGAGCGACTGGTTGGCACCCTTGCCACCCAGTACCTGACGGTAGGAGAGACTCGCCAGGGTTTCACCCGGTCGTACCAGGTGAGGTACCCGATAGACGTGATCGATATTGATAGAACCGTAGTTGTAAAGCATGCAGCCTCCTTGGGGGCGAGCATCCTAGCAAAGCCTTGGCCGCCTGTCCCCAGTCGTATCACCAAGGTCTGACCTTCAGGTCATGTTTAAGCGTTGAAGCTATTAGCCTCTTGGAACGCAAGAGAAAGTGCATACTTCCTGTCATCTCGCTGGATTCAGGATAGTCGCCCATGTCGGAGTCGAAGCAACCCGCCGTCACGATCAAGAAGTGGGTCTGGCGAGCGCTCTTCACCAGTACCATGATTCCGTTGCTGTTGGTCGAGACCGCCCTGGTGGCGGTGTATTTCGTGTCCAATGACGAGATTCGTGATGCCAACCTCAATTACCTGCAATCCCAGTCGAGCAGCGAGCTCAATCTGGCGATGCTGCGGGAGGCCAAGTCACTCAGCCAGCAACTGGAGCATGTCCAGAACCTGTCGCGCGGGCTCGGTGCCCAGGCAGGCGAACTGGCCATGGGCGACACCGGTACAGGGGTAGCGGCGCGCGAGGTTGCCCGTCACGCAAGCCTGCCCAGCGGTGTCTGGGCCAGTCAGCAGACGGCGGATAATCAAGGCAGCGGCTTCTATCCCGCCTTGCCAGGCCTCGAGCAGGACATCCCCATGGCACTGCGCATGACGGCGGTCGACCCGATCATGCGCAGTGTCGTGTCCTCGCACTCGGCCGTGGTGCAGTCCTTCGTCACGATGGCCGACTGCTATGTCCGCCTCTTCCCCTATGTCGATCTGGCCTCGCTGGTGCCAGCCGACCACGACTGTCGTGACTTCTCCTTCTTCTATCTGGCCGCGCCAGAGGCAAATCCCTCGCGAAACACCATCTGGACCGACATCTACGAAGACCCGGCCGGCAATGGCTGGATGACGTCGGCCGTCAGTCCCTTCCATTCCGAGCAAGGCGAGTTTCTCGGCGTCGCCGGCGTCGACATGACCCTGGACGTGATCGTCAATCAGGTGCTGGCGATGGAGCTGCCCTGGCAAGGCTTCGCGATGCTGTTCGATGCCGAGGGGCGCTCACTCGCCGTCCCGCGCGCCGGTGAGCAGTTGCTGTCGCT
Source organism: Cobetia sp. UIB-001 (assembly GCF_044789135.1). NCBI lineage: Bacteria > Pseudomonadati > Pseudomonadota > Gammaproteobacteria > Oceanospirillales > Halomonadaceae > Cobetia > Cobetia sp. UIB-001. Next base: position 1,987,729 of record NZ_CP058244.1, read on the forward strand.
GCTGCCGCTGGAGATTCCCGATGCCAATGACCTCCAGGAAGAGGATGTCATTCGGCCCGCCCAGCTGGAGCTGAAAGGTCATGACGTCTTCAAGAGACTCGCGCCCCGTATCCTCGAGCAGCGGCGTGGCCTGGAGAGCGTCAATGTGGCGGGGGCACCCTACAAGGTGGCGTGGGAGCGCTTGCCGGGCAATGGCTGGATCATGTTGAGCATGGTCGAGGAGAGTGCCGTCTTCTTCCGTACCGCAGAGATCGGGCGTAATTTCCAGCTGGTGGGTATGGCATTGATTGGTGGCTTGATCCTGTTCTATTTCACTTTCTTCATTCTCATGAGCTGGCGCACGCACCATATCAGCCGTCGCCTTTCGGTGCCGCTGGCTGAGCTGCGCGAACGACTGCATCGCATCGGCATGGGCGCTGAAGTCGAATCGGCGGGCGGCAGTGGTATCGTCGAGCTGGATGATGCCAACGCCACCGCCGAAGAGATGTACCAGCGGCTGCGCCAGACCCAGAAGGAATTGCAGTCCAGCGAGCGTCGCTTGCTGGATTCCCTCGAAGCCAGTGGCGATAGCCTGTGGGAAATGGACATTCCTGAGCGCATCGTCCAGATCCATCCCAATCTCTGGAAGATGCTCGGCGCTTCGGGCCACGAGCCGTTGGCGATGCGCGAAATGGACTTCGATCGCTTGATTCACCCGGAGGATCTCGAGCAGGTACATGCGCTCAGACACAAGATCATCACTACCTATGGCGAAAGCTGTGAGTGCCAGTACCGGATGCGTGCGCCGCAGGAAGAGGACCTTCAGCAGATCGAGGCGATGGGAATGAACGAGGCAGGCATGGCGGATGCCACAGACAAGGCTGGCGACAAGTTCCTGCAACAGCGGAGCCTGAGCGCTGATGATGACGGTGAGCATGAGGACGGCGAGCGAGCGAGCGGCACCTGGTGGGTACTATTGAGCTCACGCGGTCGTGTGGTGTCGTGGGACGCTGAAGGCAACGCCCTCAAGGCGGCGGGCATGCATATCCGCATCCGCTGACGCCAGGCCACTCATAAAAAGCCCCCGACTCGGCGCATATGCCGGTTCGGGGGCTTTTTTCGTGACGTGCCGATCACACCTGCCACTCGGCGTCAGTGGCTGTCATCGCGAGGTTGAGGCCGCGAGGCTGTGGCCGTGTCAGGCGTGTTCGCTCAGGAATGTCTCGATATTGGCCAGACTGAGATCGAGCATGTTCTGGCGCGCCTCCTGGCTGATCCAGGCATTGTGCGGCGTGACGATCAGGTTCAAGGGCGCACTCGCCGAATGGTGCTGGCTTTCCAGGGCCGAGAGCAGCGAGTGGCCTTCACGTGGCGGCTCCTCCGGCAGGCTATCCACCGCCAGGCCGCCGAGTTGTCCGGTGGCCAGTGCCTCCAGCGCTGCGTCCTCGTCGATGATGCCCCCGCGGGCGCAATTGACCAGCAGTGCACCGGGCTTCATGGCGGCGAGCGCCTGCTCATCGATCAGATGCTGCGTCTCTGGGGTCAGCGGGCAGTGCAGGCTGATGGCGTCAGCCTGAGGCAGCAGGCTTTCCAGCGCGGGGCGCTCGGCGGTGGGGGCGGTGCCCGGGCGGGCGGCAAAGGTCACGCGCATGCCGAACGCCTCGGCCAGCCTGCCCACCGCAGTGCCCAGCTCCCCCTTGCCGATGATGACCAGATGCTTGCCGGACAGCTGCACCACGGGGCGGCCCATCAGGCAGAAGGTCGCGCTGCGTTGCCACTCGCCCGCGGCGATGTCGGTCTGGTATTCCGGCAGGCGGCCTGCCAGTGCCAGCAGCAGCATCCAGGTGTGCTGCGCCACCGAGTGAGTGCCGTAGGCATTGACGTTCATGACCCGAATGCCGCGTGCTTCGGCGGCCGCCATGTCGATATTGTTGGTGCCGGTCGCCATCACCGCGATCAGCTTGAGGGTCGGCAGCTCATCCATGTGGTGCGCCTCGATGCGTACCTTGTTGACCATCACGATGGAGGCACCGCTCAGCCGTGGCACCACTTCCTCGGGCGCGGTCGCGTCATGGCAAACCAGTCCTTCCAGGCGGGCCTCGAGGCGCGAGAAGTCCAGTCCGTCACCGACGGAACCGGCATCTAGCATGACGGCCTGCGGGGCGCTGGTGGACGAGGCGGGCTCGCAGTGAGAGGAAGCGGGCGTGGAAGAATGAGAGGGAGACTGCGCAGTACGATCGTGATCGGACATAGGTGCCTCATGATGGCGTAGGAAGATAGACAGGAAGACAGAAAGGCTGGCCCGGAAATGACGAGTACGTAGCGTCTGGGCCGGTTTGTGCTTGGGTGTTGCCCCGCACGGGGCCGAGCACGCTATAATGTGCCCCTTTCGCTTTGACTTGAAAGCCGCTCAACTGGCCTTATTGTAGGCGTCTCTTTCTGGTGCTTGCGAAAGCTCTCATGTTGGGGCCGCAGGTGCGCTGAACGCAAGACGCGCCGCAAGGCATAACATTGTCATGGTTCACGGTGCTCAGACAGCCCCGTGACCAGTATTGTCAGGAAAGAAAACCATGCCGATCTATGAATACCACTGCAAGGCCTGTGGCCATCGGATGGACAAGTTGCAGAAGATCAGCGCTGCGCCGCTGACGGAGTGCCCGGAATGCAAGACGGACCAGCTCGAGAAGCTGGTCTCCGCCGCCGGGTTCCGTCTGGCAGGCAGTGGCTGGTACGAGACGGATTTCAAGTCCGGCAGCAAGAAGAATCTGGCCGGTGGTAGCGACAGCACCGCCTGACACAGCTGGGATAGTGCGTCAGGCATCAGCGTGATGAAGGTCAAGGGCGCCCAGCGGGTACCCTTGACCCTCATCGCCAACGGCAGGCCCTCTGAGACAGATGCGCATCAGCGCGTCGATCATGAATTTGAGCAACAAGGAATCAACATGCGCAGCCACTATTGCGGCAAACTGAACGAGACCCTGATCGATCAGGATGTCACTCTGTGCGGGTGGGTGCACCGCCGTCGCGACCACGGTGGCGTCATCTTCCTCGACATGCGCGACCGTGATGGCATCGCCCAGATCGTCGTCGATCCGGACACCGTCGATGCCTTCGCCACTGCCGACAAGGCGCGCAGCGAGTTCGTGCTGCGTATCAAGGGCCGTATCCGTCTGCGCCCGGAAGGCACCCAGAACCCGAACATGCCGACAGGCATGATCGAAGTGCTGGCCAAGGACGTCGAAGTGCTCAACACCGCACAGACGCCGCCGTTCCAGCTCGACGACCACAACAAGGTCGGTGAGGAAGTCCGCCTCAAGTATCGTTATGTCGACCTGCGTCGTCCGGACATGATCGAGAAGCTGCGTCTGCGCTCGCGCATCACTCACAGCGTGCGCGCCCAGCTCGAAGCCCTGGGCTTCCTCGACATCGAAACCCCGATCCTGACACGTGCCACACCGGAAGGCGCACGTGACTATCTGGTGCCGAGCCGTACCTACGCCGGCAGCTTCTTCGCACTGCCGCAGTCTCCGCAGCTGTTCAAGCAGCTGCTGATGGTCGCCGGTGTCGATCGTTACTACCAGATCGCCAAATGCTTCCGTGATGAAGACCTGCGTGCTGACCGTCAGCCTGAATTCACCCAGATCGACCTCGAAGCCAGCTTCGTCGACGAGCAGGACATCATGGGCATGACCGAGACCATGATCCGTGGCCTCTACAAGGAAGTGCTCGATGTCGAGCTGGGCGACTTCCCGACCATGCCGTATTCCGAGGCCATCAGCCGTTTCGGTTCCGACAAGCCGGACCTGCGTATCCCGCTGGAACTGGTCGATGTCGATGACCTGATGAGCGGCGTGGACTTCAAGGTCTTCTCCGGTCCGGCCAAGGACGACAAGGGCCGTGTCGCCGCGCTGCGTGTGCCGGGCGGTGCCAGCCTGTCACGCAAGGAAATCGACGCCTACACCAAGTTCGTCGGCATCTACGGTGCCAAGGGCCTGGCGTGGATCAAGGTCAACGAACGTGCCAAGGGCATCGAGGGTCTGCAGTCGCCGATCGTCAAGTTCATGGAAGACGTCGTAGATGAAGTGCTGGACCGCTGTGGCGCCGTCGATGGCGACATCGTGTTCTTCGGCGCTGACAAGGCCAACATCGTGGCCGAGGCCATCGGTGCGCTGCGCGTCAAGCTGGGTGAAGACCTCAACCTCTACACCCGCGAGTGGGCACCGCTGTGGGTCGTCGACTTCCCGATGTTCGAAGCCGATGCCAACGGCCGCCTGAGCGCGCTGCACCACCCGTTCACCGCGCCGTCCTGCACGCCGGAAGAGCTCAAGGCCAACCCGGAAGCGGCACTGTCTCGCGCCTACGACATGGTCATCAACGGCACCGAGCTGGGTGGCGGCTCCATCCGTATCCACGATCAGGCCATGCAGCGTACCGTGTTCGAGGTGCTGGGCATCGGTGAAGAAGAAGCGGAAGAGAAGTTCGGCTTCCTGCTCGACGCCCTGAAGTTCGGCGCGCCGCCCCATGGTGGTCTGGCCTTCGGTCTCGACCGTCTGGTGATGCTGATGACCGGCGCCAAGACCATTCGTGAAGTGATTGCCTTCCCGAAAACCCAGAGTGCCGGCTGCATGATGACCGACGCCCCGGGCGTGGTCAGCGGTGAGCAGCTCAAGGAGCTGAACATCCGTCTGCGTCAGAAGGTCAAGGTCGAGGACGAAAGCGGTCAGGCCTGATTCAGCGGCGCAAGACCGAGAGAGTGACTGGTGGGGCCGTCTGGACTGATTCGATCAGACAAGGGCGGTCCCGCGGTGGCAGGTTTGCCCCTTTGACCTGGTAGGCGAGGGGGCGAGCAAGCCCGACAAGGCGGTGCGAGACTGTTTGCTGGCGTTCACGTCAGGCGATGACAGTGTCGCACCGCCTTTTTTGTGGCATGGTGGCTGGTTATATACACAGTAAGAGCGATGGCGCGATGACGACAGCAAAGACGCAAGGTGTGAGAGACGAGGCGGCAGCATGATCATTCTTGGCATCGACCCGGGCTCACGTCTGACCGGGTATGGGGTATTGGATGTCTCTGCGGCTCAGCCTCGCTATGTGGACAGTGGCTGCATTCGCATGTCACAGGTCAGCCTGGATCAGCGCCTGGCGCAGATCTATGCCGGTATCAGCGAGGTGATCGCCCTGCATCGCCCCGCGGAATTCGCCATCGAGCAGGTCTTCATGTCCAAGAACGCCGATTCGGCGCTCAAGCTGGGCCAGGCGCGCGGGGCTGCCATCGTGTGTGCGGCCAATCATGGCTTGCCGGTGTTCGAATACGGGCCGCGGCAGATCAAGCAGGCCGTGACCGGTACTGGCGCCGCCGAGAAGTCTCAGGTGCAGCATATGGTCACGCATACGCTCAAGCTCTCCGCCACGCCGCAGGCCGATGCCGCCGATGCGCTGGCCATCGCCTTGACGCATTGTTTCGCGCGTCGACGCCTGACGCCCGGCAATGACCAGCTGGAAGCCTTGGGGCTGGGGAATACCAGTCGACGCAAGGGAACCCGCGTGCGGCGTAGCAGCAGCTGGCGAGACTTCGAGCCCGACGCCTGACATGCCGCTGAGCGACAAATGCGGTATTGTGCTCAATTAATAGCGATTTTTCAGTCACTTGTAGAGTGTCTGCCGAGCCTGGCAGCAGCCGATTGCGTGATGCGCCAAGCCGCGTGGCATCAGGCTTCGTGCCATCACCCAAGGTATGACTGTCAGAAAGATGCGACAAATTCGTCGTGACACTGGGACATGCCGCCTACGCTTCATCTTTGGTAGGCTTGCCCGCATTGTAACAATCCGTGCAGAGAATCGGGTCTGTGAGCAGCACGATCCCACCGAGCACGTTCTCTGCCGAGCAAGGACAGCCGCAACATGATTGGACGCCTGACCGGGACATTGCTGGAAAAACAACCGCCGCAGCTGGTGCTTGACGTACAGGGTGTCGGTTATGAACTGGAAGCTTCGATGAACACCCTTTTGGGCTTGCCGGCCGTGGGCGAACATTGCCAGCTTTACACCCACCTGGTGGTGCGCGAAGACGCGCAGTTGCTGTATGGCTTCGGCAAGGAGCCCGAGCGTCGTCTGTTCCGTGAATTGATCAAGATCTCCGGTGTCGGCCCGCGTCTGGCGCTGGCGATTCTGTCGGGAATGGAGCAGTCCGATTTCATTCGCTGTGTTCACGACGAAGACAGCCGGGCGCTGACACGTCTGCCGGGCGTCGGCAAGAAGACGGCGGACCGACTGATCATCGAGATGCGTGATCGCCTCAAGCATTGGACGCTGCCGGCGGATGATGGGCTGGATGAAATGGCGCGTGCCTCCCAGCCGCAACCGCCGGTCACGCATCCTCTGGCGGATGCCGAAGCCGCGCTGGTGTCTCTGGGCTACAAGCCTGTCGAGGCGGCCAAGATGCTCTCCGGGCTCGAGACCGGCGCCTCCACGGAAGCGCTCATCAAGGCGGCGCTGGCGCGCAAGATGGCCAGCTGAGGCCCCGCCAGGGCAGCAAACATGCGCCCTATAGTTTTCGTGAAGGAAACGGCGCATCGTGATTGGATTTATTGACTAGGGGTTGGCAGGTTACTGGGGTAGAAAGTGCGCGCTTGAACGCAGATGCGCTAGATCGTTGCACCGCCCTGGCAAACCTTGCCACCTGCCACTGACGCACGTTCATGGCCCATGACCCGCGTCATGTGCGTGACCTGCGTCATCAGGAGTTGAGCAAGCATCATGATGGAGTCGGACCGACTGATCTCCGCGGCGACGCATGATCCGGAAGAGCGGATCGATCGCGCCAACCGGCCACGCACGCTGAGTGACTACATCGGACAGCCCATCGTCCGCGAGCAGATGGAAATCTTCATCAGTGCCGCGCGAGGACGAGGCGATAGTCTGGATCACACCCTGGTCTTCGGCCCGCCCGGTCTCGGCAAGACGACACTGGCGCATATCATCGCCAGTGAGATGAGTGTCGATATCAAGTCGACCTCCGGGCCGGTGCTGGAGCGGGCAGGGGACCTGGCAGCGATGCTGACCAACCTGCAGGAAGGCGATGTCCTGTTCATCGACGAGATTCACCGCCTGTCTCCGGCCGTCGAGGAAGTGCTCTATCCGGCGATGGAAGATTACCAGCTCGACATCATGATCGGTGAAGGCCCCGCGGCCCGCTCGATCAAGCTTGAGCTGCCACGATTCACCCTGGTGGGCGCGACGACGCGCGCGGGGCTGCTGACGGCGCCGCTGCGCGATCGCTTCGGCATCGTCCAGCGCCTCGAGTTCTACGATATCGAGTCACTCACCGACATCGTGGCGCGCAGTGCCAGGCTTTCCGGCATGGAAGTCGAGATGGAAGGGGCGCTGGAGATTGCGCGTCGTTCCCGCGGCACGCCGCGTATCGCCAATCGCCTGCTGCGCCGGGTGCGTGACTTCGCCGAAGTGCGCTCGGATGGTCGCTTGACGCTGGAAGTGGCCGACAAGGCGCTCAACATGCTCAATGTCGACAGCCACGGCCTGGATCACATGGACCGTCGACTGCTGTTGGCGATGATCGAGAAGTTCGATGGCGGGCCGGTCGGGGTCGATTCACTGGCGGCGGCCATCGGGGAAGAGCGCGATACCATCGAGGATGTGCTGGAGCCCTATCTGATTCAGCAGGGCTTCATGATGCGCACGGCGCGTGGGCGACTGGTCACGCGCTCGGCCTATCTGCATTTCGGGATCACCCCACGTGAAGAGCAGGCGCGGCTGGGGCAGGAAGGAAATGACGCGTCATGACATCTGAAGACGCAGGAAATACGTTGAAGGGTGAAGCTGCATGTTTTCACCACACTGTGCGCGTCTACATCGAGGATACTGATGCCGGTGGCATCGTCTACTACGTGAATTATCTGCGCTTCATGGAGCGCGCGCGCAGTGAATGGTTGCGAGCGAAGGGCTTCACGCAGCAAGCCTTGCTTGAAAAAGGCATTCAGTTGGTAGTACACAGTGTAACAAATCGTTATCTTCGTCCTGCGCATCTGGATGACCTGCTGACCGTGACGGCAACGGCAGGTGCCTTGCGCGGTGCACGCTTGACGTTCACCCAGAAGGCGCTGCGCGGTGAGCAGATCTTGAGCGAAGCGGAAGTCGTGATCGCTTGCGTCGATGCCACGACCTTGCGCCCCAGACGCTGGCCCGGGGAATTGCTTGCGGCTCTTGAGGTCTGAGATCTCAAGGCGCAGATGAGGCCGCTGCCAGTCAGGTGCCGAGACGCCAGGCTGATGAACAGATTATTTATCGTGTCACTGATTGACGGTGGCACAGACTGAACCAAGTAAAGAGGGATTTCCGTGGAAGATTCGATGTCGATCATTTCGCTGTTCGTGAACGCCAGTCTGGTCGTTCAGGCAGTCATGTTGCTGTTGCTGGCAGCTTCCATTGCATCCTGGGTGGTGATCTTTCAGCGCGGGATGGCATTGTCCCGCGCCAAGCAGGCTTACGCGGCCTTTGAAAAGCGCTTCTGGTCCGGGGTCGACCTCAATCACCTCTATCGTGAATTGCCGACGGATGAAGAATCCACCCCGGGCGCCTCTGGCGTCTTCCGTGCAGGCTTCCGCGAGTACAGCCGCCTCAAGCCCAAGTCCAGCAATGCCGATGCGGTGATGGATGGTGTGCAACGCAGCATGCGCGTCACGCTGTCACGTGAAGAAGAGCGCCTGAACGTTCACCTGCCGTTTCTGGCCACGGTCAGCTCCGTCAGCCCCTATGTCGGCCTGTTCGGAACCGTGTGGGGCATCATGGGCTCCTTCCAGGCACTGGGTACGGCTCAACAGGCAACTCTGACCACCGTCGCCCCCTGGATTGCCGAAGCATTGGTCGCGACTGCCATGGGCCTGTTCGCGGCAATTCCGGCCGTCATCTTCTACAACCGTCTGGCCAGCCGTGCTGATCAGCTGCTGGGTCGCTATGAAGACTTCGCCGAAGAACTTCACTCCATTCTGCATCGTAATCTGCACGGTCGTGGCAGCAACGACGCTTGAAGGGAGGCGAGTCAATGAAAGGACCGTATAGCAGAGGCCACAAGCGCAAGCTGTCCTCCGAGATCAATGTGGTGCCCTTCATCGACGTCATGTTGGTGTTGCTGGTCATCTTCATGATCACCGCGCCGATGATGACGCAGGGGGTTCAGGTCGAATTGCCCAAGGTCACCTCCAAGCCGATCGACAATCCCGATGATGTGACGCCATTGATCGTCTCGCTGGATGATAGCGGCAATTACTACATCGATCTGGGGTCGGATGAAGACAAGCGCACGCCGGTGGCGCTGGACGAACTGGGCAGCAAGGTCGCGTCCATCGTGGCCGAGAAGCCCAAGACGCCCGTGCTGGTCAAGGGTGCCAAGACGGCGCCCTACGGCGATGTCATGGGGCTGATGAGCACGCTGCAGGGTGCCGGTGTTCCCAATGTCGGGCTGATTTCAGAACCACCGACCGAGGGCTGATGGATGAGTCAGCCAGAGATAGAACAGCGGGTCGGGTTGGGATTGCCTGTGGTGCTGGCCGTTGGCCTGCACCTGGGCATCCTGATTCTGACTCTGGTGAGTTGGCCAGAATCCGAACCGGAGAAGACCAACACCACCATCGTCAACGCGACACTGGTCAGTACCGAGACCACGACCAATCAGGCCCAGCAGGCGAAGTCCAGCAAGGCGCGTGATGCGGCCGAAGAATCCGATCAGCGCCAGAGCGCCAAGGAAGAGGCGGCCAGAGAGGCAGAGCTTGCAGCGGAACAGCAGCGCAGCGCCGCCGAGGAAAAGGCGGCTGCCCAGAAGGCGCAACAGCAAAAGGCGGCTGAGCAGGCCAAGGCGGCGGAGCAGTTGAAGGCTGAGCAGGCGGCGGCCGAAAAGGCCAAGGCAGAAGCGGCCAGGCGTGCAGAGGAAGCCAAGGCGATTGCCCTTGATCGCAAGAAAGCCGAAGCGGAAAAGCAGGCCAAGGCCGATGCCTTGAAGAAGGCGGAAGCCGAGAAGGCTGCCAAGGCCAAGGCGGAAGCCGAAAAGGCCGCCAAGGAAAAAGCCGCAGAAGAAGCCCGCAAGAAAGCCGAAGCAGAGAAGGCGGCCAAGGCCAAGGCAGACGCTGAAGCCAAGAAGGCGGAAGCCGAAAAGGCAGCCAAGGCCAAGGCAGCAGCGGAGAAGGCCGAGAAGGAAAAGGCGGCCAAGGCGGCAGCCGACAAGGCCGCCAAGGAAAAGGCAGCCAAGGCCAAGGCGGCGGAAGAAGCGCGCAAGAAGGCGGCCGCTGAAGCCGCACGCCAGAAGGCACTTGCCGAGAAAGCGGCGCAGGCCTCTGCCGGCTCGCTGGATAGCCTGATAGACAATGAAAGCGACGCCATCAGCGGCGCCAAACAGGCCGCTCAGGCTGCCAACAGCTTCGAGAACCTGCTCAAGAAGTATGTCGGACAGAATTGGAATCGGCCCTCGGGCTCCGTTCCCGGTATGACGGTCACGCTGAGAGTGTCATTGTTGCCGACAGGCGAATTGGTAACGGCAGCGGTCAGCAAGAGCAGTGGTAACGCCGCCTTTGATCGCTCCGCGATTCAGGCGATCCAGAAAGCAGCGCCGTTTACCGAGATGCAGGACCTGCCGGCTGGTGCCAAGAGCCAGTTCCGAAACTTCAACCTGTACTTCAATCCAGAGGACCTGGGCCGATGAGACGATTGACCGCATGGATGATGGCAGCCGCCTTGCTGGCAGTGACCAGCCTGGCAAGAGCTGACCTGACCATCGAGATCACCAAGGGCAATGACAGCGCCACACCTATCGCTGTCGTGCCGTTCGAGAATCTGACCGGGGGAAGTCTGCCGCAGGACCTCGCACGCATCATCTCCGATGACCTGGCGCGCAGTGGCCAGTTCGACCCGATCAAGCGCGACAATCTGATTGCGTTGCCGGGCACGACGCAGGACGTCTTCGTCAATGACTGGAAGCGTCTGGGGGCCAGTTACCTCGTGGTGGGTCAGGTAAAGACGGCCAGCAATGGTGGTTATAGCATCCAGTATGAGCTGATGGATGTGCTGGGCAACAAGCGCATGCTTGGCGAAGTCATCACCGGAAGCAATGGTGAGCTGCGCGCGCGTGGCCATTATATGAGCGATGAAATATTTGAGGAAATCACTGGAATTCGCGGTGCTTTCTCGACAAAAATCGCATACATTACCGCCAATGGTGTTGGCGACAATATTCGTTTTGCCCTGTACGTGGCGGATTCAGATGGCCACAATAGTCAGGAGATTCTGGCGTCCGATGAACCGATCATGTCACCGGCATGGTCGCCGGATGGCAAGAAGCTGGCCTATGTCAGTTTTGAAGCCGAACGTCCCGCTATCTATGTGCAGGAATTGGGCAGTGGTCGTCGTGCAAAACTGACAGGTTTCCGAGGCATCAATGGTGCCCCGGCCTGGTCGCCGGACGGACGTAAACTGGCAATGGCATTGTCAAAGGATGGCCAGCCGGAAATCTATGTGATGGATATTGCCAGCCGTCAGTTCCAGCGTCTGACCAACAATCCTGCGATCGATACCGAGCCGGATTGGTTGCCGGATGGCAGCGGTATGGTGTTCACCTCTGATCGTGCAGGCTCCCCACAGATCTATCGTCTTGATCTATCCGGCGGCACGGAACGTGTGACATATACCGGCAATTACAACTCCCGCGGGCGCATCTCACCCGATGGAGAGAACCTGTTCATGATCAACCGCGCAGGCAACGGTTATCAGGTTGCCAAGCAAGATCTGAAGAGCGGTCGGGTTACCTCCCTGACCGATACTCAGTGGGATGAATCACCAAGTGTTGCGCCGAATGGCACTATGGTGATATATGCCACTCAGCAAGGAACCCGCGGGGTCCTGGGCCAGGTGTCGGCAGACGGAAGGGCACAATTCTCCCTGCCGTCAGCACAAGGCGACGTGCGTGAACCTGCGTGGTCGCCGTTCCTGAACTAAACCACTAGAATGCAACTGAGCCACCAAGAAAGGCTTGGCATTCGTACCCATTAGAGCAAGGAGTTTCACAATGCAGTTCACCCCGTATGCAAAAGGTCTGTTGGTTGCCCTGTCCCTGAGCGTCATGGCAGGTTGTTCCAGCAGCGGCGGCGCTCAGGACGGCGACATGGATTCAGCCAACAGCGGTGCGAACACTGCCGGCATGAACACTGGTGCCAACAGCAACGCCAACCAGATGAGCAACGCCACCATGCCTGACGTGCGTACCATCTACTTCGCCTTCAACAAGGACACCATCCGTCCTGAGTTCGAAAGCGTCCTGATGGGTCACGCTCAGTACCTGAAAGCCAACACCAGCGCCAATGTCGTTCTGGAAGGCCACGCTGATGAGCGCGGTACTCGTGAATACAACCTGGGTCTGGGCGAGCGTCGTGCCAAGTCTGTCGCACGCTTCCTGACTGTCCAGGGCGTGTCTCCGTCACAGATCGAGATCGTCTCCTACGGTGAAGAGCGTCCGGCTGTCCAGGGCCACGGCGAGTCTTCCTACGCCAAGAACCGTCGTGTGGTCTTCGACTACTAAGCACGGTTTGTCTCCGCGACTCTCCAATGAGGCGTGGAGACGCTAGAAACTTGTGTTGAGCTGGCCCGGGCAAGAGGCGTGTCCTTGAACCCCGGGCTTGCTTGCGCGATACCATGATGATTCGGCGGAGCCGACAGCATGAAACACAGCCTGAAAGGGTTGTTCGGTGCGGGAGCCTTGTTGCTCCCGTTGTCCGTTTTGGCCGCACCGACGGTCGAGGACCTCACTGGGCAATCAAACTCGCTCTATCAGCAGGCCAATACTCGTCTGAGTGGCGGCGGCACCCTGACCCTTCTCAATCAACTCGACGAACAGGCACAGGAAATTGCCCGACTTCGCGGCCGCATCGATGAGCTGGAATACCAGTTCAAGCGTCTGACCGAGATGTCGCAGCAACGCTACCTGGATCTGGAACAGCGGGTTTCTGGCGGCGCTTCCGCCGGGGAGAACGGTCAGGTTGTCGATTCACAGGCAGCAACGGCAGTCACTGGCGGCGCAAGTGCCGGTGGTGCAGCCAGCACCAATGGCGCCAGCAATGCCGACGGCGGTGCAGCTGCCCAGAAGGATTACGAGAATGCCTTCGCCAAGGTGCAGTCTCGCGACTTCGACGGTGCCATTGTCGCCTTTGAAGCCTTCGTGGTGGACCATGGGGATTCCAACCTCGCCGCCAATGCCCATTACTGGCTGGGCGAGCTGTATTCGGCCAAGAACCAGCTGGATGCTTCTGCCCAGGCCTTCGACACCGTGATCAGCGAATTCTCGCAATCCAGCAAGGTGCCGGATGCGATGTACAAGCTGGGCCTGGTCAAGGCGCGTCAAGGCAAAGCGCAGGAAAGTCGCTCCTTGCTCGAGAAGCTGGTCCAGCAGTATCCGGACAGCAAGGCTGGCACCATGGCCAAGGACTTCCTGTCCTCCGGCGCCTGAGTGCCCGTGGCCTTTGGTCACCTGTATTCCCCAAAGCCCGCGCTTGGTATTCTACCAGGTGCGGGCTTTGTGTTATGTGGCGCTCGGCGCCTCATGCCATCGGCAGGCGACCCGGGCACGCTTCATTCGATTCATGTGGCCGAGCAAGTATTGCCGGTGAAGAGACAGTGACTCTCATCGGCGGTTGACGACAGATCTCAGACAGGGATATCACCATGGCAGAGTGCAAGATCGACTATCAGGCCCCGGACGACATGCTGAAAGGGCGGATCATTCTGGTGACCGGGGCGGGGTCCGGCATTGGGCGTGAAGCGGCAGTCGAATATGCGCGTCATGGGGCGACGGTGATATTGCTGGGCAGAACCATTGCCAAGCTGGAAGAAGTCTACGACGAGATCGAGGCATTGGGGGCACCACAACCGGCCATCTATCCGCTCAACTTCGAAGGGGCATCGCTCAAGGATTATCAGCAGATGGCTGATACCCTGCACAGCGAGTTCGGTCGTCTGGATGGCCTGCTGCACAACGCCAGCCTGCTGGGCAAGATCACTCCATTCGAGCAGTATGATCCGGCGCTGTGGGAGCAGGTCATGCAGGTCAATATCAATGGCCCTATCTGGATGGTCCAGGCATTGCTGCCGTTGCTCAAGGCCTCGAAGGACGCCTCCGTCGTGCTGACAAGTTCCAGTGTCGGGCGCAAGGGGCGTGCCTTCTGGGGCGCCTACAGTGTCTCCAAGTTCGCCACGGAAGGCTTCTCGCAGATGCTGGCGCAGGAACTGGAGAATACCAGCCAGGTGCGCGTCAATACGCTCAATCCCGGTGGGACGCGGACCCCGATGCGCAAGTCGGCGTTCCCGGCCGAAGACCCCGATACCCTGCGTACGCCCGCCGACATCATGCCGACCTATCTGTGGTTGATGGGGCCGGACAGTCGTGGTCATACCGGCGAGATGTTCGACGCCCAGCCGCCGAAAGTCTGAGCCATTGTCAGCTGTCATCTCCTCACTGGATGACGAGTGACGCCGCCAGGCGGGTCATTCGTCATACCCTGCAACAAGAACGCCGACGGCATTGGCTGTCGGCGTTCTTGTGTCTAGCTGCTTGTTTCTAGCGGCTTGTGTCTATCTTCTGATGTTCATCTACGGATCACCCGCTCGTGGGGGCTGGTTCGTGCGAGCTACGTGCGAGCTACGTGCGTGTCGCTCGGTCAGCGCAGGTCCGCTGCCCGCAGCGCGGCATTGATGACTTCTTCCGAGGTGTCAAACCACACATCGGCAGGCCAGGCGTCCACGTCGTCGCCCTCACGGACATAGCCGTAGCGCACCGCGACCGCCAGCATGCCCGCCGCGCGTGCCGCCTGCATGTCACGGTCGTGATCCCCCAGATACCAGCATTCGGAGGCGTCGACACCGAGGCAGCGTGCCGCCTCCCACAGAGGCTCTGGATGCGGCTTCTTGACCGGCAGGTCATCGGCACACAGCAGGCAGCCGGGCGTGAGCTCGAGCGCGGCGATCAGCGGCTCGGCGAACTGACGGGGCTTGTTGGTCACGATGCCCCACGGCAGGCCTGCGCGCTGATAGATCTCGATCAGGGCGTCATAGCCCGGGAACAGCACACTGTGAGCCGCGACATCGCGGGCATAGAATTCCAGCAGGCGAGAGCGCTCGCTGGCATGCTCGGGGTGATCGAGCTCATGGCCCAGGGCCAGGGTCACCAGAGCGCTGCCACCATGCGAGACTTCGGCGCGAATCACGTCGTAGTCCAGCGCCGGCAGGGTGTGATGCTGACGCAGCTCATTGGTGGCGCGCGCCAGGTCTGGCGCGGTGTCCACCAGGGTGCCATCGAGATCGAAGATCAAGGCGGCGGGACGAGGTAGCGCTGCCGGCAGGCTCACGCAAGCTCTTCCTCGGTCGGGCGACGCGTGTGCATCAGGTAGTTGACGGACAGGTCGGAGGAATTCAGACGATATTTGCGCGTCAGCGGGTTGTAGGTCATGCCGGTGGAGCCTTCCATCTTGAGTCCCGCATCGCGTGTCCAGCGACCCAGCTCGGCCGGACGGATGAACTTGCGATACTCGTGGGTGCCACGCGGCAGCATCTGCAGCACATATTCCGCGCCGAGAATCGCGAAGGCATACGCCTTGGGATTGCGGTTGATGGTCGAGAAGAACACCATGCCGCCGGGCTTGACCAGCCGTGCGCAGGCCGCGATCACCGAGGATGGGTCCGGCACGTGCTCGAGCATTTCCAGACAGGTGACGACGTCGAACTGGCCGGCCATCTCTTCTGCGGCGGCTTCGGCGGTGGTCTGGCGGTAGTCCACCTCGACACCGGACTCCAGCTGATGCAGGCGGGCAACGGAAAGCGGCGCCTCACCCATGTCGATGCCCGTCACCTGGGCGCCACGATGCGCCATGGCTTCGGAGAGAATGCCGCCACCGCAGCCGACGTCGATCACGCGCTTGCCTGCTAGGCCAGCGTGGGTGTCGATATAGTCGACCCGCAACGGATTGATGTCATGCAGCGGCTTGAATTCACTGTCACGGTCCCACCAGCGACTGGCCAATGCCGAGAACTTGGCGATCTCGCTGGCATCGACATTGCCCAGATGGTCCTGGGGCTGGGCATCTTGCTGGGTGTCGTTATCGCTCATCTTTGCATCCTTACCGTTACGGAAGTGCTGTTCGGGAAGTGGCAGGCCTGTACAGGCACCTTACCCTCGGGCACGATTCCACCATTCTAATCCGACTGCCGTCGCGGGTCAGCGTCCAGCGCAAAAAACTCATCATGACGGGCACTTGCGTTACGATGGGGCGGGACGTCGCGCCACGCGCGATGACCAGTCGTCATTATTGTCATGTAGCAACGGGGAGTGGTCATGAGCCTGGTTCCGATTCGCTGGGTAAGCCAGCAAGAGTGTGCATCGCGGGAAGAAGACACGGCAGGCGCCCCGCCCGATGCCAGCGCTGACGTCACTCATGATGTCACTTCTGATGTCACTCAGCCGGCGGTGAAGCTTGCACTGCTCGACCAGCGCCTGCTGCCGGGTGAGACCCGCGAGGTGCTGCTCGAGGATGCACGCGGGGTCGCGACTGCCATTACCGACATGGTGGTCCGCGGTGCACCGGCCATCGGGATCGCCGCCGCCTATGGCGTGGCGCTGGAGGCTTTCGTCATCAACCGCGAGGGCGGCGACTGGCAGTCACGCCTGGCCAGTGCCTGTGATGTGCTGGCTGCCTCGCGCCCGACAGCGGTCAACCTGTTCTGGGCGTTGGATCGCATGCGCAAGGTGATTGCCGCACACGCCACTCGGTCGCAGGCCCCGTATGAGGCGTTGCTGAAGGAGGCCGTGCGCATTCATGAGCAGGATCTGGAGGACAATCTGCGCATGGCCGAGTTTGGCGCCCAGGTGATTGCGGCCTCTCTCGCGCAAGGCGAGACGCGGTGCGAGGTCATGACCCACTGCAATACCGGCGCGCTGGCCACCGGCGGCCACGGCACGGCGTTGGGCGTGATCCGTACCGCCTACGCCCAGGGCATTCTCGGCCGTGTGCATGTCAACGAGACGCGTCCCTGGTGGCAAGGCTCTCGCCTGACGGCGTGGGAGCTGGTGCAGGAGAAGATTCCCGCGCGTCTGGCCGTGGAAGGCGCAGCCTCGCTGATCATGCAGCAGGGTGCCCGGACACCGGAAGGGGTGCGCTGGTTGATCGTCGGCGCGGACCGCATTGCGGCCAACGGCGACACGGCCAACAAGATCGGCACCTTCTCGCTGGCCGTTCAGGCGCGCACTCACGGCATCAAGGTCATGGTGGTGGCCCCGTTGGCCACGTTCGATGGCAGCCTGGCCAGTGGCGCGGACATCCCCATCGAGACGCGCGACGCCGCCGAGCTGCGCGAGGCGGGCGGACGCCAGATCGCGCCGCAGGAGATCGATGTCTTCAATCCGGTCTTTGATGTCACACCGCATGAGTATATTGATGCCATCGTCACGGAACATGGCGTGGTAGAGTCGCCCGATAGCGACAGTGTCGGTGCGCTGCTTGGGCGCGCCATGCGCCGTTGATGGCGTTTCACAGGGTGGTAGCGCTTACCAAGCCTCGGATAGTGCAGGAATTTCGCACTCCTTGATCAAACTGGCATAATCTCTGCCTATGATGAAGGATGGTCGTTGATTGGCTTCGACGACAGTAACCCGGTGAAGGTCCTTCGACGGGCTTCACCACGACATAGACACAAGGAAGACGCTACATGATACGCAAGGCTGTTCTGCCTGTTGCCGGTCTCGGCACACGTTGCCTCCCGGCCTCCAAGGCCATCCCCAAGGAAATGATCACCATCGTCGACAAGCCGGTGATCCAATATGTGGTGGAAGAAGCGGTCGCAGCCGGTATCAAGGAAATCGTGCTGGTCACCCATTCCAGCAAGAATGCCATCGAGAACCACTTCGACAAGCACTTCGAGCTGGAAACCACCCTGGAAGCCAAGGGCAAGCTCGAGCTGCTCGAACAGCTGCGTAACATCATTCCGGATGACGTCAAGATCATCAGCGTGCGCCAGCCGGAGCCGCTGGGCCTGGGCCACGCCGTGCTGTGTGCCAAGCCGATCGTCGGTGATGAGCCGTTCATCGTCATGTTGCCGGACGTGCTGGTCGATGGCGAAGGGCTCGAGAAGAATGACCTGGCGCGCATGATGGAGGCCTACGAAGCCACCAACGCTGCCCAGATCATGGTCGAGAATGTCCCGCAGGACATGGCCTACAAGTACGGTATCGTCGCGATCGACGGTGATACGCCGGAAGCCGGCAAGTCTGCCCTGATCAACGGCATGGTCGAAAAGCCGGCCCCGGGCACCGAGCCGTCGACCCTGGCGGTCATCGGCCGTTATCTGTTGCCGGGCCGTATCTTCGAGCTTCTGGAGAACACTCCGCCGGGCGCGGGTGGTGAGATCCAGCTGACCGATGCCATCGACACCCTGCGTGACGACAAGGCCGTCGCGGCCTACCGCATGGCCGGTGATACCTACGATTGCGGTCACCAGCTGGGCTATCTTGAAGCGACTCTTTCCTTCGCCAAGCGTCACCCGACCTTCGGTGAAGGCTTCCGCGAGCTGCTGACTCGCTACCAGGAGAAATAAGCCATGCAGGTGCTGGTGCACGGAAGCGAACTGGCGGCGGCAACGGCCAGCGCCGCTCTGGCGAGCGTGGGTCACCGTGTCTGGTGGTGGCCACATGAGGACATGGACTGGGCTGCCCTGGAACACGTCGACTGGTTGAACAGTGAGCCAGGCCTGCGCGAACGTCTTGATCGCCATCGGGAACGGGGCGATCTCACTCTCATCGAAAACCTCGAGTCACTGCGGCGCATCGATATCCACTGGATCGCCGTCTCGCCGGACCAGCGCGAAAGCGCGCTGAGCCGTGTCGAGCAGCTGGTGGCGACCCTGGATGAGCCGCTGGTGCTGGTCAACAACTCGACCTTCCCGGTGGGCACGACCGAGCGTTTCGAGGCGTTGCTGCCGCGTGACGACCAGTACGCCGTCGCCTTGCCGGACATGCTGGAGGAGGGCCGTTCACTGGCCACCTTCGAGCGTCCGGCCCGCTGGTTGCTGGGCAGCGAAGCGGAACCTGCCACCCTGCGGGTGCAGGAGCTGCTGCGTGCCTTCAACCGGCGTGAAGATGTCTTCCAGATCATGCCGCGCCGCGCCGCCGAACTGACCAAGCTGGCCATCAACGGCATGCTCGCGACGCGTATCAGCTACATGAACGAAGTGGCGGGTCTGTCCGACTCCCTCGGCGTCGATGTGGAATATGTGCGTCAGGGCATGGGTGCCGACCCGCGTATCGGCTTTGGCTATCTCTATCCGGGCTGTGGGTTCGGTGGCCCGAACTTCTCGCGTGACCTGATGCGTCTGGCCGATGTCCAGCACCAGACAGGGCGGGAATCGATGCTGCTCGAGCATGTACTCGACATCAACGAGGCCAAGAAGGAGACGCTGTTCCGCAAGCTGTGGCAGCACTTCGATGGTGAATTGCGCGGTCGTACCGTGGCGATCTGGGGCGCGGCCTTCAAGCCGGGTACCGCGCGTATCGACCATGCGCCGGTCTTGACCCTGCTTGAGGCGCTGTGGGCCCAGGGCGTGCGCGTGCGCGTGCATGATCCCGCGGCCTTGTCGGCGCTGGGTGAGGCCTGTGGTGCGCATCCGTTGCTGGAGCTGGTCGATGGCAACATGTATGACGCCCTGGAGGGTGCTGATGCCCTGATGCTGGTCACCGAGTGGAAGTGCTACTGGAACCCGGACTGGCAGCGCCTGAAGCGTGAGCTGGGCGCGGGCCTGGTGCTCGATGGTCGCAACATCTTCGACCCGCGTTACGTGGCAAGCCAGGGACTGGTCTATCGCGGCATCGGCCGCCGTGCCAGCCCCTGACGGTATCTCGGTGGGTCAGGCTGACGCACTCTGCAGCTGATGTTCTCTCAGACTGACGCTCCTTCAGGCTGACCCTTGCGTGCTCGGCACGCAAAAGCCCTCATCCGGAACCGGATGAGGGCTTTTTGTCGTGGGGCTCAGGTTTAAAATCTAGGCCGCCAGGCTTTTCATGATGACCGCCAGGCTGTCTTCAGGCCCAGGGCTCGAGCACGAACTTGCCCACGTGGCCCTTGCTCAGAAACTGCTGTTGGGCAGTGACGATCTCGGTCAACGGGAAGCTGGCCGCGATCAGCGGACGAATCTCGCCTTGCTCCACGTAGCGGATCAGATTGGGGAAGGTGGCTTCACACCAGGCAGTGGTGCCGAGCAGGCGCAGATTCTTGAGGTACAGGTCGCGCAGGTCCAGCGTCACCATCGGGCCGGCGATGGCGCCGGTGGTCACCAGACGGCCGCCACGCGCAAGCAACTTCATCATGACCGGAAAGTTGTCGCCCGCGACATTGTCGACCACCAGGTCGACGCTTTCATGGCCCAGCTGCTCGAGCAGGGCGGCCTTGCGGTCCAGAAGCCTGTCGGCGCCGAGTTCTGCCAGAGCCTCATGTTTGGCGACGCCCGCCACCGCATACACCGTCGCGCCGCGGCGCTTGGCCAGCTGCAATGCAGCGGAACCGACCCCGCCCGAGGCGCCCAGAATCAGCACACGCTCGCCCGCCTTGAGCTCTGCCTGTTCGAGCATGTTCTCCGCCGTACCGTAGGCACAGGGCAGGGAGCCAAGCTCGACATCGCTCCAGTCACAGTCCACCGCGAACACTTCACTGGCGCGCACGCTGACGAACTGCGCGAAGGCGCCGTCGAAATCCGAGCCCATCCATTCATTCTCCAATGAGTCCCAGCCCTCGCTGCGCATGCAGGAGCGTACCAGCACGCGCTTGCCCAGCAGGCTGGCATCCGCATTCGGGCCCAATGCCACCACCTCGCCACAGCAATCCGTGCCCTGTATCAGGGGGAAGGGCGTCTCTCCCTTCCAGCCACCTTCCGGTGGCGCCGGCTTGTCAGTCGCCGCATCTGCATCCGCGTTGTCATGCACACTGCTGGCCTGTTGGGTCGCGGTAGTGATCGTGGAGGAATACCAGCCCAGACGCGTATTGATCTCGGTGTTGTTCATGCCAGCCGCCAGCACCTTGATCAGCACCTCGCCTTCACCGGGTGTCGGCACCGGGCGCTGCTGCGTCTCGAGGCATTCATAACCCCCATGGCCGGTGGTCACGATCGCCAGCATGGAGTCGGGCAGAGAGGAGGTCGAGGTGTCAGTGGGCATCGGTATTCCTTTTTTTCAAAGTATGTATTTCGTGCAGTCAAGGAATGCATTTCAAGCAGTGTGTGCCAACCATGTCGTCGAGACTCTTGTCGTCGAATCCCTGTGAGCGATCAAGGGTACGCAACGAGGTAGAGCATACGTTCTACTTGTACATCATTAGATAGGGGCACCACCGTCATTTGCAAGTCGACAGACGAGATTCTTCTCCTGGTGGTGCATACAGCGTAGCCAAGCCTTGCGTGTAGCAGGCTGCGGTTGGGTGACGTTGTCTTGAACGAAAAAAACCCCGCCAGGTGGCGGGGTTTTCAGAGCAGGGCATCCAGGCGTCATATCAGGGTGACGTTGAATGCCCTGGCTCAGCTGGAGTCTCGAGCGGTAAACGACTCGGCCTCCTGAGGCTAGCCAGCTCGGTCTAGCCAAGCTCGATCTAGCCAAACTCAAGCTGGAAAAGCTCAGGCTGCGAAGTTCTGTGCAGCGAATTCCCAGTTGATGATGTTCCAGATGCTTTCCAGGTACTTCGGACGCGCATTGCGGTAGTCGACGTAGTAGGCGTGCTCCCAGACGTCGACGGTCAGCAGCGGAGTCTGACCAGACTTGGCGATCGGGGTGTCAGCATCGTCAGTGTTGACGATTTCCAGCTCGCCCTGGGCGTTCTTGACCAGCCAGGTCCAACCGGAACCGAAGTTGCCAGCGGCGGAAGTGTTGAAGGCTTCCTTGAAGTCAGCCACGGAGCCCCACTTGGCCACGATGGCGTCTGCCAGCGGGCCGGACGGCTCGCCACCACCATTCGGGGACAGGCAGTGCCAGTAGAAGGTGTGGTTCCACACCTGAGCTGCCTGGTTGAACAGACCACCCTGGGCGCTCTGGATGATCTCTTCGAGAGATTTTTCTGCGTCAGCAGTGCCTTCGACCATGCTGTTCAGCTTGGTGACGTAGGCTTGGTGATGCTTGCCGTAATGGTACTCAAGGGTCTCGGCAGAGATGGTCGGCTCGAGTGCGTTCTTTTCGTACGGCAGTGCTGGAAGTTCAAATGCCATGGGGATCAGCTCCTTTTCCTCACCAATTGGGTCGTACTCTGCCTTCGTGGGGCTTGGGGCTGAGTATTTCAATGCCTGACCTGCCATCGCGTGATGGAAGAGGGTCAGACAAGCACAGACTCAAGCTCCGCGACCAGCATCACTCCCGGCCCTGAAACTGGCCACCCGCTCAGGCAGCGGGCAAGGGCGAAAGTGCATGACTTGCCGTGCATCCTTCATGCCGTGGCTACGCGCATGAAATGTGCAATCAGCGTGAAAAACCTTGTGAATCCAGATAGCTACGAAGACAGAGGCTGCGCGTATCGCAGTGTCTGGCACTATAGCACCCAGACACCGACAGGCCAACGCTGGTGGGCACTGACCGCGGGATCCTCTCAAGCGTCTTGCAGGGCTCACGTGCATTGCCAGGCTTTTGCCACATTCCTGCCAATCTGCCCTCGATGACGGGCCGTGGCGGGAACCTGATGAGATGACCGAGGTCAGCTGTTAGACTCGATTTCCTGTACGTGAACCGTGACTTATCTTTTGCAGAACCTGCATGACTGTATTTTTATACAGCAAGGCGAAAAAGCGCACTTCCGGTCGTCTTGCGCCGCCCTGAAGATGCTTCGCTGAACCTTTCGCTGCTGATCGTTTGCCGGACCTGGAGCCAGAATGCGGCCGCACAACGCTGAACCGTCTCTCAATGACTCACCGGACGATGCGCTGGTCGCGCGTCCCGACGATGCGCTTGGCGTGCATCACACCCGTCCCCCCGCGCCCAGACGCTGGCCGACGTGGCTTTGCCTCCTCGCCCTGGGGGGTGTGGTGGGCTGGCAGCAGTGGCAGCTGCATGACCTGCAGACCCTCGGGGGCGATCAACGCGATCAGCTCGGCGCGCGTGTCAGCCACCTCGAACGTTCCGTGGCCCAGCTTGAGCAGCAGGGTGATGAGCGCCTGAACGAGCTGCGTGATGCACTGGGTGAGCAACTCAGTGCCCTGGACAGCCAGTTGAATGACACTGTCGTGCCGGCGCTGGCCACCCTGCAGGAGGACAAGGCGTCCCTGTCGAGTGAGGCCGTCGCGCGCCTCGAGACGCTGGAAGACAAGGTGGCGAAGGACGCGGATGGCGCTCAAGAGCGTCTGACCGCCATGGACGAGGCGCTTGATCGTCTGGATGGTCGCGTCACGACGCTTGCCCAGACAGGTGACAATCACGCGACTCTGATCACGGCGCTGCAAGGCTCGATGGCGGCGCTGGAATCCCTCAGCCGTGATGGCCGTGCAGCGCTGGGCGCGCGTCTGGACGCCCAGTCGGCCACGCTTGAGCACCTCGAGCCGCTGGTGGACAAGACCTCCAGCACTCTGGACACGCTGGCTTCCCGCATCGAGAGCTTGCAGAGCGATATTGAAAGCGAGGTTGAGAACAATATTGAAAGCGTTAGCGCCGAGCAGTTGGCCTCGCTCGAGACTCGCCTCACAACACTCAAGACGGACCTGGCCACGCAACAGACCCAGACGCGTGACTTGCAGCAATCGCAGCAGCAACTGGGCGAGACGCTGAAGGCACTGCCGGAGCCGGCGGCGGCCGCCGATGGCGATGAACTGGCCAGCAAGCTCAAGGGCCGTTTCGCGCCGCTTGACGAGCTGGCAGCGCTTGAGACCGCGCAACGCTCACTGGACTCCCAGCTGGGTGAGCTGCGCCGTCAGCAGACAGCGCTCAGTGCCGGCCTTGAAGCCAGCTCACAGGGGGCGTCAGAGGACACGCGAGAGCAGTTGCGCTCGCTGGACGCCAGCCGCCGTCAGCTGAGTGGCCGTGTCGCGTCGCTGCTGGGCCAGGTGTCTGAGCTTGAGCAGCGCGTCAGCCGACTGGAACGTCGCTGAGCTGGCGCCGCAGGGATATAAGCAATGAGATATGGCGTGGTCCGCCACTCTGGCGGGCCATGTAACACGCCCCGTGATGACCGAGCGCCACACGACATGATGAATGGGAACGATGGACAGTGCTTTCCACCAGCACTCAACAAAGGACGAATCATGAGTGGCGACAACAAAGAGTCTGCTCGAGCGACCGGGACGCGCGGTTTGCCGCATCGCTATCTGACGCCGCTGATCGTGTGTGGCGGCCTGTGCTTCGCGCCGCAGGCGCTGGCGATCGATGCCGCCGTCAAGGGCGTCAAGGGCGCGACGGCGACCAATGTGGTCAACTTCCTGGCCGGGATGACGCTTGAGGGCGATGCGCCGGCCGAGCGCTATGAGGATGAGATCATCCGGCGCACCCAGGAAGCGCTGCAGGCCTTCGGTTACTACGATGCCCAGATCACGCTCAGCTATCCCGAGAAGGGGTTGCTGGGCGGCGATGATGTGGTCGTGACGGTGGATGCCGGTGAGCCGGTCACCATCGAGACGCTGGAGCTGCGACTCGAAGGCGACGCCGCGCGCGACAAGGTCATGAAGAAGGTGCTGGCCGACGCCGACCTCGAGGAAGGCGATGTACTGCGCCACTCTCGCTATGACAGCCTCAAGTCGACCCTGACGTCACTCAGCCTCGAACGCGGCTATTTCGACACCTCCTTCTCCCAGCAGCGTATCGAGGTACGCCCCTGGCTGCACTCGGCACGTATCTATCTGGTCATGCAGAGCGGTCAGCGCTACCGCTTTGGCGATATCACCTACCTCAACAGTCAGATAGAGCTGGATCGCGTCAAGGCCATGCAGCCGTTCGAGGCTGGCGATTATTACGAAGCCGGCAAGTTGACCCAGTTCAACCAGCGGCTGAGTGAGGCCGGCTGGTTCCGCTCGGCCGCGATCAAGCCACAGCTCAACCCGGGCGCCGAACTCAAGACCACCAGCCCCGACAGTGAGATCAAGACACCCTATGCCGAGGCGCAGGGCTATGAGGGCTCATGGCTTGCCGATGTCGAGAGGGCTGAAATCGAGAGAGCTGAAGTTGAGGGTGCTGAGGGCGAGCAGACAGGGGATGAGAGCCGTCGCGCTGACGCGGCGTCCCGCTCGGACTCGACGGCGCCTGCTGCGCAGGCCACCGTGAATGCTGATGACGCTGGCTCCGCTGTGGCTGGCACTACCGAAGCCTCCGGCAACGACACGCCGGTGCTGACGGGTGATGCGTTGGAGGCCGCGGTCAAGACGGCCAACGGTCCCATCATTCCCGTGGACATCAGCCTGATTCCCGCTGACCGTCACAAGTTCGAGACCGGTATCGGCTACGCGACGGACGTCGGGCCACGCCTGCAGTTCAGCTGGGAGATGCCGTGGGTCAATCGCTATGGCCATAGCCTGACCAACAGTCTGTTCCTGTCCTCACCGGAACAGACCTTCGAGGGCGAATACCGCATGCCGCTCGAAGACCCGCTCAAGGATAGCTATGTCCTCGAGTACGGGATGTCGAACACCGATGATGAAGATACCGAGAGTCTCGAGACCACCGTGCGCTTTACCCGCGAGTGGAAGTTCGACAATGGCTGGACCCAGCGCGTGTTCTTCGGTTCCACCTATGAGGATTACACCCAGGCGGATGAATCCGGGGCCGTGCTGCTGCTGTATCCCGGTGTGAGCTGGAACCGTACCCGCACGCGTCCCAAGACCTTCCCGATGTGGGGCGACCGCCAACAGCTGACCTTCGAATACGGCGATCAGATGTGGGGCTCGGACGTGACCTTCCTGCGCTCTCAGTTCAACACCAACTGGATACGCTCCATCGGTGACAACCATCGTTTCGTGGCGCGCATGGGCGTCGGCCACGTCGATACCGACAACTTTGATGACATGCCACCTTCGATGCGCTTCTTCACCGGGGGCGACAACAGTGTGCGTGGCTATTCCTACGAGACACTCGCCCCGGAAGATGATGACGGCGATCTGGAAGGCGGTAGCTCATTGCTCACCAGCAGCCTGGAATACGATTACCGCCTGACCGGCGACTGGTGGGGCGCGACCTTCTACGACGCCGGTAACGCCTTCAATGGCTGGGACGCACTCGAGCTCAAGACGGCGGCCGGCATGGGGATTCGCTGGATCTCGCCGGTGGGGCCGATTCGTCTCGATATCGCCCATCCCTTCGATGACGATGACAACGATTACCGTATTCACTTCTCGATCGGGCCGGAATTCTGAGCGGCTCGCGTCTCTAACACGAGTGTCGTGCGGATCAAGCGCCAGCAAAGGACCATCAGCTGAGCGGGTGAGCTGATAAAAAAGATATGGAGATGTTGGAATTGTCTAATCCCTATGTACGTCGGGGCGGCCTGGTCATCCGGTTGCTGATATGGCTGCTCGTGTTCCTGATCGGGCTGACGATGCTGCTGGTCGGGGGCGTGCTGTCTCCGTGGGGCACCGGGCTGGTGCTCGATCAGGCGCGCTCGCGTGGCTTCATCGATTATTCCCAGGCCTCCGGCTCACCGCTGGAAGTACTGTCGCTGAAGGATGTCTCGCTGGACCTGCCGGGGCTGGCCGTCAATGCCGATTCCCTGTCGCTGGCCTGGGGCGAGGACTGCCTGCTCAAGGGCAATCTGTGTCTCGAGTCGCTGGAGTCCAATGGTCTCGCGATCACCCTGAGCGATAGCGGTGCCAGCACTGAACCGGAAGCGGAGAGCGGTGAGAGCCTCAACGTGCCCATCGTGGTGCCGATTCCCATCGAGGTGCGCAAGGTCGCCATTGATGACTTCGCCCTGGCGCTGGCGGATGGCAGTCTCGTCACCTTCGATCATTTCCATACCTCGGCTGCGCTGTCAGTGAGTACGCTGACGCTGGGCGAGACACGCCTGATCACCAGTCGTTTCATTCCGGCCGATGCCGCCGCGGCTCAAGCGACGGCAGACACCTCCAGTCTCGAGGGAGTGAGCATCACGCCTGAGGCTCAGCAAGCGGCGAGCGCAGTGGTCAACACTCAGGTCGTGGCGTCTCAAGCCGAGAGCGCCGCGAGGGCCATCTCGAACAAGGCCATCACGGACGAGACCGTCACGGATGACGCCGCAGAAGTGTCTGGCAAGACTGCCGCTGAAACCACGGACCAGACAGCACAGGCCGGACGCATCGCCTTGCCGGAAGTCTATATTCCGCTGACCATCGAGGTTCCCGATCTTGCCATTGAAGACTTTGCGCTCGAGGGGCCAAGCCCGTATGAGGTCAGTCGCCTGTCGCTGGCGCTCAAGGCGGAAGGGCATGACATCACGCTCTCGCGTCTCGAGGTCGACTCCCGCGACGTGAACGCCGATCTCGTGGCGCAGGTCACCTTGAAGGACGAGTATCCCCTGAGCGCCACGCTCAATGCCGAGACCCTGATTGACCCCGTGCGTCATGAAAAGCTGCGCCTGACTCTGGAAGGCTCGCTGGCGGATCTTGAAGCCTCTCTCAAGGCCGACGGCCCACTTGCCGCTGAGCTTGTGGCCAGCGCGGATGTACTGGACAGTGATCTGCCCTTCGAGGCGCGCCTGAGCTCCGAGCGGATCACCTGGCCCTTTGCTGCCGTCACTGATGCCTCTGATGCCTCTGATGACACCTCCGCTGATGCGCAGAAAGGCGCTCAGACAGCGACCCAAGCCAAGGTTGGCAAGAATACGTCTGGCACCGCTGCCGCTGCCTCCTTCACGCCTGACTATAGCGTCGAGAATCTGGCGCTGGTCGCCAAGGGCTCACTGTCGGGGTATACGACCACGCTGGACGCCATCATCGAGGGGCGTGACATTCCGCGCGCCACCTTGTCATTGGCAGGCGACGGCGATCTCGCGCATTACCGCTGGCAGCCGCTCAAGATCGCGCTCAAGCGTGGCTCCGCGACCACCCGTGGCGAGATTCACTGGCAGGAAGGTATCCAGGTCGCCGCCGAGCTGGCCCTCGACAAGCTGCATCCCGAAGACTTGCTGCCGGCCCCGGCCGGAGGCGGTCAGAAAGCCGTGCGCGGTGAGCTGAGCGGCAATCTCGTGGCCAGCTTCAATCAGCCGCAGCAAGGTCCGTGGGCCGTCGATGTCAGCAAGCTGGATATCCATGGCACCTTGCTCGAGCGTCCGCTCACGCTGACCGGCAAGCTTTCAGGCAATGCCGACATGCAGTGGGACGTCAACGCGCTGGAGCTGCGTCAGGGCCAGAACCGGCTGAGCGCCAATGGCAAGATTGCCAAGACCATCACCCTGGCGGCCAACATCGATTTCCCGGCACTCTCGACCCTGATGCCGGATATCGCGGGTGAGCTCAAGGGCAAGATCGATGCCTCGGGCACGCTCGACAAGCCTCAGCTGGCCAGCAACTTCACCGCACGGCGCCTGCAGATCGGTGAGAACCGAATCTCCGACATGGCGCTGTCGGCCGGGGTCGATGCTCGCAAGCGGGGTATTGATGACCCGGCACTGGATATCGCCCTGAATGCCGATGATGTCAGAGCTGGCGGACAGCAGGTCGCGACGGTCGCGCTGACGCTGGGAGGATTCCTGAGCGATCACACCCTGCAGTTCGATACCGA
This sequence comes from Cobetia sp. UIB-001, assembly GCF_044789135.1. NCBI lineage: Bacteria > Pseudomonadati > Pseudomonadota > Gammaproteobacteria > Oceanospirillales > Halomonadaceae > Cobetia > Cobetia sp. UIB-001. The sequence continues at coordinate 2,016,440 of NZ_CP058244.1, forward strand.
GATGGCCGGTGAGATGCCGTTGTCCCGTCTGGGACTGACCCTCAAGGGTGGGCTCGACATGGCGCGTGAGCATTATCGTGGTGCGCTGTCTCCGCTGACGGCGAATACCGATTTCGGGGACTTCAACTTCGACACGCCGGCGAGCTTCGATGCCAATCTCGCCAAGGGCAGCGTGCTGGTGCAGCCGTTCTGTCTGAGTCGCGAACAGGGCGGCCAGATCTGTGTCGCCGAGCCCTTGAGCGCGGGTAACGACGGTCAGGCCGTGGTGACTCTCGAGGGGATTCCGCTGGACATGGCCCAGAGCGCCATGCCGGAGAGCTGGACCATCGGCGGTGCCACGGGCGGCAAGATCACGGCAAGCTGGAAGCAGGGTGGCCAACGCTGGAATGCTGACGCGGAGCTGGCGGGCAAGTTGACGCTGGCCGGCGAAGACGCCGACGGCAATGCCTGGTCACTGCCCGAGACCACCCTGCAACTGGCGCTGGAGGCCACACCCGACAAGGCCGATCTCGATACCCAGATTCGCCTCGACAGCGCTGGCGGCATCGGTCTCACCGTGTCGGTCCTCGACCCGGCGGGCGCAGGCCAGCTGGATGGCTCGCTGGCCATCCGCGACATCGACCTCTCGCCGTATCGTCCGCTGGTGGCGGGCATGACTCAGCTGGAAGGCAAGCTGGCGGGTGACGTTGAGGTCGGCGGCAACCTGAGCCTGCCGTCGTTGACCGGCCCGATCGCGCTGACCGGCGTCAAGGTGCAGGGCGAAGGCCTGCCGGTGTCGCTGTCGGATGCCCAGTTCACCGTCGACTTCGATGGCAACAGTGCCGATATCGATGGCTATCTGGTGGGCAATGATGCGCGCTGGGGCATCGATGGCGAGGCGGCCTGGCCGACGCTTGAGGACTGGACGGCGTCATTGAACCTCGACGGCGCGAAGAATCCGCTCGAGCTGCATATCGCGGGGATCGGCCGCATGCGCGTCGCGCCGGACCTCGAGATCAATGCCAGCCCCACGCTGCTCAAGCTGCGGGGGGACGTCAAGGTGCCGTGGACACGCATCGAAGTGGACCAGGTGCCGCCGTCTGCCGTGTCACCCTCCAGTGACACCATCATCATCGAGCGTCCCAGTGATGAGGACACCTCCAACCCGGCCGAGCTTGCCGATGGCAGCGATACTGCCAAGGCGCTCAACGAGGCCGGCATGGCGCTGGATGTACGTATCGGCATTCATATCGGGCCGGATGCGCGCCTGGAGGCGATGGGGCTCAAGACCAAGCTCAGAGGCGATCTCGATGTGCGCCAGTCCAAGGGCGGCGTGCAGGTCTTCGGTGAGGTCAATCTGGTCGACGGGACCTACAAGAGCTTCGGGCAGGACCTGCAGATCAGCAAGGGGCAGGTATTGCTGGCCGGGCCGCCCTCGAGCCCACGTCTGAATATCGAGGCGATCCGTGATCCTGACAACACTGAGGACGACGTGACCGCAGGGGTGCGTGTGACGGGACTTGCCTCGTCACCCAGCGTCGAGATCTTCTCGGACCCGTCGATGGATGAGTCCTCGGCACTGAGTTATCTGCTGCGCGGTGAGGGCCTGGACAGCGACACCAGCAGTGACAGTGCGGTCACGTCCGCCTTGATCGGCATGTCACTGGCGCAAAGTGGCCAGGTGGTCGGCCAGATCGGGGAAACCTTCGGCGTGCGCGACCTGAGTCTGGACAGCTCCGGCAGCGGGGATGACAGCCAGGTGGTGGTCAGCGGCTATATCGCTCCGGACCTGAAGCTCAGCTACGGCGTCGGGCTGTTCTCGCCGATCGCGGAGCTGACACTGCGCTACAAGCTGTTCCGCAATCTGTATGCCGAAGCGGTGTCCGGCACGGCGCAGGCCGTGGATCTGCTCTACAGCTTCTCGCTGGGTCGCAGCGAGCTGGCGCCCAGAGTCGGCAAGGACAGATGACACGTCAGGCCAATTGATTGCCACAGGTTCAGCCCCCATCGACAGGTTCGGTGGGGGCTGTCTCGTTATGGAGGGGGCATTTCAGAGGTGCTAGTTTCGCTTATGCTCGAGGGCTCAATCTCAATCTCAAGCGCACGCGTGTCAGCACAAGACGCTGACGGCCACGGTCACGCAGTGCAGCAACGCTTGATCTTCTTGCCGCTGCCACAGGGACACAGGCTGTTGCGCCCCGGCGTCAGTGTCTGCCACTCGGCATCACCGTCGACATAACGCCAGTGATGGCCATCGTGATGAAAGCGGCTAAGTTCCTGCAATTGCTGGAACTTTCCCTGCTCGAAGAAGGTGGCATGAAAGCGTACCATGCCGGTATCGGCGTCTTGTCCGCTGTCCAGAATCTCCAATGCCAGCCACTGCGGGCCAGCACCTTCGAGATCGGCGCGTGCCGGGCAATGGGCCGGGTCCCAGCTGTCGATCAGGAAGTCACTCAGCGACAGGCAGAAGGCACTGTAGCGGGCGCGCATCAATTGCTCGGGGCGTTCGGCGCGGGTGATGTCAGCATGAATCGGCTGACAGCAATCGGCGTAGCGTCGCGCCTTTGCGCTGTTGGGCTGGCAGGGGCAGATCTTGGGGGGCAGAGATGACATCATTGAACCTATACACGATTGCACGACGCGACACAGGAGAGAGTCCGCCATGTGGATAACGGAAGATAAGCAGACCATTCCTTCAGCGCAGGACAGCTTGCCAGGGCGCAGTGAAGCGGTTCGCATCAGCGGCGTTCATCACGTCAATGGCCGCTCGATTGTACCGCCGTTCGACAGTGAGTGTGAGGAGATCGTGCTGGGGCTGGGCTGCTTCTGGGGAGCCGAGCGCCTCTTCTGGCAGCTGCCGGGCGTCAAGGTGACGGCGGTCGGTTATGCCGGCGGCCATACGCCGAATCCGAGCTATGAAGAGACCTGCACCGGCAAGACAGGCCACACCGAGGTCGTGCGTGTGATCTTTGACCCGACGGTGATCGGCCTGCCGGAGATCCTGCGGGCCAGCTTCGAGGCCCATGACCCGACCCAGGGCATGCGTCAGGGCAATGACATCGGCAACCAGTACCGCAGCGCGATCTATTACACCCGCGAAGACCAGCGCGCCATCGTCGAGAAGAGCATGGCCGACTACCAGCAGGCGCTGGACCAGTCCGGTCTCGGCCGCATCACCACCGAGGTCGCACCGCTGCGCGAGTTCTACTACGCCGAGGAATATCACCAGCAGCATCTGGCCAAGAATCCGGGCGGCTACTGCGGCCTGAAAGGCACGGGAATCAGCTGCCCTATCGGCTGACAGCCTCGGCAGTCATGTCCTGCCTGCAATGACATCGCTGTCATGAGCCTGTTGGAGAGAGATTGCCGCTGAGAGACACGAAAGCCTCATGGTCGCCGCGAAGTTCACGGCCGCCATGAGGCTTTTTTCTGTTTGGAGCAGCTTTCTGTCAGAAACAGCTTTTGTCAGAAAACGCTGTCGGTCAGATGCGGCGAGGCACAGTGTCAGCGGTAGCGCTGTCGGTCCTGCTCGGCTTCTGCAAAGCGATCGATCCACTGCACCAGGGCGCCATCGCCGGTGACGTTGCACGCGGTGCCGAAGCTGTCCTGCGCCAGATAGAGCGCCATCATCAGGCCGACGGCGGCGGCATCGAAGCCCAGCAGGCTCTGCAATACGCCCACCGAGGTCATCGCGGCCCCACCGGGCGAGCCGGGCGCGGCAATGATGGTCACGCCCAGCGCGGCGATGAACGGCAGCAGGGTGGTGAGCTCGGGCGTTGCCAGGGAGGGAGTGACCAGCATCACGCCAATGGCGCACACGGTCAGCGTGATGGCACTGCCGCACATGTGGATGGTGGCCAGCAACGGCACCGCAAAGCTCGCCACGGATGGGGAGATGTGATTGAGGTGCATCTGGCGCACGGTGACCGGAATCGTGGCCGCGGAAGACATGGTACCGGCCGCGGTGAAGTAGGCGGGCAGCATGTGGGCCAGCGCCTTCATGGGCGAGCGACCGGTGCTGGTGCCGCTGGTGACGTAGAGCAAGCTCAGCCACAGCCAGTGCAGGGTCAGCGCCAGCAGCAGGATCATGCCGAAGCTCTTGAGGGTATTGGCCACCGTGCCGGCGATCGTCATCTCGCAGAACAGGCCGGCGATATAGAACGGCAGGGCAGGAATCAACGCCTTGGCGATGAAGCGCTCGACGATGTCACGGCCGCCGTCGGCCAGCTGACGCATGCCGTCATGCTCGGTGGCGGAAATGCCGATGCCGAACAGGAAGGCCGTCACCAGAGCCGTGCTGATATCGGTCAACGGCGGAATATCCAGCGTGAAGTAGGGGCTCAAGTGCTTGATGGCATGACTGACCGGCAGCTGGTCCTGTTGCACGATATGCGGCACGACCTCCAGCCCGACGATGCCCGCCAACAGTCCTGCCAGCGTCGTCGAGGCATAGGCCAGCACGATGGTCAGGGTCAGCAGGCGGCCCGAGGAGCGCTCGAGACGTGCGATCCCGCTCATGATGAAGAACAGGATGATCAGCGGAATGGCGTATTCCAGCAGCTCACCGAACAGTACCTTGAAGGTCAGCAGGGCGCGTATCAGGGATTCGGGAGCCCATTGCCCCAGCAGTATGCCAGCCACGATGCCGAGCACCAGGCGAAAAATCAGGTTCATTATCAGGCCAGTAGAGTCTTGAACGTAGGATGGGCGCGCAGTCTACCATTCTCCCTGAATCGTGACAGTGATCCGTGTCACCCTTCACACCATACATCCTGTATACCGTTATCGTTTTTGTTACTCAAGATTTGGCCATGCTGAAAAGCATACGGTCGTAGTCAGGGTTAAGACCTTCCCACCGGATCTGGGGGTGGGAAGGCGAGCAAGGGTGGGAGAAGCAAAAAGGGGCAAGGAATGCCAAGGACAAGAAAGCCAGGGAGGGGAAGCGTGTTGGCGTCTGAATGGCGGACAATGCCGCCAGTTCGATGCACGACAGTTCATGCAGCCGGTTCAATACAGGCAGTTCAGTGCGCTTCGCTCTGCACCTCTGCCTGTGCTTGTGGCTTGGGCAGCCCGCTCCAGGCATCCAGCTGCTGACTGACACGGCGAGCAAGCCAGGAGCTCAGTCGCCCACGGCGCCACTCGACGAAGCCGACATGCCCACCGCGCTCACTGAGCTCGATGCGAACGGCCTCGGAAGGTTGGTGGAAGCGTGCGAACAGATCGCGTGGCATGAAGGGGTCATCCAGTGATTGCAGTATCAGCGTCGGCAGTTCGATCTCGCTCAGCAGACGGCCCGCCGAGGAGCGCGTGTAGTAATCACTCGCCGAGGTGAAGCCATGCAGGGGTGCGGTGACTTCATTGTCATAGGCCCAGAAACTGTTGAGCTGCGTCAGCTGATGCGCTCCGATCGAGATGGGTAGCGGACCATTGGCAAGCTTCGCTGCCACCTTGGCCTTCAAGCCCTTGAGCAGATGGCGCTGGTAGAGGCGCGAGAAGCCCTGATTGAGCACGTCCGCGCTGGCTGCCAGGTCCAGCGGGGCGCTGATGGCGATCGCGCCGGCCAGATCCAGACCATCACCGCCTTGCTCCGCCACCAGCTTGAGCAGCATGTTGGCGCCCAGCGATACGCCACAGGCGACCTTGATGGCGTGCGGATAGCGTCGCCCCAGCTCGCCGAGCACCCAATAGGCGTCTGCGGTATCTCCGCTGTGATAGGCGCGTGGCAGGCGGTTGGGGGATTGGCCGCAGCCACGGAAATGCATCATCACCGGTCGCCAGCCCATCCGGGCGGCCGCATTGAGCAGCTCACGGGCGTAGGGCGAGCTCAAGTCACCCTCAAGGCCATGAAACAGTACGAACAGGGGCGCATCGTCGCTCAGGGCCGTCGTACGCTCACGCTTTTCATGACCGTCGCTGATGACCCAGGCGAGCTCGACGAAGTCACCATCGGGAAGATTGAGAATCTCGGTGCGTCGACTCAGGGGCGCGCGGGGCAGAAATCGCGGCAACAAGGTCTGGACATGGCGATTGCGCAGGCCAAGGGCAGGGCGAAACTCTGACGTGAAGATGGAGTGCGGCATGTGAGGTAGCTCCAGTGGCAGGCCAGGGCGATGACGTTGGTGGTCGGGTGATGGACATGCCCTTGATGGCGGTGGCCTGCAGCAAGATCTGACAGGAATTTCTGCACGGATATCGTTGGCATCATTTCACTTGGCGACGCCAATCGCTAGTCGCAGTGCAGCATACGCATCGACGCCAACGGCGATAGCTCGCCCTGGATCACACTCCTGGCCTGGCGCTCGAATACTCAGCCTCACGACACACGACAAAAAGCCGCCATCGGCACAGGGCCCATGGCGGCGTGAGGCAGGCGTGTGACGGCAAGCGTCACAGCGAGAGACCCGGACAGTGGTGTGACAGGCCTGATTACAGGCCAGTCGCCGGGCTGCGCGTCAGATTGAGGGCGCCATCTGCGGTGATGACCAGATTGTCCTCGATACGCACACCACCATGCGGTGCCAGCGCCTCGACCAGCTTCCAGTCGATATGCTCACCGCGTGCATCGTTGCGCAGCGGCTCCAGCAGCATGGGGATGATGTAGCAGCCCGGTTCGATGGTGATGGCCATGCCGGTCTCGAGCACACGCGTCAGGCGCAGCATCGGGTGACCTTGCGGCGGATGACGGATGTCGCCGGTGGTGTGATCAGGAATGCGACCCGCCACATCATGGACCTGCAATCCCAGCAGGTGCCCGAGGCCATGCGGGCAGAAGGCTGCCGTGATGCCTTGAGCGACCTGATCCTCGGCGGGCAGGGACACCACGCCCAGTTCCCGCAGCAGCTCACCCAGCTCGCGATGCATCTCGAGGTGCAGGTCGACGTAGTCCACACCGGGCGCGAGTCTTGCGATCAGACGCTTCTGCAGCGCCTCCACGCCCTCGATCAGCGCGCGATAGATCGGTAGCGCATCATCGCCTGCCCAGCTGCGCGTGATGTCAGAGGCATAGCCGTGCACGCTGGCGCCAGCATCCACCAGCAGGCTGTGACGGGCGGCGGGGGCCTGCAAGCCATAATGCTGGTAATGCAGGACCGCGGCATGCGCGTTGAGACCGACGATGTTGCCGTAGGGCACATCCGATTCCCGTTGGCGCGACGCGCCAAGATAGGCCAGCTGGATATCGAGCTCCGCGCCGCCTTCCATGAAGGTGCGCCGGGCAGCCAGATGGCCACGCGCGGCGCGCAGGCTGGCTTCTTCAAGACAGGCGATCTCGAATTCGCTCTTGCAGACGCGTCCCTCGTCGAGCTGGCGCACCAGGCCGACCGGGTTGGGCAGTGCCTCAAGCTCACTGACCACCTGCGGCTGAAGCTCTACGATCTCGCCCAGCAGCGCCACGCGGCCCTCGGGACGCTGTGGCAGTGTCGGCTTGCGCAGATGGACGATCTCGAACTGCTCGGCCCAGGGCGCAGTGTCCGGCGTCGGCAGGCTGGGTGACAGATGCCAGAAGTCATCGGGGGCATAGAGGTAAAGCGTCGGGCGCTCGCCCGGACGAATCACCAGCCAGCTATCGCTGAGACCCGCCATCGGCACCCAGTGCAGGAAATGGGCATGCGACTTGAAGCTGGCATCCTGATCATCGGCGAAATGCCGCTTCGGTTTGCCACTGTGCAGCACGATGGCGTCCAGATCATGCTGCTGCATGGCAACTTCGTAGCCGGATTGCAGCGCCGCCAGATGCGCACGATGTGCCGCGGCGTGGGTGAGTGTCGGGTCGTTGAGCTGGCTGTCAGACATCATGTTTCCTTGCAAACGGTCGGCACGCCTGACCTGGAGGAGTGAACGTCAATGGCGTGAAGTGTTGGAGAATGTAGGAATGAAGGGGAGAGCGTCGCTGAGCCGGCGCCTGCGCCCCTCCTGCCCGGATGACTCACGAGAAACGGGCTTCAAGCTGGTGCCAGAGTTCACTGACACTGTCGTGGCGCGGCACGCGCGGGCGATACAGGCGGATATGCAGGCTCAGGTCCCAGCGCGGGTCACCGGCACGTACCAGCTTGCCGTTGGCGATTTCCTCTGCGGCCAGCCGCTGCGGCAACCAGCCGATGCCATAGCCCTGCAACACCAGCGCCTTGATGTTGGCCGCCTGGATATTCTCGTTCATGGTGACCAGATGTGCCTGAATCGGGACCTGAGCGAGATGCGCCATCAGCGAGGTGGCGATGACGGCGCGCGGGTGCGGGCTGATGAACGGCAGCGGATTGCGCCGCGTGCCCGGCAACTGATGACGGGGATTGCCATCCGCGCCGGGCGCGCACAGCGGGATGAAGGTTTCTTCGCCGACCACCAGGTATTGGTAACTGTCCAGCTCAAAGCCCAGGTCCACACGTGCCTGGGGCCAATAGCACAGCGCCAGATCACATTCGCCGCGATCCAGCCCGTGGAAATAGTCGGCCGCCAGCCAGCCGGTGGCACGCAGATAAGGCAGCACCTGCTCACGCAGCTGAAGCTGATCGAGCCAATCGGGCAGGAAGTGCGACACCAGAGACTGCGGTGCCCCCAGCGATATCTTGCTGGCTTGCTGCTGGGCCATGTCCTGCAGGCGTTCGCGTGTGATGCGCACGCGCTCGGTGATCTGCTCGCACAGCTGGAGAAACTCGTCTCCGGCGGGAGTGAGCGACAGCGGCAGGGTCTGACGATTGATCAAGGTGGTGCCCATCTCCTCTTCCAGCAACTTGATGCGGCGGGAAAAGGTGGGCTGAGAGACATTCTGTGCATCGGCTGCCCGCGAGAAATGTCGGGTCTGAGCCAGAACGATGAAATCTTCGAGCCAGCGAATTTCCATGTAATCGGAGTGCCTCGTCGGCCTGGGAGAAGGCCATGTCAGGAGGTCGGGCGCACATCTCTTCGGACGTGTCACACCAGAGTATCTTGGGGATGCGTCATCGGGGCCCGGTGCCACGCTGAATCTTCTTCTAGCATCGTGGGCAATGGCGCCAATTGACCTGTTGGTCAGTGACGGTTGTGCGAAATCTTGCCCACACAAAACGCGAGATGCAATCGTCAATGAGGGCAAGACGCAAGGTTGCCGATGACAATGGCAACCTTGCGCGGTCTTTCCTTGCTTGGGGCCGGAAACGCAATGATCGATGGCGCCCATCACATCGCCGTCATCACTTTCGTCACTGCCATCACATCAGTCGATGCGGCCTTCTTCCACGGCGTGGCAGGCGACCTGACCGGTGTCCGTGGCGATCAGGCGCGGAATCTCCGTACGGCAACGCTGATTGGCATGCGGACAACGGCCATGGAAGACACAGCCCGAAGGCAGATTGACCGGCGTCGGCACCTCGCCCTCGAGGCGAATGTGGTTGGGTTTGTCATCGTGCAGCCGCGGGATCGCCGACATCAATGCCTGGGTGTAGGGGTGACGCGGGCGGGCGAACAGTGAACGGGTGTCCGCCAGCTCGCACAGCGTGCCCAGATACATCACCGCAACGCGGGTGCCGAAGTGCTCGACCACGGCCAGATCGTGGGTGATGAACAGATACGTCAGGTTGCGTTGCTCCTGCGCCTCCATCATCAGGTTGAGCACCTGCGCCTGGATCGACACGTCCAGCGCCGAGATCGGCTCATCGGCGACGATGAATTCCGGGTCCACCGCCAGCGCGCGGGCGATCGAGATACGCTGACGCTGACCGCCGGAGAATTCGTGCGCGAAGCGTTTGCCCCAGTCCGGGTCGATGCCCACCGAGCGCATCACCTCCTCGATCTTGTCGCGCACCTCGCCATCCTTGAGCGTCGGCTGATGGAAGCGCAGCGGCTCCTCCAGCGTCTGCTGGATGGTCATGCGCGGATTCAGCGACGCATAGGGATTCTGGAAGATCATCTGCATGCGACGGCGGTAGGGCAGCAGGTCCCGCGGGGCCATATTGTCGATGCGGGTGCCGTCAAAACGGACCTCGCCACCACTGGGCTTGAGAAGCCCCATCACGGTGCGCGCGACCGTCGACTTGCCGCAGCCGGATTCCCCGACCACGCACAGCGCCTCACCGCGTTTGACGTCCAGTGTGACGCCATTGATGGCGTGCACGTATTCCTGCTTGCGACGCAGGCGTCCCTTCTCGAAGGTCAGCTGCTCGAGAAAGTCGCCGGACAACGAGAAGCGCTTCTCGAGATCACGAATTTCCACCAGGGTTTCGCCAAGCTCGGCGCTATCTACACGGGTGGAGGCCTGGGAGGAGGACTGAGCGTCCTTCAGAATTGCCGCGCTCATGCATTCACCTCCGTGCGGTGGCTGTCAGTGGGAGTGGCGCCATTGCCGTTGGCATCGGTGATGATCGGGGTCCAGCGCTCGCTGGCCACCATGGCATCGACCATATGACAGGCCACCTTGCAGTTGCCGGAATGGGCAAAGGCCGGCACCTTCTCGAGGCAGATATTCGCCGCGAAGTCACAGCGCGGATTGAAGGCGCAACCGGCCGGAATCTTGGTCAGGGTCGGCATCGAGCCACGAATCTGGTTCAGACGGCTGCCCGGTGTGGCCATCTGGGGCAGGGCGTTGATCAGCCCCTGGGTGTAGGGGTGCTGAGCATCATTGATGATCTCGCGGGTCGGCCCCTGTTCGATGACGCGCCCGGCATACATCACCAGGGTGCGCTGGGTGACCTGGCTGACCACGCCCAGGTCGTGGGTGATCAGGATCAGCCCGACGTTGTGCTTTTCGCACAGCAGCAGCAACAGCTCCATGATCTCGGCCTGGATGGTCACATCCAGCGCGGTGGTCGGCTCATCGGCGACGATGATGTCCGGGTCCAGCAGCAGCGCGATGGCGATGATGATGCGCTGACGCATGCCGCCGGACAGCTCATGCGGGTACTGATCCAGGCGCTTTTCCGGTGAGGGAATGAAGACCTGATTGAGCTTGTGCAGGGCGATGGCGCGCGCATCCTTGCGCGAGATGCGGCGGTGCGCCTTCAGGCACTCGATCATCTGCTCGCCGATGGTCAGCACCGGATTGAGCGTCATCATCGGGTCCTGGAAGATCATCGAGATGCGGTTGCCGCGAATCGACTGCATCGCCTTGGGCTTGAGGGTGTTGAGCACCTCGCCATCGAACTTGATCTCGCCGCCGGCGATGTAGCCGGGCTTGGCGATCAGATTCAGGATGGTGAAGGCCGCGACCGACTTGCCGGCCCCTGATTCACCGACGATCCCCAGGCGCTCACCGCGTTCCAGGGTGAAACTGACGTCGCGCAGGGCGCGCACCTCACCGCCTCGCATGGCGAAGCGGACGTCGAGGTTGTTGACTTCAAGTAGTGCCATTGTCTTGACTCCTCTCGGCTTCAGCCCTTGTAGAGACGCGGGTTCATGACATCACGCAGCCAGTCGCCCAGCAGGTTGATGACCAGGACCAGCACGATCAGCACGCCACCGGGGATCAGCGTGATCCACCAGCTGCCTGACTGCAGGTAGTCGAAGCCGGACTTGATCAGTGACCCCAGCGACGGCTGGGTCTCCGGCATGCCGAGACCGAGGAAGGACAGCGCCGCCTCCGAGATGATCGCGTTGGCGATCTGCACCGTGGAGATGACGAAGATCGGCGACAGGGTATTGGGCAGGATGTGACGGAACATGATGCGACGGGAGCGGAAGCCCATCACCCGCGCGGCATCGACGTATTCCTTGTTCTTCTCCGCCAGCACCGAGGCGCGGACGGTACGCGCATACTGCGGCCATTCCGCCAGCCCGATGATCAGGATCAACAGGATCAGCGCGTAATCCGAGAAGGCGGCGCCACCGAAGGTCGCCTTGATGATGGCGCCCACCACGATGGCCACCATCAGGGTCGAGAACGACAGCTGGATATCGGCCATGCGCATCAGGAAGGCATCGATACGCCCGCCCAGATAGCCCGCCAGCAGCCCGAAGGTCACGCCGAGCAGTGCCTGCAGGATGACCGCGCCGAAGCCGATCAACAGCGACACGCGCGTGCCGTAGAGAATGGTGGAGAGCAGATCACGCCCCTGGGCATCGGTGCCCAGCAGGAAGGCCGGATCACCGCCCGCCATCCACGCCGGCGGCAGCTCCGAGTTCATGATGTCGATGCTGGCCAGATCATAGGGATCGGCCGGGGCAATCCACGGCGCGAGGAAGGCCCCGAGCACCATGGCGATGAACACCAGCAGACAGGCCTGAGCCATCCAGTCACGCTTGAAGCTGTAGACCAGATAGGACTCGCGGAAACGCTGCCAACGGCCGGGGACCACGATGGAGCTGGTCTTCGGGGTGACGGGCGCGTTGCTCGATTGGGTATTGGATTGGCTCATGCCGGTTTCCCCGCAAGCTTGACGGTGGGGTTGACCAGTCCGTAGATCAGATCGACGAGGGTGTTGGTGATCACGAAGATCACGCCGACCATCATCAGGTAGGCCACGATCAGCGGGATGTCGGAGCGGGTGATGGCCTCGAGGAACATCAGGCCCATGCCCGGCCACTGGAAGACGGTCTCGGTCAGGATGGTGTAGGCGACCATGGTGCCGATCTGCACGCCGCCGACGGTGATCACCGGCAGCATGGTGTTCTTCAGTGCGTGCAGGAAGTAGATACGCTTGAGGCCGATGCCCTTGGCGCGTGCGAACTTGATGTAGTCCGACTGCAGCACTTCCATCATCTCGGCACGAATCAGGCGGATGAACAGCGGCAGCATGATCGAGGCCAGCGAGATGGCCGGCAGTACCAGGTGCCAGAGGCCGTCGGCGGTGAAGAAGCCGCTCGACCAGGTGCCCGCGACGTGTACCAGCTCACCACGTCCGTAGGAGGGCATGCCGCCATCGGTGGACAGCATGCCGTTCAGGACACTGCCCCAGGTGGTGTCGCTGGGGAACCAGTCCACGGTCACGCCGATCGCGAACAGCTGGATCAACACGATGGCGGTCAGGAAGACCGGCACCGAGATACCGATGATCGAGGTACCCATGAACAGGCGTGACAGCCAGTTGCGCGGGCGAATCGCCGCGAACACTCCGATGGGCGCCGAGAGCAGGATGATGATCAGGCTCGAGGCCATCACCAGCTCCAGCGTGGCGGGCAGGTGCTTGAGAATCACCTCGGTCGCCGGCTGCTTGTAGAAATACGAGTTGCCGAGATCGCCCTGCAGGGCATTGCCGGCAAAACGCAGATATTGGGTGATGAAGGGGTCGTTGAGGCCCATTTCATCGCGCATGACTTCACGCTGGGCTTCCGACACGGCCTGGCCGGTCATCTCGCGCAGCGGGTCGCCCAGGTTGTCCTGGATGGCGAAGCTGATGATGCTGATCACGAACATGACCAGTACGGCGTGCATCAGGCGTTTGATCAGAAAGGCAATCATGGATCGCCACCTTCCTCGTGAACATCACGGTCTCGCGCGCGTCAGCCCTATCCATGCTGGCCGATCACGCTGGGTGTCAGGTATCCCGCTCGTCGCTGGCCTGTCATCGGGCACAGGCTCCCCAACCCATCACCGACAGGCGATGGCGAGGAAAACGACAGGCGGGGGTAAGTCGTCGCGTTCAGGTCAGCAGGGCAACCAGAGAGTTCGCTTAGGCTATCTCCGGTTGCCTGACTTGCCTGTCGCGAGGGGTGCGTGGCCAGGAACATGGCGCTGAACGATGCAAGGCGGTTCAGTGCCTGTCACTCATGGCGTGGGATCACTCCTGGTCGATGACCAGATCCCCCAGGTACGGGAAGTTCATCACGTTCAGCACCGGCTCGATGTTGACGCCATCACGCGCGCCCCAGGCCAGGTTCTGCCAGTGCAGCGGCACGAAACCGGCATCGTCGTAGACGGCTTTCTCGGCGGCCTGCAACATCTTGGCGCGCTTCTCGGTGTCGGTTTCCAGGTTGGCCTCGGTGACCATCTTGTCGACGTCCGGATTGCAGTAGTTGCCGGAGTTGTACTGACCGACACCGCTGTCGGCATCCGGGCAGAAGGTCAGGAATTCGAAGAAGTTGGCACTGTCTTCGGTGTCCGAGTGCCAGCCGATCATCATCATGTCGGCCGCGCGCGCATCATATTCCGGCCAGTATTGGGCCTTGGGCAGGGTCTTCAGATCCACCGTGATGTTGATCCTGGCCAGCATCGAGGCCACGGCCTGGGCGATCTTGGCGTCGTTCACATAGCGGTTGTTGGGCGCCATCATGCTGATCTCGAAGCCATCCTCGTATCCGGCTTCCTTCATCAGCTCCTTGGCCTTGGCCACGTCATAGCGCGGGGTCAGCTCGGGGTTGTGGCCCTGATAGCCATCCGGTGACATCTGGGCTGCGGGGGTCGCGAAGCCTTTCATCAGCTTCTGGGCGATGCCTTCCTGATTGATGGCGTAGTTGACGGCCTGACGGACACGCTTGTCCTTGAAGGCTTCGACACGCTCTTGGTTCATCTGGAAGGTGATGATGCGGGTGCCGCTCATCTCGACCAGGTGCACGCCATCCTGCTTGCGAATGCGTTCCAGATCGGTCGGCGGTACCGGCGCGATGAAGTCCATGTCACCCGACAGCAGCGCCGCGACACGCGTGGCGTTTTCCTTGATCGGCGTCAGCACGATGTCATCGACGTTACCCGGCGATTCGGTGTCCCAGTAATCCTCGAAGCGCTCGAAACTTATCTTCACACCCTGCTGACGGTCCGCGACCTTGTAGGGGCCCGTGCCGGACTCGTTGCGTGAGGCGAAGGTGTTGGCCGCCTTGGCGATCTCATCCTTGGCCTTGCCGTCTTCGGTCTCACCGGAATAGAACGCGCTGTCCATCGGGAAGATGTAGGTGGCCGCATTCAGCACCAGCGGGAACGGCTTGTCGGTTACCAGATCCACGGTGTAGTCATCGACGGCCTTGACGTCGGTGAAGGGTGCGAAGATGGCCTTGAAGTCGGCACTCTTCTTGAGGCGCTCGATGGTCCAGACCACATCCTTGGCGGAGAAGTCATTGCCGGAGTGGAACTTGACGCCTTCGCGCAGGTGGAAGCGCATGGTGTTGTCATCGACACGCTCCCAGCTCTTGGCCAGGCGGCCATCGAAGCCGAGGTCCTTGTTCCAGCGAATCAGCGGGTCGTAGACCATGTGCGACAGCTGCAGGGTGCCGCCGGAAAGCTGCTCGTGGATATCGAGGGTCACGGGGTCAGCGTCGTAGGCCATGCGCAGGGTGACGTCTTCGGCCATTGCCGGAGCCGCCATGGCCAATGTCGCGCTGCCGATCAGCGCACACAGGGTCTTCTTGGGCAAGAAAGACTGGAGGGCATTCTGACGGGTCATGAGCATCCCTTTGCTTGTGTAGTTTGATTGTTGTTGTGGCGATCCTGCGCGGCTGTCGAGGCAGACACGCAGGATGCGTTCTAACAGTAGAGAGTCACTTGGTCGCGGGACAATCGAAATGTTGAGTAGCCGGATGCAGGTGGTGAATAGCCTTTTCCTGATCACGCAACGTCATCCAGGCTGGTGCAGGGCGCGAGATCGACGAAGCGACAGCCCGGATGTCACACGGCAACGCCATTTCTCAGATCAATAAAGCCGCGAGCTGAGGGCGTCTCCTGTCGGGGCAATGCGGTGCGATTCAGTCCTGTCATATGCTGGGCACGCCGCCGTGATACTCGCCTGCCTCGTTCACACTGCAAGCCTTCATGACAAGTAGATCCCAATAGAATCAATCACCTGAGGCAAGTGTAATAATCGAGGTCTGGGAAGTTTTTGGGACGCGGTGTGGCGGTGGTGTGTATCAGTTCCGTCAGCCGACGGCGCCTGCTTGAGAGACATTGCGTACGCTGAATACCGCCACCCAGGCTTCAGGCCACCTGGCGATAAACAGACACCATCAGCGGTAGAAAAGCCGACAGGATAGGCAGTGATTTTTCAATGCGTGCAGTCTCTGCACTTGATTGGTGCGCATGGCGTTCTGCGACCAAAGTTGCGCCTCAGAGGCCCTCCACGAAGGGCTGCAAGGTCGATACTGCGCTGTAAAATTCCCGAACGCTGCGCTGAAAACACGTGAAAGACTTTCCAGCGCCGGTGACTGCCAGCCTGATTCCATTCGATAGACGCCAAGGCAGTCGATGCAGGAAAGCACTGACAGTGGGAGAAAGGCGCTGGAGGGTCGTCTTGATAAGAGGGAGGCCTGAAACGCGACGCGCCTCCCGAGTGGGAGGCGCGTTGGAGGGCACTGATGTTGCTACCGGCATTCTGCAGCACCGGCAGCTGGATCAGGTCGGCCTGATCAGTCCTGCTGCGGCAAAGGCTCGATGCGGTCCACACGATACAGCTGCGGCACCTGTGACAGGTTGCTGATGGTGCAATCGAGGTTGTTCACCCGACCATCGGACAGGCCGTAGACCCAGCCGTGCACTTCCAGCTTCTGACCGCGCTCCCAGGCACGCTGCAGGATCTTGGTTCTGGCCAGGTTCTGCACCTGAGAGCGGACATTGAGTTCGCACATGCGGTCGACCTGCTCATCCAGCGGCAGGTCCTTGAGCTCGTCATAGTGCAGGTTGTAGAGCTCACGCAGGGTGTGCAGCCAGTAGTCAACCATGCCATTGTCACCGCCGGTGATCGAGGCACGCACGCCACCACAACCGTAATGGCCGACGATCATGATGTGCTCGACCTTCAGGACATCGACGGCGTACTGGATCACCGACAACGCGTTCATGTCGTTGTAGTGGATCAGGTTGGCGACATTGCGATGAACGAAGACTTCGCCGGGCGGCAGGTCGATGATCTGGTTGGCCGGTACGCGGGAATCCGAGCAGCCGATCCACAGAAAATCAGGATTCTGCTGGTCCGAGAGGCGCTTGAAGAACTCAGGGTCGCGCTCGGTCATGGATTCAGCCCAGACCTTGTTTTGCTCAAGCAGCTTTTCGATATTGCTCATGGCAGGGAGACCACTTTTCAAATGACGGGGGCAGGGGACGGTTGTCGCACAGGGGCGTTGGCCGTGGTGCCTCTCGGGCGCAGAGCCTCTTGGCTCAGACCCATGAGGCAGGCATTCACGGCAGCGTCAGGCAAGACGTTAGAGCGCTAATGTTACGAGCGACAGTGTTACGAGCAACAATGTTACGCGCCCGCGGAGCGCTTCGCCAATGACGGTGCAAGCCCCTGTGCCAGCACGTTGTAACTTTTGTCTAACATGCTTGTAGGACATATTTACCGTGTCAGAGGCCACAGGGTCAACCTGAAGGCCGATACGCGGGTAACCGTGCCCAGCGACACGGGACTCCCGAGGCCGCGCGAGTCCTGATACCATGTGGCCAATTCATCAAGGAGATTCCCGTGACCGATCAGACCCATCAGCCTGCGACAGGCCAGTTTGACTTCGACCTGTTCGTCATTGGTGCCGGCTCCGGCGGCGTTCGCGCTGCCCGGACCGCCGCCGCGACCGGCGCCCGCGTTGCCGTGGCAGAAGACCGCTACCTCGGCGGTACCTGTGTCAATGTCGGTTGCGTGCCCAAGAAGCTCTACTCCTACGCTGCCCACTACCATGACTCCTTCAAGGACAGCGCCGGCTTCGGTTGGGATCTGGGCGACGCCCCGCGCTTTGACTGGGCGACCCTGCGCGATCGCAAGACCGCCGAGATCTCTCGTCTGAACGGCATCTATCGCAATCTGCTCAACAATTCCGGCGCCACGCTGATCGAAGGCCGTGCCAGCATCGCCGATGCCAACACCGTCGTCGTCAATGGCGAGCGTCACACCGCGGCCAAGATTCTGGTCGCCACCGGTGGCTGGCCGTTCCTGCCGGACTTCCCAGGTCGTGAACATGCGCTGGATTCCAACCGCATCTTCGATCTGGAAAGCTTCCCGAAGCGCTTCTTCGTCATCGGTGGCGGCTATATCGCCGTCGAGTTCGCCAGCATCTTCAATGGTCTGGGTGCCGAGACGCACCTGAGCTATCGCGGCGACCTGTTCCTGCGCGGCTTCGACAACGAAGTGCGTGAGTTCACGCGTGACGAGATGGCCAAGAAGGGCGTCAACCTGCACTTCAACACCACGGTCGAGTCCATCGACAAGCAGGGCGACGTCTACAGCGTGCGCCTGAGCGATGGCCAGGTGCTGGAAGTGGATTGCATCCTCGCCGCCACTGGTCGCAAGCCGAACATCGAAGGCCTGGGGCTGGAGAATGTCGATGTGGCGCTGAATGTCGATGGCACCGTGCGCGTCAACGAGCGCTTCGAGACCACCACCTCGTCCATCCTCGCGCTGGGCGACATCATCGGCGGTCCGGAACTGACGCCGGTGGCGCTTGAAGAAGCCATGCACCTGGTGCGAGCGCACTTCGGTGACGGCGTCGTGGGTGGCCTGGACTACGACAGCATCGCGACAGCGGTCTTCTGTCATCCGAACATCGGTACCGTCGGCCTCAGCGAAGAAGCGGCGCGCGAGAAGTTCGACAGCATCCGCGTCTACACCGCTGACTTCCGTCCGCTCAAGCACACCCTGTCCGGCAGCGATGAGCGCAGCCTGATGAAGCTGATCGTCGATGACGCCAGTGACAAGGTCGTCGGCGTGCACATGGTCGGTGATGAAGCCGGTGAGATCATGCAGGGCATCGGCATCGCCGTGCGTGCCGGTCTGACCAAGGCCGACTTCGACCTGACCGTGGGCATTCACCCGACGGCAGCGGAAGAGTTCGTCACCATGCGCAGTGTCACGCGCACCTGACAAGCCAGTCGCAGAGACGGCTCGTCGAAATGACTGAGCTTCGAAAAAACTGAACGTCGAAACAGAACATCGAAAACAGAACGCCCCACGGCCTTGCCGTGGGGCGTTTTTGCATGTGTCTTCTGCGTGCTCCCAGGCGCAAATCAACCGCGAAAGGGGAGTCATGGTTACTGAGTAACGTTGCAGGTTACACAGTCAGCAACAGCGACTATCTGAATCCGCGCTGTAAAGTTGCACGCAATGAGGAAGTGGCCATCCTCGTGTGGCGAGGGACAAGTCGCTGTCTGCGCAGTTCACTGCCAACACCTACACCTTTCGTAGCATAAAGCATGACAAGCTGGTACTCGCACACTTCAGCTATGCTAGTCTCAGTGCAGCGTTATGCACCTCAAATTACTGAAATATCAGCCATGTGGCAGTGGATAAGCCTGAAAATCGGCCTGTTTCACACGCGTTACAAGCAAGGGCCTGGCTGGTATCGAGGTGCACGACGGCAAGACCAATAACAAGCCAGCAAAGGGAGTTTCAACATGACCATGATCAAGAAGTCGCTGACAGCGGCGGTCGCGACCGCAGGTCTTGGCCTGATGGGGATCTCCGGAGGCGCCAGCGCCGCCGAGCAGACCTTCGTAACCATCGGCACCGGCGGTGTAACAGGCGTTTACTATCCGGCTGGTGGTGCAATCTGCCGCTTGGTCAACCGTGGCAAGGCCGAACACGGCATTCGCTGCAGCGTCGAGTCCACGGGCGGTTCCGGCTACAACCTAAACAGCATCCGTACCGGCGAGCTGGACATGGGCGTTGCCCAGTCTGACGCGCATTACAATGCCTATGAAGGCAAGGGCGATTTCGAAGACTTCGGCCCGAACAAGGACCTGCGTTCACTGTTCTCCCTGCACCCGGAACCGTTCACCGTCGTCGCCCGCAAGGACAGCGGCGTGACTGAGTTCGACCAGCTGGAAGGCAAGCGCATGAACATCGGCAACCCGGGTTCCGGTCAGCGCTCGACCATCGACACTCTGCTGTCCTCTCAGGACAAGGACACCAGCGTGTATTCCGTGGCCTCCGAGCTCAAGGCCTCCGAGATGTCTTCCGCGCTGTGTGACAACAAGATCGACGGTTACGTCTACGTCGTGGGTCACCCGTCCGGTTCCATCAAGGAAGCGACCACCACCTGTGACGCGAACATCGTCAATGTCACCGGCGACGCCGTCACCAAGCTGGTCGAAGAGAAGCCTTACTTCTCCGTCGCGACCATCCCGGGTGGCATGTACCGCGGCAACGATGACGACGTGACCACCTTCGGTGTCCGCGCCACCATCGTCTCCAGTGCCGAAGTCGAAGACCGCGTCGCCTACGAAGTGGTCAAGGCCGTGTTCGACAACTTCGATCAGTTCCAGCGCCTGCACCCGGCGTTCCAGGTCCTGAAGAAGGAAGAGATGGTCAATGCTTCCCTGACGGCGCCGCTGCACGATGGCGCCAAGCAGTACTACAAGGAAGCTGGCCTGCTGAGCGAGTGATATGCCCTGCGCGCCTCGCCTGCGAGGCGCCGTGCATGAACGCTCACCCTGCGCTCAGGGAGCCGAGCACAGGGAGCACAGGGAATTCCCGGAGACCGCACTCGTTGCGGTCTCCGTGCTTGTGGAAAGTCTGCATTCCCGGGCGGCCACTTAGGTCGTGCAGGAAAAGGTCGAGCAGGAAGAGGCCGAGCAGGGAAAGCGCAGCAGCGACACCCGCCGTCAGCGTGCAACCAGGACTTGCCTGCGAGTGGCAAGTGGCGTGACGGCAGCCGCAGCATGGACAAGCGTGACCATACAAGGTCTCACGCTCGTCACGAGCCTAGCTCGCTGCCCGTTCAGGAAATCGTTCAGATAATTTGCGCCCTGATCGGGTGAATCAATGGAAACATCTGTCAGGCCGGACATACTGAAGACGTAACCAGCTTGATAAGCATGTGGTTGAGCAGGGCCTTCTGGTCGAGCAAGAAGGTGACCTGCCAGCCATCGCCTGACTCGCGTACCGGATCACAAAAAATGACCAAAACCCAAACTGCAGCAACGTCTCAGGCGCCAGACGCCGAGACGCATCATGATGCTGAAGTCCTCGAGATGCTGGAGTCGGAAACCGGCGGCCGTCATCCCGTGGGCTTCGTGGGCCGCCACTTCATGTGGCTGATTCCACTGGCATGGTCGTTGTTTCAGCTTTACCACGCCTCGCCGCTGTCACTGCTCAATTCCGACACCGCGCGCGCCGTGCATCTCTGTTTTGCCATCTCGCTGGCCTTCGTGGCGTACCCGGCCTACAAGGGTGCCCCCGCCAATCGCATTCCCCTCTATGACTGGGCCCTGGCGATCTTCGCCGTGGCGGGTGTCGCCTATGTGCTGATCTTCAGTGATGAACTGGCACGTCGCGCTGGCGCCTATACCACCGTGGACCTGGTGTTCTCGGGGATCGGCCTGGTCCTGCTGCTGGAAGCCACGCGTCGCGCACTCGGGCCGCCCCTTGCGGTCGTCGCCAGCGTCTTTCTGCTCTACAGCCTGTTCGGCGCCTACATGCCCGATGTCATCGCGCATGCCGGGGCCAGTCTCAACAAGCTGCTCGGCCACCAGTGGCTGACCACGGAAGGGGTGTTCGGGGTCGCGCTCGGCGTTTCCACCGACTTCGTGTTCCTGTTCGTGCTGTTCGGTGCCTTGCTGGAACGCGCTGGCGCCGGCAACTACTTCATCCGCATGGCCTTCTCCATGCTCGGTCACATGCGCGGCGGACCGGCCAAGGCCGCCGTCGTCGCCTCTGGCCTGTCCGGCATCATCTCCGGCTCCTCCATCGCCAACGTCGTCACCACCGGCACCTTCACCATCCCGCTGATGAAGAAGGTCGGCTTCCCGGCCACCAAGGCGGGCGCCGTGGAAGTGGCCGCGTCCACCAATGGCCAGCTGACGCCGCCGATCATGGGCGCCGCGGCCTTCCTGATGGTTGAATACGTCGGCATTCCTTACCTTGACGTCATCAAGCATGCCTTGCTGCCGGCATTGATCTCCTACATCGCCCTGATCTACATCGTGCACCTGGAAGCGTGCAAGGCCGGCATGGAAGGCCTCAAGCGCACCCAGAAGACCAGCATGATCGCGACTCTGCTGACCTTCCTGACCGTCTTCATCGGCATGGGAATACTCACGCTGGTCGTCTACTACGGCATCGGCTGGATCAAGACCCTGGCGGGGGATGGCGCGGTCTGGATCGTGCTGCCGCTGCTGCTGGCCTCCTATGTGGCACTGATCGCCTATTCGGCACGCTTCCCGGAGCTTGGGGAAGGCGACATCGATGAACTGCCGCCGGTCGGCCCGACCGTCAAGGTCGGTCTCTACTTCCTGTTGCCGGTCGTGGTGCTGGTGTGGTGCCTGACGGTCGAGCGCATGTCACCGGGACTGTCGGCCTTCTGGGCCGTGCTGTTCATGATCTTCATCACCGTGACCCAGCGTCCGCTGGTGGCCATCTTCCGCAAGGAAGGCAATGTCGGCGGCGCCGCACAACGCGGTGGCGAAGACCTCTTCCATGGCCTGGTGATCGGCGCCAAGAACATGATCGGCATCGGCGTGGCCACCGCAGCGGCAGGTATCGTCGTGGGCACCGTGACCCTGACCGGGCTGGGCCTCAAGATGACCGCCTTCGTCGAGTTCATCTCGGCCGGCAACCTGATGCTGATCCTGATCTTCACCGCCGTGATCAGCCTGATTCTGGGCATGGGCCTGCCGACGACTGCCAACTACATCGTCGTCTCGACGCTGATGGCGCCGGTCATCGTCAATCTGGGCGCGGAAAACGGCCTGATCGTGCCGCTGATCGCCGTGCACCTGTTCGTGTTCTACTTCGGGATATTGGCCGATGACACGCCACCGGTGGGGCTAGCCGCCTTCGCGGCGGCCGCGATCGCCAAGGCAGACCCGATCAAGACCGGTATCCAGGGTTTCACCTACGATATCCGCACCGCGATCCTGCCGTTCATGTTCATCTTCAATACCAACCTGTTGCTGATGAACATCGACAGCTACTGGCACCTGGCGATCACGGTGGCCTCGGCCGTCGCGGCGATGCTGGTCTTCGCGGCGGCGACGCAAGGCTACTGGCTGACGCGCACGCGCTGGTACGAGACCATCGGCCTGCTGCTGATCACCTTCACGCTGTTCCGTCCGGGTTATTGGTGGGACATGATCTATCCACCGACCACCATGGCCGCACCGCAGCAGATCGAGACGCTGATCGCCGAAGCGCCGGTGGACAGCAAGCTGCCGATTCACGTCTCGGGCATCAACCTGGATGGCGACGAGGTCTCCAAGACCGTGTTGCTGCCAGTTTCTGATGCCGAGAGTGGCGAAGCCCGTCTGACCGATGTCGGCTTGACGCTGGATATCAGCGACGAGCAGGTACTGGTCAGCATGATCGAGTACGGTAGCGTGGCACAGCAGGCCGGCATCGATTTCGACTACACCATCGATGGCATCCAGCAGACGGCTAAGCGTCCGCCGAAGGAAATCGCCATGCTGCCGGCACTGGCATTGCTGTGGTTGATCGGCTTCCTGCAGGTACGTCGACGCCGTCAGCAACCCGCTGTTGCCTGACGCCGCAGCGCTATCCGCTCGACAAGATAGCGTTTGAGCACCAACCCTCACGGCCGATGCCGTGAGGGGATAAACAAAAGCCGCCCCCGAGATGCTCGGTGGGCGGCTTTTTCATGCCTGCGGCGCTGACTTATGCCTGAGGCGCTGACTTTGCGTGTGGCGCGGCTGGCTCTCTCTGCTACAGGTTGGCGCTGCTCAGCATGGTGCTGTCAGGCACATGGCAAGAAGGCATTTCATGAGGGAGCAACAGTATGCGCCTGCCTTGCGTGACCTGTCTGCAAGGCTAGCGTGAAATCTGAACGCGTTTTTGCAACACGATCGACATATTCATCATGCTAGCTTCAAGGGGCACACTCCAACGGAAGGCATGTCGCCAATGGTAAGAGTCGAGAAGCAGTCCCGTCGTCTGTACGTCCTCGATACCAACGTGCTGATTCACGACCCCTCAGCCCTGTTTCAGTTTGACGAGCATGATGTCGTCATTCCGATGACGGTGCTGGAGGAGCTGGACAAGCACAAGAATGGCAACAAGGAGATTGCCCATACCGCCCGCCAGATCAGCCGTACGCTGTCCGATCTCACCGCGGATGTCACACCTCAGGAAATCCTGCGTGGAATTCCGCTCCCGCCTTCCATGAATGGCGCGGGCAACCTTCACTTCCTCTCCGGCCATGTCGATCAGAGCGACGCCTGTGCCGACAATCGTATTCTCGCCGAGACTCGCAGCCTGTCTGCACGCTGCCAGGACGCCTCGGTCATCCTGGTGACCAAGGACATCAATCTACGCATCAAGGCCGCCGCCCTGGGCATGGCGGTGGAAGACTATCTGACGGATCGCGCCTTCACCGACAGCGACGCCATGATCGAAGGCGTCAAGCTCTTTCATGAGGCCGGCCACGACGGCCAGGGCGTCTGGGACGACATGCAGGTCGATGTCACCGTCACGCGCGAGCACCATCGCACCTTCTATGAGCTGTCAGGCCAGATGCCCAAGGACTGGTACCCGGGCATGCTGATCGCGGATTGCGATGGGGATGATGGCGCCAGTTTCGAAGCCATCGTGCGCGAGCTGGAGCACGACTATGCACGCCTGGAAGTGCTGCAGAACTATCGCAACGAGCGCAGCGCCTGGGGGGTGAATGCCCATGACAGTCGCCAGAACTTCGCACTCAATCTGCTGATGGACGACAGCGTCGACATGGTGTCGATCGCGGGCAGTGCAGGCACCGGCAAGACCTACATGACGCTGGCTGCCGCGTTCGAGCAGACACTGGAGAAGAAGCGTTTCGAACGCATCATCTTCACTCGCGCGCCGATCGCGATGGGTGAAGAGATCGGCTTTCTGCCCGGCACCGAAGAAGAGAAGATGTCGCCGTGGATGGGGGCCTTCCACGACAACATGGACAACCTGCTGCGCAAGGAGGGAGAAGGCACCAGCGCCTGGAACGAGGAGGCCACGCGCGCCTGGATCGGCAATCGCGTCCAGATCCGCTCACCGTCCTTCATGCGTGGGCGCACGCTGAGCGACACCTTCCTGATCATCGATGAAGCCCAGAACCTGACGCCCAAGCAGCTCAAGGGGCTGCTGACACGGGCGGGCGCCAACACCAAGGTGGTACTGCTGGGCAATGTGGGCCAGATAGACACTCCCTATCTGACCGCCAACACCTGCGGCCTTGCGGTGGCAGTGCAGCGCTTCAGCTCGTGGCCGCATGCCAGTCACGTGACACTCAAGTGCGTCGAGCGCTCACGTCTGGCACTGGTCGCGGAAGAGCTGCTGTGAGGTGTTCGCCACACTTTTGACAACCTGATAGTCACCCGATGGCGTCGCCATCACGACACTGACGGCTCTGATATCACGAGCTTGGCATCACGAGAATGAGAACTCGACAGCACTGACAAAAAACGCCGCCCTGATGGGCGGCGTTTTCGTGTGCATTGCGTCATGTCAGTCATGGAGATCACGCCGCAAGTGCGTGGTGAACACTCGACAAGGCTTTCAGCATACGAAGGGCGGCAAGGGCGCAAATGCCAGGCGTTCCTTGAGCAGCTTGTTCTCGTGCGTCAGCTGCCCGAGCTGGGCCTCCAGGCGTGAGTATTCCGCCGAGGAGTGCTCCAGCTGCGCACGCATGTCCTTGAGCTCCGTCTCGCGCTGCTGGCAAGCCGAGGTCTCCTCAAAGCGGCGACGCTCTTCTTCCTGCAGCTGCTTGCGTTGCTCGGCCGCCTGGGCATCGAGACGCTCGACGCGCTTCTCGAGCTGCTCCTGACGACGTCGATGCTGCTTGTCGAGCTCGCTCTTCTCGAGACGTGCATCATCCAGCATCTTCATCAGGCGCGTTTCACTGGCCTCATGGCGCGCCTCTTCCTGCGCAAGGCGTTCCTTCCACTCGATTTCCTGCGCCTGAATCGCCTGCTGATGACGCTCGTGGTCCACTTCGCGCGTGCGCTCCATGGCCGCGATGTCTTCCTGGGCCAGGGTCAGGCGCTTTTCGAGCTTGTCCTGCAGCTGCTGCCAATGCTCCTGCTCATTGGTCAACGTCGCCAAGGCCTGCACACGCTCTTCAAGGCGCGCCTGCACCTGGGCCAATTGCTCGGACAGGGCGCTGAGACGCTGTTCGGCATCTTCCGCGCGGCGCTGTGCCTGCGCTTCGGCTTCACGCGCCTCGACGGTCTGCTTGTCCGCTTCCTGGCGATAGTGCACCAGGCTTTCATTGGCCAGTGACTGCGCCTCCTTCCAGACCGTGGCCAGGGTCTCGGTGAGACTGTCAGGCATGGCCTGGCTCAGCGGCTCATCACGCTTCTCGGCGCGCCGCTGGCGCCAGTCACGCAGATGATCGCTGATGGTGGTGAAGCTGCCGGTCCCCAGCACTTCACGAATCTTCTGCACGCTCGGGGCCTCGCCCCGTGCCATCAGTGACTCGATGGCTCGTTGTACATCCTCGTACTGGACGCCAGTGCGCGCCATGGGAATCTCCGTCCGTAGTCCGTCATTGATACGTCGTCAGTCGTTGCTGCTTGCCCGCCATTACGCCATGAAGCGCGGCCAACTACCACTCTCCAGCACGCACTCTCATACACGCAATGGCAGCGGATGGGCCACGTCATCTGGCGAGAGCAATACCTTGGATGCCGCTCGCCTTCTTCTGCCATCAATTCACCCCCAGCCTGGTGCCCATCTTAGCGATGTTTTCTGACAAGATAAAGATAATTACATATTACGTAATATGTAATTTACGATACGTATAGAGCTATAAATTCATGATTACGCGCCTTATCTTGAATTATCATAGCCGTAACGTCACAATCAGCCCCGAGGACAGGGCAAGCTTGGCCAGAACAGGGAAGGACAGAGCAGGAAAGGGCAGACAAGAGAAGGGCAGACAAGAGATGGACAAGGGCACCACAGGGCGGCGCACGCCTGAAATGACACGCCAGACGGGCGATATACAGCCGAGAGGCATCAACGGGAGTTGATCGGTGGAAGAAAGCACGCATGATGGCATCACGGCGCTGGTCGGGCATCTGGAGGTCGAGCTATCCAGAGCGCAGCAGCATGCCCAGCTGACGGCCGCTGATGATCGCTCACTGATTCGCGCCCGCACGGATGTCGAAGCCGTGGCCGCCTGGCTCAACGAATATCGCCACAGCGCTCAGACGCTGCGCGCCTATCGCAAGGAAGCGGAGCGCCTGCTGCTATGGCTCAAGGCCGAGGGAGAGCAGGGCAGAGAATCCGCCCTGGCCAGCCTGGATCGCGAACGCCTTGAGCACTTCGAGGCGTTTCTGGCCGACCCTCAGCCAGCAGAGGTCTGGATCGGCAGCGTGCGTGCCCGCAAGCATCCTCAGTGGCGACCCTTTCGCGGCCCGCTGGCCCCCGCCAGCCGCCGTCAGAGCCTGGTGATCCTGCAGGGCATGTATGCCTGGCTGATCGAGGCCGGCTACCTGTCACGCAACCCGTTCCGCCTGATGCGCGACAAGCGCCGCATGGAAAACCGCACGCTGCGCATCGAACGCTATCTCGAGCGCCCGCTATGGGACTGGCTGTGGGGGCGTATCGAAGCGCATTGCGAGGAGCTGACGCCGGTCGGTGCTTCACCTGAGGGCGGGGTGTCCCGCGAGCGCTTCGTGGCCGAGCGCCAGCGCTTTCTGTTCGCATTCGCCTACTTGATGGCGCCGCGCATCGCGGAGATGGCCGCCGCGAGGATGGGCGATATCGTCAAACGGGAAGGCCAGTGGTGGTGGCGCGTGATAGGCAAGGGCGCCAAGCTGGCCGAGATTCCGCTGCCGCCGCCGATGCTCGAGGCGCTGGTTCGCTGGCGACGCCTGCGCGGGCTCAGTGATCTACCGCAGGCACTGCCCGCCGACGAGGCACTGCCGCTGCTGGCGCGCCTGGATGGCACGACAGCGCTCGGCGACAACCAGCTCTACCGCTTGATCAAGCAGACTTTTGCCCAGGCCGCCATCGACATGCGCCAGCGAATCCAGAGTCCCGGCGACGCCAGCGAGCTGATGGCACGCACCCTCGATCAGGCAAGCCCTCACTGGCTGCGCCACACCGCGATCACCCATCAGGCACAGGCCGGGGTAGAGCTGCGCTTTCTGTCGCGCTCCGCCAGACACTCGCGACTGGATACGACATCGCGCTACCTGCACGCCGAAGACAGCGAGTGGCAGCAGCAGATGGCCAGACATTCGCTGGCGACGCCAGGCCATCCGCCTGAGGCGCCAGAACACGACTCATGAGCGCTGTCACCACGCTCAGGCCCCAAGGCGCCGTGCGTCCGGCGAGGTCAGGCGTTATCATGGCGACAGCGTATCTTCAGACACTTTGCAGTGACATCATCGGGAGTCAGCATGAGCGACGCGCAACAAGCGCAGGCGGAACTGGTCGAGGAATTCAGCTTCTTCGACAACTGGATGGACCGCTATCAGTACATCATCGACATGGGCAAGGCGCTGCCGGAATACCCGGAAGCACTGAAAGGCCCTGAGACCAAGATCGACGGCTGCCAGTCCAACGTCTGGATTCATCCTGAAGTGCGTGGCGAAGGCAGCGAGCAGCGCCTGCATTTCCAGGCGACCTCGGACGCCGCCATCGTGGCAGGCCTGATCGCCGTGGTGCTGCGCATCTACAACGACCGGACGCCGCAGGAAATCGTCGCCACCCAGCCGACCTTCCTCAACGAGCTCGGCCTCGACAAGCACCTGTCGCCGACGCGCTCCAACGGCCTGCATGCGATGCTCAAGCGTATCTACGGTGTGGCCGAGCTGCACGCCAACGCCTGAGGCCTGTCGTCTGGGGGCTGATGCTTTAGCTCTGACGCTTCAGGTCTGGGCCGACATGAGTAACGCAAGACGCCCGCCATTCCAGTCTCGAGATTTCGAGCGGAATGGCGGGCGTCTTTTTGGGCTTTTCTCAAGAATTTCTCAGGGCTTTCTAAGGTCGTTCAGCAGGGCGTTTTCACGCCCTCAGCGATGCTCGCGCACCTCCAGCACATGCGTCATGGCCTGATGCTGACCATCCCAGACATAGCGCAGGTGCGGCCCCTGAATGGGGATGCTGACAGCCGGCGGACGCAGAATGGCCGCGCACTCGGCGCTTGCATCCACCTGGGCGTGGCGCACGCTGGGGTAGAGCAGGCCAAAGCTGCCAGCTTCTCGCAACCTGGCGGCAAAGGCCTGGCCGGCTGGGTAGCTGGCCATGTCTGGCTGACAGAGGGCGTCATGACCCTCGCGAATGTCATGCAGTGGCTGCGTCACGCGATTGACGTAACTGCGCATGGTCATTTCCTGACTGGGCTGCGCGGTATCAGCCAGAAAGCGCGCCATGTGGAAGCGGGTCTCGCTGATCGCGGTGTCCAGCGTACTGGCACAGTAATAGACCCCGAAACTGCCATCGGTGAAGCGCGAGGCACGCCCGATATGCGTGAAGGCCGCCATCACCGGCGTGGAACCCGGCCCGCTGATGCGGTCTTGCGGTGCGACGCGACTCAGCTCGCCGGCTTCTTCGCGCAGGCGGTCATTGGTCAGCGCCTCGATGGCAAACGCCATCTCCAGCTCATCAGGCTCGAGAATATCCTCGAATACCGAAATGGGCGGGAAGGCGCTGGAGATCACGCGCCAGGCGTTCTGCCAGTCCGGCAGCGTCAGCGCGGGCAGGGCGGAGTCATCGACATGCTTGCCTTCGCTCGTCCATTCGCTCATCCACGCACTCCGTCGAGATAACGGCGAGTGTCGGCCAGCGAAACCACCTGGCCGGCCAGCATGTAGTCCAGCGCACTCTGGCCATTGAAGGGCGCCGCACGATTGGGACGACGTACCCATTCATGGGCCATCTCGGGCGTATTGCTGAACAGGATGCGCAGAGCCTTGTGGATCCCCATCACGTAGGAGATACGCTCCAGGGTGTCGTTGGGCAGGCGCACTTCCGGCAGCTTGCGATACTTGTGATAGGTGGTGGTACCGATGCCCCCCAGCAGCACGCGCTGATCCGCCGCGCTGCACTGCCACTTCTCCATGATGTTGAAGAAGGACTTGAGGGCAACGCGGCCCGCACTGGGGCTGGTCGGGGACACACGATCGAGGGCGGCTGCGGCGGACATGACATTCTCCTGCTGACAGACGATGACGTCACAGCTGACGCCATACACATGTGAATTATAACACAGAAACACTTCACATGCGTACCGCCAGCCGCAAGACTCCGCCGCTCGCAGGGCACTCGACCCAGTCACTCACAAGGCGCATGCCCTCAAGGCCTGGGCGCGTCGTCCTGATCATGCGCATCGCAGCAGCTGGCAGACGAGGCGTGATCCTTGCGCGGTGGCACGGGGTCCACGCCACCCGGCCCGCCCAGCGGATGGCAGCGTGACAGACGTCTGGCCGTGAGCCAGCACCCCTTGAGGGGCCCATGCACCTTGATGGCCTCGAGTCCGTAACTGGAGCAGGAAGGATAGAAGCGACAGCGCGGCCCCAGCAGCGGGCTGAGCACCAGCTGATAGCCGCGCAGCAAGCCGGTCAGCAGGCGCGTCATGACCGACGTCACGCCGCGCCTGAGGGAGTGGCGACGTTCAGGCGTTGCCATACAGGGTGTTCGGGTCAATGATCGGTGCATCGGTAATCTCGGCACCTTCAGCATCCAGGCGCCAGTAGAAGCAGCTCTTGCGCCCGGTATGGCAGGCAGGACCTGTCTGATCGACCTTGACCAGCAGGGTATCGCCATCGCAATCCAGATGCGTACTGACCAGCTTCTGCTGTTGGCCCGAGCTCTCGCCCTTGCGCCACAGCTTGCTGCGCGAGCGTGAGAAGTAGCACACGCGACCGGTGGAGAGCGTCTCGCGCAGGGCTTCGGCGTTCATCCACGCCATCATCAATACCTCGCCGCTGTCATGCTGTTGCGCGATGGCGGGAATCAGGCCGTCGCCATTCCAGGGCAAGGCGGCGATCAGCGCCTCCAGCGCGACCTTCTCGCCGACGTCGGCATTCTCCAGCGACTTGAGCAGTCCATCCTGTGCCATTGAGGGTGTTTCCTTGCAGAGTCCATATCGAAGCCCCTTCAAGCGTCATGTCACGCTGGCAGGGGCTCACGCAGTATCAGTATCACAAGCCGCGAATCAGCGACGCAGCCCGCCACGCGCGCTGCGCCAGATGAGCGACAGCAGGTAGGCGACACCGGCCACCAGCACGATGGTTGCGCCGGCGGGCAGGTCGAACTGCCAGGAGAGCGCCAGCCCACCGGTGGTGAAGGCCATGGCCGCCAGACTCGCGATCACGATCATCATGCCCAGTGAGCGCGCATGATGGCCGGCAAGCGCGGCAGGCAGGGACAACAAGGCCAGCACCATGATCAACCCCACCGCCTGCAACAGCAGCACGACGGTGATCGCCACCATCACCAGCAGCAGCAGGTAGAGCGTCTTGACCGGCACGCCCCGCAGACGCGCGAACTCTTCATCGAAGATCACCGCGGTCAGTGGGCGATGCACCAGCAGCAACACCAGTGCCAGACCTCCCACCATCCAGGCGAGGGTGCCGATGGCATCCGCGGGCACCAGCAGCAGGTTGCCGAACAGATAGCTCATCAGATCAACCTTGTAACCCGGGGTCTGACTGATGAACAGGATGCCAGTGGCCATGCCGATGGCCCACAGCGCACCGATGACGGTGTCTTCCTGATCAAAGCCCTTGAGACTGATGTAACCGATCAGCAGGGCGGCAAGAATGGCGCTGATGAAGGCGCCGACCAGCGGGCTTGCGCCCATGAAGTAGGCGATCCCCATGCCGGCAAGCACGGTATGGGCGATACCCCCGGCCAGATAGCCGATGCGGCGTACCACGACATAGGGGCCGACCAGACCGGCCGCAAGACTGGCCAGCAGACCAGCGAAGAGGGCGTTCTGGAGAAAATCCTGGCTGCCCAGGGCGGTGATGAAATTCATGTAATGTAAGCCTAGAGCGCAGAGCGGGCGACGTGAAGGAAGTGAAACAGGCCAGACGGACAGTCACCGGCCGCGACATCAGTGATGGTGATGGATCATCTGGACGTTTTCACCATAGAGCCGCTCGATCGATTCAGCGGTGAGCGTCTCGGTGTCATGGACGATCATCTTGCGGTTGAGGCAGGCGACCCGATCGACGTAATCGCTGATGAAACCGAGATCGTGACTGATCACCACCACGCTCATGCGGTTGGCCAGGCGATTGAACAGCTCGAACAGGGAGCGCTCGCCGTCGCTGTCGACACTCGCGGTGGGCTCATCCAGCAGCAGCAACTGAGGCTCGGCCGCCAGGGCGCGAGCGATCAGCACACGCTGCAGCTGACCGCCGGAGAGGGCATCGATATGCCGACGGCGCAGATGACTGATACCGACTTCTTCCAGCACCGCACCGATCGCCTCACGGTCCGCGCGTGGCCAGGGACCCCACTGACGACGACGCCCTTGGCGCCCCATCAGCACGACATCTTCCACGCGGATGGGGAAGCGCTTCACGAAGTTGGCAAACTGCGGCACATAACCGATATGGCGCGCGGCGGCCTTGGGCGTGCGCCCCAGCACCCGGACACAGCCAGCCGCCGGCTTGTGAAGACCGAGTATCAGCTTGAGCAGCGTGCTCTTGCCGCCACCGTTGGGCCCGATCAGTCCCACTATCTCGCGCGCGCCGACCTGAAAGTCGACATCGTCGAGAATGACCTGCTCGCCATACCGGAAGGTCACGCCGCGAATATCAATGGCATCCGGTGCATCTGCCGGCACCGGGCGAAAGACCGGTCCGACACTGCGCCCGGTGGCTGACGCCTCCGGATGGCTGTCCGTGCGCGGGCGCGCGACGGAGATGGGGCTGACCATGACGTAAGGTACCTCGTTGCAACGCAGACGGGCGCATGAGCGCCCGTCTGACTTTTCGATGGGGCAGGGCATTGTGCAAGACCAGACGATATGCGCAATACCCGGCCGGCAATTACTGGCTGTCAGTCAACTCGAAACCCGCCTTCAGCGCTTCGGTGGCGTGCTTCAGGTTGTCGAGATAGTCCTCTGCCAGCGGGTCCAGCACGGCCACTTCGGCCTCCAGGGAGCTGGCGATCCGCTTGGCCGCCGTCTGGGAGAACTGCCCCGAGACGAAGATGGTGCCGATGTTCTCATCCTTGGCACGCGTGATCAGCGTGGCCATCTCGCGCGGCGTGGGCTCACGGCCACTGACTTCAATGGCATGCTGCTCGAGCGAGTAGCGGTCCGCGAAGTAGCCGAAGCTGGGATGGAAGATCAGGAAATTGCGGCCCTTGTAGGGCGCCAGCGTCTGAGCGATCTGCGCATCCAGCTCGCTCAGGGTCTTGAGCAGACGCTGCTCATTGGCATCGATCTCGCTGGCATGCTGTGGCAGGCGTGCCTCGAGCACCTCGGCGGCACGCTCGACGACGGTCTGCATGCGCTGCGGGTCCAGCCAGAGGTGGGGGTCGGCTTCGCCGAGGTCCTCATCCTCGTCATGCTGGGCACCATGCTCCTGATGATCAGCGTGCTCATCGTGGTGCTCGCCGTGATGTTCTTCGTGACCTTCGTGCTCGCCGTGATGCTCTTCGTGACCTTCGTGCTCGCCGTGATGCTCTTCGTGGGCCTCATGATCAGCATGCTCGTCGTGATGTTCTTCGTGAGCTTCGTGCTCGTCGTGTT
Source organism: Cobetia sp. UIB-001 (assembly GCF_044789135.1). Taxonomy (NCBI): domain Bacteria; kingdom Pseudomonadati; phylum Pseudomonadota; class Gammaproteobacteria; order Oceanospirillales; family Halomonadaceae; genus Cobetia; species Cobetia sp. UIB-001. The sequence goes on from NZ_CP058244.1 coordinate 2,049,872, forward strand.
CATCATGGTCGGCATGATCGTCATCGTGATGCGCGTCCTGCTCATGAGCATGCGCTTCATCATGACCGTGGTCATGCGCCTCACCACTGCCGAAGTGGCGTGTGTTGAGACCCTCTTCCAGATGCACGACCTGCATCTCGGTGTTGTTCTTCACCAGGCGCGGCAACCACACCTGCTCGAAGGGCACGCCGATGGCGAGATAGAGCGGGACCGTCGACAGCTCAGCCACCTGGCGCGGGGTCGGGTCGTAGGCGTGCGGGCTGTCGCCCGGCTTGACCAGCGTGGTGATCTCGACATGCTCACCGGCCAGCTGATCGACCATCCATGCGATGGGCGGCACGCTGACGGCCACATGCAGAGGGGCGCTGTCCTGGGCGTGGGCGTGGGCGGCAGGCGTCGCGAACGCGGCAAGCGCGCCCAGCACACTCAGCGGCAGGGCACGCGCAGCCCGCGGACCCAGCGTGCGCTGGACCCGGGACAGCAGCTTTTCACACAACACTTGGCGAGACGCCAGGGGAGAGCCCGCATGCATACTCATGACACCACTTCCTTTGCTAGTGATCACGGCATGATGCGGGCAGGACGTGCCGAGAACCGGCACGCCAGGACCGCCATCAGCCGCGGTTGAACGAGAGTCGCTGGCCGTTGGCCACCGGATTGACGGTCTTGCCGTCATAGGCTTTCACGCCGTTGACGAAGGTCGCATCGATACGCGCCTTGAAGGTCACGCCATCGAAGGGGCTCCAGCCACACTTGTAGAGCACGTTGTCACGCGTGACGCTGGTCTCGCCATTGAGGTCGACCAGCACCAGGTCTGCGAAGGCCCCTTCACGGATGTAGCCGCGATCGACGATGGAGAAGCGATCCGCCACGTTGTGGCTGGTCTTCCGCACCAGGGTCGCCAGGTCATAGATGCCGTCCTGTACCTGGTCGAGCAGTGACAGCAGGGCATGCTGCACCAGCGGCAGGCCGGAAGGCGCCTTGAAGTACGGGTTCTGCTTCTCTTCCCAGGTATGCGGCGCGTGATCGGTGGCGATGATATCGATACGGCCATCCATCACGGCAGCGCGCAGGGCGGCGCGGTCTTCAGCGGTCTTCACTGCCGGATTGCACTTGATCAGGCTGCCACGGGTGTCGTAATCGGCGTCGCTGAACCACAGGTGGTGCGCGCAGACTTCGGCGGTGATCTGCTTGCCCTTCATCGGGCCGGCCTTGAACAGCGCCATTTCCTCGGCGGTGGTCAGGTGCAGGACATGCAGCTGGGTACCGTTGCGGGTCGCCAGGTCGATCGCCAGACGCGAGCTCTTGATGCAGGCTTCGCGCGAGCGGATCAGGCCGTGTTCGGAGAAGGGCACGTCTTCCCCGAAACGCTCACGCCAGCGCGCCTCGTTCTCGAGAATCATCGGCGTGTCTTCGCAATGCGTGACGATGGGCGTCGGGGCATGCTTGAAGATGCCTTCGAGAATCTCCGGATCATCGACCAGCATGTTGCCGGTAGAGGCGCCCATGAAGATCTTGATGCCGCAGGTCTGGTTCGGATCCAGCGTCTTGATCGCTTCCAGGTTGTCGTTGCTGGCACCCAGATAGAAGGCGTGGTTGGCATGGGCACGACCGGCCGCCACGGCAAACTTGGCTTCCAGTGCATCGCTGTCCAGGGTCGCCGGTTTGACGTTGGGCATGTCGAAGAAGGTGGTGATCCCCCCGGCCACGGCAGCAGCAGACTCGGTGGCGATGTTGCCCTTGGCGGTCAGGCCCGGCTCACGGAAGTGCACCTGATCATCGATCATGCCCGGCAGCAGATGGCGGCCAGCGGCATCAATCACTTCACGTGCATCAAGGTGAGACAGGTCGCTGCCGATGGCGTGAATACGCCCGCCCTTGATGCCCACATCCTGAGTGGAAATGGTGCCTTCGTTGACGACTTGCGCCTGTGAGATGCGGATGTCCAGCATGTGACGTCCTCCGTGGGAAGCAAATGTTATATCGTATCAAAAGCGCTCGCAAGCGCCGTTCACTGAGCGTTTTCTGCCATGGCAGCTGCTTGAGAGGTGCAATCCTGGCAACGCCCCTCGAGTTCGATGGTCTGGCGTTCGATCGAGAAACCATGGCGATCGGCGCTGGCGACAAGCCGGGTGCCGAGATCGTCATCATGCATTTCCTCGACACGACCGCAGCCGCGGCAGATCAACAGCTGAAAGCCGTGCTGATGCTCCGGGCAGTGGCAGGCAAGGTAGGCATTGAGTGATTCAATTCGATGGACGAGGCCCTGTTCGAGCAGAAAGTCCAGTGCACGATAGATCGTGGGAGGGCGGGCAGCGCCATGTTCCTTGGCGAGCTGATCCAGCAGGTCATACGCCTTTAGTGCGCCATGACTGGTCGCGATCATTTCCAGTACACGTCGCCGAATCGGCGTAAATCGCACACCGCGCGCCAGACATTGACGTTCGGCCTGGTCGATCAGCGAAAGTGGCTCTGGCATGAAGAATCCTGAGTGTCGTGAATCCCGGATGTCAAAAGGCGTCAAGCGCAATGAGGGCAAGTGCGTCAGCGCGCAGCCTGAATGACCAGATGCTTATTCTAGGGCAAATGGGCCATGACGGGCCACCGGCAAAGGCATCGGGGCTGCGTGAGTCACCAAAGGCAACGCACGGCGCAGGGGCCGACATGAAAGCGTGGACAAGCGATCAATATGATATAACATAACAATTATCGCTTTCTGGTCGCGGTGATAGACCCGCGACCATCCCTGACAGGAGGAATTCATGGCCCAGTTCGAGGCGCTGCACCCACCCCTTCACACACGACCCGAGACACGCCTGGCAGCCAGTTCGTCACCTTCGACCCTCGCGTCGGCGCCAAGGCCCGCGACCCATTGGCATATCGGTCACGAGGCACGTGACCTGGGAGCCATCTTCGACCCCGACATCAGTCTGGCCGTGATGCAACGCCGCATCGATGCGGCATTGAAGATGGCGGTCAAGGCTCAGTGCCTGGGTGCCTACCCGTTGCGCATGCGCTGGCGCGGCCCGATCAGTGATCTGCGTGAGGCGCTGGAGCGCTACCTTCCCGCACCGGATGCCGGGGCTGCGCTGATAGAGGATATCCGTGTGCTGGGTGAAGCCATGGGCGAACTCTTCGAGGTCAAGGATATCGGCATGCGACTGGAGATGACCCAGAGCGCCATGTGCCCGCGCTTTCATGTCGATCGCATCCCGGTCAGATTGGTGACGACCTACGACGGTCCGGGCACCCAGTGGCTGCCGGAACATGCCGCCGACAGGCTGGCACTGGGCCACGGCCAACCCGGCCATCAGGACATCTGCCTGGCCCCCGGCGAGATACATGAGCTGCGCCAGGGCAGCCTGGCGTTGCTCAAGGGCGAGTGCTGGCCGGGCAACGAAGGGCGAGGGCTGATCCATCGCTCACCGGTGGTGCCCAATGGCAGCCGCCTGATGTTGAGCATGGACCCCGGCTGAGCCGAGGCTTCGCTTGCGACTCACCAAACAGAAACACCCCGCCAAGGCGGGGTGTTCTTGTCATTCCAGACGCTGGAGAAGTCGATCAACCAAGGCATCGGTCAGCAAACATTCGGGACTGGCATCAGTCCGCGATGGGTGCCATGCCGACATTGGCGACATCTTCCTTGCTGCGCGAGAAGTGCTTGCGCGCAAAGGCGACACGCTCGGCGACCGGCACACCGTCGGGCTGACGCTCGATCAGCTCGAGCCGCTTGCGCAGGCCCTCGCCATTGGCCATCTGGATGGCGAGCCCCGGACGGGCGTTGAGCTCCAGAAGCATCGGGCCATGGCGACGATCCAGCACCATGTCGGTGCCCAGATACCCAAGTCCGGTCATCTCGTAACAGCCGGCAGCCAGCTCGAGCAGGGTGTCCCACTGCGGCACCTTGAGCGAGAAGATATCGTGCCCGGTATCAGGGTGCGCGAACTGCGGGCGATCGTACTGCACGCCGCGCACCGCCCAGCCACTGCCGATATCCAGCCCGACACCGACCGCGCCCTGGTGAAGGTTGGCCTTGCCATCCGAGGCCGCCGTCGACAGGCGCATCATCGCCATCACGGGATAGCCCTTGAAGACGATGACACGAATGTCCGGCACACCCTCATAGGTGAACTCGGCGAAGGCCTGATCGAAGGAGATCAAGCCTTCGACCAGCGCCACATCCGGTGAGCCGCCCAGCGAATAGAGCCCTGACAGGATGTTGGAGACGTGGCGCTCCATGTCGGCACGCGTGATACGCGCGCCACTGGGCTTCACATACTCTTCGCCATCATGGTGCTCGATGACGAGGATCCCCTTGCCGCCTGAGCCCTTGGCCGGCTTGATCACGAAACCTGCGTGATCACGCACCATGTCGACGACACGCTCGACCTCGAACTGGCTGGCGACCTTGCCGATCATCTCCGGCGAGGCCAGGCCGTACTTCTGACACAGCAACTTGGTCTGCAGTTTGTCATCGACCAGCGGATAGAGGCGGCGGTCGTTGTATTTCGAGATATACCCGATGTTGCGGCGATTCATGCCGACAACCCCCCGGGCGCGCAAGGCGCCCGGCGTGGTCCAGTTGCGCGACCAGCGATTCAGCCATGACGAGAGCATCTCAATCCTCCGTCAGCGGCTTGAAGCGGCGCAATTCCAGCAGACGATAGCCGGTGTAGTTGCCGAGCAGCAGGATGAAGGCCATCAGCACCAGTTGCAGACCGAGGAAGTTGAAGGTCAGGTGACGCACCCACGGATTGTTCATCGCCAGATAGGCCAGCACAGCGGTCAGAAGGCTGCCGCCACCTTGCTTGAGCACTTCCTTGGGACCTTCCTCCTCCCACAGGATCGACATGCGCTCGACGGTCCACGACAGGATGATCATCGGGAAGAAGGTGATGGTCAGGCCGGCGTTCAGACCGAAGCGATAGGCGAGTACCGAGAAGATGGAGATGATCGCGATCACCGTGATGATCACCACCGAGACCCTCGCCACCAATAGCAGATTGAGCCGCGACAGGTAACTGCGGATCACCAGGCCTGTCGCGACGATCAGCAGGAAGCCGATCAAGCCGGTCACCAGACTTGTCTGGATGAAGGCGAGGGCGATCAATACCGGCATGAAGGTACCGGAGGTCTTGAGACCGACCAGTACACGCAGCAACACCACGACCAGCGCGCCGATCGGGATCAGCAGGATGGTCTTGAACAGCGCCTGCTCTTCCAGCGGCAGGGAGTGGATCGAGAAGTTGAGCAGCTCGTCATTGGCCAGCTTGTTGCGCACCGCGACGGCCGCCGGCTCGTTGTGACGGATCATCGAGAAGCTGACACGGGAATTCACGCCGCCTTCGACTTCCAGCATCGGCGCGCCACGACCTTCCCACAGCAGCAGGTTGTCCGGCTCACCTTGCTTGCCGGTTTCCGGGTTGATCAGCACCCAGTCGGTGTTGATGTCTTCAGCGTCGGCGGCCTCGACATCCACTGCCTCGTTTCCTTGCGGCGTTTCGGCGAAGACCTGCAACCAGGACGAGACCGTCTGGCGACGACGGCCGTCTTCCAGACTCAGGCCGCTGACCAGACGCGCACTGACACCGGCCTCATTGAGCAAGCGCAGCATCAACTCGGGACGCTCGAACTGGGTCAGCAGCAGGCGCGCATTCTCGCCCTGACGCTGATTGTCGAACTGCTTGATCAACTCACGTGCGAAGGTGAACGAATCGGCACTGCGCTCACGGGCCTGATCGATGACCTGGGCCGCGGCGGTATCGTAGGGACGCTCCCAGGAGACTTCCTGAGGGGCCGGCAGGCGCTTGATGGCCGCAGGCGTCGCATTGTCGGACTCCAGCATGGTCACGGTGTAATACAGCAGCTGCGAGCCTGCCGCTTCACGGATCGACCATTCGGCACGACGGCCCGGCAGGTCATCCAGATAGGACAGCCCGAAGCCCGAGGACGCCGTGTTCTCGGTCAGAACGCTGTAGCCTTTCTGGTTTTCCGGCAGCGCCAGCGAGGCCTTGACTGGGCCGCCAGTGGCCGTGAAGGCCACCTGGGCTTCGATATCCCACACTTTCTGCTGTGCACCGGGCACCCAGGGCACATCAAACGAAATATGGCGATAGGCGGTCAGGCCCACACCGATCAGCATCAACAGGCCGACCAGAAGATAGAAAGCAAAACGCGACATGGGAGTCCTTGAAATGTCTGGAGCAGTCATGATGGCTCGGTGGAGCACCGAGCCATGTCAGGCAGCGAAGCCGGGCAGAGGAGACAGGAGGGCGCTTGCCACTCAGTCGCGGTTGCCTTCGTTCGGGTCCTCGTCCTTGGCCGCTTCGTTACTGGGTGCACTGCCCGGGTACTCCGGACGTGCATTGATGAAGGTACGGCTGACGTCCACCGCAGCGATGTCCATCATGAAGCGACGGCCCAGCAATACCGGATAGGTGAGATCACGACGATCATTGAGGGTGAACTCGACCTTCTGCTTGATGTCACCCAGTGTCATCAGCAGGCTGACGACGGGACGCTCTTCGCGCCCGGAGGCCTGGATGATGGTCACCGTGCGGCTGACCTGGGCTTCTACCCACTTGTCACGATCGCCTGACACGAAATACTTGCCGTCATCCCGCAGTGCGAGCTTGAACTTGACCCACTTGGCGCCGTCGCGCTCGAATTCGGTGATATCACGCGCCGACAGCGACGAAGTGTTGGCCCCGGTGTCGATGCGTGCCTTGAAGTAGCTGCTGATGGTCGGGAAGCCGACCCACTCGACGCGCCCAAGCAGGGTCTTGTCGAGGATGGGGTTGTCGGTCACGGCCTTGCAGGCTTCCACGGCCTGCGGCTGTGCGGGCTGTTCCATCTCGGCATGGATCTGGCGCAGCTGACTGCCGACTTCTCGCACGTCACGACGCAGAGAGCGGCTCAGCGCCTGCTGGTCGGCAAGTTGCTGCTGTTGGACGTTGCATTGGCCTGCCAACTGTTCCTGCAGGGCATCGATGCGCTGTGAAAAGGCATCTGGCGTCAATACCGGTTTCTGCGGTTGCGGTTGTGCCGGGACGCAGCCGGCCATGACGACGACACTGGTCAAGGTAACAGGCAATAGCAGCTTGCGGATCAGCATAGGGGAGAAGGTTCCTGTTCAGCCTTGCTGCCGCTCTACAACCTGTGTGAACGGCAGACATAATTCTTGTCCATCGTCAGTCGGTCAGCACACTGACCCGACGATGCCTGGGTATTCCCTTGTATAGCTTGGGCGTTCTAGCACCGAAGCGTTACTGGGGGCGATCATACGTAGCCCGAATGGTGACTGTCCATGTTTCAGCACCTGACGCCGAGCCATTGCCTGCGATTCACCAACGTAGCGATCACTTTCTGTCGCCAGTCGAGGACAGACCACACGAGCTCCCACCAGGCGTGGGTCAGGGCCGCTGTCAGCCGGCTGGAGATATAACGCCAGCTTGGCTTGCGTCGCCTTCAGGTGACGAAAACCTTGATGGAATCCACCCTCCGGACAGGAGCAGCCTTCGCGGCAGTTTGCACAGCCAGACCTCGCTGTTTGCGCATTGTTCAGGATGTCAGCGCATCATCAGCGCGGGATGACAACATGGCAACGACACGATCTCGGATGAGAGCCCGCCGGCGAAGCGAGTCAGACTGTCGCCAAACTGATCAAATGCAGGCCACTCAGCAAAAGATAGGCGGGAACGCCGACTGACTCCATCGGCTGACTTTATCGACTGACTTTAATGACAAGCAGAAACTGAGGTTCACAAGCAGCTATGCAGAAGCTGTCATGCACGCGGAGGAGGTCAGGTGCCTGAAGATCGACGCTCAAGCATTGACGTACACAGCCCGGATGAACAAAGCCCCGACGTACACAGCTTGAGCACGCTCACGAACTACCGTATTTAACATAATATATATTATACGAATCATAGGGTATGCGGGTTTCATCAGTGATCCTGGGCGCCCGTAGAGTCAGTTGCCTTGATCCATCAGGTCAGGTCCATCAAGTCGAGTCGTCGGGCCAAGTCCAGCGAGTTGAACCTGTCGGCTTGCATCAGCGACGGCAACGATCACGATCCACTTGAGCTCGCTCCAGACAACCCGAGCCAATTTGCCAGAGTCCGTGTGCAAACAGTCCGTTTGCCCAGGAGCGCGAACAAACTTATCCTTGATAGCATTCATGCACAAGTGTTGTAGAATAATTCGGGCCACATGTGACCCACACCGCTCATCTTGTCACTCAACCTTGCCGCGCGCCGTGATGACTCACGGGTCGGCGCGAACCGGAGTCAGCGATGCCCTCCTTCCCGTCCTGTCTGTCAGCTAGCGCTGGATTCATGCACAACGGCATTCGACGCCTTCAGCGCATCAGCGGCCGCGCAGCCGTGTTGATCATGGCAGCGGGCTTGTCAGCCTGTAGCGGGCCTCAGATAGAGGATTACGCGGGCAGCGGCCCTGAGCTGCGCATCGATGACTACTTCCTGGGCCACACACGTGGCTGGGGCATGGTGCAGGATTACCGTGGCGAGGTGACGCGGCGGTTCGTGGTCGATGTCATCGGCAGCATGCAAGGCAACCAGCTGATTCTGGAGGAAGACTTCGTCTATGCCGATGGCGAGACACAACACCGCCGCTGGACCTTCACCCCGGCGGGTGATCGCCAATGGACTGGTCGAGCGGCGGATGTGACGGGCGAAGCGACAGCGACGACCCGCGGTAATGCCTTGCGCATGAACTACGTGCTTCAGGTACCGATCGACGACAGTACCTGGGAGTTCAGCATGGATGACTGGATGTATCTGCAGCCGGATGGCCGCATCCTGAACCGGACCTCGATGCGCAAACTGGGCCTGGAAGCCGCCAATATCACCCTGGCATTTCAGCGCTGCCCCTGTGATTCACCGGCAGCTGAGCCGAAATGACAGCTCGTGCGCGGCAATCACGTGAGCCGCTGATGGCTGCAAGCCTTGCCTGATGGCTTCACCCCTCGATAGCGCCAGCCTTGTCGGTTACAGCGCCTGACAGCCCAACCCTCATGAGGCGGCGGAGTCACCCGCATGCTGCTCGAGCGATGTCTCCACCTTGGACAGCCACTTGCCATAATCCTCTTCTGGCGCCATGGGCTCTCCGAAGGCGTAGCCCTGCAACTGGTCAAAGCCCAGATCCATCATGGTCTGGCGCTGGCGTGAGTGTTCGATACCAACCGCCACGGCGGAGATCTCCAACGCATGCAAGGCCGCCGTCCAGGCTTTCAGCAGGCGCGCCTGACGCGGATCCGTCTGCAACAGACTGATCCAGCGCGGATGCAGTTTCACGCTGGTGATGGGCAGCATGCTCAACAGGCGCAGGCTGTCATGCTCAGGGCCGAAACGGTCGACACAGAAGCTGATGCCGTCATTGGCCAGCGATTTCATCGCCAGCACCAATGGCTCAGGCGTCGCGGAAAAACTCTCGACACCGCTGACATCAAGGCGCAGGCAATCACCCTTGAGCCGGTAAAGGCGCAGGACACGGCGCAGGGCATCCATGTATTCGGTTTCGATCAGGCGCGACGCCGTGATGTTCAGCGACAGCGGCAACAGGCTGTCGTTGCCGTTCCTGGTCGCCAGCCAATGGCTGAGCAAGGCGCAGCTTCTGCGCAGCACCCAGATATCGAGCTCCTCATCCAGCCCCGCGTGTCTGGCGATGCGCAACATCTGGTGGGGTGTGATCCAGCGGTTCTTGTCCTGCCAGCGCAGCAGCACTTCCTGGCCGCTGAGGCCTTGGCTGCCCGCAGTGACGATGGGCTGCAGGTGAATGCACAGCTCATTGTCGCGCAGCGCCTGGGCAAAGCGGTTGTTCATCTCGAGGCGCAGGTTGAGGTTGTCCGTGAGATCCGCGAACTGGACGCCCTTCTCTTTTGGCGCCCATTCACTGGCACAGGCAAGCTCCTCTTCCACCACCTCGACCAGTTCCGCCGCCGACATGCTGTCGCTAACGAAGGTGCCCGCCCCGATCAGCAGATCAGGCCGATTGTTGGCGGAGAGATGCAGCAGCCAGGGTTGCTCCACGAAGCGATGCCAGCGCATGCCGTGCAATGCCTGGTCACGCGGCAACAGGATCATCAGGGTGTCGTGACTGACGCGCCCCTTGAGCAGGCCCTCGTCATCGAAGTTTTCATTGAGCTGGTGGGACAGGGATTGCAGCACGCCTTCGTAGAAGTCGACGCCCTGCTGCTTGCGCAGCCTTTCGGCGTTCTGCAGCTTGACCAGAATGACCTGCAGCGCCCCCTGGCTGGCGCGCTCCTGCAGCCAGGCCGTCATTCGCTGCAGATAGCGACGACGCAGACTGTAGCCGGTGATCGGGTCGATATTGGCTTGCAGGGTGGCGCGTGCGCGCTCTGCCAGCAGCGCATCACGCTGGATGAGCTCGTTCTCGACCAGCAGTGCACAGCGCTCCAGACGCTCCCGCTGTGCCGTATCCAGTTGGCGGGGCTTGTGGTCGATCAGACACAGAGTCCCAAGCGGCAGGCCGCTGCTGTCACGCAGCACGGCACCCGCGTAGAAGCAGACATGCGGTGGCCCCGTCACCAGGGCGTTATCAAAGAAGCGCTCATCCTGGCGCGCATCATTGATGACCAGAAAGCGCTCTTCATGCAGCGCGTGGGCGCAGAAGGCGAGATCCCTGCCCGTCTGTCGTGCATCCAGCCCGCAATGAGCCTTGAACCACTGGCGGTCTTCATCCACCAGCGATACGAGGCAGATGGGCACATCAAAGATATCAGCGACCAGGCGCGTCAGATCGTCATAGCGCTTTTCATGGTCACTATCCAATACATGCAGAGAATGCAGGCTGTTGAGACGCTCTTCTTCACGCGGATGAGGCGCCGCCGGCCTGAAGCCGGGCCGGCCACCCGGCGCGAGGGTCGTCTTTGGGGTGGAATCTGCCATGGCCTACTGCCTCGTTGGAATTTCCAGGAGATATAACCGCATGTTCGTACTTGAGCATACTCGTCTCGACTGTTGACTGGCAGAGCCGACAAGCTGCGCACGACTAACGATAATTGAGCGTGGAAATCCCTGCACGCTCTGCTGTGCGGCAACCTCACGGAGCGGTTTCTCACCACCACGACGCAGAAAGCCCCGCAGCAAGGCTACGGGGCTTTCTGGATGACGCTTGTCCCTTTGAGGTCAGACGCTTCGCGCCTTACTCACGAGGAGACAGGGTCTCAGGCTTCGGCAGGTGCATAGGAGCCATCTTCACGATGGACTTCCTTGCCGGTCAGGCCCGGGGTGAACACACAGGCCAGGTGCATGGTCTTGGTGGCACGCAGCAGGTGATCATCATGCTCGTTGAGGATATAGATGTCGCCCGGCTTGATCGGCCAGATCTTGCCATCGGCCAGGGTTTCGACTTCACCCTCACCTTCCATGCAATACACCACTTCATAGTGATGCTTGTAATGGATGTGGGTCTCGGTACCTTCAAAGATGCGGGTGATGTGGAACGAACACTTGCCACCATCTTCATCGAGCAGCAGGCGCGTGCTATCCCAGTTGCCATTCTCGGCCTTGACCAGACGATCGGTGCTGCGGGCTTCTTCGAGATTGCGAACGATCATGTGTTTTCCTCACTAGGCTGCCTGACATCGACAGCTGACAGATGGCGATTACCGTAACGAAGGGGTGACCTGGATGGGCAATCGGTGGGGATGGCAAGCCAGAGGCTCACCAACGACCCGCGGGGCGCCGATGACCGGGCGCCCCGCGGGAAGACAGTGTTACTTGGACAGCACTGCGGCAGCGCTTTCCTCGATGATATCGAGGGCTTCCAGCAGATCTTCGTCGCGGATGGTCAGCGGGCACAGGCACTTGACGACCTGACCGGAGTGACCACTGGTCTCGATGATCAAACCCTGTTCGAAGCAGCGTGAGGTGATGGCATCGGCCAGATCACCGTCACGGACATCGATACCGCGCATCAGGCCACGGCCCTTCTCGTGCGCTTCGAAGCCGTTCTCACGGGCCTTGGCGGCAATCTTCTGGAAGCGATCTTCGACGATACGGCCCTTGCGCTGGATATCGCGCTCGAACTTGTCATCACTCCAGAAGTGGCGCAGCGCGGCGGCGCCGGTCACGAAGGCCAGGGCGTGGCCACGGAAGGTGCCGTTGTACTGGCTCGGCTTCCACTGGTCCAGCTCGGGACGCATCATCACCATCGCGAACGGCACACCGGAGGCAGACAGCGACTTCGAGTTGCAGACGATGTCCGGCACGATGTTGGCGTGCTCGAAGCTGAAGAACTTGCCGGTACGACCACAACCCGCCTGGATGTCATCGACGATCAGCAGGATCTTGTGCTCCTTGCACAAGGCATCCAGACGCTGGAGCCATTCGATGGAGGCCGGGTTGATACCGCCCTCACCCTGCACGGTCTCGACCAGCACTGCTGCCGGGCGATCCAGACCGCTGGAGGAATCCTTGAGCAGCTTGTCGAGGTAGGCAACGGTGTCGATGCCCTCACCCATGTAGCCATCGTAGGGCACGAATTGCGCACCCTGCGCCGGCAGGCCCGCCGCATCACGGAACTTGGCGTTACCGGTGGTGGCCAGCGCCCCCATGGTCACACCATGGAAGCCATTGGTGAACGACACGATGTTGTGGCGGCCGGAAACCTTGCGCGCCAGACGAATGGCAGCTTCGACCGCGTTGGTGCCGGTCGGCCCCGGGAAGTGGACCTTGTAGTCCAGACCACGCGGCTTGAGGATCACTTCCTCCAGCGCTTCGAGGAAATCGCGCTTGGCGGAAGTCCACATATCCAGGCCGTGGATGATGCCATCATTGCTGATGTAATCCACCAGTGCCTTCTTGAGTACCGGATGGTTATGCCCGTAGTTGAGCACACCGGCACCGGCGAGGAAATCGATGTAGCGCTTGCCGTCCTCGGTGAACAGGTGGGCATTCTGCGCCTTGGTGAAAACGGTCGGGAAAGAACGCGAATAAGTGCGTACCTCGGATTCCATCTGTTCGAGAATCTGCGTATTCATGCTGTCACCTCCCTGGTGATGGATGGCCGACTACTGAAATGGCCATACCAGAATGTAAAGACGATCCAACGAATGACACTGACCCTACCTCACTCACACATGGGGTCAGCAGGAGATGTCACAACCTTCCTGTCGTGAACATCTGCCGGACGGGACGTGATTCTTCTCGACGACCGACACAAGAATCATGACGGCGTCCCGCCCGGGACTTCTTGCGGCTTGCTACCCGCCCTTGCTGCGCATGGGCCTGACTGCACAATAGCCTTGAGCGCGTCGAGCACTCAGATATCGCGCGGCAGGAACGGGCCGATGCGCACCAGGTTTTCGGCAAGGTGCTCGCCACCCAGCTGGTCTGAAGAGAAGTACTCACGCGAGTGCAACGGCACCTGCCAGCGCTCGGCGAGGCGAGTGAACAATGCCCAGGACGCCTCGTTGTCCGGCGTGATGGTGGTCTCGAGATGACGCACGTGCGCCATTTCGGGACGCTTCATCACGGCTTCGATCAAGCGACGTGCCAGGCCAGTACCACGCGCCTTCTCACCGACGGCGATCTGCCAAAGGAAGAAGGTCTGCGGGGCGTCGTTGCGGGTGTAACCGGAAACGAAGCCGACGACCTCACCTTCCTCATCTGTCGCGATGGCGCAGCTGTCACGGAACTGCGTGGCCAGCAAAACGTACGAATACCCTGAATTGAGGTCCAGCGGCGGGCAGGCCTTGACCAGCTCGTAGATGCCCCAACCATCATCGGTAGTCGGCTGACGGATGAACAACGGCGCGCTGGCGCGGTTGATCACGGCATCGTGGGTGTGGTGGGCCAGGCCCTGAATCGTGGAAGTCATTGTCATGGTTTTCATAAAATATTTCGCAGTTGGCGAATTCGCTATAAACCATAACAAACCGTTATGGATGTCGCAAACCATAAATTATTCTCGTGGAGCGTATGGATAACGTAGAATTATCCCAAGCTCCGTATCGGTGCGCGTGCAAGCTCGGGCCAGTACAAGTACCAGTAACCAGTACCGGGCAACTCTCGCCCTTGCCCACCGCCCGCTGATGACTTGTCCCCACCAGACGCAAGACGGCGCCCCGAGGGGCGCCGTCTGTTTGCCTGCTCATGCGGCACTTGGCCTTGCTTGCGTTGCCACTGCCGCTGCCTTTCCATTGCCGCTGAGGCGGCTTCTGCTCTAGTGCTTGAGCTCCAAGGCTTGAGACCCAGGACTTGAACCCCAGGGCTTTCGTCACTGCTGTTTCTGTCCCTCAGACTTCTTGCTGGCGGTCGCGACAATCTGGCCCAGCTCATCATGGCGGCTGAACTGCACCGCGCAATTGCGGCCTTCATTCTTGGCGGCGTAGAGCGCCATGTCCGCATTGTGTGATAGCTGTTCACGGTCGCTGCCATGCTGAGGGGCGATGGCAATCCCGATGCTGCAGCCCACTTCCAGCTTGTGCTCTTCATACAGGAATGGCTTGCCCAGACTGTCGATGATGCGTTGGGCCAGCTGAGCGAGTTCCCCGTGGCGACCCAGATTCGCCTGGATATCGGCATTGTGGACCAGCACCACGAACTCATCGCCTCCCAGACGCGCGACGAAATCGCCCTTGCGCACCACCTGGTTGAGTCGCTCCGCGATCACCTTGAGCGCCACATCCCCGGCGGCATGGCCATGGGTGTCATTGATGGGCTTGAACTTGTCGATGTCCAGCATCAGGCACGCCAGCTGCCCGCCTTCGTCATTGACGCTTTCGAGGCAATGCTCGACCCGCTCATAGAAATGCTGTCGATTGGGAAGTCCCGTCAGGGAGTCATGCATCGCCAGTTGCGTGATGCGCTTCTTGTAGTTGTTGCTCTCGATGATGTTGTACTTGAACTTCTGCAGCGCCCGCGCCATCTGGCCCACTTCATTGGTGTGCTGGGTGCTGTCGATCACCACGCTGACATCGTCATTGGCCAGGGTGTTCATGGTCTGGGTCAGACGACGTATCGGTACCAGCACATAACGCCCGAACAGCCACATCGAGATGCCGATCAGCACCACGATCATCGCCAGCGCCAGGCCATTGACCACCGGGGCCACCGTGGCCAGCAGCTTGAGCGTCTTGCCGACCGCAGCAGAGGTGGCTCCGATCCGCATGCGACTTTCATGATCCAGCACCGCCAGTGCGTCAAGCGCCGGGGCATCATTGACCTTGACCAGTTGATCGATCTCACGCGGAGAAAGGTCTGCCTGCTCGTCATGCAGCTGGTTGACCTTGTTCAAGCGGTCACCGTAGGACTGGATGACATCGGCGATATCGCGGATGGCACGTTGCTCGGCGGTATTCATGCCCAGCGCACGATAAGCCGCCAGGGTAGCGCGCAGCGATTCGATGTCCTGCGCCGCCTGCTGACCGTAGATGGCGTCACTGCGCAGCACGTAATTCTTGAAGTGGTGGATCATCTCGCCATAGCCGAGGTCACGGCGCAGGTTGGCCACCAGGCGAGCCTTGCCCATGCCATTCTCGAGCGGATTGTCATTGTCACGCAGCTCCGCGATGGAGATACGCCGCAGGGTATCCAGCCCCGAGACGGCCTGGAAATCATCGATCTGGACCAGCTTGTCGATATCGGCACTCGAGCGCCCCTGCTCGATCATCGTGCGTATTCTGGGCACCATCAGCTCATAGCGGCTGATGGTGGCACGCAGACCCGCCACCGCATTTTCCTCCCCCTGGGTCAGTCCAAGGTTCTGATAACGGCTCAGAGCGCTGCGAGCGGCACCGATCTCGTTCTGCACCTCGCCGATCAGCTCGAGGTCCTGACGCAGCACGAGATTCTTGAAGTCATGCACCATGCCGCCATAGCCCAGGGCCTTGGTCAGCTGGCCTTCCAGGCGCGGTTTGTCGGAGCGTGCCTGCTGATATTCCTGCCAGTCGCGCTGCAGGTCGGACACGTTGCGGGTAATGAATGCCAACACGACCAGCAACACCAGTCCCGCCAAGGCGGAAAGCGCACAGATGATGATGTTGATGGTGCGAAAACGCAGGTTGGCCAGACTCATGAAGGCTATCTCTTGACGATGGGAGGAAACGTTCGACGGAAAAACGCGTCACGCCGGCCAGCCGATGGGCGCTGCCAGCATGAAAAAGATACTGCCACGATACCAGATAAATCTAATACTTTACGCAGCGACTTCCCCCGAACCTCCCTTCATACTCCGAATGCCCTGGCCTGGATGTCCCAGGCTCGCGTCAGATCACCTCAGCCCCTGACAGGCTGACGTCGCGCCCATAAAAAATCTCCCACCGAAAATCGATGGGAGATTGCGTTTCTGGCCTGTGCTTGGCTTCGACCCTGTCCTCGGGCCCGAAGCTAGACCCGACATCAGCTGTAGTAGGCGTTGGTCGTGTCGGTGTGATCGGTGACGTCACGCACACCGGTCAGTTCCGGGATACGCTCCATCAGCGTCTTCTCGACACCATCCTTCAGCGTCAGATCGACGGCGGAGCAGCCCTGGCAACCGCCACCGAACTGCAGCACGGCGACCTGCTCTTCGGTCAGCTGCACCAGCTTGATCTCGCCACCGTGAGCCGCCAGACCCGGGTTGATCTCGCTGTAGAGCAGGTAGTTGATGCGGTCTTCCAGCGGGCTGTCGGCGTTGACCTTGGGCATCTTGGCGTTCGGTGCCTTGATGGTCAGCTGCCCCCCCATGCGATCGGCATTGAAGTCGACGGTCGCTTCTTCCAGGAACGGCACACTGTGCGTGTCGAGATAGACCTTCAGCTTCGGCAGATCCAGGATCTCATCCGTCGGCTCTTCCTCGCCCGGGCGGCAGTAGGCGAGACAGGTCTCGGCATACGGCGTGCCCGGCTGGGTGATGAAGATGCGCACGCCGATGCCTTCGACGTTCTGCTTCTCGAGCAGCTCGGCAAGATACTCCTGGGCGCTATCGGTAATCTGGATGCTCTCACTCATGGCGCAGAGACTCTCTTGATGTCAGGTGACTAATGGCTCCATGTTAAGGAAAACCTGCTGTACTCGCAATCCTGAGCAAATCACTCGGGTTTGGTGCCCTGCGCGCAGCCACTCCCTTGCCGGCACTCCTGACTGGCTCATGTTGCGCATGAATCATGCTCATCGTGACGATTCTGCAGTCTGATACGATATCCCAAACTGGCCAGGCGGGGATTTCGTGAGCGGATCCCTCGCCAGCGCCTCTCAATAGCAATGAGTTCGCGCCTGTGGCGTGTGACTTTCTCGGCAAGGTGCTGGGCTCAGAAGGTACTGGCTTGGCAAAGTACTGGCCTGGCAAAGAGAGTTACACGCTCGGGAGACAACGCGACAGGTCACGCACGCTGGAGTCCGTCATGGCGCAAGCCCTATCCCCTGTACCCTATTCTCTGCCCCTGCCCGACGCGCTGAGCCAGGCGCTGCAGGAACGTATCCTGATCCTCGATGGCGGAATGGGCACCATGTTGCAGAGCTACGGGCTGGAGGAGGAAGACTTCCGTGGCGAGCGCTTCGCCGACTGGCCTAGCGACATCAAGGGCAACAACGACCTGCTGGCGCTGACCCGGCCGGACATCGTCGAGGCGATCCACCGCGCCTACTTCGAGGCCGGCGCCGACATCGTCGAGACCAACACCTTCAACGCCACTCAGCTGTCGCAGTCCGATTACGGCATGCAGGCGCTGGTCCACGAGATCAATCTCGAATCGGCACGCCTGGCGCGCAAGACGGCGGATGCCGTGGCCGCCGAGACTGGCATCCCGCGCTTCGTCGCCGGGGTGCTCGGCCCGACCAGCCGCACCTGCTCCATCTCGCCGGACGTGAATGACCCCGCCAAGCGCAACGTCACCTTCGATATCCTGCGCGAGAACTACCGCGAGGCCGCATTGGCGCTCTTCGAGGGCGGCGCGGACCTGATCCTGATCGAGACCATCTTCGACACCCTGAATGCCAAGGCGGCGATCTACGCCCTCGAGGAGCTGTTCGACGAAGGCCATCCGCGGCTGCCGGTGATGATCTCCGGCACCATCACCGATGCCTCGGGGCGTACGCTATCCGGCCAGACCACCGAAGCCTTCTGGAACTCGGTGCGTCACGCACGTCCGCTGAGCATCGGCCTCAACTGCGCGCTGGGCGCCGAGGAGCTGCGCCCTTACCTGCGTGAGCTGTCCGAGAAGGCCGATACCTTCGTCTCCGCGCACCCCAACGCCGGCCTGCCCAACGAATTCGGCGAGTACGACCAGACCCCGGACGAGATGGCCGAGATCATCGGCTCCTTCGCCGCGGCGGGTCTGCTCAACATCATCGGCGGTTGCTGTGGCTCCACCCCAGAGCACATCCAGGCGGTCAAGCGCGTGGTGGCCCAGTACCCGCCGCGCAAGGTGCCAAAGATCGCGCCGGCCTGCCGCCTGTCAGGGCTTGAGCCCTTCAACATCCAGCCGGACTCGCTGTTCGTCAATGTCGGTGAGCGCACCAACGTCACCGGCTCCGCGCGCTTCCGTCGCCTGATCAAGGAAGAGGACTACACCACCGCGCTGGAAGTCGCCCTCGAGCAGGTCGAAAACGGCGCCCAGGTCATCGACGTCAACATGGATGAGGGCATGCTGGAGTCACAGGAGGCCATGGTGCGCTTCCTGAATCTGATCGCCTCGGAGCCGGACATCTCGCGCGTGCCGATCATGGTCGATTCCTCGAAGTGGGACATCATCGAGGCGGGGCTCAAGTGCATCCAGGGCAAGGCGGTGGTCAATTCCATCTCGCTCAAGGAAGGCGAGGAAAGCTTCCGGCAGCAGGCGCAGATCTGTCGCCGTCACGGTGCCGCCGTGGTGGTCATGGCCTTCGATGATGTCGGCCAGGCCGATACCTATCAGCGCAAGATCGAGATCTGCGAGCGCGCCTACCGGATGCTGGTCGATGACATCGGCTTCCCGGCCGAGGACATCATCTTCGACCCCAACATCTTCGCCATCGCCACCGGCATCGAGGAGCATGACAACTACGGGGTCGATTTCATCGAGGCCACGCGCTGGATTCATGACAACCTGCCCCACGCGATGATTTCGGGTGGCGTCTCCAACGTGTCCTTCTCGTTCCGTGGCAACAATCCGGTCCGTGAAGCGATCCACTCGGTATTCCTCTATCACGCCATCCAGGCGGGCCTGAGCATGGGCATCGTCAACGCCGGCCAGCTGGCGCTCTACGATGACCTGCCGCGGGAACTGCGCGACGTCGTCGAGGACGTGGTGCTCAACCGCCGCGATGACAGCACCGAGCGCCTGCTCGACATCGCCGACAAGTACAAGGGCGATGGCAGCAGCGGCGAGAAGAAGGAAGACCTCGAATGGCGCAGCTGGTCGGTCAACAAGCGCATCGAGCACGCGCTGGTCAAGGGCATCACCGTCCATATCGAGGAAGATACCGAAGAGGCGCGCCTGCAGGCTGCCCGACCCATCGAGGTCATCGAAGGGCCGTTGATGGACGGCATGAATGTGGTCGGCGACCTGTTCGGCGCGGGCAAGATGTTCCTGCCCCAGGTGGTGAAGTCGGCACGCGTCATGAAGCAGGCGGTCGCCCACCTGATCCCCTTCATCGAGGCCGAGAAGAGTGGCGAGACCCAGGCCAAGGGCAAGATCGTCATGGCCACCGTCAAGGGCGATGTCCACGACATCGGCAAGAACATCGTCGGCGTGGTGCTTCAGTGCAACAACTATGAGGTGATCGACCTGGGCGTGATGGTGCCGGCGGAGAAGATCCTGCAGACCGCCATCGACGAGAAGGCCGACATCATCGGGCTTTCGGGGCTGATCACGCCATCGCTGGACGAGATGGTCAATGTCGCCAGGGAGATGCAGCGCCGTGGATTTGAATTACCGCTGCTGATCGGCGGCGCGACCACGTCCAAGGCACACACCGCAGTCAAGATCGAACCGCAGTATGAGCAGCCGGTCATCTATGTCACCGACGCCTCGCGCGCGGTGGGGGTGGCCTCGCGCCTGCTATCGCCGGAACTCAAGGCAGCCTATGTCGATCAGATTCGCACCGAGTACGCCGTGGTGCGCGAGCGCAACGCCAAGCGCCGCCCCAAGGCCGCGGATCTCGACTACCGCGAGGCGCGCAAGCGTCGTTTCCAGCCGAACTGGGAGCATTACACCCCGCCGGCCCCCAGCTTCACCGGCCTCAAGGTCTTCGATGACTACGATCTGAATGAACTGGTCGAGCGCATCGACTGGACGCCCTTCTTCATGAGCTGGCAGCTGGCGGGCAAGTACCCGAAGATTCTGCAGGATGAGACGGTCGGAGAAGCGGCGCGTTCGCTGTTTGCCGATGCCAGGGTGATGCTGCGCAAGCTGATCGACGACAAGGTACTGTTGGCACGTGGCGTGATCGGCTTCTGGCCGGCCAACTGCGTCGACGACGACACCCTGGAAGTCTACGCCGATGAGTCACGCACCCAGGTGGTCGAGCGCCTGCATCACATCCGTCAGCAGATGACCAAGAACCGTGATGGCGTCTGTCACAGTCTTGCCGACTTCATCGCCCCGCGTGACAGCGGCAAGCCGGACTGGATCGGTGGCTTCGCCGTGACCACCGGGCATGGCGCGGATGAACTGGCCAGGGAGTACGAGGCGGCTGGCGATGATTACAACGCCATCATGGTCAAGGCGCTGGCGGACCGTCTCGCCGAAGCCTTTGCCGAGCGCCTGCACGAGCGCGTGCGCAAGGAGTTCTGGGGCTACGATAGCCAGGAAGTGCTCGACAACGAGGCGTTGATCGCCGAGAAGTATCGCGGCATTCGCCCGGCGCCCGGCTATCCGGCCTGCCCTGACCACACCGAGAAGGCCACGCTGTTCCGCATGCTCGAACCGGAGACGCATGCCGGTATGGTGTTGACCGAGAGCTTTGCCATGTGGCCGGCGGCCGCCGTCTCTGGCTGGTACTTCGCGCACCCGGAGTCGAAGTACTTCTCCACCGGCAAGATCACCCGCGATCAGATGCAGTCCCTGGCGAGCCGCAAGGCAATGGAGCTTTCCGAGATGGAACGCTGGCTGTCGCCGGTGCTGAGCTACGATCCCGACGCCGATTGATCCCCTCCATCAGCCGCCCCGCCGGCTGATGGAGCCAATGTCAGCTCCACGCGCCTCACCTCTCAGGAGGTGGGGCGCGCTGACGTCTGAGAGGCGATGTCTTCAGTTTGCCGAGCGCGCTATCATGGCGCTCTTCCTTGTCTGCTGTCGTGAGTCGCCCGTGCCGTTGTCACTGCTTTGTTTATCACTGCTTTGTTTATCACTGCTCTGTTTGTCACTGTCCTGTCTATCACTGTTCGGTTTCTCGCTGTTCTGTTCATCGCAGCCCAGTTCACTGGTTTCCCGCTTGTCAGCCGCCTTCGAGGCTCTTGACCCCTCCTGCTCCTATCACCTTTCCGACTCCCCGCGTGGGAGCGTCTGATGCTGGGGGATCTTGCGCGCAACACACGAATTCTGAAGCTGGCGCTACCGATCATCGGGGCGATGCTGTCGCAGAGTCTGCTCAACCTGATCGACGCGGCACTGGTCGGCAGTCTGGGCGAGACGGCGCTGGCGGGTGTGGGGATCGGTGGCTATGCCATGTTCATGGTCACGGCGCTGATCTTCGGGCTGTCCTCCGCCGTCCAGGCCCAGACCTCGCGGCGCCTGGGCGAGGAAGCACCTGAGCGTTGTGGCGAAGGCCTGAATGCCGGTCTGGTGCTGGCGTTGTCGATCGGCATCCCCGTCACCCTCGCCTGCCATCACTGGGCCGAGCCGCTGCTGTCGCTGATCAATGACCAGCCCGGCGTGCATGAAACCGCCGCCTCGTATTTCCAGTGGCGCGTGCTGGGGCTGATACCGGTCGCCATGGCGTTCTGCTTCCGAGGTTTCTGGAATGGCCTGCAGCGCACCGGCATCTATCTGCGCATCATGTTGATCACCCAGGCGGTCAATGTCGTGCTCAGCATCATTCTGATCCACGGCCTGTTCGGCGCCCCGCAGATGGGCGCCGATGGCGCCGGGGCCGGTACGACACTGTCCCTGCTGGTCGCATTGGCGCTGTGGATCAAGGCAACGCTGGGCGCGCGCAGTCTGCACGGTGTCCTGCATGCCTGGCCGCCGATGACGCATTACCTGACGCTACTCAAGCTGGCGGTGCCCCACTCCTTTCAACAGCTATGGTTCGCGGCGGGCTACGCGATGCTGTTCTGGATACTCGGTCAGATCGATGCAGCCAGTGTCGCGGTCGGCCATGTGCTGGTTAATCTCTCCCTGCTGCTGATATTGCCCGGAGTCGGGCTTGGGCTTGCCGCCATGAGTCTGGTGGGCCAGGCCCTGGGCAGCGGCGAGCATGAAGAGGCCCATCGCTGGGGGTGGGACACCGTGCGCGTGGCACTGCCGTGTCTGTTGCTGCTGGGCTTGCCGCTGTGGGTCGCGCCCCAGAGCGTGCTCGGGCTGTTCCTGCATCGCCCGCCATTGATCGAGCTGGGGCTGCTGCCGCTGCAGATGACGGCCGCCATGATCGTGCTCGACTGCACCGCCATCGTGCTGGCCCAGGCACTGCTGGGCGCCGGTGCCCATCGCACCGTGATGCTTGCCACCTTGAGCCTGCAGTGGCTGATCTTTCTGCCCGCGGCCTGGTGGTGGGGCGTCCATCAGGAAGGTGGCCTCGTCGCCATCTGGGCGATCCAGCTCGCCTATCGCCTGCTCAACTCGCTCGTCTTCGGGCTTATCTGGCAACGCAGAGCGTGGCAAGCCTTGCGCCTTTGAAGATGTTCTCTGGTGCAGCTAGCCAGCAGCCTTTGCTGCCACTCGCGCCTGTAGCCCATGGAAGACATCAAGAGATAATGATATATGTCGTTCAATCGTTGAAGCTTGGTAAATGGCAGTCTTGTTGAAGTCCATACCCAGCTTGCCCAGTCGCGTACCCTGATAGAAACAAAAGTCAATGCACTAGGGAGAACGCCATGTCCGCTGCCACCATCAGGACAGGACGAGCACAACTTGGCTTGCCAAGGCTGATCGTCCTGTGTGGTTGCCTTGCCCTCAGCGGGCTGGTCAATGCTTCATCCTCTGGCTCTTACTCCTCCGATCTCACGCCTCGAGCCTCCGAAAACACTCAAGCCCCTGCCTACCCTTCAGGCCAATCGAGAGCGCGTGGTGCACAGGAGGCGATGCCAGGACGCCCGCTGACCGCCACCTTCGTGAACCCCGGACTGCGTGGCGAACGCTTCTGGGACATGGTGACCGACACCATGCAAGCAGCCGCCCTGGACCTGAATATCTCACTGGAAGTCGTCTACGCCGAGCGCAATCCCTACCTGCTCAAGAAACTCGCGATTCAGGCTTTGGAAAGCCCTGCCGCTCCGGATTACCTCCTGCTGGTCAATGAAGAGCAGGCGGCATCCGAGTTGTTGACGATTGCGGATGGCCACGGCACCCATGTCGTGATGCTATTGAACGGACTGACCCGCGAAGAGGCGCTGACCCATGGCACCCCGGGGACCCTCCACCCCTCCTGGATCGGCAGCGTCATCCCGGACAACCACACTGCGGGCAAACGCATGGCGACCCAGTTGATCAAGGTGGCGCGAGAAGGCTCGCCCACCGGCCAATTGCATGGGCTTGCCTTGATCGGTGACACCCGAACCCCTGCCTCGATTGCCCGCAATACCGGCATGGTGGCCGGCTTTTCCCAGGACCAGGATGTCCAGATAGACCGCATACTCGAGGCGCGCTGGAATACTCAGGATGCCGAACATCTTACTGGGCAATATCTCAAGTGGGTCAGCCGCTCGAGCGGTCAGAATGATCTGATCTGGGCGGCGAATGATGCCATGGCCGAGGGGGCCATTCTTGCGCTCGAGTCAGCGGGACTCACGCCCGGCGTGGATGTGCTGGTGGCAGGGCTTAACTGGTCACCGGAGGGTATCAGCATGGTCAAGGACCAGCGCATGCTGTTGACGGACGGCGGTCATTTCATGGCGGGAGCCTGGGCGATGGTGATGGCAAGAGACCATGCCGATATCGAGGAATGGCCCCCCAGAACCGTCAACTTCCCGATGAGCGCGATCACGCATGACAATGTGGCGCGATATGGCCCGCTTCTGGAGAACCCTGACTGGGAAGCTGCAGATTTCGCCGCCTTCGGCTTGCAGGCATCGCGGGATGACTATGGGTTCGATCCGATGAGGGTATTGACGCAGATGCTTGGCCAACAGCCCCCGGCATCCGGAACGCCCCCTCAAGCTACTGCCACCCAGAAGAAGACTGCACGTTCCAGCGCGCCCATGGACGCCCCTCAATGAGGAGGCGCAAGGAGAGCTCGCAGGGCGACTTTCATCGCCACCGAGGGAGAACAGCGTGATCAATGATGGTCAGAAACTCGCCAAGGCCCCCGGTACGGCGCCCGAGAGTGATGGCGAGCATGCGTCACCGCTCAGATGGCGAATACTGCGGATACTGGCACCGCTGGTCTTCACCATCTGCGCCATCAGTGGAGCCGTGAGTTATTACCTGTATGCCAGCGAGGCCGTCGAGCACATGCATGATGACCATCAGGAAATGATGGATATCGTGGCGCTGTCGATGCCGGACGCCATATGGAACTTCGACGATGAGAGAATCCATGCCTACCTCGAGACTCTCAGTCACCACGCCAGTGTTCATGCCGTGCGCTACTTCAATCATGAGGGGGAGCTTGTCGAGGAGATTGCCAAGAGCGGCACACCATTGGATCCGGTCACGCATTCGAAGCCACTTGTCTATCAGAACTCGCTGGTCAAGCAGGCCGTTGGCAGGCTTGAACTGGAGAGCACCAACGCCCCGTTGCTTGCCGCCCGTTACCAGGGTGGAGCTGTGCTGTTCGGGATCGCCCTGACCATCATTCTGTCGATCCTGCTGATGCTTTCCTGGCAGTTGAAGCGCTATGTGATGACCCCCTTGAGCAAGGCCGTGAGGCGCATGCGGCAGCTGGAGGGCCAGCATGCCACCTTCCAACGCATTCCACCCGTTCACTCGCGCGAGATCAACAAGGTCATCGTGGAGCTGAACAAGCTGGGGGGGCGAATCTTCAACATGATGGAAGCGCTGCGTGACAACGAAGAGCGCTATCAACACTTCTATCGTGATACCCCCGCGTTGCTGCTGGTGATCGACGACAAGGGCACTGTGCAGGATGCCAGCGAGCAAATGCTGGAGGTGACCGGTTGGGCACGTGAACATCTCGTCGGCATGCCCTTCCATGCTCTCATCAGCAGTCAGAATGGCAAGCACATCCATCGCATCAGCACGGCCTTGCGCCTGGGCAATGCCTGCAACGATCTGGTGATGACATTGAACTGCCAACATCAGGAAGACCGTCAGGTTCAGGTGGTCATTCCGGCCGCCAATGGCAGCCAGGCCCGGGGCACGATGATGCTGCTGACGGACATCACTGAACTGACCAGGACCCAGCAACGGCTGTTGGAGCATGAGCTGATTGACCCCTTGACGCAGTTACCCAACCGGCTGTCGCTCAATCAGCATGTCCAGCAGTTGATCGCACGTGACGCTGTCTTTGGTTTGCTGCTGGTCAATATCGATCGATTCCACAGCATCAATCACCACCTGGGGCCGATGGACGGCGATCTTCTTTTGAAAGAGGTTGGCGCACGGCTCAAGGAGTGTGCCCCCGACTGGATCGGACGTACTGGGGGCGATGAATTCGTCATGACCTGTGATATCAATGACTTGCGCCCACTTGTCCACCGGATTCAAATCGCATTCTCCCATCCGCTGCTCAAGGCTGGCGAACCCATCCATCTCAGCCTGAGCATGGCGGGCCTGCAGGCGCAGGCAGATGACGAGAGCCCCAGCCGCCTGATGCGCCTACTGGAACTTACCGTGGTGGACATCAAGCACAAGGGGGGCAATCAATACCGCACCTGTGTCCGCGATAGCGCGCTGGAAGACGGTGAGCCGTTATTCCTGAAGGAGCGCATGATCCGTGAAGCCTTGACCATGGGCTGGTTCCGCCTTTATCTACAGCCCATCTTCCGGGCGGCCAGCGCGGACCTGGAGGCTCCGGAACTGCTCGGCGCGGAGGCACTGATCCGTCTTGAGCACCCTGAGCTCGGCCTGGTGCCCCCCAATGAGTTCATTGCGGCGGCAGAAAAGACCGGACAGATTGTCGAGATCGGCAACTGGGTATTGGAAGAGGCTGCCGTGATTCTGTGCGAATGGCGACGACTCGGGATCGAGGAGCGCTATCTGTCCGTCAATGCCTCCGTCATCCAGTTCAGGGATCAAGGTATTCTGCACCAGCTCGAGTCACTGCTCGAACGCTACCCGATTCGTCCCTCGCAGCTGGTGGTCGAGGTCACCGAGAACCTGATGCTCGACAGCAAAGACAGCCTGCGTTATCAGTTGCAGGCAATACGCAGACTGGGCGTCAACCTTTCGCTGGATGATTTCGGGACAGGCTTCTCATGCCTCTCCTATCTGCATGATCTGCCTTTCGGCATCCTGAAGGTCGATCGCTCCTTCGTCATGAATGTCGAGACCAGTCGCCGGGACAGGGAGCTGGCGCGGGTCATCGTCGCGATGGGCCAGTCACTCGGCATGCAGGTCGTTGTCGAGGGGGTCGAGGAGCGGGGGCAAGCCGAAATCTTCCAGGCCATGGGCGTCCACGCCTTCCAGGGCTATCTCTTCGGTCGCCCGATGCCGCAGCAGGCCTTCGAGACGCGCTTTCACGCCAACGCGGATGCGCGTGTCAGTCTGCTGAAGGCTGTCAGGAGCGCACCAGGCACAGACAATGACCCGGACTGACGGCATCTGACTGAGGCCCTCCGTTCTGAGCAAGCCCGGCATGTGGCAGGCCCTTACCTGTCGTGAGACCCCGGGCAACATGACCAGACGCCTTACCCTCCGGCGGCTGGTCTTTTCTTTTTCGCTGCTGGTAGGCAAACTCAACGCGCCTTCTTAATAACGTCATCGTCGAAAACTATGAGGATTTATTCTTTTAAAGAATAAAGAATAGAGGGTATGGTGGCTTCAGCATCAACAAGATTCGCATCAGTGGACGATCATCTGATGCCCGACCGCAGGACACCCCTGACATGTATCGCTATGACACCTACGACCAGACACTGGTCGACGAGCGGGTAGCTCAGTTCAAGGACCAGATGGATCGCTATCTGGCGGGCCGTCTGGGAGATGAAGAATTCCGCCCTCTGCGCCTGCAGAACGGCCTCTACATCCAGCGTCATGCCCCGATGCTGCGTATCGCCATTCCCTACGGCATGCTGAGCGCTGTCCAGCTGCGCGCCATGGCGGCCATCAGTCGTCGTTATGACCGTTCCTATGGACACTTCACGACTCGCCAGAATCTGCAGCTGAACTGGCCGAAGCTGGAAGATGTCCCGGCGATTCTCGCCGAACTGGCTCAGGTCGAGATGCATGCGATCCAGACCAGCGGCAACTGCATCCGCAATACCACGACTGACCAGTTCGCCGGTATCGCGGAAGACGAGACCGTCGATCCGCGTCCCTGGTGTGAACTGATCCGTCAGTGGTCCACGCTTCACCCGGAATTTGCCTATCTGCCGCGCAAGTTCAAGATTGCCGTCACCGGTGCCAGCGCCGACCGTGCTGCTATCCAGGTCCACGATATCGGCATTCGTCTCAACCGCGCCGACGATGGCAGCGTCAAGGCCACCATCCTGGCGGGTGGCGGTCTCGGCCGTACGCCGATGGTCGGCGACATCGTGCGCGAAGACCTCGACTGGCAGCACCTGCTGACCTATCTGGACGCCATTGTGCGTGTCTACAACCAGTGGGGCCGTCGCGACAACAAGTACAAGGCGCGCATCAAGATCCTGGTCAAGGCACTGGGAATCGAGGAATTCCGTCGCCGCGTCGAGGAAGAATGGGCCCACCTCAAGGATGGCCCGGAGACCCTCACCGACTCCGCCGTCACCAAGGCGACCAGCTACTTCCCCGAGCCTGAGCGCCGTGAAGTCAGCGCCGAGGCCATCGAGGCCTATGAGACCCTGCGCCGCGAGAACCGTGCCTTCGCGCGTTTCGTGACCAACAACGTCGTCGGCCACAAGGTGCCGGGCTACAAGGCCGTCACCCTGTCGCTCAAGCGCCGTGAACTGGCCCCGGGTGACGTCACTGCCGACCAGATGGACGCCGTGGCTGACCTCGCGGAGCAGTATGGCTTCGGTGAACTGCGCGTGACTCACGAGCAGAACCTGGTGCTGTCAGACGTGCCGGTCGATGAACTCGAGACACTCTGGAAGGCGCTGGAAGAACTCGGCATGGCCAACCCGACCGTGGGCACGCTGGCAGACATGATCTGCTGCCCGGGTGGCGATTTCTGCTCGCTGGCCAATGCCAAGTCGATTCCCATCGCTCAGGCACTGCAGGACCGCTTCGAAGACCTCGACTTCCTGTACGACCTCGGCCCGCTGGACCTGAACATCTCGGGCTGCATGAACGCCTGTGGCCATCACCACGTCGGCAACATCGGTATCCTCGGTGTCGACAAGAAAGGCCAGGAGTTCTACCAGGTCTCGCTGGGCGGACGCAGCGACGACAACGCCACGCTCGGCAAGATCCTCGGCCCGTCCTTCAATGCCGAAGACATGCCGAACGTCATCGACAAGGTGCTGCAGGTGTACGTAGAGCAGCGTCTGGAAGATGAAGTCTTCGTCGATACCTACCACCGCATCGGCATGAAGCCGTTCAAGGAGCGGGTCTATGCCTGAGGTGACTGCAGAAATGACATCAGCACGTGAATTGACCGATCAGCGCCAGGGTGGCGTCATCCGTCAGAATCAGCTGGTGAGCGAAGATGCCTGGCAGGTCGTGCGTCTGGATGAAGACGGCAATCTGCCGAGCTATCAGCAACCCGCCCTGCTGCCGCTGGCAGAATGGCAGGCACTGGTCGCCGCCGGCGAAGGCTCTGATCATCTGGCGCCCTGGCTTGCCAGTGACACCGAGCTCACGCCGGAACTGGGCAAGGCACTGGCGGACGCACCGCTGCTGGCGGTCGACTTCCCGAACTTCAATGATGGCCGCGGTTACACCATCGCTCGCCTGATGCGCGAGCGCTTCGGCTATCAGGGTGAGATTCGCGCCATCGGTGACGTGCTGGTGGATCAACTCCACTACATGAGCCGTTGCGGCATCAGTGCCTTTGCGCTGCGTGATGATCAGTACGTGGAAGATGCCTTGCATGCGCTGAGCTCGTTCAGCGTCAGCTACCAGACCGGCGTCGACCAGAAGACGCCGCTGTTCGCACGTCGCTGATCGCCCGCTCTTGATCACTCACTGCTTCTGCCTTCGGATAGACACTGGATAGCAGGCAATCGCAGCCGAGTGAGCCAAGCAAAAGCCCCCGTCCAGGATGGTCTCCTGGGCGGGGGCTTTTTTCGTGCCAGATGTTTCGTATCTCAAGAATCTTGTGTGACGTTTCGTCTCTGTCGCCTGAGCGGCTCATCAGCCGGCGACGACCGTGGACAGCAGTGCCATCCCTCCCACCAGCAGTGCGGCCATCACCAGTCCCACCACCAGAAAGTCCAGCGCATGGCCGTGCTCGAAATCACGCTTGCGATTGGCCTCCTTCTGGACACCAAAGAATGCTGCCAGTACGGATTTGACTTCATTGATCATGATCGCCTCCTAGTCGGTGACCTCACGCAATTCATCATCTGGGCACAGGGTTGTCTGAGGACAGGGTTGACTGGGGACAGCACAGGATGCTCGCGCGCATTCCAGCAGAGGGAGCTATGCTCAACTCAGCTCAGGTTGCGAAGCCTGTGCCGCTAGACACCAGCCACTATCACTATTGGTCACAATAACGCCAAACACCAGCCGCCTCGCAGGTATTTCCCCCAAGGTTTGCACTCATCAGCTATCAGATACCATGAGACAGGAGTCCAGAATGCCAGTCGCCAATCAACCGATGCAGCCTTTCGCTGCCATGTTCAGCACCCCACTTCCCTGGATGAATCGACCCGACGACCTCGTGCATCCCCTCGCCCCCTTGATGCGTTGTCAGCAGGTATGGTGGACCCTGAGCCTCAAGGCATATGAGCAGGAAATCGAGTTTATTCGCATGTGGCAGACCAAGAGCATGGAAATGGGCCAGTGCCTTCTATCGACCGGGTTCGTTGACCCACACGAGTCGAAGGAGTGCCTGACGGAGATCGTCAGTGATGTGCAGGAACATACCGTCAAGCGCCTGCAACGCCTGCAAGGCCTGACAGATGAATTGAAGGAAGCCATCTGGGAGGAGATCTAGGCCCAAGCCCTCGGTCGAGGGCCGGTGGGAGCGTTGCCGAATGAAGCTTCCGTCAAACAGGCAAGCGGTTTCGTCGCTAAGCAGGTAAGCCAATAACAAGACATCAGAAAATCTATCGGGCTAGATAACCATTGGATCCAGATGCGCCAAGCGAGAAACGCACAACGCCCAGCCTTCAGGAAGAAGTGCTGGGCGTTGTGCAAGAGAAATCAGCCAAGACTGAGGCTTACGCTGATTCCTCTGAACCCGCGTCTCCCTTGAAGGCCTCAAGCTCACGCAGCCATGTCTGGGCGGCCTCGCGATCGAGATCGAATTCCGCGATCAGGCTCTCGAGTCGCGCCACGAACTCCGCTTCACGCTGTTGAGCGCGCGCGTCGTCGGCGTCATGGTTCGACTCAGCGGCGGGCGCAGGCTGAGAAGAGCGATCCAGCGCATTCAGCTCTTCCGCCAACGCCTTTTCGAGCTCATCAAAGAGAGCACGCTGCTTGCGAGCACTGGCAATGATCTTTTCATCATGTCGGTTCATGCACGATTTTCCACTTTTGATCTTGTCGACAACAAGAAGACAACGCTATGAGTTCACTGCAGGACGATGAGCGACAATTTGACTTGCAGCTTATGCACGACACCTTCAACACTCGACCGGCGCGCCTCAAATCAAGATGTTAGCGAGCCTCTTCTGGACAGCCATAGACAAATGACAGATATCTTCTTGAAAGCCATACAGAAAACTAGCTTCATCATGCCCCTTTCAACGCCTGCTCGCAAGACATCGCGCGATACGCAAAGCGCGCAAGTGCCCTGAACTGGGGCTTCGCGGAGTGCTGAGCGCCCTCACTTGGCATCTGGACGCCAACACCGTAGCGTTGGCTAGATGACGTCGAGGCCTGAAACGACATCTCCTGGGTGTTGCGCTAGCCGCTATGCTCGAAACAGTGCCATCATCGCCCTTCGCAGCGCCACCGCATCACTCATGGATGACGTGACTCGATGATCAAGGATAGTGATCTCTCTCGACATGGGCCAGATACCGGCCCGCCCGATATTCGCTCCCCGGACAGACAGCGTCCGTTCGGCAAACCCTTGCGCCTATGGCTGGGGTTGACCGCACTCTCCTGTATCTCGCTTGGCGGCCTGCTGGTATTTCAGGAATCGCAGAGTCGCGAGCAGGACATTCTGCAGGCCCAGGCGACCCAGATGCTGGTCGCCAGGGAGCGGCGTCAACAGGCCAGCCTGATGGTCGAGCAGACACTGGGCATGATCGCCTCGCGACATCGCGATTACGAGCATCGTCTGCAACGTCTTCTCATCACCACCATGCGCTCCCCGTCACTGGGCATCAGCCATCTGAGTGGTCGTGATCGCTCCTTCGTCAGCACCGAACTGTTGCGCCAGTTCCCGGACCTGCGCATCAACCCGGACTGGATCGACATCGTGCAGCTCCCCACCATGCTCCACCCTGACTGGTGGAATCAGGAGCTGAATCAGCGCCTCAACGCGGGCATGCGCAAGGCACAATTCCTGCGCGGCACGGATGCCGGACTGGTGTTTGCCGTGCCTCTGGGGCAAGAGGAAGACAGCCCCGGCGCCGTGCGCCTTGATCGACGACAGCAGCCTGCCCCCTGGGCGCTGGTGCATATCGACCCGAAGATGGTGGCCTTTCTGGTCGCCAATGAGCTGAGACAGTCTCTGCACGCGAGTATCGAGCGCGAGGAAAGCCGCTATGTCTGGATCAACGATATCCTGGACCCGGCCGGCGGTGAGGGCTATGCACGCCGCTTGATCCATCCTCTGCTGCCCGACACCGAAGGCAAGCTGCTGTCGACCGAGTACCAGGACAGCAGCGGCCGCTTCCCGTATCGCACCGAGCTCGAGGGTGTCTTGAACGGCAGTGGTATCTACTTCGATTACCGCTTCCCCAAGCGCCCGGGCGCCGAGCAGGTCGACAAGACCGCCTACGCCGCCCTGTATCCCCCCTTCCAGTGGATCATCGCCAGCGGCGTCTATCTCGATGACATCAGTGAAGCCGCCTTCCAGGCGCACGAAGACTTGATGAAGAAGAAGCACGCGCTGGAGCGTTGGCACTTCCTGATCACCCTGCTGGTGACCTTGATGCTCTGCCTGGCCTTTGGCTACGCCTTCCTGCGCCAGTATCGCGAGCGACAGCTGCAGATGCGCCAGCGCATGAATCAACTGGAGCATGAGCTTGAGCAGCGCGGCGAAGACAGGCTCGGGTCGGTGATGCGCATGATCCGCGAGGAACGCTGTCCCGAGCGCTCGGGAGAAGACTGGCTGGCCGCCAATCTTGTCAGCGCCATCGCGACACGACTCGGGATGGACCGTCAGGAAATCGCCACGCTGGAACGCGTGGCCATGCTGCATGATATCGGCAAGCTGGCGCTGCCCGACTCACTGCTGCGACCACGCGATGAACTGCATTTCGATCAGTATCACTTGCTGCGTCGCCATGTCGAGATCGGGGCACGCATGATGGAAGACGCCCTGATGGCGCCCGCCGAAGCTGACCTGTTACGTGCCAGCCAGCAGTTCATGCTGGGGGCCTGCAGCAGGTTGGCGCCGCATGCAAACGGCAACGCTGATGCGCTCTCCCAGCCCGCGCAGTCCTCTACAACACCTCCTGATGCGTCTCCGTCCGGGTCTCCTTCTGCGCCTCCTCATGCAGACATCCCACAGGCGGAGCAGGCCTCTACCGATATTGCTGCAACGTCGCTTGGCGAGACGTCGCTCGCTGCCAGCACTCTGGCGCTGGTCGTGCAGGTCATCGAGCTGGTGCGACACACCGGGGTCAGTGAGGCCCAGGCGCTGTGCGATATCGAACACCGTCATGGCCATCTACCGCCAGAGTTGCTGCAGGCGGCGCGGGAAGTACTGACGGAGCAACCGATACCGCCGGCGCCCACCCTGCATCGACTCTGCCCGCAGCAGGTAGAACGTGACCCGAACCGGTGGCGCGACAGCCACAGTGGCTGCTTCACCCGCGCATTGCTGGATGCCGCTCTCGAGGCGCTGGCCCGTGAGTGTCAGGACGCCATGGGACAGCACATCACGCTGTGCCATCTTCGTCTGAGCCGGAAGGGAGGCGCGCGACGCGACACTGGCGACAGACAACTTGCGCCACTCGATACCCAGCTTGGCCCGCACCTGAATGCCTGCTTCCATCCGTTGCGTGTCTTCCGCGTCAGCGAGGGCAACTTCATCGTGATGGGCCATCAATGTCGGGATATCTCGCCTGCGCAGAAAGTGACTCGCCACCCTGAAGGCAATGAGCCACTGTTCGAGGCGCCAGCCAATGGCACAGCCTCGCCGCCCACCGCCGATTCGCTGACATCGCTGCTATCATCGCTGGAGGACACCGCGACCCTGGAGATCACGCTGCTCGATCTCTCCTGTGCCCAGACACTCAAGGAATGGCAATTGACCCTCAATGGCCACCTGGCTCGCTACCCGCCATCGGCTTGACCCGGTCATGGCGCTTTGCATGTGACCCGCCTTCCCAAGGCCACATGGCGTGACAGGGGCCAGACATCGCGTCTGGCCCCTTTCGTTGTGGGCACACCCCTTTTTACTACCATCCTTGTTACCCGCCTTCTTGTTAGCTTCGCCCTTGTTAGCTTCGCCCTTGTTAGCTTCGCCCTTGTTAGCTGTGTCGGGCGGGCTTCTCGCGCGACCAAAGTTGAAGCATTTACGTCTTGTTGAAATGTCCGACATTTATTAATGTGTGTTCAGACATTTATTCTGATGCTCGGAATCTCATGCGTCAGCGCCAGGCTCCAAGGCGGTGCGATGCAGTGACTCTCCTGACCATCCCTCACGACAGGCACCTCAATGACCGACTCTCTGGCGACAGCCGCGCTCGCCACTGACAGCGCCTCGGCGGACGACGCGACCCCGCGCAGCATGGAGGCCATCGCCACCTGCATGGCGCGGGAAATCCTCGCGGGCAGCTTCGGCCCCGGTGACAGCTTTCCGCGTGAACTGGACCTCTGCCAGCGCTTCGACGCCAGCCGCAATCGTGTTCGCAATGCCCTGGCTCAGCTGGTGAGCGCCGGGCTGCTGGAGCGCACCGCCGGGCGTGGCACCATCGTGCGCGAGATGAGCGAATGGCAGCTGCTGGACCCGCTGATGAGCCATTGGGTCAGCGGCCTCGACGGTATCAATCCGGACCTGATGCGCGAGATCTACGCCTTCCGCCTCTCCGTCGAGCCCTATGTCAGTGCGCTGGCCGCGATGAAGGCAAATGCCCAAGACCTCGCACGCCTGGAGCGCGCCTTCGAAGGCATGGTCAATACCGCCAATGACAGCTCACGCGAGGCGCATGCCGAGCACGATGTCGCCTTCCACGAAGCCATCTACCACGCCACCCACAATCTGGTGTGGACACAGCTTGGCAGCCTGCTACGCCCTTCCATCAGCCAACTGATCCACAGTACCCAGCAGTCCGCGCAGCAGCATGATCACAGCCATCATCGCGCCAGCCTCGATCGTCACCGCGCGGTGATGGAGGCCATTCGCCTGCGCCAGCCCGAGATGGCACGCACCTGTGCCGAGCGGGTACTGGAGACCGCAGCGCGCGACCTCGGCTTCTCACCGGACCACCCGCAGCTGGGGCACCGCCGCTTCTGATCCTGATCGGGCGTCAGCCGATGACGGCCGATCCCACGACCCGCTTCGCCTGGCGCTGAGCCTCGTTCAAACGCCCATTCTCAACAAGGATGCATCCGTGAAAATCACCCGACTCAAGACCTGGCAAGTTCCGCCGCGCTGGCTGTTCCTCAAGATCGAGACCGATGAAGGCTGTTATGGCTGGGGCGAACCGGTCATCGAGGGCCGCGCCGCGACCGTCGAGGCCGCCGTGCACGAGCTGTCCGATTATCTGGTCGGTCAGGACCCGCGCAATATCGAGCACCTGTGGAACGTGATGTACCGCGCGGGCTTCTACCGTGGCGGCCCGATCCTGATGTCTGCCATCGCCGGCATCGATCAGGCGCTGTGGGACCTGAAGGGCCGTGATCTGGGAGTGCCCGTGCACCAGCTGCTCGGCGGTCCGGTACGCGACAAGATGCGCATGTACGCCTGGACCGGCGGTGACCGCCCGTCAGATGTCGGCGCAGGCGCCAAGGCGCTGGTCGATCAGGGCTTCACCGCCTTCAAGATGAATGGCACGCCGGAGATGCAGATCGTCGATTCGCACAAGAAGATCGATGACGCCGTGGCACGTGTCGCCGAGGCTCGTGATGCGGTCGGTCCGGATGTCGGCATCGGCATCGACTTCCATGGTCGCGTGCATCGCCCGATGGCCAAGGCGTTGCTGCGTGAGCTGGAGCAGTTCCACCCGATGTTCATCGAGGAGCCGGTCGCGCCTGAGCACCTGCCGTCGCTCAAGCACATCGCCGAAGGCATCGCGACGCCCATCGCCACCGGCGAGCGCCTGCACACCCGCTTCCAGTTCCGTGATCTGCTGGCGGACGGCATGGTCGACATCATCCAGCCCGATCTCTCCCACTGTGGCGGCATCAGCGAAGGCCTGAAGATCGCCACCCTGGCCTCGGCCTACGATGTGGCGCTGGCCCCGCACTGCCCGCTCGGCCCGCTGACGCTGGCGGCCTCGCTGCAACTGGACGCGGTGTGTCACAACGCCTTCATCCAGGAACAGAGCATGGGAATCCACTACAACAAGGACAACGACGTACTGGATTACCTGGTCGACAAGGATGCGCTGGCGATCAAGGACGGCTTCTGCGCCATTCCGCAGGGCCCGGGGCTGGGCGTCGAGATCGACGAAGCCTTCGTCGAAGAGCGTGCCAAGGTCGGCCATCGCTGGCGCAACCCGCTGTGGACCCACGAAGACGGCTCCGTCGCCGAGTGGTAATGCCGAGCATGCCGCAACGCACACACTGACAACACAGACGCCATGCCAGGACAGGTCTTCCGCCGAAGGCCTGTCACGCTCAAGGAAGGATTCGACATGACCCGTACCGCATCATCCGAACGCCCCGCCTTCGCCGACTTTCGCTACCCGGACCTCGAAGGCGCCAGCGTCTTCATCACCGGCGGTGGCTCCGGCATCGGCGCCGCACTGACCGAAGGCTTCCTCGCCCAGGGCGCCAAGGTCGCCTTCGTCGGCCTGTCCGATGCCAGCGAATTCTGTGACGCCATGGAAGCTCGCTACGCCAATCGTCCGCTGTTCATCCCCTGCAACATCCAGGATATCGAGGCGCTGCAGGCCGCCGTCGCTCAGGCGCGTGAGGCCCACGGCCTGATCAACGTACTGGTCAACAACGCCGCCCGTGACACCCGTCATACGCTGGATGAGTGGACGGTGGAACAGTGGGATGAATCCATCGCCACCAACCTGCGCCCGCAATTCTTCACCGCCCAGGCCGTCGCCCCCGACATGCGCGCGCTGGGTGGCGGCGCCATCATCAATCTGTCCTCCAACAGCTACATGCTGGGACTGGGCGGCTACCCGACCTACGTCACTGCCAAGGCCGGCATCATGGGCATGACCAAGGCGCTGGCGCGCGAGCTGGGCCCGGACGCCATTCGCGTCAACTGCCTGATCCCGGGCTGGGTGATGACGGAGCGTCAGCGCGAGCTGTGGGTCAACGACAAGGACTTGAACGAGTGCATTGATCAGCAATGTCTGAAAGAGGCCATTCCGGTCGAGGACATGATCAATCCGTGCCTGTTCCTGGCCTCCAGCGCCTCGCGCATGATGACCTGCCAGCCGATGGTGGTAGACGGAGGCCGAGTGTGAGCGCCGTCAGCGTCACGCCGGCCTGGATCGCCGTCGACTGGGGTTCCAGCAATCTGCGCGCCTGGGCCGTTAATGGCGACGATGCAGTCATCGCTCAGGCCAGCAGTGCCCGTGGCATGCTGGGACTGGCGGTGGATGAGTTCGAGGATGTACTGCGCGTGCTGATCAATGACTGGCTGCCCGACGATGCGACCTCTCCCATGCCGGTGCTGATCTGTGGCATGGCCGGCGCGCGTCAGGGCTGGCAGGAGGCGGCTTACCTGCCGTTGCCTACGGAGAAGACGCCTTCCCGTGATGTGCTGGGGGCACTCTCCGAGCAGCTGACCCATGTCGCGACCCGCGACAGCCGCCTTGCCGTCGCCATCGTGCCGGGCCTCTGCCAGCAGCAGCCGAGCTACGATGTCATGCGTGGCGAGGAGACCCAGCTGGCGGGCCTGGTCGCCGCCCAACCCGACTACAGCGGTGCGGTGTGTCTGCCCGGCACCCACGCCAAGTGGGCACATCTCGCCAGTGGCGCCATCACCGGCTTCAGCACCTTCATGAGCGGCGAGCTTTTCAAGCTGCTCAGTCAGGATTCGGTGCTCAAGCACTCCGTCGCCGCGGGAGATCTCAGCGACGCCGCCCAGCGCGATGCCTATCTGGAGGGCATCGACACGGCGCTTGCCGCCCCGGAGCGCACCACCGCGCAGCTGTTCGGCATTCGTGCCCGCGATCTGCTCGATACGGCTCTGCCTGAGGGTGATGCTCGCAAGGCGGTACTCGGCGCACGCCTGTCAGGCCTGGTGCTGGGGCTTGAGCTGGCGGGCGCCACTGCGGAGCTTTCGGATCACGCCACCATCACCCTGATCGGTGACGCCGTGCTGTGCCAGCGCTATCAGGTCGCGCTGGCACATCTGGGCTATCAGGTCACCACCGCGGCCAACGCCGACATGATTCTGGCGGGGCTCGGACGCATCCAGCGTGCACGATCATCCGCGCAGGCATCGTCATCAGACCGTGGATCGTCCTCGGCCCGTGCGTCGTCATCGGATCGCGCCTCTGTGAGCCATTGATTCAGCGTTGCTGACATTGCCAGCCGGTGAGCCACGTCATTCCCCATTTAGAACAGCCCCATTTCTGGAGATCGCCATGAGCCTGCCTCTGGTCGCCATACTGCGCGGTGTGACACCGCAAGACATCATCGCCATCGCCGACGAGATCATCGCCGCCGGCATCACCCGCATCGAAGTCCCGCTCAATTCTCCTCAACCGCTGGAGAGCATCGCCGCGCTGGTCGAGCACTGCGAGCGCGCGCATGACGGCAAGATCCTGATCGGCGCCGGCACCGTGCTGACCCCGCAGCAGGTGCGCGATGTGCACGCCGCCGGCGGTCGTCTGATCGTCTCACCCAATGCCGATGTCGACGTCATCCGTGAGAGCCGCCGGCTGGAGATGGTCTCGCTACCCGGAATCGTCACGCCGACGGAAGCCTTCGCGGCTCTCGCTGCCGGCGCCTCGGGCCTCAAGCTGTTCCCGGCGACTCAGGTCGGCATCGTCAACATGAAAGCCATGCTGGCAGTGCTGCCCAAGGACACCGAGCTTTATGCCGTCGGCGGCATCGGCACTGACAACTTCGCCGAATGGCGCGCGGCGGGTGTCCACGGCGCTGGCCTCGGCACGGCCATCTACACGCCCGGCCTGAGCGCCGCCGAGGTTGGCGAACGTGCCCGCACCCTGGTCGCGGCATGGCAGGCGGCTGACTGACAGCCACACACGGATGGCGACAAGTCGCGCCACCGCAAGAGTGACGAGAGCGCGCCAATAGCCCATGGGTATAAGCGACCATGGATAAAAGAGACCACGGATATCGCAAAGGAGCAGCAGATGACGTCATCACCATGCCTTGGCACTGCCAGGCGCCTCGTCGCCAGTGGCTGCGAGCTGGGCGAAGGGCCGGGCTGGACGCCCGCGACCAAGGCCCTGCCTGCGCGAGTGCGCTGGCTGAACATACTCGCCGGCGAGCTGCATCACGCCGCCGCGGACGGCAGTGATCACGTTGTAATTCAGCTTGCGCGCCGCACCTCCTACGCAGCCGTTACCCAAGACGGCGATTACCTGCTGGTCGCGCAGGGAATGCTCTCGCGCTTCACCCCCGAGACCGGCGCCGTGGAAGATGTCATGCCCTTCGAGGCGGACACGACGCCGGCCACGCGCAGCAATGACGCGCGGGTCGATCGTCACGGCAGTCTGTGGTTGTCGAGCATGGGCTGCAACGCCGAGACCGGTGCTGGCAGCCTCTATCGGCTGCATCGCGGTGAACTGACCCGCGTGCTCGAGGGGCTGAGCATTCCCAATGCGCTGTGCTTCTCGCCGGATGGCCGCTTCGCCTATTTCACCGACACCGTCACCGGTCAGGTGATGCGCTGGCAGCTGGACGCCGATGGCTGGCCACTCACCTCGGCAGGTGAATACAACGCCCCTGAAGTCTGGGCCGATCTGCGGGATGCCGGTGGTGGCCCGGATGGCGCCGTGATCGATGCCGATGGCCACATGTGGATCGCGCTCTGGGGGGCCGGCCGCGTGGCAAGGCTGGATCGCGACGGCAAGGAAATCGCCCATGTGGCGCTGCCGGTCAGCCAGCCTTCGTGCCCGCTGTTCGGTGGCGAGGGGCTGAGCACGCTGTATGTCACCACGGCGCATGAAGGCATGACCACACCGGACCATGCGGCGGGTGATGGCGACCTCTTCGTGCTGGACCTGTCTGCACACGGCTTCAAGGGACTGGCAGAGCCACCGCTGGTGCTGGGCTGACACTGCCATTCCGTCTCTGATCTTTCTTTATTTCTGGACCTCTCATGATGACCGCAGACGCCCCATCTTCCCGACCGTCGGCTGCGCCTGACGCGACCTGGTCAAGCGACCAGCAGTGGTTGAGCCTGAGTGCCGATGGCATCCAGCTGCAGCTGGATCTCGCCGATGGCCTGCTCAAGCTGGCCCATTTCGGGCGCATTGCGCCCATCAATCCGGCTCAGCACCGCCTGATGAGCGCTGCCGCCACGCCCCAGGCGAGCCTGGATCAACTGCCGCCCAATACCCTGTTCAATGATGCCGGACTCGGCTTTGCCGGCTATCCCGCGCTGATCGGTGACCGCGAAGGCCGCGACTGGCTGACGGCGATGCGTCTGAGCGATGTGGCGTGCTCGACGGATGCCACCGGCGCCCACGCTCGCCTGACGCTTCGCGACAGTCTGAGTGAGCTGGAAGTGCTGCTGGCGCTGACCGTCACTCGCGAGGGCGTACTGCGTCAGCAGACGACCCTGAGCAATCAGTCTTCAGCGCCCTACCGGCTCGAATGGCTGGCGGCCGCCTGCCTGCCGCTGCCGGTCCGCTTCGAGGAGTGCCTGAGCTTCGGCGGCCGCTGGGTACAGGAATTCACCGAGACGCGTCATCGTCTCAGCGAAGGCACCTTCACGCTCGAGAACCGTCGCGGGCGCAGCTCGCATCAACGCGTGCCGACGCTTATCACCGGCACGCCAGGCTTCAGTGAGCAGCGTGGCGAAGTCATCACCGCGCATCTGGCGTGGAGTGGCAACCATCGCGCCCTGATCGAGCGTCAATTCGATGGCAGCACCCAATTGCAGATGGGCGCCCTGCTGCTGCCCGGTGAGCAGATGCTGGCCGCCGGCGACAGTGTGACCACCCCGGAAGTGGTGATGGCCTGGTCGGATACGGGCATCAATGGCGCCAGCCAGCGCATGCATCGCACCCTGCGCGCGCGCCTTGACTGGCCGGTGACTGACAAGCCGCGTCCGGTGCATGTCAACACCTGGGAAGCGCTCTACTTCGATCACGATGCGACGCGTCTCGAGGAGTTGGTCGTTGCCGCCGGTGAGGTGGGTGCCGAACGTTTCGTGCTCGATGATGGCTGGTTCGTCGGTCGGGATGGCGAACGCGCTGCCCTGGGCGACTGGTATCTGGATACCGGCAAGTACCCGCAGGGACTGGGGCCGCTGATCGAGTCCGTACAGGCGCATGGCATGGAATTCGGCCTGTGGGTCGAGCCTGAGATGGTCAATCCCGACAGTGAGCTCTTCCGCACCCATCCGGACTGGATTCTTGGGCTGGAGGGGCGTGAGCAGCCGCTGGGACGCTATCAATGCGTGCTGGACCTGACTCGCCGCGAGGTCTGTGACTACCTGTTTGCGCGCCTCGATGCGCTGCTCAGTGAGTACCCGATCAAGTATCTGAAATGGGACATGAATCGCGACCTGACCCACGCGGGCGGCCAGTCGGAGGAAGGTCGCGGCAAGCCTGCCGCGCATGCTCAGGTCAGCGCGCTCTACTCGCTGCTGGCCCGCCTGCGAAAGGCGCATCCCGGCGTCGAGATCGAGAGCTGCGCCTCGGGTGGCGCGCGCACCGATCACGGCATTCTGCGGCACACCCATCGCGTCTGGACGTCTGACTGCAATGACCCCCACGAGCGCACGCATATCCAGCGCGGGGCCAGTCGCGTGCTGCCGCCGGAGCTTCTGGGCGCACATATCGGGCCGCAACACGCCCACACCACCTCGCGGCGCACGACGCTCGCCTTCCGCGCCTCCACGGCACTGTTCGGTCATCTGGGGCTGGAGCTGGATGTCAGCCAGCTCGATCAGGCGGAGCGCAGTGAGCTGCGCGGCTGGATAGCGCGTTACAAGGCGCTGCGTGGTCTGCTGCACAACGGTGTCAGCTGGCGTCTGGATTGCCTGGATGACAATCAGCATGCCCACGGCGTGGTCAGTCAGGATGGCCAGCATGCCCTTTTCAGCATCAGCCAGCTGGCCATGCCACGTCACGCCGTGCCCGCCGCCCAGCCGCTGACCGGCCTGCAAGCCGACACGGCCTACCGGCTCGAGCTGCTGGAACTGCCGGAGCACCCGGAGCGACGCATGAAGCAGCTGCCCGCCTGGATCAGCCGACAACAGGCCGGCGAGCCGGTCGTCGTCTCCGGTGAGTACCTGATGCGTGAAGGCCTTGCCCTGCCGGTGCTGGACCCCGACCAGGCGATCCTGATTCACCTTCAGGCGGTTCCGGCATGACCCCTGCCGCGCAGGCCGTGATGGTGTGCGCTGCGCTCGCTCCCCATTTTCAGCTTCAAGGATGACCCCAATGCAGCTCGGTGTCTGTTACTACCCGGAACACTGGCCACGTGATCGCTGGCCGCAGGATGCTCGCGACATGATGGAAGCCGGCATTCGTGTCGTGCGTATCGGCGAATTCGCCTGGAGTCGCCTGGAACCCAGCGCGGGTGACCTGCGCTTCGAGTGGCTGGATGAGGCCGTCGAGGTTCTGGCGGCGGCTGGTCTCAAGATCGTGATGGGCACGCCCACGGCGACACCGCCCAAGTGGCTGGTGGATGCCCACCCGGAAATTCTGGCCGTCGATGAGAATGGCGACACGCGCGGCTATGGCTCGCGCCGTCATTACTGCTTCTCTTCGCCGGCGTTTCGTACCTTGAGCGAGCGCATCGTGCGCCTGATGGGCGAGCGCTACGCGCACCATCCCGCGATCATCGCCTGGCAGACCGACAACGAGTACGGCTGTCATGACACCATCCTCAGCTACTCAGCGGCCGCCCGCGCCCGCTTCCCAGAATGGCTCGAGGCGCGTTATGGCTCGGTCGAGGCCCTCAATGAGGCCTGGGGCACGGTGTTCTGGAGCATGGAGGTCAGCGAGTTTTCCCAGGTCGAGGCACCCGTCGGCACCGTGACCGAACCGCATCCGGCCATCGTGCTCGATTATCGACGCTTCTGCTCCGACATGGTGGTCGAATACAACCGCCTGCAGGTGGATACCCTGCGTGCCGCGGGTGTCAGCGGCGATATCGTGCACAACTTCATGGGCCTGTTCACCGAATTCGATCACTTCGATGTCGCCCGGGACCTGGATATCGCCAGCTGGGACAGCTACCCGCTGGGCTTTCTGGAACGCGGTGCCCACGACGATGCCACCAAGGCCCAGTATCGTCAGCAAGGTCATCCGGACTTTGCCGGCTTTCATCACGACCTCTACCGCGCCATGTGCAAGGGCCGCTGGTGGGTGATGGAGCAGCAGCCGGGCCCGGTCAACTGGGCGATCAGCAACGCCGCGCCCTTGCCCGGCATGGTGCGACTGTGGAGCCACGAAGCCTTCGCGCATGGCGCCGAAGTCGTCTCCTACTTCCGCTGGCGCCAGGCCCCCTTCGCGCAGGAGCAGATGCACGCAGGCCTGCTGCGCCCGGATGGCTCACCCGCCTCGGCCTGGCCGGAGCTTTTGCAGCTGCGCGATGAGCTGGCGACACTCGCGGAACATGACACGACGACTGCCCAGCAGGCGCCCGTCGCCCTGATGTTCGATTACGCCTCCATCTGGGCCTGTCAGATCCAGCCCCACGCCGAGAACTTCAACCCGCTCGAGCTGTACCTGAGCTGGTACAGCGCGCTGCGGCGACTCGGGCTTGATGTCGATATCGTCTCACCGCGTGACGCGCTCAGTGGCTATTCGTTGATCGTGCTGCCCTGTCAGGTGATCGCTGATGAGGCACTGGCGGCGCGTCTGAGCGCGGCGCGCGATTCAGGCAGTCGCGTGGTGATCGGCGCACGCTCCGGCTCGCGTACGCCGGAGTTTCAGATCCCCACGCAGCTGGCGCCCGGTGCACTCAGCGAGCTGACGGGCGTCACGGTCGATCGAGTCGATGGCCTGCGGCCAGGCGCCGAGCCTGCCATCACGCTGACCAACGGCGCACGCGGTCACGCCCTGCGTTGGCGCGACCTGCTCGATCATCAGCGCACCAGTGCACAGGTGGTAACGCGCTTCGAGGATGGCGAACCCGCCATCCTGCAACATCGTGGCGTCAGCTATCTGACCGCCTGGTTGAGTGAAGACAGCCTGGTGGCGATGCTGCAGGCGGAGTGCCAGGCCTGCGGCATCACCACCCATGCCCTGCCCGACGGCGTGCGCCTGCGGCGGCGCGGGCCGCTCGGCTTCGCCTTCAAC
The DNA here is from genome assembly GCF_044789135.1 of Cobetia sp. UIB-001. Taxonomy (NCBI): domain Bacteria; kingdom Pseudomonadati; phylum Pseudomonadota; class Gammaproteobacteria; order Oceanospirillales; family Halomonadaceae; genus Cobetia; species Cobetia sp. UIB-001. The sequence goes on from NZ_CP058244.1 coordinate 2,093,945, forward strand.
TATGCCCCCGAGCCGCGCTGGCTGCCGGAAGGCCTCGTCAATGACAGCGGGCTGCTGGCCGGTAGCCGGGTGCTGGCACCCGCTGATGTCTGTATCTGGTTCAGTGACGAAAAGCGCCCCTGAGTGAGGCGGCTCCTGCCCACTCATTCAACGCGAAAATCGACTTTGCTTGAAAGCAGGACATCTCTCGGACTTCGCGACCGGCAGACTGTTCGATCACTTGTCGCGGCGCTTTGGGCGCCGCTTTTTTGGACAGCTATTCTGGGCATCCATGTCACCTGCCCTGGCTTCATGAGTGACTACAATACGTGCTGACACAACTCCCCTGCTTACTGGATGACTGAGGTTGCCACATCATCGAAATTGAGCAGACAGAAGATAACGGTATATTTTTTTATTTAATGCGACCTCTCTATTCGCTGCGCAAGGCCAGAGGGAGTTCGCCCTTGAGTGCTCGCTGACCTCACTGCGCTGCCACTTAAGGCGCATTGTTCTCATGTCAGACAATCTCTAGTGTGCTGGATGTCTCTGTATATAAGCCAATAAATAGCAAAAACAACAGGCCACGCACCTGTAGACAGGACAACCGTCGTCAATGGCAGACGACCCACGATTACGATAACGCCAACTACGAGATACCCCTCATGAGTATTCTTGCCATTCTGATATCGCTCGGGCTGCTGATGTTCCTGGCCTACCGCGGTATCACCGTTCTCTTGCTCGCCCCTCTGATGGCCGCCCTCGCCGTCGTCCTGTCAGGAGATGCAGCCGCCCTGCTGCCCAGCTACACCGTGACCTTCATGAGTCAGCTGGGCGGCTATCTGGCCAAGTTCTTCCCGCTGTTCATTCTCGGCGCCCTGTTCGGTCAACTGATGGCCGATTCCGGGGCCGCGCATGCCATCTCCGAAGGCCTGGTCAAACGCTTGGGCACACGCCATGTGATCCTGACCGTGGTCCTGGCCTGTGCACTGCTCACCTATGGGGGCGTCTCGCTGTTCGTGGTCGCCTTCGCCGTCTATCCGATTGGTGCCCAGCTCTTCCAGCGCACCGGCACGCCCAAGCGCCTGCTGCCCGCGTCCATCGCCCTCGGCTCCTTCACCTTCACCATGACGGCACTCCCCGGCACGCCGGCCATCCAGAACGCCATCCCGATCCCCTACTTCCAGACCAACAGCTTTGCAGCGCCAGGCCTGGGCATCATCGCGGGCCTGATCATGCTGGGGCTGGGTACCTGGTGGCTGAAGGGACGTGCCAGCAAGGCTCAGGCACAGGGGGAAGGCTACGGGGTCCATAAGGAGGAAGCGCTTGAGGAATCCCCGGCACCCGCTGCACAGATGGGCATGATCACGGCGCTGATTCCGCTGGTGATGGTCATCGGCCTGAATGCCCTGCTGACCTATCTCGTCTTCCCGCGCATCGATTTTTCCTACCTGAGCGAGGCCTTCCCGGAGCTTGACCCGGCGGGTGCCACCGGCATGTGGTCGATCCTGATCGCGCTGGCCTTCGCCTCCACCTGGCTGGTCATCTCACGCTGGAAGCAGTGGGCCGACCTGAAGACCACCGTCAACAATGGTTGCTTCGGCGCCATGCTGCCGGTCTTCAATACCGCCTCAGAGGTGGGATATGGCGCGGTGATCGCCAGCCTGGCCGGTTTCGCGATGGTCAAGGAGGCGGTGCTCGGACTGTATCCGGCCAACCCGCTGATCTCGGAAGCGGTGGCGGTCAATGTGCTGGCCGGCATCACCGGCTCGTCATCCGGCGGCATGAGCATCGCGCTGTCGACTCTGGGCGCGACCTATCGCGAGATGGCCGTCAATGCCGGCATCGACCTGGAACTGATGCACCGCGTGGCGGCGCTAGCGGCGGGCAGCATGGACACCTTGCCGCACTCCGGCGCGGTCATCACCCTGCTGGCGATCTGCAAGCTGACTCACCGTCAATCCTACGGCCAGATGTTCATGATGACGGTCGCCTTCCCGATGCTGGCCCTGATTGCCGTCGTGACCCTGGGCAGCCTGGTCGGCAGCTTCTGAGCCCTGAAGCTCCACAACTGTGGGCAGTTTCTGGCCATGAGTGGAACAAAATTACGCCAGGCCTATGACAAGAAGGCCAATGACAAGAAGGCCACCCATTCGGGTGGCCTTCTTGTTGAGAAATCACGCTGGCCAGCAACGCACTGACACCTCAATAGACGTGGTGAGCCCGCTTCGGGTCCAGCGTCTCATGGCGTGCCCGCGTCTTGATCCACAGCGTCAGGTCATCGCGGTCGGTGCCGGGATTCTCGGCGACCCACTCGACGATACGCGAGGCAATGAATTCGGCATGAAACTCATCGTCGAACTGCAGCAGCATGAGGTCCTCGCCCGCCTGGGAGATGCGCAACAATACCTCGCTTGCCGGCAATACATAGAGATTCAACTCATGCAGATATTGCGTCGTGAAGGTCACGCGCCGAAAACGCTCGGGAACATTGCGCCCACTGTTGCTGATATCGTTAATGAAAGCCATGGCTCTCTCCTACAGTAAGGCGCTAATACATTTTGCTCATTTTTGAGCTGACCTTCTTATCATAGCGCAGAAGATATGCTGCGGGCCGGTTTATAAGAACATTTTGTTGGAATCTGCAAGTGACTCTCATTGACGCAATATCAGCTGCGTTGTTGGCGCAGGGCATCACTTTGCAAGGTTAGCTGAACTCGCGTCAGCCAGCCCGCCAGCAGCGCCTGCTTATGCCGACTCATGGTGCGATGTTGCTCGATCACTTCGCATAATCGGTCACCAGCCTCCCGCATTCTGGTAGGACTCTCTCCTCGGGCACAGCGCTGATAGTCATCCGCCAGCGCATGGATCAATTCGCGCAAGGCGTGCAGTACCGGGCGTGGCACATCGTTGCCCAATTCCCGCCGCACGAAGCCTATGCCGCGTCCGATATCCATCCCTGTCAGCCCCAACGTCAGAAGCGGCATGCCGAGCACTTGCTGCTGCGCCTCATCGGGCAGACCGCTTGCATTCTCGCCACTGCGGCGCGCTTCCTGTTCACGACTGCGAGTCTGTTCATGCCGGGCCAGGCGCAGCAGCCTGTCGCCCATGCGCCCGCCGAACCAGCTGTCCAGGCGCTCGGTGGAGCGTTTCGCCAGCTCACGAATGTCACTCGCCGTAGCGCGAATCAGCTGGCGCTTGTCCCAGCCGGCCCCCGGCACGGGAATCAGGCGGAAACCGATGATGGTCACGATCAGACCGATCCCGGCCGCCAGACTCCGATTGAGGGTGTAGGCGACATCGAAGGTCATGCCGTTGTCCGGCATCACCAGCAGAATGTTGAACACCACGAAAGGCAAGGCGATCCCCGCCAGCGCCGGCACGACGGAGCCGATCAAGCCGAGGAACAGGGGAATACTGAAGATGATCACGAAGGGCACGAAGTGCTGGGCGTGACTGAGCATGACATTGCCGAACAGCAATACGCTCGGCACCGCCAGCAGCAAGCCCTTGAGCACCATCGGAATGATCGGTGCCGGATCCCCGCGACTGACGAAGATGCCCGAGAACAGCGTGCCCAGCAGCATGGCCACCGCCCCGTTGTCCCACGCCGTCGCAAGCCAGAAGATCGCCGTGGCACTGAAGATGGCCATCGCACGCAGCGCATCGATGGCGGCGCGTCCGTGATCGCGGTGCCAGCTCATGCTTGGCTGACGCAGCTGATGACGGCCAGGATGATTGATGACCTCGCGTGCCTGCAAAATGACCAGCGCATGCCCCAGCACCTCGCGCAGACTGAACAGCAGCCGGGCTTCCAGTGCGGTGATGCTTCGCTGACCGCGAGACAGGCGCAGACATTCTCCGCGCAGCTCCTTGAGCGTCTTGCGCGCCTGGGCCGTGCCCTGATTGTCGGCCATGCTCTGAAAGGCAGCCCCCAGACGTTGCATCAGGTCCTGCGTCGGCTGACTGAAGCGTTCGGCTTCCTGTCTCTGGGTCTGGGTCTGGTTCTGCTCACCCGTCGGTGCTATCGCCTCACCGTCATCACTCTGTGATGGCACAAAGAACTCGGGATGACGCAGCTGGTGCAGGGCCTTGAGGGTCGCGTAGAGACGCATGCTACGCCGCGTCAGCAGGTGTACGCCGCGAATGCGCCCCTTGCCCTGGGGGCCTTCATAACGCGCCGAGTGGGCGTCGATCTCGAGATTGTTGAGCGCATCCAGCCCGGTCATCATCTGCTCGAGCATCGCCATGCGTTCACGTTGCTGACCTTTTAACTGGGCTTGTGAATGGCCGTCAGTATCTCGGTTCACGGCCCTGTCCGCCTCGAGCGGCATCGAGAAGGCCAGCGCCATATAACGGAAGGTGGCATTCACCGCCGTGTCCGAAAGCTTGCCGAGATGATCATGCACGCGAATCGGCCAGACCAGCGCACTCACGACGACAGCACACAGCGCGCCGAGACTCAGCTCGCTGAGACGTGCCAGCGCCACCGAGAAGAAGTCATCCGGCGCCGAGGACGTCAGCACCACGATGATCATGCAGGCCACCGCCGCCATCACACAGCCATAGGACAGATTGTTGTGCGTCAGCGAGGCGCCATAGATGCATAGCCCGATCCACAGCGTGACCGAGCCCAGCGCCAGTTCCGGCACCTGGGCAAAGCAGCCCATGATCACCACGGCCACACAGGTACCGACGAAGGTACCCGTGACCTGACAGATGCCCTTCTCGACCACCATGCCCGACATCGGACGTGTCTGCAGAAACGCCGCCGAGATCAGCGCCCAATAGGGTCGATCGAGATCGAAGAAGAAGGCGGCGTAGAGGGCCAGCGCCATCGCCAGCACACCCTTGGTGGCGAACTTGAGCGCGAACGGCGAAGGCCTGAGGAAGGCGGCCAGAGCGGGAGACATGGATCAGAGCTTCCCGTCTTCGTCTTGGACGGCCTGAGCTGTCTCGACCGGTTCCGCCTTGGCCTGCGTCGCCTCATCATTGCCGTCTTCCGCCGTGATCAGCCTGACACTCGCCGTCATTCCGGCGGCAAGATTGACACCTGAGGCACGTACCGCCTCGATATCATCGAATTCCACCCGCACCGGAATGCGCTGCGCCAGACGCACCCAACTGAAGGTGGCGCTGACCTGGGGCAGTTGCTGGGCATTGGTCGCGGTATTGTCATCGGCGATGCCCTGGCCGATCCCCACGACCCGCCCCTTGAAGTCTTCATTGCCACTCATCAGCGTGATCTGGACAGGATCGCCCGGACGCACATGCTGCAGCTTGGTTTCCTGGAAATAGGCACTCAGGTAGAAGGAGTCATCCTTGATCAGTGCCATCACCGCCGTGCCTGCCGTGACGTAATTGCCCTGACTGAGGTGCATGTTGAGGATACTGCCGTCGGCAGGTGCCACCACACGCGTACGATCGAGATCCAGCTGCGCGGATTGCACCGCGGCTTCGGCCTGTTGCACATCAGCGCGGGCAACCTCGGCCTCCAGACGCGCACTGTCGCGCTCTTCCTCGCTGATGGCACGATTGGTCAAGCGACCACGACGATTGGATTCATGCTCCTTCAGGCTCAGGGTCGCCTTGGCACTGGCGAGACTGGCCTCGGCCTTGGCCAGCGCCGCCTCATAGCGCGCACGATCGACCTGAAGGATGACGTCCCCTTCCTTGACCCGCGTGGTATCCGCCACGTTCAGCTCACGCACCCAGCCGGAGACATCCGGGCTCAGCGTGATCACCTCGGCGCGCACCCGGGCATCGCGTGTCCAGGGGCTGTACATGTAGGTATTCCACAGCCACACCGCGCACCAGGCTGCAGCCGCCACCAGACATAGAGTGATGATCCATTTGACGGCTTTCTGTCGCAGGTTGCGCATGCGGTTTCCTTGGGGGATAGAGGGGCTGGAGGAAATGGGTGCCACGAAAGGGTTCGCGGGGAAGTCGAGATGACGAAGGGCGAGACGCTGGGGCAATGACGTACGTCACGTCACGAGGGCAACCACCGCCGCCAGACAGATGACAAACAGCGAGATATCGAACCAAGCCTCGAACCAGAGCTCGTGATTGGCCAGCAGACGATGCAGCAGCGTGCGTATGAGACCCGCCGCCAGCAAGGCGACAAGCGCATAGACCAGCATCGGGCTGATCAGGAATTCCCCGACCACCATTTCATGCAGCGCATTGAAGCCAGATGCAACATCATTGCCTGCGGCGATTTCCTTCATCGAGATGTCCTTGACTTGCGTTGTGCGAGAGCTGGCTTATGTATGCGATAGCTGATGAATAGCGACTGCCATGCGTGCAATCAGCGTTCAACGATGGTGGCTGCCTGGCGTGCATTCAAGACCCGCAGGTGAACTGTTCCACTGCGCGAATCTTCAGGGCAGCATCATCGCTGAGAATATATGCAGGCTAACATTTTTCGCCGGCGTGCACCGTTGCGTGAAAAGAATCACCCCATTCCTTGCATAGCGCGCGACCAGAATCCGCGCTCCATTTGGCTGCGCGCTAACCAGCACAACCGGAATGGTCACCAGACATTCAGGTGGTAGCAGCGGCCAAGCTGGCCTGAGACGCAAAACGGCTTACCCAGAAGGCAAGCCGTTTGTTTTGCACAGTGAAGACATCAAGTGATGATCGTGAGGGTCGACTACACCGCGTAGCCGAGCACGCGTGGCAGCCACAAGGCCAGCTCAGGGAACAGCATCACCACCGCCAACGCCGCCAGCATCGCCACCACGAAGACCATCGCCCACCCGACCGTCTTCTCGAGTCGAACCCCGGCCACACTGCTGGTCACCATCAGGTTGACCGCCACTGGCGGGGTGAACTGCCCGATCGCGATGTTCATCGCCAGCAGGATACCGAACCACACTGGATGCCAGCCGAAGTGTTGCATTACCGGAATCAGCACCGGCATCAGGATCAGGTAGATGGAGACCGCATCCAGCAGCATCCCGGCGATCAGCACCGCCACCATCACCAGAATCAGCAGCGTCGTTCCGCTATCCGACAGCGTGATCAGCCATTCGGCGAGATGCCGGAAGGTACCCAGCATGGTGCCCGCCCAGGCGAATATGCCCGCCAGCGCGATGATCAGCATCACCACACCAGAGATGACGGCCGCCTCCCTGAGCAGCTCCCACACCTGAGAGAGCTTGAGCTCACGGGTGATGAAGAGCCCGACACACAGCCCATAGGCGGCCGCGACCACCGCCGCTTCCGTAGGTGTGAAGAGGCCTGAGCGCAGTCCACCGAGGATGATCACCGGTGCCAGCAGGGCCGGGATCGCCGATCTGAACGCCGGGCCCAGCGCGATACGCTCGACCTGAGTCGGGTCTTCCCAGCGATAGCGACGCGAGAGGAACCAGGCCGGCAGCAGCAAGGCCACGCCGACCAGCAACCCCGGAATCAGGCCCGCGGCAAATAGCGCGCGTAGATCCACCCCCGGTACCACGATGGAGTAAAGAATCAGCGCGATGGACGGCGGGATCAGGATCGCCGTGGAGGCCGAGGCCGCAATCAGCGTCGCCGAGAACGCCTTGGGATAGCCCGCCCGTGTCATGCTGGGGATCATCACCATCGCCACCGCAGCGGCATCCGCCGGGCCGGAACCACTCATGCCGCCCATGATCAGACACACCAGCACCGCCACCAGCGCGAGGCCGCCATGCCGTGGGCCGATCAGCGCCTGGGCAAAGCGCACCAGCCGCGCCGCCACTCCGGCACGCTCGAACACCAGGCCAGTCAGGATGAACAGCGGAATGGCGATCAGCGGATACTTGGCGATACTGTTGTAGGTGTTGGTGCCGAGGGTGGCCAGCATGCTGACCGGCAGCCCCGCCACGATACCCACCGCACCCGAGAGCCCCAGCGCGAAGGCCACCGGCACGCCGAGTATCAACAGCGCGGCAAAGCTTGCGAGCAACCAGAGATCAGGACTCATGATCAGACTCCTTGTGCTCCGGAGACGCATCCTGCCCGGGTCCCTGCCCAGGCCCTTGCACAAGACGCTCGACACACTGCTGCAGCTGACGCCAGGCCATAGCCAGCGCCAATATCGGCAGCCAGATCACGTACCACCAGTTGGGCAGGCCCAGTCCCGGTGACAGCGAGTCCCACTGATACTCCTCCAGCGCGAAGGTGCCCCCGAACCACACCACCAGCCCCAGCACGACCAGCACCGCCAGGGTCTGCACTATCACGACCAGTCGCCAGAGCGGCAACGGCAGCACGTCTTCCAGCAATGCGATACGAATATGTGCCTGACGGCGAATCGCCACCGAGGCGCCCGCCAGCGTCAACAACACCAGCAGGAAGACCGAGAATTCCTCGGTAAAGGCAAAGGAAGCATCGGTGGCATAGCGCACCACCACATTGGCCAGACTGATGATACCGATCAGCCCCAGCGCCAACGCCGCCAGCCAGGATTCTGGCCGCACGCGTGGCGGTGGCCTGTCTGTGTGAGCAGGCGCTCCGTTGGCGCCGGTTTGAGATGAAGCTTGTTGAGAGGTTTTTTGAGAGGTTTGTTGCGACTTTTGCGTCATGACACGCGATCCACACGAACGCCGAGGCTGTCAGGCCCCGGCATGGTTCTTCACTCAATAACGCGCACAGACCGCATTATTCCCGATGTCATCTGCTCAGTGAGCAGCGGCGATGGTGGTCCTGGCCGACTCAGCGCGAGGCCTCGACCTCGGCACGTGCCGTCTCGACCAGCGCCTCACCGATCTTGGGTGTCCAGCTGGCATAGACCGACTGGGTGGCGTCACGGAAGGTCTGCATCGCATCCTCATCGAGCTTGACGACATTCACGCCGCGCGCCTCGATGTCCGCCAGCCGCTGGGCATTGCCCTCACGACTCATGGCGATCTCCCAGGCACCCGCTTCCTTGGCGGTTTCGGTCAGCAGAGTGCGCTCCTCGTCACTGAGCGACTTCCACACGCGCTGGTTGGCGGCGAAGATCAGCGGGTCCGCCATGTAGTGCCAGAGCGTCAGGTGGGTTTGACCGACCTGGTCGATGCGCGCGACATCGAACACCGACAGCGGGTTCTCCTGTCCATCCACCGCACCGGTGGTCAGTGCCGGCTTGGCATCCGCCCAGCTCATCTGGGTCGGGTTGGCGCCCAGCGCCGTGAAGGTGTCCTGGAACAGCGGCGAGCCCACCACACGAATCTTCAGGCCCTTCAGGTCATCCGGCGAGGTGATCGATTTCGAGGAGTTGGACACCTCACGGAAGCCGTTCTCGCCCCACGCCAGCGGCTTGATGCCCTTGGACTCGATGGCGGCGAAGACCTGCTTGCCCGACTCGCCCTGGGTCAGCGCATCGATGGCGGCGTGGTCCGGCATCAGGAACGGCAGCGAGAACAGATTGAGCTCCGGTACCTGGGGCGACCAGTTGATGGTCGAGCCCACCGCGAGATCGATCAGCCCCTGACGCATGGCCGAGAACTCCTTGGTCTGGTCCCCCGCCACCAGCTGGGCATTCGGATAGACGCGCAGGGTGAGTTCACCACCGGAGCGCTCCTCTACCAGCTCCGCCCACTTCTCGGCCGCCTGTCCCCACGGGAAGGCATCCGACAGCACGGTGGAGACGGACAGCTCACGCGCCTCGGCATCACTGGCCATCAGCGGTGACAGCAAGGCCAGGCCAAGCACGCCGGCCATCAGGGCAGAGCGACCCGTGGCAGCGACATGCGGGCGCGCGGTATGGCTTTGAGAAAGAGCCGGAGAATGATCCGAAGAGCGGTGACGCAGGTGACGAGAGGCGGGGCCAGCGTTGGCGTGTGCAGCGGTCAGGGTCATGAATAACCTCTTGATTATGATGTTGTTGAGTGTGTCCAGAGGCAGATTCGCATCTACTTTGGTCGCTGACCATTCGACCATGCGACAGATCGGCGCTTTTTCGACGCTCACATGCTAACTCGCTGCATTACCGATTACTGTATATTCATCCACCCCTCGGGTTTTCCGAGACCTCTTGCGTACGAAACGCTCGACCATGTGGTGTCATCAGCGTGTGTTGCTAAGGAGTGCATCCAGCGATGCCAGAGGGCTAACCCTCGAGCAGGCCCCGTCAGCAGGGAGTTTGACGATATTGCCCTTTGCGAGATGCCGTGCTTTTACAGCGCCAGCGTGTCCCGAGTCCATGTCGGGTCATGATTTCATGAGACACTGTATATTTATCCACCCCATTACATCCTTGAGACAAATTTCACGATATGTCGCCTTTCAACCACGCAATGGCGTACCACGGGTCGCAGACTCCGGATTCGGTCGGTAGACTGAGCGCCGTTCCCGCAAGGACCGACCACGACTGACCAACATCACGCACGCAAGTGTCGTACCTGACATCTCGTCGGCACCGCTCCCACGGTCCCGACCCTGACCGATGAGGCCCCCTTCCATGCCGAACCCCCAGCAGGAAGCCATACCCACTCCCACCTTCGAGACCGAGCCGCTCGACACCTCGCGCAAACGACTGCAGCCGACCAGCAGTCTCGGCGCAGCGGTCGTTCTGTGGTCGCTGCTGCTGGGAATGGGGATGCTGATGCTGGCCAATGGACTGCAGGGCAGTCTGTTGGGGATTCGCGCCTCCTCGGAAGGCTTCAGCAACACCATGACGGGCATCATCATGTCGGCGTACTTCGCCGGCTTCCTGCTCGGCTCGACACTTGCACCCCGCAAGCTGCGCCGGGTCGGTCATGTGCGCACCTTCGCGGCACTGGCCTCCATCACCTCGGTGTGCATCCTGATCCACGCACTCTATGTGGTGCCCGAGGTGTGGATCGCCATGCGCTTCATCACCGGCTTCGCCTTCGCCGGCCTCTACGTGGTGGCGGAGAGCTGGCTCAACAGCCAGGCGACCAACCAGATGCGTGGCCGTCTGCTGGCCATCTACATGGTGATCACCTATCTGGGCATGGGCGGCGGCCAGTTGCTGCTCAACGTCGCCAACCCGGACACCTATCTGCTGTTCATCCTGGTGTCGGTGATCATGTCGCTGGCGCTGGTGCCGATGCTGCTGTCCGCCTCACCACAACCGGAAGGCGCACAGCCGGAGGCGATGGGGATCGTTCGTCTGCTGCGCCTGGCACCGCTGGGTACCCTGGGCGGCTTCGCCACCGGTATCGCCAACGGTACCGTCTTCGGCATGGGCGCGGTGTATGCCGACCGCGCCGGCCTGCCAGTGCAGGAAGTCTCCTGGTTCATGGGCGCCTTCATTCTGGGTGCCGCCCTGCTGCAATGGCCGCTGGGCAAGCTCTCCGACAAGTTGTCGGCCAAGAAGGTGATTCTGGGCTGCAGTCTCGGGGCGATCGCGCTGTCCATCGGTGGCGTGCCGTTCAGTGGTGGCAGCATGCTGACCATGGCGCTGCTGGGTGCGGGCCTCGGCGGGTTGATCCTGACCCAGTACTCGCTGTTCCTGGCGGCGGCCAACAACCTGCTGACCACGCCACAGATCATCTCCGCCAGCGGCACACTGGTGCTGATGCATGGCGCGGGCGCGATTCTGGGCCCGCTCACCGCGGGCCTGCTGATGGAGCGCTTCGGGGCCGTCGGCTTCCTCTATACCCTGACCGCCATTCACGTGCTGATCGTGATTCTGGCCGCCAGTGTCACCAGCAAGCCGCGTCAGGAACTGGATGCCGAGGAAGGCGATCACCCCGGCCACTATGTGGTGGCACCCTCCACCACCAGTCCGCTGAGTGCTGCCTGGGTCGAGGAAGCCATCACCGAGCCGGAAACCGGTCAGCTGGAATTCGACTTCGATGCCGAACCTGAGCCGGAACCGAGCGAGGAAGAACTCGCTGCCCAGCAACAGGAAGCCGCCGCTGAAACAGAAGAAGGTGTCGTGCAGCAGGTCGACAACGAGGAAGGTGTGATGAACGACCGCGTCACCGGCATGGAAGATGACTGGCATCTGGATGGCCATATCGATGAGCAGGCCCAGCACCTCAGCGAAGAGGAGCGCCGCGTCAAGTCGGAGCCGGAGCGTGAGAGCTACTGATCACGTCTGACGACATGCTCGAGTGATAAACAATAGAAGAGATAACCAAGAACACCGCCTCTCAGGGCGGTGTTCTTGTTTGGGGCGGGCGGAATAGGGACAGGAGAAACTGAGACAGCAAAAACAAGGCAGGCGTAACAGCAAGACGGTACAGCGAGAGGATAAAGCTCTGGGAAACGAAGAAGGCTCAAAACGATAGAGTCTCAGGATAGAGACTCAGCGGCGACGCTTGCCCGCCCGCGCCACCAGATGCGGTGCCAGCACACCCTGCAGACGGCGCACGGCCTGAGAATGCAGCTGCGAGACACGCGATTCAGTGACATCGAGTACCGCGCCGATCTCCTTGAGGTTGAGCTTCTCCTGATAATAGAGCGCCATCAACAGCTTCTCGCGCTCCGGCAGCCGCGCGATGGCCTCGTTCAGGGCGCGCCGCGTATCGGCCTCTTCCAGCGCATCATGCGGCAAGGCAAACGGCGTGGTGAAAGGTGTCGCTTCAGGCGAGGCATAACCGCCCGCCAGCCCGCCTTCCTCATCCATCATCTCGTCCAGCGACATCACCATGCCGTTGTTGGTGTCCAGCAGCAGGCGTCGGTAATCTTCCAGCTCAAGCCCCATGGCGGCGGCGATCTGGGCCTCCTCCGGCGGATAGCCCAGGCTCTGCTCCAGCTGCTGGATCACGCTCTCTAGCTCGCGCCCGGCCCGGCGCACACTGCGTGGCAACCAGTCACGCGAGCGCAGCTCATCGAGCATCGCGCCACGGATGCGCTGACTGGCATAGGTGGCAAAGCTGGCACCGTGGCCCTGCTCATAGCGGCCCACGCATTCACACAGCCCCAACATGCCGGCCTGAATCAGATCCTCGAGATCGACACTCGCTGGCAAGCGCACCTGCAGCTGCAGCGCGATGCGGCGCACCAGCGGCTGATACTCGGTGTAGATATCCTGCTGGGCCATGCGCCCATTGGCGGTATACATCGGCGTCCTGGTCCTCGCTTGCATCCCTCGGGGCCGTTTGACTCAGGGTCATGCCCCATCCTCGGGACTCCTGTTCCCAGCGTATTGTCGCGCCCCCGCCACAAACCATTCGCTCGAATAGCTACCCTCAGCGACGGCTTTCCTGCCTTACGTCGCCACTCCGCCTCAGGGAGGCGGAAATGAAGGCAGACGTGAAGAGACAGTGAGGGAAGACGAGACATGCACAACGCCCGCCAGCCGGTCGACAGAATGTCGCGAGGGTGAAGCGAGAGTGGAGCAAGGATGCCACGAGGGCGCCCGCAAGAAGAGCGCGCAAGGAAAGCCAGCGGGGCAGCCGGAATGAGTAACGTCAAAAGGCCGCAAAAAAATTCTAAAGTTCTGTCGCGCCGCGACGATAACTGAAGCAACGGCACAGGAGTCGTTACTGGCGACACGCCATCTATCTCCCCATTACGACAGGAAGTGACACATGGCTTCAGTGATCAATACCAACACCCTTTCCATGGTGACTCAGCAGAACCTGAATCAGTCCCAGAACGCCCTGAACACCTCCATGGAACGTCTGTCCTCCGGCCTGCGCATCAACAGCGCCAAGGACGACGCCGCCGGCCAGGCCATCGCCAACCGCATGGACTCCCAGATCACCGGCCTGTCCCAGGCACAGCGTAACGCCAACGACGGCATCTCTGTCGCACAGACCGCTGAAGGCGCATTGAATCAGGTCAACGATAACCTGCAGCGAGTACGTGAGCTGACTGTCCAGGCGCAAAACGGCACCAACAATGCCGATGACCTTAGTTCCATCCAAGATGAAATCACCATGCGTCTTGACGAAATCAATCGCATCTCTGAACAGACAAGCTTCAATGGAATCAATGTTCTGCAAGAAGATAGTTCAATGAGCATTCAGGTTGGTGCTAACGATGGACAAACCATAAACATTGACCTCAAAAATATTACGTCTCAGACTCTGGGATTAGACGGATTTAACGTCGATGGCAGTGGTATTGTTCAAAACAAATCCGCAACCATAAACGATTTAACAGCCGCAGGGGCTGTTGGAACTGATCCATATGTGGTCACCACTAATCACGAAGCTGCAACATTTGAGCAAGCATTTTCTCAAATGAGCGACGGCAATACTGTTACCACAGGGGCTACTGCCACACGGACAACATACACCTTTGATTCGAGCGAGAACAACTTCAAATACGACAAGACTGTTGATGGTTCAGCAAGTGCAGAAATTGATGATTTACTTAAAGACCAAAACATACTACCAACTACTGGCACCAAAACAGGAACTTATACTAACAGCGCGGGAGATACCGCTAACTTTGAAGTAGATGCAACTGGCGCCATTTCTCTAGGTGGTGAGACTGCATACTGGACTGATGATGGAAATTTAACATCCAACAATAGCTCTGGCAGTCTTCAAAATGCGACAATGTCCAATATGGTCGCAGTCACCGGCGGTGCGGTTAGTGCTGGTGTAACTGCTGTAGCAGATTCCTCGGCTCGTAGCTTTACAATTGATAACAACGTATATACCGGCAGTACCACTGCCAATGAATTAAGCTACAAAGAAACTGCTACTATCGAAGACGTGGAAAATGCAGTAGGTGTCAGTACAGATGACGCTGTTATGGAAATCGGTGCCGGAGTAACTACAGCTGACGTTACATTCGACGCTTCGAGCACTGACTCCAACGACACATATATTGATAGTGAAGGCGAGCTAACTGATATAGCAACTTATTCGACTGATTATGAAGTCGATGAACAAACTGGCGCGGTAACAGTGGCAGGCAATGGTACGAATGTAGAGGGCACGAAATATGCCAAAGAAGTTGGCGCCAGTGTTTACCTTGGTTCGGAAGGCAAACTGACCACATCAGAAACCAGCCAAGGTGACCGAACACAAGACCCGCTCGCCGCTCTAGATTCCGCCCTCAAGGAAGTAGACAGCATGCGTTCCGACCTCGGCGCCGTGCAGAACCGTTTCGATTCTGCCATCACCAACCTGGCGACGACTGAAACCAACCTGGCCTCTGCCCAGTCGCGTATTCAGGATGCCGATTACGCGGAAGAAGTCTCCAGCATGACCACTGCACAGATTCTGCAGCAGGCGGGGACTTCCATGCTGACCCAGGCCAACCAGGTGCCGCAGAACGTGCTGTCTCTGCTGGGCTGATCTCTGGCTCGCATGCTGTATAGGCCTGTCACTCAGCAAGAGTGGCAGGCCCGTCGCTGGCAGAGAATAGTGGCCTTGTTGATATTGGTCCTTTTAGTTAACAGTGCTCGTGCATTTCAACCTCCGCCAGCAATATCCAGCAGCAGCAAACAAAAAGGGCAGACGCATCGCGTCTGCCCTTTTTGTTTGGAATGCGGACATGAATCACACCGCCATGTTCATGATTTCCTTGTAGGCACTCAGCAACTTGTTGCGCACCTGCACGGTCATCTCGAATTCCAGTGAGGCCTTCTGGCCCGCTACCATGACCTGATCGAGGCTGATATCCGGGCTGCCCAACTCGAAGGCCTTGGCCTGGCCTGCCGCGACCTGCTGTGACTGGCTGACGCGCGCCAGCGAATCCTTGAGCATGCCGGCAAAGCCCTGTGCATCTGTGCCGCTGGCCTCTGACACTGCGCCCACCGATTGAGCGTTGCTCCCGGCCGCCTGCGCCGCCATCTGGTCGAGCTGCTGCAGACTGCCCGTCATCGCGGATGACATCGCCGCGCCGACTGCCTCAATCGCCATCCCGCCTCTCCTTTCTCAACGCGCGCCATTCGTCTGCCGCTTTCAGTGGGGCTCAGACTACCAGTCAGTCGAGCAGCTGAAAGTGACTAATACCCCTGTTTTGCGACGCTATTCGTCTGATTGGATGTGCGCCCAGCTTCGATAATGGCCAGCCTACGCAAGAAGGCGCTGAGAAACGCGACATTGTTGATCCATCGTTTTCATGTTTCGCACTGCTTGCTGGAATCACCCGCTGCGAGTTCAGACCACGGCGCTTATCGGACATCTGCATGAGTACACCCAGCCAGACAGCGCCCCAGTCGGGCACCTCGACGACGTCAGAATCATCGGACAAGCCAGCCAACCCCTTGTTGGCGCGCCTGGCGGCATTGCCACGTCTGCCGCTCATCATGGCGGCCGCCTTCAGCGTGGCTGTCATCGTCGCGTTGTTGCTGTGGGGCGCTGGCACCCAGTGGAGTGTGCTCTATCGTGATCTGCCCGCCAGCGAAGGCGGCGAGATCGTCGCGCAGCTGGAGCAGACCGGCGTGCCCTATCGGCTGAGCAATGAAGGCGCCACCGTCGAGGTACCCAAGGAGGATGTCTATCGTCTGCGTCTGGCACTTGCCCAGCAGGGCCTGCCCAGTCAGGGCGGTTCCGGCTTCGAGCTGATGGATACCCAGGCCTTCGGCATCAGCCAGTTCACCGAACACGTCAATTACCAGCGCGCCCTGTCCGGCGAGCTGTCGCGCACCATCGCCAGTCTCGAGCCGGTCTCCAGTGCCCGTGTGCACCTGGCACTGCCGGAAGATTCCGTCTTCGTGCGCGAGCGTCGCCCAGCGACGGCGTCCGTGGTGGTCGAACTCAAGGGCGGCCAGCAGCTCAAGGCACGTCAGATCCAGGCCATCCAGCATCTGGTAGCCGGCAGCGTGCAAGGCCTGGCCAGTGAAGATATCACCGTCGTCGATCAGGACGGCAATCCGCTGTCGCGCCCGGCGGGCGATGCGCTCAATCTCGATGGCAGCGCGCTGGAATATGCCCAGGCACTGGAGCGCAGCTATCAATCGCGCATCAATGCTCTGCTGACCCCACTGGTGGGACGCGACAACTTCCGCGCCGAGGTCAGCGCCCAGCTCGATTTCTCCCACGCCGAAGAGACCGAGGAGCACTATACGCCCAATCAGCAGCCGGGCAGCGCAGCGGTGCGCAGTGAACAGCTCAACAATACCGGCGCCGGCGAGATGCTCGGCATCGGCGGCGTGCCGGGTGCCCTCTCCAACACGCCCCCGGGGATTGCCGCCTCGCCCATCAATGCCGATGACGCGGCGAATGCTGACCGCACCACACAGACTGACGACGCGGCCAGCGGTTTGAGCAACTATCAGCGCAGCAGCACCATCAACTATGAAGTCAACAAGCGCGTGCGCCACACCCGCGCGCGCCTGGGTCGCCTCGACAATCTCTCGGTGGCGGTGGTGATCAATCACCGTCGCATCATGGACAGTGACGGCAACCCGACCAGTGAACGGCTGGCAGACGACCAGCTGGCACAGATCGATTCGCTGGTGCGCGAGGCGATGGGCTTCAATGCCGAGCGTGGCGACAGCCTGAGCGTGATCAATGCGCCCTTCATGACCGCCGAGCAGCAGAACGCCGGCCCGCCGCAGCAGTGGTGGGAGAAGTGGCTGAACAATCCCGAGATGCAGGCGCTGGCCATCGAGCTTGGCCGCTACCTGATCATCGGCTTCATCGCCTGGCTGCTGTATCGCAAGTTGCTTCGCCCGCTGTTGCAGCCGCTGCTGCGTCCGCAGGAAGCCTACCAGACCATCGGTCAGCCGCCCGGCACAGCGACCGCCGGCAGCGCTGTGGGTGGCATCGGCGGCATGGAGTCAGGCCTGGCGACGGCCAATGGTGAGCTGGGCAGCATGATGGCGAGCCAGACAGCACCGGCCAGTGGCCCGCGCACGCCGACCACCTATCAGCAGAACCTCAAGGATGCACGTGACATGGCCCGCGATGACCCGCGCATGGTCGCCATGATCCTCAAGAACTGGATGAGTCACCATGAGTAAGACACTGACAAGCATGGAACGCAGCGCGGCCCTGATCATGAGCCTCGACGAGGACAGCGCCGCAGAGGTCTTCAAGTTCCTGTCTGCCCAGGAGATCCAGCAGCTCAGCGCGACGATGACCAACATGCCGCAGGTCACCCAGGAGCAGATGGCGAAGACGCTGGAGGAATTCCACGCCGACAGCGAGCAGTTCAGCGCCGTCAATCTGCTGTCCACCGACCATATCCGCTCGGTACTGGTGAAGGCGCTGGGTCAGGAGCGCGCCAACTCGCTGCTCGAAGACATCTACGAGAGCTCCGGTCAGAACAATGGCATCGAGACGCTGAACCTGATGGAGCCGCCGCTGGTGGCCGAGATGATCCGCGACGAACACCCGCAGATCATCGCCACCATCA
This sequence comes from Cobetia sp. UIB-001, assembly GCF_044789135.1. NCBI lineage: Bacteria > Pseudomonadati > Pseudomonadota > Gammaproteobacteria > Oceanospirillales > Halomonadaceae > Cobetia > Cobetia sp. UIB-001. The sequence continues at coordinate 2,112,116 of NZ_CP058244.1, forward strand.
TGGTGCATCTGGAGCGCCATCAGGCCTCGCAGATTCTCGAGCACTTCTCCGACACCCTGCGCAACGATGTGCTGCTGCGTATCGCCACCTTCAGTGGCGTGCAGCCGGCGGCCCTGCAGGAGCTGACCGAAGTGCTGAGCAACATGCTCAGCGGGCAGAACCTCAAGCGCAGCAAGATGGGCGGCATTCGTACCGCGGCCGAGATACTCAACCTGATGCCGGGCCAGCAGGAAGAGCAGGTCCTCGAGGCGGTGCGCAACCACGACGAGAGTCTGGCGCAGCAGATCATCGACGAGATGTTCGTATTCGAGAACCTGGTCGGGCTCGAGGACCGCTCCATCCAGCTGTTGCTCAAGGAAATCGACAACGAGACGCTGGTCACGGCGCTCAAGGGCTCCCCCGAGGCGATCATCCAGAAATTCCTGCAGAACATGTCGCAGCGTGCTGCCGAGATGCTGCGTGATGACATGGAGGCGCGCGGGCCGGTGCGTGTCAGCCAGGTCGAGGCCGAGCAGAAGAGCATCCTGCAGACGGTGCGTCGACTGGCCGACAGCGGCGAGATCGTGATCAACAGCGGTGGCGAGGACTATGTCTAGCAAGGAGCATGTCTAGTGAGGACCATGTCCAGTTCTGATCCGCATCATGACGCGCCTGACCCGTGGGCCGAGCGCGACGTGGCAGGCAGCGATGACATGCATCAGTGGCAACCGCTGGAACTTGACGCGCTGGATGGCAAGTCCGCGTCGCCCCAGTCGGGTGGCGGCTTTCAAGCCGGCATGCCGCACACTGCGGCGCCGGATGCCGGCCTGATTCGGCGCATGGCGCAGCGTGCCCGCTCGACCTTCGAGCAGGAGGCGCTACAGCAGCAACAGGCTGCGCGTGACGAGGGCTATGCCGCGGGCGAGAAAGCCGGTTATGAAGCGGGTCTGGCGCGTGCAAGGCAGGAAGCCGCCGAGCAGGCGGCGCGTCAGGCCGAGGCCGCCCAGCTGGCACTCGAACAGCAGGCCGCCCAGCTGGCACCGCTGATCGAGAACCTGCAGCAATCGCTGGCGTGCCTGGATGAGCAGATCAGCGATGAGCTGGCGGCACTGGCCATCAGCGTCGGTCAGCATCTGGCCCGTGAGGCATTTCGTGCCCACCCGGAGCACATCATCGACAGCGTGCGCAGCCTGCTGGCGGCGGATCCGCCGCTGATCGGCCGTCCGCGTCTTTACCTGAATCCGGACGACCTGCCGCGCGTCGAGCAGGCGATGGGCGAACAGCTCGCCAAGCTGGGCTGGCAATGTCTGCCGGATGCCAGCCTGAGCCTTGGCGGGTGTCGCGCCGAAGCCGACAGCGGTTGTCACGATGCCAGTCTCGAGAGTCGCCTGGAGATGCTGTCACGCCAGCTGCGCCATCGCGGCAGCGCCGACGGCAGCCTGCATGGCAAGGATGAGGCCAGCGGTTCGCGCATCGTGCACCGCCAGTCGTCAGAACATGTACAGCCAGAGCAGGCACGCACCGAGCTGGCAGGAGATCGCACATGAGTGACACGCCATGAGCACCTCTTCCGCACAGCAATGGCGCAGCGCACTGGGCGCCATTCGTGAGCGCGTCGAGAGCCTCGAGCCCCAGCGCAGCAATGGCCGCCTGGTGCGCGCGACCGGCCTGGTGCTGGAGGCGGTCGGCCTGCGCCTGCCGGTGGGTGCCAGCTGTCTGGTCGAGCTGGGCGCGAACCTGCCGCCGGCCGAGGCCGAGGTGGTCGGCTTCGCCGATCAGACCCTCTACCTGATGCCCATCGACCCGCTCAGCGGCGTCGCACCGGGCGCGCGGGTGTTTCCCCTCGGGCATGGCAATGTCGGCGAGCGACGCTACCCGGTCGGCGAAGCGCTGCTCGGGCGGGTCGTCGACGGCGTGGGTCGCCCGCTGGATGGCCTCGGTCCGCTGGAAGATGTCGAACATGCGCCGCTGGAGAGCCGCCCGCTCAACCCGCTGGAGCGCGCGCCCATCGACACGCCACTGGATGTGGGCATTCGCGCCATCAACGCCTTGCTGAGCGTCGGCCGTGGCCAGCGCATGGGGCTGTTCGCCGGTTCTGGCGTCGGCAAGAGTGTGCTGCTGGGCATGATGGCGCGCTTCACCGATGCCGATGTGATCGTGGTCGGCCTGATCGGCGAACGTGGGCGCGAGGTGCAGGAATTCATCGAGAACATTCTCGGCGAACAAGGCCTCAAGCGCGCCGTGGTCGTGGCCACGCCGGCCGACATGACGCCGCTGCACCGCCTCAAGGGCGCCAGCTACGCGACGCGCATCGCCGAGTCCCTGCGTGACAAGGGCCAGAATGTGCTGCTGATCATGGATTCGCTGACCCGTTACGCGATGGCCCAGCGCGAGATCGCCCTGGCCATCGGTGAGCCACCGGCCACCAAGGGCTATCCGCCTTCGGTCTTCGCCAAGCTGCCGGCGCTGGTGGAACGCACCGGCAACGGCCGGCGTGGCGGCGGGTCGATCACCGCCTTCTATACCGTGCTGACCGAAGGCGATGACCAGCAGGACCCCATCGCCGACAGTGCCCGCGCAATTCTGGATGGACATATCGTGCTGTCGCGGCGCATCGCGGAAAGTGGCCACTACCCGGCCATCGATATCGAAGCCTCGATCAGCCGCGCGATGTCGGCGGTGGCGCCGGAGCGGCAGCTCACCCGCGCCCGTCGCTTCAAGCAGTTCTATTCCAGTTATCAGCGCAATCAGGACCTGATCGCCATCGGCGCCTACCAGCCCGGCAACGACAAGGTGCTCGACGCCGCGGTGCGCCTGCACGAGCCGATGGGACGTTTCCTGCAACAAGGCACTACACAGCACGCAACTCTTGCCGATAGTACGAACATGCTCGAACAATTGCTGGCCCAGCCATGATGGCCGCCCTCACCTGTCATTGATCGGGAATTCTCACTGAATGGCCATCTCATCGTCACGTTTCGACACCCTGACCCAGCTGAGCGAGCGCCGGCGTGATGGCGCTGCGCGCCAGCTCTCCAGCCAGCGTCAGCGTCAGGAAACCGCCGCCCAGCAACTGGTCACCCTCGAGCAATACCGTCTCGACTACTGTCAGCAGATGCAGGCACGCCTGACTCAGGGGCTGGACCCGGCCAGCTGGCACAACTATCAGGCCTTCATCGCCTCGCTGGACAAGGCGATTGCCCAATGTCGCGCACGGGTAGCCCAGGAACAGACCCAGACGCACCATCAGCATCAGCGGCTGGTGAAGGAACAGCAGACCCACGCGGCCTGGCAGGGCCTGGCGGACCGCGCCAGCCTGAGCGCCGCGCTGCAAGCACGTACCGCCGAGCAACGCCAGAGTGATGAACAAGCCACCCAGGCCTGGTTACGCCGTGCCAATGGCTGAAGACGGCCAGTCGGAGGAGTGACACCATGACGGACACTGCACGCATCTCGATGTTGTCGGCCACCTCGCCAACCAGGGCGCCGACCAGCGCCAAGGTCTCCTCTGAGGAGGCTCGCTCGCGCGACGACGTCAGCTCGGCTTCCGCAGAGAGCGCCTTCGAGGCACATCTGTCACGCGCCCAGCGCGAGGATCGCCAGCAGGACACGCAAGCGGCGCAGGTGCAAGTGCAGACAGAAACGAAAGACGCACAGCAGCAGCGTATCGAGCGTCGCGAGGCGGCTGAAGACAAGCATGCCCAGCACCTCGAGCAGGCTCAGGCAGCGTCGTCAGAGACATCGCCCACTCCGGACCCGGTCGCTGCCGCCCTCCAGAATGGCAACCTCCCGCCTGCCCAGTCCTCATCGGCAAGCCAGACAGCAGGACAGCGATCAGCGCAGCCACTTGAGGCCTCACGACTGGATAGCAGCGTCGAGCGCGGCATCTCGCGCATGCAACAGCTGCAGCAACTCACGCAAGGCGACCAAGGCACCTCTGGCAGTAACGAGGCAGCGCTGAATACGACATTGGCCACAACAACTGCCACGACGGCGGGAACGGCAACGCCCGCTGGCGCACAGGCGCTCTCTACCTCGGGCAGCACAGCGGCCAACACGGCAGGCAGCACAGCAGGCAACTCAGCGCTGCAAGGTGACTGGATCGCCGCACTGCGTAACCCTGCGGCGGTGGGGCTGGACGGCGCGATTGCGGATCAGTCGCCCAGCAACAGGAGCTCCGCGACAGCGGCAGGCAGCCTGAGCGCGGATGCGCCCTCCTCGCTGACGGATGGCGCGCTGGGCCCGCTGACCAAGGAGGCCATTAAAGGCATCACCGCCAAGGCCGACGGCGCCCTGCTTGATGCGAATTCTTCACGTAGCGGTGGCGATCAGTCCCAGCTCTCGGGTGCGTCAACGGCTGGCGTGTCAGCCGGCGCGTCGAGTTCGACCGCTGCAGGTAGCGGCGCCATGCTCAATGCTGCCGGCAATCCAGCAGCCAATCCAACGGGCATGGCATCACAGGCGGGAGCCTTGATTCCCGCAAGCGTCGGCACTCAGGCCTGGCAACAGGCACTCAACGAGCAGGTGGTACGCATGCAGCTGAGCAAGTCGCCACAGGCCGAGATCGCGCTCAATCCGGCCAACCTGGGCAAGCTGACCATTCGCCTCAACATTGGCGAACAGGGCACCAGTGCGCACTTCGTCGCGGGCCACCAACAGGTGCGCTCGGCTGTCGAGTCATCCTTGAGCGAGCTGCGTCAGGCGCTGGAATCCCGGGGGCACGAGCTGACGGCGATCACCTTCAGTACTCAGGACGACACACCGGGCGACACTCCGGACGGGGCGGCAGACAACTCGGCCAATCAGGGCCAGTTCGCCCAGCACCTCGAGGGTCAGCCGGCGAGTGATGCCAGCACAAGCGCTGACGCCATGGAGGGAAGTCTCGCCGCGGGCAATCTCACAAGCAATCTTGCAAGTGCATCCCAGGCAGCCTGGGGGCAGCGTGAATGGCAGGCATGACGGGCCTGGCGCTTGCCAGGTGCTTGTGTCAGCGGCTCCCGTCAGGTGGCTGTCAGATGAGCCCGCCTGGCGCGTCATCATTCAAGTAAGCGCTCGCACGTGGCGTTATTCCGCCGTTCGATAACCACGCCTTCGGTCATACTGGCCCCGCTACCGACTCCAGGGACACCGCACCACGATGTCAACGATTATCACCACCCCCGCCAGTCAGCGTCGCTCCTGGCTGCTGATCGGGGTCATCAGCCTGATGAGTGCCGTGATCGCGGCGCTAGTGGCCGTCTATTTCGCACTGCCGATGCTCAGTGATCAGAAGGCCGCACAGGACGCCGAGCCGGAAGTCGTGGTCGTGCCACCGCCGGTCTTCATGCCGCTGGCGCCCTTCACGGTCAACCTGGAAAGCCCGCGCGGCAATCGCCTGCTCTATATCGGCATCACGCTCAAGATGGCCGATCAGGACGCGGTGGCGCGCGTGGAAGAACTCAAGCCCGAACTCAAGAGCCGTCTGCTGCTGTTGCTGTCGGGCCAGAGCCCGGATGAGCTGATCACCCAGGCCGGTAAGCAGACACTGCAGAGCACCCTGACCGAGGCGCTTTCGCGCCCCTACAGTGAAGGCGGCCAGCCACTGGCCATCTCCGGCGTGCTGTACAACGACTTCATCGTGCAATAACTGGCCATGGCTCAAGACGATCTGCTGTCACAGGACGAAATCGATGCTCTGCTCTCCGGCGTGAATGGTGACAGCAGTGCAACGGCTGACGCCTCGAGCACGCCCGGCGAAGCGCGCATTCGCCCCTTCGACCCGGCGAGCCAGCACCGCATCATCCGGGATCGCCTGCATGCCCTGGATATCATCAACTCGCGCTTCAGCCGCCAGTTCCGCATGGGACTGTTCAACCTGATCCGCCGCGGCGCCGATATCACCGCCGGGCCGGTGCAGTTCCTGAGCTACAACGAATTTTCCCGCAACGTGCCGGTGCCGACCAACATCAACCTGTTCACCATGAAGCCGCTGCGCGGCACCTCGATGCTGGTGTTTCCGCCCAGCCTCGTGTTCATGGTGGTCGACAGCCTGTTCGGCGGTGACGGCCGCTTCGTGACCAAGTCAGAGGGTCGCGAATTCACACGCACCGAACAACGCGTCATCCAGCGCCTGATGCAGCTGGCCTTGAATGCCTACCGCGACGCCTGGTCGGCGGTCTATGCCGTGGAAACCGACTATCTGCGCAGCGAGATGCAGGTCAAGTTCGCCAATATCACCAGCTCTCCCAACGAGATCGTGGTGTGCACCAGCTTCCATCTGGAGGTCGGCAATCACAGCAGCGACTTCCAGATCTGCCTGCCCTACTCGATGATCGAGCCGCACCGCGAGCTGCTCTCGAGCCCGCTGCAGGAAACCAGCGCCGAGGGTGACAGCCGCTGGGGCGAGCGCCTGCGCAAGGAAGTGCGCGCCACCGATGTCGAGCTGCACGCCGACTTTGCCAGCATCACCACCACGCTGGGCGCCTTGGCCGAACTTGCCGTGGGCGATGTGCTGCCCATCGAGAAGCCCGAGCGCGTCAACGCCTACGTCAACAATGTGCCGGTGCTCGAAGCCGGTTTCGGTCGCGCCAATGGCCACCGCGCCCTGCGCGTGACCCGCATCATCAATCATCCGATCAACACTGCCAGCGAGGACAGCGGCGATGAGTGAGCCCAATTCGCCAGACGCGCCCGCGCCCAAGGCCACCCCGAATTCCCCGACATCCGGCACTGACGACCCCTGGGCCGATGCGATGACCGAGCAGATGGGCGACGAGTGGGCCAAGGCGCTGGAAGAACAGCAGAGCGAGGCTGCCCCCCAGGGCGGCGACATCTTCGAGCCCCTCGATGGCAGCGGTGGCGGCGCACGTCCGCGCGAGCTGGACATGATCATGGACATCCCGGTCAAGATGACCGTGGAGCTGGGGCGCACGCGCCTGACCATCAAGCAGCTGCTGGAGCTGTCGCAGGGCTCGGTGATCGAGCTGGATGGCCTGGCCGGTGAGCCGATGGACATCCTGATCAACGGCTATCTGATCGCTCAGGGCGAGGTGGTCGTGGTCGAGGACAAGTACGGTATCCGCATCACGGAAATCATCACCCCCAATGAGCGGGTACAGAAGCTCAACCGCTAAGGCTGTTCCTGTCATGACCTCCGATGCCCCTGACGGCGCGATCTTGCTGCCGGATGCCAGCCCCAATACCAACACCAGCGCCAGCACTCAGGCGCCGTCACCGGCCTTTCTCGGTAGCGACGCAAGCCTGACTGCCGACACAGGCCACGACTCACCATTGGGCGCGGCCAGCCTGGTCAATACCGGGCTGGCACTTGCCGGCGTGATCGGCATGATCCTGCTGCTGGCATGGCTGATGAAGACGCTCGGGGGTGCCCAGACACTGCGCGGCAATCGCATTGCCCTGCGCCCGCTGGCGCGTCTGGCGCTGGGTCACAAGCAGAGCCTGGTGGTGGTAGCGGTGGGCAACCAGCAATTGCTGCTGGGCGTCGGGCCGGCGGGCATCACCTCCCTCGGTGAGCTGACGGCCGAGAATGGCGGCCTGGTGCCCGCAGACGATGGCAGCACTCCGAACGACGCATCGCTGGCCTCGCCTGCCTCCGCAACAGGCGGGAGCGGCGCCGCGGCCGGCTTTGCCGAGCTGCTGCGCGATCGTCTTGCCAGACGCTCGCCGACTGCCACGTCCGCCACGACGCCCTCTGATGTGACGCAAACTACTACCTCAGACAAGACAGATGACGCGGAGCCTCGCTCATGACGGGGCTGGTAAGGCTGTCACCGGGCATGAGAGCAAGCGGGCTGAAGACTGGAGGCCTGCTGACAGGGCTTCTGATCGCATTGTCGGCATGCCTGCTGACCAGCCAGACGGCGCACGCCGATGTGCTGAGCGGCCTGACCAGCCAGCCACTGCCGGACGGCGGCGAGTCCTGGTCGCTGAATATCCAGACGCTGATCCTGCTCAGTGGCCTCGCCCTGCTGCCGGCGGCCTTGCTGATGATGAGCGCCTTTACCCGCATCATCATCGTGCTGGGCCTGCTGCGCACCGCGCTGGGCACCGCGTCTGCGCCGCCCAATCAGGTGCTGGTCGGCATCGCGCTGTTTCTGACCTTCTTCGTGATGTCGCCGGTGCTGGAGCGCATCTACGACGAAGCCTGGCAACCCTATGACAGCCAGACCATCAGCCTGCAGGAAGCCATCGAGCGCGGCGGCGATCCACTGCGCGAATTCATGCTCGGTCAGGTGCGCGAGCCGGATATCGCGCTGTTCGCGCGCCTGGCCAAGGTCGAGGAAATCCAGACCCCGCAGGACGTGCCGTGGCGCGTGCTGCTACCGGCCTTCGTCACCAGCGAGCTGAAGACGGCCTTCCAGATCGGCTTCAGTCTGTTCGTGCCCTTCCTGATCATCGATCTGGTGGTGGCCAGCGTACTGATGGCGCTGGGGATGATGATGGTGCCACCCGCCACCATCTCGCTGCCCTTCAAGTTGATGCTGTTCGTGATGGTCGATGGCTGGCAGTTGCTGCTGGGGTCGCTGGCCGAAAGCTTCTACTGAGAGAGCTGCTACTGAGAGAGCTGCTGCTGAGAGAGCTGCTGCTGAGCCAGGTCCTGACGTCACACCGTCATCGGGCTTTCTCGTCGTGACGCGCAACCGTGCACTGCCAGCCTCGACATCTCCCATCTGCCCATCGAGAACGCGCCGCCATGACCCCTGAAGTCATCACCAGCCTGGCCTCGCATGCCATGTACATCACCCTGTTGGTGGCAAGCCCGCTGCTGGCCAGCGCCCTGTTCATCGGCCTGATCGTCAGCCTGTTCCAGGCCGCGACCCAGATCAACGAGATGACCCTGTCCTTCATCCCCAAGATTCTCGGCGTGTTCGGCACCCTGGTACTGGCCGGCCCCTGGTTGCTGGAGACGCTGATGGACTTCACGCGCAGCGTCTTCACCGGCTTCCCGCACCTGATCGGATGAGCGATGCAGCGATGAGCGTCACCGCAAAGCCCGACGCATTCCCGGCGGGAGGACGCTCCATTGCCGAATGACCTGCTGTCCCCGGAGCACCTCCAGGCCCTGCTGCTGAGCGTGATGTGGCCCTTCGCGCGCCTGTCAGGCTTCATGATCAGCGCGCCGCTGTTCGGTCACCGCAGCCTGCCGACGCCGGTGCGCCTGTTGATGGCCTTTGGCCTGGCGCTGATCATCGCGCCGCTGGTCGAGAGCCCGCCCCCGGTGGATGTGCTTGGCCCGGCCGCCGTCTGGCAGCTGGCTTTGCAGATGGGCGTCGGCCTGGCACTGGGCCTGGTGATGCGCATCACCTTCGCCATCGTCGAGGCGGCCGGGGAATTCATCGGCTTGCAGATGGGTCTGGCCTTCGCCAGCTTCTTCTCGGCCGACACCGGCACCAATACCCAGGTGCTGTCGCGTCTGCTGGGCATGCTGGCCATGCTGCTGTTTCTGGCCTTCAATGGCCATCTGCTGGTGCTGGAAATCCTGGTCACCCACTTCCACGAGATTCCCCTCGACCTGCGCCGCATGGGGCCCGTCGGACTCGAGAATCTGCTGCTGTGGAGTGCCAGCCTGTTCAGCGCCGGCCTGCTGCTGGCCTTGCCACTGGTCGCCTCGCTGCTGGCGATCAACCTCGCGATGGGCGTACTCAACCGCTCGGCACCGCAGCTGTCGGTGTTCTCGATCGGCTTCCCGCTGACCCTGCTGCTGGGCATCGCGATGCTGTGGCTGATGATGCCGGGCATGACGGACTGGCTGTCGCTATTGTTCCGTCAGGCGCTGGGCGCCTTCCAGGCCGTGCATGAAGGCCTGGGCACGATGCCATGACACGCAAGCACTAATCTGAAAAGCAATCACCAGCACGCAAGAGCCGCACCGAATGCCATCGCGAGAGCAAGTATCCAGTGCGGCTTTTTCATCATTTCTCGAGCGCGGTCACGCCATCACTCAGCGCAGATAGTCGAACAGCGACATGCCCGAGATATCCGAGAACGCCTGCTGGGAAGCCTGCAGCCCCACCTGGGTCAGCGAGTAGTCGGAGATCGCCTCGTTGTAGTCCAGATCGATCAGGTCCGAGCGTGTCGAGGCATAGTTGAGCTCGCGGTCATCCCCGATGATATCCAGTGAATCCAGCTCGTTGAGCTTGGTGCCGACATCGGCGCGCACCGTCAGCACATTGTCGAGACTGTTGCTGAACTGGCGACTGGCGGTCGAGATGGCGTTGTTGAAGGCGGCCTGGTCGGCCTCGCTCTCGATCGGCGTGCTCAGCGCGCTGATCAGCCCATCCAGGTTGGCGAACAGATCGGCGCTGGCCTCACCCTCCTCGACCACCAGCTGGGTTGCCTTGCCGGAGGTCTGAGCTTCAGCGACCTGTTGCTCATCACCGGACAGCGTCATCGACAGGCCATTGAACGCAAGCGTCATGCCATCGCTGAACGCCACGGGCAATGGCAGCGGGTTGCCTTCACCATCCAGGATCGGGAGATCATTGCCAGCGGCATCGGTGCCGCTGATCGTGACGCCAGCGGCATCAATGCTGACGCTGTAGGCCGCGCCATCGACCCGCGCCGCGGCGTCGACGACTTCCGGCCCCTTGAAGGTGATCGGCAGTGACGACTCGCTTTCGCTGGTCTGGCGGGCCAGCTGCTGATTGCCGGATGCCACGCCGCCAAAGATCTGGCTGCCGGTATGATTGACCTCCATCAGGCGCGAGCTGTCGACGCGTTGCTGGCGCTGCTCATCATCGCCGCGATAGGTGCCATCCTCGCCAAAGGGCGCCGTATCACCGCTCATGCCGCCGAACAGATAGTTGCCGTTGCCGTCGGTGCTGTTGGCCAGCCCCAGCAGCACTTCGCGGCTGCCTTCAAGCTCGGTGGCCAGGGCATCACGGTCGCTGTCGCTGAGGGTGCCGTTGCCCGCCTGCACGATCAGGCTCTGGACTCGCGTGATGGTGTCGGTGACCTGATTGAGCGCGCTTTCCTCGATGGACAGGTTGTTGCGCGCCGTGGTGCGGCTGTCACTGAACTGTTCGTTGACGGCCTGGGACTGCGAGATCGTCACCGCCTGGCTGGCCGCACTCGGGTCATCCGAGGGATTGACCACGCGCTTGCCGGTGGCCAGCTGCTCGGACACCTTGGAGAACGCCGCCTGCTGGTCCAGCATCGAGGTGACGCCCTGGGCATAGAGGGTTTGGGTACTGATTCGCATCACGGCCTCGTTAACGGATGTTCAGAATGGTATCCAGCACCGTCGACGCGGTCTGGATGACCTGGGCGTTGGCCTGGTAATACTGCTGATAACGGATCAGGTCCGCGGCCTCTTCATCCAGATTGACCCCAGAGATCGACTGGTCTGCCGCCGACAGCTGCTCGGTCAGGCCCTGCTGAGCCTCCAGGTTGACCTGCACCTGGCGGGTCTGGTTGCCGACCTGGCTGACCAGCGACGCGTAGTGATCATTGAAGCTGCCGGCGCTGCCCAGGGCGTCGCTGCTCTGCAGTGACTGCAGAGCGAGAATGTTGCGGTTGTCGAGGCTGGCATCGCTTGAGCCCGCCGCGATCTCGGCGCCCTCATCGATCGAGACCCCGAAGGTGTCGGCGATATTGCGCGTCGGCTGGATGGTGAAGCTGTCACCGTCCGCCATGCCGGTGGCGGTGAACACCAGGCCATCCTGAGAGATTTTAATATCACTATCATAGCCATAGTAAAATACTTCCCCAGTGCTCTGGTTCTCGAGCTGGTATTTATCACCGTCAAGACTCAGGCGGTAGTCATCGCCGGTCAGCGCGACGCTGTAGAAGTCGTCACCGTCCTGCTGGGTGGTGGGGGCGAATGCCACCTCAAGGCCCGCTCCGGCGGCATTGCCGCTGGCCGGCAGCACCTCTGGATCACCGAGGGTGAAGAAGTCGCCCCCCGTGTTGCCATTGGCGTCGACTCCGTCGGCGTGCTGGGCATTGAAGGTCAACGCCAGCCCCGCGGCCAACTGGCCGAGCTGATTCTGGGTCGGCTCAAGGCTGTCGGCGCGGAAGCTCAACAGCCCGCCCAGGGTGCCACCTTCGAGCTGCCCCTCATCGATGGCGCTGGTCACGCCCGGCGCCACGCTGTAGGTGACCACCGAACGGCTCATGTCCTGCGGGTCTGGCTCCACGGCCAGTTCGTAATTGCTGCTGCCGTTGACCAGCAGCTGGCCATTGCCGAGGCTGACGCTCAGCCGGCCATCCTGCTCCTGCACCTCGACGCCGACCAGCGTCTGCAGGTCGGTCACCGCCTGATCGCGCTGATCCAGCAGGCCCAGTGGCTCTTCGCCGGTACGCGCACGCGTCAGGGATATCTGTTCGTTGAGCGAGGCGATCTGGCTGGTGGCAGTGTTGATGTCGCCGACCACATCGCCGAGCTGTGCATTGACCGCAGCGTCCATGTCATCCAGATAGGCGGAGAAGGCATTGAACTGCCCGGCCAGGCTCTCGGCGCTGCCCAGCAGGCTCTCGCGCGCCGCCGGGTCACTCGGCTGACTGGCCACGCCTTCGATGGCGCCGAAGAACTCCTGCATCAACGGCGCCAGGCCCGCCTCGTCATCGGCGAGCAGATTGTCGATCTGACTGATGTTGGCTTCGTGGGTCTCAAGCGCCGTGCTGGCGCTCATGGCGCTGTCCAGCTGCGCCGAGAGATAGCTGTCGGTCTGGCGGCTGATCGACGCCACACTGACCCCGCCACCACTGCTGCCACTCAGTTCGACCGTTTCACGGCTATAGCCCGGCGTGTAGACGTTGGCGATGTTGTTGCTGTTGGTGGCAAGCGCCGTCTGGGCGGCTTGCAGACCACTGACACCGATACTCAACATGCTGCTGGCCATGGCGTTTACCTGAAAGGAACAATGGGAAAAGGAAGAAGGTGAATGACGCCACACCGGCGGCGTACGGATGCTGTGATTATCGGCGCGTCAGACGCCAACTTGAGACCGTAGGCAGCAATAGTTGCCAGCAATTCATCGGCAGTGAATCGTCATCAGCGGCGCTCTCTACCGGATCAGCGGCTCTGAACGGCCCATCGCCAACTGGATGGCCCCTGATGCAGTGCCTTCACTGCCAGTAGCGATCTCTTTATCCGCCGCAGGCGCCATATCCGTCGCAGACGCCACAGACGCCACACCCGTCGCAGACACCGCATCCGTCGCAGCCGCCATCTGGACCAGCGGCTGAGCATCGCGCGCATCGAGGGCAAACAGCGGCGCAGAAGCCTCAAGCAGCCCGCGCGGGGAGCTTGAGTTGGCGGTTGCGACAGACGATGACGCAGGCACGGCATCGCGTGACGCCAGGCGGGTCTCCGCTGTCTCGCGAGTGCCGCTAGCCTCCAGCGGGCCGACCCGACTCATGATCGAGATCAGCTTGTCGGCATAGTGCGGGTCAGTGGCGTAGCCCGCCTCCTGCAAGGCGCGCGCTGCACTCTCGGCGTCCGGAGACTGCGTCACGTGGGCATAACGCTGGGCGCCGGTCAGCAGCGCGGCATGATCGCGCAGCGCACTGGCCTGATCGGGATAGACGCGGAAGCTGTCTTCGAGACGCATGCGACGCCCATCGCGGTATTCGGTGGTCAGCACCGTGGTGCTGTCGCCCTGCCAGCTGCTGCCGGCCTTGATGCCGAACAAGTTATGGCTGTCGGTGCCGGCCTCGGTGTGAATGCGTCGCTGACCCCAACCCGTCTCCAGCGCGGCCTGCGCCAGAATCAATTCTGCGGGCAGCCCGCTTTCACGACTGGCCGCCTGAGCGGCGGGGCCAAATTCCGCCACGAAGCGCTGCACATTCTCGGGCTGACGACGTTGTTGCTCGCTGAGCGCTGCCATGTCGGTCACTGCCACCGGGCTGACGGTGTCAGACACGTCTTCCTTGCCTGTCGTCGCCATCGGCAGCTCGGCGTAGATGCCTCGCGCCGTGTCGCCGGGCGCCAGCGTATCGAGCATCGCCATGAAGCCGGCAACCTCGTCTGCGGCGCGTGTCTCCACCGCCGCCTGCCAGTCATCTTCGCGAGCCGCTCCCCCCTCCGGGGTCAGACCCACCGCCGACAACCAGCCTCCTTCGGCACCCTGTTCAGCGACCGGCTCCCCATCGGCTGCTGCGCTGGGGGAGATTGCAGCAGGAGGCGTCGCGCTGCTGCCAGTGCTCATCTTCGTGTTCGTGCCCGTCGCCGTGCTGGAAGACAACTGCTGAATCAGGATCTTCGACAGGCCGATACCGTCACCGACACTGGCCAGTTGCTGGGAGAGCTGCTGGTCCAGCATCGAGGTCATCATCTCTTGCTGCTGGGAGCCGGTCAGCGCTGAGTTCTCGGTCGCCGAGCGCATCTGCTTGAGCATCATGTTGAGCATCAAGGCCTCGAATTGGCGCGCACTCTCCTCCAGCGCCTCCTGCTGACGCTCGCCGCCACTGCTGGCCGCCCCCTTGAGGCTCGCCAGACCCTGGGTATCGAAGGCCAGACGACCGGCATCCACGTTGGCACCGCTACCAAGCACACTCATCAGATCACCTCGAGATCAGCACGCAGCGCACCGGCTGCCTTGAGCGCTTCCAGAATCGAGACCAGGTCCTGCGGCGTGGCGCCCAGCGCATTCAGGCCATCGACGACCTCCTGCAGACTGGCAGTCCCCTCGACCATGCGCAGCGCACCGCCCTGCTGATTCACGCTGATATCGGGGTCATTGACCACTGCCGTCTGCCCCTGGGACAGCGGCGCAGGCTGACTGATCACCGGATTGGCGTCGATCACCACCGACAGGTTGCCGTGGGTGACCGCAGCGCGCGCCAGGCGCACTTCGGAATTCATCACCACCGAGCCGGTCCGCGCATTGACCACCACACGCGCACGCGGCACGCCCAAGGCGACCTCGATGTTCTCGAGTCTGGCGATGAACCCGACACGCTGACTGAGATCACGCGGTGCCTGCACCACGATATCGCGGCTGCTGAGCGGCGAGGCCAGCGAGCCGCCGAAGTTGCGGTTGATGGCGCTGGCAACGTTCTGGGCATGATTGAAATCGCCCTCGAACAGATCGACATGGATCACGCCATTCTCATCCCCGAGACGCGTCGGCACGCCGCGCTCCACCGTCGCGCCACTGGGAATACGCCCGGCGGTCAGCTGATTGACCTGCACACTGGAACCGCCGGCCGAGGCGCCGGCGCCACCGATGATCAGATTGCCCTGCGCCAGCGCGTAGACCTGGCCATCCACGCCCTTGAGCGGCGTCATCAACAGGGTGCCACCGCGCAGACTCTTGGCATTGCCCAGCGACGACACCACGACATCGATGGGCTGACCGGAGCTTGCGAAGGCCGGTAGGCTGGCGGTGACCATGACCGCCGCCACGTTCTTGAGCTGCATGTTGGTGCCCGACGGCACCGTCACGCCCAGCTGGGAGAGCATGTTGGTCAGACTCTGGCCGGTGAACGGCGCCTGGGTGGTCTGGTCCCCACTGCCATCCAGCCCCACCACCAGGCCGTAGCCGACCAGCGGGTTGTCGCGCACGCCGCGCACCTGGGCGAGGTCCTTGATGCGATCGGCCTGCGCCGCCTGCAGCGTCAAGGTCAGGCAGCTCACCAGCATCAGGCAGGCGGCCAGCGCAGCGCGCCAGCGTGGAAAAGGGAGCATCTCAGGCATCGGATAGCGACTCATGATGGGACAGCGTGGTGAGAAATCGGGGCGAAGCATTCAAAACAGGGCAATCCTCTGCAGAACAAGCCGCGGCAATCGCCACGCCAGGCTCAGAACGGCGCCAGATTGAGGAAGAAGCGCTGCATCCAGCCCATGTTCTGCGCCTCGTTGATATAGCCATCACCGACATATTCGATGCGTGCACTGGCCACCTGGGTGGATTGCACCGTATTGGCCGAGGAAATCGTGCGCGGATTGACCACTCCGGAGAAGCGAATCGACTCGGTGCCCTGATTGATCGCGATGCGCTTCTCGCCGCGCACCTCCAGATTGCCGTTGGGTTGCACCTGACTGACCGTCACGGTGATGGTGCCGGTGAAACTGTTGTTGGCATTCGAGCCACCGCTACCGGTGAAGTCATTCTCGCCCTCGATATCGGCATCGGTGCCATCCAGCAGCCCCGTCATGAAATCGGGGATGGCGGTCAGCGAGAAACCGAGGCTGCCGTCGCGGCTGGCATTGCTGGCCGAGCTCTTGCTGGCGCTGACATTCTCGTCGAGCAGGATGGTGATGATGTCGCCGATAGCACGCGGGCGGCGATCCTCGAACAGCGGCTGGTTGCCATACAGCGGCTGGAAGATGGCGCCATTGGCCATCGGTTCCGGACGCGGCTGCATCGTCGATTCCATTGGCGTGGTATCGACCAGCGGCTCGCTGGGGATATGGGCACACCCGGCGCCTACCAGCGTCATGGCCAGCATCGCCAATCCGGCCAGCGCGCGGCGCATGCGACGCCAGCCAGGCAACGCCAATCCGGGCATCGCCAAGCCAATCTGGCGTGGGCAAACAGCTGACAGGGATGGCAGCGCCACCACCGGGAGATCACGCGAAAGCGACATGCGACAACCCTTACATCTGGACCAGACGCTCCAGCATCTGATCGGTGGTGGTCACGGCCTTGGAATTGATCTCGTAGGCACGCTGGTTCTGGATCATGCCCACCATCTCTTCCACCACGTTGACGTTGGAGGTCTCGACGAAGCCCTGATAGAGAGTGCCCGCACCATTGAAGCCCGGCACGTTGTCACTGCGCGGCCCCGAGGCATCGGTCTCGGAATACAGATTCTCGCCACGACTGAACAGGCCCGTCGGGTTGATGAAGGTAGACAGCTGCAGCTGACCGACCTCGGTGCTGTTGGTGGAGCCGGGCTGGGTGACGCTGACCACGCCATCGGAGGCGATATCGACACTCAGGGCATTGGCCGGAATGACGATCGCCGGGTCCAGCGGGTAGCCACTGGCGGTGACCATCTGGCCGGTACTGTCGAGCTGGAAGGAGCCATCGCGGGTATAGGCATTGGTACCATCCGGCAGCATCACCGCGAAGAAGCCCTGACCATTGATCGCGACATCCTTGGAATTCTCGGTCTGCTCCAGATTGCCCTGGATATGCAGACGCTCGGTGGCCACGGTGCGCACCCCGGTGCCCACCTGCAGCCCCGAGGGCAGCTCGGTGGTGGCAGAGGAGGCAGCGCCGGGCTGGCGCATGTTCTGGTAGAGCAGATCCTCAAACACCGCACGCGACTGCTTGAAACCATTGGTCGAGACGTTGGCCAGGTTGTTGGCCGTGACGTCCATCTGCATCTGCTGAGCTTCAAGGCCGCTCTTGGCTGTCCATAGGGCACGAATCATCAGGGGGCTCCGCCGTGATTACGGGGTCAGTCGGTACCAAGCAGGCTGTTGCCACGCTCGGCCATGCGCTCTGCCGTATCGATGCTCTTCATCTGCATCTCGAAACTGCGCGCGTTGTTGATCATGGCGACCATCGCGTCGGTCGCCGAGACGTTGCTGCTCTCCAGGGCGCCGGAGACGACCCGCACCAGCGGGTCGGCAGCCAGCGGTGGCGCGGCCTCACCCGCCGCAGTCGGCGGCTGACGGAAATAGCCGTCCTCGCCGCGCACAAGCGCCGGGCTGCCGGGAATGGCCTCGGGATTGACCAGCTTGAGCTGGGCCTGCAGCACCATGGTGTCAGGTGCATCCGCCGCCGAGCGCGCACTCACGCTGCCATCGGCGGAGATATGCACGATGGCGTTGAGCGGCAGCTCGATCGGCCCGCCATCGCCCATTACCGGCAAGCCGCCGGAGGTCAGGACACCATCGGCATCGATCTGCAGCGCGCCGTTGCGGGTGTAGAGCTCCTCGCCATTCGCGCCCTGCACGGCCAGCATGCCGGGGCCGTCCAGCGCGACATCCAGCGCGCGATCCGTGGTCTGGATCGTGCCCTGGGCCATCGAGGCTCCCGCGGTGGTCAGCTGACTGGAGACGCGTGTCGCCAGCCCTTCGCCCTGCACATCCACCGCCCGCGACAGTGTCAGCATCTCGCGAAAGCCGGTGGTCGATAGGTTGGCCAGGTTATGACTGGCGGCATCCTGAGCCGCCAGGCTGCGCTGGGCGCCGCTCATGGCGGTGTAGAGCATTCTGTCCATCCGCTATTCCCTCACACCTTGCCGTGTTGCCGTCAGCGCCCGCCCCTCAACGCCCGCTCTTGATGCGCTGGTTCGCCGCAGAGTACTGACGCTCGAGATGACCCGGTTCGCCTCGACATCTCTGCTGTTTTCATTGCAGAAGACGAACCGCGTCACATGTCAGGAGTGGCATTAGCGCATGTTGATGACGCTTTGCTGGACCTCGTCCTGGACCTTGATGGTCTGGGCGTTGGACTGATAGTTGCGCTGAGCGATGATCAGATCGACCAGCTCGGTGGTCAGGTCGACGTTGGAGGCCTCGACGACCCCGGATTGGACCTCACCGAAGACGCCCTCACCCGGCACACCGACCAGCGGAACACCCGAGGAAGCGGTGGCGACCCAGCCGTTGTCGCCATTGGGCTGCAGACCCTGCTCATTGGCGAAGTTGGCCAGCGCAATGGTGCCCAGTGTCTGCTTGAGTTCATTGGAGTAACTGCCGATCACGCGGCCATCTTCCTCGAAGGAGACGCCGACAAGACTGCCGGAGGTATAACCATTCTGGGACAGAGTTGTGACTTCAAAATCATTGGCATACTGCGTGCTGCCAGTGAAGTCGATACTGAAGCTAAGCTTTGCAGCACCATTATCAAGCTCATGATTTTGAAGTTGAGGCTCATAACTACTTAATTGCCCATTGCCTGCAAAACTTATTGTCTCAAGCTGTGGATCAAATAAAGCTGCTGCATCGGCCTCGGCCTGTTTAGCTTTTACAAGCTCTTCCTGCGCCTCATCCAACTCACTTTTCAATTGATCTACCAGGTCATCCAAGCCATTTTCTTCACCATCGGCAATACTTGCTTCCAGCTCTTCGACCTTCGCTTCTATAACAGTTAACTCATCAGATGCAGTTTGATACTCAGAAGCTTTGCCCGAAAAGTCCATTACATGGTGGACATCCCAGGAATTATTGCCTGTCTTGGCATAGAAGGACGTCACGACATGTTCATCGCCAAGACTGTCATACACCGTCATCGCCGAGGCGTAGTTGTAGGTCGCGGCATCCGTCGGATCAAAATCGGCAGTGGCCGGCTCAGGGTCCGCGGCATCCAGATTGAGCGCGACTTCAGCGCCATAGACCTCGAGAGCGATGTTGTCCTGCGTCGCTTTTGCCGCCAGAGGGGCTGTCGGAATCTGCAATACCACGGGTTCCCCGGTGACACCTTCACCGGAATAGCCTGTCAACTGGGCACCCTGGGCCGTGACGATATAGCCCTCGGCATCGATGTTGAGCTGGCCATTGCGCGAATAGACGATCTGACCACTGGTGTCCGAGAAACGCAGGAAGCCATCTCCGGAAATCGCCAGATCGAGATCGCGTCCGGTGGATTCCAGCGAGCCGGAAGTGAAGTCCTGGGCAACGGATGCCAATTGCACCCCGATCCCCGCCGCCTGTGAGCCGGCATAGATGTCGGAGAATTGCGCCTCAGAGGATTTGAAACCCACCGTTTCCGAGTTGGCGATGTTGTTGCCGATCACATCCAGATTGGTAGAAGCCGCACTCAAGCCGCTCAATGCCTGTGAAAACGCCATGGTCTGTCCCTTTGATCGCGATGAAGATGAAAGCCCGAGACCTGTCAGCGAGCTCGGGGGCGGCCAAACGGCCTGAAACTGGTGGCCCGTCCGGCGGGCTCGCTGGCGCTATCCCGACGCCATGGGCTCAACTCAAAGTACCTGACGCACGGCGTCCAGACTGACGACACCCAGCACCGGACCCAGGTCCAGCTGAGCACCGCTGTCGGTCTGGTTGACGCCACTGACCACGCCATAACTCAGCGTCTGCAGGTCGTCATAGCTCTCGCCTGCCCGCTCGGCCGTCACGGCCAGCTGGTAGGAGCCATCGGCGGCTTCAGTGCCATCATCCAGCAAACCGTCCCAGACGAAGCCATGAATACCCGCCTCCAATGCGCCCAACTCGAAGGTCTTGACCACACTGCCATCCGCGCCCAGCACCTCGACGGTGGCGTTGTCGACATCGTCGGCCAGCTCAAGGCCGAAGGGTGTCGAGGTCGCGTTGCCCACCAGCACCGCATTGCCGCCGACCAGCACGCCCTGATCGAGCAGACTGGCCGCCTGCAGCGCTTCACTGCTGGAAATCTGCGCCGTGATGCCCTCAAGCGTGGTGTTGAGTTCTTCGATACCACTGACGGTGCTGATCTGGGCCAGCTGCGCGGTAAGGTCGGAATTCGACACCGGGTCCATCGGGTCCTGGTTCTGCATCTGCGCCACCAGCAGGGTCATGAACTGATCATTGAGCTCCTCGGTACTGCTCACCGACTGCGTGCTGTCGGTAACGCCGGAGGTCGTGGTGGTCTGGTTGATGCTGTTGAGCACACTGGTGTCTAGCGTCGCCATGCGGTTACCCGAAATCAGAAGAAGCGGTCAGAAGGCCAAAGCCCTGAGCGAGGGTCATTCCCCCAGCGTCAGTGTCTTGCGCAGCAGGGACTTGGAGGTATTGAAGACCTCGACATTGGCCTCGTAGGACTTGGAAGCCGCGATCATGTCGACCATCTCGGCAACCGGATCGACATTGGAGAAGGTCACATAGCCCTGCTCGT
Source organism: Cobetia sp. UIB-001 (assembly GCF_044789135.1). Lineage (NCBI taxonomy): Bacteria > Pseudomonadati > Pseudomonadota > Gammaproteobacteria > Oceanospirillales > Halomonadaceae > Cobetia > Cobetia sp. UIB-001. The sequence continues at coordinate 2,132,812 of NZ_CP058244.1, forward strand.
CGGCGAGGGGATGATCGGGGCGATACTCCTGGCGCGCCGGGGCATCGCTCAGCTCCACCGAGCTGACCCTGACACCCCCGAGGCCTGCACTGCGTGACGCCATCTGTGTCGCCAGACCGCCACCGGCCAGATTGGCCGTCGCCAGCGAGGCATTGGCCTGACGCGCGAGGGGCGCGTATTCGAACACCACCTGACGCGCCTGATAGGGCTTGCCATCCGGGCCCGCCACACTGTCAGCGTTGGCCATGTTGCTGGCCACGGCATTGATGCGCTGCGACTGGGCCGCCATCGCGGAGCCCGCGACGTTGAAGATGCTGAACGCTGCCATCAACTGTTCTCCGATTGCATGGCCAGACGCAGGCCCTGGATCTTGCCGGTCAGAAGCTCAAGGCTGGCCTCGTAATGCAGACTGTTGTCCGCGAAATTGACCCGCTCCACATCCATGTCGACGGTATTGCCGTCCAGACTCGGCTGTGTGGGCACGCGATAGAGCAGGTCTGCGCCCAGCGACAGCCCCGCCCCGCTGGCGGCCTGGTGGCCCGACTGGGTCGTGTTCAGCGCAAGCGGCCCAGGCGCGGCATTGCCTGCCGTCGCCTTGGCCAGGGTGGCGGAGAAGTCGATATCGCGCGCCAGATAGCCCGGCGTGTCGGCATTGGCGATATTGGTGGCCAGCACCTGCTGACGCTCGGCGCGAAGGCCCAGCGCCTGCTGGTGAAAGCTCATGAGGGAATCAAGTCGATCAAACATGGAAGTGCCCCACTGTCGGCACCTCGCCCTGATGTGAGCGAGGGAACATCCATCGATCAGCTCACGCGTAGGGGAGCATGACGGAAAGCAGGACTGAGAATAGTCAGCCAGCGCCAGGATGAAGGTAAGAACAAGCCACTTTATCGCGGCTATTTCTGGCCATGCCGGTATCAGGGGCGGCTTACAATCTCTCGCGGCACTGATCCAGCGCCCTGTGCCTTGTGCCCTGAACCAGGGGCGCTTGACCCCGCCTTCCGCCCCGGACGCCACTCGCGATGAGAGACAGCATGCCGAAAATCAGCGTAGCGAAAGGCCTGACGGCGGCAAAAGCGCTGTCTTTTTCAAGAAGAGTGGTGACGGCAAAAGGACTGTGGCGCACCATCGCCAGCACCGGGCTGTTGGTCCTGCTGCCTGCGGGGGCCGCTGTGCATGCCAGCACCTCAGACGCGATCGGCTCTGCCATTCAGCCGTCTGCCGCCCAGGCATCAGCATCAGCCTCATCAATAGCCTCAACAACAGCGCTTTCAGCCAAGGACGCGCAGACACGCGCCGTCGAGGCCCTGCGCTGGCAATTGAGCGACTTCTTCACTGCCGAGGACAGCGGCCCCGTCAGAGTGCGCATGCCCGGCGAGCCGCCACTGAGCGCGCCCAGCGAGGCCTCCGTACAACTCGAGCTGCGTCGCCTGCCCGCCCGCCTGAAAGAATGCTCGGCGCCCCAACTGAGCCTCAACGCCGCGCTCAGTGACCTCCATGCACCGGGCCTCAAACGCCTGCTGCTGCTGTGCGCCAACGGCAAGCAACATATCGTCAGCGTTCGCATGGAACGCTACGCCTGGCGCCTGAGCACGCCACAGCCGCTTGCCAGCGGCACCCCACTGGCACCCGCGAGATTGACGTCGGTACTGACGCCGCTGGGCAAGTTGCGTGGCAATGGCTTCGAGAGCGCCGCGGCGCTGTCAGGCTTCGAGGTACGCCGCCGCCTGCGCGCCGGCGAGGTCATCACCCACAACAGCGTGCGCGCCATCCCGCTGGTAAACTTCGGCGATACCGTGACCTATCAGGTCAGCGGCACGGGCTTCAGCATGCAGCGCAGTGCGCGGGCACTGGAGGCTGGGGGGCTCGATGAGCGCATCCGCATCGAACTCGCTCCGGGCGACTGGGTGCGCGCCCGCGTCATCGGGCCACGGCGGGTAGCACCATGATGACTTCAGTTGAGATGAGATGAGCCGAGCTGATCCGCGCCGGGCCAACCCGAGTCATCCTGTTGACTGCGCACGTCCAGCCACGACACGCTGACGCACCGGAACGACACGCTGACGCTCGAAGGCCGAAATGCTTGATGCTGACAAGCCGCCACCCGCACCAGATACCTCATTCCTGAGGGACCATATTGCCTGTGTGGGGTAAAGCTTGTGCCGGCATGGCCGATAGTCGATTCAAGCGCGCAGATGACGCACGCAACCCATCCATGACAGGCTCGTCGTCGAGCCCGGCCCGACGGCCAGAGAGGACAGTCAATGAAGATTGAACATGGCGGCCCGATACAGCGCAGCGACACTCAAACCCCGCGCGAACTGCGTCCCGAGACGGCCAAGGACACCACCGCCACCACGGCGGCGACCTCCACGGCCGACTCCACCCAGGTCGAGCTTTCCAGCAGCGCGATCGATGCAGGCCAGGACATCGACCAGGCGCGCGTCGACAGCCTCAAGCAGGCCATCGCCGATGGCAGCATCAAGATCGATGTCGACCGCATCGCACAAGGGCTGATCGATGCCTTCGAAGGTGACGCATGACACTCGATGACGCCTCGACGGCCTTGCTGGGCGAGATCTTTTCCGGCCTCGAGCAGGAGCTGAATGACTTCATCGCCCTGCTCGAGGAAGAACAGCGCCTGCTGGGCCAACGCCTGCCGAGCGCGGCAGACCTTGAGGCCTCGCGCGAAGCCAAACTGGCCAACGCCGCCCGCCTGGAAGCGCTGGAGAGCCGCCGGCGCAGCTGGCTGAGCAACGCAGGACTCACCAATGACCCACTGGAACTGCATACGGTGCTCGCCAGCCAGCCGCTACTGGCTACCCAGTGGTGGCACCTGGTGACACTGACGCGCCGCGCTCAGGCACGCAATCGCCTGAATGGTGAGCTGATCGGTCAGCGCATGGCACTGCATAGCAAGATTCTCGACAGCCTGCATCAACGTGCGCCCGGCCATTACGGCGCCGATGGACGGCCTGCGGCGGGGGCCTCACGTCTGAACGTCTCGGCCTGAATGCCTAAGGCGTTAGGCTCGCGGGCTTCACACCCCGACTGTCTTTCCTTTTATTGACCCAGAAACACGCGAGGCCCGGCATTCTGCCGAGCCTCCACACACTGCTGCTGCACGCCACTCGCCAGCCAATCAGCCAGCGATCGTCAGCCATTCAAAGCCAGCCCCCCTTTCGCTGACAACGCTGCCAGTCACGCACCTTCCAGACTCTCGACGTCGATCACCAGCTGGATGTCATCCAGATGAGCCGCCGGCTTGAGTACGCCACGTCCATTGCGATAGACCTTCAGCGAGAATGGCGCCGTCGCCAGCTCTCGGGTGGGCAGGGTCAACTTGCCACGCCTCGCCGCAAGCATGGCGCAGCGCTCCTCCTGGCAGAGCATGACCTGCCATTCCCCCGGTGCCCGTGTGAGCGAATAGCGCCAATGAATCGCGGTGACGCGCGTCCTGTCAGGCGCCATCAGCCCTGAATCACGCACGGCATCTGCCACTGCCAGAGAGCGCATATACCAATGCCCTCGCTGAGCGATGGTCAGCGATTCGACGGACATCATCACCGCCGCGCTGGCGGCCTGCACCGGCGTGGACAGCGTCGCGGCCCACAGCGCTGCTGCCGTCATCAAGGCCGCCAACGGTGCCGTCTTGCATTTTGGCTCCGCACTCAGCTTCGCTCTCGACGCCACTCCCGCCCAGGCCTTCCTCCACCCTGTCGCCACTCGCTTTCTTCTCTGCACCGCTGACTCCTTCAGATCCGTCTTGCTGCAGACGCTCGACACACCCCTTGCCGGCGCCTTCCCTGTCGCACTTATCTGCCTTTGCGGCATGTTGTTGTCTTGCTCGGTGGTAAGCCGCGCTGCCCTGACGTCACGCCGCACGCCCTCCGATCATCTGGGTGACCCGCAGCTCGCGGTCATCGGGAATCTCTGCCTGGGACAGCACCGCCAGACTCTTGAAGCGACGACGCAGGAAGCGCCCCACCAGGGGTCGCAGCGCATGCCCGACCACCAGTACGCTGGGCTCGCCATTGGCGTCCTGCGCGGCGACGGCATTCTCGGCATGCTGCATCAAGGTATCGGCAAGGCCGGGTTCCAGCGCATTGCCGCTGCTCAAGGCCTGCATCAGCACCTGCTCGAGCTGCGCCTCCAGACCGATCACGCGCAAAACGCGCTCGGCGCCGAACCAGTACTGGGTGATGGCACGCCCGAGGGCGACGCGCACCATGGCAGTCAGGTCGTTGGGGTCCTTGCTGTGTGGGGCATGCTCCGCAAGCGCCTCGAGGATGGTACGCATGTCGCGAATCGAGACCTCCTCATCCAGCAGGTTGTGCAGGATACGCTGCAGGGTGCCCTGACTGATCAAGGCCGGCACCACTTCCTCCACCAGGCCACCATCCTGCGGGCCCAGCTTCTCGAGCAGCTTGCTGACCTCACTGCGCCCGAGCAGCTGATCGGCATGGCGAGTCATCAGGTGATTGAGGTGGGTCGTGATCACGGTCGGGGTATCGACCACCGTGTAGCCATAGACCTGGGCCTGCTCGCGGGTTTCCGGCTCGATCCAGGTGGCGGCCAGACCGAAGGCCGGCTCGGTGGTGGCCACGCCCGGCAGCTTGCCGGACACCTTGCCCGGATTGATCGCCAGCCAGCGGCCCGGATAGGCCTCGCCCCGCCCGACCTCGGCGCCCTTCAGGCTGATGACATACTGATTGGGCCCAAGCTCGAGGTTGTCGCGGATATGCACCACCGGCGGCAGGAACCCGATCTCCTGGGCGTACTTGCGACGCACTCCCTTGATGCGCGCCAGCAACTCACCGCCCTGACGCATGTCGACCATCGCGATCAGGCGATGACCGACCTCCATCGCCAGCGGCTCCACCAGTCGCACGTCATCCCAGCTGGCCTCGCTGACTTCCTGCACGGCCGCCGCAGGCGCGGGCGCCGCCTCTTCCTTCGCCTCGCTGCTGACCTCCTTCTCGCGCTGGGAGGCCCACCACCCAAGCCCCGCCAGCAGCAAGGTGAAGAGGATGAAGACCATGTTGGGCATGCCCGGCACCAGACCCAGCAGCCCCATCACGCCAGCCGCCAACCACAGTACCTGCGAGCTCTTGAACAGCTGGCCGATCATCTGCTGACCGACGTCTTCATTGGTGTTGACCCGCGACACCATCACGCCCGCGGCGGTCGAGATGACCAGCGACGGAATCTGGGCCACCAGACCATCACCGATGGTCAGCAGCGTATAGGTGCGCGCCGCATCGGACATGCTCAGGTCGTGCTGCCCGACCCCGATGATCAACCCGCCGATGATATTGACCACCATGATCACCAGCCCCGCCACCGCATCGCCGCGCACGAACTTGCTGGCACCGTCCATCGAGCCGAAGAAATCGGATTCCTGCGACACTTCCCGGCGGCGCTCGCGCGCCTGGTCTTCGCCGATCAGGCCGGCGTTGAGATCGGCATCGATCGCCATCTGCTTGCCGGGCATGGCGTCCAGCGTGAAGCGTGCGCCGACCTCGGCGATACGCCCGGCGCCCTTGGTGATGACCATGAAGTTGATGATGACCAGAATCGAGAACACCACCAGGCCGACGGCGAAGTTGCCGCCGACCAGAAACTGACCGAAGGCCTCGATGACCTTGCCCGCCGAGTCACCGCCGTTGTGACCTTCCAGCAGCACCACCCGCGTCGAGGCGACATTGAGCGACAGGCGCAGCAAGGTCGAGAACAGCAGCACCGCGGGGAAGGCCGAGAAGTCCAGCGGCTTCTGCGCAAACATGCTGACCATCAGGATCATGATCGACAGCGCGATATTGAAGGTGAACAGCAGATCGAGGATGAAGGGCGCCAGCGGCAACACCATCATCGACAGGATCATCATGATCAGCAGCGGACCGGCCAGCACCTTCAGCTGGCTGGAGGTATTGAGCCCCACGCGGTCAAACAGTGTCAGCAAGGTATTCATGCAAGCGGCTCATCGATCGTGGAGGGCGTTGCGCGTGCTGCGCAGCGGCCCGGGCTTGGGAAGCAGAAATGGCGGTCAGTCATGGGGTTCGGGCAGCAGCATCGGGCAGCAGGACGGTTATCAAGTTCGGGACTCAACTTCGATCATCCACGTCGGTCATCAACTTCCGACACGAGGATCCGTCGTCGCGTCACCGTCTGCCCCTGGCTTGGCGCTGGGCTGGAACACTGCCCCGGCATCGGCGTCATCAGAATCATGATCAGAAGACATCGCGCCTGCGGCTGATGCCTCAGCTTCGGCCGATGCCGCCCCATCATCGCGCTCGGCGCCTGGAGCACCAGCCTCCTCAGCCGCGCCTTGCGCCTCCTCGGGCACCTGATACTCATCGGGAACGGACAGATCTGCCGGCAGGCTCGGGCGCAGGCCACCCTGCTGGCGCGCCCGCTTGAGTCGCATCGCCCAGGCCAGCACCTCGGCGATCACTTGGTAGAGCGCAATGGGAATTTCCTGCTCGAGATCGACATGGGTGTGCAGGGCACGCGCCAGGGGCGGCGCACTCAGCATCGGCACCCCGTTCGCCTCGCCCACTTCACGAATGCGCAGTGCCACCTCATCACGCCCCTTGGCCACCACCCGCGGTGCGCGCATGTCGCCCTCGTGATAGACCAGCGCCACCGAGTAGTGCGTCGGATTGTTGACGATGACATCGGCAGTGGGTACGGCGCTCATCATGCGCGCACGCGCCATGGCCTGCTGCTGCTGACGGATGCGCGCCTTGATCTGCGGGTCGCCATCCGTCTCCTTGTGCTCGCGCTTGATCTCCTCGAGGCTCATGCGCAGCTTCTTGGCGTGACTCCACAACTGATACGGCACATCCATCAGCGTCGGCACGATCAGCATCAATATCGCCAGCGCCGTACAGCGCGCCACGATCGCCAGCGCATCCGCCATGGCGTTGCCCAGCGGCATCATCATCAACGCCATCAATTCCTGGCGCTGGGCATGCAGATACATCACCACCACGCCACCGACCAGTATCGACTTGGCGATGGTCTTGAGCAGCTCGGCCAGCGCCTGGGAGGAGACCATCCTGCCCAGCCCCTTGACGGGATTGAGCTTGCCCAGCGACGGCGCCAGCGACTTGGTGGAGAACATCCAGCCGCCCAGCAGCACCGGGCCGACCAGCGCCAGCACCATCAGCAGGGCGAACAACGGCAACAGTGCCAGCAAGGCCTCCTGGCCCAGCATCAAGGCATTGGCCAGCATCACGCGACTGTCGAGTGCCTGAGCGCGATCAAAGCCGAACGAGGCGCCCAGTACTCGCTCCAGGGTGTCGCCAAGCGGCCCCGCCAACAGCCACAGGCCTGCCGCACCTCCGCCCAGCAACAGAAAGGTCGCAAGCTCCCGCGAGCGGGGCACCTGCCCTTCCTCGCGGGCCTTCTGTATTCGGTGGGGCGTGGCGTCTTCTGTCTTGTCGTCGCTGCTCTGCTCGTCAGCCACCGGCTACTCCGCTTGCCTGGGATCGCATCTACCTGAACTGCCGAGGAGCATGACGCACGCTCACACTGGCGCGCACGGCGAACGCATCATGCCGAGAATGGGCCTCATTGTGCCAAGCACGGCAGGGATCAAAGCGCGGAATAGCGCCCAAAAACGCCCTTGCCCGCCACACGGGACGTGGACGGGCAAGGGGATGAAGCACAAGGACCAGCAGGTGCCACTACCGGGAAGACGGCTAGAAGCCGAGGCTATCCAGCAAGTCATCGACCTCATCCTGACTGGCGACCACCCCTGGTGCATCGGCTCGCACCTGAGGGCCATTGAGCAAGGCGCCAGTCTGGGCGCCCCCGTCGCCGGGGGTTGCCTGCTCATCCAACGCCGAGACTGAAAGCTCTGCTTCCGAAAGCCCCGCAGCGGCCGCCGTGGTGGCGGCCTGCCCGGAAGACGCCAGCGCCGAACGTGCATGGCCCTCCGGGACATTGTCGAGCAACAACTGCAACAGCTGCATCTCGATCTGCTGGATGACATCCATCATGCGCTTGATCACCTGACCGGTGAGGTCCTGGAAATCCTGCGCCATCATGATCTCGAGCAATTCGCTGTTGGTGGCGCTGGTCTGATCAGGCACCACGGCCAGATAGGCACGCGTATCGATCACCAATTCACGCGCCTGATCCAGAGCCACCGGCTCGGAAAACCAGGCATCCCAGCGCCCGCTGAGCGACTTCGCCTCACTGGCCAGAGCATCCTGCAGCGGCTGGGCCCGTTCACAGGCGTTGAGAGCACGATCTGCCGCCTGCTCCGTCTTGCTGGCCACGTAATTGAGGCGATCACGAGCATCAGGGATCGCCTCGGCAGCACGTTCGATCTCGCGATCCAGCCCCAGCTCACGCATGTTGTCGCGCAGCATGCGCGTCAGCTGGCCGATACGCCGAATCAGGTCTTCGCTGCTATCCCCCGTCCTGGCGAGGTCGGCTGCCCCATCGCGCGCCATCACACCAAGATCAGCGCCCGAGGATGACTGGGGTTCAGATGATGATTCCAGATGACTCATGACACCCTCCTTGATGTGACCAACTACGCTGACCGCGCCAGCCTTGCCTGACCAGCGCGGCCCGACCAGCGTGGCGCGATGGCTCAGAGGCCGTGTTTCTCGAAGACCTTGCCCAGCTTCTCTTCCAGCACCGCCGCCGTGAAGGGCTTGACCACATAGCCACTGGCACCGGCCTGGGCGGCGGCGATGATGTTTTCCTTCTTGGCCTCAGCGGTGACCATCAGCACCGGCAACGTGGCCGTGGCGGGATTGGCACGCACGCGCCTGAGCATCTCGAGCCCATCGAGGTTGGGCATGTTCCAGTCGGAGATCACCAGCTCGAAGCTGCCTTGATTCAGGAACTCCAAAGCCTGTTGCCCATCTTCGGCTTCCTCCACATTGGTGAAGCCGAGCTCCTTGAGCAGGTTGCGCACGATGCGACGCATGGTGGGAAAGTCGTCGACGACGAGGATTCGCAGGTTCTTGTCGGCCATCAGCGGTCGGGCTCTCTTCCAGAATCACATGAGGGAACGGCTGAAAATTCCAGCCTTGTGAGGGGGTTATCGGCCACGAGCCGGCAGACTTTACCCTTTGCGACCATCTTCTCCTTGCCGGCAACTCACACCCACTTAACCTCCACGCCCAGGCAGATCGAAGCGGTCTAGACGCGTTGCGAACGCCCGGCCAGCTGTACCAGGTGAAGCAGTTGCCCACTGATGCGACTCAACGGCAATACGCTTTGCGCGGCCCCGAGCTCGACGGCTTCCCGCGGCATGCCGTAGACCACGCAGCTTTGCTCGTCCTGGGCGATGGTGTGGGCGCCGGCTTCGCGCATCTGCAACAACCCCCGCGCCCCGTCGCGACCCATGCCGGTGAGGATTACGCCCACGGCGTTGCGACCGGCCACCCGCGCCACGGAATCGAACAGCACATCCACCGATGGGCGGTGACGATTGACCGGCGGACGCTGATCGAGGGTGACCACATAGTTGGCCCCGCTGCGCGACAGCGTCAGGTGGGCGTCGCCAGGCGCGATATAGGCGTGCCCGGGCAGGATGCGCTCACCGTGCGCAGCTTCCTTGACGGCGATACGACACAACCCATTGAGTCGCTCGGCGAACGAGCGCGTGAAGCCCGGCGGCATGTGCTGAGTCACCAGGATGGCCGGCGCATCCGCCGGCAACGACTGCAACACCGCGCGTATCGCCTCGGTCCCGCCGGTCGAGGCCCCCACCGCGATCAGCTTCTCGCTCGACAGCAATGGCCGGCGGCCGGCAGCAGCGGTCGCAGGCGGACTGACCGTGTCCTGACTGACCGAAGCGGCGACTGACCTGTCTGCCAGACTGGACTGATATGGATTGGACTGAGGCAAGCTGGACTGAGTCGGATTGGACAGGGTCGAATTGGACAGAACCGAGACGGCCTGTACACCGCCAGCCGATGGCGACGTCACAGCGCGACCCGCAGGGCGCACACGCGCCCGCGCGGCGGCGCGAATCTTGTCTGCAATCGTCTCGGCATACTCGAGCATGCCGCCACGTATGCCCAGACGCGGCTTGGAGACGAAATCCACCGCGCCCAGCTCCAGCGCGCGCAGCGTGATTTCCCCGCCGCGCTCGGTCAGCGAAGACACCATCACCACCGGCATCGGCCGCAGACGCATCAGGCGCTCGAGAAAGTCCAGCCCATCCATGCGCGGCATTTCCACATCCAGCGTCAGCACATCCGGCTCGTGACGCTTGATCAGGTCGCGCGCGACCAGCGGGTCCGGCGCGGTGGCCACGACCTGCATGTCAGGCTGGGCATTGATGATCTCGGCCATCAACTCACGAATCAGCGCGGAGTCATCGACACACAGCACACGGATCATGCGCCCGGCCCCGGCCTGGGGCGTGCCTGCGCCAGCAGCTGCACTTGAGTTCGAATCTGACCTTGAACCAGCATTTGAGCTTGAGACCGAGCATGACGATGAAGCGGGAGTAGGCATCCAGACACTCCTGGAGAGTGGGTAAGGGAAAGGAAATCATCACCAGCCATCACGACGCATCACGCGCCCTCCGTCCGGCGGCGAGACAGGGTATAGACCGTCTGGCCGCGCAGCGTGAAGGCATCATTGAGCCATGAAAAATTCTCGGAATGACCGGCAAACAACAGTCCATCGGGCTTGAGCATCAGTGCGAAGCGGTCCAGCAGACGTGACTGGGTCTGCTTGTCGAAGTAGATCATCACGTTGCGACAGAAGATCACGTCAAAGCCGCTACCGAGGTCCCAGTGGCTATCCAGCAGATTCAGGTGGCGAAAGCGCACCAGCTGCTTGATCTCCGGGCGCACCCTCACCTGCCCCTGGCGACTGCCGCTGCCACGCAGCATGAAGCGCTTGCAGCGTTGCTCACCCAGTTTGGCGATGCGCTCGAAGGGGTAGATGCCGAGTTCGGCTTCCCGCAGCGCATCCGTGTCGATATCGGTGGCGATCAGCTCGACCTGATTCGCCGCGGCCCCCAACACCTCGCGCAGCACCATCGCGATGGAATAGGGCTCCTCCCCGGTCGAGGCGGCCGCACACCAGATACGTAGCGGCGCTCGCTGACCCGACACCTGACGCTGCAGGCGCTCGCGCAGGAAGTTCTCAAGCATCACGAAGTGATGGGGCTCGCGAAAGAACGCGGTCAGATTGGTGGTCAGCGCATTGATAAAGGCAGGCCACTCGTCGTGATCACTGCGACTCAGGCTGGCCTCCAGCATGGTCAGATAATCATGGAAACGCGTCAGACCATGCACTCTGAGCCGGCGCGACAGACGGCTGTAGACCATCTCACGCTTGTGACGCGCCAGCACGATGCCGGCGCGCTGATAGATGAGGCGCGCGATGCGCTCGAAGTCGTCATCGGTCATCACCAGGTCCCGCCCGAGGGCGTGGGAAGCCGGTAACGGGGCGGACCAGACGGGTGGCGGCGTGAGATCTGTCACCGTCGCGGACCCTGTGAGCCGCCAGGCACCTGCGCTCGAGTCGCGGCCTGAGCGTGCTCAGAAGAAGACTGCTCGGCTGATGCGTCCCCCGGCAGGCGTGCGGGAATCTGCTCCGGCCCTTCGCCGCCAAAGCGGAAGACGTTGACCGCATGCGACAGCCCCGCGACCGAACGCTCGAGATCCTGCGCCAGATGGGCGCTGCTCATCACACGCTGGGCGTTCTGCTGAGTGGCCTGGTCCATCTCGTTGATGGCGGTATTGATCTGCTCGATGCCGCCGCTCTGCTCACGCGAGGCCGAGGAGATCTCGGCGATCAGATCATTGACCCGCGAGATGCCGGTCACGATCGCCTCCATGGTGCCGCGCGCCGCCTCGACCTGATCCCCGCCGTCGCTGATCTCCCGCTGGGTGGTGTCGATCAGGGCCTTGATCTCGCGCGCCGCCTCGGCGCTGCGAGAGGCTAGATTGCGCACCTCACCTGCCACCACGGCAAAGCCGCGACCATGTTCACCGGCGCGTGCGGCCTCCACCGAGGCATTGAGGGCCAGCAGGTTGGTCTGGAAGGCGATCGAGTCGATCACCTTGATGATGTCGGCCATCTTTTCAGAGGTGGCGGTAATCCCCTGCATGCGCACCACCACCGCCTGCATCGCCTCGCCACCTTCATTGGAGGAGCGCGTGGCCTGATCAGCCAGTTGCGAGACCTGGATGGCATTGTCGGCATTCTGGCGCACGGTGCCGGTCATCTGCTCCATGCTGGCCGCCGTCTCTTCCAGCGATGCCGCCTGCTGTTCGACCCGCGCCGAGAATTCCTGATTGCCGTGTGCCATGTCGCCAGCGGCAGGCCTGACCACATTGATGCCCGCATTGACCTCGCTGACGATGCCGACCAGCGACTTGCGCATGCTGTCCAGCGCTCGCACCAGGCGTGCCATCTCGTCATTGCCCGCCAGCGTCATCGACTGGGAAAGATTGCCCGCGGCGATCTGGCGCGCGAAATCCAGGGTACTGCGCAGCGGACGAACCAGGCTGCGGTAGGTACGCAGTGCCAACCACAGCGACACCACGCCCACGCCAGCGAAGGCGGCCCACAGCCCCCACTCCAGACGCGCTTGGCTCGCCTCAAGCGCTTGTTGGCGCTGCTCGAGCGTCGCCAGCTGCGCCGCGGGTAGCTCGGCAGACAGCTGGGCCAGCACGGTACGTGCATGCGCCTGGCTATCGGCCAGCACCTGCAGCAGCTCGCTGCCCATCAAGGCTCCGGCCACCAGCGGCAGTGCGGCCAGCAGCGCGATACGCGGCGCCATGCGCCACTGGGTGAGGCGCTTGAAGGCCCCTATGAGGCCAGCACGCACGATGCGGCCCTTGCTCAAGCGATAGTCGCGCTTGCCCTGCTTGAGGCCCGCGTAGACCTGCTCGGCCTGGTCGATCTGCTCGCGACTGGCCTTGACGCGCACCGAGGCAAATCCCATCACCTCGCCCTGCTCGATCAGCGGCGTCACACAGGCGTCGACCCAGTAATAGTCGCCGTTCTCGCGTCGATTCTTGACCAGCCCCTGCCAGCTTTCGCCTTGCTTGAGCGTCGACCACAGATTCTCGAAGGCGGCTTCTGGCATGTCGGGGTGGCGCACCAGATTGTGCGGCGCACCGATCAAGGCATCACGCGTGAAGCCACTGACCTCGATGAAGACAGAGTTGGCGTAGGTGATGCGTCCCTTGAGATCGGTACGCGAGATCAGGTAGTCATGCTCACCAATGGGGTATTCCCTTGCCGTCACCGGCTGATTGTTTCGCATTGCCCTTGCTTAGCCTCGTACTCGTCACAGCGTGATCGTCATTGACCCGGCGAGACCACTGACCGGCAGCATGACCGTCATTGTCCGGTACAGCCGCCCACGACCTTGTGGTGCACACCTTATCGGCCGCTGTCGGCCGTTCTTGAACGCAAGAGCGCCGCTGACCAGCAGGCCAGCGGCGCTCGAGACGAAACGGGTGGAAAATCTCGCGAGATCAGGCGAGCACACGCCGCAGGCAACATGCCGCCTATTGCGCCTGACTCATGCCGCGAGACAGCCGGTCATGCCGGCTGCGCCGCGGGCTCCATCAGCGCCATTTCATCACTGGTCATCATGTGCTCGATATCCATGATCAGCAGCATGTGATCATTGACGGTCGCCAGCCCCGCCAGGAAGTCACTGTTCATGCGCGCACCGAATTCCGGCGGCGGCAGCACCTGATCGGCCGCGAGGCTGATCACATCGGAGACGCCATCGACGACGATGCCGACCACACGCTCACCGATATTGATCACGATGACCACCGTCTGCGCGGTGTATTCGGCCTGACCCAGCTGGAACTTCAGCCTCAGATCGACGATCGGCACGATGACGCCACGCAGGTTGGTCACGCCCTTGATGAAGGCCGGTGCATTGGCGATACGCGTGACGTTCTCGTAACCGCGAATCTCCTGCACCATGAGGATATCCACGGCGTAGTGCTCCTCGCCGAGGCTGAATACCAGGTATTCGCCGCCGTCATTGACCTTGGAGGCGTGGTCCTGCGCCAGGCCGACATTGGACGTCTGCGCCGCGGCAACTTGAGTGTGAGACATGCTCATCTCCTGTCTGTGATGGGGTGGAGCTTCGCGCCGAGGCGCAAGGGGCGAGTGTGCGGCCGGTGAACGGCCATCGCCTCAGCTGACAATGGCGTCCCGGGGCATGATGGCGACCTGGGGCATGGCCAACTCAGTGACGGCCTCTGCCTGCCGCTGCACCGCTGGCATCTGGTTGGCGAGGCGATGCAGGTCCGAGACATCCAGAATCAGCGACACCCGCCCATCGCCCAGGATCGTCGCCGAAGAGACGCCCGGCACCTTGCGATAATTCCTTTCGAGATTCTTGACCACCACCTGCTGCTGACCGATCAGCTCATCCACCAGCAAGGCGTAGTGACGCCCCTTGCCCTGCACTACCACCACGATGCCCTGCTCGGGCTGGGTCTGGGCACCAGGCACCGCGAATACCTCATGCAAGGCGACCAGGCTCAGGTATTCGTCCCGCACCTTCAGCAGGCGATCATTGCCGACCATGCTGAACAGCATGTCGGCCTGCGGCTGCAACGACTCCACCACCACCGATAGCGGCAGGATGTAGATTTCCTCGCCGACGCGAATGGCCATGCCCTCGAGGATCGCCAGCGTCAGCGGCAGCACGATGCGTGTGGTGGTGCCCTGTCCGGTCACGGAAGCAAGCTCCACATGCCCGCCCAGCGCCTGGATGTTGCGCTTGACCACATCCATGCCGACTCCACGCCCCGAGACGTCACTGACCTGCTCGGCCGTCGAGAAGCCTGGGGCGAAGATCAGCTGCCAGACCTCGTCGTCGCTCATGCCATCGCTGACCGTCAGGCCGTTGCTACGCGCCTTGGCCAGAATACGCGCGCGATCGAGGCCGGCGCCGTCATCCATCACCTCAATGACGATATTGCCGCCCTGATGGCGGGCAGACAGCGTCAGGGTGCCGTGGGCGCTCTTGCCACTCGCCTCACGCTCGCTGGGCGATTCGATGCCATGATCGAGGCTGTTGCGCACCAGATGGGTCAGCGGATCGATGATGCGCTCGATCAGGCTCTTGTCCAGCTCGGTGTCATGCCCCTGGCTGACCAGCTCGACCTGCTTGCCCAGCCGCGAGGCAAGGTCGCGAATCAGGCGCGGAAACCGCGAGAACACGTAGTCCATCGGCATCATGCGCACCGACATCACCGCTTCCTGCAGATCTCGTGCATTGCGCTGCAGCTGGCTGATGCCACTGACCAGCGCCGCCTGATCCGGCGGCGTGGTCGCCGATGCCGTCTGCTCCAGCATCGACTGGGTGATGATCAGCTCGCCGACCAGGTTGATGATGGTATCGACCTTGTCGACGCCGACGCGAATGGAGCCCTGCTCAGTGGGCGCATCAGTGGCGCGCCGCCCCGGGTGGCTGCGTCGCTCGCCACTCGCCACGGCAGCGGAAGACGACTCTTCCATGCCAGCGGAGGATGATTCTGCCGCGCAAGCAGAGGAAAGTCGTGGCGACGAGCCTGTATCGACAGCCGCTTCAGCAGGCGCTGGCTGGTCAGCAAGTTCGACCGCTGCGTCTTCAGCCATGCCATCGGCGACGTCCTCGGCCTGCTTTTCAGTCAGCTCTTCAGTCAGCGCTTCAACCCGCCCATCCGCTACGCCGCCCACTACGCCGCCCACTACGCCATCAACTACGTCATCAACCTCCGCTGGGGGAACGGGTGTCGCGGGCTCGATCAGAATCTGCTCCGGCTCGATGACGAAGCACATTACTGCCTCGATATCCGCAGCGCTGACCGTGGTACTCACGATGACGCGACATACCTGCTCGTCACCACTGCTGGAGATGACCTCACCGAGGTTGGCCAGTTCTTCGATCAGCAGTTCACGCTCGCGGTCGGCGACGAACATCAGAGTGACCGAGAGCAACGGCACACTTGCGTCGGCGCTGGGCCGTGGCTCGAGCGCAGACGGCGTGGCCACATCGCTGCCAACTAGCGCAGACGCTTCGCCTGACGGCCCTGGTAGGCTCGGGGTATCCATCACCGACGGCTCCTCGCCCAGCTGCTTGAGCACCGCGACGATATGCGCGTAGGCCTCGGGGTCGGGGGACTGGGCATTGCGATAGGCCGCCAACTGGTCGTCGAGCATGTCCTTTGTCTCCAGAAAGCGATCGATATGCTGAATGCTCAACCGCAACTCGCCACGGCGGGCACGGTCCAGCAGGTTCTCGAGGTGATGGGTGGTGTCCTGCAGGACCGTGAAGCCGAAGGTCGCGGCACCGCCCTTGATGGAATGGGCCGCACGAAAGATGGCGTTGAGCTGCTCGGCATCCGGCGCCTCGACATCCAGCGCCAGCAGCAGGCGCTCCATCTCGGCCAGCAGCTCCTGCGCCTCCTCGAAGAAGGTGTCGTAAAACTCACTGATATCCATGCATGTTCTCGCTGGCTGTCATTGCGCTATCACACGGGAAGCGGCGCCGCTTGAGTTCTGACATGAGGCGCATTGAGCGCACTCAGCTGTCCAGCCCGGAGGCGACGGGGCTGTCGGTGACAGGACTGCCAGCGACGGGATTCGTCACGCGTACCGGGCTTGCCAGCTGCTCGAGACGCTCGCGCAGGCTGTTGATGTCCTCGGCGGGCCGGGGATTGACGCCGTTGCTGTCGGTGATATCGCGATAGGCCGACTGGCTGAGCACCATCAGGCTGATGCGACGATTGATGGCGGCCTCAGGGTTCTGGCTGTCAAGGCTGATGCGCGAGCCCATGCCGACCACGCGCACGATGCGCTCATAGGGCAGCCCACTGTTGCCCAGCACGCGGCGCGCGGCATTGGCGCGATCGGTGGAGAGCTCCCAGTTGCCGTAGCCGCCTTCGCCGACGAAGGGACGATTATCGGTATGCCCGGTGATGCTCAGATGATTGGGCAGCCGCTTGAGAATCGGCGCCAGCAAGCCAAGCAGCTGCGAGAGCTGTGGCGAGGGTTGCTTGCTGCCCAACGCGAACATCGGGTGCTGATCGCTATCGGTGATCTGGATGCGCAAGCCTTCGGAGGTCAGCTCGATCTGCAGCTGCTCACGCAGTTCGGCCAGGTCCGCATCATCGGCCATGCGCTGCGTCATGGTGGTGTCGATCTCGTCGCGAATGGCGGCCATGCGGGAATCATCGGCCAGCGCCTGGCGCTGCAGGCGTTGCAGATCAGCGCCCTTCTCGCCCTGGGTCTGCTCGGCCATGAAGCCGCCGCCGGGAATGGCACTGCTGGAGGCCGAATTGCGATCGCCCCCCAGCAGCGAGACTTCCAGCGGCGCACCGAAGTAGTCGGAGATTTCCCGCAGGTCGTCATCCGAGGCATTCGAGATCACCCACATCACCAGGAAGAAGGCCATCATCGCGGTCATGAAATCGGCGTAGGCGATCTTCCAGCCACCGCCATGATGCCCTTTGACGATACGCGGCCGCTTGATGACGATGGGTCTGCGCTCTTCACTCATCGAGACCTCCGAGCTTCAGTCCAGAGACACCCACTGCCTCGACCACGACAGCCAGCGACACCTCTGTCACTGACACGCAGGTGACGGGCGCGCTTGAGACTGCCGCACTTGTGAGTGATGCACTTGCGACTGACGCACTTGCGACTGACAGCAACGCCATATCAGCCCGCACCCTTGTTCTTGATCTCGCGCACATGCTCTTCCAGCTCGTTGAAGCTGGGGCGCTCGGCGGTGAACAACGCCTTGCGGCCGAATTCCACCGCGACCTGCGGAGCGTAGCCATTGAGCGAGGCCATCAGGATGACGCGAATGCACTGCATCATCTTCACGGCCTCGTGCACTTCGTGCTGGATCTTGTTGGCGACCGGCGTGACGAAGCCATAGGCCAGCAGGATGCCGAGGAAGGTGCCGACCATGGCATTGGCGATCAACACGCCCAGCTGGGCGGCGCCCTGGTCCGCCGAGGCCAGCGCATGCACCACCCCCATCACGGCGGCGACGATCCCGAAGGCCGGCAGACCATCGGCCACCGCCGAGAGGGAATGCACCGGAATCTCGGTCTCGTGCTTGAAGGTCTCGATCTCGTGCTCCATCAGCGACTCGAGCTCGAAGGGGTCCATGTTGCCGCTGACCATCAGGCGCAGGTAGTCGGTGATGAAATTCATCAGAATGGGGTCGGAGAGCAGGCGCGGATACTCGGCGAACAAGGCGCTTTCCTGCGGGTTGTCGATGTCCTGCTCGATCGCCAGCATGCCCTGCTGACGGGCACGCGACAGCAGCAGATACAGCAGCCCGATGACTTCCATGTACAAGGACTTGTTGTAGCCACGCGTGCGCTTCAACTTCGAGAATGCCTTACCGGTGGCCTTGATGGCCTTGCCGTTGTTGCCGGCCAGAAAGGCGCCGACGGCAGAGCCACAGATGATGAGCAATTCCGCAGGCTGCATCAGCACCGCCAGGTGCCCGCCCACCATCAGATACCCGCCCAGGGTGGACCCGATGACCACTAGATAGCCTATGAACAACAACACAATAACCCCCTTGGCATTCGGTCAACGTCGCATGAATCTGACTATCGGCGTCGCTGAGCATGTCTTTAGGGTCACGGCGGAATATTCGTTGAGGCAGTCGTTGTGTAAAGCACAATGGCCGAATGAGCCATGGTCGAAAGCACCATGGTCGAACAGTCGGCACAGAGACAGGCGGGCAATCAATGGTGCACAACGCAAGAAGGCTTGCCCGGGGATGGGCAAGCCTTCTGGTGTTTGCACGCTCGTCTTGCTCGTTCGCCTGGCGCCATCCTGGTGCCTTCACTGACACGAGACAGCTATCAGCCGAGACTGGCGACGGCTGCCGACTGCTCCAGTGCCAGTTCTTCACGGGCCTTGCGACGGGCGGCCGTCTTGCCGGCACGCGATGGCGGCTGGCAGATGCCACACACGTAATCGTGTGATGGCGTGTGGGCGTGCACCACGAAATGGCCACTGCAGGTCTTGCAGCTAGCCACTTCCAGCAGATCACTTTCGAAAAAGCGCACCAGCGTCCAGGCGCGCGTGAGCGCCAGCACCGGCTCGTCTTCGCCGACATGCTCCAGGTAGAAGCGATATGCCTTGACGAAGGCGTTCATGCGCGACGCGCCCTGCGCCTTGAGCCGGCGGTAGAAGCCGTGGAACAGCGACGCATGCAGATTGGGCTGCCAGGTCATGAACCAGTCGGTGGAAAACGGCAGCATGCCCTTGGGCGGCGAGACACCCCGAACTTCCTTGTACAGCTTGACCAGACGCGCGCGGCTGATCTCCGTTTCCGTCTCGAGCACCTGCAGGCGGGCCCCCAGTTCGATCAACTCTACTGCCAACTGCAGCTGTTGCAGTTCATCGACGAGACTTTTCTGGGTCATCAGCTGACTCCCCCCTGGCGAAGTCCAGCATCGTTCTGACGCGCATTCAGCAGCATGGCAGTGTGCATCGCGCTGAAATCCTGGTCGCGTCCGCCCTGCAATACCCCCTTGAGCTGCGAGGCATCATCCAACGCCAGCTCGCACAGCAGTTGATTGCAGGACGACAACGACACCAGCTGACTGACACTCATGCCAGACAATAGATCCGCCATCTCTTGATCGAGACCCAGGCGTACCAGCGCCATTTCCGTATCTTCGACCAACAAGCGCTGCACAAGCAGAAGATACGACAGATTGACACTCTGTATATCATTGAGCAGTGAGGACATCATGATTCCCTGAGTGGTCTGATCGTCCCGAGCTACCGCCAACCCTGGCGCTCGACCGTCATTCCTTATGGTTTTGATGTGATGAAACGAAATACTCAATGGCGCCGGACCAGTGGCGCCATGCGGGATAGCGGCTTCATGACCAAATGAGCCACCCACTTTAAGATGGCGATTCTAATGCTTAATCACGTAATGGACCAGACTCTTCATCAACATTTTTTTACATACCACTACGCTATATGCACAAAAGCTGCATCAAGCCGCCGAAATGGCAGCAAGGTGTGTCAGAAAAGCCCTCAATCTTGTCTTCAAGACGACTTGCATAATCACGATGCACCAGATTTGTCATACAAAGCAATAGCAAGCGGATGGTGCGCACAGTGTGTTTCATTTTCGTGAAAGGCAGGCCTGACCCTTTCCCGCCACCCGGGGCATGCCTTGTACAATATCGAGCAATTGCCCCGAACGGGCCGCCAACAGGCAGCAAGTTACCCCTGCGTAAAGGCGAGGAATAACGCAATGTCAGCACTTGCCCAGATTGGGCTATCTGCTATTTCAACGCTGTGAGAGGACCCGCCAGCGGCTCGCCCAAATGGGCTTCTCTCGCCGCTTCAACACAATAAAACACTGCATATGAGGGTTCTGGCACAAACAACATGCAGGATCGAGCTGCATTTACAGGGCGACCCTCGGCGGAGTTTCAATACCGTATCCACGCAAGCAGTTCGCCTGAGTGACGCTTTATTTAAATATTATAAATAAATTATATTTCTCGATATCCTGGCCTGTGGCGTGACGCCTGAAGTGTCACTTCACACCTCCACAGTCGCCATGCAGTGGCATGCCATAAAAACATTCGCCAGGACTCAATGAGCAAGGATCGTACAAGGATGAAACATCATCCTGCAGAGCGGGACATTCGAGAATTTTACTCGCAAGGTGTCTTCTGTGAGCGATGTCTCTCGGCCCATAGCTCGGCGATCTTGACGACGACCTGCATCAAGGCTGTGGGCAATTCCTTGCGTGCCGGCAGGCCGGTGGCCAGCATTTCGACCAGCTCGGGCATTTCATGCACGCTCAGACCCAGCGAGTTGGCCCGCTGCTGGATGCGCTGCCCCAGCCTCTCACCCTGGGTATGCATGAAATCCGTCGCTTGCTCTGCCGTGGCCCGAGGGGCATCGACAGTTGTGCCATCAGAAGACGCGGGCGCCTCATGATCAGGTACTGCATCGACGGGGCGTACGTGCACCCTGGGCGCTATCCCGGCCAGACCTTGCGCGAGCGCATGCTGCAGTTCGCGCAAGGCCGCATCACGCTGACCTGCATTGCTGGAGGGTTGCGTCAGTCGCTCTATCTCAACCACCAAGGCCACAGGCGCAGCGAGCTGATACCAGGTCAGGTTCAGTGCAAGCGTTGCCCGCGCGGCAGTCTCCCCTCTCTCACTGCTCCTGCTCTTCTCCCCCCTCTCACTTTCCGCACTTTTCACACTACCGGGCACTTGCATCTGCCCTTCGCCCTGCTCCGCATTGTCCTTCGCGGCAAGATTTTCCGGCTCGCAAGTCACCTGGGACTTGCGATCGCTACCCTCCTCGCCATCGCTGTCGCCTGCCACTAAGGTCAGCGACATCTTCCACTGCTGAGCCTCGCCGTGATCACTGCGGCGACTGTCAGGTGTGGCGTCATGCGCAGCCACGGGCGTCACGGCCAATGGCGCTGCACGTCGCTCCTCCTCATCCCGCGAGCGATGCCGATAAGGCGGCCCCGGGAAATAGAGGCTGAAGAAGACATGCAGGCCGGGCATCAACAGGCCCTGCCAATGGAAGGGCTGACCCAGAATCAACAACAGCTGTTGCTGCACCAGCCCGCTGGCAAGGGCGTCTGAGCCAATCGCCTGGCGAGACACATCAGAGGCGGCAGGTTGAGCGACGCCCAATTGCATGTTGGCGCGATAGGCACCCAGCGCACTGGCTTCATGAGCACTGGCACCTTGTCGGGCTACGTCCACACTACCCGGCGGCAACAAGCTGTCACCGCTCGGCCGTGCCATGCCCGGGCGCAACTCACGGCGCAGCTCTGCTCGCATGTCTCGCATGCGCCAGACAAAGGCGTCCTCGCGTGTCGCCTCCCAGGGGATGAAACGCGCCTCCGCCAGCACCGGCCATTGTCGCCAGGCCAACAGAGCCTCCAATCTGGTATTGGCGAGCTGCGGATGACCGGCGAGGTCGGCCAATCCCAGCCGATTCTCGACCCAGGCGAGCAGGTCCGCTTCGTAGAAGAGCCCGCTCTGGTGAATCTGCTGGCTCAAGGCCGCCGACAGACTGAGAAGCGATGCGCTGGACAACGCCATGGGCGCCAGAAGACCGGGCAAGGGCTGGCCGCGCGCCAGCAGAGACACAAATGACTGCCCTTCCGGCAGCGCCAACCCGACCCGCGCAGACGCTGAGCCGCTGGCCACCAGCTGTGACAGGGCATCGAGCAAACGCGTCATCGTCTGCGTCTGCGTCGTCAGTTCGACAGAAGCACCGGAGGATGGGAGGGAGGAGGAAGCTGACGCGAGGGCGCCAGTGGGAGAAGTGGAGGCTTGCGAGGCTGTCAGCAACGCTGCGCTGGCATTCAATGACGGGGCCGCAGGCCTTGCGCCTGATCCTGTTCCAACTCCCGTGCCCGTCTGGAAGAGCGGATTGGCGCCATTCTGGCCGCCACTACCCTTGCCGTCTTCCGCCCCCAGCCCCTGACGCGATAGGAGAGCGGAGGTCGGGAAGACGACACCGGAGTCCGCCGGCGGCGGGCGTTGTGCCGTCCTCCCCAACACCTGATGAAGCAGACTATCGATCAAGGGGTTGATGCCGCTCATGTCGTGCAATCCTCATTGCCAGGGAGGCCGTCAGGGAGACATGCGCGAGGCCTTGGAGGCTCAGCTCTCTCCATGCCCGATCAAGCCTGGCTCTGCTGAGCCTGGCCGCCCTGATCGTAACTTGCCTGACCTTGGTTGTTCTGGCCTCAGCTATTCTGATCTTGGCTGTTCTGGCCTTGGCTACTGTGGCCTCAGCTATTCTGACCGTAGCTGCCCTGGCCATAGCTGCGTGCCAGCTTGCGGCGCGTACCCACATCCCCGAGCACTTCCTGCAACTGACTCTGACGCGCCTTGAGCTGGACGGTCAGCTCTGATTCCAGCGTGGTCAGCGTGCGCAGGCGTTGTTCCAGCGCCCTGCGCGTCTCGGCGTTGCCACCTCGCGGCATGCGCAGCTGCTGCATCTTCTCGATATAGCTGGCCTGCCCGCCGAGTACCGCGGGCCAATCACCCAGGCGTGCTGAACGCAGCATGGCATTCATCTGCTCCAGCAGCTCATCGCATTGCTGGAAGGTGTCATCGGCGAGCAGTGCATTGCTGTCCATGGTCAGCCCATTCCCTTGTCGTGTACGGCAATCTGACGCCAGGCGTCTCCCAGCTCGTTGAGCAGGCGACGCGCCTCTTCGAGCTTTTCCGGGCTGTTGCCCAGGTTGGCCTGCATGATCAGGCGCGCGATGTAGTCATACATGCGATCGAGATTGGTCGCGACCTCATTGCCCTGCTCATGATCCAGACAGGCACGCAGACCTTCGGTGACGATGCTGGTCGCCTTGGCCAGCGACTGCCCCTTGGCGGCCACGTCGCCGGTCTCCATCTGCAGACGCGCCGCCGCCAGCGCGCGGTCTGCTCCCTCGAACAACATCACGATCAACTGGTGTGGACTGGCGGAAAGCACACCGGATTCCACGCCGACACGGGCATAGGCATTGGCGCCACGATAGCGACTCATGGTGATTTGGTTCCCTTGTTCATGGCGTTTGTCAGTATCTCTGTCAGATATGGAGCCGTCGTCGGCATGCCGTCTCGACTGCGGGCATCGCCGGAAGCATCGAATCTCGCAAGCGGATCGCGGATGGCCAAGGCATCAGCCACCGATCAGCCCGTCATGTCCCAGCTGTTTTCCAGCGTTTCCAGCTGACTGGTCAGGTAGTCACTGGTGGATGTCAGGTTGGCCACCAGGATGTCGAGTTCAGTGAACTGCTCCCGATAACGCTCGATGGTGGCCTCGATGGTGTCTTCGGTCT
Organism: Cobetia sp. UIB-001; assembly: GCF_044789135.1. NCBI lineage: Bacteria > Pseudomonadati > Pseudomonadota > Gammaproteobacteria > Oceanospirillales > Halomonadaceae > Cobetia > Cobetia sp. UIB-001. The sequence goes on from NZ_CP058244.1 coordinate 2,156,648, forward strand.
GCTCATACTGACTGGCGAGACTCTCCAGCGACCCCTCGATACCTTCCGTGGTGCTCTCCAGCGTACCGTCTTCTCCGACCACCTCTTCCAGCAGACTGGACATCTGGCTGGCGAAACCGCTGGTGCCCGCCTCATCATCGGAGATGAAGAACCCCGACATCGCCGCCAGCTGCTCACTGTCGGCGGCCTCGATCACGGCGCTGTCGAATTCGAGCTTGCCATCGTTGGTACGGCTCACTCCCAGCGAGGAGAGCGCATAGAAATCGCCCTCACTGGTGAAATTCAGCGCCGAGGTCAGACGACTCTCGATGGTGCGCAGCGTCGAATCGCCCAGCAGTTCCCCCGCGGTCCCTTCATCAGCATTGAAGGCGGTGTAATTGTCGATGGTGTCCTGAAGATCGTTGTAGGCATTGACGAAGGTTTCCATCGCCTTGCTTACCGACTCGGCGTTCTCCTTGACGGTGACAACGCTCGCAGTCGTGTTGGTCTCGCTCAGCGTCAGGGTCAGACCATCCACGGCATCATCGATGACATTGGAGGTGGCTTGCATGCCGATGCCGTTGACGCTGAATTCGGCATTGCGCGCCGCGACGACCTCCTCCATCCCGCTGGCTGAAGGATCATTGCTTGTCGCGTCATAGCTCGCCGGGTCATGGCTGAGCAGGCTATCGAGCTCTGCCACCTCGCCGCTGGTCGAGAGGCTCATCACCGCCTCGTTGCCCGTCTCGTCCGAGGTCATCACCAGGCGATACGGCGTGTCGGAGCCATCATTGACGATCGAGGCCGTGACCCCGAGCCCCGCCTCATTGATGGCATCACGAATGCCCTCCAGCGTGTTGTTGCTCTCGTCGATGACGATGCTGGCGCTGCGCTCGGCGTCCGCCGCATAGCTGCCGTCACTGGCCAGCGTGCCCAATGACAGCGTCAGCGTGGTCGCGGTGCCATCACCGATGGCCTCATCACGACTCGCCTGGCCCGTCGTCGCCAGACTCTGCGTCTGCGCCAGCTGGGTGACAGCCACCGAATAACTGCCCGCACTCACTTCCGAGGTTGCCGTGGCACTGACGCCCGAGCCACTGGCAGTGGTCGTCATGCCAGCATAGGTCTCGGCATCGGCCAGCGCCGCGGCGGCGGTATCCAGGGATTCCAGACGACTTTGAATCGTGCCCCAGGCCGACAACTCGGCCTCGTAACTTGCCTGCTGGGTCTCGATCGGCGTGAGCTTCTGACGCTCTGCCGTCTCCAGATCCGTCAGCAGACTGTTGAGGTCGAGCCCAGAGCCAATCCCCAGCGATGAAATCGTCGCCATATGCACCTCTCGATAGGGTGAAGGTATTTTCACATGCCCGCTGAGTCGCCATCAGGCGAAAAAGCACGCATACCGGGCGTATTTGTCTGTCTGAGTGTTGTGGCTATCGGCACAGGGTTCGTGAACTTGAGGGCTTTCTTGTGCAGACGCTTTCTGTGTGAGCGCCTTCTTCTTTCGATCACCTTCTTTCGACCACCTTCTTGATCACCTTCTTCTTTCGACCACCTTCTTTTTCGATCGCCTTCCTTGTTGATCACCTCCCGAGCGCACCCCGCATTGGACCTCAGACTACAGAAAGGTAGTCACCCTACAGCGCCTACGACGTATCGCTTACCGCACCGCAAACGTTTGCGGTTCATAATTGGCGCCATTGTGAACCAGCGGATTCAGACACTGGCTCGACTCATTCCTGCTTTACCCAAGGACTGCGACGTGAAACGACACGGCATCTTGAACGGACCTCTCAGTGGCCACCTCGCCCGTCTCGGCCATACCCACACCGTGGTGATCGCCGACGCCGGCCTGCCGATTCCCGAGGGCGTGCCCTGTGTCGATCTCGCGGTGGTCCCCGGCCTGCCTGCCATGCTGCCGGTGCTGGACGCCCTGCTGGCCGAGCTTTGCATCGAGGCCACGACCCTGGCCGAGGAGCTGCCGGTCAAGAGTCCCTCCTTCCACGACGCCATCGTCGAACGTCTGGACACCCTGGACCGCCTGTCCCTCGCACCGATTACCCGCCAGCAGCTCAGTCATGAAGCCTTCAAGGCGGCGCTGCCCGAGGCGAGCGTCATCGTGCGCACGGGCGAGTGCACGCCGTACGCCAACGTGATCCTGCACTGTGGAGTGCCCTTCTGATGCAGAGCCATGCACAACCGCGAGTGCTGATGGCACTCAAGGGCATCGACAAGGGTTTCTCCGGGGTCAGCGTGCTCAAGGGTGTCGACTTGACACTGCGCGCGGGGCGCGTGCATGCGCTGGCCGGCGAGAATGGCGCGGGCAAGTCGACGCTGATGAAGATTCTCTCCGGCGTCTATCGCTATGATGCCGGCACACTGTGGCTGCGTGACGAGGAAGTGGTCTTCACCACCCCGCGTCAGGCGATGGACAGCCGCATTGCCATCATCCACCAGGAACTCAATCTGGTGCCGGGCCTGTCCGCCGGCGAGAACATCTTCCTCGGCCGCGAGCCACGCACCGCGCTGGGCACCGTCGACTGGAAGCGCCTGCACCGTGATGCCCGCCAGCTGCTCGACCGCCTGCGCCAGTCGCTGGATTCGCGCACCGCCGTCAGCGAGCTGAGCATCGGTCAGCAGCAGATGGTCGAGATCGCGCGTGCACTGTCGCTGGACGCCGAGATCATCATCATGGATGAGCCCACCGACGCGCTGACCGACATCGAGACCGAGATTCTCGCCGAGGTCGTCGCGGAGCTGCGCGCCGAAGGCCGCTCGCTGGTCCTGATCACCCACCGCCTGAACGAGATCTTCAGCATGTGCGATGAAGTCGCCGTGCTGCGCGATGGCCAGATGATTCACCAGGGGCCGACGGCGGAGCTGGATGAGGACGGCCTGATTCGCCTGATGGTCGGTCGCGAGCTGGCAGAACGCTATCCTTACACGCCCGCCAGCCCTGATGGCGAAGTGATGCTTGAGGTGAAGGATCTCGAGGCGCCGGGCGTCAAGGGCATCAGCTTCTCTGCCCGCCGCGGAGAAGTGCTCGGCTTTGGCGGCCTGATGGGCGCCGGGCGCACCGAACTGGCCCGCGCCCTGTGCGGCGATACCCGTATCAGCGCCGGCAGCGTGCAGCTGCATGGCCAGCCGGTGCGCTTCGCCTCGCCGGCCGCGGCATTGGCCGCGGGCCTGGTCTATGTGCCGGAAGACCGCAAGCAGGCGGGCCTGATTCTCGCCCATTCGGTGGCCAGCAACATGTCGTTGAGCGCCCTGCCGAGTTTCTGTGGCGCGTTCGGGCGCATTCGCCATGGCGAGGAAGCCGCCGCCGTCGAAAGCTTCGTCAAGAGCATGCAGATCAAGGTCAGCAATACCGACCAGCCGGTCGATACCCTGTCCGGCGGCAACCAGCAGAAGGTGTCGCTGGCCAAGGCACTGATGCCGGCGCCGGAGCTGGTGATTCTCGACGAACCGACCCGTGGCGTGGATGTCGGCGCCAAGCGCGAGATCTACCTGCTGATCAACGAGCTCAAGCGCCAGGGCAAGTGCGTGCTGCTGATCTCCTCCGAGATGCCTGAACTGCTCGGCCTGGCCGATCGCATTCTGGTGGTCGCCGATGGGCGCATCTCCGGCGAATTCAGCCGAGAGAACGCGACCCAGGAAGCGATCATGACCGCGGCCTCGGGCCTCGAGAGCCCGCTCAGCGGCGACAGCATTTCGAAAACCAGCACTTCATCGACAAACGCTGCATCGCGCGCTACCGCCCGCCCGTCTTCTACCCCCGATTCCTCCGCTTCCCGCCACGAGATGCCGAACTGATGTCTACTCCTTCTTCCTCTGCCGCCAGCGGCCGCCGCCTCGACGTCATGCGCCTGCTGGTCGACAACAAGGCGCTGATTGCGCTGGCTCTGTTGATCGCCGTGAGTGCCGGCCTGTCCGACAACTTCCTGTCGTCCGACAACCTGCTCAACGTGCTCCGCCAGACCAGCATCAATGCCATCATCGCCATGGGCGTGACCTTCGTCATTCTCACCGCGGGCATCGATCTGTCCGTCGGCGCGGTACTGGCGCTTACCGGCGCCTTCGCGGCCTCGATGACCGCCGCCGGCCTCTCCCCCTGGCTGAGCGTGCCGGGCACCATCATCGCCGGTGCCGGCCTGGGTGCCATTTCCGGCCTGTTCGTCGCCTTCGGTCGCATCCAGGCCTTCATCGTCACGCTGGTGGCGATGACGGTGTTGCGCGGTGCCACGCTCGTCTACACCGATGGCCGCCCGGTCTCCATCGGCGTCAGCGAAGCCGCCGACAGCTTCTGGAATCTGGGCGGCGGTTACTGGCTCGGCGTGCCGATCCCGATCTACATGATGTTCTTCGTCTACGTGCTGTGCTGGGGCGTGCTGCATCACACCCGCTTCGGGCGCCACGTCTATGCGGTCGGCGGTGGTGAGAAGGTCGCGCGTCTGTCCGGCATCAACGTCAATCGCATCAAGATCAGCGTCTATGCCATCGCGGGTGCCTTCGCGGCACTGGCCGGTGCCATCCTCGCCGCGCGTCTGGGCTCGGCACAGCCGAATGCCGGCACCGGTTACGAGCTGGACGCCATCGCGGCGGTCGTCATCGGCGGCACCAGCCTGATGGGTGGCCGTGGACGCATCTTCGGCACCCTGATCGGGGCACTGGTGATCGGCGTGCTCAACAATGCGCTGAACATCATGGGCGTCTCCAGCTACTACCAGATGATCGCCAAGGGCGCCGTCATACTGCTCGCGGTACTGATCGACAGCCGCGCGCAGAAATAGAAGCGCAAGTACCGCAGAAATAGAAGAGCAAGTAAGTAACACACGACACGGTTTCATTCCCGGCAGCATCGAAGACCCTCGCCCCCGTGCGCCAACCACGGGGGCCCTCCAGCGGGTCGCCGACAACAACGAAAGGACCATCGCCATGAAGAAGAAGAACGGAAAACTGCTCACCTCCACGCTGACCACCGCCATCACTGCCGCAGGCCTGAGCTTGATGCCGGTGCAATCCGCCATGGCCGACAAGATCGCGCTGGTGGTCTCGACCCTGAACAACCCGTTCTTCGTCAGCCTCCAGCAGGGTGCCAAGGACAAGGCCGAGGAACTGGGCCACGAGCTGATCGTGCTGGATTCCGGCGATGACGCCGCGCGTGAGCTGTCCAACGTCGAGGACGCCCTGTCCCGCGGTGTCGATCTGCTGCTGATCAACCCGACCGATTCCGATGCCGTGGTCTCCAGCGTGCGCACCGCCAATGGCCGCAATGTACCGGTGGTGACACTGGATCGCAGCGCCAATGGCGGTCGGGTCGCGGCGCACGTCGCCTCCGACAACGTCGCCGGTGGCGAACTGGCGGGCAATTTCATCGCCGAGAAACTCGCAGGCAAGGGTGAGATCGTGCAGCTGGAAGGCGTCGCCGGCGCCTCGGCCACGCGCGATCGCGGTGAAGGCTTCATGAAGGCCATCGACGGCCAGTCAGGCCTCAGCCTGGTGGCCACTCAGCCAGCCAACTTCAACCGCACCCAGGGCCTGAACGTGATGGAGAACCTGCTGCAGGCGCATCCGGGCGTGAATGCCGTCTTTGCCCAGAACGATGAAATGGCGCTGGGCGCCCAGCGTGCCCTGCAGGCCGCCGGCAAGGACATCCTGCTGGTCGGCTTCGATGGCACCGATGAAGGCATCAAGGCCGTGCAGGCCGGCAAGATGGACGCCACTGTCGCCCAGCAGCCGGCACTGATCGGCAGCCTCGGCGTCGACACCGCCGACAAGCTGCTCAAGGACGAAGACGTCGAGAAGACCATCTCCGTGCCACTCAAGCTGATCACCGAATAAGCGCTCACACGGCTCACGCCGCCTGCATCGTGAGACAGGACGCCGGCCGCTGGCCGGCGTTTTTTCGTCTTTTTGCGCCTTTCCATCAATGGCGTGTCTTGCTCGCCTCGCAGGGCCAGTGACGCCCGCTCGACTTTCACCATCAGGCTCACCACCAGGGATAGAAAAGTGATTCGACTCAAGGATGTGGCGGCACACGCCGGAGTTTCGGTGACCACGGTGTCGCATGTCGTGAATGCCACCCGCCCGGTGGCCAGCGCGACCGAGGCGCGAGTACGCGAATCGATCGCCGCGCTCGGCTATCGACCGGACAGCGTCGCCCGTGCGCTGAAATCCAACCGCAGCCGCACCCTGGGGATGATCGTCACCAGTGCGCACAACCCCTTCTTCGCCGAGGTGATCCGCGGCGTCGAGGACCGCTGCTACCAGGCAGGCTACAGCCTGATCCTGTGCAACAGCGACGATATCGACGCCAAGCAGCTCAGCTATCTCGAGACGCTGCGGGATCGGCGCATCGATGGCCTGGTGGTGATGACCGCCGAGAACGGCGCGGGCTTTCTCGAGGCGCTCAGCGCCCTGCCACTGCCGACGGTGATGATGGACGCCGAGCCCCAGCCGGGCTGGGACATGACGGTAGTCAATGATGATTCACGCCTGGGGGGCAAACTTGCCATCGAGCACCTGCTGGCGCAGGGGATCGAGCGCATCGCCCTGCTGACCGGGCCTCGTGATCATGCGCGTTCCCGCGAGCGCCTGAGCGGAGCACTGGACGCTCTGCACGCCGCCGGTCTGGGGCTCGCCGAGGACTGGCAGATCGCGACCCAGTTGATGCTGGCCGACGGTCATCGCGCGGCCCACCTGCTGCTGGCCAATCCAGCCGACAGACCCGATGCCATCTTCGCCTTCAATGACCTGCTGGCGCTGGGCTGTCTGCGCGCCGCCCAGGACCTGGGCCTTGAGGTACCCAAGCAACTCTCCATCATCGGCTACGACGATATCGAGATCAGTGCCTACCTCTCACCCGCTCTGACCACCATCCGCCAGCCGATCTATGCGCTGGGCACCACGGCCGTCGATCAGCTGATCGCGCGCCTGGAAGGCACTCCCTTCCCGGGCCAGACCCAACTGGCCCCGAGGCTGGTGGAACGCGACAGTGTCGCGCGGCCAGGCCAGTGCCTCCACGTTTAAGCACAGCCAGGCTTGAGCGCAGCCACGTTTGAGCACAGCCAGGCTAGATCACAGATCTATACCGGATGAGCATCAAACATATCAAACAACAGCATTTCTCTTATGGGTGAACACTGCCTACTCTGCCCCTCGTGAATCACCGCTGCCACGGCTGGCAGCACTAACATGAGGACACCCAGGTGACAGGCACTTCCCCTTCAAGCACTTCCCCATCGGACACTGCGCGATCCGATACTGGCCGATCAGATACTGTCCAGTCAGGCACAGCCTCGCCGACATCGACACCAGAGGCCGACAGCACGCCCGCCATTGGCCGCGGGTTGTTGTTGCTGATGGCGATCGCGGTCGCCGCGACCGCCGCCAATCTGTACTACAACCAGCCGCTGCTGGCGGAGATGGCCCGCTCACTGGGCGTGAGCCAGGGCATGATCGGCCTGATTCCCTCCGCGACCCAATTCGGCTACGCCGCCGCCATCCTGCTGATCTCGCCGCTGGGCGATACCATGGACAGGCGCCAGCTGATCCGCAATCTGTCCATCACCCTGGCATTGGCCTCACTGGGCATCTTCCTGGCCCCCAGCTTCTGGCCGCTGTTGCTGGCAAGCTTCGTGGCCGGGCTGGGCGCCAACATCACCCAGCAGCTAATTCCGCTGACCGCCTCGCTGTCCACCCCCGAGGCGCGCGGCAAGAACATCGCCACCCTGATGACGGGGCTGACCATCGGCATACTGCTGTCACGCACCCTGAGCGGCAGCATCGGCGGATATTGGGGCTGGCGCAGCGTCTTCCTGGTCGCGGCCATCATCACCGTCATCATCGGTGTGCTGCTGCATCGTCACCTGCCCAGCCGCGCGCCTGCCGTGCAGATGGCCTACCCCAGACTGATCGCCTCGATGGGCACGCTGTTCAAGCAACATGCCCTGCTGCGGGAATCCGCGCTGACCGGCGCGCTGTGGTTCGCGGCCTTCAATGCCATGTGGGCGACGCTGGCCATTCACGTCACCGATGCGCCGTTTGACTACAGCGTCCAGCAGGCGGGGCTGTTCGGTATCATCGGGCTGGCGGGCATCTTCGGTGCCAAGGCGGCGGGCCGACTGGTCAATCGTGTCGGCGCGGGGCGTCTGATCAGCTTCGCCCTGGTGATGGTGCTGGCGTCCTTCGCGGTGCTCGCCATGTGGGGTGACAGCCTGGCCGGACTGATCGTCGGCATCATCCTGCTGGACCTGGGCGTCTTCGCGGCCCAGATTCCCAACCAGGTGCGCGTATTCTCGATCGACCCCAAGGCCCAGAGCCGCATGAACGCCGTCTACATGCTGTGCTACTACCTCGGTGCGGCAGCCGGTTCCGCCATCGGCGTCAAGATGATGAGCGTCTATGGCTGGCAGGGCATGTCGCTGTTCGGGCTGGCACTGGCAGCGGTGGCATTGATTCATCATGGTGTGAAGCAGCGCCGCTCGGCCTCTTCATCACAATGAGATCAGGACAGTGAGATCAAGACAGTGAGACGAGAGCGCAAGCGAAGCGCTGGGTGGGCAGGCGAGGCGCGAAGGAGAGAAAGCGCGAAAGTGATGAAAGCGAAGCGATGAACGGCTGAGAGCCTGAGATGGCGCCTGGTCAGCACGTCGAGTCATGGGCAATCACACCCCGTGCCACGGCAGCTGGCCAGGCGCCTGAAATGGTGGCGCAATTCAGGTAAACTCTGCGCGCCATTTCGGTGCGTCGCCGAGGTGGTACGCGATTCACGACCCGTTATCGGGGCAAGAACCCGTCAAACCCTCGAGATCCACATGAAGCTCATCGTCAAACTTATCCTCGGCATCATTGCCGGCCTGCTGATCGGCCTGATGGCCCCGGATGCCCTCGTACGTGCCGCGCTGACCGCCAAGGTCATCATCGGCCAGCTGATCAACTTCACCATCCCGTTGATCATCCTGTTCTACGTCATGAGCGGCATCGCGTCGCTGCCGAAGAATTCCGGCGCCATGCTGGGTCGCACCGTCGGCATGGCCTACGGGTCGACGATTCTGGCCGGCATCTTCGCCTTCCTGGTGGCCAGCAACCTGCTGCCCGGCATGCTGTCCGGCATGGCGCCGGTCGCTGAAGGCCGCGATGCCCTGACTCCCTTTCTCGATCTCGAAATCCCCGCTGCACTGCCGGTGATGACGGCCCTGGTGCTGGCCTTCGTGTTCGGCGTGGTCATCAGCCGCCGCGAACTGCCGACCCTGAAAAGCGCCGTCTTCGAATCGCGTGAAGTGGTCGAGGTGTTCCTCAATCGCGTCATCATCCCGCTGCTGCCCCTGTTCATCGCCGGCACCTTTGCCGAGATGGCCTACGAGGGCAAGGCGCTGTCGACACTGGATACCTTCTGGAAGGTGCTGGTGCTGGCGATCGTGATGCACTGGATCTGGCTGAGCACGGCCTATCTCATCACCGGCCTGATCCAGCGTCGTTCTCCGCTGGGCCTCCTGCGCAACATGCTGCCGGCCTACCTGACGGCGCTGGGCACCATGTCGTCGGCGGCGACCATTCCGGTCAGCCTGCGTCAGACCAAGGCCAATGGCGTCAGCGATGAAGTGGCCAACTTCAGCGTGCCGCTGTGCGCCACCATCCACCTGTCCGGTTCCACCATCACCATCGTCACCTGTGCCACTGCCGTGATGATGATGAGCCACAACCTGGCACTCGCAAGCCTCGGCGAGGTGATTCCGTTTCTGATCATGCTGGGCCTGACCATGATCGCCGCGCCCGGAGCACCGGGTGGCGCGGTGATGGCGGCGCTTGGCGTGCTGGGCAGCATGCTCGGCTTTGGCGAGGCGGAACTTGGCCTGATGATCGCGCTGTATCTGGCCCAGGACAGCTTCGGCACCGCCACCAACGTCACCGGCGATGGCGTGATCGCGCTATGGGTCGATCACTTCGCGCGCCGCGATGGCGTGGTAGCTACGCCTGCGTCAGATGCCGCGACCGGTGAAGCACCGGTGGCACGCTCACAGCCGTGAGCTGCCATATGTGCTGAGCCGTGAGCTGTCGCATGCTCTGAGCCGTGCAAGAAGTGAGCTGAGCCACCTGTGCTGACAGTCGTCAAAAGCCCCGCCTCCTTTCGGAGACGGGGCTTTTTCATGCCCGCGGTCATCCATACGGTCATCCATACGCTCATCTCCACGGTCTTCCTCACGATCATCCTCTCAATCACCCCGCAGGATGGCGTGCCGACGGGAGGTGAGACATGACGCCGCGCCGTGCCTGACACCCACAGGCCAAACGGCTACCATTGGCGCCCACGCGCGAGCGCTGTCATCGCTGCCGTACGCCATCACCCTGTTACCGTTGCCGGAGTGCCAGATGTCCCTGCTTCCCCCTGCACTGTTCTGTCCTTCGATATCACTACCGATATCTCGCCCGCGTCTGGCACGCATGTTCGCCACCCTGTCGCTCACCACTGCCAGCCTGACCCTTGCCCAGCACGCCAGCGCGCTGGAGATCGGCATGCCCGCCGATGGCGGCGTCAGCGTCAGTCCCGCCGTGATGCTTGAAGCCGAGGGCACCCTCGATGAGCAACTGAGCAGCCCGCTGTTGCTCAAGCAATTCTCAAGCCCTGAGGCCGTGGAGCAAGGGCTGAGCGATGGCAGCCTCGACGCCGCCTACCTGACGCCGCAGATGCTCAAGGCACTGACCGAAAGCGGCATGTCACTGCGAGTGCTGGACGGCGCGGATCTCGACGATGTCAGCCTGGTCGCGCGTGACGAGCTGATCCGCTACACCGAATTGTTCGAGCCGCAGGAGCTGCTGATCCGCTTCCTCAACGACACCACCCGTGCCGTGCGAGTGGTAATGAGCGATGACGATGCACGCTCGCATCTGGCCTTGAAGCAGTGGGTCGAGGTCAAGGTCGGCTCCAGCATGCAGCTGGTCAGCCCGCGCTCGCTGGAAGAGCTCGAAGGCGATGAATATGTCGGGGATGCGCCCCAGGCGCTGATCAACAGCCGCAAGATGCACGCTGCCTTCCTCAACGGCGATGACGCGACGCGTCTGGTGGCGCTGCATCCGCTGTCCAAGGACTGGCTGCCGCGCGCCGACATGCTCGACCTGCCGCGCATGCTGCTGGTCAGCCGCGCCGATATCCAGGATGCGAGCCTTGAGGCCGAGCTCGAGTCGCTGGCCGTGGAACACGCCCGCATGCAGCAGAGCCTGCACGGTGAGGAGCCGATGAAGCTCGCCTTCACGCTCAAGCAGGCCTGGCCGGCGGATGCCGGTGAGGCGCCGAGTCTGCCCAGGGTGGTGCATGCGCTGAACGGGCGCTCGATCCCGACGGCCGACATGCGCACCGCCCTCGAGGACTGGCTGGGAGAGCAGCAGTCAGCGGTCAGCTGGCCTGAGCTCCAGCAGTAGACCCAGCAGTAGACCCAGCACTAGATCCAGCGGTCATGCCCGCCACAGGGCGAATGACAGACACAAAAAAACCCGCCGATTGGCGGGTTTTTTCGATCAACGGCAACGATCAGGCGTCGAGGGCTTCTGCGATCTGGGACTGAGCCTTCGGGCCGATGCCCTTGACTTCAGAGATCACGCCATCGGCGTGAGCCTTGCGAACCTTGGCGACGTCGTCGTAGCCAGCGTCAGTCAGGGCACGGATAGCGGCAGCGTTGAGGCCGAGGTCTTCCAGAGAGGCCGCATCGGCTTCTTCGGTCGCTTCCTCGACGGCTGCGCCCATCGGCATCATGCGAGACTGGGCGATGGCCTGTTCGCGTGCCAGACGTGCCTTGTACTGCACCAGCTTCTGGTTGAACTCGTGTTCGACCTGCTTGCGGTGCTTGTCAGAGGCTGCGGCTTTCTCGCTCAGGCGTTCGTTACGAGCGCGCAGGTCTTCGACTTCCTTCTTTGCCTTGTCACGGGCATTACGGAGCTTGTCGGCTTCTTTGCTGGCTTCACGCAGCTGACGCTCCAGCTCCTTGATGCGGGCGTTCTGGTCCTGCTTGGTGTCCTGCTCCTGAAACAGGGATGCAAGCTGGTCGTCAAGATTAGCGTCGGTCATACTGCTATGTTGCCTCGAATAATTGATAAAGAGCTAAAGTCTGGGCGCACATTCTACCGCAGTTCTTCAGTTTGTGCTGCATTTGAGCGCAACCCGAGCGGGATGAATGTGAATCGGGGATCCTGCATGGGGCAATATTACCCCAATTGTGTGACATCGCCAGTCACGGATGATCCAGTCACGGATGAAACTGTGCGCAGGATGAGACAGCACTGAACGCACACGACAACCACACTCTCTGCGCCATGGCGCAGGTCACGGAAAAGACAGCCCGCTTTCATGGGCTGTCTTTTTTTCGCGGTTACCCGGCACTTGCGCAGGCCTGTCAGCACAGATCTCAGCACCCGCACCGGACTCAGTGCTTGCGCCAGTCCTCGAGCTTGTCGCTCAGCTGCTGACGACGCGTGTCGGGTGATGCCAGCGTCTCGGACTGATGACCTTCCCCGAAGCGATTCTCGAGATAGTCCATCAGGTTGATCAGCTCATCATCGGTCAGGCTGTCATCGAAGGCCGGCATGAAGACACTGTGGCCATTGTTCTCACGCTGCACGCCATTGAGGATCGCCTGAGCCAGATTGTCCGGATAGACACTGCCGGTCACGCTGTTGTGGAACAGCGACGGATAGTAGCCATCCTGGGTGCCGGCACCATCCGCGCCGTGACACATGGCGCAGTGGCCCAGATACAGACGCACGCCCGGCGTGGCGTCGGTCAGCTGACCGATCAGGTCTTTATCATCGGGGCGCTTGTCCAGCGGCTGACCGCGCAGCAACAGCACGTCATCGGCCGGTGCGCCCTGATTGAAGCGCGTGGCGACCTGCGGCTCGCTTTCGGCCTCGCGATCGCCATCATTGACTGCCTCGCCCTGCTCGCCCTTGCCATCCACCGCCGGAATCGACTTCAGATAGACCGCGATGGCGCGCAGGTCATCTTCACTCATGTGACGCATGGAGTGCTCGACCACATCCGCCATCGGGCCGCCAGCCTGCGCCTTGCCCTTGAGGTTGCCGGTCGCCAGATAGGTCTGGATATCCTGCTCGCTCCAGCTGCCCAGACCATCCTGCATGTCCGGCGTGAGGTTGAAGGCGCGCCAGCCTTCGATCATCGCCCCGCCGAGATAGCCTTCTTCATCACCGGTCAGTGCCGTTTCCTGGAAGGCGAAGCCACGCTCGGTGTGGCAGCTGCCACAGTGGCCCGGCCCCTGGACGAGATAGGCACCGCGGTTCCAGTCGGCACTCTTGTCGTCATGGTCCTGCCACGGCTCCAGCGGCGAGAAGATCTCTTCCCACAGCGCCATCGGCCAACGCATGTTGAGCGGGAACGGAATCTCGCTTTCGCGGTTGGGCGTGCTGCTCGGCGTCACCTCATGCATGTTCCAGGCGTAGAGCGCCTTGATGTCCTCATCCGTCAGACGGGCGTAGGACGGGAACGGCATCGCCGGATAGAGGTTGTGGCCGTCGGCAGCCTCGCCCTCGCGCAGCACACGGGTGTACTCCTCGAGGGTGTAGTTGCCGATGCCGTGCTCGGTGTCCGGAGTGATGTTGGTGGCGTAGATCTCGCCCACCGGGGTCTCGAAGCCGAGGCCACCGGCGTATTCATCGCCGTCCTCGGTGCTGTGACAGGCCGCGCAATCGCTGGCGCGCGCCATGTACAGACCCTTCTCGATCAGCGCGGGGTCATTGGTGGCGGCCTTGTCGGCTTCCACCTGGCTGGCGTGCTCGTCCTCGCCGCTACCACAGGCGCTGAGCAACAAGGCACTGGTGCCCGCAATGGCGGCCAGGCGGACGGCACGGGTCAGGCGTGCGGGGCGAAAGATCGGGCGGGCACCACGACCTTTCTCATCAATGGCATCACGGGTGCCAGCAGTACGGACGTGCGGGACCATGCTTATATTTCCTGTTCGAGCAGATCGGCAATACGCAGAGACAACGCCGCGATGGTCAGGGTGCAATTGACCGACCCGACGGTGGGCATGCTGCCGGAGCTGGCGACAAACAGGTTGTCATGGCCATGCACTCGGCAATCGCGATCCACCACGGAGTCTTTGGGGTTGTCTCCCATCAGGGTCGTACCGCAGATATGCTGGTTGTTGGAGAACTCATCACGGAACGCGATGTCGGTGCCTCCCATCAGCTGAGCGATACGCGCATATTGTTCACGGGTATGCGCGGCGCTGCGCTTGACGTAATCATCGATAGCATAACGGAATTCCGGGCGCGGCAGGCCGAGAGCGTCACGTTTTTTTGACGGCGTGATGCGATTGGCGGCCTCTGGCAACAGCTCGTGGAAGCTGTCGAACTGCACATAGCGGCTGGCGCGGTTATCGATCTGCGCCTGCAGATCCGCGCCGAGCCTGAGCGGTGTTTCCGACAGCACCTCCGTGGTCATCTGTTGCGTGCGAGCAATGTTGGACAGATGCAGTTTCTTGGACGCGAAGTCCTTGCGGAAGTCGCCGTCGCGCCAGGTGATGATCGAGGTCATCTCCTGAGGGCCACGCCCGGCCCACAGCGGCTCATCGGCCAGAAAGCTCACCCCGGTGCCGGGATGGTCCATAAGATGCCGACCGACCATGTCGTTCTGGTTACCCACCCCATCGGGGGTATGGGCGTTGACCGACATCTGCATCAGCTTGGGCGTCTCGATGCCATTGGCCGCCAGCACCACCCGCGCCGCACTCAGGCGATGCTGCTTGCCGTCGGGGTCCAGATAGCGCACCTCGCGAATCTTGCCGCTGGCATCGCTTTCCAAGTGATGCACGATGGCATTGTCGATCAGCCTGGCGCCGGCACGTTCGGCCTTCTCGACATGGATGATGCCGGAATACATCGCGCCGATCGGGCAGATGGGCATGCAGTTGTTGTTGCCACAGCAGGTCGGGCGCTCATCATACGGGCGGCTGTTGCGCGCCACTGGCTCGGTGACCATGTCGAAGCCGTGGGGATTGATGCGCTCGCTGACCCGCCGCTCGTTCCACGACAGCGGCAGAGGCGCCATCGGATACTCGGCGCTGCGCGGGCTGCCCAGATCGACATCATTCGGCCCCCAGACACCCAGCGCGACCTCGGCCCGGAAGTAATAGTCTTCCAGATCGTCATAGCCGATCGGCCAGTCGCGCCCGACGCCATACTCGCTCTTGAGCACGAAATCGCTGGGCAGAAAACGCCAGGAAGACGCCGCCCAGTGCCAGGTAGTGCCGCCGACCGCGCGAATGTATTGGGCGTCGTAGGCCTGCTCGCCCTTCTGCACCAGATAGTCGGCATTCTCGCCGTAGAGCATCGGGTGGGGCGCTGCCTTGCTGGCAGGATAGGGCCCCATGAAGTCCATCTTGTTGGCCTGGTTGCGGAAGCGCTCGACAATCTGCCAGCGCTGCATGCGCGGGCCGGCTTCCAGCATGATGACCGACTTGCCGGCCTCGGCCAGGCGATGTGCGATCAGGGCACCGGCGACACCAGACCCGACCACGATCACATCGGCATCATACGCACGGGATTCCTCGGCCATGCAGGATTCTCCTCGGGAAATTGGGAACAGCAACAGGGGCGGTCAGGACGCCCCAGGAAGGTCTGGCATGCAGGCGATGTCAGGAGCTGATGACCAAGCACGGACTCAAGGCCCGCCCTCCGCCACGCACAAGCCTGGGGAGAAAGCGTGACCACTCAGGCCTTGGGTGCCTCTGCCCAGAACCCCGGGCGATTGGGGCAATAGGTACGCACCACCTGCACATCGCGCGGCCCGGCATACATGCCAGCGCGCTCGAAGGCGATGACCTCGGCGGCAGGGTCACTGATCGACTTGCCGACCGTGCCCAGCATCCAGGCCTGCAGCAGACGGCGCACCAGCGCCATCTCGCCGTCACTCAGGTCTTCCTTTTTCACGTACTCTCGCGACTCGCCCAGGGCCAGCAAGCGGGTCTTGAGGGCCGGCAAGCTGCCGACACCGGGCACTCCCTCGGCCGGAATTCTCGCCAGCGCCTCGAAGTAGCGCTGGCCCAGCCGCTCATCCAGGGTCTTGTCGCTGAGCAGCCAGCGCGACAGGACCATGAACGTCGCGAAGGCACTGTCATCCTGCGTCTGTTGCTCGTCAGCGACTGTCTCGGCCAGGGCCTGAAGGGACAGGCCGCCGAACACGGCAATGCCTGCCCCACCGAGCCCCAGCTTCAACAGCTGGCGACGTGAAGGATCAGTAGCGCTCTGGGATGTCGACATGCGGCCCTCCCGGACAATGAATGGTTCACCCGACGCCAGCGCACCGCGTGCTAGGCGGTAATGCCATCTGAGCTGCACTCGAATAGCACACAAGCAGACCTCGAACGGTTTTGAACAGCTCTTGCGCAGCCCTTGCACAGGGTTTGATGAGTTGCATGGTAACAAGCGCCATCACGTTATAGACAAACGTATAATGAACAAGGAGTTCCTATTTAAGCAACTCCAGAGACATGCTTTGCGCAACCCAGCGCGCTCACGGGCAAACGCTTGCTGCTGGCCTACTGACAAGGGTCGGTCGAAACCGCGAGAGTTACCAGCGGATGCCCACGGATGCCGATGCCTGACGGAAGAGTCACCCGCGCCTGTCTCCCGCTCACCGGCAGTTCCCTGACTGTGCTCGGCGCAGTAGGATGTGGGGCAAAGGCAGCAGCTGTGGCCAGACTGGCTCGCTCACGAGCCGACGCCCGCGCCACCCATCACTCGACTTCAGGGAAGACTCGCCATGCTTCGTCACTTGCGTACTCCACTCGCTCTGCTCATGTGCACCGCCGTTCTTGCCGGGTGTGAAAGCGCCTCGCGCATGGCCGACAGCATTTCGCTGCCGGACTTCGGCTCCTCCTCGCAGACCGAACAGGGCGAGCAACGCGTCCAGCGCACCGTCGCCTTCCCGGAGGCGGAGTACGCCAAGCTGGACAAGACCGGCACCTCGGTGATCAAGGGCCGCATGTCCTACGAGTGGCAGGGCCAGACGATCTACGCCAATCGGGCGGGTATCTCGATCGCACCGGTCACCACCTACTCCGCAGAAGCCGCGGAACTGGCACTGGCAGGCAAGACGGCGTCTCGCGCCGACCCGCGCGCCCAGGCCTACACCCACATCGTGCGCACTGACAGCAATGGCTACTTCAATGCCACTGGCCTGCCATCCGGCACCTTCTATGTCGCCGGTGTCATCCAGTTGCCGGACGGCACACGCAGCCCGCTGATTCTCAGTCAGGTGCAGGTAGGCCGCGGCCAGACCCGCAGCATCGAGCTGAGCCGCTGAAAGCCTGCGTGTTCCTCTTGCTCTGCTTGCTGCCCTTGCATCGCCGGATGATGGCCACCGCACCATGACGACACTCTCGCTGCGCGCCTATACCCCGCAGGCCACGAGTCATGACCACGACCACCACCAGCTGGTGCTGCCGATCCGCGGCCATCTCGATATCCAGGTCGGCAGCCATCACGGCACCGTGGTCACCGGCGAGTGCGTCATCATTCGCCCCGGGGAGTCGCACCTGTTTCATGCCAAGGACGCCGCGCGTTTCATCGTCGCTGACCTGGACTACCTGCCCGACAATCTCGCGGCGTCGCAACGCGTGGTGTTCTCGATCAGCACCCTGCTGATGAACTACCTGCTGTTTCTCGAAGCGCAGCTGCAGGGTGAGGTCGACAAGCACATCGATCAGCTCTCCATCGCGCTGTTTCTCGGTCTGCTGGAGAAGCAGACCTGTGATCAGCGCGTCGATCGTCGTCTGCTCAGAGTGCTCGACGTCATGAACGCGCAGCTGGCCCAGCCCCACGATGTGGCATCACTGGCCCGACTCGCCCACCTGAGCCCGACCCAGTTCCACAAGGTGTTCCGCGACAATCTGGGCGTCAGCGTCAAGCAGTACCTGACTGCCAGACGCATGGAGCGCGCGCGGGCGCAGTTGATCCATACCGATCTCAGCGTCCAGCAGGTCGCCGAGGCCGTCGGCTATCAGAACCTCTCCGCCTTCTCGCGGCGCTTTTCCTGCTACTTCGGCCAGTCGCCACGCGAGATGACGCGCCAGTATTCGAGCCTCACTCCCCCGAATGACTGAATAAGCGACTGACACGATCATCTGAACAACCGATTGAGCACCCGAACCCAGCAGTCAATCACCGCACTCCGGCGGTATATGACGTTTTGCTTCTCCTGGCAGATCAGAGCGTAGTTTCAGCACAATATATTCTCGCGATGAGGCGTAATCTCGTGCACACCGAGACACACTTCATTGCGAGCCATCCACCATGCAGCACTCCTTCTCCCGGACGCCCTTCCGCCCAGCGCTGGAACGCCAGATCGGCAATCTTTCCGTCCTCACGGCCGCCCTGCTATGGGGCACGACCGGCACCGCCGCGCACTTCAATCAGGATGTCAGCCCGTTGGCCACCGGCGCCTTCGCCATGGGCTTTGGCGGCATTCTGCAGGCCGTGCTGTCGCGACGAATCCTCCATGAGGAGCTGGCCGCCCTGCTGGTCCACAAGCATCTCGTGCTGTGGGCAGCGCTGTTCATCATCGTCTACCCGCTGGCCTTCTATTCGGCCATGGAATACACCGGCGTCGCGATGGGCACCGTGATCACCATCGCCACGGCGCCGTTGGCGGCAGCGGTGCTGGAATATGTGCTGGATCGCAAGCGCGTCAGTGCGCGCTGGTACGCGGCGCTGATGCTGGGCATGGCCGGTGTGGGGTTGATGGCCATGGGCGAGACACGCCTGGCAGACACGGCGGCAAACGCCACTGCCAGCGGCGTTGCCAGCGAGAGCCGCAAGCTCATCGGTATCGGGCTGGGCGTGCTGGCCGGCGCGAGCTACGCCACCTATTCGCTGCTTGCCAGACGCATGATGCTGCTGGGCGTCCATCGCCGTGCGGCCATGGGGGCAATGTTCGGCTGTGCCGGCGTCCTGCTGTTGATCGGCCTGGCCATCAGCTGCCTGTTCCTCGATCCACGCCTGTTCGCCACGCCGGTGAATTCGGCGGTCGCCATCTACATGGCGCTGATCCCGATGCTGCTGGCCAGCCTCATCTTCGGACGCGGGCTTGCCAGCGTGCCCATCAGCCGGGTGACGGTACTGACCATGTTCGAGCCGCTGGTGGCGGGCCTGTTGGCCGTCATCGTGGTCGGCGAGCAGTTCACGCTGATGGGCGCCATCGGCATGGTGCTGATCATGACCTGCCTGATGCTGCAATTGCGTCCGCAGGCAACGCAGGCGCCGATGGCCAGCCCGCAGGCAGACCTCGCGGCCTGGACGACGCCTGACACGGCCTGCGACGCTCAAGCTGATACACACGGCGACACTGCTTACTGGGGTGAGCGTGATCCGTGGAGCGATACCGAGCATGGCCGCGATGCCAAGCAAGGGCCGGAGCAAGGGTCGGAGCCATGGCAGCGTCACGACGCCTGACGGCGATGAGGGAATTGAGGGCAAGTCACAGTGTGTACTGAGCGGCAGCCAGCTGTCGCGGCAACTCACTTGCCCGAAAGTGGTTTCAGCACACTTTTGCCAGCGCTTATGCTGCGACTGAAACGGCCAAGGGATTGGCAAGACACGCAAGGACATCACCATGACAACCACCCGCCCCGATATCGCCGGGTCTGCAAGGTCGACCGACATGGGAAGCCTGGCCGTCCTGTTTGCCGCGCTGCTGTGGGGCACCACCGGCACGGCGGCCCACTTCAATCAGGATGTCAGCCCGCTGGCGACCGGCGCCTTCGCCATGGGCGTCGGCGGCTTGCTTCAGGCAGTGATCGCACGGCCCAATATCATGGGCTGCCTGGGACTGTTGATGGCGCAGAAGCGCTGGGTATTGCTCGGCGCCATGTGTGTCGTCATCTATCCGCTGGCCTTCTACTCCTCGATGCATCTGGCCGGCGTCGCCATCGGCACGGTGATCACCATCGCCACGGCGCCACTGGCCGCGGCGATTCTGGAGCGCCTGTTCGGCCATCACCGACTCACGCTGAGCTGGTATATCAGCCTCGCGCTGGGCATTGCCGGTGTGGTGATGATGGCGATGGGCGAAACGGCCACTCATGGCGGAGACATTGCCGCCGTCAGCGCCGGCGGCGACCCGATGGCGACAGGGTCAGGGAGCGTGCCTGACGCTGACTGGCAACGCCTGGGCGGCATCGTGTTGGGCATCATCGCCGGCACGACCTACGCCGCCTATTCGCTGATCGCCCGGCGCATGATGGACCACGGCACCCACGCCCGCGCTGCCATGGGCAGCCTGTTCGGCGTCGCCGGTATCGCGCTGATCGCGGGCCTGGGCCTCAGTATGCTGGTGGCAGACCCGCGCCTGTTCGCCACCCCCGGCAACACATCGGTCGCGCTCTACATGGCGCTGGTGCCGATGTTCCTCGGCTATATCGCCTTCGGCTACGGCCTGAAGACCGTCGCCGCCAGCAAGGCCACCCTGCTCACACTGTTCGAACCGCTGGTCGCCGCGCTGCTCGCCGTCACCATCGTCGGGGAACATATCGCACCGCTCGGCTGGCTGGGCATGGCGCTGATCGCCGCCTGCCTGGTGATTCAGGTGAAGCCAGCAACCGCCTGATCAACGCGAGCGGCACGACGAGGTGTTACCGAATGCGAAAAGCACAAAGCCCCAGCCTGAGTTTCAGGCTGGGGCTTTGCATTGCTGGGCATGAACTCACGGGCTCACGCCATCTCAATCACTCGCCGTGGAGAGCGCGCAACGTCAATGCGAGGCAAGCTCGGCGGCCTCAACGCGCGGCGTTATCCGGCGTACGCCCTTGGCATCCTGCGCGTAGGCACGATGACGCACATCCCAAAGCTCCACGGCATGCTGGATGTTGAGCCAGAACTCCGGCGTATTGCCTAACGCAGCCGCCAGCTTGATGGCCATCGGGGCCGTCAAGGTGCCCTTGTCATGCACGATACGGCTCAGAGTATTTCTGTGCACTCCCATCGCCTCGGCCAGGGTGCGAATGTCGATGTTCATCGGCTCCAGAAACTCTGCCGTCAACATCTCTCCTACCGTCAGTGGGCGCCGCTGGGTGTTTCTCATCACTGCTACCTCCTCTAGCCCTTGTAAGCATGCGGGTCTAGATATGTTTGATGGGCAATCCCTGCCTCCCATCGAAAGATGAGTCGATACTGCTTGTTGACACGAATCGAGCAATAACCTGCGAGATTGCCCTGCAGATGCTCGAACCGATTGCCCGGTGGAATCCTCAGATCAGACTCCTGACTTGCGGCATCGAGAATCTGCAACTTGCGATAGAGCGAACTGGAGAGCGCCGCAGGTATCTTGCGGTGGCCAACATCTTGCTCGTAGAAGCTCTCGAGCCACACATCCCTGAATTCCACCGCCATGGCAGCACCTTTTTCCCTCATTCTATGCACAACCATGTTGTGCATCAAGTGACTCTGCCCTGAAGTGGCTCTACCCTGAAATTTCTCTACCCAGACGCTTCTCCCCCCATGAAAAACGCCCAACGAGTCCAGGACTCGTTGGGCGCTTCATATTCCTCTCCCCTTCACATCAGACGCTCAGCCATTCAGGCCGCCGTCTTGTTGGCGAGTTCGACCTTGGCAAGCTTGATCAGTCCACCGTAGACGACGAAGGCGACCACGACACCCACGACGGGCGGCATGAAGGGTGAGCTCCAGGCGCACAGGCAGGCGATGGCGTAGGCGGCGAGGCCCGGCCAGTGGTAATCGACCCTGGGCATCTCGGCGAGACGCGGATACTGCCCTTTGTGACCGAGCCAGAAGTTGGCCATGATCACGCCGCCGATCGGCGGAATGAAGGTGCCGAGCAGAATCAGGAACGGAATCAGCCATTCATACATGCCGAGTACCGCCAGCACTGTGCCGATGGCCCCGCCGCCCAGGGTGACACGCTGACGATGCGGGGTGCGCAACAGATTGCAGCCGGCGATCGCGAAGTTGTAGATGGTGTTGTCCTGGGTGGTCCAGATATTGAGGAACAGCATCAGGACGGCGAGGCTGACCAGCCCCTGGGCGATCATCACGTCGACGATATCGGCCTGCTGGTAGATCATCGCGCCGAGCGCGCCGGTGAGCACCATCAGGCCATTGCCGACGAAGAAGGCCGCCAGGGTGGCAATGACGGCGATCTTCGGCGAACGCGCGAAGCGGCTCCAGTTGGTCGCCTGGGTGCCGCCACTGATGAAGGTGCCGATCACCGCGGTGATGGCGGCCGTCCAGCTCATGGAATCCGTCGGCGTCAGTGCCGCAAGGCCTGCCACGCCACCGACATCGGCCATGCCGGTATAGAGACTGAACAGGATGAACAGCAACATGGCCGGCACGGCGATGCGCGAGAGCATATCCAGCCCGCGATAACCGATCATCGCCGTCAGACAGAAGGCGAAACCGAAGATGACCATCAGCGGCGTGGTCAGCCACTCCGGCAAGCCGAGCGTCTTGACCAGCACGATGGCGATGGTCGCGGTACCCCAGGCGTACCAGCCGATCTGGGTGAACCCGAGCACGAAGTCAGACAGGCGGCTGCCCTTCTCGCCAAAGCATAACCGTCCCATCAGCACCGAATTCAGACCGCTCTTGCAGGCGATATAGGCCAGGGCGGCAGCGTAACCGCCGAGCAGCAGATTGCCGATCACGATGATCCACAGCAGTTCATTGAGCGCGAACGCGGCACCCAATGACCCACCCGCCCACATGGTGGCGGTAAAGAAGGTGAAGCCGAGCAGCACCATCGAGGTGGAAAGCAGCCCACGCCGTGCCGAGGCGGGCACTTCGCTCAAGGGATAATCATTGCCGGATTCGCCTGCCATCGATGTCTGATCTGATGCATGGTCTGAGGCGCGGCCTGATGCGTGAGGTGAGGAGTGTTCTGCCATGAGTGCCTTCCTGGAGCTCGGTCGTGAGTCGTCGAGTCTTGTGGTGGTATCAGCCTGCCTGAACGCCGGCCACCGCCCCCTGCGGGCGAGGTGGCAGGCAGGGCGGCGGTCGCTACCCTACCACCACGCAAGATTCACGCCACCCATCCTCAAGCCCTGCAATAAGCCAGCTCGCCGCCTGTGCCATGAAGCTGACACAGGCGTCAGGATCCGGCCTGGCTACAGGCGCGGTTGGGCGCAAGACCGCCGCCAGAAATGATTTTGCGACAAGTCCGGCGCAGCACCTACGAACCCCTCAGGTACGCCGACGTTGGCATCAACTTGACCGCCAGACACAAGAACGCCACGCGGCGCACTCTTTCAGTGCAGCGCGTGGCGTGGCTCTCACCCTCCTTCACTGACATCAAAACCTGACGCCGAGTACAGGATGCAAATTTTTCAGCCTTTTCTTGTTTAGCGGTTCATGCTGAAGCCCTTCAGCTGCTCGCCAGCACCCCTTCGCTGGCATTGATCTCTTCGCTGTCCATCAGGCGCAACCGGACCGGCACCGATTTCGAGGCGGGCGTATTGCTGCGCGCATCGCGATGATCCAGCGGAATCAGATCATTGGTTTCCGGGTAGTACGCTGCCAGACAGCCGGTCGGGATGTCGTATTCCTTGAGCTTGAAGCCCGCCATGCTGCGCTCGACGCCGTCTTCGCTGACCGTTTCCAGCGTCACGCGCTGACCCTCGCTCAGGCCCAGCGTCTCGAGATCCTGCGGGCTGATCATCACCACCATCCGCGTGCCATAGACGTCGCGATAGCGGTCGTCATTTGAATAGACGGTGGTATTGAACTGGTCGTGACCGCGCATGGTGATGAGCAGGAAGGTGCTATCCATGTTCAGGGTCTCATGGGTGACCTTGTTCAGCCCCTCCTCATCGGTGCCCAGCCCCTCGGGGAACAGGAAGTTGGCACGTCCCGAGTCGGTATGCCAGATGCGCTCGCGCGGGGCGATGCGGATATGGAAGCCGCCCTGAGCCAGGCGCGCATTGTAGTCAGGGAAGATCTGCGGGAAGACCTCTTCGATGCGATCACGGATGCGCGCGTAATCCGCCTGCAGCCAATCCCAATCCAGGGTCGGATGCGGCGGCAACGTCGCCTTGGCCAGCTGACAGGTGATGGCGATCTCGGAGTGCAGGCTTGGGTCCGCCGGTGCCATCACACCGCGCGACGGCGTCACATTGCACATGCCGTCCTCAGCGCTGGAGACCTGCTCCGCGCCCTTGCCATCGGCACCCGCCTGCAGGTCACGCTCGCTATGGCCGATCGTGGGCAGCACCCAGCCATGCTTGCCGGGATGCAGGTGGCTGCGATTGAGCTTAGTGGCGATGTGCACCGTCATGTCCATCTCGTGGACCTTCTCGACCACGCGCTTCTGATCGGGAATCGCGCGGAAGAAGTTGCCGCCCATGCCGATGAAGGCGCGTACCTCGCCGCGCAGAATCGCCTCGCAGCATTCAGCGACATCATGGCCGTTCTCGCGCGGACACTTGATGTCGAAGACCCGATCGAAGGCATCCAGCATCGCGTCATTGGGCAGATTCTCGATGCCGACGGTGCGATCGCCCTGCACATTGGAATGGCCGCGTATCGGGCAGGCCCCCGCGCCGGGCTTGCCGATATTGCCGCGCAGCAGCAACAGATTGATGATCTGCTGGATGGTGTCGCCGCCGCGCGCATGCTGGGTGATGCCCATGCCCCAGCAGCAGATCACGCGCTCGGCCTCCAGATAGGTCTGCCCCGCCTGTTCCAGCGATTCACGTGACAGGCCGGACATGGCGACCAGGTCCTGCCACTCGAGCTTGCGGCAATGCTCGGCGAAGGCATCAAATCCGTGGGTGTGCTGGGCGATGAAGTCGTGATCCAGATAGCCCACCGCATGCGGATTGCGCTCGCGCAGCGCGTCGTCAGCCTCGATCACGTACTTGCACATCGCCTGCACGGCGGCGAGGTCCCCGCCGATGCGCAGCTGATGATACTGACTGCTGATCTCGACACCCTTGCCGCTCAGCATGTCCTTGGGCGACTGCGGGTCGGCAAAACTGACCAGCG
This sequence comes from Cobetia sp. UIB-001, assembly GCF_044789135.1. Classification (NCBI taxonomy): domain Bacteria; kingdom Pseudomonadati; phylum Pseudomonadota; class Gammaproteobacteria; order Oceanospirillales; family Halomonadaceae; genus Cobetia; species Cobetia sp. UIB-001. The sequence goes on from NZ_CP058244.1 coordinate 2,181,629, forward strand.
CCCGCTCGCGCAGCGGGTTGAAGCTGACCACCTCGGCCCCGCGGCCACGCGCCTCGTGGAGATCACCCATCATGCGCGGGCTGTTGGTGCCGCTGTTCTGGCCGAAGATGAAGATGGCATCGGCCTGCTTGAAGTCCTCGAGATTGACCGTCGCCTTGCCGATGCCGATGGACTCCGGCAGCGCCCGCGAGGTGGTCTCGTGACACATGTTCGAGCAGTCCGGGAAGTTGTTGGTGCCGTACATGCGCCCGAACAGGGAAAACAGGAACGCCGCTTCATTGGAGGTGCGCCCCGAGGTATAGAACTCGACCTGGTTCGGGTCCTCATAGCGCTTGAGGCGCTGGCCGATCTCGGCGTAGGCCGCTTCCCAGCTGGTGATCTCGTAGCGGTCCGTCTGGGCGTTGTAGCGCAGCGGTCGCGTCAAGCGCCCTTCCTTCTCCAGATGGTGATCCGACCACTCGCGCAGCTCGCTGAGCGTATTGTTGGCGAACAGCTCATCACTGACACGTTCGCGTGTCGCCTCCCACGCCAGCGCCTTGGCACCGTTTTCGCAGAAGTTGGCACCCTTGGGCTTGTCGCCATTCGGCCAGGCGCAGCTCGGGCAATAGAAGCCATCGGGCTTGTTCATCTTCATCAGGCTGCGATGGCCCTCGATGGGCAGATGCTCCTGCCAGATGAACTTCTCGACCGCCTTGATCGACGGCCAGCCACCGCCCGGCGGCCGGTCCAGCTGACTGCCGGACAGCGACGCCGATAATGCCGGCGCGTGGGACCCCTTGGGGCTGAAGGAATCGACTGGCGAGGTCTGGTCTTGGGACATGTCGGGGCTCCTGACGGTGGCGGCCGGCAGCTGGCATCGATCAGACACCGTCGCGGACACGCCACCGAGCAAAGAATTCAAGGGTCACCCTTGTTTCCTTGCCTCGCGCCAAGGCTTTTTCAAGGCCGATCGGCGTTGCGCACTTGAACTTCCGCCGATCCGCCACCAGAGTTGTACAGACCTGACACAAGCAAGATCGCACTTGAGCAAGACCGCACACAAGCAGACCCGCCACTCAACACGCCAGACATGATGAGGAGCTGGAACATGACCGTATTTGAAGCCCTGCGCGAGACCCACGACGAACAACGCCGCCTGCTGGACATGCTGCTGCAGACCGAAGGTGACAGCGAGCCGCGCGATGACCTGTTCAAGCGCCTCAAGGAATCGCTGACCAACCACGCCGGCGCTGAAGAGCGCGCGCTCTACATGCCGATGATGGAGCACGACATGACGCAGGAGAAGGCGCGTCACAGTGTCGCCGAGCACCATGAGATCGATGAGCTGGTCGAGAAGCTCGAGGCGACCGACTACAGCTCACCGGGCTGGCTGGCCACCGCCAAGCAGCTCGAGCACCTGGTGACCCACCACCTGGATGAGGAAGAGCAGGAAGTCTTCCAGCTGGCAGGCCGCGTCTTCGATGACGCCACTAAGAAGCGCCTCGCCGAGGAATATCACCAGGACATGAAGGCGCGTGAAGCCGCCTGAGCCAGAAGCCAGCATCGAGCCAGGCCGAAAGCACTTGGCACTGTGACAGGCTGAACGCTATCGATAAGCGCCGATGACGCACACCAAAACGGGCTGACCACATCATGTGGCCAGCCCGTTTTGGTGTGCGTTCGCCCTGCGGTGAAGGCGATGCCGTCTCTCACAGCGTGTGTAAGCTCAGGAGGCGAAGAGTCATCCATCACGTCATCAGCAACGAGACACTCAGCTTACTTGCGGCGCGGCGGGCGTGCGGCACCCTTCGATGCCGGCTTTCTGCTCAGGCTGCCTGAGCGTTTGCCATTGCCTTTTCCGGCCTTCGTCTTGTCATCAGGCTTCTCCGCACGCCCCACGTAACGCGCGATCCAGATGGTGTGCTTGGCTCCCGAGGTGCCATGCGCGTAGACCTGACGTGCCTCGGCCTTGAAACCGGCCCGCGACAGGCGCTGCGAGAAGCGCGCATCGGCCGTGGCCGACCACACCGCCAGAATGCCCGCCGGGCGCAAGGCCTTGGCACACACCGCCAGCCCCTCAGCACTGTAGAGCCAGTCGTTGTCATCCGCGGTCAGGCCTTCCGGGCCATTGTCCACATCCAGCATGATGGCATCGAAGCCGCCGGGCGCTTCACGCAGCACCTCGGCCACATCGCGATTCTCGACTGTCGTGCGCGGATCCCGAATCGGATAGCCCGCCTTGGCCCCCAGCGGGCCGTCATTCCAGGCCACCACTCCCGGCACCAGCTCGGCGACGACCACCTCGGCATCGGCCTTGAAGTGCTTGAGTGCGGCGGCCAGCGTGAAGCCCATTCCCAGCCCGCCGATCAGAACGCGCTGCGGCGCCGAGGCCGTACCGCGACTCTTGAGCAGACCGGCAGGAATCTCAGCCAGCGCATCTTCCGAGCCATGCATGCGGGTATTCATCAGCTGCCCGCCCTTGCCGCTCTCGATCTTGATGACGAAGTCCTCGCCATACTCGAACAGACACAACGAATCCGTCGTGCCGGGGATCGGCGCGGTATCGAGCAGCACAAAGCGTTTCATGGCACATCCATAGAAGGAAAAATGATCATCTGTCAGGTGGCTTCGTGGCCATCCTGACTATATTCAACATGACGGACATCTGTACGACATGGGGGAGCGTTAGTCTAACAGTCAGAACCCCGTGGCAGGTATCCGCCTGCGCGAAGGCATGAAGTTTCGCGAAAGCACGATAAAAATGAGAGCATGCGCGCATCAAGGCTGGAAGATATTCGCGAATTCTCTAATACTAGCTTTTGAAGAACGCAACACCGTCGTAAAGCAAAGACTCTCAGCACGAACACTCTCAGTACGAACTGTCACCTCAAGAGCAATGACCGCTGCGCCAAGGAAAGCGCAACGGTCACGCCGGCAGATGGGCAAGCCCCACCGCCGTCGAGGCAGCGTGACACCTGAAGAAGCACTCAAGATTCCGACTCATCGGAACCCGAAAAGAGGATATTTCGATGCCGCATACCCACCCGGAGCGACTCGCGACGATCAGTGCCAGCCAGGTCGAGGAACACTTTCGCGATCTCCATCCCATCGTGGCGTTGGTCTCAGCCACTCGGCTGCTGCAATTCCTCGAACGGGAAGGTCTGACACTGCATGCACACCGTGCCCTGTGCGCCAGCATCATTCGCAAGGCATTGCCCAGCCTCGAAACCGGTCCCGGGCATGATCCTGCCAATCTGCCGAGCCTGCACGGAATAGAACAGACCGAGGAAAGCGAGCCGCGTGTTCCGCTCGCACAGACCATGGCAGCGGGCGCCAGTACGCCAGCCACCATGCATGACAAGCATGAGGATATCGCCTCCTGACAACCGTCAGGCTTGCCGATGACGAGACATTCTGACGCCCAGCTCCGTTCACACGGGGCTGGGCGTTTTTATATCGCTAAACAAGAAAATCATGATTCAGGGGGTTTAATCCTCAACGATCGTCCACAGATCTGTGGGGAGACGTTCAGCGTCTGAACGCGCAGCAGCGCATTCACGATCAACGAACCGGAGGTGACGGCATGACTCAGCAACAGCCCCCACAGCATCAGAACCATCAACCGGGCGATGAACATCGCATGGACCCCAAGCCCGAGTACATCCGCGAGAGCTATCGCGGCAGCAGCAAACTGCTGGGCAAGGTGGCAGTCATCACCGGTGGTGACAGCGGTATCGGTCGCGCCGCCGCCGTGCACTTCGCACGCGAGGGTGCCGATTGTCTGATCACGCACCTAGGCAGTGAAGAAGTCGATGCCCAGGAGACCATCCGTCTGATCGAAGCCGAAGGCAGACGCGGACGCCGCATCGCAGGGGATATCGGCGACCCGGCCTTCTGCCGCAAGGTCGTCGAGGGCGCGATGGAAGAATTCGGACAGCTCAATATTCTGGTCAACAATGCCGCTGAGCAGTACGACTGGGATGACGTGACCGAGATCGATGACGAGCAGATCGAGCGTACCTTCAAGACCAATCTGTTCAGTCACTTCTACATGATCAAGGCCGCCGTGCCGCACCTCTCCAAAGGCGATTCCATCATCGCCACCTCGTCCGTCAACGCCTTCAAGGGCAATGACAGCCTGATCGATTACAGCGCCACCAAGGGCGCCATCCAGGGGCTGGTACGTTCACTGTCCGGCACGCTGATGGACCGCGGCATTCGCGTCAATGCCGTCGCGCCCGGCCCGGTGTGGACCCCCTTGATCCCCGCCAGCTTCGAGGATGAGAAGGTCGCCAACTTCGGCCAACAGGTACCGATGGAACGCCCCGGCCAGCCAAGCGAAATGGGCCCGGCCTACGTCTATCTGGCCAGCGAAGACTCAAGCTACATGACAGGCCAGACGATTCACCTCAATGGCGGCGTCGTGCTCAACACCTGATCGCAGACCTTCAACACACACCTGAGCAAGCCGAGTGTGATGCGACATGCTCGACACGAAACAGGCCGCCCCATCTTGGGCGGCCTGTTTCGTTTGTCGCGCGCAATGTCCGCAGGATGACTCAGCGTGCGGCGCGCAGGCGCTCGGCCTGGGCCAACGTGCAGTCACTGAGCAGATCCAGCGCGCCCAACGCCTGGCCTCCGGTCACGAAGGGATGCGCTTCGCCTGGCTTGCGAGTCTCAAGCGCCGCGATTCGTCCGGGTGTGCCGTCACGCTTGGGGTGATTGGACAGGAAGACGTCTACGCCGGCTTGCTGCGCGATCTGATGCATGCGTGACGCCGAGGCAGAATAGCCACGCAATCTGGCCTCATCCGGCCCGAAGTTGAAACCAGTGCCGCCCCACAACACGGCGTGATGCACTTCATCGCCATCCTTGACCGGGAACACCAGCGACAGCGTGCCGGGGGTATGGCCGGGCGTGATGTACATGCCGAGCGTGGTGTCACCCAGCGTCAGCCTCTCATCGTCGATGACCTGATGGTCCCGCTCTGGCGGCTCTCCCCAGCGCGGGTTGTCGATGCGCTGCTCGGGGTCATCCAGCATGTCCCAATCGATCTGGGTCATGATCACCTCGGGCGCATACTGCTCCACGATCCAGGACTGGCCGCCGTAATGGTCGCCATGGCCATGGGTAATCACCAGATAGCGAATATCGGCAGGGTCCAGACCCAGCTCGCGCATGCCTGGCGCGATGATGGTCTCGGCCTGATTCGGAGTGTTCATCGCATCGATGAGAATGATGCCCTCGGAGGTGGTCAAGGCCCAGCTCGACACCTGGCCATTGCCGACGAAGTAGAGATTGTCGAATACCCTGTGCGGCCCCAGCGACTTGCGCTTGTCAGCGGAGGGCTTCGATCTGGGTCTGGGCTTGGCTGTTTCGTCCTCGGAGTGTCGGTGGCGCTTGCCCGCGTCAACCAGGGGTGCCTCGAGGCTACACAGGCTGTGCAGGCCGGGATACCCCGCACCCGCCGCCAACCCCCGTTGGGCAAGCTGGGTCGCAAGCGGCGACATCGCCGCAGCAGGAGCATCAGCTGGCTGCGATGCCGCGCTGGCCAAGGCGACACCTGACAGCGGCAGGCCGATCAACCCTGCCAAGAGTCCTGCCGTTACTAGCCGAGAATTCCCCATAGATAGCCCTATCTCACCAAGATGAATGGATTCAGCGTCGAAGATTGTCACCAACGTCACATTTTCGCAACAGTGCGTTGCACTTCGCCAATGCAAAGCATTATCATTCAAAAAGTGCACGAATGATGCACAAACATAACGATAATCTCGGGAACTTCAATCGATGCCAGCGCACCCTCCTGCACCTCACCGCCCCATGGCCTCACGCTCAGCCGTCTTGTTGGCCCTGGCGGCGCTCCCCTCTCTGGTGGTACTCCCGAGCCATGCCTCCGACCAGCTGGAAGACATCGTCGTCACCGCGTCCGGGCATGATCAGATGGTCAAGGATGCCCCGGCCTCGATGAGCGTGATCACGCGCGAGAGCCTTGAGGGCCGTCATTACAGCGACCTCACCGATGCGCTGCGCGGCTTGCCCGGCGTGACGGTATCCAGCGGCGGATACTCCAAGGACATCAGCATTCGCGGCATGCCCGGTGAATACACGCTGATTCTGGTGGATGGCCGCCCGATCGACAGCCGTGATACGCGACCGAGCGGCAGTGGTGGCTTCGAGCAGGATTGGCTGCCGCCACTGGAAGCGATCGAGCGTATCGAGGTGGTACGTGGCCCGATGTCGACGCGTTATGGCTCCGATGCCATCGGCGGGGTCATCAACATCATCACCCGCAAGACGCAGGAGGAATGGGTCACCAATCTGCACTATGACACCTTCATCCCCCAGCACAGCGTGTCGGGACATGAACGCCAGAGCCGCATTCGCACCTCGGGCCCGCTCATCGATGGGTTGCTGGGCCTGAGCGTCAGCGCCGGACAGACCACGCGCCAGGAAGATGACATCACGCGCGGCTACCCACAGCGCAAGCGTCAGGACCTCGACACCAAGCTCAGCCTCACGCCGGACGACAACCAGCGCATCGAGGCCGAATTCGCCTACCATGACCAGAATCGCCAGACCGAGGAAGACCGCAGTCAGGGCCAGGACAGTGATCGTGATTGGGATACTCGCCGCTTCAGCCTGAGCCATCAGGGTGACTGGGCCAGCGCCAGCACCAATTCCTACGTCCAGTACGAGACGTCACGCAACGATAGCCGTGACATCACGCTGAGCAATACCAAGGCGAGCAGCAACGTGCTGATTCCGCTGGGCGATCACCTGACCACCCTGGGCGTGAGCTTCGAGGAGGAGCACCTCGAGGACAACGACACCAACGCTCTGAGCGAGATCAACGAGATCCGCAACAGCCGCTGGTCACTGTTCGCCGAGGACGAATGGCTGCTGACCGACGGCTGGGCGCTGACCGGCGGCGTGCGTCTGGATGAAGACGAGAACTACGGCAGCCACCTGTCACCGCGTCTTTACAGCGTCTATCAACTGGCCGACAGCTGGACGCTCAAGACGGGCGTGGCGACCGGTTACAAGGCGCCGAGTCTGCGTCAGGTCGCCGACAACTGGGTACAGGACAGTCGCGGCGGCGATATCTACGGCAATCCGGATCTGGAAGCCGAGACCTCTCTGAGCCGCGAGATCGGCCTGCTGTATGACAATGCCAGAGGCACCCAGGCGGGCGTGACCCTGTTCCGCAGCGACTTCGATGACAAGATCGTCACCGAACTGTGCCCGGATGGCGCCTGCGCCGGCGCCGCGGATGATGCGCGCTGGTACAACAACGTCGACAGTGCCGTCACCCAGGGCGTCGAGCTGAGTCTCAATCAGGAGCTGCGTCACGACCTCGCGCTGGCACTCAGCTACACCTATACCGATTCCGAGCAGACCAGTGGCGAGAACAAGGGCCAACCGCTGACCCAGATTCCCCGCCACCAGGCCACGGCTCAGCTGGACTGGCAGCTCAACCATCGCCTCAATCACTGGACACGAGTCGACTGGCGTGGCGAAGAGACTCAGCCCGCCACCGGTGTCACCAGTCGTACCGTCATCGCGCCGTCCTACACGATCGTCGATACCGGCGTCAGCTTCGATGCCACCACTCTGCTGACGTTGAGCGCCGGCCTCTACAACCTGTTCGACAAGCGCGTGCGCTACGATGACTTCGGCTACGTGGAAGATGGCCGCCGCCTGTGGGTCGGCGTCGACTACACCCTCTAACACCGACTCCGGCTGCCAACGGCTTGCCTCCCATGCAGTGAGCGATCAGCCCGCTGCATGGGAGGTAATCGCGGCTTTCCTCGCCACGCCTCTCTTCTCTCCTGCTCCCCTCTCTCCTCTTTTCTCTCCTCTTTTCTATCTTCTTTTCTCTCCTCTTTTCTCTTCTCTTTCCGCCTTCCCCCTTTGTCTCGTCTTCAGTGCCTCGCTGGCCTGTCACCTCTGCTCTCCCTGCCAGTATCAGGCCCTGCTGTTTGTCCGCATCAGTCATTTCAGTCGGCTGAAAGCCAGTGGCCTCGCTATTCTGGTAGCAGCCACAGGCGTTGCCGTGGACAGGACTGAGCGTTACCCGCTCTGCAGGAGGCAAGCATGTCCAAGCTGATTCTTTCACTGGATGGCGGCGGCATACGCGGGGCGGCCACCGCGCAGTTTCTGATGCGTGTCGACGCGACACTCAGAAATGACCACCAGACCAGCCTGCGTGAGCGGGTCGATTTCTATGCGGGCACCAGTACCGGCAGTCTGATCGCGCTGGCGCTGGCGACCACCAACATGAGCCTCGAGGACATAAGCGGGCTCTACAGCGCGACCAGCGCCAGGCAGATCTTCGCCGACAACCGCGGCTGGTTCGAACTCGATGGCATCAATGCGCCCAAGTACGAGGCCAAGGGCAAGAGCACGATGCTCAAGAAGCATCTCGGCCAGGCCAAGCTCAGGGATGTCCCCGCTGGCAAGCAGGTGCTTGTCGTCACCTACGGCATCGAGCGACGCCGCCCGCATGTCTTGAAGTCGAGCAAGCGCGAGCATCACAAGCTGCTGGCCTGGCAGGTCGCGGACGCCTCCAGCGCGGCGCCCACCTACTTCCCGACCCGTGACATGAAGCTTGGGCCGGACAACGAGCAGACCTGGCTGATCGATGGCGGCGTCATCGCCAACAACCCCACCATGTGCGCCATCGCCGAAGCCTGTCGCCTGTGGCCGCATGAGCCACGTCGCGTGCTGTCGATCGGCACCGGAACACGCACGCGCAAGATCAATGGCCCGGATTCCCAGCACTGGGGCGCAGTGCAGTGGGTACTGGAAGGCAGCCTGATCGACGTGCTCTCAGATGAGAAGGTGGTCGGCTATCAAGCCATCACCATCTCGCCGCCAGGCAGCTACATCCGCGTCAACGCCGAGATGCGCCAACAGCCCGGCATGCTCAAGGCGCCTGATGACGCGATGGACGACATCAGCACCACCAACATCAAGCATCTGAAGGCCATGGGCGATTTCTGGTTCGAGCAATACGGTGACGCCGTGGTGGCCCTGATCACCGACCGCTACCAAGGCCCGTCGCTGGATCGCATCGACCCTCTCACCGGCCGGCCACAAGCCTATCAACCGCACTGACCAAACCTTTCACACATTGCACTCGGAGACGTCTGTCAGCGATTTTGCTACTCTGCGCTGCCGTGCTTCACGCTGACCCGAGTTTATTTAATGACACATGGCACACCGCAAGACACTCGCATTCGCCCCGCCACCTCAACATGGCGAATGCTGGTAACTCTCACTTTATCTCTGGCGATTCTCGTACCCACTACAGCGCAGTCAGACGATGATATGCGCTTTGACCAGCCGGAAGCCTTCGCCACCCTGAAGAAGGCGGTCAGCTATTTCGATGAAATGGACACCTTGCCAGAAGAGGCCTGGATCAGCCGCGATCAAGCGTCTGCGCGCAGCGATATGGACGAGATGATCGAGGAGGCCATGCAGGCCCTCGACATGCCACAACTCTCGACACTGCGCAGCACCTATCGCCAGGTCGAGGACAAGATTCGCGAATCGCGCGGCGAGATTTCCGAGTTGAAGGAAAAGCGCATCCTCGCGCCGGACACCGATGTCTCGACGCTGACGCGCCTCACGCCCACCGATACCCTGCGCGAATTCACCGCCAGCACGCGCGGCGATTATGATCTGCTGATCGCCGCGCATGAGAAGAACATCGCCGCCTACCAGGGCGAGCTGACCACGCTGGAAGGCAAGCTGGCCGCGCGACTCGAGGAGATCGGCATCACCCTGACGCCGGACCAGGTGCAGGTGTGGCTATCCTCGGTGGTCGGCGATGATGTGCTGACCATGAGTGTCGTGTTCGCCAGCATCAAGTCGGTGGCCCAGCAGCTCGCCGAGCTGACCCGCGACAGCGGCGAGAACCTCGACTACGCGCGCCGTTATTACGGCATGGTCGTCATGCTTCACCGCATGATCGTGACCATGCAGCAGGACTTCATCACGCGCGTGAATGACGAGGTATTGCCGCAACTGCAAGGCTTCGCCGACGAAGCCGAGGCCACCACGCGTGAAGCTCGCACGCTGATCAAGCAAGGCGGGTCACGCGAGAGTCTGGAGAACAACATCCGCGCCAATGCGCTGACGCTCAAGACGATCAACCTGTATCGCTCGCTGGTGTCCGAGCAGCGTGACCGCGTCACGACCTCTCTGACCAAGAGCCAGCGCGAGCTTGCGGTGGCGACCAATACCTATCGCACCGTCAAGCTCAGCGCCCACGTCGCCGACCTGATCCGCCAGGGCGTCAAGACCTTCGACACCTTGGCCGGCCTGCAGGTACCGGTCGCCACCAGCTTCGAGAACAGCGCCATGCGCGAGGAATTCCGCAAGCTCACCGAGCGCATGCAGCAGGCAAAATAACGCACGCATTCAGTGTCGATACCGCGCCTTCGCCTGTCCGGCGGAGGCGTTTTCAGTTGTGGCGGCGAATATCCCGCATGCTCAGGATGCTCTCCAGCGTGCGCCTCAGGCGCGCCACCTCACTGACCAGACTCTCGCCCGCCAGCATGCCGACCCCCAGCACCAGCCCGCGCCGCGAGTCCTCGCTGCTGCAGACCATGCTCAGTGGCCGCACGATCAGATGCTCCTTGACCATCAGCTGCGCGACGCGCTGGTCATCGATCTCGGGGGCGAACTGCACGCACAGGCTGATGCCGCGCGACGGCGGCGAGACGCTGATCACGCCCTTCACCTGACACAGCTGGTCGTGCACCACCTGCTGCCGGCCGAGATAATCGCGCTGGATGCGCTGATACCAGGCGTCCAGATCACCATCGGCGATGAACTGTGCCAGCACCGCCTGATCCAGCATGCGCCCCTCGCGGAACACCTCGCTGCGCAGGCGGTTCATCGGCCCGGCCAGTGCGCGCGGTACCACCAGATAGCCCAGCCGCAGCCCGGGGAACATCAGCTTGGAGAACGATCCCACCAGCAGGCGATTGCCGGAATCGGGATCAAACAGCAGCTCGCCGTGATCATCACCGCTGAACTCGTAATCATCCTCGAGGATATAGGCGGGCTGACAGGCCTCGCACAGTCTCTGCTTGTCACGCCGCGAGGTGGGCACACTCAGCGGATAGTGGTGCGAACCGGTAAAGTAGGCGATCTGCACCGGCCCGTCGCCAAGCGAGGTGAGATCGTGTCCTGCCTCACTTGTCGTATCACTCGTCGTATCGCTCACCGGCCGCCAGGGAATCTGGCGGGTCTCGAGGCCTGCGGCCAGAAAGACATTGCGCGCGCCCCAATAACAGGGCGACTCCATCACCACCCGCTGCCCGGCATCCGCCAGCGCCAGCGCGCACAGCTCGATGCCGTGGTGGGTGCCCTCGGTGATGATGATCTGCTGGGTATCGCAATCGATATTGCGCCAACGACGCAGAAAATCGCGGATCTCACGCTTGAGCGGGCCATAGCCGCCGCTGGAGTAGGACAGCAGCAGCGCGTTGTGCGGTACCGTCACGCTGGCATACAGCTGACGCCACTTGCGCATCGGAAAGCGCGCGATGTCCGGAATGCCCGGCACGAAGGCACCACTCTGGATCAGACTCGCCCCTTGCCCGCCCAGCACCTTGCGGGCCCGAGCCGACAACGGCAGCGGTGCCGGTGCTGCCCCCGCCGCGATCGCCCCTGATTCACCCGGCCCTAACTCCGCCGCCCCGAACTCCCCCGACCCCGCGCTTGTCCTGCGCGCATGCGGGCGACGCGTCCAGGTGCCCTGCCCCTGGCCGGTGTGCAGATAGCCCTCCTCGATCAGCGACTTGATCGCCAACGCCAGCGTATTGCGCGCCACCCCCAGCGCCTCACACAGCTTGCGGTGCGGCGGCAGCCGCGCGCCCAGCGGCCATTGCTCACGAATCACCTCGAGCAACGCCTGCTCCAGCCGTACCTGCTTGCCCAACGTCTCGGACTGGCGGCGATAACATTCGATCAGCGGCTCCAGCGCGGCCAGTTCCATCGCGGTCTCCCGTTGTCGTTGCCGTTGTCGTAGTGCTGTCACGCAGCTTCCCGAGGTCGTCCATCCCTCTTCAGCCACCCGCCTGAGGGGCGGCGCGCAACGCCCATTCAGCCCTGATTATCCGCAGCCCCTGCCGATTGGTCCAGTCAAACGCCAAATTGGTCTATTCGCCATCGGGCATGGCGCTGGTAGCGTGTGTTTCATCAGTCAGGCGGGTAGCGCAACCAACCCCGCAGCCTCGTATTCGTGTCCCACGACCATCGCCAGCAGCAGGAGCTTCACATGTCCCGTTCCGCCCTCCCGATCAGCGACTTCCTGAAGCGCTACGTCAACTCGGAAACCAGCAGCGACGTCTTCGTCCCGGCGCTCATCGGTACCGAGCACCGCGAGACCGGCACCACCTTCAACGTGACCAATCCGGCCACCGGCGAGCAGCTTGCGCGTGTCGCCGAGGTCAGCGCCGATGACACCCGTGACGCCGTCGCCGCAGCCGAGATCGCCGGCAACGCCTGGAAGAAGGTGCCGGTGAAGGAGCGTTCCGCGCTGCTGCGTCGCTGGTTCGATCTGGTGCTGGCGCACCGTGAAGACCTCGCCCAGCTGATGACGCTGGAACAGGGCAAGCCGATGGCGGAGTCGCGTGGCGAGGTGACCTACGGTGCCTCCTTCATCGAATTCTTCGCCGAAGAAGCCAAGCGCATGGCCGGTGAGACCCTGCCGTCCCACGGCGCCGACAAGCGCCTGATGGTGCTGCGCGAGCCGATCGGTGTGGTGGCCGCGATCACGCCGTGGAACTTCCCGCTGGCGATGATCACCCGCAAGTGCGCCCCGGCGATCGCCGCAGGTTGTGCCGTGGTCATCAAGCCGGCCGAAGCCACGCCGCTGACCGCACTGGCATTGGCGGACCTGGCGCTGGAAGCCGGCCTGCCCAAGGGCCTGATCAGTGTCGTCACCGCCATGAAGCCGATCGCCATCGGGGAAGTGCTGACCACCGACCCGCGCATCCGCAAGGTGTCCTTCACCGGCTCCACACCGGTGGGCAAGACGTTGATGGCGCAGTGTGCCTCCACGGTCAAGAAGACCGCGATGGAGCTGGGCGGCAACGCACCCTTCATCGTCTTCGATGATGCTGACCTGGATGCGGCCGTCGATGGCGCCATCGCCTCCAAGTTCCGCAACGCCGGCCAGACCTGCGTGTGTACCAACCGCTTCCTCGTCCAGGACGGTGTCTACGACGCCTTCGTCGAGAAGCTCGCGGCACGTGTCGAGAGCATGCAGGTCGGTGATGGCCTGGTCGAAGGCAACACCATCGGCCCGCTGATCAACGATGCAGCGGTCAACAAGGTACAGAGCCACGTCGATGATGCCGTCAGCAAGGGCGCGCGCCTGGTCACCGGCGGCAAGAAGCACGCTCTCGGTCACAGCTTCTTCGAGCCGACCGTGCTGGCCGATGTCACTACCGACATGGTCGTCGCGGATGAAGAAACCTTCGGCCCGCTGGCGCCGGTGTTCCGCTTTGGCAAGGACGAGGAAGCCATCGCGATGGCCAACGACACCCCGTTCGGGCTGGCCGCCTATTTCTACGCCAACGATTACCGCCGCATCTGGCACACGCTGGAAGCGCTGGAATACGGCATGGTCGGCGTCAACGAAGGCCTGATCTCCACCGAACTCGCGCCCTTCGGTGGCATCAAGGAATCCGGTCTGGGTCGCGAAGGCTCACACCACGGTCTGGAAGAGTTCACCGAGCTCAAGTACGTCTGCATCGGCGGCCTCTGAGGCGCGGCACGGCAACTCTCGACAAGATCCCCGCACGCCACGGCGTGCGGGCCCCGAACAGTGACAGGCGTGCACAGTGCAGGCCGATGAAATCCGTACGGAGAACAAGATGAACAACGCTCAACTCGAAACTCTCAAGAAGAAGTACGTTGCACGTGGTGCCGCCACCGCGACTCCGCAGTCTGCCGACACCGCACTGAACGCGGAAATCTGGGACGCGGATGGCACCCGCTGGATCGACTTCGCCGGTGGTATCGGCGTGCTCAACCTGGGTCACCGTCACCCGAAGATCGTCGCCGCCGTCAAGGCGCAGCTCGACAAGCTGATGCACACCGCCGCTGGCGTGATGTCCCACCCGCTGTACGTCGAACTGAGCCAGAAGCTGTGTGAACTGACGCCGGTGCGTGGCCCCGAGCGCAAGGCACTGCTGATGAACTCCGGCGCGGAAGCGGTCGAGAACGCCATCAAGATCGCGCGTGCCGCCACTGGCCGCAGCGGCGTCATCACCTTCGACGGCGCCTTCCACGGCCGCACCATGATGACCATGGCCCTCACCGGCAAGGTCGTACCGTACAAGGGCGATTTCGGCCCGATGCCGGGTGACGTCTACCGCGCTCCCTACCCGAACGAGAAGCACGGCATCAGCGAAGAGCAGTCCCTGAACGCCATCCGCACCCTGTTCAAGACCGACATCCCGGCCAGCCGCACCGCTGCCATCATTCTGGAGCCGGTGCAGGGCGAAGGCGGCTTCTACATCGCCTCGCCGAGCTTCCTGACCGCGCTGCGTGAGCTGTGTGATGAGCACGGCATCCTGCTGATCGCCGATGAAGTGCAGTCTGGCTTCGCGCGTACCGGCAAGCTGTTCGCGATGGAGCACAGCGGTGTCGAAGCCGACATCATGACCATGGCCAAGAGTCTGGCCAACGGCATGCCGCTGTCTGCAGTGGTCGGTACCGCCGAGGTGATGGATGCCTCCGGCCCGGGCTCACTGGGCGGCACCTACGGCGGCAACGCCCTGTCCTGCGCCGCGGCGCTGGCCGTCATCGACGTCATCCGTGAAGAGAACATCCTCGAGCGCAGCACCCAGATGGGCGAGCTGCTGGCCGCGCGTTTCGCCAAGTGGGAAGAGCGCTTCGCGCATGTCGCTCACCCGCGCAACCAGGGCTCAATGGCCGCCTTCGAGCTGGTGGACGCTGATGGCAAGCCGGATCCCGCCGCGACGGCGGCCGTGTGTGCCAAGGCCAAGGAGCTGGGGCTGATCCTGCTGTCGTGTGGCTTCTACTCCAACACCATCCGTATCCTGGTGCCGCTGACCGTCGAGCCGGAAGTGCTCGAGGAAGGTCTTGCCATCATCGAGCAGGCGCTGGAAAGCCTCGCCTGATCGCTTGCCTGGCGCAGAACGTCTAGCGCAGGCATGCAGAAAAACAGCGGCCACCTACGGGTGGCCGTTTTGCGTTTTCTGCAACCTGCCATCGCACAACATGACACGAGAAAAGGCGGTGACATCATTGTGAAAAGACTGACGATATGCGCCGAGACGCCGTTTCAAGGCGTGAGGCGAATTATCACGCCAAGCCCTGCCACTGCGGGGTTCTTCAACCACCAATCGCGCACTTCACCGTTAGTTGCCCATCTAAATATATAGCCAATCGGCTTGATGATTCGTTGGGATAGACTTTATCGCTCATTTATCATATCCGGCCTGTTTCCCTCCCACCTCCAGCCGGTTTCTGCCATGCCACATGTGTCCATCCATCCGCCCTGCCTGTACGAGCGTTGCCTGCGCGGGCAAGCTCTGATCGCCAGTCAGATCATCAGCTCCACGAGTGACACCCACCATGTCTGACAGCAACGCCACCGACTTCAAACGCAGCATGCAGCAGCGCCATCTGGTGATGTTGTCACTGGGCGGTGTCATCGGCACCGGCCTGTTTCTCAGCTCCGGCTATACCATCCAGCAGGCGGGCCCGGCGGGTGCGGTACTCGCCTATCTGATCGGCGGCCTGGTGGTCTATCTGGTGATGATGTGCCTCGGCGAACTGGCCGTGCATCACCCGGAACCCGGCGCCTTCAGCGCCCACGCCACCCGCTATCTTGGCCCTGCCACCGGCTATACCGTGGCCTGGCTCTACTGGCTGACCTGGGCCGTGGCGCTGGGGTCGGAATTCACCGCCTCCGCCGTGTTCATGGGGCGCTGGTTCCCCGGTGTCGAGCCATGGGTCTGGTGCGGCATCTTCTCGCTGATCGTGTTCGGCATGAACATCGTCTCGGCGCGCTTCTTCGCCGAATCCGAATTCTGGCTGTCGCTGATCAAGGTCGCCGCGGTGATCGTGTTCATCGCGGTGGGCGCCGCCGCCATGTTCGGCTTCACCCCCCTGGCGGGTAACGTCGAGGCGCCGGGCGTCACGCGCATCCTGCAGGAAGGCGTGTTCGATCACGGCGTGATGCCGATTCTGATGACGCTGCTGGCCGTCAGCTTCGCCTTCTCCGGCACCGAGCTGATCGGCATCGCCGCCGGCGAAAGCGAGAATCCCGAGAAGAACGTGCCCCTGGCGATCCGCGCGACCCTGTGGCGCCTGATCATCTTCTTCATCGGCACCATCATCGTCATCGCCGCCCTGTTGCCGCAGGACAGCGCCGGCCTCAAGGAAAGCCCCTTCGTGGCGGTCTTCCAGCTCACCGGCATTCCCTACGCGGCGGATATCATGAACTTCGTGATCATCACCGCGCTGCTGTCGGCGGCCAATTCCGGCCTCTACGCCGCCTCGCGCATGCTGTGGACCCTGGCGGACCAGAAGACGCTGCCGCGCGTATTCAGTCGCGTCAACCAGCGCGGCATTCCGGTGCCCGCACTGCTGATCACCATGCTCGGCGGCCTGCTGTCGCTGCTCTCCAGCGTGTATGCCGAGGACACCCTCTATCTGGCGCTGGTGTCGATTTCCGGACTTGCCGTGGTGCTGGTGTGGATGGCGATCGCCGCCAGCCAGTTCAGCTTCCGCCGCCAGTGGCTGAAGGCCGGCCATAGCGCCAGCGAGCTGACCTACCGCGCGCCGCTGTATCCCGTCGTGCCGATTGCCGCCTTCCTGTTCTGCGCGCTGGCCTGCATCGGTATCGCCTTCGATCCCAACCAGCGCATCGCGCTCTACTTCGGAGTGCCCTTCGTGGCGCTGTGCTATCTGGTGCACTATCTGACCCATCGCACATCTGGTGACGCCGCGAAATCTGTAAACCCGACCCCGCAGGAGGCCCTCGATGCCCGCTGATGCCACCCGCAATCCGCTGAGCGCCATCACCGCGCGCCAGCCCTTCATGATCGTCGATGGCGCCCTGGCCACCGAGCTTGAGCGTGCCGGGTTCGATCTCAACGACTCGCTGTGGTCGGCCAAGGTGCTCGCCGATGATCCGCAGGCGATCGTAGATGTCCACCGCGCCTACTTCGAGGCCGGTGCCGATGTCGCCACCACGGCCAGCTACCAGGCAACGCTTGAAGGCCTGATGGCACGCAGCCTGAGCGAGACCCAGGCCAGCGCGCTGATCCAGCGCTCCGTGACCCTGGCGGCGCAGGCCCGCAGCGACTATCTGGCCGCGCACCCGGAGCGTCTGGACTGCCCGCCGCTGGTCGCGGCCTCCGTCGGCCCCTATGGCGCCTGGCTCGCCGACGGCAGCGAATACCGTGGCGGCTACGCGCTGGACCGCGCCGGCCTGCGCGACTTCCACCGTGCCCGCCTCGCCACGCTGCTCGATGCCAAGCCGGACGTGCTCGCCGTCGAGACGCTGCCCTGCGCCGAGGAAGCACTGGCCGTGTGTGACCTGCTGCGCGATGACTTCCCGACGGCGCGTGCCTGGATCGCCTTCAGCGCGCGCAATGCCACCGAATTGAGCGACGGCACGCCGATCCGTGACGCCGTGCGCGCCATCGCCGACTGCGAGCAGGTGGTCGCCATCGGCGTCAACTGCACCGCGCTCGAGCACATCGAATCGCTGGTGCGCGAGATTCGCGGCGAGACGGACAAGGACATCGTCATCTACCCGAACTCCGGTGAGGTCTATGATCCGGTCACCAAGACCTGGTCTGCCGCCTGCGCCGTCTCAGATGCTGATGGCCACGGCTCTGAGCATGGCTCTGAACATGGCTATGACCACGACCATGACCTCGCCGGCTGGACACCGCGCTGGCTGGCCGCCGGCGCCACGGCCATCGGTGGCTGCTGCCGCACCGGCCCGGACGACATCCGCGCCCTGGCGGATCTGCGCAAGGCGCTGAGTTGATTGAGGTGCTGAGCTCGGTGCAGTGAATACGCAGCGCTGAGCACGAACGCCCTGTCCGGTCATGTCACATGATCGGTCAGGGCGTTTTCGGTAGCGTCCCACGCCCAGAATCTCTAGGATGGCAGGACACTGATGAGCGATTGCTCAAAATCATTTCGACGTGCTTGTTTGGACGTACACTTTTCGACGTGCTCTCACGGTGGCCTTCACGCTGTAGTGAAGAGCGCTTGAGAGATCAGCAGGAGAATCCCCATGTCACAGCTCGATATCCAGGTCGCCTACGACGTGGTCTGCCCCTGGTGCTGGATCGGCAAGCGCCATCTCGATGACGCCATCGCGCAACTCGACTTCAAGGATGAGGTGCGCGTGAACTACCTGCCCTTCCAGCTCAATCCGTGGGTGCCGCGTGAAGGCATGCTGCGGGCCGACTACCGCGCGCAGAAGTTCGGCAGTGTCGAGCGCGGCGCGGAACTGGATGCCCAGGTGGCCCAGGCCGGCGCGCAGAGTGGCGTCACCTTCCGCCATGCCCTGATGGAGCGCACGCCCAACTCCACCGATGCCCAGCGCATCGTCTGGCGCCAGCAATCCAGGGGCCTGGCGGAGCGCCCGCTGCTGGAAGCCCTGTTCACTGCCTACTTCCACGATGGCAAGGACGTGGGTGACCGGCAGGTACTGGCCGAGATCGCAAGCCAGCACGATGACGATCTGAGCATCGAGCAGGCGCTGGCCTTCCTTGATTCCGACGCGGGCGAACAGGAAGTCGCCGCCCAGCAGGAGGCACTGCGCAACGCCGGTATCCAGTCGGTGCCCAGCACCATCGTCGGCCAGTACTACGTGCCCGGCGCGCAGCCGGTGGACGTGCTGGTGCAGATGCTCAATGAGGCACGTGCCCAGCAGGCGGGTTGATCCGCCCCGCATTACCCGATTGCCCTGACAGACGACACGCCCTTCGCAAGGATGGCGTGTCGTTTTGCGTTCAGGCATAAAGGAAAAGCTTATAGAGGCAAGCCACGACAACAAGACGACTCACGACAAGGACTGCTGCATGCCGCGCCCCATCATTCTCGATTGCGATCCCGGTCACGACGATGCCATCTCGCTGATTCTGGCCCTGAGCTCAGACGCGCTCGATGTCCTGGCCGTCACCACCAGCGCCGGCAATCAGACGCCCGACAAGACACTCAACAACGCGCTGCGGGTGCTCACCCTGCTGGGCCGCCACGATATCCCGGTGGCGGGCGGTGCGCCCAAGCCATTGGCGCGCGAGCTGATCATCGCCGACAACGTGCATGGCGAAAGTGGCCTGGATGGCCCTGAACTGCCAGAGCCCGGCTTTGCCCCCGTCACCCAGAGCGCCATCGAGCTGATGGCCGAGAAGGTCCGCGCCTGTGAGCAGAAGGTCACGCTGGTACCCTCCGGCCCGCTGACCAACATCGCGCTGTTTCTCTCAGCCTACCCTGAGCTGCACCCGCGCATCGACAGCATCGTGCTGATGGGCGGCGCGGCCGGTGTCGGCAACTGGACGCCCGCCGCCGAGTTCAACATCTTCGTCGACCCCGAAGCCGCCGACATGGTGTTCAAGTCCGGCCTGCCCATCGTGATGTGCGGGCTGGATGTCACCCATCAGGCGCAGATCATGGATGAGGACATCGAGCGCATCCGCGCCATCGACAATCCCGTCGCCCAGTGTGTCGCGGAGCTGCTCGACTTCTTCATGATCTACCATCGCGATCCGAAGTGGGGCTTCAACGGCGCGCCGTTGCATGATCCCTGCACCATCGCCTGGCTTCTGGCGCCTGAGCTGTTCACCACGGTAGCGTGCTGGGTCGGCGTCGAGACACAGGGCGAGCACACCCAGGGCATGACGGTGGTGGACCGCTATCAGCTCACCGGCAAGCCGCACAACGCCAGGGTGCTGTTCGATATCGACCGCCAGGGCTTCGTCGACCTGATTGTCCGGCAGCTGGCGCAGCATTTCCCTCGCTAGCCCCCTCGCTAGCTAGCCCGTTCGCCAGCATTCCTGAGGCAGTCGCCCAGCCAGCGCCGTGCGAAGGGGTCTTTCCTGCTGAGAGCAGCGCTTCCCTGAAGAGAGCCGCCATGTCAGACACCGATCGCCATGCCAATGACACCGCGCAGCAGACACACGCCCATAAGCACGAGCATAAGCACGGCCATAAGCACGAGCATGACTACGACTACCTCATCGTGGGCTCGGGCTTTGGCGGCTCGGTGTGCGCGCATCGCCTGACAGAGAAAGGCTATCGCGTGGCGGTCATGGAACAGGGCAAGCGCTGGACACCGGACAACATGCCGCGCTCCAACTGGCGGCTGAGTCGCTGGCTGTGGCGGCCGATGCTGGGCCTGCGCGGCTTCTTCACCATGAGCTTTTTCCGCCATGTCATCGTGCTGCATGGCAACGCGGTGGGTGGCGGCTCCATCACCTATGCGCAGACGCTGCTGGTGCCGCCCGACAGGGTGTGGGACAACGGCCAGTGGGCGGGGCTCAATGACTGGCATGCGGTGATGCCGGCGCACTACGCCACGGCGAAGCAGATGCTCGGCGTGACGACCAATCAGATCATCGCGCCAGCCGATCACCACCTGAAACGCATGGCGCAAGTCGCCGGCTGCGAAGACACCTGGTACCCCACCGAGGTCGGCATCTTCTTCGGCCCCGAGGGAGAAAGCGCCACGCCAGCCGCCGGTAGCGCGCATGCTGACCCCTACTTCGCTGGCGAAGGCCCTGAAAGACACAGCTGCATCGGCTGCGGTGGCTGCATGATGGGCTGCCGGCATGGCGCCAAGAACAGCCTCGACAAGAACTATCTGTATCTGGCCGAGAAGCACGGTGCCAAGGTGCACGCCGAGACCAAGGTGATCGATGTCGTGCCGCTCAATGGCAAGGCGGATGGGGCCGATGGCTATGCGGTGACGACGGTGCCCTCCACCTTCGCCGGCCTCTATCTTGGGCTGGGCAAGCGCCGCGTCACCTGTCAGTCCATCGTCTTTTCCGGCTCGTCGCTCGGCAGCCAGGAGTTGCTGTTCCACCTCAGGGACAAGGGTTCATTGCCGAACATCTCGAACGCGCTGGGCAAGCGGGTGCGCACCAATGCGGAGTCATTGATCAGCTGTCGCATACCGGACAGTCACGATGACATGTCCAAGGGCATCGCCATCGGCTCCGGCATTCATATCGATGAGCACACCCATATCGAAGCCACGCGCTATCCGGCGGGCTCCGATTTCATGGGGCTGCTGTTCACCGCGATGGCCAGGGGCAAGCCCGGCTGGTCTCGCCCCTTCTCGTGGCTCAAGGCCATGGCAAAGGTGGTGGCGGCCAATCCGCGCCGCGCGCTGAAATTCCAGCTGCCGTGGGGCTTCTCGAAGGAGACGATCATCTTTCTGTGCATGCAGACGGCGGATGGCCACCTCAACATGCAGCTCAAACGCCTGTGGTACTGGCCGCTGCGCAAGGCGCTGGTCACCGAGGGCAAGCGCATCCCGACCTTCATCCCCGAGGCGAATGACTTCGTCACGCGTGGCGCAGAGGCCATCGGCGCCATCCCCGGCAGCAGCATCCCCGAGATACTCTTCAACATCCCGACCACGGCGCACTGCATGGGCGGCGCAGCCATGGCGGCCTCCCCCGAGGACGGCGTCTGCGATGGGCAAAATCGCGTCTTCCATTACCGCAACATGCTGATCTGTGACAGCTCGATGCTCGCTGCCAACCTGGGCGTCAATCCCAGCCTGACCATCACGGCACTGGCAGAACATGCGATGAGCCATATCCCGCGCAAGGGCTGATCTTCATAACGCCCAGTTTTGAAAGTGCTGGTGCAGGAAGTGCTGGTGTAGAGAGAGAACGACGGCTGGTATCATTGCCCGCCAGCAACTCAGGCTAGATGCGTACAACGCGCGGGACCGATCAACACGGGAGCACAGCAATGAAACGGGTGTCACTCTTCACCATGGCAAACTGCCCGCACTGCAAGACAGCCAAGCAGTATCTGGAGCAGCAGAAGATCGGCTTCCGCCTGGTGGACGTCAGATCCCCTGCGGGACAGAAGGAATTCGCCAAGACAGGCTTTCGCAGCGTGCCGGTCCTGAAGATTGGCGATCAATTCCTGAAGGGGTTCAGCGTCAAAGGCTTTAATCAGTTGTACAAGGGTTGAGTTGGGTGATCTTAGCAACATAATTTCTTATTGATATTTCTCTCTACCCCAAAGATCTGTCAGTACAGGAAGAATATAAAACGAGCTCATAGAAAGAAAGACGCACTCTCTTATTGCTTTACATAGCAAGGCACTGCTACTGACGCCCTATATAACACTACACCTCGAACCAATCATATAAATTAAATGATACAGCGATGTTGAACTGTATGAATAATCTTACTAAATTTAAGCTTACATAGATTACCATAAACAAAGAGATACTTACAGCGCACATGGAGTGCAAGTATCCCCTATCAACGTTAGTGTATAAGCAACTTAATTTTAGAGATTTTTATTACTACCATAAGCTTCATCGTTCTCTTCATCAAGCTCTTGGCGATCTGAAGCCTCTTTAAGAATTAAAGCTGGCACTAATGTAACGAGTACAGTCCATATTTGCCACAAAGTTAACAAACATAGGAGTGAGTATGAAATTTTCCTAAAAACAAGCTTGTGGACGACAACAAAATCCATACCTTTGATCAAGGGAGCCAATACCCCTATTAGCAATATAATACATAAAATGACTGTAGAGTGTACAATAGGAGAAAACAACTTACCTAGCCCCTTACTAGTACTAGCCTGTATCGATGGCGAACTACTTAACACTCCTTTCATTCTTTCTGGATATATAATAGCAAACCATGCTCCTACAACTGCAAATATTATTGCAGCTGTATTTCGCAAGGCTTCAAATAGTGGCCACTGTTCTGCAAAAGATACATTATGCCCATAAAGCCAACCTAGGCAAGCACCACCTATTAAAAACAAAAATGAGCAAATCCTAACAAGGATAATCACTGCGCGACCTTCAATATAGCATCCCTATTAGCCTCAAGCGCTTCGATAAGGCTAGCTGAATCAACTATTTCATCATTTTGCCTAATAACGTTAAGATCGAGAGTAGTTTTAGCTAGTGAATTACTTAACCAATATGTCTTATCCATCTCGCCTTTGATTTTGAAACCATAATCATCCCACTCATTGGAAAGTGAGTTGCCGGTACTTTTCCAATCGTCAATAATGTCTTCTAAATCAGATTTAGGCATACTGATAGGAAGTTCGTAGTTTATATTAACATAACTAACAGGCTGGACATAATTAATCCCTTTAACACGCTGTATGCCTTTAACAAGAGTATCAAATAGTTTCTTATCAGGCTTGTTATTCATTTTTATACTCGTCTTCCTAATTATTTTCTCGATTTTGCTATAATTATTCAAAATGTAGTCTATATTACCCTGCTTTCTCAAAATAGTAGCCCTGAACCTCGATGATAGCTTATCGTAACTACTGCTACCATCGGTATACTTAACCACATTATATCCTTTCTTAGGCACTTTGGCAAAAGCAACATATCTAGAAAATGGATCAATAAAACTCTCAACATATTTACACATGGTTTTCCGAGCTATATTAGTATGCTGAAAACGAATACAAGCAAAAACATCTAGCGAGGGAATAAACCAAAAATAAGTAGCATAGCCTGGAATAGTACCGGATGTTAGCTTATTCATACTGACCTTGACAGACCCCACATTTGAACTAGGGTCCACGGAAGCTACGCGACCTTTTGTCGAGGGAGATTCGTTCCAAATAGTAATCAAAAAAGAATCTGGCTTTTTTGATATATCAAAAAGACAGGAAGGATTTAATTCACTATCCGATGAAACTTGATATGTAGCAGTCTGAGCAAGAGCCTTACCAGAGACCCATCCAAACAAATCTTCTAAAATCTCAGTTAAATTACCAAAAATAGGCTTATCTTGACCATGCTTATATAAGCCAGCCTGGGTCATAGAATAAAACACAATGTTAGCTTGTTCTGGTTGCATGAAGAACTCACGATATAAATATTATAAAGCATAATGTTCCTATAATTTAGCCTTAACGTCTATAGCCATGAGCACAATAGATCATATCTCCAGTACAAAATGCTGCTACCCAACCTCATGCAACCTCTCAATATTCGCCACTAGATCAGTAAACCTCTCCCCCTGGATATGAACGTGATCCTTCAGTGCCTGTTCTGCAGCAGCGGCGTCGCCGGCTTCAATGGCGGCGACGATGGCTTCGTGTTCAGCGTAGGAGCTGTGCATGCGGTAGCGGACGTGAAGTTGCAGGCGACGGTAAGGCTTGAGAATGGCGTGCAGGCGCGTGGCTTCTTCGGTGAGGAAGGCGTTGTGGCTGGCGCGGTAGAGGCAGTGATGAAAGAGGCCGTTCTCGTAGTAGTAACCATTGGCGTCGTCGGCTTCCAGGCGTTCACGGCAGGCGGCGTGGGCGTCCTTGAGTTCAGAAAGCTCCTGCGTGGTGATGCGCCGCGCGGCGAGTCGACCGCACATGGCTTCCAGTTCTGCCATGACTTCAAAGCGTTCCACCAACTCCGAGACCCCCAGCTGCGTCACGAAGGTGCCGCGCTTGGGCACCACCTTCACCATGCCGGAGGCGGCCAACTGCTGCAGCGCCTCGCGGATTGGCGTGCGTGAGCATTGGTACTCGCGCCCCAGGGCCTCGGGATCGAGCTTGGTCCCCGGCGGGAAGCGCCCTTCGACGATGGCATCTTCGAGCAGATCGCGAAGGCGCTGGGTGTGGGACATCTTGATCATCTGCGGCGTCCTTTTACTGATGCTGAGCACTGATGCTGAGCACTGGTGCTGATGCATTGCGGCCATGTTGCGGTGACGATGGCGCCAATTCCTGCCGACCTCCACCTCAATCCCCTCACAGACATGCCAACCGGCCATGAGGCCAGTCGCTGCCTCGTCCCCTTGCCTTCATTGAACAGGGGAAGTGGCCGCGCAGGAAACTGACTTTAGTCGTGTCTGGCATGCCAGGACTTGACGCTAACACACCAGACGCCTATCTGTTGTATACAACAAGACGAAGCCAAATATTCATTCCTCAGACGCCATACTGAGCAATGGATATGAATCCATCATCACAGCTTCGCGTCTCGCGCCTTGAGGAAGACCGCCATGAACATCAATCTGAGTTTTCTGCAGGATCTGCTGACCCATGTCGGCCAGCGTGCCCGCCAGCAGGTCGGCCTTTCGCCTGGCGCCGGCAATGAAGGCACCGCCCTCGCCCGTCTGACCGAGAGCTGCCACAACCTCACCGAGAGCAGCGGTGAAGCCTCGCGCATCATGATGGCCCAGCGGGCGCTGGAGGATTATCAGCAGCTGGACCACGAGCAGCGCCTCGCCTTCTTCCATGTGCTGGCCGAGCACTACGCCGCCGATGAAGCACGCATTCACGCCGCCTACGCGGCCTATCGTGAATCCCCGGACAACGCCAACCTGAGCACGCTGTTCGCCGCCAGCGAACCCAGGCGCCAATCGCTGCTGCGCCGTCTGAATCTGTGCCCCGGCGGCACCTATGAAATCGTGCGCATGCGCGCCGACCTGCTCAAGCTGATCAAGCAGCACCCGGAGCTGAAACCGCTGGATGCCGACTTCGCGCACCTGTTCGCCTCCTGGTTCAATCGCGGCTTCCTGATGCTGGAGGCCATCGACTGGAACACCCCCGCGGCGGTACTGGAGAAGATCATCCGCTATGAGGCGGTGCATGCCATCCAGGACTGGAGCGACCTGCGCGGGCGCCTCGACCCCGAAGACCGCCGCTGCTACGCCTTCTTCCACCCGGCCATCGGCGATGAGCCGCTGATCTTCGTCGAGGTGGCGCTGTGCAAGGGCGTGCCCAACAACATCCAGCATCTGCTCGCCAACAGCGGTCAGACCACCGAGCGCGAGGCGGATACCGCCGTCTTCTACAGCATCAGCAATTGCCAGAAGGGCCTGAAAGGCATCTCGTTCGGCAACTTCCTGATCAAGCAGGTGGTGCAGGAGCTGCAACGCGAACTGCCCAATCTCAGCCGCTTCGTCACCCTCTCGCCGGTGCCCGGTTTCAGTCAGTGGCTCGAACGTGCACGTGACGAGGAAGGCCTGGAAGTCTCCGATCTGCTGGCCCATCACCTGCAGCACGATGACTGGATGAATGACGAGGAGGCCCAGCAGAAGATGGCGCCGGAGCTGCGTGCCCTCGCCGCCCACTATCTGGTCAACGTCAAGCATCGCAGCGGCCAGCCGATGGACCCGGTTGCCCGCTTCCACCTCGGCAACGGTGCCAGCCTGCATCGCCTCAACTGGCCAGGCGACACCTCGCCCAATGGCCGACAGCAGGCTCACGGCCTGATGGTGAATTACCTCTATGAGCCGCACCGCATCGAGCAGAACCACGAGGCCTTCAGCCGCAACGACAGCGTGGTGTGCAGCAGCGAGGTCAAGAAGGAATCGAAAGCCAACAAGGAACTGGCCAAGGCCCCCAGGCGCGAAACTAAAAAGGAAACCGATTCCCTGTCCAGTTCGCACCTGTCACCCAAAACAGCCGAACAGCCGCCCGCGCCAAAGTCGGCTGCTGATGCCAATGACAGCAAGCAAGCGCCTGAGTCTTTGGAAGAATGAGCCGCTCAAAGAATAAGCCGCTCGAAAAATGCTTCGCCCGCCAGGCACGCCGCCTGCCGGAGCACGCCTCACTACAAGAACAACGCCATTGGAGCCAATGATGTCTCACGCCAACCACGACAATCTCTATCTACAATTCGCGCGCAACTTCGATGAGCGCCCGGATGCCACCTTCCTCGATACCGTCGAAGGTCACGGCTACACCTTCGCCCAGACACGTACTGCCGCCGGCCAGATGGCCAGTGCCCTGCGCGAGCTGGGCGTGGCACCGGGCGACCGCGTCGCGGTACAGATCGACAAGAGCTGCGAGACCGTCATCCTGTATCTGGCCTGCCTGCAGGTCGGGGCGGTCTATCTGCCGCTGAACACCGCCTACACCGGCGAGGAAATCCGCTACTTCCTGGGCGACGCCGGCCCGCACCTGTATGTCTGCCAGCCCAAGGCGCTGGAGACGGCACGCGAACTCGGCAAGCAATGCGGCGTGCCGCGCGTCGAGAGCCTCGGTACCGAGCAGGACGGCAGCCTGATGGAGCAGGCGCGCCAGTGCAGCGCGAGCCACGAGGTCGAGCCACGCGCCGCCGATGATCTCGCCGCCATTCTGTATACCTCCGGCACCACCGGCCGCAGCAAGGGCGCGATGCTGACCCACGCCAACCTGGCCTCCAACTGCCAGGCACTGGCCGAGACCTGGCGCTTCAGCGCGGACGACCACCTGATCCACGCCCTGCCCATCTTCCATACCCACGGCCTGTTCGTGGCCTGCAATATCGTGCTGACCGTCGGCGCTTCGATGACCTTCCTGCCCAAGTTCGATGCCGAGCAGATTCTCGATCTGATGCCGCGTTCCAGCGTGCTGATGGGCGTGCCGACCTTCTATACGCGCCTGCTGGAATCCGAGCGCCTCAACCGCGAGACGACCGCCAGCATGCGCCTGTTCGTCTCCGGTTCCGCGCCGCTGCTCAGCGAGACCCACAGCGAATTCAGCGCACGCACCGGCCACGCGATTCTCGAACGCTACGGCATGACCGAGACCAACATGAACACCTCCAACCCCTACGACGGCGAGCGCCGTCCGGGCACGGTGGGCATGGCGCTGCCCGGCAGCGAGGTACGCGTCACCGACCGCGAGACAGGCGCCATCCTGCCGCGCGGCGAGACCGGGCTGATCGAGGTGCGTGGGTCGAACGTCTTCAAGGGCTACTGGAAGATGCCGGAGAAGACCGCCAGCGAATTCCGCGAGGATGGCTTCTTCATCACCGGCGATCTCGGCCATATCGATGCCGATGGCTATCTGTGCATCAGCGGCCGCGACAAGGACCTGATCATTTCCGGCGGCTACAACATCTACCCGAAGGAGGTGGAGCTGCTGATCGATGACATGCCCGGCGTCAACGAATCGGCGGTGTTCGGCGTGCCCCATCCTGACTTCGGCGAAGGCGTCTGCGCAGTGGTGGTGATGCAGCCCGGCCATCAGGACAGTCTCGATGAAGCGGCGGTGCTGGTCGCCCTCAGCGACAAGCTGGCCCGCTACAAGCAGCCCAAGCGCGTGTTCTTCATCGACAGCCTGCCACGCAACGTGATGGGCAAGGTGCAGAAGAAACAGCTGCGCGAGGAGTATGCCGAGCTGTTCGCACCTGAACCGGCCCGTTCACACGGCTGAGTCACCACAGCCAGGCCTGCCCCCCGATACATTCGTGCCACCGGCATGGCGTGACGCCATCACGTCATGCCGGTGGGTTCACTCACCCTCAAGCCCTGCCAAGGACAGGCAAAGGACAGGCAAAGGACGCGCAATAGTCAGACACAAGACACCTAAAGCCAGGCTAGCCAACCTGGACAGTCCAACCTGGATAAAGAGATAAGTTAGATAAATCAGATAGACGACAAGACGCCACACTGATTCACCACCACTTCACCACAACAACAAGAAGGTATTACGCCATGGTGATCTACGGAGTTGCCCTGCTGGCAGGGTGCATGATGGCCGGTCTCGTGATCGGTGATCTGCTCGGAGAAATGCTCAATATCGATTCCAATCTCGGCGGCGTCGGCATCGCGATGCTGCTGCTCATCTTCATCACCGGCGTGCTGAAGGACCGCGGCAAGATGGCCGACAGCACCGCCAGCGGCATCAATTTCTGGAACGCGATGTACATCCCCATCGTGGTCGCGATGGCCGCCAGCCAGAACGTGGTCGCGGCCTTCAGTGGCGGCATGGTCGCGCTGGTGGCGGGCGTGCTGGCCGTGGTGCTGGGGCTGGCCCTCGTGCCGCTGCTGACCGGCAAGCGCCCCGAGAATGCGCTGGAAGATGACCCGCTCGCCGGCGAGACCCGTTATACGCCGACCAGAACCTCAGTGACGACGGGTGCCCCGGTGCTGGACCGCAGCCGCCACACCTCCTCCACTCCTGCGCACAAACACTGAGGGCTGAACCATGATCGAGTCACTCGTCCAACTGTTCGACAAGTATCATCTGGTCGCCGCCTTCGCCGTGATCGGCCTGGCGATGTATGTCGCCTACTGGATCAGCAACAACCTGACCCACGGCAAGCTGCACGGCTCCGCCATCGCCATCATCCTCGGCCTGGTGCTGGCCTATGTAGGCGGCGCGACCACCGGCGGCAGCAAGGGGCTCTCGGATGTCACGCTGTTCTCGGGGCTTGGCCTGATGGGCGGCGGCATGCTGCGTGATCTCGCGATCATCGCCACCGCCTA
Source organism: Cobetia sp. UIB-001 (assembly GCF_044789135.1). Classification (NCBI taxonomy): domain Bacteria; kingdom Pseudomonadati; phylum Pseudomonadota; class Gammaproteobacteria; order Oceanospirillales; family Halomonadaceae; genus Cobetia; species Cobetia sp. UIB-001. The sequence continues at coordinate 2,211,058 of NZ_CP058244.1, forward strand.
CGGGGTCAACCTGAAGGAAATTCGCCAGACCGGCTTCCGCGGGGTCGTGGCGCTGTTCGTCGGCGTGCTGATCTCCTTCATCGCCGGTGGTGGTGTCGCCATCGCCTTCGGCTATACCGACCCGGTCGATATCACCACCATCGGCGCGGGCGCGGTCACCTACATCGTCGGCCCGGTCACCGGTGCCACCCTGGGGGCAAGCTCCGAAGTGGTCGCGCTGTCGATCGCGGCCGGACTGGTGAAGTCGATTCTGACCATGGTCGCCACGCCGATGACGGCGCGCCTGATCGGGCTCGACAATCCACGCTCCGCGATGATCTTCGGCGGCCTGATCGGCACCACCAGCGGCGTCGCGGCCGGTCTCGCCGCCACCGATGCCCGCTTGGTGCCCTACGGCGCGATGACGGCCACCTTCTACACCGGCCTGGGCATTCTGCTCGCCCCGACGGTGCTGTTCCTGGCGGTACGTGCGGTGATGTAAGCGTTGCTCTGCAATTAGTAAGTAAGGACTGCACCAAACCAGACACGACGGCGGCATCAGCAAGGACAAAACGTCCCACGCTGATGCCGCCGTCGTGTCTCTACTGTCTAGCTGCTTCCTTTCAACTGCACGTACGCGCTTTCGCACTTTCGCGCAGGCAGGCCTGATCAGCGCTCCCCCAACAACATCTCCATCACCGAGCGCGCTGCGGGCCACATCACACTGCCGTGGTCTTCGCCTTCATACAGCTTCCATTGCACCTCGGTCTGCGGACAGCGCTCGCCCAACTGGCGGGCATACGTATGGGCGTTGTCGATCATCGCACGCTGGACACGCAGCCTGTCTCGCTCTGGGTCATTGCGCTGTGGCTGCGGCGATTGCTCGCGTCCGCCAGCGGCAATCAATACCGGGCCCGCCGCCTCGGAGCAGGCAAGACGCAGCGGCCAGTTGGCCTGGTCATTCTCCTGCAGCCACCACAGCGACGGGCTGATCGCGAAGATCGCGCCAAACGCCTCAGGCTGTTGTTGCTGGGCATGGAGTGCAAACAGGCCGCCGAGTGAGTGGCCGACCAGTGCAGGCCGCTTGAGATCGAGCGGATAGCGTGAGGCCAGTTCAGGCGGCAAGGATTGCGTCAGATAGGCCAGGAACTGCGCCCCGCCACCCGTGCCTTCAGGTGCGGTGCCGCTGGTGAGCGGTGGCGTGAAGTCCTTGTAGCGCAGTGTCGTGACGGTGGTACGCGTCGCCTCTGCCTGCTCGTCACTGCCCGCATAGCCGACCGCGACGATGGCGAGATTCGCCGGCGCCTTGTCAAAGCCACGGCGACCCAGCACATCCCGCGCCGCCGTGAACAGATCGAGATGGCGATTGCCGTCCAGTACCAGCAGCACGGGATAACCTCCCGGAGGCGGCGCGACCTTGGGCAATGCCACCTGGATCAGATAATCGTGCCCCGTGAGGCGCGAATGCTGGGTGAAGGAGGTCGTGGTGCCTGCCAGCGCCTCATCAGCGGCGTGAGTCATGGCAAGGGCCGTCAAGCTGACAGTAGCGGATGTCAGCATGATGAGCCCCCATGCCTGTAGCCGGGCGAATAGCCTCATGCGCGCACGCAATCCGAGACTCACCATCAGAACTCATACTTCATGGTGGCGACGGCGCTGGCCGGGCGTCCCACGAAGTTGAAGACACTGGCAGAACCGGCGCGCACGTAGTATTCGCGGTCGAACAGGTTGTAGACGTTCAGCTGGCCGCTGAGTCGTGGCGTGAACTGGTAACCGAGCATGGCATCGAATACCGCATAGCCCGGTGCATGAATGGTGCCCTGGGTGTTGTCGAAATCACTCAGCGCCGTCATGCCGGCACCGACGGATACGCCGTCCAGCAGGTTGCCTTCGAAGCGATACTGGGTCCACAGATTGACCATGTTGTTGGGCATCAGCATCAGCAAGGTATCGGAGCTGCCGGCCTCCAGCACTTCGGAGTCCATGTAGGTGTAGCCGAAGATGACATCCCACTGCGGCGTGATGTTGCCGGCCAGCTCCAGCTCCGCACCGGTGATGCGCATCTTGCCGGAATCCACCGAGTAATCGACGCTGCTGTCGGTGGAGGATGCCGCGCGGTGGCTGTCGGTCAGCTGGAAGCCGCTGATGCGCGCATTGAGGGCGCCATCCAGATAGCTGCCCTTGATGCCGATCTCGTATTGCTCGCCTTCCCGCGGGTCGATCAGGTCCCCGTCCTCGCCTTCACTGCTCTGAGGCTCGAAGACCTTGGAGTAGCTGGCATAGACGGAGTGATCGGCATCCAGGTCGTACACGAGTCCGCCGTAGGGCGTGACAGCCGTGTCCTGCATGTCGCTGCTGCCGCCATTGATCCTGTCTTCGGAATCCGCCGAGAAATGGCTGACCCGCGCGCCCAGTATCACGGCCAGCGGCGCCACGGGACGCAGCGTCACCTTGCCGTACAGGCCCTGTTCTTCGAGAGTGGTCTTGGTGCGCGACAGGCTGTAGCCACTGACGCCGTCACGCGCGTTGCCGAGAATGTCGACATAGGCCAGGTTGTTCAGCTCGCTGATGCTGGCGCTGGAGCCGGTCAGATTGCTGGTGCGCGCTGCGGTGGTGTCCGCCTCTGAGGTCTTGTAGTCGACCCCGACCACGAATTCGTTCTGGTTGCCGAAGGCATCGAAGCCCTGGGTGTAGCTGGCATCCACGCTCACCGAGGTCTCATCGGTGAAACCGGCATAGCCCGCGACACTGCTCATGTCGCCGCTGTCACTGAGCGCGGAGCCACTGTAGGCGTACTCGTAATCGGCATTGCGATCACTGTAACGCGCCGCCAGACGTCCATAACCGCGCGAACTGAAGTGGTGCGTCAGCTCGGCGATGACATCGGCGGAGTCGCTCTCGAAGCTGTTCCAGTCCGCGCCATAGAAAGCCGAACTTCGTCCGTAGGTGAAGTCGCCATCGCTGCCCACCGGCTGACCCTGATTGACGGTGATGTCCTTGGTGTTGTGGATCACGCCCAGTGACAGCTCGGTGTTCTCATCCAGATCGATATCCAGCGCGCCATAGAAATCATTCAGCGTGTTGTCGTTGTCATCGACCCACTGCGCCTGCTCCGTGGAGCGGGTCACCAGGCGCCCGCGGATACGGCCCTGCTCATCGATGGGCCCGGAGATGTCGACGCTGACGCTTCTGTCTTCCAGTGTACCGACGCTGCCGCTGATGGAGCCCTGGAAGGTATCGGTCGGACGCTTGCGCACCAGATTGATGACGCCGCCCAGCTCACTGGTGCTGTTGAAGAGGCCAGACGGCCCGCGCATGACCTCGACCCGATCGATAGCGGTCAGCGAAGGCACCGAGCCCGTCAGGCTCGACATCGGCGCGGACAGGCCATCGATGCTGTAGGCATCGTACTCATAGCCACGCGCGAAGATGGACGAGCGGCCACTGTCGTTGTTCAGCACCCGCACGCCCGGCGTACGCGCCGCCAGCTGATCCAGGGTGATGAAGTTCTGGTCCTCGATGGCGTCATGGGTCACGACGCTGACGGACTGCGGGATGTCGCGCAGCGAGGCCGGCACCTTGGAACCCACCGTGGCGGCATCGACACTATAGCCACCACTTTCTTCACTGGAGGCCATGTCATACAGACGCAGACCAGTGACCCGCTGCGTCTCCAGCACCAGCGTCGATTCATCCGCCTGCGCCGGCAGACTGACCAGCACCACGCCCGCCCCGAGCATCAAACGACGCGCCCCTGCCCCACACAGTCCGCGTCCTTGAGTGTGCTTCTTGTTCATCGTGTCCCCTTGCCTTGTTTCGTTATCCATTGCCACTAATGATAATTATTTGCATCTGATGCATCGACGGGGCATTTTGGCACTCAATGACGGCAAAAACCTTTGCTGAACGCTTCTTCATGTTTGCAGGTGCGACAAGATGCATGTCCGGTCACAACGTGGTGTCCCTCTCCTACCCAAAGCCACTGCTTCATCCCCCTCGTCCTCTGACAGAGCGCCTCTCGACAACCTTCGTGGCGACAGCGCCAGACAGCGGATCATCGAGCTGGAACACGTCCACCGCATGGCGCGCGCCCTGACCAGCGACCACCAGTGCGAGCCTGCCGAGGGCCAGTCCGGCGATGGCGCGCTGATCGGCAACATGCATCTGCACGAGGCTCAGCCCGGGTTGTTCATGCGCCTCAACCGTGTGCGCAAACGTGCCGATCTGATGATTCGCTCCCGTATCGAGCCGTCCCTCAAGATCGCCGTGGTGTGGCGCGGGGAGCCGAAGGTCAGTTTTGGCCCGGACAGCCATGCACTGGCACCGGGGCGCGCGCTATGCATCGCCCTCGATGAGGTGACGGAATTCGCGCTCAAGAGCGTGAAAGGCACGCAGGAGCACAGCGCTATCCTGTCGCTGACGCCGGCGTGGCTGAAATTGCATCTGGGGGTGTCACGCGCCAGCCAGCTGATGCCCGAGGCGCGGCATCTGGCCCATTACGCCTGGCAGCCGTCTGCGCGTCTGATCGAGCGACTGGAGGAATTCAGCCGCCAACGGCCGGGGACGCTGGCGCTGCGTCTCGGCATCGAGTCATTGGCATTGGAGGTGATCAGCGAATGCCTGGCGGCCTCCACCTCTCTTTCTCATCCGACTCCCGAAGGGCTTGGCGATCACTGGGCGGCAAGGTTGGAAGACTGGATACACAGCGGGGAAGCCGCCTATCTGAGCCAGGCGGAGATGGCGGCGCGGCTGGGCATGAGCGTGCGCCAGTTGCAACGCCGCTATCGCGACGCCTACGGCCAGACCCTGGCGCAGGACCTGCGGCGGCGGCAGCTGACCCGAGTGGCGCACCTGCTGCAGGACCGCAAGCTGACGATTGAAGCCGCAGCCGAACTGGCGGGTTATCGCAGCGCGGCCAACTTTGCTACCGCCTTTCGCCGCCAGTTCGGCGTGCCGCCCAGTCAGCGGCCGGTGGTGCCGGCGTGAGCGACGCTTGGACTTGGCGATGACCCGTTGCTAATGTTGAGCGTCGTCGCGGCATGCGCCCTGCTGGCGGTGCAGGCAGACCGCAGCCGCATACGGACGAACAACAACAGCACGCAAAAACAGCACGAACTGAACATCACGAAGAACAGCACGACACAACAAGATCTCGCCACGCTCTCGCACAAGGACACTGTCATGTCGGTTGACAACATGAAGCTGGAATCCCTCGCCCTGCATCACGGCTATACCTCGGAAGCCACCACCAAGGCGGCGGCGGTACCGATCTACCAGACCACCTCCTACACCTTCGATGATACCCAGCACGGCGCGGACCTCTTCGATCTCAAGGTGCCGGGCAACATCTACACCCGCATCATGAACCCGACCAACGACGTGCTCGAACAGCGCATGGCCGCCGTCGAGGGCGGAATCGCGGCGCTGGCGGTGGCTTCCGGCATGGCGGCGATCACCTATGCCATCCAGGCGCTGGTACAGGTCGGCGACAACATCGTCAGCACCAGCCAGCTGTATGGCGGCACCTACAACCTGTTCGCCCATAGTCTGCCGCGTCAGGGGGTCGAGGTGCGCATGGCGGCCTTCGATGACTTCGCCGGCCTCGAGGCACTGATCGATGACAAGACCCGCGCTGTCTTCTGCGAGTCCATCGGCAACCCGGCCGGCAACATCGTCGATCTCGCGCGCCTGGCCGAGATCGCCCACAAGCATGGCGTGCCGCTGATCGTCGACAACACCGTCGCCACGCCAGTGCTGTGCCGCGCCTTCGATCACGGCGCCGATATCGTGATCCACTCGCTGACCAAGTACATCGGCGGCCATGGCACCACCGTGGGTGGCATCATCATCGATTCCGGCAAGTTCGACTGGGTCGCCAACAAGGAGCGCTTCCCGATTCTCAACGAGCCGGACCCCTCCTACCACGGCGTCGTCTACACCGAAGCCTTTGGCCCGGCCGCCTACATCGGGCGTTGCCGCGTGGTGCCGCTGCGCAATACCGGCGCGGCGCTGTCACCGCAGAGCGCCTTCCTGCTGCTGCAAGGCCTGGAAACTCTCAGCCTGCGCATGGAGCGCCACTGCAGCAATGCGCTCACGCTGGCCGAATATCTTCAGCAGCACCCGAGCGTCAGCTGGGTCAACTACGGCGCGCTGCCGGATAGCCCCTATCACGCCACCTGCCAGAAGATCACCGGCGGCAAGGCCTCCGGCATCGTAAGCTTCGGCATCAAGACGGACGCGACAGGTGACGACAAGGCCGAAGCCGGGCGCATCGCCGGCGGCAAGTTCATCGATGCGCTGCAGATGATTCTGCGCCTGGTCAATATCGGCGATGCCAAGTCGCTGGCCTGCCACCCGGCCTCCACCACTCACCGCCAGCTCAACGAGGAAGAACTGGCCAAGGCCGGCGTCTCGGCGGATCTGGTGCGCATCTCGGTGGGGATCGAGCATATCGATGACATCATCGCCGATGTCAGCCAGGCGCTGGACAAGGCCACTGTGCAAGGACTGAGCAAGGGTTGAGTAAGGGGCTGACCGCCTCCCTTCGCCCGGCATGCGTTGCACACGACATGATCTGATCGGCTTGCCAGCAGTGGCACGCCATCCCACGTAGGGCCGCTTGTGTCGAGCACAGTACGGCCGCCTGTTTCGAGCGCATCTTGAGGATGCTCCCGAGACAGGCGGCCGTCTGGTTTCAGGTCAGACGACACCCAGGCTTGCGGCTGTGGCGGCCGTCGAGAACCTGATTCTCTTTTCCAGCAATAAAGTGATTCTTCCCGGCTCGCGTTGATCGGGTCATGGCCGCTCCCTAACCTTGTCGTCATGCAAGGGCATCGTCAGGTGACAGGTTTTCAAAGGCCCCCGCCATGAAGAGAACCTGCCCCTGAGCGTGCTCCAGATGCCCTCTTATTCTCCTGTAGACGAGACTCGACGACATGCCCAAGACACTTCCCTGGTTGGCCGCCGTAACACTGGGCGTGAGCCTGACAAGCCACTTGGCATTGGCTGCTGACAATTCGGCACCCAAGGCGCAAGAGACTGCCGCGACTCATGCCTTCATTACCGTGCCCAATACGTTCAACTCCCCGGCCAGCAGTGCAGTGGATAGTGCGGGTAACCTCTATTTCACTTCGCCGAACTTCAACAATGATGGCCTGGTGAAGTCAGGCGTGCTCGCGCAGCCTGCCCCGCCCGCGATCGGCAAGGTGGCGGCGGACAATACCTTCACCTCCTGGTACACCTTCACGCCGCAGGACATGGCCCCCAGCACCGGCAAGCTTGCCCCGATGGGCATCGCGCTGGGGCCGGATGGCAATGCGTATGTGGCCGACATGCAGTACTGGTTCGACAAGAACCACCAGTCGCGCATCCTGCGAATCGTGATCGAGAACGGCAAGGCCGTACGCAGTGAAGTCGTCGCGACCGGACTGCTGTTCCCCAACGGACTGGCATGGAAAGGCGATGACCTCTTCATCAGCGAGACCATTCTCAGCGCCGAGGAAGGTGACACCCTGAGCGGTGTCTACAAGGTCAATCTCGCAGAACTGGATGCCGCCGCACCGCTGGCGTTAGCCCCCTTTACTCCCGGGGATTCCCACGACGCCCACCTGCTGGAAACCTTCCACTCCAACGGCAGCCTGAGCTTCGGAGCGAATGGTGTCGCGTTCGATGACAACGGCGATCTCTACACCTCTTTGATGGAAGACGGCAGTATCGTCAAGACACGACTGGATGCTGACAACAAGGTGATTTCCAGCGCCGTATGGGCGGATGGCATGGTCGCCACCGATGGCATGAAGTGGGACTCACGCAGCCAGCGCATCTATATCGCCGACCTGTTCGACAACGCCATCTACTCCATCGATCCCCAGGGCAACAAGACGCTGATGGCACGCAATGGTGCCACCGATGGCGCCAACGGCGAGCTCGATGCCCCGGCGGAAGTCGCGATTCGCGGCAACGAAGTGATCACGACCAACTTCGACGCCACCTTCGATGATCCGCGCATGGTCAACCGCACGGCGGGAGCTCCCTTCACGCTGTCGATCCTGCCGATTGAATGATGCAGGTAGCTGAATCGCCGTCGATAGATGAGAAGCCAAGCTCCAGCGGCTAGCGACATGCATCACCGCCGTGGCTGAAATGACAGATTGCACCAACGGCCCGCCTCTGCGGGTCGTTGGTGCATACGCCAATCAAGCGCAGAAAACATCAAGCACGAAGTGGTGAACAGAGAAAGCATCACACGGGATATGGGCAGTAAACGCCATGTGAAAATGCTGATCGAAGCAAAGACAGCTGGCGTCTTATTCCCGCTAGTGTGATGAACCAATACTGCTGAAAATCTTGAATACCTCTGTACCAAGCAGCCTCTTGTCGCGTAACAGCTTCACGCAGACAGGCGCCCGTCGCGGGCTTCATCATTCACCATCAGCGAATTTCAGCAGCGACTCTTCCTTGACCCTGTCATCTGCCTGCATCCTCTGAACATGTTTCCGGGATACGCAACGCAAGATGCCCGTGTCTTCACGTTGAAGACACGGGCATCGTATCGAATGCATACTCTCGATGAGGATCGAGAGTGCTCGATCAGGCCTGGCGCTGGAAGCCACCGAACGGGCGCAGCCACAGGGGTGACAGCTCCGCGTGACGATCACGCAGGTCCTGCGGCAGCTCGCCAAGGTGCATCATGCGGGTGGGTTCTGCGGCGGCCACCCAACGTTCGGCGAAACGGTCCCAGGTGTCGATGTGAGTGTGAGCCGCCTGCGCATTTGCGAAACGCTCGTAGACCATCACATCACCGTCGTCGGAGAGGTAATACTGATAGTTGAGGGTGCCTTCCTCCGTGGAGGTTTGCGCCACGATCTCTTCCATCAAGGTGCGGAATTCTTCTTTCTTGCCTTCGCGCAGCTTGCCTTCGACGATCCAACCGATATTCTCGAACATGGTGTTTCCTTGCGATTCAATACAGACAGTGGGCCTGTGAAAAAGGTTTCGGGTTGCAGGCTTTCAAGGTGCAATTCACTGAGTGACGTATGCCGTCGTAGCACCTGTATCACGGCTTGTGATATCCAGGTTTTCTTCGATATCACCTGGCAAGATACTGCGTGCCTCAAGCCGATGGATGTAGAGTAATGACTCGCGGCAATGAGAAAAACATGACCCGAAAACAAACACTTTATCTTTGAAATTGGGAATCGCCTGATGAATATCGATTACCTCCATCTGTTCATGCGCCTGGTCAGCACTCACAACATCAGTCAGGCCGGACAAGACCTTGGCCTGTCACCTGCCGTGGCAAGCTCTCACCTGCGTAAACTGGAGGCCGATCTCGGTGTGCGACTTTTCCACCGCACCACTCGTCAGGTCACACTCAGTGAGGAAGGACGGACGTTTCTGCCGCATGCCGAAGAGATTCTTGCCAGCATCGAATCAGCCCGTGCCGCCATGGGAAGCGGTCGACAGACCCCCCGCGGGACATTGCGTGTGACGGTATCGGCCTCTTTCGGGCGCATGCACCTGCTGCCGGGTCTGCCGGGCCTGATGGAGCGCTACCCCGAGATGGATCTCGACCTGCGCCTGAGCGACACCATCGTCGATGTGGTCGAGGGCGGCTTTGATATCGCGATCCGCAATTCAGAGCTCAAGGACTCCAGCATGATCGCGCGGCGTCTGGCGCCGGACCGACGCCTGGTCTGTGCCTCTCCGGCCTACCTGGAGACACATGGCGTGCCACAGACGCCGAGCGATCTCAGCCATCACCGCTGCCTGAATCTGCTGGGACTGGATCAATGGGGCTTCATCACACCAGCGGGCATCGAGACAGTACGCGTCAACACACGTTTGCGAGTCGACAACGGCGAGGCAGTCCGCGATGCCTGTGTTGCCGGGCTGGGTATCACCACCATCTCGACGTGGAGCGCCTACCAACATCTCTCGCGCGGCGAGCTGGTCGAGATACTCGCCGACACGCCGCTGCAGAGTTCGACCGATCTGTGGGCGATCTATCCCAGCACCCGCCAGCTGGCGCCCAAGGTGCGTGCCTTCCTCGACTACTACCTCGAATATTTCGGCACGCCGCCCTATTGGGATGCAGCGCTCGCGCGCGAGGAGTGAGCGCTATGAAAGCCTGGCCCTTTCCGCCCTCGTATTGCCACGTCTTGCTAAGTCTTGTTCCTTGCACACCTCCCAGCCTGAAAGCGTTCGGCACGCCAGTAAGATAACGGTATAAATAAGGAAGCGTGATCTCAGAGCCCCGACGTACCTGCGTCCTCAATCTCGAAGAGGCATCCTTTCGCAGCCTGACCGCGCATCAACCATGGTCTGTGGCGGCGGATGACAGCACTGACATCGGGTCTCGCAGACCCAGCATAAATCTGGTTAATACCAAGAATAAAAAATCGAAACTACCGAAATACACGAACAGAACACACTCTTGGATCAAGGCGCACACAGAGGCGCCTGTCACAACGATAACAACTCCAAGAGGTGTCCCGATGAAGCGTACCCTGCTGACCGCTGCAATTGCCGCTACCGTTATCCTGCCGCTGAGCGCCGCTCAGGCTCAGGATATCAAGCTCGGCCACGTGCTGGCGCCCACCCATAGCTGGAACATCGCTGCGGAAGGTTTTGCCAAGGATGTCGCCGAGGCCACTGATGGCCGCGTCAATTTCCAGGTCTTCCCCAGCGGACAGCTCGGCAACGAGAAGACGGTCGTGGAAGGCATGCAGATCGGCAGCGTGCCGGCTGGCGTGATCGGCTGTGGCTCCTTCCAGCCGCTGGATGCCCGCTTCGGCATCGTCGAACTGCCCTACTCCTGGCCGGACCGCGAACACGCCTACGCCGCCTACGATGGCAAGCTGGGCGATGCGCTCGAGGATGTCGCCGACGAGCACAACATGAAGATCCTGTCGTGGTGGGAAAACGGCTTCCGTCACGTCACCAACAACCGTGGCCCCATCACCACCCCGGAAGACCTCGCGGGCCTGAAGATTCGCGTCACGCCGGACAAGATGCGTCTGGACACCTTCACCGCACTGGGTTCAAGCCCAGCGCCGCTGTCCTTCGGTGAGCTCTACTCCGCGCTGCAGCAGGGCGTGTTCGATGCCCAGGAAAACCCGCTGGCCATCATCTATTCCTCTTCCTTCAGCGAAGTGCAGGACTATGTCTCCCTCACCGGTCACGTCTGGGCACCGGCGTGTCTGACCATCTCCAACTTCACCTGGAATCAGCTCTCCGAGCAGGATCAGGCCGCGGTGCAGAAGAGCGCCGACGAATGGCGTGACAAGCAGCGCGCGATGACCCAGAAGGATGACGCCGAGCTGGTCGCCAAGCTGGAAGAGGCAGGCATGCAGGTCAACGAGGTCGACACCGCGCCCTTCAATGCCAAGGTGCAGGGTGTCTGGGCCGAGTACACCGACGTCTTCGGGCCTGAGCTGATGGGCCTGGTCGAGCAATACCGCAAGGGCGAGTAACGATGTCTTCCGCCTCTCCCTCCGTCAAGCCGCTGGCCGTGTTGTGTGCCGTGCGTACCTTGATGATCACCCTCTCACGTTGGAGCTGCCGGGGCTGTCTGGCCCTGGCTGCCAGCGGAGTCGCCGCGCTGTCGGCACTGGTGATCTGGACCGTCTTCATGCGCTGGGTCATGGGTCAGCCGCCGCACTGGGCCGAAGAGTTGCCGCAGCTGGTGCTGGTATGGACCACCCTGCTGGCCGCGGTGTCCTGCACCCGCAACCGCACTCACCTGAGTGCGGGCCTGCTGCCGCTGCTGGTGCGCTCGGTGCGTATCCAGCGCATCACCGGACGCATCACTGACGCCATGATCCTGATCATGCTGCTGTTGCTGGCCAAGGCAGGCATGGACCTGAGTGCCATCACGATGCGTCAGACCACCACCGCCCTGCAGATTCCGGCCGGTATCGTCTATCTGTCCGTGCCGCTGTGCTGCACCGCGATGGCACTGGTACAGCTGGAGCACCTGCTGACGCCGACCGCAACCTCCCGTGACCCCCTGGCCGATGACGCCACGTCATCCCCACGCCAAGGAGATGCCTCATGACTCTCGGCGCCCTGGCTCTGCTCGGCGTATTCGCGCTCGGCATCCTCATCGACATTCCCATCGCCTTCGCGCTGTTGATGTCGGCCCTCTTCTACCTGCTGGCCTTCGGTGCTGCGCCCATGATGGTCTCGGCGCAGCAATTCGTGGCCGGGATGGAAAGCTTCACCCTGCTGGCGATCCCGCTGTTCGTGCTCGCGGCCCAGTTGATGAACCGCGCCGGTCTGACCGAACGCCTGGTACGCCTGTGCATGGCGATGGTCGGTGACATCCGCGGCGGCCTGGCGGTGGTCGCGGTGCTCGCCTGCATGATGTTCGGCGCGCTGTCCGGCTCCGGCGTGGCGGACGTGATCGCCATCGGCAGCATGCTGCTGCCCACCATGGCCCGCAACGGCTATGACAAGGGCTTCAGCAGTGCGCTGGTCGGTACCGCCAGCTCCATCGGCACCGTGATTCCGCCCAGCATCGTGATGATCGTCTACGGCACCACCTCCAATACCTCGGTGGGCCAGCTGTTCATGGGTGGCATCATCCCCGGCCTGATGCTGACCGTCGCGCTGGTCGGCGTCGCCCTCTACATGTCACGCAAGCATGGCTGGTCGGGCGGTGTCGCGGCCCGTGTGCCCGGCGAGCGTCGCCGCGCCCTGCTCAGCGCCATGCCGGCCCTGATGGTGCCGGTGATGATCATCGGCGGCATCCGCTTCGGGGTCTTCACGCCCACCGAAGCCGCCGCCTCCGCGATTCTCTACGCCATCATCATCGGCACCTGTGTCTATCGCAGTCTGACCTGGCGCGGCTTCCTGGACAGCGTCCGCGCAACCGCCGAGACCACCGGCGCCATCCTGCTGATCATCGGTGCGGCCGGCATGTTCGCCTGGGGCCTGACCTACGAGCAGGTGCCGCAGGCCATCGCCCAGCTGATCGGCGAATTCACCGACAGCCGCATCAGCGTCCTGCTGCTGCTGACCGCCGTGCTGCTGGTGCTGGGGTCCTTCATGGAAAGCGTGGCGATCATCATCATCGTGACGCCCATCGTGATGCCGCTGCTGGCGCAATACGGCATCAGCCCGGTGCACTTCGGGGTACTGCTGACCGTCAATCTGGCCATCGGCGCCAATACGCCGCCGCTGGGGATCGATCTGATGGCCGCCTGTCGCATCGCCGGCATCAACGTCAGCGATTCGCTGCGACCGCTGGGCCTGATGCTGGGCGCGATGCTGACCGTGCTGATGCTGATCACCTTCATTCCGGAACTCGTGCTGTTCCTGCCCAACCTGATGGAGGGCTGAGTGATGACCACCGCCATGGACCACAAGCTTCCCCAGCGCTGGCTGTTCGTGCCGGGTGACGATGCCGCCCGTCTGCAGGCCGCCCTCACCAGTGGCGCCGATGCCATCGTGGTCGATCTCGAAGAGTTCACCCCGGCCGCCGGACGCAAGCTTGCCATCAGTCGCTTCGCCGACTTCGCCAGACGCGCCCGTGCCCTGAAGGTGTGGCCGTCCGTGCGCCTCAACCTGCTGGAGCACGGCGGTCGCGAAGAGCTGGCAGAGCTGATCAGCACCACCCTGGGCGATCCCACTGGCACGCCCGCCGCCATCTTCCTGCCCGCCGTCGAGCAACGCGCCCAGCTGGCCGCGCTGGATGACGCCCTCGCCGAGCAGGAAGCCCTGCATGGCCTGCCACGGGGCAGTCTGAAGAGCGTCGCGACGCTGGAAAGCCAGGCCGGACTGCTGGCCGCCGAGGAACTGCTCGCCGCGGGCGATGACACGCCACGCCTGCTGGGAGCGCTGATCGGTACCGGGGACCTGGCCACGGATCTGGGCCTGATGCCCGACCAGCCCGCCGCCACCATCACCGAGACGCTCAAGCCGTGGCGTCAGCGGCTGGCGCGGGCCTGCAAGACCCATCGCCGACTGGCCATCGATGGCCCGTGGCGCTGGAAGCACGGGCTGGGCACCGACCAGCACTGGGCCAATCAGCAGGGGCTGCAGGCACGTTGCGTCATCTACCCCGAACAGCTCGAGGCGCTGTATGACCTCATGCCCGCTCGCGGCGCTGACCTGATGCCCGTCGACAGCACCGCGCCTCAGACCTGAGCCGCTGCCCTGCTGAGCGCCGCACCGAATTCATTACCGCGTCAAGAGTACCGACGTCTCAACACCGATTTCTCAACATCCGATTTCTCAACATCCGATTTCTCAACATCCGAATTCTCAACACTGATTTCTCAACAACAACGAGAGCACTCCCATGACTCAGGCCGCGAACACTTCCTCCGCTTCCACTCTGCCGCTGCGCAATGGCGGACAGATCCTCGTCGACCAGATCCGTCTGCACGGCACCAAGCGTGTCTTCCTGGTGCCGGGCGAAAGCTATCTGCCGTGCATCGATGCGCTCAATGAGCACAAAGGCGCCATCGAGCCCATTGTCTGCCGCCAGGAAAGTGGCGCAGGCTACATGGCCGAAGCCTACGGCAAGCTGACCAACGAGCCCGGCGTGTGCTTCGTCACCCGTGGCCCGGGCGCCACCAACGCCTCCATCGCCGTGCACACCGCCTATCAGGATTCCACGCCGATGATCCTGTTCATCGGTCAGGTCGGGGGCGACTTCATCGAGCGCGAAGCCTTCCAGGAAATCGATTACCGCCGCATGTTCGGCGAGATGACCAAGTGGGTCGCGCAGATCGACGACACCTCGCGCATTCCGGAATACATCGCGCGTGCCTATCAGGTGGCGCGCAGTGGCCGTCCGGGGCCGGTGGTGCTGGCACTGCCCGAAGACACCCTGTGGGGCGAAGCCCAGGTCGCGGACGTCAAGCCGCACCCGCGTCTGGCCACCTACCCGGGTCAGCCGCAGCTCGATGAGCTCAAGAGCCTGCTCGCGACTGCCGAGCGCCCCTTCCTGCTGGTCGGCGGCAGTGGCTGGACCCGCGATGCCCAGGTCGCGCTGGAAGGCTTCGCCGAGCGTTTCGATATCCCCACCGGTGTCGCCTGGCGCCGTCTGGAGTGCGTCGATGCCGAACTGCCGCAATTCGCCGGTCACGTCGGCATGGGCATGCATGACGCGCTGCGTCAGCAGCTGGTCGAGAGTGATCTGGTGATCGCCGTCGGTACCCGTATCGGCGAAGCCACCAGCGAAGGCTACAGCTGGATCCAGTCGCCGGTGCCGACCCAGAAGCTGGTGCACATCTACGCAGACCCGGAAGAGCTGGGCCGCGTCTATCAGCCGACGCTGGCCATCAATACCGACGTCAACGGCTTCGCACTGGCGCTCTCCACCCTGTCCCCGGATAGCGCGCCGCGCTGGTCCGGCATTACCCGCGAGGCGCGCGCCGCCTATCTGGCCACGCTGGAAGAGCAGCCGTCGCCGGGCCCGCTGAGCCTGGACAAGGTCAGCCTGACCGTCGACCGCATTCTGGATGGCAAGGGCTGCATCAGCGTCGGCGCCGGCAACTACGCGCTCTACGCACACCGCTACGTGCGCTTCCGTGGCCTGGGTAGCTCGCTGGCCCCGACCGTCGGTTCCATGGGGTACGGCCTGCCCGCCGCCATCTCCAGCAAGCTGGAATTCCCGGAACGCCCCGCCGTCTGCTACGCCGGTGATGGCTGCTTCCAGATGAACCTGCAGGAACTGGGCGTGGCACTGCAGTACCGCCTCGGCGTCGTGGTGCTGGTGTTCAACAACGGCATGTGGGGCACCATCCGCGCCCACCAGGAAAACGACTTCCCGGGCCGCGAGATCGCGCTGACCTTCACCAACCCGGACTTCGCCGCGCTGGTCACCGCCTACGGCGGCCTGGGTCAGGTGGTGGAGAAGGACGAGGACTTCGAGGGAAGCTTCAAGCGCGCCCTGGAATTCGCCGACCGCGAGCGTCTGCCGGCCCTGATCGAGCTGCGCTATGACCCGGACGGCATCGCCCCGGGCAAGCTGCTGAGCGGCATCCGTGAAGATGCCCTCACGCGCAACGCGGCCGAGTAAGTCACAGGGAGGCGCTCCTTCCCGCCTTCGGACGACCTTCCCGTCGCCCGAAGGCGGGAAGGTCGCCAGTCAGAACAGTTGAACCGTCAGAACAGTTGAACCATGCCGCCAGAGCGCGACGACAGGAGTCATACAACAACATGTCCACTACCACTACCCCTTCAGCTCCCTCTGCCAACGCCGCACAGACCCAGCTGATTCTGGATAGCCTCGCCCTGCGCGTCGATGGCAAGCGCCTGTGGGACGCGCTGATGACATTGGCCGAGATCGGCGCGACGCCCAAGGGCGGCAACTGCCGTCTGGCCCTGACCGAAGAAGACCGCGCCGGCCGCGAGCTGGTCACCGGCTGGCTCGAGGCCGCGGGCCTGACACTGCGCGTCGACGAGATCGGCAACATCTTCGCCCGTCGCCCGGGCCGCAATGACAGCCTGCCGCCGGTCGCCACCGGCAGCCACATCGACACCCAGCCCACCGGCGGCAAGTTCGACGGTTGCTACGGCGTGCTGGCCGGCCTGGAAGTCATGCGCGTGCTGGATGAGCGCGGCATCGAGACCGAAGCCCCGCTGGAAGTGGTGATCTGGACCAACGAGGAAGGCAGCCGCTTCGTGCCGGTGATGATGGGGTCCGGCGTGCATGCTGGCTTGATCCCGCTCGAGAAGGCCCTGGCCGCCACCGACCGTGACGGCGACAGCGTTGCCGCGTCACTGGCGCGCACCGGCTATGCCGGCGACGTGCCGGTGGGCAGCCATGATTTCGGCGCCTATTTCGAGGCGCATATCGAGCAGGGCCCGGTGCTGGAGCAGGAAGAGATCACCATCGGCGCCGTCACCGGCTCGCTGGGTCTGCACTGGTTCGACGTGGTGGTCAGCGGTCAGGAAGCCCACGCCGGCCCGACGCCGATGCCCTACCGCCGCGATGCGCTCAAGACCGCCTGCGCGCTGGTCAGTGACATCCTGACGCTGGCCGATGCCTACCAGCCCAACGGTCGCGTCACCTGCGGCGAATTCAATGTGCATCCCAACTCGCGCAACGTGATTCCGGGCCAGGTGCGCTTCAGCGTCGACCTGCGTCACCTGGAACCGGCGGTGCTCGCCGAGATGCACGACCAGCTCAAGGCGCTGTGCCTCAAGCATCACGCCGCCAACCAGAGCGGCAGGCAACGCGTGGACATCGAGCTGATCGAGGTCCAGCACATTCCGCCGACGCCCTTCGCGCCGGAACTGATCGAGATGGTGCGCAGCGCAAGTCAAGAGCTGGAACTCAGCTACCGCGACATGGAAACCGGCGCCGGTCACGACGCCGTGCAGATCGCCGGCATCAATCCGGTGGCGATGATCTTCGTGCCCTGCGAAGACGGCATCAGCCACAACGAGAGCGAGAACGCCGAACCGTCCGATCTCGAGGATGGCGCCAACGTCCTGCTGCTGGCGATGCTCAAGCGTGCCGGCATCGTCAGCACCAACACTGACGACGCCAATGCGACCCACAACACCGCGGAGAACGCCCAATGAGCACTGCCACATCCGCCCCGCTGACGCATGCCGACTGGCAGCAACGCGCCGCCGCGCTGACCTTCGAGACGCGTGCCTTCATTGATGGCGCCTATACCGAAAGCACCGGCTGCGACACCTTCCCGGCCTACAATCCGGCCACCGGCGAAGTACTGGCGCATATCACCGCCTGCACCGAGCAGGACATCGACCGCGCCGTGATGGCCGCGCGTCGCGCCTTCGAATCCGGTGTCTGGTCGCGTCAGTCCCCCCAGGCCCGCAAGGCCGTGCTGCAGCGCTTTGCCCAGTTGATCAGCGACAATGCCGAAGAACTGGCGCTGCTGCAGACGCTGGAAATGGGCAAGCCGATCGGCGACAGCCTGGGCTTTGATCTGGCGGAAACCGCGCGCTCGGTAGCCTGGTACGCCGAGGCCATCGACAAGCATTACGACGAGATCGCGCCCACCGGCGAGAACGTGCACGCCACCATCACCCGTGAAGCGCTGGGCGTGGTCGCGGCGGTGGTGCCGTGGAACTTCCCGCTGATGATCGCTTCCTGGAAGTTCGCGCCGGCGCTGGCGCTGGGCAACAGCGTGGTGCTCAAGCCGGCCGAAGCCTCAAGCCTGAGTGCGCTGCGTCTGGCGGCACTGGCCGATGAAGCCGGCATTCCGGCGGGCGTGTTCAACGTCACGCCGGGCTTGGGCGCGGTGGCGGGTCAGGCGCTCGGCCTGCACATGGAAGTCGATGCGCTGGCCTTCACCGGCTCCACCGCGACCGGCAAGCGCTTCATGCGCTATGCCAGCGACTCCAACCTCAAGCGTGTGTGGCTGGAGTGTGGCGGCAAGTCGCCGCATATCGTGTTCGCCGATTGCCCGGACCTGGACCAGGCCGCACGTGCCGCCGCCGATGCCATCTTCATCAATCAGGGCGAAGTCTGCATCGCCGGTTCGCGCCTGTATGTCGATGAGGCCATCTTCGATGACTTCATGCCGCGCCTGATCGCCTGCGCCCGCGCCATGCCGGCCGGTGACCCGCTCGACCCGGCCACGCGCATGGGCGCACTGGTCAGCGCGGACCACCACGAGAAGGTGCTCGGCTTCGTCGAGACGGCGCTCTCGGAAGGCATGACGCTGCACCAGGGCGGCCAGGCGATCGCGCCCAGCGATGCCACCGCCGGCGGCTGGTATCTGGAGCCGACCATCGTGGAAGGCGGCCAGAACAGCACCGTGATGCGCGAGGAAATCTTCGGCCCGGTACTCGGCGTGACCCGCTTCCGCGGCGAGGAAGAGGCCATCGAACTGGCCAATGATTCCATCTACGGTCTGGGTGCTGGTCTGTGGACCCGCGACCTGGCGCGTGCCCATCGTGTCTCGCGGCGCCTCAAGGCGGGTCTGGTGTGGGTCAACTGCTACGCCGATGGCGACATCAGCGTGCCCTTCGGTGGCGTCAAGCAGTCCGGTTTCGGGCGTGACAAGTCGCTGCACGCGCTGGACAAGTACTCCGACCTGAAGACCACCTGGATCAATCTCGCCTACTGAGGCCAGTGACGACCCACCCACGGCACCGCTGTCATCCGATGTTGCAGGATGGCAGCGGTGTCGATGGTGGTAGTCGAGAAATGACGTTGGGAAGCGCTTGAGAAGAGTCTCGAGAAGGCGCTTGAGAAAAGGGGATGGAAACTGAGGTTCGGTCTAGTGAGTCTCGGCCGCGCCCTCGCCCTCACCGGAATCAGGCCGTTCAGCATCAAGATCAGCATGCACGGCGGCAAGCGGGTCGCGACTGGCCGGCACGCCGTCGGCTGCGGCAGAGGCCGCGGCGGGCTGCATTTCCAGCCCGCGATGCAGACGCTCTTCCAGCGGCACCTTGGCCAGCGCGTTGTGCATGAAGTTGACGAAGGTGGATTCGGCGGCACTGAAACGCGCCTCGCGGTGCCACATCAGGTGCAGGTCGATATCGGCCACGCCACCGTAGGGCGGCAGGGGCCACAACTCTCCTTCCGCGACTTCACGGCGCACGATGTGTTCGGGCATGCAGCCGATGCCCCAACCGGCCAGCACCATGCGGCGGATTTCCTGCAGGCTGCTGGACTGACCGATCACCGGACCCTGCACGCCTTCGCGAGCACGGAACATCGCCAGCGGTGACAGCACGCCATCGAGCTGCTCACTGCCAAAGGAGACATAGCGTTCATTGCGCAGCGCATCCATCGGCAGGTTCTGCTGACCGAACAACGGATGCATGCGACCACAGAAGTAGCGGTAATTCTGGCGCGCCAGCACCTGGGACATCAGCTGTTCAGGCGTCTGCTGGGCCAGACAGATACCCAAGGCCCCCTGGCGCTGCAGCAGGCCCTGCTGCACCTCGTGACTGGACATTTCCTGGATCGAGAAGGTGACCTGGGGGAAACAGCGGTGAAAGCGTGCGAACACGCTATCAAGGAAACGGCATTCAATGCCGGTGATGAACAGGAGCGAGACATGTCCGGAAATCTCCGTATGACTATTGCCCACCTCAGAGGCGAGACGCGCCACATTGGCGTAGATCTCCACCGCCTCGCGATAGACCACCTGCCCCGCCCCGGTCACGCGAAAACTGTGACTGTCCCGTTCGATAAGACGCTGCCCCAGGCGCTCTTCCAGGCGCTTGAGTGACAGACTCACCGCTGGCTGTGACAGGTAGAGACGCGCCGCGGCCCGACTGACGCTTTCCTCCTGGACGATGACGATGAATGTTCTCAGCAGGTTCCAGTCCAGCGTGTCATGTATGGGTCGCATGGCGATTGTTCCTGTCCCGAAAGTGGCGCGACCGGCAAGAGCGCAATGAAATGCACTCTCGGTGGTACGCCAGATGGTAATAAAGTCAGCACCGCGTCACCAACGTCTGCCCTCGAGTGATATATTCCCCCTCGCTCAAGACACTAATGACGATCAATACAATATCAATAAAGCGGAAAACACGACGATGTTCGATACCCGAGAAACCTTCATTCTCTCGATCATGATCATAGCATGTGGCGTATTTCTGATGGGGCTTTCGCTCTATTTCTTCCGTCGCATCAAGACCTATGATGATTACAATGTCGCAGGCCGTTCCACCTCGACCTTCCCGCTGATCTGTACGCTGATCGGTACCGCCGTCGGCGGTTCTACCCTGCTGGGCTTCGTCTCCAAAGGCTACACCTTCGGCATGGGCCAGCTGTGGCTGCCGGTGGGCATGACCTTCGCAGGCATTGCGCTGTACTTCTTCATCGGCAAGATCCACGCCGAGGGCGAGCGCCTCAACATGGTGACCCTGGCCGACTTCCTGGTCAGTCGCTTTGGCGAAGGCGTCAGGGTGCCGACCCTGCTCAGCATCCTGTGTGCCTACGCGGCCATCACCGGCATGCAGTTCGTGGCCGTGGCCACGGTGCTCAAGCTGGTGTTCGGCCTGGCACTGCCGGTGGGCATCCTGCTGACTTGGGCACTGCTGACCGCCAAGACATGGCTGGGCGGCCTGATGGCGGTCATCTGGTCAGACGCCATCCTCGGCACCCTGCAGACCCTGGGCATCTTCTTCCTGCTGGTCACCGTCTACTACGCCAGCGGCAGCTGGGAATTCATCAGCGCGGCACCGATGCCCGAAGGCAACCCTGACTTCCTGAGCCTGACCGGCATATCCGGGCATGAACTGGCGGTCTACATGCTGACCATCGGCGCCTATCAGTTCGTGCGCCAGGACCTGTGGCAGCGCTTCTGGGCCGCGCGCAGCCTCAAGGCGGCACGCACCGGCTACGCCGTCGCCATCGTCTTCACGCTGCTGGTCGGCGGTGCCGTGGTCATGATCGGCGCCTTCGCCAAGCTGGGACTGGATATCGCGGTCGCCAATCCGGACCTGTCCTTCTACGCCATCATCAAGGCCACTCTGCCGTTGCCGCTGATGGTCAGCATGGTCGTCGTGCTGCTGGCGACCATCATCTCGTGCGCCGATTCGTTCTTCATCGCCGGTGCGTCCTCCATCGCCAACGACATCATCAAGCCGCGCATGAAGGGCCGCGATGATGCCTTCATGCTGCGCATGAGCCGTCACTCGGTGGTCGCCATGTCCTTGATTTCGCTGGGTCTGGCGCTCTACGCACCGCGTCTGCTCGATATCTGGATTCTCGGCAGCGCGATGCTGGTCTGCGGTGTGCTGGTGCCGACGGTGGTCGCGCTGTGCCGTCGCACGCCAGACCCGCGTGGCGGGGTGATCATGATGTGGGGCGGGCTGGCCACCGCCGTGCTGTGGCAGGTGCTGGGCCATCCCTTCGGCCTGCACCCGGTGATGATCGGCCTGCCGGTCTCGCTGGCACTGATGCCGCTGGCGCTGCGCAAGCCGAGCCTGAGCCTCTCGACCGAGTCCGCCACGCGCTGAGGCGACTTCTCGGCCCGCTGGCCTATCGCAATGGCCCAGCGCGCTGACTGGCCGAGCTGACTGACTGAGAGAAAAGTTGCGCTCAGTGCGTCTCAGGCAGTGATGCACTACCCGAAAGCCCCCGTTGCCGATGACCTCTTGAGAACATCGGCAACGGGGGCTTTCCCGTGTTCAGGATCCATCGCTCTGCGGGTTTCCTGCTCGCCACTCTGATAGCCATTCTGATAGCCACTCTGATGGCTATTCTGCTGATCGAGCAGATGGCTTCAGGCAGGTTTTTCGTGAACGACTGCCCGCTATCCTTGCGATGAATTGCCTGGCTGTTCTGCCATCAATCGGCCAATTTCTCATCGCAATCCCCGCATGTTGTCACCGCACAATACACACATATTTTCTTACATAAATTTGGCAAATACTGCGTATTGAAATTTGAAAGCCCAAAAGGCTGATGATTCGTTGACCGCGAAGGGAGGGCCTCATAGATTGAAGGCGTACCATCACAACAAGAAGCAGGGACAGGTACCGCATGCATCTCCCGGACGCAGCATCATGGTCACGAGAGGTCCCGCATGCACTGCCCCGCTCACAATAACGATAACGTGGATACTGCTATGAAAACCCTCAAGCCCGCTCTGTTGCTCCCGCTGCTCGCTCTCCTCCCGGCCACCCAGTCCATGGCCACCGAATTGCGCATGCTGTCCAGTTACGACCAGACCACTGCCTACTCCCGCGAGATTGCCCAGCGCTTCATCAAGGAAGTCGAAGCCAACAAGGCCGCCGACCTCACCATCAAGCTGACCGGCCCGGATGTGGTGCCGCCCTTCGAGCAGCTGCAGCCTGTCGCGGCCGGTGTCTTCCAGCTGCTGTATACCCACGCCGCTTATCACACCAACACCACCGGCGTCGGCGCCGCGATGGATGGCGTGGCGGTGAATCCGGAACAGACGCGTGAATCCGGCCTGTGGGACATGGTCGATGAGCACTACAACGGCCTGGGCCTCAAGCTGATCGCGATTCCGCCGCTGGGCAGCCACGGCTTCCAGTACGTGCTGAAGGAGCCGATCACCGGTACGCCGGGTCTGGATGGCCGTCGTCTGCGCGGCAGCCCCACCTATACCAACGTCACCAAGGGCCTGGGCGGTACGCCGGTGCTGATGTCCAGTGGCGATGTCTATTCCGCGATGGACCGTGGCGTGATCGACGGCGCGGCCTGGGGCCTGAATGGCGTCAAGGACATGGGCTGGCAGGAAGTCGCCGGTTACTACTCCAAGCCGACCTTCGGTCAGACCTACAACTTCGTGCTGATGAACCTGAACGCCTTCAACACCCTGTCGCCGGAACAGCAGCAAGTGCTGCTCGACGAAGGGCGTGAGCTGGAAACCGAAATCGTCCCGATCCTGGATGAGCTGGCAGTCGAAGAGTGGAAGGCGCTGGACGAAGCCGGCATGCAGGCCACCGAATTCGCACCGGAAGACGCCGAGCGTCTGGATGCCCTCGTCACCGACGGTATCTGGCAGCTGGGCATCGACAAGACCCCGGACACGGTGACCGCCATGCGTGAACTGGCGATCGAGAAGAACCTGACCACCGTCAGCGAGTAAGGAATCCACCATGCTAACCCTGCTTGCACGTGTGCATGACGGCGTGACGCGAGCAGGCTTCCTTCTGGGCGGTGTCACCTTGTGTGGCATCGTCCTGTGCTTCTGGCTGGAAGTCATCGCGCGCTACTTCTTCAACTCTCCCACCCTGTGGTCCGGCGCGATGGTGGCTTACCTGCTATGCCTCTCGATTTCGCTGGCAACGCCGGAACTGGCACGCACCCATGGCCATATCGCCATCACCGTGCTGCCGGAGCGCCTCGGCCCTGCCGCGCGCGCCTTCTATGATCGTCTCCTCGCCCTGGTGACCGGCGCCGTCTGCGCCGTGGCCGGTTGGATCTGCGTGCAGGAAAGCCTGCGTCAGTTCAACTACCACACCACCACCGCCATGGGCCTCGACATTCCCAAGTACTGGGTCTCCAGCTTCATCGCCTACGCGATGATCAGCGCCGCCCTGTACTTCCTGCGCCACGCCTTCACCCGCGCGACGCCCCCGGCTACCGCCGCCAGAAAAGGACCCTGAGTCATGGAATGGTATACCTCTCTGGGCCTGGCCATCGCCTTGCTGATGGGCCTGTTCGCCCTAGGCATTCCCGTCTTCGCCGCCTTCCTGACCATCAACGTGCTCGGCACGCTGTGGTTGATGGGCACCGCCGGTTTCGGCATGTTCGCCAACAGTGTCTACGACAGCATGACCTCGGAGACGCTGACCACCATCGCGCTGTTCGTGCTGATGGGGGAGCTGCTGTTCCGCTCCGGCTCCATCGATGTGATCTTCGACTCGCTGGATGCCCTGATGGGCCGCATGAAGGGTCGCCTCTACTTCTTCGTCGTCGCCCTCTCGACGCTGTTCGGTGCCCTGTCCGGCTCGGCACTGGCCGTGACCGCCATGCTCAGCCGCTCGGCGCTGCCGACCATGCAGGAGCGCGGCTATGACGACAGGCTCTCCATCGGCCTGATTCTGGGCGGGGCGAGTCTCGCGCCGATCATCCCGCCGAGTCTGTTGGTGATCATCATCGGCTCGATGGTGGATGTCTCCATCGCACGCCTTCTGATCGCGGGTATCCTGCCCGGCATCCTGCTGGCCGCACTGTTCATCCTCTATGTGAAGGTACGCATTACGCTGGACCCGCGCCGCGCGCCGCCCGTCGATGAAAGCGGTGGCGGCACGGCCCAGGAAAAGCGCCGCGCCGTGATCAACATGCTGCCGTTCACCATCATCATCTTCGCCGTGCTCGGCCTGATTCTGCTCGGCATCGCCACGCCGTCCGAATCTGCCGCTACCGGCGTGCTGGGCTCGCTGGTGGTCGCGGCCTACTACCGCAAGTTCTCGTTCAAGATGGCCGGCGAGGCGGTGATGTCCTCGCTCAAGGTCAGCACCATGATCATCCTGATCCTGGCGTGTTCGAAGCTGTTCTCGCAGCTGTTGAGCTTCACCGGCGCCACCAGCGGTCTGGTGAGCAGCGTGACCGGGCTGGACCTCGACCCGGTGTGGATGCTGCTGATCCTGATGCTGATTCCGCTGATCGCCTGCATGTTCATCGACCAGATCGCCTTCATGATGGTGGTGATTCCCATCTACGCGCCGCTGGTCAAGCTGTATGGCTTTGATCCGGTGTGGTTCTGGACACTGTTCTTGATCAACATCTCGGTGGGCAGTCTGACCCCGCCCTTCGGCTACAACCTGTTCGCGGTGAAAGGCGCCGCCCCGGCGACGCCGATGCAGACCATCTACGCCGCGGCCTGGCCGATCGTCATCTGCTTCCTGTTCGCGATGCTGATGCTCTACTGGGCCCCGTGGCTGACGACCTTCCTGCCCAGCCTGATCTGACCGACCACGACGAGAGACTTCCATGTACCAACTCAATGACATGCCAGCGCAGGTCGCGCCTGAACGGCTGGAACAGCTCCGCCAGTGCGAGACGGCCACCATCGGCCACTTCCACACCCGCGGCTTCGTCGAACCGGCGATTGCCAGCATGCTGCCCGAGGTGCGCATCGCCGGTACCGCCGTCACCGTCTCGCTGCCGCCGGAAGACGGCACCCTGCTCAACCACCTGATGCGCCTGGTGCGTCCGGGCGATGTGCTGATCGTGCATCGTCAGGGCGATCGCCACCGCGCCTGCTGGGGCGGCGTGATGACGGAAGTCGCCTCGCGCCTCGGCGTGGCAGGCGTGGTGATCGATGGCATGGCCACCGATGCGCTGACCATTCGCGACAAGCAGTTCCCGGTCTGGAGTCGCGGTGTCGCCTCGCTGACCACCCGCTTCGCCGGTATCGGCGGCGCGCTCAATGTGCCGGTCAGCATCGGCGGTGTCATCGTCAATCCGGGCGATGCCATCCTCGCCGATGAAAGCGGCATCATCGTCATGGCGCCCGAGGAAGTCTCGGCCATCGCCAGCCACGCCATCGAGGTGCAAGAAGCCGAAGAAGTGCTGCTGGCGAAGATCGCCGACGGCGCCTGCCTGCCGGACCTCACCGGCTCCAGCAAGCTGATCGAGGAAGTGAATGCACGCGGCTGATCCACCCTTCTGATTCGCCCGCGAGACGCTGATTCTTTGGAAAGACGCTGAAACCCAAAAAGGCCACCAGATTGCTCTGGTGGCCTTTTTAGTTAAGGCAGCATTGGGCTACAGGAAAACATCCAACACTTGACCTCTAGGCGTGAGCTATCTCACTTCCCAAATTCTGCTTTTAGCACTATCTTATAACCACTCAAATCTTTTTCAAGCTCAGCGATTCTTTCCTTGAGCTTCTTAATTAACTCTTTGGCTTTTTTGAGCTCTAGCTCAGTGCTTTGCTCAAGATTTAAATGCAAATTTTCCATTCCGGCTTTTTTTAAGTGTTTTTCAACAGTTGACACACCATAGCCCGTAGCTTGGGCTATCGACAGAAGACTGTCCCCTCGCTCTTTCCTTTTTACCATATCAACTCTTTCATCACTCGTAACGTATTTTCTAACCAAACCTACACCCCTTCAACAGAAATAGTCATGTGGATTACTTACTGAAGCGGCATCATCTAAACAGCTCAAACGAAGCAAATCAAGGAATTTTAACCATAAATATTTATTATGTACATTTGCGCATTTTAGTATGCTCGCCTAACCGCAAAAACACATAACGAAAAGTTTACAACAGGATGTAAATGAATAAAAAACTGTTGCCATCATTGTTTCGTTCATTATTTATTTAAATAATGAAGTACGTACGTACGTATCTTCTGAAGGCCCCATGAAATGGGACTTCTACCTCATCCTGCGCACAAGAATGCTAGAAACAGAGCGCAGAAACCAAAAAAGGCCACCAGATTGCTCTGGTGGCCTTTTGGGTTCTGACACGGTCAGTCTGACACGGTCGGTCGGACACGGTCAGTCCGACGCGGGCTGAGGGCTGCCCATCACTGATGGGTGATCATCGCCTCACAGCTGACCGGAAAATTCAGCGAATTGGCGATGAAGCACAGCGCATGCGCTCGGTGGTGCAGCTCATGGGCGAGCGCGATATCGTCACCGGCGGCCAGCGTGATCTCGGGGCGCAGCACGATGGAGGTGAAGCGCCCCGCCTCGCCCTGGCTCTCAGCCTGAGTCTTGTCATCGGCGGCGGGCGCGCCTTCCTGCATCGTGCCCTCGGCGCGGTCGTGATAGCTCATGACACGAATGCCGGCCTCAGCACACAGGTGCAGATACCACAGCTTGTGGCAGGCCGAGACCGAGGCCACCAGCATGTCTTCCGGATTCCAGCGGCCAGCGTCGCCCCGAAAGGCGGGGTCGGCGGAGCCTTCAAGACTCGGCTTGCCACTGACACGGGCCACGAAATCACGCTCATAGGCGGTGTAATGGCGGGTGCCATCGCCGCGATTGCCGGTCCACTCAAGTTCAACCGAATACTGGTGTCGTCTGGACATCGTTGTCTGCTGCTCTCTCACAAGGGAAACCGCGTGCGCCGCATGACGCGCAGTCTGATACTTCTGCCTGATTAGGCATCTGAACAGCGTCAGCACGCAAGAAGTCACCGTAGGCCGATGATAGGATTGAATCGATCGCACTCTGACAGGATGTCACGCATGGCGTTTGCCGTAACACGCTCCTTTGGGGCAATTCCCGGGCTGGCTGCCGCCGCCCTGACGCTCGGACTGGGCCTGAGCCTGGGCTTATGTATTACCCCCGGTGCCTCGGCACGCGCCGAAGCCGCACAGTTTCGCCCCACGCCCAAGGTCATCAATACGCTGAGCAGTACCTACGGCTTCGTCATCGCCCAGGACATCACCCTGTCACGCATCGCCGATGAGTATCCTGGCCTCGCGCCGGATGCGGAACTGGCCTCCGCCTACTTCAAGAATGCCTTCCCGAATATCACCCATCGTCTGGCGGAAAACCTCGCCACCCTGATGGGCAAGGACCACGCACGTGAAGTGCTGGAGGGCATCCGCCGTCAGATAAAGAAGGAGCTGGATTCGCAGCTTACCACCGACAAGCTGACCAGCGACTTCGCGGCCCGCTTCATCGAGGCCATTCATCTGCGCGCCCAGGGGGAATACCTGCCCTCGCCGTTCAAGGAATTTTTGCTGGCGACCAAGTATCAGATCGAGCCGGTATACGAGCTGTACGACGGCTATTTTCAGGAATTCCACACCAAGGGCCACGCCAAGTCGCTGGGCATCAACCTGGCACTGCACCTGCCCGCCTCGTGGTCTGCCGCCGAGGGCCGCCTGCCGCATATCGTGCAGAAATGGCAGAGCCAGGCGGGTACCGGCACCGACATGATCATCCTCGAGATCTATGATCTGCATGGCGACACCGTCAGTGACGCGCAGCTCAAGGTAATGGCCGCCACGGACCAACTGGCGCAATGGGCGCCCATCAACAGTCGGATGCTCGACTCAGGCCTGACCCGAGTGGATCACCGTCAGGTCTACTGGTTCGATATCGCCATGACACAGCGACACCAGGGCATGCCCATCACCTCGCAGACCCGCGAATACGGCCTCTTCCTCGACGACAAGCTGATCCGCTTGCACTGCACCAGCTACCACCCCACCGCCGACGGCACCACCTACGCCAAAGCCAAGACAGACCTCACCGTCGATGACGGATTCAGCGAGATCAAGCCACTATGTGAAGGGGTGATGGGGAGTCTGGTGGTGATGGAAAACAGCTAGCGTTTATAGACTTATCCTATATCGTAAAAATTCAGCCCTACGACCTTAATTAAAAACAATGATATTTATCTATCAATAATTAATAGAAGTTCAATTTATTTCTCTAATAACTTATAATTAGGTTAATCATGCGCAAGAAAATAAAAACAATATATCTAGCTTGCTATTCTCTTTGTAACGGCTATCGAATTACACTTCATTAACAGAGTATTGCTCAGACCTATAATTATGATCAGAAACTTTTATAGCAAGCTCGGCAAGTGTTTTTTCACGTAACTGTTCATCTTTTATCCTTGAGGCAACCACACTTGAAAGGAGAATTTGATCAGTTTTAACTAGCCTTGAATGAAAGTTCCCCAAGTGACCTGAAGCTGCTCCGTGCATTTTTAAAAAAACTCTCCCTACATATGTAGCAAGGAAGGTGCCTATTGCTCCTAACAAAGCTATAACAGTTTGGGACTCGATACTTATACTAGAAAAAACAATTAGGTAAATTATCATAATGATAACTAAAAAACCTGAAAACACACAAGCCGAACCAATTATAAGCATCCATAGGTTATTAGTTAAATTTAACCCATAGTATTTTTGAAGAATTATATTATTATACCGATAGGATCTTTCTGCATTTTTTTCATCCTTAGTGGTCTCTAAGACAAGTGTATCTATATCATATTTCAGTTTCTCTGATTCATATTTTTTTAAAGCTATCTCTGACCTATTAAAAATAAAACCGATAAGAGGCATGGAAAGATACGCAAGTATAATCGGATATATAGTAATAACAGGCCAAGAACGAATGTCTTTTTCTCCCAAATAGAATATATTTAGCTTTTCCGGATTAATAATCAAAAACGCGGCCACTAAAGATAATAAAACAAAAGTCACGACTAACACATGTTTTATCAGATATAATTTTTTCATCTGCTTATCTATTTCTTCACTTCTTAACACCAAACTAGCAACTTTACTATTAACGTCCATAATCACTATCCTCCTATAAAATCAAACCAATAACTTACTATCTTTCGGTCATCAGAATTATATTTAAATCAATTAGCCTTATGCTCTACTAGGTATTCTCTATAGACTAGCTCTGTCAGCTAATAGCAGAATCTCCACATCTATCCCATCTTTCTTGCTAAGACGGGTCTTATTCGCTGCTCCCTTAAACAACTGTTCTATAGCAAAAATCAAAATTTATAGGCAACCGTCACCAAAATCGGTAATAAATTTATTCTTAACAGAAAGCTCATCAAACATAATGTCAACATTATAGTCTTTGAACACACTATCTTCTAACGGAAAAAAGTTATGTTGATTGAGATCCCCTAAGTATACCGAAGGTAAATGGAGAGTATTCATAGGAAGTGAATCAACGTATTTATTTATAACTCCATGATTTTTTCTTCCAGCAACTGACAATCGGACGATAGATGGCATATTACTATTCATTAGAGCATCATTTAACTTATAAAACTGATCATCCGAATTCCTGAAATAATCATTAATATCTATACCATAAGACTTCATAGATAGCTTTATACCATCTTGCATAGCTCGAGCGCTGCTAACACTGCCTTTTGGTAACAGAATAACTAATAAGTAATATAATGCACCGTAATTGAGATTTTTGAGAGATCTCTTCAACTCACGAACAACCTCATCATCATTTCTTAAGCGGAATTTTTTAATATATACACTTAAATTAGATCTCATCCTCGTAAAGACGCTATCTGGAGCATTAAGAACTATTCGTGCCAACATCGCAGCCGATTTTAAGGATACACCTACATCCTCGCAGCCCTGCGTATTTGCAAGAAGATGAGTACATACTGAATACTCAGTTAATTCCGGGTCATAAATATATTCAAGAGTTTCTCGTTCAAGTATCGCTGCCTCTGCTTCTCTACCTTCTCTAAGCTGGTTTATTAGGCGAGACTTTGCATTAAACTCTTGAGCCATAGCAGTCGTTTCTAAAAGAGAAAGAATAGACAATGGCTTTCTTACGATTTCATTATCAGACAATGTTAGAAACCGAACAAATAGTATCGGCTTATCCGTAATTTTTCCGTGGTGTCCAAATTCACGACCACATGTTAGCGACCATTTCCAAGATATACTCGTGCCATTACTCTTATTGACCACGTTGTAATAGTCAGGAAAACTTAAGCGCTTAAAGTGATCGAATAGAAGCTTGCATTTATATAGATCACCTTCCCTTCCTTGAGTTGCAGCATAGCCATCGTTAATCAATGTCATATGCTTGGCGCCCCACAATGTAGATGTAGCGTCTATAAAGTGAGTGAACTCATGAATTATAAGCGGCAATAATCTTTTTGCCTTAAAATAATCATCACTAGAAATCTCTTCATGAAGGTTAAGGTAAATGCCTTCGTAATCTATACTTTCTATATCTCTAAGCTCAATATTCTCCAAACCAATGGTAAAGGAAGATAAACTAAACACCCCTTCAGTATCTATTTTTGAAAAACAGTTCCAACGATAACTTTCTTTTTTCAAATCATCAAAATCTTCAACCATTATAACCTCACGTTTTATCTAGATTCATGATCACTCAGAGACTTTAGGCCGACCTATAGTATCCACCTTATATTTACTATTACTAGTATAACTAAGCCATAACATCTCTAAATTAGTAGCTGACTTCTCAAACTTCTCCGCATTACTAATAGATGAAAATGACATGATAGTTTTATCAGAATCAGGAAACTGAGGTAATATATGAACAAACTTTTTATCAATATTATAATTTTTTGAAGCTTTTCTAGGTTTAGCATGAACTAATGTATTTCTGAATTTAACCATTGTAGCTAGGGATTGCCAAGGCTCCTCAGAAAAATCAACCTTAATCTCTAAAAACTCACTTATCATTGTAACTTTGCCAATCAATGACATAGACTCAAAATGTTTCCAATGCTGGAACAATTGACTTCCATATATATTACATAGTGCTTCCACTCTGAATACTGAAAAGGCCATTGACGGAATTATCCATCTGAATCTATATCCTTCTTTTTCAGATTTTGCATTTTCTAATTGATTTATCGCTATAGCCTCTAGAGAATTATGCTCATAAATAGTCCTCGTGTACTTTACAGCTCTTAAATTTATTTCTTTTTCCTGAGACATAGAAACCCCATCAATCGACACCGGTTAAATTAATATATTTTAACTTCCTCACTACTGAAGGCTGGCTAATCCCTGCCCTCTTGGCTATCGCATAGGTGCTGGGCAACTCAGCAGCCATCTCGCGTAGCCATTGTGCTTCGATGCGTGCCAGGCCTTCCTTGAGGGTTTCGTTGGGGCCGAGCTTGGGGGTTGGCATGGCTACCGCCCCCTCAGCGGCAGGCTCTGAGAGGGAATTATGACTATGTAAGGTATTGGCAGTGGTAAAACTTTCAGTAACGCCCATGTTATTAGATTTGTCATTACTGAAGCCAAATGAATTGCCTAGTCCATTAGCGTTATTCGTGGAACAAGTGTTGATCAGGGCTTTCACTGAGTCGCTGTCGATGACATCACTGGGGGCGCTGAGCCAGGCGCGTTCCAGCCAGTTTTCCAGTTCGCGGATATTGCCGAGCCAGTCCTGGCGCATGAGGATGGGCCATAACGAGGCGTCGAGAAGTTTGCGGCGACCGTGACGTTGATTGAGGCGGGAGAGGTGTTGCTCGATCAGGGCGGGAATGTCTTCGCGGCGTTCACGCAGCGGCGGCAGGCTGACGGGGAGCACATTGATGCGGTAGTAGAGGTCGAGGCGGAACTGGCCCTGCTCCACGCGGGCGGCGAGGTCTTGATTGGTAGCGACGACCAGGCGGAAGTCGGCGCGGCGGGTGGTGGTGTCGCCCAGGCGGGTGATCATCCCGTCCTGAATCACTTTGAGCAGCTTGGTCTGGGTGGCCAGCGGCAGCTCACCGATCTCATCGAGGAACAGGGTGCCGCCTTCGGCCTGCTCCATCAGGCCCGCCTTGCCACGGTTGCCCGCGCCGGTGAAGGCACCGGCCTGATAGCCGAACATCTCGGACTCGAACAGGCTCTCGGGGATGGCGCCGCAGTTCACCTCGATGAAGGGGCCGTCGGCGCGTTGGCTCCAGCGATGCAGTTGATGGGCGAAGGCCGTCTTGCCGACCCCGGATTCGCCCAGCATCAATACCGTGGCGTTGGTGGGCGCGACCCGCTTGAGCAGCAGCGCTATCTCGCGCATCACCGGGCTTCTGACCTGCAGCTCACCCAGCTCCAGCGCGGCGTCTTCGCACTCGGCCTGCTCTCGTGCTGATTGTTCACGTTGCCGCTGTTCAACCTGGCTCTGTGCATATTGCTCAGTGTCGTGGACTGATTGCCCTGCCCCCGCCATTGCCCAATCACCCTCTGCCTGACTGACGCCACCCAGCTCACCGCCGCGCGAGTTACGACGCAGGTGATCACTGAAGCGCTGCTGGAGCACCGCGTATTCCTGCTGCAACAGCTGGATATCGGTGAGATCCATCGAGCGGCTGACCACGCACTCGAGCTTGCCCGCGACGAATACCGGATGCGCCTGTGCCACCACCCGCCGCCCGGTGGCGGTGAGCTGCATCATCTGCAGCGTGCGCCCCGTGCGCAGCACCTTCAGGCTGATGGAGGGCTTGAGCACGCCGCTGGCTTCCAGCTCATGCACGTTGGCGGTACATAACTCCTCGCGGGTCATGCCATAGACCGCCGCGGCGCCGGGACTGACATCCATCACCTGGCCATCCGCATTGACCACGAAGTAGTGATCGTGAGCGGTGTCGATGATGGTCTTGAGAATCTGACGGTCGAGCTCTGACATGGCGGGCACCTCATGGTCGAGCCTGTGAATCGGGCGGGCTTTATAGCAGGTCTTTCTACTGCTTCTTTCTATCGCTTCTTTCCAGCAGGTCTTTCCAGCAGGTCTTTCTCGCACGGCGCTGAAGACACTCTCGATGATGCCCGAATGTGATCCACAAATGAATCAGCGATCCATTTTTGAATCATTAATGGCACACGAGTGATCCAGAAATGAATCACTCAGCCACCACCCTCAAATAAAACTCAATAAAATCAATAGACTAATAATTGGCATGGTTACTGCAATGCTGGGGTATGCGCCAAGGAAGATCGCCGGCTTTCATGACACTGTCCGGCCAGCCGATCAGGCGAACAATCACAATACCCCGCTCGCCGTCACGCTAGCGCGAGCGACTCAAGACTCTGGAGAGACAGATGAGCGAGTTCAATCAGCCGCTGGGCGGCAACGACATGCCACGTTTCGGCGGCCCGGCCACCATGATGCGTCTGCCGGCTCAGGAAACCGCGGAAGGCCTGGACGCCGCCTTCATCGGCATTCCGCTGGACATCGGTACCTCCAACCGTCCGGGCGCACGTCTCGGCCCGCGTCAGATCCGCGATGAATCGCGCATGCTGCGCCCCTACAACATGGCCACCCGCGCCGCGCCCTTCGACAGCCTGCAGGTGGCGGACATCGGCGATGTGCCGATCAATACCTTCCACCTGCCCAAGAGCATGGACATCATCGAGCAGTTCTACGATGAGGTGCTGCGCCACGACTGCGTGCCGCTGACACTGGGCGGCGATCACACCGTCACCCTGCCGGTGCTGCGCGCCATCGCCAAGAAGCACGGACCGGTCGGCCTGATCCACATCGATGCCCACGCCGACGTCAACGACCACATGTTCGGCGAGCCCATCGCCCACGGCACGCCGATTCGCCGCGCCCAGGAAGAAGGCCTGCTCGACAGCAATCGCGTGGTGCAGATCGGCCTGCGTGGCACCGGCTACTCCGCCGATGACTTCGACTGGTGCCGCCAGCAGGGCTTCCGTGTCGAGACCGCCGAGATGTGCTGGTTCAAGTCACTCGCCCCGCTGATGGCCGAAGTGCGCGACATGATGGGCGACCGTCCGGTGTACATCACCTTCGACATCGATGGCCTGGACCCCTCCGTCGCCCCCGGCACCGGCACCGTGGAAGCCGGCGGCCTGACCATGCCGCAGGGCATGGAAATCGTGCGCGGCGCGCGTGGCCTCAACATCGTCGGCGGTGACCTGATGGAAGTCTCCCCACCCTACGACACCAGCGGCAACACCGCGTTGATGGGCGCGACCCTGCTCTACGAGATGCTGTGTGTACTGCCGGGCGTGCAACAGCGCGACTGATCCACGAACGACCCACGAATGACCCGCTGTCCTGCTGTACCCGCGCCGGGGGCCCGTCCCGCCCTCGGCGCACACAGAATCACCCGAGACGATACGGCATGATGCATCACACAATGCTCGGCTAGAGCCTGACCATTACAACAAGATCTAGGTGACCCGAATGACAACCAGCATCGACTCCGCGGCGGACCATACGCCGCACCGCGCTATTTCTGACTCTGTCTCAAGTTCCGTATCAAGTTCTGGCTCAGGTGCTGAACAGCCTGAAACCGCCAAGCCACACAAGGCGCAGAAAGACCTCATCGCCACCCGCCCCGTGCCGCTCACGGCCAGGGGACTGATGAAATTCCTGGTGCCGTCACTGCTCGGCGTCAGCTTCTTCCTGGTGCCGTTCAGTGTCGGCGACACCATCAACATCGGCATGGGCCTGATGGCCGATTGGCTCAAGGCCACGCTCGGCAGCGCCTTGCCCGCCATCGCCGTCGCGGTGCTGTGTCTGTCGGTGATCCTCACCGGCTTCGTCAAGCTCGCCAAGCCGGCCTGGGCACGCCAGGGCTCGGCGCACGAGCTGTTCGACGTCTCGCCGGTATGGTTCGCCATGCGCGCCCTCGGCGCCATCTTCGCGTTGATGACCTACTTCCAGTGGGGGCCGACCCAGGTCACCGCGGCCTTCACCGGCGGCGTGATGCTCAATGATCTCGCGCCGGTGCTGCTGACCTTCTTCTTCTTCGCGGCCATTCTGCTGCCACTGCTGGTCGACTTCGGCTTCATGGAATTCATCGGCAGCCTGGTGCGCCGCCCGTTCCGCGCCATCTTCAATCTGCCCGGGCGCAGCGCCATCGATGCCACCGCCTCGTGGATGGGTTCCGGCACCGTCGGCGTGCTGATCACCACCCAGCAGTACGAGCAGGGCTTCTACAGCAAGCGCGAAGCGGCGGTAATCGCCACCAACTTCTCGGTGGTCTCGATCGCCTTCGCGTTGCTGGTCACCAGCTTCATGAACATCAATCACCTGTTCGTGCCCTTCTACCTGACCGTCGTCATCGCGGGCCTGATCGCCGCCGTCATCGTGCCGCGTCTGCCGCCGCTGTCGCGCAAGCGTGATGATTATCATGAGCCGGTCGGCTGTCAGATCAGTGAAGAGAACCAGAGCGACTGTGGCGTGCTGCGCTACTCACTGGGCATGGCGGTCGCGCGCGCCGAGCATGCGCCGGGCCCGCTCAAGCTGGTGAAATCGGCCGGCTTCAACGTGGCGGACATCTTCCTCGGCCTGCTGCCGGTGGTGATCGCCATCGGCACCGTGGCGCTGATGCTGGCCGAGTTCACGCCGGTGTTCACCTGGCTCTCCTACCCGATGATTCCGCTGCTGGAACTGCTGCAGATTCCCCACGCGGCAGAGGCAGCCCCGGCGACGCTGGTCGGCTTCGCCGACATGTTCCTGCCGGCGGTGCTGGCCAAGGACATCGACAGCGAACTGACCCGCTTCGTGATCGCCTGCCTGTCGCTGACCCAGTTGATCTACATGTCCGAGATCGGCGCCCTGCTGCTCAAGTCGAAGATTCCGCTCAAGATCTGGGAACTGGTAGCCATCTTCGTACTGCGCACGCTGATCACCCTGCCGATCATCGCCGGTATCGCGCATCTGTTCGTGTTCTGAGCCAAGCGGGCACTCAACTTGTTTCTCATCTCATACGGGAGCACCACGGTGCTCCCGTCATTGGAATAACCTGCCATGACCTGTGCTGAACTCCTGATCCGACTGCTGCGTGACACCTACGGCGTCGACACCGTCTTCGGTATTCCCGGCGTGCATACCGTCGAGCTCTACCGTGGCCTGGAGCCGGATGCCGATACCGCCGCGCGCACCATTCGCCACGTCACCCCGCGCCATGAACAAGGCGCCGGCTTCATGGCCGATGGCTATGCCCGCAGCACCGGCAAGGCCGGGGTGTGCTTCATCATCACCGGCCCGGGGATGACCAACATCACCACCGCGATGGGCCAGGCGCTGGCCGATTCCATCCCGATGCTGGTGATCTCCAGCGTCAATCGCACCGACACCCTCGGCCGTGGCCAGGGGCGTCTGCACGAACTGCCCAGCCAGCAGCAACTGGTGTCGGGCGTGGCGCGCTTCAGCCACACGCTGCTCGACCCGGCCGCGCTGCCGGAAGTGCTGGCCCGCGCCTTCGCGCTGTTCGAGGGTGCCCGCCCCGGCCCCGTGCATATCGAGATTCCCATCGACCTGTTCAATGCCGAGATCGCTCCGCCCGCCGGTCGCACCACGCATGACTTCACGCGCCCGCGCATCGGCCGCCTCGCGCCGGACCCGGCCCTGCTCGCTGAGGCCGTGAGCCTGCTGCAGGGCGCCGAGCGGCCGCTGGTGCTGCTGGGCGGTGGCTGTGTCGCCGCGCCTGAAGCAGCCCGCCAGCTGGTGGAGGCGCTCGATGCCCCCACCGTCACCACCATCAATGCCAAAGGCCTGCTGGGCGGCGCCCACCCGCTGGACCTCGGCGCCAATGCCGCGCTGCCTGCGGTACGCGAACTGGCGCGCGACGCCGATGTGGTGCTGGCGATCGGCACCGAACTTGGCGAGACCGACTACGACGTGGTGTTCGATGATGGCTTCGTGATCGGTGGTCAGCTGATCCGCATCGATATCGACCCCGAACAGCTGGCGCGCAACCAGCAGGCGACACTCGCCATCGTCGCCGACGCCGGCCTGGCGCTGGAGACTCTCGCCGCGAGCGTTGCTGATAGCCTGGGCGAAACCTATGACAAGACGGCTGACGAGGCAGGCAAGACACGCGGCGCGCAGATCACCGCCGCCACGCTTGAGGCCCTCGCGCTGCCGACTGACCCGGCCTTCGCGCCCTACGTGCCGCTGTTCGATACCCTCCAGCAAGCGCTGCCGGAGGCGATCTGGGTCGGCGATTCCTGCGCGACCGTCTACGCCGCCAATCATCTGCTGAGTCAGCCGGCACCGCGCCGCTACTTCAATGCCTCCACCGGCTACGGCACGCTCGGCTACGGCCTGCCCGCCGCGATGGGCGCGACCCTAGGCCGCCCGGACCTGCCGGTAATCGCGCTGGTCGGCGATGGCGGCATCATGTTCACGCTCTCCGAACTCGCCTGCGCGGTGGAAGAACAGCTGCCGGTGGTGATCGTGCTGTGGCACAACCAGGGCTATGAAGAGATTCGCCGCTTCATGGACAACGCCGGCGTCACGCGGCTGGGCGTCGACATCAAGGCCCCCGACTTCCAGCTGCTCGCCCAGGGCTTCGACTGCGCCGCCGTGGCGATCGACTCCCCCAGTGAGCTGGCGACAGCGATCAGCGAGCGCGACGCAAGTGCCCCGCTGCTGGTGGAAATCGACGCGGCGGCGTGGCAGCGCTCAATCGCACAGTGAGTCTGGCTCGCCGCTTAGCGCCACAACACTGAACAATGCCCGCCTGTGACCCTGTGGTGGCAGGCGGCATGGAACTCTCATGCCAGAAACTCACATGTCAGGAATGTCCATGCACAAGCTCGATCATCAGTTCATCAACAACGAGTGGGTCAAGTCCCACGGCGAGCGTCGTCTGGCGGTCACCAACCCCTTCGAGGAGACCGTCATCGCCGAGGTGACGGCGGGTGATGCGCGTGATGTACAGGCCGCCGTCGCGGCCGCCGCCGAGGCCTTCGAGGGCTGGCAGGCACTGAGTGGCGCCGAGCGTGCGGTCTATCTGGAGGCCTTCGCCGAGGGGCTGACGTCACGCCGGGAAGCGCTGGTGGAGATGTCGTGTCGCAACAACGGCAAGATTCGCGCCGAGGCCGAGATCGATCTCGATGACGCCATCGGCTGCTACCGCTATTACGCTGCCCAGGCACGCGCGCTGGATGCGCGTCAGGGTGCGGAGGTCGCGCACGATGTCGAAGGCTATGCCGCGCACACCTATCACGAACCGGCAGGCGTGGTGGGACTGATCACGCCGTGGAACTTCCCGCTGGTCACCAGCGCCTGGAAGGTCGCGCCGGCGCTCGCCGCGGGCTGCACCCTGGTGATCAAGCCGTCTGAAGTAACGCCACTGCCGGAGCAGGTGATGGCCGAGATCGCGCTGGAAGCCGGACTGCCGGCGGGCGTATTCAACCTGCTGCACGGCGATGGCGAGGGTATCGGCGCGCCGCTGACCCGTCATCCGCGCATCGACAAGATTTCCTTCACCGGCAGCAATGTGGTCGGCGAGAAGGTCATGCAGGCCGCGGCCTGCGGCACGCGCGGTGTCTCTCTCGAGCTTGGCGGCAAGTCGCCGATCATCGTGCTCGACGATGCCGACGTCGAGGAAGCCGCCGACTGGGTGATGGCGGGCATCTACTTCAATGCCGGTCAGATCTGCTCTGCCACCTCGCGCCTGCTGGTGCATGAGGCCATCGCCGATGAGCTGCACGCCGCATTGGCCAGCCGCATCGATGCGCTGGTGCTGGGTGACCCGCTGGACGCCGCGACCCAGATGGGCCCGATGACCAGCGCCCGCCAGCGCGACACCGTGCTGAGCTATCTGAACGTGGCGCGCGAGGAAGGCCTGACGGCGCTGCGCGATGGCACCCATCGCAGCCTGCCAGGCAAGGGCTATTTCGTGGCGCCGACCCTATACACCGATGTGCCGGTGACAAGCCGTCTGTGGCGCGAGGAGATCTTCGGGCCGGTGCTGTGCACGCGCCGCGTCGCCGATGAGGCCGAGGCGATTCGCCTCGCCAATGACTGTGATTTCGGGCTGGTGGCCACGGTGGTCAGCGGTGATGCCAAACGTGCCCAGCAGCTCGGTCGTCGCCTGCGCGCCGGGGTGGTGTGGTACAACAGCGAGCAGCTGCCGCTGGTGCAGGCCAGCTGGGGTGGCTTCAAGCGCAGCGGCATCGGCCGTGAGCTGGGGCCGTGGGGGCTGGCGGGCTATCTGGAGGTCAAACACATCATCGGCCCAGCACTTGATTGAACGTATTGACTGAACGTATTGACTGATCGTATTGACTGAGCATCTTGTGTGACCAGATAAGAAAACGCCCCGCCTCGGCAATCACCGAGGCGGGGCGTTTTCGTTTACGGCTCTTTCTTGAAACCAGCGCCTGCTCCTATCAGCCGACCGCCGCCGTCTGGCTGATGCCGTCCCGCGCGCAGGACTGGCCGCAGTGGCTGCCGTGAATGCTCAGCGCCTGCCAGGCATCGAAGGTGCTGAGATAGATGTCGCCACCGAGATTGGCCGGCAACTCCGAGCACTTGAGGCGGTCCATCACCGGGCCCTTCACTTCACTCAGGTGCAGTTTCACGCCAGCAGCGCTCAGGCGCTCATTGATGACTTCCAGGCTTTCCAGTGCCGAGGCATCGATCAGATTGACCGCCTGACAGGCCAGCACCAGATGCTTGAGCGAGGGGCGTTCGGCCATCAGCGCCAGCACCGTGTCTTCCAGATAGCGTGCATTGGCGAAATACAGGCTCTCGTCGATGCGCAGAATCGCCAGTTCGGGGTCGGTCTCCACCTCATGGCGCTCGACATTGCGAAAGTGCTCGCTGCCGGGCACGCGCCCGACCAGTGCACTGTGCGGCTGGCTGGTGCGCTTGAGATAGAGCCCGAGCGACACGGCGATGCCGACGATGATGCCGCTCTCCACCCCATGCGCGAGAGTGATGATCAGCGTGATCATCAGCGCCGCACCGTCACCTTTCGAATAGCGGAAGGTGCGCTTGATCGCCGCGATATCGATCAGGCTGGTGGTGGCGACGATGATGATCGCCGCCAGCGTCGCGCGCGGCAGCCACGCCAGCCAGTCGGTCAGCCACAGGCTGGCGAGCAGAATGCCAATGGCGGTGAAGGCCCCCGCCAAGGGCGTGGCGGCGCCGGCATCGAAGTTGACCACCGAGCGCGACAGCCCGCCCGAGATCGGCATGCCACCGCTGACGCCTGCGCCCATGTTGGAGACGCCCAGCGCGATCAGCTCCTTGTCGGGGTCGATGCGCTGACGGCGCCGCGCGGCGAGGGTCTGGGCCAGCGCCAGCGATTCGACGAAGCCGACCACGCTGATCAAGAGTGCCGAGATCAGCAGACCCGACCAGTCATGGCTGACAAGGCTTGGCAGGCTGAGATCGGGCAGCCCGCCGGGCACGGCACCGACCAGCGCCATGCTGCTTTTGCCCTGCTCAAGCTGTTCGCCCTGAACGAGAGGATCACTCAGCCCCCAGGCCAGCAGGCTGGAGACGATGACGGCGATGATCGGCGTGGTCTTGCACAGCATGCCCGCCGCGCTCTCGCTCATCCGCAAGGCCATCAGACCGTGCTTGAGATGGCGGCGTGCCAGGATCAGCCACGCCAGGCAGCCCAGCCCGATGGCGAGTGTCGGCCAGTGCAACTCTTGCGCGCCTGCCGACAACGATTCGCCCATCGCGATCAGATTGCCGCCGCTGAGGCTCAGGCCAGTGATGGGCCCGAGCTGACTGGCGATGATCAGGATGCCCGAGGCGGTCATGAAGCCCGAGATCACCGGGTGGCTGATGAAATTCACCAGCACTCCCAGGCGCAACAGCCCCATGGCGATCAGCATCGCGCCGGAGAGAAAGGCCAGCAGCAGCGCGGCGGCCAGCAGCTCGGGCGTGGAGAGCGCCGCACCATCGGTGCCGCTCATGCCCGCGATCGCCGAGGCCGTCATCAGCGAGATGATCGCCACCGGTCCCACCGCCAGGGTGCTGCTGGTGCCGAACAGCGCATACAGCACCAGCGGCAACATGCTGGCGTAGAGGCCGACCTGCGCCGGCAGCCCCGCCAGCAGTGCATAGGCCAGCGCCTGCGGCACCAGCATGACGCTGACGATCACCGCCGCCAGCAGATCACGCCCGAGACTGTGACGGTCATAGTGGGCAAGCCAACCCGCCAGCGGCAGCCAGCGGGCAAGCGACGTCCCCCTTGCCTCTCGAACCGGCTCAGACATCGCGTGACGCCGGACGCGCCAGCCATTCGTGGCCCTTGAGCATCAGGTTCCAGTAGATGAATGGCAGCCCCCGTGCCTTGAGCTGCCAGGCCAGGCGAGTCGGACGCGTACCGTCATTGACCCACTTGGGGAAGGTAGGCTGCAGTTCGCCGCCGTAGCCGAATTCCGCCAGCACGATGCGGCCGTTCTCCACCGTCAGCGGGCAGGAGCCATAGCCCCGATAGCCCGCCGTGAGCGCGCCACCGGTCAGCGTGGCCAGCAGGTTCTCGACCACCACGGGGGACTGCTTGCGCACCGCCGCGGCGGTCTTGGCATTCGAGGTGCCGCTGACATCGCCCAGCCCGAAGATGTCGGGATGGCTCATGTGCTGCAGGGTCTCG
Organism: Cobetia sp. UIB-001; assembly: GCF_044789135.1. Classification (NCBI taxonomy): domain Bacteria; kingdom Pseudomonadati; phylum Pseudomonadota; class Gammaproteobacteria; order Oceanospirillales; family Halomonadaceae; genus Cobetia; species Cobetia sp. UIB-001. The sequence goes on from NZ_CP058244.1 coordinate 2,253,233, forward strand.
GGTTCGAGATCCAGCCAGCCAGCGGCGTTGGCCAGCCCGGATTGTGCGATCAACGCCGGTGCCTTCTGCGGCGGCACCACATGCAGCATGTCGAAGGACTGCTCGACGATCTGTGGCTCGCCGCCCTCCTCGGCTGCCGGCACCTCGAAGCGTGCCGTCTGCGTCTTGCCATCCACCGCGACCAGCCGCTGATGGAACCTGACATCGATGCCATAGCCCGCGACCGCCTCTTCCAGCGCTGGCACGTAGGCCGGCACGCCGAACATCACGCCGCCGGCGTTATGGAAGCTGACCTCGAGCTGCGACAGCACGTTCTCGCGCTGCCAGTGATCGCAGGCCAGATACATCGCCTTCTGCGGCGCACCGGCGCACTTGATGGGCATCGGCGGCTGGGTAAACAGCGCCTTGCCGCCCTTGAGGGTCTGCACCAGCTGCCAGGTATAGGGCGCGAGATCATAGCGATAGTTGGAGGTGACGCCGTTCATTCCCAGCGTCTCCTCAAGCCCGTCGATGGCGCCCCAGTCCAGCTCCAGCCCGATGGCGATCACCAGGCGCTCGTAGCGCAGACGATGGCCATTGCCGAGCGTGACTTCATGCGCCTCGGCATCGATGCTGGTGGCCGTATCGCGATACCAGTGCACGCCCTTGGGCATCACCGAGTGCATCGGCTTGCGCGTGAATTCCGGCGTGAAGATGCCGCCACCGACCATCGTCCAGCCCGGCTGATAGCTGTGCTGCTCAGCGGGCTCGACGATGGCGATGTCCATGCCCGGCTGGCGCTTGAGCAGACTGGCCGCCACCGCGATTCCGCCGGCCCCGCCACCGATGATCACCACCTTGTGGGCGTTGGGTGCCAGGCGGTGATTGGCGGCGCGGGTCGCTTCCGCGGCCGAATCAGCCCCCTGATTGTCACAAGGCGTCGTTGCAGAATCCGAAACTGGCGGGGTCTGTGGCGTGCTCTGGCTCATCGATAAGGCTCCCATCGCGGAAAATCGTCCATTTGAGTCACAAAATTACGTAAGCAAGCTACATAGGCAAAGCGCCTGGACATACTCCCTGCCGGCATGGCAGCCATCACAGCTGATCAAACGGCAGGTTGAGCGGAATCTTGAGATAGGCGCGGCCGTTGTCTTCCGCCGGCGGCAGCTGGCCGGCGCGCATGTTCACCTGCACCGCCGGCAGCATCAGACGCGGCATGCCAAGCCCGGCATCACGCTTGGTGCGCATGTCGACGAAGGCCTGCTCATCGATGCCGTCATGCACATGGATATTGTGCTCACGCTGCTCACCCACCGACGTCTGGCAGCAGAAGCCTTCCCGCCCTTCGGCCGAATAATCATGGCACAGGAAGATGCGTGTGCTGCCGGCTAGCGAGAGCACCTTGTGAATCGAGCGATACAGCGTACGCGCATCGCCGCCGGGGAAATCGCAGCGCGCGGTGCCGTAATCGGGCATGAACAGGGTATCGCCGACGAAGACGGCGTCGCCGATCACGTAGCTTATGCAAGCCGGCGTATGGCCCGGCGTATGCAGTACGCGGCATTCAAGCCCCCCGATCGCCAGGCTGTCGCCCTCTTCCAGCAAGCGATCAAACTGGCGGCCATCACGCGCGAAGCCCGCCTCGGCGGCGAAGATATCGGCAAAGATGCCCTGCACTTCGCGTATGCGCGCCCCGATCGCCAGCTGGCAGCCCAGCTTGCCTTTCAGGTAGGCGGCCGCTGACAGATGGTCGGCGTGCACGTGGGTCTCGAGAATCCACGCCACCTCGAGGGACTCGGCCTCGATATGCGCAAGCAGAGCATCCGCTGAGCGGGTGCTGGTGTGGCCTGCGGGATAATCGAAGTCGAGCACGGGATCGATGATCGCGCACTGGCGGGACTGCGGGTCGCGCACCAGGTGCGTGAAGGTGTTGCTGTCTTCGTCGAAGAAGCTCTCGACCTGGGGGCGCTGTGTTGAGGTTGCCATCTTCCGACCTCCTGCTTCGCTCAAGGATTGATGCCTCAAGCCTACGCCTGAAGCGGCAACAACGCAAAAATGAATAACGTTAAAACCATAAAGAATAACAATAAGGCGATTTCAATAACCTGCTGTTCTAGCGAGGGTATTTCTGAGTCGAGGCCGAGAGATGGCGGCTGCTGGGGCGACTCTCCCCCTAAGGTATAGCGGATGGCACGCCGTAGGGCAGATAGGCTGACATTGTCAGGTGACACGATTCATCTAAGCCAATCCAAGGCATATCCGGGCGAAATGATAGCTAAAGACGCTTATCTGCGCCTGCAGAGGTCATCAGCATGATGGCTCGGCTGCGCCTGTCTTTCGCCGCTCACGCCAACGCCTTTTCTTCCAACCGCCCTCAAGGATGAGACACGCCATGCCACGCATACTTCAATGGTCGATCACGGTTGCCCTCGCCGGCTTCCTGTTCGGTTTCGATACCGCCGTCATCTCGGGGGCGGATACCTCACTGCAGAGCCAATGGGGTCTGAGCGATCTCAATCACGGCCTCATCATCATGTCGATGGCCCTGTGGGGCACGGTGATCGGCGCCATCTTCGGCAACTGGCCGACCGATCGCTTCGGGCGCCGCGCCACGCTGATCGGCATCGGTATCCTCTATCTGGTCTCGGCGCTGGGGTCGGCGCTGGCCACTGACCCTTATGTATTCTCGTTCTTCCGTCTGCTGGGCGGGCTGGGCGTGGGGGCCTCATCCGTCGCGGCGCCTATCTACATCTCGGAAATCGCACCGCGCAAGCGGCGTGGTGCGCTGGTCGGGCTCTATCAGTTCAATATCGTCTTCGGGATTCTGATCGCCTTCGTCTCCAACTACTTCATCGGCTTCATCGACGGTGAGAACTGGCGCTGGATGCTGGGCGTGGAAGCCGTGCCGGCCGCCCTCTATCTGCTGATGATCTGCAAGGTGCCGCGCAGCCCGCGCTGGTTGATCCTCAAGCGCAACGATGAGGCGGCCGCCGCCGAGATCATCGCGCTGATCAACCCCAAGGCCGACATCGCCGAGGAAATCGCCATCATCCGCGGCACCGAAAGCGAGGAAAGTGCCAAGCAGCACACCCGTCTGTTCGCCTGGCGCTATCGTCTGCCGGTGCTGTTCGCCTTCCTGATCGCGGCCTTCAATCAGCTGTCCGGCATCAACTTCATCATCTATTACGCGCCGCGCATTCTGGCCGAGGCGCAGCTGGAAGCGAGTGCTGCCCTGCTTTCGACGGCGGGCATCGGGGTGATCAATCTCGTCTTCACCCTGCTGGGCATGACGCTGATCGACAAGCTGGGGCGCCGCACCCTGATCAAGATCGGCTCTGTCGGCTATCTGGTGTCGCTGTGCCTGATCGCCTGGGCCTTCCATCTCGAGGACTTCTCCGCCATGGGCGGCTATGGCGTGCCGGTGCTGCTGGGCGTGTTCATCGCGGCGCATGCCATGAGCCAGGGCACGGTGATCTGGGTGTTCATCTCCGAGATCTTCCCCAACAAGGTACGCGCCATGGGCCAGTCCTTCGGCAGCTCCGTGCACTGGATCTTCGCGGCGCTGATCGCGCTGCTGATGCCGACCATCCTCAGCCACTTCAGCGGCGGGCCGGTGTTTGCCTTCTTCGCCGTCATGATGCTGCTGCAACTGGTGTTCGTGCTGTTCTTCATGCCCGAGACCAAGGGTGTCTCGCTTGAGGACCTGCAGGGCCGTCTGATCCGCCCTTCGAGCAAGGAGAAGGAGGAGGAAAAGCAGCAGGAACAGGCCGCGGCACTCGCGCCACAGGGCAACTGAGGCTCTTGACGATCGGGCTTTGAAGCCTGACTCGAGTAACGCTCTCCAGACGCCGACACCCCGCCCTGTGCGGGGTGTCGGCGTTTATGGCTCTGGCAGCCATGCCCGTCAGGAGCCCCCGCCGAGCGTCGCCTCACGACATGAGAGCGGCTCCGCTACCCACAACGCACATGGCTTGCTGCCCTCCTCCTGCGCTGACGCGCGCCAGATCGCTACGTGCAAATAGCGTGGTATCGTCGCCGGCTCAATCGCCAGCCTGAGCGGCGATTTTCAGCGCCATATGTCGGGATTATTACGGATATATTCTTTGGTCTCGTCATTCTTGCCAAGCTAATCAAAACAGTGAAAAGATCGCTTCCGAAACGTTTCGGGTAACGGTTTCCGCTCACAGTTACCGCAAAGGAAAAGTGCCATGCCGCCGAACATCACACTCAAGCATCTCGCCAGCCAGCTGGGCCTGTCGGTCACGACGGTCTCGCGGGCATTGGGCGGATTCGAGGATGTCAGCGCCACGACCCGTGAGCGGGTGCAGGCCTACGCCAGTGAAGTGGGCTACAAGCCCAATCAGAGTGCACGCCGCCTGAAGACAGGCCGCACCTCCTCGGTGGGCTACATCATGAACGGCGCCCAGGGCGACTTTCGTGATCAGTTCAACACCCGCCTGCTGGTCGCGCTGGGCCAGGCGCTGCACGACGCCGCACCGGAACATGACCTCATCGTCACCACGGTGCCCGAGGACCGCGACGAGCTGGACACCTACAAGCGCTTCATCGATGGCGGCAAGGTCGATTCCTTCGTGGTGGCCCGTACCCGCATTCAGGACCCGCGCGTCGACTTCCTGCTCGACAGCGGCATCCCCTTCGTCACTCACGGTCGTACCGGCCGCGCCAGCGAGCACGACTGGGTCGACATCAATGCCGCCGACGGCTTCATGCGCGCCACCCGCCATCTGATTGGCCTGGGCCATCGCAACATCCTGTTCCTCAACTTCTTCAGCGACCTCTACACCGCCGTCGAACGTGAGACCGGCTATCTGCAGGCGATGCACGATGCCGGCCTCGCGCCCAGCTCGCGCCATTGCCCGCACGGCTATGCCAGCGCCTATCAGGTCGCCCATGAAGCGCTGTCCGGGGCCAACGCCCCCACCGCATTCGTGTGTGCCAGCGACATCTTCGCCTACGGCGTGATGGAAGCGGTCAGCGCCTGCGGCCACACGCCCGGCGAGGACATCGCCATCATCGGCGCCGATAACCTGCCGCCGCAGATGTACCGCCAGCCCAGCCTCAGCACCCTGGACATCTCGTTCGAGACCGTCAGTCAGGCGCTGATCGAACTGGTGCTGGCACCGCAGGATGGCGCGCCACGCCATCGCTGCTTCGATTACGACCTGCTGCTGCGCGATACCACTGCCTGAGCACACATGCCTGAGCACACAGGATCATCGACTGACCTCACGACGCCAGACGCCTGACCGCAAAACGCCTGATCGCAAAACGCCATCGCCAGAACGTGGTCAGCGTGACGCCAGAAAAACAACACCCGACCGGGGAGACCTCCATGCGCAAGATGCCAACCGCCCTCGCTTTGCTGGCGCTGCTGGGCAGTACGTCCGCCCTCGCTGACATCACCTTCTTCAGCACCCAGGCCAGACCGCTGGAAGAGGCCCAGCAGATGCGCGAGATCGCGCTGGCACCCTACGCCGAGGCCATCAATTACATGCCGCAGGAGACGGGCACCTTCCTGTCGCGTCTCGAGGCGGAGAAGACCAGCCCCGATGGCGCGCTGGATCTGCTCGGCGGGCTGCACGGCGAACTGGGGTCGCTGACGCCCAGCATTCTGGCGCCGCTGGATGACCTGCAAGGCTCACTTGCGGACGCGGGCATCAGCCAGCAGTACATGACGCTGGGCAAGCTGGGCGGCGACCAGCAGCGCTACATTCCGTGGATGCAGGCGACCTACATCATGGCCGCCAATCGCAAGGCGCTGCCCTACCTGCCCGAAGGCGCTGACCTGAACGCGCTGAGCTATGACGAGCTGCTGGCCTGGGGCCGCAACATGCAGGAGGCCACCGGCAGCCCCAAGCTGGGCTTCCCGGCCGGTCGCAAGGGGCTGATCCACCGCTTCCTGGAAGGCTATCTCTACCCGTCCTTCACCCACTCGGTGGTGCGTGAGTTCCGCAGCGATGACGCCGTGGCCATGTGGCAGAAGTTTCGCGAGATCTGGGCGGTGACCAATCCGCGCTCCACCGCCTACGGCTTCATGCAGGAACCGCTGCTCAATGGCGAGGTGTGGGTCGCCTTCGATCACACCGCGCGCTTGAAGGATGCCTTCAACAAGCAGCCGGATCAGTACGTGGCCTTCCCGGCTCCTGCCGGCCCCAGCGGACGCGGCTACATGCCGGTGGTCGCTGGCCTGGCAGTGCCTGCCAATGCCACGAATCCCGATGCCTCGCGCAAGCTGATCCGCTATCTGATGACGCCGGAAGCACAGATTCGCACCCTGCGGGCCACCAACTTCTTCCCGGTGGTGGAGGCTGAACTGCCCGATGACCTGCCCGCCAGCATTCGCATGTCCGGCAAGGCGGTCGCGGCCCAGTCCTCCGCCGATGACGCCGTGCTCTCGCTGCTGCCCAGCGGCCTGGGCCAGCAGTCGGGCCTGTTCAACAAGATCTACCGCGATGCCTTCGTGCAGATCGTACTGCGCGACGCCGACATCGAGGAGACGCTGGATATCCTCGCCCCGCGCCTGCAGACGCTGATCAACACATCAGGCGCAGGCTGCTGGCTCCCGGATACGCCCAGCGACGGCCCCTGCCCGGTCAAGTAAGCCGCTGACGCCAGAACGCAACACTCAAGAACGCATCACTCGCCACACACGCATCACTCGCATCACTCGCAGCACACGCAACATAGCAGCAGCAACGGCACCCCCCGACGGGTCGCCATGACGGTACGCCAACCCCTGTCATGCCGACCCTGTGCCACCAAACCATTCCGACAAGCCATCACAACAACGCCAAAGGTGAGCAAAGATGAAGCACGATCGCTGGCTACCTTATTACCTGATCGCCCCCAGCCTGCTGTTCATGGGTGCCTTCTTTCTCTATCCGTTCATCCAGATCTTCGCCGAGGCCTTCACCGGCAGTGACGGCAACGTGGGCCTGGCCAACTTCACGCGCATCTATCAGGACTTCAACTTCTGGCCGTCACTCAAGAACACCCTGCTGCTGACCGGGGTCGTGGTACCGCTGCAGCTGGTGCTGGCCATCGGCATGGCGCTGATGGTCACCAAGATGAACAAGGGGCGCGACAGCATCCTCTACATCTGGACCATCCCGCTGGGCATCTCCGATCTGGCCGCCGGCATCATCTGGCTGGCGATTCTCGAGCAGTTCGGCTTCCTCAATAGCTTCCTGAGCGCGGTCAGCGTGATCGATGCGCCGGCGTCCTGGCTCAACTATCAGAATGCCTTCGCGCTGTTCCTGGCCGTGGTGGTCGCCGAGATCTGGCGCGGTACCGCCATCGTGCTGGTGATCCTGGTATCGGGCATGGGGCTGATCCCCAAGGAATATGACGAGGCCGGTCAGGTGTTCGGCGCCAGCTACTGGCAGCGCCTGTGGAAGATCACCCTGCCGATGCTGCGCCCCAGCATCCAGTCGGCGCTGATTCTGCGCACCCTGCTGGCACTCGAGGTCTTCGCGGTGGTGATGATGCTGGGCGGCAGTGACATGCCGGTACTGATGAGCGAGACCTTCGACTGGCAGTTCCTCTACCAGCAGACAGGTGCCGCTGCGGCCTACGCGGTGTTGATCATGCTGATCTCGGTGGTCATCACCGGCTTCTACATCAAGTTCCTCAATGTGCCGAAGGAGGCCCGCTGATGAAATCCTCTTCTTCCGAGGCCGTCATGCCGTCATCGCTTTCGTCACGCTCAGGCGACTCCTCAGCCGACTCCTCACGCCAGGTGGCACAGACCGCCCACAAGCCATGGCGCAATGACATGGCCTGGAAATGGCTGTTCCGGGCCGGTGTCTCGATCCTGGTGCTGTGGGTGCTGGTGCCCATCGCCCTGCTGATGCTCAACAGCGTCAGCACGCCGGAGCAGATCACCGGCTGGCCCAAGACCCTGGCCCCGGCGCTGAGCTTCGAGACCCTCGACTTCTTCTGGCACTACCAGGGCGTGATCAGCGCGCTGGGCAACTCGCTGCTGGCCGCCGTCTTCACCATGGTGATCGCCATCGTGCTCGGCGCACCGGCAGGCTATGCGCTGGCCCGCTTCGTGTTCCCGGGCATGAATGCCTACCGCATGATCATCATCCTGTCGCGGGCCTTCCCGATGCCGCTGCTGGCGCTGCCGCTGGCCGTCATCTTCATCCAGGTCGGCATCGATGACTCCATCCTGGGTCTGGCGATGGTGCACGCCACCCTGGCACTGCCGTTTGCGGTACTGATCACCTCCAGCCTGTTCATGGGCATTCCGGTGGAACTCGAGGAAGCCGCCTGGCTGATGGGCTGCAACCGCTGGCAGGCCTTCCGTCGCGTGGTGCTGCCGCTGGCCGCCCCGGGCATCACCGCCTCGGCCGTGTTCGCCTTCGTGATCTCGTGGAACGAGGTGTTCGCCTCGGCAATTCTCACCGTCGAGAACCGCACCCTGACCGCCTTCCTGGTGCAGAGCCTTTCCGAGTCACCTGCCGAGATCAAGTATGCCGGTGGTCTGATTCTGGTCGTCCCGGCGCTGCTGTTCCTGTTCGCGATCAGGAAGTACCTGTTCAGCATGTGGGGCATTTCCAACCGCTAACGTACGCCCGCTCATCAGGCCAATGACCGGCGGCGATCTTCATCGTCTCTCGCAAGCGAGTTCACTTCCTCGCCGCCGCTCTCGATCAAAGGAGTCAGACCATGTCAGCCATCCAAATCAGCGCCGTACGCAAGCAGTTCGGCAAGCAGGAAATTCTCAAGTCCATCGATCTCGAGATCCGCGACAAGGAATTCACCGTGCTGCTCGGCCCGTCCGGCTGCGGCAAGTCCACCCTGCTGCGCATCATCGCGGGGCTGGAATACGAGAGCAGCGGCTCGATCCGCATCGGCGAGCGTGAGATCACCTCGCTGGCACCGCGCGATCGTCGCATCGCGATGGTGTTCCAGAACTACGCCGTCTTCCCGCACATGACCGTGGCGGAGAACATCGCCTTCGGCCTGCGCGTGCGCAAGGACAGCGAGGCGCATATCCAGCGCAAGGTGAAGGAAACCGCCGCACTGATGCATATCGAGGACCGCCTCGATCACTACTCCGGTCAGCTCTCCGGCGGTCAGCGTCAGCGTGTCGCGGTCGCGCGCGCCCTGGCGATGGAGCCGGAAGTGCTGCTGATGGATGAGCCGCTGTCGAATCTGGATGCCCTGCTGCGTCTGGAGATGCGCGCCGAGCTCAAGACCATTCTCGCCGCCTCCGACACCACCACCATCTACGTGACCCACGACCAGGTCGAGGCCATGAGCCTGGCGGACCGTATCGCGGTCATGAAGGGGGGTCAGATCGAGCAGTACGCGCCGCCCTCCGAGATCTACCACTACCCGGCGACCGAATTCGTCGGCAGCTTCATCGGCAACCCGCCGATGAACTTCATCCCGCCGGATGCGCGCTGGAATCACCCGACCCGACCCGAGCAGTCGAGCCAGCAGGTGCACAAGTGCGGTATTCGCCCCGAGGACTTCGAGGTGCGCTTCGAGCCCACCGAGAACTTCGCCCCGGTGCGCGTGCTGGTCTCGGAATTACTGGGGTCGCACAAGCAGCTGACCGCGCGTTTCGGTGACGAGATGATTCGCGTCAATGTGCCGAGTGATCTCGATGTCGGCAATGGCAGCGACATCCACATCCGCCCGCTGGCCGAGAAGGTGCGCTTCTACGACCACAGCGGCCACCTGATGTCGGCGTAAGGCACCCCGACTCCTCTCTAGCCAACCTTTCAGCCCAAACCTTTCATCCCGAACGGAGCCGACTCACATGAATGCCAAGCTCGACGCGCTCAGCGCTCACGACGTTCTCAAGCTCAACGACCTGGGCGGCTACACCGTGCCCACGCGTGGCCTCTACCCCTTCCAGTGGAACTGGGACGCCGCCATCACCGCGCTGGGCTGGCTGGCCGCCGGTGACGAGGCGCGTGCCTGGCGTGAGATCGAGCGCCTGCTGGAAGGTCAGTGGGACAACGGCATGGTGCCGCACATCGTCTTCCACGGTGACGCGGAAACCTACTTCCCAGGGCCGGAAGTCTGGGGCGTCAAGCACAGCCCGTCGACCAGCGCCATCTCCCAGCCGCCGGTGCTGGCCAGCGTCATGAAGCTGCTGTTCGAGGAAGGTCGTGATCGCCGGCTTGCCGAGGAAAAGCTGGCCGCCACCCTGCCCGGCGTCATCCGCTACCACCTGTGGTTCTACCGCGATCGTGATCCGGAACATACCGGCCGCGTGTGCAGCTATCACCCGTGGGAATCGGGCATGGACAACAGCCCCCAGTGGGATGGCCCGCTGGCTGGCGTGCCGCCGGTCGATGCCGAATACGTGCGTCGCGATACCGGGCTGGTCGATCCGTCCGAGCGCCCGCACAAGTACGAATACGATCGCTACATCTATCTGGTGAAGTTCTTCCAGCAGAACGAGCACGACGCCGAGGTGCTGTATCGCGACTGCCCGTACCGCGTCGAGGACATCAGCCTGATCTCCATCCTGCACCGTGGCACGCGCGACCTGATCGCGCTGTGCGAAGAGGATGCCGCCGGTCTGGGGCTGGTCAACACCCACGGCGAGGCGCTCTTCAGCCTCAAGCAGTCGCTGGCGCGCACCGAGGAAGGCGTGCAGGCGCTGTGGAGCGATGAGCTGGGCTGTTTCCTGAGCCGCGATGCGCGTGCCAACGTGCTGCTGGAGCACGTCACCACCGCCGGCATTTTGCCGCTGTTCGCCGGGGTCGCCAGCGGCGCCCAGGCGCAGCGCATGGGCGGTCTGCTCGAGGAATGGCTGGAACAGGCGCCCTTCGGTGTCGCCTCCACCCATCCGGCCAGCACCCGCTTCGAGCCGAAGCGTTACTGGCGCGGACCGAGCTGGCTGCACATCAACTGGATGCTGGCCATCGGCTGCGAGGAATATGGCATGTCCCGCGAGGCCGACCAGATCAAGCAGGCCAGCCAGAAGTGCATCGAGGCCGCCGGCTATTACGAGTACTTCAACTCGGTGACCGGCGAAGGCTGTGGCGGTCGCGACTTCTCCTGGACCGCGGCGATGGACCTCTACTGGCTCAACCCGCTGGAGAGCTTCACCGCCAGCAAGGCGGCAGCCGGCGTCGTGGAGGCTTCCTGATGACTCAGCACGCCTCTCAGAAGCAGTCTCAACAAGCCTCTCCACTGGCGCAGGCACCGCAAAAGGCACCGCTGTCACGCCAGGCAGTACCGCCCATGCCGGCAACGTTCGCCAGCCGCGGCTTTCTGGGCGAGCATATCCGCTCGATCATGGACTTCTATCTGCCCAAGGCGATAGATCATGAGCGCGGTGGCTACTTCCAGGCATGGCGCGACGACGGCACGGTGTATGCGCCCGCCGCGCGTCATCTGGTCAGCAGTACGCGGATGGTCTTCAACTTCGCGATGGAATATCTGCGCAGCGGTGATGAGCAGTGTCTGGCCGCGACCCGTCACGGCATCGACTACCTGCGCGATGTCCATCTCGATCCGCAGACCGGTGGCTATCTGTGGTCGCTGAGTGAGCAAGGCGAGGCAGACCACACCAACCAGTGCTACGGCCTGGCGTTCGTGATGCTGGCCTATGCGACGGCCTGGCGCGCCGGCATCGAGGAGGCCCGCGGCTGGCTCGAGAAGACCCGCGCGCTGATGGAAGACAAGTTCTGGTCGCCGGAGGCGGGGCTCTATGCCGACGAGGCCAGCGCCGATTGGCAGACGCTGTCCGACTACCGTGGCCAGAACGCCAACATGCATGCCTGTGAAGCCATGCTGGCCGCCTTCGAGGCCACCGACGAGGCGCACTATCTGGAGCGGGCCATGACCCTGGCCAGCAACATCTGCCAGCGTCAGGCCGCCAAGGCCGATGGCCTGATCTGGGAGCATTACGATCGCGACTGGAACGTCGACTGGGACTACAACCGCGACGACCCCAGGAACCTCTATCGTCCGTGGGGCTTCCAGCCGGGGCACCTGACGGAATGGGCCAAGCTGCTGCTGATGCTCAAGCGTCATCGCGATGACGACTGGCTGCTGCCGACCGCGCAGCGTCTGTTCGATACCGCCGTGGATCTGGCCTGGGACAGCGAACGCGGCGGCATCTACTACGGCTTCGCGCCGGATGGCACCATCTGCGACGACGACAAGTACTTCTGGGTGCAGGCCGAGAGCCTGGTGGCCGCGGCGCTGCTGCACGAGGCCACCGGCGATTCACACTACGCCGAGTGGTACGAGCGCCTGTGGGGCTACGCCTGGCAGCACTTCATCGACCACCAGCACGGTGCCTGGTATCGCCTTTTGAATGCCGACAACCAGCGCTTCGATGACCTGAAGAGCTCGCCGGGAGCCAAGTGTGACTATCATAGCCTCGGCGCCTGCCATGAGCTGTTGCGCGTGATCACCCGCGACTGACTGCCCGCCGGGCCGTGAATGGCGGCCCGCAGCCAGTCTCGATACTCCTTACACACCCTACACGTTCGATACACCCGACACGTTCGATACACCCGACGACCCGACACGCCGCCTCCCGCGGCGTGTCGGGTCGTTGCGTTGTGGGCGTCTGGTTTCGTGGCAAGAACGACCCGCGCTATTTTTTCGAACACCCTCCGTGTTTCTTTAGAGCACCGCTCCTGACAATACTGGATTGCGCTGACCGCCCCGGCAGAGGGTGGCAGCCGACAGCCGCGGGCATGCCCCGAGGCGCTGCATTCCAGACGTTTCATCAGCTGAAGAAACTACAATAACAAGCGGAGTCCCACATGCCCCTTTCTCAACTCCTGGACTGGCGGTTGCACCTGCTGGTCGTGGTGCTGTCTCTCGGCGCCGAACTGATCGGTATTCTCAAGTTCCCGCTCGGCCCCGGCACCTTGCTGCTGTTGCCGCTGTTCTATGCCTTCATTGCCGCCGTACTGTGCAATCCGCACCTGTTCAGTGGTACCAGGCGCTTCATCCCGCCGGTGGTCAGCGCGGCGGCAGGGCCGGTCATCCTGCTGTCGATCATGCCGTTCATCGCCCGCTTCGGTTCCACCATCGGCCCGGCCATCGAGCAGCTGATCTCGGCGGGTCCGGCGCTGATCCTGCAGGAACTGGGCAATCTGGGCACCATGCTGATCGCGATGCCGATCGCGGTGGTGGTGCTCAAGATGGGCCGTGAGGCGATCGGTGCGACCTACTCCATCGCGCGTGAACCCAATATCGCGATCATCTCCGACAAATACGGCCTCAAGGGCCCGGAAGGCGTCGGCGTGATGGGCGTCTATGTCGTGGGCACCATGTTCGGCACCCTGTGGTTCGCGCTGATGGCGGGCTACCTGACCTCACTGGACATCTTCGACCCGCGTGCACTGGCCATGGCCTGCGGCGTCGGCAGCGGCAGCATGGTGGCGGCGTGTTCCGGCGCCATCGCCGGTGCCCTGCCGGAGATGGGCGAAGAGCTGCTGGCCTTCGCCGGCGCCAGCAACCTGCTGACCTATGCCACCGGCCTCTACGTCTCGCTGTTCATCGCCCTGCCGGTCGCCGAACGCCTGTTCCGCTTCTTCAGCCGCAAGCGGGCCGGCAGCGATGACGCCATGAATGACGAGGAAGCCAAGCTCGCCTCAGACGCGCTGGTTGAAGACCGCCCGGAGAACCAGCTGGGCAAGACAGCCATGGTCGTCGCGGCCGTCTGCGTGGTCGGCTGGGTGGTCAACACCATCAATGGTGCCAGCCTGATCGACGCCGCCCCCGGCATGCTGATCCTGTACGTGATGACCATGCTCGGCCTGCTGGTTGCCCGCGTCATGCCCTTCTACCTGCCGGCCATCGCCTGGGTGTCGCTGGTCAGCATCCTGATGACGCTGCCGTGGTTCCCGGGCAGCGGCTGGATCACCGAGCAGCTGGGCTTCGTCAACTTCCTCGCCATCGTCACGCCGGTGCTCGGCTATGCGGGTCTGGCGCTGAGCAAGCGCGAGTTCAGCATGTTCCGCCAGGCGGGCTGGAAGCTGGTGATCATCTCGCTGCTGGTCTTCACTGGCACCTATATCGGCTCGGCGGTCGTGGCTCAGGCACTGCTCTGATCACGCGGGCTTCGGGCTGTACCTTTCGCATTACCTTTCGCTTCTCACTTTGCTACCCCCTTCTCATCACTTTCACGCCGGCACTCCAGGGTGCCGGTTTCCACAGGAATTCAGCATGCAACTACCCGACAAGATCGACGAGGCACTGCTGCGCAGCTGGCGTCATGAGTTTCATCAGTATCCCGAGACGGCCTTCGAGGAGCACCGCACCTCGGCGCGCGTCGCCGAGATCCTGCGTGCAGCGGGCCTGGAAGTCACCACGGGACTCGCCGAGACCGGCGTGATCGCGGTGCTCGACGGCAAGCTGGGCAAGGGCCAGACCATCGGCCTGCGCGCCGACATGGATGCGCTGGATGTCACCGAGGCCAACGCTGTCTCACATTGCTCGCACACGCCGGGCAAGATGCATGCCTGCGGCCATGATGGCCACACCACCATGCTGCTGGGCGCGGCCTGTGAACTGGCGCGCGACCCGGACTTTGCCGGCCGCGTGGTGTTCGTGTTCCAGCCGGCCGAGGAGAACGAAGGCGGCGGGCGCCGCATGGTCGAGGACGGCCTGTTCGAGCAGTTCCCGATGGATGCCATCTATGGCCTGCACAACTGGCCGGGGCTGGCGCTCGGCGAGGCGGCGGTGCATGAAGAGGCGGTGATGGCGGCCTTCGATGTCTTCACCCTGACCCTGAGCGGTCACGGCTGCCACGCCGCCATGCCGCATCTGGGCAAGGACACCATCCTGGCGGCCTGTCAGCTGGTGACCCAGCTGCAGGGGCTGATCAGCCGCGAGACGCCGGCGCATCAGACCGCGATTCTCAGCATCACCCAGTTCCATGCCGGCGACGCCTTCAACGTGATGCCGGAAGAGGTCGAACTGCGCGGCACCCTGCGCTGCTTTGACCCGGCACTGCGCGCGCATCTGCAGCAGCGCTTCCATGACGCCGTCGATGCCATGGCGACCTTCCACGGTCTCAAGGTCAACTTCGACTATCAGCCACGCTATCCCGCGACCCTCAATGCACCCGGCCATGCCGAACGCTGCGCCAGCGTTCTCGAGCAGCTGCCGAGCATCCAGCGGGTCCATCGTGATCTGCCGCCCTCGATGGCCTCGGAAGACTTCGCCTATCTGCTGCAGGAATGTCCGGGTGCCTATATCTGGCTGGGCAACGGCGAAGACAGTGCCTCGCTGCACAACCCGCACTACGACTTCAATGATGCTGCCACGCCCATCGGCGTCAGCTACTGGACGTCGCTGGTGCGTCAGCTGCTGGCCGCCGCCTGAGGCCAGGTGAACAAACCCTCGAAGGATGCTCAGCATGAAGATCTGCGTGATTGGCGATGCGCCCATTGGCACTCGGGCCATACAGACGCTTGCGCATGCCGGAATTGAGGGCGTCATGGCAGTGGCAGCGCCCGAGGGGCAAGTCGCGAGTCATTCGTCCTTCAGCGCCGAGGTCTACCTGATGGCGCTGGCCACATCGCAACAGGTGCAGAAGGTACTGACGGGCAAGCAAGGCCTGCTGCGCAGGGCGCCGCCCGGCAGTACCGTGATCGATCTATGCAGTGGTGACGTCACGCTCAGCCGCGAACTGGCCGTGCAGACACGCCTTGCCGGCCATCACTGGCTGGAAGCGGCCACCAGTCGCAATCCGGCCGATGAGGCCAATGATAGCCTGACGCTGTTGATCGGCAGTGATGAGGCGACAGTGACGCGCATGACAGCGCTGCTCGACATCATCAGCACGCAGCATCTGCACGTCGGGGACGCCGGCTGTGGCCATGCCGCCGCCCTGGCCAGCGATTATCTGCATGCCGCGCACCTGATCACCACTGCCGAGGCGGTCGCCATGGCCTATCGCGCGGGCGTGACACCCCAGGCGTGCATCGATGCCATCAACCTGGGCGCCGGGCGTAGTGCCGTGAGCGAGGTGAATTTTCCGCGCTGGGTGCTGCCGGGCCGCTATGACTCGGGGATCTCCACCGGTCAGCTGCGCCGTGACCTGCGCCTGGCACGCAGTTTCGTCACCACGCTCAACCTGCCGGAAGGCTTGATGAAGGCGGTCTTCGAGCGCTGTCAGCCACCCGAGCTGTGTCCGGCGGACGAGGATGATCTCCATCATCTGTGCGATCGCTGGCTGAGCAAGGTGCCCGCTCAGCTGCACCCGCCGCGACTGACCCAAACCAGATCCCCTAGACCCCAAGCCCTTGCTATCAGCGCGCTGCCTGACGCGGACCACTGAACGCCGCGATCCAGCGTTCAAGATGGCGCAGCAGCTGCAGGCTGGCACGCGGCATGCGCCGCCCGACCCGCGTGATGATATGTGCGCGGGCCTGGCGGAAGCTGGCGCACTCCACATCCCGCGCGATCAACACGCCTTCCTGAAGCTCACGCGCCGCGGCGAAGGCCGGCAAGAGCGTGATGCACAGTTCGGAGCGCGCCGCTTGCTTGAGCACTTCCATGGAATTGGTCTGCACCACCATATGCGGGCGCACTCCTGCCTCACGAAACCCATCGTCCATCAGCTGACGCACGCCGTGGCTCGGCCCCCACAGCGCCATGGGATGCTGTGCCACTTCCTCGAGCGTCAGCGCATGGGACTCGCTCGCCAGCGGATGCTCCGGTGACATGATGGCCACCAGCGGCTGCGGGCTCGAATGCCAGAAGCGCAGCTGGGGATGGACCCGCTCGTGATACATCAGGCCGATATCCGCCTCATCCTCGATCACGCTGTCGATGATGCTCTGCATGCTACCGGTATCGACCTTGAGCGTGATGCCGGGGTACTGCTTGCGAAAGGCCCGCAGCGGGCTGTTGATGATGTCGCCGACGAAGCCTTCGCCGATGATCAGGCGAATTTCCCCGGTTTCCAGCCGCTGATAGGCATCGAGGCGCTCGCCGAGGTTCTGGTCGAGCTTCTCTCGCTGCAGGATGTAATCCAGCAGCATCTCGCCGACCCGCGTCGGCTGCACGCCGTCACGGGTACGCTCGATGAGCGAGGCGGCCATGGCCTCTTCCAGCAGACCTATCTGACGACTGACAGCTGAAGGGGCGATGTTCAGACGCGCGGCGGCACGCCGGATGGAGCCGGCTTCGACGGTGACCTGAAAATAGACGAGACGCTGATGCGGGATATCCATGAGGCGCTCTGCAAAGGATGGGAGAGTGGCTAAGAAAAGCGGAGAGTCTTCACACAAGACGCAGCCAGCAGAGTACCCGATATTCGAGCGCCTCGGGCAGCGCGCGGTTGAACTCATCCTCCCTCAACGCCATATCAGAATGAATCGCCTCCTCGCCTCTCCTCCTCTTCATGACAGTTCTCACAGCTCTCGGCGCTGTGACACGAGGGCAGACGATCAGCGTCGCGAGCTGACCGAATGGAGGGGCAGACACAAGCGCCATTCTGAAGCCAGTGCGCGAATAGGCTAAGATGGACCATCGCTTCACTGACTGTGCCTGCGTGACAAACCACACAGTCCCAAAAACAAGGAGATTCAATATGCTGACCATCTCCAATTCGGTAGCGCTGGCCGACTGGGAAATCGACCTCACCCAGATTCGCGCCCAGGGCAATGGCGGCCAGAACGTCAACAAGGTCGCCTCCGCCGTCCACCTGCGCTTCGATGTGCAGCGCTCGACGCTGCCCGGCTTCTACAAGGAGCGCCTGATGCAGCTGTCGGACCAGCGCATCAGCAAGGAAGGCGTCATCATCATCAAGGCGCAGAGCCATCGCACCCTCGAGCTGAACAAGGAAGATGCGCTGGCCCGCCTCAAGGCGATGATTCTGGAAGCCGTCAAGGTACAGAAGGCGCGCCGTGCGACAGCGCCCAGTAAGGGGGCCAAGCGTCGCCGGGTCGACAGCAAGACGCGCAAGGGCAAGATCAAGGCCATGCGCGGCAAGGTACAGGACTGACCCCGCCACAGGCGGCGGCCAGCTCACAGCTCACGTCAGGGGCGACAATTCATGCGCAACATCATCAGCTCGGCCGTGCTGGGCGGCCTGCTGGCCGTGGGAATGGTCTGGAGTGGCAGCTATCTCAAGCAGGCCGCGCAGGTGTGGGAATCTTCCAGCCGCGTGGTCACGGTCAAGGGGCTCGCGGAGCGTGAGGTCAAGGCCGACCTGGCCCTCTGGCCGCTGCACTTCAGCGTCAATGCCAATCAGCTGACCGGCCTTCATGAGGCGCTGGCCAATGATGAGCGCAAGATTCGCGCCTTTCTGACCGCCCGGGGCTTCCCCGCCGACCAGGTCAGCGTGACCTCACCCCAGGTGACTGACCTCTACGCCAACAGCTACAACGCCCAGCGTCCGGATGAGCGCTATCGCGCCGAAGCCACGGTGCTGGTGCGCTCGCCCAAGGTCGACCTCGTCAAGCAGAGTGCCTCACTGACCGGTGAGCTGGTGCGCGAGGGTATCCTGCTCTCGGCTGACTATGCCTATCGCACCGAATTCCTGTTCACGGGGCTTGAAGCCATCAAGCCCGACATGATCGCGGCCGCGACCGCGGATGCCCGGCGCGCCGCCCAGCAGTTCGCAGAGGATTCCGGCAGCACGGTCGGCCACATCAAGCATGCCAGCCAGGGCTATTTCTCGATCTCGGATCTCGACAGCTATACCCCTGACATCAAGAACGTCAGAGTCGTGACCACCATCGACTACACCCTGAGCCATTGATCACCTCTCGACAGCCCCCTTCTTCGCCGTATGGAGCCCCCATGTCCGACACCCCGCTGAGCAAGACCCAGACGAGCTTCTATCGACGCCTGTTCGTGGCCCACCTCATCGCGCATGACATCGCCAGCGTACCGGCCATCATCGCGGCCACCGGCATGCCGCGGCGCACCGCCCAGGACACCATCACCGCCCTGGGTGAGCTCGAGATCGTCTGTGAATTCCAGCGCGAGGAAGGCCAGCGCAACAACATCGGCCACTACGTGATTCGTGACTGGGGGCCGATCAATGCCCAGTGGGTCGCCGACAACGCCGAGCGCCTGCAGAAGGCGCTGGGCTATGCGTGAGAGGCGCAAGCTTGATCGAACAACCAGGGCCGAGAAATGACGGTCGCGGGATGAGGATCGAGAAGTGAAGGTCGAGAGATGACCGCCGAGATTCTGAACAGTGCCGTTCAGCACGGCGTGATCGCCGTGCTGATCCAGCTGGCGCTATGGCCGCTGTTTGGCGTGTGGTCAGCAGGCGCCATCGCCGTGGCCCTGTTTGTGGGCCGCGAGATTGCTCAGCACGAATACAAGGGCGACGGCCCCAAGGCAGAGAGCTGGGACTACGGCCTGCTGCAACACTGGAATCTGGATTCCTGTCTCGATGTCGCCCTGCCGCTGCTCTGCTGTGTAAGCCTGGCCAGTACGGTCTGGGCGCTCAGCCGCTATCGGGCCAGAACATGACCCTGCGCGCGCCTTGCGAATAAATGAGTCGCGCACATGCACGGCGAAGAGCAGATGCACGGCGAAGAGCAGATGCACGGCGAAGAGCAGATGCACGGCGAAGAGTGAACGTCGTAAAAAGCCTGTACCGCAAAAGCCCGTGCAGCAACAGTGTGCGCCGTAAAAAGTGAAAAACCTGCGCAGTCTTCTCTGAACGGCTCCCCTTCCCCAGTGCTGCGTTCTACCCTTCCTTGCCCTGCTGGTTTTTCTTGTCTTTATAGTCTTACTGGCTGTCTTTCTGGCTGTCTCGCTAGCCCTGCGCTCGCCTGTCTCTTGCCTACATCTGGCCTGCTTTTCACCTCAGCACGGCGCAACGACATTCGCTGAAGAGCGTCGCCTCAAGCATCATCAGCCAACGGCAACGCTGGTGACACTGCGCCGTGCGGCGCCCGACGCAGTGGCGGAAGGCGCAGAGGCTGCGCGACGACGTAGCGGATGTCGGGCGCGATCCTGCAGGTAGGCCGAGAGCGTTTCCGGGCGAATGCCGGGATGCTGGAAGACGTAATCCTCGGTGATGATCGACAGAAATTCAGCACTGCGTGCACCCGCGACCTCAAACCCCAGGATGAAATGCCGCGACTGAGAGACCTCGAAGCAGTAGTTCTCGGCGGCCACCGCGCAGGTCTGCACCACATAGCCTCCGCCCAGCTGTTCTCTGAGGATGGATCGTTCGGGATTGAATCGAGATGCCGTGTAAATGTCTATGATTTTCATTATCACCCCCAATATCGACTGGCGCAGTATATACGAAAACTCTAATACTTACATGCTTAGAGAACTCATCCTGCCTGCCCCGCCCTTCGAACCGACAGAAAATTGATCCACATCAACTCAATCGGCAGCGTTTTCAGGGCCATATGTCAGAGGCATCTGCCTGGATCAACACAAAAGAACTTGCGCGAGCACAGTGCTGATTGAGCTGAGGCGCCAGGAAAGTGAGCAATACGGGCAAAGGCGAGATGCGTGAGGCAGGCTGGTGGTCGCAAGAAGGGAAATGAGAAGCGGAAAATGAAAAGAAGAGCGCAGAGCGAACAGTAAAGAGGCAGGTATCTTTCGGACATGCGAAAACGCAAAAAGGCCATCCGTTTCCGGATGGCCTTTTCACTTGAATCTGGTCGGGACGACAGGATTCGAACCTGCGACCTCTGCAACCCCATTGCAGCGCGCTACCAAGCTGCGCCACGTCCCGACAGTGTCCGGAAGAGCTTCCCCCTCAAGACGAGACGTAATGTACCGCATTGATCTCAAAAAGAAAAGCAGGAATCTCACATTTCTTTACCTGCGTCGTGATCTGGTGTCGCAGTGACACCTGAATCCGCCGTCGGCATTGCAAAATGCCCGGGTGCGACGCATGTTCATGAAGCAGGCATTCATTGCGCACCTTCGAATGCAGCGCCCCATGAACGACAATCGTCCTGAGGAGTTCACGACTGATGATCCAATTCACGCTTACCACCACGCTAAAAGGCGGCACCAGCGTCAGCGGTGACCCCATCAAGGTCAGCGCCGACAGCCCCCCTGCCGCCGGCAGCCAGATCACCAAGGGGCAATGGCCGGCACTCGATGCCCTGTCACCCAACTTTCCGGTGACAGTCACGGGAGTCGAAGAGGATGACGATGGCAATACCCTCGTGCGCCTCAAGGAAGCCGACAGTCCGGATGCCAACGACCCCGACAGCTACCGCTACACGCCCTGGAAGTAACGGAGCGGTGACGCAAATCACTGGGAAGGGATCAGGAGTTATCGCGCCAGCGTCGAACAGGCAATATATTGCGGATCACGCGCAAGATCGACCCACGCCATTGCGCACAGTGGTGAATGAGGCATTTTTAACCCGCCATGCGTTAGCATAGGGTTTGCGCGCCTTTCGTTGGCTCTGGCGAGCTGTGGCTGATGATGAGGTGGTGTATCATCCGCCTTTCCCGGTTGGTGCCTGGCGTGCACTGACATCTCGATGCCCGAGGTCACATGGTCAGCCCATTGAAATTGATAGTTACCTCCTGGCGTTGGCTGGTCGGCAAGAGCGGCTCCGCCCGCGAGATACTCCATCATGGCTTTCTCGTTTCCGCTGTCTTCATCGGGTTGATTTCGGCCCTCTTCAACTCCCTGTTTGACCTCACCCTGCCGGCGTACAACATCGTGCTGGTCATCACCAGCGCGTTCATCGCCCTGATGTGGTATCGCTCGCGCTTTCATGGTGAGTTCCAGCGCATGGCCTGGCTGTTCTGTGCGCTGGTCACCTTCGTGATGCTGCCGGGCAACTGGCTGTTCAATCATGGCGCGACCGGCCCGACCCTGCTGTTCTACCTGATGGCGTCGGCCTATGTGCTGGCGGTACTGCCCGCCAATCCCAGACGCCGAGGCATCATCATCATCGGCCTGATGTTCATGCCGTGGGCACTGCTGGCCTTTGAGCATGCAAGGCCAGGGCTGGTCAGCAGCTATGCTACCGAAGGCATGCGCTTTCTCGATATGGGCTTCAGCTACACGCTGGCCTTCGGGCTGCTCAGCGTGGTGATCGCAGGCTATGCCCGACGCATCCATGAAGAGCGCGATATCGCCAATGCCTATGCGGCACGGCTCGAGCGCCTCAGTCTGCTGGACAGCCTGACCGGCCTCTACAATCACCGCGCCATCCATGAACAGGCCGAAGCCTGGATCAGGCGTTCGCAAAGCGCCTGCCTGCTGATCTGCGATCTGGATCACTTCAAGATGATCAATGACAACCACGGGCACCCGTATGGCGACACGGTACTGGAAGAGTTCTCACGCCATGTCAGCCAGCTGACGCAGGAGTTCTCGGGGGAAGCGGGACGCTATGGCGGCGAGGAGTTCATGATCCTGATCCCCGGCACCCTGGCGACGGCTCGCCAGTTCGACAGATGCCTGCGGGAGCGCTGCGAAGCCTCGCCCCTGCTGCACGGCGTGATCCTCTTCAGCACCGGCGCCAGCGAATTGCACTCCGACGACACCCTGTCGAGCTGGGTCAAGCGCAGCGATGACGCCCTCTACCACGCCAAGGAAAATGGCCGAGGCCGCCTGATGGTCGACAAGGACCTTAGCGTCATCTGAGCCGCGGCAGCTCCGGCTGAGCCATCCCCAACGACAACGCCCCCGCAAGCATGGCTTGCGGGGGCGTTTCGTGTACCGCATGACATCAAGCAAACGCTATCGCTCAGCGCTCGCCCTTCAGCCACTCGAGGTTGATCTCGTGCTGGCCGTTGTCATCGGTGATGAAGATGGTGCCTTCGGAGATCATCACGGTCCACTTGATGTTGCGTGGCAGCGAATCGGTGATGGCGTCCAGCGAACCTTCCGGTACGGCCGCGATGTTGAGGTTGGAAAGCCCCGCCACCGCCGGCACGACCTTGGTTTCCCACACGCGCAGGCTGCCATAGGCCAGCAGCGAGGTACGCTCGGTGCGTCGCGAGCACCAGGTCAGGCGCTCGGCATCCGGCTGACCGACTTCGATCCAGTGCAAGACACGGCCATCGAGGCTCTTTTCCCACAGCGCCGGCTCATCGACATCGGACAGGCCGCGACCGAACGCGATGTTCTCGCTGTACCACAGGGCGTGGCCCAGCAGGCGCACGCAGAGACGCAGTTCGGTTTCGGAGGGATGACGAGCCACGGTGAAGCGCAGGGTCTCGTAGACGCCGCGGTCCAGGTCGGTCAGCGACAGATCCACCTTGTAAGGCGTGGAAGACAGGGCCATGAAAATCTCTTCTTGAAAAGGCAGACGTCTTGGAAAGGCGATGGCAGGCAGTCACTCTGCCGATAAAGCACCATGCTCCTCGACTGAACCACGCGCATGACAATGCAAGCGCGTGGGTGCGGAGCGCAGAGTCTACCCTAGCCGGGCCCTGAACGCCCGACTCCTGCCTGGCGCGCGCCCTCAGGCGAGGTGACGCGCCACCAGGGCATCGATGGCATCAATGGAATCGATATCGCTCAGGCTTTCGCGCACCATGATCAGCTCGCGCCCGAGCGCCAGCGCCCGCCGCTCGGCACGCGCGCGGGTGGCCTCGTCGCTGATGGATTCGAGTTCTAGAATATGCGCAAGCCCCACGGTGCGGCGGATCAGCTCACAGCCGGCGTAGCCGAGTGCGTCACGCAACATGCGAGCCAACAGACGCTCTGCCACGCCCGGCGCAGCGAAGCTGGCATCCGGCGTGTCGGCGGCCTGCTCACGATACTCACGAGCGAAGCTTTCCCAGCTGGCGACCGCCTGGGCACGCAGCTGCGCCACGTAGTCACGCTTGTCGCCCTGCTCGCCCTCAAGCTCGGTATGTGCACAGGCCGCCAGCCACAGTGCCGCCAGCCAGCTGCCGATATCGAAGCCCGCCGGGCCGAAGAAGCCGAATTCGGGATCGATGACCTTGGTGCTGTCTTCAAGCACGAAGATCGAGCCGGCATGCAGATCACCATGCAGCAGCGCCTCGGGTGCGGACAGGAAACGCTGCTTGAGCTCGGCCACTTCGACCTTCAGGGCGGCGTCCTGCCACAGGGCTTCGGCATCCGCGCGCAGCGCCGGATTGATGCTGTTGCGCTCGTGATCACAGAACGGATCGATGAAGAACAGGTCTTCGGTGATCTTGCACTGATCGGGATTGATGAAGCGTGCGACGCGCGCCTTCTTGTCGTGGGCATCGAGTGCCAGATCGCTGCTGCGATACAGCGTGGTGGCCAGAAAACGTCCCATCTGCTCGCCCAGCCGCGGCAATGACGCACGCTCCAGGAAGGCATGGCGCAGATTGCGGTGATCGCCGATATCTTCCATCACGATCGCCGAGCGAGCTTCATCGAAATGATGAAGCGCCGGTACCAGGTCCGGCGCGCAGTCGGCCTCGAATTGCAGGGTTTCCGCCTCGATGCGCACACGCACCAGCGACAGCGGCCAGCTTTCACCGATGATGCGCACCCAGGGCAGGCCCTGCTTGACGATCACCGAGGCGGAGCGGTCCGGCGTGCAGACGCGATAGACATAGTTGATGTTGCCATCGCCGATCTCTTCGACCTGAAGTTCTTCAGCGGTCGCGAAGGCCGGATAGCGTGCGCCGACGTGCTGGCGCGCGAAGGCGATCACATCCGCATCATCGCGAAACTGATAGTCGATGGAGGGTGCAGTGCTAGCGGTGGAGTCTTGAGCAGTCATGGCAGGTCTCAGCGCTGAGTCATGAAGTCGCCGGCCTCGGTGGCGCTTGGCGTGCATGGCACGTGAAGCACCTCAAGGCTCTCACTTTATTCTTTACAGAAATAAGAAGGCGATCAGTTATAGCGAGAAGATGCCTGCTGGCGCGGCGATTGGCAAGACCTGCCGAGTGAGTTTTGCTCAGCTCGGCAGGCGCTTGTCGCATGCAGAATGCTGCATTACTGGATGGGTGCCAGCAGATAGGCCGCGCGCGAGACCAGCTTGCGCCACATCGGCCGCGCATCCAGCTCTTCGCAGCTGATTTCACGACAGTGGCGGAAGTCTTCCTCAAGCATCGCCTCCACTTCCGAGGCGAACTGGTGATCGGGCACGAACGCCGTGATCTCGAAGTTGAGGCGGAAGGAGCGATTGTCGAGATTGACGGTGCCGATGGTCGCCGTATGGCTGTCCATCAACATCACCTTCTGATGCAAAAAGCCTGGCTGATAGCGGAAGACACGCACGCCGGAGCGAATCATCTCGGACAGGAACGAGAACGCCGACAGGAATACCAGCAGGTGATCGGGACGCTCAGGAATCATCACCCGCACATCCACCCCGCGCAGCGCAGCGATCTTGAGCGCATCCTGCACGCCCTGGTCCGGCACGAAATAGGGGCTGGTGATCCAGATGCGACTGACCGAGGAGTGAATCGCCTGCTGCACCAGCAGGCTGGCCGTCTCGCGGCGGTCCGCCGGGCCGGAAGGCACGATCACCACATGCTGACATTCGTCACAGCTGATCTGCGGCTGCCATTCGAGCGACAGCACCTCACCGGTTGCCCAGTGCCAGTCTTCCCAGAAGGCTTCCTGCAGGCCCATCACGCTGGGCCCCTCAAGCTTGAGGTGGGTATCACGCCAGGCGCCATAGCGCTCGGAATGGCCCAGATATTCATTGCCGACATTCAGCCCGCCGACGAAGCCGACGCGGCCGTCGATGACGGTGATCTTGCGGTGATTGCGGAAGTTGATCTGGAAGCGATGGCGCCAGCCGCGCGAGGAGTTGAAGGCGCTGACCTCACACCCCGACTCCAGCAGATCATTCAGATAGCCATCGGGCAGCTTGCGCGAGCCGATCTCGTCATACAGGAAACAGACCCGCACGCCGCGTTCGGCGCGGCGCATCAACTTCTGCTTGAGGCGCACCCCCAGCTCATCGTTACGCACGATGAAGAACTGGATCAGGATGTAATCCTCGGCGGCGTCGATGGCGTGAAACAGCGCATCGAAGGTGTGCTCGCCATTGATCAGCAACTTGGCGCGGTTGCCAGTGGTGACCGGCATCATCGCCAGACGCTCGATGGCATCCAGATGGGTGGGATTGCCGCCCAGCGGGCGTGACAGCCACGGCGACAGCTTGGGCCGAAAGCGCATCAGCACGCGACGCATGGTCGAATCACGCTCCTCACGAGCGCTGACGTAACCATAGAAGCGTGGACGTCCGAACACCCAGTACAGTGGCAGCGCCACGTAGGGGAATGTCAGCAGACACAGAATCCAGGCGATCGCCCCTTGTGAAGTGCGGCTCGACATCAGGGCCATGACGGCGGACATGGCACCGAGGATATGACTGGTCAGCAGGAGAAAGCCGAGTAGCCAGGCGGTCATTGCAACTCCATTGCAGGCGTCAGGGTTGCCAGAGTATGCCACAGCAGCGCGCGCGACGATGCCGTTGCGTTGGCGCTCGGGAAGATGTCTTGAGCGCCGCAAAGCCAAGAACCCCGCCGATGAGCGATCACGGGCGGGGTTCTTCAGGTCATCTCACAAGGACACTTGCCACAAGGACGCATGCCACAAGGACGTGACGATTCATCACTCGGCCGTCATCAGGCGCGGCTGGCGATGATTTCCTTCCACTTGGCCGGGCCCGTCTGGTGCACGGAGACGCCCGCGCTGTCGACGGCCACGGTCACCGGCATGTCTTCGACCTCGAATTCGTAGATCGCTTCCATGCCCAGGTCTTCAAACGCCAGCACGCGCGACTTCTTGATCGCCTGGGCGACCAGGTAGGCAGCGCCGCCGACGGCCATCAGGTAGCTGGACTTGTTGTCACGGATGGCGTCGATCGCGGTCGGGCCACGCTCTGCCTTGCCGACCATGCCCAAGAGGCCGGTCTCTTCCAGCAGGGTGCGCGTGAACTTGTCCATGCGGGTCGCGGTGGTCGGGCCAGCCGGACCGACGACTTCGTCACGGATCGGGTCGACCGGGCCTACGTAATAGATGAAGCGCCCCTTGAGGTCGACCGGCAGCTGCTCGCCGCGCGCCAGCATCTCGGTCATGCGCTTGTGAGCCGCATCACGGCCGGTCAGCAGCTTGCCGTTGAGCAGCAGGGTGTCGCCCGGCTGCCAGCTCTGCACTTCCTCAGGCGTCACGGTGTCGAGATTGACACGCTTGACGCTGTCGCCCGCTTCACGGGTGATTTCCGGCCAGTCCTCGAGCTTGGGTGCCGGCAGTTCTGCCACACCGCTGCCATCCAGGGTGAAGTGCACGTGACGGGTCGCCGCACAGTTCGGAATGATCGCCACCGGCTTGTTGGCCGCGTGGGTCGGGTAATCCATGACCTTGATGTCGAGCACGGTGGTCAGACCGCCGAGGCCCTGAGCGCCGACGCCAGTGGCGTTGACCTTCTCGAACAGCTCGAGACGGATCTCTTCGGCGCGGTTGGAGGCACCACGCGCCTGCAGTTCCTGGATATCGATCGGCTCGAGCAGGGACTCCTTGGCCAGCTGCATCGCCTTCTCGGCGGTACCGCCGATGCCGATGCCCAGCATGCCGGGCGGACACCAGCCAGCACCCATCTTCGGGATCTGCTCCAGCACCCAGTCAACCACGGAGTCGGACGGGTTGAGCATCGCGAACTTGGACTTGGCTTCGCTGCCGCCGCCCTTGGCCGCGACGTGGATCTCGACGCTGTCACCCGGCACCAGCTTGTGGTGAATGATGGCAGGCGTGTTGTCCTTGGTGTTGGCACGCTTGCCGTCCGGATCTGCCAGCACGGAGGCACGCAGCACGTTGTCCGGCAGCAGATAGGCGCGACGCACGCCTTCGTTGACCATGTCATCCAGGCTCATGTCGGCCTCGAAGCGCACGTTCATGCCGACGTGAACGAAGACGGTGACGATACCGGTGTCCTGACAGATGGGACGATGACCCAGGGCACACATCCGGGAGTTGATCAGGATCTGCGCGATGGCATCCTTGGCGGCAGGATTCTCTTCACGCTCGTACGCCGCGTTCATGGCGTCGATGAAATCCTTCGGATGGTAGTAGGAGATGTACTGCAGCGCGTCGGCGACGCTCTGGATCAGGTCATCCTGGCGGATCACGGTCATCAGGATCGGCTCCTCAAGGGCAAGCGATGGGAAAGACAGACACACTGGCGCGCAGGGCACAGGGGCGATTACTGTTGTCAGGCACGGCAATCGCGCCGCCACGGGGCGAGCGTCAGGTCAGGTGCGCAGGATTATACCTCATGCGAGCACGAGGCGGCAGAGCGAATCCTGCAACCCGCAAGTCATGAGAATTCAGCAGGTTATGGCCCAGTCTGCGTGAGGCTCTCCCGCCCGGAGCCGTCTGCTTCGCTGCCGGCAGTCGCTTGCATCGCGAGGCGACTGACGCCGTCCCGTTGCGGTACCGTCTTGTCATGCAGCCTCTCCTTTTTTAACCACGATGACCGCTCAATGACGCCACGCACCTGTTCACCACGCCCCTGCTCGCCACCCTCCTTCTCGTCACGCTTCTTCTCGAGACGTCTGCTGTCACTGGCCGCTGCCACGCTCACTGTGTTGCTGGCAGGCTGTGGCACCCAGCCGGGTTCTGGCGCAGGTGACGGGAGCGATACCTTCGACTGGGTGACGTCCTCCCCCCACGGCAAGAGCAATTCGCGGGTTCGCCATCTGGTGTTGCACTACACCGATGATGATCTGCGCGGCTCCCTGATCAGCCTGACCGGCTCTCAGGTCAGCGCGCATTATCTGCTGTCGGCGCCGATGCCCGCGACCGGCCTGCCGCGCGTCTATCCGCTGGTACCGGAAGCGCGCCGCGCCTGGCATGCCGGGGTCAGCCAGTGGGGTGAGCGCAGCAACCTCAATGACACCTCCATCGGCATCGAGATCGTCAATGCCGGGCCGCTGGCACTGGTGCCACTGCAGGCAGGCGAGCAGGAAGACGCCACGGCGGCGGTCGCCAGACGCTGGTCCCCCTCGCGTGACTTCGCGCCGTGGAGCGAGGCGCAGAACAGCGCACTGATCACGCTGCTCAAGCCCATCATCGCGCGCCATGGCATCAAGGCGGTGGATGTCGTCGGGCATTCGGACATCGCCCCTGAGCGCAAGACCGACCCCGGCCCGCGCTTCCCCTGGCAACGCCTGCATGACGCCGGTATCGGTGCCTGGCCACGCACCTCTGACGTGCTGTGCTTCCAGCGCCAGCTGGCAAGCGAGGGACTGCCATCACAGCAGGTTCTGCTCACGGCGCTCACGCATTACGGCTATCCGGTGGACGCCGCACGTCCCGAATTGGCGATTGCCGCGTTCCAGGCGCATTTTCGTCCCGGGGCGATCAGCGGGGCCTTCGATGCCGAGAGTGCCGCGATATTGCTGGCGCTCAACTCACGTTACCGCCAGTCGCCGGGCTGCCAGCCGACCTGAGGCCGCCAGGCGTGGGGCCCGAGCAGTCATCTAAATGTCATTTCTCTGTCACATTCCTGACGCAGCATCGGTTCGTCCTTGACGCGTTAAACAGATTTGCATGGCAGTTTGACGACCGCCGTCTACTCTGGGATGAGGCATGACCAGAGAGGGTCATGGACAGACAAGCTAGCGACTGGCTCGGAGAAGCCGGAATACCCCAACACTATGAGGTTCATCATGGCTGACAACATTCTCAGTGCAGTACCTGATACGGCAGCAGACATGACAATACCCGCCACATCCCCCGGCGCTCTCGGATTCGTCGTCTGTGATGACACTCGTATCTACGGCGCGGGCATGAGCGAAGAAGACTGCCTCGACAACGCCCTCGAGTGCCTGTGTGGTTACTGTGAGCGCAGCGCGCTCAAGAAGATGCTGGAACTGTGCCAGACCGGCGTGCGCTACCCCTTGCGCCAGCTTCCCGCCAGCCAGGCATGCGTCAACAGCTGCCAGGCCTCGGGCCCCACCGATCATTTCCGCATTCATGACGGCGTCGCCTACATGCCCGAAGAGTTTCCCGAATCGCTCTCTGCCTGACCTCTGCACACGCAGGTCACTGGTACCGATAAAGGGACTGGCACGAGCAGCACACCACTGACCGAGCCAGCCTTTTCCCTCTTCTCCCCACACTTCCACCTCATTCCCATCTCGAGAGCGAAACAAGACGCCGCCCCCGGCACTGACGATTCAGTGCCGGGGGGCGGCGTCCTGGTGTGGTGAACCCGATCGACCTGCGAGCGATCAGCCTCCGAGATAGGCGCGGCGTACATCGTCATTGGCCAGCAGCGCCTTGCCGCTGTCCGCCAACACCACTCGACCATGCTCCAGCACATAACCGCGATCGGCGATCGACAGGGCACGATGGGCATTCTGCTCCACCAGGAAGATGGTGGTGCCCTGCTCGCGCAGCTGCTCGACGATCTCGAAGATCTGCCCGATC
Source organism: Cobetia sp. UIB-001 (assembly GCF_044789135.1). NCBI lineage: Bacteria > Pseudomonadati > Pseudomonadota > Gammaproteobacteria > Oceanospirillales > Halomonadaceae > Cobetia > Cobetia sp. UIB-001. The sequence continues at coordinate 2,283,531 of NZ_CP058244.1, forward strand.
ACGATGGGCGCCAGCCCCAGCGATGGCTCATCGAGCAACAGCAGCCGCGGCCGACTCATCAGGGCGCGCCCGATGGCCAGCATCTGCTGCTCTCCGCCGGACATGGTGCCGCCGCGCTGTTGGAAGCGCTCCTTGAGACGCGGGAAGAGCCCCAGCACGTGCTCGATGCTGCGCTCGTTCTCCTCCTTGCTCTGGTAATAGCCACCCATGGCCAGGTTTTCCTCCACCGTCATGCCGGTGAAGATGCGGCGACCTTCCGGCACCACCGACAGTCCACCGCGCATCACGCGCGCCGTGGGCGTGCCGGTAATCTCCTCGCCCTCGAACCACACCCGCCCGCTGGTTGGCCGCGGATCGCCACAGATCGACATCAGAAGCGTCGTCTTGCCGGCGCCGTTGGCACCGATCAGCGTCACGATCTCGCCCTGGCCGACGGCCAGCGAGACATCATTGAGCGCCTGCACCGGCCCGTAGTGGGTGGTCAGATGCTCGAGGGCCAGCATGGCCTCCCGGGGCGCGAGCTCCTCACCGGCAAGCGTGGCCTCGGGCGTCACGTCTTCGACATGCTCACTCATGATCACTCTTCCCCCAGATAGGCCTTGATCACGGCATCATTGCGCCGTATGTCCTCCGGACTGCCATCCGCCAGCGGCTGGCCCTGATTGACCACGTAGATGTGGTCCGAGATGCCCATCACCAGGCTCATGTCATGCTCGATCAACAGCACCGAGATGCCCTCATCGCGGGTCAGGCTGACGATCAGATCATCCAGATCACGCGTCTCGTTGGGGTTGAGGCCCGCCGCCGGCTCATCCAGCATCAGCAGCCGCGGCCTGGCGACCATGCAGCGCGCGATCTCGAGTCGACGCTGCTGGCCATAGGCCAGATTGCCGGCCTCGCGGTTGGCGAATTCGAGCAGACCGACTCGCTCCAGCCAGTCGCCGGCATGCTGCATCAGCGCCTTTTCACTGCGTCGATAGCCCGGCGTCTTGAACAGTCCCTTGAGAAGATTGCGTTCGGCGTGCATGTGCTGCGCCACCAGCAGGTTCTCGATGACGGTCATCTCCTTGAACAGCCGCACGTTCTGGAAGGTGCGCACCATGCCGGCCTGGGCGATGCGATAGCCCGGCAGTCGATGCATGGCGCGATTCTGGAAATACACCTCGCCGCCGGTGGGCTGATAGAAGCCGGAGATGCAGTTGAAGACAGTGGTCTTGCCCGCACCGTTCGGCCCGATGACCGACACCACCTCGCCCGGATGCACCTGAAGCGTCACGCCGTCCACGGCCTTGAGGCCACCGAACTGCATGGTGAGATCGCGCACATCCAGCAATGGCGCTCCGCCCTCGGCGCGCGCCTGACGACGCGAGGAGGCGACCGGTATCGGATTGTCGTGGTCTTGCCTGTCGCGGTCCTGCTTGTCACGGACCTGCTTGTCGCGGACCTGCTTGTCATGTGTATCAGCCACGGTCGAGCTCCATCTGCGGTCGTTTGAGCGGCACCAGGCCCTGAGGACGCCAGACCATCATCAACACCATCATCAGTCCGAACAGCAGCATGCGATATTCATTGAATTCGCGTGCCAGCTCCGGCAACAAGGTCATGGCGATCGCCGCCAGGATCACGCCCAGCTGCGAGCCCATTCCGCCCAGCACCACGATGGCCAGAATGATCGCCGACTCGATGAAGGTGAAGGACTCGGGGCTGATGAAGCCCTGACGCGCGGCGAAGAAGGCGCCGGCGAAACCCGCGAAGCTCGCGCCGATCGTGAAGGCCGAGAGCTTGATGCCGGTGGGGTTCATGCCCAGCGAGCGACAGGCGATATCATCCTCACGCAGCGCCTCCCACGCCCGCCCGATGGGCATGCGCAGCAGGCGGTAGATCACGAACAGCGTGATCAGCACCAGGATCAAGGCCAGCAGATACAGGTAGATCACCTTGAGGGCCGGGTCGTAGTCGATGCCGAAGTACTCATGGAAGGCGATGTTGCCCTCGTCGGCTCGCCGCGAGAACTCGAGGTTGAACAAGGTCGGCTTGGGAATGCGCGCGATGCCATTCGGGCCACCGGTCAGCTCGGTCCAGTTGTTGAGCAGGATGCGGATGATCTCCCCGAAACCCAGCGTCACGATGGCCAGGTAATCCCCGCGCAATCGCAGTACCGGGAAGCCGAGCAGATAGCCGAACAGCGCCGTCATCAACCCGGCGATGGGCAATGCCTCCCAGAAGCTGAAGCCCAGATAGCTGTTGAGCAGCGCATAGGTATAGGCCCCGACGGCGTAGAAGCCCACGTAGCCGAGATCCAGCAGCCCGGCGAGCCCCACTACCACGTTGAGCCCCAGGCCCAGCATGATGTAGATCAGCGTCAGGGTGGCGAGATCCACCGCCGAGCGGTTGGAGAGGAACGGAAAGATCAGCAGCGCGCCGATGGCCAGCATGATCCACAGTTGACGCTTCTGGCCGCTCATCACATCGGGGACGCTGAAACGTGAGGGTTTGCGGGTACGCGCCCGCCACTCCTCGATCTGCGGGCGTACCAGCTGATGCAGGAAGACGGCCAGCGCCGCAGCCAGCAACCAGCCCCAGGTGTCCATGCCCATCAAGCGCACCGTGGTGGTGATGCCGGTGGATTCGAGCTGCACCCCCAGCACCGAGCCGCCCAGCACGAGGGTCAGCACGGCGGCCGCGAGCGCCGACCACCAGGGACGCCGATAGGCAGGCTGGGGCGGCAACGTCTCGGCAGGCGAGGTGCCCGCCTTCTTCAGAGTCTGTTTCGCAAGCTTGGGCATCAGATCTTCTCCACTTCGGGCTTGCCGAGAATCCCGGAGGGACGGAACAGCAGAATCAGGATCAGCAGTCCGAAGGCCACCACGTCCTTGTATTCCGTGGACAGGTAACCGCCGGTCAGCGCCTCCGCGACCCCCAGCAGCAGTCCGCCCAGCATCGCGCCGGGGATGCTGCCGATCCCGCCCAGCACCGCCGCCGTGAACGCCTTGAGACCGGCCAGGAAGCCGATGTAGGGATTGACCACGCCGTAGTACATGCCGAGCAGCAGGCCCGCCACGGCGGCAAGCGCCGCCCCGATCACGAAGGTCATCGAGATGATCATGTCGGTATTGATGCCCAGCAGACGCGCCATGCCGGCATCCTGCGAGCAGGCACGACAGGCACGCCCCAGGCGGGAGCGCGAGATGAAGGACGACAGCAGCAGCATGCACACCAGGGTGACGCTGAAGATGATCACCTGCATGTAGGAGAGATTGACCGCGAAGCTTTCCAGCCCGAACTCCCAACCGCCCGGAATCAGGCTGGAGATCGCCATGTCACGCGAGCCCTGGGCCAGCCGCATGTAGTTCTGCAGGAAGATCGACATGCCGATCGCCGAGATCAGCGCGATCAGACGCTTGGAGCCACGTACCGGACGATAGGCCACCCGCTCCACGGCAAAGCCGTAGGCGCAGGACACCAGCACCGCCACCAGCAAGGCGGCCGCCATCAGGAAGAAGGGGTTGGCGATGCCCAGCATGCCCAGCGCCGCGATGACGATGAAGGTCACGTAGGTGCCGATCATGTAGATCTCGCCGTGGGCGAAATTGATCATGCCGATGATGCCGTAGACCATCGTGTAGCCGATGGCGATCAAGGCATAGGTACTGCCGATGGTCAGGCCATTGATGACCTGTTGCAGGAAGTAGAGGATGTCTTCCATTGAAACGACCCTTGGCCGCGACTGTCTTCGGCTTGTGGCCGGTGACCGTCAGGGAAATGCCGCATGCGCGGCGACAACGGGAAGGCACGGCGATATTGCATCACCGTGGACTCGACCGAACGGAGAAGCCCGCCATGCCAGGAGGCATGACGGGAAGCGTCTCGGGGTTGATCCACCACGGCCACAAGAGGTCTCGAACAAGGTCTCAAATGATCGCTCAAATGAGGTACCGAATGAGATGTCACATGGCCGTGGCGAAGGCTGGGCTCAGACGAGCAGAGGCCAGCCGATGATCAATGTGCCGCTTCGCTCTTGGTTCCGTCGGCGTGCCAGTTGTAGACGACGAAGTTGAAGTCCTTCAGATCGCCCTTCTCGTCGTATTCGACCTTGCCGATGGGCGTGTCGAAGCTGTTGGCGCGCAGATATTCGGCGACGTCATACGGGTCGGTGGAATCGGCGCCCTTGATGCCATCGGCGATCAGCTCCACCGCGGTGTAGGCCGGCATGACGAACGGGCCGGAGGGGTCCTGATCCTTGTCCTTGAAGGCCGCGACCAGGTCGGCGTTCTTCGGGTCTGTCTCGAAGGCCGGCGGCAGCGTCACATAAAGCCCTTCGGAGGCCTGACCGGCGATCTTGGAAATGTCCGGGTTGCCGACCCCTTCCGGGCCCATGAAGGGGGCATCGAAGCCCAGCTCACGCGACTGACGCAGCAAGAGGCCCAGTTCCGGGTGATAGCCGCCGTAGTAGACGAAGTCGACGTTCTCCTTCTTGAGCTTGGAGATCAGCGCCGAGAAATCCTTGTCGCCCGCCGTGATGCCCTCGAACAGCACCACATCGATGCCCGCCTCCTCGACGGTGTCGCGCACGCCGGTGGCGATGCCTTCCCCATACTGCTGCTTGTCGTGGATCACGGCCATGTGCGTGGGCTTGATCGTCTCGGCGATATAGCGCCCGGCGACCGGCCCCTGCAGGGAATCCAGGCCGATGGTGCGGAAGACCAGCTCATAGCCCTGCTCGGTGATGGTCGGGCTGGTGGACGCCGCCGTGACCATCATCACGCCTTCCTCGGCGTAGATGTCCGAGGCCGGCTGGGTCGCGCTGGAGCACAGGTGACCGATCACGTACTGGACGCCATCATTGACGATCTGGTTGGCCACCGCCACCGCCTGCTTGGGATCACAGGCGTCGTCGTATTTGACGCCCTTGAGCATCTCGCCGTCGACGCCACCGGCGGCATTGATCCGTTCGATGGCCATCTCGGCACCGATGAACTGCATGTCACCGTACTGGGCGACCGGCCCCGTGACCGGGCCTGCCATGGCGATGGTGATATCGGCCTGAGCCTGGGTGGACATCGCTGCGGCGATACCGAGAGCGAGAAGAGACCTGCGCATCATGATGAGAATTCCTGTTCCCGATTATTGTTGTACTACGGCCGGGCAGACCTGACTGACGCCTGGTGGCAGCGCTGGGCTGACCGAAAAAGGCTGGCGACAGTGTCTGTCATTCGCTGACCTTGTGCGCCGCTGCCAGCCTGCAGGCAGGGGGTCGACACTTCAGGAATGCCTTGAAAGCATTATTGGCAGCAGCGAATACGCATGTAAAGTGACCGTTTGGGCGCTCATGAATGCGGCTCGGCAGCCTGCCAATAGCGAAAAGCACCACGCTTTCCAATGTGGCCAGACAATCCTCGGAAAACCCGATCAAAGCCAGTCATTGGCACATGCCAACACGCGGATAACAGGATTTCCCTCTCCTATTGCACCATCAGGACGCACCGCACCCCCCTGCCCGGCTACGCCCAAGGTTGTAAGAGAAGCAATCCTGCCGCCCTCCCCGAGCAACCGCCTGCTCCTGAGCCATGCACTGAGCTGCAATGAGACGAGTAGTAAGGCAACAGGTAAGATAACGGGATAACTTGTTGATGGCACTTCCCCGTCAGATACCCGCCAGCCCTGAACGCCACGCGCCCGACGATGGGTGACATCGTCGGGCGCGCAGGGTCATGCCTTTAGCAACGCGAATGCTGGGGGGTGGAGAGTAGCGTCAGCCCAGCGCGATCAGGCGATTGCGGACATCGTTGATCTGGTCGCGCAGTCGACCGGCTTCCTCGAACTCGAGGTTCTTGGCCGCGGCAAACATGGCATCTTCGAGACGGCTGATCTCCTTCTCGAGCGCCTGAGGGCCTTCGGCCGCCAGCGCGGCGTAGTCAGGCGTCTCTTCCGCCACCTGACGCTCGCTGCCCTTGCGACGGCTGCTCTTGCGGCCCGGCGCCTGGGCGCCTTCCATGATATCCGCCACCGACTTGGTGATGGTGCGCGGCGTGATGCCGTGCTCATCATTGAAGGCCATCTGCTTCTCGCGACGGCGTTCAGTCTCGGCAATGGCCCGCTGCATGGAATCGGTGATGCGATCCCCGTACAGAATGGCCTTGCCGTTGGCATTACGCGCCGCGCGACCGATGGTCTGGATCAGGGAGCGTTCCGAGCGCAGGAAGCCCTCCTTGTCGGCATCCAGGATCGCCACCAGCGAGACCTCCGGAATATCGAGGCCCTCACGCAGCAGGTTGATGCCGACCAGCACATCGAACTTGCCCAGACGCAGGTCACGAATGATCTCGACGCGCTCGACGGTGTCGATGTCGGAGTGCAGATAGCGCACCCGCACGTCGTGCTCGCCCAGATACTCGGTCAGGTCTTCCGACATGCGCTTGGTCAGCGTGGTGATCAGCACGCGCTCGCCGACCTTGGTGCGCGCGCGAATCTCCGAGAGGACGTCATCCACCTGGGTCGAGGCCGAACGTACCTCGATGACCGGATCGAGCAGCCCGGTGGGACGTACCACCTGCTCCACCACCTGGCCGGCATGCTCTTCCTCGTAGGGGCCAGGCGTCGCCGAGACGAATACGGTCTGCGGCAGGATGCTCTCCCACTCCTCGAATTTCATCGGGCGGTTGTCGAGGGCCGACGGCAGGCGGAAGCCGTACTCCACCAGCGTTTCCTTGCGCGAGCGGTCACCACGATACATGCCGCCGACCTGCGGCACGCTGACGTGGGACTCATCGATGAAGACCAGCGCGTCCTTGGGCAGGTAGTCGAAGAAGGTCGGCGGCGCATTGCCGGGATCACGCCCCGACAGATAGCGCGAGTAGTTCTCGATGCCGTTGCAGTAACCCAGCTCCATCATCATCTCGATGTCATAGAGGGTACGCTGCTCCAGGCGCTGGGCCTCGACCAGCTTGTCGTGCTTGCGCAGGTAATCGAGACGCTCGACCAGTTCTTCCTTGATGTGATCGACCGCAGCGACGATGGTCTCGCGCGGCGTCACGTAGTGACTCTTGGGATAGATGGTCATGCGCGGTACCGACTCGGCCACTTCACCGGTCAGCGGATCGAACAGCCAGATGGAATCGATCTCGTCATCGAACAGCTCGACACGCACCGCCTGCTCTTCGGAGTCGGCCGGGAAGATGTCGATCACGTCGCCGCGCACCCGATAGGTACCGCGCCGGAAATCCATGTCGTTGCGGGTGTACTGCAGCTCCGCCAGACGCCTGAGGAAGCCGCGCTGATCGATCTGCTCGCCACGATTGAAGTGCAGGCGCATCTTCAGGTACTGGTCCGGGTCACCCAGGCCGTAGATGGCCGAGACGGAGACCACGATGATCGCATCGCGGCGCTCCAGCAGCGCCTTGGTCGCCGACAGACGCATCTGCTCGATGTGGTCGTTGATCGAGGCATCCTTCTCGATGAAGGTGTCCGAGGAGGCGACGTAGGCTTCGGGCTGGTAGTAATCGTAATAGGAGACGAAATATTCGACGGCGTTGTCGGGGAAGAACGACTTGAACTCGCCGTATAGCTGCGCCGCCAGCGTCTTGTTGGGGGCCATGACGATGGCCGGGCGCTGCAGGCGCTCCACGATGTTGGCCACCGTGAAGGTCTTGCCGGAGCCGGTCACGCCCAGAAGGGTCTGATGCGCCAGGCCCGCGTCCAGGCCGGTGATCAGCTTCTCGATGGCCGCCGGTTGGTCACCGGCCGGCTGAAACTTGGAATCGATGCGAAATGGTTTACTCATGCGCTCTCAATGGTGGCAGTCAGTCGGGTCTTCAACTGACGACAGGCAGATGATTGCCCGGCGGCATCATTCGCTCGCGGGCGCTTCTCGACTGGTCACCGAGACCCGGGTGCTGGTCATCAGGCGATGGATGGGGCAACGCTCGGAGATCTCGATCAGACGCGCGCGGGTCTCGGCGTCCAGCTCATGGCCCTCCTCGGCCAGAAACTGCATGCTGACCGTGAGACGATATTCGCTGTTGCTGCCACGGCGCTCGTCGCTGTCGTCCCGGTCCACCGTGGTGATGATCCCTGCCAGCGGCAAGCCCTTGCGCCGGGCGTACATCTGCACGGTGATCGACTTGCAGGCCCCCAGCGACAGGTCGAAGTAGTCATGCGGGTCCGGGGCGCTCTCGTCGCCACCGACCACCGCCGGCACATCGACCAGCAACTCATCAAAGCTTGCGACCTGTACCCGTTGCACGAAACTGCCTGACCGACGGCTGATTACCTCGATGCTCATTCGTCACCTCCCTGTCGCTGATCTATCCGTGATCCCGCTCGTGAGACCTTGTCTGCTTGTCGCCTGTCCCGCGTCACCGCACTGCGGTCACTTGACCTTGTAACCGGCCTTCTCGACCGTCTTGACCAGCGCGTCATAACGCACCTGACCGTCGACTTCGGCAAAGCCACGTCCGACCTCGGCTTCCTTGACGCCATCCATCATCATCAGCGCCGTGGTGACCTTGTTGACGTCCTTGACGCTCTCGACGCCGATCAGAGTAAGAGAAAAGCTGGCCATCGTGTCATTCCTGTCATGCAGTAAAAAGGGGCGCCGCGGCGCATTGCAGCCGTCAAGAATAGCACGGTTGCCTGACAGTCAGCGCGCATCAGACTCGTCGCGAGCCAGGCCGCAGAAACGGCTGACAGGACGGGAACACTGATTTGCCCGTTCTTTTCTGCCACTTGGGGCACAAGGGGCTGACAGCCGCCAGCTGGCGCGTGACAATGCGGGCATCCGACATGCCGCATGGTTGCCAGTGCGCAACCGGCAGTTCACTCCTTCGCAACAGGATGGTGGTAGATGAATCCCTTGAAGACCCTGATGCAAGACCACGGCTACCAGCTCGGCGAGGACGGCCGCCTGACGCTGGGTGAGCCAGCCGACGCCTCCATGCCACTCGCTGACATGACCAAGAATGTACTGACCGAAAATGTGCTGACCCCGCTGGACAATTTCGAGGTACTCGAGGTCTGCGGCAAGGATGGCGAACGCTTTCTGCAGGGACAGACCTCACAGCAGCTGAGCCTGGTCGATGGCGAGCTGGCGCCGCTGACGACCTTCTGCACCCCGAAGGGACGCATTCTGGCCATGGCCCAGCTGCTGCGCGTCAGCGAAGAGCGCCTGTGGCTGGTGATGCCGGCTGGCACCGCCGAACCGCTGCGTGCCCATCTGGCCAAGTTCGCGCCCTTCTACAAGGTGACGCTGGAGGTGTCGAGTGAGCTGAGCGTGCTCGGCCTGCTCGGCGAGCAGACTCTGGCGGCCTGTGCCGACGCCCTGGCGGCACCTGCGCTGGCCGGGCATGACCTGGCCATGCGCTCGGTCCTCCCGTCGCCCCTGCAGTCGAGCGAGGACGATGAACCGCAGACCTGCGCGCTGGCGCGCCAGCCGTCAGGCAATACCCCGCGCGCGATACTGGTCGGCCCGCATGCCGCCCTGGCAGACCTCGCGACGGCGCTTTTCGCACGTGATGTGGCCGCCAGCGATGACACCCGCTGGTGCCTGGAAGATATCCGCGCCGGTCTGCAATGGGTCACCTCCGCGCAGACTGACAGCTGGCTGCCGCAGATGCTCAATCTGGAAGCCCTCGCCGCGATCAGCTTCAAGAAGGGCTGCTACACCGGTCAGGAAGTCGTGGCCCGCGCCCACTTCCGCGGCCAGGTCAAGAAGCGCCTGCAACGCCTGACGACGGCGCAGCCGGCCGACTTGCCGGCGGTGGGCAGCAAGGTCACAAGCCCCGACGGCAAGTCCCTCGGCGAAGTGCTGCAGGCAGCCCATGATGAGCAGGGTCGCCTGGAGCTGCTGGCCGTGATCAGCCTGCGCGATGAAGAGATCGCATTGGCATTGGAAGATGGCACCCAGCTTGAGCGCAGCGCGCTGCCCTATGCCGTCGAGCGTCGCGACCCGGAGCAGCTCAAGGGCTGAAGGGTACGGCTTGAAAGGCTGATCGCCCTGAGGGACTGATCGCTTGAAAGCCGCCACAGGAAAGCCCCGCACGTGCCAACGTGCGGGGCTTTCGTCTTTCACGGATTGCAGACCTCACGCACCTGCCGGGGCTCACAGCCCTTCCGGCAGCCAGCCATCTCCTGCGATCAGGTGCTCGATCAGCTCCTGCACCGGCATCGGTCGTGCATAGAGATAGCCCTGATGCAGCGAGCAGCCATGCGCGAGCAATTCGGCTCGCTGCTCCGGCGTCTCGATGCCTTCGGCCACCACTGCAAGATGGAAGGCCTCCGCCAGCCCCAGCATCGCTTCGATCATGGCCTGCCCCTTGCTGGAGCCCAGCGCCGTCACGAACTGCCGATCGATCTTGAGCTTGTCGAACGGTAGCCGCTGCAACTGTGACAGCGAGGAGTAGCCCGTGCCGAAATCGTCCAGTGCCAACGCCACGCCGTGAGCCCGGATGGCCTGGAACAGCACGGCCAGGGCCTGGATATCTTCCGGCAGCTGGCTCTCGACTAGCTCAAGCGTCAGACGCTCACACAGCTCCGGATGCCGGAACAACATGTCCAAGTCTGACAGGAAGCGCTTGTCCATCATGTGGCGCACGGTCACGTTGACGCTCAGATGCAGCTCATGGCCGCTCTCGTGGACGCGCATCAGGGTCGCGATGCTCTCCTTGAGCACCCAGCGCCCCAGCGCGACATCCAGGCGGGCGGACTCGACGATGGCCATGAAATCCGCCGAGCCCATCAAGCCATGTTCCGGGTGCTGCCAGCGAATCAGCGCCTCCGACAGCTGCAAGCGGCCGGTACGCCCGTCGACGATCGGCTGCACGAAGAGCCTGAGCTGATTCTCGCGCAGCGCGACGGTGAACTCGGCCTCCAACTGCTTGAGGCGACGCAACTCACGCTCCGCCTCCTCATCGAAGAAATGCCACTCGCGTTGGCATTGCTGGGTATCGTGCAAGGCACGTTCAGCGCGATAGACCAGCGCATCCACCTGATGGCCATCCTCGGGATAGCGCGTGATGCCCAGGCTCGGCTGCAGATAGATCACCTCATCATTGAGCGTGACCTTGTCGCGCACGGCATTCAGCAGGTTGTCCAGCCAGCCGCTGATACCGCCACGCGTCGCTTCCAGCAGCCGGCGCTGGACCATGATCAGCAGCCTGTCGGTCTCGAGGCGCGCCACATCGCCGGAATTGCCCAGCAAGGGAGCGATACGCTTCTGGACCTGCTCCAGCTGGTGATTGCCCGGCTCGGCGCCGGCATGATCGTAGAGCACCTGCAAGCCGCCGATCCTAAGCGCCATCAGCACGAAGCCCTCCATCGGCGCGACCTCGCCCAGCTGGTCAATCCGCACCTTGATCAGGCGCAGCATGCCTTCACGACTGAGCAGACCGGTATCGAGATCCGTCTCGCGCTCCTCGAGCAACTGGTGCTGGAGCAGCACACGCTCCTGCTCCAGCCCTCGTACCACCAGCGTATCGAGGGTCATGTCCAGCAACGGCATCATCTCGGTGGCGTTGAGTCGATGGCCGCGACTGGCCACCAGCAGCAATTCGCTGCGTCCGGGATGCGGCGAGACCGAATAGCCCATCAGCTGGCTGGCGCCCAGTCGCTGACACAGCAGCAGCGCGCGATCTTCCTGCTCATCGACACTTTTGTCGACGCTCCCATCGCCATCGCGTCGCGAGCGATCACCGGCTGACACGCACACGCGCCCCACCGGCAGGCGCCAGAGAGGATCACGCCGCAACGATGCTTCACTCAACCACTCACGCTCATCATGACTCTGCAGAATCAGGTAGCCGGCGTTGGGATTTCCCACCTCACGCCGATAGATGATGATCTCTGCCCCCAGCATCTCGCGCACGCGCTGCAGGTAGCGGGTGAGAGAGGCACGCGCATTCTGCGGCGTGTGGGTTTCATAGGGGACGCTCAGGAATTGCTGGTTGAGAATGCTGTGGCGCTGGTATTGATGCTCGAGATAGGCGCCATAGGCCCGACTCGCCCTGCGGCGCCGACTGTCGCGCACCAGCATGCCGATGGTGCCCATGCCCGCCAGCACAATGATCAACAACAGCACCGCCAGCGGAGTGCCCATCTCCTGCAGCAACTGAGCGACGCGATTTTCATCCTGCCAGCAGGCCTTGGCATGGTTGTAGCGATCGGCACGACCAGAAGCGGGCAAGGCCACGCAGACCTGCTGCGTCGCTATGGGCTGTGGCATGGCGTTGCTGATCACCTGCAGACCCTTCAAGCCCAGCACGGCCGCCTGCTCGTCCAGCAGGTCTGTCGTGAGCGGCATGCCCAGAATCAACAGCCCCTGCTCATCCTGCGCTGGCAAGGCCTCCTCATCCTCGTAGAGCCCCTGCATGCCGATCAGCCATGGCTGGTTGTCGACGATCAACCAGGCCAGCTGAGGTTGTGTCGGTGACTGGCGGGCCGCCTGCATGACGGGGGCGAGTGCACGTCGCCAGCTCACCGGCTGCTTGCCCAGCCAGTCGGCCCCCGGCGACCCGGCGTTGTGCTGCACCCAGGCGGCCACCTGCCCATCGCCACGCACGGCAGAGATCAGATGTATGCCGGTATTGATGGCGAACTCGGGGCCATACATGTACTCGAGCCAGGTCGTGTCGAGCTCGGGCTCGCGCAGAAACCTGGTCACGGCTTCTTCCCAGTAGCCGTTCTCCTGCAACTGTCCCGCGAGCAGGCGCTGTTCACTCTGGACCCACAAGGCCAGCCGCTGCCGGTCGGACTCACGATCCGCCTCGCGGGATTGCGTGATCTGGCTGGCCGTCAACCAGGCGGTGGCCAGCAATGCCGCCAGCAACAGCAGCGGCAGCAGGTACATCCGATAGCGGGGGCCAGCAGGCAGGGAGGCGTGCGCGAAGACAGCAGAAGACTCGTGTGCCGGCACACGAGAGGAGGAACGCGATGCTGAAGAATCTGACATTGATTTACCGATGATGAGGCGACCTCCTGAACCGGGTCGGCAGGCTGTCGCCTGGCCTTTGAGGTCAGTCTAGATCAGACGTTCAGTTGAAGAATACGCTGCACATTCGTCATGGTGGATAACGCGATATCGTGGCGACTGCTCGAACGCAGTTCCGCCACCACATCCGCGACCTTGGCCACTCGCGATGGCTCATTGCGCTGGCCCTGAAATCCGCACAGCGGCATGTCGGGGCTGTCGGTTTCCAGCACGAAGCCATCGTCGGGCAGTGACGCCACCACTCCGCGCAGCTTGTTGGCACGCGGGTAGGTCACGCTGCCGCCCAGCCCCAGCACGAAGCCAAGCTCGAGAAAGCGCTCCGCCTGCACCTGACTGCCCGCGAAGGCGTGGATGATACCGCCACGGGTGAGTCGTGCCTGCTTGATACGCTTGGCGACTTCGTCATTGGCGCGCACGCAGTGCACGATGACAGGCAGGGAGAATTCGCGTGCCATGCTCAGCTGGGCCTCGAACAGCTGCCATTGGGCGTCATGATCGGCCAGTCGCGCATCGAAGCCACATTCGCCCAACGCGACGATCTGGCCAGCATGCTGATCGAGGGCCTGATGAAGCGCTGCCAGCGCGCCCTCACCATGCTCGGACAGAAAATAGGGATGCAGTCCCAGGGAGCCGAAGATACGCGCCGATGAATCCGCCAGCGCCAGCACTGCCGAAAAGCTTGCCACCGTGGTGGCGGGCACCACGAAGGCCGAGACGTCTTCCTGCTCGGCACGCGCGATGACCGCCTCACGATCCGGCGTGAAGTCAGCGAAATCCAGATGACAATGGCTGTCGATCAGCATGGAATCTCCCGGTGATGGTCGTACAGCCATCGTGCTATATCCGCGTGTGTCAGACAAACGAAGGGACCGGCCTGGTGGCCGGTCCCTTGAGGACGAGTGTCGATATTGCTTGCCAGTCGTCGTGACTGACGCAGATGGCCTAGGCCGCCTCCACCGGCGCTGCCGGCGCCAGCTCGGAGGTGCAATGACCACAACGAGTCGCCGCCAGCGGCACCTTGGAAAGACAATACGGGCAATCCTTGTCGGTGACCTCTTCCGGCGCTTCCTCGGCTTCCTTCTTGAGCTTGTTGATCTGGCGGATCAACACGAATACCGCCAGCGCCACCAGGGCAAAGCTGATGATGGCATTGATGAACAAGCCATAGTTCAGCGTGACGGCTCCCGCTTCCTTGGCCGCCTCGAGACTGGCATAGGGCGCGGCCTGAGCGCCTTCCTTGAGGACGACAAAGAAGTTGGCGAAATCGACTCCGCCGATCAGCAGCCCAATCAGCGGGTTGAGCATGTCACCGACCAGACTCTTGACGATCAGTGTGAATGCCCCGCCGATGATGATGCCGACCGCCATGTCGACGACGCTTCCCTTGACGGCAAAATCACGAAATTCCTGCATGAATCCGGACATCTGTCATCTCCTGTCACTCGCTAACCATCCGGTGGATTGCCACGCATCATGCATGGCCCGCACTGAGACACATCCCACGCCATTGTTGTTGTCATTGTCTGCGCCCTACCGACCTTCGCCCCAGCAAGCTTCATCACACGGATGCCAGCAAGACAACATGACCCGAACATTATGCCGTGCTGATGCCGCGCCATGGGTTGGCTGTGTAAACGTAGGGTTACACGCATGTCTGGACACAAAAAACGCCACCTTTATCTGGGCATAAAAAAACGCCACCCCGAGGGGTGGCGTTCTTCATGGCGTGATCGACAGTCTGGCTATCGCAGCACCATTACAACATCGCCGCTAGAGCAACGCCGTTGTGGCAACGCCGTTGCGGCAACTATCTCAGTGCTCACGGGTCGCGCGGAAGGTGATGTCCGGCCAGCGCTCCTGGGTCAGCTGCAGGTTGACGCGGGTCGGCGCGATGTAGGTCAGCCAGCCACCGCCGTCGTAGGCCAGGTTGGCACTGGCCTTACGCTTGAAGTCTTCCAGCATCTTGGTGTCATCGCAGTAGATCCAGCGCGCGGTCTGCACGTTGATCGCCTCATAGATGCACTCGACCTTGTACTCTTCCTTCAGGCGGTGAGCGACCACGTCAAACTGCAGCGTACCGACAGCACCGACGATCAGGTCGTTGTTGTCGAACGGCTGGAAGACCTGGGTCGCGCCCTCTTCGGAGAGCTGCTGCAGACCTTTCTGCAGCGCCTTCATCTTCAGCGGGTCCTTCAGGCGCACGCGCTTGAACAGTTCCGGCGCGAAGTGCGGAATGCCGGTGAAGCGCATGTCCTCGCCGATGGTGAAGGTATCACCGATCTGGATGGTGCCGTGGTTGTGCAGGCCGATGATATCGCCCGGCCAGGCCTCTTCCACGTGGGAGCGGTCCGCCGCCATGAAGGTCAGGGCATCAGGAATCTTGACGTCCTTGTTGATGCGCACGTGTCGCATCTTCATGTTCTTCTCGTACTTGCCGGAGCAGACACGCAGGAAGGCAACACGGTCACGGTGTTTCGGGTCCATGTTGGCCTGGATCTTGAACACGAAGCCGGTGAAGCGCTCATCGTGGGCCGTGACTTCGCGGGTATCGGTATCGCGCGGCTGGGGCGGCGGGGCATATTCGACGAAGCCGTCGAGCATCTCGCGCACGCCGAAGTTGCCCATGGCGGTACCGAAGTAGACCGGCGTCAGTTCACCGCGACGATAGGCCTCGAGATCGAACTCGTGAGAGGCGCCGCGCACCAGCTCGACTTCCATGCTCAGCTCTTCGATCAGGTCTTCGCCCAGCACTTCGATGGCTTCGGGGCTGTCGAGGCCCTTGATGCGCACGTCATCGGGGATGCGGTTGCCCTGGCCCTGCTTGTAGAGGTGGATCTCGTCATTGAGCAGGTGATAGACGCCCTTGAAACCCTTGCCGACGCCGATCGGCCAGGTCATCGGCGCACACTGGATGTTGAGCACCGTCTCGACTTCGTCCATCACCTCGATGGGGTCACGCGTCTCGCGGTCCATCTTGTTGACGAAGGTCAGGATCGGCGTGGTGCGCAGGCGGCAGACTTCCATCAGCTTGATGGTGCGGTCCTCGACACCCTTGGCACCATCGATGACCATCAGCGCCGAGTCGACGGCGGTCAGCGTCCGGTAGGTATCTTCGGAGAAGTCCTCGTGCCCGGGGGTATCCAGCAGGTTGACCATGCGGTCCTTGTAGGGGAACTGCATCACGGAGGTGGTCACGGAGATGCCACGCTCCTGCTCCATCTTCATCCAGTCAGAGGTTGCGTGGCGATCGGCCCGCTTGCTCTTGACCGAGCCGGCCATCTGGATGGCATTCCCGAACAGCAACAGCTTCTCGGTAATGGTGGTCTTACCGGCATCCGGGTGAGAGATGATGGCGAATGTACGGCGCACATCCGCCGCCTTGGCAATCTGGGAATCTGACATGAGCTGAAAGGCATCCGGCCCGACGTGAGGCACGCCGCGCGCACTGTTGGGTGAATAGCAGAACAAGACGAATGGCGCGCATTGTAGCGGCTGGCGCGGCGCGGCAACAGAGGCGAGCGCGATCAGCGGCCTTCAGTCATCCTTGCGCGCGCGAAAATGCCAGGGCCCCTCGCCCACCGGGGCCTGATCATTGAGGATCTCGTGGCGGATGGCATCCTCGATCTCGTCGCTGTCCAGGGGATAGAGGCCGCATTGCTTCAGCGCGCAGCGAACCCGGATGTCACGCCCGAGATATTCGAGCAGCACGCGGGTACTGGCCGGCGTGCGATCACCACTTGCCGATACCCCGATCCGCAGCCCCTTGAGGCGCGACACACGGCTGGTGAAGGTCGGGTAGAGGATGGTCTGGGTGATCTCATTGCCGGTCATCGACTCGTAGTCGGTCATGAAGATGCGATCGCTCAGATAGAACGCCATCCCCTGATACTTGCAGTGTGACACGCCGACGCCGGACGACTCGCGCTCGACCAGGCGCTCAAGACGCTGGTAATAGACGCCATCCTCGCGCTGGATGATGGACACCAGCCCCCGCAGTATCCGCCCCGGCGACGACGTCGACAGATAGTACTCATAGTAGTGGCCCACATAGCGGCTCAGCTCGGAGGCGCCCGAGCGTCTCAGCTGCGCCAGCGGCTCGCTCTCCACACGCGTGGCGTGACTCTCGCGCGGCTTGGGGCGCACCTGCACCAGACGCTGGAACTGACGATTGGGCAGCAGGATCTCGTGCTCCTCCACCCCGAAGAACTCGCAGATCCGTCGCAGCGTATGCGCAGCGGGCCGGTACTGACCGCTCAGATATCGATTGAACTGTGGCCGACTGATCTCGAGCCGCCGACTCACCTCGGCGATGGATCGGTAGTAGCTGCACAGCAGCCGCAGATTGAGGGCCAGGTCTTCGTTCATGGGTCTGTCTCGCGCCGGGATAGAGCCTCAGTCTACGCCGCTCCCCCGCCATGACCCAGAGTACATCAGGCGCAGTCTGTATCAGATAGTGCGTCTGAGTGCGCCACCTTGAGTCAGGTCGTCAAATTCCGCGCCTCACGAGTGAATGATGCAATGCAGAAGTCCCTCACACGCAGATAGTAATAACCATAAAAGAGGCTATCGCATGACTCCTGCATCCAAACTCACGTTCCACGGCGGGCCCTGGGTCTCGTTCCTGCCCATCCTGTGCTTCATCACCACGGCCATCCATGTGGCCACCAGCCTGGAGGAGCCGACCATCCAGGGCATGTGGGTCGGCATTCTCGCCGGCCTGCTGGTCACCTTCCTGTTTGCCCGTGACAAGTCCGTCTACAGCGACACCATCATGAAGGGCATGGCCAGCAAGGTGGCCATCGCCCCGGTGGCGGCGTGGATCTTTGCCGGCATCTTCGCCACGGTTCTGCGCTCCTCGGGACTGGTGGACGGCATCCTGTGGGCGGCCTATCACACCGGCGCCACCGGCACGGCCTTCCTTGTCGTGACCTTCCTCGCCTGCGCCCTGTTCGCCACCGCGGCAGGCACCGGCTTCGGCACCATCGCCGCGGGCATGGGCGTGCTCTATCCCGCAGGCGTCATGCTGGGCGCCGACCCGCTGCTGCTGGCAGGGGCCATCGTGGGCGGCGGCGCCTTCGGCGACAATCTGGCGCCCATCTCCGACACCACCATTTCCTCGGCGGCGAGTCAGGGCGCCGACATCGGTGGCGTGGTTCGCTCCCGACTGCCCTTCACGCTGGTGGCCGGCAGCATCACGCTCGTGGTGATGGTGCTGATCAGTCTGACGCAGCAAACCACGCCGCTGGTCATCGCGCATGAACAGCTGGCCGAGCACATGGACCCCAAGGGCCTGGTGATGTTGCTGCCCGCCCTGGCCGCCATCTACGTGGCCATGAAGAAAGGCGATGTGATCTTCGCCACCACCGTGGGAATCCTATCCGGCATGCTGGTGGCGATGCTCACCGGCCTCAACACCCTGAGCGGTTTCGTGTCGGTCGAGAATGGCGCGCTGATCAATGGCGTGGCCGGCTGGATGGCAGACCTGTCGATTCTGGTGATCCTGCTGTCGGCGGGCATTCGCCTGATGCTCGATGGCGTTGGCAGTGAGAGGCTGATCAATGCGCTCAAGGGGGTCGTGCGCACACCGCGTGGCGCGGAAGCCTCCTCCGCCGGGCTCTCGCTGCTGATGTCCTCGCTGATGAGCATCAATGCCCCGGCGATCCTCGCGGTCGGCCTGTCCTACGCCAAACCGGTCGGTGAACGCTTCGGCCTGAGCCCTTACCGTCGCGCCAACATCATCGACAGCATGTCCTGCACCCTGGTCTATTCGCTGCCCTGGTCCGCCGCGCTGCTGTTCGCCTCCGGGCTGTCCGTGAAGGCCGCCGAGACCTTCCCCGGCGTGCCGGCCCTGATGCCGCTCGATCTGACGCCCTGGGTGCTCTACGCCTGGGTCCTGCTGGCCGTGATGAGCGTCTCCATCGCCACCGGCTGGGGCCGTCGTTTCAGCCCGGCAGGCCAGGCGAGCGCGCAGGACGAAGATACCGGCGACACGCCCGCTGTGCGCTCCTCGCTGTCAGCGTCAGCCCCAAGTTCAGTCTCAAGTTCAGCCCCAAGCTCAGCCAACTGATGTGCCCCTGACTGAGCTGCCCTCGACTGAACCTTCACTGCCTGCCCCGCAACATGACGACGGACACCGCCATGCAAGATACTGAGCTGCGCCAACGCAACGTGATCGGCATCCTCACCGGCTCCGGCCCGGATGCCGGACTGGATCTCTGGAACAAGCTGCTGATCGCCAACAAGGCCCGTATCGGGCCTGGCTATCGGGGAGATCTGGATGCGCCACATGTCCACCTGATCTCCCAGCCGGCGCTCGGGCTGTCCATGGAGCTCGAGACTCATGACCAACAGGTCTGGGAGGCACTGGCCGACAGCGCCCACAAGCTCGCCGAGCATGTCGACTACTACGCCATCGCCTGCAATACGCTGAACTACTATCAGCCACAGCTTGAGGCCCTGAAATTGAATGCCCAGCTGGTGTCGTTCAGCGATGTCGTCATCGACAGGGTGCGGCGCGACGGCTTGAGCAAGGTGGCGCTGCTGGGCGCGAAGTCCGTGACGGACATGGGGGACTGGTCACCCTATCGGGCACTGACGGAGGTGGTGGAAGTCGAGGTGCCCGCCGACCCACACCTGCTGCATCAGATCATCTATGACGTGAAGGCGCATGGCGGCGATGACCCGAGCGTGGTCCAGCGCTTTCATGCGCTGCTGGAGAGCCTGTCGGCAGACACCGTGCTGCTGGCCTGTACCGAGCTGCCACTGATTCCCGTCAGCTCGTCAGGCAACGACGCAGCCCCCGCCAAGACACTGATCGATGTCACGGAACTGGTCGCGGAGGAACTCGCCCGCAAGTCCTGCGGCGTCTGACCCCGCTTGGCACCGCCTGAACCCGCCTGATTTCCCCCTCCTTGACCCAGCCCTGGCAACAGAGGAACTGCCTGCCAGGGCCTTACTCCTCGCTCTCGGACAGTGACTCGATGATACGGCACTGCGCCACCACCCCGCCGGCGCAGCAGTGTGTCAGGCGCTGCAACTCCTCCTCCATGACGGCGAGATCGCGCTGACGCTTGCGCACCTCGGCCAGCTGCGCCTCGATGCGCGCGTCTATCTGATCGCACGGCAACGCCTGCTGATCCGCCAGCCCCAGCAAGGCGCGGATATCGTCCAGCGAGAAACCCAGGCGCCGACAACGGCGGATGAAGGTCAACCGGCGCAGTTGTGCATTGCCATATTCGCGATAGCCGTTGGCCGCACGCCGCTGCGGGGCCAACAGCCCCTGCTTCTCGTAGTAGCGGATCGTCACCGCCTGGACGCCTGAGGCCTTGGCCAGCTGGCCGATGCTCATCGCCCCTGTGACAGCCTTTATGTCAGACCTTGTGCAAGCCGCTGAGCTTTGCGGGTCTTGCGCTGCTGTTCCCGGCTCGCGCTCGGATCCTTGTGTCATGAGGCTTGACCTTATAGTGACTATAACCTCCATGCTGTCAGCAATACGACAGGAGGCCAAGACCCCTTATGAAAAGCTGTTGCGAAAGCAAGTCCGGCGAGCTGGCAGAGCTCAGAGCCTCTCAGGGCAAGGTGCTCAAGATCCTTTTGGCACTGAATGCCAGCATGTTCTTCATCGAATTCACCGCGGCCTGGTGGCTGGGCTCCACCGCGCTGCTGGGGGATTCACTCGACATGTTCGGCGATGCCAGCGTCTACGCCCTGACCCTCTACGTCCTGCACCGCAGCGTGCGTGAACGTGCGTTGAGCGCGCTGGTGAAAGGCATTGTGATGCTGGCACTGGGTGTGATCGTCCTTGGCGAGGCGGGCTATCAGGCCCTCCATGGCGTCGCCCCCGCCGCACACGGCATGGGTGCCTTCGCCCTGCTGGCGCTAGCCGTCAATCTCGTGTGCTTCGGCCTGCTGTGGCGCTTCAAGTCGGATGATCTGAACATGCGCTCCACCTGGCTGTGTTCACGCAATGACATCATCGCCAATGCCTCGGTCTTCGGGGCCGCGCTACTGGTAGGCTGGACAGGTTCCCGCTGGCCGGATGTGCTGCTGGGGGCGGCGATTGCCGCACTCTTCCTGCAGTCCGCCTGGCAGGTGATTCGCGATACGCGATTTGAGCTTGGCGAGGCCAAGCAAGCCGAAAGCGCGCAAGCTGCGCATGAGCAAGACGCAAGCTCGCAAACCTCTGACGCTCCGCCATCATCCTGCGCCACTCGCGGTTGTTGCGCGCCATCCACGGCTGCCGTGGTGGTCGAGCAGACACCCGCCAGCGGCGGCTCCAGCAAGTGTTGTCGTTGAGACGATGACCTGAAACGACAGCGACCCACCGTTTCGGGTGGGGCGCTGCTTGCTGCCTTGAAGCCATGCGCGTCAGGCCGCCGGACAATCTGGCTGACGCTCGGGGTGGGCCTGCTGGAAAGCTTCCAGTGACTGACAGGCCGCCTCGATGGCCAGAATCCTCGGGTAGTCCTTGAGTTCACACTCGAAGCGGCGCGCATTGTAGAGCTGGGGCATCAGGCAGGCATCCGCCATGCCCGGGCTATCTCCATGGCAGAACCGCCCTGCACTTTCCGCCAGCATCACTTCCAGACGCGCGAAGCCCTCGGCGACCCAATGTCGGTACCACTCAAGGCGCTGCTGCTGGGTGACCTCAAGCCGATCGGTCAGATAATTGAGCACGCGCGGATTGTTGAGCGGATGCATCTCACAGGCCATGAACTGGCACAGTGAGCGCACCTTCGCACGCGCTTCCGGCACTGAGGGCAACAGCGCCGGGGTGGGCCAGCGCTCCTCCAGATATTCCATGATCGCGAGCGACTGGATCAGGGCCACCGGTGCGGGGGTATCTCCCACCATCAGGGTCGGCACCAGTCCCTGGGGGTTGATGGCCAGATAGTCCTCGCTGCGCTGTTCGCCCTTGAGCAGATTGACCGGCACCTGAGCGACCTCTATCCCCTTGAGCGCCAGCGCGATTCTTACCCGATAGCTGGTAGATGAACGGTAATAGCCATACAGGCTCATTGAACTCATGCTGCACTCCCCTGTGACGCGGTTGGATGCCGGCCGCCCCTTCGCACTACCTCGCACCCAGTTGGCTTGAGGCTTACCGGCACACGACGTCTTCCCGAGACGTGTCTCTGAGAAGCTCTACCTCACGACGCCGCCCTCAGGCGTCCAACTGCGTCACCTGCTGATCAATGGCGCCGAAGATGCTCTGACCATCGCGATCGAACATCTCGATGCGAATGCGATCACCGAAACGCATGAAGGGCGTGCGAATCTCATCGAACAGGATCTTCTCGACCATGCGCACTTCCGCCAGACAGCTATAGCCCACGCCCCCTTCGCTGATCGGTTTGCCGGGGCCGCCATCCTTGCCGGGATTGGACACGGTGCCTGAGCCGATGATCGCACCGGCGCCCAGGGGGCGAGTCTTCGCGGCGTGCGCCACCAGCTGCGGGAAGCTGAAGATCATGTCTGGCCCGGACTCTGGCTCACCGAACTTCTCACCATTGAGATGCACGCTCAGCGGCAGATGTACGCGCCCCTGCTGCCAGGCATCCCCCAGCTCGTCCGGCGTCACGGCGATGGGCGAGAAGCTTGACGACGGCTTGGCCTGGAAGAAGCCGAAGCCCTTGGCCAGCTCGCCGGGGATCAGCCCACGCAGACTGACGTCATTGACCAGCATCAACAGGCGAATGTGGTCCTCGGCCTGCTCCGGACTGACGTGCATCGGCACATCATCGGTGATGACGGCGATCTCGCCTTCGAAATCAATGCCATGCTCCTCACTGACACATACGATATCGGCGCTGGGGGCCAGGAAGCTGTCGCTGCCGCCCTGATACATCAGCGGGTCATGCCAGAAGGTCTCGGGCATCTCGGCGCCACGCGCCTGACGCACCAGCTGGACATGGTTCAGATACGCCGAGCCGTCTGCCCACTGATAACTGCGCGGCAGCGGGGAATGCAGCGCCTGACTTTCCAGCGCAAAGGCGTCCGTCAGCGTGCCATCATTGAGCGCCGCGTAGCGTTGCTCGAGCCCGGGCGCCAGCGACGTCCAGTCTTCCAGCAGCGCCTGCAGGGTCGTGGCGACATCCGCGACCTTGACGGCGCGGGTCAGATCACGGGAGACCAGCAGCAGCGTTCCATCACGGGAACCATCCTGGTAGGTAGCGAATTTCATGGGTGCCTCCTTGAAGAGCAACGTGAGCAATAATGCAGGAATTGCCTGGGGTCGGATGACGATGAACAGTCAAAGGTCATCACTGATGCAGGGTGAATTAAGGAGTGAATCAAGGGGTGAATTGAGGAGTGGTGTGAGGCGTGAAGTGAGACGCGAGCCCCTGCCAGACCGAGCCGTAGTCGCGCTGCCGAGCGCTCGACGACAGGGCCTGTGGGGTGGGCTGGAACAGATAGCGACTCTCGAACATGAAGGCGAGCGTATTGCCCTGATAGCGGGGGGCAAGTTCCGCCTGACTGGCGGCCTCGAAGGTGGCAGCGTCGGGGCCATGCGGGGTCATGGCGTTGTGCAGACTCGCGCCGCCCGGACGGAAACCTTCGCGCTTGGCGTCATATTCGCCATGGATCAGCCCCATCAACTCGCTCATCAGGTTGCGATGGAAATACGGCGGCCGGAAGGTGTTCTCGGCGACCATCCAGCGTGGCGGGAAGATCACGAAGTCGAGATTGGCGACCCCGGCAGTGTCAGACGGTGATGTCAGCACGGTAAAGATCGAGGGGTCAGGGTGATCGAAGCTGACCGTATTGATGGTATTGAAGGTCGCCAGATCATATTTGTAGGGCGCGTAGTTGCCGTGCCAGGCCACGACATCCAGCGGTGAATGATCCAGGCTCGCGCGCCAGAAACGCCCGCCGAACTTGGCCACCAGCGTGAAGTCACCGGCTTCGTCCTCGAAACGTGCCGATGGCGCGAGGAAGTCACGCGGATTGGCCAGTCCATTGCTGCCGATGGGCCCCAGCGAGGGCAACTCGAGAGGCGCGCCATAGTTCTCGGCCACATAGCCTCGACAGCCCTCCGCGTGCCCCGCCAGCGGATTGAGCTGGAACTTGATACCACGCGGAATCACGACGATCTCGCCGCTGGCGACTTCCAGCAGGCCCAGCTCGCTGCGCACCTCGATGGCACCCTGCTGCGGCACGATCAGCAATTCGCCGTCAGCATTGTAGAAAAAGCGCTGCTGCATGCCGCGAGAGAAGGCGTAGAGATGCGTGGCACAGCCCTGCTGCGCCTGGGCATCCCCATTGACTGCCAGCGTGATCAGGCCTTCCAGAAAATCGCCAGCGCAGAACGCGATGGGGTCCCAGCGCATCGGGTTGGGATCCGGCATTCCCTCGGCCAGCGGTGCGGTGGCGACCTGCGGCATCTCCATGAGCTGATAGGCGCCCTGCACCACCGAGGGCCGAATGCGGTAAAGCCAGCTGCGCAGGTTGTGGCTACGCGGCGCGGTGAAGGCCGAGCCGCTCAACTGCTCCGCGTACAGGCCATAGGGGCAACGCTGGGGAGAGTTCTGGCCCTGCGGCAAGGCGCCAGGCAACGCCTCGCTGGAGACATGATTTCGAAAACCGGCGTGATAATGACACTCAGCATTGCGCTCGCGCATGACGATTCATCTCCTTGTGGGCTCGCGGCTCCTGATGACCTGGGGCATCCACGGCAAGACATGCCGCCACCGCCCTCAAGTAGTTACATATGAAACCATATAGACAGATTCATACCTTGGCAATCGCTCAATTGCTCGACTTTTGTCTTGCTCGCTGTCGAAAGTGGTAACATCGGTAACCTTATCCGACCGCCATGCACTGTCGTGACAACGCTGGTCAGCCCTCTCACCGAGACAGGTAACTCTCGATGCAACGCACTGATGACACTCCCGAAGCACGCGATGCCCTTGATGGGGAAGCCTCACAGGACACGCCCCGCTGCGAGCTGGATCTTGACCAGTTCCTGCCCTATCGCCTCAACCGACTAGCCGAGCGCACCAGTGAGGCGATGTTCGCCCGCTATGGCGAGCGCTTCGCCATCAATGTCGCCGAGTGGCGTCTGCTGGCCTGGTTGAGCCGTGGCGTACCGATGACCGCGCGGGAAGTCAGCCTGCGCACCCACATGGACAAGGTACGCGTCTCGCGCGCCGTCAAATCACTGGAGAGCCGTGAACTGATCCTGCGTCGTCCGAGCGAGCAGGACCAGCGTGCGCAGCTGCTCGTTCTCACCGCCGAGGGCGAGGCCATGCTCGCGGAGCTGATTCCCGAAGCGCGGCGTTTCGAGGATGAGCTGCTCGGCGCCGTCAATGCACGCCAATACCGTGATCTGCTGCTCACCATGCAGACTCTGGAGCGACAACTGGATCAATTGCCGGGCAGCGACTGAGGCAGTCACACAAGGCGCTCATCAACTGAATGACAGGGGATTGCCTGGCCGCCATTTCGTGCGACGTACAATTATGGTATAGGTTATGTACTGCTTTTAAGGAGCCTTGCCAGCATGCATCGCAAACCGTACCTGCCCAGCAAGCCATGTCAGACCTGCCAGCGCCCCTTCACGTGGCGAAAGAAGTGGCAGGACTGTTGGGACGACGTACGCCATTGCAGTCAGCGCTGTCGTCGCAACGCACGCCAGCTGGCACGGGAGGCGCGCGATGACGTCCACTGACCCCTGGCTGGTATGGTTGAACGAGGACCTGCGCCTGGATGACAACCCGTTGTGGCAAGCCGCGCTCGAGGAGCAAGCCTCGCACCTGCTGGTCGTGCATGTGGTGGCGGAGACGACCTTTCAGCCCTTCGGCAGCGTCAGCCCCGGGGAGCCACGCCTGCAGCCGCTCAGCACGGGACGGCAACATGCCCTGCTCGGGAGCCTGGAATCGCTGCGCACGCGACTTCAGGCGCTGGGCAGTGACCTGCTGATCCTCCACGGCGACGCGGCACAGCTGATTGGGCAACTGGCAAGGCAATATGGCTGCCGGGGCGTCATCACGCGCCGCGCCACGGGCGTGGTGGAACGACGCCAGCAACGCGCGGTGGCAAGCCAGTGTCGCCTGCGGCAATTGAACAGCGGTTTGCTGCTGGACGAAGACGAGCTGCCGGAACCACTCGCCGCACTTCCCGAGAGCTTCAGTGCCTTCCGGCGCAAGCTGGAGAAGGCCCGCCCGAGCCTCCCCGACATGCCCGCCCCGCTGGACGCACCATCTACGCTCCCCGGTTGGCCAGAGGCCGCCCCTCGCGGCTTTCAGGGCACGGCCAGGCACCTGCTCGAGGCTCGCCACTGGCAGGCCGACACCCGTGGCGAATACACCTTTGCCCCCGGAGAGCACGCCGGCTTGCAGCGCCTGCAGGATTACCTGAGCCCGGCCTTCGCCGGCCAGTACAAGACCACCCGCAATCGTCTCAGCGGCGCGGATTTCTCGACCCGCTTCTCCGTGTGGCTGGCACTGGGCTGTCTGTCACCGCGGCGGATACTGGACGCGCTGCACCGCTTTCAGACCACGCTACCCGAGCACTGCGAGCATCCGCAGGCAGCCTTCAAGGACAGCGACTGGATCCGCGTCGAGCTTTTATGGCGCGAATACTTCCATTGGGATGCACGGCGGCTGGGCAGACACACCTTCACGAGCGAGTCCCCAGGCCACGACGCGGCTCAGCCGCGCAGCCATGCGCAGACGTCGGAAGCGCTTGAACGCTGGCAGGCCGGAATGACCGGGGTGCCATGGGTCGATGCCGGCATGCGTGAACTGGCGGCTACCGGCTGGCTGAGCAACCGCATGCGCCAGAACGTGGCGAGCTTTCTGGTCAAGGACCTTGGCGTGGACTGGCGCCAGGGAGCAGCCTGGTTCGAGCATCAGCTACTGGATCACGACGTCGCCTCCAACTGGGGCAACTGGCGCTATCTGGCGGGTATCGGACGTGATCCGCGCGGGGATCGGCACTTCAACATGATGAAGCAGGCACGCCAGCATGACCCTCTCGGTCATTACGTCAGCCGCTGGATACCGGAGCTTGCGACACTGCCCGCCGGCATGCAGCGCCATGCGCCCTGGCTCGCCTGGTCAAGCAGCACTGGCCGCGACAGATCAGCGGGCCACTACCCGCGCCAGCCTCTCACGCATGTCGAGGGTTGGGAGGCCCATCTGGCCGACATCACACCGACACGCGTGACGCCCTGGCTGAGTGGCTCCTTCGAGCGAGGCTGACAAGCGTTGAACCACGAAGAGAGCGCCACAAAGCGGGCACAACGAAGAGAAAGCAACGCAGGGGATTGCATGGCGCCTTGGCGCTAACTGGCCGTCAGGGCTGCACTTTATGAGCCTTATTCACTATCATGGCCGCATTCCTCGCAGGAGTCGTCATGAATCAGCCGCTACCGCCACCACTGTCCACGCCGCACCGCAATCTCATTCGTCTGACCATCGCGCGCGGCATCACCTGGACCGGCTTTCTCATCCTGATCATCTTCGGGCTCGAGATCATCGGCTTTCAGCTCAATGTGCTGCCCGTCATCTCGATCATCATCGCGATGGGGCTGGTCAATGTCGCGACCTGGTGGCGCCTCGGGCAGTCGCATCCCGTCACCGACACCGAGAACCTGATTCACCTGCTGGTGGATATCGCCGGTCTGACGATGCTGTTCTTCCATACCGGTGGCTCCACCAACCCCTTCGTGCCCTATTATCTGGTGCCGGTGACCATGGCGGCCGCAACGCTCCCTTGGCGTTATGCCTGGGTGATTGCCGCGGTCGGCATGGGCTGTTACAGCTTCCTGATGGTGTTCTATGAGCCGGTGCCACAGCTGGCGACCTATGAACTGGGCGGACGCATCAGCCTGCATGTCATCGGCATGTGGCTGAACTTCGGCCTGTCGGCGTTGCTGGTGACCTACTTCATCTACAAGATGGCCCATGCCCTGCGCACCCGGGATCAGGCGCTGTCCACCACGCGTGAGGCCGCCCTGCGCAGCGAGCAGGTATTGGCGGTGGCCAGCCAGGCCGCCGGCACCGCGCATGAGCTGGGCACCCCGCTCTCCACCATGGCGGTGCTGCTGAGCGAGATGCGCGAGGATGCCAAGGACAGGAATGACCCTCAGCTGGAGGATGATCTTGCCCTGCTGCGCAGTCAGGTCGACACCTGCAAGCAACGCCTGCAGGCGATGGTGGCCGCAGCCGACCGCCGCCGCATGGAGCAGCCTCAACCCATCAATGCTGCCCAGTGGCTGGAGGAAATCGTGCAGCGCTGGCTGGTGGTGCGTCCGGATGTGCAGCATAGCGTCGAGGTGACGCCCGGCGCTGAACAGGCCTCCATGCTGGTGGATACCACGCTTGAGCAGGCGCTGATGAACCTGCTCAACAATGCCGCCGACGCCTGCCCGGATGATATCGAGATCACCCTGGAGCAACGCGATCAGGAAGTGCTGATCGACATCCGCGATCATGGCGATGGCGTGCCCATGGCGGTGGCGGATCAGCTCGGCGAGACCTTCATCTCCACCAAATCCAAGGGCATGGGCATCGGCCTGTTCCTCACGCATGCCACCATCAACCGGTTCGGTGGCGGCGTCAGTCTGTACAACCACGAAGATGGCGGCACCTTGACGGAAGTGCGCCTCCCCCTTCATCTGACATGATGGCGGCAAAGACCGCCCAAGCGAGAACCCTGATGAGCGATGCAACCCGACTGCTGATCATCGACGATGATGAATTCTTCTGCCAGGTCACGGCGCGCGCCATGACGCGCCGCGGCTATGAAGTGGAAGTGGCCCGTGATGAAGCCCAGGCACTCAGCGTGGCACGCAGCCACCGCCCGGAGTTGATCACGCTGGACCTGAAGCTGGAGCAGAGTTCCGGCCTCAAGCTGCTGCCCGAGCTGATCGCCCTGCTGCCTGACACGCGTATCGTGGTGCTGACCGGGTATTCCAGCATCGCCACCGCGGTGGAAGCCATCAAGCTTGGCGCGGTCAACTACCTATGCAAGCCCGCCGATGCCGACGAGATTCTCAACGCCTTCAACCGCGAAGGCGGCGACCCTGCCGCCGAGATCTCCGACAACCCGCCGTCGGTCAACCGCCTGACCTGGGAGCACATCCAGAAGGTGCTCAACGAGCACGATGGCAACATCTCCTCCACCGCCCGCGCCCTGGGCATGCACCGCCGCACCCTGCAACGCAAGCTGCAGAAGCGTCCGGTCAAGCGCTGAGACATCGGCGCTGCCCTAGTCTGCATCCCAGGCGACACTTCGCTGCCGGCCAAGCAAAAGCCCTCACCATCCTTGCTCGCAAGCGCGAATCGATGGTGAGGGCTTCGTGTCTCTGCATTGTCTGGAATGAGCCGTTGCTCAAGGGTACGCCGTTACTGCGCCGTCCACCCCAGGTCCATGTTGAAGCTGGAGCCGGTCACTGAGCCTGCCTTGTCGGAGGCCAGCCACACCGCCATGTCCGCCACTTCGGAGGGATCGATCATGTGCTTGATCGCCGCGCCCTTGAGCATGATCTTCTCGATCACTTCATCTTCGGGCATGTCATTGAGCTTGGCCTGCTCGGCGATCTGCTTGTCGACCAGCGGCGTGCGCACGTAGGCCGGGCAGATGGCATTGGCGGTGATGCCGCTTTCGCCCCCTTCCAGCGCAGCGGTTCTGGTCAGCCCCATCAAGCCGTGCTTGGCGCTGACGTAGGCCGCCTTGCCCGGTGACGCGACATGGGCGTGAATGGACGCCATGTTGACGATGCGCCCATAGCCATTCTTCTCCATATGCGGCCAGGCCGCCTGGATCAGCGTGAATGGCGCACTCAGCATCAAGGCGATGATCTGATTCCACTTGGCTTCGGGGAAGTCCTTGATGCGCTCGACATGCTGGATGCCGGCATTGTTGACCAGGATATCGAGGCGCCCGAAACGGGACACGGCTTCATCCACCGCCGCGCGACACTGCTCGGCATCCGTCAGGTCGGCCTTGAAGAAGGCAGCCCCTGCCTTGTCGGCGACCTCTGCCCCCTCATCACTGAAATCGACCGCCAGCACCTGATGCCCGGCATCGCACATCGCCTGCATGATGGCGGCGCCGATACCACTGGCGGTGCCGGTCACCAGTGCAACACGGACAGGGGAAGACTGTTGTTCACTCATGCGAATCTCCTGACAGAGGGGAATGTCATGCTGCTCTGCAACATATAATGAAGATAGCGCTAATCTAGCCGTCTTTGCCACCCGACCATCGCCGAGTTGCACTCCCCGCTGGCATTATCGAGCGCCAGCCAGCATCACAGCCGCATGATGCATTCGACGCAATCATTGGCCTCCGCTGACGCAACCCGGCCGACAGGCACTATTCACGACGAGAAGCGAACCTGCTATGACGGGAAGCGAACCTGCACCAGCAGCCCCGGGGCCTGCGGCGTTCCCAAGGGGCTCTCCTTCAGCGCCAGCGCTGCGCCTAGACGTTCGGCGAGCTCGCGCACGATGGAAAGGCCCAGCCCGGAACCTTGAGTCCTCTGGCCGGCCAGACGCACGAAGCGTTCAAAGACGCGCTCGCGTTCACGCAGCGGGATTCCGGGGCCCGTATCGGCCACTTCCATGCGCCATCCAGCGTCGTCGCGGCGGATATCCAGACGCACCTCTCCGTCTTCTGGCGTATAGCGCAGCGCATTGTCGAGCAGATTGCGCAGCAGCACGTAGAGGCCGTTCTCGTGACTGACCAGCTGAGCGCCGGGTGCAACCTCGATATGCAGCTTGATGCCTCGCTGGCGTGCCATGGGGCCCAGGTCCCTCGCCAGCTCATGGGTCAACTGGGCGAGATCGACCGGACGACGCGGTGCCTCTGCACCGCTTTCCAGCCGTGACAGGGTCAACAGCTGCTCCACTACCCGCGTCATGCGATTGACGCCATCCACGATCATGCGTGCCGAGCGCCGCGAGGCCTCATCCCTGGCATCGGCCTCCAGATTCTGGGCATGCACCTTGATGCCCGCCAGGGGAGTCCGCAATTCATGGGCGGCATTGGCCGTGAAGCGCCGCTCCTTGTCCAGGGTGTCTGCCAGACGCGCCAGCAGTCCATTGAGAGCATCCACCATGCCGCGTATCTCGTCCGGTGCCTCGCTGGCATCCAGCGGCTCAAGGTACCCGGGTTGACGGGCCGTGATCTGATGACTGATGCGCAAGACGGGACGAAAACCGCGCGAGACTGCCACACCGATCAGCAAGGCAATCACGAGCAGCCCGGCCACCAGCGCCAGCACGTTGTGCAACGCAATCTGGCCAGTCAGTTCATCGCGCACATCTTCACGCTGGGCCGCCGTGACCCAGATGCCACTCTCGGGGAAATACAGCGTGAAGGTGAACCAGTCATGGTGATTGTCATGCTGCCTGCCATAGCCGGGCACCGGCAGATAATCGAGCGCCACGGAGCGTGACGAGAGGCCAAGCAATGGCTGGCCCAGCGCATCCCACATCTGGAAGATCAGCTTGTCTTCATAGACATGTCCCAGCGGGGATTTCTCATGGCCATCGGCAAAGCTCAAGGAGGGCGGACGCAGGCTGAACTGGCCCGATGTCATCTGCTGCAACTTTTCCTGACGCTCGACCGGTGTCAACGACGCGAGTCGGGACTGATAGAGTCGCCCCAGCATGCGTGCATTCTGGGCCAGCTCAGCATCGAACAGCTCATCAATCTGCTCGCGGGAATCGAAATAGCTCCAGGCGGCGGCCGTCCCCAGCACGATCACGACGCCACCGATCAGGTTGCGCCGCAGGAAACTGCGGATGGATTTCACGTGAGTTCACCCAGCCGATAGCCCACACCGCGCACGGTCTTGACCACCCCGGTGCCGAACTTGCGGCGCAGATGGTGCACATGCACCTCGATGACATTGCTCTCGACATCGCCATCCCAGCCATAGAGCTGCTCGACGAGCTGATCCCGGCTGAAGACACGACTGGGGTGCAGTAGCAGGAACTCCAGCAGATCAAACTCGCGCCGCCCCAGGCCGACCTCACTACCGGAGAGCGTGACAGTGCGACCAGCCTGATCAATGCGCAACGGCCCCAGCTGCAGGCAACCGCTGGCCTGCCCGGCATGGCGCCTCACCAACGCACGCAGACGCGCCACCAGCTCGGCAATGTCGAACGGCTTGACCAGATAGTCGTCCGCGCCGCCGTCCAGACCACGTACCCGGTCGCTGATGTCATCACGTGCCGTCAGGATCAATACCGGCAACGTCTGGCCCTGACGGCGCAGGTGACTCAAGACCTGCAGACCGTCGAGATCCGGCAGGCCAAGGTCCAGCACCAGCACATCAAAGGGCGAATGCTTGAGCGTGGCGGCGACGTTGGCGCCCTCCTTCAACCATTCAGTGCTCATGCCTTCGCGGCGCAGGGTATGGCTGACCCCCTCGCCCAACAACGGATCATCTTCGACGAGCAGAACTCGCATCTGGACTCCTTGAAATCGTTCTGATTCTGCCATGTCATATCGGGACATGAGGGGACATGAGACAAGACGTCCGCCACCGAAAGGTGACGGACGTTGCAAGCATACTGCGGGATAGCACATCGCCTGTATCGATGGATCAGCCAGCCATTACACACCGCTGCGTGCGCGACGCCCCTGGTGTCGAGCATGGAGCCACCTGGCCAGACGCGCCGTCAGCAGCATCCTCTGCTCGCGCAGCCCGAGCGCGCCACGCTCCAGCATGCGGCGCGGCCCGCCGATGACACGCCGCAGTGCCTCACCCGCCATCAACCAGCCATACGCGAGCGGGTGCCTGGCTCGCGCCAGCCGCAGTCGGAAGATCAGTTTGCGCGCCTGACGCCCCACACTGACAGGATGATTGCCCTGATGACGCGCCAGGCGCATCAACAGAGGGTCCTCTTCACCGGTGATCAGCGCCGGGGTATGCAACCGGATACGTGAGTGCTTCGCTGTCGGCAACGGAACGAAAAAGTCGCCGTCTGCCTGCACGATCAGCTCCAGCAGCGCGCGTCGGCCATCCGCCGAGCCATGAAGTTCAAGACACTCCAGTACCTTGGCGCGCACCTCGGCCGGCCATCCCCCACGCTCGAGCACATGCCAGGCGCGGCCACTCTCCAGATGCCAGCGGCCATCGCCCGGCAGGCTCAGCAAGGTATCGGGGCGCTCCGAAGCCGGGATGTTGCGCAGTTGCGTGCATAGCGCATCACCCCTCACATCTGCGTGCGTCAGTGACAGGCGGCGGTGTTGCTGGCCATTCGGGGTGGGCAACAACCTGCACAGCAAGGCAAGGTCATCCCCCTCTCGCTCGACCAGAATCAATGCAGCCCCTGCCGCCGCCAGCTGCCAACAGAGCTCTCGACAGCTGGAGGCCATCGGCGCCTCGACCAGTACACGATGCCCGGCAAGGCCAGCGGGCTTGAGATTTGCAGCGGTGTGGGCAAGACCAGTGCGGGCCAGACCAGTGCGTTCAAGAACTGTGCGTGCAAGAGAGGTGAACATGAGGGCTTTCCTTGGGTCGAGGCATTGCCAGCCACAGAGGCGCGAGTGGATGACACGCCTTGTGGAACTGCGTAGGAGCATGATCGATCAGCTCACTGACAGACATGTGGCAACGAGGTGACATCTCCACAAGACGTGCTGGCGATTGCCATGGCCAACACGCAAGCGCTGAGCTGAACCATGGAGTGATCACCAGCATGAATGGCTGCGCTTAACGCAAACTTAAGCTCTCACAAGACGATGCCACGATAGCGCCGGCCTTCCTGTTTCTTGCTCGCCGCTTGCTCGCCGCTTGCTCACCTCCAGCTCGACTCTCCACCAATGCCCCTCATGCTCAGAAGCCGAACAGCCTGACGATAGGCGGCACGATGAAGGCGGTCAGCAGACCGGTCAGCCCCATCGACATGCCAGCGAAGGCGCCCGCCAGCGTGCTCACCGACGAGAAGCAAAAGGCAGTACCGATGCCATGCGCGGACAAGCCCATGGTGAAACCCTTGACGGTATCGTCTCGCGCCCCTGCCAGTCGCATGACAACGGGGCCTACCACACAACCCAGGGTGCCGGTCAGCAGTACCAGCCCTGCCGTCAGCGAGGGAATACCGCCCAGTTTTTCGGCGATCCCCATCGCGATCGGCGATGTGACGGATTTGGGCGCCAGGCTCAAGGCCACCTGGGTATGTGCCCCCAGTGCCAGCGCCAGCCCAAGGGTAGTGGTCACGGCGGTGACGATGCCGACGCAACAGGCTGTCAGCAGTGGCCACAGCATCTGCTTGACCCGATCGAGATGATCAAACAGCGGTACCGCCAGCGCGACGGTGGCCGGCCCGAGCAGGAAGTGAATGAACTGGGCCCCTTCGAAGTAGGTGGGATA
This sequence comes from Cobetia sp. UIB-001, assembly GCF_044789135.1. Taxonomy (NCBI): domain Bacteria; kingdom Pseudomonadati; phylum Pseudomonadota; class Gammaproteobacteria; order Oceanospirillales; family Halomonadaceae; genus Cobetia; species Cobetia sp. UIB-001. The sequence continues at coordinate 2,317,847 of NZ_CP058244.1, forward strand.
GTCGGTGTCCGTCAGCCACAGAAACCCGATGATCAGCGCGATGGAGACCAATACTGGATGCGCCAGCGATGCCCCCCGAGCCAGACGGTTGATCGCCGTCGCCAGCAGAAAGGCCACCAGCGTCAACAGCAGATGCAGCAACGGAGAAGCGCTCAGGTACACCCACAGGGCGTCAAGCGGGGCCAGATTCATGAAGACACCTCATCGGCGCTGGGTGACTTGCCCCCTGCTCCACTCGGTGTCGCAGAACCTCGATCGATCAAGCGCTGCAACAGCCACGCCGTGACGAATTGGGTGACCGCGATCGACGCGACCAGCGTGATGGCGATGGCGGTGAGATCGCGTGCGATGAGCTCGAAATGGACCATCACGCCAACGCCCGCGGGCACGAACAGCAGCGACAGATGCGAGAGCAGGCCATTGCTGGCAAGCCTGAGACTGGCAGGCACACGTTCCCGCAGCAGCGCTCGGGCCAGCTGACGTTGACCGAGGTCTCGATCCGCATTCTCGTCAACACGCAGCACTCCTTCCCCCTCTCTGTCCGGGGCAGGCAACAACCGTTTGCGCAGCCGCCCTCGCAACATCAACCCCAGCAGCAGGAACAACATTCCCAGTACCGGCCCCGGCACCGGAAGCAACAACGCACGCCCCGTCACCTCGCCGAGAAACTGGCAAAGCAGCAAGATGCAGAACCCCTTGATCAACGCCATTTCCTTACAGACTCCTCTTGACCGTGTCAGCCCGTCAGGCCGTCATGCTGACAATTATGTCACAGCCATCCCTGACGCCCTTGCCTCTCCCACCCGGCATCCTCATGACCCCGGCGCCCTTGCTGCCCTCAGTGCTCTCAACGCCAACAACGGTGAGGCAACGCTTTACTGTGATAATCTGCGATCTTGATCCCCCATCACCGTTACAGACAGGGAAGGCTGCGACACGATGCCAGATTCTCTCGGGCTTGATACATCCATTATTCCCAATTGGATCAAGACATTGCGGCATGAAGAGGATCATCAGGCTCTGATGATCCTTGAACTGGCTGCCGACCTGGCTGGCGCTCCCATGGCGATGATCAACCTGCGTGATGGCGAGCAGCTCAAGCGCTGGTTGAGTCTGGACGACAATGTGCATGAGTCCGTCCCCATCAACGATGCGCTGTGTGGCGCAGCGGTACTGCAAGCCAGTCCCCTCATCACGTGTGACGCCCGTCGACAACCGGAACTCGCCGGTTGCAGTTCGGTCCTTGCCGACGGCATTCGTTATTACATCGGCTTGCCCCTCAAGGCAGACAATGGCGAGATAATCGGCTGCATGAGCCTGGCGGACGCTGAGCCGCGGCAACAATTGCCCAGCCCGGACGTCCTCGTCCGGCTGGACAAGCTCGCGAGCCTGGCGACCGAGGCGCTGAAACGCCAGGTCAATCAAAGCTACCTCAATGCAGAGTTCGCAGACAGTCAGTCGCGGGCCAGCTGGATATTGCGCAGCATTTCCGATGGCATCATCGAATGGAAAACAGGCAACGAGAGATTGACCATCTCTACCCGCCTGGAAAACCAGTTGGGGTATGAAGCCGGCACACTCGATACCGCACTCGAGGCGTTGCATGAGAGAGTCGCGCCCGACATGCGTGACGACTTCAAGGCCTTGATCAACGCCAAGCGACTGAGCGGGACGCCTTTCAATTGCGAGTTGCTGATCCGCACCCAACAGGGAGATCATCGCTGGTTTGAGCTGCGCGCTCAATTCGAGGTCAGAAACGGAGCGCCCTACCGCTTCATCGGCTCATTGCTGGATATCCATCAGCAGCATCTGGCCAAGGATGCCCAGGCCGACAAGCTGCGCCGCTATGAACGTCAGCAGGCGGCCTTGATCGAGCTCGGCAACACCCGCCACGATGAGAACGCGCAGCTCGACAGCCTGCTGCCGTGGTTATGTGAGCAAGTCGCCAAGGGCCTGCAGATACGCAAGGTAAGCTTCTGGTACATGAATGAAGACCGCGACTGCCTGTCGCTGGCCCATGTCCATGATGCGTGGGTCCCCCCGCCGCACGATGCCACGCATAGCACAGTTCCCACTCGCCTCACCCGCACCCAGAACCGGGTCTATTTCGAGGCTCTGGATGCCGGTCATGCTCTCGCCCTGGCCGATGTGACCAAGGCCAATCAGGAATTGCTGTTTGATGGCACCTTCCGCTGCAGCGTGAAGGCCATCATCGACAGCCCGATCCGTGTGGCAGGCCAGGTGGTGGCCGTCATCTGCTGCACGGAAAGCAATGCCCCACGCGAATGGGCAGATGATGAGCAGGCGTTTCTGGCCTCGGTGGCGGATCACGTCTCACAGCTCATGACCGAATTCGAGCAACAGGCCTCTCAGAAACGCCTGCGTGCCAGCGAGCGACGCTACCGCGCCACCTTCGAGCACTCCGCTGTCGGCATGGCGCACCTGAGCACCAGTGGCCAGCTGTTGCGCGTCAATCAACGAATCGAGAGCATCCTAGGCTACACCGCCGCCACCTTGTCGCAGAGTGTGATACGCGAACTGATCGAGCCGGAAGACCTGGAGAGCTTCCTGCAGCAACATCAGGCCCTGATCGAGCAGCGCAAGGATTTCTTTACCCAGCAATGTCGCTTCATCCATGCCTCCGGCAACTCGGTGCATGCAGAGATCAGTGTCTCTGCGGTCGAGGCGACGCCAGACCAGGATGGCTATACGCTGCTGGCGCTGATCGACAATACGCTCAATCACACCATGTCGCAGCGCATGGCTCACGAGGCCAATCACGACAGCCTGACGGGCTTGCTCAATCGCGGCGCCTTCAAGCGTGAACTGACGACACTTTGCGATGATGCGCGCGCCACCCGCACGCTACATTGTCTCGCCTACATCGATCTGGACCAGTTCAAGGTCGTCAATGACACCTGCGGCCACTCGGCCGGCGATGCGCTATTGATCCAGCTGGTCGACGTCATTGCCGCCGGCTTGCGCAAGCAGGATCGTCTCGCACGCCTGGGAGGGGATGAATTCGGCTTGCTGATGCCCGACATGTCGCTGGACGCCGCCGAAGCGCTGCTCGAAGAGATGCGCCAGTCCGTCACCAACTTCCGATTCATGTGGGAAGACAAGCTGTTCACCATCAGTACCAGCATTGGCCTGGTGAGCATCGACAGCAATCACAACGACCCACACCAGCTGCTGAGTGCCGCCGATGCTGCCTGCTATGAAGCCAAGGATGCCGGGCGCAACCGCATTCATCGCCACAGTGAATCCGGTGACGAGGTAGCTCGGCGCATGCAGGAAATGCACTGGCTGACAGAAATCACCGCGGCCATCGAAGAACAGCGCCTGGTGCTTTACCAACAGCCGATTGTCAGCACCCTCGCCACTGCACAAGCTGACAACGCAGAGCCAGCCAACGACCCGCACTGCGAGCTGAACTGCGAGCTACATTACGAAGTGCTGGTGCGCTTGAAAGGCAGGGATGGCACCATCATTGCGCCGGGCGCCTTTCTGCCTGCGGCGGAGCGTTATGGCCTGTCAGCCGCCATCGATGAACATGTCATTCGCCAATACCTGAGCTGGCTGGCAGCGCACCCTGCGCATGCCCAGCGACTGACCATGGTGTCACTCAATCTCTCCGGGCACTCCATAAGCAGCCCGAGCTTTCGCGACCTGCTGGTCACGCTGGTCCGCGACAGTGGCATCCCGGGTGACAAGCTGTGTTTCGAGATCACCGAGTCCGTCGCCATCACGCGGCTGGGCGACGCTCGCGCCTTCTTCGAGGCACTCGGCGCACTCGGCTGCTCCTTCGCGCTGGATGACTTCGGGAGTGGCGTGTCGTCCTTCGGCTACCTGAAAAACCTGCCCGTCGACTTCCTGAAGATCGATGGCGCCTTCATTCGCGACATGGACACCAACCGCGTCTCCTACTCCATCGCCCGCGCCATTGCCGAGGTCGCGCGTGAAATGGGCATGAAGACCGTGGCGGAATTCGTGGGGAGTGCGCAAGTGCTCGCCTCCGTCGCCACCATCGGTGCCGACTATGTGCAGGGCTATGCGCTGGGCATGCCGGAGCCACTCGAGACACTCGCCATCTGCTCCAATACCAATGACGGCCACAGCAAGGGGCATACCGGCGACACAGACTCCAGCCCGACCTCACGGGTCAATGACGCTCGGGTGGCGCAGCCTCTTGCTCCTAAAGCTGGCTGAATCAGAGGCTTGCCGAATAAAGGCGAAGCGCCCCATAGAGCAGAGCGCGACATTTCCTCAAGACCACACAAGAGAAGCCCAGCCTCCGATCGGCAAACGCCACTCGTAAGCTGGGCTTCTGTTCTCTTATTCAAAATGCAGGATGCAGAATAACGGTATCAGAAACCGGATTCGCGACGCCAGACCCCCACCACTTCACGCCAGGTTCGGCTCAACAGGCTGCGCGGCTCAGTCTCGACGTTGACCATGCCGCGCCGGCCAGGCATCGAGAGTGCCAGCGCCTGTGAGAAGTCCACTGGCTCAAGCGTGACCCGATAGAGGCTGCGCATCAGTTCCAGCTGCCCTTCCTCGCCCTCGCGAACCTTCAACTCCCCACCATAGGGCGCGGCCATTTCCGGCTGCTCAAGCACTGCCACTGCCTGAGGTTCGACGCTGACCACGCGCATTTTCAGCGGCTTGCCTACCGGCGCCAGCGGATAGAACCAGGCAGTGGCACCTTCATCGACACGCAGCACCTCTTCCTCTTCCACCCAGGCCGTCAGGGTCACCTGCCGGGGATTGCGCAGCGTCATCACCCATTCCCCTTCACCGACCCAACCCCCTTCTCGCAAGGCAGGGTTGAGCGAGTGCACCTTGCCGGCGAATGCCGCCTCCAGCTGACCGGTCGCCTGCTCGGCTTGCAGCGCGCTGACCCGTTGGCGCTGCACGTCAAGATCGGCCTGCACCACCGGGCTATCCTGCAGCAGCCTGCGATCCAGACCACTGGCGGAGCGACGCCAGTCCAGCTGCTCCACGCGACGCTCGGCACTGGCAAGCCGCTGGGCGACTTCCGGGGCACTGATGGTCGCCAGCGCTTGACCGGCGCTCACCTCGTCACCCTGGGCGACATCGAGACTCAGTCGGCCACCGAAGGGGGCTTCGAGACGGGCCGAGGGTTGCTCCAACCACCCCGGCAGGCGCAGCTCGCTCTGCCAGGGCCAGACCAGCAAGGCCCCCAGCGCCACGATGATCATCCCGGTACGCAACAGAGCCAGATTGGCGCGTGGCTTGCGACCTTCACTGAACCAGCGCCGAATTTCATTCACGATTGGCCGCATGATGAAGTACCAGATCTCGACGGCGAACAGCACGATGCCGAGAAGCTTGAAGAAGAAGTGATAGACCGCCAGGGCGATCCCGAGAAACAGCAACAGGCGATACACCCAGACGCCCACCGCGAACAGCACCAGGGCACGCTGCGGACGCTCAGGCGGCGCTTCCTTGAAGGCGAACAGCCATTCACGCAGCTGCCAACGCGCCAGCGCCTGGGAGCGCGGTTCAAGGTTGGGCTGCCGCCAGGCATCCGACAGCAGGTAATAGCCATCGAAACGCATCAGAGGATTGAAGTTGACCAGCGCCGACATGATCCAGGTCGTCGTCGCCAGCCAGAAACACAGGGTGCGCGGCAAGCCTTCCGGCAACAGATGCCAGCACAGCAAGGCCAGTACCGCGATCGAGAGCTCGACCGCGACACCCGCGATATCGACGCCAACTCTGTCCCGGGCCTGGGTGAGTCGCCAGGCATCACTGGTATCGGTGTAGAGCACCGGCCAGCCGACGATGAAGGCCACCCCGATGGTCGGGACGCGCGCGCCCTTGGCCTTGGCAACGAAGGCGTGCCCCAGCTCATGCAGTATCTTGACGAAGACCAGCGCCAGCCCCAGTGTCAGCCAGCCACCGACAGCGCCCAGTGCCGCGAAGCTCGCGATGAAGGTATCCAGCTGGCGTACCGTCAGCCAAAGGCCCACCAGAAACATGACCGCCAGGCTCCAGAAGAGGCCCCGGCTACCCAGCCAGCGTACCTTGTTGACGTGCCGGCTCAGCCAGCGATCCGGATTGGCCAGCGGAATGCGCACGAAGAGATAGTGATGCATCAACCACTTGAGCCCCGTAGGACGCGACTCAAGACGGCGTTGGTAGCGTTCCTGCTGTCCGGGATCCCCGCGCACCAGATCATGCTGACGCAGAAATTCCGACAGGGCGCGTAACTGCTCGCCAGGCACTTCACGACCGAGACTGGCACTCGCCTGTTTGGCGGCTGCCGCTTCCTGACCACCGCGAATGAAGGGCAGCAATTCGATGGCGGCCTCGCCCAGTCGATAGAAGCGCTGGGCGACCGGGTCATGCAGCAACCAGCGCCGCTTGCCATCGCGATCCTGCTCGACGGGGTGCAACTTGAGGTCTTCACGCAGCACGGCCAACGGGAGAGTCTGTGAGATCATGCCTTACCACCCGGTCCAGCTGCGCAGCGTGGCCCACGGGCGACGGAACAGGTAATAACCCAGCGTGACCTGTTCCCCCTCGACCTTGGCCGTGCCCCGCCAGCCGACGCGCGGCAGGTTCTCGGCATCGCTCAACACGGCGTGCGCGCGGTAGGCGAGCTCGCCATCCGGTGCCAGTTCGGCCCGATAATTGACGTGCGTCAGCCGTGCTTCACGAACCTGGGAAGGGTCAACATTCAAGAACAACGAGACCTCGGCACCTTCCGGCAGCGGAATGTTGTCGGCACTCGGCAGCCAGATTTCCACCTCGGCGCCCCGAGTGTCGGCCACTTCCAGCAGACGCTCACCCAGCCTGACCGGACGCCCGGCCCAATCGCTGGTATCGCCGAGGATCGCGACACCCTCACGTGGCGCTTCAACGCGCACACGCGTCAGTTGTGTTTCAAGGAAATCGACGTCGGCACGCGCCTGGTCCACCCGCGCCCTCAACAGCGGCACCTCGGCACTGGCCTCACGCTCGGTGAAGGAGCGCTGCCGGGCACGCGCATATTCCGCCTGTGCCACCGCCAGAGCCTGATTGGCTTCGGCCAGTCGCCCCTTGAGCTCGGCATCATCGAGACTCGCCAGCAACTGGCCCTTCTCCACCACCTGATTGGGCGCCACGGACAAGTCCTTGAGCACGCCATCCAGGGGTGAGCGGATGATACTGCTGACCTCTGGCACCACCTCCGCCTGCCCCAGCACGGAAAGGCGTACCGGCACCAACATCAGCAGACCGATCACCACCAAGGCCGCGCCCCACAGCAGGCGCTTGCCCACCGGCTGGCGCCTGCGCCCCGAATGACGTGCCAGCACGTTCTCGGCACCTTGCACCCAATGGGTCAGCAGGCGTTGTTCGGCTTCATTCCAGGGTTTTTCGCGCAACAACAGCAAGCCACCCTCGATACGGCCTCGCCATACCATGGGCACCCAGAGTCCTTCTCGTGGCCAATACTCACTCCAGTCTTCGGCAAGAGATGCATCGCGTTCCTTGAGGCGCTCCGGCGTCAGTGACATGACCTGCTCGGGCTTGGCCGCCCGGGAGTCACCTGCCTTGTCGGAGACGACCTGACGATCGAGATCAAACGCCTTGATGACGCGTCTTGCCCAGTGCAGATAGGGACTCTGCTGCTCGACATCCGTGGCGCCGGAGTGTGACGAGAGCTTGCCATTGCTGACCAGCAACATCTGGCGCGCGGGAAAGAGGTAGCCTGTGTCATTGACCAGCACATACTCTGCTTCCTTGCGCCCCTTGGCGCTCATCAAACGCTTCTGCAAGGTGATGAGGCCCGCCAGGCGATCTGTCGTGACATTGCCTGGCATTTCGACCCGCCGATTCATTGTGCCGCCTCTCCGCTATCCACATCCTCGACGGTGGAAGGACTCAGAGAAGGAAAACGGACCTCGCCACTCATGCCGGGCTTGATGCCGCCATCCGGCTTGGCATCCGGCCGTGCGATCACCTTGAGGGTCTGGCTGACCGGGTCAATGTTGTCGACGACGCGCACGATCTTGCCGGCAAGTTCCGCCCCCGTGGCATCTGCGGTGAAGGTCATCGGGGTATCCGCGCCGACCTGCCCCAGCCACATGGCGGGAATGACGGCCTCGATCTCGAGCTCGTCGGAACTCACCAGCTCCAGCATCGGCTCGCCATTGGAGACGAACTGATGAGGATTGACGGCACGCGAGACCACTTCCGCGTCGAAGGGTGCCGTGATGGTGCAATCGCTGAGATAGACATCCGACAGCTTGACCGAGGAACTGGCCTCATTGACCGCCGCTCGCGACAGATCCACGTCCAGCTGGCTGACATTGTCATAGCGCGCCAGCTGCTTGTTGACCTTGTACTGGGAGCTTGCACCGGACAGACGCGCACGCGCGACTGCCCGCTCCGCCTTCAGCGAACGGCAATCGAAGCGCACCAGCACATCGCCCTTGTTGACCTCTTCCCCGACACGCCGATTGACTTCCAGCAGGCGCCCCGACAGGGGCGCCGCCAGAATGGTGGAATTGACAGCACTGACCTGACCGCGAACGGTCGGTTGATCCGCCCCGTGAGCGGCATTCATCAGCCCGGGCAGCATGGCGACCAGCAGGGTTCCCCCCAACCTCGCCATGCGGCGATTGATACCTTTACCAGCGATCATCATCGTCAGCATCCCTGTTGAAATATGGCGGGAGGCTAGCTTACAGACTGGCCTGACCGTCCTGTGCTTGGGTTGTCTCGGACTGGGCTTCCAGCCAGAGTGCCGGGTCCTGCAATGGCAGGCTGCCGCCAGACCACTGGCGGAAGGAGGCATCCAGGTTGCTGGCCAGCGTATCGACGTCGTAACGCTGATAATCCTCGGGGACCGGATTGAAGCCCAGGCTGAACAGGAAGCCGCCATAGGCGTCCTGTGCATCGGCGTAGGCCAATGAATTGCTCAGCACGGAGTTCAAGGCCTTGGCCTGGTTGAGCAGGGATTGCGTTCCCGAGATCGCACGGCTTGCCCGCGCCTGCTTGCTGAAGTCCGCGATCTGCTCATCCAATGCCTGGAAGCGCTGCGCGATCGCCAGGCTATCCAAGGAGTTGTGGTACTGCTGCCAGCCCAGATTCACCCGTGCCAGCGTCGCCATGTTGCTGGCGAGACGACGCGCTTCGACCATCTGGTCACGCGCCTCGTTCTGAGCCTTGATCTCATCGATCGCGAACAGCCGGAAGATATTCCAGCTGACCCGCACACCCGCCTGTGCCCAGGTGTCGTTGTACAGATAGCTGTTACTGTCGTAATTGGCGCTGTAGGAGAACTCCAGCCCCGGCAACAATCGCACCATGCTCTTGCGCGCTTCACGTTGCGCGATGCGCGCATTGTATAGCTGACCGACGTATTCCCCGCTGTTGGCCAGCGCGACACGCTCCAGCACATCCAGGTCGTTGGAGGGCAACGGAGGAAGTTCCGGCAACTCACTCGGCGCCTGCAAGGGGATCTCGACATTGGGGGCCTGATTGATCAGGCTCGCCAGTTCGATCTGGGAGGTCTCGACGGAACGCTGCAAGCTCTTGAGATTGCGCATGATGGAGAGCAGCTGGCGCTGCTCCTGCAGGACATCCAACGGTGCCCGCAGTCGTTCGCGCTGGATCTGATCCAGCTGCGCGAGCGCCTTTTCGGTGTCTATCAGCAAGGCATCGATGCGCGGCTTCAACTTCTGCGTCACCGCAGCCTTCCAATAGGCGCTGCGCGTCTGCTGAAGCAGCTTGGCCATGATGTCACGCCGGGCGTTCTTGACGATCAGGAAGCGGTCCGCCTCCTGCTTGGCCTTCAGGTAGCTGACACCGAAATCCAGCACGTTCCAGGAAAGGCGCAGATCGGCATCGGTGCGGTCCTTGTCGACAGAGGTCGACTGGGCAAGGCTTTGCACGCCGGTACGCACGTTCTCGCTCGAGGAGGCATCTTCATTGTTGCGGCTGGTGAAACCGGCATTTGCCGCCAATACCGGCAGCATGTCCATCTTGGCCAGATTGAAGCTCTGCTCGGCCAACGCCTGCTCCATCAGCTTGACGCGATTGTCGAGGTTGTACTTCAGCGCGCGCGCCATCGCCTGATTGAGATTCAGCGGCTCGGTGATGGCCGGCGTCATCTGCTCGAAGAGCATCTCATCGCTCTGGATGGCGGTCGCGATATCCTGACGATCCAGAGGCTCAGGTTGCACGGTGCCGCATGCCGACAAGGCAATGCCCGCGGCGCTTATGGCAACCATCGTCGCCAGAGTCTTGAGACGACCCCGCCCGCGTGATTCAGGCAACGCCCGGGCGGTTTCCGTTTTTTCGTTTCCCGTCATGATATCGCCTCGTTCCCTTGCTCTTGTTCACCCGCCCCGTGGTATGGGGGCAGGCGGACACCTTGTATTGGATAAGCTCACTTTCGCGCCATGGAGAGCTCGTTGCGGTTTATTCTATTAACGATAATCAAGAAATTTCTGAATCATCGCTCAACAACGCCATCAAATCGGCCAGCACATCTGCATGGTCGTGACTGAACCCGTCACGTCCGGCCACCTTGAGCATCTCGGAGAGTGGCACGGCACCCGGTACGCTGGCCTGATCCTCACCGTTTTCGAGATCAGGTGTGCCAGTGACTTCAGTGCTCGGCTCGGCTTCGTCTTCCTGCTGCCCTTCTGCCGGCGGCTTCTCTTCACCGTCGTTGGCGAGGTTGCGGTAATACTCGAGGCTCTCTTCCTCTTCCTGCTCAGGCGTCAGGTAGATGACGAAGGTGGTACTGGCCTCATTGCCGGACTCGTCGCGACCGATGACCTTGACGTCGACTCGCTCAACGCCGAGAGACAAGGCCAGCGCCCGATTGACACGGAAGTTGAGGGAATCACTGTCGAAAGCGACATAGTCGGGCAACGGCGACCCGTCGGTTCTCGTCGCTTCAACCTTGATCTCTTCATTGTTGGTGCTTTCAAATGCGCCCGCCGGCAGCGCAAATTCATACACGGCTTCATTGGCCACGACGTCACGCAGGATGATGGTCAACTGCACCGGCTGAATGCTCGGAATATCCAGCAAGGTGGAATCGCTGAGCGGTTGGAAGAGCTCTCCATCAGACTCCGGAAGGAAGGTTGCTTCGCCCTCATCAGATCCAGCATTCGCTCCGCCCGCCGGGGAACCATTACCAGAGGAGCCTTCGACTGGCGTCACCGGCACCACGGGTTCCGGAACAACGTTGTCGCTGAGACCAGCCACCCGGATCGTCAACTCACCGACTGCCGTGCCCCCTTCTCCATCACTGACCACGAAGCTGAAGTCATCCGTCACCTGCTGACCATCGTCGAGGGACTGGACGGCATCACCGTCGTTGTCCAGCACATAGTTCCAGGTGCCATCAGCAGCGATGATCAACTGACCGTAAGTGCCCTGGATCACTGTGTCGCTGTCAGCGACGGCCTGACCATTGACGCTCGCAATGAGCAGTGAATCGCCATCGCCATCGACAGTCACCGGCTCGCCATCAGCATCGACCAGCAGGCTGCCCTCAGCCGTCGTCACTCCATCCTCGGAGACGTCCGCGCTCTGATCCAATGCCTGCGGCGCCGGATTCCCTACCTCGAAGGTGAAGGTCGTGGTGACATCCAAGCCATTCTCGTCGGTGCCCGTCAGCGTGACGGTGTAGATGCCGTCGTTGTTGTCACCGCCGGTAGAGGCATCCGGTGACAGCGTGCCGCTGATCTCGCCGGTAGTCGGGTCAATCACCAGGCCGTCCGGCAGGTTGTCGACGCTGTAAGTCAGCTCCGCACCCTCATCGACATCGGTGAAGGCATCGGCAATGGTGAACGGTGTGATCACGTCGCCGTCATTGGCAGCCTGATCGGCCGGCTGCGCCCCATCGACCAGCACCGGCGCATCGTTGGTGCCGTTGATGGTGACCGTGAGCAGTGCCGTGTCGGTGCCGCCCTGGCCATCGGAGATCTCGTAGGTGAAGGTCTCGGTGATCACCTCGCCTTCGGCCAGCGCCTGCACCGCCGCGTTGCTGTTATCCAGCGCGTAGGTGTAGCTACCGTCTTCGGCGATGGTGACGCTGCCGTAAGTGCCGGTGACCGGCGTACCCGCGGCGGTGTCAGTGCCGGCATTGGCGCCAGCACCGATGCCACTGACGATCAGGGTATCCGTGTCGTTGCCACCATCGGTGTCGGTATCGGGCTGCGCATCACTGAGCACGTTGCCGGTCGTGGTGCTGGTGTCGCTGGTGGCGACGCCCTCGTCCAGCTCGGCAGTGTTGTCGAAGGCTTCCGGCGCCACGTTGGCGACAAAGAAGTTCAACGTGACGTCAGCCGATTGGCCTTGTTCGTCCGTGGCTGTCACGGTCACGGTGTAGCGACCGTCCGTCGTGGTGTTGCCTGACTGAGAGGCATCGTCGGCAAGTGTGCCGCTTATGACGCCCGTCACCGGATCAATGACCAGACCACCTGGCAGGTTCTCGGCCGTATAGCTCAGCTGAGCGCCGCTATCGACGTCCTGGAAGGCATCCTGGAGGCTGATCGGTGCAATCTCTTCCCCGTCACTTCCCGTCTCCACCTGCGGAGCCCGAAGAGTCGCGATTGGCGCATCATTGGTGCCGTTGATGGTAACGGTGAGCAGTGCGGTGTCCGTGCCGCCCTGGCCATCGGAGATCTCGTAGGTGAAGGTCTCGGTGATCACCTCGCCTTCGGCCAGCGCCTGTACCGCTGCGTTGCTGTTGTCCAGCGCGTAGGTGTAGCTGCCGTCTTCCGCGATGGTGACGCTGCCGTAGGTGCCGGTGACGGGCGTACCTGCGGCGGTGTCAGTCCCGGCGTTGGCGCCAGCGCCGATGCCACTGACGATCAGCGCATCCGTGTCGTTGCCTCCATCGGTGTCGGTATCGGGCTGCGCATCGCTGAGCACATTGCCGGTCGTGGTGCTGGTGTCGCTGGTGGCGACGCCCTCATCCAGCTCGGCAGTGTTGTCGAAGGCTTCCGGCGCGACGTTGGCCACGGTCCAGGTGAAGGTCGTGGTGACATCCAAGCCATTCTCGTCAGTACCAGTCAGCGTGACGGTGTAGATGCCGTCATTGTTGTCACCGCCGGTGGAGGCATCCGGGGACAGCGTGCCGCTGATCTCGCCGGTGGTCGGGTCAATCACCAGACCGTCCGGCAGATTGTCAGCCGAGAAGCTCAGCTCTGCGCCGTTGTCGACGTCGGTGAAGGCATCAGCGACGCTGAACGGCGTGATGGGGTCACCATCGTTACCGTTTTGTTCAACCGGCTGTGCCCCATCGACCAGCACCGGTGCATCGTTGGTGCCGTTGATGGTGACGGTGAGCAGTGCCGTGTCGGTGCCGCCCTGGCCATCGGAGATCGCGTAGGTGAAGGTCTCGATGATCACCTCGCCTTCGGCCAGCGCCTGCACCGCCGCGTTGCTGTTATCCAGCGCGTAGGTGTAGCTGCCGTCTTCGGCAATGGTGACGCTGCCGTAGGTGCCGGTGACCGGCGTACCCGCGGCGGTGTCAGTGCCGGCGTTGGCGCCAGCACCGATGCCACTGACGATCAGCACATCGCTGTCGTTGCCGCCATCGGTGTCGGTATCGGGCTGCGCATCGCTGAGCACGTTGCCAGTCGTGGTGCTGGTGTCGCTGGTGGCGACGCCCTCATCCAGCTCGGCAGTGTTGTCGAAGGCCTCGGGGGCGACGTTGGCCACCGTCCAGGTGAAGGTCGTGGTGACATCCAAGCCATTCTCGTCAGTACCAGTCAGCGTGACGGTGTAGATGCCGTCGTTGTTGTCACCGCCGGTAGAGGCATCCGGTGACAGCGTGCCGCTGATCTCGCCGGTAGTCGGGTCAATCACCAGGCCGTCCGGCAGATTGTCAGCTGAGAAGCTCAGCTCCGCGCCGTTGTCGACGTCGGTGAAGGCATCAGCGACGCTGAACGGCGTGATGGGGTCACCATCGTTACCGTTTTGGTCAACCGGTTGCTCACCATCCACCAGCACCGGCGCATCATTGGTGCCGTTGATGGTGATCGAGACGACCTGCTCGGCGGTCGCGCCTTGGCTGTCGGTGACGACCACGGTGTAGTCGAGCACCAGGCTCTCGCCCACTGCCAGATGATCAAACGCCTCGCCTTCGACGCTGTTGCTGTCGAAGGTCCAGTTCAGAGTGCCGTCGTTGTTGGCACCATCGATGATCGCGTCAGCATCGACGTAGAGCATGCCCAGCAGCTCGGCATTGCTCAGGCCATCGGTGTCGCCGGTGGCGGCTACGGCCGTGACGCTCGGGGTGACTTCATCGGTGGTATCCAGATCGCTCACGGAGAGCGTGCCGGCGGTGGTCAGCGGTGCGTCGGTTTCCGTGAGAGCTTCCGCCGCGCTGTCGTCGCCTTCGATGGCAATGACCGGCGTGTCATTGGTGCCGTTGATGGTGATCGAGACGACCTGCTCGGCGGTCACGCCCTGGCTGTCAGTGACGACCACGGTGTAGTCCAGCATCAGGCTTTCGCCCACTGCCAGATGATCGAAGGCTTCACCGGCGACACTGTCGCTGTCGAAGGTCCAGTTCAGGGTACCGTCGTTGCTGATACCGTCGATGATGGCGTCGGCATCGACGGAGAGCATACCCAGCAGCTCGGCATTGCTCATGCCGTCGGTGTCGCCGGTGGCAGCCACGGCCGTGACGCTCGGGGTCACTTCATCGGTGGTATCCAGATCGCTGACGGAGAGCGTACCGGCGGTAGTCAGCGGTGCATCGGTTTCCGTGAGAGCTTCCGCCGCGCTGTCGTCGCCTTCAATGGCAATGACAGGTACATCATTGGTGCCGTTGATGGTGATCGAGACGACCTGCTCGGCAGTGGCGCCCTGGCTGTCGGTGACGACCACGGTGTAGTCGAGCACCAGGCTCTCACCCACCGCCAGATGATCGAAGGCTTCACCGGCGACGCTTTCGCTGTCGAAGGTCCAGTTCAGAGTGCCGTCGTTGTTGGCGCCATCGATGATGGCGTCGGCATCGACGGAGAGCATGCCCAGCAGCTCGGCATTGCTCAGGCCATCGGTGTCACCAGTGGCGTTCACTGCGGTGACGCTCGGAGTGACTTCGTCGGTGGTGTCCAGATCGCTGATGGAGAGCGTGCCGGCGGTGGACAGCGGTGCATCGGTTTCTGTCAGTGACTCGGCGGCGCTGTCATCACCTTCGATGGCAATGACAGGCGTGTCATTGGTGCCGTTGATGGTGATCGAGACGACCTGTTCGGCAGTCGCGCCCTGGCTGTCGGTGACGATCACGGTGTAATCCAGCACCAGGCTCTCACCCACCGCCAGATGATCAAACGCCTCGCCTTCGACGCTGTTGCTGTCGAAGGTCCAGTTCAGAGTGCCGTCGTTGCTGACACCGTCGATGATGGCGTCGGCATCGACGGAGAGCATGCCCAGCAGCTCGGCATTGCTCAGGCCATCGGTGTCACCAGTGGCAGTGACGGCCGTGACGCTCGGCGTGACTTCGTCGGTGGTATCCAGATCGCTCACGGAGAGCGTGCCGGCGGTGGTCAGCGGAGCATCGGTTTCTGTCAGTGACTCGGCGGCGCTGTCGTCGCCTTCGATGGCAATGACAGGCGTATCATTGGTGCCGTTGATGGTGATCGAGACGACCTGTTCGGCAGTGGCGCCCTGGCTATCGGTGACCACCACGGTGTAGTCGAGCACCAGGCTTTCGCCTACTGCGAGGTGATCGAAGGCTTCACCGGCGACACTGTTGCTGTCGAAGGTCCAGTTCAGGGTGCCGTCATTGTTGGCACCATCGATGATCGCGTCAGCATCGACGGAGAGCATACCCAGCAGCTCGGCATTGCTCAGGCCATCGGTATCGCCAGTCGCGGTAACTGCGATGACGCTCGGCGTGACGACATCGGTGGTATCCAGATCGCTCACGGAGAGCGTGCCAGCGCTGGTCAGGGTACCGTCCGTCTCGGTCAGTGACTCGGCGGCGCTATCGTCACCGTCGATGGCAATGACAGGGACATCGTTGCTGCCGTTGATGGTGATCGAGACGACCTGCTCGGCGGTCACACCCTGGCTGTCGGTGACGACCACGGCGTAGTCCAACACCAGGCTCTCGCCGACGGCCAGATGATCGAAGGCTTCACCGGCGACACTGTTGCTGTCGAAGGTCCAGTTCAGGGTGCCGTCGTTGTTGGCACTATCGATGATGGCGTCGGCATCGACGGAGAGCATGCCCAGCAGCTCGGCATTGCTCAGGCCGTCGGTGTCGCCGGTGGCGGCCACGGCCGTGACGCTCGGAGTGACTTCGTCGGTGGTGTCCAGATCGCTGACGGAGAGCGTGCCAGCGGTGGTCAGCGGTGCGTCGGTTTCTGTCAGTGACTCGGCGGCGCTGTCGTCGCCTTCGATGGCAATGACCGGCGTGTCATTGGTGCCGTTGATGGTGATCGAGACGACCTGCTCGGCAGTGGCGCCCTGGCTGTCGGTGACGACCACGGTGTAGTCGAGCACCAGGCTTTCGCCCACCGCCAGATGATCAAACGCCTCGCCTTCGACGCTGTTGCTGTCGAAGGTCCAGTTCAGGGTGCCGTCATTGTTGGCGCCATCGATGATCGCGTCGGCATCGACGGAGAGCATGCCCAGCAGCTCGGCATTGCTCAGGCCGTCGGTGTCGCCGGTGGCATTCACTGCGGTGACGCTCGGGGTGACTTCGTCGGTGGTGTCCAGATCGCTGATGGAGAGCGTGCCGGCGGTGGACAGCGGTGCATCGGTTTCTGTCAGTGACTCGGCAGCGCTGTCGTCGCCTTCGATGGCAATGACCGGCGTGTCATTGGTGCCGTTGATGGTGATCGAGACGACCTGCTCGGCAGTGGCGCCCTGGCTGTCGGTGACGACCACGGTGTAGTCGAGCACCAGGCTCTCGCCCACTGCCAGATGATCAAACGCCTCGCCTTCGACGCTGTTGCTGTCGAAGGTCCAGTTCAGAGTGCCGTCGTTGTTGGCACCATCGATGATCGCGTCAGCATCGACGTAGAGCATGCCCAGCAGCTCGGCATTGCTCAGGCCGTCGGTGTCACCAGTGGCAGTCACGGCGGTGACGCTCGGGGTGACTTCGTCGGTGGTGTCCAGATCGCTGATGGAGAGCGTGCCGGCGGTGGACAGCGGTGCATCGGTTTCCGTGAGAGCTTCCGCCGCGCTGTCGTCGCCTTCGATGGCAATGACCGGCGTGTCATTGGTGCCGTTGATGGTGATCGAGACGACCTGCTCGGCGGTCACGCCCTGGCTGTCAGTGACGACCACGGTGTAGTCCAGCATCAGGCTTTCGCCCACTGCCAGATGATCGAAGGCTTCACCGGCGACACTGTCGCTGTCGAAGGTCCAGTTCAGCGTGCCGTCGTTGTTGGCACCATCGATGATCGCGTCAGCATCGACGTAGAGCATGCCCAGCAGCTCGGCATTGCTCAGGCCGTCGGTGTCACCAGTGGCAGTCACGGCGGTGACGCTCGGGGTGACTTCGTCGGTGGTGTCCAGATCGCTGATGGAGAGCGTGCCGGCGGTGGACAGCGGTGCATCGGTTTCCGTGAGAGCTTCCGCCGCGCTGTCGTCGCCTTCGATGGCAATGACCGGCGTGTCATTGGTGCCGTTGATGGTGATCGAGACGACCTGCTCGGCGGTCACGCCCTGGCTGTCAGTGACGACCACGGTGTAGTCCAGCATCAGGCTTTCGCCCACTGCCAGATGATCGAAGGCTTCACCGGCGACACTGTCGCTGTCGAAGGTCCAGTTCAGCGTGCCGTCGTTGTTGGCACCATCGATGATCGCATCAGCATCGACGGAGAGCATGCCCAGCAGCTCGGCATTGCTCAGGCCATCGGTGTCACCAGTGGCAGTGACGGCCGTGACGCTCGGCGTGACTTCGTCGGTGGTGTCCAGATCGCTCACGGAGAGCGTTCCGGCGGTGGTCAGCGGAGCATCGGTTTCTGTCAGTGACTCGGCGGCGCTGTCGTCGCCTTCGATGGCAATGACCGGCGCATCGTTGGTGCCGTTGATGGTGATCGAGACGACCTGTTCGGCAGTCGCGCCCTGGCTGTCGGTGACCACCACGGTGTAGTCGAGCACCAGGCTTTCGCCCACTGCGAGGTGATCGAAGGCTTCACCGGCGACACTGTCGCTGTCGAAGGTCCAGTTCAGGGTGCCGTCGTTGTTGGCACCGTCGATGATGGCGTCGGCATCGACGGAGAGCATGCCCAGCAGCTCGGCATTGCTCAGGCCATCGGTGTCGCCGGTGGCGGCTACGGCCGTGACGCTCGGCGTGACTTCGTCGGTGGTATCCAGATCGCTGACGGAGAGCGTGCCGGCGGTGGTCAGCGGAGCATCGGTTTCTGTCAGTGACTCGGCGGCGCTGTCGTCGCCTTCGATGGCAATGACAGGCGTATCATTGGTGCCGTTGATGGTGATCGAGACGACCTGTTCGGCAGTGGCGCCCTGGCTGTCGGTGACGACCACGGTGTAATCCAGCACCAGGCTCTCGCCCACTGCGAGGTGATCGAAGGCTTCACCGGCAACGCTTGAACTGTCGAAGGTCCAGTTCAGGGTGCCGTCGTTGTTGGCACCGTCGATGATCGCATCAGCATCGACGGAGAGCATGGCCAGCAGCTCGGCATTGCTCAGGCCGTCGGTGTCGCCGGTGGCGTTCACTGCTGTGACGCTCGGCGTGACTTCGTCGGTGGTGTCGATATCACTGACCGACAAGGTTCCGGCGGCACTCAGGGTTGCATCTGTTTCCGTCAGAATCGCAGCCGCGCTGTCATCGCCATCAATGTCGATGACAGGCGCATCATTGGTGCTGTTGATGGTGATGGTGAGCAGTGCCGTGTCGACACCACCCTGCCCATCGGAGATCTGATAGGTAAAGGTCTCGTTGAGGCTTTCCCCGACGGCCAGTGCCTGAACATCAGGATTGGTGTTGTCCAGGGTGTAGGTGTAGCTGCCATCTTCCGCGACCGTGATGCTGCCATAGGTGCCGGTCACGTCAGTATCGACCGCACTTGCCGTACCGGCGTTGGTGCCAGCACCGATACCACTGACGATCAGTGCATCGCTGTCATTGCCGCCATCGGTGTCGGCATCCGGTTGCGCATCATCGAGGACATTGCCTGTGGCAGTGCTGGTATCGCCGGTGGCGACACCTTCTTCGAGATCCGCCACGTTGTCGAAGGCCTCGGGCGCGACATTGGCCACGGTCCAGGTGAAGGATGTGGTGACAGTGGCGCCATTCTCGTCGGTCGCGGTCAGGATCACGGTGTAAGTGCCGTCATCGTTATCACCGCCGATGGATGCATCCGGCGACAAGGTGCCACTGATTTCACCGCTGGTCGGATCAATCTCGATCCCGTCCGGCAGGTTGTCAGCCGAGAAACTCAGCACGGCATCATTGTCGATGTCCGTGAAGGCATCCGCGACGCTGAACGGCGTGATGGGGTCGCCATCATTGTCGGTCTGATCAGCGGGCTGCTCGCCGGCAACCAGTACCGGTGCATCATTGGTGCCGGTGATGGTGATGGTCACCACCTGCTCCGCTGTCGCTCCCTCGCTGTCAGTCACCTGCACGGTGTAATCCAGCACCAGCGTCTCATCCAGTGCCAGATGATCAAACGCTTCCGGCAGGTTCGCGCTGTCGAATGTCCAGTTCAGGGTACCGTCGTTCTCGGTGTTGGCGATGATCGCGTCGGCATCCACACTCAGCATGCTCAGCAGCTCAGCATTGCTCAGGCCGTCGGTGTCGCCATCAGCAGCGACAGCCGTGACGCTCGGAGTGACGTCGTCGGTGGTGTCGAGATCACTGACGGACAGGGTGCCGTCGGCGGACAGCGGTGCGTTGGTCTCGGTCAGGTCGGCGCTGTCGCTGTCGTCGCCTTCAACGGCAATGACAGGTGCATCGTTGGTGCCGTTGATGGTGATCGAGACGACCTGCTCGGCGGTCGCGCCCTGGCTGTCGGTGACGACCACGGTGTAGTCGAGCACCAGGCTTTCGCCGACGGCGAGATGGTCAAACGCCTCACCGGCGACACTGTTGCTGTCGAAGGTCCAGTTCAGGGTGCCGTCGTTGTTGGCACTATCTATGATCGCGTCGGCATCGACGGAGAGCATGCCCAGCAGCTCGGCATTGCTCAGGCCGTCGGTGTCGCCTGTGGCGGTCACGGAATCAATACTGGGCGTGACGCTATCCGAGGTATCCAGATCGCTGACGGACAGCGTGCCAGCAGTGGCAAGCGTGTCGTCAGTCTCGGTCAGCGTTTCGGCCGCGCTGTCATCGCCTTCAATCGCGATGACCGGAGCATCATTGCTGCCATTGATGGTGATGGTGAGCAGTGCGGTATCCGTGCCGCCCTGACCATCGGAGATCTGGTAGGTGAAGGTTTCGCTGAGCACCTCGCCCTCTGCCAATGCCTGGACATCTTCATGGGCATTGTTCAGGACATAGGTATAGGTGCCGTCTTCATTGATGGTGACGGCACCATAATTGCCCTCGACGTCACTGCCGGCGGCGGTGAAGGCGCTCGGGACCGCCCCGAAGGCCAGGCCACTGACGACGATCGCATCCGAGTCGTTGCCGCCATCACTGTCTGCCTGGTCATTGACACCGGCACCCGCAGCGGCAAGGACATTGCCACTGACGTCACTGCTGTCACCGGCATCAAGTCCTTCCGTCACGAAGGCAGCATCGTTCTCGGCTTGCGGGTCGACGTTGGCCACGCTCCAGGTGAAGGTCGTCGTGACCTCGGCACCGTTTTCATCCGTGGCCGTCAGGGTGACGGTATAGACACCGTCGTCTCCGCCGATGGAGGCATCCGGTGACAGGGTGCCGCTGATCTCGCCGGAGTCGGCATCGATCACCAGGCCCGGGGGCAGATTGTCAGCCTCGAAGCTCAACACTGCCTCGTTATCGACGTCAGCGAAGGCATCCGCGACGCTGAACGGCGTGATCGCATCGCCGTCATTGTCAGACTGATCTTGCGGCTGAGTGCCTGCGACCAACACCGGCGCATCATTGGTGCCGGTAATGGTCAGCGTGATGTCCTGTGTGTCGGTGCCGCCGTTGCCATCCGCGACATCGACCTGATACGTCAGGGTCAGCACTTCCCCCTGCTCGAGATGATCAAAGGCTTCGGGAAGCGCGCTGCTGTCGAAGCCCCAATTCAGGGTGCCGTCGTTGGCAGTGCCGTCGATGATGGCGCCACCATCCACGCTGAACATCGCAAGCAGAGCGGCATCCGACAGGCCATTGACGTCCCCGTCGGCGACCACCGCCTCGACCGTGGGCGTCACGCTGTCGGAGGTATCGACATCGGTGACCGTCAGGGTGCCATCCGCGTTCAAGCCGCTATCCGACTCTGAAAGCGCGGCGCTGATGCTGTCACCGGCCGCAATCGTGATGGCCGGCGTATCGTTGGTTCCGTTGATGGTGATGGTCAGCTCGGCGGTATCCGAGCCGCCCTGGCCATCGGAAATCGCGTAGGTGAAGGTCTCGGTGACACTTTCCCCCACTGCCAGTGCCTGAACGTCCGGATTGGTGTTATCGAGGGTGTAGTCGTAATCGCCGGCACTATCGAGTGAGATACTGCCGTAGGTGCCCTCGGCAGTTGTCGCCGCGTCCACCACGCTCTGACCCGCCCCGACACCGCTGACACTCAGGGTATCGGTATCATTTCCTCCGTCCGCGTCAACACTGGCATCCAGCGCTGCGTCAGTCAGGACATTGCCGCCTGTCGCACTGGTGCTGGTAGTGTCGAGCCCTTCCGACACACTCGCGATGTTGTCCTGCGCCACCGGTGCCACGTTGTCCACATTCCACACGAAGGTGGTGGTGACGGTCGCGTTCTGATCATCGGTCGCCGTGACCGTCACGGAATGTGCGCCGTCGGTGCCGCCCTGGGAGGCATCGCTGGTCAGCGTTCCGCTGATCACACCTGTTTCCGGATCGATGGTCAGGCCGTCCGGCAGGTTCGCTGCGCTATAGGTCAGCACGGCATCGCCATCGACATCCGCGAAGGCGGTGGAGACATCCACCGGCGTCACTTCATCGCCATCCGCATCGTTCTGCTCGACGGGTTGAGCGTTGTCCACCAATACCGGGGCATCATTGGTGCCGTTGATGGTGAGTGTCAGCAGAGCAGTCGCAACGCCACCCTGGCCATCGGAGATCTCGTAGGTGAAGGTCTCGACCAGACTGTCGCCGATATCCAGCGCCTGAACCGCTGCGTTGCTGTTGTCCAGCGTATAGGTGTAGCTGCCGTCCGCTTCGATCACGACGGCGCCATAGGTGCCGGACACCTCGGTATCAGCTGCAGACCCCGTGGCGACGTTCTCGCCGAACCCGACACCGCTGACGACAATGTCATCGTTGTCGTTGCCGCCATCACTGTCCGTGCCGGCGTCGTTGATCACGTTCCCCTGAGCCTGGCTGACGCTGGTGTCTGCCACGCCTTCATCGAGAGAATCGCTGTTGTCCTCTGCCACCGGCACCACGTTGGCCACGGTCCAGGTGAAGGATGTGGTGATCACCCCACCGTTGCCATCGTCCGCAGTGAGCACGACGGTATGTACCCCATCACCCTCAGTACCGCCCTGAGAGGCATCGCTGCTCAAGGTGCCGCTGATGACACCCGTCTGCGGGTCCAGGTTCAGGCCGTCCGGCAACTGTGCGGCGGTGTAGGTGAGCTCGGCACCGTTATCGACATCCTCGAACAGGTCGGCCACCGAGAACTCGGTAATCGCCTCGCCATCTTCATGGGCCTGGTCACCCTGGGTCGCGACGACGGTCGGGGCGTCATTGATGCCAGTCACGGTGATGGTCAAGGTGCTGCTGGATTCGGCACCGTTATCATCCTGCACCGTGTAGGCGATGGTGGTGGTGGCGCTCTCGCCGGCAGCCAGGGTGTCGAAATCGGTCCCCGGCGCGAAGGTGTAGCTGCCATCCTCGGCGATGGTGATGCTGCCGCCCCCGGTCATGTCGACCGCGGCATCCACGCCGGCGGCGGTGCCCGCGACCTGACTGACGACGCTTGTGGAGCCTATGTCGATATCGGTGTCATTGCTGAGCACACCCTCGACGGCGTCCACCACCAGGTTGGCATTTTCGGCCGTGGTGCCGGTATCCGCTTCGGCCACCGGCGCATCGTTCACGCCGGTGAGGGTGATAGTGACCGTCGTGGTGGTCTCGCCATCGGCGTTGGTGACCGTGAAGGTATCGGTCAGCTCAACGCCCTGGTTGAGCTGCTGCACGGCATCTTGCGCATTGTCTGCGCTATAGGCCCAATTGCCATCGGCATCGACCGTCAGCTCGCCATACTCCCCGGTGAGGGTAGCGGCGGTGAACTTGTCTTCGCCTGCATCACCGCCGCTACCTGCCGCCAGAGTGCCGGCAGCCACGAGGTCTCCCTCACCATTGACCGCTGTGTCTTCCGTGACGTCGCCAGTGGCCGGCGTCAGAGTCGGCACATCGTCAACGCCATTGATGGTCACGCTGACCGTGGCGGTGGAGACACCGCCCAGGCCATCGCTGACCTGATATGTCAGGGTGGTGACAGCGCTTTCGCCGCCCTTCAGCGCTTCGAAATCGCCGCTGGGATCGAAACTCCAGCTGCCGTCAGCATTCAGGGTGAAATCACCACCCCCACTACCGGTAACCGGCTGACCGACATTCGCACCACTGCCATTGACCTGACTGACGACAAGTGCGGAGTCAGCGTCCACATCAATGTCATTGACCAGCACATTGGTCGTGTCGGCCGTGGCCAGCGCAGTGTCTTCATCAGTGGTTGAGGCATCATCGGTCGCGACCGGAGCATCGTTGGTGCCATTGATGGTGATCGTCAGCAGCGCTGTATCGGTGCCACCCTGGCCATCGGAAATCTCGTAGGTGAAGGTGTCGGTGAGACTGTCGCCGACATCCAGCGCCTGGATGACGGAATCGGTGTTATCGAGCGTATAGGTGTAGCTACCATCCTCGGCGATGGTCACGCTGCCGTAGTCACCTTCGACCGGCGTACCGGCCGCAACATCCGTGTCCTGATTGGCGCCCGCCCCGACTCCGCTGACGACGATGGCATCGTTGTCATTGCCACCATCACTGTCGGTACCGGCGTCAGAAATGACATTGCCGGCGGTCGTGCTGACGGAATCAGTGGCAAGTCCTTCAGAGATATCGTCGCTATTGTCCTGCGCAACGGGGTCCACATTGGTCACGGTCCACGTGAAAGTCGTGGTGACAGGCGCATTGTTTTCATCCATCGCCGTCAGCGTGACGGTGTGAACGCCCCCGCTACCGCCCTGGGAGGCATCACTGGTCAGCGTGCCACTGATCACACCGGTATCCGGGTCGATGCTCAGCCCGTCCGGCAGGTCCGTTGCCGAGTAGGTCAGCACCGCGCCGTCATCGGCATCCGCGAACAGATCCACCACATCAAAGGGCGCGATGGCCTGACCATCGACGCTGTCTTGAGCAGCCTGGGTCTCCACCACGGTCGGCGCATCATTGGTGCCGGTCACGGTAATCGTCAGCGTATTGCTCGACTCGGCGCCATTGTCATCAATGACCGTATAGGCAACGGTGGTCGTGGCAGACGCGCCCTCGGCGAGATAATCGAAGTCAGTCCCCGGCGCGAAGACATAGCTGCCATCCTCGGCAATGGTGACAGTACCGCCCCCTGCCATGGCGACCGCTGCCCCAACGCCCGTCCCCGCGCCAGCCACCTGGCTAACCGCCTTGGTGGAGCCGATATCGATATCCGTGTCATTGGCCAGTACGCCATTCGCAGCCGCGACGCTCAGATCGAGGTTTTCCGCAGTCTCGCCAGTATCGGCGACAGCGACCGGCGCGTCATTGACACCGGTGAGGGTGATGCTGACGGTGGTCTGGGTGACACCATCAGCATTGGTGACCGTCAGGGCATCCGTCAGCGTGGCGCCCTGATTGAGCTGCTGAATGACATCCTGAGTATTGTCGGCACTGTAGGACCAGTTGCCATCGGCATCGACCACCAGCGCCCCATAGGAGCCCGTGACTGTCTCAGCCGTGAACTTGTCTTCCCCGGTGTCGCCGCCAGTGCCCGCGTCAAGCGTACCGCTGGTGGTCAGATTGTCGGAGGTGACATTGGTATCTTCGATGACATTACCGGTATCCGGGGTCAGCGTCGGGGTGTCATTGATACCATTGACGGTCACGCTGACGGTGGCGGTCGAGACGCCGCCCTCGCCATCACTGACCTGGTAGGTAATGGTGGTAACCGCGCTCTCACCATTGGTGAGGCCGTCGAAATCAGCGCCCGGATCAAAGCTCCAGGTGCCATCGGAATTGACCGTGAAGGAGCCGCCCTCGCTGCCCGAGACAGCTGAGCCTACCCCGCCAGCATTGCCATTCACCTGGGTGATGGTGAAGTCATCAGTGGGGGTATCCAGATCCGTGTCGTTGTCGAACAGATTGGGGGTGTCAGCGGTGGTCAGCGCCACGCCTTCGTCGGTGGCATCGGCATCATCATTCGCGACAGGGCCGTCATTGGTATCCACGACTTGCAGATAGCCGGTCAGGACATTGCTATCCAGCCCGACACCATCGATTTCGGCCAGACCGTCATTGTTGCCGTCATTGACGACTACGGTGTAGGCACGCGTATCGGTGTCCGGGTCATCGCTGGTGTTCTGATAGGTCAGCGAGTCAATCAGCGCCGAGACCTGAGCCGCCGTCGCGCCGGAGCTCAGCGTCACCGTCAGGGTGCCGTCAGCAAGAGAAGCACCGGCGAAGCCCGCCAGAGAGTCATCAACGGCAAACACATCGGCAGCCGTCGCGGCATCGATGGAAACCGTGATGGTGCCACCACCGAAGTTGTCACCGACCAGTGCAGTGTCGACATCTGAGAGCGAGGCCCCGGCTACCAGCGAAACTTCGTTGGTTCCGGTGCCTTCACCGCCAGCCTCGACAGCTGAAATCGGGAAGGCTTGCGCAGCCGTGCTGCCGGTGAGCACCGGCGCATCATTGATCGCATTGACCGTCGTGTTGAGGGTGTCGGCATCGGCCACGCTTGACCAGATACCGGTCTCGTCAAAGGTGGAGACATCCACGGTGGTTTCAGACGTCACGGCTCCACTACTGTCATCCGCCACGACGTAGGTCAGGCCAGCCGGATCACCGTGGTAGTTCTCCGCCGGCAGGAAGCGCACTGAGTCAGTCGTCGACAGCACCAATGCATTGCTGTCACTGACATCAGCAGGGACATCGATCCAGGAATCGCCGCCGTCAGTGGAGTACTGCCAGGTCCCCTCGCTGTCATCGGAGGGGTTGGAGGTGATGGCGATACCTGCCAACACATTGGCAGAACTGCCATTCAGGCCATTCTCATCGATCTGATCAACAGTATCGTCGAAGTTATCGCCCACCAGCCCCGCGACGGTGGCGCCAGCCGGATCGGTATCGTCTTCATTGATGGCCGCGAGAGTGACACTGTCATCAGGTGTCGTCGGGGCATCATTGACGGCAGTGATGCTGGTGTTGATGGCAATGGTGCTGCTTGACCAGACGCCAGTCTGATCGCCGAGGCTGCCATTGGCATCATCGCTCAGGTCGATCGAGTCAGTCGCGGAATCACTGGTGTCGATAGCAGCATCGCTGTTATCGCCAAGGCGCACGGTCAATGCGCCCGGGACACCATTGAAGTCACCGGCAGGTACGAAGCGGATATCAGTATCAGCGGCGACGACCAGTGCCTCGCTGTCGGAGACGTCAGTCGGAATATTGATCCATCCAGATGCCACCAATACCTGCCAGGTGCCCTGGGCAGGGTCAGAGCTGTTGCCAGTGATGGCAACGTAGCTCAGGTCAGTCTCGGTGGTGGCATCGGTATTGCCATTCTCATCGGTCTGATCATCGGTGGTGTCATCGTACTGATCGACCAGCAGCGTATAGAGATCCGTGCCGGCGATATCATCTGCCGCGGTGTCTTCTGCAACGGAGGCCACTGTTTCCGCTGTACCGGCGGCAAGCGGACGGTCATTGACCGGGGTTACGGTGAGAGTGATATCACGGCTCGCCTCCTCTGCACCGCCCTGGCCGGTATTGCCGGCATCATTGAAAACGATGTTGAGGGTAACTTCACCGTAATAATCATCAGCAGGTGTATAGACCTCTGTATCCAGGGCAGTCTGCAGCTCAGCAACAGTACCAGTGAACGTTATGGTTTCAGAGTCATTGCTGAAGGTGCCGTGATCCACCGTCAGCGTCAGCGTCAGGTTGTCAGCACCGAAATCATCAGCATCATCAAGGGTCACCCCGAGCGCTGACAGCGTGAGACTGCCATCTTCGACCAGCGTGGTAGTGCCGGTCGCTGCAGAAATGGTAGGTGCATCGTTGGTGCCGGAAACATTGACCGTTATGGCGGTGGAGACAAGGAAGGCATTGGCTAGAGCCAAGTTACCATTAGCATCATCACTGAACTCGACATCAAGTATCACTGAGGTATCTGCGTTCACTTCAGCGGCAGTCAATACGAGGTCATCAAGCGCGGCATTGATTTCGCTGAGCGTCCCCGTCAGGGTCACCTCGCTGGTACCGTTGCCAGTGGCACCGGTCGCATTCATATTCAAGGTGCCGCCTGTTTCACCCGTGGCGCCGCCTCGCACAGACACTGTAACGGTCTGGCTATCTTCGAAGACTTCTTGACCGACATCATTGATGTCTGCGACGGACAGGCCAGTGATGGTCAAGGGCTGACCATCATCCATCGTTTGCACCGGTGTGGTGGAAGTCAGTACCGGCTCATCATTTACCGCCGTAACGGTAATATCAGAAGTTGTTGAGCCGGTTTCAGCAGTCCCTGAGCCATGCAGTTCGGAATCTGTCGCAGTGACTGTCAGCGCTACTGTGCCGTTGTCATTGGCCGTCGGTCGGTATTGCACCTTGGCGAGTGCCGCATTGACGTCATCCAGTGTGCCAGTGACAGTAATGGTGCCTGAATTATTGCCACTGACCGTAGCATCACCAGCATTGGCGGCCGTGATCCGGACCCTTCCCTCGGCCACTGTCACTTCTACAGTTATCTCTTCATCGAAACTGTCGGGATCCGCGACAGAAATACCTGCAAGTGTGTTCCAGTTGGAGTCCTCGACGACAGTCAGCTCGCCAAGGGCCGGTAGCGTCACGACTGGGACATCGTTCTCGGTTGAAGCGAGCAGTTCAATGCTCTCGGTAACAGTGTTGTTCTCGTCACTGATTGCATCGCCGCCTTCATTTCCTTCACCGCCATTTGCGGTAGTTGAAGACAAGCGATCATCGACCGTGGCGACGAGATTGAGTCGTGTATTCAAGTCATTATTCACGACAGCAGTCAGCGTGGTGAGAGCCTCTTGAACCGCTGAAATCTCACCAGTCAGCACAAGCCGAGTATCAAGACCAGACACACCTTGCGTCAGGTCAACACCCACGATACTCGTGATATCGACTGCAAGTGCGCCATCACCACCGACTCCACCGGCCAACTGGTTACCATCAGCGTCATTGAGAACCAGGGTGATGCTGATCTGATCCACTTCATCAGGCGCATCGATATTGCCATCGTCAATATCGACATCGGCAATCGTGAAGGCATTCCCCAGAGCCAAGGGAACACTGGTGACCAGGTTCGGATCAGGCTGCAGAGCTGTCAGCGCAGGAGCATCATTCAGCGGGGTAATATCAATGCTGAACGTCGCAACGTCGGTCGTCAGCGGACCATCACTGACAGTAAAGGTGAAAGCATCAGAGTGGATTTCCCCGCCATCATGCTCATAGGACAGTGCCCCACTGTCGATGTCGGCCTGGGTGAAGGAGCTACCGACGCGCAGAACCTTGCCATTCACCGTCAAAGTGCCGTTCTCCGGCAGGCTCGTGATCACGAAGGTCGACTGACGCGTGGTGTTGTCGCTGTCCACGGCCTGTAGCAGGCTATTGTCGATGACTGCCGATTCCCCTTCACCAAGGGTCAGCACATTGTTGGCGGAAGTGGTCGACTGATCCAGCGCATCAATGACCGTCTGATCCGCAGCATCGAAGGACAGCGGAATCAGAGGGGCATCATTGAAGGGCGTTACTTCGATAGTGACGTTGCCGACATTGGAGACGACACTGGTATCGTTCCCATTGTCTACCGGAGTAGAGGAATCCGTCGCGAAGGGATCTGACGGCGCTGTCAGATCATCGCGCACGATGAAAGTGAAGCTATCGTTCAGGGAGTCGACACTTTCACCACCGTCGTGAACGTAGCGCAATCCCCCCGTCTGACCATCCGCCTGCGCGGTCAGA
This sequence comes from Cobetia sp. UIB-001, assembly GCF_044789135.1. Classification (NCBI taxonomy): domain Bacteria; kingdom Pseudomonadati; phylum Pseudomonadota; class Gammaproteobacteria; order Oceanospirillales; family Halomonadaceae; genus Cobetia; species Cobetia sp. UIB-001. The sequence goes on from NZ_CP058244.1 coordinate 2,347,164, forward strand.
ATCGCCTGGGAGTACCAGACATCGGTGGAGGCTGCCTCCCAGCTGTCGCCATCCCAGACTTCGAGTGATCCACCGCTCAGCTCGGTGCTGGTGATCTGGAACCAGAGATCATCACTTTCCCCCTCGCCGTCCAGATTCTCCAGACTCCCATCCACATCCGACATCACCAGATTGGTGATACGAACGATGCCGTCCGTCGTATCGGTCTTCTCGAGCAAACTGACGTTAGAATCACCCGCGACGGGCGCGTCATTGACTGGCGTCGCATCAATGGTGAAGACAGCGGTAATGGGGTCGAGCGTGTCCGGATCCTTGTCGATGTCCGTCGGCAGGATGGTGAACGTGAAGCTGGACTCATGATCTTCGCTGCCATCGTGCAGGAAGGTGACCAGCCCGTTATCGATGTCTTCCTGGGTGAAGCTGCCGAAGTCGGAAATCGGCTGACCATCCAGGAATAGCGTTCCGTTGGTCGGTATGTTCGTCACGGTGTAGACGATCTGGGTCGCAGGCAGCACGTAGCCGTCCAGCTCGGCGCCATACTTGAGCATATCGTCTGTGATGACCACCGCGGTGGAAGCAGGATCGGACGTGCTTTCGCTCACGATGACGCCGGTATTGTTCACTTGCTCGGCGTAGATGGTTTCCTGTTGCTGCTCCCCGGGGCCACCGGCCACATTGTCAATCAGGAAATTCAGCGTACCGACGGTCGGTGAATCCGCGCCGCCCCAGGTCCCTGCGTCTCCTGCCTCTTCAAATGCCTTGAATTCGGAATCCACCAACGTGAAGGTGAAGTCGTCCGCCGTGCCTCCAGTGCCATCCACGAGGGTCTGTTGATAGCGGACCTCGCCCGCCGTGACCTGCGCCTGCGAGAAGGTGCCACCCACCGGCAGCTTGACCCATTCAGTCCCATTGAGAATCTGGATCTCACCAAAGCTCGGCAAGGTGTCGATCTTGTAGCTCAGCTGATCATCGGTGCTGTCCGGGTCTATCGCGTTCAGGGCAGATGCATCAATCAGGACCGCCCCATCAGTAGCGTCCAGCACCTCTGTGGTGGGCGTCAGCGTCGGGTCATCGTCATTCTCGAGGATGCTGATCTCGACGGTACGCTCACTGGAAAGCTCATTCCCCGCCCCTTCACCGCCACCGGCGTCGGTCACCTTGATGGTGAAACTGGGCAAGTCATCGACAATCGGCTCGTCCCCATCATGGGCGAAGGACAGATACTGGAGCTTGTCTGCCGTGAAACTGGCAGCCGCATCCGACGTGTCGGAGATGATCTCATCAGTGTCTGCGATACCGTCCTGGTTGAGATCCAGATAGAGGGTGCCACGCTCCGAGAGATTGCCCAGATCCGTGATTTCCACCGTTGCATTGGCCGCCGCATCGGCATGCCCGGACTCTTCATCGGTGTAGCTCAGGCCCAGCGAGGTATTTTCGCCCTCGAACTGCTGCGGGTCGCCCGTGATGGTCGGCGCGGCATTGTCAGGGATCAGCTCGATATTGAGGGTATTGGAGGCCTCACCACCCGCGCCATCCACCACCGTGATGGCGAAGCTGTCACTGTCTCCGACGGCCACGTCGCTGCCGCCATGGGTATAGACCAGCTTGCTGAGCTGGTCTGCATCGAAACTCGAGCCAATTGCCACCGGAGATCCATTGAAGGTCAACGAGCCTCCCGTCGGCAGGCTGTCGATCTCGATGATCAGCTGGTCGGTATCCTGCTCGCCACTGGCAATATCCGGATCACTCAGACCCAGCGCCTCAATGGAGAAGGTGAAACTGCCCGCCTCGGTCACCGTCGCACCGCTGTCCCCGAACACCGGGTCATCGTTGACAGGCGTCAGAGTGGCGACGAAATCGAGGCTGCCTCGGTCGGTATCCACCACCCCGTCTGTGGTTTCGGTGAGGCTCAGGCTCAAGGTGATATCGGCGGTGTAATCGTCCCCCGGGGTGACCACGAGGCCGGCGAGCTCATCGGTGATCTCCTGGGCTGTGCCCGTCAGGGTCGCGCTGCTGCCGCCGCTACTGAACTCCGCTCCGGCATCGGCGGCTGCCTGATCCAGATTCAGTGTCAGCGAGTACTCATCCGTGGCGTTGCCCTCATCATCCACGTTGCCACTGTCCGTGACACTCAGGCTCGAAAGCGAGAATTGCGTATCTTCGGTACCCGACAGCGAAGCACCAGTATTGGTGGCCGACACCGTGTCGCCGTTGCTATCGGCGCCCTCGGCAATGGTCACGGCAGCAGCGGCATCCAACAGCAGACGGGGCTCAAGGGCCTGAAGATCGAGTTCGCGCATGGGCGGGCACCAGTGTAATTGTGTTTAGACAGACAGTAACAAAAATATACATTGAGAAGCACATTCCCGCAAACTTCTTACACAGATCCGACTGAGTGCTTTCAACCATAAGAATTAATTCATATCATCATAATATGCAAACTTTCTTGCTCAACGACTAACCCCATGAAGCAACACAGCATTTACGGGCATAAAAAAAGGAAGGAATGCTGTTGGCAGCATTCCTTCCTCTTGAGCTATGAAAAATCTCGAAACATTATTTTACATACAGATGCACGCCGTCACTTGAGCTTGGCAACCCACAGCTCAGCCGCTTCCACCAGCTTCTGGTGCGCATGGCGAAAGGCCTCTTCGCTCTTGCGATAGGGATCAGGGATCTCTTCCCCCTGGGCGCCCGCCAGCCAGCGACCGAACAGCATCGTCTTGCCACTGACCTGCGGTGCCATCTGATTGATGGCGCGGCGATGGCCATCGCTCATGACCAGAATCAGGTCTGCAGCCGTCAGCATCTCGACCGACACCTGGCGCGCACGATGCTCATCGACCTCGAGCCCTGACTCGACGGCGAAGCGTGCTGCCGTGGGCTCGACCGGGTGATCGACCAGTGCGCCCACGCCCGCCGAGTGCACCGTCTTGCCAGGCAACGCCTGTTTCAACAGTGACTCGCCAACCGGACTGCGACAGATATTGCCGGTACACACCACCAGAATATTGTTGAACACGCTGACTTCCTCTTCCTTGTGACGCTTGCACTCATGTTGATGGCCCGGCGCGCGGCAAGCTTGGCCCCGCACGGACGTCAGACGCCCATTGTCGCATGCTGGCAGCCTGTTCGGCAGGTTCACATTCGACCGCTTCGCGATCGAGCACTGATGACACCTTTGGCTTTTCAAGGGCCAGCAGCGTGCTCATATGGCAACACTGAGGTGACCCGACGCAATAGCCCCCTTCCCCTTGAAGACCTCAGGCAATATCTCCAAGTCCTGATGTGTAGCCAATGAAGTGACTGGCTCAAGGGCCGATCTCGACCCCTCGCGATCCCCATTCAGTCACTTGCTGAACCAGCACCCACCAGGGAGGCAAGATGAGCAACAAGACACTGACCGCGTCCAATCCGGCCAATGACAAGGTTCTCAAGGAATACGCCACGCTGAGCAAGGAAGAGGTTCAGCAGAAACTGGAGCAGACGCGCAAGGCGTACTCGAGCTTCAGCCAGACCACCGTGCAGGATCGTGCGCAGCGCCTCACCGTTCTGGCGGACCTGATCGATGAGCATCAGAAGGAAATCGCCACGCAGATCGCCCATGAGATGGGCAAGCCCTATGATCAGGGCATCAGCGAGACGCAGATTTCCTCCAGCATCGCGCGCTTCTATGCCGACAACCTGCCCAAGCTGATGGAAACCGAGCAGCGTGATGTCGACGGCGCCGTGCGTGCCAAGATCGTCAAGGACCCCATCGGCGCCGTCCTCGGCGTGATGCCGTGGAACTATCCGCTCTATCAGGTCATCCGCTTCGCGGCTCCGGCTCTGGCGGGCGGCAATGTCTGCCTGATGAAGCACGCCTCCAATGTCCCGGGCTGTGCCGATCTGATCACTCAGCTGTTCCACAAGGCCGACTTTGAAGAGGGTATCTTCACCTGGTTGCCGGTGGGCTCGGAGATGATCGAAGACATCATCAATGACCCTGTCGTCCAGGGCGTCACCCTGACCGGCAGTGAAGAGGCGGGTCGCAAGGTCGCCGAGCAGGCAGGCGCGGCGCTCAAGCCAAGCGTGCTGGAGCTGGGCGGTATCGATCCGCTGATCGTGCTGGATGATGCCGACATCGAGCGTGCGGTGGACCTCGCCATCGCCGGGCGTTTCGACAACACCGGCCAGAGCTGCGCCGCGTCCAAGCGCCTGATCGTCGACAAGTCCCTCGCCGAGGACTTCTCCAAGCGCCTGATCGAGAAGGTCAAGGACATGCGCATGGATGACCCGATGAGCGAAGGGGTCGATATCGGCCCGATGTCTCGCAAGGACCTGCGCGATGACCTGCATGACCAGGTCCAGCGCGCCATCAAGGCAGGTGCCAAGCTTGAGTGCGGTGGTGAGATTCCGGATCGCGACGGTGCCTGGTATCCGCCGACGGTGCTGACCAATGTCACCCAAGGCAATCCGGCCTTCAATGAAGAACTGTTCGGTCCGGTCGCCTCCGTGGTGGTCGCCGACAACGAAGCGCATGCCATCGAGCTTGCCAACGACTGCCCCTATGGCCTGGGCAGCACCGTGGTGGCCAAGGACGACGAACGGGGTGAACGCGTCTCTCGTCAGCTGCAGGCCGGCATGAGCTTCGTCAACCGTCCGACCACGCCCTTCGCCCAGCTGCCCTTCGGTGGCGTCAAAGGCAGTGGCTATGGTCGTGAGCAGAGCGAATATGGCTTCGGTGCCTTCATGAACATCCGCACCGTCTATGTCGCTGAGCACTGAGTCGCTGAGTATTGAGTCGCTGAGCACAGACTCGTTGCGCGTCTAGGCGTAACGCGACACCAGCGACACTGCACAGCTGAAGAGACTGAACAGCTGAAGAAACTGCAGCGGATGATTCACCCAAAATCATTCGCGGCAACGAACAACGCCCCGCTTTTCAGCGGGGCGTTTTGCGTCAGGGATTCGCATGCTTGGCCTTGCGATATCCCCCCTCCCTCATCCATAGCGCTGATCGCACTCATCACATCAGCGCGTCACGCAGCCCTGCAGGCATGCCTCGCCTTCCAGCTGAACCGTGACGTGCGAGATGTCATGACCGTCGCGCAGATAGTCCTGAACACGCTCCAGCACATCGCCGGGTACGCTGGTGGCGGCCACGACGACGTGCAGGCTGGCAATCGGCGACTGAGGCGTCAGCCCCCAGAGATGCAGGTCATGTACGCTCTCCACACCCTCAAGCGCCAGGACGCCCGCCTGGATATCGGCATGATCGAGCTGCTCAGGCGTGCCTTCCAGCAAGGTGTGCGCCGACCGCTTCACCAACGACCAGGCACCGCGCAATATCAGCACCGCCGCGAGCACTGACAACAGCGGGTCAGCCTGATTCCAGCCGGTGGTCATGATGATCAGCGAGGCGACGATGGCCGCCACCGAGCCGAGCAGGTCCCCCATCACGTGCAATACCGCGCCGCGCAGATTGAGGTTGTCCTGATCGCCCTGATGCAGGATACGAAATGCCGCGATATTGACGACAAGTCCGAGCACGGCGATGGCCAGCATCGGCCCCGCCAGTACTTCGGAGGGCAGCCAGAGCCGCTTGATGGCGGCCACCACGATCGCCGCCCCGATCACCAGCAGAGTCAGGCCATTGACGAACGCGGCCAGCACCTGAAAGCGTGCATAGCCGAAGGTCAGCTTGCGGGTCGCCGCCCGATGCCCGAGGCGAAACGCGCCCCAGGCCAATGCCAGCGACACGGTATCACTGAGCATGTGCCCGGCATCCGCCAGGAGGGCCAGTGAGCCCGCGACCAGCCCGCCAACCACCTCCGCCAGCATGAAGCCGCCCGTCAGATACATCGCCAGCTTGACGCGACGCTCGCTGTCGGCGGTCACCTCAGGCGCATGATCATGGTGGTGCCCGTGATGATCATGTGAATGACCGTGTGAATGGCCATGCGAGTGACCGTCTGAAGGGTCGGAGCCATGGGAATGATCGTGAGCGTGCTGCCCGGAAGGCTCATACGAGGGTTCGCGAACCTCATCTTGCGGTGTCGATGCCATTCAACCTCCGGCCATCTAATGAAAAAAGAAACGTGTCTGCATGATGCGCAGCGTAACGTCGAAAGTCGCGCGGCTTTCAAGACGCATTGGCGGATTTTCGCGTTCCGATAAAGGCCAGCAGCCACTGCGCCAGCTTGATAGGATAGTTATCACTTGCGAAGCAACGAATAAAGGATTCCCGCCTTCCCCATGAGCCTCTCCTCCGAGACGACCCCCTCCCGCTCGCCTTTCAAGGCCGATCTGCTGCTCCTGCTGGTCACCATCATCGCCGCCGCCGGCTGGATATTCTCCAAGGAGGCAATGGCCGGCATGCCCCCTCTGCTGTTCATCGGCAGTCGCTTCCTGCTTGCGGGGCTCATTCTGGCCATCTTCGATGCGCGCTCACTGGGCCAACTGTCCACCGCGCGCAAGCTGCGCGCCAGCGGCGTCGGTGTCCTGTTCGGGGGTGCCATGGCCTGCTGGTCACTGGGGGTCGCACTGTCTGATCAGCTGGGCGTGATCGCCTTCATCAACAGCTTCGGCATCCTGATGGTGCCGGTACTCGCACGACTGCTGTTCAAGGACAGACCGCCGCTGAGCACCTGGATCGCACTGCCCACCGCCCTGCTCGGCTTCGCCCTGCTCGGCATGGGCCAGCCCGGCGCGACCGATGGCTTCACCATCGAGCCCGCTCAATGGCTCATCTTCGGCGCCGCCTGCCTGTTCGCACTGGTGTTCAACTTCAATTCACGCCTGGTGCGCAATATCCCGGCCCTGCCGCTGACGGCCATCCAGCTGATGACCACCGGCGTCACCTGCCTGATACTCTCGGCGCTCAGCGAGAACTGGCCCGCCGGCATCAGTCTGGACATCCTGAGCTGGTTCCTGGCCAGCACCCTGATCGCCAGCACCCTGCGCTTCTTCCTGCAGATCTACGCACAGGGCCTGACCACCCCCAGTCACGCCTCGGTCATCCTGATGCTGGAAGCGGTCTGGGCCGCCCTGATGTCGGCTGCCTGGTTCGGTGAGCGCATGACCCTGATCCAGATGACCGGCTGCGGCCTCATCTTCACCGCCCTGTTGATCAATCGCTGGCAATGGATCTCACGCCTGTGGCGTCAGCGGCGGGCTGCCTCGTGAGAACAGCGTCCTGACTTGAGTGTCAGGCATGTCGCCACCATGTCTGACGCTTGAGCGTTCGACTTCCCGCCCCATTCTCTGCCACCGGAGCCACCATGATCCCCACACTACTCGGCGTACTGACGCTGCTGATGGCAGCCTTCACCCTGCTGCCACTGACGCGTATTCGCCATTGGTCGGTGCGCATCATGGATTTCCCCCGTCTGCAGCTGGCCGCCTTGTGGGCGATGCTGTTGATCGCCGACCTCGCGGTGTCCGAGCTCTCCTTCGGGCTCAGGGTTTCACTGGCCGTGATCGCCGTGGCCGGGCTTGTCTATCAGGCACACTGGATCGTGCCCTATACCCGCCTCTTTCCCTGCGAGTCCGCGCGTACCAGACAGCACGACCGGCAGCGTCAGGTCCGCCTGCTCACCGCCAACGTCCTGACCAGCAACCACGACAGTGACAAGTTGCTGGCCATCGTCGAACGCGAACAGCCCGACGTGCTGGTGACGCTGGAATCCGATGACTGGTGGCAGCAGCGGCTCGACGTGCTCGAGGCGGATAGCGAGCAATACGGCTATACGCACACCCTCAAATGCCCGCTGGACAACCTCTACGGCATGCATGTCTATTCACGCCTGCCACTGCATGACGCCAGCATCGACTACCTGGTCGAAGAGGATGTGCCGTCGATGCATGCGCAACTGGAGCTGGCCAGCGGTGATCGCGTGCGGGTGCACTTCCTGCACCCGGCGCCGCCCAGCCCGACCGAGAATGACGAGTCATCCGAGCGGGATGCCGAGCTGATCATCGTGGCGCGCAGCGTCGCCGACAGCCAGCAACCGGTGATCGTCACCGGTGACCTCAACGACGTGGCCTGGTCTCGCACCACGCGCCTGTTCCGCAAGCTGTCCGGCCTGCTGGACCCCCGCGTCGGCCGTGGCATGTTCAACACCTTCCATGCCAACATTCCCCTGCTGCGCTGGCCGCTGGATCACCTCTTCCATAGCGAGCATTTCAGTGTGGTGCGCGTGGCGCGCATGGAAGCCTTCGGCTCCGATCACTTCCCGCTGCTCACCGAACTGGCGCTGACGCCCGCCCAGGACACCGACGAGACGCTCGATGCCCCGGAACCGGACGCCGACGACCAGGCCGAGGCCAGCGAGACCGCCAACGACGAGAATGTCAGCCAGCAGGACGTGCCGAAACCGGGTCGCTGAGCGCGACACGACTGAGATGGCATTTGGCTGAATTCTCCAAAAGGTCCCAGACTGGCTGATGAGGCTTGAGCCATACGGGAGGCAGGCATGCGAGGACTCGACTGGCTTGGCACGCGACTGGCGCGTCATCTCACGGCGCCGGGCAAGCTGCCGGCGCATCGCGCCACGTCATCACCGGAAAAGCTGGCTGCCACCCTGCGGCGCGGCGATGTCCTGCTGGTCGAGGGTTCCTCGCGTATCAGCACCGCCATTCGCTACCTCACCCAGTCGACCTGGTCTCACGCCGCGCTCTGCGTGCGCACGCCGCTGGACAGCAGAGGACGCCCGGTCAGGGGCGACTGCCTGTTGGAAGCGGACGTCACCGCCGGGGTGCGCCGCGTCCCCCTCAACCATTACTGGCATCAGCACACGCGTATCTGCCGCCCGGTCGGACTCACGGAGGAGGAGATCAGCGCGTTGATCGCCCATGCCGAGGCGCGCCTGGGCCATCAATATGACCTGCGCAACATCGTCGATCTGGCTCGCTATCTGATTCGCACACCACCGGTGCCAAGCCGCTATCGGCGCCGCATGCTGGCACTGGGCAGCGGCGACCCGACCCGCGCGATCTGCTCATCGCTGATCGCCGAAGCCTTCCAGGCCGTGCGCTATCCCATCCTGCCAGACAGTGACGTCCTGCCCTCCAGCGACCCGGCATGTCTGCACTGCTATGAGGAGTTGCTGCATATTCGCCATCACAGCCTGTTTGCGCCCTGCGACTTCGATATCTCGCCCTACTTCGACATCATCAAGCCGACCCTGTGCGCCGGATTCGATCCCCATCGCCTGCAGTGGAGCGAACCGCCCGCCTGATCTGGTATGCTGCGCGCCATCCGCGGCCTTGCTGGCCGGCACCTGTGCATCAGTTCTCCTGTGCCACTGAGCCGCCTGCCGCCCTTTGACACTCTTCACGACCGGAACCACGCCCGTGACCAATAACGACATCATCCGTCGCCTGCGCTACGCGCTGAATCTCTCCGACACCGACATGATCAACACCTTCGCTGCCGCGGACCACGAGGTCTCACGCGCCCAGATCAGCGATTGGCTCAAGCGCGATGATGATGAAGCTCAGCAGCGCATCAAGGACATCGACCTGGCCAGGTTCCTCAATGGCCTGATCAACGTGCGTCGCGGCAAGCGCGAAGGCGCCCAGCCAGCGCCTGAAAAGCGTCTCGACAACAACGTGATTCTGCGCAAGCTCAAGATCGCCTTCGAACTCAAGGATGACGACATGCTCGAGCTGCTGGCACTGGCCGGTTTCGAGCTGATCACCAAGTCCGAGCTGTCTGCCTTCTTCCGCAAGCCCGATCATCGCCACTACCGCGAGTGCAAGGACCAGATCCTGCGCAACCTGCTCAAGGGCATCGAACTGCGCCATCGTCGCCATGACCCGGAGACCGAGCAGCACGCCGTCGATCCGGTCTGATCAGACCCTGATGTGCCGCCATACAACAACGCCGCCCCGGAATCCGGGGCGGCGTTGTTGTATGGCGGCAATGGCGGTACCAACAGCGGCTCAGCATTCGCGGTTGGGGCGCCCTTCCATGGTGGCCAGGCGCGCCAGCAACGGCGCCATGCGGTGCTGGCTCCCTTCCGCCGCCGCGGCCAGCGCCGGCAATACCCAGGACGGCAGGTCAGGCATCAGACGGTAGTAGACCCATTGTCCCTGGCGGCGATCCAGCAGCAGACCGCAATTGCGCAACTGGGCCAGATGCCGTGACACCTTGGGCTGCGACTCCTGCAACACGTAGGTCATCTCGCATACGCAAAGCTCGCCTTCTGCATGGATAAGCAACATCAGCACAAGGCGTGTATCGTCGCTGAGGCATTTGAAAAGACGTGTCGGGGTCAGAAGAGACAATGCAGAATTCCACCTGATTCAATGATGTGAGCGTGCCGCCAACCACAGCTGCAAGCGCGTGCGAATTTCGTTCAAGGCGCGCCCATAGGACACCGCAGTATCCTCATTGCGCGGGTCTTCGATATCCCAGAACAACAGCTCATCGGTCTGGCCATCCCACTGGCGACACTGCTGCTGTGCCTTCTGACACAGCACGATGACGGCATCGAAGGACTGAGAGCGGTAGCGATCGATCGACTCGCTCGCCAGACCTGAATTATCCACCCCGGCGCGCGCCAGAGCGTCCAACGCATGCTGTTGCGGGGCATCAGGCGCGACACCGGCACTGAAGGCGTCAAACTCGTCCCCCGCCATATTGCGCAGCAATGCCTCCCCCATCAGGGAGCGGGCAGAATTGGCATTGCACAGAAAAAGCACTCGCTGTTTGGGCATGACTCATCTCCAGAGCTGCAATTTTACCTTACCATAGGGTCGCATATCAGAAGTACCGCGCTTGTATAACAAACTGATGTCAGTAGCCTTTCAGGCCTCGGCGCCCCACCTTCAGATCACTTTCTGCAACAAACCCTGTAACAACACCTGCAACAGACGCGAACGGGCCGGCGCAGTGACCGGCAACTGCCAGGCACACCACACCAGCCCGCGAAGATCGCCACTCGCTGCGTTCACGATGCGCTCGACCGCCGCACCGCGTGGCTCACGTCATCAGCCCTGCAGGTCCGAAAGCGTCAGGGTCTTCTTGTCGGCGACGGCTTGACGCGCCGCCTTGCGCGCTTCTTCGTGTGCCGGAATCAGGCCGATGCCTTTCAGGTAACCCAGGTTGCCGACCATCTTCTCGCTCATGAACAGATCCGCGTAGTCATACATGACCGGCGCTTCTTCCGCGTGCTGATTCTTGATGTAGAAGAACATGGTACGTGCGACCGGGTAGGTCTCTTCCGAGATGGCCTCGGGAGACGGGGCGATGCCGTCGATGGACGCGCCGCTCAGCGAGTCTTCGTTCTCCTCGAGGAAGGAATAACCGAAGACGCCGAAGGCCTCGGTGTCTTCCGACAGCTTCTGCACGATCAGGTTGTCGTTCTCACCGGCCGGCACGAAGACGCCATCGTTGCGCACCTTGGAGTAGCCTTCGCCACCATAGCCGTCCATCTCTTCGGTAGCCGCTTCCAGCACCAGCTCTTCAAAGGAATCGCGTGTCCCGGAAGTGCTGGGCGGCCCATAGATGGTGATCTTGCGGTCCGGCAGGCTGGAATCGATCTGGTTCCAGCGGGTATAGGGGTTGGCCACCAGCTTGCCATCGACCGGCACCTGGGCTACAACCGCCAGCGCGATCTGCTCCAGCGTGAAGGCGGCAGGATCGTTGGTGTTGGACTGCGCGAAGGCGATGCCGTCATAACCGATGAAGGCTTCGGTGATGTCGGTCACGCCATTTTCCTGGCAGCGCTCGAATTCGGAGGCCTTCATGCGGCGCGAGGCGTTGGTGATATCCGGGGTGTTGCTGCCAACACCTTCACAGAAGAGCTTCATGCCGCCACCGGAACCCGTGGCCTCGATGACCGGAGTGGGATGATCCGTGGTGACACCGAACTCTTCCGCCACATAGCTCGAGAAGGGATAGACGGTGCTGGAACCGACGATGCGAACCTGGTCACGTGCTTGTGCACTGGACACGATAGCCGCAGAGGCGATCACGAAAGCGAGCTGCTTGAGAGGGCGATTCATTACGGTGCTCCGATGCATTGATTTATATGAATAAGCATATATTTAGTGGCGAAATCCCTCACGACTCCGCTACCCCGATTGGCGCGACACCTCGCCAATCGCCACACGCCAGTGATGAGAATCACCCTCGGCATGCTGAACACGTATCTCGATGACAGGCATGTCGACGAATACGCATAGGCATATATAAGCATCAATTTATTGCAGTCGCGTGACATCTCCGCTGAGAATCCTGCCGCGGCTGCCTTGCCTCTCTATCCCTTCCTCTATTCCTTCCCCTTCCCCTTTCGCCTCTCTGCTTTACCTTCGGCCGAGACAAGGCCCCAACAGAAATGGCCTGATCTCCCCAGCCACTCGCGGGAAGATCAGGCCATCGAACCGGCAGCGTGCGTGACAGGGCATCACTCGCTTGCCACTGGCGAGCCCCTCCTCAGCGCTTCTGGCGGGAGCCCAAGGCCTGGCTAGCGGCCAGCAGCTAAAGGTTCCTGCTAGTCATCATCGCCCTCTTCGGCACTCTTCTGGCGCGCCTTGCGCTCCTGCTCTTCTTCCATGGCCGCCATGATGTTCTCGAGCAGCGCATCCACGTCCGGCGCTTCGGCGTCGTCCTCATAAAGGCCTGTCAGCTCGACATCCGGGTCCATGTCGCCGGCCTCGAACAATGCCCAGATCTCGTCGGCGTAGCGTGTCTGTGCCAGCTCAGGCGCGAACATCGCGTAGTAGGCGGTGATATTGGCGACATCACGCGCCAACATGCTCTTGGCATTATTGTTGGCCGCGGCATCGACCGCCTGCGGCAGATCAATGATCACCGGGCCATAGTCATCGACCAGCACGTTGAACTCGGACAGGTCACCATGCACCAGGCCGGCATGCAGCATGCGCACGATGTACTGCATCATCAGCGCATGGTCTTCCCGCGCCTGCTCGGCGGACATCGAGACATCATTCAGGCGCGGTGCCACATTGCCGTCATCATCGGTGACCAGCTCCATCAGCAGCACGCCATCGAAGCAGCCGAACGGCTGCGGCACGCGCACACCGGCATCGGCCAGACGATACAGCGCATCGACCTCGGCATTCTGCCAGGCGGCTTCCTGCTGGTTGCGTCCGAAGCCGGAGCCCTTCTCCATCGCCCGTTGACGGCGACTGTTACGCACCTTGCGGCCTTCCTGATATAGCACAGCCTGCTTGAAGCTGCGCTGGGCAGCATCCTTGTAGACCTTGGCACAGCGAATCTCTTCTCCGCAGCGCACGACGTAAACCGAGGCTTCCTTGCCACTCATCAAGGGGCGGAGCACTTCATCGACCAGACCGTCATCTATGAGCGGCTGGATTCTCTTTGGCGTTTTCATCGCGTTCTTATACGCGTTTTGCGATACATCGGGAATCACCCTGTAGCAATTTTGTGACATACCTTACGACAAAACCCCCGCCAATGCGTCATTGGCGGGGGTTTCAGCATTCACTGACAGACTGCCTGGTCGGCAGCAGCGCCAGCGCTTATTGGGCGTTCTTGAGGCTCTGCATGTCAATCACGAAACGATACTTGACCTTGCCTTCCCGCATGCGCTTCCAGGCATCATTGATGGTGTCGATGTCGATCATCTCGATATCGCAGCCAATGTCGTGCTCGGCGCAGTAGTCGAGCACTTCCTGGGTCTCCGGCATGCCACCGATCAACGAGCCCGCCAGTACACGGCGCTTCATGACCAGGTTGCCGCCCTGCAGCGCGGGGTCCACTTCCTGCACCAGACCGACGAGGATATGCGTGCCGTCGTACTTCAGGGTATTGAGGTAGGGGTTGAGATCATGCGGCACCGGCACCGTGTCGAGCAGGAAGTCGAAGGTCTCGGTGGCACCTGCCATCTGCTCGTCATCCGTCGAGACGATCACATGATCGACGCCATTCTCGCGCGCCTCCTCGACCTTGCTCTCGCTGCGGGTGAAGAGCGTCACTTCACAGCCCATCGCCTTGGCGAACTTGATGCCCATGTGGCCCAGGCCGCCCATGCCGATCACCCCGACCTTATCACCGGACTTCACGCCATAGTGACGCAGCGGCGAATAGGTCGTGACACCCGCGCACAGCAGCGGCGCTGCCACAGCCGGGTCGAGCTTGTCCGGGATGGAGACCACGAAGCGCTCGCTGACGACGATCTTGTCGGAATAGCCACCCTGGGTGAGGCTGCCGTCGTGACGGTCCGGGCTGCCGTAGGTCATGGTCATGCCGTCGAGGCAGTATTGCTCGAGCCCCTTCTGACAGGCGCTGCATTCACGGCAGGAATCCACCATGCAGCCGACGCCGACCATGTCGCCCACCTTGTACTGACTGACGTCATTGCCCACCTGGGTCACCCGGCCCACGATCTCGTGCCCCGGCACTAGCGGATACTGAGAAAAGCCCCAGTCATTGCGGCCGACGTGCAGATCCGAGTGACAGACACCGCAGTAGAGAATCTCGATGGCCACGTCGTCCGGGCGCGGCTGGCGACGCTCGAAGTTCCAGGGCGCCAGGTCTGCTGTTTCGGATGCCACCGCATAAGCGCGTGTCTGGCCGTCAAAACCACCGTTGGAAGGGCTTGTCATGGAGTCTCTCCTTGCTTGGCTGAGCGTCGGACAGCCTGGTCATCAAAGATGATTCAGCGCCCGTAAAAGGATTCGCATGCCATGCGGCAGTCGCGATCATGCCCACTGACCTCTTGCCGACAGCCCGACTTTTCAATGGCTTGGCTGCCCTGCATCACTGTGTTGGTCAGATCGCAACAGCGCCCCACCAAGCTGTGCGAGGCTTGCAGACACAAGGAAAAGCGGCGCAAAACATCTTGCTTCTGATTCCAAATTGACGCCATCAAGCAGCAAAGTTGCCACTGTGTTATCATGCACCTTCACCCCTCACGTCTTGGAACGGAGTCCCGCATGGCGAATACTCGTACTGCTGCAAAGAAAAAAGCACCGGCTGCTGTCGAAACCTCAGCCTCGCTTGAAGCTCAGATGCAGGCCTTCCTGGACCGTGGTGGCAAGGTGGATGTGATTGAATCCGGTGTCAGCGGCCAGGTCATTGGCGTCAAGCCGACCAAGCCGTCAAACCCTGCTGCCAAGAGCTGAGGCTTGCCCATCAAGCCTTGGTGCCCGAACGCGCTGCTCGCCTCACTCAACTGGCGCCTGCCATCGAGTCACTGACCGGTGAGAGCGTTGTTCATCGCTAGACCTCCAGCCGCTGCCCTGCATCATCAGGTAGCGGCCGGCTTCTTTCTGGGGAGAGGAAAATCACCTCTTGCCTGCCCTTGCTCCTCCCGCCACGGCGACGCCCATGCCAGCATCCTCTTCGCGCGACAGCTCCCTAGACTCCCGCCAGCACAGCGTGCATGGCACTCGCGACGCGGATGGGGCACGTGCGCGCCTGGCCGTCTTCATTGATGTGCAGAACATCTACTACACCACCCGCGATACCTTCGGCCGGCAGTTCGATTATCGTCGCCTGTGGGCAGAGCTAGAGCGCCTCGGCTCGATCCAACATGCCTACGCCTACGCGATCGACCGTGGCGACCCCAAGCAGCAGCAATTCCAGCAGCGCCTGCGCGAGATAGGCTTCGAGGTCAAACTCAAGCCCTTCATCCAGCGCGGCGACGGCTCGGCCAAGGGCGACTGGGATGTCGGCATCACCATCGACGTGATGGAAGCCGCCCCCGAGGTCGATGAGATCATCCTCGCCTCCGGCGATGGCGACTTCGCCTTGCTGCTGGATCATGTCGCCACCCGCCACGCCATCACCACCCGCGTCTATGGCGTCGAAGCCCTCACCGCCCTCGCCCTGATGAAAAGCGCCCATCACTTCCGCGAAGTCGATGAAAGCCTGCTGATGCGCTGATACCGATCGATCGGGTCTCAACCGCGCCCGAATCCTGCCCGTCGCACAAAAAACACCCGCACGGCCTCCACTGACAGAGAGGTGTGCGGGTGTTTTCGTCTGGGCCACCAGCGGCTTGCCAGGCATTCAGGCTTTACCGCGAACTTGCCGACTAGCTCTGTGGTGCGGCACTCAGCGTCAATTCGATGGCATCGTGGCGCCAGTGTTCATCATCGCAGTCCACCGCGCGGCCATTCTGATCGAAGTTGATGCGGGTGATGCGCTGCGCGGGGCTGCCCTGCGCGGCGTTCAGCGCGGCGGCGGCCTCAACGTCGAACACCGTGGAGGCCAGCTCGAAGCTGACGCGGCTGACACGAATGGCGTATTCGCGTCGATAGAGGTCGGTCAGGGAGTGGGCTCCGAGATCGAAATCGAGGATGCCCGGGAAGCAGTCACGTCGCAGGTGATGGCAGACATGCAGCACGCGCCGCCCGTCGATACGCCGCACGCGAGTGATGCGATAGACCACTGAGCCCTCCGCAATCCCCAGTCGCCGCGCGATCACCGCGTTGGCAGCGACCTCTCCTGCCGCCAGTACCTCGGTGCTGGCCACCCGCTGCTGTGACTCGACCATGTCGCGAAATGGCAGGCACGCCAGCAAGTCATAGCGCAGTCGTGGCGGCGAGACGAACCAGCCCCGCCGATTCTCGCGATAGATACGCCCCTCCGCCTCCAGCTGCAGCAAGGTGTCGCGTAGCGTGACCCGCGTCGTGGCAAAGCGTTCGATCATCTCGCGTTCGGAAGGCAGGCGCTGTGAAGCGCGTAGCGGCGCTGCCTCAAGATGGTTCAGAAGCTTGCCCTTGAGCCCTGCCACGGGGACATCCGTGTCAGGAGTTGCCGATGAGGCGGCGTCACTCTGGGGCTCAAGCGAAGATGAAGGCATGCGAAGTTCCTGAAAGATAACGAAAGACAGCAATTTCTGGCGAGTCACTTGCATGACATCCAGGGCGTCCAGGATGGAAAGGGTCAGAGCGAAGCGATTTCTGTGGTCTAGTTCAGATGCCCCGCAAAGCTCAGAGCGACTTTTCAAGACACGCTTGTCGAGACACGCATGAGGAGAATAGTGGCATTGGCGTGACAACTCGGTGACAGCGCAGGTCTGGCTGCCACGTCAGGTCAGTCATCACGCGCTGACTCATGCCTTGCACACCCATGCTTTGCACACTTATGACTGTGGAAGATAGCGAGGACCGGGGCCCGCGGCAAGGCACGAAGAAGGCACGGAGAAGGTATGAAGATGGCAGAGGCAGAGCCGCCACCCCATGCCATGACAACGACATGTTGACGACACGCAACTGTCACAGGCGAGCGCTAGAGTCGATCGTGCCTTTCGAACTGAACTAGACCACACAGTTTCGGCTCTCTCGGCTCTTGCCTGAGCACTTGGCAGAACACTGGCCTGATCAATGATCCGAGAACTGGCCTGAGCAATGACCTGAGCACCCGGATGTGCTCTCAGCGTGTCGACAGGGTGTCTGATGCCCGTCACGCCTTACCTTCAGCGCAGCGATTGTTCATCACCTACTGGGGAAATCTCCTTGAAGTCGATTGCCACTACCTCATCCCGCTCCACCGGCCTGCTGGTTTCCACCTGCATGGCCGCCCTGTTGGGCAGTGCCTCCGTCAGTGCCGCCGACATGCCGGCTGACCTTCTCGAGGCCGCTCAGTCCGAAGGCCGTGTCGATAGCGTCGGCATGCCGGACAGCTGGGCCAACTGGAAGGACACCTGGGCAGACCTCGAGTCGAAGTATTCCATCGCGCATAGCGATACCGACATGAGCTCCGCCGAGGAAGTCGCCAAGTTCAAGGCCGAGGGTGAGAACTCCACCGCCGATATCGGTGACGTGGGCTTCGCCTTCGGTCCGATCGCGGTGCAGCAAGGCGTGACCCAGGCCTACAAGACCACGACCTGGGAGCAGATCCCGGAGTGGGCCAGGGACAAGGATGGGCACTGGGTACTGGGCTACACCGGCACCATTTCCTTCATGATCAACAAGACGCTGGTCAGCGAAGATGAGCGCCCGACCTCCTTCGCCGATCTCGCCGAGGGTGACTACAAGGTGTCCGTCGGCGCCGTGGGCAAGGCCTCACAGGCCAACAACGCCATTCTGGCCGCCGCCTTCGCCAATGGCGGCAAGGAATCCGACCTGACACCGGGCCTGGAAGTCTTCGCGGAACTGGCGCGCCAGGGCCGTCTGTCACTGGCAGAGCCGAGCATCGCCAACCTGGAGAAAGGCGAAGTCGAAGTCGCCCTGCTGTGGGACTTCAATGCCCTGAACTATCGCGATCAGATCAACCGCGACACCTTCGAGGTCGTCATCCCGTCTGATGCCTCCGTCACCTCCGGCTACGCCACCATCATCAACAAGCATGCCGCGCACCCGAATGCCGCCAAGCTGGCCCGTGAGTACATCCTCTCCGACGCCGGTCAGCTGAATCTGGCCAAGGGCTATGCCCGTCCCATCCGCGCCGAGCACCTCACCCTGCCCGAGGATATCGCCGCCAAGCTGCTGCCCAACGAGCAGTACGCCAATGCACGTCCGGTCCAGGACTTCGCGGGTTGGGAAGCCAGTGCCAAGCAGCTGCCGCGTCAGTGGCAGTCCCAGGTACTGATCCACCAGCAGTGATCCTCGGCCTCTGCTTCACGCGAGCAGAGCGCGCACCATCCTGACAGACGGCATCGCCTTTGCGGTGCCGTCTTGAGCTTCACGGAGTCACCATGTCTCAGCGTGTCATTCTTGTCGTGCTCGACGGCCTCAACCACGCCGTGGGTCATCATGCCATGGGCTATCTGAGTGCCCTGGTCGAGGCCGGCCGTGGCCAGTATCAATCACTGGACTGCGAACTGCCGGCCATGTCGCGCCCGCTCTATGAATGCCTGCTGACCGGCGACCTGCCTGTCGACTCAGGTATCGTCAACAACGGTATCGTGCGCCGCTCACGCGGCATCAGCCTGTTCGACCTTGCCAGCCAGCAGGGCAAGCGCACGGCTGCCGCCGCCTATCACTGGGTCAGCGAACTCTATGTCGCGGCCCCCTTCGTGCCGGCCCGCCATCGCTGGCTCGACAACCCGGAATCCGCCATCCAGGCGGGCATCTTCTACTGGCAGGACCATTATCCGGATGACCATCTGTTCAGTGACGCCGAAATGCTGCGCCTGCGTCACGACCCGGATTTGCTGCTGGTGCATAGCATGAACATCGACGATGCCGGCCATCGTCATGGCGGCGACACGCCGCAGTATCGCAACGCCGCGCGGCATGCCGACGTCGCCCTGGCCGACTACCTGCCGGCATGGCTGGAAGCCGGCTATCAGGTGATGGTCACCGCCGATCACGGCATGAATGCCGACCGCTCACACTCCGGCCTGCTGGAAGAGGAGCGTCGCGTGCCGCTGTGGACCTTCGGCACCGCCTTCGCCAATGGCGCCGCGACGGATCTCAAGCAACGCGAGCTCTGCGGCACCCTGGCCACACTGCTGGGGCTTGAGCACAGCAAGGCGAGCAATCCGTCGCTGCTGGCGAGTCATGCTGCCACGCGAGGCCTCGAGTGATGTCTGCCGCCTTCAAGCGCCGCCTGACCAGCCCCGTCATGTGGCTGCTGCCGTTTGCACTGATCTTCGGCGCCTTCCAGATCGCGCCGCTGGTGTGGGTGATGATCAGCGCCTTCAAGACTCCCACGGGCTGGGGGCTGGCCAACTTTCACGAGATCGCCTCCTCGGCCTTCTTCCGGCAGGCCATCTGGCGCAGCCTCGAGATCTCCTTCATGTCCAGCGTGCTGGGACTGGCGATCGCCGCCGTGACCTGTCACAGCATGCACCGCTGCGGCCCGCGCCTGACGCGCATGATGATTGCCTTCACCAACATGACCAGCAACTTCGCCGGTGTCCCGCTGGCCTTCGCCTTCATCATCCTGATGGGCGCCAACGGCATGCTGACCCTGATGCTGGAGCGCTTCGGTCTGCTCGAGGACTTCAATCTCTACTCGCGCACCGGCCTGATCGTCATCTACACCTGGTTCCAGATTCCGCTGGGCATCCTGTTGCTGTATCCCGCCTTCAGCACCCTGAAGACGGAATGGCGTGAAGCCGCCAGCCTGCTGGGCGCCAATCGCCTCGCCTACTGGCAGCACATCGGCCTGCCGGTGCTGTGGCCGTCACTGGCGGGCACGCTCACCGTACTCTTCGCCAATGCCATGGGCGCCTACGCCACCGTCTATGCGCTGGTGAACACCAGCTACAACCTGATGACCATCCGCATCGCCAATCTGGTCTCCGGCGACCTGTTCCTGCAGCCGGAACTGGCCAGTGCACTGGCCCTGGTGCTGGTCGTCATCCTCGTCATCGTCACGCTGATTCAGCAATGGCTCATGCGCAGGAGCTACCATGTCACTTCCCGCTGAACTGCCCTATCGCCACGGCAAGCCCTTGCTGCCCAGCCTGATGGCGCGCCTGCGCCGCGTGAACATCTACACCTTCATCGTCACCAGTGTCTTCGCACTGCTGGCACTGCCGCTGATCGCGACGCTGTTCTACGCCCTGGCGACACGCTGGGGCGCCAGCCTGACCCCCGACGCCCTGACCGTGAAATGGTTTCTGGAGCTCTGGACCACACCGCGTTTTCTGGCGGCGTTCGGGCGCTCTCTGCTGGTCGCCGTCGGCGCGCTGGCACTGTCGTTGCTGCTGATCGTGCCGGTGGTATTTCTCGCCCACACACGCTATCCGCGCCTGGACAGCGTGATGAATGGGCTGATCCTGTTGCCCTTCGCCGTGCCACCCATCGTGTCATCGGTCGGCCTGCTGCAGCTCTACGCAGGCGGTCCGCTGGCCATCGTCGGCACGCCGTGGATCCTGATCCCCACCTACTTCACCATCGTGCTGCCCTTCATGTACCGCGCCCTGGCCAACAGCCTACGCGCACTGGACGTGGCGTCCCTGATGGAGGCCGCTCAACTGCTGGGGGCAAGTCCGCTCAAGGCGTTCTTCCTGGTCGTACTGCCCAATATTCGCATCGGCATCCAGATTGCCGTCTTCCTGGCCTTCTCGTTCCTGGCTGGCGAATTCGTGTTTGCCAACATGCTGGTCGGCACCCGCTTCGAGACCCTGCAGGTCTATCTGAACAATATCCGCGGCGCCAGCGGCCACTTCACCAGCGCCCTGGTCATCACCCTGTTCGTGTTCACCCTGATCCTGACCTGGCTCGGCAATCGTCAGCCCGCCGAGCAGGAGATGCCCGCGGATGACCCCGACGAGGCGCTGGCCACCGCCATGACCGACGGCTTGCCCGGCCCGGTGCCGAGCGCCGACCCCGAGCCGCGCCACACCACTCACCAGTCGTCAGACTCCGCACCCCGAGGGGACCGCTGATGCTTGCCATCGACACCGCCACCACTTTCGATAGCCAGAGCGCCGGCGGCCTTCTGACCAGCGCCCTGCGCGAACGCGCCGCCGACCAGCACTACCTCAAGCTCAATGGCCTGGCCAAGAGCTTCGGCAAGACCCAGGTATTCGCCGAGATAGAGGCCGAGATCGCGCGGGGGGAATTCATCACCCTGCTCGGCCCCTCCGGCTGCGGCAAGTCGACCCTGCTGCGCGCCATCGCCGGCCTCAATGATGTCGATGCCGGCCAGATCATCGTCGATGGTCACGACATCACGCCGCTGCCGCCGCAGCGTCGCGGCATCGGCATGGTCTTCCAGCACTATGCGCTGTTCCCCAACATGCGCGTGGCGGACAACGTGGCCTTCGGGCTGCGCATGAAGAAGGTGCGCCTGGAAGAACGCGAACGGCGTGTCAGCGAGGTGCTCAGACTGGTGGAGCTGACCGATCAGGCGCAGCGTTTCCCGCATCAATTGTCCGGCGGTCAGCGTCAGCGTGTGGCACTGGCACGCGCGCTGGTGGTCGAGCCGCAGATCCTGCTGCTGGATGAGCCGCTGTCGGCACTCGATGCACGTATCCGCCGCCATCTGCGTGATCAGATCCGCGATATCCAGAAGAGCCTCGGCCTGACCACCCTGTTCGTGACCCACGATCAGGAAGAGGCACTGCTGCTGTCGGACCGCATCTTCCTGATGCATCAGGGGCGCATCCTGCAACAGGGCAATGCCGAGTCGCTGTATACGCGGCCGGTGGATGCCACGGCGGCAGGCTTCATGGGGCATTACAATCTGATCGGTCGCGAGCTGGCGCGCCCGCTGCTCGGCTATGAAAGCGACAGCCCGCGCGTGGCACTGCGTCCGGAAGCGCTGTATCTGCAACCGGACACCAGCCCCCAGGGACAGCAGGATGAATATGCCAACTTCCCGACCCAGCCCTTGCCGGACAATGCCGGCCCCGGCTGCCCGGGCGTGATTCGCCGCCACCAGCTGCTCGGCAATATCGTGCGCTACGAGGTGGACTGTCAGGGACTGCGCCTGAATGTCGATGTCCTCAATCGCAGCGCTCGGCAGTTATTGCCGCGCCATCTGCGCGTGATGCTGCACGCCGATCTGGATGAGGTTCAGGCGCTGGGCGGTCACGAGACCGCCGCCACGTCGCAGGTGCCCCATGGATGACATCACAGGACTTGCCATCTTCGATCTCGACGACACCTTGCTCGAGGGCGATGCCACGGGGCTTTGGACCGACTGGTTGATCGCAAGGGGCTGGATCGCCGATGGCGAGGAATATCGCGCGATCTGGGCACAACAGATGCTGGACTACGCGGCCGGTGAGCTGGACATGGAGGTCCACCTGACCCACCTGCTGGCCCCGCTGGCAGGGCGCGCCGTCAGTGAGGTCGATGCCGAGGTGGCGCGCTTTCTCGATGCCGAGCTGATGCCGCGCCTGTATCGTGAGGGGTTGGAGCGAATCCACTGGCACCGCGCGCAGAACCATCAGGTCGTGATCATCTCGGCCTCGACGGCGCATCTGGTCGCCCCCCTCGCCGAGCGCCTGGCGCTGGACGCGGCCCTGGCCACGGCACTTGAAACCGAGCAAGGCTATTACAACGGGCGCGCCCGTGGCATTCGCACCTTCCGCGAGGGCAAGCTCGCGGCACTCAAGGCTTGGCAGCAGCAACACGCCAACCACGGCGCTGGAGTGCCCAGCTGGGGCTATTCGGATTCACGCAATGATCTGGCCTTGCTGGAATTCGTCGATCACCCCTTCGCCGTCCACCCGGACCCGACCCTTGCCAGCCTGGCGCAACAGCGCGCCTGGCAGACACTACGTTGGCAATGAAGGAAACCGGGTTGGCAATGAGAGAGGCTGGCAGCAAGAGAGGCTGGCAACAAGAGACGCTGGGCTGGGATAGAGAGACGGGAATCGAGAGTCCCTGCGCTGGAATTGAGAGAAAGTGCATAATAGGCGACGCTGGGCGGAAAAAAAGGCACTCTATGCCAAAAATGCAAGCATAAAGGAAGCCATGCAATGGCCAAGGTCAGGGTCAGTCGGACCGCACGTGTACCCGATCCCATGCGCGTCAGGCGCTATCTGAAAGCCCCCGAAGTCGGCCCGCGCGTGCTGTTCTTCAGTGGCGGTACCGCGCTGACCGGGGCCTCGCGCACCCTGACCCGCTATACCCACCACAGCATCCATCTGGTGACGCCGTTCGACTCCGGTGGCAGCTCGGCCAAACTGCGCGATGCCTTCTCGATGCCCGCCATCGGCGATCTGCGTTCACGCCTGATGGCGCTGGCCGATGACAGTGTCCTGGGCCATCCCGACATCTATCGCCTGTTTACTCACCGCCTGCCGCGTGAAGCGCGCCCGGAGATGTTGCACGCCACGCTGCGCGAGCTGGCAGCCGGACGTCATCCGTTGACCATGGCGGTCGCGGAACCGATGCGCACCCTGATCTGCCATCAGCTGGGCTTCCTCATCGACGCCATGCCGGAAGGCTTCGATCTGCGCGGCGCCAGCATCGGCAATCTGATCATTGCCGGCGGCTATCTGAACCATCACCAGCAGCTGGATCAGATCATCTTCCTGTTCTCCAAGCTGGTACATGTACGCGGCACGGTGCGCGCCGTGGTCAATGCCGATTGCCATCTGGCGGTGACGCTGGAAGATGGTCGCGAGATCATCGGCCAGCACCGCATCACCGGCAAGGAAGTCGCCCCTCTCGATTCGCCCATCGCGCGCATGCGCCTGGCCGCGACAGAGGGCGACCACCATGTGCCCGTGGTGCCGGAGCTGCACGCCAACAATCGCCAGTTGATCGAGTCGGCCGAGCTGATCTGCTTCCCTCCCGGCAGCTTCTATTCCAGCGTGCTCGCCAATCTGCTGCCCAAGGGCGTCGGGCGCGCGGTGCTGGCCAACCCCTGCCCCAAGGTCTACATCCCCAACTGCTGCCCGGACCCGGAGCAGACCGGCAAGCGCATGGATGAGCTGGTCAGCGTATTGCTCGACACCCTGTGTGCCGACCTGACCGGTCGCATGGAAGACTGCCCCACCGAGAACCTGCTCAACATCGTGCTCCTCGACAGCCAGCGCGGTGACTACCCCGGCGGCCCCTGCATCGAGGCGCTCGAGCGCATGGGCATCACCGTGATCGACACCCGCCTGATCAGCGAGCAGAGCGCGCCCTACTACGACAACGAGCTGCTGGTCACCGCGCTGCTGTCGCTGGTGTGACACCGACCGCGAGCTGCTCGGCATGAAATGCTCGGCCTGAGTTGCTCGGCATGAGTTGCTCTGCGAACAAGAACGCCCCCGCCTGCCAACAGCAGACGGGGGCGTTCTTGTTCCGGACATCAAGTCGAGACCTGATAGAGCGATGGTCGAGAGTTGCGTCCTGAAAGAGAAGCGAGACCTAGATCACGCCACGCACCGCGCCGAGGATCACCATCCCCAGCACCAGCTTCCAGGGGGCCAGCGAGAAACGCGTCAGAGCGATGAAGGCGGCCAGCGCGATCACCAGGTCCGTGCGGCTCAGCACGCTGGTGGTCCACAGCGGGTCATAGAGCGCCATGCCCAGCACGCCCACCACGGCCGCATTGGCGCCGGCGAGCGCAGCGCGCGCGCCGGCGCGGGCGCGCAGACGCCCCCACAAAGGCGCCACACCGATCAGCAGCAGAATTCCCGGCAGGAAGATGCTCAACAGCGCAATGACGGCACCGAGCAATGCCGAACCGCCGCCCACCTGCGCCATGCCGGCCCCCAGCCAGGCGGCAAAGGTGAACAGCGGCCCCGGCACTGCCTGGGCGGCGCCATAGCCGGTGAGGAAGGTATCGGCCGCGATATGGCCCGTCTCGACGGTGGAGGCCTCCAGCAGCGGCAGCACCACGTGCCCGCCCCCGAACACCAGCGCCCCGGCACGGTAGAAGATATCGACCAGACTGCCGGAGGCCACCAGCGGCAGGCCGATCAACAACACGAAGAACGCGACCAGGCAGTAGCGCGCCAGGCGCGTCGAGACCGGCAATGACAGCCCCGCGGCCTGGGCTTGCTGGCGCACGGATGCCGCCTTGTCATCACGACACAGCAGGCTGCCGAGCACTGCGCCCATCGCGATCACCCCGACCTGCGTCCAGGCGACCTGCGTCCAGGCGCTCTGTGCCAGCGCCAGGCCCAGCATGGCCAACAGCGCCAGACAGGTACGCCGCAAGTCCGGGCACAGCTTGCGCGCCATGCCCCAGATCGCCTGGGCGACGACGGCCACCGCTACCAGCTTCAAGCCGTGGATCACCCCGGAGGCCAGCGGCCCTTCGAGGCTGCCCGCCACCAGCGCCAATACCAGCAACGCCAGCGCAGACGGCAAGGTGAAGCCGATCCATGCCAGTATCCCGCCCATCACGCCACCGCCACGCACCATGCCCAGCGCGAAACCGACCTGGCTGCTGGCCGGCCCCGGCAGAAACTGACAGAGCGCGACCAGCTCGGCGTAGGCCTTGTCACTCAACCAGCCTCGCCTGCGTACCAGCTCATCGTGGAAGTATCCCAGGTGGGCAATCGGGCCGCCGAAGCTGGTCAGCCCCAGCGTGAGGAAGGTGCGCAGCACTTCACTGCGCCGCGCCTTGTCGCTTGCAAGCGAGGCATCAGGCGTCGCGTGGTCGCGCTCACGCCTTGCAGTTTCATCCGGATGTGACATGACGTTTCTCTTGGAGCGGAAAGGAAAGGATAACGATCAGAAATCCAGCGATGGGCTTAGCAAGAGCTATACGAAAGAATCTTCACTTGCTGACGCTACGGTGACATCAGGTGAATGCGCAATGTCCTGATTCTCGTCACTTGCATCACCCACCAGACTATCGCCGCCAGATGACAGGAAGCCCGCCCCATGATTGGGACGGGCTTCCTGCATAAGGGCTTAGGCGTCAGGTGCCCGGCGAAGGCTTCAGTTGGCCGACGTCTCCTGAGTGGAGGCATGCTGCGTGTCCGAGGGCAATGCGATGGCCATCACCGCGCTCGCCGCCACCAGCGCCGCCGACCACCACAGGCAGGCTTCCAGACCATAGGCCTGATAGAGCCAACCGGACAGCAACGTGCCCAGCAGACGCCCCATGGCGTTGGCCATGTAATAGAAGCCGACATCCATCGACACGCCTTCACTGCGCGCGAAGCGCACGATCAGGTAGCTATGCCAGCTGGAATTGACGGCGAAGATGACGCCGAACGCCAGCAGACCGATGATCAACCACTCAAGGGGTGCCAGCCCCAGCAGGATGGCCGCACTGCTGTCGCCACCCTGCTGCGCATCCAGCGACATGCTCGCCATCAGCGCGGGCAACAGCGCCAGCACACCGGCCAGCAGCACGGTCATCCAGCGCACGCCCGCATCCCCGCTCAAGCGACGCGCGATCGGCCCGGTGATGTGCGGGGCCTGGGTCTGCACCCCGCCGTAACCGATCACCCATGCGGCCATCAGGATACCGACCGTCCAGAAGTTCCAGCCATGTACCTCGGCCAGATAGACCGGCAAGGCGACAACGAACCAGACATCACGTGCAGCGAACAGGCACATGCGCGCCGCCGACAGCACATTGACCGCCCGCGAGGTCGAGAACATCTCACGAAACGCCGGCTTGCGGCTGGCCTTGCTCTGCCCCAGTGATGCCGAGAGCTTGCGCAGTGACAGCACCAGCACCACGGCCAGCATGAGCCACATGGCCAATACCGTGCCCTGGAAGCCGATGAGGCTGAGCGCCGCGCCACCGAGGAAGAAGCCCAGGCCCTTGAGGGCATTCTTGGAACCGGTCAGCAGCGCGACCCAGCGATACAGCGAGCTCTGCGATTCCGCCGCCTGCTGCCCCTTCGGCACCAGCACCTTGATGGCGCTCTTGGCGCTCATCTTGTTGAGGTCCTTGGCGATGCCCGACAGCGCCTGGGCGATCATCACCCAGACCACTGTCAGCATGGGCTCCGGCACCAACAGCATGCCGAGCGCCACCAGCTGCATCGCAAGCCCGGCATTCATGGTGCGATTGAGGCCGAGCCGCGCCCCCAGCCAGCCGCCGACCAGGTTAGTGACGACACCGAAGGCTTCGTAGAACAGGAACAGCAGCGCGATGTCCAGCGCCGAATAGCCCAGCGAATGGAAATGCAGCACCACCAGCATGCGCAGTGCGCCATCCGTCAGCGTGAAGGCCCAGTAATTCCCCGTCACCAGCAGGTACTGGCGCACCTCATGGGGCAGCTCTCGCAGGCGGGCAAGCATTTCAGCGCTCCCGTGTGCTGGCGTCGGCCAGATCACCCAGGCCCACTTTCAGCGCCAGCTCTGCGGTGCGGTTGGCATAGCCCCACTCGTTGTCATACCAGGCGTACAGCTTGAGCTGGGTACCCGCGACGACCATGGTCGAGGGCGCATCGATGATGCTGGAGCGGGAATCGGTACGGAAATCGATCGACACCAGCGGGCGTGTCTCGTAGCCCAGCACGCCGGCCAGTTCGCCTTCCGCCGCGCTCTGCAGCGCCTGATTGACCTCTTCCACCGTCACTTCGCGGTTGAGCTCGAACACCATGTCGGTCAGGGACGCATTGGCCAGCGGCACGCGAATGGCGTGGCCGTTCAAGCGGCCTTCCAGCTCCGGGAAGATGGCGCTGATCGCCTTGGCGGAACCGGTGGTCGTCGGAATCAGGCTCATGCCGCAAGCCCGAGCGCGGCGCAGGTCCTTGTGCGGCGCATCCAGAATCGTCTGGGTATTGGTGATGTCGTGCACGGTGGTCATGGAGCCATGACGAATGCCGAACTGCTCCTGAATCACCTTGATCACCGGCGCCAGGCAGTTGGTGGTGCAGCTGGCCGCCGTCACGATGCGATGCTGTTCGGCGCTGTAGAGGTGGTCGTTGACGCCCATGACGATGTTGAGCACGCCCTCTTCCTTGACCGGCGCGGAGACCACGACCCGCGCGACGCCCTGCTCGAGATAGGCGTTCAGCACCTCGGTGCTCTTCTTCTTGCCGGAGGCCTCGATCACCACATCGCAGCCCGACCAGTCGGTATCACCGATCTCACGCTGGCTTGAGAATGCCGTGCGCTGACCATCGAGGGTGATGGAGTCCGCGTCACTGGTGATACCGGCGCCCGGCGACCACTGGCCATGCACGGAATCGAATTCCAGCAGATGGGCGAAGGTCGCGGCATCGCCACCCGGGTCATTGATACGCACCACGTCCAGCGCGATATCCTCGCGCAGCTTCCACAGCGCGCGCAGGGCGAGACGACCGATGCGCCCGAAGCCGTTGATACCGACGCGCAGGGCCGGCATGCCCTCCGGCACGCTGATGGACGAGGAATAGGACGGAGCGCTATGAGCAGGACACATGGGCATTTCCTTGAGAGTGTTCAAAAAGATTCGGCTAACGTTCTAGGCCCTGTGCACTCAGCAGCAGCGCACAGGGCGGTTGGGCATCGTCTCCAGCCACGCCACCCAGCGCGACACCTCGCGGGCGTTGGCCTGACAGAGGGTCGCGAGAATCTGATGGCACCAGGCCGGCAGGTCAGGTGCCAGGCGGTAGTGCACCCACTGGCCACGCCGCTGACTGGTCAGCAGGCCAGCATCTCTCAGCTGGGCGAGATGCCGCGAGACCTTGGGTTGGGAGATGGGCATGGCGCGCTGCTCCAGCAGCCAGATAAGCTCACAGACACACAGCTCTTCCATCTGGGCCAACAGCTGCACGACGGTCAGGCGAGTGTCCTCGGCAAGGCACTTGAAGACCTGCAACGGTGTCAGGCAGGCCGCCATGTCTCCCACTCCATCAATAACGTCATTGGTTGACGGTTTCATGGCGATGTCCTCGCGTATGCCTGAGCCATCTTGCTCCCCTCCCGATTCCCTCTCACCGGCACCTGACGCATGGCAAGGCAGGTTGCCTGCCAGCCGGCTGAAGCGCGGTGACATACGAAATATCATATATGTGTTTTTCCATATATCAAGTGACACATGCATGACAGTTGGATGACAGCCGGTGCGTGAATCGATGACAGCGATGGAGAGAATGAAGGTTGAATGGAGGGCGAATGAAGCGCGATCAGAGTGTCGCCTGGCTCGGTGTACCAGCGGGTAGGCGGTCACACCATCGCCACTGTTGCGCAAACGGCACGCATATGTTGCCTGGCCTCAAAAGCGAATGCGCTTGCGAACAAAAGTCGAGCAGCGTTAGTGTGTGCCCATCAAGCACACCAAGTGCCCTTTTGAATCACGCATCCCTCGTGATGCACAGGAGAGACAAATGGCGGATTTCGCACAAGTCGTCGATAGCAACTACACCCAGGAAGTCATCGAGAGCGAGCAGCCGGTACTGGTCAAGTTCTGGGCACCGTGGTGCGGCCCGTGCAAGATGCTCGACCCGATCGTCGAATCCATCGCCGAAGAACAGGGTGATGCTCTCAAGGTCGTCGCCATCAATGTCGATGATGCACCGGACCTCGCCGCCCAGAATGGCGTCCGTGGCCTGCCGACCATCGCGCTGTTCAAGTCCGGCGAGAAGCTCGAAGCCCTGACCGGCGTTCAGCCGAAGGAAAACTTCGACGCCATGATCTCGCGTCACGCCTGAGCGAAACAGGTTCTGGCCGCAAGGCACTGACGCTGCAATGAAAAAACGCCCTCCATGAGGGCGTTTTTTCATTGCTACAACTGATCACGGAGTGGTGTGCAGGCGAACTACCAGATTTCCATGAAGAGCTCACAGGCTTCCTTGAGCTTGTCACCAGGCACACCATCTCTCGCCTGGATGGCAATTCCATTGACGAAGGTATCCAGCATCAGAACAAATTGATCCAATGGTTTTTCATAACGCCACTCCCCCCTTTCCTGCCCGCGCGCGATGCACGCCATCAGGGAAGCACGAATATCATTGCGCACCGAGAGTGCCATGTATTCGACGTCCTTGTTGTCATCACCACAGTTCAATCCTGACAGCACGATCATGCATCCCGAGGGCTGGCTTGAGGACGTTTGCATGGTGACATATTTGATCAACATGTTCTTGATGGCATCTCTGGCAGATACCTTTTCATTCTCGAGCTCTACAAACACTTGTTCACAGGTCCGGGTATACATCTCCAGACATTCGCGATAAAGCGCCTGCTTCGATTCAAATGCCGAATAGAAACTCGCAGAAGACAAATTGCCCAGTTCCTTTCGCAGCTCGGCCAGCGAAGTGCCCTCAAAGCCATTTTTCCAGAATAGCTCCATGGCCTTTCTAACAGCATCTTCGCGATCAAACTGACGTGGGCGACCTGTTCTAGCCATAGCATAATCTCGATAGCAACCTGCAAAGTGAAAGCAAGTATTACACATGATAACACTCGCCATGACATACCACCGTCATCATACCTGAGAATAGTCATTCCGTCGTTGGATATGCAACATCCTCAGGCATGTTTCATTATCGGCGGCGGAGACTATATCACGAGAATGTCAGACTAACCCTCGAGCTCTGCAAGATACTTCTCTGCATCAAGTGCTGCCATGCACCCCGTACCGGCAGACGTGATAGCCTGACGATAGTGGTTATCACTGACATCTCCTGCCGCGAAGACGCCTGATTTGCTGGTCAAGGTCTGGCCTCCTCCAATACCGGAATAGACATTGATATACCCGTCCGTCATGGCCAATGCGCCCTTGAAGATCGATGTGTTGGGGTCATGACCAATGGCGATGAAAACGCCTGCCACAGGCACCTCCTCCACCTCCCCCGTCAGCGTGGTAGCCAGGGAGATAGCCGTGACACCGGTGTCATCGCCCAGTACTTCCTCTACCTGCCTGTCCCATCGAATCGTGACCTTGCCTTGTTCAACCTTGTCAAAGAGACGCTTCTGCAGCACTTTCTCTGCACTCAGCTGATCACGACGATGCACCAGGGTTACATGAGAAACGATATTGGACAGGAACAATGCTTCTTCGACGGCAGTATTGCCCCCTCCTACGACCGCAACCTCCTTGTTTCTGTAAAAGAATCCATCACAGGTAGCGCAGGCTGATACCCCCTTCCCCATGTAGACCTGCTCACTTTCGAGTCCAAGATATCTCGCGGATGCTCCGGTCGAAATGATAAGCGCATCTGCGGTATAGGTATCTTCTCCCTTCAGAATGAAAGGGCGACTTTCCAGGTCCACTTCGGTGATATGATCGTAAGCGATCTCGGTATCAAAACTTTCCGCATGCTCCTTGAGCTGCAACATCAACTCAGGACCCTGCACCCCCTTGGGATAACCGGGCCAGTTCTCGACGTCGGTCGTCGATGTCAGCTGACCACCCACTTCCATTCCCGTTATCAACATGGGGGAAAGATTCGCACGGGCTGCATAGATGGCTGCTGTGTAACCCGCCGGTCCGGACCCGAGTATTATCAATTTTCGATGTGTACTCATGATGAGTCCTTGCCCTATGCGTAGCGTGTAATCAGCTTCTGAAGCTCAGGTGTCGGTAGCATGCCAACAGAGCGATTGACCTCCTTGCCATCCTTGAAGATGACAACGGTCGGAATGCTACGCACCCCGAGTCTTTCCGCAATGGCCGGATGCTCATCGATGTTGAGCTCTGCCATTACCAGGTCATCATTCGCGATGGCCTCGGCTACCTGACGATATATCGGTGACATCATGCGACACGGTGCGCACCATTCAGCCCAGAGCCGCACGGCAAAGGTCACGCCTTTATCGCTGAGAGACTGAAATTCCTTTTCGTTGAGATTGACGACGTTGGTTGTCATGAGTCTGACTCCTGATAAATAGGTCTGTGGCGATCCATCAACCCATCATGTGGCCTGCCGCTCGCTCACTTGTCAGTGACCAAAAACATGGGACGAGCGTGCTCGATCATCTTGTCGACTACCAGCTGCACACCAGAAACCGACAGACGCATGGCGATGAATGACATATGTTGTGGATCAATTGATCCATAAGATATTGAGCTAGCCGGTCGGTGTCAACAACTTTTAGATCAATCGATCCAAAATAAAGCCGCACTGCAGCCCCTACTGTCTGGCCCCTACTGTCTGGCCCCTTCCGTCAGGCCCAGCCAGCCGATGGCGAGATCATCCCTCCATCAACTCAGGATGCATTGCGCAACCGATTGATTTACATTGCTTTATTGTATGAACTTGTGCAGAGTCGCTGGCATGCACAAGGTGGACCATCGCGGGGACATGACAACCTCACCCCCGCCCAGGCCTGGGACTCATTCGCTCCCAAGCCGGACATGCCTGGAGGTTTCGTGGCATGCCGCGCGCTATCTTCACAGCAACAAGGAAGCATCGATGTACACAGCAGTCATTGGCGTCAAACGCTCCCCTCGGTTTCTGGGTGCCATCGCCCTGGTCAGTAGTTTGCTCACGGGCTGCGCCAACGGCCATACGACCCTGCCGGCCACCACCTCAGCGCTCAAGGCCGGGCCTGCCTACGGTGAAATGCGCTCTGTCGCCGTCATGCAGATTCGCCCCGGCAATGTGGCGGTGACGCCCAATGGGCAGGTCTTCGCCACCATCCACCCGATGGATGGGGATCACGACGTGCAGCTGGTCGAGATCACCGGCCAGAACAGCTATCGCGCCTGGCCCTCCCCCGCCTTGCAGACGCATGCCGGCCGCTACGGCGACGCCACCATCGATTCCCCGCTGGGCATCTATCAGGATGGCCAGGGCGGTCTGTGGATCACCGACATGGGGCTGCATCTGGGCAAGACCCGCCTGTGGGGCTTCGATATTGCCTCTGGCAAGCTGATTACCAAGCTGACTCTGCCTGCGAATATCGCCCCCGAGGGCAGCTTCGTGCAGGACCTGGCAGTGGACCGCAGCCGCGGCGTGGCCTATCTGGCAGACATCGCCAATCCGGGCTTGATCACCGTCGACCTGGAGAGCGGCGAGGCCACCCGCTTCAGCGAGCATCCGGCGCTTGAGGCAGAACCCGGTGCCACGCTCAAGATCGATGGCAAGGACGTCCATTTCAATGGCAAGCCTGCCAAGGTCGGCGTCGACCCGATCACCCTGTCCGGCGATGGCGAGACAGTCTTCTTCGGCGCCATGACCGGCCACAGCTGGTACAGCGTACCGGCCAGACTGCTGCGCGAAGGCGCCGATCACGCCACCATTGCCGCTGCCATCACCCGCGTCGGCGACAAGCCCGTTTCCGACGGCGCGGATACCGCTGGGGGCACCCACTACTTCACCAACCTCAATCAGCATGGGCTAGATGTGCTGAGCGCCGATGGCAAACTGACACCGCTGGTGCGCGATGAGCGTCTCGACTGGCCGGATGGCGTGCGCATGGCGCCCGACGGTTGGCTCTATGTCACCGTCAATCAGCTGGACAGCACGCCGCCCTTCAATGACGGCAAGGACAGTGGCCAGGCGCCGTACCGTATCTTCAAGGTCTGGCCCGTCGATAATTGAATCGACAATTGAGTCGGCTATAGAGAGGTCCATCGAGTCGACCCTCTGAACGACAACGCCCGCGTTCCTGTTAAAGGAATGCGGGCGTTGTCGTTCTGCAAGGCACCACATCAATCGGGCTGTCTCGGGCTGTCGGAATATCACGAACTCGTGCTCACATTGCGGGCAATGCCCCGAGTAGACCGCCCCGGACTTGCTCAGGCGTACGCTGTGATGCTCGCAGGCCGGACAGCCCTGCTTGAGTGATGTATTGGCGTTGCAGACCTGACATTTGACGTAATAGCCGTAGGGGCCGTAACGCCCCAGCAGTGCATCTTTTTCCTGACATTTCTGGCACTGGACTCGCACTTCCGGTGGCGCTGGCGTGGTGGCCGAAGCCTTCAGGCGTGCTGTAATTCTGTCGAGATGCTCGCTCAACTGTGGCGAGGCCAGACACGCTTCAGGCACTGGCGACCCGACAGGTACCTCGGCTGGCGGCGCTGGTGTTTCGGCTCTGGTTTCAGCTTTTGGCTTAGCGACGCTCTCGGCGCTTGCCTTCGCCTCATTGACTGCCGTTGCGGCGGGGGCGGCAACTGCCACTGCACTCGAATCGCCTTCCTGTCTGGCCATGGCGCGCTGCTTCTGTTTACAGCGCTCCTGGCTGCCGCGCTCCTGTTCGCCACGCCCATTGCTGCCAGGCGCATTGTCGCCAATGCCATTGCCGCCATGAGCACTGTAGCCCGCGCCGTTGTTACCGAGATCTTTGTTAGCGAGGTCTTTGTTGGCGAGGGCTTTGCTGTCAGATTCACGGATACCCCCCTCATTGATCGCCCATCGACTCGCGGCATTGCCAGCGGCGTCTGGCGTCTTCGCTGCCGGCTGCGGGCGACGACTCACCTCGCGGCGGACGGTCTCGACGGCATGCGCGCGACGCGAACGAGCGTCCTGCTTGAGCAGGAACTCGCTGACACGCTCAAGCTCATCCTTGGTGAACTCCGGACGCGTATCGAACAGCAAGGCACGCTTGACCATCGACCGCGCCCCGATCAGGCCACTGACCTGCTCGTGGAGAAACTCCGGCTTCACCACCTGAGCCGAGACCCCCTTGGCCATATCGTCACGGTGCACGATGGCATTGCTCGAGACGGCGCACAGCACTTTCCATTGTCGACCGGCAAAGCCGCCTTGCAGCCCCAAGGTCTTGTTCATCAAGCGAGTGCGATGCTCGATCAACAGGCGCTTGAGAATATCCTGCTGCAATTCCGCCTGACGCAGTGGTGACTTGAGCCCAGACCAATTGCCCCGATAGCTGCGCTGCCATTCACCTGCCGCATTGACCCTGACTTCACCAGTGATGCTTTTCGACTCGATGATGATGAAGCCGAAGGGATGCATGACCAGATGATCGATCTGGGCATTCTCCTCACCGTGTTTCAGTCGCAGATCATTGAAGATCACGACCTCGGGGTCGTCCCCGAAGGCACGCCGTAGGTGGAAGGCCACATCCTCTTCCTGGCGGTGACCGTACCTGGCGCGCTCATCGTCGCCACTGTAGGCCTCTTTTTCCTTGGCTATCATCTGCTCGTCCCTGAAGCGCTGATTACATGTTTGTCAGCCCAATATATCGCTATTGCCCGTGAAATACGCCATGCAACATGCGTCAATAAACAGATTTCATCAATAGATTATAAACTTTATTTAAATCAGCCCGACTCCACTGTCATGTTTCTGGAGCGGGATAATCGTTAAAACTCTGCGCCAAGACATATCCGAGCCACTTTATCCGCTGTTGTCAGGGCAAATCTGGGGCGCCAGACATCAGCCACTCACAGCGTCAGGCGGGTGGCGAGAAACTCGACGAAGGCGCTGATGCGCGGCGACAGCGTACTGTTGCGGTAATAGACCGCCTGGATCTGCTCGCGGGGATTGGGGCTCTGGATCTGGCCGGGCAACACTTCCACCAGAGCGCCGGTCTTGAGGTCATTGCCCAGCATGAAGTGCGAGATAAGCGCGATACCATGCCCCGCCAGGCACAGCTGACGCATGACTTCGCCACTGGTGGTCGGCAGATGAGGTGTCGTGTCAAAGCCCTGTGCTGCACCCTTGAGCGGCCAGCGATTGAGACGACTGGGAGGCAGGAACCCCAGCAGCTGATGGGTCTGCAGCGCCGCGACACTGGACGGCACGCCATGCTCGGCCAGATAGGCGGGGCTTGCGACCAGATGCAGCGTGGAGCGCCCCAGCACCTTGGCGTGCAGCGTGGAGTCATCCAGCTCGCCGATGCGGATGGCCACATCGGTACGCTGTTCCAGCAGGTTGATGATGTCATCGGCGGCAGACAGCTCCAGCGCGATGCCGGGATAGCTGCGTGAGAACTCCGCGACCAGCGGTACCAGCTGATGCAGCACGAAGGGGCTCGCGGCATCGACGCGCAGCCGCCCGCTGGGCTGATCGCGCTGCTGCAACAGGGCCTCTTCGGCACTGCCGAGCAGCAACAAGCCCTCACGTACTCGCTCGACGAAGCCGCGTCCCTCATCGGTCAGTGCCACGCTGCGTGTGGTGCGATTCAGCAGCGGCGTTTCCAGCTCACCCTCCAGGCGCTGGATGGCCCGCGATACCTTGGCCACCGGAATGTTCAACCGATTGGCGGCGGCGCTGAAGCCCCCGCTATCCACCACGGCCAGTAGCAACTCGAGGTCATCCGAACGGCTGCGCATGCTGTGATCTCCTTGAAAGTGCAAGATGCATGGTCCCATGCATCTTTGCAGAAATCACAATAATGATGCGCTTCATGATCACTTTTTCAATATTGCTTGCCGGTCAAATCACTCAGCAAAAGGATGTCGCCTAGAGCCCACCACGGCGGCGTTCGCCGGGGCGCAGCATCCTGACCCGTGCCTTGGGGGTGCGCCGCGGCAATGACGGAGGCGCCGGCGGTGTCTCCAGCTGACCTGAGGGCGAGACATCACTGGCACCGATCGAGCCGCCCAGCGTCGTCGCGAATTCCGAGCGCTGACGAGGCCTGCCATCTGGCGCGGCGTGCGCACCCTCGCGACTCTCCCCGCCCGTGCCCGCTGCCCCCGACGGGGCCTGATCATGCCTCTGGCCACTGTCTTGCGAAGCCAGCGGGGGTGGCGGGATGATCACCCAGGCAAAGGTCGGCAAGGTCAGATGCCAATAGATCGCCGGCAGGCGAATCGCCAGTATCAGCAAGATGGCAGCGCCGGTGGCCCACGCCGGGCCAACGCCCGCCTCGAGAAGCGCGATATAGAGAATGCCACCCGCCAGCGACGCCGAGGCATAGATTTCCTGACGCAACACCATCGGCACACGGCGCGCGAGCACATCGCGGATCATGCCACCCGCCACGCCGCTCATGGTGCCCATCAAGACGGCCACGATGCCATCCACGCCCAGCATGCGCGCCTTGTGCGCACCCAATACCGTAAACAGCGCCAACCCGAAGGCATCGGTGACCGGCAGGAAAACCCGCGTCAGGCGGTGGATATAGTGAAAGCCGAGCGTCGCCACCAGTACCGTCAACAGAATGACCCACAGATAGATCGGCT
This sequence comes from Cobetia sp. UIB-001, assembly GCF_044789135.1. Taxonomy (NCBI): domain Bacteria; kingdom Pseudomonadati; phylum Pseudomonadota; class Gammaproteobacteria; order Oceanospirillales; family Halomonadaceae; genus Cobetia; species Cobetia sp. UIB-001. The sequence goes on from NZ_CP058244.1 coordinate 2,384,425, forward strand.
GCTCGACCCAGAACACCGGGCCGATTCCCAGCACGAGATCACGCAGCGTACCGCCGCCGATACCGGTCACGGCACCCAGCACCAGCATGCCGATCGGGTCCATGCGTGAACGGCACGCCACGACGACACCGGTCAGGGCAAAGATCATCACACCGGCCAGATCGAGCCAGGTTATCCAGTTCATTCTCGTGAAGCCTCCTGCAGTGCGCTGGCGTGCGCATGAAACAATGGCGTATATGCTTGTCGCGAACCCTGATGGCCTCTTCTGCCAAGTCGTCTGCTGCGATGGCGTTTCGGCGCAGCGGCGCAGCGGCGCAGCGGCGCAGCGGCGCAGCGGCGCAGCGGCGCGATCATACTCCCTTTTGCGGCTCTTTTTGCGCCCTCGACGTCATCCGCGCCGCCTTGAGGGGCGCAGGATAATGACCCGCCTCAGGGCGTGGCCTGACCACGGCGGGCGGTCGCGCTGGGCGGCTCACCGAATCGTTGACGATAGGCACGCGAGAAGTGCGCCAGATGCGTGAACCCGACGCCGAGGGCCGCCTGGGAGACGCTGCGACTGCTGTCGGCCAATACGCACCGTGCATGATCCAGGCGCATGCCGAGATAGCGCTGCTTGGGCGTTTCCTCAAAATGCGCCATGAACAGACGCGTCAACTGGCGCTGGGATTGACCGACCAGACGGCAGATGTCGGGGATCGAGAGCTCCTGGGCAAGATTAGCCTCCATCACGGCCAGCGCCTTGACCACACTGCGTGGCAGCGAATCGTCTCGAGTACTGACAGCAGCAGGCGACGCCAGATGCCCGCGCTGATGCACCAGCTGCCGCCCGACGGCGTCCGCCAGCGACGGCCCGTACAGAAACTCGATCCACGCCAGCATCATGTCGATACTGGCCGCGCCGCCAGAGCCCGTCAGCCGCTCGCCCTGCCATTCATAGTCGGCCTGACTGATCTCGAGTTGAGGGAATTCCTCGCGAAAGGCCGGGACGCTCTCCCAGTGCAGGGCGACCCGATGACCGGCGAGCACCCCGGCGCGCGCCAGAATGAAGGGGGCGGTATCCAACCCTCCCAGCCAGGCGCCATGGGCTGCCAGATGACGAATCACGCCACGCGCCTGGCTGCCGACGCTGACTTCCGGCCCGTAGGATGACACCACCATCAAGCGCGTCTGCGCCTCACTCTGGCAACCCGACGACGGCTCATTGACCAGAGACGACAAGGCACCATCGACGTCGATGCGCACGCCATTGCTAGCCACGACAGCCTCGCCATCACTGGACAGCAGACGCCAGGCGAACAGCGGCCGTCCGAAGCGATTGGCGACCCGTAGCGGTTCCAGCAGGCAGAACAACGTCAACATCGAGAAGCGCGGCACCAACCAGACATTCAGCGTGTGCTCGGCGGCCCCCGGTGCCAGCAGCGGCGGTGAATCCGGGCGCGGATACGGCGCAGAGAGGGGCTCCGACGCCGTCGCTAGAGGAAGCATGCGGGATGGCGCGGGCTGTTCTGAAAGCCCAGAGAATTCAGAGGGGTCGGACTGCGGTTCAGACATGAGGCAAATTTCATCAACCTGTGGCCATTTGCCTCAACCTTACCCGTGTCAGGCATTCGAGGTAAGTGGCACAGGGTTGAGACAGGTCACACCGGTTGAAACATGATGCTGCACCCCGCTCACAGGCAGGGTGCAGCATCAGGCGTTGGATCATTCCCCATCACTATCGCGAGCTACAGTTGCGATGCTCAGTCGTGCTTCTCTGCTGCGGCCTCAGTCATGATCCCAGGTGTTGATCATCGCGCCGAGTGATTCGAGGCCTCGAGGCCGCCTGAGCGAGGCAATACCTGTTCAGTCTCGCTGTCGCCTGCCTTGGGAGGCGCAACCTCCTGCTTCTGACGCGCGGATTGCAACAGGATGACGCCTACCAGAATGATCGCCATTGCCAGCAGGTCGAGTCCGCGAATGGGCTCTCCTATCAGCAGCACACCGATGATGACGGCAACCACCGGGGGCAGGTAGGTCACGCCAGAGGCCTTGATGGCACCAAGTTCGCCGACGATGAAGTAATAAAGCACATAGGCCACGCCGGTTCCCAACACCCCGAGGCCGATTACCAGCCCGGTCAAGGCAACGCCGTCGTTGCTCAGCGCCAGGATACCCTCAAGATCAATGACAGCGAGCAGCAGCAGAGTGGCAATCCCCGTCTGATAGGTAGCCAGGGCCAGCGAAGGGATCGCCAACGGCATCACGAAGCGCTTGGCATAGACGAATGACAAGCCGACACACATCGCGCCGCCGAGCATGGCGGCCACGCCCGCCAGCGAGACATCCGCCTGCAGCCCCTGCCATGGGCGGGCAATCAGCGCGATACCAATGATGCCGAGCAAGGTGGCGGTGATCGAACGTGCATTGATCGGCTCGTTGCGCAGGAACAAGGCCGCCGCCACGAAGGTGAAGAGCGGGATGGCGCCGCTGAGCATGCCCGCGACACTCGACAGCAATACCGAACTGCCATAGGCGAATGCCAGGTAGTACAGCGCCGTCGCCAGCAGGGCCATGACAACGAAGTGGTGCAGATGGCGCCAGTGCGTCCGGTGCAGAACGCCCTGGCAGGCAGCATAGAGGGCCAGGGGGATGAAGCCTGCCACGACACGCAGCAGGGTCACCTGACCCGGGGTGATCCACTCCGCCGCCCATTTCATGAACAGGAAGTTGCTGCCCCAGATGGTACCGAGCGCCAGAAAGGCAAGATGTGCCGAGAATCGTGAGCGAGGCATGGGGTACTCCTTGTGGCGAGGATACTTGGGGCGCCAACCACATGGTGCCCTTAGCGATAGCGCCGTGTGAGGCCGATAGCGCCATGTTCGGCTGTGCTCCGCGTCGCGACAAGCGGGCATTATTTGCATTACCCTGTAGAAAATTTTCACTCTCGTGCCATCAGGCGACACGCGCGGTGCGCCGGCTTCCCGCTCAGATAGCGTGCTGGCGCCGGAGGGGCATCGTCGCCCCCTGCCGGCCAAGCGCCCATGGCGCTTACATGAGCATGGCTCTGAGCATGAGCATGACATGCGCCTGAACATGAGCACGCCCCTGAACGTGAGCAAGAACATGAGCAAGAACCTGAACACGAAACTGCGCCTGGGCGCGCTGCCGGCCTTTGATGCGGCAGCGCGCAATCTCAACTTTCGCCGCGCGGCGCAAGAGCTGTCGCTCACCCAGAGCGCCGTGGCGCAGCGTGTACGCGAGCTGGAAACACAGCTTGGAGTAAAGCTTTTCCATCGTCTACCGCGTGGTTTGGCATTGACTCACGCGGGCCAGCGCTTCCATGAGCAGATCGCCCTAGCGCTGGGCAACATCGACAAGGCCGTGCGCGATGCCAGCCATGACCCCGCTGACACCACCCTGTCATTGAGCGTACCGCCCTCCTTTGCCGCCAAGTGGCTGATGCCCCGCCTGGCAAGCTTTCGCCACGCACATCCCGAATGGCAACTGCGGGTACACGCAAGCGAAGGACTTTCGAATCTGCATCAGGACGGGATCGATCTCGCCATACGCCAGGGCTATGGCCAGCATGACGCCGGACTCAAGGCGATATGGTTGACGGGGCTTGAGCGTATCGCCGTCTGCAGTCCCGGCTATCGGGAACAGCTGGGCGAGCGACTGGATAGGCTCGATATGCGCGGCAGCGTATTGATCGAGGACAGTCATCAGGGGTGGCATACCTTTGCGGCGCACTTCTCGGGGCTTGAGAAGGCCGATCGCCTCTGGGTCAATCACACCAGTCTCGCGATCGATGCCGCTCTGGCGGATCAGGGTATCGCGCTGACACCGCGCCTGATGGCGGCGGAAGGCATCGCGAAGGGGCAACTGGTCACCCTGTGTGGCCTGCCGAATCAGGGCCAGGGATTCTATCTGGTCTATCCCGGCGCACGGGCACATCAGGCAGAGCAGATCATGCTGCCGTGGCTTCGCCAGCAGCTGGGGCTGTCACACGAGACATGAGCGCACGCCCTCTTGCGCGCTCGACCCAGACTCCACAACGACACCACCACGACGACACCCCGGCGCTAGCCGGCGAAGGCGCGGCCCAGCGCCTGCTGATCCTGCTGAGCAAACAGCTCGCAGCGATCACGCCCCGAGGCCTTGGCACGATAAAGCGCCTCATCCGCCTGCTTGAGTATGGTCTCGAAGCTGCAGCCCTGGCCGGTGCCGGCGGCCGAGACCCCGATGCTGATGGTGGCGATGCCATGGCGTGAACTCCCCCCATGCGGTAGCGCCAGGTCGCGAACATGGCGGCGAATCTCTTCTGCGCGCGCCAACGCCTGTTGCGGCGTACAGGATGGCAGCAGCACCACGAACTCCTCGCCCCCGAAACGCGCCACGATATCGACATCGGGGTGCACGCTTTCAAAGATTGCCGTCGCGATACGCTTGAGGCACAGGTCCCCTTTCACGTGGCCGTAATGGTCGTTGTAGGCCTTGAAATGGTCGACATCGATCATGGCCACGCCGTATTGAAGCCGACTGTCGACCTGCTTGCCGAGCAGGGAGCTCACGAGACTGTCGAAGTGACGCCGGTTATAGACTTCGGTCAAGGGATCGATCGAGGCCAGGCGTCGGAACTCTTCATTCTTCTCGGTGAACTCCTCGACCCTGAGCTGCTCACGCAGCAACAACAGGTAGGAAAGGCGCTCGGCCTTTTCACTGCGCAGATTGGAAATGATCGAAAACAGCGTGATGGACAGAAACACCATCAACGCCATGAAACCCGCCGAGGCATAGGGCGCAGGATGGGCATTGACCAGATACAGCATCACGCCGAAATGGAAGGCCGAAGAGCACAGGGCATACCAGAAGCGCAGCTGAAACAGGACATTGCCCACCAGCACGATCAGGCCGAGTGCGAACAGGTCGAGAAAGGAATGTGGCGAGACTGACAACTGGATCAACAGGGCCGTGAAGATCATCGCGAAGCACACCAGCGCAGTCATCAACATCTCACGCAGTACCGGCGAGACACCCCGCTTGAGCAGGTAGATGCAGATCAGGGCGATGGGCGTCATGACCCCGACGCGAATGACGATGGCCTCCAGCATGTGGTCTGGGCGAAAGCGCCAGTCATTGAGCAGAAACAGCACATAGATACTGATCGCCACCGCGCCCATGCAGGCAAGCTTGTGGCTGCGCGCGACATGGATATCGTGCTCGAAGCGCGCTTCTATCTCGGCCGGGAAATGCACTCCCAGACCGCCCTCACGCTGTATCTGTCTGTCCACCTGCACCATCAGATCATTCATTCACGTCCCCTCCCTTGAGGACAGCCAATCAATGATCTCACTCTATACAAGGCGACACGGATCAATAAGTGCTCGGGCGCAAACGTGACAATCGTTCACAACCTTGTCAAACGCTTGTCCAAATTTCAGACAACTGTTTGGTCGCGCTAAACGCTCGATTATCAGAGCGGAGTGATGCCCCCGACAGCACTCCGCTCGCGATCTTCCCTGCGCAATCTCAGCGCTTGAGACTCCAGGGGGCGGCGATGCGGAAGAAGCGCAACGTCACCGCCTCATCCACCGGCCGTGTCAGCAATGACACCAGCACGAAGACCGGCAGGTTGAGCATCAGCCCCCAGAAACCGGCATGCAGGCCCAGCGGATGCGGCCATACGACGGTAAACAGCACCGTGACCACGAAGCCGGCACTGATGCCGCTGATGACACCTGCCGCCGAGGCGCGCGGCCAGAAGAACATGCCCACAAATGCCGGCAAGACCTGAGAGGCAAAGCCCAGCCCGATCAAGAGGATCATCACCAGATTGCCCGGCTCCCAGATCGCCAGGGGTGCCACGACCAGGAACATCACCGGGAAGATCAGCCAGCGCGCCAGCTTGCCAGCGCGCTGGTCATCAAGCTTGAGGCCCGGCTGCAGCACATCACGACTCAGGCTCAGGGCCACCGAGTGAATGAAGGGCTCGCTGGAGGACATCGAGGCCGCCAGCGTGCCCGCGCCCAACAGGCCCACCAGCCAGACCGGCATGTTGGCCATCGCGTATTCGAGCACCACGGTGTCGGCGCGCTCAAGCTCCGGCAGGCTGTAGATACCGATGAAGCCGACCACCACCAGCGGCAGGATCACCACATAGTAGGTCGGCAGCCAGCTGGCACTGCGACGGATGGTGCCGGCGGAGGCGGCGCTCATCCATTGCGTCCATACCGGCGGCATGAAGGACAGCATCGAGACGATGATCGAGGTGGTCCAGAAGCTGAAGCTCATGTCGCCGCCGGCGCCGGGCAGGCTCAGATACTCCGGATGGCTGGCCTCAAGACGCGTGAACACGCCACTGAAGCCCCATTCGCCGGTGGAGAGATAGGCCGCCCACAGGCCGATCACCCAGGCAACGACCAGCATCAACACGCCCTGGAAGGCATTGGTGCGCCCGATGGCGCGCTGGCCGCTGACGAACAGATAGACGGCGATCGCGCTGAGCACCAACAACACGCCAGCCCAGAGCGGAATGCGCCCGCCGCTCATCACCAGCAGGATGTAGGCCGAGCCGATGGTCTGCAGGACCGCGTAGGCGATGGAGGCAATCGACATCACCAGCGCCGACAGCGCGCCCAGCAGAGGGCTCTGATAGCGGTCCGCGATCGCGCTTGCCTGGGTGACATGCCCGAACTGCTCGCCGAACTTCCACACCTTGGGACCGAAGTACCAGGCCACCAGCGCCAGATAGGCCAGATAGATGGCGACATAGAACACCGGCACGCCCTTGCTGTAGGCCCAGCCCGGCGCGCCCATGAAGGTGTAGGCACTGACGCTGCCGGCGGCAATCAACAGATAGAGTGTCACGGGCCCCATCGAGCGCCCGGCGACTCCCCACTGCTCCAGCGTGTCCATGCGGCGGCCACCCCGCGCGCCGAGACCGATGGCCATGGCGAGGACGACATACCCCAGGGTGACCAGCAATGGCACGCTGTCATGCACGGACGAAAAGGCATGCGGATCAATCACGCGGCGCCTCCGTCTCTTTCGCCAGCGGGCGCTTTCGACAGTGGGTCTGCGCCGTGGCGACGGCGCAACAGGCAATTGCCCAACAGCATCGCGCCACTGCAGGCGAAGATGATCAGGTAACTCCAGATGATCAAGGACGGCATGCCCCACAACAGAGTCTGCTGGTTGATCCAGCCGATCACCGGCCAGATGCCCATCACGACCAGCAGCAGGAAGATCACCAGCAGGCTCCAGCCCCGCCAGGTCGAGGGCACGACGAGGCGCGGCAAGGAGCAGGGAGTCTCTGCAGTCCGGGCATCAGGCTGAGAGGAAGACGGGGTGTCAGGCGCGGCCAAGACGATCTCCGATGTGAACAGGGAGTGAATGAAAATTCTCGGCGCGCAGTGTAGCCGCTGCGCCCCGCCCTGTGGAGTCACCCTGGTGAATCCCGCTGTTGAGTCGCCCGGTTGAATCACCCTGTTGAGCCCCCCTGTCGAGTCCCCCTGTTGAATCACGCTGTTGAGTCACCCTGTGGCGCCATCTGGCATGAGATCGAGATGGCGACACGAGCTGACAGGGACAGGCGCTGCAAGGATGGGAGAAAGACGCCATCACAGGCAATCTTTACGAAAACTGCAAAAGTCTTTCATGATTTCGTGCGTTTATCACAAAGGTATCTCACGGCAGACTGCACAGCATCCAAGACCCACCCATTGCTGATGGAGAACTGCCATGCCCCTTGCCCTGCTGGCGCTGACATTGAGCGCCTTTGCCATCGGGACCACCGAGTTCGTGATCGTCGGACTGGTACCCACCATCGCTCAGGACCTGAGCGTCTCTCTGCCTTCCGCTGGCCTGCTGGTCAGCCTGTATGCCTTCGGTGTCGCCATCGGCGCCCCTGTACTGACCGCCATGACCGGCCGCTTCAATCGCAAGCTGGTACTGCTGGGACTGATGGCACTGTTCATCGCCGGCAACCTGTTGGCCTGGCAGGCACCCAGCTACAGCTCGCTGATCACGGCGCGCATCCTGACTGGCCTGGCCCACGGGGTCTTCTTCTCCATCGGCTCCACCATCGCGACAAGCCTGGTGAGCAAGGACAAGGAAGCCAGTGCGATCGCCATCATGTTCACCGGCCTGACCGTGGCTCTGGTCACCGGCGTGCCGCTGGGCACCTGGATCGGTCAGCACTTCGGCTGGCGCGCCACCTTCCTCGTGGTCTCGGTCCTCGGTGTGCTGGCATTGATCGGCAGCGCCATCCTGGTGCCCAACAATCTCAAGAAGAGCGTACCGGCCACCTTCGCCCAACAGATCAAGGTTCTGACCCATCCGCGCCTGCTGCTGGTCTACCTGATCACCATTCTCGGCTACGGCGGCACCTTTACGGCCTTCACCTATCTGGCCCCGCTGCTGCAGGACGTCAGTGGCTTCAATGAAGGCGCCATCAGTCTGATCATGCTGGTCTACGGCGTCTCGGTCGCCATCGGCAACATCCAGGGCGGCAAGCTGGCCGACCGCATGGGCCCGATTCGCGCCCTGACCCTGATCTTCGGTGGCCTGATCGTCATCCTCGGCATGCTGACCTTCACTGCCGCCAACCCGATCACCGCCGTGATCACCATCCTGATCTGGGGTGCCTTCGCCTTCGGCAACGTGCCGGGCCTGCAGGTCTACGTCGTGCAGCAGGCCGAACGCTTCGTGCCGCAGGCCGTTGACGTGGCCTCCGGCCTCAACATCGCCGCCTTCAACATCGGCATCGCACTGGGCTCCATCGTCGGTGGCCAGGTGGTCTCCGGGATGGCACTGACAGACACCGCCTGGATCGGCGCGCTGATCGTCACCGCCGCCCTGCTGCTGACCCTGCTGGCCGGTCGCCTCGACAAGCGTCACGCCTCTTCCATCGCGACCGCCTGATCCGCCGCGAAGCCTCCCGCCATCACGACGTGCCCCCGATTCCGACAGCTCAGCCTGCTGGCTCGGGGGCACCGTCGTCTACCCACCTGCTTGTTGAAGGAGTCCACCATGATCTCCCCGACCCGCCCGCTGGATCGCCTCACACAAGGCCCTCTGACCCTGGGCGTCGAACTGCCCCTCGACAATGACTGGGTCCACACTGACAGAGCCCCCTCCACGCCCTTCGGCGTGCCTGACATGCGCGCCCATGCCGAGCTGATCGGCCAGGTCGACAGGCTCGGCTTCCGCGCCGCCTGGTTGCGTGACGTGCCACTGTTCGACCCCGCCTTCGGCGATGCCGGTCAGGTCTTCGAGCTGTTCACCTACCTGGGCTATCTGGCCAGTCACACCGACAACCTGCTGCTAGGTACTGCCGCCGCGGTGCTGCCGCTGCGCCAGCCGTGGCTGGTGAGAAAGGCCGCCGCCAGCGTGCAGGCCCTGAGCGAAGACCGCCTGCTGCTTGGCGTCGCCAGTGGCGACCGACCGGCGGAATACCCGCTGTTCGGCGAGGAGTTCGCGACCCGTGGTGCCGCCTTCCGTCACGCGGTGGACGTCATCAAGGGCCAGGCGGACGACGCCCTGAGCGAAGGTCAGGCCATCCTGCCTGCCGCGACGCGTCCGCCGCTGTTGAGTGCCGGACTCTCCCAGCAGACGCCCGAGTGGATCGGTCGCGAGATGGACGGCTGGCTGGCCTACCCGGGCACACCGGAGGACCACATCCGTCGCGTGGCGCTCTGGCGTCAGGTCGCCGGTGACAAACCCTACGTCAGTTTCATCCACCTCAACCTGGAAGAAGACCCGCACGCCCCGGTGCGTCGTCATCGCTTCGGGTTGTCGAGTGGCCGCCTTGCCCTCATGGAAGAACTGTCGGCCATGCAGGATGCCGGGGTGAATCACATCGGCTTCCACCTGCGTCGCAATCGCCGCCCGCTCACGGAAACCCTCGAGGAACTGGGCCGTGAGGTGCTGCCGCACTTCTCATGAGGGCTGACGGTTCACACTGATCTGCCCCGCCATGGCGGAAAGGATTCACTGTTCACGCTTGCAAGGAGATCCCATGTCAGATTCCACAGAGACCACCACCCCGCAAGACATCAGTCACAGCGCCACCCGGGCGCCCGCCTGGGTATGGCAAGGCCCGGGAGAGCCTGAGGCGCTCGAGCAGTCAGAGGTGGACATCGGCGCCCCGGGTGACGGCGAGGTACTGGTCGCCACGCGTGCCATCGGCCTCAATCCCGTCGACTGGAAGTTCATGGCGATGGACAGTGAGCTGTGGCAAGCCGGTCAGATTCCCGGCGTCGATGCCTCCGGCGAGGTGATCGCCTGCGGTGCCAATATCAGTCACGTATCGCCGGGGGATCGCATCGCGGTCCACACCACCCTGGCGGGGCCGGGCACCTACAGCAAACGCCTGCGTGTGCCGGCGCGCGCCGTGATGCGTCTGCCCGTCACCCTGGGCTTCAATGACGCCGCCGCCTTCCCGTGCCCGGCGCTGACCGCCTGGCTTGCCATCGACAAGCTGCCCATCAAGGCCGGGCGACGCCTGCTGATCACCGGCGCCTCCGGCAGCGTGGGCCGCTGGTTGATCCAGCTGGCCAGACAGCGCAACTTCCACGTCATTGGCGTTGCCTCCGAGAAGCGCCACGCGGACCTCAAGGCGCTGGGCGCCGACGAGACGCTTGCGGACGCCGAGCAGCTGGACGCGCCGGTCTTCGCCGTGATCGATACCGTCAATGGTGATCACGCCCACAAGATGACCCGCCATCTGGGGGCCAATGGCCACATCGTCTGCATTCAGGACCGTCTGGAGGAGGCGGCCGCGCCGGCCTTCGATCGCGCCATCTCGCAGCACGAAGTCGCGCTGGGTGCGCTGCACTGGGCGGGTGACGACGAGGATTGGGCACGTCTGGTCGAGGCGGGTGAAGGCCTGCTCGAAGCGATCGCCGATGGCTCCATGAATCAGCCGGCGCCCTGCATCGAGCCGTTCACGGCGCTGCCGGCCTGCCTCGCCGAACTGGAGAGTGGTGAGCGTCGCGCCCTGAAATTCGTGATCACGGCTAACGAATGAGGCGCATGGCGGGCGGCGCGGGATTGTTGCGCAACCGGCACATGACTGATGCGTAGGCACGCCATTGTCGCGCCAGTTTCACAGCCCCAGTAAACACGACACAACACATGGAAACGTCCCCGCCGCACTCGGCGGGAACGTCAACAGGAGTTACCGCATGTCGACTACCCTACCAAATCCCGGCTTTGGCACCTTCCGCCTGGAAGGCGACACCCTGCGTGAGAGCATGAAGGCGGCGCTGGACGCCGGCTATCGTCATTTCGATACCGCCCAGTTCTACGGCAACGAAGCCGAAGTGGGACAGGTGCTCGCCGACAGCGGCATCCCACGCAGCGAGCTGTTCGTCACCACCAAGATCTGGTACGACCGCCTCCAGCCCGGTGACTTGGAAAAGAGCGTCGAGGAAAGCCTCGAGAAGCTCCAGATGGACTATGTCGACCTGCTGTTGATCCACTGGCCGTCACCCAATGACGAAGTCGCCATGGAGGACTACCTGCCGGCGCTCGCCAAGATGAAGGCCGAGGAGAAGACGCGTCATATCGGCATCTCCAACTTCACCTGCGAGCAGATGGAACGCGCCGTCGGCATTCTGGGGCGTGATGAGCTGCTGACCAATCAGGTCGAGGTGCATCCCTTCCTGCAGAACCGCAAGGTGCTCGACAAGTGTCAGGAGCTGGGGCTGGAAGTCAGCGCCTTCATGCCGCTGGCCGTCGGCAAGGTGATGGATGACGAGACCCTCAAGATCATCGCGGACCGCCACGGTGTCAGCCCGGCGCAGATCGCCCTGGCGTGGCTGAAGATGCAGGACATCGTGACCTTCCCGTCCTCCACCAAGCCGAAGAACATCCGCAGCAACATCGAGGCCTTCTCGCTGACGCTGACCGGCGAGGACATGGCCAAGATCGCCGAGCTGGACCGCGGCGAGCGTATCGCCAACCCGGATATCGCCCCCGACTGGGACTGATGGACTGAGCCCAATTGACTGACCTGATCGACGGGTTCAGTGACAAGAAAGCCTCCCGGGCACCCTGCCCGGGAGGCTTTTTCCGTTTTCCCCTGCCTTGATTTGATTCCGATGGATGCTCAGCGGTCCAGCCACCACACCCGAGTCACGGCCTCGGTGCCGGGGCGTGGTGCCGCGAGATCATGCTCATGCAGCAGATAGATCACCGTTCTGCCCGCCAGCCAGTCAGCGAGACCCTGCGCGACGCGTTGCGCCGTCGTGGCATCCAGCCCCGAGAAGGGCTCATCCAGCAGCACGAGGCCGGGGTTGGTCAACGCCAGGCGCGCCAGACTGATGCGCCGGGCCTGGCCACCCGACACCTGACGACCGCCCTCACCAACGCGTGTCGCCAGCCCCTGCGGCAGACTCGCGACCCAGTCGGCGAGATCCACCGCGTTCAGCACCCGCCACAGCGCGGCATCATCGGCGTCGGCGGCCCCCAGTCGCAGGTTATCAGCCAGACTGGCATCGAACATATCGACCTGCTGGGTGAGACAGCCGACGCCATCGGCAATCGCCAGCGGCGCGTAGTGATGCACCTCACGGCCATTGAGCAACACTCGCCCGCTCTGCTGTTCACCCACTGCGCTCTTCTCTTCAACACACCCTTTCAGCGCTTCATTGCGTCTGCTCTGCTGTTCATTGTGTTTGCTCTGCAGGCCGCGGGAGGCCAGGCTGGTCTGCCCGGTCAGCAGCGCTGCCAGCGTCGACTTGCCAGCGCCGGAGGCGCCACAGATCGCGACCTGCTCACCGGCTTCGACAGTGAGCGAGACGTTTGAAAATGCCTCGAACAAGGCGCCCGGGTAGCGGTAGCTGACCTGCTCCAGCGAGACGCTGATCGGTCCTGCTGACAGGCGAGCATCGCCATGCACGACACCCGCGGCGTGCTCGATATCGTTGAGGCGCTCCGCAGCGCCAAGCGTCGCCCCGGCCTGACTGAAGGCCGCCGGTAGCCCCGCCAGCCCCTCACCCAGCGCCATCGCCGCAAGCGGCAGCATCACCAGCATCGGGCCGCTGAGCTGGCCATCGCGCAGGGCGAGCATGCCCATCACCAGCAACAGCAACCAGGCGAGTCCGATCACCAGCACGGCCAGCGCATTGCCGACGGCACTGATGACCGCCAGCCGCCATTGGTCCGCCAACAGACGCGCCTCCACCGCCTCCAGCTGCTCACGCACATGGCCAAGCGCCGCGTAGGCCTCGAGTTCGGCATGCCCGCGCAGCGCCTCCATCAGGCTTGAGCGCAACGCCTCGAGAGTGGTCACACGCCGCCGGCTGGCCACCAGCCCCCAGCGTGCCTGCCCGAGTGTCAGCCACGCCCAGCCAGTCAACAGCAAGAGCGCCAGCCACGGCGTCGCGCCCGGCAGCCACACCAGCGTGATACCCAGCAGCGCCACGATCAGCAGCAAGGCCATCACCGGAGGTGCCGCCAGACGCAGATAGAGCGCATCGAGGGTGTCGATATCCGCGGTCAGACGATTGAGCCAGTCACTGGAACGCCGGGCTGCCAGCCGCGCGGGGTCCATGCTGACCAGCGAGGCGAAGGCACTGCCGCGCAGGCTGGCCAGCAGTCGCAGGATGGTGTCGTGATTGTAGAGACGCTCCAGATAGCGCGAGACGGTGCGCGAGACGGCAAACAGGCGAATCGCGCTGCCCGGCGTGTAGACATCCAGCACGGCGACGGCGCCGGCAGCCAGCGCCGCCCCCGTCAGGGCCGACGCCGTGATGAACCACCCCGAGACCGCCAGCAGTCCGAGTGCCGACAGCGCGGTCATTGTCATCAGCACCACGCCCAGCAGCAGTCGACGGCGGTAGCGCTCATGCACTCGCCACCAGGGCGCCAGCGCGGCCAGCGCCTCGCGCGTCGAGGGAGTGGAGCCAGGACCGAGAGTGCGAGCGGGTCCGATCATGATGCGCCCTCCCCAGCATCCTGTGTCTCTCCAATGGTGCCAACGACCCCATCACGGGTCAGGCACAGCTGACGCGTCGCCATGGCCCTCAAGGCCGGATGGTGGGTGGCGATGACCAGCGTACGGCCTTCTTCGGCCAACGCCTGGAAACCGGCGATCAGGCGCTGTTCGGTGTCGGCGTCCAGACTGGCGGTCGGCTCGTCGAGCAACACCAGCGGCGCATCGCTCAAGAAGACCCGCGCCAACGCCAGACGCTGGGCCTGGCCGCCGGACAGGCCGCGCCCACCTTCGCCCAACGGGCTATCGATGCCCTGCGGTAAGGCGGCCAGCACCTCGGCAAGGCCGGCGCGCGTCAGCGCCTGCGCGATATCATCGTCACTGGCGTCTGGCGCGGTGATACGCAGGTTGTCGGCCAGACTGCCCTGCATCAGCAGCGGCCGTTGATCCATCCAGGCAAGGCCAGTGGTATCTCGGCGCAGGCATTGGCCTTCATCGGGTGCCACGAATCCCGCCATCAGTTGCAACAACGATGACTTGCCGGCCCCGGACGGGCCGCTGACCACCAGCACCTCGTGGGCCTTCAAGGTGAGATCCAGCGGGCCAAGCACCCTGCCCCGCCCGGGATGCGTCAGCGTGACGGCCTCCAGCTGCAACATCACATCGTTGGGCAGCGAGACACTGACCGACGCAGTCGTGGAGACCTGACGCGCCGACGCGATGGGCGTGTCGAGCAGCTCCAGCAGCGAGTCCGCGCCGGCCAAGGCCGAGGCGCGATCATGATAGTGCTGAGACAGGGTGCGCAGCGGCTGGAAGAACTCCGGTGCCAGCAGCAGGATCAACAGCCCGCTGAACAGGGTCAGCGACTGGGCGGGCCCGAAGGGAATGTCGCCCAGCAAGCCGAAGCCGATATAGATCGCGACCACCGCGATCGACACCGACGAGAAGAACTCCAGTACCGCTGATGAGAGGAAGGCGAGGCGCAGCGTACGCAGACTGCGGCGACGATAATCATCGGCGACCAGCGTGACCTCGCGCGTGGCCTGCTCGCCCAGGCCGAACAGCCGCAGCGTGGTGATCCCGCGGACGCGATCGACGAAGTGGCGCGACAGGCGCGCGACCGCGACGAACTGCTCGCGATTGAGCGACTCGGCCCCCATGCCGACCAGCGCCATGAATAGCGGGATCAGCGGCGCGGTCAGCGCGAGAAGAATCGCCGCCAGCCAGTCCTGACTGACCACGATGGCCAGAATCACCAACGGGCTGATCAATACCAGGCGCAGCTGCACGTGGAAACGCGCAAAGTAGCCTTCCAGCGCCTCGACCTGCTCGACCCAGCGCTGGGCCACATCGGCGCCATGAAACTGCGCGGCGCGCACCGGGCCCAATGCCTGCAGGTGATCCAGCACCTCTCGACGCACCCGCTGGCGCAGGCGCTGACTGGCCTTCTGGGCGCATAGCTCCTGCGCGGCACTCAGCAGGGCGCGCACCGCCAGCAGCGCCACCAGGCCGCCGAACGGCCACCACAGGCGGGCCAACGCCTCGGGCTGCTCGATCACCTGGGTGACCAGCCAGGCCAGCAGCACCAGTTGCGCAACCGTTGCCAGCCCCGCCAGTGCGCCGCACAGCGCCGCCATAGCCAACAGGCGACGCTCGCGCGTCGCCTGTTGGGTGAGCCACTTGCCGGCGGCCTTGCGTCGGGCCTTGTCGCGCTCCTTGCCAGTGACACTGGCGTCGCTGACGCTGGCGCGCGCCGTATCATTGCCAGCGGCGCTGGTCGGGGCCTCCTGTGCTGCCCCCTGCTCTGCCCCCTGCGCTGCCCCCTGCGTGAGATCAGTGATAGCCACCGTCCTGCACCTTGCCGCGGAAGACCCAGTAGCTCCAGGCGGTATAGCCCAGCACGATGGGAATCACGAACAGTACGCCGATCAGCAGGAACAGCTGCGCGCCCGGGTCTGACGCCGCATCCCAGATGGTGATGTCCGGCGGCACCAGATACGGCCACTTGCTGAAGATCAGCCCCAGATAGGTGAACAGGAACAGTCCCAGGGTCGCGACGAAGGGCTGGCCCTCCAGACGCTTGCTGACGGCACGCCAGATGAAGGCCGCACAGCACAGCGCCAGCACCGGGAAGACCCAGAACATGCCGATATGATTGAACCAGCGCTCGCGCACGTATTCATCGACGAACGGTGTGTAGAGGCTGATGACCCCGAAGCCGACCAGCACGGCAATCAGCAGCTTGGGCGTGATGCGATAGGCCCAGGCCTGAACCTCGCCTTCACTCTTCAGAATGGTCCAAGTGGCGCCCAGCAGAGCGTAGCCCGCCACCAGCGCGAGCCCGGTGATCACCGTGAAGGGGGTCAGCCAGTCAAAGGCGCCTCCGACATAGATATGGCCTTCGGTGGCAAAGCCCTGGATATAGGCCCCGACCACCACGCCCTGACAGAAGGTCGCCACGTAGGAACCGCCACTGAAGGCGACGTTCCACCAATGCCGATTGCGCGTGGACTTGAAGCGGAACTCGAAGGCGATCCCGCGGAAGATCAGCCCGGCCAGCATCAGGAAGACCCCCAGATACAGCGCCGGCAGCAGAATGGAGTACACCGCCGGAAACGCCGCCAGCAAGCCGGCCCCGCCCAGCACCAGCCAGGTTTCATTGCCGTCCCAGACCGGCGCGACCGAATTCATCATCACGTCACGGGCGTGTTCATCCGGGGCGAAGGGATAGAGGATGCCGACCCCGAGATCGAAGCCATCCATCAGGATGTACATCATGATGCCGAAGCCGATGATCAGCGCCCAGATCATGGTCAGATTGATCAGTTCCATGTGCTCAACTCCTTACCGTACGGCTGGCATCATCATCGAGACTCTCGTGCGCGGCGGACAGCGGGCGCATCGCGGTTTCGACATCGTCATGCGGCAGCTCAGGCTGCATGCCGCCACGGATGACGCGCGTCAGGTAGTAGCTGCCGGTTACGAAGACCACCAGATAGACCAGGAAGTAGCCGATCAGCGTGGCAAGCACCATCCAGCCGGTCAGTGACGGCGTGACGGCCTCCTGCTGGGTCATCATCTCGTAGACCAGCCACGGAGAGCGCCCGGCCTCGGTGACGAACCAGCCGGCCAGCACGGCGAAGAATGGCGCGATCGACATCAGGCGCAGCGTCTGCAGGAAGGGGCGCGAGCGATAGAGCTTGCCATCGCGACGCAGGAACAGGCCGATGAACGCCACCGCGATCATCACCAGCCCCACCGCCACCATCACGCGGAACGACCAGAACACGAACCACACCGGCGGCTGCATGTCGGGCTCGACCTCCTTGAGGCCCGGCACCACGCCATCGGGGTCATGGGTCAGGATCAGGCTGGCCAGCTTCGGGATCGCGATCTCGAAGTGGTTCATCTGGGCTTCCTTGTCCGGCCAGGCGAACAGCAGCAAGGGCGCGCCCGACTGGGTCTCCCAGTTGCCTTCCATCGCCGCGACCTTGGTCGGCTGATGCTCCAGCGTATTGATGCCGTGCATGTCACCCACCACCGCCTGCGCCGGCGCCAGCACCAGCAGCAGCCACATGCACATCGACAGCGCGCGCTTGTTGGCCTCGACATCACGTCCGATCAGCAGATACCAGGCACTGACCCCAGCCACCACGAAGCCGCCGGTCAGGAACGAGGCGATCGCCATGTGCGTGAAGCGATACGGGAAGGAGGCATTGAAGATGGCCGCGCTCCAGTCATTCACGAAGAAGTGGCCATCAATGAAGTCGACGCCCGCCGGTGTCTGCATCCAGCTGTTGGAGGACAGGATCCAGAAGGAGGAGATGAAGGTTCCCAATGACACCATCAGTGCCGCGAACAGGTGGACGCCTTCCGGCACCTTGCCACGCCCGAACAACAGCACGCCGAGGAAGCCGGCTTCAAGGAAGAAGGCGGTCACCACCTCATAGCTGAGCATCGGGCCGATGAAGTTGGAGGTGGCATAACTGAAGTTGCTCCAGTTGGTGCCGAACTGGAAGGCCATCACGATGCCGGAGACCACGCCCATCGCGAAGACCACGGCGAATACCTTCACCCAGAACGCCGCAAGGCGCTCCCAGGCGGCATTGCCTGTCTTGTAGAAAAGGCCATGCAACAAGGCCACATAGGATGCCAGACCGATGGTAAACACCGGAAAGACGGCATGAAAGGACACGACAAATCCGAACTGTATGCGTGACAGGATCACGGGATCCAGTTCCATGGGCGACTCCTCAGGACTCCAGGGGTTGCACTCTGTTCATCCCGTTATGGGACGCACAGTCGCAGCGATATCACGGTCAGGCCCGTGACGACAAGGCATACCACCAAACTCCATCGATCATGGCAGTCATCTTTCTACCAGCTGACCCAAAGAGCATAGAAAACACCAGGCTATCGTGCACGATGACGCTTTGCCGCAGGCCCAGCCATGCGATCAATCGCCGTGTTGGTGATCGATCAGGCCCGCCATATTGCATGACAGCATCCACGTATTTTCCACTCGGCATGCTCAGGCTTGCCATCTATATTTCGCCGCACATCCGCCTTTATTGACGTACATCAAGATAACCACACGTCGAGCCTCGAATACGACCAATGCCAGGGGCCGTCGGACGCGATTTATCTTGAATTCTGCCGTGCTGCGCACCCTGAGCCGGCCAGGTATGTGCGCCCTGATGGCGGCATAAAGACAAGGCGCGCCCCCTTTCGAGAACGCGCCTGGCTGTCTCCATCTCTTCCCTCTTCCGTTTTATCTATTTCTTCTCTCTTCTCTCTTCTCTGTTCTCTCTATCCTTTTTCTTGTTGCCCTGCCCCTTCGCGTCAGAAACTCACCGTACGACACAGCAGTCGCGCCCCTGATGCTTGGCGTCATAAAGCGCCGCATCGGCGGCACGTACCAGATCGGTCAGATTGGTGTGCTGCTCGGCCTTGTAGCTCACCGCCCCGACGCTGACGGTCAGTACTTTCGCCACGGAGCTTTCAGGGTGGATCAGTTTGAGCGCACGCACCTTGCGACGGATGCGTTCGGCGCAGGCCCGCAATTGCCGCTCGGTCACTGACTCCAGCATGATCAGGAATTCCTCGCCGCCATAGCGCACCACCATGCCCGGCTGCGGGCCGATGGCAGCCTGAAGCGCCTCGGCAACCTGCTGCAGGCAGTGATCCCCTTCCACATGGCCATGATGGTCGTTGTAGGTCTTGAAGTGATCGACATCCACCATCAGGATCGCCAGCCCGTCTTCACGGGTCAGGTCCGCCCAGCGCTGGGCCAGATCCCGCTCCAGGTGACGCCGGTTGAAGACGCCCGTCAGCGCATCGCAGTTGGCCTCTCGGGTAAGACGTTGCCCGGCAGCCCGCTTCTCCTCCAGCAACAGTCGCTCACGCTGGCGCAGCAACCACACCTGACGCTGATTGTGCTCGAGCTGATGGTTGGCCAATAGCGAGAGCCCCGTGGTGCTGACGAAGATCACCATCGCCAGCAGCTCCAGCCCCTCCTGACCGGCAGGTTCCAACACGATCACCCCGGCCATGATGAGCGTGCAGGTCAGCGACGCCGTCAGTGCCTGGGGGAAGCGCAGCCGAAAGAGAATGTTGCCGACCATCGGAAAGAAGCCGAACAACAGCGTATCGACATGCGAAAGCTCGGTGCGCGACAGCTGCAACAGGATGGCGCTGACCAGCATGGTGTTGATCACCAGCGCGGTCATCAGCCATTCCTTGAGCCGCATGGAAAACGCGCGCTGCACCAGCGGCAGCACCAGCATGGCCACCACGCAGACACAGCCCAGCCGCAGCATGGCGGCCAGTGCCAGATCCTCACTGCGATGGATGGTGTCACTGATCAGGAAGGTGGCATACATCACGAAGGCGAAGATGCCGGAATACAGCAAGCCGCGCGTGCGCGAGACGCGCGTCTCTTCCACATACCGGGTCTCGAGGGTGTCGGGGAACATGAGCCGCCAGCGTGACGCGCCGCGACCGTCGATCAGCCCCTCGACGACACCGCGCTCGGCAGCCACCGCCGCCGGCATCATCGCCTCGCCGGCGCCGGGGAGTCGCTTTTGACTTCTCATGACAGGCCCGCTCCGCCCATCGGCGGCCTGTGATCTGGCAACTCAGCCTTCTGTTCATCGTGCTGCGCATTCTGCCGCTCACCCTGCTGCGCAGCCTGGCGCTCATCGTCAAGGCCATCGTGAAGGCCATCACGCAGGTCATCACTGGCCTGGGCGCGCGCCTTGCCATGGCCGTTGCCACGTTGCACGCAGGTACGGTTGCGGCCATGGCGCTTGGCACGATAGAGCCCCTTGTCGGCCTGATCGACCCAGCGGCTGAGCAGCGTCTCGACCGCCATGTCACGCGTCTTCTCATCTTCCATCCCCTCGCCCTCGAGCAGGCGCGACAAGGGGATGACGTAAAGCCCCACACTCAGGGTGACGACGCCGAGTTCCGACTCGCGGTGAGGCAGCTTGAGCGACTTGATGGCATAGCGCATTGCCTCGGCCAGGCTGCGCGCATGCTCGAGATCCCGCACGGCCACCAGGGCGGTAAACTCCTCGCCGCCGAAGCGGACGACGCTGGCCAACGCAGCCTCTTCCCCCTCGAGAGAACCGGCGATGCCAGCGCCTTTTTCCCTGTCCAGTGTTTCCTGCAAGGCCTGGGCGATCTGATACAGGCAGTTGTCGCCCGCGACATGTCCGTAGTGATCATTGAAGGCCTTGAAGTGATCGACATCCATCATCATCAGCGCCAGACATGGTAACGGTGGCACCGGATGGGACGCTGACACGCCGCTCTTCGCCTGCTGAGCATCGCCATGGTGCTGCTTGAGCACCTCGATCAGATGACGGCGATTGTAGAGCTGGGTCAGCGGATCGAGACAGGCCATTTCCTGCAGCTCGGCATTGCGTGACTCCACGTCCTGCAGGCGCAGTTGATCGATGGAGGTCATCAGATAGGCATGACGGGCCGAGAACTCGATGCGGAAGCTGGCAATCAGCGAAAACAGGCAGAACGCCATGAAGACGAAGACGATCGCGAAGTCCATATGGGCATAGGGCATCGTTACGCCTAGCGCCACGCTGATCACGATGGCCATCCCCCCTGCCGACAGCACCAGAGACGCGACGAAGCGCAACTGCATCAGGACGATACCGACCAGTGGCACCACGCCCAGCGCATAGAGTTCGAGGAAGCAGCGCAGGTGGTTCTCGCGCACCGCCAGCCACGTCGCCAGGCCGATCACGCCCCACAGGGTCGCGACCAGCAGCGCCTCGCGCCCGGCGGGGCGACAGACCTCACTCTTGAGTACCAGCACGAGGATCGCGAGCGCGATGCAGACATACAGGCGCAGCATCACGGCGAGATTCTCTGTCACCGGCATCGCGACCGGCGCATAGACGGTGTCATAGAGCACGAACATCAGCTGGAAGATGATCAGGTTCCAGCAGCCCATTACGGCACGGCTCATGCGCCGACGATGCTCGAACTGTTCAAAGTCCCTCTCGAGTTCAGGGGCAAAGCTCAGCCTCGCAGGAGTCGTGGCACTCAGGTGTTGCTCCAATATTGCCATTCGTGAAGGCATGTCTGATTTCCCTTCGATCGCCCTGCTTTCTTTATCACATGCGCAGATGTTGAAAGCCACGCTGACGGAAATGCTCAAGCGCCGCATGTCCGTGTTGATACCTCGCTCATGAACGAAAATCCAACGAAAAGCCGGGCCTCGATGAGGCCCGGCGTTCTTGATGCAGCTGACTGCTCTGGCTGGCTCAACCGACGATGGCGTTGAGCAGCAACAGGGTGATGATGGAAATGGCCCAGGCCAGCGTCGTCGGCAGGGTCAGCACCAGCATCTGATGCTTGGTGCTCTTGACGCCGAGCATGCGATTGACGACCCAGAAATAGCTGTCATTGAAGTAGCTGAAGAACATCGCGCCGATACAGGCGGCCTGCGCGGCCAGCACCATGTTGACGTCCGGCATGCCCATCAGGATAGGTGCGGAAATCGAGGCCGCGGTAATCATCGACACCGTGCCACTCCCCTGGATGAAGCGCACCAGGGTGGCGATGATGAACGGAATCAACAGCGGCTGAAGCCCCAGTGCCGCCACCTGCATGGCGATGTAATCGCCGCCACCACTGGCACGCAGTACCGAGCCCAGCGCACCACCGGCACCGGTGACCAGCAGGATGATACCCGCCGTCTCGACACCCTTTTCCAGATGATCGAACACTTCCTGCTTGGGGGTCTTTGGCATCAGACCATAGATGGCGACCAGCACCCCGATACCCACGGCGATCACCGGGTTGCCGACGAAGGCGATGGTGCTGGTGAGCGCATTGCTGGTATCGCCCATCACGGCACTGACCAGCGTATTGAGGAAGATCAGCGCGATGGGCAGACCGATCGGCATGCAGGACATCAGCAGGGAAGGCAGCTCCGATTCAGGCATCATGCTGTCGGTGTCATGCTTGACGCTACCTTCGAAACCACCCGGCTGGGCTTCCAGCATCGCCTCGATACGCGGGCCCATCAGGCGGGCATAGATCACCAGTGCAATCAGCGCCGGCGCGGTAATCACCAGGCCCCAGCCGATCATCAGACCGATATCGACACCGAAGATACCGGCCACGCCCAGCGGGCCCGGGGTCGGTGGCACGCTCGAGTGGGTGATGATCAAGCCGGCCGCCAGCGCGATGCCCAGACCGATCACCGAACGTCCGCTGTTGCGCGCCAGTGAACGCACCAGCGGGTTGAGGATGACGTAGGCCGAATCACAGAAGATCGGGATGGAGACGATGTAGCCCGTCAGCGCCATCGCGGCCTCTTCCTTGTTCTTGCCCAGCAGATTGAGGATGGCGTAGGCCATGCGCTGGCCGGCACCGGTCACCTCCAGAACACGCCCCATCATCACGCCGAAGCCGATCACGAGGCCGATGGTGGAAAGCGTCTTGCCGAAACCGGTGGTGATGGCACTGATGACCTCATTGGGCGGCATGCCACCGATCAACCCCGCCAGCGAGGCGGCGATGATCAAGGCCAGCAAGGCATGCACGCGGGTTTTCAATACCAGATAGATCATGACGAAGATGGCGATGCCCAGGCCGATGATGACCTGTGGCCCCGCGACGGCGGCGTCTGTCATGGGGTGCTACTCCTGTAGTTTGTTATTGTGTGGCGCAAGGTATGCGGTGTCGGCGCTGCCGGCTGGCATGACGCCGATCGTTGTTATTGACGTACTGATGTGACGAGCAGGTCTGGCAAGGTGTCTGGCGAGCTCGTCCTGGATGAGATGCCCGTACGCTGGCTAGGCGATGGCGCTCTCGTCGCGATACGCATTGAGAATCTCGTGCAGGTCGGCATCGCCGACGAAGCCCAGCGAACGCGCCTTGCGGGTGTCAAAGCGCGCCGGCCAGCTGCCGACGATGGCGGTGATACGCGGGTCAGGCTCATGCCTGACGAGTGCCAGCGCCTGCTCACCGGCGATATCCTTGAGTGCCGCGAGCATTGACGCGACGCTGACGGTGATGCCCGGCAGCATGAAGCAGCGAGAGAGGCCGAAGTCCGCGCTCGCCACCTCCGCGCCCTTGAGCAGGGCCGCGACTACCCGACGGGGCGACATCACGAACATCTCGAGCTCGCTTGGTACCGGGCAGATGGCGGCTTCGCCATTGAGCGGTTCGCGCAGGATGGAGGAGGCGAAGCTCGAGGCTGCCGCATTGGGACGCCCCGGGCGCACGATGATGGTGGGCAGACGCAGCACGCAGCCATCCACCAGCCCGCGACGGCTGTAATCATTGATCAGCAGTTCCGACATCGCCTTCTGGGTGCCGTAGGAGTTCTGCGGCACCAGCGCGGTCATGTCGCTCAGCGTCTCGGGGAGATCGCCTCCGTAGGCGGCGACCGAACTGGCCATCACCAGCCGGGTGCCGCGCAATCCACGCGCCGCGCAGCCTTCCAGCAGCAGGCGAGTCGCGTCGAAGTTGACGCGCATGCCGAGCGCCAGGTCCGCCTCGGCCGCCGAGCTGACCACGGCTGCCAGGTGATAGATCACCTGCGGCTCGCCCGCCAGGCAGCGATCAAGCACCTCGCCGTCGGCGATATCGCCTGCCACGATCTCGATATCCAGCGAGGTGGCCGGTTCGACTGCCAGACATGACGCCGCCTCGGGACGTGGCGCCTCGATCTGATCCAGCAGGGTCAAGCGTGACAATGGCTGCCCCTTCAGGCTGCCCTTGTCGATCAAGGCCTCGGTCAGGCGCTGACCGAGAAATCCGGCGGCGCCGGTAATCATGACGTGCATCGTGTGGACTCCTTGCTCGCCGCCTGGCATGACGGCTCATGGCGTGTTGTCGTTATTGGCGTTTCTGCTGTCTTGAGTCGTGATCAGGCGGTGCCGGACTGGCCGTCGTTGAGCCCGAAGGCGCGACCCCAGCCGAGGCCTGCGCGCGTCTCACCCCGCGGACGGTATTCACAGCCGATCCAGCCGTCGTAACCCAGACTCTCCAGCCGGTCGAACAGCGCCGGATAATGCACTTCCCCGACATCCGGCTCGTGACGGTCCGGCACGCCGGCGATCTGCACATGGCCCATATATGCGAACTGCGCTTCCAGATTGCGGATCAGATCGCCCTCGACGATCTGGCAGTGATAGAGATCGAACTGCACCTTGAGGTTGGCGGCGCCGACCTGGGCGAGAATCTCGCGTGCCTGCGCCTGGCCGCTCAGATAGAAGCCGGGCATGTCGCGCGGGTTGATCGGTTCGATCAGCAGTGTCTTGCCGACCTTCTCAAGCTCGGCGGCGGCGTAACGCAAGTTGCTGATATAGGTCTCGGTACAGCGCGCGCGCATGGCGTCATCCGCGCCCTGCGGCACCAGGCCCGCCATGGCATGCACGCGCGGACAATCGAGCGCCTGGGCATAGCGGATCGCCTCGGCCACCGAGGCCCGAAACTCCTCCTCGCGCCCCGGCAGACAGGTCAGGCCACGCTCACCGGCCTCCCAGTCGCCCGGCGGCAGATTGAACAGCACCTGCGACAGCTGGTGCTCATCGAGCCTTGCGCGCAATTCTTGCGGGGAATAGGCATAGGGGAAGAGATATTCGACCCCGCGAAAACCACTTTCGGCCGCAGCCGCGAAGCGATCGAGAAAGTCATGCTCGGTGAACAGCATGCTGAGATTGGCGGCCAATCGGGTCATGTCAGATCCTTGGATTTCACAGACGAAGACGTCATCACTCAGGGGCGCCCGAACCTGGCTTCGAGTTCCGCCACCTGTTCCGGGGTCATCCCACGTGGGTTCTTGCCCTGCAGCAGCAGGAACAGCTTGGCGGTTTCCTCAAGCTCTTCCGTGGCATAGACCGCTGCTTCCAGAGTCTTGCCGGCCACCACCGGGCCATGATTGGCCAGCAATACGGCGCAGTGCTTGCCGGCCAGGCCACGCACGGCATCGCCAAGCGCGGGGTCACCCGGCATGTAGTAAGGCACCAGCGGCAGCTTGCCGACCCGCATCACGTAATAGGCCGTCAGCGGAGGAATGCACTCGCAGGGATTCACGTCCGGCAGGCAGGACACCGCCACCGAGTGGGTCGAATGCAGGTGGACGATGGCACCCGACTGCGGGCGCTCGTCATACATGGCGCGATGCAGGAAGTGCTCCTTGGTCGGCGCGTCGCCATCGATCAATACGCCCTGGGCGTCGAGGCGCGAGATGCGCGCCGGATCCAGGCGCCCCAGGCAGGCATTGGTCGGCGTCATCAACCAGCCGCCATCGTCCAGCCGCTGGCTGATGTTGCCGCTGGACCCCATGGTCAGGCCGCGGTCGAACAGTGACTTGCCGTAGGTGGCGATCTGCTCACGCAACACGTTGATGTCGTGCTGTGACTGACTCATGCGTTCTCCTCGCGAGGATTCATGGCATCCAGCACGTCGAATGCCCGGGTAAAGAAGTCTTCACCCCCGAAGTTGCCAGACTTGAGTGTCAGCGAGAGCATCGCCTCCGGCTGCGAGGGGCCGGCGGCCGGGTGCGGTGCCTGTGTCCAGGGCACGCCGGGGTCGATCTGACCGCCGATACGCAGCTCACGGATGTCGAGTGCCGAGACCACCGCGCCGGAGGTTTCCCCCCCCGCCACCAGCAGGCGCCCAACGCCTTCTCCAACCAGCGTGCTGGCCAGACTGGCCAGGGCGCACTCGATGAGCTCACCGGCCTGCTTGACGCCCAGTGACGCCTGCGCCGCCTTGACGCTTTCCGGCTCGGCCGAGGCGTAGATCAGAAATGGCTTGGGGTCCGTCGCCGCCAGTTGCTCACGGGCGAAGCCCAACGCCGCCTCGAAGTGGGCATCGCTCGCGTTGAGCTTGACGGGGTCCAGCGCGAAGGCAGCATGCTGCTGCGTGAAGTGCGCCACCTGCTTGAGCGTCATGCGAGAACAACTGCCGGACAGCACCATCGCGGCGCCCTGCGCCGGGGCCAGCACCGCCGCATCATCGATCGGCTCAAGCCAGCTTTTGCGGCGGTACTGGGCAGGCAAGGCCTGGGCGAGGCCAGAGCCACCGGTGACCAGCGAGTGATCCACCAGCGCCTCGGCCAGTACCTCGAGATCCTGCTCATCGAGGCTGTCACAGACCACATGACGCACGTCTTGATGGGCAAGCTCGTCCAGACGCTGACGGGCCGCCTGCGCGCCGCGGCGTAGAGTGGCGTGATCGAGCAGCCCCACCCCATGCGGCGTCTGGCGTGACAGCACGCGCACGATGTCGGCATCGGTCATCGGGTTGAGGGGATGATGCTGCATGCCGCTGTCATTGAGCAGGCGGTCGCCGACGAACAGATGGCCCTGATAGACACTGCGCCCGTTGATGGGGAAGGCCGGCACGAAGGCCGTCTGCGTGGCGGACAAGGCCTCCAGCAAGGCATCCGCGACCGGCCCGATGTTGCCCTCGGGCGTGGAATCGAACGTCGAGCAGTACTTGAAGAACAGCTGGCGCGCGCCCTGGGCTTTCAGCCATTCAAGCGCCGCGAGGGATTCACTGATCGCCTGATCCACCGGGCAGCTGCGCGACTTGAGCGCGACCACCACGGCGTCGACCTCAGTCAGATCCAACCCGTTCGCCGCCCCTTCCTGCAGTGCATCCTGGGGTACCCCGATCACCTGCACGGTGCGCATGCCGGCACGTACCAGGTTGTTGGCAAGATCCGTCGCGCCGGTGAAGTCATCGGCGATTCCGCCCAGTACGATCGGCATCACTGCGCTCCTTCATCATTCGCGGCCGGCAGGTTGAAGCTGCCGAGACGCTGATAGACCTTGATGACGGCCGAGTCATCCTCGCGCCCGAAGCCTGCCCCACTGGCGGCGGTGAACTGCTGCAGGGCACTGCCAGCCACCGGCATGGCAAGCTTCAGCTCGCGCCCGGTGCTGTGCACGATGTTCAGGTCCTTGACGAAGATGTCGACGGCTGACAGCGGCGTGTAATCGCCCTTGAGGATGTGCGGCACGCGATTCTCGAACATCCAGGAATTGCCCGCGGAATGGGTGATGACGTCATACAGGGTGTCGGGGTCGATCCCCATGCTCATGCCTAGCGCCATGGCTTCTGCCGCCGCCGCGATGTGCACGCCGGCGAGATGCTGGTTGACCAGCTTGACGCTCGAGCCCGGGCCGGCGCAGTCGCCCAGCCGATAGACATTGGCTGCCATCGCCGCCAGCACGCGTTCCGCCTTGATGTAAGCCGCTTCACTGCCGGAGGACATCACGGACAGCTCACCACTGCGTGCCTTGACGGCGCCGCCGCTGATCGGGGCGTCGAGCAGCTCAAGCTGCATGCCGTTCAGGCGGGTTTCGAGATCACGCGCGAAGCTCGGCGCCACGGTGGCGCACTGGATCACCAGGCTACCCGGCGCGAGTCGCTCGGCCAGACCGCCCTCACCCTCGGCCCCGAACAGCACCTGCTCGACCTGATCGGCATTCACCACGACCAGCACCACCACCTGACACTCGGCCGCCAGTTCCAGCGGCGAGGCAACGGCGCGGCCACCCGCCGCTTCGAAGGCCTGACAGGCGGCGGGCGAGATATCACAGCCGATCACGTCCAGGCCTGCTTCCAGCATGGCGCGCGCACTGCCCATTCCCATCGCGCCGAGGCCGACAAGGCCGATCACTGGTGAAGTCGTTGCTGCTGTCATCTCGCATCTCCCGCGGAAGCTGTTTCAAGTGATGATCAAGGCGACCTCATGCGGCACACCGATCAGCACTTCACTGAATGTTAGCGCTACCATGTTAGCGCTAACATCATTAATAGATTAGGCTCCAAGCCACGACAAGCGGCAAATGAGAAAACGCGACATATGTCTAATCCACCATCATCTCCCCGCCGCAGCCGCAAGGGTGCCATGCAGCCGACCCTGAATGACGTGGCCCGGGAAGCCGGGGTCTCCTCGATCACCGTCTCGCGCTACTTCAACAGCCCCGACAGCGTGCGCGAAGCGACCCGCATCAAGGTCGAAGCGGCCATCGAGAAGGTCGGCTACGTGCGCAACATGATTGCCGGCAGCCTGGCCTCGGCCTCCAGTCGCGTGATTCCGGTGATCGTGCCCTCGTTGTCCAACGTGGTGTTCATCGATGTGATCAAGGGCCTGCAGGACGAATTCGAGGCACACGGCTATCAGCTGCTGCTGGGCAAGACGGATTACGATCTGGCTCGGGAAACCCAGCTGATCCGTACCTTTCTGGGCTGGTCGGCCGCGGGCCTGGTGGTGACGGGACTGCGCCATGACGATGCGACGCGCCAGATACTGGAGAACTGGAATCAGCCGATCGTTGAGATCATGGAGCTGGGGGAAGGGTTGGATCTGAACGTGGGGATGGATCATGTCGCCGCCGGACGCGCCATGACCGAGCACCTGCTGGCACGCGGGTACCGCACGATCCACTTCGCCGGTGCCGAGCTCGATCGCGACTATCGCGCGGCGATGCGCTATGCCGGACACCGTGAGGCACTGGCGGCGGCCGGCATCGAGGAGGCCCCCCTGCTCGACCTGCCCGTGCGGCAACAGATGACCAGCGGTGCTCAGGCGCTTGAGCGTATCAAAGCGACCTTCCCTGACTGCGACGCCATCCACTTCGCCAACGATGACATGGCCTGTGGTGCCATTCTCGCC
This sequence comes from Cobetia sp. UIB-001, assembly GCF_044789135.1. NCBI lineage: Bacteria > Pseudomonadati > Pseudomonadota > Gammaproteobacteria > Oceanospirillales > Halomonadaceae > Cobetia > Cobetia sp. UIB-001. The sequence goes on from NZ_CP058244.1 coordinate 2,413,515, forward strand.
GCCGCGCGGCTTGGGGTGCGTATCCCGGACGACATCGCCATCGCCGGCTTCAATGGCCTGCCGATCGGGGAGCATGTCACGCCGCGCCTCACCACCATCGTCTCACCGCGAGAGCAGATCGGCCGCATGGCAGCGCGCAAGCTGCTGGCGCGCATCAATGGCGAACCCGTCGGGGAATTGAGCCACGACCTGGGGTTCACGCTGCGGGTCGGTGGCAGCACCTGAGGCCGCGAAACCTCTCTAAGGCGCTGCCAGATTGGCTCACGATCGAGGCCTCTCAACGACGCATTCGCGTCCGTTAGGGCGAGTTGGCGCCCAGCCTGAACAAAGTTGACGTAAAACGCAAAGTATCCGGCGTATTCTGATCATCTCGCTGCCCTCAACTTCACGACACTGTGTTCAACAAAGGCGCAGAGGCGATGCGACCGGGACGTGCAGGTTGACGTCTGGTGACATGGCCGCTGCGACTTACCGCAGACAAGTGTTCTGACACGTGAGGCCCGACGATGAATCGCAAGACTATCCTGACATGCGCCATCACTGGCGCGGGTGATACCGCCAGCAAGAACCCGAATGTCCCGGTGACCCCGAAGCAGATCGCCGATGACTGCATCGCGGCCGCCAAGGCCGGTGCCAGCGTGGCCCACATTCACGTGCGTGATCCGGAGACCGGCGGCATCAGCCACTCCACCGAGCACTTCCGTGAAGTCATGGACCGTGTGCGTTCCGCCGACACCGACATCGTCATGAACATCACTGCCGGTGGCGGCGGCGACTGGATTCCAGACGTCAACGACCCGACTCGTGGTGGCCCGGGCACCGACATCCAGACCCCGGCCGAGCGTCATGCGCCGATCCAGGCACTGCTGCCGGAACTGTGCACCCTGGACTGCGGCAGCCTGAACTTCGGCGACATGGTCTACATCAACACCGCTGACTGGCTGCGCGAGCACGCTCGTCTGGTGCAGGCCGCTGGCGTCAAGCCGGAGCTCGAGTGCTTCGATCTGGGCCACGTCTGGTTCGCCCGCCAGCTGCAGCAGGAAGGTCTGCTCGACGACGACCTGCTCTTCCAGCTGTGCCTGGGCATCCCGTGGGGCGCGGAAGCCGACACCGAAACCATGCTGACCATGAAGAACAAGCTGCCGACCAACTCCAACTGGGCTGCCTTCGGCATCGGCCGCATGCAGATGCCGATGGTCGCACAGGCCGTGCTGCTGGGCGGTCACGCTCGCGTCGGTCTCGAAGACAACCTCTATCTGTCCAAGGGCGTGATGGCGACCAACGCGCAGCTGGTCGAGAAGTCCTCCGGCATCATCGAGAACCTGGGTTCCAGCGTGATGACCCCGGCCGAGACGCGTGAATTCCTCAAGCTGCGTGATCCGTCCACCGGCAAGACCGCTGGCGATATCGCCGCACTCGAAACCGCTGGAGGTGTCGCATGAGCCAGTTGTCTGTCGTAGGAACCGGTGTCATCGGCAATGGCTGGATCTCGCGTGCACTGGCCAATGGCTGGGATGTGGTCGCCTTCGACCCGGCTCCGGACGCCGAAGGCCGCACTCGCGCCTTCGTCGCGAATGCCTGGCATGCGCTTGAGAAGGATGGCCTGGCAGAGGGTGCCTCCGTCGATCGTCTGCGCTTCGCCGCGACCCTCGAGGAAGCCGTGGTCGGCGCCGACCTGATCCAGGAAAACGTGCCGGAGCGTCTGCCGCTCAAGCAGGAAATCCTCAGCGCCATCGATGCCGCGGCCGAAGAGCACGTCGTGATCGGCTCTTCCACCTCCGGCTTCAAGCCGACCGATCTGCAACAGGACTGCAAGAAGGCACCGGGCCGCGTCATCGTCGCTCACCCCTTCAACCCGGTCTATCTGCTGCCGCTGGTCGAGCTGGTCGGTGGCGAGCACACCTCACCGGCACTGCTGGAAGGCGCCCGTGACGACTACCAGAAGCTGGCGATGCGTCCGCTGATCGTGCGTCGCGAGATCGAAGGTCACATCGCTGACCGCCTGATGGAAGCGCTGTGGCGTGAAGCCCTGCACCTGGTCAACGACGGCGTCGCCACCACCGAAGAGATCGACGCTGCCGTCGTCTATGGCTGTGGTCTGCGCTGGTCGCTGATGGGCACCTTCCTGACCTTCCACCTGGCAGGCGGCGAGCCGGGCATGCGTCACATGCTCGAGCAGTTCGGCCCGGCACTGAAACTGCCGTGGACCAAACTCGAAGCGCCGGAGCTGACCGACGAGCTGATCGACAAGGTCGTGGAAGGCTGCGAATACCAGGCAGCGGGCCGCCCGGTCGCCGAGCTGGACCGTCGTCGCGATGAATTCCTGGTCGAACTCTTGAGCCTGACGCGCAAGTACTGGCCGGAAGCCGAAGGCCTCGAGGGGCGTATCTGATGGACCTGCTCGAGATCACGGTACCGCACGAGTGGGTCGACTATAACGGCCACATGAATGATGCCGAGTACGCGCGTGCCTTCTCGATGGCGGTCGAAGCCTTGATGGAGCACGTGGGGCTGGATGTCGAGGGTCGTCGCGAACACGATCTGACCATCTACACCCTGGAGACGCACCTGTGCTATCTGGCGGAAGCGCATGAAGGCCAGACGCTCAAGGTCAAGGTGCTGCTGCTGGACCATGACGCCAAGCGCCAGCATGTGCTGTTCACCCTGACGGATGCCGACGGCGGCGAGATCGCCACCAGCGAGCAGATGTTGATGGCGATGAGCATCAGTGGCGGTCGTCCGACGCCCTGTCCGGAATCGGTGGCAGAGCGCATTGCCGCCCTGCCCCAGCCGACAGACGACGATGGCTGGCCCAAGGCGGCCGGTCGTCGTATCGCCATCCGCCGCAAGACGGCCTGAGACGTGTGACAATCGATGTCCGCTTCGGATAACAAGTCGCTGATTTAGCGTCGAAACCCGCACCCTGCCAGTCTTCTGGCGGGGTGTTATTGTCTTGGGACACCCGCCGAGAGCCGATTCATGACCATGACGCCTTCCCCCATCACCTGTCGCGCCTTCATCGATGACTTCGCGCGCGGCATGGATGAAATGGTAGAGATGCCCCAGGCAGACGCCCGCAAGCGCTATGAACAACTGTGCCAGCAACTTGGCGCGCCGCTCGCCGAGGGAGTCACGACCCACGAGAATCACGTCGAGATCGCCGGCCGGGCAACGCCGCTGCGCCTGCGCCACTTCATCCCGGAGGTGGCACGCAAGGCGGAAGGCAACCTGCCGGCACCGGTGGTGTTTCTGCACGGCGGGGCCTGGCAGATAGGCTCGCCGGAGAGCCATCAGGGCATCGCCTCCAGCCTGGCCGCCCAGCTGGGGCGTGAGGTGGTCAGTGTCGATTATCGCCTGCTGCCGGAAGCCAACTATCAGGACGCACTGGCGGATTGCCTGGCGACCATCGAGCACCTCTCCGCCACAGTCGAACCGGTGGCCATCGTCGGTGACAGCGCCGGCGCTCGACTGGCGATGGATGTGGCGCGCCGACTCGATACCGAGATGCCCAACATCGGCCTGCAGGGTACGCGCATGCAGAGCCTCGGCACCCACGGCGCGGAAATGGAGACGGCCCACCATCAGGAGCATCCGGCCCCCGACAAGCCCACAAGCTATGTGCTGGGGCTGATCTACCCGCCGATGGACCCGGTCTTCGTGCTGGCCAGGGAGAACGAGTTCGCGCTGGGCTCGGATGCGCCACTGCTCGGCCGCGATGAAGTGGTCAGCATGTGGCTGACCGTCGCCGAGGGCGACCGCTCCGCCAGCTACTCACCCTCGCCGGCACATTCCCAGCAGCCGCCGGCACGCCAGATCGAAGTGCTGGCCGCCGAGCATGATCCGCTGACCCAACCGCTGGAAGCAGCGGTGGATGTCTGGCGCTGGCGCGGTGCCGATGTCGGCTATCGCAGTGCAAGCGGCATGGTGCATGCGGCGCTGCACGCACATCATGCGCTCCCCGAGATGCAGCACGCCTGGCAGGCCTTCTGTGAAGCCCTCGATCGGCGCCTGTGCGCCCTGGACTAGCGCAAGCCCCTCACGTACACAAACGCCCAGCCACGAAAGTCGTGACTGGGCGTTTGCGCATCTGGACACAGACATAGCTGGTGACCGACATAGCGGATGACAGATATAACCGAAGACTGAAAAGCCCGGTGGGAACCGCTCGAGCGTCAAGCCGTCGCCTAAGTCTTCAGACTCGCCGGTGACATGAAGCGCAGCTCGATGGCGACCGGGCACTGACGGATGCGCTGATGCCACTCCTGCTCCAGCCGCTCCCGCGTCATGCCCTGAGACGAATTCTCCGTCAGCACGACCACGACGATCAGTCTGAAATTGGCGTCCAGGGTGCGGTCCGCCAGCAGCGCTTCGTAGAGCAGACTTTGCAGCACCGTCTGCGCTCTGGCGTAGTGCTTGAGCACCTTCACTTCGATGAACGTAAAGGGGGCGCTTTCTCCCTCCAACAACGCATCGAAGCAGGCATCGGTCTCGCCGACACGCACATGACGCGTCATCGCGCCGCTCGCACTACCGCCACCACCACCCGCAGTGGAGGACTCCTGCATCTGACGCAGCACGGCATCCTTCAGCTGGGTCATCTGCTGGCGATGATGATCCAGATGCTCGGCACGCGATAACGGCGCCTTCTCGTCGGCGCCGTCCTGAGGGCTCAACAGCTGCGCGACATCGGCATCGTCGACGGCCTGCCCGCTATCCTCAGCGGCGGCTGACACCTGAGCCTCGGCGTCTGCTCCGCCCTGCTGCCAATCACTCTCCCCCAGCGACGCCTGCACCTCGCGAGTCAGACGCTGCTCTTGCTCGGCTGGCGATAGCGTGCGCATGAAGGAGCGGTCCTTGTCGTAATCCCCCGGCGCATACAACTTGCCGTGATGATGGGTCACGAGTCGATAGAACACTGCCAGCACCAGCAGCGGAAACACCACGATGAAACCGATCAACGGCCAACGCTCCGCCACCGTCAGTGTCTCGGCCGCCGAATTCAGCAGCAGACTCGCGAAGCCATAGATCAACGAGATGAACAACGCGATGATCCCCAGCGGGTTCCGCGCCAACTGCCTGGCATATTTCATGAACTGCATACGCGCTCCATTCCTTGGGGCTTACTGAGGGCATCCTCATGCAATGGGGGCGAGCAGCCTGATAATGCAAGAGGCCAGCCTCACCACTGCATCACGATGAAGGTCAGGGTCATCACGCCGATGGCGACCAGCCAGGCGCCCAGCACCCGCTGGGCGATGACGAAAGCCGTCTCGGGGAGCAAACGCCCGGCCAAGGCAAGAATCCCCCAGCCGGCGACAACGATGAGGAGTATGGCCGTCATTACGCCGAGCAGTATTGCCACTGGGGTAGTGGCCACGTCATGCCCGACGAACAGCAGGCCGACCACCAGCCCCAACAACGCTGCCGGGACACGCGCCATCAGCGCCCTGCCCCACAACGTGCGCAGTGGTAGATGAATCGACACCAGCAAGGCCGTGACGATCGCGAAACCCACCACTGCCATCACCAGCGAATCCGGCGCGTACAGCGCCACCACGATTCCCAGCACCATGGCATTGATCAGACGCAGAACGCCGCGCAGCCACTCGCCAGTCGTGAAGCGGCTCTGACAGGCAACGCCCACCAGACTGGCCGTCAGCATCAGATACAGGATCACCGGGCTTCCGGTGGCGGCGCGAACGCCCAACAGCCATTGATCCCACATCATCATGCCAGGGCCTCCAACAGGAAGTAGACACCCAACAGCGCCGTCACTGCGCCCAGTACCCGCAGCAACACGCCCTGATGAAAGCGCTCTGCCACTACGCCCACGCCGATACCGGCGGCATGCAGACTGCCGGTAGCCAACATGAAGCCCATCGCGAAGGCGAAGGGATCAGAGGCCTGGGGCAATTCCGCCCCGTGGGCGTATCCATGACAGATCGCGAACACCGAGACCACCAGACAGGCGAGCCACAACGGCAATGCGACCCGCCACACGATGAAGGCGCCGAGTACCAGTGCGGAAAGCGCGATACCGATCTCGATGCCCGGCAGCGCCAGGCCCACGATGCCGACCACACTGCCCAGCGCCATGATCATCGGGAAGACAACCGGCAGCAGCCAGGTGGCGGGCCGCCCCAGAATCACGCCCCACAGGCCCACCGCCACCATGGCCGTGAAGTGATCAAGCCCGGTCAGGGGATGCAGGAAGCCCGCGGCAAAGCCGCCGACCGAATCGGTAACGACATGGGCATGCGCAGCCCCGGAGAACATGACCAGCAACAGAGCCAGGCGAGAGGTGGCTGCCCGCGTGAGTCGCGGCGCCGAAAAGCGGGTGAACGTCATGAGGTAACAATCCTTCGGTGAAAAGCATGAAGCCCCGCGGCAATGCAGGTCTTTCGCATGGCCGCAGGGCTTCTTCATACAGCACGCTATTTCATACAGCGCTTGTGCTCAGGCAGTCCGCGCGACTGTCGGCAAGGTGGCGCGCCAGGCTGCCGCCCTACTGCTCGCTGGATGCCTGAGACGGGGCCTCTGACGGCTGATCAGACTCCGGGCGATCAGACGTGTCCTTCTCCGGCCCACCCGGACCACCCGGACCACCCGGGCCGGGGCCCTGGCCCGGTATGCGCGGCGAGCCGATGCCCATGCTGGCCGTGGTCACGAAGTTGTCCTTGGCGACCACGCCCTTGAGGCACTTGGGCAGATTCGGGAACTCGTCGGTGGCGTGATAATGGTACTCGCCCTCGGGGTGGCGCTCGGTCGGGCCGAAGTGACCATTGCAGCTGTCGAGGTCCGTCGGGACGCTGCCGCCGGAATCCTGAGTGCCGAACATCGGATAGCCATCGAAGGCATAGGCGAACTGGGCGGTATGGCTCTGTGGCAGCTGACAGTGGGCATCGACACCGAGCTCGTCATAGAGGGTGTCGATATCGGTCGCCGTGGCATGCCAGTGATACCAGCCACCGGGATCGACATGCCCGCCGCAGGTATCCAGCGCCGGCAGGTTGCCGGTATCCAGCACTGACGGGGCGTCAGCGAAGATAGGCACGCCATCCAGGGCAAGACCGATCTTGGCGACGGTGCCCAGCGGCGTGGGCTCGTCAGCCTCGACCGGTTCGAGGGGCAGCAGCACGGTCATCTCGACGCTCTCATCCTCGGCCACGTTGAGGCAGTTGTTGGCCTCGACCGGCCTCTTGCTCAGGTCCGTCATGATGTGGAGCGTTTCGTCGTCATCATGGAAATGAAAGCCGAGCGTATCGAGCATCTCGAAAAAGGCGCGATCCAGCCGATAGAGGCCCGAGTTCTCGCCATCCCAGTCCCAGATACCGCCCTCATCATCCAGAGATGGCGGACAGAACGGGCCGGTTTTCAGGCCATCCGGCTTGTACTTGACCACCAGACGGGTGCACTGGGACTGCGTGCCATTTTCCAGCGTACAGCTCACCGTTTCAGGGGCTTTCACCAGCGCGGCCGAGGAGAATTGGCTCGGCACGACTTCAGCATGAGCCGCGCCGGCCATCAGCATCGCGACCGATGCTGACAGCACAGCAGCGGGCAAGCGTGCCTTGTGCCGCACGGCAGCTGCACGATGAGGAGGTGTGATGGTCATTCAATGACTCCTGACAGGACGCTTGGACGTCGCGGCAAGCGCAAGATGTCACCGCGACAGAAAGGGTGAATCAACCAGAACGCATGCAAAAGAGAGCGCTTCAGTCCAAAAGCCAGCACTGACAACCGGCAGCCCACAGACAGCAACGCCCGCCCTCTGATTCCATGCAACATCATCAGAGTGGCGGGCGAAGCATTCACGGTGCATGCGGCGCAGGCGCCTTCAGCCTCAGCGTTCCGCTGGGCCACCCGGCGGCTTGGCACCCTCGGGCAGGCAGGCAAGACCTTCACCGCCATCGGCCGGCGCGTCACCTGATGCACCCGGGCCAGGGCCGCCCTCGGGCGGAGCGATGCACTGACCGGGGATCAGATCCTGCTGACCTTGCACCTGAATCTGACACTGGTCTCCCACCTGCTTGGCGATACATGCCTCCAATGCTTCCTGAGGCGGCTTGCCGCGCGGCGGTTGCTGCGCCGCACTCACGGCACTGACTGCCAGCAGGGCGCCGGTGATGGCAAACATTGCGCCACTGCGGGCGAGGGCCTGACTCACGCCAGAGAGACCAGAAAGCTTCATCATGCTCGTTCCTTGTGTATTCGTGCGGATGAACGCAGGGTGCCGCCAGAGTGTGCAGGCAATATGTCAGAAAGCCGCAACCACGCCGACAACCCGAGGCAACCCCTGCGCTCGCAAGGGCTCCCCCCTGCACACGAGAGAAGCCTTCGGCATCACGCCTCGTCGTGAGGCTTTTGCCCTTCAGGCCCGCCCTCGGGCGGCCCACCTGCCGGGCGTTCATCTGCCTTGCAGACCGCATCCGGCGAGTCGAGCCCACAGCCGATCTCGCCCTTGAAGCAGCCCAGAATCTCGTTCTTCTCGGCACTGTTGCCGTGATAGTGATAGCCGATCCCTGTGGCGACGTGACCGCTGCAGGCATCCAGCTCGGCCTTTTCAGCATCCTCACCGGTCAGCTTGGCCAGTATCGGGTAACCGTCCATCGCGAAGCCGATCATCGGGGCATCCGCTTCCGCTTTCTCCTGCTTGGGGCTACAGCCATTGGCACCGTGGTAGTGATAACCCACGTGCAGATTCACATGCCCCCCGCAATCGTCGAACGGGGCCAGAGTATGGGCAGCGAGAATCGCATCCTGCGGCGCTGCGGCATCGAATCTGACGCCATTGAAGGCGATACCCCGTGGGCCTGGCGTGCGCCCTGTTGCCTCATCCTGACGGGCGACAGGCACCAAGGGCAGCACATAGGTGGTCTCGACGACCTCATCCATGTATTCCGTGCGGCATTCCACGCAGTAGTTGTTGTACTCCTCGGCCACATCCGGCCTCGCCGCCTGATCACACGCGGTCCTGGTATCGGTGACGTGAACCTTGCCGGTATCCTCATCGAACAGCTGCCACTCGGGGTCATCATAGAAGGTGGCCAGATTTTCGATGAAGGCACCATCCACGTCGTATTGCGTGCCGTCGCGCACCCAGATACCGCCCTCATCAGCAGTGTCCGAGATATTGCCCGGGCACCAGGGGCCCATCTCATCGGCGGCCAGCGAGTTCTTGAGCGTGATGCTGAAGCATTGGGTCTCGGTGCCGCCGGAAAGCGTGCAATCCACCACCTCGGGGCCTGCCACGACGCTGTCGGCATCGAACATCGTCTTGATAGTTGCCAGGCGCTCGCTCATGTCGGTGCCATGGGCCACGGCGGTCGTGGAGGCCATCAAGGCGATGGCACTCCCCAATAGCAGCTTGCTTGTCAGATGCTTCATTCCCCATCCCCTTGTCATTGCGAAAGTCGCTCTCATGCCTCTGCAGGCCACACGCAGCTGTCACTCACCCGCGGCAAACGCCGGCTGAAACCTCGTACTTCCTCCAGCACAAGACGCACCCTGCCCGACAGCATGGCACCTCAAGGCGTGGATACCCGCTTTCTGGCAGCCTCTCCCATCAGATCACGTTTTTGACACGCGGGTATGACAGCCGCATGAGGATCACCGACAAAAGCCAGTGGTGAGAGCCGAACGCAGGCAAGGTGGCGCACGAACTTGCAGCAATTGTTGAAAGCAGCGCCCTTGTGTTGAAAGCAGCGTCCTTGGCCAGGCCTCAGCGCGTCTGGCGCGGGGAATGCCCGAAGTGGTTGCGGTAGGCACGCGAGAAGCTGGAGCTGGAGGTAAAGCCGCTCGACAGCCCGACCGAGAGAATATCGAGGTCGGTTTCCTTGAGCAGATGCCGCGCCCGCTCCAGGCGCAGCCGCAGGTACCAGGCCCGCGGCGAGGTCGACAGCTCCTGCTCGAACAGGCGCTGCAACTGGCGCAGCGAGACGCGACAGCGCTTCGCCAGCTCCTCCAGCGACAAGGGGGTGTCCAGGTTCTGCTCCATCAGGGCGACCGCATCGACCAGCTGGCGCTTGTGGGTGCCCAGGCGGCGCGCCAACGTCATGCGCTGCTGGTCCGTCCGCGTGCGCATGCGGTCGTGTACCAGCTGCTCCGAGACATCCACCGCCAGCGCCGTGCCGTGCCGGCGGGCAATCACATCCAGCGCCATGTCCATCGCGGCTGCCCCACCGGCACAGGAAAAGCGCCGCGCGCCCAGCTCGAACAGCTCATCCGAGGTACTGATGGTAGGGAAGCGCTCACGAAACGCCGGCAGGCTTTCCCAGTGCAGCGTGACGCGCTCGCCGTCCAGCAGTCCTGCCGCCGCCAGCAGGAAACAGCCGGTATCCAGACCGCCCAGCACACAGCCTCCGCCATCGAGACGATGCAGCCAGCCCGTCAAGGCGCGATTGAGGTGCGCCTCGGGCTCGAAACCGCTGCATACCGCCAGCGAAGGCAGGGAGCGAATATCGAGAATGCTGTGGTCGGCGACCAGCGTCATGCCACTGGAAGACGTGACCGGCTGGCCATCCTCACTGATGAGCAACCAGCGAAACAGCGGCTTGCCACTGATGCGATTGGCGATGCGCAGAGGCTCCACGGCCGCGAAGAACGCCATCATCGAGAAGCGTGGCAGCAAGAGAAACCCGATGGTTTCCGGTAGCGGGCCGATGTAATCGAGTCGCATCGTGCAGTGGCTCCAGAGAGTGAGAAGGTGAATCCGTCCTGCCCGGCGGCTGAGCGCAAGCAGCGTCAATGACGTCGTGAGGGCAAGCGTCCGAGGTGCAGGCTCTGCTCACGACCCTGCACCGCCGAAATGTTATCCCGAAAGCGTCCCACAGATGGCCAACATTGTCGTATTCAGACAATCAATGGTCGTATCACGTCAAGAATATCATTGCATGATTTCTGCCTCTCGGACAGCCGCGACGCCCCTGCGCGATAGCCCTTGCCAATGAGCCTGCGTGACCGAATGGGCTCGCTGGCGAACGCGCTTTTCTGACACAGCCAATTTTCCAGAAGCTGTAGCCATCAAAATCAATTCCATACATAATATATTGTAATGCTTTGAGGGAGTTAGCGTCTTCCCGCGCCTCTCGACAAGCATTCACGTCTTCATCTCGTTGCCTTATCGACAACAATTTTTCGCGACAGATGAACGGTCATTCCGCCGTGACCGCGACAGGGAACGCTGGCCCTACGACCAGCTCGAACAGGAGATATTGCGTGACCCCACCTCAGCCTGACCCCGCCTCACCTGACAATTCCAGTACTAAAAACGCCAGTACCAAAAAAAACACCTCAGACGGCAGCGCCGCGGCAATCGTCGGTTCTCAGCGCTACCATTCGCCGGACCTGAGCCTGCGCGTCGAGACCTCCGGCCCGCTCAAGGGCATGCACAAGGGCATGACCCTGACCTCCGCCGGCCTGCTGCTGCTTTTCGTTCTCGCCACCGGCCTGGCCCCCGAGCTGTCCTCCAGCCTGTTCGGCGCCGCACGCGCCTGGATCGAATCCACCTTCGGCACCTATTACCTGGTGACCATCGTCGGCCTGATCGGCCTATGCATTGCCCTCGTCTTCTCCCCCTGGGGCAAGCTGCGCCTGGGCGCGCCGGATAGCCGCCCTGAATTCTCGCGCTTCACCTGGATCTCGATGCTGCTCTCGGCAGGCGTCGGGATCGGCATCCTGTTCTTCGGCGTCGCCGAACCGATGTTCTACTTCGACAACTCCGGCGGCTTCGGCTACCCCAACAATCCGCACGCTGACCTCGCCGGCCATATGGCGATGGATCACGCCCGCGCCGTCGACGCCCTCAAGCAAGCCTTCTTCCACTGGGGCCTGCACGGCTGGGCGGTCTATGTCATCGTCGGCATGACGCTGGCCTACTTTGCCTATCGCCGTAATCTGCCGCTGGCACTGCGCTCCGCGCTCTATCCGCTGATCGGTGACCGCATCTACGGCCCCATCGGTCATGCCGTCGACATCATGGGGGTACTGGGCTGCGTGTTCGGTATCGCCACCTCGCTGGGGCTGGGCGTCAGTCAGATCGCCGTCGGCCTCAACCGCCTGACCGGTATCGACTCGGGTATCGGCACCCAGGTCGTGCTGATCGCGATCATCAGTGTGATCTCCATCGCCTCGGCGGTCTCCGGCGTCCAGCGCGGCATCCGCATCATTTCCGAGCTGAATGTCGGCGTGTCCGTCATCGTGGTCGGCAGCTTCCTGATCGGTGGCCCGACCCTGTGGCTGATCAGCATGTTCGGCGAGACGGTCGTCTCCTACGTGCGTGACGTCATTCCCATGGGCCTGTGGGTCGCGAGCACGCCGGTCGAGCGCGACTGGCAGGATGCCTGGACCATCTTCTACTGGGCCTGGTGGCTGGCATGGGCGCCGTTCATCGGTCTGTTCATCGCGCGTATCTCCAAGGGCCGCACCCTGCGTGAGTTCATCCTCGGCGTGCTGATTGCCCCGCCGCTGATCATCTTCATCTGGCAGACCCTGTTCGGCGGCACCGCCCTGCATCAGGAGCTGAACGCGGCCATGGGCCCGGGCACCGGCCAGCTGATGGGCATGATTCGCGACTGGAATCTGCCAGAGGCGCTGTTCGCCACCGCCGATGCGCTGGTGAGCAATGACATTCTCAGCACCGTGCTGACGTCACTGCTGATCTTCCTGCTGATCAGCTGGTTCGTGACCAGCTCCGACTCCAGCACCCTGGTCATCACCACCATCCTGTCGATGGGCGATGAAGACCCGCTGCCGCGTCACCGCATCTTCTGGGGTGTCTGCATCGGCTCCGTCGCGGCGGTACTGCTGATGGCAGGCGGGCTCAAGGCGCTGCAGACGGTCCTGATGGCTGCCGCCCTGCCGGTCAGCTTCGTGATCCTCGCCATGACGCTTGGCCTGCTGGTCGCGCTGGTCGATGAATCGCGCAGCATGATCACGTCGCGTCGTCAGCCGAAGACCGGCCCGCAAGCCACGCCGCGAACGGCCAGCCAGACCAACGCGGGCTAAGGCCTCTGCCAGTGATTTCGTGACGCAGGATTCCATGATGCAACCGTAGAGAGGGCAGCGTGGCGCTCTCGGCAATAGCGCCGCAGCCCTCTCAACAAAGGCACCGGCATCACAGGCTCATTGGCCCGCATTTATAAGAATGCGTGTGACCACAGCATCATCAATGCCCGCTCAGGCCAACACCTGAGCGGGCATTGTCATTTCTGGCGTCTTTTGCATGCTCTTCACGTCGTGTTGTGGCAAGCAGGCGTCGCTTGCCTCCAACGTCCCCACACCGCACCTGACTAGTCTGGAAAGGCGCAACCCTCGGCCTGACAGCCGGTTGCGCTGCTGACAGGAGAATGACAGCAAAAGTGCCCAGCCAGGCACGCATGACGCTCTCTGCGCTCTCGAGATTGGCCACCCTCGGCATTGGCCTGATCGAGAACACCATCCCCCACTTTAGCCACTGGCCTAGCCCCTACCGCTTGCGCACTCAGGGCTTCAATGTAATCAGCCTCAAGGCACTCAGGCCGCAGCAGGAGCGACAGCTCAAACAGCATTAGAACGACAGCTCACACAACAACTACAACAATTCAGGAGTCTTCTCATGGCAGCGACTGACCATGATCCGCTCGGTGATCCCGCACCACACCCTTCGCAGAACAATGCCCTCACGGCACATATCCGGGTGGAAACCAGTGGCCCGCTCAAGGGCATGCACAAGGGCATGACCCTGACCTCGGCCGGCCTGTTGCTGGCGTTCGTCGTCGGGGCCGGTCTCTCTCCCGATGGGGCAGCCGCCATCTTCGGTGCCGCGCGCAGCTGGATCGAACATACCTTCGGCACCTACTACCTGGTGCTGGTGGTCGCGATGATCGCCCTGTCGCTGGTACTGGTGTGTTCGCCGTGGGGCAGCCTGCGCCTCGGCCCCAAGGACAGCGCGCCGGAATTCTCGCGCTTCACCTGGATCTCGATGTTGCTCTCGGCAGGTGTCGGCATCGGCGTGCTGTTCTTCGGTGTCGCGGAGCCGATGTTCTATTTCGACAATTCCGGTGGCTTCGGCTACCCGAACAACCCGCATGCGGATCTGGCCGGCGCGACCGCCATGGATCACGCCCGCGCCGTCGAGGCGCTCAAGGTGGCCTTCTTCCACTGGGGGCTGCATGGTTGGGCGATCTACGGCATGGTCGGCATGACGCTGGCCTACTTCGCCTATCGCAAGAAACTGCCGCTGGCGCTGCGTTCCGCGCTCTATCCGCTGATCGGTGATCGCATCTACGGCCCGATCGGCCATGCCGTCGACATCATGGGCGTGCTGGGCTGCGTGTTCGGTATCGCCACCTCACTGGGCCTGGGCGTCAGCCAGATCGCGGTGGGCCTCAATCGCCTCACCGGTCTGGATGCCGGCATCGGCACCCAGCTGGCGCTGATCGTCGCGATCAGTGCGATCTCGATCGCCTCGGCGGTCTCCGGCATCAAACGCGGGATTCGCTTCATCTCCGAGCTGAACATCGGCGTGTCGGTCCTCGTGGTCGGCAGCTTCCTGATCGGCGGCCCGACGCTGTGGCTGATCTCGCTGTTCGGCGAAACGCTGCTGGCCTATCTGCGCGATGTGGTGCCGATGGGGCTGTGGGTCGCCGAAACCGCGGGAGAAAACAGCTGGCAGGTCGGCTGGACCATCTTCTACTGGGCCTGGTGGCTGGCGTGGGCGCCGTTCATCGGGCTGTTCATCGCCCGCATCTCCAAGGGCCGCACCCTGCGGGAATTCATTCTGGGCGTGCTGATCGCGCCGCCGCTGATCATCTTCATCTGGCAGGCGCTGTTCGGCGGTACCGGCCTGTATCAGGAGCTGACGGCCAGCATGGGTGCCGGCAGCGGCGAGCTGATGACGCTGGTGCGCAACTGGAATCTGCCCGAAGCGCTGTTCGCCACCGCCGATGCCCTGGCGGGCAACAGCGTGCTGAGCGTCATCCTGTCGTCTCTGCTGATCTTCCTGTTGATCAGCTGGTTCGTGACCAGCTCGGATTCCAGCACCCTGGTGGTCACGACCATCCTGTCGCTGGGCGATGAAGAACCGCTGGCACGCCACCGCATCTTCTGGGGCATCTGCATCGGGCTGGTGGCCGGTACGTTGCTGATGGCGGGCGGACTCAAGGCGCTGCAGACCATCCTGATGGCCGCCGCCCTGCCGATGAGCTTCGTGATCGTGGCGATGACGCTGGGCCTCTTGGTAGCGCTATGTCAGGAATCCGGCATCGTCCTCATGAAGCTCGGCAAGCCGAAGCCGGACAGAGGCCAGGCCTGAGCTTGAGGCTGAGACTGAGAGTAAGCCTGAACTTGTGCCAGCCCCCACATGAAGCCTCACTGGCAAGACAGGCTCTGCCAGACCGGTCCTGCCAAACCCCACTCGCCGAGCCATCCCGTGACAGGGGCGGCTCGGCGAGCCGCGTTGGGCAACACATCAAGCTCATGCCTGCCGATATTGCCCTGAAGCGGGCCGTCATGTCGCAACAAGCCAATTAGTTGTCGTGCATATCCAAAACTGCTTACCCAGTACGGATAGTCTTATGAGGTCCTTGCCATTCACAGGAGCTCAGCATCGGCCTCTTCAACGCGTCACCTCATCCCCGCATCACGTTGCCTGCCACGACAATAACAACATCAGGACTCGCACAATGACCCACCACTCGCCCTCTGCACAGCCTGCTTCTGATCAATCCGCGCCTGAACAGTCCGTCTCTGGACAGTCAAATCATGAACAACAGAACGCGCACTCCGCTGACGACATCTGCGGGCTGGGAAACTCGACCTGTGGCAAGGAGCAATACCTGACCTCGATCGCGACCGTCTGCGTGATCGCGCTGCTGATCGGTGCCGCCGCCCTGTTTCCCGAAGGATTTCTGGCCAGTCTCGACCTGATCAAGGGCTCGGTAATCGGCAACTTCGGCTTCCTGTTCACCTGGCCAGCCTTTGCCGTCTCGCTGATTCTGGTCGCAGTCTGCTTTACCCCACTGGGCAAGCTGCGCTTCGGCGAAGGCGACCCTGAATTCCATACCCTGAGCTGGATGGGCATGCTGTTCGCCACCGGCATGGGCATCGGCCTGCTCACCTGGGGCGTGCTGGAACCCAAATACCACACCGATGCCGGCCTGAGCACCGACATGGCGCTGCTCAACGCCTTCAATCACTGGGGTCTGCTCGCCTGGGCCGGTTATCTAGCCATCGGCGCGCTCTTCGCCCACGCCATGTACAACATGAAGATGGTCAAGCCCGCCGAAGAACTGCTGGGCAACGGCCTGTGGAGCAAGCTGAACCTGATCAGCCTCGTCGTTTCCACCGTCATCGGTCTGTCGCTGTCCTTCACCTACGCGACCACCCCGATCCAGCAGGGGCTGGTCAAGCTGGTCGGCATCGAATTCAGCCCGACCCTGATCATCTGCGTGCTGGCCGTGTGCGCCATCATCTCCTCCGCCTCGGGCCTCAAGCGCGGCATCAAGTGGCTGAGCAACTACAACACCCTGTTCGCGATCATCCTGATGCTCGGCGTGCTGGTGCTGACCGTGCCCGGCGATATCCTCGCCACCTTCGTGCGCTTGGTGCCGGAATACCTGCTCAAGTACCCCGCGATGGCCACCGATATCGGCCTGGGCGATCCGGAGCGCAAGACATGGCTGGCAGACTGGCTGTATGCCTTCGAGGCGGCCTGGTATGGCTGGTTCATCTTCACCGGCGTCTTCATCGCCCGCATTTCCAAGGGCCGCACCCTGCGTGGCATGGTGCTGGGCGTGATGCTGGTGCCGACCCTGTTCTCGTGCCTGTGGTTCGTGGTCTTCGGGCTTGGCAGCCTGAGCCTGGGCGTCGATGACGTCTTCGTATTGATCGACACCATCGACAGCAGCGGCCTGCTCTCCCTGATCCTGACGCTCAACATCCTGCTGTTCTTCATCACCAGCGCCGACTCCGCGGGCCTAGTGTGCGAGATGCTGACCGTCAAACGCTCACGCGCCTTCTGGATCGTCTCCATGGCGACACTGGCTGTCGTGGTCAGCTGGCTGGGCGGCGATGTCTACAAGACCCTGCTGAGCCTGATCTCGGTCGCCGCGATCCCCGTCGCCTTCGGTATCTTCGCGCTGGTGATCGCCTTCGTGATCCGCGTACGCCGTGATCGCGCCACCCGCGCCGTCCCGGCGCCGGCGCCACTTACCCAGCGCTGAACCGCCAAGGCGTTAGATGCGTCGCAGCGCGCACTGATGCAATACAGTCTGTCCAACACAACGGCCCTGCCCTCTAACGAGGTGCAGGGCCGTGTCACGTCTGATGAACACCTTTTTTCGCTACCCGCCACGAACGACACGTCTTGCGCCTTCGCCGCATTGACAGTCCATCAGCACACCCTGATAGGCTGAAATGACTGGCAGAACGCTGGATTTTCAGCGCTTCATGCTGGCAAGACATCAAACATCCACAAACCTTGCTGGCGTTTGTATTGCTGACAAGGCCATGCGGGCATCGTAATTGCGCTCAGGCATGTGCCGAGTGCAATCCGATGCAAGGTGAAGCAAGTGCCTTGCCATGCGGAAGATCGTCTTGCCCAGCGCCTGCCTCAAGTCGTCACCCAACAATCACAATGACGTAGACAGGTAATGACATGTCCCCGACTTCCCAGCAGAATCCTGGGCAGCAGAACACTGCTCACCCGCCCAATGACGCCTCACACGCAGCGCCTGACTCCCCTTCGCTGACATTCCGCTTCGGTGCCTGGGGCGCCGCCATCCCGTTGATCTTCTTTGTCGTCTGGGCAATCACGACCAGCGTGCTGGGGCTGTCCTCTGAAATCGGCCTGGTCATGGGGGCACTGTTCGGGCTGACCCTCGGTCTGTTCTTCTGCACCAGTCGCTGGGAGGACTATGCCAACGGGCTGTTCGATGGGCTGACGCAGCCCATCGGGGTGGTCGCCATCGTCGCCTGGTTCTATGCCGGGATGTTCGCTCAGGTTCTGCAGGTCGGGGGGCTGGTCGAAGGGCTTGTCTGGCTGGGCGGCATCTCGGACATGACCGGCGGCTGGTTCGTCGGGCTCACCTTCCTGCTCGCAGCCGTGTTCTCGACCGCTGTCGGTACTGGTTACGGCACCACGGTCGCCTTCTGCACGCTGATGTATCCGGCCGGCATTGCGGTGGGCGGTGACCCCACCCTGCTGTTTGCCGCGATACTGTCCGGTGCCATCTTCGGAGATAACCTGGCCCCGGTGTCGGACACCACCATCGTCTCCGCCACGACCCAGGGCGCGGATGTCCCCGGCGTGGTGAAAAGCCGCTTCAAGTACTCGATTGCGGCAGCCTTGCCGGCACTGGCGCTGTTCGTGATCTTCGGCGGCAGCGAGCAAAGCGGCATCACCGACCCCGCGGCGGTTCAATCGATGCAGGAGGCCGCCGATCCAGCGGGCCTGATCATGCTGGCGCCCTTTGCACTGGTGCTGATACTGGCACTGCGTGGACAGCACCTGCTGACCTCTCTGACCTGGGGCATCCTGCTCGCCATTCCTGTCATGCTGATCGCCGGCACCGGCAGCCTGCCACAGATCATCGCCTTCGATGCCGAGGCCGATGGCGTCATGACTGGCGCATTGGTTCGCGGCGTCGAAGGTTACGTCAACATGGGCATCCTGATCCTGCTGATCGTCGGTGCCGCCCACCTGATGACCCTCGGCGGCACCATGGAGCATGTCACGCGCCTGCTGATGCGCTGGATCAAGCAATCGATGCGCCGCGCCGAAGTGGCCATCTGGGGCATCGTGGCGCTGCTCAACAGCGCGATCACCATCAATACCGCCGCCGAGATCGCGGCCGCGCCCTTCGTGCGTGCGCTGGGCACCCGCTACCGCATCCATCGCTATCGCCGCGCCAACATGCTGGACGCCGTGACCTCTGCGCTGGGCTACATCTTCCCTTGGGGTGCACCGGTACTGCTGGGCTGGTCGACGATCCAGTCCATGCAGGGCACCTATGATTGGCTGCCCTCCGTCTCGCCGACCGCCGTCTTCCCGTTTGTCTTCCAGGGCTGGTTTCTCGTGGCCATCATGCTGCTGGCCGCCGTCACCAGCTGGGGGCTGACCTTTGAAGACGAGGATGGCAACGAACTCAAGGAGCGTCCGGCCAGCTGAGCGCACGATCCGCACCACACCGCTGACAGACCCCGACTACGCTGAAAGCCTGTGCCATCACGTTTCCCGCAGGCGTTCAGCGTCCATCGGAAGCGAACAGGACCACTACAGACAGGAGCGACGCATGCCAGCCAGTTTCCACGACCACCTCAGCCGTCAGATCAATGAGCTGCATGAAGAAGGTCTCTACAAGCAGGAGCGCGAGATCACCTCGCCCCAGCGTGCCAGCCTGCGGGTCGCGGGCGGTGATGAACACGAGGGGCAAGGGTCGGAGGTGATCAACTTCTGCGCCAACAACTATCTGGGCCTGGCCGATAGCCCCGAGCTGATCGCGGCCGCGCAACAGGCGCTGGAGCGTGACGGCTTCGGCATGGCCTCGGTGCGCTTCATTTGCGGCACTCATCATCAGCATCGCGTGCTGGAAAAACGCCTCGCAGCCTTTCTCGGCATGGACGATGCCATCCTCTATTCCTCGTGTTTCGACGCCAATGGCGGCCTGTTCGAGACACTCTTCGGCCCTGAAGACGCCATCATTTCCGATGCGCTCAATCACGCCTCCATCATCGATGGCGTGCGTCTGTGCAAGGCAAGCCGCTATCGCTATGCCAACAATGACATGCGCGAACTCGAGGCCCGTCTCAAGGAGGCGGACGCCGCCGGTGCACGCTTCAAGTTGATCGCCACCGACGGTGTCTTCTCGATGGATGGCGTGATCGCCAACCTCAAGGGCATCTGCGAGCTCGCCAGACGCTACGATGCGCTGGTGATGGTGGATGACTCCCACGCCACCGGCTTCGTGGGGGCCAACGGGCGTGGCAGCCACGAATACCATGACGTGATGGACCAGATCGACATCATCACCACCACCTTCGGCAAGGCACTGGGCGGGGCCTCGGGCGGCGTGACGGCCGCGCGCGGACCCATCGTCGAGTGGCTGCGCCAGCGCTCGCGCCCTTACCTTTTCTCCAACTCGCTGGCGCCGCCCATCGTGGCGGCGACTCTCAAGGCGCTGGACAAGGTCGAGGACAGCGCCGAGGCGCGCCATCAACTGTGGGAGAACGTCGAACGCTTTCGTCGTGGCATGCAGGAGGCCGGCTTCACCCTCGCGGGTGCCGGTCACGCCATCATTCCGGTGATGATCGGCGATGCACGCCTGGCGGGCGACTTCGCCAATCGCCTGTTGGAGGCCGGCATCTACGTGATCGGGTTTTCCTATCCGGTGGTGCCCAAGGGACAGGCGCGCATTCGCACCCAGATTTCGGCGGCGCATACCCCGGAGCAGATCGAGACGGCCATTGCCGCCTTCACGCGCATCGGCCGCGAGATGGGCGTGATCGACTCCACGACGGGAGGTGATGCATGAAGGCGCTGGCCAAGCTCAAGCCCGAACCCGGCATCTGGATGACCGAGACGGCCGTGCCGGAAATCGGCCACAACGATGTGCTGATCAAGATCCGCAAGACCGCGATCTGCGGCACGGACATGCACATCTATCAATGGGATGAGTGGTCGCAGGCGACCGTGCCGGTGCCGATGGTCACCGGTCATGAGTATGCGGGGGAGATCGTCGCACTGGGCAGCGAGGTGCGCGGCTACGAGATCGGTGACCGTGTCTCGGGCGAAGGGCACATCACCTGTGGCCATTGCCGCAACTGCCGCGCGGGGCGTCGCCATCTGTGTCGCAATACCGAGGGCGTGGGCGTCAACCGCCCCGGCGCCTTCGCCGAATATCTCGCCCTGCCCGCCTACAACCTCTTCAAGTTACCGGATGAGATCAGCGATGACATGGCAGCCATCTTCGACCCCTTCGGCAATGCCGTGCATACGGCGCTGGCGTTCGATGTGGTCGGCGAAGATGTGTTGATCACCGGCGCCGGGCCCATCGGCATCATGGCGGCAGCGGTCATCCGCCATATCGGGGCTCGCCACGTGGTGATCACCGACGTGAATGACTATCGACTGGCACTGGCCGAGCAGATGGGCGCGACCCGCACCGTCAATGTCAGCCGCGAATCCCTGAAGGAGGTGATGGCGGAGCTCGACATGCATGAGGGCTTCGATGTGGTGCTGGAAATGTCCGGCGTGCCTTCCGCCGTCGAGCAGATGCTCGATGTCATCAATCATGGCGGCAAGATCGCCATGCTGGGCATTCCGCCCGGCGAGATGGCCATCGACTGGACCAAGGTCATCTTCAAGGGGCTGACCATCAAGGGTATCTACGGCCGCGAGATGTTCGAGACCTGGTACAAGATGGCCAGCCTGATCCAGTCAGGGCTGGATCTCTCGCCCATCATCACCCATCGACTGAGCGTCGAAGACTTCCAGCAGGGCTTCGAGATCATGGGCTCCGGTCAGTCGGGCAAGGTGGTGCTCGACTGGGGCTGAGGGCGTCTGCTCGGTTCAGTCTCCACGCAAGTCAGTCGCCGCCTCGCGCGGCAACAGCCCGAAGGCCTCACCCATGCCGGGGGCGGCAAGGCGCTCGAGGAACCATTTGAGCGCCTTGCCCTGACGGCCACTGCGCCAGGCGAGCGAGAGATCGATCGGCGCGCGCTGCGTCTCCAGCTGCAGCAGTGCCAGACTGCCCTCCTCCAGATGACGATGGATTCGATGCCGCGGCAGATAGCCGACTCCCAGCCCCTTGCGCTGGACCTCGATCTTCTGCGCCGTGGTCTTGACGATGATCTGGCTGCGGCCGTCCAGCAAGCCGGAAGAATGACCGGGCAGACTGCGCGAACTGTCCGCCACGATCACGGTGGGATACTCCTGCAGCGCCTCGATGGCAATCGGCTGCGCCAGCCGGGTCAGCGGATGATCTGCCGCCACGGCGAAGACCGGTTCTATTGCGCCGAACCGCCGGCACGCAAGCCCCGACACCGGCGGCTCGCCGGGCGCGCCGATCACCAGATCACAGCGATTGTCATGCAGCGCATCCCAGGCACCCGCCATCACCTCCTCACTCAACACCACTCGCGTGCGCGGCTGGATGGCCTGGAATTCCTCCAACAGCGGATAGAGCGCCTCCGGATCAAGAATGGTATCGACGCAGATACGCAGCTCGACCTCCCAGCCGGCTCCCGCCTGACGCGCCAGCGCCGTCATCTCCTCGGTGGCCAGCAGAATGCGCCGCCCATGCGCCAGCACCAGGTGGCCCGCATCGGTCAGCTCGGCCTTGCGACGTGAGCGATCGAACAGCGGCACGCCCAGCTCTTCCTCCAGCTTCTGGACCGAATAGGAAATCGCCGAGGGCACGCGATGCAGCGTCTCGGCGGCCGCGGCGAAACTGCCCCGCCGCTCGATGGCATCCAGCACGCGCAGGGCGTCGAGTGTGATGGGTGAGACCATGATTCAAAAATTCTGATCATTGAGACCAGAATCCTCCGTTATTTTTTTGATAAGCCACATTCTATAGTAGCTCCATCGATCAAACACACTGATCTGAAAGACCTCATATCCCCTGATCAATGGAGCCACGCATGTTCAAGTCTGCCCTCTCTCGCCTGATGAACACCGATTCCAGCCTCGCAAGTCTGGTGCTGCGTGTCCCGACCGGCATCATCTTCATGGCCCACGGTTCACAGAAGCTGTTCGGCGCCTTCGGCGGCTATGGTCTGGAAGGCACCGGTCAGTGGATGGCGTCCATCGGTATCGAACCCGGCTACCTGATGGCGCTGCTGTCCGGCAGCGGCGAGTTCTTCGGCGGACTGGCGATCCTGATCGGCCTGCTGACACGTCCGGCGGCTGCCGTGCTGGCTTTCACCATGCTGGTCGCCATCCTGACCGTGCATATCGGCAATGGGCTGTTCGCGAGCAACAACGGCTACGAATACGCGCTGGCACTGCTGACCATCGCGGCGAGCCTGGCGATCACCGGCGGCGGCAAGCTGTCACTCGACCGTCTGCTGAGCCCGGCCAGGCACGATTCATAAGCCTGCTGAAGGCTGGCTATTCATCACTCAATGCGCGCCCGCACAGCCTCAGGAGGTTGCCATGCTCACGTTACGTCCCGGCAATGAGCGCGGCCATGCCAGGTTCGCCTGGCTGGAAAGCCGCCATAGTTTCTCCTTCGCCAGCTACTACGACCCGGCTCACATGGGCGTCTCCGTACTGCGCGTGATCAACGATGACCGCGTGGCGCCGGGCGCGGGCTTCGATCCGCACTCGCACAGCGACATGGAAATCATCAGCTATGTGCTGTCAGGCAGCATCGAGCACCGCGACAGCATGGGCTCACGGCACACCCTGGGGGTCGGCGAAGTCCAGCTGATGAGTGCCGGGACGGGCATCGAGCATAGCGAGTACAACGCCTCGTCCCGCGAGCCACTGCGCTTTCTGCAGATCTGGATCACGCCACAGGCCAAGGGGCTGCCGCCGCGCTATCAGCAGCAGCCCTTCGCCGCCCGCGACGGTCTCACCCTGTTGATCGCACCACCGGCGCAAGCCGCGCCTGGGGTGCTGGCCATCAATCAGGATGCCCGGATGTATCGCATCGCCCTGCAAGGGGATGACGAGCAGCGCGCAGCACTGGAGCTGCCACTGGGCGCAAGGCGCCGCTACTATCTGCACGTGATCGAAGGGTCCACGCGCTTGAGAGGGGACGATGCGCAAAGTGTCTCGCTGGGCGCAGGCGACGCCGTGACGCTGGATCAGGCATCACGACTCGTGCTGAGCGATGCCCACCGGCTGCATGCCCTGCTGTTCGACCTGCCCGCCTGAGCCGTTGATGCTGACCAATTCCTGATAGCCAAAAAAGACGCCGCCTCCTTGCCCAGTCGATACGGGTAAGGAGGCGGCGTCTTTCTGTCTGCCATTGCCAGCACGCAGCGGCTCACAAAGCGCTCCACAGAACGACACACGGAGCGATTCCCGGAGCGAACCATGGAACGACGCAACCCGTAAAAAGTCACATGGTAGAGTAAGGTCTGCAGTGCAGGGTATGAGACTGGCAGCCATTGCCGACACCTTCAGATGACGGAGACAGCGCCATGACGAATGAGACCATCATCGCCGCCGAGCCGCCTGAGACACTCAGGCTGCCAGCACCGGATCAGGTAGCGCAGACAGGCGATGGCAGCCGTCCACACCAGGAGGCCCTCGACGCCCATGCCGAGGACTACTCGGAGGCTGGCTTCTGGCGCAAGGTGAGCGGCGCCGCCAGAAAGGCCGGCAAGCGCGTGCTCAATCCCGCATTTCGCATGTATTTCGCCGCCCAGGACCCCGATACGCCTCTCTGGGCGCGCACCACCATCTATGGGGCGCTGGGCTATTTCATCTCGCCCATCGATGGCCTGCCCGACTTCACGCCACTGCTTGGATACACCGATGACCTGACGCTGATGGCGGGTGCCGTCGCCATCGTCGCCGCGCACATCAAGCCGGAACATTCCGCGCGCGCGGAGACGACGCTCAAGCG
Source organism: Cobetia sp. UIB-001 (assembly GCF_044789135.1). NCBI lineage: Bacteria > Pseudomonadati > Pseudomonadota > Gammaproteobacteria > Oceanospirillales > Halomonadaceae > Cobetia > Cobetia sp. UIB-001. The sequence continues at coordinate 2,438,072 of NZ_CP058244.1, forward strand.
CTGGTTCGATTGAGCTGGCGCCTCTTGCATGTCTTCATATATACAAATGCAACAATATTCAACAAAAGTTAACAATGGTTGAAAGGCGTTGTCTGGCCCGTGTTTAGCCTTGTGACATGCGCATGTTACGGTGAGCGACAACTTCGCCACGCCCGAGAATTCGTCATATGCCCGTCACTCGTATGCCCATGCCATTGATGAAACTCGCTACCGCGGGCATTGCCCTCATGGTGATGGCCGGCTGTGTGTCGCGCGCGCAGATCGATGTCCCGAAAGTAACGCCGGTGGAGGCGCAGGCCTACCAGCACAAGGTGTTCTATTCCGACGTCTATTACAGCCAGCCACAGGCCAACCTGTTTTCCGGCGCAGCCCAACAGGCCATGCAACCACTGGGCAACATCAAGCTGTCGCGCGCCTGTTCACCGGCGATGACCCACTTCAATCAATTGCTGCGTGAGCAATTGCCCGCGTCTTCGCGCATCACCCATGATGCACGTGCCAGCGACTACCGCCTGCAAGTGGAAATCCAGGCCCATGAGAATCGTGGCCCTGTCTATCTTGATTACCTGATCGCACAGAACCTGACCAAGAATCTGCTGACCTTCGGTGTCGCCAATGAAGATTTCGATATCATTGCCGATTTCGATGTCCAGTATCGTCTCTACGACAAGAACGAGCAGTTGCTGTTCAGCAAGGATTACGCCGTTCAGGACTCCGTGCCGCACCAGGCAGGCAACTTCGACTTCGGTGATCGCATCTTCCTGCCGGCCCAGAACATGATGAAGAAATACCTGCTGCTGACGATGAATGACTTCTTCGTCAACGCCAGCCGCCCGAGCCCTGAACTTGCCGCCGTGCTCAGCGATAGCTGATAGCGAGGCAGATCCAGCACGCACTGGCATCACTCGACTTCATACACGTCACAACACGACAACGCCTCGCCAGCCAAGCTGACGAGGCGTTGTCGTGTTTCAGGCCCCTTCATCCCTTCGCTATTGCCCTCGAGACTCGCGCTTCGTGTACCTCGCGGCATTCAGCACGATCGCGAGCAGAATGAAGACATCAGTTCAGGACTCACAAGGCGTCATTGACTTGTCTGTTCCGTCTGCTTCGCCTGCGCGTCTCTTGAGGTGTCCTTGCGCAGCCCGAGCGGCATGCGCAGCAACACATCCGGGCGGTTCTGCGCCAGGCTCAGCACCGTGATCGCGAGCAGAATCAGCGCCATGCCACCTATCTGCATGGCACTCAGTCCCTGTCCCAGAATCAACAGGCCATACAGGGTGGCAGTGATCGGCTCGATCATGGCGACGATGGAGGCGACTGACGGCAAGCTATGGCGCAGCCCGGCAATATAGCAATAGAAGGACAGGCCACCGCCCACCAGCCCGAACAGGATGAAGACCCACCACTCATCGGCGAAGGGCACCGCAATCGCCTGTCCCATGTCCGTGAACGGCACCATGATCAAGGTGCTCAAGCCCAGCGCGATGGCCAGGATGCCCGGCACACTGCCGTGCCGCGAAGCGGACTTGAAGGCAAAGATGAACACGGCATAAGACACGCCCGCCAACAAGCCAAAGGCGATGCCCAATGGGGTGACAGAGGCAGAGCCGGATTGCAGCACGCCTGTCAGCAATACGATGCCAATCATCACCACCACGATCGATCCCAACTTGGTCGGCGTCGGTTTCTCGACCCGCGCCAGGAAAGAGGCGATATAGACAAAGATGGGTGCGCTGTACATCAGCGTGGCAGCCACCGCGACACTGCTTTCATTGACGCTCTTGAAATAGAACATGAAATTGCCGGCGACACCCAGCCCCGCCAGCAATGACCACACCAACAGACCCCGCGTGGAGTCGGCCGGGCGCTTGTGATAGCCCAGCAGAAACATCCAGCCCAGCATGCAGATGAACCCCACCATGGCGCGCCAGAACGAAATGACTTCGGCCTGCCAGCCCCACGACATCAACTGACTTCCCAGCCCACCGGTAATCCCCCACTGGAGGGCTGCCAGAATGACCAATAACGTGCCCCATTGTGCCATGCGCTCTCCATAGACGTGATTGATTAAGGTAAGACAGCGTAACAAGACACGCCCGGCGCCTGTAAATATACACAGCAGGCTTATTTGTACTTTCTTTTATTTAAATGGTATCCAATTGTTATTATCAATCAGCCAACGAAAGTTAAACTTGAATACCTGTTGCCAATGCATGACAGACATGACGGCTACTAGTGACTTGTCACTGAATCGTGCGCGACTTCTTGAATAATCAGTGGATATATCCTTGCCTGAACAGGGCTTAATTTCGCCCATCATCTCGATGACAATGACGCCCCCATGAAGCTGGGATTCACGCAAGCCAGCAAGGCGTGAGCCGCCCTTATGGCGTGCAAGACACCCCCACCCGACCAGCTTCTTGTTCGCCATTCCTCCTTCTATTGGGGCGCTTTTGGCGCTTTTGGCGCTTTTGGCGCTTTTGGCGCTTTTGGCGCTTGGGGCACGTGAAGCGCGTGACATGCAGATGTCATTGGCCGCGCGCCCTTCCTGTCACGCTCAGGAAGCAGACGCCTCTCACCCGGTAAACTGCCGCCTTTTAGTCTAATAAGCTGACCTGCTGCGCGTGATGAGTGGGCTGCGACACCTCACAGAGTCATTGACTATCAATGAGTTGGCGCAAATAAACCTCACGATCATCACTGGTAATACCAGATGACCTCAAGTAGCAGAAACAAATGGACTCTCTTACCTTGAGCTAGCGTCAGGTGCGACATAACCACGCACCCACCAACAACAAAGTCTTATAAAACGACGTTCGCCACGCAACATGGGGCGCCACGCAACATAGGGAGAGTGCTGCACATGAATCAGTCGCTATTGGCACTATTGGCCTTTGTGCCATTGCTGCTCGCCGGGGTGCTGTTGATCGGCTTTCGCATGGCCGCCCGCCTCGCCATGCCCATCGTCTTCGTGGTCACTGCACTGATCGCCCTGCTGGCCTGGGACATGACCTTCACTCGTGTCCTGGCCTCGTCCCTGCAGGGACTGATACTGACAGTCGCGATCCTGTGGATCATCTTCGGCGCCCTGCTGCTGCTCAATACCCTCAAGCATTCCGGCGGCATTGCCGCGATACGCAACGGCTTCTCCGGCATCAGCCCGGACCGCCGCGTGCAGGCCATCATCGTCGCCTGGCTGTTCGGCTGCTTCATCGAAGGTGCCTCCGGCTTCGGCACCCCTGCCGCCGTCGCCGCCCCCTTGATGGTGGCGCTGGGCTTCCCGGCACTGGCGGCGGTCGTGGTGGGCATGATGGTGCAATCGACGCCGGTCTCCTTCGGTGCGGTCGGCACGCCGATCGTGGTCGGGGTCTCCGGTGGCCTCGACAAGGCCGGTGTCAGCGAGACACTGGCCACAAATGGCTCGAGCTGGGACGCCTACTTCCAGCTGGTGACCTCTGAGGTCGCCATCACCCACGGCATCATCGGGATCTGCATGCCGTTGACCATGGTTGCGGTGATGGTGCGCTTCTTCGGCGCCAATCGCTCCTGGCGTGAAGGGCTGGAAGTCGCGCCCTTCGCGCTGTTCGCCGGTGTCTGCTTCGTGGTGCCTTACGTACTGGCGGGCATGCTGCTGGGGCCGGAATTCCCGTCGATGATCGGCGCCATGGTGGGGCTCGCCATCGTGGTACCCGCAGCGCGCAAGGGCTTTCTGCTGCCCAGCCGGACCTGGGACTTCCCGAACGCAGACAACTGGCCCGCAGAGTGGATCGGCAAGCTGGACATGACACTTGAGCCCGTCGAGGGCCGCAAGCCGCTCTCGGTCGGCATGGGGTGGCTGCCGTATGTGCTGCTCGCGGTGCTGCTGGTGATGTCGCGCGTCATCGCGCCGATCAAGGAGGCGCTGACCTCATGGAGCTTCGGCTGGAGCGGCATTCTCGGGGAGGCTGACATCTCCGGCAGCCTGCAGCCCTTGTACCTGCCCGGCGGTATCCTGGTGGTCGTGGTACTGCTGACCATCGTGCTGCACCGCATGCGCATGCGAGACGTCAGTGCTGCCGTCAGCGAATCCAGCCGTACCATCCTCGGCGCAGGCTTCGTGCTGCTGTTCACGATTCCGATGGTACGTATCCTGATCAACTCCGGCGTCAACGAAGCGGATCTGGTGTCGATGCCGGTGGCAATGGCACAGTTCATCGCCGATAGCGTGGGCGATATCTATCCGCTGTTCGCGCCGAGTGTCGGTGCCCTCGGGGCCTTCATCGCCGGCTCCAACACCGTCTCCAACCTGATGCTGGCCGATTTCCAGTTCAACGTCGCCCAGGCTCTGGGCATCTCCAGCGCCATGATGGTCGCCCTCCAGGCGGTCGGCGCGGCTGCCGGCAACATGATCGCCATCCACAACGTGGTGGCTGCCTCGGCCACCGTCGGCCTCCTGGGTCGCGAAGGCGTCACGCTTCGCAAGACGATCCTGCCGACGCTCTACTACGTGATCTTCGCTGGCATCATCGGCATGATCGCCTTCCACGGCCTGGGTGTTGTCGACGGCTTGATGAGCTGACAGCGCGCCTCGTATCACTCTGGCAAACGACAGCAGGCCCGCATTGTGTGCGGGCCTGCTGTCGTGCGGAGATCATCAACAGAATATTGAATGTGTTTACTCCAGGGGCCTGTTTATCAACAAGGCACGGCGTAATAAATTGCCCAACATCGCCGAAACGGCAGCCTTCATGTCGCAAGCTTCTGGAGCAGACATCCCATGACCCACTCTGTATTGCATTCCACTCGACTACAGCAGGCCCGCGAGCTCGAACTTCCTTCCCGCGAGGCCATGCTGCGGCGCGCCCCCTCCGTCCAGCAATTCTGGGACAGCCATCGTCAGCTGCTGAGTGACGCCTGGCGTGAATGGGAAGCCGTCGAGCAAGACGACCTCGCCATCCTCGATAGTGGATTGATCGACGAGGCGCTGCGCACTGCCGTCAAGCAAGCGTGGGAAAATCCCGAGCGCGAGACGGACATCAAGGCGCTGATGACAGAAGTCGCCACTGACGTCTATCAGTTCCAGCTCTTCGATGTCGAGCGCATTGCGGATCTGCGCAACATGCTGGAACAGGCATGGGACGCCGGTATTCCGCTGCGTCCGCCCTACGGCATCGTGCTCAATCGACGCGGCGCCATGCTCGACCATCGCTCAGAGGGCTATCTGGCGGCACCGGGTTTCCAGGCGTTCTATCAGCAACTGCTGGACACCTACATGCGCCCGATCTCGCGGTTGCTGTTCCCGGAAATCATCGGCTACGACAGCCAGTCCTTCGGCTTCTCGATCCATTATCAGCCCACCACGGACGCCTCGATTCGGCCGCATACCGACGCCTCGTCCGTGACTCTCAACATCAACATGAACCTGCCCGACGAGACCTTCGAGGGCTCTGAACTGGACGTTCTGGACTCCGCGAGCGGAGACGCAGTGCGCTTCTCGTTCACGCCCGGCTCGGCCATGCTGCATCGCGGTAATGTGCCGCATGCCGCGCAGCCGATCACCAGCGGCCAGCGCTCCAACCTGGTGCTGTGGCTGTATGGTGAGCGAGGACAGATACCGCCACAGGGCGCGCAACGCCGGGCGATACCTGCCAGAGACCGCTGGGTCGCCTCGAGCGCCGAACAGGATGATTACGCACCGTTCTGATGGCCAGCGTGCTCTACTGGTAAACATTAGTGAGCAACGACGACAAAGGGGGCCCTTGATAGGCCCCCTTTGTCGTTGTCATGCGCTCGATAACGGCGCTCAATCATCCCCTCATGACCACCTGATCATGGCCTCGCCTGCCATGACGGGAAAGCCGAGCAGGTCACGAAGGGTCGCGGCATCCGGCGAGAGAGTCAGCCAGCTCACGGCGGCGATATTGAGCAGTACCGCACACCAGAACACGAACTGGTAGCTTGTCTTGCGCGTCTTGTGACGCAGGCTCTGCTGGGCGATCAGCGCGCCCGGCCAGCCACACAGCAGCTCCATGAAGTGCAAGGTATCCTCGCGAACTCTCTGTTCACTCTCAGCAGCGGCCAGTTTATCTACCCGATACGCCATGTACGCCACCAGGCTCATGCCCAGATACGCTGCAGGCAACATCCATGGCAGACGCTCCTGCCACCAGCCCGCTCCGAGTACGACCATCACGGCTAATGCCACCAACCATGCAAGCCACACCCCGGTAGAGGTGGTGGATGCTCCGGCCCCATGGGTGCGAAAGCGGATGGCACGTGGGCGGTTGTTGTCATCCATGCCCAACTGATAATGCACCTGCGCGCTAGCCTTGGGTCGCCCGCGCCCCTGGTAGGCGCTGATATGGGCAAAGACATCCTTGCCACCCGACGCCGGGGTGATGAAGCCAAAGCCCTTGTCATCGTTCCAGCGCGTCAATCGTCCTTGAAGGTTCATCGTCTCATCTCTTCCCGGTCCGGCCCTTAGCCGATGAAGGTGCCCGTGGCGTTGCCGCCGCCCTTGCCACTGGAGCCACCATCGCCGTTGTCGTCATCATCTTTTTCATCTCTTTCAACTCTGTCACCCCTGCCATCCTTGCGCTCACGCTCGGTCTCCCGCTCGTCACGCTGATCACCCCAAGGGTCCTGATCCTGAGAGCGAGCGCCGCCTTGTTCATGATCGCGGATATCGGCAGCAGAGGCCTTTTGCGAATTGGCGTACACGGCGAGCGCATCATCGGGATTGCGCGCCGAGACCTGGGCCTGCTCTTGATAGCCCTGGGTTTCCAGCAGGCTCGCGTACCACAGGTTGCCCTTGAGGCTGATGGTCAAGTTGAGGCCCAGGAACAGGATATTGGAGATCAGCTGCCCTCCCTGCGTCGCCGGAATGAAGACCGAGCTGAGCACGATGAAGCCGAACAGACTGGCCGCCAGCAGCCACATGCGCTTGTAGAGCGCCCAGAACAGGCCGAAGAAGAATGCCGGCCATGACCAGCCGATCTTGACGGCACGCGTCCCGTGCTCGGGATGCGTCAGAATACGAAATGAAGCCATCGTGAAAATCCTTGTCTGTGATGCCGAGCGGGCAACAAGCTGTGACAGGCTCGGATAAATGACACACGCTTCGTACTATACCGCCAGCCACTTGTCAGGACCATGAACTGATCTATTGCTATCTCACTGATTTGCATCGGGCTTGTCAGCCGGTCAGAGAGGACTGAAAGTCACCATCAACCTCGAGCGCCTCCCTGAGTTGTGCACTGAGACGGTAGTCGTGGAGCGTGTGTCCAACATGATCGAGGAAGGCTTCGATATCGCCGTGCGTATCGGCTCCCTGCCCTCCTCGGGGCTTTCGGCGCTGAGAGTCGGCAGCGTGCGGCGCGTGGTGTATGGCTCACCGAGCTATTTCGCCCGCGAGGGCACGCCGGACTCGCTTGAGGCCTTGCCCGGACAGCGCATCGTTACCTCGAGCAACATGAATGCCGGCAAGGAGTGTCGCTTCGGTCGCGCAGGAGAACACGCCATACGAGTGAGCCCCCGGCTAACGATGAGCCCTGCCTTCAGATCGCCAGCTGATCAATCGGCTGCTGGCGCAAGGCCTCGACCAGATGATCCGCCAGCGCACGCACCGCCGGACGGATCAGACGCTGCGAGGGGTGGAGCAGATGAATGGGCAGCGGCGGCATCGCGAAGTCGGCGAGCACTTCGACCAGTTCGCCCTGCTCCAGCCCTCGCGTCACATAGAGCGCCGGCAACAGGGCAATGCCCAGCCCCTGCAGGGCAAAGTCGCGCAGGCACAGCGATTCATTGGCCTCGAGACTGCCGTTGACCTTGATGAGAGTGGGCTTGCCGTCGACCTGATAGCGCCAGCGTCGCGCGCTGGAGAGCGCCGGATTGATCAGGCAGTCGTGCTCTGACAAGGCCGCTGGCGCAAGCGGCGTGCCGCAGCGGGCGAGATAGTCGGGGCTGGCGACGGTCTTGAACGCCAATTCACCGACGCTGCGCCCCACCATGCTGGAATCGTCCAGGTAGCCGGCACGTAGCGCCAGATCCACCTCCTCCTCGATCAGGTCCACCTTGCGGTTGATCAGGTTGAGCGAGATCTCCACCTGCGGGTGCTGGCGCCGAAAGCTCGCCAACAACTCAGGCAACACGTACTGGCCCATCATCATGGGGGCCGTCATGCGAATGCGCCCGCGGACCTGCTGGCTGTCATTGCGCATGTCACTCAAATCATCCACCTGGGCGATGATCTGCTCGACCTTCTCCAGATAACGGTGGCCCTCATGGGTCAGGTGCAGCGCACGGGTGGTGCGATTTATCAAGCGCACGCCCAGCCACTTCTCCAGCTCACTGATCTGGCGACTGACCGCCGATGGCACCAGATTGAGGCGTTCGGCAGCACGGGTGAAGCTCTGCTCATGCGCCACCTGGCGATAGATACGAAACGCGTTGAGAAGGTCCATGCCGCCACCTCTGCCATCAATGATTATTCAGAATTCTTCACAAATGATATGTCAGTGATGTGATTTATTGAATTTTCAGCGCCTCGTAAGATGCCACTCATCGACCCGAGCCCGGGTCAGCGACGAATGACATCCCCATGAGGAGCAGGCAGATGAAAATCGTAGTGATCGGCGCCACCGGCACCATCGGCAAGGCAGTCAGCAGCGCCCTGCAGGAGCATGAAGTCATCAAGGTCGGCCTGAACAATGGCGACTATCAGATGAACCTGGAATCCCCCGAATCCATCCGTGACCTGTTCGCCAGTATCGGCAAGGTCGACGCCGTGGTTTCCACTTCGGGCCAGATCGTCTTCGGGGCCGTCAATGAGCTGAGCGATGCCGACTACGCCATGACGATCAACAACAAGCTGCTGGGGCACCTGAGCCTGTTCAGGATCGCCGCACAGCACCTCAACACCGGCGGCAGTTTCATCGTGACCACCGGCTATCTCGCCCAGCACCCTATCCCCGGCTCTGCCGCCATCAGTACCGTGAATGCCGCGCTGGATGCCTTCGTCAAGGCCGCCGCGCTCGAGATGGGCGACACTCTGCGCGTCAATGCCGTCAGCCCGCACTTCGTGACCGAAACCATGCTGGCGATGGGCATGCCCACCGACGGCGGCATCAGCGCCGCCGACACTGCCCTCGCCTATCGTCACCTGCTGGAAGGCGATCACAACGGCATCTCGCTGGATGTGCGTGACTTCCTGGCCTCACGCTGAGCCGAGGCGACCACTGCAAATCACTTCTTCAGCCCCTGGGCGAGCCAATCTTGTGGCCCGCTCAGGGGCTGAAGGCCGTCATGTCCTGTTGCAGCAGGCTCGACAGCCGACTGGCGCCATCGCTCAACTGACGGCCCAGGCGGCTGATCAACTGCACATGCGGCGTGACGAATTGGGCTTCCTGCAGCGGGATTCGACACAGGCGGCCGGCGGCGACTTCCTCGGAGACCACGAACTCCGGCAGCAGGGTCACGCCGCCATGCAGCGCGAATTGCTTGAGCATGGCGAGGGCATTGCAGGTCAGGGTCGGGCTCAGCATCACACCGGCCTGATGTTCGGCCTGGGCCACGATCTGGCGGATGCCGAATGACACCTCCGGCAGGGCCAGGGAGTGACTGGCCAGTGCCGCCAGCGATAGCGGCTCGAGCGTGCCTGCCGCCCGCCTTGAGCCTTCCTGAGCCGCGAACTGTTGCCCCCCGAACGGCTGCCCCCCGAACTGTCGAGCCAAGACATGCTGCGGATTGACCACCGCACACACCGGCTGCGGCCGCGAGACGTGTGTGCGAATCTTCGGATCGCGAGTCGGGTGAAACACCAGCCCCAGATGCGCTTCGTCCTCGACCACCTGACGGATCACTTCATTGGTCCCGCATAGATTCACCTTGAGTTCGATGCCCGGATAACGCGCGGAGAAACGACTCAATGGCCCCGCCAGCCCCTCGATGAACCCCTCACCGATCGCCAGCACCAGCGAGCCACTCTGCAGCCCCTTCAATGACTGCAACGACTCGAGCAGAACCTCCTGCTGCGCCAGACGCTGCCGGTAATACTCCAGCACCCGTTCCCCCGCCTCCGTCGGCTCGACCCCGCGACGATGGCGCTCAAGCAGCGGCATGCCCAGCTCATGCTCCAGCTGGGTGATCTGCCGACTGACTGCGGAAGGCGCCACATTCAGGAAATCCGCCGCCGCGCGCACGCTACCGAGTCTTGCCGCCTCATGGAAGTGACTGATACGTCGATCCTGCACCAGACTCATCACGCCCCCAGCATTGCCTTGAAGGCAACATTAAAGTGAATTCTGGATTATTGCTGGAACACAGAAGCGCTGTCCATACTCGAGTCACCGGGTAGTACTCCCCCTTTCACCACGACAGGAACGCCACAATGACAACAACCGTCGGTGTCATCGGACTGGGCAACATGGGCGGCGGCATGGCCGCGACTCTCGCCCGTCATGACTTCCCCGTATTCGGGTTCGATCTATCACAGGCTGCGCGTGACAAGGCGGCTGCGTCAGGCGTCACGCCGGTCGATTCCCTCACCGAGCTTCTCGAGAAGGTTGAGGTGGTGATTCTCTCACTGCCCAAGGCCGAGCATGTCGAACGCCTGTGTCTGGGCGGCGAAGATGCGCCAGTCAGCGATGCAGCAGACGACCACCAGGCCGAAAGCCTGCTGGCCCTGGCCAGGCCGGGACTGATCGTGATCGACACCACCACCTCGACTCCCGAGACCAGCCGCAAGGTGGCAGCGGCGCTGGCGACGCGCGGTATCGACTTCATCGACGCCCCGGTGTCCGGCGGCCCCAAGGGCGCCGCGAGCGGCAGCATGTCGATGGTGATCGGCGCCGAGGATGAGGTGCTGGCACGCGCCAAGCCAGTGCTTGAGACCATGAGCGGCAGCCGAGTGCACGTCGGTCGCTGCGGGGCGGGCAATGTGGCCAAGATCGCCAACAACATGCTGGCTGCCTGCCATCTGATCAGCACGGCGGAAGCCGTTGCCATGGCCGCCAGAGCGGGCGTCTCCCCCGAGAAGTTGCTGGAAGGCGTGAATGCGGGTTCCGGGCGCAGTGGCGCGAGCCAGGTGATGTTCCCCAACTGGGTGATCAACAAGGCCTACGATTCCGGCTTCACCATGGGCCTGATGCGCAAGGATGTCGGGCTGGCCAGTGAGCTGGCGCAACAGCTCGGGATGGAACTGCCTCTCGCCAACGCCGTCGCCCAGCTCTGGATTGAAAGCAGCGCGACGCTGGATGACAGCGAGGATTTCTGCGCCATCGTGCAACGCACTGACCCGACTCTCTTTGGCCACGGAGCATAAGCCATGCTGACCCACGACATGACCCCGGTACCCTCAACGACTCAGCGTATCGCCGAACTGATGCAGGCGTTTCAGGACAGCAGCCAATCTCAAGACGACACGCTTGTCGTCAGCAGCCTGATCGGTGGCGAGTTCATCAAAGGAAGCGGTGAGCGCATCGAGGTGCGCAACGCCCAGGATGACAGCCTGATGCTGTCCTTCCCGGATGCCGACATCTCTCAGGTCGCGCTCGTCAATGCCGCCAGCCGCGAGGCCCAGCAGCAATGGGCCGCCCTGACCGCCCAGGCCCGCGGGCGCGCCATCTACCGGATAGGCAGCTTGATCCGAGAGCAGGCCGACACCCTGGCCGAACTGGAGGCGCTGAGCGCCAACAAGCCGATTCGCGATGCGCGGGTCGAGGTGGCCAAGGTCGCCGAGATGTTCGAGTACTACGCGGGCTGGGCCGACAAGCTGCACGGCGAGGTGATTCCGGTCCCGACCTCGCACCTCAACTACGTCACCTACGAGCCGCTGGGCACCGTGCTGCAGATCACGCCGTGGAACGCCCCCATCTTCACCGCCGGCTGGCAGATCGCCCCGGCCATCACCGCCGGCAATGCGGTGATTCTCAAGCCCTCGGAGCTGACGGCGCTGTCCTCGCTGGCGCTGGGCGTGTTGATCGAGCGCGCCGGTGTGCCGCGCGGGCTGGTCAATGTCATCGCCGGTTACGGCCATAGCATCGGCCAGGCGTTGATCGCCGAGGGCGACATTCGCAAGGTGGTATTCGTCGGCTCACCCGCCACCGGCCGCCACATCGCCACCGCCGCGGCGCAGCGCTGCATCCCCTGCGTGCTGGAGCTGGGCGGCAAGTCCGCCAACATCGTGTTCGAGGATGCCGATCTCGAGGTGGCCCTGCGCGGCGCCCAGGCGGCCATCTTCTCCGGCGCCGGCCAGAGCTGCGTGTCCGGCTCGCGCCTGCTGGTGCAGGCCTCGATCTTCGACAAGTTCACCACTGCGCTGGCCGAGGCCGCCACGCAATTCACCCTCGGTGACCCGCAGGACCCGGCGACCCAGATCGGCCCGATCAACAACGCGAAGCAATACCAGCATGTGACGTCGATGCTTGCCGGCGCCATCGAGGACGGCGCGCGTCTCGCCGATGGCTCAGCAGACCCCGTACCGGACACCGGCGGCTATCATGTCGCGCCGACGGTACTGCTGGGTGACAACGCCATGGCCTGCGCGCAGGAAGAGATCTTCGGCCCGGTCGTGGTCGCCATTCCCTTCGAGGAGGAAGCCGAGGCCATCCGCATCGCCAACGACAGTCGCTTCGGGCTGGCCGGCGCCGTCTGGACGCGCGACGTCGGGCGCGCCCACCGCGTGGCACGCCAGGTGCGTGCCGGCACCTTCTGGGTCAATGGCTACAAGACCATTCACGTCAGCTCGCCCTTCGGCGGCTACGGCGAGAGTGGCTATGGCCGATCCTCAGGGCTGGATGCGCTGCGCGAATACAGCGAAGTGAAGAGCGTGTGGGTCGAGACAGCAGCCGAGCCCGCCGCCAGCTTCGGCTATGGAGCGAGTCTGGAGTAGCGAGATGTGATCGTGTTGCCTGTCAGCAGGGCAGCGCCCAAGACAAGCAGTGGTTGACGGGATGCATGGCCTTGAAATGCCATGCATCCTTGCTCCCTCCCCGCATGACACCGCAAGGCGCCGTGGATTTCCCTCCACGGCGCCTTGCGGCGTTTGACGGCATGCGCCAGCATCGACTTCCGACTTCTGATTTCCGAATTCTGAGTCCTGGCGTCGCGGCCAGTGGCAAGCAGTACTCCCGTGACAAGCAGCACTCCCGTGACAAGCAGTACTCCCGAGACAAGGCATCCGTCCATCGCCCCGACGACACAAGGATACGTGAATGCGCGTCAAGACCGACTTCTCCCATCGCGTCCGCGAGATCGAGCACACGCTGATTCCGCTCTCGGACGGCACGCAGCTGGCCGCCAGAATCTGGCTGCCGGAAGACGCGGAACAGGCACCAGTGCCGGCCATCCTCGAATACCTGCCCTACCGCAAGAGTGACGGCACCATCGCGCGTGATGCCCTCACCCACCCCTACTTCGCGGGCCACGGCTACGCGTCAGTGCGCGTCGACATGCGCGGCAACGGCGAATCCCAGGGGCTGATGGAGGATGAATATCTGCCACTGGAGCAGTCCGATGCGCTGGAGGTGATCGACTGGATCGCCAATCAGCCATGGTGCACCGGCAAGCTCGGCATGATGGGCATCTCCTGGGGTGGCTTCAATTCGCTGCAACTGGCCGCGCACCGGCCCGAACCGCTCAAGGCTATCATCACTCTCTGCTCCACCGATGATCGCTACACGGATGACATCCACTACAAGGGTGGCTGCCTGCTCAACGAGAACCTGGCCTGGGCCGCCACCATGCTGAGTTTCTCCGCAGCACCGCCGGACCCGCGTCTGGTCGGTGATGAATGGCGCACCATGTGGCAGGAACGCTTGGACGAGATGCCGCTGCTGGCCGAGACGTGGCTTTCGCATCAGCACCGCGATGAATACTGGAAGCAGGGCTCCATCAACACCAATTACGCCGATATCGAAGCGGCGGTCTATACCATCGGTGGCTGGGGAGATGCCTACAAGAACACCGTCGGGCGGATGATGGAAAACCTGAGCTGCCCGCGCAAGGCGCTGATCGGCCCGTGGATTCACAAGTATCCGCACTTCGCGGTGCCCAATCCGGCCATCGGCTTCCTGCAGGAAGCGCTGCGCTGGTGGGACCACTGGCTGAAAGGCGAGGAAAACGGCGTGATGGACGAGCCGTCCGCCACCTTCTATCTGCAGGACTCCCTGCCGCCGAAGACGATGTATGCCGAACGTCCGGGGCGCTGGGTGCAGACGGATGACTGGCCCGCCAGCGATGTCGAGATGCACCAGATGTCGCTGAGCGAGTCAGGCCTGAGCGACGACGCACGTCAGGGCCAGCAGGCACTGTCCAGGCCGGTCGTGGTGGATTCACCGCTGACCGCTGGCCGTCATCAGGGCGAGTATTGCGCCATCTGGTTCGGGCCTGACCTGCCGGGAGATCAGCGGCTCGATGATGCACTCGCCGTGTGCTTTGACAGTGAACCGCTCGACGCGCCGCTGGATATCCTTGGCAAGCCCAGGCTCACGCTGACACTGACCAGCGACCAGACCTGTGGCCAGCTGACGGTGCGCCTGAGTGATGTGCAGCCGGATGGTCAGGTCGCACGCATCACCTACGGCGTGCTCAACCTCGCGCTGCGCGATCATGACAACCCGCAGCCTCTCACTCCGGGCGAGCCCATCAATATCGAGCTGGAACTGGACATGGCGGGCTATCGGATTCCAGCCGGCCACCGTCTGCGCGTGGCACTGGCGACAGCCAACTTCCCGATGGTGTGGCCTGCACCCCGGCGAGCGGCTCTGACCCTGCAACCGGGCCTGCAATCACTCGCGCTGCCGGTCTTTACCGGCGAGGCCGTCGACACCCCCTTCGCGGCGCCGGAATCCGCCCCACCGGCCAACATCAGCGAGCAGCGTGCCGCCAGGCCGAGTCGCAGCGTGGTCGAAGATGCGGCCAGCGGCGAAGTCACTACCATCGTCGCGGATGACCTGGGCGCGATGACGCTCGAGGACAGCGGCATGCGGGTCGAGTATCGCTGTACCGAGCGCTATACCGCGCACCCGCAAGATGCGGATCGTACCCGTGCCGAGATCGTCTGGCACTACCACGCCGGCCGCGATCAACTCGGGCGTGACAGTGCGCTTGGCGAGACCACCCCGGGCCAGTTCGACGTCCGCGTCGAGAGCCACTATCGCATGCGCTGCGACGCCGAGAACTTCTATCTCGAAGCCGAGCAGATCGCCTGGCAAGACGACGAGGAAGTCCATCGCCGTGACTGGCAGCGCACTCTGCCGAGAACATCGGTCTGAGGCGCCCGCTCAGGCGCCTGGCGCGTATCTGTCCTGCGAACGTTGCTGCCAGGCGGCCAGTTCCGCCGCCAGATAGGGCATGAAGCGCTGCCCCTGACGCGAGACGGGATGGAAGCGCGAGGTGACCAGCGCGACATCCAGATTGATGATCGGTGTGAAGGGCACGATGCGCAGATGGCAATCGCGGCGGGCCAGCATCGCCTCCGCCGTCACCGGATCGATCAGGGCGATCCCCAGCCCTTCATTGACGAGCATCGCGACCGAGGGAAACAGATGGGTCTCGATGCTCGCCTGCAAGGTCATGCCGACCTGCTGGAAGGCACCCGCGAGTTTCAGAGTACTCTGGTGATGCTGGTCCAGCGTGATGATGGTCTCCCCGGCCAGGTCCGCCGGGCTCAGTGATGCCTTCTCGGCGAGAGGATTGCCTTCGGGAACCGCAAGCGCCATGCACAGCCGATACTCCTCGAGCACCAGCTCCTCGATGGCGGCGTCCGACTCGATCACGCCGAGATCGAACTGGCCCTCGGCGACCCACTCGGCGATCTTGCGCGAACTGAACGTCTGCAACGACAGGCGGCTGTCGGGAAAATCGACCAGATAGCGCGCCATCACTCGGGGCATCACCGTGGGAGACAGCCCCGGCATCGAGGCCACGGTGAGCTTGCCGGCATGGCCGTCTCGCAGCCCATCGGTCAGCTCATCAAGGTGGCCCACCGAGGCCAGCACCTTGTCGACCCCCTCGGCCAGATGGACGGCTTCCGGCGTCAACTGGGTACCGTAGTGGTTGCGGCGAAAGAGCAGAAAGCCGACTTCGCTTTCCAGATTGGTGATCGCCGTGCTCACCGCGGGCTGGGTGATGGCCAGGCGACGCGCTGCCTGGGAGAGACTGCCCGTACGTACCACTTCCTGAAAGATCTGCAATTGACGCAGGTTGTGTCTGAGTTTCATGACGGCTGGGCTCTCATCTCATGGCAGGGCTCTCGTGGCAGAGCTCTTGTGGCAAAGCTCTTGTGGCAAAGCTCTCGCGGCGGGGCACTCATGTCCGGATTCTCGAGACTAGCCTTTCTCGGGCAGACTCTAAATTGTTCTTATGACTTAATAGACAGCCTTTAGTTGTGCTTATACCCCCTGCGGGAGGAAGCT
This sequence comes from Cobetia sp. UIB-001, assembly GCF_044789135.1. NCBI lineage: Bacteria > Pseudomonadati > Pseudomonadota > Gammaproteobacteria > Oceanospirillales > Halomonadaceae > Cobetia > Cobetia sp. UIB-001. Next base: position 2,454,469 of record NZ_CP058244.1, read on the forward strand.
GACCAGACCCTCATAACCAACAACAAAGGGCCACAGACAATGCATATGATCGACCTCATGGGGCTATTGCTGTATTTCGCGATACTGCTCTACATCGGCTACCGCAGTGCCAGGAAGACCTCCAGCAGTGCCGACTTCGCCGTCGCCGGCAACAAGATCATCTGGCCGGTGCTGTTCGCCACGCTCGCCGCTTCCTTCCTAGGCGGGGGCGCCTCGATGGGCCGCGCCGGCAAGGCCTTCGATGAGGGCTATGCCTTCATGTTCGCGGCCTCCGCCTTCCCCATCGCCACCATCATCGCAGGCCTCTACATCGCACCGCGCCTCAAGCGCTATGCGGGCGCCCAGACGGTCGGTGACATCATGGCGCATCACTATGGTCGCAGCGCTCGCCTGCTGACCGGCATCTTCTCGCTGATCTTCTGCGTCGGCATCCTCGGCGCTCAGGCGCTGGCCATCGGCACCGTCTTCAATGCCATCCTGGGCATCGAGATCAGCACCGGCATCCTGATCGGCATGGCAGTGGTACTGGTGTACTCCACGGCCGGCGGCATGTGGGCCGTGATCCAGACTGACGTGGTGCAGTTCGTGATGCTCGCGGTCTTCCTGCCCATCACCATGATCGTCGGACTCGACAAGATCGGCGGCCCCGATGCCCTGATCGCCGCGCTGCCCACCGAGCACTTCAGCATCATGGGCGATTACACGCCGCTGATGTTCATCAGCATCTTCATCGCCTTCCTGCTCGGCGAGACCCTCGTCCCGCCCTACACCCAGCGCGCCCTGTCGGCACCGGATTCCCGTCATGCCAAGATCGGCTACTCGCTGGCCGGCGGCTTCGGTCTGCTGTTCTATGCCGTCAGCTCCACTATCGGCCTGATCGCGCTGGTGCTCTATCCGCAGATCTCGCCGGATCAGGCCATGCCGGAACTGATTCGCGACGCCCTGCCGCTGGGCCTGACCGGTCTGGTGCTCGCCTCACTGCTGGCCGTGGTGATGTCGACGGCGGATTCCTACCTGAACTCGGCAGCGGTCATCTTCGTGACCGACATCTACAAGCCCTTCATCAATCCCGCCATGTCCGGCAAGCAGCAGCTGTGGATCGAGCGCGGCGTCAATCTGGCCATCGGACTGGGCGCCATCGTCTTCGCGCTTTACGCCACCTCGATCATCGATGCGCTGCTGCTGAGCTACGCGCTGTGGGCGCCGACCATCCTGCTGCCGTTCATCTTCGCCGTGCTGTTCAAGATTCGCTGCAAGCGTGCCGGCATCGCCGCGATGCTCGCCGGGGCACTGGCCACCAGCGTCTGGAAGTGGAGCAGCCTGGAACTTGAGGCATTGAGCGGCATCACGCCGCTGATCGCCGGCGTCATCGCCAATATCGTGGTCTTCACCCTCGTCTATCAGTTCTTGAACGTGGCGCCAGATCACAACGGCAATAACGCCCCGACCCAGCCCACCCACTCCTGAGGACCTGACCATGTTCGGACTGACCCTGTATGTGATCTGCCTGCTGAGCATCCTCACCGCCGTGGGCATCGCCATCGCCTCCTGGAAGTTCTACCGCGACAACTGAGCCATCGGCAGGGCCTGCGCCGATCGACCAAGGGCCTTCCAAGGCTCTGTCATGGCCCTGCCACCGTCTTCATCACGCCGATCATGTCGGGCAATCCGCCCGGCATGACCGGCAAAGAGAGTACGCGCGATGACCCCGCAATCCTCCGCCGCCGAAGCGGCGAGTCACGACAGCATTGCCGTCATTGGCGCCGGCATCATCGGTCTGGCGACCTGCCGCGCCTTGCAGGCACGTGGCTATCACGTTCGACTGTATGACCCGAACCCCATCGGCGAAGGCACCTCCTTCGGCAACGCCGGCCTCATCGCCAACTACGCCACCTCACCGATGGCCAGCGGCGATACCCTGCGCCAGCTGCCGGGCCACCTGCTGAGCAGGCAGCCCTCCCTTGCCATCGCCCTGCGCCACACGCCTGCCCTCGCGGATTTCGGCTGGCGCTTCCTCAAGGCGGCAACGCCCTCCAATTTCCAGCGCCACAAGGCGGACCTGATCGCCCTGCTGGCCAATGCCGTCGAACGACAGCATGCCCTGATCGATGATCTGCAGACCAGAGCGCCCACTGCACTGGCCAGCCAGACAGGTTGCCTGCAGATCCAGCGCGACACCGCCATCACCCCGGCATCGCTGGAGAAGATGGCCCAGGCGAAACGTCATGACGGAGTCGAATGTCAGGCACTGGGCGCGAACCAGCTGCGGGATCTGGAACCGTCGCTCAACTCGAAGGGACTGGCAGGCGGCCTCTACTACCCTGATACCCGCCATCTCACCAGCCCGCTGTCACTCAGCCGCCAGCTCTTCGCACAGCTCGAAAAAGGCGGCCTTGAGTGGACGGCGCAGCAGGTCGATGCCCTCACGCCGCTTTCCAGTGGTGGCTGGCGCATCGACACCGCCACCACCTCACAGGAGGTCTCGCATGTGGTGATCTGCGCCGGTATCGCGAGCAATACGCTGCTGGCAGGACTCGGCAAGCGTCTGCCGGTGGTCAGCGAGCGCGGCTATCACATCGAGCTCGCCACATCGCTGCCACTCGCACGCCCGGTGGGCTGGCTGGCGCATCACTTCTACGCCTCGCCCATGGCCGCAGGCATACGCCTGGCGGGCACCACCGAGTTCTGCGCGCCATCGCGCCCCGCCTCGCCGGAGCGTTGGCAAGCCCTCAAGCAATGGGGCGAGACACTCTTCGGTCAGCCGCTCGACGTCGCCCGCCACTGGATGGGCGTGCGTCACTCCACCCCTGATGGCCTGCCGGTAGTAGGCGAAATGCCCGGCTGCCCCGGCCTGCTGCTCGCCTACGGGCATGGCCACCTGGGCCTGACACTCTCGGCCGAGACGGGCGATCTGGTGGCACGCACGGTGGCGCACGAACCCCTGCCGGAATACGCGCGCAGCCTGTCGCCCGCCAGGTTCTGCCAATGATCCCGCTCTCCTGAGCAAGCAGAACTGCACTCTTGCCCATGAAGACGAAAGCCCCTGACAGGCGAGCCTGTCAGGGGCTTCTTGTTTCTTGCGTCAGAGCTTGCAAGAGCTTCTGCTTACAGAAGGTGGAGAGAAAATTTCCGCTCCTCAATACACGAAAGCGAACAGGAAATTGAAGATCAGCGCAGCCCCGAAGCCCAACGGCGCTGCCTTGAACAGCAGCTTGGGCAGTAGGTCATTGCGACGCTCTTCACTGGGGCATGAACCCAGAATCAGGCTACCGCCGGAAGAGAATGGCGAGATAGCGGTGGACTGAGCACCGATGACAATGGCGACAAACAGGATCATCGGGTCAATTCCCAGCTGGGTGGCCAACGCCGGCACGACAGGGAACAGCGCAGGCGTCACCACTCCCAAAGTGCTGGCGAAAAGCGACATGATCGCTGAGATCACTCCAAATACGATCGGCACCGCGTAGACCGGGATATTGCCGCTCACCCAGGAAGCCAGAAGATCGATAGTGCCGACCTTGATGGCAATCGAGATCAGCATGCCGACACCACAGATCATGATGATAGTGCCCCACGGCAGCGAAGCGATCGCCTTGCGCTCATCCCCCAGCTTCATCAACAACGCGATCACCGAGAACACGCTGGCAATCAACCCTATGTTGATGCGGTCGTTGACGTAAGCCACCAGCGCATTATCCGGCAGGATCATCGCGGTGATCGGCGGTGCCAATACAGTGACCATCAACAGCAAGGTCAGACGCAATGTCAGTCGCTGCTCACGGTTCATCGGCGAGGGCTGGGCAGCATCGGTAATTTGCACACCGCCCTGACTTCCTCGCAGCGAGAACAGCACCAGCAGTCCCAGCACCACGATGGGCACGACCATGGTCGCCAGGAAGATGCCGAAACTGTAATGGAAGGCATCACCGGACGAGATGCCGGCACCGGTCATCAAACCTTGAAAGATGATGCCACTCTGACTGGAAACGAAGTTGGCCCCCGCCAACGCGCCGTAGTTGACTGCCATGGCACCGACGATCAGCGACAGGCGAGTCTTGTCACACAACAACAGCGTGATGGGCGCCATGAAGGCCAGTACCGTGTAGTAGCCTGCACCCAACGCCGAGATGATCACCGACGAAAAGAAGATGGCAAACGGCAACAAGGCTGGCACATTGCGACAGCGGTATAGCAGATGTTCCGCCAGCTTCTCAAGCGTGCCGTTGACGATGGCGAAGTTATAGAACAGACAGACCGAGAAGATGATGAAGAAGATCTTCAGCGGCCATAGGCCGATCACCTCGTTGGGCGACATTCCAAGCCAGAAGCAGCCAATCAGATAGGAGAAGGCAATGGCGAACAGACCGATGTTCAGGCGCAAGCGATAGCCCAAGACGATCGAGACCACGATGGCCAGTATGACGACAAGACTCGACATGGCGAACACTCTTGTTATGTGGGGACAGGGCAGATGTGGCAGGACAATGAAGTTACAGCTGCAGCAGACGACGCGGGTTGTGGATCATTACCTGTTCGATCAGCTCCGGGCTCAACAACAGCTCGCGCATGCACCGGGTCTGGGCTGCATGATCGGCCACGTGTTCGAAACGGGTGTGCGGCCAGTCGCTGCCCCAGATCAGCCGCTGGTCATTGCCCATGGCCTGGCGCAACACGGCGAGCGAGCGTCGTGACTGCTCAAGCGTTGCGCCCGAGCGATACGGCGCGGAGACCTTGACCCACAGCTGCGGAGAACTCACCAGCGTCAGAAAGCGCTGATGATCGGGGAGTCCAGGAGTAAGCTCACCCTCCTTCGGCAGGCCGAAGTGGTCGATCACCAGTGTCACGCCAGTCTCGATCAAGCTCGGCAGAAAGTCGGCGAGATCGGCCACGCTGCGCTGGATTTCTACATGCCATCGGCGGCGCGCCAGCTCACGATAGAGCGACAGCCATTCCTCCCCGAGATAGTCCGCCGGTGTCGCACCGATCAGATTGAGGCGAATGCCGACCACGCCCTTCGCTCCCATGCGATCCAGCTCCGCCATGGAGATGGCACTGTCAACCACTACCACGCCCTTGAGGCGCTCAGGAGATGCGGCAAGCGCCTGTAGCAGGAAACGATTGTCGGTGCCCAGAAAGCTTGGCTGGACCAGCAGGCCATGTGACAGCCCCTGCGAATCCAGCTGCGCCAGATATGCGTCGACCGTGGCATCATACTCAGGGCAATAGCGACGACCTTCCACCATGGGGAGGTCATGAAGAAAGACATGGGCGTGGCAATCAACGCCACGACAGGAAGTCAGTGAATCTACAGTCATCAGGGTCACTCACTATCGATGTGTATGTCAGGAAGCAGGAATATCAGGCCATGCCTCCCGTAATTCATGCAAACATATATATGTATTTCGAGTGACAGGTTAGCGTAAAACTTACGCTGATAGCAGAGACCCATGACCAAAGGAGTAATGCATGCCGCAAGCACGGTCAGTTCGGGGGATCACTGGAACGGACAGCCGACTACCGCTTTACCAGCGCCTTCGCGATGAATTCCTTCTGCAGATCGCCGAGGGTCATTGGGTGCCGGGCACCCCCATCCCGACCGAAGCCGAGATGACGCGAGAGTATGAAGTCGCGATCGGCACGGTTCGCAAGGCCATCGAGACACTGGTGCAGGACGGTATCCTGGAGCGCCAGCAAGGACGCGGTACCTTCGTTCGCCGCCCGGAATTCACGCATTCGTTGTCGCGCTTCTTCCGTCAGGTCGACTCGCAGGGCATTACCCGGATTCCGGAGAGCGATATCCTGTCATTGGAGAGCGAGCCTGCCAGCCAGCATGTCAGGCAGGCACTGAACCTTGGAGCCAGAGCAGGAGTCATCCACTTGGAGCGTCTACGCCGCCTGGAGGGAAAACCGCTGTTCCATGAGCGGATCTGGCTCCCTCAGAAGCGCTTTGCCGCACTGCTCGAGACCCCGAAGGATGCACTGGGTGACCTGCTTTACCCGACCTACGAAACACTATGTGGGCAGCTGGTCGCCCATGCGCGGGAAACACTCTCCATCGGCGTGGCAGACGCATCTACCTCTGAGCTACTAGGTGTAGCCCTCGAGACACCAGTCGTGGTGATCGACCGTATCGCCAGCGGCTTTGATGGCACTCCGTTGGAGCTGAGGCGCTCCTACGGTATCGCCAGCGAGTTCCGTTATCAGATCGAGATCGCCTGATATCTCAAGAGGGAGAGAGCAGGATGCAACGAGGGAAATTTCCAGCGCACGCTAGAACATGTTCCTGAGGTCAAGCCTTCATGCCCCGCGAGAAACCTATAAGCCTGCACCCTTCATCTACGTGAGGTAGTGCAAAAACAAGAAGCCCCTGACAGGCGAACCTGTCAGGGGCTTCTTGTCTCTTGCGTCAGAGCCGGGCTCATCAGCGCAGGGCTTGTCAGAGCGCCCCACCCAACCCGCTCGTTCAGGAAGATGGGGGTTGTGGACGCCCGGGCTGGGACGCGTACTCGACGCCATGCGCCTGCAGATACTCGCGGATCAACTGACGGACGACCTGAGACGGCGTCTGATCCTGCGAGGCACACAGCTGCTCGAAGGCCTGCTTCTTGTGCGGGTCAATCATCAGGGTCAGGCGTGCGGTCTTCTTTTCCATCTTCAGCTCTCCCGAAATCATTAACATCAGATGGTAATACCGGGACGCCGATACCGACAAGCCAATCCTTGCGAACCCGCGTCGAACCTCTGGGCAAGCGAATGACGATCATGCTAATTACATGTTAATGTTTTTACCATGTGATTATCATGTGATCATGACAGGGCAGTCCGTCACAGACGGCTGGCCTGCTGTCGCCTGGCGCAGTGTCATGTTCGGACATGCCACGCCATGCCCTGATACGGCCAGCACCAGGTTCAGCGTCGAGATTCCCTCCGCGAGGACCCGCCCCGATGACCTCCAAGCGCTCTCCCATGCGCCTGCCCCCGATTGCCACCGGCCTGCGCAGTGCATGGCACTCAGGCTACGGCCTCACCGATCTGCGTCAGGATATTCTGGCCGGGTTGACCATCGGCACCGTGGCAGTGCCGTTGTCCATGGCACTGGCCATCGCGGCCGGGGTCGCGCCACAGCATGGCCTTTATACGGCCATCGTCGCGGGGGCAATCATCGCCATGACGAGCGGCTCACGCGTCAACGTCTCCGGGCCCACCGCGGCCTTCGTGGTGATCCTGTTTCCCATCGTTCAGCAGTACGGACTCGGCGGCCTGTTGATCGCCACCATGATGGCGGGGGCGATTCTGGTACTGCTGGGGCTGACGCACATGGGGCGGCTGATCCAGTTCGTGCCCTATCCGGTCGTGCTCGGTTTTACCGCCGGCATCGCCGTGGTGATCGCCGTCCTGCAGGTGCCTGACTTTCTGGGCCTGAGTGTCGGCCAGCTCAGCGAGCACTTCGTCGAGAATGTCGGGCATATTCTGGCCGCCCTGCCGACGCTGAACCCTCATGAGCTCTCCATCGGGGTCTTTTCACTGACCGTCATGCTGCTGTGGCCACGCCTGCATCTGCCCGTCCCCGCACCACTGGTCGGCTTGATCGTCGGCGCACTGGCGGCCCATGCGCTCGACCTCGCCTTCGGCGGTGACACCCAGGGTCCGCTGGTGGAAACCATCGCCTCCCGCTTCAGCTGGGAAGCGGCGGGCAGCAGCGGCACGGGGATTCCGCCCATCGCCCCAACGCTGGTGGCTCCCTGGCAGCTGCCCGACGTGAATGGCCAGCCGCTGACACTGGATTTCGAGCTGATCCGTGCATTGATGGGGCCCGCCATCGCCATTGCCATGCTGGGGGCGATCGAATCCCTGCTGTGCTCGGTGGTATCCGATGGACTGACGCGAACGCGCCATGACCCGGATGCGGAGTTGATCGGCCAGGGGCTGGGAAATCTGATAGCACCGTTGTTCGCGGGCATTACGGCCACTGCCGCCATCGCACGCACCGCCACCAACATTCGCTGCGGAGCCCGTTCACCACTAGCGGCAGTGGTGCATTCCGCGGTGGTACTGCTTGCGGTGATCGCACTGGCGGATCTGCTGGGGAAGGTGCCGATGGCAACATTGGCGGCGCTGCTGTTCATCGTCGCCTGGAACATGAGTGAAGCTCGCCACTTCGTGCATAGCCTGCGTTCCGCCCCGGGAGGCGATGTGGCGATCCTGTTGATCTGCTTCGGCCTCACCGTGCTGTTCAACATGGTGCTGGCGGTAGCAGTTGGCGTCGGTCTGGCGGCGGCGCTGTTCATACGCCGCATGATGCAGCTGACGCAGCCCCGCCAGATCACCGACACGCCACAGGGCGAGGCGCTTCGCCAGACACCGTGCGAGGGAAGCGACAGCAGCGCCATCGCGCTCTACGACATCGATGGCCCCCTGTTCTTCGGCGTGGCCGAGAAGGCGCTGACCTCACTGCGCCTGGTCGATGACAGGGTCCGGGTCGTGATTCTCGACATGAGCGATGTACCGAGCATGGATGGCACGGCCATCGTGGCCCTGAAATCCCTGATCGATGACATGCATCTCCAGCGAGTGGCGCTGATTCTGGCGGGGCTGCCGAGCCATCTGATCGTCAAGCTGCGCCGGGCCGGCATTCACACGCGTGCGCACAAGCTCAGCTGGTGCCGCAGCCTGCCACGCGCCGTCGCCGTGGCACGTCGCTGGCTGGGCGAGCACTAGCCTAGCGAGCATCGTGCTCTGGCTATCTTCACAGGCCGCTTGCGTGCCTTCAGGCCGCATTTTCACGTCTCCTGATACGACAATGCCTCTGATCGGTGACGATCAGAGGCATTGTCGTGGGTCATGACTTCTTGGCGGAACGCTTACCTGTCGAGGGGCTTGCCTCTGGAGGGGCTTGCCTATTGTGGGGCTTACTTCTTGAGAGGCTAAGGCGCATGAACGCCTTCGAACATGCGTCGGCGCGCGCCTTCGAGATGCGCCCGCATCGCACTTTCGGCCGCTGTGGCGTCCTTGTCGGCAATCGCATCGATGATCGCCTGATGCTCATCCTGGACGATGCGCAGGCGCTCTTCCGAGGCGCGCAGTGACAGGCCGCGCGTCAGGTTCATGCCCTCCTTGATGCTCTGGTTGAGCGAGCGCAGCACGGTGGCGTAGTAGTGATTGCTGGCCGCTTCGGTGATCGCCAGATGGAACTCGAAGTCTTCATCCGAGGCGCGATCATGGTTGAGATTGGCCTGGTTGATGGCTTCGAAGCGCTGGCGAATGTGCTCCAGCTGCTCCGGGGTGCGCCGCAGTGCGGCAAGGCCCGCCGCACTGGCCTCGACATTGGTGCGAAACTCGAAGCAACGCTGGATGTCGGCGATGCTGGAGATGCGCGCGAATTCGAGCACGGCGCTGTCGGGTCGATTGATGACGAAGCTGCCGGAGCCCCGCCGCGAGACGACGAGATTGTCCTCGCGCAGCCGCGCCAGCGCATCACGCAGCACCGGGCGCGACACCTCATACAGCTCACACAGGCGCGCCTCGGTAGGCAGCTTCTTGTTGACGGGGTAATCACCGCTGATGATGGCCGCCAGAATCTTCTCGTAGACCACCAGCGCCAGTGAATGCTTGGCTGCGTCACTCATCGTGTCATGTCGCCCTTTCTCATCACTCTTGGTCCACCTTCAGGCATGTCGGATGGTGTGCAATTCTACCGGAAACCCTGCCAGTTGAGGAAAGGCCGCGCGGCTGACGCCCGTTCAGGCATCCTGGGGCTGAGTCGCTTCCTCTGCCTGCGGTGCCTTGCGCCCTGCCTTCACGCCATTGACGATGATCATGCTCCACACCGCCACCGCGGCGATGGCCAGCACCATGGCGATGGGACGGTCCACGAAGGCGGTCAGGTCGCCATTGGACTTGAGAATCGAGCGCATGAAGTTGCTCTCGACGATCGGTCCGAGAATCACCGCCAGAATCATCGGCCCGACCGGGAAGTCGTTCTCGGCCATGAAGAAGCCCATCAGGCCGATGCCGAGCATGATCCAGATATCGAACATGGCATTGTTGGCCGCGAAGGCACCGACGATGCAGAACATCAGGATCAGCGGGAACAGGATGCCGGTGGGGATCGACAGGATGTGACGCGCCCCGCGGATCGCCATGAAGCCCAGCGGCAACAGCAGCAGGTTGGCCAGCACGAAGACCATGAAGATGGCGTTCACCAGCGGCGCCTGGTCGGTGAAGACGTCCGGCCCCGGGGTGATGCCCTTGGTCATCAGGACGCCGATGATGATCGCCGTCACCGTATCGCCCGGGATACCGAACACCAGCGCAGGAATGTAGGCACCGGAGAGCGAGGCATTGTTGGCGGAACTGGCCGATACCAGGCCTTCGGGATGGCCCTTGCCGAACTTCTCCGGCGTTCGGGAGAACTTGCGGCTGACGGCATAGCTGATCCAGGAGGCGATGTCAGCACCGGCGCCGGGCAGAGAGCCGATCACGGTTCCCAGTGCCCCGCCGCGCAGCACGCCGCCCTTGTACTTCCACAGGGTCGAGCCGACGCCCTCGAAGGGACGCTTGATGACCGGCGGCACGATCGGCGCCGGGTTGCGCGTCTCTGGCATGCGGCGAATCAGCTCGGAGATCGCGAACAGACCGATCAGCACCGGCAGGATGGAGATACCGGCCAGCAGGTCGTAGTTGCCGAAGGTGAAACGCATCTGGCCGGAGACACTGTCCATGCCCACCATCGCGATGACCAGACCCGCCAGCATCGAGATGCCGCCCTTGAGCGGATCACGCCCCGAGACGAGGATCGCGCAGGACAGCCCCAGCAGTGCCAGCCAGAAGTACTCATCGCTGGTGAACTGGATGGCGAACTCGGCGATGCGCGGTGCGAAGAAGGCCAGGATCAGCACCCCGATCACGCCGCCGATCATCGAGCAGGTCACGTTGAGGCCCAGCGCCAGACCCACCTTGCCCTGCTTGCCCATCGCATAGGCTTCCTCGGTATACACCGCCGAGGCTGGCGTACCGGGGATTCGCAACAGCGCCCCGGGAATGTCCCCGGCCACGATCGCCATGGCCGTGGCGGACACGATGGCGGCGATGGCCGGCAGCGGGTCCATGAAGAAGGTGACCGGCACCAGCAGGGCCGTGGCCATGGTGGCGGTCAGGCCCGGAATCGCGCCCATGAACAGCCCGAAGAGGGAGGCGGCCAGGATGATCAGCATCACTTCCCAGGTGAAGACCATCGTGGCGGCTTGCAGTAAGTCACTCATCAGTAGATCACCTTTTCCAGCAGTCCCAGCTCGAGCGGCACGTGCAGCAACTGGCCGAACACGCCCCAGATCACCCCCGTCGCCGTCACCGCGATGCCGGCAGCGGGCATCCAGCGACGATGATGGAAGGTGTAGAGCAGCAAGGTGAGCAATACGAAGGACACCACGGGGAAGCCGACCACCGGGGTGAGATAGATGTAGGCGATGATGGAGGCACAGATGGCCACCAGCGTCAGAATGAAGGTGATCAGCGGCACGGGGTGCTGCCAGGCAAACCAGACTTCACGATTGCGCAGCCCACGGACGAGCAGGATGGCCCCGAACAGTATCAGCAGTGCGCCGATGACGGTGGGAAAGGTACCGGCCCCATATTCCTGGCGCGGCAGGTTCTTCAGGTCGAGGGAGGCATATATGACGGCAGCCCCGAAGGCTGCCGTCACCACACCCGTTACCTTGTCGTTGGTACGCATGTGCGGTTACTCATGAAGACTCAGGAGGAAACGTTCGAACACCAAGCGATGCGACGTGCTCAGTTGGCCAGCCCCAGCTTTTCGATGGTGGCAGCGTTCTTTTCGTCCTGATCTTTCATGAAGGCACGGAACCCTTCGGCATCTTCCCACACGGTGCCGTAACCGCGACTGGCCATGAAGTCCTGGAACTGCTCGGACTTCCAGACCTTCTCGGTGGCTTCAGACAGACGCGCGGTGACCTCTTCCGGCAGACCCTCAGGGCCGACCAGACCACGCCAGGAACCCTGGCTCCACTCGGAACCGGTCAGCTCCTTGGCAGACGGAATGTCATCGAAGGAATCGACACGCTCATTGGCGAGTACCGCCAGCGCCTTGACGCGCCCCGACTGACGCATGGATTCGATTTCCGGCAGCGAGGAAAACACGATATCCACGCCACCGGCGGCCAGTTCCTGCAGACCCGGTGCCGCGCCTTCGCTGGGTACCAGCGTCACGTCATTCGGGTTGATGCCCTGCTGATCCAAGAAGCCCGCGAAGGACAGATGGTAGGCCGCCCCCGGCGCAGAACCGGACACGGTGTAGTCACTGGGGTTGGCCTTCAGCGCGGACAGCGCATCATCCAGCGTCTTCCATTCGGAATCGGCATTCACGGTGAAGGAGGCGTAGTCCAGATTGAGCAGCGCGATCGGCGTGAAGTCCTCATAGGACAGTTGCGCGGTGCCGATGTGCTGATAGGTGGCGATCTCTGCCGTGCCAAGCCCCAGGGTATAGCCGTCGGGACGCGCCATCTTCATGGCCATGTGCCCCACCACCCCGGAACCGCCGGTCTTGTTGACCACATTGACCGGCTGACCGAGCTCTTCCTGCAGGCCCGCCGCCAGCTGACGACTGACCGCATCGGTACCGCCACCGGCAGACCAGGGCACGATCAGCGTGATGGGCTTGTAGGGATAGTCGGCTGCCATCACCGCGGAAGCGGACAGGGTCAGCACGGAGGCGCAGAGGACTTGTGACAATTTACGCATGGCGAAGACTCTCTCGTTGTCTTGTTATGGAGGCGTTGCGTGGCTGTGTCGATTGTGGCGTTGCAGCGTGGGGCAGCCACTTTGAGGGTTGGCGATGACTGCCCCGAATACGCAGATCAGTGTCAGCGGGATGCACGAATTTTACAAGTTATGACAACTTGAACTTTAGACCAATCCAAAAATGGACGGCAGGGAGGGAGCGGGGGTTGCAGGTCGTGACAGGCTGACCGGATCAACCCCTAGGATAGCCGACCCCGGCCCCTGCGACCCTTATCCAATGGCCGCAACGTCTTGCGGCGCGTCGGCCGATCCGCATCACACGAATTGCCACAAACCGTTGATTTATTGTCTTTATCAGGAAGTTCACGACAAATCAGTCTCTCGCCTGATGCGCACAGTCCCCTCTCCCTTCAGCCCCGGCCAGCACCGCGCGAACCAGGCCTCAGGACAGCCTTCTCACGTCATTTGATAGGCGGGACTGCACTAAAGCACTATTCGCTAGTTGTCATTATTTGTTTGTCGATCCTGTTTGTCTGGGCTAAGGTGACTCGTGCCGAGAGGGAGCCGATGCTCGCCGCAGGCCCCTCCACCTTTCATTCGCCATGCCGCCTCCAAGAGCGTACGGCTTTCCACCGTCAGGAATCCCACATGTTCACCGATCTCAAGCAGAAGAAAGTTCTCATCACCGGCTCTACCAAGGGCATTGGTCTGGCTGCCGCTGTCGCCTTCGCCCGTGAGGGTGCCGTGGTCGGCATCAACAGCCGTCAGCAGGATGACGCCGCGCGCGACGCCATCGCCCAGCTGGAAGCCACTGGGGCACGCTTTGAATATTTCGCACGTGACCTGTCCACCAGCGAAGGCTGCGCCACGCTGGTGGAAGACTTCACCAAGGCCTTCGGCGGCATGGACGTACTGGTCAACAACGCCGGTGGCCTGGGTGTGCGAGCAGGACTCGAGAGTCTGGACGATGCCGCCTTCGACCTGGTGATGGACCTGAACCTGCGCTCCGCGATCATGACCACCAAGTACGCCATGCCGCACCTGAAGGCCTCCGCCAAGGACTCCGGCACCACCGCCAGCGTCATCAGCACCGGCTCCATCGCGGGTCGCGAAGGCGGCGGCCTGGGCGCCTCCCTGTACGGCGGCACCAAGGCCATGCTGCACAACCTGCATCGCAACTGGGTGAAGGAATTCACCAAGGACAACGTGCGCTTCAACATCGTGTCGCCGGGCACCATCGATACCGTCTTCCATGCCGACAAGAGCGAAGAGCTGCGCACCAAGATCGCCGGCAGCATCGCCATGGGCCGTTTCGGCACCTCCGAAGAATGCGCGCCGACCTTCCTGTTCCTCGCCTCGCACGCCACCAGTGGCTATATCACCGGTCAGGTGATCGACATCAACGGCGGCCAGATGTGCCCGTAAGGCATGTCGCCTGTCACCTTCAGCGCGGTGGAATGACGTGAAGTGACGCGCAACCCCCAAGGCGGTGACGCCTCGACTGGCCTGGCCTGTCGAGGCGCCTGTCCCCCTGGCCCTCCGCGCGTCCTTCGCACAGCACCTACCACGCACCCCAGGCCCCACGCACCGTAAGCCCCACGCACAGCACGCCCAACGAAAAGAGAGACGCCTCATGTCACCTTCCGATCAGACGACACTGCGCGGCCATCAGCTCATCGGCCAGCAGAGCCTGCTGGCTGACGGCAAGCCGGTTCATGCCATCAATCCTGCCAATGGCGAACGACTGACCCCTGGCTATCCCGCCGGTGGTGCCCGCGAGGTGGAGCTGGCCTGCCAGTTGGCACATGACGCCCTCGACAGCTTCCGGGAGACGGACGCCGAGACCCGCGCCGGCTTCCTCGAGACCATCGCCGAGGAAATCGAGGCCATCGGCGAGCAGATCACCGAACGCGCCCTTCAGGAAACCGGCCTGCCGCGCGCACGTCTGGAAGGCGAACGCGGCCGCACCTGCGGTCAGCTGCGTCTGTTCGCCGGTGTCGTACGCGCCGGGGAATGGCTGGATGTGCGCATCGACCCGGCCATGCCGGAACGCAGCCCGATGCCACGTGCCGACCTGCGCCAGCGGCGCATCGGTCTCGGCCCTGTGGCGGTGTTCGGGGCCAGCAACTTCCCGCTGGCCTTCTCGGTGGCCGGTGGCGATACCGCCTCGGCCCTCGCGGCGGGCTGTCCGGTCATCGTCAAGGCGCATTCCGCTCACCCGGGCACGTCCGAGCTGGTCGGCGGCGCCATCCAGCGTGCCGTGAAGCGCTGCAATCTGCCGGAAGGCGTCTTCTCGCTGCTCTACGGCAGCGGCAACACCCTGGGCCAGGCACTGGTCAATGACCCGCGCATTCAGGCCGTGGGCTTCACCGGGTCGCGCAGTGGCGGTACGGCACTGCTCAAGACGGCTCAGGCCCGCCCGCAACCGATCCCGGTCTATGCCGAGATGAGCAGCATCAACCCGGTACTGCTGATGCCGGCCGCGCTGGAAGCTCGCGCCGAAGCGCTGGGACAGGCCTTCATCGCCTCGCTCAACATGGGCGCTGGCCAGTTCTGCACCAATCCGGGGCTGGTGCTGGCGCTCGAAGGTGAGGCGCTGGAGCGCTTCCTCAACACCGCCGCCGACAACGTCACGGCCAGTGCCTGCCAGACGATGCTGACGCCGGGCATTCATGACGCCTACCGCGGTGGCGTAGAGAAGCTTTCCGCCCTGCCTCAGGTACAGGAAGTCGCGCGCGGTGCGCTGGATGGTGACAACGCAAGCCCGTGTCAGACCGCGCTGTTCCACACCACCGGCAGCGACTTCCTGAGTGAAGCCGCATTGCAGGAAGAAGTCTTCGGTGCCAGCTCACTGGTCATCGCCTGTCGCGATCTGGACGAGATGCGTGCGGTCTGCGAGCACCTGGAAGGCCAGCTGACCGCCACCCTGCATCTGGACGATGCCGATATCGATGCCGCACGCAGCCTGATGCCGGTCCTCGAGCGTCGCGCGGGTCGCATTCTCGCCAATGGCTGGCCGACCGGTGTCGAGGTCTGTCAGGCGATGGTCCACGGCGGCCCCTGGCCTGCCACCTCCGACAGCCGCACCACCTCGGTGGGCAGCGCGGCGATCGAACGCTTCCTGCGCCCGGTGTGCTACCAGGACCTGCCCGAAGCACTGCTGAGCCCGACCCTGCGTGACAGCGCCGACCTGCCACGCCTGGTGGACGGCAAGCGCCAGCACTGAGTCGCGCCATCACTATCGGTGCAGCACTACCATGACGGCGCGGCTTCGCCAGCCGCGCCGTCATGCCTGACAAATACAAG
The DNA here is from genome assembly GCF_044789135.1 of Cobetia sp. UIB-001. Lineage (NCBI taxonomy): Bacteria > Pseudomonadati > Pseudomonadota > Gammaproteobacteria > Oceanospirillales > Halomonadaceae > Cobetia > Cobetia sp. UIB-001. Next base: position 2,470,531 of record NZ_CP058244.1, read on the forward strand.
GAATGTCTCCAGGACAAAGGACACGCCATGATGTCTGAGCAAGCCAGCGCGTCTGCGACGCCCACCTCTTCCCCTTCTTCCTCGCCACTGGAAATCCTCGCCTTTGGCGAAGCCATGGCCATGCTGGTCGCCGAGAGCGAGGGAGATCTTGCGCACGTCTCACATTACGAGCGCCGTATCGCCGGGGCCGACACCAATGTCGCCATCGGCCTCGCCCGCCTGGGCTTTCATGTCGGCTGGCTGAGCCGCGTAGGCGACGACAGTCTCGGGCACTATCTGCGCCAGACCCTGCAAGACAATGGCCTGGACTGTCGCCATCTGACTCGGGACAACGAGGCGCCCACCGGCCTGATGTTCAAGGCGCGCGCCAGTCAGGGCGAAGACCCCCATGTCGAGTACTTCCGCCAGGGCAGCGCCGCCAGCCGCATGAATGCACGCGATGCCGATGGCATCGATTTCAGCGCCCTGCGCCACCTGCATGCCACCGGCATTCCGCCGGCCATCTCCCCCAGCTGCCGCGAGCTGTCCTTCCACCTCTTCGAGCAGGCCCGCGCCTCAGGCGCCAGCATCTCGTTCGACCCCAATCTGCGCCCCACCCTGTGGTCGAGCGAGCGTGAGATGCGCGACACCCTCAATCAGCTGGCAAGCCGCGCTGACTGGGTGCTGCCGGGTCTGGCGGAAGGCGAACGCCTGACCGGCCACAAGACCCCCGAGGCCATCGCGGGCCACTACCTCGAACAAGGTGCCAAGGCCGTCATCATCAAGCTCGGGCCTGAGGGCAGCTATTACCGTGGGCTGATCGGCGGCCAGGAAGCCGCCTTCAGTGTCCCCGGCCAGCGCGTCGACCAGGTCGTCGATACCGTCGGTGCCGGCGATGCCTTTGCGGTGGGTGCCATCAGCGCCTTGCTCGATGGACTGTCACCTGAAGCTGCCATGCTGCGCGCCAACCTGCTGGGCAGTCGCGCGGTGCAGGTGCGCGGTGACATGGAAGGCCTGCCGGATCGCCAGACACTCACGGCGATCGAGAACGGAGAGGCCGCCAGTCTCGTGTCCTGAGCCGCGATCTGCGCTTGTCGATCCGCGCCTGTCGATCCGTTCGTGTCGAACGCTCATGAACTCAAGGAGACCTCCATGCACGCACAGCACTACTCGCCCCAGGGTGCCAGCCAGATGGCCAGCGATGCGGCCAACCCCCTGCCCCGCCGCAAGGTCGTCGTGCTCAAGGCACTCGACGATAACCAGATGAGCACCCTGCGCGAGCATCATGATGTCGTGGTGTTGCCGGATGGCCTGTCCGCACAGGCACGGGAAGACGCGCTACGCGATGTCCTGCGAGATGCCCACGGCCTGATCAGCTCAGGCCATGTGATCACGCCATCGCTGCTGGACGCCGCCCCTGTACTGCGGGTGATCTGCTCGGTCTCGGTGGGCTATGACAACTACCCGCTGACGGCGATGAACACGCGCGGCATCCTGTTGTGCAATACCCCGGATGTGCTGACCGAGACCACGGCGGACACCGGCTTCCTGTTGATCATGGCCACGGCGCGGCGCGCGGTGGAGCTGGCCTGCAAGGTTCGCGATGGCCAATGGACAGAGAGCCTCACACCGTCCCACTTCGGCACGGATGTGCACGGCAAGACACTGGGCATGATCGGCATGGGACGCATCGGCGCGGCGATCGCGCGGCGCGGCGCGCTCGGCTTCAACATGCGCATCCAGTACTCGAACGCCTCCCCCAAGCCTGGGCTGGAAAGCGAGCTTGGCGCGACCCGTGTCGAACTGGACTCACTGCTCGAGACCAGCGACTTCGTGTGCGTCACCGTCCCGCTCAGCGAGCAGACCGAACGCCTGATCGGCAAGCGCGAACTGGAGTTGATGCCCGCCAGCGCCTTTCTGATCAACATCGCCCGCGGGCGCGTCATCGATGAAGGCGCCTTGATCGAGTGTCTCGAGCTCGGCGGCATTCGTGGGGCGGGGCTGGACGTCTTCGAGCAGGAACCGCTGCCGGCAAGCTCGCCGCTGACGCGCCTGCCTCAGGTCGTGGCGCTGCCGCATATCGGCTCGGCGACCCATGAGACCCGGCGCGCCATGGCGCAGCGTGCGCTGGACAACCTGCTGCTGGCGCTGGCTGGTGAATCCCCCTTGAGCGCGGTCAATGAAACCCACTGGACGCGCCGCTAGCACGGGCACGCCTGCCAGACCAAAGTGCTGAAGGGATAGCCGAGGGATTGCTCTATGCTGACGACAAGGAATTGGAACAATCCAAAACGCCAGCACCCCAGCCCAGGCTTGGGATGACAACAAGAAAATGCCCAGGAACGACGCCATGAAAGCGCCCATCACGCCACCCCCTGCTCGGGAAGATGCCGACCCGTCATCACAGGGCCATTCGACTCAGGGCCATTCACCCCAGGGCGCCTCGAGCAGCATCACGCTCCAGGATATCGCGGCCCACGCCAAGGTCTCGCGCAGCACGGTCTCGCTGGTGCTGCGCGAAAGCCCGCTGGTGGCGAAGCGCACCCGCGAGAAGGTCCAGGCCTCCATCAAGGCGCTGGGCTATGTCTACAACCGTGGCGCCGCCGCCATGCGTGGCAGCCGCACCGCCACCCTGGGCGTGGTGGTCTATGACATCGCCAACCCCTTCTTCGGCTCCATGGTCGCGGGGATCGATGCCGCCCTGCATCAGGAAGGCTATGTGTCATTTCTCGCCAACAGCGAGGATTCCCCCGAGCGCCAGCAGCGCTTCATCGAGCGCATGCGTGAACATCGCGTCGATGGCCTGCTGCTGTGCCCCGCCGAACACACAGACCCCAACCTGATCCATCAACTGGCCGACTGGGGAATGCCCTGCATCCAGGTGATGCGCTATCTGGACGCGCCGCCCTTCGATTACGCCGGCACCGATTTCCGGCGCGTGGCCGAGATGGCCGTCAATCATCTCGTCGGCCTTGGCCATCAGCGCATCGCCTTCATCGGCGGCGCGGATCACTCGGTCAGCCATGACCGCTGGCTGGGCTATCAGGCTGCGCTGGACCGCCACGGCCTGGCCTATCGCCGCCTGGTACGCGGCAACGGCGTGACCCGACGCGTCGGCCATGAATTGATCAAGAGTCTGATGCAGGAAAGCCCGCGCCCGACGGCGGTGGTCTGCCACAACGACCTGGTGGCCTTCGGCGCCATGCTGGGCCTGCGCCAGATGGGGCTCGAGCCCGGCCGCGACTGCGCCGTGATCGGCACCGATGACGTCGAGGAAGCCGAACTGGGCGACCCGCCCCTGACCAGTATCGCCACGCACCCCTACGCCATCGGGGAGCAGGCGGCGCGCCTGGCCTTGCGCCGGATCGCCAATCCCGGCGGCGAGCGAGAGAGCGTCATCATGCCGCCGGAACTCAAGATACGCCGCTCCTGCGGGAGTCCTGACGACGCCAGCATCGCGACGCCCCCAAAGGACTGATACCAAGCTTCACCTGAACGGCACGTCATGCCTTGAGAGCATCGACAAACCGCGTAGCCCCCGAGCATGGACCGGCAGTCTGGAGACTGTCGGTCTGGCAAGCGCAAGACGGCAAGACTGCAAGACCAGAAGATGCAAGGCACAACAACAAACAACGCCAAGGAAAACGCCATCATGCTGAATTGGATCAATCCAACCAATGCCTCTCTCTCTATTTCTACCTCTACCTCTAGTCCCATCTCTCCCTCCCAGCGCTCACGCCTGGGCTCCCGGCTGGGCAAAGGGCTAGGCAAGAGCCTGGCCATCGCGGCCACCACCGGCACCCTGCTGGGCGCCACGCTCGGCGTCTCGGCCAGCGCCCAGGCGATGGAGCTGCGCTTCGGCCACGCCGGCACCGAAGATACCGCCTATCAACTCGGCGCCGAGCGGCTGCGCGACCTGCTCGCCGAGAAGACCGATGGCGACATCACCATGACCATCATGGGCAACTCGGTGCTGGGCCATGAGACCGAGATGTTCGAGCAACAGATGGCCGGCGCGCTGGACATGTCCATTGTCAGCCCCGGGCTGATCACCGACTTCTCGCCCACCGCCAACGTGTTCACGATTCCCTTCCTGTATCGCGATGTCGATCACTGGCAGAAGGTGCTGGATGGCGATGTCGGCCAGGAGATTGCCCAGAAGATCAGTGACGAGACCGATGTGAAGGTGCTGGCCTACTTCGGGGGCGGCAAGCGGCATATCGTCAGCTCGCGCGAGGTCACCTCACTCGATGACCTCAAGGGCCTCAAGCTGCGTACCAACCCGACCAAGCCGCTGATCGTCGCCTGGCAGGCACTCGGGGTCGAACCGAGCGTGGTGGCCTGGAAGGAGATCTACACCGCCATCCAGCTGGGCGCGATCCACGGGCTGCTCAACGAGCCGGAATGGACCCTGCGCATGCGCTTCCACGAAGTCGCTCCCAACATCGCGCTGTCCGAGCACGATATCACCGTGCGCCTGCTGACCATGTCCAAGATGTCCTGGGACAACCTGGATGAGCAGCAGCAGAAGACCCTGATGGAGTCGGCCCATGACGCGGCGGCCTATGCCCGCAAGGTGCAGCTGGAGCAGGACGCGGACGCCCTCGCCGAGCTCGAGAAGCAAGGCGCCAAGCTGCATGAGATCGATCGTGAGCGCATGCAGGAAATCGTGGCCGAGCCACTCAAGGAAGTGATCGCCGAGATGGGCCTCAAGGAAATCTACGACAAGGTGCGTGCGGTCAAGTAAGCCACGCCTGAGGGGCAGTCATGCAGCGTCTGGCTGCCCCATCTTCAGGTTGGCTTGAATGATCTCGCCGCCTTGCGTCGAGCTCCTCCCCCTCGCACTCTTCTTGAGGACAGTGCCATGCATCCTGTGCTCTCAGGGCTTTCGCGCCTGAACCGGACGCTCGAACGTCTGCTCTATCTCGTCTTGCTGGCGCTGCTGGCAAGCTTCATCGTCATCATCATCTATCAGATCGCCAGTCGCAATCTGGCCTTCCTGCCGCGTCTGTTCTGGACCGAGGAATTCAGCCGCTTCGCCTTCCAGTGGATGGTGATGCTGGGCACTGCGGTCGGGGTGCTGCACGCCGATCACTTCGTGCTGGAAGCCTTTGCGCGTGGCAGCCGTGCCGATCTCGTCACGCGCTGGATCCGTGATCTCGCCTGCCTATTGCTGGGGGTACTGTTCATCGTGCACGGCAAGGACTTCGCCCTTTCCGGTCTGCGCCGCAGTGCCATGGCCTCGGGACTGTCGATGATCTACGTCTACTCGGTATTCACCGTCAGCGGCACCTTCATCGTGCTGTTCAGCCTGCAACGGCTGCTGCATGCCTGGCTGCACGGCATGCAGGCCATGGAGAAGGCGCTCAATACGCCCAATGAGGCGGAAGCGCTGGCAATACCCGAGGAGACGGCAGAGATTATGTCTCCCGCCACCGCCAGCCATGCGCATGGCGCGACTGATCGGAGGCCCCTGTCATGATGCCAATGGACTGGCTGTACCTGATGCCCTGGCTGCTGTTCGGCGTGCTGGGCGTGTTGATCGTGATCGGCATCCCCATCGCCATGGCGCTGGTGCTGACGGCGACGACGCTGATTCTGCTCGACCCGCGTCTGACCTACTGGATCATGTTCCAGCGCATGTACAACGGCATGGATTCCTTCGTGCTGCTGGCCGTGCCGCTGTTCCTGCTGGCCGGCAACCTGATGAATGCCGCCAGGATCACCGACCGGCTGATCACACTGTGCATGCGCCTGGTCGGCCACTTCCGTGGCGCGCTGGCCCACGTCAATGTGCTGGTCAGCATGCTGTTTGCCGGGGTGTCCGGCTCCTCCACCGCCGACAGTGCCGGCGTGGGCACGGTGCTGATTCCGGCCATGAAACGCGAAGGCTATCCGGTCAGCTTCGCCGTCGCGGTCACCGCGGCCTCCTCCGTGATGGGCACCATCATCCCGCCGTCGATCAACATGATCGTGTGGGGCGCGCTGACCAATACCTCGATCGCCGGCCTGTTTCTGGGCGGTATCCTGCCCGGCGTGATGATCGGCGTGGCCCAGCTGCTGCTCAATACCCGCTATGTCCGCCGCTATGATGTGCCGGTGCGCAAGCGCGCCACCCTCAAGGAGCTGGCCAGCTCCGGCAAGGATGGCCTGCTGGCCGCCGGAATTCCGATCGTCATCATCGGTGGCATCACCCTGGGCATCGTGACCCCCACCGAGGCCGCGGTGATCGCGGTGGTCTATGCGCTGGCACTGGGCTTCGTGGTCTATCGCGAGCTGGATCTCACCAAGTTGCTCAATGCTTCCACCGACACCGTCAGGCTGTGCTCGCTGTCGCTGTTCAGCCTGGTGGGCGCGGCCATCTTCGGCTATCTGATCAGCTTCTATCAGATTCCGCCCAAGCTGATGGCGGGCGTCAGCATCACCGACCCGACGGTGCTGTTGATCGTGATGACCGTCGTGCTGCTGGTGATCGGCACCTTCATGGATGCCCTGCCCGCGATGGCAATCATGGCGCCCATCTTCTATCCGCTGGCGATGTCGGCAGGCGTGCACCCCGTGCAATTCGGTGTCATCGGCGTGATGGCGCTGGGGCTGGGCCTGATCACGCCGCCCTACGGCCTGTGCCTGATGATTTCCGCCAAGATAGGCGGCATTCCTCTGCTCAAGGCCATGGCGACCACCATGCTGTACCTGGGCGTGATGCTGGCCGTGATCCTGCTGATGATCCTGTTCCCGGAATTCGTGCTGACCATTCCGCGCCTGATCGCCCCTGACTTCGTCTGACCCGGCATATTATCCGGACATTCCGAAAACTGTTTGAGGAATGTCCGGAACTGCCCATTTCTCGTCCTCGCACACCTCCCTGCCTCCCCCTAGCGGCTCATTTTTGCCCGCCTCACACCGGCGGGTCGGTCCGCTCTAACAGCACCAACCCGCGCCAAAAACGCGCCAACGTCGTGATCTGTCGAGAAATCATCCTCATCTCAGGGTGAGCGCCACGCCGCATGTCATGGCGTCGCCTTGAGGTCTGGCGCCGATAACACGCCCAAGATGAACGGCCAATTATCATGTTTTGATTGAAAGTCTTTACGCCATCTGCCGCTATATCCCGCCGCCTGCCCGCTCCAAGATTCACTGCGTCGATTGCCAGCGCATCGGCATTGTCCCCCTTCTTCCCATGACCAGACAGGCAGCCACCATGAAACGTCCCTTCTCCCTTGCTCTTCTCGGCCTCTCGGTCGCCTTCGCCAGCATGACCGCCCACGCCGATGACCACTCCACGCTCACGCCGTCCAGTGAAGTCGTCCAGCAGTCCGACATCGACTGGGGCTACCTGAACCCGCTGCGCGGTGACCAGAGCCCGGCGGCCGGCGACCTGTGGGGCGACCGCACCAAGGATGGCGCTTCGGGCTTTTTGGTGAAGTTCAACGAAGGCTTCTCCTCACCGCCCCACATCCACAACATCACCTACCGTGGCGTGGTCATCCAGGGCGAGGTCCACAACGATGACAAGAACGCCGATGAGCAGTGGCTGCCCGCAGGCTCGTTCTGGATCCAGCCGGCAGGCGAATCGCACATCACCGCGGCCAGAGACAAGGTCAACATGGCCTACATCGAGATCAATGAAGGGCCCTACCTGGTACAGCCGGAATCCGAGGCCTTCCACAACGATGAAGAGCCGCTGAATGTCGCCGAGAACAACATGGTGTGGCTGGATGCCAATGACATCCGCTGGATCAACCTGCCGGGCAGCGACGACGCCGAGCAAGGCCCGAAGACCGCCTTCCTGTGGGGCAACCCGGACGTCGGCCAGCTGAGCGGCCGCCTGGTGAAATTGCCGGCCGACTTCTCCGGCGAGATCGCAAGCCACGCCGACGAATTCCGCGCCGTGGTCATCAAGGGCGACCTGACTCACGAGACCGAAGGCAAGGACGACAGCCAGAGCCTGGCGACCGGCAGCTACTTCGGCTCTCAGGGCGAGATCACCCATGACATCACCACCGGCGCCGACGGCGAGACCCTGCTCTACGTGCGCACCAATGGTGATTTCGACATCGTCGAAGACTGAAACCTGCGGTCGTCTGAACTCTTGGCCCTGAACTCTTGGCCCTGAACTCTTGGCTCTGAGCTCTTGGCTCTGAGATCTGAGACCAGAAGCAGCAGACATCCCGACCTGCAGCAAACACGAACGGCCACCCCGGTATCAAGACCGCGGGTGGCCGTTCGTGTTTGCGTTTATGTCTGGATTGCGTCCCGCCGTCAGGCCAGTCTCTGGACCGCCATTTCGAGGCCACGGATTTCCGCCAGCCCCTTCATGCGCCCATACAGTGGATACCCCGGGCGGGTCTCGCGCCGGGCATCATCCAGAATGTGTTGGCCGTGATCCGGGCGCATCGGCAAGGGCGCGCCACCCGATACCAGGCGACGACGCTCCTCCGCGACCAGCACGCTGATGATGTCCACCATGTCCAGGTCGCCCTCGAGATGTTCAGCCTCATGGAAGGAGCGCTTGTCCTCGCTGTCACGCCCGGTGGCCCGCAGATGGGCAAAGTGGATATGTGGGGCGAAGCGCCGCGCCATGATGCACAGGTCGATCTCCGGATTGGCCCCGTAGGAGCCGGTGCAGAACGTCAGGCCATTGGCGGGACTGGGCACGACGCCCAGCAGCCAATCGGCATCCACCATGCTCGAGACCACACGTGGCAGGCCAAACATCGGCCGCGGCGGATCATCAGGGTGAATGGCCAGTCGAATGCCGACCTCTTCCGCCACCGGCACGATGGCCTTGAGGAAAGTGGCCAGGTGCTGGCGCAGTCGCGCGGCATCGATACCGTCATAGGCCGCAAGCGCCGCTCGGAACTGGGCCAGCGTGTAGCCTTCTTCCGCCCCCGGCAGCCCCGCGATGATGGTGCGGATCAACTTCTCATGCCCGGCATCATCGAGCGACGCCAGATGCCTGAGCGCGGCCTGCTGCTCTGCGCTGCTGTACTCGTGCTCGGCGCCGGGGCGCTCCAGCAGATAGAGATCAAAGGCCGCGAAGGCATCCTGATCAAAACGCAACGCCGTGCCGCCCTCCGGCAGCTGCCAGGCGAGGTCGGTGCGCGTCCAGTCCAGCACCGGCATGAAGTTGTAGCACACGGTGCCGATCCCGCATTCCGCCAGGTGGCGCAGCGACTGCTGATAATTGGCGATATGGCGATCACTGCCGGGCGCGGCCTGCTTGATGCTCTCATGCACCGGAATGCTCTCGACCACCGACCAGCGGAGCCCGGCCGCCTCGATCTGCGCCTTGCGCTCACGAATGGCCTCCAGCGGCCAGACCTCGCCGTTGGGAATCTCATGCAGTGCCGTCACGATACCTGTCGCGCCGGTCTGGCGAATTTCCTCGAGCGTGATGGGGTCCGCGGGACCGAACCAGCGCCATGTCGCTTCCATGTCATCTCCTTGACGGTCAAAGGGGGCAAATGCCACCTGCCGACAAAATATGACAACTTGTGTCAAGTGCTGCCATGCGACCTATGTCGCTGCCGGCGAGCGGCTCTCCCGGCGCACTTCCCTCTGAAGATGGACTCAACGCTAGATCGCGTCTCGAGATGCCAGGCCGATCAGATACCCACCACGCTCACGACTCACTAAAAATCGTTTAAAATCATAATATTGAAGAAGCAACCCAATAGTTACCCATAAACCCTCTTTGCGTAATAACTGTCACTGCCCTGTGGTGACATGCCTGTTGGCGGCCACCAAGGCGCGCTTTTCGGGTCACGACACTAGACTTATTGCTCATCAAAAGTTGTCAATATTTGTTTGATCAGTCACCCCTTCCCCCCTATAGTAAGTCTCGAAAGCACATCAGACGCACGTGTCGACTGATCACTTGGGCCAGGCACGTTGCCGAGAGCCGAGACTCCTTACCTATACTGACGACGGACGCCATATGACTGCCATTACCTCCACAGAGCATCCCAGCTACGCCGAGCTCTCCTCCGTGACCCGCGAGCGTTTGATGCGCGCCTCCACCGCCTCCCTGCACACCCTGCTGTTCAAGCGCGGCCTGCGGAACACCTTCATCCAGAACGTGGTGCAGATGAACAACAGGACCACCCAGATGGTGGGCCAGGCCTTCACGCTGCGTTACATCCCGGCGCGGGAAGACATCGATACCGTCGCCGCCTTCCGCGACCCCAAGCACCCGCAGCGTCTGGCGGTGGAAACCGTGCCGGCCGGTCACGTGATGGTGTCTGACTGCCGCCAGGATGCCTCGGCCGCCAGCGCCGGCAGCATTCTGCTGACGCGTCTGGAGTATCGTCAGTGCGCGGGCTTCGTCTCCGATGCCGGCATTCGTGATTCAGGCGCCGCCGCCGAGATGGACTTGCCGATCTTCTGCACCAAGCCGAGCGCGCCGACCAACCTGACCAAGCATCACGCGGTAGAACTGCAGGTGCCGATCGGTTGCGGTGGCGTGCCGGTCTTCCCGGGCGATGTGCTGGTCGGCGATGCCGATGGTGTCATGGTCGTACCGCTGGAACTGGCCGACGAGATCGCCGAGGAAGCCAGCCAGATGGAAGATTTCGAGGATTACGTGCTGGAAAAGGTACGCAACGGCACGCCGGTGATCGGCCTGTACCCGCCGACCGACGAAGCGCGTGCAGAATTCGAACGCTATATGGCCGCCAAGCAGTAATCGGCTCGCCAGCCGCCGTCTTGTCCACGGCGGCCACGGACGACAGGCCACGCCGACCTGTCGTCCGCCATCCCTCCTGCCTCAATGCGCCTCGAGTGACCACAACCATAACAACACTGGAGTCATGCCATGACCCATCTGAATAGCCGTCTCAATAGCCATCTGAACAGCCGTCAAGCCATCCCTCACGCCAGCTCTGATGCCAGTCAGCAATCCCGCGCAGACCGCAAGCGCCGCAGTCGTCCGCTGCTGGCCTTGCTCGCCCCGCTGGCCCTGTCCGGCATGGTGGCGGCCTCGCCCTTCGTCAGCAGCGGCGTGCAGGCCGACTATCCCGTGCGTGACATTCGCCTGATCGTGCCATGGCCGGCCGGCGGTGGTGCCGACGCCATCAGCCGCAAGATCAGCAACCTCGCCGAGCAGGACCTGCCGAAATCGATCTACGTCGAGAACATCGGCGGCGCCATCACCGCCACCGGCCTGATGCAGCTCAGCAAGGCGCGTCCGGATGGCCATACCGTCGGCGTGCTGACCTACGACAGCATCATCACCCTGCCCCGCGGCAATCTGGTGCCCGGCTATTCGCTGGACCGGATGATCCCCTTCGCCCGCATCACCAAGGAAGCGGATGCCATCGTGGTCTCCAGGCAGTCCGGGTACGAGAATTATGAGCAACTGATCGAGGCCGCACGCGCAAACCCCGGCACCGTGAGGATCGGCGTCGCTCCGCAGGGCTCTGGCCCTTATCTGGCGGTACGCCGCCTGGAAGCGGCAGCGGGCGTCGAATTCAATGTCATCACCTACCCGGGCTCTTCCACCGCCGAGGCCGAGGCTCTGCTCTCCGGTGAGATCGACGGCGCCATCTCGAGCCTGGGGGACTTCTCCGGCATTCTGGATTCCGGCGACGCCCACGGCCTCGTCGAGTTCTCCTCCGAGCAGAATCCGGCCTACCCGGAAGTGCCGCCGATGAGCGAGCTGGGCGGCAATCTCGAGACCGGCAGCTTCATCGTGCTGGCCGTGCCCAAGGGCACCCCGGAGGATGTGGTCAGCACCCTGGAAAGCGCCTACCACAGCGCCTACGAGACACCAGAATTCCAGAAGTGGATCACGGGAGTCGGCGTCACGCCCAGCTGGCTGGGGGCCGATGAGGTCAACGCTTGGATCGAGGACTACCAACAGAAGACCTTCACTGCCATGGATGAACTCGGCCTGTAGACGCGCTGGCAGACGGCACCTCTGAGTGCCGCTGCCACTTCACGTCTACCCGTCCTCCTTCACTTCCATCGTCAAGCGGCGCTCGGCCACGGGCGCCGCCAGGGAATTCTGTCATGTCTCCTTCCGCCTCTCCTCCCGTCCGGCGTCACTGGCTGCTCAGCGGGGCGACACCGCTGACGCTGGTCATGACCGCCATCAGCGCCCTCTATCTGATCAGTGCCTTCCAGATGGCGCCGCCATTGGACAATGGCCGCCTGACGGCCTCCTTCTTCCCCGCCCTGATCGGCAACATCGCGCTCGTGCTCTGCGTGGCGCAGCTGGTGAGCCAACACCGGGCGTGCCGCGACTCCCGCAGTAGCAAGTCCGCCAGCGCTGAGTCCACCAGCACCGAGACCGCCAACGATGACGCCTCAAGCGCGAACAGCGACGCAAGCTCGCCTCTCTTCTCGCCGGCGCTGCGCCTGATGCTGGTGACCGCGCTCTATATCCTGGCGTTCTCGCATCTGGGTTACCTGCTGTCGTCAGCGCTGTATGTCTTCGCCGTGATGCTGCTGTTCGCGGGGCGCAAAAAGTGGATCAGCAAGGCAGTGATCGCCTGCGCCATTTGCGCGCTGGGCTATGGGCTCTTCGAGCAACTGTTCAACGTCCATCTCCCTGCGCTGGATCTGTCTGCGCTCGGCCTGGGCAACGGGAGCTGACCCATGGAATTCATTGCCCAGGTATTCTCGAGCTTCGCCCTGCTGCTCGACCCCGTGACCCTGTTCTACGTGGTCGCCGGCTTCGTGATCGGCACCATCTTCTCGGCCATTCCGGGTCTGACCGCGACGCTGGCACTCGCCCTGCTGCTGCCGCTGACCTATAGCCTCGATGTCACCACCGCCCTGATGGCGTGTGCCAGCATCTACATGGCCGGCATGTGTGGCGGCAGCATCACGGCCACCACCATCAATATCCCCGGCGCGCCGTCCTCGATGATGACAGCGCTGGAAGGCTACCCCATGCAGCAGCGTGGCGAAGGCGCGCTGGCGCTGGGCCATGCCTCCTTCGGCTCGATGATCGGCGGCAGCCTCGGCGCGCTGCTGTTGATCGTGCTGGCCCCCTTCATCGCCGAGGCCTCTTTGCTGGTCAAGACGACGGGCAAGTGCGCGCTGATCGCCTTCGCGCTGATCGTGATCGTGGTCGCCCAACGCGGCAACATCCGCAAGGCCGGCATCACCGCCTGCCTGGGCCTGATGCTCGCGACCGTCGGGCTGGACGCCATGCAGCCGCTGGCCCGCTTCACCTTCGGCATTAGTGAGCTGACCGCCGGGATCGACCTGATGCCGGTCATCATCGGTACCTTCGCCATCAGCGAGCTGTTGATCCAGGTCGGCAACCGCAAGAAGGACGCCGCCATCCGTCAGCAACTCAAGGCCAGCAAGCAGCTCAAGCGGCGTGATTTCATTCCGCCGCTGAGTGCCATTCGCGAGATCGGCCTCGGCTGCTATCTGAAATCGACCTTGATCGGCTATATGGTCGGCACCCTGCCCGGCGCAGGGGGCTCGATGGGTGGTTTTCTCGCCTACGTGGAAACCGTGCGCACCTCGAAGAAGCCGGAGAGCTTCGGCAAGGGCAACCCCCAGGGCATCGCCGCCGCCGAAAGCGCCAACAATGCCGTGTGCGGCGGCGCCCTGGTGCCGATGCTGACCTTCGGGATTCCGGGCGACCCGGTGACGGCCATCGTGCTGGGGGTGCTGGTGATCAACGGCATCCAGCCGGGGCCGCAGCTGATGGCCTCGCAATCCGGGCTGATCGCGCCGATGCTGGCCTCACTGCTGTTCAGCGCGCTGATCCTGATTCCTCTCACGCTCTACCTGATGGGCCCGTACTTCCTGCGCATCGTCACGATCCGCAAGGATGTGCTCTATGGCGCCATCGCACTGCTGGCCGTGGTCGGCAGCTTCGTGGCCACCTACTCCGTGTTCCAGATGATGATGACGCTGGTGCTGGGCATCGTCGCCTACCTGATGCGCAAACATGATTATCCGGTGATCACGCTGCTGCTCGGCTTCATCCTCGGCCCCAACCTGGAAGAATTCCTGCGGCGCGCGCTGACGCTCTCCAACGGCAATCCGATGACCTTCATCACCACGCCGGACAGCCTGTTCTTCGTCGTACTGACGGTGGTCTTCGTCTACTTCCTCGGCATTCGCAAACCGGTGCAGCTGAAGCAGGCGGCCCCCGCGAAGGCAAGTTCGACGGGCTGAGCCTCCCACAAGGCCCCGGGAACGAGCCTATCCATAAGCTCCCGAGAATAAGCCCACCTAAAAGCCCCATGCCTGAACGAAAAATGCCCGCTACCGAAAGGTAGCGGGCATTTTCATGTTCTCTCGTCGCGCGGACCAGCCGATCACCACCACTCGATCAGGCGGGTGCAGAGCAGGCGTTGCGGGTAGCCGGGGCATTGCAGACAGGTGCCGGGCGAATGGAGGCGGGGTCTGCCAGCGCGGCCACCACGGATCTGACCTGCTGATAGCCGGTGCGCATCAGGAAGGTCGGCGCTCTGCCGTAACTCTTGATGCCGAGGATGAACAAGCCTGGCTCGGCATGCAGCAGTTCGGCTGCGCCGTGTTCCGGCACCGACCCGCAGCTGTGCTGGTTGGGGTCGATCAGCGGCGCAAGCTTGATAGGGCTCTGCGTCGCGGGGTCCAGCGAGACACGCAATTCAGACAGCAGCCCCAGAGACGGGCGGAAGCCGGTGGCCGCGATGATGCGATCCACCGCTGGCAGCCGGTGTTCGCCACTTTTTACGACCCAGCGCCCCGCTTGGTGTTCGATCGCCTCGACGGCCAGCCCGGTCACTACCTCGATCCGGCCTTCCTCAAGCAGCGCCTTGATGCGCAGTTCGAGCGCCTTGCGCTCCTCCAGCTCATCATTGGGCGCCGGGCGGATGACCTCCTCGATATTGGCGGAGCGCACACCCCAGACGATTCGCATCCCCTCTTCGTGGTCTGCCAGCGCAATCAGGTCCTGCAATGCATTCAGCGCCGAATGACCGCTGCCGATCACGAGTACCGACTTGCCGGCATACTCAGCCGCTTGTGTGCCGCGAATGTCCGGCACGCCATAGGCGATGACTTCGGCCGCCGCTTGCTCACCAATGGCGGGAATGCCATGCGCGCCGATCCAGTTGGGGGTCTGGTAGGTGCCGGAGGCATCGATCACTGCGCGGGCCTGCACATCGCGCGGGCCGTCAGGGCCCTCGACGCGCAGCACGAAGGGCGCCTCATCGCGTCCGCCACTGCGCAGCACATCATGCTGTTGTCGACTGACATGGGTGACGCGGCTATCGACATGCAGCCGCGAGCTGATCGACGGGTGCGCGGCGAGCGGTGCAACATAGCGGTCGAGAAACTCTGCCCCGGTGGGATAGGCAGCGGCGTCCGGGGCGCGCCAACCCTGTTCCTGCAGCAACTCGGCCGCTAAAGCGTCGATATTCCATGACCAGGGCGAGAACATGCGCACATGCCCCCAGCTGGCCAGGTTGGCGCCTGCGTGTGCGCCCGACTCGAAGAGAATCGGCTCCAACCCTGCCTCCAGCAGATGGATGGCGGCGCTCAACCCTATCGGCCCGGCGCCGATGATGGCCACCGGCAGGCTTGTGATATCACGACTCATGGCAGTCTCTCGCAGCAATATGTTGTCAGTGACAACAAACCTAGTATCCCTCCACGCCAATGTCTACTCCCAGGCGCTCAATCAGTCACCCAGGCGCTGCCGCGCGGCAAGGGTCAGCTTGTTGAGCAGTGTCACTGCGCCCTCCACGACCTCCGGCGACAGGCCCTCGATCATCGAGGCCTCTTCCGCGACCAGCTCGGTGTGAATCTGCTGGTACAGCGCCCTGCCCTCCGGGGTCAGCGAGAGCTCAACGGCACGCCGGTCCTTGGGGTCTTCGATCTTGCGCACATAGTGCTTGCGGATCAGCGAGTCGGCGACCCGGCTTGTCGTGCTCTTGTCGAGGTACATCTCGTCCGCCAGCGCCTGCAGTCTCAGCGGTCCGCGCTTGACCAGCGTCTCCAGTGCATAGCATTGAGCGACGGAGACGTTGTGGTGGCAGATGCTTTCCCTGTCGCGAAACTGATGGACACGGATGAGCTGATTGACGGCTTCGTACAGTACTTCTGCTTGATCCACTCTGGTGCCTCACGTGACGGTGGTCAAAAAGGGGGACGTGGCTTGCCACGATAACCGAGCACGATAAAAAGCGCACCGATATCCGGCAGCCCTTATCCAGCAACCCTTATTGAGCAATCCTTGTCCACCAACCCTATTGGCTTGCACGTGGCAATGCCTTGCGCGAGCAACTCAATCGCGACCTGTCTCCCCGATACGACGCCAGCAGACGCTGCAGGCAAATATTGTGCAAGAATCTTGCAATTCATTATTGAGAACGATTAGCATTGCCAGACGCAACATATAACTATTCAAAGCAAGGGATATCACGTGCACCTCCGCCTCCATCCGCTTACCGCAGCCGTCCTCTCCGCCAGTGCGTTGACCCTGAGCCTCTCGGGCCACGCCTCGGCGGACGACATGTCCACCCTCGTCATCAGCGAAGACCGTCTCGAACAGAATGTCGTGATCAGCGCTGAAGAGATCGATCAGCGTCAGGCACGCGACCTGGAAGACCTGTTCCGCGCCGAACCGGGCGTCAGTGTCGGCGGTGGCATCGCCATCGGCCAGAAGGTCTATGTACGCGGCCTGGAAGACACTAACCTGAACGTCACCATCGATGGCGCGCGTCAGGGCGGCTACCTCTTCCACCATACCGGCCGATTGACCATTGACCCGGCCCTGCTCAAGCAGGCGGAAGTCGATAAAGGCCCCGCGACCGCCGATGATGGCCCGGGCGCGCTTGGCGGCAGTCTCCGCTTCGAGACCAAGGATGCGCAGGACCTGCTCAAGCCCGGTCAGGACCTGGGCGCGCGCGTCTCCGTCGGCACCGAAAGTGCAGCGGATGCCACCTCCGGCACCACGGCGTTCTATGGTCGTCTGGGGGAGAATCTTGGTCTGATGGGATATGTCAGCGGCCGCAACAGCGATGACTATGAAGTTGGCGGTGGCGGTGAGCAGGAACAGACCGCAGGCCAGCAGCGTGGCTACCTGCTCAAGATGTCACTGCTGGACGTCAATGATCAGGACCTGCGCATCAGCGCCGAGCGCACCACCGATCACGGCACCTATTTCACGCGTCCGCACATGCCGAGCTTCAGCAGTCAGCAGCCGACCTATCAGGAAATGGAGCGCGAGACCTTCACCGTCAATCATGCCTGGCACCCGGGCAATGACCTGATCGACACCAGAACCACCCTCTATCACACCACCCAGGAACTGGATCGTGTCGAGGCCGGCAGCACCAGCCGTTCCCGCGAATTCGGCGCGGATGTCCGCAACACCTTGCGCCTCAAGACGGGTGACGTGGCACATGCGCTGACCACTGGCGTGGACTTCTATGATCAGGACACTCGTCGCTCCGATGACGCAGGCAGCGCCGGCCCCAACAACGAAGACACCTCACGCAACCTGGGAGTCTACGCCCAGAACCGTATGACGCTGGGCCCGTGGGCCCTGTCCGTTGGCGCGCGGCTGGATGATTACGACAGTGATTACGGCGAGGCGGGCAGCGTCAGTGGCAGCGAGGTCTCCCCCAACGCGATTCTGAGTGTCGATGCCACTGACAACCTCACCCTGCATGCCGGCTACGGCGAGGCCATTCGCGGTGCCAAGGCACGTGAAGTGATCCTGATCGGCGATGACGTCACCATCGCGGAGGGGCTTGAGCCGGAACGCGCTCGCCAGCGCGAGATCGGTCTGGATTGGCATCAGCGGGACGCCCTGATGGCGGGAGATCGCCTCGGCTTCGCGCTGACCGGCTTCCATACCGATATCGAGAACTATCAGGCCTATGATCGCGGCAGTGATCCAGCGGTGCTCTACAACCTGGAGGGCGAAGTCGAGAGCCGTGGCTATGAAGCCAGCCTGAACTGGGGCGTGGGCGGCTACGACACGCGCCTGGGCTACGCCAAGGTGGTGATGAAGAACAACGACGGCGACCCGCTGGGTGACGAGATGAACATCGGCGCCTCCACCGGCGACAAGTGGACCTGGGATCACCAGTACCGCTTGCCAAACCACAACGTCACCCTGGGCTACACCCTGAACGCGGTGGAACGTCTGGAACGTGTGGCAGCAGGCGACGAGGAAAAGCCGGGCTACGTGACGCACGACATCCGCGCCCAGTGGACACCCGCCTCATATCAGGACCTGACCCTCACACTGGCGGTCAACAACGTGTTCGACAAGCGCTACAGCGACCACAGCAGCTACCTGCTCAGCAGCGGTGACAGCATGCTGGAGCCGGGCCGTGACATCCGCCTGGGTGCCAGCTACAGCTTCTGACCCAGTCCCTGACTTCACGAAAAGCCCGCGATCAGCTGACGAAAAAATGCCCCACAGGCCTGGCCTGTGGGGCATTTTTCATGGCGCGCATATCAGCCCAGGTAGAATGGAGTCCAGGTGTCAAGCCGGATAGAAAGGCCAGATGATGGGCAGCAATACGACGCTGACCAGATAGCCCACGACCACCAGGGGCAGGCCCGCCTTGACGTAATCATTGAAGCGATATCCCCCGATCCCCAACACCATGGTGTTGGCCGGCATGCCCAGCGGCGTTGCAAAGGCGCAGGAGCCGCCGATGCAGATCGCCATCAATACCGCACTGGGGTCAGCGCCCAATCCCACCGAGATCGCACCGCCGATAGGGGCCAACAGGGCTGTCGTGGCCGTATTGGACATGAACTGCGAGAGACCCGCGGATATCACGAACAGCACACTGAGCAACACGCGCGGTGATGGGGCTTCGCCCAGATAGGCGACCACGTGCTCCGCCATCATCGTGCCCAACCCCGTCTTCTGCATGGCGATGGCCATGGGCAGCATGCCTGCGAAGAGGAAGATGACGCGGGAGTCGATGGCATCCAGCGCACGGCGCTCCTTCATGACACCCGTCAAGACCAGCAGCAGCGCCCCTGTGACACCGATGACATGCATGGGGAAACCGATCACGTCATCGAAGACCATCGCCAGAATGGTGAGCACCAGCACACCCAACGCCAGGTACTGCTTCCAGAGCGGTGCCATGGTCGGTTGCTCGTCATACATCTCGACCCCATCGCCGCCGGGACGATCCGGCAGGAGCTTGTAGCCGATGGTCAGGAAGTACAGCAGGCCGAAGATCATCATCGGAATGCCGATCATCGCAAAGGAGAAGAAACCGAAGGACTGAGCGCCATCGGTCATCTTGCTCAAGGTGCTGTCGACGATCAGGTTACCCGGTGCCCCGATCAAGGACAGATTGCCGCCCATTGCGGAAGCGAAGGCGAGCGGCATCAGAAGCTTGGAGCGGCGAATCCCGGAGCGACTGGCGATGCCGACCACCGCGGGGATCAATACGGCAGCCGTGCCGGTATTGGACAGAAAGCCGGACAGAATCGCTGTTACCAGCATGATGGCCAGCAGCAGCTGTCGCTCTGTCTTGGCGAAATGCGTCACGATGCCACCGATACGATTGGCCATGCCGGTTTCGAACAAGGCACCGCCGACGACGAACATCGCGCAGAAGAGAATCACGTTCTTGTTGATGAACCCGGAAAAGGCTTCCTCTGGCGTGAGGATGTCGCCCAGCACGAGACTGATCAGTACCAGCATGGCAGTCAGGGCAAGCGGAATCTTTTCCGAGACGAACAGTACGATCGCGACCATGAGAATGGCCAGCGTCAGAAGTTGCGCGTCCATTTTATTGTCCTTGTGGTTGGAACCTTCACGCGCAGGGGGCAGGCATGGCGTTCCTGCCCCCTGGATGCTGCAAGAACTGCGTCAGGCGATGGCGGCGCTCTGACGAGTCGCGCGAACCCGTTCACAGACGGCATCGGTGATCTCGCGCGTGGTGGCGCTGCCGCCCAGGTCTGGCGCATGCAGACCCGAAGCGACCACTTCTTCAATGGCGGTCATGAGGCGCTTGGCCAGTGCCGTCTCACCCAGATGCTCCAGCATCATGACGGCCGTCCAGAAGGCGCCCACCGGATTGGCGATGCCCTTGCCGGTGATATCGAAGGCAGAGCCGTGGATAGGCTCGAACATGGAAGGGAAGGTGCCTTCCGGATTGAGGTTGGCGGTCGGGGCAATCCCCAGGCTGCCGCTCAGAGCCGCAGCGAGATCGGAAATGATATCGGCATGCAGGTTGGTCGCGACGATGACGTCCAGCATGTGGGGCTTGAGCACCATGCGAGTCGTGATGGCGTCGACCAGTTCACGCGTGATCGTGACGTCCGGGTAGTCCTTGGCGACTTCGAAGAAGATCTCGTCCCATAACACCATGCCGTGGCGCTGGGCATTGGACTTGGTCACCAGCGTCAGATGCTTGCGCGGACGGGACTGCGCCATTTCAAAGGCGAAGCGGTGAATGCGCTCGATGCCCTTGCGAGTGAAGATCGAGACTTCAGTCCCCACCTCCTCCGGAAGCCCCTGGTGGACACGGCCGCCATTCCCGGAGTATTCCCCTTCACTGTTCTCGCGAATGATGACCCAGTCGATATCCTCCGCCTGCTGCAGACGGCTGGTGATCCCCGGGAAAACACGGGCGGGGCGCACATTGGCGTACTGATCGAACCCCTGGCAGATCTTGAGACGCAGGTCCCACAGCGAGATATGATCCGGCACCTTTTCACTGCCTACGGCGCCGAAATAGATGGCATCAAAGGTCTTGAGCTCCTCGATGCCGCCATCTGGAATGTACTGGCCAGTCTTGAGGTAGCGCTCGGAGCTCCAGTCGAAGTCGACGAAGTCGAAGGTGACATCGGTATTGTCTTCCGCCAGCACTTCCAGCACACGCTTGCCGGCTTCGATGACTTCAAGACCGATACCATCGCCCGGGATGACTGCAATACGGTGGCTATTCATGATGTAGGCTCTCTTGTCATTGGGGTGGGTGAATCAAGGCGTGATCACACACTAGCCAGCGAGCCACCGAGCCGACAATGCACTAGCATTCACAACACCTTCAACCAGGAAGTTGAAAATGCAATCGCTCACAGAACTCGATTTCTTCCTGACGCTCTGTCGGGAAGGCAGCATGTCCAACGCCGCCCGCGTGCTGGACATCAGTCCGGCAGCCGTCAGCAAGCGACTGGCAAACATTGAAAAAAGACTCAAGATTCAATTGTTTAACCGCAGCACGCGCTCCATGAGCCTCACGCCCGAAGGCCAGATATATCAGCGCCATGCGGAACAGACCTTGAGCCAGGTGCTGGAGATGGAAGAGCAGCTTTCCCGCCATGAGGGGCAGGTAAGAGGAAGACTAAAGGTGAACGCCCCGCTGGGCTTCGGGCGCAAGTACATGGCGCCCATCATCTCGGGCTTCGTTCAGGCATATCCGCAGGTCGAGGTGACATTGCATCTTTCCGACATCCCGCACGCCATGGTCGATGGTGCCTTTGACGTCGCCATTCGATTCGGCGAGCTGCCTGATTCCAATCTGCATGCACGCAAGATCGCCTCACATCGCCGCATCGTCTGTGCCTCTCCGCATTACCTTGCCCGCCATGGGTGCCCGCAGCATCCCGATGAACTGGCCAACCACGAATGCATCACCCTGCATCAGAATCGGGACTCATGGAGCATCTGGAAATTTCAGGGCAGTGAGGAAACCTGTAGCGTCAAGGTGGGCGGCAGCCTGTCCACCAATGATGGGGAAAGCGCCCTTCGCTGGGCCCTGGATGGCCGCGGAATCGTGCTGCGAGCGGAATGGGATGTGGCGCCTTGTGTCGAGGCGGGAGAGCTCAAGATCCTGTTCGAGGAGTATCAATTGCCCAATGCCGACATCCATCTGGTCTATCAACATCATGCCGTGCTGCCGCTTCGGATCCGCCATTTCATTGAGCACACCCAGGACTATCTGGCCCGCCATCCCTTCAAATGACGCACGGCTTTCTGCAGGGCCAAAGCTTCATTGCGACAACGAAATGCCCTGATGCAGGCGCGCATCAGGGCATTGGGGAAAGGCAGCTCATTCACTTGCTCAGAGACCTCAAGGCGATCACAGAGGTGGCGTGATCACGCCCCTTCCGCCTCGGCGTCCTGCTGCTTGGCCAGCTTGTGACCGTCTTCTGACTGGCCGATCTTCCAGTAGCTGGAGACATAGAAGTGGGACTTGGGGATCTCATGCACCTGTTTGAGGTGCGCACGCAGCGCTCGCATGCTGCCGAATTCACAGGCCGCCCAGACAGACACCTGACCCTCCAGGCTCGGCAAGGAGGCGATCTTGTCCAGCAGCGGCTGGCCGCTCGGGTCCGGTTGCGCATTGATGACCCAGTGCAGCTCGATGCCGGCCGGATGCTCAAGCGCCTGGATATCGGCTTCGCTGGCCACCTCGATGACGGCGTGGCCGCGCGCGTCTGCCGGCAGCTCGGCCAGATTGACGCTGATCGCCGGCAAGGCCGTCATGTCACCCGCCAGCAGGAACCAGTCGGCTTCCATGTTGATCAGCTTCTTTGGCCCCGGGCCGCCGATGGTGATGCGGTCCCCCGGCTGGGCGCTGACGGCCCAGGCAGATGCCGGGCCGGCGTGGTCGTGCAGCGCGAAGTCGACATCGATCTCGGTCGCACGCTGATGACGAATGGTATAGGTGCGCATCATCGGGCGCTCGCCTTCCCCGCGCGGAAACACCAGTTTGATATAGGCGCTCTCCTGCCCCTCGGGGATGGAGCCGATATTCTCCCCGCCCAGGGTGACGCGCAGCATATGCTCCGTCACCGGGGTGGAACGAATCACTTCAAGCTCTCGCATTGCGGGCTTACCCATCTTGCGCACTCCTCTGGCAAACGCCTTCAAGTTGTTCAGCATCGCGTGCTTCACACTCGCTTGTATTGTGGATCATGGCAGATGCCATTTTCAGGAAGGTGGCGACCTCCTCATCGCTGAGGTCTCCCGCCATCCGCCGAGCGGTCTCATCTTCCAGGGCTTCAATCTCTTTGAGCATGTCGTGGCCCGCCTCGGTGGGGGCGAGAAACAGGCTGCGACGGTCCTGCGGATTTTCCGTCTTGATGATCAATCCCGCCGTCATCAATTCATTGAGCACCCGCGTCACGCGCGCCTTGTCCTGCCCCAGATGCTGCACGATCTTGTGCGCCGTGCACTCGGAGGTACGGCCAATGCCCTTCAGCACCCGAATGTGCGTGACAGGCAGATCAAGCTGGTAGCGCTGGATGCCCAGACGAAGCTGCCTGCGATAGACATGCATCAGCTGATGCAGCACATCATTGAGTGATGCCTGACTCATGTGTCACTCACCATATGGTTGGTATAGGTCAACTATATTGGCAGATGGTTGATACTGTCAACAAAAATATGATCGAGAAGCATTCTCATCTTAATGCCTAAAATCTCATATGCCTATCACGCTTCTCTCCACTGCCAGGCGCGCTTTCGGCAACTCTTGCTGCGTGACATGGTGACAGCGAGCGGGAACCTGCTAAGGTCGAAGGCCACACATTCCTGACGCCCACGAGAGGCATCGATGGCTGAACTCTGCCTGCTGTTTGATTCCGATGGCACCCTGGTTGATAGCGAAATCCTCCTCGCCGAGGCCATGTCCAGCACCCTGCCCCGCTATGGTCTGCCGTTTACCAGCGACCGCTACATGAACGAGTTTCGCGGCATGCGTTTCATGAGCATCGTGCGCACGCTGGAGGCAGCCCATGGCGTTCTGGAAGAAGCGCCCACACGGCGCATGGAAGGCGAGATGCGCGCCCTGCTGGAAGAGTTGATGAAGGCACGCCTGACGGCGATGCCCGGCATGTCAGCCGCCTTGATGGAGCTTGAAGGCTACCCCTGTGGCGTGGTGTCCAACGGGCCGGAGCGTAAGGTGCGTCTGGCGCTCGATACCACACGCCTGGCGCGCTTCTTCGATGGCCATATCTACAGCGCCTATACCCTGGGCGTGTGGAAGCCGGACCCGCGCATCTATCGACTCGCGGCCGAGCAGATGGGCTTTTCGCCATCACATTGCGTGGTGATCGATGATGCCATCGTCGGGGTACAGGCAGGGCTGGATGCCGGCATGCAGGTCATCCACTTCGCCCATCACGACGACGGCCATGAAACGCCGCGTGGCGCACTGCGCATGCACCATGCGCGCGAGCTGCCGAGACTGGTGGCGCAGATTTCCCAGAAGCTCGCTGCGCAGTACTAGAAGCTCGCGGCTCAGTACTAGACGTCGTCGCGCCTTCTCCCTCAGTTCCCGCACCATGCCCCCGGCTCGTGAAACCCCGTCTCATGACATCCCGCAACGAGAACCCCGCAGCGAGAATCCCGCCCCTGAGGCGGGATTTTTCATGCCTGGCGCACAAGACAGGCTGCTTGTGGTGTGACTCGCTTTGCCTGTTGTAGCCACCAGCACTCCCGTTCGCGAATGCCGCAAGCCTCCCTCTCCTGCCGAGACGAATAGGCAAGTTTTAGCGACTATAGCGCCTATATATCACTCTCCTCGATACTTATAGTGTCTCTACAGCAAACACGCACCAGACTCGCAAGGCTCGCAGGATACGACCGTACGCAAAGCCAGACGCAGCTCTCGTGCGCGCCCCTGACGTACCCCAAGCGCAACCGTCGCACACCTGCCATCAGGATCTTGACCATGACTCGCAACACCCCATTTGGCCCCAAGGGCTGGACCCCGGACAGAATCGGCTCGCTCGTCGGCAAGACCTATCTCATCACCGGCGCCAATAGCGGCGCGGGCTTTCAGGCGACGCGCATATTGCTGAGCAAGGGTGCCGCCGTCGTGATGCTGAATCGCAACCCGACCAGATCAGAGGCGGCCATCGCGGCGCTGCAAGAGGAGTTTGGCCCCACGGCGAATGTCAGTCATATACGCATGGATCTGGCGGAGCTGGCCTGCGTACGCAGCGCGGCCGCGGAAGTGCTGGAGAAGGTCCCGCAGATCGATGCCCTCATCTGCAATGGCGCCATCGCTCAGGTTTCCCGACAGCAACTCACCGTCGACGGTTTCGAAAGTCAGCTGGGCGTGAATCACTACGGGCATTTCCTGCTGTGCGGGCTGCTGTTCGAGCGTATCGATGCCTCCAACGGGCGGATCGTCGTGGTCTCCAGTGAAGGCCACAAGATGGGCCTGAAAACCATCCAGTTCGATGACATGAACTGGGAGCACAACTATCACCCGAACAAGGTCTATAGCCACAGCAAGCTGGCACAGATGATGTTCGCCTATGAATTGCAGGACAGGATTGAGGCCGCAGGTCGCCAGGTAAACGTCTTTGTCTGCCATCCAGGCGCGTCCAACACCTCACTGATTCGTGACAACGCCAATCTGGCGACTCGACTCAGCTGGGCAGTGATGGTGAAGACGGGCATGGCGCAGACAGCCGAGAAAGGCGCTTACCCGGAAGTCATGTGCGCCACCGAGGAGACTCTCAGGCAGCGGGCCTACCATGGCCCGACGGGGCTGATGAATTTCGGCGGGCCGGTGGGCGAGTGTGAATTGGGGGCATTCGTTCTGGAGAAGAGCGTCATGACCCGACTGTGGCAAGTCTCGGAGAAGGCAACGCAGTTGAGCTGGTCGATTTGACCTTGAGCCGACCACCGACCTTCCCGCCACCTTCAGGGAGGTGAATCCCATGAATGTATCACTGGTAGTGACAGGTCTTCTGATGATGATTCCGAACATGTCGTTTGCCAACAACCTTTACGACGAGATCATCCAGCCGGAGACCTCGATTCAGGACAGTGAAGGCAATACCTATCGCAGCGTGAAGATCGGCGCTCAGACCTGGCTTGCCGACAACCTCAGAACGACTCGCTTTCAGGATGGCTCGCCTATCCGGACGGCATTCATCCCTGAGGATGACCCCGACAACCTGCTGTCATATGGCCGTCTGTATGACTGGCATGATGTCAGTGATGCTCGCAATCTCTGCCCGGCGGGCTGGAGAGTCGCCTCGGATGAGGACTGGAAAGCGCTGGAACGCGCCATCGGAATTGCAGAAAAGGAGATCGACTCGACGGGCTGGCGTGGCGATGATGATATCGCCATCACGCTCAAGGCGGCTCAGCCCGACTCCCTGTTGACGTCCTTCGATCAGGCGCGCATCAATCTCACCGGCTTTTCTGCCAGGCCGGCTGGCGTGAAGTGGAAGGGCTGGTATATCACCCAGGGCGCCTACACAGAATTCTGGACCCGCAGTGAGGCGACGCCGACCAAAGCGTTTGCCAGAACTCTGGCCTACTCCTGGTGGAATCCCCACAAGGGCGAGATCCGCCGAGCGACACTTGGCAAAAGTGGCATGTTCTCGGTGAGATGCGTAAAGGACTGATCAGGGCACAACACTGGGGTAATGGGAGGGGCACAGTCGGTAGTGATATAGGCGCGAGGAGCGCTTGAGCAAGGACTCTGATCCGCTGAGTCAGCCCGATTGAAGACATTCGGGCGTCAGCGATTGAACGCGTGATTCAACAAGAATCCTTGCTGAAGGGTTCCTGCCGATTCCGGGAGCAAGATGACATCGTCATGGTCAAGCGTCTTTCCGCAAATGGCGGGCTTCACGTTATTGTGTCGTGCTGATCATTGCTGGCTGGCAGCTAGCGCTCAGAAAGACTCGACCATGATGTCACGCACACTCCATCCCGGAGGTGATATCGGCGGTCAGGCGCTCTCGCTCAAGGCATGCTCGATGCGGGTGGCAGGGACACTCTTGCCGGCATCATTCACGAAATCCGTCGCGTGATTCTTGTCTTCAATGGCCCACTTGCGAGCATGTCCGCGGCTGCCTTCTTCACTCAAGGCATGCTGCACTCTGCCTGCCGCCACGCTCATGCCGCTTTCCACATAGACTTGCGTGCTGCGCTCGGCCGGCTGCGCCTGCCCCATGATACGGCTCTCGCTCAACGCCTCACGGACACGGGTGTCGCTTTCGCCGTTGTCGGCAAATGCCGCATTGCTCGCAGCACACAGCGCAGCTGTCACACACAGTACTTTCATGGCTTTCATGATGTCACTTCTCGTCTTTTGCGTTGGGTTGGTCAGATCTGCAAGACTTGCGATTTTATGAACGTCAGATTGATAGAACTCAAGATTGATGGAACGTAAAATCGATGGAACCTGAAATCGATAGAACCTGAAATCGATAGAACGTAAAGTCGATAGAACGTCAGGTTGGTGGCGCCAAGGGCCTGTGAGCCAAGCGCGTTGTCAGCCGATAGATTGCCCGAACAGGCTTCACTGGCCACCCTTGGCCACGCCTGACCTCACATATTGAACTTCACCAATGTCACGATACGTGACAGGCCCTGGGCCGCCGCCAATGACTGCGCAGTATTGCCACGCGCATCCTGGATCGAGGGGTCCGCACCTGCCTGCAGCAACAGTTTGATGATGTCTTCATTGCCGAACAGGGACGCCATCATCAGCGCCGTCTGGCCACTGTAATTGCGATGATTCACATCACAGTCGGTATTGGCGATCAACCATCTGGCTGTCTCGTCAAAGCCGCGAAACGCCACGCCCATGAAGGCATTGCTGCCCTTCTCATCGAGTGCACAGGCGTCAGCACCGGCAGACTTCAGTAGCGCCAGGGTGTCGGTATGCCCGTAGTAGGCCGCGAGAATGAAAGGGGTATAGCTGCGTGAATTGGTGACCGAGAGATCACCGCCCTGCTGAACATATTCACGGATCGCGGCATTGTCGCCATCGCGTGCGGCGTCAAAGATATCGATGTCGCCAGCCGCGACAGCCTGCCCCGCCATCACCATCATCAGCAGACTGGCCAACACCGCCAGCCATCTTCTGCCCAGGCCGTGTTGCTGCCCGATGGGGTCTGTGGCTCGCATCGTATGCATCTTGCGCTCCTCTCTCATCTTTCGCTCGTGATGCGCACATGTTGAGCTCGTCTTGCACTCATGTTGCGCTCGTGTGCCGGCCGGCAGAGGAGCGCAAGCTCCCCTGCCGGGTGAAACAGGTCCGGGACTTCCGGACAGCGGTTGATCGCGATCGCATCACGCTTTTCTTCATACGCTTTGCTTTCAGCCGCTGACTCAGATGTCTCAGTCCTCGATCAGCTCTTCCACGTCGTCCATGTCGACGTCTGCCACCTTGGCCAGACGCTCACCGTATTCGTGGTCGGCCTGGTAGAAGTGGCTGACCATGATCTCGCGGATCTCCTCGTTCTTGACC
This sequence comes from Cobetia sp. UIB-001, assembly GCF_044789135.1. NCBI lineage: Bacteria > Pseudomonadati > Pseudomonadota > Gammaproteobacteria > Oceanospirillales > Halomonadaceae > Cobetia > Cobetia sp. UIB-001. The sequence goes on from NZ_CP058244.1 coordinate 2,498,691, forward strand.
TTGCCCAGGTCAGTCCCCAGCGCCTGGATCAGAGCGTCCTGGTCCTGCTCGGAGAAGGAGCGATACAGCTCACCGGCCTGAGCGAAGTTCTGCTGCTTGCCGATCGGCTGCTGCTGGGTGGTGCCATTCAAGGTGTAGCGCTTGTACTCGTACTGGCTGTCATCCACCAGCGAGTCGGCGTTGCGGCTCGGCTGATAGTTGATGGAGCCGGAACGCGGCTTGGAGTAACCCGCGCCGTCCTGATGGTTGTTGTGCACCTCATTCTTGGGAGAATTCACCGGCAGCTGCATGAAGTTGGCTCCCAGGCGATAACGCTGGGCATCGGCGTAGGCGAACAGACGCCCCTGCAGCATGCGGTCTTCGGAGGGCTCGACACCCGGCACCAGGTTGGCCGGCGACATGGCCGCCTGCTCGGTTTCCTGGAAGAAGTTGTCCGGCGTACGATTCAGCGTCAGCTCACCGACCTTGCGGGCAGGAATCAGGTCTTCCGGCCACATCTTGGTGGTATCGAGCGGATTGAAATCGAAGCTGTTCAGCTTGCTGGGATCCAGAGTCTGGATATAGAGATCCCAGACCGGGTCATCGCCGGCATCCAGATGGGTGTAGAGGTCATCGGTCAGATGGTTGAAGTCGGTGGACTGCACCTTGGCGGCTTCTTGCGGCGTCATGCCGTGGTTGCCCTGACGCGACTTCCAGGTGAACTTCACGTACTTCCAGTCGCCTTCGGCATTGACGAACTTGAAGGCATGCACGCCGGAACCATCCATCTCACGCAGGCTGGTCGGAATCCCCAGCGGCGAGTAGAGGTAGGTCAGCATGTTGGTGCTTTCGGGGATATGGCTGAAGAAATCGAAGTAGCGATTCGGGTCCTGCAGGTTGGTACGCGGGTCCGGCTTCAGCGCATGGATCATATCCGGGAACTTCATCGCATCGCGGATGAAGAACACCGGGAAGTTGATGCCCACGATGTCCCAGTTGCCCTGCTCGGTGTAGAACTTGACGGCGAAGCCACGCGGGTCGCGCAGGGTCTCCGGCGAGCCCTTGCTATTGATCACGCTGGAGAAGCGCACGAAGACCGGCGTCACCTGGCCCTTGTCCTGGAAAGGTGCCGCGACGGTCAGGTCGGTCAGGTCCGCGGTGGCACGGAACTCACCGTAGGCACCGGTACCGCGAGCGTGGACGACACGCTCCGGAATGCGCTCGCGTTCGAAGTGCGCCAGCTTCTCCAGTAGGTGGTGGTCCTGCAGGAGTGTCGGGCCGTTCGGGCCGGCGGTCAGGGAGTTCTGGTTGTTGCCGACCGGCGCACCATTGGAGCGAGTCATCACTTCCTGCTGCGCCAGACTGCTGGCAGAAAGGCCCAGCGCCATCACGGCCGTCAGGGTCTTCATGGGAAAACGTACGTTCAGCATCTCGCAAATTCCTCGTTAAATCAGGGAGTAACGGGGCGAGGAGTATTGGCGAGAAGTTCCCATAGCAAAAATAAATAATAACTAACCAGGGAATAGCGAAAACCTAACGTGTTGCAATATAAGCACCATTTGATTCATCCCGCCAGCGAGGAACCCGAGGTGGCGTCCGCCACGACGGCCACGACTTTCTGCATGTTCATGCATACAGGTGTCGCGCTGCTGCGGTTTTCAGGTCAGATGCAAACTTCACCGTCATCAATCGCCCAGCGAGAGACCGCCAACCCAAGGCCTGAGGGCCAGCCGTTCAGGCCAGGATTGTTGCGTCCTGTCATCCAATCCGCGCGGCTCAAGATACTCGGTGCTGGCCGTCGCCCACCTCGAATACGAAAGGATGAAGGCCCACCATCCGCGCGCTCCCCCCTTTTTTGCCTTGTCGTCCGCTGCCGTCCGCCTGTTGCTGAGAGCCTACTGTTGAGAGCCTACTGTTGAGCGCCTCTCGACAAGCGCTATAGGACTTGATCGCCCCTGCCAGAAATGACAAAGAGAAATGACCGAGAGAAATGAACGAGAGACATGGCCGAGCGAAGGACCGGGCATGGTATGCCTGAGCCAGGCCAAACCTGCGCCCTGTCAGGCGTTTGCATACGCCAGAAACGACAAGGGCCCCTCATGTTGAGGGGCCCTTGTCGTGAAGTCCTGCGACGTATCTTTCAGTGCATGGCGCGGTTACGCCTGGCGATTCGTCTTCTTCGGCTTGCGCTGGAAGGCAGGCATGTCATCGATGACCAGTACCGGATTCAGCTCTTCCTTGGGGAAGTCATTCTTGAGCCAGCGCAGCATCGAGAGCGCCAGAATCAGCATCACCGGAATCATCGGCAGCGCCACCACGATGGTCGAGGTCTGTACCGTCTGCAGGCCACCCAACTGGATCAGCGCAACGCCGACGGCCGCGATCAGGAAGGCCCAGATCAAGCGGAACGAGCGCTTGGGCTCCTGATACCCGGACAGCTTGCGTGAGGTCACCGAGGCCAGCACGTAGGCCGAGCTGTCCAGCGTGGTCGCCAGGAAGATGAAGCACAGCAGGATGAAGGCCACCGTGACCAGCTTGGCATACGGCAGGGTCTGCAGAATGCCTTCCACCGCCAGCGGGATACCGCCGCTGTCCAGCAGCGCCTTGATGTCCAGCGCGCCGCTGATCTGCAGGTCCAGCGCGTAACCGCCCCACACCGCGAAGAACACCCAGGTCCCCAGCGAGCCGAACACCAGCTCCGCGATGATCAGCTCACGGATGGTACGGCCGCGCGAGATACGCGCCACGAACAGACCCACCATCGGCGCGTAGGCGATCCACCAGGCCCAGTAGAAGACGGTCCAGTCCTTCCAGAAGGTGGAATCCCCCGCCGGGTCGGTCCACAGGCTCATCGGGATGAAGTTGCCCAGGGTCTTGCCGAGACTGTTGACGAAGCCTTCGACCATGAACTGCGAGTCACCGACGATGAAGGTGAAGGCCAACAGGAAGATCGCCAGGATCACGTTGACGTCGGAGAGAATCTTGATGCCCTTGGCCAGGCCGAACCAGACACTGGCGGAGAACATCGCCGTCCAGATGCACAGCACCGCGACTTCCAGCCCGAAATTGGCTTCCATGCCGAGGATACCGCTGACCAGCTGTGACACCAGAGGGACCGCCAGCCCCAGCGAGGTGCCGACGCCGCCGACGATCCCGAACACGACGATGGAATCCAGCAGCACGCCCCAGGCACCATCCGCATGACGGCCCAGCACGCCGCGTGAGGCGACGGACAGACGCACGCCATCACGCTTCTTGACGTACATGGAGTAGGCGATCGGCAGGCCCGGCAGGCAATAGAAGGCCCACGGCGTCAGCCCCCAGTGGAACTGACCGAAGGCCAGCGCCCATTCCGCGGCTTCACGGCTCTTGGCCGCCACGTGATAGGCCGGCGAAGTGTAGTAGTAGATCGGCTCGACCCACGCCCAGTTGACGATCGCGATCCCCATCCCGCAGGTGAAGATCATCGCCACCCAGCTGAAGTAGGAGAAATCGGGCGTGTCCTCTGCCCCGCCCAGTCGGACGTTGCCGTAGCGGCTGAAGGCCAGCCAGATGAGGAATCCGACGACGCTCAGGCCGGCCACTAGATACAGCCAGCCGAACTTGCCGGTGGCGAAGGAGAAAGCGGCATTGATCAGCGCGGTGCTGGCATCCGGGAACAGGATGACCGGGCCGATGAAGGCCAGGATGACCAATACGGCTGGGATGAAGACACGCGGGTCCAGATGATCGCCATCACTGGCGGGGGGAACTGCTTCTTGCACGACTACCACCTTAGTGAGAAAGCCCGAGCAAGAGGGGCGAGACGTCGCTCTTGCTCGGGCAGTTCGCTGTATTCAATAATTTTTCGTAATGAAAAGAGCGCGGTATTATACATTTTTTTATTCCACGCGCATTATACTTTCCCGGCAACCGCGGGGAGCATGAATCGCGACACGGTATTTTCTCATGCAAACATGAATTTCATTCATCAACCTCGCGCTGAGCACTCCATCTCCCCGCGCTCTCCTCATGCCTTCTTCGCGCCCTCCTCGACCAAGTTTCCACCAGACGCGAACAGGCCGCCGACACGTCAATGTCGGCGGCCTGTGGTTCTCAAGCGCTCATGAGCGGCGACTGTCACGCAGAAGCCAGCACCTGACGCGGCAGTCTTTCCGCCCCTTGCTTCGCGAGGGTCTCGCCAGCCGATGCGCCACTATCATGAGCCGCATCATCCACGTTCACCTCGTGTCACAAGACGCTCAGCGCTTGAGCACTTCTCATGCGCGGGAAGCTGCCCCCTTCCAGCTCAGGGTCAGACAAGCCGGTCTTGAGCGATCAGCACTGGCTGACGTACTGGGTCTTGATATAGGCATCCAGCGCTTCGATGCCCCCCTCGACGCCATACCCGCTATCGCCCCATCCCCCGAGCGGCACCTCGGCAAAGTGCGCCGGCACGTCATTCACGCCGATCGTGCCCGCATAGATGTTGTCCTTGAAGAACTGCTGACGCGTCGGGTCGTGCGTGAAGACATAGGCCGCCAGGCCGTAATCGACGCTGTTGGAAAGCGCGATGACCTCCTCATCCGTGCGGTAAGGCGTAATGGGCACGACCGGGCCGAAGATCTCGGTCTTCATCAACTCGGACTCCGGGTGCACATTCGTCAGTACGGTCGGGGCGAAGAAGAATCCCTTGTCGCCCAGACGCTTGCCGCCGACTTCCACCTTGGCACCACGATGGCAGGCGTCATCCACCAGGGCCTGCATGGCATCCAGACGACGGATGTTGGCCAGGGGCCCCATCTGGGTACCCGCCTGGCGGCCATCACCGACATTCAACTCGGCGGCAGCGGCGGTGAAGGTCGCCACGAAGCGCTCATGGACACTCTCGTGCACGAAATAGCGCGTCGGCGAGACACAGACCTGACCGGCGTTGAAGAACTTCTTGGCCACCAGCATTCTGGCGACGCTCTCCACGTCGCTGTCCTGCGCGACGATGACCGGCGAATGGCCACCCAGCTCCATGGTGACCGGCTTCATGTACTCACCGGACTTGGACGCCAGCAGCTTGCCCACCGGCGATGAGCCGGTGAAGGTGATCTTGCGCACGGCAGGATGCTCGATCAGGCGCGAGGAGATATCCCCCGGCTTGCCCAGCAGCAGGTTGATGGCCTTGTCCGGGACACCGGCATCCAGCAGGGCCTGCACGAGTGCGATCGACGAGCCCGGCGTCTCTTCCGCCGGCTTGAGCACGCAGGAGCAACCCGCCCCCAGCAGCCCCGCCAGCTTCTTGGCCGTCAGCACGACCGGGAAGTTCCACGGCGAGAAGGCAGCGACGACGCCCACCGGCATCTTGCGAATCTCGATGCGATTGCCCGGCGTACGGCCCTGGATCAAGCGCCCGGCGATACGACGCGCTTCTTCACCGCCCCACTCCAGGAAGTCTGCTGCGCGTTCGATCTCACCCTCTGACTCCGCCAACGGCTTGCCCTGCTCCTGGGTCAGGATGGCCGCGATGTCCGACTTGCGGGCGCGCAGCAGATCGGCAGAACGCTTGAGGATCTCACCGCGCTTCCACTGCGGTACCGCCTTCCATTCCTCGAGCCCCTCTTTGGCGGAAGCCACTGCGGCGTCGATATCCTCGGCGCTGGCATGCAGGAACTCCCCGATCACCGACTCGTTGGCCGGGTCGATGACCTGCTCACGAACGTCGCTGCTGCCGTCGGTCCAGTGTCCATTGATCAAAAGCTTGTAATTGTTCATGGCGTCCTCTTGGTGACATCTAGCTCGCTGATGACGGCCTGAGCCGGCCATAGCGAAGGGATTATGACGTGTGTGAAATCACGTGCTGCGTGAACTGAAGGTTTGCGTGAACTCATGGGCTTGCCTGACTCAGCGCGCGATACCTGCCGATTGCGGTGCAGCTTCCGGCGCCGCTGAACCGGCCTTGAACTTGCCTTTCAACCAGTCGATGAACATCGCCTCACCTGGCGTATGGGTGCCATTGGCCGGCTCGAGCACATAGAAATCCTCGACGCTGGCGACTTCGCCGCCCGGAACCTTGACCAGCTGACCGCTGGCCAGGTGGTCACCGACCAACGAGTCCAGTGCCAGCGTGACGTAAGGCCCATTGGCGGCCAGCTCATAGGCCAGCAGATTGTTCTCCACCGACAGGGCCGGCTGGCAGCTCTGCAGGGGGATGCCATTCTGGTGGGCCCACTCTAGCCAGCCGGTGCGATTGCCCATGATGGCCACCAGTGGATGCGCCAAGACGTCTTCCAGTGAGGTGATCCGAGCGGCCAATTCGGGCGAGCACACGGGGTAGGTGGTGTCCCGGCTCAGGCGATGGCAGTGATAGCCTGCCCAGCCGCCCTCGCCGTAGCGAATCTCGACACCGGCGCTGCTCTGATCGAAGTCCGACAACCAGAACCCGGTGTAGAGCTCGAAGGAGACGCCCGGACACAGGGCATGGAATTCATGCAGGTGGCGGGTGAGCCAATGCTCCACGAAGGAGTAGTTCGCCCGCACCGTGACCGTGTCGCGTCGATCACGGCCGAACATCTGATCGGTCGCGTTCGAGATGCTGTCCAGCGATACCTTGATGACGTTGTAGTAATGGCGTCCCACATCGGTCAGCGCCACGCCCTTCTTGCTGCGGATAATCAACCGCTTGCCCAGATACTCTTCCAGCGACTTGAGCTGCTGGCTCACCGCGGATTGGGTCACGCTGAGGCGTTCAGCCGCCAGCGTGATGGAACCGGCGTCGACGACGGCCTTGAAGATGAACAACCAGTTATGGGGAGGGGGACGTTTCATCGCTGCTTCTCTGCTGCCTGCCTGGACCATGCTCGAACCTGCCGATTTCGAGCCTCGATACCCCGTCGCTTCCTTGATCGGGGCCGCGTGCCTGGCATCCTAACGCTCTCGCCTGACAGGCACGCGGCATTAAGACCACTCTCAGACTTTTTCCACCGGCTTGAGCTTGATCTTGACGCTCTCGAAGTCCGCATCGGCGTGCAGATAGCGGAAGGTGGAGATCATCATCGCGATCATCACGAACACCAACGGCAAGGCGACGATGATCGAGGCAGTCTGCAGACTCTTAAGGCCACCCACGAACAGCAGTGACAGCGGGAAGATGGTGATGACGAAGCACCAGAACAGGCGATTGCTCTTTTCAGGCTCCTGCCCTTCGCCCAGCTGGCGCGAGGTGGCACAGGCCAGCACATAGGCCGCCGAGTCAAAGGTGGTCGCCAGCAGCACGATGCCGGAGATGACCAGCGCGATCAGCACCAGGGCAGCGCCGGGCAGCTGATTGAAGACCTCGATGACCGCCGCCGGCGCCCCCGCGGAATTGACCAGCTCTGCCACCTGCAGCTGACCGGTCATCTGCAGATCCACCGAATACCCTCCGACCACGACATAGAACAGCGCGGTGCCGGCGGTCCCGAAGACCAGCATGCCGACGATGACTTCGCGGATGGTGCGCCCCTGGGAGATACGCGTCACGAACATGCCCATGAAGGGGGCGTAGGCGATCCACCAGGCCCAGTAGAAGACGGTCCATGCCTGCGGGAAGCCGCCCTTGGCCACGCTGTCGGTCACGGTGCTCAGCTCGAGGAAGTGCTGCAGCGTATAGCCGACGGAATCAAAGCCCAGGCTGATGATGAAGTGCGTCGGGCCGACCAGCAGGATGTAGGCCACGATGGCCAGCGTGACGACGGTGGAGAAGATACTCAGTCGCTTGATGCCCTTGTCCAGCCCGAGACCGCTACTGATGGTGAAGACAGCGGTGCAGACCAGAATGATGGCGATATCCAGCTCCACCCCCGGTGTCAGGCCGAAGACACTCGCCAGCGCAGTGCTGATCATCGGAGTGCCGAGCCCCAGCGAGGTGGCGGCGGCGCCCAGCATGCCGAACAGGAACAGGTAATTGATCGCGGTGCCAAGCGGTCCGTCCACCAGCCCGCCGAGAGCGCCACGACAGGACTCGCTGAGGTTGTAGATGTGGGTCTGGCGCACATAGAAGATGTAGGACATCGCCACGGCGGGGACGCAGTACATGGCCCAGGCGGAAGGCCCCCAGTGGAAGATGCCGTAGGCCTGCCCGATGGTGTAGAGCGCGGGGTCCTTGGCGTCCATGCCCAGTGGCGGCCAATTGAAGTGGAAGCCCCATTCGGTGCCCGCCCACAGCATCAGCCCGGTCGCGTTGCCGGCCAGGAAGACCATCATGATCCACGAGCTCTTGGAGAACTCGGGCTTGTCGGTCTGGCGGGCGCTCAGGCGAATGTCGCCGAAGCGCGAGATGGCGAGATAGACCAGAAACAGCATGCAGGCGAGCGGCATGCCCAGGAAGACGACGTCGAAGTTGCGCGTCATCCAACCGAAGATCATGTCCATCGACTGCTTGCCCTGCTCGGGGAACAGGATCAATGGCAAGGCGACGGCGGCGACGATCAGGATGCTGATGATCTGCATTCTGCGATTGCTGTTGGACGGCGCGGAGGCAGATCTCTCCTGCGCGCCCTTATCAGAGGCGGCGTAAGACATGGCGTTATCCTTTTTATCGTTATAAGTGCATGGTGCTGTTGAATCGGCGTGGCGAACGCTCGGCCTGAATGCGGGGTGGGCTCCTCGGGTTGGCGCGCCCGAGGAGTCCGAGCCGATGCCCGGCAGGCATGGCGATGGCGCTTCGCAAACATGGCTCGTCGTCTCGCGACGTATTCCTCAAATCCTTTCTTTCAAATTCTTTTGTTCAAATCCTTTTTTCAAATCCTGTAGTCATGACCTGTCTTTCAAGCTCTGGTCCTTTAGCTGGCGCAGCGGGTCAATCAGCCCGGGCCGACGTCGTCATGCGATCGACTATGGTGGTCGCCATGCCCAGGTAGGAGGCAGGCGACAGCACGGTGGCCAGCTGCTCCGGACTCAGGTGGCCGGTGACGGCCGGATTGGCGCACAGCGCGGCATGCAGCGAGATACCGTCACGCTGCGCGTCACGGCAGGCCGCATAGACGACATCGTGGGCTTCCTGACGCCCCATGCCCTTGGCCAGCGCCATCATCGCCGATTCGGCCACGATCAGGCCCTGACTCAGCCCCAGATTCTTCTCCATCTGCTGCGGGAAGACTTCCAGCCCCTCGAGCACGAAGACCGCCTGGGAGACCGCGCAATGAGCAAGCACGAAGGCCTGCGGGAGACCGATCCATTCGGCATGCCAGGGGCCGGTTGCGCGTTCGAAATCGGCTTCCTGGGCATCCATCAGCAGCGCGGCCGCCTTCTTGACGCCCATGTTGCAGCCACGAATCACCTCGCAGGAGATGGGGTTACGCTTCTGCGGCATGGTGGAAGAGGCTCCGCGGTCCTTGACGAACGGCTCGGACAGCTCGGCAATCTCATCCATGCACATGATCATGATGTCGAAGGCGATCTTGCCCAGCGCTCCGGTCATGAGCGCCAGATGGCAACCGGCTTCGGCAAAGCCATCGCGGGTCGCATGCCAGGGCACCTGCGGCGCATTCAGCCCCAGCTCCTCGGCGAAGGCAGAGGTCAGTGCCTCGGCATTGTGCTCGATGGAGGCCAGCGTGCCGGCAGCGCCCCACAGCTGGGCATTCAGCACCCGCGGCTGCATCTCGCTCAGGCGGGTACGCGCTCGGCGCACGCCGTCCAGCCAGATGGCGGCCTTGTAGCCGAAGGTCACCGGCAAGGCATGTTGCAGATGCGTGCGCCCCGCCATCACCGTCTCACGATGCTCTCGTGCCAGCGCCGCCAGTGCCTGCTCGACACGCTCAAGGTCGCGATCGATCAATGCCAGACCTTCACGTATCTGCAGCACGGTGCCGGTATCCATGATGTCCTGGGTCGTCGCCCCCCAGTGCACATAGCCACTGGCCGAGGAGCCGGCGGCTTCGGACAGTTGACGCACCAGTCCCAGTACCGGATAGCCCACGATGCCGGCGTCACGTGCCAGGCGCGGCATGTCGACGCGCATCTCGCGCGCGGCGTCATCGATCTGCTGGCCTGCCTGGGCAGGAATGATATCGAGCCGTGCCTGGGCGCGCGCCAGGGCGGCCTCCGCCTGCAGCATGGCGGTTACCCGCGCCTCATCATTGAAGACGGCCTGCATGGCCTCGGAGTGAAACAACGGCGCGAAGAGTTGTGAGTCGGTAATGGAAGCGGTCATGACGATGTCCTGGCGGCTCCCCGGAGACAGGGAGCGCTTGATGGGCCGTGCAGGGGTCTCCCCAGTCACGGATCATTGGCTGAGCGGCTGGCGAATGAAGAAGCGGATAGAAGCGAGTGGCAGCGACAGCCAGGCTGTCCCTGCGGGCAATCAGCCCTCGCCGCTCATCACGATGGAGGCGCGTGTCACCTTGCGAGCCAGTGAATCGGCCAGCGCATTCTCGACACATTCGAGGGAATACTCGGTATCCAGCAGCTTCTCGAACGGCAATGTCGTCATGTTGTCGCTGAGGAATTTCAGCGAGTGCCACAGATAACGAGGCTGGTAGCGCATCACCGGAATGATGGTGACCTGCTGACGGGTGATGAAGCCCGGGTCAACGGCGATGGTCTTGCCCGGCGTGACATTGCCCATAGTCACCAGCTTGCCGCCGCTGCGCACCAGCTCAATGCCCTCGACGAACGCTTCCGGAACGCCCGCGACTTCCAGGCAGACATCGGCGCCATTGCCACCGGTCAGCTCCTTGAGGCGCTCGATACGCGATTCCTTGCTCGGGTAGTCCTTGAAGTTGATCACGTTGTCGGCGCCGAACTCACGCGCCAGTGCCAGGCGCCCTTCATCGGCGTCGATCACGGTGACAGTCGCGCCCTTGCGATGGGCGATGGCCGTGGCGTAGATGCCGAGACCACCCGCGCCCTGGACCACGACGTGGTCCTGCATCTTGACCTCCGCCAGATCCAGACCATAGAAGACCTGTGACAGGGCGCAGTTGGCGCCTGCCGCCAGCTTGTCGGGCACGTTGTCCGGCACCTTGTAGAAGAACTGGCCGGGATGAATGAAGTAGTGGGTAGAGAAGGTAGTGTGGAAGTGCGGCGCTTCCTGAGGAGATCTGGCCCAGAAGCTATAGGCGTTCTCACACAGGTTGAGCTTGCCGGATTGACAGGCCGGACAGCGCTGACAGGCGATGAAATAGGTCGCCGCGATGCGGTCGCCTACGGCCAGCGGCACACCGGCATTGTCCGTCGTGACGCCCTCGCCCAGCTGATCGATCACCCCGACGGTCTCATGCCCCAGACCACCGCTCTTCTTGGGATGCTCGCCCTTCCAGATATGCAGCTCTGACCCGCAGACGTTGCTGCACAATACCTTGACCACCACGGCGCCCGGCCCCGGGGCTGGCACATCGAATTCCTGATAGCCCAATTTGCCCGGCTCACTCATCACTGCAATCTTGCCTTTCATGTTCCACCTCTGAATTATGTGTCCTGCTTGCGCGATAAAAATACGGGTACTTGAACAAGGCGTCGTACCCGCCAATGGCGCGCTACCCAAACGCAAGACTGGTAAAAAGGGGGCTTTCTGTGGAGCCCGCTCAATTCTCTCTCAACTGGCTCTCAACTGGCTCTCGACAGACTTTCAACAGGCGCTCAACAAGTGCGCAACAGCCCTTTCAATCATGCTCTCAATCGCGCTCTCAACAGCCGCATGATGACGGAATGGATCGCCAAAAAATCAGATCACACCATTCTTGCGTGTTTCCAGGGTTTCCTGGATGGAAATGACCGGCTCATCCCAGGGATGACTGGCAAAGATACTCAGAATCACCTGATCAAGAATCTTCTTGTCACGCACGATGGAAAATTCGACCAGTGTGGAATCCGTCATGTAAGGCTCATCGATATTTCCCGCATAGGTATCGCAGCCGGCACGCGGCGTACAGCGCTCGGTACCGGAATGCGAACACCAGGAAACCCCATCATAATTGCCGTACTTCAGGTTGGTCGCCGTCTTGACTGATGCCAACACCTTCTCGAGGTATTCCTCAAGAACAAAGACGCGAACACGGTAGGACGCTACCAGTTGGATGTCGCACGCCACTGAGCTATTCATTCGTAATATCCATCAGTCGATTTGATAAGGGTGCTGAACTGCTCGCCATCATGACCGAACCAGACGTCAGCCTTGCTTGCGGCCGACAGTTTCTTGATGCGCTCGATGGTCTTCATGTAACCGATGGAGTCATAGAGCGTGGCGGGCAGGCGTGCGGGAGGCCCGTAGTTCTCGGCGGAGTAGACCGCGTCGGAGGCCAGGATGATGTTGTTGCTGCCGGCCATCTCGATCTTCAGACCGAGCATCCCGTAGGAATGACCACTGCCGAAGTTGAGAATCTCGATGCCATCCAGCAAGGTAAGGTTGTCTTCTTCCGGCTTGATGATGCGCCAGGCAAGGTTGCTCTTTATCCAGGCATCCATGTCAGCCCAGATGAAGCCATCGGCGTCACGGTTGTGGGCGTAATGCACCAGGGCGGCATTGAATTCGTCCTGATGAACGATGATCTGTGCATTGGTGAAAAGCTCGAGACATCCTGAGTGATCAAGATGCAGGTGCGACACCACGACATAGTCGATTTCGCGCGGGTCCATGCCAATCTCTTCGAGTCGGCTGTGCAGATGACAATCCTGACCGTCCACTTCGGCGGTAAAGTGGAGCAGGTTCTGGATCGCCGATGGCCAACGGCCATTCTCGCCCATGCCATCCGGATGGCAGGCGGTATCGAACAATACCTTGCCATCAGGGTGATCAATCAACACGGTATAGACAGGGAATTCGACCAGCGTGTTCGCCTTGTGTGGATCCTGTGCACTGGCGGGATCATGCATACTGACCATGAAGTTCTTGTCCATCTTCATGCGTCCATTATCCAGCACATAAACCTTGGGATACTGCTTGATCAGGTTGGACATTTCTGTACGACCTCGGCGTTTGGCATGTCGTTATTGTCATAGTTATCGTTGGCGCTCAGGCAATATCGACCCGCGTCCAATCAGTGACAAACGCTATTTTTTAATGTTACCCCTTAGGTTTACTTATGTTTGAAAAATGCCACTGCGACGCCACCCTCTTGTGGCCCGTCACCCCGCATGGCGACTGGGTTCTTGCAGATTGCAAGCAGGTGGGAAGCCTCGGCTATTCAGCATGCAATCCCCCCGTTTTTCCGCCTGCCTGCGACTAATGACGTAGCGCCAGACAACACCTGTGGTGGCTCAGCGCACAGCAGGGTCGTGATGGGTGCAGGTAACCCACTTCGCGAAAGGTTTTCCTGCAGCGCTCACGTACAAGCCGCCTTGAGATCAGCCAGCCGGTCAGCACAAAAAACGCCCCACCTCGTGAATCACGAGATGGGGCGTTTGAACATCCAGGGCGCTATCGACTGCCTTCAGTCGGCGGCCCTCGGTGGAAAGGCACCGTACGGCGGGATCAGCTCGGCAGATACTCCTCACTCCAGCTTTCGGACACCACGCCCTCCTCGATCAACTGATCGATCTCTTCATCGCTGTGATCAAGGCCCTTGAGTACCGAGCGAGTCGAGGCGCCGTATTTCTCGGCCGGCGACAGTGGGTAGATGCGTCCACGCCGCGGACGGATGGCATAGGGGTCAAGCTGGGTGATCTCGTGACCGCTGGGGTGGTCCGAGTAGACCGAGAACGAATAGCTGCCGGCATCGATCCCGGTCCGCTCGCCAGCCGGATGGACGTTGTAGGAGCGCAATGTCTCCAGGTTCTCGCACACGGCCGCCGCGATATCCGCCGCCTGCAGGCGCTCGACCCAGTCATTGGCTCGCGCGCTGATGAAACGCGGTGCCAGGTAGGCGGCACGCTCCTCACGCGGGATTTCCGGCAATTCTTCCAGTCCCTCGACCTTGCGGAATTTCTCCAGCTCCGACTCATAGGCGCTGACCAGCAGGATGCCATCGGAGGCTGAATAGAAACGCGCCAGGTCATCGTAGCCGGTCGCCTCACGTCCGGACGGCTCGTCGAACAGGCCACGGCGCTCATAGTCATAGCAGAACGGCAACTGGGCCAGACCGCTCAGTGCCGACAGCGAGGTCTTGATGCGCGAGGTGCGGCCGGTCTTGAGCTTGCGATACAGCGCGGTGGCAATCCCCAGCGACGCGCCAAAGCCGCACATGACATCGATGGTGCCGACATGGGCATGCTCCTCGGGGGTGTCCATGCTGCCACCGAAGCGCAGCATGATGCCGGTGGTGGCCTGCACCAGATCGTCATAGCCGAGGTAGTTGGTGCGCGGCCCGGGCAGCACGCCACTGAAGCAGTCCAGCTGACAGAAGACGGCGTCCGGATTCAGCTCACGCATGGCCTCCTCGCTCAGGCCCATGGAGGCCACCTGCCGGTCGGTGGCATTCCAGACCACCACATCACTCTGACGAATCAGCTCATCCAGGATGGCGCGCCCGCGGGGCTGTCTGACGTCGGTCAGCAGCGAGCGCTTGGAGCGCATGTGCGACAGGCCGAAGATGACGGTATTCCAGCAGTCATAGAACGGCTTGGCCGGGTCGACCTTGATGACCTCGGCACCGAAGCGCGCCAGATACGCCACCGAGTGCGGCCCGGCGATCACGTTGCACAGATCCAGAATCTTGACGCCTTCCAGCCAGCCATCGCGGGCATTGCGTGCCCGCACCCGTGGCAGCTTGGTCTCGATGCGGGTCAGCACCGACAGCGCATGGGTGACGCTCACCCAGCGCCGCGGCCTGGGCGTCAGCATCTCCTGGCCGCTGTCGGCCATCCACACCATCGGGCCAGGCTGGATCATCAGCCCGAATTCCGGGTCCTCGACCTCGACCATCAGGCCCGCCGTCTCGGCGTGGTCATCGTGGATCCACTCCTGCAGCCAGCGCTGCGGCGCACCGGGGAACTTGCCCTTGCCGAAGATCTTCTCCCATTCCTTGGAGGTGCGCGTGAGGAAGACTTCCTTCATGCGCGCCGCGATATGGTCCGCCCAGGACTTGGGCAAGGGATAGACGCCCAGCGACATGTCGGATTGCCATTCGCTGCTCGGGCGATAGGTATCCGGCTCCTCGCTCATGCCTTCGGCGACCAGCTCATCGTAGAGGCCCAGCACCTTCAGGCAGCGCTTGGCGTGCTCGCGGTGACTCGGACAGACCACATAGAACATGCGGCCATCCTTGCACTTGTAGCTGCGATAGAAGGGATCGAGCAGCTCCTGCAGCTCGTCGTAGTCGAGATTCATCGGCTGGCCCTCGATACGCCGACGTTCGATCTCCTTCTCGCGCTGGGTCTTGTAGCGCTCCGGCAGGCCCTCGATCTTGATCGAGTTGTAGCAGAGCCCTTCCATCAGCGCGCAGACCAGCGGCACCTCGATCTCGTCGCCCATGCCGGTCCGCTCGCGGGCCTGCAGCGCCAGTACCACCGAGGAAGCCGCCAGCATGGTGCCGTAGGCCGAGCCCAGCGGCAGCGGCGAGAAGGACGGGTTGATGCCCATCAGCACCCGGTTGAGGCCCATGTCGGTGAAGACGCCGGAATTGGCAGCGATCACGCTCTCGAAGGCGCGCCAGTCGCGGCGCAGGGTGTCATTGGAGGCAAAGCCGGGAATCGACAGCGTGATCAGCTCATTGCGCTCCTCGCGCAGGGCCTGGAAGTCGATGCCCAGCCGCTTCATGACCCCGGGACGGAAGCTCTCGATCACGATGTCGGCCTCCTCGATCAGCGCCAGCGCCTGCTCGACGCCCTCCTCAGACTTGAGGTTCAGCGAGACGATCAGCTTGTTGCGATTGAGCGTGGCGTTGGCCGGCGACTGCCACATCGGCCCGCCGGGCGGGTCGACGTGAACCACGGTGGCGCCCAGGTCGGCGAGGATCATGGCGACGGCCGGGCCCGCCATGTATTGACCGAAATCGATGACCTTGACGTCAGTCAGCGGCAGGCGGGTTTCGGAGTGGGTTGTCATCGGTGCGGTCCTTCTGTCCGGGGGGCATGCGGGTTGCGTCAGCCCCGGTGAGCGTCATGTGTTGAGAGCATGTGTTGAGAGAGACAGGAAAAAAGTGCACTCAGCTAGGCTTGGCGTCATCGCGCGGGCTGGGAGTCTCCAGCACCAGATGCGGTTCGAGCACCTTGCGCGCGAAGTCCTGGCGCAACCAGCGCACCAGCGACCAGGTCAGGATGAACAGCACCGGAATCATCGGCAGCGCGACCACGATGGTGGAAGTCTGCACCGCCTTGAGGCCGCCCAGCTGGATCAATGCCACCCCGACACCGGCGATCAGGAAGGCCCAGATCAGGCGCACGCTGCGCTTGGGCTCCTGATAGCCGGAGAGCTCACGGGTGGTCACCGACGCCAGCACATAGGCCGAGCTATCCAGGGTGGTGGCCAGGAAGATGAAGCACAGCAGGATGAAGCTTGCGGTGATCAGCTCGGAGAACGGCAGCGTGGCGAGAATCGCGGACACGGCACCGGGGATACCGCCGTCGCTTAGCGCAGCCGCGACATCCAGGGTGCCACTCACCTGCAGGTCCAGCGCATAACCGCCCCAGACCGCGAAGAACACCCAGCAGCCCAGCGAGCCGAACACCAGCTCGGCGATGATCAGCTCACGAATGGTGCGCCCCCGCGAGATACGGGCGACGAACAGCCCCATCATCGGCGCGTAGGCAATCCACCAGGCCCAGTAGAAGACGGTCCAGTCCTTCCAGAAGGTCGAATCGCCCACCGGGTCGGTCCACAGGCTCATGGTCACGAAGCTCGACAGCATGGTGCCGAGACTGTTGACCCAGCCTTCCACCATGAACAGCGACGGCCCGGCGATGAAGGTGAAGGCCAGCAAGGCGATGGCCAGAATCACGTTGATGTCGGAGAGAATCTTGATGCCCTTGGCCAGCCCGAACCAGACACTGGCGGAGAAGATCGCCGTCCAGATCAGCAGCACTCCCAGATTGAGCGCAAAGGACGGTTCGATGCCCAGCAGATCGCCAAGCAGGCGTGATACCAGCGGCACCGCCAGCCCCAGCGAGGTGCCGACACCGCCGACGATGCCGAACACCACCACGGCATCCAGCAACACGCCCCACCAGCCATCGGCACGCTTGCCGAGCACGCCGCTGGAGGCCACGGACAGACGCACGCCCGGGCGGTTGCGCACATACATGGAATAGGCGATGGGAATCGCCGGCAGGCAATAGAACGCCCAGGGCGTCAGCCCCCAGTGAAACTGGCCATAGGCCAACGCCCACTCGGCCGCCGCATCACTGCCGGCCTTGACGTCAAATGGCGGGCCGGTGAAATAGTAGATCGGCTCGACCCACGCCCAGTTGACGATGGCGATACCGATGCCGCCGGCGAAGATCATCGCGACCCAACTGAAATACGAGAACTCCGGTGTGTCCTGCGGGCCGCCCAGACGGACGTTGCCGTAGCGGCTGAACGCCAGACCGATCAGGAACACGACCACGGAGAAGCCCGCCAGCAGGTAAAGCCAGCCGAAATTGCCGGTCGCGAAGGCGAAGGCCGCATTGACGGCAGCCTCACCGGATTCGGGAAACAGGATGATGGGAATGATGAGGCCAGCGATGACGAGCACCGAGGGCAGGAAAACCCGCCAGTCGATCTCGTCGCGGGCCTTGTGGGAGGCGCGGGGCTCGCGTGTCGGGCTCCCGCTGCCGGAAGACGTCTTGGGCGCAGAACTGCTCATGTTGATCACCGTTATTGTGGTTATGCGGTTCGGTGTTTAGGCGAGGTCCACCGCGATTGGCGTATCGCTGGTGGACCACTCAACGCATGTTGTTGAAAGGGGCTAAAGGGTATGGCTGTCTAAAGCCGAAATCTTTGACGCGTCACATCGATTGCCGTCACTTCTCAGACACGGCATAAACGATGCCGAGGCTCGTCAGTCCCGCTCAATCCGGACAGAATTGCGCAATGCCATCCTCGAAGGACCAATCGATATCGTGATTTTCCGAGATCGTGATCAAGACGTTGCCGGGGGCAATCCCCGGGTTTCTGGCCAGCGCCTCGACCACTCTGGCGTAGAACGCCTTCTTGGCCTGGTCCGGCTTCCCGCTGCGCATCACCAGATGCATCATCACGCGGTCCTGATCGCGTGACTGGAATTCGAGGTCCTGATCGGCACATTCATGGATCACCTGGTAGCGATCATCTGCCGGGAAATCCAGGGTCTCGATGACGGCGGCATTGACCTCATCGGCAATCGCCTTGCGATAAGCATCAGACTTGCCTTTCAGAACATTGATCGTGACAAAGGGCATCATTGCCTCCGCTGGCACCCGGGCAAGGGGTGCGGTGAATGAACATCGAATTTGCCAGACCCCGGGGCCTAGCGATGACGGAAGACCGGCGCACGCTTGGCAACGAAGGCGCTCATGCCCTCCTTCTGGCCCTCGGTCGCGAAGGCGGCCTGAAAGAGCAGACGCTCTTGACGAAGCCCCTCATTGAGCGGGGTCTCGAATGCCGTGTTGACGGCTGACTTGGCCATCTTGACCGCCGGCGTGTTGTAGCCCGCGATGGTATGCGCGGCCTCGAGCGCGTTCTGCATCAACTCATCCTTGGGCACGACCCGCGCCACCAGGCCAATCTCCTTGGCCTCCTGAGCGCCGATGTTGCGGCCGGTCAAGACCATATCCATCGTCATCGCCTTGCCGACCGAGCGGGCCAGGCGCTGTGATCCGCCGATGCCCGGCAGGATGCCCAGCTTGATTTCCGGCTGGCCAAACTGGGCGTCTTCCGAGGCGATGATGAAGTCGCACAGCAGGGCCAGTTCACAGCCGCCACCGAGGGCAAAACCACTGACGGCGGCGATGATCGGCTTGGAAATCCTGCGCACCTCGTCCCAGGGCGAGAGAAAGTCATCCATGTAGAAATCAGTGAAAGACTTCTCGGCCATTTCCTCGATGTCCGCACCGGCGGCAAAGGCGCGGGGATTGCCGGTGATGACGATGGCGCCGATGCCCGGGTCGGCGTCCAGCTCGCGGAGGACCGCAAGCGTCTCCTCGGCCAATTGGCGGTTGAGCGCATTCAGGCTTTTCGGGCGATTGAGGATGATCAACCCGACGCGCTCGCGGCGCTCGACGACGATCATCTCGAGATTTTCCGGCTCCGGCGCGTCAGACGCCGACTGTTTGGCCTGGGGTTGCGATTTCACCATCTTGTTCATTCTTGTCTCCCGATGTCGGGTGGCGTCACTCTGGCGTGAGCTCTGGCGTGAGCCCTGGCGTAACTTCTGCGTAAATTCGGCCTAGCCGCTTACTTACTGCGCATCGCAAGACGTTGCGGTACTGGGCGATGACGCGTCAGTGGATGACGCGGCGTCTGGCACTGCGCCGCGCGTTTTCGCGGCGCTACCTGATGACTTGCGAGCCGGACGGGCCTTCTCTGCGCTGCCATTCTCGCTGCTCTGATCACCGCTTTGTTCGCTGCCATTCTCGACAGGCTGTCCGCCGTCTTTCTGGCGGTCAGATTCGGGCAGATGATAGGCACCATGGCGTGCCATCAGCTCGTCCAGAATCGCCTCGCGATGCTGGCCAAGGCCCGGCGCACTGCAGGGCACCTGACTGTCGATGTCCCGACGTCCCGTGAGCTTGATCGGATTACCCGCCGTCCTGAATGGCTTGCCGGCCTTGCCCTGGACCTGAACGATCATGTTGCGGGCCTTCAGCTGCGGGTGATCGAACAGCTTGTCGATGGTATTGATCGGCGAGCACGGCACGCCCTCCTCATTGAGCAGATCCACCCAATGCTGAACCGGCTGCTGCACCAGGATCTTTTCCATCTCGATCACCAGTTCCGGGCGATTCCTGCAGCGCATGTCGTTGCTGAGAAAACGCGGATCGAAGGCCAACCGCGCCGCACCGATGGCATCGGCCATCAACAGGAACAAGGTGTCGTTGCCGGCCGCGATGACGAGCTTGCCATCCTGCGCATTGAAGCTTTCAAACGGCGCCAGCGAAGGATGGCAATCACCGGTGCGGTGCGGCACCTTGCCCTCGATATCGAAGCGCGCCAGCGCCGTTTCCATCAGCGCCGCCTGGCAGTCGAGCATGCCGATATCCACCCGCGTGCCCTGGGCATCCCGGGTGCGGCTATAGAGCGATGCGAGAATGCCCACCGCGGCAAACAGCGCCGCGCTCAGGTCGCCAAAGCTGGTCCCCACGCGGGCGGGCTCACCGTCAGGCCAGCCGGTCAGGCTCATGATGCCGCCCATGGCCTGCACGACCATGTCGTAGCCGGGCAGTTCGCTGAAGGGGCCGGTGTGTCCGAAGCCCGAGATCGAGGAATAGATCAGGTGGGGGTGCGTTCTGGCCAGACGCTCAGGGCCATAGCCCAGGCGGTCCATCACCCCGGGGCGGAAGTTCTCCACCAGCACATCTGCCTCATCCAGCAGGCGCTCAAGCAGCTCACGGTCACGCGGCGACTTGATGTCCAGCACGATGCTTTCCTTGTTGCGGTTGAAGCAGCTGAAATAGGCGCTTTCTCCCTCCACGAAGGGACCGAATTCGCGGGTATCGTCTCCGGTCCCGATCTTCTCCACCTTGATGACACGTGCGCCCAGGTCAGCCAGCACCATGGTGCAATAAGGCCCGGCGAGTACCCGTGAGAAATCCAGCACGGTGATCCCGTCCAGTGGCCCCTTCTTGAGTTCCGTCTGCGTCGAGATGGCCATCGGTCAACTCCCAAAGTCATGGCGTATTACTGTGCGTTCAGGATCCATCCCGCGGCTTTTTCCGCGATCATCAGGGTCGGCGAGTTGGTATTGCCGCTGACGATGGTCGGCATGATGCCGGCATCTGCCACCCGTAATCCCTGGATACCGCGCACACGCAGACGGCTGTCGACCACCGCCATCGGGTCATCCGCGCGCCCCATGCGCGTGGTGCCCACCGGATGGAAGATGGTGGTGCCGATATCGCCGGCCAGCCTGGCGAGCTCTTCATCAGTCTGGTACTCGACCCCCGGCTTGATCTCTTCGGGCTTGTAGCGCGCAAAGGCAGGCTGGGAGGCGATACGCCGCGTGACCCGCAAGGAATCGGCCGCGACCTTGCGGTCTTCTTCCGTGCTCAGGTAGTTGGGCGCGATGGCCGGGGCCTGACGCGGGTCGGCGCTCTGCAGACGCACCGTGCCACGGCTGGTGGGGTTGAGATTGCAGACACTCGCGGTGATCGCCGGGAAGGGATGCAACGGCTGCCCGAAGGCCTCGAGGCTCAGCGGCTGGACGTGGTACTGGATGTTGGGATGGGCGTAGTCATCGCTGCTGCGCGTGAAGGCCCCCAGCTGTGACGGCGCCATGCTCATCGGCCCGGAACGCTTGAACAGGTACTGCATGCCGATGCCCATCTTGCCCAGCAAGGTGCTGGCCATGGCGTTCAAGGTCTTGGCATTGGTGACCTTGTAGACCGAGCGGATCTGCAGGTGGTCCTGCAGGTTCTCGCCGACGCCGGGCAGGTCCTTCACCACCTCGACCCCATGTTCCTCCAGCAGTGCCCTGGGCCCGACGCCCGAAACCTGCAGCAGATGTGGCGAGCCGATGGCGCCGGCACACAGCACGACCTCACGCTTCGCCGAGAGGTTGATGACCTTGCCGTCACGCACGACCTGCAGCCCCGTGCAGCGCAGATTGGAGGCTTGCTTCGCTGCGTCCACCGCCCCTGTGCCAGCCCCTGTTTCAGCCCCTGTGCCCTGCTCGCTTCCCGAGAACAGCAGACGATTGACCTGGGTGGAATGCCACAGCGTCAGGTTGCTGCGCTTGAGCGCCGGGCGCAGGAAGGCCTTGGCCGTGTTCCAGCGCCAGCCCGCACGCTGGTTGACCTCGAAATAGGCAACCCCTTCATTGCTGCCGCGGTTGAAATCCTTGGTGCGCGGAATGCCGGCCTGCTCGGCCGCACTGGCGAAGTCATCCAGCACTTCCCAGTTGAGGCGCTGACGCTCGACGCGCCATTCCCCACCGTGACCATGGAAATCACGCTGCTCAGGGTCACTGCTGGCGCCGTCATCCAGTAGCGCGTGATCCTCGTGACGCATGAAGTCAGCCAGACACTGCTCCCAACGCCACTCGTCGTCTCCGGACACCTCGGCCCAGTGATCGTAATCCCGCGCCTGGCCGCGCATGTAGATCATGCCGTTGATGCTGGAACAGCCGCCCAGCGTCTTGCCGCGCGGATAGATCAGCGAACGGCCGTTGAGTCCCTTGTCCGGCTCGGTGCGGAACATCCAGTCGGTGCGCGGGTTGTTGATGCAGTACAGATAGCCCACCGGAATGTGAATCCAGTGGTAGTTGTCACGTCCGCCCGCCTCGACCAGCAACACACGGCGGTCAGGGTTGGCGCTGAGGCGATTGGCCATCAGGCAGCCGGCGGAACCGGCGCCCACGATGATGTAATCGAATTCAGAGAGATCGTCGCCCGGTTTGGCGGGGCGAGCGTCCTGCTCGCCCTCCGGGGATCGATGCGGGTTGTTCTTGTTGTCTGACATGGCGCGTCCCTCTCCAGACAGCTGGCGTATGCTGGTAGGTAACCAGAATGCAGATGACTACGATGCAGATGGCGACAGTGCAGATGACCGCAGTCGCGAGCGACTTACTTGGCCGTCGGCATGGCGAATTCGGCACCGGCATCGATGGAATCCGACCAGCGCTGCATGATGGACTTCTGCTTGGTATAGAAACGCACACCCTCTTCTCCGTAGGCGTGGGTATCCCCGAACAGGGAGCTCTTCCAGCCACCGAAACCGTGCCAGGCCATCGGGACCGGGATCGGCACGTTGATGCCGACCATGCCCACCTGAATGCGGCGCCCGAATTCACGCGCGACACTGCCGCTCTCGGTGAAGCAGCTCACGCCGTTGCCGAATTCGTGGTCGTTGATCAGCTGGATGGCGGTCGCGACGTCCGGCACACGGACACAGGCCAGAACCGGGCCGAAGATCTCTTCCTTGTAGATGGTCATGTCCGGCGTGACGTGATCGAACAGCGTGCCGCCCATCCAGAAGCCTTCAGTGCTGTCGCCGCCGATGTCGTTACCGGAGAACTCACGCCCGTCGACGATCATCTCGGCGCCTTCCGCGACACCCTTTTCGATGTAACCGCAGATACGCTCATGCGCCTGACGGGTGACGATCGGACCCATCTCGGCGTCCAGGTTCATGCCGTCCTTGATCTTGAGCTCGCGGGCACGCTCGGCCAGACGCGGCACCAGGGTGTCCGCCACATCGCCCACCATCACCGCGACGCTGATGGCCATGCAGCGCTCGCCGGCGGAGCCGTAGGCCGCGCCGATCAGGGCATCCACCGCCTTGTCGAGATTGGCGTCCGGCATCACCACCATGTGGTTCTTGGCGCCACCCAGTGCCTGGATGCGCTTGCCGTGACGTGCGCCGCGCTCGTAGATCAGGTTGGCGATCGGGGTCGAGCCCACGAAGGACAGGGCGCGCACCTTGGGGTGA
Organism: Cobetia sp. UIB-001; assembly: GCF_044789135.1. Lineage (NCBI taxonomy): Bacteria > Pseudomonadati > Pseudomonadota > Gammaproteobacteria > Oceanospirillales > Halomonadaceae > Cobetia > Cobetia sp. UIB-001. The sequence goes on from NZ_CP058244.1 coordinate 2,522,095, forward strand.
TCGATCAGTGCCTCGACGGAATCCTTGTCGCCCTGCACCACGTTGAAGACGCCATCCGGCAGGCCCGCCTGCTTGAGCAGGTCCGCCATCATCAGCGAGGCGCTGGGGTCCAGCGGGCTCGGCTTGAGCACGAAGCTGTTGCCTGCCGCGATGGCGACCGGGAACATCCACATCGGCACCATCACCGGGAAGTTGAACGGCGTGATGCCGGCGACGACGCCCAGCGGCTGGCGCATCGTCCAGTTGTCGATGCCGGTGCTGACCTGGTCGGTGAAATCACCCTTGAGCAGCTGCGGGATACCGCAGGCGAATTCGACGATATCGATGCCGCGTGCCACTTCGCCCTGGGCGTCGGTGAACACCTTGCCGTGCTCGCGGGTGATCGCCTCCGCCAGCTCGTCCTTGTGCTCGTTGAGCAGCGCGAGGAACTTGAACATCACTCGGGCACGGCGAATCGGCGGCGTGTCGGCCCAGGCCGGGAAGGCGGCGTCGGCAGCAGCCACGGCGGCATCGACATCACTGTTGCGTGCCAGCGCGACCTGGCCGGTCACCTTGCCGGTGGCCGGATTGAAGACATCCTGAGTGGCGCTGGAGTCGCCTCGGGTCACCTGGCCGTTGATGAAATGCTGGATAGCGTTGGCTGCTGTCGTCATGGTGCTGATCTCCGCTGGCGGTGTTTTATAGGAATAAGCCTGTGTAATGCACATGTCTGGCGCTGAAGGTCCTTCGCCTGGTCAATGACGAACGAGGACATGCCATCAGCAGGTGTTCATGAAATTACGCCGCCACGCGCAGGGTGCAATTGAGTAATTCTTGGGTGAGATATAACGATTGCTGATATCCGATTTCGCTCAGAAATTTTTCCGCTTCCCTCGAGAACCAGAGCAAAAGTTAATCGTTTACAATCAATCAGTTATAACGAAAAAGGAGGAAGGGATTTCGACAGCGGCAGGCGCTTCGATCACGAGGCCTGTCCCGGGTGAACACGGCTTACCGCGACCAATGGCCAATAGGTGACCGAGAACGAATTCAGGCCACAATGTGTGATGCAGGGCCAGCAGCACGCGTCTCGCCGGCCAGAAAATGCCAAACACATGGATGTCACTGATGCAGGATCTGTCCCGACTCAATGCCTTTGTCACCGTGGCGCGCACCGGCAGCGTGTCGCGGGCGGCGCAGGCGTTACACCTCACCCAGCCCGCGATCAGCCTCAAGCTCAAGCAATTGCAGGAAGGCCTGGGATTGAGCCTGTTCGAGCGTCACCCCCATGGCCTGTTGTTGACGGCCGATGGCCAGGCCTTGCTGCCCAGTGCCGAGAAGACCCTGGCCAGCGCGCGTGGCTTCGAGCAGGCCGCCGCGGCACTGCACAGCACAGTGCGCGGCAAGCTGCGCATCGGCACTATCGTCGACCCGGAGTTCATCCGTCTGGGCAGCTTGCTGCGTCATCTGCTGGAACGCGCACCCAATCTGGAAACGGAACTCCATCACGGCATGAGCGGTTGCGTCCTCAAGGCGCTACGCCAGAATGAGCTGGAAATCGGCTTCTACCTCGCTCCCCCCGGAGAAGGCCCACGCGATGACTCCCTCTGTTATCGCGAGCTGGCATTCTTCGACTATTTCATTCTCGCCCCCAGCGGCTGGTCAGCGCGCCTGACGGAGACTGACTGGCCTTCCCTGGCCGCCCTGCCGTGGATCGTGACGCCGGAAAATTCCGTCCACTCACGCCTGCTGGCGCATGCCATGCGCGACAGTCAGTGCACACCTCATCGCGTCGCGCAGGTGGATCAGGAAGTCTGCATGCTGGACCTGGTGCGCGCCGGCGTCGGGCTGACACTGGCTCGCGATGTACTGGCGCTGGCCGAGCGCCAGGAACGTGGCCTCAATATCGTGCCGGACACCCGCCTGCCCTGCGCCTTGAGCGTGGTATGGCGTCACGACAAGCAACACGAGCCCTGTGTCGAAGCCGCCCTGCAAAGTCTCGAAGAGGTCTGGCCGGCTGAGTGAAGGAAGGTGGCCTCCCGAGATCGGACAGAAAGCGTCATGCTGACCAGAGAGGCCGGTGTGCATTCCGCGTTCTCCCTTCTTGCACTGCCATGCAGCACACTTGATCGCCTCGGAGCTCTGGTGTCAGGGCACGGGGCTACTCCGTTGGCGCGGGATGGATTATTCTAGTCGTGATACTGAAAAAGCCGCATGTCCCGCCAGAGGCCGAGGGATGGCCCTTTCTCATGCGCTAGCGAAGTATCCCCAGATGGCAGCACTGTCGAATCACAAGGTAATACAATGATAGATTTCAATAATAAAGGCTTTTTTAAACTCAAACAGAACGATGAATATGCCGAACGCGTCAATGACCTGCTGATCGATGGCGAAGAAATCATTTCAGCCTATAAATCAATGCGTGACGGGGTCGTGTTTACCAATAAGCGCATTATCGCTGTCAATGTTCAAGGATTGACGGGCAGCAAGAAAGACTTCACCTCCCTCCCTTACAAGAAGATTGAAACCTATTCCATCGAAACTTCCGGCACCTTTGATCTTGATTCGGAGCTCACGATCTATTTCTCGGCACTCGGTACGGTGAGATTTGAATTTACCGGCAAGACACGCCTTACCGAAATCTCACAAGTCATCACCACCTATGTGTGTTGACTCCCTGCTGCTTCAGATGTGAATTCCTTTGATCAAACGGGGTTACCCAGATGAGTGACATGTCAGTCGACCAATTCGAAGAAAGCATGAAACGCGAACTCGACAAGTTCGTGCGCAGTACCAACAGAACCGCCAGCTCAACCTCCCGTGATGCCGCTCCTCGCACTCGTCCTGAAGCACCACGCGCCAGAGAGACCACCACACCCCTCAAGGGACTGCGTGTGACGCTTGGCGTCAAGCAGAAGCGACTGGCATTGGAAGTGCCCTTCACGGTGCAGACCGACAGCATCTCGCGAATGGAAGCGCGCATCCATGCCGAGAAAGCGGCACGCAAGGCCGGCTGGAAGATCATCAGCCATGTGATCGACTGGAATGATACCGAGCGAGAACCCGACGTTCGCTGATACCTCGGCCACTAGGCCTGAGGGGGTGACATCGGTTGCGCCACTAGCCCATATCGAGATTACCGAAAGGCAATCACGCCTTGGGCGGCATAGGCTCTGTAGACACACTCACGGTCTAGAGGGGTATGCGCATGAAACACTTCGATTCATTGTTCTCGCTGTTCGCGGCGGTTCTCTTGTCAGCCCTGCTGCCCTTTACTATGGGAAGTGACGCAAGGTCTGCCTCTCACGACCCGCAACCTTTCTCATCCCCTCTGGCAGAAGGCTCGCTCAAGGAAGACGACGGTGACGAGACGCCAGACGCGTGAGTTACCGACGTTGGGGTAGCCTGATGTGTAGCCCTTCGCGAATCTATCGCCTGGAAGCGTCTGCCCCGGTAAACGCCACCTTTCTCGACACTGCCCGCTGGACCACCTCCCTGGCCGGCGCTATCGCTTCCGCTTGCGTCTCCCCGTTGCACTCAGCCTACGCAAGCAGGATACCTAATAAGATTCGTTGCGCGGCGGAGGGGCTGTGGTATTTACCATTTGATGTCGGTCAGGTTGGAAGCATCAATACATATATAGGTAGATAGATAGCGGCCCTTATTGAAGGTGAGCCGGGGATTCAAGCGCTTACGCACTACCGTGCAGCCGCATTTCCTTCGCCAATACACGACAATGCCCCGACCTGGCGACAGGACGGGGCATTGTCGTAGTGAGTGGGTCACATCAGGTGTACTCACCCTCCCTAACGGGCTACTGACCGCCAGCGCTAACGCCGAAAGACCACACTCAGATTGTTCGCCGGCATCTCGATCACCTTGTCGAGCCGCAAGCCGTTGCGCTCCGCTTCCTCGATGACCGCCTCCAGATCACGCACGCCCCATAGCGGGTTGCGGCTCTTGAGCTGCACATCAAAGCCTTCGTTGCTCGGCGCCGTGTGCTGACCTTCCCGCTTGTAGGGGCCGTAGAGATACAGCACGCCGTCCTTCGGAAGGCGTCGACCGGCCTGCAACATCAGCTCGGACGTGACCCGCCACGGCGAGATGTGGATCAGATTGATCGCCACCAGCGCATCGCATGCCACCTCAGGCCACTCGGCCTGCACATCCAGCGTGAGCGGCGCCTTGAGGTTGGGCAGTGCGGCCTCGGCCCGCCAGTCCGCGATGGATTCCAGCGCGCGTGGGCTGGCATCGCTGGGCTGCCACTCCAGATGGGGGAGCCCGTGGGCGAAATGCACGGCGTGCTCGCCACTGCCACTGGCCAGTTCCAGCACCTGACGCCGCTGTGCCAGCACATCCCGCAGGACATCGAGAATCACGTCACGATTGCGAGCGACCGCTGGGCTCGCGAGACGCTGGCTGTGCGCCACCTCGACATCCTGCTGCGATGATTGCGACGTCGCGCTGGGCAAGTCATCGGGTAACTCGGGGGTGGCCATGCAGCACTCCTTTCAACAGGGCAAATGACTCAGAACGAAAAGATGGCTAGATCATAACAAAGCGCCGTACCCCTGAGGGGCACGGCGCTTGAGCAAACAGTGATTGGGTCGTGCGATTTCGGTCAGGCTAACTCGTTTCGGCGATCTATAGCAGGCCATTACAGACGCACCCGCTAGCGAGCACGCGCCACTGTCGAACGCGCGCGCCAGAAATCCAGTACCCGCAGCGGGTCGCCCACTTCATGGGCCTTGTGTTGCGCATTGTGCGCCATGGCACGCGTCGCATCACGGTCGCCCAGCAGGCGCTCGAGGGCGGCTGTCCATTCTGCCGGATCATCCCCCACCAACAAGCCATCGACGCCATCCTCGATCAGATCGACATAGGGCGCCCGGCGACTGTAGATGCCCACCCCGCCCATGCGGGTGATATCGAGAAACCGCAACCAAGAGGCGGCGCGGTTGTCGGAGTTTTCCATCAGGGGCGACAGACCGATGGCGATCCGACGCCGCGAGCAATAATCCTGAAAGGCCTCCCAGCTGACGGCCTCCATCGTCTTGAGGCGGGGAATATCGCTGAGCGCCAGCGGCAGATGACGACCCATCATCAACTCCACCTCGCTGTCCGAATGCCGGGTCTGGATATCGCGCAGCACCGGGGCCAGCGTGAGGATGTCCTCACGGTGCGCCAGAGTGCCGTGAAAGCCGATGCACCAATCGCTCTGCTCGAGGTGATGCAGATCCGGCAGCTTGCCGGTCAGTGGCGGCGTCAACAGGCTGACTTTGGGATGCAGGCTCGCCAGAGCGGCCTCCAGCTGCTCGCTGACCACGACGACCTCATCCGCCAGCGCGAACAATCGCTGCTGCAACTGAGCCGCTTCAGCCTCAGCGCCTGCTTCAGGGGTGGAGGTACCCTGCCCCGCTGCCAACAGCTCAGGCGAATACAGATGATCGACGAGGTAGCAGATACGACCGAGCTGCTCACGGTGTGTTTCCAGCATCTCGATCCATTCCCGCCCCAGGCTACGCGCGATCAGCAGGCAGGCGCCGGTAAGGCGCGCCTGGGCAAGCTTGGGGGAGAACTTCCAGCGACGGGTTTCAAAACGCTCGACACGTGTGCCTTCCTTGCGCAACGCGGCCATGGCAGGCAGGAAGAAGTAGATATCTTCCAGCGCCTGGGCTTCATCACTGAGTACGATCCAACGAGGAGTGGTCGGGAAGGCGGTCATGTCAGTCTCCTTTACTCGAGGCATTCATGGTCCCGGCACGTTCGGCGTGACCGCCAAACAAGCGCGAGCGAGAGCACACACTGACTCTGGGACGCTTACTTTGAGCTTAATGATTTCTGGGCATCACACCACTCAAATTTTGCTGGTGTGTATCGGATGTAATCAACGTGTTACCTGCGTTGGGGGGCTGAATCGTCGCTGGCAGTGGCAGATTGGACGGCCCCAAGACCAGAAACGACAAGGCCCGCAGGGTAAGCTGCGGGCCTTGGGGGTTGGGATCATCTCGCTCAAGTCAGCGCGAACGCCAGAAGTTCGTACACGCCTCTACAGCGCCAATATCTCGGGCTTTCTGCAATGCTCGCTCTGCCATGGCCTGCGTGGCGGCTGGGTCAGCCAGCAATTGCTCCAGCGCTGCCCGCCACTCGCTGGGGTCGTCCCCGACCAAGAGCCCATCGACGCCATGCTCGACGATTCCGTCATACGGCGTCCGACGACTATAGATACCGACACCGCCCATCGCGGCGATATCGAGAAACTTGATCCACGACTTGCCACGATTGAACGGCGTCTCCAGAAGCGGCGCGAGGCCGATCTGGATGCGGCGTGTCGCCTGGTACTGTTGAAAGGCCTTCCAGGGCAGCGCCTCCGGGGTCTCCAGACGCGCAATACCGCAAAATGATTCAGGCACGTGCCGCCCCATCATGATCTCGAGGCGTGCCTGGGGATGTGCTGCCATCACTGGCGTGAGTGCCGGCGCCAGGTGCGCGATATCATCGCGATGCGCACGGGTACCGTGGTAGCCGATGGTCCAGTCAGACTGAGTGAAATCGGCCAGCTCAGTTTCCGGCGTCAGCATTGGCGGTGTCAGCAACGAGACATTGGCATGCTCCCGCCCAAGCTGGGCCACCAGCGCCTCACAACAGGCCACTACCTCATCCGCGAGCGCAAGCAGTGCGGGCTGACGCATCGCCAGACCGCTCAGACGCGCGACATAGGCGGCAGGCAATCCATCGGTACGGGTCACGGCGCCAAGATCATCGTCGATCAGATAGACGATACGTCCGAAGCGCTCACGATGACGTTCGAGCAGGCGCACCCAACGCTCGCCCAGAGAGCGCACGATCAGCAGATTGGCTCCTGCCAGGCGCCGCAATGCCCATCGCGTCGGCAGGTGGTAGCGGCGTGTATCGAAACGCTCGACGATGGCCCCCTGCTGACAAAGCACAGGTGCGGCTGACTCAAGAAAGTAGATATCTTCGGTGGGTCGAGCACCATCGCTGAGAACGACCCACCGCACACCTGCCAAGGGTGAAGCTTCAGCCGACATCAGGACGGGTCCTGCGCACGCGAGGAGTCACGTGTCACGACATGCCAGGAAGACTCGACACCACGCGCTGCGGCACGCTTGTCATCACGCGCCCGCTCCGCCTTGAGCACACGATACTGCAGGCGATTGAGCCATTCGCCGCCCAGCCCCGGCAACGGCAGGAAGGGTGTCGTGCGACTCATCCCCCACAGCGCCAGACGCGAACTGCCCGCCTCGGCAGGACCACGGCCGTGCATGCCGAAGGTATCCGCGATCAACAGCGTGTTGGCAGGCACATTGAACAGCGTGGGCGCATTGAGACCGAAGTGAGCCAGTGCGCCTTCCTCGACCCGGAAGGACCCTCGCTGAGTATAGCGATTGGCATGCTCACGCGCCGTCAGGCTCATGTGATACTCCCAATCCAGACGGCCCTTGTTCAACTGCGTGGACTGAGGCACGAACATGAAAGGCCCGTTGCGCTCGCTCACCTCCTCCAGGTAAAGCCAGAACTTCATGGTCGGCTGGAAGGTATCCACGTGCAGGGACTTCTGTGGATCGGCCTCAACACTTACGCGGGCGCCATTGAACACCTTCTCGAGATGCACGATGGGGAGTCGACGATGGCCGGCGCAGAAGCGCAGCAGACGCTTGAACTGAGGGTCAGCCAGCACTTGCCGAGCCACCGGCAGCTCGCTCAGGGTCTCCGGGTCCAGCAATACACGATGGGTGCGGGTATCCCCCTGACAACACTCACGTACCTCACCGGGACCGTGATCATGCACGGTTTCAAGCTCCGCCTTGAGCCGCGCGAACAGTTCTGGCGACAGGAAGTTCTGCTTGAGCAGGTAGCCATCACGCAGATAGGCCTCACGCTCCGCTATCGGCACGCCTCGACTCAACATGGCCATGCGCCAGCGCATGATCCGAGACGCCGCCTTCACTCGCCAGACGTGCAGCCCGCGGCGATTCAGACGCTCGCTCCCGATCAGCGGGTTGGCGATGAAGGACTTGGCACCGGTGAAAAGCGCAAGACCCCACAGGGGAGCCTTGAGCAGAAATCGTGAACGGGGCATGGCGATCCTTGCGAAACGGTGTTCAATAGGCAGCTACAGGCATGACGGGACAGTGCCCTGCTCAGCGTAACGAAAAGTCTTCGTGGACGAGAGTCAGGTTGGGGTTGTAGTAAGGGTCTGTCGTCAGCTGATCGCCCCAATTGTCCATCATGTAAGAGACTTCTCGCTGTGCCCGTGCCTGCTTTTCGGGGTTGTCATCCTGACCGCGAGAGACTGACTCGTGATGATACAGTTCCGCGTAAGGTGTCCAGAGGTTACGGTAGCCAGCCTCTCTCACCTTCAAGCAGAAATCGACGTCATTGAAGGCAACGGCAAGATGCTCTTCATTGAGTCCCCCAACAGCCTCGAAGACCTCGCGCCTGACCAACAGACAAGCTGCCGTGACAGCACTCAGGTTCTGCGTCAGCATCAACCGGGAGAAGTAACCGGCTTCCGTTCTATGAAAATACTTGTGGGCGTGGCCGGCGACACCGCCGATACCAAGAATTACTCCGGCATGTTGAACGGTATTGTTGGGGTAATACAGCTTGGCGCCGACACAACCAATCTCTTCACGCTGTACTTGCCCCACCATCTCATCCAGCCAATCGGCATTGATGGGCTCGATATCGTTGTTGATCAGTCCAATGATCTCGCCACGAGATTCACTCACGCCAAAGTTATTGATGGCAGAATAATTGAACGGATGATTCCACTGCAACACTCTCACCCGTGAGTCACGCTGACTGACTTCCTGCATGAAGGACAAGGTCTTCTTGCAAGTGGATTCGTTGTCCAATATCAAAAGCTCGAAGTGTGTATAGGACGTTTTCTCCAACAAGGCCTCGACGCACGGCTTGAGGATATCCACACCATCGCGGGTCGGCACTATCAAGCTGACAAGAGGCCGCCCTCTCACAGGCCACGTGACGCGGTAGGTATTAGGGAGGCTTCCGGAAGTGACAGACGCGGGTAACGAAGCCTGTGCCAGGTGATCACGCACGGCCTTGAGTCCCGCTTGACTGGTATATTCCTTCGCCCCGCTATCCAACGCGGTAGACCCTTTACCGGCACGCCAGTGATAAAGCACCTTGGGGATGTGAACAACCTGCGCTGCGGACAGGCCATTCGTTACCCGCAATGCGAGATCATGGTCCTGACTTCCTTCATACCCAGCCCGGAAACCACCGACTTTCCGCACCAATGGCGTCGAATACACTCCCAGGTGAGACAAGTAATTCTGAGATAGCAACAAGTCAGGGTTCCAACCGCTCTTGAAGTGAGGGTCATGGCGTCGGCCCCGCTCATCCAGCTTGTCTTCATCGGAATAGAACACCAACGCCTCGGGTGCCTCGTTGATGGCCTGTGCCACGAAATACAGCGCTTGAGGTGCAAGGACGTCATCATGGTCAAGCAGCGCGACGAAATCTCCTGTCGCCATTCCCAGAGCCGTGTTGCTGGCATGAGAGATATGTTGATTGCGATCATGAGCGGCGACTCGAACCCGTTCATCGTGCACCCGGTATTCTTCAAGAGTTCGAGTCAACTCTTCATCTTCAGAGGCATCGTCTACCAGGCAAATCTCAAGGTTCCGATAACTCTGTGCCAGTACGGAATCCATGCAGGCACGGAAGTTCTCGAGCTCAGGTCGGTAGACAGGCACCAGAATGGAAATGAGCGGCTCACGAGTCAAAGACCTCTCTTCTACAGGTGCCTCATTCGTTGCGATCCAGGCCTGATAATCCCCTTGGCCACGACGATTGTGGAAGGTATCGGCATAACAGGCCATCAACCATTCTTTAGAGGTCTGATAGCCATGAGCGTGATACTGCGTAGCAAGTTGATTCACCATGTCTTCAAGAGACATTCCTCTGAAGTCATGATGCAGCCGCACGACACGCTTTCGGATACGATCCCGAGCAAAGCCGGGGGTAAGCAAGATCAGGCGCAGATGCTCCACTCTGAAGCTTCCTGGAGCGTCGACAGGATCAAACCTCAACCGCGTACCACTTTTGCCGATATGGATGATGCGTTTGGAAATCCGGCCATTCTTGATAGGCAATGAGACACTATTTTCAATGGAGTATCCGTTTCCCTCATTGAGATACAGTCTTGACTCTCTCGCAGTGGTCGCATGTAGCACCGTCGCTTCCAGCATGTACCAACCAGGGAGCCAGGCTCTTGAACGTAAAATCATCTGGGGATCTTCAGTTTCAGTCAGAAGACCACCATTATTATCCAAGCGGGAAATGTTACGATAATCATCAAAAGTGTCATTCACTTTGATGCTACACATATTTTCCCACAAATTCTCGCATGCAAGAGCTATTGAGTGAAAACCGTATCCCATTATACTGCACCTAGAAATATCAACAGCAATGAATTCAATCATCCATTACATTTGAAGAATCGATTGTCTGGCCTGTCATGACAGCTCGACAGCTAATAACAGCACCAACGGGGACAGGCTTCTTGAAATCGTAATGGAAACCGACATAACCCTCACGAGGCGCTCCCCATCGTAACATGCCAGGACGAAGATGAGTCGCAGTAACTCTCCCCACCACAAAGCCATTGACAAGAATGTCAATTTCTACCGGCTCGTCTGTTAAGCTCCACCACGCCCAACCTAATATATTTTTCTTTGTTAAATTTTGAATACCACCATGCACGTAGGGAAGATACGCTTTATGTAAATCAACACGAAGAGAGAAAATTCGCTTAGCCTCTTTATATAACTCTAAGTCTTTTCCATTATACTTTTCTATCAGTTCTCGCTCTTCGCTAGTTATTGTATGCTCCCTGCCTACGGCACTACAAACATTATCCTGGCGAGATGGAATAGACAAGCCGTAATTACTATTTATTATTTCCAGTGAATGCTGATAATCTTCAGTAAGGCCAATAAATCCGTAACATTGGATAGGAGCTCCGGCAAGAAATTTCGCCTGCCGGTTCTGTAGTTCAGGACGTGAAACAAAGTCCTCTAGTGTACCAGCATAATTATTATGCCTTACAAAATGATTATAATCAGACATGACTCTTTGGACTGGATCACGTAAAAAACTAATTGTGTTACGAATCCCCGTGACAGATAAGTATTTTGATGCAGGTGTATGTCCTGCAATAAGCTTTACACCTTTATCCCTGACTTTACTGGCAAAAGCATAACCATCTTTAAGTTCATATATATTCCTTAAGATCTCTGGATGGGTTTCTTTACTCATGGCGCCATAGTCATGCCATATATTAGACTTCTCGAAGAATTCTGCAGCCCCTAACCGAAAGCTAGTGCCAGCTGTTTTAGGTATGTGAACAAAAAAGAAAGGGTTACGACACTGAGTATTTACAGAGAGGTCATTATAATGTTGTTTCTGTAGTTCATTGAATTCTGTAACATCTGTGTGTTCATCATTGAGGTCATGGCCAAGAAAATACGACATTTCACGACTCTTGTCAGCCCCTAGATTCGCACGACCACGAGAAGCTTTTATGTCAATAAACTCACATTGAGACTTGACGTTATAATGATTTATAACAAATTTCTCTTTACAGACTTCTTCCGTACGTCCAGACTTGACATCTTGCTCAAGGAAGCAGGCTACATCGCCTCTTGGAGTAATATAATGGAAGCCAGAGATCAACTCGGGGGCATGCACAAAAACTTTTTTCACGCGTTCCGGCCTGAAAATACATTTCACATGCTGATTTACCGCGCGATCGAACTTACTTGCCTTATTGAAACGCCAGGTCACAGCTCCTGGTTGGAATCTATTATATCCAGATGAGCCATATATACGCCAGTTTATCGCAATACCACCAATTTTCGGCTTATCCAATAGAGAACCAACTAGCCCTCTTATATCTCCAGCACCCTCTTTATTACCTACATTAACTAAAAACTCATCTATATCGAAAAAAGCCATCCACTGGCATTGATTTCCAAATCGCGAAAGGCACTCCTTATACCATGTGATTTGAGCTTTAACGGATGGAACCCAAGTTTCCCATGTAACATCACCACTCTTAAATTCATCATTCAAGATATTTTGAGTACCGTCAGTACTACCGTTATCCGCAATAAAAAAATGAGTTACCCCAAGATTACGGTAATGAGTCAACCATTCCTTGAGATATAGCGCTTCATTCTTTACAATGGCAACAACTGCAAAATCAATTTCTTTTGATTTTTTTCGTAATCTCAGCATCAATGAATTACCTTACAAAATAAAACATAAAAATAAAAAGTAATAAGGTGATGCAAAACTCAAACAAAAGTTATAACAAGACGCCTCATCTTTTCAGGAAGTGAGGCATCTATTCAATGAGCAGGAATTAATATTACAACTTAATCAAAAACGGCGGCCGTCTCGAAAGATTCACCGTCTTCATCCTTGCCCGACAGCTGCGGCGCTTCACCATTCACCAGCGGCCACTCGACACCCACGCTGGGGTCATTCCATTTCAGCGAATACTCATCACCCGGTGCGTAATAGTCAGTGCACTTGTACTGGAATTCCGCTGATTCGCTGATGACATAGAAGCCATGAGCGAATCCCGGTGGCACCCACAGCATCTGCTGATTGTCTTCACTCAGGTGTGCGCCGACCCACTGCCCGAAGGTCGGGCTACTCTTGCGCATGTCGACGGCCACATCAAAGACTTCACCCCGTGTGACACGTACCAGCTTGCCCTGCGGCTGATTCAGCTGGTAGTGCAAGCCACGCAGGATACCCTGACGGGATTTACTGTGGTTGTCCTGCACGAAGGTGTAATCACCGCAGTGTTCGACGAATTCGCTCTGACGGAAGGTTTCCATGAAGAAACCGCGCTCATCACCGAATTTCTTCGGCGTCACCAGCACGACATCCGGAATGGCGAGTTTTTCAAAATTCATGCGGGAATTGCTCCTTGTCGGGGACAGAAATAGCGTTGGCAGCGAGGTGGCTCATTGTCTTTCTCATCCAGCCAGCTCTTTGCCAAGCCATATTGCGTCAAGCGGTCCTGCGGCACTGACGGCGTTGACTGACACGATACACCGCAAAGATTACATACCGTCATATCACTGCTCGCCAGAGAAGCCATGGCCGCCTGCCATAAAAATTCCCGCAGTCGTCGTCATGGTCGGGACGACTGCGGGAGCTTGACTACATTAGCATTGCCTTTAGCCAATTCGTACCAAAGGCATGATACAGCTCATCATGAACTTTCATTGCAGGACATGTCATTGCAGGGCATGTCATCGATCGCTGTGTCACTGATTGCCGTGGCGCTTGTCATCCAGACGCTTGAGCAGATACTGGCCGTAACCGGTCTTCTTGAGTGCCGTGCCCTGCTCCTCAAGCTGCTCGTCGGTGATCCAGCCATTGGCCCAGGAAATCTCTTCCAGGCACGCCACCTTCAAGCCCTGGCGGTGCTCGATGGTCTGCACGTACTGGCCAGCTTCCAACAGGCTGTCATGGGTGCCGGTATCCAGCCAGGCGAAGCCACGACCCAGGCGCTCGACACGCAGGTCACCACGTACCAGATAGGCATTGTTGATGCTGGTGATTTCCAGCTCGCCACGCTCGGACGGCTCCACGGACTTGGCGATCTCGACCACGTCATTGTCGTAGAAGTAGAGGCCAGTCACGGCATACGGTGACTTGGGCTTCAGCGGCTTCTCCTCGATGGACATCGCCTTGCCGGACTCATCGAACTCCACGACACCGAAGCGCTCCGGGTCCTGCACCAGGTAACCGAAGACCGTCGCGCCGCTCGGCTGGTCCGCCGCACGCTTCAACTGATCAGAGAAGTGCTGACCGTGGAAGATATTGTCCCCCAGCACCAGGCAGACCGAATCATCACCGATGAATTCCTCACCGATGATGAAGGCCTGCGCCAGGCCATCCGGGCTCGGCTGCACGGCATATTCGAAACGCACGCCGTACTGATCACCATTGCCCAGAAGCTTTTCATATTGCGGCAGGTCTTCCGGGGTGGAGATGATCAGGATCTCGCGGATACCGGCCAGCATCAGGACAGAGACCGGATAGAAGATCATCGGCTTGTCATAGATAGGCAGCAGCTGCTTGGAAACACCGCGAGTGATCGGATGCAGACGTGTACCGGAACCACCAGCGAGAATAATACCCTTACGCGCCATGTAGTAAATCTCCTTTAGTTGTTAAAGTAGGTCTGTAATGGATTTGGATACTCCATGCCAATTTCACGCTTCCAATGCATTGACTGAGTATTCATGATAGCATCACAGATTTCTTTGCCCGTACTATTAGGACTTATGATCAGCGCATCTTCTTTTGCTCTTTCTGGAATAGCACCATGATTCAATGCCACAACTGACAATCCATTAAAAATGGATTCGGAATAAGTATAGCTAAAAGTTTCAGGCCAAACACTCAATAATAGTGATACAGAGCAGCCTGTTGACTGTATTCTATCGGGAAGGCTAGCCCTATCATATTTACCATGTATTTCCACATTAGAATATTTAGAAATCAAAGGGTCATCTTGAGTATAACCTATTACATGAAACTCAATTGGCAACTTGAATTTTTCTGAATACTTGATAGCGGCTACTAGTTTATTAAATCCTTTATGCTGACCAATCGCCCCCAGTATGGCAACATGAATATTCTCACCTGACTGTTTGCGACTTTCTACGAAGCGTATAGGTTCCGGATGATATCGAACCTTGACCTCTAATTCATTAAAGTAACATTTAAATCTATCGGCAGTATCTTGGCTTGGGGCATAAATATTCTTGGCGCGAGACATGAACTCCAGTGAGCTTTCTCTCCATATACTGATATCGAAAGATTCAGGGACAATATTCTTGTTTACCGCGTCATGAAAGCCATTAAGGGAAATACACTTATTACAAGAGTCTACTGGAGGTTCGCCGCAATATTCACCGGTATCATCGATCAGGTTGACACGTGGACAAACATAATAGTAATCATGCAACGTAATATCATATGGGATATCTAGAAGCTTGGGAAGATCTTTAACCAGGCTATCAAATTGAATAACATGATGATACTGAAGACTTATTATATTCAAATCTTTGAGAAACTTTATAAAACTGTCATATTCCTCTTTACTATTTACATCGAAATCAGCAAAGGAAGAACACTTTCTATTAGATACCCTCCAAATATTTTCAGAGGGTGATGTGAGATAATAAGAAGAAACACTATTGAGTTCAAGTAAATCCTGTAATGAATCAGTAGCGACAGTCGTGCCTCCGCCTATGGTAAGAGAGATAAACAGAAAGTTACCTCCGGCACCACTAATATGATCATCACTCGATAGGCCTCTGAGTTCAATCATAGCCGCTTTATTACGATATTCTCTCAAGGGATCATTAACAATGAAAGAATTGACGTTCGCTGCATACTCAGGATAGATTCCATTCAATTTTTTCAAATTGACCTGAATAAATTCACTTGAGCTTTCAGCAAAAGAAACAGAGCCAACATGTTGAACATAAGTCCCTACAGAGGCGACATTTTTCCAACCAGCTTGCTGAGCTCTAAGCGAAAAGTCATTCTCTTCGCCGTAACCCATACCCCATTTTTTCTCATCAAAGAAACCTACCTCATCAATGACTTCTCGCTTGATGAACATACAGAAACCATGAGCAGTGGGCAGATCAATCGAAGAGTTCCCGTTTGCGGATTTCAGAAGCTCATTATAATAATTAACATCCTTGTCTTGCTCAAGCGTGTTTTCTACACAAAACTCTGGGTAACTACAAATTGTCGCATTGTTTGACATCGGTGTAACTGTGCCATTCAAACAACTTTCGTAGGCCACATCCACCAACTGATCAAGCCAACCGTCAGGGACTACAGTATCAGCATTCAACAGAACAACATCATTATCAGCATTCAGTTTCATACCACGGTTGACTGTCTTTACGAACCCTCTATTTGTTTCATTTATGTGGAGCTCAAATTTCAAAGTATGGGATAACTCAACGAGCTTCTTTGAAAGCTCCTTACACGGCGAGCAGTCATCAATAACAATGAGGTTATACTCAATTGTATTTTTGGCATACACCACGCTGTTGATGCACTCGATGGTTTCATCATATCCATCATAAACTGGAATGATGACATTCACGCCCATAGGAGATTTCGAGGGCGTTGAAGTTTTGTTGGCTGTATAGGTAAAACTGTTTTCAGCTCTTATTGACTTAGCAATTTCAGGCAATACATCATTAATCAACCAACCTTTCTTTTCATTAGAAAAATCAGTCTGATTATTACGTATCCTCTGTGCGAGCAGGTTCAAACAGGAAAGTTTGGCTCCATTGTTCTCAATAACGATAGGAGTTGTATTTATCTTGATTTTTGATTTGGCAATATAGAGATCTATTTCATTAAAGCTATTTGGGTCAAGTACATCAGCATAACGCCAAGAAAACCCACACTTTGAGTTCGTAAAGCCTGCAGACAGTAGGTCGACACGATTCTGTGAAGCACTAAAAGATGCAATAAATTTGTCTTTTGAATATACATCGACAGAAAGGGACAATGACGCGTTATTGTTATCTAACACCCACCCATGAATATACTCGGCATCTATCCTATCTACATGATACCTTATATCTGGAAATGCTAGATTTATTTTTTTTCCAGGTAATGGAGGTGCCAGATCATTCAACTTTACTTCAAGGCAATTCTTGTTATTAGGGTCTAAATAAGGATAAAAATCGCACTTTATTGAGAAACCATAATCATTATTTTTTGGTATACCAATGCTTGATAAGTCAGGGCGTTGGACTTCAGTAAGAACATCGCCAAGCACTTTATTATTTAAATATATTTTATATTTATCCCCCTGCCTCAATATTGATTTATCGATCCAACCATAGATAACCCCATCAGAAAATTTATCTACATGCCCGATCAATCTTTTCTTTGACTTTTGGGGAAGTGACTTCTTTATCATCCCTAACATATTGATCCCTTTGAATTTCATATCACGAAGACAGATTTTCTTGTAGAGTTAATTTTAGCTGTTTATCCCAATTGGGGAGTTTTATGTTTAGTGCTGTTTCGATTTTCTCCAAACTTAATTTCGAATTCAAAGGACGTGCCGCAGGCGTCGGGTACTCTGCCGTCGGGATGCCACCCAGCGTCTCCGGGTTTATCGCCAGACGTTCGCCCTGCTCGATGGCCAGACGGAAGATGGACTGGGCAAAGCCATGCCAGCTGGTGGTGCCCTGCGGGGCTAGGTGATACAGACCATTAGCTATCTGCTGACACAACGCCTCACAGGTAAGCTGCGCAATCAGACGCGCCGGTGTCGGTGCGCCGATCTGGTCATTGACGATGTTGAGGCTGTCACGCTCGCGCCCCAGCTTGAGCATCGTCTTCATGAAGTTGTTACCGCGAGCGGCATAGACCCAACTGGTACGGAACACCAGATGACGGCAGTCACTTGCAAGTACCGCCTCATCGCCTGCCAGCTTGCTTTCCCCATAGACTGACAGTGGCGCCGTCGGGCTATCTTCGCGCCAGGCCTGGTCACCATCACCGGGATAGACATAGTCCGAGGAGTAATGCACCAGTGTTGCGTCCAGCGCGCTGGCCTTCTGTGCCAGCAATGCCGGCAGCTCGGCATTGAGACGCATGGCGCCCTCGCGCTCCTCTTCTGCCTTGTCGACGGCCGTCCAAGCCGCTGCATTGAGGATCAACTGGGGCTGCCAGGTGTCAATCAGTGCGGCGACAGCATCAAGATCACTGGCATCGACGTCGTGGCGGCGCGGTGCATGCACCTCGCCGAAGGGAGCGAAGCTGCGTTGCAACTCAAACCCGACCTGGCCATTGCCACCCAGAATCAGAATGCGTCCAAAGCGATGGGAAGTCGTCATCATCAGCTCCCGGTACCCAGGCGTTCACCACGGTAGCTGCCATCCTGCACGCGCTGCCACCAGCTCTCATTGGCCAGATACCACTCGACCGTCTTGCGCAGGCCTGTCTCGAAGGTTTCCTGCGGCACCCAGCCCAACTCACGTTCGATCTTGGCGGCATCGATGGCATAGCGCACATCGTGACCAGGGCGATCCGTCACGTAACTGATCAGGTCTTCATATTTGGCAATGCCAGCGGGCTTCTCGGGTACCAGCTCTTCCAGCAGTGCACACAGTGTCTTGACGACTTCGATGTTCTGCTTCTCGTTATGACCACCGATGTTGTAGGTTTCGGCGATTTCTCCTTCGATGGCAACCTTGATCAGCGCACGGGCATGGTCTTCCACATATAACCAGTCACGTACCTGCTTGCCATCGCCGTACACCGGCAGCGCCCTGCCCGCCAGAGCATTCAGAATCATCAGCGGGATGAGCTTTTCGGGGAAGTGGTAGGGGCCATAATTGTTGGAGCAGTTTGTCACCAACGTCGGCATGCCATAGGTACGCTGCCAGGCACGTACGAGGTGATCTGAACTCGCCTTGCTGGCTGAGTACGGTGAACTCGGCGCATAGGGCGTCGTCTCGGTGAAGAGATCTTCCGGCCCTTCCAGATCGCCATACACCTCATCGGTGGAGATGTGATGGAAGCGGAAGCCCGCGGCCTTCTCGGCATCAGTCTCCTTCAAACCCTTCCAATACTGACGCGCCGCTTCCAGCAACTGATAGGTACCGACGATATTCGTCTCGATGAAATCCGCTGGGCCATCGATGGAGCGATCCACGTGGCTCTCGGCCGCCAGGTGCATCACGATATCCGGCTGGAATTCCGCAAAGACTTCCTTCATCTTTTCGCCATCGCAGATATCAGCCTGCACGAAGTGATAGCGGTCGGAATTCGCGACATCCGCCAAGGATTCTAAGTTACCGGCGTAGGTCAGCGCATCGAGGTTGATGACAGTATGTTGTGTGGAGCGAATCAGCTCACGGACAACTGCAGAGCCAATGAAGCCGGCACCACCGGTAACCAAAAGGCTTAATAATTTGTCGCTTTTCATTCAAACAGCTCCATATCACTAGAGTATAAATTTTCGATTATTTCAAAATCTTCTTCATTTAGATCGGTTTTATTTATACTAAAGTTTGATAACTCACTACCATGACTCGCATGAGAATGACTTGCTCCGTGTAGGGTGATTCCAAGCTCACGCTCGACATCATTAAAAATATTACCTAACCCTTGAGACAGATCAAAAACTTTAACTTCGCCCCCAATAAAATCAGATTGCGGCCTGATATGATTATCCAATATAAAAGGGTTTTTCTTATAAAGAGAATTTATTCGCTTAAGCCAAACATTAAAACCGGGGGGGTTGACATGGTGCTTAGCCCTCATTTTATATTCAGAGATTAACCTATCAATTGGATCACGAATGACGGTGAAACAGTAATCGAAAGAAGATAAATCGACAATACTTGAGACCATGTTGTAATGATAATGCTGAGGAGAGCATTTAAAAAGCCTCGATAGAGGCTTGTATGCGTGCTTAGGATTGTGTAGATCCATTAAGAAATCATTATTGACAAATGCTTTTTCTATACTGGTACCTGCACATTTAGGTATGTGAAAAAAAAATATACTAATATCATCTTTGTAAATTATTGGCACTGTAACTCTCCCTCAAAATAATCTATTATAGCTTCAGTATCCAATTGAGGTTTAGCACTAAAATTAGCAGCATTACCAGAAAAATCAGAAAGTATGTTTAAGCAAATATTATTCTGCATAAAAAATTGCAGCAAAAAATTATGCGCCAATTCTTTTCTTCTTGGAATAACATAAAGTTTTAACTTATGAGATGTAAAGATAAGAGTGTGTAACGCAGAGCCTTCTATAGAAACTATTGTATTCGCTCTACGATAAATTTCGACCTGTTCTTTGAAAGAAATCTTCTCTGGGTAAATTATTTTAAATCCAATAGATTTAAAATACTCCTCCAGTTTCAGCTCCTCAACTGAGTTAGCGTTTTTAACTTTACTACGACTCAAATATATTTTTTTGTAATTATCCTCATCCATTAAAACATTACAAGAATTAATCTTCGAAGCATACTCAATTAAATCCTTACCTATGTAAGAATTTATAATGCTAGCTTGCGGCACATGCTTAAGACTATCAAACTCAACAGGCTCTTTATTTACCAGAAGTACTCGGTCAGCAATACCGATAAAAGTTAATATTTCTTTTTGCCAATCTAATATATCACCCTTACCAAGATTGCTAAAGACTAAATTATCTTCAGGTTGAACATAGGGCAGGCATGATAACGTCTCTAAAATAAAATGTCCGAAATAAGGGAACATAACTCCGCAATATACATTTTCACCGACTTTATTATTTTTTGCTTGAGATATTGGTTTTAGTGCCATTTCACCAAATATTGCATTGGGACGCTTTAAGCCGAATTTGTAAAAATCTTTTTTATTATCAAAGCCTCCATGCCAACCGACTATTTTACCATCATCAACTTTCGCAAGGTATGGATATACTATAGTAGGCATCAAAAATCCCTCTAGTGCGCTACAGCGAGTTTAGAGAAATAGCGTAATTATAAACTATATTATCTAATTTAACCATAGTTTTAATTCTCTTAATCGCTAGGTCAGCTTCACCAATGTCATGAAGCATAAGAAGTCTATCATTTGTGCTGAGGCCATCCCCTACATTATGCCTTACATTAGCATCAACAATAGGATTTACATCGAAATTACTTTTAATAAGATCTGAAACAAGTCCCCAATTGCTAACCGTATATATTGCATCTAGTCTATTTAGATTTGCCATAGCCAATTTAACTGCGTGTTGCTCGGAGTCGTAATCATTATTATTATATCTTTTCTTCGAAAAGAATCGCACATAAAAATTGTCGTAATGACTATCAATAAATTTTTTAAAAGAAGGATCCGATGAACAAAAATATTCATTCGGACTACATTTTAAGGCTTTTTTCATACCTATTCTATTAGGCGAATTTAGCTCTTCATCATCTAGCTTACTAGCTTCACTCCTTATATAATGGTAATATGAAAGTATTCTCTCTGTAGGTTCACGCAAAATAGTAAAGTATACTTTATCACCAGGAATTTTTTCCGCTTTCTCCCAATCTATGTGGCCAGAATATACTATCTCTTGATAATCATTAACCTTTTCTAAATCTTCAAAATGAGAGTTTATTCTAATCTTAGAAACATTGTTTTCTCCAAAGCTTTTTTGTAATGCTGCATGTACAGCTTGACCTGCAGTTTTAGGGATATGCAAAAAAACTAGTTTATTTTTCACTAAAGCAATCTCCGATTGTTATAGAATTACTCTCAATTTTTGGTAACTTATGTTTTTTTACATCAAATTGTGTTAAAAATCCGTTCATATCAGAATGATCAAACTCAAGCAGAGCTTCTGCTGTATACTCCCACCATTTAGAATTTAACAACGGTTTAATATACTCAACAGGGACTCTAAATCTAATGAACTTAGCAGGATTTCCGCCCACTATTGAATAGGGCTCTACAGATTTGGTTACTACAGATCCTGCAGCAATTATAGAGCCTGTACCAATCTTCACTCCAGGTAAAATCAAAGCTCCATGCCCTATCCAAACATCATTCCCAATTTCTGTTTTTACCAAACTAGTTGGTGGTTTTGTATTATTAAACTTATTTTTATTTTCTTTTGCGCAAGAAAGTATTTTATCATGCCTCAAATACATAAAAGGACTAGTAGAAACCCAATTTATTGGATGACTTTGTCTCCCTATCTGCACATTTTCGCCAAATGAACAGTAATTTCCTATATCCACACCACATAAATACCCACTAACGATATAAGAGTATGCACCTAGTGATACAGCCTGATCTATATTAGTGAACTTAATCCCAGATGGTGCTTGGAATTTAAAGTCATTAGGTATATTTCTATGTGCACCAAATACCTCTAGCCCCAATGAATGCAAATTATCAATGCCAGCTTTATTTATAATCACACTTCCTCCCGTTAATCTCTATGGTCTTTAACTATCAATATAAGCATGCTTGTTATAAATCCTAAGAAAATCA
Source organism: Cobetia sp. UIB-001 (assembly GCF_044789135.1). Classification (NCBI taxonomy): domain Bacteria; kingdom Pseudomonadati; phylum Pseudomonadota; class Gammaproteobacteria; order Oceanospirillales; family Halomonadaceae; genus Cobetia; species Cobetia sp. UIB-001. Next base: position 2,544,189 of record NZ_CP058244.1, read on the forward strand.
CAACCAATGCAAAAATAGTAATATTATAAAGGCGTTCTGGCTGTTCTGGGTACTCCGGCAATATCGGACTTTGCAGGATACTGACCTGCTTGAGCTTGCGAGCGGCCTCAATACGGGTATTTTCCAAAGCAGCCAAAGCGTTGGAATAGGTCTGCTTAGCAAAATCAGCGCGTAGTTGTAGCGTTTCATACTGACTAGAAACGCTGTTAAGGGCATTCCCGGACTGACGTGCCAAGCGCTCCTTTTCCAAATCTATCTGCTTCTTGAGCGCATTAATTTCACTTTCGACACGTACCATTTCGCTGGAGCGCTGGCTTTGATAACTTCCCAAAGCACTCTTACGCGCCTTATAGGTGGCGAGCTGAGCTTCCAATGAAGAGACCACGGTATTTAAACTTTGTACAGTTTGGGTCGGTGATACCAAGCCATTTTCATTTTGGTAATCTAACAAATCCTGACGGGATTGTTCGAAATTGTCTTCTAGAAATGAAACTTGCTTATTAAGAAATTTAACCTGGTCTTCTGCCAGACGTTGCCCCATCTCATTCATGTGGCGCTCGCCTTCCACTAGCAGCAGCTGTGCGAATTTCTGCGCAAATTCAGGTGACCAAGCCTGTACTTCGATGTTCAGTACACCGGAATATTCATCCATCTCGACACTGACACGTTCAAGGTAGTAGTCATGGAGCTCTTCAATCGTGACATCGGCATCGCCCAAGCGTGCAAAGTAGTCACCATGCTGACTATAATGAGCACGAAAATTTAGTTTATCTTGTACTTTCTTGAGCATATCTGTGCTCATGAGATATTCCCGAAGAAGTAGAAGGTCACTATCGGTCTGGCTACCGGATAGTAGCGATCCGAAACTCACCTCGCTATATGAGCTAATCTGCGGACTTTCCAGCACCACAGTAGCTTTTGATACAAAACGATCCTCCGCCCATAAACTCCAGTAAAAACTCGCTATAGCTATTATAACTATAGCGACAAACCATTGTGGCTGTCGCTTTATCCATTTAACCATATAACCACCTTGTCTTAATTTTAACCAACTATTATTTTAGCCTTTGCACTAGACGCCTAGCACCGTGTAAGGTTTCACGGGCTTCATCAAGTGTATTCCTAGCAGCTTGGTACTCTTTTTTCGAAACTTGTTGCGGTAGCTGATCAAAAGCTATTTGTAGGCCATCAAAATGCACTTTAGCTTCTTTTAAAAACTCGTTAGCCTTAAATAAAGTAATATCGTTTTCTAACTCAAGGGTATATAATTTACGCGCTAAAACAGACGAGTCGCTATCACTGTAATAGGCTGCAATAGCATCATTAATATCATCAAACCAGAGTGCGTGACCATTACGTAAGTAGATGCCTGCTTGACAAAGCTCTTTCAATATGCCGACACCATGCGACACCATGATCAAGCTAGCCTTTCCTACCTTGTCCTTGAATGCTTTTGCAGCCTTGGCTTTAAAAGCTCTATCTCCAACAGCAGTTGCCTCATCTGATAGATAAACGTCATAATCAAATGCTAGTGATAACCCAAAGTTGAGCCTGGAGCGCATACCCGAAGAGTAGGTACGTATCGGCTCATCAAAGGCTGATCCAATCTCCGCAAAATCCTGTACGCTCTCAATAATGCTATTAATATCATACTGAGAGCCATGCATCCGAGCGACAAACTTGACATTTTGGCGCCCTGTCATACTGCTTTGTAAGCCTGCTGCAAGACCAATTGGCCATGAAACTCTTGAGTGCCGAATCACTTTTCCTTTTTGAGGAGTGTCCATACCCGCGATTAAACGCAATAACGTCGACTTACCCGCGCCATTGGCTCCCACTAGCCCTACACTGACACCTGTCGGAATGGTGAGATTGATATCCTTAAGTACCCAGTGATCACCAATCTGATTATAGTGAGAGTAATAATAACGCTTGGAAAGATTCTGGATTTCAATCATTGGCTTTTCAAACGCTCCTTAAATCGTACGTGCATAAGCAAGCCTAGGGCTAAAGCTGACAACGTCCACGCCCAGAAATAAGTCATACTGGTACCATGCACTACCTTATACCCATCAAAGAAGCCATGACGAATATATTCAAGACCATGCACGATTGGGTTGAGCATCAGGTAATCCAACAAGTAATGTGGTAGCTGATTGAGTGGCATTATGACCCCCGAAATGATCAACAATGGTAAGGTAACCATTCTAATAATCTTGGCAACCTCGAGGATTAAAGTGCCCAGTACTGACGTCACCAACCCCAGCCCTAGGCCAAGCAACCACAGTGACATCCAGCCACCGATAGCCTGGAAGCCATTGTCGGGACGGAAGTCCGTACCTAGCATCAAGCCACCGACCATGAACAGCAGGAAAATCGCGGTACGTATCAGGCCGTCTAATATATTACGTACCAGAACTCCATCAATAGGATGCACTTGGCGATAGGCAAACAAAGCCTTGTTGGCATTGATAGCCCCCAAGCCTTGCTGCATTCCTTCCCTGACCAGGAAAAAACCCATCATGCCGACAAGCATCCAAGGGATAAAGGGGGCATTTACTACTAGGCTATCACCGCGAATAAAGCTGCGTATCCCAATCATGATAAGCAAGAAGGCCGCCGGCTCGGCGATCATCCAGAACCAGCCCATGCGGTCAGTCATGGTGCGGCCGATGGCTTCGCGCATGAACATGGCGAACCAGACACTGCGCGTCACAGCCCAGGCGGAGCGGGCCTTGGGCCCGCTCTTCTTGTCGCCAGATGGGCGTTCAGTTGGCGTGTTTATCTCACCGTTCATGTCATCGTTCATGTCACTAGCCATGATCAGAGGTCTATCGCGACTTTGGTGGCGACGGCGACCTGATAGAGAATCTGCGTGATGCTGGTGGCCAGCTGCAGGTTCTTGGTCGGCGGTTCCGGCAGTACCAGAATCTGATCACCCGAGCGCAGCTCGACTTCCTCGGCACGACGCACGGCACCGTTCTGACGTACCACCAGGATCTGGTCTTCATCCGCGTGCTGCGTGAAGCCACCGGCGCTGTTGATATAGTCCATCACCGTCATGCCCTGGGTGTAGACCATGGCCTGAGGCACCACGACTTCGCCACTGATCAGCAGGGAATCACTGATTTCCGGAATGGTGATGACATCGCCATCCTGCAGGCGTACATCGGCGATGTTGCCGTCTTCACGTGCCACGACCAGTCGCCCGGTCGGCTCTTCCTTCTTCGCCTGCTCGACGAACTTCTCGATCATCTCGGCTTCCTGTACACGAAGCTCGGATTCTTCAGTGGTCGAGGAAGACGCGCCGAGATAGGTGGCCTGAAGACGCTTGAGGCTATCCTGCAGTGCCTGCGCCTGCTGTTCCTTGACGCTTTCACGACGGATGGAAACGCTCTGGTAATCGGTCAGTCCTTTCGGCACCCCGACGGCATTGAGCAATTCCCCCAGGTGGGCATCGCGCGGCAGTGCATAACGCGACGGGCCATAGAAGCTGCCTTCCAGCTGCACGACGATGGTCTCGTCACGTTGGTCGGCACTGAACAGCACCTCATCCCCTGCACGCACATCAGCATCACGGAATTCCGTCACCGGCAGATAGCGCGAGATGGGGCCGTCGGGACGTGAGCCACGCAGCAGCACGTGAGAGACACCTGACTTGAGGCGCGCCAGGTTCAGGACGTCTTCGCCACTCAGACGCGAGTCGGTGAGCTCATAGCGATAATCACGCTCGACATCCCCGACCACGCTGATCGCCGGGCCACGCTCCTCGACGACGACGGTATCGCCATCACGGAACTGCGGACGAGCGATCTCGCCATTGATCAGAAAGTCATACAGATCGACCGTATTGATGACGCGGCCATTGCGCTTGATCTTGATCTTGCGGTAGCTGCCCAGTGCCTGATCGATGCCGCCGGCCTGATCGAGGAAATACAGCATGGAATCATTCGGGGTACCGGCGTAGCGGCCCGGATTCTTGACATACCCGGTGACGAAGACGCCCACCGGCTGCACGCCCTGCAGGTTGGTGTAGACGCTGACGTTCTCGGGGTACACCTCTTGAATGGCGCTGCGTACCTTGCCATCCAGCTGGGCATTGGTGGTGCCCTGCACCTTCACCGGACCGATGCCCGGCAGGAAGATGTTGCCCTGCGCATCGACAGGCAGCACGGACTCCATCTCGACCCCACCCCAGACACGCAGGGTGATCTGGTCACCCGGCTTGATGGTGTAGCTGCTGTTGAGGCCATCGGCCATCATGCCGCGGAAGCCACCGGTGAAGAGGTTTTCGCCGAACGGCGGCAGGGAATCAGGGTCGGTCTGCGCACGAGAGGTCAGCGGCCCGTAAGTCCCGCTGCGCCAATCGGCACGCGCCTTGTCTTCTACACTATCCGTCTTTTGCGGGATGCTGGAGGCCTGGTCGTTGCTGGACAGGATGGAACCACTGTCCAGGCCGGCTGCCATGGCAGGGCTGGCGTTCAGGCACGCTACCGCCACCAGGCACCCGGCCCGGAGCAAGAATCTGGAAATTGTCATCGGGCTAGGCCCCTCGTAGTGCAAAGAAAATCGTGCAAAAAATAGTGCAGCGTCGGTCAGGAATGACAGTGCCGGTCACACTAGCCTGCTTCCTGCAATCGTCGTTTCACGCCAAGCCAGGTGCGGGCCTTTCAGCGAGAAGGTGCCGAGAAGTTGCTGAGAAGTTATTGAAAAGCTCCTCAGCGGGCCTCTTCCAGCAGGCCGGTCACCAACCGCTGGGTCACCCAGGTGCCCTCACCGGCCTTGCCGTCGTTGCTGGTACGGCACGCCAGTTCCTTGCTGGGCAGATCACGCTGATTGGAAACCGTCAGCTCACGACAGATACGCCCGCTGGCCGCGAAGTAGCGCTCATGGGCGACCACTTCGACATTGCTGCCCCAGGGGCTGGTCGGCACGGCAATCACGCTGCCGGGGGCCGCGCTGTCGAGAAATGACGAGACATCCGCCGGCAGCGACGCAGCGCCGGTCAGGTTGGCCAGGTTGGTGCTGCCGGCACCGGTGGATTCCGGATAGGAGGTCGCGCAACCGGTGATGGCCAGTGCCAGGCCTGCTACTGCCGCGAGACGCACGACATGCGGCAAGCGCTGTTTGAATCGGGATAAAGTCATATGTGAGTCCTGAAACGGCAAACGCCCCCGCCTTGCGGCGAGGGCTGATCGGCGTGAATGCATCAGCCGATGACGTTGTAGTGCTTGAGCTGATTGACCAGCTTGAGTGCGGTCTGCTCGAGGCTCAGTTCACCCGTGTTGATCTCGATTTCCGGGTTCTCCGGCGCTTCATACGGCGAGCTGATGCCGGTGAAGTCGCTGATCTCACCGGCACGCGCCTTGCGGTACAGGCCCTTGGGATCACGCTCTTCGCAGACGCTGATCGGCGTGTTGACGAAGACTTCGATGAACTCGTCGGTGCCGACCATGTCGCGCACGGTCTGGCGATCAGCCTGGAACGGCGAGATGAAGCTGACCAGGGTGATCATGCCGGCATCGACCATCAGCTTGGCAACTTCGCCGACACGACGGATGTTCTCGGCGCGGTCGTCTTCGCTGAAGCCCAGATCCCCACACAGGCCGTGACGCACGTTGTCGCCGTCCAGCAAGTAGGTGTTGTAGCCCATGGCGAACAGCTGACGCTCCAGCGCATTGGCGGCGGTGGACTTGCCGGCACCGGACAGGCCGGTGAACCAGATGATGCACGGCTTCTGCTTGTTGCGATCGGCGCGGCGCTGCTTCGTGACCGCCATGTCGTGCCACACGATGTTGCTGGCACTCAGGGTCTCCTTGACCATGCCCGCACCGATGGTGATGTTGGACAGGCGGTCAATGAACACGAAGCTGCCGGTATGCGGTGAACGCTGGTAGCTGTCCATGGCCAGCGGCTGGGTCAGTTCGACCTGCACGCGAGCGATGCCGTTGAGCGGGATGTTCTCCGCTTCGTTGCGCGCCATGGTGTTGACGTCGGTCTGGTGGATGATGCGACCGACGCGACCGATGACACTGGACGTGCCGAGCTTGAGCTCGTATTCCTTGCCGACGATCAGCGGGTCCTCATGCATCCACACCACGTCCGCGGTGAAGGCGGTGCACGGTTCCAGGTCGGAATCTTCGGCGACGATCATGTCGCCACGCGAGATATCGATCTCGTCGGTCAGCGTCAGCGTGACGGCCTGACCCGGCCAGGCGATGTCGAGATCGCCATCGAAGGTGACGATACGCTCGACGGTGGAGGTGCTGCCGGAGGGCAGAACCTTGATCTGCTGACCCGGTGAGACGGTACCGGCGGCCAGGGTGCCGCAGTAGCCACGGAAGTTGAGGTTCGGGCGGTTGACGTACTGCACCGGGAAGCGCAGGTCGGTCAGGTTGCTGTCCTCGGTGACATCGACGGTCTCGAGGATGTCCATCAGCGGACGCGCTTCGTAGGCGGCATCGTCGTACCACGGGGTGTGCTCGCTGATGGAGACGACGTTGTCGCCTTCCAGCGCGGACAGCGGCACGAAGCGGATATCCGGGACTTCCAGGTCCTTGGCGAACGCCTTGTAGTCCGCGACGATCTCGTCGAAGCGTTCCTGGGAGTAGTCGACGATATCCATCTTGTTGACCGCGACCACCAGGTGCTGAATGCCCAGCAGCGAGCAGATGTAGCTGTGGCGACGGGTCTGGGTCTGCACGCCATAACGCGCATCGATCAGGATGATCGCCAGGCTCGCGGTGGACGCCCCGGTCGCCATGTTGCGGGTGTACTGCTCGTGCCCCGGGGTATCGGCGATGATGAACTTGCGCTTGTCGGTGGAGAAGTAGCGGTAGGCGACATCGATGGTGATGCCCTGCTCACGCTCGGACTGCAGGCCATCGACCAGCAGCGCCAGATCGACCTTGCCGGTGGTACCGCTCTTCTTGGAATCGCGGGTGATGGCGGCCAGCTGATCTTCATAGATCATCTTGGAGTCGTGAAGCAGGCGACCGATCAGGGTCGACTTGCCGTCATCCACGCTGCCGCAGGTGATGAAACGCAGCAGGTCTTTCTGCTCGTGTTCCTTGAGATAGGCTTCGATATTTTCCGCGATCATCGTCGACTGGTGTGACACTGTCATTCTCCCTGAACGAGGCCTGTCCGGCGCGAGCGTCTTGTGGCGTGCGACGCTTCCAGCGCTGAGGACATCCCTCGTCCTGTCAATTTGTAGAGTCCTGCATGCCTTGAGGCGCGTCATGGCCCTTAGAGGCCAGTTGAAGCAATTTCTGGGGATGAATCCTAGAAATAACCTTCGCGCTTCTTCTTCTCCATCGAGCCTGCCTGGTCGTGATCGATGGCACGACCGGAGCGCTCACTGGTACGCGTCAGCAGCATTTCCTGGATGATTTCCGGCAGGGTCGCGGCGGTGGATTCCACGGCGCCGGTCAGCGGGTAGCAACCCAGGGTACGGAAGCGCACGGACTTCATTTCCGGCACTTCGCCTTCCTTGAGCGGCAGACGGTCGTCGTCGACCATGATGTCGAGGCCGTCACGCTTCACCACCGGACGCACGGCGGAGTAGTAAAGCGGCACGATCTTGATGGACTCGAGATAGATGTACTGCCAGATGTCCAGCTCGGTCCAGTTGGAGAGCGGGAAGACGCGGATGGACTCACCCTTGTTGATCTTGGAGTTGTAGATGTTCCACAGCTCCGGACGCTGATTCTTGGGGTCCCAACGGTGGTACTGATCACGGAAGGAGTAGACACGCTCCTTGGCCCGCGAGGCTTCCTCATCACGACGTGCACCACCGAAGGCAGCATCGAAGCCGTGCTTGTCGAGTGCCTGCTTGAGACTAGCGGTCTTCATGATGTCGGTGTACTTGGCACTGCCGTGATCGAACGGGTTGATGCCCGCCTCGACGCCTTCCTGGTTGATGTGCTCGATCAACTCCATGCCGACTTCCGCGGCCATCTCGTCGCGGAACTTGATCATTTCCTGGAATTTCCAGGTGGTGTTGACGTGCATCAGCGGGAACGGCGGCACGCCCGGCGCAAAGGCCTTGCGCGCCAGGTGCAGCATGACGGCGGAATCCTTGCCGATGGAATACAGCATGACCGGATTGGCAAATTCCGCTGCCACTTCACGGATGATGTGAATGGATTCGGCCTCAAGCTGCTTGAGGTGGGTCTGACGTTCCGGTGTGATGCCGAGCTTGTCGGCCGTAGATGATGCAGTCATTACAGGTTCCTTGAGATCACTCTGCTAGTTGTCCTTATCCTCTTCGCACACGCTGACACACGACACTCGCTGCGAAGAGAACATAGTATCTTTGACACGAGACTGACATCTTCTGGCGTCAGTCCCATGACGCTTGCCTACCCTCTGTCTAGCGCCTGGTTCATGCCCAGGGAGCGGCCGGCTTGGCACAGACGATGAAATAGGGGTTGAGCACGCTGTCATGCTGGTTGTAGCGCAGCGCCTGACGGGTCTCGGCATTCAGCACCTGACCACCCGCGGCTTCGACCACCGCATGCGCGGCACCGGTATCCCATTCACAGGTCGGGCCGAGGCGTGGGTAGAGATCTGCCGCCCCTTCCGCCACCAGGCACAGCTTCAGTGAGCTGCCCATGGCGACGATATCGCAGGCAGCGAAGTCGGCGACGAACGCCTTGAATTCTTCGCTCTGGTGAGAGCGGCTCCCGACGATGCGCCAGCTGTCGGTGCTGCTCGGCACGTCACTGACGGCGATGGCCTGACGCTCACCCTCGCCAACCTGCTTCTCGGCGATGGCGGCCTGGCCTTCGCCCTGCTGGGCACCGACGTAGAGCGTCTCGATGGCCGGCGCATAGACGACGCCCATGGTCGGCACGCCCTGCTCGATCAGCGCGATGTTGACGGTGAATTCGCCATTGCGCTTGATGAATTCCTTGGTGCCATCCAGCGGATCGACCAGCCAGTAACGCGTCCAGTCACTGCGCACGTCCCAGCTGATGTCCGCGTCTTCCTCGGACAGGATCGGCGTGGCGCCGAATTCGGCGTCCATGGCCTTCAGACCGTCGACGATGACGGCGTGCGCTGCACGGTCTGCCGTGGTCAGCGGGGAATCATCCGACTTCATGTCGACCGTGAAGTCACCGCTCTCGTAGATCACCATGATGGCAGCGCCCGCCTTGCGAGCAATGGCCTCCAACGCATTCAACATGGCGCGTGTCGTGCTGTCGGTCGTGCTCACTGTCGTATCCGTCATGTGCCTTCCTGTCAGTGTGAATTCGCCAGCCAGGCTGGCGATGTAAAAGGGGAACGCTCGCCAGCGGCTGCCAGACGAAGCAGAGCATGGCTCAGCCCGTAAAGGGCCAGATCAGCGGAATCAGAGTGACCGATGTGACGCCGACGATGAGGCTCATCGGCAAACCGACCTTCATGTAATCGGACACCTTGTAGCCCCCCGGGCCCATCACCATCAGGTTGGTCTGATAGCCCAGCGGGGTGAGAAAACTGGCCGAGGCCGCGAACATGATGGCAATCGCATAGGGCATCAATGAGACCCCCAGCTGCTCGCTGACCGCCATGGCGATCGGAAACATCAACACGGCGGCGGCGTTGTTGGTGATGATCTCGGTAAATAGTGTCGTGGTGAGATAGACGAGTGCCAGCATCAAAAGCGGCGAGCCGCCGCCCAGCTGCATGAGCTGGTCCGCCACCATCTGGGCCGCACCACTGTCGGTCATCGCCTGTCCCAGCCCCAGGGCAGCGGCAATGACGACCAGCACGCTGCCATCGATGCTGGCGCGCGCCTGCGAGGCCGGGAGGCAGCCGGTGAAGACCATCAGAATGGCGGCCGCCACCGCCGCCTCGACCAGCTCGGCCATGCCCGCCAGGTGCGTGATGATCATCAGACTCATGATGGCAAGTGCAATGGGCGCCTTGGTGAGGTTGGGCATGCCATTGCCATCCAGCGTACTGACCAGCAGGAATTCGCGGTTATAGCGATGCAGGCGCGTGAAATCGGCAGCGGCTTCCAGCAACAAGGTGTCACCGGGGCGCAGCACGATGTCACCGACCTTGCTGTTGATGCGCTCACCATCGCGTGACACGGCGAGAATCACGGATTGATAGCGAGTACGAAAGCGCGCTTCACGCACGTTCATGCCGACGACGGGGGAGCTAGGGGCGATGACGGCCTCGACCATGCGGCGCTGGTGATGATCCAGGTCCAGGCCTGCGGCGTCGCTCTCCAGCCCGCGGAACACACGCACTTCATGCGCGGTGTCCGCGACACCGACAAAGATGAGGCGATCACCGGACTGGAGGATGGTGTCTGGGCCGACCATGGACAGCAGCTTGCCGGAACGTTCGATCTCGGCCAGATAGCCGAATTGAAGACTGCGCAGGCCCGCCTCTTCGATACTCTTGTCGTGCAGCGGCCCCTTGTCGGCCACTCGCATGGCCACGGAATACTCGCGCCCATTGCCGAGCTGTTCGACCAGCCCCTTGCGCTGGGGCAGGAAACGCCAGCCGATCAGTACCATCCACAGGGTGCCGATGATCAGCACAGGCACGCCCAGTGCAGAGATATCAAAGATGCCGAGCCCGGGTAGATTGGCCTGGGACTGCAGCAGGCCGTCGACGACCAGATTGGTACTGGTGCCGATCAGGGTGCACGTGCCGCCGAGAATGGCGGCATAGCTCATGGGCATCAGCAGACGCGAAGGCGAGATCTTCATGCGCGCGCACCAGCCCTGAACCAGGCCAATGAAGAGTGCGACGACGGGGGTGTTGTTCAAAAAGGCGCTGAGCAGCGAGGTGATCGGCATCAGGCGTGCCAGTGCAGAAGAAGGCGAGCTGGGGCGCCCGAGCAGACGTTCGAGCATCCAGCGCAGCGCCCCGGTTTCCTGCACGCCGGCGGCGACCACGAAAAGCGCGCCGATGGTCATTATGCCCGGATTGGCGAACCCGGCCAGGAAGGTCGCCGGAGAAATGACGCCCAGCAGTATCAACGACACGGCAGCGGCCATCATCAGCCACTCCGCCGGCCAACGATTCCAGACAAGCCCTGCCAACACTCCTACCGTCACCACCAGGGTGACAAAAGCATCCATGTGCTGCGCGATTTCCATCTACTAGCGTTCCCTTGGCGTCCTGCCGCTTCTTCTGGTCAAGCCCTGCGCTTCACGTTCATATGAAGCTCAAGCATTAATGAAAATGCATCGCAGAGCGTGGCACTTTAGCAGCAAAGCTATTACTGCTGAAGCATGCAGTGAAAAAGCTGACAAACAAAATAAAGCACAGGTTAATCATTTGCCTGCTACCAATATCGCGAGCAAAGACTTGATTGAATTCGTTCGTCACTTTGCGTACTTTCCCTATTTGCGGACTCTGAGTCAACGGTCTCACACGACAGTCTCACCAGGCGTGCTGAGCATCACGAGTAAGCAGTCACTTTTCTTATCTGAAACGGACACCCTGCATGCTGAAGGCGGCAATGAACCAAGGATGGGAGCTTCTCATGCGTGCTCTGCCATGCGCCTCTCACGCTCGGCATGAATCAGCAGATGTCACGAATGACGCGACCTCTGGGGCATCGCTCTGTTTTTCTTCAGGTATTTATCGCCAACCACTTCTTGCTTGCTTCATTCCCGAGTTGCTGCCACTGACAAGAGGGCGTACACCCCTTTCGTGTCAGAACAATGACAACTCGCTCACCTTCAAGAATTTATCTTTCGCTGCCAGGCGACGTGCCCCGACAGGTACACTGAGCAAAAAAAATGTAGGAAAAGAACAACAACCGGCAGCGAGCGAGGCTGATTCTTTGCCAGAACTCGGGGCATCGAAAGGGATAAATACTGCGCCAGAATTCGCGGGCCAGAAATCCTCGACAAACATCATGCGTATCGTCGGTTGGGGACATAAACCCACGGCGAAACGTGCGCGCCAATATGCGCTTGAACATGGATTGCCCTACGTCGCATTGGAGGATGGTTTCCTGCGTTCTCTGACCCTGGCAAGCGCCGGTTACCCTGGCATGGCGATGGTGGTCGATCATCAGGGCATCTATTACGATGCGCGCCAACCGAGCGATCTCGAGCAACTGATCAATGAAGCGCCGACGCGTCAGGGTGAGGTGTTGCTGGCGCGCGCGCGCGCGGCTCTCGAAAGCCTGCGCATGCATCGCTTGAGCAAGTACAACCATGCACCAGAGCGCAAGCTGCCAACCCGAAGGCCTGGCATGCAGCGACTTCTCATCGTGGATCAGACCGCCGAGGATGCGTCTGTCATTGGCGGCATGGCCAGCCCGGAGACTTTCCTTGCCATGCTGAGGGAGGCCTGCGCCATCGAGGGAGCCGAGGTTTGGGTCAAGGTGCATCCGGATGTGATCGCTGGCAAGAAGCGCGGCTATCTGCTGGAGGAGGCACGCAAGCTTGGCTGCACGCTGCTGAGTGACGACATCAACCCCTGGTGCCTGTTCGAACAGGTCGATGGCGTCCATGTCGTGACCAGCCAGCTTGGGTTCGAGGCCCTGATGGCAGGCCTGCCGGTGACCTGCCACGGCATGCCGTTCTATGCCGGCTGGGGCCTGACGGATGATCGGCAGCAATGTCCGCGCCGAGGCCAGTCACGCACGCTTGAGCAGGTGTTTGCCGCGGCCTATCTCGAATACAGCCGCTATGCCAACCCCTATACCCAGCAGGCCGCGACGCTCGAAGAGATCATTCAACTGCTTGCAGACCAGAAGCGAATGGCTACCAGGCTGGCAGGACACTGGATAGCGCCGGGGTACTCGCGCTGGAAGCGTAATTTCCTGCCCGGCTTCCTGGGGCCCTTGGCGCACTGCGACTTCGTCAAAAGCGATGCCATCGCACTGCAAAAGCTGCAAAAGACAGCTGGTGTCACCATCGCGCATGATCCGCAAGCGTTGTCACAGCGCGAACAACAGTCCCCGCACCCTACCCGGGTGCTGAGCTGGGCGAGCCGAACCACAGCAGAGCTGGAAGCCTCCGTCATTGCACAAGGGGGCGCTCTGTGGCGAATCGAGGACGGTTTCTTGCGCTCAGTCGGCCTGGGGGTGGATCTCACGCGGCCACTTTCGCTGATCCTCGACCCGCTCGGCATGCATTTTGACGCCAGTCGCTCAAGCACACTGGAGCACTGGTTGATGCATCATGATTTCACCGATGCCGAGTTAGGCCGCGCACGCCAATTACGCGAGCGCCTGATCACGTTGGGACTGAGCAAGTACAATTCGGAAGGTGATGAATTGCCGGACCTTCGCGAAATGGCCAAGGGCCGTGACGTGATATTGGTCGTCGGCCAGGTGGAGTCAGATGCCTCGATACGCCATGCGTGCCCCGGGATACGCACCAATCAGGCTCTGCTTGAGGCGGCGCGGAAATTGCACCCTGAAAGCTACGTGATCTATAAACCGCATCCCGACGTTGTCACAGGGGGGCGTAGTGGCGAGGTGGCGACTGAAGGCGGGACGTACGATCTCGAATTGACCACCGGCAATATCAGTCGGTTATTTGAGCAGGTGGATCATGTACACACACTCTGCTCGCTCGCGGGCTTTGAAGCCCTGATACGAGGTGTGCCCGTCACGACCCATGGCCTGCCCTTCTATGCTGGCTGGGGGCTGACTCATGACCTTGTCGAGTGTCCAGGACGAACTCGGCACTTGAGTGTGGATGCCCTGGTGGCTGGCGCTCTGATCGAGTATCCCGTGTATGTGGCCCCTGAGCACGGTCACTTATGCAATGCCGAGACAGTCGTCACGATCCTGGAACAACAACGTGACAAGCTTCGCAGAGGTACCTTGAAGCCTGCATTGCCTTGGAAAACCCGTCTTTATCGAGGCTATCGCGCCTTATTCATCGGGAAGCATTGAATCATGTTACATGGACGTCTGGCATTGCCTTTCACCGCTTCAGCTTCCGCACTCATGCCCGCGGACGCTCGCGCGCAAGAGAGCCTTGGGGAACAAGGCCTCTCACCGGCAACCTCCGTGGCTAGCGCGATCGAAAAACTGCGCCAGCTCAAGATGTCGGATGATGCCGTCCTGACACGCCCGCCAGTCCAGCCCGGCGTCTCGCGCGGTGCTGAATTGCACACTCCGAGGCAGCCACCCTCTGCTCACATTCGACCGGGCGGCGGCCGCCGGCGCGTCTTCATGTTGCTGCAGGGGGTGTGCTCGCCCTTCTTCCTGCAGCTGGCGAAAAAGCTCAAGCAGGATGGCCATGAGGTCATCAAGGTCAACTTCAACAGCGGCGACAGCTTCTACTGGCGCCACGACAAGGCGTATGCCTATCGCGGCAAGCTCGAGGACCTTGGGGATTGGATCGCCGAACTCTGGCGCAAGCATCACGTGACCGATCAGGTGCTGTTCGGCGACCGACGCCCGGTACATCGTGATGCCGTGCTCAAGGCGGAATATCTCGGCATCCGTACCCACGTGTTCGAGGAGGGCTACTTCCGCCCTTACTGGGTGACACTGGAGCGCGAAGGCGTCAATGGCCACTCCCTGCTGCCACGCGACCCTGACTGGTTCCGTGAGGCAGGCAAACACCTCGAAGATGCCCCCACGCCGCAGCGTTTCAATGCACCTTTCAGTGAGCGTGCGCGCCATGACATCACCTACCACCTGGCGGGCGCGGCCAATCCGCTACTGTTCCCGCGCTACCGGCCGCACAGCATTCACGCCGTGCAGGAATACGCGGGCTATGCGACACGACTGCCCTTGATGCGCTGGTACAAACGGCGTGACGCCAAGCGTATCGATCAGCTGATGGGCAGTGGCGCGCCCTACTACATGCTGCCGCTGCAGCTGAATACCGATGCCCAGATACGCCACCACTCGCGCTTCGCCAACATGCAGGAAGTCATCCAGCGAGTGATGAAGAGCTTCGCCCTGAATGCGCCACGCGGTGCCCGCCTGGTGATCAAGAACCACCCCCTCGACATGGGGCTGGTGGATTACCCGGGGCTGATTCGCTCATTGGAGCGCCGCTACGATCTGATCGGGCGTATCGTCTATCTGGAGAGCGGCAATCTGGAGAAGCTGCTGCAGCAGGCCAAGGGCATGATCACGGTCAACAGCACGACCGGCAACGTGGCGCTGCAGTATCGCTGCCCGACCTTCTGCATGGGTGACCCGATCTTCAACTTGCCGGGCCTGACCTTCCAGGGTTCGCTGCATGATTTCTGGACCCAGGGTCAGCGCCCCGACACGACGCTCTTCCGACATTTCCGCAATACGGTGATTCATACCGTGCAGCTCAATGGCGGCTTCTACTGCAAGCCGGGCATGCAACTCGCCGTGTTGGGCGCCTCCAAGATACTGTGCGCCGAACGCTCGCCGCTGGAGAACATGTTGAGCCGCTGCTGAACAGGCAAAAAGACTGCTGGACCACGCAACAACGGTGAGACACGCCAATGATGGCAGCCTCTCTCACCCGACCATAACGAGAAACGCAAGGGAACTGCCGACCTTCGGTGTCGGGATTCAAGGAGACCAAAGATGACGGCCATGCCCCCCCAGCAGCCAGAGCCTACCGACGCTGAACGCGCCGCTGGCACTCACCGAGCGGATAGTCGACCTGCAGAGAGCGACGCCAGTGCGAAAGCCACGCAGGATGCCAGCCGCCTGCGGCGCGTCCTGATCACCGGTGCCACGGGCGAGATAGGCGGCGCCCTGGCGCGCGCCTATGCCGAGACGGGCACCACGCTGATCCTCACCGGCCGCAAGCAGCGCAAGCTCGATGCGATCGCCAACGACTGCCGCAAGCTGGGCGCCGAGGTGGAATGCACGGTACTCAATCTGTGTGATGAAGAGACCCTGTTCACCTGGCTGGATGAAGTCTGCGCGCGCGGCGTGCCGGACATCGCCATCGCCAATGCCGGCATGAACACCGATATCGGCCCCCAGGGCAACGGAGAGCGCTGGGAGGATTCACGCCGCCTGCTGCAGACCAACGTGATCGGCACGCTGGGCATGGCCCATCATCTGGCCATGGCGATGAAGCAGCGCGGCAGTGGTCAGCTGGTACTGCTCAGCTCCCTCGCGGCGTGGCATGGCCTGGCATTGACGCCCAGCTACAGCGGCAGCAAGGCGGCGGTCAAGGCGTATGGCGAAGGCCTGCGCAGCTGGCTCAAACCCCATGGCGTAGGGGTCACCGTCGTCATGCCCGGCTATGTCACCTCACCGATGTGTGAGGCCATGCCAGGGCCCAAACCCTTCGAGATGCCACCCGAGAAGGCCGCACGCCGCATTCTCAAGGGTGCAGCGCGTAACCGGGCGCGTATCAGCTTCCCCTTCCCGCTCAACTTCGGGTGCTGGTGGTTGAGTGTCCTGCCCGCCGGAATCTCCCAGCGCCTGCTCGGGTGGTTCAATTACACTCATTGATCGGGGCTTGCGTCTTCGTGAGCCTGAGCCGTGAACCGTGAGCCGGCCCGCCATGAGCAGCAGGCGATGACTCAGCGTTTTTCCATTGTCATGACAGTGAGTTAGCGTAATACCCTAGCACCTGCCACTGGAGTACATCGTGCAGGATCGATAAGGAAGACAGTGGCGGGAACGCCATAGCGACAGTTGAACACGCTGGAACGATCAGGATCTGGATACCAGAGCGCCTGAAAATACTGCGGCGAGGGGGCGACTTGTCACTCCCCTGGCCGCCATGGATCTTGATCAGGGTCGAGTACTCGACCGGACACTACACAGCCCCTGCGACGGCAGAGGCTAACGAGGTCGGCATTACATGGAGTTTGTCATTGCGTTTGTGTCTTTCATGGCCGGGCCACTGCTGGTCGGCCTCGGGCTGACGCTGGGGCTTGAGCATCTGCTGCTGAAACAGATGACGTCACCGCCAGCCGCATTCTGGCGCCGCCCCGTCAGCGCCAGGCTGGCACATGTCGGGTACTGGTGCGCCAGCTGGTCACTGTGCACCTTGATCACCCAGCGCCCCTGGTTCTCGCTGATCGTCGTCAATGCGCTGTGGCTGGTGGTGCTGCAGGTCAGCCACACCAAGTACGTGTCGCTGCGCGAACCCTTCCTCAGCCAGGACTTCGAGTACTTCACCGACGCCATCAAGCACCCGCGCCTGTACATCCCCTTCTTCGGCATCGGCCTGACCATCGCCGCGACCGCGGCCGGGGCGCTGGCGATCGGTCTGGGACTCTGGCTCGAGCCCGCACTGGGCTTCTCCTCCGCCTACTCAGGCAACGCCGCTGTGTGGCTGGTGCCATTGATCAGCGTTCTGATCGGTGCGAGCGTCTTGACCTACGCCCTGGGCAACCGTCTGGCCAACAAGGTGATGCTGGCCCCTGAGTTCGACCTGAGCGAGCTGGGCATGGTGGCCTACCTGCTGGCCTATGCACGGCTGGCGCGTCGCCCGCTGACGCCGCTGCGCAATCCGTTGGAGGAGGCACAGCGCGAACTCGACGACACCTTGCGCGAACTCGATGACGAGGGCGCCACCAAGACACTGCCCCATGTCGTCAGCGTGCAGAGCGAATCCTTCTTCGATGCCCGCCGCGTCTATCCCCGGGTACGTGACGATTTGCTGCCGAACCTGGACTGCTGCCACTTCACCGCCCTGGCCCAAGGGCTGCCGTGCGGGCGCCTGGCCGTGCCGGCGTGGGGCGCCAATACCGTGCGCACCGAAACCGCCTTCCTGACGGGGCTGACCGCCGAAGAGCTCGGCGTGCACCAGTTCAACCCCTACCATCAGCTGGCGCGCCGCGCTGTGCCCAATCTGGCCGCCAGCTACAAGGCAATGGGCTATCGCACGCTGTGCATCCACCCCTACCCGGGCACTTTCTACCTGCGCAATCAGGTGCTGAAACAGCTCGGTTTCGATGAATTCCTCGACATCGCCCACTTCAGCGATGCCGACAGGAGTGGCCAGTACATCAGTGATGCCGCCGTGGCGGCCAAGGTCGAAGACTGCCTGCTGGAAGCCGGCGACACGCCGTTGTTCATCCAGGTGATCACCATGGAGAATCACGGCCCGCTGCATCTGGAAACCTTCGACAGCGCACGTCTGGCGGAGTGGTATGACGGAGACCTGCCGGAGAACTGTCAGGAACTGGGCATCTATCTGCGTCATCTGGTGAATGCCGACGCGATGATCGATCAGCTCACCACCGCGCTGGCGCGACTGCCGCGCGGCGGGCTGCTGTGTTTCTATGGAGACCATGTGCCGATCATGCCCGAGGTCTATACGACCCTGGGCGAGCCCAATGGCGTGACCGATAGCTTCATCTGGTCCAGCGCCCTGCCGGAGTCCGACGACACCGCCCGCCAGACCATGGCGGCCGTGCGCGACAAGGACCCGGAGCTGTTGGAGTGGGCCCTCGACTGCGAAGGGCCCTTCAAGACTGACGAGCAATGCCGCAAGGGCGACCCGCGCGTCATCAATATCGATACATTAGGAAGTGCGCTGCTGAAGGCGACCGCGAAACATGCTCGCCACAGTGCCGTGACTCAGAAGTTCAGGAGCTTGTCATGACCCGACGCGTTGCCATCATCGGCGCAGCCAGCCGTTTCCCCGGCACCACTCAGGCCACCCTGTGGGACGACCTCCTGGCCGGCAAGGACATGGTGACCGAAGTCGCCGACGACCGCTGGAGCAAGGAATCTCTCTCGCACCCGGACAAGAAAGCCCCGGGCATGAGCTACAGCTTCGCCGCAGGTTCACTGGGCGATATCACGGGCTTTGACCCGGCCTTCTTCGGCATCAGCCCGCGCGAAGCCGCCAGCATGGACCCCCAGCAACGCATGCTGCTGGAAATGAGCTGGGAAGCCATCGAGCACGCTGGCATCCCGGCCGAGAAGATGCGCGGCTCTCGCTGTGGTGTCTTCATGGGCGTGGCGAGTCTCGACTACTCCTACCGCATGGCGGATGACTTCGGTGCCATCGGCCCGAACACCGCGACCGGCAATACCTCCAGCGTGGCCTCCAACCGCCTGTCGTATGCCTTCGACCTGCATGGCCCGAGCCTGTCACTGGATACCGCCTGCTCCTCCTCGCTGGTCGCCTTCCATCAGGCCTGCCAGTCGATCAGAAGCGGCGAAACCGACATGGCGCTGACCGGCGGCATCAGCCTGCACCTGCATCCGTACGGCTTCCTGATCTTCTCCAAGGCCACGATGCTGTCGAAGACCGGCCGCTGCCAGGTATTCGATGAAGCCGGCGACGGCTATGCGCGCTCCGAAGGCGGCGGTGTCTTCCTGCTCAAGGATCTCGACCAGGCCATCGCCGATGGCGACCGCATTCTCGCCGTGGTGGCGTCTTCCGTGGTCAATACCGACGGCTACAAGTCCGGCCTGACCGTGCCCAATCCAGCGGCGCAGATTCAGCTGATGGAGCGCGCCTGTGAACTGGCCGGTGTGACGCCGGACGAGATCGACTATCTCGAGGCCCATGGCACCGGCACCGCGGTCGGTGACCCGCTGGAAACCCGCGCCATCGGCGCCGCCATCGGCCAGAAGCGCTCCAGTCCGCTGCCGATCGGCTCGATCAAGAGCAACATGGGCCACCTGGAAACCGCCTCTGGCGTGGCAGGCCTGGCCAAGGCACTGGGCGTGATCGCGCACCGTGAAGTGCCAGCGACGATCAAGATCCAGCGTCTGAATCCGAAGATTCTTACCGACGAGTGGAATCTGGATATCGTCACCCAACCGCGCAAGCTCAAGGCAGACGGTCGTCTGGTCGTCGGCGTCAACTCCTTCGGCTTCGGTGGCGCCAATTCCCACGTGCTGCTGGAAAGTGCCCCCGAACAGTCGGTAGCGCAACCGAGCAGTGAAGGTGAACAGACGCCGCCACTGCGCCTGAGCGCCCGTTCGCCGCAGGCGCTCAAGCACTCCGCGCTGGAGCTGGCAGAGCACCTGCGTGAGCTCGCCGCCCACGACATGGCGCCAACCCTCTACGATCTCGCCTGGCAGTTGGCCGCCCGCCGCGAGCACCATGTGCATGGTGCCCTGCTCAGCGCGGATACCTTCACCACCCTGCTAGAGGACCTCGACACCCTCGGCAGCGAGGGAGATCTCGGTGACCATCCGCGCATCACTCTGGCGGATCGTCTGTCGGCATTGCCGAGCGCCAGCGACAATGGTGCATCGCCACGCCGTGGCGCAAAAGTCGTCAGCAGCGTGCAGCAGGAGCGCGGCCCGGTGTTCGTGTATTCCGGCAATGGCTGCCAGTGGGCCGGCATGGGCCGTGCCCTGCTGGAAGAATCCGCCAGCGTGCGCGCCTGTCTTGAACGCCTCGATGTCGCCTTCCGCGACTTCAATGGCTTCGAGCTGCTCAAGGAGTTGGACGGCAGCCTGAGCGAGAAAGGCGAGAACCGCCTGGACGCCACCGAGATCGCCCAGCCGACGCTGTTCGCGCTGCAGGTCGCGGTCACCGAATGGCTGATCGAACGCGGTATCCGCCCCGCTGCCGTCACCGGCCACAGTGTCGGCGAAGTCGCTGCCGCCTGGGCCAGTGGCGCGCTGACGCTCGAACAGGCCACCTGCGTCATCTTCCAGCGCAGCTACCACCAGGGGCGTACCCGTGGCACCGGCGCGATGATGGCCGTCGGTCTCGGCGAGTGCGAGATGCGCGAGTGGCTGGAGCAGCCGCAATGGGCGTCGCTGTCACTGGCTGGCATCAATGGCCCACGCGGCACCACCCTGGCCGGCGAGCGTGAGCTGCTGGAAGCGCTGAGCAAGGAGCTCTCCGCCCAGGGCACCTTCGCGCGGGTACTGGGGCTGGATTACGCCTTCCACAGCCCGGCGATGGACCCGATCAAGCCCGGCCTGCTCGAATCCCTCGACGGCCTGACGCCCCGCGCCACCCATACCCCGTTCATCTCCACCGTGACCGGCAGCGTCATTGCCGGGGAGCAGCTGGATGCACGCTACTGGTGGGAGAACATCCGTCAGCCAGTCATGTTCGAGGCCGCCGTCACCTCGCTGGTCAACTGGCATTCCGAGGCGGAAGAGAACGCTGCCCTCGGCCGCCATCGCCTGCTGGTCGAGATCGGCGCGCACCCGATCCTGCGCAGCTACCTGAACGACATCCTCAAGGCGCGCAGTGACGAGGCGCCCGCCGGCCAGGTACTCGCCAGTCTCGACCGTCGCCATGCCGGGCTAGATGCCCTGGAGCATCTGCGCGGTCGCGTGCTGCTTTCCGGCGCCGTCGACATCACCCACCTGTTCCCGGTCGCCGGTCAGTTCGTCGAGCTACCAAGCTACCCGTGGCAACGCATCCCGTGCTGGATCCAGACCACCAGCGAAAGCCAGCGTCTGCTGGATCGTCATTACGTACATCCGCTGCTCGGCTACCGTCTCGCCCAGCAACGCCTGACCTGGGAAGCCCAGCTCGACACCCAGAAGGTCGCGTGGCTGGCCGATCACCAGGTCGGCGAGAGTGCCGTCTTCCCGGGGGCCGGCTATCTGGAGCAGTGCCTGGCCGCCGCCCACGAATGGCAGGTCGCCAGCGCCGATGCGGACAGCCTGCCCGACGTGCTGGATCTGGAAGACTTCGAGATTCGCGCCCCGCTGCTGCTCGATGACAGCACGCTGCGCCTGACCCGCCTGTCGCTGGACAGCGCCAATGGCGCCATGCGTCTGGAGAGTCGTGAGACACGCGCGGAGGATGCCGACAAGTGGAATCTGCACGCCGTGGCGCGCGCCTTCACCGCCACCCGTGGACGCCTGCTGGAGCGCACTGCCCCGATCATGCCGACTCGCGCCGCCGATTTCGGCCGCGATGAGCACGTGGCCGCTGCCGCACAACTCGGTCTGCATTACGGTCCGCATTTCCGCGCCGCCGAGCAGATCTGGGTCGACGCGGGCGCCGACCATCATGCACCGGGCACTGCGCGTCCGCAGGTGCTGGCCCGTTTCTCGCTGACCGAGGAAATGGCCAGCCAGGATGCCGACTTCCATCTGCACCCCGGCGTGCTCGACAGCGCCTTCCAGCTGTTCATTCCGCTGCTGAGCGTGCTCAAGGGCCAGATGGCGGCCAGCAATGGCATGGCCTTCGTGCCGGTGCGTGTCGGTCGCCTGCAGGTGCGTGAGCAGGTACGCGCCTCACAGATCGTCACCGCACGCGTCGTGCTGCGCTCGCGTGGCCCGCACTCCCTGTGTGCCGACTTCGAGCTGTTCGACGCCGAAGGCCGCGCCGTGGCGGTTGCCGAAGAGGCCCGCTTCCGCGCCGTACGCCTGGGACGTGATGGCACGGCACATCTGGATTACCTGGATATCGAACTGACTGCCGCCCCGCACCCGCTCACTCAGCCGTCCGCCCCGGCCTTGGATCTCGCAGGCCTGGTGAATGACGCCATGCACGCGTCAGAAGCTGCCGATGGCGGTGAGGGTGGTGAGGCGAATGTTGGTGAGAGTGTTGGTGAAAATATTGGTGAGAGCGACGCGGCCGCCAGCGCACAGACGCTGCTGGCCGACAGCCAGTGCTTCCGCGATGAGCTGGAGCCGCTGCTCGACAGCCTGATGCTCGCCAGCGTCCACGAGACCCTGCTGCGTCACGCCGCGCCGGGCGACCCGGAGCTGGCCCATCTGGATCACGAGGCACTGTCGCGCTGGCAGCGCCGTTGTCCGCTGTTCAGCCGTGCCCTGCTCGACTGGGCCGAGTCACAAGGCCTGACGGAAGCACTCGACAGCGGCGACTGGCAGATCAATTCGCTGGATCTGCCCGCCGCCAATGATATCTGGCAGCTGCTGGTACGCGACTACCCGGGCCAGTTCCCGTTGACGCATGCCGCCGGTCGCCTGCACCTGCATCTGGATGAATGGCTCAATCGCGGCATGCCCTTGAGCGGGACTCAGTTAGAAGAGCGTTCGTTGGGCGGTGCTCAGTCAGAAGGGACTCAGCTGGACGGCGCCGCTGATGAAGTGGTGGCAGATCGCGAGGCGCTGCTCTCGACGGACGCCAGTGCCGCATTGGAGCATCTGCGCCAGCCGCTGATCCCGACTCTGCTCAAGACGGCGGTCGGCAATGCGGGCTGGCAGTGGTTGAGCGCACAGCTCGATCAACGCATCAGCAGCGCGCTTGCCACTCTGCCTGCCGGCCAGCGCCTCGATGTGCTGGAGCTGGGTGCCGGCGGCCCCTGGCTGGGCCAGCGTCTCGCGACACTGCGCGAGGCGGATGCACGCAACGGTCGTTACTCAGCGCTGGATTACCGCTTCGTGGCGGCCAGTGCCGGCGCCCTCAGTGAAGCCAATCGCCTGCAGGATGACCTGCCGCTGATCGACGTGATCGCGGGCGAGGACTTCCAGGACACCGCCACGCCCCACAAGACGCAGCTCGCCATCGTGCATCTGGACTTCGAGGCACCGTCACAGGCGCGCGCGCTGCTGACAGCGCTGATCGCCCGTCTGGCCCCCGGCGCGCAGCTGCTGCTGTGTGGCTGTGAGCCGGCGGCCTGGGCCGGGCCGATTCTGGCCCTCGATGATGGTGAGCAGCTGCGCAGTCATCCGGGCATCGCGCAATGGCAGCGTCTCTTGACCCAGCTGGGCCTCGACATCGAGTCACCAGCGCCTGCCAGCGATAGCCTGGCCAGCGATCAGCTGGGTACTGAAACATCAGGCGCCTGGTGGCTGTCCGCGACGCTTGCCGCTCAGGCACCGCTTGCGGCTCTGGCACCGCTTTCAGAAGTCGCTGAAGACCAGACGGCGGCAGGTGAATCAATCGAGAGTGAATCATTGGAAGGCGAAGCAGTGGCAAGCCAGGCCGCCACGCTCTCCATCGCGTTGCTGGATTGCCCGCAGGCACCGGCGGATCAGGCACTGCTGACGCGCTTGAGCGACTCACTGGCCGCACGTGGTCATCAGGTCAGCCATCTGCGCCTGTCAGCCAGCCTACCCGCGGACGTGTCCGCATTGATCGAGCAGCTTGGCGACGTTGATCGCCTGATCGCGCTGCCCAGCGCTGCGGCGACAGC
The DNA here is from genome assembly GCF_044789135.1 of Cobetia sp. UIB-001. NCBI lineage: Bacteria > Pseudomonadati > Pseudomonadota > Gammaproteobacteria > Oceanospirillales > Halomonadaceae > Cobetia > Cobetia sp. UIB-001. The sequence goes on from NZ_CP058244.1 coordinate 2,568,117, forward strand.
TGAGCAGAATGATACGGACAGCACCAACGCCCTCCAGTGCGCACGCCAACAGCTGCTGACACAGGTCGCCCAGGCCTTTGACAGCGCCCAGGAGCAGGACGACAGCCGTCTCGCCCCGACGCTGTGGGTGCTGACACATGACGTGGCGGCGCTGTGGCAGACAGATGGCGCCCCCGCAGCGACTCCTCCAGCGGATGCGGCCAGCTGGGGCTTCGCGCGCAGTCTGGCCAACGAGAGCCAGTCGCTGGCCATTCGCCTGCTGGATACGCCGACGCTGGAGCACGACGCCGCCTGCACGCCGGCCTTGTTGGACGCGCTGGTGCAGGAACTCGAAGCGCCGGATCACGAGCAGGAAGTGGTGCTGGATGCCACTGGCGCGCGCTTCGCGACACGCCTGCGTCAGGTGGCGGCGCCTCAACAGGCCGCTGGCGCAGAGAATGCCCGCTCGCAGGCATCTGGAACCCAGCGCCACGGCGTCAGCCTCGGCTTCAGCCAGCCCGGCCAATTGCGCAATCTGGAATGGCAACCACGCATTCTGCCCGCCGTGGCAGCCGGCGAAGTCGAAGTGCGTGTCGAGGCGACCGGCCTCAACTTCCGCGATGTCATGTACACCCTCGGCCTGCTGTCGGATGAGGCCATCGAGCACGGCTTCTCCGGCCCGAGCCTGGGACTCGAGTTCTCCGGCATCGTCACTCAGGCCGGCACCAATGCCGAATTCAAGGTCGGCGAGCGCGTGGTCGGCTTCGGCCCGGCCAGCTTCTCCGACCGTCTGGTGATCGCCGACACGGCGCTGGCCCATGTGCCCCACGGCGTCAGCCTGGAAGCCGCGGCGACCATCCCGACCACCTTCTTCACCGTCTATTACGCGCTCAAGCATCTGGCGCGGTTGGAAGAAGGCGAGAAGGTACTGATTCACGGCGCCGCCGGCGGCGTGGGCATCGCGGCATTGCAGATCGCCGAGTGGCTGGGCGCCGAGGTGTTCGCCACCGTCGGCTCGCCGGCCAAGCGCGACTTCCTCGCGCTGATGGGCATCGACAACGTCTATGACTCTCGCAGCCATGGCTTCGCCGAGGATATCCTGGCCGATCTCGCCGCACGTCAGCAGCGTGATCCGTCTGTCGATGCCCGCGGTGTCGATGTGGTGCTCAACTCGCTGGCCGGTGAAGCCATCGCCCAGAATCTACGCGTGCTCAAGCCGTTCGGGCGCTTCTGTGAGCTGGGCAAGCGCGACTTCTACGAGAACACCCCGATGGGGCTGCGTCCGTTCCGCAATAACCTCAGCTACTTCGGCATCGATTCCGATCAGCTGATGAAGGAATGCCCGGGCCTGACCACGCGCCTGTTCCGCGAGATGATGGCGCTGTTCGAGGACGGCACCCTGGCGCCGCTGCCCTACACCACCTTCGATGCCAGTCAGGTGGTCGAGGCCTTCCGCTACATGCAGCAGGCCCGCCAGATCGGCAAGGTCGTCGTCACTCAGCGCGTCGCCGAACACGCTGCGGAGCAGACAGCTAGTGCAGTGACCCGTCAGCCCGACGTGCTAACGGCCAATCAAAAGACACTGACGATCGACCCGGCGGGCAGCTATCTGGTCACCGGCGGCCTGGGCGGCTTTGGCCTGCGCAGCGCCGAGTGGCTGGCAGCGATGGGCGCGCGTGAGCTGGTCCTGATCGGGCGCTCCGGCGCGGCCAGTGAGGAAGCACAGCAAGGTGTCGCGCGTCTCGAGGCCCGGGGCGTGAAGGTGCATGCGCTGGCCTGTGATGTCGCCGATGACGCCGCGCTATCAAAGGTGTTCGCACGCTTCGGCAAGTCCGCTGACGCCAACGGCATCGCCCCGCTGAAGGGCATCATCCATGCCGCCGCGGTGATCGATGATGCGCTGATTCGCCATCTCGATGCCGAGCGCATCCAGCGCGTGATGACGCCGAAGCTGGAAGGTGCGCGCCTGCTGGATCGCCTGAGTGCCGAGCATGCGCTGGACTTCTTCGTGCTCTACTCCTCGGCCACCACCCTGTTCGGCAACCCGGGACAGAGCGTCTACGTGGCGGCCAACCACTGGCTGGAAGGCCTCGCCGCCAACCGTCGTGCGCGAGGCCTGCCCGCCACCTGCGCGCGCTGGGGCGCGATCGAGGATGCCGGCTTCCTGGCACGCAACGAGAAGACCCGCGAAGCACTCAAGAATCGCCTCGGTGGCGACGCGCTGATGGCAGACCACGCACTGGCCTGTCTCGGCGAGATGATCAGCGCAGATCAGCACGCCCAGGCACTCGGCCTGCCGGGGCGCTCGCTGGGCGTGCTGGAACTGGACTGGGGCGCGCTTGCACGCTTCCTGCCGACCGCCGCCACGCCGCGCTTCGAGGAAATCGCCCGCCGCGCCGGTGAGGATGACAACAGCCAGGCGCAGCAGGATGATATCGCCGCGGCACTGGCGGGCTTGAGCGGCGAAGCGTTGCAGACCGCTATCGTCGAGATTCTCAAGGGCGAGCTGAGCAAGATTCTGTTGATCGACGCCAGCGCCATCGACGTCAACAAGAGCGTCTACGACATGGGCTTCGACTCGCTGATGGGGGTTGAGCTGATGACGGCCGTCGAGGCACGCCTGGGGATCAGCATTCCGGTGATGATGATCAGTGAAGCCGCCACTCTGTGGCGACTGGCGGAGCGCCTGATGCACAAGATGGGCAATGCCGACGGCGAGGAGGCCGAAAGCAGCGCCGAAGACCAGGCCATGGCGCAGCTGGTGAAGCAGCATGGCGGCGAGACGGCCACGCTGACAGAGCGGGGAGAGATGGTCAGCAAGTAGCCACCAGCCCCGGCGCCCAGCCCACGCCATGATGCCGGATGGCAGGTGTGGGCTGGTGCCATGCGCCATCTTGGCGTAACGTCGACCCATTCGCGCAACGGTGACAGGTAGACGGACATCGCCAGATCGGGCCCTGACAGCAGTCCCCGCTCTCGCCAAGGCCCATGCCTCGTCAGCGCACACGATCAGCTTGAAGATACCCGACGGGCGGAGAGCCAAGGCTCTTGCGCCCGTTTTTGGGTCAGCATCACATGTGTAAGGAACTCGACTCTTGGCAACCCGCAATTCCCCCGCTTCATCCGCCAGTGACATGAAGCAGCAACTGCTCGACAAGGCGCGTGCGCGCCGCACTCGCCCGGCCAATACGCAGTCGAATGATGAGGATATCTTCGCCCACAAGAGCGCTGAACCGCTTCAGATCAGTGATGACTTCGTGCGCTTCGATCGCCAACCGGGCTATCAGCAGCTCAGCATGATGCAGCAGGCCGGCGCCGCCTTTGGCGTGCCGGAGCCCTTCTTCCGCGTGCATGAAGGCTGCGCGGGCGCCACGACGCGTATCGAGGGGCGTGAGCTGGTCAACTTCGCCAGCTACAACTACCTCGACTACTCGCGCCATCCGGAAGTGGTCAAGGCCGCGGCGGACGCTGCCGCGCACTATGGCACCTCGGTGTCGGCCTCACGCGCCGTCTCCGGCGAGCGACCGATCCACCAGCAGCTGGAAGCCGCCGTCGCGCGCACCTACGACGTCGAGGATGCGGTGGTCTTCGTCAGTGGCCACGCCACCAATGTCTCCACGCTGGGCTATCTGCTCGGGCCGAAGGATCTGATCCTGCATGACGAGTGGATCCACAACAGCTCGCTGGTCGGCGCCCAGCTGTCCGGCGCCCGCCGCATGCCGTTCGCGCACAATGACCCGGACGCGTTGGAAGCGCTGTTGCGTGCCCAGCGGGGCAAGTTCGAGCGCGTGCTGATCGTCACCGAAGGCCTCTACAGCATGGACGGCGACGTGCCGGACCTGCCGCGTCTGATCGCCCTCAAGCAGAAGTACCGCTGCTGGCTGATGGTCGACGAAGCCCACTCCTTCGGCGTGCTCGGCGAGCGCGGCCTCGGCCTGAGAGAGCATTACGACATCGATGCGCGTGACGTCGATATCTGGATGGGCACGATGAGCAAGACGCTGTCCGGCTGCGGCGGCTATATCGCCGGCTGCAAGGAGCTGGTCAGCATGCTGCGCTACTTCGCGCCGGGATTCCTCTACTCGGTGGGCATGCCGGCACAGGTCGCCGCCCCCTCTCTGAAGATTCTCGAATTGCTCCAGGGCGACGATGCCAGGCAGCGTATCGCCCGCCTGCACGATGTCTCCGGCTACTTCCTCAAGCGCGCCCGCGCACTGGGGCTCGATGTCGGCGACAGCCTGGGCGTTGCCGTCGTACCGGTGATTCTGGGTAGCTCGCTGGTGGCCGCTCGCCTCTCCAACCAGCTGTTCGAGGCAGGCTTCAACGTCCAGCCCATCCTGCACCCCGCCGTGCCGGAGAAGAGCGCGCGCTTGCGCTTCTTCCTCTCCTGCGAGCACACCGAAGCGCAGGTCGACGCCGTCCTCGACACGCTCATGCAGCAGCTGAGCAATATCAAGGCGGGTCTTTGACCAGACTGGTGAGTCAGACTTGTGAGCCAGAGTGACAAGTCAGCGCAGGAAGTCAGAATGGTGAGCCAAGGCTGATCGAGATTTCGCAAAGCCTTCACTGCTGACACACCCCACAACGAAAAACGCGGCCCTGCTTTTCAGCGGGGCCGCGTTTTTGTCACGACAAGAATCAGTGGCGGAGCCAGGCGTCAGTGACTCAAGACTGCTCTGCCATCAGTTCGCTCAGCACCTGCTCGAACACTTCCTTGGGCTGAGCACCGCTCAGGGCACTGCGGCGGTTGAAGACGAAGGTGGGCACGCTGGAGATGCCCATCTGCTTCCAGTGATTCTCATGCTGGACGACCTGCTCACGTGCCTCGGCGTCATCGAGCTGCGCTAGCCCTTCCGTAGCATCCAGCCCGACCGCAGCCAGCGAGTCCGCCATCACGGCGCGGTCTGACATGTCCTTCTGCAGCGTGAAGAAGTCCGCGAAGAACTGCATCATCAGGTCATGCTGCATGCCTTGCTCGGCGGCGTACTCGAGCAGTACGTGCAGCTCGAAGGTATTGACCATGCGCATGTCGTCGAAGTAGTTGAAGACCAGCCCTTCCTCAGCCGCCAGGTTGGCGAGGTTCTGGCGCGCCTCGACACTGCCCTTGGGTGTGGTGCCGTACTTGCGTTCAGAGTGCGCGCGCAGGTTCTCGCCATGGGCCGGCATGTCCGGGTTCAGCTCGAAGGGCTGCCATTCGATCTCGACCTTGTCTTCCAGGCCCAGTGACTGAATGGCGCTCTCGAGGCGCTTGTAGCCAATGATGCACCACGGGCATACCACATCGGAGACGATGTCGATCTTGAGCTTGTCTTGCATATCCATTCTCCTGAGCGGCGAGGCAATGCGCCTCACCGCTCGTCAATATTCGTGAGCGACTGCTCAAATTTGCGCGTACTGTAGACCTCGTGCGTGCTCAGGTCAAAGCCTCTCCAGAGTGTCGGATCGCCTGAGCGTCGAATCACCAGAGCGCCAAGCGCTGAACGCTGTCGCCTCTTCAGGTCTGATATTCCATGCAGACATCCCGATCAGTCATGCTTGCCTTGGGCTGTATCAAAAGCAGCAGGCGGCACTATCTCAAGGCGACGCTCATGGGCGCGCAGCGTGCCCCAGACGATCGCCAACCAGTAGGCGTAGACCATCACGCCGCTGGCCTGGGAGAACATCACCCAGGTCATGCCAAAGTCGAGGAAGGTCAGCGGCAGCAGTACCCCGGCGACAGCCAGTGAGCGCAATGTCAGGTCGTCACTGTCCAGGCGACGATAGAAGAGGCGCAGCGGCACCAGATAGAGGGCCAGCAATGCAAGCAGCCCCAATATCCCGCGCTTGACCCACGCATCGAGAAACTCGTTATGGGGATGTTCATACGGCTGCACATGGCGGCTCAGCTCGCCCTGTTCGATCATCGCATCACGCGCTTCGGCGTAACCTGTCTCGCCCCTGCCCAGCCACGGCTGCTCGGCAATCATCAGCAAGGCGCCTCGCCACATCTCGAGACGCGCCCCCGCCGAGGTGCCGGCATTGCGGTCCTCCACGTACTTCGTGACATCCGAGACGCCGGCTTCGACACGTTGCTGGATGCCGGTCGCCGGGGTGATCACCATCAGGGCGATCACCCCGGCACACATGAAGACGCCCAACCGCAGCACACGCCGCGAGATCACCTCACCATAACTGCGATACAGCACCCAGGCGGCAAACGGGAAGCCGATCCAACCGCCGCGCGTCCCCGACATCAAGGAGCCGATGATGCCGAACGCGCCGCCGATCAGAAGCGCCAGCAACCAATAGCGCCGCCGAGCTCCCGCCTGACTCATCGCCCAGCCAAGGCCTGCCAGACACATCAGCCCCATCAACATGCAGATATCGCCGAAGTTGATGGTATTGGTGAAGCCACCCGCACGATGCACGCCCCACACCAGCTTCTGCCACATCGCCCAGCTGCCGGTCAGCACACTACCGAGGATCAACCCGCCCCACATGGCCCCGAGCGAGGGTGGGCACGACAACACCAGCAACAGCACCGGCACAGCCAGCAACAGACGAATCGGCACGCCTGTCGTCTGCCATGCATCCCCCTGCAGCAAGATGCTTACCAGCAATAAGGCTGCGAGGCCTGCCACCACGCCGATCACCGCCAGGTCTTGCTTATGGGCGGCCCTCAACAGCACGCGCGGCTTGCGCGGCTTGCGCGGCTTGCGCGGCTTGCGCGGCTTGCGCAGCAGGCAATAATAGCCACTGATCAACACCAGCAAGGCCGGCCCCAGGCTATAGCCAGAAGGCATCACCAGGCTGAGCAAGCCGAACAGGAAGACATTGCAGGAAACGGCGCGCGAGATCATAGGGGGAAAATACGGAGCAACACCGGATGAATCCGAGCGCGCAGCAGAAGCGAATGACGGCATACCTTGCCTTCCTGATCCAAAGATGACGATGTGAACGGTGATACGGGCATCTCGGCCGAATTCGGCAGAGAGTCATCGTGAGCTTGATGAGCGGGATAGCCTGACACAACTGCCCTCCTCCTTGGCATCAGGTGCGCAGCATGAAAGTCATCACCTGCTCCCTCTACCCCGTACCCTGTGAACCCATACGAAAACGCCGCATCACGAGGATGCGGCGTTTTCGTTGGCAAGCCAGAACACAGTATCAATCGTTGCCGAACAGATCGCGGGTGTAGACCTTGTCGACCACATCAGCGAGCTCTTCCGCCATGCGATTGCTCAGGATGACGTCCGCTTCCTGCTTGAACGCCTCGAGACGTTGAGCGAGCTGGGGGCCTGCTTACTGTCGCAAGATACTCGTCAAGCGCTGTTTGAATCGGGATAAAGTCATATGTGAGTCCTGAAACGGCAAACGCCCCCGCCTTGCGGCGAGGGCTGATCGGCGTGAATGCATCAACCGATGACGTTGTAGTGCTTGAGCTGATTGACCAGCTTGAGTGCGGTCTGCTCGAGGCTCAGTTCACCCGTGTTGATCTCGATTTCCGGCTTCTCCGGCGCTTCATACGGCGAGCTGATGCCGGTGAAGTCGCTGATCTCACCGGCACGCGCCTTGCGGTACAGGCCCTTGGGATCACGCTCTTCGCAGACACTGATCGGCGTGTTGACGAAGACTTCGATGAACTCATCAGAACCAACCATGTCGCGTACGGTCTGGCGATCGGCCTGGAACGGCGAAATGAAGCTGACCAGGGTGATCATGCCGGCATCGACCATCAGCTTGGCGACTTCGCCGACACGACGGATGTTCTCGGCGCGGTCGTCTTCGCTGAAGCCCAGATCACCACACAGGCCGTGACGCACGTTGTCGCCGTCCAGCAGGTAGGTGTTGTAGCCCATGGCGAACAGCTGACGTTCCAGCGCATTGGCGGCGGTGGACTTGCCGGCACCGGACAGGCCGGTGAACCAGATGATGCACGGCTTCTGCTTGTTGCGATCGGCGCGGCGCTGCTTGGTGACCGCCATGTCGTGCCACACGATGTTGCTGGCGCTCAGGGTCTCCTTGACCATGCCCGCACCGATGGTGATGTTGGACAGGCGGTCAATGAACACGAAGCTGCCGGTATGCGGTGAACGCTGGTAGCTGTCCATGGCCAGCGGCTGGGTCAGTTCGACCTGCACGCGGGCGATGCCGTTGAGCGGGATGTTCTCCGCTTCGTTGCGCGCCATGGTGTTGACGTCGGTCTGGTGGATGATGCGACCGACGCGACCGATGACACTGGACGTGCCGAGCTTGAGCTCGTATTCCTTGCCGACGATCAGCGGGTCCTCATGCATCCACACCACGTCCGCGGTGAAGGCGGTGCACGGTTCCAGATCGGAATCTTCAGCAACGATCATGTCGCCACGCGAGATATCGATCTCGTCGGTCAGGGTCAGCGTGACGGCCTGATCCGGCCAGGCGATGTCGAGATCGCCATCGAAGGTGACGATGCGCTCGACGGTGGAGGTGCTGCCGGACGGGAGAACCTTGATCTGCTGACCCGGTGAGACGGTACCGGCGGCCAGGGTGCCGCAGTAGCCACGGAAGTTGAGGTTCGGGCGGTTGACGTACTGCACCGGGAAGCGCAGGTCGGTCAGGTTGCTGTCCTCGGTGACATCGACGGTCTCGAGGATGTCCATCAGCGGACGCGCCTCGTAGGTGGCGGCATCGTCGTACCACGGGGTGTGCTCGCTGATGGAGACGACGTTGTCGCCTTCCAGCGCGGACAGCGGCACGAAGCGGATATCAGGGACTTCCAGGTCCTTGGCGAACTCCTTGTAGTCCGCGACGATCTCGTCGAAGCGTTCCTGGGAGTAGTCGACGATATCCATCTTGTTGACCGCGACCACCAGGTGCTGAATGCCCAGCAGCGAGCAGATGTAGCTGTGGCGACGGGTCTGGGTCTGCACGCCATAACGCGCATCGATCAGGATGATCGCCAGGCTCGCGGTGGACGCCCCGGTCGCCATGTTGCGGGTGTACTGCTCGTGCCCCGGGGTATCGGCGATGATGAACTTGCGCTTGTCGGTCGAGAAGTAGCGGTAGGCGACATCGATGGTGATGCCCTGCTCACGCTCGGACTGCAGGCCATCGACCAGCAGCGCCAGATCGACCTTGCCGGTGGTGCCGCTCTTCTTGGAATCGCGGGTGATGGCGGCCAGCTGATCTTCATAGATCATCTTGGAGTCGTGAAGCAGACGACCGATCAGGGTCGACTTACCGTCATCCACGCTGCCGCAGGTGATGAAACGCAGCAGGTCTTTCTGCTCGTGTTCCTTGAGATAGGCTTCGATATTTTCCGCGATCATCGTCGACTGGTGTGACACTGTCATTCTCCCTGAACGAGGCCTGTCCGGCGCGAGCGTCTGTGGCGTGCGACGCTTCCAGCGCTGAGGACATCCCTCGTCCTGTCAATTTGTAGAGTCCTGCATGCCTTGAGGCGCGTCATGGCCCTTAGAGGCCAGTTGAAGCAATTTCCGGGGAGGAATCCTAGAAATAACCTTCGCGCTTCTTCTTCTCCATCGAGCCTGCCTGGTCGTGATCGATGGCACGCCCGGAGCGCTCGCTGGTACGCGTCAGCAGCATTTCCTGGATGATTTCCGGCAGGGTCGCGGCGGTGGATTCCACGGCGCCGGTCAGCGGGTAGCAGCCCAGGGTGCGGAAACGCACGGACTTCATTTCCGGCACTTCGCCTTCCTTGAGCGGCAGGCGGTCGTCGTCGACCATGATGTCGAGGCCGTCACGCTTCACCACCGGACGCACGGCGGAGTAATAGAGCGGCACGATCTTGATGGATTCGAGATAGATGTACTGCCAGATGTCCAGCTCGGTCCAGTTGGAGAGCGGGAAGACGCGGATGGACTCACCCTTGTTGATCTTGGAGTTGTAGATGTTCCACAGCTCCGGACGCTGGTTCTTGGGGTCCCAGCGATGGTACTGATCGCGGAAGGAGTAGACACGCTCCTTGGCGCGCGAGGCTTCCTCATCACGACGTGCACCACCGAAGGCAGCATCGAAGCCGTGCTTGTCGAGTGCCTGCTTGAGACCGGCGGTCTTCATGATGTCGGTGTACTTGGCGCTGCCATGATCGAACGGGTTGATGCCCGCCGCGACGCCTTCCTGGTTGATGTGCTCGATCAATTCCATGCCGACTTCCGCGGCCATCTCGTCGCGGAACTTGATCATTTCCTGGAATTTCCAGGTGGTGTTGACGTGCATCAGCGGGAACGGCGGCACGCCCGGCGCAAAGGCCTTGCGCGCCAGGTGCAGCATGACGGCGGAATCCTTGCCGATGGAGTACAGCATGACCGGATTGGCAAATTCCGCTGCCACTTCACGGATGATGTGAATGGATTCGGCCTCAAGCTGCTTGAGGTGGGTCTGACGTTCCGGTGTGATGCCGAGCTTGTCGGCCGTAGATGATGCAGTCATTACAGGTTCCTTGAGATCACTCTGCTAGTTGTCCTTATCCTCTTCGCACACGCTGACACACGACACTCGCTGCGAAGAGAACATAGTATCTTTGACACGAGACTGACATCTTCTGGCGTCAGTCCCGTGACGCTTGCCTACCCTCTGTCTAGCGCCTGGTTCATGCCCAGGGAGCGGCCGGCTTGGCACAGACGATGAAATAGGGGTTGAGCACGCTGTCATGCTGGTTGTAGCGCAGCGCCTGACGGGTCTCGGCATTCAGCACCTGACCACCCGCGGCTTCGACCACCGCATGCGCGGCACCGGTATCCCATTCACAGGTCGGGCCGAGGCGTGGGTAGAGATCTGCCGCCCCTTCCGCCACCAGGCACAGCTTCAGTGAGCTGCCCATGGCGACGATATCGCAGGCAGCGAAGTCGGCGACGAACGCCTTGAATTCTTCGGTCTGGTGAGAGCGGCTCCCGACGATGCGCCAGCTGTCGGTGCTGCTCGGCACGTCACTGACGGCGATGGCCTGACGCTCACCCTCGCCAACCTGCTTCTCGGCGATGGCGGCCTGGCCTTTCGCCTGCTGGGCACCGACGTAGAGCGTCTCGATGGCCGGCGCGTAGACGACGCCCATGGTCGGTACGCCCTGCTCGATCAGCGCGATGTTGACGGTGAATTCGCCATTGCGCTTGATGAATTCCTTGGTGCCATCCAGGGGATCGACCAGCCAGTAACGCGTCCAGTCACTGCGCACATCCCAGCTGATGTCCGCGTCTTCCTCGGACAGGATCGGTGTGGCGCCAAATTCGGCCTCCATGGCCTTCAGACCGTCGACGATGACGGCATGTGCTGCACGGTCTGCCGTGGTCAGCGGGGAATCATCCGACTTCATGTCGACCGTGAAGTCACCGCTCTCGTAGATCTCCATGATGGCAGCGCCCGCCTTGCGAGCAATGGCCTCCAACGTATTCAACATGGCGCGTGTCGTGCTGTCGGTCGTGCTCACTGTCGTATCCGTCATGTGCCTTCCTGTCAGTGTGAATTCGCCAGCCAGGCTGACGATGTAAAGGGTAACGCTCGCCAGCGGCTGCCAGACGAAGCAGAAAATGGTTTAGCTCGTAAATGGCCAGATCAGCGGAATCAGAGCGACCGAAGTGACGCCGACGATGAGGCTCATCGGCAAACCGACCTTCATGTAATCGGACACCTTGTAGCCCCCCGGCCCCATCACCATCAGGTTGGTCTGATAGCCCAGCGGGGTGAGAAAACTGGCCGAGGCCGCGAACATGATGGCAATCGCATAGGGCATCAATGAGACCCCCAGCTGCTCGCTGACCGCCATGGCGATCGGAAACATCAACACGGCGGCGGCGTTGTTGGTGATGATCTCGGTAAATAGCGTCGTGGTGAGATAGACGAGTGCCAGCATCAGCAGCGGCGAGCCGCCGCCCAGCTGCATGAGCTGGTCCGCCACCATCTGGGCCGCACCACTGTCGGTCATCGCCTGTCCCAGCCCCAAGGCAGCGGCAATGACGACCAGCACGCTGCCATCGATGCTGGCGCGCGCCTGCGAGGCCGGGAGGCAGCCGGTAAAGACCATCAGAATGGCGGCCGCCACGGCCGCCTCGACCAGCTCGGCCATGCCCGCCAGGTGCGTGATGATCATTAGGCTCATGATGGCGAGTGCGATGGGCGCCTTGGTGAGGTTGGGCATGCCATTGCCATCCAGCGTACTGACCAGCAGGAATTCGCGGTTATAACGATGCAGGCGCGTGAAATCGGCAGCGGCTTCCAGCAACAGGGTGTCACCGGGGCGCAGCACGATGTCACCGACCTTGCTGTTGATGCGCTCACCATCACGTGACACGGCGAGAATCACGGATTGATAGCGAGTACGAAAGCGCGCTTCACGTACGTTCATGCCGACGACGGGGGAGCTAGGGGCGATGACGGCCTCGACCATGCGGCGCTGGTGATGATCCAGATCCAGGCCTGCGGCGTCGCTTTCCAGCCCGCGGAAAACACGCACTTCATGCGCTGTGTCCGCGACACCGACGAAGATGAGGCGATCACCGGACTGGAGAATGGTGTCAGGGCCGACCATGGACAGCAGCTTGCCGGAACGTTCGATCTCGGCCAGATAGCCGAATTGAAGACTACGCAGGCCCGCCTCTTCGATGCTCTTGTCGTGCAGCGGCCCCTTGTCGGCCACTCGCATGGCCACGGAATACTCGCGACCATTACCGAGCTGCTCGACCAGCCCCTTGCGCTGGGGCAGGAAACGCCAGCCGATCAGCACCATCCACAGGGTACCGATGATCAGCACAGGCACGCCCAGTGCAGAGATATCAAAGATGCCGAGCCCGGGCAGGTTGGCCTGGGACTGCAGCAGGCCGTCGACGACCAGATTGGTACTGGTGCCGATCAGGGTGCAGGTACCGCCGAGAATGGCGGCATAGCTCATGGGCATCAGCAGACGCGAAGGCGAGATTTTCATGCGCGCGCACCAGCCCTGAACCAGGCCAATGAAGAGTGCGACGACGGGGGTGTTGTTCAGAAAGGCGCTGAGCAGCGAGGTGATCGGCATCAGGCGTGCCAATGCTGAAGAAGGCGAGCTGGGGCGCCCGAGCAGACGCTCGAGCATCCAGCGCAGCGCCCCGGTTTCCTGCACGCCGGCGGCGACCACGAAAAGCGCGCCGATGGTCATGATGCCCGGGTTGGCGAATCCGGCCAGGAAGGTCGCCGGAGAAATGACGCCCAGCAGAATCAACGACACGGCAGCGGCCATCATCAGCCACTCCGCCGGCCAACGATTCCAGACAAGCCCTGCCAACACTCCTACCGTCACCACCAGGGTGACAAAAGCATCCATGTGCTGCGCGATTTCCATCTACTAGCGTTCCCTTGGAATTCTCAAACTACTCATTATCAATTTATGCGCTTATTCAGCTATGTATAGCTGACCAAAACACGAAAATGACATACTAGACATGATTCAAAAAAATTATTAGAGCGTCATATATTATTAGTTTTTTGCAATAAAACATAAGCAGTGACTTTACATATTGGTTGATAAACCTATGACCCTTTCCTAGAAATCCAGCAATGTAAAAAACTTGTGAGATCAAGTCCGGATTAAATGAAAACCCTATTAGCCACAAGCTTAAATAGTTAAAAAGTGAAATTCAAAAACATTAATTTATTACTACAAAAAGACAATATTTGACAAGAGTTGCTTCCAATATAATTAAAACACTTTATTGATAAAAGCTTGTATCAACTCAAAGTGATTTTTATTGGAGATAAGAACACGGTTTTGTAATAACTACAGATATAACTGAAATTGCTAGTGCTAGTAAAACCGCCTACACGATGTGCTCCCTATGCCAGATTCTACTAAACGCCCAGCAGCCAGCTGTACTCTAGTCAAGATCAACCCGCCCCAAATGCCTCCTCCGAGCGCGGATGGGGGCCTCAACACCAGAAACAGCATCGGTGGAGCTATCAACAGACAAATTGGCACAGTTGTCACCTTACGCGACCCGTGTAGCAAGGTGCTCATTAGTGACAAGGTTGCGAGACCCGTCGTCATACCGAACACAATAGCTGCTGATCAACACAAGCACTACCTGCCCCAATCTATAGCCTTAAGGTATTACCAAACTGAGTAATTCGAACAAAAAAACACTGTAAGAAACGCCGCGCGAGGTCAAAGGGAAAAGAAGGAATAGGGAGGAACTAGAGTGCACAGCAGAGGTGAATGACGACATACCGGCCTTCCTAAACTAATGGTATAGATGTCAATAATTATACGAGCATCTCAGCTGAACACTACCAAGAGTTATCGCAAACTAGATGAGCGATATAGCCTGACCTAACTGCCCTCCTTCATCGCATCAGGTAGGCAGCATCCAGTTTCCTGTAAGCCCATACGAAAACACCGCATCACAAGTATGCGGCGTTTTCGTTGACAAGCCAGAACATAGTATCAATCGTTGCCGAACAGATCGCGGGTGTAGACCTTGTCGACCACATCAGCGAGCTCTTCGGCCATGCGATTGCTCAGAATGACGTCCGCTTCCTGCTTGAATGCCTCGAGATCACGCATGACGCGTGAACCGAAGAAGGTGTCTTCTTCCAGCACCGGCTCATATACCACCACTTCCACGCCCTTGGCCTTGATACGCTTCATCACGCCCTGCATGGCACTGGCGCGGAAGTTGTCAGAACCGGACTTCATCACCAGTCGATATACCCCTACCACCTCTGGGTTACGCTTGAGCACGGATTCCGCAATGAAATCCTTACGCGTGGTGTTGGCATCGACGATGGCTTGGATCATGTTGTTGGGCACTTCCTGATAATTGGCCAACAACTGCTTGGTATCCTTCGGCAGACAGTAGCCCCCATACCCGAATGACGGGTTGTGGTAATGCTGCCCGATGCGCGGGTCCAGTCCTACACCTTCGATGATCTGCCTGGCATCCAGGCCATGTGACTCGGCATAGGTATCCAGCTCATTGAAGTAGGCAACTCGCATCGCCAGGTAGGTATTGGCGAACAGCTTGATGGCTTCCGCCTCGGTGCTGTCAGTGAAGAGCACATCAACACTCTGCTTGATCGCGCCTTCCTTGAGCAGGCCAGCGAACACCTCGGCACGCTCGGAGCGCTCACCGACGATGATGCGAGAAGGATGCAGGTTGTCGTACAGTGCCTTGCCTTCGCGCAGGAACTCCGGCGAGAAGATCAGATTTTCGGTATTGAAACGCTCACGCGCCTCTACCGTATAGCCCACTGGCACAGTCGACTTGATCACCATCACCGCTTCAGGATTGATGTCGCGCACATCCTGAATCACCGCTTCAACACTCCTGGTATTGAAATAGTTGGTGGTCGCATCGTAATCCGTCGGCGTCGCGATAATCACGAAATCGGCATCGCGGTAGGCCTCTTCCTTGTCGAGGGTAGCGCGGAAATTCAGATCTCCACGTGCCAGAAACTCATGGATCTCGTTATCGACGATAGGCGAGATACCACGGTTCAGGCCTTCCACCTTCTCCGGCACGATATCCAACGCGACGACTTCATGATGCTGAGAAAGCAGCATGGCGTTGGAAAGACCGACATAGCCGGTGCCTGCGATGGCAATTTTCATTTCAAATATTTCCTGTGTTTACCGTAACGAATAGCTAAAAATACTGAAGACATCAGACTGCTGGCAGGCGCTGAAGTTCCTTGAGGGAAAGCCGAGTTGAATCACTACCATCCTCCTTGAGCAATCTGATATCAACATCAGCACAGTCATGTACTGCCAAGAGCTATCAGTGAATCTCAACTGATATAACGATAGCCACTGAACAATACAAATGAAAACCTGACTATAAAGATGACATCTTGATTAGGTAACGAGCAGCGAAACCCTACTAGATGGAGAAGTAGTTGCGGTACCACTCCACAAAACGGCGAGCCCCTTCTTCTACCCCGACTTGCGGACGATAGCCAGTCGCAGCAAAGAAATCTTCAGTATCCGCCCAGGTCTGAGAAACATCTCCGGGCTGCATATCCATATAGTTTTTCTTGGCCTCAATACCCGTCGCTTTCTCAACGGCACTGATGAAGTCCATCAGCTGAACCGGGCTACCATTGCCGATATTGTAGAGGGCATAGGGTGCAGGGCTTTCATCCGGAGCAAGGCCCTCCGCTGCCGATTTCTGACCAGCCTGAGGGACGACATCCTTGATGCGAATGATCCCCTCAACGATATCGTCAATGTAAGTAAAATCACGCGATAGATCGCCGTGGTTATACACATCGATGGACTTGCCTTCGAAAATGGCCTTGGTGAACTTGTACATGGCCATATCTGGACGACCCCAGGGGCCATATACGGTAAAGAAGCGTAGGCCAGTCGTCGGAATGCCATAGAGGTGAGAGTAAGTGTGCGCCATCAACTCATTGGACTTCTTGCTCGCC
Source organism: Cobetia sp. UIB-001 (assembly GCF_044789135.1). Lineage (NCBI taxonomy): Bacteria > Pseudomonadati > Pseudomonadota > Gammaproteobacteria > Oceanospirillales > Halomonadaceae > Cobetia > Cobetia sp. UIB-001. The sequence goes on from NZ_CP058244.1 coordinate 2,584,470, forward strand.
GCATAGAGGCTGACAGGGTGATCCACACCATCCTTGGTAGAGAACGGAACCTTGGCATTCAGGCCGTAAACGGAGCTGGAAGAGGCATAGACCAGATGCTCAATCTTGTGATGACGGCAGCCTTCCAGAATGTTCAAGAAACCCAGCATATTGGCATCCGCATAGGCATGCGGGTTTTCCAGCGAATAGCGCACCCCTGCTTGAGCGGCTAGATGAATGACATGAGAAATCTCGTTCTCAGCAAAAACTTTCTCTACTGCATCACGATCCGCAAGATCAAGCTTCAGGAACGTGAATTCAGGAGACTGCTGGATGAGTTCAAGGCGAGCCTCTTTCAGTGAGACATCGTAGTAATCATTGAGTGAATCAACGCCAATGACATTTTTCCCTGCCTTCAGCAGACGCTTGCTGACTTCAGCACCAATGAAGCCCGCAGCTCCAGTCACTATTATGTTCATCACACCCTCTAATTATTTAAACGAGCAACGATATATTGTGATAACTTGGAAATATTCTTAATTGGTAATGCAAGTAAAGGATTCACCCCATTCTTCATCATGGCGAAAATATCTTCTCGTGACTTGCGGATGATCTGTTTCAAACTACCATTGCTGGCGCCTCCCAGGCGCATCTTCACCAAAACCTCAGGCAGGTAATGTACCTTGACCTTGTCACTGGCAAGGTAACGAAGCAAGGCATCATAGTCGCCGGCAATACGGTAAGCGAGATCAAAGCCCCCCAACTCTTCATAGAGCTCTCGACGCATGAAAAACGTCGGATGCGGTGGCATCCAGCCATATTTCAGCTTGTCAGTGCTGAAACTGCCTGACTTCCAATGGCGAATGACATGGGTAGTATTGGCCGCTTTCACATACTGAAGGTCGCCATATACGGCACCAATCTCAGGGTCTTCAAAGCAGGCAGCCACACGTGACAAGACTTCGTCATGCGCGTACAGATCATCAGAGTGCAAGAAACCGACAATATCACCTGTCGAATTCACGATACCTTTGTTGAGCGCGTCGTAGATCCCTTTGTCAGGCTCTGATACCAACACATCGACCGGGCCCAGGGTTTTACGCGCCACCTCGACAGTATCATCCTTGGAGGCCCCATCGATGACTACGTGCTCGACATTCCCCCAGCTTTGACGCTTCAATGTCGCTATCGCTTCGCCTATCGTGGCCTGACTATTGAAGCAGGCCGTAACGACGGAGATTTTCAACTGTGAACTCATCAGCTTCGCCCATATCGATCATTGAAACGGATGATGTCGTCTTCACCCAGGTAAGAACCGGACTGAACTTCAATCAGCTCCAGGGGTATCTTGCCGGGATTTTCCAATGCATGAACCTGGCCAATGGGGATGTAGGTTGACTCATTCTCACTGACAAGTTGAGTCTTGTCGCCAATGGTAACCTTCGCCGTCCCAGAGACGACTACCCAATGCTCAGCACGATGATGATGCATCTGGACGGAGAGTTTCGCGCCAGGCTTCACGGTAATGCATTTGACCTGGTAACGATCGCCCTTATCAATGCTGTCGTAGACACCCCAGGGGCGGTAAACCTCACGATGATTGATATGCTCCTGCCGGCCTTCGCTCTTGAGGCGTTCGACGATCTTCTTGACTTCCTGCACCCGGTCCTTGTGAGCGACCAGTACAGCATCCTTGGTCTCTACCACGACCAAGTCTTCAACACCGACTGTAGCCACCAGGCGGTGATCTGCATGCACCATCAAGCCATGACTATCATGAAGCATGACATCCCCATGACAGGCATTCCCTTGCGCATCATGTTCCTTGACATCCCACAGCGCTGACCAGGAGCCTATATCACTCCAACCCGCTTCAAGCGGCACAACAGCCGCCCGCTCAGTACGCTCCATTACGGCATAATCGATGGAGTCTGATGGGCAGACCTTGAAGGCTTCCGCATCCAGGCGGGTAAAGTCGAGATCTTGACTCGCGCCAGCCAGTGCCGCTCGACACGCTTCAACCATCGCAGGCTGGAAGCGTTCCAGCTCTTCCAGGTAGCTCTGGGCAGAAAAGAGGAACATCCCGCTGTTCCAGTAATAGCCACCAGAGGCCAGATAATCTTCAGCGGTATCGATGTCTGGCTTCTCGACGAAGCGCTTGACGCGGAAACCGAAGTCATTGAGCCCTTCACCACGCTGGATGTACCCATAACCGGTTTCAGCATGCGTCGGTACTATCCCGAACGTGACCAATTGATTCTGCTCAGCCAGCATTCGTGCATGACCAATGCTTTCGTGAAATTTCGCAACATCACGAATCAGGTGATCAGCCGCCAATACCAGCAGCAAGGCATTCGGGTCTTCCGCTATGGCATGAAGCGCTGCCACTGCTATCGCAGGCGCCGTATTACGACCTTCAGGTTCAAGCAATATACGCGCGCCGGATACCCCTTGCTGGCGCACTTGCTCGGCGACCAGAAAACGGTGCTCTTCATTGCAGATAAGCAATGGCGCGCGATGCTCAAGGGGTTCCAGGCGCTTGAGTGTTTCCTGCAGCATGCTGCCCTCGCCAGTGAGGGGCAAGAACTGTTTGGGATTCAATTGGCGCGACAGTGGCCACAGCCGTGAGCCACTGCCCCCGGCCATGATGACAGGAGTGATCATGGGAATTCCTTGTGAAGATTGCAAAGTTATACCGCCGGCAAGTAGGCACGCGTATTGGCATGTACCTTCTGGTCCTGGGCGATAGCGCTCGGTGGCCACCATTGGTAGCCACCGTGCTGCTGGCGAGGCAAGATTACGAGATCAATATCAATATTCAATTGATAAGCGAGCACTATATAGTGCGTCGAGATCTCGGCATCAAACATGCTGTCGGTGTAGAAGTGTTGATAGACACCGAGGAAACGCATGCTGGAAAGCGGCACGACTTGTCCCAGTTCATCCTGAGTCAAGCGCTGAGCGGTAGCTTCGAGAGTCTCTCCCTTGAGCACCCTCCCGCCAGGGACGAACCAACTGCCCTGTGCCGGCCGGTTCAACCGCTCTCCCAATAACCACTCACCTTGAGAATTGGTAACCACAAAATCCATGGAAACAAGCGGTGCATGCGACACGATGTGCCGAAAGTCATCCTTGCTTAGCCAACCTTGAGTGGTTACAGATGCTTCATGCATGAGAATCAGCCACGGAAGCGGTCCTGATTGTCGATAAACCAGCCATAGGCATCCACAAGCCCTTCTTCCAGGGTAATGCTCGCCTCCCAACCAAGTGCCTTGAGACGTGAGACATCCATCAACTTGCGGGGCGTACCATCTGGCTTGCTGGCGTCAAATGTAAGTTCGCCTTCAAAACCAATCACCCGTTGTACAGTCTCAGCCAGCTCGCGGATGGTGCAATCCACCCCGGTACCGACATTGATATGAGATAGCATCGGTGAGGTATTGGCCTGATAGGCGCTATCGTCGAGCTCCATGACATGCACACTGGCCGCTGCCATATCATCGACATGCAGGAACTCACGCATCGGATTGCCGCTACCCCAGACAACAACTTCTCTTTCCCCTTGCTGCTTGGCTTCATGGAAACGACGCAGCAAGGCAGGAATCACATGAGAGTTCTGCGGGTGAAAGTTGTCATGCGGACCGTAAAGATTCGTCGGCATCACGCTACGATAGTCACGGCCGTACTGACGGTTATAGCTCTCACAGAGCTTGATACCGGCGATCTTGGCGATGGCATATGGCTCGTTGGTAGGTTCCAAGGTGCCAGTGAGAAGCGCTTCTTCACGCATCGGCTGCTCTGCATGCTTGGGGTATATACAGGAAGACCCCAGGAAAAGCAGTTTAGCCACATCAGCCATATGCGCAGCGTGAATGATGTTCGCTTCAATCATCAGGTTTTGATAGATGAAGTCAGCCGGATAGGTATTATTGGCTTGAATCCCGCCCACCTTGGCAGCAGCCAGATAAACCTGGTCAATAGCATGCTGCTGGAAGTAAGCCTGTACTTGAGCTTGGTCAAGCAGGTCCAGCTCTTCGCGGCTAGCCGTCAGGATGTTGCGGTAACCGAGCTTCTGCAGGTGACGCACGATAGCAGAACCCACCATCCCACGGTGGCCAGCGACAAAAATCGTCTGATCTAGATCGCGTGACATGCTCAGCCCTCCACCGAAACTGGGATCTCGTAGCCATGCTCTTTCAGTAGTGCATGGCGTTTGGCGACCTTGAGATCTTCAGACACCATCTCGGCACACATTTCTTCTACCGTGATTTCCGGCTCCCAGCCAAGCTTGGCTTTTGCCTTGGATGGATCACCCAGCAGAGTTTCGACTTCCGCAGGGCGGAAGTAACGCGGATCAACCCGCACAAGCACATCGCCAACCTTGAGTGCCGGGGCCTTGTCACCCTCGACTTGCGCAACAATGGCCTGCTCATCAACACCTTCGCCTTCAAAGCGCAAGGTGACACCCAGTTCCTGGGCACTCAGAAGAATGAAGTCACGAACTGAAATCTGCTTACCGGTCGCGATGACGAAATCTTCAGCTTCTTCCTGCTGAAGCATCATCCACTGCATGCGCACATAGTCCTTGGCATGGCCCCAGTCACGCAAAGCATCCATGTTACCCATGTACAGACACTCTTCCAGGCCTTGAGCAATATTGGCGAGGCCACGAGTAATCTTGCGAGTTACGAAAGTCTCACCACGGCGCGGGGATTCATGATTGAAGAGAATGCCGTTACAGGCATACATACCGTAGGACTCACGGTAGTTGACCGTAATCCAGTAGGCATACATCTTGGCAGCCGCATAGGGAGAGCGCGGATAGAAAGGTGTGGTTTCGCGCTGCGGGACTTCCTGTACTTCGCCGAATAGCTCTGAGGTAGAAGCCTGGTAGAACTTGGTTTTCTTCTCCAAGCCCAGTAGACGAATCGCCTCCAGGATTCTCAGGGTACCCAGAGCATCGACATCGGCGGTGTACTCCGGTGATTCAAAGCTGACGGCAACATGGGATTGAGCGGCCAGGTTATAGATTTCGTCCGGCTGCACCTCTTGAATGATACGTGTCAGATTGGAAGAATCTGATAGATCACCATAGTGCAGGACGAAGTTCTGGTTCTCGACATGTGGGTCCTGATATATATGATCTACCCGTTGTGTATTGAAAAGCGAAGCACGGCGCTTGATGCCGTGTACTTCGTATCCTTTCTCTAGAAGTAATTCAGCAAGGTAAGATCCATCTTGTCCTGTGATACCGGTTATCAATGCTTTCTTCACTTCAACTCCTTAATTTATTAGTTAATTACTTGCCGAGCATTTAATTTCAACTTAAGCAAAATCATAAGTGAAACATAATTATAGCCAATCCCCCCTGAACTCATAGGATAACCGCAGCACTTTGGACCGCACGGTAGAGGCAGGAGGGCCAGCGCCGGTACTCTTCTCGGCTCACCGACCAAAGTGAAGCAGAGTATGGAATATCGACAGCTGGCCCAGACCCAACGATACCAGATCCACGCCCGTTATGACTTGGGCATGAGCCAGCGCCAGATCGGCAGGGAGCTGAACCTCCACAGCAGCACGATCACCCGTGAAATTCGCCGTAACGCCACCGCTGATGGCTATGATCCCGAGCAGGCTCAGACACTCAGTGATCGTCGGCGCCGCACTGCTACCAAGTGGACAAAGCGCCTTCCAGGTATGATGGCCGCCGTTGCCGGGCGGCTACGTGAGGAGTGGAGCCTACAGAAAATCAGTGGCTTCATGGCGCCCTTGGCCGGCGTTATTGTCAATCATCAATGGATCTTCCTCCTTGATCTGGGACGACAAGGCACGAGGTGGTGACTTTTGGCGGCATCTCCGTCGTCCCAAACTCCACAATAAGCACCGCACGCACGCCAAGAGCGCCGGGTTGGGCAAGATCCCCAACCGAGTCGGTATCGAGCACCGCCCAGATGAGATTAATGACCGGCGCTTCATCGGCCACTGGGAGGGCGACAACGTGATACAGGGCCACAAGCAATCAGGCCTGGTCACGTTGGTCGAGCGTCGCAGTGGCTATTTACTGGCGGCACGACTGCCCAGGATCTCGGGAGTTGACGCAAGCAGCCATGATCCGCTTGTTGAAGCCGTGTCGGGGAGCGGTCCTGACGATCACACTGGACAATGGCTCGGAATTCTCTGGCCACGAAGCGGTGGCCAAGGCCGTGACGGCGGCGATGTACTTCTGCGATCCCTACTGCTCTGGACAGCGTGGGACCAACGAGAATACGAATGGCCTGATACGGCAGTACTTCCCCAAAGAAACGGATTTCCACCAGGTCAGCAATGCAGAGCTACGCAAGGTGGTCGAAAAGCTGAATGACCGTCCTCTAAAACGACTCTGCTACCTGACACCGGCGCAGGTGTTTTTAGGGTAAGACTCAGGAGGCCCGGATACCGCAGGTACTGCGCTTATTGCTTAAATTCAGAACCAAGAATATACAAAGAGGAAAGCTCGCTAAAGGCAATGTTTATGCAACATCAGTAAAATCCAATGACTGTAAAACTCAAAAACTACTTCTAAATATAATACCTACAATATAAGCCTAACTATATCTCCAAGGTAATAGCCTCTTTAGTAACACTGGTAATAATAAGAAACATATAGACCAGTAAAAAGTGACCTGTAATAAACCACTAAACTCATTTCTAATCCACAATAATAAAGCAAAGAAAACAGTTGCATAAAATGCGACCTTAATTGCACTAATTCCTAGCTTGTGCATGCTGTATTGCATCCTAGTAGTCAAATACCCTAAAATTAAATGGCCGAAAATCACACCTAGAACATGAAAATTAATAAAAAACTCGGCTACAGCCATGTAACCCGGACCACCTTTACGGTCTGGGATCAAATAATTATGTATTTGCATACTATTATTAGGTGCCATAGAAGAGTTGAATGGTATCGCAGAAAGAAGTGCAAAAATATAATCACTACCTAAACGAATAGCTTCTCCACCATCATATTTCATGAGGGTGCCCATGAAGGTCATTAGTGATGGAGAAAATGGACCTAACATTGCTAAAAGTGTACTTCCACTAAATTTCTCGTTAGATGATACATTTATTGCGGTTGATATAACATTAGAAAAAGACCATTCGGAGAATGAAAAGTTACGCATAATCTCCATAGTTGGTATAAATATCATCACCCCCACACATACCCATACTAACTTTCCAAAACTTATATTTTTACAAATTAACTGATGCAATATTAACCAAGATGCACACACAGCTAAAAGAGTACCTCGATCACCAGATACAATAAATACAAGAGCTCCCAATAGGAAAATAATGTCTGTATACCCACAAGATTGTAATCGCCATTTGTCGAGTGCGTTAAGTGTGATAATTGACATAGGCATAAACCATGTCATAGTAGCTACAAATAACCGGCTTGCTTCACCAGACTTTCTATTCTCGGAATAAACGTGGTAATCACCATTAATCATTGGCATCAATCCCCCCCCCGAAATAGTCTCAATTATAATCACAGTTATCGAAAAAATAAAGACCGACCAAGCTATATATAAAGCGAGCTTATCATGTCTAGACAGGACTCTTTTATAATCCTTGATTAAGGGCCCCCGTGCCTTGAAACTGATAATTGCGATACCTGCCCCTAAAACAAAAGCTATAACCGACAACATTAGATAAGGAATGGTTTTAGCAATATAATCTAAACTTATATACCTCCAATAAAATAAACCATCAGCACCGGACTCAAGATACAACACAAGCGGACTAATCATATATACCGACATTACAATAGAATACAAGAAAGGCATCGATACTAATTTAAAGTCCAAAATCCAAGCTAAAATTAATATGTGGAAAACAAATAAAAAAACACAACTCGACGACATCACTACTAATAAATCCCCGTTAACATCCTCAACAAACAACAAAGCGAATAATAAAAAACATATAACCTCAAGAAAAAGATAAACCAATATTTTTGATAGTACGGATTTAGTCAACTTTGATCTCACTTTCAAAATAGTTATTGACATAAAACAAGTGGGAGGCTTTTACTTACTTTAACTAAAGTTAAATGCAATTAATCTATATAACATCGATATTCGTGCTATCAACTATTTAAAAAATTAATTTTTTAATGTACCATATATATATCGGAATTAGAAACTCCATAATCAGTTTAGTTCTAGGAGATTGAAGAGCTCAGAGTAGTGCTTCAACCGAAAGAGCGAACATATTCTGAACTGTAAAGATGAACTGTTACTCCTGATCTTGCCAGAACTATGAGCCCTCGCCTAAGCGCTTATCCGGATTTCGAAAACCACTGGGCTAATCACTCCTATGGCACTGCGCCGACGATGCCGATTGTAATTGAACTCAATATATTCATACACCTGTCGTTTCATAGCCCCCTCCCCGGGTTCGAAATCGCTCGCCGCTAATCGACTCGAACTTGAGGTTGTGGAAGAATATCTCGGCACAGACATTGCCATAGCAATTTCTCTTGGCGCTCATACTGGATTGAGAGTCGTATCAGATTCGCAACAATTAATAGATGACCGAGCAATACAGGCTACATTTCTTGGCATCTTTGGACTCCATAGTGCCATCTTCAGGGTGTTACTGGACAAGTAGGCGGTCAACCGTTCATTCATCGCTCAGCCGATGACCTTGCGTGAGTACAGATCGATCAATACTGACAAGTAAAGCCAACCTTCGTAAGGCACCAAGCACGTGATATTATCAGCCCATTTCTGGTTTGGCGCGTAGGCCTTGCCGAGGGAGACTGGCAATAACGGTTTAACGGCAGCCTCTCATCACGCAGATCCAAAGCAAATCTGGATCGCCTAAGCGCCCTTTTCGGTGGTGATAGGCCTAGGCCACTCGCTGAACGATAACAGTCAGCTGGCGTAGCCACCGACATGGTTTCCACTATGCCGTCGTCAAGCGTAGTAACTACTACGAGTGATGCCAAGAGTGGCGCAAATGCGCTGAAAATAGAATGTCTGACGACCCCGCTTAATGAAGCCTTACTTCACTTCAGGCTTGGGATAAAATACACCGGTTTTTTTGATTTCAAGCTCTTCCGATTTCTCAGCTTCCTACTCTCGGCCAAGGTACTTTGCTTCTGTTGAGACTTGGTGCGCCACTGATAGACCTGGTTGGCTGCAATCAAACTCTTGAGCGACTGCGCTGATACCGATGCTGGCAGCGAGAGCCAGAACCTCATCTTTGTGGGCTTGGGTGTAAGGGTTACGAGTCTTCTTTATCGACACTGATTACCTTGCCATGGGTTACCTAGTTCAGTGTCTTTCCTTAATAGGTTTCCGTTGTCATTAGGCAGTGATAAGATGTCGAGAATTCTTATTACTTTAGTTGAACTGTATATTATTCAGAACTTGATAAGAAATTAGATCTTACTTTCCACCATAACCCCATAGAAACTGCCATGCCATAAACAACCATTACAATGCCTGACATTAGTATGCTTTGAGTTTTCCCGGCAATTATTAACCCTAGAGAAAATAACGACAGTGCAAATAAGTTATAATTCCTTACATAAATTTCTGAATCTTGTAAAATGGCAACTATTTGTACAGGCCCGAAACCTGAAATACAGACTTTAAATAGTATCACCAAAATGAAAATAGCATTTAATAAATATATGTTATTATACTCTGATAATGGGCCAGTTGCTGCTCCACTCAAGTAAATCACTGCTGTATAAATAAATAACGACGCAATTATTGCTATACCAAAAGAAAAGATGGCGGACAATTTAAAATCTCTATAAGCACTTGAATATTTTTTTTCTTTTAGTTTTTTATTAATTCTTGCTCCAAAGTAAGCTCGACTTGCAATTACTCCAAATCCAATAGGAGCAGTAAGTCTTATTGCAATCGCTAAATAGGCTAAAGTCTCTGGTATAACGAAGAAGCCAGTGATGAATATTGGGAGATGGTTACCAATACTACGTGACATAGAAACTTGGAAATGCGCTGAGTTACTTCTAACGCCTTTACTTCCCATCAGGCTTTTTCTGAATGATCTTAAGGCAGGATAAATGAATATTGCAGCAGATAATAATGAAGCAACACAATAAGTCATGAAATAAAAAATGATGTTGTTAACACTAAAACAGAATAAGAAGCCTACTCCTATTAGTAGTAACATTGTCCTTATAATTTGATTTGCTACCTGAGCCTTTAGTGCGAGGTTTGCGCTTCTTAAAACTGCATCCGCAATAGTTGTACATGCTAGAGATATACCAATCGGGATACTCCATAACAATTCTATTTGTGGCAAGTAGGCTATTATAGGTGTTAGTAATGTTGTAACAAGAAGAACAATAGAAGCAGATAAAAAGTACAAACCTAATGTTCTGGTGACTGAAGAGGGCGATTTAAGAGAAGAAATATCAAAAGGAGCGTATATTTTTAATATTGATGTTGGCAGCCCTCTTTGAAAAATAAGGGAGAGAACACCACCTATCGATACTACCCAAGCATATTTACCGAAATTTTCTGTGCCAAGCACACTAGTTAATATTACGACATATACTAAAGACAATAAGGCACCAAAACCTTGTATACTCACCAAAGATAGTAAATTTTTTATTGATCCCATTGACTATTCTCAGCTTTATTAAATAAATGCACAGCATATTCATATTTTGAATGCTTAACGATATCGTCTTTGTGATTTTTCTTACCTATCTCTTTTACTGCATTAGGTAATGAACTTCTCGACTTTTCATTCCTTTTATCGGTCGTGTTTATCTTAATAAAATCCTCACTTACCTCTTTATCAATTCCCAAAACATTAAGAATGTTACTTGATATATGTGCCGAGTTAATGATCAAATTATCAAAAGTTATAATATATAGATTTTTATAATCTTTGTAGACTAAAACTTCCTCAGCGAAATTTATGTAACTTTGAACACATTCATCTACTGATAAACCAGGCTCTCTCACTAAATAAGAAGAGATGCAGTCTAATGGATGCCTAAATAGTACGAATGTTGGTATTTTATAACGCATAGCCATTTTTATTTGCTGAGCCCTATGTACATGATTAGCTATTAATAATTTATTATCCGTAGCAGCTCTAATAATTCTGTGCAAATAAGTATTTGCTGACCGAGGAAATCCTTCAATAACTAGATCTGCTTTTGGGGTAACCCATTGATATCTACCAAGCTGATAATTTCTAATTTTTGCTACAAAATCGAATACTATTTTATATTTTAACATGAATCTATATTTCTCAAGAGAATGATATTTAAAAACCTAACAATTTGTACAGCAATTTATCAAACTTGCTAATCTCTTGCTGACCTCTTTTTTTTGAGTATTCACTGCTAAAATTTGGAGTCCCAAACATTTCACAGCGTATATAATTATCGCCTAATTCTTGGGCATCAATGAAACACTTCATATCAAGGTTCAGATTATCTAAATTCTCTTGTTTTATAACATAATACTCACCGCTATTATTATATCTTTTAAACGCTGTATTAAATTTTATATAATTAAATAACAACCTTGCAAGGCTAATTTTATTTAAACCATACTCGGACTGATACTTATTCATGGACCTAGCCCATGTAGTAAAACCTCGAATAGTGTGTATAACAACTACTTTACATCCCAGGGATCGATAAAAAGCGATACCATTATCATTCTTAGACGTATCGACTAAGCTCTTTGATTTATTTTTTGCCTCTTTAATCAATGAACTATATGGTTCCGTATTGTCTTGTAATAAAACAGCATTCCAAAAAGGATTTACATTAATCTCTTTATTTTTTTCCTCTCTAGCTTCTGCTTGTACCCAACGACCCCTACTATTCTCAAAGTCAGCGTCATGAACCAATTTTAGAGACCTAAAGGTTTGCCAAACCTCACCAGCATTTATAGTATTTAACCTTCTTGCTAGCCAATCACCTACAAAGGTACTTCCTGATCTTGGCTGACCTACAACATAATAAATAGTTATAGATTCTTTATTTTGCATCATTGTATTAATCTTAATTTTAAGTGAATTTTAATGCTTCCAACAATTGAAGCTTAACTGCTGAAGGACTGAACTCTTGCTCAAAGTGTTTTAGTCCTGCTTGAGACATGCGCTTAATTTCTTCTGGGGTTAAGGAAGAGAGCGCATCAGCGAGCAACTTAGGAGACCTATAATCTATCAACAGACCTGTTTCTTCGTGAATGACCATATCCGGGATGCTCCGGAATCGAGTCGACACTACAACACATTCATTCGACATAGCTTCAAGAATTGAGCGCGGCTGAGCCTCTGCAGCATAACTTGTTGGTAGACAGAAAACATGATTTTGCGCATAAAGAGATTGTACATCTGCTCTAGAACTGATACTCCCCCCAACATGTACATCTAGGCCATTATCAGTCAGAAATTCAGCTTGCGACTCAAATGTGATGCGATCCTGTGAACTTAGCCACTTACCGTGAAATGTGAATATGAACTCTTCAGCTAACCCATTTTCAACAAGTATTTTTCCGGCTTCAAGTAAAGTTAAATAGCCTTTATCTTCAATAAAATTAGAAAGGTATAGTACTTTTATTGGCCAAGGTTTTTGAAGCTTGTCTGTACTGTTCGTACTTTTACTAATAATCTCACTATCTATAGTATTTGGTAATATAAATATACAGTCGTCATCGAGACTATTTTTAATTTTATTGTCTGGCAATAATAAACGACTAAGTACGATAATTCTGTCAGCGCATTTATTAACATACTGAGTTATATGATTTAAAATATTCGCTTTTTCTTCGAAATAATTCCCATTACGTATATGATATACAATACGTACTTTACGATAAAATATTCGCACTAATAGGACAGTTATAAGATTTCGTAAGATTCCAAAAGTAGAAGCTGCTGGCAGCATATAAAATATATCAACTTTTGGTTTTTTTAAACCTCGCTTCACTAAATTGAATAAAGCTTCAAAAGAAATAAAAGTAGCGGACAATAATGAACAAAATTTAGCTCGTATGCCTTCCTTGCTCAATTGAGAAAGGCCATTTGTTCTTAATGTTATTGTTTCAATTTTATGTGTGTCTTGCATACTATTAATGACTATCTCAGTACCAATAGCAGCACCCGTGATACCATCTTTAGCAATATTATTTGCTGCAAAAATCAATATTACAGGCTTATTATCCATCATGATGACTCCTTTAATGTGGAGATAATATCATGATCAGATATTAAATCTTCATAAACCGAGTCATATTGCTTTGTCATTCTTTCTACTGAAAAATTTCTTAGTTCTGACTGCATGACTCTAACCTTCTCCTGTATTACAGCTCCTTTTTGAGAGCGAATTTTATTAACCTCTAGTATCAAAGTTGAAGCGTCTCGATGATTAATCATACCTGGAAGCTGTGACCAAGACTCCAATATTTTGATAAGCTCTTTACTCTTACTTACTATTGGATAAAATCCCCAAGCGATAGATTCAAATAGCGTATTAGACATTCCCTCTGAAGCACTAGGTAACACCAAAATATGGGTTGAAGGTTCAAATCTAACACCCCAGTCCTTTAACCTACCATGAAGTATCACCTCTTTTTTAAGATTCAACTCATTAATCAGTTTTGAAATACTACTTCCTTCAGGCCCTTCCCCCACTATGTCCAAGCCAGTAATGCCCGTTTCAGACATTAATTGTGGCATAGCTTTTACTAGCATTTTTACACGCTTTTGCTCAACTAATCTACCAACAAATAGTAACCGATGAGGGATGCTATCAATATCCCTTTTTCTTTCTATCAACTCCATGCCATTAAGGATTGTATGCGTATAATTGTTAATCCCCAACATTCTTCTCAAAGATAGACAAGGTAAAAAATGTGGATAATTTGGTATTACTATATCCGAACCAAGGTGGTTGATATAAGGTAGTCTATCTCGCACCGCCCCCTTGCCATAGTTACGTACTTTTCTTCGATCACTACTAACTATCTTACAATTTTCTTTTTTAGCAGCAAACATTGCAGGAATAGTTAAACGATCAGGCAACCATAGCTGTACAATATCTACTTGATATTTTTTTACTAGCCAACGTACCTTTTTATATATACTAAAAGGGCTAAGGCTAGGCAACAACTCAACTAATGCTGTCGATTCAGATTCATTACCAGCTAGCACTGCTATTATATGTTGATATCGAGAGTCACGGGCTAGCAGTGAAAGCTGCCTCTCAGCACCGCCTTTTTCAATATGTGCTATGACATGTAATACTGTGATTCCTTTTTCTTCATCCATTATCATAGTGCAGAACCTTGTAATATAAAGATGAGTTTTATATAGCTAACTAAGTGCAGGAAAAGATAAAGCGCTTATCTAAAAAATTTAATCACAGAATTTAATTACTAATACAATATTCCCTAAACTCTATCGCATATCATTTAGGCTTAAACAACTACAGCTTTAAATATAAAACTTACGATAATTAAATTTACTCTTATTGCCGTTATTAACATGAGTTATGATATAAAACTTTCACTTTAAGGGTTATCAAAAATAAAATAGCATCACCCACAGTAGGTATTAGACTATATACCTTAAAGCCTTTAACTTGCTTATATATCATCGACTACCATCACCGCTTACTATCACTTTTATAGTGCGAAACAGAATTAATATATCTAGCCATAGAGAAAAGTTTTTAATGTAATAAAAATCATATTCTAATTTTTCTATCATTCCTTCAATTTCTGCAGCATAACCCTGCTCCACCTGAGCCCACCCCGTAATACCCGGACGTACTACATGCCGATAATTAAAGAATGGTACATCTTTTTCATACCATTCTGTTAAGTTTAAGGATTCTGGTCGCGGTCCAATTAAACTCATATCGCCTTTCAAGACATTATACAATTGTGGCAGCTCATCAAGACGGCACTTGCGAATGAAACGACCAACACGTGTGATGCGAGGATCATGGCTTTCTTGAGTAAAGCCAGTACCCTTTACATCAGTATACATGCTACGGAACTTGTAGACCGTAAATGGGCGACAATGGAAACCCATGCGGAGCTGGCAAAATAGTGCTTTGCCGGGACTATCCAAGCGAATAGCGAGGGCTGTGAGCAGCATAATGGGGGTCAACAACGGGATCAGGATCAGGGCAGCGAGGATATCCATACCTCGCTTGATGACTTCGTAGTCTTCACGTGGTGTCAGTGAGCCAAACTCATTGGCGTAGAGGTGATCCAACAGTACCTTACCGGTAATCATTTCATGCGCCTGGGTGGCGTGATAGACCGGGATACGGTGAATCGTACAGTCAGCAAGAAAACGTTGCCATTCTCCCGGGAGATCCGCACGCAAATCTGCGACAACTGCATCGATTCGTTTCATACCGACAAGTGTCGGGGCCTCCAGCTGATACCAATAGACTGACTTGCTGTGATCATCACACAATGCTGGCGCCTTGCCGAAAGGCACTACTGCCATGCGCTTGGTGGTCAACTTGCTATCGACATAATAGAAAGCCCCGCCAAAGATGATCGCCAGAGCAAATGAGATACCGATCTGGAGCCGAGAGACTTCAATTTCTAAAACTCCGCAGATGATGATAAGCAAGGTGTAAGATGCTGCTACTGTCGGGATAACATAGGTAAAAGAGCGTGTTCCCGGTAGCTGGCACAGACGATTGATCAACGTCAAAGATAAAGTAAAGGCGGCCGCAGTGCCCAGAATAGCGTTCCATTGTGCAAGCGTAGAGGTATTCCAGAAATCAAATCCCCATCGATACATGGCAGGCAGTACGACTACCACCAGCACGCCGAAGAACGTCTGCAGGCGTTTGCTGGCCAGCAAGCGCTCGTAATGGCGTGAATAGCGGCGTTGATGCTCCATAGTAGAGCTCACTTTATTCATGGCTAGTACCCTTGCGGTTCAAGACGGCTGTTAGCGAAATCAAGCGAGGTTATTTATAGCTGTAGTTGTAATAGCCATAATTTTCGCCATAGGCACCGGCAGCCTTGCGTTCCATCGCATTGAGTATGCCGCCTTTCACTGCAATGCCAGAGGCTGCCAGGCGCTTGAGTGAGACTTCCACTTCTTTAGGCGCGTTTATCTCAAAACGAGTCACCAGCAGCGTCGTCCCTACGTGCTTGCCGATGACGGCAGCATCCGTGACAGCCAGGATTGGCGGGGAATCAATGATAACTAGATCAAAGCGCTCGCTGACAGCAGCCAGGAATTCCTGGAAACGTGTACTCATCAGCAGCTCGGAGGGGTTAGGGGGCGCAATGCCACGCGCCACATAGGATAATGTCTCAAGCGCGGAAACCGTGCGAATAACATCTTCCAAGGACTTCTTGCCTGCCAGGTAATCACTCAAGCCACACTCGGAGCGTTCATCGAAGATGGAGTGCATATGGCCCTTGCGCATATCGGCATCTACCACCAAGACTCGCTGGCCGGCTTGAGCACAGACAGCGGCCAGGTTGGCAGCAACGAAGCTCTTGCCGATGCCTGGGCTGGGGCCAGTAATCATCAGCGTATTGGAAGAGGATTCCATCATCGCGAAGTGCAGGCTGGTGCGCAGGCCGCGTAGCGCCTCGATAGCTAGGTCAGCCGGATTGCGCGCGGCAAGCAAGCCATTGGGAATCTGACGTGAGTGCTTGTCCGTCGCACGCTTTACCTTGCGACTCAGCTTGCCCTGCTCATCCGAGAGCGGAATGGTGGCATACATTGGCAGACCCAGCGCTTCCAACTGATCTGGCGATTCCACTCCACGCCGAAATGCCGCACGCAACAGGATGAGACCCACTGACAGCATGCCACCCAGCAGTGTAGCGATGACCACGATCATGGCTTTCTTGGGTTTGACTGGCTGCGGCAAGATACCGGCATCGTCCAAGATACGCACATTGCCGACAGTACTTGCCTTGGCAATCTCCATTTCCTGCACTTTGTTCAACAGTTGAACATAGATGGCCTGGGTCACTTCTACACTGCGCGTGAGGCGCAGCACTTCCTGCTGTGTTTCAGGCAGGTTCTTCACCTGGGCATTCAACTTATCCATCTCACGCTTGAGCTGCTCCTTCTTCTCGAGCAGTGCTTTGTAAGTCGGGTGGCTAGGCGTATAACGCTTGGCGATCTCTGCTTCGGTCAGTTCCAGCTGATTGACCTGAGCTTCCAGATTCACGATGCGCTCCAACACCGACTGGGTTTCCAGCGAGAGATCCACACTGTCACGCGAGGTTCTGAATTCATTCAAGCGCGATTCCGCTGCATCCAGCTGGGCCCGCACCTTGGGTACCTGGTTATCGAGAAACTCAAGACTATTGCGCGCTTCTTCGCTCTGGCGCTGTACATTCTGCGAATAATAGATATCCGCGATGGTATTCAGGATACGCTGCAGCTTACGCGGATTCTCACCTGTCATCGACCAGGAAAGAATGCCGGTTTCCTTGCCCTGCTCTGCAACGGAGAAGGAGTTACGCAGATCTTCAATCGCCTGCATACGGCTGATATGGGTCAGCTCGAATTCCGCACCTTGCGCAGCACTCAGTGAGGTCACACGTAGATTGAGCTGACCATCGGCGAAGGTGTCCAGTTGGTTGACGCTCCCCTTACCCAGCGACTCCCCCTCAAGAAAGAGCTCGTAATTTGTTTCATCCAGTACGCGCAGAGTGATGGTGCTGCCAAGCATGGCATCATCGACTGGCATTTCACTGACATCAATGCTCTCCCCTGCCCAGGTACTTGCCCAACCTTGCGCAAAATCAGGCCGTTCTACTCCTCGCCGCACGAGGAAATCACCCAACAGAGGCAGGCGCTTCGGGGAGATAGTGATATCCAGGTTGAGCAGATCGACCGCGCGGCCCAGCACCATTCGAGAGCGAATGATCTCGATCTCGGATTGGGAAGGCGGCTCCTTGCCCAATATCGAGTTGACATCTGCCAGCGGGTTGGTCGAAGGCGCATCATCAATCTGTATCAGGGCATCGACCTTGTAGATAGGCGTCGCCAACAGTGCATAGATCACCCCGATGACGGCAAACAGACCAGTAATCGCGATGATCCATTGCTTGTGATCAACCAAGATGCCAAACAAGCGCCCCAGATCAATCGCATCGTCATCGTTGTCGCGAGTGGCTGCCGTTGGCATCGCCCCAGTGGCCGTATGTTGCGGGGTCTGATTCATGAAACACCCTTCGAGTGCTGCGGCTCTCGTGAGAACCAGTGGTAGATGGTAATGAAGAGGGAAATGAGATGCTGGCGCGAATCAATCATCACTGCGCAGATCATCGAAATCACTGGCGGAACGCGTTACCTGATAGACGGCGGTCAGGGTCGGCATCAACTGATTGACGACACGGTTCCAACGACTGAGCGGCGCGGCAGTGACGTAGACCACATCGGAAGGCTGCAGCATGAATTCGGCACCGATCACGAAGGCTGCCGAATCGCGGGCATCCAGCTGATAGACGGTCGCCAGCTTGCCTGTGTTGGTATCGGCACGCCGAACGACGAAGATGCCCTTGGCATCGGCCTGGCCTTCATCGATACCTCCTGACTGGGCAATGGCATCTGTCAGCGAAATACGCGAATTGCCCATTGCCAGGCTGCCCGGCAGTTGCACTTCACCCATCACATACACTTTCTGATTGCCCACATCCGGGATGTGCAGTACATCACCGTCGCGCAGCAGGCGGTTGTTACTCAGTGCACCATTCTGCAGCAAGTCATACAGCGAGAAGTGTTCATCACTGTCATCACGTGTCAGCACCACGACGTGCCAGTTGGCCAGTGGCGACAGGCCGCCTGCCTGATTGACGGCATCGAGGATGGTCAGCGGCACATTGGTGATCGGCAGGATTCCCGGCGTTTGCACCTGGCCGGTGACGTATACCTTCTGGGATTTGAATGCCGCCACCTGCACATCGATCTGCGGTGAAGCGATATAACCCGACAGACGGCGCTCGATGACGGCGCGCAGTTCCTTGACCGTCAGTCCCGCTGCTTTGACGCGCCCGATGTAGGGATAAAAGATGGTGCCGTCGCTGTGCACGCTGTTGCCGGATTCGATGGCACTGCGTTCAGAGCCGGCCGGGATGGTCAGTTCGGGGTGATCGTAGACGATGATGTTGAGCACATCACCGCGACCGATGCGGTAATCGTAATCGGCCAACTGCTGCTCAAGCAGCTGATTGTCACGCTGGCCCTGGCCACGACTGTCATTCAGGGCATCTACCATGCCGAAGGTGATCGGCTTGACCTCAAGCGCATCATCCAGCGGGGCCGTTTCTGTCTGATAGTCCATATCGCCACCGGGGGCGAAAGCACAGCCCGTGGTAGACAACATGGCAATCAACAGCGCGGTGGTCATTGCCAGGCGGGGGCGCGGCGACAGCGCACAGCCCTTGCCAAACATGGTGACCTTGATCATGTAAAACCCCCGAAAACTGCAAGATGGAATGGGCAGCCTCATGCTGCCCTGGAAGAGAAGGCGTCGTGGTCAGGCCGCGACGTAGTCAATCGAAAGTCGTCAACCGAAAATAGGCTCAGCAGCCCAGACCCGACATGCCAGTCAGGGTGAAGAGTCAGGGTGAAGAGTCAGGGTGAAGAGACAAAATGTAGAAAAGGATGCGCAGGGTGAATCTCGAGGACAGCCAGAGAGCTGTCTGATGTTGGCCTGCATTGCGCAAGGCCTGCGATGTGTCTTCCCGACTCAATCGGCTTCGTGAGCGTGAGCTGGTTTTAGGCACGCTACCGCCCCAGGGTGGTTGACGGCGCATCCCTGAGGCCCTGACATGAAGATCTTGATGTCTTCCAGCTTGTGTCGTGCCTGGCCACCTGTTTCCCAGCCAGCATCAATCCTTCACTGACGCAAGAAAGCCTTGCTACGAGTGGCGCCTCGAATTCAAGACAAGATCATTCCCCTTGAGGAAAATCCGGCGCACTGAACTCGTGGACAGATATCGAGCACAAAATTCAATTAGCTAATACTTAACAACCAGAAAGGTAATCCCGAAATTCAAGACGCAACAAACCCTAGCAGAGCAATCGTCTTGTAGATCGCCAGTGCTATCAGATGAGGACTTGTTTTTGTTCAAATGAGTACAGGATTCAGGTTTCGAACTAATAAGACTTGTACAACCCTATCGGCTCGCACTGGCTGGATGGTACCAGTCACTACAAATCCAATGGCTGACACGCCATGACAGCCTGTTACCGACACTGCTGAGGAGAGAATCTATCGGGCGTTGGTAGAGACACCAGCACCGCAAGCGCAAGATCCTTCCTGCGTATCGTCAACACGGCATGACGTTCCACCGGTGACCCATCCTTCCCGTGTCGCAAAAAAGAAACACAGCCTTTTCAATAAGGGACGCATGATACTGCATTCTGGGACTCTCGTTCCACCCTTTATTCATATTCCCCTGCCGCCCACCAAGGCATGAAAGCGAGACGATAACACCTAAATGACTGATATTTTTAGTATTATGTGGACCACTGGGCACCAGGAGCCGCATTGCAGGGCATTAGATCATGAATCACTGCGTATCCAAAAGGAGACGCCCAGCTCGACCACAGCTGATCGCGATACGAATCAGCATCAATCAGAAACAAAAATTTACACAAAGTACCAATTAACCAATAACAGAATGACTAGCCTTACCATCAAAGCATCATCAATCAGTATTAAAATGGGCTTACCGATAAAGATAACGAGTTTCACGACCCAGAATTCAAGCCCGTATGCTCTCTTCCGAGATTGGCCAATTTTTACCAACTCGCATTTCTTGCGATTATTGTCGAGAGCCCGAGGCCATTCTTGTCAAGCATGATGCCGCGATCATCATATTCGATGGTTGTTTACGGTTAGATGTCAGTCGACCAACAACCTGAACTCTGTTAATTTCCACAACATTCGCGTATTGAAATCTGTCTCACGAGGCGATAGAACGTTGTGCACGACAAGTCTCCAATACCTTCTATTGTTTCTCATATAGAATCAATCGCCCAGCAAGTCATATCAGCGCCTGTGCCAACACAGAGAGCGTGAGAATTTCCTACACGGGAAGACAAGGGAACGCACATGAAACGCACTGCTACAACATTGGTCATCGCGGGACTGGCCTTATCCCCATTGGTTGCCGGGATAGCCCGTGCCGAAAGTGAAGCACCGGCTCAGACAGGTTCGGCACCTTCCAGCACTGGATCTACCAGCACAGGAAGTAGCAGTACTGGCGGTGCGGCAGCAGGCGCTGGTGCCGCTGGTGGCATGGCCGCTGGCACCATTGCAGCTGTCGCCGCTGGCCTGGCGGCGGCGGTCGGTGTCGCTGCTACCGTCGCCTCCGGTGGTGACGGCAGCAGTGGCGGTAGCACTGGCGGCGACGCCGGCACTGATCCGGGTGACGGTGGCGATGGCGGTACTGATCCGGGTGATGGCGGCGACGGCGGTACTGATCCGGGCGATGGTGGCGACGGCGGTACTGATCCGGGTGACGGCGGCGATGGTGGTACTGATCCGGGTGACGGTGGCGACGGCGGCACTGATCCGGGTGACGGTGGCGACGGCGGCACTGATCCGGGTGACGGTGGTGACGGCGGCACTGATCCGGGTGACGGTGGCGAT
Organism: Cobetia sp. UIB-001; assembly: GCF_044789135.1. NCBI lineage: Bacteria > Pseudomonadati > Pseudomonadota > Gammaproteobacteria > Oceanospirillales > Halomonadaceae > Cobetia > Cobetia sp. UIB-001. The sequence goes on from NZ_CP058244.1 coordinate 2,606,107, forward strand.
GGCGGCACTGATCCGGGTGACGGCGGCGATGGCGGCACTGATCCGGGTGATGGCGGCGACGGTGGTACTGATCCGGGTGATGGTGGCGACGGTGGCACTGATCCGGGTGACGGTGGTGACGGCGGCACTGATCCGGGTGACGGTGGCGATGGCGGCACTGATCCGGGTGACGGCGGCGATGGCGGCACTGATCCGGGTGACGGTGGCGATGGCGGTACTGATCCGGGTGACGGTGGCGACGGCGGCACTGATCCGGGTGACGGTGGCGACGGCGGTACCGATCCGGGTGACGGTGGCGACGGCGGCACTGATCCGGGCGATGGCACGGACCCGGGTGACGGCGACGGCACGACTGGGACTACCGGAACGACTGGCACCACCGGCACGACTGGCACCACAGGCTCTACCGGCACCACCGACCCTGATGACGGCAGTGATCCGGATGAAGGCGGCGAGCCGGGTGATGGCGACGGTACAACGGGCACGACAGGCACCACCGGTACCACCGGCACAACGGGTACGACCGGGACGACTGGCACCACAGGGTCTACTGGTACGACTGGCACCACCGGCACCACAGGTACCTTCTGATCACCATGAAGCCGACATCCATCATGATGGGGGGCCGCCTGGCGGCCCCTTTGCTTGTGTCCGGCGCATTGATGCTTGGGGGCTGCTCCGCACTTGAGCAGGGGCAGCTGGGGCAGACAGCCAGCGCAATACTCGGCAGCGACCAATTCGATGCCGAGCGTGCGCGCGCCCTGCCCTATGCCACGCTGCGTTTCAGCTATGACGGCAACACCGGGATGGTGGTGCTGGCGTCTCTGGAGACAGCGACCCGCAAAGACATGGACGCAACGGACGCGACCTATCAGCAAGAACACACAGGGCTGATACCTCTGGCAGCCCTGCCCTCTTCCGCCACGCCTGTTGAGTCGAAGGCAAGACAGCCTTCGAGCACGACAGAGCTGGCACGTTTCGAAACCGCGGATCATGCCTTCGTGCGTCTGGAGAACGGCTGGCTGAGCGGTACCGCCGGCTTCGATACTGACCTGCTGGACATGCGACGCGATGTATCGCTGACCACGCTGATGTCTGCGCTGGACAGGGGCGATTCCACGCCCAGCTACGTGATTCACTCACGCTGGCAGCGCGCCGATGGCATAGAGGGCTATGCGCAGGGCCAGACAAGCTGGCAATGCTCGGCTCCCGCCGTCCAGGCCTTACCGTTGGGCGATCAGACAGTGGCCCAGTGTGAGGAAAACATCCTCTGGCAAGATGGCTCGCGTAGCGTCAATCGCTATGCGGTTGCTACTGTGAATGATCCCTCCGCGACTGATGCCAATGCGGCACCAAGAATCTGGGCGGCGGATGTTCAACCCTGGCCGGATTCTCATTATTGGAGCTGGGAGGTCGCGCGTGGCTGGTGGTAAATGCCAAGAAATTTTCTTTCAGCGCCATGATCATGCCGCCCCGGTTGCACGGGTCGGCAGTGTGTCTTCTGTCCATCGAGGTGCCGTGTCTCTTGCCCGTCGAGGTGTCGTGAAAAGCTATATGCATGAACGTCTGAAGGCCGCCCTTGGCGTAGCGATGCTCACGTCTGCTTGCGGTGCACTCCTGCTGCCTGGCGCAGCGCTGGCCAGCGAGACTCCGGCAGCATCGTCAGCCCCATCCCAAAACCGGGATGCCAGCGCCCAGACACTGACCATCAGTGAGGCGCTATCGCGCCAGCTCGGCGTGCTGACGAATGCCAATGGTATCGAGTGGCCGCATGCGTTCGTGGCCACCCAACAGACACGCGACAGGGCTCGTCAGCTGGGGCGTCGCCTGTTCTTCGAGCTGCGTCAACTGAGCTCGCAGGCCGTCTTTGATGATCGGCTGTCGGCTGAAGGCCTCAAGCACTGGATGCGCATCATCGGCCGCACGCCGGTCGAGGGGCGTCAGGTCGGGCGGATCGACCCCATCGCCCTGTGGCGTTTTCCGCGCCTGGACATCCCGCTCACGACGGGTGACTGGATAGGCCAATGCCAGGCCGAGACGCGCATTCAGCTCTGGAGTGCCGTTGGCGTGCGCCAGCTGGACTGGCGCCCCGGCCTGACGCTGCACAACGCCATCGCTGGCCTGCCGGGCGCGCAGGCGGACTCGGAACACGCCAGTGTCATCACGCTGGGCGGCAGAATCATCGTCCGCGGCATCAGCGCCAGGAATGACCAGCCCTATACGCTGGCGCCGGGCGACCGTGTCGTGGTCAACATGCCGCGTATCTCGGCGGCCGCCGCCTGGGTCAATCGCAGCCTGCCCGAGTGGTTGAGTCTGCAATGGCCGGGCAAGGAGTGCCGCAGCGTGGACGCCATCTCGGGAGAGCCACAGCAGCGCGACTACCTGCAGGTAGCGCGGCAATACGCTGACAGTGATGACCGTGATAACCGTAATGACAGTGATCACCGTCATGACAGCGATGACCTTGATGACACGGACAGTGGCTCGCTCCCTCAGGGCAACACTCCATGAGCGACGTGACAATGACACAGCAGGACGCCTCGTGCTCAGGCAGGCAAAGGATGGCAGCAGACAGCATGGATCATTCGCACTTCTCTTCCATGGCGCCGGCGCGTGCCCGGCTCACTCCCTTGACGCGCGCCATCCGGCAGCTGGCCATGCTCAGTGCGGGCGTGCTGCTGGCCCCGATGAGCTATGCCGGCCTGCTGGATGGTCCGCAGCCGATCGAGACGCGTCTCAGTGGCCTCGGGCATGGGCAATCGGATTTCGGTGGCGTCGGCCTGATGCAGACCCCGACCGCGCGCATGCAGAAACCGGGCAGCATTCACTTCTCCTATAGCCAGGTCGAGCCTTACCGGCGCTATAACGTCAGCCTGCAGCCGCTCGATTGGCTGGAGGTCGGCTTCCGCTACACGGAAGTCACCAACCGCCTGTACGGCGAAGCCATCGCCGGCGACCGCGATTACCTGGATAAGGGTGTCGACGCCAAGTTCCGCCTGTGGGAAGAGAGCCGTTATCTGCCGGAAGTCGCGGTCGGCCTGCGCGACATGGGCGGTACCAGCCTGTTCGGCAGTGAGTACCTGGTCGCCAGCAAGCGCTGGTATGACCTCGACTTCACGTTGGGCCTTGGCTGGGGCTATCTCGGTTCACGCGGTGATATCAGCAATCCGCTCGGCTGGGTGCGTGACAGCTACAACGACCGCCCCGGGCGTGGCGAGACTGGCGGTGATCAGGGCGGTGAGTTCTCCCTCAACAGCCTGTTCAAGGGTGATGTCGGCATCTTCGGCGGCGTGGAATGGCAGACACCGTGGGACCCGCTGGTATTGATGGCAGAGCTTGACGGCAATGACTATCAGAGCGAGCCGCAGGACAACGATCAAGAGCAGGATAGCCCGATCAACCTGGGCGCCCGCCTGAGCGTGACCGACAACCTGACCGTCAAGGCCGGCTGGGAGCGTGGTAATACCGCGATGTTCGGCGTCAATTTCGGGGTAGATCTCGCCGGGCTCTCGCAGGCCAAGCTGGATAGCCCGCCGGAGCGTCTGAATGCCGAGGCCCCCACGCGCAACCAGGTCAGCTGGCCAGAGCTCTCCCGCGAGATTCAGGCGCAATCGGGCATTCGCGTTGATAGCCTCTCGCGTGAGGGAACCGCCTTGATCGTCAGTGGCGAGAGCACGCGTTTCCGCTCCACCGCTCAGGCCGAAGGGCGTGCCAACCGCGTGCTGCACAACCGGCTGGATGACTATTTCGAGAGCTTCCATTACCGCCTGCGTTCTGGCGGCCTGGACACGCGCGAAGATGTCCACTCGCGCGCCGATGTCGTCAGCGCCGGACACGATGCGCGCCAGCAGCTGCGCTATACCCACAGCGTCTATGCATTGGCGGCCACCGAGCCGTCCGATGAGCATGGCGAAGGCGCGGCCCGCTACACCGGGGAAAAGGTGCTGCTCGAGAATCCTGATGATCGCTGGAGCGTCGGCTTCTCGCCCGGCCTCAACCAGAACATCGGCGGCCCGGATGGCTATCTGTATCAGGCCTATCTGCGCGGCTCCGCTGCCTGGCGTACCGATCGCCATGGCTGGCTCTCGGGTTCGGCACAGCTGACCCTGTTCGACAACTTCGACAAGTTCGATTACATCTCGGACTCCAAGCTGCCCAGGGTTCGCTCCTATATCGGTCGCTATATCGAAGAGACCGACGTCGGTATCGACAACCTGCAGTACACCCGTACCCACCAGTTCGGGCGTGATTGGTACGGCATGGCCTACGGCGGCATTCTGGAGATGATGTATGCCGGTGTGGGCGCGGAGGTGCTCTATCGCCCGCTGGGCTCGCCACTGGCCTACGGGGTCGATGTGAACTGGGTCAAGCAGCGCGAGTTCGATCAACAGTTCGGCCTGCGCGATTACTCGACCACCACAGGCCATGCCAGCATCTACTGGGATACCGGCTATGAAGACGTGTTGGCCAAGGCCAGCTTCGGCCGCTACCTGGCAGAAGATGTCGGCATGACGCTGGATCTCTCACGCGGCTTCGCCAATGGCGCACGCATGGGCGCCTGGGCCACCTTCACCGATGCCGGCGACGACTTCGGCGAGGGTAGCTTCGACAAGGGCCTCTACATCGTGCTGCCACTGGATGCGTTCTTCATGCATTCCAGCCGTGACACTGTCGGCCTGGCCTGGAATCCGCTGACCCGTGATGGTGGCGCACGTCTCAGCCGCAAGTTCAGCCTGTATGACATGACCAGCTATCGCGACATGGATGACTACTGGCGCGGCTTCGCTTCCCAGGTCTGGAAGTGAGCGACGCCATGAGCTGTTCTTTGCCGCGAAGCGGTCTACGTAATGAACTGAGCTACGTAATGAACCGACCTGAGTCATAGGGCAATAGCCGCACCCACAAGAAGGCCCCGATCCACAGGATCGGGGCCTTCTTTCGCATCAGCTGCGCACAGATAACTGAGCAGTTTACCGGCTCATGTCATTTGCTCAGCGCTTGGTGAAGTTGTTGCGCACCAGGTCGACCACATCATCCATGCGACCATTGAGCACCGCCTTGGCGGAGTAAAGCGCGGTGGAGGCGACCTGCCCGGCCTCCACATGCGGTGGCATCACCAGCTCCATGCGGTTGACCTTGACCTCGAGCACCCCGGGGCCGTCCTGGGCCAGCAGGCTCTGCACCGCCTCATCCAGCTCGTGCTTCTCCTCGACGCGACGCCCCCACAGCCCCATCGACTGTGCCAGCAGCGAGAAGTCGGGATTCTCGAGCTCGGTGTAGGTATCCAGGATGCCCTCGACCTTCTGCTCGAGCTCGACGAAGCCCAGCGTGCTGTTGTTGAAGATGACGATCTTGAGCGGGATCTTCTCCTGCTTGAGGGTCAGCAGGTCCCCCATCAGCATGGCAAGACCGCCATCGCCGCACATGGCGATCACCTGACGCTGCGGGTAGGCCTTCTGGATGCCGATGGCCTGAGGATAGGCATTGGCCATGGTGCCATGCATCAGGCTCGGCAGAGTGCGGCGCTTGCCGTTGGCCCGAATGTGGCGCAGGCACCACACCATCGGGCTGCCGCCATCGGCGGTGAAGACGGCGTCTTCGCTGGCATGGCGATCCAGCGCCAGTGTCAGCTCCTGCGGGTGGATGAGACGCTCGTCATCGGAGGTGACGGCGGCATCGTCACGCGCCTCGAGATACTTCTTGCGGCAGCTGTCGAGCCAGGCGCTGTCATCACGCGGGTCGACACGGGTCAGTAGCGCCGCGCAGGTGTCCTTGACGCTACCGACGACCCCGAGGTCCACCGGGTGGCGAATACCGATCTTGCCGGGGTCCAGATCGACCTGAATCACCGTCGCCTTGTCCGGATAGAACTGGGTCCAGGCGAAGCTGCAACCGAGCAGCAGCAAGGTGTCACACTCCGCGACGGCCTCGTAGCCGCCCTGCAGCCCGAATACGCCGGTCATGCCGACTTCGAGCTCATTCTCGGGCTCGATGAAGTCCTTGGCGCGCGACGTCCAGGCGATTGGCGCCTTGAGCCGCCGTGCCAGCGCCAGCACTTCCTCCTGCGCGTGCTGACAGCCGATACCGGCATAGATCGAGACCTTGCCCGGCGCATTCAGTGCCTCGGCGACGGCGGCCAGCTCCTGCTCGCCGGGGCGAATCACCGGGGCGAAGCGATGGGCACGCCACGGCAGCGAGCCCTTGGGCTTCTGAGTAAACAGATCCCCCGGCACGATCAGCACCGCGACCCCGCCTTCCGCCAGTGCCTTCTGCGCCGCAATGGCGACCATGCGGCGGGCATTCTCGGGATTGGTCAGGTACTCGCAGAACACGCTGTACTGGGAATAGAGCGCCTTCTGATCCACATCCTGCGGGAAGCCGACGCCCATCTCGGCGGTATCGATCTGCGAGGCAATGAACACCACCGGCGCGCCATTGCGGTGTGATTCGATCAGACCATTCAGAAAGTGCGTGCTGCCCGGCCCACAGGTACCGGCACAGCAGGAAAGCTCGCCACTGATGAAAGACTCGCCCCCTGCCGCGAAACCGGCCACCTCCTCATGCCGCACATGTACCCACTCCATCTCGGAGCGCCGAATGGCGTCGGTGAAGTGGTTGATGGTGTCACCCACGATGCCGTAGCAACGCTTGGCGCCGGCCTCAAGCAGTGAATCGACGATGATCTCGGAGACGGACGCTGACGAAGATGTGGTTAGTGCCATGGAGGTGCTTTCCTTTTCCGGTGAACTTTCGGGTCAGGATGAGCAATGCATTCACTCATTCGAATAAACAGTGAACAAGACCTTGGGTCCAAGCCGCGGAAAACAATGGACAGCCCCGAAACTCACGCTGGCACACGGCGTTGCGTCAAGCGTACGATGAGGCCATACATCCTGGAGGCTTGAGGAGAACACCATGCAGCAAGCAGCGGGAAGCAGTGGCTCAATCAGCCTCAACCCCGACAGCAAACGCACGTCCATGGGCGAGCTGCTGGGTGTCGAGCTGCCGATCATCCAGGCTCCGATGGCCGGGGTCTCGACACCGCAGTTGGCAGCCGCTGTCAGCAATGCCGGTGGACTGGGCTCGCTGGGAGCAGGAGCCACCGATGCAGCAGGCGCACGCCGCATGATCCACGAGTTGCAGTCACTGACCGACAAGCCCTTCAACATCAATTTCTTCGTGCATCAGGCCCCCGTTCATGACACAGAACGTCAAGCGGCATGGCTCAAATGGCTGGCCCCTCACTTCCAAGCCTTCGACACAGAGCCTCCTGCCCAGCTCGATGCGCTCTATACCAGCTTTGCCGATGATCCTGACATGTTGGCGATGTTGCTCGAGACTCGTCCGCCGATTGTCAGTTTCCACTTCGGACTCCCCTCTTCGCAGGCCATTGCTGCCTTGAAGACAGCGGGAATCTCGCTCTTCGCGACGGCGACCTGTCTTGAGGAAGCCATCGCCATTGAACGAGCTGGTCTGGACGCCATCGTGGCGCAAGGGTTTGAAGCCGGGGGACATCGCGGCATGTTCGATCCACAAGCCGCGGATGCCGAGCTGAGTACTGCCGCACTGACACGGCTGCTGGTACATGAGACGCACCTGCCGATCATCGCCGCGGGCGGCATCATGGATGGTGCGGGCATTGCCGCTGCTCTCGCATGTGGCGCCGTGGCGGCACAGCTCGGCACTGCCTTCATCGCCTGCCCGGAATCCAGCGCCGATGACGCCTATCGAGACACACTCACCGGGCCCGCAGCGCATCACACGCGAATGACCTCGATCGTCTCGGGCCGTCCCGCGCGCATTCTCGCCAACCGATTCGCCAGCCTGATGGAGGAGCAATCACGCCCCACGCCACCGGACTACCCTCTGAGCTACGCAGCAGGCAAGGCGCTCAACGCCGCAGCCAGATCAAAAGGGGAAACCGGTTTCGGGGCGCAGTGGGCGGGACAAGGGGCCCCGCTGGCCAGGGCGATGCCAGCAGGCCAACTTACACAAACGCTGGGAGAGGAATATCACAGGGCATGCCAGGCGATGACATGTCCGGCGATACGCTGTTGAGTCACCCGTTCACTCGACCAGCTCCAGCACCTTGCTCATGCCCTGGTGCATATGCTCATCGATATGCGCGAGCATGTCCGGCAGCGAGTCACCGGTGGCAAGCGCCACATAGCGGTCATGGGCTTCACGCGATGGGCCGGGCCGCTGATGGGCCCGCTGGTGAAGCACGAAATAACACTGCAGATGCGGACGTATGCGCTCCCAGTCCGCCAGCAGGAATTCATTGCCCGAGACCTCGTGGCACCATCCATGCAGATGCAGTTCGGCGATGATGGCGCCTTCGCTGTCACGCCGCCCGATGGCGTCGCTCAAGGCGTGCTGACGCCGAATCAGCTCGTCAGTCATCTGCGCGGTCTTGATCGGCCAGAGAATATTGAAGGCCATTCTCTCCAGCCCAGCGCGATAGGCGTACAACTGGGCGAGATGGGCATGATCGAAATGACGGACTCGCACGCCCTTGTAGGGCTCACTGACCAGCAACCCCGTACTCAGCAGATGGCGCAAGGCCTCTCGTACCGGCACCCGGCTGACGCCGAGTGCCTTGGAGAGATAGGCTTCAGTGAGCTTCATGCCCGGGACAAGAGTGCCCGACGCGATGAGGTCCTGGATCTGCTCAGCCACGCCCGACCACAGGGTGTCAGGGCGATGCAGCTTGCTGAAATCATTCATGCCTTGCGAGTCCCTCTGGTCACTTCGTCTCCTCAAGATAGGCTTCATAGAAGGCATTCAACTGCCGATATGCCGGCCCCATTTCCCCTGTTCCGATCGTGCGACCATCAATGCACACGACGGGGGTCAGACCGCCCAGGGTACCGGTCACGAAGGCCTCTTCGGCACTATACACTTCAGCCAAAGTGAAGTCCTTTTCCCGCACTACCAGGCCGTTGCTGGCCGCCAGGTCAATCACTGCCTTGCGGGTCAGGCCATTGAAGTTGCAAAGGCCGGTGGAGGTCCAGACTTCACCCTTGCGCACGATGAAGAAGTTGGTGGAGTTGCAGCTGGCCACGAAGCCACGGCTATCCAGCATCAAGGCTTCATCCGCCCCGGCGTGCAATGCCTGAATCAATGCCTGGATGAAGTTGAGACGACTGTGGGAATTCAGGCGCAGGTCGAAGACATCCGGTGTGCTGCAGCGGAAGGTCGAGGTGAACAGCTTGATACCCTTCTGCTTGCGGGCCTCGTCGATCTTCTTGTATTCCGCGACGACGACGACCGTCGGGCCCTCGAGCACGAAGCGCGGGTCCTGGTTGGGCGTGCTCTTCAAGCCACGCGACACCATCAGACGGATATGAACACCATCGTGCATGTCATTGACGCGCAGCGTCTCGCGGATGATGCCGATCATGTCGACGCGGCTCATGCCAAGGTCCAGATCGATCGAATTGGCGCCCTCGAACAGACGATCCATATGCGCATCAATCGCCAGCAGCTTGCCATTGATGAGACGCATCCCTTCCCAGATGCCATCCCCGAGCACGAAGCCACTGTCAAAGATGGAAACCGTCGCTTCGTTGCGCTTCTTGAACTCGCCATTGACGTAGATGAGGACGTCGTCGTTGCGCGGATCGGAGGCATACGCCTGAGAACTGATAGTGGACATGGCCATGATCAAGCTTCCTGAGAAAGAGGTGAAGTTGTGACGGAATGTGTGGAATTCAGGGCGCGGCGCCCCTTCCAGAACGCGAGCCCGGTCATAGCGCTGATGAGACAGCCAGCCATGAAGGCGAAGTGATAGAACAGGTACGGGAGGTAATCGAGGGTCGCCACGCCGGTGGTGGCCGCCATGAAGACAGCACCGCTGGTCCAGGGAATCATCGGGCAGGACAAGGTGCCGCCGGCCTCGCAATTGCGCGAGAGCACCCGTCGCTCGATATCCTGCTGCTCATAGAGATTGCGAGTCATGGCCGAGGCCGTGAACAACGAGACATAGGCGGCGCCACCGAAGACTGAGCCGAAGAATCCGCAGGTCACGGTGATGAGGGTAAGGCTGACGTCTCCCTTCACCATCCGCGACAGACGATTGCCCACCGAACGGATGACGCCGAGGCTTTCCATCAGCCCGCCGAGCCCGAGCGCGAAGATGACGATGACGACCACCGGCAACATGGACTGGATGCCACCGCGGCTGAGAATCCCGCCGATCGTGGAACCTTCCAGCGTCTGGGAATAGCCCTGATACAGCGACATGGCAGCTTCGAGAGGCGTTGCGCCCTGCACCCACCAGGCACACAGCACACCGAGGAAGGCCCCTATCGCGATCACCGGAATGGCAGGCTTGCGCGCCATCAGAAGGCCGAGGGTGATCAACAGCGGCAACAGCAACATCGGGCTGATCACGAACAGGGCATCCAGGTCACTCAACATCACCTGAGCGGACTGCATGGCCTGGCTGGATGCCGCGGAATCCATGCCCAACAGGTAGAAGCCGCCCAGCACGAGCACACCGGCAGGCAAGCCAACCCAGGCCATGGAGCGCACGTGATCGATCAAGGAGACATCACACAGAGAGGACGACAGGATGGTGGTATCGGACAGCGGGGAGATGGCGTCACCGACATAGGCGCCAGAGATCACGGCCCCTGCCACATAGGGCAGCGGAATCTCGAAACCCGCGCCGACGCCCATCATCGCGACGCCGACAGTCCCCACCGAGGCAAAGGAGGTACCTGTCACCAGGCTGGTCAAGGCGCAAGCCAGAAACGCGATGGGCAGGAAGGTACCCGGGTGGACGAGACTCAGGCCGTAATAGATGACGGTCGGCACAATGCCGCCCGCGATCCAGGAGCCGACCACCGCGCCCACACAGGTAATGATCAGCACGCCTTCCATGCCGCGCATGATGCCTTTCATCAGGCCCGCCTGCAGGCTGGGGTACGGCACCTTCAGCATCCAGCCACACAGAATCAGCAGGAACCAGGCAGCGAACAACGCCAGTGCCACCGGCACCTTGAGCAGCAGGACGCTGGACATCAATAGACAGAATGCCAGGAAGATTCCCGACAGGGATGCCCCGTTCAACTCCGGGACGGAGGGGTTTTCAGTTGTCATGACTGCACCTTTTTGGAATTGTATACAGTACACATTAACTCTATACCGACCTTCCCGAGAGGCGCAAGCAACTTGTGTGAGCCCATAGACTCGAGCCCCTCATCAGGGAGTGATGAGGGGCTCGCAGCATGCTGACCTTGTTGATTCACGCCATTGGCTTATCCCTTGGCTGCCTTTCGCTTTCTTGCTCCAGTCACTGCTGCCCCCTCTCTGCTGCCCCCTCTCTGCTCTCTTCTCTACTCCCCTCTCTGCTCCTACCTCTACTCCGCTCTCTACCCCCCTCTCGCCTCTGTTCGCTGGCCTGCCACCATCGAGCCAGGCTGCGCATCGGCGTTATTTTCTTTGTATTTCAATAAGTTAATGCCGTAAGACAATCACTTTACATATGAATGAAAAAATACTGAAAAATTTCACTTGCGCGATTTTACTCGCCGTCTATTTTCATTTGTGACGCGAGAAGATTCATCGAGTGCTGTATCAGCTGCAGCGCATTCACTGACGATGGATGGGGACCTTGCCAGTTCGATGAAGACGATGTCCCAGCCCCCGCTCCCATGACAACAATAAAATCTGCTCTCGATATTCCTGTCGGCTTGTCAGGTGCCTGACGAGATCTGGCGTGGAGCATCAGGGCCCCTTCCTGGAGGCACCCCAGTGACAGCAACACGCAATCCCGCAGCGGCTGAGCGCGCTGGCAGCAACGGCGTTCCGCGCTCATCCGGTCTGCTTGGCGACTACGATAAAGGGCTGTTCTGGCCCGTCCTCAGCATCTACACCCTGATCATGATCTATGCGCTCGCGGCGCCGGAGCAGACCGGCGCGGCGTTGTCCGGCATACGTGACTTCCTGATCTTCAATTTCGGCTGGAGCTTCGTGCTCGGTGTCGCCGCGACGCTGATCTTCAGCTTCTATCTGTTGCTCAGCCCCTTCGGCGGCATCCGCCTGGGGCCGGATGATTCACGTCCTGAGTTCAGCTATGTGGCGTGGATCTCGATGATCTTCAGCTGCGGGCTGGGCATCGGCTTCGTGTTCTTCAGCGTCGCCGAGCCATTGACGCACCTCTACACCTCCTCGCATGTGCAGGACCTCAATCAGGTCGGCCAGCAGGCCGGGGTATCAACCGCGATCCGCAACACCCTGATGGACTGGGGCATGAATGGCTGGGCATTGTTTGCCGTGGCCGCCTGGGCCATCGCCTTTCCTGCATATCGCCTCGGGCAGCCGCTGACGGTCGCCACCGGTCTCTACGGTCTTCTGGGGGAGCGCTGCAACAGCAGTCTGTGGGGCAAGCTTGCCAACGGGCTTGGCGTGATCGGCACCATCGGCGGCAATGCCACCATGATCGGGCTGGGCGTCACCTCCATCAGCTATGCCTTGAAGGTGCTGTTCGGGCTCGAGTTCGGCGCCTTCGGTCAGGCCATGGTGATGCTGGTGATCATCATCGCCTATGTGGCATCGGCGGCGACCGGCATCGAGCGCGGCATCAAGTACCTCAGCCTGCTCAACATGATCATGGCCGGCGCCATATTGCTGGCGCTGCTGGCCTTCGGCCACGCCCCGGCGCAGTACCTGCTGAACATGATTACCCAGCAGTTCGGTGACTACTTCGGCTCGGTGTTCGTCAACCAGTTCTGGACCGACGCGGGCAGTTTCGAACAGCGTGAGTGGGTGGGTTGGTGGATGATCTTCTACTGGCTCTGGTACATCTCCTACATCCCCTTCTGCGGCGGTTTCATCGCGCGCATCTCCCGCGGCCGCACCCTGCGCGAATTCGTGTTCGGCGTGGTGGTGGTGCCGATGCTGCTGTCGATCGTGTGGTTCAGCATCTGGGGCGGCTCGGCCGGCTATGCCGAGGTCAATCAGATCGTGCCGCTGTGGGAAAGCGTGCAGGGCAATCCGGAATCCGGCATCTACCTGTTGCTGCAGAGCATGCCCGGCGGCTGGTGGCTGTGCCTTGCGGTGCTGTTCAACATCATCGTCTTCGCCGTCACCACCTCGGATTCGGCCTCGTTCTTCTCGGCCATGCAGGTCTCCAATGGCAACGAGAATCCGAAGATCCTGATGCGCCTGCTGTGGGGCGTGATCATCGGCGTCACCGGCATCGTCTTCCAGCTCGCCGGCGGCTTCAACGCCATCAAGAGCCTGGCGATCGTGGTCGGCGCGCCCTTCTTCCTCGTCAGCATCGCTTACATGTTCTCTGTCTATCGCATGCTCAAGGCGACCCATGAACAGCCCGCGACGGCCATGCAGCCGGCCCCTCAGGTAAAGCCGATGCCTGCCGAAGCCGCTGAGCCGGAAGCCTCCAGCGCTGTGGCACCCGCCACGCCAGCTAGCACGCCGAGTACCTCGCCAAGTACCACGGCTACGCCACCCGCCCTCCCGGGGTCGGGAAGCCAACCCATCCCGGGCGCGACCTGAGCGGCATGACGGGCTCACGTCGTCTCGAGCAGGCAAGCCAGCAGAGCGCAACGAACATGAACCAACACCGCCATTGATCGCCAATGACAACGATCACCAACAACGATCACCAATGACAACGATCGCCAATGACAACGATCGCCAACAACAAGACGGATGGTGACCCACGATGACTGTCAAGCAGCCTTACAATCCTCACTACGACCCTCTCAAGGACAGCTCTCCGGGCGAAGGAGTGGATTATGCGCCGAGCTACTGGCGCTACCACGCAGGGCCGCCGCCCGAGGATGATGGCCCGGTCACTGACGACATGGAGGCCGACGTGGTGCTGATCGGCGCCGGCTTCACCGGCCTTGCCACGGCGATGTTCCTGGCGCGTGAGCATGGCATCAAGGCGGTGGTGCTGGAGGCCAATCAGATCGGCTGGGGCTGCACCAGTCGCAATGGCGGCCAGGGCCACTTGGCCTGGGGGCGTCTGAGCCGCAGCCAGTGGGTCAGGAAATGGGGCGTCGACATGGCGCGCCAGCTGCACGCCAATAGCCTGGAGGGGTTCGAGGTCTTCAAGTCCCTGACCCAGGACCCGGAGGTGGACTGCGAGCCTCAGCCATTGGGCAATCTGCTGATCGCCCATAGCCCGCAGGCCATGCAGCATCTCGAGGCCGAATCACGTCTGTGCAACAACATCCTCGGCTACCGGACCCGAACGCTGGACCGCGCGTCAGTGCATCGCGACTTCATGGGCGATCAGGAGAGTCACGGTGCGATGCTGGAGCCCGAGGGCATCGCCGTGCAACCGCTCAAGCTGGCCTACAGCTATGCGCGTATCGCGCGCCGCCATGGCGCCCGAATCCACACTAGCAGCCCGGTGCAGCACTGGACGACCGAGAACGGCATCCACTATCTGCAGACACCGGGCGGCACGGTCAAGGCGCGCGCGGTGGGCATCGCCACGGCGGGCTATACCAGCCCCAATCTTCACTCGCTGACCGCCTATCGCAACATGCCGATCATGGCCAACTCGGTGTGGACGCGCACGCTGACCGACGATGAGATCGAGGCTTGTGGCCTGCATTCCACCATCTTCGCCACGGACACCCGCAAGCTGCGCCACTACTACCGACTGCTGCCCGAGAAGCGCCTGCAGATCGGGACGCGCAGTGCCATCAGTGGCGCGGATGCGCAGAACGCCCGGCATCTGGATGTGGTGCATGAGGCCATCGCGCGCAAATTCCCGGCGCTGGCCGGCATCGAGACGCCGTGGTTCTCGCATGGCTGGATGGATATCTCCCACGACATGATGCCGCGCATCGTGCAGCCGGACCCCAAGCAGCAGATCTTCTACTCCCAGGGTTACAGCGGCAACGGCGTGTCGTTCTCGGCCTATGCCTCCAGGCAGCTGGCCGCGCTGATCGCCGGGAAGTCGCTGCCGGAGGTTCATCTGCCGATCTTCAACTCGCCGCTGCCCGCCCATCCGCTCAGGCCTATCCGGCGCATGGGGCAACACCTGCTCTACAAGTATTTCCAGGTGCTGGACAAGGTGAGCTGAGTCACGCGCCGCGCGAGTTGCGCCACTGATCGCTCCTATCACTTCCCGCTATCACTTCCCGACACGCCGCGGCGCTCTCGAATGCCGTCGCGGCACCTCCCACTGACATGCCTCCTTCGGCGTGCAAGCACCAGAGAGACGCACCATGAATCGTGAACAGATGACCGCCATGTTCGATGCCTTCAATCGCCACGCCATCGATGAGGTCATGGAGTACTTCGCCGACGATGTGGTCTTCGATACCGTGTCCGGCGATGAGGCGCACGGCACGCGTATCGTCGGCAAGGCCGCCGTACGCGATGCCTTCGTGAATACCTGGACGACCATGCCCGATGTGCAGTGGGCCAAGGGCGAGTTCTTCTTCGCTGATCAGCGCGTCGTCTCCGAATGCACCTTCATGGCGACCCAGCCCGATGGCCTGCGTGTCGAGGCCGATAGCGTAGATCTCTTCACCCTCGAGAAGGGCAAGATCACCCGCAAACAGGCCTTCCGCAAGCAGCGACCGGCCTTTACGCCAGCCGCGTGATTTTCACGCGCAGTAAAGACGCAAAAGGCCAGTCGCGATGACTGGCCTTTTGCGTCTCAAGCGTTATCTCAGAAGTCTCGACCTCAACCCCCTATCAAGACCCGCCTCGACACGACGATTTGATAACGACACAGGCTTATCTCTCGACGCCGCATGCTGATAATCTTGCTGATGAAAACCGCTGCATGCTTTTCATCCACATGAAATGTCACTCATTGACCGCCAGCGCCCATTGCCAAGAGGAAACCGGATGACCACGGACTCAGACTCCTCACAGGCATCAACCGGCAGCACACTCAGCAATGCAGAACAGGAAGACCGCCGTATCGGCAGGCAGCTGCGCGACCTGCGCAAGTCCCGCCAGCTGACCCTCAGCCAACTGGCGGAACGCGTCGGCAAATCCGTCGGTTATCTGAGCCAGGTGGAACGCGGCGTCTCCTCGCTGCCCATCGGGGTGTTGCAGACGCTGAGTGACGCCCTCGACGTGCGCGTCAGCTGGTTCTTCCAGCCGGGCGGCAGTGATTCGGCGGTCGAGCAGGAAACCATCGTGCGCGCGGATCAGCGCCGCGCCATGAATCTCGGCGCCATCGGCGCGCGGGAAGAATTGCTCTCCCCTCGCCTGAGCGGTCAGCTCATCCTGATCATGACCCGCCTTCAGCCCGGTGGCAGCGGCGGCGAGACGCCACGTGAGCGGCGCGGTGAGGAAGCGGGGTATGTGGAAAGTGGCCAGCTGGAGCTGACCCTCGGCGAGCAGGTCTTCCTGCTCAACTCGGGCGACAGCTTCTCGCTGACCGGGGAAGAACCCCACTGGATTCGCAACCCCGGCGAGACCGAGACCCGTATCGTCTGGGTGATGACGGGCGTCGAGTATTGAGGCTTCGCGCTCAGAGTCCGCTTGTTCGCGCCCTTCTATTTATTATCACTTATATACATCCCGCTTATGCATGCCCCGCTCTGTTTCATACCCCTCGTGATTCATCTCCCCTCTCAATGGGGCATCTTGTCGCGCGTGGTGTAATAGACGCTGTCGATATGCGAGAGCATCGCGCGTTCGGCGGCGTCCGGGTCACCGGCACGTAGCGCCTCGACGATACGCACATGCTCTTCATAGCTGCGCTTGATCGAGCCGTGTTCGGCCATGACCTGGCGGCGGATGTTGAGCGCGTAGGTATAAAGCTCATCGGCATAGCGGATCAGGATCTCGTTGCGCGAGTATTCGGCGATGACGTGATGGAAGTTCTGATCCGAGAGCTGGAAGTTCACCGGCGAGTCGAAGTGCTGTGACTGGGCCTCCAGCAAGGCGTCGAGCTTCTTGAGCCCCACCTCATCGATATGTCGCGCGGCGCGGCGGGCGATGGCGGATTCCACCACGATCCGGCTCTCGAAGACGCTCTCGATATCCAGGTTGTTGAGCTCATCGCCCTGCTGACGCGCGGGATGATTGCGGAAGCTGTCGATCACGGCCTCACTGGCGCAGACCCGTGACTTGCTGCCGTGCGAGACATTCAAGAGGCCATAGCCCGTCAGCAGCGCCAGCCCCCCGCGCACCGTCTCACGACTCACTTCAAACAACTGCGCCAGCTCACGCTCGCTGGGCAGCTCATCTCCATCGCGCAGCAGCCCCGTCAGGATCATCTCGATGAGCTTGTCGGCGAGAATTTCCTTCTTGGTCTGATTCTTCAGCGCTTTCTCGAAGGCGAAAGGCGTCTGCTTCATGCAGCCTCCACTGGTATATATTTCATACCAGCATAACCGACAACCGCATATCACGCATCCACAAACCGACCATGGTCGCAATTTTCGAGAAAACCTTGACCGATCAGCGTGGCCTCGGCTAATTTTTATCTCAACTGGTCTGGTAAACCAACCAGCAGACCATAAAATGCGAATTGATTGAAGAAACCAACAACAACGCCAACTCTCACAAGGCTGGAATTCACATGTCCGCAACACGCCCTGTCATTGCCCTAACCCTTGGTGACCCCGCCGGTATCGGCCCGGAGCTGATCGCGCGCCTGGTCGCGGAACCCGAGCAATTCGCCGAGACCCACAGCGTGCTGGTCGGCGATCAGTGGCTATGGGAGCAGGGCCAACGCCAGGCCGGTCTCTTCACCCAGCTGCCACGCGTCGCAAGCTTCGCCGAGGCCCGCCAGCATGAAGGCCTGTCATTGATGCTGGTGGAAAGCGTGGCGCGAGAGGACGTGACGCTGGCCGAGGAAAGCGCCGCCTGTGGCGCCTCGACCCTCGCGGTGCTGTCTCGCTGCCTGGAAGCGGCCCAGAACGAGGAAGTTGACGCCATCTGCTTCGCGCCGCTCAACAAGCTGTCGATGAAGAAAGGCGGTCTGGGGCATGAGGATGAGCTGCACTTCTTCGCCGAGAAACTGGGAGTCGAAGGCTATTTCTGCGAGTTCAACACCCTGGGGACGCTGTGGACCTCGCGCATCTCCTCGCACATTCCGCTCAAGGACGCCGCCGAGTACGTCACCCAGGAGCGCATCATCGCCGCCAGCCAGCTGATTCATGACTCGCTGAAACTGGCTGGCTTCGAACGCCCGCGCATCGCCGTCGCCGCCTTCAACCCCCACGGTGGCGAAGGTGGCACCTGTGGCCGCGAGGAAATCGACGTCATCGCGCCGGCCGTCGCGCGCTGCAGTGAACAGGGCTACCCGGTCGAAGGCCCCTTCCCGGCTGACACCATCTTCCTCAAGGCGCGCGATGGCGAGTACGACGCCATCGTGACCATGTACCACGACCAGGGGCAGATCGCGATCAAACTGCTGGGCTTCAAATCCGGCGTCACCGTCCAGGGCGGCCTGCCTATTCCCATCACCACGCCGGCCCACGGCACCGCCTTCGATATCGCCGGTCAGGGCAAGGCGGACGTCAACCCGACCCGCAATGCCTTCGCGATCGCCAAGCGCATGGGCACCAACCTGCGTGCGCTGCGCCTCGAGACCGCTTCTGCCTGATGCGCTTGTGCCTCTCGCTCATGAACCTGAATCAACGCCATCCACAACAAGGATAATTCGATGAAGATCACCAACGTCAGAACCCGCGTCTTCGAATGGAAAGGCCACACCGTCCCCCCGACCGCCCACTTCTGCTCCAACGCCATGGACGAGCTGTGGGACAAGGGCGACTCGATGGGCACCTTCCGCTTCCACGGCTGGACGGTAGTGGAGATCGAGACCGACAACGGCCTGGTCGGGCTGGGCAACGTGGCGCTGGCGCCGCGCATCGCCAAGGCGATCATCGATCAGTACCTCACGCCGCTGATCATCGGTCAGGACCCCTTCGACTACGAATACCTGTGGCAGCGCATGTACCGCTCCACCCACGCCTGGGGCCGCAAGGGTATCGGCATGGCCGCCATCTCCGGCGTCGATATCGCCATCTGGGACATCATGGGCAAGGCGGTCGGCAAGCCGGTCTTCAAGCTGCTGGGCGGACGTACCAAGGAGAAGATTCCCTGCTACGCCTCCAAGCTCTACCGCACCGACCTCAAGGGCATGCAGGAAGAGGCCCAGTCCTATCTGGATCAAGGCTTCACCGCCATGAAGATGCGCTTCGGCTACGGCCCGCGTGATGGGGTCGAGGGCGTGCGTGCCAACCTGGATAGCGTGGCTGCCGTGCGCGAAGTCATCGGCGAGGATGTCGACCTGATGCTCGAGTGCTACATGGGCTGGAACCTGGACTACGCCAAGCGCATGTTGCCGAAGCTGGAACGCTTCCAGCCGCGCTGGCTGGAAGAGCCGGTGATCGCCGATGACATCGATGGCTACGCCGAACTCAATCAGCTGACCAGCATTCCCATCTCCGGTGGCGAGCACGAATTCACCCATTACGGCTTCCGCCAGCTGCTGGAAAAGCGCGCCGTCTCCGTCATCCAGTACGACACCAACCGGGTCGGTGGCATCACCGCCGCGCGCAAGATCAACGCCCTCGCCGAGTCATTCAGCGTGCCGGTCATTCCGCACGCCGGCCAGATGCACAACTACCACCTGACCATGGCCTCTCTGGCCTCCCCGATGAGCGAATACTTCCCGGTGCATGATGTCGAGATCGGCAACGAGCTCTTCTACTACATCTTCAAGGGCGACCCGGAGCCGGTGAACGGCTTCATCGACCTCGACGAAGAGACCCCGGGGCTGGGCCTCGAGCTGAACAGCGACTACTTCGATCAGTTCAACATCATCGAGTGAGGAAGCCATCATGAGACTCGTCCAACTTCGCACCGCCAATGGCCCGCGGGTCGCCGTGGTCGAAAGCCGCGACCAGCTGCGCCTGCTCGACTTCCCCGGTGGCACCTATGAGCTGGCCTCCCGCGCCATCGAGCTGGGCATCGGGCTCAGCGCGCTGATCGAACAGCACTACTCGCACACCCTGGTCGACTACAAGCAGGCGATCGATCGCCGCGAACTGCTGCCGCCGGTCACCCACCCCGACCGCGCGCGCTGCACCGTCACCGGCACCGGCCTGACCCATCTGGGCAGCGCCGATACCCGCGACGCCATGCATGCCGCCGCCCAGGCACAAAGCGAGAATGACGCCAATGTCACCGACTCGATGCGCATGTTCCGCATGGGCCTCGAGGGCGGCAAGCCCGCCGCGGGTCAGGTCGGCGCGCAGCCGGAATGGTTCTACAAGGGTGACGGCAGCATCGTGGTCGCGCCGGAAACCGCGATCAGCGTGCCGGCCTTCGCCGAGGATGCCGGCGAAGAGCCCGAACTGGTCGGCCTGTACCTCAACGATGCCAATGGCCAGCCGCACCGCATCGGCTACGCCGTGGGCAACGAATTCTCCGACCACATCACCGAGCGCGCCAACTACCTGTGGCTGGCCCACTCCAAACTGCGCGCCTGCAGCTACGGGCCTGAGCTGCTGATCGGCGAACTGCCCCAACACCTGGAAGGCACCAGCCGTATTACCCGCGAAGGCCAGACCCTGTGGGAGAAGCCCTTCCTGACCGGTGAGGCCAACATGGCCCACAGCCTGGCTAACCTGGAACACCACCACTTCAAGTACGCCCAGTTCCGCGCGCCCGGTGACCTGCATGTGCACTTCTTCGGCACCGCCACGCTGAGCTTCGCCGATCAGATCAAGGTGCAGGAAGGCGATCGCTTCGAGATCGAGCTGCCGGCCTTCGGGCGCGCGCTGCGCAACCCGGTCGCCTTCGAGTCCCACGACAACCAAGCGGAGCAGCAATCCGCAATGGCAGTGCTGTGATCACTGCCGATCAGCACAAGAAGTAGAGAAGGATCAGGGTCTTGAGAACCCCGCCATCACACGGCCCTGATCCCGGCAGCACCAGCAGCACCAGCAGCACCAGCAGCACCAGCGTCAACACGCCGCCAATGCATCACGACAATAACGAGAAAAGGGTTTCGCCATGACAACCTCACGCCACCACACCACCGCCACCCTCCTGTCCGCCGCCCTGCTCAGTCTGGCGATGTCAGGCACTGCCACTGCCGCCACCTCGCTGACCTTCGCGCATGCCCACCCGGTCACCGATTCGCAGCATCTGGCCGCCGAACGCTTCGCCGAACGTCTCGCCGAGCGCAGCGCGGGAGAATTGACGGTCAAGATCTTCCCCAACGGCCAGCTGGGCAATGACCAGGCGATGATTTCCGGTGTCCGCAGCGGCACCATCGACCTGGAGCTCTCCGGCAATCCCTATTTCAGTGGTCTGGTCAGCGAGCTCAACGTGCTGGACCTGCCCTTCCTGTTCGACACCCGCGAGCAGGCCTATCAGGTACTGGACGGCCAGGTCGGTCAGGACCTGCTCGGTCGCATGGCACCTCAGCAGATCGAAGGGCTGGCTTTCTGGGAAATCGGCTTTCGCAACCTGACCAACTCGCGCCGCGCGGTAGAGACTGCCGATGACATCAGCGGCCTGACGCTGCGCACCACCCCGAACCCGGCGCATATCGCTGCCTTCCAGGCCCTCGGCGCCAACCCGACCCCGATGCCCTTCGCGGAGCTTTATACCGCGCTGGAAACCCGCACCGTGGATGGCCAGGAGAATCCGGTCAGCCTGATTCGCTCCGCCAACCTGTATTCGGTGCAGGACCATCTGTCACTGACCGCGCATGCCTATACCGCCGCGCCCTTGATCATGAACAAGCAGACGTTCGACAGCCTGGCACCCGAACTGCAGACGCTGATCAAGGAAGAAGCCCACGAAGCGGCCCGCTATCAGCGCCAACTCAATCATGACAATGAGCAGGGCGATCTGGCCTTCCTCGAGGAACAGGGCATGCAGGTCGTGCGCGAACCCGATACCGCCAGCATGCGGGCCAAGGTCGCCGAGCCGGTGCGCGCCGAGTTCACCGCCAAGCACGGCAGCGAGCTGCTGGAACGCATCGACGCCGCTCTCGCCCACTGATCACGCTCGCCTGACTCGCCACTGGAAGGAAGCTCGCCATGCTCTCTGACTCACTCCAATCCCCGGTGATGCCTGCGTCTCTTGCCGAACTGGGCGAGCAACGCGAGCGCTATCTGGCCACGCAGCAGGATGAAGACCTGCCGATCATCGATGCCCACATGCATGTCTGGAACCCGACGCGCAATTACCACCCCTGGCTGTGCGATGAGCCGATGATCCCCTTCCGCTACGGCGACTATGCCGCGATTCGTCGCCCCTACCTGCCCGCCGAGCACCTCAAGGCGGCGGGAGAATCGCATCGCGTGATGGGCTGCGTCTACATGGAAGCGGAATGGGCGCGGGGCGATGCGCTCAAGGAAGTGCGCTGGGTCGAGGAGACTGCCCGCGAGACCGGCTGGCCGAATGCCATGATCGCCCAGGCCTGGCTGGATCAGGACGACATCGCCGAGCAACTCGCAACGTTGTGTGAGCCACGTGCCCCCAGAGGCAGCCTGGTCATGGGCATTCGCCACAAGCCGGCCGCGCTGGAACGTCACGATCCGAGGCTTGCCACCCACGCCATGCCCGGCTCGCTGCGCTGCCCGCGTTATCAGTACGGCGTCAGTGAAGTCGCGCGGCGCGGGCTGATCTTCGAGCTGCAGGTGCCCTGGTGGCACCTCGAGGAACTGCTGCCACTACTGGACCGACACCCCGAGATGCCGGTGGTGATCAATCACGCCGGTGTGCCCGGTGACCGTCATCCCGACACCCTGCGTCAGTGGTCACGGGCCCTCGCCAAGGTCGCCGCCTGGCCACAGGTGATGATCAAGTTCTCGGGGCTTGGCATCGCGGGTCAGCCCTGGCGGCTGGAAGACAACCGTGAGGTCTTTGCCATCGTGCTGCGCCATTTCGGGGTCCACCGCGTGATGTTCGCCAGCAACTTCCCGGTCGATGGACTGGTGACCTCACTCGATACGCTGCTGCAGGCCTTCAAGGACCTCAGCCGCTCCTTGAGTCCCGAACACCGCCTCAAGCTGTTCTGTGACAACGCCGTGCGCCGCTACTGCTTGAACGCTAGCGCCTGGCCAGAATGACGACGATCGCCACGCCAGCGATTGCCATGAGAACAGTATCTATAACAACAACTTGCAAGGAATTCGCCATGCTTACCCGCCACGCCCTTTCCCATAAAGCTCTGATCAACAAAGCCCTGCTCAAGACGGTCTCCGCGCTGGGACTGATGCTGACCTTCGCGGCCACTGCCCACGCCGAGATCACCGCCCGCATGGGCACCAGCCTGCCGGATGCCCACCCCCAGACGCTGGGGGCCAAGAAGTTCGCACAACTCGTCGAGGAAAGATCCGACGGCGAGATCACCGTCAAGGTGTTCTCCAACGGCATTCTGGGCAACGACGTCAACATGACCTCGATGCTGCAGTCCGGGACCCTGGATTTCACCGTACCGTCCACCGCGACCCTCAGCAGTCTCAATCCTGACTTCAACATCGTCAGCCTGCCCTTCCAGTTCGACGACAGTGCACATGCGGATTCGGTGCTGGATGGCGAGGCCGGCCGAGCCCTGCTCGCAAGTCTCGATGACAAGCAGCTGGTGGCACTCGAGTACTGGGAGAACGGCTTCCGTCACATGACCAACAGCCGCCGCCCCATCGAGACGCTCGAGGACATCGAAGGTCTCAAGATTCGCACCATGCAGAACGCGCTCTACATCGACCTCTTCAATGGGCTGGGTGCCAACGCCGTGCCCATGTCGGTCAATGAGCTGTTTACCGCCATGGAGACCCGCACGGTGGATGGCCAGGAAAACCCCTACACCGTGATCGACGCCAAGCGCTTCTTCGAAGTCCAGAAGTACCTCTCGCGCACCGCGCATGCCTATGACGCCCTGGTGCTGGTCGCCTCGGCAGGCTTCATGCAGTCACTCGATGAGGCGCAGCGTCAGCTGGTCCGCGAGGCCGCCCGCGAAGCCACGCTCTATCAGCGCGAACAGAGTCGCGCCCTGAACGAAGAGCTGCTGAGTTCCCTTGAGAAGAAGATGGCCGTCAACGTGGTCGCGGATAGTGAGCGCCAGCGCATGCGTGAGGCCCTGGCACCGGTGATCGAGCAGCACACCCAGGCACTTGAGGCAGACGTGGTGACGCAGTTCCAGACTGCCCTGGCCGACGCGCGCTGAACACTTTCATCAGCCCCGGTCATCAGCGCCTGTGTCATCAGTCCCTGACATCAGTCCCAGCCACCGACACGCGGCAGTGCCCTTTTCGCTGCAACCAGAGGGGCGCAATGACAGCGCTGCCGCACCGTCATCGAGATGCCTCCTTCGGGGATGACACCATGAACAAACTGACCCAAGAGATGCCGTTATCCATGTCGATCAAACCGCCCTCTGCCACGCACGCCGAGTCCCGCAAGACCGCTGGCGCTGCGCAGGACACGGCAGCTCCGCAGGACAAGACCACTGTGCAGGAAAAGACAGCTCCGCAGGACACGGCCGCCCCCTCAAGCATTGCCGTCGGCATCACGGCGCTGTTCAAGGGACTCGAGAAGACCCTGACCCTGCTGATGGTGCTGGCACTAGTGGCGATGATCGCGCTGGTGTTCGTCAATGTGGTGCTGCGCTACGGCTTCAACAGCGGCATCTCGATCAGTGTCGAGCTGTCCCGCTTCCTGTTCGTGTGGGTCACCTTCATGGGCGCGGTCACGGCGCTGATCCGTCAGGAGCACCTGAGCGTCAATACCTTCGCCGACAAGCTGCCTGCGGCCATGCGCGCCGGGCTTGATCGGCTGGTGACCCTGGCAATGCTCGGCTGCTGCCTGATGCTGCTCAAGGGCAGCTACGCCCAGACGGTGCTCAACTGGAGCAACCTCTCTCCCATCAGCGGCATTCCGGTCGGCGTCTTCTATCTCGCCGGCCTGATGGCGGGCGTGCTGATGTCACTGATTCTGCTCTGGCGTCTGCTGACGCCGCTGGCACTGCATGCTGTCACGCCGCGCGTCGCGCCGAGCCACGCCTCTGATTCGCAAGGAGATACGCCATGACCATCGGGCTCTTCCTAGGCTCCCTGCTGGCCGCTATCGGCCTGAGCCTTCCCATCGCCTTCGCCCTGCTGGTCAGCGCCATCGTGCTGATGCTGCATCTGGATCTGTTCAATTCGCAGATCCTGGCCCAGAACCTCGTCAATGGCGCCGACAGCTACACCCTGCTGGCCATTCCCTTCTTCCTCACCGCCGGCGAAGTGATGTCGCGCGGCGGGCTTTCCCAGCGCATCGTCACGCTGGCGATGTCACTGGTGGGCCACCGCAAGGGCGGGCTCGGCTTCGTCGCCATCTTCGCCGCCATCGTCATGGCCAGCCTGTCCGGTTCTGCCGTCGCCGATACCGCGGCGCTGGCCAGCATGCTGCTGCCGATGATGCGCAAGGCCGGCTACCCGCTGGGTCGCTCCTCCGGCCTGATGGCCGCCGGCGGGATCATCGCGCCGATCATCCCGCCCTCCATTCCGCTGATCATCATCGGGGTCGCCGGTGGCATCTCCATCGGCAAGCTGTTCCTCGCCGGCATCGTGCCGGGGCTGATCATGGGCGTGACCCTGGTGGTGATGTGGCTGTTCATGACCCGCAAGGAAGACCTGGTGGTCACGAAGAAGGCCAGCGGGCGTGAACGCCTCAAGGCACTCAAGGACAGCTTCTGGGCCATCATGCTGCCGGTCATCATCATCGGCGGCATCAAGAGCGGTATCTTCACCCCGACCGAGGCCGGTGTGGTCGCGGCGGTCTACGCCATCTTCGTCGCCACCGTGGTCTACCGCGAACTCGACCTCAGCCAGCTCTACGCCGTGCTCGCCCAGGCCGCCCGCAGCACCGCCATCGTGATGTTCCTGGTCGCCGCGGCGATGGTCGCCTCCTGGCTGATCAGCATCGCCCAGCTGCCGTTGATGGTGGCCGGTCTGCTGCAGCCGCTCGCCGATGATCCGCGCATCCTGATGCTCGCCATCATGGGCATCGTGCTGGTGGTCGGCATGGTGATGGACCTGACGCCGACCATTCTGGTGCTCACGCCGATCCTGATGCCCATCGTCAAGCTGGCCGGCATCGACCCGGTCTACTTCGGGATCATGTTCGTCCTCAACTGCGCCATCGGCCTGATCACCCCGCCGGTCGGCAACGTGCTCAACGTGATCACCAGCGTCGGCAACCTCAAGTTCGAGAAGGCAGTCAGTGGCGTCGCGCCCTTCGCCCTCGCCTATGTGGTGATTCTGCTGCTGTTCGTCGCCTTCCCGCAGATCATCACCGCGCCGCTTTACTGGATGACCGACTGACCCCGTGCCAACCACAACCACGAAGCCGCAAAGGAAGACTGAAAGAAGGCAAGACGCCAACGACACGCCGCTTGCTTAGACAGTCGCCCGCTAAGACAGCAGCCCGCTAAGACAGCAGCCCGCTAAGACAGTAGCCAACAAAGACAGCCGCCAACAAAGACAACAAGAGAGCCATTCAATGACACACATGATCAAGACGACCCTCGCCAGCCTGCTGTTGATCGCCCCGCTGAGTGCCGCCCATGCCCAGATGACGCTCAAGCTGGCCCACGCCGCCCCGACCACCGATACCCAGCAGCAGGCGGCCGAGCGCTTCGCCGAGCTGGTCAAGGAAGGCACGGATGGCGAGATCACCATCAACATCTTCGGCAATGGTGTGCTCGGGGGGGACCAGCAGATGATCGCCGGCGTGCGCAGCGGCACCATCGATATCGAGATGTCCGGCAACCCCAACTTCGCAGGCCTTAAGCCGGCGCTGGGCGCCTTCGATCTGCCCTACATCTTCCCGGACCGCAAGACGGCCTATCAGGTGCTGGACGGCAAGGTCGGCGACGATGCCCTGGCTCTGCTCAAGGAAGACAACCTCAAGGGCCTGGCCTTCTGGGAAGTCGGCTTCCGCGCGATGACCAACTCCAAACACCCGATCAAGACGCCCGCCGATGTCGATGGCCTGGTGATGCGCACCAACTCCAACAAGTCGCTGATCGAGGCCTTCTCGTTGCTGGGGGCGAATCCGGTGCCGATGCCGCTGGGCGAGCTCTACACCGCGATGGAAACCGGCACGGTCGACGCGCAGGACCACCCGATCAGCATCGTCTGGTCGGCGGGCTTCTATGAGGTCCAGGACTACCTGTCATTGACCAACCAGGCCTACACCTCACTGCTGATGGTGATGAACGACGACAAGTTCGAAAGCCTGTCACCAGAATATCAGCAGGTACTGGTAAGCGCGGCGCGCGAGGCCGGCGATTATCAGCGTGAACTGAACGCGAAGAACGAGCAGAAGATTCTCGCTGAACTGGCCGACAAGGGCATGAAGATCGAGACCGATGTCGATACCGCCGCCTTCCAGAAGGTTGTGCTACCGACCTGGGACAGCTATATCGCCGCCAATGGTCGCGACTGGATCGATGCCATCCAGGGTGCCAGCCAGGCCAGTGCCGATGACGATGTCGATGACAAAGCCGAACCGCAAGGCACGCAGAAGACCACGGCCGCCGTGACTCAGTAACGCACAAGCGCTTTTTCGATTTCCCTATCTGTCACCCCAGCGAGGGTGCAAGTCCTTGATAACCAGGCCCTGACGGCACCCTCGCTGATTGGAGAAATGTCATGTCCCGAGATGTTCTGCTGCTCAACCAGAAATGTGCGCACACCCTGAGTCTGTTCGACGCCACCAGCGGCGAGGAACTCCACCACCTGCGCCTGCCGGATTACCCGCATGAGTTCGTGGTGGATTCCACCGGCCGCTACGCCTTCGTGGGTCACTACGGCATCCTCGGTGCCGACTGTATAGGCGACCAGGGCGGCTGCTCGGTGTTCGTGGTCGATCTCGAGACCTTCACGCTGATCAATACGCTCAGCACCTGGCCCTACTATCGTATCCACGGCCTGGGCATCGATGACCAGGACCGCCTCTACGCCATGAGCGAAGGCCACAACACCCTGCTGCTGTTCAACACGCCCCTGACCCAGACCACACCAGACCTGGCCGTGTCCTCCGGTGGCTACAAGACCCACCTGTTCGCGCTCACCAAGGCCGGCGACTGGGCCTACGGCATCAATCTGCTCAGCAATACCATCACCAAGTTCAAACCTCACGATGCCACCTTCACGCCCATCGCGATGATTCCGGGCCGCAAGCCGGAGGGCAACAGTCTGTCCGCCGATGGCCGCACCCTGTTCATCAGCAACCGCGATGACGACAGCATCGTGGCGGTGGACACCGAATCGATGACCGTACGCGCCTCGGCGACCACCGGTCGAGACCCCAACCGTATCTACCGTGACCCCAAGGGGCGCCTGATCACCACCAATTACGGGGAAAGCTCGCTGTCATTGTTCGATGAGGCGCTGGCGCCGCTGGGCACCATCCAGCTTGAGGCGATTCCCATCGCGATGAGCTTCCACCCCGATGGCGAGCAAGCCTTCGTCTCGCTCAAGGGCGATCGCATCGCGGTGCTGGATCTAGAGAGCGGCCAGGTACGCAGAAGCTTCGCGACACGCGCCGAGCCGGACGTGTCCTGCCTGCTGGTGCGTGACCACTGAGTCAATCGGCACTTGATGCTTCCAACCAGGACACGAGCCAGTCATGACGGATACCACATTCAGGCACGAGCCTTCACACAGTCAGCCGCTGATCGATGCGCACCATCACTTCTGGGCACTGGATGGCCAGGTGGCATACCCCTGGCTGGAAGAGTCACCGGTGGAGAACTTCTTTCTCGGCGATTACGCCGCGATCCGCCGGCCCTTTGTGGCCGCGGACTTGAAGCGCCTGGTGCCTGAGGGCTTCCGGCTGGTGGGCAGTGTGCACTGTGAAGCCGAGGCCGCACGCTCGCAGGCACTGGAAGAGACGCGCTGGATCACCCGACAGCAGGCCACTCATGCACTACCGAGCGCGCATGTCGGCTGGGCCGCCTTCGGCACTGACGAGTGCGCCGCACAGCTGGACGCTCAATGTGAATCGGCGCTGTTTCGTGGCGTGCGCGCCAAGCCAGTCACTGCTGCCACGCCGCAGACCCGCCAATCGGTGGCGGGCACCAGCGGCAGTCTGCAGGACCCGCGCTGGTGCGAGGGACTGGCGCTGCTCAAGGAGCGTGACCTGAGCTGGGACCTGCGCGTGCCCGCCTGGCATCTAGAAGAGGCGGCCGCGACGCTGGAGGACTTCCCCGGCTTGCGCGTCATCCTCAACCACAGCGGACTGCCGTGGGATCGCACGCCAGAAGGCCTTGCCCAATGGCGCGCAGGCATGCGGGCGCTTGCCGACAACGCGAATGTCGCCGTCAAGCTGTCGGAATTGGGCACTCCCTGGCATGCCTGGGATGCCGGCGCCAATCGTGAGCTGCTATGTGAGGTACTGGATATCTTCGGTGCCCAGCGCTGTCTGTTCGCCAGCAACTTCCCGGTCTCCGGCCTCAAGGTCAGCTATGGCGACTGGCTAGCGCTGGTGACCAGCGCCATTGAACAGATGACGAGCGCCGACCTGCGCCAGTGCACGCTCGACAAGGTACTGCACGACAACGCCATTCACTGGTATCGGCTACCGATTGCCGCTATCGCATCGCCTACGGGTGCTGCCGCTGTTCCCAGCTCCACCGCTACTACACCTTCTATTACGTCCTCTACTGCAACCCACAAGACACCCACGGCCTGACTCAGCCTGCCTCAGGGCTTCACTTACTCAAGGAGAAGACACGATGTCACTCAACGGTCATCAGCTTATCGGACAACGCAGCTTCGCCGCTCAGGGCGAGGCGATCCACGCCATCAATCCGGCCACGGGTGAGCGTCTGGAGCCCGCCTATCCGGGCGCCGACGCGAGTACGGTGGAAGAGGCCTGCCAGCTGGCCAGCCAGTCCTTCGATGCCTATCGCGCCACGTCGCCCGATGCCAGAGCCGTCTTCCTCGAGACCATCGCCGAGGAAATCGATGCACTGGGCGATACCCTGACCCAGCGCGCCATGCAGGAGACCGGCTTGCCCGAGGCACGCCTGAACGGTGAACGCGGCCGCACTTGCGGGCAGCTCAAGCTGTTCGCCAAGGTACTGCGTCGCGGTGAGTGGCAGGATGTGCGCGTCGACCCTGCGCTGCCGGAACGTGCGCCCCTGCCGCGTGCCGACTTGCGCCAGCGTCAGATCCCGCTGGGCCCGGTGGCCGTCTTCGGGGCCAGCAACTTCCCGCTGGCCTTCTCGGTGGCCGGTGGCGATACCGCTTCCGCGCTGGCCGCGGGCTGCCCGGTGGTGGTCAAGGGACACTCGGCCCACCCGGGCACCTCGGAACTGGTCGGTCAGGCCGTGGCGCGCGCCGCCAAGCGTTGCGAGATGCCGGAAGGCGTCTTCTCGCTGCTGTTCGGCCCCGGCAATGAGGTCGGCCAGGCGCTGGTCAAGCACCCCGAGATCCAGGCGGTCGGCTTTACCGGTTCGCGCAGTGGTGGCACCGCCCTGCTGGCTCTCGCTCAGGCTCGCCCGCAGCCGATTCCGGTCTATGCCGAGATGAGCAGCATCAACCCGGTCATCCTGATGCCGGCCGCACTGGAAGCCCGCGGCGAAGCACTGGGCAGCGCATTCGTCGGCTCGCTCAACATGGGCGCCGGTCAGTTCTGCACCAACCCGGGGCTGGTGCTGGCCATCAAGGGCGAAGCACTGGAGCGCTTCAAGCAAGCTGCCATTCCCGCCATCCAGGCAAGTCCGGTGCAGACCATGCTGACGCCGGGCATCCACAAGGCCTATGCCGAGGGCGTGGCGAGCCTGTCCTCACAGGCCGGCATCACCTGCCTGGCCAGTGGCGAAAGCGACTCGCCCATCGCCAGCCCCTGCCAGACCCAGCTGTTCAGCGCCCAGGCGAGCGACTTCCTGGCCAATGAAGCCATGCAGGCGGAAGTCTTCGGCTCCAGCTCGTTGATCATCGAATGCGATGATCTCGCTCAGCTCAAGCAGGTCTGCAGCGCGCTGGAAGGCCAGCTGACCGCCACTCTGCACCTGGATGACGCCGATCACGACGCCGCACGTCAGCTGCTGCCGGTGCTGGAGCGCCGCGCCGGACGCATCCTCGTCAATGGCTGGCCGACAGGGGTCGAAGTCTGTGACGCCATGGTCCATGGTGGCCCCTGGCCCGCCACCTCCGACAGTCGCACCACCTCAGTCGGCACCGCCGCGATTCACCGCTTCCTGCGCCCGGTCTGCTATCAGGACCTGCCGGATGCCCTGTTGCCGCCGGAACTCAAGCACGACGCGCCCTCCGACATCAGTCGACTGGTGGATGGAGTGCGGGAGGGCTGATACCCCGCCATTGAACAAGGTGTAGTGCAGTTCACGCCTGCCAGAAGAGCCGCCCCACGGGGTGGCTCTTTCACGTTCAGGACTCATGTCTAGACACTGTGCTCAAGGCTCATGTTCAGACATTCTGCTCAGTCCTTCTGCCTAGTCACACCACCCTCCCCAGCCTTGGCGATCAGCCAATCCCGGAACAGCCGCGCGGAGGCCGAGAGCGGTCTATCGAGATCAAACACGAGATGCTCCGCGAGGCCGGTGATCGCGCGATGATTCGTGACACGTACTAGCTCGCCCTTGGCGATGGCGTCCGCCGCCATGAAGTCCCATGCCAGTCCGATGCCGGCGCCTCGTTGAATGGCGGCGTAGGTCAGCGTGAGCTGATTGAAGGTGATGTCGGACTTGGGCGCACGGTAGCGAATACCGAAGTGGGCAAACCAGTGAGACCAGTCCATGCAGTTCCAGGAGGAGTCCAGCTGAATCAACGGCCGCTGGGCCAGCTCTTCGAGCGAAATTCCCTGCTCCTTGATTACATCCGGGCGCGCCACCGGATAGATATCTTCGTGAATCAGCGGCGTGGCACCCAGAGCTGGCCATTCGCCGTCGCCATAGAGGATCGCGAGATCATGGTCCGGCACCATGCTGGCATCCATCTCGTTGCTGGCGTGGATGTGCACGGTGATTTCGGGGTGCTCGGCGCTGAAGCTCAACAGACAGGGGAACAGCCAATACTGGGAGACGGCATGCGTTGCCAGCACGCTGACGGTGTCAGGATGCTGCAGCGCGCGCAGGCGCTGTCCGGCCATCTCGAGCCCTTGCAGCGCCGGGAGAATGTGTTGCTGGTAGAGCATTCCCGCCTTGGAAAGCGTGACTCCGCGCGCCTTGCGCACGAACAGCGGCGTGCCAAGTGACGCCTCCAGCGCGCGAATCTGCTTGCTGATGGCGCTCTGGGTCAGGCACAGCTCATCGGCGGCCTGGGTGAAGCTTCCCAAGCGACTCACGGACTCGAAGGCCGCGAGTCCCTCCAATGAGGGAAGATGGCGGAAACGTCCTGCCATGGGGGCTCCCTGTATTTGGAATTGTGTCTGTGTTCGTCATTGCGCTCGCGCGGATGCTCCAGGAAGCTCTTCGCCATGCATTCCTTGACGGAATAGCTTAATGCGGCAAAGTCGCTGCTTGATCACGAAGTAACGCATTAGAGTGGCCCCTTGATCAAGACAAGAGCGACTCATCATGAAGAAAGCAATAGTCCATGCCGGCATGGCAGGCGCCCTCTGGGGAGGCGTCATCGTGTTGCCCTCACTGCTTGGTGACATCCATCCAGTGGTTATCAGCTGCGCACGTTTCGGGCTCTATGGGCTGTTTGCCGCGGCGATCGCGTTGCCCCATGCTCGCCGCCTGTCCGCTCGCCTCACTGCGCGCGATACCCGCTTGCTGCTGGAGTTGGCGCTGACGGGCAATGTGGCGTACTTCATCCTGCTGACGGCGGCCGTCCAATATGCCGGCGTGGCCATCGCGGCATTGCTCAACGGGCTGGTGCCGGTGGCGGTGATGTTGATCGGGAGACGCCATATTCAGGCGAGCCGCCTGTCCGTGAGCCTGTCTCTGACGTTGATCGGGGTGGGGATCGTCTGCATGAACGTGCCTGTTCTGCTTCGCTTCCTGCAGGGCGCAGGAGAGTGGCGAGACCTGATCGGCGTGCTGTGTGGCTCGCTCGGCGTGATGTCCTGGGCATGGTTCGCGTTGCGCAATGCCCAGCAGCTCAAGGCCGGTCGTTTTTCCGCGCGAGAATGGTCCACCCTGCAAGGCATCGCGACCGGGGTCGTGGCAGTGATGATTCTTGTACTGGTCGCCGTCTTGCAGCCGCGGATATTGCCGCTGGAGCTCTCGTCTGAACGCTGGCTGGCCTTCGCTGCCGCAGCCCTGTTCATGTCGGTCGGGGGCTCCTGGATCGCCAACGCCCTGTGGAATTCCTCGGCCCAGCGCCTGCCGGTGTCAGTAGGCGGACAGATGATCGTCTTCGAGACCTGCTGCGCGTTGCTCTACGGATACCTGCTTGCCTGGCAATGGCCGCAGCGCAACGAAGTGCTGGGCATGCTGCTGATTCTCGGCGGTGTGATGTGGACGCTGCGCGCCGAGCAGCGTGTGGCCGGCCCTCGAAAGGCTGTGGGTGGCGTACCTGTTACGGGATCAGAGCAGTGAAATACCCCACCTGATGAAGCCTGGGTTGGCCGATGGTCATCCCCCGCACATTTCACTCGCCTATTTCACTCGCCTATTTCACTCATCTAATTCAGACACGCCAAGGCCGCCTCAAAGGGCGGCCTTGGCGCGTCTGGTGAGCAGTCTCCATCACTGCCCTATCTGCCTATCATTCAAACCGTCAGTGAACGCATCACCGCCTACTCTCGCCCTCTCAACCATAGAAGTGCTCGACAAGACTCATGGGAATCGCCGGCACGTAGGTGACCAGCATCAGCACCAGGAAGAGCACGAAGATCATCGGCAGATTGACCTTGGTGGTTTCCCACATGTCCGTCTTGGCGATGGAGCATGAGGTGGCCAGTACCGAGGCAACAGGCGGCGTCTGCTGACCGATGGCCAGATTGAGGGTCAGGATCAGGCCGAAGTGGATGGGGTCGATGCCGATCTGCTGGATCAATGGCATCACGATCGGTACCACCAGAATGATGGCAGCGGCACCATGCAGGAACATGCCGAGCAGGAGCAGCAGGATGTTGAGCAACGCCAGCACCGCCACCGGGTCCGTGGTGATCGCGGTGATCTCCTGGGCCAGCTGTTGCGGCAGCTGCATCTCGGTCAGGAACAGCCCCAGCACCGCGGAGGTGGCGACCAGCAGCATCACGACGGAGGTCTGGATCACGCCATCGATCACCGCGCGATACAGCACCTGCAGGTTCAGCTCACGATAGACCAGACCCCCGATGACCAGCGCCGCCAGCACGGCGATGCCTGCGCCTTCGG
This sequence comes from Cobetia sp. UIB-001, assembly GCF_044789135.1. Taxonomy (NCBI): domain Bacteria; kingdom Pseudomonadati; phylum Pseudomonadota; class Gammaproteobacteria; order Oceanospirillales; family Halomonadaceae; genus Cobetia; species Cobetia sp. UIB-001. The sequence continues at coordinate 2,640,377 of NZ_CP058244.1, forward strand.
TGGCGGTCACGAAGCCACCGAAGATGCCGCCCAGAATGATGACCGGCAGCGTCAGGGCCCAGAAGGCCTCGCGAAACGCCTTGCCGAGTGTCGACAGCGAGAAGGCATCCTCGCGCGGCATGTCGTACTTGCGGGCGTAGTAGTAGCAGAGCATCGCCAGCCCCAGACCACCCAGAATCCCCGGGATGATGCCGGCGACGAACAGCTTGACGATGGACGTGTCCGCGATGGCCCCGTAGAGAATCATCGACAGCGACGGCGGAATGATGATGGCAAGCGACGCCGAAGACGACGTGATCGCCGCCGAGAACTGCGGCGTGTACTTGCGCTTCTTCATCTCGGGAATCAGCACCGAGCCCGTGGCTGCCACATCGGCCACTGCGGAGCCGGAAATCTCGGCGAAGAACAGCGATACCCCGACATTGACCATCGCCAGACCACCGCGCACGAACCCGACCATGGCCGTGACGAGGTTGATCAGCCGCATGGAGATGCCCGAGGTATTCATCAGCGCGCCGGCCAGAATGAACAGCGGAATCGCGATCAGCGGGAACTTGGTGGCGCCATTGAAGAGCGTCAGTGGCACGTTCACCAGCGCGTCCACGCCCATGAAGATCACCACTCCGACGACCCCGACGGTGCCGATGGCGACCGCAATAGGCACGTTGATCAACACCAGTGCGAACAGCGCCGCGATAATGATCAGTAACGTCATGAACGGTGCTCCTTGAGGTCTTGCTCGGCGAGACGGATGGCTTCCGCGATCTCTTCCTCTTCGCTGTTGACGCCTGCACACATCTTGCGCCAGGCATGAGGCAGACTCAGCAGTTCACACAGAATGAAGAGCGCCGCACTGATCGGAATCACCGACTGGGTGACATCCAGACCGATGGCCGGCAAGGCGATGAGGGAGTCCCAGGCCAGCACGTCCAGCACCTGGTAGCCGAACCAGCCCACCACGGCAAAGAATCCGATTACGATTAGCTCAGAGGTAATGAACAGCGTACTGCGCAGTGCGATGGGCGCCTTGGTGATCAGCCCCGGGAAGCCCATGTGGGAACGCTTCAGAGCCGCCAGACCAGCGCCATAGAAGCTGAGCCAGGCCAGATTGATCGAGGCGACCTCGTCATACCAGGGCAAGGAGCCACCGAAGGTACGCAAGGCCACCGCCGCCAGCACGATCACCGTCAGCGAGAGCAGCAACCCGACGGTGAACACTTCCAGGCAGCGCTCCACCACCTGGTTGACTCTGTCCAGCAGGGTCACATCAGCCGTGGCCGTCAGTCCTTCCCCACTCTCGGTGGGGAAGGTTGCCTTGGCCGCATGGGAATGCGAGCTCATGACTTACTCCTTGGCCAGTGCCATGGCCCGGTCGACCATCGCCTGACCACCGTCGACCTTGTCGGAGAACGCCTGATAGACCGGCGCACTCGCGATGACGAAGGCATCCCGGTCCACCTCATTGACGGCCATGCCGCCCGCCTTGAGGCTCGCCAGCAGCTTGTCATCCAGTTCTGCGCCCTTGGCGAAAGCCCAGCTCTGGGTCTCGGCGGAAACCTCGGCAATCGCGGCCTTCACGTCCTCGGGCATCTTGCCCCAGCCGGCCTGACTGCTGGTCAGCCAGATGGGCGAATAGACATGATTGGAGAGTGACAGGTACTTCTGGACCTCCTGGAACTTGGCGCCATCGATGTTGGACAGCGGGTTCTCCTGGCCATCGACCACCCCGGTCTGGAGTGCCACGAAGACTTCCGAGAAGGCCATCGGTGTCGGATTGGCGCCCCACGCCGTGAACATGCCGGTACGCCATTCACTCTGCGGGGTGCGCAGCTTCAGCCCGTCCAGGTCTTCCGGCTCCACCACGGGATGTTCATTGTTGGTGATCTGGCGGAAGCCATTCTCCCAGGTGGAGACCAGCTTGAGGCCCTTGGCCTTGGCATCCTCGGCCAGGTCCGTCATCACGATCTCGTCATCGATGCGCTTGAGATGCTCGCGATCCTTGACCATGAACGGCATGTCAAACAGTGCAAAGCTTGGCGAGACGGACGACATCACCGAGGAAATCGCGGCCAGATCGACCGTGCCGAGACGCAGCTTCTGGATCAGCTGGCGCTCATCGCCCAGCTGGCCACTGTGGTAGTACTCGACCTGATGCTCATCCCCGAGTCGGGCCTGCAGGCTATCGGCGAAATGTTGCGCAGTCTGGCCCTGCAGACTGTTGGGGCTACCGCCGATGGCAAACACGATCTTCTCGGCATGCGCAGTGGTGGTACCCAAGGCGGCGGCTAACAGCGTGGCGGCAAGCATGGCTCGCTTCATTGTCGAATCCCTTTGATTGTTCTGTTGTGGGGTATGGACGTATCGGGTCTGGCTTGCCTCTTGATCGCTCCGGACCTGAGTCTGTGTCGGCGAGACTGAATCACGTGCGTCACGTTCAAATTCCACTCCCTAAAGTGGACTGCAAACCATACCAGATGAAGCAAAACTTAGTCGTCCACTGCCGCATCGGTCAATCATAGCGCCGCAGAAATAGACCTTTGTCTAGCGAAACACGCAACAATCCTCCATCCACAGCTTCATCTGGACTGGATGGCAAACCACATACCGACATCAATCATCTGATGTCGTCATCCGCGGTGTCTGGAGGTTTTTCAGCCCTGCAAAACCAAAAACCCCACCGATTTCCTCGGCGGGGCGTGCATGCGGATCAAAGACGTAACGCTTCGAAATAGGGCGTAACTGAGGAACGAAGCTGAAGAACCAAGCTGGACGTCACTCAGTCACGGCGTCGCTCAGTCACGGCGCCCCCAGGCCACGGCGTCGTGGGGATGAAGGCTTTCGATATGCCGCACGTGGACATGTGCCTCGCCGTCTGAGATCGCCAGGCCATTGATCAACCTGCGTGCGGCGTCTTCGACGAACATCAGGTTCTGGCCATTGAGCGCCGCGAAGGCTTGCTCATCGGCGCGTTTCACGGCCGTCTGGACCGGCGTGGCCACGGCCTGTTCGATGGCATTAATCAGTGCGATCAGCCCCAGATCCTGCGCCGTGGGCTTCAGCTCGATCTGGACCTGCGCCTCGCTACGCTGGCTGTGGGGCGTGGCCAGGGTGGCGTTATGGGTGAGCCACTCGGCGACCTGCTCAGGCGTCAGCGTGGTGTCATTGCGATGAGCCGCCAGGAATGCCTGCTCGATAAGCTGGCGCGACAGGGCCGCCGAGCACGGACAGGTGGAGGAATACCTCACCGTGACACTGGCCTGCAGCGTGAACCTGCCCTCATGCAGACTGGCCTCCAGCGTGACGGGGTAGGACTTCCAGCCAGAGAGCTTAGGCGTGACTAGCGCCGGACGCTTCACCAGCAGCGCGAATTCCAACCTGACACGGGCATTGCGCGAGGCGCAGTCGTGATGGCTTGCCACCATCGCGGCGAGCACCTCCTGCAGATTGCCAGGGGTCAGTGGCTTGCCCTCTGCCAGCCCATCCAGCAGGCGGTAAAGGCGCGACATGTGAATGCCCTTGGTGTGCGGCATCGGCAGGTCGACCTGCGCATCCACGCGGGCATGCAATTCACGGCGATAATCGCCCTCCTCGATGAGTACAGGCAGATCGATCCCCTGCATGCCCACCCATTCCAGGGGACTCAAGGAGCGCGAGCGCTCGGTCAGGGAAACGTCGGGGAGTATTGCGGTCATTCGTCAGATATCCAAAGCGGCCCTCGTCAGTGACCGCCTCCCTCACGATGCAGGAAGGCGGCACTGAGCTCAGCCGAAGTGTGGGGTGTGTCAGGAGAGCTGAAGAGCAGAGCGCGGACGGCTCCTCGTCAGCGCAGAATCATCCCGCCAGTCGCGAGGAATGATGACCGGTGATCTTCCACTCGCCGAGAATCTCCTCGAAGGTGAACAGAAAACGGGCCGCAATCGTGACCGTCTCGTCAGCGGTGCGATACTCGAAGGTGTAGTGCCCTCCAATCACCACGGTACCCAGCTTGCGACTGACTCGGGGTGAGTACTCCCCCAAATCGCAAGCCAGTGCTTCATTGGCGAGAAAGCCATCGAAGTAGGCCTGGCGTTGCTGGCGATTCTCACGCACATCATCGGCGACCGTCGGCACCAGAATCGCGTCCTCTGCATACAGCGAGAGAAGCGTCTCCTTCTCCCCGCGCGTGACGGCGATCGCCCAGCGCTCCAGCGTGCGCGTCGCGGCATTGATGCAGAACTCTGCGTCACGCTCACTCAGCGGTGGCGATGTCGGGTGGGGCATGCGGTGGCTCTCCCTTGAGGATGAGGCGCTTGAGTAAAGACGGGGGCCGACAGCGCCCCCGTCGATTTGTCACGGAGCGATCAGGCGTCGGCACACCGCAGGATGCCCTGTCCCAGGCGCTCGATCAGCTGCGGATACAGCGTCTCGCCCAGCGGCAGCCCGACACCCAGCGGCTCGAAGACGATGGAGGTCTTGACGCCGGTCCCCTCAAAGACGCTCTCGATCAACGCCGGGTTGTACTGTGGCTCTCGGAAGACGCACTGGATGTCGTCCTGCTTCACGCGCGCCTGGATCTCCTTGACGCGGGCCGGGCTGGGGGTGGAGGCATCGCCCAGCGAGATGGCACCAGACGCCGGCACATCGAAGCGGTGCTCGAAGTACTGATAGGCATCATGGAAGACGATGTAGCGAGTGCCCTGCACCTGAGCCAGACGCGCTGACAGTGACTCGGTCAGCGCCTCGAGCTCCTGCTGCCCCGCCTGGGCATTGCTGCGATAGGTCGCCGCGTGCTCCGGGTCCTGTGCCGCCAGTGACTCCGCAATGGCGCCCAGCCAGGTGTGAGCATTCACCGGGTCCAGCCAGCCATGGGGGTTCTCGCCGTCGTGGCCATGCTCGTCGTGATGCTCATCGTCATCCGCATGGGCTTCGTGATGCTCGTCATGGTCGCCGTGATGCTCGTCGTGGCCACCATGCTTGTCGTGCTCTTCGCCATGTGCGGAAGACGCCTCATCAGCGTGATGATGTGCCTCGAAGGTGGGCCCCTCGCGATAGGTCAGGTGCAGGGTGCCGGGCACCTCCATCAGCTCGACGGCATCGGCATCCGCGGCCAGCGATGCACGCGCCTTGGCAAGCCAGGGCGTCAGCTCATCACTGACGAAGAACATCACATCCGCATCGGACAGTGCCCTGGCCTCGGAGGGACGCATGGAATAGCCATGCGGTGAGGCGCCTGACTGGATGACCAGATCGGGGCTGCCCAGCTCCCCCATGACACGTGCCACCAGTGAGTGCACCGGGGGAATGTCCACCGCGACCGATGGCACCTCGGCCACTGCCACGGCAGGTGCCAGCATCAGGGGCAGAGAGAGGGAAGACAGTAACCGATGGCGCATGGCGGTTCTCCAATAGAGGCGATATCACGGAAGGAAGATCGAAGGCTGCAATGATCAGACTCAATATGTTATAACATAACATTAATGGTCACTGCCCCGTCAACTCTTCAGCGCCAAGAGGTCCCCATGTCGCTGTTATCGATCAAGAATCTATGTGTCACGCTCGGCAGGCATCGCATCCTCGATGCGATCGATCTCGAGGTTGAGCGCGGCGAAATCGTTACCCTGGTAGGCCCCAATGGCTCAGGCAAGTCCACGTTGCTGCGCAGCATCATCGGGGCGGTATCCCCGACGAGCGGGCGGATACATCGCCAGCAAGGCTGCAGAATCGGCTACGTGCCCCAGCGCCTGAGCCTGGACCCGACACTGCCGATGACGGTGGTGCGTTTCCTGAATCTGCCCCATCGCCATTCGCGCGCGGCGGTAGCACATGCCCTGGCGCAGGCCGGCATCCCCGGTGTCGAGCAACAGCAGATCGCCGATCTTTCGGGGGGACAGTTCCAGCGTATTCTGCTGGCCCGTGCCCTGATGGATTCGCCCGATATATTGCTGCTCGATGAGGCAACCCAGGGGCTGGATCACCGTGGCATCGCGGATTTCTACCGTCAGATCGATCGCGTCCGCCACACCCTCGGCTGCGGGGTACTGATGGTCAGTCACGAGCTGCATGTGGTGATGCGCGCCTCCGATCGTGTCGTCTGCCTGCATGGCCACGTCTGCTGCCAGGGCACGCCTGAGCGCGTCATGGCCTCACCGGCCTACCAGGACCTGTTCGGGCTCGATACCGCTGACGCCCTGGCCTTCTATCGCCATGAGCATTCTCACGATCACTCTGACGCTGCGCCCACCTGTCGGCCCGCGTCCAGACCTGCACCTGCACCCGCGCCTGCAGCCAAGCCTGTGCTCAAGCAGACAACGCAGAGTCGGGAGCCAGCGCTCCAGCTCATCGCACCGACCGCAGAAGGGTGTCACTGATGTTGGAGGGACTGATACTGGATGACTTCATGCTCCGCGCCGCCCTGGCCGGGATATTCGTGGCGCTTGCGGCAGCGCCGCTGGGCTGTTTCGTCGTCTGGCGACGCATGGCCTATTTCGGCGACGCCACGGCCCATGCCGCGATCCTCGGCGTGGCGCTGTCACTCTTGATGTCCACCTCGATTCTGGCTGGCGTGCTCGTCGTCTCGCTGATCATGGCGACACTGGTCACGCTGCTCAGCGGACGCGGCTACGCCATGGACACCCTGCTTGGCGTGATGGCGCACTCCGCACTCGCCTTCGGTCTCGTGGCCGTCTCCTTCCTGCCCGGCGTGCGCATTGACCTGATGGCCTATCTGTTCGGCGATATTCTGGCGGTCAGCAAGACAGACCTCGCAATCATCGCCGCAGGTGGCGTGTTGGTCATCGGCCTCATCTACTGGCGCTGGTCGGCACTGCTCACCGCCACCCTGAATGAGGACCTGGCGCGTGCCAGCGGCATCAACCCGCGACGCGAGCAGCTGGTGCTGACACTGTCGCTGGCCGTGGTGGTCGCGGTTGCATTGAAGGTGGTCGGTGCACTGTTGATCACCGCGCTGCTGATCATCCCGGCAGCCACGGCGCGCCGCTTCTGTCACACCCCGGAGCTGATGGCGATCGCCGCCGCCATCATCGGCGGAGTCTCCACCACCGGCGGACTACAGGCGGCTTACTGGCTGGATACGCCCACCGGCCCCACCATCGTGTGCCTCGCCACCCTGCTGTTTGCCCTGAGCAGTGCAGCGGCACGCATCTCTCGCCTTGTCTCATGCCTTGTCTCACAGACCAGCAGCGAAGCGTCTGCTCGAGGAAAGTGACGGCCCCTCCCTTCTTGATCAGCACGACTGTGCCGATCAGGAGCGCCAAAGACGCGCCAGCAATGAAGACACCCCACTGATCCGCGATCAGTGGGGTGTCTGGCGAGTGTCAGCAGATCAGGGACTCAGAGGCCGTCGCTCATTCCCAGGCGGGGAACGGGTCTGGCAGATCACGCCAGGCTTCCTTGCCCGCCAGCAGCGTGGCGTCATCGAGCAGACACTCGTCCAGCGCCTGGCGGATACGGGCTTCATCCAGATTCTGACCGATGAATACCAGCTCCTGGCGCATGTCACCGAACGGCTCCTGCCACTTTTCCCGGATCGACTCCAGGTACTCGGGGTCTTCTGGCCATTCGACCTCCGGCACTGCCTTCCAGAACATGCCGCCGAACCCGTAGTGCGCGATGCCACCGGCCTGGTTCCACTGTCCGGCAAACTGCGGCCGCGTGGCCAGCCAGAAGAAGCCCTTGGAGCGCAGCAGCTTGCCGCCGAACCAGTCTCCGTGGAGCAGCTGGTGGAATTTCTCGGGATGGAACGGCACGCGCGCATGGTAGGAGAAACTCGAGATGCCATATTCCTCGGTCTCCGGCACATGCTCGCCGCGCATCTCCTTCAGCCAGCCCGGTGCCTGTTGCGCGCGATCGAAACTGAAGCGGCCAGTGTCCAGCACCTTGGAAAGTGGCACGGCGCCCTTCGTCATGGGCAGAATCTCGGCCTCCGGGTTGAGCGAGCGCAGCACCGCGCTCAGCTCGGCAAGCTGCGAGGCATCGAGCAAATCCGTCTTGCTGATCAACAGCACATCACAGAATTCGATCTGATCGACCAGCAGGTCGGCGACATTGCGCTCATCGTCTTCGCCGAGGCTTTCCCCCGCTTCCGCCAGTGACTGCGCCTCGCGATACTGGGTGAGGAAGTTGGCGCCATCCACGACGGTAACCATGGTATCGAGACGCGCGACACTGGAGAGGCACTGGCCATCCTCGTCCTCGAAGGTGAAGGTTTCCGCCACCGGCAGCGGCTCGGAAATGCCGGTGGATTCGATCACCAGGCAATCGAAGCGCCCTTCCTCGGCCAGTCGCCGTACCTCGATGAGCAGGTCTTCACGCAGCGTGCAGCAGATGCAGCCGTTACTCATCTCGACCAGCTGCTCCTCGGCACGATTGAGCGTCACCTCGTTGTCCGCACCGGGCGTGCCACGCACCATGGCAGCATCGATGTTGACCTCGCTCATGTCATTGACGATCACCGCTACCCGGCGCCCTTCCCGGTTGGCAAGGATGTGATTGAGCAGCGTCGTCTTGCCGGCGCCCAGAAAGCCGGACAGCACAGTGACTGGCAGGGCCGGAGGCAGTGAAGCGGGCCTGTCAGGAGAGGAAGTCGATTGCAGAGTTGTCATCAGTCATTGCCTTGGATTCATGAGGGGGCATCACGCCGAATCAGGTGCTGCATGACGCCCATGAGGGCTTGTCTCACAGAGCCCTTGTCAGAGCCCTTGACAGAGGGCTTGCATCAGCAAGCACGATTGCGCGGCAGGTCGAGGAATGCGCCATCATCCACTCGACCCCAAAATGATACGTTATAACATTTCTACAAGGCAATCCCTTACCCCCTGCCTCCAGAAGACAAAAAACGCCCCGCTGGCAAGCCAGCGGGGCGTCGATAGCGTAATGAACCCAATGCGAGAGTTCATGTCATCGTCATGAATTCCCTCAACCTGAAATCTTCCTAGACCGCCATGATCATGGCAGAGGCCATCACCGCCCCACCCACCAGGCGTGAAGCGATGGCGGGCACGCCCATCAGGCGCTGGCCGATTGCACGGCCCAGCAACGCCAGGGCCAGCGTCGCGACCACGAAGCCCGCCATGTAGCCCACGGCGCTGCCAGCCGCCGGCATTTCCAGCGCATGGGCGAAGCCGTGACAGGCCATGAAGCCGGCGACCATCACGGCGCCAGCCAGGGTCGGCAGACGCAGCAGCAGCGCCACCAGCGCACCGGAGGCCAGCACCGAGAGCAGAATGCCCTGCTCGGCGATCAGCGCATGCAGCGCCTGACCACCGCTGAGCAGCGCGATGCCCGCCCCCGCCAGCATGCCGACGGCCATCAACAGCGGAGTGGCAAGCGTCAAGGCCCGCGACTGACGCGCACTCCAGATGCCGATGGCCAGCATGGCCAGCAGGTGGTCCAGCCCGGTGAAGGGATGCGACAGGCCCGCCATCAGCCCCTGGGCATCATGGCCGGGGTGTGCGGAGGCTGAGGTCGCCACCAGCAGCAGCGAGGTGGCAAGCAGTGCGGAGTGAGAACGCTTCATGTGTCATTCCTGAACAAGATGATGATGAATCCCCCCCGACACCCGTGGAGAGGCGAATGCCGGGAGACAATGGCTCGTAGACAAGTGGCAGAAAACGCTGCGCCGTCAGGCCTGTGCCGCCAGCTTTTGCGGGCGACGCTCCGGCAGCATGCCGCGATCCAGAATGAAGGCGATGATCTCTTCCAACCCGACACCGTCATACAGATTGGCGAACACGAAGGGCCGCTCGCCGCGCATCTTGCGCGAATCGCGGTCCATCACCTCGAGCGAGGCATGCACCTGCTCGGCGATGTCGATCTTGTTGATGATCAGAAGATCCGACTTGGTGATGCCCGGCCCGCCCTTGCGCGGAATCTTGTCGCCTGCCGAGACGTCGATCACATAGAGGGTGAGATCGGAAAGCTCGGGGCTGAAGGTCGCGGACAGGTTGTCGCCACCGGATTCCACCAGCACCAGCTCCATGTCCGGATGGCGGGCCTGCAGATCATCGATGGCCGCCAGATTCATCGAGGCATCCTCGCGAATCGCGGTATGCGGACAGCCACCGGTCTCGACCCCGAGGATACGGTCCGCCTCCAGCGCTTCATGGCGCAGCAGGAAATCGGCATCTTCGCGGGTGTAGATGTCATTGGTGACCACCCCGATGTCGTAATGATCGCGCAGGGCCAGACACAGCTGGCGCAGCAGCGCCGTCTTGCCGGAGCCCACCGGCCCACCCACTCCTACGCGTAGACAATGCTTCATGGCAGCTTCCTTTCTCGTGAGATATCAGACGTTCATGTCGGTCGGTTCAGCCGCCGCCTCAAGACAGGCGGCCTTGGCTCAACTCCTGAACAGACGGGAATATTGTGTTTCGTGCTGGGCGGAGGCGAGCGCCAACCCCGGCAATATCGGGCCAAGCTCATCATCCAAACGCGTGAGCGCCTGTGAGACGATTTCCACCACACGGGGTCGCAGCTGCTCGGTCAGGCGTTGGGCGGCGGTGTGCCCCAGCGGCATGGCCTTGCAGGCCACCGCCAGCTGATTCTCGAGCCAGGCCCAGGCGAAGCCGATCAAGGTCTGGCGCGGTGGCACCCCACGCTGATGCGCCACCCAGGCAAACACCGTCACGTAGCCGGGTGACTGCGGCATCAGCGAGCTTGGCGGTTCGAGCTCGAGACTTCTGAGCAGGCGCAGCAGCGCCGCCCCGAGACGCGCGTCCTCATCGCTGAGTTCGGCGGTTTCACGGGTCGCCTTGAGCCAGCCATCCCACTCGTCGAGCGCCGGTGCATCCCCCGCGGCCCACGCCTGCTGCAGACGCACCAACAGTGGCAGTTCGCAACGGCCGAGCCCGTCTTCCAGCACGCCGTCGATCCACTCGCCTAGCTCCTGCTCCTGAGTGACCCAGCCAAGCTCGAAGGCACTCTCCAGCCCCTGGGACCAGGCAAAGGCGCCGATGGGCAAGGCAGGGCTTACCAGCTGCAACAGCCCAAGCAGCGCCAGATCCTCCTGCGCCGGCAGGCCCGCCATGGCATCAGTGCTCATGCGTGTGCTCATGAGCGTGGTTGTGAGAATGGCCGTGGCTGTGCTCATGGTCGTGAGCATGTGAGTGGCCGTGTGAATGACCGTGAGAATGAGCATGCCCCTGCCCCGCCTGGGCATAGGCGCCCGGCTCAGGGTCAAAGGGCGCCTCATGATGGGTGAGGGTCGCGCCGAGGCGCTCGGCCAGTTCTTCCAGCACGTGATCCGGCGGGAAGCGCACCCAACCGGTTGCGCTCTTTCCTTCACTACCGGAAGCATCAGGCGTCTGCATGCCGATGGCGAGCTGCACATGGCGATTGCCCAGGTGATAGCAGAGCGCGGCCATCGGTCGCCCGGCGGCGATGTGGGCAGTCACTACCGGCTCATCCGCGGCGCGGATGCGGATCACCTCACCCTCGCGCGAGGCCAGCCGATCGCCATCACGCAGTACCGGACCGCGATCCAGAAACAGTCCGACCTCGCGCCCGCCGTCCGTGGTGGCACGCAGACGACCGCGGATACGCAGCTCCAGCGGCAGGGTCAGGGTGTCGAGGGGCTCGGCATCGGTGTGAGCGCTCGCTGGGTCGCCTGATCCACTGGCGTCTGGCAGGCGATGTATCAATTCCATCATGGCGTCAATCTCGAATAGGGAATCAGAACAGGTGATAGCGCTGGGCCAGTGGCAACTCGCTGGCGGGCTCACAGGTCAGCAGCTCACCGTCGGCGAAGACTTCGTAGGTCTCGGGGTCGACCTTGAGTTCCGGGCAGGCGTCATTGAGCTTCATGTCGCACTTGCGCACCTGACGCACGTCGCGGCAGGCAGACAGAGGACTGTCGAGCCCCAGCGCCTCCCCGACACCAGCCGTGAGCGCCGCCTGGGAGACGAAGGTCAGGCGCGTAGCGCTGGCCGCCTTGCCGAAGGCGCCGAACATCGGGCGGTAATGCACCGGCTGCGGTGTAGGAATCGAGGCATTCGGGTCGCCCATGGGTGCGGCAGCAATCATGCCGCCCTTGAGGATGCAGGCCGGTTTGACGCCGAAGAACGCCGGTGACCACAGCACCAGGTCCGCCAGCTTGCCGACTTCAATTGAGCCGACTTCATGGGCGATACCGTGGGTGATGGCCGAGTTGATGGTGTACTTGGCGATATAGCGACGCGCACGGAAGTTGTCGGTGCCGCGCTCGCTGTCCTCTGCCAGCAGGCCGCGCTGTTCGCGCATCTTGTGCGCCGTCTGCCAGGTACGGCAGATCACCTCGCCCACACGGCCCATCGCCTGGGAATCCGAGGACATCATCGAGATGACACCCAGGTCATGCAGGATGTCCTCGGCGGCGATGGTCTCGCGGCGAATGCGCGAATCGGCGAAGGCGACGTCCTCGGGGATGCTCGGGTCCAGGTGGTGGCAGACCATCAGCATGTCGAGGTGCTCATCCACCGTATTGACGGTGTAGGGACGCGTCGGATTGGTGGAAGACGGCAGCACGTTGGGCCGCGAGCAGGCGGTGATGATGTCCGGAGCATGGCCGCCACCGGCGCCTTCGGTGTGGAAGGTGTGGATGCAGCGGTCCTTGAAGGCCGCCAGGGTGTCCTCGACGAAGCCCGACTCGTTCAGGGTGTCGGTATGGATCGCCACCTGCACGTCATAGGCATCGGCGACGGTCAGACAGTTGTCGATGGAGGCCGGCGACGTGCCCCAGTCCTCATGCAGCTTGAGCCCGATCACGCCGGCCTCGATCTGCTGCTCAAGTCCCTGTGGCAGCGAGGCATTGCCCTTGCCGAGAAAGCCGATGTTCATCGGCAGGCTATCCACCGCCTGCAGCATCTTGCCGATATGCCACGGCCCCGGCGTACAGGTGGTGGCATTGGTGCCGGTGGCCGGCCCGGTGCCGCCGCCGAGCATGGTGGTGATGCCGCTCATCAGCGCCTCTTCCACCTGCTGAGGGCAGATGAAGTGAATGTGCGGGTCGACGCCACCGGCAGTGAGAATCTTGCCCTCACCGGCGATGATCTCGGTGCCCGGGCCGATCACGATATCCACGTCGGGCTGGGTATCAGGGTTGCCCGCCTTGCCGATGGCTGCGATGCGCCCGGCCTTGAGACCGACATCCGCCTTGACGATGCCCCACCAGTCCAGAATCAGCGCATTGGTGATCACGGTATCCATCACGCTGTCATCGGCGCGCTGGCTCTGGCCCATGCCATCGCGGATCACCTTGCCACCGCCGAACTTCACTTCTTCCCCGTAGTGGGTGAAATCCTTCTCCACCTCGATCCACAGCGCCGTATCGCCCAGACGCACGCGGTCACCGGTGGTCGGGCCGTACATGTCGGCATAGGCCTGTCGCGTTATCTTCATGGGTTGCCTCTTGATCCCTGAGCCGCAGCTTTTAAGCCAACGCTTCTGAGCTGCAGTTTCTAAGCCGCAATTTCTGAACTGCTGATGCCAGGTGTGCTCCGAACTGAATGCCCGTCAGCGCCATTGCCTGGCGCATTGAGGCAAAGGGCGTCGCACGCTCAGCGCTCGACACTGCCGTCATCCTTGAGTTGCCCCATCACCTCGCCGCGGAAGCCATAGATATGACGGCTGCCGGCGAAGGGAATCAGCGTAACGTCACGCGTCTGCCCCGGTTCGAAGCGAATCGCCGTGCCGGCGGCGATGTCCAAGCGCTGCCCGAGGGCGGCCTCGCGATCAAACACCAGCGCCGGATTGGCCTCGGCAAAGTGATAGTGCGAGCCGATCTGGATCGGTCGGTCGCCGGTATTGCCGACCGAGAGCTTGGTGCGCAGGCGGTCTTCACAGAGAGAGATCTCGCCGTCCGCCACCAGATATTCACCGGGAATCATGATTGCTCGCCTCACACGATGGGGTTGTGAACGGTCACCAGCTTGGTGCCATCCGGGAAGGTCGCCTCGACCTGCACCTCGGGAATCATCTCGGCGATGCCCTCCATCACGTCGTCACGGGTCAGCACCTCCGCTCCGCGCCCCATCAGCTCGGCCACGCTCAAGCCTTCGCGGGCGCCTTCCAGAATCTCGGCGCTGATCAAGGCGATGGATTCCGGATAGTTGAGCTTGAGGCCCTTGGCCTTGCGGCGTTCCGCCAGCAGCGCTGCGGTGAACAGCAACAGCTTGTCCTTGTCTCTTGGCGTCAGTTCCATGTCGTGGCTCTTGTGGTTGTCATTCAGTGGGGTCTGTCGAGATCAGGTCAGCCAGATACGTGGCACCTGCGCCTCAAGCCCCGTCATCAGAGGGCGCAGGAGCTGCCATGCCTGCTGGCACAGCGCCCAGGCCTCGTTGCGTTCATGGCCCAGATAGCGCAGCAGCAATACGCCTTCGCGACGTGTCACCGCCCAGCGCGGGGAAGCCGGCAACGCCTCACGCAGCGCCTCGATGGCCGCCGCCTCATCCTCGAGCCCGACCGCCCACAGCGTCGCCTGCACACTGCAACCGCCCTGCCCCCAGCGCCCGGTGAAGCGCGGATGCAGCGGGTCCAGCGACTGGCGCTCGATCCACACTGGCTTGCCGTCACGGGTCAGGCGAAAGCGTTGTTCGAGATGGCCGCTGACGAAGGGCAGCTCACCGACCGGGCGCCCCAGCGCCAGCACTTCCCAGCCCAGACAGCACGCAGAGCCGGCAAGCTCGAGGGTGGTGGTCTGCTCACCGCGCGAGCCATTGAAGGCCAGCGTCTCCTGAGGCAGCCATTCCAGGGTGGCCCCGTCGGCGACCTTGAGATGGGTATGCTGGCCCCAGGCCACGCCGTTGCGGTCCGCCTTGTAGAGCTTGGCCGCCGCCGGCGTGGTCAACAGCACATGCGCGCCCTCCTCCACCTCGGCCTCGATCTGCAGCGCATCGCCGCTGACCAGCCCACCGGGGGGATGCAGCAGATAGACGTGGCAGCAGCCGTGGCGGCCCTCGGGATAGAACGGCCGCTGCACGCGCAGCGGGCCATGATGACGTCTGCGCGTCAGGCGGGTGATGGCGCGCCCGGCATCACTGGTGTCGCGCGCATCAGCCTCGAACCGCAGCGCCAGCGCGGCCTGCCACTGGCGCTGGTCATCGAAGCGATGGCCGGAGGTATTGGCCTCACTGCGCGCGGCATCCGTCGCACCATCAGCGGGAATCACGCACCGGATCGTCATACGGTCAGGTGCTGCTTGATCAGTTCATCGGACAGCGCCGCGATCTCGCCTTCGGCTACCCGGCGGCCGCGATCCATGATCACGAAGCGGTCGGCGTACTTGCGCGCGAAGGGCAGCTTCTGCTCGACCATCAGTACCGTCAGGCCGTCTTCCTTGATCAGGCGGCGAATGACCTCACCGATCTGGGCGACGATATTGGGCTGGATGCCCTCACCGGGCTCATCGAGGATCAGGAGACGAGGTTCGATGACCAGCGCGCGGCCGATGGCGAGCTGTTGCTGCTGGCCGCCTGAAAGGTCGCCCCCGCGCCGGTGACGCATCTCCTTGAGCACGGGAAACAGCTCATAGATGCGCTCGGGAATCTGGCGCAGGCCATCGCGGCGCACGGCAAGCCCGGTGCGCAGATTCTCTTCCACCGTCATCATCGGGAAGATCTGCCGCCCCTGGGGGACGTAGCCGACACCCAGCCGCGCGCGCTCCTCGAGCTTGCGCCGCGTCAGATCAAGCGGCTCGTTGCTACTGGCATCGCGACCGGAATCGCTGCCACTGGCATCGCCATCGGCGCGGTACAGGAGCTTGCCGTCACGGACGCTCTCCTCACCCATGATGCATTTCATCAGCGTGGTCTTGCCGACGCCGTTGCGGCCCATCACGCAGGTACATTGCCCAACGGGAATCTCCAGCGTCAGGTCCCACAGCGTGTGGCTTTCCCCATAGAACTGGTTGAGCGTGTCGATGGTCAACAGCGGCGACTCGCCGCTCGGCATCGGTGCCTTGGTGTTCAGCGCTTGCGTCATCCGTCACTCTCTCCCAGGTAGACCTCGACGACTTTCGGGTCGCTCGATACCGCATCCATGCTGCCTTCCGCCAATACCGCGCCCTGATGCAACACCGTGACCTTGCGCGCGATGGAGCGCACGAAGCCCATGTCGTGCTCGACCACCACCACCGACTGGCGTCCCGCCAGGCTGGTCAGCAACTCCGCGGTGCGCTCCATCTCCTGCTCGGTCATGCCGGCCACCGGCTCATCGACCAGCAGCAGACGCGGCTTCTGCATCAGCAGCATGCCGATCTCCAGCCACTGCTTCTGGCCGTGGGACAGGATGCCCGCCTCGCGCGCATGCCACTCTTTGAGGTGAATCGTCTCGAGCACTTCCTCGATCCTGGCGCGGGTCTCGCCGCTCATGCGGGCCGCCAGCGTCGGAAAGATGCGCTTGTCGGTGGCCATGGCCAGCTCGAGATTCTCGAACACGCTGAGCGCCTCGAAGACGGTGGGCTTCTGGAACTTGCGCCCGATGCCCAGGGTGGCGATCTCGGGCTCACTCATGCGCAGCAGATCGTGCCGGCTGCCGAACCACACCGAGCCACTGTCGGGGCGCGTCTTGCCGGTGATGATGTCCATCATCGTGGTCTTGCCCGCGCCGTTGGGGCCGATGATGCAGCGCAGCTCGCCATCGTCGATGGTCAGGTTGAGGTCATTGATCGCCTTGAAGCCATCGAAGCTGACACTGACATCCTCCAGATAGAGGATCGGCCCGTGGGTCACGTCCACCGGCGAGATGCGCGGGGTCAGGAAGTCGAACACGCGGTCACGCGTGGCCATCTCTTTCAACAGGCTCATGCGGTGGCCTCCTCGATGGGACGGGAACCGGATGCCGATTCGGACGGCGGTTCGCTCTTCGCCGAGGACGACTGCGAGCGGCTGCCCCAGCCACGCTGGGCAAAGAGGCCAGCGATGCCCTTGGGCAACAGCACGGTGACCAGCACGAACAGGCCGCCGAGGGCGAACAGCCAGGCGTCCGGCATGATGCCGGTGAACACCGTCTTGGCGTAGTTGACGATCAGCGCGCCCAGCACGGCACCGTAGAGCGTCGCGCGGCCGCCGAGCGCCACCCACACCACCACCTCGATGGAGAACAGCGGCGAGAACTCGCCGGGATTGATGATGCCGACCTGCGGCACGTACAGCGCCCCCGCGACCCCGGCCAGCATCGCCGAGACCACGAAGATGAAGAGCTGGACACGTTCGACGCGGTAGCCCAGAAAGCGCGTGCGTGCCTCGGCGTCGCGACAGGCGATGCTCAGCCGCCCCAGCTTGGAGCCGACGATGCCACGACACAGCAGATAGCCGAGCCCCAGCGCCACGCCACTGGCGATGAACAGTGCGATGCGCACCGCATCCGTGCGCAGATCGAAGCCGAGAATTTCCTTGAAGTCGGTCAGGCCGTTGTTGCCACCGAAGCCCATCTCGTTGCGGAAGAACGCCAGCATCAAGGCAAAGGTCAGCGCCTGGGTGATGATCGAGAGATAGACGCCGGTGACGCGGGAGCGGAAGGCGAGGAAGCCGAACACCAGCGCCAGCAGCCCCGGCGCCAGCAGCACCATCAGGAAGGCGAAGGCCGGCATGTCGAAGCCCTGCCAGAACCACGGCAGCTCCTGCCAGTTGAGGAAGACCATGAAGTCCGGCAGTTCCGGATTGCCATAGACGCCGCGGTCGCCGATCTCGCGCATCAGATACATGCCCATGGCGTAACCGCCCAGCGCGAAGAAGGCGCCGTGGCCCAGACTGAGAATGCCCAGGTAGCCCCAGACGAGATCCACCGCCACCGCCAGCAGCGCATAGCACAGGTACTTGCCCAGCAGGGTGACGGTGAAGGTGCTGACATGCAGCGGATGCCCCTCGGGCAGCAGCACATGCAGCAGCGTGATCGCGAGCACTGACAGCGTCAGCACCGCGAGGAAGATCTGGGTGGAGCGCTCCGTGAAGGGGCGCGCCAGCCAGGAACGTGAATCAGGCATGGATCAACCCTCCGCGGCGCGGCCCTTCTGCGGGAAAAATCCCCGCGGGCGCTTTTGAATGAACAGGATGATGAAGACCAGCACCACGATCTTGGCGAGAACCGCACCCGCCCAGGGCTCGAGGAACTGATTGAGCAGCCCCAGCGACATGCCGGCCACCAGCGTGCCCCACAGATTGCCGACCCCGCCGAACACCACGACCATGAAGGAGTCGATGATGTAGTTCTGGCCCAGGTTCGGCCCGACGTTGGTGATCTGGGAGAGCGCGACACCGGCCAGGCCGGCCACACCGGAGCCCAACGCGAAGGTCATGATGTCGACACGGGTTGCCTTGATGCCCATCGAGCGCGCCATGGCCCGGTTCTGGGTCACCGCCCGCACCTCGAGGCCGAGACGGGTACGGCGCATGATCAGCATCAGACCGGCGAACACGAACAGCGCGAAGCCGATGATGTAGAGGCGATTGAGCGTCAGTGACAGCGCCTCGTTGATCATCAGCGAGCCACTCATCCACTCCGGCGTGACCACGATGCGATTCAAGGGCGAGATGGTGGTGCGCACCAGCTGCTGCAGGATCAGGCTGATGCCGAAGGTGGCCAGCAAGGTCTCCAGCGGGCGCCCCTTGAGGTGCTGGATGACGCTGCGCTCGATGATGACGCCCACCGCCGCCGCGACCAGAAAGCCCGCCGGAATCGACAGCAGCAGCGCCAGCCCCGGCTGCCCCGGCAGCAATTGCTGCATGCCCCAGGTGGTGTAGGCGCCCAGCATGATCAGTTCGCCATGCGCCATGTTGATCACGCCCATGACACCGAAGGTGATGGCAAGCCCGATGGCGGCCAGCACCAGTACCGAGCCCAACGAGAGGCCGAAGTAGAGCGTCTCGAGCCCGCTGTTGAGCTGAAGCTTCTGCTCGATACCGGCCAGCGCCACCTTGGCGGCCTGGGCCAGCTGCGGATCATCACTCGCCGCGGCGCCATTGATGGCAGCGATCGCGGCGGCGTTCAGGCTGCCGGAGAGCGTCTCCAGCGCCGCGGGGTCGCCATCGGCCTCCAGCTGCTGGATGGCGAGCGCTTCCTTGAGCGTGGCGCGGATAGCGTCATCGCCTTCCTTCTCGATCAGGCTCGGCAACCGCTCGGCCATGGCCTCATCGACGCTGCCGCGCAGGCCGCGCGCCGCCGCGAGTCTGACCTCGGCATCCGGCGAAGACAGGTCGATCATCGACAGCACGCCATCGATATGCCCACGCAGCGAGTTGTTGCTGCGCAGTGTCTTCAAGTCGCGGCGCGAGACCTTGCCCGCCGATTCTCCCGACAGGGCGTCGGAAACGGCCCATTCGCGGCCACGATTGTTGTCGATGATCAAGAAGCGCTCGGCGTCCTTGAGACGAGCCAGCTTGCTGGCAGAAAAGGCTTCCAGCCAGCCACGTGCACGTGCATCGCCGCTCATCGCGATTTCATCGATCACGGCTGGCTTGGCCGGGTTGCGTGCCTCGGCAAGCCGGGTCAACAGGGATTGGGCAGCGCCGTCGGACAGGCGCGCTGACTGGCCAGTCGCGGACTCGGACTGGGCAGCGGCAAACAGGGGGAATGACAGAAGACAGACCAGCAGCATCCACTGCCAGCACCCGCGGTACATCGTTGCAACGGAGATAGACATCAAGAAGGCCATCCATGGTGAACGCGCAAAGGCGTCATCAGTCTCCGAGGGCATCGCGGCTTCGGAGACTGACACTCAACGAGGCGGCATGCAGGTGAGCCAGCACGCCGCCTCGCTCTCAGAACGTGCTACGCATCATTGCGCCGCAACGCTCTGTTGAGCCCCACAGGAATGGGTCACGACATTGTAGTTGCCGCATTCCATCGGCTTGCGCCAGTCACTGATCAGGTCCTTGGAACCTTCCAGATAGTCAGACCACGCATCGCCTGCCACGGTGGACGGGGTCTGCCAGACGACGGAGAACTGGCCGTTGTCCTGGATCTCGCCGATCAGCACCGGCTTGGTGATGTGATGATTGGGCATCATGGTGGCGTAGCCGCCGGTCAGGTTGGGCACCGAGACACCGATGATGGCGTCCTTGACCGCATCGACCTCGACGCTGCCGGCCTTGCGCGCGGCTTCCATCCACATGTTGAAGCCGATGTAGTGGGCTTCCATCGGGTCGTTGGTGACCGCATCTTCCTTGCCGGTGTAATCGATCCACTCATCGATGAAGTCGTAGTTGGTGTCGCTGTCCACGCTCATGAAGTAGTTCCAGGCGGCCAGGTGGCCGACCAGCGGCGCGGTATCGATGCCCGAGAGCTCCTGCTCGCCCACCGAGAAGGCCACCACCGGGATGTCCTCGGCATTGATGCCCTGGTTGGCCAGCTCACGATAGAACGGCACGTTGGCATCGCCATTGATGGTGGACACCACGGCCGTCTTCTTGCCGGCACTGCCGAAAGACTTGATGTCCGAGACGATGGACTGCCAGTTGGAATGACCGAAGGGGGTGTAATTGACCATCACATCCGCGTCCGCCACGCCCTTCGACTTGAGGTAGGCGGCCAGAATCTTGTTGGTGGTACGCGGATAGACATAATCCGTGCCCGCCAGCACCCAGCGCTCCACGCCCACGTCGTTCATCAGGTAATCCACTGCCGGAATCGCCTGCTGATTGGGCGCCGCTCCGGTATAGAAGACGTTCTCCGAGGACTCCTCGCCCTCATACTGCACCGGGTAGAACAGCAGGCCGTTGAGCTCCTCGACCACCGGCAGCACCGACTTGCGCGAGACGGACGTCCAGTTGCCGAAGATCACGTCGACCTTGTCCTGTGCCAGCAGCTCACGCGCCTTCTCGGCGAACAGCGGCCAGTTGGAGGCCGGGTCGACCACGACAGGCTCCAGCTTGCGTCCCAGCAGCCCGCCCTGCTCGTTCTGCTTCTCGATCAGCATCAACATGGTGTCTTTCAGTGTCGATTCACTGATCGCCATGGTGCCGGACAGTGAGTGTAGGATGCCGACCTTGATCGGCCCCTCTTCTGCCTGGGCGACATTGGCCAGCGAGAAACCGACACAGGCGGATAGCATTGCGGCAGCGATTTTCTTGTTCACGACATTCCCTCGTGTCTTGTTGTACTTGTTGTCCCGGCTGAGGTAGTGCAATCGATGTGCCAGCCGCACACTGACGCCGCCGGCCAACGGCCAGACAAGAAAGCGACAGCGGTGAGATAGAAGAGAGACAGGGAGAGAGACGGGCACAAAGACAGGGAGAAAGACTGGGCAAAAACAGTGGAAAGACCGAGAAAGGATGAAGAGAAACGCGAGACATGATGAGAGCGAGCGAAGCACAGCGACACTGCTCAAGCGCAGCACTGCACCAGGATGATGCGCCCATCACCGACCCTCGCCTTGCCTTGCACCAGATAGGTGAGAAGAGCGCTGGGCGTGGCTCTGTGCGTGGTGCAGGGCGTGGCGCTCGCCCCGATAGAGCCTCCGGCCGAACGAAAGCGAGGGAAGCTAATGACATTGGTGCATCCACTACGACGCCCAAACGTCACTGTCTATCGACACTGCGGTATCCTTGCCCTCTCTCTTGCCCTCTCCCTTTCACTCTTCCACCCCGTCAGGAAATCCCCCATGAAGCGTTATGAACGCTTTGCCGCCAAGATCTCCAACCTGATTCGTACCGGCATTCTCGCGCCGGGTGAGCGCGTGCCGTCGGTGCGCCAGGCCAGCAAGGCGCATGGCATCAGCCCCTCTACCGTCTTTCAGGCGTATTACCTGCTGGAGAATCAGGGCCTGATCAGTGCGCGGCCGCGCTCAGATCCGCTTCACCACATCCGCCAGCTTGAGGCGTGACTTGGGTACCTGCGAGTTGAAGTCCTCGGCATGGTGATAGCCCACTGCCAGCGCGACATCACAGAGGTGCCCGTCCAGTTCCGGGGCGAATTCCTGTGCCACCAGCTCGCTGTCGATGCCTTCCATCGGGGTGGCGTCGATACCGAGTCTGGCGAGCACATGCAGGGCGCTGCCCAGCGCGATGTAGGTCTGGGCCTTGGTCCAGCTGGCGGTGCTTCCGTCGGCGTCGGTATTCATCTCGACGAAGGCATACTTGGCCAGCGCCGCCTCACGTCGCTCGGCAGGCGTATGAAGATTGGCGATGTCTTCCTCCACCACACGGCGATAGGCCGCAGGCGAGTAGGCAGGGTCATGCGCCAGCAACAGGATGTGCGAGGCCTCACGAACGTGGCGCTGGTTGTACTGGAAGTTGCGCGCGAAGGTACGCTCCATGCGCATCCTGGCGGTCTCGCTTTCCAGCGCGATGAAGCGCCAGGGCTGGGAGTTGATCGAGGAAGCGGACAGGCGCAGGGCCTCGTAGAGCACCTCCATGTCCTCGGCGGCGACCTTGCGGGTCGGGTCATAGCGCTTGGAGGTCTTGCGTGTGCGCAGGTCAGTGAGAATCTGCTCGCGGGTCGCGATCCGCTGTGCATCGACTGGCTGAGTCATGGCCGTTCTCCTTAGAGAGTCTCGAGAGACATGGCAAAGTTGGGCTGACCATTGGACGCCGTGACACCACCATCGACCGGCAGATTCACGCCATTGATGAAGCTGGCTTCGCTGCTCAGCAAGAAATAGATGGCCGCGGCCACTTCGTGGGCCTTGGCGGCTCTTCCCAGCGGAATGCGATTGCGGAACATGGCCATGACCTTGTCATCCTCGGTCACGAAGGACGTCATGTCGGATTCCGTCAGCGTCGGAGCGACGGCATTGATCCTGACGCCCTGACTGCCCAGCTCCAGCGCGAGCGAGCGGGTGAAATTGGTGACGGCGCCCTTGGCCGCATTGTAAGGACTGAAGCCCCAGTCCCCCGCGAGCCCGGACACGGACGAGACATTGACGATGGCGCCGCCAGCCTCCTTCAGGTGCGGCAGCGATTTCTGGATGGTGTTGAACACACCCTCGACATTGATTGCCATCGAGGCGCGCCAGTCTTCCAGCGAGACCGTCTCGATGGCGCCGCCGAACGGGACACCGGCGCTGTTGACCAGGCCATCCAGGCGCCCGAAGCTCTCGATATGACTCGCCACGAGGCGTTCGACATCCGCGGCCTGGCTGACATCGCCCTGCACCACGACGACCCGCTCAGGCTGAGCGAGCGAGTCGCGCATGGCCTCGAGTTTCGCCAGATTGCGTCCGAAGAGCGTGACGTTCCAACCGTTGTCGATGAGCTTTCGGGCTGTGGCAGCGCCCATACCGGAGCCACCGCCAGTGATGATGGCAGAGAGATGGCTGGAAGATTGATGGTCGGAAGAGAGACGAGTGGTTTGCATGCGGGTACCTGCTTGAAAGACAAGAGCGTGCGAAAGAGAGCACGACACGACGAGGTGTCATCGCTCTCCACGAATGCCACCAAGGTATGAGATAGCGCCGCACGGATAAATATCATCAGCGTGAGATGAGTTGTGAGGAAAACTGATGAATCAGCATTCACTTATCCCTATTCTGCAACGCTGCGGTAGCAATAGCTGATCCCCCGCTCGGCAAGCGCCTCGGCCCTGAGCCGCCCGACCGCGTGCTCCTCCAGAGACGGCTTGCACAATGCACAGCCACAGCCACCGATCATGCGATGACGTCGCCGCTTCGGTATCCTTGCCCTCTCCCTTTCACTCTCTCTTGCCCTCTCCCTTTCACTCTTCCACCCCGTCAGGAAATCCCCCATGAAGCGTTATGAACGCTTTGCCGCCGAGATCTCCAACCTGATTCGTACCGGCATTCTCGCACCGGGTGAGCGCGTGCCGTCGGTGCGCCAGGCCAGCAAGGCGCATGGCATCAGCCCCTCTACCGTCTTTCAGGCGTATTACCTGCTGGAGAATCAGGGCCTGATCAGTGCGCGGCCGCGCTCGGGGTATTTCGTGCGTGACAATGCCTCGCGGATACTCGATGAGCCGCATGTCGCCCTGCAGCAGCAAGCCCCTTCCGATGTCGCCGTCAGTGAACTGGTGTTCTCGGTGCTGGGCTCACTGCGTGACAACGACACCGTCCCCTTCGGCTCTGCCTTCCCGAGCCCGGAGCTCTTCCCCCTCGCGCGGCTTGCGACCAGCATGACGCGTGGGCTGCGCCAGCTGTCATCGCATGCCGTGATCTCCGACATGACCACAGGCCATCCTGACCTGTGCCGGCAGATCGCTCAGCGCTACATGGTCAACGGCATGCAGCTGCCGACAGAGGAGCTGGTGATCACCAATGGCGCCATGGAGGCGCTCAATCTCGGCCTGCAATGTGTCACCCAGCCAGGGGACCTTGTCGCCATCGAGGCGCCAGCCTTCTATGCCACGCTTCAGGTGCTTGAGCGGCTCAAGCTGCGCGCGGTGGAAATTCCGGTACATCCGCGTGACGGGATTGATCTCGAGGTGCTCGAGAATCGTCTGGAGACGCTGCCCATCAAGGCCTGCTGGTTCATGAGTCATCTGCAGAATCCGCTGGGGGCCAGCCTGAGCGATGCACGCAAGGCCCAACTGTATGCGCTGCTCTGCCGTCATCAGCTGCCGATGCTGGAGGATGATGTCTACGCGGAACTGTACTTCGATCAACGTGCCGAGGTGTCGCCCCCGCAACCCGTCAAGGCGCTGGATGTCGAGGGCCTTGTGATGCACTGCGGGTCATTCTCCAAGTGCCTGGCGCCGGGCTATCGGGTGGGCTGGATATCCGCGGGGCGGCATACCCGGGAGATTTCACGCCTCAAGTTGATGACAACCATCTCGCCATCGCTGCCTGCCCAGGTGGCCCTGGCCGACTATCTTCAGCACGGCGGCTACGACCGCCACCTGCGCAAGCTACGCCTGGCGCTCGAAACCCAGCAGACGGCCATGCTGGCAGCCATTGATCGCTACTTCCCCGCAGACACCCGCGTCACCCATCCCCACGGGGGCTATTTCCTGTGGTGCGAGCTTCCCGAGCACATCGACTCGCTGGCCCTGTTTCAGCAGGCGCTGGCCCACGGCATCAGTCTGGCGCCGGGGCCCATCTTCTCGGCCACCCAGGGCTTCAATCATTGCATTCGCTTGAGCTACGGCCACCCATGGGACGCGGCATCAGAGCGCGCCATGCAGACATTGGGTGAATTGCTCAAGGCAGCCTGAAACGCGGACCGCTCAGACGATATGCGAGGTGCGAAGAGCGAGGTGCAAAGAGCGAGGTGCGAGGCGCGAGGCGCGAGGCGCGAGATGTAAGGAATGCCTTGAGTATGTGCGCGCATGAGTGCGCGCAAATGCCGCAGCCCTTGCGGCCGCCTTGCCATACAGTCATCACGCGTTATCCGCTGGGGCGAAAACAGCCTTTTGCGGCGCATGTCACTCGCGCGCCAGCCGCTTGCCACGCCTGGAGGTCGCACCTTGTTGCGTACCTTGATTGCACGCCCTGATGACGCACGCGTACCCCTTAAGGATGCGCCAGAGCCCGCCATGGCGGGGCCTGCCGCCAAGGGCGATACGACAAGCAGCTGATCCCGTCATGGTGCTGACGTGAATCAGAGTGCGCCCTCCTGCCCGGCTCGCCTTGCTGGCTGCTCTCCATACCACCTGGCTGGCCGGTTGACTGGCTCACGGGCAGTTAACGACTTACCAAGATTCAGCTTGCAACTGATATGGTTTTTTCTCGCACAACTGAGCCTGTTATGGCTTCCGGTGGCTCCCTAGAGTAGCGGCGAAGATTCAGGCAGGGCCGTCCCCCTTGCCGCCTACTCAGGAGACATTGCCATGTTCGGCACCGAGGCCATCGACCTGGCCAGGATACAGTTCGCCTTCACCATCTCGTTTCACATCATCTTCCCGGCCATCACCATTGGCCTCGCCAGCTATCTGGCGGTGCTGGAAGGCATGTGGTTGAAGACAGGCACACAGGTCTACCGCAACCTCTATCATTTCTGGTCGAAGATATTCGCGGTCAACTTCGCGATGGGCGTGGTGTCAGGGCTGGTTTCTCGGCCTTTGCCGGCAGCGTGACCGGACCACTGCTGACCTATGAAGTGCTGACCGCCTTCTTCCTCGAAGCCGGCTTCCTCGGCGTGATGCTGTTTGGCTGGAATCGCGTCGGCCGCGGCCTGCACTTCTTCTCGACCTGCATGGTGGCGCTCGGCACCCTGGTCTCGATGTTCTGGATCCTGTCGTCCAACAGCTGGATGCAGACCCCACAGGGGCATGAGGTCATCGATGGCATCGTCGTGCCGGTCGACTGGTTCGCGATCGTCTTCAACCCCTCCTTCCCCTATCGCCTGGCCCACATGGCACTGGCCTCCTTCCTGAGCACCTCGCTGTTCGTCGCTGCCTCCGCCGCCTGGTTGCTGCTCAAGAAACGCGACACCCCGGAAGTGCGCAAGATGCTGGTCATGGCGGTGCTGATGTTGATGGTGACCGCCCCGCTGCAGGCCTTCGTCGGCGACATGCATGGCCTGAATACGCTCAAGCACCAACCGGCCAAGATCGCGGCCATCGAAGGGCATTGGGACAACAGCCATGGGGAACCGGCGCCGTTGATCCTGTTCGGTGTGCCCGACATGCAGCGCGAAGAGACGCGCTTCGCACTCGAGATTCCAGCTCTCGGCAGCCTGCTGTTGATGCATGACATCGACAAGCAGGTACCGGCGCTCAAGGACTTCCCCGCCGCGGACCGCCCCAATTCGACCGTCGTGTTCTGGAGCTT
The DNA here is from genome assembly GCF_044789135.1 of Cobetia sp. UIB-001. NCBI lineage: Bacteria > Pseudomonadati > Pseudomonadota > Gammaproteobacteria > Oceanospirillales > Halomonadaceae > Cobetia > Cobetia sp. UIB-001. The sequence continues at coordinate 2,667,006 of NZ_CP058244.1, forward strand.
CCGCCTGATGGTCGGCCTGGGTCTTGCGATGATTCTGCTCGGCCTCTCCGGTGTCTATCTGGCTCGCAAGGGCAGGCTCTTCACCTCGCGGCGCTGGCTGAGGCTGGCCGTCGCCATGGGGCCGGCCGGTCTGATCGCGATACTCGCGGGTTGGTTCACCACCGAAGTCGGCCGCCAGCCGTGGGTGATCTACGGCTTGATGAGAACGGAAGATGCCGTCTCTGCCCACAGCGCCGTTCACCTCAGCATCAGCCTGGCGGCCTTTGTCACGGTCTACTTCATCGTCTTCGGCACGGGGATCAACTACATCTTCAAGCTGATCAAGAAAGGGCCTGCGGGTGATGACAGCCACGCCCCCAGCGGCGGCCCCGGCAAGCCACGTACACCTTCCCGCCCACTGTCGGCCATCGAGGAATCTCTCGACGGCACCACTCACTGACCGGAGCGATGAACGCTATGGGTATCGACCTTTCTGTCATCTGGGCGGGCATCATCCTGTTCGGCCTGATGATGTACGTAATCATGGACGGCTTTGATCTGGGCATCGGCATCCTCTTCCCGTGGGTGGAGGAAAAGGTGGACCGCGATGTGATGATGAATACCGTGGCGCCCGTGTGGGATGGCAACGAGACATGGCTGGTGCTGGGCGGCGCGGGGCTTTTTGCAGCCTTTCCGCTGGCCTACGCCGTCTTGCTGGAAGCCCTGAGCATTCCTCTTGTCGCCATGTTGATCGGCCTCATCTTCCGCGGTGTCGCCTTCGAATTTCGCTTCAAGGCCTCGGACGCGAGCCGCCACTGGTGGGACAAGGCCTTCGTGGGCGGCTCGGTGCTGGCCACCTTCAGTCAAGGCGTCGCACTGGGAGGCTACATCCAGGGCATCGCCTTCGATGGGGTTCACTTCAGCGGCGGTTCGCTGGACTGGTTGTCACCCTTCCCGCTGTTCTGCGGTGTGGCGCTGCTGTTCACCTATGCATTGCTCGGCAGCACCTGGCTGATCATGAAGACCGAAGGCATTCTCCAGGCGCGCATGTTTGCCCTGACGCGCCCGCTGACGCTGTGGGTATTGATCATGATCGCGGCCGTCAGTCTGTGGACTCCGCTGGCGCACCCCGCCATCGCCGAGCGCTGGTTCACGCTGCCGCAGCTGTTCTGGTTCCTACCGGTGCCAGTGCTGGTAGTGCTGGCCGGTTATGCGCTGATCCGCGCCGTCGCCCTTGAATATCATGCCCAGCCCTTCCTGCTGGTGCTGGCCTTGATCTTCCTGGGCTACAGCGGTTTCGGCATCAGCATGTGGCCTGACATCATTCCCGGTCATGTGACGATCTGGGAAGCGGCCTCTCCGCCCCAAAGCCAGGGCTTTGCCCTCGTCGGCACGCTCTTCATTCTGCCGATCATCCTGGTGTATACGGCGTGGAGCTACTTCGTGTTCAAGGGCAAGGTCCGTCATACCGATGGCTACCATTGAGAGGTGCTGACATGACATCCCCGACTCGCGAGACACATTCAGCGCCACTGCATGCCCCCACAACCAGACTCGACGACGAGCCATCCGGGACGCCCGCGCGCCCGGCCAGCTGGCTCAGCAAGATCGGCTGGCTGGTGGTGATCTGGGGAGGCAGCGTAAGCGCGCTGGGCCTCGTCTCTCTGGCACTGCGCCGCTTCATGCAGGCCGCGGGCCTTACGCCCTGACAGCAGTGAAAGAAGACATGACGTAGGCAAAAAAAAGACGCCGGAGCAGTGAATGCTCCGGCGTCTTTCTTGGTTTCAGGGGCTTTCTTGGTTTCGGAGGATTCTTGGCCTCGGTCCAAGCAACGATGCCTTTCCCCGCTTATCCTGCGCCTTTCGATAGTGATGCTGTCGCCCACGGGATGTCGGCCCGGGTGGCGGCCGTGCGAAGATAGCGCTCCAGAACGCCCAGGGCGTTACCCCCGCCAGGTTTTGACAGGAGGCATGCGTGTATTCGATTCGTCTGTGGGCCGCACGTCACGCACGACTGCTGGAGCTCACCTATCAGGCCGTCGAGCCGGTGATCATCAAACTGCAGCCGCTGTGGAAGTCCGTCGGTTACGCACGCGCCGAGAAGCCCGTCGCCAGGCTGGAGCAAGCCTGCAAGGGCTTGCTGTTTGACTGTCAGATGTGTGGCCAGTGCATTCTGAGTTCGACCGGCATGTCCTGCTCAATGAACTGCCCCAAGCACCTGCGCAACGGCCCCTGCGGCGGTGTCATGCAGAATGGCAACTGTGAAGTCGAGCCGGACACGCGCTGCGTCTGGGTGGAAGCCTGGGAAGGCAGCCAGCGGATGAAGGACAGCGACGCGATCCAGATCGTGCAGTTGCCGGTGGACCATCGCCTGCAGGGCACCTCATCCTGGTTGCGCGTGGCCCGGCAAGCCGCTGAGCGCCGAGAGAGCCTGAAATGACCTCCAGACTCACTATCCCCGACAGCCCCCAACTGCCACCTGCCGAACGCGACGGCAACGTCGGTCGCCTGGAGCGAGTACTTCGCAGCGGTCAGTTTGCCGTTACCGCCGAGCTGGCGCCGCCCGACTCGGCCGATCCACAGGAGGTGCATGCGCGCGCGCAGCTGTTTGCCGGCCATGTGGATGCCATGAACGCCACCGATGGCTCGGGTGCCAACTGCCATATGTCGAGCGTAGCGATGTGTGCCCTGCTGGCCCGCGAAGGCCATGAGACGGTGATGCAGATCTCGTGTCGTGACAGAAACCGCATCGCCATTCAGGGCGATGTGCTGGGGGCTGCGGCGCTGGGCATCCGCAACCTGCTGTGTCTGACCGGGGATGGCGTGCAGGTCGGGGATCACCCCGAGGCCAAGCCGGTGTTCGATCTCGACTCCCTGTCGCTGCTGGAAATCGTCGCCGGGCTACGTGACAAGCACGCCTTTGCCAGCGGGCGAACATTGACCTCAGCGCCCCAGGTATTTCTGGGCGCAGCCGCCAATCCCTTCGCCCCGCCCTTCGCGTTTCGCCCTCACCGTCTGGCCAAGAAGATTGCCGCCGGCGCCCAGTTCATCCAGACACAGTACTGCTTCGACCTGCCGCGCTTTCAGGACTTCATGCATCGCGCCCGTGATCTGGGCCTGCTGGAGAAATGCTTCATCCTGCCCGGCGTCGGCCCGCTGGCCTCGGCACGCACCGCCGAGTGGATGCGCCGCCATGTTCCCGGCGTACATATCCCGGATGACGTGCTCAAACGCTTGGAGGGAGCCCGGGATCAGAAGGCGGAGGGCCGTGATATCTGCATCGAGATGATCCAGCAGCTGCGTGAGATCGAGGGCGTCAGCGGCGTGCATATCATGGCGCACCGTCAGGAAGCCTTCGTGCCCGAGATCATCCAGCGCGCGGGCATTCTGGGGGCGCGTAGGCAATACTCGCCGCAAGCCCCGCTGGGCGCTACACCGCCCATTGGCTGATATGTCTGCGGGTCAAATCCATGAATCGCTATTCCGCCAGGCTCACCATCTCAACCTGCTCGCAACACTGGTAGTACTGCTTAACCAGCGGTCGCTGCCTCACGCGTTGTGACGACACCTGAATCGGTGCCAGCCTCAGGTCTGACCTCGGTGCCAACCTCGGCGCTTGCCTCCAGCGCCCCGACTTCCTCAAGCTTGCCCTTGCCGGTGACGATGGCTTCCAGGTGATCGCAGAAGTCACTCAGCGCATCGCTGACATGGCCCGGCGAGCGATGAAGCTCGATTTCCACATGGCCAAGCGGCGGCAAGCCTTCGTCATCGGCGACGATTCGACAGCCGGAGGGGACACTGCGCGGTGTCTTGACGGTCAGTGCCAGTCCGGCCTTCACCGGCAGATTGATACCCGTCGGTGACTGGCTCGAGTAACGCACATCCCACTGTCGGTCATCCCGCCCCAAGGCGGCGAAGGCATGCGCGCGGAAGATGCAGCCTTCCGGATTGAGCGCGAGCGGCAGTACCTCCCAGTCTGCAAGCGACTGGTCCTCGGCGACCACCCACACCATGCGCTCGCGCCCCAACAGCCGCCCGGTCTGGGTCGGCCCGTGACGCACCACCAGCACGGCGTCCAGCAAGCCTTCCTGAAAATCATGCACCAGCGAGGCGCTGATCTTGCAGGTCACCTCCAGGCGCACTTCGGGGTGATCCGCGGCGAAGCGCGACAGCAATTCGGGCAGGTAAGTACTGGCCTGTTCTTCCGACGTGCCCAGCCGGATGAGCTCATTCTTGCGATCGACCCCGAGCACCTGCCGCGCCTCATCCTGCAGCTTGAGAATGTGCCGCGCATAGGGCAGCAACCGCCCTCCCGACGCCGTGAGTTCTACCCGACGGCTGGTGCGGGACAGCAGCGCCCCGCCCATCTGATCCTCCAGCCGCTTGATCTGCAGACTGACGGCAGACTGGGTGCGATGCAGCACCTTGCCGGCGGCGCTGAACCCTTCACATTCGGCCACCGTGACAAAGGCACGAAGCAGGTCGGTATCCATGATCTATGAGCCCTCGCAATGCATTTGATCTTGACCATTCATTTCTATTATCAAAACACGCCCTCTAACCTATTCCTACGTTATTTAGCGATCAGGGAACAGGAGGCCGGGCATGAACACAATCCAGCAGCAGGACAGTGATACCTCTCTCGATGGGCTGATAGATCTTGAACACTATCCCATCCATCGACTGACAGAAGCGCGGGGTCGCGAACTGATGCGCCAATGTCGTGAACAGCTCGCGCAGGATGGCTGCGTCGTGCTGGAGGGCTTCGTGCCGCAGGAGGCGCTGGCACGACTGGAGCAGGAAACGGAGCGTCTTTCACCGCTGGCGCACTACAACCAGACCGTCACCAACCCCTACAACAGCGACGGTGATGACTCACTGCCCGCATCACATCCGCGCAATCGCTTCGATGATCGCACCAACGGTTTCGTGGCGGGGGATCGCATCGGCTCGGACACCCTGATTCGCCAGGTCTACTCGCATCCCGATTTCCAGCACTTCATCGCCAGCGTCGTCGGCATGGACGACATTCACCAATATGCCGACCCGCTCGCGGATCTGGTCGTCAACGTGCTGCGCGATGGCTGCCAGCATCCCTGGCACTACGACACCAACGAATTCATCGTCACCATGATGACCCGCAAGTCCGATGCGGGTGGCCGCTTCGAATACGCCGCCGGTATCCGCAGTCCCGAGGGCGAGAACTTCGAGGGCGTCGAGAAGGTGCTCGACGGAGACCGCTCGCGCCTGACCGCCATCGATCTGAAGCCGGGCGACCTGCAGATCTTCTTTGGTCGCTACTCCCTGCATCGCGTCACCCCGGTTCGCGGTGAGCGAGAACGCCATACCGTGATCTTCGCGTACGCCAAGGAGCCCGGCTTCATCGGTCGCCCTGAGCGTGCCCAGCGAATCTTCGGCCGCATGGCACCTATCCACGAGCGCCTGCTCAAGGAAGGCATGCAGCGCAGCGACAACCTGGCGGACTGACATGCCCGAGCCCGGCGCGTCCTGTCCTCTACCAGTTCTTGTACCAGCGCTTGTACCAGCGCCTGTGCCAGTCCTTTTTTCCAGCGCCTTTCCTGACCTTTTCACCAGACCGTGAGCCGAGACCAACCATGAGCATCGTCGACTTTGAACGCCTGACCGACAGTGAACCCGCAAGCTTCCCGATCGTGCCGTCCGCGCCAATGGCCAATGGCGACAGCATTCCCACGGCCTTTGACCCGGTGCAGCTGCGCGGCGGTCGTCTGGCTCGCCTGCGCGCCATGATGGCAGAGCAGGGCTACGCCGCCGTAGTGCTGTTTGATCCCAACAACCAGCGCTATGCCACCGGCTCGCGCAACATGTTCGGCTACTTCCTGCGCAACTCCACCCGCTACATCTACGTGCCTCTCGAGGGGCCGGTGATCCTGTTCGAATACCCCGGCAGCGCCCACGTCTCGACCTGGCTTGAAACCATCGATGAGGCGCGCACGTCCAAGGTGGTGTGGTCCGCCGTCAACCAGCGCGACAACCTCTCGAGCGACCCGTTCGGCATCGAGATTGCCCAGCTGGTCGAGGAACATGGTGGCGGCAATCGCAAGGTCGGGCTGGACCGCTGCACCCTGAATCTGGCGCGCTCGCTGGAAGCGCAGGGGCTGGAAGTCTTCGACTGCATGCAGGACACCCTGCACTGCCGTCGCCTCAAGACGCCTGAGGAAATTGCCTGTCTGGCCCAGTCGATGGCCGGAAGCGAAGCCGCGGTTGCCGCCGTGGAAGCCGCCATCAAGCCCGGCGTCACCGAGAATGAGCTGTTCGCCATCATGTACGGCGATGTCATCCGCCAGGGCGGTGAGTTCATCGAGACCCGCCTGCTGTCGTCCGGACCGCGCACCAATCCGTGGTTCAACGAGGCCAGCGACCGCGTGATTCGCCCCGGCGAGCTGGTCGCGCTGGATACCGACACCATCGGCTGCCACGGCTACTACTCCGACTTCTCACGCACCTTCCATGTCGGGCCGGGCCGACCGACCGCCTATCAGCAGAGCCTGTACCAGATGGCGCACGAACAGGTGCACCACAACATGTCGATCCTCAAGCCCGGCATCAGCTATCGCGAGATCGCCGAGAGCGCCTGGAAGATTCCCGAGCGCTTCCTCGACCGCCGTTACCCCTCGATCATCCACGGCGTCGGCATGCATGGCGAGACACCACTGGTCGCGCACCACATGGACTTTGATCGCTTCTCCAAGGATGGCGTGCTGGAACCCGGCATGGTCGTCTCGGTGGAAAGCTATATCGGCGAAGTCGGTGCGGCCGATGGCGTCAAGCTGGAGGAAGAGGTGCTGATCACCGAGACCGGCATCGAGAAGATCTCGCGCTATCCCTTCGATGAGGCACTGCTTGGGCGTCAATTCTGAGTACTGGTCATTCCAGGCTCACAGCAACCTCAGCACAAGACAGCGACTTTCTCTGCCACATTCTCTGCGACTGAACACAAGGCTGAAAACTGACCGATGGATACCCTGACTCACCTGATTGGCGGTGACGCCGTGACTGGCGAACGCACCCTGGATGTGCTCAATCCGGCCACCGCGCAAGCCGTGCGCCGTCTGCCACTGGCCGATGCCGCCATCGTGCAACGCGCGATAGCCGCTGCCAAGGATGCCCTGCCCGCCTGGCGCGCCATGCCGCCCGCCAAGCGCGCTCAGGTCATGTATCGCTTCAAGACATTGCTGGAACGGGATGCTCAGGAAATCTGCGCCCTGATCAGTGAAGAGCACGGCAAGGTGCTCGACGATGCCATGGGCGAACTCAAGCGCGGCATCGAGAACGTCGAATATGCCTGCGGCGTGCCGGAGCTGCTCAAGGGCGAGTATTCCCACAATGCCGGGCCGAGCATCGACACCTGGTCCAACCATCAACCGCTGGGCATCGTGGCCGGTGTCACGCCGTTCAACTTCCCGGCTATGGTGCCGCTCTGGATGTTCCCCATGGCGCTGGCCTGCGGCAATGCCTTCATCCTCAAGCCGTCGGAGCAGAGTCCGTCGGCGGCCAACAAGATGGCCCACCTGCTGCAAGAAGCCGGACTGCCCGCAGGGCTCTTCAGCGTGGTGCATGGTGATCGCGAAGCCGTCGAGGCGCTGATCGCGGCCCCGGAGGTCAAGGCGATGAGCTTCGTCGGCTCGACTCCCGTGGCGCGGAGCCTCTACGAAGGCGGCACGCGTCAGGGCAAGCGGATCCAGGCGCTGGGAGGCGCCAAGAATCACGCCGTGGTATTGCCGGACGCCGATCTCGACAATGCCGCCAGCACCTTGATCGGGGCCGCCTTCGGCAGCGCAGGCGAGCGCTGCATGGCCATCTCGGTGGCCGTCTGTGTGGGGGATGAGACCGCGGATGCCCTGATCGAACGTCTCGCGCCTCAGGCCCGCGCCATGAGCATCGGCCCGGGCACTGAACCCGGGCACGACATGGGCGCCCTGATCAATGCCTCGCAGCGCGACAAGGTCGCCGGCTATATCGAGGCAGGCGCCAGCGCTGGCGCCCAGTTGATCGTGGATGGCCGCACTCACCCGCTGGTCGAGAGCTCGCCCGGCTTCTTCATGGGCGCCACGCTGTTCGATCGCGTCACGCCGGACATGAGCATCTATCGTGACGAGATCTTCGGCCCGGTACTCTGCGTGGTGCGCGTGGCAAGCTTCGAAGACGCCATCGCGCTGATCAATGACCACCAGTACGGCAACGGCACCTGCCTCTTCACCCGCGATGGCGAGGCCGGACGCCGCTTCGCCGACCAGATCGAGGTCGGCATGGTCGGCATCAACGTGCCCTTGCCGGTACCGGTAGCCTTCCACAGCTTCGGCGGCTGGAAGGACTCGCTGTTCGGTGATCTGCACGCCTATGGCCCCGACGCCGTGCGTTTCTATACCCGACGCAAGAGCGTGTCACAGCGCTGGCCTGAGCGCAGTGCCCAGGAAGCCGCTCAGTTCAGCTTCCCGTCCTGAGCCGCATTGCCGGCAACGTAAACAAGACCGCAAACAAGACATCCGCGACATAAACAAGACGCCCGCGCCAGAATTCTGGCGCGGGCGTCTTGTTGTTCGACAGGCTTAATTGCTCAACATCAATCGCTCAGCGATAGCCCAGCATCAGGTCACGGACCAGCGGCGTGTCGGCGTCGCGGTGCGTCGGCAGCTCGAAACGGGCCTTGGCGATCGCTGTGCGCGACAGCTCGGCATGTATCAGCATCTCGCGGTCTTCCGCCTGGGCCAGTGTTTCCCCGCGCGGGCCAAGAATTCGCGACCCGCCCCAGAAATGACTGCCGCCTTCCGGGCCGAAGCGATTGGCCATGATGACCGTCGTGCCGTAGGTCATGGCGTAGAACTGGAGGTTGATCGCCCAGTTCTGCTCGTTGGAGAAATCATCGCTGACGATGCCCGAGGCCGAATTGATCGGCGCACACAGCACGGTGGGGCGCGCGAGCATGGCGGCGTGCACCAGGCCCGGATTCCACAGGTCCGCGCAGATCAGTGAGGTGGCCGACCAGCCTTCACGCACATCGTTCTGGGTCAGGTCACTGCCGTGGGTGAACAGCTTGCCCTCCTCCAGCCCGCCATAGGTCGGCAGGTTCAGCTTGCGATGCACGGCCTGCAGCGCGCCGTGCTGCAGGATCGCCAGGGCGTTGTAGTACTCCCCCGGACTGGCCTCCTCGACAAAGCCCACCACCAGCTGCATGTCGCCCGCGGCACGCGCGAGCATCAGCAAACGCGGGTCATGCGGCGGAAAGGCCAGATCAATGACCCGACTGCCCATGCCATAGCCCGTCAGCGACAGCTCCGGGAAGACCAGCAGGTCCAGATCGACATCCCGCGCCTGATGGATGATGTCGAGATGACGTTCCAGGTTGGCCTCAATATCGCCAAGGGTGGCGTTGATCTGGGCCGCGCCAACGCGCAGGTGATCTTGATGGTGCATGGGCAAGTCTCGGTAATGAAAAGAGAAGGCAACGAAGAGCAGAAGCCTGGGTCAGGGTCAAGCAGGCCAATGAGAATCAAGCGCCGCGCAGAATGTCAGCCGCGGCCGCCAGATTCAAGCCGGTGCGCCCAGAAGCGCCAGCAGCTCGGAGACCGGCCGTGACTCCAGATCCATCACGACATCACTCAACCTGGCCGCGCGGTCTCCCAGCACCGGCTCCGCCAGAGCCTGATACTTGGCCAGCACCTGAGCATCCGTCAGCGGCTTGTCCGGATTGCCCAATGCCTCATGGTCTGCGCTTTCCAGCACCTCGCCACTTTTCAGCACGATTCGCGCACGGGCCCAGCGCTCGGCAGGGAAACGGGCATTGAATGTGGCATCCTCCTCGATGACCACCTTGCTCGCCAGCGCCTTGAGGTCCTCATCGTCAAGGGCGTCGCAGACACCTGCCACATCCACGCTGCCCCGCCCCAGAGCACAGGCGACCGACCACGGCAGGCTGTATTGCGCCTGCTCCGTGGTGTCAGGGTGCATGACATGCAGCCGCTTGCCCTCATGGAAGGTGATGATCTCGATACGCATGATGTCGTCAGGCTCAGCCACGGCGTCTGCCAATGACAGCACCGCCTCCACTGCCGGCTGCGCCCAGCGACACACCGGATAAGCCTTGAAATACTGCTCGAACAGATAGTGACGCTGGCCGAGGTCCTGCCACAGCGCAGCGACCTCCGGCGCCGTGACCGTCAATGCCGGCGCTCCGGTGAAGCCATCTTCCGCCAGCAACGCCGCCGAGATGCCGGTCATCGCGCCCCAGCCGGAGCCATCCTTGAGCATGGTGGGATGATCGATGCAGCGCATCATCTGGCTACGCGGCCCGTAGAACTCGGCGATGCCCAGCGCGTGGTGCAACGTCTCACGATCAAAGCCGCGCAGACGCGCAGTCACTGCGGCCACGCCCAGCGCATTCCAGGCCCCCGACGTATGGTAATCGGGGCTCTGGGCATGCAAGGCGATGCCCGCGCGCGTGGCGATCTCATAGCCATAGGCCAGCAGCGCCAGAAACGCCTGCCCGCTGAGCTGCCGGGTTTCCGGGAGCGCCAGCAGGCCGGGCAACAAGGCTACCCCCGCATGCCCCTTGGTCAGCACCTGGCCGTCGTGGGCGTCCAGTGCATCGATCAACCAGCCACCCTGCAGGGCGACACCACTGGAAGAGGCCGTGCCGCTGGCAAACAACAGCGGCAAGTCGCCACCGTGCTGACGCGTGACATAGCGAGCCGCCTTGGCGGCCAGGGGAGTCCGCGTCGCACCTGCCGCGACGCCCAGCAGATCCAGCAGGCAGCGCTTGGCCTGGTGCAGCTGCTCTGCGCTGAGACGGGTCTCGTCATATTCATGGATCAGGGACAGCGGCGCAGGCGCCAGGCCATCCTCGGCAGGTGCATGAGAGGTGGGCAAAGCATGAGAGGTAGACGTGGCTTGAGGCAGACAATCCGGAGCAGACATGGGACTTCTCCAATTTGGCAGACACGAAATGACCAACGGGATGGCAGCAAGTGCGAGCGAGGCAGACGCGGCCGCCAGAGACGACAAGACCGCCCGCAGGCGGCCTTGTCGTGCTGGCATGGCCCCTGAGCCTCGCTATCAGAGGATCAGGCGTACCTGAAGGTCACTTGAGGCCGTGTTCCTTCAGGAAGTCCTCGGCGACCTGCTCGATGGTCTTCTTCTCGACATCGACCTGGGCGTTCAGGCTCGCCATGGTGTCGTCATTGAGCTCGGCGGACAGCGCATTCATCTGCGACTCGAGTTCCGGGTTGGCCTTGAGCGACTCCTCACGCACCACCGGTGTCAGGGCGTAGGCCGGGAAGTAGCCCTTGTCGTCCTCGAGCACCGTGAAATCAAACGCCGGGATGCGGCCATCGGTGGCGAATACCAGGCCGACATCGACCTGACCATCACGCAGGGCCTGGTAGACCAGGCCGGAATCCATGCGCTTGACGTCGGCGCGCCCGACACGGAAGTCATAGGCTTTCTGCAGCGGACGCCAGCCATCATCACGCGCGTAGAATTCGGCGTTCAGCGCGAAGGACAGCCCCTTGTCGTCATTGACCGCCTGCGAGAGGTCGGACAGTGAGGCGATACCGCGCTCCTGGGCATCCGCCTCACGCATCGCCAGTGCGTAGGTATTGTTGGCCGCAGACGGCTCCAGCCACACCAGGCCCTTCTCGGCGTCCAGCTCCTTGACGCGAGCATAGGTGTCTTCCGGGCTCAGGCGCTCACTGACATCGTTGTAGTTGATCAGTGAGGTGCCGGTGTACTCCCAATAGAGATCGATCTGGCCGTTTTCCTGCGCCTGACGCAGAACGGCGGAGCCCATGCCGGAGCGCTCTTTCACCTCATAGCCCAGGCCTTCCAGGTACTGCCCCGTCATGCTGGCGAGGATCTGTTGTTCGGTGAAGTTCTTGCCACCCACCACAATCTCTTCAGCCTGCGCCGTGGAAAGTGAAGCGGCCAGTGCCGCGCCGGTCAGCAGAGTCGTCAAGGTCTTCATGGTGTTCTCCTATCCTGTGAAATTTCGGTCCAGCCGGTTGTTGTTGTTCAGGTCGTGCAGTCTGTCACCACGCGCCGATCGGGTCGGCGCGTGGGTCTTCATTCATGCCCGTGCCGGGTTGACGCCTCGCGGCACCACGAGGAAGGCCACGAAGGCCACCAGCACATCCACCCCGATCGCCAGCAGCGCCGTGGGGATGGCACCGGACAGCATCATGATGGGGTCATAGAGGTCGATCCCGGTAAAGATCAGCTCCCCCAGTCCACCGGCGCCGATCAGGAAGGCCAGCGGTACCGTGCCGACATTGATCGCCAGGGCGGTGCGAATCCCGGCGAACATCACATACAGCGCATTGGGCAACTCGACCCGCACCAGACGCTGGAGGGGCGACATGCCGATTCCGGCCGCCGCTTCCTTCAGGGCCGGTGATACTCCCTTGAGCCCCGTGTAGGTATTGCGGGTGATGGGCAGCAGGGTCGCGACGAACAGCCCAAAGACCGCCGGCACGGTGCCGATGCCCAGAAAGCTCATCGACAGGGCCAGCACCGCCAGCGTCGGGATGGTGGTGCCCACGTTGAGCACCTGCATGGCGGATTCGGCATAGCGCGTCATGCTCGGTCGCGACAGGATGATGCCCAGCGGGACCGCGACCAGGATCGCCAGCCCGCCGGACAGCGCCGTCAACCAGAGGTGCTGTACCGTCAGAAACTGGATGTCGGGGATATAGAACAGGAACTCTTCGATCACGCCGCTCGACTGGCTCCAGACCCCGGCCATGAAGATCGCGACCACGGCCACCAGCCGCAGCAAGCCCGTGAATTTCAGTGTCGGCATGGGCTTACTCCTTGTGCAGCGCGGTCGCGGACATCTCACTCTGCTGGCCCGAAGCCCCGCCACCCGCATGCGCCCGATAGCGCGAACCCAGATGATGGGTGATGGCGCGCTGGGTGATCTGGCCGACGATACGCCCCTCGTCATCGACGCACGGCATCCAGGTCATGTCATTGGCGAACATCAGCGAGGCCACCTTGCGCAGGTCATCCTCCAGGCTGACCACGACGGGCACGCTCTGGAAGTGATCACGGCAATGGCCCTTGGAGGTGCGAGCGATGGCGGCACTGATGATGCCGACCGGCTGACGCTTGTCGTTCACCATCACGATGCTGTTCTGGTAGCCGTAGGCCTCGATGCGCTCGAGCGCCGTGGTCAGGGTGTCATCCGGCGTGACCATGCCGATGTCTTCACTGGCCAGGTCGCGCACCTTGACCAGGTTGAGGCGCTTCAGAGCACGGTCCTCGCCCAGGAAGGATTCGACGAACTCGTTCTTCGGCGCGGCCAGCAACTCATCGGGCGGTGAATACTGCACCAGCTTGCCGCCGCGGAAGATGGCGATGCGATCGCCCATCTTGATCGCCTCATCGATATCGTGGCTGACGAACATGATGGTCTTCTTGAGGTCCTGCTGCATCTTGAGGAACTCATCCTGGATCACCGCGCGATTGATGGGATCGATGGCCCCGAAGGGTTCATCCATCAGCATCACGGGCGGGTCCGCCGCCAGGGCACGCGCAACGCCGATGCGCTGCTGCTGGCCACCGGACAATTCACTTGGGTAGCGCTTGAGGAAGGCATCGGGCTCGAGGGCGATCATGCGCATCAGCTCACGGGCACGTTCGCGATAGCGCGTCTTGTCCCAGCCCAGCAGCCGGGGCACCACCGTGATGTTCTCCTCGATGGTCATGTTCGGGAACAGACCGATCTGCTGGATCACGTAGCCGATGTTGCGGCGCAGCTCCTGGGTATCGAGATTGGTGGTGTCTTCCCCGTTGATCAGCACTCGCCCCGAGGTCGGGCGAATGATGCGGTTGATCATCTTGAGGCTGGTGGTCTTGCCGCAGCCGGAGGGGCCGAGCAGGATGCAGATCTCACCGCTCGGGACCTTCATGCTGATATTGTCAGCGGCCGTCACGGCGCCCTTCGGGGTATCGAAGACTTTTGTCAGGTTGTCGAGTTCGATCATGAAGCGTTCCTTGTCGTGTTGGCAGAATGGCGCGCGAATGACGCCTCAGGCGGCGGCCGCTGTGGTGCGGTCCATGCCTTTGGGCGTCAGGCGCTTCTGCAGCGCCAACAATGCATAGTCGACGAGGATGGCCAGCACGCTGACCGCCACCGCCCCGACAATCAATTGCCGAGGATCAGACTGGGAAATCCCTCGACTGATGAAGGTGCCAAGCCCCCCGGCACCGATATAGGCCGCAATCGCCATCACCCCGATATTCAGCACCACGGCGGTGCGCACACCGGCCATGATGATCGGCACGGCCAACGGAATCTCCACCATCCACAGACGCTGATTCTGGCTCATGCCCACCCCTCTGGCGGCTTCGCGCAGCGCCGGGTCGACATTGTTGATCGCGGTATAGGTGTTGCGGATGATCGGCAGCTGCGAATACAGCAGTACGGCGATCACGGCCGGCAGATAGCCGATGCCCTGCCCGATCAACGACAGGATCGGAATCATGATGCCGAACAGCGCGATGGAGGGGATTGTCACGATGATCGAGGCGATATACAGCACGGTCTTGGCGGCTCGCTCGTTCTTGGTGATCGCGATACCGATGGGCACGCCCGTCAGGGTGGCGATTCCCACCGCCACCCCGACCAGCGAGATGTGCTCAAGCGTGCGTGTGGTCAAGAGCTCCAGATTGTCCAGAGCATACTGGATCAGTTCCAAGCGGGATCTCCTTGCTTTTATTGTGTCCTGTTCGGCACGGCAGGCTTGAGCCGGCGTCACAGGTGTCAGGGCAGGTATATCATCAAGCGAAGTCGCTGAGATGCCGAAGCGGAAACCTGCTTAGCTTAGCAAAGCGAGATAGCAGTTATTTATCGACTTGGATGAGCATGCAAAATGCCAGTTATCAAGAACAGTGATCCTCCTTGCGCCACGCGAGCCCGAGAGCACGACTGACTCACTGACGACAGGTATCACCGATTCGCTCTGCAGGTTTGGGGCCAATTCGTCACCGCTATCCGCCTTGTCCGCGACGATGGTAACAAAAAAGACAAAACAATTTATAAATCATCTATTTAGCATATATGGGCGGGCCCCATTCCCAGCGGAATGGCGGTCGGGTAGCGGGCGCGAACCTCCCTCACCACCAACCCCATAAGAAAAATGCATACCCACCGATAACACTCACCCCCTACTTAGGTCCCATGCCTCGCTCCCATAATGGCCACGATATACAACCGTGCTAATGGAGAGATGCCTGCATGTCCCTGACCAATGCCCTGTCCGACGCGCTGCCGCTGACCCTGAGCGAGTCGCCGCTGTCACTGAATCTGATCACCGCCGAAGGCCTGGAGCCGGTCAGCCCGCTGTGGCTGCGCGAGCGCACCCAGGACCCGGAGCAGCTCGATGAGGTGACCACCCAGCGTCTGTTCGATTCGCATGCCATCGACGTCAACCTCGAGCTGACCGCGGCGCGCCCGGTCGATGAGACGCACGTGGAATTCACCTTCAGTGACGGGCATTGCGAGGTGTATGACCTCACCATGCTGGCGCATGAACTGCAGGGCATCACGCCGTTCCCCAAGCCCGAGAGCTGGGATGCGAGCATCGATCAGCAGGCGCAGCGCGTCGACTGGGAGAAGATGGGCAACAATGAGGACTTCCAGAAGGCATTGAAGGCCTATCTGCGCTTTGGCTACATCATCGTGCAGAACGTGCCGACCGACCCGGAGCGCATTCTGGAAGTGGCCGGTCACTTCGGCTATGTGAAGGACACCAACTTCGGCAGCTACTTCGAGGTGTACTCGCGCCCGACGGGCAATGACCTGGCCTACCGCAGCGTGGCGCTCGGGCCGCACACCGACAACCCGTATCGTGATCCGGTGCCGGGCATCCAGATGCTGCATTGCCTGGTCAACGAGACCACCGGCGGCCTGTCCACGCTGGTCGACAGCCTCAATGCGCTCAAGCAGCTCAAGGCCGAGATGCCGGAAGGCTATGAACTGCTGCGCACCACGCCGGTCGGCTTCCGCTTCCTGGACGCCGGTACCGAGCTGACCACGCGTCGCTGCGTGATTCGCGAGAATTCCGATGGTGAGCCCATCGGCGTCAACTACAGCCCGCGCCTCGATCACCTGCCGCACATGTCGCTGGAAAACACTCGCCGCTACCATCAGGCCCGCCAGCGTCTGGGGCAGCTGTTCCAGGACCCGGCCAACGAGATTCGCTTCCAACTCGAATCCGGAGAGCTGATGATGTTCGACAACACCCGCGTGCTGCATGGCCGTACGGCGTTCGACACCAATGAGGGGCACCGCCACCTGCAGGGCTGCTACATGGATAGCGATGGCCCGCGTGAGCGCTTCGCCACGACCCTGATGCGTCAGCGTCAGCAGCAGGCACAACAAGAAAACCGTGAGGAAATGGCGTAATGGATCAGGTTTCATTCACCCAGATGAAGGACGGCACCGCAGAAGACTATGCGTTGCTCGAGCGTCTTGAAGACCAGTTCAATGAAGGGCTGGTGGAGCGTCTCAAGCTTGCCCTGCGCAAGCTCGATGATGGCCTGAGTGGCTACAAGGTCAGCCGTCTGGAGCATTCCCTTCAGTCAGCGGCGCGCGCCGAGGCCGATGGTGCCGATGACGACCTGGTCGTCGCCACCCTGCTGCATGATCTCGGCGATGAGCTGGCGCCCTACAATCACTCGCAGCTGGCCGCCGCCATCATTCGCCCGTACGTGCGTGCCGAAGTGACCTGGATCATCCATCACCATGGCCTGTTCCAGAAGTTCTACTACGGTCACTTCTACGGCGAGGACCGCAACGAGCGCGAGATCTACAAGGACCACCCCTGGTATCAGAAGTGCGTGGATTTCTGCGAGCGTTATGATCAGGCCGCCTTCGATCCCGACTACCCGACCCCGCCGCTGGAGCACTTCGAACCGGCACTGCGTCGCGTCTTCGCGCGCAAGCCCTTCGATCCGGACGTGATCGGCGAAGAGCCGGCCGGCGGTTTCGACAGCCGCGTCTGAGCGTGTGAAGGCGGGGGCGTGAAACGCGCCTGACCTGCTCCGCTCCCCCGCTTGACCATTGCCCTCACTGGCCCGCCCAGTGAGGGCAATCTGGTTTGTGGGCGTTGCGTTGAGTGCTCCACGTCAACCAGGGGTTGAACCTCGCCACTCAACCTTCATCATCATTGGCTAACGTCAGTGTCAATGAAGGCGGTGCCGATACGGCCGTCTTTCCCTCGCGGATCATCCCCCTTCCCCAACCCGACAGGCAGACGCATGGAACATCTCTTCATCTACGGTCCACTGGGCCCCGGCGGCCTCAACGAACATGTCATCGCCAATATCGATGGCGAATGGAGCTCGGCCTATCTACGCGGCCGACTGGAAAACACCGATCACGGCGATGAGCACAACTTCCCTGGGCTGGTCGTCGACAACACGGGCCAGGTGATACGCGGCCACGTGTTCTCCTCGGCGCAATTGCCCGAGCATTGGGATGCCCTCGATGACTTCGAGGGCCCCATCTATCAGCGTACCGTCACCACCGTCATTCTCGATGACAATCGTGAACTCGAGGCCTATGTCTACGCCCTGCCGCAGTGAGACTCACGCGCGGCACGGATAGCAATTGCCGGCTCGTGGCAAGAGATGGATGGATCGTGGCTAGTGATGGATTGATCGTGGCAAGTGATGAATGGCGGCCCGCCGCCTTGCGCCCGGATGGAGTAACATTGCCCTTCGGGCGATGCATGGCCAGTCAGCGCCAGCGTCCTCATTCATGCATCACAAGGGAGATTCCTCATGCAGCTTGAAGGTTCCTGCCATTGCAAGGCCGTCACATTCCAGCTCGAATCGCCGCACCCCTATCCGTATCAGCGCTGTTATTGCTCGATCTGTCGCAAGACGGCGGGCAGCGGTGGCTACGCGATCAACCTGGCGGGCGATGCCGACACCCTGCAGGTGGAAGGCCGGGACAATCTCTCCATCTATCACGCGGTGACCGACGGGGTCGAAAGTCCGGCGGAACGTCACTTCTGCAAGCGCTGCGGCAGTGCGCTGTGGCTCTACGATGCCCGCTGGCCGGAGCTGATCCATCCTCAGGCGGGGGCGATCGACACCCCGCTGCCCGTGCCGCCGGAACATGTCCACATCATGCTCGACAGCAAGGCCAACTGGGTGGAAGTCGCGCACGAAGCGCGTGATGCTCATCATGTCGAGTATCCCGAAGAGAGCATTGCCGCCTGGCATGCGCGGGTTGCCGAGCGCGATACCGACTGATATCAGCCGCGCGTCAATCAGGACCAGCGACGCCTCGATCAGGATCCGATGCGACGCTGGTCAGGATCCGTTGCGACTTCATGGCCTGATCCGCCGGGCTGAGCGTTGATGTCATTCGCTGCGTCGCGTATAAGTGCCGCCTATACAAGGCGGCACTCCTGTTTGTATCCGGTGATCCTTGGCTGATGCCTTCTCATGTCATCACCCGGGCAATCGCCCGAGCCATCAGCCAGGCCATCATCCAGGCCAAAGCAGTACGACAGGAGCGCCGCGACAGCGCATCACAGTGAGGACTCTCGTGCCGGCCCGAAAGACAAGCTCCCCAGCGCCGCTGGAAAGCGCAAGCCCTCTGGATGACCTGCCCTCCCTGCGCGGGCTGGTCGCCTTTGACGTGACGGTCCGCCTGGGGTCGATGACGGCCGCCGCCAGTGAGCTGGATACCACCCAGCCCACCATCTCCCAGCGCATCCGCGCACTGGAGGAGCATCTGGGCCATCCGCTGTTCGATCGCCAGGGCGGCCGACTGATCCTCAACCACTACGGCGAGACCTTCCATGCCGAACTGGCAGGCGGGCTTGGCAAGGTATGCAGCGCCGTCACGGAAGCACGCCGCAAGGTGCACAAGCCGACCCCGCGCATCACCATCGCCGCGGGCGCCGGTTTCGCGCATGTCTGGCTGCGTCCGCGCCTGGAGCGGCTGGAGCAGGATTTCCCCGACTGCCACTTCACGCTGCTGCCGATCGATCGCGATGAAGACCCGCAGATGCAGCAGGCCGACATCGCGATCCGCTTCGGCCCGCCGCTGACGGGCGATCATCGCGATACGCTGGTGGTCGCGGAGCGCGCCTTCCCGGTCTGCTCCCCGGACTACGCCCGGCGTCATGGACTCGAGAAGGGACTGGACGCCGAGGCGCTGTCGCGCATCACCCTGCTGCATCTGGACATGCGCGATACCCGCTGGCTGGACTGGGCCACCTGGTGTCGCCATGCGGGACTGCCGGTGCCGCGCCTCGACAAGGCCTTCCCCTACAACAACTTCCCGCTGACGCTCAATGCCGCCGTCAATCATCAGGGCGTCGCGCTGGGCTGGAGCCACGTCATCCAGGACCTGCTCGACAACGGCTCGCTGATCGCCCTGACGCCGCATATCTCGCGGGACCGCCACGGCTATCGCATGAGTGTCCGCCATCCCAACAGCGCCGTGATCCAACCGATCACCCGCTGGCTGACACGCGAATTTTCCGGCCTCGAGATTCCGGGGCCTACCTCAAGGCAGCCATGAGTTGCCGCAAGCCCTCGCTCCGTCCGGCGCGCGCCGCCGAGACAGACTTCCCCCCCGACGAACGACAGAGACTCCCATGCAGCATCTATTCATCTACGGCACCCTCGGCCCGGGCGGCCCCAACGAACACGTCATGCTCGACATTGGCGGCAGCTGGACACCCGGCACCCTCAAGGGCCGCCTGGAGGCAGCTGGCTGGGGGGCTGAGATGGGCTTTCCGGGGCTGAGATTGGATGAGGCGGGCGACACCATCCGCGGTCACGTCTTCTCCTCCGACAACCTGGCCGATCACTGGCAGGCGCTGGATGATTTCGAAGGCAGCGAATACCTTCGCCAGCCGGCCACGATCACGCTGGAAGATGGCAGCACCCTGACGGCACAGGTCTATGCGCTGAGCCAGCCGTAAGCTGCTCCATGAACTGCTCCATAAGCTGATCCATGAACTGCTCCATAAGCTGATTAGTGCGCCGATGCCTGAGCGTCACTGTCTTAGCGCCGATGCCTGAGCGTCGAGGTCTGAGCACTGATGCCTCGGCGTGCTAAAGCGAGGCTTTCAGATACTCCAATACCCGCCTGGCGCGCGCCGAGAGCGGCCATTCCGCTCGCGTGAGCAGCCACAGGGTATCGACCACCTCCGTGCTGCCCTCAGGCGGTGGCACCACCCGGATGGCCTGATGCTCGGGGAAGGCCTCGCGGGCATGGCGCGGCACGACGCTGAAGCCCAACCCACGGGCGACCGGCTCCAGAATCAGGCTGATCTGGTTGGTGGAGCCACTGCGCGGCAATGAGCTGATGCCCGGATTGCCCGGAAAGCGCCGACTCAACAGGCGCGAGGCCATGTCCTGACCATCCGGGTGATCGATGAAGCCCAGTGTCTCGAGATCCCCCCAGTCATGGATCTCGACCCCCGCCGGCACCACCAGCTCAAGGGGCTCACGCGCCCACTCCGTCACGCTCAGACGCGGGTCATCCGGCTTGAGCGTGACGATCCCCAATTCGAAGCGATTCTCCAGCACGGCCTCCACCACCTCGCGCGTCGGCGCGAAGCGATGGTGGACATTGAGACCCGGCGACTCCTGCTGAAGCGCCAGCAAGCGCGGATAGATCGCCAGGCCAATGCTGCCCGGCGTGATCAGCCGAATGTCGCCATGACTGTCTTCATTGCCCGCCAGCCGCTGGGTCAGGCGCTGCTCGGCGGTTTTCATCTCACGCGCGAAATCCAGCAGTGCATGGCCGGCCGGCGTCAGTTCGATCTTGCGCGGATGACGGATCAACAGCGTGCCAAGACGGGTTTCCAGCTGGCGCACATGCTGACTGACGGCGGCCTGGGTCAGATCGAGCCGCTCCGCGGTGCGCGTGAAGTTGCCGACACTCACCAGGGTGCGAAAGGTGCGTAGCCATTGGGGTTGCAGCATTCAAGCTCCTGGGGGCTGGAAGAATCAGGGGGCAGAGTCAGGGGACAGAATCAGGAAGTCAGCGTCAGAGGAGTAGCATCAGCAAGACTGCGACGGAGAACCCCCTACCGCCATAAGCAAGTCTTATCATTATCATAACAGCTACGTAGTTTTCATTATTGCTCATGACGCCCAAGATGGCTTCCAACGTCACGCAGGCAGTGACCGAGCCATTTCCTTCACGACTCACATATCGAGGTGACTCATGAGCAACGAAAAGAACACACCGTATCCGCGCACCTTCTCCCACATCGGCCTGTCCGTCGGTGATGTGGAAGCCGCGGTCAAGTTCTACACCGAAGTGCTGGGCTGGTACGTGGTGATGGAGCCGACCACCATCACCGAAGATGACTCCGCCATCGGCGTGATGTGCAGCGATGTCTTCGGTCCGGGCTGGGGCAGCTTCCGCATCGCCCACCTGTCTACCGGCGACCGTATCGGTGTCGAGATCTTCGAATTCCCGAACCACGAGACGCCGGAAAACAACTTCGAGTACTGGAAGACCGGCATCTTCCACTTCTGCGTCCAGGACCCCGACGTCGAAGGTCTGGCCGAGCGCATCGTCGCCGCCGGCGGCAAGCAGCGCATGCCGGTACGCGAGTACTTCCCCGGTGAGAAGCCGTTCCGCATGGTCTACATGGAAGACCCGTTCGGCAACATCCTCGAGGTCTATAGCCACAGCTATGAAATGACCTACGCCGCCGGTGCCTACCAGAACTGAGCACGGCCGCAGACGTCAGATACAGCAAGGCCCCGCCATGGCGGGGCCTTGCTGTATCTGACATTTGTGCTCGAGACATCCCGACAGGAACCTCGAGAGCAACGCACGATGACCTTCGTCGGGCGAGCTCACTAAAAGCCCACCCGCTCACGCCTCAGTGGATGACGGGCATGCTGCGCACACGACGGTAAAGACTCTGACTGGCGAGTTCCGGACTGAGCAAGGCAATCCGTGCCTTCTGCACTGCAAGCTCACGCTGCAACAACGACCAGGTGCCGATGAACTCGGCACACTCACCACAGTGCACCAGGTAATCATCAGAGCGCTCATGATATTGGTAATCCATGCTCAGGCAGTTACATACCGGGCAGGACAGAACGGCGTTGGCTTTCCCATCCATGATTCGATTCCCTGGAGCCACACTGATTGAATTCACGGCAATGATCACACGCGTTCAGGTAACCATTACGGGTGTGAACACCCCTCATACTCTGCAAAACCCGCTGAGCTCACACTATCCATGATGTGATATCTGTACAACTCTCTCTTGTGGGCGGCATTTCTCGAAACGTTAACCAGTGGTAACTTGCTGGCGTGTTCAGCACGTTGATCTCATCGCGACTCGCCAGTCACCATGACCGCGACGAACACCCCGATAGCAAATCACTTCTCCATGATTACACAGCGATACGCAAGACTACATTCGCTGACCGATGGCGAGCCGGCTTCAGACTCGCGAGACCACAAAGCGCGCTTGGTTTGCAGGCTCTGTCGCCAAACGGGCATGAAAAAACCCACCCTCGAGGGTGGGTTTTACGTGAATCCCTTCGGCTGTTACCGCCAGCAGATCATTTCATCTTGCGCGCCGAATCATCCTGCTCGATACGGGTCAGTAACCTGTCAAAGACGCCAGTCGCCAACAGCACAAAGGTGACGGCCAAGCCAAGCCCCATCCAGATAGCGATATTGCTCATTGTCCCTTACCCCTGCTGTTTTCTTGGTTTTTTCAGCCCTTCTGCGACGCAATATGGCGTAAATTCAATCTTTGTACAACATTTGATCATGAAAATATCGAGCGTCGTCTGGCGCTGCGGCTGTCGCTGCCATTCCAGACCTTTGACCGACGTGATCACACTGCCAACAGCCATGATTTGAGCAATCACTCAACAACAGGTAGTCTGACACCATGAATAAAATGGCGTGGGCTTGCCAGCGCTGATTCCTTGGCGCTACCCGTCGGTCTGCCACCTTGCTTCGCGCCCACTGCATGTCTGAAATATCACCCCAGGAGTCATCATGTCTGACACGACCTTTCCCGACGTACTGGTGTTCGACGTCAACGAGACACTGCTCGACATCACCACGCTCTCGCCGTTGTTCGCACGCGTGTTCGGTGATGAAAGCGTGTTGCGCGAATGGTTCGCACAGCTGGTGCTGTACTCGCAGACCATGACGCTCTCACAACGCTACACCCCCTTCGGGGCGCTCGGCGTGGGCGCCCTCAAGATGGTCGCCGACATTCATCAGGTCAGACTCGCGGATGACGATATCGATGAGCTCAAGTCGCGCATGGCCGAGATGCCGGCCCATCCCGATGTCGCCCCGGCGCTTGAGCGCCTCAAGCAGGCCGGTTTCCGCCTGGTGACGCTGACCAATTCCCCCGCAGGCGCCTCCCCGACGCCGCTGGAGAAGGCCGGTATCAGCGAGGCCTTCGAGCAGCACTTCAGCGTCGACAGCGTCAAGCAGTTCAAGCCGGCACCGGCCACCTATCAGCATGTCGCCGAGCAGCTCGACGTCGAACTGGGCGACATGTGCATGATCGCCTGCCATGTTTGGGACACCATCGGTGCCCAGGCTGCCGGCATGCAGGGCGCCCTGCTGACGCGCCCGCACAATGCCGTGCTGCCCGCCGAGAATGTGCCGACCCCGGACTTCATCGCCGCGGAGCTGATGACCCTGGCAGACCAGCTGATCGCGGCCAGGGAGGCCTGAGCGAGCCTTGGACTCTGAGCTCTCTTGCTGGAATCTCTTTCTAGACTCTCTTTCCAAACTCAGTTTCTCAGCTCTGTCTCTAAGTGCTGCCTCGTAAATAAACGCCGCCCGCCCATTCGGACGGGCGGCGTGTTTGTGCCTGCCTTCCTATTCGCTTTTTCCACTATCTCGCCGTTCGAGCAGCCGCCGCACACGGCAGCCTTGCCGCCTTGGCGGGACGCGCTCACTTGAGTGAACGGAAGGCCTTGAGCATCTCATCACGTGTCGCCTGCAGCGCGGCCTGAATCTCCGCCCTGCGCTCGCTGATGCGCCATGAGGGGCCGACCACGGACACGGAGTAATGGCCCTGGCTGGTCTCCAGGCCGATTCCGATCGCGCCGACTCCCTGCATATGCTCATCCTCATCATGGCCGATGCCGGTGCGACGCACCTCGGCCAGTTGCGTCAGCAGTGCCGGCATCGCGAGGGTGTTGTCCGTGTAGGCCATGAGTTCCGTGCCCAACAGGCGCTCCACCTGCTCATCCTCGAGATGCGAGAGCAATACCTTGCCGCTGGCTGTTGCATGCAATGACAGGAAATTGCCGGCCATCGGCGATACCCGCAGCGGCAGCGGCGACAACACCGAGTGCAGTATCAGCAGCTCGTTGCCGCTCAGACTGCAGAGCACCACCGTTTCCTCGGTGGAGCCGCTCAGCGCCTCCAGAAACGACTTGGCATGCGTGGTGATATCGAGCTGGCTATGGCGCGCCAGCCGCATCAGCGCAGAGCCGAGCCGTATCCCGCCATGGCCGTGGATTTCCAGCAGGTCTTCCTGGGCCAGCGCATCGACCAGCCGCTTGACGGTCGAGCGCGGCAGATCGTTGCTGGCGGCGATCTCCCCCAGGCTCATGCCCTGCTCACTACCTTCCAGACTCTTGAGAATCGCCGCCACCCTGGCCACGACCTGCACGCCACTACCTTCTCTTGTGGACACAGACACAACTCCTTAACAAGCTAACTACTTGCCTAACAAAACCACCAAGTGGTACAGTGTACCGCATAACGAGACACCCAAGGTGTCTAGCGCTTCACCTCAAAACGGGAACTCTACAGTGGCCGCTCCTCAACCCTTCAATCTACGACTCGCACTCGGTCTTGTGGGCATTCTGCTCGCATCGCTGATGTCCGGTGTGGGAGAGCGTGTCACGCAGACCGTCCTGACGGATGTGGTCGGACACTTCGGCTTCTCCCACGATGAGGGCAGCTGGCTGACCACCATCTACAGCGCGGCGGAAGTCTCGATGATGCTGCTCGCCGGCTGGCTGGCCGTCACCTTCAGCCTGCGCCGCTTCGCGATCGGTGCCTGCCTGTCACTGGCCCTGTTCTCGCTGCTGGTGCCCCTGGCCGACAGCTTCCCGCTGATGGCGGGGCTGCGCGTTGCCCAGGGCCTGGCCTCCGGCAGCATCCTGCCGCTGTTGATGATGTCGGCGCTGCGCTTTCTGCCGTGGCACAGCAAGCTCTATGGCCTGTCGGCCTATGCGATGACGGCCACCTTCGGCCCTTATCTGTCGGCACCGCTGGCCGCTCTCTATGGCGACCTGGGCGACTGGAATCTGGTGTTCTGGGAAACCGCGCCGGTATGTCTTCTCGCCGCCGCGCTGGTCTCCTGGGGCCTGCCGCAGGACCCGCTCAAGCTGGAACGCTGCAAGCAGTTCGACTGGCTCGGTGCCTTGCTGGGCGTCACCGCCCTGTGCGCGCTGGTCGCCGGCATGACCCAGGGGGAGCGACTCGACTGGGGCAACTCGCCGTTGATCGTCGCCCTGCTGACCACGGGCGGGCTGGTCTTCGTGACCTTCCTGATCCATGAGTGGTTCCACCCGATGCCGCTCTACAAGCTGCAGCTGCTGGCACGCCGCAACTTTGCCTTCGGCATCATCACCCTGTGTACCTTCATGTTCCTGACCCTGGCCGCCGGCACCATTCCCGCCGCCTTCCTGGGGGAAGTGCAGGGCTATCGCCCCATGCAGCTGTTCCCGGTCATGTTGACCATGGCGCTGCCGCAGCTGCTGCTGGCACCGCTGGTGGCGACACTGATCAATCGCAAGAGCGTCGACAGCCGCTACGTGATGGCCACGGGCCTGGTGTTGATCCTGATCAGCTGCCTGCTGGGCTCGCAGCTCACCAGCGACTGGAATCGCGACAACTTCTATCTCATCGAGGTGCTCAACACCCTGGGCCAGCCGATGGTGGTGGTACCGCTGCTGATGAATGCCACCGGGGCACTCAGCCCGTTGGAAGGGCCGTTCGCCACCGCGATGGTCAACTCGCTGCGCGCCCTGTTCACGGTGGTGGCCTCCACGGCCTACGGAAGCTTCCTCGTCACGCGTGAAGCCCTGCACACCACCCGCCTGGGCGAGGCACTCGGCCTGCAGGGCAATCAGCCCGCCGGACTCATCCAGGTCGATGCGGCAAGCGATATCACCACGCGCATCTCCGAGCAGGCCTCCGTGATGAGCTATGCGGATGCCTACCTCGCCATCATCCCCTTCGTGGTGGCGCTGCTGATACTGGTCATGGTGCTGCCGATCCGCGCCTATCCGCCCCAACCGGCGACGGCACCGGCACCTCAACCAGAGCCAGCACAGCGCACTCAATCTCAGCCCCCTCAAGCACAACCCTCCGGGGCATAGACACAGACAAAGCCGGCGGCTGCCCGCCAGCCAGGATTCAGCCACTTCCCCCTTCTTCGACATAGACGACGAGATACGACACCGACATGAACAAGACACGTACCACCCTACTGTTGAGCGTTCTGGCGCTCCTGCTGGTCGCGACCTACGCGGGCCTCTACTGGAAGGGCCATGATGGCCGCGAAGCCACCAACAATGCCTATGTGCGCGCCGATAGCGTGATGGTGACCACACGCGTCGCGGGTCAGATCGACAGGGTGCTGGTGGAAGACAACGAAGTGGTCAAGGAAGGCCAGATCCTGGCCACGCTGGATGACCGCGATTACCAGGCCTCCCTGCACTCCGCCCAGGCCGATCTCGCCGCCCAGCAGGCAGCGGTCGGTGACCTGGATGCCAACATCGAGCGTCAGCACGCCGTCGTGCAGCAGTCCATCGCCGAAGTGAAGTCCACCCAGGCCTCGCTGCGTTATGCGCGCAATGATGCCAAGCGTTACCGCAGCCTGCGCATGACCAACGCCGCCTCCCAGCAGGACAAGGAAAAGGCCGATGAACAGCAGGGCATCTGGGAAGCCAATCTCGTGCAGGCCCAGGCGGCTCAGCGCTCGGCGGAAAAGCAGATCGGCGTCCTTGAAGCCCAGCGCGTGGAAGCCCTGGCCGAGGTCGAACGCTCTCGTGCAGCGCTCGAGCAGGCAGAACTGAACACCGGCTATACCGTCATTCGTGCGCCGAAGGACGGCATCGTCACCCAGCGCTCACTGCGTGTCGGCGCCTACGTGCAACCGGGTGATTCGCTGCTGGCCATCGTGCCGCACAAGGAAGCCTATGTCGTCGCCAACTATCTCGAGACCCAGATGGCCGAGATGGAGCCGGGCCAACCGGTCGAGATGACGCTGGATAGCCTGCCGGGCAAGACTTTCACTGGCCATGTCGACAGCATCGCACCGGCCTCCAGCAGCGCCTTCTCGGCCGTGGCCAGCGAGAACGCCACCGGCAACTTCACCAAGATCACCCAGCGTGTGCCGGTCAAAATCGTGTTCGACCCGAACCAGCCCGACTTCGACAAGGTACGCATCGGCATGTCCGTGATTGCCCATGTCACGACCCAGCAGCCCTGAGCGACTTGGGACAGTCCTGAACGAGGCTAGACAGTCCTGAACGTGGCTAGACAGCCCTGAACGACTTGCGACAGCCCTGAAACAGTCAAGAGAACCGTCCCGGAGGACACGCCGTCCCGGGACGCCTCTGAAGAACGCCATCACGCCATCACTCGATCATCAACGGGATCAACACCATGAAAATTCGCGCCGCCGTCACCGCCACCCAAG
This sequence comes from Cobetia sp. UIB-001, assembly GCF_044789135.1. NCBI lineage: Bacteria > Pseudomonadati > Pseudomonadota > Gammaproteobacteria > Oceanospirillales > Halomonadaceae > Cobetia > Cobetia sp. UIB-001. The sequence goes on from NZ_CP058244.1 coordinate 2,694,724, forward strand.
GCCAGCCCTTCGACCTCAAGGACGTCGAACTGGCGTCCCCCAAGGGTGACGAGATTCTGGTACGTGTCGTGGCCACCGGGGTCTGCCATACCGATGCCGCCGCACGCGACCTGGGCATCGCCCCCTATCCGATCGTGCTCGGCCATGAAGGTGCCGGTGTGGTCGAGCAGATCGGTGACAATGTCCGCGACATGGAAGTGGGCGACCATGTGGTGCTGTCCTTCGCGCACTGTGGCCATTGCAGCCACTGCCTGACCGGACACCCGACCGTCTGCGAGCGTGGCGGTGAGCTCAACTTCGGCGGTGTGATGGATGATGGCGGCAAGCGCCTGAGCTGTGACGGCCATGACGTCGCCACCTTCTTCGGCCAGTCGTCCTTCGCCACTCACGCCGTGGTCAGCGAGCGCAATGCCGTCAAGGTCGACAGCGATGTCGATCTCGCCCTGCTGGGTCCGCTGGGTTGCGGCATCCAGACTGGCGCCGGCACCATCCTCAATCGCCTCAAGCCGGGCTTCGGTGACAGCCTCGTCGTGTTCGGCTGTGGCGCCGTGGGCCTGAGTGCCGTGATGGCGGCCAAAATCGCCGGCTGCAAGAACATCATCGCGGTCGACCTGCACGAGAGCCGTCTGGAGCTGGCCCATGAGCTGGGCGCGACCCACAGCGTCAACGGCAAGACCGAGGACCTGGTCGGCGAGATCAAGCGCATCACCGATGGCGGCAGCGAATTCTCCCTCGAGACCACCGGCGTGCCGATGCTGGTGCGCAGCTCCCTGCAGGTGCTGCGTCCGCTGGGCACCTCTGCCATCGTCGGCCTGACCCACGATGTGACCCTGGACGTGCACCACGACCTGATGGCGGAAGGCAAATCGATGATCGGCGTGATCGAGGGCGACGCCGTGCCGCGCGTCTTCATCCCGCGTCTGGTCGGCTACTACAAGGAAGGCCGCTTCCCCTTCGACAAGCTGATCCAGATGTATGACTTCGAGGACATCGAACAGGCCTTCGCGGATTCGAAATCAGGCCTGACAGTCAAGCCGGTGCTGCGCATCAGCACGCTGTAATCAGCGCCTGCGCCATCGGGTCTGAACCGCAAAGCCCCCGTGCGTCACTGACGCACGGGGGCTTTCTTCGTTGGCCGACACGACCTCAATCAGCACGCTCGCGCATTGCCTACGACTGACACAGCTGCCAGGCGTCGTGGTCGATATCGAGCATGGCGGCGATGGCGGCCGAGGCGATGACATGCGTCTGGCCACTGACCTCGTCATGCACATTGAGACCGCCCTGCACCACTGTCACCTCGGCGCGCCCACGGGGAAGCTCGCGCGCCACCGCGTCAGCATCCACGGCGTCCGGCTCCTGGACCGCGATGGTGACCTCGACGCGCATCTGGTGGTGATCGATGCCGAGTGACTGGAACATCACGATGGAGGAGTGATGCAAGGCGTCATGCACCGCACGGCAGGCAGCCTTGGTGTAGTCCATGCCGTAGAGGTCATTGCCGGTGCCCATCTCGAGAATGATGCGCTGCTCGCTCATGACTGACCTCCTGCCGACTGCCCGGCCGTGGAAGAAGTGGACGCCGCACCGGCGGCCGCCGCGCCGGAGGCCGCCATGTCGAATGACACGATGATGGCGACATTGGCGATCACGCTGACCCCGCTGCCATCCGGCTTGGCGACGTCCAGCCCGCCCTTGACCACGCGCACACTGGGCTGACCGTAGGGAAAGATGCCCAGCAGGGCATCACTGTCGACCTTGTCGGGCTGCTGCACCCCGATCTCGACCTCGATCAGCATCGCCTCCTTGGGGAAGCCGAAGGCGTCCGCCACGTTGAGCGAGTTGTGCCACAGGGCATCGCGGATGCCACGTGCCGCCGCCTCGGTGTAGTTCTGGCTGCGAATGGAGGTGCCCATGCCGAACTGGGTCACCATGCGTGTCTTGGCCACATTACCCCCTGATTTCCTGTCACGGAAAAGACGTACCATTCGCGCCGCCGATCAGCGCGGATGCTTGAAAAGCCCGATCACCCAACCTATCCCGCCCAGCAGCAGGGCGCCCTGCCAATCTCCCTGAAACAGCTCGATCAGCGCCAGGATGATCGCCACCAGCTGCGCACTGCGCACCGGACTGACCGTCGCTGTGGGCTTGCGGTCATCCTGCTCTGACATACGGTCTCCCGTCGCTGGCCCGATGTCTTCATCAGGCGATGACACCCTCGGGCGATGACAACGCCGAGCGATAACATCATAGGACGATGACAACGTCGCCCCATCGTTTCAGGAAAGCCTCAAGTAGAAAATACGACTTCCGTCCCCGAGCACCAGCAGGCACCAGCCCCGATCAGCTCATTGGGTCGTGGCAGGCGCCTCAAGCGCCAGCTGCCCCCAGAAGTGGCCGCTGCTGCGCGACAGCGTCGGGTCATGCATCAGGTAGGCAAAGGTCGCCATGGGGTCGAGGTCGGCAAAGGTCTTGGGGTGCAACCAGCGCGCGATGGCCTCCAGCGCGACGATGGCATAGGGCCCCTGGTGGAAGCCATGCCACAGCGCCATCACCCGGCCTTGCTTGACGGCATCGAGTGACTGCCAGCCAGGCAGTGTCTGCACCATGCGCTCCAAGTCGTGCTGGATATCCTCACCCGAGATGCCGATGCCGGCGCGCAGGCCATCGCCCTTGGCCCACTGGCCACCGGTATTGAGAATCGCCTCGGGCGGGTGTGCCAGCACCCACTCCTTGCTGAGGGTGGCACCGCTGACCGGCGCCAGTTCAGCGGCCAGATTGCGCCCGCCGGCCCGCGTGACCAGGTCTGCCACGCCGTTGTGCAGATTGGTACGACAGCAATCCACCTTCACGCCCGGTGCGATGTTGATCAGCACACGCGGCCGTTCGGCAATCGTCGCCAGACGTTCGTCAATCAGCGCCAGATGCGCCGCGATGGTGTCATCCACCTCGCGGGCACGCGCCTCGACGCCGAGCACCTCGCCCAGCAGGCGCACGCTGACCGGAGCATCCTGCAGCGGATGGTGATTGAACTCGACATACAGGTAGGGAGTGCCGACCTCGTCCAGCAGCGCCGCCAGCGGCGAGCCTTCGATACGTGAGCGCTGGGAGAGATCGAACAGCACCAGGTCCGGCGTCAGCGCCAGCAGGGCCTCGCCCTCGAGGCTCGGCGTCGAGGCGCGACTCAGCGCTGGCAGCGTGGCAAGTTGCGGCCAACGCGCTTCAAGACGCTCGGTCATCGCCGGGTCAAACACCGCCAAGGGGTAGGCCCAGCCGACGATACGCTCAAGCGGCGCATCCAGCAGCGTCAACAGCGCATACAGCTGGCGCGGCTGGGCCAGGAAGATGCGCTGCGGTGAGGCCGCAAGCGTCACCTCGCGCCCGGCGAGATCCGTGACCTGACGCGGAAAGCTGGCCTGGGTCTGCCCCTTGGCGTCCGGCTCGGCGGCATGGGCAAGGTTGCCCGGCGCGCTCGAGAAGGCGCCTGCGAAGACAGTGGCGAGTGCCAGCAGGCAGGCGCCTGCCAGTCTTGTGCGCCTCGCCATCATCGTCTGACTCCGGCATCGCGCGTGATATGGCCAATGTCGGCGTGGGCCGAGTCGGCGACGCGGTCGGTGAGTACCACCGGATGGCCCAGCGAACAGCTCTCGATCCGCGCCTCGATGCCGTAGGCCTCGCGCAGATGCTCAGCGGTGATCACCTCCCGCGGGGCCCCGGTGGCCAACAGGCCGGAGGGCGCGAACAGGATGATCTGATCACAGAAACGCAGCGCCAGATTGATGTCATGCAGCGCGATCAGGCAGATGGCCTGCTGCTCCTGCACCACACCGCGCACGCCTTCGATCAAGGCCAGCTGCCAGCGCAGGTCCAGCGCACTGGTCGGCTCATCCAGCAGCAGCAGTTGTGGCTGGCGCACCAGCGCCTGGGCGAGACCGACCATCTGACGCTGGCCACCGGAGAGCGTGTCCATGCGCCGGAAGGCCAGCGAATGCAGCGACAGGCGCGCGAAGACCTGCTCGACCAGCGAGTCGGTTGCCTCGCGGCTCAGTTCGGCACGCGCCGCACGACAGGCGCTGGCCACGGCTTCATAGGCGACCAGACTGGTCGGCTGCGGCAGCGTCTGCGGCAGGTAGCCGACATGACGCATGCGATTCGCCCCGTGCAGCGACGACAGCGCAAGCTCGCCGAGGTGGATGTCGCCCTTGGCCGGGCGCATGCCGGCAATCGCCTTGAGGAAGGTCGACTTGCCGACCGCATTCGGCCCGAGCACCCCGACCAGTGAGCCCGCCGGCAGCGGCGGCAGGTCGAGCTGATCGAAGATCATGCGCCGCTGATAGCCGGTGGTCAGCTGCGAGATCTTCAAGGATGCTTGCGAATCAAAGACGTGATGGCTCATCCCTGCCCCCTGCGCTGTCCGAGCAGCAAGGCAAGAAAACAGGGGATACCGATCAACGAGGTCACGATCCCCACCGGCAGCACCAGTCCGGGCACCAGCGACTCACTGGCCGTCGCGGCCAGGGACAGCACCAGCGCCCCCGCCAGCGCACTGCCGGGCAGATAGAAGCGATGGTCTTCCCCCAGCGCCAGACGCGCCATGTGCGGCCCGACCAGACCGATGAAGCCGATGGTGCCGACAAAGGCCACCGCCACTGCCGCCAGCAGGCTGACGCGCAACAGCGCCGTGCGGCGCAGACGGGTGACCGGCACGCCGAAGCTACGCGCATGGTCTTCCCCGGCACGCAGCGCTGTCAGCGCCCAGGCACGCCGCATGGCGAAGGGCAGGCAGACGACCAAGACGCTTGCGATGATCGCGACTCGCTCCCACGAGGCTTCCGACAGGCTGCCCATGGTCCAGAACACCAGCTGTTGCAGCGCATCGGGACTGGCCACGAACTGCACCAGCGCATTGACGGCGTTGAGCACGAAGACCAGCGCGATGCCGAACAGCACGATGACCTCGCGACTGGCGTCATACAGCGAGGCCACGGCATCGATGGCCAGAATCGACAGCGCCGCGAATACGAAGGCCATCAGCGCGATGGTGTAGCTGGGCGGCAGCCCCGGCAAGGCGACATCCAGGATGATGACCAGCGAGGCACCAAGCGTCGCCGCGGCGCCCACGCCCAGCGTGAAGGGGCTGGCCAGGGCGTTGTTGAGCACGGTCTGCATCTCGGCACCCGCAAGCCCCAGAGCGGCACCGACCAGCGCCGCCATCACCGCCGTCGGCAGGCGAATCTGCCAGACGATGGCTTCATTGATCGGCCCGTGCGAACCGGGATTGATGAGTTCGCCCAGCAGATCAGACAGCGCGAGATCGGCAGGGCCGGTCATGATGTCGCCAAGGATGGCCAACAGCAGTGCCAGGCCCAGTGCGGCGAGAATCACCACACGTTTCCAGGCGAAGCGCCGGTATTGCTGGGCGAGCGTAGGCGACGACTCAGGCGCTGAGGCCTGAGCGTGCGCGGGGGGAGACATCGGACTTTTTTCAATCACCAGCAAGGTCTGCCACTAGGAGGAGGAAGTGAACTTCCATGCATCAGGGCCCACCGAAGCCGCCAGGCAGCTCGGCTATCAGCATGAATCATGCGCAGATGATAATGATTGACGCCTTCAGTCACAATGCGCACGGCCGCGACTGGCGATATGCGCGACTCGGCTCACGTCCATTCAACCCAGCCTGGCGGCGCCGCCAGGCCTTCCTACACCAGTGCTTCCCACACCCGCCCTGCTCACGCCTGCCCTGCTCACGCCCGCTTCGGCAAATACCTGACTCAGCAAATGTCAGGCTCGAAAATGACTGGCCCGGAAAATGACAGACTCGGTGAACAGGGCGGCAAAAACTTGGTAGCGTCATGGCGGGTTGCTATGTTCAAGATTCGCTCGTCCCTTCTCTTGCCCAGGAGTCTGACATGGCCCGCCTCACTGCAAAGGATTTTGCTCCCGAGTTGCTGGAGCTGTACGACGGATATGTGCATGGCAACATCACTCGCCGCCAGTTTCTGGATCGCGCGGCGGCCTTTGCCGTTGCGGGCATGACGGCCACCTCGATTCTGGCAAGCCTGAGCCCCGACTACGCGCTGGCCTCCCAGGTCGAGTTCACGGACCCCGATATCGTCGCCGAATACATCACCTACCCGTCCCCCGAGGGTCATGGCGAGGTGCGCGCCTATCTGGTGAAGCCCGCCAAGGCCAGCGGCCCGCTGCCGGGCGTGGTGGTGGTGCATGAGAATCGTGGCCTCAACCCCTATATCGAGGACGTGGCGCGCCGCGTGGCCAAGGCCGGCTATATCGCGCTGGCCCCGGATGGGCTGAGCTCGGTGGGCGGCTATCCGGGCAATGACCCCAGGGGCAAGGAGCTACAAGCACAGGTAGACCCTGAAAAGCTGATGAACGACTTCTTCGCCGCCATCGATTACCTGATGAGCGAGGACCGCACCACCGGCAAGATCGGCATCACCGGCTTCTGCTACGGCGGGGGCGTCTCCAATGCCGCCGCCGTGGCCTATCCGGAGCTTGCCTGTGCCGTGCCCTTCTATGGCCGCCAGCCGCGCGCCGAGGAAGTCGCCGCCATCAAGGCCCCGCTGTTGCTGCACTATGCGGAGCACGATGAGCGCGTCAATGCCGGCTGGCCCGCCTATGAAGCCGCGCTGAAGGAACACGACAAGGTCTATGAGGCCTACATCTATCCAGACACCCACCACGGCTTCCACAACGACTCCACCCCGCGCTATGACGAACAGGCCGCCAAGCTCGCCTGGGACAGAACCCTTGCCTGGTTCGAGAAGTATCTGAGCTGACCTCAGACGGCACCAGGAAGACGGACTGCCCGCCTCAAGACGACGAAGCCAGCCATCACGCTATCCCCGTGATGGCTGGCTTCGTCATTTTCGAGTGAGACCGAGACTGATCTCTTCAGGCTCAGGCCTGATCAGTTCAGACCAGACCTATTCAGACTGACCTGTTCAGAACAGACCCGCTCTAAAAACAGCTCAGCTGCACAGCATGCCGCTGGCGACGATCTCGCTGAGCGTACCCTTGCCGATGCCGCTGATGCGGGTCAGTTGACCGCTGGAACTCCACGGACGCTGACGGATGATATCGGCGGCGCGTGCCGGCCCGATATTGGGCAGGCGATCCAGCTGATCGGCGTTGGCGGTATTGAGGTCGATACAGGTCTGACTCGCCGAACTGGAGGCGTTGGATGCACGACTGGCCACCTCTGTACCCGCCGCCTGCGGCTGGCCGCCGTCCAGCGGCAGCAATGCCAATGTCTCGCCGGTCACCGCCAGATAGATCGGGGCGTGATCGGAGACATCGGCACGCGCCGCCTCATGACTGATACCCAGATAGTCCGGGAAGCGGAACACATCGCCGCTGGCACTGGGCCATTCGCTCGGCACATACCAGATGTTGTCGTAGAGCGAGGCATAGCGGCCATCGGTCTTGGAGAGCGTCGTCGCGCCCTCGGTGATCAGAGGACGCAGGCCGAGGGTCCGCAGGTCTCCCCACGCAGGCTCATCCGGCGCCATGTTGAAGTCGCCCATGATGATCGCCGGGGTGCCGGGCGAGATTTCCTTCATCAGGTCGTAGATATCCGCCAGCGCACGGATTTCCGGCGCGCGATCCGCCTTGCTGTCGCCATAGACGATATGCACGTTGGCGGCGCTGAAGGCCCGCCCGCTGTCCTTCTCGACGAAGGTGGCCAGCAGCGGCTCGCGCGAGAACACATCCTCGGGATCGAGATAGACGGTCGCCCCGCCCTGATAGGCGATCGTCTTGTCGCGATACAGATAGGCGTAACGCTCGGTATAGGTGCTGCGCCCAACCGCATGGCTGACCAGGCTGTCCCACTCATCGCCGGTCAGCGCCTCAAGCTGCTGCTCGAGCTCGCTGACGACCTCCTCCTTCATCACCTCCTGCAGGCCGATCAGGTCCATATGGCTCGCCACCGCCGCGACCTGCTCGAGATGCTTGCCGTTGTTCCAGCCGGCATGCTTGAGATTCCAGCTGGCGATCACCGCATCCGCCTGACTGCTGGCCGCAGCGCCCAGCAGCACGGGCACTGTCAGCGCCATCACCACCCTTCTGGCGATGCGCTCAAGTCGTGAGCCGCCAGACGGCTGCCGTCCGCGCGGGGGCTTGCTGCTGTTGCCAGCGATATCCAGATGACTGCTGCTCGTATTGCTGACGCTACTGCGCTGACCTGTCCGTATCACTGCGTGACCCTTGACTGATGACTCGTACAAAAAAGACCGTAAGAGACTGTATCTTATGGACTTGTCGTCAAGGTTTATAGAACCACGATATTATTTATTATCCTTTGCGCGACTCTTGATAGATGACAGAGAGCTAGCGCGTCACGCCACCGTCAGCGCCGGACCTTGCCACTTGACCTTTCAGCGCCAGCTTTTACTCTCGAGCGCTGATGCTTCCTTTCTCCAGTCACGAGATCCCATGACCCCATCGTCATCCCTTTCTCCCGGCAGCCTGCTGAATCAGCTGCGCCAGACCACGCCGCTGGTGCACAACATCACCAATCACGTCGCGATGACGCCGACCGCCAATACCCTGCTGGCCATCGGTGCCTCGCCGCTGATGGCGCATGCGCAGCAGGAAATTCAGGAGATCTCCGCCATCAGTGCGGCGCTGTCGATCAATATCGGCACCCTGTCACCCAGCTGGATCGAGGCCATGCAGCTGGCCGCGATGTGCGCCCACCGCGATGGCAAACCCTGGGTGCTGGACCCCGTCGGCATCGGCGCCTCCAGTCTGCGCCAGTATGCGTGCCGCGCGCTCTTGGAATATCGCCCCAGCGTGATTCGCGCCAATGCCTCCGAAGTGCTGGCGCTTGCCGGTGAGATGAATCAGGGTCGCGGCGTGGACAGCGGCGATGACGGTGAGGATGCGCTGGAACGCGCCAGTCGGGCCGCCGTCGCCCTGGCACGCGCGCAGAACTGCGTGGTGGCGATGACCGGCCGTGTCGATGTCGTCACCGATGGCCAGCGGCAAATCACGGTTCAGGGTGGTCATGCGCTGATGGGCCGCGTCACCGCCATGGGCTGCGCACTGAGCAGCGTGGTCGCCGCCTTCCTCGCCGCCTCCCTCGCCGCCTCCCACGCCGGGCATGACGACACCCTGCACGCCACCGCCGCCGCGCTGGCCTGCTACGCCGAGGCCGGTGAGACGGCGGGCCAGTCGGCGCAAGGTCCGGGCAGCTTCGTGTCACGCTTCATGGATGCCCTGTATACTCTCGACGCCGATTCCCCCCCGCTAGCCTCTCGTCTGGAGCTGACCGATGTCACTTGATCTATCCCTTTACCTGGTCACCGACCCCGCGCTGTGCGCACAGCGCGGCCTGGAAGCCACCGTGATGGCCGCCGTGCGCGGTGGCGTCAGTGTCGTGCAACTGCGAGACAAGCATGCCAGCGACGAAGAGATGATCGCCCAGGCCATCCGCCTCAAGTCGCTGCTGGACGAGTACGAGGTACCGCTGATCATCAATGACCGCATCGAGGTCGCGCTGGCCAGTGGCGCCGATGGCCTGCACATCGGTCAGAGCGATGGCGACCCCGTCGAGGCGCGCCGCCGTCTCGGCGAGGACGCCTTGATCGGCCTGTCGGTCCAGACGCTTGAGCAGCTCAAGGCCGTCGATGTCGAGCGCATCGACTACCTCGGCCTCGGCCCGGTGCATGCCACCCCGACCAAGCCGGATCATGCCGCGCCGCTGGGCATCGAGGGACTCACGCAGCTCGTACGCTCAAGCCCGCTGCCGACGGTCGCCATCGGCGGCATCTCGCTGGCCAATGCCGGCGAAGTCATGACCAGCGGCACCGACGGCCTCGCCGTCGTCTCGGCGCTGTGCAGTGCCGAAGACCCCGCCGCGGCTGCCCAGCAATTCCTGGCGCAGTATCCTTTCTGATCAGAGCTGAACTGAGCTGAGCGGATCCAAGCCCGCCAGTCACGACAACGCCCGCCATGGTCAGCCATGGCGGGCGTTGTCGTCTTTGCTACCTGAACTGATTGAGCGGATCAGCTGGCCGCCAGGTCACTCTCGGCATTCGCCACCAGCGCGAACTCCTCCTCGGCGGTCTTCGCCACCAGCCGATGACGGCTGAAGATGGCGTAGTAGGCGATGCCCACCACGAACAGCACCAGGGTGTAATTGAAGGCACGCGGATCGAAGGCATAGACCCCGGTCAGCGCGATCAGCGATAGCACCAGCGCGATGGCGGACGTCACGATGCCGCCCGGCGTGCGATAGGGACGCGCCAGATAGTCCTGCTCATTCGTGCCGTGTTTCGTGTCGCGAGTCATGGTGCCGCCTTGTATGCCTCAGGCATTTGTCATTGTTGGATCGGGAGTTTCCCGCTGCTGCGCTGCCGTCCCATCAGGACAGCAGGAAGTTCTGGATACCGGTGCCGCCTTCCAGCGCCGTCTCGTCGCTTCTGTCCTTGAGGCCCACGCCGGTGAGGCCGAGCTTGCGTGCCTCACGCAGCAGGTAATGCAGACGCTGGGCGGCCATCGCGAAGTCGAGCCCTGCCGGGCGCACGTTGGAGATGCAGTTGCGGCTGGCATCGCTCAGGCCGACGCGCGGCTGCCAGGTCAGATAGAGCCCGAGGCTGTCCGGAGAGCTGAGGCCGGGACGCTCGCCGACCATCACCAGCACTGCACGAGCCTTGAGCAATTCACCGACTTCATCGCCGATCGCGACCCGCCCCTGCTCCACCACGCTGATCGGTGTGAGCGTCCAGGCATCCGGACCATCCTCGGCAAGCGATTCCAGCAATGCGGCGATGAAGGGCGCGGCATTGTTCTGCACCGCCAGAGACGAGAGCCCATCGACGACCACGATGGCCAGATCGGCAGGCTGGGCGTCGAGGGCGGACAGCTGCTGACGCGAATCCTCATCGAGACGCCGGCCGTAATCGGGGCGTTGCAGGTAGGTGGTGCGATCCACTGCGCGACTGTGCAGTCGCTGGATCTGCGGAGCATTCTCGAGCGCTGTGAGCTGATTGAGGTCCTCGATCAGTCGAGGAATCTCCAGCGGCAGGTGGACGGCGTCCTGGGCGCGGGCGTGCGCCAGCTGGAATTCCAGCGAACGATTGGTCGGCAGACTGATGCCGGCACGGCCAAGGCCGATGCGCGCATCCGTGAACTGGCCAAGCCGCTGCCAGGGATTGGGCGTGACGATGGCATCGGGTTCGAGGCTGCGCGAGGTCGCATCAGCAGAGGGCTGGTCATGGCTCATGCGTCTCCTCCTGTCACCTGACGCAGTGAATTGGCGAAGCGGTCGGGCATTTCGCTCGGCAGTGTCTGGGTGGCGACATCGGTGAAGATCTGCATCTCCTCGAGCCAGGCGGCGAATTCCGGCGCCGGGTCCAGGCCCAGCACCCGCCGTGCATAGAGAGCATCGTGGAAGGAGGTGGTCTGATAATTGAGCATGATGTCATCCGAGCCGGGGATGCCCATGATGAAGTTGCAGCCCGCCACCCCGAGCAGCGTCAGCAGGGTATCCATGTCGTTCTGATCGGCATCGGCATGATTGGTGTAGCAGATGTCGCAGCCCATCGGCAGGCCCAGAAGCTTGCCGCAGAAGTGGTCCTCGAGGCCGGCGCGGATGATCTCCTTGCCATTGAACAGATACTCGGGGCCGATGAAGCCGACCACGGTATTCACCAGCAACGGCGAGTACTTGCGTGCCACCGCATAGGCGCGCGCCTCGCAGGTCTGCTGGTCCAGGCCGTGATGGGCATCGGCGGACAGCGCACTGCCCTGGCCAGTCTCGAAATACATCACGTTGTCACCCACCGTGCCGCGCTTGAGCGACAGCGCAGCCTGCTGCGCCTCCGCCAGCACGGAAAGCTCGACACCGAAGCTCTCGTTGGTGGCCTGGGTGCCGCCGATGGACTGGAAGACAAGATCCACCGGGGCACCCTGCTCGATGCACTCGAGGGTATTGGTGACGTGCGTCAGTACGCAGGACTGGGTGGGGATCGCGTACTTCTGGATCACCTCATCCATCAGACGCATCAGCTTGATGCTCTGGGCCACGTTGTCGGTGGCCGGGTTGATGCCGATCACGGCGTCGCCGTTGCCGTAGAGCAGGCCATCTAGAATGCTCGCCGCGATCCCAGTGACGTCATCAGTGGGATGGTTGGGCTGCAGGCGGGTCGAGAGATGGCCGCTCTTGCCGATGGTATTGCGAAAGGCGGTGACCACCTCGCACTTCTTCGCGACCAGAATCAGGTCCTGATTGCGCATCAGCTTGCTGACCGCGGCGGCCATTTCGGGGGTGATACCGGCGCGTACCTGCGCCAGCACCGCGGGGGTCGCGAGGTCACTCAGCAGCCAGTTGCGGAAGTCGCCGACGGTGAGATGCGCGATCGGCAGGAACGCCACCGGATCATGCTCATCGATGATCAGGCGGGTGATGTCGTCCTGTTCGTAGGGAATCAGCACGTCTTCGAGGAAGGTCTTGAGGGGCAACTCCGCCAGACACAGCTGAGCGACGACTCGCTCCTCGGCGGTTTCCGCGATCACGCCAGCAAGACGATCTCCGGAGCGGGCGGGCGTCGCCTTGGCCATCAGCTCGGCCAGATTGGCAAAACGATGGACCTGACTGCCCAGGGTGTAACGGTACTCGCGGCTCATGGGAAATTCCTTGCCCTGACGGATGTCATTTCATATCAGTCGTTTTGCAGGAATCACGCCAATCTCCCTCCATGCCTCTTTGGTCCTGTATGTGCCCGCAAGCTGCATTGGGCAGACCTGCGCTCGCACCACCGTGGTGCATGACCGCGTTCACGCTCGGTGCAGTGAGTCGCGGGCATCAGCCGCGCGCGCCTCCCAACTCCGTGATGATCGCCTCGCGCTGCTTGAGCGAGGCCACACCCGCATCGCCCAGCTTGCTGGCCACCTCACTGAGCAGGCCTTCGGCGAGAAACATGAAGGCGCTCATGCTGTTGCTGTAGAAGAGGCTGTGATTGGGCACATGGAAGCTGTAACGCGCCAGCGGCTCCAGCGGAGAGCTGGCCGAATCGGTCAGCGCGATCACCTCGACCCCACGCTTCACCGCCACCTCGGCGCAGGCCACCACGCTTGGGGTATAGGGGAAGCAACTGGCCACCACCAGCACGTCACCGGCCGACAGCTGGGCCAGAGCATCGGCCACGCCCTGACGACTGGCATCCAACGGCGCCACGTCAGGGCGCAGCATGCCCAGCCCATAGGCCATGAACAGCGCCAGGGAATTGAACTGACGCATGCCGTGCAGGCGCACGCGCGGCGCCTCGGCCAGCAAGGTGGTCGCGGCCTCGAAGGCCGCGGCGTCCACCCTTTCCAGCATGCTGAGGATGTTGGCGCTCTCCTGTCGTCCCAGACGCGCAAGCTGGGCCATGGCGCTGCTATCGGCGTCTCGCGCCAGCAGCTGCGAGGCCTGCTGGCTGTAGAAATGCTCGCCATCCGTCACCGCTTGGCGAAAGACATCCTGAAACCTGCTGAAGCCCTCGTAGCCCAGCCGCTGGGCCAGACGCGAGAAGGTCGAGGCGTTCACGCCGGTCAGCTCCGCCAGCTGGCTGATGGAAGACACTGCCGTGCGTTGCGGGGACTCGATCAGCACCGCCAGCACGCGCCGGGAACTCGCGCCGAGACGAATCTCTACCTCACGACGATCGATCGCCGCCAGCAGCTGCTTCAATCCCTCCAGGGTCTCCGGCGGCGAGTCAGGGGATGCGGGCCCGGGGGCTCGGGAGGATGGGGGCATGGGATACCTCCTTGGCAAGGGACAGGAAAGTTGGCGGCAACGGTAGCATCTCTGGCCGGTCGAGTCCGAAGGCACAAGCGACCATATGCAATTATTTATTGCACAAACGATAAATGCACTACATATTTGCATTACGCCTTCGCACCCCTGCCGCCACGGAGCCCGCATGAGCCACGTACTGCATCGCAACCTCAATCAGAATTATCCCACCGCCGTGAAGGGCGATGGCCCCTACATCGTCGATCGAGAGGGTCGCCGTTATCTGGATGCCAGCGGTGGCGCAGCCGTGTCATGCCTGGGGCACAGCGACGAGGCGGTGGCGCAGGCCATCAAGGATCAGGTCAGCCAACTGGCCTACGCGCACACCTCGTTTTTCACCAGCGACCCGATGGAGCAGCTGGCCGACTTTCTCATCGAACGCGCTCCCGCTGGGCTCGACGCCGTCTACTTCGTCTCCGGCGGCTCGGAAGCGGTCGAGGCGGCACTCAAGCTGGCCCGTCAGTATTTCGTCGAGATCGGCCAGCCCCAGCGCAAGCATCTGATCGCGCGGCGCCAGAGCTATCACGGCAATACGCTGGGCGCGCTGGCCACCGGCGGCAACGCCTGGCGGCGTCAGCAATTCGAGCCGCTGCTGATCAACGTCAGCCACGTCAGCCCCTGCTACGCCTATCGGGACCAGCAGCCCGACGAGACGCCCGAGGCGATGGGCATTCGTCTCGCCGCGGAGCTTGAAGAGGAGATCCTGCGCCTGGGCGCCGACAACGTGATGGCCTTCGTGGCCGAGCCGGTGGTCGGTGCCACCCTGGGCGCCGTCACCGCGGTACCGGGCTACTTCAGACGCATCCGCGAGGTCTGTGATCGCTACGGCGTGCTGCTGATTCTCGACGAAGTGATGTGCGGCATGGGACGTACCGGCAGTCTGTTCGCCGCCGAGCAGGAAGGTGTCACGGCAGATCTGATCACCATCGCCAAGGGGCTGGGCGCCGGCTACCAGCCGATCGGCGCGACCCTGGTCAGCCAGCGCATTCGTGAGACCATCGCCAATGGCTCCGGCTTCTTCCAGCACGGCCATACCTACATCGGCCACGCCACTGCCTGTGCCGCGGCGCTGGCAGTCCAGCAGACCATCGAATCCCGCGACCTGCTCACACGCGTCAATGTCCTCGGCGAGGGGCTCAAGGCGCGCCTGAACGAGCGCTTCGCGCATCACCCCCATGTCGGCGACATCCGCGGTCGCGGCCTCTTCCAGGGGCTGGAGCTGGTGGCGGATCGCGATTCCAGAAAGCCCTTCGATGCCTCCCTCAAGCTGCACGCGCGGCTCAAGAAGGCCGCCATGGCCGAAGGCCTGATGTGCTATCCGATGGGCGGCACCCTCGATGGCCGCCAGGGCGATCACATCCTGCTGGCACCGCCGTTCATTCTGCAGGAGTCGCATCTGGACGAGATCACCACCAAGCTGGGGCGGGCCATCGATACCACCCTTGCCAGCCTGTGACGGCTCAGCTGCAGACGCATTACCTACCTAACGATCTTTGAATGGATTTGAATGGAGTGACTTTCATGGCGATCACATCGCGCCTGACCGAACTGGATGACGCCAGCATGAGCGCGGCTCAGCGCGAGGTGCTGGCCGAGATTCTCAGCGGCCCGCGCGGCAATCTGGACGGCCCCTTCCTGGCCTGGATCCACAGCCCCGAGCTTGCCAGTCATGCCCAGCGCCTCGGTGCCTTCTGCCGCTACGCCACCGGCCTTGAGCTGCGCCTCAGCGAGCTGGCGATTCTCACCACGGCGGTGTGGTGGAAATCCCAGGCTGAATGGCAGATTCACGCGCCGATTGCCGAGCAGGCCGGCCTCGCGCCCGAGGTCATCACGGCGCTGCGCGAGGAGCGTGAACCCGCGTTTGAACAAGACGATGAGCGGTTGGTCTATCGCATCACCCGCGCCCTCTACGCCGAACGGCGCGTCGATGATGCCCTGTACGGCGAGGCCGTCGCGATGTTCGGCGAAACCGTGGTCGTGGAGCTGGTCGGGGTGCTGGGCTATTACGCCCTGGTGGCGATGACGCTGAATGTCTTCGCCGTCCGGCGTGGTGATGACATCCCGCTGCCCTTCGAGGAGCCGAGCCGATCTTGAAACACGTGTCTTGAAGGGCCTGGATTGCGCCACTCTCGGAACGCTTGAGTACGACACGCCCGGTGACAGCGCGCTTGCCGAGCTGTCGCCCGCGAGGCATGCTCGAAAGGCCACCTGCTGCGCCCCGGTCACCCCCGGGGCGTGCGTCATTACGGCGCGAATACCTCGATGACGACGCTTCGATATCGACGCCAGGATGGCAACACCTCGATAACAACACCTCGATAACAACAAGATGACCACAAGGTGAGCGATCAATGAGTGATAGCGAACACACGGAAGTGGCGGTGATCGGCGCAGGCGCCGTGGGTGTCGCCTGCGCCCTGTGGCTGCGGCGCAGCGGCCACGAGGTGACGATGATCGAACGCGAAGGCATCGCCAGCGGCACCTCCTTCGGCAATGCCAGCACCCTGGCGGATTACGGCTGCCTGCCCATCGCCCGTCCGGAAATCTGGCGCAGCATGCCGTCGCTGCTACTGTCACCTGACTCGCCTTTCGTCATCGACTGGAAATGCCTGCCCAGGCTCTCGCCCTGGTTGATGCGCTTCATGGGCCAGTGCAACGCCACTCGCTTTCGCGCCAACAGCGAGATACTGGCCCAGCTGCTCAGCCATACCTACACGGACTACCAGCCGCTGCTGGACGATGCCCCCGCCGCCGCCGCGATGATTCAGCGTAAGGGCTGTCTGTATGCCTACGGCAAGGCCGAGAACCTGCAGGCCGCACAGGGCGATATCCGACTGCGCGACCAGCTCGGCATCCACCAGCAGGTGCTGACGGCGGACGAGCTGATCGCGCTGGAACCGGCCATGGAGCGCCACACCGCGGGCGGCGTGCTGTTCCCCTCCTCCTGTCACCTCGATGACCCGCAGATGTTCATCGACACCCTGGCCACCCCGCTGCGCCAAGAGGGTCGAATCGTCAGCGCCGAGGTCACCCGCCTGAGCCGACAGGCCTCCGGCATGCTGCTGGAGTACGCCGATGGCCGGCGACTCATGGCAGACAGAGTGGTGCTGGCAGCCGGGGCCTGGTCGGCACAGCTGGCCCGCCAGATCGGCGACAGGATTCCGCTGGATACCGAGCGTGGCTATCACATCGAATTCGATCTCGAGCACTCACCGCTCAACCGCCCGACCTGCCCGGTGGAAAGCGCCTTCTACATGACGCCACTGCACAGTGCCGAGGGTGCGCGTCTGCGCGTGGCCGGCACCGTGGAGCTGAGCTCGCTTGCGGGGCCGGCCAACCCGGCCCGTTTCGACTATCTGGAAAGCCGGGTGCGCAAGGTACTGGGCATTGACGCCCCGGTAGCCCGCCGCTGGCTGGGCTTTCGCCCCACCCTGCCCGATTCCGTGCCGGTGATCGGCCCGTCACCCAATGAGCCACGCGTGATCCATGCCTTTGGCCATCAGCATATCGGGGTGACACTGGCAGGCGTGACTGGCCGCCTGGTCAGCGAATGTTTAGCCAAAGGCTCACCAGAGTGGATCACGCCCTGCTCTGCGGCCCGATTTTGACACTCTGGGAGGATTCACGAGGCATCCGCGATGCGGGTTCGACCGGAGGTCAGGCGCTCCAGCAGCTGCTGCCACTCACCGCACAGGGTGTCCGCATCGAAGCGCGCGGCATTGTCGCGTGCCAGCAGGGACATCTCGCTGCGACGAGCTTCATCCGTGATCAGATCACGGATCTCGCGCGCCAGCGCCTCATCGTCCTCGACATCCACCAGCACGCCGCTGCCGCCGGCCAGGATTTCGGCAGGCCCGGTTTCACAGTCTGTCGAGACCACCGGCAAGCCGAAGGATTGCGCTTCCAGCAGGGTCATCGGCAGCCCCTCCCAGCGTGAGCTCATCACGTACAGCGCCGCGCGTTGATACTCCTTTTCCACCTGTGAGGTGCGGCCCACGAAGACGACGCTATCACTCAGGCCCAATGTCCAGGCCTGGGCCTTGAGGTCATTTTCATCCTCGCCCCAGCCGACGATGCGCAGTCGCCAGTCAGGATGGACCGACACGACCTTGTGCCAGGCGTTCAGCAGCACATCGAAGCCCTTCTGCTCCGTCAGGCGCCCGACGGCAAGCACGGTACGCGACGCTGTGCTCTCTTCGCTGGGCTTGGGAAAGTGCGGCACCGGATTCCAGATCGCGCCGACCTTGTCGCGGATGCGATAGCGCGCTCGCCAGGCCTCGGCATCCCGCTCGGTGAGCACCACGATGGCGTCGGCCAGGCGCACGGCGGTCGAGCGCCCCACCGAACGCAGGCGTGAACCATGATCGGTGGCGAGGTTGAAATGCTCCCAGCAGATGATCCGGGCGCGCTGGAACGGGGCCCACGGCGCACAGAAGGCAAACAGGATCGAATCCACCAGCACCACCACATCGGCCTGTTGATGGCGGACCTTGCTCAGCAGCGCCGAACTGATGCCCAGAGAACGTCGGGCCCCGCCTCTGGCTTCCTTCAGATTCAGGCAACAGGTCGTGATGCTGTCCTCCAGGGAAAACGAGCTGGTCGCTGGCCCGAACAGACTCGCGATCATCACCTCATGACCCGAGCGCGCCAGTCCGCTGGCGATTTCGCATGTGACACGTTCCGTGCCTCCGTCGCTGGAAAGATTACCGACGACAAACAGAATCTTCATTGGCTCATGCGCTCCACAGGGAAATGCTCGCCGCGAGGCACCCGGCAGCAGGCGAGATATCGCCTTGCTTTGATCGAAATGCTCAACTGCGGCGCAGAAAAAACCCGCCACCGACGAGGGTCGATGGCGGGAGATAGGGGGTATGACATGAAGCGGTGCGATCTAGTGCAGAACGCTAATGCAGAATGCTAGCGCAGCAACGGTCGCGCAAACTTGCTGAAAGCAAGACGAGCGGCGGTCACCACGTCTTGACCGCTTCATGAAGAACAATGCCTCAGGCATTTTTTGGAAAGACTGTACGTCAGAAAGACAGCACGTCAGCAAGACAGCGCGTCAGCAGGACAGCGCGTCAGCAAGACAGCGCGTCAGCAGGACATCGCGTCTGCAAGACAGAACGGCAAGAGGAGCGTGCGCGGTAAGCGGGCACGGGGAGCTAGTACGGAAAGCGGGTTCGGAAAACGAGAGTGGCAAGCGGCCTGAGCGCTGAACAAACACTGCCAGGCATCATGCGAGGTGCCAGCTCAACGCGTCTTGCCCCCCCGCCTTCTGAGAAGCACGCTTGTCCTGAATCATGGTGAGCGTACAACGCGCGCCGTGGCATGGGTGATGAAAAGATAAATCCAATGCCGGCGCGCCAGGCTCAGTTCAATAGCTCAATAGCTCAATGCTGGCACATGAAGACAGGATCAGCGGCCAGCCATCGGGTGCGACGACTCAGCGTCCTGCTGGCTCGTCCGGCTGGCAGTGATGGCCTCAGTCGAGACGCGATGGATGATGCCGCAGTCTTCACAGTGATAGAGCGGCGCCTTGCCGGCCAGTCGCTGCCACCAATGGCGTTTTACGCGATGTACGCTGGCGCCCCCGCATTGGGCGCAGAAACGATATCCACTCATGACGACATTCTGCTCTCTGTTGATGGTGTTCACGGGCATCCTTCCCTTTGATAACGATCGATCGCGTTCCAGCGAGACGGCCTGTTCAGCGACACGCGGTGTGTCATTGCCAGAAGAAGCACTGTCCCGACCGATTGAGCTCTCCAGGCAGGCGCCTGTCACTCTCACTCGCGGGGCCATTATGCGCGTTAAATCCAGCAGCAGTTCCTGATATTTGCCCAACTGTCGAGAACGATTTTCTTCATCTTCCTGACGAAAATCCAACGGTGTCAATGTGTTAGCGCCCCGCCTCAGGCGGTAGCGAGTACTGACTTACGCAACTCGATATCCAGTGTGTGCTGCAGACAGCCCAGATAGGCACGCACCACGATCTGCTGATCAAATTCACGTTCGATACGCACGCGTGCCGCCTGCCCCGCCTCCATCAATGCCGCATGCGGCATGTCCAGACAGCCCTGCATCTGCTGCTCAAGAGACGCGACATTGGCCGCTTCGCACAGCCAACCCGTGACGCCGGGATTGATTGAGCTGCGACAGCCCGGCACATCACTGACGATCGCCGGACGCCCCATCGAGGCCGCCTCCAGTACCGTGCGCGGCATGCCTTCCCGATACGACGGCAGCACCAGCACATTGGCCTCGGCCAGGAAGGGGCGTACATCCCGCTGTTCGCCCAGGTAGTGCAATATGCCGCGCTCGCGCCAGGCAGCGATTTCCTCATCGCTGATCGCGGTGCGATTGCTGATTCCCGACGGGCCGATCAACCAGAAGCGTGCCTGCGGATAACGCTCATGCAGACGCTCGGCCGCCGTCACGTATTCCCGCACCCCCTTGTCGCCGATCAGGCGTGCGACCATCACGAAGGTCAGCGGTGGCGTCTGCGGTTGCGGCGCAAAGGCGAAGCGTTGCGGGTCGATACCGGCGCCGGGCAGCACGACAGACGGCGTGGACTTCTGCAGCCCGAGGCGCATGAACAGGCGTTGGTCATCACGGTTCTCGAAGAACACGCAACGCGCGCCACGGTTGGCGAAGCCATACAGCGCCCGTACCCGACGAAACAGCCAGCTGTCGTGTATGAAGGCGGTGCCCAACCCCGAGACGTTGTTGGTATAGGGAATCTTGAGCAGCCGACAGGCCAGCCCCGAATAGACATTGGCCTTGATGGTGAAGTTGAGAACATAGTGTGGCTTGAGTTTCAGCAATGTCCCCAGCAGTGCCAGCAGACTCTTGCCCTCACCGATCAGCGAGGTGCCCTTGCCTTCCATGCCCAGCGCACGATGCTCGACCCTGAGCTCGTCCACCAGGTACGCGCTATGCGCATCGGTGGGCGCAAGGCACACCACGCGATAGCCCGAATCACGCAGCCCTTCGATGACGCCGCGATGGAAGTTGTAGAGAAAGAACGACGAGTTGGAGACCAGCACCACCGTGGAGGTCTGAGCGTCACGTGTTGGCATGGGGCATTCCTTGCGTGTCATGCGAAGAAGAACATGCGCGAGCATGAGCCCGCGCGACCGGAAGCATCCGGGAGAGAAACCTTGAATAAGGGGAGCCATCGACAAGAGAAACGATCGAGAAGCGACACCAGCGCGAAAGGAAAGACGTCGCGGCTCGGGCCGGCAACTCGGTCCAGCAATTCGGTCCAGCAACCCAGTCCATCAACTCGTTCCAGCAGGTCAGTCCAGCAATGCAGGCCGGCGTTGCTGCTGCCACAGACGCACCAGCCCTGTGTCATGCGCCATGCACACCACATAGATGACCAGGAACGGGAAGCGATAGCGCACCGCGGTGCCGTAGTTGAAGACGACCAGCCCATAGATGGTGAAGGCGCCGATCAGATACAGCAGCCAGAAGAGCGTCTTCTCACGCTGGACCTGCCAGCACTTGAGGGTCAGCCAGACGAGGAAGGCGACCACCAGCAGGTTCTCTCCCGACTGGATCAACTGCAGCGCATTGGCGGCTTCCCAGGGCAATGGCTTGATCAGGAAATAGAGCGCGCCCTGGATTCCCGTCACCACGAAGTCCCCGAAGCCCTGAATGACCTCCACATCCTCGATCTTGCCGCCATCCTCCAGATACATGGCCGCGCGGAAGAAGTTGATCTGGTCCACCGCCAGCGGATAGATGACCAGCACACTGGCGGCCAGCCCGACCAGCAACCAGCAGAATCGCTTGGTCGACAGGCCCTGACGGCTGACGTCGTAGAGGAGATAGATGCCGAGGAAGATCAGCATGATCAGAGCGTTCTGGAACTTGATGATCCATAACGGCAACAGGAAGATCAGCGCCCACATCGGCCGACGTTCGATGGCCAGCAGGAAGCTGCCGAGCATGAAGCCGGTGACCAGGGTGTCGCGCAGGCTCAGTGAGCTGTAGAGCACCAGGCTCGGGTAGCACAGCACGAACAGCAGTACCGCGTGGGAGATGATGCCGCGGCGAATCAGCACCATCAGCGCGCCGATATAGAGGAACTTGTTGAAGAAGCCCAGGCTGGTGATGGTTTCCGCCAGCGGCAACGGCAACAGCGCTAGAAATCCCGACGAGACCGAGACGGTCAGGGAGTGGTCCATCGCTCCCCAGTCCATGCTGCGCATGGCCAATACCTGCTCCCAGTAGCGGAACTGGTCCGGCATGTATTCGGCATCGAACAGCACATTGTTCAACAGGTACGGCACCGCACTGCTCAGACTCAGGATGATCGCGACATTGCGCGTCACCCAACCACGCAGAAAGCCCACCATCACCAGTACCAGACAGACGAGCAGGTTGGGCAGGTCGAGCAGAATGTGTTCCATGGAAAGACTTATTCTCGTGCGCCGCTGTTGGCCAGTTCGGCCTGCAGACTGGCGGATGACATGAGAGGCGCGGACGCGCCGGTATCAGCGCTGGTGGCCTGCCGACTCACCACGCCAGAGGTATCGAGGGACGGCGAGGACTGCGCGAGGCCAGCCGCAGCTCCCCCATTGCTGACCTGCCAGCGTTGGGACGAGAAGGGTGACGCGCCCTCGACCTCGGCTGCTGACAGCATCAACGACAGGCACTGCATCAATTGATGCTCGCTCAGCGCGCCCGTCTCCTCATCAGGGGCCAACGGCAACGTCACGACGCGCGCTGCCTCGATTCCGCCCTCGTGGCGTGCCTGACAGCCCGCTTCATCGCTTTCGACCAGCACCAGTGCCGCATGCGGATACTTGAGCGCCATTCTGCGCCTCAGGCCCCGCGCCTTGCTGCCCGCCGCCACCAGTTCACTGGCCGGTGTCACGGCATGATGCGCAATCACCGGCACGCGCCAACGATCCAGACGGCGCGCCTTGAGCGCATTGAGGTTGGCTTCCAGACCGCTGGACAACAGGACACATGGGCGATGACGCGCCAGATAGCGCGTCAGGGCCAGCACGCCCGTCAACTCAGTGTGCACGCCCAGCTCTACCAGCCGCACCCCATGTGCCAGACCTTCGATCAACTCCTCATGGGCCTGGGGCACGATGAGGTCCACCTCGTGACCCAGGCGCGTCAGCCCCGCCGCCAACGCCAGCATCTGGCGAGTCTCGAGGGTCATCTGCCGTGCCACGACCAAAAGCGCCATCCGATGCGTCTTCATTGCCACTCCTTCGCCAGTGTTAGCCTTGAGCCAGGCTTGATCGAGTCAATTCACGATGACCGCCATGCCACCTGCGCATGGCGGTCATCGTCAGCCCCACTTCCTTCGGTGTGTTCAGGCCAGGCGCTGATAGACACTGCGCGCCTGGCGGGCCAGCGGCGCCGGCAACCAGGTCACGACCCGGCGCGCCATGCGCTTGAACGTGCACACCAGCACCTGGCCCTTCTTCTGCGCTGACATCGAGGCCCACTCGGGGGTCATCATCTGGTGGGCGTCCACGCAATAGACGGGCCTGCCGGTCATGCGCGTGATGTTGGTGGCCTGCCCCACCTCGCTTTCGATGAACAGGCGACAGCCGGAGTCACGGTAGTAATCCGCCTTGTGACTCGAATGGCGATTCTGGCGCAGCCGCTCTTCCTTGCTGGGCAGGTCGAGCATGATCAGGTGGTCATACTCGACACCGTGACGGGCCAGCCAGGCGGTCGTCTCGGGACGATATTTTTCCAGCCGGTTGGTGACCAGCGAGTGCACACGGTAGGTCGGGATATGCAGAGGCGCCGCGTTGGTCAGGAAGTCGCGATAGCGCGGGCCGTCATCGTTCTGCTCAGGCGTCGGGTCGAGGCACAGCACGCCATCGATATCCAGGCAGCTATCGGCCAGCGCCGGGTGATGGAACAGATTCCACTGGAAGGCACGCGGGTGCTCCAGCTCGACCAGATACATGTCCACCCCCACCACCGGTGCCGGATTGGCATAGATGACACAGGTGGTGATGTCACAGGGGCATTCTTGCGGAATGCGCGCCAGGGAGGCCTTGAGCGAGGCTCCACTGTTGAAACTGTCATCGACCAGCAGCACACGCTGATTTTCCCAGGCGCTCTGCGCCGCCCCCCGGACCTTGCGCGTCATTCCCTTGCCGGGCGAGCCGTTGGCGATGAAGGTGTCGAGATCCGTGCAGGCCCGATTGAGCATGGCGCTGATCATGTAGGCCGGCACCATTCCACTGCGCGGGATTCCGACGATCAGATCGAAATTCCCGGCCTGCAGGCGCGACAACTGTCTGGCGATATCCGAACTCAGGTCGGCGTAACTGCGATAATTCATGTTGCGGTCCCCTTGCGACTCACGACGGCCCAAGGCCGATATCCTTCGCGCTTTTGTGTGTTGCAGCGCTTTTTTGATGTCATTGACGACGTCCTGTCATCAAACGCTTCTCCCGCCCTCATCCCCCGATAACCGGGGGCATTCAGGCGCTTTTACGCTTCTGCACTGCGCTGTCGGATGTCACACGACGGCGACGAGTGCCTATCAACCTGGTCATCACATCCTGACGCACGAGGCGCAGCAGCCGACTGCGGTCCATGTGCGAGAGCAGCGCGACCCCCTGGCGGAAGTTGGCCAGGCGCTGCATGGGGCTCGCGGGCGCCATCACGTACTGCTTGAAGTAGTGATAGAGCGGGATATACAGGCTGTCGGAATGCGGCATATGCCGGGTATTGGCATGAAAGACGTCGATGGCCGAGATCATGTCGCGCTGATAGCGCTGTTCGGCCTCGCTTTCCTGCTGCTGCGATGTCCAGGAACCCTTGGCATTGCGGCGATAGACACAGGCAGCATCTTCGTAATAGAGAGTCTCGCCTTGCAGTGCCATGTAGGACTGCAGGAAGAAGTCCATGATCGGGGCGCCGCGATAGGACGCCATCATCGCGTCGACGGTGGCATCGACGCGTCGGAAGCTGAAGGCCGGCGACGGAATGGAGGCGCCGCGCAGCCCGATCACCGCCTCGGCAGAGATCTTCTTCACGCTATCGGCATAGCGGCAGATGAGCGAATGCTCGCCGGTGGCTTCATTGAATTCCAGCGCCGGATGGAAGCAGACCGTCGCCTCGGGATAGGCATCGAACAAGGCGACCTGACGGGCCAGCTTGTCGGGTTTGATCCAGTAATCATCGCCTTCGCAATAGGCAATGATGTCGCCGCGCATCACCGGCATGCAGAAGGTGATCGGCCAGATATGCTGCGAGTACTGGTTCACGTCCTGCAGGATCGGCCGCACGATGTTCGGGTAACGGGCCGCATATTCCTCGATGATTTCCCGCGTGCCATCCGTCGAGACATCGTCATGCACGACGATCTCGAACGGAAAACGCGTGCGTTGCATCAGAAAGCCATCCAGCGCCATGCGAATGTAGTCGCCATGATTGAAGGCGAAGCACATCACCGAGACGCGCGGGGCGCTGAGATCGCCCTCCCACTCGGCCATGATGGCGGCTTCCTCGGCGGGCGCCGGCGGTACAGGCAAGGGGCCTGACTGCGGTGTGCCATCCATGAGGGGCGTCGCGAGTGCCCGGGCATAACTCAGTTCTAACATGCAGTATTCCCCACTTTCCGTTGTGAAAGACGCTCCTGGATCCAGCCGGCGCCGTACTGCCAGGCCGCGAAGCGCAGCCAGCAGGACAGCAACAGGTAGGCCGCCCCTGCCAGCAGGCCTGATGCCACCAGTACCACCGGCGCCGGCCAGATGGCCAACAGCGCAGGCACGGCCCACCAGGTCGTGCCCGCCACCGCAGTGGCCAGCAGCAGAGCCGGCAGGAAGTCGGCCAGCTGCTCGCGGATGCTGTAGTTGATCAACTCCCGCGAGAACCAGGCATTGGGGATGTAGGACACCACCGCCACCACGATCTGCCCGATCAGGATCGCCATCACGCCATGGCGCCAGGTCACCGCCAGCACCGCACAGATCAATACCTTCTTGACGATCTCGAGCCCGAGGAACAGGTCCGAGCGCCCCTTGACCTTGAGCACATTGAGATTGAGCGTGCTCAGGGGATACATGACGGCCGCGATGCACATCAGCTGCAGATAAGGCACCGCCGCCAGCCACCGCTCGGGCAATAGCGTCAGGAACAGCGGCTCGGCCAGCGCCGCCAGCAACAGCATCGCCGGGAACAGCAGATAGACCATGACCTGCAGGATCTGACGATAGGCACTCTTGAGGCGTACGGGATCCGCCTGGATGCTCGCCAGCGCCGGGAAGGTCACGTTCTGCACCGCCGTCACCAGCTGATTGATCACCAGCTCCTTGAGACGCTCGGCGAAGAAGAACAGCCCCGCCACCGAAGCGGAGAACAGCTTGGCGATCAGCAGCACATAGAGATTGACGAACAGCACATCCAGCATGCGTGACAGGAACATCTTGTAGCCGAAGCGGAACATCGCCTTGAACGACACCACGTCGAATTCCAGCCGCGGCCGCCAGCTGCCCCACCACCACATCAGGGCGGTAGTGACCAGCGCCGCCGTCAACATCTGCCCCACCAGTGCCCAGACCCCGAAGCCCAGCCAGCCCAGCAGCACTGCCACCCCGCCCGACACCACGCTGCCGGGAATGCCAGCCTTCATGCGCGTGCGAAAATCCAGCGCACGGTTGAGCATCGCGCCCTGAATGACCTCGAAGGAATTGATCAGCACCACGATGCCGCCGATACGCACCAGCACGATCAGGCGTGGCTCGGCATAGAAGTCGGCGATCAGGGGGGCGCTGGCATACAGCAGGCCGTAGGCCAGCACCCCGAAGGCGATATTGCTGAAGAAGGCGGTGCTGGCATCACGCGGCCCGAGGGTCGGCATGCGCAGAATGGCCTGCTGAAGACCGGAATCCATCATGGCCGAGGCGATGGTCAGAAAGACCAGCACCATCGCCAGCAACCCGAAATCTTCCGGCACCAGCAGCCGCGCCAGTAGCAGCGTGACCAGGCTGGCCATGCCACGCCGCAACAGCTGATCGGAGAAATTCCACAGAATGCCGATGGCGGTCTTGTTGCTCAGTGACACGAGGCGTGGCCCCCCTGTTGCGAGTGGGCCGAGACATCGCGCGCCAGCGGCCCCGGCACAGACGCCGTATCACCCGCAACATTGCCCGCGGCGCGCAGCAGCTCCAGGTCTTCCGGCAGCAGCTGGTACTCGGCGAGTCTGTCGCGCACCTCGCCCGGTGAGCACCACATCAGCACATCGATGATCGACAGGCCGGCGACGAACTCCGACTGACGCCCCGAGCGACGCGAATCAAGCGGTGTCTGGCAGTAGTCACTCGGCTGGCTGGCGAGGAATGACAGCGTGATGCCATTGGCCGCAAAGGGCGCCGCCTGGTAGAGCTTGCGGCCGCCGATGCTGTTGATGTAACCCTCGGCCCCGCGCATCAGTGACATCTCGATCAGACGGTCCTGGGCCTTGAGACTGCGATCGTGCTCAAGCTCACTGGTGAGCAGAAAGCGACACTCCAGCCCCAGGTAGTCACACACCCGCTCGAAGCTGTACTTGCACAGCGCCCCGATGCGGCGGTCTTCATGCTGGAACACCGCCTGCAGCAGCGGCATGACCTGTGCGTAATACGGCGCCTTGGCATAGGCGTGATGCAGCGTGGTCAGCAGGCTGTCCGGTGTCGGACCGAAGACGAGTTCGCTGATCAAGCGGTTGGGCGACGCCTTGGGCACCGACAGCGTGAAGCGATGCGCCTTGCCGCCCAGCAGTACATTGTTGCGATTGATATAGCCACGCGGAATGAAGGCGACATCGTCATAGACGAGAAACTCGTCACAGGCATGCATCAGCTGGAAATAGCCGATATGCGGGAACAGATAGGGCTGCATGATCGCGATGTTCATGATCAGGCGGCCTTGACGTGGCGATTGACGATGATGCGCACCGCCCCGAGGATCTCGCTGACCTCAAGCCCCGAGTAGAGCGGCAGGCACAGGATACGACTGGCGATATCGGTGGAATGCACGATCTGCGGGGTGATGACATCCTCGTCCTGCAATTCGGCGGCGGGCCGCCCGAGGAAGGACAGCGATTCCAGCGACGGGCAGAAGTAACGTCGTGCCAGATAGCCTTCCTGCTGCAGACGCTGCATCACCTCGAGCAGCATGCTTTCGCTTTCGAGAATGATCGGGAAGTAGGCGTAATTCAGGCTGGCGCCGGTCTGGCGGGTCTGCAGCTGGACATTGCCGCGCAGCGCCTGGGCATAGGCATGCCAGACCAGCGCCCGGCTCTCCAGATTGCCTTCGATCTCATCCAGCACGCACAGCCCCATCGCCGCCTGGAACTCATTCATCTTGGCGTTGATGCCCAGTTCCTCGATGCACTCCGGGCCGGTGATGCCGAAGTTGATCAACTTGCGGGCACGTTCCAGGTCTTCCTTGCGCTTGAAGATGATCGCGCCGCCTTCGATGCTGTGGAACAGCTTGGTGGCGTGGAAGCTCAGGGTGCTGGCATCGCCATGTGACAGCAGGCTGTTGCCGCGATAGGTCACGCCGAAGGCGTGGGCACCGTCATAGATGACCTTCAGATCATGCGCCTCGCCCAGCGCATCGATGGCCTCGACATCACAGGCATTGCCGAACACGTGCACCGGCACGATGGCACGGGTGCGTGGCGTGATGGCCGACTCGATGCGTGCCGGGTCCAGACACAGGGTGTCGGGGTCGATATCCGTGAACACCGGCTGCATGCCCTCCCACTTCAGGCTGCTGGCGGTGGCGATGAAGGTGAAGGGCGTGGTGATGACCTCCGCCGATTCGTACTGGCCCGGCATCTGGGCGATGCCCAGCGCGCGATAGGCGATCTGCAGCGCCAGGGTGCCATTGCTGACCAGCAGCAGGTTCTCGACGCCCAGGTAGGTTTCCAGGCGCCGAGTGAGCTCCTGCTCGAGCGGGCCGTGGTTGGTCAACCAGCGCCCCTCGAAGATGGAATCCACATAGCGGTCGAAATTCTCCCGCTCCGGGAAGTAGGGACGCGTCACCGTAATCATGATATCGACTCCTTTCGTACATCAGATGAAGGTTGGCTCTGACAGCAGACGAGTGCCGGTGCAGCGCGTTCGCTGCCGGGTTCCTCTGGCAGCGACTTGGTACACGTTTCAGAGAAGTGCCGCACACTCGCCTGCGGAGACACTCGTCTACAGACGTCTATAGATAGTGCAGGCCCGCTCAGCGCGAGCCGTTGCCGCTGATCACGATCTTGATGGTGCGAATCACCACCAGCAGATCGAGCCAGAAGGAAAAGTGCTTGATGTAGAAGAAGTCGTATTCCAGCTTGCGGATCATGCCTTCCACTTCAGCGGCGTAGCCCTGCTCGACCTGCGCCCAACCGGTGATGCCCGGACGCACGACATGGCGGTAGTGGAAGAACGGCACGTCCTTGCGATACCAGTCGGCCAGGTTCATCGACTCGGGGCGCGGGCCGATCAGGCTCATGTCGCCCTTGAGCACGTTGAACAGCTGGGGCAGCTCATCGAGACGGCACTTGCGGATGAAGCGCCCGACTCGCGTGATGCGCGGGTCACTGCCTTCCTGGGTGAAGCCCGCGCCCTTCATGCCGTCATACATGCTGCGGAACTTGTAGACGGTGAAGGGGCGGCAGTGAAAGCCCATGCGCGGCTGACGAAAGATCACCGGCCCGGGACTGTCGAGGCGGATCGCCAGCGCCGTCAGCAACATGACCGGCGCCAGCAACGGCAGCATGAGCGCGGCGACGGTGAAGTCCATCCAGCGCTTGATGACCTCATAGTCCTCCCGCGGCGTCAGCGAGCCGAACTCGTTGGCGTAGAGGTGATCCAGCAGCACGCGACCGGTGATCATCTCGTGGGCATGGGTGGCGTGATAGACCGGAATACGGTGGATGGTGCAGTCGGCCAGGAAACTCTCCCACTCGCTGGGCAGCTCACCGCGCAGGTCCGCCACCACGCCGTCGATACGCGGCAGGCCGACCAGATCAGGCCCGCGCAACGACAGCCACTCGACGCCCGGGCGGGTGCACAGACTCGGCGCCTTGCCGTAGGGCACCACCGCGAAGCGCATCCGGCGCAGTCGGGTATCGATGTAGTAGTAGGCCGTGCACAGGCTCACCGCGAGCAGGAAGGACAGGCCGACCTGGTGACGCGAATACTCCAGCCCCAGCACGCCCAGCACCATCATCAAGGTCAGATAGGAGATGACGATCGCCGGCACGACATAGAGGTAGGAGCGCGTGCCCGGCAGGCGGGACAGGCGATTGACCGCCGTCACCGACAGGGTGTACGCCACGCCGGTGCCCAGCAGGGCATGCCACTGATCATCGCTGGTCAGCCACCAGTGGGTGTCACCCTGCATCAGCTGGTTCAACCCTGCCTGGTACAGTGCCGGCGCGATGACCACCACCAGCATCCCGAAGATCAGCTGCAATCGCTTGCTGGCCAGCAAGCGCTCGTAGTGATGCGAGTAACGCCGCTGATGCTCCATCGACAAGGGTATACCGCTCATCGTGCTTACCTCCTCCGTGATTCAAGCGTCATGAGAGCTGCCAAGCGAGACGATGTCAGGCGTAGCTGTAGTTGTAATAACCGTAGCCATGCTTGTCGCCAGCTTGCGGTTCGATGGCATTCAGGATGGCGCCCTTGACGTGAATGCCATTGTTCTCGAGCTTCTTGCGTGCATGCTCGAGTTCGCGCACCTGGTTCATGCCAAAGCGCGCCACCATCAGACTGGCGCCGACGTGACGACCGATGATCAGCGCTTCGGTCACGGCCAGTACCGGCGGCGTGTCGATGATGATCAGGTCGTAACGCTCACCGAGTTGCTCCAGCAGCTCGGCGAAATTGGGCTGCATCAACAGCTCCGACGGGTTGGGCGGCGCGACGCCACGGCCCAGGAAATCAAGATTGTCGATGCGCGAGTGATACAGCACGCTGTCCAGCGGACTGGCCCCGCTGAGCACATCCGACAGACCGCCCTGCTCGGAGGTACGCTGGAAGGCGTGATGCAGGTGGCCGCGGCGCATGTCGGCATCGATCAGCAGCACGCGCTGACCGGCCTCGGCGCTCACCGCCGCCAGATTGAGGCTGACGAAGCTCTTGCCGATGCCCGGACTCGGCCCGGTGAACATCACCGACTTGCGGCGATTGTCGAGCAGGGCGAAGTGCAGGCTGGTACGCAGGCTGCGCAGAGCCTCGATACTGATGTCCGACGGCTGGGAGGTGGCCAGCACCCCCTGATAGATCTCGCGGCCGCCCTTCTCGCCCTTGAGGCGCACGCGGCGCATCATGTTGTGCTGCTGCGGCGACAGCGGCACCGTGGCGTAGACGGGCAGGTCCAGCGCCTCGATCTGCTCGGCGGTGTCGATGCCCTTGCGCATCGCATGACGCAGCAGCGCGGCCAGCGTGCCCAGCATCAGGCCGATCATGCAGAACACGGCCAGCATCAGGGACGTCTTCGGCGAGATGGGCACCGGCTGCAGCACCGCGGGGTCCAGGATGCGCACATTGCCGACGGTGCCGGCCTTCTTGAGGCGCACTTCCTCGCGCTTGTTGAGCAGCGCGACATAGATTTCCTGGCTGACGGTGACATTGCGGTTCAGGTTGAGCGCCTCGCGCTGGGCGGCCGGCAGTTGCTCGGCCTGCTTCTGCACGCGCGCCTTCTCCTGATTGAGCGAATCACGACGTGCCACCAGCGCCCGATAGGCCGGGTGCTCGCTGGTGTAGGCTCGGGACAGCTCGGCCAGGCGCAGCTTGATCTCGGTCAGCTGATTGTCCAGCCCGACGAGATTCTCCATCACCTGCTGACTCTCGGCGGTCAGATCGACCGAGTCGCGACGGCGGCGATAGTCGTTGAGTGCCGATTCGGCCTCATCAAGCTGGCCACGCAGCGTCGGGATCTGGTCGCCCAGAAAGCCGAGCTGATTGTCCGCCTCGGCAGATTCCCGCTCGATGTTCTGCTGCAGGAAGACATTGGTGATGGTGTCCAGGGTGTTGACGATGGCGGTCTGGTCACTGCCGGACAGGCTCAGCGTGACCACCCCGGTGTCGGTGCCATTGCGCACGGCGGTGAAGCGCGACTTGAGCGAATTGATGGCGCTCAGGTCCGAGATACTGGTCAGCGTGAAGCGCGCCCCCGGCTCGGCTGACAACTCGCGCACGAAGACCTTGATGCCCTCCGCCAGCGCGTTCTCGCCCACCTTGCCATCGACGATCGCCTGCCCCTCGGCATCCAGCAGGCGGTAGCGCTCATCGCCCAGGGCCTCTAGGGTCAGCGTCTGCTGTTGCCACGGGCCGCTGAGCTCGAGCGTGGTGACCTTGAGGGTGTCATCGCCCCAGGCGTAATCCTGCCCGCCGAGGCTTGCCGGCAGGCGCAGATGGCGGTTGGAGAGCCAGTCACCGATGACCGGGTAACGCACCGGAGAGACCACGATATTGAGGCGCTCGCGATCCACGGCCTGGCCCAGTACCAGTCGTGAGGCGAGAATTTCCAGCTCATCGCTGGTGCTGCTCTCGTCGCTGCCGGTCGCCTGACCGGCCAGCGGACCCAGCAGACTGGCGCTGCCGCCCTTGTCCTCGATCTGGATCAGGGAATCGGCCAGGTAGATGCGCTGCTGGCTACCGACGAGATAGATGCCCAAGAGAGTGAACAGCAGCGTGCTGCCGATCAGCCACCAGCGTCGATGCCAGAGCAAGGCGAGAATGGTGCTGAAATCGAGTCGGCGCGTGGTGTCCTTGCCAGGCTGTGCAGAAGAGGATGGCATGGGAGAGGTGTACTGATTCATGACGCCGCCTTGAGTAAACGATTCAGGCCCGGCGGGCAGGTGATACGGCAGGTCGCGACGCGACCTGCCATGCGGGAGTGGGACATGACCTCAATCCTCGATGTCATCGATGACCGAGACGAAGGCCCCGGTACTGGTCACGGACGGCAGCAGCTGGCTCAGCACACGGTTCCAGCGGCTGACCGGCGCGGCGGTCACGTAGACCACATCACGCGGTTGCAGCGGGAAGCGCGCGCCCAGCATCAGCGAGGTCGCATCCGAGATATCGAGAATGAAGACCGTGGCCAGCTTGTCGGACTCCGGCGAATTTTCACGCACCACGAAGACGCCTGACGGATTGGCGCGGTCCTCATCGACCCCGCCGGCCCGCGACAGCGCATCGGTGAGGCTCAGACGTTCATTGCCCACCGGCATGTTGCCGGGCTTGAGTACCTGACCGAGCACGAAGACATTCTGGTCTTCCGCCACCGGCACATTGATCACGTCGCCATCCTTGAGCAGACGGTTCTGACGCATGTCGCCCTGCTGCAGCAGCTGATAGAGACTCAGGTGCTCCTGCTGGCCGTCGCGCGTCAGCGTGATGTTGTGGGTGTTGGCCAGTGCGGTGACCCCGCCGCTGGCACTGATGGCATCGATCAGGGTCAGCGGAACATCCGTGACCGGCACGAAGCCTGGCTCGGTCACGGCGCCACTCAGATAGACGCGCTTGGAGCGGAACTGCGCCACCGAGACATTGACCTGCGGCTCGGTGATGTAACGGGACAGCCCCGCGACCAGCGCGGCGCGCACCTCATCCACCGTCATGTCGCGAATGTTGATGCGCCCGACATAGGGGTAGAACAGCGTGCCATCCGGCTGGACGATGTAGGTCAGTGCCTCGACCGTCTGACGCTGCACACCGCTTTCCTGAGCCAGGTCCAGCGGCGTGCTCAGGTTGATGGCCAGGATGTCGCCGCCGCCCACGCGGTAGACGTACTGCTTGATGTCATCGACCAGCTCAGGCGGCGCGGGAGCGGTCTGGGCGGGGCGTGCGCGATAATTGGAGATCAGCCCGGGGGTGATCGGCGTGACTTCCACCTGGTCGGTCAGCGGCGCGACCTCGGCTTCATAATCCATGTGCCCACCGGGCGCGAAGGCACACCCGCTCATCGCCAATACCACGGCGGCAAATGAGAACGCCCGGAGCGTCGTTCTGACCGGTATATCCATATCCTGTCTCTTCCCCTGTGATCCTGACCGCTACCGCCAGGCGCTGTTTCGGCACGCTACCGCCCCGAGGAACTGGCGTTCTCCCCTGCTGCCGATAGCGGCGCCCTGTTGGCGTACATGTCATCTGTCATGGAGTGGTCACGCCTGCCCTTCGATACCCCTGCGATATCACCGGACACACGTCAGGCATGTGTCCATGACACATGCCCATGACCGAA
The DNA here is from genome assembly GCF_044789135.1 of Cobetia sp. UIB-001. Classification (NCBI taxonomy): domain Bacteria; kingdom Pseudomonadati; phylum Pseudomonadota; class Gammaproteobacteria; order Oceanospirillales; family Halomonadaceae; genus Cobetia; species Cobetia sp. UIB-001. The sequence goes on from NZ_CP058244.1 coordinate 2,728,748, forward strand.
CTCCGAAATGGAACGTTTATTAGTATTTTAGTAATTCACTACCAGGCATCTAACACATGAAACATATTGCATTGATCGACTTTCTCATCAATCAAGACAACATGGCTCATTTGATTAACCGATACTTATAAGATTGATCGCACCAACATTACTGATTACTTCTTTCTTGCACTTTTATTGACATTTCCGTTCAAGCGACTCGTTGCTTGAACCTGTCAGGAGCTACTGTCGACGGAAGGTTTGTGCCGCCCCTTCAAGCAGGCGAGACCTGACGATCTCGTTGGCGAGTCAGCTGGCACGGCAGCGTCAGAACGGGATGAGAATTCATGCCCGCATGCATTCCATGGAGAGGTGCGATGATTGAGGTGCAACGCTCGATCGCCCGGATGCGCCTGCGCCATCTGCCCGACCTGGCAGGTAGCGCGACCTCGAATGAGGCGACCGCCCAATGCCCCGCAAGGCAAGGGACACGGCCGCTGGCGCGTAAGGCACCGACGACTTCTTCAATCACGTCCAATATATCAAATCCATTTAATACAAGGTGTTACTGACATTCTCTGCCTGAGCTGACGCACTATCCTGTACGTCTGTGGCAAGCTCGGGTCTGACTGACCACCCAGCGGCAATGGCCCCGACCCCAGACTCGACCCCGGGACTTGATGCCTTCTCATGAAGCATTTCGCCGTACCCGGTGTCGCCCGCTGGAGCGGTACCTCTACCCGCCTGACTGCCCATCTGCGAGGCCCGGCCTGCTCTTGTCTCGTGCTTGTATCGCGCTTGTGTCGCTCGACTCCTGCACATGCTGTCTGCATGCCTCGGCCATGCCCGGCGACCTCGATAGGCCATGACATGACGCACGTCGCAGCGAAGAGAACCTGGCGCTTTACCGGCGACGTCTGATTCGCCAATAAGCGACATTACTGTCCCCTCTTCAACAGGGCTGATAATAAATCAATTGACTTCAACAGCAAGGACTTGTCGGGTCGTCGAGACGATTGTACTGGCGGTGGTAACTTTAAGCTGCTTCCCCTAATCCTCATCATTGGCAGTCAGGCACCTGACAGACGACAGATTACCCTTAGCGCATCTAATGCGAATTGCGAAATCAAACTACTTTAATTTAGCAACAACTCATCATCTGACTCACCTTTGCAGAATGAGAAATCCCAACTGCACTTTGCACGGGCCCCACATACGCTCCGCAGACCCCTGGATACGCCCCGCAAACGTTTAGCAGATACCGCGCAGATACCTCGACCACGCCTGGACACGCCCCAAAGACGAAAAGGCCAGGGAGTGTCAGCGACACCCCCTGGCCTTTCCAATAACGATCATGAGCGACACAACGTGGCCGGCTTTCCTGACCATGCCTTTCCTGAACATGCCTTTCCTGAACATGACTTTCCGTCACTTGGGTGTCCGCTGCGGACACTCAGGGCGTCACCTCCAGCCCCGAGGTGTCCTGCGCCGGTTGGTGGCTGCCATACAGCGCCAGATGCCCGCTCAGGGCGGTATCGATGTGATAACTGGCCCCGTAACGGCGCGCGTTGCGGGCGAAGGCACGCCGCAATTCAGCATCTCCCACCAGTCGCCCCAACGCCTCGGCGTAGCGCTCAGGCGTGTGCTGGTCGACCACCAGGCCGTTGCCGACCCGATGCACCACCTCGGCACAGCCGCCGACATCGGTGACCAGCACCGGCAGACCACTGAGCGTCGCCTCCAGCAGCGAGATCGGCAGCCCTTCCCAGGCAGATGACATGATGAAGGCATCGGCGCTGGCCAGCAGCCCCGCCACATCCGAGATATTGCCCAGCAAGCTGACCTCATCAGTGAGCCCGAGCGCCTCGATCTGCGCCATCAGCTGTGCCTTGTGCGGGCCCTCGCCGGCGATCCTGAGCGTGAACGCCAGGCCCTGCGCCTTGAGTCTGGCGCAGCTTTCCAGCATCAGGGGGTATTGCTTGGCATCGGTCAGACGACCGATCGCCGCCAGCTGTACCGGGGCCTGCTGATTCGCCTCCCGCCAGCCACTGGCCTTGAGACGCGCGCCGGAGACGGCGTTGTCGATCTGTACCACCGGACGCGCCGCAATCGGCGCCAGCTTGTCGGTGCAGGCGCGACAGATACCGACGTAGGCCGTCACGCGACGATCAAACAGCCGGAACATCCAGGCCGGCGCGCCCAGCTCGATACTGTGCACCGTCATCATCACCGGCAACTGACGCGGCAACCCAAAGGCGAACATCAGTGCGTAATACAGGTGGCAGTGCACCACATCCGGCGCGAAGCGCGTCACTTCCCTGCGCAGCCTCGTCACGCCTCGCCACGGGCGGCGGCGTGTCTCGATGCCCAGAAACGAGTAGCTGACATTGCCGGCACTCAGCTGGCTCAGAAAGCGATGCTCGTATTCGAGGTCACGGCCACATTGCGCGGCGGTTTCCAGAAAGGTGATATGCACACTGTGGCCAGCGGCCACCATCGCCAGACTCAGGTCCTTGACGTAGACCTCGGCGCCGCCAGAGGCGGGAGTCGAGATGACATGCATGATTCTCACGGCGATAGCCTCCTGCTGTCGTTCATGAAAAAAGTGAGGGCGGCTGCCCTCACTTGTCTGTCCACTGGCTGTCTTGCCTACCACCCTCATCCAGGCGGTCGTCATGCCGATCAGATCACCTTCAACAGCGCCGGGGCCTCCAGTCCCTCAAGCATCGTGCGCCAGCTGGCCTCGACGGTATTGCGCGAGAAGCGGTCCAGGCCGTAATCCACATTGGCGCGCAACCTGTCGAGCACCGCCTCATCCCCCAGCACCTCATCAAGCTGACGGGTCATGGCCTCCACATCACCCTGCGCGACCAGATAGCCATTGACGCCATGCTTGATGATCTCGCCCGGCCCGGCCGGACACGCGAAGCTGACACAGGGCACGCCACAGCTCAGCGCCTCGACCAGCACCAGGCCAAAGCCCTCGAAGCGCGACGAGAGCACGAACAGGTCCGCCGCGGCGTATTCGCGCCGGATATCCCGGCATTGGCCCGGCATCTGCAGCTGATGGGTGATCTTCAGGCGCTCGGCCTGCGCCATCAGGGCGCCACGCTCTGCACCCTCGCCGACGATGCGCAAGACCCAGCCATCACGGGTCGCCTCAGGCAACGCCGCCCAGGCCTCAAGCAGCAGATCGAAGCCCTTCTGCGGCTCGAGGCGGCCGACGGCCACCGCCACTTTGGGCGACCTGGCGTCTCGTAAGTCCGCCACCTGCTCAGCACTGCTCTCACGGCTCTGATGCGCCTGACGCTCGGCAACGACATGCTCCAGCGGATTGAGGTTGGGCACCACGCTGAGTCGCTCGCGCGCGGCCGGATGCAGACGCTCCCAGTACTGGCGGTCTTCATGCGACAGCACCACGATGCGGTCGGCGCGATGCGCCGCCAGACGCCGCGCCGTATCACGGCGAGCAACGCCGAGATCCGAGGTGGCATTGAAGTGCTCCCAGCACAGGTAGCGCGTGCGGCGACAGAGCAGCGTCGGCAGCAGGAAGGGCAGGAAGCCGATGCTCTCGACCACCACCACCACATCCGGGCGCTTGCGCAGCACCACCCACAGCAGGCGCAGGAACAGCCACAGGCCACGCACGGCGCCCAGATGCGAGCGCTCGGGATAGAGTGATTCGTGCACGATATCGTCATGCAGCGGATAGGGACTCTCCGCCGGGCCATATTCGCTGAGTATCTCGACCTGATAATCGCCACTGGCGGCCAGCATGTTGGCGGTATCGGCGCAGGCACGTTCGGTGCCGCCGGTGCGTGACTGGGCACCGGTATAGAACAGGATATGTTTATGAGTGCTCATGAGGCGTATTGGCTCCGGCGGACAAGTTGCCGGGACAATGCCGGGCTCACTGCATAGCTCATCAACAGTGCCTGCTCCTTCAGCGAGAGCTGGCGCAGAGATGACCAGGACGCTTGTCGCACCTGATCGAGCACGACCTTGCGCACCCGCGAATCATCCGCCGTCTTGTTGATCGCCTGACGCATGATGAAGCTGACGCCGACGAAACGCAGGCCGCGGATTTCCAGCAGGGCCATGCCGTGCGTCGCGGCGAAATGCTCGCGATAATGCTCCGCGAAGACCCGCCAGCTGCGGTGGAACTTGTCCAGCTCCTGGTTGCTGAACGGCTTGCGCGTCAGAGAGCCGTCACTGCGCTTGTCGAAGTAATACAGCACCTCGGGCAGATACAGTACGCGCTCTGCGCGTCCGAACAGATCCAGGTTATAGAGGCCATCCTGCGACACGGGCAGATCAGGGAAGCTCAGCGAGCAGGCCAGATCGGCGCGGATCGCCTTGCCCCAGGGAGACGACACGATGGTGTCATGCATGAAGTCACGAAAGGCCCGGGCCAGCGGGCGCTCCTCGGCCTGCTGGCAGAATGCCAGGCTGTCGTGATCGCCCTTGGGGCCTTGCAGGCAGTAGCGGAAGACCACCGCCTCGGGCGAGTCGAACGCCTCGATGCGGGCCTGCAGAATATCCAGCGCGCCAGGCGCGAAATGATCATCAGCGTCACAGAACAGCACATAACGGCCGCTGACCAGGCTCAGACCATGATTGCGCGTGCCACCCGGCCCCATGTTGTGAGGATTGCGGCGCAGAACCAGCCGCCCGGGGATGTCAGGCGTCTCGCCGGGCGGCGTGGACACTGAGGATTGCTGCTCCATTTGCTGCTGCGCCCGTCGCTCAGCCCACAGGAATCCATCATCCGTCGAGCAATCATCAATGATGATGTGTTCATAGGATGCCTGGTTGTCACGCAAGCTGTTGATACAGCGCGCAAGACCATCCCCTGAATTGTGATTTGGCGTCACGATGGAAAAGTAAGGCGACTTCCCTGTATAGCGTTCCATGCCCTGCCTTCTTTATTGTTCACTGTCGTTGACCAGCACAGCCGACCAGCGCCCTCGAAGCAGAGCACACACTGCACTGAAGAGTGGGTCAGTTCTTGCGACTGACTTTTATTCGCAATTTCTTGGATTTTAGTGCTTGAATCCCGTTCATCCGCCAGAAGCTGATCCTGCACTGAAGATGACAGGTGAACGACGTCACCCTGAGGAGTGGACACTGGAGGGATGTCCGCTCGTGAGAAAGGTAGTGGCAGAAAGTGGCAGAAAGTGGCAGAAAGTGGCAGCAAATGGCGACACTTCCTGCCCCGCCGTTGACCACAGACTAATAATCCCCCCCAGCCCAAACAAGCTGCGCTGTCGCCAAAAGCCGAAATCATGAGCGTTTATGCGCCAATCCTCCGGCAACTCATGCCAGATACTGAGAATCAGTGACTACTGAAATGCGCCCCGCTCACTGAGCCAATTGAGCCAGCGCGACCAAAGCCGTCATGCCCGCGGCCTTATGTGACGCACATCAACGTGAGCACTTTGCGCGAGTGTCATACTGCCAGAGCGCGATGCAGGCTATGATGGCAGGCATTGGTCGGCCTGCCCGCACGCGCACGGCGCCCGCTCTCAAGCGCCCTTGCCTGCCAGCGCCAGGCCTCGCGCATGTTGAAGCCAGCGCCGCCCTGCCCTTTCTGTTCTATCCCCCCTTGCCCACGGAGACTTCATGGAGCCTTGGCAACTTGTCGCCATCATGATGAGCCTGGCACTCGCCAGCTATATCCAGACCCTGACCGGTTTCGCCTTCGGATTGATCGTGATGGGCCTGCTGGCGACCCTCGATGTGCTGCCCATCGAGAGCGCCGCATTGCTGTGTACTCTGCTGGGCCTGTTCAACAACGGGATGGCCATGCGCGGGCACTGGCGAGAGATCAATCCGCGTCTGGCTCGCCGCCTGCTAGTCACCAGCCTGCCAATGTTGCCGGTGGGCTATTTCCTGGCAGTCTGGCTGGGCAGCGAAAGAGCCCCTCTGCTGGGCATGTTGCTGGGCATCGTCATCCTGATCGCCTGTCTCGCCCTGCTGGCTCAACCGGGCCCGCGTGCCACGACATCGCCACGCTGGCACTTTCATACCGCCGGTGTGCTGTCAGGCCTGATGGGGGGGCTGTTCGCGGCCAATGGCCCGCCTCTGGTGGTCGTGCTCTATCGTCAGCCGATGACGCTGATCGCCATTCGCTGCACGCTGTTCGGTGTCTTCATCGTCACCGGCATCGTGCGCATGGGCCTCAGCATCGCGGCCCCGGGGCGTATCGGCGACACCCTGCCCCAGCTGCTGCTCGTGGGTCTGTCGGGCGCTCTCGTCGTGATGCTCTTCACCGAGCTGGCGCGTCGCTTCCCGCCGCCCTTGAGTGACAATCGTCTGCGTCAGGTCGCCTATGCCATTCTGCTGGTCTCGAGCGTCAATCTGATCATCAAGGGCCTGATCTGATGACTCGGACTCCGCCAGCACAGGACGCGACTGATCCAGCGGGCGATGAAGGCTTCATCGAACTCTCGGAGAGCACGATTGACGCCATCAAAGCGGCGGGCAGAAAGCTCGATGAAGACGTGCAGGCGGGGCGTGTCCCTGCGGGCAGCTCGCGCTGGATGATGGCACCGTCGGGGGAGCGCTTCTGCATTCGTCATTCCGGCCCAGCCCTTGATGCAGAGGCTGATGAAAACTCTGATGACGCGCCCGAGCCAGATGCCGACACGCATCGCCAGTCACTGGTGACTCGCTGCTGGCAGCGTCTGCTGGCGCGCGTGAAGCGCGCAGGCGTTATGCGAGGCTGACTCATCGACAAAAGCCCTCGATATCGCTCGCGACAAAGCTCTCGATATAGCCTGCAACAAAAAAGGGACTGCCCATGGGCAGTCCCTTTCGTTTACTTCATATCAACTACCGCAGGGGTCACTCCACCGTGACACTCTTGGCCAGGTTGCGCGGCTGATCGACATCGGTGCCCTTGAGCACGGCGACGTGATAGGAGAGCAGCTGCAGCGGCACCGCGTAGACGATCGGTGCGAGGAAGCGGCACACGCCCGGCACGGTGACGACGTGAACGCCCTCACCGGCCTTGAGGCTGACTTCCGGGTCCGCGAACACGAACAGCTGACCGCCGCGGGCGCGAACTTCCTGCAGGTTGGATTTCAGCTTCTCCATCAGGTCATCCATCGGCGCGACCGCCACCACCGGCATGTCTTCGTCGATCAACGCCAGCGGGCCGTGCTTGAGCTCACCGGCCGCGTAGGCTTCGGCGTGGATGTAGGAGATTTCCTTGAGCTTGAGCGCCCCTTCCATGGCGATGGGGTACTGGCTGCCACGCCCGAGGAACAGGGTGTGGTGACGGTGCATGAACTTCTCCGCCAGCTGCGCGATTTCCCCATCCAGCGCCAGGGATTGCTCGATCACGTGCGGCAGGTCCTTGAGACGCATCAGCAGCTGACGGCTCAGCAGGTCATCCGTCTGACCATCGCCCTTGGCCTGACGCAGCGCCAGGGTGGTCAGCATCAGCGCTACCAGCTGGGTGGTGAAGGCCTTGGTGGAGGCAACGCCGATTTCCGGCCCGGCATGGGTCAGCAGTGACAGGTCGGATTCACGCACCAGCGAGCTGCCCGCCACGTTGCAGATGGCAAGGCTTGCCAGATAGTGGCCGGCCTGCGGGCCTTCACGGTTGAGCTTCTGGATGTCGCGCAGCGCCGCCAGCGTATCGGCGGTCTCGCCGGACTGGGACAGGGTCAGGAACAGTGTCCCCGGTGCCGCGACGCGCTCGCGATAACGGAATTCCGAGGCCACCTCGACCTGAGCCGGAATGCCCGCGACCTCTTCCAGCCAGTAGCGCGCCACCATGCCAGCGTGATAGCTGGTACCACAGGCGATGATCTGTACCTGACGCACATCGGCGAACAGCTGTGTCAGGCGCGCCACATCCACGACCTGCTTGCCGCTCTCGCTGCCTTTTTCGCTGGCGGCGAGGAAGGAATGGCGCGAGACATCGAAGGCCTCCAGACGCACGCCCTGCGGGTCCAGTCGCTCAGCCAACGTGCGCGACAGCACACGCGGCTGCTCCATGATCTCCTTCATCATGAAGTGGCGATACTCGCCCTTGCCGGCGGCTTCGACACTGTGTTCGTAACGCACCACTTCACGCGTGACCGGCGTCAGCTCATCGCGGTCGCCAGTACGTTCCAGCACCTGGATACCCGCCGGCGTGATGGCGACCATGTCGCCTTCATCGAGATAGATGAAGCGATCGGTGACCGGCAGCAGCGCCAGCGGGTCGGAGGCGATAAAGTGCTCATCGATCCCCACGCCGACTACCAGCGGGCTGCCCTGACGGGCACCGACCAGCAGCTCGGGGTTGCGCTGTTCCATCACCGCCAGCGCGAAGGCGCCATCGAGACGCGCGGTGACCGCATTGACGGCCTCCGGCAGTGCCAGGCCGCTGCACAGTTCGCGATCGACCAGGTGCGCGACCACCTCGGTGTCGGTCTCGGAAGTGAAGACATAACCGGCAGCTTCCAGCTCGCCACGCAGCGCTTCGTGGTTCTCGATGATGCCGTTGTGCACCACGGCGACCCGCTCACTGGAGAGATGCGGGTGCGCATTGTGCTGGGCAGGACGCCCGTGGGTCGCCCAGCGGGTGTGCGCCACGCCGATGGCGCCGGACAACGGCGCCTCGCGCAGCTCGTCTTCCAGCGCACGCACCTTGCCCACGGCACGCGCACGACGCAGTTCTCCGGCAGGGTCGATGACCGCCACGCCGGCGGAGTCATACCCGCGGTATTCGAGGCGATGCAGCCCCTCGATCAGAATCTTGCTGATATCACGCTGAGCCAGACCGGCAACGATGCCACACATGAGAAATTCCTCTACTGCGTGCCACCCTCATGGGGAGCGTGGCACGACTGAATGGATGTCTTTCAGGGAGTGCGTACGCAGATCAGGTACGCGTGCTGAATCTTTCAGCGACGTTCAATGCCTGCTTGAGCACTGACGCTTGAGCACTGACGCCCGGGCTGTGATGCCAAGCCGCAAGCTCAAGCCTGATTCAGCAGCAGGGTGTCACCGCGGCCGACCGCGTAGTACATCAGGCCAGCGGCCTTCATGGCGGCAGGCTCGAACAGGTTGCGGCCATCGACCACCACCGGGAAGCCGAGCTGGGACTTCAGCCACTCGCCGTCCAGGGTGCGGAATTCCTTCCACTCGGTGCAGATCACCAGCGCATCGGCACCCTTGACCGCCTGCTGACGGTCCGCGACCAGTACCAGCTCATCGCGCTCGCCGTAGATGCGGCGGCATTCCTTCATGGCTTCCGGGTCATAGGCCTGCACGGTCGCGCCCGCCGCCCACAGCGCTTCCATCAGCGTGCGGCTCGGCGCATCGCGCATGTCATCGGTGTTGGGCTTGAAGGCCAGCCCCCAGACGGCGATGGTCTTGCCCTTGAGGTCGCCATCGAAGGCCCGCGACAGCTTGTCGAACAGCGTGACCTTCTGGCGCTTGTTGACGGATTCCACGGCGGTCAGCAGCTCGGCTTCATAGCCGATCTGGCTGGCAGTACGTGCCAGCGCCTGGACATCCTTCGGGAAGCAGGAGCCACCATAGCCACAGCCCGGATAGATGAAGTGGTAACCGATACGCGGGTCACTGCCGATGCCGCGACGCACTTCCTCGATGTCCGCACCCAGGCGCTCGGCCAGGTTGGAAATCTCGTTCATGAAGCTGATCTTGGTCGCCAGCATGGCGTTGGCGGCGTACTTGGTCAGCTCGGCGGCGCGCACATCCATGAACATCAGCTTTTCATGGTTGCGGTTGTAGGGGGCGTAGCATTCGCGCATGCGCTCACGCACCGCTTCGGAATCGGTGCCGACCACGATGCGCGCGCCACGCGTGAAGTCGTCCAGCGCCGCGCCTTCCTTGAGGAATTCCGGGTTGGAGCAGACATCGAAATCGACGCTTGCACCACGGTCCTTGAGCACGTCCTTGACCCGCGCCTTGACGCGGTCCGCCGTGCCCACCGGCACGGTGGACTTGTCGATGATGACCTTGTAGTCATTCATGTGCTCGCCGATGGTGGTGGCGACGGACAGCACGTACTTGAGGTCGGCGCTGCCGTCTTCATCCGGCGGCGTGCCCACGGCGATGAACTGCAGCACGCCATGCTCGACGGCTTCACGCGCGTCGGTGGTGAAGCTCAGGCGACCGGCTTCCACGTTGCGCAGCAACATGCCTTCCAGGCCCGGCTCATAGATGGGAATCTCGCCCTGCTTGAGACCCTCGATCTTGGCGGCGTCCACATCCATGCACACTACGTCGTGGCCGACGTCGGCCAGGCAGGTACCCGTGACCAGACCGACATAACCGCTTCCAAAAATCGTGATCTTCATTGATGTCATCCTTGCTGGCCTTGTCGCCAGATCGTGTCGTGATACTCAAAGTGAAACGAGGCAATGACGGCTGAATCCTGTGCACATCTGACGGCTTTTCAGCGGCAATCGAGGTGGACCCCAGGGCATTTCGCCGTAAAGTTCTGTTCCCTCACGACTCCCTCGAGACTGCCTCGGATCTCTCTCAAGAGATGTCTTCGTAGGCGGAATTTCCCACCTTCATTGGCCGAAAATGAAATGCCGACAATGTCCTGTGCAAGAGGATCCACCCCCATTGAACAGCGATATTTCGTGACAGCGGCGCGAGGTTACCCAACCCACGGGCCAGAAGGCTCGCAGGTGATTGCAGGTAGACTGCAGGTAGCTCGCAGGGAAAAGACGCGCCGCTTGAGTCAGTGACGGGCAATCATCGCTGCCCGAAGTGTGGCTCTGTTATAAAGCAACTTCGTGAAAATTCATCCTGTCGGGCGCAATATGATCCAAAACATGACCCTATATAACTTGTGACTTATCTTTCTGATCCTGCCTGCCGCAACTTCCCTGATATGCCGCTTGATCAATTGACTACCCGGGCGGCAATGGCCACCTCATGGATGGCCATGCCTTCGCGCTAGAGTCGTCATCAAATCAGAGCCATCAGCAAATGAGAGCCGTCAGCGGTGCGGCAGCCATCAGCGAAAGTAATGCTTCGCGAAGGTCGCCAGGTGGCCATGCTTCATGGCGACCGGCGCCTTGCGCAGGAAAAAGGCCAATGACAACGGCGAGAAACGACTGCCGGTGGCGCGGGCAAACATGCGCCCCTTGGTGCGCGCCTTGGCCGGCGTGCTGTAGAAGTCGCTGCCGGAGGTGACCCCCGCATGAGCGACGATACCCAGATTGGCACGCATCAGACGCGCGCCCTGACGACGCGCATCGCTCAGCACGATGAACTCCTCGCCGGAGGGCTGATCAGTGCCCAGGCCGAACTGCTCATCGAAGCGTGCATGGAACTGGCAGAGATCCAGCGCCATGTCGACCGAGCGCACGCGCGCCAGTGACATCAGGCTGTGGGTCTTGAAGGACACCGGCGGCGCGGGCCGATCCGGGTCTCGCTCATGCAGCGGGAAGGCCTTGACGTGGGGGAAGCTGATCGCGGCCGCTTCGGTGCAGGTGAAGGCTTCCATCACCAACGCGACAGCCTGGGGATGCAGCTCGATATCGTCATCCAGCACATAGGCGTATCGCGTCGCACAGGCGGCCAGCGCCGTATTGCGACTCTTCGACAGGCCCCGCCCGTCGATCGCCAGGTACTCGAAACGGCTGTCGAAATTGGCCAGCGCGTACTCGCGATATTGCTCGCGGCTTGCGGGGTCTGACAGCTGATGCACGATCAAAAAGCGCGCCCCGGGCAGCGCATCATGACGCGGCACGCTGTAGAGGCCGTCATCCAGGGTCGAGATCAGGAAGGTCAGCTCCGGCACCTGGCGACGCGCGCTGTCATCCACCTGGCGTGCCCCGACCAGCACGCGCGGGCGCGAATCGAGGGGCGGCTGCGCGCTTGCATCGGCGTGGCGGGAAGCCGCCGTGGACTCGGTGGAAGGTGTCGCGGACGCCGCGACATCCTGTTCAACGATGTTTTGCATAACCGTTCACCGCGTAATGGACAAAGTTGCGACTGGCGCTGATCACATCCATCCCCAGCACCTCACGATACAGACGCCACTGATAGGCGGCGGCCTTGAACTTGTTGGACGACACGCTGCTCTCGCGACGCGTATAGCGCGCCAGCGGTTCCGGCATGCCCTGCGCCGGGCCCAGCTGACCGATGATGATCAGCCACAGCGCCAGGTCCTGACGCTTGCGGATCGTCGGCATGTAGAAGCGCCCATAACGACCGGCGTCATAGATGGCGGTCAGGCAGCCGATGGAGTTGGAGCGCAGCATGTCGTCACGCGTCAGGCGCTCGGGCGGCGCGAAGTACGAGACGTGCTCGCCCTGCTCGTCGACCATCTCGTAGCCGGTGTAGGAAAGCCCGGCACCGGTGTCCTGCATGAAGGCGATCTGGCGTTCGATCTTCTCGGGCAGCCAGGCATCATCGGCATCCAGAAAGGCGATATAGCGGCCCCTGGCCTCGGCGATGGCACGGTTGCGTGCCCGGCCCGGGCCACCGTTGGTGTCGGTTTCCAGCACGCGGATCTCGACGCCAGCGGTGTCCAGCGCCGCGAAGTCATCACGCAGACGACTGGCGGCACCGTCCGGCGAGGCATCGTCGCTGATCAGGATCTCGCGTACCGGCTCGCTCTGGGCCAGTACCGAGTCGACGGCGGCGTGCAGGCGGCGGTCATAGCCGTAGTTGGGCATGATGACGGAGACATCAGCCATGGGCCTTCTCCTCAAGCGGCTGTCGCTGAACGCGACGCGAGTGTGTGTCTGGGCGCGTGTCTGCGGATGAGTCCTGACGCGCCTGCCCGTTAGTCGCCGCATCGCCGGGCGTCGGCGGCGCGAGACGCGAGATCAGACGCTGATATTGCGGCAGCACCGCGTGCGCGCTGTAGCGATCAAAGCTCTGCCAAGCACCGCTTGAGAGGCGCAGCAGAAGCTCGTCATCGAACTCGAGGCGCGCCAGCTCGTGGGCCAGCTCGGCGATGATGGCGGCATCCCCGCTGCCATCCGGTTCCGCGCTGAGCATCCCGTCACGGCCATGCTCGATCAGCGCCAGCGGGCCGGAGCGCACCGGGCGCGACAGGCATGGCAGCCCCTCACGCTTGGCCTCGATCACGTTCATCGGCAGGCATTCGCGCTCCGAGGTCAGCAGCAACAGGCGTGCACGCCGCAGCTCGTGGGAGACATCCCTGAGCGCGCCGGTGAACAGCACCTGAGTGCCGGCAGGCACCGTGCTGTCGTTGGCGCCCTGGAAGACACGCAGTCCCATCTCGTTGCACAGCGCCAGCAGACGTTCACGCTCCGGGCCGTCGCCGACCACCACCAGGCGACCGCGACGGTAGCCGGAATCCGCGAAGGCACGAATCGCCAGATCGAGGCGCTTGATCGGCGCCAGACGCCCGACCATCACCACATCGACCTGATGCTCGCAGCCGCTGCGTGCCTCGTCCGCCCGCTGGTCGTCCAGATAATTGGGAATCACCGTCGGCGTGAGGCCACGGCGACGCCAGCATTCGGCATCGACCTCATTGAGCACCTGCAGCACGTCGAGGTGGCGATAGGCCAGCTGCTTGACGATGCGCTTGGCACGGCGGTCGTGATGATAGGCGCTGTGCTCCTGGGCGATGATGCGCGTGCGCGGACGCGGACGCCCCTCGCCATCGACGCCACCGGTGCCGCGTGCCGCCAGCTGCGCCGCCAGATGGAAGGCGAAGTAGCCGCTGACCATTACCTCGATCCGCTCCTCCAGCATCAGGCGACGCAGATGCGTCACCCAATGGCGGAAGTTCTGGCGCGTGCCGGTGGCCGGCAGTCCGAGGGTGCGATATTCGACACCCTCCAGACGCCCCCAGTACGGCTCGCCTTCGCGCACCGAGACCAGCGTGACTCGGTGGCTGGCGCTCAGATCCCGCGCCAGACCATGCATCACCTTCTCGACGCCACCACAGGCACTGATGTCCTGGATCAACAGAGCGACATGTGCCATATCAGGCTCCTCGCACGACAGGCTCGCTGTCATGAGCGGCAGTTGCGCTGTTGTCGCCGGCAGGCGCATCCGCAGCCATGGCCGCCTCGGCAGCAGCTGGCTTGGGCGCCACCGGTGCCGGGAAGGCAGCGTCATTGAGCTTCAATTCACGCTGGCCCCAGACGCCGGAACGTCCCGGTGCACGACGCAGGAAGTCGCGCGTGATATCGGCGGTGATCGCCAGCTTCTCGGCGATGACCTTCTCGGCCAGCGCCGGGAAGGCCTTGTCGGCGACCAGCTGTTCGATATCGGCCACGATGCGTGCCGGGTCGAAGTTCTCGATGTCCTGCACACTGTCGCCGAGACCGAAGTCACGCATGATGCCCGGCGCCTTGGGGCCACAGTAGGACAGCGCGTAGACCGGCGTGCCGGACATCAGCGCGAAGATGACCGAGTGGAAGCGGGTGCCGACCAGGAACTGGGCATCGCGGTAGAGATCGACCAGCGCGTCCGGGCTCGGGTCGCCCTGCACCAGCTCGATACGCGTGGCGAGGTCTTCCCCGCCCGCCGTGGCCAAGGCCTTCTGCAGATGATCGAACACCAGCTGGGAGATGCGCTGGTCATTCTCGATATCGGTCGGGCCCAGCACGTGCGGTACCACCAGCAGGCGCTCGATGCCCAGACGCTCGCGGGATTCCAGCAGTGAGCGCGACAGCACCTCGACACGCTCGGCGAAGGCTTGCTGATCCAGGCCCCACCAGTCGCGCAGGGTGATAACGGCATACGGCGAGGCCACGCCATTCGGCGCCTTGACCGCGGCATGCTCGTCGCTGGCACGCGGGGCCATGGCGAAGGCCATGTCGGTGCCCAGCAGCGCGTGCGGCAGCTTCGGGTCGGCCTTCTGGGTCATGGCGTGGGTGATTTCCTCACGCGAGACCACCAGGCAATCGCTCAGGGTGCGCAGGAAGAAGCGCTCCTGGGCCGGGGTCTTGAACGGGCCGAAGGAGTGACCCAGCAGCAAGACGCGCTTGCCGGCCTTGCGGGCCAGCATCACCGGCGCCAGATAGCCGATCAGCGCCAGCCATGAGGACAGCGTCTTCTTGAAGCTGCCGTTGTGGAAGATATGGCCGCCCTTGACGACCACCAGGTCCGCGGCGTCGATGATGTCGTTGCCACTCTTGCCCTGCTTGCCGAACATCATCTTGGCGCCCAGGCCAAGCAGCGAGGTCACGAAGCGCAGCTTGTCACGCATCGGCGGCATCAGCGGCTGGCCGACGGTGACGCGTTCACGGTAGCGGCGACGAATATGCCGGAACGGGCCGCGCTCGGTGGCGAACACCTGATCATCGATGGGCAGGATGTCGATGCGGTGGCCTTCGGCCTTGGCCACGCCGGCGCCGGAGACATCGCTGCGGCCCTGTTCGGCATCGATCAGCTGATCGAGAAAGTCGATGGTACCCATCAGGATGGCGGAGTCGCCCTTGTTGTCGTCATGCCATCCGTGCGTCATGCATATCTTGGCCATGCTGTTCGTCCTTCTGTCCGTAATGTCGCGATTCGAACGCGCGATGCCTGAGGGCTGTGTCTGCATGCCCGGCATCGCCGTCATGTCATCAACCGGAAGGCACAGATGCTGACCTTCCGATTCCTGCTGCGCCCGTGAAGCCCGGTCAGACTCAGGCACTCGCCGCAGCGTTGTCTTCGTGTGTCTTGCCACCGCGGGAAAGTGATGGCTGGAAGAGGATCGCCATCGCCAGCATCACCACTTCGGCGCCGACCGGCACACACAGGAAGAGGCTGTAGAGATCGACGCCCAGAAGGCTGCCGGTGTCGCCGGACGCGTTGCCCAGCGAGTGGTTGAGCGCCGCGATCGCAAGGCCCCCGCCGACCACCAGGGTGGCGCCGGTGCTCTGGCACAGCAGGCGCTTGCCGTTGAGGCGCAGCGCGGCCAGGCGCGTGAAGGCGCAGGTGACGAAGGCGTGCACCAGATAGACCAGCGCGAAGGCGCGCAGCGTCAGGGTCAGGCGCGGGTAGGCGCCGCTCAGGAAGTGTTCCGCCAGCCACGGCGCGATCAGCGCCAGCCCCCCCGCCACCGGCAGCGCGAAGCCACTGGCGATGACCAGGTACTCCTTGAGGCGCGCATCGCCGTGGGTCAGCTTGGGCAGGTAGTAGCGATACAGGCTGGTGGGGAAGACATAGAGCGCGAACACGATGGAGGTCACCACCGAGACACTGGCCACCTGAGCGGGCGCAAAGGCCAGCCCGGCCAGAATCACCCAGGCCTGCAGGTAGGCGAACGACATCAGGTTGTTGTAGAGAAAGCCGCGACCGCGCGCGAAATCCGCCTTGCTCGGCAGGCGACGCTGGCCCGCGCCCTCTTGGCCCACGCCCTCATGGCCCGCCGCCGCGTCGGCCTCGGCCCGGGCATCCGCCAGCGCATCACGTGACAGCCACATGCCCAGCGCCATCACGATGACCAGCGCGATGGCGCTGACCATCACGAAGGTCGGCACCGGCGCCAGGCCGAACATGCCGGCGGGGGTGGTCAGGTCAGCGCTGAACTCGGCGCCGGTGACAAGCTCGACGCCCTGATGATAGAGCGCCGGCCCAGCGGCGCAGGCGACGGCGATCGCCACCGCCAGCGAGATCAGCACCGTCATCAGATTGACGCGACCCAGGCGCTCCTGACGCTGCAGGCGCGAGTTGATCATCTGCAGGCCGACCTGCTCCGCCGCGGCACGCAGCGCACAGAAGGCGAAGATGAAGGCCGACAGGCCCAGCAGCGGCGCGATGCCGACGGCAAAGCCGATCGCCAGCAAGGCATACAGCGAGATGCCGACGCCCATCCAGCGGCGCAGTGCCGACGCGCTGGCGCCGTCGCGGGTGACCAGCAACACCTCGTTGCCGCCCATGCGCGCCAGTACGCCCAGCAGTACCGCGTAGTTGAGGGCCAGCGCGTATTCACCGAAGGCCTCCGGCGCCACGGCACGCGCCAGCAGCAGGCCCGCGGCGGAGGACAGGCCGCGCGCCATCAGATTGAACAGCGAGAAGATCAGCGCTTCGCTCATGACTGGCCTCCGTTGCCGACGACCAGGGCTTCATCGCTGAGGAAATAGAACTCGTAGTTGTTCAAGAAATCGTGGTCCTGATTGCCGGCCGCCACCTTCAGCGACATGAAGAACAGCGCCATCATCAGCACGCCGCTGATCAGGCTGGGCAACAGCTTGTCGCGGAAATGCTCGATCACGTCACAGATGACGAAGATGGCGAACGGCAGGAAATAATAGCTGGCACGTGCCACATGCTCACCGTAGGTGATGAACAGGGTGTAGAGCGCCACGCCGATGAACATCAGGTTGAAGGCCCAGGGATCCAGTGACAGGCGGAAGTGCTTCCACATCACCAGGGTGCCCAGGCAGATCAACAGGTAGATGACGTAGAGCTTCTCGCCACCGCCGGAGAAATCCTCGAAATAATGCGCATAGAGGCCCAGCGCACTGAGAATGCTCTTGGCCAGCGGCCCGGCCACGAAACACAGTGGCAGCAGCCCCAGGTAGAGCCAGAACGGGTAGGCACGACGCAGCAGCGGATAGATCACCAGCAGGGGCAGATACAGTGCCAGGGTGTAGTGAAAGCTGGTGCCGACGAGCATCAGCACCAGCGCGGGCAGCCGCATGCCGCGCTCCAGACACGCCATCGCCAGCATGAACAGCGCAATCGCCACGTGCTGCTTCACGAACCCGAAGGCCGACAGATAGATCAGCGGCAGGCAGACGAAGAACAGCAGGCACCAGGCCAGATTGCGACGGCTCATCACCAGTGCCGAGACGAAGCACGACACGTAGAGGATGGCGGTGATGATGAAGAACAGCTGCGGCTCGCCCCAGGCCCGCGCCATGCGTGCCAGGGCAGCAGGTGCGGGCTCGAGAAAGCTCAGGTCGACCTGCCAGGTGGCCATCTGGCGGTACGAGAAGTAGTCGTACCCTGCGTCGTAACGCAATGCCATGAACGCCAGACACAGCCCACCGGCCAACCAGGCACCCACCATGCGGGTGCGCTCGTTGGCGGCCAGCGGCAGGATTGCCACCAGCAGGGCCATGAAGCCGACGTAATAGCCACTGACGGTCAGCATGCTCAGCGTGCCCCGAAGCCGGTCAGCATGGTCTTGATGGTACGGCCGACGATCAGCAGGTCGAGCCACACGGAGAAGCGCTTGATGTAGTAGAAGTCGTGCTCGAGCTTCTCGCGGGTCTCGTCGGCGTCAGAGGCATAGCCCTGAGTGACCTGTGCCCAGCCGGTGATGCCCGGACGCACCACGTGACGGTAGTTGTAGAACGGGATCTGTTCGGCGAATTCATTCACGAACTTGACCTGCTCCGGACGCGGGCCGATCAGGCTCATCTCGCCCTTGAGCACGTTGATGAACTGCGGCAGCTCATCGATGCGGGTCTTGCGGATCACGCGACCGATGCGGGTCACGCGCATGTCATTGGCCTGGGCGAACTGGGCGCCGGTCTTCTCGCTGTCGTGGCACATGCTGCGGAACTTGAACATGCGATACGGACGACCACCCTGGCCGACACGCTCCTGGACGAAGAACACGCCACCCGGCGAATCGAGACGGATCAGCACGGCGGTCACCAGGCAGATCGGCAGCACGAACGGCGCCACGGCGAGCACGGCCAGCATGTCGAACAGGCGCTTGAACAGCTCATATTCACTGTTGGGGGCCAGCTGGCCGAAGCTGTTCTCACGCACCTGATCGAGCTCGACACGGCCGGTCAGCGACTCGCGGACTTCGCTGGCGTCATAGACCGGGATGCGATGCAGCACGCAGTTGGCCAGGAAACGCTGCCATTCTGCCGGCATCTCGGCCTCCAGGTCGGCGACCACGCCGTTGTAGCGCTCTTCGCCGAGATCCGGCGCGCGCATCAGGTTCCAGCGTGCCCCACGGGTGGTGAACAGGCTGCGGTAGTCACCGAAGGGCACCACGGCCAGCTTGCGGATGCGGGTGCGCTGCTCGGCCCAGAAGCCGATGGAGCAGATCAGCATCGCCGCCAGCCACGAGCTGCCGAGCACGATGCGGCTGAAGCGCAGATCCAGCGCGATCAGCACGCTCATCGCCAGCAGATAGCTGATGGTGATGGCCGGCAGCACGTAGGCGAAGGCCTTGGCGCCGGGGTAGCGCGACATGTGACGAATCGCCTGCAATGCGAGCAGGAAGCCGCCGCTGGCGGCGATGACGCTGTGCATGCGCATCTCGCTGACCCACGGGCGCAGGCCATTGATCAGCAGCAGCGGGACACCCACTGCCAGAATCAGACCGACGATGGCCTGACACAGCGAGTTGAACATCAGTCGCTCGTACATGCGGGAGTGGCGCTGACGCCCTTCCAGCCCGGAGCTTGCATGGTTCGTCGTGGTATTCATATGCCGTTACCCCCTTGGCTTGCGTTCGTGTTGTGGTTCCGTTCATCACGCTCGGAGCCGCTGGTGCCGTCGCTCGACGGCGTGCTACCCGATGCTTCACCCGTACTGCCTCGGCTCTCGCCTCGACTGCCGATCCCCACTGCCAACGAGGCACGCAGTCTCGGACATCGGGTTCGCGGGCTCTAATGCAAGTGGCCGCTAACCCTTGGCGCCACCCTGGTACTGATAATCGTGATAGCTGTAGCCGTAGCTGTAGGTCGTGGTGGCCTTGCGCTCGACGGCATTGAGAATCGCGCCATCGACGTGCACGCCACTGGAGGCGAAGCGCTCCAGCGCCGCTTCGATTTCCTTGGGCGAGTTATGCATGAAGCGCGTCACCATCACGCTGACACCGCACTGCTTGCCGACGATGGCGGCATCGGTGACGGCCAGGATCGGCGGTGTATCGACGATGACCATGTCGAAGTTGGCGCTGGCCCACGTCAGCAGGTCGCTGAAGCGTGACTGCAGCAGCAGCTCCGACGGATTGGAGGGCGAGGTACCGCGCGCCACATAGCACAGGTTGCTCGGCGCGCCGTTGGCGGCCACCCCTTCGCCAAGCGCCGTAGCGGCGGTCTCGGACATCGCCAGACTCGGATCAGTGATGCCACGCACGATGCTGTCGCGGTCGGCCTTGCCGAGCAGGAAGTCGCTCAGGCCCGGTGCGGCGTCGCTGGGCGAGACACCCGCCATGCTCTGGTGGACATGGCCACGGCGCATGTCGGCATCGATGACCAGCACCCGGTTGCCGGCCTGGGCACAGACGGCGGCCAGGTTGGCGGACACGAAGCTCTTGCCGATGCCCGGGCTCGGGCCACAGATCATCAGGCGATTGTCGGGGGCTTCCATCATCGCGAAATGCAGGCTGGTGCGCAGACCGCGCAGACCCTCGATGGAGAGATCCGCCGGATTGCGGATCGCCAGCAGCCCCGGTGCGACATTGTCATTGGCCGCTGCGGCGACACCGCGACCGGTGAAGCGCTTGAAGCCACGCGCCAGACGACGATTGAGGCGTGCCTGCTCTTCGGAGAGCGGCAGGGTCGCGTGGACATTGAGGCCCAGGTCGGAAAGCTCCGACGGCGTCTCGATACCGCGATGCAGCATGGAGCGCAGCAGCACGAAGACCACCCCGAGCATGCCGCCCAGCAGGGTCGCGATCACCACGATCATCGCCTTGCGCGGGCTGATCGGATGTGGCTGTGCGACGGCCTCGTCCAGAATGCGGATATTGCCGATGGTGCTGGCCTGGGCGATGTTCATTTCCTGGGTCTTGTTGAGCAGCTGCACGTAGATCTGCTGGTTGACCTCGACTTCACGCTCCAGACGCAGGATTTCCTGCTGGGTGTCCGGCAGATCACCGACCTGCTTCTCCAGCTCCTTGCGGGTGCGCTGCAGGTCCGCACGCTTCTTGCGCAGCGCCACGTAGTTGGGGTGACTGGGGTTGAACTTGCCGGACAGCTCCGCTTCTTCCAGCTGGGTCTCGTTGATCTGATTGTCGATATTGACCAGCTGCTCGAGCACCGACTTGGTCTCGAGATCCAGATTCACGCTATCGCTCTTGCCGCGATAGGCATTGAGACGGTTCTCGGCCACTTCGAGGCGTTCACGCACCGTCGGCACCTGCTTCTTGAGAAACTCGAGCGACTTCTCGGCTTCGGCGGACTGACGCTCGATGTTCTGCTGCTGGTAGGTATCGGTGATGCGCTGCAGGGTCTGTTGGGTGCGCAGCGGGTCTTCGCCGACCAGCGCCAGGCCCAGCACCCCGGTTTCCTTGCCCATCTCGGCCACCGCGAAGCGTGAACGCAGCGCATTCGTCGCTTCCAGGGTCGACTGATGCATCAGCGTGAATTCAGCGCCCCTGGCCGCGTCCAGTGCGCTGACCTTGAGCGTCACCTCGCCCAGCGGGCCATCGAAGCGTGAGGCTTCGCCGACCACACCGGTGCCCAGCGCATCGCCGTCGTACTGCAATTCGTACTCACCGCCCTCTCCCAGCGATACCAGCGTCAGCGGCACATCGTCCCAGGCCGCCGGCACTTCCAGGCTGGCCACGTCGATCGACTCGCCGGCCCAGACCATGCTGGAACCGGCAAGCCAGCTCGGACGCGCGAATTCGTGGGTGCGCAGGAAGGTGCCGATCAGCGGGTACTGATACGGCTTGACCACCAGATCCAGCTGCTCCTTCTTGACCGTCTCGCCCAGCACCAGGCGTGAGGTGATGATCTGGATCTCGGACTCGGACGGCGGTGCCTCGCCACGCAGCAGGCTGGAGACATCACGCAGCGGGTTCATGTTGCCGCCGCCCTCCTCGACCTGCACCAGCGCATCGGCCTTGTAGATCGGAGTGGCCAGCAGCGCGTAGAGCACCGCCAGCACGGTGAAGGTGCCGGTGATCAGCGCCAGCGTCAGACGGCTGTCATACAGCTGGCCCAGCATGCGGCCGAGATCAAGACTGGTGCGCGCGGGCACGCTTGACGACTCGCTGGCCGAGGCCTGACGCGTGGTGTGGGAATTGCGGTTCGACATCGTTGGGTCACTCTCCTGGTGTCCTGCCCGGCCACGGCGGTGCCGGGCAGGGACGCCTTGACGACCCCTCGCCTTACTGGCCGAGGGTATCGAGGTTGTCCTGGATTTCGGTGCTGTAGTAGATGGAACTCACCGTCGGCAGCAGCTGGGTAATCACACGGTTCCAGCGCGAGACCGGTGCGGCGGTGACATAGACGACGTCCTGCGGCTTGAGGCCGAAGTCCGCGCCCAGAATCAGCGCCGTGGAATTGCGCGCATCCAGCTGATAGACGGTGGCCAGCTTCTCGGGGTCTTCACGATCACGGCGGATGACGAAGATGCCCGACGCATCGGCGGAGTTTTCCTTGATGCCGCCGGCACGCGCGATGGCATCGGTCAGCGAGATCGGGCTTCTGCCCAGCGGCAGGCTGATGGACTTGTCCACCTCGCCCATCACGAACACCTTCTGGGTACCGACGTCCGGCACGTAGAGGGTGTCGCCATCCTTGAGCAGGCGGTCATTGCCCGCCTCATCGTTGGCGCCATTGCGCTCGGCCAGCAGCTCATAGAGGGAGATGGTGGTCTCTTCGCCATTGCGCTTGAGCACCACGTTGTGCCAATCGGCGTCTTCGGACAGACCACCCGCCGCCGCGATGGCGTCCAGCAGGCTCAGCGGCACATCGCTGATCGGTTGCACGCCGGGAGACTGGACCTCGCCGGTGATCCGCACCTTCTGGCTGCGGAAGGCGGCGACCTTGACGTCGATCTGCGGCGCGTTGAGATAGGGCTGCAGCTTCTCGCCGAGATCACGGCGAATCTGGTCCAGCGTCATGCCACTGACCTTGACGCGACCGACATAGGGATAGAACAGCGTGCCATCGGCGTGCACGACGTTGCCGGCTTCCTGCGCACTGCGCTCGGAACCCGTCGGCAAGGTCAGCTCGGGATGGTCATAGACGATGATGGTCAGGATGTCGCCGGGGCCGACACGGTACTGATAGTCCGGTGCCAGGCTGGCGCGCGTGCTGCTGTTGAGCTCCTGGGCCAGCGCCTTTTCAAGCTCACGACGCTGCCTGTCATCGCCACTGGATTGGCGTGATTCGGCGTCTGCGCGCGCCTGGGCCTTGATCAGGCCAAAGGTGATCGGTTCCACATCGACGATGTCGTCCACCGGCGCAGCGCTGGTGTCGTAGTCGATGTTGCCACCGGGGGCGAAGACGCACCCGGCGAGCCCGGTGAGGGCGCCGATGCTCAAGCTGGCGCCCAGAAGTCGTGCTATCAGTGCATTTTTCATCTGAAGTCCGTTGAGTCGACAGGCCCGATGACCCGGCACCCCAGTGCCATGATCATCGCGCCTTCCCCCGCCGCACATGGCCGCCGGGATGGATTCGATAACGTCTTCAGTTCCTGCTGCGTCATGCGTGTCGCCGGCCTTGCCTGGCTGTCACGCGGCTGCCGAGGGTGGGCCCTCGTGCATTTAGGTACCGGACCCTGGCGGTCTCGGCGTCTTGCGACTGGCCGCTGCGACCTCATTCACGCTGCGCCAGTGTGATCCGCAACGCTTACAGCGATATTTCCGCCATATGAATCATGCACATGGCTTGTCATATCCCGCCGTCATCCCCAGTCAGAATGTAGGCGCATCGCTCAAGATGTACGAAACACGACCCTGAACCGCAACCGGCGATGCTCAGACGGTAGGTGCATTCAATGTGCTTTCCACTTGCGGCTCTGACACCACTCTCTGCATGGCGGCCTTCATGCCACTCTTGCTGTCATTTGGGCAATATCTTCAGCGCCATTGCAGAGCAAACTTTCTATAGTTTTTTTACCGAAATGCGGCACACCTCTTTCGACCACAGCCCACGACCCATGGAGCTGCCAGAGGATCCGCCGCTGAATCAGTAACACCAATGCCGTGGCATCGCCGTGCATTGGATCACGCCATTCGTGGCGTTTTTGGCAAGGTGACCAAACCCTGTCTGCCGTGCATTTTACCTGATACACGCCTCCCGCCAATCAGCGCCCTGTTACAAAAATCCAATAAAAACATTGGTTTGTAGCGCCGCAAGTACGCTCGATGTCGCCACTTCCACGAAAGACGCGTTGCCGATGACAGACACCCCAAGCCCCATTTCGTCGGCAATGCGACACACTCAAGCGCAGGATTCCAGTCGCCACGCGGACCCCGTCTGGCGTAGCGCCCGGTGGAACATCGACAGCCACGTCGCCAATCATCCACACCCCAATTACTCTTTTTTACATAAATAATCGTCAAGCGATCAACGCGAATAATACGCAAGTCTTCACGCTAGACAGTTCACATATTCTCGTTAACATGAGCCTCGCTTTGCCACGACTCATCGGCTTTGTGTCTGTGTGGAGAAGGACTTCCTGCATCAACCGCTCTGCGGCTGATACCTGACAGGACTGTCAGGCGCAGACAGCAAGGCGCAACGATGAATTTCGGCAAGCGCATGACCAGGGAATACGGTCATGACAGGAACACCTCAGGACGAGGTCGCGCCACGGAGGATGCCAGGGATGGTGTCAGGGACGGCGCTCTTCTCCTCTATCGATATCTTCAGCAGCAGGGTTGGATGATCGCCAGCATCTGCTGGCAGCCTCGACGCCGATGCCTCAGTCCTTGAGTCATCACATCGTGGTCTGACATCCCTCCCTGGTCGGCTGACCGCCGACAATGCTCATCAAGGAGAGTTATCCATGCGCAAGACACATCTCGGAGCCATCATCGGCCTGACAGGTGCCCTGCTTCTCGCTGGCAATGCCATCGCGGAAGAAGAAGCGCCTCAGGGTGCGACCGGCACCATCGGTACGACCGGTACGACTGGGACTACCGGCACGACTGGGACCACCGGCACGACTGGGACTACCGGCACTGTGCCGACAGGTAGCGCAGCCGGCACCGGCACTGCCAGCCAGAATGCCACCGGCAGCGTGACGCCGAGCGCCAGCAGCGGCAGCGTCGCTGCAGGTGCGGCCACCGGCACCGTCGGCGGCGGCACTGGCACGACCGGTACCACCGGGACAACCGGCACCACTGGTTCAACCGGGACTCGCTGATGAAGACGGCACGTGCGACGCAACGCTTCACGTTCTCAAGCCCTGCGTGGGGCACGGCAGCTACCTCGGTGGTCTCCCGTGCTCTGCGCAGCAGGTCGTTGGCGGCCTTCGGTACCCTCGCGTGCCTGGTGTCGCTGTCCGGCTGTGCCCAGATCGTCTCGAGTTCGCTCGGTGACGTGATGGGCAAGGACGAGTTTGACGCCACACGTGCCAGCGAGCTGCCCTATGCCTCCCTCAAGCTGAAGCATGCCAACAGCACCGCGCTGGTGGTTCTGGCGACGCTGGAAGGCAATGGGCGCATCGCGCGTTTCGAGAGTCGCGACCGCGGCATCCTCGAATTGCGCGATGGCGTCCTGTCCGCCACTTCAGGCTTTGCGCGTGATGTGGCAGACAGGCGTGAGCAAAGTACTACCGGGCGCGCTCTGGCGCGTCCGGCCTGGTTGATGGCCAGTGGCACGACCTATCAGGTCAGTGTCAGTGCGCTGTCCCCCTACCCGCGTCGGCTGGAGCGTCAGGATGCCGCCTCCACCGGCAGCCAGCGCCAGGACGACGTCGCCGTGATGCAGGTACACGAGGCCACGGCGCGACTCGAATGCGAGGCCGCCGCCCCATATTCGCTGCCGCTGGCAGAACTGCCGCTGCAGCACTGCCGCGAGATTCTGAGCTGGGACGATGGCAGCACCACGCGCAATGACCTGTGGCGCGACGAGAACCGCGTCTGGGCGGCCGACATGACGGCCTGGCCCGATGGCCCGCGGTTCGGTTGGGAGGTCGCCAAGGCATGGTGATCCCCGTCTTCGCATCGCTGGCCCGCCTGTCATCACTGGCCCGCCTGAACAGCGCCGCCCTCCTGCTGCCACTCGGGCTGAGCGCACTGCTGGCCGCGCCCCTGGCGAGCGCTGCTGACACCCCGCTGCCGTTCAGCGCCGCGAGCACGCCGCTGGCCAGTCAGGTGCTGCAGGCGCAATGGGATGGCCTGGCGCCGTCAAAAGCGCTGGATTGGCGCTACAGCTTCGTCAGCACGCCGCTGATTCGCCAGCAGATGGCCGCGCGGGCCAACCGCGTCAGCGCCGAGCTCGAACTGATCGCGGCGCGCTACGCCGTCGGCGCGAAGGACGCTAGCCCTCAGGCGCGTTACGCCGAGGCATTGCAGGCCTGGCAGGCCTATGTCGAGCAGGGCCGCGCGCCGGACACTGACGCCGTGGTGGCACGCCTGCCCGGTCAGCTCGACCCGCGCCGCGACATGCGCGATGGCCCGCAGGCGATTCGCATCGCCCCGGGCATGGTGGTCGGTGCCTGCCAGGCGCCGCGCAGCGTGGTGATTCTGGACGCCACCGGCGTTCACGAGCGCAAGTGGACGCCGAATCTCAGTCTGGACGCGCTGATCGATGAGCGCGCCGCTGCCGGCGGTATCGGGCCAGCCGTCGAGGGCAGCCTGGTGACGCCGCAGGGCCAGGTGCTGACCCGCCCGGTGGCGAGCTGGAATCGTCTGACCAGCGGCGATGCCGACCTGCCCGTCGCCCCCGGCGCCAGCGTGGTGATCAGCACGCCGGGCATCGACACCGCGCAGCAGTGGGTGAACGAGGCGCTACCGGCCTGGCTCGCCAGCCGCCTGCCGGGCCATGCCTGCCAGAGCTGGCAGCTGGACGCCGCGAAGCTGCCGACGCCCCCGCGCTAGCCGTCGAGCCTGCCCCGGCGCAGCACACTGCGCCTGACCCGCGAACCCAATCCCTTATTCACGTACGTGAGCCCCTGGCTTGCGTGCATGCGAGACGCCCATGTCGAGTCCTTTTCGCCCTGCCAATCACGTTACGCACTCACGCCCCGAGCAGCGCCCTGCCCTGGCACGCAATGGCTGGCTGGCACTCGGCATGGCGGGCGGATTGCTGGGCGCGCAGATCGCCCATGCGGCGACCGGCGAATCCCAGAGCGACTTCGGTGGCGTGGGTCTGATGCAGACGCCCACGGCGCGCTTTGCGCCCCAGGGCGAATTGAGCTTCACCTACAGCCGCACCCAGCCCTACAAGCGCTTCAGCGTCAACGCGGCACCCTTCGACTGGATGGAGCTGGGCTTTCGCTATGTCTCGGTGGAAACCGTCAGCTATGGCGCGGCCGCCCCGGACCGCGACTACCTGGATAAATCCTTCGACACCAAGTTCCGCCTGCTGCAGGAAGGCCGCTATCAGCCCGAAGTCGCGGTGGGTCTGCGAGATCTCGGCGGTACGGGCCTGTTCAGCTCCGAGTATCTGGTCGCCAGCAAGCGCTACGGCGACCTCGACTTCAGCCTGGGCCTCGGCTGGGGCTATCTGGGCACGCGCGGCGACTTCAGCAATCCGCTGGCAGTGGTGAGAAGCAGTCTCGAGACGCGCAGCGACTCGACCAGCGATGACGGCGGCGACTTCCAGCTCGGCAGCATGTTCAGCGGCAGCCCGGCCGTCTTCGGCGGCATCGAATACCAGACGCCCTGGGACCCGCTGACCCTGATGCTGGAATACGAAGGCAATGACTACTCCGACGAGCCACTGACGGTGGAGATCGAGCAGGACTCGCCGGTCAATCTGGGCGCGACCGTCAAGGTCAATGACAACCTGTCGCTGCATGGCGGCTGGGAGCGAGGCAACACCGCCATGCTCGGGCTGTCGCTGTCGACCAATCTGGCCGGGCTCGCCCAGGCCAAGGACGACGGCACGCCGGAAGCGGTCGCCCCCAGCACCCACAGCCGTTATCGCAACGACCAGACACCCGAGGCCTTCCGCGTGCGCTCGCTCAACGCGAACACCTCCTCGAGCACGGCGCCCTCCACCGCCAGCACGGCCCATTCGGCAGGCGTGACGGCAGAGCCGTCGGCCCATAAAGAGCCTTCAGCGCATGGAGAGCCTTCAGCGAACAGAGAGCCCTCAGCGCATGGAGAGCCGTCAGCGGGTAAGGAGCCGTCAGCGAATAAGGATCAACAAGGCCGCCTGCTGACACTCGACTCGTTCGGCGGCGCGCCCGCGGACTCCCCGCTCGAGCCGGGCGCGGCTGATGACCCAGAGGCAGAAGGTCTCCCGCGTCTTGCCGACGTCGACTGGGACGCACTGGCCGATACCCTGCGCGCCCAGAGCGGCCTTGAGGTGTCACAGCTGCGGGTCGAGGGCGACACCCTGATCGTCGAGGCCGAGGCGACGCGCTTCCGCGATGACCTGCAGGCCGAAGGCCGCGCCAACCGCGTGCTGCATAACCGCCTGCCCGCCGAGATCACCACCTTCCGCTATCGTCTGAGCAGCAATGGTCTGGCGCTGCGCGAAGATGAGCATCCGCGCCAGCCCTTCGTGGCCGCCGCCAATGACCGTCGCTTCGGCGCCGAATACGAGCACTCCATCACTGCCCACGCCGCCTCGCCCCGTGCCACCTCGCCCAATAGCGCCGATGATGCGGCACGCCAGGCGACAGGGGATGGCGTCAAGCTGGCGCGCGAGCCGTTCGGCTTCAGCTGGGGCTTCTCGCCGAGCCTCAAACAGAACTTCGGCGGTCCCGATGGCTACCTCTATCAGCTCAACCTGCAGCTGGACGCCCTGTGGCGCACCGACCGCAATGGCTGGTTCACCGGCGTGGCGACCTATCAGCTCGCCGACAACTTCGACAGCTACGAGTACATCGCCGATTCCGAGTTGCCGCGCGTGCGCACCTACGTCGGGGAATACATCAAGGAAACCGACCTGGGCATCACCAGCCTGCAGTACAACCGCACCCACCAGTTCGGGCGCGACTGGTACGCCCAGGCCTACGGCGGCATTCTCGAGATGATGTACGCCGGGGTCGGTGCCGAGCTGCTCTATCGCCCGATGAACAGCTCGCTGGCGCTGGGGCTGGACATCAACCGCGTCCGCCAGCGCGAGTTCGACCAGCAATTCGGTCTGCGTGACTACTCGGTCACCACCGGTCACGCCACCGCCTACTGGCAGTCCGGCTGGCACGATGTGCTGGTCAAGGGCTCGGTGGGGCGCTATCTGGCCGGTGATGTCGGCGCGACGCTGGACCTGTCGCGCAGCTTCTCCAACGGTGTCAGCGTCGGCGCCTGGGCGACCCTGACCGATGCCGGCGATGACTACGGCGAGGGTAGCTTCGACAAGGGGCTCTACGTCAGCATCCCGCTGGATGCCTTCTTCACCACCTCCAGCAAGGGCAGCACCGGCTTTGCCTGGGCACCGCTGACCCGCGATGGTGGCGCACGCCTCAACCGCCGCTATCAGCTGTATGACATGACGCGCGATCGTGATCCCGAGACTTACTGGGAAGGCATCGACAAGGTCTACAAGTAATCCGCGCGTGAGTGTGTTTCACTGCCGGCTGAAGCGTGCCGATGTTGGTGCCTGACTCACTGTGGCTGACCCTGACCCGATGAATATTCCGATTACCGACGTCTCGCCGGCCACTGCCGGCGCTGCGACACCCGCCAATCACGAGATCGCCTGCAGCAACTGCCAGGCCTGCTGCTGCCGGCTTGAGGTCATCCTGCTCACCGATACCGGCGTGCCGGACTACCTGATCGACGAGGATGAATGGGGCGGCGAAGTCATGCGCCGCCTCGACGATGGCTGGTGTGCCGCCGTCGACCGCGAGACGCTGATGTGCACCATCTATGACCGCCGGCCGCAGCTGTGCCGCGATTACGAGATGGGTAGCCCGGAATGCGAAGACGAGCGCCTGGAAAACGGCCTCGATCAGTAGGCCGCCTGCTAGCGCTCGTCCTGGTTGTTTCTCCCAAACACCCTGCCTGAGAGCGCCCTGCCTGATGTGCTATCTCAGGCAGTGGCGTCCGGCAGCGACGGGGTCGCTTCTTCAAGACTTGGCCCGGGTGCCGTGCGCATGGCGCGCATATGCCCTTTCACCTCTACCTCGCGATGCCAGCTCAGCGCCTGTTCCAGACAATGTGGCGTATGGCCGCCACGCTGGCACGCCTCCTCGAAGTAGGCGCGCAGCGCAGGGCGATAGCTGGGGTCCGAGCAGTTCTCGATCACCTGCACCGCTCGCTCGCGTGGCGCCAGACCGCGCAGATCCGCCAGCCCATGCTCGGTGACCAGGATGTCGACATCGTGCTCGGTGTGGTCCACGTGGCTGGCGAACGGCACCACGCTCGAGATATCACCGCCCTTGGCCAGTGACTTGGTGATGAACACCGACAGCTGGGCATTGCGCGCGAAATCGCCGGAACCGCCGATACCATTCATCATCCGCGTGCCGCAGACATGGGTGGAATTGACGTTGCCGTAGATATCGAATTCCAGCGCCGTATTGACCGCGATCACGCCGAGGCGCCGCACGATGCCCGGATGATTGGACAGCTCCTGCGGGCGCAGGATCAGGCGGTCACGATAGCGTTCGAGGTCCTTCCACAACGTGCGGCCACGCTCCTCGGTGACCGTGATGGAGGAGCCGGAGGCGAAATCGAGCTTGCCGGCATCCAGCAGATCGAAGGTGGAATCCTGCAGCACCTCCGAGTACATGGTCAGGTGCTCGAAGGGCCCTTCCTTCAAGCCACTCATCACCGCGTTGGCCATGCTGCCGATGCCCGCCTGCAGCGGCAGCAATGCCGGTGTCAGACGTCCCAGCGCGACTTCCTGCTTGAGCAGTTCGACCAGATGGCCCGCCATGCGTTGGGTGCCGTCATCCGGCAGCGTGCAGGTCGAAGGGCTATCACTGCCGCGGGTCAGCACGATGGCGGCGATTCTGGCGGGGTCCATCGGGATATAGGGCGTGCCGATGCGCGAATCCGGCGCGACCACCGGAATCGGCTGCCGGCTGGGGCGCATCTGCGGAATGTAGATGTCGTGCAGCCCTTCAAGCGCCGCCGGCGACT
Source organism: Cobetia sp. UIB-001 (assembly GCF_044789135.1). NCBI lineage: Bacteria > Pseudomonadati > Pseudomonadota > Gammaproteobacteria > Oceanospirillales > Halomonadaceae > Cobetia > Cobetia sp. UIB-001. The sequence goes on from NZ_CP058244.1 coordinate 2,759,550, forward strand.
CGAGATTGAGCTCGATGATCACCTTGTCGGCGAGAATCGCATAGCTGGCCGAGTTGCCCACCGAGGTGGTCGGCACGATGCCGCCATCGGCGGTGATGGCGCTGGCCTCGATCACCGCGACATTCATGTCACTCAGCTGATGATTGCGCAACAGCTCCACCGTCTCGGACAGGTGCTGGTCCATGAACATGACTTCGCCGGCATTGATGGCACGGCGCAGCACCGGGTCGACCTGAAACGGCATGCGCCGCGCCAGCATGTGGGCGTCCGCCATCTGGCCGTCGAGGTCATTGCCCAGCGAGGCGCCGGTCATCAGCGTGATGGAGAACGGCTCGCGACGCGCCTTCTCGACCAGCGCTAGCGGCAGAGCCTTGGCCTCCCCCGCCCGCGTGAAGCCACTCATGCCCACCGTCATGCCATCGTGAATCAATTCGGCGGCCTGGCTGGCGCTCATCTGGCGCGACTGCCAGTCAGGCCAGCGACAGCGACGCGCGACCTCGGCATGCTGCTCCGGGCTCAGCTCGCCGACCTCCATACGCGCCAGCAGCGAGAAGACCTCGCTTGATGCAGCTGCTGCGACAGGCGCGGCTGCTGCCTCGGAAGCAGTGGAGGCTGCGGAGGCTGACGGAGCATGAGGCGTGACACTGGAGCGAGAACCGGATAAAGACACGACGGCAGAACCTCCTGATGGGCAAGACACCACGAAATGAGCAAACAAGGCGCTGGCAAGACGCTGACTGAGCCAAGCATAGCCAAGCCTGAAATAGCCAGGGCTGTAATAGCCAGAGCTGTAATAACCAAGCCTGAAATAGCCAGGTCTGTAATAACCAGGCGCTGGCTTTCAGCATCCCACGCAGCACGCCGCCCCCGCATCAGGCCTTGGTCGCAAGGCGGCGGCAGTGGCTGGAACCAGGTGGTGCACAAAGGGCGACGCCACACGCGGCGCAGATGGCGACGGCGAGACACGAAAAAGCCCGCTCATGAGGAGCGGGCTTTCGGGAGGCGCAGATGACGACGCGAGGCGTTACACCATGCTGTCGAAGTCCATGTTGTCGAAGCTTTCCGGCGCATCAGCGTAGCCGTAGAGCGTGTTGCGACGCTGCAGGCGGAATTCGCCCAGCAACTGCTCGTAGCGGCGCGGCACCTCGGCATTGTCACGCGTCACGATGTAGAGGTTCTCGTAGACGGCTTCGGTCAGCGGCATCTCGCGCACCTGACGCTGCCACGGCGAGGTTTCCAGCACCGTGCGCGAGACGACGGTGAAGCCCAGACCACGCGCCACGGCGTCCAGCACCATGCCGATATCGTTGGTGAAGCCCTGCTGCGGGAAGTGGCTCATGGAGCGGAATTCGCCGGCGAAGTTCTCTCGCAACAAGGCACTGGCATTGTTGACGCCATCGGCGTAATTCATGAAGCCCAGCGCCATCAGCTCATTGAGGCTGTTGCCGGCGAAGTCGGCGGGCACTACCAGGCACAGCGGCTCCTGATGCCACAGCTCGAAGTTCAGGTCCGGATGCTTGACCGGCTCGGTGACGATGCCCAGGTCGAAGCGACCCGCCAGCACGTCCTGCACGATCTCGGAATTGAAGGCGAAGCTGTAGCTGACCGTCAGCCCCGGGTGCTGCTGCTGATAGCCCAGCGTGAACGGATAGAACATCAGCCCGACGCTTGAGGGACTGGCCACGCGACATTCGCCACTGTCCGGGGAGTCATCATCCAGCGAGTGCATGAACTGGGTGTGCTCGGCGAACAGCTTGATGGAGTAGTCATAGCAGCGACGCCCCGCTGCGGTCAGCGAGAACTTGCGTCCCTGGCGATTGAGCAGCGAGCGGCCCAGATACTGCTCCAGCTTGCGAATATGCTGGCTGACGCCGGGCTGGGTCATCTCCAGCTTGCGCGCGGTATGGGTAAAGCTGCCGGTCTCCACCAGTGTGATGAAGGTACGAAAATACTGGGCGTTGAACATGAAGGCACTGACCACTCACGAACGGGGGACGCGACTCGGCGCATCGTGTTGCCGGCGACGACCTGCATGACGCAACTGCCATGTCTGCACAGGTGCCACCGACCCGCAAAGCACATGATTCTACCAGAGCTGGCCGCCATGCGCAGCGCTGCGCCCCGCCACTCTCGCGTGTTAGCATCATGGACAATGCCAGCTGCCACCTTGGCTGCGTCTGCCGTGTTCAACGCCACGGCGACGCGCCAGGGCCCGGCGCTTTACCCCTGTCCTGGCCAATCTTCGGACTGGCCCGAAACACGAGATGCTCTAGATGTCTGATGCTCTGGCTGCACGCGGCGAAGCCATTCACAAGGCGCTGCTCGCCATGGAAAGCGACTGTGCCGAAAATGACCTGTTCCCGCTGGGGTACATGATTCCCCAGGTGGAACTGGTGCTGGAAAACGCCGATTACGATCCCGAGGATGTGGTCGCGGAAGACTTTGACGCCACCTTTGAAGAGTGGATGCAGCACGCCTTTGCCCAGGACAGCATGAGCGTGGACGACCGCGAGCGCATTGCTGAACTCTGGGCAGAAGCCCGGAAACGCGCCCAGACCACCGTGGGCGCCTGACACAAGGAAGACAGTCATGAATTCTGTCACCAGCGAAGCGACGACCTATTCACGTGATGCCAGCTCCATGCTGGTCTCGACCATCATCTCGCCGGAAGGCAGCCTGGAAGTGCTCTCCCAGGATGAGGTCAATCGCCTGCGCGATACCTCCTCCAACGGCTTGCACGACATCCTGCGCCGCTGTGCACTGGCCGTGCTCAACTGCGGCAGCCAGACCGATGACAGCGTCGCGGTGCTCAACGCACACAAGAATTTCGAGATCGAGGTGCTGCAGCAGGACCGCGGCATTCGCCTCAAGCTCGACAATGCGCCCGGCGATGCCTTCGTCGATGGCAAGATGATCCGCGGCATTCGCGAGCATCTCTCCAGCGTGTTGCGTGACATCGTCTATGTGGCCAACGAGATCCAGAACACTCCGCGTTTCGATCTCACGACCACCGAAGGCACCACCAATGCGGTGTTCCATATCCTGCGCAACGCCGGGGCGCTGAAGTCCTCGCGTGAGCCGAGTCTGGTCACCTGCTGGGGTGGGCACTCCATCAACCGCGAGGAATACGAGTACACCAAGGACGTGGGTTACCACCTCGGCCTGCGTGACCTCGACATCTGCACCGGGTGTGGCCCGGGCGCCATGAAGGGCCCGATGAAGGGCGCCAACGTCGCGCACGCCAAGCAGCGTCGCACCGAAGGTCGCTATCTGGGCATCTCGGAGCCGGGCATCATCGCCGCCGAATCGCCCAACCCGATCGTCAATGAACTGATCATCATGCCGGACATCGAGAAGCGCCTTGAAGCCTTCGTGCGTACCGCACATGGCATCATCGTCTTCCCGGGCGGCGTGGGCACCGCCGAAGAGATTCTCTATCTGCTCGGCATTCTGCTGCACCCGGAAAACAGCGAGCTGCCGTTCCCGGTCATCTTCACCGGCCCGGCGTCCAGCGCCGAGTACTTCAAGCAGATCGACGAGTTCATCGCCTACACCCTGGGCGAGGAAGCGCGCTCGCGCTACACCATCATCATCGACAATCCGGTCGAGGTGGCACGCACCATGCGCGGTGGCATCGACGAGGTGGCGGAATTCCGTCGCCAGCATCAGGATGCCTTCTACTACAACTGGCGTCTGCATATCGCCCCGCACTTCCAGCAGCCCTTCGCGCCGACCCACGCCAACATGTCGGGCCTGGCGCTGCACCGCAACCAGCCGGTGCACGAACTGGCGGCCAACCTGCGTCGTGCCTTCTCGGGCATCGTCGCCGGCAACGTCAAGAAGGAAGGCATCGAGGAGATCGAGCGCGACGGCCCCTTCCGCCTGACCGCCGAAGCCGAGCTGATGGAGCGTCTCGACGCCCTGCTCACCTCCTTCGTCGCCCAGGGCCGCATGAAGCTGCCGGGCAGCGATTACGTGCCCTGCTACACCCTGTGCAAGTAAATGGCCCGGTGATGGCACGCTGAGGCGTGTCGTCACCTCATCAGCCATCACAAGAGCGCCATCACAAGAACGCCCCGATCATCGCTGATCGGGGCGTTCTTGTTGGTACGTGCTGCTACCTCTGCAAGACCAGTCTACAAGGTCTGTCTGGAAGATCTTGCTGACAGGGCCTCGAAGACCTCAAGGGCCTCAAGAGTCGAGGCTCAGCCTTCCTCGCCACGGCGGCGCTGCATCCACATGCTGATCACATGCGCCAGCAGGCCCAGCGTCAGGCCATCGACCAGCACCTCAAGCGCACCTTCCTGGGGACGGTTGAGCATCGGCGCAGCGAAGTTGAAGGCCGCCATCGCCGCCAGTCCCACCACCAGCCAGACCAGCAGGCGACGCATCATCGTCGGCACCTTGGCCTTGGCGGTGTCTGACAGCTGGCGATAGATATAGATGCCCAGCGCGCTGACGGCGACGGCAAAGCCGACGATCAGCATCAGACGCGTATTCTCGCCACTCATCAGGAAACGCGGAATATTGGCGACCATTACCACCGCCAGACCCGCCAGCACGGAGACGCGCTGCGGCGTCAGGTTGCGGGCACGCGGATGATCAGGATTCAGTTTCGGCATGTGAAGCAGTCTCGATGAAAGAACGGACAACAGAAGAAGCAGGCGGCGGGCGACCCCACCGCCGCAGTATCAGGCCGTGGCCGGCAGGGTCGGAATCCAGCTCTCGACCCACGGCAGCGCCGCGTCGTCGGCCATGAAGGTTTCCATGGCGTCGATCTCGAGACGCTCGCCGTGGCGCGTGGCGCCCAGGTCGGCCAGACGCTCATCCAGATGACGCCCCGCGCCACAGTAAGTCTCGCCGTAGGAGCTGTCGCCCAGGGCGATCAGACCGTAACGCAGCCAATCCAGCGCCGGGGACTCGGCAGACAGCGCATTGAGGAAGCCGGTCAGGTTGCCCGGCACATCGCCACTGCCGGTAGTGGAGGTGACGAACAGCGCCAGATCAGGGCGCGCGTCAGTCAGGTCGGCCAGTGTCGGCTGGTCGAGCACCTCGACCGTATAGCCGGCCTGCTCGAACAACGGCTGAACCTGCTCGGCCACATCCAGTGAACCGCCATACATCGTGCCGACAAAAATCTTCAGAAGCGCCATGCATCCTTCCTTATTCGAACGATCACCCGCCAGTGACGGGAACGTGAGTGCAGTGCGAAGAGTCGCGCAGACGCTCTCCGACATTTGGTCGCGATGGTAGCACAGCCCGCCTGCGGGACGCAGGCGGCAGGCGGGCCTGGTGCGATGAATCGATAGCACAGCGTGGCCGCGAGACGCAGGCAGCAGGCAGCAGTCAGCAGGCGGGCCTGGTCTGATGAATCGATAGCACCGCGTGGCCGCGAGACGCAGGCAGCAGGCAGCAGGCAGCAGGCAGCAGGCAGCAGTCAGCAGGCGGGCCTGGTCCGATGAATCGATAGCACAGCGTGGCCGCGAGACGCAGGCAGCAGGAGCTGGCAGCAGGAGCTGGCAGCAGGAGCTGGGAGCCCCCTTCTGAGCGCCCCGCAAACAAAACAGCGCCACCGTGAAGAACACGATGGCGCTGCGAGGGTCTTGCCAGTGAAGCATCCTGCGTTGCGAGCCTGGATCACGATCGCTGGCGATGAATCCCTGTCAGGTGCGAACTTGCGGGTTCAGAGCCTTCTGATCAGAAGCGGTACGCCACTGACAGACGCACGTCACGCCCCGGACTGGTGATGGCGCCCGTCGTGATGCCGCGTGCGCTGTTGGGTTCCAGGAAGTAGGTGTTCTGATCGGTATATTCCTTGTCGAACAGGTTGTAGATACCGGCCGTCAGCGTCAGGTCCTGCATGTCACGCGGCACCCAGCTGGCGTAGACATCGTGCGTGGCGTAACCGGCGCGCTCGCTCTGATCATCCGGCAGGTCGGTGAGGCGCTCGTAGGCGGTCACGGTCCAGCCGATCGTCATCTGCGGGTCAACGAAGGTGTAGCGGTTGTCCAGGCTCCAGCGATCACCGGTCTGGTTGCCCAGGCCCATGTCGTCGACCACGGTCTCGCCCTGATTGTCTTCCAGGTCCATGGTCAGGTAGCCCAGCGTCATGTCCCAGCCGCCGATGCCGTAGGTGGCACGCGCCTCGACACCCTTGCTGGTGACGATGCCTTCCATGTTGTAGATGGTGGTTTCGCTGCCGACGGTCTCATCGGTGATGTAGTTGTCGAAGTGGGTATCGAAGTAGGTGACTTCCAGGCCAGCGCGGTCACGCTGGGTGAGGAGGTCATTGCCCTTCCAGCGCGCGCCGACTTCGGTGCTGCGCGAGGTCTCGGCCTCGAGGCCCGGCTCGACGGTCAGCGTCTCGCCGACACCGACGCCATCGTCGGCCAGGATGGCTTCACGGCCCTTGTTGCCGCGCACTGCCGTGGAGTAGCCGGTGAACAGCTCGACACCGCCGCCGACACGCCAGTTGAGGCTCGCGTTCGGGCTGACATCAGTGTCATCCAGCGTCTCGCCATTGGCGTATTCGGTCTTGTAGTCATCGACACGCGCGCCGAAGGACAGGTCCACCGCGCCGAGCGTCATGCGGTGCTGGGCGTAGAGCGCGAGGTTGCGGGCCTTCTCGTCGAAGCTGCCGGTGCTGGATTCGTCGTAGACGTAATCGCTACCCAGCGTCAGACGGTTGTTCATGTCCTCGGGGCCGAAACGGAAGGTGTTGTTCAGGTCACCGCCGTAACTCTCGACATCAGCGTTCAGCTCAGCGCCGGTGGAGACGGTGGTGCGGTCCAGCTCGGTCTTGGTGTGGAAGACGTTGGTGTGCACGTCCACCAGACGCGAGCCCGGCTCATAGTCATAGTTGGCGGTATAGGTGTCGCGGCTCAGCTCGGTGTCGACCTTCACGTTGTTGAACGGCTGACATTCCATGTTGGGACGCGTGCAGTAGATGCCGCTGTCCTCGTTGTGCTCGGCACTGATGCGCAGGCTGTGTGCGCCCTGGTCGAGCAGGCTGAACTTGCCGAAGTAGCTGCGCTGATGGCCGCCGGTGCCTTCCTCTTCATCACCGCCGCCGGTGCGGTAGTCATCGCTGTTGCGTGCGCTGGTCGAGAACAGCAGGCCCGCGTTCGGCGCGACTTCACCGTAGACGGACAGCGTGCCCTTGACGGCATCTGCCGCGGACTCGGTGCTGCCCTTGACCATGCCGCCGAAGGTCTCACCCGGCTCGAGCAGGTCCTGGGCATCCTTGGTGACGAACTTGATGCTGCCGCCCAGGGCGTTGGGGCCATTGTCGGCGGCGCCCGGTCCGGCCTGGACTTCGGCGCGCTTGAGCAGTTCCGGCTCGATGTTGAAGCTGGAGCTGTGGTGGAACAGATAGCCGTTCTGGCTGGCACCATCGACGCTGATGTTGAGGTTGGTGTCTTCCAGACCGCGCACGTAGATCATCTCCGACGAGGCGGTGGTGCCGCCGACGGTGACGGACGGCGTATCACGGAAGACATCCTTGAGGTCATGCGCCTGATGCAGCGCGATCTCTTCGCTATCGATGACCGCGGTCGCGTTGAGGCGATCGTCCTCGATCTGCAGCGTGTCCATCTGCAGCGTCTCTGCATTGGCAGTACTGGCACACAGCAGCGCAATGGCTGCCACCAGCGGACGCGGAGTGAAAGCAGTGGCGCGGGAAGCGCTGGCTGCCACGCACGGAGAGAGGCGATCGGTCATGAGCGGTGGGTTCCCAAGATTAATAATAATAATGATTCTCTTTGCGAACGAGATAATGCACGCGTTTGCACATTTGCGTCATCAACACTTCCTGCAACGCCGCTCTGCAACTTCTGCAAACAGGCCGCGTCATTTCTCATCACTCACAGCGCCAGATTGTGCCTCAACTGCCAAAAACGGCCCGATTTGCACACTTTTTCACCCGTGCAGCCACCAAATTCACTTTTTTATCACCTGTCTGTCATCAGATACGGAACCATCGCCAGCCACTGACGTCTTAGCCGACATGCCTCGACAAGTGCCTGGCCCACGCAAATTTCTCGCTTCACGGCAGAGTTTCGTCCGGCGGAGATCGGATTTGCGCAATGCATGCGACTTTAGATGCAACACTACGAGCAGAGTGATATAGTTAGCGTGCTCAGATTAAGGGCGCTTGCTGTCACGCCAAGGCAGTGCCCTGTCATGGCTTCGGCCCTGAGGATATCTGCAGCAGATGCAAGACCTGTCGCCGCGCGCTGAGGTGCTCGGCTGGCAGTGACGGTTGTTGATCGATGAGCGCGTCTTTGCCCGGGGGCATCCCCCTGCGGCCTGAGGGGCACGGTCATCGACAGGCAATCCGTTGTGCAGCGACTGGCGCTGCAACGGGCCCGTTTGGCCCGTACAAGGTGGGTGTTTCCCTGACGGCGCACCCCGACCCTCTGAACAACCGGACCTATTCGATGAGCGATATCGACGCCTACAACACCTTCCTGATGGTCGCAGACCTCGGCAGCCTGTCCCGCGCAGCAGAACGTCTGCGCCTGCCCAAGTCCACCGTCAGCCGTCGCCTCGACGCCCTTGAGGGCCGTTTCGGCACTCGCCTGGTCGAGCGTGGTCATCGTGGCATTCGCCTGTCAGAAGCCGGCGAGACCCTTTACCGTTACGCACGCTCGATGGCCAATCTCGATGATGAAGCGCACCGCGCCATCGAAGACCGCCAGTCAGACCTCACCGGTACCATCCGTATCCACGCCACGCCGTCGCTGGGTCGTCACTTCCTGGGTCACGCCCTGACCAGCTTCCTGTCGGAGCACGAAGGCGTCGATATCAAGCTGAAGCTGTGGCACAACGGTCGCGAGATTCTCGAGAATCAGCCGCACCTGGTGATCGGCTTCCCGCATCTGGCCGGCAGCACCCACGTCTTCCGCCCGCTGACCCACTGGCATCAGGCGGCCTACGCGGCCTCTCACGTCGAGAACCCGGAAGAACTGCCGTGGGGCGAGCTGGAACCGCTGGTGTCCGGCACTTCCCTCTCGCGTCACCCGGAAGACCCGCGCCCGAATCACATCCAGTCAGATGACCTCGAAGTCCTTACCGACTACGTGGCCGATGGCCTGATTCGCGCCGTGCTGCCGACTGACTGGGTCAACACCCTCAGCGAGCGCAACGGCCAGTCCTTCAAGCGTCTGGAATGCAGCGAGATCCCGCCGGTCGAGATCGGCATGCTGCTGCCGCGTGGCCCGATCCCGACCCGCGTACGCATGCTTGCCGACTGGCTCGCCCGCGAGATCGGCAAGTCAGAGCCGGAGCGCGTCACCGCCAAGGCCGCCCGCCGCACCGTCAGCGAAGCCGCCACCACTGCCGGTTGATGGCAGTATTGCTACGCTGACTCTCACCCTCGCGGTGAAGCAATCCAGCGCGGCACGCTGCAAAAAGGCCAGCCCTCAGGGGCTGGCCTTTTTCGTTCTGACTTGTCATGTTTAGCATGTACTGAATCAACGACAGGCAGGGCTTCTCATGTGGCAACGCGACACTCTCACCCTCTCCGCCCGCAAGCGCGGTTTTCACCTCATCAGTGACGAGGTGGAGCAGGCGTTGGCCGAAATGCCGCCGATCAGTGTCGGCCTGCTGCATGTACAGCTGCTGCACACTTCCGCCTCGCTGACGCTCAATGAGAACGCGGACTCCGACGTGCGCCACGACATGGACGCCTTCCTGCGCCGTCTGGTGCCCGGCAACCTGCCCTACTTTCGCCACACACTGGAAGGCGATGACGACATGCCTGCCCACGTACTTGCCAGCCTGATCGGTACCCAACTCACACTTCCCGTCGAAGCCCGCCGCGGCGTCAACCGCCTCACCCTAGGCACCTGGCAAGGCATCTGGCTCGGCGAACACCGCGATCACGGCGGCAGCCGTAGGCTGTGTCTGACGCTGAATGGAGAATAATAACTGTGTTGGCCAACTACTAAATATTACATATAGTTAAACTGTCTACAACGACTAATCAATCACAAGAGATATAATGACCAAGTATAACTTGCAGGCTAAAGTCTTAGGGAAGTACCGACCGCTCACTATCACCAAAGATGACTACACAAACATTAAAAGCAGCATTGAATATTTCAAACACACATTACAACTAGAGACAAACTTTGATATAACTTTCAGACTATACATTGAGGCAGAAAAAGAGATGCTTAACATAGCCTCCAACCATTCTTTTTATCCTAATATAAGCAATGAGATATTTTACGAATGCAGAGTAATCATGAATGCTAGAATAAACTCTTTTCTTTTATCAGCTAGGTTTTACCTGGATAAAATAGGCCCTCAAACCATAAAATCTACCAGCCCTGAGCTTGAGAAAGAACTACAAAAATTCATTTCCAATATCTACGATACTTGCCAATATTATCCCTTAATGTACAGGATGAGGAACTACGTCGCACATGGGGAGCAGCCTGTGCATATTGTTTCTCTGCCAAGCTCCTGGGTAGACGGATATCAAAGTTTAGAGTTTAGCTGTGAAATCTACTCGGAAAAGAAATCACTCCAAAAAAGCAGCTCATATAACAAATCCATACTAGAACCTTTTGCTGAAAAAATAAATTTAATGATTGGTCTAAGGAGTTATATGAAAAATTTATGGAAAATATTAGAGAAACAAAGAGAATTAAGAAAAAAACATCAGAGCGAATGTTATAACACAATCCACAATACATTAGAAAAATATCGAGAGCACGAATCAAAGTATAGCTTGAACATCCCATTAACTGCACAACGGATAAATAGCGAAGACCATGTGACTGATAATATCATAATCCAAACCAATCAAGCTAATTTATGCGCAAACTTAGAAAACAAGCATAAATTACTAGAAAGCTTAGATAAAAGCTATATCACAAGCAAACACTAACATTTAATTTTTAACTTCTGACAGCGATCAACGAAAATTGCATCAACATTATTGCTTGACAGCATATGAATAAAAACCACCACTACTACTTTAAAATAAAGAAAAAAGGCCGCGAGTGATCGCGGCCTTTTTGGTCTTCCGGTGCTACTGAAACACGGGCTTATCGCGTCGAGTCCTCGTCCCCTACCGTGCCGCCCATCGGGTCGATGGCTTTGCTGGAGGGGTATTTGTAGGAGGCGAAGCGCACGGCGAGTACCGAGAGGGCGAGGAAGAAGATGCCGCCGCAGAGGTAGAGCAGGCCGATATCGGGAGCCTTGTGGTGGGAGACATCGCCGATGAGGTAGCGCGTCAGCGCGGTGATGGCGATGTAGAGCAGAAAGCGGATCGGCAGGTGGTTGGTCTTGAAGTAGATACCGACCATCGCGCCGAGCTCGAGATAGATGAACAGCAGCAGGATGTCATCGACGCTGGCCGAGCCCTTGGCGAACATCTCGAAGAAGGCCGATACCGAGGCGATGGCAATCGCGCCGCCGATGGCGAACAGGCCGAGATAGTGAAAGCCTTCGACCAGGAAGTTGCCGATCGAGTTGGCTTGCTTGTGCATGCGCTCCCGATGCTTGTCTAACCTGTTCATGCCGCGTGTCCTCAGACAGAGATGATGGAAAGAGACTGCAATATCGGTGCCGCGGTCGTGATGAAGGCAAGATTGGGCCACCGGGCCCGCGCAGCCGTTGCCCTACCAGCCGAGCGTCTGCTTGACGAAGGGAATGGTCAGCTTGCGCTGGGCGGAGAGCGAGGCGTTGTCGAGCTCGCTCATCGCCGCGAACAGGCCCGGCAGGCTGCGCGGCCCGCGATGCAGGATGTAGCGGGCGACTTCGTCGGGCAGTGCAAGGCCGTGGTCACGTGCACGCAATTTGAGCGCTTCGAGGCGCTGGGCGTCATCCAGCCCCGAGAGGTGGAAGGTGACGCCCCAGGAGAGCCGCGAGGCGAGATCCGGCAGGATGACGGGCAGCAGGCGTGGTGCGCAGCTGGCGCTGACCAGCAGATGCCGCCCGCCGTCGCGCAGGCGGTTGTAGAGGTGGAACAGCGCCTCTTCCCAGCGCTGACGACCGATCACCACATCGAGGTCATCGATGGCGACCAGGTCCATCTCATCCAGCCCTTCGAGCATGTGCGGCGGGAAGTGACCCAGCTCATTGAGCGGCAGATAGAAGGCACGCTTGCCCTGCTCGCCCGCCAGATGACAGGCCGCCTGCAACAGGTGGCTACGCCCACTCTGCTCGCCGCCCCACAGATAGACGAAGGGCTCCCCGCCGTCGGCAAGCTGCCCCTTGAGGGCCTCCGCCAGCGAGGTCGAGGTGAAGTGGTAGTTGTCGAAGGTCGCGGCGTCACGTACCCCGACGCCGAGTGCCATCTGTCCCTGAGTCATTGCCATCCGTCATGCTGATTGTTGTTGCCGTGATCTCGTCTCTCGATCACTGGGTATCCTCTGCCGCCGGCGGCGCTGGCTGATCTGCTGCCACCGCGGGGCGAGAATCACGCTGTTGGTCATATAAAGTACTGTTTTTATAGCGATCATGCAGATAACGCAAGAGCACCATGATCACGGCCGCCACCGGCAGGGCCAATAGAATGCCGGTAAAGCCGAACAGCTGGCCGCCCGCCATCACCGCGAAGATGACCGCGACCGGATGCAGGCCGATCTTGTCGCCCAGCAGCAGCGGCTGCAGCACCACGCCTTCCAGCAGCTGGCCGAGCGCGAAGACTCCACCGACCGCCAGCAGCGCCCACCACTCGCCGAACTGGAAGAAGGCCACCGTCGCCGCGATCAGGATACCGACGATGACGCCCAGATACGGCACGATACTGGCAAGCCCCGCCACCAGGCCGATCAACAGCGCGAACTTGAGCCCGATGATCGCCAGGCCAATGGCATAGACGATGCCCAGACTCAGCATCACCAGCAGCTGCCCGCGCAGGAAGGCGCCCAGCACCTCATCACAGTCATGCGCCAGACGCGTGGCGGTAGGCTCCATATGGCGCGGCAGCAGGCCCTGCAGCTTCTCCTTCATGCGGTCCCAGTCGAGCAGCAGATAGAAGGTGACGACGGGGATCAGCGCCAGATTGCCCAGCCAGATGGCCATCGCCAGCCCGGACTTGGAGACGGTGCCCAGAAGCGCGGCGGCGAAGGTGCCGGTCTCTTTCCAGTTGCCCAGCAGCAGCGAGCGGACCTGATCGAAGTCGGCGCTGAAATCCAGCCCGGTGAATGACTGGATTTCCGGCAGCACCGTCTCGCGTATCCAGTTGAAGACCACCGGCATGAAGCTGATCAACTGCGCCAGCTGACGCCCGAGCAGCGGCACCAGCACCAGCAGTGCGATCAACAGCACCACCGAGAGCACGCTGAACACCAGCGTGACCGCCAGATGGCGCGACAGGCCCTTGTCTTCCAGCCAGTCGGCCAGCGGGTCACCCAGATAGGCGAGAATCATGCCGATGAAGAACGGCATCAGAATCGGTTCGAGCATCACCAACAGGCCGAGGAAGGCCACGCCTGCGGCCAGCAACCACCATTTACGCTGCATCTTCACTCCTTGAGACAAGCCGTGGGGCACTCGTGACGGCTGACTGCCGACGGCGCACGCATCACCCATTGTTGCCTGTCGCCGAGTCACCCACAAGACACGCGCCGCTCACGCGTCTGACATTGCCTCCCCCGGCGCCACCCAAGGTGCGACAAGGCCTGCCATGACTGGCGTGGCGGCCTTTTCACATTTTGATGCGGTTTTGTGAATCGGCACAGTGTCAGCCGCGAAGCGCAATGCTACAATGGCCGCCTTTCTTTTCCCGCGATCGATCGTGTCTCACCGCCCAGGCCGCACCGACAGGAACCTCACATGACGCAACGCCCCCAGGACTCCTCGCCCAGCAAGACTTCCTTGAGCTACAAGGATGCAGGTGTCGATATCGATGCAGGCAACGCCCTCGTCGAACGCATCAAGGGTGTCGCCAAGCGCACTCACCGCCCGGAAGTGATGGGTGGTCTGGGTGGCTTCGGCGCCCTGTGCGAACTGCCGGCAGGCTATCGCCAGCCCGTGCTGGTCACCGGCACCGATGGCGTGGGCACCAAGCTGCGCCTGGCCATGGACCTCAACCGTCACGACACCATCGGCATCGATCTGGTCGCCATGTGCGTCAATGATCTGGTGGTCGCTGGCGCCGAGCCGCTGCAGTTCCTCGATTACTACGCCACCGGCAAGCTCGACATCGACATCGCCGCTGACGTCGTCACCGGTATCGGCGAAGGCTGCCTGCAGTCCGGCTGCGCGCTGGTCGGCGGCGAAACCGCTGAAATGCCGGGCATGTACGAAGGCAGCGACTACGACCTGGCCGGCTTCTGCGTCGGTGTGGTCGAGAAGTCAGAGATCCTCGACGGCAAGAAGGTCGGCGCAGGCGACGTGATTCTGGGTCTGGCCTCCTCCGGCCCGCACTCCAACGGCTACTCGCTGATCCGCAAGATCCTCGAAGTCGCCGATGCCTCCCTGCTGGAGCAGGAAATCGACGGCCAGCCGCTGGCTGACGCCCTGATGGCGCCGACGCGCATCTACGTCAAGCCGCTGCTGTCGCTGCTCAAGGAAAGCGGCCTGTCCGTGCACGCCATGTCCCACATCACCGGTGGCGGCCTGCTCGAGAACATCCCGCGCGTGCTGCCGGAAGACTGCACCGCCGAGATCGACGTCGCCAGCTGGAAGCGTCCGGCGGTCTTCGACTGGCTGCAGCAGCAGGGCAACGTCGAAGAACACGAGATGCACCGCGTACTGAACTGCGGTGTCGGCATGGTCGTGGTCGTCGCTGAGTCCGACGCCACCGCCGCGCGCGCTCACCTGGAAGCCCAGGGCGAGACCGTCTTCACCCTCGGCAGCATCCGCGCCCGCAACGGCATGGAAGAGCAGGTCCAGCTGGAGAATCTGTCCGCATGATCGAACCGAATACCAACGCCTCCAACGGTGACACTCTCGGCGGCTTCGGCAACGGTTTCGAGGCAGACGATGCGCCGGTTCGCCCGCGCGTCGTGGTACTGATTTCCGGCAGCGGCAGCAATCTGCAGGCGCTGCTGGAAGCGCAGGAACACGACGAGCTGGGTGGCGACGTGGTCGCGGTCATCTCCAACAAGGCCGATGCCTACGGCCTGGTGCGTGCGCGTGACGCCGGCGTCGATGCCGTGGCGCTGCCGCATGAGGAGTATGAGTCCCGCGAGCATTATGACGCCGCGCTGATCAAGGTGATCGAGCGTCATGAACCGGACCTCATCGTGCTGGCCGGCTTCATGCGCATTCTGTCGCCACTGTTCGTGCAGTACTTCTTCGGGCGCCTGATGAACATTCACCCGTCGCTGCTGCCGGCCTGGCCGGGGCTTGATACCCATCGCAAGGTATTGGAAGCCGGCGAGAAGGAACACGGCGCCAGCGTGCACTTCGTCACCGAGGAGCTCGACGGTGGCCCGGTCGCGATCCAGGCCGTCGCCAACGTGCTGGAAGGCGATGACGAAGCCAGCCTCAAGGAGCGCGTGCACACGCGTGAGCACCTGATCTACCCGATCGCGGTGCGCTGGTTCCTCGAAGGCCGCCTGAAGCTCGACGGTGAAGTGGCCAAGCTCGACGGCCACAATCTGCCGGTGGGCGGTCTGCGCCTCTCCCACGCCGATGTGGAAGAAGAGCTCAGCGATGAGCTGCCGGAAGACGAAGAAGACTGATCAGTGACGCTGCCTTGCTGGCAAGGCCGACTGATCTGATAGCAAGCTGATGGCGCGCTGACAGCGAGCTGAAAACAGAAGACCCCGCGACATGCCGATGTCGCGGGGTCTTCTTGTTTTTAAAGCTTCACTTCTCTCTCGATGGCTTTCGCTTTCAGAAGGTGTAACTCACCCCCACCTCCCCGCGCGCCGTCACCTCATCCCAGGTCTCGATGCCGGCGCCCAGATGCAGCATGGCATTGCGGCCGAGCTGCATGCGCCAGCCGCCATCGACACGCAGGTAATTGTCGCTGCCGCGATCCAAATCCTCGGCGCGGTAGGCATTGGTCGGCAGGCTCGCCAGACGCACCTCGGCGCTGTCGGCGTCATCATCCAGACGCTTGCCGTAGGCCAGCTCACCGTAGAGGCCGAAACCCTCCGCGATGGCACGGTCGACCATGAAGCCGGCCTCGACACGGCGATCGCGCAGCGTCTGATCCGAGACACTCAAGGCGTTGGCGGCGGAGCCGGATTCAGTGTAGCCATCGATGTCGGACTCGGTGTGGCGGTAGGCCACGAAGGGCGCGTTGTACCACAGCGAATCGGCGGCGGTGAGGCGATAATCGAGACGCGCCTCGGCGCTGAAGCCATCGCCATCGGTCTCACCGGACAGGGTGCGCGATGACTGACCCAGTGCGACATGGCGGTCGAGGTCGTAATCGAAGTCGCCGTAGCTGGCCACCGCCTGGACGCCAAACCTGCCCAGCTGCTGACGCGCGAACAGGCTGAACACCTGGCCTTCCAGTTCAAGCTCACTGCCATCATCGACATCGAAGTCCGCATTGCGCTGACTGACCGCAACACCGCCCCAGGCCTGGCCGAGGGCGTTGTCCAGCGGCAGCATCACGCCGACACCCGCGCCGCGCTGCTCGCTGTCAAGGCCCTGCTGCCCGCTGGAGGTCTCGCCATCACCGGTGCCACCACTGGCCGAGCCGATGGCGAACACGCGCACGCCCTCCCCGGCGCGTCTGTCCTGCGCACCGGGACGCAATTCATCGCCGAGGCTGCGCTGGCTGGCATTGAGCGCGCCCGTGCCCAGCTGCGGCGCCAGCCCCAGCACCGAGGGCGCGGCGAGCATCGCATAGGCGTAGTCGGCCAGAATCTCCTGGCCGGCGGTGGTCGGGTGCACGCCATCATTGAACAGCAGCTTGTCGGGGTCTTCCGCGGCGCCGCCCAGCCCGTAGGGCGTGACGTTGCAGCTGTCCGAGAAACACACCTGGGTCAGCGGCACGTCGCTGGCGAAGCCGAACTCGGCCGGTGATGCCAGCACCTCCTCGAGAATGCCGACGGTATCCAGGCGGATGATGTTGACCTCGCCATCCAGCGCCGCCAGTCGCGCGCCCAGCGCATCATTGAAGACGTCTACCAGCGCGGAGGTCCCCGCCGCCTGCGCCGCGCCCGCCGACTGGCCGGCCGGGGTGCTGCCGACATCCGGCAGGTTGGAAACCATGATGGTGGTGGCGCCCGCCGCGGCCAGCGCCTCCACCGCGGAGGCCAGATTGCCGGCGGAGGCGACCGCCGTGGCCGGCGAGGTGATCACGCCCTGCAGGAAGTCGTTGCCACCGCCGTTGACGTAATAGAGGGCGTCCGGGTCGGCACTGCCGCCGGTGCTGACCAGATAGCCATCCTCGACCCTGAGCACCGTGCCCGCGCCGGTGCTGCCCGGCGGGATGACCACCTCGGAGCCGTCCTCGTCGGTCACCGAGGCCAGAATCTGCGCCGTGGTATAGCCGCCCACCGCGTAGTTGGTGCCGTCACTGAAGCCGGCCAGCTGATAGATCACCGAGGTGGAAGGTTCTGCCGCCAGCCCCAGTTCCGTGGCCAGCAACTGGGTCGAGACGCTGCCATAGGCCGAGTTCTCATAATCCGGGCCACTGCGGTTGGTGAAACGCAGGCTGTTGAGGCCGCCCAGGGTGGTATCGGGGAACTGGCCGGAATCGCTCAGGCTGTCGCCGAAGAGATAGAGATTGGAATAGGCCTGCGCAGGAGTCGCCAGCAAGGTGGTGCTGATGGCGAGGGCGAGACCGCTGAGGGTAAAACGTCGGACCAGGCCGCTGGCGCTGGCCGGCGGGAATACAGCGCGATGTGAACGCGATGGCATGGCGTGCCCCTTGCTTGTGGGAGGTATCCGTCCTGCAGCCACTCTGGGGGTGGCCTGCAGACAAGCATAGGCAATAAAACGAGTGATTGAATCACGTGTTTCGTTCAACTTCCGGCTAAGACTCAGCGCCTTGCGAGCGTGTCACGCTCTCGCTACCTGCCACCGGCGTCTCTCTTGCCACCGTTGTCTCTTTCTTGCCACCGTCGTCACACGTCGCCACGAGCAGGCACAAGCAGGCACAAAAAAAGCGCCTCCCGAAGGAGGCGCTCCTGGCTTGCCACACTCTTGGCTTGCAGCACGCAGGTCACTTGCGTGAACGCAATACCCAGGCGCGCAGCAAGGGGTATCAGGTACGCGGCAGTGTCACGCCACGCTGGCCCTGATACTTGCCACCGCGATCCTTGTAGCTGGTCTCGCAGACTTCATCGGACTCGAGGAACAGCATCTGCGCCACGCCTTCGTTGGCGTAGATACGCGCCGGCAGGTTGGTGGTGTTGGAGAACTCGAGGGTGACGTGGCCTTCCCACTCCGGCTCCAGCGGCGTCACGTTGACGATGATGCCGCAACGCGCGTAGGTGGACTTGCCCAGGCAGATGGTCAGCACGTTACGCGGAATGCGGAAGTACTCGATGGTACGGGCCAGCGCGAAGGAGTTGGGCGGAATCACGCAGGAGTCGCCCTTCACGTCCACGAAGCTCTTCTCGTCGAAGTGCTTGGGGTCCACCGTCGCCGAATGGATGTTGGTGAAGACCTTGAACTCATCCGAGCAGCGCACATCGTAGCCGTAGCTGGAGGTGCCGTAGGAAATCACACGGCGCTCATCGTGAAAGCGCACCTGATCGGGCTCAAAGGGTTCGATCATGTCGTGGCTTTCGGCCATGCGACGGATCCACTTGTCGGATTTGATGCTCATCGAGCGTACCTGACTGACTGATGGGGAGAGACGCGTGAGCGCCATGAAACGCGGGCCAGCATGATACCGGCCCGCTGTGTCGCTGGAAACCTCGGCACGCGCGGCTTGCGCCTGGCGCGTCGGGCTCAGCTGAAGCTGATGCTCGGGCCTTCGTCCGCACCGGCACTTTCCAGTGACTCGGAGACCTGACGCGCGATGGCGCGGAAGCTCGCGGCCACTTCGCCGTCCGGCTCCGCGATCACGCTCGGGCGACCGCCATCGGCATTCTCGCGAATGCTCAGGGTCAGCGGCAGCTGGCCCAGCAGACGAGTCTGGTACTCATCGGCGATACGCTCACCACCGCCCGCGCCGAAGACCGCTTCACTGTGGCCACACTGGCTGCAGGTGTGAGTGCTCATGTTCTCGACCACGCCCAGCACCGGCACCTTGACCTTGCGGAACATCTCGATGCCCTTCTGGGCATCCAGCAGTGCGATGTCCTGCGGCGTGGTGACGATGACGGCGCCGGAGACCGGCACCTTCTGTGACAGGGTCAGCTGGATGTCACCAGTGCCCGGCGGCATGTCGATCAGCAGCACGTCAAGCTCGCCCCAGGCAGTCTGGTTGAGCAGCTGCTGGAAGGCACCGGCGACCATCGGGCCACGCCAGACCATCGGGTCCTTCACGTCGACCAGGTAGGCCATCGACATGGTCTTGATGCCATGCGCCTCGATGGGGCTGAAGACCTGCTCACCGGCCATCTCCGGACGCTGACCGGTCGGCACGCCGAACATCTGCGCCTGACTCGGACCATAGATGTCGGCGTCCAGCAGGCCGACCTTGAGACCTTCCGCCGCCAATGCCAGCGCCAGATTGGCGGTGACGGTGGACTTGCCGACGCCACCCTTGCCGGAAGCGACCGCGACAATGTGCTTGATACCTTCCATACCTTGAAACTCCTGTGACGGCCTGCGCGGCGCGATGAATGTGGCGCGCAGGCGTCTGAACTGTCAGCGAAAAAAGCCGTGGAACACGATGGGCACAGTATGCCTGCCACCGCTACACGGGCCAAGCCGATGAAGCATGTCCATGGTAGCCATGCCTCAGGCAGCCATGGCCTTGGGAGCAAATCAGAAGCGCACGTCTCAGAAGCGCACGTCTCAGAAGCGCACGTCTCAGAAGCGCACGTCGACCGGCAGGAAGCGCCACTCGCCCGGCGCCATGCGACCGAGCAGAATCGCGCCCAGACGCAGACGACGCACCTCGATGACCTTGAGGCCCTGCTCCTCGACCGCGCCGCGGACCCCCCCCACCGGCACCCGCTTCATGGCGATGCGCAGGCGGGTGTCGCTCTGCCAGCTGATGCTGACCTTGGGCTTGCGGCCGCGGATGTCGGCGCACAGCGCGAAGCCGATACGCTTGAGGCCTTCGTCATCCAGTGTCCCTTCCACTTCGACGACGTATTCCTGCTCCAGCTGGTCGAGATCATCACCCAGCTTGCGGATCACGCCACGGTTCTGTGACCACACCGCGAGACCGGATTCGTCTTCGCCGAGCTCGGCCAGCGGCTGCTGGGACAGGAAATGCACCTTGAGCCAGTCGGCACCGCTGTTGTCGAGCGCACTGCGCGGTGCGCCGTCACGCAGGGTCAGCGGGTCCGGCAGCGGCGTGCCCGGCGGCTGATACCAGACCAGAGTCAGCGGCTCGATGGGTGCCATGCTGGCGCCTTCATCGACGGTGACTTCTTCATCGGTGACCTTGAAGAAAGGCGCTTCCACGATCTCGCCCGCGACACGTACCACCCCCTTGGCGATGAGATGCTCGGCCTCACGGCGCGAGATGCCCTGCTGATGGGCCAGAAACTTGGAAAGACGGACGGGTTCGGTCATGGGGACTCTCGAGGCAGCGACGCAGGCAACAGGCAGAGCAGCAGCACGCAGAAGCGCAGATAAAAAGAAGTGGGACAGCCTGACAGGGTCATCAAGGCTAGCCCGCCATGATAACGGCATGCGCCGAGGATGGCACGGACGAGACGCGCTGAAGATGCTAGGCTGCGTGGCCAGAAATCGGCGCGGCGCGCTTCAGTAGATCATTTGACGCGCCTTACCAGATCCTTCGACGCTCGAAGCCAGCGCATCTGATCCACTACGCCTGGTCATCCGCCCCTCTGGCGCAAGCGATCCGGCTGCCTCTGACCCGCCTGATCATGCGCTGGCAGGCACGATGCGCTACCCGCGCCATCGTCATCGCTACGCAACCGCGTGGTGACAGTTGCGGAACCCTTTGCGCGGCAAAGCGTCAGAGTTGCGTTGAAGCTCAGCCTGGACCATACAAGGTCAGGGTCAGGCAAACTGATGCGCTTGCGCGTCGACTGTCGCTACCGAGGAAGCCGGTGGCCAACGCTTCAGTCTCCGTCAGTGACTCGCCAACCGAAGGTGTGGCGACCGACCCGGATTGACCCTGCGCGCCATCCCGCCTTGCTGCGCTTCCCAGGCCACGTTCACAGGTATCTTGCATGCGTTTATCTCCCACATCGCGCCACCCACTGACTCACACTCGGCGCTACGCCATCAGCAGTGCACGCACGCTTCGTCATCTGGTACTGATCTTCGGCCTGACGCTGGCCGCAGGGTGCTCCGCGCCGCACGCCTCGGACGCGCCTGCCGCACCGACCACCGCGGCCAAGGCAGCCGTCAAGGCCGAACGGCTGGAAAGCCTGCTGGTGCAAGGCGAGAGCGATGTGCCCGAGAACCTGCTGCTCAGCAAGGCCGGCGCCAAGGCGATCGACCCCAACGGCCAGCGTCCGGTGGATGACCCGCTGACCTGCCTGGCGCGTGCCGCCTACTGGGAAGCCAAGGGCGAAGGCAGAAGCGGCATGCAGGGCATCGTCAATGTGGTGATCAACCGCGCCGCCGACCCGCGCTTCCCCGATAGCCTGTGCGGCGTGGTCAAGCAGGGTGGCGAAAGCGGCAGCTGTCAGTTCTCCTGGTGGTGTGACGGTCGCTCCGACCGCATTCGCGAACCCGCCGCCTACGCCGAAGCACGCGACGTGGCCCGTCAGGCGCTCAACCATCAGCTGGAAGACGTCACCGACGGCGCCCTCTACTTCCACGCCCGCTACGCCACACCCTACTGGGCCAAGCGCTTCGTGCGCACCGCGCGCATCGGCCAGCACCTGTTCTATCGCAACTGAGTGCGAGCCGCTGCTGGATGACCGCTGTTGAGAGCCAGCGACACTGCGACCCAAAGCCGCAAACATGACGCCCCCGCTGCCATTGGCAACGGGGGCGTCTGCTTGGGTGTGTCGTAATAGGGGCGTATGCCTAAGGGGTGGACAGGGACGCCCTTCCCAAAATTCCTGACGGATCAGGTGTCTGGCTGTGCCGCCAGCTTGGTGTGGATGAACTCGCTGTGGCTGACGTGCAGCAGGCCGGCAAGACGGCGGATGCGATGCTCTTCCTGCGGGTCCAGCTCGCCATCGGCGTAGGCCAGTTCCCAGAGCATGCCGATCAGCTCGCTGCGCTCCTCAAGGCTCATGTGCTCGTTGAGCTGCTTGACGAAGCGGTAGTGGTCCGTGGCCTGCTCGGCATCCTGCTCGGCCTGGGTCAGCAGGATGGCAAGTTCCTCATCCCCCAGCGAGAAGCGCTCGGCAAGCTGGCGCGCCAGGGCTTCACGTTCGCGCACATCGAGATGATCATCGGCGCGTACCACCTCGAACATCAGCACGGCCATGGCGAGTTCCGGGCCGGGCTCCTCGTTGGGACGGGCGTTGCTGCCGGGCATCATCACCTGGCGGATGAGACGATTGATCTGACCGGCGACGGATAGCTGTGCTGGCATGCTGACCTCCAGGAACGGAAAATGTAATGTCCTTGAATCCTTCATGAGGGCAGCGGCACGGGTTGCAACCTCGCAGTTGCGCACGCCAGCGTTGCCGGTGACGCGACGCGCCCTTCGCGCCGCCCGCACCTTCGCGATATAGTAGCGCCCATCCCGACGGGGCGATGCGTTCGCCCCTTATCACGAGTCATCCCGGCGAGTGGCTGCGCACTGCGCAGCAGGCGCCCTTTACCGTCAAGACGAGGCCTCATGTCAGCGCGCAAGATTCTGGTTACCAGTGCCCTGCCCTATGCCAATGGGTCGATCCACCTGGGTCACCTGCTTGAGTACATCCAGACCGACATCTGGGTACGCTTCCAGAAAAGCCGTGGCCACGAATGCCATTACGTGTGCGCCGATGACGCCCACGGCACCGCCATCATGCTGCGTGCCGAGCAGGAAGGTGTCACCGCCGAGCAGCTGATCCAGCGTGTGAGTGACGAGCACCAGGCCGACTTCGCCAAGTTCGGCGTCGGCTTTGACAACTATCACTCCACCCACTCGCCGGAGAACCGCGCCCACAGCGAGCGCATCTATCTGGCGCTGCGCGATGCCGGTCATATCGCCACACGCGATATCGAGCAGATGTTCGATCCGGTAAAGGGCCTGTTCCTCGCCGACCGCTTCATCAAGGGCACCTGCCCGAAGTGCAAGACCGAAGACCAGTACGGCGACAACTGTGAAGCCTGCGGCGCGGCCTACACGCCGGCCGAGCTGATCGATCCGGTCTCGGCCATTTCCGGCGCCACGCCGGAAATGCGCACGTCCACCCACTACTTCTTCAAGCTGCCGAACTTCGCCGAGTTCCTGCAGGAGTGGACCAAGAGCGGCCGCGTGCAGAGCCAGATTTCCAACAAGCTGCAGGAATGGTTCGAGGCGGGTCTGGCCGAGTGGGACATCTCCCGCGATGCGCCCTACTTCGGCTTCGAGATTCCCGACGCGCCGGGCAAGTACTTCTACGTGTGGCTGGACGCGCCGATCGGCTACCTCGCCAGCTTCCAGAACCTGTGCGAGAAGCAGGGCATCGACTTCGACAGCTACTGGAAGGCCGATTCCGACGCCGAGGTCTATCACTTCATCGGCAAGGACATCGTCTACTTCCACGCCCTGTTCTGGCCGGCGATGCTGGAAGGTGCCGGCATGCGCACCCCGACCGGCGTCAACTGCCACGGTTTCGTGACCGTCAATGGCGCCAAGATGTCCAAGTCGCGCGGCACCTTCATCAAGGCCGACACCTACGCGCAGTTCCTCAACCCGGAATACCTGCGCTACTACTTCGCCGCCAAGCTGACCTCCGGCGTCGATGACCTCGACCTCAACCTCGACGACTTCACCGCCCGCGTGAATTCCGACCTGGTCGGCAAGGTGGTCAACATCGCCAGCCGCTGCGCCGGTTTCGTCAAGAAGTTCGGCGACGGCAAGCTGTCCGCGACCTGCGCCGAGCCGGAGCTGGTCGAGCGCTTCATCGCCGCTGGCGAAGGCATCGCGGCAGACTTCGAAGCCCGTGAATTCGCGCGCGCCATGCGCAAGGTGATGGAACTGGCCGATGAAGCCAACACCTACATCGCCGACAAGGCGCCGTGGGCGATGGCCAAGGAAGACGACCGCGAGCAGGAAGTGCTCGACGTCTGCTCCGTGGGCATCAACCTGTTCCGCCAGTTGATGGTCTACCTGGCGCCGGTAATTCCGGAGCTGACCGACAAGGCACGTGACTTCCTGAACCTCGAGAGC
This sequence comes from Cobetia sp. UIB-001, assembly GCF_044789135.1. Classification (NCBI taxonomy): domain Bacteria; kingdom Pseudomonadati; phylum Pseudomonadota; class Gammaproteobacteria; order Oceanospirillales; family Halomonadaceae; genus Cobetia; species Cobetia sp. UIB-001. The sequence goes on from NZ_CP058244.1 coordinate 2,783,842, forward strand.
CTCGACTGGGCCAGCCGTGAAAGCGTGCTGACCGATCATGCGATCAACAAGTTCAAGCCGCTGCTGACGCGCGTCGAGCCGGAGCGCATCGACAAGATGCTCGAAGCCTCGCGCGAAGTGCTGGTCGAGGAGCAGAAGATCAAGGACGGCACCGCCAAGGCCGAAGCCGCGGCCGCGCCGAGCCCGCTCGACGCCGACCCGATCGCCGACGAGATCGACTTCGATACCTTCATGAAGACCGATCTGCGCGTGGCGAAGATCGTCAAGGCGGAGCACGTCGAGAAGGCGGCCAAGCTGCTCAAGCTGACGCTGGATATCGGTGGCGAGACACGCACCGTGTTCTCCGGCATCAAGTCCGCCTACGCGCCGGAAGCGCTGGAAGGTCGCCTGACGGTGATGGTCGCCAACCTGGCGCCGCGCAAGATGCGCTTCGGCGTGTCCGAGGGCATGGTGCTGGCCGCCGGTGACGACGAAGGCATCTACCTGCTGGAGCCGCATACCGGCGCCAAGCCGGGTCAGCGCGTCACTTGATCCACTGATGATGCGCCGAGGGCTCTTTGCGATACCACGCTGAGGGCTCTTCAGGACAACGCCCCGCCAGAGACTCTCTGGCGGGGCGTTGTCGTTCATGCGTCACATCCGGTCGGCGGGACGGCTACTCGTAGCGGCGACCGGCATGCTCCAGCCAGCCATCCACATGGCGGCCACCGGGATCATGATGCGTCCAGTGGATCACGCCGCCCTTGTCGGTCCACTCATATTCGCCGTAGAAGCCGATGCGATCACCGACCTGAAGACTGTCGATGCGTGGCGCGAGGTCGATGTTGTGCGCCACCAGAATGGTGGTGCCGCCCGCGACCCGGATCAGGAACTTCTGATGACGGCTGCCCTTGAGATCATCCCTGAGCAGACGCGTCACCTCGCCCACGCCCCGCACCTGCACATCACTCTGCTGGGCACTGATGGCGCGCCTGAGTCGACTCTCGTCCGCCGAGGAAGCGCCTTCCCCCTGGGTCGCCTCGGCCTGCGGCGACTGGAAGTCATTCCACAGCTGGGAGAGCGAGAAGTTGCCATTGCCCGTCAGCTGCGAGATGCCCGCCATCGCCACCACCAAGATGATGACCCATAACGGCCGACGGCCGCGTGTTCCTGTCCTGCGCATATCCCGCTCCTTGTGCCACCCCGGATGACGTGGAAGTCTCTGATCACGCCATAATCAATAAAAGTAATAAAGGAATTCTTCTTTATTACTTCAAGAACCAAGCAAAACGCGAAACAATGGTCGTCTCATGCTGGCAACACTACGCCTCGCTTGCCACGCTACAGGCTGTCGGCCAGCAGCATCTTGCGTATAATACCGCCGCGCTCGACGATCCCCTGCCCTGCAGCTTCCTGACAGCTTGCGGCAGCAACAGCCCTGATCGCCTGCGAGTGCCGGTTAATGCATGCCGCGAGCACGGAAGCGCCTTCGAAACACCCTGACCGAGCGACGCCCCTGATGAGTGAATACCTTCTTATCCTGATCAGCACCATCCTGGTCAACAATTTCGTACTGGTGCAGTTCCTCGGCCTGTGCCCCTTCATGGGTGTCTCCAACAAGCTGGAGTCCGCGATGGGCATGTCGCTGGCCACCACCTTCGTGCTCACGCTGTCGTCGATGTGCGCCTACCTGACCTATCACTTCATCCTCGCGCCGCTGGGGCTCGAGTACCTGCGCACCATCGCCTTCATCATGGTGATCGCCGTGGTGGTGCAGTTCACCGAGATGGTGGTCAAGAAGACCAGCCCGCTGCTCTATCAGGTGCTGGGCATCTTCCTGCCGCTGATCACTACCAACTGCGCGGTACTCGGCGTGGCGCTGCTGACCCTGAACCGCAATTCCAGCTTCATGGAAGCCACGCTCTACGGCTTCGGCGCGGCCGTCGGCTTCTCGCTGGTGCTGGTACTGTTCGCCGCCATGCGCGAGCGCCTGGCCGTCGCCGATGTGCCGCGCCCCTTCCAGGGGCCGGCCATCGCGATGATCACCGCCAGCCTGATGTCGCTGGCCTTCCTCGGCTTCTCCGGACTGGTGCAGATCTGACATGCTCGAATTCTTCAACGACCATACGCTGATCTCTGCCATCGTCGCACTGGTGGCCATGGCCGTCGTCTTCGGCGGTCTGCTCGGCTTTGCCGCCGTGGCCTTCAAGGTCGAGGGCGACCCCATCGTCGAGCAGATCGACCAGCTGCTGCCGCAGACCCAGTGCGGCCAGTGCGGTTATCCGGGCTGCAAGCCCTACGCCCAGGCCATCGCCGAAGGCGACGAGATCAACAAGTGCCCGCCGGGCGGCGAGAGCACCATCGCCTCGCTGGCCGACCTGCTGGGCCGCGAGGCCACACCGCTGGATGGTGACAGCGACAACACGCCCAAGGTGGCGGTGATTCGCGAGGACGAATGCATCGGTTGCACCAAGTGCATCCAGGCCTGCCCTGTCGATGCCATTCTCGGCGCCGCCAAGCACATGCACACCGTGATCGCCGACGAATGCACCGGCTGCGACCTGTGTGTCGAGCCCTGCCCGGTCGATTGCATCGACATGGTGCCGGTCGCCACTGACGTGCGCAGCTGGCACTGGCCGCAACCGGCGGGCCCGACCCGCGACAATGCCCGCTTCAGCGGCAATCTGATCGTGACCGATGCCGCCGATTCTACTGCCACATCTGCAAGGAATGTCGCCTGATGGTTCTGTCGTTACTCAAATCCATGGTGACTTCCTCACGCTCCTCTGCCACGGCGGAGGCGGAACACACACAAGAGGGTCAGGGCGCGCCGCGCGTGTTCGACTTCCACGGCGGTATCCATCCGCCGGAGCACAAGGCGCTCTCCAACCGCGCCCCGCTGGTAGCCGCCCCGCTGCCCCGTGAGGTGGTACTGCCGCTCAGCCAGCATATCGGCGCGCCCGCCCAACCGCTGGTGGAGATCGGCCAGCGCGTCAAGACGGGCGAGCTGATCGCGCGCGCCCAGGGCATGATCTCCGCCCCGGTGCATGCCAGCATCACCGGCGTGGTCACCGCCATCGAGCCGCGTCAGATTCCCCATGTCTCGGGCCTGGAAGACCTGTGCATCGTGATCGAGCGCGACGGTGAGATCGATGAATGGGCGCGCCTGGAAGCCTGGCGCGACTGGCGTCAGCAGGAAGCCCAGGACCTGATCCAGCGCCTGCAGGACGCCGGCGTGGTCGGTCAGGGCGGTGCCGGCTTCCCCTCGGCGGTGAAGGCGCGGGTGCGTGAGCGCCACGCCATCGACACCCTGATCCTGAACGCGGCGGAGTGTGAGCCTTACATCACCGCCGATGACCTGACCATGCGCACGCATCCGGAAGCGCTGATCGAAGGGCTCGAGATTCTCGCCAGCCTGATCGGCCCCGAGTGCATCCTGATCGGCATCGAGGACAACAAGCCCGAGGCCGTCATCGCGCTGGAACAGGCGATTCGCGCCCGCCGCGCCGACAAGCGCCTGCCGCCGCTGGATTCACGCCTCGAAGTCGTGGTGGTTCCGACCAAGTATCCCTCCGGCGGCGAGAAGCAGCTGATCAAGCTGCTGACGGACCGCGAAGTGCCCAGCCGTGGCCTGCCCGCCGATGTCGGCGTGGTGGTGCACAACCCGGGCACCGTGCGCGCCGTGCAGCGTGCGGTGTGCTTCGGCGAGCCGATGATCTCGCGCGTCGTCACCCTGACCGGTGAGGCGCTGCAGCACCCGCACAATGTCGAGGCGCGCCTGGGCACCTCCATCGCAGACCTGCTGCGTCTGGCGGCGCCGGCGCCGACGGGCATCGCACGTCTGGTGATGGGCGGGCCGATGATGGGCTTCACGCTCGAGAGCGACGCCCTGCCGATCATCAAGACTACCAACTGTCTGCTGGCCTCCTCTCCCGAGTCACTGCCGACACCGGCGGTCGAGCAGCCGTGCATCCGTTGCGGCATGTGCGAGCAGGCCTGCCCGGCCGAGCTGCTGCCGCAGCAGCTCTACTGGTTCTCCAAGGCACGCGAGTTCGACAAGGCCGAGCTCTACAATCTGGCGGATTGCATCGAATGCGGCGCCTGCTCCTATGTCTGCCCCAGCCAGATTCCGCTGGTGCAGTATTACCGCTTCGCCAAGGGCGAGATTCGCAGCGCCCAGCACGAGGCGCGCAAGTCCGAACGCGCGCGTCACCGCTTCGAATTCAAGCAGGCGCGCATGGCGCGCGAGGAAGCCGAGAAGGAAGCCAAGCGTCAGCAGCGCGCTCAGGCGGCCCAGAAGTCCGCCGCCGCCCGCGCCGATGCCAGCGCCGCCGCAGACACGACTTCAGCCTCGGCCTCGGCAGCCACAGCCACCACAGCGGCCGCCGCTGTCCAGCCGGCACCGGCCACCGACATCAAGGCCTTCAAGACGGCGCGCGCCGCGGCCAACATCGCCCTCAAGAAGGCCGATAAGGCTCTCAAGGCAGCCCAGGATGGCGGTGAGAGCTCCGAGGGCGATATCGCCAAGCTCGAAGCCAACGTGACCGCGGCCAAGGCCAAGCTCGCCAGCGCCGAGAGCGCCCTCAAGGCCGCCAGCGAGGCCAGCGAGTCAGCTGCCCCGGCGGCTGCCCCCGCCGCCGATCTCAAGGCGCTCAAGACGGCGCGCGCCGCGGCCAATATCGCGGTCAAGAAGGCCGAGAAGGCCCTCAAGACCGCCCAGGACAGCGGTGAAGGCGATATTCCCGCCCTCGAGACCAGCGTGACGGATGCCAAGGCCAAGCTCGCCAGCGCCGAAAGCGCCCTCAAGGCTGCCAGCGAGTCAGCTGCCCCTGCGGCAGCCAGCACTTCCGCGACAGGCGCGGCTGCCCCGGCAGCCGATCTCAAGGCGCTCAAGACGGCACGTGCCGCAGCCAATATCGCCGTCAAGAAGGCCGAGAAGGCCCTCAAGACCGCCCAGGACAGCGGTGAGGGCGACATCTCCGCCCTCGAGGCCAGCGTCACCGAGGCCAAGGCACGCCTTGCCAAGGCTGAGGGCGACCTCAAGGCAGCGACCGACGCCGCTGGCGCTGCTCAAGGTACTGATAAAGGCCCTGTGGCAAGCGCTGCGGCTGGCTCTGCTCAAACCGCTGATACAGGTGCGGCTGGCTCTACTGCCAACGCTGCTGCGCCGGCAGCTGCGGCACCCAGCGCCGATATCAAGGCACTCAAGACGGCGCGCGCCGCAGCCAATATCGCGGTCAAGAAGGCCGAAAAGGCCCTGGCCCGCGCCAGCGAAAGTGGCGAAGGCGATATCGAGGACCTGCAGACCCTGCTGGCTACGGCCCAGGAAAACCTGCGTGCCGCCGAGGTGCGTCTCAACAGCGCGCAAGCTGGCAGCACTGACGCGACGCCTGCCGCCAAGGGCACGGGCGAATTGATTCCCGAGGCGCCCAAGCCCGCTGCGGGCTCAGTCGGGCGCGGCAGCATGGCCAGCAACGTGACACTCTCTCAAGCCGAGATCGAGGCATCACGCGCAGAGAACCTCGCCAAGCGTCACAAGCAGGTCAGCATCGCGGTCAAGGCGGCCGAGGCGGCCCACCGCAAGGCCGAGGCGGCATTGAGCGAGGCGGATGACGAAAACCGTCAGCGCCTGGCGACCAAGGTCGACCGCACGCGCCGCAATCTGGAACATGCCCGCGAGTCATTGGCCGAGGTGCAGGCACTGGTGGACGCCCAATGAGTGACCTGAGCCCAATTACCGCGCCAATGGCGACTCATCCTGAAGCACGCCTCGTGTCATTGCCCATTTACCGCAAGGATCTGACCGTCTCATGAGCCTGATGCATGCAAGCTCCCCCCATGCCCACGGGCCAACCGCTACCTCGCGCGTGATGGCCTGGGTGCTGGCCGCGACGCTGCCGGGTATCGCCGTGCTGTGCTGGCACTATGGCTGGGGTGTGCTGTTCAACCTCGTCTTCGCCTGTCTGGCGGGTGTCGCCCTCGAGGCGCTGCTGCTCAAGCTGCGTGGCCGTCCTGTCAGCTTCTTCCTCAAGGACAATTCGGCGCTGGTGACCTGCGTGCTGCTGGCGGTGTCGTTGCCGCCGCTGGCGCCCTGGTGGCTGGTACTGACCGGGGTGATCGCGGCCATCGTGGTCGCCAAGCAGCTCTACGGTGGCCTGGGCCAGAATCCGTTCAACCCGGCGATGGTCGCCTACGCGCTGCTGCTGATCTCCTTCCCGGTCGAGATGTCGCGCTGGTCATCCCCGGATGGCTTCGCACTCGGCTTCGCTGACAGCCTGCAGCAGTTCTTCGGTGTGATCGCCACGCCAGACGCCCTGACCGGGGCCACGCCGCTGGATGCCTTCCGCAACAAGGGCGAGCTTTCCAGCAGCGAGTTCTGGGCAGACCCGAGCCTACTGCCCGCCGCCAACCTGCTGGCCTGGCAGCAGACGGCCATCGCCTGGGGCCTCGGCGGCCTGGTGCTGCTGGCGCGTCGCCTGATCACCTGGCATATCCCGGTGGCGATGCTGGGCAGCCTGGCGGTGATCTCTGCCATCTTCGCCTTCGTGGATGGCGAGCAGCACGCCAGCCCCCTGTTCCATCTGCTTTGCGGTGCGGCGATCTTCGGCGCCTTCTTCATCGCCACGGACCCCGTCTCGGCGGCGACCTCCAACAAGGGCAAGCTCTATTACGGCGTCGGCATCGGCGTGCTGATCTACCTGATTCGCACCTTCGGCGCCTATCCTGACGCCATCGCCTTCGCGGTGCTGCTGATGAACTTCAGCGTGCCGTTCATCGATTACTACACCCAGCCACGCAGCTATGGTCACAAGAAGGCCCGTCGCGGCATCAAGCTGGAGGACAAGGCATGAGCCTGACGCCTGATCAGCCCGAACAGCAAGCCCAGGCCGCGCAGGGCCTGAAGCACACCATCGCGCGGGCCGCGCTGGGTCTGGCGGTCTTCGCCGTCGTCACCGCAGGCGTCGTCGCAGTGACCCAGATGACCACCGCCGAGACCATCGCCGACAACGAGCGTGCCGCCCAGAGCGCGGCGCTGGCCGAGATCATCCCGCCGTCGCTGCACGATAATGACCTGCTCGACGCGGCCTTTGCCCTGCCGCCCTCCCAGGTGCTGGGCCTGGAGAGCGCTGATACCGGCTGGCGCGCCACCCGAAATGGCGAGACCGTCGCGGTGCTGCTGCCAGTAGTGACCGGCAAGGGTTACAGCGGCGATATCCGCCTGCTGGTCGGTATCCGTGCCGATGGCAGCGTGGCCGGAGTGCGCGCCGTCAAGCACGCCGAGACCCCTGGGCTGGGCGACAAGATCGAAGCGCGCAAGTCCGACTGGATTCACGAATTCGATGACCAGACGCTCAGCTCGGTGGAATGGAAGGTGAACAAGGATGGCGGTGATTTCGACCAGTTCACCGGTGCAACCATCACCCCGCGCGCCGTGGTGGGTGCCGTTCGTCAGGCATTGATCTACTTCATGGCGCACCGCACGGCGCTGCTGGCCGGCGACAGCGAGACGCTGACTGCGACCCGCCGCGCTGCCAAGGCCCAGCAAGACACGCAAGCTCCCACCGCTGATGGCACGCTCACGCCATCAGCGCCTTCTGAACACGGCGGAGACGAACCTCATGAGTGATATCTCACTTGGCAAGATCAGCCGCGACGGCCTGTGGGACAACAACCCGGCGCTGGTACAGCTGCTGGGCCTGTGTCCGCTGCTGGCCGTCACCGCCAGTGTCGTCAACGCCATCGGGCTGGGGCTTGCCACGCTGCTGGTATTAATCGGCTCCAACGTGGCGGTGTCGCTGATCCGCAATCTGGTGCCTTCTGCAGTGCGCCTGCCGGCCTTCGTGATGATCATCGCCTCGTTCGTGACCTGTGCCGAGCTGCTGATGAAGGCCTACACCTATGAGCTCTATCAGATTCTCGGCATCTTCATTCCGCTGATCGTCACCAACTGCGCGATTCTCGGGCGTGCCGATGCCTTCGCCGCCAAGCATCCCGTGCTGCCGGCGGCCACCGATGGTCTGATGATGGGGCTGGGGTTCATGGCCGTGCTCGTGCTGCTGGGTGGCATGCGTGAGCTGTTCGGCCAGGGCACGCTGTTTGCCGGCATGGAACTGCTCGTCGGGCCGATGGCCGCCGACTGGCAGCTGACGATCTTCCCGGATTACTCCTTCCTGTTCCTGGTGCTGCCACCGGGCGCCTTCTTCTGCATGGGGCTGATCATCGCGGGCAAGAAGACCATCGATGAGCGACTCGAGCAGCGCCGCAAGGCGGCCAACGCCGATGCGCCCAAGGTATCGCGTCGTGTACGCGTGACTGGCACCATCTCCTGAGCCCCTCTCACACAGGCTGTCAGCCCACTGGCTGACAGCCTGTGTCGACGACGCCCGCTTCCAAGCCCTTACCGCCGTACCCGAGATACCATGAACGCCCAGAAACGCCTCGAGATCTTCACCCGCCTGCGCAACGAGAATCCTGAGCCACGCACCGAGCTTGCCTGGTCAACGCCCTTCGAGCTTTTGATCGCGGTGCTGCTGTCGGCGCAGGCGACGGATGTGGGCGTCAACAAGGCCACGGCGAAGCTGTATCCGGTCGCCAATACGCCGGAGAGCATCCTTGCGCTGGGCGTCGAGGGCCTGAAGGAGTACATCAAGACGATCGGCCTGTTCAACACCAAGGCCGAGAACGTCATCAAGACCTGCCGCATGCTGATCGAACGGCATGGTGGCGAGGTACCGCAGACCCGCGAGGCGCTCGAAGCGCTGCCCGGCGTGGGCCGCAAGACCGCCAACGTAGTGCTCAACACCGCCTTCGGCCAGCCGACCATGGCGGTGGACACGCACATCTTCCGTGTCTCCAACCGCACGCGCATCGCCCCGGGCAAGAACGTGCTGGAGGTCGAGCACAAGCTGATGCGCCATGTGCCCAAGGAGTTTCTGGTCGACGCCCACCACTGGCTGATCCTGCATGGCCGCTACACCTGCGTGGCACGCAAGCCGCGCTGTGGCAGCTGCATCATCGAAGACCTCTGCGAGTACAAGGACAAGGTCGATCTGTAACGCCTCAAGGCACGAGGATTTGATGACCCCTTCATGGCCAGGGGCTTGATGACTGGGGCTTGATGACTGGGACTTGATCACCAGGCGCCTGGCAAAAGCCCCGATCCTGCGTAGACTTCCTGCGTGGCATGCAGCGTGGGCTGCATGCGTGATCGTTGATTGAGCATGGACCCCGCTTCCCCGCCTATTCAACCGAGCGGCCACGTAGACTGAGAGCACAGACCGTCGCCTCAGGAACCTGCCATGACCGCACCTTCCGATGCCGGGGATCGCCGCTATCCGCGCCCAGAAGGCTCCGACGATTTCCGCCAGCCTGATGACAGCAGCCTGCACTTGCGCCTGCTGGAGATGTCGTCGCGTCTCGAGGCACTGGAAGCCGAGAACCACCTTTTACGCACCCTGGTCGACACCCACCCCGACATCATGTTCATCAAGGATGCCAAGGGGCTGTTTCGCTACGCCAACCGCACCCTGACCGAATTCTATGGCACCTCGCGCGAGGACATCATCGGGCGCGATGACAGCCATTACACCGGCAATACCGAGCAGAGCCACTTCTTTCGGCGCAGCGTGGAGCAAGTGCTCAGCAAGTTCGAGCGCGAGACGGTCTTCGAGGATGCCACCGACGGCACCACCGGCGAGGTCAACCACTTCCGCTCCATCAAGCAGCCCTTCCATGACATTCACGGTCAGCCGCTGGTCGCCGTTCTGGCGCACAACATCACGGCAGAAGTCCGTGAGCATGAGCGCAAGACCCGCCAGATCGACCACATCTATGACACCTCGCTGGAAGGCTTCTGGGACTGGAACATCCTGACCAGTTCCGTGACGCACAATCGCCGCTGGTCACAGATTCTGGGCATCCCGGAGAGCGAGCTCAGCAACAGCCTGGAAGAATTCGCAAGCCTGCTGCACCCCGAGGACAAACCCGAGGCGATGATCGCCATCCAGGACTGCATGGCGGGCAAGACGGCCTACTATCACCGTCACCGCATGCTGACCCGCGGTGGCGACGTCGTCTGGGTGATCGACAAGGGCGATGTCATCGAGCGTGACAGCGAAGGCAATCCGCTACGCATGATCGGCTCGATCACCGATATCACGCGTATCGTCGAATCAGAGGCCCTGCTGCACCAGCACAGTCGCTTCGACTCGCTGACCAAGCTGGCCAACCGAGCCACGCTGATCGACAGCCTGCAGCAGGCCATCATCATCACCGACGCCCGTGACACCCACGGCGCGCTCATCTTCATCGATCTGGATCACTTCAAGAAGATCAACGACCTGCTGGGGCATACCACCGGCGACCATCTGTTGATCGAGGTGGCCCACCGCCTGAGCTCCACGGTGCGTGACAGCGACCTGGTAGCACGCTTCGGCGGGGACGAGTTCGTCATCCTGGTTCAGCCCCTGAGCCATGATCCACAGACTGCCTGTCGCGAACTGGATGAGCTGATGGAGTGCCTGCAGCAGACGCTCAACCAGCCGTATTCGCTCTTGGGCCCACAGTCGCAGCCGCTGCAACATCACAGCTCGGCGAGCCTGGGCAGCATCATGTTCCATGATCGCCATCTGAGTGCGGAGGAGCTCATCCGGCGCGCGGATATCGCGATGTATCGCGCCAAGGAGGCCGGACGCAATCAGACCGTCCGCTTTGATCCCAGCATGCGCGTGGAGCTTGAGCGCGCCGTGCAGCTGGAAAATGATCTGCGCCGCGCCATCGAGAATGAAGAGCTCTACGTGGAACTGCAGCCGCAATTCGATCGAGGGCTCAAGCTGGTCGGCGCCGAGTGCCTGTTGCGCTGGCGACACGCCAAGCTCGGCAATATCTCGCCCTATGAATTCATTCCGCTGGCCGAGAAGAGCCAGCTGATCGACAGCCTCGGCGACTGGGTGCTGGAGCAGGCCTGCAAGCTGCTGGAGGACTGGCAGAAAGGCACCGCCTTCGCGAAGATCTATCTGTCGGTCAATGTCAGCGTCAAGCAGCTGGACTCCCCTCACTACGCCGGCAATGTCGCCAAGGCACTCAGCCAGCACACGCTTGACCCGCAATATCTGCAGCTGGAGCTGACCGAAAACGTCTTCGCCACCGACATGCCCGCCACGGTGGCACGCATGCACGAACTACGCTCGCTGGGCCTGCGTCTGTCGCTGGATGATTTCGGCACCGGCTTCTCCTCCCTGACCTACATCAAGCACCTGCCCTTCGATGAGCTCAAGGTCGACCGCAGCTTCGTCAATGATCTCGAGAATGACGAGATGAACCGCCGCATGGTGAACTTCATGGTGCAGCTGGGGCGTGAGCTGGGCATGTGCGTGGTGGCGGAAGGCGTCGAGACCCCCAGGCAGCGCGAACTGCTGCTGGAGATGGGCTGTGATGCCCTGCAGGGCTATCTGATGGACAAGCCGATGGCGATCGAGGCATTCACCGCCAAGTATCAGCTCGGATGACAGCGCATCCGCGTCTTTCATGGCACACTGGGGCCTCTTTTCTGTCTGGACATCATGCGTTATGGAAGACTTCTTCAACTGGATCGGCACGCAACTGGGTGCTGCCATTCGCTTCATCGTCGAAGGTCTGGGCGGTTTCTTCGCCAACTTCGATGATGCCCTATCGGGATTCTTCAATGGCCTCACTGGTGAGCTAGGGCTCAGCACTTCGCTGTTCAGCCTGCTGGGATTGATTCTGGGACTTTACCTGCTCTTCAAGGGCATCACGTCACTGTTGAGAGGCTCCATCATCGGCGGGCTATTGATGACCTTCATCGGCCTGACCTTCCTGGGTTGGATGATTGCCTGACAAGCGATGACCGTGTACGCAATGATCGTATACTCGATGGTCTTGAAAGCGATGCCCTGACGGGACTTGCGCCAGGCTCGTGACATGAAAAAGCCCCTGCCATTCGGCAGGGGCTTTTTCATGTCAGCGGCAGTCACCGCATCGCGCGATGACTGCCGTCTGTCTTCAAGGGCCAGCTCAGAGGATCAGGCCAGTGCCTTCTCCACGACTTCATAGAGGTTGTTCGAGAGCTTCTCGCCACGGATACGCTCAAGCTCAGCCTTCATCAAGTCCTGACGCTTGGCATCGAAACGCTTGTAGCGCGTCAGCGGCGTGATGATGCGCGCCGCGATTTCCGGATTCAGACGATTGAGTTCGATGACCACATCCGCCAGCAGACGATAACCTTCGCCGTCGAGACGGTGGAAGTTGACGCGGTTCTGGCCGGCGAAGGCGCCGATCAAGGCACGCACCTTGTTGGGGTTAGTCAACGAGAAGGCCGGGTGCTCCATCAGGAAGCGCACGCGGTCCAGCACATCGGCCTGCGGGCGCGTGACCTGGATCGAGAACCACTGGTCCATCACCAGCGGATCATGCGACCAGCGCTCGGCGAAGGACTTGAGCGCCGGGTCACCCAGATCGGTGCGTGAGGAGTGCACCAGCATCGTCAGCGCGGCACGCACATCGGTCATGTTGTGGGCCGCCGCCAGCTGGGCCTGGGCCAGACGCACGCCCTCCTCGTCCTCGATGCTCATCAGATAGCTGAGCGCGGCATTCTTGAGGCTGCGACGCGCCATCTGCTCGAAGGTCGGCGCGTAGTCGCCCTGCTGCGCATTGGCGTGATAGAGCGCCACGAAGTCGTCGCGCAGCGCACTGGCCAGCTGCGCCTTGGCGGTCTTGCGCGCCCAGTGGATGGCATCGACATCGACGACACTCTGCTGCTCGGCGATGTAGGCCTCCGAGGGCAGCGTCAGCATCTCGGCCAGCACCGCACGATCGGTAGCCTCGCTCTGGAGCAGGAAGCGATAGGCGGCCAGCAGGCGCTCATCCAGCTGGGCCTCCTGCTCGCCACGCTGCCAGGCCGCCATCAGGTCTTCAAGCGCTGCCATGGCCAGACGCTGACCGGCATCCCAGCGGTTGAAGCCATCGCTGTCGTGCTGCATCAGGAAGGCCAGCTGCTCACGGCTGTAGTCAAAGGCCAGCTTGACCGGCGCCGAGAAGCCACGCAGCAGCGACGGCACCGGCTCGGCATCGCCGGCAAGGCCGGTGAAGACGAAGGTCTGCTCGGCATCGGTCAGCTCCAGCACGGTTTCCGTGCCCAGCGCTTCGCCGTCGAGGGTCAGCGTCAGATCGTTGCCATCGGCGCCGACCAGCCCCATGCGCACCGGAATCACCAGCGGCAGCTTCTCCGCCTGCCCCGGTGAAGGCGGCGTGGACTGACGCAGCGTGAGGGAATAGGTGCCTGCCTGGGCATCGAAGGTGCTACTGGCGGCGATGTTCGGCGTTCCGGCCTGGGAGTACCAGCGCATGAACTGGCTGAAGTCGCGACCGGAGGCTTCGCTCATCGCGCTGATGAAGTCCTCGATGGTGGCGGCGCTGCCATCATTGCGTGCGAAGTAGAGGTCACTGCCACGGCGGAAGGCTTCTTCCCCGAGCAGATTGGCGACCATGCGCACCACTTCGGAACCCTTCTCGTAGATGGTCAGGGTGTAGAAGTTGGAAATCTCGATATAGGACGCCGGGCGCACCGGGTGTGCGGTGGGGCCGGCATCTTCGGCGAACTGCGCGGTACGCAGCATGGCGACGTCTTCGATACGCTTGACCGGCGCTGAGTTCATGTCGGCGGAGAAGGTCTGATCGCGATAGACGGTGAAGCCTTCCTTCAGGGACAGCTGGAACCAGTCACGGCAGGTGACGCGGTTGCCCGACCAGTTGTGGAAGTACTCATGGGCGACCACCCCTTCGACGCGCTGGAAGGCGGCGTCGGTGGTGGTATCGGGGTTGGCCAGCACGCAGGCGCTGTTGAAGATGTTGAGGCCCTTGTTCTCCATCGCGCCCATGTTGAAGTCGTTGACCGCGACGATCATGAAGATGTCGAGATCATATTCGCGACCGTAGACTTCCTCGTCCCACTTCATGGAGGCCTTGAGGGAGTTCATGGCGTGCTGGGTCTTGTCGAGATTTTCCGGCTCGACCCAGATTTCCAGAGCGACGTCACGGCCACTCATGGTGGTGAAGCTGTCGTCATGCTTGACCAGGTCCCCTGCCACCAGCGCGAACAGATAGCACGGCTTGGGATGCGGGTCCTGCCAGGTGACGAAGTGACGCCCACCCTCGTGCTCGCCACGCTCGATGGGGTTGCCGTTGGAGAGCAGGATCGGGTAGCTGTCCTTGTCGGCGATGATGGTGGTGGTGAACACCGACATCACGTCCGGGCGGTCCGGGTAGTAGGTGATGCGACGGAAGCCTTCGGCCTCGCACTGGGTGCAGAACATGCCCGAGGACACATAAAGCCCTTCCAGCGCGGTATTCGCGGCCGGGTCGATCACCACCACCGTCTCGAGCTCACAGTTGGCCGGCAGGCCGGCCAGCGTCAGGTGAGTCTCGTCGAGCTTGTATTCATCACTGGCCAGCGCTCGCCCATCGACACGCACGGACTCAAGCGTCAGATGCTCGCCGTTGAGCACCAGCGGCGGCGTGGCATCACTGCCCACGGCGGCATCGGGATTGGCCTCGAGGGTCAGCACGGTCGTCACACGGGTCGCGGACGGTGCCAGATCAAACGTCAGGCGGGTGTCCAGCACACGCCAGGCGGGTGCCTGATAATCGGCAAGATGAATCGCAGCAGGTTGTGACATCAAAGACTCCGCAATCAGCGCCGCGGGAGAGGACTCCTCACGGCAGGAAGACAGCGGACAGCGAGGGAGCAGACACCTCACCTGCCCGCGATGAAGCGCTCATTCGCGCGGAAGGGATTCGCCACTGACGGCAAGGTTCGCCCCCTCGCCCTTGGGCTCCGGGCGCGTGGCCAGCCAGAGTGCCAGCAGCGACAGGAAGACCAGCAGCGAGACCTTGACGGCCAGCACTGAGACGGTGAACAGGATGATCAGCATCGAGACGGCCAGCATGCTGACCGCCATGATGCGCGCGCGCAGCGGAATGGCGCGTTCGCGCTCCCAGGCCACCAGCGTCGGCCCGATCTGGGGGTGTTCCCGGATATAGCGCGCAAAGCGCGGTGAACCTCGGCTGGCACAGGCCAGCGCCAGCAGCATGAAGACGGTGGTGGGCAGCAGCGGCAGAAACATGCCAGCGAAGCCGATGCCGAAGAACAACCAGGCCAGGCCAAGCCAGCAGATACGCTTCATGCGCCGAAAGATCATCATGTCGGTTCCTCACCACCTGCGGTCACACACCGTGTGCTTCCTGCTATCAGTCAAACGCCAAGTCGTTCATGGGAAAAGTACTTTCTGACTATCCGCCTGATAGCAACTGCGTGCATGGTAACGGGCTTGCCGATATCGCGAAAGGCCACGCCCCCCGCCATGGGGGCCGTGGGCCGCTGTCTGCGGCCGGATTCAATGCCGCAATCCGTCGAGCTGGACGTGGGTTAGCTGCAGTCAGCCGGGCTGCGATCAGCCGGGCTGCGTTCAGCCGCGCTGCGCCAACTGCCAGAGACGCATGATAGCCTCGCAGCGGTCAGCCAGCAGCTCCGAGGTGCGCGCCAGCGCCTGCTCAAGAGGCATGGCGCTGTCACACAGCGTGAAGACGGCACTGACCCCCTCATCATGGGCGGCTTGCCAGCCCTCGGCCAGTCGTCCCGCCAACACGATGGCGGGCACTCCGGCGGCTCGCGCGGCTCGCGCCGCACCGATGGGGGTCTTGCCGCCCAGGCTCTGGCCATCCAGACCGCCTTCCCCGGTGATCAGCAGATCACAGCCCGCCAGACGTTCGCTCACATTGAGGCGCTCCATCACCAGCTCGATGCCCGGGCGCAATTCGCCGTTCAACCAGGCCGCCACCGCGTAGCCCATGCCGCCTGCGGCCCCTGCACCGGCCAACTGCTGCTGGTCTGTGCCCAGCACTTCAGCGCTCAGGCGCGCGAAGTGGCCCAGTGCCGCATCCAGTTCCTCGACCACCGCAGCATCGGCGCCCTTCTGCGGGCCGAACACGGCGCTCGCGCCACGCGCGCCACACAGGGGGTTGTCGACATCGACCGCGGCAGACACCTTGAGGTTGGCCAGGCGTGGGTCCAGCGCAGTGACGTCCAGGCTCGCCAGACGCGCGAGGGCCGCGCCACCTGCGGGCAGCTCATTGCCGTCAGCGTCGAGCAGACGCAGCCCGAGCGCGCGCAGCATGCCGCTGCCGCCATCGTTGGTGGCACTGCCGCCCAGCGTGACGATCAGTCGCTCGGCACCGGCGTCCAGCGCCGCCAGGATCAGCTCACCCACGCCATGCGTGTCGGCGACACGCGCGTCGCGCTCATCAGGGCTGACCAGATGCAGACCACTGGCTTCGGCCAGCTCGACGATGGCCGTGCGGCTACCCGGCTGCCAGCCCCACTGGGCGGTAACTTCACGCCCGAGCGGATCACGCACCTGAGCGCTGCGCGCCTCGATGGGGTCTGCTTCACTGGCCGCCGCCAACAACGCCGCCAGCGTGCCCTCGCCGCCATCCCCCAGCGGGCAGAGATCGATCTGTGCCTCGGGCAATACTCGGCGAACACCACGCGCCATGGCTTCGGCGGCATCACTGGCTGCCAGCGCTTCCTTGAAGCTGTCAGGAGCAATCAACAGACGCGGCGAACCAGCAGAAGCGGAGGCAGCAGAAGCGGAGGAGGCAGCAGAAGCAGAGACAGTCATGCAGACATTCCTTGTCGAAAGTGAAGGAGCGAATGGAGGCAACTCAGCACAAGATACCCCCATGATACGCTGTCATTGGTGCCATGCGGCAGCCTGAAACGCAAACTGCCACCCGTCGGTCTCCCGAGGGTGGCAGTGGCAGCACAGGCTGACAGCAGTGACTTACTTGACCAGACGCGTCTCGGTGGGCGCCAGCGTGACCTTGCCTTCGCGCTTCAGGTGACCGATGGCGCGCTTGAAGTTGGCCTTGCTGGCACCGAAGGCTTCACTGATGGCTTCCGGTTCGCTCTTATCGCCCAGCGGCAGCACGCCCTGACTGGCTTCCAGCGCGGCCAGAATGCGGTCCGCCAGCTGCTGATGGCCGGCCGGACCCGGCGCCTGCGGCGTGAGATCGACATTGCCGTTGCCGTCATTCTTCAACACCCACAGACGCAGACGGTTGCCGATGCGCAGACGCGTGAAGATACGGTCGTGGTGCACCAGGCCCCAATGGGCGTTTTCGATGATGATCTTCATGCCCAGGTCGGTGCGCGCAGCGACCAGACCGGAGACTTCCTGGCCCGCGGTATAGGTGGCCGGGGTCTTGTCGAGCCAGCGATCCAGACGCATCGAGGCGACCATGCGGTCACTGTGCTTATCGAGACCGACGTGCACCATGGCGAACTGGCCGGCCTTGAGCTCACGCTTGCGCTCGCCGTAGGGCAGCAGCAGGTCCTTGCCCAGGCCATTGTCGAGGAAGGTGCCGATGTCATTGACCTCGACCACCTTGAGCGCGGCGAACTCGCCGACCATGGCACGCGGATAGCGCGTGGTGGCCAGCAGGCGGTCTTCATCATCCAGGCTGACGAAGACTTCGACTTCGTCACCGATGTCGGCCCCCGCCGGAATGAAGGGCGTCGGCAGCAGGATTTCCCCGCGATCCCCACCATCGAGGAAGACGCCGAAGCCGACCCGCTTGGTGATCGTCAGGGTGTTGCGCTGGCCGATAGCGAGCGGAGCAGACATATAACCTCTCTTTGCGCGTTGTCGGGTGCCGAAACGGCCCGCATGGCGCAGATATTACGTACGAATAGGGTGAAACGCTTTGAAAGCGACGCGTCCGGTCGTCTCGAGTGAAACACCGGGTTGGACAAGCGTAGCGCCAGCGACGAGACATGACGCTTTCAAAGCGAATCTGTTGATCCAGAGAACATGCGAATCAGTGACTCTCACGACACCGCAAATCAGCGAATCAAACGAAGACAGCACCGCACGCCGATAGCGAACGGTGCTGAGAATGGCGATCGCCAGTCGCTTGCGCGCTGGATCAATCGCGGAAGTTGTTGAACTGCAGCGGCAGCTCGAGGCTCTCATCGCCCTTGAGCAGCGCCATGGCGCCCTGCAGGTCGTCACGCTTCTTGCCGGTGACGCGGACCTTCTCGCCCTGGATCTGTGCCTGGACCTTGAGCTTGGCATCCTTGAGCGCCTTGACGATCTTCTTGGCGGTCGGCTGGTCCAGTCCCTGACGCAGCACCAGCTGCTGACGGGCACGCACGCCAGCGGTGTCGGCGTCCTTCTCTTCCAGGCAGCGCACGTCGATGCCGCGCGCGATCAGACGGCCCTTGAGCAGTTCGATCATCTGACGCAACTGGAAGTCGGCGTCGGCTTCCAGATTGACGTTCTCTTCCTTCTCGAGTTCGAAGCTGGCAGTCACGCCCTTGAAATCAAAGCGCGTCGCGAGTTCGCGATTGGCCTGATCGACGGCATTCTGAACTTCGTGCTTGTCGAGTTCGGAGACAATATCGAATGACGGCATGGGAGCGATTCCTTTGAAGCCATGAAGAATAAACAGCGCATCCTAGCCCATGGGGGCCACGCGCGCCATGCCCCTGGCTCAGGCGGCGCCGGCATTCACCGTCGAGGGCGACCCCGGGTGCGCTTCACCGGCCTCACCGGCCGCGAGTTCCTCAGCCACCGGCGCCGGCGAATCCACCGTCAATGCCTTGCGCATCTTCCAGGCGGCGGCACCATCGGCATAGTAATCGCGCAGGCGACCACACTTCTCGAAGCCGTGACGCTCGTAGAGCGCGATCGCCGCGCCATTGCCGGTATGCACCTCAAGATCGAACTGCGTACAGCCCTGCGCGATGGCCAGCTGCTCAAGCGATGTCAGCATGCGCTGGGCAAGGCCGCGGCCACGCGATTCCGGATGCAGGCAGAAGGAATAGAGTCGCGCCCGGCGTGAATTGCGCCGAAACAGCACGGTGCCGTAGCCGAGCACGCTGCGCAGCGGGGTGGCGTCATCGCGCTCGACGCTACCGGCCGGCCATAGCGCGGCCATCACATCGTCCACCGCCGGTGCGGACGGGATGACATCGTCATCGGGCTGGATGATCACCAGGGTACGGGCGTGGGCACGCAGAATCAGATGGGACAGCTGACGACGACTGAACCAGTCGCTGTCGAAACTGACTTCCTCGAGCTCTACCAGAGCGTCGAGATCGGCCCGGATGGCCGGGCGCAGAATGGGGGTCATGGTGCAGGCTCTCCCGCCTGTCAGCGCCCTGACGCCGTCCGAGGATCAGCGTGTCGCGGGGCGGTAGCAATGCGCTGCATTCTGGGCATGCAGGCGCGTCTTGTCTTGGTCTCTTTGCATGAAATTATTTCACTTTCCAGCCTATTGCGATGACGGGGATTGTTTCTCATGATGCGCGCATTCGGCACCGCTTCGGTGCCCGCCTTGCGAGGCTTCGCAATGTCCCGCCTGCGTATCGTGGTTGACCGTGTTTCTGACTGGCGCGCCTTCTATCCCAGCGATGATGTCATCAGCGCCCATGACTTTCTTTCCGAACTCTCAAGCGATGCGCCAGCCCAGCACGCCGACGATGCGCCGCAGCCCGCCACCCACGTCATCAATCTGTGCGGTGGTCTGGATTATCTGGGCATCGGCTATTACGTCTCGTTGCTGGCCCAGGCGCGTGGCCAGAAAGCGCTGCCTTCAGTGGAGACCCTCAATCAGCTATCACGCAAGTCGCTGATCGACATGGAACTGGGCGGCATCCGCGTGCTGCTCGAGGAACTGACACGCAAGGGCGCCCTGCCCGCACCGCAAGGCGTGACACATGGAGCTGGCAAGCCGCCACGACTCGACCTGCTGCTGACCTTCGGCGAGAGCGCAGACCCCGCGCTTGCGCGTCTCGCACGCAAGCTGTTCGAGCGCCTGCCCTGCCCGCTGCTGGAGGTGCGTCTTGAAGGCCGAGGCGATCATTGGGTGCTCAAGCGGGTGCGCCCGCAATCCCTGAGCCACCTGGCAGCGGCGGATGAAGACCGCTTCGCCCAGGCGCTCAATCGCCATTCGCGCAAGGTGTGGCGCACGCCCAAGGCACGCCGCCATTACCGCTTCGATCTCGCCATGCTGGTCGACCCGGACGAGGCGCTGCCGCCGTCCAACCGTACCGCGCTCAAGCATTTCATCCGCGAAGGACGGCGCCTGGGCATCGATGTCAGCCTGATCACCCGGCGCGATGAAGGCCGTCTGGCCGAGTTCGATGGCCTGTTCATCCGCGAGACGACCAGTCTGGATCACCACACCTATCGCATGGCCAAGCGTGCCGAGCACGAAGGGCTGGTGGTGATCGATGACAGCCAGTCGATCCTGCGCTGCACCAACAAGGTCTTCCTGCATGAGCTTCTCAAGGCACGTGGTCTGAGTGCCCCGCAGGGTCGCCTGATCCATCGAGGCGAACTGCGCCAGCTGGCCGAGCGCGGGCAACACATGCGCTACCCGCTGGTGATGAAGGTGCCGGATGGCGCCTTCTCCCGCGGAATCGTCAAGATCGATGGCCCCGAGACACTGGTGCGCGAAGCCGAGCGACTGTTCCATGATTCTGCCCTGCTGCTGTTGCAGGAGTGGCTGCCGACCGAGTTCGACTGGCGCATCGGCGTGCTCGACGGCAAGCTGCTGTTCGCCAGCCGTTACTACATGGCGCGTGGCCATTGGCAGATCTACGACCACAGCGGCGCGCGTACCCGCTCCGGCGGCTTCGCGACGGTGGACCCGAGCGAGGTGCCTGCGGCCGTGATCAAGGCGGCCCTGAAGGCGACGCGTCTGATCGGTGACGGCCTCTATGGCGTCGACTTGAAGCAGCTGGAGGAGCGCGTGGTGGTCATCGAGGTCAACGACAACCCGAATCTGGATGCCGGCGTCGAGGATGTGGTGCTGGGACGCGAGCTCTACCGGCGCGTGATGCAGGTATTTCTGGCGCGCATGCAGGCGCGCCGCCAGCCCGTGCTGGGCTGACACGCCCCGAACCGAGTCTGCAAGCCTGTAGCAAGCAGCGAGAAACCAGAAACTAGAAACTAGAAACTAGAGACACAGAAACGACAGCGCCCACCCTCCGTGACGGAGCGTGGGCGCTGTCGTGTGTGCTGTGCTGAGCTCTTTGCTGTGCTCTTGGGTATGGCTCAGCCGCGGCTCATTGCTCGCCGAGCTGAGCCTCGATCTCATAGCCGGTGAACTTGCGCAGATTGATCACGCCGCTGTCGAGAATCAGATACTGGCCCTTGAGCCCTTCGAGCACGCCTTCCACCACTGGCGTCTTGTCGAAGTTGAACGAGGTGACCTTGGTCGGCGCGGTGCGCACCGGAAACTCGAAGGCCAGCGCCGTGGTGTCCAGCACTCGGATGGCGCCTTCGCCGCAATGCGCCTGCAGCGCCGCCAGGCCCTCTGACATCTGGGCCAGCAAGGCATCCCGCTCGGCTTCCAGGTCCAGCTCGGCCACATCGCCCTTGAGCATCGCCCGCCAGTTGGTGCGGTCGTTCAGCGCCTGCTTGAACAGCACCTCGACCAGCCCCGACTGCAGGCGATTGGACACCTCGACGATGGGCAGCGCCTGGATGGCACCCTGATCGAACCAGCGCGTCGGCATCTGGGTCTTGCGCGTGATGCCGACCTTGAGGCCGGAGGAATTGGCCAGATAGACGATATGCGGCTGGAAGCAGTGCTCCTCACCCCACTGCGGATCACGGCAGGTGCCTTCGGCGTAGTGGCAGGTCTCCGGCTTCATGATGCAGCCATCGCACTGCGGCAGCTTGCGAAAGCACGGATAGCAATGCCCTTGCGCGAAGCTCTTCTTGGTCTTGCGACCGCAATGGCTGCAGTGGATCTGACCGGTGAAGCTCAAACGCACCTTGTGGCCGATATAGGCATTCAGCGGCTGGGTGATCTCGCCCAGACGCAGGCCATAGTTGGCCGCCAGCGGCTCGCGCATGACCGACGGCGCATCAAACGAGGTATCGATCGCAAGCGTCTCACCGGCAGGCACGATGGACATCTTGTGGAGGTTGCCACTCAGCGTGATGGGTGCCGCATCCTGAACCTTACCAGAGGCCTCATCCGCACTCAGGGCATCATCCAGCGTCAGTTGACCCACTTGATCTGCTCCGGCTCATCGCTTGCGGCGCTGTCGTCATCACGCGGCCCACAGGTGCCGTTGTCGATGAAGCCGACACGCGACTCGGCCGGCACGTTGTTGTGCGCTTCGTACTTGATGACGGCTTCCATGCACAGCTCGACCTGCTCCTGGGTCAGCACGCGGCCATCCGGCCATTTGCGCAGCTGCATGGACTGCTTGAGGCTCTCGTAGATGGTCGGCGTCATCTGCTCGACCATGCCGTCAAAGGACATGTTGCTCATCACATACTCTCCTGATACGGGTCCACGACTGCCGAAGGCGGACCATCGGAGTCACTGGGGATGGCCGCCATTCTAGCATTGTCGTTTCGCGCAGTGTCATTTCCAGAGGTGGCATCCCCGAGGCCGAAGCGCCAACGTTCAGGCTGCGCTGCGCCTGGGGAGCAGCCAGCCCAGCAGCAGACCGGTCAGCAGGCCGCCAAGATGCGCCTCGTTGGCGATGGCGCCCAGGCCGATGGCACTCGAGAGCGGCGTCATGCACAGCACCAGATAGATCAGCATGAAGATCATCAGCGAGCGCTGCATCTGATAGCCCAGCGCGGGGCGACGGCGGGCGGCGATGAAGACATAGCCGATCACGGCGAAGTCGATCCCCGACAGCCCACCGAACAGCACGCTGCCGGTGGCGTATTGCGCCAGATTGGCCGCCACGCCGCTCAGCACCACGACCAGCGCGAAGCGCCAACCGCCATCGATGGCCTCGATCTGGCGCCCGAACACCCACAGCCACAGCAGGTTGAACACCAGGTGCAGTACCCCGAAGTGCATCAATGACGGCGACCAGAGCCGCCACCACTCCCCCGCCAGCGTCACGGACAGCGGCTCGGGCGCGATGTGCTGACTGCCGACAAGCTCGAAGGGCACGATGGCCAGCCACTCGAACACCGCCGCCTGGCCCAGCGCATACTGGAACAGCACGGTGACGCAGCAGGCCAGTCCGACCAGCCAGGTCAACGGCGTCTGGCGCATCAGGGCGATGAGGGACTGAGAACTGGCGGTGCCACGCGTCGTGGCGCCCGCAGAGGCATCCCGCAACGGTTCACCGCGTGACTGGCGCTCGAGCATCGCGATGACGCGCGGCAGTTGCTCGGGGTCGGCCAGCCACAGCTCCTGGCCGCCCTCGTGGCTCTCGGCATCGTCGCCAGATGTCGGGCGAGCCTGGCTCAGGGTGATCTGGTGACCGATCTTCTCGGCCCACAGGGCTTCACGCAGGGGGCGGCTGTCGAAGGATTCGGGCAGCGTCAGAACCTTGAACATGTATGCCTCTGAAGATGACACGCGACTGAACAGACTCAGTACACGTTGATAAACAAGGAGAAGTCAGACCAGCCTGTGAAAATCTACCACAGCGCCGCAGGCGTCTGGCCTTTGTGACAGACATAAAAAAAGCCCGGTGGGGGGCACCGGACTGAGCAAGGATCATTCAAGGGAACACTTACTCAGAGTGCGCAATCGAGCTTTGGTTCACTGACATGTGATTGTAAAAAACAATCACCATTGCCCACCAGCATCACTGACGCTATTGGTCAGTGCCAATGGCCAGTGCTACTGAACAGTGCTACTGAACAGTGCTACTGAACAGTGCTAATGGCCAGTGCCAATGGCCAGTGCTATTGACTGGCGCCGTTGGCGAAAGACTGGTTCGACAGGGTGTCTCGGGACAGCTCTTCCGGCACGGGGCGTCGGGAGGGCTCACGCGGTACCGGTACCCACACGAAGTTGGCGGCATCCAGCGTGGCTTCGCCACTGAAGCGATATGCCACCAGGCGCCCGAACTTGACCGCACTGTAATCCAGGCAGGCGATGTTGGGGGCCGGCAGCGCCGGCAAACCCTCGCACCAGTAGTGCCCGAGAAACAGCGGCGGCTGCTCTGGCCCGTAGTAAGGCAGATTGGCCAGCTCCTGCTCACTCAACCAGCGCGATTCCAGCTCGCCGGGCAGGTTGTCGGGCTGGAAGACCACATCGCCGTAGGTGCGGGGCTCACGTGCCCAGAAGTGCGTGCGGAAGCTTCGGCGCGTGAAACCATCGCCGGAGTGGATCTCGACCCCTTCCGGCAAGCGCAGATTCGCGCCGCGCGTCATGCGGTCCAGCACGCGATAGGCGAAGCTGTCGTGCTCGATGGACTCATGCAGAAAGTCTTCATCGATGCAGCCATCGGGGTAGCGCTCCAGGAAGGTACGCACCAGTGGCTCGTCCCAGCAGGCGTGCACCACGCGCAGCCCGCTCTGGCCGGGGGCCAGCGGCGGCAGCTCCAGACACAGCGGCATGCGCATGAACCAGCGCAGCGCCTCGTCCCACTCATCGGGATGATGCTGATATTGGTCAAGCGTCTCGCGGATGATGCGATTGTGACGTGAGGTATGCGAGCGCAGGAAATCACGATGCTCGCCGCCTGCACTCGGGCGTGCGCGCCGACAATACGCCAGGGCGTTGTATTCGTGATTGCCCATCACGATCAGCGCTTCGCCGGCATTGACCATGCTGCTGGCCAGCTGCACCGCCAGGCGGATGCGCGGACCACGATCGATGATATCGCCGAGAAAGATGACCTTGCGGGTCGGGTGGCGATAGACGCCATCGACGATGTGATAGCCGAGCGTCTCCAGCAACGTCGCCAGAGTGGCGCCGCAGCCGTGTACATCGCCGATAAGGTCATAGCCATCCTGTGGCGCCACGAATGCTTGCATGCTGTGAGCCTTGAGGTCATTCGCCGAGGCGATTGCTCCAACCGAGCTTGGTGCGACAGATCTCGAAATAGTTGTGCTCCAGCGGATGAATCAGCGTCAGACGCTCACTCTTGCGCCGAATCTTGAGCACATCCCCGGGCTTGGCCACCACCTGGGTCTGGCCATCGCAGCTGATATGCGGATAGGTCGAGTTGCTGGCACTGATATGCAGGATGATCTCGCTGGCCGCATCGATCACGATCGGACGGCTGGAAAGGGTATGCGGGAACATCGGCACCAGGGTGATCGCCTCGAGACGCGGATGCACGATGGGGCCGCCACCGGACAGCGCATAGGCGGTCGAGCCGGTCGGCGTGGCGACGATCAAGCCATCCGAGCGCTGGGAGTAGACGAACTGGCCATCGATGAACAGCTCGAATTCGATCATGCGCGCCGCCTTGCCGGGGTGCAGCACCACATCATTGAGGCCATCGGCCGCCCCGATACGCTCGCCTTCGCGGTAAACCTCGGCCTCGAGCAGGAAGCGTTGCTCGCTGAGATAGTCACCGCCCAGCACCTCGGCCACCTTCTCCTCGAGCTCATCGGGGCGAATGTCGGTCAGAAAGCCGAGTCGCCCACGATTGACGCCGAGCACGGGCGTGCCGCTGCGGCACAACGCGCGCGCGGCGCCCAGCAGGCTGCCATCGCCGCCGACCACGATCACCAGATCACACTGCTCGCCCATCTGACGGCGGCTGGCCACCTGCAGACCGTGGTCCAGCAGCAGCGTGGCAGTGCGTTCCTCGATCACCATGGCCAGGCCACGGGAATCCAGAAAGCGAATCAAGCGCTTGAGCGTATCCACCACCTGGGCACTGCCCAGTCGGCCAATCACGCCGATCGTATTGAATTGCTGCTTCATCACGCCTCCCAGGCTGTCATGCCGGCCATTATGCGGACTCACCGCGCGAGCAGCAATGCAGCCGCGCCGCGCTTTCCCCATCGGATGTGAGGTGACCGGCTGACGCCACGCCCAGACACGTTTGAAAACCGGCAGCGAACATCCAAGGCGGGAAGCGGGACGTTACCTGACTATCCCCCCGCAATTGACGCACCGCCATCCCGACCGTCACGGGCGTTGATTCTTTCCCGAACGAAGGCCTCTATCATGCAACTTGCGATTCCTCGGCGGTGCACTTACCGTCAGCTGATCAATGGACCCCCTGCCAAAGGAGCCGGCCGCCCCATGCCAGCACAGAAGCCGTCAGTCAGTCCGCCAGACGCGGAAAGTTTTGACCACGCCAGTGCGATAGAAGCCTGTGCACGCGGAGACGAGGCCGCGTTCCGCAGTCTCTATGATCTTGAATCGGGTCGCATGCTGGCGCTCGCCATGCGCCTGTTGAACAGCCGCGACCAGGCGGAAGATGCCGTCCATGACGCCTTCATCAAGCTGTGGTCCAACGCGGGCCAGTACCGCCGTGAACTTGGCAATGGTCGCGCCTGGCTGTTTACCATCCTGCGCTATCGCGCTCTGGATCAGCTGCGCGCCCAGGGGCGGACGCCTCGCGGCGACAGCGATGCGCTCGACACGCTGGCCGATCTGCTCGCCAACCCGGAAACCGCGGCTGATGACAGCCAGACGGCCCATCAGTTGAGCGACTGCCTGGGTGAACTGGAAGTGCCGCGTCGCGAGCCCATTCTGCTGGCCTTCTTCAAGGGACTGACACACGAACAGATCGCCGAGAAGCTGAGCGCACCGCTTGGCACCATCAAGGGACGCATCCGCGCCGGTCTCAAGCTACTGCAGGAGTGCCTGTCACGATGAATAGCCCCCTGATTCCCGAATCTCCCGAAGAACAGAACCTGCTGCTGGGTGAGCATGCCCTCGGGCTGCTGGACCCTGAGCGCGAGGCCGAAGTGCGCGCCTGGATCGAGCGCGATGACAATGCCGCACGCATGGCCCTGCGCTGGCAGCAACATTGGCTGAGCGTGAGTGATCGCCTACCGCCGGAGCCCGCTTCCGACTCACTATGGAAGCGCATCGACGCCAGCCTGGTGCGCCTCAAGCAGTCCTCCGCCACCCGCGATGACGCCGCTCGACATGACGCAGATCAGGCAAGCACCTCTACCAAGGCGCCCTGGCTGCTGCGCTGGCTCGGCGGTGGCCTCGGACTGGGTCTGGGGGCAGGTCTCGCCCTGGCGCTGGTCATGCAGATGGGGCCCTTCTCTCCCAGCGCGCCGCTGGAGGGCACATCACCGGAGATGGCGACCCAGACACCTGACGGCGACGCGCAACGTATGGTCGCTATTCTGCAGACACTGGAAGATCCGGGCACGCCGACCTGGGTGGCCAATGTCACGCCCAGCGGTGGCCTGCAGCTGACACCGAAGGTCTCCGTCGAGCGCCCGACGGATCGCGCCATCGAACTGTGGACCCTGACCGACCCGCAAGAAGGGCCGCGCTCACTGGGGCTGGTCGACCCGATTGCCGGCATCGAACTCAGCGCCGAGCAGATCGGCAGCATGAGCCCGGGCCAGCTGCTGGAGATGACACTGGAGCCAGAAGGCGGTTCGCCGACCGGCAAACCGACAGGCAAGATTCTCGCCATCGGTCGCCTGGTGGACCTCAATCAGCGTGATAGCTGATAGTCCTCGAGGTAGCCCTCATAACAGCCCTCGGGCATGACGGCTGCCGATAGTGGCGCTTTCTGACGCTGTAATTTCACAGCGAGTCTCACGGGAAAGCGCCCTATCGCTCTACTCAAGACCTGCTCAAGGCCTTCTCAAAAGAGGGAGTCCGTCGTCTAGCGTCAGCCAAACGCCAGACATGAAAAAGCCCCGCGATCGCGGGGCTTTTTCATGTCTGGCAGCGTCAGCTAGCTGGCAACAAAGCCAGTGCTCAGCTTTCAGTGCGCTCGAGCCAGGATTCGACGGTTTCAGCACCGTGCTCTTCCTTCCACTCTTTCAGCTGCTTGTGGTTGCCACCACGCGTCTCGATGACTTCACCGGTGTGCGGGTTCTTGTAGACCTTCAGCTTGCGCTTGCGACGCACGCCACCGGTCTTGCTTTCCGGTGCAGCAGCAGCCGGCGCCTGGGACGCTTTCGGGTCCAGCAGGGTGATGACGTCACGAGTGGACTTGCCGTACTCGCCCATCAGCGCGTCCAGCTTGTCCTTGAATTCGAGTTCGTTCTTCAGACGGTCATCATTGCGCAGGCTTTCCAGCTGCTCTTGAAGTTTCTTGAGCTCTTGCTCTTTCTGCATGAAATCAGTCAACAGGGACATGAGTATCTCCAGGATGTCGGGACAGACAGTTGAGTCACGAAAACACGATGCTGAAAGAGGCTCGGCGATATTCATCTGCCGTACATGTTTAACAGCGCGTTTTCATAAAGACTTGTGCAGGACACTCGGGACAGTTAAGCGCCCACACCAGATCAAGGGCGATTATAGACCGAGTCAACTGCGAGGTGAAGTCTTAAATAACATGTTTCCAAAGTATGCAATCTTGCCGATCAATGCAATAGCCAGAAAAAAAACAGTACTCACCGCCCAGGCACTTCATTATCCCCTGTCACAACTGAAGACAGGCCTGCCAAAAGTGTCTCTGCAACAACACGAAGAAGTCTTTACCACGACCTGATATCAGGCTTGAGGGCCCGCCATCCCTGGACCTCCAATATTCACGGGATATGCACAATTCATGACAACAACCCACAAGGAAGTATTATGCAACCACTTTCCCGTTGGCGTGGCGGCGTCAGATTGCAGACTTTCGATGTAGAGCTGTCATTGCCTGCGCACCTCGAAAAGCATGCACCTGAACGAACAACAGAAGTCCATACTAAAGCAGGTGGCGAACTAATAGTGGTGCAAAATGCAACACTTTCTCCAGAAAGCGTCACTTCAAAAACACCGTCAACCTGATAGAATGGTCAAAGTTGACAAAGATTGAGCCGTCATCACGCCATTCCACTCTCCCGCCACTCGCAGAGACACTCCATGCCATTTTCCCAGATGCCGACCCGCGATACGGACTCACTTTCTCTCTGGCACCCTTATACCCAGATGCAGGACATGCCAGCGCCACTGGAGGTGGTCGGCGGCACGGGAGCCCGCATGACACTGGCGGGAAGTGAGACACTGCTGGATGCGACATGTTCCTGGTGGTGCATGATCCATGGCTACGGACACCCGCGCCTCGTCGCAGCCATTCAGCAGCAAGCGGCAGAACTCTGCCATGTGATGCTGGGCGGCATCCGCCATCGACCGGCCAAGGAGCTTGCCGATGCGCTGGTGCGCGTCACCCCCGAGGGCCTGAATCATGTCTTCTTCTCGGATAGCGGCTCGGTGGGCATGGAAGTCGCCATGAAGATGGCAGTGCAATATCAGCAACAGCGCAAAGACCGCGATGACACGCAGGGACGGACGCGCATGCTGTCATTGATGAAGGCCTATCACGGCGATACGGCGGGCTGCATGGCAGTGTGTGACCCCGAGGAAGGCATGCATTCCCTGTTCGCCGATTTCCTGCCCAGACATCATTTCGCACCGGCGCCGACTGCCGGTTTCAGCGCCAGTCGTGACGAGGTAGCAGACGATATCAGCGCATTGCGCGCCTGCCTGGAAACACACCAGCATGAGATAGCGGCATTGTTGATGGAGCCTCTCTTGCAGGCGGCAGGTGGCCTCAACATGTACTCGCCCTACTATCTCGAGGCGGCGCGCGAGTTATGTGATGAGTTCGGGATCGTATTGATCTTCGATGAAGTCGCGACCGGTTTCGGTCGGACCGGCAAGATGTTTGCCTGTGAACACGCCAATGTCTCTCCCGACATCATGGTGCTCTCCAAGGGACTGACGGGGGGATATCTGGGACATGCCGCCACCCTGGCCCAGAGTCATATCTTCCATGCATTTGATGGCGAGGATGCCAATAGCGCCTTCATGCACGGCCCGACCTTCATGGGCAATCCGCTGGCCTGTCGGGTGGCACTGGAAAGTCTCGCGGTATTCGAGGAAGAGAATTATCTGGGCAAGATTGCCGAGCTCAATCAATTGTTGCGCGATACCCTGCTGAATTTCTCCCACCCCGCCATTCGCGATATACGCGTATTGGGTGCCACGGCGGTGATAGAAGTGCACGATGCCAGCAGTCTGGCAGGTGCTCAGGCCCATGCCCGTGAACTGGGTGTCTGGTTACGTCCCTTCGGTCGCTGGCTCTATACCATGCCGGCCTATATCACCTCGCCGCAGGACTTGCGCCAGATCACCCATGCGATGACCAGCTACTTCGAGACCCTGGAACACTGATGCACTGATACACAACACGACTGCCCCTGGCGATGTTCATCAAAGACGATGTTCATCAAAGGCGATTGCCATCAGGGGCAGTCACTCTCGAGAGCCACCAGTCACGAGAGCCATCACCATCAGAGGCATTCACCCCCACAGGCGGGCTTCGAGCGCCTGATAATCCTCTGGCGAGAGCTGACCGCCCTTGACCAGTTTCTTGAGGAAGTGTCGATAACGACGCGCGACCTTGCGCCGTGCCAGCCAGGCGACACTGGTCGCCAGCGGAATGAAGTCAGGATTCGAGATACCGTCGATCAGCCACAATCTGGGCGGCTGGTCGTCGCTGAACTGGACCACGATATTGCGATCATTGAGATCAGACGGAATCAACCAGCGTTTCTCGAGATAGCGATAGAGATTGGCCAGCTCGCTCACCAGCACCTCGGCGCTCAGGCGCTCGGGGGTCTCGAGATGCACCTCGCGCAGTCGGCGTGACGTGGAGCCGTCACTGTCGAGAATCAGGTCGAAGACCAGCCCGAGCCCCTCGGCGGTGGCGACACTGCCGTGGTAGGCAGGCACATAGGACCAGTCGCGCATGCCACGTCTGACCAGGCCCTCGAAATAGCGTTGCTCGCGTTCATTCTGGCGGCTGCCCTTGTCAGGGTAACGCGGGACCTTGATGCAGCGATGGGGGTCGTGCGGGTCCTGATAGACACGCCGATCATTTCCCATGCCGATGACGCGGGCATTTTCCAGCTCCAGCATGCGCACTCCTGTTGAATAACGCCTGCGACTGCAGCCGCCGGGCAGCGTGGCATTCTACAAAAAGCCGTCATGGCACGCCAACTTGTGCCATTTGGCAGCGCCCACGTTCATCGGCCATTCAGCTTGCGTTGCCCTTCTGGTAAGATAATGCGCCGTTTTTGACGGCATTCAGGAGGAAGCCGCAGGAACACTGCGACAGCAAGGCATTCGTCACGAATGTACACGTCATGCGAGGCATTGCCCCGGGATCGGGTGGCCACGCACCCACAGTTCGCCCGCTCTGTCCGCAACACTCCCAAAGCTGGCACAACCCCACATAGAGGTACTCGCATGAATGCGGTAATTCTGGCCGTCCTGGTCATGGTCGGCCTGTCGTTGGCTCGCGTCTCGGTCGTCTTCGCGCTGGTCGCCGGCGCCCTGGTCGGCGGTCTGTTCAGTGGCCTGTCTCTGACCGACACGCTCGGCGCCTTCAATGACGGTGTCGGCGGCGGCGCCAAGGTCGCGCTGGCCTACGCCACCCTCGGTGCCTTCGCCGTCGCCCTGTCTCGCTCCGGTTTGCCGGACCTGCTCGCCGCACGCCTGATCGGCCTGCTCAATGGCGAAAGCACGCCGCGCCGCCAGACGGCCATCAAGTACGGCCTGCTGGGCAGCGTGACCCTGGTCGCGATTTCCTCCCAGAACCTGATTCCGGTCCACATCGCCTTCATCCCGATCCTGATTCCGCCGCTGCTGGTCGCCATGAACCGCCTGCGCCTGGATCGTCGCGCCGTGGCCTGTGCACTGACCTTCGGCCTGACTGCGCCCTACATGCTGCTGCCGGTCGGTTTCGGCTCCATCTTCCTCAACGACATCCTGCTGGCCAACATCAATGAGGCCGGCCAGTCGCTCGGTCTCGACGTGACCCGCGGCATGGTGCCGATGGCGATGGCGATTCCGGTCGGCGGCATGTTCCTCGGCCTGCTGACGGCGCTGTTCGTCTCCTACCGCAAGCCGCGTGACTACGCGAACCGCGAGATCAAGTCCAGCAACGTACCGCACCACACGCCCATGCACACGCCGTCCAAGAGCGGCCTGATCATGGCAGGCGTCGCCATCATCGCCGCCCTTGGCATTCAGCTGTATTCCGGCTCGATGATTCTCGGCGGTCTGGTCGGCTTCGCCATCCTCTCGCTGGGTGGTCTGTTCAAGTGGAACGAAGCGGATGACCTCTTCACCTCCGGCATGCGCATGATGGCGCTGATAGGCTTCATCATGATCTCGGCGGCAGGTTTCGCTTCCGTGATGAAGGCCACCGGCGACATCCAGACCCTGGTCGACGCCTCCTTCCACATCATCGGTGACAACAAGCCGCTGGCCGCGCTGGTCATGCTGATGGTCGGTCTGTTCATCACCCTCGGCATCGGCTCCAGCTTCTCGACCATTCCGATCATTGCCGCCATCTACGTACCGCTGGCGCTGCAATTCGGCTTCTCGCCGCTGGCTACCGTCGCGCTGATCGGCACCGCCGCCGCGCTGGGGGATGCTGGCTCACCGGCCTCTGACTCGACCCTCGGCCCGACGGCCGGCCTGAATGTCGATCAGCAGCACGACCACATCTGGGACAGCGTGGTGCCGACCTTCATCCACTACAACATCCCGCTGATCGTGTTCGGCTGGGTGGCCGCGATGACGCTGTAATCCGCTGAACGACTGTCTCGCACCCAAGCGAGATGCCAGACATGCCAACGCCCGACAGAGAGGACTCCCTCACTGTCGGGCGTTGTCGTTGCGCAGCCGGCTCAGGCGCAATGGATGGGTACCACCACTGGACAGCCATCCAGTCTTTTAGCATGATGCGCGCATGCGCAAGATCCTCCACGCCGACTGCGACTGCTTCTATGCCGCCGTCGAGATGCTCCGCCATCCCGAGTGGCGCGAGGTGCCCATCGCCATCGGCGGCCGCACCGAGCAACGCGGTGTCATCGCCACCTGCAACTATCCCGCGCGTGCCTTCGGCGTACGCTCGGCGATGTCGACTGCCCGCGCGCTGCGCCTGTGCCCTCAGCTGATTCTGGTGCCACCGGACTTCGAGCGCTACCGCGCCGTTTCCGCCGAGATCCAGTCACTCTTCCATGAGCTGACGCCCCTGGTGGAGCCCCTCTCGCTGGATGAAGCCTATCTGGATGTCAGCGCCGTGACTGACTTTCAGGGCAGCGCCACCTGGATGGCGCGCTGGTTGAAGGAAGAGGCGCTCAAGCGCACCGGCATCACGCTTTCCCTTGGCGTGGCCGCCAACAAGTTTCTGGCCAAGATCGCCAGTGACTGGGAAAAGCCCGACGGCCTGACGGTGATCACCCCCGAGACCAGCGACGCCTTCATCCGCCAGCTGCCCGTCGGCAAGCTGCATGGGGTCGGTCCGGCGACGCTGGCGCGTCTGACCCGCCTGGGCATCACCACCTGTGAGGACATGCGCACCACGCCACTGACGACACTGGCCGAGCACTTCGGCAAGTTCGGCACCCGCCTGCACGAACTGGCGCACGGCATCGATGAGCGACCGGTGCGTGTCGAGCGCGAGCGCAAGTCGATCAGTGTCGAGCACACCTTCGATCACGACCTGCCTGATCTGCCGGCCTGTCTCGAGCGCCTGCCCGCCCTGCTCGAACGCCTGACCAGCCGCCATGCCCGTCATGACCAGCCGGTGCTGGCCAAGCAGTTCGTCAAGATCCGCTTCAGCAACTTCGAGAGCACCACGCTGGAAAGCCTGCTCCCCGCCTCGACCACCACGCTGCCGAGCGCCAACAGCTTCGCCCTGCTGATGGAGCAAGCCTGGCAACGCGGCCATCGCCCTGTCCGCCTGCTGGGCGTCGGCGTGCGCCTCAAGGCCCGCGAGGACGCCCAGCAGCTGGGATTGTTCTAGCTCGTGCCAGGCGCCCACCCCATCCCGCAAACAAAAAAGCCGGCACCTGAAACAGGTACCGGCTTCTTCGTCACGACCTCAGGTCGATGACAGACTCATGCGCTGAGCAAGCGTGGCTCAGGCAAAGACGATGGTCTTGTTGCCGTGGATCAGCACGCGATCCTGCAGGTGCCAACGCAGGCCGCGCGCCAGGACCTTCTGCTCGACATCACGACCGATGCGCACCAGTTCCTCGGCGGTATGGCAGTGAGTGACGCGATGGATGTCCTGCTCGATGATCGGGCCGGCATCCAGCTCTTCGGTCACGTAATGGCAGGTCGCCCCGATCAGCTTGACCCCACGCCCGAAGGCCTGGTGATACGGCTTGGCGCCCACGAAGGAAGGCAGGAAGCTGTGGTGGATGTTGATCAGGCGACCGGCATAGCGCTCACACAGACTCGGCGGAATGATCTGCATGTAGCGCGCCAACACGATGCAATCGGCCCGGGATTCTTCCACCAGACGCTCGACTTCGGCAAAGGCCGGCGCCTTGTCATTCTTGTCGACCGGCACGTGATGGAACGGAATGCCGTGCCATTCCACCAGCGAACGCATGTCATCGTGGTTGGAAATGACGCAGGGAATCTCGCAATCCAGATCACCGGACTGCCAGCGATGCAGCAGGTCCACCAGGCAATGGGAGTCCTTGGAGACCATCAGCACGACACGCTTCTTGGCAGCGGTGTCATGCACGCGCCACTGCATGCCGAACTCTTCACCGATCGGGGCGAAGCGCTTGCCGAGCTCAGCGGCACTCAGGCCGATGGTTTCGGGGTTGATCTCATAGCGCATGAAGAAACGACCGGCGCCAAGATCAGAATGCTGATTGGCTTCGGTGATCCACCCGCCCTGCTCGGCGATGAAAGTGGAAACTCGGGCAACAATTCCGACCTGATCAGGGCAGGACACCACCAGGCGATAGGCGTGAGACATCGTAAGTTCAACCATTGTGATAGCGGGAATGATGTTCAGCCGGCGAAGCGCCGGCCTGCGCGAGGAATCATGACACCGCCCGTAAGCAGCCCCTCGGCAAAGGTGGGCTATTGTAGCTGATCACGCGGCCTGAAACAGTGCTGCGCCCCGATTCTGTCCATATGGTCAATACGACATTGCGATCAGCGGCCATCACGCCGGCCCACCTCAAGGCGTCACGCTGACGGCCGGGCCGCCCTCGAATCGACGCGACCGGACAACAGCGCCATTTGTGGCGCTTCGCGGGATTCCCGTATAGTTGAGCCACATTTTATAGATGGCATGACATCCATGTTGAAACCCCGCGTTCAAGTCCGTCAGAGACAACGTCCGCCGCTGCACCTGCTACCGCTGGGTGGCTGCGGCGAGATCGGCATGAATCTGACGCTGTATGGTTATCAGGATCACTGGATTGCCGTGGATTGCGGCATGATGATTCGCCAGGACCTGCCGGAAGGTCCGCTGCAGGTGCCGGATATCGAGTCTCTGGCAAGCCTGGGCATCAGCCCGCAGATGCTGGTGATCACCCATGGCCACGAAGACCACATCGGCGCGGTCGCCTGGCTGTGGCCGAAATGGCGCTGCCCGATCATCGCCACGCCCTTGGCGGCCGGCCTGCTACGCGCCAAGTTTGCCGAGCGCGAGCTGGAAACCTCCAGCCTGCAGATCATCGAGGTGGATGAAGGCTTCGAATCCGGCCCCTTCGCGCTGCGATTGTTGCCGCTGACCCACTCCATTCCGGAAAGCTGCTCGTTGTTGATCGTCACGCCGGAATATCGCGTGATGCATACCGGCGACTGGAAGCTGGACCCGGAGCCGTTGATCGGCGAGCCCACCGATCCGGAGCGCTATCAGGCATTGGCGCCGGTCGACCTGGTCGTCGGCGACTCCACCAATGCGCCGCTGGCGGGTCATTCGCGCAGTGAGGGCGAGGTGGCACGCGCACTGGAGAAGACGCTGGCCGGCTGTCGCGGACGCGTCGTCGTGACCTGCTTTGCCAGCAACCTGGCCCGCATCCTGGCGCTGGGGCGCGCCGCCGCACGCAATGGCCGCCGCATCACACTGCTGGGTCGCTCGATGGAGCGCATGGTGCGCGTCGCCCGCGGTCTCGGCTATCTGGAAGACTTCCCGCCGCTGGTACCGGTGAAGGACCTGGGCTACCTGCCCCCGGAAGAGGTCATGGTGATCGCCACCGGCAGTCAGGGCGAGCCGCGCGCCGCGCTGTCACGCCTGGCCAATTCCCGCCATCCGGACTTCGAGCTGGCTGCCGGCGACACCGTGATCTTCTCTTCCAAGGCGATTCCCGGCAATGAGCTGGCCATCGGCAAGCTGCACAACGCCCTGACACGCCTCGGCGTCGGCATCATGGAAGAGAAGCAGTTCCCGGACCTGCACGCCTCCGGGCACCCGGCGCAGGAAGAATTGCGCACCTTCTATGGCTGGCTGAAACCGGTACGTCTGCTGCCGGTGCATGGCGAATATCGCCACCAGCTCGCTCACACCCAGGTGGCACAGTCCCTGGGCATCGAGGCACCGCTGATTCCCGTCAATGGTGACGTGATTCGCCTCGATGCTCAGGGGCTGTCGGTGGAAAAACGCCTGACACTGCACGAGCGCATCATCGAGCATGACAAGGTGCGTCCGCTGGATTCCATGGACCGCCGTGCCCGCGCGCGTCTCGGCCGGCATGGCAGCGTCTCGCTGGCGTTGCCCGTCACGCTGCAGGAGGCCGGCTGGGTTCGCATCGGCCGCTTGATGCTGGATATCAGCGGCACCTCAAGCCTCGATGAAGACAGCTTCGCCGAGTGGCTGGATGACACCCTGGCAGGCCTGGATGCCAGCAATGAACGTGAACTCAAGCAGCAACTCGATGGCCGCATCAATCGCTGGCTGCGCAACAACCTGCGCCATGAGCCGGTGCTATTCCTGCATATCATGGCCATGAATCAGGAGTGAGTGTCGCGCCATCATTGAAGTGATGGCCGCCTTGAGCTCACTGCCCTGCACAAAGCAGCGCATGAAAAAGCCCGCCCGGGAAATACCGGGCGGGCTTTTCTGCTGCTGGGAGGCGCTCAGGGACTGGTGATGGCGAGATTGCCGACTGGCCGACTGGCAATCTCGATCTCAAGCGCTTCAGCCACCTCCATGACGTCAGACCGAAGGTCTCAAACGGACTTGTTCTTCGGCGGACGGCCACGACGCTTGGGCTGATCACTGACCAGATCATCCACGGAAAGGCCTGCTTCGATCATCGCATCACGAATCTCGGCAAGCTTGCGCTCCTTGGCGATTTCTTCTTCGCGGCGCTGCTCGTCTTCTTCGGCTTTCTGCTCGATCACCTCATTGATGACCTCGGACAGCTTGTGCAGTTGTTCCATGGACAGCTGACGCGCTGCTGCACGAGCAACATTCTTGTTACGAGCGATCTTTTCGAGAGAATCGGCTGTCATTTCGCTACCTCCACCATATGCACTGAGCTGGAATCCCTGCGAGTCATCGCATTGGATGTGATAATGCAGCAAAGTATAAGCGCTAAATATGAACTAACAAGCCTTGTCAAAAGCAAGGCAGTGTTTCCATAGGATAGACCAACAAAAACCCCGCTTGATAGCGGGGTTTTTGTCAGCGCCTGTGAGTTATCCGAGATAGCTCGATCAACATGAGCGCCACGACTGATGACGAAAAAGGACTCAGCCTCCCGTCATGTTCATGAAGCGAACGATCTGGACATCACCATCTGTCGTGAAGTGATGACGCTCGGGCTTGAGGTGCATGGCATCGATGATCGCGGCCTTGAGCGGCCCGATGTCACCCGGGTGGCGACGCATGATGTCACGCAGGTCAAGCGAGTGCTCATTGCCAAGACACAGCAACAGACGCCCCTCTACCGTGACGCGAACGCGGTTGCAGGTCGAGCAGAAGTTATGACTGTGCGGTGAGATGAATCCCACCCGTGATTCGCTGTCCGCCATGCGGAAATAACGGGCTGGCCCCAGACTGTCTTCAAGCGTGGGAATCAGCGGATAACGCGTCTCGATGCGCGCCTGGACATCATCACTGGAGCAGAAGGTCTCGTCACGACCGTGGTCAGAGACCTGGCCCAGCGGCATCTCCTCGATGAAGCTGATGTCCAACCCTTCCTCACGAGCGAATTCGACCAGCGACACCACTTCGTGATCATTGCGCCCTTTCAGCACCACTGCATTGAGCTTGATGCGGAAACCTTCCTCGCGCGCAGCACGGATGCCGGCGATCACCTTGTTCAGGTCGCCGGTACGCGTCAACGCCTTGAAGCGCTCCGGGTCCAGAGAATCAAGGCTGATATTCAGCCGTGACATGCCGGCGGCCTTCAACTGCGCGGCGTGCTTGGCAAGGCCCGCGCCGTTGGTGGTCATCGAGAAGTCCTTGAGCCCCTCGAGCGCGCCGATTTCATCGACCAGCTTGCCGATATCACGCCGCACCAGCGGCTCCCCGCCGGTCAGGCGAATCTTCTCGACCCCCAATTCCACGAAGGCGCGCGCCAGCAACGCGATCTCTTCGAGGCTCAAGACCTCGTCGCGTGGCAGAAAGGTCATCTCTTCGCTCATGCAATAGACGCAGCGAAAGTCACAGCGGTCCGTCACTGACAGGCGAACATAGCGGATGCGACGACCGAAGTCATCGACCAGGGTTTCCATCATGACTCTCCCGAAAACTTGGGTGTTGCCAGCGCTGATTGTCTCTCTTCGCTGCTGGCCTCGGCCAATGAGTCATCAGCCTTGTGTTGCTCGACAAAGGGGGATACCGCTTCACCCTCTGCTGTCACCGCGGACTCTGGATGCCAGCGCTCGAGTGCCTCGCGATCGCTCGAGCGTTCCCGCACCCAATAATCTCCCGTGGCGGTGTGCTCCTTTTTCCAGAAAGGCGCCCGCGACTTGAGGTGGTCCATCAGGAAGTCACAGCCGGCAAAGGCAGCCTGACGATGCGCACTGGCGACCAGCACCAGCACGATATTGTCGCCGGGCTCGAGCCGTCCGACACGGTGAATGATGCGCACCCCGGTGAGCGGGAAGCGCTCGCGCGCCTCTGTGATCAAGCGCTCGAGGCTACGCTCCGTCATGCCGGGGTAGTGTTCCAGCGTCAGCGCGACGACATCCGGTCGCTGATTGAAATCACGCACCAGCCCCGTGAAGGACACCACGGCACCGATGTCGCCGCGCCCACGCGTCAGGACGTCCTGCTCGACACGCAGATCAAAATCGCTGGCCTGAATACTGACAGAAAAGGCCTGCGAGGCTTCGTTTGCGACCTGGGTCATGTCAGCCCCCCGTCACCGGTGGGAAGAAGGCGACTTCATCACCGGCATTCAATGGGTGGTCATCGCGCACCATGTCCTGATTGACGGCGCATAGCACGCGAGTGTCATTGAGCGCTTCAAGCTGAGGGTCACGCAGCGCCAAGGTGCGCTTCAGGCCCCCGACCGTCGCTTGGGACAGCGTCGTCAGGTTAAGCGCCAGACTGTCGAGGTCCAGGCGTTCCCGCAGTTCCGCCAGGAAGAGAACCCGCACGGTGGCATCACCGCGGGCCGCCGGAGCGGCCTGTCCCGCTGTCGCTTCGATGGGCTCAGCTGTTGCAGCACGGCTTGGTTCAGACCGGCTTGGCTCAGCCGACGTCTGCTCGACAGCGGCGGCTTCGTCCGGGCGCTGCCAGTCACCACTCTTGCCGCCGGTCTTGGTCTCGAGCTGGATATCGCCGATCACGATACCCTTGTCGACCGCCTTGCACATGTCATAGAGCGTCAATGCCGCCACCGAGGCCGCCGTCAGTGCCTCCATCTCGACACCGGTACGCCCATTGAGGCGGCACAGCACCTGAATTTCCACGCAGCTGTTGGCGCTGTCCAGCGTGAAGTCGACCGTCACCTTGGAGAGCATCAAGGCATGACAGAGCGGAATCAGCTCATGAGTGCGCTTGGCCGCCTGGATGCCGGCAATACGCGCCGTCGCCAGCACATCCCCTTTGGGCAGGCCACCTTCGGCGAGCAGAGCGAGCGTGGCAGGCAGCATGCTGACGCGTGCGCTGGCTCGCGCCTCGCGGCGGGTTTCCTGCTTGTCCGCAACATCCACCATATGGGCTTCGCCGCGTGCGTTGAGATGAGTAAGGCTCATGAGCTGTCTCGTATCCGTATCGGGTGCGCCTGACTGGCGGCAATCTCAGAAATACCAAAGCCTGAAGAAGCAGGCAGGCAAGCCCTGATGGACAGGACTGGCCAAGAAATTAGCAGACTATCTTTTCATGAATCAGCTGGCATGACCACTGGGCGGGCATCGCCTAGACGATGCCGCGACTGCCCAGCCACTGCACCATGACCGGCTCACCGGCGTGAAGCGTGGCGCAGCCGGCGGGAATCTCGATCAGGCATTCGGCCAGCAACATCGAGGTCAGAATACCCGAGCCCTGCCGCCCCGTGGTCATCACCACCTGACGCCCCTGGTCATCCAGCACGATCTGGCCGCGATGATAGTCGACACGCTCGGCACGTGAGCACAGCGTCTCGCCGGCGATCAACTGCAGGCGCGGGGCTTGCCACTGCGCCAGCGTCGTCGCGGAGGCGCTCGCCTCATCCTTCGCCAACCGCTGCTGGCCCGACAACAGGCGCAGCGCGGGCAGCACGAACTGCAGGAAGGTGACCATGGTCGCCACCGGATTGCCCGGCAAGCCGAAGAACGGCACCTGGCCAGATGACGACTCGGCGTCGGCGGGAGTGGCACGCAAC
Source organism: Cobetia sp. UIB-001 (assembly GCF_044789135.1). Lineage (NCBI taxonomy): Bacteria > Pseudomonadati > Pseudomonadota > Gammaproteobacteria > Oceanospirillales > Halomonadaceae > Cobetia > Cobetia sp. UIB-001. Next base: position 2,824,356 of record NZ_CP058244.1, read on the forward strand.
ATGCCGAACGCCAGCGGGCGCCCCGGACGCATGGCGATGCGCCACAGCGCGAGCTCACCACAGGCAGCGAGGGCGCTGCGCACATGATCGGCCTCGCCCACCGACACGCCGCCGGAGGTGATGACCATGTCGGCACGCGTCGCGGCATCCCGCAGGGCAGCACTCACGCTCGCCTCGTCATCGCTCAGGATGCCGAGATCCAGCACCTCGATGCCCTGGTCGCGCAGCAGCGCCACGAGGCTGAAGCGATTGGCGTCATAGATACCGCCGGCCGGCAGCGTCTCGCCGGGGGCCGTGACCTCGTCACCGGTGGAGAAGATCGCCACCATCAGTGGCCGATAGACGGCGACCTCGGCGAGCCCGAGCGACGCCAGCACGCCCACGGCGGCAGGCGTCAGCCACTGGCCCGCCGCCATCACCTGGCTGCCGCGCGCGATGTCCTCTCCGGCCTGACGCACATTCTGGCCACGGCGAATGCTGGTCACGCCCTCGATCACCACCCGCTCGCCTGCTTCGCTCTCAATCAAGCCCTCGCCCAGCCCTTCGCCCTGCGCGGAGCGATATTCGAGCTGCTCCTGCATGATGACGGTGTCGGCGCCTGCGGGCAGGGCCGCACCGGTCGTGATGCGCATGGCCTCCCCCGCGGCCAGCGCCCGGCCCGTCCAGGGATGGCCCGCCAGCGAGCTGCCGATCACGCTCAGCTCGCAGTGATCGCTCAATTCGCCGCGATCGCTCAGGGGCTCGCCGCTCTCCGCGTCTGGCAATGAAGCCCGCGCCAGCGCGATGCCATCCATCGCCGCGTTGGTCTGCGCCGGGACATCCAGCGGCGAGATGACCGTCTCGGCGAGCACACGTCCGGGCGCCTGCGCCAGGGCGACACGTTCGCTGCGTGGCGTGCGCATCACGCCCGCCAGGCTCTCCCCCAGCACGCTCAAGGCTTCATCGACACTCAGCATGCGCTCGCCGAAACGCGGATCGAAACACGACAGACTCATGCGCCCACCTCGCCACGCGGCTTGCCGCCTTCCAGACGCCAATGCACCGGCCAGGCGGCGATCCAGGCGGCCAGCGCCTGAGGATCGTCAAGATCGAGCCGCTTGAGGTCCTGCGGCACATCATCACGAGGCGGCAGCTGCGCCGCCGGTGTCGCCAGCGCATGGATCCAGGGGTCCTCTGGGGCTCGCAGCGGCTTGCCCACGGCCTCGCGGTACAGCTCAAGCTTGGGCAGCGGCCACTGCTTGAAGCCCTCGACCAGAATCAGGTCCACCTCCAGCCCCTCAAGTTGCGCCACCAGCTGCTCCAGATCGGCCTCCGCCTGGTCCGGCGTCTCCATCATCAGCGCAAAGCGCTTGGCGGACGCCACCAGCATCGGCACGGCACCGGCCGTTCGCAGACGATGGCTGTCCTTGCCCGGCGTATCGACATCGAAGGCATGATGCGCATGCTTGATCACGGCGACGCGGAGGCCGCGCGCTCTCAACTCGGGCAGCAGCTGCTCGAGCAGCGTGGTCTTGCCGGTGCCGCTCCAGGCCGCGATGCCCAGCAGCGGACACGCTGACGCCGCCAGACGTGCCTGCCAGGCGGGCGACATCCCGACTTCATGAGAAATATCACCACGCGGCGTGGGAGCATCACTGCGGGGGGAGGAATGTTCAGCACTGACAGCGGTATCAGCACGCTGGTCAGTCGTGGAGGAAGACTCAGGCATGAAGGTTCTCTTGATGATTCCGGCGTAAGGCGGCCTGTCGACGGGCTCACCGCAGCGCTCCCGCGCCCGCAAAGGAAAGAGGTGACGATGACAATGCGGGCTGAGCGGATGCCATGAAGGTGAACACGCATGGCGCTCATTTCAATGGGGCAACGGCTCGATATGAGCAAGGGTTCAATGGGGGCAACGACGCAGAGTGGCAAGACAGCCGCCAGAACCGCCAGACACGACACTTTCAAGTGTGCAACGCCAAGGCCATCAATACCGGGCAGGCAAAGACAATAACCCGCCAGACTCCTGAAGAGACGCCCCTTGCGATGACGACCTGCATCACAATGACACACTCTGAGCGTGCAAGCGGGAACGGATGACACGCAGAGGACGTCAGGAAAGAAGCACGCTCAGCGCGAGCCGGCTTCCATCTCACGGCATTCTTCAAGGGTATTGAGATTGGCGAAGTCCTGCTCGCTGCCCGCCTGCACCTTGAGCCAGACATGCTGATCGAACCAGCGGTCGATCTTGCGCTCGCCAGCGGCCAGCGCCGCCTGCAGCGAGGGCAGCAGGCCACGGTGCATGAGACAGATCACCGGATGGTAACGGAACTCGTCTGCCGCCACGGCCAGCAGCGCAGGCCCGGCATCAACCGCGTGACCGCCCTCGACAGTGAAGCCTTCCAGATGATCGCCGTTGGCATGGTCGATCAGCGCCACACTCAGCGTCTCGACCAGCTCATTGGGCAGATGCGGCACATCGCAGGCCACCATCATCACCCAGGGCGTCCGCGCTGCCGCCAGCGCACTGGCCATGCCCATCAGGGGGCCGTGGTAACCCTGCTCGCTGTCTTCGACCAGCGGATGCCCATAGGCGGCATATTCGGCGTGCGAGCGATTGGCATTGATCAACAGCTCACCCAGCTGAGGGGTCAGGCGCGCCAGCACATGCGCCACCAGCGGCACCTCATTGAGCATGACCAGACCCTTGTCGACGCCACCCATGCGCCGCGCCTGGCCACCGGCCAGCACCACCCCGGTGATATTGGCGGGCGTGAGCGAGGCCTTGAGCTGCTCGGCATCGCTCGGCAGTGGCGTGGCGTCAGAGGTGTGATTGGAGCTCGGCATGAAGGCGTATCCCGGTCGAGTGCGCAAAGGCGCAGGTAATGTCATGCAGCAGGGCTGATGGCAGAGCATCCAGTGCAAGGGGCTGATGCACAGGGCTTTCTCAGCCCTGAAGCTTGAGGTGCTTGCACTGAAGGCTCAGCCCATGAAGACGACTCAGCCCGCTGAGGGCTCAGTGTGCAGGCTGGCAGCGCTCAGCGTCCAGCGCGCACTCGAGCCCTGACTCAAGGCATTGTCCTGATGCGAGGACAGGATCACCGCACACCCCTGCTGGCACATCTGCTCCAGTCGCAGCGCCAACTGCTCGACGGCGGCCTGGTCCAGATTGGCGGCAGGCTCATCCAGCAACAGCACCGGCGGACGCGACAACCAGGCGCGCGCCAATGCCAGTCGCGCCCGCTCGCCACCCGACAATGAGCGGGCGGGCTGACGGGCCTGATCGCTCAGCCCGCTCCAGCGCAGCATCTCCTCAACCTGATCGCGCTGCTGGCCGGCAGAGCCGCTGTCGGGTTGCCAGCGAGCCGCCAGCACCAGATTGCCGGCCACGCTGGTGTCGAACAGATACGGCTGCTGGTGCAGGTAGCGCACCGGATGAGCGTCACGGGTCTGCCATTCAAGCTTGCCGCCTGTCGCTGGCTGCATGCCGGCCAGCACGCGCAGCAGCGTGGTCTTGCCACTGCCGTTGTCACCCTTGAGGTGCACCCAGCCGGACGCCGGGGTCGGCGCCCAATCCAGCGCCGCCACATGCCACAACAGGCGCCCTTGCGCCTCGGCGCCCTCGCCGGATGCCTGCGCCGCAGGCGGCAAGCGATATTCGAGGCCGCGCACACGCAACAGAGGGGCAACGCTTGCGTCGGCAGCGAGTACCTGGGCAGCAGGCGGCGCGGCTTGCGCGAAGCCAGTCCCCGCCACCGGGCAGGAGGGGGCGCCCGGGGGAACAGACGAGGACGAAGAACTAGGGGGGAACATCATGACTCCATACGACGATTCAGCCTGACACGATCAGTGCTGGTGTGCTTGTCTCAACTGGCAGGCAGGCGGCTTGCAGGCTGCGGGAGCAGAACGTGACTTGTGGCGAGGCCGCGGGTCACGCCTGCACCACCAGCTGACCACGACCACGCAACAGCCCCAGCATCAGATTGAGCGCCAGTGCCAACACCAGCAATACCATGCCCAGGGCGACCCCCTGGGCGTACTCGCCCTTGAGGGTTTCCAGCGCGATGGCCGTGGTGATATTGCGCGTGAAACCGGCAATGTTACCACCCACCATCATGGCGCAACCCACTTCAGCGATGATTCTACCAAACGCGGCCACCAACGCCGCCATCACGCCGAACCGGGCCTCCATCACCAGCCGCCACAGCGCCGCCCGGCGCGACGCCCCCAGCTGCAAGGCCGTCTCCCAGGCACGCTTGTCGACGCCCGCCAGCGCGGCATGCAGCATCACTACAAGAATCGGCAGGGCGAGCAGAATCTGCCCGATCACCATCGCCGGCTGGGTGAACAGCAGATGCCAATCGCCCAGCGGGCCAGCGCGCGACAGCAGGATGAACAGCAGCAGCCCCACCACCACGGTGGGGACAGCCATCAGGGTATTGATCAGCGAGATCAGCAGCCAGCGCCCCGGGAAGGCACAGCGAACCAGCACGAAGGCGATCAACAGTGCCGGTGGCACCGCGATCAACATCGCCATCAACGAGACACGAAACGACACGCCGATGATCTCCCACAGCGCGCCATCCATGCTCAGCAGGAGGCTCATGGCCTCCTGCGTGGTTTGCCACAAGCTCACGAACGCGGCTCAGCCTGTGCGCCCTGCGCCTTCACCGGCGTGCGCTCAGAGGCGCGGTCCGCTGTCTGGCGAGCATCGAAGCCGGTCTCGCCGTGGCTGGCATGGAACAGCGCTTTGCCCTTGAGACGGTAATCATCGATTGCCTGCTGCCCTTCGCTGGAGATCAGCCATTGGGCCAGCTCACGCGCACCACGGGTATTGAGCCCATCATGATTGGCCGGGTTGACCAGGATCACCTGATAGGGGTTGAAGAGGCGCGCATCGCCCTCGACCAGAATCTCAAGCTCGAGCTTGTCTTCCATCGCAAGCCAGGTGCCACGATCACTCAGGGTGTAGTCCTGCAGCTCACTGGCCATGCTCAGCACCTTGCCCATGCCCTGGCCGACGGCCTTGTAGCCGGAGAAGTCAGGGGTGACATCGGCACTCTGCCACAAGGCCAATTCCTTCTTGTGGGTGCCGGAGTCATCGCCGCGCGAGATGAAGCCGGCATTGGCGCCGGCGATCTTGCCCAGTGCCGCGTCCACATCCTGCATGCCGTCGATGGCCGCCGGGTCCGCCTCGGGGCCGAGCAGCACGAAGTCGTTGTACATCACGCCATGCGGCTCGACACCGTAGCCGGCATCGACGAACTTGCGCTCGGCGCCCGGGGCGTGGGTCATCACCAGATCCACATCGCCATCCTGTCCCATGCGCAACGCCTTGCCGGTACCGACCGCGATGACCTGAATGGTGACATCGTGGGCTTCTTCATACTCCGGCAGCAGGTGATCGAGCAGGCCTGAATTGTAGGTACTGGTCGTGGTGGCCAGACGGATGATGTCGTCGGCTGCCTGGGCCGGCAGAATACTCAGCGCACCGAATGACAGGCCTGCGAGGGTGGCCAGCAGGCGACGAGAAGACAAGGTATGGCGTTGCGGCATGGGGGTGCTCCCTGAATATTTTTCCTGGCGTGACGGTCTTGATGACATCAGCGTGAATGCTGACTCTGCAAACGACATGCCGAAAGCGCTCTGGTGACGAAACGGACGATCCAATAAAACGGACGATCCAATAAAAGGCTTTCAAGGCTTTGCCAGACAGCGCTGATACATGGACTGGCACGCAAGACAGCCGGCGATGATACCGGAATCTTCTCCAGCAGGCAGACTTGCCGGCTCCCGCCTCCTGTCGTCCCTGTCGCCCTGCTGACATCGCTATATCGACTGGAGCGAATGGCGCTGCTGGAATGGCACTGCCGGAATGGCACTGCTGGAATGGCCGGAAAAATACTGACAATAACTCCAGGCATGACCACCACTGACCCATGACGACCCGATTGCCGAGTCATCGCCGGGCCTTGCGTAGCGCAACGGGACAGCCTGCCAACCCTGCCTGCCAGCGCCGCGTGCTGACAAGGCTGCAAGGCCCTGCCTGTGGCCAGCGTAAGCAGAAAGAGGCAGCAATGTGGCATCCAGCGCTAGATTACCAGTGAGCAGCACGCCACAATGCCCGCATGATAGAGATGATCTCCCCTGCGACCATTACTGCCCTGTTGACTCGAGGAATGCCATGACTGCCCACGCCCCCTCCACACCCCGTGAGACCCGGCGTAGCGGCAGCGACCCCCTCCCCACCGCCTCGGTACTGATCGTCGATGACGAGCCCGGCATGCGCCGCTATCTGGAGAAGGCACTGTCCTCGCGCTTCGCGCTGATCGAATGCGCCGACAGTATCGAGCAGGCCGAAGCCCTGCGCTCGCGCCTGCACTTCGACCTCATCCTGCTCGACATTCGCCTGCCGGGGCGCGATGGCCTGGATTGGGATGAAGCGCTTGCGCCCTCTTCGGTCAGCGATGTCATCTTCATGACGGCCTACGCCGATCTCGAGACCGCTGTGCGCGCACTGCGGGCCGGGGCCTGTGATTTCATCATCAAGCCGTTTCGTCTCGAACAGTTGCAGGCCGCGCTGGACCGCTGCCTTGAGCGCCGCCAGCTGACGCGGGAAAACTTCCTGCTCCGGCGCGACAATGCCCGCCATCAGCAGGAAGAGGCCAGCCTCAAGGGCGAGAGCCCTGCCATGCAGGAGCTGGCGCATATCATCGCGCGCGTCGCCCCTGCGCCCTCACCGGTGCTGATTCTGGGGGAGTCCGGCACCGGCAAGGAGCTGGCGGCGCGTGATCTGCATCGCCTATCCGGTCGGCACGGCGCCTTCGTGCCGGTCAACTGCGGCGCCATCAGCCCGGAGCTGTTGGAGAGCGAGCTGTTCGGCCACCTCAAAGGTGCCTTTACCGGCGCGCACCGTGGCCGTGATGGCCTGTTCAGCTTCGCCGATGGCGGCACGCTGTTCCTGGATGAAATCGGCGAGATGCCATTGGCAATGCAGGCCAAGCTGTTGCGAGTACTGGAGACGCGCCGCGTGCGACCCGTCGGCGGCGAGCAGGAACAGGCGGTGGACGTGCGTATCGTCGCCGCCACTCACCGCACGCTGGAAACGGAGGTGGCCACGGGCCGCTTCCGCGAAGACCTCTACTATCGCCTCAACGTGCTGAGCCTGACACTGCCGGCCCTGCGCGAGCGCCCGGAAGACATCCCGGCGCTGGCCCAGCATTTCTCGCGCCAACTGTCGCGTGAGCTCAACCTCCCCGCCGTGCCCTGGCAGCATTCTGATCTCACTCGCCTGTGCCACTATTCCTGGCCCGGCAATGTGCGGGAACTCAAGAACGTCATCGAGCGCGCCTTGCTGCTCGGCCGCCTGCCCGGCGATACCCTGCCGGTCGACAGTCAGGCCGCACAGGCACCAGGCCACGAGATATGGGACGACAGCGGAGACGCGACCACCTCCACCGAGGAAGAGGCCACCAGCAGCGGCTATCCACTCGAGTGGTCATTGGATGCGGTGGAAAAGGCCCATCTGTGCGCGGTACTGGAGCGACATGCCAACAACAAGTCCGCCGCCGCCCGACAGCTGGGCATCTCGCGCAAGACGCTGGATCGCAAACTGACCACCTGGCGCGCCGAGCAGCAAATCAGTGAGGACAGTGGCGCTGAGAATGCCACTGAGAGTGGCACTGAGATTGGTACTGAGAGCGGCACTGAGAGCGATCAACCCGCCTCCGCCACCACGTCCGCCGCTCCCTACGGAGCCGACGGCAGCGCATGATCAAGCGCCTGCGCCATTACTTCGCCGGTTCGCTGCGGCGCAGGCTGCTGCTGCTGACACTGGCGCCGCTGCTGGCGCTGATGCTGGCGCTGGTCGGCCTGACCGCCTACTGGACCACGGCCTATACCGACCGCCAGCTGTACATGAACGTGCGCAGCGATCTTGATGTCGCCAGCCGCACGCTGCAGAGCCAGCATCAGCGCCTGCGTGATGGCCTGGAGGCGATGCGTCGTAACCTGCGCCAACTGGTGGCACCCGATGAGCAGACCGCGCAGCTGTTGCCACGGCTGGTGCCGCGCCTGAATACCATGCGGGACACCCTCAATGCCGACTGGCTGCGCTGGCTGCCCACCGAGCAGTTGCGCCAGACGCCCGGCGTCGCCGCGCTGATTCCGCAACTGGCGCGCGGCGAAAGCCTGGATGGCCTCGACATGCTGTCCAGCGACTCACTGGCGACGTTGGACCCTGCCCTTGCCGAGCGCGCGCGCCTTGCGCTGCGCCAGACGCCCTACGCACAACCCAGTGCCCGCCGCGAGGAGAACCGCGGCATGCTGCTGCGGGCGCTGGTGCCCATCCTCGATGGCGAGGGCAAGCTGCTGGGCGCGCTGGATGCGGGCCGCCTGCTCAACCGTGATCCGCGTCTGGTCGATGAAATCCGCGATCTGCTCTACGGCCCCGGCACTCTGCCGGAAGATGGCACCGGCACCATCACCCTGTTTCTCGACGATGTCCGCATCGCCACCAATGTCACCGACGCCAGCGGCGAGCGCGCGCTGGGCACGCGCGCCTCGCTGGAGGTGAAGCGTCAGGTGATCGGCAATGGCGAGCGCTATATCAATCGTGCCTTCGTGGTTCGTGACTGGTTCGTGGCCGCCTATGCCCCGCTGGATTCTCTGGATGGCCAGCGGATCGGCATGATCTACGCAGGCTATCCGCAGGCGCCCTACGCGCGACTCTATCGCGAGACGCTGGCGCATATCAGCCTGGTGCTGATCGCGGTCAGTCTGTTGGGGGTACTGCTGGTGTGGAGCAGCATCGAGCGTCTGATGCAGCCGATCCGACAGATTCGCCGTGTGGTGCATGCGGTGCGTGATACCCCCTCACAGGAAGGCTTGCGCATAGGCCCGTTGTCCTCACTGGGGCCGGCGCAGCGGCACGGTGATGAGCTGGATGAACTGGCCGAGGAATTCGACGCCATGCTGGCGCGACTGGAAGCGCACCGCCACGAGATACAGCTCGCGGCCCAGACGCTGGAAGCCCAGGTGGAGGATCGTACCCGCGATCTGAGCGCCCAGACCGCCACGCTGCGCGAACGCAGTCAGGCGCTGGAGGAGCACGTCCGCCTGCTGCGCGAAGCGCGTGCACGCCTGCTGACCCGCGAGAAACTGGCGGCACTAGGCGAGCTGACGGCGGGTATCGGCCACGAGATCAACAACCCCGCCGCGGTGATTCTGGGTCATGTCGAGTTGATCGAGGTGATACTCGGTGAACAGGCCGAGCCGGTGCGCGAGGAAATCGCCACCATCATCCATCAGGTCGAGCGCATTCGCGCACTGGTCGACAACCTGCGTCAGTACGCACGCGACCCGCTCGCCTCCAACGACATTGGTGACGACAACTCACTGACACCGTCGCTCGGTGCGCCTCACCTCAGCCAGATTCATCCCGACGAGGCGATCCACAGTGTCGAGGTGCTGGTCAGGCACGCGCTGGATCATCATGGCCATCAATTGCAGCATGAACTGGCGGCGACCCGCTTGATCGAAGCCGATCGCGCGCAACTGACCCAGGTGCTGGTCAATCTGCTGATCAACGCCATCGAGATGGCGCCTGCGCCGGATACGCTGTGCATCACCAGCCGTGATCGTGATGCAGCGCTGGCCGTAATGAACGGCGAGCCAAACAGCCGTCCGGATACATCAACCTCAGCGCCAGCGTCAGCCTCAGTGCCAGCGCCAACAGCGGAGCTCGCCCCCGTGGCGGGAGTCGAGATACGCGTCATCGATCACGGCGCTGGCGTGCCCGAGCACCTGAAGTCGCGCATCTTCACGCCCTTCTTCACCACGCGCGCCAATGGCTCGGGCATCGGCCTGTCGGTCTCATCCGGATTGATCACCCAGCTGGGGGGCAGGCTATGGCTGGAAGATACGCCCGGTGGCGGCGCCACCTTCTGCCTGTGGCTGCCGTGCATCGCACGCCGGCATCATGAGGATGATCAAGGGCGCCATCTGCTCGAGACGCTCAGCGCCGGGGGCAGCAGTCGCTCGCCTTGAGCCACAAGTAACAAATGAACTCACCCGGGCGTGGCGAGGCGCACTGCCACGGACTCCCGCCCGCGTGCTAGCCTGCGCGCATGCTCACTCAATCAGGCACCACTGATGTCGCACGATAGCTCCCCTACTGTCCCCGAACCTCTCACTGCTGGCAAGGCAGCGCAGCCCACTGACGATGGGGAGATGGCAGCGTCTCGCACGCTGGGCAAGCGGCTGCGCGAACTGCGCACGCGTCATGGCCTCTCGCAGCGTGAACTGGCCAAGCGCGCCCAGGTGACCAATTCGACCATCTCGCAGGTCGAGCAGGACGCGGTCAGCCCTTCCGTCAGCTCGCTGAACAAGATTCTCGAGGTATTTCCGATCTCGCTGAGCGTCTTCTTCAGCGATGAGATACCCGTCGAACCACCACGCATCCTGCGTGACAGCGAGCATGAACCGGTCGCGGGCTGTGGACCGGGACTCACGCTGCGGCGCATTGATCAATCCCGGCAGACATCGCCACAGCCCCAGGTCGAGCTGGGCAGCCTCGCACCGGGGTGCAGCGCCTATCTGCAGGCCGCGCATGACAGCCTGGTGCTGGTGACGCACGGCGCACTGTGTATCGAATTCCCCGCGACGGCGGCCTGCCAGGAGGCACTTCTCGAATGTGGTGATGCAGCGCGATTGCATGCCGGGGAGCGCTATCAACTGCATTGGCGCAAGCCTGAGACATCGCAAGCCGCAAGCCATGAACTCTCAAGCAGTGAAGTCACCCACCACGGGACCTCCGACGCTGCCGAGGCCCCAGACTGCCAGTGGCTATGCATCGCACAGAGTCGCTAGGCAGGCATTCGCTCGAGAACTGCTCGGCCCTGCCAGCTCGGCCCTGGCCAGCACGCCATTGACCAGTAAGTCCCAAGCCAGCTCGGCCGAGTTGGCGTAAAGCGCGTCGCTAGCCTCTTGCAGCGCGGGAGTGAGGCTGGCCCGCAGCATCAGGCGACTGCTCGCGCGCCTCATCCCAGGGCTCATTGGTGGCCGGCTCGGCCAGGAAACGCTCCACCATGGTGTGCGGGCAGAAATCTGCCAACCATTCCTCGCGAATCGGATAGCCCTCCTCTGCCAACAACTCGTTCATGCGTCGCGCGAGGCCTTCGGCGGAATGCGGCGCGATGGCGTGTTCCAGCTCGCCCTTGAGGATCTCGCGTATTCCACCACGGCAATCCACCGAGACTACCGGTGTGCCGCAGGCCAGCGCCTCCATCAGCACGATACCCATGCCCTCGACACGCGAGCTGAGCACGAACAGCTTGGCGGCACGCATCCAGGCATAGGGGTTGTCACGCTGACCGGCGAAGATCACCCGCTCGGCGATGCCAAGCCTTTCAGCCTGGGTTTCCAGGGCTTCCCGGCAATTGCCCGCCCCCACGATCACCAGCGGCTCCTTCGGATTGGCCAGGGCATAAGCCTCGAGCAACAGGGCATGGTCTTTCTGCGGCACCAGGCGCGCCACATTGAGAATGAAGGGCTCAGCGGGGATATCCGGCTCTTCCATGGCGGCCTGCTCGCGGATCCGGGTGATCGGACAGGCATTGACGATCGTCTCGATATGCGCCGGTGTCACCCCGTGCTGGTGAGCAATGTCACGTGCCCCTTGCGCCACATCCTCGGACACCGCCACCAGATGCTTGTCTTCCAGCAGACAGCGGGCAAACATGCGCTGCTTCCACTGCGGGCCGGTAAAGTTGACGCGATTTTCCAGCACGTAACGTGCACGGGAATCCTTGAAGCCCCACACCTGCTCGAACGTCCCCAGGCCCCGGAAGATGATGCGGTCAACCTTGCCGTGTTCCTGCTCGAATTCCTCGAGCCAGCGGGCGAATTCCTCACCACCGGCCTTGCCGATCCACACGAAATTGGAGCGGCGGATCACGGGATTGAGTACCAGCCGTGACGCCAATGTCGTCAGGGCGCCGCCGACTGAACGCTGGACGCGCTGTTGAATCGGCACGATGTGCTGCTGAACGCTGGCATCCTGCGGTTCAAGCACCTGATCACGACCGCGCCAGATGACCATATGTGTCTCGTGGTCATTCGCGGCCAGACTGTCGGCAAGATTGACCGCCACTCGCTCCATGCCGCCCATCTTCAGACTTCTCACTACGACCAGGGTACGCAAGCATCACTCCTTCGAATGTCCGCCAATACCGCTCCGTGTCGCGTGCAAGACATACGAAAACGATATCTGGCATCTTGTCAAAAAACGAAAAATGCAACTCTCATGTGCCAGTCGCTCAGCACACGGGAGTTGCATTTATCAGAACAGACTTTCGCTGAAATGTTCCCTGCTACCACTAATCAAATGGCAATCATTCTCCCTCTTTCGCCGGCGGCAGAATCAGGTTGAGCACGATGCCCAGAATGGCGGCCAGGCTCACGCCCTGCAGCGTGAATTGACCACCACCGACCTGCATGCCACCGATCCCGAACACCAGGATCAAGGAGGCGATCACCAGATTGCGCGGTGCGGTCAGTGAATCCCCCGCGCGCACCAGCGTGTTCATGCCGACCACCGCGATCGAGCCGAACAGCAGACACATGATGCCGCCCATCACCGGCGTGGGAATCGTCTGCAGCACGGCACCGACCTTGCCGATGAAGGCCAGCGAGATCGCGACACAGGCCGCGACCGTCATCACACGCGGATTGAAATTGCGGGTCAGCATCACCGCGCCGGTCACTTCGGAATAGGTGGTATTGGGCGGACCACCGAACATTGACGCCGCCGACGTCGCCAGGCCGTCACCGAGCAGAGTGCGATGAAGCCCCGGCTTCTTCAGGTAGTCACGCCGTGTCACCGAGCCGATCGCCACCATGTCGCCGATGTGCTCGACGGCAGGCGCGATGGCCACGGGAATCATGAACAGAATGGCCGAAAATTCGAAGGTCGGCGCAGTGAAGCTTGGCAGTGCCAGCCACTCCGCCGCATGCACTGGCGAGAGATCGATCACTCCCATCACCAGCCCCAGCACATACCCCGTCAGGATACCGCCGAGGATCGGCACCAGACGCAACATGCCACGCCCGAAGATCGACAGCACCAGCGTCACGCCAAGACTGGCCAATGACAATGTTAGCGCCTGGGCATGCGAGATGTTGTCGCTGAATTCGCCGGTGGCCATCTGCACCGCCGTCGGTGCCAGCGCCAGCCCGATGACCATGATCACCGGACCGACCACGACGGCCGGCAGCAGGCGATGCACGATGCCGACACCCTTGAGACGAAGGCATTGCGCCAGCAGCACATAGACCAGGCCCGCGACGAACAAGCCGCCCATGGTGGCAGGAATGCCGAAGTTCGCGACCGAGCTCTGGATGGGCGCAATGAAGGCAAACGATGAGGCGAGGAAGACCGGCACGCTGGCCTTGGTCACGCACTGGAAGACCAGGGTGCCGACACCGGCCGTAAACAGGGCGACGTTGGGGTCAAGCCCGGTCAGCAACGGGACCAGCACCAGCGCACCAAAGGCGACGAACAGCATCTGCGCGCCGGTGACGAGAGTCGTCAGCGAGAACCCTTCCTGTTCCGGCAAGGGCACATGGGCAGACGACGCATGGGGAGAGGAGGTATCAGAGGACGGTGATGAAGACGACATGGCAGCACTTCTTTTCACGGGCGGAGGAGTCAACCGCCTGATCCTGACTGCTCAGACAGGTCAGACAGATACAAAAACGCCCCGCGCAGATGCGCAGGGCGTTGTCATCTCTGGCGGGCGCTCAGCGCGTGCCGAAGATCTTGTCACCGGCATCGCCGAGACCCGGCACGATGTAACCGTTCTCGTCGAGGCGGTCATCGACGGAGGCGGTGTAGATCTCGATGTCCGGGTAGGATTCCTGCACCTTGGCAATCCCCTCAGGCGCCGCGACCAGCACGATGACCTTGATCTGCTGGCAACCCTTGGCCTTGAGCATGTCCAGCGTGGCGATCATGGAACCGCCGGTCGCCAGCATCGGGTCGATCACGATGGCCAGACGCTCGTCGAGATCTGACACGAACTTCTCGAAATACGGTACCGGCTCCAGCGTCTCTTCATCACGGTACAGACCCACGACGCTGATGCGTGCCGGGGGAATCAGGTCCGTCACGCCATCCAGCATGCCCAGGCCGGCGCGCAGGATCGGGACGATGGTCACTTTCTTGCCCTTGATGGTCTGGACATCCAGCTCGTTGCCGCTCCAGGCATCAATGGTGGTAGTTTCCAGCTCCAGGTCCTGGGTTGCCTCATAGGTCAACAGCTTGGCGACCTCACTGGCCAGCTCACGGAAGCTCTTGGTGCTGATGCCTGCTGCACGCATCAGGCCGAGCTTGTGCTGGACCAGTGGATGATTGATGGCATGGACGCTCATGGAAATACCTCTTGGGACAGAAGATGGTGCAAACGATACGCAGCACTACCCCCGCCGGCTCGGACGGTAGCAGCGGGAAGGCTGGTAAATTGAGCGCATTCTAGCGTAATGCGCTCAACAAGTTAAGGTCGAAAATGGTTCTTGGTGTGGAGGTACGCTGCGCAAGGCAACATACATAATGACTAAACCATTATAACTTATTAGGTAATTTTTACCTATATGCTGATCTGACAGTGATTCAAATTAACAACTCTTTATATTATATACCAGAATACTGCAAAATCAAGATTCTTTCGAAATGATAGAAAAAGAGACTGGGGTATTGATATCGACGTCATTCAGCACTCGAGAACCAATGATATCATTCAAATATTTTGGAGCCACACCAAACCCAGGCCTTACACTCCGAACACACTCGCTAGTTATCCTTTCACCTTTCACCAGACTTCTCACAAAATAGAGTGATCGTCTGAACTGTACATTCCCAACTTCACTGGACTTTCGACCATAGTTGACTTCACCCAGGGACTTCCAGGCAGTTTTCGTATCACGGCATAATGCCCGCAATTCTTCAGGCTCTATAGAAAAGCTATCATCAGGCCCACCACCATTACGATCCAACGTAAAATGCTTTTCAATCAGGCTTGCACCAAGAGCGACACTGGTAATAGCGGTAGTATTGTCTACGGTATGATCCGACAGACCCGTTACCAAGCCGAAACGGCTTATCATATCGGCAATTGTATTCAAGTTATAATCTTCAGATGGTGCCGGGTATCCACTGACACAGTGCAATATCGCCAGCTGGTGACAGCCTGCACGTTGGGCAGTTTCAATAGCCTCCTGAATTTCTTCCAAATTTGCCATGCCCGTTGAAATAATCATCGGCTTACCCGTCTTGGCGACATACTCGATCAACGGCAAGTCAATAGCCTCAAAAGAAGCAATTTTATATGCTGGCGCACCAAGCTCTTCAAGAAGATCAACTGCTGTAGTGTCGAAGGGTGAACTAAAAATCGTGATCCCTAACTTTCGTGCATGCTCAAAAAGCGGCTGGTGCCACTCCCAAGGCATGTGAGCTTCTTCATAAAGCTCATAGAGAGTACGCCCGTCCCAGAGACCGCCTTTGATCTTGAACTCTTCACTGTTGCAGTCGAGGGTAATGGTATCGGGTCGGTAAGTCTGCAACTTGATAGCATCAGCACCTGCTTTGGCAGCCTCTTCGACAATACGCATGGCCGTTTCGAGCCTGCCATTATGGTTGGCGGAAAGTTCAGCGATAATATAGGGAGATTGATCAGGCGCGACACGGCGACCAGCGATCTCGATAGAGGGGACTGTCATGTAACGTCATACTCCTTGCTGCAATTGCCATTCGCTACGAAAGAGCCCGAAGCCAATGACATCGTGATAAGTATTTCCATCAAAGTGATGGTCTCTTAATAATGACTCGCGCACAAATCCGAAACGCTCGTGAAACGCTAGCGAGCGTTGATTGCTGGCAAGAGCTTCACCACAAAGTTTATGCAGACCAAGCTGATCAAACGCGAATTCCAAAGCGACTTCCCCAAGCGCTTGACCGCTGCCTCGCGGTGCCTCAGGAGCAAGATAGAACCCCCATACAGCGCGATGCGGCTCATCATTTTCCAGCTGAATGCTGACAAACCCAAATGGCTGGCCATTTGCTTCAGCCAGCATGAGATGCCGATTTGGGTCGTGCTGTGAACGCTTGAACCAAGCGCGATGCTCCCCCTCAGAAATCTCATGCTGTGTGTACATGTAACGCCGAATATCAGGATGGTTACGCCATTGACGTACCAAGAAGAGATCGGCCTCCTCGAGAGTGCGTAAAGTTGCGGGTAATATCATCTAAACTGTGACTCCCCATTTAGAGCCCGGCAGAGGGCCAGCGTTCCGCCGCCAGAGGTCAGTTGAGCAGCAGCTACGCTCATTTCATACAAGGCATGAGGAACCTGAAGGGCTGATAAATGTCGAGACAGCCCCTCGACCAACTGCTCTTGGTTGCCTAGACAAACCGCCGCGCCCTCCATATCCAGCGCCTTGGCAATAGATTTCTGATTCTCGGCCAGTACCAGCATGAGAGTAGGCAGCCCCAGGCAACAGCGCTCCCAGGAAGTACTACCTGCGGCACCAATTGCGAGGTCAGCCTCGGCCATCCGCCTCGCCATATCTGATACATTGACGACCACCTCGGTGAACCACGGGAGCTCCCCGGCTCTAGCCTTGACCTCTCTCAACCAAGGCGCGGTGGCGCCCATGACTACGGTAATCTCGAGATCATGTGGCAAGTCGCAGTCGTTCAGAGCGTCAAGTACGCGACAGGTTGCATTGTCCTTGTCGACACCACCAAGGCTGATCAACATTCGCTTGATCGTCGGGCGTCGGAGCCGACGAGTCAGACTGCTCTCACGACGCTCAGCAAACTCCGGCCGCAATACCGCATGCTGTGGTCCCGCCAACACTTGGCATTCCACTGGCACCAATCCAGCATAGTCTTCTGATTGGCGACCCAGATTTTGATCAAGTAGCAGGTGGGCAAGATGGGGACGATCCGCCAGGTCATCCATGACGAGCAAACGGGTTCGGGCAGGCAATACCGCAGCTTCCCAGCGAGCATCCAGTGCGTAGTGGTCCACGACAAGCCAGTCTGGAGCCAAACTCCGCAGCAGAGTGGCACAGGCCTCGGCATCCTGCTGCCATGACACACCCAGCCAATGCGCGTGGCTCGGCTGAGGACTCCCGGACGCATCATCAATGTCCTGCTGGCTCCACACAGGCAACCGATGGATAACAAAGCCCCGCGCCTGAATGGTATCGATCAAATGCCCAACATGTTCACGACAAAGAAAGAGGCACTGAATACCCTGCGCCTTGAGAGCTTCGGCAAGCGTGAGGCAGCGCATGACATGACCAGTGCCAATCTCGACTGAGGCGTCTGCACGAAAAACCACCACAGAGGAGGGAGGCTGACTTGTCTCATCACTCATTTCTCTGCCCCCCGCTCCAATGCCATCTCGGACTGCCAGGCCCGGAATAGCCACTCGGCGCGCTTCCAATCTTCAGGAGTATCGATGTCCTGTACCCGATGGCGCGGTAGCCTTACCGGCACGGCACACTGAGTGAAAATCGCTTTCCCGGCAACCCAGGCTTCTGCGCGCCCCCAGTAAAATTGCCCGGCGTCGTGCCAGGCTTCCTCGAGGTCCTGAGAGCGCGTGGTGAAATGCTCTGGTTGAAACATTGTGACACGACTGTCAGACGTCAAGCGCAAGGCTCGCTGGATAGGGAATGCATAACTTGTGACTGAGAAGGCATAGTCTGCATCGCCACTTAGTAGCGCGAGCAAACCTGCTTTCAAATCATGTGGCTGAACAAAAGGTGCGGTTGCATAGAGACAGCACACCGACTGAGACGACTCACCCTGTTCGCGAAGCCAATCAATCGCATGAGCGATCACCGGGATGGTGCCAGTGTGATCGTCAGAGAGTGCGGCGGGACGACGGAACGGTGCCTCCGCGCCATTGGCTTCCGCTACGGCAGCGATTTCATCATCATCAGTCGAGACGATCACACGCGCGAAACATCCACTGTCCAACGCGGCTTTGATAGACCAAGCGATCATGGGCTTGCCAGCAAATTCCCGTATATTCTTGCGCGGAATCCGCTTGCTACCGCCCCTCGCGGGGATTATAGCGACCGGGCCAGCAACAGCGAGATTACTCATACCACCTCCATTGCCCGGCGCAAGGCAACAATCACGTTGTCCTGCTGTATATCAATCATGATGGGGTATAAAGGCAGGCTGATGGCCTGCTCGTAATAGCGCTCAGCCTCAGGGAAGTCCCCCGCCCGGAAGCCAAAATCCCGATAATAGGGCTGGGTATGCACAGGGATATAGTGCAGATTGACTCCAACCCCCTGCTCGCGCAGGGCATCGAAGACTTCCCGATGGGTCACACGGACTTGGTCAAGCTCGAGACGAATGACGTAAAGATGGCGACCAGAATAGCTATCGGGATGCTGATACGGGATCATCACGGGCAGATCGGCCAACAATTGATCATAACGATCTGCAAGGCTGTTACGCTTCGCCACATAAACGTCCAGGCGCTCAAGCTGGGACAACCCTAACGCGGCCTGCAATTCAGTCATACGGTAGTTAAAGCCCAAGGCAACCTGCTGGTAGTACCATGATCCATCGGCTTCGTGGCTCATCAATGCAGGATCACGAGTCACCCCGTGGCTCCGGAGCAGGTCCATGCTACGAGCCAGAGCATCATCATTGGTCAGTGCCATCCCCCCCTCTGCGGACGTGATGATCTTCACCGGGTGAAAACTGAACACTGTGATATCACTATAGCGACCGCTACCGATGTACTCGTTTTTATACTGACCACCAATGGCATGTGACGCATCTTCAATGATGCGAAAGCCATATCGCTGCCCCAAGGCATGGATTGCCTGCATGTCGCAGGGCTGCCCGCACAGGTGCACGGCCACTACCACCTTTGGCAGACGCTTGGCACGTTCGGCTTGCTCAAGCTTGGCTTCCAACGCTTTGGGACAGAGATTATAGGTATGCGGATCAATATCCACGAAGTCGACCTGAGCTCCACAATACAAACCACAGTTGGCGGAAGCCACAAAGGTGATTGGGGTAGTCCATAGCCAATCGCCCCGCCCCAAGCCCAATGCCAGGCAGGCAATATGCAAGGCTGATGTGGCGCTATTCACAGCCAAGGCGTGGCGTGCCCGCACCTTGTTAGCGACCGCCTGCTCAAAGCGCGGCACCATGGGGCCCTGTGTCAGAAAATCTGACTGCAAGACGGCTATCACGGCATCAATATCGGCCTGCTGGATATCCTGACGTCCGTAGGGAATCATTCAGATAGCTCCGATCTTGTCCCAGTTAGTCTCTATCCAGGCTTCGAGCTCGCCTTCACTCATCCACTCACTGTTGCTGTCACTGGAATAGACAAACCCTTCCGGCACCTTCTTGCCATCCTTGATACGATTGGCATCCTGGTCCCAGCTGTTGATAGCCGGCAGAATCTTGAAGTGCTCAGGATACTCATAGGTGTAATAAGCATCTTCAGCGCCAATCATTTGCTCGTGAAGTTTCTCTCCGGGACGAATGCCGACGACTTCCTGCTTGGCCTCCGGCGCAACGACACGCCCAAGGTCGGTGACTTTCATGGAAGGAATCTTCTTGACGTAAATCTCTCCACCTTCCATGTCTTCGAAAGCATGCCAGACCAACTCGACGCCCTGCTCCAGAGAGATCATGAAGCGTGTCATACGATCATCCGTGATTGGCAGCACTCCCTTGTCACGAATGGACATGAAAAACGGAATCACTGAACCGCGCGAGCCCATCACATTGCCGTATCGTACTACTGAAAAGCGGGTCTCATGGCCGCCTGCGTAAGAATTGCCTGAAACGAACAGCTTATCGGATGTCAGCTTGGTAGCACCGTATAGGTTGATCGGGCTGCTAGCCTTATCAGTGGACAGTGCGACGACCTTTTTTACGCCTTTGTCAATGCACGCATCAATCAGGTTCATTGCGCCTTGAACATTGGTCTTCACGCACTCGAAGGGATTGTACTCGGCAGTGGGAACAATCTTGGTGGCGGCCGCATGGACGACATAATCGACGCCATCCAGAGCACGATATACCCGGTCTCGGTCACGCACATCCCCTATAAAGAAACGCACACGAGAATCGCCCTGAAACTTCTTGGCCATTTCCCACTGTTTCATTTCATCACGTGAAAAAATGATAACCCTCTTGGGATTATATTTTTTCAACAACATTGGAATGAATGTATGACCAAAAGATCCAGTACCACCTGTGACCAAAATCGATGCATTATCGAACATGCCCTGCCGCCCTCAACGAAAACTGAATTTATAGAAAATTCTAACACATAGAAGCCATTGAATCCACTCAAGAACTTCACCACAAATTTGCCGCATGAAAAATCTGCAACGCCAATTATATGGGTAAAAAAACCTGCTTCATTTCATACACCAATAACCGTACACCTAATCACATTCAGACTTAAATCCGATCATGCTTATTGAAGTCCAAGCCCACTACATCAATACCGGCTTGACGGTACTCCTTATAAATATTACTTATTGCCCTTGAAGATTCTGCACGCAACACAGCAGAGGGAACTTCAAAAGAAACCACAGACTCAAAATCGAAAAGCTTGTCGAGGCTAAGAAGTGCACTTGTGAAAGCTCCAGCAATCCCCCAAGGCAAGTAATCCAGCTTCAACAAGTATAGTTCCGCTGGCAAGCCGAGAGGGTTGACAGGAATATTGAGTTGGCTCTCAATCAATTCAAGCTTACCGAGTGTATCAGCCCTGTGTGGTATATACTTTATTTTTTTCCCGCGTTCCTCAAAATATAGCTTGGCCTTACTGATAAGCACAAGCTCATCCTCCAACGACATGATACCAGCTTCACTATACTTGGCACCAAAATAAAAAACGGCCTCCACGTCAGTTGCCTTACTCCTGCTTTCCGCCCTCAAAGCCCTATAATCATTATGCACTGAACTCCCATCACCCGAGCTACTGACAAACGAACTAAAGATAATCGGCTGCACATAATCATCACCGGAAAGCCACCCCGATTTCTTGTTGCGATGAAATAAACCTTTATCTATATATTTTTCCTTCGCCTCTATTACACCTACCCCATCATCGGTCAGATAGACACTTTCTGGCAATAACTTTATCTTGAGATCATGCATCCATTCACTTTTAAAGTCCCCCATACATACTACACTTGCACGCCCCTCACATGCCTTGATGATCTTATATTTGACAAATCTTTTTTTAGCCCATGAAAACTGCTTGATTCTGCACAGAAAAGACACCTCAGTGCATTCAGGCCAATCCAAAGCTTCAATTGTTTTCTTGAGCTGATAATCATGAGTTTTTTTCTTTCTCTCGCCCGAATACTTCACTACGAGCAAAACCCTCTCGCCAGAAAACTTCTGCTTAAACAATTCGTAACATGAAATCACCTGTAGGGGTGATTCAGCGAGAAAAAGCACCATTTTGGCTTCCTTTCACAAACTACAATCGCCTCTCAGCTTGGGCAAAGAGAATAAGAACACTATAGAGCAAAGCAACTTGAAACTTTTTCTCAGCCTCTAGGTCGATACCGGCAACTGCCAGTCGATCGGCTTTTTCCCACGCGCTTCCAGCCAGGCGTTGGCTTGAGAGAAGTGGCGAGAGCCGAAGAAACCGCGGTGCGCTGCGAGGGGAGACGGGTGCGGCGCGTGGAGCACCAGGTGCTTCTGGGCGTCCACAGCGCGGGCCTTCTTCTGGGCATGACTGCCCCAGAGCAGGAAGACGACACCCTCACAGTGCTGGTTGATCACGTCGATGGCGCGGTCGGTGAACTGCTCCCACCCCTGCTTCTGATGCGAGGCAGCCTTGCCCTGCTCGACGGTCAGCACGCTGTTGAGCAGCAAGACGCCCTGCTTCGCCCAACTCTCGAGGAAGCCGTGATCGACGGGTTCGACGCCGACATCGGTGGCCAGTTCCTTGTAGATGTTCTTCAGCGAAGGCGGCGGGCGTACGCCGGGGCGTACCGAGAAGCACAGTCCGTGCGCCTGGCCCGGGCCGTGATACGGGTCCTGCCCGAGGATCACGACCTTGACGTTGGAGAGCGGCGTCAGCCAGAAGGCACGAAACCAGTCATCGGAATGCGGATAGATGACCTTGCCGGCATCTTTCTCGGCGCGCAGAAAGTCGCGCAGACGCTGCATGTAGTCAGCCTGAAACTCTTGGCCAAGATGCGCCTGCCAATCGGCAGGCAACACCTCGGAGCGGCCAGTCGCGGCAGTCTCCAACGGCATGTCAGCTATCGCTCTCTTGCTTCTTGAGCTGCTCGGCGATCGGCTCGACGTAGGCGATGCCCATGTCCCACGGGAACTGGATCCAGCAGTTCTGCGGCACTTCGGTGATGAAGCCATCGACCAGCGGACGCCCTTCCGGCTTGGCATAGACGGTCACGAAGTGCGCCTTGGGCAGCATGTCACGCACCGCACGTGCGGTGTTGCCGGTGTCGACCAGGTCATCGACCAGCAGCCAGCCGTCACCGTCGTGGTCGACGCCCTTGACCACTTCCAGACCACCCTGCTCCATGTGGTCGTGATAGCTCTTGATGCACACGGTATCGATGTGGCGGATACCCAGCTCGCGGGCGATCAGGCCGGCCGGAATCAGGCCACCGCGGGTGATGGCGATGATGCCCTTGAAGTCGCGACCACTGAGGTCGTGACACAGCGCGCGCACATCACGGTGCAGCTGGTCCCAGGAGACGATGAAGTGGTCGTGGTAGCGTTCGGAAGACATGTGGGTCACTCGCAATGACGAAACAGAAGGAAAGCATGGTGGCTGGCGCGCCACCGCACAAGGGGAAGATCCACTCAGCCACGCTAGAGCGCGGACAAGGGCCTCAGATTCGCTGCCCGCAGCAACGACGATGGCCCTGCCAGAAGACAGGGCCATCGCGTCAAGCCGGCATTACTCGGATTCGGTGAAGCTGCACGCCGCGAAGACACTGTGGCCTTCTTCACGAATGCGCGCGGAGCCGCCGATTTCCGGCAGATCGATGATGGCTGCCGTCTCGACGACCACACCACCGGTGCGCTCGATCAGCTTGCAGGCCGCCAGCATGGTGCCGCCGGTAGCGATCAGGTCATCCATCACCAGGATGCGATCGCCTTCACGGAAGGCATCGGAGTGCAGCTCGACGGTGGACTCACCGTATTCCAGCGAGTAGGTCTCGCTGATGGTCTTGAACGGCAGCTTGCCCTTCTTGCGCACCGGCACGAAGCTGCAGCCCAGCTCGTAGGCCAGCGGAGCGCCGATGATGAAGCCACGCGCATCGATGGCGGCGATGGCGTCGATTTCCATCTCCTGGTAGCGGTGCACGAAGGAGTCGATCAGCTTGCGGAACGCGGCGGAGTTCTGCAGCACCGGCGTGATGTCACGGAAGTTGACGCCTTCCTGGGGCCAGTCCGGCACGGTGCGGATGACAGACTTGATGTAGTCGCTGTAGATGCTCATTAGAGGGCTCCGTCGAGGAACAGGTATTTGCAGGCGAACAGGATGGCGAGAATCACCAGCCCCGGGCTCAGATCACGATAACGGCCGGAGAACAGCTTGATCACGGCGTAGCTGATGAAGCCCAGCGCGATCCCGTTGGCAATCGAGTAGGTCAGCGGCATCACCAGGGTGGCGATCACCACCGGTGCCGCTTCAGTAATGTCGTTCCAGTCGATGCGTGCCAGGCCGCCCGTCATCAGGCAGGCGACATACAGCAGCGCACCGGCAGTGGCGAAGGCCGGAATCGAGGTCGCCAGCGGCGACAGGAACAGGCTGACGAGGAACAGGCCGGCCACGACCACGGCCGTCAGGCCGGTACGCCCGCCGGCGGCCACGCCGGTGGCGGATTCGATGTAGCTGGTCACGTTCGAGGTGCCCATGACAGAGCCGACCATGGTGGCACTGGAATCTGCCATCAAGGCCCGTCCCAGGCGCGGCAGGTGGCCACGCTCATTGGTCAGACCAGCCTGCTGGGAGACGGCGATCAGCGTGCCCGAGGTGTCGAACAGATCGACGAACAGGAAGGCGAAGATGATCGACACCATGCCCAGATTGAAGGCGCCGGCGATATCGAGCTCTGCCAATGTCGGCAGCATGCTCGGCGGCATCGAGGCAAAGCCGTGGAAGTCGTTGTTGCCGGTCAAGGTCGCCAGCAGCGTGACGAGCAGTATGCCGATCATCACCGCACCGATCACCTTCCGATACGACAGCGCGACGATCAAAAAGAACGAGAGCAATGCATACATGGCCGCCGGGGAGGATAGATCGCCCAGCGTGACCAGCGTGCCCGGGGCGTCGACGACGATGCCGCTGCCCTGCAGGGCGATGATGGCCATGAACAGGCCGATGCCCGCGGCGATGCCGGTCTTCAGCGAGGCGGGAATGGCATTGATGATCCATTCGCGAATCTTGAAGGCGGACAGCAGGAAGAAGCTCACCCCGGACAGGAAGACCGCGCCCAGCGCGACCTGCCAGGGCACGCCCATCTGGCCGGCGACCGTATAGGTGAAGAAGGCCGTCAGCCCCATGCCCGGCGCCAGCGCGATCGGGTAGTTGGCGTAAAGGCCCATGACCAGACAGCCGATGGCGGCCGCCAGACAGGTCGCGACGAACACGGCACCGTGATCCATGCCGGTGGAGGCCAGCATCGAGGGAGCCACGAAAATGATATAGGCCATCGCGAGGAAGGAGGTAAATCCTGCGATGACTTCGGTACGCACATTGGTACCGTGCTCGGAGAGCTTGAAAAGACGTTCCAGCATTGAGGTAGCCCCTATCCTTGAGCAGTGCCTGTCCGGCAAGGCGCAGTGGTCGGTGATTGTCAGAATCAGCAGATCAAGACGAACTCGCTCGGACAGGTATGCCGCACAGGGCGTCGGATGAAGCTTTTCCCCTGTTCAGCCTGCCTGAACCACGATGCCCCGCCAGCGGCAGGGCATCGAAAGGCGCAACATGGTACCCAAAGGTCTGCAGCGAATCGAGCATTCCCGGCATATTTCCTGACCAGTCAGACGAGTTCTGGCGTCCTGCCAGTGAGTTGATCCGCTGCAGACCTGCAAGCCTCATGCCAGACGGGAGGCCATGACCCGCTCGACGGTCTCGACAATCGCCTGGGTCTGCGGATCGACTTCTAGGTTGACCTGATCACCGACGGCGCGCACGCCCATCAGGGTGCGCTCGAGCGTCTCGGGAATCAGATTGACGCAGAAGCGCGTGCCCTGCACCTCGCCGATCGTCAGGCTGACACCGTCAAGTCCCACATAGCCCTTGTCGAACAGAAAACGCATCAGCTCGGCCGGCGCCTGGAACCAGATACGACGATTGTCGGCAGTGGCCTCGATGGCATCGATGGTCACCATCGCCATCACGTGCCCGGACATCGAGTGCCCGCCGATCTCGTCGCCGAAGCGTGCCGCTCGTTCCACGTTCACGACGCTGCCCACTTCGAGTTCGCCCAGATTGGTCAGACGCAGCGTCTCGCGCATCAGGTCAAAACTGGCCAGCTGACCCTCAAGTGCCGTCACGGTCAGACAGCAACCGTTATGGGCCACCGAGGCCCCCAGCTCCAGCCCCGCCTCCAGTCCCGCCGGAAACCGGACCTGATGCGTGCGAAAGTCAGTGCGCTCTTCAATGGCCACCACTTCCGCCATGCCTTGTACGATACCCGTGAACATGCGTGATCTTTCCTTGCACTGCTGCTTCTTGCTGTCGAGAAGCCGTGAATAAGGGACGGCATGCAGCAGCGAGATGACCGGCATGCCCAGCCGAAATCCTAGCATGGTGGACTAGCCGTCGACATGCTGGCGTTGTCTGCCGTGGGAGTGCGCGGCGTTGCCGCCCTCGCCACCCGTCTCCCGTCTCCCGCCTCTCGCCACAGACGAGCACGGCTGACACCGCGAACGCAGAGTAGCCAGAGCGGGCCGCAACTCATCCCCGACTGACCGTCAAGACAGGAAAGCCGTCGCTGGCGATTGAAACCCGCGTCACGACAAGAACCTTGTAAGATATGGCTTACAGAGCGTATCGCCAAATTGCCATATCGAACGCCAGTTCGAATAAACGTCCAGCGCAAGACCAAAGTCGTTGACACCCCCAAGGTGACTGATAGAATGCGCCTCAAATCTGTTTGGCGCCGATTTGTACCCGGATTGCGGGCGCCCACCACGAGAGCTGGTCTCACGGGGTGCAAGTTCTGCTAAAAGGGTGTGTCCAGCGTTGATGGCCACCCGTCTTGGGTGGTCTTTTTTCTCCCCACTGGATCGCTCCCCTCTTCGCTGTCTGCCATGTGCGCAGACGCCGGCAGAACGTTCTGTCCTCTACAGACCTTCGCCCGCAATCCGGTTGGTGCCTTAACCACTCGGACCCCCATGATCACACTCAAGAACGTCTCCAAGACTTACGGCAGTGGTGACAAGGCCGTGGTCGCGCTCAAGGATGCCAGCCTCACGGTTCCTCAGGGCGCCATTACCGGTGTCATCGGCCTGTCCGGTGCCGGCAAGTCGACCCTCATTCGCTGCGTCAATCTGCTCGAACGCCCCACTGCCGGTAGCGTCGTCGTCGATGGCCAGGAATTGACCGAACTCGACGAGTCCGCCCTGCGCAGCGCTCGTCACCAGATCGGCATGATCTTCCAGCACTTCAATCTGCTCTCCTCACGCACGGTCTTCGCCAATGTGGCATTGCCACTGGAGCTGGCTGGCATCTCGAAGGACGAGATCAGAAAGCGCGTCGAGCCATTGCTGGAGCTGACCGGCCTGAGCGACAAGGCCGGCCAGTATCCTGCCCAGCTGTCCGGGGGTCAGAAACAGCGTGTGGCCATCGCCCGTGCGCTGGCCAGCCGCCCCAAGGTGCTGCTGTGTGACGAGGCCACCTCGGCGCTCGACCCGCAGACCACCGCCTCCATCCTTGAACTGCTCAAGGACATCAACACCAAGCTGGGCCTGACGATTCTGCTGATCACCCACGAGATGGAAGTGGTCAAGAGCATCTGTGATCAGGTCGCCCTGATCAGCGGTGGTGAACTGGTGGAAGTGGCCTCGGTGGGCGATTTCTTCACCGCACCGCAGACCCGCCTTGGCCGCGAGTTCCTCAATGACTTCCTGGAACTTGAGCCGCCGCGTGCGCTGGTCGAGCGCCTCGAAGCCACCGCGGGCCCGCACACCCACCCGGTGGTGCGCCTGGCCTTCAGCGGCGACGCCGTCTCCACTCCGCTGATCTCCCGCCTGGCACGTGAATGCCAAGTGGATGTCAGCATCCTGCAGGCCAAGGTGGAATCCATTCAGGACCGCACCCTGGGCCTGATGATCGCCGAACTGATGGGCGATAGCCGCCAGACCCAGCAAGCGCTCGATTATCTCGAATCCCACGACCTGAAAGTGGAGGTGCTCGGTCATGTCACCCGCACTGCTTGAACTCGTCCTGTCCTCCACCCTCGAGACGCTGTACATGGTCGCGGTGGCAGGCCTGATCTCCGCGGCACTCGGCATTCCGCTGGGCGTGGCCCTCTATACCTCGCGCCCCGGCCAGATTCTCGCACGCCCGGCACTCAACAGCGTGCTGAGCATCATCACCAACATCGGTCGCTCGGTGCCGTTCATCATCCTGATGGTGGCGATCATCCCGCTGACGCGCCTGATCGCGGGCAGCTCGATCGGCACCAATGCCGCCATCGTACCGCTGACCATCGCCTCGATTCCCTTCGTCGCCCGCCTGATCGAAGGCGCGCTGAATGAAGTCGGTCCCGGGCTGGTCGAGGCCGCACAGGCCATGGGCGCCACGCCGATGCAGATCATCACCAAGGTACTGCTGCCGGAAGCACGCGGCGGTATCATCAATGGCCTGACCATCACCGTGGTGACGCTGATCAGCTATTCCGCCATGGCCGGCACCGTCGGTGGCGGCGGCCTGGGGGATCTCGGCATTCGCTACGGCTACAACCGCTTCGACCCGATGGTGATGCTGGTGACCGTGGTCATCCTCGTCGTCATGGTGCAGGGCTTCCAGAGCCTGGGCGACCATCTGGTGCGCAAGTCGAACCACAAGTAAGCGTCGCTCCATGAGCAGCGACTGATCTGGAAGTGGCGTTCGATCTACAAATCACACGACTTTCGGTATCGTGACGGCTCATCACCATGAGCCGTCACTCATAACATCCCGCGGACCCCGCCGGTCACGTCGGATCACAAGGAGAACATCGATGCGCAACATGCTGACCACGCTTTCTTCCCCGCTGCGCCTTGCCGGCGCTGCCACCCTGCTCGGCGCCACCCTGCTGGCAGGCTGCGGCAACGACGCGTCCGACGAGAACACCCTCAAGATGGGCACCGTCGCAGGCCCGGAAACCGAAGTGATGAAGGTCGCGGCCGAGATCGCCAAGGAAAAGTACGACCTGAACGTCGAGATCACCGAATTCACCGACTACGTGTCTCCCAACGCCGCACTGGCCGATGGCTCTCTGGACGCCAACGCCTACCAGCACCAGCCGTACATGGAATCCATGGTGCGTGAGCGTGGCTACAAGTTCGCCAGCGCCGGCAAGACCTTCGTGTACCCGATCGGTGCCTACTCCGAGAAGTACGCAGACATCAGCGAACTGCCGGACGGCGCGACCATCGCCCTGCCGAACGATCCGTCCAACGAAGGCCGCTCCCTGATCCTGATGCACGACCTGGGCATGATCGAGCTGACCGACAAGAGCAACCTCGAAGCGACCCCGATCGATGTCGCCAAGAACCCGCATGACTACCAGTTCAAGGAAATCGAGGCTGCCCAGCTGCCGCGCATCCTGCCGGACGTCGACCTGGCCTTCATCAACAACACCTTCGCCCAGCCGGCTGGATTGAAGCCGGAAGACGCGCTGATCCGTGAAGGCGCCGAGTCTCCGTACGTCAACCTGATCGTCGTGCGTCAGGGCGATGAGGACAGCGAGAAGGTGCAGAAGCTGGTCAAGGCCTATCAGACGCCGGAAGTCGAAGCCAAGGCGGAAGAGCTGTTCAAGGGCGCGGCGGTGCCGGGCTGGAAGTAAGCCTCACCCCATGTCGCTGACAGACGCCTGAACGCAAAGCGCCGACCACTGGTCGGCGCTTTTGCATCCGGTGGATGACTCATCTCGTCACGCATCTCATCACACCCAGATGCCGACGCAGCGCGGGAAGAGACACGCGCAGGACACGCTTGAAACAGGCGACCCGCGACCGCATTCTTGCGCCATCTCGCCACCTTACCTATCCCTCAGGAGCCCTCATGGCCACTCGCCCCGACTATTCACTGCTGGCCCGCCAGCTGGATGCCATCCTCGATACCCGCGACTGGCTGACCAATGCCTCCCAGACGGCTGCCTTCGTCAACATGACGGTGGAGAACCTCAACTGGGCAGGCTTCTATGTGCAACGTCAGCCGCAGGTCCTGCACCTGGGGCCGTTCCAGGGTCAGCCGGCCTGCCACCCGATTCCCTTCACCAAGGGCGTGTGTGGCGCCGCCGCCACCGAACGCACCACCCAGCGTGTCGCGGACGTGCACGCCTTCCCGGGCCATATCGCCTGTGACGCCGCCTCGCGCAGCGAGCTGGTCATCCCGGTGCTCATCGAGCAGGACGGCCAGCAAGTGCTGTGGGGTGTGCTGGACCTGGACAGCCCGAGCCCCGAGCGCTTCGACGAAGAGGATCAGGCCGGCATCGAGCGCCTGGTCGAGATCTTCATCGCCTCCAGCGACTTCGACAGCGTTCCTGCCTGACAAACTGAGCGCCCGCCTGACAGACAGCCTGAATGTCAGCATCACGCTCTGCCGCCCGCCGCGCCACTCGCACGGCGGGCGGTTTGCGTTGTGGCCTTTCTGGCCTTGCACAGCCCCGTACGAGATGACAGGTTAAGAGCTCTCGCACCCGACAGGAGCCAAACATGTCATCCCGGTCGCCATCTCATCCCTCGTCGCCCTCTACTTCGCCCCCCACATCATCCTCTACATCGCCCTCCTCCCCGGATTCGCCGCCCCCACACGCGGAGGCCTCGCTGCAAAATCACGACGAAGCGCATGCCGGCCTTGAGCGGGTCATCAAGCATCTTGAGTGTATCAAGGCCTTCACGGCGCGCACCGGCAATGACCTCGGTGCCAAGCGCACCCTGCTTGAGGCTTACTTCGCCGCCGACGCCAGCATTCTCGACACCGGCGTGACACCGCGTCTCGCGATGGTACCGGGTGGCGAGGGAGAGCGTGTCTGTGAGGTATTGCCGGCACCCGATGACGCACCAGCGCGCCAGCGTCGCCTGCTGTATGTGCATGGCGGCAGCTGGATCGCAGGCTCGCCTGCCGGCCATCGTCCTCTGGCCAGCCGCCTGGGCCGAGCGGCACGCGCCGAGACCTACACCCTGGATTACCGCCTCGCGCCAGAGGCCGCCTTCCCGGCCGGCCTGCAGGACGTGCTGGCCGCGTGGCGCTGGCTGTGTGACGAATACCCGCAGGACCACCTGCTGCTGGCCGGTGACAGCGCGGGCGGCAACCTCACGCTGGCGGCCGTGAATGCGCTCAAGAGCGCAGGCGAGCGGCTGCCGGGTGCGGTGATCGCCTTCTCGCCCGCCACGGACCTCAGCTGGGGCAGCGCCTCACTGTCGCGCAAGGCCGAGGTGGACCCGATTCTCGACCCCAACCTGCTGCCCTTCGTGAGCATGGCCTACGTGCAGGACGGCACCGACATGAGCGATTCGCGCATCTCGCCACTGGAGGGGAATCTGTTTGACCTGCCTCCGACGCTTATCCAGTGCGGCGAGGCGGAGATCCTGCTCGACGACAGCCGTCGCTACGCCACTCAGGCGCAGGACTGCGGCTCGCCCGTCACATTGAGCCTGTGGCCGGACATGCCGCATGTGTTCGTCGGCTTCGCTCCGCTGCTGAGCGCTGCCAATGCCGCCCTCAAGGAAGCACGCGAATTCCTCGACGCTACGCTTGCCTGAGCGGCGCCTCTCTCGCCAAGTGTCACGCGCCGGTCACGCGGCAGATTTTCATGACACGCACACGAAAACGCCCGACTCGATGAGCCGGGCGTTTTCTGGAATCTGGTAGGACCAGGCGGATTTGAACCGCCGACCTCCACGATGTCAACGTGGCGCTCTAACCAACTGAGCTATGGTCCTGAAGTGTGGCAGATGACACTTGAAACATACCGTGGAACGGCTTGGTAGGACCAGGCGGATTTGAACCGCCGACCTCCACGATGTCAACGTGGCGCTCTAACCAACTGAGCTATGGTCCTGAATCAAGTGGCGCGATGTTGCCATCAGTGCCGATGCTGGTAGGACCAGGCGGATTTGAACCGCCGACCTCCACGATGTCAACGTGGCGCTCTAACCAACTGAGCTATGGTCCTATGTCAGCATGCTGAAACGCGCAGCAGTGTGATGCGAAGTGCTTTGCCCTGTCAGCGAGGACGTATTCTACGCAACTCCCGTTTTGATGCAACCCCTGATGATAAAAAATTTTCTCGCCATTCCGCCTTGCCATGATCAGGTAAAAAGAACGGGCACAGAGCAGGCACGGATCGGCCGCGCGAGTGAGGCACGCAAACGCGACACGTCATCGCGGCCAGGCCTGATAAGGACTCACCTGATCTGATCTACCCTGCTCTGCTCTGCCCTACGCCGCCAGCCACTCTTGCCGAATGGCACAAGGTTGGCTGGCAGCGCACGGACACGACAATGACTGACTGCGGCACCTCGACGGCTAGAGGAAGACCCGACGCAGCACAGCTGCCAACACGGTCCCCAGCAAGGGGCCGGCGATCGGCACCCAGGCATACTGCCAGCCCGAACTGCCCTTGCCGGCAATCGGCAACACCCAATGCGCGATGCGCGGCGCCAGGTCACGCGCCGGGTTCATCGCGTTGCCGGTCGGGCCACCCAGTGACAGGCCGATCGCCCAGACCAGCACACCGATCAGATACGGCAGCGCCTGATCAGTGATCAGCGCGCTGTCGACCATGCTGCCGATGGCGAAGATGAGCACCACCGTCGCGATCGCTTCACTGATGACATTGGCCGTCTTGTTGGCCACTGCCGGATCAGTACAGAAGACCGCGCGTTTGCGCAGCGGGTCTCGGGTCACCTCCCAATGCGGGTAATAGGCCGCCCACACCAGTACCGCCCCCATGAAGCAGCCGAGCAGCTCCGCCAGCATCATCCTGGCGACCTTGAACTCGTCGGTATGCACGCCCAGCAGGTATTTCGCGATCGTCACCGCCGGATTGAGATCGCCGTAGGGCGACCCTGTCGAGGTCGAGACCAGCACCCCGACCATCACGGCAAATCCCCAGCCGGCATTGATCATCAGCCAGCTGGAACCCGCTCCCTTGGTGCCCCTGAGCATCGCATTGGCGACCACGCCACCTCCCAGCAGAATCATGAAGGTGGTACCCAGAAACTCGCCCGTCATGACGTCAGTCCACATCTTGATGACCTCCGCCACTTGCCCCCTGTCAGTCGTCTACCGCCACCTCTCGCCCACACGAACGCGCCCCATGACAATGGGTGGTGCTATCGCCGGGGGATGGCAAGAAAAGGCGGAGACCCGAAATGACTTCGCCCCGTCGAGGGACGGGGCGAAGTCAGGCTACAGTGCCACAGGTGCAGGGGGCTGCTCCAGCGGATTGCGGCAAGGATTTGTTACAGCAGCAGATGCCACATTGAGGCCGCGATCAAGGCCCCCGCCAGGGGGCCGGCGATCGGCACCCAGGCATACCCCCAGCCGGAGGCGCCCTTGCCGTGGATCGGCAACAAGGAGTGCGCGATACGCGGGCCCAGATCACGTGCCGGGTTGATGGCATAGCCGGTCGCGCCACCCAGCGAGAGGCCGATGGCCCACACCAGCATGCCGACCAGATACGGCAGCAGGCCAGCGCTGATGGTGCCGGAACCGACGATGGCACCGATACCGAAGATCAGCACCACGGTCCCGATCACTTCGCTGAGCATGTTGCCCAGACGACACTCGACTGCCGGGTCCGTGCAGAACACCGCCCGCTTGAGGCCAGCATCGCTGGTGCGCTTCCAGTGCGGCAGATAGGCCAGCCACACCATCACGGCACCGGCGAAACAACCCAGCATCTGCGCGATGACATGTCGCGCCACATCCATGAGGGTGGCATGCACCCCGAGCAGATACTTGGCCAGCGTCACCGCCGGATTGAGGTCCGCCTGGGGCGAGCCGGTCGAGACGGCCACGAATACGCCGATCATCACGGCAAAGCCCCAGCCAGTGGTGATCACGATCCAGCCGGAACCATTGCCCTTGGTGTCAGACAACACCACATTGGCGACCACGCCACCGCCGAACAGGATAAGGAACAGACAGCCGAGAAACTCGCCTGTCATGACATCGGTCCACATGCTCAGTGGCCTCCGTCGCTTTTCACTCTTTCCACCGCTTCCAGCCAGCCGGCGTAGAGGCGCTCACGCTGCTCTTCCGCCATTTCCGGCGCGAAGGTACGCTCGCAATGCCACAGCTCGCTGATCTCATCCAGGCTTTCATACCAGCCGATATGCAGGCCAGCCAGATACGCGACGCCCAGCGCCGTGGTCTCCAGCACGCGCGGACGATCCACCTTCACGCCCAGCATGTCAGACAGGAACTGCATCACCCAGTTGTTGCTGACCATGCCGCCATCCACGCGCAGATTCGCGCAGTTGATGGCCACGTCATCCAGCATGCACTCCTGCAGGTCACGCGTCTGATAGCACACCGACTGCAGGCCGGCCGCCACGATATCGGTGATGCCGGTGCCACGGGTCAGCCCCAGAATCGCGCCACGCGCCTGCGGGTCCCAGTGCGGTGCCCCCAGGCCGGTGAAGGCCGGCACCATGTAGACGCCGTGGTCGGCCTTGGCCGCACGCGCTAGCGGTTCGGTCTCGGAGGCATCGGAGAACAGCTTCAGGCCATCACGCAGCCACTGCACGGTTGCGCCCGCCACGAAGATGCTGCCTTCCATGGCATAGGTCGGCTTGCCATTGAGGCGATAGCCCACCGTGGTCAGCAGACGATTGCGGGACAGCTCCATCTTCTCGCCGGTGTTCATGATCATGAAGCAGCCGGTGCCGTAGGTGCTCTTGCTCATACCGGGCGTGAAACAGGCCTGGCCGACCAGCGCCGCCTGCTGATCGCCGGCCACGCCGCGAATCGGCATCGCCGCACCGAACAGCTGCGGGTCGGTGGTGCCGAAATCATCACTGGAATCCAGCACTTCCGGCAGCAGGCTTTCCGGGATACCGAACAGCTCCAGCAGCTCGCTGTCCCAGCACTGATCGACGATGTTGAACAGGCAGGTACGCGAGGCGTTGGTGGCATCGGTGACGTGACGCTTGCCGGCGGTCAGCTTCCAGATCAGGTAGCTGTCGACGGTACCGAAGGCCAGCTCGCCCTTCTCGGCGCGTGCGCGAATGCCTTCGACATTCTCGAGAATCCAGCGCAGCTTGGTCGCGGAGAAATACGGGTCGATCAGCAGACCGGTCTTCTGCTGGATCATGTCACCATGACCGGCATCGGAAAGCTCACGACAGTACTCGTGGGTACGGCGGTCCTGCCAGACGATGGCGTTGTAGACCGGCACGCCGGTCTCGCGGTCCCAGACGATGGTGGTCTCACGCTGGTTGGTGATCCCGATGGCGGCCACCTGCTCGGCGCCGACATTGGTATTGATCAGCGACTGACGCACGGTGCGCTTCACCGACCCCCAGATATCATCGACGTTGTGCTCGACCCAACCGCTGTCCGGGAAATGCTGCGGAAATTCTTCCTGGGCCAGACCTGTCACCGTCCCTTCACGATCGAACAGGATGGCGCGGGAGCTGGTGGTACCCTGGTCGATCGCGAGAATGCGCGTGGGTCCATCGACGCGAGAGTCTTTCTCTGGCTTGGGGCTAGACATTATGACTGTCCTTGGCTTCGAGGCTGCTTCTGAGAGTACACGTCAGCGGAGACTGCGGTACTTCACTATATTGGCTCGGGTATCATGTGAGGGCGACAGGAGAAAGCGGGTTGGCTTTGTCCTCTCCGCGCTTGGCAGGCGCAGCGAGAACACTTCCTCTTGAACCATCACAACCGAACACGAAATGTTCGTCTTCGAATATCGCTGCAAACGTTAGCGCCAAATGCGCGCTATCACAAACGTATTACCAATCAATATCATTGTACCTTGGTCTCATGTCCATTGCGCCGACATGGCCTGTTGCAGCTTCGCAACACCTTGACGCCATTCGTCAAATTGCACTGACGCCCCCTTGTTGGATTAGGATGTACCCTCACTGGACGACCCCACTCCCCAACGGCAACCGTGATGCGCACTTGCTGACATGAAGTGAACTCACGTTCCGCAAGCCGCTGACAACAAGAGAGCAGGATGATGCAGCCAAAGCGCCATCGCGCCATTGTCGAACTGATCACGCGTCAGGGATACGCCTCCATCGAGCAGCTGGCCAGTCACTTCGAGGTCACGCCGCAGACCATTCGTCGCGACCTCAATCAGCTGTCCGAGGCCGGTGCGCTCAAGCGCGTACACGGTGGCGCGGGGCTTGAGTCCAGTACTGTCAGCACCGCCTACAGCACCCGCAAGACATTGAACCTGGGCGCCAAGCGGCGCATGGCGGCCGCCCTGGCCAGGCAGATTCCCGACCACGCCTCGCTGTTCATCAACATCGGCACCAGCAACGAGATGGTGGCCGAGGCGCTGTGTGATCACCACGGGCTTGAGGTCATCACCAACAACCTGAACGTGGCGGCCATCCTCCAGCACAAGGAGGATTTCAATGTCATCGTGGCCGGCGGCATGGTGCGTTCCCGCGATGGCGGCATCATCGGCGAGGCCACCATCGACTTCATCAACCAGTTCAAGGTCGACTTCGGGATCATTGGCATCAGCGGCATCGATGAAGATGGCTCGCTGCTGGAATTCGACTATCAGGAAGTGCGTGTCGCCCAGGCAATCATCCACAACTCACGCCAGGTCTTCCTGATCGCGGATCACTCCAAGTTCCAGCGCAATGCGGTCGTGCGCCAGGGCAACCTGAGCCAGCTCGATGCGCTCTTCACCGATATCCAGCCCCCGGAAAGCATCCTGACCCTGATGCGTCAGCACGAAGTTGCGCTGCATGTCGCCGGTGATGAGTCGTCGGGCGAGACTGGCGACGCTTGAGCTCGATGACGCGTCACCCAACCCACTAGTCGCCTCACCAACAAGTCATCGCGCAATCAGGTCATCGCGCAATCAAGGGGCCAGGCAATACGCCGACGTGCAGCCTGGCCCGGCTCTCGCCCCCCTTACCTTCTTCCCCCTCGCCTCTTTTCCCCCTTTTGCCCCCTTTTGCCCCCTTTGCACCGATGAACCTCGCATATCACGAAAACTGCCCAGCTGCTGACTGTGCGCTGCCCAGCGGCACCGCTTCGTCTCCGTACAACCTGTCATGACGCTTGATCAGTCACTGCGGGCATCGTCTGCGCCGCCCGCGCGGCAACATGACAGCCAGGCGCTTCATGAAAATGTCACGCCATGATCAGAGACTGAGAAAAACACCGGCAAGACAACAGGTTGAATATCAGGCAATCCTCAGTTGCCAGACACTCGCCCAAATGATCATTTCCGAAAGCCATCAGCGCAGAAGAATCCCCTTGATGTTCGACTTTTGCTAAGCTATGTTCACTTTCGAAAACCTATTATCGCGCACCTTGCCGGTGCAGACTCATTCGCCCCACCCGGTAGCGCCGGGCACGAGCAGGAGCAGCCCATGTCCCGCGACAACGATGCACTTCTTGACCTCTTCATCATCGGCGGAGGCATCAATGGCGCCGGTATCGCCAACGATGCCAGCGGCCGCGGCCTGAGCGTGGCCCTGTGCGAGCAGAATGACCTCGCCAGTGCGACTTCCTCCGCCAGCAGCAAGCTGATCCACGGCGGCCTGCGCTATCTGGAACACTACGAATTCCGTCTGGTGCGCGAAGCCCTGCAGGAGCGCGAGATACTGCTCAAGAAGGCACCGCATATCATCTGGCCGCTGCGCTTCATCCTGCCGCACCAGCCGCATCTGCGTCCGGCGTGGATGATTCGTGCGGGCCTGTTCCTGTATGACCACATCGGCAAGCGCGAGACCCTGCCAGCTTCCAAGGGCCTCAAGTTCGGCGAGCAGAGCCCGCTGGTCAGCGAGATCAACCAGGGCTTCGAATACTCGGATTGCTGGGTCGATGATGCTCGTCTGGTCATCACCAATGCGCTGCAGGCGCGCGAGCAGGGCGCCGAGATCATGACGGGCACCCGCTGTGTCGGCGCCCGTGATGTCGAGGGCCACTGGGAGCTGACGCTTGAAGATGTCAGCAGCGGCGAGACCTTCATCCGTCGCGCACGCACCCTGGTGAATGCGGCAGGCCCGTGGGTGGAGTCCTTCATCAAGGGCGCCACCGAGCGCACGCCGCGCTACGGCATCCGCATGATCCAGGGCAGCCACTTGATCGTGCCGCGCATCAACACCGATGACCGCGCCTTCATCCTGCAGAACAAGGACAAGCGCATCGTCTTCGTGCTGCCCTATCAGGAAGACTTCAGCCTGATCGGCACCACCGACGTGCGCTACAAGGGCGACCCCTCTGAGGTGGCCTGCTCCACCGATGAGACCGACTACATGCTCGAGGTGGTCAACCATCACTTCAAGCGCAAGCTGAGCCGCGATGACGTGGTCTCGACCTTCTCCGGCGTGCGCCCGCTGTGCGACGACGAGTCGGCGGACCCGTCCGCGATGACGCGTGATTACACCCTGCATCTGGATGACAGCGGCGCACCGATGCTGTCCATCTTCGGCGGCAAGATCACCACCTATCGCAAGCTGGCCGAATCGGCACTCGAAGACCTCAAGCCGCTGCTGCCGAGCATGGGCGAGCCGTGGACCCACGAGAAGGCCCTGCCCGGTGGCGATATCGAAAGCCGCGCAGCCTTCACCCGCCAGCTGCAGCGCGACTACCCGTTCCTCGGCGAAGCACGCACCAGACGCTTCGCCTCAAGCTACGGCAGCCTGTGCCTGCACTTCCTCGACGGCAAGAAGAGCGAGGCGGACCTGGGCGAGGACTTCGGCGCAGGCCTCAGCGCCGCCGAAATCGACTACCTGGTCGAGCACGAATGGGCGCGTGAGGTGCAGGATGTCGTCTGGCGCCGCACCAAGCTGACGCTGCGCCTGAGCGATGAGCAGAAGACGCGCATCGGCGACTACCTCAAGGAACGCCTGCTGGCACGCGCCGCCTGATGAAAACCGGCTGAGCCAGCAGCAAAAGAAAGCCCGCCCCTCCGGCAAGGAGGGGCGGGCTTTTCGTTCAGGGACAGGCGGAATTTTAGGTCATGTATTGACGACTTACTGGATACCGCCCGCCGTCAGCTTGGCCGGATCGAGCAGACGCTCCAGCTCCTCGCGTGACAGCTCAGTCTCTTCCTCGGCCACATCCAGAATCGGACGCCCGGCCTGATAGGCCACCTTGGCCACTCGCGCCGCCTCGTTGTAACCGATCACCGGATTGAGCGCCGTGACCAGAATCGGATTCTTGGCCAGCGGTGCCTCGATGTTGTCCTGACGCACGTTGAAGGTGGCAATGGCCTTGTCCGCCAGCAGGCGGCTGACATTGGCACTCAGCGTGATCGAGGACAGCAGGTTGTTGGCGATCAGCGGCAGCATGACATTGAGCTGGAAGTTGCCGCTCTGCCCGGCGATACCGATGGTGGCGTCATTGCCCATCACCTGCGCCGCCACCTGGGCGGCCGCCTCGGGAATCACCGGATTGACCTTGCCCGGCATGATGGAGCTGCCCGGCTGCAGGGCCTCAAGCTCGATCTCACCCAGCCCTGCCAGCGGGCCGGAATTCATCCAGCGCAGGTCGTTGCTGATCTTCATCATCGCCACGGCGTAGGTACGCAGATGGCCGGAGAGCTCGACTGCCGTATCCTGGGAGGACAGCGCCGCGAAGAAGCTCTCGGCGGGACGGAAGGCATGGCCGGTCTGGTGCGAGAGGCGGTCGGCGATGCGCTCGGCGAATTCCGGATGCGCGTTGATGCCACTGCCGACGGCGGTGCCGCCCTGGGCGAGGCGCTCGAGGCGCGGCAGCACCTGCTCGATGCGCTCGATGGCCTGCCCGACCTGCGCCTGCCAGGCACCCAGCTCCTGACTCATGCGAATCGGCATCGCATCCATCAGGTGAGTGCGACCGGTCTTGACGACGTCGTCCACCTCAGAGGCCTTGTGGGAGATCACCTCATGCAGATGGCGCAGCGCCGGCAACAGGGTGTCCGAGACAGCGATGACGGCGGACAGATGAATGGCCGTCGGGATGACATCATTGCTCGACTGGCCCATGTTGACGTGGTCGTTGGCGCCGACGCTCACGTCCTTGTCACCCAGATGCTGATTGGCAAGCTGCGTCAGCACCTCGTTGACGTTCATGTTGGTCGAGGTGCCGGAACCGGTCTGGAAGACATCGACCGGGAATTGATCGGCATGTTCGCCGTCGATGATCTGACGCGCCGCCTTGATGATCGCCTCGGCACGCACGTCATCCAGCAGCTCCAGATCACGGTTGACCTCGGCCGCGGCCAGCTTGATACGCGCCACGGCGCGAATGAAGGCAGCAGGCAACGGCTGGCCACTGACGGGGAAGTTGTCGACCGCTCGCTGAGTCTGGGCGCCATAGAGTGCGCTGGCCGGCACTTCGAGTTCACCCATGCTGTCGCGTTCACGGCGGGTCTGGCTGCTCATGCTTGTCTCCCTGTGCTGTTGCATATGACGTCGCACCTGGCTGGCGTCACTGATGGGCGGCTGGCAATAATTGATCAAGGACCTGATCGCCAGCTTCGATCCCCTGATGATCACTTGGGGACGTACAGGATACCAATCAAGCCACTTCATGAGAGTGATTATCAATAACAATCGCCATTTTTCGATCTTTCCCTTTGATGGCGCGCGCTCTGTACGCATCTCTCGTTGCCTGTTCCTC
Source organism: Cobetia sp. UIB-001 (assembly GCF_044789135.1). Lineage (NCBI taxonomy): Bacteria > Pseudomonadati > Pseudomonadota > Gammaproteobacteria > Oceanospirillales > Halomonadaceae > Cobetia > Cobetia sp. UIB-001. The sequence goes on from NZ_CP058244.1 coordinate 2,864,417, forward strand.
TTACCTCCCCTCTCTTGCTCGATCTCTCTTGAGCGGGCTCTCATGACCGCCTTCCGGTCTCTGCCCTGAGCGCCATCAGCAGCATTCGCAGAGCAAGGGCGCAGCGCCACAGTGCGCCGCAAGGGCCTGAAAGCCTCTGGGACGACCTTGAGGGGTCGGTTACACTGTTCAGCGCTTCCACCATGGTCATGGCCCCCTTGGCCACGCCTCTTGAATCCTGTCGACGGAATGACCGCGAACCTGATGTCCACCTCTTCGCTGCTGAAACCCGCCGTGTGTGCGGTGCGCACCATCCCTCACTTCCTCGTGCCTGCCGGAGGGGAGATCGCATCATGAAATGGTTCTCGCACAACCCTTACTTCACCTATCTGCACCGCCAGCGCCTGCATATCCTGCGCGTGACCGTCGCCCTGACGCTGTGCTTTTCCATCATCGAACTCTTCAGCCTGCCGCACAGTTCCTGGGCATTGGTCAGCACCGTGATGGTCATGGGCAACCTGCCCCACGTCGGCGGTGTCATCGACAAGGGCTGGCAACGTCTGGTCGGCACCCTGCTTGGCGGCCTGTGGGGCCTGATCCTGATTCTGGTCGCCGAGCCTCTGCCGGGCGTGGTGCCCTTCTGGAGCATCGTCGGCATCGCCCTGGCACTGAATGCCACCTTCAGCAATCGCTATGGCTACAGCTCGCTGCTGTTCTGCGTCACGCTGCTGATGGTGATCGGTGATGGCAATCATGATCTCGGCATCGGGCTATGGCGCGTTTTCAATGTGGTGCTGGGCACCCTGATCAGCATCGTGGTCAGCATGGTGCTGCTGCCCCAGAAGGCGACGGATGTCTTCCGCTTCCTGCTGGCCGACAACCTCGACAAGCTGGCACGTCTCTACCACGGCCATACCAAGGCCGAGCGTGAGGGCGTCAATGAAGGTCTCGCGCTGGTGCGTGCCACCTCGGCACAATTGGTCAAGCAGCGCGGGCTGGTCGATGCCGTCGCTCAGGAAGGCCGCATCAATCGTGCCGACATCGAGGAAATCCTGTCCTTCGAGCGCCGCATGATCTCGACCATCGAACTGCTGCAGGAAACCCACTGGAACACCCGCGAGGGGCATGAATTCATCGAGGGGCTGGATGGCCTGCGCGATGCCCAGCATCGTCTGGCCCGCGCGCTTGGCACCCTGGCCTTTCAGGTGCGCACCGGCCAGAGCATCGAACTGACGGTGACGCCCTTTGACCTGCAACGCTATGCCGATGTCCGCAATGTCGAGAGCCGCAACGGCCGCGCGCTGTTCAGCCCGGCAGGCTACCTGTGGCTCAACCGCGAGCTGGCACGCCTGACCGAAGCCCTGGGCGAGCGCCTGGCCTTGCTGGAGCGCCTGCCGAGCCAGCGCCTGCAACGCCGACTGCCGGGCCATGGCCTGATCAGTGATGCGCGCCGCCTGTTCCTGCCCGAAGACCCGACACCGGGCGATACGGCAGCCCCCACCAGGCGCGAGAACAACGCTGGCGAGCATCACTCTTCGGTCGGCAAAGCGCCGGCCAGCAAAGCGTCGGCCAATAATGAGACGACCAGCAAAGCGCCGGCGAGTGATGACAGCATCAATGACAACAACAGCGATGAGCCAGACCGCCACGACAGGCACCAGCCGGACTCGGCCGGCAATGAGACTGCCAGGAAAGACACATGAACTCAGTATCCGGAGTGACTCCCGCAAGCCAGCATGACGTGCTGATCGTCGGTGGCGGCGCGGCAGGTTTGACCCTGGCACTCAGCCTCGCCAATCGCCTGCCACCCGGCCCGCGTACCCGCCGCGTCACGCTGTTGCGTCCGGCGCGTGAGGCACAGGGCGCCAGCCGCTGGGCGCAGGGCGGTATCGCGGCGGTGCTGGCGCCCGAGGACGATGTGGAATCCCATGTCGCCGACACCCTGATTGCCGGCGATGGCCTATGCAACGAACGCGCGGTGCGCTTCACCGTCGGTCACTCGCGGGAGGCCATCGAATGGCTGATCGCGCTTGGCGTGCCCTTCACCCCGGCCGACGCCGACGCCAGCTACCCCTTCCACCTCACCCGTGAAGGCGGGCATGGTCGCCGCCGCATCATCCACGCCGCCGACGCCACCGGGCGGGCGCTGCTCGATACGCTCAGCGCCCACGTCGAAGCCCACCCGAACATCGAGATTCTCGAAGACCTGCTGGCGGTCGACATCGCGGTCAACGCGGGTCGCGCCAGTGGCCTGTGGGTAATGGACGGCACGGGCCAGCGCCGATGGCTGGCAGCCAATGACCTGGTGCTGGCTACCGGCGGTGCCAGCGGCCTGTTCGCCCACGCCACCAGCCCGAGCGCCAGCGTCGGTGATGGCATGGCGATGGCGACCCGCGCCGGCGCCAGCCTGATGAACCTAGAGTTCCAGCAGTTTCATCCCACCTGCCTGTATGACCCCGATGGCACGCCCTTTCTGATCTCCGAGGCGGTACGGGGCGAAGGGGGACTGCTGCTGCGCCCGGATGGGCATCGCTTCATGGCCGATCATGATCCGCGTCTGGAGCTGGCGCCGCGTGATGTCGTGGCACGCGCCATCCTCGCCGAGATGCGCACGCACGGTCTCGAGCATGTCTGTCTGGATATCAGCGCGTTGGGGGCCGAGGCCATCGAGCACCACTTCCCGACCATCGCCGAGCACTGCCTGGCACGCGGGATCGATATTCGTCATGCACCGATTCCCGTCGTCCCTGCCGCCCACTACAGCTGCGGCGGCATCGCCACCGGGCTGGATGGCGCCAGCGACCTGCCCGGGCTGTGGGCCATCGGCGAAGTCGCCTGCACGGGCCTGCACGGCGCCAATCGCATGGCCAGCAACTCGCTGCTCGAGTGCCTGGTGCAGGCGCGCGCCTGTGGTGAAGCGCTGGGGCAGCCGCGCCGCGCCGACGAGCCACGCCTGATGAGCACGCTCGACTCGCTGATGCCGCAGCACGCCGCCCTGCTCACGCAGCTTGCCGACAATGGTCAGGTCTGGCGCTGCGTGATGCGTTTGAGCGCCGATGAGGCGCGCACGCGCCTGCACAGCTTGCGCCAGCTGATGAGTCTGCAGGCGGGGATCGAGCGCAGCCAGCACGGCCTGAGGGAGGCGTTGCAGCAGATAGCGCAGTGGGTCTCGCTTGAGGCGGGGCAAACGGCGGAGCCCGAGCAGCACAGGCAAGCTTCAGCGCCGCGGGCAGGGCTCGATCACCTTGCGCTCTATCAGGCCCTGACGCTGGCACCGCTGCTGCTGCTCAGCGCCCATCAACGTCATGAGTCACGCGGCCTGCACTTCATCCGCGACTTCCCGATGCCGGCGCCGCGCGCCCGCGATAGCGTCATTCGGCTCTCGGCCTTCGCTGCCGCGATCTGAGCGGTTCAGCGTGGGTGGTCTCCCTGGGCAGCGACGCGCCGCAGAGTCTCCAATGGCGGCGGCTGACGCGGCAAACCATGCGGCAAGGGCGGCCACAGCAACCACAGGCGCAGCTGGTGAAGGTCTTCGCTGGAGGCGCTATCCGGCCACAGCCATACCCGCTGCGTTTTCAGGTGCTGCTGGCCCGCGCCTTGCGCTCTCAAGCCCTGTAGCCCCATCCCCTGTGGCCCCGCCCTCTGTGGTCCCACCCCCTGTGGCCCGAAACCCTGCGGCGAGATCTCAAGCCCGATCAGGCGTGGTGAGCACCACAGGCAGCGCACATTGACGGGCTGCCAGCTGCGTGAGGCACCATCAGCCCACCACCAGCAGAGCTGCATCTCCGGGTGACGATGGCGCGCCTCTGACGCAGGCGGGGTATCGCTGGCTTCGATCTCGGCTTCAGCCTCGTTCTCCGGCACTGGCGCCTGGCCACCGCTGGCAAGCGCCGCATCGGCGCAGAGACTGCCCCCCAGGGCCAGCCAGACTCGCGCCTCGGGGGCCTTGAGACGCCGCCGAGCCTGGCGCCACCATGACACCAGCTCTACGGCCTGCAGCAGCCAGCCCAGCCCCATCACGCCCAGCAGCGCCATGACGCCATCCGGCAGCTGAGCGAGCCCCTCAAACGCACAATGCCCCGCCTCGAAAGGCAGGGCATTGCGTAGATATTGCCACTGACAGGTCCACCACGTACTGACAACGAACTGGCCAGTCGCCAGCTCGCCAAGCCAGACCCACAAGGCGAGACTCGCCGCCAACAGCCCGACGCGCAGGCTGGCGTGGGTCGCGAACGCCTGTCTAGAGGCCCTTGAACTGATCGCGCTCGCCATTCTCGGCATTGGCGATCACCATGTTGATCAGACGCTGGTACTCGGCATTGCCGCACGGGTCGCGCTTCATCAGCCACACGAAGAGGTCCTGGTCCTCTTCGGCCAGCAGCTGCACATAGAGCGCCTTGTCGTCTTCGCTCAAGGCGTCGAAACGCTGCTCCAGAAACGGCAGTAGCAGCAGATCGAGCTCCCACATGCCGCGACGCGAATGCCAATGAAGCCGCTTGCGAATCACATCTTCCATTGCCTGAACCTCAGTCGTCACATCAATGCGCGCAGTATACCCGAGGGGGGCGTCAGCGGCATCCGTTGACCCGTTGCTCGGGCAGGAATTGGCAATCCGTGCCGTGATCGGCAATGATGTCCCTAGTGCGTTGTTTTCTCAGGATTTGCCCATTATGCTGAGGAGATAACAATCACAAGGATGCGTGTGCCTGTCCGGTGACAAGAGGTCGCCCGGCTGCCGCATCACGAACGCCTTTCGCGAGAAAGGTGCAGGCATGGAGAGATCCGATGACCAAGTCCGAGCTGATCGAACAGATAGCCATGCGACAGCCTGAGTTGTCGCTCAAGGATGTAGAGGCCGCGGTTCGCATCATCCTCGATGATGTGACAGACGCCCTGGCCCACGGCGGTCGCGTCGAGATTCGCGGTTTCGGCAGCTTCTCGCTGCACTACCGTGAGCCACGACTGGGGCGCAACCCCAAGACCGGTGAGCCGGTGGACCTGGATGGCAAGTTCGTCCCCCACTTCAAGCCCGGCAAGGAGCTGCGCGAGCAGGTCGATGCCAGTCGTGCCCTGGGGTATTGACGACAGCGCGACCGATGACAGTGCTAAAGACGACGGCGCGGCTGACTGACAGCGCTGCCCGCAGAGAAAGTCCCGGCGTGACGGGGCCGGCTGGCTCAGCGCCGGCCGACATCTGCTCAAGCCGTCATGCCAGAGACGACAGCCACCCACCTCACGGCGTCGCCGCCAAGACTCGCGCGATGGGCAGTGATACACTCGCTCCCAGATGATTCACGACTGCATTTCATGACAAGGAAACCGTTATGCGTTGGCTAAAAGGTCTCGTTCTGGCCGTGATCCTGCTGATCGTCCTGCTGGTCGGTATTCTCTTTGCCGTTCACAACCAGCAAGCCGTGCCCCTCGACCTCATCTGGGTAGAGCTGCCTGCTGCGTCCCTTTCCATGTGGCTGCTGTTCTCGCTGGCCATCGGCGTCGTGCTTGGCATGGTCGCGATGACCGGCATGTACCTGCGCCTGCGCACACTGTTGACCCGTGCCCAGCGTCGCAACCAGCAGCAACGCAAGGAACTGGACCAACTGCGCATCCAGGAGATCAAGGAAGTGGCATAAATGCCTGATCTGATATTGCTGGGATTGCTGATGGCGGCCATCGCCATCGGATTCTGGCTGGGGCGGCGTGATCGTCGCCCCGATGAACAAGCACCGGCTCCTGCCACCCTGTCCCGCGACTACTTCGTCGGCCTCAATCATCTGCTCAACGAGCAGCCTGATCGTGCCATCGAAACCTTCGTTCAGGCCCTGGAAGTCAACAGCGACACCGTCGATACCCACATCGCGCTGGGCAATCTCTATCGCAGTCGCGGCGAAGTCGATCGTGCCGTCAAGATTCACCAGAACCTGCTGGCCCGCCCTGCCCTGGATAGCGAACAGGGCGAGCGTGTCCAGCTGGAACTGGCCCGCGACTTCATGCGCAGCGGTGTCTATGACCGCGCCGAGAAGCTGCTGGAAACCCTCCTCAAGCAAGCGCAACACGACAGCCATCGGCGTGCCGGCCGCCGCCTGTTGATCGACCTCCTCGAGCGGGAACGCGAATGGGAGGCCGCACTCGAAGTCGCCCACGCCATTCTGCGCCAGGAAGGCGGCATCCGCCGCGCGGCGGCCCACTGGCACTGCGAACTGGCCGCGCTGGATATCGCCGAAGGCAGCCAGGCGATGGCCCGCAAGCGCCTCAAGCAGGCGCTCTCCACCGATGAGAAATGCGTCCGCGCCAACTGGATGCTGGCCGAGATCGAATTCGATCATGCCAACTACAAGCAGTGCATCCGCCTGCTGCAGCGCATTCCACGTCAGGACACCGGCTTCACCCCTATCATCCTCGAGCCACTGGGCAACGCCTTTCGCATGCTGGATGACGAGAGCGGCCTGGTACGCCTGCTGCATCAGGAAGTCGAGCGCGCGCCCTACACCACGACGGTCATCAGCCTTGCGCAACTGATCGAGCGCCGCGAGGGTGTCGAGGCCGCCGCCAGCTTCGCCAGCGAGCAGCTGCATCGTCACCCCAGCCTGCGCGGCGTCGACTATCTGCTCGATCTCTACCTACTGGATGCCGACGAGCGCGAGACCGAGCGTTTCAATCTGCTCAAGCGTCATACCCAGCAACTGATCCAGGCGCGTCCTCGCCATCGCTGTCATCGCTGCGGCTTCGAAGCCTCGATGCTGCTCTGGCAATGTCCGAAGTGCCGCCACTGGGGCACGGTCAAGCCGATCACCGGCTTGGAAGGCGAGTAACGGCGCCAGCTGGCACACAGATACCACCAGCAGACAGACAGACCACAGACATCAGAACGAAAAGCCCCCTGCAGCACGCTGCAGGGGGCTTTTTCATGCCGCTTTCATGACTACCGGGCTGGCGCTATCGAACTGATGCTATCGAACTGACGCTAGCGATCATATCAGCCCTGCTCGGCGGCACGCTCGCGCAGGCGCGGCGAGAGCAGCTCGCCCACGAGACAAGCTACCAGGATGACGGCCACGAAATACGGCCAGTCGTCGAATGACAGCTCTGCGACGCCCAGGGCATCGACGAAGATCGCCAGGATGCAGACCGGGCTGACATAACGAATCATGAACAGCCACAGGCGATAGCCGGCATCGCTCAGATTCAGCTCATCGCGCAGCATGCTGCTCTTGAAGACGAACCCGGCCAACAGCGCCATGGCGATGCCACCGATCGGCATCATCCAGCGCGAGGTCAGGTAATCGAGCCAGTCGAAGAAGTGCTTGCCGGCCAGCGTCCAGTCCGCGCCGAGATTGAACGACAGCATCGCGAACATCGCCACCAGCCACAGCACGCTGCCAGCCAGCCATGAGGCCTTGATGCGACTCATGTTGCGGTTCTCGCTCAGCCAGGCGACGGTCGCCTCGATCATCGAGATGGCGGAGGTCAGGGCAGCGATCGAGAGCATGGCGAAGAACAGCACCCCGAACAGCTGCCCGAAGGGCATCTGGTTGAAGGCCACCGGCAGGCTCATGAAGATCAGCCCCGGCCCGGAGGACGGGTCCATGCCATTGGCGAAGATGATCGGGAAGATCGCCAGACCCGCCATCAGTGCCACCAGGGTATCGGCAATCGCCACCGTGAAGGTAGTGCGGGCGATGGAGGTGCCCGACGGCAGGTAGGAGCCGTAGGTGAGGATGGCGCCGGAGGCCAGCGACAGGGTAAAGAAGGCATGCCCCAGCGCGGCCAGCACCCCTTCACTGCTCAAGCGCGTGACATCGAAATCGAACAGGAAGTGGAAGCCTGCCGAGAAGTTGCCCGAGGTCAGGGCATAGCCGATCATGATCAGCAGCATGATCACCATGCCCGGCATCATCCAGCGCACGCTCTTCTCGACGCCTTCCTGCACCCCGCGCCCGACGATCAGCATCGTCACCACCGTCACCAGCGTGGCCCAGCCACCCAGCGCCCATGGGTTGGCGTTGCCGGCCTCGAAGATGGCGCCCAGCTCCGCGACGCTGTGTCCGGACAGCGCGCCACTGGCCATCTTCCACAGGTAACTGAACGACCACCCCGCCACCACGACATAGAACGACAGGATCATGAAGCCGGCCAGCATCGCGATCCAGCCGAAGACCTTCCACAACGGACTGGCCCCCGCTTCACGCGCCAGATTGGCAATCGCCTCGATGGGGCTGCCGCGCCCGCGCCGCCCGAAGGCGATCTCCGCCATCATCACGGGCACGCCCACGGCGAGAATGCAGGCCAGATACACCAGCACGAAGGCGCCACCGCCGTACTCACCGGTGATATAGGGAAACTTCCAGATATTGCCCAGCCCTACCGCGGAACCGGTAGCTGCAAGGATGAAGCCCCAGCGACTGATCCAGAGATTCTTGGGTTGCTGTCTTGCCGTCATGGAATACCTTACGAGTTATTGTTGTGAGCCAGTGGTGATCGACGCAACGCCTGGCCGCCTTGGGTGCTCACACAGACCATTTTACTGATATGAAGCAGGTTCGTCCGCGATTCCCATCGAAAATCACCACGATTCCCTCAGAATTCCTCTGCGAAAACGCCATCACCACACGACGGCAATCACTCTACATTGAATACTTCAAATGGGTAACATTTGAAACGACACCTGCCTCCCAGGCCTGACAAGCAACCTCGCCTGAGACGCACCGCGCCGCAAAAGAGCCCGACATCACCGCATCACTGGAGTAGGCTCATTCAAGAGACGCAGACCAGAACGCTCTGGCTAGAGAGGGCTGGGCCTGAGAGTGCCTGGCCAGTGAGCGTCGGGACAAAGTGCGTCTGGCCTCACCCAGCAGCGCAGACAAGGAGTCGTCATGCATCGTCAATTCGCGGTTATCGGACTGGGCTATTTCGGCAGCACCGTCGCGCGGGAGCTCAGGCGCCATGACCATGAAGTGCTCGGCGTGGATGCCGATGAGAAGCGCCTCAATGCCGTGGCAGACCTGCTCAACCAGGCGGTGATCGCGGACCCCACCGACGAACATGCCCTGCAGGAGCTGGGGCTTGAGCAGTACGACGCCGTCCTGATCGATCTGGCCGACTCGATGGAACAGAGCCTGATCTGCGCGCTGCTGGCCAAGGAGCTCGGCGCCAGGGAGCTGTGGGTCAAGGCCACCTCGGATGCACACCACAAGCTGCTCAGTCGTCTGGGTGTCGATCACATCGTGCATCCGGAGTACGACCTGGGCGTGCGCGTGGCGGAAAGCCTCGCCTACCATGCCATGGTCGACTTCATCCATCTCGGCGATCACCAGTTCGTGGTCGAGCTGGAGGTCAGTGCACGACTGGGCGATGACTGCCAGCAGCTCGATCAGCTGCCCATCGATGACGACATCAGCGTGATCGCGCTGCGAAAGGGCAAGACACTCGATCGCCAACCCTCCGGCAGCACGCGACTGGCCGCCGGTGACCATCTGGTCCTGATCGGCGAGCTGAGCGCGCTGCGCAAGCTGGGAGCGCATCTATGAGGCAGCGCTACCGGCGCTATCTCCGCCCCCTGACCCGCAGCCCACGCGGGCCCATCATTCACCTGTCGCCGCCGGAGATTCTGCTGAGCGGCTTTCTGGGTCTCGGCATGCTGGGCGCCTGCCTGCTGAAACTGCCCGGCATGCACCAGCAAGGGCTGAGCTGGCTGTCGGCGCTGTTCACCGCAACCTCTGCCGTCACGGTCACCGGACTCTCCGTCACTCCGCTAAGCGACTTCACCCTCGCGGGCCAGACCGTCGTGCTGATACTGATCCAGCTCGGTGGACTCGGCTTCATGACCATCGCCGCCCTGTCGCTGGTGATGCTGGGCCAGCGCCTGCCGATGCATCAGACCAGCCTGCTGCGCGAGGCGCTCAATCGCAGCAGCTCACGCGAGATAGGCCGCCTGCTCAAGATCATCACCGCCTTTGCGCTGACGCTCGAGCTGGCAGGCGCCTCCTTGCTGGCGCTGGACTGGGTGCCCGAGTATGGCTGGCAGGAGGGGCTCTGGCTGAGCCTCTTCCACTCGGTCTCGGCCTTCAACAATGCCGGCTTCACCCTGTGGCCGGACAGCCTGATGCGCGAGGCGGCCAACCCTCTGACCAGCGGCGTGATCGGCATCCTGTTCATGACCGGCGGCATCGGCTTTGCCGTCATCGGCGAGCTGCGCGAGCGGCGCCGCCAACATGGCTGGCGCGTATTGCTGCAGCCGTCACGCTTCTCGGTGCAGACACGCCTGGTGATCGAGGCCACCGTGGCGCTCAACCTGCTGAGTCTGGTGGTGATACTGGCGCTTGAATGGCGCAACCCCGGCACGCTGGGCGCCATGACCAGTCATGGCGAACGCCTGCTCGCCGCCGCCTTCATGGCCATCACGCCGCGCACCGCCGGTTTCAGCGTCATCGATTCCGCCGAGATGACACAAGCCTCGACCCTGTGGACCATGGCGCTGATGTTCATCGGCGGCGGCAGCGGCTCGACGGCCAGCGGCATCAAGTTGACCACCTTCGTGGTGCTGCTGCTGACCACGCGCGCCTTTCTGCGCAGCGAGCCCTCCCCCACCCTGCACGGCCGCCGCATCGGCGATGACACCGTCTTCAAGTCGATCGCCGTGGCTCTGGCTGCCATGCTGTTGATCTTCAGCATGCTGTTCGGCCTGACCATCACCGACCCGGACCACGCCTTTCTGTCGCTGGCCTTCGAGACCGTCTCGGCCTTCGGCACCGTCGGCCTGAGCCACGGCCTGACGCCCGAGCTCTCGCCCGGCGGGCAATTGCTGATCATCGCGACCATGCTGCTGGGCCGCACCGGACCACTCGCCCTCGGCTATCTGCTGGCGACCCGCAGCCGCCCCGGCATCAGCTATGCACGCACTGAGCTCTCGATCGGCTGATGTGCACGGGTGATGGCACACCACAAACGACGCCTCAGAACGACGAAAGCCCCGACGCAAGGCGTCGGGGCTTTCGTGAGCATGGTCACCCGCTCAGGGAGCGGCGGGTGAGGTCAGGCAATGACCTCAGTGATCATCATCATGATCATCGTGGTCATCATGCTCTTCAAGACGCTGATGTGCGTGCGTCTCGCCGTCGTACTCATCCACTCGGGCCTTGAGCTTCTGACCTGGGCGGAATGTCACCACGCGACGCGCGGAGATCGGAATCTCCTCGCCTGTCTTGGGATTGCGCCCCGGACGCTCGCGCTTGTCACGTAGATCGAAGTTGCCGAAACCGGACAGCTTCACCTGTTCATTTTCCCGCAGGCAACCGCGAATCTCGTCGAAGAATACCTCTACCATCGACTTGGCTTCGCGCTTGGACATGCCGAGTTCTGCATGCAGATGCTCGGCAAGTTCCGCCTTGGTCAACGCTCCCATGTCCGCTCCCTCGTTCAAGTGGCGACTCATGCTCTCAGCGCCGCCCCGAAACGTGTGTGGCCATCGGTGACGATCGCATCGACTAACTGATTGATTTCCTCATCATTCAGCGTGCGCGAAGGATGCTGCCAGGTCAAGCCCAGGGCGAGCGACTTGTGACCATCGGCTACCCCCTGGCCCTGATAGACGTCAAACAGGCGCAGGTCCGTCAGCCATTCACCGGCTTGCGAGCGGATGGCGTCGAGCAGCGACTGCACGTGAACGCCCTCTTCGACCACGAAGGCCAGGTCACGGCGCACTTCCGGATACTTGGAGAGCGGCGCGAAGCGCGGCAGACGGCCCGCGCAGGCAGAGGCCAGCGTGATCTCGAACACGAACACCTCGACCTTCAGGCCAAGCTCGGCGCGCGCCGCCGGGTGCAGGGCACCCATCCAGCCCGCCGGCTCACCATTGAAGAACAGCTGAGCGCACTGGCCCGGGTGCAGTGCCGGATGCTCGGCGGCTTCGAAGCGCCAGGCATCCAGATTGCCGCCCAGTGCCAGCAGTGCCTCGACATCGCCCTTGAGATCGAAGAAGTCGACCTTGTCACGACCGCCATTCCAGCCTTCCGGCAGACGGGCGCCGGTGATCAGGCCGCCGATCATCGGCGTCTGCTCGAGGGAGTCCAGCTCGCCGCGGAACACAAGCCCGGTCTCGAACAGGCGCACTCGCGACTGCTGACGATTGAGGTTGTGGCTCAGCGCCTTGACCAGCCCCGGCAGCAGCGAGCTGCGCATCACGGCCATGTCGCTGGAAATCGGGTTGGCCAGTGCCGGTGCCACCCCTTGCGGATCCAGCGTCTTCTGCAGCTCAGGGGCGACGAAGCTGTAGCTGATCGCTTCCTGATAGCCCCGCGCCACCAGCTGACGACGCAGGCTGGTCAGCGGCTGGGTGGTCTCATTGGCCACGGCCGGTGCCAGACGCGCGTTCGGGCGGCTGACCGGCAGATTGTTGTAGCCGTGGATGCGCGCCAGCTCTTCGATCAGGTCAGCCTCAATGCTGACATCGAAACGCCAGCTCGGCACCGTCACCTGCCATTGGCTATCGCCATTCGCGGCGACCTGCATGCCCAGACGCTCGAGAATCTCGACGATCTCGTCATCCGGCAGCGCCATGCCCAGCGTGCGCTCGACACTGACGCCGCTCAGGCTGACGACGGCGGCCTTGGGCAGTGCTGCGTCGCTGGCGACCTCGATGATCGGGCCCGGCTTGCCGCCGGTGATCTCGAGCAGCAGGGCTGTCGCGCGCTCGATGGCATCACGCTGCAGCTGGGCGTCCACACCACGCTCGAAACGATGCGAGCTGTCGGTGTGCAGGCCGTAGCTGCGCGCCTTGCCAGCGACGCTCAACGGCGCGAAGAAGGCCGACTCGAAGAAGATGTCGCGCGTCTCGGCGTTCACGCCACTGCCTTCACCACCCATCACACCGGCGATGGCCAGCGGGCCCTTCTCATCGGCGATGACCAGGGTGTCGTCACGCAGCGCGACTTCCTGACCGTCGAGCAGCGTCAGCGGCTCTTCAGCGGCTGCCATGCGCACCTCGATGCCACCGTTCAGGCGTGCCAGATCGAAGGCGTGCATCGGCTGGCCGAGTTCGAGCAGCACGTAGTTGGTGACGTCGACGACGGGGTCGATGCTGCGGATACCACTGCGACGCAGACGCTCCTCGAGCCACAGCGGCGAGGTCGCGGCGACATTGACGTCACGCACGACACGTCCCAGATAGCGCGGGCACGCCTCTGGCGCGCTGACGGTGACCGGGAAGGTATCGTCGATCTGGGCGGCGACCGGCTCGATGCTCGGCGCCGTGACAGCGAGACGGTTGAGCACGCCGACTTCGCGCGCCAGACCCTTGACGCTCAGGCAGTCGCCACGGTTCGGGGTCAGATCGACCTCGATGGCGTTGTCGTCAAGATTCAGGAAGTCACGTGCATCACGGCCCACCGGCGCGTCCGCGGCCAGCACCATGATGCCGTCGGAGGCTTCGGCTTCCAGACCCAGCTCGGAGGCACCGCAGATCATGCCGCGGGATTCGACACCGCGCAGCTTGGCCTTGCGAATCTTGAAGTCGCCCGGCAGCTTGGCGCCGACCTGAGCGAAGAGCACCTTCTGGCCAGTAGCGACATTCGGCGCGCCACAGACGACCTGCACCAGTGCACCACTGCCATCATCCACCTGGCAGACATTGAGGCGATCGGCCTCCGGGTGCGGTTGCTTGTCCTTGACCTCGGCCACGACCACACCGGTGAACTCACCGGCGACCGGTTCGATACCATCGACTTCCAGACCGGCCATGGTGACCTGATCGGCCAGCTGCTGGGTGTTCAGTTCCGGCGACACCCACTCACGCAGCCACTGTTCGGAAAATTTCATCTTGCTGTCCTGTTCCGTAAGTTCACGCCCTCAAGGCGCGATACGTGAATGAGTGCCTAGCTGAACTGGCGAAGGAAACGCAGGTCGTTCTCGAAGAACAACCGCAGGTCGTTGACGCCGTAACGCAGCATCGCCAGACGCTCCACGCCCATGCCGAAGGCGAAGCCGCGGAAGCGCTCGCTATCGATACCAGAGTGACGGAAGACTTCCGGATGCACCATGCCGCACCCCATCACCTCGAGCCAGCCGGTGTGGGAGCAGACACGACAGCCGTCACCGGCACACATCACGCACTGGATATCGACTTCAGCGGACGGTTCGGTGAACGGGAAGTAGGACGGGCGGAAGCGGACTTCCAGGTCATCACGCTCGAAGAAGGCATGCAGGAACTCTTCGACGGTGCCCTTGAGGTCGGCGAAGCTGACATTCTCGTCGACCAGCAGACCCTCGACCTGATGGAACATCGGGGTGTGGGTCAGATCGGAGTCGCAGCGATAGACGCGACCCGGACAGACGATGCGCAGCGGCGGCTCACTGGCCTTCATGCTGCGCACCTGCACCGGTGAGGTGTGAGTGCGCAGAAGACGCGTGGCATCGAAATAGAAGGTGTCATGCATCGCGCGCGCAGGGTGATGCGACGGAATGTTCAGCGCTTCGAAGTTGTGATGGTCATCTTCGATTTCCGGCCCTTCTGCGACCCCGTAACCGATGTGCGAGAAGAAGCTTTCGATACGCTCAAGCGTGCGGGTGACCGGGTGCAGGCCGCCTACCGGCTCACCACGGCCCGGCAGGGTCACATCGACGCGCTCGGCGGCAAGACGCGCATTGAGCGCAGCCGTTTCCAGCGTATTGCGACGCGCATCCAACTCGCCACTCAGCAGCTGCTTGGCTTCGTTGATGGTCTCACCGGCCTTGGGACGCTCTTCGGGGGACAGCTTGCCGAGGCCCTTGAGCAGTGCGGTGATCTCGCCCTTCTTGCCGAGAAAACGTACCCGTACCTCGTCGAGGGTCTGGACGTCTTCGGCCGCCTGGATCGCGGTGCGTGCTTCGTCCACCAGGGTGGAAAGATGTTCCATCCGTTCAGCTCCGATCGCTTGAGTCACTGGCGCGGCAATGTCCGCCACCAATGGAAGTCGCGCCGACCCGAAGGTCGGCAGGGAGAGCGCTCCGCCTGCGGTGAGTCACGCAGACGATCGCACCCTTGCCAGAGACCGGCCCACAACGCGGCCAATCCCGTTCATGTCGCTGTCGACCCACCGCCGGTTCTCTGACGGCAGGTCAAACAAAAACAGGGGAAGAGCGGCTGCTCTTCCCCTGTGACGTAACACGTCATCTCGATACCGCCTGAGTTGTCCAATGCAAGCATTCGACAGTCACGGCCCGATTCGCCACCTGAGCGGCTCGCCGGGTCTGGGCGACATCTGATCCGGTCACTTACTGAGCAGCCTTGGCCTTCTCGACGATGGCAGCAAAGGCAGCTTTTTCGTGAACCGCGATATCGGCGAGGACCTTGCGGTCGATCTCGATATTGGCCTTCTTCAGGCCAGCGATGAAGCGGCTGTAGGACATGCCATTGATGCGGGCCGCAGCGTTGATACGCGCGATCCACAGGGCACGGAACTGACGCTTGCGGACACGACGGTCACGGTAAGCGTACTGGCCGGCCTTGATGACAGCCTGCTTGGCTACGCGGAAGACGCGTGAACGCGCTCCGTAGTAACCCTTGGCCTGCTTCATGATCTTCTTGTGACGGCGACGTGCGACGACGCCACGCTTGACGCGGGACATAGCGTACTCCTGATATTAAGAAAGTTGGACCGAGGTAAGGACGGCTTACAGGTTCGGCAGCATGCGCTGGATCAGCGCCTTGTCTGCAGCGTGAACCTGCTTCATGCCACGCAGCTGACGCTTACGCTTGGTCGACTTCTTGGTCAGGATGTGGCTACGGAAGGACTGCTTGTGCTTGAAGCCGTTGGCAGTCTTCTTGAAGCGCTTGGCAGCGCCGCGGTTAGTCTTGATCTTCGGCATGAGTATTAACTCCGCTCGGTTTCTTGAGAAAATCCAGGGCCGACAAAAAGAGCCACGCCCGCAGGCGTGACCCTGATGTGTCCGTTTTACTGCCTATGGATCACTTCTTTTTCGGCGCGAGAATCATGATCATCTGACGGCCTTCCATTTTCGGGAAGGACTCGACGGTCACGAGCTCCGAGAGATCGCCGGCGATCCGTTCCATCAGCTTGCGGCCGATGTCCTGGTGCGCCATTTCGCGACCACGGAAGCGCAAGGTTACCTTACCCTTGTCTCCGCCTTCGATGAAGCGAGTCAGGTTGCGTAGCTTGACCTGATAATCGCCTTCATCGGTACCAGGACGGAATTTGACTTCCTTGACCTGGATCTGTTTCTGCTTCTTCTTCTGCAGATTCTTCTGTTTCTTCTCGTCGAAAAGAAACTTGCCGTAATCCATGATCT
Source organism: Cobetia sp. UIB-001 (assembly GCF_044789135.1). NCBI lineage: Bacteria > Pseudomonadati > Pseudomonadota > Gammaproteobacteria > Oceanospirillales > Halomonadaceae > Cobetia > Cobetia sp. UIB-001. The sequence goes on from NZ_CP058244.1 coordinate 2,880,674, forward strand.
TGCAGACGATGGGGTCGGCATTGGAAATCTGGACGAGGTCGAGCCCTGCCTCTTCGGCCTTGACAAGCGCATCTTTGGTTGACACTACGCCAACCTGCTCGCCATCTGCGTCGATGAGGCGGACTTCGTCCGCACGAATACGGTCATTGATGGGAGCCCGCTTTTCCTGGGGGCGTCCGCGCTGATTATTCCGCTTGATCGTTGCGTCTCCGTTTGGCTGAAATTCGTTACTGTCAGACCTGTTCTTCCTTCAGGCGTTCCATGAATTCTGAAACTTTCATGGTGCCGAGGTCTTCACCGGAACGGGTTCTGACAGCTACTGCATCAGCTTCCACTTCCTTGTCGCCAACGACGATGAGGTAAGGAACCTTCTGCAGAGTATGCTCACGGATTTTAAAGCCGATCTTCTCGTTCCTCAAGTCTGCTTTGACACGGATGTCATGTTTCTCGAGGCGGGAGACCAGATCCTTGGCATATTCTGCCTGGGAATCCGTGATATTCATTACGACAACCTGCTCCGGGGCGAGCCAGAATGGCATCGCGCCTGCGTGGTGCTCGATCAGGATGCCAAGGAAGCGCTCGAAGGAGCCGAGAATCGCGCGGTGCAACATGACCGGCATGCGACGCTCTCCACTTTCATCGACAAACTGGGCACTGAGACGCTCAGGCAGATTGAAGTCGAGCTGTAGAGTACCACACTGCCAGACACGATTCAGACAATCTCGCAGAGAGAATTCAATCTTTGGTCCATAGAAGGCACCCTCACCCGGCTGCAGCTCCCACGGCAGGCCAGTCGCATCCAGTGCTGCCTGCAGGCCGGCTTCGGCCTTGTCCCACGCTTCCGGCTCACCGATGAAGGATTCCGGACGGGTGGAGAGCTTCAATTCGACGTCTTCGAAGCCGAACTGACGGTAGACTTCCAATGTCAGACGGATGAAGTCCTCGGCCTCGGACTCGACCTGATTCTCGGTACAGAAGATGTGGGCGTCATCCTGGGTGAAGCCACGCACACGCATCAGGCCATGCAGAGAGCCGGACGGCTCGTTGCGGTGGCAGGAGCCGAACTCGGCCAGACGCAGCGGCAGGTCACGGTAGCTCTTCAGGCCCTGATTGAAGACCTGAACGTGACACGGGCAGTTCATCGGCTTGACCGCGTACTCACGCTTCTCGGACTCGGTGGTGAACATCAGCTCGTTATAATGTCCCCAGTGCCCGGACTTCTTCCACAGCGAAAGATCGACCACCTGCGGCGTCTTGATCTCCTGGTAGCCATTGGCACGCTGGATACGACGCATGTACTGCTCGAGCACCTGGTACATGGTCCAGCCATTCGGGTGCCAGAACACCATGCCCGGGGCCTCTTCCTGCATATGGAAGAGGTCCAGCTTCTTGGCCAGCTTGCGGTGATCGCGCTTCTCGGCTTCCTCGAGACGCTTGAGGTAGGCCTTGAGCTGCTTCTTGTCCGGCCAGGCGGTGCCATAGATGCGGGTCAGCATCGGCTTGGTGGAATCACCACGCCAGTAGGCACCGGCCAGCTTGAGCAGCTGGAAGTGCTTGAGGTGACGGGTATTCGGCACGTGCGGGCCGCGGCACATGTCGGTGTATTCTTCGTGGTGGTAAAGGCGGATGGTGTCGCCTTCGCCGATGCCCTCGATGATCTCCTGCTTGTACGGCTCATCGCGCTTCTCGAAAGCGGCCATGGCCTGGTCACGCGAGACATACTCACGCACCACATCGTACTCGCTGTCGATCAGCTGCTTCATGCGCTTCTCGATGGTCTCGAGATCTTCCGGGGTGACCGAGCGGCCAAAGTCGATGTCGTAATAGAAACCGTCATCGATGACCGGGCCGATGGCCATCTTGGCCTCCGGGTAGAGCTGCTTGACGGCATGACCGATCAGGTGCGCGCAGGAGTGACGAATCACGTCCAGGCCTTCCGCATCACGCGCCGTGAGAATGGCGACGTTGGCGTCTTCGGTGATCATGTCAGCGGCATCGACCTCGACGCCATTGATCTTGCCGGCCACGCAGGCCTTGGCAAGACCGGGACCGATGGACTCGGCCAGCTGCATCACGGAAATCGGGGCATCGAAGGTACGCTGGCTGCCGTCAGGCAGAGTAACGATAGGCATGAAGAATTCCTTGCGTTCAGTGGTGGCCCTTACCAAGGGTCACGTGAAGCGAATTTGGCCGAACGCGGGGCGTCGGCTCGAAATGGGGGCAATGACGATCACGCCCCTCACGCTACTGACCCCGGCCTACAATGCCTGGGGCGCCGCCCACTGCCCCATGATGATCGAGCGACCAGTCAGGGCGTGGACACATAACGCGGGAACATGAGCGAGGCAAGACCTTAGCAGCCCGTTCAAAAGTCGTAAAGATACGCTTGAGCCACTGGAGGCCATGCACGACACGAACGCAGACGGGGCGCCCTGAGGCGCCCCGTCTGATTCAGCTTACCGCGTTCGGCTTACTTGACTTCAGCAAGCTCGACACGACGGTTTTCGGCACGGCCTGCAGCGGTATCGTTGCTGGCGACCGGCTGCTCTTCACCGTAACCCACAGTCTGGATACGGTTGGCGCCAACACCTTCGGAAGCCAGGTAGGCCTTCACGGAGTCAGCACGCTTCTGGGACAGCTGCTTGTTGTAGGAGTCAGAACCCACGGAGTCAGTGTGACCTTCAACGCGAACGCGGACGTTCTCGTTGGAGACCAGCTTGGCCGCCACACCATTCAGCACTTTCTCGGCATTGGCAGTCAGCTTGGCGGAGTCGAACTCGAAGTTCACGTCACGCAGGACGAGGTCAGCGACACAGCCCAGGGCATTGACCTTGGCGCCGGCCGGGGTGTTCGGGCACTGGTCCTGGTAGTCCGGCACGCCGTCACCGTCGGAATCGAGCGGGCAGCCTTTCGCGTCAACAGTGACGCCGGCCGGAGTACCCGGGCACTGGTCCTTGTAGTCAGCAACGCCGTCACCGTCGGTGTCCAGCGGGCAGCCTTTCGCATCAACAGCGACGCCTGCCGGAGTCCCCGGGCATTCGTCACGGTCGTTCGGCACGCCGTCGCCATCGTCGTCCATGGACTTCGGAGCATCGTCAGCACACAGCAGCGCGCCAGCGGTCGCGCCGCCGACAGCACCCAGAGAAGCGCCGGTGTCTTCGTCGCTGTCGCCAGAGACGCCGTAACCAATCCCGCCACCGATCAGGCCACCGGCCAGACCGCAGACGAACGGCTGGCTGTACCAGGGCTTCTCAGCAGATGAAGACTGGGAAGCAGAGCTTGCGCAGCCAGACAGGCCAACAACCAATGCAGAACCCAGAACCAGGCCAGTCGTAGATCTTTTCATGTAAGACTCCTTCTTAACACAGCGCAATATGTAACGAGGGTGTTACGTATCGACTCAGTATAAGAGCCGAACTCGTTACGATGAAAGGAATTTTATTCAAATCTTCCTTTAAGAAGAAAGCACATGCAGGTGCGTCCTTCCAGCTCTGATCGGGTCTGTTTCCCTTGAAAACGGTACCGATCCTCAGGCATACGGTGAAGGAAAACAGTGTTTTTTGCAACGTCGAAAAACTTTGACACTAACTGTATCAGAATGGCGACGCTGTAAAACCCCTGTTTTACTCTCTTCCAAGGTGCTGGCGAACCAGCCCCTCGAAAATCTCGACGCCGGGCGCCAACAGCGTATCAGGAAAATCGTAATCGGGGTGGTGAAGCCCCGGCATTTCCTCACCTGCGCCAAATGTGAACATGGCGGCATGGCAGTCACGTGCCAGCACACCAAAGTCCTCGGACCAGCGATGTGCCTGAGAAAGTTCCGCGCAATCAAGCCCTTGCTGTCGCGCCACGCGGCGAATCATGTCGTTCGCCTCAGGCGAATTCCAGGTCGCATCGAAGGTGTCACACCAGTCCACGTCGATGCCCAGACGGTCTTCTTCCGCCTCGCTGCGCGCCAGTGACACCGCCGCTTCGGCCAGCGCCTTCATCATGTCATCGCTCTCGGTGCGCAGGGTGACCATCACCTCGGCGTCGCCCGGTGAGGTGCCGAACGCGACCTCGCCCAGGCGCGCATGAATCAGGGTCACCATCGCAAGTCCGGTCTCATCGGCAAATTGCAACGGCAGACGCGACAGGCCTTGCATGATGCGACACATGGCCATCGCCGGGCTGCGACCATTTTCCGGGTGGGCCGCATGTGCACAGAGCCCGGAAAGCCGCACGATCATGCCGCGTGAGGCACAGGTGAAGGCATGGTCGCGCACGCTGACTTCCCCGAGGGGGCGCCCCGGCAGGTTGTGGCACGAATAGAGATAGTCCGGCTTGAGCGCGGCAAAGGCCTTGCTGCGCACGACGGCGCGCGCCCCTTCGCCGGTTTCCTCGGCGGGCTGGAACAGCAACACCACCTCGCCCCTGGCGACCGGAGATGCCGCCAGGCGCTGCGCCACGCCCAGCATCCAGCTCATGTGGCCGTCATGGCCACACAGGTGCCCGACATGCGGATGACAGGAGGACCAGTCGCCGCGCGGCGCCTCATCGATGGGCAGCGCATCCAGCTCACAGCGCAGCATGACGCGCGGGCCTGGCTCGGCGCCGCGGAAGATGGCGGCCAGACCATGCCCGCCCAGCCCGCTGACCACCTCGGCGCCGGCCTCCTGCATCCAGCCGGCGATGCAGGCCGCCGTGGCGGCTTCCTGTCCGGAGAGTTCCGGTGAGCGGTGCAGCGCGTGACGCAGCTCGGCCAGCGGCGTGCCCAGCAAGGAAAGTGTCGTGTTCATGCCTGCCTCGTGAAGACTCATCAGACGGCCTGCCCCAGATCTGCTGGCGAAGCGGGACGCTTGCGCCCCAGGTAATGCTGATGCCAGAACTCCATGTTGCTCAGCACGCGACTCGCCGCCAGCTGCAGCGGCTCCGCCAGCGCTTCCTCGACGGCGATGCGCTCCTTGTCTTCGGCCAGACGTTCACGCGGCGACAGCTCCTTGCGCGCCGAATGGGTGTGCAGGTGTGATACCCGCCCATGCAGGACACCGAAGACCGAGAGCACGTCATCTTCGGCCAGACTGGTATCGAGAATCTCGATCAACACCTTGCAGCGCAGACCGCCTTCCACCATGTCGACCTGCCCGGCCTGCATGGCGCGTGCGATGGCTTCGAGGCTTTCCAGACAGTTGGCGCGCGCCTGGATGAGCTCTTGCTCGCGACGCGCCTCACGCACCTTGACCTCGCGGCGCAGCTTGAGGGCATAGAACGCCAATCCCGCGATGATGATGATCGCGATGACGGCCAGAATGATGCTGATAGTCAGGGACATGCCTTTCTCCTGCGGTAAACAAGCCATGAGTATAGGGACTGCACACGCGACACCCAAGGTGGAGCACTGCGACCGATGACCACGTAGCCCGCCCTCACCCACGCCTTGCGTCAACAAAAGGCCCCGCATCGGGGATACGGGGCCAGTCGTGTCATTCACTCTTGCACGCTTTCCTCTGTCGTACTCATGCTTCGTCCGGCACGCAAGCGGTCAATCTGTCAGCGCGGACCTTCACCGCCCCGCCATCAAGGCCTCGAAGCTGGCCTTGAGCTTGAGATTCTGCGCCTGATGCGAGTAATTGCATGCCAGACTGGCCAGCGCAGCGCTCAGCGCCTGCGTATCGCTCTCGAGCAGATGGGTGCAGCGCTCGGCCCACTGCTGTGGCGTGGACTCTGCCGCCATGACCAGCTCAGGGTAATCATCGAGCAACTCGGCCGAGCCGACCCGCGCATTGAGCAGCACCGGCGCACCACAGGCCATCGCCTCCAGCGCGACACGCCCGAATTCCTCGATATGGGCCGGCATCACGAACAGGTCCAGCGCACCGTAGAGCGTCTCGACCTCCGGGATGGTCGAGCGCCAGATCATGCGCTCGGCGATGCCCGCCTCCCTGGCCTGCTGCTGGTAAGGCGCGGCATCATCCTTGCCTACCACCAGGAAGCGATAGCGGCCCGGTGAGGCCTGCTCCATCAGTGCCGCCATCGCCACGAAGCCTGCCACGTTGCGCTTGGTGAAGTTGCCGGATGACACCAGACCGACCAGCAGCTCATCCTCGGCCACGCCCAATGCCTCACGTTGGGCGGTGCGCCCTGCGCGCGCGCGCTCGACCGTGAATTGCTCCGGATCATAGCCCGGGTAACTGATCTCGATCCGCTCAGGCGCGATACCGTAGCGCGCCATCAGATCCTCGCCCATCATGCGCGAATTGACCGCGACCTGACGGAACTTGCCACCCTTGAGCACGTGATCATGAATCGCCGCCACTTCGTGGTCGCGAGGCAGCTCACGGCCATGGATGCACTGCGAGGCAAGGTGCACGCAATTGTGCAGATAGACGGTATCCGGGCTTTCGCAGTCACCATGACTGATCAGCAGGTCGGGCGCATGACGGCTGGCCCAGGCCTGAACACGGCGATTGAACCAGAAACGTCGATACGCCCCCTTGAAGGGCCACCGCCACAGGCGCACCAGTTCCGCGCCGTGGGCGCGAGCCAGTTCGGGCTTGCCGCGCTCGGCGAGAATCACCACGCGATAGCCCAGCGCGCGCAACGCATCCGCCTGCTCGAAGGCATTGCGGCTGGCACCGGTGTTCTTCTCGACCTGACGAATGGCGATCGCGGCCAGCTTGCCTGCACCAGTGCTCACGACGCCTCCTGCACACGACGCATGGAGTCACCGCGGCCGACCGCGTAGTACATCAGACCAGCGGCCTTCATGGCGGCAGGCTCGAACAGGTTGCGGCCATCGACCACCACAGGGAAGCCGAGCTGCGCCTTGAGCCACTCGCCATCCAGGGTGCGGAATTCCTTCCACTCGGTGCACACCACCAGTGCATCGGCGCCCTTGACCGCCTGCTGACGGTCCGCGACCAGTACCAGCTCATCGCGCTCGCCGTAGATGCGGCGGCATTCCTTCATCGCTTCCGGGTCATAGGCCTGCACGGTCGCGCCCGCGTCCCACAGCGCTTCCATCAGCGTACGGCTCGGCGCGTCGCGCATGTCATCGGTGTTGGGCTTGAAGGCCAGACCCCAGACAGCGATGGTCTTGCCCTTGAGGTCGCCATCGAAGGCCCGCGACAGCTTGTCGAACAGCGTGACCTTCTGGCGCTTGTTGACGGACTCGACCGCAGTCAGCAGCTCGGCGTCATAGCCGACCTGACTGGCGGTACGTGCCAGCGCCTGGACGTCCTTCGGGAAGCAGGAGCCACCATAACCACAGCCCGGATAGATGAAGTGGTAGCCGATACGCGGGTCACTGCCGATGCCACGACGCACTTCCTCGATGTCCGCACCCAGGCGCTCGGCCAGGTTGGAGATCTCGTTCATGAAACTGATCTTGGTCGCCAGCATGGCGTTGGCAGCGTACTTGGTCAGCTCGGCGGCGCGCACATCCATGAACATCAACTTTTCATGGTTGCGGTTGTAGGGGGCGTAGCATTCGCGCATGCGCTCACGCACCTTCTCGGAATCGGTGCCGACCACGATGCGTGCGCCACGCGTGAAGTCGTCCAGCGCCGCGCCTTCCTTGAGGAATTCCGGGTTGGAGCAGACATCGAAGTCGACACGTTCGCCGCGCTCGGCGAGCACTTCGGCGACTCGCGCCGTGACACGATCCGCCGTGCCCACCGGCACGGTGGACTTGTCGATGATGACCTTGTAGTCATTCATGTGCTCGCCAATGGTGCCGGCCACCGCAAGCACGTACTTGAGGTCGGCGCTGCCGTCTTCGTCCGGCGGTGTGCCCACGGCGATGAACTGCAGCACGCCGTGCTCGACGGCCTGACGGGCGTCAGTGGTGAAGTTGAGGCGGCCGGCCTCGACATTGCGCAGCACCATGCTCTCCAGCCCCGGCTCGAAGATGGGGATCTCGCCTTGCTTGAGGCCATCGATCTTGGCCGCATCAACGTCCATGCAGATCACGTCATGGCCGACATCGGCCAGACAGGTGCCAGTCACCAGGCCTACGTAGCCTGTTCCGAAGACAGTGATTTTCATGTCAGTCCTTGAGAGTTTCTGAAGGTAATGAAGCAGGTGACAAGGTGAACGCCGACGACTCCTCTGACGGCGTCACGCGGGAATCCGGTTGTGGGGCTTGCCCGTCGCGTTTCGCGCCCTGCCCGGACATGAACTCCGGACGCTCCAGCAGCTCGGTGGTCGCCTCGACCGCTTCCTCGAGCTCTTCGGCACCCGGCGCGAGAGGTCGGGAAAGAAAGTCCGACGGCAGGGCTTCATAGAAGTTCAATCGTCCCAGCTGGTCCAGCACCGGATGACGTTCACGCGGCTGATAGCAGACCGCCCAGGGCGACAGGCACGGCTTGTCACCGGAGAAGCGGATGCCCAGCCAGTCGCTGGCCAGATAGGGCAGGTCAAAACTGGCGAAAGGCTCATCGGCGTGCGAGCGCAGGCGCGTCAGCTCGCGCGCGGGATTGGGCGCCTGCCCCGTCTGCCACAGCCACAGCGGAATGCGGTACGGCGCCTGACTGGGGCGATCACCGCCATGCACATAGGCGTCACTGAGCGGGTCATGCTCGAGGCCGTGGTCCGACAGATAGAGCACGCCAGCGGGTCGCCCTTCGAGGCGCTGGAAGACGCCCTCGATCACCTGATCCGTGAAGCGGATGCTGTCATCGTAGGCATCGGTCAGCGGCGAGCGGCTGTCCGGGGTCAGGAAATAGCGCAGTGAATCCGGGTACTGCAGGCTGGCCGGCGGGTGACTGCCGTAGAGATGCAGCACGATCAGCCGCGGCCCCTCGACCTCGCGCGCCAGCGCCTCATCCAGTGCATCCAGCAAGCCATCGTCATAGTCGGTCATGATGGTGCGAGCGACATCGGCACGCTGGGCGATGGCGGTGATCCAGGTGCGCTCGGAAGTGATATCGAGCCCTTGGCGCGACAGCCACTCGGTATGATAGCCGGCCTGATTGGCCAGCGAGATCAGATTGGCGTCCAGATAGCGCGGCGAGAAGGCCCGCGGGTCGGTCAGACTGGCCAGCATCGGTACCGCCAGCACGGTCTGTGGCGCCGGCGCGATGGCCTGATCGAAGACCACCAGCTCGTCGCGACGCGCATCGAGATTCGGCGTCGTGGCGCGGGAATAGCCATACAGCGACAGCTGATCGCGGCGCTGGGATTCGCCGATGATCAGGACGAAGACAGCATCATCCGACACCTCGGGGCTGCGCGAGACGCCTCCGAAATCATAGTCATCCGCCATCAGCGCCTTGTAGCGCTCCTTCTCCCACCAGGCATGCGAGGTGGTGGCCAGGTTCCAGCCCGGCGAGACCGACAGCGTCGTGATGGCCAACGGCACACTGGCCCGGCCCCACTGCCAGCTACCGGCCAGCAGCATCAGCATCCAGAGCACGAAGGCGATTCCGCTGCGCCCGCCCAGCCGGGCGCGAGCCAGCCCCGCCCCGAAGCGATTGCCCAGTGCCAGCGCCAGCAGGAAGAACCCCAGCGGGACGATCAGGGCCAGCGGGAACTTGAACAGCATCGCCATCGATTCGCTGCGGCTGGTATCCAGCGAGCTGAGCGCGAAGGCCAAGCCATAGCGGGAATCGTAATAGACGGCGCTGACCACACTTGCGGAGAGATTGACGCCCAGCGCCGCCATCAGCCCCAGCGCCGGCCAACGCCAGCGCGGACGATGCAGCGCCGCCAGCAGACACGGCCACAGCAACAGATTGCCGAACAGGATCAGGCCGCCCTCGAGCAGGCCGTGATAGATCAACGGCACCAGACTCGCCAGCAGGGCCAGCGTGATGGCGGAGATCACCCCGGCCCGTTTGCTCGCCTGATCGCTGCGCGCAAACAGGCGACGGACGAGGCGCTGCAGCAGGCCCTTCATGCGCGTCCTCGCCATGACATGAACGCTTCAGCCCTTACGCGGGCCAATGGATGCACGAGCCGTCGAGCCCCGGCCACCCTCAGACGTCCAGCGCCTGGCGCCAGCGACCATCCGCTTGGCCACAGGCGATGAAGAAGGGATTCACCAGCGTATCGCGGGCGTTGTAGTCCAGACGACGCGGCTGTGAGGGCAATGATTCGGCATCGAAGACCTGGCCGCCGGCCGCTTCCAGCACGGCCTGGGCCGCCGCGGTGTCCCACTCGCTGGTCGGTGCGTAGCGCGGATAGAGATCCGCATTGCCTTCCGCGATGCGACAGAACTTGAGCGAGCTGCCACAGCTGACGTTCTCCACCGGTGCCAGTCGCTCGATCAGCGCCGCCGTACGCGCATCGAGATGCGACTTGCTGGCCACGACTCTCAATACCTCGGGCTCCGGGCTGACCGCGATCGCGACACGCCCGGCGGCGTCTTCCCGGAAGGCCCCCACGCCGGCGAGCCCGCTCCAGGTCGTCTCCAGCACCGGCGCATCCACCACGCCCAGCACGCTGCGCGAACCCTGGATCAGCGCCACGTTGACGGTGTATTCACCGCTGCCGGTGACGAATTCACGCGTGCCATCCAGCGGGTCGACCAGCCAGAAGGTCTTCCAGTCACGCCGCGCCGCGATATCGGCCTTGTCACTCTCCTCCGAGAGCACAGGAATCTGCGGCGTCAGGCGGGCCAGCCCCTCGACCAGCACATGATGCGCCGCCATATCCGCCGCCGTCACGGGACTGTCATCCGCCTTGGCGCGCGTGCCGAGCTCTCCCCCACGGGCAACGGCGAGTATCGCCTGCCCCGCTTCACGGCAAAGCTGTTCAATGGCCGTCAGCAGTTCAAGATCGAGGGTGACATCAGACTGGGTCATGGGGGGCTCGCAGAGAATTCGAAGGAGTCGACACGGGCCCTTCGGCCCGCCGTCATCATACGCAAAAGCGGCCGCGGATGCTGCCCGCGACCGCTTCGAGAGGTCTTCACACAAGCGCCGTCAACTCAAGCTCGGTCAACTTCGGCGCACTGACCCTGCAGTGTCAGTTTTCAGGCACTGCGATAGCCGTTGGGGTTGCGTGACTGCCAACGCCAGCTGTCGGCCATCATGCGGTCGAGACCCAGCTCGGCCTTCCACTTCAGCTCGTTGAAGGCCTTGTCCGGCTCTGCCCAGCATTCGGCGATATCGCCGGCACGACGCGGTGCGATGCGATACGGCACCGGACGACCGCTGGCCTTCTCGAACGCCTTGACCATGTCCAGCACGCTGTAACCGGTACCGGTGCCCAGGTTATAGGTGTGAACGCCATCCCGCGCATCACCGGCCAGGTAGTCCAGCGCCTTGAGGTGGCCATCGGCCAGGTCGACGACGTGGATGTAGTCGCGCACCCCGGTGCCATCCGGCGTCGGGTAGTCATCACCGAACACGGCCAGTTCCTCGAGGCGACCCACGGCGACCTGGCTGATATACGGCACCAGGTTGTTGGGAATGCCGTTGGGGTCTTCGCCGATGGTGCCGGACTCATGGGCACCCACCGGATTGAAGTAGCGCAGCAGCGCGATGCGCCAGCTGTCATCCGCGACGGCCAGGTCGCGCAGCACTTCCTCGACCATCAGCTTGGAGCGGCCATAGGGGTTGGTCGCGGAGGTCGGGAAGTCTTCACGGATCGGCGTGGAGGCCGGATCGCCATACACGGTGGCAGAGGAAGAGAACACGATACGCTTGACGCCGGCACGCGCCATGGCGTCACACAGCACCAGGGTGCCGTTGACGTTGTTGTCGTAGTAGGCCAGCGGCTTGGCGACGCTCTCGCCGACCGCCTTGAGCCCGGCGAAGTGGACCACGGCCTCGATATCGTGACGCTCGAACAGGCTGTCGAGCAGCGCGCCATTGCGGATATCCCCTTCGACGAACGGCACTTCGCGTCCGGCAAGCGTCGCCACACGCGCAAGAGAGGCTTCACTGGCATTGGACAGGTTGTCCAGCACCAGCACCTGATGGCCGGCCTCCATGAGCGCCAATACCGTATGAGAGCCGATGTAGCCTGCACCACCCGTGACCAGAATCATCAATCATCTTCCTTGTGAAAGTAACGCGACAGTGGGCCACGCAGTTGTCCTGCGCTGGCCCTGTTCATGGCTGCTAACCCTACCTTCCAGCCCTTGCGCTCACAAGTCCACAGCCAACGACAGCGTCTGTCGCCAGACAGCAACCTGACCCGTGCAAGATGGCGTCACACAGGGCTTGGCCCGAGGTGTGAGCACCTCGGATCAAGCGTCGCGCTTGCGCGGCGTCAAGGTTTCACTTACCAGCGTTTCAAAACAGGCAATGAAGGCTATTGAGCCGCGGCGCAATGCTGAGACAATGGCCGCGCCTTGCCGCCTGAGCGCCCGGCTGATCGACTCGCGAGCGACTTTCTGACAAGGCAGGCAACATGACACGCCGTGCACGTCACCCCGACCGGGGATACATGCGCGACATGTAATGAATAACACCAACACGACAACTCGCCATCACCTACCATGACCCATACCAACAACACGATGACCACCATGATGAGGAAGCCAGTCGCCGACCGGCTTCTCTGGAGTCGACATGCCTGAGCAATCTCCCGATCACGTCGCTGATCAATCCACTACGCCGCCACAAGCGCCACTCGCGGCGCGCATCGGCCTGATACTCGGACCCCTCCTGTTGCTGCTGACCTGGCTGACACCGGCACCGGGTGACATGCCGGACAGCGCCTGGCTCTGCGTCGGGCTGGCCCTGCTGATGGCCACCTGGTGGGCCACCGAGGCCCTGCCGATTCCGGTGACCTCGCTGCTGCCCATCGTGCTGGTGCCGGCGCTTGGCATCGACGACATCAAGAGCACCACCGCCGCCTATGCCAACCCGACCATCTACCTGTTCCTCGGTGGCTTCCTGCTCGGGATCGCCATGCAGCGCTGGGACCTGCATCGCCGCGTGGCCCTGCATACGCTGAAGCTTGCCGGTCACTCGCCGCGCCGCCAGATCGCCGGCTTCATGATCGCCACCGGCTTCATCAGCATGTGGGTGTCCAACACCGCCACCAGCATCATGATGCTGCCCATCGGCATGTCAGTGGTCAGCCTGATGTCCAGTGGTCAGGACGAGCGCGAGAGCAATGACCCGGAACTGAAGCGCTACGCCGCCGCCCTGCTGCTGGGTATCGCCTACTCCGCCAGCCTCGGTGGTATCGCGACCCTGATCGGCACGCCGCCCAATGCCCTGCTGGCGGGTTACCTGTCCAGTGATCAAGGCATCGAGATCGGCTTCGCCCAGTGGATGCTCGTCGGCCTGCCGGTCGCCATCGCGATGTGCGCCATCACCTGGTGGTGGCTGACGCGCACGCCCTTCTCCTTCAAGTCCGAGACGGCAGACAGCGGCGAGATGATCAGCCGCGAGCTCAAGGCACTGGGCGCCATGAGCAGCGCCGAGAAACGTGTCGGCGTCGCCTTCCTGGTGGCTGCCCTGCTGTGGATGTTCCGTCCGCTGATCAACCAGATGGGCCTTGCCTGGCTGTCGGACACCGGCATCGCCATGGCCATCGGCGTGGGCCTGTTCGCCATTCCCTCCGGCACCTCACGCGGCCGCCGTCTGCTGGTGTGGGAAGACGCGCGTGACCTGCCCTGGGGCGTGTTGCTGCTGTTCGGGGGTGGTCTGGCACTGGCGGGCGTGATCAAGAGCTCGGGGCTCGCCGAGTGGATCGCAGGCCAGCTGTCGATGTTCAGCGTGCTGCCGCTCATCGGCCTGGTCGCCATCGTGGTCGTGGTGATCATCTTCCTGACCGAGGTCACCTCCAATACCGCGACGGCAGCCGCCTTCCTGCCGCTGCTGGGGGCACTGGCGCTGTCACTGGACATCGATCCGCTGCTGATCACCGTGCCGGCGGCCATCGCGGCCAGCTGTGCCTTCATGATGCCGGTGGCGACTCCGCCCAACGCCATCGTGTTCGCCACCGGCCACCTCAAGATCCAGACCATGATGCGCGCCGGCTTCTTCCTGAACCTGGCCGGTACCGTGGTCGTCACGCTGCTGGCCTATGGCCTGATCGTGGCACTGTGGGTGTAGAGGCAAGTGCTGGCGCGGGGCCTGGAGGAGAGCGAAGGTGCGAGCGAAGGTGAAAGTGAGGGTGAGAACGAGGGCGAGAACACAAGCGCCTGACGAGGTTCTCACCGCCTTTGAAGCCTGAGCCCTTGAAGCCTGAGACATCGAAACCTGCAAGCTTCAGCCCCCCGAAACGACAACGCCGGACTCCAATGGAGTCCGGCGTTGTCGTTCATGCCAGGCAGATTCTGCGACTTCTCATCATGACACCTGCGGTCATGTTCAGAAGAAGCCGAGGAAGCCCTTGATGATCAGCGAGTTGGCGATATCGATCAGGAAGCCACCCACCACCGGCACGATGATGAAGGCCAGACGCGACGGCCCGTGGTGCTGCGTGACCGCCTGCATGTTGGCGATCGCCGTCGGCGTGGCGCCCATGCCGAAACCACAGTTACCCGCGACCAGTACCGCAGCGTCATAGTTCTTGCCCATCAGGCGGAAGGTGACCTGGGTGGTGTAGAGGAACACCAGCGCGACCTGTGCCAGCAGGATGGCCAGAATCGGCAATGCCAGATTGGCCAGATCCCAGAGCTTGAGCGTCATCAGCGCCAGCGCCAGGAAGATGGACAGGCTGATGTTGCCCAGCACATCGACGGCGTGGGTATTGAGGTGCTTGTCGCCGAAGGCGCGCACCACGTTGCCGATGACGATACAGCTGAACAGCACCCACACGAAGGTCGGCAGCGAGAAGGCGGTGCCCGAGGTGAGTGACTGCAGCTGCTGGCCACAGACGACCCCGAGCAGCAGCATGAAGAGTGTCTTCAGGGCATTGGCCGTATTCAGCGGGTGCTGGACTTCCGTCTCGTCATATTCGGAATCGCTGACCTGGGCGTTGATGTCCTGCCCTTCGCGCTTCATGCGATTGATCAGGAAACGCGCCGTCGGTCCACCGATCAGGGAACCGAACACCAGCCCGAAGGTGGCACAGGCCATCGCGACTTCCATCGCGCCATTGATGCCATATTCGTCGGCGAAGACGTTGGCCCATGCCGCGCCGGTACCGTGGCCACCGGACATGGTGATGGAACCGCCGAGCAGACCCAGTACCGGATCAAGACCGAACAGACTGGCAACACCGACACCCAGCAGGTTCTGCAGGATGAGCAGACCGATGACCAGCGCGAGGAACAGCACCAGCTTGCTGCCGCCGGCACGAATCATGCGAACGTCGGCCGACAGGCCAACGGAGCCGAAGAACAGCAACATGAAGGGAGTCTGGAGACCGCCGAAGAACTGGAACTCGTAACCCAGGCCACGCAGGCCGGTGACGATGATGGTAGCGATGAGGCCGCCGACCACAGGCTCGGGGATATTGAATTCGCGCAGCACGCGCACGCGCTCGACGATCAGATGGCCAACGACGAGGACAAGCGCCGCCAGCAACAGGGTGGTGATAGCATCAAGTTGAATCATGCGATACCGATGAGTAGTTGTGGGTTGTTCTAGCGGACCTCCTGAACGAGAGGTGCACTGGCGATGCCCGATCAGAGCAGGGATGGGGACGCATCCATTATCTCTTCAATCAGGGGGTTTGCCTTTGCACCGCTTGGAATTGTTGTGTTCTCGAATCCGGTCTGCCACCAGATCGTTATCATTATGCGGGTGCAGCGATGATACGCAGGGTGGGCACCGGTGCAAGTCCGGATGTTGACTGAGCCGTCAACATCAGACAAAAGTCTATAGCGGCCTGGCGAGCATGACACGTATTTTCCACGCAAGCCTGCCCGCGTCAGCCCAGCAACGGCGGGCGTGAGCGCCAGCCGGGCAACTTCTGCCCTGCCACGAAACGCAAAGACCCCCGCTCTGATGAGCGAGGGTCTCGAGAGAGGCAAAAAAGCCCCTGATCAGTCACGCATGAGGCGTGTTGTCGTCAGACAGCGACCGGGCCGGCTTCCTCGGCACGTTCCGCTTCGCTGCGTGCACTGCTTTCCAGGCCGCGATTGACCGCCGACAGCACGGCCTTGAGCGATGCGCTCACGGTATCGCCATCCTCGGCCATGCCGCAGACACGCTTGCCATCCAGGTTGAGCATCACGAAGGCCACCGCGACGGCATCGCTGCCTTCGCCGAGGGCGTGCTCACCGTAGTCCACCACGCTGACGGTGGTACCGGTGTGACGCTGCCAGGCATCCATGAAGGCGGAGATGGCACCGTTGCCTTCGCCGGCCAGCGCGATCTGCTCGCCCTTGTCATCGACCAGTGTCGCAGTGAGCTGCTCGGCCCCTTCGCGATCCAGACGATAGCCCTTGAGACTCAGCGGCGCCTCACGCTTGAAGCTGGCATCGAGAATCGCGCGAATCTGGTCGCTGGACAGCTCACCACTGACCTGCTCGCTGGCCTTCTGCACGTGCGGCGCAAGCTCGAGACTCATCCAGCGCGGCAGGCTGATGCCATGATCGCGCTCGAGCAGGAAGGCCATGCCACCCTTGCCGGACTGACTGTTGACGCGGATCACCGCCTGGAAGTCGCGGCCCAGGTCCTGCGGGTCGATGGGCAGATAGGCGACCTGCCACGGCTCGTCAGGCTGCTGCTTCTTGAGGCACTTGCGGATGGCGTCCTGGTGGCTGCCGGAGAAGGCGGTGTAGACCAGCTC
Source organism: Cobetia sp. UIB-001 (assembly GCF_044789135.1). NCBI lineage: Bacteria > Pseudomonadati > Pseudomonadota > Gammaproteobacteria > Oceanospirillales > Halomonadaceae > Cobetia > Cobetia sp. UIB-001. Next base: position 2,897,300 of record NZ_CP058244.1, read on the forward strand.
GCCGACCCACGGGTGACGCGGGTGAACCGGCAGATTGGTGCACTCGGTATAGACCTGGATGATCTCGTCCGGGTTGGAGAGATCCAGCTCCGGATCGATGCCCTGGCTGTAGAGGTTCATCGCCAGGGTGATCAGGTCCATGTTGCCGGTGCGCTCACCGTTGCCCAGCAGGGTGCCTTCGATGCGATCAGCGCCGGCCAGCAGGCCAAGTTCGGCGGCAGCGGCGGCGCCACCGCGGTCGTTGTGGGTGTGCAGCGAGATGATCGCGCAGTCACGACGGCTCAGGTGCTTGATGAAGTACTCGACCTGGTCGGCGAAGTGATTGGCCGGGCCCACTTCCACCGTGGCCGGCAGATTGAGGATGCAGCGTTTTTCCGGCGTCGGCTGCCAGACATCCATCACCGCCTCACACACCTCGACGGCGTAATCCATCTCGGTGGAGGTGAAGCTCTCCGGCGAGTACTGGAACACCCAGTTGGTGTCCGGGTAGCGCTCGGCGTAGTCCTTGACCAGCTGTGCACCCTCGACGGCGATGGCCTTGATGCCGTCACGGTCCATCTCGAACACCCGCTCACGTTGCACGGTGGAGGTGGAGTTGTAGACGTGAACGACGGCATCACGCGCACCGACCAGCGATTCGAAGGTACGCGCGATCAGATGCTCACGCGCCTGCACCAGCACCTGGATGCTGACGCCTTCCGGAACCTGATCTTCCTCGATCAACCAGCGCACGAAGTCGAAATCGAGCTGACTGGCGGAGGGGAAACCGACTTCGATCTCCTTGAGGCCGATCTTGACCAGCAGCTTCCACATCAGCTTCTTCTGCTCGACCGTCATCGGCTCGAGCAGCGCCTGATTGCCATCACGCAGGTCGACACTCGCCCATAGCGGCGCCTGGGTCACGGTACGCGACGGCCACTGGCGGTCGGTCAGTGCGACAGGTGTCACGGGGCGATATTTGGTGTGGTCGAAGGCAGCACTTGGCGTGGATGCAGCAGTCATGGTCGTGTCCTTGGCGGTCTGGGTGCGAAAAACCGGCAATCGAGGCCCGATACGGGAGATCGATGGCACCTTTCGCACTCAACAGTGTCCCAATCGGGGCGCCTGAGTAAATGTGAGATGACGAAGGCGTGAAGGCCTTGCATCCGAAAGCTTGCCGTCAGCAGGGCAAGCAAGCAAGTCGGGGGCAGCGTAACGTCACTGCCCGCCGCAAGCTCCGGGACCGGATCACGGTCTCCCGCGCGGAGAGAAGGACGGTGGGATCACCACCAGAGCCCTTTCGGCAGCCTCGCTTCGATCAGAAGCCGACTGCGTTCCGCGTTCACCGGTTGCAAGAGGCGTGTCGCCAGCGCCGGTGGCTCATCCTGCTCAGGTCTGTCGTTCGCGCCGTGCGTCGTGTCATGCGACAGCCACGACCCGAGCGGGCATCTTCATCGCTGAGCAGTGATTACAGTATATGCCGCATATCAGGGCGGACGATTGCGAAAACCACATGACATCGCCATCTTAAAAGCAGATTATTTCACCATTCACATCTTCACCGCTAATGGATTGCGAAAATGAGCCAGAATATTCCTCTCCCGACACTGGACCGCTTCGACCGTCGCATTCTTGACGAGCTTCAGCACTCGGGTCGCATCAGCAATCAGGAACTCGCGGAGCGCATCGGCCTGTCCCCGTCGCCTTGCCTACGCCGAGTCCGTGCGCTGGAAGAAAGCGGCATGATCACCGGCTACCGCGCCCAGATAGATGCCCGCAAGCTGGGACTCAGCCTGATGGCGCTGCTGCATATCTCGATGGACCGCCACACCCCGGAGCGCTTCACCAACTTCGAGGACACCATCGCCTCGCTGCCCCAGGTGATGGAATGCCTGCTGATCACCGGCCAGGAAGCCGATTACCAGCTCAAGGTGGTGGTCAAGGACATGGATGACTATCACGACCTGCTGCTCAAGCAGATCACGCGGATCGAGGGGGTGACCGGCGTGCATTCAAGCTTCGTGCTGCGTCAGGTGATCGATCACCAGCGCGTCCCGACGACCTCCTGAGCCTGACTGCCTGAATCAAGACTTCAGCAACACGAAAGCCCCGTCGGCTATCACCGGCGGGGCTTTCGTGTTGCTGAAGATGCCATCGTGATCACGCCCTGATCAGGGCGTACCGGCTAGCGAAATCACTCGGCGTGCCGATTGGGGAAATCACTCGCCACCGATGATGCCGCGGCGAATCTGGTCTTCCTCGATGGATTCGAACAGCGCCTTGAAGTTGCCCTCGCCGAAGCCATCGTTGCCCTTGCGCTGGATGATCTCGAAGAAGATCGGCCCGATCACCGTCTCGGTGAAGATCTGCAACAGAATGCCCTCCCCCGGCGCGCCATCGACCAGCAGATTCAATGCCTTGAGGTCCTCGACATTCTCTTCATGGTTGGGCACCCGCGCATCGACCTTCTCATAATAGGTGGCCGGCGTGGACAGGAAGGTGACGCCATTGGCCTTGAGCGCCTTGACGGTGGCATGGATATCGTCCGTCGCCATCGCCAGATGCTGGATACCCTCGCCATGGTATTCGCGGATGAATTCCGCGATCTGGGAGTCATCATCCGCTGACTCGTTGATGGGAATGTGCATCTTGCCGCAGGGCGCCGTCATCGCGCGCGAGAAGAGCCCGGTCATCTTGCCTTCGATATCGAAATAGCGGATCTCGCGGAAGTTGGCGATACGCGCATAGAAGTCGGCCCACACATCCATCTGGCCACGCCCGACATTGTGGGTCAGGTGATCCAGCGTATGCAGGCCGACACTGTTGGCATTCTCGATTGCGCCGTCGATGGCGACGAAGTCGGTATCGTAGATCGAGCGCTCGCGGTGATGGTCCACGAAGTACAGCACCGAACCGCCGATGCCTTGCACCGCAGGGATGCCCACCTCGCCCGGCCCGACCGGATGCTCGACGCTGCGCGCACCGTGCGCCAGGGCGTAGCGATGCGCCTGCTCGGCATCCGCCACGCGCCAGGCCATCGCACAGGCACTCGGGCCGTGGATCGCCGCGAATTCCGCCGCCGGGCTGTTCGGCTCGGCGTTGATCACCACATTGATGCCGTGCTGCTGGAACAGGAACACCTGCTTGGAGCGATGGCGACGGGTCTCGGTAAATCCGAGCTGGTTGAACAACTTGCGCAGGGCATCGATGCCGGCCGCATCCGGGGCCGTGAATTCGACGAACTCGAAGCCGTCCGTGCCGATGGGATTGTGCTGTTCGATACGCGCCGGTGCGTTCATGAGGGGCTCCTGAGTCAGGCTGCCGACAAGGCAGGCAAGGTAGAGAAAAGGCGGGCAACATCCTTCACGACAGGCGAACACGTCGCGCGCATCACCTGTCGTGTCCCGATTCCGTTATCGGAAATCTATGCCTTGCCTGCCGCCCTGCCCATTCGCCTTGCGCCCTCATTGGTGCCGTGTCCGGCCTCCCCTCACGCCAGACATGTAACGAAACCCTGCCATGGCGCTGACGGCCATCTCGACACTGCCCACTCGGGGCGCTCCCACTGCCGCCAGCGCCTGACACTGCGTCATGCTTTCTTTACACCTATCGGCGCGTCTCGCCTGCTGTTGCCTCTTGCCCGTCTTGCGTTGGCCGCTAGAGCCAGGCACCGCTGCCCAGCTGCCAGGCCACCCACAGCAGAATCGTGGCGATGAAGGCCTCGATGACCTGCCAGGCACGCGGACTGGTCAGACGTGGTGCCAGCCAACCGGCACATGCCACCAGACCGAAGAACCAGCCGAAGGAGGCCAGGCTCGCCCCGACGATGAAGCTTTGCGGGGACGGCTGCTGCGCGCCGATCGCGCCCAGCATCACCAGCGTATCCAGATAGACCTGCGGGTTGAGCAGCGTGACGGCCAAGGTCGCCGCCAGCACCTTGCCGAGATTGGCCTTGAGCGCGTTGCTCGCCGTCAGCTGGCCGCCAGTGCGCATGCGCCCCAATGCCTTGAGTGCCTGCCAGAGCAGAAACGCCACCCCGCCCCAGCGGGCAATGCTCATCAACAGCGGCGACTGCTGCATCAGCGCGCCCAGCCCGAGCACGCCAGCGATGATCAGCACGCCATCACACAGCGCGCAGAGCCCCGCCACCCACCATTGATGCTCGCGCTTGAGCCCCTGTCCCAACACGAAGGCATTCTGCGCCCCGATGGCGATGATCAAGCCTGCGCCTACCCCTGCCCCATTGAAGAATGACCACCACATATCGCCTGTCCTTTCGTCGTGTCGTTGCCGTGACTGACGACGTCTGCCACGGCTGTCAGTGCTGAGGCAGGCAGAGTACGCTAGGATGAATCCATCAAGGAAATTGATTCAGGGAATGGATCATAAGGAATACTGATGCTGGACTATAAATTGCTGGAGGCGCTGGCGGCCGTCATCGATCAGGGGGGCTTTGAACGCGGGGCGCGAGCACTGGGACTGACGCAGTCGGCGGTCTCGCAGCGCATCAAGTTGCTGGAGGCACGGCTGGGGCAGCCGGTACTGGTGCGTACACCGCGCCTGGGGCCGACGCCACTCGGGCGGCGCCTGCTCAATCATGTCCAGCAGGTGCGCCTGCTGGAACATGACCTGCTCGACCAGATTCCCGCCCTCGGCGAGAGCGAGCAGCGACTGCGCATCGCCATCAATGCCGATTCGCTGGCCACCTGGTGGCCGACCGTCACCGGCAGTTTCTGTCGCGAGCGTGACCTGTTGCTGGACATGCTGGTGGAGGATCAGGAAGTGGCGCTCAGGCGCATGCGTGATGGAGAAGTCGCGGGCTGCATCTGTGCCACGCCACGCCCGGTACAGGGGGCGCGCTCCCACCCACTGGGCAGCATGCGCTATCGGGCGCTGGCCAGCCCGGACTTCGTGCAGCGCCATATCGCAAAGAAAGGCCATCCCATCCCGCCCCTTCTGCCGGCCGAGACCCTGCGCAGCATGCCCGCCATCGTCTATGGCCGTGATGACCGCCTGCAGCACCGGCTGTTGTCGACCATGGGCTTCGATGAGCCCTTCCCCCACCATCTCTGCCCGTCGTCGGAAGGTTTCGTGCGCCTGGCCTTGAGCGGAATGGGCTACGGCATGATTCCCGAGCAGCAGGCGGCGCATCTGCTGGCAAGTGGTGAGCTGGTGGATATCGCGCCGAACCATGCCCTCGATGTGCCGCTTTACTGGCATCACTGGCGCCACGGTGGCAGCACGCTGGACAAGCTCACCGACCACCTGCTGCGGGAATGTGCCACGGTATTGCGCCCGATGCCGGAGCAGGAGACGCCCCGCCCCGGCATGCTGTGAGAGCACGTGTCAGTCGTGCATCAGGCCCGACACAGGAGTCTCAGCCGCCCTGTTGCTCACGCACCAGCTGGGCCAGGAAGCGATCACAGGCCGCCAGCTGGCTGAGCTCGATGTACTCATTGGCCTGATGCGCGACCCCGATGGAGCCTGGCCCGCAGACCACCGTCGGCCAGCCTTCGCTATGGAACTGGCCCGCCTCCGTGGTGTACGCCACGGCCTCGCTGGCCCGCTCATCGCCCAGCAGACGCTGGCAGAGGCGAATGGCCGGGTCCCGATCGCCATGCCCGAGTGACGGCACCGTTTCCACCGTGCGTTCGCTACGAATCGCCACTTCTGGCGCGCGCTCCCGATAGGGAGCGACCAGACGCTCGGCGTGGGCATCGATCTCCGCCAGCATCGCCTCGACATCCTCGCCCGGCAAATGACGCAGCTCCCAGTCGAAGATGCACTCCCCGGCGGTGATGTTGACCGCCGTGCCCCCCTCGATACGCCCGACATGCAGACTGGCGTGGGGCACACCGAAGCGCTCGTCCAGATGGCCGCAGTCGATGCGCGCCTGCATACGGTCCTCGATGAAGGTCACCATGCGCGCCGCCAGATGGATGGCACTCACTCCCTGATAGACCAGACTGGAATGCGACGGCTTGCCGGTCACCGTGGTGCGCAGATCGGTAATGCCCTTGTGGGCATCGACGATCGCCATCATGGTCGGCTCGCCCACCAGCACCGCCGCCGGACGCGGCAGGCGGTCACGCAGGCGCGCGATCATGCGCGGCGCGCCCAGACAGCCGATCTCCTCGTCATAGGAGAAGGCAAGAATCACCGGCTTTTTCAGCGTGCCCGCACGCTGGGCATTCACCAGCGCCGGCACCGCCGCCATGCAGCAGGCGATGAAGCCCTTCATGTCGGCGGAACCGCGCCCATGAAGGCGACCCTCGTCCTCACGCAGCGTGAAGGGATCGCTGTCCCAGGCCTGACCCTCCACCGGCACCACATCGGTGTGCCCGGAGAGCACCACACCGCCCTCGACCTCCGGCCCGATCACCGCCAGCAGATTGGCCTTGTCGCCGCCATCGTTGTGGATGACCTCGGCACTGACACCGACCACTTCCAGGGCGTCGCGCAGGCAATGGATCAACGCCAGATTCGACTCACGCGACACGGTATTGAAGCTGACCAGATGCGCCAGCCAGTCGCGGCTATTGGGCCAGTCGGAAAAATCGGCGTGCTGCGGCATCAGGCTGGCGGTATTGGCGATGGGGGACGCTGAAGCGGACATGGGCATTCCTGTGCAGATACATCAGAGCGGAGAGCACCACACGCAGCGCGCTGGCCTCATATGCTCACCGGTATAGCGCAGCGCCTCTTCGACAACAAGGGCCTGGCTGCAACATCCGCCTGGCAGGCACGCTTCAAAAAAGACGACGCCGCCACACCCGGTCAGAGGGCGTGGCGGCGTCGTCTGTGGCGACAGAACTCCGCTACGGGCGGGATTCAGGCCGTGATGGCATCAAGCGGCACGGCCGTTGCGCACCATGGCGTGGGGGTCGATGACGAATTTCTTGGCAGCGCCGCCATCGAAGTCCGCATAGCCCTGCGGGGCTTCTTCCAGACTGATGACCTGCACATTGACCGCATCGGCGATATTGACGCGCCCGAACAGGATCGCCTGCATCAACGGGCGGTGATACTTCATCACCGGGCACTGGCCCGTGTGCAGCGAGTGGGACTTGGCCCAGCCCAGCCCGAAGCGCATCGACAGCGCCCCGACCTTGGCGGCCTCATCCTCGGCACCCGGGTCTTCGGTGACATAAAGCCCGGGGATGCCGATCTGGCCGCCGGCACGCGTCAGGGCCATCGCCGAGTTGAGCACCGTGGCCGGCTGCTCGCGGCCGTGATCACAACCACAGCCATGCGCCTCGAAGCCGACGCAGTCGACGAAGCAATCCACTTCGCGCTCGCCGAGAATCACCTCGACCTTGTCTTCCATCGAGCCTTCCTGACGCAGATCGATGGTCTCGCAGCCGAAGCTCTCGGCCTGCTGCAAACGCTCGGGGATCATGTCACCGACGATGACACAGGCCGCCCCCAGCAGCTGGGCGGACACGGCCGCCGCCAGCCCGACCGGCCCGGCGCCCGCGATATACACCGTGGAGCCCGGCCCGACCCCCGCGGTCACGCAGCCGTGGAAGCCGGTGGGGAAGATATCGGACAGCAGCGTCAGATCACGGATCTTCTCCATCGCCTGGTCGGCATCCGGGAACTTGAGCAGGTTGAAGTCGGCATAGGGCACCATGACGTAATCTGTCTGACCGCCAGTCCAGCCGCCCATGTCGACATAGCCGTAGGCCGCGCCGGGACGCGCCGGATTGACGTTCAGACAGATCCCCGTCTTGCCTTCCTTGCAGTTGCGGCAGCGGCCGCAGGCAATGTTGAAGGGTACCGAGACGATGTCACCGACCTTGATGAATTCCACATCGCGCCCGGCCTCGACGACCAGACCGGTGATCTCGTGGCCCAGTACCAGGCCCTGCGGCGCCGTGGTGCGGCCACGCACCATGTGCTGATCGCTGCCGCAGATATTGGTCGAGACGACCTTGAGAATGACCCCGTGTTCACACTTGCGATTTCCCAGCGCCAGGGTCGGATAGTCCAGTGATTCGACGCTCACCTTCCCCGCTCCCTGGTATACGACTCCGCGATTGGCATTGGCTGACATGACGTGCTCCTGGCTGGCATGGGGTTTGGCACGTGGCCGGCGACAGGCAGACAAGCTGGCTTGCGCCGCCCGTCACTTTTCCTGCACCGGCCACCAGCCCCCGGTCGGTGGCGTCCAACCGGTAGGGCTCATGCAGACTAGGTCAGTTGTCACAGGTTGGCTGTCCAGATGAGGCATCGACATGCCTAAATGAGACAGTTCACGACCAAAGTGTCACTTCGGCTGCCCGCACGCCCACTCGCCAGTGCCCCCGCGCCTCTGCTGTTGGCGGCAGGCGACAGCCAGCGTCGATGCATCTCGACACTTGAAGCACGCGCCCATACCCCCCAGTACTGATGTCAGCGTCATCTTGACGACAGATATTGCGACCCGAGCCCGCTTACGGCGGCTCTGGAAGACCGCTCTGAACGAAAGCTCTGAAAGACAGCTTTGAAAGACAGCTCTGAAAGACACTTCAAGGAGAGATCATGACCCTGACATCCAACGCCCTGCGCAATTCCTGCATGACCCTAGCCCTCGTCGGCTCCGCCTTCATCGCCGGTTGCGGCAACACCAGCGTGATCGAGAAGCAGGACACGCGCTATGAAGTCAGCGCCGTCGATGAAGACCGCGATGATGCCATCGCACAGGTCAAGGAACGCGCGCTCGAGGTGTGTGAAGAGCAGGACCGCGACAAGTACGATGTGCTCGACTCGCGCGTCTTCGGCCCGCACGACGCCACCGCCAAGGCCGCCGATGGCAATGACCAGCTGGAAGGTGGCACCGTCAATGAAGACACCGAAATGGCTGCCGCCACCCATGAAGGCGAAGGCTACAAGGTCGTCTGGACCGTGCGCTGCCGCTGAGGCGTTCAGTCGTCAGGTAGCGTGACCTGACAGCACGATTGAACGTGAAAGCGAAAGTCGCAACGACGGCGAAAGCGAAAGCGCAGCATCCGTCAGAAAGCCGCCCCCAGGGGCGGCTTTCTTGCGTTCTGGCACCATGCGATGACCCAGGGAAACCGGCACTGCGGCACTTGAGTTCCAAGGCCGCAACCATCGGTTGCCCCAGAAATCAGTCAATTGCACCGCCCCATTAGACGACTCTTGACTATGCTGAGACGAAAGCTGTCCCAGCGCTGCCCCTGATCGCCGCGTATACCTGGTGAAGAAAGTTGTTACCAGCCACCCGGCTGGCACGCCAGTGGCGACTCGGACGCTGTAATTGCAACCTCGCTGCATGCACCTCGCAGCATGAAGCTCGCGCATTGCCATGCGAGACGTTCGACAGCCCTATCGCCCGGGGACTGTCGATCACTGCCATACGCCATGACGAACCCATCAGGACTCTCTGCGCCCACGCGCCGTCAAGGAGGCTTTTCCATGAGTATCGAACAACGCCTGGCCCCCGTTGCACTCCCCGACACCCGTCATCGACGCACCGTCGAACATCTGCTGGCAGGTTCCGGCGTGAGGCTCAACGGGCCTGATCCCTGGGACATTCGCGTTCGCCATCCGGACCTCTTCCGGCGGGTGCTGCAGCAAGGCAGCCTGGGACTGGGCGAGGCTTACATGGAAGGCTGGTGGGACTGTGAGCAGATCGACGAGATGATCTGTCGCCTGCTGCGACATGGCCTGGGCAGCCGCGCCCACACCACCAGCGAGCGCATCGCCTATCGCCTGCAGGCCGGAGTGATCAATCTGCAGAGTCGCCGCCGCGCCGGCGTGGTCGGCAAGGTGCATTATGACTTCGGCAATGACCTCTTCACGCGCATGCTGGATGACACCCTGTGCTACAGCTGCGGCTACTGGAAAGACCTGCCGGTGAGCGCGGAGAACCTGGGCAAGGCGCAACAGGCCAAGCTGGATCTGGTGTGTCGCAAGCTGGGGCTCACGCCCGGCATGCGGTTGCTGGATATCGGCTGTGGCTGGGGGAGCCTTGCCGCCTACGCCGCACGCCATTACGGCGTGGAGGTCGTCGGCATCACCATCTCCGCCGAACAGGCCGCGCTGGCGCGTGAGCATTGCGCAGGGCTACCGGTGGAAATCCTGCTCAAGGACTATCGCGACCCTGACTTCCGGCGCACGGTGGGCAGCTTCGATGCCATCGCCTCGATTGGCATGTTCGAACACGTCGGCCACAAGAACTACGCCACCTACTTTGCCCATGCCGCGCACCTGCTGCGCCCCGGCGGACGCTTCGTGCTGCACACCATCGGCTCCAACCAGAGCGATATCTCGGCCGACCCCTGGGTCAACCGCTATATCTTCCCCAATGGCGTGCTGCCCAGCGCCAGCCAGCTGGTACGCGCCAGCGAAGCGCATCTGGTGATGGAGGACTGGCACAATTTCGGCGCCGACTACGACCCGACATTGATGGCGTGGCGCGCCAATCTCGACCAGCACTGGCATGAGCTGGCCGATACCTATTCACCGCGCGACAAGCGCATGTTCGAGTACTATCTCAGCGCCTGCGCTGGCGCCTTCCGCGCCCGCCAGCTGCAGCTGTGGCAGGTGGTGTTCACCCACGGCACCGCAGGGCGCTACGACGCGCCACGCTGATCCGCCGCTCGCGGGGCGCCGGCAGTCTCGACCGGCGACGACTGTATCAAGCGGCGGGGCGAATCAGACGCGTCGCCGCGAAACGGTTGAGCAGCGCATGCATCAGGTAGATCAGCAGCATCGCGCTGCAGACCGCACCCAACGCCGAAAGCGCTGATCGGATGTCACCCCTGACGACTCCGCTGATATTCGGCCTGCGAGCGCGCGATGCTGGCACTGGCATTGTCTTCAAACTGGAGCAGAGTGCGGGCGAAGGCATTGAGCGCTTCGTCATCGAAGCCGACGTACAGCTCGGCACGCACTCGCTCGATGCGCTCCGTCAACTGGGTCAGGCACTGGCGGCCTTGCTCGGTGAACCACAGGCATCGCGCCCGCTTGTCGGTCTCGTGCGGCACGCGCGCGATCAGCTGCTGAGCCTCGAGCTGGTTGAGGGTGCGCGTCAGCGACGGCATCTCGATGCCCAGCTCGCTGGCCAGCATCTGTTGGGTACAGCCCTCGCCGAGCTTTTCCAGATGGACCATGACCGTCCAGCGCGATTCCGTCATGTCCAGGCTCCGCACCGCGCTGGTGATGGCGGTGCGCCAGAGACGGTGGACCCGGCCGACCTGGCCACCCAGCGAGGGCTTGATCTGCTCGTGAAACGGAATTTCCTGTGTCGAATCCGTCCCCGGAGAATGTGCGTTCATGTATCATCTCTCGACATGAAGGCTCCCATGACACTTCCCCTCATCGGTACTGAGCGGAAGACCCACGAGAGCCTTGATTGGTGCGGCGTCAGGGCGGCTGTTGCCGGCGATATCAGACGCCATCTATATTAGCTTGCTAACAATATGAGAATCATACCCTTTATTAGCGAGCAAAACAATTCACCAATTCCGATATTCAAACACGTATTTAAGCGCCTCTGCGCTTCTGTCTTCTGACTTGTCTTCTTCCCCTTCTCCTCTTTCTTCTTTTGCTGCTCGTCTGCTTTCCTATCACCCTGTTGTCTCTTCTCTCCCGTCATCACCTGCGCCGCGGGTCATTCCTGCGCGATGCCGTGACGCTTGAGCTTGTTGGCGATGGTGGTATGCGAGACCCCCAGACGCTTGGCCAGCAATCGGCTGGACGGATACTCTGGGTAGAGATGCGCCAGGATGCGCCGTTCCACCTCATCGTGTATGTCGCCCAGGCTGCCGGTCAGGTCGATGTTGTCCAGCCCTTCATCACGCGCCTCACCGGTCAGGCGTAGATGCTGCGCCTCGATCACCTCGCCATCGCACAGCGAGACGGCCTGGAACAGCACGTTTTCCAGCTGACGCACGTTGCCCGGCCAGTGATAGCCCTGCAGGCGCGCCATGGCCTCGGGCGAAATATCCCGCACGCGAGCGCCGATCTGACGCACTGCGCGCTCGAGGAAATGCCGCGCCAGCTCCTCGAGCCCATCCAGACATTCCCTGAGCGGCGGTATCTGCACACACAGCACATTGAGGCGATGGAAGAGATCGTGGCGGAAGCGCCCTTCGCTGCACAGTGCCGGCAGGTCCTGTTGAGTGGCGCAGATCACGCGCACATCGAGGAAGGTTTCCTCATCGCTGCCGACGCGCCGGAAACCGCCGTCCTGCAAAAAGCGCAGCAGCTTGACCTGCATGCGCGGACTCATCTCGCCGACCTCATCCAGAAAGATGGTGCCGCCGCTGGTCAGCTCCAGCAGGCCCAGCTTGCCCTCCGGGCGCGCGCCCTCGAAGGCGCCCGGGGCGTAACCGAACAGCTCGGTCTCGGCCATCGATTCCGGCAGCCCCGCGCAATTGAGCGCCATGAAGGGTGCCTGGCCGCGGGGGCTAGCCAGGTGGCAAGCCCGCGCCAGCAGCTCCTTGCCGGTGCCGGTCTCACCCTCGATCAAGAGCGGCGCATCCAGCGGTGCCATGCGGCGAGCCTCCTTGACCACCGCCGACAGCTGACGGCTCGCCTGGAATATCGCTTCGAAGCCGCGCACCTCGGTGCGCTGGATCTGATAGATACGCGAGCCCAGGCGGTCTGCACGATGCAGGGTGACCACGGCGCCCGCCAGCGAGGCGACATCCTCATTCTCGGTGTGCAGTGGCGCGATATCGGCGAGGAAGGTCTCCTCCCCCACCCGCAGGCGCAGGCCGTTGACGCGGGCATTGTTGCGCCGGATCAGCTCCGGCAGGTCGACATCCTGGACGTGACGCGTCAGCGCCAGCCCCGGCACCTCATCGATGCGCACCCCGAGCAACTTGCCCGCCGCGCGATTGGCCGCCACCACGCGCCCATCCATGTCGATGGACATCACCGGGTCTGACAGCGATGACAGCAGTGCATTGAGCTCCAGATGGCGTCGCTCGGTGGGCATCAGGCTGACGCGACTGACCTTGAAGACCCCGGGAATCTCCTCGAGGGTCGGCTTCAGGGTCGAGAGCTGCATGCGCAGCATGTTGGGCACATGCAGATAGATGGAGTTGTTGGCCTCCCCGCCGACCTCACCGCGCAGCACGTTGAGGCCGTAATCGGCAAAGGGGGCCAGGATGTCGCGCAGAATCCCGATTCGATTCTGGCAGGTCAGTTTGAGGCGCATGGCGTTCTCGGCATTGTCGTTGGAATTCTTGTTGGCATAGTCATCGAAATGGTGTCGCCGGCCTGGCGGCGCCGCTCGAGTCACGGGCGGCTTAGCGACGGGCGGCTGAGTGACGTTAACGTAAGCGTTATCAAAAACGTCGTAAAGCATTCCTTACAAAAGACGGCGACACAGCAGTGCATGAGCGCCCGACTGGCACAGGATGCGCCCGATTACCGCTCCAGTGTCACAATTATGTGACAAGACACGCGCCATCGCAGCGTTATCTGCGGCACAGAGCCACGCCTGACCACTGGTCAACGCCACCCGACAAGGCCTAGCGTTGTCATCGACATGCAAGGACTGGCATGTACGCCATAATGACAACACGGCAGCCTGCTCGGCAGCGCCGCCATCTGGTTGGGGAGGTTGCATGAACGCACCGCAGGGTCGTCATTGGCCACAGACATCCCAGGAAGCTCAGCCCGGCTCGCAAGCCAAGGCCAAGGGCACCCGCTACGTGGCCCATGAGCCGGATGCCCGGGGCCGGATCCATTACAGCGATCAGGAAAACGCCACCTGGCAGACACTGATGGCGCGCCAGATGGCGCTGGTCGAGGGGCGTGTCTGTCGCGAGTATCGGCAAGGGCTCGAGCGCCTTGCCCTGCCGGAGGACCGCATCCCCCAGCTCGGCGAGATCGATCGTGTCCTCGAGGCCGCCACCGGCTGGCGAACCGCACGTGTGCCGGCCTTGATCCCCTTCACGCGCTTCTTCGAGCTGCTCGCCGAGCGGCGCTTCCCGGTCGCCACCTTCATCCGCTCCCCGGAAGAACTCGACTACCTGCAGGAGCCGGACATCTTCCACGAGATCTTCGGCCACTGCCCGATGCTCACCCACCCCGCCTTCGCCGAATTCACCGCCACCTACGGACGCCTCGGCCTCGCCGCCAGCAAGGAAGAGCGCGTCTATCTGGCCCGCCTCTACTGGATGACGGTGGAATTCGGCATGCTGCGCGAGACTCAACCCGATGGCAGTCGTGCCCTGCGCCTCTACGGCGGTGGCATCATCTCCTCGCCGCGCGAGACCCGCTATGCCCTGGGCGAGCTTGCGGACAGCCTCGAGCGCCCCGCGCATCTGCCCTTCGATGCCGTCGAGGCACTGCGCACCCCGTATCGCATCGACATCCTGCAGCCGCTCTACTATGTCCTTGAGTCACTGGACGACCTGCATGAACTCGCCAGTCGCGACATCATGGCACTGGTCCACGAGGCCATGGCTCTCGGCCTCAAGACGCCGCGCTTCGCACCACGTTGATCGCACGACGTTGATCGCACCGTGCTGATCGCACAGGCGCCCTTGCCCCAAGGGGTACGCCTTTTCACCAGCCCCCTCTTTCCTCAAGCCGGAGAATAGTGACATGACCGAACTCGCCAGACAGTCCTGTGAAGCCTGCAGCTTCGATGCGCCCAAGGTCAGCGATAGCGACATCGAGACGCTCAAGACCGCCATTCCCGAGTGGCAGTTGCTCAATCGCGATGGCATCATGCAACTGGAACGGTGCTTCACGTTCCGCAATTTCAAGCAGGCACTGGCATTCACCAATCGCGTAGGCGAGATTGCCGAGGAAGTCGGGCACCACCCGGCACTTCTCACCGAGTGGGGCAAGGTCACCGTGACCTGGTGGTCCCACGAGATGAAGGGTCTGCACAAGAACGATTTCATCATGGCCGCCAGAACCGACGAGGTAGCGAAATAAGATGTTCGAGCAGATTGCGCGTGTACCCGGGGATGCCATCCTCGGCCTGATCGAAGCCTTCAACAACGACACCAACCCGCAGAAGGTCGACCTCGGCGTGGGCGTCTATCGCGATGCGAACGGCAATACGCCGGTCATGCGTGCGGTCAAGCAGGCCGAGAACCGCCTGGTCGAGAATGAAGTCACCAAGACCTACATCGGCTCCCACGGCGACCCGCGCTTCGGCAAGGTCGTACTGCCGATGGTGCTGGGCGCCGAGTCGCCGGTGCTGGCCGCCAATCGCGCCAGCGCCACCCAGGCGCCCGGCGGTACCGGTGCCCTGCGTCTGGCCGCGGACTTCATCGCCAGCAACCTCAAGGGACGTGATATCTGGCTGTCCACCCCGACCTGGCCGAACCACCTGGGCATCTTCGACGCCGCTGGCGTGACGCGCCACAACTACCCCTACGTCGACGAGAACAACCGCCTCGACTTCGATGGCATGCTGGCGACGCTCAAGACCATCCCGGAAGGTGACGTGGTGGTGCTGCACGCCTGCTGCCACAACCCGACCGGTTTCGATCTGAGCCGCGAGCAGTGGGACCAGGTGCTGGAAGTCGTCCAGGCGCGCAAGCTGCTGCCGCTGATCGACTTCGCCTACCAGGGCTTCGGTGACGGACTGGAAGAAGACGCCTACGGCGTGCGCCTGCTGGCCGAGAATGTCGATGAAGCCATCATCACCAGCTCCTGCTCCAAGAACTTCGGTATCTACTGCGAGCGCACCGGCTGCCTGATCCTGATCGCCAAGGACGAGGAGAGAATGCTCGACGTGCGCTCCCAGGCCGCGATCACCGCGCGCGAGAACTACTCCAATCCGCCGGCGCATGGCGGTGCGGTGGTCATCGACATCCTCGAGGACGACACCCTGCGCGGCGAGTGGCAAAGCGAGCTGACCGAGATGCGTGAGCGCATCAACGGCCTGCGTCGTGACTTCGTCGAGGCGCTCAAGCCGTATGGTCTGGACGAGCAGTTCGCCTTCATCGCCGAGCAGCGTGGCATGTTCTCCTACACCGGCCTTTCGCCGGAACAGGTCGATCGCCTGCGTGACGAGTTCGGCATCTACATGGTGCGCTCGGGGCGTGCCAACGTGGCCGGCTTCTCCACCGAGAACCTGCCCTACGTGGCCAAGGCCATCGCGACCGTCGTCAAGGGCTGAGCCCGAGCGAGCGCTGTCGTGAAGACAAGAAAACCCCGCCAATCGGCGGGGTTTTTTAATGGTCGGTTGTCTGACTTGCTGTCTGGTCTGCTCTCTACTCTGAGGCAAGGCTTCCGCCAGACGCCTGCGCCGTCATGCCGATCAGCCTTCTTCGTCCACCAGCGGCAAGCGGGCAAGACTCGCCGCCACCTCCTCTTCGAGCAGACTGATCAGCAGGGCCTGCACCGCGTGCAGCGATTCCCCTTCCTCGGCCGTCGGCAACTGCCACTTGAGCTCCAGATAGCGCTCGCTGCGCATCGAAAGCGGCAGGCCGATCAGGTCGCCTCTGGCATCCTCGAGCACCTGCAGCGCCGACAGCGCATCAATGATGGTGGCGGCACTGCCCGAGCGCGCCAGACGCCCGGCGCTGGCCGGCGTGGCGACTTCCAGCAGACTCGCCGGCGTCACACGCTCACGCTTGAGCAGACCCCGAATCAAGCGCCCCTGACTGCTGGTTTCCGGCAGATCCACGAAGGAGCGTTCATTGAGGCGTGCAAGGGTCAGCGGCTTGTCCAGCAGCGGCCAGCGTGAGGGCCACAGCAGCATCAAGGGCAGCTTCAGCGCGGGCGGTGCCTCGGCTTGCGCCTCGTCACTGGCCTCTTCACTTTTCCCGCTGCGGGAAGCGGCCCCTTCGGCATTGTGCGCATCATCCTCGACGTCAAACGGCAACTCCGGCGTATCCCCCAACTCGGGCATGGCAGCCTTGGCGGCGGGCTTTGCCTCATCGTCATCGCCTTCGATGAGAGTCGTCTCCTCGCGCGCGCGCTGACGCAGGCTGGCCTTGAGCTCGCGGGCGCGTGCCGCCGCCGTCTTGGCACGCTTGCCGCCCTGGGGCTCCGGCGGTGCTTCCAGACTCACCGCCATCGCGACCCGCCCCTCGCGGATGGCGAGATCATGCTGTGACACCTCGAGCACTTCCAGGCTGGGCAGCCACTCACTCAAGGCTTCACTGGCCGCGATGCGTGTCAGCCAACCGGCACTGAAGGCCTCCAGACCAGGTGTGACCGCCAGCACGAGACGCGGACGCTTGCCGCTGCCCGGCCCGAAGGCCAGTCGCCTGAGCTCGGATTGAGCACTGAACATCCGGGCAAGTGATGGCGTCAGGCGCTCGGCTTCCGGGGTCGGCACCAGCTTGCCGCCCTCGCGCAGAAACAACGAATAGCCCAGCGTCTGCTCGAGTTGTGCCAAGCCCCGCGAGACCACCGGCACGCTGATCCCCAGTTGTGCGGCACCGCCTTTCATCGAGCCACACTCGATCACCGCCCACAGCATTTCCAGCTGACGCAGCCGTATGCCGGGTTCACGGGTGCCTGTGTCTGACTGCGCCATGGTGTTGCTCCTTGAAGGGTTCGTCCGCGATGCTCCGAGAGTCAGCGCTGGGCGCTGGCTTATTTAGCCTTACGCTAATCATGCTGGCGCCAAATGTCACGCTCAAGCTGCCTACAGGACGTCACGACCCCCTGAAACGACACTCCCCCCGCTGATGAATCAGCGAGGGGAGTGAGAGACAAGGCATCGATTCACGCCAGTCGGTCGATCAGACCGGCCACTGGTTCAGAGCGGCCGCTCGTTCAGACCGACCACTGGTTCAGACCGACAATCGACGAGCGATCAGGAGAGTGCCAGTACACCTTCTGCTTCAAACAGCACGCCCTTGGGCAGCTCCTTGACGCCGACGGCTGCACGCGCCGGATACGGCTGGCTGAAGTACTGCTCCATCAGCGTGTTGACCACGGCGAAGTTGCTGAGATCGGTCAGGAACAGATTGACCTTGACCAGCTGATCCAGGCTGCCACCGGAAGCTTCACACACCGCCTTGAGATTGCGGAACACCTGGTCTGCCTGGGCTTCAAAACCGCCTTCCACCACTTCCATGGTCGCCGGGTCCAGCGGGATCTGGCCGGACAGGAACACCAGATTACCCGTGCGCACCGCCTGGGAATACGGGCCGATGGCAGCCGGTGCGGACTCGGTAGAGATAATCTGCTTGGTCATGCGCAATTCCTTGTTCAATCAGTTGACGGAGAGACACTCGAAAAAAGACGACTACACGGCAGTACGCACTGCCTGGCAGACCCTGGCACAGCCACTGACACTCTCACTGTCACAGACACTGCTCTGAGTATCAGGTCACAGACACGGACACTGCTCTGAGCATCAGGCAGCGTAGCGACCAAGACTGAGACCGTTGGGATCGATGGTGGGCTTGCGACCATCCACCAGGTCCGCCAACAGACTCGCACTGCCGCAGCTCATGGTCCAGCCCAGGGTGCCGTGTCCGGTGTTCAACCACAGATTGTCGTACTTGGTGCCACCGATGATCGGCGTGGAATCCGGCGTCATCGGACGCAGGCCGGCCCAGAATTCCGCCCGCGCATAGTCACCGGCTTCCGGGAACACATCACGCACCACCATGTTGATGGTCGCACGGCGCTTCTCGATCAAGGAAAGATCGAACGAGGCCAGCTCGGCGGTGCCACCGACGCGAATGCGGTCATCGAAGCGTGTCAGCGCGACCTTGAAGGTCTCGTCCATCACGGTGGACTGCGGCGCGGCATCGGCATTGATGATCGGCACGGTCAGGCTGTAGCCCTTGACTGGATAGATCGGCAGGTCCAGATCCAGATCACGCGCCAGGAACGGCGAGTAGCTCCCCAGACACATCACGTAGCTGTCTGCGGTCATCTCGCCACGGTCGGTGATGACCTTCTCGATGCGGCTGCCGCTGCGCTGGATGCGCTGAATGGTGGTATTGAAGACGAAATTGACGCCCAGGGTGTCGCGGCAGTAATCCGCCAGCCGGTTGGTGAACAGATGGCAATCGCCGGTCTGGTCATCCGGCAGGTGCAGGCCGGCGATGAACTTGCCCGGTACGCGGGTCAGTGCCGGCTCCACCGTGGCACAGGCGTCGGCGTCCAGCAGCTGATGGCGCACGCCACAGCCCGCCAGCACCTTCATGTCGCTCTGCACGGCATCGACCTGCGCCTGGGTACGAAACAGCTGCAACAGCCCCTTCTGACGGTCTTCGTAACGCAGTCCGGTCTCTTCGCGCAGGGCATTGATGCAGGCGCGGCTGTACTCGGAGACCCGTACCATGCGCTCCTTGTTGACGGCATAGCGGTCGGCGTTGCAGTTGGCGAACATCTTGACCATGAACTTGGCCATCTGCGGGTCCATGCGCGGCTGGATCTTGAGCGGCGCATGCTCCTGGAACATCCACTTGACGGCTTTCTGCGGAATGCCCGGCGCTGCCCACGGCGAGGAGAAGCCGAAGGAGACCTGACCGGCGTTGCCGTAGCTGGTTTCCATCGCCGGGCTGGCCTGACGGTCGACGACCGTGACCTCATGCCCCTGACGCGCCAGATAATAGGCACTGGTGACACCGACGACGCCGCTACCGAGTACAAGAATCTTCATGTTGGCCTACCCCATGACTGCAAGCCGCGCCCCACGGCAAATGACAGGCGTATTCGCGCACTCGGCAGCGAATAAAGACGATGAAGGCCGGCACCGGTCGACAGGGCGACTCACAGTGGCTTGGCCTGAATGCATCCAGTATAGAGGCGCAAACCACGGTTAATATTCTGTTATGAGACCCTATATCAGAAAATAAGCAGGTAAATTTCGCATCATGGCAGTGATAAAAAACAAAAAAGCGGCCATTTTTGGAATGGCCGCTTTCGGTGCTTCTCAGCGGGACTGCTGACGGGGCTTCTGGCAAGGTCTACTGGCAGGGCATCCTGTAGGACCTTCCGGACAGAATCTTCTGAATAGCGCCTGACATCTCAAGGGAGCGCTCGTGCTGGACGCCATGAGGGCCCGGGCGATCAGGTCGTCGCGACATAGGCATGGCGACGCACTGACTTGCCGCGGTCGCCCAGGGCCTGACGATAGACGCGCCATGCCACCACACCCGCCAGCAGGTTGCCGATCGCCGAGCCGATGGCGACACCGCGCAGCCCATCCAGATGTGCCCCCAGCCATACCGCCGGCATGAAGCAGATGAAGAGACGCACGAAGGACAACGCCGTGGCACGCAGCGGCCACCCCAGCGCGTTGGCAGCCGACACGACCAGCATGCAGATGCCGAGGAAGGAGTAACTGGGCAACATCCACGGCAGCAGAACCGCCAGTGCCGCCGAGACCTCGTCACTGCCCACCAGCACATAGGCCAGCGGTGTCGCCAGCACTGCGGCGATGATGCCCAGCACCAGCTGCCAGATCACCACCACGCGGGCGGCCAGGTTCATCAGGCGGCGAATTTCCTGCCAACGGCCGGCGCCATAACAGCGCCCGAGCCACGGCGGCAGCGACATGGTCAGGGCCAGCACCACGATCAGCGAGAAGGTCTCCAGGCGTGAGGCGATCCCCCAGGCGGCTACCTCCGTCTGACCCAGTCCCGCGACGATGGCGGTGACCAGCATCGCGGAGAGTGCCGGCATCATCTGGCACAGAATCGCGGGTATCGCGATCCCCGCCAGCTGACGGCGCGAGGCCTGCCATTCGGCCCACAGGCCGCGATATTCCATCCAGTCGCGGCGCGAGAGCTTGAATGCCGTGATGGCAAGCCCGGCCCCGAAGGAGAGTACGGTCGCCCAGGCAGCCCCCGCCAGGCCGAAGCCGGGCAGCGGCCCCGCGCCGAAGATCAGCAGCGGGTCCAGCACCAGGTTGAAGACACTGGTCAGCAGCATCATCTCGCCCGGTAGACGCGTATCGCCGTGGGCGCGGAACAGGCTGTAGAGCACATAGGCCATGGCCCCCAGCCAGCTGGCGATCAGCGATGGGCCCCAATAGACCTCGATCAGCGTCATTTCAGTGGCATTGGCACCCAGCAACTCGAAGGCCGGCCCCCTGATGACCCACAACAGCAGCATCAACAGTGCCATCAACACACCGGACCCCAGCAGCACCACACCGCCCAGACGCCGGGCACGCGCCTCATCCTCGGCACCCAGGGTCCGCGAGACGATCGCGGCGATCGCGATGCCCATGCCGACCTGCACCCCGATGATCAAAAAGGTCAGCGGGAAGGTGAAGGATTGCGCGGCCAGCGGCGCGGTGCCCAGGTGCGAGACGAAGGCGGCATCGACCAGGTTGAAGCCCAGCAATCCCATGATGCCGAGTGTCATCGGCAAGGTGCTGCGCCACAGGCGTGACATCAGCTCACGCGTCGTCGGCGTTTCCGACGTTGGCGGGGTCGATGTTGCAGAGGCGTCGGTGGACATAGAAGAAGACATGAACTCACTCCCAGCATGTCGAGCATGGCTGGTTGGATGAAGGTATAAGGCGTCGGAACACTTCCGTGACGCTGGAGGGATGATTCTAGGGATTTCGCCGGACCCCAGATAGGCTCAGTGGGACATGTCTTTGATGCATTGTCGGCAACAGGAAGAGCGAGAAACGCGTTGATGCGTGGTATTAGAGGAAACAGTGACCGTGATAAACTCACCTTGTCAGGGATTTCCGTCACCTGGATTCGTGATGATGACCCATGCAATGTCACCGATTATCGACTGCTACCGAAGCTGGACCGTCGCTTTATATGCACTTACTGCCTCACGGATGGCTGGCAGAGTGTTCCCCTCCCCATGGCATCACGAGAGGTCAGACCGTGGATAAAGCATCCCGTTTGTTGCTGTTTCTCGATGTGGTAGAAGCACAGAGTTTTTCCAAGGCGGCTGACCATCGTCAGGTCAACCGCTCGGTGGTCTCCAAGCAGATCAGCCGTCTGGAAGAAGAACTGCAGATTCGCCTGTTCAATCGCTCGACTCGCTCGCTGGCCCTGACGGATGCGGGGCGCGAGATCCATCAGCACGCACTGCGTCTGCGTGAAGTGCTGGAAGATACCGATGATGTGGCCGGCGCCTATCAGGATGGCCCGCGTGGCATCCTGAAGATCACCAGCCCGAGCCATTTCGGGCGCACCTATGTCGCCCAGGCCGTGCGTCTGTACATGGAGCGTTACCCGGATACCCAGGTGGAAGTGCGCCTGGAAGACCACCTGACCGACCTGATCGGCGGCGGTTATGACCTGGCCATTCGCATGTCGGAGCTGGAAGACTCCAACCTGATCGCGCGTCCGCTGGCTGCACACCGTCACCTGATCTGTGCCTCGCCGGCCTTCATCGAGCGTCACGGCATGCCCCAGACCCCCGCCGATCTGTCTGGCCTGCCGGCAGCGGTGTATTCCCGCGATGGCTTCATTCTCGATCGCCTGCGCGTCTGCACCGAGAGCGGTGTCGAGGAAAAGGTGGCGCTGGATTCACGCCTCAAGGTCAATGATGCAGACGTGCTGATCGGTGCCATCAAGTCGGGTGCCTGCTATGGCATGGTGTCCGCGATCAACATCAAGGACGAGATCCTGAATGGTGAGCTGGTGCCGCTGTTGACCAACGTGCCGATGAAGCCACTGCCTTCGATCCACCTGGTCTACCCGCACCGCCAGTACCTGCCGCAGAAGACGCGTCGCTTCAGCGATTGCCTGCAGGAGGTCGTCGGCACGCCACCCGTCTGGGAGCAGCGCATTCCGGGCTTCGAGAACATGTACGGCTACGGTAGCGGTTGCAGCGAGTGAGACGTCGTCACGACTCTCGAGTCTGAACGCAAGCCGCCACCTCCCGCGGCCACTGCCAGACCCGAATGCCCAGCATGAAAACGCCCGCCATGCAGTGTCACTGCGTGGCGGGCGTTTTCATCTCAGGCCCCTTTCATTTCAGGCCCCCCTTCATTTCAGGCCCCTTCATTTCAAGCGCCTTTCACTTCAGCCCCCTTCATCTAGCACCCTTCAAAAGAAACACTCAGGGGCAGGGATGGATCGACGGCTTGCGCTTGAGCCACTCGACCAGCTCCGGCAGGCGCTTGGGCCGCGCATAGCGGAAGCCCTGCACCAGATGACAGCCCATCTCGACCAGCAGGCGCTCCTGCTCTGCGGTCTCGACACCCTCCGCCAATACCTCCATGCCCAGACTGTCGGCCAGCGAGATCGCATGGGAGACAATGGCGCGGTCGCGGGCATCATGGTCAAGGCTACCGACGAAGCGCTGATCGACCTTGAGGCGGCAAGCACGCAGGTCGCGCACGTAGAGCAGTGACGCGAAGCCGGTGCCGAAATCATCGATCGCCAGGCGCACGCCGCGTTCGATCAGGCCGGTGAGTCGCTCCACGACGCGATCGAGATCCGGCACGCGTGAGGATTCGGTGATCTCAAGCTCCAGACGTTCCGGCGCGAAGTCATGGCGCGCCAGAGCCTCCGAGACGCGCTCGGGGAAGCCGGGGTCACGAAACTCCTGAGCCGAGACATTGATCGCCACCGACAATGGCTTGCCGTTCGGCGTCACCAGGTCACGCGTCGCCGAGAGGGCCGTGTCCATCACCCGCGCGCCGACGGTGCCGATCAAGCCGTACTGCTCCGCCAGCGGGATGAAGCGACCCGGCCCGATGGTGCCAAGCTCGGGGTGGTCCCAGCGCACCAGCACCTCGACGCCGACGGCCTCGCCACTGGCGAGGTCGAACTGGGGCTGGAAAGCGAGATCCAGCTCTTCGAGATGCTCGCGCAGGTCACTGGTCAGGCGATAGTCATTGAGATGCTGCATGTGCGCGCCGGGCGAGAACACATGCAGGGGGCCGCAGACATCGATGTCATCGTATTCCCCGTGCAACATGGCGAGTTCGGCCAGATGCATCAGGCGATGGGCACGCCGCGCGTGCTGCGGCGCCAGACTGATGCCGACCCGCGCCGTGACCGGCAGGGCCTTGCCATCCAGTCGCATCAGCATCACCAGCCGTTCGCACAGCTCGTTGGCACGCGCGATCAGGCTGGCCTCATCCCCGACGAAGAACAGCGCGAAGGCATTGCCCAGCGGGCGGCAGACCAGGGCGTCGCGATACTGCAGGGACATGGCTTCTGCCACCCGCTCCAGCAGCGGATCGATACGCTCGGCACCGTGCGCCGAGTTGATGATTTCCAGGTGGGTCAGTGACAGATAGATGATGCCGCCATCGATGCTGCCGTCGACGCTTTCTTCCAGCAGCAGTTCATCGATCTGGGCATTGAAGCGATCGCGCGACAGCAGGTTGATGGGCTGCAGACGGCGCAGGGCGATCAAGACCTTGTCATCCACCCCGGCCGCACGGGCCTCCGCCAGCCCCGAGAACGGCGCCTTGAGGCGGACTCGCCGCTCGCTGACCGGCTCGAGACGCGGCCGCTCGGTGCCGAACAGCTCCTGCCAGCCACAGGTGTTGGCCACCAGACACTCGGCATCGAAGATCGCCATGCGCCACGGCAGATTGGCCTTCTGCACCAGCAGCCATTCTCCCAGCTCGCCGGTGATGCCCATCAACCAGAAGCCGGGCTGGCCGCTGATGCCACAAGGCTCCGGCTGCTTGGGCAACGGGGATGGCAGCTCCGGCACCCTGTCTTCCTGTCGAGCGCGCGGCGACGTCCAGGCGAGTTGGCCGAAGCGGTCATGAATCCACAACGGCTCTTCGATGGACGACAGCAATTTGATCAAGATATCGAGAGGCACGCTCACTCCACCTGCAGTCATAAGGAAAATGGCTTGATGCCCCGCAAGGGCCGCCTGTCGCCAGTGATGCTGGCCGTTGGCTGGCGCAACGCGGGTAACACCGCCGGGACATGACACGTCATTCACGCTTCCGGCTGTTCTCGCGCTTATCTGCTTACACCTGCTTTCATTGTCGCCGCTGGCTGCAGCAAAGCCCGGACGCCCATGCTACTCCTCCTATGAACATCACCAGGCGCCAGACTGCTGCACTTTGTCTCTTCTGATCGCCCTTTTGAGCGCCTTTTTGAACGCCAGACACCTCCCGCTTCGCCTGTCACTTGACGCTGCACCAGGCGCCATTGCGAGAGCCATTCGGCAAGCCACGTAACCGGCTCCTCAACCCATCATCCCGAAATTCGTGCTGTCAGGGAAAGCACTAGGTGGACAAGCGTGCAGCACGCAGACGACTCTCCCTACGCTTCGCTAATACTCCGAGTCTATGCCAGCCTGTGGTGCGGGTACCAAGGCTATTTTCTCGCCGACTCAACGCTTGGCTGCCATGGCCGCTGCAGAACCTGGCGACAGGCGGCGTATCCGCGGCCCGCGCCAGTACACGAGTGGCATCAAGGCGTGCGGAAGAGTAGGATAGGCGCCCGTTTCGCCCGGACCGGATCCCGGGCGCCGAATCCATCGGTCAAAGAAATTCTCCGTCATGACTCTCAACGTCCAGAATTCCGCTGTCTCCGCTTCTGCCTCCTCTGCAGAGCGCCCCCGCGCCGTCGTCATCTACTCCGGTGGCATGGACTCCTACACTGTCCTGCACCAGGCGCTGAAGGAAGGCTTCGAGGTACATGCCCTCTCCTTCCATTATGGCCAACGTCACTCGCGTGAGCTCGACGTCGCACGCCAGGTCTGCGAGTCGCTGGGCGTCGCCCACGAAGTCGTCGACATTCGCGCCATCCATGGCCTGATCGACAACTCCGCACTGACCAACAGTGACCAGGCGATGCCCAAGGCCGACTACGACGAGGCCTCCATGACCTCGACCGTGGTGCCCAACCGCAACATGATCCTGCTGTCACTGGCCATCGCCAAGGCCGTCAACATCGAGGCCGAGGTCTGCTTCTATGGTGCCCACGGTGGCGATCACGTGCTCTACCCGGATTGCCGTCCGGAGTTCGTCGACAAGATGAACGCCGTCGCCGCGATCGCCAACTTCTCCCCAGTCGAGATTCGCGCGCCCTTCCTGCACGCGAGCAAGGACGAGATTCTGGCCGCCGGCATCGCCATGCAGCTCGATTATGCCCAGACCTGGACCTGCTACGAAGGCCGCGAATTGGCCTGCGGGGAATGCGGCAGCTGCCGTGAGCGTCTCGAGGCCTTCGCCGCCCATGGGCTGAGCGATCCGCTCGGTTACGAAACGACCGACTCGGCCAAGGGCGCAGGCACTCTCTGATGTATACGGTAAAGGAAGCGTTCTACACCCTGCAGGGCGAAGGTGCTCGCGCAGGGCGCGCCAGCGTGTTCTGCCGCTTTGCCGGCTGCAATCTGTGGAGTGGCCGCGAGCAGGACCGCGACACCTCGGTCTGCCGCTTCTGCGACACCGATTTCGTCGGCACCAACGGCCAGAATGGCGGCAAGTTCCGCACCGCAAACGCGCTGGCGGACTTTTTGGCCAGCCTGTGGCCGGAGCACACCGGCATCGCCACGCCCTATGTGGTCTTCACCGGCGGTGAGCCGCTGTTGCAGCTCGACAGCGAGCTGGTGGACGCGATGCACGCCCGCGGCTTCGAGATCGCGGTGGAGACCAACGGCACCGTCGAGCCGCCTGCCGGCATCGACTGGCTATGCGTCAGCCCCAAGGGCGCAAGCGAGCTGGTCCTCACCGGCGGCGATGAGCTCAAGCTCGTCTACCCGCAGCCGGAGGCCCTGCCGGAGCGCTTCGTCAGCCTGGACTTCGCGCACTTCTATCTGCAGCCGCTGGATACCGCCGCCCTCGACGCCCTGCCCGCGCCTGCCGCGGCCCGCGAGCATTACCGCGAGGTGCTGGCGTCCGACACGCCGATGAACCAGTGCGTCAGCTACTGCATGCGCAATCCCCAGTGGCAGCTCTCGCTGCAGACTCACAAGATCAGTGGTATCGATTGATGACCGCAATGACTCCCAAGACCCTGTTCGTCAGGGCCCTCACCGCGGTGGATGCCTCGGTGTGGAGCAATACCCGCGGCCTGTACGGCATCAGCCAGCATCTGGACCTGGAGCTGGACGGTGCCGTCGGCCATGACGGCATGCTGTTCGACTTCGGCGACGTCAAGCCGTGGGCCAAGCGCATGATCGATCAGGACGCCGATCACACCCTGATCGTGCCCAGCCAGGCCGAAGGCGTGAGCGTCACGGACTGCCCGGAAGGACTGTGCCTGCGCTTCACCCAGCCCTATGCCATGGAAGTGCGCGGCCCGCGTCAGGCCTTCTGCCTGCTGCCGGTGACCGAGGTCACCACCGAGGTGCTGGCCAACCACTTCGAGAAGCTGCTGACTCGCCGCCTGCCGCCGCGCGTCGAGGCGCTGCGCGTACGTCTGCGAGACGAGACCATCGACGGCGCCGCCTACACCTACAGTCATGGCCTGCGTCATCACAGTGGCAACTGCCAGCGTATCGCGCATGGGCATCGCTCGCCGCTGATCATCGAGCGCAATGGTGTGCGGGACACGGCGCTGGAAGCCGAGTGGGCCGAGAAGCTCAACGACCGCTACCTGGCCGAGGAAGGCGATCTGATCGACCGCCCGGGGCGTGAGCTGGTATTCAGCTATGAAGCGCCGCAGGGCAGGTTCCGCATCCGCCTGCCGCGCAAGCAGGTGTGGCTGCTGCCGACACCGACCACCATCGAGTGGATCGCCGACTGGCTGGCGCGCCAGATCGCCCTCGACAGCGGTGACAGCATCCGCGTCGAAGCCTACGAGGGCATCAACAAGGGCGCCATCGCGCGGCATACCCCGCAGACGGCGCGCGAGCCTCTCGTCCTTCCCGAGCACGAAGACACGTCCGCCACCTCATGACGCAGACCGCCGCCCCTTCTGCAGATGCTGCCGCTCCCGGCTGTCGTGCCGGTTGCGGCGGCTGCTGCATCGCCCCCTCGATCTCGAGCCCGATTCCCGGCATGCCGAATGGCAAGCCGGCGGGGGTGCGTTGCGTGCAGCTGGATGACGACAATCTGTGCAAGCTGTTCGGCACGCCGCAGCGCCCGACGGTATGCGGCGACTTCGATTTCGATCACGAGTTGTGTGGCGATTCCCGCGAAGAGGCCCTGCGCCTGATCGGCGAGTGGGAGCGCCTGACGTAAGAAGCGCTTCCTGAGGGAGGTGCTCAGCTCACTCGCCGAAGAAGTTGAAGGGCCTGGCGGCACCGTCGCTGCGACAGGCCAGCAAGGCTGCATTCAGCTGGCGGGAATCCTCAAGCGGCAACGCAGCCACCATCCCTTCCTGCTCCTCCCCCTGCTCCTGCCCATCCAGCGGTGCAATCAGCTCAAGCCGCGAATCCTCGCGCCAACTGGACGGCGCAAGCTCGGCACGCCCATTGGCGCGGTTATAGCTGCGCCAACCATCCTGGGTATGAAAGATGCCCTTGATGCGCCACTCACGCGGCAGGCCATCCAGCCATTGGGTCAGCTGATCGAGATCGAAGACCTCGCTTGCGGCCATTCGCCAGCCCAGACTGGCATGCTCAAGCCCCTCGGCCTGCTCGATCACCGGTGCGCCGGGCAATGGCATCATGTCTGAGGCGGACGGCTCAGCACTGGCCTGCGCCACCAGACGCGCCCTATCCCGCGCAGCGCGATGGGCGGTCGGCATGCTGATCTCGGGCTGGTCTTCACGCGCTGCGCTTACGTGCCCGCCACCTTGGCGCTGAGGCGCGCGTTCTGCTGACAGCAGCCAATCGATCAGTGCGACCTCCTGACCGGCCATGCGGGCCTGCGGCGGCTGGCTTTCGCCGTCGGCTCTGCCCAGCTCACCGACCCAGCGCTTGCGCGGCCACATCCCCGACAGAAACTCATGCGCGGCCGCCAGCTGCTGATCGCTCGCCAGATCACGCTTGCTGAGCACCACGCCGCCCGCCAGCGTCAGTTGATCCTGGAAGGTGCCGTGTTCGCGCGTGCGGGTATCGTCCAGTGCGCGCGGGTCAAGCAGGGTGATGACTTCCTCAAGCGCAAGCGCCGAGGCCAGCCCTTCACTGCGCAGCACATCGATCAGCCCCGCCGGATGGCCCAGCCCCGAGGGTTCGATGATCAGACGATCAGGACGCGTCTGATGGATCAGGCTGACCAGCCCCGCCTGCAGCACGAAGGCCAGCTGACAGCACAGACACCCGCCGGGCAGCCCCTTGACGCTGACATCCTCGCGCCCGGCAAACAGTGCCTGATCGATCCCCACCTGCCCGAACTCATTGACCAGAATCGCCCAGTGTTCATCCGCAGGCTTGGCCGCGACCAATGCCTGGATGAAACTGCTCTTGCCCGTGCCTAGAAAACCGGTGATCAGATGCACCGGAATCGGAGCTGGTTCCGTCGGGGCGTCGCCGCTCCTGGCGCCGCGTGAAGCCACAGACATGCTGAAATCTCCGCAAGATGAAGGGCGTGCAAAAGGTTATAGAGTAACAAAAACCGGCCGACGACGAAGTCTCGTCAAGCGAATCCAGCTCTTGGGCGTGACGCGATCTGGCGATCGGCAAGCTGCAACAAGGGGGAAGACAAGGGGGGAGATACGCAAAACCCCTCGCCACCAGGAGTGACGAGGGGTTTGAGGCTGACACTCGAGCCTGACTGACGCGTGCGATCAGGCAGCGCGGGTCAGGATACGACGCGCCACGTCCGGCGTGATATCGCCGTGCTCACCGATGGCGGTGAAGCCGTGACGGGTCAGGTTGTCGACCAGCTGATCGATGCTGTCGGCACTGATACCGGCTTCGCTCAACGACACCGGCGCGCCCAGACGAGTGAAGAAGTCACGGGTCTTGTCGATGGCGGCGCGCGCGACGCTCTCCTCATCGCCCTCCAGCGCCCAGACGCGGCGACCGTATTGCGCCAGCTTGGCACGCTTGGCCTCGAACAGCTCTTCCCACAGCGCAGGCATCACGATGGTCAGGGTGCGACCATGATCGACACCGTGCAGTGCGGTGATCTCGTGACCGATCATGTGGGTGGCCCAGTCCTGCGGCACGCCACGCCCGATCAGACCGTTGAGACCCAGGTTGGCGGCCCACATGATGTTGGCGCGCACAGCCAGATCATCCGGCTGACTCAGCACCTTGGGGCCTTCCTCGATCAGCGTCATCAGCAGCCCCTCGGAGAAGCGGTCCTGCACCGGCGCATTGACCGGATAGGTCAGGTACTGCTCGCTGACGTGGATGAAGGCATCGACGACGCCATTCACGCTCTGACGCTCCGGCAAGGTCAGGGTGGTGGCCGGGTCCAGCACCGCGAAGCGCGGATAGGCCAGCTCGCTGAACATCGGCAGCTTGTCGTGGGTCTCGTAGTTGGTGACCACGGCGTTGCCATTGGACTCGGAACCCGTGGCCGGCAGTGTCAGCACCACGCCCAGCGGCAGCGCCGTCTCGGGGTGCTTGCCTTCGGCGAGAATCTCCCACGGATCACCGGCATGACAGGCGGCGAGCGCGAGGAACTTGCTGCCATCGGCGACGCTGCCACCTCCGACCGCCAGCAGATAATCGATCTTCTCGCGCTTGATGACTTCCAGGGCTTCGAGCAGGGTGTGATAGCTCGGGTTCGGCTCGATGCCGCCGAAGCTCCACCACTGACGGCCTTCCAGCGCAGCCTCGATCTGCTCCATCACGCCATTGCGCTTGATCGACCCGCCACCGTAGGTGACCAGCACGCGGGCATCCGCCGGAATCTCGTCACGCACCTTGACGATCTGGCCGGCACCGAAGTGCACGCGGGTCGGGTTCTGATAGGTAAAGTCCTGCATGATGCTCTCCTCGCGGAGTCAGGGGCGACACGGCTACATGAGATGACAGGGCCGTGGTCAGGCGCCACCTGACACAGAGTGATATGTGGGCAAATGACAGATAAACGCGACGATGACGCCACCTGCCCACGAACGATGGTCTGCATTCTAGAGCAGTGACCAAGACCAAAGTAGAGCGCAGGCCGCACGTCTTTGGTTCGTGAGAGTCACCAATCCTCACGACCAGTGATATTTGACGACCAGTAATGCGTGATGACCAGTAATGCGTGATGACCAGTAATGTGTGATGAACAGGAATGCGTGATGAACAACGCCAGACCACCCACGCAAAAGGCCCGCCGTAGCGAGCCATTCGTGACTGCCTGAGCGCCGCGCATTCGCGCGGCGCTCAGGTGTTCGGGTCTTCAGTAATGCTGTGTCAGTTCTCAGCACTCAGTTCTAAGATCAGAGACGCACCAGCATCTTGCCCTTGTTGCCACCCGAGAACAGCTTGAGGAAGGCGTCCGGCGTCTGCTCGAGCCCTTCTTCCACCGTCTCTTCGTAGTCGATATCGCCCTTGGCGACCTGCGGCCCTACCTCTTCGAGGAAGCGGCTGTAGTTCTGCCAGTGATCGAAGACGATGAAGCCTTGCATGCGCGCACGGCGGATCAGGATCATCGAGATGTTCGAGGGGCCAGGCGCCGCCTCGGTATCGTTGTAGCTGGAGATCATGCCGCAGACGGCGATGCGTGCACCGACATTCAGATTGTTCAGCGCTGCCATCAGGCAATCACCGCCGACATTCTCGTAGTAGACATCGAAGCCGTCCGGGCAGGCTTCCTTGAGCGCCTTCGTCAGCTGCTCGGCGTCCTTGCCCTTGTAGCTGACCGCCTTGACGCCCCGCGCTTCCAGCCAATCGAGCTTTTCCTGGCTGCCGGCGATGCCGACGACAGTGCCGCCCTTGGCCTTGGCCAGCTGCACGGCGAGCGAGCCGACCGCACCGGAGGCCGCGCTGACCAGCACGTTATCGCCCTCTTTCATCTCGGCGATGATGTTGAGGCCGGTCCAGGCGGTCATGCCCGGCATGCCCAGCACGCCCAGGTAGGCCTGCTCCGGCACCTCGATGCTCGGCAGCGGCTCGACCTGGTCACCCGACAGCTGCGCGATGTCACGCCAGCCACCCATGTGACGCACCTTGTCGCCGCTCTTGAAGCGAGAGTCACGTGACTCGATCACTTCACCGACGGCTGCGCCCTGCAGCGGCTCATTGAGCTCGAAGGGGTCGATATAGGTCTTCACGCCGCTCATGCGGCCACGCATGTAGGGATCCACGGACAGCCAGCTGTTGCGAATGCGCACCTCGCCTTCGCCGAGCTCGCTCAGCTCTTCCTCACGCAACTGGAACAGGTCGCGTTCCGGGGTGCCTTTCGGATAGTCGGTGATCGTGTAATAGCGTGTCTGCATGCAATGCTCCTTGCGAATGATCTGCTCAAACGACATGTGATCTGAATCGTCATCAGGCCGCTGGGCCGTGGCCTCAACCCTGTGACGACTGGCCGCCGCAAGCGTTGCTCGGCGACGAAGTGCTCCCAGATTACGCGCGCTCCCGATATCACACCAATGACAGAAACTGAATCCCGGTATGCATGAGACTGATATCATGTGCGGTTGAAACTGCACGCTTTCATCCCAGTGACTGGGTCGCTTCACTACCGGGAACCGCTTGCCATGCACCTGGCTGAACTTGCTCGCCATGATCTCAATACGCTGGTCGCGCTGCATGCGCTGCTGGAAACCCGCAGCGTGTCGCGGGCCGCTGAGCGCCTAAACCTGAGCCAGCCTGCGGTGTCCCGCACCCTGGGCCGGCTGCGCGAGGCCTTCGATGACCCCCTGTTCGTGCGCGCGCAACGCGGTCTGCGCCCCACCGCACGCGCAGAGGCCCTCAGGCAGCCCCTCGCCCGCCTGCTGCAGGAGCTGGGCGCCCTGCTGGCACCGCCCGAGTTCTCGCCTGAAGATAGCCAACGTCGCTTTCAGCTGGCCACCACCGATTACGGCATGCACGCCTTCGTGGCGCCCCAGATCGCCCCGCTGCACGAGCAGGCACCCGGCATCCGTCTGGATATCCAGGCCTATGGCGGCAATGTCGAACAGCAGCTGGAAGAAGGCGGGCCGGAGCTTGCGATGTGCGTGCCCACCGCCAGGGTGCCGGCCGGCGTGCATGGTCGCGAGATCGGGGATGACCAGTTCGTCTGCGTGATGCGCAAGGACCATCCGCTGGCAGCGAAGGAGACCTTGAGCCTGGAGGACTTCCTCGCCGCCAGCCACCAATTGATCAGCATGGGTGGCGATGAGCGAGGCGCGGTGGACCTCAAGCTGGCGGAACTGGGACTGAGTCGTCAGGTCGTCATGCGCCAGCCCCATTTTCTGGCCGCCTTCAGCGTCAGCTGCCACAGCGACCTGCTGCTGTGCGTGCCGGGCTGTCTGGCCATCAGCATGCTCGATCAGCTGCCGCTGGCCCTGCGTCCGCTGCCCATCACCCTCAACCGCTTCTCCTACTGGCTGGTGTGGCACGAACGCCTGCACCATGACGCCGGCCACCGCTGGCTGCGCCAGACGCTCTCCACGGGCATTCAGGCCCGTCACCGCGAACTCTCCCAGCGCCTGCGCCAGCGGCTGGGCTCCTGACTTGATACAAGACTCGTGACCTGACGCCAAGCTCGTGACCTGACACCACACCGGCACGCAGCCTCGCGACCTGAGCTGCGATACCTGAGCCTCTGAGGCTTGAACCCAATGGCTTGAACCCAATGGCCTGAACCAATGGCTTGAACCAAAAAAAGACCGCCACCCCAAGGGGTGACGGTCTCATTGGCAGGGAAAGCTGCCCACGCCAGTTGCCTGGCTCATTTGCGCTCGATCAGTTGCGCTCGATCTCGGCACGCTCACGCAGAGATTCCTGCAGACCCGTGACAGCGGCCTGAGCACGCAGACGCGTGGCCAGACGCGAGAGGAACTGGTCCATCTCGCCCGGCTCGGCCTCGCCGATCTCGGTCAGGGCGATCAGCGCGATGCCACCACTGAGCGACGCCTTGCCGTAGACCGGCTGGCCAGCCTGCGGGTGCGCCAGCGTGAAGGCCTGCTTGACCAGACTCTGCGGCAGCTGGGTGCTGGCCTGACGGCTGACGTCATCAGCCTGCTGCCAGTCGATCCCCTCGAGTGATCCGCCCTGGCGCAGCGTCTCCAGACGCTTCTCGGCCAGTGCCTCGAGTGCCTTGGCAGTCTTGTCGGCCTTGGCTTCGCGCTGAACCTGCTGCTTGACCTCATCCAGCGCCAGCGTGGTGGCCGGGCGCTGCTCGAGGACACGCAGCACCAGACGACGGCTGTCATCCAGTTCGATGACGTCACTGTTGTAGCCCTCTTCCAGCACTTCGTCACCGAAGGCTGCCGCCATCACACCCGGCTCGGACAGCAGTTCGTCATCGTTTTCCTGCGCGACCCAGTCGGTCTTCTTCAGCGGCAGGTCCAGATCCTCGGCGACGCTGGCCAGATCATCCGCCGCGAAGCTCTCGTCCTTCAGCTGCTGCGCCTTCTCGTTGAAGGTATCGCGGGAAGCGGTCTGACGGGCTTGCGTCAGCAGCTCGTCGCGCATGTCCTCGAAGGGCGCGATGTCCAGACCGGTCACCTTGATCAGGTGCAGGCTGTCGCCGGTATCGACGATATCCGAGACCTGACCTTCATCCAGCGCGAAGGCCGCATCATCAAAGTCTTCACCGAAGATACCGCGGGTGATCACGCCAAGCTCACCGCCGTCCTCGGCCGTGGAGCTGTCTTCGGAGACCTCGGCCGCCACCTTGGCGAAGTCTTCGCCGTTGGCGAGTGCGTCACGTGCGCCCTCGAGCTTGGTTCGTGCCGCCGCATCATCGTCACCCTTCTCGACCATGATGTGCGCGATTTCCCGCGGCGCATCGGCACGCTTGGCCGCATATTCGGCCTTCAGCGTGTCTTCGCTGATATCGCCACCGCTGGCCAGCTCATTCTGGTCCAGCAGCACGTAGGCCAGCTTGACCTGTGCCGGGCGACGGTAGTTGTCCTGGTGGCTGTCATACCAGGCCTTGAGCTCGTCTTCGCTGACCGTCACCGGCGCATCGAGGTCCGCACTGCTCAGCGTGGCATAGCGGAAGGTGCGCGTCTGACGCTGCAGCTGGCTGAGCTTCTCTTCTTCGCCCGGCAGCACGAAGGCACTGGCGGCGAAGCCGTCGGTCAACTGCTGGCGCAGGGTGTCGCTGCTCAGCTGCTGGCGGAAGGAGGTGGGCGAATAGCCGGCGCTGGCCAGACGATTGCGGAACAGGTCGGCATCGAAGCGTCCCTTGTCGTCCTGGAAGTCCGGAATGCTCACGATCAGTTGATCGAGCTGCGCATCGGACATGTGCAGGCCGCCTTCCTCGGCGTATTGATCCAGCAGGCGGGAATCGATCATCTGGTTGATGATCTGATTGCGTGCTTCGCGCTCCTGTTCCGGCGCTACCTGGCCAGAACGGATGGCACGCTGGACTTCGGTTTCCACCGCCTGACGGCTGATGGTATCGCCATTGACCGTGGCCACGTCGTCACTGCTGGCAGTGAAGGCGCCAATGATCGACTCAACACCAAAGAAGGCAAAGGTGACGACAATGAAACCAACGATCGTCTTGGCCACCCAGCCATGCGACCGGTCTCGAATTCGTTGCAGCATGCAGGCCTCGAACTACAGGGATTGGAATGGCCACAAGGGCCGCGACTCAGTGACTGATGATTATACGCATGCCGCAGACAGATGCAGGTGACTTTGCACGACTGACTGACTCGCCAGGGTCATCAAACGCTTGCGCCCTGCCGACATGGCCGGTTTCAGCCACAAAAAAAGCGCATCGCCAGGCGATGCGCTTCGATGTTCTGGTGCCGGTTCGGCAGTCATCAGACCACTCCCGAACCGGTACCGCGCCACCGGGTGCCTGCGAAGCAGGCAGACCTCAGTTGACGGCGTCTTTCAGTGCCTTGCCAGCCTTGAAGCTCGGCACCTTGGCAGCACTGATCTCGATCGGAGCGCCAGTCTGCGGGTTACGGCCAGTACGTGCAGCACGTTCCTTGACAATAAAGGTGCCGAACCCGACCAGTGCCACGGTCTCACCCTTCTTCAGGCTATCAGTGACGGTGTCGACCATCGCATCGAGTGCACGGCTAGCTGCTGCTTTCGGAATATCGGCAGATGCAGCAATGGCTTCGATCAGCTCGGATTTATTCACTCTTCACCCCTTGAATTTGCAAAAATTACCAGAAATCAGCGCGAAAATTACGGGTGCTAAACGCGATCGCGACGAAGCGGAGTTTATAGCAACGCCCTCAAACGACTGTCAAGCAACCTCACGCGCAAAACCGCACCACGCCGCCGTTTCGACAGCGGCATGGCCAAAAAAATCCCGTCAATGTGTACTGATCATTGTCTGACGACCACTGGCATCGTCTGAACGAGAATCGTCCTTCTCAGCAGTAGACTTTTCTGCTAGAGCCACCTCAAGCACTTCGTCGATCCAGCGCACCGGCCGAATATCGAGTGCATCCTTGATGGTGTCCGGAACCTCCTTGAGGTCACGGCGATTTTCCTCGGGAATCAGCACAAGCTTTATACCACCGCGTCGCGCCGCCAGCAATTTCTCCTTGAGGCCACCGATCGGCATGACTTCGCCGCGCAGGTTGACCTCACCGGTCATTGCCACGTCACAGCGCACGGGGCGTCCACAGTAAGCGGATACCATCGCGGTGACCATGGCAGCGCCCGCACTGGGGCCGTCCTTGGGCGTGGCGCCTTCCGGCACGTGAATGTGCAGGTCTTCCTTCTCGAAGCGCTCAGCCTCGATACCGAAGGCCTCGGCACGCGCACGTACCACGGTGTGGGCCGCACTCACCGATTCCTTCATGACGTCGCCCAGTGACCCGGTCTTGCTGACACGTCCCTTGCCCGGCGTGACGACAGACTCGATGGTCAGCAGCTCACCGCCGACGGAGGTCCAGGCCAGGCCAGTGACACGGCCGATCTGGTCCTCGGCATCGGCAAGGCCGAAGCTGTACTTGCGCACACCCGCGTAGCGCTCGACCTGCTCGGCCTCAAGGTGCATGGAAGACAGTGCACCCTCCTTTGCCTCGGCGACCACACGCTCACGCACGATCTTGCGGCAGACCTTGGCGAGCTGGCGCTCAAGTTCACGCACACCGGCTTCACGCGAGTAGTAACGGATCAGCTCGAGCACGGAGGCTTCGCTGAAGGTCAGCTCGCCCGGCTTCAGACCATTGGCCTTGAGCTGCTTGGGCGCCAGGTAGCGCATCGCGATGGCCAGCTTCTCGTCTTCGGTGTAACCCGGCAGACGGATGATTTCCATGCGGTCGCGCAGCGGGCCCGGAATGTTCATCGAGTTGGACGTACAGATGAACAGGGTCTCGGACAGATCGTAATCAAGCTCGAGGTAGTGATCGGCGAACTTGTCGTTCTGCTCCGGGTCCAGCACCTCAAGCAGCGCCGAGGCCGGATCACCGCGGTGGTCCATGCCCAGCTTGTCGATCTCGTCGAGCAGCACCAGCGGATTCTTCACGCCTGTCTTTGCCATGCGCTGGATGATCTTGCCCGGCAGTGCCCCGATATAGGTGCGACGGTGACCGCGGATCTCGGACTCATCGCGCACGCCGCCCAGCGCCATACGGGTGTACTGACGGTTGGTGGCACGTGCGATGGACTTGCCCAGCGAGGTCTTGCCGACACCCGGCGGACCGACCAGACACAGCACCGGCCCCTTGAGCTTCTTGACGCGCTTCTGCACGGCGAGATACTCGAGGATGCGTTCCTTGACCTCATCCAGACCGTAGTGGTCCTCGTCCAGCACCTTGGCGGCGTGGTCGATGTCATGACGCACACGCGTGCGCTTCTTCCACGGCACGTCGCACAGCCAATCCAGGTAGGTGCGCACCACGGTCGCCTCGGCGGAAGTCGGCCCCATCATCTTGAGCTTGTTGAGCTCCTGAGTGGCCTTCTCCTCTGCCTCCTTCGGCATGCCGGCGTCCTTGATGCGACGCTCGTACTGCTCGACCTCGTTGGGCACGTCATCCAGCTCACCCATTTCCTTCTGGATGGCCTTCATCTGCTCATTGAGGTAGTACTCGCGCTGCGACTTCTCCATCTGCTCCTTGACGCGGGTACGAATGCGCTTCTCGACCTGCAGCAGGTCGATCTCCGCTTCGATCAGCGTCATCAGGTGCTCGATGCGGTCACGCACCTTGTCCATCTCGAGCAGCGCCTGCTTGTCATTGATGCCCAGCGACAGATGCGCGCTGATGGTGTCCACCAGACGGCTCGGGTCTTCAATGCCCTGCAGGCTGCCCAGCACCTCGTTGGGCACCTTCTTGGAAAGCTTCACATACTGCTCGAACTGGTTGAGCAGCACGCGCACCAGGGTTTCCTGCTCCCGCTCGGACAGCGGCTGGCTGTCACGCAGCGCGACGTCGGCGATGGTGTGGCCGTCGTCGTGCAGGCGAATTGCCTGGATATCGGCGCGCGAGCTGCCCTCGATCAGCACCTTGACGGTGCCATCGGGAAGCTTGAGCAGCTGCATGATGTCGGCAACGGTGCCGATGGCGAACAGGTCTTCCGCCGTCGGGTCGTCCTGGCTGGCTTCACGCTGCGCCGCAAGCAGGATCTTCTTGTCGCCTTCCATGGCCACTTCGAGGGCCTGGATCGACTTTTCCCGGCCGACGAACAGCGGAATCACCATCTGGGGATAGACCACCACATCCCGCAGCGGCAGCAGCGGAAGTGTCAGGGTCTGATCTTCGTTCTGCTCCATGGCAGACGTTCCTCGGTATTCTGTGGGTGGGCCGCCTCACACGGCACTTTGTTACTGAGACCATGGGGGCAAGGTCATGATTTTGCAATGATCCCGACACGCCTGGCGGTAACTCAACGCTGAATGAAGCCGTGCGTGACCCGCGAATGCATCACAGTAAGGATGGCTTGCGAGCGCAAACGCAACGGGGGGCCTTGCGGCCCCCCGTTGGTGCGACTCAGGCCCGGACGTTTCAGCCGTCCTTGCCGGCCACCTTGCCCTGACTCTCTTCGTTCTTGGAGTAGATCAGCAGCGGCTTGCTGTCGCCGGCAATCACCGACTCATCCACCACCACCTTGCTGACACTCTCCTCGGACGGGATGTCATACATGGTGTCGAGCAGCACGGACTCGAGGATCGAGCGCAGACCACGTGCGCCGGTACGACGCTCGATGGCCTTGCGAGCCACGGCACGCAGCGCATCTTCGCGCAGGTCCAGCTCGACATCTTCCATCTCGAACAGGCGCGAGTACTGCTTGACCAGCGAGTTCTTCGGCTCGGTCAGAATCTGCACCAGGGCATCTTCGTCCAGCTCGGTCAGTGTCGCGATGACCGGCAGGCGGCCAACGAACTCGGGGATGAGACCGAACTTGACCAGATCACCCGGCTCGACGTCTGCCAGCACGCGACCCACGGTCTTCTCGTCCTGCTTGCTCTTG
The DNA here is from genome assembly GCF_044789135.1 of Cobetia sp. UIB-001. NCBI lineage: Bacteria > Pseudomonadati > Pseudomonadota > Gammaproteobacteria > Oceanospirillales > Halomonadaceae > Cobetia > Cobetia sp. UIB-001. The sequence goes on from NZ_CP058244.1 coordinate 2,936,450, forward strand.
ACCTCGGCATTGAAGCCGATGCCGCCCTTCTCGGCGCGTTCGCGGATCACCTTGTCCAGCCCGGCGAAAGCACCGCCGACGATGAACAGGATGTTGCCGGTATTCACCTGCAGGAATTCCTGCTGAGGGTGCTTGCGACCGCCCTGCGGCGGCACCGAGGCAGTGGTGCCCTCGATCAGCTTGAGCAGTGCCTGCTGCACGCCTTCACCCGAGACATCACGCGTGATGGAGGGGTTGTCGGACTTGCGTGAGATCTTGTCGATCTCATCGATGTAGACAATGCCACGCTCGGCCTTCTCGACATCGTAATCGCATTTCTGCAGCAGCTTCTGGATGATGTTCTCGACGTCCTCACCGACATAGCCCGCTTCGGTCAGGGTGGTCGCATCCGCGATGGTGAACGGGACGTTCAACAGGCGCGCCAGCGTCTCGGCCAGCAGCGTCTTGCCGCTACCGGTCGGGCCGATGAGCAGGATGTTGGACTTGCCCAGTTCCACTTCGTCCGCGGCCTTCTGACCGGCACGCAGACGCTTGTAGTGGTTGTACACCGCCACGGACAGCACACGCTTGGCGCGGTCCTGGCCGATCACGTAATCGTCGAGAGTGGAACGAATCTCACGCGGCGCCGGCAGGCGATCATCATCACCTTCGGCGTCGGCTTCGAGGACCTCTTCGCGAATGATGTCATTGCACAGATCGACACATTCGTCGCAGATGTAGACGGAAGGTCCCGCGATCAGCTTGCGCACTTCATTCTGGTTCTTGCCACAGAAGGAGCAGTACAGCAGTTTGCCGTTCTCGTCCTTGCCTTTGCCGTCAGCCATTCGCGTACCTCTCAATGGCGGCGACTCCCCGGGGAGCCGCCGGAAATGCATGTTTGCCGACGTCAGGTCAGCCGTTTACGCGGATCACTCCACGTCGGGACGGCGTTCCAGCACGGCATCGATCAGGCCGTACTCCACTGCCTGATTGGCCGCCATGAAGTTGTCACGGTCGGTATCATTGGCAATGGTGTCGAAGTCCTGGCCAGTGTGGTGCGCGAGAATGCGATTGAGCTTCTCACGGATGGTCAGGATTTCCTTGGTGTGAATCTCGATATCCGTGGCCTGACCCTGATAGCCGCCCAGCGGCTGGTGGATCATGACGCGGGAATTCGGCAGCGCGTAGCGCTTGCCGGCGGCACCGCCTGCCAGCAGCAAGGCACCCATGCTGGCTGCCTGGCCGATGCACACGGTGGACACGTCGGGCTTGATGAACTGCATGGTGTCGTAGATCGCCATCCCTGCAGTCACGGAGCCGCCCGGCGAGTTGATGTACAGATGGATGTCCTTGTCCGGGTTTTCAGACTCGAGGAACAACAGCTGAGCCACGACCAGATTGGCCATGTAATCCTCAACCGGACCCACAAGGAAGATCACCCGTTCCTTCAGCAGGCGGGAATAGATGTCATAGGCCCGTTCGCCGCGAGCATTCTGCTCGACAACCATCGGAACCAGACCGCCAGCATTCTTGATGTCGAAGTCGTTCATGGGGGCTTCCTTCATCCGATGACATTGATATCCATTGAGCATGCCACTTTACCCCGCCCACTGACCAGAGACCCGGCCGTAGCCGGGTCCTGGTCTAGCAAGCACTAGGGGTCAACCAAGCTTCAGGCTTGCTCGCCTTCGGCTTCAGCAGCCTCTTCTTCTGCTTCTTCCTGCTGCTGTGCAGCCTGCAGGGCTTCCTGGTAGGACATGGCAACGTCCTTAACCTGAGCCTGTGCCAGCAGCTTGTCAACGGCCTTCTCTTCAAGCAGCACGGACTTGAGCTGGTTGCGAGCCTGTTCGTTGGAACCATAGTACTCGGTGACCTGAGCCGGGTCCTGGTACTGCTGAGCCATTTCTTCAACGCGAGCATTCAGCTCTTCGTCGCTGACGTCCATCTCGTTGCTGCTGACGACTTCGCTGAGCAGCAGGCCAGTCTTGACGCGCTGGACCGCCTGGTCCTGGAACAGCTCGCCCGGCAGCTGGGAGACGTCGAAGTCTTCGCCCAGACCGAACTGCTGTGCAGCCTGACGCTTCAGACCGTCGATTTCCTGGTCGGCCAGAGCCTGCGGCACGAGGATGTCGTTGGCCTTGGTCAGTTCGGCCAGCACCTGCTGCTTGACGCGATTCTCGATCGCGTTCTTCAGCTCACGCTGCATGTTCTTCTTCACTTCCACCTTGAAGCTTTCGACATCGGCAGCTTCCAGGCCGAACTGGGCGATGAACTCTTCGTTCACTTCCGGCAGTTCCTGAGCCTTGACGGCGTGGACCTTGACCTTGAAGGTCGCTTCCTGACCGGCGAGGTGCTCGGCCTGGTAGTCAGCCGGGAAGGAAACCTTGATTTCCTTGTCGTCGCCGGCAGCAGCGCCGACCAGCTGCTCTTCGAAGCCCGGGATGAAGCTGTTGGAGCCCAGCACCAGCTCGTGACCTTCTGCCTTGCCGCCTTCGAAGGCCTCTTCACCGAGGAAGCCTTCAAAGTCGATCTTGACCTGGTCGCCGTCAGCGGCAGCGCGCTCGACGTCAGTCCAGGAGGCGTTCTGCTTGCGCAGGGTCTCGATCATCTCTTCGACGTCGGCATCGGTCACTTCAGCCTGCGGACGCTCGATTTCCGCGCCTTCGATCGGCTTCAGTTCGATTTCCGGGTAGATTTCCAGAGTCGCGACGAACTCCAGATCCTTGCCGGCTTCATCGACGGTCGCGTCGATCTTCGGCCAGCCAGCCGGGTTCAGTTCGTTTTCGGTGACGGCGGTCACGTAATGCTGGCGCATGATCTCGCCAACGATTTCGTTGCGCACGTCCTTGCCGTAACGCTGTTGCACCACTGCCATCGGCACGTGGCCCTTGCGGAAGCCGTTCAGACGAACGGTCTTGGCAGTTTCCAGAAGACGGGCGTTGACGGCCTGGTCGACTTCAGAAGCCGGCACCGTGATGGTGACCGTGCGCTCGATCGGAGAAGTCGTTGCGACAGAAGCTTGCATGAAAGTTCCTCTACCCACTGGTGGCGTTCGAATCATAAAGGCGAAGATTGTAGAAACCCCGCCACGCGCTGGCAAGCGCGGATATGACCCTCTCATATGGTGCCTTGGTCCAAGTTATTCAAGGACCCCGGCCATTTTCTGCTCCACCTACCCGCCAGACAGGCACCTGGAGCGCCCGGCAACCCGGAATCGTCATGCATGGAGCAGTGCGAAAAAAACCAAAAAAAAGGAGGAGAAAGCCATTGGCCTTCTCCCCCTTTTGCGGCATGCCGCCCGCCCAAGTGGGCCAGGCAGCATCCTGATATTCATCGAGACGTGGGGTGGATGATGGGGTTCGAACCCACGACCACCGGAGTCACAATCCGGGGCTCTACCACTGAGCTACACCCACCACTTCTGGAGGTTGGACAGAAAGCCTGCCGTCTCCATCTCGTTGATACTGCTCAAGCTGACATGCAATGGGGTGGATGATGGGGTTCGAACCCACGACCACCGGAGTCACAATCCGGGGCTCTACCACTGAGCTACACCCACCACTGCATGAACATCTTCACATCGTCTGGTCGCAGTCATCAGGCTCAATGAAGAGCATTCCGACATCCACTTCGATGACAAACGTCATCTCGATGGCACGCCCAGCAGGACTCGAACCTGCAACCTACGGCTTAGAAGGCCGTTGCTCTATCCGGTTGAGCTATAGGCGCAGAAACTAATGCTGCGAGTCAACCTCCGGACAAAGCCCTGAATACTGTTCCAGAAGACCGAAGCCTTGCGATACGTTGTATTCAAGTGGTCGGGATAGAGGGATTCGAACCCCCGACATCCTGCTCCCAAAGCAGGCGCGCTACCAGACTGCGCTATATCCCGAAACCGTCTTCAACCGACCGTCGAACCCCGTCGATGCGAGGCGTATTCTACCGAACTTTCGTCTGCGGTCAAGCCCTTACGTGAATTCTTTCCAAAAGAATCGTTTGCCCCTCGCGCTGTCATGCCAATGTCATGTCGCGGGCTTTCATCCCTGCAGCCCCCCCAACATCTCTCCTTGCTGATAGAAGGCGCCACGCCTGTCATCGCTTCTGCCGCTGACGCAGTGATGACTTGCAACGGCTGAGCGCCCCCGGTGGACTGACGATCGTCCCTTCGCCTTCTGCCCCTCTGCCATTCACCCTCTCCCATCCGCCCTCTCCCATCTGCCCCAGCCTTCTCCTTACCCCGCTCTCTGCTTCACCCTTTGTCTCTCCCTTTGCTTCTACCTCTGCTGCGCCTCTACAGATGGAGCGTCAAGGCGACAACCGCATGACATGACCCCACTCTCGCCTGCCTCCTGGCGCCGTCTTCTGGCCTGTCGGGCGCCCGTGAAAGACCTGACGGCCATGACAGCTTTCGACCAAGGTCGTCATTCGGCGTTGACTGGAGGGCAAGGCATGCGAAAATTGGCCATCGTTGTCCCTCCTGCATTTATCGCCCACGAGAAGGAATGATCGCTGATGTCAGCACAACTGATAGATGGCAAGGCCATTGCCGAACGCGTACGCCAACAGGTAGGCCGTCAGGTCGATGCGCGTCGTGATGCCGGTGAACGTATTCCGGGGCTTGCCGTCGTGCTGGTCGGTGAAGACGCGGCGTCCGAGGTCTATGTCCGCAACAAGCACCTCGCCTGCGAGAAGGCTGGCATCCTCTCCACCCAGCACCGCCTGTCCGCTGACACCACTCAGCAGGAACTGGAAGCCCTGGTCGACCAGCTGAATGACGACACCAGCATCGACGGCATCCTGGTGCAGCTGCCGCTGCCGGCGCATCTCGACTCACGCCCGATTCTCGAGCGCATCCGCACCGACAAGGACGTGGACGGCTTCCACCCCTACAACCTCGGTCGTCTGGCGCAGCGCCTGCCGGTAATGCGCCCCTGCACCCCCAAGGGCATCATGACGCTGCTGTCCGAGAGCGGCCTGCAGGTGCGCGGCATGGACGCCACCATCGTGGGCGCCTCCAACATCGTCGGTCGCCCGATGTCACTGGAGCTGATGCTGGCCGGCTGCACCACCACCGTCTGCCACCGCTTCACCAAGGACCTGGAGAGCAAGGTGCGCCAGGCAGACCTCGTCGTGGTCGGCGTCGGCAAGCCGGGCCTGGTCAAGGGTGAGTGGATCAAGGAAGGCGCCATCGTCATCGATGTGGGCATCAACCGCCTCGACAACGGCTCGCTGGTCGGTGACGTGGAGTTCGCCCCGGCGGCGGAGCGCGCAGGCTGGATCACGCCGGTACCGGGCGGCGTCGGCCCGATGACCGTTGCCTCGCTGCTGGAGAACACCCTGTTCGCCGCCGAGCTGCACGATGCCCAGCTGGCCGGCAAGTAAGCACCCACCCTCTCGCTGACACCTCCCCTGGCCGCGGGGCATCGCATGTCAGGATGCCCCGCAGGCCCTGCTTCAGGATTTCACCATGCCCCTCAAGACACTTGGCATCATCGGCGCCATGGCCGAGGAAGTCGCCATCCTCGCCGAGCTGCTGGAAGACAGCACCACGACTCAACATGCCGGCTCCACCTTCCACGTCGGCCAGCTGCACGGCCTCAAGATCGTGCTGCTGCAGTCCGGCATCGGCAAGGTCAATGCCGCCGTGGGCGCCTGCCAGCTGATCGAGCGCTACCAGCCGGACGCCATCATCAACACCGGTTCCGCCGGGGGCTTCGCCTCTGATCTGGAGATCGGCGACGTGGTCATCTCCAGCGAAGTGCGTCACCACGACGTCGATGCCGTGGTGTTCGGCTACGAATACGGCCAGGTGCCGCAGATGCCGGCCGCCTACCCGTCAGACCCGGCACTGGTGAAGATCGCGCGTGAGTGCGTCGAAGCCCAGGGCGAGATCAAGGCACGTGAAGGCCTGATCTGCACCGGCGACATCTTCATGGCAGACCCGGAGCTGGTCGCGCTGACTCGCTCACGCTTCCCGGACATGCTGGCCGCCGAGATGGAAGCCGCCGCCATCGCCCAGACCTGCTTCGTCTATGAGATGCCGTTCGTGGTCATCCGTGCGCTGTCTGACATCGCCGGCAAGGACAACAACAGCCAGTCCTTCGAGGAATTCCTGCACGTCGCCGCGCGTCAGTCCTCGCGCATGGTCGAGGCCATGGTCAAGCGCCTCGCCAGCTGATCAGCCGCTGCCTGAAAGCGACCCCGCTCGACTGGCCAAAAAAAACCGCCGCCCCTCTCGGGACGGCGGTTTTTTTCGCGGTGACATTTTCGCGGCGACAATGCGTCATGCCAACGGCATCAGCCTTCCAGCACCCAGGTCGTCCCCTCGCGGGAATCCTTGAGGATGATGCCCTGAGCGGCCAGCTCGTCACGGATACGGTCAGCACCCGCGAAGTCCTTGGCCTTCTTGGCGGCAGCACGCGCCTCGATCTGCGCCTGGATCTCGTCTTCCGACAACGCCAATGCGGCAGTATCGCCCTTGAGGAAGACCGCCGGATCCTGGCCGAACAGCCCCAGCAGACCGCCCAGCGCGGTCAGTTCGAAGGCCAGCGCCGGCGCCTGCTGCGGTGCCTCCTTCTTGGCACGGTTCAGCTCGCGGGCCAGCTCGAACAGCACCGACAGCGCACCGGCCGTATTGAAGTCGTCATCCATGGCAGCCACGAAGCGTGTCCGCCAGTCGCCTGACACCTCGCCTTGTTCGGGCGTGACGTTCTCCAGCGCATTGTAGAAGCGCTCCAGCGAACGACGCGCCTCATCCAGCGAGTTGGCTTCATAGCTGATCGCACTGCGGTAGTGGCTGGCCACCAGCAGATAACGCACCACTTCCGGGTTGTGCTGCTCCAGCACATCACGAATCGTGAAGAAGTTGCCCAGCGACTTGGACATCTTGTCCTGCCCGACACGCACCGCGCCGGCGTGCATCCACACATTGGCATACTGCTGGCCAGTGGCGGCTTCGGACTGGGCAATCTCGTTCTCGTGGTGCGGGAAGGTCAGGTCCGGCCCGCCGCCGTGGATATCGAAGGTGTTGCCCAGGCAGCAGGTCGACATCGCGGAGCACTCGATATGCCAGCCGGGGCGACCCGCACCCCAGGGGGATGGCCAGCTGGCCTCGCCCGGCTTGGCGGCCTTCCACAGCACGAAGTCGAGCGGATCTTCCTTGGCCTCTTCCACTTCCACGCGCGCGCCGGACTGCATGTCATCGAGCTGACGGTTGTTGAGCTTGCCGTAGCCCTCGAAACGACGCACACGGTAGTAGACATCACCGTTGCTGGCCGCGTAGGCAAAGCCCTTGTCGATCAGCGTCTCGGTCATCGCGATGATATCGCCGATGTGCGCGGTCGCCCGTGGCTCGCGATCAGGACGCAGGATCCCCAGACGCCCCTCGTCTTCGTGCATCGCCTGGATCATGCGCTCGGTCAGCGCCTCGAAGGCTTCGCCATTCTCGTCGGCACGCTTGAGGATCTTGTCGTCGATATCGGTGATGTTGCGCACATAGGTGACGTCATAGCCACGCGCACGCAGGTAACGCGTGATGATGTCGAAGGCCACCATCACACGCGCATGGCCGATGTGACAGAGGTCATAGACCGTCACGCCACAGACGTACATGCGCACCTTGTTGCCTTCCAATGGCACGAAGGGTGCCTTGGTCCGGCTCAGGGTACTGTAGATGGACAGTGTGCTCGCGGCATCTTCGAGTGAAATCATTCAGTCATCGCCCTTGGCTACTTTGCTGACAGCACTCTGCCAGCCTTGCGAAATGGAGCGGCCCGCAGGCCGGTCATGCAGCTTCGTCATCGAAGGTACAGGATCAGCCTGCGGGCCGTGAAGCGGGTCAAAAGTCATGCCAGCAGACCTCCCGCAGGAGGCCTGGCTGCCATCACCCCTTCTTCTGGGCCTTGGCCCAACCGTCCTTCAGGCTGACGGTACGGTTGAAGACCAGCGCGCCATCGACGCAGTCATGGCGGTCGGCGACGAAGTAGCCGATACGCTCGAACTGGTAACGCGTTTCCGGTGCGGCATTGCGCAGGCTCGGCTCACCGAAGCCCTTGACGATGCTCAGCGAGTTCGGATTGAGGTGCTCAAGGAAATCGACATCCTTGTCACGGTCCGGCTCGGCTTCCAGGAACAGGTTCTCGTACTGACGCACCTCGACCGGCACCGCGTGCTCGGCGCTGACCCAGTGGATGACACCCTTGACCTTGCGGCCTTCCGGGTTCTTGCCGAGGGTATCGAGGTCGACACTGCAACGCAGCTCGACGATCTCGCCGGCCTCATCCTTGATCACTTCATCACAGCGAATGACGTAACCGTTGCGCAGACGCACTTCCTTCTCGGGCGCGAGACGGAAGAACTTCTTCGGCGCATCTTCCATGAAGTCATCGGCGTCGATCCACAGCTCACGGGTCAGCGGAATCTGGCGCGTGCCCATGTCGTCACGTGCCGGATGGCCGGGCACCTCGAAGACTTCCTCATGACCTTCCGGCAGGTTGGTCAACACCACCTTGAGCGGATTGAGCACGCACATGGCCCGCAGCGCGTTGTCTTCCAGGTCGGAACGGATGGCGTGGTGCAGCATGCCGATCTCGACCATGCCGCCATCCGCGCGGCTCACGCCGATCATGTCGCAGAACTTGCGAATGGAAGCGGCCGTGTAGCCACGACGACGCATGCCCGAGATGGTCGGCATGCGCGGGTCATCCCAGCCATCGACGACGCCTTCGTCCACCAGCAGCTTCAGCTTGCGCTTGGAGGTGACGGTGTAATCCAGGTTCAGACGCGCGAACTCGATCTGACGCGGCGTGACCGGTACCGGCAGGTTGGCCAGGAACCACTCATACAGCGGGCGATGGTCCTCGAATTCCAGCGTGCAGATGGAATGCGTCACGCCTTCCAGCGCATCGGACTGACCATGCGTGAAATCGTAGGACGGGTAGATCTTCCACTTGTCGCCGGTCTGGTGATGGCTGGCATGGCGGATACGATAGAGGATCGGATCACGCAGATTGATGTTGGGCGCCGCCATGTCGATGCGGGCACGCAGCACCTTCTCGCTCTCGCCGAATTCGCCCTTCTTCATGCGCTCGAGCAGATCGAGGTTTTCCTCGGGGCTACGCTCACGGTAAGGGCTCGGGCGACCCGGCTCCTTCAGCGTGCCACGATATTCACGAATCTCGTCCGGCGACAGGTCATCGACATAGGCCTTGCCTTCACGCACCAGGTGCTGGGCCCAGGCATAGAGCTGGTCGAAATAATCGGAAGCGAAGCGCACCTTGCCGGCCCACTCGAAGCCCAACCATTCGACGTCTTCCTTGATGGCGTCGATATAGGCCTGCTCTTCCTTGGCCGGGTTGGTGTCATCGAAGCGCAGGTGACAATCGCCACCGAGCTGCTGCGCCAGACCGAAGTTCAGACAGATCGACTTGGCGTGCCCGATATGCAGGAAGCCATTGGGCTCCGGCGGGAAACGCGTGACAACCTTATCGGCACGGCCGGCCTCGAGTTCTTCGCGGATCTGGTTAAGCACGAAGTTCGGGGCGCTCTGGGTCTCGGTACTCATGAAGTTTCGCTGCACCTCTGTGTGGTTCCTGGGCGTCGTATTGCGGGTCGTCATGTGGTTGAACGAACGTGCGCAAGGACAACAAGACGGATGATCGGGGCTGCATCCACGCGCCTGCCGCCCGCTCAGGCTTTCGTGTCTGGATGCAAAGCCGCTATTATAGCGCGACGCCCGCAGGCGATGCCATGAAGCCGCGCCTGCCTGACACTTGAGCAAGACAGATGACCGGGAAGCCCGAATGATCGTTCTTCACACCAACTACGGCGATATCACCCTCGAACTCAACCACGAGAAGGCCCCGAAGACCGCGGCCAACTTCGAGCAGTACGTGCGTGAAGGCCACTACAGCAATGTCCTTTTCCACCGCGTCATTCCGGGTTTCATGGTTCAGGGCGGTGGCTTTGACACCGACTTCAACCAGAAGCCGACCAATGGCGTGATCGAGAACGAAGCCGACAACGGCCTCAAGAACGACCGCGGCACCGTGGCCATGGCTCGCACCATGGACCCGCACTCCGCCAGCGCCCAGTTCTTCATCAACGTCAATGACAACGACTTCCTGAACTTCACCAGCAAGACCAGCCAGGGCTGGGGTTACTGCGTGTTCGGCAAGGTCGTCGAAGGCATGGACGTGGTCGAGAAGATCGAAGCGGTCAAGACCACCCGTCGCGACGGCCACGCCGACGTGCCGGCAGAAGACGTGATCATCACCAGCGCTGAAATCACCGAATAAGCGATTTCGCCTGATCACGCCGCAAGGCGTGCCTGCCGCCCGGCCTTGCCTCGTGATCGCGAGTGTCAGGCTGGGCGGTTTGCGTTATGAACTCCCACGGCAGTGCGCCCTTGCGATGCCCTGCTGACCGCCCACCTTCGCGGACCCCGACCATGAACACGACTGCCACCACCCTCTTCATCTCCGACCTGCACCTGCAACCCGACACGCCCGAGATCGCCCAGGGCTTCCTCGACTATCTGGCACGCCTGGCGACCTGCCAGCCTGCCGTCGAGCGTCTGTTCCTGCTGGGTGACATCTTCGAGGTCTGGGTCGGCGATGACTATCGCAACGACTTCACCGACAGCATGAGCGCTGCGCTCAAGCGCATCGCCGAGCGCGGCACCGCGATCTTCTTCATGCACGGCAATCGCGACTTCCTGGTCGGCGAGACCTTCGCGGCCGAGGCCGGCGTGACGCTGCTGCCCGACCCGAGCGTGATCGAGCTGGACGGCGAGCGCGTGCTGCTGATGCACGGCGACAGCATGTGCACCCGCGACGAGGCCTACATGAAGTTCCGTGCCATGACCCGCGACCCTCAGTGGCAGGCACAGATTCTGGCCATGCCGCTGGAGCAGCGTCTGGCGCTGGCCCAGTCACTGCGCATGCAGTCCGGCGAGACCAACAGCGAGAAGGACGAGGCGATCATGGACGTCACGCCCGAGGAAGTGGTGCGCGAGATGCGTGAACACGACGTGCGCACGCTGATCCATGGCCATACGCATCGCCCGGCGGTGCATGAACTCGAGATCGATGGCGAGCCGGCGCGCCGCATCGTGCTCGGCGACTGGCGCCCGACTCAGGCCTTCGACATCATCGCCCGTGGCCAGGGGCCGGAGCTGCGTGAATTTGCGCTGCCGCTGGTCGATGCAATTACCCACGGCTGATCGCTTGCACACACCAAAAAGCCCCGCTGCCGATCACGGCAGCGGGGCTTTTTTCTTACGCTCTCACAGTATCAGGCGCTTCGCTGCGCCAGACGCTGCGCTCAGGCCGGTGACGACGCCTTGCGGCGCGCACGCCCCTCGGCGATCTCCACCAGCTGATGCCAGCCCAGTACCGCAGGGGCATCGGCGCTCGGCAGCTCTTCCAGCAACACCTTCAGACGCTGACACCGCTCGGCATCATGGGCATCGACCAGACGCAGCCAGGTGGCAAGCCCCATGGCCTCATGGTGAGTGTTTTCCTGCTCGATGGAGTAGGACAACCCCTGCTCGATCAGGGAGCGCACCTTCTCCAGCGGCAGCCCCTGAGCACTGCGCAGGCTCGCGACCAGATAGCTGACTTCTGACAGGTAGAAGGAATTGCGCTCCTGGGCGACCAGCAGCACCTTCTCCATGTATTCCTCGGCGGCAGCGTGCTCGCCCAGTGCCATCACGGCATCCATGTACCACAGGTTGGGACGCTGATGACGCTCGCGTCCGGTCAGCTCCGCGAACTCGTTCATGCTCGACTGCAGCATGGACAGGCCATCGCGGTCGCCGTTCATCGCTCGCGCCCAGCCCAGCACACCATGCGCGGCCATGTGCCACAGGTGAAGGTCCGCTGAACGCGTCACTTCCAGGGCCCGCTCGGCGCGCTGGGTCGCCAGATGGGTGTGGCCCAGCTGACGATACAGGGAGGTGGAGAACATCAGCGCCATCGCCAGCGAACCGGGCTGACCGATCTGCTCGGCCATGCGAATCGCCGCCTCGGCCTGCTGCTCGGCCTTCACGTAGTCGCAGCGCAGGCACGATGTCCAGCTCTGCAGACAGGAGGCCGCCACCTGCGGGTGATCGCTGAACGGCAGCCATTCGAGCACCATCGGATGGTTGACCGGATCGATCTCATCCAGGTGCTCGCCCGCCACACGCACGCGACCGGCCCAGAACTCGCAGTGGGCACGCGCATAATCGGCCAGGCGACGATAGCGATCATCGGAAAGCTCTTCCGCCAGCTCGCTGAGGCCCGAGGCCAGCGCGAAGGCATCGGCGTGGGCATGACGCTCGCTGCAGCCGACCCACAGGCCCCATTTGACGATGAAGGCCTGCTCGAGGTCCGGCTCGTCGTCCTCGACCAGCGCAGGGCTGCTGAGCAGGTTGCGTGCCTGCACGAAGCTCTCGTGGGCAATGCGTGAGCCATGGCCTTCCAGCGCGAAACCGGACTGACCACGTACCGTCAGCAGGCTGACTTCGCGCTCTTCCTGACCATCGACATGCTTGAGGCAGGCCAGGCCGTTGTCCGCCATCTTGAGCGCGGTGCGGTTGGCGCTGATCTTGAGCGCCTCGCGCGCCGAGAGCTCGAAGTAACGCGCGGCACGGCTGAAGTTCTGCGACTTGCGCAGGTGAACGGCGAAGTAGCCGGGGTGACGACTGATCCAGGCGGGATACTTGTCCTCGATCAGCGCGACCACCTGATGGTGAATCCGGCGCCGCACATCCCGCGGACACGACAGGTAGGCCGCTTCCTGGATCAGCTGATGGGTAAACTGGTAGTCGAATTCACTGTCGCTGCTGCAGGCCTCGATGATCTCCAGGCGCTGCATGTTCTCGATGGCGCGCTTGAGGCGGCCCTCCTCGAACTCACAGCTCTGGCGCACGAAGCTCAGCTTGAAGACACGCCCCAATACCGCGGCGGCGTGGGCGACATCGCGCCCTTCTTCCAGCTGATCGATACGACTGGAGAGCAGGCCGATCAGGCCCTTGGGCAACTCGTCGAGCTGCACCGGACGCCCTTCGCGGCGGTCCATGTCGAGACGCCGGCAGATTTCCTGCAGGTAGAGCGGCACGCCATCGCAGCGCTCGATGAGCTGACTGCGCATGCGCGGACTCAGGTGCAGGCGATAGCGACGTGACAGGTGTGACAGCAGGCGCGAGACCTGCATCGGATCGAGGCGACCCAGTGCGATGTGCTGGTCCCAGTTGAGCTTGACCGCCAGGCTGTCGCGACCGTTGTGGCTCGCGGCCAGCATGAAGCCGATGTTGATCGGCAGACGCGCCTGCAGGCCAGCCAGCACCTTGAGCGACGGCTCGTCGAGCCACTGCAGGTCATCGATCATCATCACCAGCGGACGTAGGCTGGCTGACTTCTCGATCACCAGATGCAGCACGCGCACGACGCGTTCGACCGTCTCGCTGGACTGGATCAGCACTTCGTCTTCGGCAGTATCTTCCGCCGTGCCGAGCACCGCATGGAAGGAGCGACGCACTTCCTCGCTGATGCCCTGCAACGCCTCGGAAGACTCGAACAGCTGCTCGACGCTTTCGCGATCGATATTGCCGTCCAGACGCCAGCGAATCAGCGCCGTGACGACACTGTAGGGCTCCAGCTGCGAGAGACGCGTGGTCGGCATCCAGCACAGCCCGACATCCTGGCTCTGCTCCAGCTGACGGAAATTGACCATCAGGGCCGACTTGCCCATGCCGGAGTTGCCACTGACCAGCACGCTCTGGCGCAGGCCGATGCTGGCGCGGGCCAGCGCATCGCGTAGACGACGCAGCTCGCCCTCGCGACCGATCAAGGTCGGCAACGAGGATTCGCGAGTGGCGACACTGCTGCCCAGCACCAGCGCACGCAGACGCACGCGACCGTCAGCGGCCAACAGGCGCGAGGTCAAGCGGGGCTGCAGGTCCAGTGCCGGCGGCATGTGCTGACTGGCTTCCTGGGAGATCACCAGCTCGCTGCCTTCGGCGGCGGTCATCAACTCGAGGGAGTATTGCGTGACCTGACCCAGTGGGTCGGCCAGCTGACGCTCCGGCAGATAGATGACCTGACCGGAGTGCAGGCCCGCCGACAGCGAGAAGGCCGGCGGTTTGCCTTCACCGTCCCACAGCTTGGCGATCTCATCGGGGATCGCCTTGCTGCAGTGCTCATAAAGTGCGACCAGCTCGGCGAGCTGATGCGCCGGGCCGTGGGTGCCGAAGCATGCCAGACCCACGCCACCCGTGGCGCCCGGCAGCCAGAAGCCGCCCAGGTGATGGCACTGCTGCTCCAGCCAGCGCAACAGTTCGATCTGCAGCGTCAGACAGGCACGCGCCCAGACGCGGTCACGATGACTGTCCTTGACGCTCAGACGAATGGCCATGACCGACAGCTGACGGTGATCGATTTCCTCTTCGCGCAGCGGCGCGCTGTCCAGCGACAGGGTCCGTGAGATGGCGCCCTGCGGCGTCATGGCACTCATGGTCTCGCTCTTGCCATCGGACCAGTAGCGCGCCAGCTGCAGGAAGCCGGGGTCCGGCTGCTGGCCGGAGAGCGCCAGCTGCTGCAGGAAGGCATTGAACTGCTCATGGGCCGCGGCCGACTGGCCGCCTTCGGCCAGCTGACGCACGAGACGCTCATGGAAAGGGCCGTAACCGGAGAAGCGGCTGACCAGCGTGCGCAGCACGTCATCGGGCAGCGGCTCGTCCGTGGCCAGCACCCGCTCGGCGAACTGGATGACGCGCTGACGCCACTCGCCACGCACCTTGATCATCCAGCGCTGGAAATCAGGGCACTGGGTCAAGGAAAGCTCCTCGACCAGGTCGCCACGATACAGGGTGAGAATCTCCCCCAGGGTGGCGACGGAGGGCGGTGCCAGCAGCAGGCCGTTGAGCTCGTCGAGGTCAAGCTCCCAGTGCTCCGGCAGCGAGAGCGCGATGGTCTGGCGCGATACCGTCAACAGGTTGTCGGCCTCTTCGCCGAGACTCTGACGCAGACAGTGCAAGGCGTGGCGAAGGTTGGTCCGTCCGGAGGACAGCCCCTGATCCGGCCAGAGCAACTCCGCCAACCCGGCACGGGAGACGGCCTGATCATGCAGCAGCAGATGCAGAAGTAGCGCCTTGACCTTGTCGTAGCTGAACTGAGTCAGCGTGTCATCACCCAACGTCAGCTGGAAATGTCCCAGCAGCGCCAATTGAGCTTGACCAGATGTTTCCTGCGTCATGTGTCATCCATTTCAAAGTCGCGAACGAAACGCCAGCCCTGCCACGGCGCCGGTGATCCCCTGTCCTTGATCCTTGCCTTAGTCTCTCGTGCCTTGATCCATCGCGTCCCGACCCACCCTGGCCGAGGCGCGCGCTGCCCGTCGTGCGCTCGGCTGACCACTGTGGAAGCGGAAGACAGCATCGGGGGTTTCGATCAGCTCTCGTTCCACTTCACGTAGCACCGCGAGACGGGGTTCCAGTGGTTCATTGGTGTATTGCTCTGCCAACATGAGGTAATCCTCATAGTGACGTCCTTCTGACTTAACCAAAGTGCGATAGAACTTTGCAAGCTCTGGTTCCAGATACGGGATGAGGCGCGCGAAGCGCTCACACGACCTTGCCTCTATCAGGGCGCCGATCAGCAGGATGTCCACCAGGCGTTGCGGGTCTTCGTCCCTGACCTGCTGGCGCAGGGCTTCGGCATAGCGCGAGGCCTTGATATGCCGATAGACGATGCCCCGCTTTTCCATCAGCCCGACCACCTGCTCGAAGTGCAGCAGCTCTTCGCGCGCCAGCTGTGACATCTTGGTCAACAGCAGTGGCCGGTTCACGTAGCGGTACATCAGGCTCATGGCGGTGGAGGCGGCTTTCTTCTCGCACTGCGCATGGTCGATCAGCAACAGCTCCGGATTCTCAAGCGCCGCCTCGACCCAGCTCAGGGGCGTCCTGCAGGGCAGAAAGGCCAGCAGCGACGCCGGCAGCAAGGCATCGGTATCTTCATCGCTTGGCCCCTGGGACGCTGCGATCACGCGCGCCCCAGCCTCACTCTCGCCATACTGGCCAGCATGAACATCATCATGCTGCTTGCTCTGCTCAGGCGCAATCACATTGCGCTCGGTCACGTCGGTCATTGAATTCATTGTCACGTCAGTCTTTTGTCTCGCTCGCTTGCGTCTGCTGCTGACTGACAGGAGACACCTCAACGACGGAGTTCATATCATTATCGGCACGCTTTGCCGCTTCCACCATGATTTCATCGTTTATATGGGCAAAAAGCTGTTCGGGCTCAAGTTCTCGCGCATGGGCCAGTGGTGAGATGCCATATGCCGACAGGTCCTTGATGCGGGTGCGCCCGACACGCAGCAGCTCAACGGCGCGTGACAGCGCCGACTGATCGGCACGGAAACGGATGCGATGGCGGGTCAGCTGCTCGGCCAGCATGGCGTCATCGGCGACGCGCAGCCAGCGGGCGGCGACCTGACTGCGCAGCTCGTCCAGTGCCAGCATGCGCTCGGCGCGCTGGTCACTGTCATAGCCGAACCAGGCCAGGATCTCATGATCATGACGCTGGCAGCCGCGACAGACGCTATCGCCGACCGTAGTGGAGCAGACACCTACGCAAGGAGAAAGAATACGGCTCATGTTGCCCTCGGGGGAGGCGGAAAGTGTGATTCGGGGTAACCCCCATCATACCGTGCGTACCTGAGAGCCGACAGCATCGCGCCGTCGGTGCCCAAAGGACCTCTTGTCAGCACCGCGCTGGGCGTCATCAGCGCGTCATCAGCGTTGCCGCATAGTGTTTGCTCAGCGTGATTTCCTGACAATCAGATGAAATATCAGAATGTTATGCCGTAATAGGCGACCAAAGTCTCAGCCCCCGCCACTGGGCGCTCCTTAACATTGTCGACAAAGTTGAGTAGACTCGCATTCGCCCCGTAGCGCCTGATTCGCTCGCAATAAGACGCTTGAATTACCCGCAAGAAGCCTCGAGGTGCCCCGCCCTGCGTCTTCAAGACGACTGGCCCGCGCATTTCGACACGATTACAGATGAGGGTCTCCCACGTGCTTGAAGCCTACCGTCAACAGGTTGAAGAACGCGCCCAGCAGGGCATCCCGGCAAAGCCGCTGACTGCCGAGCAGACCGCCGAGCTGGTCGAACTGCTCAAGAATCCGCAGGCCGGTGAAGAAGAGTTCATCCTCGATCTGTTCACCAATCGCATTCCCCCGGGCGTTGATGAAGCCGCTTACGTCAAGGCTGGCTTCCTGACCGCCATCGTACGTGGCGAAGCCGCTTCTCCGCTGATCGACAAGACACATGCCGTCAAGCTGCTCGGCACCATGCAGGGCGGCTACAACATCGCCACGCTGGTCGAGCTGCTGGACGACGAAAGCCTGGCCAAGGAAGCCGGCGAACAGCTCAAGCACACCCTGCTGATGTTCGACGCCTTCCACGATGTCGCTGACCGCGCCAAGGCCGGCAACGCCGTCGCCCAGGCCGTGCTGCAATCCTGGGCCGACGCCGAATGGTTCCTGTCCAAGCCGGCGCTGGCCGAGAAGATCTCGCTGGCCGTCTTCAAGGTGCCGGGCGAGACCAACACCGATGACCTGTCTCCGGCGCCTGACGCCTGGTCACGTCCGGACATCCCGCTGCACGCCAACGCGATGCTCAAGAACCCGCGTGAAGGCATCAACCCGCAGGAAGATGGCGTCGTCGGCCCGCTGGCCCAGATCGAGGAAGTGAAGGCCAAGGGCTTCCCGGTCGCCTACGTCGGTGATGTGGTCGGTACCGGCTCCTCACGCAAGTCCGCCACCAACTCCGTGCTGTGGTTCTTCGGCGACGACATTCCGTTCGTGCCCAACAAGCGAGCCGGCGGTTTCTGCATCGGCAACA
Organism: Cobetia sp. UIB-001; assembly: GCF_044789135.1. Lineage (NCBI taxonomy): Bacteria > Pseudomonadati > Pseudomonadota > Gammaproteobacteria > Oceanospirillales > Halomonadaceae > Cobetia > Cobetia sp. UIB-001. Next base: position 2,954,317 of record NZ_CP058244.1, read on the forward strand.
AGATCGCGCCGATCTTCTTCAACACCATGGAAGATGCCGGCGCCCTGCCCATCGAGATGGACGTCGAGAAGATGGCCATGGGCGATGTCATCGACATCTACCCGTACGAAGGCAAGGTCTGCCGTCACGACACCGACGAAGTCATCTCCACCTTCTCCCTCAAGACTCAGGTCCTGCTCGACGAAGTGCGTGCTGGCGGCCGTATCCCGCTGATCATCGGTCGCGGCCTGACCGACAAGGCGCGTACCGAGCTGGGTCTGGAGGCGTCTGACGTCTTCCGCCTGCCGGAGCAGCCGAAGGACACCGGCAAGGGCTTCACCCTCGCACAGAAGATGGTCGGCAAGGCCTGCAACCTGGAAGGCGTGCGTCCGGGCATGTACTGCGAGCCGAAGATGACCACCGTCGGCTCCCAGGACACCACTGGCCCGATGACCCGCGACGAGCTGAAGGATCTGGCATGTCTGGGCTTCCAGGCCGACCTGGTGATGCAGTCCTTCTGCCACACCGCTGCCTACCCGAAGCCGGTCGACGTCGAGACTCACCACACCCTGCCCGACTTCATCATGAACCGCGGCGGCGTCTCCCTGCGTCCGGGCGACGGCATCATCCACTCGTGGCTGAACCGCATGCTGCTGCCGGACACCGTCGGCACCGGTGGTGATTCCCACACCCGCTTCCCGATGGGCATCTCCTTCCCGGCGGGTTCTGGCCTGGTGGCCTTCGCCGCCGCCACTGGCGTGATGCCGCTGGACATGCCGGAATCCATCCTGGTGCGCTTCAAGGGCGAACGTCGTCCGGGCATCACCCTGCGTGACCTGGTCCACGCCATCCCGCTGTACGCCATCAAGCAGGGCCTGCTGACCGTCGACAAGGCCAACAAGAAGAACGCCTTCTCCGGCCGCATTCTGGAAATCGAAGGTCTGGAAGATCTGACGGCTGAACAGGCATTCGAGCTGTCTGACGCCTCTGCCGAGCGTTCCGCCGCCGGTTGTACCATCACGCTGTCCGACGAGAGCGTGACCGAGTACTTAACCTCCAACATCACCCTGCTCAAGTGGATGATCGCCAACGGTTACGGCGATGCCCGTACCATCGAGCGTCGTATCGCGGGCATGGAAGAGTGGCTGGCCAACCCGAGCCAGATGCGTGCCGACAAGGACGCGGAATACGCCGAGATCATCGAGATCGACCTCGCCGAGATCGATCAGCCGGTGCTGTGTGCGCCGAACGACCCGGACGATGCCCGTCTGCTGTCCGACGTCGCCGGTCAGAAGATCGACGAAGTCTTCATCGGCTCGTGCATGACCAACATCGGTCACTTCCGCGCTGCAGGCAAGCTGCTCGAGAAGCAGCCGGCCGGTAGCCTGAAAACCAAGCTGTGGCTGGCTCCGCCGACCAAGATGGACCAGCACCAGCTGACCGAGGAAGGCTACTACGGCATCTACGGCCGTGCCGGCGCGCGCATGGAAATGCCGGGCTGCTCACTGTGCATGGGTAACCAGGCACGTGTGGCCGCCAAGTCCACCGTGGTGTCCACCTCCACGCGCAACTTCCCGAACCGTCTGGGTGACGGCGCCAACGTCTTCCTGGCCTCTGCCGAGCTTGCCGCCATCGCGGCCGTGGTCGGTCGTCTGCCGAGCGTCGAGGAATATCAGGGCTACATGGGCGAATTCGATGCCATGGCGGGCGAGATCTATCGCTACCTGAACTTCCATGAGATCGAAGAGTTCCAGAACGCCGCTTCCAACGTGATTCCGGTCACCCAGGAAGCCTGATCAGGCGGGGAGTCATGCGCCACTGCATGACTCCCCTCTGACAGTAGCATTGGCGTCATGCCAACTGGCGTCATGCCAGACAACGAAACGGGCCGCCCCTCAAGGGACGGCCCGTTTTTTCATGCCTGCGACAAGCTCGGTGGGTGCAAACGCCCTGCCTCAGAACTTGTAGCCGACCGAGGCGGTGAAGGCATCCACCTGATAATCGCTGTCGAAGTCATAGCGCTCGTACTCGGCACGGATCAGGAACGGGTCCAGATTGACCTGCGCACCGGCGCCATAGACCGGATCAAAGCCGTCGTTGTCCTTCAGATCGACGCTGGAATTGCCCAGATTGCCATCGACATCGGTTTCCCACTTCGCCATCCCCGCCTTGGCGAACAGCGAGAAGTACTGACCGATGGGCAGGATACCCACCACGTTGACACCGTAGGCCTTGGACTCGAGATCGGTATTGCTGAAGTCATTGCCCTTGAGCTGGACAGTCCCCAGATCGGTGTAGAAAGCCTCAGTGGCGAAGTACGGATTGTACTGATAGCCCACGAAGGCCTTGTAGACGTTGTCGTCATCATCCACATCGAAGTCATCGCTGCCGGATTCGATGAAGTCACCGGCCTCATCGGAATCATCATTCTCAAGGCTGGAGAAGCCGGTACCGGCACCGATGTAGAGCCCTTCGCTGGCATTGCCAGCTGCCTGAGCATGACCACTGAGCGCCAGAGCGAGAGCGGCGAAGGAAACGGTAGCCAACGGGGCGGCCAGAAGACGTGACTTGCTCATGTATTGCTCCTTGATCCAATGGGCGGCACAGGCAGCTGCCGGCCAGGTACTGACGGCCAGGTACTGACGGCAAGGCCGCGTCTGTCATGGGTTGCAGGAGCATCGTGGTAGATATAGAACAGTGTTTCAAGAGTGGCGTTTTGACTACTTGTGACGTCGCAAGCCGGCAACATGTCCTCGTGACCTTCCCGCTCCCCCCGCTTGCGAGTGCCCGAGGCCCGCTTAGCCCTTCGCAGAGATGCAAAGCCCTGGCGTATCGGGCATTCTCGGGGTTGTGGCATTGCAGCAATCAAAGCGCTCCGTCCCTCAAGCGGCCTGCCTCGGCCGCCCAGCACAAGGAATCCGACATGACGCATCCCATCTCCACCCCCGACCTCTGCGATGAGTTCCCCGACGTGCAGGTGCTCGAGCCACTGTTCATCAACTACGGCGGCGTCGAGTCCTTCGGCGGCGAAGTCGTGACCATCAAGTGCTTCGAGGACAACTCGCTGGTCAAGGAAGCCGTCGCGGAGCCCGGCGCAGGCCGCGTCCTGGTCGTCGATGCCGGCGGCTCGATGCGCTGCGCCATGCTGGGCGACATGCTCGCCGAACAGGCCGCCAAGAGTGGCTGGGCCGGCGTGATCATGTATGGCTGCATCCGCGATGTGGATGAGATCCACGCCACCAATCTCGGCGTGCAGGCACTGGGCTGCTACCCGCGCCCCAGCATCAAGCGCGGCGAAGGCCAGCGCGATATCCCGGTCACCTTCGCCGGCGTCACCATCGTGCCGGGCGACTATCTCTACGCCGACAACAATGGCGTCATCACCGCCAAGGAAGCGCTGATCCGTACCCAGCCGACTCCCTGAGTCGCCGTCTCGCGCCGCGGTGCACGCCGCAATGAAAACGCCCCCGCAACCAGGCAGGTTGCGGGGGCGTTTCGCGTTCAGAATCGCGGACTCAGCGAGTGCTGGCAGGCTCAGCGGTCTGTGAACCGGCTTGAGCACCGGCCTGAGAGGCCGCAGCCGCATCATCGGCACGCGCGAAGCGGTCCACCACGGCGGCGCAGGCAGCGTCACCGGTGATGTTGAGCGCGGTGCGCGTCATGTCGAAGATACGATCCAGCGCGAACAGCAGCGGCAGGCCTTCGATGGGGATACCGGCAGCCAGCAGCACGGCGACCACCAGGAACGACGGCCCCGGCACACCGGCCTGACCGATGGCACCCAGAGTCGCGGTGAACACGATGGCGGCGTAGGCGGAGAAGCCGAGGTCGACATTGAAGACCTGGGCGAAGAACATCGCCACCAGCCCGTAATAGATGGCATTGCCGCTCATGTTGATGGTCGCGCCCAGCGGCAGCACGAAGGCAGAGGTGGCGTTCTTGAGGCCCAGCTCCTTCTCGCAGACTTCCATGTTGACCGGCAGGGTCGCCATGGAGGACGCCGTGGACAGCGCGACGGCCTGCGGCTTCTTCATCGCGGACATGAAGCGACCCAGCGGCACGTCAGAGCCGAACTTGACCACCAGCGGGTAGAACACGAAGCCGTAGATGAGGATGGCGCCCATGTAGACGAGGAACAGCTTCATCACCAGCGTCAGTACATCGAAGCCGAAGGTGCCGACGGCGTCCGCCATCAGGCCGAAGACGCCGATCGGCGCGATCAGCATCACCACGTTGATCATCCACACGAAGGCTTCGATGACGGTGTTCAGGCCTTCGATCAGCGGCTTGCCACGCTCACCGGTCTTGGACAGGCCAATGCCGAGGAACAGGCAGAACACCAGAATCTGCAGGATATTGGCATCGGTGAGTGCACCGAAGATATTGGTCGGCACCATGCCCAGAATGGTGTCCATCACGCCCGGCACGCTGCCCTTGTCAGCGTAGGCATTGGAGAACATGCCCTTGGCGCTTTCCAGGTCCACTCCGCTGCCCGGCTGGAAGACATGCCCCATCACCAGCGCCAGCATCACGGCCACGGCAGAGGTCAGCATGAAGAAGGCGAAGGTGGAGATACCGATCTTGCCGGCAGAAGGGCTGTCGCCCAGATTGGCGGCTCCCGACACGATGGAGACCGCGATCAGCGGCACGACCAGCATCTTGATCAGGTGAATGAACAGCTCACCCAGTGGCGCGAACATCGAGGCGTCTTCGCCCATGTACGCCCCGACACCTGCACCCAGGATCATGGCGATGACTACCTGGACGCCGATGTTTTTCCATAAAGACTGTTTCACGTTACGACTACCTTGGATTGTGTCTGAAAGGTCGGTTGTTGCGTGCCACCGCAGTGCTGGCTACCGGTGAGGCCTGCCGTCATTGCCACCATGGATATTGTGGTCAGCGGGGTGGCTGGGATTATAAATGACTGCCTTTTTCACATAAGGTAGAAAGATAATCATTTAGTCGCGCAATCGAGATCATTTTGTAGCCATTTGTTACCAACTGACGTCTTTGTGCTGCTTTCTCCCCCATTGGTCTAATGCCTGAGCTGACCAATCATTCAGGTTTCAGGCACGAAACGAAAAGCGCCCACCGCACATTGAGTGCGATGGGCGCCCTGGGTGACAACGACCGTCTGCGCCTCAGCGCGTCAGGTCACCATCCTGGGAAACCTGGGTTACACCAGCTCCTTGTCCGCCAGCATGAACCAGGTTTCCAGCACGGAATCCGGATTGAGGGAGACGCTGTCGATGCCCTCTTCCATCAGCCACTTGGCCAGCTCCGGATGGTCCGACGGGCCCTGACCACAGATGCCGACGTACTTGCCCTGCGCCTTGCAGGCACGGATCGCCATCGACATCAGCTGCTTGACCGCCGGGTTACGCTCATCGAAGAGGTGAGCGACGATGCCGGAGTCGCGATCCAGCCCCAGGGTCAGCTGGGTCAGGTCGTTGGAGCCGATGGAGAAGCCATCGAAGTGCTCGAGGAACTGATCCGCCAGCAGCGCGTTGGTCGGCAGCTCGCACATCATGATGACGCGCAGGCCGTTCTCGCCACGTACCAGACCATTCTCGCCCAGCAGCTTGATGACCTGCTCCGCCTCGCCGGTGGTACGCACGAAGGGCACCATGATCTCGACGTTGGTCAGCCCCATCTCGTCACGCACGCGCTTGAGGGCACGGCATTCCAGATCGAAGCAGTCGCGGAAGGTGTCGGACACGTAGCGCGAGGCGCCACGGAAGCCCAGCATCGGGTTCTCTTCGCCCGGCTCGTACATCTTGCCGCCGATCAGGTTCTCGTACTCGTTGGACTTGAAGTCCGACATGCGCACGATGACCTTCTGCGGGTGGAAGGCGGCCGCCAGGGTGGAGATACCCTCGACCAGCTTGTCGACGTAGAAGTCGACCGGGCTTGCGTAGCCGGCGGTGCGCGCATCGATGGTCTGCTGCAGATCGATGGGCAGGGTGGCGTAGTCGAGCAGCGCCTTGGGGTGCACGCCGATCATGCGGTTGATGATGAACTCGAGACGCGCCAGGCCCACACCGGCATTCGGCAGACGCGAGAAGCTGAAGGCGCGGTCCGGGTTGCCGACGTTCATCATGATCTTGAACGGAATCTCCGGCATCTCGTTGACGCTGGTGACGGTGCGATCGAAGTTGAGGATACCGTCATAGACATGACCGGTATCGCCTTCGGCGCAGGAGACCGTCACTTCGCGGCCTTCGGCGAGCACCGAGGTCGCGTCGCCACAGCCGACCACGGCCGGAATGCCCAGCTCACGCGCGATGATCGCCGCGTGGCAGGTACGTCCGCCACGGTTGGTGACGATGGCGGAGGCGCGCTTCATGACTGGCTCCCAGTCCGGATCGGTCATGTCGGTGACCAGCACGTCGCCGACCTGCACCTTGTCCATCTGCTCCGGGTTGTCGATCACGCGCACCGCACCCTGGCCGATACGCTGGCCGATGGCACGCCCGGTGACCAGAGTGCGTCCCTTCTCGCGCAGCTGGAAGCGCTCGAGGTTGCCGCCCTCTTCCTGGCTGACGACCGTTTCCGGACGCGCCTGGACGATGTAGAGCTTGCCGTCGTCGCCATCACGCGCCCATTCGATGTCCATCGGACGCTGGTAGTGCTTCTCGATGATCATGGCCTGGCGCGCCAGTGCCTCGACATCGGCATCGCTGATGCAGAAACGGTGACGGTCCGGCACCGGCACGTCGACGGTCTCGACGGAGCGACCCGCACTGGTGTCGTCGGTGTAGACCATCTTGATCAGCTTGGAGCCCAGGTTGCGGCGCAGTACCGCCGGGCGGCCGGCGGCCAGCGTGGTCTTGTGGACGTAGAACTCGTCAGGATTGACCGCGCCCTGCACCACGGTCTCGCCCAGACCCCAGGAGCCGGTGACGAAGACGGCGTCGCGGTAGCCGGATTCGGTGTCCAGGGTGAACATCACGCCGGAAGCGGCCGTCTCGGAGCGCACCATCTTCTGTACGCCGGCAGACAGCGCGACCAGTGAGTGATCGAAGCCCTTGTGCACGCGGTAGGAGATGGCGCGGTCGTTGAACAGTGACGCGAACACCTCGTGAACCGCACGCTTGATGTTGTCGAAGCCTTCGATGTTGAGGAAGGTTTCCTGCTGACCGGCGAAGGAGGCATCCGGCAGATCTTCCGCGGTGGCGGAGGAGCGCACGGCGACCTTCAGGTTCGGGTGCCTAGCCTGAAGCTCGGCATAGGCACGTTCCATCTCGGCCTCGAAGGCCGGCGGCAGCGGCGTGTCGATGATCCACTGACGAATCTCGGCACCGACGCGCGCCAGTTCGACCACGTCGTCCACATCGAGGGCATCGAGGGCGGCATTGATACGCTTGTCGAGGCCTTCGTGGGCCAGAAACTCGCGATAGGCATAGGAGGTAGTCGCAAAGCCGCCGGGCACGGTGACACCGGCATCGGCCAGATTGGAGATCATCTCACCGAGCGAGGCGTTCTTGCCGCCAACGCGATCAACATCGTTCATGCCGAGCTGATCGAAATCGACGACGTATTCGGATGTGGCTTGCTGTGACAAGGGAACCCCCTGGTACCAATGGATGGAAACGAATGACCGATGGAGGACGATGAACCGCCTTCCGTTCAGCAATGACGCCACCCTAACAAGCTCTCTCTAGTATTAGCCATTGGTCTAACCGGCTAGTCAGTGGAGGAGGACTACAACCCTGAGCCTGTTTCAGACATTCTGTCGCCATCGTCGGCGAACATGTCGACAAGCCAGGAACGGCCGCTACAGGAATGTAGTCATGCGGCGCTTTTTTAGAGAACGGGAACACGGGATTTCTCATATCGCGCCACTGGCCCTGTGCCGGATATTGCAAGCTCGACAGTGAACACCGACACTTGGGGTCTTCACGGGGCAACAGCCTGAGCGGGCTGGTGTCTTCGATTCGTTCTTCACGAGTGCCCGTCATGACCCGAACCGCCTTCTTCATTTCCGATGGCACCGGCATCACCGCCGAGACGCTGGGACGCAGTCTGCTCGCCCAGTTCGAGAATACCGACATCCGCATGGTGACCAAGCCCTACATCGATTCGGCCGAAAAGGCGACGGCACTGGTCAAGGCCATCGAGAGCGCGCATGCCAATGACGGCGAGCGCCCGATCATCATCGACACCATCGTCGACCAGAACATCCGCGACATCATCTCCGAATCCTCCGGCTTCAAGGTCGACATCTTCTCGACCTTCCTCAAGCCGCTGGAAGAGGAACTGGACACCCACTCGTCCTACAGCGTCGGCAAGACCCACTCCATCGGGCAGGACGACGTCTACATGAATCGCATCGATTCGGTGCATTTCGCCCTCGACAACGATGATGGCGCGCGCACGCATCAATACGACAAGGCCGACGTCATCCTCATCGGCGTCTCACGTTGCGGCAAGACCCCGACCTCGCTGTATCTGGCGCTGCAGTTCGGTATCCGCGCGGCCAACTACCCCCTGACTGAGGATGACCTGGACGAGTCCGGCACCCTCAAGATGCCCGCCTCACTGGCGCAATATCGTCACAAGCTGTTCGGGCTGACCATCGACCCGCGCCGTCTGGCCGCCATCCGCACCGAGCGTCGCCCCAACAGCCGCTACTGCTCGATCGATCAGTGTCTGCAGGAAGTCGAGCAGACCGAGGCACTCTTCCGCCGCTCCAAGGTGCCCTACATCGATACCACACGTTTCTCGATCGAAGAGATCTCGACACGCATGATCGCCGAGACCGGCCTGGCACGCCGCTTCTCACCGCGCTGACCCCGACGCCAGATCATCACAAGTCGATCACAGCAACACACGTCGACCACAACAACACACGTCGACCACGACGACAGACATCGACCACAACAACAGCGCTACTCACCCAGGAAATCCTCCCATGTTCAACACCAACCACTACTTCGACGGCCAGGTGGCCTCCATCGCCTTCCAGAGCGCCGACCTTCCTGCCACGGTCGGCGTGATGGCCATCGGCGAATTCGTGTTCGCCACCAGCCAACGCGAATACATGACCCTGATCAGCGGCGACATGCAGGTACTGCTGCCGGGCGCGGAAGAGTGGTATCAGCTCGCCGCCGGTGAAAGCTTCATCGTCGAAGCCAACCAGAGCTTCGAGGTACGCACTACGGTCGAGTCTGCCTATCTATGCAAGTACGAAGACGCTTAAGGCACTGGAAAACAGCCGCCTAAAGCGCTGGTAAACAAAGCCCAAGGCACTGAAAGCCAGACATGAAAAAGCCGCCGTCCCCTCTCGGGTCACGGCGGCTTTTTCGTCACGACGACTGTCTCTCGCTACCAGGCTCAGGCGCGCTGCCTGAGTACCGAGCGCAGCGCCAGATAACTGATGCCGCCCATCAACAGGTAACTTGTCGCTACCCCGGCAAAGATGCCGATCACGCCATACAGGGCGCCGCCAAGCCAGGCCAGCGGCACCAGCAAGGCGAACAGACGCACCAGCGAGAGCATCATCGCGCGGCGCGGCTTGTGCAGCGCATTGAGGCTGGAATTGGCGAGAATGATCACGCCCTGGGCCCCGAGGGCGGCGGGTATCAGCCACAGATAGGTGCTGACCAGCCCCGCGACCTCCTGACTCTCGGCGAAGCGCGCCGCGATCCACTCACCGCCCAGCCCGAGCCCCAACCAGACCACCAGCTGCCAGACGAGAATGAAGGCCAGCACGCCGTGGATGGCGCGCCACACACGCCTCTGCTGCCCGGCACCGTCGTTCTGGCTGATGAAGGGCGACAGCGTCATGGACAGCGCCAGCACCAGAATCAGCGCCAGCGACTCGATGCGCGAGCCGATACCGTAAGCCGCCACCGCCGCGTGACCATGCTGACTGACGATACGCGTGACCAGCGCGGTGGCAATCGGCGTCATCACGCTGGTCAGCGCGGCAGGCAGGCCGATCGCCCCGACTTCACGCCATGACGTCACCAGCCGCGTCACACTCAGGTGACGGAAATCGAGCCGCGCGCGCAGCAGTGGCAATGCCAGCAAGCCCAGTGTCATCGCCAGCCATGACAGCACCGTGGCCAGCGCCGCGCCCGCCACGCCCATGCCCTGCCAGCTACCGATGCCGAAGATCAGCAGCGGGTCGAGCAACGCATTGAGCACCCCCGCCGCCGCCATCACCAGCGAGGGCACCAGCGTATTGCCCTCGGCGCGCAGCACGCTGCCCAGCACGCGCGGCAGCAACACGAAGGGCGCGCCGAAATACCACACCTGCATGTAATCGCGGATATGCGGCATCAGGGTGTCATCGGCCCCCAGCAGCCCGAACAGCGGCTCGATGCTGGCAAGCCCCAGCACCAGCATCACCAGCCCCAGCAGCAGCCCCAGCAGACTGGAATCCGTGGTGCGCGCCTTGACGGTCTCGAGCTCGCCTCGCCCCAGCCGGCGCCCCACCACCGCGGTGGTGCCGATGGACAGCCCGATGGCGATGCTGATCACGCCGAAGGTGACCGGGAAGGTCATGGTCACCGCCGCCAGCTCCGGCGTGCCCAGCTGGGCGATGAACCAGGCATCCACCAGGTTGAACAGCATCATGGTGACGATGCCGCCGATCACCGGCCCCGTCATGCGCGCCAGCGTCGAGGCGATCGGGTCGCGCACCAGATCGCGCGTGCCACGCCGAGACGAGGCACGTTTGGGGGTGGCAGGGGTATCAGGGTCAGACATACAGGCTCCGGACAGAAAACGACCCCGACCGGCGAGGCGCCAGCGGGGTCGAACAGTGTAAAGCATCAGCGTGTCAGGTGAGGGGCAACGCCGGATCGCGCCGAGCCTCCCCGCGCTGCGTCAGTTGCCCTGCATGAAGGGCGAGACGACCTCTCCGCCCGCCTCACGCCAGGCCGCGAAGCCGCCCCCCAGATGGGCCACCGGCCCGAAGCCCATGTCCTTGAGCGACTTGGTGGCCAACGCCGAGCGCAACCCACCGGCGCAGAACAGCACATAGCGCCCTTCGCGCGCGAAGTCGGCGCGGTGATAGGGCGAGGCCGGGTCGACCCAGAACTCCAGCATGCCGCGCGGCGCGTGGATGGCGCCGGGGATGCGCCCTTCGCGCTCCAACTCACGCACATCGCGGATGTCCACCAGCGTCAGCGGCGTGCCGCCAGCGCGGGCCTCTTCCAGCGCCTCGCGCAGCGCGCGGGGCGACAGGGTCTCGATCTCCGTCTCGGCGGCGGCCACCAGCTCACTGACCGGTCGAATCATGGGGTGCTCCTTGCAGATGATGTTGTCCTCGGGTGCATGTCAGCGGCTGACTGCGTGCCAGCTCACGCATCCGCCTCGCCACAGCGATAGAAGCGCTGGATGCTCGAGAAATCGAGGCGTCCTGCGCCCTGGGCGGCATGCTGGACGAACAGATTACGCGCCTGGGAGCCCATTGGCACCGCCGATTTCGAGCCCAGCGCCATCTCCCAGGCAAGGCCAAGATCCTTGGTCATCAGATCGACCAGGAAACCGCCCTGATAATCATTGGAGGCCGGCGCGGCTTCCATCACGCCGGGCCAGGGATTGTAGACGTTGAGCGCCCAGTTGCCGCCGGATGACTGCTTCATCACCTCCGAGAGCACGGCCGGGTCCAGCCCGTTCTTGACCCCCAGCGCCAGCGCCTCGGCGGTGCCGCTCATCAGGATGCCCAGCAACATGTTGTTGCAGATCTTGGCGACCTGGCCGCTGCCGGCCGGGCCTGCATGGAACAGATTCTTGCCCATCACTTCCAGCAGCGGCTCGGCACGCGCATAGCCGTCGGCCTCACCGCCGACGATGAAGCTCAGCGTACCGGCACGTGCACCACCGACCCCGCCGGACACCGGAGCATCCATGAAGGTGATGCCACGCTCGGCGGCGTGACGCGCGACCAGACGGGCATCATCCGGCGCGATGGTCGAGGCGTCGATCACCAGCACCGAGGGGTCGAGCGTGGCCAGAAGGCCACCCGTACCGTCTTCCTTGTCACCCAGATAGAGCTTTCGCACGTGCTGACCGGCTGGCAGCATGCTGATCAACACCTCGACACCCTCGACGACCTCTCCGGGGGATGCCGCGCGGGTGGCGCCCGCCTCGACCAGCTCGCTCATGGCCGACTCGACCAGATCGAAGACCCTTACCGCATGGCCAGCCTTGACCAGATTGAGCGCCATGGGCCCGCCCATGTTGCCGAGTCCGATGAAACCGATGGATGTCATGGCAATGCTTCCTTGTGAACAGATTCTTGTTGTCATTGGCGTCCGGCGGCAAGCCTGCGCCTGCCGCCTGTACTGAAAAGCGCGCTCAGAGGTCCATCAGCGGATGCTCATCCTCTTCCCACAGCGGTGCGAAGAAGCCGTCGATGTATTCCTCGGAGACCTGGGCGATCGAGGCATAGGCCCACTGCGGCTGCTTGTCCTTGTCGATCAGCAGGGCGCGCACCCCTTCGGCAAGCTCGGTGCCCATGCAGCAGCGCACCGACAGGGTCAGCTCGTCGCGGAAGGCCTCCGCCAGCGAGGAGTGGCGATGGCGCCCCAGCATGCGAAACACCAGATGCGGTGAACTGGGGCAGCCGGCCAGCAGGCGCTCGCGGTTGGCGCTCAGCCACGCATTGCAGTCACTGCGCGCCTGGGGGTCATCGATGATTCGTTGGCAGGCCTTCTGCACTTCACGCCCGGCGACCAGCTGCTGAAGGTGATCGAAGAGCGGCAGCACCTGTCCCGGCGGCGCCAGTTCACGACGCTCGAACTCGCTCAGCACCTGACTCAGATGACGCGACGGGTGACGGCCGAATTCACCCTCGCACAGCGCCTGCTTGAGCGCCTCGCGCTGTTCATCGGGAATCAGGCGTGTCGCAAGCCCCAGATCCAGCGCATCGCGGGCATTCAGCTGCGCACCGGTCGCGCCGAGATATTCTCCGATGCCACGCGGCAGGCGATTGAGCAGCCAGCTGGCACCGACATCCGGATACAGGCCGATGCTGACTTCCGGCATCGCCAGTCGCGAACTCTCGGTGACCACGCGCTCACAGCCGCCGGCGAACAGCCCCATGCCGCCGCCCATCACGATGCCGCCACCCCACACCAGCAGCGGCTTGGGGAAGGTATGCAGGCGGTGATCGAGCCGGTATTCGGCGGTGAAGTAGCGGGTGGCGAAGAAATCATCCAGCGCCTCGAGGGGGTCTGCGCCTTCGCTGGCAGGCGCCGTGGTCATCGCCTGATAGAGCGCCACGATATCGCCACCGGCACACAGCGCACGCTCGCCGGCGCCTTCCAGCCACACCATGGCGATGCTGCTGTCCAGCTCCCAGGCATCCAGCTGCGCCTCGATGCGCTCGATCATGGCCAGCGACAGCGCATTCAGCGAACGCGGCGCGTTCAGGCGCATGATTCCCAGCTGCTTGCCGTCACGGGCGCGACGCGTCTCGAACACCACGGGCGCCTCGACATCGGTCGCGGCCTTGGCGGTGACACCTTCTATCTGGCTCATGAGCGCCCTCCTCCCTTCACCTCTTCCTGACGCGAGACCCACTGCGGGGCGCGCTTCTCGAGGAAGGCACTCACGCCTTCCTTCTGGTTGGGGTCATCGAACAGCTCGACGAACAGCTCGCGCTCCATGCGCAGGCCATCGCTCATGCCGCGATGGCGCGACGACATGATCAACGCCTTGCAGCGTGCCACCGCGCTCGGGCTCTGGTTGGCGACGCTCTCGGCAATCACCAGCGCGCGCTCGAAGCTCTGGCCGGTCTCGACCACCTCTTCGGCCAGCCCGATGCGACCGGCGGTCTCCGCGTCTACCTGTTCACCACACAGGATCATGCGCTTGGCCCAGCCTTCGCCGACCAGCCACGGCAGATGCTGGGTGCCGCCCGCACACGGCAACAGCCCCACCTTGGCCTCCGGCAGCGCCAGCCTGGCCTGCCGCTCGACGATACGCATGTCGCAGGCCAGCGCGCACTCGAGTCCGCCGCCCATCGCGTAGCCGTTGACGGCGGCGATCGTCACGCCCGGGAAGTTGGCCAGCCGCTCGAAGGCCAGCCCGAAGCGACGCGCCATGGTGGCGGCGACGCCCTTGTCACCATCGGCGAAGGTCTTGAGATCGGCGCCGGCGGAGAAGAACTTGTCGCCCTCACCGGTGATCACCACCGCACTCACGCTGCCATCGCCCTCCAGCTCGTCGAGCAGCTGCTCCAGCTCGATCAAGGACGCTTCCGTCCAGGTGTTGGCCGGCGGGTTGTTGATGGTGACCCGGGCGATATGACGATCCTTCTCGAGAACGAGGCATGGCCCTTGACTGGATGACATCATGTAACTCCCTGAAAGATGGTAACCAATGACGAATTGAAGTGGAGGCGGCGTTACGCCAGCGACTCGATCATGCCCGGCGTCAGAAGACGGCGCGCGATGATCAGACGCATGATCTCGTTGGTGCCTTCCAGAATCTGGTGCACACGGGTGTCACGCACCAGCCGCTCCAACGGGTACTCGCGGATATAACCGTAGCCGCCATGCAGCTGGAGTGCCTGATTGCAGACCTCGAAGCCCATGTCGGTGGCGAAGCGCTTGGCCATCGCACAGTGGGCGCTGGCCTCGGCGTTACCCTCATCGAGCTTGAAGGCCGCCAGCCGCACCAGGGTGCGCGCCGCGGTCAGTTCGGTGGCCATGTCGGCCAACTTGAACTGCAGGGCCTGGAACTGGGCCAGCTCACGTCCGAACTGCTTGCGCTCGCCGAGATAATCCCGCGACAGCTCCAGCGCCTTCTGGGCCGCGCCCAGTGAACAGGTGGCGATGTTGATGCGTCCGCCATCCAGCGCCTTCATCGCGAAGCGGAAGCCCTCGCCCTCCTCGCCCAGACGATTGGCCGCCGCAACCCGCACGCGATCAAAGCTCACCAGCCGGGTCGGCTGGCTGTTCCAGCCCATCTTGTCTTCCTTCTTGCCGTAGCTGATGCCCTCGGCGTCAGCCGGCACCACGAAGGCCGAGATACCCGCCGCGCCGCTGTCTGGCTCGCCGGTACGCGCCATCACCACCAGCACGTCCGTGGCGCCGGCACCGGAGATGAACATCTTGGAGCCACTCAGATAGTAGTCGTCGCCCTCGCGCTCGGCGCGGGTACGCAGACTGGCGGCATCACTGCCGCTGCCCGGCTCGGTCAGGCAGTAGGAGCCGAGCTTGTCGCCCGCCACCATCGCCGGCACCCACTGCTCGCGGCAGCTGTCCGTGGCGAAACTGGCGATCATCCAGCCCACCATGTTGTGGATGGTGATGTAGGCGGTGGTCGAGATGCAGCCGGTCGCCAGCTGCTCGAGAATGATGGAGCTGTCGAGGCGTGGCAGGCCAAGGCCGCCATGCTCCTCGGGGACGTAAAGCCCCATGAAGCCGGCCTCGCCTGCCTTGCGGAGTGTCTCGATGGGGAAGTGGGCCGTGGCGTCCCACTCGGCGGCATGCGGGGCAAGCTCGGCATCCGCGAAGGCACGCGCCCCCTCCTGGAGGGCACGCTGGTCATCGGTCAGCGAAAAGTTCATGCAGCTGCCTCCTGTTGTCCTTGTTCTGTCGGCCCGGGTCTATCGCCCGGGCCTGTCAAAGCGGCTCAGCGCATCTGAGGAGCCATCAGCGCATATGAAGAGCCCTCAGCGGTCTTGTGAAGAGAGCCCTCGGCGGTGTTGTAAAGAGAGCCCTCAGCGCATCTGGATCGAGAAGTTGGGCTGATTGCCCTCGGCCGGCGCATCGTCGAACCAGCGCGCCGTCACCGTCTTGGTCTCGGTATAGAAGCGCACCGCCTGCTTGCCATAGGCATGCAGATCGCCGAAGAAGCTGCCGCGCCAGCCGGTGAAGGAGAAGAAAGGCAGCGGCACCGGAATCGGCACGTTGATGCCGACCTGACCGACCGCGATCTCGTTCTGGAAGCGCCGCGCCGCGCCGCCGGAGCGCGTGAAGATGGAGGTGCCGTTGCCGTAGGGGTTGTTGTTGATCAGCTCGATGGCCTCGGACAGGTCCGCCGCCTCCATGCAGCACAGCACCGGCCCGAAGATCTCCTCGCGATAGAGCACCATTTCCGGCGTCACCCTGGAGAACAGACACGGCCCCAGCCAGTTGCCATCGGGATAGCCCGCCACCGAGACGCCGCGACCATCCAGCAGCAGCTCGGCACCTTCCTGCTCGCCCTGCTGGATCCAGCCGGTCACGCGCTCCAGCGCCTGCGGCGAGATCAGCGGCCCGTAGCTGGCGCCCTTGTCATCCCAGGCGCCCGGGCGCACCTCGGCCAGGGCGTCACGCACGCGCTCGATCAAGGCCTTCGAATCACCGACGAAGACCGCCACCGAGATCGCCATGCAACGCTGACCCGCCGCGCCGACACTGGCACCGACCAGCGCGTTGACGACCTGGTCGGCCGGGGCGTCCGGCATGATCACCATGTGATTCTTGGCCCCGGCAAAGCACTGGGCGCGCTTGAGGTTGTCGGTGGCGGTGCGATAGATGTGCTGCCCCACCGGTACCGAGCCGACGAAGCTGACGGTGCGCGGAATCTCGTGGGCGAGCAGATGATTGACCTGATCGCGTCCGCCCTGCACCACGGTCAGGATGCCTTCGGGGGCACCCGCTTCCATGAACAGCTCCGCCAGCCGCAGCGTGGTCAGCGGCACCTGCTCGGACGGCTTGAGCACGAAGGCATTGCCACAGGCGATGGACAGCGGGAACATCCACAGCGGTATCATGGCGGGGAAGTTGAACGGCGTGATGCCCAGACAGACACCCAGCGACTGGGTCACGGAATAGCTGTCGATGCCGGTGGCGACGTTCTCCACCGTCTCGCCCATCAGCAGGCTGGGGATGTTGGCGGCGTGCTCGACCACCTCGATGCCGCGCCACACATCGCCCTTGGCGTCCTCGAAGGTCTTGCCCAGCTCGTGGGAGATGATCTCGGCCAGCTCGTCATGGTGCTGCTTGAGCAGATGCTGATAGCTGAGCATCAGCCGGGCACGGGTCGGCACCGGCGTGTTGCGCCAGCGCTGGAAGGCCTGCTCGGCGTGGTCCAGCGCTTCATCCAGCTCACTCAGCGGTGACAGGGGCACGCGGGCGATCTCGCCGTTGGTGGCCGGGTTGGTGACGCTCAGGTGCTGATCGGCGCGACTTTCGACAAACTGACCATTGATCAGCTGAGGCAGCACCAGCGGTGCGCTGTCACCGGCGACCACGGCGCGCAGGCGTGACAGCAGCTCCAGTGAACCGGTAGAGGGCGCGGCAGTAGAGGGCGTGAGAGACGTCGAAGACATGGCGTGGCATTCCTGTGGCTGTTGTTATTGGGAGGAAGACAGTGTGTCAACAGAGCCGAAGTCGTCAGGCGAGCCGCCTTGCAGAGCTGAAGACGTTGTGCAGAACCAGGCCGTCCTGCAGAAAACGGCAAGCCGAGACTGTGATCTGATTCAACCTAGCATCTGCTTGGTTGGCTGCAAATACTATTACCCTTTACGTTAACGTAAACAATGCTAGTCTGTAGAAAATTCACGGCCAGACGCCGCTGGCACTCACTGCGCCAAGGAGCATTCCCCTCTCCTTGGCGCGCACAGCATCCGGAGCGGCAGCGCCCATGACAGATACGATGATGACCCCAAGTCCTGACCCCAAATCCCGGGCAACGCCTGATGGCGCGACACACGATACCGGTGTGGAGTCCCTGCTGAGCACCACCAGCACCAGCGACGCCATCCGTCCGACCCAGCGCACCTGGAGCATCGGCGAGCTGGCACGGCATTTCGACGTGACCACGCGCACCATCCGCTTCTACGAGCAGGAAGGTCTGCTGCACCCGGAGCGGCGCGGTCAGACGCGCGTCTATCGCGACAAGGACCGCGTGCGTCTCAAGCTGACCCTGCGCGGCAAGCGACTGGGCTTCTCGCTGGCCGAGATTCGTGAAGTGGTCGACCTCTACGACGCCGCCGACGGCGGTGGCGAGAAGCAGCTCACCCGCCTGCTTGGCATCCTGAGCGAAAAGCGTGAAGGCCTTGAGCGTCAGCTGCGCGATCTCACCGCCATGCAGCGCGAGCTGGATGACGTCGAGACACGTGCCCGCGAAGCCCTAGCCCGCCTGGCCGGCGACAGCGAGAGCTGATTGGAATCCACAACACCAGACCCCACTCGCGCCAGCAACAGCTATATAACTGCCGGCTACACAAGTGACAGCGACTAGACTGCCTATAGAGAATCGTCTGTCGAAAACTGACCAGCGCCTCGCGAGTGCGGGCGACAGCAGACTGCCGGAGAGCAGCGCGTCGCCCGCTGATCACGCGACTCATGACAAGACGACAGCACGACCAGACGACAAAAACGAAAAGAACGAAAAGAACGACAACACTGCGTCACCGCCTCCCTGAGGCGGCTCCCCCTGACAAGCCTTGCCTCACCAATAACAACCAAGGACACAGGAAAGCACCATGTCACAGGACGCCATCGCCACACGCCAGCCTGCCAGCGAAATGGCACACGCAAGCCAATCAGCCAGCTATCTCAGCGCTACCTCCGACACGCCACTGATGGGAGAAACCATCGGGGATTGCCTCGATCGCATCTGCGCGCGCTGGCCCGAGCGCGACGCCCTGATCAGTCGCCATCAGGGACTGCGCTACACCTGGGCCGAACTGCACGCAGAGGTCGAGCGCGTGGCGCGCGGCCTGCTGGCGATGGGCATCGAGCGCGGCGACCGCGTCGGCATCTGGGCGCCCAATCGCGCCGAATGGACGCTGATCCAGTACGCCACCGCCAAGATCGGCGTGGTGCTGGTCAATCTCAACCCGAGTTACCGCGGCCATGAACTGGCCTACGCCCTCAAGCAATCCGGCGCGGCGACGCTGATCTTCCAGTCTCGCTTCAAGGCGTCCGACTATGTGGCGATCCTCGAGGAGCTGTTCCCTGAGGCCAGGGAGGCCCGCGGCCGTGATGGCATTCACAATGGCGCGCTGCCGGACCTCAGGCGCCTGATCTGCTTCGAGGCCGAAGATGCCCTGCCCGGCATGCTCAACTGGCAGGATGTGCTCAGCGGTGCCGCTAGCGTCTCCGTCGAGACACTCAGCGAGCTGCAGGCCAGTCTGACCTTCGATGACCCGATCAACATCCAGTACACCTCCGGCACCACCGGCGCCCCCAAGGGCGCGACCCTCTCGCACCACAACATCCTCAACAACGGCTTCTTCGTCGCCGAGCGCATGAATCTCAGCGAGCACGACAAACTGGTGATGCCGGTACCGCTCTATCACTGCTTCGGCATGGTGATGGGCAATCTGGGCTGCCTGACCCACGGCGCCGCCATCGTCTATCCGGAAGCGGGCTTCGATCCGCTGGCCACCCTGCAGGCGGTCAGCGAGGAGAGCGCCACCGCGATGTTCGGCGTGCCGACGATGTTCATCGCCGAACTCGAACACCCGCGCTTCGCCGAATTCGACCTCACCAGCCTGCGTACCGGCACCATGGCCGGCTCCATCTGCCCCATCGAGGTGATGCGCCAGGTCATCGAGCGCATGCACATGCGCGAGGTCACCATCGCCTACGGCATGACCGAGACCAGCCCGGTCAGCCTGCAGACCACCCGTGAGGCGCCGCTGGACAAGCGTGTCTCCACCGTCGGCACCCTGCACCCGCATCTGGAGATCAAGATCATCGACCCTGACAGCGGGCGCGTGGTACCAGTCGGCGAGAAGGGCGAGCTGTGCACGCGGGGTTACAGCGTGATGCTGGGCTACTGGAACAACCCGGAGGCCACCGCCAAGGCCATCGATGCCGGCCGCTGGATGCATACCGGCGACCTCGCTACGCTGGATGAAGACGGCTACGTGACGATCGTGGGACGTATCAAGGACATGATCATCCGCGGGGGCGAGAACATCTATCCGCGCGAGATCGAGGACTTCCTCTATACCCACCCGGCAGTGTCGGACGTGCAGGTGATCGGCGTGCCCGATGAGCGGTATGGCGAGGAAGTGATGGCATGGGTCAAGCTCAAGGAAGGCGAGCATCTCGATGAACCGGCGCTCAAGGCGTTCTGCCAGGGACGTATCGCTCACTTCAAGGTGCCGCGCTACATCAAGTTCGTGGAGGAATTCCCGATGACCGTGACCGGCAAGATCCAGAAGTTCAAGATGCGCGAGGCCGCGACGCAAGAACTGGGACTGGCCAGGTGAGCACGTCACGTGAGGAGGAGGATGACGCCCCCGCCACACGCCACCTGAGCAGCGCTCGTCAGCAGGTCGCCCACTATGCGGCGAGCCACCATCATGCGGCCCTCGACGAGGCGCTCGAGACGCTGATCGATGCCCACCCGAGCGGCGCACTGCCGATCATGGCACTGGCCGGGCTGGACCAACTGCATCTGGGTGGCGTGACAGGCACCCGCGAGCTGCTGGCCCTCGCCCAGCTGGAGCCCCAGTCGCGGGGGCTGGCGATGCTCGAACTCGGCGCCGGCCTTGGTGGGCTGGCACGGCATATTGCCAGCCAGTCGCGTGACACGGGCGCAAACCACCACATCACCACGCTGGATCTCTCGAGCAGCCTCTGCGAGCTGGCGATCGCCCTCAACCGGGCCACCGGACTGCGCGAGTCGATTCGCGTGCTGGAGGGCGACGCCTGCTACCCCGAGCTGCATCCGGCACTCTCGGGCCGCCGCTTTGATCGCCTCTTCAGCCAGCATCTGCTGGTGCATCTGAGCGACAAGGTCAGCACGCTCACGCAGTGGCATGACTGTCTCGAGCAGGATGGCTATCTCCTGCTGCACGAGCCGGTGCTCAGCGTGCAGGCGCAGGCGTTTGGCGAGCGCCCTGCCCTGCCACTGCCCTGGGCGCTGTCACCGCGTGGCGACCAGCTGGCCAGCTGCGAGGAGCTGCATGAGGCGATGGCCAGCAGTGGCTTCGAGGTCGATGCCCATGTCGAGCTGACCGATCAGGTGCTGAGCTGGCAGGCGCGGCGCATGCGCGAGAGCACCCGCGAGCAGCCCGGTGCCTACCGTGATGAAGCGCCTGTGCCCTCGCCGGCCATGCTGGCCGCCCGCGGCCTGACGCCGGAACTGGTGTTCGGCCCGGCCTTTTCCCAGATGCAACGCAACCTGATGCTGGCCCTGGAAGCCGGCTGGCTGGAGGTTCACCTGTGGCGCCTGCGCAAGCGTCCTGCCAGGCAGTGAAAGGCGCGATGAATCAGCAGAACTCACCGCAGGGATGCGGCGAGGAAAAAATTAGGAAACAGCGCTCGCAAATGACTGGCATCCGCCTGCCTCAACCGTTATTCTTGCCAGTACAGTCCCGTTCGGGGGATAAGCCGTTCGTTACCCGTCAGCATGTGAGGGTAATGTGCCCGACATGATGACCGCATTGCTTCGTGTTTCATCGATACCCACGAGTCAGTGCAACGTTTCCCGATGCTCGCGCAACGTTTCTCCGGGAATCTGTTCATCAAGGGTGTGATCTGATCAATCACTCCCAACAGCATCAAAGATTCCCTCACGGGAAAACCGAAAGGGCCTCCACTTGGAGGCCCTTTTTTTGTCTGCACGCTTCGATCCAGGCGCTCAGGTCTGCACGCGTTGATCTGCAGGCTCGGGTCTGCACGTTCAGATCTAGACGCTCTGATCTGCAGGCGTCGAGCTGAAAGCTCCGCTGCGGCGCATCACGACTGCCAGCCGGCCAGCACCTCGAGGTGATCACGACGCGCCTGTCCCGGTGTCACGGCCGCCAGTCGCACCCGAGTGCCCGGCACACATTGCCCGAGCTGTGCACAGGCCAGTGGCGTCAGCGCGCCAAGGCGCGGGTAGCCGCCGATGGTCTGGCGATCATTGAGCAATATGATGGGCTGGCCATCGGCCGGCACCTGCACGGCGCCCAGCGGAATACCCTCGGACACCATGCCCGCTCCTTCACGCTCGAGACGCGGGCCGGTCAGACGCACGCCCATGCGATCGGCGCGCCCATCCACCGCCCATTCGCTGTTGAAGGCGCGATAGAGGCTGTCGCCACTGAACTCGGCGATCTGCGCCCCCACGACCAGCGGCAATTCAAGCGCCTCGCCTTCCCTGGCGGCCAGCGACTGCTGCCATGCCTGTGCCGAGGCTGGCAGCTCGCGCAGCGACAGCTCATTGCTGGCAGCGGTCAGCACATCACCGCTGGCCAGTGCCCGCCCTTCGCCATCCAGCCCGCCGAGGCCATCGCGCACCGTGCTGGCGGCACTGCCCAGCACCGGGGCGACATCCAGGCCACCGGGGAAGGCCAGATAGGCGCGCAGGCCAGCAACGGGACGCTCGAACTTGAGCTGCTGTCCGCTGGTCACCTCGAAGGCCTGACCCGGCGCGAGCGCCTCGCCGTCGAGGGTCGCGGCCAGGTCCGCACCGCACAGCGCCAGGGTGCCGGCCTGTTCGACCTTGAGCAGCAAGCCGCCGCCCATGGTGATCTCGAGTCCCGGCGCATCATGGGCGTTGCCCAGCAGCCAGTTGGCCCAACCCAGCGACACCCAGTCCGCTGCCCCACCCTGGGTCACGCCCAGATGACGCACGCCCAGACGGCCAGCGTCCTGCACCAGTGCCAGGGCACCACTTCGCTCGACGCGCAGCGTCGTCTTCGTCTTCACGTCGCTCATGCGCGTTCCTCCAGCGGGGTGACATCGCCGCCCAGGCGAACGAATTCCTCTCGGCTCACGGAGACAAAGCGCACGCGATCACCGGGCATGAAACGGCTGGACGGTTCACCGGCCTCATTGCGCCCGAACAGCGTGATGGGCGTACGGCCCAGAATGTTCCAGCCGCCGGGTGAGCGAGACGGGTAGATGGCGGCCTGACGGTCGGCGATGCCGACGCTGCCGGGGGCGATCTTCTGACGCGGCGTCTTGAGACGCGGCGTGGTCAGCGCCTCTTCCAGCACGCCCATGAAGGCGAAACCGGGCGCGAAGCCGAGGGCGAACACGCAGTAGTCATGCGCCCCGTGGCGCTCGATCAGTGCCTCGACGCTGATGCCCAGCCGCGCGGCGATCGGCGCCAGCTCCGGCCCGACACTGTCGTCATACCAGACGGGCACTTCATGCAGCTGGCCCTGCTGGCCACTGCCCGGCGCGAGATCCGCCAGCGCGGCCTGGATGCGGGCACGCGCCTCGCCTTCTTCCAGCGCGGCCACATCGTAGTGCAGCAGCAGCGTGGTGTAGGACGGCACCAGATCGACCAGCGACGCGCCGAAGGCTTCACGCAGCGCACTGTCGGCGGCCAGCACCCAGGCCATGTTGGATTCCTCGATGCGATCGAACAGCCGGATGATCAGCGAGTCCATGCCGACGGTCTCGAGGCGCAGTTGCGGTGACGTGCCACGGCCGTGGCTGTCAGCCCCCGCCATCAGGCACCCGCCAACGTATCGAAGGCTTCACGGATGGCGCGCACCGCGGCCACGGACTCGGCGTTGTCACCGTGCACGCACAGCGTATCGGCGGACAGCACCAGGTCACCGCCGCTGCTGTCGGTCAGCGCTTCACCACGCGCCAGCGTCACGGACTGGGCGATGATCACCTCGCTGTCATGATGCACGGCGCCCGGCTCACGACGCGACACCAGGTGGCCGCGTGAGTCATAGGCACGGTCGGCGAAGGCCTCGAACCACAGCGTGATGCCCATCTCGTCGGCCAGCGCCTGCATCGGCGCGGGGTTGGCGGTTGCCATCACCATCAGCGGCAGGCTGGCGTCATAGCGCACCACGGCCTGCATGACGGCGCGCAGCAGCGTCGGGTCGGCGGCCATGTCGTTGTAGAGCGCACCATGCGGCTTCACGTACTGGACACGAGTGCCTTCGGCGCGACAGATGCCATCGAGCGCGCCGATCTGATAGAGCAGCATGTCCTCGACTTCGGCAGGCGAACACGCCATCGAGCGACGGCCGAAGCCTTGCAGGTCCGGGTAGGCCGGGTGCGCACCGATGCGCACGTCATGCTTGACCGCCAGACGCACGGTGCGACGCATGATGGTGGGGTCGGAGGCGTGGAAACCACAGGCGATATTGGCGCAGTCGACGAAGGGCATGACCTCTTCATCCAGACCGATCTTCCAGTTGCCGAAGCTTTCGCCCATATCGCAGTTGAGCAGGGGGAGGGAGGGAGCAGAGCGGGACATAGCGGAACCTCACAGGTCAGATCTTGTGTGTTGTTATGCCTCCACTCTATGTAAGGGGCCGCCTTGGTATCCAATCGTATTTTATGATTCGTCATATCGGTGAAATCTTTCATCATCTTGCGCCATGAAAGCACCGGCCGTGTATCGCTTGCCCGACAGCGCGCGTCATGCTTCTGTCTTGGGCGAGCCGAGCGGTGACTTCAGGGCCTGTCAGCCCGCCCACCGCTGGTCTGAAGTCATTCTTTGCGCAGCCGAATCCCCAACAACAACAGGAGTTTCACCATGGCCGTCAGCGACCCGTTCCACCTCGCCATCCAGGTCCGCGATATCGCCGAGGCACGCCGCTTCTATGGCGAGTTTCTGGGCTGCCCCGAGGGCCGCTCGTCCGACAGCTGGGTCGATTTCGACCTCTATGGCCACCAATTCGT
Organism: Cobetia sp. UIB-001; assembly: GCF_044789135.1. NCBI lineage: Bacteria > Pseudomonadati > Pseudomonadota > Gammaproteobacteria > Oceanospirillales > Halomonadaceae > Cobetia > Cobetia sp. UIB-001. The sequence continues at coordinate 2,978,853 of NZ_CP058244.1, forward strand.
CTGTCACCTGAATCCGGCGCTGGCCGACCCGGCAAGCGCCGTCGCTCAGCACCGCAATCCGGTCGATGGCCATGGCGTGCCGGTGCCGCACTTCGGCGTGGTACTGGAGATGGAGGCCTGGCAGGCACTGGCGGACCGCCTCATCGCCGAGGGCGTCACCTTCGAGATCGAGCCCCATATCCGCTTCAAGGGCGAACCCGGCGAACAGGCGACGATGTTCTTCCTCGACCCCACCGGCAATGCACTGGAATTCAAGGCCTTCAAGGACCGCGAAAGCCAGCTGTTTCGCAAATGACGTGAGCGACCCGCGCAAGCGAATGAGCCCGCGCCCGGCCTGACGCGGGCCATGCCCCGTGATGAAAGCTGACGCCCCGCGCTGCATGCGGCAAGATGGGCGGTCTTCACGATTCATCACGGGGCATCTGCCATGTTCGACTTCAAGGAACTCGAGGCCTTCGTCTGGGTGGTCCGGCTTGGCTCGTTCCGCAAGGGCGCGACCAAGCTTCACCTGACCCAGCCCTCCATCTCGGACCGCATCAACCGCCTGGAAGCCACCGTCGGCGAATCCCTGCTGGAACGCGCCACCCGCCCCATCCAGCCCACCCTGCGCGGGCGAGAGTTCTTCGCCCACGCCGAGCGCCTGCTCAGTGGCCGCGACGAAGCCATGCGTCTGTTTCAGGAAGAAGGCGCCTTCTCAGGCACCCTGCGTCTGGGCGTGATCGAGACCATCGCCAACAGCTGGTTCCCCGCCTTCATGCGCCAGCTGGCCGAACGCTATCCCAAGCTGACGCTGGAAATGACCGTCGACATCTCGCCCTCCCTGCATCAGCGTCTGGCCGACAATGATCTCGACATGCTGTTCGCGATGGACAGCGCCGCCATGGGGCCCTACGCCACCCAGACTCCGCTGTGCACCTTCGAGATGGGCATGTTCGCCTCGCCGACCCTCGCCGAGCAGCTGGCCGAGGATGGCGAGCGCTTCGCCTCCACGCCATTCATCTCCTTCAGCAAGCAGGCGCGCCCCTATACCGAGCTGGTCAGCTATCTGTCGGAACAGGGCATCACCCAGCCCAAGGTGCACTGCACCAGCACCCTGATGACCATCCTGCGCATGAGCAGCGAAGGGCTTGGCATCGGCGTACTGCCGGTCGCCACGGTGGAGGATGTCATCAGCCACGGCGAACTGGTGCGCCTGCCACTGAAGACCCCATTGCCGCCAATGGTCTATGAAGCCATCTGGCGCAATGCCAACTATCCCGATTTCTGTGCCAGCGTGGCACGTCTCGGCCGCCAGTGTGCCGAGACCTACTCGCAGCAACACGCGCATTCCGATCCCTGATCAGGCCGCCTGCCATGCGCTGAGTCAGGGTTGATCGCGCCCTGCCCTGCATCAGATCAGCGTCAGACCAAGGTCTAACAATATCGTCAAAGGCTTTCATGCGACGACACTGTGAAAGATTTCATCGATACTACGCATCAGAATTAACGATTGGACGGGATGGCCCGTCGCTTGAAGAATGAAATTGTCTGCCGACAACATTCAATAATAATGAGGAACAAGACATGCGTAAGCCCAACGATTCCCTCACTCGCAAGACCCCGACAGTCAAGTCCTTCGTCTGGCTGGCGACAGTGGGTGCCCTGGCCTTCAGTGGCTCGGCACTCGCGGCACAGTGGAACCTCGCCACACCGTATGGCGATGCCAGCTTCCACACCAAGAACACCAAGCAGTTCGCCGAGGACGTCACCGAGGCTACCGATGGCGAGCTGACCGTGACCGTGCACAGCGGCGGTTCCCTGATCTCCCACGGCGAGATCAAGCCTTCCGTGCGTCGCGGCACCGTCCAGGCCGGTGAGATCTTCCTGTCGATTCTCTCCAACGAATCGCCGGTCTACGAGCTGGACACCCTGCCGGGCGTCGCCTCCAGCTACGAAGAAGCCTTCGCCCTCTGGCAGGCCTCCAAGCCGGACATCACCGAGCTGTTCGCCAAGGAAGGTCTGATGCCGCTGTACGCGGTCGCCTGGCCGGCCCAGGGCATCTACACCGATTTCGACCTGACCGACGTCTCCCAGCTCAAGGGCCTGCGTATCCGCGCGCCCAACATCAACACCCAGCGCTTCGTCGAGAACGTCGGCGGCAAGCCCACCGAGACCGAAGAAGCCGACATCCCCACCGCCTTCAGCACCGGCCGTGTCGACGCGATGATCACCTCCAGCTCCACCGGCAAGTCCATGTCGGCCTGGGATTACGTCAAGCACTACAACGACGCCAAGCTGTGGCTGCCGAAGAACATCGTCTTCGTCAACAAGCGCGCCTTCGATCGTCTCGACGAGAGCACCCAGCAAGCCGTGCTCGATGCCGCCAAGGCCGCCGAGACCCGCGGCTGGGAAGCCAGCAAGGCCGATGCCGACGAGAGCGCCAAGGTGCTGACCGAGAATGGCTTTACCATCAGCGAGCCTGACGCCAAGCTGGCCGAAGACTTGAAGGCCGCCGGTGACAAGCTGTTCCAGGACTGGAAGTCGCGTGCCGGTGAAGAAGGCCAGCAGCTGCTCGAGCGCTACCGCGCAGACCTGGATGTCTGAGATTCGCTCGCAAGCCCGACTGCCCGGCGCTGAACGCTGGTCACGTCGCTGAGCGCATCGACCGTGCACTGCCTGAGCAACGTCTGAGCATTGCCTGAGCGCTGCAGATGTCCTGATTGACCCCAGCTGCAGCGTTGCTATCCCGCCACGCGATATGCCACTCGAGACCCCGACACCTGCCGTCCGCCGGCAGGTGACCCACGGACAAGCCTGTGCGCAGCATCGCGTGGCCACCCTCACCTTCCCTGTGAGCGCCCGTCATGACCTATTTCTTCGACAGACTCTATCGCCTCGGTGCGTGGGGTGCGGCGGCCTGCATGCTGCTGATCTGCACCCTCGTCAGCCTGCAAGTCTTCCTGCGCCTGATCGACGCCATCATGGTGATGTTTGGCGCCGAGCGTCTCGGCTTCGAGATCTCCGGCGTGTCGGAAATGGCTGCCTTCCTGCTGGTCGGCGCCACCTTCCTGAGCCTCGCCTACACCTTCACGCATCACGCCCATATCCGCGTGACGCTGGTCATCAACCGCCTGCCGGCCGCCGTGCGCGTATGGATCGAAAGCCTCGCGCTGCTGATCGCACTCGGCCTGAGCGTGTTGATCACCCATGAACTGGTACTGCTGGTCGGCGAGAGCCTCGAGTACCACGACATCTCCTCCGGCCTGCTGGCGCTGCCGCTGTGGATTCCGCAGAGCGTGCTGGTCGCCGGTACCGGCCTGCTGTGCCTGGCGATTCTCGAGACCCTGATCGCCACGCTGCGCACCGCCTTCACTGCGCCCTCAAGCTATGTGGCGCCCGAGCCCGAAGACGGAGCCGAATGACATGCTGACACTCATCCTCGTCACTCTGCTGGCCCTCGCCTTGCTGCTCGGCAGCGGCGTGTGGGTCGCCTTCTCACTGATCGGCACCGGCTGGATCGTGCTGACCTTCTTCTCCACCTTCGAGACCGGCCCGATCCTGGCCTCCGATTTCTGGGGTGCCAGCTACGGCTGGGACCTGACCGCCCTGCCGATGTTCGTGTGGATGGGCGAGATCCTGTTCCGCTCCGGACTGGCCGACAACATGTTCCGCGCGCTGGCACCGTGGCTCAATCGCCTGCCGGGCCGCCTGCTGCACTCCAACATCATCGGCAGCGGTCTGTTCGCCGCCGTGTGCGGCTCCTCCGCCGCCACCTGTGCCACCGTCGGCAAGATGACGCTGCCGGAACTTGAACGTCGCGGCTACGACAGCAACCTGGCCATCGGTACCCTCGCCAGTGCCTCGACCCTCGGCCTGCTGATTCCGCCGTCGATCATGATGATCGTCTACGGCGTGGTCACCGAGCAGTCCATCTCGCGTCTGTTCATCGCCGGCGTCCTGCCGGGCATGCTGCTGCTGGCCCTGTTCATGGGCTACCTGGCGATCTGGTCGAAGGTCGTCGGTGAGCCGCAGGGCCGCGCCGGCCATGACGAGCCGCACATGGGCTTCATGGCCAAGCTGCGCAACAGCGCCCAGCTGATTCCGCTGCTGGCACTGATCGGCGGCATCCTCGGCAGCATCTACGGTGGCCTGGCGTCACCCACCGAAGCGGCCGCGGTCGGCGTGGTACTGTCGCTGATCATCGCGCGCCTCAACGGCCACATGACCGCCGCCACCTTCAAGGAATCGCTGTTCGCGGCGCTGCGCACCTCGTGCATGATCGCCTTCATCATCGCCGGTGCCTCCTTCCTGTCCTCCGCGATGAGCTTCACCCAGATTCCGATGCAGCTGGCCGAAGGCATCGCCACCCTGGGACTGTCGCCGACCATGCTGCTGGTGGTGCTGACGCTGTTCCTGCTGATCCTGGGCTGCTTCCTCGACGGCATCTCGCTGATCCTGCTGGTGACCTCCATCATCATGCCGGTCATCGAAGCCGCCGGTTTCGACCTGATCTGGTTCGGTATCTACCTGATCATCGTGGTCGAGATGTCGCAGATCACCCCGCCGGTCGGCTTCAACCTGTTCGTGATCCAGAGCCTGACCGGCAAGGACATCATCACCATCACCAAGGCGACTCTGCCGTTCTTCCTGCTGATGATCTTCTCCATCGTGCTGATGCACGTCTTCCCGGAGATCGTGCTCTATCTTCCGCAGGCCATGAACAACTGATCATCTGACCCCGATGCCATGGATGGCAGCTGGTAGCGCTTCCAGTCTCAGGAACCGCAGCTGTCGGCACCTCTATCGGTCGACCCTTGCCTCAAGGGCGCCGAGCGTCACGGCAGACATACGGTGACGTGCTTGCAGACCTCCCCCTCGGGGAGGTCTTTTTTATGCCACCTGTCCAGCGCTTGCCGCTCGCCGCCCACATAGCACTGCGACTGAAAGCACCGTCCTCGCACACACAGCCTTGCCCCACACAGCTCAGCTCAGATCGGCACACGCATACGCACACGCACACGAAAAAGCCGCCCCTTCCTTGCCGTGAGGCAGAAAGGGGCGGCTTCTTCGTCAACCGACAGGCGAGGCTAGATCAGGACAGATGATCCGCCGGTGCGCTGGCCGGGGTGTCGATCATCGCGTGACCTTTGCCGCCACCGCCGTGACCACCATGGCCGTGGCCATGACCGAACAGACCACAACCACTCAGGGCCAGAGTCGCCGCGACCAGTGCAATCGGAAACAGATTTTTGATACGCATGAATCTCTCCTTCAAAGGGGGTAGAGGCTGCTGCAAGGCCGGGCCGTACAAGATTGCCCGGCGCTGTCTGCAAGCCCTGTCAGCAAGCCCTTACTTTCCCCTTCACATTACTCTGATCGACGACCAACGTTAAACCTTCGCAGCAGCCTTCCTTTTTTACTGCACGCCTTGTACAAGAGTTGCGACATGATTGTCGTGTAATGTACTACGCCGTTTTTTTCCGGCTCAGCGAGCCTTCAGGCCCCGCATATGCGCCGGTATCACCAGGCGCTCGAACAGCTCGAACAGCAGCTCGGCACAGATGGCCAGCAATGCCGCGGGAATCGCCCCGTAAAGCACCAGATCATAGTCATTGAGCGAAAGCCCGGTGACGATCGGCTCGCCCAGCCCCCCGGCGCCGATGAAGGCTGCCAGCGTCGCGGTGCCGATATTGATGATGGCGGCGGTCTTGATACCGGTGAGCAGATTGGGCGTCGCCAGCGGCAGGATGACGTGACGCAGCTGCTCACGACGCGTCAGGCCCATGCCACGTGCCACCTTGACCAACAGCGGGTCCACCGTCAGCAACGCGGTGATCGCCGCGCGGATGATCGGCAGCAAGGAATAGACGAACAACGCGATCACCGCCGGTACCACCCCGATGCCGAACAGCGGAATCATCAGTGCCAGCAGCGCGATGGAGGGGATGGTCTGCAGCAGGCCGGTGACGTAGAGCACCACCCGCGAGACCTTCGGATTGCGATAGACAAGCAGTGACAGCGGCAGGCCGACCAGACACGCCAGCAGCAGCGCGGACAGCGTCAACTGCAGGTGCTCGATCAGATTGGTGCCCAGCTTGTCCCACTTGGCGCCGCTGACTTCACGCTGCTCGGTGGTGATGCCCTGCTCCTGAATGAAGCGACTGGCGACCTGGGCGAAGCTCTGCTCATCGGTGGAAACGCGGGCGTTGAGCGCCTGCATGCTGTCTTCATCGAGGCTGCCCGCCAGCTGGTTGAGCGCCGCGACGGCATCTTCCGGCAAGGCGGCATTCACGAAGGGCACCGCCAGATACTCGGGGAAGTAGCCCTTGTCATCGTCGAGCAGCACGAAGTCGAAGCGCTTGATATCGCCCTCGGTGGAATAGGCATCGGTGGCGTCGATCTTGCTCTTGCGCAGCGCCTGATAGGCGATGCCGTGCTCGATGCCACGCGGCACCTGGGAAAGGCCGTATTCCGCGGCCAGCCCCGGCCAGCCATCCGGACGCTTGATGAACTCATGCGACATCGCGACGGACAGATCCGGGTGATCGGCCATATCGCCGATGGTACTGATGCCCAGCGACTCGGCCTGATCGCGGCGCATGCTGACGGCGTAGGTATTGTTGAAGCCCAGCGGCTCGAGCACGCGCAGGCCCTGCTCGCGGCTCAGCTCGTCAAGCTTCTCGAGCGGAGGCACGTCATCCAGCTTGAGAATGGCGTGGGCCAGGGTGCCGGTGTATTCGGGATAGACATCCAGCTCGCCTTCCGCCAGCCCCTGATAGGTGATGATGGTCTGCCCCAGCCCCAGACGGCGCTCGACCGTGAAGCCGGCGTCCTCCAGCACCTGCGCGAAGATCTCGCCCAGCAGATGCCCTTCGCGGTCAGCCTTGGAGCCGACCACGATCGGCTTGTCCTCGGGCCATGTCGCGGCTTCCTCTTCCGCGCTGGCAAGCGGGCTGGTCACCAGCGCCCCAAGACTGGCAAGCGCCAGACCGGCGACCATCAACGCGCCGGACAGCCCGCGGCGCGAGCGTTGCAGGACGGGAGTCGTCATCAGCGTCTTCATGCGCGAGCCTCCAGCAGTCGGGCCACGCGCTCATCCGCTGGCGCCGTGGTGATGGTGTCGGGACTGGCGGCCTGCAGCACCACGCCGGGCGCCATCACCACCATGTGATCGGACAGGCTCAGCGCCTCGTTCATGTCGTGGGTGACCATCACCACGCTGCGCGGCTCCTCCTGCTGCATGCGCTGGAACTGGGCATGCACCTCGATGCGCGTGATCGGATCGACCGCCGAGAAGGCCTCATCGAGCAGCAGCAACGGTGGCTCCAGCATCATGGCGCGACACAGCCCGACGCGCTGGGCCTGACCGCCGGAAATCTCGTGGGGATAGCGCGTCAGCAGCGCCATGTCGAGATCCATCATCTGGAACAGACGCGCGATACGTGCCTTGACGCGCTCGGCGCTCCAGCCTTCGCGGTCAGCAAGAATGGCAACGTTGTCGCGCACGCTGAGATGGGGAAAGAGGCCGATCTGCTGGACGGCATAGCCGATGCGGCGGCGCATGGCTGGCAGGTTGGCGTAATCGACGGCGGCGCCGAACACCTTCACCTCGCCTTCATCCGGGCGGATCAAGCCATTGATCAGCTGCAGCAGGGTCGATTTGCCACAGCCGCTGGCACCGACCAGGGCGGTGATGCGGTCACGCGGCAGTTCAAGATCAATGCCTTCAAACAGGCGCTGACCGGCAAAGCCCTTGTGCAGGCCGCTGAAGCGGACTGCCGGGGCGGTGTCATCACTCATCGAGTAGGTCCTTCTAGGCAGGTGAGCATGAGTCTGGAATGGTGGAATGCGCTGGCGAGTCAGCGCACTTGCACACTAAAGAGTGCCGGTGACACCAGGCAGGGGACGGGAATGCTCCCCACTGACGCCCTCACGACTTCCTCAATCAACAGTGACTACAGCGTCTCAGCTTATCAAGTCACCCCGGCGATGCCGGAGCAATTTCGTTTCCTGAGCTGACTTTCTCGACTTGAGTTTCTCTACCTGACACTCCCCTTCCCGAGTCTCCCTGCTGACCTTCTGCCGCAAGCCCTGCGACCTTGGTCAAAGCGCCGCATAATGACCTTTACGTTAACGTCAACTTTGACCTAGAGTAATTTCCATCACACGCCAAGGCGGCCCATGGCGGGCGGACTTGATAAGCCCTACGTGACAGACCGTTCGCGACAGACCCTTCGCGACTGACCGTTTGCGACAGACGTTCGCCATCAGGTCATCACAGCCCTTGGCGGGCCTTGCTCATCGCGCTTCACCGATCTACAGGATGCCAGATCATGCACAGCCTCTATTCACCGCTGGATTTCGGACTCGACGAGACACACACCCTGCTGCGTGAGCAGGTCAACGCCTTTGCCCGCGACGAGATCGCCCCGCGCGCCGCCGAGATCGATGCCAGCAATGCCTTCCCCGATGACCTGTGGCAGAAGTTCGGCGACATGGGCTTGCTCGGCATTACCGTGCCCGACGAGGACGGCGGCAGCGGCATGGGCTATCTGGCGCACTGCATCGCGATGGAAGAGATCTCGCGCGCCAGCGCCTCGGTGGCGCTCTCCTACGGCGCGCATTCCAACCTGTGCGTGAACCAGATCAAGCTCAACGGTACTCCCGAACAGAAGGCACGTTATCTGCCGAAACTGATGAGTGGCGAGCATGTCGGCGCGCTGGCGATGTCAGAACCCGGCGCCGGCTCTGACGTGGTCTCGATGCAGCTCAAGGCCGAGCTGCGTGGCGATCACTACGTGCTCAACGGCAACAAGATGTGGATCACCAACGGCCCGGATGCCCACACCCTGGTGGTCTACGCGAAGACCGACCCGGACGCCGGCTCCAAGGGCATCACCGCCTTCATCATCGAGCAGGACTTCCCCGGTTTCTCCACTGCCCAGAAGCTCGACAAGCTCGGCATGCGCGGATCCAACACCTGCGAACTGGTCTTCCAGGATTGCCAGGTGCCGGTCGAGAACGTGCTGGGTGAGGTCAATCGTGGCGTCAAGGTGTTGATGCGCGGGCTCGATTTCGAGCGCACCGTACTGGCCGCCGGCCCCATCGGCATCATGCAGGCCTGCATGGACATCGTGGTGCCCTACCTGCATGAGCGTCGTCAGTTCGGCCAGGCCATCGGTGAATTCCAGCTGGTGCAGGGCAAGGTCGCCGACATGTACACCACGCTCAATGCCTGTCGCGCCTATCTGTATGCGGTCGCCAACGCCTGTGATCGCGGCCAGACCTCACGCAAGGACGCCGCGGGCGTGATTCTCTACTGCGCCGAGAAGGCCACCCAGATGGCGCTGGATGCCATCCAGCTGCTCGGCGGCAACGGCTACATCAACGAGTACGCCACCGGGCGCCTGCTGCGAGACGCCAAGCTTTACGAGATCGGCGCCGGCACCAGCGAGATCCGCCGCATGCTGATCGGGCGTGAACTGTTCAACGAGAGCGCCTGATACCTCTCGTCATCCCCTACTCTTTTTCGTCCCCCTTCGCCGCTGGAGCTTGCTCGATGGCCATACTGACCTCCCTGATCAATCCGCGCAGTGACCAGTTCCGCGCCAATGAAACGGCGATGCAGGCCGAGGTCGATCGCCTGCACCAGCTGCTGGAGGCCGTCGCGGCCGGTGGCGGTGACAAGGCGCGTGAACGTCACGAGTCGCGCGGCAAGCTGTTCGTGCGCGAACGCATCGACCACCTGATCGATGAAGGCTCGCCCTTCCTCGAACTCTCCGCGCTGGCGGCCCACGACGTCTACGACAGCCCCGTCCCCGGCGCGGGCCTGGTCACCGGCATCGGCCGCGTCAGCGGCGTGGAGTGCGTCATCGTCGCCAACGACGCCACCGTCAAGGGCGGCACCTACTTCCCGATGACGGCCAAGAAGCATCTGCGCGCCCAGGAAATCGCCCGCAAGCATCGCCTGCCCTGCCTCTATCTGGTCGATTCCGGTGGCGCGCATCTGCCCCACCAGGACGAGGTCTTCCCGGACCGCGACCACTTCGGCCGCATCTTCTACAACCAGGCCACGCTGTCTGCCGAGGGTATCCCGCAGATCGCCGTGGTGATGGGGTCATGCACCGCAGGCGGCGCCTACGTGCCGGCGATGGCGGACGAATCCATCATCGTGCGCGAGCAAGGCACCATCTTCCTGGCGGGGCCGCCGCTGGTGAAGGCCGCCACCGGTGAGGACATCAGCGCCGAGGCGCTGGGCGGCGCCGAGGTGCACTGCAAGATCAGCGGCGTGGCCGACCATCTGGCCGACAACGACGCCCATGCCCTGCAGCTGGCTCGCCGCGCCGTGTCGCGCCTCAACTGGCAACGCAAGGGCCAGCTCGCGCTGCGTGAATCGCGTCCGCCACGCCTGGACCCGCAGGAGCTCTACGGCATCGTCGGCACCGACCTCAAGAAACCCTACGACGTGCGCGAAGTGATCGGCCGCCTGGTGGATGACTCGGACTTCGACGAGTTCAAGCGCGAATACGGCGAGACGCTGGTCACCGGCTTCGCGCATCTGCATGGCCATCCGGTCGGCATTCTCGCCAACAATGGCGTGCTGTTCTCGGAAAGCGCCCTCAAGGGCGCGCACTTCATCGAGCTGTGCACCCAGCGCCGGATTCCGCTGATCTTTCTGCAGAACATCACCGGCTTCATGGTCGGCTCGCGCTACGAGCACGAAGGCATCGCGAAGCACGGCGCCAAGCTAGTGGCAGCGGTGGCCTGCGCCAGGGTACCCAAGTTCACGGTGCTGATCGGTGGCAGTTTCGGCGCGGGCAACTACGGCATGTGCGGGCGCGCCTATGACCCCAACCTGCTGTTCATGTGGCCCAACTCACGCATCTCAGTGATGGGCGGCGAGCAGGCCGCCAACGTGCTGGCACAGGTCAAGCGCGACCAGCATGCCCGCGAGGGGCGCGAGTGGCCCGCCGAGGAAGAAGAGGCCTTCAAGGCGCCGGTACGCGAGCAGTACGAGCGTCAGGGCCATCCGACCTATGCCAGTGCGCGCCTGTGGGATGACGGCGTGATCGACCCGCTGCAGACCCGCGACATCCTGGGGCTGTCACTGGCCGCGGCCATGAATGCCGAGATCGAGGACAGTCGCTTCGGTGTGCTTCGCATGTAAACCATCAAGCGCTACAACAATGATTGTGACCTGCACCGAATACCGATAGTCATCTTCAAGCTAACAGAATGGAAGAAAGCACGATGACAGAGCCGCGCCAATCGAGCCGACTCGAGATAGATCAACACGGCGTCGCCCGCCTCACTCTGCTGCGCCCCGAGGTGCACAACGCCTTCGATGACCTGCTGATTGCGGAGCTGAATCAGCACCTGGAGAGCCTGCACGCCAGAGCGAGTCGCGATGAAGTGCGTGTGGTGGTGCTGGCCTCCGAGGGCAAGAGCTTCTCGGCCGGCGCCGATCTCAAGTGGATGCAGCGCATGGTCGAGTATTCGCTGGAAGATAACCTCGCCGACTCACGCGAGCTTGCGCGACTGATGCAGCTGCTCGATGAGCTGCCCTGCCCCAGCGTGTGTCGTGTCCAGGGCGCCACCTTCGGCGGTGCCGTCGGTCTGGCGGCCTGCTGCGACATCGTGATTGCCGCCGAGCGAGCGCGCTTCTGTCTCTCCGAAGTGCGCATCGGGCTGGCACCGGCTGCCATCAGTCCCTACGTGCAGCGCGCCATCGGCTCACGCCAGATGCGCCGTTATGCCCTCAGCGCCGAGGTGATCGACAGCGCCACCGCGCAGCGCATCGGCCTGGTCCACGAGACCTGCCCCGATGAGCTGCTGGAGGCGCGCGTCACGGAGATGGTGCAGACCCTGCTGGCCACCTCGCCTGCCGCCAGTCGCGCCACCAAGGCCCTGCTCAGCGAGGTGGCTCAGGCCCCAGCCAGCGCCGCGACCCGTGAACGCTGCTGCGAGGTGATCAGCCAGCTGCGCGTCAGCGAGCAGGGTCAGGCCGGTCTGGCCGCCTTCTTCGCCGGCACGCCGGCGCCCTGGGTGCCGACCGAGAACCAAACAACCGAGACGTCGAAATCTTCGTGAACACCAGAGGCCTGAAGCCGCTGGCAGCATGTCGACGCTCTCGGCACTGGCCATCACTCTCGGTCATCACTCTCGGCCATCCACCTCGGCCATGCCTGCCGGATTTTTTCTTACGAGCTTTTCTCTTCCTGATTTCCCTAGCCACCTTCGCCACAGGACGCTTGCCATGAACGCCAACCGCGAGACAGACCAGACCCTCCCCGCCGGTTGCGGCGAGATCCGCAAGCTGCTGGTCGCCAACCGGGGTGAGATCGCCGTACGCGTGATGCGCACCGCTCGCGCGATGGGCATACAGACAGTGGCGGTCTATTCCGATGCCGACGCCGATGCCCTGCATGTGCGCGAGGCCGACGAGGCCGTGCGTCTCGGCCCCGCCAGCGCCCGCGAAAGCTATCTGGATATCAAAAAGGTGATCGCTGCCGCACGCAAAAGCGGTGCCGATGCCGTGCATCCCGGCTATGGCTTCCTGTCCGAGAACGCCGCCTTCGTCAGCGCGTTGGCCGAGGCCGGCATCATCTTCGTCGGCCCGCCCCAGAGCGCGATCGCCGACATGGGCGACAAGTCGGCCGCCAAGATGCGCATGCAGGCAGCCAATGTGCCGCTGGTGCCCGGCTACCACGGCGAGGACCAGCAGGATGAGCTGCTGCAGGCCGAAGCGGACCGCATGGGCTATCCGGTGCTGATCAAGGCCTGCGCCGGCGGTGGCGGCAAGGGCATGCGCGTGGTCGAGAGCGCGCGGGAATTTTCAGCGGCGCTGGCCAGCTGTCGCCGTGAATCCCGCGCCGCCTTCGGCGATGAGCGCATGCTGATCGAGAAATACCTGACCCAGCCGCGCCACGTCGAAGTCCAGGTGTTCTGCGACAGCTACGGTAGCGGTGTCTATCTCTTCGAGCGCGATTGCAGTGTCCAGCGTCGCCACCAGAAGGTGCTGGAAGAGGCCCCCGCGCCGGGGCTGACGCCGTCGCTGCGCCGTGAGATGGGCGAGGCCGCCGTGCGGGCAGCGCGCGAGATCGGTTATGTCGGTGCCGGCACCATCGAGTTTCTGCTCGACGCGCCGCAGCCGGGCAGCGAAAGCCACGGCGCCTTCTACTTCATGGAGATGAACACCCGCCTGCAGGTCGAGCACCCGGTGACCGAGATGGTTACCGGCGAAGACCTCGTCGAATGGCAACTGCGCATCGCGCGGGGCGAACGCTTGCCGCGCCAGCAGGATGAGCTGACGTTGACCGGCCACAGCTTCGAGGCACGCCTCTACGCCGAAGACCCGGACAACGACTTCCTGCCCGCCACCGGTGTGCTGGAACGCTTCCGGCTGGACCTGGCAGGGGCCGGGCTGACCACCCGGCAGGTACGCTTGGACAGCGGCGTCGCCGAGGGCGATGAAGTCTCGATGCATTACGACCCGATGCTGGCCAAGCTGATCAGCTACGGGCCGACACGCGAACAGGCGCTCGAGACGCTGCTGCGCGCGCTGGCAGCGCTGGAAGTGCGCGGCGTCACCACCAACCGCGCCTTCCTGTCCCGCCTGGCGGGCCATGCTGACTTCCGCGCCGCCGAGCTGGATACCCGTTTCATCGAACGCCACCACGACAGCCTGTTCCCCAGCGCGACGCTGGATCATGACAGCCTGGCGGCCAGTGCCTTGCTGGCGCTCTCGCGCCTGAATGAGCAAGCCAGCCACGGATCACCTTCGCGCTCCACATCACATCCGCGCCAAGTGCCCTGCGCCAGCCCGTGGGAGCGCCGCGATGGCTGGCGCAATGGCCTGCCACACCAGGTGCGCCTGGCGCTGTGTCTGCCCGCTGACGCCGATGCCGATGAGCGCAGCGAGAAGGTGGCGCATATCATCGCGCGCCGCCCCGTAACGCATACGAATACGCACACGGCGGGTACGTCATCCGGGAGTGATTCGCACGGCGACTGGCAGATTGAAGTGACCACTCACTTCGGCGAAGAAAGACAGACCACACACCATCTAGGCCGACTCACTCGCCTTGAAGGCAACGCCATTGCCGTGACGCTGGATGGCTATCGTCGCCGCTTCCAGGCAAGCCATGCGCCGGCCCGCGGCGGTGAAGTGCTGGTGCTGTCGTCAGCGCAACACAGCCAGTCCGGCAGCACTCCACAGGGGGAATCACGCCTGCTGTGGCGGCGTGCCGACGCCGTGGACCATGCGCGCCATGAGACCCAGGCGACCCTGAATGCGCCGATGAATGGCACCGTGGTCGCGCAGCTGGTCACGCCGGGCAGCCTTGTCCCGCAGGGCACGCCCTTGATGGTGATGGAGGCGATGAAGATGGAGCACACCCTCAATGCCCCCGCCGATGGCGAGGTCGCACAGTTCCACTTCTCGGCCGGTGACAGCGTGGTCCAGGGCGATGTGCTGCTCGAATTCACGGCTGCGCAGGTCGAGTCGGACAAGGAGTAGTCAGCATGCACTTTCCCCGCAAGGTACGCATCGTCGAGGTGGGGGCACGCGACGGACTGCAGAACGAGTCGGTGCCCGTCGCGACTGCTACCAAGCTTGAGTTGATCCGGCGTCTGAGCGACAGCGGTCTTGCGCATGTCGAGGCCGCCAGTTTCGTCTCGCCCAGGTGGGTGCCGCAGATGGCCGATCACCGCGAGATCATGCTGGCGCTGCGCGACAGCTCCGCCGAGTCACCAACTACCATGTCAACAACCACAAAGTCAGCGACCACTTACTCTGCCCTCACGCCCAACATGAAGGGGCTTGAGGCGGCGCTTGAGTGTGGTGTGCGCGAGGTGGCCGTGTTCGGCTCGGCCAGCGAGTCCTTCTCGCAGCGCAACATCAACTGCTCGATCGCCGAGTCGCTTGCGCGCTTTGCGCCAGTGGTGGAACACGCCCTCAAGGTCGGTGTGCGTGTGCGCGGCTATGTGTCCTGCGTACTCGGCTGCCCCTATGAAGGCCAGATAGCCCCCGCCGAGGTGGCTGCCGTCGCCCGCGAGCTCAAGGCCATGGGCTGCTACGAAGTCTCTCTGGGCGACACCATCGGCGTCGGCACGCCGCTCAAGGCCAAGCACATGCTGGAGCAGGTCAGTCGCGAGGTGCCGATCACACAGCTCGCCGCCCACTTCCACGATACCTACGGCCAGGCGCTCGCCAACCTCTACGCCGTGCTGGAAGAGGGAATCGCGGTGATCGACAGTTCGGTGGCAGGTCTGGGCGGCTGCCCCTACGCCAAGGGTGCCTCGGGCAATGTCGCCAGTGAAGACGTGCTCTATCTGCTTGAGGGCATGGGTATCGAGACGGGGGTGGATCTGGCAGCACTGGCCCGCACCGGTGACTGGATCAGCCGCACGCTTGGGCGGCCGAATGGCTCACGCGTCGGCCAGGCGCTGATGGCCAGTGGTTGAGGACGAGTTGCTGAGGGCGAGTGGCACAGGGCCAGTGGATCAGGGCCAGTGGTTCAGGGCGCGGCCAATCGAGGCCGGAAGCGGGGCCGCAATGGCGCGCGTTGATTGCGACCAAGGGCCGCACTGGATGGTCGCTGTCATGGAATCGGTGTAGGCTTGCCGCCGTTCGCGCACCGCTTGAGCCCGATGCGCGCCTTCCAACACCATGTCTCGGCCTGAATCTTCGCCCGTCTTGTGAGCGGGGGAAGCGCGAGACAGCTTTCAGGACACCGTGATGAGCGCCCTCCCGAACTGCCCGGCCTGCAATTCCGAATTCACCTACGACGACGGCATGCAGTACGTCTGCCCTGAATGTGCCCATGAGTGGTCCAAGGAAGCCGCCGTCGAGGAAGCCGGCCCGGTATTCCGCGATGCCAACGGCAACGAGCTGGTCGATGGCGACACCGTCACCGTCATCAAGGACCTGAAGATCAAGGGCACCTCCTCCGTCGTCAAGGTCGGCACCAAGGTCAAGAACATCCGCCTGGTGGATGGCGATCACGACATCGACTGCAAGATCGATGGCGTCGGCCCGATGAAGCTCAAGTCGATCTTCGTCAAGAAAGCCTGATCGCTCTGCTTGCCTGACACGACGATGCCCCGCCTGCGCTCTGTGCGCGACGGGGCATCGTCGTTTGCGGACTGTCGTTTCCAGCCCGCCATTTTCGGCTTGCCGAGGCGCCTTGCTCGGCCCGCTCTGGCCCGCCCTGGCCCGCTCCAACCTACCACCCCAGCAAGTGCTCACTCACTCCTCAGGCGACGTCTTGTCGAGCGGCGTGACCTTTGACAGGCGTATGCGGCGCTGACCGCCGACCTCGAATTCAAAGCGGCCACTCACCTGGACCTCGCGCCCGATATAGGCACCGATGCGCTCCGGTGGCAGCAACTCCAGGCGCTGCTGTCCTTCGCCTTCCAGCCAGTAGCGGTTGGGCACGTCTTCGCTGCGCACCCTGCCCTGCACGGCCACCTGCTCGCCCTGCCAGGCCTCGGAGTGTTCCAGCAGCGTCGCCACGCTGGTAGGGCGCGGGCCATTGACGCCATCGCATCCCGTTGTGGCCATCAGCATCACCGCCACGGCCACCATCGCCAGCCAGTGTTGCATCCCCTTGTTCATCTTCATTCCTCGTGCGACTGATACTTCATCGGGGGCTACCCGCTCGCTCATTCACTCGCTTGCGGCTTGAGGGGACTCGGGCAACGGCCCGGCAGTCGAGTTCCTCGCCCCTCGCGTCGAATGGCGATATCTCATGGTCACCCAGACGCACCTGACGCCTGACGTGGACTCATGCACAGTCTGACAGCTGCCACGCGAGGCGATAACTCCCTGACCAATAGAATCAGCCATCAGGATCAGTCCTCAACGCAGGCCGTGAGGCGCCGCGCCACCCGCCAGCCCCATCACGACTCTGAGGCCTGTCATGCTGAGGCATGGTCGCCGTGCGCGGTGTCTGCGGGCACCGCCCTTGTCTCGCGCGTCTGTCGCACCTATATCATTGCCCGCAGAGGCACACCGCGCCATCGACGATGCATGTGCGAAGCGCATCGTCATATCGCCCTGCCGGCACCTCATCAGGAGAATCACATGAAGACAGCCAAGGTGGCCTATATCACCGGCGGTGCTCAAGGCATCGGCCGCGGCATCAGCGACTACCTGCTCGCCCACGGCTGGCGCGTGGCCGTGGCGGATATCGATGCCGAGGCAGGCCAGCAATATCGAGAGATGAAGAAGCGACAAGCGCGCGGGCTCGCTGAAGAGTCTGCAGCGCCGCTGGGGGAACTTGCACAACGCTCGGAAGCGCCGCCTGGTGAGCAGCCCGCAGAGGACATCGGCGAGCGATTGCGCGTCTTCACGCTGGATGTGCGTGACGAGAAATCCGTGGCCGCCAGCCTCGCGGCTACCTGCGAGGCCTTCGGGCGGCTGGACGCGGTGATCAACAATGCCGCGATCGCCGATCCCTTCCAGGGCAAGCTCGAAGAGTTGTCACTCGAGCGCTGGCATCAGGTACTGGATACCAGCCTGACCAGCAGCTTCCTGACCGCCAAGCATGCGGCGCGTCATCTGCGCGAGACTGGCGGCAGCATCGTCAATCTGGCCTCCAGCCGCGCGCTGCAGTCCGAGCCGCACAGCGAAGCCTACGCCGCCAGCAAGGGCGGCATCGTCGCCCTCACCCACGCCATGGCGATGAGCCTCGGGCCGGAGATTCGCGTCAATGCCATCAGCCCGGGCTGGATCGACGTCAGTGCCCTGCAGAAAAGCGGCGAGGCCGAATCGCTGAGTGACGAAGACCACGCCCAGCATCCCGTCGGGCGCGTCGGCCATGTCGATGACATCGCCGCGCTGGTGGCCTTCCTGATCTCGGACAAGGCCGGCTTCATCACCGGCCAGAATCATGTCGTCGATGGCGGCATGACGCGCAAGATGGTCTATTCCGACTGAGACGACAAGGCCGACCGAGACGACAACGCCGACTGAGACGACAACGCCTGACGCGATTGCACGTCAGGCGTTGTCAGTTCTTGAGCTGCGTCCGGGTTTCCCTGAACGCTCAACTGCGGACTTCTCTTGAGCGGGCCGTGGTCACACCGCGTGCGGTGCCAGCCACTGCTTGAGCTGACCGGCCTGCATCACGCCTGATTCGCGCGCCAGCTCCTTGCCCTGCTTCATCACCAGCAGCGTCGGAATGCTGCGGATGCCGAAACGACCGGCCAGCGCCTGCTGGGCTTCGGTGTCGATCTTGGCGAAACGCACACGGGTGCCCATCTGCGCGGCGACTTCATTGAAGATCGGCCCCATCATCTTGCACGGGCCACACCAGCTGGCCCAGAAGTCGATGACCACCGGCATTTCACTGCGCACCACCAGAGCCTCGAAGTTGTCGCTGGTCAGTTCCAGCGGCTCCTTGGGCAGTACGGCGGCGCTGCACTTGCCGCAGCTGGGGTTGTCATCCAGACGCGCGGTGGCCACACGATTGAGAGCGAGACATTGCGGACAGGCCAGCACGAGGGATTCAGACATGATCGGACTCCAGAGAAATGGGGATGCGGCGCGCCACGTGACGGTCAACCGTCAGGTGCGTACCGATAAGCGCAGATCATACGACTCGTGGGCCAGGAAGCAATTGAGCCACCTTATCGCCCTGATTGGCTGGCTGTATGAGCCCGCCTGATCTGAACGAACTGAACGAACTGAACGCCCCCCCCTGCCCTCAACCTGAAGGGCCCCGCCAGTCACGGCGGGGCCCTTCGCGCTTCAGCACACCCAGGAGTCGGTCAGATGCTGGCCAGCCCGAACTTGATGCACAACGTCACCAGCACCAGCAGGAAGAGGGTTTCCACCACCATCAGGATCACCGGCTTCCAGCCCACCACCGCCAGCTTCTGGAACGACGTCTTGACGCCCAGCGCGGCAATCGCCGCCACCAGACACCAGCGCGACAGGTCGGTGAAGCCTTCCACGGCGACACTCGGCACCCAGCCGAGGCTGTTGATCAGCACCAGTGCCACGAAGGCGATCAGGAAGGTGGGGAACATCGGCACCTTGCCGCCCTCATCGCCATTGGCCTGGCGCGCACTGCGGAACAGCAGCATGAAGACCATCACCGCCGGCACCAGCATCGCCACCCGCAGCAGCTTGACGAAGGTCGAGACGTCCCCGGTGTGCTCGGAAATGATGTAGCCCGCGCCCACCACCTGAGCCACGTCGTGGATGGTGCCGCCGAGGAAGATGCCAGCCTCGGCATCATCCAGCCCCAGCAACCTGACGATCAGCGGATAGGTGATCATCGCCACGGTCGAGAGGGTCGTCACCCCAACCACGGTCATGATGGTGTGGCGCTCGCTGGTGGCGTTGCGCGGCATCACCGCCGACAGCGCCAGTGCCGCCGAGGCACCGCAGATGGCCACCGAGCCACCGGTCAATAGCCCCATGTCGCGGTCCAGCCCCATCACGCGGGCCAGCAGCGCGCCGAACAGGATGGTCGCCACCACCCCGAGCACCACCGTGATCACCGGACCGAGGCCGAGACTCGCGACCTGCTCCAGCGTGATGCGCACGCCCAGCAGGGCCACGCCGAGGCGCAGTACCGTCTTGGAGGCGAACTCGATGCCCGCCTTGCACGGCCCCTCCTCGGAGAGAAAGTGCAGCGACATGCCGAACAGCAGCGCATAGAGCAGCGTCGGGCCGCCGTAATGATCGGCGATGAAGGTGGTCGCCAGCGCGATGATGATGCAGATCAACAGGCCCGGCATGATGGTGCGCACGCGCCCTTCCAGGGTCCGCCACAGGCTGGTGGGCGGGGTGGGTGTGTCGTGCAGTGATGAACTGTTGTCAGTGGCCACGCGGATTCCTCTTGAAGACCAGCAAGCGGTGACGGGCAAGCTGCCCCGCCGCGATGTGTCGTTCAGGCACGCAGGCCTGCTAGCTGGCCTGGGCCATGTTCACCTGGGCGGCCTTGATCATGTCGGCGGCCTTCTCGGCGATCATGATGGTCGGCGCATTGGTATTGCCGGACACGATCACCGGCATGATCGAGGCATCCACCACGCGCAAGCCGTGCAGGCCATGGACACGCAGCTCGTCATCCACCACCGCCAGCGCATCGTGACCCATCTTGCAGGTGCCCGCCGGGTGATAGATGGTCTGGCTGAACTGACGCGCGGCTTCCAGCAACTCCTCATCGCTCTGGTAGTGCGCGCCCGGCACGTACTCTTCGCTGATCACCGAGGCCAGCGGCGCTGCCTGGGCGATGCGCCGCGCCACCTTGATGGCATCGACCACCACGCGGCGGTCTTCCTCGGCGCTGAGATAGTTGGGCTGGATGGAAGGATAGATGCTGGCGTCGGCGCTGGTGATGCGCACCCGGCCGCGACTGTGCGGGCGCAGCTGACACACCGAGGACGTGAACGCCGAGAACGGATGCACGCCATCGGCGGGCTTGTCGGCACTCAGCGGCTGCATGTGGAACTGGATATCAGGGCGCGTCAGCCCCTCGCGCGACTGGGTAAAGGCGCACACCTGACTGGCCGCCAGCGTCAGCGGGCCGGTACGCGTGAAGAGGTACTGGGTGCCGACCGCCAGCTTCTTGAGCGGATGACGTACCTCGTCATTGAGGGTGCGGCACTGGGTCTTGAACACCAGCCGTACCTGCAGGTGGTCCTGCAGGTTTTCCCCGACCCCCGGCAGCGCGTGCAGGCATTCGACGCCGACACTGGCCAGATGCTCGGGCTCACCGATACCGGAGCACTGCAGAATCTGCGGGCTGCCGATGGCGCCGCTGGACAGCAGCACCTCGCGCTCGGCGCGCGCCGTGTGGATAGTGCCCTTCACCTCGTACTCGACTCCCACTGCGCGCTTGCCTTCCAGCAACACACGGCGACAGTGCGCATGCTTGACCAGCGTCAGATTGCTGCGCGTGAGCGCCGGGCGCAGGAAAGCCCTGGCCGTGCTGCAGCGCAGGCCCTTGTAGGTGGTCTGCTGGAAATAGCCGACCCCTTCCTGGCGCTCGCCATTGACGTCCTGGTTGAGCGGAATCCCCGCCTCCACCGCCGCCTCGATGAAGCGCTCGGCGATCTCGCGCTTGAGGCGCAGGTCAGAGACATGCAGCGGCCCATCGGTGCCGTGCCATTGGTTGGCGCCACGCGCCTGACACTCCGACTTGCGGAAGTACGGCAGCACTGACGCGTAGTCCCAGCCCTGATTGCCCGCGGCCGCCCAGTCGTCGTAGTCCTCGTGCTGACCACGGATATACAGCAGCCCATTGAGCGAGCTGGAACCACCCAGCACCTTGCCCCGCGGCCACTGCAACCGGCGACCATTGATGCCCTTGTCAGGGTCGGTGAGATAGCACCAGTCGGTGGCCGGGTTATGCATCGTCTTGAAATAACCCACCGGCACATGAATCCACGGATTCCAGTCCGAGCCGCCGGCCTCCAGCAGCAAGACCTTGATGGAGGGGTCTTCGGTTAGACGATTGGCTAGCACGCAACCGGCTGAACCCGCTCCGATCACGATGTAGTCATAGGCGGCTGATGCGTCTGCATTGGCGTAACGTATTGTTTTCATTATTTTATATACCATATCGAGACATATTGTCTCATAATCATGGTATCAAAATTTGGATTCGTCAAATACGAAACGTATTGTCTCAATATCTTTGCCAAAGCTGAAAAAGTGCCCTACATTGAGATTTGAAACGCCGATAACGGTACTTTTCGTCTCGTTATACGACCAACTATGTAAGACGAACTAGCGAGAACGACACAGACTGCCATCAATGGCAGCCACCAGAGAGGCCAGAAGCAGGGCTCATGGGCTCTGGAGACGTGCTTGAGGAGAGTTTGAGGAGAGCCTGAAGAGGGCTTGAGGAGACTCTGAAGAGAATTTGGAGTGGCTTTGAAGAAATAGCGGATATGTCTGACAAGCGCTCCAGCATTCTCTGAAGAGACATGCTCTGAAAAGACACTCTCTGAAGAGACATGCTCAGAAAAGACACTCTCTAACTAGACACGCTCTGAACAAGCACTGCGAAAACGCCTGACAAATAAAGACGGGCAAATCAGGACAGCAAATAAGGACGGATAAACAAGCACTTGGCTAAAGAAGTGATCAACGAACGGCTTGCCAGACAAGCAGCGGAAGCAAGCCCCGCACCGCAAGACCCATAACAACGCCAACACAGGGCGAGTGATACGACATCACTTCCCGGCCGCCAGGCCTGCATCCCACCACAAAAGCAAACACAATACCGGGAGCACTACCATGCCATCGCCACTCAGCAAGCTGTCACGCCGTGACTTCCTCGACATCTCGGGTCGCTTCGGTCTGACCTCGACCCTGCTGGCCGCCACCGGCCTCGGCGCAGGTCTCACCGCGTCCACGCTGGCGCGCGCCGCCGACCAGGAGCAGCAGAAACGCTACAAGACAGCGCCCAAGTTCCAGCTGCGCTTCGGTGCCTCGGGCTTCAATGAGCGCAATCTCGATATCCAGAAATCCGGTCAGCTGTTCTTCGCGCGCGACCTGGAAGAGCGCACCAACGGCGCCATCCGCGTCGAGTTCATGGGCAGCAACGAGGTCTGCAACCAGCTGGACTGCGTCGGCAAGACCCAGCAGGGCATCGTCGATATCTACTCGGCCTCCACCCAGAACTCCTCGGGCAGCGCGCCGTATCTGAACGTGCTCGATTTCGCCTACCTGTTCCCCACCGTCGCCTCGATGTTCCACTTCTTCTATCACAAGAAGAGTGAGCAGCTGCTGCGCGAACCACTGCGCCAGCGCCACAACCTGCAGTTCCTGTTCACCCACTGTGACCTGCGCGGCATCATGCTCGGCCTCAAGTGGCAGGACAAACCGCTGGTCACCAGCATCGATGACCTCAAGGGCACCAAGAATCGCGTCACCGGCACCCAGATGGGCCGCATCGCGATGGAGCAGCTGGGCCTGAACCCGGTGCCGGTCGCCTGGGAAGAGACCCTCGATGGCCTGCGTCAGGGCCTGCTGGATGGCGCCGAGACCTGGATGAGCGCCGTGGCCTACGCCGGCATGGCACCGGTGGTGTCCCAGGCGGTCGACCTGCGATTCTTCGCCGGCACCGAACACACCGGCATGAGCCTGCCCAAGTTCGACAGCCTCGGTTCCGAGCTGCAGGACCAGGTGATGGAGTCCGCCTACTGCGCGCAGATCTTCACCCAGGGCATGAACGAGGCCGGGCGCTTCGAGATCGTCGGTGCCACCGAGCACCCCGCCGCCGGCACCGTCTTCGCCGAGAACAACGTGCGCGTGGCGCCGCTGTCGGACGCCGAACGCTCACGCGCCGAGCAGATGTGCTCGCCGGAATTCAATCCCGAGCCGTGGGAGCAGTGGCGCGAACGCCTCAACAAGTGGTCCGGCGGTCTCGATATCTATCAGGAAATCCATGATGTCGCGCGCGAGATTCCGCGTGATGTCGCCGCCGTCAACGTCAAGCCGCAGCGCTGGTGGAGGGGGTAATGGGCGATACCACCATCTTCAGCCAACCGACCAAGAAACCTGCCCTCAAGAAGGCCGCGCCCTGGGCGCGTCCCTTCCTGTGGCTGGACGCCCATCTGGAACAGGTCGTCATACTGATCGCCTATTCCGGCATGGCCGGCATCATCTTCGTCGAAGTCATCCGGCGCTTCTTCTTCGGCCTGCAGGCCCCCTGGAGCACCAGCATTCCCGTGCTGCTGTTTTTGTGGCTGACCTGGTTCGGCGCCTCGCTCAACGTCAAGAAGCGCACCCACCTGAGCCTCAACGAGATTCGCATGAAGCTGCCGCGCGGTGGCCAGTTCGCCTGCCTGATCCTCGATGCCGTGCTGTGGATCGGCTTCGGGCTGATGGTGATCTACTTCACCACCACCCAGGTGACGCTGGCCTACGACAACTACGCCATTGTGCCGGGCACCGACAACGTCATGCAGTGGTGGTTCTACCTCGCCACGCCGCTGGCGTGGGTGATGATCATCTATCGCGTACTGCAGAACCTCTACGCCGACTGGGCGCGCTATCGCCGCGGCGATTCCTTCAACCTGCAACCGTCCATCATGGACTGAGGAGGTCAGCATGACAGACGGTATCTGGATCTCCCTGATCACGGCGGGTGTGACCGCCTTCTTCCTGCTCGGCGTGCCCATCTTCCTCGTCATCGGCCTGTGGGTGGTCGGCACCAGTCTAGTGATCGACTTCACGCTGGCCAATGTCGGCGTCACCCTCTTCCAGGGGCTGAGCTTCTTCGGCCTGCTGGCGTTGCCGCTGTTCATCCTCACGGGGGACCTGATCAACGCGGCGGGCATCGCCAAGCGACTCTCCGACTTCGCCTACTCGACGCTGAGCTGGATGCGCGGCGGGATGGGCATGTCGACCCTCGGCGCCTGCGGACTGTTCGCGGCGATTTCCGGCTCCAACGCCGGCACCACCGCCACCATCGGTTCGATCATGCAGCCCGAGATGGTCAAGAACGGCTATGACGAACGCTTCGCCGCCGCCACGGCGGCCTCCGGCGGCACCGTGGGCATCATCATTCCGCCCAGCATCATCTTCATCGTCTATGGCTTCATGATGAACCTGTCGATCAGTGACCTGTTCATCGCCGGCATGGTGCCGGGCGCCCTGATGGTGGTCGCGATGATGGGGGCCTGCTATCTGGTCGCGCGCAAGAATGGCTGGGGCCAGCTGCAGCCCTTCAAGGCCGGTGTCAGCGCCAGGCTGGCGCGCAAGGCCTATCTGGGCTTCGCGACCATCGGCGTGGTGGTCTACGGCATCTACTCGGGCAAGTTCTCGCCGACCGAAGCCGCCGCCATCACCGTGGGCTTCACCATGATCGCGGGGCTGTTGATCACCCGCGAGATCAGCCTCAGGAAGCTGCCGACCATCATGCTGCGCTCGGGTCAGATCGCCGGCATGCTGGCACCGCTGATCGCCATCTCGGTGGTCATGCAGCAGCTGCTGTCGGTGTTGGGTGCCGGACAGGCGCTGAGCGAGATGCTCAGCGGCATCGACAACTACTACCTGACGCTGGGCACCTGCATGCTGATCATCCTGCTGGCGGGCATGATTCTGGAAAGCCTGCCGGTGACGATCATCCTGGCGCCGATTCTCGCGCCCATCGCCCAGCAGGCCGGGGTCGATCCGATCCACTTCTCGGTCATCTTCCTGGTCGGTGCCGCCATCGGCTTCGTCACGCCACCCTTCGGGCTCAACCTGTACGTGGCCAGCAGCATCACCGGCATTTCCTACGTCAGACTGGTCAAGTACGTGATTCCCTACTTCATCGCGCTGATCGCCTGCTGGCTCGCCATCTGCCTGGTGCCTTCCCTTTCCCTGTTCCTGGTAAACCTGTAACACTAGCCTCATCGACAGCCCCGCGAGGGGCTGTCTTCGTCTCATCATCGCAGCCTTCGCCAAGGGGTCCGCTGCCGTGATGAATCGATGCACTGACGCCTTGCCACCCTGCCCCTGTCGGCCCCGGTCATCCCGAGTGACATGCGCCCGACAGCAGGATGAGGACACTAGATGAGCAAAGACACGCCCACCAATTCGACGCTCTTTCGCGCACTCGGCCTGCTGGAAGAAATCGTCACCACCCAGCACGCCGTCAGCGCCGCCGACCTCGAGAAGCGCTTCGACATCCCCAAGCCGACCGTCCATCGCCTGCTCAAGCAGCTGGAAGAACAGCAGCTGATCAGTCGTGATCTGGATGGCCGTCACCTGCTGCCCGGCCCGCGCTTTCGGCGCATGTCGCTGGGTGCACTGGCCAATGAAGGCCTCAAGGTGCCGCGCCGTGTCCTGCTGGAACGGCTGGCGAAGGAAGTCGGCGAGACCTGCAACCTGACGCTGCTCGATGGCCACGAGGTGATGTATTACGACCGCGTGGAAACCAACTGGCCGGTGCGCATCCAGCTGGCGCCCGGTTCACGCCTGCCGCTGCACTGCACCGCGAGCGGCAAGCTGTTTCTGGCGCTGATGCCGCTGCATCGCCGCCGCGCCCTGCTCGCACATCTGGCGCTGGAAGCGCACACGCCCTGCACCCTGACCTCGCGGGCCACGCTGGAAGAGGCGCTCGACACCGTGGCGCGCAACCAGCTGAGTACCGATGATGAGGAGTTCATCCAGGGCATGGTCGCCATCGCGGTGCCGGTCTTCGATGAGGTCGGCCAGATCCAGGCGACATTGGCGATCCACGCGCCGCGCCTGCGCCACTCCATCGACTCCCTCCTGGAGTGGGCGCCGCTGATGCGCCAGATCGCCACTGAGCTGGAAGGCACGCTCTGAGGCGCGCGCCTTGTGCGCACATGACGCATGAGGTGATCCCGTCCGGCCCCGAGTGACACCTGAGCCACGCTGACGATGGGCCACGCTGACGATGGGCCATGATCCAAAACGCTCGCCCCCGCAGACAGTCACTGTCCTGTGGGGGCGAGCTTTTTTCATGTGCCAACTTGCTGAGTACCGCTTTTCCTCAAGCGTCTCTCTCCTGCGGTCAGGGCGTCGGTACCACCACCACCGGAATGCTGGCGCGCTTGATCACCCCCTTGGTGACCTTGCCCGCATAGGAGGCCACGAAGCCGCGCTTGTTGGTGGCCATGATGATCATGTCGCAGTCATGGCGCGTGGCGTAGCGGATGATCTCCGAGGCCGGATAGCCCTCCACCACATTCAGTCCGGCGATCACCGGGCGCGGGTCGCCGTTGTCATGGGTGCTCCAGAAGTCCTCCAGCATCTTTTCCAGGCTCTCCTTGGCCTGATCGAGCCGCTGCTGCATCAGGCCCTCCAGCGTCGGCTTGTGGCGGATGTTGACCTTGAGGGTGTTCATCACGTCATCTGACAATGACTTGACGGTATGCAGCACATGCAGCTCGGCGCCGGTCGCTCCCGCCAACCACACC
This sequence comes from Cobetia sp. UIB-001, assembly GCF_044789135.1. NCBI lineage: Bacteria > Pseudomonadati > Pseudomonadota > Gammaproteobacteria > Oceanospirillales > Halomonadaceae > Cobetia > Cobetia sp. UIB-001. Next base: position 3,005,733 of record NZ_CP058244.1, read on the forward strand.
GAGCGCGCCAGTACCCGCTCACAGTCTCCGCGCAGGCCTACACAACACAGAATTCGTTTGACTGCCGGCATCGTCCTTCTCCTCGTTCATTGCAGGGCTAGCGTTCAGATGGCACTTCAGTAACCCATCACCCTGGGTAGCCACAGCGAGATTTCAGGCACATAGGCGATCAGGAAGATGGCCGCCACCGAGCCCGCCGCGAACGGCAATGCCTTCAGGGAAATCTCCTCGATGGAGGCCCCGCCTATCCCCGAGGCCACGAAGAGGTTCTCCCCCAATGGCGGCGTCTGGAAGCCGATGGCCAGTGCACAGACCACCACGATGCCGACGTGCACCGGGTCCATCCCCAGCATGTACATGATCGGCAGCAGCACCGGGGTGAGAATCATGATCGCGGCCAGTGTCTCCATGAACATGCCGACGAACAGCAGGAAGAAGATGATCATCGCCCAGATCAGGTAGAGGTTGTCGGTCATCGCCAGCATGCCCTCGGCGATATGGGCCGGCACGCGCTGCTCGACCAGCAGCCGCCCGAAGACCGTCGCCGTGAACAGGATCAGCAGCACGCGACCGGTGATCCAGGTGGTGGTCTCCAGGGTGCGCAGCGTCGGCTTCCACTTGAGTTCCTTGTGCAGGAAGATGCCGACGATCAGGGTGTAGACGATGGCGACGATGGCGGATTCGGTCGGCGTGAAGAGGCCGCTGTAGATGCCGCCCAGGATGATGAAGGGCGCCAGCATCGACCAGACGCCCTTCTTCAAGGTGGCGCGAATATGGGGCCACGACCAGCTGTTGGTCAGCCCGCGATAGCCGCGTTTCTTCGAGATCACGTAGTTGATCAGCAGCAGGAAGCCGGCGATCACCACACCGGGCATGACGCCGGCGATGAACAGTTTCGGGATCGACAGTGTCTGGAAGTCACCGTGCATGGCCACCGCTTCAGGCGGCGGCTGCAGGCCCATGCCGGAAATCCCGAAGATCACCATCGGGATCGACGGCGGAATCACCACCCCCAGCCCACCGGAAGAGGCCGTGATCGCCGAGGCATAGCCACGGTCATAGCCGCGCTTGGCCATCGCCGGAATCATCAGCATGCCGACCGCCGCCGTGGTGGCCGGTCCCGAGCCGGAAATCGCGCCGAAGAACATGCAGGCAAATACCGTGGCGGCGGCGAGTCCGCCCGTCACCGGCCCGGCGAAGGCCTCGGCGATATCGACCAGCCGTCGCGAGATGCCGGCGGCCTCCATCAGCGCCCCGGCCAGAATGAAGGCCGGCAAGGCCATCAGCGGGAAGGAACCCACCGAGGTAAAGGCGATCTGCACGAACGCCATCGGGTTTTCATCGATGCTCAGATAGGTCGCCAGCGCCGCGACACCCAGCGAGACGGTGATCGGTGCACCCAGCACCAGCAGCAGGAAGAAGACGCCAAACAGGATGTAGATGATGGTGGAATCGATCATGACTTGCCGCCCTCCTGTCTGTCACTGGGCTGTCCATCACTGGCCTGTGCGTCGCTGGCCGGTGGATCAATGGCCTGGCCGTCACCGCCCTGCTTCAATTCCTCCATTGCCTGGGAATCCGGGTCCACGATGTCTTCCTTGCGCACGAACTTGAGATAATTGGTCTGGATGATGCGCACCGTCATGGCGGTAAAGGCCAGCGGCAGAATCAGATAGAAGTACTTCATCGGCACACCCAGCGTCTGTGACTTCCAGAACAGATTCATCTTGTTGAACACGAAGTCGTAGCTGTAATAGATGAACACCGCATTGAAGGCGATCCAGATGATATCGGTCAGCACACCGCAGAGGGTTTCCACCCAACGCGGCAGGAATCGAAACTGGAAGGTCACGCGGTTATGCGCCGACATGCGTGTGGCGTAGACGGCGCCTAGATAGGCAAACCACACGAAGGCATAGGTCGCCAACTCGTCTCCCCAGGGAATCGAGTAGCTGAAAAGGTTACGCAGCATGATCTGCGTGAAGAGAATGATGACGAACACCACCAGCAGGAACTGGCAGAGATAGTTCTCGATATTATCCAGAAACTTCAACAATACCCGCATGGATACACATCCCCCGACATCGCCAGCGATGACCACTTGACGCCACGTTTCCCCTGCCAGCGATCACATGTCGACGACATGCTCCTGGTATGCTCATGACAGGTGCCGGCAGGCAGGGGAATCCGGGCGGGCCTTGAAAGCCTCAGCCGTTCAGCGAATCATCAGGGCGCGGTGGACGGATCACGTCCGAGGGTCTCGAGCACTTCGATCAGCTTGTCGCGGCCGCCGATGCTGTCATAGAAGTCCGGCCAGATGCTGGAGGCCTTGGCGATCCATTCCTGCTCGTCATTGGCGGGCTGGGTGATGGTCATGCCGTGCTCTTCCACCAGTGATTTCTTGATGGAATCCTCGGTGGCCAGCAGGTAGTCATAGCTGTGCGACGTCGCCTCTTCACCAGCCGCCAGCACCAGTTGCTGGTTCTCTTCGCTGAGGCTCTGGAAGGTGCCTTCGCCCATGATCAGCGGTTCCATCGAGAACACGTAACAGCTGTCGGTGACGTGGTTCTGCACCTCATAGAACTTCATGGCATCGATGGTGATGTAGGGATTGTCCTGACCATCGACGACGCCCTGTTGCAGGGCAGTGAAGGTCTCGGACCACGCCAGCGGGTTGGGGTTGACGCCCCAGGACTGGTAGGAGGAGATCATGATCTCGTTCTTGGGCACGCGAATGACCATGCCTTCCAGGTCTGCCGGCGAGGCCACCGCCTGCTTGGAATTGGTCAGACGACGACAGCCGGAATAGGCCCAGCCCAGAATGCGGATACCGGAATCGCGCAGGGTGTTCTCGCGCAGCTCATCGCCTATCTTGCCTTGCGTCAGCGCCTTGGCATCGTCCGGGCCGTGGATGACATACGGCAGGGTCAGCACGCCGACGGTCGGCGAGAATGGCGTCAGGTTGTTGATCGCGACCACGGACAGGTCAACGAGGCCCATGCTGGCGTTGTTGACGGTATCCTGCTCGCTGCCCAGCTGGCCGTTGGGGAACAGGTCCACCTTGATGTCGCCGCCGGATTTCTCTTCCACCAGGCTTGCGAAGGTCTTGCCCAGTTCATACTGGGTGCCGCCGGCCGCATCGCCGAGGGCCATCTTCCAGGTCGCGGCATTGGCGCCGGCGGCCATGCCCAGACTCGCGGCAGTCACCGCGATGGCCAGCGTGGACTTGAAGGCGCTGGTGCGAGATACGCTGGTGCGAGATACGCCAGCGCGAGTCAGCAAGCGGAGGTCTGAAAGGGTCTGTGTCGAGTCGATCATCTTGTCTGTCCCGTCGTTATTGTTGTTGCGGGCTCCTGACGGCTGCGCGTGATAGCGAGCGGGGTACTGCACCTCATATCGTCAATGACTTCGCGTCTGCACCACTACCTTGCAACGTCTCATGTCATTCACGATTGCCATCACCTGCTCATCTACAGCCCCAGGAAAGGGAGTGTGAAGTCGCGTCGTGCTTGAATTGTGCTTTCGTTGTACCTGCCAGATCACTTTCTCCCCGTGCGCCATTCCTCGATAGAACCAGTCCGTCGGCATCGATGGGGCCAGTCCCGGCTGGCTATTGCTCTCCCGACAGGGGTCTGCCTCAATGAAGCCGTACCGGTGGCTGCCACCTCAGGGCAGGCAGCACCCCGCGCGCCACTCACTGACGGCGCACCGCGGGGCAATCAGGTACAGAAAATGCATATAAAACGGGCACTTCCGCTGGAAAGTCCTCGTGACGACACGCTCGCGAAAACAATAGAGAACACGCATGAGCCATCCGCTGTTTCACCTCGATTCCTCGCGCAAGGAAAGCCTGCAATTCCAGATTCGCGAGCAGATTTCCCAGGCGATTCTCGAAGGCCATCTGCCACGTGATGTCGCGCTGCCCTCCAGTCGCAAGCTGGCCCGCGAGCTGAATGTCGCGCGCAATACCGTGATGCTGGCCTATGAGCAGCTGCTGGAAGACGGCTTTCTGATCGCCCGCGAGCGCAGCGGTTACTTCATCAATCCCGAGATTCTCAAGGGTCGCGCCGACACGCCGGTGCGCCTCAATGACATCGAGGCCGACAGCCTCGACTGGGATGAGCGGCTGGCCTTCAAGCCCTCTGAGCAGCGCGCCATCGAGAAGCCCGGCGACTGGCACCAGTACGACTACCCCTTTCTCTATGGCCAGCTGGACCCGGAATTCTTCCCCACCCAGCACTGGCGCGAATGCAGCCGCGACTCGATGAGCGTGCCGTCGATTCGCAGCTGGTCGGTGGACCATCTCAACAATGACGACCCGCTGCTGATCGAGCAAATCCACCAGCGGCTGCTGCCCCGCCGCGGTGTCTGGGCAAGCCCGGAGGAAATCCTGATCACGGTGGGCACCCAGCAGGCGCTGTGGATCAGCTGCATGCTGCTGCTCAAGCAGGGCCAGCGCTTCGCGATGGAGAACCCCGGCTACGTCGACATGTACAACATCGCCAGCACCTTCACCGATGACATCCAGCTGCTGCCCATCGACGACAAGGGCATGCAGCCGCTGGAATCGCTCAAGGACTGCCGCCTGCTGTATGTCACGCCCAGCCACCAGTCGCCGACGACCATCACCCTGCCGCTCGAGCGCCGCCGCCAGCTGCTGGACATGGCCGAGACCGGCAACTTCCTGATCATCGAGGACGACTACGAGAGCGAGAGCAACTACGCCGACAACCCGACACCCGCGCTCAAGAGCCTCGACCGCCACAAGCGCGTCATCTATGTCGGCAGCCTCTCCAAGACCCTCGCTCCCGGCCTGCGCCTGGGCTACATGGTCGCGCACCCGACCCTGATTCGAGAGGCCCGCGCCCTGCGCCGCCTGATGCTGCGCCATCCGCCGACCAACAATCAGCGTGCGGTGGGGCTGTTCATCGCGCGGGGCTATCACGACAGCCTGATCAATCAGATGCACCAGGTGATGCAGCGGCGCTTCCTGCTGATGCGTGACGCCATCCAGCGCCATCTACCGATGATGAGCACGCCGGCCACCTACGGCGGCTCCTGCTTCTGGATGCACGGCCCGAAGAATCTGAATGCCCACCGCCTGGCCGCCCTCGCCCGCGAGCAGAGCATCCTGATCGAGGTCGGTGACCTGCACTTCTTCTGCAATCGCGACAGCCACCGCCACTACTTCCGCCTCGGCTTCTCGGCGATTCCGGAATCACGCATCGAAGCCGGCATCCTCAAGCTGGCCGCGCTGGTGCCGCTGGCGATGGACGAGGCGCCGTCAGTTGCAGGCGCAGAGACAGAAGCAACAGAGATGGACGCAACGAAGACGGACGCACCGGAAACACAAGCACAGCCGTTACCCCCTCAGCCCGCCCTGCCTACGCCCCACGGCGCATCACGTCGACAGCGCGCCAGCTAGCCTGACCCTTGCGAGGAGATGAAAGACGAGGAGATGAAAGGCAAGGCGAGCCGCCGTATCGACCATGGCTGAGGCAAACCTTGCCCCCTCACAAGAAACGATAACTCGTAATTATTATCCTATAGATAACAAAGATGCTCCCGCACCGATCATGAGAGTCGATCAATGCGGGAGCATCCAAGTCATCGTGGCATCAGTGGCGAGTCACACCTACTGCGCCTCATCCTTCATCGCGTACCAGCGATACAGACAACGCTGGCCGGTGCGGCGGAACGGTGCGAACAACGGGGATTCGACCTTGTTGAGCACATTGGGATACGGCAGGCGTGACTGGAAGATCGGCAGTACCAGATCCGCCGCGTCCCTGGCGATCCATTGAGCGAGGCGCTTGCCCGCCTGGGCGGAATACATCACGCCGTTGCCTCCATAGCCCATGGCGTAATAGATGCTCTGCTTGGGGTCCGGCTGATGGATGCGCGGCATCATGTCGTGGCTGACATCCACCCAGCCCCACCAGGAGTAATCGACCTCGATGCCGCTCAGCGCGGGGAACTTGCGATGCATGTCGGCGATCAGCAGCTGCTCGTATTGCGCCTTGGGCGCGTCACGCCCCGAGACGGCACTGCGACTGCCGATCTGCAGGCGGTTGTCCGGCAGCAGGCGATAGTAGTGGCGCAGCACGCGGGTGTCGGTGAGCACCTGATGGGTATGGAAGCGGGTCGCCTCGATTTCCTGCGCCGTCAGCGGGCGCGTCACCAGCGAGTTGGAGAGCACCGGCATCAGGCGCTTGTCGAGCTCCGGATGCAGCTTGCCGGAGGTGTAGCCGCCAGTCGCCATGCCCACCGAGCGCGCCTTGACCACGCCACCCGGCGTCGTCAGATAGTGCACGCCATCGCGGGTCTCCCAGCTCTCCACCGGACTTGCCGGGTGCACCTTGACGCCCAGGCGGCGCGCCTTGCGCAGATAGCCGAAGGCCAACTTGCCCGGGTGCACGCCGATGCCTTCCGGTTCGTGCATCGCACCGCAGGCCTCTTCATCACCGACCCACTCATTGCGCACCGTGGCGCCATCGATGATGCGGGCATCGTAGTTGAAGGTCTCGCGCAACAGGCGCGCTTCCTTCTCCAGCCCCGGCATCATGCGCTCGCGATGGGCGATGTACAGATGGCCGCCCGGCTGCGGATCGCAGTCGATGTCCTTGATCAGCTCCTTGAAATTCTCCATGCCCTCGACGCATTCGCGGTGCAGGCCGTGGGCGGCCTCGAGTCCGTAACGCTCGATCCACTGCGAACGCTTGAGGCGGCCGGTGGCGCACTGCGCCTGCCCGCCATTGCGGGTCGAACAGCCCCAGCTGACCCGATTGGCCTCCAGCACGGTGGCCTTGATGCCGTACTTCTCGGCCAGCACGATGGCGGCGGTCAGCCCCGTGAAGCCGGAGCCGACGATCACTACATCGGCGTCGATATCGCCCATCACCGGGCCGTCGTCTGCCGGCGGCTCACCGGCGGTGGCGACCCAGTAGGTCGGCGCGTAGTCACGCCCTTCGCCGGGGGTGGCGCTCACCAGCGGGTCATAGGCCGGGTCATACGGCCGCGAGGCCTGAGTGGCCGGACGCTGCTCTGATTCGTTGCCCATGTCCGACGGCCGGGCGCCGTGCTGCACGATAGTTTCCATCTCGAACACCTCCTCTCACCTACGGGGCGCACGCCATGACCTGACCCCATGACGTGCTGCCCCCGAGGCAAAGACAGCTTCAGAAACCTCTTCCCTGATCGGTGCGCCGCTGGCGCTCAGACGTTGACGGGCGGACGGTTCTTGCGGAAGGCATTCTTGATCGCGATCTTGCCGTCACGCAGCGTGAAGGCGTCGATCATGCGCGCTTCGCTGCGCGCGCCATCGGCGGTGGTGCCGGTGTAGGTGCTGATGACGAAGCCACGCTCGCCATCGGCGAAGATTTCCGCGTCGATCCACTGGGCATCCGGCGCGTTCTGCCAGGCAGCGGAGAGGCCCGCACGCACGGCGTCCTGACCGGCGAAGGTCTTGCCTTCGAGTTCCGGCCCGGCGATGGCGAGGAATTCGCAGTCATCGGTCATCATCGACAGGCAGTCGTCGATGTCGTGACGGTTGAGGGCATCGCAGAAGGCGGTCAGCAGTTCGATGGTGGCTTGGTGAGTCATGGGTCGGGCTCCGCAGTCTTGTTGTTGGGCTTGTTGTTGAGCTTTTGGCTGAGCTTGTTGTTGAGCTGATAAGCGGCAGCAAGCGCTGCGCCATGACCCGAGACTACGCCGACACTTGCACCGCCCTTTAGCACCAGTTGGCTGCCACCGATTGGGCCAGTTGGCACCAAGAGGGCTGCCCTGGTACCAACTGGTCCCATTGCGCCGCCTTGGGACGACTCAAACTGCGAGGGCCGTGGGCGCTGCCACACCCGGTGGCATGAAGGCCTCCGCTGACATGAAGCTCTCGCGCCCGAGCAGGATGTCACTGAGCAGGCGCGTGGCGGCGGGCGCCAGCACCAGGCCATTGCGATAGTGACCGGCATTCACGTAGAGGCCATCAAGTCCCGGCACCGCGCCGATGAAGGGCGTGCCATCCGGCGTGCCCGGACGCAGGCCGGCCCAGTGATGCTCCGGCGCCTGCTCACCCAACGCCGGCAGAATGCTCGCGGCGCTGGCATGCAAAGACTCACGTGCCTGCGCGGTGGTGGACTTGTCGAAGTCCTGATGCTCCAGGGTCGAACCGATCAGAATCCGCCCATCGGCGCGCGGAATCACGTAGCGGCCATCGCACAGCACCACCCGCGACAATAGCGGCTCAGCCGCACTGCAAAGCCCCGCCGCCACCGGATTGAAAACCATCATCTGGCCCTTCACCGGGCGCACCGGCAGCAGCACGCCGGCCGCGGCGAGCAGCCTGCCACTCCAGGCGCCGCCACATACCACGACGTTGTCTGCACTGACGGTCTCATCAACAAGCCGGACGCCCGTGACACGCGATGGCGTGGCAAGCACCAGCTGCGTGACCTCGCACTCTTCACGCACCCGGATACGCGGATGCGCCAGCAGACGCGCACGCAGCGCCTGACCGAGTCGCGGATTGCGGATGCTGCCGAGCGTCGGCATCCACAGCGCCTGCTGATGGCCACTGGCCAGATGCGGCTCGCGCGCGTAGAGCGCCTCACGCTCGATCACCTCCAGCGGCTTGTGCTGGGTGCGCGCCCAGTCCAGCGCCAGCGCCTCATCCTCGACCCGCAGGTAGATCAGGCCCTTCTGGCGGTATTCGGGGTCGATGCCGGTGGCGTCCTTGAGCGCCTCGGCAAGCCTGGGGTATTCGCCTTCTGACCAGCGTGACAGTGATGAGATGGCGCTCGAATAGCGCCACGGATACAGCGGCGAGACGATGCCGCCACCGGCCCACGATGCCTCGCGTCCGCACTGGCCGCGCTCCAGCAGCGTGACCGTCTGGCCGACCTCGGCCAGCTGCCACGCCATCATCATGCCCATCACGCCGCCACCAATGATCAGGGTATCGCTCATCTGCCTTGCTCCTGCGGGGAATGAATAATCACAAATCTCATATTTCGATACAATTTGCATTATTTTTAGAAACAAAGCTATATTCACAGCATTGCCGCCGCCCGGTTTGCCTGTCTCCCCGCGACAGGTCTGCCGGGCAGCCACCAACAAGAATGACGAGGGAGACACCCCGTGAGCGACGCCACCTTGACGCCTTCCAGCAGTGATGAAAGCTCTGCCAATGATGCAAGCTCTGCCAATGATGCAAGCCCTGCCAGCGATGCAGGCCCCGCCGCCTCTGGCGAGCAGCCGCTGCCCGCCGGTCAGTTGCAGCCCACTGAGCTGCGCGGCGTGCGCGAGCTGTTCGGCATCGACAGTGACCTCAAGGTGCCGGTATTTCTGGAGCGCGACGCCCACGTGCCGGAAATCGACCACGCCTATCGCTTCAATCCCGATGTCACCCTCGCCATTCTCGCCGGCTTCACCAACAACCGCCGCGTGATGGTTCAGGGCCTGCACGGCACCGGCAAATCGACCCATATCGAGCAGATCGCCGCGCGCCTCAACTGGCCGTGCCTGCGCGTCAATCTCGATGGCCATGTCAGCCGGCTGGATCTGGTCGGCAAGGACGCCATCGTGATTCGCGACGGCGTGCAGGTCACCGAATTCCAGGAAGGCATCGTGCCCTGGTCGCTGACCCGCCCCATCGCGCTGATCTTCGATGAGTACGATGCCGGCCGTCCGGACGTGATGTTCGTCATCCAACGCATTCTGGAGCGCGACGGCCACTTCACGCTGCTCGATCAGAACCGCGTGATTCGCCCGCATCCGCAGTTCCGGCTGTTCGCCACCGCCAATACCGTCGGGCTTGGCAATCAGGATGGGCTCTATCACGGCACCCAGCTGCTCAACCATGCGCAGATCGACCGCTGGAACATCGTCGCCAAGCTGGATTACCTGCCGCGTGAGGAAGAGGTGAAGATCGTGCTGGCGCGTGTGCCCGCCAAGGACAACGAGCGTGGCCGCGCCCTGATTCGCGCGATGGTCGCGGTGGCCGACCTCACCCGCAAGGGCTTCGCCAATGGCGACCTGTCGAGCCTGATGTCGCCGCGCACCGTGATCACCTGGGCGGAGAACTGCGAGATCTTCCGCAATCCGGCGCTGGCCTTCCGTCTCTCCTACCTCAACAAGTGCGATGAACATGAGCGCCCGCTGGTCGCCGAGTTCTATCAGCGCTGTTTCGCCAAGGAACTGGAGGAATCCGCGGCGCTGATGGAGAGCGACCTGATGGATGAGCAGGACAGCGACAAGGGAGCCCGGGCATGAGTGCGGCCCAGCAGGTACGCCGTCGTCAGCAGTATCTCGAGGAGCTTTCGGCTGCGAGTCTCGGGGCACTCAGCGGTCAGGCCGGCTGGGCCTATCGGGGGCGGCGCCTGAGTCGGCATGCTCAGGCGTTGCCATTGCGCACGCCGCATCTGCGCCTTGAGGAAGATGACTGCACGCTCGACAACTATCGCGCGGTCAGCGATGCCATCGCGCTGCGCTTGATCCACACCGACGAGGCGCTGCATCTGGCGGCGCGTCCGGCGCTGCCGGAAACGCGCCTGATCTATGACCTGCTGGAGCAGCTGCGCGTCGAGGCGCTGGTCGACCCTGACATGCCCGGCGTGAAGGAGAATCTGGAGCGGCGCTTCACCGACTGGTGTCTGGCCTTCTATCACGCGGGCCTGACCGAGACGAGCAGCGGCATCCTCATCTACAGCGTCATCCAGTCGTGCTGGTCGCGCCTGATGGCCTGTGCGGTGATCCACGAGACGGAGGATTACATCGAGACGACGCGCGCCTCCTTCTATCAGGCGCTGGGCGCTGACATGGCGGGGCTGAGACGCACGCGTTTCGATCAGGCGGCCTATCAGCAGCATGCGCTGAACATCAGCCTGTGGCTGGAGCAGGAGTTGGCCGAATCACTGGAGGAGCAGGACGGCGAGGAGGATGACGAGTCAGAGGCCAGCCAGCGCTTCGCACTGTTTCTGGAAAACGAGGATGAGGAAGCGAGTCTGCTCGAGGAGCAGGCGGCGTCGCAGCTGCCGAGCCATCGGCGTGGCGCGCCGGAGGAATTGCTTCCCTATCAGGTGTTCACCACGGCCTATGACCGCGAGCTGGAACCGGCCAGGCGCATGCGCGCGGCCCTGCTCGATGAGTATCGTCAGGCGCTGGATACGCGTCTGGCGGAGCAGAAGATCAACGTGCGGCGCCTGGCACGACAGCTGGCGAGCCATTTCAGCTCGCCGCAGCGTGAGGGCTGGCACTTCGGGGAGGAGGAAGGAATCATCGATGGGCGGCGGCTGAGTCAGGTGATTTCCTCGCCGGCCGAGCGGCGGGTCTTCCAGCACGAGCGCTGGGTGCCCGAGGCCAGTGCGCAGGTCAGCTTCCTGATCGACTGCTCCGGTTCGATGAAGGTGCATGGCGAGGCGGTGGCGATGCTGATCGAGATACTCACCCGCGCGCTCGACATGGCCGGTGTGCCCACCGAGGTGCTCGGCTTCACCACTGGCGCCTGGAATGGCGGCCGCGCCCTGAAGGACTGGCGGCGCGCCGGCAAGCCCGCGCGTCCGGGCCGCCTGAATGAAGTGCAGTATCTGATCTTCAAGCCCGCCTCACTGGCGTGGCGACGTGCGCGCCGCAACTTCGGCGCCCTGCTCAAGGCCGATCTCTACCGCGAAGGCGTGGATGGCGAAGCCGTGCAATGGGCCTGCTCACGGCTCGCCGATAGCACTACTGCCGACGAAGGCGCGCGCCGTCTGCTGGTCGTCATCTCCGATGGCAGCCCCTGTGACAGCGCCACCAACACCGCCAATGATGAACAGTACCTCGACAGCCACCTCAAGCAGGTCGTCGCACAACAGACCCGCTCCGGCCGCCAGGCCATCCTCGGCCTCGGTGTCGGGCTGGATCTCAGCGCCTACTACCCCAACCAGCTGATCATCGATCTTGAACGCACCCTCGATAACGCCCTCGCCGATGAAATCGTGTATCACATGGCGCTGGCGTGTCGGCATCAGGGGATGTGATCAAAGATTAAAGTGCGCTATGTGAGAGCACAGAGTGCTTAAAAAACATACCAGTATTAATTTTTTATATATCCATAAAAAACAAGTTATGATGCCACCTCAAGAGGTATATCCTTAAGAGAAAAATTTCCTTCCAAAATAATCTGCTAGAAAAATTGGAAAAGCACTCAACACAGCAACCTCATCATTAGGTAAGAATTTAGATATTTGAGAATTAGCTATGGCTAACGAATCTGCCGTGTACTCCAGAGGATATTGATCATTTATAAAATCATCAACAGTACAATCATTGCATGTCATAAAATTGGCTTTCTTGACATTACATTCTATGAGCCTTAGCCAAAGAGATCTTCTAATTTTCCTATGATCTTGATACACCCTATCTCCCCTCGCAACAGTCAACCCCTTATATTTCTTACCATTGCAGTCTGACAAACTAACAGTTCTGGTGAGATATTCCTCATGATTATCTATGTCTCTCAAAGCCTCTACCATGGGATAGCTAATAAATAGCTTACCATTACCAGTTTCATCATTAAACTTCTCAAGCATATCTAACAACTTATCACTAGAGTAATGATCATCACGAGGCTCCATATCAAAAAATAGATATATTTGACTAATTTGGTCACGTCTCAAAGAAGCCAATTCGTCTTGTTGCTGTATAACTGGGTTAAGCTCTCTAATTATCTCAAATGGGTCTAAATCTTCATCTTCCGACAGCACCCTAAACAACTCATAAATATCATTGCAATAGCTAACCAACACATGACCATCACTATTGTCAAAAAAAGCGCTCCTTAGACTATTAAAATAATCTTTTTCACGAATTTCTCCTTCAAAAACAAATAGTGTACGTTCCATTAGCTAGACATACCTTTATATATTTTTTCTAAGTTATGAGCTTTTCTTAACTCTTTATTAGTCATTTCGGTTATAGACTTAATCCCTTCGTCCAGTACAAAATAACAATCAGGACGAAGCAAGTCATTGCTCATAACACCGGTATTATGTGTAGTCATAATAGTCTGACATTTAGATTCAGCAACCTTCTCAACAATACTGGATGCTAATGCATGATGGTAAAAGGCGTCGAATTCATCAATGAATGCAAAAGTAACTTCTTCGTTTTTAAGCCTCAGCCACCAAAAATAGAAAACACCTAATGATAATGTTCCTGTAGAAGCCGCAACACCAAATTCTAGTTGATTTTTCCCAAAATCAAAATAGATACCTTTTTCACCGCTTGATGTAGCATCAACTATCAGCTTACAGGAAACACCAGCCTTATTTAGAAAACTTTCAAAATCTTGCACTGAGCCTGAATCAATAATACTTTGAGAAAGGCGTTTAACACCAATATTTTTACCTACAGACTCGCCAGTACGAACTTCACTCAATGAGCGGAAAAACACCATACCCTCTACAAACTTGAGGAATTTCTCGAAGCGATGCTTTGTTACAGTATCATCCAACAATGCATTATTGTTCACATATTTCAATAAAGAAATATTGGAATCACCTACATCAGTTTTTAATGATTCTGCCCCAGCTAACTCAATATTTGCCAAGGTCGACTGCCGCCGATCAATTTTTAGAACAACCTTCTCATCAATAACCAGCTCTTCATATACTAGCTGTGTCAATGATTTCTTTCCATAACGATATACAACATTTACATTGTCAATTAAAAACTCAAAAACAAATTCAGCCAACTCGACGCCGTGCCCACCATGAAGATAATTATAATCAAGAGTATTTGGATAACTAGAAGAATCCACTAAATGAAGTACTGGATCAACCATAGCAAGTCCAAGATTAGATTTACCTACACCATTTCGACCATAGATCATACCATGTTCAACTATACCATTATGTATGGCCTTATCGTTGAACTCATATTGTTGGCTAGTTAAATCTAACTTTAACCACTCAGAAAAATTTCGAAAGTTTTTTACAGCAAATTTATGCAGCATTTCATTTTTCTCCCATTAATATGCCATGAGCATAGCAGCCTTTCATCTTGCCGTAAAAAAAATACGGCAAGATGAAAGAGCGGCGATCGGGATCAAGAAATGCGCTGCTGCGCCTGAACGACAGTGACCGCAATGACATTGAGGATGTCGGCGGTGGAGCAGCCGCGTGAGAGGTCGTTGGCGGGTTTGGCGAGGCCCTGGAGCAGCGGGCCGATGGCTTCTGCGCCGCCGATGCGTTCAGCGAGCTTGTAGCCGATATTGCCGGCTTCCAGATTGGGGAACACCAGCACGTTGGAGGTGCCTTTGACACGGGAGGTGGGCAGCTTGCGCTCGGCGATTTCCGCCACGATGGCGGCGTCGAGCTGCACGTCTTCATCGATGGCGATATCCGGACGTTGCTCGCGTACCCGATGCGCGGCCTGCACCACCTTGTCCACCGAGGCGTGATGCGCGCTGCCATTGGTGGAGAACGACAGCATCGCCACCCGAGGGTCTTCCCCGAGCAGGGCCTGGGCGCTGTCGGCGGCGGCCAGCGCGATCTGCGACAGCTCCTCGGCGTCGGGGTCGATCACCAGCCCGCAGTCCGAGAAGATCATCCCGCCCTTCAGGTTGTGGAACGGCTTGCACAGCATCATCAGAAAGAAGCTGGAGACCAGCTTGCTACCCGGCGCCAGCCCGAGCAGTTGAATGGCGGTGCGGACCACATCGGCAGTGGTGAGCACGGCGCCGGCCACCGAGCCATCCGCCAGCCCTTCGCGCACCAGCATGTTGGCGAACGTCAGCGGATCACGAATCTTCTCGGCGGCCTGCTCCGCCGTTATACCCTTGGCCGCGCGATGCGCGTGCAGCGCCTCGGCAAGCCTGGCGGTGTGCTCGGAAGTGACGGGGTCGATCAGCTCGAGCCGTGCCAGCGCCTGATCTCCAAGCCCGGCTTCTCTGGCGGTGGCGGCGATGACGATGGGGTCGCCCACCACCATCACCTGCGCCAGGCCCTGCTCCGCCGCGCTGACCGCCGCCTGCACCACCCGCATGTCCTGCCCTTCGCAGAGCACGATACGGCGCGGGTCTGCCTTGGCCCGCGCCAGAATGTTGTTGAGTGCCTTCATGTCTGTCTCCTCGCTGCCCTTGCAGGCAGCCGACACATCCAAAAAGCCCCGGACATCTGAAATGGCCGGGGCAAGGGAGAGTTCCAGTCCTGCTTGCGCGTCGCGCTACGCCCGCTTCATCGCGCTGCCATCCATGACCTGCACAGCGCGATCAGCGATGGGCGTTACACGTAATCCTGATACTTCTCGAGCAGACGCACCGGCTTCTTGAGGGCGTCGCGGCGGAACGGGTCGCCCAGTTCGCGAGTACACATCACCTCGATGACGCAGGTCTTGCCTTCGTTCATCTGCATGTCGATGGCCTTCTTGAGGGCCGGGCCCACGTCTTCCAGACGGTCGACGGTGATGCCTTCGGCACCCATGGAGCGCGCGATCTCGGCGAAGCTTTCGTTGTCCAGCTCACCGGCGACGAAGCGACGGTTGTAGAACTCGACCTGGTTCTTCTTCTCGGCGCCCCACTGACGGTTGTGGAAGACGACGGCCGTGACCGGAATGTCGTGACGCACGGCGGTCATGATTTCCATCAGGCTCATGCCCCAGGCGCCGTCACCGGCGTAGGCGATGGCCGGACGTTCCGGCGCGGCAGTCTTGGCACCCATGATGGTCGGCAGCGCGTAGCCGCAGTTGCCGAAGCTCATCGGGGCGAAGAAGCTGCGCGGACGATCGAAGCGCAGGTAGCTGTGGGCCACGGAATTGATGTTGCCGATGTCGGTGGAGACCATGACATCTTCCGGCATGGCCTTTTCCAGCTCGCGCAGTACCTGACGCGGGTGCAGGTATTCGCCGCCGGAGAACGGCTTCTCGTCCTTGGCTTCTTCAATGGCGTCGAGGCTGAAGGCGTCCTTCTCGTGGGTCCAGGCATCCAGCTCGGCTTCCCAGGTGGCCTTCTCTTCACGAATCTGGGTCAGACGCGAATCCTTGGAGGCATCGCATTCCAGATTGCGACCGGACAGACGCTCGGTCAGGGCGATGGCCGCTTCACGCGCATCGCCGCAGATGCCGACGGAGATCTTCTTCACCAGGCCCAGCATCTTGTGGTCGGCGTCGATCTGGATGATCTTCGCGTCCTTCGGCCAGTAGTCCATGCCGTGCTGCGGCAGGGTACCGAACGGCCCGAGGCGCGTGCCCAGCGCGATGACGACATCGGCCTGGGAGATCAGCTTCATGCCCGCCTTGGAACCCTGATACCCGAGAGGACCACACCACAGCGGGTGGCTGGCCGGGAAGGAATCGTTGTGCTGGTAGCTGTTGACCACCGGCGCGCCGAGACGCTCTGCCAGTGCCTTGCACTCCTCGACGCCATCGGCCATCACCACACCGCCACCGGAAACGATGACAGGGAACCTGGCGCTGGCCAGCAGCTCGGCTGCCTCATCCAGGCTCTTGCTGCCACCCGGGCCGCGGTCGACACGTGCCGGCAGCGGAATCTCGCACTCGATCTCGCCGTAGAAATAGTCACGCGGAATGTTGAGCTGGGTCGGGCCCATCTCGGACATGGCGCGGTCGAAGCAGCGACCGGTGTATTCCGCCATGCGCGACGGGTGGGTCACGTGACCCTGGTACTTGGTGAATTCCTGGAACATCGGCAGCTGCTTGCATTCCTGGAAGCCGCCCAGGCCGATGCCGGTGGTGCCGGCTTCCGGCGTGACGATGACCACCGGGCTGTGCGCCCAGTAAGCGGCCGCGATGCCGGTGACGCAGTTGGAGATGCCCGGGCCGTTCTGGCCGATGACCATGCCGTGACGGCCGGAAACGCGAGCATAGCCGTCGGCCATGTGGGCAGCGCCCTGCTCATGCACCACCGGAATGAGGCGAATGCCGGCCGGGGCGAAGATGTCCATCGCATCCATGAAGGCGGAGCCCATGATGCCGAACATGTCGGTGACGCCATTGGCGACCATGGTTTCCACGAAGGCCTCGGAAGGGGTCATCTTCTGCTTGCCCTGCACGACCTTGCGATTGTCTGCGCTGTCTTGAGTGCTCATGGCGTCTCCAACTCTAAATTTTATGTTTATTGATACATTTAGTTCCGATTACCGAAACATGTGACCAAAATTAGCCCTCACCGCGCGGTCCGTCAAGCCCGATTTCGGAAAATGATCAAAAACACTCCTTTTTTAGAAACTTCTTCCGGTGAATGGAGTACTGTTAAAGTAGGCACAGCAACGCAAGGCACTGACGGGCCGAGCGTTTCGGCGCCACACTGCCCCGCGCACGGATTGAAGGAGGGAATAGCCCATGAACAGTGCCACCCAGCCCCAGGCGAGCCTGCCGCGTGACCGCAAGGACGCTGACAGGGACACCAGCAAGGAAGGCAGCAAGATAGAAGGCGATACGCCCGCCCAGCGTCTGCTGGCGCTGCTGGAAGTGATCGCCGCCAAGGACCAGTTCTTCACCCTGCAGGGATTGGTGGAAGAGACCGGTCTGCCCAAGCCGACGCTGCACCGCATGCTGCAGCAGCTGGAAGGCAGCGGCATGCTGCAGCGCGAGGCGGACAACCGCCATTACAGCAAGGGCAGCCGTCTGCGCCGTCTGGCGGAGAACCTGCTGCTCAACGACACCGTGCAGGGTGCTCGCCACGGCGTGCTCAACCGGCTGATGGAAGAGGTCGGCGAGAGCTGCAACATCACGGCGCTGTCCGGCAGCGAAGTGCTGTATCTGGACCGCGTCGAGACCCAGGCCCCGCTGCGATTCTATCTGCACCCCGGTTCCCGGGTGCCGGTGCATTGCTCCGCCAGCGGCAAGCTGTTTCTGGCCCAGATGCCGCCCGCCCAGCGCCGGCGCCTGCTGACCGGCACGCCGCTGAACGCGATGACGCGCAATACCCTGACCGACATCGAGTCCGTCGAGGCCGAGATCGAGCAGGTCCGCCAGCAGGGCTTCGCGCTGGATGATGAGGAATTCCTGCCCGGACTGGTGTGCATCGCGGTGCTGGCGCCCAATCCCGATGGGCTCTCCAACATCGGCGTGGCGATCCAGGCGCCGGTGATGCGCCAGTCGCGTGAGGACATGCTCAAGCATCTGCCGGCACTCGAGCGCGCCGCGCGCGATATCGCCGCCATCCAGCGCGGTGCGATACCCTCCACCTGAGGCCAGCGGGCTAGGTCTGGAGCTGGGACTGGGGCTGGAAAAGAAGAGCGACAGGCACAAGGTCGTGCTTCCCGTGACGCGCATGAGGGGCTAGCCTAGCGGACTGCCTTTCACACGCCACGTCGAGAACACCATGTCCGCCAGCGATGCCTTGCGTCTTGTCCTGCTGTCCACCCTGTGGGGCATGTCTTTCATCTTCATGCGCGTGGCCGCGCCGGAATTCGGCCCGACCACGCTGATACTGCTGCGCATGGGCATCGGTGCGCTGGTACTCGCCCCGCTGCTGCTGGGCGCGGGACGCCTGAGGATGCTGTGGGAGCACAAGGGCCCGCTTGCGGTGCTGGGCCTGACCAGTCAGGCGCTGCCGTTCTGCCTGCTGGCGCTGGCCACCACCCAGCTGGAGGCCGGTTTCACCTCGCTGATCAATGCCACCACGCCGCTGTTCACCGCGCTGCTGGGCATGGCGCTGTTCGCCACGCCGATCCAGAAGCAGCAGTATCTCGGCCTGGCCATAGCCTTCAGCGGTGTCTATGTGCTGTCGAGTGATCGCCTCGATTTCCAGCTCGGCGGCGACGGCTGGTTCATCCTCGCCGCCCTCGGCGCGACCTTCTGCTACGGCTTCGCCTCCAACTTCTCGCGTCAGCGCCTGAATCACCTTCCGGCGCCGGTACTGGCCGCGGGCAGCTCGCTGATGTCGTCCCTGCTGTTGCTGATTCCGGGCCTGTGGATGTGGCCGACGACCAGCGTCAGCCTGGAAGCCTGGGGCAGCGCGATCGCGCTGGCGGTACTCAGCACCAGCCTCGCCTTCCTGATCTTCTTCCGCCTGCTGGCCAGTGCCGGCGCCACCGCGACCACCTCGGTGACCTTCCTGGTACCGGTCAGCGCGCTGCTATGGGGCAACATGCTGCTCGATGAGGTGATCGATGCGCGCATCCTCACCGGCATGGGCATCACCCTGCTGGGCACCGCCATCGCCACCCGCCTGATTCGCCTGCCGACACGTCAGAAAGCCGCCTGACCGCTTGCCGCATGATGCAAAAAGGCCCGCCCCTGAACACGAGGTTCATGGGGCGGGCCTTTTGCTTTATGGGGCTTTGGTTTTAGAGCTTTTGGGGGCTGGAGAGCTCAGACACCAGTCATTCGGGTCAACCAGCTCAGCCGGTCAATCACATCAACCCGCCGCTTCCTCGGCGGCATCGGCCAACGCTTCGAAGACACGCGCCACGGCTTCCGCACCCGGGTCGCTGTTGCCGACCAGATGAGCGGAAGGCACGTAGGCGGAGCGCCCGGCACGTGCCTTGGCCATCTCGGCGGTGGCATCCGCGCCCTGACGGGCGGCGCGCGCCATCGCGGCCCAGTCGACCCGCCCGGCGCGCCTCTCCTGCCTGCTCTCGGCTGCCGACTCCTGCTTCTTACCCTGCTGATCAGGCTGCACCGATGCCTGCTTTTCAGACTGCACCGACGCTTTCTTTTCAGACTGCACCGATTCCTGCAACGCCTCCAATGCCGGCAACAGCGCATCCAGCAGGCTGCGGTCGCCGCGTGAGGCGCCACCGTAATGCTGCATGCGGGCGACGCCGTGACTCAGGGCGTCGTGCCAGCGCTGGCCCAGCGGCGCCTGGCCATGCGCGTCCGACTGCTCCTTCCAGCGGGTGGCGGCGGCGGTGAACAGCGTCGAGAGCAGCACACCACTGGAGCCGCCCATGCCGTGGGCCAGCTGCTTGCCGATGGTGGTCATCAGCTCACCGGAATCGCCACACGCCAGCTCACAGTCTTCCAGCGCCTCGATCACCGCGCGCGCACCGCTGGCGAAGGTGCTGCCGGTATCGCCGTCACCGCTGATGGCATCGAGGCGGTCAAGGTCCGCCTCGCTGGCGAGCAGGATTTCCAGCGCCGCGCGCAGGCGTTGCTCGACCTGCGGATCGCCCGGCAGGCCGGCACGTGATTTCACGCCACGGGCGGCACGCTCCTGGCAGTCGGCCTTGGCCTGGGCACGTCTGGCATCCGAGGCCTCATCACTGGCCGTTCTGACGGCGTCCTGACTCGGCGAGAAGTGCGCCAGTGGCGTCACCGGCTGCACGCCCGGCCAGGCGACCGGCGCGCAGCTGGCGCTCAGCGCCTCTTCCAGCAGGCTATCCAGCGGCAGCAGCGTCAGCGAGAAGCCGTGCATGTCCAGCGAAGTCATCAGCGGTTGCGGGCCGACCACGGCATGGATGCCCAGCGCCTGCAGCGACGGATGGGTCAGCGCTTCTTCCAGCAGCAGGCTGCGCTCCAGCGCCGAGCAACCGCCCAGATCATTGATCAACAGCAGATGGCCGCTGGCCGGCAGGTCGCCGCCGACATCCTTGCGCGAATGACCCTGCACCAGCGCCGTGACCACGGTATCCATGACCGCATGCACGCCGTGGGTGCCCGAGTCGCTGCCAAGCTCGAGCGCCATGGCGCCCGGCTCGCCGTGAATGCCCAGCCCCAGTTCCGGTGCGCGCTGCTCACGCGGCTTGCCGGGATGGCGGCCGACATTGAAGGCCACCCCCAGTGTCGAACAGCTGTCGGCGACGCGCCGTGCGACGGCGGTGATCTCCTTGAGGCCCGCCCCACGTGCCGCCAGCGCACCGGTGACCTTGTGCACCAGCAGCGTGCCAGCCAGCCCGCGTGGCTGTGGGTTGTCGGGCAGCGCCACATCATCGGCGACGATGACCATCTCGACCTTGAAGCCTTCCTGACGCGCCCGCTCGGCGGCCAGCCCGAAGTTGAGGCGATCCCCGGTGTAGTTCTTGACGATCAGCAAGGCCCCGGCCTCACCGGTCACTTCGCGGATCGCCGCCAGCACGGCGTCCACCGTCGGCGAGGCGAACAGCTCACCACACACGGCAGCCGTCAGCATGCCCGCGCCGACGAAGCCTGCGTGCGCGGGTTCGTGCCCCGAGCCGCCACCGGAAATCAGCGCGACCTGATCACGCGCCCAGTCATCGCGCACCACCAGGCGCATACCACTGGCGGGGTCTGACAGCCGCACGCCACTGCCATCCGGGTGGCGCAGTCGTGCGCAGCCTTCCAGCGCCTCACCGACGACCTGGCGTGGCTGATTGATGAACTGTCGGCCAGACTCGCTGCTACTCATCCTTCTCTCCTTGAGGACACTCGCCCTGCTGATAAAGGCGGCACTTGAGGCCGCCGTTCATGCCTGTCTCGTGCCACGACGCTTCCATGACGCTCGGGGGCCTCGACTCATCCTGCCTTGCCGTTCCCCCCAGCGTCGTTCGCGACTTTGCCGGATGCAATAGTCATATCAGAAAATGATGGCATTCGCGCTGCAGCGTTGCGCCACGCCCGTCAATCGAGCGGCCTGAAAGACAAAAGCCCCCCGACGCCTGCGCGTGCGGGGGGCTTGGAATGTCGGGAGCCAGCGGGAAGCGGGCTTGCTTGTCATGCGAGTCACCTTTCCTCCTTGGCCCTGGCCTCGGCTGACTCGGAATCAGCAGACACGCTATCGCCACGCTCGGTATCGGCAGGCTTGGTATCGACAGGCTTGGTACCGGCAGAAGCTGCCTGCTGCCTCGGCGGCGACTGGGAGACTGGCGCGGGCCCCGGGTGCAACCAGGAAGGCAGGCGACTGCCGGGGGCTTCCAGATTCGAGGCCTGGAAATCGCAGGCCTGGTATGCGCTGGCAGAGCACTCCACCGGCGCGTGCACCCTGAAGCCGTGCTTGCCGTGGTGCTTTACCCGGTACATCGCCTGATCGGCCCGTTCCAGCGCCAGCCCGAAGCGATTGTCGGCATCGCGCCCGAAGCAGATGCCGATGCTCAGGCCGATGCGGCCGAGGCCACCGCTGATCTCGAGGGGATGCGCGAAGCGCTCCAGCCAGCGACGGGCGATATGTTCGACACGCGGCAGTGACATGCGGGGCAGCTGAAAGAGGAATTCATCGCCGCCGAAACGCGCCGAGAGATGATGATGGATGCCCAGTCGATGCAGCTCATCGTTCAGACCATGCGCGACCAGCACCAGCACTTCGTCGCCGGCACGATGGCCGAACTGGTCATTGACCTGCTTGAAGCCGTCGAGGTCGATGAA
Organism: Cobetia sp. UIB-001; assembly: GCF_044789135.1. Lineage (NCBI taxonomy): Bacteria > Pseudomonadati > Pseudomonadota > Gammaproteobacteria > Oceanospirillales > Halomonadaceae > Cobetia > Cobetia sp. UIB-001. The sequence goes on from NZ_CP058244.1 coordinate 3,027,990, forward strand.
GATCAAGGCACTGTCATCGGCCAGCGGTCGCTGATGCCAGCTGTTGATGGCCTGGCGATTGGCAAGGCCTGTCAGCGCATCGGTGCTGGCCAGCGCATTGAGGCGCGATTCGTAGTCCTTCTCATGACTGATGTCGGTATGCGTGCCCAGCAGGCGCAGGGCATTGCCGTGCTCATCGCGTTCGACCACCCGCCCGCGGTCGGCGACCCAGGTGATGCTGCCATCGCGGGCCAGCATGCGATGCACGACCTGATAGACCTCGGTGCGCCCCTCAAGGTGATCATTGAGGTTGGCGAGCACTTCGTCGCGGTCTTCCGGGTGCAGGTGCTCACGCCAGACATCGAAATGGGCGTTCAGCTCGCCGGGCTGATAGCCCAGCATGCGCCCCCAGCGATAGTTGAAGATGGTGAGCTTGCCGCTGGGCACTTCGAGCTGCCAGAGGCGCAGGCCGGTACCGTCGAGCGTCGTCGACAGTTTCTCTTCCAGCCCCGCTAGTCGGCGTTCAAGGCGAGCCTTGTCGCGTTCCATCTGCTGGAGTGCTTGTTCCAGTGATTGTTCACGCAGACTCTTGCGTGCCATGCCAGGCCCCCGGTCGACTCCTTGTCCTGCATCCTGTTTATCCATCGGCACCACGGCGGACTCCCCACTCGCTTGCCGATGCATCGCTCACGGTCTTGTGTTCTGTCTTGACGTTCTGTCTTGACGCTCTGGCTTGCGGTGCTTTTCCGCCTGTCGTGCCTGGCGTTCTTGGCGCTTCGCCGCCCAGCCTGGTGACTGGGCGGTTGTCACCCGACTGAGGTCAATAAGCACTAACTGTAGCTTAGATACCTAAAACAGAACCTATCGATATAACGTCCAGATGTGACAGCCCGAATGCCGAAAGAATCCCGACGAAAGTCTAAATCACATCAATAGCGCAAAAATGCGCATGCCATATGATATTTGCACAGCGCGCCCGAGCATCAGCGCATCAGGTCATCAGGTCATCAGGTCATCAGGTCATCAGGGCGTCAGGGCGTCAGGTCATCAGGGCGCAAAAGCATCAGCGCGTCAGAGCGCCAGCTCGCCACCCTTGGCCACGGCACGCTGAAAGGCCTCGCGCTGACGGATGCGGGCCAGCCATTCCTGGATATTCGGGTGATTCTTGAGCCCCTGGCGCGCATCGAGCGCCTGGATCGGGAAGCTCATCTGGATATCGGCACCTGTCAGCGAGTCCCCGGCAAGCCACTGGCGATGCTCGAGACAGGTATCCATGTAGGCGAGATGCGCCTTGATCTCCGGGCTGATGAAGCTGTCATTCACCCCCTTGGCCAGCTTGCGCGCGATCGGGCGCACCAGCCACGGCACCGGCGGCTTGTCGAGACGCGAGAACACCAGTCTGAGCATCAGCGGCAGCATCGCCGAGCCTTCGGCGAAGTGCAGCCAGAAGCGGTAGTCACGCTCGGCCTGGCTGCCGGCGGGCGGGCGCAGATGGGCAGTGCTGCCGCTGCCCTGGCCGGCGTACAGATCGATCAGGTATTCGATGATCGCACCGGACTCGGCGACCACCACCGGCTCGGCATTCTCTCCCGCCAGCGTGGTGTCGGTGATGATCGGCGCCTTGCCCAGCGGGTGAATCTCCTTCAGCGCCTTGGGCGCACGCATGCTGTTGCTGTCGCGGGCATAGGTCTGCAGACGGTATTCAAGATTCAACTCTTCCAGCAGCCACAGGATGCGCTGCGAGCGCGAGTTTTCCAGATGGTGAACCGTGATCATGGGCGTGCTCCTGAAGGTGGGGGCAAGTGCTCAGCGGTCAGCTCCGGGGCGATCAGCGCTCGAAGATGCTGTCACCCAGGTCATCGATGGTGCGCTTCGCCTTGAGCAGGGTCAGCTCCACGGCGCCCTCTTCGCCCGGCACGGTGTCGGAGCGCTCGAAGCGGTGCTCCAGCATCTCGCCGCCTTCCACCGGCTTGCGGATCACGCCCGACACCCGGTATTGACCATCGTGCTTCTGCGGCATCGCCACGATCAGATAGCCCTTGTATTCGGTGGCTTCCGGTTCCTTGACCGGCGCAGGCTCGCCTGCGGCAAACAGTTTCTTCAGCATACCCAGCATGAGATATCTTCCTTGGCCGGCCGCCATGACGGTCGCCGGCAATCTACGTGCAGAAATGACAATGAAAAGAGGCTTCTGTCAGCATCGCATGCACCCACGGGGGAGAAAAGCGCTCAGCAACGCCCCTGAGCGCCATGCGTGCCCTGGATGAGCAGCACCTCATCAGACGAAAGCGCGCCCGGCTCTGGTAGCCGACTCTGGCCGCCTAAAGCGCGATACGACAGCCGGATAACGTGGCACCGACAGCCGGATAGCACGACGCCGACCCCTATGGCAGCGAATGGCTGCAGCAGGGGCCGGCGTCATGGTGTTCCGAGATCAGGCTATCGGATCAGAGATTACTCGATGCCACGTCCCTTGCTGGCCGCGATACGCAGGCGCAGGGAGTTCAGCTTGATGAAGCCGGCAGCATCTTTCTGGTCGTAGGCGCCCGCATCGTCTTCGAAGGTCGCGATGGACGCATCGAACAGCGAGTCTTCGGACTGACGGCCGACGACGATCACGTTGCCCTTGTAGAGCTTGAGACGCACGACGCCGTTGACGACCTTCTGGGACTCATCGATGGCCGCCTGCAGCATGCGACGCTCCGGGCTCCACCAGTAGCCGTTGTACACCAGCTCAGCGTACTTGGGCATCATCTCATCCTTCAGGTGGGCCGCTTCGCGGTCCAGAGTGATGGATTCGATGGCACGGTGAGCACGCATCATGATGGTGCCGCCCGGTGTTTCGTAGCAGCCACGCGACTTCATGCCGACGTAACGGTTCTCGACGATGTCGAGACGGCCGATGCCGTTGGCGCCGCCGACCTTGTTCAGGTACTCGAGCACTTCGTGAGCGGCCATTTCCTTGCCGTCGATGGCAGTGATGTCGCCCTTGGTGTAGGTCAGATCGATGTAGGTCGCGTCATTCGGCGCCTGCTCCGGGCTGACGCTCCAGCGCCACATCTCTTCTTCGCACTCGGTCCACGGGTCTTCCAGCACGCCACCTTCATAGGAGATGTGCAGAAGGTTCGCGTCCATGGAGTACGGAGACTTCTTCTTGTTCTTGGCGTAGTCGACTTCGATACCGTGCTGCTCGCAGTATTCCATCAACTTCTCGCGGGAGTTCAGGTCCCACTCACGCCACGGCGCGATGACCTGGATGCCCGGCTTCAGCGCGTAGGCGCCCAGCTCGAAACGCACCTGGTCGTTGCCCTTGCCGGTCGCGCCGTGAGAGATGGCGTCGGCGCCGGTCTCGTTGGCGATCTCGACCAGACGACGCGCGATCAGCGGACGTGCGATGGAGGTGCCCAGCAGGTACTCGCCTTCATAGATGGCGTTGGCACGGAACATCGGGAAGACGTAATCGCGGACGAAGGTCTCGCGCAGGTCTTCGATGTAGATCTCCTTCACGCCGAGGGCTTCTGCCTTGGCACGCGCCGGCTCGACTTCCTCGCCCTGACCGAGGTCAGCTGTGAAAGTCACGACTTCACAGTTGTAGGTTTCCTGCAGCCACTTGACGATGACTGAAGTGTCCAGGCCGCCGGAGTAGGCGAGAACGACCTTTTGCACGTCGGACATGCTTGACTCCTGAGTTGATGCTTGTAGTTCCCGCGTACCACTGATGAACGCCGTGGCCGCAGGTGGGGTTGGATCGCCCGGTCCAGACGAGCGAAGGCCGCGCAAGCGCAGCCGCTCATCTACCCGAATCACGATGTGACGCCGATTATAGCGAGGCTGGCACCTCACCGATACTGCCAGGAGGGCGAGAGACATCCCGGCACGCGGCCAGCGCCGCGACGCGCCCTTTTCGCCCTGCTACAATTGGCCACCTTGAGCGTCGGCAATACGCACGACGCAGCACGAGATGCTATGACGGGATTGGAGATCTTGATGACCCAGGCGAGCGAGCGCACGCAGATGGCACAGCGCTTCCGTGGCTTTCTGCCAGTGGTGGTCGACCTCGAGACGGGTGGTTTCAATGCCGCCGGTGATGCACTGCTCGAGATCGCTGCCGTCACGCTGACCATGGACGACGATGGCAACATGGTGCCGGATGCGACCTATGCCTTCCACGTGGCCCCCTTCGAGGGCGCCAACATCGAACAGTCGGCACTGGATTTCACCGGTATCGATCTCGACAACCCGGTGCGCAAGCAGGTCGCGGTGGCCGAGAATCAGGCGCTGGGCGAGATCTTCAGCCCGGTGCGCAAGGCCATCAAGGCGCACGGCTGCACGCGTGCGGTGCTGGTCGGCCACAATGCGGCCTTCGATCAGGGCTTTTTGAACGCGGCGGTCGAGCGTTGCGGTATCAAGCGCAATCCGTTCCACCCGTTCTCGTGCTTCGATACCGCTTCGCTTGCGGGTCTGGTCTATGGCCAGACGGTACTGGCCCGCGCCTGCCGCGCCGCCGGCATCGAGTTCGACAATGCCTCCGCCCACTCGGCGCGTTATGACACCGAACGCACCGCGGAGCTGTTCTGCGCGATGGTCAACCGCTTCAAGGACCTGGGCGGCTGGGACCTGGCGATGAAGGAACAGGGCATGAATGACGAGGTGCCGGCCTCGCTCGACGCGCCCGCGCCCTGACTGGCAGAACTTCTGACAGCTTCTCCGGCTGACAGACTCTCTGAGAGCCAGACATGAAAACGCCCCCGCAGCCAGGCTGCGGGGGCGTTTTTTCTGCTCGGCACTGCTGGGCTCAGAGCGAGACTGATCAAAGCGAGCCTGATCAGAGCGACTCCTATCAGAAGACGCGGATCAGAAGATGCCGATCACTCGGCAGACGCTTCCTGAGCGGCCTGCTTGATCAGCGGCTCCAGTTCGCCGCTCTGGTACATCTCGACCACGATGTCGCAACCGCCGACCAGCTCGCCGTTGACCCACAGCTGCGGGAAGGTCGGCCAGTTGGCGTATTTCGGCAGCTCGGCGCGGATGTCCGGGTTGTCGAGAATGTTGACGAAGGCGAAACGCTCGCCGCAGGACATGACGGCCTGCACGGTCTGCGCAGAGAAACCACACTGCGGCAGCTGCGGAGTGCCCTTCATGTACAGGAGGATCGGGTTCTCGCCAATCTGCTTTTCGATCGATTCGATGGTAGTGCTCATGTGCAATCCTCGGACGGTGGGCGCAAGGCCCGTGAGTGTCATTCCCTCATTCTACTGGGGGTAAGCCATGAATTCAGCCCCCGATAGTGCCCGAGTTGTGGATTGCTGTCTGCAGCAGCGCGCATCGGCCCTGCAGCGCGCGTCATGGCCGCCCTGATAACGGCGTGAGCGTTGCACGCTCGAGCCGAGCTGGCTAGGATGGCTCTTTTGACAGGCAGCGCCATCCGGGCGCCGTGATCGTCGGCGACTTCCTTCCCTCCGACGCATGGCGCCCTTTTCGATGGTGCTGCCCGAGACCCTGACAGGAGCCCGCTCGATGGCCACCCGGCACTTTCTGACCCTGCTTGACCTTTCCCCGGAAGAACTCGACTACCTCATCCAGCGCGCCATCACCATCAAGGATGGGCTGAAGAAGGAAGGTCCGGTCTATACGCCGTTCGCCAACCGCACCCTGGCGATGATCTTCGAGAAGTCCTCCACGCGCACCCGCGTGTCCTTCGAGACGGCCATGGCGCAATTCGGTGGCCATGCGCTGTTCCTGTCGCCGCGCGACACCCAGCTGGGCCGTGGCGAGCCGATCGGCGACACCGCACGCGTGCTCTCCGAGATGGTCGATGGCGTGATGATCCGCACCTTCGCCCACTCCGACATCGAAGCCTTCGCCGACGCCTCCAGCGTGCCGGTCATCAATGCGCTGACCGACGACTATCATCCTTGCCAGCTGCTGGCCGACGTGATGACCTGGACCGAATGCCGTGGCTCCGTGAAGGGCAAGACAGCGGTCTGGATCGGCGATGGCAACAACATGTGCCATTCCTGGATCAACGCCGCGCGTCAGTTCGATTTCAATCTGCGCATCTGCTGCCCGGAAGGCTACGAGCCGGACAGCGAGATCGTCGCGGCAGCTGGCCAGCGCGTCAGCATCCATCGTGACCCGCAGCAAGCCGTGCAGGGCGCGGACCTGGTGACCACCGATGTCTGGGCCTCCATGGGCCAGGAAGAAGAGCAGCTCAAGCGTGAAGCCGACTTCGCCGGTTTCCAGGTCGATGAAGCCATGCTCGACAAGGCCGCCGACGACGTCATCTTCCTGCACTGCCTGCCGGCACACCGCGGCGAAGAGATCAGCATGGGTCTACTGGATGACCCGCGCGCCGTCGTCTGGCAGGAAGCGGGCAATCGCCTGCACGCCCAGAAGGCACTGCTCGAGTTCCTGATGCTGGGTCGCCAGGACTGAGCCTCAAGGCTGAGCCGCCGCTCAGCAAGCCGAAGGGGTGCCTTGCCGCCGCCTGCATCCACGCAGGCGGCGCTCACGTATGCTCAAGCGAGACGGACACTCCCCTGCTCCGCTGCCTTCATCGCCATCCGGACTGACCTGCCATCATGCAACCGCTCCTTCAGATCGATTCGCTGGAATGTCGCTACGACACCACCGTCGTGACTCGCGACATCAATTTCTCCCTCAACAAGGGTGACATTGCCTGCCTGCTCGGCCCCTCCGGCTGCGGCAAGACCACGCTGCTGCGCGCGATTGCCGGCTTCGAACCGGTAGCGATGGGCGAGATTCGTCTCGAAGGCGAGGTGCTGTCCAGCGCGACTCACCTGACCGCGCCGGAGCAACGCCATGTCGGCATGGTCTTTCAGGATTACGCGCTGTTCCCCCACCTGAGCGTGGCGGACAACGTGGCCTTCGGCGTGCGCCGCATGACGCGTGAAGCGCGCAATGACAAGGTGACGGAGCTGCTGACGCTGGTCGGCCTTGCCCATCTCGGCGAGCGCTTCCCGCATGAGCTGTCCGGTGGCCAGCAGCAGCGCGTGGCCCTGGCCCGCGCGCTGGCACCGGAGCCGCGCATCCTGCTGCTCGATGAGCCGTTCTCGAATCTGGACGTGGAGCTGCGTCGTCAGCTGAGTCAGGAGGTGCGGCGGATTCTCAAGCACCTCGGCATCAGCGCGGTGCTGGTCACGCATGATCAGAATGAGGCCTTCGCGATGGCCGACCAGATCGGCGTGATCCACGGCGGTCATCTGCAGCAGTGGGACACGCCGTTCAATCTGTATCACGAACCCGCCACGCGCTTCGTCGCCAACTTCATCGGCCAGGGCTATTTCATCCCCGGCACGCTGAAGGACAACGAATGCGTGAGCACGGAGCTGGGCGTGATTCGCGGCAACCGTGCCTATCCGTATGCGCCCGGCACGCCGGTGGATGTGCTGCTGCGCCCGGATGACCTGGTGCTGGCCGAAGGGGACTCGGAAGCCACCGACCTCAAGGCGCGCGTGCTCAGCGCGACCTTCGCCGGCACCAGCACCCTCTATAGACTGGCGCTGCCTTCCGGGCGGGAAGTCGAGGCGGCCTTCAACAGCCATCACGACTATCAGCCCGGCGAGCAGGTCATGCTGCGTATCCAAGCCGATCACCTGATCCTCTTCGAGCGTGTCGAGGAGAGCGAAGCGGTGCTCTAGCTCCTACGCGCAGGATGATCTTCAGCCATGAAAAAACGGCCTCCTTTCGGATGGCCGTTTTTTCATGCCCCGCTGGTGGCGTGTCGCTATTTGAACTGACTCCATTGCTTGGGCGATTGCCCGTACAGACGCTTGAATTCGCGACTGAATTGCGAGGAGCTCACATAGCCCACGGCCATGGCCGCCTCGCTGACGGTCTTGCCATTGGCGATCTGCATGGCAGCGGTATTGAGGCGCATGGACTTCACGAACTGGATCGGCGACATCGTGGTCGCCTGCTTGAACTTGCGGTGGAAGACGGCGCGACTCATGCCGACCCGCCCGGCCATGTCTTCAATGCTGACCGGCTCATCCAGTCGGCTGGAGAGGTAATCGATTGTCCGCGCGATCTCATTGCCCACACCGAAGGCACGTCGCGCCGACTCCCCCGCCTCGCCCTTCAGGACGGCGTAGTAAAGCTCCCGCAGCCGCCCTTCTCCCAATATCGCCGCATCGGCGGGGCTCTGTGCCACCTGCAGCAGTCGCAACAGGGCATCGCTGAAGGCGGCATCCCAATGCGCCAGGGCAAGCCCCGGCGGCAGCGGGCCACTGCCCGGCTTGCGCACGAGACCCGCAGCGCTTTCCATCTCGATGGCAAGCTCCGTCATCACCCGTGTATCCAGCGAGAGGTAGACACCCAGCAGCGGTGTCTCTGGCGACGCCGTGGGGGCGCCCGCCTCGACCGGCATCGAGATGGGACAGCACAGATACTGGCGGCTGTCGTAGACATGCCGCTCGCCGTCCAGTATCGCCTCCTTGGCACCGCTGACGATCACCACCACGGCGGGTTCATAGATGGCCGGTGCGCAACGCACGGGCTCCGTCATGCGAAAGAGCTGCACGCCCTTCACTGCGGTCTCTCGAATGCCTTCCTCGTGGGCGAGGCTCGCCACGAGTCGTGTGATCTCTTGTCTGCTCATGTCGCCAATCTAGCGCCAGGCCTGCCTCTCATCAACAACTTGAGACGATCAGGCAACGAATATAGGTAATTTCAGCCAATCACGAACCCGGGTGAGATTTCTCGCATATCTCCCTCAGTATTGGCAGACCCGGGCACCGGCGGCTATATAGGTGAAGCAGACAGGGTCGAGCTGCAGAAAGGGGCGAGCTGCAGAAAGGAGCGAGCTGAAAGCCGGGCACAAAAAAAGCGGCCACCCCGAAGGATGACCGCTTTTCCAAGAATTCTGGTGGAGCCTAGCGGGATCGAACCGCTGACCTCAACACTGCCAGTGTTGCGCTCTCCCAGCTGAGCTAAGGCCCCGAATCAGACTGTCATTTCGCATGTCACTTGCAGGCAAGAGGCACATGAAATCTGGACAGGCTTGTCGTGAATCATGGTGGAGCCTAGCGGGATCGAACCGCTGACCTCAACACTGCCAGTGTTGCGCTCTCCCAGCTGAGCTAAGGCCCCGTCTTCACGATGGAGCGCATGTTACAGAGCGACGAATACGTCGTCAACCTCTTATTTTTGCTGCGCTTTGTGGAGTGCGCGAAGTCTGCGGGTCGCATCGCGGAGCACGGTTTCCTTAAGGGGCTCGCTCACTGCCTCACGGCCGACGACAAGGAGCAGGTAACACGCTAGCACTATATCAGTAGTGGTTATCCTGAACGCGACGCACTGGATGACAGGGCATCGACAAGCCCTTGTCCAATGGGTACATTGGATCCCGCATTCACTTCACTGCTTATTGACATCTTTACTGGAGCCGCCTTGATCAAGGTTCTTGTCGCTGACGACCACCACCTGGTGCGTACCAGCATCGTCCGTACCATTGAGCTAGAGGATGGGCTCAAGGTGATTGCAGAAGCCTCGGATGGCGAAACCGCGATCAAACTCTGCCGTGAGCACAGCCCGGATATCGTGCTCATGGACATTCGCATGCCCGGCGTCGATGGCCTGGAAGCCACACAGAAGATCGTGCGCAGCCTGCCCGACGTCAGAGTCATCGTGCTGACCGCCTATCTGGAAGAGTCCTTCGCCAAACGCCTGCTGGAAGCGGGAGCCTTCGGCTTCATTTCCAAGGGCACGCCCTTTGACGAGATGATTCGCGCCATCCATCAGGTGGCCGCTGGCGAACGCTATCTGTCCCCGGAAATCGCCCAGCGCCTGGTGTTCTCGGGCATGGACACCCAGCGCAGCAATCCCTTCGATCAGCTGTCGAGCCGAGAACTGCAGGTGGCGACGATGATCGTCAATTGCCATCGCGTCAGCGAGATCTCGGACCGCCTGCACCTGAGCCCGAAGACGGTCAACACCTACCGCTATCGCATCTTCGACAAGCTTGGCGTGACCAGCGACGTGGAGATGACGCATCTGGCCATGCGTCACCAGTTGCTGGATGACTACGTGCTGGACCGTCCTGACGAGGCTTGAACAAGCACACCTTGCTAGCCCGTCACACACTGCAGGCCCGCGCTGCTCATGACATTCCCGAGCAGCGCCGACAACGCCTCATGCAACAACGCCACCTTCCCCGGGTGGCGTTGTTGCATGAGGCGTTTCTGTCTGAGATGTTCGTGAATGGCACGTCCTGACCGACGCCGGTCATGACAGCAGGCATTGCAGCATGGCCCTGTTGCCCCCATGCCTGCGAGCAATCGCCCTTGTTTGATAGACTCGAGGCATCTCTGGACGAGGAACCTCATGGCCAAGCAGCACACTGATCCCACGATGACGGACACCACTTCTCAGTCGCCCGAGAATGAGGAGCCGGCAGACACCGCCAGCCAGCCTGATGCCCAACCTGCGTCCTCAGCGAGCGCGCAGGCTGACAGCCGCGCACGCAGTGACGCCGCGCGCGTCTCCAGCCGCCTGATCACCAGCGACGCGAGCAGTGATCTGCTGCAGGGCAGCGAGGCGACCGGCTTCGATGCCCGCCATTTCCTCAAGCATGTCAGCGACGCGCCCGGCATCTATCGCATGCTGGATAGCGCCGGTGACGTGCTGTACGTGGGCAAGGCCAAGCGCCTCAAGGCGCGCCTCTCCAGCTATTTTCGCAATACCGGCCTGAATGCCAAGACCCAGGCACTGGTCGGGCGCATCGCCGATGTGCAGGTCACCATCACGCGCAGCGAGACCGAGGCCCTGCTACTGGAGCAGACCCTGATCAAGGAGCTACGCCCGCCCTACAACATCCTGCTGCGCGACGACAAATCCTACCCTTACGTCTTCATCAGCCAGCATCACGACTATCCGGCGCTGGAGTTCAAGCGCGTGCGCCACAAGCGCAATGATGGACGCTACTTCGGCCCCTACCCGAGCAGCGTCGCGGTACGCGAATCACTGACCCTGATGCAGAAGATCTTCCGCCTGCGCAATTGCGAGGATTCGGTGTTCGCCCACCGCGAGCGCCCGTGCCTGCAATATCAGATCAACCGCTGCACCGCGCCGTGTGTCGACTACATCAGCAAGCAGGATTATCGCCGCGACATGGAACATGCGGTGATGTGCCTGAACGGCCAGAGTGACAAGGTCACCGACGAGCTCAGCCAGGCGATGGAAGACGCGGCCATGCGGCTGGAATTCGAGGAAGCGGCTCGCCTGCGTGATCAGGTCGCCCAGCTGCGCCGCATGCAGGAGAAGCAATACGTCGACACCGGCACCGGCAACGCCGACATACTGGCGCTGGCCGAGCGCCCCGGCGGGCTCTGCATCAGCGTGGTCTCGGTCCGTCAGGGTCGTATGCTCGGTGCGCGCCACTTCTCGCCCGGCAATGGCCTGGACCTGACCAGTAGCGAGCTGCTGACCAGCTTCGTCAGCCAGTACTATCTCGGCCAGGACAGGGAGATGCCCGATGAGGTGCTGACCTCGCTGGCCCTCGATGACGCCAACCTGCTGGAAGGCGCCTTGAGCGAGAAGGCCGAACGTCGGGTACGGGTCGCGCATCAGGTGCGCGGCCATCGCGCCCAGTGGCTGACACTGGCGCAGACCAACGCCGAGCAACATCTGGCCACCCAGCTGGCCAGCCGCCAGCAGCTGTCCAACCGCTTCCTGTCGTTGCGCGATGCGCTGGGACTCGATGAGGTGCCCAAGCGCCTGGAATGCTTCGACATTTCCCACAGTCATGGCGAGGCGACCGTGGCCAGCTGCGTGGTCTTCGATCATGACGGGCCGATCAAGTCGGATTACCGCCGCTTCAATATCGAAGGCGTGACGGCTGGCGATGACTACGCCGCCATGCAACAGGCACTGACGCGGCGCTTCAAGCGCCTGCAGGAAGGCGAAGGCAAGCGCCCGGACATCCTGCTGGTCGATGGCGGCAAGGGGCAGCTCAACATGGCGCGTGGGGTGTTCGAGTCACTCGGCGTGACCGACATCATCCTGCTCGGGGTGGCCAAGGGCACCACCCGCAAGGCAGGGCTCGAGACGCTGTTCATCGAGACGGTGCATGACACCCTGGACCTCGACAGTCACTCGCCGGCGCTGCACTTGATCCAGCATGTGCGCGATGAATCGCACCGCTTCGCCATCGCCGGTCACCGCGCCAAGCGTGACAAGGCGCGGCGCACCTCAAGCCTGGAGGGCATCGCGGGAGTCGGCCCCAAGCGGCGCCGCGAGCTGCTCAAGTTCTTCGGCGGCCTGCAGGGGGTGAAGCAGGCCTCCAAGCCGGAACTGGCGCGCGTGCCCGGCATCAGCGAATCACTCGCCGAGCTGATCCACCAGGCGCTGCATGGCTGATCCACCAGACGCTGCATGGCTGCCCCCGTGCACGACATGGCTGCCTCTGGCACCATCGACTCAACGCTCAAGGAAGAGTGACAGAGCGTTGGCTTGAATAACCTGCCGTTTGGCATGGCTGAATGCGCCGCCGGCAGGCTAGAATAGACGACTTGTGCGGCGCCAATCGATCGGCTTTCTTCAGGGTCTCGACTCGCCCTCGATTGCGCCCAGCCACCTACGCTTCATGCAAGGACTCGTGCCGTCACGATGAGCATCCCCAATATCCTGACTCTGATCCGCATCCTGTTCATTCCGCTGCTGGTGGTATGTTTCTATCTGCCTTATGCATGGAGCCTGCCGCTGACGGCGCTGCTCTTCGCACTGGCCGCCATCACCGACTGGTTCGATGGCTACCTGGCCCGCCTGTGGAATCAGACCACGCCCTTCGGCGCCTTCCTGGACCCCGTCGCCGACAAGCTGATGGTCGCGGTGGCACTGGGCCTGCTGATCGAACGCTACGACAGCCTGTGGATGACCATCCCGAGCCTGGTCATCATCGGTCGCGAGATCGTCATCTCGGCGCTGCGTGAGTGGATGGCCGAGATCGGCAAGCGCGGCAGCGTCGCGGTGTCCTGGGTCGGCAAGCTGAAGACGGCTGCCCAGATGCTGGCCCTGTTCATGCTGCTGTTCTTCGCTCCGGGCAGTGTCGGGGGCGATGCCGGCCTGGCCCTGCTGTATATCTCGGCAGCGCTGACGCTGTGGTCGATGATCAGCTACCTGCGTGCCGCCTGGCCGGAACTGGTGCGCTCGGTCTGACACTCCGTTCAGCCACGAGATGCTGCGAATGCCTCAACGCCCACCGCCCCTATGGCCGGTGGGCGTTTTCGTTTCCAGTGACCTGACTCGCGAGACAATTTTTCATTAACTGTTTGACAGCATGGGAATTATCCGTATAATTCGACCTCGAGTTCAGCGGGAATAGCTCAGTGGTAGAGCACAACCTTGCCAAGGTTGGGGTCGCGAGTTCGAATCTCGTTTCCCGCTCCAGTAACACCAGGTAGCGCAACATTCACCTGATTTACTGACTCATGTATCTGCAGCAGCATCAGCGGATACTCCTCGGATCAGACATCAGTTTCGACTGACATCTCGATCATTGAGGCTGGATGGCAGAGTGGTCATGCAGCGGACTGCAACTCCGTGTACGCCGGTTCGATTCCGACTCCAGCCTCCATTTCAGATACCGAAACATCCCCTGTTTCCTTCTGGAATGGATATGACACCCATCCCCTTCGGGTCGTCACACTCCCTTGCTTGTTTCGCTTTACATTGCTGCAACCCTGATGCTTTTTCGCTTGGCTATCGTCTGCTCTACGCCTTGCCAAGTCACTGCCTTGCCACATCATTTCTCTGTTTTCATCTGTCCAGTGATTCTGACAGTGTTCCGGCCCCGTCAGTGACTTCCCCTTTACATCTTCGCGCTTGGCACTGGCTATCTGTTTCCTTGCCCGCCTCCACCGCGCGCCATTTCGCGTCACTTGCCGCGATCATGCCGGGTGAAAATCGCTCTGCTTTCCCTCCTCAATGTCACCGCTCACGATGACCACAGACCGTCGCAATTTCATTGCATAACAGTCAGTTAAATCACGCATTCAGTAGAGTGTCATCGCCATTAAAGTTGACCTTGATCTGAAATATGATAAGTTATGCGCCAGTCTGCGCGGCCATGGTGGAATCGGTAGACACCGGAGACTTAAAATCTCCTGCCTTCGGGCGTGCCGGTTCGAGTCCGGCTGGCCGTACCAGATCAAGCAAGAGCCATACTGAATTCAAGAGCGCCGCTCCTCTCACGAGGGGCGGCGCTTTTTCATGCCTGTCACTTTTCATGTCTGATAAATTTCGAGCCTGTCACTTTTCAAACCTGAACACTACTCCGCTCGTCATGCCTCGCGCGGCCAGACGTCGAGAGAGGTAACCGTTGCTGGCAGCTCCTCGACACGAACAGTACCGACAATCACCTGGCCAGACGCCAGCAAGCTGCTTACATGCGACTACACTGAAGAGGTAGCGACGCCAGCGCTGGCTTCCAGCACGGCTCGCCCAGCCAACATGCATCAGTGCAGGAGCCAAACATGCTGACACTGCTCAAGAGTCCCGCCGATCACGTTGTCGCCCTGCATCTCGCAGGACATATCGATCAGGCCTCGCTCGCCCCCATCATCAAGGAATGCGACGAACGCCTGGCCCGCCATGAGCGAATCTCGTTGCTGGTGGAAATCGAGCGCTTTGGCCTGATCACACCCGCCGCCCTGCTCAATGACATCGGCTATGCCCTGCGCCACCTGGGAGACTTCGAGCGCGAAGCCATCATCAGCAAGGCCGACTGGCTGCGTCATGTCACCGAGTTCAGCAAGCATCTGGTGCGTTCCATCGAGGTGCGCCACTTCTCGCCCGACGAGCGCGAGGCTGCCTATGCCTGGGTCGCCGAGCCACCGCGTGGCGGTTCTGGCATCGGTGCTGGTGCCGACAAAGCCCCCGCCGGCCGTGATGCCCAGACCCCGGCGGCGAAACACCATCAGGCCTGAAGCCCCCGCCATCGAATGAGCCTCCAAAGCGCCCTGCCACCGCCTCATGGCAGGGTGCGCGTCAGCACCAATCCCGCCAGCATCAGCACCCCCATCGCCATCGCCCAGAGCTTCATCGCGCGCTCCACTTGCGGACGCTCTGCACAGCGCAGCAGCTGGAAGACCGTGATCAAGGGCAGCATGTAGCGCGTCTCGATCAGCTCCCGCGTGCAGATCATCAAGGCGAGCATCACCAGCAACAGACCACCATGCCCGAGCCGCAGCGGTGCCCTCAGCCACCAGAGCGCCATGCTGGTGGTCAGCAGCATGGTGACCCACAGCCCCACCGGGTGCTCATTGAGCCATAACAGCCAGCTATTGCGGATCGTCCAGCGCTGGAAATTGTAGTCATGCGTCACCTCAAAGCTCATCACCAGCATGACCCACACGCCCGCCAGCGCCCCCAGCAGCAGAATGCCCCGCCATGGCCAGGCACCCCGGGTGCACAGACGCCACAGCAGATGCCACTGCCTCGGCAAGTCGGCCAACCACAACGGCAGAAACACCACGCCGATCACGCCCAGGTAATAGCCGAGATTGCCGGTGTGCCAACCGGCCTGATGACGCGTGGTATCGCCCATGGCAATGCCGTCGTTCCAGACGACAAATCCGATGAAGGCGGCCACCGGAATCACGGCCACCCACCACCAGCGCACGATCAGCCCCCACCAGACGGAAAGCTGGGATAGCGGCGAGCGCAGCGGTGGCGCCATGCCGACAGCCTGCGACCCAGCCCCTGCCTGCGCATGCGTCATGAACAGCAACAGACCGCCCCACAACCCGAGCAGCACGATGCTGTCCTGCCGCAAGCCGAGACCGGCCAGGATCAGCACCAGCAACAGCAGACGCCGCTCACGCACCAGCGCGACGAGCTGCAGCGCGACCAGCACGATGATCCACGGGTCGGTATACACCAGCGCCAGATAGGGAAAGATGATCGGCAGCCATAGCCACTGCCAGCTCTGACGATTCGCCTGTTGCTGGGCATCGCTCTCATCGAGCATGGGGTCCAGGCGCCGATAGGCGCTCGGCAGCGCCCGCCAGGCCATGCACGCCATGACACTGAAGCCTAGCAGCGACAGGCCCCGCACCCAGTTCACCGAGGGCATCTCAGGCCAGCGTCCGGCCAGGGTGTCAGCCGCGAGAGGAAGATTGAGCCACTCCCCCAACGTCTGGAGTGTCATCAGCGCCACCGCCATGCTGGCGTGATACAGCGTCAGGGTGGTCAGCTTGGGGTGCTGACTCCAGTCGCCGGCGAGAAACTGGCGAATCTGCGCGAAATGCACTCCCTCATCGACGAAAGGGATCGGCAGGCAAAGACTCACCAGCCACAGGGAAACGCTCAGGCACGCCCCCAGTGCGAGCAACGCCAACCCCACCTTCAAGGGCCAGCGATGTCTGGCGCGCGCGTATCCCATGCGCTGATCGAGTGACGACATATCCTTGTCTCCTTGTCAGATCTCCCCGAGAAAGCCGTTCACGGCCCTCTCCAAAGGGAAATCCCGTGTCACCAGTATCGGCAGGCCGGCGCGGATTTTTCCAGTCTGGCCATGCACTTTGCCCCTCCAAGGCTCGCGGCAGTACAATGCGCTCAGTCTGCTTCGTTGATACGCCTGTAAAAGGCGTGCCGAAGACCTGCCTGTTCATGCTTCGCGACTGCGAAGCGTACCGATCAAAGCGACAAGTCGAGGGATCGCTGAGCCCATGCGTGCCAGTCAACTGCTGATTTCCACTCTCAAGGAAACCCCGTCCGACGCCGAAGTCGTCAGCCACCAGCTGATGCTGCGGGCCGGTTTCATCCGTCGCCTGACCTCCGGCCTCTACACCTGGATGCCACTGGGCCTGCGCACACTGCGCAAGGTCGAGCGCATCGTGCGTGAAGAGATGGACCGCTCCGGTGCCCAGGAACTGCTGATGCCGGCCGTGCAGCCAGCCGAGCTGTGGCAGGAGTCCGGTCGCTGGGAGCAGTACGGCCCCGAGCTGCTGCGCGTCGTTGACCGTCACCAGCGCGACTACTGTGTCGGCCCGACCCACGAGGAAGTCATCACCGACCTCGCGCGTCGTGAGCTGAACAGCTACAAGCAGCTGCCGGCCAACTTCTACCAGGTCCAGACCAAGTTCCGCGACGAGATTCGTCCGCGCTTCGGTGTGATGCGCTCGCGCGAGTTCGTGATGAAGGACGGTTACTCCTTCCACCTGGGCGAAGAATCCCTGAAAGAGACCTATCAGGTGATGTACGACACCTACGTGCGCATCTTCACGCGCCTGGGTCTCGACTTCCGTCCCGTCATCGCCGACAACGGCTCCATCGGTGGCACCGGCTCCCACGAATTCCACGTGCTGGCCGCCTCCGGTGAAGACGCCATCGCCTTCTCCACCGGCTCCGATTTCGCCGCCAACATCGAGAAGTGTGAAGCGCTGCCGGCACCGCTGGGCGAGACGCCTGAGCGCGCGGCACCGACCCAGGAGATGCAGCTGGTCGACACGCCGAACGCCAAGACCATCGCCGCACTGGTCGAACAGCACGGTCTGGACATCGAGAAGACCGTCAAGACGCTGATCGTCAAGGCGGCCGAAGGCGTCGAAGGGGGTCTGATCGCGCTGATGGTGCGTGGCGACCACGAGCTGAACGAGATCAAGGCCGAGCACCTGCCGCAGGTCGCCGAGCCGCTGACCATGGCCAGCGACGAGGAAGTGCGCGCCGCCGTCGGTGCCGGTTTCGGCTCCCTCGGTCCGGTCGGCCTCGAGATGCCGATCATCATCGATCGCAGTGTCGCACTGATGAGCGATTTCGGTGCCGGTGCCAACATCGAAGGCAAGCACCACTTCGGCCTCAACTGGGAGCGCGATCTGCCGCTGCCGGAAATCGCCGATATCCGCAACGTCGTCGCCGGTGACCCGTCGCCGGACGGCCAGGGCGTGATCGATATCGCACGCGGTATCGAGGTGGGTCACATCTTCCAGCTCGGCACCAAGTACTCCGAAGCCATGAACGCCACCGTGCTCGACGAGAACGGCAAGGCGCAGCCGCTGTCCATGGGCTGCTACGGCATCGGCGTGACCCGCGTGGTCGCCGCTGCCATCGAGCAGGGCAACGACAAGGGCGGCATCGTGCTGCCGGAAGCCATCGCGCCCTTCCAGGTCGCCATCGTGCCGATGAACGCCCACAAGTCCGTGCGCGTCAGCGAGACTGCCGAGCGCGTCTATCAGGAGCTGACCGCGGCCGGTTACGACGTGCTGCTGGATGATCGTGATCTGCGCCCGGGCAACAAGTTCGCCGACGGCGAGCTGCTGGGCATTCCGCATCGTCTGGTGATCGGTGATCGCGGTCTCGACAATGGCGAGTACGAGTACAAGGGTCGCACCGATGCCGAAGCGACCATGATCGCCGTCGACAGCCTGCTGGACTTCCTGGCCGAGCGCAGCGCGAGCTGAACTCGAGCAGCCTGAGCCATTCGCTCACGGCTGGCGCTATCGCAGCACCCAAGACAGCCCGCTCCTCTTCTCGAGGGGCGGGCTGTCTCGTTATCTGCCTTCCTTGAACATCCCATTACCGTCAACGCCGCGGTAACGGCATAATGGCGCCATGACTGATACGCAGGGACTGCGCATGACCATCTCACCGATTTCCCCTTCAGCGCCGCCCGTAAAAGGCGCTGCAGGCGACACCCCACCTCGCCGCCTGCGCCCGTGGCTGGCCGCTGTCCTGCTGACGTTGAGCGCTGCGTCTACCGGACTGACAAGCCCCCCGGTGCAGGCCGCCGCCGCGATCCCCGAGCATGGGCTGTCGCCGGGGCTGCGTGACAGCCTGCGCGAGGCCTTGGCCGAACCCGAGGCCTTCGAGGACCCCATCGATGCCCTGCACTGGGTATTGAGCATGCAGCAGCGCCTGGAGCGCTACATGCCGGACCGCGCCGCGCGCATCGACCTGCTGCGCAAGGTCCGTCGTGAAGCGACGCGCACAGGCCTGGCACCGGAGTTGATCCTGTCTGTCATCCAGGTCGAGAGCGCCTTCAAACCCACCGCGGTCTCCCACGCCGGTGCTCGTGGCCTGATGCAGGTCATGCCGTTCTGGAAGCGTGAGATCGGCGAGCCCGAAGACAACCTGCTCGATCAGGACACCAGCCTGCGCTACGGCGCCACCATCCTTGCCCACTACCTCAAGCGCGAGAAAGGCGACATCACCGATGCGCTGGCGCGCTACAACGGCAGCCTCGGCAAGACCTGGTACCCGGAGCGGGTGATGCGCGCCTGGACCACCCGCTGGTGGTATCAGGCGCCGGCGCCCTTCGTCGCCGAACGCACGCCCGAAGGCCTTGCCGACACCGCCGACGAAGATGCGTCACGACGCGCCGAGGCCAGCAGCACTGAGCCCGGCCAGTCCGGGTCACGCCACGGCCTCGAGCAAAGTGGTGGTGTTGAGCAAGGTGAGGGCATCGAGCAACATACCGACGCTGCGCACGGCCAGGGCCCGCTCGCCGCCGAGGATACCTTCGACGGCCCTGCCAACCGCTCGCTGGCCGCCGGCGGCAGTCCCTGACAGGCCCGACAGGCCCGACAGCGCCTGACAGACCCGACAGCAGGTGATGACAGCAGCTGTTGACGAGAAAAGCAGCAGACACGAAAAAGCCTCGCCCGGAACACCAGGCGAGGCTTTTTGCTTACCGCTTGCGATCAATCCTGCCGATCGTCAGACCAGGGTCGGGCCTGCCGCGATGATCGCCTCATCCACGCCGGCGAACTTCTTGAAGTTCTCGACGAACTTGGCTGACAGGTCACGCGCCTTGCTGTCGTAGGCAGCGCGGTCTTCCCAGGTCTCACGCGGGTCGAGCAGGCTGGTATCGACGCCCGGCACGCGTACCGGCACATCCAGGTTGAGCACGTCGATGTGACGCGTCTCGATGTCCGCCAGCGCACCGTTCTGGATCGCGCTGATGATGCCGCGCGTGGTCGGGATGGAGAAGCGTGAGCCGCCCTCACCGTAGGAGCCACCGGTCCAGCCGGTGTTGACCAGGTAGACGCGTGAGCCGAAGGCATCGATGCGCTTGATCAGCAGGTCGGCGTATTCACGTGCCGGACGCGGGAAGAACGGCGCGCCGAAGCAGGTGGAGAAGGTGGCTTCGAGACCGGCGGTGGAGCCCATCTCGGTGGAGCCGACCTTGGCGGTGTAGCCGGACAGGAAGTGATAGGCAGCGGCCTGCTTGCTGAGCACGGACACCGGCGGCAGCACGCCGGACATGTCGCAGGTCAGGAAGACGATGGCATTCGGCTCACCGGCACGGTTTTCCGGCACGCGCTTCTCGATGTGCTCCAGCGGGTAGGCGGCACGCGAGTTCTGGCTCAGACGGTCATCGCCGTAATCCGCGCCACGACGGTCATCCAGCACCACGTTTTCCAGCACGGCACCGAACTTGATCGCGTTCCAGATCACCGGCTCGTTCTTCTGGGACAGGTCGATGCACTTGGCGTAGCAGCCGCCTTCGATGTTGAAGACGGTGCCTTCGCCCCAGCCATGCTCGTCATCACCGATCAGGTAACGCGCCGGGTCGGCGGACAGGGTGGTCTTGCCGGTGCCGGACAGGCCGAAGAAAAGCGTGGTCTCGCCATCGTCACCGACGTTGGCGGAGCAGTGCATCGGCAGCACGTCCTTTTCCGGCAGCAGGAAGTTCTGCACCGAGAACATGGCCTTCTTCATCTCACCGGCGTAACGCATGCCCGCCAGCAGGACGCGGCGACGCGCGAAGTTGATCAGCACGACGCCGTCGGAGTTGGTGCCATCACGCTGTGGCTCGCAGGTGAAGTACGGCGCGTTGAGGATGGTCCACTCGCTCTTGTCCTTGGCATTGAAGCTGTCCGGACGCACGAACATGGTACGCGCGAACAGGTTGTGCCAGGCCGTCTCGGTGGTCACGCGGATCGGCAGGTAGTGCTCGAGGTCAGCCCCGACATGCAGCTCGGAGACGAAGCTGTCGCGCTCGCCGAGGTAGTCCTCGACGCGCTCCCACAGGGCGTCGAAACGCTCCGGGCTGAACGGGCGATTGACGCTGCCCCAGTCGATGGCGTCCGAGGTGGACGGCTCGTCGACGATGAAGCGGTCGTTCGGGGAGCGTCCGCTACGGGCGCCCGTCTCCACGACCAGCGCGCCGTTGTCGGCCAGACGTCCTTCGCCGCGAGCCACTGCCAGCTCGATCAGCTCTGCGCTGCTGAGATTGGTGTGAGTGGTCACCGCACTGTCTTGATGCTTGCTCATTCGCGTCTCCGCGGCTCAGGGCCGCCCTCTCTCTTGATGGCTGAAGCCAGATGCCCGAGGTACATGCCACAGGCTTATTTTGTGATCGATCGTTGCTGCCCGATCGCGCATGACGGCATGCCATGACACCGTCGATACCACCAGCACAGGGCATCCGGCCCTGTGCTGGCAAGGCATTATGGCAAAAAGGGTGTCGGGCGGAAACGCCCATTGTTGCAACACTTTGGCGCAGTCGCCGTCGCCTGACGGACGACGATATGTCAGACAATCATCATCCCCGTGGCCAGCCGCCGGCGCGTCGGGAAATGCTCAATGCACGACGGGGCTTTCGGCGTCAGGATCTTCGATGATCGCTTCCACTTCCGCGGCACTGAAGGAATAGCGGGTATGGCAGAAGTGACACTGGGTGGCCAGCTCGCCCTGCTCGGCGACGATCTGACGCAGCTCGTCGGCGGCGATGCTGTGCAGGGCAGCGCCCAGACGCTCGCGCGAACAGGTGCAGCCGAAGCGCAGCGCCTTGGGCTCATAGATGCGCACGGTTTCTTCGTGATAGAGACGATGCAGCACTTCCTGCTGGTCCAGCGTCAGCAGCTCCTCGGCCTTGAGGGTCTCGGCCAGATGCACGACGCGCTCCCAGGCATCCGGGTCCTTGTTGGCGTCATCGTTGGGCAGCTGCTGCAGCATCACGCCGCCGGTGCGCTTGCCATCGGCCATCAGCCACAGGCGGGTCGGCAGCTGCTCTGACTGGCTGAAGTAGCTCTCCAGGCAGCCGGCGAGGCTGTCCTGATCGATGGCCACGATGCCCTGATAGCGCTTGCCTTCACGTGGGTCGAGGGTGATCACGATCTGCCCCTGGCCGACCAGCTCCTGCAGGCTGGACTCTTCCGTCGGCAACACCGCTTCATCGCTGAGACGTGCGATGGCGCGCAGCTCACCGCCGGGGTTCGACTCGGCCATCAGCTGGCGCACGATACCGGTACCGCGCACTTCCAGCGTCATGGTGCCATCGAGCTTGATGGTCTCGGTCAGCAGCGCCACGGCCGCCAGCATCTCGCCCAGCTGGCGCGAGATGGCCTGCGGGTAGGAGTGACGATCGAGCACCTCGGCGTAGGCCTTGTCGAGTGTGACGATCTCGCCACGCACGTTGGTGGCATCGAACAGGAAGCGCTGGATCTGATCGAAGCTCGGCACGGCCGCATCGTCAGTGGAATGGGAATCTTGCATGTCGTGTTCGCTCATTGAGGGACCTCAAGGCAGGCATGAAGGGAGAGCGCACAAGCGCCCCCATGTCAGGCCGCCAACAACGATGTGCTGACACACATCGGTATGGAAATTCTGCCGGTCGGTGCCAAGGCACCCGGCGGTGACTCGCGCTGGCTCAGCTATCGGCATCCTGGCGCTGGAAGCGATGGATGTTGCGACGCTGTTTCTTGTCAGGACGGCCGGGAGGCGGCGTCATGCCCTGATTGCCGAGGCGACGCGTCTCGGCGTCACGCTCACGGCGCTCGCGGGACTCCTGCGTCTCCTGATAGAGCTTCTGGGCCTCGGGGGCGCCACGGCGCTGGTCGCTGAGGGCCAGCACCTCGACGACGAGGCGATCCCAGCCCTGCGGCACCTCGATCAGGGCGCCGACCTCGACGGTCTTGGAGGTTTTCACCTTGCCGCCGTTGTACTGGATCTTGCCGCCTTCGATGGCCTTCTTGGCCATGCCACGCGTCTTGAAGAAGCGCGCCGCCCACAACCACTTGTCGATACGTACCTGATCGCTCATGACGCCTCCTTGCCCTCCCCGTCGCTCGAGACTCCGGCATTGGCCACCTCAGGGCCCGCGCCCTCGGTCAGCACTGCAAAGCCGTCCAGGCCGTGCACACGCTCGAAATCACGCGCAGGGCGCTTCGAGTCCGGCTGACGCACGCCCAGCAGATGGGCAATGCCATAGGTGTGGGCACTTTCCAGTACCTGCGGATTGTCATCGATGAACAGGGTACGCGCCGGGTCGAAGGGCTCGATCTCGTTGAGCTTGTGCCAGAAGGCCTGCTCTTCCTTGGCGTGGCCCAGATCCGCGGACGACACCACGGCGTCGAAGTAGTCGCCCATGCCGGTCAGCGCGAACTTGAGATCGATGCCATGACGGTCGGCGTTGGTCGCCAGCACCACGCGTTGCGGCTGATCGCGCAGCCAGGCGAGGAAGTCCTCGGCCTCATGGCGATAGCCGATCAGATGCTGCACTTCACGCTTCAGGGCGACGACGTCGAGCTCGAGCTCACGGCTCCAGTAATCGAGGCTGTACCAGTTGAGCGTGCCGGACTCGCTGATGATGCGCGCCTTGAGATCGGCCTGCAGCGCCTCATCGAGGCGGTGCAGCTCGCAATAGCGCCTGGGCAGGTGTTCGAGCCAGAAGTGGCTGTCGAAGTGAAGGTCAAGCAGAGTGCCGTCCATGTCCAACAGCACGGTGTCGATAGTGTTCCAGTCAAGCATCGGATTCTGTCAGCCAGAGGGAAATTTGGCCTCATAGTGTAAAGCATGGCCCACGGGCGCGCATGTGCAACGAGGGGTGATGGCGGCTTGTGATTGCCCCGCTCGCGGCGGCCTGCCACGATGAGCGACAGTGTTCTCTCTTCTCATACTGCCTCGCGAGGACTTGCGATGGATGATGCGCCAGATACCGTTCACCCGACCATGAGTCATTCAGACGCCAGCCACACGCTGACGCCGCCGCGGATCGACTCACGCCGCGAGGTCGCACGCTCGCGCCTGTTCGCCGTCGAAGCGCTGGAATTGACCTTCTCCAATGGCGCCACCCGCAGCTTCGAGCGCCTCAAGAGCGGCGGTCACGGCGCGGTGATGATCGTCGCCATGCCCGACCCCGACCACGTGCTGCTGATCCGCGAATATGCCGCTGGCCCTGAGCAATATGTGCTGACCCTGCCCAAGGGACTGATCGACCCGGGCGAGGACCCGGTGACCGCCGCCAATCGCGAATTGATGGAAGAATGCGGTTTTGGCGCGCACAACATCGAGCCACTGGCCGAACTGAGCCTGGCGCCCAACTACATGGATCACCGCATGAACGTGATGCTGGCGCGCGACCTGTTCGAAAAGCGCCTGCCGGGCGATGAACCGGAACCGCTGGTCGTCGAGCGCCACCGCCTCGATGAACTGCCGGCGCTGCTGGCGCGTGAGGACTTCCACGAGGCGCGCGCGATCGCGGCGCTGTTCATGGCCCGCGAACGCCTGCTGGCCGGGGAAGATACCTACAGCCCTCGCTGGTGGTAGGGGCTTGCTGGCAAGCACTGGCCACAAGCCCTGAGGGGCCAGCCACCTTTTCCCTGCCCCTCACTCCCTGATTTACGTGCTCCCATACGACGACAAGCCCCCGCCAATGGCGGGGGCTTGTCGTTTCACTCGCGATGCGCTCAAGCGGGTCGTGCTGGCGACTCGTTCAGGCACCGCAAGATCCATTGCGGGTCTGGCCTGAAACCAGACCGTCAAGACACGTTTATTCGGTCTTCATGCTGCCATCAGCGGTGTTGGACGAACCGGATTCCGGGCTGACGCCCATGTGGTCTTCGCCTTTATCCATGACCTTGCCGTGCTTGGCGGACTCGGACTGGGCCGTGCCACCTTCCACCATCATGGAATCCTTCTTGGTGTTGGCAGAACCACTCTCGGTGTTGCGCTCGGTATCATCATGCACCTTGCCATCTTCATGACCCGCAGCAGTACCGCCCTCTACCTTGGTGGAGTGGGCGCCAGTGTTGGCGGAACCGGTGTTGCTGGATTCGTGGTGCTCGGCAAAGGCAGCGGTGGTCGGCAGTGCCAGGGCAGTCGCGAAAAGTGCAGCAGTCAGCTTCTTCATGATCCATCCTCCAGTAGCGGTCTGTTGCAAGAGACGAGCAGATGATTCGCTCGGCCGTTGCCGGTAAGCCTTCAAGAACCCCGAGACTGGATGTCTCGAGTTCCAGGCTCCACAAGACGCTCCTAACTATCTCAACGACGTCTTGTGGTACTGCGTCAAATCTTTGCGGCGCATCTATCGAACACCCTCTAGCGCGTCGGCTACTTGTCGGAGCATTCTTCAAAAAAACGTCACCAGAGTTGTACCCGAACCTGCTGGTGTCATTCTTGACGAAAGCGCCAATCTGCCGAGGCGTGTTGCGTCACATGCGCCCTGATGCCTAAAGATATGGAACTACAGGGCCAGACTTTCAAGCAGAGAAGGGAAAGAAAAATATCTTTCTTCCAGATTTCCTATACAAGAGTGAGATATCGGCTCGCGTTTAATTAGCGCCCATATGGGCTGCTGGCCGCTCATCAGGCGGCTTGTCGCGCGTCGGTTGCCTGACGCCATGCGTCAAGTGGCGCAAGATGGCTTGCAGTATTTTACTCAACGAAACATTTTGTAACCCTATAACTCCACGACATCGCCCATCTCTGCGGTCATCGGCAGTGGTTGCCACACCTCCCTCTGCAAGCACCGCCATCACCTGAATGACAGGAGACTCACATGCCAGACGTGCTGATCGGGGGACTCGCAGGACAGGGACCCAAGGGCCACATCACGCTAGCCGGGGCACTGGCCAATCGTCACGGTCTGGTCGCCGGTGCGACAGGTACCGGCAAGACCGTCACGTTGCAGGTGCTGGCAGAAGAGTTTTCACGCATGGGAGTGCCGGTGTTCACCGCCGACGTCAAGGGTGACCTCTCCGGCATCGCCGCGGCGGGTAACCCGCATCCGCGCGTCGATGAACGCCTCGCCAGCCTCGACATCAATGACTGGCAGCCTCAGGCCGCGCCCGTCAGGCTGTGGGATCTGTTCGGCAAGAGCGGACATGCAGTGCGCGCCAGCGTGGCTTCCATGGGGCCTGAGCTGATGTCGACTCTGCTGGAATTGAACGACACCCAGAGTGGCCTGATGCACCTGGCCTTCGATCATGCCGAGCGTGAAGGGCTGGAGCTGATCGACCTCAAGGACCTGATCAGCCTGCTTAAGCATATCGAGCGTGAACGCGAGGGCTTCGAGGATCGCTATGGCAGTGTCAGCCCCCAGAGTCTCGGCGCCATGCTGCGCCGGGTGCATGTGCTGGCCACCCAGGGCGGCGAGCGCTTCTTCTCCGAACCGGCGCTCGACATCAATGACATGCTGGCGACCACGGGCGAGGGAGACCAGACACGCGGCTTCATCAATCTGCTCGATGGGCGTGAGTTGATGCAGAGTCCACGTCTCTACACCACCTTCCTGCTGTGGTTCCTGTCGACACTCTTTCGCACCCTCCCAGAACGCGGCGATGCCGACCGCCCGGTGCTGGTGTTCTTCTTCGACGAGGCCCACCTGCTGTTCGATGCCGCTCCCAAGGCATTGCTTGAGCGCCTCGAGCAGACGGTGCGCCTGATTCGCTCCAAGGGGGTCGGCGTCTACTTCGTGACCCAATCCCCCGCCGACATCCCCGATGACGTGCTCGGTCAGCTGGGCAACCGGATCCAGCATGCCCTGCGCGCCTTCACTCCGCGCGACCAGAAGGCCGTCAAGACCGCTGCCGAGACCTTCCGCCCCAACCCGGCCCTCGATACGGCTCAGGTGATCACGGAGCTGGGCGTGGGCGAGGCATTGGTCTCGGTGCTCGACAGCAAGGGTACGCCCACCCAGGTGGAGCGCACCTTGATCGCACCGCCACGTGGGCGGATCGGCCCGTTGAGTGACAGCGAGCGCACAGCGCTGCTGGCAAGCTCATCACTGGCCGGTCGCTATGGTGAGGTGATAGATCGTGAATCGGCTCACGAGCGTCTCGAGGCGCAACTGACGAGCTCGGCGACGGCCCAGGTTCGGCCACAGGAGACGCCAGCGGCAACGCCTGACACCACGCCGCCTGCCACAGAACGGGATGAAAGCGCTCAAGCTGCTGCCAACGCTGCCCGCCGCGACACCGAGCACACAAGTCCGGTGGCCGAAAGCGCCCCACGCTCAGGCGGCAGTCAGCGTCAGGGCGTCATGGAGACCCTGCTCAAGTCCGTGATGCGCGCCCTGGGGTCGCAGCTGGGACGGACACTGATTCGCAGTCTGCTGCGCTCCTTCACTCGCCGCTGAGGCTCGCTCCCTTCAGTCTGATACCACGCCAACAGCCTGACGCCACGCC
Source organism: Cobetia sp. UIB-001 (assembly GCF_044789135.1). NCBI lineage: Bacteria > Pseudomonadati > Pseudomonadota > Gammaproteobacteria > Oceanospirillales > Halomonadaceae > Cobetia > Cobetia sp. UIB-001. The sequence continues at coordinate 3,055,337 of NZ_CP058244.1, forward strand.
AACAGCCTGACGCCTCGCCAACAGCCTGAAGCGCTCCTTGGCAAGGAAAGGCTTTTCCCGGCAAGCAAGCTCTCGAGACTGAGAGACTCATCCTTCACGAAAAGCAGGACATCACCCATGGTCATTTGACCATGGGTGATGTCCTGCTTTCGCTATCCAAGGCTGCTGACATCATATCGTCGCGCAAACTTCATTCGCTCTCGGCAAGGAGACGCCATACTGATGATTGCTGCTTACCGGCAGCACACCATGACACACACGCGCTTGCCACTACTCTCGGGGAGACTGGACGATGTGCATGAGCAATGAAGCATTGGAATTGTGGCTGAACGACAACTGGTTCTCGATCGAACTGGCGTTGGAAGCCATCGATATGGAAGCGACAGCGGAACCTCAGCTGGCAGAAGCCGCCTGAGCCAACAACGTTACGCATGACAACAGCGGGATCCTGCCTGCCCCACCGGTGACACCAGGTGTGAAACGGCACAGGACACGGATGACAGGACAAGCGGCACACAGACTCTGCCACGCATGACGACACAGCATGGTGGGCAGAGAAAGAACTTGTCGGGGAGGCCGTCGATCAGCCATCGACCGGCCTCCCCGTTTCTTTTGTACCACCAGAGTCACGGCCTGGCGCGTCTCCAATCCAGTCGCACCTCGAAAGGCCCCATCAGTCTTACGTATATGAACAGTTGATTTTCTGCCCCAGTAAAACGCCCGTTCATCGCTCCGAGCCACCATACTTGTTGTCTGGCCATTCCCTCTACCCGCAACATGCAAGATAAGGATGTCACATGCTGCCTACTCCGCCCGCGCGACCACCCTCCTCGGGGCACTCGAGTCCAGTTGATACCTCAGAGCTCTCGCCACAAGCCGCCGCCGCGACTGTCTTCCTCAATGAGAATCTCGGACCCGCCCAGCTGCAAGCGTTGTTTGCCCTGACACTCGCCCCTGCGGGAACCTTCAGCGAACAGCTCAGAGAGTACCTGGTGATCGCTTGCAGCCTGCTGGGGATGACCACCGGCATCCTCGGCCACGCTGAGGCCAATCGCTATGAAATCATGGCGGCGGTCAATCCGCCGCCCGGCAAGGTCGAGGGCGCGATCGCACCGCTGAACGAGACCTACTGCAATGAAGTCGTTGAGCAGGCAGGCTGCATCGCCTACGCCAATATCGCGAGCACGCCAGCACTCGAGACTCATCCGGCCCTCAAGTCGATGCCCTTCCAGAGCTATATCGCCGCCCCGGTGTGGACCGAAGGCCGTCTGACCGGCACCGTCTGCTTCGGCGACAACTCACCGCGCGCGGCAGATTTCAGCGCCAGCGATCGTGCACTGGTCGAGACACTGGCCAGCCTGCTGGGAGGCTTGATCGATCGCGAGAATGCGCGCAAGCGGCTGACCAGTGAACTGGGCAACCTGCGCCTCGCCTACCAGGAGATGGAGCTGCTGTTCTCGCGCTGCCAGCTCCCGATGGCGATCATGGACTTCCATGGCCATTGGACACGTCTCAATCCGGCGCTGGCCCAACTGCTGGGGACGGAGAGGAGTGAACTGCAGCGCGGCGCGCTGGAGGATGTCTCCCACCCTGCTGACATGCAGGCCTGTCAGGAGGCACTTCTGGCCATGCAGGCCGGCGAGATCACCCACTTCGAGCAGCCGCATCGCTATCTGGGCAGACAGGGGCAGATCATCGAAGTCATGCTGCATCTGGATGTGATCGACAGCCACTCCGGCGTCATTCTCAGCCAGCACCAGGATCTCAGCGAGCAGCGCTCCCACGAGGAGAGCCTGGCCCGCATGCGGCACAAGCTGGCCAGCATGGCGCCCCCGGGCCCGGCCGTGCCGTCGGTGCTGGACAAGCTGTTGCCCACGGAAATCTTCGCGCAACAGCTGGATGGTGAGATTGCGCGCAGTGCGCGCCATGGGCAGCCACTGTCGATCCTGCTGCTCAACGTGGATGCCTTTACCGACTTCAATCGCCAGTACGGCCGCGCCGCAGGAGACCGTGCACTGCAGCAGGTCTCCACCATCCTGCGCAACGCGACACGCAAGAGCGACCTGCTCAGCCAGCGCGATGATGGCTCGCTGATCGCGGTGCTGGGCCAGACCGATTCCAGCGGCGCCATCATCCTCGCCGAGCGCGTCCGTCATGCCACGGCAGAACTGCATGGTCTCGATGGGCCGGTCACCTGCAGCATCGGGCTGACCTGCTATCACCCGGCGCCCGATACGCTCACGCTAGCCAACCGTCTCGAGCTCTGCGAGCGCGCCCAGCACGCACTCAAGAAGGCCAAACGCCAGGGACGCAATCGCGTGCGCTTCCTGGAGCTTGAGCCGATCATCCCGACGGACACCTTCGCAAGCCCCCAGGCCCCGAGCGGCTTCCCCTCACCCGATCTGCCCTGAGTGGCGCCTTTCGTGTGTGCGACCTGCCACGGATGCCCTTCAGACACATCCCCATCAACGACAACGGCCACCCCGAAGGGTGGCCGTTGTCGTTTGACTCACTCAGCACTCACTCAGTACTCACAAAGGAGACATACAGGAGTCACACAGGCTTGCGCGGTGTCTCAGCGCAGAGGCCTGCTCAGAGACCGGGTCAGATATCTGAAGCCGATTCTCAGTCCAGCTTGCTCAGGTCGCGCACGGCGCCCTTGTCAGCAGAGGTCGCCAGCAAGGCATAGGCCTTGAGCGCGGCGGAGACACGACGGTTGCGCTGGATGCTTGGCTTCCAGGCATCCTTGCCGCGGGCATCCATCGCTTCACGGCGCTCATGCAGCTCGCTGTCGCTCAGCTTGACGTTGATGGTGCGGTTCGGGATGTCGATCAGGATGGTGTCGCCATGCTCGACCAGACCGATGGCGCCGCCCGCCGCCGCTTCCGGAGACGCGTGACCGATGGACAGGCCCGAGGTACCGCCGGAGAAACGACCGTCAGTGAGCAGCGCACACGCCTTGCCCAGCCCCTTGGACTTGAGATAGGACGTCGGGTAGAGCATTTCCTGCATGCCCGGACCGCCCTTCGGCCCTTCGTAGCGGATGATCACGACGTCGCCTTCCTTGACCTTGTCGGCCAGGATGTCTTCCACCGCCTGATCCTGGGACTCGCAGACGTAGGCACGGCCTTCGAAGACGAGGATGGAGTCATCGACGCCAGCGGTCTTCACCACGCAACCATCCAGTGCGATGTTGCCGTACAGCACGGCCAGGCCGCCCTGGGTGGAGAAGCAATGGTCGTAATCGCGGATACAGCCCTGGGCGCGATCACCATCCAGACTCGGCCAGCGCGCGCTCTGCGAGAAGGCGGTCTGGGTCGGAATACCGCCCGGGCCGGCGCGATAGAATTCGACGACTTCATCAGTGGGCGAACGCATGATGTCCCACTCTTCCAGCGCCGCAGACAGCGAGTCGCCGTAGACGGTCGGCACTGAGGTATCCAGCACACCGGCGCGATCCAGCTCGCCCAGGATCCCCATGATGCCGCCGGCACGATGGACATCCTCGATGTGATATTTCTGGGTATTCGGCGCCACCTTGCACATCTGCGGCACGCTATGGGACAGCTTGTCGATGTCAGACATGGTGAAGTCGACACCGGCTTCCTGAGCGGCGGCCAGCAGGTGCAGGATGGTGTTGGTCGAGCCACCCATGGCGATATCCAACGTCATCGCGTTGGCGAAGGCGGCGCGGGAGCCGATGGCACGCGGCAACAGATGCTCTTCGTTGCCTTCGTAGTAACGGCGCGCCAGCTCGACGATGCGATGCCCGGCATTCTCGAACAGGCGACGACGATCGGAGTGCGTGGCCAGTACGGTGCCGTTGCCCGGCAATGCCAGACCCAGCGCTTCCATCAGGCAGTTCATGGAGTTGGCCGTGAACATGCCCGAGCAGCTGCCACAGGTCGGGCAGGCGCTGCGCTCGATCTCGGCGACCGTCTCGTCGTCGACGCTGTCATCGGCGGCGATGACCATGGCATCGACCAGATCGAGGCCGTGATCCAGCAGCTTGGTCTTGCCGGCTTCCATCGGGCCGCCGGAGACGAAGATGACCGGGATGTTGAGGCGCATGGCGGCCATCAACATCCCCGGGGTGATCTTGTCACAGTTGGAGATGCACACCAGCGCATCCGCACAGTGGGCATTCACCATGTATTCGACGCTATCGGCGATCAGGTCACGCGACGGCAGCGAATACAGCATGCCGTCGTGGCCCATGGCGATGCCATCATCGACCGCGATGGTGTTGAATTCCTTGGCGACGCCGCCGGCCTTCTCGATCTCGCGCGCGACCAGCTGACCCATGTCCTTGAGGTGGACGTGGCCCGGCACGAACTGGGTGAAGGAGTTGGCAACGGCGATGATCGGCTTCTGGAAGTCGCCATCTTTCATGCCGGTGGCGCGCCACAGGGCGCGAGCGCCGGCCATGTTACGACCTGCGGTGGTCGTACGGGAGCGATACTCTGGCATGGTAAACCTCATTCAATGCTTGGCCGCTCTCCTGTGCGAGAGGGACTGATTCATGGAATTGCGCCTGGCGGGGTCAGAAAACTGACGCCGCCCTTCTGCGCAATCCGCTGCAGAATCACTCCGCACGGGAGCGGCTTCTGTTTTGGTCAGGCGGCGCCCCGCTCGGGGTACGCACACCTGGTGTCCAGAGGAGACGCGTGCCTCTTGGGTCAACGCTGTCTGCCTAGGGTCAATTCTGTCATGTACCGGCCCCGCTTGCCTACCAGATAGCGCCGCCCACGCCATCAGCAGCCCCGAAAGATGCCGACAAGCGCCGAAAGCGTTGAATGAAGCGGCCTCTAGCGTGGGCCTGCGGCGGGAGGCGCTGATTACACTGAAGGACGACACATCAGGCAATGCCAGACACCCCACAAGGAACAGGAGTCACCCATGGCCGGAAAATTCGTCATCACTCGGGGCAAGGACAGCAAGTTCTACTTTGCGCTGAAGGCAGGCAACGGCGAGAAGATCCTGCAGAGTCAGGGCTATGCCGACAAGCGCGGCTGCCTGAACGGCGTGGAATCCGTGCGCAAGAATGCCGTCGAAGAAAAACGCTTCACCCGGGAAGTCGCCAAGGACGGACGTTTCTATTTCACCTTGCTGGCCGCCAACAGCCAGCAGATCGGTCGCAGCCAGATGTACAAGTCGGAATCCGGCCGCGACAACGGCATCGCCAGCGTCGGGCGCAATGCCGCCGAGGCGGCCGTCCTCGAGCAACTCGACACCGCCTGAGCACGAGCTAGCCAGCCCAGCCCCTTTCCCGACCACCCTCCCGACCATTCTTCCAATCGCTCTCCCAGACTCTCCCGGAATCGACAGACCCAAGCCAAGGAAGAAGAAAGCACAGCAACGACAGAGGCCCCGCCAATTGGCGGGGCCTCTGTCGTCTTGCGGCTGACTTCGCGCTGGTGGAGCTCAACATCTGGCGCTCAGCATCTGGGCTCGGGGCCTGGCAATCAGCGCTTGTCACTCACGCCTCGCCGCTGATCACACACCACTCAATGACGCTGGGCGCTGTCACTGTCGAAGACCACACGCGAGACATCCGCGTAGCGCGCCGCGAAGTGCACGATCATGCCTTCCTTCAAGTATTCCGGCAGCTCATCGTAATCGCGCTGGTTGGCCTGCGGCAGAATCAGCTCGTAGATATCACTGCGCCGTGCCGCAATCACCTTTTCGCGGATACCGCCCACCGGCAGCACCTGACCCGTCAAGGTCAGCTCACCTGTCATCGCCAGCCCCTTGCGCGGCGCCTGATGCTTGGCCAACGACATCAACGCCGTGGTCATGGTCACGCCGGCGCTGGGGCCATCCTTGGGCGTCGCACCTTCAGGCACGTGCAGGTGAATGAAGGACTCGTTGAAGAAGTCCGCCTCGGCATCGTAGGCCTCGAGATTGGCCAGCGTATAGGAGTAGGCGATGTTGGCGGACTCCTGCATCACGTCGCCCAGCTTGCCGGTCAGCTTCAAGCCTCTTGTCAGGCCATGCACCCGGGTGGCTTCGATGGGCAGAGTCGCACCGCCCATGCTGGTCCAGGCAAGCCCGGTCACCACGCCTTCGCCGGCCAGGACCTTCTCGCGACGGAAGATCGGCGCACCGAGGAATTCCTCGAGGTTCTTGACCGAGACCTTCACGGTCGGAAGCTCCTCTTCCAGCAACTTCACCGCCGCCTTGCGCACGATACGGTGCAGCTGTTTCTCCAGCTGGCGCACGCCGGCCTCACGGGCATAGCCCTCGATGACCTGACGCAGCGCGGCGTCACTCAGATTGATGCGCTTCTTGGGGATATTGTCGCGGGTCAGCAGCTTCGGCCACAGGTGGTGCTTGGCGATCGCCATCTTCTCCTCGGCGATGTAGCCGGAGAGGCGAATCTGCTCCATGCGGTCCAGCAGCGGGCCGGGGATGCTGTCCAGCGTATTGGCGGTACACACGAACAGCACCTTGGAGAGATCGAGGCGCACATCGAGGTAATGATCGAGGAAGTCGACGTTCTGCTCCGGGTCCAGCACCTCGAGCAGCGCCGAGGCCGGATCGCCCTGGAAGGACTGCCCCAGCTTGTCGATCTCATCGAGCATGATCACCGGGTTCTCGACCTTGACCTCCTTGAGCGCCTGCACCAGCTTGCCGGGCATGGCGCCCACGTAGGTGCGGCGATGACCCTTGATCTCGGACTCATCGCGCATGCCGCCGATCGAGAAGCGATAGAACTCGCGTCCCAGCGCCTGGGCGATGGAGCGCCCGATGGAGGTCTTGCCCACGCCGGGCGGGCCGACCAGCAGCAGGATCGAGCCGCCGACATCGCCCTTGAAGGTGCCCTCGGCCAGAAACTCGACGATACGTGACTTCACATCATCCAGCCCATCGTGATCGCGATTGAGCACGGTACGCGCATGGGCCAGATTGAGCTGATCGGTGGAGGTGATGCCCCACGGCAGCGAGGTCAGCCAGTCAAGATAGTTGCGTGTGGTGCCGTATTCCGGCGAGCCGGTCTCCAGCACCGACAGCTTGTCGAGCTCATCATCGATGCGCGACTGAACCCGCTCCGGCACCTTGAGCTCGTCGAGACGGCCGCGGAAGGTATCGACGTCATTCTCGCGATCATCCTTGGAGATGCCCAGTTCACGCTGGATGACCTTGAGCTGTTCGCGCAGGAAGAATTCGCGCTGATGCTTTTCCATCTGCGCGTTGACCTGCTGGGAGATCTCGGTCTGCAGCTGTGCGACCTCGATTTCCTTGCGCAGCAGGGGCAGCACCTTCTGCATGCGCTCCATCACCGGCAGCGACTCCAGCACCTCCTGCAGCTCAGCGCCCTTGGCCGAGGTGATGGCGGCGGCGAAATCGGTCAGCGGACCCGGTTCATGCGGGCTGAAGCGGTTGAGGTACTGCTTGAGCTCCTCGCCGTACAGCGGGTTGATCGGCAGCAGTTCCTTGATGCCGTTGATCATCGCCATCGCATAGGCGCGCGCCTCATCGCTCTCGGCATCGACCGGCTCGCGCGGATAGGTGACCTCGACCAGATAGGGAGGCTTGCGCGACAGCCAGCGCGTGATGCGGAAGCGGCGCAGCCCCTGGGCGATGAACTGTACCTGGTCATCGCCGTCTTCAGGCTTGTGGACGCGCACGGCGGAGCCGATCTCGGGGAAATGCTCGACCCCCAGCTCATCGACCTCGACATCGCCGACGAAGGCCAGACCGACAGCATGATGCGGCGTATTGCCGACCAGCTGCATGGTCTCGGCCCAACGCTGCTTGTTGATTACCAGCGGCTGGACCTGGGCCGGGAAGAACGGGCGATTGTGAATCGGCAGCAGGTAGATGCGCTCCGGCAGCTGGTCACCACTCGGCACCAGCCCACCCGAGGCGGAAGAAGAAGGCTCTTGTGACTGGCTGTCATCCTCGAAGCCGGCAAGAATATCGTCGTTATCGGAAATCTCTTCGTGACGTGGCATGCAACCCTCATGAAACCAGGCCTCGGTTGAGGCGATCATCTCCACCAATGCGGCCAGTGAGACACTTTATCAAGGCAGGCTTGCCGCGCTGGGGGCGCAACACTGCGTGTTCAGGGTGGCACCTGATGCGCCCCCTGGAAACGACAATGCCCGCCATGAGGCGGGCATTGTCGTTTCCAGCATACTGCGCGGCGCTCAGTAGATCGGGGTGCCGTTGATCTTCACGCTGTCACCGTCGATCTCGACCACGAGGTTGCGGTCGGCGGCCTGCGGAGAGACACCCGCCATCATGGCCATCATCGGCGGCACGTTGCGGAACTCGAAGCGCCCGCTCAGACGATTCAGGAAGGCCTGCTGACCCGGCACGGTCTGCAGCTCCTGGATGGTCAGGTCGGTGATGTCGGCACCATCGAGAATCATCTGGCCATCACCCTGCATGTCGACGCCGAAGGCATCGCTCTTGGCATTCAGCGATTCCAGCGTCATGCGCGGAGAGGTGCTCAGCATGGTGAACAGCGGCGCTTCGACCTTCTCGAGGATGGCGACCTGCTGCTCTTCGCTCAGCTCCTCGAACGGCTTGCCCGCTTCTTCCAGCAAGCCCTGCAGCTGGGTGATGAAGTCATAGACGGCTGCGCCCTGCAGACGGTCGATCGAGATGGACACGTCGCCGCTGGCCATCTGCTGATCACCCGCACTGACATCCTGCACCGACAGCTTCATCAGATAGCGCAGCTCGGTCGGGTCCAGACGCGTTTCGCCGCTGTAACGGATATCGCTGGCGACTACTGGCGGCTGACCGGTGCCGTTGTCGATGGTCAGGGTGTCCAGCACGATCTTGTCGTCCTGGCGGAAGTCATTGTCCGCCCCGCGATAGATGCCGTTGAGGCTCAGGGTGCCGACGCTGACCTTCTCGGCGCCATTGGTGATATCGAACGGCGTGATCTCGCCATCCACGGTGATTTCCGGCGTGTCACCGCCATCGTGGGAGGCCAGCAGCTCGCCGCCCTGGAAGTCGATGCGCGTGCCGCTCTCCGGGTCCTGCCAGTCAAAGGCCGGCAAGGTCAGGGTGGTGTCGCTGGCGCCGCTGAAGTTGTCGACGCTGCCATCGAAGGCGATCGCCTTGCCATCGCCGAGCACTTCGGCGAAGACATCGCGTGACGGCGTACCGTACAGCACCTTGAAGTTGCCCTGCATGGTGGTCGACAGCAGGCCGTGGCCGGCTTCATAGGGCAATACGATGCGCATGGGACCTTCACCGTCCCCGGTGGCGAGTTCCATCTCTACCCGGCCCGTGGAGCCGAACCAGCCGCTGTCGACATCCTCACGGGTCGCCTTGATGTCGGAGCTCCTGTCGAGCTCTGCCACCATGCGGGCCATCTCATCTTCAAAGCGCTGGCTTGAGTAAGCCACGCCGCCGACATAGCCGGCTGCCCCGATGACGACCACTGCCGTCGCGGTTATCAGTCCCTTGCCCATCGCATTAACCCTTGTCCGTTATTGGAGCATCACACCGTCTGCGCGGTGCCTCTTGTCGCATCTGCTTCCATCAGTGAAACATGTGCGTGAGCCTCGCCACCAAGGCAGCGAAGCGTCAGTGCAACCACAGCCACAGATGCATCGTCGACCAGGCATAGATACCGGCGAAGACGTCATCCAGCATGATGCCGAAGCCACCGGCAACCCGGCGGTCGGCCCAGCGAATCGGCCATGGCTTGAGAATATCGAAGACCCGGAAGACCACGAAGCCCCATAGCGCTGCCTGCCAAGAGAATGGCACGGCGGCCATCGTGATCCAATAGCCGACGAATTCGTCCCAGACGATCCCGGAGTGATCATGCACACCGAGATCGCGCGAGGTGCGATCACAGATCCAGATCCCGACCAGCGACGCGACCAGCACGATGGCCAGATACGGCCACAGCGTGAGGTTGGTCATCAGCCAGTAGAACGGGATTGCCGCGAGAGTACCGAAGGTGCCCGGTGCAAAGGGCGCGGTACCACTGCCCAGCCCGAAGGCCAGGAAGTGCACGGGGCGCCGCCAGACACTGGCGGGTGCGCGATTCATGATGCCACCCCGTTCGCGTTGCGTGGCGATGCATCACCGCCGGAGCCGTCTGCCCCAGAGGCCTGCGAGGCAGAGAAATGCTGCCAGCTCTGGCCCGTCGCTGCCTGCTCAACGCCCTTGTCCATCAGCATCACGCGCGGCGCATCGCTGCCCGCCGCCTGCATGCGACCGATGACATTCAAGGACAGGTTGAGTGAGCGCAGGGCAAGCCTGGCCGTCTCGAGGTTCTCTGCGGGCAGCGTGAGCAACAGCTCGTAATCGTCGCCGCCATTGAGGACCGCCTCGCGGGCGCCCTGCTCGCCCAGCGCCGTGATCAGCTCCGGCGCCAGCGGCAGTTCGCCAAGCTCCAGCGCCGCCGACAGCTGACTGGCACGACAGATGTGTGCCAGGTCGCCCATCACGCCATCGGAGACATCCAGGCCCGCACTGGCCAGCTCACGCAGCGCCAGCCCCGCATCGACCCGCGGTTCTGGTCGCAGGTAGGCCGCCAGGCAAGGATTCAGCACATCGCGTACGCCATCCTGCCAGGCCTTGAGGCCAGCATGCGCCAGCCCCGGCAGGCCGGTGACCGCGATGAGATCCCCCTCACGGGCACCATCACGCCGCAGAATCGGGCGGGTCACGCTGTCGGCCTGCTGGGCAGGCTCGAGCACGCACGGCAGCTCGCCATGCACGGTGATCGTGATGGAGAGCGGGCCGCGCGTGACGTCGCCGCCTACCAGCGCGATGCCGTAGCGATCCGCCAGCGCGTGGAAACCGGCCGCGAAACCATGCAGCCAGTCTTCATCCACGTCCGGCAACGTCAGGGCCAGCAACGCCCAGCGCGGGGTCGCGCCCATCGCCGCCAGATCAGACAGATTGACGGCCAGGGCGCGATGGCCAATGGACGCCGCAGGCGCATCCGGCGGGAAGTGCACCCCCGCCACCGAGGTATCGACACTGACCGCCATCTGCATGCCATCACTGGCGGCAAGAAGTGCACAGTCGTCACCCGGCCCCAGCAACACGCCCGGTGCCCCGGACAGATCGCGCTGGAAGTAGCGGGCAATCAGCTCGAATTCACCTGGCATGTCAGCGCAGGCGGGCCTGGGTCACCTCGGCACTGCGCAGCTTGACTGCCAGCTTGTCGAGGATCCCGTTGACGTACTTGTGCCCGTCGGTGGCACCGAAGGTCTTGGCCAGCTCGACCCCTTCGTTGATCGCCACGCGATACGGCACTTCCATGCGCTTGGACAGCTCGTAGGCGCCCAGACGCAGGATGGCCAGCTCGATCTCGTCGAGATCCTGCAGGCGACGATCGAGCAGCGGGCTGATGCTGGCATCCAGTTCTTTCTGGAAGCGCGGCACGTTGTGCAGCAGCTCGTGGAACAGCGCCTGGTCGGCGATGCGCATCACCTCGACCCAGTTCTCGTGCAGCTCGACGTCATCGTCGACCTGTTGACCACGGAACTCGGCTTCGATGGTGGTCATGTTCTTGCCGGTCATCTGCCACTGGTAGATGCCCTGCACGGCCAGCTCGCGAGCGGCGCGACGCGCCTGCTGCTGCTTGGACGGCTCGCGCTCGGTACGTTCCTTGCGTTCGCTCACGCGTCACCTCCCATGGCCTTGAGCAGGGAGACCATTTCCATCGCCGCCATGGCCGCTTCGGTACCCTTGTTGCCAGCCTTGGTGCCGGCACGCTCGATGGCCTGCTCGATGGAATTCACCGTCAGCACGCCATTGGCGACCGGGGTGTCGAATTCGAGCTGCAGACGCGACAGCGCGGAGTTGCACTCACCGGCGACGTATTCGAAGTGCGGCGTACCACCGCGGATCACCGCACCCAGCGTGATGACGGCGTGCGGCTTGACCTTGGCCAGCACGGCCTTGACGGCCAGCGGAATTTCCCAGGCACCCGGCACGTGGATCAGGTCGATGTTTTCCTCATCGACGCCGTGGCGTACGAGAGAATCGACCGCGCCTTCCACCAGGCTGTCGACGACATGGTGGTTGAAACGCCCGACGACGATGACGTAACGGCCATCGACATTGGTGAAAGTGCCTTCGAGTTGAGCAATCGGTTGCATGGTCAGTCCACAATGCTAGCGCCCCGGAGAACCGGGGCGGGGATATCAATCATACCGGGGAAGGCCGCCAGAAGTGCGCGACCTCCCCCGCCATTTGGGGTGCCGAAGCGCTTACGCGCCCGCGGCGTCTGCGTCTGTCTCGCCTGCCGTGTCATCACTGCCGACCAGTTCGACCACTTCGAGGCCAAACCCGGACAGGGCAGAGAATTTCCACGGCGAGCTGAGCAGACGCATCCGGCCGACACCGAGATCCCGAAGGATCTGGGCACCGGTACCGGTGGTCAGATAATTGCCCGCACCATCGGATTCGTTGGTGCGCGGCGTACGACGTCGTCCGAGGAAGACATCGAGACGATCCTTGTAATCCATCGCGTCGCTGCCGGTGTCCAGCAGTACCAGCACGCCGGCATCGGCGGCGGCGACTTCGGCGAGGGCGTCATTGAGCGCCCAGCTGCTGCTGCCCGGCTGACGCAGGGTCAGCAGGTCGCGCATCGGGTCCTGCACGTGCACGCGCACGGTCGTCAGAGACTCGGCGTCCGGCGTGCCCTTGACCAGCGCCAGGTGGTGACGGCCCTGGATGCGATCGCTGAAGCAGTGCAGCGTCAGCTCGCCGAAGGCGGTCTCGACCTGCTCGCTGTCCAGCACTTCCACGGTCTGCTCATTGTGGATGCGATATTCGATCAGATCCGCAATGGTACCGACCTTGAGGTCGTGCTCGGCGGCGAAGCGCTCGAGCTCTTCACGACGCGCCATGCTGCCGTCATCGTTCATGACCTCACAGATCACGCCGGTCGCGCCAAAGCCCGCCATGGACGCCAGGTCACAGGCCGCCTCGGTATGGCCGGCACGACGCAGCACGCCACCCGGTTCCGCCATCAGCGGGAAGATGTGCCCCGGCTGGACGATGTCCTGCGGGCGCGCATTGCGCGCGGCGGCAGCCTGCACGGTACGGGCGCGGTCAGCCGCCGAGATACCGGTGGTGACGCCTTCGGTGGCCTCGATGGAGAGCGTGAACTTGGTGCCGAAGCCGGAACCGTTGGCCTGAACCATCAGTGGCAGCTGGAGCTGTTCGCAATGCTCACGCGACATCGGCATGCAGATCAAGCCACGCGCGTGGCGTGCCATGAAGTTGATGTGCTCGGCTGTCACGGCTTCCGCGGCGATGATGATGTCGCCTTCATTCTCACGATCCTCGTCATCCATGAGGATGACCATCTTGCCTTGCCGGATATCCTCGACGAGTGCTGCGATGCCTGATAGCGCCATGCTTGCTCCACTTTACGGGCTGCGCCGGCCCATGCCGGACCCACGCGTATTATCAAAAAGTCGGGCGTCAGGGTACCCCGCCACCCCGTTTTGCGCCAGCACCCAGCGACGCCGCTGTCGCCAGACGGCGGCAAGTGCTTGCGTGACAAGAAGAAATCAGTCGCCGCTCTCCTGCGGGTCTGGCGATGCTACCGGCACTGCAGTGATGCGCCAATCACGCCCCACCGCCCGGATATCGCGAATCTCGACCCGGCGCTGCTGCGCCATGTGATCCAGCCCCGGCAGCGCCAGCAGCGGGCGAGCCTCGCCGCCCAGCAGCGTCGGGGCCATGAAGAGCTGCATCTCATCGACCAGCCCCGCGTTAATCATGGCCCCGGCCAGCACCGCGCCGGTTTCCAGCAGTACCTCGTTGGCCTGCTCGTGCTCGGCCAGATAGCGCAGCAGGGCCTCGAGGTCCACGCGGCCATCTTCGCCGGCCGGCAGCGCCAGCACCTCGGCACCGGCCGCCTCCAACAAGGTACGTCGCTCAGCCAGCGCCGCTGTCTCATCCGCGACACATACCAGCAGCGTACGACCGGATTGCGCCAGAATGCGCGCCGCCAGCGGCAAACGCAGATGGCTGTCCACCACCACGCGCAGCGGCTGACGCGCCACCAGCGCCTCGAGCCCCAGCGGGTGGTCTTCAAGCCCGAGCTGGTCGGCGCGCACATTGAGACGCGAATCATCGAAGATGACCGACTCGATACCGCTCATCACCACGCTGGAGCGCGCACGCAGGCGCTGCACGGCACTGCGCGCTTCGGGGCCGGTGATCCACTGGGATTCGCCGGAAGCCATCGCTGTGCGCCCGTCCAGACTCATGGCCTGCTTGAGGCGCACGAAGGGCCGACCGCGCTCCATACGTGACAGGAAGCCGGGATTGAGCGCTCGCGCCTCCTGCTCCATCACCCCGACCGTCACCGCGATGCCCGCGCCCTGCAGCAGCGCGATGCCGCGCCCGGCGACCTGCGGATTCGGATCACGCATCGCGATCACCACCCGCGAGACGCCCGCCGCGATCAGCGCCAGCGAGCAAGGGCCGGTACGCCCGGTGTGGGAGCAGGGCTCCAGCGTCACATAGGCCACGCAGCCCAGCGCGCGCTCGCCCGCCTCTGCCAGCGCATTGACCTCGGCATGCCCTTCCCCGGCACGCACGTGAAAGCCGCTCGCGATCACCTCGTCGGTCTCGGCCTCTACCAGCACACAGCCGACACGCGGATTGGGCTGCGTCGTGTAGCTGCCCAGTCGCGCCAGGCGCAGGGCGTGGGCCATGTGGCGCGCATCACGCGCCGAGGGAGCACTGCGTTCGTGAGAGTGGCTGTCACGGGGAGCATGAGAAGCATGAGGAGAAAGAGACATGCGATACCTTGGCGTGAAACGAGAGAAGGTCAGGCGTAGCCCAGGCGGTGGTCAATACTTCGATGCCTGAGGCCTGAGGTCTGAGGCAAGGCCTGAGCCACGCAGCGTGACGCGACAGGACCAGCAGGCGCAGGCCTCGAGGTCATCTGCAAGGATGACCGTGTCGAGACATCAGGGCCGCGCGTCTTCCTCGCCCGGCAGGAAACTGGGCTCCTGGGCGAGACGGTCGATCTCGGCGCGGAACTCATCAAGATCCTGGAAGCGACGATAGACCGAAGCGAAGCGGATATAGGCGACCTGATCCAGCCGCTTGAGCTGCTGCATGACCTCATCACCGATGCGCCGCGCCTCGATCTCACGCTCGCCGGTGGCACGCAGACGCTGACGAATGCGCTCCACCGCGGCCTCGATCAACTCGGAGGATACCGGGCGCTTTTCCAGCGCGCGCAGCATGCCAGCACGCAGCTTGTGCTCATCGAAGCTCTCACGCGAACCGTCACCCTTGACCACGCGCGGCATGACCAGCTCCGCCGTTTCGTAGGTCGTGAAACGCTCACCGCAGGCCGCGCACTGGCGACGCCGCCGCACCTGGTCACCCTCGACCACCAGTCGGGAATCCGTGACCTTGGTTTCATGAGTTCCACAGAAGGGACAGTGCATGTTGGAGAGCCTGCTTGGGTGCGAGGTGGCTGCGGCCCCGCGCGAAGCACAGCGAGGAAGTGGCGCAGCGCAGCCGAATGACAGCGAATGGCGGGTATTGTAACCGTTAAGGCCCTGCCACGGGAGCCTATGTCAGCCTCGACATGACTGAACTAGCCTTGGGGAGCGACCAAAGGGCGACAGGAGTTTCCTGCACTGTCGCCCCGGGGGGCGGACACCGCGGCGAAAGCGTCAATCAACCTGCCCGGCAGGCTTGAAATCCCCGCCCGATAACCGAAAGATGACATCAGGGTGCAGCGCCTCACAAGGACGCTTGCCCGAGCCGTGAAATCCTTTCACGACTGGCGGCGAATGATCTCTGCCGCGAGATTGATCACGATGACGCAAGGAGCTGCGACATGGGAATCATTGCATGGATCATATTCGGTCTTATTGCCGGCATCATCGCCAAGGTGATCGTGCCCGGCAAGGACCCGGGTGGCATCATCGTCACCAGCATCATCGGCATCCTGGGTGCCGTTGTCGGTGGCTGGGTCGGCACCCTGATGGGCTTCGGTGAAGTGACGGGATTCAATCTGGCCAGCTTTGTCATCGCCGTGCTCGGCGCCGTCATTCTGCTGATTCTGTATCGCGTGCTGCGCAAGTAAAGCATGTCATGAAGCGCAGTGGCGTCAGCTGGCCGCAGGCCACATGACGCCAGACAGGACGGCCAGCCGGCACATGCAGGCTGGCCGTCCTGCCTTGCAGGCTTGACGAATCTGGCCCGAGGCGTGCATGACTCATGAGTAAAGGCGCCAGGCCGTCACCCACGGGCGCCGCTCAGCGATGCGCTATTCAGGCATTTCACCAAGCGACGGCCAGCCGACTTCATCTGATATGTGATTCCCAGTCTTGCCACCGGCCCCGCAGGATTGCGCCGGCGGGCTTCCCGAAGATCACCCGCGACACGCTCTGCCCATTGCGGCTCACGAGGCAGAGTCTGACCGCTTTTGCTGCCACGAGGATTGCCCATGTCCGATACGTCATCTCCCGATCACTCGACATCCACTGCCTCCGATCCTGCGCCGAGCGAGGGCAGCGCCAGACCACGCGCCAGAGTCTCTCTCGCCAAACGCCTCTCGCAAGCTGATTTCCAGGCGCACGCCACACGCCTGCTCGCCGAGATCTACCCACAGCGTCATGAAGAAGTCCTCAGACGCCTGGAGACGGTGCTGGACTTCCATCGCACGCGCCTCAACCCCCGCGTACCGGAAGGCGAGCCGCTCTGGAGCGAGCGCGATCAGTGGCTGATCACCTACGGCGACAGCCTGCAGCAGGAAGGCGAGGCACCACTGGCGACCCTGCACGACTTCCTCGCCAGCCGACTGGACGACAGCCTGTCCGGTGTCCACGTGCTGCCCTTCTTTCCGTGGAGCAGCGATGACGGCTTCAGCGTCATCCACTATCGCGAGGTCAATCCGGTCCTCGGCGACTGGCAGGACATCCGGCGCCTGAGCGAGCACCGCGACCTGATGGCAGACCTGGTCATCAATCACTGCTCACGCGAGTCACTGTGGTTCGCCGATTATCTGGCCGGCGTGCAGCCCGGCCGCGACTACTTCATCGAGATGGACCCCGACACCGATGTCTCCGAGGTCGTGCGCCCGCGCCCATCTGCACTGCTCACGCCGGTGCATACCCGTCGTGGCCTGCGCCATCTTTGGGCAACCTTCTCGGATGACCAGATCGACCTGAACTTCGCCAATCCCGATGTGCTGCTCGAATTCATCGGCATCCTGCTTTATTACCTCGAGCAGGGCGCGGGCATCATCCGCCTCGATGCGGTGGCCTTCCTGTGGAAACGCCAGGGCACCTCCTGCATCCACCTACCGGAGACTCACGCCGTGGTGCGCCTGCTGCGCGCCATCGTCGACCATCTGGCGCCCGGCAGCCTGTTGATCACCGAGACCAACGTGCCCCACGCCGAGAACATGTCCTACTTCGGGCTCGACCGCCTGTCACAGCACGACCTCACCGCCATCGAGGGCAGCGCCCAGGCCGATGAAGCGCACCTGATCTATCAGTTCACGCTGCCGCCGCTGACGCTGCACACCCTGACCTCCGGCGATGCCAGCGCCCTGACCCAGTGGGCCACCAGCCTGCCGTCATTGCCTTCCGGCTGCAGCTACTTCAACTTCACCGCCAGTCACGACGGTATCGGCGTTCGCGCCCTTGAGGGCCTGCTGCCCGACCACGAGCGCGACACCCTGGTGCGGCTGGTGCATGACTTCGGTGGCTACGTCAGCATGCGCGCCAACCCCGGGCGCGCCGACACCCCCTATGAGCTCAACATCAGCTACTTCGATGCGCTCAAGGGCACGCGGCGCGGCCAGGACCCGTGGCAGATCGAGCGCTTCATCGCCAGTCAGACCCTGATGCTGAGCCTGCAGGGCATCCCCGGGCTGTACATCCACTCGCTGACCGCGACCCCCAACCACCAGGAAGGCGTCGAGCGCGATGGCCATCTGCGCGCCATCAACCGCCGCAAATGGCAGCGCGATGAACTGGAAGCGCTGCTGGCAAGCCCCAACACCGCGACCCATGAGGTCTTCCACGCCCTCAAGCGCCGCATGGCACTGCGCCGCAACGAACCCTGCTTCCACCCGGATGCCGACCAGAATGTCTTTGATGTCGGCCCGGACTTCTTCGTCTTCGAGCGCGTCACCCATGAAGGGCGCCGCCTGCTGTTCGCCCTCAATGTCACCGATCAGCCGCGCGTGCTGCCGCTGCCGGCAAGCTGGCAAGGCGTCGCGCTGACCGACCACCTGTGCCACGACAAGGCCTACGATCCCACCATGGCCCGCCGCCCCTATCAGGCGGCCTGGCTGATGGAGCAAACCGTGCGCCCGCCGGCCATCGAGGTCGTCTGACGCCCGCGTTTCTTCCTCCTGCCAACGACAACGGGGCTGCCACTGGCAGCCCCGTTGTCGTTGGTCTTGCTGTTTCCCGCCGCGAGCCTTACTGGTTGTCCAGCTCCACCGCTTCGTGCATGCGCTCGAGCAGGTCCGGCACGGCTGACTGCACCCGGTTCCAGCTCGGGATGAAGGGCTTGTCGCGCGGATTGTCGAGGAAGGCGCTGCCGGCATCCATGATGTTGGCGGCGAACAGCTCCACCGCCGCTTCCTCGCTGTGGCGGTCCACCGTCAGGCCATTCATGACGGCATCGTTGTAGTAGGTCTCAATCAGGTCCAGCGCGATGCGGTAGTAGGTGGCCTTGATGGTGCGGAAGGTCTCGCCGTGCATCTCGACGCCCAGCGTGGCCAGCTTGCGATACATGGCCTTGGCGATGTCCAGACTCATGCGATTCAAGCCGCCCAGCGCATCTTCCTCGGACAGCGGCTGGTGCTTGTGATCGTAGGCATCGGCGATGTCCACCTGACACAGGCGCTTGGTGGAATAGTTGCGATGGACCTCGGACAGCACGCCGATCTCCAGCCCCCAGTCACTGGGAATGCGGATGTCCGCCAGCACGTCGGTACGCATCGAGAACTCGCCGGACAGCGGATAGCGATAGCTGTCGAGATAATCCAGGTACGGCAGCGGGCCATAGACTTTCTTGAGCGCACGGATCAGCGGCGTGACCATCAGGCGCGCCACGCGGCCGTTCAGCTTGCCCTGGGCGATGCGCGAGTAGTAGCCCTTGCAGAACTCGTAGTTGAACTGCGGATGGGCCACCGGGTAGATCAGCCGCGCCAGCAGGCCGCGATCATAGGTGACGATATCGCAGTCATGCAGTGCCACCGCCTCGGCGATGCCCGAGGCCTGCACGTAGCCGGAGCAGTACCAGACATTGCGCCCCTTGCCGGCCTCCATCGGCGCCAGGCCATGCTCGGTCAGCTCCTCATCCAGCGCCCGCAGACGCGGGCCGTCGTTCCACAGGATGCGGTGATGCTGCGGCAGATGTGAGAAGAACTCCTTGGCATGCTCGAACTGGTCACGGTCGGCGCGGTCCAGCCCGATCACGATCTCGCTGAGGTACGGCACCTGGGCCAGCTCCTCGACGATATGCTTGAGGGCGGGGCCTTCCAGCTCGGAATACAGCGACGGTAGAATCAGGCTCATCGGTCGCTTGCGGGAGAAGCGCATCAGGTCCGCTTCGAGATCTTCCACCGGACGATCGGTCAGGTTATGGAAGTTGGTGATGATGCCATTCTGGTAGAAATCGCTCATGTCAGCTCCTTGTCATGCCGAAGACACGCATCAGGCAGGCGTCAGGCGCCCAGACCTCTGGATGTCCATTCTTCCGGCTGGCCATTGGCCAGCCAGTGACGCAATCCCTCGACCCATCCCTGCGGTCCGGGGAGATTGGCGCGAAAACAGCGGCGTTCATCCGCCAGTTGCGGATAATCGGCAAGCTCCCGATCACGCTGTGAGGTATCACCGACGCCGGGGATCAGCACAGCGTTGTCGACGGCGGCCAGCAGTGGCAGGTCATTGGCGCCATCGCCGAAGCCCAGCGTCCAGGGGCGCACCCGCTCGCAGAGCCGGTAGCGGGCGATCAGATAACGCGCTGCCACGCCCTTGTCGCTGTCCCCGGTCACATGGTGAAAGCGCCCACCACGTGTCAGCTTGAGGCCATGGCTGGCCAGACGCGCACGAAAGTCCTCGAGACGCTCCGGCGCGTCGTGCCACACCAGCGGTTCACTGGCATCACGCTGTCCCGCCAGGGCCGCGTCGCCCTCCCCCAACCCCGTCAGTTCGCTGATTCTCGCCACCGACATCGAGGCGAAGCCCTCGAAGGCGAATTCTCCGCTCAGCTCCTCCAGCACCGCGAGAATCCTGTCGCGGGGCATCGCCACCGCGATACGACACAGGCCGTGTGCATCCGGGACGCTGGCCTCTTCCAGCGGGTAGGCGCTCAGCCAATCGGCCGGCAGGGCCACAACGCCGCCGTTCTCGGCGATCCACGGCTGGCCCGCCAAGCCCAGCGAGTCCATCAGCGGTGCCAGTTCGGCCGCCGTCTTGGAGGTGTTGGGGACGATCCAGGCACCGCGCGCGCGCAGGCGGGTCAGCCAGCTGCGCGCCGGGCCCGGCGAGTAATCGTGGTGATCCAGCAGCGAGCCATCCAGATCGGTCAGCAACAACAGCGGTGCTTGAGTCTCTGACATGTGAACTCTCCTCGTGAAGTGCTGCAGCGTGTCGGGGGTCACCTCGACAGGATCTCGTGGCACCGGACAGGCATTGCAAGAGCATTGCAGGGAATGTGCCAAGATGGTGCATCTGCCATGACAGCCTGACCCCTCTCACCGTGACCGTGTTTGTGCATCCGTTCATTTGCACCATGAAGGAGCACAAAGCCTGCCTTGCATGATGCCTCGCCACACGACGGCGCAAATCTTTCGTCACCAACGACGACGCCCTCGCATCTGCGAGGGCGTCGAGTCTTGGGCAAGCGGGCAACGTCTGTTGAGCCTAGACCAGCCACAGCGACAGTTGCGGCCACAGCAGCAACATCGCCAGCACGCACAGCTGGATGGCGATGAACGGCAGCAGCGAGACGAAGATATCCTTGAGGCTGATGCCTTCCGGTGCCACGCCTTTCAGATAGAAGGCGGCAGGCCCGAAGGGTGGCGACAGGAAGGACACCTGCATGTTGACCGCGAACAGCACGCCGAACCATACCGGGTCGTAGCCGAGCTGAACGATGATCGGTACGAAGATCGGCAGGGTCAGCATCGCGATGCCGATCCAGTCGAGGAACAGCCCCAGCAGCAGCAGGATCGCCATCATCACCATGATGATCGCCAGCGGCGGGATATCCAGGCCGAGAATCATGCTCGACACGAAGCGGTTGCCGCCCATCAGGTTGTAGACCCCGACCAGCGCCGCCGCGCCGATACCGATCCAGATGATCATGCCGCAGGTGTTCATGGTCTGGGACAGCGCACGCTGCATCAGGGTGATGGAGAACTCGCCGCGCAGCATCACCGCCACCAGCACGCCGAAGCTGCCCATCGCCGCGGCTTCGGTCACCGAGGCCACGCCACCGTAGATGGAGCCCAGCACCAGCCCCGCGATGACCGCCGGCACACCGATGGCCTTGAGCAGCTCACGCTTGCTCTGGAAGCTGGCGCGGCGCTCCTCCTCGGGCATCACCGGCCCCAGTGAAGGGTTGCGCAGACAGCGGATCAGCACGTAGATGATGTAGCTTGCCATCAGCACGATGGCCGGGGTGATCGCCGCGGTGAACAGGTCCGCGATCGACTGGTTGGCGATCAAGCCATAGATGATCAGCACGATGGAGGGCGGCATCATGGTGCCCAGCGAGCCGCCGGCACACACCACGCCGATGGCGATGTGCTTGTCATAGCCGAGTCTGAGCATCTGCGGCAGCGCCAGAATCCCCAGCAGCACGATCTCGCCGCCGATGATGCCGGACATCGCGGCGAGGAAGAACGCCACCACGATGGTCTGGATCGCCACGCCGCCGGGCAGGCGCCCTGCCATCACGCGCATGGCATTGAACAGATCCTTGGCGATGCCCGATCGGTCCAGCAGCGAGGCCATCAACACGAACATCGGCACCGCCACCAGCGAATACTCGGTGACGAAGCCATAGACACGACTGGTGACCAGCGGCAGCGCCATCGGGCCGAACCAGCCGAAGGTGTAGGCCAGCGCGACCAGGCCGGTGACGAAGGCCAGCGGCAGGCCGGTGACCAGCAGCGCGAAGATGCCGCCGACCAGCAGCATCGTAGCCGTTGCGATATCCATCAGCGCGGCTCCTTGTGGTCAGCTGTGGCGTCGGGAGCGGCATCGGGAGTGGCGTCGGATGCGCCACTTCCCTCACTGCCGCCCTCGGGCGGACGGGGCGAGAAGAATGTCTGGTAGAGATGCCACAGCGCCTGCAGGGTCATCACCGCCAGCGCGAACAGGATCACGCCCTTGGTCAGCGCCGGAAACGGCGGATTCCATGAGGTGCCGGAACGCTCCAGCTGCCACTCGCCCAGCGGACTGTGCGAGGCACGCCAGAACATCACCCAGCCCGCATAGCTCATCGCCAGACAGAAGACGAACGTCATCACGTCATTGAAGCAGTCCAGCACGTAGCGAAAGCGCGTGCCGACCAGGTCGTAGAGCACACGCACGCGAATATGGCGATTGTTGGCCAATGCCGCCGGGCCGCCCAGCGCGAAGCTGGTCGCGACCATGAAGATCACCGTCTCATGCACCCAGGAGGTCGGCGAATCGAGGCCGTAGCGCATCACCACCTCGAATACGCTGATCGCCATCGCCAGCAATACCAGCCACGCCGCCGCGCGCGTGCCCTTGCCCACCAGGCGGTCCAGCGGCGTCCGCGTGCCCAGATTCGGGTCGTGGTCATCCGACGCCTCGGGTAGCCCCGGCGACGCCACATCATGTTCTGCCATATCGAATTCCTTGCTGACTCGCTGCCTCAAGGAGAATCGGCGCGCCCAGTGAGCACGCCGACCTTGATCTCCCGCGTCTTTATCGTTCTGCGATCGTGTCGCCAAAAGTGTGACTAGCTGCCTCTTGCCACACGGCGGCTGGCGCCCATCCCGCGCGCCAGCGGGCTCACATCAGGTTGCGGTCGGTCAGGAAGCTGACCACGGACTCGTAGACCTTGCCGGTCAGCTCATTCTTCTCGGCCCACACCTTCCACTCCTGCTGCGCGATGCGACGGAACTTGGCGCGCTCCTCCGGCGCCATGTCGATCACCTCGATATCCGGATTGGCACGCGCCGCGCTGACCGCCTTGATGTCACGCGCCTTGAGGGTGAAGACCATGTCGTAGGCCATCGCGTCGGTGGCGGTCTCCATGATCACCTTGAGATCCGCCGGCAGGCCGTCCCAGATGCCCTTGTTCATCGACACCGCCACCATCGGCAACGAGTGGAAGCCCGGGTAGGACGGGTACTTGGCGAAGCTGTGCAGGCCCTGGTCATCATTGGTGGCGAAGACGGTGTAATCCGCCGCGTCGATCACGCCCTTCTCCAGACCGGTGTAGACCTCGGAGCCCGGCAGGTTGACGGGCGCCGCGCCGGCCTTCTGGAAGATGTTGTAGACCATGCCTTCCGGCGCACGCACCTTGAGGCCCTTGAGGTCATCGACGGTGCGCACCGGCTTCTTGGAGACGAAGGACTCAAGCCCGGTGGCGCCCGCGCCGATCAGGTGCACGCCGTAGGGCTCGACCAGCTCGTTGTAGAGCTCCTCACCGCCGCCGTGCTGCATGTACTCGAGATATTCCAGCGGGTCACCCCAGGCACCCACCAGGTTGCCCAGCATGCCGAAGGCCGGATTCTGGCCGGAGAAGTAGGACGGATCGGTCAGGTGGCCCTGCAGGATGCCGGCGCTGACGGCGTCCAGCGTCTGGTTGGCCTGCACCACGGCATTGACCGGCAGGATCTCGATGGCGATGCGGCCATCCGACATGGTCTTGATGCTGTCGGCCCAGGCCTTCTTGACCTCGAACTGCGGCTCCCCGGCCGTCTCGGAGGTCTGGAAGGTCCATTCGTACTCGGCGGCCCAGCTCGGTGTGGCGATCAGCGTGGCGGCCACGGCGGTGGACAGGGCCAGCGCCTTGAGCGTGACACGGGCGGGAGCGGCAGTGGTGAGCGGCGAGGTAGTGGTGAGCGACGAGATAGTGGAACGCGGCATGGTGAAACTCCTGGCTTGTTGTTATGACGTTCTATGGTCAGTGGAAGACGTGCAGACACTTTCCGGCGTGGCGAAACGCCGCGAGGTGCCGTTCACTCGCTTGATAGCGGTGCAGACAGACTGGGCAGCTGGCCGAAGCGGCGCAACAGCTCCAGCGGTTCCTGGGCGCGCCCGGCGGGATGGCTGCCTTCAGAGGCCGCAGGCATGGCAAGCCCGAGGTCCTGACCGGTGCGGTCCAGCACATGCAGGGTCGCGGCGTGGGCGGCATCGGGCTGGCGCAGACGAATCGCCTCCATCACCGCGCGATGGCGGCCGAGGCTGTCACCCAGCTCCGAGGCATTGTGATTGGAAGTCGCCACCAGCAGGCTGATCGACGGCTTGAGCACATGGCCAAGCTGCGCCCAGATGACGTTGTGGGTCGCGGCGAAGATGGCGTCGTGGAAGGCGATATCGGCGCGGTCGAACTCCTCCATGGCGCTGCCGCCATGCACCGCTGCGGCCATGCCGTCATAGGCCTGCTCGATGGCGGACAGGTCCTGGGCGGTGGCCTCGGTGGCCGCCAGGGCGGCGACGAAGGGTTCGATGGAGATGCGGAAGGCGTAGATGTCCCGCGCCAGCTGCGGATGCGGCATCGCGTAGCGCGTCATCCAGCCGGTCACGCGCGGATCGAGCAGATGCCACTCGCTGAGCGGATTGACGCGGGTGCCCTGGCC
Source organism: Cobetia sp. UIB-001 (assembly GCF_044789135.1). Classification (NCBI taxonomy): domain Bacteria; kingdom Pseudomonadati; phylum Pseudomonadota; class Gammaproteobacteria; order Oceanospirillales; family Halomonadaceae; genus Cobetia; species Cobetia sp. UIB-001. The sequence continues at coordinate 3,080,121 of NZ_CP058244.1, forward strand.
GGTGGTGCGGGTGAGAATCCCGGCATTGACCAGGCTCTGGATCGCGGTGCGCACGGTGGCGCGGCTCTGGGCGTGCTGATCGCACAGATCCAGCTCACGAGGAATCAGGCTGCCCGGCGGGTAGCGATTCTCGAAGATGGCCTGCGCCAGCCATTCGGCGACATCGACACGCGCGGTCGAGGTGTCGCCAGCTGAGGCAGACGTTCCAGAAGAGGCATTGGCGCGCGGGCTGCCGCCAGCGGCACTCGTGGGAGGCGTGGTCATGATCGAACGTTCCTTGATGGCGTGGCGCGTCATTTGTAGCTCGCGCACATCCTTCATGGGATGCATCGCGGCGCGCTCTTGTCCGTCAAGGAATAGCCCATGTCAGACATGCCAACAAGACACCCTAGACCAAGGGTGAGACCCGACTTTGGTCACACCTTTACGCAACTCCCTGTTGCGAAAGGGCTATTCAGATACTGGCAATTTCCCCGTGTGCTGGCGTCAGGCCGTGAATCGCACGCGGCCGATCGACACGATACGCTCGGCACCGCTGTCCGCGACCACCGTTCTCAGCGCTTCCTCGCCTGCCGCGCCGAAGCTTGCCGAAAGCTCGATCTGGCTGACGCCCTGGGCGACCAGCTCACTGACCAGCCGCTCGGCGGCTCTCAGCGTCCCCAGCGTGGCGACGGAAATGCGGACCTCGCCGCTGCCCTGACTGCTCAGTGAGGTATTGCCGCTGTTCTCGACCAGGATCAGAAAGGCATGGTGCTGCATGACGGCCATGGAAGCCTCCTTGCACGAAGATGAGCAGAGTGTGTCCGGCATCGAGAATAGCGTAGCGCGTCCGCTCCCAGGCACAGGCTGATCTTTCTGAGCGCTGGTTGACCACTCTCCCACCCCGCTGTGCATCACACCACTCGGCCTCGGCTGGCCGTGGTGCGGGCACAAAAAAACGCCTGCCGCTTGCGCGACAGGCGTTTCTCGTCTGATGCATGACAGCGTTACGCCACTGTCAGCACTGCTGCGGTGAGGGCCAGCCGGGCTGGCACCTCGTCACGCCTCAGGCGTAGACCGGCAGACGTGCACAGACGGCGGAGACCTTGGCCTGCACCTCGGCTTCGGCAGCGGCGGAATCGCCGGCGACCATCGCATCGAGGATATCGCAGATCCAGCCGGCCAGTTCCAGACACTCCTGCTCCTGGAAGCCACGCGTGGTGACGGCCGGGGTACCGATACGCAGACCGGAGGTGACGAACGGCGATTGCGGGTCACCCGGTACGGCGTTCTTGTTGACGGTGATGTGGGCACGGCCCAGCGCAGCGTCAGCGTCCTTGCCGGTCAGACCCTGCTTGACCAGAGACAGCAGGAACAGGTGGTCTTCGGTGCCGCCGGAGACGACTTCGAAGCCGCGCTCCAGGAACACGGACGCCATCGCCTTGGCGTTCTTGACCACTTGCTTCTGGTAAGTGGTGAAGGCCGGGTCCATCGCTTCCTTGAAGCACACCGCCTTGGCCGCGATGACGTGCATCAGCGGGCCGCCCTGGCCGCCCGGGAAGACAGCGGAGTTCAGCTTCTTCTCGATGTCGGCATTGCCTTCGGCGGACAGGATCAGACCGCCACGCGGACCGCGCAGGGTCTTGTGCGTGGTGGTGGTGACGACGTGGGCGTGGGGCAGCGGGCTCGGGTAGACGCCAGCGGCGACCAGACCGGCCACGTGGGCCATGTCGACCAGCAGGTAGGCACCCACTTCGTCGGCGATCTTGCGGAACTCGGCCCAGTCGATGATCTGGGAGTAGGCGGAGAAGCCGGCGATGATCATCTTCGGCTTGTGCTCACGCGCCAGACGCGCGACTTCGGCGTAGTCGATCAGGCCGTTCTCGCCCAGACCGTACTGCACGGCGTTGTAGTGCTTGCCGGAGAAGTTCGGACGTGCACCGTGAGTCAGGTGACCACCCGCGTCCAGGCTCATGCCCAGAATGGTGTCGCCCGGCGAGACCAGCGCCTGGAAGACGGCACTGTTGGCCTGGGAACCGGCGTGCGGCTGAACGTTGGCGTAGGTAGCACCGAACAGTTCGCAGGCACGATCGATGGCCAGCTGCTCGACCTTGTCGACGAACTCGCAACCGCCGTAGTAACGCTTGCCCGGGTAGCCTTCCGCGTACTTGTTGGTCAGCTGGGAGCCTTGCGCCTGGATGACACGGGGGCTGGCGTAGTTCTCGGAGGCGATCAGCTCGATGTGAGCTTCCTGGCGAACGACTTCGTCGTCCATGGCGCTCAGGAGCGCATCATCAAAACCGGCAATCTGCATGTCACGGGTGAACATCGGGTGTCCTCGCCTGAAGGGTGATGACGACAGCGAATTCCGGCGCGGCCGGCTCGCCATCTGGGGGTAAGATCAGGACCAGCATGATACCTCAGCCAGCGGTCCGATTCACATGAATCAGCATCATTGTTAACGCAAGACGGCCCCATGACCGAGACAACGATCATGAGGCCGCAGGTTGAGATCGTCAGGCGTCATCATCCGGCGCTGCGATGACGAGGCCTGATGGCGCTCACTGCAGGGCGCGCAGCCCCGTCATCGGCGGCTGGCACCTCACTTCTCGTGACAGCCAGAAGCCCAGCCCGCCGATCAGCACGCCACCCGCCAGCGGCAGCAGCACCCACAGCCACGGATGCAGTACCACCGGCAGTCCCAGCCAGCCGGAATAGAGTCCGACCGCCGCACCTTCGGCGAGCATCGCCGCCAGCAGCCCACTGAGCAGACCGAGCAGCACGAACTCAGCGGCCTGCAGGCGGGCCAGCAGCCCCTGACCGGCGCCGAACACCTTGTACAGCGCGCCTTCGTGCTCACGTGCCGGACGACTGGCCACCAGTGCCGCGTAGAGCACGCTGGCCCCCGCCAGCAGCACCAGCCCCAGAATCAGCTCCACCGCGCGCGACACCTGGGCAATCAGCTCCTGCACGCGGGTCAGGATGGCGTCGATATTGATCAACGACACGCTGGGGTAGTCGCGCACCAGCGGCGCCAGCTTGCGCTCGTCCTCGAGATGAAACGCCGTCATGTAGCTGTGGGCGAAGCTCTCGAGCGCACCGGGCGGGAAGATGACGTAGAAGTTGGGCAGGAAGCTGTCCCAGTCGACATGGCGCAGATTGACCACCTGCGCCTTGACGGTCTCGCTGCCGATGGTGAACGACAGGCTGTCACCGATGACCAGCCCCATGCGCTCGGCAAGCTCCTCCTCCATCGACACCGGCACACCCTGCGCGGCGGCAAGGCGCCTGCGCGCCTCGCTGTCTGCATCGGCGAAGTCACTGATCGGCGCCCACTCGCCCGCCGACAGGCGGTTGTGGTCCGGCAGATCACGATGCCAGGTCAGGTTCAGCTCACGCTGCGGGACGCCCTGCTGCTCGCCATCCCCCTCGTCGCTGCGTCCTTCCTGCATGCCGCCTGCCGCCGGCTGATCCGATTGGGCTGCCTGCAGGCGCTGCTGGGTACGTCCCAGCAGGGACTCGCCCTTGAGCGCCGTGATGCGACCACGCACCATCGGGTAGAGCTCGCTCTGGCTGTCGCCGGCCTGTTCATCCACCATCGCGGTCAGCTGCTCGCCGAAGGCCTGCTGCTCTCCGGGCTGGATATTGATCGCGAAGTGATTGGGCGCATCGGTCGGAATCTGCGCCTGCCAGCGGGTGATCAGGTCACCGCGTACCAGCGCGATCAACGCCATCGCCGCGAAGGTCACGGCAAAGGCGACCAGCTGGCCGAGGCTGGCGCCGCGCCGCCTGGCCAGCATGCCGCCGGCGAGGCGAATCGGCCGGCTCCAGCCGCCCTGACCGCGCATGCGTGCCACCACCTTGAGCATCAGCGACAGCAGCAGCTGCCCCACCACCATCAACAGGCCCAGCGCGATGATGCCACCGACCAGCAGGCCGGCCGCCAGCATGAGGTCACCCGAGTAGAGCCACATCAGGGCGCCGAACACCAGACTGGCGATCGCCACCACCACCCACGCCGAGGCAGGCAGCGGGGCCAGTTCACGCCGCAGCACCTTGAGCGCGCTGACCTGACGCAGACGCAGCAGCATCGGGCCGGCGAAGCCGACCAGTACCGCCAGCGCCGTCAGAATTCCCAATGCCAGCGGCAGCGGCCCGGGTGCGGGCAGCTCCAGCGGCAGGAAGCGCTCCAGCAGCGCCACCAGCCCCATCTGCCCCAGCAGGCCCAGCACCGCCCCCCCGGTACTCGCCAGCAGGGCCAGCCAGCCAAGCTGGGCCGCGAACAGCCGTGACAACTGACGCTGAGAGGCACCGAAGCAGCGCCACAGCGCGGCGCTATCCAGATGACGCTCCACATAGCGGCGCGTCGACATCGCCACCGCGACCCCGGCCAGCAGCACCGCCACCAGCCCAGCCAGACTCAGGTACTTGTCGGCACGCTCCAGTGAGCGCCCCAGGCGCGGGCGGTCTTCGCGCACGTCCTTGAGCCGCACCTCGGCGTTGTCGGCACTCGCCAGCAGCGGCGCGATGGCATCACGTGCCTGCTGCACCGCCGCCGGGTCGCCCGCCGCCAGCAGGCGATATTCCATCCGCGAGCCGGGCTGGATCAGACCGGTGGCGTCGAGATCTTCCATATTGAACATCAGGCGCGGACTGAACTCGGAAAAGCCGCCCTGCTGATCAGGCTCACGCGTGATCAGGCCACTGATGGTCAGCTGCTTGCGCCCGACCGTCAGGGTATCGCCGACCTCGGCCGACAGCGCCATGGCCAGGCGCGGCACGATCCACGCCTCGCCCGGCGGCGGAATCTCCGCGCGCGAGCTGGTGCCTGGCGCCTGAGCCTCCTCGCCCGAGGCATCCGACTCCAGTTCCACCCGGCCGGCGAGCGGATAGCCCGGCGACACCGCCTTGAGACTCGAGAGCACGAAGCTGTCGCCGTGCGAGGCCATCGAGACCATGCCCAGCTGCGGCGACATCTCAAGCCCCGCCGCGCGGAAGGCCTCGGCGAAGCGCGGGTCGAGCGGGTTGCTGGACTCCAGTACCAGGTCCCCGCCGAGCAGCTGGCTCGCCTGGCGATTGAGTCCACGGTCGAGACGGTCAAGAAAGAAGCCGATCATGGTGGTCGCGGCGACCGCCAGCATCAGCGCCAGAAAGAGGGCGCGCACATCACTGGCGCGCAGGTCACGCAGCAGGCCACGCAGCGCCAGCGGCAGGCGCGCCCCACGCGGGCGCTGCGCGTTGGCGGAAGATGTCGCCGCGCGGTCAGACACCCGGGACTCAGACATCGTCGCCTCCTTGTGGCGTCGCCACGGCCGGCGCACTCGCCTCATCCTTCCACTCCACCAGCTTGCCGGCCTCGAGATTCAGGCAGCGATCACAACGCCTGGCCAGCGTCAGGTCGTGGGTGACCAGAATCAGCGTGGTGCCCCGCTCGCGGTTGAGGGTGAACAGCAGCTCCGCGATGCGCTCGCCGGTGGCGGTATCCAGATTGCCGGTCGGCTCATCGGCGAACACCAGCCCCGGCCCCGCGACGAAGGCGCGCGCGATGGCCACGCGCTGCTGCTCGCCGCCGGACAGATGACGCGGCAGGTGGTCGAGTCGCTCTCCCAGCCCGACCCGCGTCAGCCAGTCACGCGCCTGCGCCTCGATATCGCCCAGCGGGGCCAGCTCCAGCGGCATCAGCACGTTCTCCAGCGCCGTCAGCGTCGGCAGCAGCTGGAAGTTCTGGAACACGAAGCCGACCTGCCCCGCGCGCAGCGCCGCACGACCATCCTCATCAAGCCCTGCAAGCGAGCTTCCGAACAGGCGAATATCGCCCTCGCTCGGGCTGTCCAGCCCCGCCAGCAGGCCCAGCAGCGTCGACTTGCCGGAACCGCTGGCCCCGATGATGGCGACGCTGTCCCCAGCCTGCACGGCAAGCTCCAGGTCCTCGAGGATGGTCAGGCGCCCTTCGCCACTGGTCACCCGCTGCGCCAGCCCGCTCACTTCCAGCACCGGCGCAGGCGTTGCGCTGGCCTGCGCGTCTGACGAGGTTTGATCCGACGCAGGGGTCACGTCGTTAATGGAGGCGTTATGTGACATCGTGTCTGCTCGCTTATGGTAGAGAACGGGGTGGGCACGAACTCCAGACCCCGAAACGGGTATGAATAGTGTGCAGATGATGGAGATGATGAATGCAGAAATGGCTAGTGAATCGCCGTGACACCCAGTGCCTGGCGAGCGGTGGCAAAGCCCCCGGCACGCCGGGACTCAAGCGACTGCGCAATGCCCTCGCCAGTACGGCACTGAGCCTCGTGGCCGTGCTGACGCCCCAGGTGGCGCTAGCCGATGCGCCGGCCCCCTGGCTGGTGGTCGGTGACTCCATCTCGGCCGGCTACGGCATCGACAGCAGCCAGGGCTGGGTCGCGCTGCTCGACGAGCGCCTCGAGGACAGCCTGGGCAGCTATGCGCCTGAGGTCATCAATGCCAGCATCAGCGGCGACACGACCGAAGGCGGCCTCAATCGTCTGCCGGCCCTGCTCGCGCGACACGACCCTTCACTGGTGATGATCGAACTGGGCGGCAACGACGGCCTGCGTGGCCTGCCACCCGCCCGCATGCAGGCCAATCTGGCCAGCATGATCGAGGCCGTGGAAGACGCCGATGCCCAGCCCGTGCTGCTCGGCATCGAGATTCCGCCCAATTACGGCCCGGCCTACACCGATGCCTTCCGGCAGGTCTACCGGGACTTGGCCGACGAATATTCCGTGCCGCTGGTGCCCTTCATCCTCGAGGGCATCGCCACGGCCCCGGCCAGCGAGAAGCTGATGCAGCAGGACCGCATTCATCCCACCGCCAAGGCGCAACCGCAGCTGCTCGACACCATCTGGCCGACACTCGCGCCACTGGCGCAACACGCGACGTCAGCGGAGTGATCAATATCAGGCGCGGCGCATGTCACGACAGCTTGCATGCGCCTACCTTGCCGCGAGATGACAATCCGCGTCTGCCTGATCAGTGCCTGTCAGGCAGGCCATCTGGGCCATGAGGCCTTGCAGCGCTGACGTCATCAGCCCGAACCGTCGGTCGTCGGGGCCAGGCCCCATCCTCACAGGGAGTACTGCCATGAGTAAATCCAACAACAGGAAGGCGGATGCCGGCAAGGCGCATTCGAAGACCAAGGATGCCAAGAGCAAGGATGCCAAGCGCAAGGACGCCAAGGGCAAGGCCAGCAAGAAGCACGCCACTGGCGATGCCCCGCGCATGACGCTGGGGCCGGTCTCCAGTGACGCCTACCCCTACGACGAGCGCCTCAAGCGCAAGGTCTATGAGGCCGAGAAGCGCGCGCTGCAGATCGAGCTGCTCAAGGTGCAGCATTGGCTGCGTGACAGTGGCGGACGTCTGGCCATCGTGTTCGAGGGGCGTGACGCCGCCGGCAAGGGCGGCACCATCAAGCGCTTCATGGAGTATCTCAATCCGCGTTTCGCGCGCATCGTCGCCCTCGACAAGCCCAACGAGACGGAAAAGGGTCAGTGGTATTTCCAGCGCTATGTCTCGCGCTTTCCCACCAGTGGCGAAATCGTGCTGTTCGATCGCAGCTGGTACAACCGCGCGGGGGTCGAGGCGGTGATGGGCTTTGCCACGCCGGAGGAAGTCGAACGCTTTCTGGTGCAGGTGCCCCAGCAGGAGCGCCTGTGGGTCGAGGATGGCCTGCACCTGGTCAAGCTGTACTTCTCGGTGTCCCGCGAGGAGCAATCGATCCGCTTCGCCAAGCGCGCCGCCGACCCGCTGACCCACTGGAAGCTGTCACCGATGGACGCCGTGGCGCAGAAGAAATGGGATGAGTACACCGATGCCGCCGAGGCGATGTTCGCGCGCACGCACAGCGATCATGCGCCCTGGACGCTGATCCGCTCCGACGACAAGCGCCGGGCCCGTATCGGCGCGCTGCGCCATGTGCTCAGTCAGCTCGACTACCCCGGCAAGGACAAGAAGATGATCGGCACCCCGGACCCGCTGATCGTGGTGGATGCCGATCGCCTCATCCTGCCCGACGACTGACGATCGAGTCGCGGGCTGTGCGCCGACGGCGCGGCTCGCTCAGGTCGATTGTGACAGCTCCGCCGGTGCCTTCTGCAGCTGCTGCAGGCCGAGTCCGGCCAGAATCAGCACCAGCCCCGCCAGCGTCGAGGTCAGAATCGGCTCGCCGACGATGAAGTGCAGAAGCGTCAAGGAGATGGGCGGCGACAGGAAGATCAGATTGGAGACCTTGGCGGTACGCGACACCTTGTGCACCGCCAGCTGCCAGAGCACGAAGGCGATACCCATCTCGCACAGGCCGACATAGATGCCCGCCGTCAGCGCCTGGGGGTTGGCGCTTGCGCCGATGAAGTTGCCGAAGCCCGGCCCGAAGGCCACCAGCAGCGTCAGCACCGGCAAGGCGATGCTGAAGTTCTGCCACTGGGCGACCAGCGGCGCGCGCGGGTCACGCGCATTGAGCAACCAGTAGAGCGCCCACAGCAGGGTCGAGCCCAGCGCCAGCCCGACGCCCAGCGGGTCGGCGAAGGCGACATTGAATATCTCGCCTCGCGTGGCGATGGTCCACACACCGGCGTAGGCGATCAGCCCCGCCGCGACATCGATGCGCGTCAGTCGCTGCGCGAGGATCGGCACGGCGAGAAAGGCCATCGCCAGCGCCCAGGTGTAATTGAGCGCCATCGCCTCCTGGCCCGGCAGCCGCGCGTAGGCGCCGAACAGCACCAGATAGTAGCCGACCGGATTCATCAGTCCGGCCCAGAGTGCCGTACGCCAGCCGCCGCGCCAGCCGGTGGTGAGCGCTTCGCGCAGCTTGCCCTGACGCCACATCAGCACGCCGATCAAGAGCCACGACACCAGTGCCGCCAGCCATACCAGCTCCAGCGGCGACATCTGCTCAAGCGCCAGCTTGAAGGCGGTCGCCACCGTCGACCACAAGGCCACGGCGCCCAGACCGTAGAGCATGGCTTCTCTATCCTGACTCATGGCATCCTTCCTCGCATTTCGGGTATCGCCTTCCTGGCGATGAGTGTCATGGCGATGGCAGCGACAATGCCCACGGCCTGACATTCGAGCATCGCGTGCCCTGCTCGCTGCTGCAAGCCGCGCCACCAAAAAGGAATTTCGTGAATGACTGATGCCACCGATCCGCAAGCCGCGCCGACACCTGCGCCCTCTGCGGGAGATGCCCCGACCACGGCACTGGTCAGCGCCTATCGCCTGGATGGCAAGGGCGGCGCCAGCCTGCTCGATGATGACAGCCTGCGCGAGCAATGGCAGGACCCCGACGCGCTGATCTGGATGCACCTCGATTACACCCGCGGCGACGTCAATGACTATCTGGACGACCTTGCCCAGCTGGATGAGCCGAGCATCGAGGCCCTGACCGAGCTGGACACCCGGCCGCGCGTGGCGCGCTTCGGCGGCGGCATGGTCACCACGCTGCGCGGCATCAACCTCAATCCGGGCGCCGCGCCGGAGGACCTGCTGTCACTGCGCCTGTGGATGAGCCCGACCCGCCTGATCACCCTGCGCCGCCGGCCGTTCCAGTCGATCACTCAGGTGCGTGAGCAACTGGAAGCCGGCCAGGGCGCGGAAAGCATCTCCTGGCTGCTGGCGATGCTCAGCGATGCGCTGGTCGATCGCGTGGCGGAGCTCAGCCATCGCCTCGATGAGCAGCTCGCCATCATCGAGGAAGACCAGCTCAATGATGTCGAGATCGACCCCGATGACATTACCCGCCTGCGGCGCCCCCTGATCACCCTGCGACGCTTCATGGGGCCGCAGCGCGACTGTCTGGCACAACTCTCCCAAGGGCCGTTGTGGATCGATGAACAGGCGCGTCTGGACCTGCGCGAGATCGCCAACCAGCTGTCGCGCTATGTGGAGGATTTTCAGGCCATGCAGGAGCGCGCGCTGATCATCCATGAACAGCGCATGAGCGAGCACAACGAGCAGCTCAACCAGCGCATGTATCTGTTGTCGGTCATCACCGCCGTCTTCCTGCCGCTGGGCTTTCTCACCGGCCTGCTGGGGGTCAACGTCGGCGGCATACCGGGCAGCGACAGCCAGTGGGGCTTCGCTGCCTTCGTCGGCATCACGCTGGGCGTGGTCGCGATGCAGATGTGGCTGCTCAAGCGCAAGAAGTGGTGGTGAACGCGCCCATGGCGTAGCGGAGCTGCTTGCAAGCACTGCTTACAAGCGCTGCTTACGAGCCCTGCTCACGACTGGCGCGGTCGATATGGCCCAGATCGCGCTCAGGGTCGAGCACATCACGCACGCGCTGCTTGAGGTCACGACTGTCGGGGAAGCCGCCGTCGCGCTTGCGCTCCCACAGCACCAGCCACTCCGAATCAGGAGTGGCCTGGCACAGCACCTCGAAATGGCCGCCGTGACTCGGCGCCAAGGCCACCTCACCGAGGTCTTCTCCGAAGGTGGACAGCAGTTCCTGTGCATACCAGGCCGCTCGCAACAGCCAGTTGCAGCCGGTGCAGTAGTGAATCCGGACTTTCAGCGTGGATGCCTGATCCATGGTGGTGCCTACTCCAATCAATGATGTAATGATCACTTCACTGCACTGTCGCGCAATGGTCAACACCAAAAACCTACACACAAACTGTACATAAACTATACTCGGCGCAGTCATTCCTTCAGTTGACGTCGCACTGCGATCGATCCTTCTTCAACCGGCGGCACGGGCGTGATCTGCATCACGACTTCCCGTACATGACGCCGATAGCGGAGCCCTGGCCACATGTCACCCCTGTCTTCCTCTACCGAGGCCTCCTCGCCGTCAGACGCTCAAGACCGCGAGACTGAGCGGGAGTCTGCAGACAAAGCCCACGAGAGGCCGTCGGGCAGCGGTCAGAGTCGCTTCTTCGAGCGCATGACCGGCGATGAAGATTCGCGCATGTGCAAGGACATCTCCGAGGATGCCTGCCACCAGCAACCCGGCAATTTCTGGCGTCACCTGCTGGCCTCGCTGGGCACCAAGCTGGCCGACGAGATGGCCAGTGCGCGGCTGGTGCTGCCGTGGCTATTGGGGTTGATCGGGGCGCCGGTGTGGATGGTGGGGCTGCTGGTGCCGATTCGCGAGGCGGGCGCCCTGCTGCCTCAACTGCTGGTGGCTGGCTTCATTCGCCCACTGCCGCAACGCAAGTGGGTGTGGGTCGCCGGGGCCTCCATCCAGGCCTTGATGGCACTGGGGCTGGTGATGATCAGCCTGCTGGCCGAGGGCAACTTCGCCGCGCGTCACGGGCTTGATGGCACCCTCGCGGGCAGCCTGGTACTGATCCTGTTGATCCTGCTGTCGCTCGGGCGCGGGGTGGCCTCCATCGCCACCAAGGACGTGCTGGGCAAGACCATCGCCAAGAAGCGCCGCGGGCGCCTGATGGGCTGGAGTGGCAGTGTGGCGGGGGCGATGACCCTGCTGGCCGGTGTCGCCTTGATGCTGCTGGGCGAGCAGCCCGGTCAGCAGGTGCTGGCGATACTGATGGCCATCGCGGCGCTGGGCTGGACACTCAATGCCCTGTGCGCCGCCATGATCCGCGAGGACAGCGGTGCCACCAGCGGCGGCGCCAATGCCTGGGAGACAGTGCGTGACGGGGTCATCGAGCTCAAGCATGACGCCGCCTTCCGCAACTTCAATCTGGCACGCGCCCTGCTGCTCTCAAGCGCGCTGGCACTGCCGTATATCGCCTTGCTCGGCCAGCAGCAGAGCGGTGAGAGCCTGGGCGGACTGGGCGTGCTGGTGGTGGTGTCAGGACTGGCCGGCATGCTGGCCAGCCCCATCTGGGGCAGGCTGGCCGACACCTCCAGCCGCCGCGTGATGCGCAACGCAGGGGCCGGCGCCGCCGTCTGCTGCGCCCTGGCCGGCAGCATGGCCTGGTGGCCACAGGCACTGGCCGACAACATCTGGAGCTACGCGCTGGTCTACGGGCTGCTGGTGATCGCCCACGCCGGTATCCGCCTGGGACGCAAGACCTACGTGGTCGATCTCGCCACCTCTGACAACCGCGCCCTCTACGTCGCGCTCTCCAACACCCTGACCGGCGTGCTGATGCTGGTACTGGGGTTGTTGATCGGCGGGCTCGCCCAGTGGCTGGGCAGTGAATGGTTGCTGATGATTCTGGCGGTCGTCGCGGCCTGTGCCGCGCTCTGCGCGCAGCGCCTGCCGGAGGTGGAGGACGACTGAACATCCGGGGCAGGCATGACGGCCCCCCTGTTACTCCCCTTTCTCCCCTTTCTCCCCCTTCTCTATCTGATCGACTCTCACGCTGACAGGGCCTGACAACGATGTCGGGCCCTGTCACATTAGCGGCTGCGATTGCATAAGCCGCGTCTCCCCGCCATAGTGAAACCGATCATGGTGCTGGAATGTCCGGGCACACGGACAGGCATCCTATACCCGTACTCTCGGGCTCGGTCTTCATGGCCGGGTTCTTAAGCCGCAAGGATCAGAGTCAGATGAAAAGACCCCACATGATCAGCCCCGAGCTGCTCGAGAGAGTCGTGAATGCCTCGGACGATGGCATCGTGGTGGCGGAACAGGAAGGCGATGAGAATATCCTGATCTACGTGAATCAGGGCTTCGAGCGCCTCACCGGTTACAGCGCCGACGAGATTCTCTACCGCGATTGCCGCTTCCTGCAGAATGATGACCGCGATCAGCCGCAGCTGGACAACATCCGTGCCGCGCTGCGCGACAAGCGCCCGTGCCGCGAGATACTGCGCAACTATCGCAAGGATGGCAGCCTGTTCTGGAATGAACTTTCCATGACACCGGTCTTCGATGAGCATGACAACCTGCAGTATTTCGTTGGCGTCCAGAAGGATGTCACCGGCCTGATGACCGCCAAGGAAGAGCTGGAACGCCTGCGCGCGGAGCATCCCAGCGAGTCCAACTGAGCACCGGACGCTCAAGGCCGCTGAGTGAAGAACGGTCACTGAAGAGCAGTCACTGAAGAGCAGTCACTGAAGATCAGATGCCGCATGGCACCATCAACGCCCACCCCACCGGTGGGCGTTGTCGTTGTGGGCCTCTCGCCAGTGGCAGTTGGCGAAAGCCCTGACGAGCTGAGCGAAAGGCTTGTCATCCTCGTCAACGGGCGGTATATAGCCAGAGAGCCTTCGGCGCATCGCCGCTGGCGGTGCCCGGTGTCACAGGCCAGTCCAGGCGCTGGATATCGGGCAGGTCGTTCCAAGATCGTGAGGTCCGCCCATGGCCCGTGAACAATTCCTCGATGATATCGATGCCACGGCACTCGCCGAAGACAGCCCCACCGATGTGGACTTCGAGCTGTCGTCCTCCAGCGCACCTGCCAAGCCACAACGCAATGACTCCCGCCAACGCCTTGAAGCCCTGCTCGAGGAGCGCGCCCTGGCTCGCTCCATCCGCGAAGGCTGGGACGATGAAGCCGATGATGATGATCTGATCGACGCCAGCGACTGGGGCGAAGAGGAGTAAGCTCGCCTTCAGCGGCGTGCAGGGGAAGGGATACCAGGGAACGGACAGGCCATGGAAGGGGTCGACGCCAGGACAGGGAATGTCATGCAGTGAGTCGCCGCGCTCGCCTGGCACAGGCTGCCCGGCTGGCCAAGCGTGACGCCGGGCACTATCATCTGCGCGTCATTCCATTCTCCAACCAAATTGGGATTCCATGGCGCAATACGTCTATACCATGAACCGGGTGGGCAAGGTCGTTCCCCCGAAGCGCGAGATTCTCAAGGACATCTCGCTGTCCTTCTTCCCGGGTGCCAAGATCGGTGTGCTCGGTCTCAACGGCTCGGGCAAGTCCTCGCTGCTGCGCATCATGGCCGGCGTCGATCAGGACTACAACGGCGAAGCACGTCCCATGCCGGGTCTGAATGTCGGCTACCTTCCCCAGGAGCCGGAACTGGATGATTCCAAGAACGTGCGCGAGTGCGTGGAAGAATCCCTGGCCCACATCAAGAACGCCCAGACCGAACTTGATGAAGTCTATGCCGCCTACGCCGAGCCGGACGCCGATTTCGACGCCCTCGCCGCGCGTCAGGCCAAGCTGGAAGACCTGATCCAGGCCTCCGACGCCCACAACCTCGAGCGCAAGCTGGAAGTGGCCGCCGAAGCACTGCGCCTGCCGCCGTGGGATGCCAATGTCGGCGTGCTGTCCGGTGGTGAGCGCCGCCGTGTCGCACTGTGCCGTCTGCTGCTCTCGAGCCCGGACATGCTGCTGCTGGACGAGCCGACCAACCACCTGGACGCCGAATCCGTCGCCTGGCTGGAACGCTTCCTGCACGACTACTCCGGCACCGTGGTCGCCATCACCCACGACCGCTACTTCCTCGACAACGTCGCCGGCTGGATTCTCGAGCTGGACCGTGGCCAGGGCATCCCCTTCGAAGGCAACTATTCCTCGTGGCTCGAGCAGAAGGACGCTCGCCTGCAGCAGGAAGCCAAGCAGGAAGCCTCGCGCAACAAGGCCATCCAGCAGGAGCTCGAGTGGGTTCGTCAGAATCCCAAGGGCCGTCAGGCCAAGAGCAAGGCGCGTCTCAACCGCTTCGAGGAAATGCAGTCCGGTGATTTCCAGAAGCGCAACGAGACCAACGAGATCTACATTCCGCCGGGACCGCGCCTGGGCGACAAGGTCATCGAGCTGCACAACGTCACCAAGCGTTTCGACGACAAGCTGCTGTTCGATGATCTGTCCTTCACCATTCCCCAGGGTGCCATCGTCGGTATCGTCGGCGGCAACGGTGCGGGCAAGTCCACGCTGTTCAAGCTGGTGACCGGCAAGGACACCCCGGACAGCGGCGAAGTCGTGCTGGGCGAGACCGTCAAGGTCGCCTACGTCGAGCAGCTGCGTGATGGCCTGGAAGACAATCAGACCGTCTGGGAAGCCGTATCCGGCGGTCAGGACATGCTCAACATCAATGGCCATGAAGTCTCGTCGCGCGCCTATGTCGGCCGCTTCAACTTCAAGGGCACTGACCAGCAGAAGCGTCTGTCTGATCTGTCCGGTGGTGAGCGTGGCCGTCTGCAGCTGGCCCAGACCCTGAAGCAGGCTGCCAACGTGCTGCTGCTGGATGAGCCGTCCAACGACCTGGACATCGAGACCCTGCGTGCACTGGAAGAGGCCCTGCTGGCCTTCCCGGGCTGCGCGATGGTCATCTCGCACGACCGCTGGTTCCTGGATCGCATCGCGACCCACATCCTCGCCTACGAGGGTGACTCCAACGTGGTGTTCTTCGAAGGCAGCTATACCGAGTACGAAGCGGACTATCACGCGCGTGTCGGCAACGATGCACCCAAGCGCATGAAGTACAAGCGTATCGACGCCTGATGAGCTGGCGGGGTCAGCCACGCTGATTGACGCAAGCCGCTAGACGCCCTCACCGGTCATCCGGTGGGGGCGTCTTGCCATCGGGCCCTGCTGTTCGTTCCAGTCTGCCCGTTCCAGCCTGTCCGTTCCAGTTCGTCCGCTCAGTCTGCCCTGTTCGGTTCTGGCCGCTCTGTACGCCCTGTTCCGCCCGCTTTGCTCTGCCCTGTTCTGCTTCTTTCCTCCCCTCCTCGCCCCCTGAACCCTCCTGCCAGCACGTCATGCTGACTTGCAGTGCTCGGCGCGAGCCGTCATAACAGGAGCTTGCCAATCCATCCGTTCGGGAATCGTCTATGAATCGCTGGCTACAGCAACCCCTCATGTGGCTGCGAACCTGGACCACCAGCATCGCCTATCTCCCCAGCATGCTGGCCATGGTCTATACCCTGCTGGGACTGATCTCGGTGATGCCCTCCGGGCTGCCGGACCCTTCCTCGCTGACGAATAGCGACTTTTTCGAAGCACTGACCTTCAAGGAACATGACACCCCGCGCACCTTGCTGGCGGCGCTGGTCGGCGGCCTGATCTCGCTGATGGTCTTCAGTTTCACCATGGTGATGAGCGTGCTCACCCAGGCCGGAGCGCAGTTCTCCCACAAGCTGCTGCTGGGCCTGGTGACAGAGCGTCATCACCAGCTGGTACTCGGCCACTACCTGGGCAGCCTGCTGTTCCTGCTGGTCAACCTGATGGTGCCCAATACGGGCGACTCCCCGACCCTGTGGCGCTCGCTGGCGGTCTATCTGGGCGTGCTGATGATGGTCAATTGCCTGGGGATGTTCGTCTACTTCATCCATCAGGTCTCGCAGTCGGTGCAGATCAATGCCGTCGCACGGCGACTCTCCGGCCGCACCCGCCTCTCGCTGGAGCGCCTGCGTCAGCGCAATCGTGACGATGGCTTCTGCGAGCGCGAGGTCGGCCGTGACGACGACCAGTGCCAGCTGCTGCGGGCACGCCGGCGCGGCTACATCCAGCAGGTCGACTTCTCGGCGCTGCGCCAGCTGGCTATCAAGCATGACATGGTGGTGCATCTGGATTTCGCGCTGGGCGCCTTCATCGTCAGCGGCATGCCCTTGATGCGCATCGAGTGGCCCAACGGCCTGCCAGAGGGCGCGACGGCGGGGGAAGAACTCGATGAAGAACAGCAGGCCGAGTTGATCAAGAACCTGCGTGCCGCGCTTGGCTATCTGGATGGGGAGTCCGTCGAGGACCTGCACGAGCACGGCCTGACCCAGCTGATGGAAGTCGCCATCAAGGCACTGTCACCCGGCATCAATGACCCCGGCACGGCACGGCTGTGCATGCACCAGCTGACGGAGCTGCTCAGCGAGCGCATGTCAGTGCCGCTGTGCAATTGTTGCGTGGATGATCACAAGGCCGTTCGCGTCAGCTGGCAGATGGAGTCCTTCGCAAGCCTCCTCTACCGCTCCATCACGCCGATTCTGCATTATGGCCGTGATGACCTCTCGATCTGTCTGGCCCTGCTGGAGCTGTTGAAGACCCTGTCGCTGATGGGCGCGCAATACGGCCATCTGGTGCTGCTGCAACAGCATGCCGACAAGGTGGTGGAGGCGATTCTCGCCCAGGCCGAATTCGAGGTGGATCGTCGTTTCATCGAACACGGCCTGCAGGCCGGTCACCATCGTCTCAACCTGCCCAGCCCTCAGTGGTAAAAAAGGCCAGCGCCTGAACGAGCAACGCCCGCGACGGTCGATCACCGTCGCGGGCGTTGCTGTCTCTGAGCCGTACTATTTCTGAGCCGTACTGTCTCAACGTCGACTATCCGATCACGTGACGGCTTGCGGCCTGTTGCCGTCAGTCTGACCCGTGGCAAGGAATCAGAGCCTCACGGCTTGCGGCGGCTCTTGAAGAAGGACACCAGGAACAGCACCAGGAAGATCACGAACAGGACCTTGGCGATGGTCGCTGCGGTGCCGGCGATGCCGCCGAAGCCCAGTACGGCGGCAATGACAGCGACGATCAGAAAGATGATGGCGTAGTTGAGCATGTCAATTCCTTATGTCATGTGAGAGTTGTCGCGGCGGGGTCAGCCCCTGACGGATGACGCCTCAGGCGCACTCCAGGGTGCTGAAAGCGGCGATCAGGAGGCGTGTCAGCCACCTGACTCGTTATTGCCAAGATGGTAATAAACTAAAGCTTTGTCAACATGATGTCGCACTTCAGTAAAAGAATTTGCCTCAACTCTTCTGATGGGTTGAAAGCCTGCTCCGTCATCCGCACGTCTTGTCATAGGCACACGATAGGCGGCACTCGGTTGACCGCACGCATGCAGCTCGGGCAGGTGATGTTGCTTGTCGGGTGCCGCCTTACACAGCAAAGACCCCCGTTCGGCGAGATACCGAATGGGGGTCTTTGCTGTGCATCACTCGCGTCATCCCCCTGACAGTAGTGGGAGATCGATGCCAGGGGTGTCGGTCGCTACAGCACGGCGATCAAGGCCTCGGCGTAGGCGACGAGATCGGGCTCGCTCATTACCTCGACGCGGTTCAATCCACTGTCCAGGCTCGCCGGCTGACCGTGGCGAACCAGCAAGGTGCGCGGATAGCCCGCACCGCCGATGCGCTCACTCAGCTGTGCATGAGCATCGCTGAGATAGACCCCACGGGTCTGCTGCACGCACAGGGTCACCAGTGGCAGACCGCCACGGGCAAGCGCCGCCTCGAAAGCAGGCAATGCCGGACGCTGACGCTCGGTGCAATCCGGGCACCATTCCGCGACCTGATTGAGCACGAAAGTATCGCCAGCGGCCAGCCGCGCTTCCACCTCGGCCAGGGTGACGTGAGAAGAGATGTCGTTGCTCATGGTTCACCTCAGTACAGGGACGGATCGGTTTTCTCGGGACGTGTCTTGAAGCGACGGTGCAGCCACAGATACTGCTCGGGATGCTTGCGGATCGCCCCTTCGATGAAGGCGTTGATGCGCGTGGCATCGGCGACGTCATCGCCACTCGGGAAGTTGTCCAGCGCCGGCAGATACTCCAGCGTATAGGTACGATTGTCCGGATTGCGGTGGAACATCAAGGGCATCACCGGCGCGCCCGTCATGCGGGCGATCTTGGCCGTCAGCTTGATGGAGGCGGCATCGATGCCGAAGAACGGCGCGAACACGCTGACCTCGCGGCCGAAGTCCTGATCCGGTGAATACCACACGCCATGGCCGCTCTTGATGCGACGCACCACGCCCCGCAGGTCGTGACGATCGATGGCGATCCCGAAGATGCGATTGCGCGCACGGGTCATGAAGCGCTCGAACAGCGGGTTGTCGTGGGGGCGATAGACGACATCGGCCGGAAAGAACAGCGAGTGCAGTGCGCCGCCCAGATCCAGGGTCGAGAAGTGTATGCCCACGATGAGCGCCCCCTTGCCCTGGGCCATGGCGCGCTCCATGTGCTCCTGCCCCTTGAAGGTCACGCGATCACGCATATGCTCCGGATCACGACACCAGCCGGTGGCCGTCTCGAAGATACCGATGCCGTTGGCGTGGAAAGTCTTGCGTACCTGACGCGCGCGCTCCGCCTCGCTCCACTCGGGAAAGCACAGCTTGAGGTTGGTGTCGGTGATGTGACGACGACGCTTGCCGAAGCGCCACGCCAGCTCACCAAGGCCACGCCCCAGCCACAACTTGGCGCACCAGGGCAGATAGGCCGAAGCCTTCATGGCACCGATGCCCAGCCAGGTCAGCCAGTAGCGGGGGTGTGCAAAACTCTCGGGATAGCTCTTCTTGGCCATGACTCTCTCGTTCGACGGGCAACGGCGGCCATTGTAGACCGCGCGAGCCTTGCCGTCAGGTCAGGCGTGCGTATCCAGCGGCTGAGCGCTGGCCAACTGCGCGACACCCTTGTCGTGCGCCACACTGCCAACGCCGCCATGATAGTGTCTGGGCACGCGCGGCAGCAGCCCCGTCAGCAGTGTATAGCTGATGGTGTCGCAGCTGGCGGCGACGCGATTGACCTCAAGCCCCTCGCCCCACAGCACCACACGTGAACCGACACCCGCCTCGGGCAGGTCCGTGATATCCACCGTCAGCATGTCCATCGACACCTTGCCGGCCAGCACCGTTTCCTGACCATCCACCAGCACTGGCGTACCATCCACGGCGTGGCGATCATAGCCATCACCATAACCGCAGGCGACGACACCGATACGCGTCGGACGCGTGGCCACGAAGCGCCCCGAGTACCCTACCGGCTCGCCGATGGCGATCTCACGCACGGCGATGATGGCCGAAGACAGCGTCATCACCGGCTTCAGGCGCCGACTGGCATCATTGGCGCCTTCCAGCGGGTCTGCTCCGTAGAGCATGATTCCCGGGCGGTTCCAGGCCGCATGCGTCTCTGGCCAGGCAAGCGTCGCCGGAGAGTTGGCCAGACACAGCGGCAGCTCTGCCTCGGCCGCCAGGGCCGTCACCGCCGCCATCTGCTGCTGGAAGTAGTCTGGTGTCAGGCTGTCAGCGCTGGCGAAGTGCGTCATCAGGTGCAGGTCACGCGCCTTGCCACACGCCTCGAGGCGCGCCTTGGCGTCCAGCACCTGCTCGGCCGTGAAGCCGAGACGATGCATCCCCGAGTCGAACTTGATCCAGCAGGACAAGGGCTGCGCAAGCTCACTCTGTTCGAGGGCCGCCAACTGCCATTCGCTGTGGATGGCGCACCAGAGGTCATGCTCGGCCGCCAAGGCGTACTCCGCGGCCTCGAACACCCCCTCAAGCAGCACGATCGGATGAGAGATGCCGCCCGCCCGCAGCGCCAGCGCCTCCTCTATCGTGGCCACCGCAAAGGCGGGGGCTACATCCGCCAGTGCCTGCGCGCACGCCACCGCACCATGCCCGTAGGCGTCCGCCTTGATCACGGCCAGGGCGCGCGAATGCGGCGCCAGCTCGCAGGCCAGCTGATAGTTGTGACGCAGTGCATCGAGATCAATATCAGCGCGCAGTGGGCGGGACATGTGGGGACTCCAGAGTGATCGGTGAAAATGACAGACAGCAGAGCAAGCCCCTCAATTATTTTCCATCATCGCCGTCAGGTCACGCTGCAAACCACTAAACTTTTCCCAAATTACCGATAGAAACCACTACCTGTTAAAACACATGCAGGATTTTCGACCGAAACTACTGCAAAACCGCTTGCCTCGAGGCCGCGCTGCCCTTGCGCGCTGCTTTTTTGGCGCCTTGCTGTCTGACCATCACTTGCCTGGTGAACACATGCCTGACGATCAGTGGCCTGACCAACTGATGCCCCCAAACGCATGCCCCAAAACGCATGCACCCCCGCAGGCAGGGCCTGTGGGGGTGCATGCAGGACGTGGCGATAGCCAGCGCGGGACGATCAGGGCGTCGCGTTTTCCAGCTCGTCGGAGCTCTCATCATTCAGCACCAGGGACACCTGACGATCTGCCTTGAGGCTCTCGTTGAGGTCACGCACGCTGTTGATATCGATGATACCTGCCGCCTGACGCAGGTTGAGCAGGTCGAGCACATAGGTGTAACGCGAAGAGGCGTAGTCCGCCAGCGCCTGATACAGGGCCTGCTCGGCGTCCAGCACGTCGACGATGTTACGGGTGCCGACTTCATAACCGGAGCGAGTCGCTTCCAGTGCACTGCGGCTGGAGACGATCGCCTGCTTGCGCGCCTTGACGGTCAGAACGTCGCTGCGCACCTGGCTGTAGAGCGAGCGCACGCTCTGGGTGGTGGAGCGCTGCTGATCGAGCAGGTCGTACTGGCTCTGCTCGAGCAGATGGGTGCTCTGACGTACCTGGGCGGAGGTGCGGCCACCGGTATAGATCGGCAGGGAGGCCTGAATACCGATCTGGTTGTATTCCTGATACCCCCCGGCAGTATCGATGTCGGTTTCATCGTAGGAGTAAGTCGCGAAGGCGCCGACTTCCGGCAGGTGGCCTGCGCGGGAGGTCTTCACATCGCCTCTGGCGACATCGACACCCTTCTGGGCAGCACCGATCAGCGGGTTGTTGGACAATGCCATCTCGACCCACTTGCCGCGGCTGGCCGGTACCGGCGCTTCGATCGCCAGATCTTCTTCCAGACCATCGATGGAATCGTACTGCTGGCCCGTCAGCTGCTGCAGGGCCTCGAAGCTGACCTGAAGATCAGCTTCGGCCGCGATGCGCTGGGCACGCGCATCATCAAAGGATGCCTTGGCTTCCTGCACATCCGTGATCGCGATCAGACCGACCTCGAACTGCTGATTGGCCTGGTCCAGCTGGCGGGAGAAGGCCTTTTCCTGAGCAATGCGCGCATCGAGCACATCACGATTGTTCAGGATGGTGAAATAGGCAGACGCCACGTCATAGAGCAGCTGCTGCTGATCGGAATCCAGCAGCAGTTTCTGCTGACGGGTGGTGTCCTTGCTGGTCGCGAGCTCATACCAGTCGGCGGCATCGAACAGCTGCTGGTTCACGTTGACCACGATATTGCTATCGGTGTAATCGCCTTCGGTGCCGCTCTGGGAATTGCCGGTGACATCGGTACGCGACACGGTTCCCGTGGCAGTGATCTGGGGCAGCAGGTCAGCAAGCTCGATACGCTCATTGTCCTCGACACTCTGATAGAGCGAGCGAGAGGAGGACAGGCTGGCGTTGTGGGTCAATGCATCACGCGTGATGTCGAGCAGATTGGCAGCCTGAGCCTGGGTCGCAAAACCCATCGCCAGCACCAGTGGCAGTATGCGAATGTTGGCCATGTATGCGTTGTTCCTGATCAGTGACAGTCGTGACCTGCATGGCGCCTCGAAAGCACCAGGACAAGGTAAAAGGTAGCTCACACATCGGCTGGACTACTGCCTCAGCCCTGCTCAAGCGGGTCGTGGAAAAAGTGGCCTTAGTCTAATCGTCGCTCTTTTGGGCGTCCAGTTAGTTGGCTAACTTTGTTGCACGATACAGCGTTTCCAAATTGACAACAGTGTCATGGGGCATCCTGCACTGAGCGCAGTGCGTCAGAATGACCCCACTCTGCCAGAATAATGATGACACAATATGAAAACGGCCCACTCGAATCACGAGCGGGCCGTTTTCACTGGCAACCTGCATCAGGGGATCGACAGCCATGACGACTGTGCCCGTGCATCATTCAAAGATGGATTCGAGCGTCAGCCCCTGCTTCTCGAGCATGCGCCGCAGCTTCTTGAGCGCCTCGACCTGGATCTGACGCACCCGCTCACGCGTCAGGCCGATCTCCTCGCCCACTTCCTCCAGCGTCGCGGCTTCATGACCGCGCAGCCCGAAGCGACGCACCACCACTTCCATCTGCTTCTCGGTCAGTTCCGCCAGCCACTCATCGACATGCGCCTTGACGTCGACATCCACCAGGCTGGACTCCGGGCTGGTGTCATTCTCGTCGGCGATGGTCTCGATCAGCGGCTTGTCGCTCTCGCCGCCCATCGGGTAGTCGACGGATGACACGCGCTCATTGAGCCCCAGCATCTTCTTGACGGTATCGACCGGCTTGTCGAGGAAGTCGGCTATCTCCTCAGCGGTGGCCTCATGATCCAGTTTCTGGGTCAGCTGGCGCGCGGCACGCAGGTAGATGTTGAGTTCCTTGACGACGTGAATCGGCAGACGAATGGTGCGCGTCTGATTCATCAGTGCCCGCTCGATGGTCTGGCGAATCCACCAGGTGGCGTAGGTCGAGAAACGGAAGCCGCGCTCGGGGTCGAACTTCTCCACCGCGCGGATCAGCCCCAGATTGCCCTCCTCGATCAGGTCGAGCAGCGACAGACCACGATTCAGATAGCGCCGCGCGATCTTGACCACCAGACGCAGGTTCGACTCGATCATGCGCTGGCGACCGGCGGGGTCGCCCGCCTGTGCCAGACGCCCGAAGTAGACTTCCTCCTCGGGCTTGAGCAACGGGGAAAAACCAATCTCGTTGAGGTAGATCTGGGTCGCATCCAGGCTTTGGTAGTGCTTGCGCTCTTCACGATTCAAGGCGCGTTCGAATGCCGCCTCTTCCGCTTCTGCCTCAAGCGTATCGTCGTCCTCCTCGACATCCTCAAGGGACAACTCAACCTCAGCCTGATCGATATCCTTTTCCAGCATGCTCATGTCGATACCCCGTTGTCTCTGGTCTGGTGCCAGGAACTTGTTGTTGTGGCAGCGGTGGGAATCAGCGTTTAGGCAGGAATTTCAGTGGGTCCTTGGGCTGCCCATCCTCGCGAATCTCGAAGTGCAGCTGCGCACGTTCAGCGTCAGTGGCTCCCAGAGTGGCGATGACCTGTCCGGCGTCGATCACATCGTTCTCTGATACACGCAGAGTGTCGTTGTGGGCGTAGGCGCTCAGATAGCGGTCGTTGTGCTTGAGAATGATGAGGTTACCGTAACCACGTACTCCGCTTCCGGCGTAGACCACGAT
Organism: Cobetia sp. UIB-001; assembly: GCF_044789135.1. Classification (NCBI taxonomy): domain Bacteria; kingdom Pseudomonadati; phylum Pseudomonadota; class Gammaproteobacteria; order Oceanospirillales; family Halomonadaceae; genus Cobetia; species Cobetia sp. UIB-001. The sequence goes on from NZ_CP058244.1 coordinate 3,103,847, forward strand.
TCCCGGCCCTGCTGCCTTGACAGGTTGCCCCTTTTGACCAGCGATATCAATGCCGCCGGTGACACTCTCGGACTCGCCGAACTTGCCGATGATCTCGCCTTGCGTAGGCCACTGCCAGTCAACGTTTTTTACTGGAACATAGGTCTTCTTGGCCGGTGCAGCCTTGGCGGTTTCGCCAGCAACGTTGGTACCCTTTTCAACCTTGGCAGCCTCATTTTTCACGCTAGCGGCCGCTTTCTCACGCTCTGCTGCGGCGGCAGCGGCGGCTTGCTCGGCCTTTTCCTTGGCAGCCTTGCGCGCCTCGGCCTGGGCAGCAGCCGCACTGGCAGCTGCCTCGCTGGCCGTCTGGCTGGCTGTCTGTGTAGCAGAGCTACTGGCCTGCGCAGCACTGCTGCTGGCCTGCCCTGCGCTGTCAGTGGCTGAGTTGCGCGCCGTCTCGGCGAGTGCCTCTTCACTGCCTTCCTGGTAGACAGGCCCCAGCCCGGCAGCCGCCGCGGCGCCGGTGGCGGCCGAGGACACGCCACCCGAGCCGGTCGTCAGCGACTGGGCCTGACTGGTGCGCTGTTGCTGCTGAGCCATGGCGGATTCATCCGGTGCCAGCCAGTCAGGCAGTTCGCTGCCGCCGGCGATCGAGCTGTCGCTGCCCCCGCCCATCGGCGTGGCAACGACGCCACCGCTCGAGGCGACGCTCGTGCCGGAAGTACCCGCCGCACTGGCCGGCAGCTGGGTGTTGGGGTCCAGTCGCAGCGTCTGCCCCGGCTGCAGGGTGTAGGGCGGATTCAAGCCGTTCATGCGCGCCACATCCCGGAAATCCTGGCCACTCTGCCAGGAGATGCCATACAGGGTGTCACCGCGCTGAACGGTATAGGTGTCGGAGGTGATACGCGCATTGCCGGCGTTGAGGTCCTGAACCTGCGGGCGAGTGGTCGCCGTGCTGCAGGCTGTCAGCGCACCCAGCGCCAGACCTGCCAACGTCAGTTTGATTCCCTTGTCCATCCTGTCACGCATGTTCCTGCTCCTTGCGGGAATTGCTGGAGTCGTCATCCGGGCCGGAGCGCTCTCCGGCAAACCAGACAAGCAATACGCCGGCCAGCATCAGGGCGAGTGCCGCCCACAGCTGGGCAGGCTCACCGGTCACACTGGTATAGGTATCCGGCATCATGAAGTGGTAATCCAGCGGAACCTGTTCACCCTTGGGTCCCAGACGATAATCGGTGATGGTGCGCCACGGCCACAATACCGGCAGCGAGCCGAGAATGAAGCCCGTCAGCAGCATCAGTGTCGCGGTGTGATGATGACGAAACAACCACGACAACAAACGCGAGAAGGTGAACAGCCCGATGGCGCAGCCGCTGCCGAACAGCACGATCAGTTGCAGATCGAAGCTCTTGATGCCAGTCATCACCGTGCCGTAGAGGCCCATGGTCAGCAACAGGAAGCTGCCGGAAACGCCCGGCAGCAGCATGGCACTGATGGCGATGGCACCGCCGACCACCAGTACCCAGGAGGCATCGGTGGCGGCAGGCAACAGGCTCGGCAACTTGCTGGCCAGCACCAGCCCCAGCGCCAACCACACCAGATAGCCCATCCGGAAGGTGGTGATACGCCGCGCGACCACCACCCCGGAGCACACCACCAGCCCGAAGAAGAAGGCATTGAGCAGCAGCGGCTGCGCCTCCATCAGCCAGGTCACCAGATGCGCCACGCTGATCAGGCTGGCGAAGATGCCAGCGACCAGCGGCAGCAGAAAGGCCAGATTCAAATGCTGCCACAGCGCCTTGAAGCCCTGCTCACGCCATACGCCGATGGCGGAGGGGCCGAAGCGCTTGATGGACTCGATCAATTCTTCATAGATGCCGGTCACGAAGGCAATCGTGCCGCCTGATACCCCGGGCACGGCATCCGCCGCCCCCATGCCAGCGCCCTTGAAGAACACGCTCAAAGCTCGTTTCACCTGATCACTCCCTCGAGCAACGGCACGAAGCGCACGGCCTCGAACCGCTGAATATCCTGAGTGTCGCCGACGTGGCGCACTCGTGTCAGCCACTGACGATCACTGTCGTCCTCGGCCAATGGCACGATCATCACCCCCTGCGGGGCCAACTGTTTCAACAACGCCTGCGGCAGATGTGGCGCGCAGGCGGTCACCACGATCAGATCAAATGCCGAGCCATCGTCCTGCCAGCCATGCCCACCATCGGCATGGCGCAGCTCGACATTGTCGAGCCCGAACCAACCAAGGCGTTGAACGGCCCTGGCGTGCAGCACGGCGATGCGCTCGAGCGAAGACACCCGAGCGAACAGGCGCGCCAGCAGCAATGTCTGATAGCCCGAACCGGTGCCGACCTCCAGCACCCGACACTCCTCGCGCGGGCGCGGCGCTTGCGCCAGGGCAAGCTCCGTCATGCGGGCGTGCATGTAAGGCTGGGACAGGGTCTGCCCCTGCCCCAGCGGCAGCGCAGTATCTTCATAGGCACGGTGCGCCAGCGCCTCATCGAGAAACAGATGGCGCGGTTCACTGGCCATCAGCTCCAGCACCCGCTCATCGCGAATGCCGGCATCCTCCAGGCGCGCCACCATGCGGTCTCGCGTGCGCTGGGACGTCATGCCGATACCGCTCAGCTGCGCCGTGTCCGGTCGCCTGAGATGCAAGGGCCCGGCGATTCCCGCTGCGCTGTCTGACTGCGCAAGCGGGAAAGCGTTCTGATACACGTCCTTCATGGTCTTGATTCATATCCTTCGAACGAGGACTTCACAGCGAAATCTTGAGCCTTGGCTGGCGCTACGTCGCTCAGGTCAGCGCCTCGAGCCACTGCGCCACATCGTGACGCGCCCCATGGGAGGTGAGATCCGTCATCAACGGCGTGATGGACACATAGCCGGCCGCGATGGCGGCGAAGTCGGTGTCATCGCCATCATCGATGCCATCGCCGGCCAGCGCGATCCAGTAGCGGGTACGGCCACGCGGGTCCTTGACCTCGATCGGGGCGCCCGCCGGGCCACGGTGGCCCTGACGCGTGACGCGAAAACCACGAATCTCACTCCACGGCACATCCGGCACATTGACGTTGAGCAATGAGCGCGGCGGCAATGCCAGGGTCTCGGCCGCGCCGACGAGGCTCGCCGCCACGCGTCCGGCGGTCTCGAAGTGGGTCTTGCCGCACAGTGACATCGCGATCGCCGACATGCCCAGCGAGCGCCCTTCCATCGCCGCCGCCACGGTGCCGGAATACAGCACGTCATCGCCTAGGTTGGCGCCATGGTTGATACCGGAAATCACGATGTCAGGCTTCTCGTCCCAGACGCCATTGACGCCCAGATAGACACAATCCGCGGGTGTGCCGTCGACGCTGTAGAAGCCGTTCTCCATCGCGGAGAGCAACAACGGCCGACTCAGCGTCAGCGAGTTGCTGGCCCCTGAGCGATCACGGTCCGGCGCGACCACACGAATGCGTGCCTGCCCGGCCAGCGCGTCATGCAGCGCCTTGAGCCCCGGAGCGTGCACGCCATCATCATTGGAAAGCAGAATCCTGCGCATCATCTCACTCCTTTGCGAATCATCGGATAGCCGTCATGTCGCCTGACGGCACTACAGCAGCGGGTGGGCGATCAGCTCACGCAACAGGCCCGTCGCGAAGCTGCCACGCGGCAGATCAAAGTGCAGCCAGACACTGGCCTCGCCACCTTCGGTTTTTGCCTGCTCTGGCGTGATATCCCACTCCAGACGCGGCTTGCCGGGCATCAGGCGCAGCGGACGACGCTCCGCCTTGACGCCGGCCTTCTCGAGCCCCTCGCACAGCTGCGGCCAACGCGTGGCCAGGACCTGCTCGAGCTGGGCGACCTGAGCATGAGCCTCCGCACGCCCGGTGCCCCACAGCGGGCCAGTGGGATGAATATCGCCACTCGCCAGGCGCTGCGCCAGCGTCTCGGCCGACTCGCTGCCATCGGTGACGAAGCGCGAGCCCGTCCCATTGAGCGCAAACACCTCACCGCTCAACGCCGTCGCCCAGCAATGCGCCTTGAGGCGCGCGGCCAGCACCTCGTTGAACAGGAAGCTGCGCGCGGTCGACAGCAGCATGCCGCTGCGGTCATCGCGCTTGCGCCAGCCACGCACCAGCACGGCACGTGCCCGGCCGAGATTATGTCCCTGATGGCCGAAACGCTGCGGCCCGAAATAGTTGGGCACACCATCACGTATCAGCGTCTGCCAGCGCGCCTCGAACTCGGGATGCGCGACGGCCTCACCACTGACACGCAGCGCGAAGCGGTTGCCGCGATGCACGCCACGCTTGAGCTTGCGCGGATGACGCACGCTGGCCAGCACGCGGACGCCCTTCTCGGCCAGCGCATCGCTGAGATCCTGCGGCGCTTCACGCCCCGGCAACCACACGGAGACCCACTGCTGGGTGATCGCCTGCTTGTCCTTGAGACCGGCCACGCCGATATCACGTGGCGCGACCTCACACAGGCTGGCCAGTTCACGGCACAGCTCATCGGTGGTCAGGCCGCGTTTCTCGACCCACAGCCACTGATGCTCGCCGTGGCCTTCAGGCACGAAGTCCATCAGCTCGGTGACCCGGAAGTCCTCGGGCGTGTGGCGGAAGTCGCCGGCTCCCAGCGGGCCGCCATGCGCATGCGGCCAGCGCTGCATCAATTCAGCTTCCTTGACCCACGCCTCGCTGCCCGCGGCGTCCAGCGCCGTCAGCGCCTCGGCAAACAGTGCATCCGCCTCGGGCAACTCAGACATGTCATTCACTTCAGACATGCTCGGCTCCGCCCGCGGTCGGCAGCGCGCCCAGCAGCACCACCGCCTCGGCAGCGATACCTTCCTTGCGACCGGTGAAGCCGAGCCGCTCGGTGGTGGTGGCCTTGACGTTGACGACCGCCAGCGGCACGCGCAGATCTTCGGCGATCACTTCCCGCATCGCCTGGATGTGCGGCGCCATCTTCGGCGCCTGCGCCATCACGGTGAGATCGACATTGCCGACCCCGAAACCGGCGGCATTGACCAGCCCGATCACGTGGCGCAGCAGGCCACGGCTATCGGCGCCGGACCACTCGCTGTCGGTGTCCGGGAAATGCTTGCCGATATCGCCCATGCCACAGGCGCCGAGCAGCGCATCGCACAGCGCATGCAGCAGCACGTCACCGTCGGAGTGCGCCACGAAGCCATGCTCGTAGGCGATCTTCACGCCACCGATCATGAGGTGATCGCCATCGCCGAAGCGATGCACATCGAAGCCGTGGCCGATGCGCAGGGCCATCGGCACATGGCCAGCCGGCTGAGGAGAGGTCGCGGATTGCGCAGAGGAAGTGGCAGCAGCGGGTGTTGCAGATTGCTCAGTCATGTCAGGCAGACGTCCGGGGGCTATCGGGAAGCGCCTCACGCGCGGCAAGCAGCAGGCGCGCCATGGCGAGGTCTTCCGGATGGGTGATCTTGAGATTGTCGCGGGCGGCGGCGACCAGCACGGGGGCACGGCCACAGGCCTCCAGTGCCGAGGCCTCATCCGTGATGAGCGCGGGGTTCTCCCCAAGCGCTTCACGCAGCGCCCGTCGCAACAGGCCCAGCGGGAAGGCCTGCGGCGTGAAGGCATGCCACAGGCCGACGCGGGATTCGGTGTGCGCGATGCTCGGCGCACGCTCTTCATTGCCACCGCCATCGCCACCGCCATCGCTATGCGGGCGGGAGTCTCCGACCGGGGCGGCACGCTTCATGGTGTCGCTGGCGGGGGCCGCCAGGATGGCACCATCGGCACTGCGGCGAGCGGTCGCGACCAGCGCATGGATATCGGCTTCGCGAACGCAGGGACGCGCGACATCGTGCACCAGCACGAGGTCATCGTCATGGGCGTGGCGGCTCAGGCAATCCAGGCCCGCCAGCACGCTGTCGGCACGCTCGCTGCCGCCATCGGCGCGCAGCCAGTCCTGCCACGGCACCATCGACGGCGAGAAATAGCCATCATCGGCGCCCAGCACCAGACAGAGTCCTGCCTCGGGCAGCGCGCGCTTGAGTGTCGCCAGCGTCGCCTCCAGCACGCAGCCGCCGGGCGACAGCTCCAGATACTGCTTGGGGCGGTCGGCCTGCATGCGGCTGCCAACGCCGGCGGCCGGCACCAGATACCACAGACGGGGCTCGCGCGAGGCGTCTGTCGGCATCATGGCGTGATCACCTTGGGCAGCCCGCCTTCCAGGCCCTTGCCCTCCAGCGCACCGTCCGCCACTTCATCGGGTGATGGCGCCTTGCGTTCCGGCACCGCGACATTGGGCACCCACAGAAACTGCTCGTCCTTGCGCACCATGCCGAGGTCATTGCGTGCACGCTCCTCGATGGCCGCCAGGCCATTCTTGAGGTCGACCACTTCCGCACCGAGTCGCTGATTGCGGTTGTCCAGCACCGCATCTTCCTTGGAAAGCTGCTGCACGCGTGCGCGAATATCGAATAATTCGGTGATGCCATTTTCGCCCCACCACAGCCGATACTGGAGCAGTGCCAGCAGCAGCAGCAGTGAGATATTGATCCATTTGAGCATGGCGATGTCCTTGGCCGTTGCAGCGCGCATTATGCCATCATCCGGGAGCGTGACGCAGGCACTGCCAGCATCCGTTGCCACGCTTGACGCCCCCTGTCGATCAGGGCCACCTGATGACAGCGCCCTCTCACCCTTCTGCCAGGAGTCATCCGATGTACAAGCTTGCGTTCTTCGTCCCGGAGAATGACGCCGAACACGTCAAGGAAGCCGTCTTTGCCACCGGTGCAGGGCGCATCGGCGACTACGAGGCCTGCTGCTTCGAGACACGCGGCACCGGCCAGTTTCGGCCACTGGCCAGCGCCAATCCGCATATCGGGACCTGCGGCACGCTGGAGCGCGTCGCCGAACTGAAGATAGAGCTGGTATGTGACGATTCGCTCATCGCCGCTGCCGTGGCGGCGCTGCGCGAGGCCCATCCCTATGAAGAAGTCGCCTTCGACTGCTGGCGACTGGAAACGTTCTGACCCCGCGCACCCCGAAGAGCGAGGCACGCGAGGTCAGCAATGGCCAGACGATCTAGCTCGCGGGCAGGAAGGTGGTGTTAAAGAAGTGCTCACGGGTTTCCAGGTCGATCTGCTCGAGATGCAGCGGGAAATGCTCGTCACCCTCGCCGTGGCGGCGGTCCTCGAAGTAGCGGCGCAGCGTCACTTCCATGGTCGGGAAGGCCAGCGACTGCCAGGGGACCTCCTCCTCGGCGAACAGCGCCACCTCGAGGCTCTCGACGCCCGCCGAGTAGTCGCTGATCAGCTCGGCCCGAAACAGCATGTAGACCTGATTGATGTGCGGCAGGTCGATCAACGTATAGAGCCCCTGCAGCTTGACCTCGGCGCCGGCTTCTTCCCGCGTCTCGCGGGCAGCGGCGTCGCTGGTGGTCTCGGCGTTCTCCATGAAGCCGGCCGGCAGGGTCCAGTACCCCAGCCGTGGCTCGATGGCACGCCGACAAAGCAGCACCTTGCCGTCCCGCACCGGCAGGGTGCCCGCGATGATGCGCGGATTCTGATAATGGATGGTGCCGCAGCTATCACACAGGTAGCGCAGACGATCATCGCCCTGCGGCACTGCCAGACGCACCGTTTCACCACAGTGACTGCAATAATTCATTCGCTCTCCCATGAAATCTCAAGGCGCCCTTCAGTGACATCCCGTCCCCGCTTCCTCGCTGCGCGGTGGGCCCAGCGGCATGGCAGTCGCCTTGACCGCCAGGACCCTCGCGCCACATGATGAATGCCTACGAGGAAACGACATGCTAGAAGCCCTGCGCCAACGCCTGCAAGCACATCAACCCCTTGCGACCGACCACCAGCTGCCACGCGCCGCCGTCCTGATCGCGCTGATCGATCGTCCCGAACCGACGCTGCTGCTCACGCGGCGTGCCAGCCATCTCAGCCAGCACCCCGGCCAGGTGGCCTTCCCCGGCGGCAAGGCCGAACCCGATGATAGCAATCTGTTGGCCACCGCGCTGCGCGAAGCCGAGGAAGAGGTCGCGCTGCCGCCCAGCGCCGTGGAGGTCTTCGGCCAGCTGAGCGACGTGATTTCCCTGCACGGCATGCGCGTCACGCCCTTTGTCGGGCGCATTCCCGCCGACCTGCCGCTGCGCGCAGACCCCGGCGAGATCGAGCAGATCTTCGAGATGCCGCTGAGCATGTTGCTCAAGGACGAGCGCGAGCATACCGATGTGATCACCGTCGGTGACGAGACCTGGTACGTGCCCAGCTATCGCGTGGCCGACCAGGTGCTGTGGGGGCTGTCCTCGATGATGCTGGTCGAACTGATGGCCATCGGCTTCGGCCGTGCCGTGAGCTTAAAGGCAGCGCCACCGCCTGGTGCCCCGCTACGCCATCTGCCGCCGCGCCCCGTACCGCCTCGGCCCTGAAGCTCAAGACCCTGAGCTCCTGAGTTACTGAGCTTTTGCACCAGATAAGGTGCGTTCCCGCCGAGCGGCTCGCCATGGCCCGGATGTCATCGTCCTGATGGCATCGCCCCGTTGCCATTGCCCCGACGATATTGCACCGACAATGGCACTGGACTATAACTCCTCGCCCACGATGCCATGCCACTTCCCGTTCGGAGCGCCTGATGCCCGCTGCACCCACACCCGCCCCACTGCTGGACCCTGTCGCACTCAACCTGCTGATCGATGAACTGGTCGAGCATGGCTACAGCGTGCGCCCCGACTTCCTGCCGCGACAGGTCATCGGTCAGCTCAATGACGAACTGACCGAGCTTGAGACGCGGCAGCAATTGACGGCGGCAGGTATCGGGCGCGGGCGCGAGCATGATCTGCGCCCGGACATCCGCGGCGACGCGATTCGCTGGCTGGACCGCAATTCGCGTGCCCAGCGCGCCTATCTGGAAGCGATGAACGTGCTCAAGGATGAGCTCAACCGTGCCCTCTATCTGGGGCTGTTCGAGTATGAGGCCCATTTCGCCCACTATCCGGTCGGCAGCTTCTACAAGAAGCATCTCGACAGCTTTCGCGGCCGCGGCAATCGCCTGATCTCCAGCGTGCTCTATCTCAATGAGGACTGGCCGCGCGATGGCGGCGGCGAGATAGTGCTCTACGACCCCGAGGATGACAGCCGCGAAATGGCCCGTGTCACCCCGGAGGCCGGCACCTTCGTGTGCTTCCTTTCCGAGCAGATCCCCCATGAGGTGCTGCCGACGCATCAGGCGCGCGCCAGTGTCACCGGCTGGTTCCGGCGCAACAGCTCACAGGGCAACCTGGTCGATCCCGCGCGCTGATTCCCGGGCGGGAAGGCCCGGCCAGACAGGTCTGGACAGCACCGCGCCAGCGGCCCTCAGTCGCGCGCCAGCGGCGCGTCATCGCGTGGCGGTACTTGGCGCTGCGCGTCCTGCAATGCTTGCTCGTCATTCAGGGCCTGCTCGTCGTGCAGCGCCTGCTCCTCCTTGACCTCGATCTCCTCGAGGCTGTCCAGCGAGGCATCCGTGATCAGCTCCGGCATGTCAGCGACCAGCTCACGCGTGACCTCGACCAGCGGGTCATCGGCCTCGGCGTCACGCAGGTGCTCCTCGGCGGCCTCGACCAGTTCAGGCCCGACCGCAAGCTCGGTGCCCAGCGGTGTCTGCGGGGCATGGGTCTCGAAGGGCGCCAACGGCTGCGGCGCCGGACGCATCACGCGTCGCCAGACGAAGAAGAGCAGCATGCCGCCGCCCATCACCGCCAGACTCAGCGCCATGCCGGGCATCGCGCCCATCTCGGCCATCGGCAGCGATACCGCCGGCGGTGACAGGGTCGACCCCACCGCGTTGATCAACAGCAGGCCCTGACTCATGCGCACCAGGGCACCGGCGGGCGCACGGTCGGCGGCATGACTGACCGCCACCGGATAGAGCGTGAAGGCGGCACCGCCGAGCAGGAACAGCACCGTCAGCTGAGCGATACCCTCGCGCGCCGGCCCCATCAGCAAGGCGGCGAAGCCGACGATGGCGATCGACAGGATGATCAGCACCTGCTGGCGATCGTGGCTGTCAGACCAGCGGCCGATGGGGTACTGCAGCAGCATGCCGCCGAGAATCACCAGCGCCATGCGCTGACCGATCTCCGCGGTGCTCAGGGTGCCGCCATCGCCCAGCGCCAGAGGCAGCAGGCTGTAGATGACCGCCACCACCAGCCCCGAGGCCAGACAGCCGAACACGCCCGTCGGCGTGATGCGAATCAGGCGCCACGGGCTCAGGGGTTCGGACTGTTCGATCAGCGGCGAGACGCGCGGCAGCAGCACCAGCGGCAATACCGAGGCCGCCGCCAGCATCGCCACCAGCATGAAGGCCGCCTCGAGGCTCAGCATGGCGGTCACGCCCAGCAGCAGCTGACCGAGCACCCCCGCGCCGTAAAGCACGATCATGTAGAGCGCCAGCAGACGCCCGCGCACGGCGGGGTCGGCGGCGCTCAGCAGCCAGCTTTCGATGACCAGATACACCCCGACCAGCGACCAGCCGATCATCATGCGCAGCAGGAACCACACCACCGGGTGGTCGCCCAGCCCCATGGCCAGTGCCGCGACCGCCACCAGCGAGGCGAAGCCGGCATAGGCGCGGATATGGCCGATGCGCAGCAGCAGGCGGTCGTTGACCAGCGCGCCGAGCCCGAGGCCCAGATAGTAGGCCGAGCTGATCAGGCCGATCGCCTCGCTCGAGACGCCGGCGGCAGACAGCCGCAACGGGACCAGCGAGGTCAGCATGGCGTTACCGATCCCCAGCAAGGCAAGGCCGAGCAGGGGCGCAAGGGACATCAACAGCAGATGACGGGGCATGACCAGATCCTCGGCCGGCCGCCAGTCAGCGATCAGCCAATGCCGCAAGGTGCGGATATCGTCGGGAGGGGGAATTTGCCCTGCGAGAATACGTCAAGGCGCGGGCAATATAGTGACAGTCCGCGCCAAATCCAAGCCTTTTTGCGTCATTTGGCGACAATATCGTCTTGGGTGTCGCTGCGCGCTTTCCTGCGCTCTATCCATGCCCTGTCCCGCACCTTATCCATGCCCTGCCCCGCGCCCTTGTCAGGCGGGTTGGGGCACGCGGAAGATGACGCTGTCGTTGGCGACCTGCTCAAGCTCGAGTCCGTGCGTGCGCGCAAGCCAGGCAAAGGTCGCCGGGCTGAACAGGCACACATGTGTCGGGTCACGCAGGTAGTGCCAGCGCCTGAGCGCCTCCGGATCATCCGAGGCGGGCTGCGTCATCACCCCCAGCAGGCCGCCGGGCTTGAGGCAGCGCAACCACTGGCGGAAGACCTCGCCCGGCGCGTAGAGATGCTCGATCACCTCGGTGCTGACGATGAAGTCATGCTGGCGGGTGAGCGCTGCCGGATTCGGATGATAATAGAGGTCGTGCAGCGCCATCGGATGGCCCGCCTCCTCGAACATCTGCGCCAGGGCAGGCCCCGGCCCACAGCCGAAATCGAGCCCGCTGGCACCGGCCGCGAGCCGCTCGCACATCGGCGTGAAGAGCTTGGCCAGGAAGCTTCGATAGCGCGGGTCTGCCGGGTCATTCTCGTGCTGGTCGTAGATGTCCTGCTCTGCCCTGGCATCCAGGCGCTGGGACGGCGCCAGATACAGCAGATGACATTCCGGGCAGCGCAGGTAATCGCGCTCGTCGGCGGGCGGGCGCTGACCGGTGTCGGGGCACGGCCTGCGCCGCTGTACCAGGCGCAGTACATGCTGGCTCTGGGACGCCTCACACAGCGGGCAGACAGTATCCGCAGGCGGATAGGGAACGGGGGAATCAGGGGCTGACATCAGGGCTCCGCGGCAAGGGACACTGGCGATGAGGGTCGACGTCACCACACGGCTGGCGATGACAACTCGGCGCCACGCGCGATACCGCGGCGGCACGGGCAATTCCGCAGCAGGTGAACGTATCGAAGGTGGCGACTGTCTGAGTGCTGAATGATACCCCGCGCCAGTGTCTTGCGCCTGCCACGATGGAGCCTGCAGGCACCGCCCCCCTCTGGCACAATGAGCATCATTCGAGTGCGGCACCGCGACACCTGACGATGTCACGGCGCCTGCCTTCGCGTCAGACAGGCGCGATCTTTCACGCCAGACCACCGGAACTTCACGTGTGACGATGGACAAGACTCTCAAGCGGTTCGAACAGGCCATGGAACAGCGCCTGACTCCTCTCAAGGCCAACTCCGTGGCCTGTCTGTGGCAACGACTGTCCGGGCTCAGCACCCGCCAGCTCTGGTGGCTGGCGCGCCCGTTGGCGCGCCTGGTGCAGCTGTGCAACCCCCGTGAGCGCCGGGTCACGCGCCAGAATCTGGGCCAGGCCTTCCCGCAGCTCGACAGCCAGGCGCGCGCGCGTCTGGCAAGCGACAGCCTCGCGCATTCCACCGCCACCATGCTGGAACTGGGCAAGGTGTGGCTGGGCGATGAAGACGCCGTGCGCGATTCGATTCTCGAGGTCCACGGCCGCAACCTGCTCGACGAGGCGCGCGCCGAGGGGCGCGGTGTCATCGTGCTGGCGCCGCACTTCGGCAACTGGGAAGTGCTCAATTTCTGGCTCTCCAGCCACTTCCCGTTCACCGCCATGTACGAGCCGCCCAAGTTCGAGCGCCTCGACCCGATCATCCGCAATGGTCGTGAACGCATGGGCGCGAGCCTGGTGCCCACCAACTCGCGCGGCGTGGCTGCCTTGCTCAAGGCACTCAAGCGCGCCGAAGCGATCGGCATACTGCCGGATCAGGAGCCGGGCCGTGGCAGCGGCGTCTTCGCCGACTTCTATGGCCGCCCCGCCTATACCGCCACCCTGCTGCCCAAGCTGGTGGCGAGAACCGATGCGCGCGTCGTCACCGGTGTCGCCCAGCGGCTGGAAGATGGCCATGGCTTCGCCATCCACTTCCTCGCTGCGGATGAGGGTGTCTATTGCGAAGAGGAAGTCGCCTCGGCACGCGGGGTGAATGCCTCGGTGGAAGCGGCGATCGCCTTGGCACCGGCCCAGTATCAGTGGGAATACAAGCGCTGGCGCAAGAGCCCGCAGGAAATGGAGCAACAACCGGGCTGGCAGGAATCCCGCTTCTATGCGCGCACCTACTCCTTCTTCTCGCTCAAGGGCTGGCGCCGCTACTTCAAGCATCGCCGCAAGGCCAGCAAGCGCGGCTGAGGGCAGCACTGGCGGATCAGGCCATCAGCTCCCAGACTGAATGCGCATGGCTCAATGACAGGAGGGAAGGATGCCGATCGAGACTCACGCCGCTCACCTCACAAGTGGCGCATCGCCCCGGCGCCCCTCCTTGTCCCGGGCGATATCGACACGCCTGCCGGCACACCTGATGACAGGCTTGGCGACAAGGTTGGCAACAAGAGTGGCGACACACCTGGTCGCAAGTGCCGCGGCGGCCTGTCTCGCATTGTCTCTGCCAGCCCAGGCAGAGACAGAGGCCCCTTCCTCACTGTCGTTGGTGAGCGCTCAGCAAGTGCCCAGCGATGCCCCAGCGCTCAAGCTGCCTGAGGGCGCCACGCTCGAGCGGCTGGCCTCGCTCGACAGTCCACGCATGCTGCATCTCACTGATGCTGGCGAGCTGCTGATCGGCTCGCGGGCCGAGCGTGTCTATCGCGCTCAGCTGACGCCGGACGGCAACCTCTCTGCCGTGAAGACGTTGGTCGAACTGTCGGGCTACCCTCACTCGCTGGTGGTGCGCGGTGACAAGCTCTATGTCGCGACCACTGCCGCCTTGCTGGTCGCCGACTATTCACCCGGCGAATCTCTCACCCGCAATGACTTTCGTGAGCTGATCGCCCTGCCCGGCGGCGGTGGCCACAACTCGCGCAGCTTGAGTCTCGGGCCTGATGGTGGCCTCTATCTGGCGCTGGGCATCCAGGGCAATTGCTCGAATCAATACCTCGCAGGCAGCGAGCAGGGCTACTCCTTCAGTGAACGCCGCGGTGGCGTGCTGCGCCTTGAGGAATCCGGCGATGCGCCGCACTGGCAGCCCTGGGCCAGCGGGCTGCGCAATCCAGTGGGCCTCGTCTGGCAGCCAGGTAGGAAAGATGAGCCGCGTCTGCTGGCCACCAACAACGGCCCCGACCACTGGGGCTATGAACATCCTCGCGAGCTGGTGGTTGCTGCCCGCGAAGGCAGCTTCCATGGCATGCCCTGGTATCAGTGGGTCGATGGCCGCTGGCAGGCGGATGACTGCATCACGAGCGATTCACCGCGCGAGCGTGACGAGATTGCAGCGCCGCTGGCCGAGATCCCCGCTCGCAGTGCGCCGATGGGAATCGCGGTAGTACCGCCAAAGCATCCATTGGCTGCAGACATGGATGTCGTGGTGGCCGTCCACGGCAGCTGGGGCACGGCGCCCTCCGGCAACGCCGCGGGTGACCCGGCCAGCCGCCGTGAGCCTCGCCTGCTGGGCCTCAAGCTGGCGACGCCAGACACTGAAGCACGCTTGGTGCCAGTGCTGACCGGTTTGCAGGACAGCAGCAGCGGTCAGCGCTGGATTCGCCCGCTCGATGTCCTGTTCGGCCCTGATGGCAGCCTGTACTTCACCTCGGATAGCGGCGCGGCTGGCCTCTATCGCCTCACCTTCGATTGATGACCTGACCTCCAGCAGAACGGGCTTTTGAGAAGCGAGGCCCTGGCCCTTAGTCACGCGCGCTCTCCAAGCCCTCTCTCCAAGCCCTCTCTCCAGGCCCTCTTCTCCAAGCACTCTCTCCAGGCTCTCTTTCCAGGAGCTGCTTGGCAGAGGGCCTATGGACAGGGCCTATGGATAGGGCCGATGAATGCAGCGCTTGCCTGCTACAGATTCTGAAAACCTGCCTTGCATGCCCCGCCTTCGAATTACAGAAATGTAGTCCTGTGCCCTCGCGTGCACCCAATGGCCATCTAGGCATTGTGTGGCCATGGAGCGACACTGGGTCGACGCCAAGCGTTTAATGAGCGATGACGCGTTGAGAGAGCGTCTCTCGCTCGTGCATCCAGCCTACGAACTCCTGCGTATGATCCAACGAATACGCCATCGT
Source organism: Cobetia sp. UIB-001 (assembly GCF_044789135.1). NCBI lineage: Bacteria > Pseudomonadati > Pseudomonadota > Gammaproteobacteria > Oceanospirillales > Halomonadaceae > Cobetia > Cobetia sp. UIB-001. The sequence goes on from NZ_CP058244.1 coordinate 3,118,857, forward strand.
CGGAGCCTGCCGCCATGAACCAGCAGCCACCCCCAGCATCACGGACGCCCGCCAACCGGGACTCCCTGTCGAGCACATGCATGCACCTGACGCGCGCTCCCTGGCTGAGCATCGTGATGCCGGTGCATGACGAGGCAGCCGGCATCGTGCAAACCCTGATTGCCCTGAGTCGCCTGCGCGCGGGGGGTGACTGTGAAGTGATCGTGGTGGATGGTGGCTCTACGGATGGCACCCCCTCACTGGCCCGACCGCTGTGTGATGTCGTGCTGAACAGTGAGCCGGGCCGGGCACGCCAGATGAATGCCGGAGCCGCACGTGCACGCGGAGAATGGCTGCTGTTTCTGCATGCCGATACCGACTTGCCCGACAATGCGCTGGCATTGCTCAAGGAGGCCGTCACGACGCATCGCCGCAGCGACTGGGGCCGCTTCGATGTCAGCATCAAGGGCGAGTCGCCGTGGTTACCGATGATCGCCGCCATGATGAATCTACGCTCGCGGCTGACCAGCATCAGCACGGGCGACCAGACCCAGTTCGTGCAGCGCTCGACCTTCGAGGCCATCGGCGGCTTTGCCGACATGCCATTGATGGAAGATATCTGGCTGAGTGGCCAGCTCAAGCATCTGACCCCGCCAATGAACCTGACCGCGCGCGTCACGACCAGCGGTCGACGCTGGGAGACCCACGGCGTCTGGCGCACCATCGTCAAGATGTGGGGACTGCGGCTGGCGGCCTGGTGTGGCGTCTCCCCTGCACGCCTGGCACGCCTTTACGGCTATCGCGCCGCGGCGCAGGCCTGTGAGCAGCGCGGCATGCCCCATGCGTGATACGGCGTTGCCTACCTTGCCCACAGCTGATGCCGCGCCAGAGGTGCGCCCGACTCTCATCATCTTCGGTCGCCTGCCCATCGCCGGCCACTGCAAGACACGCCTGATCCCCGCACTCGGCCCCGAGGGCGCAGCTCGACTCTATGCGCGGATGCTGAGCCATATCGTTGAGCACGCCTGCGCCGCGCGCCTCGGCAAGGTCGTGGTGATGCTGACGCCCGCTGCCGAGCCGTCGGGTCAGGCACCTGAACAGGCGGCTCTGCGGGCAGCGCTGGAAGCCCGGCTGCGAAGCGTTGTCGACACCTCTGCCGACCTCACCTTCGAGACACAGCCGCAGGGGGAGCTCGGTGAGCGAATGTCCCGGGCCATGGCTCGACATCTGCCCGAGGGGCCGGTGTTGCTGATGGGCTCCGACCTGCCGGCGCTGGACAGCCAGCGCCTGCGCGAGGCAGCCCACAGACTGCGCACTCACGACGCGGTGCTGCAGCCCACCGACGATGGCGGCTATGGCTTGATCGGCCTCAAAGCGCCCTGCCCGCAAGCCTTCCTGCTGCCCCGCTGGAGTCATACCCACGTCTGCAGGGACACTTTAGAGCTGCTGGCACAGGCCGGGAGAACGGCCGCTTGCCTGCCGATCAGCTGGGATGTCGATGAGCCACGAGACCTTGCGCGCCTGTCGCGCCACCTGCCGGCGCTCATGGCCGACCTTGCCGCTTGAGGCTTTCATGAACCCGCTTGAGGCTCTTCACAGGTTCGGCATGCCTCCCAAAGTCGTATGCATTTTTGCTCACACTGCCCTTCTTCTGCGCCGCAGGGCTGTTACACTCGCTGCATCGTGACTCATATGTCACAGCTTGACGGGGTGCCGGTAAGACCGGCTGAGATGTCATGCGCAGGCGATGTTCTTGCGTGAATGACGATCCCGCCGAACCTGATCCGGCTAGTACCGGCGTAGGGATCAAGCGCGAAGCGATGCCACTCGATATCGTCACCACTCTCACGGTGACTGTCGGCACCTCCCCCGCTTTTCCCCTGCTCCTGTTCCGGTACTGGCCACGCTTGCGCCAGAGACCTGCCGCCCCATCACGGGTCGTCAGCACGCTCACCGAGGGATGCGTCATGCCTAGTTTCAACGACCTGACCAGTGCCTGCGCCGAGGAATGGCGTGACTATCTCGAGCACGACTTCGTTCGCCAGCTGGGCGAAGGTCGTCTGCCGGAGGAGTCCTTTCGCCATTACCTGCAGCAGGACTACCTGTTCCTGATCCACTTCGCGCGCGCCTGGGCGCTGGCCGCCTACAAGAGCCGCACTCTCGCGGAGCTGCGTCAGGCCACGGCCAGTCTCGACACCATCCTCAATACCGAGCTCGATCTGCATATCGGCTACTGCAGCGAATGGGGCATCAGCGAAGATGACCTGAGCGAGCTGCCGGAATCCCGCGCCACTCTGGCCTATACCCGTTACGTGCTCGATTGCGGCCAGCGCGGCGACCTGCTCGATCTGCACGTGGCGCTCGCGCCCTGCCTGATCGGCTACGGCGAGATCGCCGAGTGGCTGCTCGATCAGGACACCACCGAGATCGAGAACAACCCATATGCGGACTGGATCGCGATGTACTCCAGCGATGACTTCAAGGAAGCCGTCGAAGCCGAACGTGAATGGCTGGATGCACGTCTCTCGGAGGTCTCGGAGCGTCGACTGGGTGAACTGGTCGATGTCTTCCGGGACGCCACGCGACTCGAGATCGACTTCTGGCAGATGGGCCTCGATCGCGCTTGAGTCATGACAGACTGACGTCCCGGCGCTCGCCATGAGCCGCTCGAGACGACGCCATCCCTCATGGATGGCACGACTGACAGGCCAACAGAGCCTGGATGCGAGAATACTCCCCGGGGCAAGCCTGACGCTTCGGGCAACACACTCTCGCATTGAAATCTGCACACGCTTGACGGGGTGCCGGTGGAACCGGCTGAGATCCTGCATGCATGCTTCGCCGCCCTGACGTGCGAGCTTGCCAGCAAGGGGTCCCGTGGAACCTGAACCGGTTAGGACCGGCGTAGGAATCAAGCTGATGGCCAGCCGCTACGCGCGGCCGCCTCGCTCCCGGGCCACCTGCTGGCAAGGAGTCGGCGACGACCATCCTCTCCCTGCGCACGGTCTTCCCATGATGACGTCAGCCGTGACGTCGCCCTTTGAGGAGACCTGCATGAGCACTGCCCCGACGACACAAGACCCGCAAGCCACCAACGCCGCCGAGTCACCGCTCGCCTCGCAGCCTGAGGCTGCCCCCAAGGCACGCGCGCGTGCCGGTCGCAAGGATGGCAGCCGCCATCTCGCCAGCGAAGCACAGGTCGACGCCGCCGCCATCGCGCCGCTGAGCGGCTCGCGCAAGATCTATATCGAAGGCTCCCGTCCGGACATCCGCGTGCCCATGCGCGAGATCGGCTGCTCGCCGACCCAGACCTCCAGCGGTCTGGAAGAGAACCCGCCGATCGTCGTCTACGATACCTCCGGCCCCTACACCGATCCGGCGGTCGAGATCGACATCCGCCGGGGTCTGGCGCCGCTGCGCGAGAAGTGGATCGAGGAGCGCGGTGATACCGAACAGCTCAATCAGCTGAGCAGTGAATATGGCCGCGTGCGCCAGGCCGACCTACGCCTGTCGTCCCTGCGCTTCGAGCTGGACCACCGCCCGCGTCGTGCCCTGCCGGGCAAGAATGTCACCCAGCTGCACTATGCGCGCCAGGGCATCATCACGCCGGAAATGGAATACATCGCGATTCGCGAGAATCAGCGTCGTATCGCGCTGCGTGAGGAATATCAGGGCAGCGAATCCGTCGAGAGCATTCTGGGCCACCAGCACCCGGGCCACAGCTTCGGCGCCAACCTGCCCGACGAGATCACCGCCGAATTCGTGCGTGAGGAAGTCGCACGCGGCCGCGCCATCATTCCCGCCAACATCAATCACCCGGAAAGCGAGCCGATGATCATCGGCCGCAACTTCCTGGTGAAGGTCAACGGCAACCTGGGCAACTCGGCAGTCACCTCCTCCATCGAGGAAGAGGTCGACAAGATGACCTGGGCGATCCGCTGGGGTTCCGACACCGTGATGGATCTCTCGACCGGCGCCAACATCCACGAGACCCGTGAATGGATTCTGCGCAACTCTCCCGTGCCCATCGGCACGGTGCCGATCTATCAGGCGCTGGAGAAGGTCGATGGCGTGGCCGAGAACCTCGATTGGGAGATCTTCCGCGACACGCTGATCGAGCAGGCCGAGCAAGGCGTCGACTACTTCACCATCCACGCCGGCGTCCTGCTGCGCTATGTGCCGCTGACCGCCAGCCGCGTGACCGGCATCGTCTCGCGCGGCGGCTCGATCATGGCCAAGTGGTGTCTGGCGCATCACGAGGAAAGCTTCCTCTATCGCCACTTCGAGGACATCTGCGAGATCTGCAAGGCCTACGACATCAGCCTGTCACTGGGCGATGGCCTGCGCCCGGGCTCGGTGGCCGATGCCAATGACGCCGCCCAGTTCGGTGAGCTCGAGACGCTCGGCGAGTTGACGAAGATCGCCTGGCAGCACGATGTCCAGGTCATGATCGAAGGCCCGGGTCACGTGCCGATGCACCTGATCAAGGAGAACATGGACAAGCAGCTCAGCGAGTGTGACGAGGCGCCCTTCTACACCCTCGGCCCGCTGACCACCGACATCGCCCCGGGCTACGACCACATCACCTCCGGCATCGGCGCCGCGATGATCGGCTGGTTCGGCTGCGCCATGCTCTGCTACGTGACCCCCAAGGAGCACCTGGGCCTGCCCAACAAGGACGACGTCAAGACCGGCATCATCACCTACAAGATCGCCGCGCATGCCGCCGATCTGGCCAAGGGTCACCCGGGCGCTCAGCGCCGTGACAATGCGCTCTCCAAGGCGCGCTTCGAGTTCCGCTGGGAAGACCAGTTCAATCTGGGCCTGGACCCGGACACCGCGCGCAGCTTCCACGACGAGACGCTGCCCAAGGACTCGGCCAAGGTCGCCCACTTCTGCTCCATGTGCGGGCCGAAGTTCTGCTCGATGAAGATCACCCAGGAAGTGCGTGATTACGCCAACGAACATGGCCTGACCGGCGATGCCGACAGCGTGATGGCCGGCATGCAGGAGCAGGCCGACAAGTTCAAGCGTGAAGGCAGCCAGCTCTATCAGGAGGTCTAGCCAAGCGCCTGACGTACAGGAAGGCTGACTTTCCGAGCGACACGAAAAACGCCCCGACCAATGATGGTCGGGGCGTTTTCGTCACGTCCTGCCAAACGCTCATGACATCTCATGAGCGTGACAGAAGGCTCACGTGCGGCTGGTGACTTCCAGCAGGTGATAACCGAACTGGGTCTTCACCGGGCCCTGAACCGTGTTGATCGGGGCGCTGAACACGACTTCGTCGAATTCCTTGACCATCATGCCCGGGCCGAAGGCGCCCAGGTCGCCGCCACTGCGGCCGGACGGGCAGGAGGAGTGCTCGCGAGCGGCATCAGCGAAATCGCGGCCGTTCTCGATTTCGGTCTTGAGAGCTGCACACTGTTCTTCGCTGGAAACGAGAATATGACGCGCTGTGGCCTGTGCCATGTCTATCACCTGTCACTGATCGAATAAATGCTGCCGGCAATCACCGGCGGCGTGGCAGGTCATTGTGGCCCAAGGCAGCGCTCGCCGCTAGCGTCCTGCACAGACCCGGCGCTGATACTGGATGGCATCGAGATCATTGCTGCCGAGCAGTGCCGCCGTGGCAGCGTTGCATTCCGCCTCGGCCAATTCATCGGCAGCAGATGTTTCCGCCCACTGGATGTTGCCGACACTGGGCCGGTAACTGACCGCGGCATTGCATACCATGCGCCGCGTACTGTTGTAACGCTGCGAAGGCAGAGTCGGAGGATTGCTGGTCATTTCCCGGCACGTCGAGGCAAACATCTTGCTGGCTGCCTGACTGCAACGGGTATGGGCCATGGCATTCTGGCGCTTGTTGGCACACACCGAGTCATTGAGAACACGCCAATGCAGGGTATCGAAATCGATCACCTGCCCTTGATAGCGGGTCTCGACATGCTCGCGCTGAAGCCCTGCTGTCGTCGTCAGATGCGAGGCGACACCCTCACCGAATTGCCCACTCAAGCCCGAGACCGCATCCATTAACGCTGCCAATGCCGCACTGACAGAATTCATCACACACTCCTTGTGTTGATGCCTCCCGGCATATGCCGCCGGGGAGCCTTGCTCGATCATCCCTGACCGTCACTTGCGGTGACATGACCTGATAGCGCTGCCTCATGACGAGACTGATAACGCCGACTGACAGCGCCGGCGCGCTCCCTGCGACATTACCCGTACACCGGCATCATTGCCTTAACGCTCAAGGGGATGATGCCAACGCTTCCCTCTCCAGCAACGAGTAATCAGATTCAGTACCCCAGACACGCGAACGCCCACCCGGAAGACCGAGTGGGCGTTGGGGACGCTCGCCTGAGAGCGTCGGCAGCAGTCGCTTACTTGGCGACTTTCTGCATGGCCTCGGAGGCGGACTTGGCGTTGCTTTCTGCCAGTTCCTGACCTTTCTTGGCGTATTCCTGGTTCAGCTCGACCACTTTCTGGGTGTCGTTCTGCAGCTTCTCGCCCAGAGTCTTGACGGTTTCCTGCTGCTCCTTGACGAAGTTCTTCAGACCTTCGCTGTCCTTGATCTCGAGCATGGAACGCGCCTGGGTCAGGGAAGCATCAGCATAGGACTTGGTCAGTTCCATCTGTGCGCCGATCAGCTTCTCGCTGTAATCGATGCTCAGGGCGCTGAACGCACGCAGCGGAGACAGGAACATATCGTCGAACTGCTGAGCGGACTTCTCGAAGTTGGCATTGAACATGTAGGCACCCTCCAGGGTATTGGCATCACGCTGAAATGAACCGGAGCGTTGCTCCGTTCGGTTATCAGGACTGAACCGGGCTGGTGCACCGTAGTGACCGAGCCATCATTATCAAGCCGTCACTATCAAGCCGTCGCGGTCAGATAGTGCTATCGACCAGGTTCCATCCTCGCTGCAACGCAGCATAAGACAGTCTTTGTTGCACTGCAACATCAAAAACATCGCAACGACTGGTCTGTACGCCATGGTTGATGCAGTTGCTTGATTACACTGGAGAAAAACAATCAGAAGCCGAAAAGAAAATTGACGCCTTGGGGCCCCGACACGCCCTGCACCACGCCCTGGAACGCCAGCCTGGGCCAAAGTGCTGAGCCAAAGTGCTGGGCCATAGGGCTGGGAGGATAGAGGGCTGGAACAGAAGCCTGAAGTTGAAAGGCTGAACTTGAGGAGAGCGCCGCGCTGCTGCCTCACAGGCATGAGGCGTCGCGACAGCGTTTGCAGAGCAGGCGCCCGCCCAGCGCACGTGCCTGATCTGCCTGGCGACAGAAGTCGACACTCTGGGTGGAAAGCCATCGCCGACAGCCCTGGCAGCGCGGCAAGCCTTCCTCATCCTGCGACTGGGCGGAAGACGCGCCCTGCTGATTGTCGGCCGCAGCCCCCTGCTGCTCGCCTGCCGCCTGCGGGCTAGCGGGGCCTTCCTGGCTGCCCTGATCCAGAGTCTGGTGCCCGGGCTGCCAATGCGCGGCCTGCAGCCCTCGGCCCCCAAAACCGCACTGCCGTTTCAGGGCAGCCGTAGATGTCACGCCACGCTGGACCGCCAGCGTCGTGTCGTCCGGCGCCCCTTCCATGTCATCGGACTCTGCCGCCATGGCAGCGCTATCGCCTGAAGCCCGCGCCAGCTCTTCAGGCGATAGCGGCGGTTGCCATAGATAGGCCAGCGGGGATACCTGAGTGGCAGCGTCGCCATCCGTCGCGCGCGTGCCAGCGGCCAGGCCCAGCTCCGCCACCCAATCCGTATTGGGGGCCACATGCTGGGTCGCGATGGCGCGCCCCAGCTGGCGCAGGCGGCGCTGATCGAGGCGGTGGGTAAAACTGCGCAGCCGTGTCACGTAAGCGGTCTTGCCGCTCACCTGCAGGCACTGACGCTTGAGGCGCGCGAAGGACAGCAGCGCACGACTGTCGACGATATCTTCCGGCGGCCGACTGACCTGAGCCGCATCGGCCACCACGATGCGATAGCGCAATTGCGGCTGCAGCGTCATCCCAAGGCGCACAGGCAACAACGAGGAGGCCTCCAGCCATTGCACGATGGCGCGGCTACGCTCAGGGATCGTCTGCAAGGGACACGGCGTCACGGCATGTGCCATGACGCCATCTTCGCCTGAGGGTGTCTCGCCACCCTCAGAGACTCGTCCGCCATGGGCCAACAGCTCACCGAAGGGAGTGATCGAGAGCGTCAGATCAAAACAGGAGGCATCCAGCACCCAGACCTGCATGAGGCTGTTGATCAGCAGGTGATCGATCTCGATCACGCCCTCTGCCTGCGCCAGCCGCACATCATGCAGCACGACCCAATCATCCCGCGTCCCCAACAAGGCATCCAGCTGGCTTGCCAGCGCACGGCGACGCGCCTGACGGGCACGTATCGCACGCAGGGCCTCCAGCACCTTGTGGCGCTCGGGCGCGGCAAGCGCAGCATCCTGCGCCAGCACCTCGAGCACCAGCAGGTCGTATTCCCGTGAATCGCAGTCCTTGATCAGCATGGGCGCCTCTGGATTAGAGCATTCATATATAACTCAGTGTAGTGCTCTATTCACAATCTTTCTTGCCTCTGACTCCGCGGGAGAATCCGCCAGCGGATAGCGGATGACAGTGATGGAGACTGAGGATCATCACTCCTGCGCTGTCTGAGGCGCGGCCTCCCGGTAAGGCAGCATTGCCGTCACCTGCTGACGCGCCTTGCTGAGCCAGCGTGCCTCCTCCTCGACCGCCTCTGCCACCGCCTCCTGAAGCCCGGGATGCATCAGCCAATGCAGCGACCCGGTGGCATACGCCGCGAAACCGCGGCTGATCTTGTGCTCACCCTGGGTGCCGGGATCGAAGCGCTTGAGTCCTCGCTGCAGGCAGAATTCGAGCCCCTGGTAATAGCAGACCTCGAAGTGCAGACAGTCGGCATGCACTTCGCTGCCCCACCAACGACCATACAGGCAATCACTGCCGATCAGACACAAGGCTGCCGCCACCGGCGCGCCCTGCTCATCACGCGCCTGCACCAGCAGCAACCGCTCGGGCATGCTGCGCCTGAGCTGCTGGAAGAAATCGAGCGGCAGATAAGGGCGCTGACCGCGCTCGAGATAGGTCATGCAGTAGCAGCGGTAGAAGGCCTCGATGTCGTCAGGGCCAATCTGCGCCCCCTCGAGCCTGGCCAGCGAGAAGCCTTGCTCGGCGACCTTGCGCCGCTCGCGCCGGATCTCCTTGCGCCGTTTGGAGCGCAGACTCTCAAGCCAGGTGGCAAAGTCCGGCTCGCCGCGTGACTGCCAGTGATATTGCATCCCGGGACGCGAAATCAGCTCCGGAATCGCCGCCTGCCAGTCCTGCCGCTCCTGTGCCGAGACAAACAGCAGATGAAACCCGCTGTGCTCATAACGACGCAGCGCGCTACCCGGCTCAGCCGCGGGCGCGATGCCGGCCTTGAGATGCGGCCACAACCACTCAAGCAAGGCACGCCGGGCTGCGGGCGACGTCAACTGCGACGAGGTGACAAGGCGTGGGCCATCGCTGGGAGTGAACGGCACGGCAGTCAACTGCTTGGGATAATAGCGCCCACCGGCCTGCTCCAGGGCCTCCGCCCACTGCTGGTCGAACACATATTCGCCACGCGAGTGCAGCTTGAGATAGCGCAGCAGCCCCGCCAGCAAGCGGCCATCGGCGTCTCGCACTACCAGATGGGCAGGATGCCAACCACTGGCGGCGCTAGCCGCACCGCAGCTTTCCAGCGCGCTCAGATAGGCATGCTGCAGAAAGGGATAGTCATCGCCTGCCAGCGCATTCCATTCACTGGCGGTGAGTGCGTCGAGGGAATCCAGCACCTCCAGGCGCCAGCCCTGCTTCTCTGCGGCATCTGCGGCGCTCACAGCCTGTTGCTGGCCTGTTGCCGACCCTGTCGCAGCCTCATCCTCTGCCTGCCATTGCCCTGTCACCGTACTCTCCTCATAGTCTTGCCATGCCCACCGCTGGTGCAGACATGCCGCACATCCCAGGACATGCTAGTGTGTCGTCATGATGCAGGACAACGAGACCCACATGACAGAGACTCCCACGCCGCGCGACGACACGTCCACGAGCGGCTCACAGCCCCAGGGGCGCGCTCAAGAGTCCTCGCAAGGGCCCTCTCAAGGCCCCTATGCGCCGACCCCGCCCGCACAGGACACCCACGCCAGCACAAATCTCATGGCAGTGGCCGCCTTTGCCCTGAGCGTGCTGGGCTGCCTGCTCGCGCCTGCGGCACTCGGCGGCGTCGTGTGTGGCCACATTGCGCGCAGCCAGATCCGCCGCAGTGGCGAAGCCGGTGACAGCTGGGCCCTGGCCGGGCTGATTCTTGGCTATCTGCTGATCGCCCTGTCGCTGGCCGGCCTGCTGATGTTCGGTGGCATGATGCTGACCATGTTCGGCATCATGGCCTTCAGCACCTGACCAGCGCCTGGGCACTCCCGCTTGAACGTGCAGCGCGCCTGCACGGATAATGCGTCGACATTGCTTCCCCGTGCCAGCGGGGCATGCCTGCCTCTCGCAGCGCCTGCCCTGCCAGCGATTCCGGTTCCCCCGAGCCGCCTTGATACTGAGCGAGCCTCGATGTTGTACTCGATTCTCGATAATGATTTCTACAAGTTCACCATGCAGAACGCCGTGGTGAAACTGTTTCCGTATGCGCGTGCTCGCTACGCCTTCATCAACCGTGGCGAGCATTCGTTCCCGCCGGGGTTCGGCGAGGCCTTGCGCATCGCGGTAGACAACATGGCCGAACTGGCATTGAGCGTGGAAGAGAAATCCTTCCTCGAGCTTCACTGCCCCTTCCTGGACCCGACCTACCGCGACTTCCTGGCGGGCTTCCGCTTCGACCCCTCCGAAATCACCATCACCCAGACCGGTGATGAGCTGGAAGTGCATATCGAAGGCTACTGGTATCGCACCATCCTGTGGGAAGTCCCGCTGATGGCGATGATCAGCGAGCTCTGGTATCAACTGGGCGGAGATCAACGCGACAGCGATCAGGCCCTGCGCGACAGCACCCTGGCCAAGATCGAGCACTACAAGCGACTCGGCATCCGCGTGGCGGAATTCGGCACTCGTCGTCGGCACTCCTACGATGTGCACGACAAGGTGGTCGCGGGTCTCAAGGACCACGGCCGCGGCTGCTTCATCGGCACCAGCAACGTGCACATGGCGCAGCGCCACGGCATCAAGCCGATCGGCACGCACGCCCATGAGTGGTTCATGTTTCATGCCGCGCGCTTCGGCTTCAAGATGGCCAACATTCTGGCGCTGGAGAACTGGGTCAAGGTCTATCGCGGTGACCTGGGGATCGCCCTGTCTGACACCTTCACCAGCCAGGCCTTCTTCAAGAGCTTCGACAAGAAGTTCGCCAAGCTGTTTGACGGCGTGCGCCACGACAGTGGTGACCCCATCGACTTCGCCGAGACCACCATCCGCCACTATGAGTCACTGGGGATCGACCCCAAGACCAAGACCATCGTGTTCTCCGATGGCCTGGACACCGACAAGGTCGATCGCATCGTGCGCTATTGTGCCGGGCGTATCGGCATGTCATTCGGCATCGGCACCAACTTCACCAATGATGTCGGCCCGCAACCGATGAACATGGTGATCAAGATGACCGAAGCCCGCCCCGAAGGTCAGGAGTGGGTGCCGGTGATCAAGCTGTCGGACGTCTCGAGCAAACACACCGGCGACCCCGACATGATTCGCCTGGCGCACCAGGTGCTGTCGCTCAAGGAACTGGATTGAAGCGTGCGCTCAGCGATCGCTGAACGCCTTGCCATTGCCTCCTGCCAGAGACCTTGAAACAGGCTCATGAAACAGCTGCTAGAAAAAGCCCCATGAAAAAACCCGCCCGGAAACTTCCCGGGCGGGTTTTTTCATGTCGATCACCTTCAGCACCGGTGACGACGGCTCAGGTCTCGACGTCTCAGGTCTTGCAGCTCAGGCCTTGACGGCTCAGGTCTTGACGGACTTCTTCGGTGTCTTGAAGACCTCATTGAACAGGTTGAGCATGACCTGCCAGGAAGCCGAATCCGCGGCCGCGTCATAGCCCAGCGGCAGATCGTACTTGGCCGCCTTGGCATCCGATTCCGGATTGGTGAAGGCGTGCTTGGCGCCCGGGTACTGGATCAGGGTGGTGCGCGTCTCGAGAGACTGGAAGGTCGCGACCAGCTTGTCGAGATCTTCCTGCGCCACCAGCGTATCTGCCGCGCCATTCTGGATCACGACCCGGCCGGCAAACGGCTCGGGCTCCGTCACGGCAATCGACGGGCTGCCATGGAAGCTGACGACCGCCTTGAGCGGCGCTCCGGTCAGCGCCATGTTGAGCACCACGGCACCGCCGAAGCAGTAGCCGATCGCCGCCATGCGCTCGCCATCGACTTCCGGGCGTGAGCGCAGCACCGCCAGCGCCGAATTGAAGCTGGATTCGGCCTTCGGCCAGTCACTCATCACCGCAGAGGAGAAGGCACCGGCCTCCTTGGGGTGCTCGGCCGTGCGCCCACCGCCATACATGTCGACGGCCATGACCACGTAGCCAAGCCCCGCCAACTGTTCGGCGCGCTTGCGGGCGTAGCTGTTCAAGCCCCACCACTCATGCACCAGCAGGATACCGGGACGGCGCCCCTGCGCCTTGGCATCGCGTGCGATCAGGCCTACGTGCTCCTCACCGTTGGCCCGATAGGTCACCGTCTCCGTCACCACCTGCGGCCCCTCGAGACGATTGACCAGCGGTGCATCCTCGGCGGCCATGGCCTGTCCGGCGGAAAATACCGACTGTGCAAACAACAGGGTGCCAGCGCACCAGCCACGTAACATTCGCATCGCCTACTCCTTGTATGACGTGATCCACTTGCATGACGCGATCCACAACCCGAGACACCGGCTGCAGGTGTGCCCGATTGATCACCGGTATTGGCTTAATTGTCCTCGCTCAAGGACTGCGATGCCAGCACCACCCGATCGCGACCGCTGCGCTTGGCACTGTAGAGCGCCATATCGGCACGGTGCAGGTAGCCATCCCGGGTCTCCCCCGGCAGCGGTGTCGCCACTCCCATGCTGATGGTGCAGCGCAGGGTCAGCGACTTGAAGCGCACCTCCAGCGCCGCGATCTGCTGTCGCAGGCGCTCGGCCATGCCGACACCGGTGGCGGTACCGGCATCGGTGAGCAGGACGGCAAACTCCTCGCCGCCCAGACGCGCAAAGCAGTCATCGCGCCGCAGCTGGGCAAGACACGCTTCGCCAAGACTGATCAGCACCTGATCGCCCGCCGCATGGCCGTGAGTGTCATTGACGCGCTTGAAGTGGTCGATATCAAACAGGATCAACGCCATCTGCTCCCGCGATGACGAGCTAAGCAGGGTCTCGAGCGTGTCGAGGAAGCTGGCCCGGGTCATGGCGCCGGTCATGGCATCCGTCATCGCCTCATGCTCGCGACGCTGTTCGACCAGCTTGCGCTCATGAATGTTGCGTGACACCGACAGCACGCGCTGATAACGCCCGGTGGCGGGGTCCATCGAGGGCGTCGAGATCGACTCGAACCACAGCGTATGCCCGGCCTTGTGTTGAATCCTGAAGTCGATTCGAAATACCTCGCCGAGACAGGCGGCACGATGGACCTCCTGCGCGATGCGCAGCATGTCATCGGGATGGATCAGCTGCTTGATCTCCTGCCCGATGATCTCCTGCGGGCGATAGCCGCAGAGCTTTTCCACCGAGGGGCTGATGTACTGACAGATGCCGTGGGAGTCCTCGATGCTGACCAGATCGCTGACGGAGTTGAGGATGAAGCGATAGCGCTCCTCGCTCTGGCGCAGCTCATCCTCGATACGGTATCGAGCGGTGGCATCGTCACAATAGCCATTCCAGATCACGCCGCCCTCGGGGGAGTCGATCACCTGCGGCAGCCCGACACACGCCAGCCTGCGCTCCTGACCATCCGGATGCTGATAGCGTATCTCCGCCTCCCAGGGCGATTGCTGCTGGGCACTGGTCTGCAGTGACAAGAGCAGCTGCTCACGCTCGCGACCCGCGATGCGTGCCAGCAGCAGCATGGGGTCGTCGATAACGGCCTGCGGGTCGAGCCCCAGCACTTGCGAGGCAACTGGCGAAAGGTAGGTATAACGCAGCTCGCCCTCCTGGCTCAGGCGACACTGGAAGACGACGCCGCGCATCTGCTGGACAAGGTTGTCCAATTGGCGCCGATGCGCTTCGCGCTGGGTGACGTCACTGAGCTTGCCGAGCACGGCGGTGACCTCTCCCTCAGGGGAGTAGCTCAGCTGCATGTCATCCTGGAGATAGCGCTTGCGCCCATCCACATGCACGAAGGCGTAACACAGACTCAGACGGCTATGGCGCTCCCGCACGGCCTCGCCGAAGCGCTGCTGACAGATGGTCAGCTCATCCGGCGCCAACCGGGCCTGCCAGAGACCCGGGCTTGCCATCAGCAGGTCATGCGAGAGCCCAGTGAGCGCCTCGCTGCCTGCCGACAGATACTCCAATTCCTCTGGCGGCCATTCACCAGCGGTCGCGTAGTGCGCGCCGGGTGTCTCATCCACCCGCCGCGCCAGACGCTGCTGTTGATCGATCACATGCTCGAGACGTTGATGTACCTGGGTAATGTCGCGCGCCATCACGGCCACCTGACGCCCCTCGTCGGCGAGTGAGCGCCCCAGACTGACCATCTGCACGGACAATCTGGATTCCCCTCGCGGCAGCGACAGACTGATATCGCATTGCCAGGGTTCGGCTCTCTCCAGGCTACGCAGAACATGAGGGAGGTAGAGGTGCTCAAGCGAGAGGCGGGAATGCGCACAGGCCGCATCGTGATAGAGGTGCCAGGCCGGGTTGGCATGACTGATCACCAGGCTTTCATCCTTGAGCTGCAGGATCGCCATCGGGTCACGGCTGCGCACCATCATCAGACGATAGGCACGCGCCAGCTGCTGCTCCTGCTCATTGGCCTTGTCACGCTGCGTGATATCCGTCACTCGTCCACACAGCGGATGCCCCACGCCGGAACTCCACAGACATTCCTCGAGCAACAACAGTTGCCCGCTGCGGTCGCGCATGCGATACGTCGTACGCTCGACCCGCCCCATCGAGGCGCGAAAGTCACTCAATCGCTGCCGGTCGGCGGTGATCACCAGCGAAAGCCAGAGCTCCGGCTGCTTGAGAAAATCCCGCACCGTATACCCCAGCAGGCGTTCCGCCGCTGCATTCATGGCAATCAGGCGCTGACCATCAGCACTGAGCGTGAACAACACATCTGCCACGACAGCATAATGATGCTGCAGCAAACGACTATCCGCGAATGATTCAGGCAACGTGAAACCCCTTCTCTGTCATGCGGTTTGCTCAAGAATGCCCTATCCATGGCGCTGGCAGCCAGCAGTACCCCCAACGCTTGGTTGCGCGAAGATCCGGGCAGATGACGGCATATGAACGATTGCGACCTTTGCCTTTGCGTCTGACTATCTCCCTTATCGGCAGCGGACGCGCAATGTTGTGGGCGAATATCACGCAAGCGGCGCCGAAGGGAAAACCCCAGGATGCAAAAAGCCCGAAGCATAAGCTTCGGGCTTTTTTGAGAGCTGGCCTGGAAAGATCTAGCCTTGCGCGGAACGCGGCATGGCATCGTCGATGAGCGCGGAGGACGGGCCATCAGGTGCGCCGCTGCGGCCGTCGTTGCCCTCGCCAGCCGGCTGGGCAGTAGCGCGCGAGGCCTTGCGCTTGTGACGCCGCGACTGCCTGCTGTCCTTGTCCTGCTGGGCGGAAGGCGCCTTGACCGGCAGGCGCGCCCGCAGGTGCTCGAGCAACGCGCGAAAATCGTCCGGCTCCATGCCGATGCGCTCCGCTGCGGCACTTTCCTGCCATAGCACATAGATCGCCGGCTGCTCACGCCCCAGGTCCATACCCACGACCTTGCCCTCGCGCTGGGTACGCGGGTCGCGCAAGGTAGCACCGATCAATTCATGAGCTTCGCGGATGGCATCGTGCATCTGAGACAGCCTGCTGTGGAAGTCGAGATAACTGCCGAAGAGTGTGCGGCAGTGTGGCAATACCTTCCCTGAATTGCGCACAACAATGGATCACTCGCAGGCCATATGGCCGCCTGCATGATTTGACGTTGTCATGACCTGGCTCACCGATAGACGCAAGGCCAACAGGTGCGAAGTGTAACACACCGCCACAGTTTCGCTAATTTCACTCGACCGTGAATTACGATGACGACATGTTGACCACCTTTCTCGACGTATCAGTGCACGTTTCACACCACCTGACCCAACCCTGTCGCGATCGTGCTCAGAAAAGTTGCCATAAGGTCACGCCATTGACGCAAGACGACGACACTTTGCGCCCTGGAGCACCTCCCGCACTTTCGTGGTGCGCAAAAAAAACCTCTCCCATTGGGAGAGGTTCAAAAATGGATGACGCGATGTCATTCCGAGCAGCATCGAAGCCGGTCTTGGCGCCAACCCTGACCGACCACCGATTCAAAGGGGACGAATGGCATTGCCTTGTCCGTGGAGCCTGAGCGCGACGCGAGAATCCTCGGGCCACTCGTCCTCACCTGTTGGGAGCCTGCCCTCCTGTCTTGCCGACAGACTGACAGGCCCCCGAATTCTTGCTGTCCCGCGCGGCCTTGTCGGTTGATCAATGAGGGATCAAAGGCCGCACGGGACTCACCAAGCGCTTACTTGGCGGCTTGCATTGCCAGCGCAGTGTCGAGCATACGGTTGGAGAAGCCCCACTCGTTGTCGTACCACGCCATGACCTTGACCAGGCGATCTTCGCTGACGCGAGTGTGATTGCTGTCGAAGGTGGAAGAGTGTGCATCGTGGTTGAAGTCGATGGACACCAGCGGCAGCTCGTTGACGGCCAGCACGCTGGAGCCTTCGGCGGCCTTGGCCACGATGGCGTTGATCTCTTCGATGGAGGTATCACGCGACGCGGTGAAGGTCAGATCGACCAGCGACACGTTGATGACCGGCACGCGGATCGCCAGACCATCCAGCTTGCCGTTCAGTTCCGGCAGCACCAGACCCACCGCCGCGGCGGCACCGGTCTTGGTCGGGATCATGGAATGGGTCGCGCTGCGGGCACGGTACGGGTCGGAGTGGTAGACATCCGACAGGTTCTGATCGTTGGTGTAGGCGTGAATGGTGGTCATCAGGCCGTTCTCGATGCCGACTTCATCATTCAGCGCCTTGGCGACCGGCGCCAGGCAGTTGGTGGTGCAGGACGCGTTGGAGACGACCTGGTGCTCGGCCTTCAGCACATCTTCGTTGACGCCGAACACGACGGTCGCATCGGCATCGCCGCTCGGCGCGGAGATCAGCACACGCTTGGCGCCGGCTTCGATGTGCTTGGCAGCGGCAACACGCTTGGTGAACAGACCGGTGCATTCCATCACCAGGTCGATGTCCAGGCTGGACCACGGCAGCTGGGCCGGGTCACGCTCGGCCAGGATGCGGATCTTGTCGTCACCGACGAACAGATTCTCTTCGTCGTGCGAGACAGTCTCGGCGAAACGGCCGTGGACGGTATCGCGGCTCAGCAGGTGAGCATTGAGCTTCGGATCACCCAGATCATTGATGGCGACGACCTGGATACGATCGTTGTACTGACCTTCATACAGCGCACGCAGCACGTTGCGACCGATGCGACCAAAACCATTGATGGCGACGCGTAATGTCATGACTCAACTCCTGTGGCGTATGGCGGGTGCAGGACCAGACCTGATCCAGGAACGAAAGCCTGCAATGCGTTCCGTGAAATTATCCTACACGCTTTTCCCATAATTTGGCCGAAAGTCGTCCAGTCTTCAAGCAGTTTTTTTGTTAAATTTACCGAATATTCCGAACAAAACCGTTTCTCAAGCGCCATGACGCGCTACTGTAGGCTACCCCGGTAACCGAACGACGCGACACGAGTGAGGCCAGAGGCTTTACACCGCCATCACCACTGGATAGCGTCGCCGGATAGCAGCACGCCCACACAGCGGGAAACGCTTTCTTTCGCCAGCCTCGGCGCCCTGCGCCGCCTGATACATGAGGTAAGAGCATGTCAGTCAACCAGACCGTAGAGCACGTGACCCAGCGCATCATCGACCGCTCCCGCGAACGCCGCGCCGCCTATGAGCAGTTGATGGAAAGCCAGCAGCGCCGCGGTGTACACCGCTCCGAGCTCTCCTGTGGCAACCTGGCGCACGGCTTTGCCGCCTGTGGCGAGACCGACAAGAATCGTCTCAAGCTGATGAACTCGGCCAACCTGGGCATTATTTCGTCATATAACGACATGTTGTCCGCCCACCAGCCGTTCGAGGACTATCCGCGCATCATCAAGGAAGCCGTCCAGGCGATGGGCTCCACCGCCCAGTTCGCCGGCGGCGTGCCCGCGATGTGCGATGGCGTGACCCAGGGTCAGCCGGGCATGGAGCTGTCGCTGTTCTCCCGCGACCTGATCGCCATGGCCGCCGCTGTCGGCCTGTCGCACAACATGTTCGATGGCGCCCTGTTCCTCGGCGTGTGCGACAAGATCGTCCCGGGCCTGTTCATCGCCGCCGCACGCTTCGGCCACCTGCCGACACTGTTCGTGCCGGCCGGCCCGATGCCCTCCGGCCTGCCCAACAACGAGAAGGCGCGTGTCCGTCAGCTGTTCGCCGAAGGCAAGGTCGGCCGCGATGCGCTGCTGGAAGCCGAGTCCGCGTCCTACCACAGCCCGGGCACCTGCACCTTCTATGGCACCGCCAACTCCAACCAGCTGATGGTCGAGCTGATGGGCCTGCACCTGCCGGGCGCGTCCTTCGTCAACCCGGGCACGCCGCTGCGCGAAGCCCTGACGCGTCACGCCGCCGAGCAGACCATCCGCAACAGTGAAGTCGGCGGCGACTACCGTCCCTTCTATCGCCAGATCGATGCCCGCGCCATCGTCAATGCCATGGTCGGCCTGCTGGCTTCCGGCGGCTCCACCAACCACACCCTGCACCTGGTCGCGATGGCCGGTGCAGCGGGCGTGACCATCACCTGGGATGACTTCACCGAGCTTTCCGCGGTGGTGCCGAGCCTGACGCGCATCTACCCGAACGGCCAGGCCGACATCAATCACTTCCAGGCGGCCGGCGGCATGAGCTTCCTGATCCGTGAACTGCTCAAGGCGGGTCTGCTCCACGACATCCCCACCCAGGACGGCGGCACCCTGGCCGGCTATGTCCGCGAGCCCTTCCTCGAGAACGGCAAGCTGGTCTGGAAGGACGGCCCCACCGACAGCCTCGACGAAGATGTGCTGCGCCCGGTGGCCAATCCGTTCGCCCCGACAGGCGGCCTGACCGTGCTGGACGGCAACCTCGGCCGCGGCGTGATCAAGGTCTCTGCCGTCAAGGAAGAGCATCGTCTCGTCGAGGCGCCGGTGAAGCTGTTCAGCGACCAGGATGAGATGAAGGCCGCCTTCGAAGCCGGTGAGCTGGAGCAGGACATGGTCGCCGTGGTGCGCTACCAGGGCCCGCGTGCCAACGGCATGCCGGAACTGCACAAGCTGACGCCCTACCTTGGCATCCTGCAGGACCGCGGCTTCAAGGTCGCACTGGTAACGGATGGCCGCATGTCTGGTGCCTCGGGCAAGGTCCCGGCCGCCATACACATGACACCGGAAGCGCTCGACGGCGGTCCGCTGGCACGCCTGCGCGAAGGTGACGTGGTCCGCCTGGACGCCAATGCCGGCACCCTCACGGCGCTGGTCGATGAAGCCGAATGGGCCGAGCGCGAGGCCGAGACCATCACTCGCGACAGCTATCATCACGGCCTGGGCCGCGAGCTGTTCTCCGGCATGCGCTCACTGGTCGGCGGTGCCGAGGAAGGCGCCTCCAGCTTTGCAGGCTACGGCGACCTGCCGGGCAGCGGCCACGACCTGATGTGATGGGCGCACCCTGTCACTCTCCTGAGGCACTGACGCAAAGGAAGGATGCCGGACGATGACCCGCGACACCTCCCATCGCCTTGCTCTGGTAGGCGATATCGGTGGCACCAATGCCCGGCTGGCACTCGTCCAGCCGGGCAGCCACACCCTGCAGCACATCCAGACGCTCGCCTGCGCCGAGCATGCCGGACTCGAGGAGGCCATCCAGGCCTACTATCGGATGCTGGGCCTGTCAGAGGCCGAGCAACCCGTCGAGGCCTGCCTGGCCTTCGCCTGCCCCGTGCATGATGAACGCGTCAGCATGACCAACAATCACTGGACGTTTCTCAAGCGCGAGGTGCGCGAATCATTGAGGCTTGAGCGCTTCAAGTGCCTGAATGATTTCACCGCCATGGCGCTGGGCGTGCCCCACATCGAGGCCAGCGAACGTCTGGCCATCGGTGAGGAGCTCACCGAAGGAAGTGGCGATGCGGCCTCGCCACGACTGGTGATCGGCCCCGGCACCGGGCTAGGTGTCGCGGGTCTGGTGCGCGGCACGCACAACTGGATTCCGCTCGCGACCGAAGGGGGGCATGCAAGCTTCGCCCCCACCGATGAGATCGAGGATGGCCTGCTCGGCATCTTCCGCCGTCGCCATGGTCGCGTCTCGGTGGAGCGCCTGCTGTGTGGCCAGGGCATGCTCGAGATCTATCAGGCCCTGGGCGAGCTGCGCGGCCTGCCGACTCCCCTCGAAAGTGCGGCCAGCGTCAGTCAGGCAGCGCATGAGCACCTGCATCACGATGAACCGCAGAATGCTCTCGCCTTTGATGCCGTGATGCGCTTCATGAAGATTCTTGGCGCGGTCGCCGGCGATGCAGCACTCACGCTGGGGGCGCGTGGCGGAGTCTATCTGTGCGGTGGCGTGCTGCCGCGCAACCTGGATCTGCTGATGCGCAGCGATTTCCGCTACGCCTTCACCGACAAGAATCGTCTGAGCCGTTACAATGCCGCGATACCCACCTGGGTGGTGACCGCGCCGTGGACCGGCCTGCTGGGCGCCGCCGAGGCTCTGCACAATGAAGAGGTGGCATGATGCACCGCCATCTCCTGAACCATCGAGGTAGCTCGAGATGATCCCCGAAAGTCTGCGCGCACTGATCGCCGACACCGCTGGCCAACGCACTGTCGAATGGCAGGGCCGCTCGCTGTTGATCCTAAACCAGGAGTGGGGCGAGCTGGTGGTCTGCCACCAGGGGGCTCAGGTGCTGCACTATCAGCCGACGGGCGATTCTCCCTGGCTGTGGGTGACGGAAACGCCCGCCGCCCTGCCGGGCAGCATTCGCGGCGGCATTCCGCTGTGCTGGCCCTGGTTCGCGGATGAGTTCCCCGAGGGCGAAAGCGAACTGCACGGCCCCGCTCGCAAGGCCGACTGGCGCATCGATGCGGTGGACGAGGAAGACGAAGGCGTCGAGATCCATGCCTCACCGGTCTCAGCGCTGCACACCGCCCTCTCTCCGCGCGTGGTGATCTTTGCCAGCCGCCGCTTCCTCAAGGTCGAGCTGATCACGGAAAACCGTGGCGAGGCCCCGATCAAGATGACCGGCGCGCTGCATACCTACTTCGCAGTGCCGAATGCCTTCGAGTGTCGCGTCACCGGTCTGGCCGGCGCCAGCTACCTGGACAAGCGCCAGGACTTCTCGCGCTTCGACCAGCAGGGCGAACTGGGCGTGCGTGGCCCGCTGGACCGCATCTACCAGACCAGCCAGGTTCAGGTGCTCGAAGACGGCAAGCGTCAGCTGCGCATCGCCAAGCAGGGCTCCGACTCCACGGTGGTCTGGCATCCCGGGGACGCGCCGCCGGCCGACACCAGCGTCGAGAATGCGCGCAGCTTCCTGTGTGTCGAGACCGCCTGCACGCGACTCGACCCGGTCTGGCTGCCGCCGGGCGCTCAGCATCTGCTGGCTCAGCACATCTCACCGCTGAGCGGTGATGAGGCGAGCGGCGAGTGAATGACAGCCGGCCACGCGGCTCACGGCGTGGCCGGCACCTTGCGCACCTTGTCGACCAACCGAGAGCGCTCAGCGCCTGAATCGTGTCATCGACACGACTCACGGCCGACAGTGACTTTCGCCTCGCCTGCAAGCGTGCGTCGGGCCGCCACAGAATGCGACCCGCCCCGATGAACTTCAACAACCCATACGATGGACACTTCCATGCTGCAATTGACCCGTAGTGTTTCCTGGCAGGCGCTGACCCGGCTGGGCGAGGTGACCCGCAACGACCGCATCCGCGATTACTTCGCGGCGGATCCCAAGCGCTTCGAGAAGATGAGCCTGCGCGTCGGCGGCCTGTTTCTCGACTACTCCAAGCACCACATCTCCGATGAGGTGATGGAGGCGCTGGTCGAACTGGCTGAGCACTCTGCACTCGTTCAACGTCGCGCGCAGATGTTCTCCGGCGACATCATCAACGTCACCGAGAATCGTCCGGTACTGCACACCGCACTGCGCAGCCAGACCAACACGCCGGTCATCGTCGATGGCAAGGACGTGATGCCGGAAATCCACAAGACGCGCGAGCAGATCCGCGCCTTCTCGGAAGCCGTGCGCAGCGGTGAGTGGAAAGGCTTCGACGGCCAACGGATTCGCGACGTGGTCAACATCGGCATCGGCGGCTCTGATCTGGGCCCCAACATGGCCTGCCGTGCGCTGCTCAAGCATCGCCACCCGGAAATCAATTTCCACTTCGTCTCCAACGTCGACGGCAACCACATCCAGAAGGTGCTCAAGCGCCTGGACCCGGCCACCACGCTGTTCATCGTCTCCACCAAGACCTTCTCCACCCAGGAAACCCTGCTCAACGCCAAGACGGCGCGCCGCTGGTTCCTGGAGCACGCCGGTCAGGATGCCGACGTCGGTGCCCACTTCGTCGCGGCTTCCACCAACCGCAAGGCGGCCAAGGAATTCGGCATTCGCGAAGAGAACGTCTTCGAATTCTGGGCCTGGGTTGGCGGTCGCTACTCCATGTGGTCTTCCATCGGCCTGCCCATCGCCCTGTCCATCGGCTATGAAGGCTTCATGGAGCTGCTGGAAGGCGCCCATGAGATGGACCAGCACTTCATCAATGCGCCGATGGCCGAGAACATGCCGGTCCTGATGGCGCTGATCGGCATCTGGTACATCAACTTCATGGGCGCCGAGACCCAGGCCATCGTGCCTTACGACCAGGCCCTGCATCAGCTGCCCGCCTTCCTGCAGCAGCTGGACATGGAATCCAACGGCAAGTCGGTCGACATCTTCGGCCGTCCGGTGGACTACAAGACCGGCCCGATCGTCTGGGGCGAGACCGGCTCCAACGGCCAGCATGCCTTCTTCCAGCTGCTGCACCAGGGCACCCGCTACGTGCCCATCGACTTCATCGCCTCGCTGAAGCCGGAGCCGGGCACCGAAGAGCACCACTTCGCGCTGATCACCAACATGCTGGCACAGGCCAACGCCTTCATGGAAGGCAGCCAGGATGGCAGCAACCTCGATCCGCACTACAATTGCCCGGGCAACCGCCCGTCGAGCACCCTGCTGCTGGATGAGATGACCCCGCGCAATCTCGGCGCCCTGATCGCCCTCTACGAGCACAAGGTCTTCGTGCAGGGCGTGATCTGGAACATCAACTCCTTCGACCAGTGGGGCGTGCAGCTCGGCAAGCGCATCGCCGGGGAAATCAGCGCGCGTATCGATACCGACGTGAAGGCCTTCGATCCGTCCACCCAGGGCCTGCTGTCGCTGGTCCGCGAGCACTTCCCTGCCGGTGGCGCTACCCAGGCGGATGACAGCAACGACAAGCCGGGCAAGAAAGCCAAAGGCTCCACGACGACCACTCGCAAGGAAACCTCCTCCTGATGACTCCGGTAATCGCGTTCGGCGAAGCGCTCGTCGACATGCTCTCCAACAAGCTCGGCGGCCAGGCCGTCGAGCAGGAAACCTTCACGCCCTACGCGGGCGGCGCACCGGCCAACGTCGCGGTGGCCTGTGCCCGCCTCGGCCTGCCGAGCCACTTCGTCGGCATGCTGGGTCAGGACAGCTTCGGTGACTTCCTGCACGACGAACTGAGCGCTCATGGCGTGCAGATGGATCACGTCAAGCGTACCAGCCATGCGCGCACCGCACTCGCCTTCGTGTCTCGCGATGAAGAGGGTGAACGCCGCTTCGACTTCTATCGTCCGCCGGCCGCTGACCTGCTGTTCCGTCCGGAGCACGCCGGACCTGAGCTGTTCGCGACTCCCGCCATCTTCCACCTGTGCAGCAACAGCCTGACCGATGCCGGCATCGCGGACACCAGCTTCGTGCTGGCGTCACGCGCGCGTGCTGCAGGTTCTCTGGTCAGCGTGGATGCCAATCTGCGTCACAACCTGTGGCCGAACCAGCAGGTTGATGTGACCCTGGTCACGCGCCTGCTGGACAACGCCGACATCCTCAAGCTGTCCCAGGAAGAGGTCGAGGCCCTGACCGGCAGTCAGCCGCAGACCGACTGGCTCGAAGCGCGCCTGAAGGCCGGTGTGCGCCTGATCGTGCTCACCGATGGCCCGGGCGTGATCCGTGCCCTGGTGCGCAAGCAGAGCGGCGACATCGAGACCGTCAGCATCACGCCGCCCACCGTCAAGGCGGTCGATACCACCGCCGGTGGCGACGCCTTCATCGGGGGCTTCCTGTCAGCCCTCAGCGAAGCCGGCATCAATGCCGACAACCTGAGCAGCGACTGGTGCGAAGACGAGAGTCATCTCAACGCCGCACTGGAGCGCGCTGCGGCCTGCGGCGCCTTCGCCGTGACTCGCCCGGGTGCCTATGCCGCACTGCCCAAGCGTGAAGACCTCGACGCCATGAAATGATGGCCGGATAATGGCGCTGACCGGTTATCCGCCAGCGCCATCATTTCCCTGAGAGGCGCATGATAAAAGCCCCTTTGATCATCAGATCAAAGGGGCTTTTTCGTGACCATGACGCTAATGCTTGCGCATTGGCTACCCTCCCTTCATCGGACAGGGAGTCAGTCATCACGGAAGTGACAGACGTAAAAAAGCCGGCCCCGACGGACCGGCTTTCGTTAGCTTGCTAGACGATTGAAGACGTCTTAGAAGCCGTAGTAGATGCCGACTGCAGCGCCGTCACCATCATCGCCAGAACGATCGTACTGGGCGTATTCAATGTAGGTGTACATCGCGGAAGAGATGTTGTAAGTCACACCCAGGTTGAATTCGTTGAAGCTGTCATCGCCGCCGTTTTCGACAGCCAGAGAGGAACCGTCTTCAGCGTCGACATACTGGTAGCCGCCGTAGACGTCGCCCATGCCGTAGCCATAACGCGCGCCGATACCGTAGTAGTCGACGTCAGCGTTGTCAGCGTCGGCAGCGAAGCGCTCGGCCTTCACCGCAACGCGCAGGGCATCGACGGTGTACTGTGCGGTCAGACCGTACTGCTCACCGATATCGCCTTGGCTGTTGCCCAGCGACTCACCTTCATCGTCGACATCGCCATTGTCGACGCCGTCGAACTGACCCAGATCGTCATACACGGCAGCGATGGAGAAACCACCGACGGTGTACTTACCACCGGCGTAGAAGGACGCCTGGTTGGAATCGGTAACATTGTCGCTACCTTCGCCATCACCTTCGAAGTTGGAACCGACAGCGAACTGCATGCCGCCCATGACCGGAGACATGTACTGCAGCTTGTTGCCTTCCTTGACAGAGCTGCCACCAGTGATATTGCTGCTGGAGTCGGTCAGGTCGAAATATTCGTTGTTGGAGATCGGATCCTGGATCCAGTCATCCATCAGCTGATCCCAGGAACCGATACGCGCGTCACCGAAGGAACCCTTGGCACCGACGTAGGACTGATCGCCATCGTTCAGGCCATTACCAGAACCCTTGGATTCGTCAGCGTCGAATTCCCACTCAGCCTTGAAGTAACCAACGATATCGTCGTTGATCTTGTGCTCACCCTTGGCACCGAAGGTAGAACCGTTGTCACCCAGTTCGCTTTCCGGATCACCGCCGAGCTGGTCGACATAAGAGTATGCCAGCTGAACGTTACCGTAGATGTCCAGCTTGGTACCGTCCTGGTTGTAGACAGTAGCAGCGGAAGCAGAAGTAGCAGCCAGGGCAGCAGCGCCGGCGATGGCAGTAGCCAGAAGTGTCTTTTTCATCGCGATAGTTCCTTAACTAGCGTTAACTGTTCGATCGTGTCTGCCGGTGGCAGTGACCAAGGTTCCGGGCGCTTGATGACGCCTCTAAAACTCTGTGGCCTAGTTATTATCCAATGCTCGCAGGGAAACCATATACCGGGCTTTCAGGATGTGCAACAGAAAAAAACACTGTTTTCGATCACCACTCCTGAACCTATCCATCGGTCGGTTGTCTGGCGTGAGCATACTCTAGGGCTCAAGAATGAAGGATTCATGACAACCATGCGTCTTGACGCGGATTCCTGCATCACCGAGCGCATCGCTGAGCGTTAATCCCGGATTCATTGTGGAAAAACATCGTTTGCGACAAAAGTCGCAGAACAAATACCCGTCAACTGCTGTGCTTGTCTGATGCCAAGTTGTGGTTTCCTCTCAGCTTTATCTTCATGAAAGGCACCGTCCCTGTGCCAATGATTCATTCATGAGTCTGCTATCAAGATCGGTCATCAAGCTCAATCATCAAATCCAGTCAACAAGCCCAGTCGCCCTCCCTGTCATCAAGCTCTGTCACAAGCTCTGTCATCAATCAATCTTTCCATTGCACCTTGTCAGAAGGCAGTGATCCTCAACTGCTCAACCAGTTGGGCAGGAACAGCGAGATAGCCGGCACGTAGGTGATCAACACCAGGAACAGCAGCAACAGCGACAGCCACGGCAATGCTGCTCGAATGACCCAGGTCATCGGCTTGCCGGTGATCCCCGCCGTCACGAAGAGGTTCAGACCCACGGGGGGTGTCAGCATGCCGATCTCCATATTGACCACCATGATGATGCCGAGATGGATCGGGTCGATCCCCAGCTGCGTCGCGATGGGGAACAGGATAGGCGCCATGATCAGCAGGATGGCCGAGGGCTCCATGAAGTTGCCCGCCGCCAGCAGCAGCAGATTCATCACGATCAGGAAGCCCCACGCCGGCAGTCCCCAGCCGATGATGGTTTCGGCGATGGTGTGCGGAATGCGCTCCGTGGTCAGTACATGCGCGAACAGCATCGCGTTGGCGATGATGAACAGCAGCATCATCGAGACACGCGCGCCATCCAGTACCACCTTCTTGACCTCCTGATCGTTGAAGGACCCCAGAAGCCCGGCAGGCACCTGCCACAGCGCGCGCAACCCCGCACTCCCCCAGGCTTCGTTGCCCTTGCGCCACGGCACGTTCTTCAACGGCCCCATGTCGCGATAGCCCACCACGGCGATGAACCAGGCATACACCGTGGCCACGGCCGCGGCTTCGGTGGGGCTGGCCACGCCGCCATAGATCGACCCCAGCACGATGAAGATCAACATCAGACCGCCCATGGCGATCAGGCCGGAGCGCGCAAGCACCCGTACGCCGGGGAAAGGCTGAGCCGGCAACTTCTTGATCCGCGCCGCGATATAGATGGCGACCATCAAAATACCGCCCATCAGGAGGCCCGGAATCAGGCCGGCCATGAACATCTTGGCCGCCGAGACTTCCGTGGCGGCGGAATACACCAGCATCACGATGGACGGCGGAATCAGGATGCCCAGCGTCCCCGCATTGGTGATCACGCCCGCCGCGAAGGACTCGGTATAGCCCTGGCGCACCATGCCCGCGATCACGATGGAGCCGATCGCCGCCACCGTGGCTGGAGAAGAGCCGGACACGGCGGCAAACAGCATGCATGCCAATACGGAGGCCATCGCCAGCCCACCGCGCACGTGGCCGATGGCATCGGTGGCGAAGGTGATCAGGCGGCGTGCCACGCCACCGGTCGAGAGAAAGGTGCTGGAGAGAATGAAGAACGGGATCGCCAGCAGGGTGTAGTGATGCGACAGGGCTTCGAACAGCTTGATCGCCACCGACCCCAGTGAGTCACTGGAAAACAGCAGGATCGTGGTGACACTCGAGAAGCCCAGCGCAAAGGCGATCGGCATGCCGAGAAAGATGCCGCCGAACAGCAGCGCAAACAGAGTGGCTATGGTCATCGTGGTGTTCCCTGATCACTGTCACGGTCAGCATCGCCGTTGTCTCGGCCATCCGGCTCATCCGACTGCACCAGATGCATGCTGTCCTCGCCTTCGTCATGAAAGCCGAAGCCACTGGCATCGCCACGAATCACCTTCCAGCCCAGTACCGCAAAGCGCAGCATCAGCAGCAACATGGCAATGGGCAGAATGGTGAGGGCGTACCACTTGGGAATCGCGATGTCCTCAAGCTCGATGCCGATCATCTTCATCAGCGAGAGGTATTCATAACTGCCGACCAGCAGCATCACGCAGTACGCCATGCAGATCGCCAGCGCCAGCAAGGTCGCCACGCGCTGCCAGAGCATCGGCAGCATCTTGACCATGACATCCACGCCGATGTGCGCGCCCTGCTTGACGCCCCAGGACACGCCGATCAGCACGAACCAGCCCGCCAGATACAGCGTGGCTTCCTGTGACCAGCTGATGCCGGTATTGAAGACGAAGCGCAACACCACCTCGACGAAGACCAGCAGCACCATCGCTACCAGCAGCAGCGAGAACAGTGTCTCTTCCGCCTTGTGAAGCCATCTTAGTGCCATGGCAAAAATCCTCATGTCGCTCAAGGACACTTGCCCCATGCGAGATCGACGATGTCCTGGCGCTCAAGATGGGGCAAGTGATGGATGGCCTGATGGCTTACTGGTTGGCAGCTTCCGCGGCGTCGACGATGTCCTGACCGATATCCTCGGCAAACTCGCCCCATACCGGCTTCATGGCGTCGACCCACTGCTGACGCTGGGCATCGTCGAGCGTGATGATCTCGCTCTGACCGGAATCGATGATGGCCTGCCTGGCCTCCATGTTCTTGGCTTCGGAGAGCTGGTTGCCGTAGACGATGGCCTCATCGAGCGCCGACTTGACCTCACCACGCACATCATCCGGCAGGCCATTCCAGAAGCGCGCCGAGGACACCACCATGTAATCCAGCACGCCGTGATTGGATTCGGTGATGTACGGCTGCACCTCGAAGAACTTCTGGGAGTAGATGTTGGAGTAGGTATTCTCCTGACCGTCGATGGCCTTGGTCTGCAGCAGGATGAAGACCTCGGAGAACGGCTTCTTCAGTGAGACGGCATCCACCGCGTCAAACTGGGCCTCGAGCACATCGGAGGTCATGATGCGGAATTTCTTGCCGTCGGCATCCCCCGGTGTCTTGAGCGGCGATGACGCGGACAGCTGCTTCATGCCGTTATGCAGATAACCGAGCCCCACCAACCCCTTGGATTCCAGCGACGTCAGCAATGACTGGCCCGTCTCGCTGCTCTGGAAGCGTTCGACAGCGCCCATGTCCTTGAACAGGAAGGGCAGATCGAAGACCTGCAGCTGATCGGTATATTTCTGGAACTTGGACAATGACGGTGCCGCCAGCTGCACATCGCCCAGCAGCATGGCTTCCAGCACCTTGTCGTCCCCGTACAGCTGCGAACTGGGGTAGAGCTCGACTTCCACCTTGTCGCCCAGTCGCTCCTCCACCAGTTGCTGGAATTTCTTGCCCATCTGGCCCTTGGGGGTATTTTCCGCCACCACATGGGAAAACTTGATGGTGATCGGGTCGGCCATGGCCGTCGCTGAGGCAAACAGGATAGCGGCACTCAGGGCGGTCAGGGCTGGCTTGATAAGGCGCATGGCGAATCCTCTTGAATTGCGGATATTGTTGGTCTTGTAGGGCATTCGATATCCCGTCTGCGCGGCTCCGACACGAAGCCGCGCAGAGGTGCGGCGCGAGCAGGGATAGCCGAGACCCTGCGAGCATTGCGCCACAGCCGCCAGATAGACGAGACAATCCAGACAATTCAATAAGTTGAAGACGCACAGTTCGCATACAACTCGCGCACAAGTGAGCCGAATTCCGCGGGCCGCCGGCGATCTGTGAGGAGTTGTGCGGATTTCCGCCCACCAACGACAAGGCCCCTGTGCGGGAATCCGCACAGGGGCCTTGTCTGTTAGCACCGATCATTGCCAATCGAGCGTCTTCCTCAGCTGTCACACCACCTGCCAGCACATTCTCAAAGACGGTGCTCAGAGACGGTACTCAGGGACTGTGTTCAAGGACTGTGTTCAGGGACGGTGCTTGGTCATCAGCTCGCTGAGCTTGTGGCTGATGCGCTGATCGGTCGCCTGCTCTTCACGCGCCTTCTGCTGGCGCGTCAGCTCATCGAGCTGCTGACGGGCATGGCGTGCCTCATCTTCCGTCACGGCACCCACCGACTGACCCGAGAGATCCACGCGCTGCGTGCCCGCCCGTACCGCCTTCAGATACCGCGGCAGATGGACATAACCCGCCAGCGCGCGCCGCACCAGCTTGTCATCCCAGGGCTCGTTTTCCAGCAGCTCGATATGGATGCCGATCTTCAGCGGCCGGGTATGGCCCTTGAAGAAGGTATCCGGATAGCGCTTGTACCACTGCTTGAGCAGCGCATGGGGAGAAGGCGCCGACTCAGGCTGAGAAGCCTGCTGTGCTTGCGGGGCCTCGCCCTGCTCGGCCTCGTTCTGCTGCTGCGCTTCCTGCTCCTGCGGTACCTGAGCTTGCGGCGTTTGAGCTTGTGACATCTGGGCTTGCGACGCCTGAGCCTCGGACGAATCAGCAGCCGTCGTTGTCTGCGCGTCAGCTGCCGGCTGACTCACGTTCAGGCGCTCTGAGGCCAGGCGTTCTGCCTGCGCCTCCTGCTGCGCTGCCAGACCCGCCTCCGCATTCGTGGAGGGTTGCGGCGCAGAAGCCTGCTCAGCCTGCTCAACCAGTTCGCGCAATTGCGCATCTCGCGCCAGCAACGCCTCATTCACCGCGCTTAACTGCGCCTGCTGCTCCTGCAGTGTCTGGCGCGCCGCCGCGAGCTGCTCAGCGAGCTGCTCACGCTCATGACGCTCCGCGGCCAGTGCACGCTCGGTTTCTGCCAGGGCACGCTGATGCGCATCGGCATCTGCCGTGGCTGCAGACGCTGCCTGCTGCTCCAGCTGGGCCAGCGCATCGCGCAGGCGGGCATTTTCCGACTCCAGGGCCGCACGGGCCTGGCGCTCTGTGTCACGCTGCTGTCGCTGTGTGTCGGCTTCATGTTCAAGCGCAGAATACAGCGCTTCGAGGCGATCCATCGTCAAGGCCTGAGCCTCCCTTGCACGCTATGGGCAGTTCCGTTTGGCACCAGTCTGTGTCAGTACCTGCTGACTGTAAAGGTCACGCCGGCCAGCCAGTGGCTCAGACGTCGCGGCGCTCGAAGCGCACGAAGTCATAGGCCGGCAGGCCCTCACCACTCTCTCCCGGGACGCGCTGCGCTTCCTGCCAGCTCGCATCCAGCGCCGGGAAATGGGCATCGCCCTCGATCTCGACCGCAACCTCGGTGAGATAGAGGCGCGTCGCCACCGGCAGCGCCTGGGCGTAGATCTGACCGCCACCGATCACCATGATCTCATCCACGCCTTCGATCATCGCGTGGTGGTCCGCCATGCTCAGCGCGGCAGCCAGGTCACTGCAGACCCGCACACCATCGTGACTGAACTCGCTGTCACGCGTGACCACGATGTTGAGGCGGTTGGGCAGCGGCCTGCCGATGGAGGCGAAGGTCTTGCGCCCCATGATCACCGGCTTGCCCTGGGTGACATGCTTGAAGAACTTCAGGTCTTCCGGCAGATACCACGGCAACTGGTTGTCGACGCCGATCACGCGGTTGACCGACATGGCAGCAATCATCGCGACGGGCACGACGGTGTCAGCCGCCGCCGTCAGCGGGGAGAATTCATTATCGCTCATACAGCCACCTGCGCCTTGATATGCGGATGGGATTCATAGCCTTCGATGGCAATGTCATCGAAGGTGAAGTCGAACAGATCCGTGACTTTCGGATTCAACACCAGCTGCGGCAGCGCCAGCGGCTCACGCGTCAACTGCTCACGCGCCTGCTCGAGATGATTGCTGTAAAGGTGGGCATCGCCGAGGGTATGGATGAACTCGCCTGGCTTGAGGCCACACACCTGCGCGACCATCTGGGTCAGCAGCGCATAGCTTGCGATGTTGAACGGCACGCCGAGGAAGATGTCCGCGCTGCGCTGATAGAGCTGGCAGGACAGGCGACCATCGGCGACGTAGAACTGGAACAGTGCATGACAAGGCGGCAGCGCCATCTCGTCCACCAACGCCGGATTCCAGGCCGAGACCATCAGGCGGCGCGAATCCGGGTTGGTCTTGATCTGCTCGATCAGCTGGCTGATCTGGTCGACGGAACCGCCTTGCGGGTTCGGCCAGCTGCGCCACTGGTAACCGTATACCGGCCCGAGGTCGCCATTCTCATCGGCCCACTCGTCCCAGATACGCACGCCGTTTTCCTTCAGGTAGGCGATGTTGGTATCACCCTTCAGGAACCACAGCAGCTCGTGGATGATAGAGCGCAGGTGCAGCTTCTTGGTCGTGACCAGCGGAAAGCCTTCGGCCAGATCAAAGCGCATCTGGTGACCGAAGACACTCAGGGTGCCGGTGCCGGTGCGATCGCCCTTTTGTGTGCCGTTTTCCAGCACATGGCGCATCAGATCTAGATAGGGTTGCATGGTGGCGAGTCCGTACGGCGTGTCAGAGGCTGGCGCGGCGAGCGGAGCCGTGGATCGCCCTGCGCCAGCCTCTTCATGAATTCGAATCGTTCACTTGACGATATTTGACGCTGCCAGATACGCAAGAACGCGGCCCGATGGCCGCGTTCTTGCGTATCTGGCAGGGGGCCAGTTTACACCGATCGCCCCCTGTATTCACGTCTGCATTGCCCCTCAGGAGGCGCGAGGCACCGGCGGCTGCGCCACTTCCTGACCGCGCGACCAGGCCATCAACAGCAGCCCGAACAGCACCATCGGCAGCGACAGCAGCTGGCCCATGGTCAGCCAGTCGAAGGCGATGAAGCCGAGCTGGGAGTCCGGCTGACGGAAGAATTCGGTGATGAACCGGAAACAGCCGTAGCAGAGCAGGAACAGACCGGAGATCAAGCCCTTCTGACGCGGTTCACGCGAGATGAACCACAGGATGGTGAACAGCGCGACGCCTTCCAGTGCAAACTGATAGAGCTGCGAGGGATGACGCGGTTCCGGCCCGTAGAGCGGGTAGACCATGCCCCAGGAGACATCGGTGATGCGACCCGGCAGCTCCTGATTGATGAAGTTGCCCAGCCGCCCTGCGCCGAGGCCGATCGGCACCATCGGCGCGATGAAATCGGTCAGCTGGAAGAAGGTCAGCTGATGGCGACGCGCGAACATCAGCATCGCGATCAACACGCCCAGCAGACCGCCATGGAAGCTCATGCCGCCATCCCAGACCTTGAAGATCCACACCGGGTCCGCCAGCAGCTTGTCGAAGCCATAGAAGAGCGCATACCCCAGGCGGCCACCCAGCACCACGCCCAGAGCGCCGAAGAAGATCAGGTCGCCCACCGCGTCCTGACTCAGGCCGACGCGTGCGCGACGTGCTCGTGCCAGCCCCCAGGCCGCCGCGAAACCGATCACGTACATCAACCCGTACCAATGAATCTTGAAGGGCCCCAGCGCCAGCGCCACGGGGTCGATCTCAGGATATTGCAACATGTGAAAACCTTGAATGAGGAAGTCGGGCTCTACCAACGTACTGGGCGATGCAGTCATCGCCTCTCAGGCGGGCAGAGCATAACAGTCAAAGCATGAACACGACCTGCCTGAGGCAGCGTATTCCCGCTCACGCCAGCAGAAACCGCAGTCCGACGATGACCAGAATCAGCGCGAACAGGCGCTTGAGCAGCAGGGCCGGCAAGGCATGCGCCAGCCGCGCCCCGAGGCGCGCAAACGGCACGGACGCCAGCACGATGCCCAGCCACGCCACCCAATGGACATAGCCGATGGCGTGCTCCGGCAGATTGGGGGCATGCCAGCCGACCACGATGTTGGTCAGTGCGGCGGTCAGCGCGATGGGAAAGCCTGCCGCGGCGGCGGTCCCCACCGCTTCGGTCATGCGCGCCTGCCAGCTGGAAAGCATCGGCACCATCACCGTGCCGCCACCGATGCCGAACAGCGAGGAAATCACGCCGACGGTACTGCCGCCCACGAACTGGCCGACCCGCCCGGGCGCCTGGGCCATCTGGCCCACCTTGAGATCCAGCCCGAGCTTGGCCGCCACCAGCAGCACGAAGACGCCGAACGCCAGCTTGAGCGTCTCGCCGCTCAGTTCACTGGCCAGCACCACGCCCAGCCCGGTGCCGACCACCAGCCCCGGCAACAGCCGCTTGAGCCAATCGAGGCGCACCGCACCGCGCTCATGATGTGCCCGTGCCGACGACAGCGAGGTCACCACGATGGTGGCCAGCGAGGTGCCGATCGCCAGATGCATCAACACCTCCGGCGCGACGCCTTGCAGCACGAAGGCCGCGGCCAGCACCGGCACGATGACAAGCCCTCCGCCTATCCCGAACAACCCCGCAATCATGCCGGCGACTGCGCCCAACAAGGGATACCACCACCACATACCCGACTCCTTTCATGCTGCATTGTGGTGACTGTCTGCCGAGAGTGGCCCGGGCCTCTCAGCGCCATGACCGTCAGCCGTCTGTTGATGCTGGACCTTCGCCGCTGCCGGACGCGCGTGGCGTCAGCGTCACGTCAGGCAGCCACATGCTGACCTTGTCGATCAGCGCCTGTGGCCGATAGGGCTTGCCCAGATAATCATCCAGCCCGGCGGCGAAGAAGCGCTCGCGATCGGCTTCACTGGCATTGGCGGTCAGCGCGATGATGACACTGCGCCGCTCACTGCCGGCAGCGGCTTCCTGCTCGCGCCAGCGCTGGCTGACACTGACGCCATCCATGCCGGGCATGAAGATATCCATGAACACCAGCGCGTAGAAATGCTGTCCACGTGCGGCCAGCGCCTCTTCGCCGCTGCTGGCGGTATCGACCAACAACCCTTGCCGCCCGAGCACCGTGCGCGCCAGCATCGCATTCACCGGCCCGTCATCCACCACCAGAATGCGGGTTTCGGTCGGCTTGCCCGGCCATGTCATCGGCAGCAGGATTTCCAGCGCCTGCTCGTCGTCCAGGTTGATCTGGCGATAGCTGCCGCCCAGCTCGTCGATCAAGCGCCGCGCCATGACAAGGCTCGAGGGCGATTGATGACCGATATCGAGGCCGACATGTCCACGCAGCTCGAGTCGCAGACAGCAACAGCCAGCGCCCTCGTCCTCTGAGCCCTCTGCAGAGAACGCTGCATCGCGACAGGCCGGCAGCTCACAGGCTTGCTGCAGCTCAAGCAGCAGAGATTGATGACTGGCGCTTTCGTGGCGCATGCAGCCTTCCGCCAGATGCTCGAACAGCTGCGCAAGGCGGCGCACATCACCGCGCAATGCCTCCGGCATCGGCCCCAGCTGCCACTCGAAGGGGCAACCGACATCATGATGGCGCTGCTGCATGTCCTCGAGCAGCGCCCCCAGCGTCTCGGTCGGCGAGAAGTCATTCTCTTCCAGCGGCGTCCGTACCACTTCCTCGCGCTCGGTCAGGGCATCCAGCAGTTGCGCCACGCTGTCGAGGCGGCCCTGCAGCAGGCTGAGCTCGGCATCCTCGATATGACGCTCGCGCCTGAGCTGACCAAGCTTGCGCACCAGCCCTTGCAGCGGTGGCGTCAGCTCAGCGTGCAGCATGTCCAGATAATCACTCTTCAGACGCGCCTCTTCGCGGGCACGGTCACGCGCGACCAGCAACTGCTGGCTGGCCTGATCGTGCTCCGACTCATCGATCATCACGCCGAGCACCTGCGCCGGGTCATTGTTGAAGCGACACAGCTCCAGGCGCATGCGCCGCATGCGCCCCTCGGCGTCATGTACCCGGAGTTCACGACTGCTGGGCACGCTGGGGTTGGGCTCCAGCATCAGCAAGCTGCCCACCGACCGGCCCAGCGCCTCATGCAATACCAGCCCGAACAGCTTCTCGAAGGCCGGGTTGGCCATCGCCAACAGCCCATGACGCATCACGAAGGCCGGCAGCGGCAAGGCATCCAGCTCATGGCCGCGACCACGGCGCAGCAAGGCCACGGCCCCACGATGGCGCCGCAGGATGTCATCCGCCGGATAGGCCTGCCGCCCCACCGGCGGGTACTCCTCCATCACCTCACCGTTCTCGATACGCTCGCTCTGGCGCGCCAACCACTCCAAGGGCTGCCCCAGGCGCTGATCCATGCGCCTGAGGCGCCATTGCAAGATGAGCATGACGACGGCAAACACCAGCAGCAGCGCGCCACCACTGCCCAGCAACAGGGTCAGCAGCGGCACCTGGCCGGGCACCTCGAGTCGCGTGCTGGACACCAGGCGCCAACCAGTGACCGGCAAGCTGTCCCACACCACCACCTGAGTCCCGTGCGGGTCGTCCAGCGAGGCACCGCGCAGGCTGGTATCCATCGCGCGGGCGATATCCGCGGGCAGCTTCTGGGAATGGCCGTCGCCGACATTGCTGCTGGCCGCCCAGACGTTCAGGTGGTCATCGACCAGCCAGAAGGCATCCGAGGGGGCATGCCCCGGCAGCAGCAGGCGCGCCTCCATCTGCGGCAGCGCGAGATCCAGCCCGACACGCGCCTTCTGGCCATTGCTGAGTGAGACCTCCGCCAGCGCCGTGATCTGCGGCAGACCGGCAGGCCCCGGATGCGGCGGTAGCCAGACCACGCGCGCCGCACCATTGTCGGTGTTCTCGGCAAGCTGACGCACGGTGTCCGGCAACACCCCGGTATAGGGCATGAAATCGCTGCCCGGCGCGAAGGCATCCAGCACGTTGAACCAGGGATAGAGCATGACCATGCTGTTATCGAGACTCACGAACAGGCGTGAGATCAGGGGGTCCGACGAGTAGAGGTCCGACAGCAGCCACTGCATATGCATCAGTCGCCGCCCGGCGTCGCGATCCTCATCGCTCAACGGTCCTGCGAATTCGCCGTAGAGTGCGGCTCCCCCACGCGATACCGGCCTGAACAGCTGGCCCTGCTCGGTGAGCGAGAACTGGTCCAGGCCATCGTCATAGGCGCTGCTCCCGTTGGCGCCGAAGTCGAGATGGCGCCGTGCATAGCGCGCCAGAATCTGCAGGCGACGCTGCTGGGTCTCCAGACGCTCGCTGACCAGTGCCGTGGCCAGCGCATGCTCCTGCCGGAGCTCCCCAAGCGCGCTATCGACGGCGGCATGCTGCGTGCTGTCCCAGACCACGGCGGCCCCGACCAGAAAGCTCAACGCCACCGCCAGCTCCGCCAGCAGCAGCGGGCCAGCCGTCAGCCGAATCATGCGCGCCCAGACCTTCTCCAGGCCACTGGCGGAATTCTGGGCATTCGAAGCCATCGCCGCCGCAGGCGGTGGCTCGACAGAGGAAGCACGGCGCGAGAACATGATCTGAAAGCATCCTGTAGGTGAGGCGTCGGCAAGCCCGACCGCTGACCAGCGCAAGCTGTCGAGACAAAGCAGCAGCATACGCAAGCCGCCGTCAGGCGTCATGCAGTGCCAGCGTGACAGAGGCGCTATTTTCTCCCGACCCCCTGATGGAGTGGCGACATGTGCCTGATGGCATTTGACTGGCAACCGGACTCGCCGCAGGGCGAATGCCTGCTACTGATCGGCAACCGGGATGAGTTTCACGCACGCGCCACCGCCGGGCTCTGCGTGTGGCCGGATGGTGTCCTGTGCGGCGGACGCGACCTGGTGGCCGGCGGCGGCTGGCTGGTCATGCACCCCGCCGGAAGTCTCGCCACGCTGACCAATGTGCGCCAGCTGGACCACCCTGCCCCGACGGCCAGCATCAGCCGTGGCCAGCTGGTCGCGGCCGCGGCGCGTCAGGCGCTGGGTCGATGCTCGCGCTGGCGCCTTGAAGACTGGTTGCGCGCACTGGTCGCGGGAGAGAGCGTGCCCGCGGCACTGGAGGGAGCGGACGCACAGAAGCTCTCTGCGCTGACGCTTGAGGCCGTGGACTGGTGCAACCTGCTGGTCTGCGATGGCAAGGCGTTGTGGCGCCTGCATCATGGCCCACAAGGGGCCGAGGTGAGCCGCCTCGGCGCGGGCATCCACAGCCTGAGCAATGGCCATCCCGAGAGCGACTGGCCCAAGCAACGACGCCTGAGTGACCGCCTGACAGCCCTCCTCGACCCGTCAGTCCGTGCTGGTCAGACAACCGCACGGCCATTGAGCGACGACGCGCTGCTCGACCTGCTCAAGGATGACTGGCGGCCCGCGCCGACTCAGCTACCAGCCACCGGACTCACGCCCGAACGCGAAGCCCTGCTGTCCAGCCCGTTCATCGTCAGCGCCGAATATGGCACGCGGGCCTCGACCCTGGTGCGCTGGCAACGCCACCCGACAAGGGATACGGCTGATCCGTCTGGTGTGGTGCAGACCTTGACCCTGTTGGAGCGCCGTTTCAGCCCTGAGGGCCATACCATCGCCAGCCGCAGGGCCATGACCCGCTTGCTCGCCACGGGGAGCGACGAGGAAGGAGATATCGGCAGCTGGCGGCTCAGCTAGTCGTCTCACCAGCCTTCTGTGCCACAGGCGCGTTGTCGCGCGGCGGCAGCAGATGGGCCAGATCCCAGGCCTGCAGGCGGTGGAGCAACAGGTCATGAACCTCATCGGCGGTGGGCTGACACAGTACCTCGTCCACCAGTCCCTGCGCCGCACTCAGCGACACCCGCCGAATGGCCGCACGCACGCGAGGCAGGCTCGGGGCATTCATCGACAGACTGTCAAAGCCCATGCCCAGCAGCAGCAAGGCCCCGGCGGGGTCGCCCGCCAGCTCACCGCAGACGCTCACCGGCATCTTGAGCGCACGCGACTCTTCCGCCAGACGCGCCAGGGCGCGCAACACCGCCGGATGGCAGGCATCGTAGAGACTCGCCACGCGCGGGTTATTGCGGTCCACCGCCAGCAGATACTGGGTGAGATCGTTGGAGCCCACCGAGAAGAAGTCGACCCGGGTGGCGAGCGCTTCCAGCTGGTAGAGCGCCGCCGGCACCTCGATCATCACGCCGACACTCGGCCGCGAGACGTTGATGCCCTCTTCGGCCAGCTCGACCAGCGCCCGATTGACCAGCGCCAGCGCCGCATCGACTTCCTCGATTCCCGAGATCATCGGCAGCATGATGCGCAGGTTGTCCAGCCCTTCCGCGGCACGCAGCATGGCCCGCAGCTGCACCATCAGCACCTCGGGGTGATCGAGCGTCACCCGGATGCCCCGCCAGCCCAGGAAAGGATTGGCCTCGTTGATCGGGAAATAGGGCAGGTCCTTGTCGCCGCCGATATCCAGCGTGCGCATGGTGACCGGCAGCGGCGCGAAGCCCAGCAGCTGCTCACGATACAGACGCGCCTGCTCCTGCTCGCTGGGGAAGCGGTCACTCATCATGAACGGCACTTCGGTGCGGTAGAGCCCGACCCCGCCGACCCGCGACTTGAGCGACGCGACGGAATCCAGCGCCAGGCCGGTATTCACCATCAGTGGCAGAACATGACCATCCGGGGTCACGCTTGGCAAATCCTGCTCCTGTTCCAGCAGCGCACTCAACGCCTGCTCCTCCTCGATCAACCGTGAATAGTAGGCGCCGAGCTCAAGCTCGGGACGCACTACCAGTCGACCACGGTGACCATCGAGAATGACCGGTGCACCGCCCAGTCGCGACAACGGAAGATCCACCATGCCCAACACGGTGGGAATCCCCATCGCACGCGCCAGGATGGCGACATGCGAGGTACTCGAGCCACTGACCGCGACCAGCCCCTTGAGGCGTTCCCGCGGGACTTCCCCCAGCGTGGCGGGGCTGATCTCGTGACCGATGAGGATGGTGTTTTCCGGGTATTCGATCGGACCACTGTCACCCTCTTCCTGCAGGTGTGACAACACGCGGCGCCCAAGATCCCGTATGTCGGCGGCTCTTTCGCGCAGATAGTCATCATCGACACGCTCGAGATACTGCACATGGCGGCGCACGATATCGGCCAGCGCCGCCGGCGCCCACTGTCCTTCACGGATGCGCTTCTCGACTTCCTGCCCCAGCGCCGCGTCGCCCAGCATCTGCTGATAGACCTCGAACAGCGCATGTTCCTGGGTGGAGATACGACTGGCGAGACGCTCCGCCGCGACGCGGATCTCTTCGCGCACGGCGTTGATCGCCTCCTTGAGGCGTGCGATCTCGAATTCGATATCGGTGGGGATCAGGTCGGGGACAGCGTCCAGGTCGGCGGGCGGAGACAGCACGAAGGCCTTGCCGATGGCGATACCGGGCGAGCCGGCCACGCCGGAGAAGGTCGCCTGGCCGCTGGTACCGGCCAGCTTGCCCAGCGCCCCCGTAGCCAGGGCGTGAGCCAGCACTCCCGCCAGCTGCGCGCCGAGGGTGACAAGGAAGGCTTCCTCCCCTTCATCGAAACGGCGCTTCTCGTGCTGCTGGATGACCAGCACCCCGAGCACACGACGCTGATGAATGATGGGGACACCGAGAAAGCTGGAGAAACGCTCTTCTCCGGTCTCCTCGAAATAACGGAATTGGGGGTGTGCGGGCGCATCCTCGAGGTTGAGCGGCTCTTCTCTGAGCGCCACCATCCCGACCAGGCCCTCGCCACGTGCCAGACTGACCTGCCCCACCGACGACGAGCGCAGACCGATGGTGTCCTTGAGCACGAAGCGATCGCTTTCCGGTGCCAGCAGATAGACGGAGCAGACGTCCGTCTTCATGGCCTTGCGTATGCGCAACACCATGGTCGCCAGTGCCGCGTCCAGAGAACGTGCGCCATTGACCTCCTGAACGATACGACGTAGCACCTCAAGCATGGAGTACCTCAAGCATGGTGTATCTCGCGCATCGAAGACGTCGAGAAGGTGATTGCTCAGCCAAGGCGGCGTGACCCACGCTCAGCCACCCGCGCCCATCAACGCCATCAGCCGGACGAATGACGCCCTTGCCCTTCGGAGCTGGCGTCACCGGCTCCGGAATCAGCGGCACCTGTGCCATCGAGCCCCTTGGCCGCCGCGTTGGCAGTAGCGACCGGTGAGCCACTGGCGCCAGACGGCCCGCAGGCGCCCCGCGCCTCATGCAGCGATGGCCCCTCGGCGAGCGCCTTGAGCCGCTCGGTGTCCACCAGACGCTGCAGACGCGGCGCCAACTCACGCAGGGCGCGCCGATAGACCTCACGCTTGAAGGCCACGACCTGCCCCAGCGGATACCAGTAGCTCACCCAACGCCAGCCATCGAATTCCGGATTGGGCGTGGTATCCACACTTACGCGGTTGTCCTGACAGCGAATCTGCAACAGGAACCACTTCTGTTTCTGACCGATGCAGATCGGTCGGGAGTGCGTTCTTACCATGCGTCTGGGTAACCGGTAGCGCAGCCATCCACGGGTGCAGGCCAGTATCTCGACGTCCTCAGCTTTCAGGCCGATCTCTTCTTCGAGTTCACGAAACAGCGCCTGTTGCGGTGTCTCGTTTGGCTTGATGCCCCCTTGCGGAAACTGCCACGCATTCTGTCCTACCCGGCGCGCCCAGAGCAGCTGGCCCTCACAGTTGGCAATGATGATGCCAACGTTGGGGCGAAAGCCGTCAGCGTCGATCACGGATGTCACCTTTGATTCGTTAATTGAAACCATTCTTCCACAAAGGCTGAAAGCGCTTCAATACGCGGTTTGGCGGTGTGAAAGCCCGAGCACCTCTGCAATAATCGCTGCCTTCACGCTATTGCAGTGCAACACGGCCGTGCGAGACTGCTCGTCGGCCACCGTACACCCGCGCAAACACTGGGCCGGCACCCTATCGTGCTCTGTTGTCCGTGTCTGTCGCCCAGCCGAGTGTGGCTGGGCAGAGCAAGGAGTTTTCCGTGAGTCTGGCCATCTTTGATCTCGACAATACCCTGATCGCCGGGGACAGTGATCACGCCTGGGGCGAATTTCTGGTCGAACAGGGCGCTGTCGACGCCAACGTCTACCGTGAAGCCAACGAGCGCTACTACCAGCTCTATCAGAGTGGCGAGCTGGACATTCACGAATACCTGGCCTTCTCACTCAAGCCGTTGTCCGAGAACAGTCCGGAGCAACTGGCGGCCTGGCACCAGCAGTTCATGGCCGCCAAGATCGAGCCCATCATCCTGCCGCGGGCGGAAGAGCTGCTGGCACGTCACCGGGCACGCGGCGACACCCTGCTGATCATCACCGCCACCAATCGCTTCATCACTGCTCCCATCGCGGACCGCCTGGGCGTCGATGAGCTGATCGCCATCGAGCCCGAGATCGTCAACGGCCGCTACACCGGACGCGTCAGCGGCGTCCCCAGCTTCCAGGCCGGCAAGGTGACCCGCCTCGAGGCCTGGCTGGCCGAACGTGACCACACTCTGGATGGCAGCACCTTCTACAGCGACTCCATCAATGACCTGCCGCTGCTGGAGCGTGTCGATACTGCCATCGCAGTGGACCCGGATGAGCAACTGCGCGCCGCCGCTGACGCGCGCGATTGGCGGATCATTTCGTTGCGCGACTGATAAAAGACTGATTTACATGGTTTTTATCGATCCATAAGGTTGAGCAGCCTCAGCTATAAGGTTTTCATGTGGCTACAAGCATTCACCATAAAGTCGACCTTATTTGCTGAATCATTTCGCACAAGATGTGTCTATAATGTGTGTCCATCGAACCGTCGAGCCTGGTGCGGCAGCTTTTGCCCCGTCACGGCAGGACGGCCTCCGGAATCCCGGTCGGGTCCGGGGGATGTCCCTCACCAACCTTGAGCGTGAGCAGCCATGTCCTCAACGACATACGATGTCCTGATTGTGGGTGGCGGCGTGTCCGGCACCGCCCTTCTCTATGAACTCGCCCGCTACACCGACCTCAAGTCGGTCG
This sequence comes from Cobetia sp. UIB-001, assembly GCF_044789135.1. NCBI lineage: Bacteria > Pseudomonadati > Pseudomonadota > Gammaproteobacteria > Oceanospirillales > Halomonadaceae > Cobetia > Cobetia sp. UIB-001. Next base: position 3,161,816 of record NZ_CP058244.1, read on the forward strand.
GCCTGGTGGAAAAGTACGACCACGTCGCGATCGTCAACTCGCACGGTCGCAACAACTCCCAGACCATTCACTGCGGCGACATCGAGACCAACTACACGGTCGAGAAGGCGCGTGTGACCAAGCGCACCGCGGGCATGGTGGTCAACTTCGCCACCAAGCTCAGCGAGAGTGAGCGCGATCACATCGTCTACAAGTATCCGAAGATGGTGCTGGCGGTCGGTGCCAAGGAATGCCAGTTCCTGCGCAAGCGTTTCGACACCTTCAAGCAGCTGTTCCCCAACCTGAAGCTGCTCGAGCGTGATGACATCGCCGAGCTGGAGCCGAAGGTGGTGGAAGGTCGTCGTCCTGACGAGGAAATCGTCGCGCTGGGTTCCACCGACGAATATACCGCCGTCAACTACACCACCCTGTCGGAAGCCTTCGTCAGCGAAGGCGAGAAGGCAGCGGCCGAGAAAGGCATGAACTTCGACGTTCGCCTCTCGACCGCCGTGGAAGACATCCGCAAGGAAGGTGACGTCTACAAGGTCAAGACCGACAAGGGCGAGCTCAGCGCACGCTATGTCGTGGTCAGCGCCGGCGGTCACTCCCTGCTGTTCGCCCACAAGATGGGTTACGGCCTGGACAAGTCCTGCCTGCCGATGGCCGGCTCCTTCTACTTCACCCCGAAGGTGCTCAACGGCAAGGTCTACACCATCCAGAACGAGAACCTGCCGTTCGCCGCCGTCCACGGCGACCCGGACGTGCTGGTGGAAGGCAAGACCCGCTTCGGTCCGACCGCCCTGATGCTGCCGCTGCTGGAGCGCTACAATGGCAAGACCTTCTGGGAGTTCCTGAAGGTACTGCGCATGGACCGCAACGTCGTCAAGGCCCTGTGGGACCTGATGAAGGTGCGCGACATCCGCAACTACATCTTCAAGAACTTCATGTTCGAGGTGCCGGTGCTGCGTGAGCGTCTGTTCCACGGCGACATCAAGAAGATCGTGCCGAGCCTGGACGTCAAGGACGTCAGCTTCGCCAAGGGCTTCGGTGGCGTTCGTCCGCAGTTGATCGACAAGAGCAAGCAGAAGCTCGTGATGGGCGAAGCCAAGATCAATCCGGGCACCGGCATCGTCTTCAACATGACGCCGTCACCGGGCGGCACCAGCTGCCTGGGCAACGCCGAGAAGGACATGTATCTCGCCCAGGAATTCCTTGGTTTCAACATCGACAAGGAAACCTTCGAGCGTGATCTGCTGACCGGCGAGATCGAACTGACCGAGATCGAGCGTCCGGAAGCCTCCTCACTGATGTAAGCCTCTTTCGAGACACGCATCGGGATGAGCATCAAAAAGCCCCGCCAGCGAATGCTGGCGGGGCTTTTTGATGGGTGCCTGTTGATGGGTGCCTGGCGGGGGGCGGCCTCAGGACACCGACTGGCCCGACGGGGCCGACGGGGCCGACTGGGCCGACTGGGCAATAGGCTCGTGCACCGCATGCAGACGCTGGATCAGCTGATCCTCCAGCGCGAAGCGCTCGGTCAGCCCCTGCTGCAGACGGGCCAGCCATTCCGGCAGTCGTGCACGATAGTGCTGGCAGCGGGTAGGGCTGGAGAAATCCTCATCGAAGGACAGCACCAGCTCGGTGGAGGGCTCCAGGCGCTGCATCAGCTGCTCGCAGACCGCCAGTGCCGCGGTGTCCTCGAAGACACGGCCTTCTTCCTTGAGCTGAGGATAGACCTCGAAATGCCCCGCCGAGATGTAGTCCATCAAAAGTTCGATGAAGCGATTGACGCGTGTCATCTCGAGCTGCTCGAGGTCATTCACGCAGGCCTCGTGCAGATCCATGAAGCAGACCAGCATCTCGCGTCGCTGGTCCAGCCAGCGATCAACCAACTGATGAACGCCACGAAAGCGTTCCGCCGCAGTGGTGCATTCCTCCAGCATGGGCGCCTCCTCTGGCATGACCCGAACGATAGGGGCTGACATCCGGTGCTCGCCCCGCTGCCAACCCACTATCCTCCATGCCGTGCACGCTGCCAACCCCCCACCATGGTGGCAGGGCATATTGCCTCAACGGCGGAAGCTGCTCCACAGCATCGCCAGCGGCACCAGCGCCAGTCCACAGAAGCCGATCAACGACCACTGCGGGATCGAGAGACCCAGCCATTGCGCACTGATCTGGGCGCACTCACCGGAGGCGTTGAGCACCTGGGTGATCACGTCCCATACCGGCAGCACTTCCAGCATGTAGTTGAGGCCCGGGCCACAGGCCGGCACCTGATCCGGCGGCAGTGACTGCAGCCAGATATGGCGACCCGCCAGCACGACCGCGCCAATGCTGCCGGCCAGTGCGCCCAGCGCGTAGATACGCGTGCCGATGCGTCCGGGGCCATGCAAGGCTCCCAGCAGGAAGAAGGCGCCGGCCACGGCCACCGCCACGCGCTGGAAGATGCACAGCGAACACGGCGCCAGATCGAAGGCGAACTGCAGCACGAAGGCCACGCCCAGCAAAAAGGCGCACCCCAGCGCTCCCAACAGACACCATTGACGCCCGCTCCAGCTCGCCAGGCGGGCAAGCCCGCCCTTGCGCGCGACTGGCTGCTGCCCCGATTGTTTGTCCGCTTGTGTCATTTGCCGTCCTTGCCGGTGGAACTCCAGTGGAGTCATGGGTGAGAAATGACGCAGCCGCAAGGCCATCAAGGCCCTGCGACTGCATTGAGGCTTGCACCGCGTCGTGCCCCGCAGCCGCGCTCAGACTGGCTGCACAGGCCACATACATCATCGGCGCCTCAAGCCTGAGGCGCCGATGATGAAGCGATAGCCGAATCCGTCACTATCAGCGACTGATATCTATCATGCCGTGTCGCGATGACCTGAACATGAATTGGCGTTGCGTCACGAGATCACGCCGGTTGCGTGCCATGGGCGGACGCGAAGTACTCGGCCATGAAGGTGTCGAAATCCTGATGATCGCCCTTCTCGATATCGCCCTGCTGCTGCAGCGAGGTCTCGACCAGCTGATCGAGCAGATAGCCGCGCGCACGCTCCGTCGGCTCTGACTTGAACTGCTCGGCCTGACCCTTGGCCAGCGCCAGCACTTCGTCGACGAAGTTGCTGCCGTTGTCGAGCATGCTGGTCAACAGACGGCCCGACGGTGTGGTCTGGGCATCGTCGAAGCGCGGCGCGAGCGCTGCCAGCGCATCACAGTGCGCGCTGCCGGTCTTGTCGCCACTGTCGAGCAGGCCCGCGACTTCCCCCAGCTCATCCATGATATTGGCCGCCAGATCGCGCAGGCGACGCTCTTCACCATGGACGCTCAGGGTCAGTTCCGGATCACGCCCGGCCTCGACCACGCGACGCTTGCTGTTATCGAGCGTGGCGCATTCCTCGTCGTCGATCCACGGGCTCTCGGTCAGCAGACACCAGATCAGGAAGGTATCGAGGAAGCGGATCTGCGTCTCGTCGATCCCGACCGGCAGGAAGGGGTTGAGATCCAGACAGCGCACTTCGATGTACTCGACACCACGCCCTTCCAGTGCCTGGCTGGGCGTCTCATTCTGCCGGGTGACACGCTTGGGACGGATGTCGGAGTAGTACTCGTTCTCGATCTGCAGGATGTTGCTGGAGAGCTGCGACCAGCTGCCATCGGCCTGCTTGACGCCCAGCTTCTCGTAGTCCTTCCACGGCGTGACGATGGCGTGACGCAGCGTGCCGACGAAGTTGTCCAGCGAGTTGAAGCAGATCTTGAGCTGCGCCTGCACCTTGTTCTGATACCCCAGGTCCGACATGCGCAGGCTGGTGGCGTAGGCCGAGACCAGGCTGCGGTCCGCCTGACGCTTGAGGCGATCATCATTGCCGCCATCGAGGAAACTCTCATCGATGCCCGGCGAGGCGCCGAACAGATAGAGCAGGATCCAGCTGTGACGACGGAAGTTGCGGATCAGCTCGAAATAGCGACGCGAGCGGAAGTCGCGCGCATCTTCCGCCTCTGCCCCTTCCAGCCCCTGCAGCAGGCTCCAGAAATCATCCGGCAGCGAGAAGTTGTAATGGATACCGGCAATCGACTGCATGATGCGCCCGTAACGGACGTCCAGCCCCTTGCGGTAGATATGCTTCATGGTGCCGCTGTTGGAGGTGCCGTAATCGGCGATCGGCACGCTGTCGTTGCCGTGCAGACGCGGAGGCATGCTGGCCGGCCAGATCAGCTCATCGCCCAGGTTGCGATAGCTGAAACGATGCAGGTCAGCCAGAAACTCCAGCGACTCCTTGGGACGAGTGAACACCGGGGTGATGTACTCGAGCAGAGACTCGGAATAGTCCGTAGTGATGTACGGGTGGGTCAGCTTCGACCCCAGAGAACGCGGATGCGGCGTCTGGCTGATGTCACCGCCAGCGGTAACCCGCAGGCCTTCCTTCTCGATACCACGGCGCAGGCGCCCGAAGAGACCCTGACGGGCCTGGGGCGTGAGTCGCGCAATGGCGGACGCGAGTTGCTCGGACAAGGTATGAACCCTTTCGCATGGGGAGAAGCCCTGCCTCTCCGGTCGAATTGGATGACCATGGCCCGCGTGCTGCACCGGATGCCATGCAAGACGCGAACGGCAGGTACCGTTCGCGTCAGGTCAGTATGCCCACATTATGGGCGCGTAAAAAATGCTTTCAAGGCTTATGATTTCGACTTGCGCGCATTGAGCAGTGCTGCTGCCATCGCATTGTTGGCCGGTGCCGCGCCGCCGCTCGCGCCAGAATTGCTGCCGCGACCGCCACGATCCTGACGGCCACCGCCACCTTGCGAGCGCCCACCGCGACCGCCCTCTGCGCCGCGTCGCGCCTCGCCTGCCGCACCTTTCTCGGCGGGAGTATCGCTCATGCGCATGCTCAGCGCGATGCGCGCGCGCGGGATGTCGACTTCCATCACCTTGACGCTGACGATGTCGCCCGCCTTGACCACCTCGCGTGGGTCGGCAACATACTTTTGCGACAGGGCAGAGATGTGTACCAGGCCGTCCTGATGCACGCCGATGTCCACGAAGGCTCCGAAATGAGTCACGTTGGTGACGACGCCCTCAAGCTTCATGCCCGGCTCGAGGTCCTTGAGGGTCTCGACCCCTTCCTTGAACTCGGCGAAGCGGAATTCGGGGCGCGGGTCACGTCCCGGCTTGTCCAGCTCACGCAGGATGTCGGTCACCGTCGGCAGGCCGAAGTGCTCATCGGTGAATTCCGTCGGCTTCACGGTGCGCAGGAAGGCGCTGTCACCCAGCAGACTCGGCAGATCACGCCCGTGCGCCCTGGCGATACGCTCGACCAGCGGATAGGCCTCCGGGTGGACGGCACTGGCATCCAGCGGATTCTTGCCGGAGGCGATGCGCAAAAAGCCGGCACACTGCTCGAAGGTGCGCGGGCCCAGCCGGCTGACCTTGAGCAATTCCTGGCGCGAAGCGAAACGGCCATTGGCATCCCGGTGCGCGACGATATTCTCGGCAAGCGTGGTGTTGAGACCCGCGACACGTGACAGCAGCGCGCTTGAGGCCATGTTGAGGTCGACGCCGACACCGTTGACGCAATCCTCGACGACGGCTTCCAGACTGCGCCCCAGCTGCACCTGACTGACATCGTGCTGGTACTGACCAACGCCGATGGACTTGGGCTCGATCTTGACCAGCTCACCCAGCGGGTCCTGCAGGCGGCGGGCGATGGAGACCGCGCCGCGGATGGTCACGTCCAGGTCCGGGAATTCACGCGCCGCATATTCCGAGGCGGAGTAGATGGACGCACCGGCCTCGTTGACCATCACCTTCTGCAGACGACGGCCGGACAGGCGCGTCAGCACGTCGGCGGCCAGCTTGTCGGTCTCGCGCGAGGCGGTGCCGTTGCCGATGGCGATCAGCTCGACGTCATGCCGCTCGACCAGCTTGACCAGCTCGGCCACCGAGGCGTCCCAGCGATTGTGTGGCGCATGCGGATAGATGGTGGCCTGATCGACATACTTGCCGGTGGCATCCACCACCGCGACCTTGACGCCGGTACGCAGCCCCGGGTCCAGACCCAGCGTGGCCTTGGGCCCCGCCGGCGCCGCCAGCAGCAGGTCCTTCAGGTTGTCGGCGAAGACCTGGATGGCCTCCTGCTCGGCGCGCTCGCGCAGGCGGCCGATCAGCTCGCTTTCCAGATGGGTATAGAGCTTGACGCGCCAGGTCCAGCGCACCACTTCCTTCAACCAGCGGTCCGCGGCGCGCCCTTGATCCTCGATGGAGAAATGCGCCGCGATGGCGCCTTCCATCGGGTGACGCGGCAGGTCGTCTTCGCCTTCCAGCTTGAGCGCGAGGCTCAGCACGCCTTCGTTGCGACCACGCAGCATGGCCAGCGCACGGTGCGAGGGCGCCTTGTGCAGCGGCTCGTCATGCTCGAAGTAATCGGAGAACTTGGCGCCCTCCTGCTCCTTGCCCTTCATGACGCGCGCACTGAGGATACCGTCGTCCCACAGACGTTGACGCAGGCGACCGACCAGCGCGGCGTCCTCCGCGAAGCGCTCCATCAGAATCTGCTTGGCGCCATCCAACGCCGCCTTGGTATCGGCCACGTCCTTGTCGGCAGCGACGAAACCTGCCGCCTGAGCCTCCGGCTCCAGCGTCGGGTCCGCGAGCAGCGCATCGGCCAGAGGCTCAAGCCCCGCTTCACGCGCGATCTGGGCCTTGGTACGGCGCTTCTTGCGATACGGCAGGTAGAGATCTTCCAGACGCTGCTTGCTGTCGGCGGCCAGCACATCCCGCTCAAGCGTGGCGCTCAGCTTGTTCTGCTCGGCGATCGACTCGAGCACGACCTGACGCCGCTCCTCCAGCTCACGCAGATAGCGCAGGCGCTCTTCGAGCTGACGCATCTGGGTATCATCGAGCCCGCCGGTGGCTTCCTTGCGGTAACGCGAGATGAACGGTACGGTCGCGCCGCCATCCAGCAGCTCGACGGTGGCGGTGATCTGTTCTTCGCGCACCCCAAGCTCACCGGCCAGCGCCTGTTGAATGCGGCGAGTGGTGGCAGCGGGCGACAGCGTCGGTGCAGGACGGGAGGTGGTAGCGTCAGTTGCAGTAGCGTCCATGAAACGTCAGTCCCTTACAGCAGAATTCATGCGGCAATATACAGACGGCCCGGTCGTGGAATCGACCGGGCCGTCTGTATCACGATGTCGTCACGTTACCACAAAGCGGCAAGATTGCTTTAGCCGCTCACTGCGCCAGCCGGGATGCCTCCCAAGCGCCTCACGCGGGCACGAAGCGCAGCGCGACACCATTGTTGCACCAGCGCAGGCCGGTGGGTTCGGGGCCATCCTCGAAGACATGCCCCTGGTGCCCGCCGCAGCGCGCGCAGTGATATTCGGTGCGCGGCCAGATGAGTCCGTAGTCGGTCTTGGTCAGAAGGCGGCCTTCGATATGATCGAAGAAGCTGGGCCAGCCGGTGCCGGACTCGAACTTGGTGGCAGAAGAGAACAGCGCCAGATCACAACCGGCACAGCGATACTCCCCCTCGCGATGCTCCTTGTTGAGCTCGCTGGAGCCCGCACGCTCGGTGCCCTCCTCGCGCAGCACGCGATACTGCTCCGGGCTCAGGCGGGCACGCCATTCGTCTTCCTCGAGGGTCAGCGGCGTGATGTCCGCGCCACGCTCGAGCTCAAGCTCCGGACGCGCGGCAGACAGCCTGGGCAGCGCCAGCATCGCTCCCGCCCCCAGCACCAGCCCCATGAATTGGCGACGTTGCATGACGTGTCTCCTTGTAGCAATGAACGGCAATACTGACTTCTACGCGCAGCGGCCTGCGCTGGATGCATTCGCCATGAGAAAGCCCCCACGATGCTGCCATCGCGGGGGCTTGGGTCTCATCGGCTGACGCCAGCCGTCGGGTCAGATGCGCAGACCACCATCACATTCGATCACTCGCCCGGTGAAGTAGTCATTGTCGAAGATGAAGGCCACGCTGCTGGCGATATCTTCCGGGCGGCCCAGGTCGCGCATCGGGATGCCACTCTTGATCTTGTCGAGCATCTCCGGCTTCATGCCGGCGGTCATCTCGGTGGCGATGAAGCCCGGCGCCACGGCACCGACGCGAATCCTGTAACGTGCCAGCTCCTTGGCCCAGGTCACGCTCAGCGCCGCGACACCGGACTTGGCGGCGGTGTAGTTGCTCTGCCCCATGTTGCCGGCGCGCGAGATGCTGGAGATATTGACGATCACGCCCGGCTGGCCGGCTTCGATCATCTGGCTGGCCGCTTCACGGGTGCACAGGAAGACACCGGTCAGATTGACATCGATGACCTGCTGCCAGCTGGACAGCGACATGGTCTTCTCCACCACGCCATCACGCGCCTTGATCAGCAGCCCATCGCGGGTGATGCCGGCATTGTTGACCAGACCGCTCACCGGCCCCAATGCGCTCTTGATGGCCGAGAAGGCGGCCGTGACGGAGTCCTCTTCCGCGACATTGGCCACGAAACCCTGCGCCTTGATGCCTGCAGCTTCCAGACTCGCGACGGCGTCATCCAGGCCGTCCTGTTCGATGTCCAGCAGCGCCAGCACCGCTCCCTTCTCGCCCAGATAGCGCGCCATGGCCAACCCCAGCCCACGAGCGCCGCCCGTAATCGCGATGACCTTGTCGTCAAGCTTCATATCCCGTCTCCCAGGTTGTCTGCCGGCAGTGAGGAACGGCTGCCGGATGCGAGGCCCGCATGCCGTACGGGCGTCACGATCTATGTGTCGAGTGTCCCGCACCGCGTCCTTCAGTGTTGAGCGTCATCGTGACAGAGAATGCCTCGCGATGACGCCCGCTGCCAGCTCGCGGTGAATTCTCATGATGCAGTGCAACAGATCGCGCCGTGTCGTGCCTCAACGCAGGCGAGATCCGCCAACGCAACGCACTGACGGCGTCAACGCACGCCGTCAGCAGCGTGGGCGAAAGCAGGGAATACTGATGAGTGAGCCTCGGCCCGCCCCCTGCGGACGCTTGGGCTCTCCCTGTCCGACTCTCCCTGGCCGGCTCTCGCTGTCCAACTCGCCCTGGCCGGCTCTCCCTGTCCAGCCCTTCTATTGTGCACTGCAACATGCAACATCGTTCAGCATGGCACCGCTACTCCTACAGCGCCAGCCATCCACGCCGCCGACCATCAGCCGCTCATCAGCGGATCATGGCCCGTTCATGAGCCCGATTCGACTGTTCCCCATCCGGCGGCTGGTTTACCCTTGACGCATTGGCGCAACCTGCCATTTACCTGCTTCGGGAGAGACGATGCCCATACTGTTAGTGATTACCCTGTTCGGGTTATTGGATTTCGTGGTGCTGTTCAGCCTCGGCAGCCAGATCGGCCTGCTGCCGACGCTGGCGCTGGTGCTGATCACCGGCGCCGTCGGCCTGCATCTGATTCGCCGCGAAGGTCGCGCGACACTGATGCGCGCCCAGGAACGCCTGCAACGTGGCGAGATGCCTTCCGGCGAGCTGATGGAAGGCGCGGCACTCATCTTCGGCGGCGCCCTGTTGATGGCGCCGGGCTTTCTGTCTGATGCCTTCGGCCTGCTGTGCCTGCTCCCCGCCTCACGGGGACTGTTGACGCGCGGCCTGAGCGGCAATGGCGCGATCGCGCGCTTCTTCAAGGGGCGCTTCTCGGCTGCGGGAACCTCGCGCAGCACCCGCACGGGTGACTGGGAAGCCGACGCCCGTGCTGACAGCGCATCACGCAACAGTGGCGATCAGCAGCACGCAAGCGATAACCACGCAGGACAGCAAGGCAGCAGCCAGCAGACCGGCGAGCCGCTGGAAGGCGATTACATCAGCCGTGACGAGCCGCGCCTCTAGCGCCTTCTCACGCACAAGCACCACGCGCAATAGTCTGCTTGAGAACCATGTTTGAAAGTCATGTTTGAAAGCGATGGGCCCGGCACTGGAACACCAGTGCCGGGCCTTTTTGATTCGTGATATCTCGCTTCACAGGCTCCATCACGCTGCCCCCTCCTGTCCTATCCTCTCCTGTCCTGCACTGTCCAGCCCCAGCGCCTGTCACTGACCGGGTTCGCGCTCTGTGAGCTGCCCGCCCGAATCCTTGCGCCTTGCAATGACGCTCACCCTGGCCGCTGACCGCCCTCTGGCGTCTTGTACCAATGGACACCGTCTGGAGGCTGCCAGCTATATGCCAACGGTGAACGGCTCGATACACTCAAGCCGTTGATTCATCTAGCGGAACCTTGCGGAAAACAGGCTGCAGCCAAGGTGCGTAGCTTTCATGCGACGCACAAGATGCGCCGATTTGAAATTTTTTTATGATCGCCTACTTGAAAGCTGTCCCCCCGCCACCATAAAAGCGGTGCAATGGATAACGGCCACGCCCCCAGCGGCGGGGCCCAACACTCGGTAGGCAACCCCATTGAACGCCAGACTCACCGACAAAGAACGGGAGCTGGCGGGATTTACCATCAGGAGAACGTGAGCAATGAACATTCGTCCCTTGCACGATCGCGTCGTGGTTCGTCGCGTGGAAGAAGAACAGAAAACTGCAGGTGGCATCGTTCTGCCCGGCAGCGCCCAGGAAAAGCCGACCCGTGGCGAGATTCTCGCTGCCGGTAACGGTCGCATCCTCGAAAACGGTGAAGTTCGCCCGCTGGACGTGAAAGTCGGCGATACCGTGATCTTCAAGGATGGCTACGGCGTCGAGAAGCAGAAAATCGACGGCGAAGAGGTGCTGATCATGAGCGAGAGCGACATCCTCGCCGTGGTGGAAGGCTGAGTTTCAGCTTTTTCGGGTTCCAACGCTTCGACTTACTGATTAAAGGTAGAGATAAACATGGCTGCAAAAGACGTTCGTTTCTCCGATGATGCACGCAAGCGCATGGCGCGTGGTGTCAATGTCCTGGCCGACGCGGTCAAGACTACCCTCGGTCCGAAAGGCCGTAACGTGGTACTGGAAAAATCCTTCGGCGCCCCGACCGTCACCAAGGACGGCGTTTCCGTCGCCAAGGAAATCGAGCTGAAGGATCGCTTCGAGAACATGGGCGCCCAGATGGTCAAGGAAGTCGCTTCCAAGACTTCTGATGTGGCTGGCGACGGCACCACCACCGCCACCGTGCTGGCTCAGTCCATCGTCAACGAAGGCCTGAAAGGCGTGACCGCGGGCATGAACCCGATGGACCTGAAGCGCGGCATCGACAAGGCCGTCATCGAAGCCGTCAAGGCCGTGCGTGAGCTGTCCGTGCCGTGCACCGACACCAAGGCCATCGCCCAGGTCGGCACCATCTCCGCCAATGGCGACTCTCGCATCGGCGAGATAATCGCGGAAGCGATGGAGAAGGTCGGCAAGGAAGGCGTCATCACCGTCGATGAAGGTCGCGGCTTCGAAGACGAGCTGGAAGTGGTCGAAGGCATGCAGTTCGATCGCGGCTACCTGTCTCCGTACTTCGTCACCAACCAGGACACCATGGCGGTCGAACTCGAAGACCCGTACATCCTGCTGGTCGACAAGAAGATCTCCAACATCCGCGAACTGCTGCCGGTGCTGGAAGGCGTTGCCAAGTCCGGCAAGCCGCTGGCGATCATCGCCGAAGACATCGAAGGCGAAGCGCTGGCGACTCTGGTCGTCAACACCATGCGCGGTATCGTCAAGGTCGCTGCCGTCAAGGCACCGGGCTTCGGTGACCGTCGCAAGGCCATGCTGCAGGACATCGCTGTCCTGACCGGTGGCACCGTGATTTCCGAAGAAGTCGGCCTCAACCTCGAACAGGCCAACCTGGACCACCTGGGCACCGCCAAGCGCGTGACCATGTCCAAGGAAAACACCACCATCATCGATGGCGCCGGCAACGAAGGCGATATCGAAGCACGCGTTGCCCAGATCCGCGCTCAGATCGAGGAAACCTCCTCTGATTACGACCGCGAGAAGCTGCAGGAACGTGTCGCCAAGCTGGCCGGCGGCGTTGCCGTCATCCGCGTCGGTGCTGCCACCGAAGTCGAGATGAAAGAGAAGAAGGCTCGCGTCGAAGACGCTCTGCACTCCACTCGTGCAGCCGTCGAGGAAGGCGTCGTGCCTGGCGGTGGTACTGCCCTGGTTCGCGTGCTGGGTCAGCTGGTCGACCTGAAAGGCGACAACGAAGATCAGACTCACGGTATCGCCATCGCACTGCGTGCCATGGAAGCGCCGCTGCGTCAGATCGTCACCAACGCCGGTGAAGAAGCCTCTGTCGTGCTCAACAACGTCAAGGCTGGCGAAGGTAACTACGGTTACAACGCCTCTACCGGCGTCTACGGCGACATGTTCGAGATGGGCGTGCTGGACCCGGCCAAGGTGACCCGTTCTGCACTGCAGTCCGCGGCCTCCATCGGCGGTCTGATGATCACCACCGAATGCATGATCGCTGAAGATCCGGAAGACAAGGCCGCTGCCGGCGGCGGCGACATGGGTGGTATGGGCGGCATGGGTGGCATGGGCGGCATGATGTAAGCCAGCCTCACCCCACGACTCACCCGTCGTGACCCGAACCGCTCCTGCGCAAGCAGGGGCGGTTTTTTCATGCCTGTCATTCGGCGAGCGCTGCAAGCTCCATGCGGTGAGCAGCGCGAGTCCCATACAGTGAACGCCGTGGCCCTCATGCAGTAAGCGCCGCGGCTCTCGGCACCTGACGCCTCCCGCTCACCACGCTACACTAGGCGCCACTTTTTGCCGCGACCCGAGACATGGCGCCTGGTGATGGCAGTGCATCGAGGCTGACAACGCATTGAGGCTGAAATGCCTACGGTCACGACCGATGACGCCAACCGCTCAGGCCGCGCGCCTCGCTTGCCCAGGACCTTCTCATGACTGATACCCCCGCCGCTTCCCCGACCACTAGCGCCCTCGACAATGTGCGTGTCGTGCTGGTGCAGACCTTCCACCCCGGCAATATCGGCGCCACCGCTCGCGCCATTCTGACCATGGGCATCAAGGACCTGGTGCTGGTCAATCCGCGCTGCTTCCCCGACGAGGAAGCGACACGCATGGCCAGCGGTGCCGCGGAACTGCTGGAAAATGCGCGCGTGGTCGAGCGCCTGGAAGACGCCGTCAATGACTGCCAGCTGGTCATCGGGGCCAGTGCTCGCCTGCGCAGCGTCCCGCTGCCCCACTTCGATGAGCCACGCGAGATGGCGGCGCACGCCATGGATATCGCGCGCGATGGCAAGGTGGCGCTGGTATTCGGCCGTGAGCGCTTCGGACTGACCAACGAGGAAATCGCCTGCTGCACGCATCAGGTGTCGATCCCCACCAACCCGGACTACGGCATCCTCAACGTCTCACAGGCCGTCCAGGTGCTGGCGCACGAGTGCCGCAGTGCATGGCGTCTGACGCTCGACAAGCCTCAGGAGGCGCCTGTCGCGCGCCGTGAGGATGATCAGCTGCCAACCCGCGAACAGCTCGGCTACTTCCATGAGCATCTCGGTCGCGCCCTGCAGGGCTCCGGCTTCCTCAACCAGCCCCACTCCCAGACCGAAGAGCGGCTGCGCGCCCTGTTCGCGCGTGCCGAGCCGACACGTCGCGAGCTCTCCATCCTGCGTGGCATGCTGTCCAATCTTGAGCGCCAGACGGCAGCGGCGAACGCTGGCGCAGACAGCGAGCAGAGCGATCACGAGGCGTCCTGAGTCGCGCACGGCCGCCCCGTCATGTACTGAGGCTCGGACTGTTGCTACTTGGCTCTCGCCACTTCGCAACAGCCTGTCAGCGCAACGTCATCCTTCTGACATGGATCAAGGTGCACTGTAGACCTTCCGCTATGCTTGATAGGCAAGACGTCAGGCACCGCAGAACCCGGCTCACAGCCTAGGTATAGAAATACGGGTATAGAAATACCGGTATAGAGATACCGGCATAGAGATACGGCACAGACCCATGCAGTAGCTGCAGCCCAGCAAGGAAGTCACGCGCGAAGGCTGCAGTGTCAGGCAAAGGCTCCTTTGCGACCTTGAGACCTGCCATGCAGGTCGAGAACTGCCGCAAGAGCAGACAGAGACGCCGCCATGCCAACACACGAAGGGCCATGACAGGCCAGCGTGGCGGCGCACCTCGAGACACCCACAAGAAGAGCCGACCCTGATCCCATCCACGACCATGGACTCACGGAGCGCCTTTACATGACTCAGACAGCCGCACGACAGACACAGACCCCGGACGCGGAACAGCTGGCCAGCGACATCCACCAGCTGGAAGCTCGCCTGCTCAAGACCGACCCGACGCAGGAACCGACGCTCTACCGCAGCCTGTACTGCACGATCTCGCTACGCCAGATGCAACTGCTGGCCAAGGTCAGTCAGCCCGCAGCCTCGCAGGCGCACTGAACGACGCCAGATGAGGTGGTTGGCAGGTGGCGACTGGTAATGACCAGCAACGACCAACAATGACCAGCAGCCACCCGTAACGACCAGGCATGAAAAAACCGCCACCCCGAAGGGTGGCGGTTTTTTTCGTCCCCGCATATGACATACATCTCATGCAGGATACCGATTCGGAGACGCCGAGGTGACTACCAGAGGCATGTCACCTCGGCGTGGATCCAGACACCCCACCTCACGAGGAGGCGGAGTGTCTCGGGATCACTCCTGACCCAGCTGCTGCTTGATCAGATCACCAATGGTAGTCGGGCCGTTGCTCTCGACTTCCTGGGTACGCGGCTTGGCAGCATCGCGACGCGGTGCTTCAACCTGGTCCTTGGACTTGACGGACAGGTTGATCAGGCGGCTCTTGCGATCCACACCGACGATCTTGGCTTCGACAGCATCGCCGACGCTCAGGACGTTGCGTGCGTCTTCGACACGGTCAGCGCTGATTTCAGAAGCCTTCAGGATAGCGATGACGTCAGTCGCCAGCTCTACCTGAACTTCCTTGGCATCGATGTCGACAACACGACCGGACACGATAGCGCCCTTGTCGTTGACGGCCAGGTACTCGGAGACCGGATCGCTCTCGAGCTGCTTGACGCCCAGAGAGATGCGCTCACGTTCCGGATCGATGGACAGGATGACCGCTTCAGCTTCTTCGCCCTTCTTGTAACGACGCACGGCTTCTTCGCCAGCTTCGTTCCAGGAAATGTCGGAGAGGTGAACCAGGCCGTCGATGCCGCCTTCCAGACCGATGAAGATACCGAAGTCAGTGATTGACTTGATGGTACCGGAGACACGGTCGCCCTTGTTGTGCTTGCCGCTGAAGTCTTCCCACGGGTTGGTGGTGCACTGCTTGATACCCAGGGAGATACGACGACGCTCTTCGTCGATGTCCAGAATCATCACTTCCACGTCATCGCCGACATTGACGACCTTGGACGGGTGGATGTTCTTGTTGGTCCAATCCATTTCGGACACGTGGACCAGACCTTCGACGCCCTCTTCCAGCTCGGCGAAGCAGCCGTAGTCGGTGAGGTTGGTGACACGTGCGTTGATCTTGGCGCCTTCCGGGTAGCGAGCCTTGATGTTGACCCACGGATCTTCGCCCAGCTGCTTGAGACCCAGAGACACACGGTTGCGCTCGCGGTCGAACTTCAGCACCTTGACATTGATCTCGTCGCCGACAGCAACGATCTCGGACGGATGCTTGATGCGCTTCCATGCCATATCGGTGATGTGCAGCAGGCCGTCAACGCCGCCGAGGTCGACGAAGGCGCCGTAGTCGGTCAGGTTCTTGACGATACCCTGAATCTGCTGACCTTCCTGCAGAGTGGCCAGGAGGGCTTCACGCTCAGCGCTGTTCTCGGCTTCGAGGACGGCACGACGAGACACGACAACGTTGTTGCGCTTGGCGTCGAGCTTGATGACCTTGAAGTCCAGTTCCTTGTTCTCGAGGTGGGCGGTGTCGCGCACAGGGCGGACATCGACCAGAGAACCCGGCAGGAAGGCACGGATGGTGTTGATGTCGACGGTAAAGCCACCTTTGACCTTGCCGTTGATCACGCCCTTGACGATCTCGTCTTTCTCGAAGGCGGCTTCCAGCTCTTTCCACGCTTCGGCACGCTTGGCCTTCTCGCGGGACAGGCGGGTCTCACCGAAGCCATCTTCCACGGCTTCCAGTGCAACCATGACTTCGTCGCCGATGCTGATGGACAGCTGGCCACTTTCGTCACGGAACTGTTCAGACGGAATCTGACCTTCAGACTTCAGACCGGCATTGACAGTGATCCAGTCGCCATCGATATCCACGATGGTAGCGGACACGATTGCGCCCGGCTCCATGTTGATGTCCTGGAGTGACTGTTCAAATAAATCAGCAAAGCTCTCGCTCATGGTATTCCTACATGATCAACGTTTGGGGCGGCTTGCACCGCAGTCTCCGTACCACCAGCAAGCACGGGCCATATCTACATATCCCCGGGGGCGTTGACGCTGGTTCGAGATACACCGGCTTTCCGCTTGCCGCCGATGCACCCCATGACACCTTGCCGGGGGGTTGATGACACCTCGGTGTCATCTGGGTTCTGCATCATCACTCGCGAAGCGAGCGAAACCCGCTGCTGCCCGACCCGGAGGCCGTATTGCAACAGCAGGCGATCAATCCGTTGTTCTGACGACTTACAGGCTGAGACTCGAGTCTCAGCGCGCCGCTACCAGGCCGTATTCGACCAGCAGCTGCTGGATGCGTTCGATCACCTGGTCGATGTCGAGATCCGTCGTATCGAGGATCACGCCGTCGTCTGCAGGCTTGAGCGGGGCGACTGCCCGGCCCATGTCACGCGCATCGCGCGCCTGTATTTCTGTCAAAAGGCTCGAAATATTAGCATCGACACCCGCTTCCTGCAACTGGGCATGACGACGACGCGCACGTTCCTCGGCGCTTGCCGTCAGGAAGATCTTGAGCGGCGCACCGGTGAAGACCACCGTGCCCATGTCGCGACCATCGGCCACCAGGCCCGGCGCACGCGCAAAGGCCCGCTGGCGCGCCAGCAGTGCAGTCCGCACGCGCGGCTGGGCCGCGATGATGGAGGCATTGTTGCCGACCGACTCGAGACGGATGTCACGGGTGACGTCCTCGCCTTCCAGAATCACGCTGGTGGCGTCGCCTTCGGCATCGAACTGCACATCGAGGTGCTCGGCGATGGTCGCCACGGCATCCTCGTCTTCCAGCGCCACGCCATGACGCTCGGCGGCCAGTGCCGTCAGGCGATACAGCGCCCCGGAATCCAGCAGATGCCAGCCCAGGCTCGCCGCGACCAGACGACTGATGGTGCCCTTGCCTGCCCCGCCGGGGCCATCAAGGGTCAGCACCGGCGCGTCGCAGATCTGGCTGTGGTGAGGTGTCGCTTCCCCGCTCATGAAGCCTCCTGGCCGGGTGCCACGGCACCGAGGTTCTCGACCTGCATGCCGACTTCAGCGGCCAGCGCCACGAAGTTCGGGAAGGAGGTCGCGACATTGGCGCAGTCGTCGATCAGGATCTCGCCCTGGGCGCGCAGCGCCGCGACACTGAAGGCCATCGCGATGCGGTGATCGCCGTGGCTGTCGACCAGGCCGCCACCGTAGGCGCCGCCACGGATGTCGATGCCGTCCGCGACCACTTCGTGCTCGACACCGATCTGCGCCAGACCATCCGCCATCACCTGGATGCGATCGGATTCCTTGACGCGCAGTTCCTCGGCGCCACGCAGACGGGTCATGCCCTCGGCGTTGGCGGCGGCGATGAACAGTGCCGGGAATTCGTCGATGGCCAGCGGCACCTGGTCTTCCGGAATGTCGATGCCCTTGAGCGGCGCATAGCGGATGTGCAGATCTGCCACCGGCTCGCCACCGACTTCGCGCTCATTGGAGACGCTCAGGTCGGCACCCATCGCCTTGAGGATGTTGATCACGCCGATGCGCGTCGGGTTGATGCCGACGTGCTCCAGCACCAGATCGGAGCCCGGCGTGATGGCCGCGGCGACCAGGAAGAAGGTCGCGGAGGAGATGTCGGCCGGCACGTCGATCGGGCAGGCTTCGAGGCTGCCGCCACCGTTCAGCCACGCCTCGGCGCCCTGACGCTCGACCTTGTAGCCGAAGCCATTGAGCATGCGCTCGGTGTGGTCACGCGTCGGCGCCGGCTCGATGGCACGCGTCTCGCCTTCGGCGTAGAGACCGGCCAGCAGCAGGCACGACTTGACCTGCGCGGACGCCATCGGCATCTCGTAACGGATGCCCTTGAGCGGCTGACCACCGTGGATACGCAGCGGCGGACGGCCGTTGTCTGCGGTATCGATCACCGCGCCCATCTCGCGCAGCGGATTGGCGACGCGGTCCATCGGACGCTTGGTCAGCGAGGCATCACCGGTCAGCTCGGTATCGAAGGCCTGACCGGCCAGCAGACCGGCGAACAGGCGCATCGCGGTGCCGGAGTTGCCGACATACAGCGGGCCCGGCGGCTGCTTCAGGCCGTTGAGACCCACACCGTGAATGGTGACACGACCCTGATGCGGGCCTTCGATGACCACACCCATGTCGCGGAAGGCCTGCAACGTGGCCAGGCTGTCTTCCCCTTCCAGGAAGCCTTCGACTTCGGTCACGCCGGTCGCCAATGCGCCCAGCATGATGGAGCGATGCGACATGGACTTGTCGCCCGGCACACGAATGCGCCCCTGAACCTGCCCACCCGGCAGTGCACGGTACCGCACGTTCTGCTGTTCCATGGTCTGATAACTCGTCTGTTTCAAGAGGGTATTGAAGTAGTGTCGGGCGTGGCTTGCGCGGGTGAATATCCCCAGCATCGCCTCACCATCGCCCGCGGTCACGGCAGCGCGCACCCGCGCTACCCCGGCCTCGAATTCATCCAACGCCTCCAGCACCGCATCGCGGTTGGCCAGATAGACGTCGCGCCACATCACCGGGTCACTGCCCGCGATGCGCGTAAAATCACGGAAACCGCCCGCCGCGTAGCGGAAGATCTCCAACCGCTCATCCTGGCGCGCCAGGCTGTCGACCAGCGAGAACGCCAGCAGGTGCGGCAGGTGGCTGGTGCGCGCCAGCACTTCGTCGTGGCGCGCCACGCTCATGCTCAGCAGCTGGGCACCACATACCGACCACATGGCCGCCACGCGTGCCACGGCCTCGGCATCGCTGTCCGGCTCCGGCGTCAGGATCACCTTGTGATCGCGATAGAGCTCGGGATTGGACGCCGCGACACCGCTCTTCTCGGACCCGGCGATCGGGTGGCCGAGCACCAGATTCGGCGGCATGCGACCGAAGACGCCGAGCGCCGCATCGCGGATCGCGCCCTTGGTGCTGCCGACATCGGTGATGACGGCGTCATCCTCCAGCAACGGCGCCAGTTCGGCCATCACGCTCTGCATCGCCATCACCGGCACGCACAGCACGATCAGCGAGGCGCCCGGCACCAGCGCCGCCAGTTGCGTGCTGCCACCGTCGATCAGCCCCATGCGCTGACCGAGGCAGATCTCGTTGGAGTCACGATCACAGGCGAGAATCTCGCCACGATGGCCCGCCGCGCGCAATGCCGCGGCCAGCGAGCCACCGATCAAGCCCAGCCCGACCAGCAGGATACGCCGCTCGCCGGCCAGACGCTCCGCTGACGGCAGCGAGGACAGCAGGTCTGACGGCGCAGCATGGCGCGTGTGGTCAACCTCGCTCACAGCACACCGACCGGGTAGGACCCGAGCACCTTGACGTCCGCCGCGCACTGACGCAGCTCTTCCAGCGTCGCCGTGATGAGCGGGTCATCGCGGTGGCCACGGAAGTCGATGAAGAAGACGTAGTTCCAGGCACCGGAACGTGACGGACGCGTCTCGACGCGGGTCAGATCGATCTGGTGGCGGTGGAACGGCGCCAGCAGGTCGTGCAGTGCCCCCGGCTGGTTGCGCATCGCCACCACGATGGAGGTCTTGTCATCGCCGGACGCTGGCACCGAGCTGTCACCGATGATCAGGAAGCGCGTGGAGTTGTCGGGGCTGTCCTCGATCTTCTCCTCGACCTTCTCCAGCTCATAGAGCTTGGCCGCCATGTCACCGGCAATCGCCGCACTATGCCACTCGGTGCGCACCTGACGCGCGGCCTCGGCATTCGAGGACACCGCGATGCGCTCGGCGTGCGGGAAGTGGGCATCCAGCCACTTGCGGCACTGGGCCAGCGACTGGGCGTGGGAATAGATGCGCGAGATCTTCTCGCGACGCGTATTCGGGCCCACCAGCAGGTGATGGTGAATGCGCAGCACCACTTCGCCGGAGATCTTGAGCTGCGAGCCCATGAACGAATCCAGCGTGTGGTTGATGACACCCTCGGTGGAATTCTCCACCGGCACCACACCGTACTGCACCGCGCCCGCTTCCACTTCGCGGAACACCTCGTCGATGGCGGCCATCGGCTTGGTCACGGCGCTGTCACCGAAGTGCTTGAGCGCGGCCTGCTGGGTGAAGGTGCCTTCCGGGCCGAGATAGGCCAGGCGGATCGGCTGCTCCAGCGCCAGACAGGCGGACATGATCTCGCGGAACAGACGCGCCATCTCCTCGCCTTTCAGCGGGCCGGGGTTGTTGGCCATGATGCGACGCAACACCTGGGCTTCGCGCTCCGGGCGATAGAACTGCACCTGGCCGTCCTCGCCCACGTCACCGGCCGCCAGCTTGACCTCGGCGACCTGCTGCGCGCAGCCCGCGCGCTCGCTGATCAGGTTCAGCAGCTCGTTGTCGATGGCGTCGATGCGCTGACGCAGGTCGTCCAGCGTCACCGCCTTGCCCGCCGCCTGCGGCGCAGGGCTCTCCTTGGAATCCGACATCTCACCTCCTCCCTTAGCCGTGACGGCGCGCGAAGTCGCCCATGAAGTCCACCAGCGCAGTGACGGCAGCTTCCGGCACGGCGTTGTAGAGGCTGGCACGCATGCCACCGACGCTGCGGTGACCGGCCAGATTCAAGAGACCCGCCGCTTCGGACTCGGCGAGGAAGGTCTTGTCGAGACGGTCATCGGCCAGCACGAACGGCACGTTCATGCGTGAGCGGTTCTCGGTGACGATCGGGTTGGAATAGAAGTCGCTGTCATCGATGGCCGCGTAGAGTGCCTGCGCCTTGCGATCATTGATCGCGTTCATGGCGGCGAGGCCACCGACCTCATCCTTGAGCCATTCGAACACCAGCCCGGAGAGATACCAGGCGTAGGTCGGCGGCGTGTTGAACATGGAATTGGCCTCGGCGGCCGTCTTCCAGTTCAGCATGGTCGGGCAGTCCTTGCGGGCGCGATCGAGCAGGTCTTCGCGCACGATGACCAGCGTCAGACCCGCCGGGCCGATGTTCTTCTGGGCGCCGGCATAGATGACGCCGAAACGGCTGACATCCAGCGGGCCAGACAGGATGGAAGACGACATGTCACACACCAGCGGCACGCCATCCGCTGCCACCTCGGGGATGTAGTCGAACTCGAGGCCGCCGATGGTCTCGTTGGCGGTGTAGTGCAGATAACCCACATCACCCGAGAGCTGGATCGCGTTCTGGCGCGGCACGGCGATCCGGCCATTGCTCTCGCTGGAGGCCGCCACGTGGCTGCCCACCGCCAGGTGCTCGGCTTCCTTGATCGCCTTCTTGCCCCAGATACCGGTATACAGATAGTTGGCACTGCCACCCGCGCCCAGCAGGTTCAGCGGCACACCCGCAAACTGGGTCGAAGCGCCACCCTGCATGAACAACACGCGATAGTTGGACGGAATCTCGAGCAGTTCGCGCAGGTCCGCCTCGGCCTTCTCGGCGATGGCCACGAATTCGTCGGAGCGATGACTCATCTCCATGACGGACAGTCCGCGGCCCTGATAATCCAGCATCTCGGCGCGGGCGCGCTCCAGGACAGCGGTCGGCAGTGCAGCAGGACCGGCGCAGAAGTTGAACTTGCGTGTCATGTCGTCTTATTTCCCGAAAGTGAAGCGACCGCCCCGAAGGCGGTCGCAATCCAGCGTCTTATTCCGCGTCTGTCGGCGGGGTGTCCGTCGACTCGGCGTCATCTCCCGCCTGCACCTGTTCGTCGGTGCTCAGCGCCTCTTCGTCCAGCTCATCCTGCACCACGACGACCTCTTCCGGCTCGTCGACACGCACCGTCGTCACCAGACGCTCCTCTTCCGCGGTGCGGATCAAGGTCACGCCCTGGGTGTTGCGCGAGGTGGTGGACACCTCGGCGACGCGGGTACGTACCAGGGTGCCGCGATCGGTGATCAGCATCAGTTCGTCGTTGTCGCTGACCTGCACCGCGCTGACCAGGTCACCGTTGCGCTCGCTGGTCTGCATCGCGATCACGCCCTGGCCACCACGGCCACGCAGCGGGAACTCTTCCAGGCGCGTGCGCTTGCCGAAGCCATTGGCGGACGCGGTCAGAATGTAGCACTGCGGCACTTCACCGCTGGCGACGCTGTCTTCCGTCACGCCATCGGTGGTTGCCACATCAGCGCTCTCGATGCCTTCCGCCGTCGCGTCCGCGGCGTCATCGACCTCGATCTCATTGTCATCGATCGCGGTGGTGCGCGGAATGATCAGGCTGATGACCTGTGCATCGTCGAGCAGACGCATGCCGCGCACACCACGGGCAGTACGGCCCATCACGCGCACGTTCTGCTCTTCGAAGCGGATCGCCTTGCCGTTGGAGGACACCAGCATGACATGGTCGGAGCCGGACGTGATGTCGGCGCCGATCAGACGGTCACCTTCCTCGATGTCCAGCGCGATCAGGCCGACACTGCGCGGACGCGAGAACTGGCTCAGCGCGGTGCGCTTGACCGTGCCGTTGGCGGTGGCGAAGAAGATGTAGCTGTCGGCGGCATAATCGCGCACCGGCAGGATGGTGGTGACCCACTCGCCGTCGTCCAGCGGAATCAGGTTGACCAGCGGCTTGCCGCGCGAGCCACGTGACGCCTGCGGCATCTCGTAGACCTTGAGCCAGTACACCTTGCCCTTGTTGGAGAACAGCAGCACGGTGTCGTGGGTCGAGGCGACCAGCAGGTGCTCGATGACATCCTCGTCCTTCATCGAGGTGGCGGACTTGCCGCGGCCACCACGCTTCTGGGCCTGGTAGTCAGACAGCGGCTGGGTCTTGGCATAGCCACTGCGCGAGACCGTCACCACCATGTCTTCCTCGTTGATGAGGTCTTCGATGGTCAGGTCACGACGGCTGGTCATGATCTCGGTGCGGCGCTCATCGGCGTACTGGGCACGCACTTCGCGCAGCTCTTCGCGGATGACTTCCATCAGGCGGTCGGCAGAGGACAGGATCTCCATCAGCTCGGCGATGCGCTCGAGGATGGAGGAGTACTCGGCCAGCAGCTTCTCGGTCTCGAGACCGGTCAGGCGATGCAGGCGCAGCTCGAGGATGGCCTGAGCCTGGGCCGGCGACAGACGGTAGTGCTTGGCGTCTTCAGACAGCCCCAGACCTTCCGGCAGATCTTCCGGACGGCAGGAAGTGGCACCGGCGCGCTCGAGCATCTCGACCACCTGGCCCGGCTGCCATTCGCGATCGATCAGCTTTTCCTTGGCTTCCGCCGCGCTCGGCGAGCCCTTGATCAGTTCGATCACCTCATCGATGTTCGAGATCGCCACCGCCAGACCTTCAAGAATGTGGCCACGTTCACGCGCCTTCTTGAGTTCGAACAGGGTACGACGGGTGACGACTTCACGACGGTGACGCACGAAGGATTCCAGAATCTGCTTGAGATTCAGGATCTTCGGCTGACCTTCGTGCAGCGCGACCATGTTGATGCCGAACACGGTCTCGAGCTGGGTCTGGGAGAAGAGGTTGTTGACGACCACTTCACCGGACTCGCCACGCTTGGTCTCGATGACCACGCGCAGACCGTCCTTGTCGGACTCGTCACGCAGCTCGGCGATGCCCTCGATCTTCTTGTCCTTGACCAGTTCGGCGATCTTCTCGATCAGACGCGCCTTGTTCACCTGGTAGGGAAGCTCGGTGATGATGATGTGATCACGGCCGTTCTTGTCGTTGTGCTCGATGGTATGCACGGCACGCACGTAGATACGACCACGACCGGTGCGGTAGGCATCGAGGATGCCGGCACGGCCGTTGATGATACCGGCGGTCGGGAAGTCCGGCCCCGGAATGAATTCCATCAGCTCATCGATGGTCAGATCGCCGTTGTCGATCAGCGCCAGACAGCCGTCGATGACCTCGCCCATGTTGTGGGGCGGGATGTTGGTGGCCATGCCCACGGCGATACCGGAGGAGCCATTGACCAGCAGGTTCGGGGTCTTGGTCGGCAGCACGGCAGGAATGCGCTCGGTGCCGTCATAGTTGTCGACCCAATCGACGGTGTCCTTCTCGAGGTCGGCCAGCAGCTCGTGCGCCAGGCGCGCCATGCGCACCTCGGTGTAACGCATCGCCGCGGCGCTGTCGCCATCGATGGAACCGAAGTTGCCCTGACCATCCACCAGCACATAACGCATGGAGAAGTGCTGGGCCATGCGGACGATGGTGTCGTAGACCGCACTGTCACCGTGCGGGTGGTATTTACCGATCACATCGCCGACGACACGGGCAGATTTCTTGTAGGCCTTGTTCCAGTCATTGTTCAGCTCGTGCATCGCGAACAGTACGCGACGGTGAACCGGTTTGAGGCCATCGCGAACATCCGGCAAGGCACGCCCGATGATGACGCTCATCGCGTAATCGAGATACGACTGCTTGAGCTCGTCCTCGATGTTGACTGGCAGTATCTCTCTGGCGATCTCACCCATGATTCGTCAAATCCTTGAACTCAACTGTTGGCGCCACTGCAGCAACGACGCATGCTCCGTCGGTACTGCAGCGCGGCAGTGGCGTGAAGCAGACACGGGGTGCCAGCTCCGCGGCACCGAAGTGGCGGCATTATATCACTTGCGAGCGCGCCTAGCAGCTCACACGACGCCGCAAGGACACCTCAGTACGGTAGTACGGCCGTCAATATGCGCGGCCTGCTGGCTCATGCCTCGCCGCTGAGGGCGATCAGGCCGTTTCTTCACTGACCAACGCGCCCAGCAGCGCGCCGATCTCGCCGTCCAGCGGCATGGCGCGACCGGTGTCGGTATTCATCAGCACGAAGGTGAAGTCCGCCCTGGAGACCAGCGCCCCGGAGCGCGGATGCACCTCACCCATGCGCCGCTCGCCCAGATGGATCTCCTGGCGCATGATCATCTTGCGGCGCCCGAGCTCTGAAAGCCGCGTGGTGATGACCAGCTCATCATGCACGGTGGCGGGATAGTGCCAATCCAGGTTGAGGTTGACCGCCACCATCGCGATGCCTTCGCGCTTGAGTGCGGCCAGATCGAGATGCGCGAGCATGAACTCCCAGCGCCCTTCCTCATAGAATTCCAGATAGCGGGCATTGTTGACGTGCCCATAGCCATCCAGATGGTAGCCACGCACCGTCAGGGTCGTGCGACTGACGACGCCTGTGCGATTGCCGACGTCTGTGTGAGTGCCGACGTCTGTGTGAGTGCCGACGTCTGCGTGACTGCCGTCCGCTGCCTGCGGTGGATTGCTGTCGTGTTGCATCCCTGCCTCCCGTCCGTGAAACGATCGCGCCGTGCGGCCATCGTCAGCTGATCTTATGCCGGTGACGGACAGAAAAACAAACGCTTGGCTGAATCATGGCAACTGCCCTGCTCGCCATCCCGGCAAGGCGGCTACTCGCCGGACGGACCCTGCGGTGGCCTCTCGCCGCCCTCCTCGTCGAGGAAGTGCCCCTTCTCACCCATGAAGCAGCCGAATATCTGGTTAACCCCCGGCGCCAAGGCGTGATAGTGATAGCCACGCACCGGGTCCGTCTCGCCGCCACACTCATCCAGGTCAGCGGGAACATTGCCGTCCTTGTCCTTTCTGGCGTAGATGGCATAGCCATCCAGCGCATAGCCGATCATCGGTGAGTGACCATCTTCCTGAATGCCGATCTCGGAGCAGCCAGTGGCGGTGTGATAGTGATAGCCCTCATGCGGATTGGCATGCGCGCCACAATCATCGAGCACCCCCAGGGTGTGAGAACTCAGGATCAGCTCCAGCGGCGCCGGCGGGCCGAACAGCACGCCATTGAGCGCCACGCCGGTGTTGGAGCGACCGGCAAGCGAGGTCGGCTCGGCGGCCGGCACCGGTACCTTGGGAATCACGACAGTCTTCTCGATGCCACCGCCCAGTTCCTCAAGCGGACACTCGAGACAGAAGTTGTCGAAGCCTTCGATGGGGTTCGGGTTCCCCGCCACCTCGCAGCCACGCGCGCCATCGATCACGGTGATCTCGCCCGTGTTGACGTCGTACATCTGCCACGCCTTGTCCTTGTAGAGAGTGGCCAGATTCTTGATGAACTCGCCGTCCACCTGATAGAGGGTACCCTCGCCATCCATCCAGGTGCCGCCTTCCTCCTCACCGGAATGGATATTGGGCGGGCAGAAAGGCCCCTCCGGCGAGGTTTGCGGGTCCGCGGGCGCACCGGCCACACGGAACTGATAGCAGGACGTCTGCGTGCCGCCGCTCAAGGTGCAATCGACGGTCTCGACCCCACCGACGATCGCGCCCTCGGCAAACATCCCAGGCTCCAGCCCGACCGCCGCCGGCCCGGATTCGCCGTCAGCGGCTGCCTCTTTCGTGACCGTTGCACTGGTCTCGGCCGCGCTGGCCGCCTTGTCGTGGGCGTCATGCTCCCCGCTGCAGCCGAACAGCAGCAGGGTCAGCGCCGCCAGCGTCAGTGGTCGTGTCCGTTTCAGCGCGCTCGCGCCCGAAGCTCTGCTCTTCACAGCAGTCCCCACAACAGTCTCCACAACAACGTCGTCGATCACTCTGCCGCCCTCCGCGTCTCAAGTCTGATGGTCGATACCTGCGGGTCGATGCCTGCTGATCGATATCTGTCGGTCGATACCGCAAACCGCCAGACCGCGTACCGCCAGGTCGACTCAAGACTAGCGCCACAGCGTGCACACAGTATGTCTTCGCGCTCGCGCGCGATGGTCGACAACCGCAGTGTGACGCAGGGTCACGTCCACGGCGGATGACCCGCCGCATGAGTTTCGCCATAATATGCGCCATTCAGACGGGCAGCCCCCGTTCACCGGACTCAAGGACTGGTCGCATGTGGTTCAAGAACCTGCAACTGTATCGCCTGCACGATAGCGCACCGCTGGAAGAGGGCCGTCTCGCCGACGCCCTGCCGGAGCATGTCTTCCGCCCGGTCACCGGCGTCGAAGCCAAGCGTATCGGCTGGGTAGCACCGGGCGGTCGCAACAGCGATCTGCTGGTGCACGAGATTCAGGGCCATTTCCTGATCAGCGCCCTGCGCCAGGAGCGCGTACTGCCCTCCGCCGTGGTCAAGGAAGAACTCGAGGAGCGCGTGGCCGAGCGCGAGACCGCCGAAGGCCGTCCGCTGCGTCGCCGCGAGAAGCTGACCCTCAAGGAGCAAATCTACGAAGAGCTGCTGCCGCGCGCCTTCACGCGCTCCTCGCGCACCGACCTGTGGTGGGACAGCCGGCGCGGCCTGATCGCCGTCAACGCCTCGAATGCCAAGCGCGCCGAGGAAGTGCTGGACCTGCTGCGTCAGACACTGGGCACGCTCAAGGTCACGCCGCTGGCCGTCGCGCAACCGCCTTCCCAGGTGATGACCACCTGGCTCAAGGATGTCAGCTCACGCCCGGAAGACCTGATCGTCGGTGATCAGGTCGAGCTCAAGGCGCCGGGCGGCGAAGATGGCGTGCTGCGTGCGCGCCAGTTCGACCTCGACGGCGAGGAAATCCAGACGGCGCTGAATCTGGGCCGCGTGGTCAGCAAGCTGGCGCTGGAAGTCGATGGCCGCGTCGCGCTGGTGCTCGGTGAGGACATGGCGCTCAAGAGCCTCAAGTTCGCCGATGCCGTGGTCGATGAAGCCAACGCCCAAGATGACGGCGAAGACCCCATCCTGCGTCTGGAGACCGACTTCGCGCTGATGGCCCAGGTGCTGTCCGGCGTGATCGAGCAGATGACCGCCTGGCTGGGTGGTGAAGCCCAGCCCGCCAGCTGAGCCTTGGGCCCGCTGCCGACCTTCTCTTTTTTCAGAATGACAAACCCGGATGACGTGCGTCGATGACTGACACTGCAACACCCAAGCCTGCCACGACCAGCGAACAGGACCCGTTCGCTGATATTCGCCCCTACCACGACGACGAGGTAGCGGAGGTGCTGGTACGCCTGGAGCAGGACCGCGAGCTGCTCGACACCCTGACTCGCTTCCGCCTGCCGGGCCTGACCCAGCGCTTCCCGTGGCTGGCACGCCAGATCGCGCGCCTGGCCATCAAGCGCGAGATGATTGGCGTCAAGGACGTTGCCAGTTTCCAGAGCCGCATCGCCGTCTACATGGCGCGCATGATCCACACCACCACCACCAGCTTCGAGACGGTGGGGCTGGAGCGCCTGTCGCCGGACACGCCGTACCTGTTCCTGTCCAACCATCGCGACATCTCGCTGGACCCGGCCTTCGTCAACTACGCCCTCTATCGTCACGGGCGTGACACGGTGCGCATCGCCATCGGTGACAATCTGCTGCAGAAGCCCTTCGTCACCGACCTGATGCGCCTCAACAAGAGCTTCATCGTGCCGCGCTCCGCCAAGGGCAAGCGCGCGATGCTGGCCGCCTATCAGTCGCTGTCGGGCTATATCCGCCACTCGCTGACCCACGACCAGCACTCCATCTGGCTGGCCCAGCGTGAAGGGCGCGCCAAGGACGGCCGTGACGGCACCGAGAGCGCCATCATCAAGATGCTGACCATGGCGGCGCGCACCGCCGACAAGACGCGTCCGTTCAGCGAGGCGGTCAGCGAGCTCAACATCGTGCCGGTGTCGATCAGCTACGAGTTCGACCCCTGTGACCTGCAGAAGGCGCGCGAGCTGGCGGCCGTCGCCAATGAAGGCCGTTACGAGAAGGTGCAGTACGAGGACATCAAGTCCATCGCGGCGGGCATCAGCGGCCACAAGGGGCGCGTCAAGCTGGTGTTCGGCGAGCCGCTCAAGGGCGACTTCGAGACCCCGGAAGACGTGGTGAAGGAAGTCGACCGTCAGGTGCTGGCCTACTACACCCTCTATCCGAGCCATCAGCTGGCACTCGAGAAGCTGGCCGCCAGCCGCCCGCAGCTGCGTGAGGAGCCGCGCCTGGCCTCGGCGTTGGATGTCTCGGCCATCAGCGGTGCCGAGCGCGCCACCTTCGAGAACCGCCTCGCAGAGGTGCCCGCAGAGCTCAAGGACTGGTGGCTGGTGCAATACGCCAACCCGATCCTCAATCGCGAAGGGCTCTCCATCGATCTCGACGAGAAGCTCGATGCCGCCGAGGCGACGGACGGCGAGAAGGTCGCTCAGTAAGCCAGCACTGCGGGACAAGACACATCGCCCCCGCACTTGGCACGACCAAAGCCACGAAAAAGCCACCGTCAATCGACGGTGGCTTTTTCGTGGGTCGCTACTTGCGCCAGAAGCTGGGCGAGAACAGCACCAGCACGGTCAATATCTCGAGACGCCCCATCAGCATGCCGATGCAAAGCAACCACTTGGCGCTGTCCGGCAGGCTCGAGAAGTTGCCCGCCGGACCGATGATCTCGCCCAGCCCCGGGCCGACGTTGGTGACGGCCGTGGCGGCGCCGGTCACCGCAGTGATCAGGTCCAGCCCGATGAACGACAGCGCCAGCGCCAGGCCACCGATGGTGATGAAGAAGAAGAACGAGAAGGCGATCACGGCGCGCACCACCTCATCGGGCAGCGCGCGGCCGTTGTAGCGCTGCGAGAAGACGCCATTGGCATGGATCAGCGAGCGCAGATGGTTGCCGAGCATGATCAGGCCGATCTGCAGGCGGAAGATCTTCATGCCGCCGCTGGTCGAGCCGCTGCAGCCACCGACGAAGGTCAGATAGAAGAAGGCCACCACCGCAAAGGGCCCCCAGGCACTGTAGTCGTCGCTGGCGTAGCCGGTGGTGGTCACCACCGAGATGACATTGAAGGTCACCTGGGTCAGCGCCGTGAAGATGGCCTCGCCATTGACGACGCGATACAGCGTCAGCAAGGCGATCACCCACCCCAGCAGACGCAGGAAGCCGCGCACCTGGGCATCACGCCACAGGACGCCGGCCTGGTCCTGCCAGGCGCGGATGAACAGCACGAAGGGCAGCGCCCCCAGCAACATGAACGCCGACGCCATCCACAGCAGATAGGGCCGGTCGGAATAGACGCCCATCGAGCTGTCGTAATTGGAGAAACCGCCGGTGGCCAGCGACGTCATGCCATGCACCAGCGCATCCAGCCAGTGCATGCCACCCAGCCAGTAACAGACGATGGCCAGCAACGTCAGCCCGACGTAGACCAGCCCGATGGCCTTGGCCACGCCACCGGCACGCGGCAGCACCTTGTCGGACCAGTCCGAGGATTCGGTCTGGAACAGGCGCATGCCGCCGACCTTCAGAAACGGCAGGATCGCGATCGCCATCACGATGATGCCGATGCCGCCGACCCACTGCATCAGGCCGCGCCACAGCTTGAGACCATCCGAGAGCCCTTCGATGTCAGACAGCACGGTCGAGCCGGTGGTGGTGATCGCCGACACCGACTCGAACACGGCATCGGTCACGCCCAGGTGGGTCGCACCGAAGATCAACGGCAGGCTCGAGTAGGCCGACACCAGCACCCAGCTCAGCGTCGTCAGCACGAACATCGCACGCGGCTTGAGCTGCAGCTCCACCTTGCGCGATACCGTCAGCATGATGGCCGCCGAGCCGAGCGTGATGCCCAGCGAGATCAGAAAGGCGCTGGCATCCGCATCCGCTTCACCGAGCAACACCAGCAAGGGCGCCAGCATCATCAAGGCCACCACGCACAGCAGCAGGCCGAGTACCCGGACGACCGGCAACCACTCCGAGAGCGACAGAAGGCGAACCAGCGCCTGCGAGTGCGCTCGGGTCGCCTGCCCTCCGCGAGCCCGTCTACGCAGCAGGTCCCGCGAGCCACCCTTCATGCCACCGACCTGTTGATGACCGTCATCATTGTGCGTCCTCAGCGTTTTACCCCATGACGCCCCGGGCGCCAGTCTCAGTGCGGCGATACCCTACACCCTCTTCCGCCGCTGTCCAGCGCCGCCACAGCGGTGACCCGCCGCAGGACATCACGCCCCGACACCTCACGTCAGGCGCCTTGTGCCGCCCTGCAAGCTGCTATCCTGCCAACGACACGCGTAGCCACGCCGCCTGCTCAGCGCCAACACGCCTGAGTCCGGTTGGGCTGCCCAACCCCTGTGCGGTACACTGAGGCCCCAATATGGCAACGATGCGTTCACGGACAAGAACCTCATGCGTCTGACTGATTGGCGAGCCTGGCAGGCGAGTGCGTCCCGCACCGCCCACGACAGCCGCGTAGATATCACCCCCTCCCCGCGTGCCGAGCAAGTCCCGGCCATGCAGCGTCGTCGACTCAGCCCGGTCGGCCAGGCCTGCTGCAAGCTGCTGTTCGCGCTCGACCCTGACGCCGACCTGCCTATCATCCATGCCTCGCGCCATGGCGATACCGGCAAGATTCTCGCCCTGCTGGACGCCGCCACCCAGTCCGACGAAGCCCTGTCACCGGCGCGCTTCTCGCTCTCGGTGCACAACGCCGTACTGGGCATGTACTCGATCACCGGCAAGTCCCATCAGCCGCTGGAAGCCCTCGCCGCCTGCGGCAACGAATTCGAGGCGCTGATGAGCGAGGCGCTCGGCTATCTGAGCGAGCGCGAGGACGTCATCGTGCTGTTCTCCGATATCGCCGCGCCGGAGGCCTTCCTGCACCACGGTGACTACCCGGCCTGCGCCAGCGCCGTCGCCCTGCGCCTGAGCCGCCGCAGTGACGATGACAGCGCATGGACACTGAGCGCAACGCCTGACGAGTCGTTGACGGACAGCGCCCCGACGCCGCTTGAGGTCATCGCCTGGCTCGAGCAGGCCGGGGCTGAGACGCTCGCCTGTCGTCGCCATCACTGGCAGCTGAGCCGCGCTCACGCCACCTCACCGACGCCGCAAGCAGACTGATGCCACGCATGCTGTCGTCTCCCCTCGGGCGCCTGTGGCGTGGCATCGCCACGGCCATCAGCTTCCTGACCTTCGGGCTGGGCGGCTTGCTGGTGGGGGGAATGTGGCCCCTGCTGACACTGGTGGTACGCCGCCCCGAGAAACGACAGAAGCTCGCGCGCAGCATCATCCATTACTGCATGCGCGGCTTCGTGGGCCTGATGCGCGGCCTGGGCGTGCTCGACTATCGCCTGCACGACTGCGAGCGCCTGCAACGCCCGGGCCTGCTGGTGCTGGCCAATCACCCGACGCTGATCGACGTGGTCTTCCTGCTCGCGCTGATTCCCCACGCCGACTGCGTGGTCAAGGGGCGGCTGGCACGCAACCCCTTCACCCGTGGCCCCATCCGCGCCGCGGGCTACATCACCAATGAAGAGCCGCAGGGCGTGCTCGAGGCCGCCGGCGCGAGCTTGACGCGCGGCAATGCCTTGATCCTGTTTCCGGAAGGCACGCGCAGCGTGCCCGGGCGCGCGCTGAAATTCCGCCGCGGCGCCGCCAACATCGCGCTGCGCACGCCAAGCGAGATCACCCCCGTGCTGATCGACTGCCAGCCCAGCACCCTGACCAAGGGCGAGCCCTGGTATCACATCCCGGCCCGGCGGGTGATGCTCAATATCAAGGTGCTGCCGGACATGACGGCACATGTCGCACCGCCACCGGCAACAGAGGATGAGGTACCGCTGTCACGCGATGCCCGCCAGTTGACGCGCCGCCTGGCCAGCGACTTTGCCGCTGAACTGGCCGCCTTTCAGCAACGGATTCACGAGTCATGACGACGCGCGGCGCCGTACTGCCCTGATCTTGATGTTGATCAGATAGCGAGAAAAACGGATTAAGATATTCGGCCTTCCCGCCGTTAATAAAGCCTGCTGCCATTCATACCGGCCATTATCGGTACGCCGACACGAGGAATACTCATGAGCGATAGCGCCAAGCTGGAACTGGAACTCAAGCAACTGATCATCGACACCCTGGAGCTTGAGGACATCACGCCGGACGACATCGTCGCCGATGAGCCGCTGTTCGTGGACGGCCTGGGGCTGGATTCGATTGACGCCCTGGAACTCGGCCTCGCGCTGCAGAAGCAGTACGGCATCACGCTGGACGCCGAAGCCGAGGACACCCGCGCGCATTTCGCCAGCCTCAATGCCCTGCGTGAACTCGTGGAGGCCCGTCGTGAGCGCTGAGCAACAGACCGCGTCCCGCGAAGAGATCTATGCCCATGTGCGCAGCACCCTGATCGAGCTGTTCGAGATCGATGCCGCTGACATCCACCCCGAGGCGCTGCTCTATGAAGACCTCGACATCGACAGCATCGATGCGGTGGACCTGGTGGTCGAACTCAAGAAGTTCACCGGCCGCCGCATCGAAGCCAATGATTTCAAGAGCGTACGCAGCCTCGATGACGTCGTGACTGCCGTCGAGCAGCTGATGAAGCGCCAGGCATGACGTCATTGTCCTCTGGTCGAGGGCGGCGCCCGTCACTGCCAAGGCTGCTGCTTGGCGGGCTGGGCGTGGTGGCCGCCGTGTGCTGGCCGCTGCTGGTCTATGCCCTGCTCTCGCGGCTGACGGCAGACTCGGCGGGCGACGCGACCAGCGGACATGTCTCGCCCTGGGTGTGGGCACTGATCGCGCTGGGCGCCTTGCTGATCCAGCGTCTGCCCCTGCCCTTGATCCTGCGCCTGTCGCTGGCCGCGCTGCTGATCGCCATCAGCCTGCTCAGCGAGGCGGAACTGGGGCTGCGCGCCTATCCGGTGCTGGTCAATCTGGCCATGCTCAGCGTGTTCGCCACCAGTCTGTGGCGCGGCATGCCGGTCATCGAGCGTCTGGCGCGTCTGCAGGAGCCTGATCTGCCCGCCGCCGGCGTGCGTTATACCCGCAAGGTCACCCGTGTGTGGTGCGGCTTCTTCGTCTTCAATGCCAGTGTCGCCGCGGCCACGGCGCTGTATGCCGACCTCGCGACCTGGACGCTCTACAACGGCCTGGTGAGCTACGTGCTGATGGGGCTGCTGTTCTGCGGCGAATGGCTGGTACGCCGTCGCCTGCGCCGCGCCGATGGCTGAGCTCGGTTATCGATGAGCTTGGCTATCGATAGCTGAGTCCATGCATGGATACGCCCCGCGTGGATTTGCCCGGCGTGGATACGCCCCCAGATGAATTCGACTTTCTGAAGAGTTGCCTGCCTCACATGTCTGATGCCCGCCAGCCTGCCAGCCGCGCCACTGAGCAAGACGCCGCCCAGCGCGCCACCTCCCTCATCCATCAGGGCTGGCGCCAGCTCGCCCGCCTCGCACCCGCGGCGCCGGCCTGCTGGCTGGCCAGTCCCGGTCAGCCGCTGCGCCCGCTGAGTCGTGCCGAGCTGATGGCACGCGTCGACGCCTGGCATCAGTGGCTGGACAACCTGCCCGCAGCGCATGACGGCCGCCGGCCCGGTGCGCGCTGGGTGCTGTTCCAGCCCACGGCGCTTGGCGCCTGCGTGCAGCTGCTGGCGCTGTGGGAGCGCGGCATGCTCGCCGTGCTGCCCGGTGACGACCGCCCGGAAACCCTGGCCCGCCTGGCCGAGAGCAGTGATGGCCAGCTGCCCGAGACCAGCGCCACTGGCTGGCCGCCGGAGCAACCCGGCGCTGCCAGCTCTGTTGCCGCACCAAACACACCGTTCGAGATCACGCCGGACGGCGCGCGCCTCGCGCTGGAGCTCTGCACCTCCGGCTCCACCGGCGAGCCGCTGCGCTTCGCCAAGCGCTTCGATCAGCTCGAGGCCGAACTGGCCGTGCACCGCACGCTGTGGCCGCTGGCGTCAGACACTGACTCAGCGTCTGAGCCAAGCACAGGCGCCGTCAGCCTCAGCCAGGTCAGTCACCAGCACATCTACGGACTGTTGGTGTCGCTGCTGCGCCCGCTCAGCGAAGGGGTGCCGTTTCTCAGCGAAGCCTGCCACTACCCGGAGCAGCTGGCCGCCGCCATCGCGCAGCTGTCCGGCCTCGGGCATTGCTGCCAGCTGGTCAGCTCGCCGGCCCAGCTGGCGCGCCTGCCACAGGTCAGTGACGAGAGCCGCGTGGCGGGCCAGGCTCAGGATCAGGCTCAGGTGTTGCGTGTCTTCTCTTCAGGTGCCCCGCTGCCGGCCGAGGCCGCCCGCCACGCCGAGAACTGCCTGCAGGCGCCGGTGATCGAGATCTACGGCAGCACCGAAACGGGCGGTATCGCGCGTCGCCGCCAGCACGAGACGCCCCACTGGACGCCGCTACCGGAAGTCGAGATCCTCTTCTCGCCCGCCTTCGCGGTGCGCTCACCGTTTCTGGAACAGCCAGACCAGTGGTGGCAGCAGGCCGACAACGCCGCGCCGCTGCCGGCTGAGCCGCCGTCGCAAGGCGAGCAGCAGGCGGCGCCACGCTTCCAGCTGCTGGGGCGCAGTGATCGGCTGGTCAAGCTGGCCGGCAAGCGGGTCTCGTTGAGCGCGGTGGAGCGCTGCCTCAGCGCGCAAGCGGAGGTGCTGGAGGTACGTTGCCTGCCGATGCCCACCCGCGATCATCGCCTGGGCACGGTGGTAGTGATGGACGAGAGCGCACTGCCGCAGGACCACGCCAGCCGCCGCGATCTGATCGCGCGGCTGCGCCGTGCCCTGATACCGGGTTTCGAGCGCATCGCCCTGCCGCGCTACTGGCGATTCGTCACGCGCCTGCCGCTGAATGCCCAGGGCAAGTTCACGGCGGACTCCGTCGCGCGACTGTTTGCCGATCTCGACGATCATCGTCTGCCACGCTGGCTGGGCGAGACCTCCAGCGGCCCGCAGCAGCTGACGCTGGAAGCCGAGGTGCCCGACAGCCTTTGCTACCTCGAGGGGCATTTCGCCGCCCAGCCACTGGTGCCCGGCGTGGTGATGCTCAAGTGGGCACGCGATCTCGGCCGCCGCCTGCGCCTGGCGGGTGTCGGCGTGCAGGAAAGCCGTTTTCAGCGTCTGGAGCGCATCAAGTTCTCCAACCTGTTGCTGCCGGGCATGCGCTTCACGCTGGCCGCGACACTGGTCGCCGACAGCCACGGCCTGCGCGTCGACTTCCGCCTGGAATCCCGCGCGGGCCTGCACGCCAGTGGCCGCTTGCGCTACGGTGCTGAAACCGATGGCACACCTCTCAGTTCGCCACTTAGTTCACCCCAGACGACACCCACACCGGAGGCGTCATGAGCCAGCCCCAGGCGCCGATGACCGGCCACACATCCTCTCCCCCCAACCGCGAGTCGCCACTGCGCGCCTGCGTGGTGATTCCGGTCTACGACCACCCCGCCACCATCGCCGGCGTGTGTGCGGGTCTGGCACCGCTCGGGCTGCCCATCGTGCTGGTGGATGATGGCTGCAGCGCGCCCTGCGCCGCGGTGCTGGATCAGCTGGCGGCCGAGGGTCATCATCTGGTGCGTCGCGAGCAGAACGGTGGCAAGGGTGCTGCGGTGCGCAGCGGCCTGCAGGCCGCCGAGCAGCTCGGCTTCACTCATGCCCTGCAGGTGGATGCCGATGGGCAGCACGACGTCAGTGATCTGCCCGCCTTCCTCAACGGCATGCAGGAAAACCCCGACTGCCTGCAGATCGGCTATCCGCAATACGACGCCAGCGTGCCGCGCATCCGCTTCTATGGCCGCTACGCCTCGCACATCTGGGTGTGGATCAACACCCTGTCGCTGGCCATCCGCGACACCATGTGCGGCGTGCGCCTCTACCCGCTGGCCGCCACCAACCGGCTGCTGGCGCGTCATGACTGTGGCGATCGCATGTCCTTCGACACCGAGGTGCTGGTGCGCTGGTACTGGGCCGATGGCGAGGTCGCCAACCTGCCGGTGCATGTCAGCTATCCCACCGGAGGCGTCAGCCACTTCCGCCCCGGACACGACAACCTGTTGATCAGCGCCATGCACACGCGGCTGTTCCTCGGCATGCTGCTGCGCTCGCCGAAACTTGCCTGGCGCACGCTGTCGGGACGCAATGGCAGGACATCATCCACTCATGTCAGTCGCCCCTCGCAGCCTGACGACGCGAAGGGGAAACACGAATGACCCATTGGGCACGCCTGTCGGAAACCGGCTCCACCACTGGCATGCGCCTGATGGTGACGATTCGTCGTCGCCTCGGTGCCTGGCCGTTTCGCATCGCGCTGTTTCCGGTGCTGGCGTGGTACTTCCTGCTGCGCGGGGTGGCGCGGCGTGCCTCCTTCGAATTCCTCAAGCGCCTAGAGCCAGACCTCAGTGGCGTGCGCCTGTGGGCGAGAAGCTTTGCCCACTTCATGCAGTTCGGTGAGGCGATCATGGACAAGGTCTCGGCCTGGAGCGGCGAGATTCCGCTGTCCTCGCTGACCGGCACCGGCCCGGAAGACCTGCGTGACGCCGCGCTGCGGGGCGAGGGCGGCATCATCCTTGTCGCCCACCACGGCAATCTGGATGTGATCAATGCCATCGGCGAGCGCCACGACATCGATCTGTGCGCACTGGTGCACACGCGTCACGCCGAGAAGTTCAATCAGCTGCTGGAGCAGGCCACCGGCCGCAAGCCGCCGCAGATGATCGAGGTCAGCGAGATCACGCCCGCCACCGCCATGGCGCTGGGCGATCGCGTCAATCGCGGCGGCTTCGTGGTCATCGCCGCCGACCGCGTGCCGATTCCGCCCACCGTCGACGATGCCAAGGCCGATACCAACTCGGTCGAAGCCAACACGGCAGAAGGCAGCAGACCCGCGTCGCCAGCCAGTGCCGCGGCCTCACCGCGCGTACTGCACTGTGACTTCATCGATCAGCCCGCGCCCTTCCCGCAGGGGCCCTTCATGCTGGCCGCGCTGCTGCGCTGTCACGTCTATACCCTGAGCTGCATTCGCGAACAGGGCGGCGCCCATCCGCGTTTCCGGGTCGATTTCGCGCCCTTCGATGACAGCCGCGCCGTCAAGCGCAGCGGTCGCGAGGCATGGATCCAGCAGGCCATGCAGCGCCATGCCCGTCATCTGGAAGCACGCGTGAAGCGCCATCCGTTGCAGTGGTTCAACTTCTTCGACTTCTGGCATCAGGCGCCTGACAGCACGTCGAATCCAGACAGCGCGTCGGCTCCGAAACAGGACGCCTGAGCCGCGCCGGGCCTGCGACAACGCTGCTTCGCGCCCGGCTCAGCGGCCTTCACCTTGTTCGGTCTTCACGTTCAGCGCATTTTCACGCTTCTCTCTTCGCCAGGTACCTCGTCATGTCACAGCCCGCCACCTCTTCCTCCGCCCTGATTCTCGACGGCAGTGATATCACCCTCGAGCAGTTGATCGATGTCGCCGAAGGCCGCCGTGAGGTGCGCCTGACCCCGGATGCCGCCTTCCGCGCCCGTATCGAGGCCGGCCCGGCCCTGCTGGAACGCCTGCTGGAAGAAGAAGGCGTGGTCTACGGCGTCACCACCGGTTACGGCGATTCCGTGACGCGTGCCGTGCAGGGTGCAGAGGACCTCGAAGCCCTGCCGCGCCACCTCTATACCTTCCACGGTTGTGGCATGGGCGCGGACCTGGATGTGGTCAGCAGTCGCGCGGTGGTGATGGTGCGCCTCGTCTCGCTGTGCCGTGGTGTCTCCGGGGTCAGCATGGCGCTGCTGGAGCGCCTCGTATGGCTGCTCAATCACGACATCCTGCCGCGCATTCCCGAGGAAGGCTCGGTGGGCGCCAGCGGCGATCTCACCCCGCTGTCCTATTTGGCCGCCGTGCTGTGTGGCGAGCGTGAGGTCTGGGTGCGCCCCGGCGCAGGCCAGCCCCACGCGCTGCGCTCGACGGCCGAGGTCTTCGCGGCACACGGCCTGACACCCTATGTGCTGCGCCCCAAGGAAGGGCTGGCACTGATGAACGGCACCGCCGTGATGACGGCCCTCGCCGCGCTGGCCTACGGCCGCACCACCTACCTCAGCCGCCTGAGCGCGCGCATCACCGCGCTCAGCGTGCAGGCGCTGGAAGGCAACCCCTACCACTTCGATGCCGACCTGTTCGCTGCCAAGCCGCATCCCGGTCAGGCCCGCGTGGCCCAGTGGCTGCGCGATGACCTGGCCCACCCGGCGGCGCCGGAAGTCGATGCCACGCCGATCAACTCGCCGCGCCTGCAGGACCGCTACTCGACGCGCTGCGCGCCCCACGTCATCGGCGTGGTCGAGGACAGCCTCAGCTGGTGGCGCAGCTTCCTGGAGACCGAGCTCAACAGTGCCAACGACAACCCGCTGATCGATGTCGAGGCCGGCAAGATTCTCCACGGCGGCCACTTCTACGGCGGCCATGTGGCAATGGTGATGGACAGCCTCAAGACGGCGGTCGCCAACCTGGCCGACCTGCTCGACCGCCAGCTGGCACTGCTGGTCGACAGCCGCTACAACCGTGGCCTGCCCAGCAACCTCAGCGGTGCCACGCTCGAGCGCGCGCCGCTCAATCATGGCTACAAGGCGGTACAGATCGGCGCCTCGGCCTGGACGGCGGAAGCCCTCAAGCTGACCATGCCCGCCAGCGTCTTCTCGCGTTCCACCGAGTGCCACAATCAGGACAAGGTCAGCATGGGCACCATCGCCGCGCGGGATGCGCTGCGCGTGCTGACACTGGTGGAACAGGTCGCCGCTGCCACCCTGCATGCCGCCGTGCAGGGCAGCGAGCAGCGCGCCGACATCACGGGTCAAGCCGCCACGCCGCCCAGACTGGCCGCCTTCACCCGTGAGCTGCGTGAAGACATCGCGCCCCTCGAGGAAGATCGCGCTCTGGAAGCCGACCTGCGCCTGCTGTGTGCGCGCATCCGTGAGCGCCATTGGACCCTGACCGCAGGCGAGGCCAACGCATGAGTGAGCGGACAGCCTTGAGCGAGGCAGCATTGAACGAGAGACAAGCCATGAATCAGCCAGCCGAAACACCGATGCCGACCGCCACGGTAGAGATGGAAGTGCCCTTCCACGACGTCGACATGATGGAAGTCGCCTGGCACGGCCATTACGTGCGCTATCTCGAGATCGCCCGCTGCAAGCTGCTCGACATGCTCGACTACAACTACCCGCAGATGCGCGATTCCGGCTACGCCTGGCCGGTGATCGACCTGCGCCTGCGCTATGCCGGCCCGGCGCGCTTCGGTCAGCGCATCGCCGTCACCGCGCGGCTGCGCGAGTGGGAAAACCGCCTCAAGCTCGACTACGTGATCCGCGATGTCGAGAGCGGCAAGCGCCTGACCCGCGGCTACAGCGTG
This sequence comes from Cobetia sp. UIB-001, assembly GCF_044789135.1. NCBI lineage: Bacteria > Pseudomonadati > Pseudomonadota > Gammaproteobacteria > Oceanospirillales > Halomonadaceae > Cobetia > Cobetia sp. UIB-001. The sequence continues at coordinate 3,202,006 of NZ_CP058244.1, forward strand.
CAGGTCGCCGTCGGGTTGGAAGATGGCGAGATGCTGCTGGCCTCGCCCGCCGCGCTCAGCGAGCGGCTGGCCGCCTGGCAGGCCGAACAAGCGCTGACACACACCAGTGATTCGCCTGCCTCCCCTTCAGAAACACAAGGAACGCCGTGATGACTTCGCGCCTTGCCATTGCCGCCACTGCCCTGCTGCTCACTGCCGGTGCCCCCTGGGCCAACGCATCCGAGACCAGTGCCTCAGAGACCAGTGCTCCCAAGACCAGCGCCGCCAGATTCGACGCCCGCGCCCTGACGCAACAGCTGGCACGCACCGCGCCAGTCTGCGGTGACTTCCAGCAGACACGCTGGCTCGAGGATGTCGGCGCAGAGCTCGAGAGCCGGGGTCATTTCCGTCTGATCGGTGACCCGAACGCGCCCGAAGGCCTGGTGTGGGAAACCACTTCACCGATTGAAGACCGTCTCGAGATGCGCCCCGATGCCAGCCAAGGCCCGAATGGCGAGCCGCTGCCGGCCGATCAGCAGGCGATGGCGGAGCTGCTGATCAGCTTCTTCCACGGCGACTGGCAGGCGCTCGAGGAGCACTTCTCCCTGACGTTGACGGGCACGCCGGATGACTGGCAGGCCAGCCTGACGCCCAATGATGCCCGTCTGGCCGAGGCCATCGAGCGTCTCGAGATCGACGGTGGCAGCTGGCTGGAACACGTGAATCTCGACAGCGGCGACGGTGACCGCCTTGAGCTGACGCTCACCGCCGGCGGTCACTGCGAGCGATGACGTCACCCAGCCGTGAGCCGCGCAAGGGGCTGGATCGCGCCGTCTGGCGCTGGCTATGGGCCGCCGCCCTGCTGCTGTGCGCGCTGCTGCTGGCCGCGAAGATCGTCCCGCAGAGCCCATGGCGTGGGGCGATCGACACCCGCATCACCGCCATGTTGCCAGAGCAGGAACGCAGCCCGCTGGCGGCGCGCGCCGAATCGCTGGATGACACCGCCAACCGGCTGGTGATTCTGGTCGGCAGTCGCGATGCCAGCGCCGCCGCACGCAAGCAGCGTGACGCCGCCGCCCAAGCGCTGCGGCAGGCGCTCGCGCCCATCGCGAGGCTGGATGACGGCCAGAGCCTCGAAAGCCTGCGCCTGCCGGCAGAGGTCCAGCCGGCGCTGATCGCCCCGTCGCTTGCCGGCCTGAGTGACGATGACTGGCAGGCGCGCGCCCTCAGACAGCTGTTCCAGCCCGGCGGACAGCGCGACCTGATCCGCGACCCCTTCGGCCTCGCCGGCGCCTGGCAGAGCTGGCTGACGCCCGCCAACCTGTCGCTGTCCGGCGGCCAGCTGTTGCTGCGCGCGCCGGCTTCCGCTGGCTCAGTCAGTGACAAACAGGACAGTGACGAGCAGAACAGCGAAGAAGGCGGTAGCGGTTATCGCCTGATCAGTGCCACCCTTTCGGGCAGCGCCTATGCGATGAGTGACCAGCAGGCGCTGGAGCAGGCCGTGAATGGCGTGAAGGCCGACTATCCCGACATTCGGCTGCTGCGCTCCGGGCTGGTCTTCCATGCCAGCAACGGCGCGCGGCAGGCCAAACAGGAGATGTCGACCATCGGGCTCGGCTCGCTGATCGGCGTGCTGCTGTTGCTGTGGGCGGTGTTCCGCACCCCGCGGCGGCTGCCCTTGCTGCTGGTGCCGGTGGCCACCGGCGTACTGTTCGCGCTGCCGCTGACCTGGTGGGCCTTCGGCAGCCTGCATGTGCTGACGCTGGCCTTCGGCGCCAGCCTGATCGGCATCTCCATCGATTACGTGCTGCATCTGGAGTGCATGCGCCGCCTGGCGACGACGAATGGCCGTGGCGGGCTCGCCGCGCTGTGGCCGGGCCTGACGCTGGGGCTGTGCTCCAGCCTCGCCGCCTATCTGGCCATCACCCTGACGCCGATGCCCGGCCTGCGCCAGATGGGCATGTTCGCGGCGCTCGGCTTGATCGGTGCCTGGCTGAGCGTGCGCCTGTGGCTGCCGCAACTGCCACTGCCGGCGCAGGCCACCCGCGAGGACTCCCCCGCCGCCCGCGCCGCAGGACGTCTGGCGCGTGCCATCCCCGGCAAGCGCAGCTGGCAGGCACTGGGCCTGCTGCTGGTGGCCGCGCTGGCAAGCCTCTACGGACTGCGCAGCGATGACCGCCTCACGCAGCTCAATCCCTCGCCTGCGTCTCTGATCAACGAGCAACGCGAGGTCCAGCGCCTGCTCGCCGAACCGGACGGCCTGCGCTACCTGATCGTGCAGGCCGAGACTGACGCCGCCCTGCTCACGCGCCTGCATGCGCTGGAAGACACCTTCCAGCAGCTGAATGCACGCCAGCAGCTGGGCCACTGGGCGAGCCTCGCTCAGCAACTGCCGACACTTGAACAGCAGCAGGCCAACCTCGGCGCCATGCGTGAGCGCACCCGCACCCTGCTGCCCCAGGTGCTGAGCACCGCAGGCCTGCCGCCCGAGCTGGTCACACGTGCCGAGCAGGCCATCGCAGACGCCCACCCGCTGCGCCCGGCGGACTGGGTGGCGCTGCCCGCCGGTGAGATGGGCCAGCGACTGTGGCTCGACTCGCGCAGTGCTGCCATCGGCATCGTGCGCTTCGGCGATGTCACGGCTGAGGGCAGCGCAGCGCTTGCGCGCCTCGCCGCGGATGACGACAGCCTCGAGTATGTGGATCAGGTCGCCAGGCTCTCGACGACGCTGGGCAGGATTCGCAGCGAGATGGCCTGGCTGGTCGGCGGCGCAGTGGTCTTGATCAGCCTGCTGCTGGCGCTGCGCTATCGCCGCAGCACCTGGCGAGCCCTGCTGCCGCCACTGGGCGGACTGGTACTGACGCTGGCGGCCCTGACGCTGGCAGGCGTCGGCCTCAACCTCTTCCACCTGCTGGGCCTGTTGCTGGTACTGGGGATTGGCCTGGATGCAGGGATCTTCTGTGCCGAGCATCCCGCGCGCCGCTCTTTATCACCTACAGCGTCAGATGCAGCACAGACCAGCGCCAGCCGTGCATCGCAGGCCAGCCTGCTGGCGATTTCGCTGTCGTGTGCCTCCAGCCTGCTAGCCTTTGGATTGTTGAGTTTCAGTCAGACACCGGCGCTGGCGGCACTGGGACTGGCCTGCCTGCTGGGGCTGAGCGCCACCTGGTGTCTGGTGCCCTTCGCGCGCAGTTGAGGCGGGTCTGAAGCGAAAGACAAGCAAGCCGCAGGGAACGCAGCGCAGCATGAACACATAACGATAACGATATCGACAACGACAGGGGACGATGCCATGGAATCGGCAGATCGCAGCAACAACCCACCACGCAAGGAAGTCATCATCATCGGCGCCGGACCCGCCGGCGCCGCGGCGGCGGCGTGGCTGGCACGCGCGGGCCATGCGGTGCGCGTACTGGAGCGCAGCCACTTCCCGCGCTTCTCCATCGGCGAGAGCCTGCTGCCACGCTGCATGCAGCATCTGGAGGCCTGCGGCTTGATGGAGGCCGCCGCCGCCGGTGGCTATCAGCGCAAGACCGGCGCGGCCTTCACCCGCCGCGGCGAGCATCGCGTGATCGACTTCCGCGACAAGTTCAGCGACGGCCCCGGCACCACCTGGCAGGTGGAGCGCGCCGACTTTGATCAGCGCTTGATCGAAGGCGCGCGGGCGGCGGGCGCCGAGGTCGAATTCGGCGTCACGGTCACGGGCTTCACTCCGGCTCGCGCCGCGCAGAGCGACGCCACCGGCCATGCGCAGGGGCCACGCCTCACGCTGGCGGATGGCCGCGAGCTTGAGGCCGCCTTCGTGCTGGATGCCAGCGGCTATGGCCGCGTGCTGGCGCGCCTCGAATCGCTTGAGCGTGACCCGCGCCTGGAGCCGCGCATGGCGCTGTTCGGCCATGTCCACGACGGCATCGCCGACCTCGCGCCGCCCGCCGAGGGCTATCGCCGCGACAATATCCTGATCGCCTCGCATCCGACGCATCCCGATGTCTGGTACTGGCTGATTCCCTTCGCCAATGGCCGCGCCTCGCTGGGCGTAGTCGGCCCGCGCGAGCTGATCGAGCCTGCCGCCGGGGACGATGCGCAGACACGCCTGTGGCAGTGGGTGATGGAAGAACCGCGCCTGGCGGAGCTGCTGCGTGATGCTCGACCGGCCAACGCCGTGCAGTCGCTGGGCGGTTACAGCGCCGATGTCAGTCGCCTGCATGGCCCGGGGTATGCGCTGCTCGGCAATGCCGGAGAGTTTCTGGACCCGGTGTTCTCCTCCGGCGTGACCATCGCACTGGAATCGGCACTGCGTGCCGCGCCGCTGGTCGCGCGTGAGCTTACCGCGACCCGCGATGAGCAGCGCCCCGACTGGGCCAACGAATACGAGCAGCCGCTGCGCCGTGGCATCGAGGTCTTCCGCGAATTCGTCACCGCCTGGTACGACAGCCGCCTGACCGACATCATCTATCATCCCGAACCGCATGCGCGGATTCGCCAGATGATCAGCGCGGTGCTCGCCGGTTACGCCTGGGACACGGCCAACCCCTTCGTCAGTGCCAGTCGCCGCCGCCTGACGGCCCTTGCCAGACTGACCGCGCCCGAACAGGCGCTCGTGCATGACGCGGTGCAGGAGAGCGACCCGGTGGCTGGCCTCAGCGCCTTCGGCCGCGCAGCAAGCGTCGGCGAGAACAGGTAAAGTAGCGTCATGAAAAACATGTCTTTCGCCTCTCACGCTGATTCCACAGGACTGCTCTCAGTCGGGCTGCGTTCAGCAGGACTGCTCTCAGCTGGGCTGAGCAGCCGCCTCGGGCTGGCCAGCCTCGCCGTGGCCGCCACGCTGCTGTTGGGCGGCTGCAGCCTGCTCGCCCCAAAGCCGCTGGAGGCTGTCAGCCCGATGCCGGCGCTGGCGAGTCTCGAGCAGACCAGCACCCAACGTCTGATTCTGCGTGTGGCGCGTATAGAGAGTGATGACAACGTAAAACGGACTGTCGCTGTGGACGCCGATGCCGAGGCTGGCGAGGGTGCGCAGGAGCAGAATCTGCCGCCTCTCATCGGCGTACTGCGTCAATCGCCCGAGGCCATGCGGCTGGTCATGCTCAGCGTGCAGGGCCAACGCCTGCTGACGCTGGTGCATGACGCCGACGGCAGCCGTTTCGAGAAGGCACGCCCGGAAGTGCTCGAGAAGCTGCCCTTCAGCGCCGACTGGCTGGCGCGGCGTATCGCCTGGGTGCACTGGCCACAGGCCGCGATCGATGCCGCCTTTGCGAACACAGGCTGGCAGCTGGTACAACGCGGCGACTGGCAGCAACGCCGCCAGCCCGCGCAGCGCATCATCACGCAAGATGGTGTGACCATCGCCGAGCTGACCCGCGATGCCAGCGGCCGCGTGACCCTGCGCGACCCGGCAGCCGACATGCAGCTGACGCTGGAACCGCTGGCAGCGCCCAGCACACAGAACTCCCCTGACGACTCACCGGAAGCTCCCGCGCATGACTGAATCTGTTGCAACCGTGGCCACCGCTCCCCCCAAGGGCCGCGACACTGGCAACGCCTGTCGCCTGTCACGCCCCGGCATCGTCTGCCCGCTGGGCGCAGACCACGGCCTGATCAGCAGTGCGCTGTTCAGCGCCAGCCGTGGCCTGCGTGTCAGTGATGACTTCAGCCCCGGCACGCCGCTGTCGCTGGGGCGCGTCACCGCGCGGCTGGTGGATGACAGCGACTGGCCGGCCCCGCTGCGCTCACGCAACAACCGCCTGCTGGCCACCGCGCTGGAACAGCTGGCACCGGAGCTTGAAGCCCTCAAGCGTCAGGGCATCGCGCCGGAGCGCATCGGCGTGGTGCTCGGCACCAGCACCTCCGGCATCGGCGAGACGGAAGCCGCGATGGACGCCCAGCGCGCCGCCGTCGCCCAGGGCACGCCGAGCGCCGACAGCTGGCCGCAGAGCTTTGAATATCGTCGCCAGGAACTGGGCGCGCCCGCCGAGTGTGTCGCCTGGCTGAGCGGCGCGCGTGGGCCGATCTACACCCTCTCCACCGCCTGCACCTCCAGCGCCAAGGCCCTGGCCAGTGCGCGACGTCTGCTGGCCTCCGGCCAGTGCGATGCGGTGATCGCCGGTGGCGCCGACAGCCTGTGCCACATGACGGTGAAAGGCTTCATGAGCCTGGAGGCCGTCAGCCGCAAGCAGAGCCTGCCGCTGGGGGCCGAGCGCGATGGCATCAATCTGGGCGAGGCCGCGGTGCTGTTCGTGGTCACGCCGGAGCGCGGCGGCGTACAGCTGACCGGCGTCGGCGAATCCAGCGATGCCCACCATATTTCCGCGCCCTGCCCCGATGGCAGCGGCGCCGAGGCCGCCATGCGCGGCGCGCTCGCCAGTGCCGGCCGCGCCCCCGGCGAGATCGACTACATCAACCTGCACGGCACCGCCACGCCGCTGAATGACGCGATGGAAAGCCTCGCCATCAGCCGCCTGTTCGGTACGGACGCCGACTCTGACAGCGGTTCTGATGCCGGTTCTGATATCGATCAGCCCCGTTCGCCCGCCGTCAGCTCGACCAAGGCCCTCACCGGCCATACGCTGGGCGCCTGCGGGGCACTGGAAGCCGCCTTCTGCTGGCTGGCGCTGGAACATGGCCGCCTGCCGCCGCATGCCACGCCGCGTGAGGCGCTGGACCCGGCGCTGCCTGCGCTCAATATCGTCTATCGTGATCGCCCCGAGACCCCGCCGCTGCGGGTGATGAGCAATGGCTTCGCCTTCGGCGGCAACAATATCTCGCTGGTGCTGGAGCGCCACACCACCGACCCGGAGTCCTCTGCATGCTGACCCCGAGCACCGACTCAGTTTCCCTTGCTGGCGCTGAGGTGCAGCCCCGTGAGGCGCGCTATCCCGCCATGCCCTGCGCCATCGGCCCCTATGTGCCCCATGATGCCGGCATGTGTCTGCTGGATAGCGTGCTGCGCTGTGACGAGCATTCGCTGAGCGCCGATATCACCCCGACGTCAGACAACCTGTTCGCCGAGCAGAATGCCGACGGCCAGGCCGTGATCCCCGCCTGGGTCGGGCTTGAGTGGATGGCGCAGGCCATCGCCGCCTGGTCGGGCATGCAGGCCGCGCGCAGTGGCCAGCCGCCGCGAGTCGGCTTTCTGCTCGGGAGTCGCCGCTATGAGAGCGAAGTCGCCGCCTTTTCCTGCGACTGTCGCTGGCAGATTCATGTTCAGCTCGACTATCGCGCCGACAACGGTCTGGGCGCCTTCGAGGCCACCATCAGCGACGAGCACGGCGCCACTGTCGCCCGTGCCGGCGTGAATGTCTTCGAGCCGGCGCCCGAGGCGCTGCCCTCCGCGGCGTCTACGCAAGACACCGCACAAGAATCCTCACCCGGACAGCAGGATGCTGCCGGTGCCTCATCGCAAGGTAATGTCTGATGTCTGTCACACCCCCCGCTACTGAAACTGCCACCGCTGCCCCTGAAGCGCGCGAGTGGATTCTGGTCACCGGCTCCAGCCGTGGCATCGGCCGCGCCATCGCGCTGCGTCTGGCCCGCGAAGGCTACAACCTGGTGCTGCATTGTCGCTCGCGCCGTGACGCCGCCAAGGAAGTCGCGCGTGAGATCAGCGCCCTGGGCGGTGAATCGCGCATCCTGAGCTTCGATGTCGCCGACCGTGACGCCGCACGCAGTGCACTGGAAGCCGACATCGAGGCCCACGGCTGCTACTACGGGGTGGTCTGCAATGCCGGCATCCATGCCGACAACGCCTTCCCGGCGCTCACCGATGAAGACTGGGACAGCGTGATCCGCACCAACCTCGATGGCTTCTACAACGTCATCAAGCCGCTTTCCATGCCGCTGGTACGCCGCCGCAAGCCGGGGCGCATCATCGTGATGTCCTCGGTGTCGGGCATGATGGGCAATCGGGGTCAGGTCAACTATTCCGCCGCCAAGGCGGGGCTGATCGGCGCGGTCAAGGCGCTGGCGGTGGAGCTGGCCAAGCGCCGCATCACCGTCAATGCTGTCGCACCGGGCGTCATCGCCACCGAGATGACCGAAGGCGTCGAGATGGAAGAGGCGCTGAAGATGATTCCCATGCGCCGCGCGGGGGAAGCCGAGGAAGTCGCCGCCACCGTGGCCTTCCTGTGCTCGAAGGACGCCGGCTACATCACCCGCCAGACCATCGCGGTGAACGGGGGGATGTTCTGATGACGACTTCCTCTCACGCACTGCGCGGCAGACGTGTCGTGGTCACCGGCATGCATGGCTTCTCGCCCATCGGCAATGACTGGCCGACCCTGCGCGCCAATCTGGCCGCCGGGCGCACCGGCATCCGCTATATCGAGGACTGGGACAAGTACGACGGCCTCAACACCCGCCTCGGCGCGCCGGTCAATGATTTCGAGCTGCCCAGTCACTACAACCGCCGCGCGCTGCGCAGCATGGGGCGTGTGGCGCAGCTGGCGACCCGCTCCAGCGAGCTGGCGCTGGAGGCGGCCGGCCTGAGTGACAGCCCGCTCAAGGAGAGCGGCCAGATGGGCATCGCCTACGGTGCCTCGGCCGGTGAGCCGGATGCGGTGGCCGACTTCGGCAACATGCTGATCAACCACTCCACCGATGGGCTCAGCGCCAATTCCTATATCCGCATGATGGCGCACACCGCGCCGGTCAATATCGGCGTCTTCCTCGGCATCAAGGGGCGGATTCATACCACCTCCAGCGCCTGCACCTCCGGCAGCCAGGGAATCGGTTATGCCTATGAGGCGATCCGCTTCGGCCGCCAGACCGCGATGGTCGCCGGTGGCTGCGAGGAGCTGTCCGCCGCCGACGCCGCCGTGTTCGACACCCTGTTCGCCACCAGCACCTGCAATGAGCGCCCGGACCTGTCACCGCGGCCCTTCGATGCCGAACGTGATGGCCTGGTGATCGGTGAAGGCGCCGGCACGCTGATTCTGGAAGAGCTGGAGCACGCCCTGGCGCGCGGCGCGACCATCCACGCCGAGATTCTCGGCTTCGGCACCAACTCCGATGGCCGTCACGTCACCCAGCCGGACGCCAACATGATGGAAGCCGCGATGCGCATGGCGCTGGAGGATGCCGGTGTCGAGGCCTCAGAGATCGGCTATGTCAGCGCCCATGGCACCGCCACCGAGCGCGGCGATATCGCCGAGAGCCATGCCACCCATGCCGTGTTTGGCGATTCCACGCCGATCAGCGCCTTCAAGAGTTACACCGGCCATACCCTGGGCGCCTGTGGCGCGCTGGAGGCCTGGATCGCCATCGAGATGATGCGCGATGGCTGGTTCCACGGTACCGCCAATCTCACCAGTCTCGACCCGCGCTGTGCGCAGCTCGACTACCTCACCGGCGCAGGCCGCGAGATCGAGACGGACACCGTGATGAGCAACAACTTCGCCTTCGGTGGCATCAATACCTCGCTGATTCTGCGTCGCTGGCAGGGCGAGTGAGTCATTGGCAATCTGATCTGGCGCCAGTCATCACGCTTCGCGCTGACGCCTTTGCAGGGTGTCGCCAACGTACGACTTTGCAGCGGGTCGGATCTGGCGCAAGATACGCGCCCGCTGCATGGTCTATGGTGTGATTGGCTCACGCCCCTGGCTGGCTGACGGCGATATTCACTGGCGTCGCGCCAGTCAATCACCCTGTTAGGAGAGGTCTCAGATGGCGTCACGTTCTGCTCAGTCGCTCGCATCCTCGAAACGTTCCGCGGCACCTGCCACGCGCGCCCGCTCGGGTCGCGCCTCGCGTGTGCTGACACTGGTGTCTGCACTGCTGCTTGGCTCTGCGGGGCTTGTGGCCTCCGCTCCGGCGGTGGCACGGGACACGCAGCACTTCCTGCCGATCATGCCGGTGATGGCCAGCACCGCGGCCAGTCAGCGACTGGGCAAGGACGTGGCCTTCTTCTTCGGTGACAAGCAGCCCTACGAGCGAATCGAGAAGCGCGGCTGGGCGCGGGTGAACCCGAAGACCAACGCGACCAACAAGAGCGATGCGGAAGCCTGTCGCTGGGTGTTCCTGTCGGCGCTGCGTGAGCTGCAGGAAAAGGCGCGCGAATACGGGGCCAATGCGGTCATCAACATCCGCAGCGACTATGACAAGGTGCCCTACTCCAGCAGCGAGAAGTACGAGTGCCATGCGGGCAATATCGTCGCGGGCGTCGCGTTGCGTGGGGATCTGGTGATCCTGCACCCGAAGAACTGATTCGCCATCATGACGGCCAGGCAAGGCAGTGGAATAAGCGAGACAAGCGAGCCGGTTGAGGATAACTCTGCAATCGAGCCTGCGGCGCGTCCGACCGATCACCCCGCCTACCGCTGCGTGGTGCTGGGGCATGCTGCAGCGGATGGCTCCGCTTCGCTGAGCGCTGGTTCACTGAGCAGTGGTTCGCTGAACACTGATTCGCTGAGCAGTGGTTCGTCAAGCCTTGAGCCGCTGAGTGCCGAGCCGCTGAGTGTCGAGCCGCCAAGCACCGAGCCGCTGATCTCGCATGACCCCCACGCCCTCGCCGCTTCACTGGCGTCTGCGGCTGGCGGCGCTGCCCGCGTCTTGCCAAGTCTCTGCTCTGAATCATCCTCTCGGCCAGCCCGCCTGTGGCTGGCCGAGGCCTGTGTGCTGCCAGCGTTTTATGCTGATCTGGCTGATTCCTCTGCCAGCTCCTCGACTGAAGCTTCCCGCCATCGCTCGCTGCGCGCACGCCAGCCGGATGTGGATAACGCGGACACACCTGCGTCACCTACCAAGGCCCGCCGTCGCCAGCAACGAGAAGCCGAATCGCACCTCGCCCGCCTTCTGCTCGGCGAACTCGCCGCTGCCCAAGGCATTGCGCTACCGCTGGCCGACTGGTCGCCGCGTGGCCAGGCACCCCATCACCCTGCGCTACCGGCAGGCTTCTACGTCTCCATCGCCCACCGCCATGGCCATGTGCTCGTCGGCCTCGCCACCCTCCCGCTCGGTCTGGACCTCGAATACCACAACCCCCGCCACGCCCACGACCTCGACGCCCGCATCGCCATGCTGCCTACAGACGCACGCGAACGCCTCGCTGAAGCATCACACCTCAGCGAGACAGAACGACTGGACGGGTTTTATCGAGAATGGGTGAGGTATGAAAGCTCTACTAAACTATAATTAACTCTAAATTACCAAACATAGAAAAGTCACTACGGAAGCTTTTTACTTAAAAAATCGCTAACTCTAGCAATCACCAAAAGGTCCTCCTCTAAAGCCATATAATCATTACTCGATGCATTTTCATCATATTCTTTATTGATATTTTTCTCACTCAATGATCTCACAGCAGTGACTAACTCACTCCATTCCATTAAATGTTCACTAGATATTCCCGCAGCTATCGGAGTCATGCTAAGAAGCAGCGGATAATCTTTACGCGCCTCATCCACAATTGAATAAATATTAAGTGTCACAAAACCTTTGGAGAAAAAACCTAGCGTTCTGATAAAGGTAACTTGATTTTTGATATTCTCGTACTGACCATAATAACTTAATGGTTTGTTTTTTAGATAAAAATAATTATCGAAGAATTTATATAACAATAAACACGAGTGTTTTTCTAAGCTAAGACGTAATTCTTCTTTTCTATTGTTATCTATCTTGATCTTTTGGCGTCTAATTTTTTCTCCCAGCATGTGTGAAAGAGAGTTCAAAAAAAGTCCTATCAACAGAACCCCAATAACTACTTCAGAGATAACTATAATCTTACTTATATCATTGCTTGGCAACACATCACCAAACCCAAGTGTCGTAATGACAACGAAGCTTAAGTATATAGAGTCTACCCAGCTTAAGCTGGGTTCAAAAATAGTATTAGAATTATATATGAAAGAATAAAAACCAGCAAATAATAAATACAGCAGAAAATACTTTATATTGATAATAAATTTTATAAGCCAGCCAGATAGGTTGATCATAAGCACTATAACTAGTTCAAGGAAGCTATATACTTTCAGTGACATGTGAAAAATACAGGTCCCATTAGCTAACTTCTTAAAACGATAAGCTAGACCTTCAATATCTTTAAGCACATAAGATAAACTATTTTCTTTAAAATATAAAACTGTTATAATAACGGAAACATACAGCATTACAATAAAAATACCGACTAATTTATCGTTATTGTTATACCCTAAAACTGCAGAACATAATAACGCAAGCAGAGATATCCACAGCAACATAAAAGACACTTCGTGACTTTTTTCATATATAATTATCAACCTGAGATATACAAATAACAACGAAGTCAATAAAAACCAAATAGAGAAAATAGCCAGTTGTGATGCACTATTTATTATATTACCAGATTCGCTCCAATAACCATGACACAAAACACCTAAAGAAAATGAATATAAAAATAGTGAAGAAGCAACTCCAGAAACGACACCAAGGTTAAAAAGCGAACAAGCAACTCGATATAAAAAACCGTCCTTATTATAGCTTGACCGCTTATTTTCAAGACTTACTATTTGCAACAATAAAAACACTATAAGAAAAAACGATGAAATGTATATAAAAATATCTAGTGAATTTAGCTGACTTATAACATAATTTATTTTTTCTCCTCTTTCAGAATCGTTAACTATTAAATGGTTATATATTCCGGCAATAAACCCTAATATCACGAAGCTACTCATATCATAATAAAAGTCCAATGATCGAGAGCTATTCAGAAACACAATATTATCAAGTTCTAATTTTTTGGCCATTTTTTTACCTCCCCCCCCTCTACTAATGTATGAAAAGAGAGGGGGGGTATCGATATATTATTTAACAGCAGCGACCACAGTAATTTCACACAGCAGTTCCGGGCTGGCCATGGCGGCTTGTACGCAGGCGCGGGCGGGGGCGTGGCCTTGTGGTACCCAGGTGTCCCAGATGTCGTTGAAGGTCTTGAAGTCGTCCATTGTCTTGAGATAGACGGTGGCGGAGAGCAGGTGCTCGCGGTCGGTGCCGACTTCTTCCAGCAGCGCATCGACACGCACGAGCATGCTGTTGGCCTGGTCCGTGATATTCCCGAAGCGATGGTCCGGACCGGCGACCTGGCCACACAGGTAGATGGTGTTGTTGTGGATCACGGCGCGGCTCATGCGCGGCTTGGTGTCATGGCGTTGGATGTTCATCGAGAGTGTCCTTGTGCTGTTCTTCTTGGGTAGTGGAAAAATGCCACCAGCGGTGCTGATACAAAAAAGACCGCTGGCGAAGCAGGGTGAGGTCAGTCCTTCAGCGTTCCAGATTCGCGCGAGCGGCGCAACGCGACCTGCGGGGAATATTACCCTGTACCAGAAGAACCTGTGGTTTCAGTTATGGGGCTCTTGTGATGGCTCTTGTGGTGACAGCTGTTGTTTCACACGTGCTGCCGGTGATGCAGGAAAACGTGCGTGAACTCAAGACTGCCGGTATACGACGACACCCACCAGACAGCAAGACGCCGCGCCCGAGAGATTTCGGAAGCGCGGCGTCACGGCAATGATGAAACGGCTCGCTCATCAGCCAATGCTCAGAGAGCCGCACAAGCGACTCAGGGATGGTTCAGCGCAGGATCAGCAGCGGCACCGTGGCGTTGCGAATCATCTCGGTGGTGGTGCTGCCGACCAGCAGCTGACGGATGCGCGAGTGGCCGTAGGCGCCCATCACCAGCATGTCGATGGCGTGTTCCTTGGCATATTCGCGCAGGCAGGCTTCCACCTCCCCCGCTCTGAAGCTGGCCTGCACGCTGAAACCTGCCGCGGTGAGGGTGTCGCGCGCGGCGTCCAGCGGGGCCTGATGCTCCACCGACTCCGCGCCAACCATCACCAGATGCAGCTCCGCGCCTTGCAGCAGCGGACTGGCCGCCAACACCTCGACGGCGCGCTTGATGGTGGTACTGCAATCGAAGGCGATCAGCACCCGCGTCGGCTGATTGAACTCGCCCGGCACCACCAGCACCGGACGATGCAGGCTGCGAATCACGCGCTCCAGATTGCTGCCCAGGTGCTCGCTGGCCTGCTCCGCCCCTTCGCCGCGCTTGCCGATCACCAGCAGGCGAATCTCGTCTTCCAGCTCCGCAAGGGTCTCGACCAGCTCTCCATTGCGCTGGCGTGGCCGCGGCTCCGCGATACCCGCCTGCACGGCGCGCTCGTAGGCGGCCTCCAGCATCAGGCGGCCCTGCTCCTGGGCGATACGCCCGCGTTGTTCATCCAGGGTGGCGAGCTCTTCCAGCAGGTGCTCGCGCGCGCCGAGCCCGATGCTGCCGGAGAGATCACTGCTGGTCTCGCCCGCCCCTTCCTGGCGGTCGATCACATGCAGGAAGCTCAGCGGCGCCGAGAGACGTTGGCTTGCCCATACGGCGGCATCACACACGGAGACGGCAAAGGCGGAGCCGTCAATGCAGGCGGTGACCTTGTCATGGCCTGTCAGGGCACTGGCAGAGGATTGGCTCATGGCGTGCTTCCTTATGCTGACGATCAAGGTGGCGCTTCAGGCGCCTGTTTCGAGATTACCACTTTCCGACCCCACCAACGCAAACGGCGGGCAGCCCGTGAAGGACTGCCCGCCGTCTTTACGCATCAATCACGCTGATGGCGCCCCCGCCCTCGTTCAGGCGGGTGGCGCCAACGGGATCAGTGACCCATCAATTTCTCGACCGCATCCGGCTTGTCATGCACCGCGAAGCGATCCACCAGCGTGGCGCTGGCTTCGTTGAGGCCACGCACCTCGACCTCGGTACCCTCGCGGCGGAACTTGACCACCACGGTGTCCAGCGCGCCGATGGCGGTGATGTCCCAGAAATGCGCACGGCTGACGTCGATGACGACACGCTCGACGGTCTCCTTGAGGTCAAAACCGGCCTGGAACTGTTCGCTGGAGGCGAAGAACACCTGACCGACCACGCGGTATTCGCGGGTACGGCCATCGGCATTCATGTCGCTGCCGATATGCAGCACCTGACCGATCTTGTTGGCGAAGAACAGCGCCGAGAGCAGCACGCCGACCAGCACGCCGATCGCCAGGTTGTGGGTCGCGACCACGACGGCCACGGTGCCCAGCATGACGATGTTGGTGGACATCGGGTGGGTCTTGAGGTCACGGATCGACTGCCAGGAGAAGGTGCCGATGGAGACCATGATCATCACCGCGACCAGTGCGGCCATCGGAATCTGCGAGACCCACGGGCCGAGGAACACGACCATGATCAGCAGCACGACACCCGCCACCATGGTGGAGAGACGCGTACGACCGCCGGACTTCACGTTGATCATCGTCTGACCGATCATCGCGCAACCCGCCATGCCGCCGAGGAAGCCGGTGACGACGTTGGCCGCGCCCTGGCCCTTGCACTCACGGTTCTTGTCAGACGGCGTATCGGTCAGGTCATCGACCAGGGTGGCCGTCATCAGGGATTCCAGCAGGCCCACGACCGCAAGCGGCAGCGAGTACGGCAGGATGATCCACAGGGTTTCCAGATTGAAGGGGATGTCCGGAATCAGGAACACCGGCAGGCTGTCCGGCAGCTCGCCCATGTCGCCGACGGTGCGGATATCCAGACCGACGACCATCGCGAAGATGGTCAGCACGATGATGCAGACCAGCGGCGACGGCAGCAGCTTGCCGACCTTCGGCACCAACGGCAGCAGGTAGATGATGCCGAGACCGGCCGCCGTCATGGCGTAGACGTGCCAGGTGACGTTGGTCAGCTCCGGCAGCTGGGCCATGAAGATCAGGATCGCCAGCGCATTCACGAAGCCGGTGACCACCGAGCGCGACACGAAGCGCATCAGCGAGCCGAGCTTGAAGTAGCCGAAGATGATCTGGATCACGCCGGTCAGCACGGTGGCGGCCAGCAGGTATTCCAGGCCGTGGTCCTTGACCAGGTCGACCATCAGCAGTGCCATGGCACCGGTGGCGGCGGAGATCATGCCCGGACGGCCACCGGCGATGGCGGTCACCACGGCGATGGAGAAGGAGGCATACAGGCCGACCTTGGGGTCGACACCGGCAATGATGGAGAAGGCGATGGCTTCGGGGATCAGGGCCAACGCCACCACCAGGCCGGACAGGATGTCGGGCCGGAGGTTGGAGAGCCACTGCTGTTTGAGGCTGCTTGTCATCGAGTCGTCCGCAACAGGTTGGGGAAGGTGGTGTGCGTGCTGAATCCTGGCGCTGTCGAGTCAGTCTGGCGTCCGGTTGTTGCAATCTTCATCACTGCCGTCAGGGGCAGTGCCGCTCGCGCCTGGCTCGCGTCGTGAAGTCGCCGTCGTTTCCGGTCGCCCTGTGGCTTTCTTCGCGCCATGAGCTATTCTCTCCGGTCGCCGTGAGGCGTCCAGAGGGCTGTCATTTGACAGTGAATAAACTCGGGGATGGGCGGGATTGTATCAGCTGCCGCCCGCAGACGCATCCGCAGAAGGCGTACGCGTGGCCTGCAGGTGGCGCAGCCGGCGGTCGATCAGGCTCTTGATCAGCATCGCGCCCAGCACCATGGCGCCGCCCAGCCAGCCGCTCAGGGTCAGCGACTCGTCCAGCACCCACCACACCCACAGGATGCCGAACACGCTTTCCAGCAGCATCAGCAGCGCCACCTCGGCGGACGGCAGGTACAGCGGGCCACGCTGGATCAGCGTGAAGCCCAGCGGCGATAGCACCAGACACAGCAGCACCAGCCAGCCGGCGCGCCGGGCGAAATCAGCGCTCTGCGAGGGCCATAGCTGGGTGAGCACGCTCTCTGCACCCTCTCCTACCCCAGAGACCGCCAACCATGTGCAGGCCAGCAGGCCACACAGCGCGGTCAGCAGTCCCGACAGTGTCAGCATCGGACTCATGTCGAGGCCCGGGCGCGTGCGACACAGCGTGAAATTGCCCGCCAGTGACAGGCTGCAGCCCAGCGCGAGCAGATTGCCGGTCAGCGAACCGCTGCCCGCCTCGTCCATCACCAACAGCGTGATGCCCGCCAGCGAGACCAGAATCGCGCCCCATACATGGCGCGGCTGGCGCTCGCCCAGCCATAGCCGCGACATCAGCGCCGCGAACAGCGGACTGGCGGCGAGGATGATCAGCACATTGCCGGCGCGGGTGTATTGATTGGCGAGCACGAAGCCCAGCGTGGAGCCGGTGAACAGCAGCGCGACCCACAGCCCCGTGCGCCCGCAGCCACGCATGCGCGCCAGCGCACTGGCGAAGCGCTGGGCAGGCCCGCCGCGCTGGGTGAGCAGCAGAATCAGCGCAAAGCCGATGGCCGTCAGCAGGCCACGCCAGAACACCAGCGGGCCATCGGCGACATCGGCGAGACGCAGCAACAGCGCATCCGGCGAGATCAGCAGCACGCCCAGCGCCGTCAGCGCGACGCCACGCGCCTGCAGGGCTCTGGCATCCGGGCTTTGATCGCGGGAAAGATGGGAGTCAGTCGACGGCTTCATGCACGCTCAGTCCGATTCGATGGACAGGTGCGACTGGCGCCAGTCGACCACCGGCCAGCCACGCGCTTCTGCGAACTGGCGCAGCGGCGCATCCGGCTGGGTGGCGTGGGGATGATCGACCCGCTCGAGCAGCGGCAGGTCGTTATGGGAATCGGAATAGCCCCACAGTGCCTGCGGCGCACGCTTGAGCTGGCTGGCGTCTTCCAGCCAGGCATCCAGCGCCGCCAGCTTGCCTTCGCGGAAGGTGACGATGCCGGTGGTCTCACCGGTGAAGCGGCCCTGATCATCGAAGGCAGGATGGGTGGCCAGCGCGCCATCGGCGGTCAGGCGACTGGCGATGGGGCCGACCAGATGATGCATGGAGGCGGAGATGATCAGGGTGCGATGGCCCGCCTCGCCGTGTTCGGCCAGACGCGCGATGCCGCCTTCCAGCAGGCGCGGCATCACCATTTCTTCCACGAAATCATCGACTTCGCGACGCACATCATCGCGATGACGCCCGATGAGCGGGCTGAGCAGATGGCCGGTGTGCTCGTGGATGTCCAGGGTACCGGCGTGATACTCGCTCTGGTGGCGCTCGCCGATGCCCATGAAGGCCTCGACATCCTCGATCCAGCCACAGGCGGCCATCCAGCGCATCCACATGCCGGTGCAGTCGCCGTCGAGCAGCGTATCGTCGAGATCGAACACCGCCAGCGGGGAATCCAGCTGGCAGAAATGGCGCAGATACCCCTCACCCGGCGGGGATAACGGTGGCAGCAGCGTCACGGCATCGCAGTCGGCACAGAGGTCCGCCAGCGGCGAGCGGCGGACCTCTACCCCGGGGGCAGCATTGAGGGCACGCGGCGCAGCAGAGGGTGAGGGCATGGTTCGAGTCACGACAGGCTCCGAGTGGACGAGGGAGTCAACGGCTTCCTGCCGTTACTGCGTGACCCTCGCATGCGCCGCCGCGCTGGGCAAGTCCGTCGCGCCTTCATGACCCGCTGTCGCTGCGTGCGGCGCTAGCGCTGGGCGAGTCGAGCCAGCGCCAGGCTGGCAATCGCGGTGTCCTGCACGCCGGTGCCGGTAAGGTCTGCCACCGTGATGAGGGTATCAGTGGCGGTTTCGGCTTGTTCACCGCTGTTCTTTTCACCGTCACGCAGACGACGCCCATCGGCCAGCAGCTTGCCCAGCTCGTACACCTCGCATGCCTTGGCCTGGTCTTCATCCAGCCCCTTCAGCTCGCCATTGATTTCCGACTGGGCGCGGCTGTCACACACGAAGTAGTCGCAGTCGGTCAGCACGTCGGCTTCCAGCTCGCGCTTCTCGGGGCTGTCGGAGCCCATCGCGGTGACATGCACGCCTTCCGGCAGCATCGAGTATTCCAGCAGCGGCGTGTGAGACGGCGTGGCAGTGATGATGATATCGGCGTTCTGACACACCGCATGCAGGCTGTCATGGCTGCGCACGGTGAGGCCCAGGCGCTGCTCAGTGTCGCGTGCGAAGCGCTCGCCGCGCTCCTTGTCACGCGCCCAGACATCGACACTCTCGATGTCGCGCACCAGCCGCAGCGCTTCCAGCTGCAGGCTCGCCTGCTCACCGGCGCCGATCAGCGCGACACGCTTGCTGTCGGGGCGCGACAGGGCCTCTGCCGCCACGGCACCGGCCAGTGCGGTGCGAATGGCGGTGAGATAGCCGCCGTCATCCAACAACGCCTTGGCCAGCCCCGTCTCGGCGGAGAACACCACCATCAGGCCATTGAGGCTTGGCAGGCCACGGGCGGGATTGTTGAAGAAGCCGGGACTGATCTTGATCGCGAAGTGCTTGAGCCCCTGGATGTGGGCGGTCTTGACGTCCACCTCGCCGTTGGCCTCCTCGATGGCCATCGACAGGATCGGCGGCTGCACCACCTTGCCTTGGCCCAGCGCGATGAAGGCATCGCGAATGGTGCCCAGTGCCGTGGCGTCCAGCCCCACGACCTGCTCGATCTGTTCACGGGAATACGTCTGCATGCTTTCTTGAGTCGGTTCCGTCATGCGCCCTCCTCCTGGTGTGCCGTCATCTGTCTCACGCTGTGAGCCATGGGCGAAAAATCACTGCTGAGCATCCGCCAGCAGCGCTCGGGTCTGATCGAAGGTTTCCAGACTGACCCCATTGCCGCTGATGATCAGCGCGACACGCTGGCCGCGGATCGACTCGGCCAGCGCGGAGTCGGTCTCGCCCAGTCGCGAGGCCTCGAGTGCGGCAAGCCCGACCACGGCGGCGCCCTCGACCAGCAGCTTCTCCTCTTCCAACAGCAGGCGCATGGCGCGGGCGATGGCGCGCTCGCTGACCTGATGGTGTTCATCCATCACGCGGCGCACCAGCGGCAGCGTGGTGTGATTGCCAAGCCCGATGCCGCCGCCCAGCGAATCGGCGAGGCTGGCGACCTCTTCCACCTCCACCGGTGTGCCTGCCTGCAGGCTGTGCCACATGGCCGCGCCTTCGGTGAGGCTGATGCCATGCACCCGCGTCTCGGGGCGAATCGCCTTGAGCGCCGCCCCGATACCGCCGAGCAGGCCGCCGCCGGAGAGTCCGATCAGTACCTGATCGAGCTGCGGGCAATCTTCCATCAACTCAAGCCCGATGGTGCCCTGACCGGCCGCGATCAGCGGGTCATCGAAGGGCGGCACCGCCAGCATGCCCTCCTCCTCGACCAGCCGATTGACCTCGTGGAAGGCCTCGTCCTGACTGCGCCCGACCCGGCGCACCTCGACACTGCCGCCAGTGGCTCCGCCCAGCTCACCCAGCGCCTCGATGGCACGCACCTTGTTGGCGGGCACCTGCTCGGAGAGACAGATGACCGCCCTCAGGCCACGGCGCATCGCGGCGTAGGCCAGGGCGCGACCATGGTTGCCGGTGGAGGCGGCGGTCACGCCGCGCTGGAGGCGCTCGAAGGCCTCCCCAAAGGCCTGCTCGGCCACGGCGGCCAGCAGATTGCTGGCCCCGCGCAGCTTGAAGGCGCCGGTGGGCTGGCGGGTCTCCAGCTTGAGCAGAATCTCGGCATCGAAGCGTCGCGACAGCGCCGGTGAAGGCACCAGCGCCGTGCGTTCGACACCCGTGGCCGTCGATGAATGAAACAGCCGCTGGCGCGCGGCATAGATATCGGCCAGCGCCAGCGGCGTTTCCCGTGTGCTCTTGAGCGGGGGTAAGGTCAATGCCATGACTTACTGATCACCAGAAGAGAGATCGCCATTGTCGACAAGCTCCTGATGCACCTTGTCCACGGCGCGACGCGCGCGGGCGACGATGTCATCGATTTCCTCGGGCGTGACCACCAGCGGCGGCGCGAAGCCGAGGATGTCGCCCTGCGGCATGGCGCGGGCGACCAGGCCTTCCTCGAGGGCTGCCGCGGAGATGCGCGGGCCGACCTTGAGCGCTGAGTCGAACGCCTTGCGCTGTGACGGCTGCGGCGAAAACTCCAGCGCCGCCAGCAGGCCGATGCCACGCACATTGCCGACGATGGGGTGATCGGCGAAGGCGTCCTGCATGGCGTTCTGCAGATAGGCGCCGGTCTCGCGGGCGTTGTCGACCAGGCGCTCGCGGCGGATGATCTCCAGGTTGGCGACACCGGCGGCGGCGCCCAGTGCATGGCCGGAGTAGGTCCAGCCGTGGCCGATGGGGCCGAATTCGCCGGTGCCCTGCTCCAGCACCTTCCACACGCGGTCACCGACGATGACCCCGGACAGCGGCTGATAGGCGCTGGTCAGGCCCTTGGCGATGGTGACCAGGTCCGGCTTGATGCCGAAGTGCTGGTAGCCGAACTGGCTGCCGATGCGCCCGAAGCCACACACCACTTCATCGCAGATCAACAGGATGTCGTGGCGCTTGAGCACGGCCTGGATGGCCTCCCAGTAGCCCTCCGGCGGCGGCACGATGCCACCGGTGCCCAGCACCGGCTCGCCGATGAAGGCGCCGACGGTCTCCGGCCCTTCGGCCTGGATCATTGCCTCGAGCTTCTCGGCGCACCAGGTGGAGAATTCACGCTCACTCATCTCGGCGCACTCAGCGGGACGGCGATAGTAGTCCGGCGCCTCGGTGTGCAGGATGCCGGGAATCGGCAGATCGAAGTGATCATGGAAGGCCGCCAGCCCGGTCAGTGAGCCTGAGGCGATGCCGGAACCGTGATAGCCGCGCCAGCGCGAGATGACCTTCTTCTTCTCCGGCTTGCCGATCACGTTGTGGTAATAGCGCACCAGCTTGAGCTGGGTCTCGTTGGCATCACTGCCGGACATGCCGTAATAGACCCTGGACATCTCGGGGCCGGCCAGTTCGAGAATCTTCTCGGACAGCGCGATCTGCGGCTCATTCGAGTGGCCGACATAGGTGTGGTAGTAGCTGAGCTTGAGGGCCTGCTCGTGGATGGCATCGGCGACTTCCGTGCGTCCGTAACCGATGTTGACGCAGTAGAGGCCGGCGAAGCCGTCGATCAGCTCACGCCCGTCACGCTCGCGGATGCGGATGCCTTCGCCACCGGTGATCACGCGGCCCGGTGCATCGCCCTGGGCGTAATCGCGCAGGTGGGTCGAGGCATGGAAGGTGACCTTGCGGTCACGGCGAATCAGCTCATCGGTCGAGGTCGCGTCGTCGAAGCTGGCGGCCTGACTCAGGGTGTTATCGGTGCTCATGTGACTCTCCGAATGCTCAACTAGGGGCGATCGACCGGTGGTGATGCTCAATGGCCACCGGTCGCCATGATCGACATGTGACAGTGAAGGATGTCCGTCTCAACTTCCGGAGGCGCTTTCCAGTCCACCCAGACAGTAGTACTTGATATCGAGATATTCCTCGAGCCCCTGACGCCCACCTTCGCGACCCAGGCCAGATTGCTTGACGCCGCCGAAGGGAATCGGCGCGCCGGTCATCTTGACGGAATTGACCGAGACCATGCCGAAGCGCAGGCCACGCATCAGTTGCCAGATGCGGCGCACATCGTGGGTATAGACGTAGGCGGCGAGGCCGTATTCGGTGTCGTTGGCCATCGCGATCACCTCTTCCTCATCGTGCCAGGCGGTGATGCCGGCCACTGGCGAGAAGGTTTCCTCGCGCCAGACGCGCATGTCCGGCGTGATGTCGGCCAGCAGCACCGGCATGAAGAAGTTGGGGCCCGGCGCCATGCTCTGGTCGCCGTGGATCAGCCGCGCGCCACGCTCGACGGCGTCATCGACGATGGTCTGCGCCTTGGCGACGGCGTCGCGGTGGATCAGCGGGCCAAGGTCGATCCCCTTCACCTGGCCATTGCCGACCTTGAGCTGCTTCATGATGCGCGCAAAGTGGCTCAGGAAGTCCTCGTAGAGGCTGTCGTGGACCAGGATACGGTCGGCCGCGAGGCAGTCCTGACCGGAGGTCTGGAACTTGGCATCGACGGCGGCGCGCGCAGCCTCCTCGGGGTCCATGTCCGGCCCGACGATGAAGGGCGCATTGCCGCCCAGTTCCAGCGAGACACGCTTGACGCTGTCGGCGCACTGCTTCAGCAGCAGACGCCCGACCCGGGTGGAGCCGGTGAATGACAGCCCGGCGACGCGCGGGTCGTCACACAGCTGCTTCGAGACCTCGGAGGCCTCGCCGGTGATGACGCTGAAGACACCGGCGGGAATGCCGGCGCGCTCGGCCAGCTCCGCCAGCGCCAGCGCCGAGAACGGCGTCTCGCCGGCCGGCTTGACCAGCACCGTGCAGCCCGCCGCCAGCGCGGCCGCAGCCTTGCGGGTAATCATCGCCAGCGGGAAGTTCCACGGCGTGATCAGCGCCGCGACACCGATAGGCTCACGCACGGTGCCCAGCGCGGCATTCGGGATATGGCTGGGAATGGTCTCGCCGAAGGCACGATTGCCCTCCTCGGCGAACCAGTGAACGAAGCTGGCGCCGTATTCCACCTCACCGCGCCCATCGTCGAGCGACTTGCCCTGCTCACGCGTCATCAGCATGGCCAGGTCTTCCTTGTGGGCGCGGATGAGGTCGTACCAGGCATCCAGCAGCTCGCCGCGCTGGTCGACGCGCAGCTTGCGCCATTCACGCTGGGCTGCATCGGCGGTGGCGATGGCGGCGTCGATCTGCGCCTCCTCGAGCCACGGCACCTGGCCGAGACGCTCGCCGGTGGCGGGGTCGAAGACCGCCTCCTCGCGTCCGCCTTCACCATGCACCCAGCAGCCATTCACGTAGGCGAGCTGGCGAAACAGGCGCGGGTCTTCCAGGGCAATGCCTTGGCTGGCGAACTGGGTGGGCTCGGACGTCGCTCCGTCCTGGGAAGTTGCCCACTGTCGTGCAAGAGATTGAGCACTCATCGCTTGTCTCCCGGGCCGCACGGCCGTCATCTGAGAAGGCGGAACACCGCCAAAGACAACGCCCACCGAAACGCGGCGGGCGTCATGTGATGACCTCAGTGTGGGGGAGATGAGACGTGGAGACTTTCGGAATACCCGCCAACGACTTGGCATTCTTTCTGTTGTGGCGGGCAAAGTGCGGATTCTTTCTGTGTGGCGAGTTCCTGACTAGACCGTTATAGATCGGACCGAAAGGGCTCAGGCGGTCACGACATCACTCTCGGTCAGCTCGGCGTAGAGTTCCGGGTAGGCTTCCTGAAGGCGCTCAAGCTCGGTGCGCGCATGCGGGATGGCATCGGTCAGCTGCTGCCATTCCTCATCACTGAGGTTGTCGCGCATCAGCGGGAACAGCTCCTGGCGCTCGGCACGTAGATAATCACGGTGTGCCTCCACATACTCGCGCAGGTCGGCATTGAACTGATCCATCGGGATGATCTGGTCCATCAGGATGCTGTCGAGATTGTCGGACAGCTTGTCCAGACGCTCGTGCAGGGTGCGATATTGCTGGATGAGGCGCTGACAGAGTGGCGCGGCGTCTTCGGAGCGTTCGCACAGCATCTGGGTGCATTGACGCTCCAGCGGAATGATGAAGCCCTGCATGTAATCGAGAATGTAATCCACCACCTCACGCATCATGCGAAAGTCGGGGCGCTCACCACTGACGAGCGTCTTGTGGCGGTGCGAAAGCACGTGCAGCAGACGGGCCATGTTGGCGTGGTCCTGGCGCAGCTGAGTCACATTGGGCATGACTTCCTCCTCCTTACGGAACAGGTGGCCGATGCTGGCAGACAGCGCTGCCGCCTCGGGCATTGCTACCGAATGTAGCAATGTCGTCACCTAGAAGTGTAGGACACATCCCCCGAGCGCCAGTTAGACGTTGGGTGGGATTGCCTAAATGAGCGTGTCATGCTGTCAGGAAAACATGACAGTCTGGTGCAATGCCACGCGCGGCCTGAGGCCGCTGACTGAGCGCGCCGACCCTGCTGATTTGTACAGGCCTGCAGGATCGGCCATGATGAGCGCAATACTGCCCCACGCCTGCCGGAGCCAGACTCGCCGATGGATCTTTTTGCCGATACCGCCTCGAATTCCCATGCGCCACTGGCCTTCCGCATGCGTCCCCGCACCCTGGATGACTACATCGGACAGACAGCGTTGGTCGGGCCTGACATGCCGCTGCGCCAGATGGTGGCCTCCGGCGTGGTGCGCTCGATGATCCTGTGGGGGCCGCCGGGGGTCGGCAAGACGACGCTGGCCGAGATTCTCGCCAAGGGCTGTGATGCCCATCTGGAGCAGCTCTCGGCGGTGATGGCCGGCGTCAAGGACATCCGCGAGGTGGTGGAACGCGCCAGACACTTCCAGGCCAGCGATCGCCAGACGGTGATGTTTCTCGATGAGATCCACCGCCTCAACAAGAGCCAGCAGGACGCCCTGTTGCCGCATGTGGAATCCGGCCTGCTGACACTGATCGGCGCGACCACCGAGAACCCGTCCTTCGAGGTCAACTCGGCCTTGCTGTCACGGGCGCGGGTCTATGTGCTCAAGGCCCTCGAGACGGACGACCTGATCGAGGTACTGACGCGCGCCCTGCAGGATGAGGTCAACGGCCTCGGCAAGCGTCATATCGAAACCAGCCGCGAGACGCTGACCCGCATCGCGCGCTCGGCCTCCGGCGATGCACGCCGTGCCCTCGGCCTGCTGGAGACCGCCTGTGACTTCGTGCGTCGTGAGCCCGACGCCCAGGGGGGAACGCGCGAGATACTCGAGGACAGCTCGCTGGAGGCCGTGCTGGGCCATCAGGCCTCCAGCTTCGACAAGCAGGGCGATGACTATTACGACCTGCTGTCGGCGATCCACAAGTCGATACGCTCCTCGCGGCCCGACGCGGCGCTGTTGTACATGGCGCGCTTCATGGATGGCGGCGGCGACCCGCTGGATGTCGTACGGCGCCTGACGGCGATTGCCTCCGAGGATGTCGGCAACGCCGACCCACGCGCCCTGCCGCTGACCATCGCCGCCTGGGACGCCTATCTGCGCCTCGGTGACTACGAGGGCCAGCGCGCCATCGCGCATGCGGCGATCCACCTGGCCATCGCGCCCAAGAGCAATGCCATCGAGGTGGCCTGGAAGGAAGCCAAGGCCTTCGTGCGCCAGCAGCCCCACTTCGGGGTGCCGGTCTACCTGCGCAATGCCCCGACCACGCTGATGAAGGAGCTGGGCATGGGCGAAGGCTATCGCTATGCCCACAACGAGCCCAATGGCTATCCGGCCGGCCGCTCCCACGATGCCTGGCCAGAAGAGCTGCCGACCCAGCAGTTCTATCGCCCGACCCAGCATGGTGGTGAGAAGCGCTTCGCCGAGATCGAGCGCTGGCGCCGCGAGCAGGACGCCGCCGCAGACCGTGGCGAGACGCCCGGACAGAGCTGATCAGCGGCGAATCCTGCGCGCACATGACTGCCATGTCGCGACTGGCACAGACAAGAACGCCCGGACCATCTGGTCCGGGCGTTCTTGTCTGGTCAAGCGTATTCAGGATTTGCGCTGCACCTTGGGCGTGATCACTGCTCGCGAATGACGTCGGCGCCTTGCGGGATCTGGAACACGAAACGGCTATCCTGCAGTGACGGGTTGTACTGCACGTTGCTGAAGTCGATCGCCGTGCGCTGGCCGGTGGAATCCGCCATCTGCAGCATGTCGAGCTGCTCGCTGTCGAAGGTCAGCTTGAGGCTTTCAAACAGCGTATCGGCCTGTTTGGGCGTCAGCGTGAAGGTCTCACGCGCGCCCTGCTGCTGACGCTTGACCGCATAGTTGGCGGTCAACTCACTGGCCCGACCGGACAGCAACAGCGCCGGCGTATGGGT
Organism: Cobetia sp. UIB-001; assembly: GCF_044789135.1. Lineage (NCBI taxonomy): Bacteria > Pseudomonadati > Pseudomonadota > Gammaproteobacteria > Oceanospirillales > Halomonadaceae > Cobetia > Cobetia sp. UIB-001. The sequence goes on from NZ_CP058244.1 coordinate 3,228,583, forward strand.
GACACGCTCATCCAGCGGCTGCACGGTGACCTGCTCGAGGTCCGGATCATGCAGATAGACTTCCTTGCCATCCGACACCACTTCCTGACGGTACGGCGCATCGACGCTCCAGCGGAACTTGCCCGGGCGCGACAGCCACATCTTGCCCTTGGCTTCCTGCAGACGCTGACCCGAGGCATCGAGGATCTGCTGATCGAAGTCGGCAGCATAGGTCTTGAGCGGCTCCAGCAGGCGCGACAGACGATCGCCTGCCGATTCCTCGGCGTGCGCTGGCAGAGCGGCCATGCCCAACATCAGCGCGGTGCCCAACCCCTTGGCCAGACGAGCGGTCAACGAAGAAGCGAAAGAACGGGACAATGTCTTCATGAAACTCCTTGCGATGAGGAAGACCAGTGGCAAGCCTCGGCACCGAGGCCCTGCATCTGACCATCATCATTTCAGCGATTCGGGATGATTGCTGCCAATATCCTGCTGGCAGTGATCTGTTATCTGAGGTCTTTGACACGAAGGGGAGCAAAAAGCTCCCCTTCGTGTGTTTCAGCGTGCGGCGACCAGGCCTGCGGCGACTAGCCGCTGTGGTTGGGCGCGATCACTTCCCGCGAGCCATTGGTGCCCATCGCGGAGACGACACCCGCCATCTCCATTGCCTCGACCAGACGCGCGGCGCGGTTGTACCCGATCTTGAAGCGACGCTGCACGGCAGAGATGGAGGCGCGACGCGACTCGACCACATAGGCCACGGCCTCATCGTAGAGCGCATCCTGCTCGGCATCGCTGTCCTCGCCTTCGGCCTCGAGACCGGCCAACGCATCCGCCTGCACGCCACCGGTGAGGATTTCCTCGATGTACTCCGGCGAGCCGCGACGCTTCCAGTCATCGACCACACGGTGAACCTCGTCATCATCGACGAAGGCACCGTGAACGCGCGTCGGCATGCCGGCACCGGCCGGCAGGTAGAGCATGTCACCGTGACCCAGCAGGTCTTCGGCGCCGCCCTGATCGAGGATGGTGCGCGAGTCGATCTTGGAGGAGACCTGGAAGGCCATGCGCGTCGGGATATTGGCCTTGATCAGGCCGGTCACGACGTCCACCGACGGACGCTGGGTGGCCAGAATCAGGTGAATGCCCGCGGCGCGCGCCTTCTGGGCCAGACGTGCGATCAGCTCCTCGACCTTCTTGCCGACGATCATGAACATGTCGGCGAACTCGTCGATCACCACCACGATGTAGGGCAGCTTGGCGAGCACCGGCGGATGCTGGTGCATCTCCCAGGGCTGCGGCTCCCACAGCGGGTCAGCGATCTGGGCACCATGTGCCTCGGCTTCATCGATCTTGGCATTGAAGCCGGCCAGGTTGCGCACGCCCATGGCGGCCATCAGCTTGTAGCGACGCTCCATCTCGGCGACACACCAGCGCAGGGCGTTGGCGGCCTCCTTCATGTCGGTCACCACCGGCGCCAGCAGGTGCGGAATGCCGTCATAGACCGACAGCTCCAGCATCTTGGGGTCGACCATGATCATGCGCACTTCGTCCGGCGTGGCCTTGAGCAGCATCGAGATCAGCATCGAGTTGATGCCGACTGACTTGCCCGAACCGGTGGTACCGGCGACCAGCAGGTGTGGCATCTTGCCGAGGTTGGCCACGACAGGGGCGCCACCGATGTCCTGCCCCAGCGCCAGCGTGACCGGAGATTCCGCCAGCTGATAGGCATCGGAATCGAACACTTCACGCAGGCGAATCATGGCGCGGTTGGGGTTGGGGATCTCGATGCCGACCGTCGGACGGCCCGGAATCACCTCGACCACACGCACGCTCTTGACCAGCAGCGAACGCGCCAGGTCCGTCGACAGGTTGGAGATCTTGGACGCCTTGACGCCCGGTGCCGGCTGAATCTCGAAGCGCGTGATGACCGGTCCCGGCCAGACATCCGCCACCTCGGCCTTGACGCCATACTCGCGCAGACGCACCACCAGCAGCTCGGCCATCTGGTCGAGCTCTTCTTCGCTGTAGTTGGGCTTCTGGGCATCCGGCGGCGTCAGCAGGCTCAGCTGCGGCAGGTCCCCTTCCGGCTCGTCCTCGTGATCGGCACCTTCATGGCGCTGACTCTGCATGTGCTCCACGGTCCACAGGGTCGGGCCGGAGGGATCACTGGCAGCCGCCTGTGCATCCTCCGCCGTCGCCAGACGGCCACCGCCCGGCACCATGCCGGACTCATCCCCGTCATAGGCCCAGGAAGGACGCTCGGCCGTTGCGGGGGGCGCTTCCGGCGTGGCTGTCGGCGCCTCGAAAGGCGGCACATGCTCGGCCTGAGGCGCCATGGAATCCGGCTCCGCTGGCGCGACCGGCTCGGCCGGTTGATGAGGCGCTGCAGGCTGACGCGGCTCAGGGGCATGCTGCTGCGGCGTGGCAGACGGGCTGCTCGGCGCCGCAGGCGCGTCTGCCTGTGTCGGCGCGTTGCCCGTCGGCTGCTCGAAGGCATCATCCCAGGAGACGACCGCCTTGCGAGCGGGAGTCTCGGAGGAGGCCGCCGCGACACCGGCCGCCATCACACCCGCACCGGCTGCCAGCCCTGCGGCCGTGGCGAATTGACCACCACTGCCGGGCAGGGGCGCATCATCGTCGTCCCTGGGCTCCGGCGGCTGATTGCGGCTATCCGGCGCGGCATCGCTGCGCTCGCGCGCAAGTTGCGCGTCGCGCTCACGCTGCGCCTGCTTCTCGAGCTGTGCCTGCTTTTCAAGCTGCGCTTGTCGCTCTACCGCTTGCTGCTCGGCTTCGCGCTGTGCTTTCTGTTCTGCTTCGCGCTGCGCCTCCTGCTCTGCCAGACGTTGCGCTTCCTGATCAGCCAAGCGCTGCGCTTCCTGCTCGCGAGCCAGCTCTTGAGCCTGAACCTGAGTCTGTACCGGTGCCTTGTGAGCTTCGGCCTCGCTCTGCGCCTGAGCGCCTTGCGCCGTCTCGTGACGAGCAGTCTCATGACGAGCCGTATCGTGACGAGCGGTCGGCGCAAAGGCTGAGGCGGCGTCCCAGGCAGCAGGCGCAGCCGTGCTGTCGGAGGCTGATGCCGTGTCTTCGACGGCAGGGCCTGGCGTCGCCGCCTTGGGAGCCTGCGTCGTGACTGAGGCGTCAGCATGACGCTGGCGCTCGGCCTCAATGGCAGCGGCTTGCGGCAGACGGGAGCGCGTGACATCGGCATGCGCGACACGAGGCGCGGAGGCGGCCTCTGCCGCCACGGCGGTCTTCAGGGCCGCGGCCAGATCAACCCCTTCGATGCTGACATTGGCGCTCTGCACCGTCATGCGCTCGGTGTAGGCAGCGCCCGGCACCTTGGCGGAAGGCGTGGTTTCAGCGGTCTGCCACGGGATATCGGTGCTGCGGTCATCCGCGAAGTCATCGCGAGCACTGATGGCCTCGTCGGTGCCGCCATCCAGAGACGGCTCGACACGGCGCTGGCCGCGCGGCTCCGCGGCGATGCCTTCTGCCTCCTGCCGGCGACCAAGCAGAATCTCGTCGCTGTCCTCGTCCCACTCCTCCTCACGGGCACGCCGGCCCGGCAGCAGGCGCTGCCACCAGCTCAGTCTGGGGGCCGGGTCGCGATCCGAGTCATCCTCTTCACCGTCCTCGTGCGTCAGCGACTCTTCGGCGTAGGCTGCCTCGTCATCGTAGCCGTCCTGATCGTCGCGACGGCTGTTGAAGCGCTCGGCGAACCAGCCGGACACCCGCATGCAGCCATTGCCCAGCTCATCCATGACCGTCAGCCACGACATGCCGGTAAACAGCGTGAAGCCGCACAGGAAGCTGGCCATCGCGACCAGCACAGTCCCGCCCATGCCGATCAATGGCGTCAGTGCCCCGGCGATGCCCTTGCCGAGAATGCCGCCCGCGCCGTTGGTCAGCTGGCTGTCGGGGCTGTAGAACTGGATATCGCCGATGACGCAGGTCGCCATGATCAGCAGGAACAGGCCGCCAGCGCGCACCGCGATGGTCGTCGGATCCCACACCAGCTCTGTACTGGGCTGACGCATCAGACGCCAGGCACCGAAGCCCAGCATCGCCGGCCACCACAGGGCACTACCGCCGAACAGCGAATACAGTACGTCTGACAGCCAGGCGCCGATGCTGCCCATCCAGTTGCTGGGCGTCAGCTCAGGGCCGCTGTAGGACCAGCCGGGGTCCGTCGGCGCATAGCTGAACAGCGCCAGCAGCATGAAGACGCAGAGGCTGAGCATGAGAATGACCACGCCTTCACGGCTGACGCCCTGCAGGGTGGTGGTCAGGCGTGATGGTGGTCGCGCTGCCTTCTCCGCACGCTGCTCGGCGCGGATGGCCTGGCGTTCGGCGCGTTCGGCCTGACGCTCGGCGCGGCGCTGGGCTGCAGGGCTCTCTTCCTGCACGCGCGGCTTGTTTCTGGCCTTGGCAGCAGGCTGGCCGCTGGCATCCTTCCTCGCGGGCTTGCCGGAGACGCGCGGCGTCTTGCGTGCCGGGCTGGACTCAGTGGCCGAAGCACCGCGCAGACGCGCGAAGAAGCCCGGCGAGTCCGCTTTCTGACGGGCACGCTTCCTGGGTGTTGCTGCCGCACGGCGGCTACGGGTTTCAGGCTTGGCCTGTTCCCGACTTGTCTTTCTGGCACTCTTGGCAGTCAAGTCGCCATCCCCCTTGCACCTTGTGGGCGATTTTCCATGTACCTTCAGCCGGTTATCATAACCATTCGATGGCAGTGACGTCATAATTGCCGATTCACGTCTGCTCATGACGCCAAGGCGCCAGGAGCCCATTGCTCCGTGCATGTTCCCGAACCGACAAGAGGCTGCCCATGCTTCCCTGGCTTCCCCCTGCCCCTGTCCGCTTTCCGCATGCTTCCACCGCCCTGAGCGAGCCCGATGGCCTGCTGTGTGCAGGGGGCGAACTCAGTCCCGAGTGGCTGCTGGCGGCCTACCCCCGCGGCATATTTCCCTGGTTCAGCCCGGGTGACCCCATCCTGTGGTGGTCACCGGACCCACGCATGGTGCTCAAGCCAGAGGAAGTCCGTGTACGCCGCAGTCTGGCCAAGCGCCTGCGCAATGCAGGCCTGAGCTACAGTATCGACCGCGACTTTACCGGTGTGATCAATGCCTGTGCCAGCATTCCTCGCGATGGCCAGGCAGGCACGTGGATATTGCCAGAAATGCAGCAGGCCTACATCGCCCTGCATGCCATGGGACATGCCCACAGCGTTGAAGTCTGGCAGGGCGATTCTCTGGTGGGCGGCCTGTATGGCGTCGCCTGTGGACGCATCTTCTTCGGCGAGTCGATGTTCTCGCGCGTGCCCGATGCCTCGAAACTGGCGCTGGTGATCTTGTGCCAGGAATTGAAGGCACGGGATTTTCCGTTGATCGACTGTCAGATGCATACTCCGCACCTGGCAAGTCTTGGCGCCCGCAGCATCGCCCGCAGCGATTTCATCAGCTATCTTGACCAGTATGCCACTGGCCAAGGGCATGAGGGCAAGTGGTCACTGACATCCTGGCCCACGCAGCACGCCCGGGAATGATGGCCACGGCAATTCCAAGAGGGAGATGATGCAACGGTGAGCAGCAATACCCCCAAGCAACCGCAACGCGATCTGCGCTTCTTTCTGACGGTACCGCACGCCTGCAGCTATCTGGAAGGCCGCCAGGCGACCACGCTGTTTCTCGATCCGCAGGAAGCGCCCAATTCCGGTGTCTATGACGCCCTTGCCCTGCTCGGCTTTCGTCGCAGCGGCTCTCATCTCTATCGTCCGCATTGCGGTGATTGCCGTGCCTGCATTTCCGTACGCGTGCCGATCGCCGACTTCACGCCCAACCGCACCCAGAAGCGTCTGGTGCGTCGCAATGCCGACCTGGTCATCGAAGAGGGGCCGGCACTCTTCGACCCCGAGCATTATCGCCTGTACGCCCACTACATCCGCAGCCGTCATGCGGATGGCGACATGTTCCCGCCCAGTCATGAGCAGTATCGCACCTTCCTCACCTCCCGCGATGACTATGCCCGCCTGGTGAGCTTTCGCCTCGACGGCCGTCTGGTGGCCGTCGCCGCCATGGACCGCATGAGTCATGGCCTGTCCGCCATCTATACCTTCTACGATCCGGATGAGTCACTGAATCAGCGCTCGCTGGGGACCTACGCGGTGCTGTGGCAGATTGAGCAGGCACGCCGCGAAGGCCTGACCCACCTCTATCTGGGCTACTGGATCCGTGATTGCCGCAAGATGAACTACAAGCAGCATTTCCAGCCGCTCGAGTATCTGGACGGCAGCCACTGGCGGCGACGCATACCGGCCAACCATACCGACAGCCATCTGCCACTGAGCCTGGTCAAGCAAGGCGCGTCAGTGACATCCGGCGAGTGACGCGCTGAGCTCATTGCATAGGCTCATTCCAAGGGCTCATTCCAAGGGCTCATTCCATAGGCTCTTTCGACGCGCTCTCCAGGCGCCCTCTCGACGCAAGCGCTCCGACAACGCTAAGGTGACGCGACGCTCAGCCGGCAGGGGCTCACCAGACAGCGCCGAGTGCCGACCAACCGCCTGCCGAGAGTTGCCCCGGCGCAAGATGCCGATTTTTATCTTCCTCCTGAGCTGCCCACAGGCGCTCAAGGAGCGTACAATCGCGCTTCGACTTTGCCTTGCCGCCGCCCTTACGGCACAATATCGCGTATCGAAGTCCCGAATCGGGCACTTTTTGTGCTGAGGCGGCTCGGAACTACCAGCAGTATTCCCTGTAATAAGTGAGGATCAGCCTATATGGCGCGTGAAGATCATATTGAAATGGAAGGCGTCATCGTCGACACCCTTCCGAACACCACTTTCCGTGTTGAACTGGAAAACGGCCACATCGTGACCGCTCACATCTCCGGCAAGATGCGCAAGAACTACATCCGCATCCTGACTGGCGACAAGGTCAAGGTTGAGCTGACTCCGTACGACCTGTCCAAGGGCCGTATCGTCTACCGTTCGCGCTAAGCACGGTCAGACTGCCCTGCCGGTTGCCATGCCATCGATCACTCTGCACGTCCTGGACCTGCATGCGATCATCATGACACCGGCTGGCTGAACCGGTCGTTCCCGGCACCTCAGGCACCAGCGTCACCTCCGCCTGAACCCTCCGCCCGGACCCGGAACGCATCGAGGTTGCAAGACTTGCCCTTCGCGGCGAGACACCCGCCACCTCGATGGCGTATGCCTGAGTATTCCGATGATGCCGCCTTGTCCCATGAATGCGTCTTGAGCCCGAACGCCAATCTGGTCTTCGCTCCCATTCAATGATGACAGGCGGCTCATCCCCGCTGGGCATCTTCTCCCCCAGTACGCATTTACTTCCCCCGATACGCATTCGCCTCCTCCAGTACTCATCCAACTCCCCGCCCTTCCCTTGAGGATGGCGAGCCCCTTCGCGTGCGCGCGTGTCCAGCTTGAGCAATCAGCCCCATGCTCACTACGTGCGGACAGCTTGCTGACTGACGGGCATAAAAAACGGCCAGTGCTTGAGCACTGACCGTTCATGTCGCCCCTTCAGGGCAGCAAGCTGAGCGTCAGATCACGCCATTTCCGCTTCCGTTTCCAGGTGCAGCTCGCCGTTGTCGACCGTGACATGCACGATGCCGCCCGACTCGGACAGGTCGCCGAACAGGATCATCTCTGCCAGCGGCTTCTTGAGCTTCTCCTGAATCACACGTGCCATCGGGCGAGCACCCATTGCCGGGTCATACCCGAGGGTCGCCAGCAAGTCGCGCGCCTCATCAGCGACATCCAGCTGCACGCGCTTCTCATCCAGCTGCGCCTGCAGTTCGACCAGGAACTTGTCGACCACATTGCGCACCACGGCGAGATCCAGCGCGCCGAACTGGATGATGCCATCCAGACGGTTGCGGAATTCCGGCGAGAACGTCTTGCGGATGACTTCCATGGCGTCCGTGGAGTGATCCTGGTGCTTGAAGCCGATGGAGCGACGCGCCACCTGCTCGGCACCCGCATTGGAGGTCATCACCAGAATGACGTTGCGGAAGTCCGCTTCGCGACCGTTGTTGTCGGTCAGGCGGCCGTGGTCCATCACCTGCAGCAGCAGATTGAAGACTTCCGGGTGTGCCTTCTCGATCTCATCCAGCAACAGCACGCAGTGCGGCTGCTTGGTGATGGCTTCGGTCAACAGACCGCCCTGGTCATAACCGACGTAGCCCGGCGGTGCCCCGATGAGGCGCGAGACGGTGTGACGCTCCATGTACTCGGACATGTCGAAGCGCACCAGCTCGATGCCCATCAACGCCGCCAGCTGACGGGCGACCTCGGTCTTGCCGACGCCTGTCGGGCCAGCGAACAGGAAGCTGCCCACCGGCTTGTCCGGCGCCTTGAGGCCAGCACGCGACAACTTGATCGCCGCGGACAACCCGGTGATGGCGTCGTCCTGCCCGAACACCAGCATCTTGAGATCGCGCTCGAGATTGGACAGCAGCTTCTTGTCGGAGCTGGAGACCGTCTTCGGCGGAATGCGGGCGATGGAGGCGACGATTGCCTCAACCTGCTCGGTATCGATGGTGTCGACGCGGATGCTCTCCGGCAGCAGGCGCTGGTGGGCACCGGCCTCGTCGATCACGTCGATGGCCTTGTCCGGCAGCTGACGGTCGTTGATGTAGCGGTCCGCCAGACGCACTGCCGTTTCCAGCGAGGCATCGGTGTACTTGATGGCATGGTGCTCCTCGAAGCGACCACGCAGCCCCTTGAGGATACGGATGGTGTCATCCACCGACGGCTCCATGACATCGACCTTCTGGAAGCGACGCGCCAAGGCGCGGTCCTTCTCGAAGATGCCACGGAATTCCTGGAAGGTGGTGGAACCGATGCAACGCAGCTCGCCGGAAGACAGCAGCGGCTTGAGCAGGTTGGAGGCATCCATCACGCCACCGGACGCGGCACCCGCACCGATGACGGTGTGAATCTCGTCGATGAACAGAATCGAGTTCGGTTCCTTGCGCAGCTCCGCCAGCAGCGACTTGAGACGCTTCTCGAAGTCACCGCGGTACTTGGTGCCGGCCAGCAGCGCCCCGAGATCCAGCGAGTAGACCACGGCTTCCTTGATGACGTCCGGCACGTCCTCCTCGACGATGCGCTTGGCGAGACCTTCCGCGATGGCAGTCTTGCCGACGCCGGCCTCACCGACCAGCAGCGGGTTGTTCTTGCGGCGACGCACCAGAATCTGCACCACACGCTCGAGCTCGCCATCGCGGCCGATCAGCGGGTCGATCTTGCCCAGACGCGCCTGCTCGTTGAGGTTGGTGGCGTAGTTGGTCAGCGGGTTGTTGCCGCCCTCGCTGCTCGCCTCTTCGCTCTCTTCATTCTCGACCGACGCCTGGGGCGTCTGGGTGTGACCCGCGACCTTGGAGATGCCATGCGCGATGTAATTGACCGCATCCACACGCGCGACATTCTGCTGCTTGAGGAAGTAGACGGCCTGACTTTCCTGCTCGGAGAAGATGGCCACCAGCACGTTGGCGCCGGTCACTTCACTCTTGCCGGAAGATTGCACGTGGAAGACGGCACGCTGCAGGACGCGCTGGAAGCCCAGCGTCGGCTGCGTCTCGCGGTCTTCCTGCTCTTCCGGAATCAGCGGGGTGGTGGAATTGATGAAGTCCTGAAGGTCGACTCGCAGCTTGTCCAGATTGGCACCACAGGCGCGCAGGACATCGGCAGCGGAGGCATTGTCCAGCAGTGCCAGCAGGAGGTGTTCCACGGTCATGAATTCGTGGCGTTTGGAACGTGCCACGGTGAAGGCCGTGTTCAGGGTCAGTTCAAGTTCTTTGCTCAACATGGCAAGTCCCCTCTAGGCCGCGTCTTGGACGGATCACTCCGCCCGGTCGATGTCGCACAGCAGCGGATGCTGGCACTCTCGAGCATATTGATTGACTTGGTGGCATTTCGTTTCCGCGATGTCGCGACTGAAGATGCCACAGGTTCCTTTTCCCTGATGATGGACAGCGAGCATGATCTGTACTGCCTGCTCCTGATCCTTGTTGAAAAAGGTGGTCAGCACCTCCACGACGAAGTCCATCGGCGTGAAGTCATCATTGTGCAGAACGACCTTGTACATGGGCGGTGGAGCCAGTTCAGGCTCAGCGGTCTCGAATGCCAGATCACCTTCGTGGTCTTCCTGGTATCCGGGTTCCTGAGCCGACGGGGCCTGATTGCTGATCGACAGTGTCTCCAGAAAGGGAGGACTGCCGCGCGATGTCTCTGTCTTGAACATAAGGGGCTGATCCGGTGAACACAAGCCGTGACGAAGCAGATTGCCTCAACGCGCCGCGGAGAAGGTCAAGCGCTGCCACGTCGTCTCAATGTGGGTGTGATAAGGAAAAGATGGGGGCTTGTCGATCTGGTTGCAAGCTTTAGTCGCGCACGCCTGAGTGTACACGTTCATGCCTGCATCGCGACGCTCTGACATGAATGCGGACATTTGCATGCATTTTCGCTCACATACGCGACAGACACCTCTCGACAGGCGTCGCCAACTGGCGACCCATCCAAGCGTCTCGCCGCTCGATGAACCCCGGAATGCTACCGCGCAGAACGCCCAGGAGTGGCAATCGTTGGCAGCAGACTGAGCGCGCAACCGAGAAGCTTCCATCTCAAACGCAAGAAGGCCCCCGGACATGTCCGGGGGCCTTCTGCTGAAACCTGTCACGCAACCTGATGCCTGGGCATCAGATCAACGCCGAGTCTCAGGCATCCATGTTGTCAGCAACAGCCTGACCGAACTCGGAGCACTTCAGCAGCTTGGCATCGTCCATCAGGCGATGGAAGTCATAGGTGACTTCGCCCTTGGCGATGGCCTTCTCGACGCCTTTCAGCACGAGATCAGCCGCTTCGACCCACCCCATGTGACGCAGCATCATCTCGGCAGAGAGGATGACGGAGCCCGGGTTGACCTTGTCCTGGCCAGCGTACTTCGGTGCAGTACCGTGAGTCGCTTCGAACATGGCGACGGTGTCGGACAGGTTGGCACCCGGCGCGATACCGATACCACCCACTTCCGCCGCCAGAGCGTCGGACAGGTAGTCACCGTTCAGGTTCAGGGTGGCGATGACGTCATATTCCGCCGGACGCAGCAGGATCTGCTGGAGCATGGCGTCAGCGATGACGTCCTTGACCACGATGTCCTTGCCGTTGTTCGGGTTCTTGAAGGTCATCCACGGGCCGCCATCCAGCAGCTCGCCGCCGAACTCGTCCTTGACGATTTCGTAGCCCCAGTCCTTGAAGGCACCTTCGGTGAACTTCATGATGTTGCCCTTGTGCACCAGGGTCAGCGACTCACGGTCGTTGTCGATGGTGTACTGGACAGCCTGACGGACCAGACGCTTGGTACCTTCTTCGGAGACCGGCTTGACGCCGATACCGCAGTTCTCCGGGAAGCGGATGTTGGTGACACCCATCTCTTCACGCAGGAACTTGATGACCTTGTCGGCTTCCGGCGTTCCCGCCTTCCATTCGACACCGGCATAGATGTCTTCGGAGTTTTCGCGGAAAATGACCATGTCGACGTCAGCCGGCTTCTTGACCGGGCTCGGCACACCAGTGAACCAGCGCACCGGGCGCAGGCAGGTGTACAGATCCAGCTTCTGACGCAGAGCGACGTTCAGGGAGCGAATACCACCGCCCACCGGAGTGGTCAGCGGACCCTTGATGGAAACGACGTAATCCTTGACAGCCTCGAGAGTCTCTTCCGGCAGCCAGGTGTCAGCATCATAAACGTGAGTGGCTTTTTCACCGGCGTAGACTTCCATCCAGTGAATCTTGCGCTCGCCGCCATAGGCCTTGTCGACAGCAGCGTCGATGGCAATCTTCATGGCCGGAGTCACGTCCACACCGATACCATCGCCTTCGATGAACGGGATGATCGGATTATTCGGAACGTTGAGGGTATTGTCGGAATTTGCGGTGATCTTGGCACCGCCTTCCGGGACGACAATCTTCTGGAACCCCATTGATAACTCCCCTGTCATGGATTCAGTGGAGGCGCGAGTATAGCACCCGTGCCGCTTCTCACAGTAGGCTTATACGGCAGCCGCGACAAAAGTCTAAACCATGTCTCTCATATATATGCTTCACAAGCCTTACCGCGTCCTGACCCAGTTCACCGACCGCGATCAGGGTCGCCAGACACTCGCTGACTTCATCGACGTGCCGGATGTCTATGCCGCCGGGCGCCTCGACTATGACTCCGAGGGACTGCTGCTGCTCACCAGTGATGGCGCGCTCTCCCACCAGATCGCGCACCCGAAGAAGAAGCAGCCCAAGACCTACTGGGTGCAGGTGGAAGGTGCCCCTGACGAGCAGGCCATCGCCGCGCTGCGAGCCGGCGTCGAACTCAAGGATGGCATGACCCGACCGGCCAAGGTCAGGCAGATTGAGCCGCCCACGTTGCCAGACAGGCAACCCCCTGTGCGCTTTCGTGCGAGCATTCCGACCCACTGGCTGGAGATCATCATCAGCGAAGGTCGCAATCGCCAGGTGCGCCGCATGACCGCCCACGTCGGCCTGCCGACCCTGCGCTTGATCCGCGCGGCCATCGGGCCGTGGAAGCTCGACGGCCTTGCCCCCGGAGAATGGCGCAGCGAGGAAGTCGAGATGCCTGCGCCACCTCGCCGCGAGTCCCGCTCGCCACGCCACAAGGGCGCGACTGGCAAGCCGGGCGAGCGCCGCACTGGCAACGCTGGCCCCCGGGGCAGTGGCGATAGAGGCAACAGCGCGGGCAAGAGCGGCAAGGGTTCAGGTCGGGGTTCCGGCCAGACTGAAGGCAAGGGTTCAGGCAAGACACCCGGCGCCCCCTCTCGTCGTCTCTCATCCCCCAAGAAAGGAAGGAAATCCTGATGGCTGCTCGCTGGACCCCGAATGTCACCGTCGCCTGTGTCGTCGAACGCGCCGGGCGCTACCTGATCGTCGAGGAAGACAAGGGCGGGCCCTGCACGGTGTTCAACCAGCCGGCCGGCCATCTCGAACCGCATGAGCGCATCATCGACGGCGTGCAACGCGAAGTCCGCGAGGAAACCGCCTGGCGCATCCTGCTGACCGGCTATCTCGGCCTCTATGTGCACGTGGCCGAGGACGGCACCCACTTCCACTCCCACAGTTTCGAGGCCGCCGCCCTTGAGCACCTGTGCACGCCGCTGGACCCTGACATCGTCAGAACGCACTGGCTGTCGCTTGAGGAGATCGAGCAGCTCGAGGACATGGGCCGCCTGCGCAGCCCGCTGGTGACCCGTCGCATCCGCGACAGCCAGCGTGGCAAGCGTTTCCCACTGGATGTGCTGCACGATTGAGCGATTGCGCGCGCCGGAAGTCCGCCGCCGGGCGTGCTGTCGAGCGGCGCATCTGGCCCAGTGCGGCAGACGGCGCAGGCGGGGTGAATCCCACTCCCGCATTCAGGTATAATCCCGCCCATTCAAGCGGCGCCAGAATGACGGGTCTGCCGCCTCCCCTGTTTGTGACAACCCGCGGCCATGCGGGTGACGAGAGAACTGATGACCGCTGAAACCGGTACCGGAACCAAGGTCATCGTCGGCATGTCCGGCGGTGTCGACTCCTCCGTCTCTGCCCTGTTGTTGATGGAGCAGGGCTACCACGTCGAAGGCCTGTTCATGAAGAACTGGGACGAAGACGACGGTAGCGAATACTGCACCGCCCTCGAAGACCTGGCCGACGCCCAGGCCGTGTGCGACAAGCTCGGCATCAAGCTGCACACCGCCAACTTCGCCGCGGAGTACTGGGACAACGTCTTCGAGCACTTCCTGGCCGAGTACAAGGCTGGTCGCACGCCGAATCCCGACATCCTGTGCAACCGCGAGATCAAGTTCAAGGTCTTCCTCGAGTATGCCGAGATGCTGGGTGCCGAGCTAATCGCCACCGGTCACTACGTGCGTGGCGGCGTGCGTGATGGTCTCCCGCGCCTGCTCAAGGGCCTGGACACCAACAAGGACCAGAGCTACTTCCTGCATGCCGTGCCGCAGGCGGCCATCGCACGCACCCTGTTCCCGGTCGGCGAGCTCGAGAAGCACGAAGTACGCGCCATCGCCGAGAAGCATGAGCTGATCACCGCGCGCAAGAAGGATTCCACCGGCATCTGCTTCATCGGCGAGCGGCGTTTCGCCGACTTCCTCAAGCAGTACCTGCCCGCTCAGCCCGGCAAGATCGAGACCCCCGATGGCGATGTCATCGGCGAGCACATGGGCCTGATGTACTACACCCTCGGCCAGCGCCAGGGGCTGGGAATCGGTGGCCTCAAGCGCTATCCGGACGCGCCCTGGTTCGTGTGTGCCAAGGACCTGGAGCGCAACGTGCTGATCGCCGTGCAGGGCAAGCACCACGACCTGCTCTACACTCAGGCGTTGAGCACCGAATCCGTCGACTGGGTCGCGGGCGAGCCGCCGCAGACCGACGCCAATGGCGAGCTGCGCATTCGCTGCAAGAACCGCTATCGCCAGGAAGATCAGGCCGCGACCTTGATCGTCAATGACGGCCAGCGTGTCGAGGTGCGTTTCGATGAACCGCAACGCGCCGTCACGCCCGGCCAGTCCGCCGTCTTCTATCTCGGCGACATCTGTCTGGGCGGCGGCGTGATCGATGCTGCCTGGAAACTTCCGGCGGCGGACGCCAGCGCTTCCACCGCCCCGCTCTCTGGCCCCGAGGAGTCCGCCGCGCAATGACCAGCGTGCCGATCCGTCCCGTCACTGATACCACTACCCGCCAGGCACTGTCGCTGGCGGGTGTCTTCCAGGCAGCCGCGCTGGTCGATGAGCTGGCCCGCCACGGCCAGTGCGATGAGCGCGCCTGGGAAACCCTGGTCAATGCCACGCTGGATACCAATCCGGAAAGCTTCGAATCCATCTACGGCGGGCACCATAACCGCCTGCGGCTCGGCATCGACACCGTCAGTGCGGTGATGGAACGTCGCCAGGTCTCGCCCGTGGTGATGCGTTACGGCTTCTCGCTGGTGATGCTGATGAGCAAGCTCAGGAAGGACCCGGACATGCTGGACAAGCTGGGCGCGGGCCTGACGCGCATCCAGGGCCAGGCCGAGCACTTCGGGCCGACCCATGAGAACGTGATCGCAAGTCTGGGCGAGCTTTACCAGCAGACCCTCTCCACCTTCCGCTACCGGATCGTGGTGCAGGGCGACCCCGGCCTGCTGCAGCAGCGCATGATGCCGGAACGCATCCGCTGCGCCCTGCTGGCAGGCGTGCGCTTCGCCCTGCTGTGGGACCAGCAGGGTGGCCGTCGCTGGAAGCTGGTCTTCCAGCGCAGCGCGCTCAAGAAGTCATTGCAGCAGCTGGGCTGAGCCCGCCTCCGCGCTCGCGCCAGCGCGTCACCTGACGCACCAGATTCACACCCGAATTCGCTTCAACAACGCTGGAGCCCATCAACCGGGCTCCGAGACACTTGAACCGGCAGCGCGATATGTCCTGCCACCATCGGAAGATTCTCATCATGCAGCTGTCCGCCCTCACCGCCCTGTCTCCCGTCGATGGCCGCTATGGCGCCAAGACCGAGGCCCTGCGCGAGCACTTCAGTGAATTCGGCCTGATCCGTGCCCGCGTCATCGTCGAGGTGCGCTGGTTGCAACGCCTGGCCGCCCACGCCGAGATCGCTGAAGTGCCGGCCTTCTCCGCGGATGCCAACGCCGTGCTGGATAGCATCGTCAGTGAGTTCAGTGTCGAGGATGCCCAGCGCATCAAGGACATCGAACGCACCACCAACCACGACGTGAAGGCGGTCGAGTACTTCCTGAAGGAAAAGGTCGAGAGCAACGCCGAACTCAACGCCGTCACCGAGTTCATCCACTTCGCCTGCACCAGTGAAGACATCAACAACCTGTCTCACGCCCTGATGCTGCGTGGCGGCCTGGACAACGTGCTGCTGCCGCAGATGCGTGAAGTGACCGAAGCGATCGTCGCGCTGGCCCACCAGCACGCCGAACAGCCGATGCTGTCGCGCACCCACGGCCAGACGGCCAGCCCGACCACCCTCGGCAAGGAAATGGCCATCGTCGCCGCGCGCCTGCGTCGTCAGCTGGCGCAGGTCGAACGCATCGAGATGCTCGGCAAGATCAACGGTGCCGTGGGCAACTACAACGCCCACCTGACCACCTATCCGGCCATCGACTGGGCGGCCAACGCCGAAACCTTCGTCGAGAGCCTCGGGCTGACCTTCAACCCGTACACCACCCAGATCGAGCCGCACGACTACATCGCCGAGCTGTTCGATGCCATCTGCCGCTTCAACACCATCCTGATCGACTTCGATCGTGACGTCTGGGGCTACATCTCGCTGGGCTACTTCAAGCAGCGTACCGTGGCCGGCGAGATCGGCTCCTCCACCATGCCGCACAAGGTCAACCCGATCGACTTCGAGAACTCCGAAGGCAATCTGGGCATCGCCAACGCCGTGCTGGGCCATCTGGCACAGAAGCTGCCGATCTCCCGCTGGCAGCGTGACCTGACCGACTCCACCGTGCTGCGCAACCTGGGCACCGGCCTGGCGCAGGGTCTGATCGCCTATCAGGCGACCCTGAAAGGCATCAGCAAGCTGGAAGCCAACCCGGAGCGTCTGAACGCCGATCTGGACAACAGCTGGGAAGTGCTGGCCGAGCCGATCCAGACCGTCATGCGTCGTTACGGCATCGAGAAGCCCTACGAGAAGCTCAAGGAGCTGACCCGTGGCAAGCGTATCGACCAGGCCGGTTTCGCCGCCTTCATCGAGACGCTGGAACTGCCGGACGACGTCAAGACCGAGCTGAAGGCACTGAGCCCGGCCAGCTACATCGGCAACGCCATTGCACAGGCCAAGGCGCTCTAAGCGGCGCAGGTCACTGCAAGTCTGATGACGCCGGGGCCTCTGCTCCGGCGTCATGCATTGCGTATTAGACAGCATGCAGCACGCTGCACGACACACTGGATTCACGACCACTGACGCTCTTCGTCAGTGGGCACGACATGCCACGCTCTCAAGGCTCGGCATGGAACGCATCGCCGTCTGCCATCCGGCAAAGCGGCTTCAACGACGTCATCGCGAGACCGCTGCCCCCTGACAGGCTGCCGTTCGCGTTCGAGAGGTTCTGCATGAGCACATCCCCCGCCCCCCGCGACACCGACACGCCTCTGGCACTGTTGGGCGGCCTGAGCATCCGTGAATTCCTGCGCGATTACTGGCAGCAGAAGCCGCTGCTGATCCGCGGAGCCTTCGCAGACTTCGAGACGCCGCTGGAAGCCGATGAACTGGCCGGTCTGGCCTGTGAAGATGGCATCGAAGCCCGTCTGGTCGAGGAAAACGGCCCGGACAAGGCCTGGCAGGTCAGCCACGGTCCCTTCGATGAAGCGACCTTCGCACGTCTCGACGCCAAGGACGACAGCCAGTGGAGCCTGCTGGTGCAGGCGGTGGACCATTACGTCCCCGACGTCGCCGCGCTGTTCGAGCCCTTCACCTTCCTGCCGCGCTGGCGTCTCGATGACATCATGATCAGCTACGCGCCGACCGGCGGCAGCGTCGGCCCGCACCTGGACAACTACGATGTCTTCCTGCTGCAGGCCCAGGGCCAGCGTCATTGGCAGCTGGGCGGCATGCATGGTGACGACGCCGAGATCATCGATGGCATCGACCTGCGCATCCTCAAGCACTTCGAGGTCACCCCGGGCGAGGACTGGGTGCTGGAACCCGGCGACATGCTCTACGTGCCGCCGCGCCTGGCGCACCACGGTGTCAGCCAGTCCGATGACTGCATGACCATCTCCGTCGGCTTCCGTGCGCCTTCCGCCGATGAAGTCGTCACCTCCTACGCCGACTATCTGGGTGCCAGTCTGCCGGAATCGCTACGCTACCGTGACCAGGGCATGGCACCGGTCGCCAATGCCGGCGAGCTGGACGACGCCTCGCTCGAGCGCGTGCGTGAATTGCTGCTCAGCACGCTGGACAACCCGACCCAGCTGGCACAGTGGTTCGGTCGCTACATGACCCAGCCCAAGTATCTGGAGCAGCTCGCCGCCCGCGAACCGGCCCTCAAGACCCATGAGCTGGTCGAGTATCTGGAAGATGAAGGCGTACTGGTGCGCTCCCTGGGCTCACGCTTCGCCTTCCGTCACGGCGAGAATGGCACCAGCACGCTGTTCGTCGATGGCGATGGCATCCTGGCCCCTCAGCCGCTGGCGGAAGCGCTGGCCTCTGATCAGCGCCTCACGGCGGTGTTGCTTGACTACACCACGGCAGACCTTGATCGCAGTGCCGTGGTCAGCCTGCTGACGGCGCTGATCAACCGCGGCAGCCTGATACTGGAATGTGACCTTCAGGACGAAGAGGACGATGAAGAATGAGTGACGCCATGATCAGCCTGGAGCGGGGCGACTGGCAGACGTTGGGCAACGAGGCCAGCGAGATCCGCCGCATCGTGTTCATCGAGGAACAGCAGGTGCCACAGGATGAGGAGTGGGACGGGCGCGACGACGTCTGCGAACACTTCCTCGTGCATCTGGATGGCCGCACCGTCGGCACGGCCCGTCTGTTGCCGGACGGCCATGTCGGCCGTGTCGCCATCCTCTCCGAAGCGCGCGGACTGGGGCTTGGCCAACGCCTGATGGAAGCGGTCATCCATGCTGCGCACCAGGCTGGCCATGCTGAAGTGCTACTGGATGCTCAGACCCATGCGCTGGAATTCTATCAACGCCTCGGCTTCACGGCTTACGGCGACGAGTTTCTCGATGCCGGCATACCGCACCGCAGCATGCGCTTGATTCTGAACTGAATTTTAGCGTCTTCCTTACAAAAACCGGCCCCATTTGGGGCCGGTTTTTTTGTGCCTTGAATGTTCTTGTAGTCTGGCTACAACCCGCTCCTTGACCAAGTCATCATTCCCCAAGGCCCATGAATACTGACATCATGACGTCATTGAGAAATATTAAAACGACTGTTTGCCAGCAAGAATTCCACAACGTTGAAACTGGTATAAAACGATCGTTTTAATGCGACCAAGGAATGAAAGACAGCACTCAATTTCGGAGCGATGCTAGAGATCAGGTCATTTACGCTGCACTGCGACATGACACGCTGCCCGACTCGGCACCGCCTTCAGGAGATTCGCCCATGCTCACCTCAGACTCACGAACGCAGACCACCCTGATGGGCGGTAGAGGTGACCAGGTACTCGGGCAGCCTGAGGATGCCGCTCTGGCCGAGCAATGGCACAACGCCGAGATCCGCACGCGGATTCTCAAGCTGGCACGTCCCCTCAAGGACCTGCTACCACCGCAGACAGCGGAGTCGGTGGCGGCACAGGCGCAGACGATCTGCCATCTGAGTCGCGACCAGCGCTGGCAACTTCCCGGCGAGCAGTGGCAATTGCGCTCACAGGGCAGCGGCTGGCAGCTGAAGTGCAATGCGCAGCCGGCAACAGCTACCGAGACGCAGGACGCGCCTGACCAGCTGGCGCTTGCCGGCCTCACCGATGACGTGACGGGGATGCAGCTGAGCAACCGCCCGCTCCCCCGGGCCCTCTGGACACTGGCCGCCGCGCGGCATCGCGGCGAACGTCATTCGGTGCTGGCCATTGCCCAGATCAGAAGCGTGCGCGAAGCGCTGTGCTGGGGAGAGCTGATCTCACGGCTGCGCGCGCCGGACGGCAGGCCACCGCGCATCGCCCTCACCCTCAGCCACTGCACGTTACCCACGCTGGAAGCCAGCCTGTACTTCCTGATGCCCTGGTTGGACAGCATCACGCTGACAGCGGCACCCGGCCTGGAAACTGCCTGCCTTGGCGTGATCAAGGCTCGCTTCAGACTTGCTGAGCCAGCGGAGCTCGACAACGCCACCGACGACGCCTTCTGTCGCACGGCGTGACTCCACTGGTGACGCCTGAAAGATCAATAACAACAACAAACTGTCATGCAGCAACTCAAGACGCAGAGCACCGACACTCCCATTTCACGCGTCGCTCTCGCGTCGACCGCCAGACGAAAGACAAGTGAACAGACACAAGACACAGACAACACGCCAGGGGCTGAGCCCCGACGACGAAGCCATCAGGAGATGCCACCATGAGTCACACACGTGCCGATCAGATTGCCGCGCTCGAAAAGGACTGGGCCGAGAATCCGCGCTGGAAAGGGGTCACTCGCCCCTATTCCGCCGAGGATGTGGTGCGCCTGCGCGGTTCCGTTCCGGAAGCCAATACCCTGGCGACCCGCGGTGCCGAGAAGCTCTGGAAGCTGGTCAATGGTGATGCCAGGAAGGGCTACGTCAACTGTCTGGGCGCCCTGACCGGTGGCCAGGCCATGCAACAGGTGAAGGCCGGTATCGAGGCCATCTACCTGTCCGGCTGGCAGGTCGCCGCCGACAACAACACCAGTGAAGCCATGTACCCGGATCAGTCGCTCTATCCGGTGGATTCCGTGCCGACCGTAGTCAAGCGCATCAACAACACCTTCCGCCGCGCCGACCAGATCCAGTGGCAGAAAGGGGCCAATCCGGGCGATGCCGGCTTCGTCGATTACTTCGCGCCTATCGTGGCGGATGCCGAGGCCGGTTTCGGTGGCGTGCTCAACGGCTACGAGCTGATGACCGCCATGATCCGTGCGGGCGCCTCCGGCGTGCACTTCGAGGACCAGCTGGCCTCGGTCAAGAAGTGTGGCCACATGGGCGGCAAGGTACTGGTGCCGACCCAGGAAGCGGTGCAGAAGCTGGTGGCCGCTCGCCTGGCTGCTGACGTGGCGGGTGTCCCGACCCTGGTCATCGCGCGTACCGATGCCAATGCCGCCGACCTGATCACCTCCGATGTCGACGACTACGACAAGCCGTTCCTGACCGGTGAGCGCTCCGACGAAGGCTTCTATCGCGTCAAGGCCGGTCTGGATCAAGCCATTGCCCGCGGCTTGGCCTACGCGCCCTACTCCGACCTGATCTGGTGTGAAACCGCCAAGCCGGACCTCGAGGAGGCGCGCCGCTTCGCCGAAGCGATCAAGAAGGAATACCCGGACCAGCTGCTGGCCTACAACTGCTCGCCTTCCTTCAACTGGAAGAAGAACCTCGACGACGCCACCATCGCCAAGTTCCAGCAGGAACTGTCGGACATGGGCTACAAGTACCAGTTCATCACCCTGGCCGGTATCCACAACATGTGGTTCAACATGTTCGATCTTGCCTACGACTATGCGCAGGGCGAAGGCATGAAGCACTACGTCGAGAAGGTGCAGGAAGCCGAATTCGCCGCAGCCGAGAAGGGCTACACCTTCGTGGCGCACCAGCAGGAAGTCGGCACCGGTTACTTCGATGACATGACCAACGTCATTCAGGGCGGCAACTCCTCCGTCACCGCGCTGACGGGCTCCACGGAAGAAGACCAGTTCTAGGCCGCTGACATCACGGTATGGCACCTCGACATGACACCTGGACATGGCACCTCGCAATGGCAGGATTGCGCGAGGTGCCACCCGCAGACTGACCGAAGCCCGCTCACGCGGGCTTTTTCGTGCTTTACGCCTTGAATTCCCGCCATGGATGCCCGCCGCGAATGTCCGCCGCGAATGTCCACCATCAGCAACGGATGCCCTGCCGCTGACATTCACGCGGCATGGCTCAAGAAAAAATGCTCACGCGGAAGTGCTTACGTGGCAGCACTCATGCGCCGGTACTCACGTGGTCGGTACTCACGTGGTAGCACTCACGCGACAGGGAAGTGCAGAAGTTGCGTCACCTCAGCGTTTCAGGTCGGGAACCCGTCATGGTCGACGTGGTCTATAATGTTAAGAAACAGTGTTCTCGCACGCCCGTCGTGACAAGAACCTGCTGGCGGCCCAAGGAAGTGATCGCCTACCTGAGCCTTGCTCTCTCAGCACTCAGCATTCTCCATCACAACCTCAAGCTGCACCGCATCATGCGAGGAGATACACCATGACACTCTCACTGACTCACAAACGATCGACTGGCGCACGCCGCTGGCTGCCCGTGATCGCACTCGGCGTGCTGACGCTTGGCGGCTGCGCGAACAGCGACATCTACTCCGGCAACGTCTACACCGGCGATCAGGCCAAGCGCGCACAGTCCGTCAGCTACGGCACCATCACCTCGCTGCGCCCGGTGCAGATCCAGGCACAGGATGAAGGCAGCGGCGTGCTCGGTGGCCTGGGTGGCGCGGTCGTCGGCGGCCTGCTCGGCAGCCAGATCGGCGGCGGCTCCGGTCGTGCGATCGCCACTGCCGCGGGTGCCATCGGCGGTAGCGTGGCCGGCAAGTCGATCGCTGACAATGTCGACCAGATCGACGCCTACGAGATTGAAGTCCGCCGCGATGCCGGCGACAGCCTCATCGTCGTCCAGAAAGCCGACACCGCCTTCTCGGTTGGCCAACGTGTCCGCCTGGTCGGCTACGGCGCCAACCTGAGCGTCGCGCCTTACTGAGTCTCTCGACGGCTGGCGCTCCCTTGCCGGGGCGCCAGCCGCTTTGTTTCTGCGCCCTTCAGTGGCGCCTGTCGCATCCCTGCGCGGGAAACGCCGCCACGCTCTCCCCCATCTCGCCTGGCTCACGCATCCCCGCCTCTCTCGCGTCTCTCACACCTCTCGCGCTACTGCATCTCCCACACGCCCCACCCCCTCGCTTCGCTGCGCATCTCCTCCCTCGATCTCACACAGGCACGGCTCGCCGCAGTGGGGATAGGCAGATTGCCTATTGATTAACAGGCTATGAAATCGGGATTTTTTGTGCAAAGTTATACGCCTGCAGCCTAACTTGACTCTGTACACAACTACCCGTCCCAGGAGTTGCGATGCGTCCCGTCACTGCCCGTCCGCCAGGTTCTCGCCCAGGCACCCGCAAGCTGTCTTGTGTCACGTCTTCTTCAAGAAACGCTCCCCGCGCTTATCCCAGTCCAGTCAATGAGAACCCTGGCGGTACCGCCGCCTCATGCCACGCCCCGCAGATGACGCCGGCCTTCTCGACCCGGCGCCTGGGCATGGCATTGATCATGCTGGGAGCGGTGGCATTGGCCCCCATGGTGGAGGCAGCCGAGGACGAGGGTGGCGTGCTGTCATTGAAGGTCGAGAACGACATTCTCACCTCCGGCGATGATGGCCATTACACCAACGGCTTTGCGCTGAGCTACACCTTCAAGACACCAGAGCAGCACTGGTCACGCTCATTCGCGGACTGGGTGCCGGGCTTCAGCGCGGCGCGACTGGACGCCACGGCCTACCGCTTCGGGCAGCAGATCTATACCCCCAATGACATCAAGCGAGAGCAACCGGATCAGGATGACCGCCCCTACGCGGGCTACCTGTTCGGTGGCGTCTCGCTGTTCGCCGGTGAAGAGGGAGATGACTGGCGACGGGTGGATACCTTCAATCTGGATCTCGGCATCGTCGGCCCGGCCTCGGGCGCCAAGGAGGCTCAGAAGGCGGTGCACAAGCTGACCGGCAGTGATGAGCCGGAGGGTTGGGACCACCAGCTGCACAACGAGCCGGTGATCAGCACCGGCTGGCAGACGCAGCTATGGCTGCCGGCCAGGGCCGCAGGGCTGGAGGTGGAGTACGGCCCCTCAGCTTCCGTGGCGCTGGGCAATCTCTACACCTATGCGGGCGTCGGTGGCGGGGTTCGCATCGGCCAGGGGCTGACCCGCAGCTACGGGATACCGACCGTGGCGCCGGCCCAGGGCGGCCGACAGTACTTCCATCCCGACGGTGACTTCGCCTGGCACCTGTTCGCCAATATCGAGGGCCGCGCGATGGCCTACAACATGCTGCTGGATGGCAATGGCTTCGAGGACAGCGCCTCGGTGGACCGTCGCCCACTGGTCGGCGACCTGCAACTGGGCTTCGCGCTCAGCTGGCAACGCTGGCAGCTGGCGTTCGTCAACGTGTGGCGCACCCACGAATTCGAGACGCAGCAGGAGAGCGATCAATTCGGCTCGCTGACGCTCTCGACCTGGCTATGACTCGGCGCTGAGCTGCAGGCGGCACTGACAAGACGCGATGGATGAGCAGAGCCTGATGAGAAGTGTCTGATGAGCAGAAACAGAAAGGCCGGGCAGATAGCCCGGCCTTTCTGTCTGCGGGAAACGTCATGCTTCCCGGAAGGTTGCCGCTGGTGAGATCAGTGCATCTTGACCTTGCTCATGCCCCAGCAGATCAGCTTGCCGCCGATCAGAACGATCAGCGCCAGCACGATCAATGCCATCAGCATGGAAACGGGATTGACGATGAAGGTCGCACCCAGGATACCCAGGGCCACGCCCCAGACGTAGCGGTCACCGCTATCGATGCTCAGAGCCTCCGGCAGGACACGCTTGACGGTGGCACCCAGCGAGCCTTCCCAGCGGTTCAAGCACAGCATGAAGATCGCAGCGAAGCTCACCAGCCAGATCAATGTCACGGTCATCGAAATTCTCTCCTGAAAAATAGGGTCGCATGGCGCCTGAGTTGTCATTTCCCGTCAGGCGACGGGACAGAGTGTGCAGAGCGAGGCCACCTCGGGCCGCGCGTCAGAATCCGCAATATCCGAGTAGGCAGAGTAACCAGACCCTGTGGCCCTCGCAAGCCATCGCCCCAACCTTGTCTGGCCGCCAGCAGCAAGGCCGCTGTGCGCTGACAGGGCAACCCCGCCAGACACCTGATAATCCAACCGTTTTGCCCCTTTCCTCACCGATGGCGTCGGGGGTGAGAAAAAACCCTGCCTCAGGGTTGAAATGCACGCCTGCGAGCGTCACCTATACTTTCAAGACAAGGTAACGTGCGCTGGATTGCCTGTCAGGCAATGTCATCAGCGGGCCAGGAGCCACGTGATACGCGGCTTTTTTCCAGTTTCCCCCCTGACAGTCACCTCAGGGGCACGTTACCATTGACGTTCATATACCTATCGAAAGGCTCTCATCATGCAAATCGCCCAGAATGCCGTCGTATCCTTCCACTACACCCTGACCAACAACGAAGGGGAAGTGCTGGATAGCTCCGAAGGTCGCGAGCCGCTGGCCTACATCCACGGCGCTGGCAACATCGTCCCGGGCCTCGAGAAGGAACTCGACGGCAAGACTTCCGGCGACGAGCTGAAAGTTGCCGTCTCTCCGGAAGAAGGTTACGGCGAAGTCCAGGAAGCCCTGGTCCAGGAAGTGCCGCGTGAAGCCTTCCAGGGTGTCGAAGACATCGAAGCTGGCATGCAGTTCCAGGCGCAGACCCAGGGCGGCCCGCTGATGGTCACCGTCACCAAGGTCGAAGGCGACACTGTCACTGTCGATGGCAACCACCCGCTGGCCGGCGAAACCCTGAACTTCGACGTGCAGATCACCAACGTGCGTGAAGCTTCTGCCGAAGAGCTGGAACACGGCCACGTTCACGGCGAAGGCGGCGTGGAGCACTAAGCTCCGCCTCTTCCCTCATCTGAGGCATCGCCCCGGATGAGCGCCTCCCACTCTGTGGGAGGCCGGAACCGAAAGCCCCGCGACTGAGTCATCAGTCGCGGGGCTTTTTCGTGTCTGGCTTCGTGTCGGCCTGACTGGCTTGGCGCGCTTGTCAGCCCATTACACCCAGCTCTCTACCCCAGGCTCCCGGATCAGGCACCGCAGCTGGGCGGCGTGGCATCGTTGGAAAGGCTCAGACCACGAAACAGCGCCGTGGCATCACCGCCGGCATTGTCACCGTCAGCCATCAGCGCCAGCCCGGCAATCTCGCTCGGCTTGCTGCCAAACAGTGACGCGTAATCAGCACGCAGATCACGCACCTCCGCCACCCACTGCCCCACCTTCTCATCACCGGATTCAACGGCCAGCAGCACGGCACGATCCGTGAAGGCATTGTCCCAATGGCTGCCTTTGGCTTGATTGCTGGACCAGACGTAATTGATGGCCTCGACCTGCCACGGCAGGATACCGGTCTTGTTGACCACGTAGAGACGTGCCGGATAGTCATCGCCGCCCTTGGTCTTCTCGTTCACGCTCGGGTAGATGCCATCCACCTGCCAGCACCATTTCAGATAGGGCGTCTCTTTGAGCGAGATATCCTGCTCCAGATAGCGCGCGGACGCCTGGCCCTGGGCGCGCGCCTCGAGCGCAGGCCTGCCGTCGCGCTCCACCACGCGATAGGCCGTCTGGCCTTCGAAGGTCTTCTCGCCCCAGGCAAGAATCTGTGCAGGCGAGAAGGCCCTGTCAGCCGCGTGGGCCACCGAGGGCAGTAGCGCCGCCAGCAGGCCGCTGGAGGCGACTGCCGCGAACAGGGGCAGGAATGACGGCAACTGACGGGAAGCAATCTTCATTGGCAGGACTCCGAGGCGCCTGAGCAAGGCAAGTGAGCAAGGCGAGTAAAAAAGATGACAAGTCATGTCACCGGAAGGCCAGGTTCGCAGCGCATCAACTCTGGTCGGTGCCGTGATGCTGATCCTGGGCTCGCAAGGTGACATACCCTCCCCATACGCGCGTCAGCGTGGTCAGGATGCATGCCGCGGCGAAGATCCACGCCAACCACGCGAAATGCTGTGGCATCAGGCAGGCCAGTACGAAGAAGGCGATGGTCTCGGTGCCCTCGGTCAGGCCATCCAGATAATAGAAGGCCTTGCGGGTGAAATTGGGCCGCTCCAGCTGATGCTTGGCCGCCATGATGGCAAAGGCCAGAAAGCTCGAGCCCGTGCCGACGAAGGCGAACAGCAATGCCACCGCCGCCATCGCATTGGCACCAGGGTCGGCCAGTGCGAAACCCACCACCACGGCGGCGTAGAACAGGAAATCGAGACAGATATCCAGAAAGCCACCGGCATCGGAGCTCAGGCCGGCATGCCGCGCCAGCGCGCCATCCAGCCCGTCCACCACGCGATTGATCAGGATCGCGACCAGCGCGAGCCCGAAATGCCCATAAGCCAGCAACGGCAACGCCAGCATGCCGATGGCGAAGCCCGCGAGGGTCAGCTGATCCGGATGCAGACCGCGCGCCGCCGCACTTTTCGCAAGACGTTTCAGAGGCGGCTGTACCCAGCGTGAGGTCCACTTGTCCAGCATGTTGCATCTACTCCCATGAAGTCGTTGAGGTCATCGTCATTTCAGCACCTGACAGGCGCTCAGCCGCGCGTCGGCGAGACCGAGCGCCCGGCAGGTATCGCACGCGCCAGCAGGTAGACCAGCAGCGGCAGACAGGCCTGCAGGCAGGCGGCCACTGCCGTCAGGCGTGGGTCGGCTCCCGTCGCCAGCGCCAGGGTTTCGGTGGTCAGGGTCGGGACACGCCCGCCGCCCAGCACCACCGTCGGCACGTACTGCGCGATACTGACCGCGAAGGCCACTGCCCAGCTGATGGCCAGCGGCCTGAGCATAAGACGCAGGCGGATACCGATCAGCACCTCGAGGCGTGAACGCCCCAGCAGGCGTGCCGCCTGCTCGAGTCGGGTATCGAAGCGTGCCCAGGGGCCGGCCAGCGTCAGCCAGGCGTAAGGCAAGGCGAACAGCAGATGGCCGATCACCACTCCCGCCCAACCGGGGCTGGCCCCCAGGCTCAACCAGCCGACCTGAAAACCGAACAGGAAGCTGGCCTGCGGCAGCAGCAATGGCAGATAGAGGCAGACCACGAAGCCGCGCAGGCGGCCACTTTCCCGCTCACGCTCGAACACCGCCACGCTGAGGATGACGGCCAGCGTCGCCACCAGCAGTGCCAGCCACAGGCTGTTGCTGAAGGCATTCCCCAGGCCAGCGAGGGCCTGTTGCCAACTCTCCCAGCCCCAGCGAGACGGCAACAGCGCAGGGAAGAACCAGCTTCTGGCCACCGATTTAACGCCGATCACCACGAAGGCGAGCAATGAGATCAGCGTGACCACGCCCAGCACTCCGCGCGCGACACGCCCGAACAGGGCTTCACTCGCCAGCGCCAGGCGGCTTGCGCGCGCCGGGTGATGGCTCAGTACCCAGTCGCGATGCCAGGTGAGCAGAGCACGCCCCAGCGCCGCGCCCAGCGCCATCATCCCGATCACCAGCAGGGCCAGCATCAGAGCGCCGACACTCGCCGGCAGGCGCGCCGTCGGGTCACTGTCACGCCACAGCTCGATCAGGCGCACCGCCAGCGTCGGCGTACGCGTCGGCCCCAGCACCTGCGCCACATCCACCACCGCCAGCGAATAGGCCAGCACCGCGCCGATGGGCAAGGCGATCGCGCGCATCACCTGTGGCATCAGAATGCGCCAGCGCAGCTGAGGGATGCTGTAGCCGAGCGCCTGGCCTGCCTGAAGCTGCGCCGTGACCGGCAGGCGTGACAGCGCCGTCTGCGCCATCAGCATCAAGAATGGCGCCTCCTTGAGCGCCAGACCGACCGCCAGCGAGATGCCGTGGGCATCCGGCAGCGGATACTGCGGCGGCACCAGCACCTCGAAGGGCGCCAGCAGCAGGCGCATCAGCACGCCACTCGGGGCGGCCAGCCACAGCAGCCCCAGTGCGAGCGCCAGATGCGGCATCGCCAGTATCGGGGCCAGCAGGCGCTCCATGCGCTCGCCGAAGCGAGTCCCGGCGGCCGCCGAGACCCACCCCATGGTCAGCAGCACCGCCAGCAGCGTACCGCCGAGGCCACTGACCAGCGTCAGTCGAAAGCCGTCCGCCAGCCCGGGCAAGGCCCACCAGCGTTGCCAGGCGACCGCCGAGACTTGCTCGAAGCCCAGCGTCGGCCACAGCCCGAAGGCCGGCGCGACCAGACCGGCCAGCCCCAGCGCCGTCGGGCCGAGCAGCAACAGCAAGACGCCCCAGCGCAGCACGCGGGCGGGCGTCAGCGGTGCATGACCAGTGGCGGGGGCGACACGCCAGCGATCAGCGACCCATTGCGTCAGTTGCGATAGCGTCGCGCCCACTCGGCCTCCAACGCGTCGGTCCAGCTCGGGTGTGGCTCGCTGAGCGGAGTGCCCAAGGCCTCGGGCGACATGCTGCCGGGCAGCTGCGGCAAGGCCTCGAAGGCGGCGCGCTCTTGCGGCGGCAGGCGGGCGACATCCAGCACCGTGTCATCGCCCCAGCGTGAGGGGTCGGCCTTGGCGGCCTGGGCCTCGGCGGACATCAACTGATTGATCCACACCAGTGCTGCGGCCTTGTGCGGTGCACTGACCGGAATCGCCAGATAGTGCACATTGCCGAGGGTGCCGCCGTCATGGATATACGGCTCGATGGTCGGTGGCAGCCGCCCTTCCTGACGGGCATTGGCCACTTCCTGGGGCACGAAGGTCAGTGCGATCCACACGCTGCGCTGAGCGAGCAACTTCATCTGCTCTTCGGCACCGGCTGGCTGACGCTCGCCCTGCGCCCACATCAAAGGATGCAGCGCATCGAGATAGTCCCACAGCGGTGCGGTCACCTCAGCGAACTGAGCATCACTCCCCACGGGAGATGCCAGCACCTCGCGCTGCTCCACTGGCATCAATTCAATCAAGGCCTGCTTGAGGAAGGTGGTGCCGTGGAAGCTGGGCGGCTGTGGATAGGTCACCCGCCCGGGATGCTCTCTGGCCACCTCCAGCAGCGCCTGCATCGAGCGCGGCGGCGATTCCAGCAGCGCGGTGTCGTACATGAAGATCAGCTGCGCACGCCCCCAGGGCGCCTCCAGACCATCGGTGGCGAGTCCGAAATCGCGCGCACCGATCTCCTCGAGCAGATAGTCACTGTTGGGCAGACGCTCGACGAAGGGCCCCCACACCAGCTCGGCCTGCTTGAGCGCACGGAAGTTCTCGCCGTTGATCCAGATCACATCGATGCTGCCGTCGCGGCGCCCGGCCGCCTTCTCGGCCAGCAGGGTCGAGACGCTCTCGGCGGTATCGGCGATCTTGACGTGGCGCACCTCGATGCCATGCCGCGCCGCCGCTGTCTCGGCCTGGGCGCGCAGATAGGCGTTGGTCGCCTCACTGCCGCCCCAGGCATGAAAGTCGATACGTTGACCGCGCGCGCGCTCGGCGATCACCTGCCACTCGAGCGAGGCGAGCTCAGGGGTCGGGCGCCCGGCCTGCGCGTCGGCGGCATACGCCAGAGAAGCGGCCCAGGGACTGGCAGTGACGCCGGCCAGCAAGACCAGCGAGCCGCCCATCAGCGCCAGGGCACGACGGCGACCCGCCAGATGATTCGTCTTCATGAAGGGCTTCTCCTGATGGAAAAATGCCGCGACCCTGCACCTGCAGGCCCGCGGCATGATTCAGCAATTACTGTTTTTCGACAGCCACAGTCCGCTCGGCAGCATTTGCCTTGAGGGTCTTGGTCGGCTCGAAGCGGCCGTTGCGGCGCCAGGTGAAGTAACGGTCGAGCACCTTGAGCACGCCTTCCGGCTTGTGGGCATTCTTCCACATGCCTGCTGCGGCCTTGTTGGCCTCGGACAGCGTCGGATAGGGATGGATGGTGGACAGGATCTTGTTGAGACCGATGCCATGCTTCATCGCCATGGTGAATTCGGCCAGCCATTCCCCTGCCGAGGCGCCGACCAGCGTCACGCCGAGGATGCGATCACGCCCCTTTTCGGTGAGCACCTTGACGAAGCCTTCGGTGGCCCGCTCGGCCAGCGCGCGATCGCTCTCGCCCATCGCGTAATGGGTGACCTCGTACTCATAGCCTTGGGCCTTGGCTTCGGTCTCGTTGAGGCCGACACGTGCCACTTCCGGCTCGGTGTAGGTGACCATCGGCATGATACGGTAGTCGACCTTGAAGGTCTTCAGGCCACCGAACAGCGCGTTGACCGCCGCGTGCCACGCCTGGTGACCCGCCGCATGGGTGAACTGGTACGGACCGGCCACATCGCCACACGCCCAGATGTTCGGCTGCAGGGTCTGCAGCGACTCGGAGACATCGATGGTGCCACGCTCGGAAACCGCGATGCCCAATGCCTCGAGGCCGAAGCCTTCGACATTGGCTTCGCGACCGATGGCCACCAGCAGCTCATCGAACTCGATCCAGCTTTCCTCGCCTTCCGGTGATTCGACCACGATGTTACGCATCGGCTCGCCGTCCTTGCCGGTCAGTACCTCAATGCGAGTCGCATTGGAGTTCACTCGCAGATCGACACCTTCACCCGAGAGCTGTTCATGCATCAGCGCGCTGACTTCTTCGTCTTCACGAGGCATCACACGGGGTGCGCCCTCGATGATGGAGACCTGGCTGCCGAGACGCGCGAAGCTCTGACCCAGCTCCATACCGATGGGGCCAGAACCCAGCACCACCAGACGCCTGGGCTGCACCTTGAGGTCCCACAGGTTCTCTGAGGTCAGCGGCGTGATCAATTCCATACCCGGGATAGCTGGCACACGCGGACGGGCACCGGTAGCGATCACCACGTTGCGCGTGGTCAGCACGCGGCCATCGACTTCCACCTCCCAGGGCGTCTTGAGCATGGCACTGCCGGTATGCACTTCCACGCCGAGGCCTTCATAACGTTCGATGCTGTCATGCGGCTCGACGCTTTCGACCACGTCATGCACATGGCCCATCACCTTGGCGAAATCGATTTCCGGCTCGTTGGCGGTGATCCCGAATCGCGCGGACTGGCGAATCTCATGGGCCGCACGTCCGGCACGAATCAGCGCCTTGGAGGGCACGCAGCCGGTATTGAGACAGTCGCCACCCATCTTGTGCCGCTCGATCAGCGCGACACGCGCATTGACGGCGGAGGCGATATAGCTGGTGACAAGTCCGGCGGAACCGGCACCGATGACGACCATGTCGTAGTCGAAGGTCTTCGGCTTGGTGAAGCCCGCCTGCTGCTTGCGCTTGCGCAGCACGCCGACGATCTTCTTGGCGATCAGCGGGAACAGGCCCAGCGCGATGAAGGAGGCAATCAGTCCCGGCGAGAGGATGCCGGACAGGGATTCCAGCTGGCCCAGCTCACGCCCGGCGTTCACGTAGATGGCGGTGCCCGCCAGCATGCCCAACTGGCTTGCCACGTAGAAGGTGGCCACGCGCATGCGGGTCAGGCCCATCACCAGATTGACGATGAAGAACGGGAAGACCGGCACCAGACGCAGCGTGAACAGATAGAAGCCGCCTTCGCGCTCGACGCCACGATTGAGGGATTCCAGCTGACGGCGGAAGCGCTTCTCGATGCTCTCGCGCAGCAGAGTGCGGGAAATCAGGAAGGCCAGCGTCGCACCGATGGTGCTGGCGAAGGAGATCAGCAGCAGCCCCCAGCCGAAGCCGAACAGCGCGCCCCCCAGCAGCGTCAGCAGTGCTGCACCGGGCAGCGAGAGTGCCGCCATCGCCACGTAGACGACGAAGAAGGTGCCCGCGACCTTGTAGGGTGATTCCGCGAACAACGCCTGGAATTCGGACTGGCTGGCCTTGAGGCTCTGCAGGGTGAAGTAATCCTGTGCCCCGCTGGCGAAGAACACCACGATGGCAGCGACGATGGCGCCCAGAAGCAGTAACTTGCGTTTATTCACTGGCGATTTCCTTTTCGATTCCTGCCGTCATGGGCATGTCATTGGGATGTACCGTGTCCTTACGAGGCATGTCGCTGACTGGATGCACAGATTCGCGTAGCGGGGTGAATGGCAGTGGCTTGATCACGACAACGGTAACGTTTCATTCTGCATGTTCGCATCCATCCCACGTTTATTCGCGTAGAAACCTGATACAGGCAGTGAGGAATCAACAGCGCCAGTCGCCTCACGGCTCACCGAGACATGGAGATTTCCGTGTACTCATCTCGAAGGAATGACGCCTTTCCCGGAGACACCATGACCCGATACACGCGAATCCCCTTCCCTGCGCTCAGACGTCTCACGCCACTGGCAAGCCTGCTCGGCGGCCTGCTGCTTGTCGGCCACGCCCATGCCTTCGACCCGCAGACAGCGCCCAAGGGCGTCGCCGAAGGTGTCGCTCAGGGCCAGGAAGTCGCCATCTTCGCCGGTGGCTGCTTCTGGTGCATGGAAGGCCCCTTCGACAAGCTTGACGGTGTGATCTCGACCACCTCCGGCTATACCGCCGGCGAACAGGACAACCCGACCTACAAGCAGGTCTCCTCAGGCGGCACCGGGCACACCGAAGCGGTCAAGGTGGTCTATGAGCCGGAAAAGGTCAGCTACGACACCCTGCTGGAGGTCTTCTGGCACAACATCGACCCGGTCGCGGTGGACCGCCAGTTCTGTGATGCCGGCACCCAGTACCGCAGCGGCATCTACCCCCTCGATGAGGCCCAGCGAGACGCGGCAGAAGCCAGTCGCGATGCGCTGAAGGACAGGTTCCCCGAAGGGATCGCCACCGAGATCGAGGCGGCAGGGCCCTGGTATGCGGCCGAGGACTACCATCAGGACTTCTACAAGAAGAATCCGGTGCGTTATCGCTTCTACCGCGCCGGCTGTGGCCGCGATGATCGTCTGGAGGAGATCTGGGGTGACGACGCGCCCGCACACTGATCTCGCCCTCCAGGCCCTCTGAACGACAACGGCTCGCCATCTGGCGAGCCGTTGTCGTAGAGGGCCCTAAGTCTGTGCTGCTCTCAGGCTCAATACTGCGTGGTGGCCCGGCGCCAGCACAGGATCGCCAGCGAGAAGGTCACCGCCAGCACCAGTACGCTGGCCGCCACCACCCCGGGCCAGCCGGCAGCCTGCCAGAAGGGTTCCAGCCAGAAGCCACCGAGACTCGCGCCCAGATAGTAGGCGGTCAGATACAGCGCACTGGCACTGGCCCGCGCGCCTTCGGCATTGCGTCCGACCCAGGCCGAGGCAGTGGCATGCGCGAGGAAGAAGCCGAAGGCATTCAGGCTCAGGCCGATCAGCATGCCGATCAGCGAGTGACTCAGCGTCAGCAGCGTGCCGAGCATCACGATGCCGGTGCCCAGCATCATGGTCAGCGCCTGACCGCGTCGCTGAGCGATCGCCAGCGCGGCCTCACCGTCCTCAGCCGCACCTCCCGGCACCAGGCGCCGTGCCAGCCGGCCGGACTGGGAGGCGCCGAAGGTGCCCGCCAGATAGGTCAGGAACAACAGCCCCAGCCATTGACTGCTGAGCGACCAGGGCGCCTCACTCAGCCGGAAGGTCATGTAGCTGTAGAGATTGACGAAGATGAAGAAATTCAGCCCGCCGAGCAGGAACACCGGCCACAGCCGAGGGTTGCGCAGATGGCGACCCAAGCCTGCCAGCATGCTGCTCAGCTTGAGCGGCTGGGCGACGAAGCGTCTCTGGCGCGGCAGCAGCTGCCATAACGCCCCCAGCACCAACAGGCTGACGCCGCCGATGGCGGCGAAGCTGGCCTGCCAGCCCCAGTGCTCCGCTATCACGCCCCCCGCGACCCGCCCCGAAATGCCGCCCAGCGAATTGGCACTGATGTAGAGCCCCACCGCCATCATCAAGGCGGGTTGCTCCATCTCGTCACTCATGTACGCCACTGCCACCGCCGGCAGGCCGCCGAGCAGAAAGCCCTGCAGTGCGCGCACCGCCAGCAGCGACCAGAAGCCCTCGGCGAACAGTGCCAGCCCTGAACAGGCCACCCCGCCAGCCAGGGTCCACAGCAGGATACGCCGCCGCCCCAGCGCATCGGACAGCGGGCCGAACACCAGCAATGCCAGAGCCAGCGTCAGGGTGCTCACCGACAGGGACAGACTCGCCTGCAGCGAGCTCAGGCCCAGATCTGTCGCCAGCAGCGGCAGCAGCGGTTGCACCAGATAGAGGTTGATGAAGACCACGAAGGAGCCCAGACACAGTGCCTGGGTCATGCGCCGCCAGTCTCGCCCGCGCGCCTTGAGCGGCTCGGGCAGCTCGGACTGCGCGGTAGAGACCGAGGCGGCGGAATCGGGGGAAGAAGACGCGGAAAGCGATGAAGCCATCAGGTACCTGCACTCAATCAAGCATGGGGATGGCGCCAGTCTGCGCCGCGCGCTCGCATCAGTAAAATAGCTCGACATGATACTGGCCATCAGCAAAGCTGATGGCCGTGGCGACACAGGGATGTCGCAAACTGCGCCGAGAGGAAGCTGCGCTGATAAAGGACTCCGCGACGAAAAGGACCTCGCGATCAACAGGACCCCGCGATGAAACTGCCCTTCGATCTGCGTGCACTGGAGATTTTCGTCAGTGTCGTCGAGCACCAGAGCTTCACCACTGCCGCTCAGTCACTCAGCCTGGCCCAGTCAGCGGTCAGCCAGTCGATCGCCGGGCTCGAAAGCCGGCTGGGCACGCAACTGCTGGTCAGGGGCTCACGCGGTCTGCGCCTGACACCGGCCGGCGATACGCTGCTCGAGCATGCCCGGCCCCTGCTGCAACAGGCACAGCGCGCGGCACTGGCGATGGCGGAGCTCGAGGGGCTGGTCAAGGGCGAGGTGCGCATCGGCGTCTCCTCGATGCTCGGCTCCTACTACTTCCCGCCGCTGTTGATGGCATTCAAGGCACGCTATCCCGACATCAAGCTCAGCGTGATCGAGGGCGGCACCCTGAGCCTGCGCCGGATGATCGACAATGCCGAGCTGGACCTGGGCGTCATCGTCGAGGATCAGCTCGGCACCGACACCCACGGCCTGATTCGACGCCACTTCCTGAGCGAGGAAATGGTGGTCTGCCTGGCGAACGATCATCCGCTGGCCGCCCGCGCGCAGATCAGCGTCGGGGAGTTCTTCGCCGAGGAGCTGGTGGTCTTCAAGCGTGGCTACTTCCATCGCGACTTCATCGAGCGCCTGGCCAGCCAGCATGGTCTCGCGCCGAGCATCGCCTTCGAATCGAACCTGATCGCCCTCAACAAGGCGATCGTCGCGCGCGGCTTCGGGATCACCACCTTCCTCAAGCGTGTGGTCGAGGACGACCGTGAAGAGAGCAACCTGACCGCCGTCTCCTTCGATGAGCCCGCCTGGCTTGAGCTGTCACTCGCCTGGCGCCGCGAGCGCGGCCTGTCACGCGCCGAGCAGGCGCTGGTCGATTTCGTCATTGAACACTCGGCAGCCGGGAGGCCCGCCCCGGATGCCTTGAGCGCTGATGATCAGGCCCGCAGCATTGCACTGGAGCCTCCTTCCTGAGCAGTGGCTGACATTTGCCGGGGCTCACAAACGACAACACCCGGCCAGGGCCGGGTGTTGTCGGGGAAGGTACTTGTCTCTTCAAGAGCTTGTCTGTTTCAGTGCCAAGCGTGATCGGCTCACTGGCTGCGCATGGCCAGCTTCATCTGCATGGCCTCGTAGGGCATCGGGCGACGCGACTGCCAGTAGTGCTGGGACCAATAGACGTTGTCGAGCCGTGACAGCTTCACGCCTCGCGAGGTGGAGGCATGCAGGAAGTAGCCGTTGCCGACGTAGACACCCACATGGTTGTAGCGGCGTGAGGGACGGAAGAAGACCAGATCACCCGGCTTGAGCTGCGACTTGTCGATGCGCTTGCCACGCTTCACCTGGTCGGTGGTGGTGCGCGGCAGATCAATACCGAAGCCATCACTGAAGACATGCTGCATCAGGGCGGAGCAATCGATGCCGCGGGTGTTGGTGCCCCCCAGACGATAGGGCGTCCCGGCCCAGCGGTCATGCTCCTCCAGCAGGACATCGCGGATGCTCGGCCCTGACATGGCAAAGTCCTGCGACTCGGCGGCCGGCTGGGACGCGGACTGGCGATAGCGCTTGAGCTTCGGCAGTTCCGGCAGGTCCACATCGTAGTAGGCTACATCATTGGACGGTGTTGAGTGACTGGCACAGCCTGCCACACCCAGTGGCAGGATCAGAAAACAGCATAATAACGCGTGGCGCATCCAGCATTCCTCGTCGTGGGCCCGGCGCTGGAAGGGTGAAGGTGAGCAGCGCTTGCGGACGGCGATAACCATTGATGCATGACGATGATCGTTGATCGATCAGGGATAACACGGCGACTATCTGACAAGGTGGGCCGGATCAGGCAGCAGCACACCTTGCAACACGATGACGACAGTCAGATGACAAACTCGAGTCGTTCGCAGGATAGTAGTTCATGTTTCCGCAAACCGTATGCCATTGCCGCACAAGTTAGACCAAAGCATCAGAGAAAGTGCCCTCTGCCGCTCACCCAACCTGAATTGAATCCCGCTCAGTGCAACGTGCGAGCGTCTCCGCTCAGCACATCCAGATGCAACGCCGGCCAATGCCCCGGGCGCGCGCCCGGAAAATCGAGACTTGACCAGGCACCTGCCAGCGGTGGCGCCGCCGTCAACCACTGGATGAGCGCATCGCGGAAGCCGCGCAGGAAGCTGTCACGCTGGTCGGTGTCGCCCATGAAGAAGGCATAGCCGGCGAACAGCCCTCGGGCATATTCCTTCCAGCTGCCGTAGTGATCACGCGCCATCGCATAGGCGCTGTCCAGATAGGCGGTGAAGGTCGCATCGTCCAGCCAGCCCAGCTGTCGCCCGGCAATCGCAAGATCCACCATCTGGGCGATGTCCCACGCCGCCATGTCCAGCTCGTTGCAACGCGCCTCGTTGTCCCTGACGCGACGCAGACGGTCCAGATGCACCTGCTCATCATCGCCGCGCTCGGCGCTTTCCAGCACGTCGATCTCATTGTCGAGGCGGGCGCGATTGAGGGTGTAGGGGCCGTAATTGATCTGGTATTCGTCCCGATCACCGGCATCGCGCAGGAAGTCGAGGAAGCCCTTGAGCGCCTCGGCATTGGCGAGGCCATAATGGCCTTCGAGCCAGCCGCTGAGTTCCTCGACGCCCCGCCCGTACTCGACCATCGGCTCGCCCCAGCACGGCGTATTGAGCGGACCGCTCAGCGCCAGCGCCGTGAAGCGATCCAGACTCGGGCGCAGCCCCGGCTCCTGCCAGTCGCTGGCGCGCCAGTCGAGCCAATGGAACAGGCTGCCGGGGTCATCGAGATGCCAGCGGATCTCGTTGACCAGCGGATGATCCTCGAGTTCCGGCACCGCGGATTCCCACACCGCCCAGGCTTCCAGCAGACGCATGGCGTCCGGATAGTAGCGGCACAGGGCACTGCGCAGGCGCTCGGCACACTGGGCCAGCTCATCGGCCGGGAAATCACCGCTGTCCTGCACCATCAACAGATAGAAGGCGTACTTCTCGGCCATCACCACACTGGCGGGATAGCGATGACAGACGGCCAGACGCTGTCGGCGTTCCAGCTCGACGGCATCGGCACGCCCGAAGGGCGTCTGGGGGTCGGGCAAGGCACCACGCGCGGCATCGGCGGCCAGCTGGTTGAGATGATGCGCCTGCGCCGGCAGCCAGAAGCGCGCCATGCCCTGCACGCCATCGCGGGTGTCCAGCGCCAGCGTCTCGTTGAGATATTGGCGTGCCTCTTCGCGGCGCGCCGTATCGACCTCGGCGACAAGGCCCTGGCGATAGAGCAGGTCCGGCTCGCGGATACTGGCGATGGCCAGCACCCAGTGGCGGCTGTCATTGCGCCACGCACGAATCGCCGTGCGGCAGCGCTCACGCTGGGCGGCAGGCAGCAGCGCATGCAGCTCGCAACGCAGCGGCGTCAGCGGCGATGCCATCAGCGGACGCCAGTCACTCTCGGTGTCGCGGGTCAGATCGACACCCTCGAACAGACTGCGACCGCGCTGATAGGCGCGGGCCACGCCCTGCCAGTCGGCATAGCGGCGCACCAGCAGGTCGATGCCGTGGGCGGCGAAGTCCTCGCCCTCCTCACGACTCAGCCAGCCGGCACATAGCCCGGCGAAGGCGAGATCGACCAGACGCAGCCAGTCCCAGGCGGCGAATTCCAACGGCTCGCCACGATCGAGATACTGCAGCAGCAGCTCGCCATAGGCCGTCGGTGACGGGGGCTTTTCCAGCCCGCCATCGGCGACGTCGATGCTGGAGGAGGCATGCGCGGGGGCGCCCTTGCGCCCTTCCGTCTTGCGTTCGGCCTCTTCCTGAGCCGCATCCGCTTCCAGCTCATCCAGCCACTTGGCACGCTCGCTGTCGCTGGCCGTCATCAGGCGTGCGCTGTCGATGTCCCAGCCATAGCGATGCCCCTGCGAGGCCAGCCACAGCAACAGTCGAATCAGCTCATCACGCCCGGTGATCGCCCAGGTCTCGGCCAGCCAGCGCGTGACGTCCGGCCAGTGCGCCGCGGCGTCAAAACCGCTGGCACCGTCTTCGTGCGGGCCGCTGTCATCGGTGGTCAATGTCTGACCGCCGAGCCACGGCGAGAAGATGGCGCGCGCCATCCAGACCCGGTCGCGCTCGCCCTGAGGCCAGAGCTGCGTAACCGCCACCGGAGGCTGTGCCTCCAGCGCCTCCTGCAGACGCGGCCAGGTGACGCCGGCGTCTTCATGCTCCAACTGGGACAGCGCGAGGCTGGCCTCGAAGAAGCCATCATCGCCTCGCGTCCAGCCCGCATCGCTGCGCGAATGGGCCAGGGCCTTGAGCCAGTCATCCAGCGAGGTGAAACGCCCGCCGATCGCCGTGAGCAGGCGTATCAACCAGGCACGCGTGCGCGCCTCTGACAGCCAGCCGGCGGTACGTGCCAGCGCCAGCAACTCCAGCGCCTCCAGCTGGTGCAGCGGGTCCGGGGTGTCATTGGGGAAGGCCTCCAGCAGACGCCATCCCAACTCGCCCGCATCCGGGACTTCCTGGGCCTTCAGACGCGCGCACGCCTGGGCCGGTGTCCACACCGTTTCCGGCGCTGCACTGAAACCCCAACCGCACAACACCAGCTGTTGCCCCCACCAGGCACTCAGGGGTTCGACCAAGGCACACCTCACGACTCGATAGGATTCGACTGACGCAACACTTGCGACCGGGCAACTCGCAACCGGCGGCGCATAGTGTAACGGAAAGGGGCTTGCGGCGATGCCCCTCACGCAGGATAGCGAGCACGAACCACACCATGACGCCCGATGACAAAGGCACTGTCATCGGGCGTCATGGTGTGGGTGGCCGCGACTGCGCAGACCAAGATTACCGCATTCTCATCACATCAGGATCATCACATCAGGATGTCTTCATGGAGTTGTTGCCGGTCGGGATGCGGAAGAAGGCGCAGTACGCCACCGGCAGCACCACCAGCGTCAGCAGGGTCGCCACGCCCAGCCCGAACACGATCACCACCGCCATGCTCGAGAAGAAGGCATCCGGGAACAGCGGAATCATGCCCAGCATGGTGGTGATGGCCGCCATCGACACCGGGCGCACACGACTGACGGCCGCCTGCACCACCGCCTGGAAGCGATCCTCCTGCTCATCGAGCTGCACGTTGATCTCCTCGACCAGCACGATGGCGTTCTTGAG
The DNA here is from genome assembly GCF_044789135.1 of Cobetia sp. UIB-001. Classification (NCBI taxonomy): domain Bacteria; kingdom Pseudomonadati; phylum Pseudomonadota; class Gammaproteobacteria; order Oceanospirillales; family Halomonadaceae; genus Cobetia; species Cobetia sp. UIB-001. Next base: position 3,268,720 of record NZ_CP058244.1, read on the forward strand.
CACCATGCCGATCAGACTCAAGGTGCCGAGCAGCGCCATGAAGGTGAACGGCGCGCCGAACACGATCAGACCACTGACGATACCGATCAGCGTCAGCGGCACGATCGACCAGATGGCCAGCGCCTGACGCAGGTTGGAGAACAGCAGCACCGTAATCACGAACATGCCCAGCAGCCCCATCGGCAGCGAGGAGAACAGCGCCTCCTGAGCCTCGGATGAGGTTTCGTACTCGCCGCCCCACTCCAGGTGATAGCCCTCGGGCAGCTCGATGGCCTCGATCTTGGGACGGATACGCCCCAGCACGCTGGCGGCCGTTTCGCCGGACAGCGGCATCGGCTCTGCGTAGACCGCCAGCATGCGCTGACGATCGCGACGCTTGATCAGCGGGTCGCGCAGCTCTGTCTCGAGCGGCCCCATCACCGAGCCCGCCGGCACGTAGGTCTCCTGCTCATCGCTCCAGACGTTGAGGCTCGCCAGGGTATCGAGGTCGAAGCGCTGACGCTCTTCACCGCGCAGCAGAATCGGGATCAGCTCGGAGCCTTCGCGATAGACACCGACGCTCTCGCCGTCGCTGTTGATCAGCAGCGCCTGATGCAATGAGTCACGCGTCACGCCGACGCGCCGCGCCTGATCATCCAGGAATTCGGGCTCGATGCGATTGACGCGATTGCGCCATGACAGACGAATGCTGTCGGCCAGCGGCTCCTCCTCGAAGACGCGACGCACCTTGCCCGCCAGCTGACGCAGCACTGCGGGGTCTTCGCCGTAGAGGCGCGCCTCGAGACTCGCCTTGGCCGAGGGCCCGACCTGCAACGCCTGCACCTTGTATTCGACCTCAGGATACTCGGCGCGCACCAGGCGTATCACCTCCTCCATGCGCGCTTCGCGACTGGCCCGGTCCCGGGTCTCGACGATCAGCTGCCCGAAACTGGCATAGCTGTCTTCCGGCGAGTAGGTCAGCGTGAAGCGCTGGGCGCCCCCGCCGGTGACGCTGGTGACATGATTGACCTTGTCCATCTTGAGCACCTGCTGCTCAAGGTCGGCGATGCGCGCTTCCGTCGCCAGCACATCGGTGCCTTCCGGCATCCAGATATCGACGAAGAACAGCGGTGTCGAGGCATCCGGGAAGAAGGCATTCTTGACCTGCCCGAAGCTCATCACGGCCGCCACCAGCAACGCCACCGCGCCTCCCAGGGTCAGCCAGCGCAGGCGAATCGCCCAGCTCAGCAGGCTGCGGAAGCCACGGAAGATGACGCCACGATAGGGGTCTTCCTCCTGATTCTCATCCGTGTCACTGCCTGCCGTCTCCCGCGCTTCGCGGAAGAACATGTCGAAGAAGAACGGTGTCAGCGTCAGGGCGGTGATCCAGCTCAACAGCAACGAGTAGCACAGCACCCAGAACAATGACCCGACGAACTCGCCGGTGGCATCCGGCGACAGACCGATGGGCGCGAAGGCGGTGATCGCGATCACCGTGGCCCCCAGCAGCGGCATGCGGTTCTGGTTGACGACCTCGAAGGCGGCCTGGCGCTTGGTCTTGCCGCGCTTGAGGCCGATCAACATGCCCTCGGTGACCACGATGGCGTTGTCCACCAGCATGCCCAACGCGATGATCAAGGCCCCCAGCGAGATCTTCTGCAGCTCGATGCCATGAATCGACATCATCACGAAGGTGCCGAGAATGGTGATCAACAGCACCAGCCCCATCAGCACGCCGCTCTTGACGCCCATGAATACCAGCAGCACCAGAATCACGATGCCGACGGCCTCGGCCAGGTTGATCAAGAAGCCGGACACCGCCTCATCCACCACCTGCGGCTGGTGATAGACCGTGGTCAGCTCCATGCCCAGCGGCATGCGCGACTCAAGCTCGCCAAGACGCTTGTCGACCAGCGCACCGACCTCGACCACATTGACGCCAGAGGCGAACGAGATGCCCAGCGACAGCGCCGTCTCACCATCGGTGTGATAGAGGCGCGACGGCGATTCGGTGTACTCGCGGCTGACCGAGGCGATATCGCCGAGACGAATCAGGCCACCATTGCCGGGACGACCGACCACCAGACGCTCCAGGTCCTGCACGCTCTGGAACTCGCCACTTGGCTGCAGTTCCAGCGACAGGCCGTTCTGACGGATACGCCCGGCGTCACCGACCACGTTCTGGGCATTGAGCAGGTTGGCGAGCTGATCCGGCGAGATGTTCAACGCCTGCATGCGATCACGATCCAGCGCGACGATGACCTGCTCGCTGCGCGCGCCGACGATGGAGACCTTCTTGACCCCCTCCACCAGCGTCAGCTCGCGCTGCAGGAAGTCGGCCTGGTCCTCGAGATCATGCGCCGAATAGCCCTTGCCGCTCAGGTTGTAGAGCAGCCCGAACACATCGCCGAAGTCGTCATTGACGATCGAGGAGCCACTGCCGGGCGGCAGGCTCGACTGGGCGTCATTGATCTTGCGGCGCAGCAGGTCCCAGTACTGCTGCATCTCGCCTTCGCGCACGCTGCTCTCTAGCTCCAGCGTGATCTGGGAAAGACCGGAGCTGTTGACCGAGCTGACGCGCTTGAGATTGGGAATCTGCTGGATCGCCTTCTCCAGCGGCAGCGTGACTTCCTCTTCCACCTGCTTGGGCGTCGCGCCCGGATACTGGGTAATCACCACCGCGTTGCGAATGGTGAACTCGGGAAATTCCAGCTGGCCGAGGCCGAAGAAGGAGGTCACGCCACCCACCGATAGCAGCAGCACGACCATCCAGCTGATGACCTTGTGTCTCAGGAAATAATCGACCATGGATCAGAGCCCCGCTTCCTTGACCCAGGGGCGCACAGGCTCCCCGGCTTCCATGCGACTGGCGCCCGCCGTGACCAGACGGTCACCGGCACTCAGTTCTCCCGTGATCACCAGCCCTTCGCCGGTGGCCTGCAGTACCGTGACCGGCACGGCCTCGACGGTACCCTGGGCGCCAGCTTCCTGCTGCTTGCCCTCGCTCTTGCCCTCATTCTTGCCGTCGTCTGAGCCGGTGTCCGTGGTGGCGTCATTGTTGATCGGTGCGCTCGCCTGGGCGTCACCGCCCTTGGGCACATAGCGCCACACCACAGCCTGGTTCGGGCTTTCCTCCCGGGTGACCACCGCCTCGATCGGCACGCGCCACTGGCCCTGGGTCGCCGCCGTCAGCTGCTGCATGTCCAGCTCCACGGTGGCGCTCATGCCTGACAGCACGGTGATGTCCTGCGGCTCCGGCAGCGTCAGGGTGACTTCATAGCTCAGCGAGCCCTCGCTGGCGCTGGTGTCGTGCTCCTTGTAACGGGCCGGGTAGCGCGACTCGCCACTGCCGAAGCGCACCCAGGCCAGGGCGGCATCCTCAAGGCGTCCGGCCTCGGCACGCTCACGATCGATGGCGCGCACCTGACGCTCCGGCATGTTGAAGATCACGTCGATCTGCCCCGGCTGCTGCAGCACGGCGATGGTTTCCTGGGCGGCGACCACCTGATAGTTGTCCACCGGCACGCGCGCGATCACCCCGTCATAGGGCGCCTTGAGATAGGTGTAGCTGAGCTGGTCCTGCGCCTGGGAATACTGGGCCTGCGCCGACTGGAATTCGGCCTGCGCCTCATCGAAGCGCGCCCGACTGATGGCGCCCTTCTCCACCGAGTACTTCATGCGCTTGTAGGTCGCCTGCGCCAGATTGAAACTGGAGCGGGCATTGTTGAGCTCACTTCTGGCATCGCGATCATCCAGGCGCGCGATCAGCTCGCCCTTCTCGACCTCCTGGCCGGCCTGGACCTTGAGTTCGCGCAGCTCACCGCCGATGCGGAACGACAGGTTGGAGCGCTCCGAGGCCTCGACCACACCGGGGTAGCGCTGGATGACACCGCCGCCTTCATCCGACAGCGACAGCAACTTGACCGGATGCACCTTCTGCTTCTCCAGCGGCGCCTCTTCCTCGCTGCAGGCCGCAAGCCCGAGGGCCAGCACGAGTCCGGCGAACAGCTGAAGGACGCGGCCTCCCCGCCAGGCGAAAGGAGTACGCAGGTGTGGCTTGGCACCAGGTCGAAGTTTCATCAGCGGGCCCTTGAGTCGTTGGAATAAAATGGCACAAGCGAAAATCTGTCATCTGTCCGGCGTGCGCTGCGGGGCTGGCTGCCCTCACTGGCGAAGCGCGATCGCGTCCCAGGCCATCTCGAAGGCCTGGTCGAAGCTGGCATCACTGATGGCCGGCAACTGGCAACTGGAGCCCTGCAGCAGGCTGTAGATCGACCGGAACATGAACACCTCGATGAGGGCGAGATCGATCTGCTTGAGGATGCCGGACTGCTGGCCCTGTGCGAAGGCGTCCAGCAAGGGCGCGGCGCGCTCCTGATTGGCCACCCTCAGGGCGTCCTGCATATGGGAAGAGTGCAGAAACTGATCGTGAAAGAGGAACAACGCAGGCTGACGGCGCCCCAGCGCCACCAGGGCATTCCACACCCGACACAGTGCCGACTTCAGCTGCTGGGCGGCCGGCGACAGCGGTGACGGCTCGGCCTCGAATGCCTCTGCCGGCTCGGCCTGGAAGGCCTCGATGGCGACCGCGATGATGCGCCGGCTGACCTCACGAAAGGTCGCCTCCAGCAGGTCATCCTTGTCGCGGTAGTAGAGATAGAGCGTGCCGGGCGACATGCCGGCGGCACGTGCGATGCGCGCCACGGAGGTCACGGCAAAACCATGCTCGGCCACCTCATGCAGCGTGGCTTCCAGCAACGCCTGCTGCTTGTGTTCATCACGATGGCGCATGGCCCGTCTGCCTCTGGTCTGGTCTGGTCTGTTCAGCTCAGTTCTGGTCTGATCTGGTCTTGAGCGAATCCTCACAAAATAAATGAACGTTCATTTATTTACAACCAGACATTGCGCGGCCGAGTGCGTGCACGCGCCTCGGCCATGCAAATCAGCTTATGCAAATTATCTTATCTAGCAGATCAAGCCGTGACTGAGGGTCAGAGGCGTCAAATACAAGGCCACTGAATGCCTGACTCGAAATGCCTGACTCGAAATGTCAGGCACGGAATGCCAGATACAGAATGTCAGAAACAAGAAAGCGCAGCTCATTGAGCTGCGCTTTCTAAAGGCATCCACCTGAAATCTGACACGCGCCCGCGGCGCGCCTCAGCTCTCGGGATCGATGATCGCGATGATGTGGTCTTCCAGGTCCTGCTGGCGTACCGATACCTCGGAGACGGCAAAGCGTGACACCGAGACCCCGGCGCGCTTGACGCTCTTGGCATCCCCGGTCAACAGCGGGTGCCATTCGGGCAGCTCACGTCCTTCATTCAGGCGACGATAGCCGCAGGTTTCCGGCAGCCAGCGCAGCTTGCCCACCGTCTCGACATCCAGCGGGATGCAGCCCGGCACGCGCGTGGCGCGATTGGGATAATCGCGGCAGCTGACCTTGCGCACATCCAGCAGGCGACAGGCGACATCGAGTACCGCGATATCACCACTGTCTTCATCCTCGAACTTGAGCAGGCAGCATTGGCCACAGCCATCGCACAGCGCCTCCCACTCGGCGGTATTCAGCTCCGAGAGTGCGTGGCGCTCCCAGAAACGCTCACGCTTTCCGCCGTCAGGCTGCGGAACATCGCTCATCTTGCTCTCCTCGCCCTGCCGGGCAGCAGGGTCGTTTCATCAGTACGGTCTTGTCTGCCGGACAGGGCGTCAGTAATGCGTTTCCGGCGGCGTCACGCCAATCTCCTTGAGGAGATTTTCCTTGGCCGGCGGCATCTGCAGATAGAAGCCCTGCTCGCGAATCTTCTCGAGCACCGTGGTGCTGGCAACGCGCGCCAGCGGCTTGTCGGCACGAATCAGCAGTGTCATCAAAGGTGTCGGCGTGCCGAAGATGCCCAGCAGGGATTCCGGCACATCCTTGAGTCCACGCGCCTTCTCGACGTAGAGATACATCTCGTCCTTCTTGGCGCTCTTGTAGATCTCGCAGATCATCTTGTCGTCTGTCATCGGGCTACCCATCATCTTGCAGCGCTTGCGCGCATCAGTGGGCTCTCGCGTCACTGGCATGACCCGAGAGCTCACTACCGGTTTCTGGCCTGTTTCTGGCCTGTATTGCTGGCAGGCCAGGCTGCGCGAGCCTCGCGCATGCCCCTTGCAGTCTGGCCCACGAAAGCGGCGAGCGTCAGCTCTCGAGCGCCTTGGCCAGGCGCGCGGCCAGCAGCTCACCGCGCCAGCCCTGCGGCAAGGGCAGCGGCTCGCCCTCGTAATCGGCGATCACCAGCGCTTCCATGTCACGGCGCTTGCCGAGAATCTCAGGCTTGAGCTGCTGTGCCTCGGCCACCGCATTGACCTCACGCTTGAGGCGCTTCATGCAGTTCTTCCACTCCGGCGCCAACGGCGACGGCGGCACGCGCGGCAGCTGACTGTCATCGATCATCGCCACGTCCTTGAGCAGCGTCAGCACGGTGTCCCCGTGGCGCTTGATCTGCGGCGGATGCATGCCATCGACCTTGGCCAGCTCGAAGCGATTGGTCGGCAGTCGCTCGCAGATCCCGAACAGCTGCGCATCGGCCAGCAGGCGTGAACGCGGCACGTCGCGCAGACGAATCTGCTCCTCGCGCCAGTCACACAGCACCTGCCAGGCGGCCAGGCCACGCGGCGAGAGTTTCCACAGGCTGCGATGACGCTTCCAGTACTCCGGGTCCGGCGTGGCACCGCCGCTGCTGCCCGGGTCCCGGCAATCCTCTTCAAGCCACGCCATGCGGTCCAGCTCGAGCAATGCATCACGCTGCTCGGACCACACCTGCGGCAGGAACAGCACGTCCAGCGCGGCGTAATCGCACTGCGCCTGACTCAAGGGGCGCTTGAGCCAGTTGGAACGCGTCTCTTCCTTGGGCACGGTGACGCCCACCACGCGCTCGACCAGACGCTGATAGCCCATCGAGGCTTCGCCGCCGGCCAGGCCTTCGGCGATCTGGGTATCGATCAGCGGCGTCGGCGCCACGCCCGCCCAGCGCAGGAAGACTTCCATGTCCTCGCCACAGGCGTGCAGCAGCTTGAGCGGACCCTCTGCCCCCAGCAGACGCTTGAGCGCCTCGCTGGCCGGCACCACGGTGGGGTCGATCAGGAAGATGCGCGGCGTCTTGCCGTCCGCACCGGGCAGCTCGCCGTCACGGGCGGCCATCAGCTGCACCAGTGCCGGAATCGGGAAGAAGGTCGACTCGCGGATGAATTCGGTGTCCAACGCCAGCCAATCGGCGCCTTCCAGTTCTGCACAGGCAGCGGCCAGCGCCTCGGGGGTCTCGACCCAGACGGCCTCGAAATCGAGTTCTGACAGCAGTGCGGTGGCGGGTTGATCACTCATCAGCAAGGAAATCTCGTGGTGACAGGCTTGCCCGGGCAAGCGGAAATTGAAGGTGACGGGCACTCGCCAGACACCGGGCGGTAAACGACCGCGGGCGTGGTGGTTCCTGACCACCACGCCCGCAGACGTGCTGCTGTAGTTGCTTTGATACCGAAGCTGCCTTGATACCGGTGCCGAACAGCGTCGGCACCGGTATCGCATCAGATCTCGCCGAGGGTGAACGGCAGACGGCCGCTGAAGGCACGACTGAGCGTGCCGCCATCGACGTATTCCAGCTCCCCGCCCATCGGCACGCCATAGGCCAGACGCGTCAGCTTGAGCGGCTGCCCACCGTGCTGCACATCGCGAAGCTGCTCGGCGATGTAATGTGCGGTGGCTTCGCCCTCGACCGTCGGGTTGGTGGCCAGCACCAGCTCCTCGATCTGGCTCTCGCGGACGCGGGTTTCCAGCGCATCCAGCCCGATATCCTCGGGCCCGATACCATCCAGCGGCGACAGATGGCCGTGCAGCACGAAGTAGCGCCCCACGTAGCCACCCGCGCCCTCGATGGCGAGCTGGTCGGCGGGCGATTCCACCACGCACAGCACGCGCTCATCACGCCGCGGACTCAGGCACAGCTGACAGACCTCTTCCTCGGTCAGCGTGCGGCAGCGCGCGCAATAGCCGACGCGCTCCAGCGCCTCGCCCAGCACGCCGACCAGACGGTCGGCGCCCATGCGATCACGCTCCAGCAGATGCAGCGCCATGCGCTGTGCCGTTCGCGGGCCAACGCCCGGCAGCACGCGCAAGGCATCCAGCAACTGATCTACCAGCGGCGAAAATCCCATCAGAACGGCATCTTGAAGCCGGCCGGAAGGTTCATGCCAGCAGTCGCCTCTTCCATCTGCTTCTTGGAGTTGACTTCGACCTTGCGCACCGCGTCATTGACGGCGGCCGCCAGCAGATCTTCCAGCAGCTCCTTGTCTTCTTCCATCAGGCTCGGATCGATCTCGACGCGCGCGACGTCATGACGACCGTTCATGGTGACCTTGACCATGCCCGCGCCGGATTCGCCCTGGACTTCCGCCTTGGCGGCTTCTTCCTGGACCTTCTGCATGCGCTCCTGCATTTCCTGCGCCTGCTTCATGATGTTACCCATACCGCCTTTTCCACCGAACATGGCTCACCTCATCAATAACGTGTTGAACATGACCTAACGATAAATGCTGTCTGGCGGACGTGCCATGTCGTGGCACCTCCGGCCTGTGGTGTGCATGCCTTGTCGGCACACGCACCGCGAATCCGGGAAAGCGTCAGCGATGCCCGGCACCGCCGACGCTCGGTCGAAACTGCCCAGAGCGTCAGAAATCGTCCGGCTCGAAGGAGTTGACGCTTTCCTCGATCAGACGTGCGCCCAGCTGTTGCTCCATGGACTGGATATGCGGGTCAGCACGCAAGGCTTCAACCGCACGCACGTGACGTTCACCCAGCAGACGAATGCGACGACTGTGCGGCGTTTCCAGACCTTCCGGCAGGGGCGCGACGCTGATCTCCAGCACACGCTCCACACCCTGGCCCGCCAGCGCCTTGCGAATGCGATCCTGATGGACGTCGGCCATCATCGCCGACTGAGCGGGGTCCAGCCTCAACTTGAGGTGGGTGCCGTCATCGTGCTCGACCAGGCAATGCGCGCCGATATTGCGCGTGATGCCGCCCAGTCCCAGCGCGGGGAACAGCTCCAGCCACGCCGCGTGATTCAAGCGACCATCGGCACTCGAGGCGCTTGGCGCCGGTGTGGGAGCAGCCGCGGGTGCCGGCACCGGTGCGGGAGCAGGCTCCGGTGCGGGAGCAGGCTCCGGCAGCGGTTGCGCTGCCACGGCTGGCTCGCTGGCGACCGGCTCGTTTGCGACAGGCTCAGACACGACCGGCTCAGGCGCCGGCGGTGCAGCGGGCTCGGGCTGTGCTGGCGCTGAGTACTCAGCGGGCTGCGGCGCTGCTAGTACTGCTTCAGCGGGCTGCGGCGCTGCCATTTCAGCGGGCTGCGGGGCCGATGACTCAGCAGCCTCTGGCTGTGCTGGCGCGGAACCGAAGGCGGCACTCAGGCGTGACATCGCCGAGCTTGGCGCAGCGGGCGCCTGTGCGGGAGCTGCCGTCTGTTCTGGCGCTGGCGCCGACACTGGCGCGGCCGCTGGCTGGGGCACGTCTTGCGCTACGTCGCGAAAGCCGGCATCCCGGGCGTCCTGCGGAACGTCCTCCGTCGCCCACGGTGGCGGCTCGTCGGCCATCGGCGGCTGTGCTTCGGTCGCTGGCGCGGCAGGCTGGGGCGCGGGCGCTTGCTGAGGCTGAACCGGGGCTTCTTGAACAGGAGCCTGCTGAACAGGCGCCTGGGCTTGAGCGCCAGGCGCGTTCGCACCCTCCGCCTGGCCGGTCATCGGCAGCGGCGTCTGCGCCGGGCGCGGCACGCCCTGCGGGCGGAAGGCCAGCATGCGCAACAGCGTCATTTCCAGTGCGGTGCGCGCATCCGGGGCGTTGGCCATGTCGCCACGCCCCTGCAGGGCGATCTGGTAATAGAGCTGCACGTCTTCACCGGTGAAACGGCTGGCCAGCGCCAGCAGCGCATCACGGTCGCCATGCCCGTTGTCCAGTGCGCTCGGCACCATCTGGGCGATCGCCAGACGGTGGAAGACGGAGGCCATGTCATCCAGCACCCCGCCGTAGTCCGGCCCCTGCTCGGCCAGTGTCGCCACCTCCGCCAGCAGACTCGCGGCGTCCAGCGAGGCCAGACACTCCAGCAGCGCCAGCACGTGGCGGTGATCCAGCGTGCCGAGCATGGCGGCGACATCTTCGCGCCGCACCTGGCCATGGCCGAAGGCGATCGCCTGATCGGTCAGACTCATGGCGTCACGCATCGAACCATCGGCGGCCTTGCCGAGCAGCCACAGCGCGTCTTCCTCGAAGCTGACTTCCTCGCGGGCGAGAATGTCGGAGAGGTGCTCGACCACGCGCACCGGCGGCATGTTCTTGAGCGTGAACTGCAGACAGCGCGACAGGATGGTGACCGGCAGCTTCTGCGGATCAGTGGTCGCGAGCAGGAACTTCACGTGGGGCGGCGGCTCTTCCAGTGTCTTGAGCAGCGCATTGAAACTGTGGGTCGACAGCATGTGCACCTCATCGATGAGGTACACCTTGTAGCGGCCCTGGGTCGGCGCGTACTGGACGTTGTCCAGCAGCTCACGCGTGTCCTCGACCTTGGTCCGCGAGGCGGCGTCGACTTCGATCAGGTCGACGAAGCGGCCCTCATCGATCTCGCGACAGGTGCCACATACGCCACACGGCCTGGAGCTGACGCCCTCTTCGCAGTTCAAGCACTTGGCCAGAATGCGCGCCAGCGTCGTCTTGCCGACACCGCGGGTCCCGGTGAACAGATAGGCATGGTGCAGGCGCCCCTGATCGAGGGCATTGACCAGCGCACGGCTGACATGCTCCTGACCGATCAGTTCGTGAAAATTGCGCGGGCGCCACTTGCGCGCCAATACCTGATAGCTCATTGAGCGGGGCATTCCTTGGGCGATCTGAAACATGAGCTGAAACCTGCACGACCCGGCTGGGCTTAACCCCCGACGGTCGACAGACGGAGACCGATGACGAGGCCTCGCTGAGAATGCGCTCATTCTAGCGACTTGCCGTGTGGCTTCAAAGCGCGATGCCACTTGCGCAGCAGGATTGAGGGCGCGAGGCCGGGTGACAGGCGTGGTGCGCCCCCGAATTGCGGGCACGACGAAACGCCAAGCGGGGCTCGGGTCAGGCAGGAGATGACAGGTTCAGACAGCGAGGGTGTGGCGAAAGGCTTCAGGTAGCGTGAAGCGAAGGTCTTGCGAGGGCTTGAGATGGAGCGTTGCGCAGCAGGCGGGATGATGCGGACATTTCACGAGCAGCCACTTTCAGGGCCCTGAAATGGAGGCGGCCCCATCAGCCACATCCCGGCACACGCGTCAGCCACTACCGTTGCTCCCTTCCGGGCCTGGCGGGGTTTGCAGCCTAGCATTGCGGGAGGACCGACAGGGCCACCACAAATATGATCATTCGGTGAACTACCTAGCCAATCGCTTGAACTTCAAGCACTTGGCGTGATCAAGGCGCACACTATAACAGCGCATCGCCGCCCTCACAAGGGGAGATCACGCCACGGGCTATTGCGTTGCCTCACGCGCTCGGCGATGGCGGAAATGACGCGCCATCACCGGCAGCAACAGCATCAGGACGATCAGGCGCAGAAGGTGATGGAAGGCGACGAAGATCGGGTCGAGATCGAGCGCCACAGCCAATAGCGCCATCTCGCCGATACCGCCGGGCGCCAGGGCGAGGAAGGCCACGTCACGCGGCACGCCCATCAGCTGATGGATCAGCTCGGCAAAGCAGCCCAGCACCGACAGCGAGATCAGGGTCGCCACGCCCGACTGGCCCATCACCCCGACCAGCACCCGCGGCGTAAGGCCCTTGAAGCGTGCCCCGATGGCGCAGCCCAGCACCAGCTGCATGACATCGGTGCCCCACACCGGTGGCGAGAAACGCACCACGTCGCCAAGCGACAGCACCAGCGCCAGCAACAGCGGCGCCAGCAGCGAAGCATTGGGAATGCGCAGTCGCCTGGCCAGGGGCAGCAGAAACGGCAGCACCGCGATCAGCCACAGGCCGCTTACCGCCACATCGCTACCGATGCCGGGCGTGCCCGCCGCACCTTCCAGCACCCAATAGAGCGGCGGCAGAATCATGATCACCAGCAGCACCCGCAACGATTGCGCCACCGCGATGCGCTGCGGGTCGCCACCGATGCGCTCGCCGATCACCACCATCGCCGTCAGCGCGCCGGGCACCGAGGAGAACCACGCGCTGGTGGCGTCAAAACCACAGCGGCGATACCAGGCGGCGCAGGCCAGCGTCGAAGCCCACACCCCCGCCAGCAACAGCAACGCCGACAACCACCAGCTGGAGAGGTGTGAGACCAGCTCCGGCGAGACGCGCGCGCCCAGCGTCAGGCCCAGTACGCCCAGAAACAGGTTGCGCAGGCGGTCCGGCACACCAAGCTTCAGCCCGGCCATCGCGCCCAGCAGGTTGGCGACCAGCGGCCCCAGCATCCACGCCAGCGGCATGCCGGTGAGCTGGAACAGCCAACCGCCCACCACCCCCAGCGCCAGCGAGGTCAGCAGCGGCCTGAGCGGCGCGTCAGCCTTGAGCGAGGTGGCAGCCTTGAGCGACGTGATAGCCCTGAGCGACATGACAGCCGTGAGCCAATGGGCTGGCGAGAGACAAGAGGCGCGCGCCTTGAGGCGCTGCAATAGCGGAACGGATGGCATGCTGGCTTCCTTGTCAGCGACACGAAACAGGCCACCAATGATACGCTGGCGCAAGCGCCATTGGCTGCCTGTTTGAGGCAATATTGCGCCTTCAAGCGGCCATTGCAGGTCGCAGACCGGCCCTGTTCCTGACTCTCACCACTCTTGTCGCGTACCTGACGCGCCCTTGCGGAGCCCGGATGACTTCTCCCGACTCACTCCCCTCAGCACCTGACGATTCAGCGGCTGACGCTTCAGCGCATGGCCCAGCCACCGCACCGCCCCCGGCCCTGCTGCTGGTCGAGGACGACGCCCTGCTGTCCAGCACACTGTGCAGCGTCTTTTCCGCCGAGGGCCTAGCGGTCACCCACCTGGCCGATGGCTCCGCGGCACTTGCCCGCCTGGCGACCCACCGCGATCACGGCTTCGCGCTGATCGTGCTCGACCTCAACCTGCCCGGCGCTTCCGGGCTCGAGATTCTCGCCGCGCTGCGCCAGCACGATCGCCAGACCCCGGTGCTGATTCTCACCGCGCGCGGCGCCATCGAAGATCGCGTGCGCGGGCTCGACCTGGGCGCCGATGACTATCTTGCCAAGCCCTTCGTGCTCGATGAGCTGGAAGCCCGCGTGCGCGCCCTGCTGCGCCGCCATGCCACTCTTCAGGCCAGTCAGCAGGCCAGCCAGCAGCCGGCGCCCTCGCCTGGCATCGCCCCACGCCTGACCCTCGGCAGCCTGGCCTTCGAGCCACTCAATGCACGCTTTCTGCTCGCCGATGCCCCGCTGGCGCTGCCGCCCCGCGAACAGCGCCTGCTGGGTTGCCTGATCCAGCATGCCGGCGAGCCGGTGGACAAGGCGCGCCTGACCCGCGAGGCCTTCGGCGAGGAGGAAGCAGTGGGCGACAACGCCATCGAGGTCTATGTGCACCGCCTGCGCAAGCGCCTGGAAGGCAGCGACGTCAATCTGCGCACCATCCGGGGCCTTGGCTATCTACTGGAACAGACCACGGACGGCAGCGCTTGAATTCCGCACCCTCACCACGCCCACAGACAGAGGCAAAACGCAGCATCAGCCTCTATCGACGCCTGCTGAGCTGGCTGCTGCTGCCCCTGCTGGCGCTGGGCACTCTATTGCTGGTGCAGGCCTTCCTGTCGGCGCGTGAGGCAGCGGACCGCGCCTACGACCGGCTGCTGGAGGCCTCGCTGGTCACCATCGCGGAGCAGGTCAAATGGCAGGATGGCCAATTGTGGCTCGACCTGCCGCCCGCCGCCCTCGAGATGCTGGCCACCGACGCCCAGGAGCGTGTCTTCTACAGCCTGGTGGACGCCGATGGCGAGCAGGTCACCGGCAATACCCACCTGCCGGATGCCAATCGCGCCGCCAATGGTCGCCTGGCCCCACAGGAATCGCTTGGACGCAGCGGCGAGCTGTCGTTTCGCGATATCGCCTGGCAGGGACAGGCATTGCGGCTGGGCAGCCTGGATACCCGCTTGGGCGGCTGGGGCGATGACCCACGCCACGGCCAGCGCTACAGCATTCGCGTCGCCCATACCCGCGAGGGACGAGACACCCTGACGCGTGAGCTGTTCAGTGGCTCGCTGGTGCGTCTGGCGGGCATGGCCACGCTGGCACTGCTGGTGGTGCTGATCGGCGTCCGGCTGGCGCTGTCGCCGCTGACCCGCCTGCGCCGCGCCATTCGCGAACGCGACTCGCGCAGTCTGGCGCCGCTCAACCTGCCCCTGCCGCGCGAGCTCGAGGAGCTCAAGCACACCATCAATGACCTGCTGGCGCGCATGCGCCGCGTGCGCGCCAATCAGGAGCGCTTCATCGGCGACGCCTCGCACCAGTTGCGCACCCCGCTGGCGGGACTCTCCGCTCATGCCGAGCTGGCACTGCGCCAGCAGGACCCCAGCGCCTGGCATGCCGCGCTGGGCCAGATGCAGGCCACCGCCAGCCATACCGCCCACCTGGCCAATCAACTGCTGTCGCTGACACGCCTCAACAACCCGGAAGTGCAGCCGCCGCGCGTGCCGCTGGAGCTGTCGGCGCTGGCGCGCGCCACCGTCAGCCGCCTGTTCCTGCGCTGTGATCGCGCCGGCGTGGACCTCGGCCTCGAGATCGCCCCGGACATCGATGGTGCCGCCTGGACGCTGGGCGTCGAGTGGCAGCTCGAGGAGGCACTGGCCAACCTGATCGACAATGCCTGCAAGCACGGCGCGCGCACCGTCACACTCACCCTGAGCCGGATGGCGGCGCCGAGCGATGCCACGTTCACGCAACCGGACAGCGCCGCACTGGCGGGCCGCTGGCGGCTGAGTGTCGAGGATGACGGCCCGGGCATCGACGCCGAGCGGCGCCTGCTGGTACTGCGCCCCTTCCACCGCAACACCCAGCCCGACAGTCATGATCAGACGCCGGCGCAGCAGCCCGATGAACTCAAGCATCACGAAGGCGCCGGACTGGGGCTGGCGATCGTCGATGGCATCGCGCGACATCACGATGCGCGCCTGACGCTCAGCGACGCGACAGCACACAGCGTGACGCAGGCTGCTGATCCTGCATCCCGCACAGACGATGCAACCCGCGCAGCCGACGCAAACGGCACAGCCGAGACAGGCACGCCCTGCGGGCTATGCGTCAGTCTGCATCTGGCGCCCTGTGCAGCGCCTGAGGTGAGAGTGGATGGAGAGGATGAATCAGCACAGGCCGACAAGCCTGCGAAGCCAGGGGGCACAGCATGCTAGCGAGACGACTGCGAACCGGGCAGCAGCGCCCTGACCATCACGGTCATGACAATCACCGCTCGGATCATCACCGCCCGGGCAGACAGCGATCTGGACGGCTGACGGTCTGCCTCGCGCTGGCCATGCTTCTGAGCCCCGTCAGTCAGGCGGCGACCCGAGCGGCGACCCAGGCAGCGTTTGACCCGCTGCTCGAAGAGCATCAATCGCTGTGGTTGCAGGGCGGCCAGCCAGTTACGCCGCCCGCGCCTGGCAGCGACGCCAGCCTCGCGGCCGACCTGACGATTCACGCCGCACTGGACCTGCCCGAGATTCGCCCGCTGCTGCTGCGTTACAGCCGCCAGCATCCTGAGCGAGTGCTGCACTACGTCAATCGCTCCGCCCTCGGGCTTGAAGCACAGTACCTGCAGGCGCCGCTGACACCGCAGGCGGATCTGATGATCTCCTCGGCCATGGGGCTGCAGTACCGACTCGCCAATCAGGGCCACGCCCTGGCTCTCGAGGCCCCCAATCTGGCCGCCTGGCCGGCCAACTCACGCTGGCGCAATGAGCTGTATGCGATGAGCTTCGAGCCGATCGTGATGGTGGCGCGACGTGATGCGCTCAAGCGCCTGGCGGACCTCGACGGCCTGCGCAATCCCCGCGATGTGCTGCGCAGCCATCGCGACTTCTGGCACCTGCTCGAGACGCGCCGCGAGCAGCTGCGCGGCCGCATCATCAGCTACGACCCGCGCCGCAGTGGCTCCGGTTTTACCTATGCCGTGTCCGATGCCCGTCAATCGCCGCGTTACTGGACGTTGGTGCGCGCCATGGGGCAAGCCGATGCCAGACTGGTCAGCACCACCGGCGCCATGCTCGAGGCACTGGCCAGCGGTGAGGTGGACATCGCCTACAACCTGGTCGGCCCGTATGCGGTGACCTTTGCCCGCGCCCATCCGGAGCTGGTGGTGATCGTGCCGGAAGACTACGTGCTGATTCAGCGCCGGCTGGCCTTCGTCCCCCAGCAGGCACCTCATCCCGAGGCCGGTGAAGCCTTTCTCGACTGGTGGCTGAGTCTGCAAGGCCAGCAGGCGGTGGCCAGCGACAGCCAGCTGGGCGCTTTGCACCCCGAGGTGAGTGGCCAGGGCAGCGCTCAGCATATGCGCGAGCAGCTGGGCGATGCGCTACGCCCGATCGAGATCGGCCCTGGCCTGTTGGCGACACTCGATCGCCTCAAGCAGGCCAGTTTCCTGAGCCGCTGGGTACTGGAATTCGAGGCCCCTGCTCCCTTTGCCGGTGAGGCGAGCCTGGGTCAGGGGCAGATTCAGGGCCAGCCCCCGTCAGCCACGCAGCCAGAATTGAACCAATGATGCGTGGCGTCAGGGCTGGCTAGCACCTCCCCTTTTTACGGTTCGATCTGTACAAGCCGCCTTTGCAGGGGCATTGGACACAGGATCGAGCCCATCACGCACAAGGCGCCCCGCGGGGCGCCTTGTGCGTGATGCCGTGCGGCATTCAATGAGATGAGCGAGAGGGTTCAGCGTCAGCGACCGCCGGCATCTCCGCCACCGTCACCACCATCGGCGTCCGGTGCGGCCTCGCGCAGCCCGGCGTCCTCACGGCCTGCCAGACCCTCGGCGGGCTTGCGACGCGCGATCAGCGCACCACCTTCCCGGTGCTCGCTGCTCTGATACTCCGTGCTTTCCGCCTCGCTGCTTTCCGGTGAGCCGCTGGCGGGGCGCAACGGCTCCGCCGAGGCGCTGCGCTGCTCGACGAGGCGCTCGGTGCCATCGTCGCGATGCAGCCAGACATCCATCTGCTGGAAGGCGACCTTGAGGCCATGCTCACGGAAGCGTGCATCCACCCAGCGGTTGATCTCATCGGTGGCGTAGAGGCGATCGGTCAGGTCATTGACGTAGATGCGCAGCTCGAAACCGAAGTTGTCCTGGTTGTAGGTCAGGCAGAACACCAGCGGCTCCGGGTCCTTGAGCACCCGCCTGTTTTCCTGGGCGGCCTGCATCAGCAGACGATGCGCCAGATCCAGATCACTGCCATGGGCGACACCGAAATTGAGCACCACCCGCGTGACGTTGTCCGACAGCGACCAGTTGATCAGCTGGTCGGTGACGAACACCTTGTTGGGGATGATGATCTCCTTGCGATCGAAATCCGTCACCGTGGTGGCGCGGATCCGGATGCGATTGACCGTGCCATGCAGGTTGCCGATGGTGATGGTGTCGCCGATGCGTACCGGGCGCTCGAACAGGATGATCAGACCCGAGATGAAGTTGGCGAAGATCTCCTGCAGACCGAAGCCCAGCCCGACACTCAACGCCGCCACCAGCCACTGCAGCTTGTCCCAGCTGACGCCCATGCTACCCAATGTCATCACGAAGCCGGTGGCCATGATCACGTAGGACAGCAGCGAGGTGATCGCGTAGCTGGAGCCCTGCTTGAGCTCGAGCCGCGACAGGATCGAGACCTCCAGCAGGCCCGGCAGGTTGCGCGCCATCATCACCGCCACGGCGAGGGTGATCATGCCCGCGATCAGATCCGCCAGCGAGATGGGCGTCGCCGAATCGCCCTCGACGGAAGCGGCGATTTCCCACACCACCACGCTGTCGAGATAGCTGAGCACATTGAGCAGATCGGCCCACACCACATAGAAGATCGACAGGAAGCTGATGACCAGGATCAGCTTCGAGAGACGCAGCGACTGGGAGTTGACCTGCTCCATGTCCAGCGGCGGCTCTTCCACCACCTCGACACCGCCTTCGGCGCCCTCCTGCACCTGGGCACGGCGACGCGCCACGGCGCGACGATAGGCCAGACGCCGCGCGGCGACTGCCAGCCCGCGCACCACGGTGGCTTCCACCAGAATCCAGGCCCCGAACAGGAAGATGGTAGTGATGAAGCGGCCACACAGGCGCAGCGCGGTGTACTCGTAGCCGAGGCAGATCAGCACGCCCAGCGCCACCGGCACCAGCGCCATCGCAAGGCCCAGAATCAGTCGGAACAGCTTGAGGCCGAAGAAGGGGACATGCGCCAGAATCAGTCGCGACAGACAGAAGCTCATCGCCATAAGGCCCACGAACAGAATGGCCAGCCCCAACGGGCGCTCGAGCAGGTTGAGGTCCGCCTCGCTGATGATGTTGGTGGTCAGCACCACCGGCAGCAGCGCGAAGCCCAGCCACCAGATATGACGGCGCAGCTCCGCCACGTAGTTGGCCGGCCACTGGAAGTGACGCTCGGCGACGCCGTCCTTGACCAGCAGGCGGCGGAAGATGGCGAAGATGCCCCACGCCAGCGACAGCTTCAACAGTGCCTGGCCCAGCGCCCACAGCATGATGCCCTCGCCCAGCGACAGCACGCCGCCAATCAAGGCCAGCGCCAGCGCACCGGGGATGGCCAGCAGGACGTTGAGCAGAATGGCGCGCGGCGTATGCAGCTGGGTGTCCTGCTTCAGGCGTCCTATCTGGGCGTGCAGGTCCGCCAGGCGCGCACGGATGCGCGAACGCTTCCAGGTGATGAAGATCAGCAGCAGCAAGCCCGGCAGCGCCACCCACAGGTCACTGAGCTGAAAGCCCTTGGACAGCCCCGCCACCACGCCACGCCAGACGTTGGGCCTGAGCTCCTCGGCGAGCATTTCCGGGGTACGCGACAGCCAGTCGAGATCCAGCGGCTTGCCGTTGGCGACCCAGAACAGCTGCTCCTCGATGGTCTGGCGCAGACGCCCTGACACTTCCAGCAGCTGCTGCTGGTTGAGCTGCAGGTCGATGGCGCGTGCCAGCAGGCTGTCGTATTCCTTGTCGAGCTTGTCGACCAGCTCCTTGCGCGCCTCCAGCTGACCGATCAACGCCTGACGCAGCTCGGCGCTGATCTGGCTGACATCGGCATTGCCGCCGGGGCGTTCCAACGCCGCGGCCTCGCCGAGCACGTAGGAATTGAGATAGCCCGGAATATCGGCGAGCTGCTCGCGCACCTTGTTGAGTTCGAACTGCTTGAGGCGCAGGTCGGCGATCTCTTCCTTCAAGTCCTTGCGCACATCGACCTGCGGCAGGCGGCTCTGCTGCTCACGCAGGATACGCGCCAGCAGGACGCTGCCCTTGATGGCCTCGATCTGCTCGCTCATGGTGCGCTCGACCTGGGTGACGCGATCGAGCTGGGTGCGCACCTCCAGCCCATCGCGAATCACGGCGTTGACGCGATCGGTGATCGCCAGCAGCTGGCTGCTAAGTTCGCGGTTGCGGTTGAGCACCTGCTGGAAGATGGGATTGTCGGCCAGCGCGGCATTCTCGCCACTGGTGGCATCGGCGATGGTCTGCTCGGACTGGTTGCGGCGCTTGTCGTTGACCAGCGTCTGGACCTGCTCCAGATCCTGCTCCAGATTGGCGATCTGACGGCTGTAGAGGGTCTTGCGCACCTGGGCCAGCTCACGCAGCAGGGAGCTTGAATTGAGCTCTGAATGGCTCAGCTCGCCACGCGTCTCGGCCAGCGCCAGACGCGCCTCGATCAGATCATGCCCGGTGCCGGACAGGTCGGCATCGCCGCTGCCACCCAGCTGGGTCTGCAGGCGCTGCACCTGCTGCTGTGCATCGGCCAGGGTCGAGCGTGAACGCTCCGGCAGGCTCTGGGCATTGATCAGGCGCCGATTGGTATCGGCCAGCTTGTCCTGCAGGTTCTGCAGCGAGTCGAGAATCGAGGTCATGCGCTTGTCCAGTGCCTCGACCGACTCGTCTTCCAGCGACGCGATGCTGGGCGGGGTGTAGTCCTGAGGCAGGCGCGCCAGCTCGGCCTGCGCCTTCGCCAACTCCGCCGGCGCCTCCTTGACCTCACTCTTGAGGGAATTCAGGCTGCTGGTGGCCTCGGCGAGGTCGTCGAGCACCGTCAGGGCATCCTTGAGGTCCGCGATGCGCTGACGGGTGTCGGCATCCGGTTTCTCGACGCTCTGCAGGTCTTCAAGCTGAGTCTGGACATCAGCACGCTTCGGGGCGTCCGCACTGGCCGTGGCCGGCACCCAGGCCAGCAGCACCATCAGCAGCAAGGCGCCTGCCAACATCATCAGTCTCAAGGACTTGTTACCTGTCACAGCTGTCTCCTCAATGGTCACCACCGCACTTCTTCATCGGCTCTGCTGCCCCGCCAGGCCGCCGCCAGCCATGCAGGATGACATCGTGACCGGCCGCAAACGCGGGCAAGGCCGCATTGTCGACTGGCGCTGCATCCCACGCAATCCTTGTCGGCAAACGTCCGCCGGCGGCCGCCCAGCAAAGGATGAAGTGGAGAATGAACTAGAAAATGCAGCAAAGAGTGACGGGGCGAAAAAGCGGTGCTTGCAGGCCAGCGTGAGCGACATGCATCGTCGCATCGAGGCGACGCACCTGTCGGAATCTTCGTGCTGGAACCGGACACTGCGCCACCAGTAGAATGGCAGACATGTCATGAACATTGCTCCATAATGCGCTGCTCCCCCGCCGCGGTGTAACCGACAGGATATTTCCATGCCCCTCCGCCTTGCCTCCATCGGATTCCGGTCCGTCCCTGCACGCCTCTCGGGAGTGCTGGCCACAGTACTGCTGGGTGCCGCCGCACCGGCAGCGGCCGACGTGCCCTACACCATGGATGCCGAAGGACGCGTTGTACTGGCCAACGGCAAGCGCTTCGCCCCCGAAGCACTGGGCATGACTGCCGCCCAGGCCCGCGCGGGTGCCATAAGCCAGGCTGACTGGCGCGAGCTGGCGACCTCTGCACCGGGCACGACGGATGGCGTCGAGAGTGACCCGCGTACCGAGCAGGTCTTCCTCTCCAATCGCGAAGACGCGGATTACGAGCGCTACTCGGCGGAAGCGGCCGAGACCGAGCAGGCACAAGGCCAGAGCGTCGATGCGCCCCTCGATGAAAGCCTGGCCCAGCAGCGCGCCAAGGAGCGTGTCGTGCTGGAGAACGACGCCGAGAAGAATCCGCTGGCCATCACCGCCTACAAGCGCAATTACCTGCTGCCCTGGGCCTACAACACCAACCCGGATGCCAACGGCTTTGCCGAAGTCACCCAGGAAGGCGAGGTGGACAAGACCGAGGTAAAATACCAGCTCAGCCTCAAGGTCGAGCTGATGGACGACATCTTCGGTGACAATGGCGACGTGTTCTTCGCCTATACCCAGCGCAGCTGGTGGCAGGCCTACAACTCCGATGCCTCGGCGCCGTTCCGCGAGACCAATTACGAGCCGGAAGCCTTCCTGCAGTTCGACAATCGTTATGAGCTGTTCGGCTGGACCAATACCCGCAACCGCATCGGTTTCGCGCATCAGTCCAACGGCCGTTCCGACCCGCTGTCGCGCAGCTGGAACCGTGTCTACGCCGACATGATGTTCCAGAACGGCGACTGGGCCATCGCGGTCACGCCGCACTGGCGCGTGCCGGAGGAGTCCGACGAGGACGACAATCCGGACCTCTACAACTACATCGGCTACGGCGACATCACGGTCGGCTATACCTCCGATCAGCACGAAGTCACCTGGATGGTGCGTGGCAACCCCTCCAAGGGTAACTACGGCAACCAGCTCGACTACTCCTTCCCGCTGTTCGGCAAGGTACGTGGCTACGTGCAGTACTACCACGGCTACGGTGAGAGCCTGATCGACTACGACCACAGCGTGAATCGCTTTGGCCTTGGCTTCTCGATCAATACCTTCTTCGCCGGCTCACCAGAGACCTGATCAAAAAGCTCTGATCAAAGAGACCTGATCAAAAAGTTCTGATAAAAGAACTCGCACGACCCTCCCGCAACGGGCAGCCCAGGCTGCCCGTCTTGCCATCTGCCTTCCGTATGCACCGCCCATGTGGACTGCCCATGTAGACCTAGTGGCACATCCATGATCCAGATCATGCCTACCGCCCGTGACATAGCGATATCGTGCTCTGTGCGTGTCTTGCCCTTGTGTTTGTCGCGTTCGACCCCCACGACTTGTGCATGACCACGCAAGACGCGTCGTGACGACGTGCTGACGATGCTTGCAAGAGTCTCGTGCAAGTGGATTCAGGTCATGCCCTGCCGCCTGCGGCGCCCCAGGGAAGAGAGAGTTCGAGAGTCAAGCGCAGACAACACCGCGCTCACCATTCGCGAAATCTGATTCGACATACGGGAAGGAGTTACACCATGGCTATGCAAAAGATCGGCGATCACACCACTTCCGCGACCGGTGCCAACACCGACCAGCTGAAGGAAGATCTGCGCCATCTGTCCCAGACCGTCGAGGAACTGCTGCACGCCTCGGCTGAAGATTCCCGCGAGAGCATGAAGGAAGCCCGCGCCCGCGCCCAGACTCGCCTGGAAGCCACCCGCGCCCGCCTCAGCGCCCAGGGCGATCGCATCGCCGCCGGCGCGCGCGAATCAGCGGATTGCGCTGACCGCTACGTGCACGACAACCCGTGGACCAGTGTCGGTATCGGCGCGGCCGCCGGTGTCGTCGTCGGTATGCTGCTTGGCCGTCGCTGATGCAGGAGCAAGGGCCGGTTGAACGCGTACTTGGCGCCATCCGACGTCTGACTGCGAGCCTGGTCGAGAGTGGCGAGACGCGCTTGCGTCTCGCCGTGCTGGAGCTCGAGGAAGAGCGCGAACGGCTGTTCGTGATGCTGCTGCTGTCGGGTATCGCCCTGATGCTGATCTGCTTCGGCATCGGCCTGGCGATCCTGCTGGTAGTCGTGGCCTTCTGGGATACCCACCGCCTGCTGGCCATCGCCCTGAGCGGCGGTATCCTGCTGGCATTGGGGGGATTGATCGCCTGGCGCGTCAAGGTGATCGCTTCCCAGCGCAGTCTGCTGCGTTCCACGCTCAGCAACCTGAGCCGTGACAGCGACAGCCTCAAGGATGTGCGTGCCGACGCACTGGAACGCCAGCGCCAACGCGAAAACCTTTGATGCCCCGCCTGCCAGTGCCTGCCAAGGAGGCGAGATGAGTTCTTCCAGACAGTCCCTCGCGCGACGCGAATCGGCGCTGCCCCCCGTACAGGGGAACGGACGCCGATCAGCACATCCGCGTGACGCTCGGCGTGCGGAACTCGAAGCACGCATCAGTCAGCAGCGCCTCGATGTCAGCCATGCGATGCGCGAACTCAAGGAGGCCACCGCCCCAATCGACCGCGGCTGGGCCAAGGTCCAGCAATACCGCGGCCCGTTGGTGCTGGTGGGCGGCCTGATCGCGGCGCGAGGCGGGTTCCGGCCAAAGAAGGGCCTGAGCCTGCTCAAGCGCGGGCTGATGAGCTGGGTGATGATTCGCCGTCTGAGAATATTGTTCGACAAATGATCGCGGCATTACAGCGAAAGCCCCGCCACCTGGGATTCAGGTGACGGGGCTTTTTTTCGTCATTGCGACGTGTCGTTCTGTTAACCCTGCCGCGAATTAAGCGCTACGGCTGTCACGCTTGAGCAGATACACGCCCAGATAGAGCACCGCGAAGATCAGCCCCAGCACGGCGGCGGCGCCGAAGACATTGCTGCCATCACCGGGCAGGAATTCCAGGAAGGACGTCAGGAACTGTCCCAGGAAGATCGCCATCGTCAGGTAGGAGAGATTGCGACCGCGCACTGAGGTGTGGCTGCGCTCCACCGTCATGTGGTTGAGCAAGGGGATCGAGAAGCCGAAGCCCATGCCGGACAACACGGCACCGACGCTCATCAGCGTCATGTTCTCGGCCTGCTGGAAGAGGAACAGGCTGCCGGCATAGAGCAGGAAGGCCAGCACCAGCGTCGGCATCTCACCCAGGGCACGCGACACCTTCGGCATCAGCATCGCCGCGACCACCGCGACCAGCGAAATGCCCGCCAGGAAGATACCGGTGGCCGCTTCATCCAGCCCCAGCAGATTCAAGCGCATCGGCAGCATGACGATGGCGGTGAAGAACAGCGTCAACGAGATGGCCGCGGCCAGGTAGACGCTGGTCAGCGAGGAGGACAAGGCCTCACCGCCGGCATTTCCGGCCTCCTCGGCGTGCGCTTCAGGCGACTGCTTCGGCACCATCATCCACAGCATGGCCAGCAGTACCCAGGCCAGCAGATAGAGGGCGAAGGGCCACTGCCAGGCGATCCCCGCCAGCACACCGCAGACAAACAGGAAGATCACCCCGCCAAGCTCGATGGACATGCCCTGCTGGGCGATCATCGCCAGACGCGCATGGCCGTGATACCACTCGGAAATCAGCGTGGTGCCGCCCGCCATCACCACGGCGGTCACGCCGCCGAGCAGAATGCGATCGGCGAACACGACGACGGTGCCGGCGCCTTCCAGCAGCGCCCCGCCCGCGCCCAGCACGCCATACAGCAGCAGCCCGCCGACCAGTGAGCGATAGGCACCAATACGATCGATCATGCGCCCGGCGATGGGCGCGAACAGCACGGCGCCCAGCGACGGCAGGGTAATCAGCCAGCTGGCATGGCTCACCACCTCAAGCGCCGAGGCGATGCTCAGAAGCCCCGGCGCGACCACGGTACCCACCATGATGGTCAGACAGGCGATGGCCAGCAGCGTGAAACGGCCGCCGGCAGACAGCGGTTGTGAGGGTCCGCGCGTCTCCTGCGCGGCCACTCCACTCGTTGATGTCGTCATATCGGCTCCACTCGAATTCAGAACCCTCCTGTCAGCCGCTACGCGCCCCACCTGCTCGCTTGCTTGCGTGCATGCGAGGCAAAGCCAGCGGCCAGCGGCAAGAGGCAGGAGACAAGGCGAGACGGCAGAGACTGACGAAGGGAGGTTTGACAGGCCTTCAGGCTAGCGAGTGCAGGCTTATAATAGAAATAACAATACTTGATATGACTTATACTGACTGAACATCAATCAGCCACGAGGGCCGGCATGGAACTCCGCACACTGAAAACCTTCGTCTCGGTGGCGACGCACAGAAGCTTCTCGGCCGCCGCCCGCGAGCTGCATACCGTGCAACCCGCCATCAGCCGCCAGATCGCCGACCTCGAAGCCGAGCTGGGCGTCAGCCTGCTATGGCGCAATACGCGGGAGGTGAAGGTGACGGCACCGGGGGAGGCATTGCTGGAAGAAGCGCAGCGCATGCTGGCGCTGGAGGCTCAGGCACGCAAGCGCGTGGCGATGGCTGCCAGCGGCCAGACCGGCACTCTGCGCATCGGCTACATGAGCTCGGCCTGCGCAAGCTTCGTGCCCGGACTGATGCGTGACTTCGCCAGCGACCATCCCGAGGTCAGCCTGTCATTGCATGAGATGAGCGCCCAGCAGCAGCTGGATGCCTTCGCGCGTGACGAGATCGACATCGGGCTGTCGCGCCCGCTTCCCGGCGAGCAGCGTGACAGCCTGACCGCCCTGGCGGTCTACGAGGATGTGCTGATGGCAGTGGTGCCCGAGGGGCATCGTCTGGCGCACCGCAAGCGACTCGCCCTCAGCGAGCTTGCGCAGGAAGATTTCGTGCTGTTTCAGCGCGGGCACGCGACGGGGCTGTTCGATCAGATCATCAGTGCCTGCGGCGATGCCGGCTTCTCGCCACGCATCCAGCGCCAACCGGCCTTGATGCAGACACTGCTCAGTGAGGTGGCGGCGGGACTGGGAGTCGCCATCGCGCCCGGCTGCATTCGCCGCCTGCAACGCGATGGCTGCCAGTTCATTCCCCTGCGCCCGGCACTCGGCGCGGTACCGCTGGAGCTGCACTACCCGACCACACCGGTCCGCCCGGTGATCGAGGCCTTCGTCGCACTGGTCGAGCAGCGCCTGCCCGCCATCCGCCAGCAGATGGCGTGAGCGCGA
Organism: Cobetia sp. UIB-001; assembly: GCF_044789135.1. Taxonomy (NCBI): domain Bacteria; kingdom Pseudomonadati; phylum Pseudomonadota; class Gammaproteobacteria; order Oceanospirillales; family Halomonadaceae; genus Cobetia; species Cobetia sp. UIB-001. The sequence continues at coordinate 3,294,852 of NZ_CP058244.1, forward strand.
GTAGTGGCGAGAAGGTGCCGGTCAGCAGTTCAGGCCGCAGGCCACCGCCGAGGACCACGCCCACTGGAAGTTGTAGCCGCCCAATTCACCGGTGACATCCAGCACCTCGCCGATGAAGGCCAGCTGCGGCAGATCGCGCACGCTGAAGTCCTTCTGCGAGATGGCATCAGTGACCACGCCGCCCATGGTGACCTCGGCGGTGCGCCAGCCTTCGGTGCCCGCCGGCTTGAGCTGCCAGTGATTGAGCGCCTTGGCCAGCTGCTCGAGACGCGCGTTGGAAAGCTCGGCGAGGCTGCGCTCGCTGATGCGTCCGGCGTCGGCGTCCTGCCACTCGACCAGCGACTGGGCGAGGCGCTTGGGCAGGCGCTCGCCAAGCCAGGGGCCGATCTGGCGCTTGGGATGCTGCTCGCGCAGGGCGAGCAGCTCGGCGTAAGCATCCACGCCCGGCAGCAGATCGATGTCCAGCGGCTGACCGGGCGTCCACCAGCTGGAAGCCTGCAGCATCGCCGGACCGGAAAGCCCGCGATGGGTGATCAGCATCGGTTCGCGATAATGGCCCTTGCCGGCGGTGACGCTGACGTCACAGGCAAGCCCCGACAGCGGCGACAGACGCTCCTTCCACTGCGAGGTCAGCGTGAAAGGCACCAGCGCGGCGTAGGTATCGGTGACCTCGAGCCCGAACTGGCGCGCGATGTCGTAGCCGAAGCCGGTCGCGCCCAGCGTCGGAATCGACATGCCGCCGGTGGCCACCACCACGCGCCCTGCCGTGTGCGTGCCATTGCTGGTCTCGACCCGCATGCCCTCGCCCGCGCGCTCCAGCGAGGTGATGCGCGTACTCAGGCGAATCTCCGCTCCGGCCCATTCACACTCCGTCAGCAGGATCGCCAGCAGGTCCTTGGCGGAATCGGCACAGAATAGCTGTCCCGGCTTCTTCTCGACGTGCTCCAGCCCATGGCGCTCCACCAGTTCCAGGAAATGGTGCGGCGTGTAGCGCTTGAGCGCCGAGATGCAGAAATGCGGATTGCGCGAGAAGAAGTTGGCTGGACCGGCATCCAGATTGGTGAAGTTGCAGCGCCCACCGCCGGACATCAGGATCTTCTTGCCGGCCTTGTTGGCGTGGTCCAGCACCAGCACGCGCTTGCCCTGATAGCCTGCCGTGGCGGCACACATCAGGCCTGCCGCGCCTGCGCCGATGATGATGACGTCATATGTGGCCATGCGGGACACTCCGTGAAGCGAAGAAAGGAAAGGAAATCGGCTGTGCAGACACACGGGGCCGGCATTCTACCAGAAGCCTGCCGCAGCCAGCGGCCGGACATGGGAAACAAGACACCCCCACCGTCAGAGACGATGAGGGTGTCTTGTCAGACCGGACAGACTAGCCAGTCACGGCGCGTCTCAGACGATGACGCCCTGGCTGCGCAGGTAATCGTCGTAGGTGCCGGAGAAGTCGACCACGCCATCGGCCTTCAGCTCGATGATGCGAGTAGCCAGCGAGCCGACGAATTCGCGGTCGTGGCTGACGAAGATCAGGGTGCCCGGGTAGTTTTCCAGCGCGAGGTTGAGTGCCTCGATGGATTCCATGTCCAGGTGGTTGGTCGGCTCATCCATCAACAGCACGTTGGGCTGCTTGAGGATCAGCTTGCCGAACAGCATGCGGCCCTGCTCGCCACCGGAAATGACCTTGACCGACTTCTGGATGTCGTCATTGGAGAACAGCATGCGACCCAGGGTGCCACGCACGACCTGCTCGCCGCCGCCGGTCCACTGTGCCATCCAGTCATAGAGGCTCATGTCGTTGGCGAAGTCATGGGCGTGGTCCTGCGCGTAGTAGCCGACGTCCGCGGCGTCGGTCCACTTCACTTCACCGGCGTCCGGGTGCATCTCGCCGACCAGGGTGCGCAGCAGCGTGGTCTTGCCGATGCCGTTCGGGCCGATGATGGCAACACGCTCACCGGCGGCGACCGTGAAGCTGAAGTTCTCGAACAGGGTGTTGCCGTCGAAGCCCTTGGAGAGCTTGTCGATCATCACCGCGTTGTTGTGGACCTTCTTGGTCTGCTCGAAGCGGATGAACGGGCTGACGCGTGAGGACGGCTTGATCTCGTTGAGCTGGATCTTGTCGATCTGCTTGGCACGCGAGGTCGCCTGCTTGGCCTTGGAGGCGTTGGCGGAGAAGCGGCTGACGAAGGACTGCAGCTCGGCGATCTGCGCCTTCTTCTTGGCGTTGTCGGCCTGCAGCTGTTCGCGCGCCTGGGTGGCAGCGGTCATGTACTCGTCGTAGTTGCCCGGGAACAGACGCAGCTCACCGTAATCCAGGTCCGCCATGTGGGTGCAGACACTGTTCAGGAAGTGGCGATCGTGCGAGATGATGATCATGGTGCTGGAACGCGCGGTCAGCACGCCTTCCAACCAGCGGATGGTGTTGATATCCAGGTGGTTGGTCGGCTCATCGAGCAGCAGGACGTCAGGATCGGAGAACAGCGCCTGCGCCAGCAGCACGCGCAGCTTCCAGCCCGGCGCGACTTCGCTCATCGGCCCCAGGTGCTGCTCGATGGGGATGTCGAGGCCCATCAGCAGCTCACCGGCACGCGCTTCGGCGGTGTAGCCATCCAGCTCGGCGAATTCGACCTCGAGGTCGGCGACCTTCATGCCGTCTTCCTCGCTCATCTCCGGCAGCGAGTAGATGCGGTCACGCTCGGCCTTGACCACGGCCAGACGCTCGTGGCCCATGATGACGGTGTCGAGCACCGTGTATTCCTCATAGGCGAACTGGTCCTGGCGCAGCTTGCCCAGACGGATGTTGGGCTCGAGCATGACGTGACCACCGGACGGCTCCAGATCGCCACCGAGAATCTTCATCATGGTCGACTTGCCGCAGCCGTTGGCGCCGATCAGGCCGTAGCGATTGCCACGCCCGAACTTGGCGGAGACGTCTTCAAACAGCGGCTTGGCACCGAACTGCATGGTGAGATTGGCGGTAGAGATCACGAGGGAATATCCGTTTGAAATGAAAAAGGTGGGCGGTGACGAAGTGTCACGCTGGCGCCGGGAAATACGGGGAGCGGCGAAGGCCTGGCAGGCATCAGCCGCGGAAGAAGACTTCCAGCAGGTGATAGCCGAACTTGCTCTTCAGCGGCCCCTGCAGGGTATTGAGCGGCCCCTTGAAGATGGCGCGATCAATGCCGCCGACCATCTGGCCGGGGCGCACTTCGCCCAGGTCACCGCCCTGCTTGCCGGAGGGACAGGTGGAGTGCTTCTTCGCCAGTTTCTCGAACGGCTGGCCGCGCTCCAGTGACTGCTTGAGACGCTGCGCCTCGGCCTCGGTCTTCACCAGAATGTGGCGTGCCATGGCAATACGAGCCATCTCATGTCCTCTTGCAGGCGGAATCGGTCTTGCCTCACGCCATCTCGTGCCCCGGGCATCCCGGAGGCGAGCCCGACGTCACCCGAGCACGCCACTGACGACATGACAGTCGTCATGACGCGAGATCAGGCGTTCGGGGAAGGTTCGACAGGCGATGGGGTGAGTCTGAAGGCGGGCATGATAACAGCTCAGGATGACAGACGCTGTATGCGTGTGTATCCATCGCCCGGTCGGCAGACAGGCAGACAGGCAGACAGGCAGACAGGCAGACAAAGGCAGGGAGCGCCGAGAGCGCGGGGTGCGGTGCGAGAGACGATGCGGCTGATGATGCAACAAGCCATGCAACAGCAGACAGCCGTGCATGACTGACGCCACAAACGCCGCTGCCAGCCTGAGCGCGAGTAAAGTGCTGACTTTCACACTCACTCACGCCCAGGCTGGCAGTGACATGCATCGGGTGCCGGGACGGATGACGGTGACAGCAGGCGAGGCGCCTTGCGCTCAGTGCTCGCCTTGTGTCTCATTCTGTCACCGTGGCCGTCCCGCGCCCGTGTCGCGGATTGCTCCGTCGTGCTGCGTCACACTCTCAGAGCAGGCTCCCCGGGGCGTCATCCTGCACGCCCTGAAGGGTCACATCCTCACTCATCGGCACCTCCTCCTCGTTGGAGACCGGGGCGATATCGCCCTCGTCGACCAGGCTCATCAGCGCGGTATTGCTTGGCGCGCTGGCCGGGGCGATGTCGGGGTCACGCGTGATCTGGAACGATGCCAGATCCTGCGAGCCGCCATTGAAGGTGATGCGTAGCACCTGCACCCCCTCCTCCAGGTCCAGCGTCAGCGAGGGGCCATCGACGTAGACGCCCCAGGCGCCGGAATTGGGCAGCGTGCCACTGTCCTCATCGTAGAACTCGCCATCCTTCTCCACCGAGGCGGTAATGCTGCGCCCATTGTCAGGCGCGGAGGTGACGAACGACAGCGTGTGCGAGCCCGCCTCTTCGACATCGATGGTGTACTCAAGCCACTCACCATCCTCCACCCAGCCTATCGCCTCGCCTTCGCCGACGGTGTCTACCGGGGTGTCGCGATACCCCGAGCCAAGCTGGGCACTGGAGAGTTCATTGTAAGCCTCGCCCTGCTCGCCTTCGTCGAAGTCGACCGCCTGGAGGGTGATCCCCTCATCGGCATCCACCTGCCAGGGCACGCCACCGGCATTGAAGGCCTGCTGGCCATCCCGGGACAGCGTGAAGCCCTGCAGGTCCATGGCGCCGCCGTTGAAGGTCAGCCGCAGCACCTGCTCGCCGGCCTCCAGGGTCACCTGGGCAGTGTCGGTTTCCACATAGTTGGTCCAGCCACCAGTCGGTTCGACCTCCACCGGCGTGACGCTGGCATAGGGAGTGTCGCCCTCCTTGGCAAAGGTCGCGGTCACGGTACGTTGCGCGCCACCGGTGGAGCCCCGCGCTGCCAGGAAGGCAATGTCATAGGTACCGGCCTGCTCGACATCGAGGGTGTATTCCACCCATTCGCCATCCTGGATCCAGCCGATGGCAGTGCCGCCGTTGGCCAGATCCACCCCTTCGCCACGCACGTTGCTGCCTTGCTGTACCTCGCTGGAATCGTTGTAGGCGACATCCTGGCCACCCTCATCGTAATTCACCGCCTCCAGGCTGAACTCGCTGCCCACCTGCCAGGGCTGGCCATCGTCGGTGAACGCCTGCTGACCGTCATCCACCGGTGCCACCAGCGACAGGTCGAGAGACGCCAGATCCAGCTGTCCGCCGTTGAAGGTCAGCCTCAGCACCTGCTCGCCTTCCTCCAGCTCGAAGGTCAAGGGCCCCACATCGGTGAAGTTGGTGAAGGCGTCGGTGTCCGGCACCGCCACCGCCTGGGCGTCGGTATAGAAGCTGCCGTCCTGCTCGAAGGCGGCGGTGATCGACTTGCCGTCGGAGACCGCCGAGGCGGAGAAGTTCAGCGCATAGCTACCGGCTGTCTCCACATTCAGGGTGTACTCCAGCCACTCGCCGTCGGCGACATAGCCGATGGCCAGAGTGCCGTTGGAGATATCCACCGCCTCATCGGAGCGGAAGCCATCGCCCTGGTGGGCGGGCGTGGTGTCGTTGTAGGCCACGCCCTGGCCTCCGTTGTCGAACAGGCGTGCCTCCAGGCTCAGGCCATCGGCCCCGACCGCCCAGGCCGTCTGATCGTCATTGAAGGCGCTCTGTCCGACCGGGTCAGGCGTGTCGAGGAAGTTCGGCACGCCGTCGTTGTCATCGTCGTCGTACAGATCCACACGCCCGTTGCCATCGGCATCTTCCGCGCCGGTGGGGTCGTAGGTGGTGACGTTCTCGACCAGGAAGATGTTGTCGTTGTAGTCGTAGTTCACCCCCGCGTAGTCCTGGATGACGATGTAGGTGTCCGGAATCACGTTGCCGTCGGCATCCTTGGCCACATAGACGCGAATCAGGTGGCCATCATTTTCATCCCAATTCAGATTGTTGCCGGGATTGCCGATGGCATCGATGGTGTCCTCGTAGAGGTTGGCATCCGGGTCGGACCAGGAGATATAGCCCTGGCGGTCGGATATCTCGGCGTAGAAGCCGAAGGGATCATCGCGATCCAGACTCACCACTGCCTGCTGGTCGCCGCTATCGAGCGCCCGCGGGAACAGCGTCTGGCCGTCCTGCTCGTCATGCACGATGACCTCTTCGAGCTCCCGACTGTCGACGTCATGCACGAACAGCCGCGCGATGTCGCCCTGGCCATGATAGGCGGCGATCTGGGTGATCTTGATCGGTTCATCGCCATCGGCACGCTGGAAGTACGGGGACAGGATCTCGTCTCCGTTGGCCTCCACCAGGCCGCCCTGGTTCATCTGGTCCTGCACCACGTTGGTGGAGTAGCCGAAGGCGTTGACGATCTCCTGCACCGTCGGCTCCTGACCGCTCTCGGACTGGTTCTGGGCCAGGCCTGCAAGCTGGATGACCTTCTCGCTCTCATCGGAATCGCTTGAGGTGATGATCAGGCTCGCCTCGTAGAGGCTGCCATCGTTGGGGTCATCAGCGATGAAGCGCACCGTGACATCCGCCGTCTCTCCCGGTGCCAGCGTCAGCGCACTGAACGGTTGGGTCAACTCGAACAGTGTCGTGTCACTGACGACGACATCATCGATGGTCAGGTCCTCGAAGCCGTCATTGCGCAGGGTGAGAGTGGCCTCGTCATGCACCACCTGGTTATTGACCGGATTCTCGATGCGCGACATCACCAGACGATCATTGGACGGCAGCACATCATTGTTGATCACCGTGAGGTCACCGCCAGAGACAGGCGTCACCCCCTCGATGAGGAACATGTTGTCGTTGTAGTCATAGTTGATGCCGGTGTAATCCATGATGCCCACATAGGTATCGGGGATCACGTTGCCCTCTGCATCCAGCGCCCGGAACATGCGCACGGTGTAGCCGCGCTCGATGCCATCGGCATCTGCCGGCGGTGTACCGCCGCCTGACGGGTTGAGTGACGGGTCAGTGGACAGGTTGGCCACTTCAATCCCGAACACGCCACTCCCGGCCCACTCGGCGGGGATGTCATCGAGACCGAAGCTCGCGCTGGCGAATTCGCCATTGCTCAGTACCGGCAGGATCGTCTGGTTATTGTCTCCCGCATGATTGGAGAAGATGACATCCTCGCCCTTGTCACCGGGGTTGTGGATGCCCAGAGTCGCCCCGCCGCCGCCGTGATAGGCCGCCAGCTGGGTGATCGTGGCCTCGCTGACGCCCTCCGCCAGCGTCCAGTAGCGCGACAGCACCTCGTCATCATTGATCGGGCGATACAGATCGAAGTCGTTGAGCACCGAGTTCTGGCCGCCCCCCTCGGTCGGCAAGCCATCGATGCGGTTACCGAGGCCGAAGACCTCCCACACCTCATTGACGTTGGGCTCCCAGCCACCCTCGTCGCGCGCCTGCCAGAAGCCCGCCATATGGATCTCGGCCACCGGCGAATCCTGGTCGTTGGTCACCAGCCGGATCCGCCCTTCGAAGACTCCGTCACCGGCGTCGGTGGTGGGCGCTTCGTAGCTCGCACTGTCAAACAGCACCGTCACCTCGAGCGACTCCCCGGCGGCCAGCGTCAGGCCGTCGAAGGCAGCGGGATCCTGCAGCACGAAGGGACCTTCGATATCGGCTTCGAGAATTTCCAGCAACTCCGTCCCGGTGTTGGAAATCGTCACCGTGGCACTTTCCTTGAAGTCGCGGTCGGCGTTCGAGGCGCTGTTGTTCTCCAGATAGCTGAAATGCAGGCGATCGGAGTAGTAGGCGGCATCGCCGCTTTGCACCGCGATGTCGGCATTGTCGTTGCCGACCACCGGCGTCACGTCCAGATAGTCGAGATCATCGGCACCATCGGCGGCGGACACCGCACGCAGGTTGTACTCCACGCCGGCCTCGAGCTCGACATAGGTGCCCTCTTCCCCGGCATCGCCCTCTCCCGGATAGGCCAGCGTTTCCAGCGTCTGCCCGTTGAGCGTCAGGGCCAGGCCCTGGCCATCATCGGCGCCCGCATTCGCGGCCAGGTCGAGACGATAGAGCCCGCTGCTGTCCACGGTGAAGTAGAAGTCGGCGGTCAGCTCGTTGAGGGTGCGCGCGCTGTCGCCACTCTCCAGCTCGATGCGCGACCCGTCCGAGACATCGGCATAGACGGGGACGAAGGTGTCAGACGGCGCATCCGGCACTCTCAGCAGATCGATGTTCGGCCCCACGGCTCCCGGCGCAGTCAGGGTGATGGTGTTGCTGCCCTGCTGCAGCGCGACCAGGGCATTCTGGAAGAACCAGTCGCTTTCATCGCCGTTGCTCTGGCCCTCGAAGTTCACCTGCCCCAGGTCGACGCCATTGATGCTCAGACCCAGCGGCCGGTCGGCCTTGGTCGCCGCCAGCGCATAGCGGAAGGCGATGTCGTAACTGCCGGTCTCGGCAACATCGATCGTCCAGGTAATGGTCTGGTCACCGCTGCCATCGAAGTCGACGAAGCCATCGCCGGAGGCATTGCGATCCTCCTCACTGGCCAACACCACCACCGCCCCATCGAGCGCGGCTCCCTCGGCCTCGTACTCATCGAAGCCAGGAGTCGTGTCCGGCGCCTCCTGCAGGATCTCCAGCTGGTCGATATTGGGGCCGGTGTCAGCGGTGGCCTGCAGGCGCACCGTGTTCTGGCCGCTGACCAGCGTGGCCGCCACGTCCTCGGTCAGCCACTCGGCCCAGGCTGCATCACCGCTCAGGCCCTCGGGCGGGCTGAAGTCATACACCCCGACGCTCACGTTGTTGACGAACACTTCCAGCGGGCGATCGGTACTGCCGCCATTGGCATAGCGCAGGCGCAGCACCGAGTCACCGGCCTGCTCGGGGTCCAGCGTGAAGCTGAAGGTGATGAAGTCCTCATTGGTGTTGCCGAAATCGGCATAACCACCGGGCACGCCATCATCGTCCACGTCATTGCCATCCACCCCGAAGGCGCCGGGGCGCAGGCCGTTGGGCAGGTCGGGCTGGTTGGTCTCGGGATTGTCGATGTCGCGGATCTGGATCTCCGCCCCGGTGGCGATCGTCACGGCAGTGCCGTCCTCCGGCGTCCTGTCCTCGGCCTGGATGGCCAGCAGCGAGACCAGATCATCGCCGGGATCAACCGGATCGACAGGATCCACCGGGTCCACTACCCCACCCGGTGCCGGGTCGAGACGAATGATCTGGCTCTGGCCATTGCCGCGATTCAGGGTCAGCAGGTAGAGCTGGCCGGTGGCCGGGTTCTCGATGATGTCCAGCGGGTCGACGTAGCTGATGACGTTGCCCTCGGGATCACGCAGCACTTCATCGCCGATCACGTTGCCATTGGCATCCAGGGTGATGGAACGTACATCGTCACCACCGGAATACTCGGTGAACAGCACGTTGCCCTGCAGATTGCCGCCGAAGACATCACTGGTGTATTCCACCGCCCCATTGGGCGAGCGATTCTCGCCCAGCGAGTAGACCCCGGCGATATCGTAGGTGCCCTCGGGGTCGGTACCTGTCGGGTACTTGTCGACCTGGTTGGGGTCGGTGCCAGAGGTGGGATTGCCACCATTGAGGATGTACTCGTCACGCAGCGGATTGGGGTGTCCGTAGTAGCCCCCTTCTTCGACACGGAACAGGTAGTCATCCTGCTTCTCGACACTGGTGTAGCGCTCGTCCTCGGGCGTGGAGGGATCATCCGGCACGTTACCGCCAGCCGCCGAGCCATTGGTCGGCACGTACAGGAAGCCATTGGAATGCCATACCAGGTCGTAGGCATTGCGCGCCCCGGTGGCAAAGATCGTCAGCACCGCATCGCTGGCGTAGGGGTCGTAGTAGGACTCGAGCACGTTGCCGGACTCATCCTGCACCGTGGCGACGCCGCGCTCATCGAAGACCAGGAACTCGCCGTCGCCCATGGGGATGGGGTCATCCTTGGGGTGGCCGTCGGGATCATCGAAGCGCTGGTTCAGGCCATTGTCAGGCAGTGGTTCGGTGGAGACGTCAAAGGGCCCATTGGACACATCGCGGGTCGGGTCGATCTCCAGTATCGCCGCGTTCAACAGGCGCTCGGGACGATTGCCCCAGGCACTGTCGGGCTCACCCATGGCAGAGTTGGAGCCCTGGATCAGATACAGCAGATGACTCGGGACATCGGGATTGGTCTCGGCGTCGTAATCCGGATTCGCGCGGAACTCCAGGCTATTGGTCACATGGTCGCCATTGGAGCGCGGCAGACCGGTGATATAGGCCTCGGCGGTCCCCGAGAAATCGGGGCCATCGTCCAGGGTGATCTTGGTCACCCGGCCGCTGAAGTCCGGCACGCCGTTGTCACGTCCTGATAGCGGAATCGGATAGTTGTCGGTGATCCACAGCACGTTGGGATCGGTCGGGTCCACCACCAGGCCGATGATGCCGCGTTGCTGGTCTTCCCCCGGCTGATCGAAGTAGTCATCGGGCAGGGCAAGTTCCTGGCGATTGGACAGCGAGCCGTCGACGGGATCGACGTCATAACGCAGCAGCTCGCCGCTGATGGTGGCGACGTACATGAAGGCGCCGTCTGAGCTCATCTCCAGCGAGGTGAAGCCATAGGCGTCGTCAGAGGCACCGTTGAGCTCCACCACGTCGTTGAAGGCCACGTCGCGGGCGACCACTTCGGGCTCCTCGCCGGTGACGAAGGTGTTGGTGTACTTCTGGAATTCGCGCGTCGGCGCGTCGGTATCGTCGTTGGGGCCACGGTCCTGGAAGCCATCGATCACCAGGGTATAGCTGGTGAAGGGCTTGAGCGTCTGGCTCGGCGAGATGGTCAGCGAGTCGAAGCCGCCGGTGGTGTTGGCATTGAAGGTGACTTCCTCGCCGCTGAGCGTCTCGAACAGCCGGATGGAGCCATCCCCCAGGCTTTCCAGCAGGGCTCCGCCGCGCCCATCCACCACCGAGATGCCGACGAAGATGTCGGATGTCGGATCGACCCCGGTGGGGATGCCGCCATCCTCCGGATCAAGGTCCACCTCCAGCTCGTTCTCGCCGACCCCGGCGATGGCACGGGCATCGGTGAAGAAGGCGTAGTCCTCGGCCGCGATACGGTCATCTTCCGGCGTCAGGTCCGGTAGCGCCTGGATCTCGAGGTACTGGATCTCGGTATTCTCGCTGTCGAGTCCCAGGGAGTCCAGCGTCAGACGCCCGTCGCTGACCTGAACGATGCGGGTGACCAGGTCCGAGCGGAAGCCCTCGGTATCATCGGACGGGTTGCCGTCCGCCGGGAAATCCTCGGGGCGGAACGGGGTGAAGGGGTCATTGAACAGCTCGCCCTCTGCATTGAGCACATTGTGGCTGTCGTAGGGCCCGCTGGTGTCGCCGATGGAGATGGTGACCTCGTAGTAGCCATTCTCCAGCTCGATCTCCCAGCCGGCGCGCACATAGTTGGCGCTGGGCTGGTCAAAGTGGGCGTAGGTGCCCTGGCGCGGATCGAGACCCGCGATGTCATCGGTGCGGTCATTGACCGCCACGCTGGTCAGCGCGCTGATATCCAGCGGCTCGGTGCCGGGTTCGGCGTCGTAGATCGACGCCTCGGTGACCCAGCCGTACTGGTAGGTCTGGCCGTCCACGGTCACCGACTGGGTGCCGAATGCCTTGCCATGGTCAGCGATGTAGCCATCCGGCACCGCGGTGCCTTCGGGCTGGAAGTTGATCTTGACCGAGAAGCGCTCGCCCGGCTCCACCGGACGGTCCGGTTCCACCCCGTCACGACTCACCGTCAGGCTGTCGATGTTGGGGCCGGCGTTGCCCAGGTTGGCAAGGCGAATGGTGTTGTCGCCGGCTGCGAGCTCCACCTCGAGGGTGGTGGTGGTCCAGTTCTCCCAGCCGGCCGCGTTGGTGCCGGTAGAGGCGAAGGCCAGACTGCCCTGGCTCTGGCCGTCGACCAGGATATCCATGGGACGGTCGGCGCCGTTGGTGCCGGCATTGGTGTAGCGCACCTCCAGGGTGTAGGTGCCCGCCTCGTCCACGCTCACCTGGAATTCGGCGGCGTCACCGGCGTCGGCTCCCATGTCCAGATAGCCGGTGCCGGTAAAGTCATCCCACAGACCGTCGGCCCCGGCTGCGGTGTTGGTTTCCGGATTGTCGGCATCGCGCACCTGGGTATCGCCGTCGACATCGACGATGGTCAGCGCCTCGCCTTCGATGGCGAAGTTGAACGCCGGGGTGCCGACGTCGGCCTCATTGAAGTCGAACACCACCTGGTCGATGTTGGGCCCGCCGGTGGCACCGGCCGGCATGGTCAGGGTAAAGGTATTGGCACCCTCGGCAAGCGCCACCTCGACCTCCAGCGTCTGCCACTGATCCCAGGGATCCGTCCCGGTGGCGTTGGCGAAGCCGAGCTGGCCCTGATCAGTGCCGTTGACGGTCAGATCCAGCGGCCGCGGGGCGTTTCCACCGTTGGCATAGCGCACGGTGGCGGTGTAGCTGCCGGCCTCCAGCGCGTTGACGTTGAAGGTAATCTGGTCGCCGGGATTGGAGCCGAAGTCCACATAGGCATCTCCCACCGCATCGGGGCGATGGTTGCCGAAGTCATCGGGATTGTCGGCATCGACCACCCGCGTCTCCTCACCTATCGCGCTACCGCCCACATCGACGATATCGGCGTCTTCCGCCTGCAGGGTGATCGGCGCCACCACCACGCCTGCGTCCTCGAAGCTGACCACCTCGCTGGCGCTGGCTTCGTTGCCGGCGGCGTCGGTGACGAACAGCGAGACGGTGAGATCACCGCTCTGGTCGTCGAGCTGGCCACTCAGGTCCAGGGTGATGTTGCCATCGACATCCGGCGTCACTTCACTGCGGGTCGTGCCGCCATCGAAGGACACGGCGACGCTGGTCACGTCGTCATCGATGCCGGAGACGTTGAAGACGGCCGCCGCCAGCTGGCTGGCATCGAGCGTCTCGTCAGCGGCGACAATGGCGAGATCGCCATCCTCATCGGCACTGACATCCTCCGCAATCGGGCCACTGCCCGCCGCGGTCACTTCGATGCGGTCAATGTTGGGGCCGGTATTGGCACCCGCCGGTATCGCCAGCGCGATGGTATTGCTGCCCGCCGCCAGGGTGACGGTGAGCGTCTCGAACTCCCAGTGGTCGAAGCCTTCCTCGCTACCGGCACCATCCGGGTCGGTACTGGCCATGGCCAACGCCAGCGGATCACCGCCGTTGATCACCAGATCCAGCGGACGATCGCTGTTGGTGGCGTAACGCACACTGATGTCGTACTGACCGGCCTGAGTCACGTCGATCTGCCAGCTGACGTTGTCTCCCGGGGTATCCCCGAAGTCCAGATAGCCGCTGCCGGTGAAGCCCGGACGCAGGCCGGTGGGCTGATTCGGCTCGGGGTTGTCCGGGTCACGGACCTGGGTGTCGGTGTTGTTGGCATCGGTATCGAAGCTCTCGACCGTCCCGTCCTCGGCCTGCAGGCTCAGGGGCGAGAAAGGCGCCTCGTCGACGTCATTGACGGTGACCGAGAGCTGTTCGGTGGTGGAGAGATCGCCGTCAGTGACGCTGACTTCGACTTCGTAGACGCCGTCCTCGTCGTCATCGACCGCCAGCTCGAAATCGCGAGCGCTGGTGAAGCTCAGCACGCCGGTGCTCGGATCGATGCTGAACAGCGGAGAATCGACCCCGCCGGTGATGGCGAATACCGGGGCGTTAAGGCCAAGGGCCACGCCATCCTCATCGACGAGGGGGATCGCGCCTATCTCGGCCAGGTTCTCGTCCACCGCAAACTCGGTCTGGGTGATGGCGATGCTCTCGTTGAGATCGGCCACGGTGATCAGAGCGTCCTGGGACACGCTGTCCTCGCCATCGGACACCGTCACGGTCAGCTCGTAGACGCCGTCTTCGTCGCTATCGGCGGCAAGCTCCGCGTCCGGCGGAGTGATGAAGGCGATGCCCTGGCTCACCTCGTCATAGCGGAACAGCGCCGCATCGGCACCGGACAGCGTCACGGTCAGGTCGTCACCGTCCGGGTCATCCAGTATCAGGCTGGCCACGGCAGTGCCGTTCTCGTCGACACTCAGGCTCTCTTCCAGCCCTTCAAGGGTCGGTGCGCCGTTGACCGGCTCATCAATGCGCTCGAAGACCAGCGAATCGATTCGCATCAATTCGCCATCGGCCCCCATCAGTTCGAGACTCGCCAGATCACCGGCGGTCACCTCGAAGGGCGTCTCGAAGACGATTTCCTTGCGGTTGCCGCTCTGGCCTGCGTTGCCGCGCGCGCCACTGCCGACGAAGGTGCCGAAGTCGTCATTCAACACCACGTCAGCACTCAGGCTGTCGGTTGTCGTGTTGCGCGCTTCAAGCACGGTGTCACCGATGGTCAGACTCAAGGTGCCTTCACCGTCGGTTTCATCGAACACATAGAGGCGTGCGACGTACCAGCCAGGCTCCACGCCGCCCGCCGAAAGGTCGGTGCCAATCGTGGCCGGCGCATTGCTGGTCAGGCGAATCAGCTGTTCATTGGAGGCGGACGCGCTGCCGGTGACGATCAGATTGCTGGCGTCGAGATCCGTGAAGTCTTCCGCCTCGATCGTGATGCTATCGCCGACCTGGGTGCCTTCGATGATGAAGCTGAGCGTCTGGGTCGCTGACAGACCGCCCGGGTCGGTGGCCCGCACGATGACATCGAAGGTGCCGCCCTGGCTGGGCGTGCCCTGGATGATGCCATCGACCACCTCGAGCCCGGCCGGCAGGTCCTCGGCCGTCAATATCAGGCTATCGCCATCGGCATCGGAGAACAGCGCTGCGAAGTCCGACAGCGGAATCTGGAGGAAGTCCTCGCCCACTTCTCCGAAGTACGGTTCGAGGGCGACGGGTTCTGCCACCGGCGCGTCGTTGACGTTCTCGAGCGTCAGGGCAAAGTCGGTGTCGGTGCTGGTGGTGCCATCATCGGCGGTCACCGTCACGGTGTAACTGCCCGGCGCCAGTCCGGCGAGGCTTCCGGACAGCACATTGTCGCTGACACTCAGCCCCGGAGCGCTGACGGGCTGGCCATCGCCATCGGTGACCAGGAAGCTGTAGGTGAGGTCGTCGCCATCGTCATCGACGAAGGGCAGGTCGACTTCGAGATTCGCGCCTTCGTCGAGACTCAGGTCGGCGATGCCGCCGCCCACCACGCGCGGGGCGCTGTTGGTGTCGCCGGTGTCGGCTTCCGACAGGCTGACGGCGCTGAAGCTCGTGCTGCCCTTGGCGCCCGCATCGTCGTCATTGACGAAGACGAGTGACTCGAGGGTGGTGCCCGCATGCGCCGACAGGTCGATGATGAAGCGCAAGGTGCCATCACCGTTGTCGACCCCCTGGCCTCGCAGATCGACGAAGCCGCCCTGGGTCTGGGTACCGCCCAGCTGGTAGACGCTGTTGCCGCCATTGAAGGGGTTGGAATCCGCATCGAAGCCGATGGCGACGATCTCGGGCACCGGCGAGCCGGAAATGGCCACGTCCACCGTCAGGAGGGTGGCATCGGTGATCGTGTAGTCACTGGGCAATGCCGCCCGTTTCCAGACGTTATCGTTCAGCGTCAATGTGCCGCCGTCGTCTTCCACCACCGCCCCCGTGCCGTCGGACGGGTTGTCCTGGGTGGCGCTGTAGGCGCTGAGAGTCGCGTCATCGAAGCTGACGTCGAGGCTCTCGGCACCAGCGGCGGCCAGCGTTACCGTGTCCGTGGCACTCGCCTCGTTGCCCGCAGCATCCGTCACGATCAAGGTCACGGTGATATCGCCCGGGGCCTGCGCCGAGAGATCGACCGTCAGGGTATCTCCATCGCTGACGACAGACTGGCGGGTCGCACCGCCATCGAAGCTGACGTCGAGGGTCGAGCCAGCATCGATCCCCACGACACTGAACACCACACTGGCACTGTCGGCCGATTCGATGGCCTCTTCCGGGCCCGCAAGGGCCAGGTCGCCCCCCTCATCGGCAGTGGTATCCAGCGTCAGTGCCACGCTCTGTTCGGCACGGTTGCCCCAGGCATCCATGGCGATCAGCGTGGCCGACAGGTCTCCATCGGCGAAGCCCGACAGGTCCAGCGTGAAGCTACCTTCCGGCGTCGGCACCACCTCCTGGACCGTGACGCCCTCATCGAAGGTCACGCCGACGAAGGTGATGTCGGCATCAAGCCCGGTGACGCTGAAACCGGCTTCGCCGACGGTCGCGCCATTGAGCAGGGGCTCCACCGCGGCAAAGGCCAGCGGAGAGGCATCGTCATCCGCCACGACGTCCCCTACCGGCCCCGTGCCCGCGGTGGTGACCTCCAGGCGATCGACATTGGGGCCATTGTTGCGCCCTTGCGGAATCGCCAGCGTGATGGTGTTGTCGCCGGCTTCCAGTCGCGTCGTCAGGGTCTGGTACTCCCAGACATCGAAGCCTTCAGGGTCGACGTTGGTGGCGTTGGGGTCCGTCGCGACAAAGGCAAGCGCGGCGGGCTCGCCTTCGTTGATCGACAGATCCAGCGGACGCGCACCATTGCTGGCATAGCGGAAATTGAGGTCGTAGTCACCCGCTTCGGCCACATTGACGGTGAAGGTCAGGCTATCTCCCGGCGCGCTGCCGAAATCCACATAACCGGTGCCGGAAAAGTCCGGGCGCAGTCCGACAAAGCCACCGGCCTCGGGATTGGCGGCGTCGCGCACCAAGGTGGCGGCCCCGTTGTCGACGCCCAGTGCGGCGTCCTCGGCTTGCACCACCACTGGCGCAATCACCGGATCGACAGGATCTACCTCGTCGGCTTCCAGTAGCGCCACCTCGATCTTGTCGATATTCGGGCCATTGGTCGCGCCGCCCAGACGCAGGGTATTGCTGCCGGCGGCAAGCGTGATTTCCAGCGTCTCGGTACTCCAGCCTTCCCACGCGGAAGACCCGCCATTGCCTGGCTGGTTGTCCGCGGGCACATCATCGACATCATCGGGGTAGTAGCCCGGCGCCTCTACCGCTGCGAACTGGAAGGTGCCGACCTGACTTTGCGTGTCGTCATCGACCAAAAAGAGATCAATGGGACGTACAGAACTGCTGGCATAGGTCACGGTGACGCTGTAAGTGCCGGCGGTGGCCACCTCGAGGGTAAATTCTCCGTAGGCTTCGGCATTGCCCGATGCCCAATCGAGATAGCTGGCTCCTTCGGCCCCGACCCGGAAGGTTTCCTCGCCATCGGTGAAGCTGGCGATGTTGTCGACCGTCACCACGCGATTGGTGCCAGCATCGGCGACATCAGAGGTCGGGCCGATGTCGAGATCCTCGCCCTGGATGACGTAGACGTCCGGGTCCGGCGCACGCACTTCCAGATAATCGACGTTGGGGCCACTGGCACCGTTGGAGGTGAACGACACCGTGTTCTCGCCTGCCTGCAGCTGAACGCGAATGGTACGCTCACCGAAGGTGCTGAAATCCGAAGTGTCATTCGTCAGGCTGGTGCTCGGCAGGTCGAACATTCGATCCTGAAGCTCGCCGTTGACGTCCAGACGCAGAGGGCGATTACGCTCGGAGCCATCCTCATCGCGGCTCAACGCATACCCCAGGGCGAGTTCATACTCGCCGGCCTCGGCAACGCTGAAGCTGAAGGTCAGCGTCTCGCCGGTCGCGGCGGCGAAGTCCACATAGGCACTGCCTGAGGCATTCTCGGTATTGAGGGGGCTCTGCGCTCCCGACACCACTTCGATACCGGTGCCACTCAGGGAGGCAAGATTGCCATCACCGTCTGAGTCCGTGAGGTCTTCCGCCTCGATGCGCAGGGTAGCAAAGCTTTCCGGCGCGATGAGCGCCGCCGTTGCCAGAGGCGCGGGCTCGGCCAGAAGCGCAGGCTCGGCGCCTGCGGCAGGTTCGTCATCACTGGCCAGCAGCGCCTGGGCAAGCGGGTCTTCCTGAGCGATTGGCTCGCCGATGACATCATCGCTCTGGAGGGTCAGGGCCTCGCCGGGGTCAGCCGGAGGCGCATCTTGCGGGTCAGCTTGTGGCGTGCCGCCCAGCTCACTCATCTCCTCGACGACGACATCGGGGGCTTCGATCTCAAAGCCGAACTGCTCGCCAGACCCGGGCAGTACCTCGCCCGCGTCATCCAACGCTTCGATCATCATCTTGAGCTTGCCGGACATGGGGGCAGGCAGATGATCAAAGACAAAGGGGCGCTCGAAGCGCTCAAATACCGACAATCGATCCTGGGCATCTTCCAGGGTCATTCGCACTGCCTTGATCGAATCTCCCCACGCAGAGGGAAACGGCGTGACACTGATATCGTGACTCTGGAAAGCCCTTTCTTCCAGACGGTCGCCGTTGCGGAGACGTCCCTTGCCGGCGTCAAGACGGCTGGATACGAATGACATGGAATACATTTTCCTTACCCCCTGAATATTATTATCGTGGCGAAACCGCTACGCCATCTTGAAACCTCATGACACGCCCCCCCCACACCGAAACTGGAGTTCCAGTGTTTTCTCCACTCCAACGCTATCCCGATACTTTCGAAGATGACCGGCCAAATCCCCTTCAACCCGTCAAAAACGAGTCTAGACGCGGCCTATGGCAAGACAAGAGGTTTTTGACACCTTCCCTGCAATGGCAATATGCAAAGGAAAAGAAAGTTAAAATAAGCCCAATAAAAACAATGCCATAATTATTTAAAACAATAAAAAAGCATCCCTTTAAGCCCTTGTCATGCGTCAGATGAGGAGAAAAACAATACCGAGCACCAAAAGGGTTAATCCACCAGGAAACCAGAAATCCCATGCTTTTATAAAGACGAGAATCAGGTGGATTTATAGATTCGGAGGTGAGCAAAATGAACAGCAAAAACCAACAATATAAAACCCTGAAATGTTTTTGATGATCATCAAAATATTCACTTGCTAGCCAACCCTTCAGACGCAATATTTCAATAGGCTATCTGAAAAATAAAACATAAAAATCTAATAAATAGATAACCAATATGACTTGCTGAGCAATGCGATTCATTCCATCGCCAAGTAGCACATCATGAAAAGATCCAGGCTCAGGGCAGCCGTCAACGACGGTGACCTGGATAAAAAGAACAACAATGACGCTAGGGAACGAGATCATGGCCACCCCACAGGAAGGCAATGACCTGCAAAAGGTCCTGGACCATTGCCGACGAAGCTTCGTCTACGTCGGTCTCTTCAGTCTTTTCATCAACCTGCTGATGCTGGTGCCTCCGCTCTACATGCTGCAGGTCTATGATCGCGTCATCACGACACGCAGCCAGGAAACGCTGCTGATGCTGACTCTGGTGGTCGTGTTCCTGTTCATGGTGATGGGCGCGCTGGAACTGGTGCGTTCCAGAATTCTTGTCCGGGTCGGCAATCGTCTGGATGTGCTGCTCAGCCCTCGGCTCTACGGCGCCATGTTCAAGCGCTCGTTGACCACCCCGGGCAAGCCGTCCGCGCAACCGCTGAATGACCTCACTACCCTGCGCCAATTCCTGTCCGGCAATGGGCTGTTCGCGTTTTTCGATGCTCCCTGGGTGCCGGTATATATCGGCATGCTGGCGCTGTTTCACCCGTGGTTTGGCCTGTTCGCCCTGGGTGCGGGTCTCGTGCTGGCCGTCATCGCCTTGATCAATGAGAAGACGACCAGACAGCTGCTGGCCGATGCCAACGGACAGCACGTCCTGTCCCAGGACCTCGCCAACAGCAATCTGCGCAACGCCGAAGTGCTGCATGCCATGGGCATGCTGCCCGGCATTCAGGGGCGCTGGGCGGCCCGCCATCGTGAGTATCTGGCGTTGCAGTCCAAAGCCAGCGACCGCGCGGGCCTCTTGACCAACACTTCCAAGATACTGCGCCTGATGTTCCAGTCGTTGATTCTCGGGCTGGGCGCCTATCTGGTGCTGGCCGGTGACCTGACTCCGGGCATAATGATTGCCGGCTCGATTCTGATGGGACGTGCGCTGGCGCCAATCGATCAGATGATCAATGGCTGGAAAGGCTTCAGCGGCGCCAGAACCGCACGCGCGCGTCTGGAGGAGTTGCTTGAGGCCGTGCCAGCCGAGGCGCCTTCCATGCCGCTGCCGATCCCCAAGGGCCGGCTGAAGCTCGAGGCGGTCAACGCCGCCCCGCCAGGCGAGCGCCTGCCGACCCTCAAGGACATCAACCTGACACTCGCCAAGGGCGAGCACATTGCCGTAGTGGGCCCCAGCGCCTCTGGCAAGTCGTCCCTCGCGCGAGTGGTGCTGGGACTATGGCCGGTGCAGCTGGGTTGCGTGCGACTCGATGGCGCGGACATCTCCCAGTGGAAGAGGACCGCGCTGGGGCCACACCTCGGCTATCTGCCCCAGGACATCGAGTTGTTCGATGGCTCCATTGCCGAGAACATCGCTCGCTTCCAGGAGGTCGATGCGCAACTCGTGGTGCAAGCCGCGCAGAGTGCCGGGGTGCACGAGATGATCCTGCGACTCCCCCAGGGCTATGACACCTGGCTGTCGCATGGCGGCGCCGCCCTCTCCGCGGGTCAGCGCCAGCGAATCGGTCTGGCCCGAGCCCTCTACGGCAAACCGGTGCTGGTGGTACTCGATGAACCTGACGCCAATCTGGATGCCAGCGGTGAACAGGCGCTGGCCGAGTGCCTGATGCGTCTGCGTCGCGAAGGCACCACGGCCTTGATCATCACTCACCGTCAGCGCCTGCTGCAGCAGGTCGATCGCATCCTCGTGCTCAATGATGGTCAGGTGGTGTCACTGGCCGCGCCGACGCGTGAGCCCCCCGTGACACGGGCCGTGGCTGGCAACGGCCATCAGGCCCGATCGACAGGCGTCCAGCGCGTCACCAAGCTCAAACCCAGTGCCAGAGGCCGCCATGAGGGCGGCGAGGAGAGCGCCTCATGACCCACTCCACATCCGGCAATACCAGTGCCGAGAGTGACGTTCCGCTACGCGATCACGGCTATCGTCGCTTCGGTCTGGCCGTGCTGCTGGTCGCGGTGGGCGGATTCGGCAGCTGGTCGGTGATGGCGAACCTGGCCATTTCGGTCGTCGCGCCGGGCTCCGTATCGGTGGAAAGCTTCACCAAGACGGTTCAGCACCTGGAGGGCGGTATCGTCGAATCGATCGAGGTCGAGGATGGCGATCATGTCGAGGCCGGCGATGTGCTGATCGTTTTCGACGATACCCAGGCACGCTCACAGCAGAAGATCGTCGAAGCCGAATATCTGATCTCCAGGGCCAGTGAGATCCGTCTGCTGGCGGAGTACAGCAATGCCGACAGCCTGGTCTTCCCGGATTCGCTGGTCAGTTCGACCAATCCGCGGGTGCAGGAAGTCCTCGAAGTCCAGCAGCGTCTGTTCGAGGTCCGTCGCCAATCCTTGAACGGTGCCATGGCGGCGCTGGATGAGCAGATCGTGCAGATGAACGAGCAGATTTCAGGCCTCGAGAATACCCAGGCCATCACGCGGCGACGCATCAACTCACTCAATGATGACGTTGCCAACCATCGCAAGCTGTTTCGCAATGGATTGATCAACAATCAGCGTCTGCGGGAGATGGAGCGCGAGAGCCTCGAATACCAGAGCGACAATGCGGGCCAGTTTGCCGAGGTCGCGCGTCTGCGCTCGCAGATCAGCGAGAACGAGCTGCAGAAACAGATTCGCCTGCAGGAATTCCAGCAGCAGATCGGCGAGTCCCTGCGTCAGGTGCAGGCCGAAGTCACCGACGCGGAAGAGCGGCTGGTCGCGCTCAATGACAATCTGAGGCGCACCAAGGTCATCGCCCCGGTTGCCGGGACCGTGGTCGGGCTCAAGGTTCATACGCTGGGGGCGGTGATACGCAGCGGCGACCCCCTGCTCGATATCGTGCCCGCCGGCGATGGCTTCATCGTCGAGGCAAGGGTCCCGGACCACGATATCGACCACCTCTACCTTGGCCAGCCGGCGGAAATCCGCTTCAGCGCGTTCAACCAGCGCCTGTCCAACATCATCGATGGCGAGGTGACCCACCTGAGCGCCAACAGCTTCGAGGATGAAGCGACCCGAGCGCGCTACTACAAGGCACGAATTCGTGTCACTGAAGCCGGCAAGGGCGACATGACGGACAGCATGCGTCTGCTGTCCGGCATGCCGGCGGAAGTTATGATCCGTACTGGCGAGCGCAGCTTTGCCAGCTACATCGGCAAGCCCATGGCGGACATGCTGGCGCGCGCGATGAGAGCGGAATAAAGGAAGACAGGTGGCTGAGCTTGGCTGGTGCTAGTCGCAAGGCTGAGCATTATCGTCGTCTCTTTCGGTGGACAAGATCGACACCCATGAAATCGTATCAATTATCAATCACACTTGGATATCGAAAACAGAAACAGCAAAGCGGGTACAGGGGCGAATCGAAAACGTTCTAGACTATGCCGCAGCTCACAAATACCGTGATGAATCCAAGCCTGCGAGGTGGCGTGGCCACTTGAACAAGTTGCTGGCCAAGTTCTCCCAGGTCAAGAAGGTCAGCCACCATCTGGCTATGCCATACGATGAAGTTGCTCCCTTCATGGCCGAGCTTCAGGGCTATACCAGCATTTCCTCCAAAGCGCTGCAGTGCCTAATCCTGACAGCGACGCGGACTTCCTCAGTCCTGCACACAGAGTGGCCAGAAATCGACTTCGAGAACGCAACGTGGATGATACAAGCCGAGCGCATGAAAGCGCGCCGTGAACATAAGGTACCGCTATCCACCTAGGTAGTGTCACTGCTTTCCGACCTGCCGCAGGTGCAGGGTAATTCATACGTATTCCCTGGAGCACGGCTTTACAGGCCACTATCGAACATGGCAATGCTGCAACTGATGCTCGGCATGGGGTATGGCGTCTATGTTGAGCGTGGCGACTACGTCCCACACGGCTTCCGCTCGAGCTTTCGCGGCTGCTCAGGTGGGCTTCCAACTGCCCTCAAGACGTAGCTGAAATGGCACTGGTTCACACCATCGAGAACAAGATCAAAGCCGCCTACCGCCGCGGCGACCTGTTCGATAACCGGAATACGATGATGCAAGTTTGGCCCGACTTAATTCAGAAAGAACACATCTGGAGTTGCTCTGATTCAGTGTATAATGAACGGCTTTATATAGGTGCAGCCGCATTCTGCGTGTAGGGCCTTACAGATCCAGCTTCCATATAGGCAAGACAAAGTCGTGCTCCCCCTAAAAGCCGGAGTCTTACCTTTGATAATGGCCACTACAGTCCACCTTGCGCTTTGGCTCCATCACTTGAGTAGTTTTTCGCTCATTTTTCCCTCCTGCCGACTGCACTATAGCTATTCAGCTATGGAGAGGGCCACTTTAGGGAGTCACTTCAACTAGTCTTTTCCATCGATTGTTGGGTTTCACAACAAGCGCCCCGGCTACCAGGCAGCTGGGGCAGTATAGATGGGAACATTCTGCCTTTCTCAAAACGGCACTGGTGGAGGCCGCCTTGAGCATAAGCGCTCATCACAGTACACAAGGTGATCAGGCCGCAGGTATCCAACCGCTGTGAAAGTCGAATAAGCCCCCTCTCATCAACCTAGCGTGTTCATTCTAGACTGAGTCGATGTTTTATTACGCGGCTCAGATGCGAGGCCTTTAATGACGGAACCCGAAGCCACTAACAACACAATGGTAAATGGTAATCCTGTTATCACTGTCATGGCCTGTAAGGCTGACATACCGCCACCAAGAATCAGCGCAACCGCCACAAGTCCCGAAAGAGTACACCAGAAGACACGTTGCGGTACTGGTGTATTTATTTTTCCACCTGCGGCGATGGAGTCGAGAACCAAAGCACCCGAATCGGCTGAAGTTATGAAGAAGATCGCAATCAGAATCATGGTTATCAGTGAAGTGATCAGTGGCATCGGCAACTTGTCAAGCATGACAAAAAGTTGCAAGGGAAGCTCTGCTTCAAAAATCTCAGAATAGCCTTCCTTGAAGTACATATCCAAACCCAAGCCGCCGAAGACACTAAACCAAAGTACACAGACAATAGAAGGGATAATTAACACTGCCATGATAAATTCACGAACAGTTCTTCCACGAGATATTCTGGCAATGAACATACCCACGAAAGGGCTCCAAGCGATCCACCAAGCCCAATAAAAGGCACTCCAACCAGCAGCGAAATTTTCATCACTTCTTCCAAAAGGATTGGACAAGGCCGGCAGTTGAGAGATATAAGCGACAGCATGATCAAACAAAGACCTAAAAAAGCTCAATGAGGGACCAACAATTATTACGAACACCAGCAAGATTCCAGCAAGAATTACATTAAATTCAGAAAGTCTTTTAATTCCGGCATTCATCCCAGCCAACACTGAAAAAAGGGCGCCGGCTGTTATGACTAACGCAACAACAATCTGGGTAACTTCACCTGTAGGAATGCCGAAGAGGTAATTAAGGCCAGAAGCCATTTGTGCTGCACCGAAGGATAGAGTCGGTGCGATGCCGAACAGCGTGGCGATGATGGCAAGGATGTCTATAAAATGCCCTGGCCAGCCCCAAATTCTATCACCAAGGATAGGATAAAACATGGATCGCATGGTGAGAGGCAAGCCTTTATTAAAAGAAAAAAGGGCAAGAGAAAGAGCCATGAAACAATAGATACCCCAAGCATGTAAGGCCCAGTGATAGGAGGAAGCTGCAACACCAAGAAGTGAAGCAGAATCTACATTTCCTTTGGCGCCATTCAGAGGGCTCCAGTCTGTACGTATGCCATTATCAACAGAGATACCATTATAGGCATCGACAGCATGTGTAAGCGGCTCGGACACTCCAAAAAAAATCAAGCTTGTCCCCATGCCAGCAGCAAAAAGCATGGAAAACCAGGAAAGATAGCTATAGTCAGGGCGAGCATCGGTACCGCCTAACCTGACCTTGGACAGTGGCGAAACTAAGATGATTATACAGACCAAGAGAAATATGTTGGCGGCACCGATGAAAAAGCTAGCCAGCTCATCCGTCAGCCACTTCCTTGCATTGACAAAGAGAGGCTCAACCTCGCTTTGAAAAATAATCGTGAAAAAGACAAACAATACGATCATAATGCTGGAAATGATAAAAACCCGATTATGCACATCAATATCGATGAAGCCAATTCGCTTATTGAAATTATCTCGCCCGACTTTATAGTCGGTTTCAATAACATTTGCCTCACCATCTGGAATTAAAAAATCTTGTTTTTCGCTCACAGCATAACCCTCAATTATTTTTGTAAATACTATGCTTAAACTGCCCACCATTAAGGTAGGCAGGGCACATAAACCTCCTATTAATTAATTATAGACTGAACTCTGCCAACGGCTGGCCAAGAGCTTTAGGATCGGGAGATACACCAAGGCCAGGTCGTGAATTAACAGATACAACGCCTTCTTTCACTGTATAGCTTTCGGGGTCCAAGCGGGGACTAACATAATCTGCTAGATTGCAGACATTAAGGATATCTTTTTCGGCTGTAGCCGTTGCCAGATGAAGCGCGGCGGTTGTTGCGATATCACTTCCCCAAGTATCTTCAATTACCATTTTGATGCCCAACGAAGCACACAGATCTCGGGCTCTACGTGCTGGGCTTAACCCGCCAAACTTTGATAGCTTAATAGCGGCTGCATCCATGCAGCCAAGATGATAACCCTTTAACAGACTATGAATGTCGTGAACATTTTCATCAAGTTTCATGGTAAGTCCAGATGCTTGGCGCACAGCATCGCAGCTTTCCATGGTTTCACAAGGCTGTTCGATCATGATATCAAGATGGGATACTGCTCGAGCTGCACGAGTAGCATCAAGCTGTGAGGCACAGCAGTTCCAGTCACCATAAACCAGTGGCCCTTCACCTACTGCTTCACGTACAGCGATAAGACGATCGACATCATGACGCCAGTTGTTATCTGCACCCAGCTTAACCTGGAACTGACGAATACCAGCTGCATAATACTCGCGGGCCATGTTCGCCATCGTTTTTGGTGCTGAACAGGTGATTGATAAATATAGTGGCAGCCTCTCTGTCTGAAGCCCCCCAAGAAGTTGATATAATGGCATACCAGCAGATTTTGCCGTGATATCCCATAGGGCAATGTCTATTGCAGACTTGGCATAAGGATGACCAATTAATTGCCTATCAAGTTTGGCAATAAGACGCTCCGGCCCCACGGGATTAGCCCCCAGAAGTGAAGGAGCAAGTTCGGTGATGGCCGGTAGCACACCATCGGCATAAGCTGGCAGATAATGTGGTATCGGACATACCTCTCCCCAGCCGCTCAAGCCATCATCCGTATCAAGACGTATGATAATAGAGGGAACGCTATCACAAGTTTTCCCCCCACCCATATAGTAGGGAACATGACTAGTAAGATCAACCTTCCATATGGTCATTGCTGTAATCGAACTCATACCCATCTCCTTTATTATTGGTACAAAAGCCTTCGCGAGAATCTTAGCCTTGTTATCATGGAGCAACAATTCTCTGTTAATTATCCAACACCCCCTTATCTGGGTGATGGTTCCCTTTTGCCTTATTGGTGCTTTTATGAATCGGCATGGGGAGCACCATTTACATCACTATTAAATCTCGACAGGTTACGAAGCCACTTCAGATGCCAGGCCCGAGCGCTTATTTGAGACTCCGGAGCCAGCTCAAGACTCGAGCCCGTCATGGGGTAACGAAGAGTTCACCGATGTCACAAAGAAAACGGACATGCTTGTCACACTGATTAAGAATGTCGTTGATCAAACCTTCCTTTCCCAACACCATAACATCATAATCCTGCCCACCTTGCATTAGATGGTCCTTATTGGAAAAATATATCGCCATGCTGGATACTCCAACATTTACTGGGATTAGACGTTCGGCAAGGTGGACTGAATAAAGGGAATCATAGTCACTGCCGTTGTGGATAACGAGCTCTGCATAATCTTCGTCGTAAACAACCTCTATCTGAAACAATAATCCTATAGATCATCCTCAACTTCTTTTACCACGAAAGAAAGAGCATCCAGAAATTTTCATCCAAATGGCGATACACTTCATGGGCCGTGGGGAAGAGACCAATGCTACGCATCCGACATTATCTGGTGGATTAAGAAAATGCATGATTGACTCAGCTACGCAATAGAAAATCAAAGCTATGCCGAGGCCAGCAGAAAATAACATGGGAAAACCAAGACAACCGGCTATAGTCTGGCTCTAAATGATCGGGCTCCAACTTGATACCGCAGTACGGAGAAAGCCCAAAATAGAAGCAGAAAAAATATAAAAAACACCCATCAGAATATAATGCCAACCACCATAATCAACTATAAAGCTCAACACTAAATTGAAGACTTCGGCAGTTTTCTCTGGTGAGGTTAGCCCAAAGACGATGATGGAGAATGCTACCACCACGGAGCCAAAAAATACATTATGAACCAGGTCTTCGAGAAGTCTGTTTTGCCTTAGTCTCATTTACTCCACCTTATTGTAGTTTTATGTGTTGAGAAGGACTTAAACTGAGCCTTAACCACCATCTTGAATATGAAGAACAGGATCTCGTTAGAGGTCCAGCACTAGCCGACTAGACTTTGCGCGAGAAACGCAAATACACATGCAGTCACCACATTCGCGTTCTTCATCGTCGAGAATACTGTCACGGTGATCGATCTCCCCTTCCAGCACGTCGGTTATACAGGAGCCGCAGAGCCCATTCGAACAGCTAAAATCAACTGTATACCCTCTATCTCTGAGTGCAGAGAGGATGCTCTGATCCTCCATTACAGGGATACTTTCTTTCGAGGAGTTAATAACCACCTCAAAAGAAGAATTCGGGTTTGAGCGTTCCTCAGCAATCGGGGAGAACCGCTCGAAGAATACCGTTCCCCGGTCATGGTCCGCACTAGTCTTGCGAATTATCTCTAACAGGGCTTCTGGCCCACAGACGTAGTAGTGTGTTTCTCTAGGGTGCATATCGATGAGATTCGAAAAATCCATGAAACCATCGGTATCATCGCAATGTAGGTGGTAGCGATCACCAAGCTCAAGCTGCTGGAACATCGAATCGAAGGCGGCCATATCGTGGCTACGCACCAGGTAATAGACCTCGAAATCTCGGCCGGTCTGCTGCAAGGCACATGCCATGGCATAGATCGGGGTAATGCCTATTCCGCCCCCCACCAGGACGATGGGCTGGCTTTTCGAAACGATCGGGAAGTTGTTGCGTGGTCCACCAACTTTAACCTCGACTCCAACCTCCAGTTCATGCATGGCGAGGGAGCCACCACGGCCAGTATCTTCCCGCTTCACTGCGACCGATAAATAGTCACCGCCGTCAGCCCATTCCCAGACGGAATAGTTCCTGATGAGTTCCGGTCCCAAGATGACATCGACATGGCTGCCCGCCTCTAGTCCGGTGAACCCACTACCGAGGGCTTCAAAGGTGAAGCTGCAGATGTCGCTGCTCAAGGGTTCTTTCTTGACCAGACGAGCACGAACCGTATCAATCATCGCTATACACCTCGTATGACAGGCTTGTTCGAGTAGACGCGACGGTCAGCGTCGCATTGGGTTTAGGCGATCTGCTCATGCTTGTGCTGTCGCTCGGCAATCTGAGCCTGACGCTCAAGGATTCGCTGGGCACGGCGTGCTACGGGTAAATCAATCATCTTGCCATCCACGGCGATGGCGCCACCGGATGCCCCCTGAGCGTCGAAGAACTCGGCTACCACGCGACGGGCGTGGTCGACCTCGGCCGCGCTGGGGGAAAAGGCACGATTCAACACGGCTACCTGAGCCGGGTGAATGGCGAACCCGCCGGCGAACCCTAGCGGCACAGATCGCATTACGTTGGCCTCAAAGGCTGTCAGGTCACGGAACTCTGCGATGCTGCCGACATACCCCAGCAGGTCGATGCCGGCTGCTTTACAGGCGGTGTTGACCTGCATGCTGGGCACCAGCAGGCTGTCCC
Organism: Cobetia sp. UIB-001; assembly: GCF_044789135.1. Taxonomy (NCBI): domain Bacteria; kingdom Pseudomonadati; phylum Pseudomonadota; class Gammaproteobacteria; order Oceanospirillales; family Halomonadaceae; genus Cobetia; species Cobetia sp. UIB-001. The sequence goes on from NZ_CP058244.1 coordinate 3,323,667, forward strand.
AGCAGGGTGCCATCTGCATCTCGAAGGCAAGGTCTTCCGATCCCACGCTCAGTGCCTGAAGCCGCGGGTGCGCTGCCGCAATCGCGGCGACGTTAAGCAACCCCGACGGGGTCTCGATCAGCCCGATCAGTAAGCTGTCTGTGCCTTCCAGGCGATCAGCGAGGTCTGCTACGGCGGCCCTCGACTCTACTTTGGGAAGGATGACGTAGTCGGCGCAGGCCCCCTGCACGGCCGGCAGATCCTGTGCCAGCAGCGCCTCGGACGCATTGACCCGCACAGCGGCGAGCTTGCCGGCGGCCTGGACGGCCGCGCAATGTTCCGCCAGCAAGCTACGGGCTGTCGGCTTGGTCTCCGGCGGCACTGCGTCTTCCAGATCCAAGACGATCGCATCAGCATCACCGGCGACGGCCTTGGCCACCAGCTTGGCGTTATGCCCCGGCACATATAACAACGAACGCATCAGTGTTGTGGTCATGGCAAGCCTCCTTCGCTCAGGCCGCGTGATTTCCGGTGACCGGAGTTGTCGTGGTGAATAGCGCACAGCGGGTCAGGGCCTCGGCAGGGTCCGCACAGAGCAGAGCCTCCGCCTCATCGACGGACAGGCCACAATCGCTGACCTTCTGCAGCAGCTGGGTTTTGGTCATCGGCAGGTCGGCGCCGCCGGGGACTGCCCTCTCCTCGCGCTCCAGCACTCGACCACTGGAGAGAGTAACGGTCAGGCATTCCGGACTCGTCAGTCCGATGTCGCCACTATGCCCCGGAGGCAGTTCGTAGAGCTCCATCTCGACCTTGGCGGCCAGAGCCTGGCGGACCGGATCGCTGAACGCCGCCGGCTCGAAATCGTCGGGCGTGACGTGACCACCCAGTAGCCCCGCCGCAAGGCAGTAAGGCACCGAGAACCGAGCTTCGGCATCGTTGCCGGGTACATCGAAGCGGGCCACCTGATGGAAAGGGCGCGCCATACGGTAGCGCACGGCGGCGATTCTATCTTCATCCTGCAGCTGTGCGGCGATAGCCTCGGCACCGGCGATGGGTCGCTGGGTATATGCGCAGCTTGGCCACAGCTTGCGAACCACCGGGTAACGTTCAGTGCCCAGGCCCAACTCGGCATCAGCGATAGCCGCGTCGAAGCCGGGCGAGCTATCGGTGCCGTAGAGAGGGACAAAGCCTGACGCAATGTCCCAGATCGCCGTGTTGGCGGTCGCACCGCCCTGCGCCATCAGCGCGGCCTGCAGCCCAGCTTGGGCGGCGAGCCCCTCATGGATCGCCTTGGCATGCGAGCCAGTCTGGCGCAGTGAGCCCGCTGAAGAGCTGGAGGCCAGCGCCATGGCGTTGGCCAACTGTGCCTGATTCAGCGATAGCGCTCGTCCTGCCGCCGCCGCGACGCCGATCGGGCCCAGCGTCAGTGTGGAATGCCAGCCCTTATCGTAATGGCCATAGCCCAGCGCTCGGCCCATCTGGACGATGGTCTCATAACCCACCAGCCAGGCTTCGCAGACCTGGTGAATGGATAGCCCCCGCGCCGAGGATAGGCTGAACAGCGCGCTGAAGATCGGTCCGCTGGCATGGCTGGAACCGGACAACTCGTAGTCATCGAAATCCAGCGCATGGGCACGAGCGCCATTGACCAGGGCGGCACCTGTGAGAGTGCGACCCGCGCCTCCCCCCACAGGTACGGCCGGCCCCGTATCACCCGCGGCAACCAAAGCGGCCACCACGGCTCGAGGCTGGGGCATAGACGCTCCCAAGTACATGCTGGCCAGGGTGTCGATGAGGCTGGTACGGGCGCTTTCATACGCCTGGGTACCGACATCAAGCACATCAGCCGTCGCCCAAGCACTGAGCCGTTCGGAAAAAGCAGACTGCGACATGTTCACTCCTCAGGCCTCGGAAAAATCGGCCTCGGCCTGCATGGCCAGGGCATCATCATGGCGGCGTGCCCACAGCTTCATGGTGGTTCCTTCACGCCGGGCTTCGAGCTTGATGTCATGGTTAGTGGTCAGCGGTGCCAGCCCCTTGAAGCTGAAGCGCCGAGGCTGACGTCCGAAGGACCGGGTGGCCAGATCGGCCAGCAGGGTAGCGGTCAGCGGACCGTGAAACACCAGACCTTCGTAGCCTTCAACATCGCGGGCGTAATCAACGTCGTAGTGGATGCGGTGGCCGTTGAAAGTGAGAGCAGAATAACGGAACAGCATGACTTGGGTCGGAGACACGCTTTCGACGATATCGGCGTTATCCGGGGCAACCATCGGCTTGGGTATCGGGGCATCCGGTGATGGATCCTCGCGGTAGACGATGTCCTGTTCTTCTGTCCAGGCCAGAGTCTCGCCGGTGTAGATCTCGTGCAGGACGGTGACGAAGCACAACGGGCCTGTGCGGCCTTCCTTGTGAACGATGCTATGGATGCTGGAGACCTTGCGCGCCGCTTTCCCCAGCTGCAGGGGGGCGTGGAAGGTGAAACGCCCACCGGCCCACATCCGCCGCGGCAGGGCGACCGGCGGCAGGAAGCCTCCCTTGCGCGGATGACCATCGCGACCAAGTTCTCTGGCTGGTTTGGCTTCAAGAAAATACAACCAATGCCATAACGGCGGCAGGGTATCGCCTGTCTGGAGTCTCTGCGGACGGTCTAGGGTAGCCTCCATGAACCGAGCCGGCTCGGCCCGTAGCTGGTCTTCGTAGATCTCGCTATGGCCCAGCCAATCGGCGACATTCAAGTTAGACATGACGGACTTCCTTCTTGTGTTGCAAGGCGAATTCCTGACGTACGCGTGCGGTATCGGCGCCCACGGCTGGAGCATGCCGCAGCTGGCTTGGCCGAATATGATCCAACCAACGGACCGGAGATTCAGGGATGCTGACGGTATCACCGTTGTCGGTGCCGACAGTGCGACGGCGAAGTGCCGGATGGCTGGCCAGCTCAGCGACGCTGTTGACGCCACCGAAGGCGATACCGGCCTTGGATAGGCGAGCCTTGAATTGCTCTTGGGTCAGCGTCTCGGTGACGGCAGCGATCACAGCCTCCAGGGCCTCACGATGGCATACTCTCTCGTTATTGGAGGAAAAACGGGGATCCTCTGCGACAGTCGCATTCTCGAGAACGTCGACGCAGAACCTCACCCATTCACGATCGTTTTGAACTGAAATTAACGTCAGAGCGCCATCCTGGGTTTGGAAGGCACCATAGGGCGCCATACTCGGGTGCTGCAGCCCCACCCGCTTGGGAGCACCATTGCCGTATTCCTCATGAATCAGCGGCACGCTCATCCAGTCTGCCGCCACATCGAATAGAGACACTGCCAGGGCGGCGCCCTGACCACTTACGGAGCGCTGAATCAATGCCTCGAGCACAGCTGCATGTGCCGTCATGCCCGCCCCGATATCGCAAATAGAAACCCCGATGCGGCCCATCTCATTGACCCCACCGCTGATGCCAGTCAGACCGGATTCCGCCTGAATCAGGAAGTCATAAGCTTTCAGGTGCTTGACGGCATCACTTTCGCCATACCCAGTGATATCCAAAGTAATAAGCTGAGGGTATTTGTGGCGTAAGTCAGTTGAACCGAATCCGGCTCTTGCCATGGCGCCTGGGGCAAGGTTCTGAATAAATACGTCCGCTTTCGCGATCAGGCTCTCGAGCAGCTCGGCGTCTTTGGGCTCGCGAAAGTTGAGCGCGACCGAGTCCTTCCCTTGGTTGGTCCAGGTAAAATACGAACTGGCACCTTGGGCCGCCTGGTCGTAACCACGAGCAAAGTCACCTTCAGCGCGCTCAACCTTGATCACCCGGGCACCGGCCTCTGCCAGCCGTGCGGTACATAAAGGTGCCGCCAACGCCTGTTCGATCGACACCACAAGAACACCTTCCAACGGTTGCATATCAGCTCCCCAATCATCGGCAATAAAAAATCAACTGATACAGGTCAACACCTGACTCGAATTCTTCCGATTTTTGGGGATCACGACCGGAAAATAAATTGATTTTTTCTATGCAGTTTGAAAAGAAAAACTTTACAGGAAAGGTATGATCTCAGGGGGTGATCCACATAAATAGCAAACAGATAATCACCAGGCATAGATCGCTACCATGCTAGGGCCATAGGAGCTTATTGGAGGCTAGAGCCACCGACGAGCACTGCCATCTTTTTCCAGGTGCAAAGGGGGCGGGGGGTCAGGTAAGGGAGCGGCGATAATCCGCAACTAGGGAGGGCTTTCATCAGAAAAGGAAAACGGTTATCTAAAACAAATCACTGAGGGGGTCCCTGTCGAACCATTCGACAAAAGCCGCAACACGTGCCCAACGCTCTTTCTGCGGGGGAATACTCAAAAAGTACTTGGGTAGTGGGGGTAAATATCTTTCATCGATGGCAAACGGTACGCATAACTGCTTACCTGCCAGCATACCCTCGGCGTTGATTCGATTACCCAGTGCAACCCCTAGCCCATGTGCAGCAGCTTCAAAGGCATGGAGCGAAGAGCCGACCGCAAGGAAGCGTTGGTCCGGGAGCCATGCGAAATCGGAGAGGATGGACCTCCATGAGTTCAAGCGTCGCTCGGTTTCGATCAACGTCATGCCACGCAGGGCTTCCACACTGGTCAGTTGATTCTCTGCCGCATAGTCGGGATTTGCCAAGGCAACGATCTCATCATCGAGCACCCGGCGAGTAATCAAGGCAGGGTCAGTATCGAAGCGATACTCAATGGCAACATCGATCTCACGCTCCTTGGCATCCAAGGTCATCCGATCAATCAGTCGTACATCATATTGCGGATAAGACTGAAAAAAATCTGATAGACGCGGCAACAACCACTTAGCTGTCAAGGTCGGAGGTGCTGAAATGGTAAGGGTTTCCCGACTCTTCTTATGTGACGCCGTGGCCGTGGCCCGGCTAATTACTTGGAGACCGGGCCGAATCTCAGTCAAGTAGTCACGAGCCACTTGCGTTAGCAGTAAGGATCGCCCCTTGCGTATAAATAAGGGCGAACCAAGATATTCCTCCAGTTTTGCCACCTGGTGACTCACCGCAGGGGGAGTAACGAAAAGCTCGTCAGCAGCCTGACGCACACTTCCCAAGCGTGCAACCGCTTCGAAGGCACGGATAGAGGATAGCGGGGGAAGCTTATACATGTAGGGTGCCAATAGGGATTGAGGGCATCGAGGCATGGGGATGTATCCTACAACAATGGATAATCCGACAGGAGAATTTCTATCACACCTATGTCATCTTTCACGCCACGACACAAGACCGGCAGGTGCTCTCCTGAAAACCTAACATCTGCCGGCACTTACTTGCGCTTGAGATCCGATCACCCCTTGATGGCTATGCCCACATTCTTCGTCTGCACATAGTTGAGTAGTGCTTCCCGGCCTTTTTCGCGACCATAGCCGGATTTCCCGAATCCTCCGAAGGGCGTTTCCACACCACCCGCATACCACTCGTTGACAAATACCTGGCCCGCTCGGATATCGCGAGAGATACGCATGGCGCGGTTGATATTGGCAGAGTAGACCCCCCCGACCAAGCCGTAATCGGTGCCATTAGCCAGAGCAATGGCTTCATCTTCGGTGCGGAACTTGAGCACCGCCACCACCGGGCCGAACACTTCCTGCTGGGCGATTTCCATCTCCGCAGTGACATCAGCAATCACCGTAGGCGCCAGAAAATAGCCATCGCGATCGAGCCGCGCCCCGCCGGCCACCAGGCGGGCGCCCTGCTGTTGGGCCCGTTGGCACATGGCTTCCGCCTTATCTCGCTGAGCCTCCGATATCATTGCGCCCATGTTCGGACCGTGCGCCGGGAACGCCATGCCTGGACCTACTTCGAGCGACTTGGACATTTCCGCCACACGGCTGACCACATCATCGTAGATCGACTCGTGGACAATCAACCGCGACATCGCGGAGCAGACTTGGCCGGCATTGAAGTAGATCCCCCAACGCACGTCACTCACCAGCGCTTCTAGGTCCGCGTCATCGAACACCACGGCGGCTGACTTGCCACCGAGTTCGAGCACGCAGGGCACAACATTCTGTGCGGCGGCGGTGGCGATGGCGATGCCGGTCTGCACCGAGCCGGTGAAGACCAACTGGTCGATGTCCGGATGAGCGGACAGAGCAGCACCGGCTTCGCTGCCGTACCCACAGAGGATATTCAGAGCACCAGCCGGCAGTCCGACACACTCGGCCGCACGGGCGATATACGTCACCGCCAGAGGATCCAGCTCCGGTGTTTTCACCACACAAGTGTTGCCGGTGGCCAGCGCAGCCGATACCGACCTTGCTGTCATCTCCAGCGGATAGTTCCATGGAATGATGTGAGCGGTCACGCCATAAGGCTCATGCACTGTAAAGTCGAAGTACTGCCCTCCCAGAGGGATCGAGCGTCCTTCCATGGTCTCGGCCTGATTGCCGTAGTATTCGAAATAACGTGCAGCCGTTTCGACCTCCAGCCGCGCTTCCCATAGCGGCTTTCCCACGTCGAGGCACAAGACATTGGCGATCTCGTCGAGATGCTCTAGCAGGTACTGCCCCATTCGCTGCACCAGCCGGCCACGCTCCACCGGTGCCAAGTGGCGGAAGCTACCTTCCTGATGACAGCGCTGCGCCGCGCCCACCGCGCGATCGACATGGGTCGCGGAGGCGCAGGCCTGGGTCGCAATCTGTTGCCCCGTGCCCGGATTGTAGACTGGCACGCTACTGCCACCGCCCTGCCAGTAGCCGTCGATAAAGTTGGGCCAATGCGTATGCGGCAGCATCTGGGGGGCCGAAGCCTGGGGAGTGGTGGCAAAATCAGGCATCGATAGCCTCCCGAACCCAGTTGTTAAGAGCTACGATCGAATGCTCCGACATGACCCCCCCTGTGGGATCGACGACCAGAGGGCCTCCTTGGTAACCGCGGCTCTTAAGGCCTCGTTGGACCGACTCGACCAGACGGACGTCTTCGGCCACAGTGGTATCGCGGTCCTGTTCGGCCAAGCCGCGAATGACATCGGATTCTTCTCCTCCAATGGTGTACCAGCCCCGATATACCATGACCTTGTCCACCGCCATGGGCCGCCAGTGGTAGGTATTGAGCACATTGCCCGGATAGACCTGGAACGAGAATCCAGGCCATAGGAACCAAGACTTGTACTGGGTGGCACGGGGATTCGACTCCGGGTCGACCGGATAACTCATTCGGTCCAGATTCTGGCACTCGGTTGTATGCTGAAGGGTGTAACCCACGTGACTGATCCGGTAAGTCTCAGGCTTGATGATTCCATCAACGAAGGTGTGATGGTTTGCGGAGCAGTGGTAGCACTCCGAGTAGTTCTCCACCGAGACCTTCCAGTTGCAGTCCTCCTCGATGGCAACGTATTCAAGGGGTGCCAACTCGTCGATATGCGGCACAAATTCCCGAAGCTCTTCACGCACCCCGGGGAACACCTCATCCATCGACTTGGCATCCGGGTCGAGGTTAACAAATATGAAACCGCAGAACTCGTCGGTCCGGACCTGAGGGAGGCAGATGCTACCTTTGTCAAGGCCCTCCACCGCATCCAGGTTCGGACCATTGCGGAGTCGGCCACCGAGGTCATAGGACCAGCTGTGATAAGGGCAGACAAGCATACGGGTATTGCCAGACTCGTGAGTCACGATTTCGTGACCGCGATGCTGGCAGACGTTGTAGAAGGTGCGGATTTCACCCTTCTTGCCACGAACGCAGAACAGGCTCTCTCCAGCGATCTCCAGCCGGAAGTAGTCGCCACTGTTGGGGATCTGCGAGACATGGCTGGCATACTGCCATGTCGACGCCAGCAGGGTTTGCCGTTCTTTCTCGAAAAAGGCTGAATCGGTGTAGTACTTGGGGTCAAGGGCACGAATGGGCTGACTGCTCACTATTGATACCTCATTCCTATCTGACGTTTTAGAGTTGTAATTCGTTACAAAAACAAGGCGCTGATTATTGGCTTCCCTCAAGGCACGTCTGGCTGTGACAAACGTCACGATAGCAAGGCACAACAGTTTAGATAATTGAAATTTTCATTCCTGATTGTAAAGTTTTACTAAACCATCCGGACTGGCTCGGATCGGCAGTGCCGCATGCGTCTGGCAAGAGCATGCCCGCTCACCTAGGGTTTACCAACGGGCTCTGCGTCACTACAACCTCTAATATTCACCGGGCAGACCTGAAACGGTCACACCAAGGCGTGCATCTACTCGCCGCTTATCGCTTCACTGACCGAAAGTAGCGACATGGTCGGTGGGCTGCTGCGCGAGAGGAAGACGCCAACAGCTAGATTCCCCATCTGGTACGGCGTCTGTGGGAGAGCATGAACCTTATTGTGTCGCAGATACGGGTGCGCTGGATGGCTTCACCGATGGCGCGACGCTGCGTGCCATGGACTCCCGCGACATTGCCTATCTGGGCCGGCTGGAGAGCAACGCGGTGATGCAAACCAAGGCAGAACCGTATCTCGTTCGATCGCCCGGGCGGCCACCGGCGACGCCCCCGAGTGGTGACATGATTTGGAGTACCAGGCGAAAAGCTAGGAATCCCTGCGTCAGGTGCAGGCCGAAGTCACCGACGCGGAAGAGAGGCTGGTCGCGCTCAATGACAATCTGAGGCGCATCAAGGTCATCGCCCCGGTCGCCGGCACCGTGGTCGGGCTCAAGGTTCATACGCTGGGGGCGGTGATACGCAGCGGCGACCCCCTGCTCGATATCGTGCCCGCCGGCGATGGCTTCATCGTCGAGGCAAGGGTCCCGGACCACGACATCGACCACCTCTACCTTGGCCAGCCGGCGGAAATCCGCTTCAGCGCGTTCAATCAGCGACTGTCCAACATCATCGATGGTGAGGTGACCCACCTGAGCGCCAACAGCTTCGAGGATGAAGCGACCCGAGCGCGCTACTACAAGGCACGAATTCGTGTCACCGAAGCCGGCAAGGGAGACATGACGGACAGCATGCGTCTGCTTTCCGGCATGCCGGCGGAAGTGATGATCCGTACTGGCGAGCGCAGCTTTGCCAGCTACATCGGCAAACCCATGGCGGACATGCTGGCGCGCGCGATGAGAGCGGAATAGATGAGAGCGGTTTAAAGGAAGACAAGCGGCTGAGACGCCGCTGAATGAGAGGCAAGCGACAGCCCCCCTAAGAAACGCGAAAAGCCCGCATCGTGAGATGCGGGCTTTTCTGAATCTGGTGGAGGGGGAGGGATTCGAACCCTCGAAGCCTTTCGACTTACACACTTTCCAGGCGTGCTCCTTCGACCACTCGGACACCCCTCCAGATCAGTGCTCTCATTGGTCACCCGACTGCGTCGTGTTTCCCTTGAGAACGCGGCGTATATTATCGATAACCTTCGAGTGGCGCAAGCCTTTTTTCCAAAAACTTTCAGATAGATAGCGTCAGCGCTCTCACTCTGCTCACTGACCCTGCGCCCTCAACCCGCGCACTGGGCCGAGGCCGCACTCATCGTCACGGCCCCAGCACCACGTAATCGCCACGGGCCTCGAAACACAGTCGCGGAGCGGACTGCCCTTCGACCTGACACCACAGCTGTTGGGTCAGCGACAGTCGTGCTCGCCGCCCTGCCGCCAGGCGCTCGCCCACCTCGTGCAGCGCTGCCATGTCATCCGGCGCGCAGATGATGTGATAGTCGCCACTGACCGGGGCCAGAAACTGCTGACTGGCCTGCGACACCACGATATCGCGCTGGATACCGCGGGCACGCAGCCAGAGCGTCAGCCAGCTCCAGCCACACAGGGTCGCCTCGAGACTCATGGCGCCGCCGAAGGCAGTGCCCTTGTCATTGAGATTGGGCGGCAGATGCAGATGCCAGCTCAGCTGACCCGTCGCACGCTCGGGCTCTGACCACTGCATCTCGACAAGCCCCAGATGAGCAGCCAGCGGGATCGCCTGCGTCAGCCAGCCACGAAACCGTGACAGGTCGTCGCTGACCGGCGCCGCGAGACTGCCCGGCTGCCCCTGCGCATCACGCGGCAAAGGCAACGGAGGCCAGGCCTCACCACTCAAGCGCGACGACTCATTTCGCGTCTCACTCACTCAGCGTCTCTCTCATCAAGGGCTTCGCTCAGCGCCTCTCTCATTCAGGCCCTCGCTCAGCGCTCCTCACCAAGGGCCTCGCTCATTCAGCGTTTCACTGCCAGCGTTCGACGAAGTCGGCACTGTTGCGGTTCGGCAATGGCTTGAGGCGCCCGCCCGGAGTGCCGAGGTAGAGGAAGCCGACCAGCTCATCCTGCTCGCCCATGCCCAGCCCTGCGTGCACGATGGGGTCAAAGGCGTAGCCACCGGTGCGCCACATGCCACCGAGCCCCTGGGCCTGAGCGGCATACAGCATGGCGTGAGCGGCACAGCCGGCACTGACCACCTGCTCGACACGCGGCACCTTGGGGTGGTCCGGCGTGACCCTGGCGATCACCGCGATCACCATCGGCGCACGCAGCGGCTTCTTGCTGGCAGCGGCCTGGGCGGCCTCGTCACCGGCCGGCGACTTGTTGCGCTCCGCCTCGGCGAACAGCTCACCGAGGCGCTCAAGCCCGCCACCCGTGAATTCGATGAAGCGCCAGGGCGTCAGCTCGGCGTGGTCCGGCGCGCGCAGGGCGGCCTGATAGATGGCCTCCATCTGCTCAGCGCTCGGGGCCGGTGCCATCAACTTGCCCATGGAATTGCGTTCATGCAGTAACGTCAGCGCGTCCATCGTCTCTCCTGTCACAGACTTAAGATAAGAATGATTCTCACACTAGCATGTCGCCGGTACGCCGTCTCATCACTCGCTGCTATCTACCTGATTGGCAAGGCGCTATCTGGTTGGCGAGGCGCTACCTGATTGGCAAGGCGACGGGGACGACTACTGCCGGGAGAGACGCAGCGGCAGGCTGGCGCGGGCCTCAGCCTCGAGATCCGCCGTGGCACGCCACGGGCTGATATCCAGGCCACCACGCCGCACATAACGCGCCATCACCAGCAGAGACTCGGGCTTCACGCGCGCCATCAGGTCGACGAACAGGTGCTCGACGCAGTGCTCATGGAAATCCTGGTGCTGGCGATAGCTGATCAGATAGGCCAGCAGGCGCTCGCGGTCGATACGCGGGCCGCGATAACGGATCCACACACTGCCCCAGTCCGGCTGGCCGGTGACCGGGCAGTTGGACTTGAGCAGGTGGCTGTGCAGGTCTTCGCTGACGATGTCGGTGGCATCGGCGCTGAGCAGTTCCGGCGACGGCGTGTAGTGCTCGACGCTGATCGGCAAGTCATCGAGGCACTCTCCCGGCAGGCGCCCGACGTCCAGCTCGCTATCGTCCAGCTTCAGCAGACGCACCTCGACCGGCGCACCGGCCGCGGCGACGAGGTCACGCTCCAGCGTTGCCTGCACCGCTGCCTGATCGGGGAAACGGCTCTGATTGAGACTGTTGAGATAGAGCTTCCAGGACTTGGATTCGATCAGGTTCGGCGAGGCTGCCGGCAGGCGAAAACGTGCCACGCGCACCCACGGCTTGCCGGCCTCATCCAGCCAGGAGACTTCAAAGGCGTGCCACTCATCCTCACCGACGAACGGCAGCGCCGCGTCATCGATGCCGATGGGGCCACGATTGGCCGCCCGCGCGATGGGGAACAGCAGGCTGGCATCGTAGTGCTCGGGATAGGCGGACTCTCGCCCGAGCGGGGCATCCTTGAGGGTCTCGGGGCGCGCCTCGTCGGGCACGTTGACGGCAGTGGGGTGAGCCATGACAGCACTCCAGTGAAATAGGCCAATAAAGCATCGATATCAGGGGCGCAGACAGCAGAACGCCGGCAGAAGCCGGCGTTGCATGCACTGGCGCGATAGCGCGCATCTTACCATCATCGTCTGGGCGACATCTTCAGCTGCGGATGCCCTTGCCACGCTCCAGCAGCCACAGCGCAAAGGCGAACAGGCCGATGATGAAGGCCACGATGGCCGCCATCGCCGGGCCGACGCTGATGTCCGAGACGCCCAGAATGCCGTAGCGGAAGGTGTTGACCATATAGAGGATCGGGTTGGCCAGCGACACCGTCTGCCAGAATTCCGGCAGCATGTGGATGGAATAGAAGACGCCACCCAGGTAGGTCAGCGGCGTGAGCACGAAGGTCGGAATGATCGAGATGTCATCGAACTTGCGCGCGAACAGCGCATTGATGAAGCCACCGATGGAGAACAGCAGCGCCGTCAGCACCACGACCATGATGGTCAGGAAGGGGTGATGGATATCGAGGTCCGTGAACAGGAAGGCCACGGCGGTCACGATGATGCCGACCCCCAGCCCGCGCACGGCGCCACCGATGATGTAGCCGAGCAGGATGATCCACGAGGGCAGCGGCGAGACCATCAGCTCCTCGATGCTGCGCTGGAACTTGTTGGAGAAGAATGACGAGGCCACGTTGGAATACGAGTTGGTGATCACCGACATCATGATCAGCCCCGGCACGATGTAATCCATGTAGCTGATGCCATCCATGGTGCCGATGCGCGAGCCGATGAGATTGCCGAAGATGACGAAATAGAGCGTCATGGTGATGGAAGGCGGCAACAGCGTCTGCGGCCAGATGCGCGTGAAACGACGGACTTCCTTGACGACGATGGTGACCAGAGCCACCCATAGCTGACGGGGGTTCACTGCGTGATCTCCTTGGCAACATTGGAGGCGATACCGCTTTCGGCGTTGGAACGCTCGACCAGGTCGACGAACAGCTCCTCGAGACGATTGGCACGATTGCGCATCGACACCACGGTGATGCCGGCCCGATCCAGCGCCGCGAAGGCGGTATTGATCGACTGGCCCTTGCGCACGGCGAGCGCCAGCTGCTGAGGGTCACTCAAGGAAACCTCGAACCCGGCAATCACCGGCGCCTTGGTCAGCGGCTCACGAATGTCGAGCAGGAAGGTTTCCGCATCCAGCTCCTTGAGCAGCTCACGCATGCTGGTGTTATGCACGATCTCGCCATGGTTGATGATGGCGATGTTGCGGCACAGGCTCTCGGCCTCTTCCAGGTAATGCGTGGTGAGGATGATAGTGGTGCCCTCCTCACGATTGATGCGGCGCATGAATTCCCACATTGAGCGGCGCAATTCGATATCCACACCGGCCGTCGGCTCATCGAGAATCAACAGACGCGGCTTGTGAATCAGCGCACGAGCAATCATCAGACGGCGCTTCATGCCACCGGACAGCATGCGTGAGGGGGTGTCGCGCTTGTCCCACAGCCCGAGGTCCCTGAGCAGACGCTCGGCACGCGGGCGGGCTTCCTTCATCGGCATACCGTAATAACCCGCCTGGGTCATCACGATGTCCTGCACCTTCTCGAACTGATTGAAGTTGAACTCCTGCGGCACGACGCCGAGGTGATACTTGGCCTTCGAGAAGTCCTTGTCGATATCGATTCCGTAGATCTCGACCTTGCCTGCGGTCTTCTGCACCAGCGAACTCACCACGCCGAGGGTCGTGGACTTGCCGGCCCCATTGGGGCCCAGCAGCGCGAAGAAATCGCCCTCGGGGACGTCAAGATCAATCCCCTTGAGCGCCTCAAAACCGTTGCCGTAGACCTTGGTCAGGCCACGGATAGACAAGGCAGGTCGTGACATCGGACACCTGTAATCGATTGACGCTGTCAGCCAGCACAGCAGAAAAGACGCATCTGAGAACAATTGCGCAACAGTGATGGCACCGTTTCGCCGTCCGCGAACATGAAAATCAGACGCAAGATATTGGATGCGCATGGTAACGCATTCGGCGCTGCCACATCAGACACACGGCAGAAAGGCATTAGTGCGCCACGGGAAACAAGCAGAGGGAGAAAATCACGCGGGGACAGCACCAGAGAGCGGCGCAGAACAGGGTGAAGAGGAATTTCAGGCACAAAAAAATCGCCAGTGACGTAACACGATGATCGTGTCTGTCAGGCGATGGCGTACTGCTATGTCATGCTTCAGCTTGCAACGTCACATTCGACTGGAGCGGGAAACGAGCTTCGATCGTACTGGCGTTCCAGCGGACTGGCGTTCCAGATCGCGACCTATCATTGCGCTTTTCGACTGGAGCGGGAAACGAGATTCGAACTCGCGACCCCAACCTTGGCAAGGTTGTGCTCTACCACTGAGCTATTCCCGCCTGTCGAAACACAAAAACTGCGGCGTAAAACAGAATGGCGTCCCATAGGGGGTTCGAACCCCTGTTACCGCCGTGAAAGGGCGGTGTCCTGGACCACTAGACGAATGGGACACACGTTAGAAAAAGCCATGCTTAATCTAAATGGAGCGGGAAACGAGATTCGATCGGACTGGCGAACCAGCTCGCGACCTTGTCGCATTGCCTTTTCCTTTGGAGCGGGAAACGAGATTCGAACTCGCGACCCCAACCTTGGCAAGGTTGTGCTCTACCACTGAGCTATTCCCGCACCGGGTGTCATGAACCTGTGCTCACGACATCTGTCTTACTGCTGGCTTGCCACACCATCATGCTCTGCATGGCGTCCCATAGGGGGTTCGAACCCCTGTTACCGCCGTGAAAGGGCGGTGTCCTGGACCACTAGACGAATGGGACGTACTGGAGCGGGAAACGAGATTCGATCGTACTGGCGGACCAGCTCGCGACCTTATCGCATTGCCTTTACCTCTGGAGCGAGAGATGAGATTCGACCGGGCTGACGTTCAGCTCGCGACCTTGTCACACCACTTGTTCCTAATGGAGCGGGAAACGAGATTCGAACTCGCGACCCCAACCTTGGCAAGGTTGTGCTCTACCACTGAGCTATTCCCGCAACACAAGCAGATCATGCGACCACACAAGACCGAAGATGGCGTCCCATAGGGGGTTCGAACCCCTGTTACCGCCGTGAAAGGGCGGTGTCCTAGACCACTAGACGAATGGGACACACTGGAGCGGGAAACGAGATTCGATCGGACTGGCGAGCCATTGGACTGGCATTCCAGCTCGCGACCTTGTCGCATTGCCTTTTCCTTTGGAGCGGGAAACGAGATTCGAACTCGCGACCCCAACCTTGGCAAGGTTGTGCTCTACCACTGAGCTATTCCCGCACTCCGGTCTCTACGCTGCAAGAAAGTGGCGTCCCATAGGGGGTTCGAACCCCTGTTACCGCCGTGAAAGGGCGGTGTCCTGGACCACTAGACGAATGGGACGTAACGTTCTTTCCTCGTCGAGGTGGCGCGTATATTACAAAGACCCTCCCCCTTCGTCAACCCCCTGCTTCAACAGGATTTTTCCGGCGTTGGCCAAGTGCATCCACCACATGCTTGTGGTCACGCCCTGACGCCCGCATTCTTGGGGTATGTACCGGGTTTCGCGTGAAGACCGGCAGCCACTCTTTTCGAATTGCCGCGCAGGAGAACTTGCTTGCAGGTTCACACGAGCGCCATTCGAGAAACGCATAGATAGAGAGAAGAGATCATGAGCGAACAAGACCCGCAGACTCAGGACAAGTTGATTCGCAGTGAAGAGGAGTGGCGCAAGCGCCTGACGCCGGAACAATATCGGGTGACGCGCGAGGCAGGGACCGAGCGCCCCTTCACCGGCGATCACGAAGTCAGCCCGACGCCGGGTACCTATCACTGCATCGCCTGTGACGCCAAGCTGTTCGACAACGACACCAAGTTCGATTCCGGCTGTGGCTGGCCGAGCTTCGACCGCCCCTATGCCGATGCCGCCGTCGAGGAGCACTTCGATACCAGCCATGGCATGCGTCGCGTGGAAGTGCGCTGTCGCCGTTGCGAGTCCCACCTGGGGCACGTCTTCCCTGATGGCCCGACTGACACCGGTCAGCGCTACTGCATCAACTCCGTCGCGCTGCGCTTCAAGCCGATACGTGCCTGACGCTCGGGACATCGATAGTCGATAGAGGCGCTGGGGCAGTGATTACCGGATAGCGCGCCTCCATGGCCAGGCCGCCTCTGATAGAATGCGTCGCCATACGCGTCCCCTCCTCTCCCGCATGCCATGTAGCGTCATCCCTGATGGATGAGCGCCTTCCCTGGCATGCGGGAAGAAGGAGGCAGGACAGAGGTGACAGAACAACCGTCATACCCCTGACGGCAGGAGAGAAGCGACATGCTGGGCTGGTATCCGGGACATATGCACAAGGCACGCCGTCAGATAAAGGACGCGCTGCCCGAGATCGACGTGGTCATCGAAGTCCTCGATGCCCGCCTCCCCTACTCCAGCACCAATCCGGTGCTGTCCGAACTGACCCGCCACAAGCCGGTACTCAAGCTGCTGTCTCGCGCCGATCTGGCGGACCCGGCACGCACCCGCGAGTGGGTCGAGTATTTCGATGCCCTGCCCAACACCCGCGCACTGGCGATCACCACGCTTGAGGCGCGTGACCTCAAGCAGATTCCGCGCCTGTGCCGTGAGATGGCCGGCCATATCCGCGTCGATCGTGATGCGCGCGTGATGGTGATGGGCATCCCCAACGTCGGCAAGTCGACGCTGATCAATGGCCTGGCGGGTCGCAAGATCGCCAAGACCGGCAACGAGCCCGCCGTCACCAAGCGCCAGCAGAAGATTCGCATCGACGGTGGCATCGCCCTGATCGAT
This sequence comes from Cobetia sp. UIB-001, assembly GCF_044789135.1. Classification (NCBI taxonomy): domain Bacteria; kingdom Pseudomonadati; phylum Pseudomonadota; class Gammaproteobacteria; order Oceanospirillales; family Halomonadaceae; genus Cobetia; species Cobetia sp. UIB-001. Next base: position 3,340,237 of record NZ_CP058244.1, read on the forward strand.
ACCCCCGGGGTGATGTGGCCGAAGATCGAGGACCAGGCCAGCGCCTATCGTCTGGCCGGCAGCGGCGCGATCCGCGACACCGCCATCGATTACACCGATGTGGCGGTGATCGTCGCGGCCGAGCTGGCCAAGCGCTACCCCACGGAGCTGACCGCACGCTACAAGCTGAAGTCACTGCCGGCCTACAGCGCCAACCCTGACGCCGAGCGAGTCGAGAGTGATGGCCCGCGCAAGGTCGATCTGATGGCGCTGTCCGGCTTCAATGGGGTCGCGATTCTGGAAGAGATCGCCAGCAAGCGCGGCGGCCTGCGTGCCGGTGGCATCATCGACCTGCACCGTGGTGCCGAGGTGCTGCTGCATGAACTGCGCGACGGCAAGCTTGGGCGCCTGACACTGGAAACACCCGCCGACATTCCTGCCGAGCCGGTGCCGGAAGCCAGTGGCGAGACAGAAGATGGAGCCGAAACGCGTGAGCAAGAGAGCGAATAACGCTACCAGAACAAGGCGCTAACGCGACTCTCGCCTGGCTCCCGCCCGCGGGAGACGCTTGAATTCCAGTTGAAAATCCCGCCAAAAAACCTCTGGCGGGATTTTTTTCTGCCTGAACATCTCAAACCACAAATTTAACCACGCTATTGGCCCTTGGCCGTGGCGCGGCAGGCCAGCGGCGCGATATGCTGGACGCTCGCCCCTACACCTTACGTGACGGAGATCTACGGAAAGCATCATGGATACCGAGCAAAGAAAGCCCCGCGAAATTCGCAAGTCACACAAGCTGGACAACGTCTGCTATGACATTCGCGGGCCGGTTCTCGAACACGCCAAGCGTCTCGAGGACGAGGGCCATCGCATTCTCAAGCTCAATATCGGCAACCCGGCGCCCTTCGGCTTCGAGGCACCGGAAGAGATTCTGCAGGACGTGATGCGCAACCTGCCGACAGCGCAGGGCTATTGTGATTCCAAGGGGCTTTACTCTGCGCGCAAGGCGATCATGCAGGAGTGCCAGCGCAAGGATATCCAGGGTGTCGGGATCGAGGACATCTACGTCGGCAACGGCGTCTCGGAATTGATCGTGCTGGCCATGCAGGCATTGCTCGATGATGGCGACGAGCTGCTGGTGCCGGCGCCGGATTACCCGCTATGGACCGCTGCCGCCAACCTGGCCGGTGGTCGCGCCGTGCACTATCTGTGTGACGAAGCGCAGGACTGGGCGCCCTCCATCGAGGACATCCGCGCCAAGGTGACCAGCCACACCAAGGGCATCGTGCTGATCAACCCGAACAACCCGACCGGCGCGGTCTATCCGCCCGCGGTGGTGAAGGACATCCTGCAGGTCGCGCGCGAATTCGGTCTGGTGGTGTTCTCTGACGAGATCTACGACAAGATCCTCTACGACGGCACCGAGCACGTCTCCACCGGCGCGCTGGCCGATGACCTGCTGGTCGTGACCATGAACGGCCTGTCCAAGAGCTACCGCTGCGCCGGCTTCCGCTCCGGCTGGATGATTCTCTCCGGCGACAAGCGCCCGGCGGCCGACTTCATCTCCGGCCTCGACATGCTGGCCAGCATGCGCCTGTGCGCCAATGTGCCGGCGCAGCACGCCATCCAGACGGCGCTCGGCGGCTATCAGTCGATCAATGATCTGGTACTGCCGGGCGGACGCCTGCTGGCCCAGCGTGACGCGGCCTGGAAGAAGCTCAACGAGATTCCCGGCGTCAGCTGCGTGAAGCCCAAGGGCGCGCTCTACATGTTCCCGCGGCTCGACCCCGAGATGTACCCCTTCGAGGACGACCAGCAGATGGTGCTGGAGCTGTTGCTGGAAGAGAAGATGCTGCTGGTGCAAGGCACCGCCTTCAACTGGCCGAATCCGGATCACCTGCGCATCGTCACCCTGCCCTACGCCGACCAGCTGGAAGAAGCCATCGAACGCCTCGGCCGCTTCCTGGCGCGACGTCGCAAGGCCTGACATCGGCCCAGCCCCCGCGATCAAGGGGCTACGCAGGTCGCCTCCAGTGGTGATACCTTGCTGTCCTTGCAGACCGTCCTTGCAGACTGTCGACGCAAATTCTGCCTGCGCTGCCGCCAGTGATTCATCTCACTGTCAGTATCGCGGGCAGATAATTGCGCCCTACCGATATATTGGCATTGGAGACCTGACCCCATGATGCGGATAGCCCTTTTCCTGATCACCAACCTGGCGGTGGTGCTGCTGGCCAGTGTCACGCTGCGCCTGCTGGGCTTCGATGGCTACATGGAAGCCAACGGCATCAACTACACGGCGCTGCTGATCTTCTGCTTCATCATCGGCATGGCCGGTTCCGTGATCTCGCTGTTCCTGTCCAAGACGATGGCCAAGTCCTCGACCGGCACCGTGATCATCGAACAGCCGCAGAACGACACCGAGCGCTGGCTGCTGGACACCGTCGGAGAACTGGCGCGCGACGCTGGCATCAAGATGCCGGAAGTCGGCATCTTCCCGGCGCAGCAATCCAATGCCTTCGCCACCGGCTGGAACCGCAATGATGCGCTGGTCGCTGTCTCGGCCGGCCTGCTCAATCGCATGCGTCCCGAGGAAGTGCGCGCCGTGCTGGCGCACGAGATCGGCCACGTAGCCAACGGCGACATGGTGACGCTGACGCTGATCCAGGGCGTGGTGAACACCTTCGTGATGTTCTTCGCGCGTATCGCCGCACACGCCATCGACGCCTTCCTCAAGCGCGATGACGAGAACGGCGGCCTGGGCTTCTTCGGCTACATGGCGGTCGTGTTCGTGCTGGAAATGGTGCTGGGCCTGGTGGCCTCGATGATCGTCGCCTGGTTCTCGCGCTGGCGCGAATACCGTGCCGATGCCGCAGGCGCAGGCCTGGCGGGCAGCGGCTCGATGATCAACGCCTTGGCTCGCCTCAAGCAGGAACATGAGCTGCCGGACCAGATGCCCGACACCATGACCGCCTTCGCCATCACCACCGGCAAGAGCCGCAAGCTGATGGAGCAACTGTTCGCCAGCCACCCGCCGCTGGATGACCGTATCGCCGCGCTCAAGGCCGCTGCCTACAAGTAAGCTCCGCCAATCCTGCACGGACTGAACTCCCCCTGCAGACAGCAAAAAGCCCGCCACGTGATACACGTGGCGGGCTTTTCTCTTTATCCCTCAGGGCTGAGTCAGCGTGACTCTGAGGTCTCGTGGGGCGTATCCAGCACCAGCGACTCGGCCAGCGGCGTCGGCTCCACGCCTTCAGCCCCCTCACCCTCTTCAAGGCGCTCCAGCTTGAAGCCGACCATGGCGTAGGCCACCGCCAGCGCCAGATTGATCAGGTTGAACAGCGCAAAGGGCAGGTAGCTCAAGGTCGCGACGCCCAGGGTGGCCGCCATGTAGGCACCGCAGCTGTTCCAGGGGATCAGCGGCGAAGTGATGGTGCCGGAGTCTTCCAGCGCGCGTGACAGGTTGACCGGCGCCAGGCGGCGGCGGCGGAACTCGGCGCGATACATGCGCCCCGGCAGGATGACCGAGATGTACTGATCGCCGGTCACCACATTGGAGGCCAGGCAGGTCCCCAGCGTGGTGATGACCAGCGAACCGGCATTGCGTGTCGCGCCCAGAAGGCTCTGCACCAGACGCTCCAGCAGGCCGAGGCGTTCGATCACGCCACCGAAGGTCATCGCCGACAGGATCAGCCACACGGTGTTGAGCATGCTGCTCATGCCGCCCTTGGAGAGCAGCGAGTCGATCACCTCATCACCGCTGTGGGAGACATAGCCATCGAACATCGACATCCACACGCCCTTGAGCAGCGCCATGGCGGTGGACATGTCAGTGACGCTTGCCAGCCCCACCACCGCCTGCGGCTGGAAGATGACCGCGAAGACGGCGCCCAACGCCGCGCCGATGAAGATGGCCGGGAATGCGGGCATCTGACGCACGGCCATCACCAGCAGCACCAGGAGCGGAATCAGCAGGTGCAGGCCGATGTTGAACTGCTCGCCCAGCTGGGCACGCAGATTGGCGACCTGCTCCGGCGTCTGCAGGCTGGAGACGGAGTCATGGCCGAGCCACAGGAAGCCTGCCAGCGCGAGCAGGATGCTGGGCACGGTCGTCCACAGCATGTGACGAATATGCGCGAACAGCGTGGTGCCGGCCGCTGCCGGCGCCAGATTGGTGGTATCGGACAGCGGCGAGAGCTTGTCACCGAAGTAGGCCCCGGAAATCACCGCGCCGGCGGTGATCGCCTCGGACAGCCCCAGGCCATCGGCGATACCGATCAGGCCGATGCCGATGGTACCGGCGACCGTCCACGAGCTGCCCACCGACAGCGCCACCAGCGCGCACAGCAGACAGGCGGAGGCATAGAAGTATTGCGGCGCGATCACGTCCAGACCGTAATAGATCATCGCCGGCACGGTGCCACCGAGAATCCAGGTGCCGATCATCGCGCCGACCGCGAGCAGGATCAGGATCGCGCCCAGCGAGATCTGGATGCCCTTGTTGATCCCCTCTTCGATATCGCTCCAGCGATAGCCGTTCTTGAGACCGATCAGACCCGCGATCATCGCGCCGGACAGCAGCGCGACCTGATTGGGCCCCCAGGAGGCATCGGCACCGAACAGCACCACCGCCAGCACCAGCATGGCGATGACCAGCACGATGGGAATCAGGGCATCCAGCAGAGAAGGCGGACGATAGCCGCTGTCCTCAGCAGAGTTATCAGGGTGTTGTTGCATTCAAGACACCATCTTCAAGAAATGAGGACGCCGACACGCCGCGTGGTGACGGGCATGGCAGAAGACACGGAGAATGGGGAGCAACGCCGCAGCGTCAGGCGGGGCATGCCGTCAAGGCCAGCCCCTGCGCGTGTCGCCAGGCGATCTGGGGCGCATTATATCGACCAAGGTCGAAGACCGAAACGGTCAAGGATTCAGCCATGCGGCAAGGTCGTCGTCCATCAAGCGACCTCCACAATGCGAACGCCCCCGCCAGCAGAGCTGACAGGGGCGTTCCAGGGGGCCTTGCGAGTCACGCCGTGATCATTTGCTGACCAGCTTGACGCGGGAGAAGCCGAAGCCCTCCAGCACCTCACGCAGTTCGCGGGCATTCTTCTTGAGCTCGACGCGCAGCGTGGAGAACTCGCGACGCAGCGGATATTCCCGTCGATAACGCACGAAGCCCTCGGCATTGCCGAAACGGCGCTGATAGCGACGCAGGCCCAGCGCATCGCGGCGCACGTCATAACAGGCGCGTACGCAGAGCCCCAGCGCCTCTTCCGGCGGCGCCCAACCCGTCAGCACCAGCTTGCGCAGCCACGGGTCCGGCTTGAGCTGACCCAGCTTGCGGCGCGCCGGCAGTCCGAAGTGACGACAGGCCTGCTGATAGATGATCTCGGTGCCCTGCATCTTGCCATCCAGGCTATGCCCGGCGATGTGCGGCGTGGCGATGTCCACCAGTGCGGCCAGCTCGGCATCGATATCCGGCTCGTTTTCCCACACATCCAGCACGGTCAGCAGGTCAGCCTGCTCCTTGAGGCGCTGCTTGAGCGCCGCGGTATCGACACAGCCACCGCGGCCGGCACTCAGCAGCACGCTGCCGGGCTTCATGGCGCGGATGCGCTCGGCATTGATCAGATGATGGGTCGGATGCTCGCCACCGGTGACCATCGGGGTGTGCACGCAGATGACATCACACTCGGCGACCAGCTCATCGAGGTCCACGAAGCGGGACTTCTCGGGGCGCTCATCGCTCTGGCCCTCAAGCGCGGCACGCGGCGGGTCACAGACCAGCACCTCGGCACCCAGCGACTCGAGACGCTTGACCAGCCGTGACCCGACCTGCCCGGCCCCGACCACGCCGAAGCGGCGGTCCAGCTGCAGATCCAGCCCTTCCTGCTCGGCCAGATGCCACAGCGACGACAGCACGTAATCCACCACCGAGTCGGCATTGCAGCCCGGCGCGTTGGTGAAGTGGATATCGTTGGCCGCGAGCCATTCGAGATCGGCATGGTCTGTGCCGATGATCGGCGAGCCGACGAAGCGCACCCGCGTTCCTTCCAACAGCGCCTGATCCACGCGCAAGGTAGAGCGACAGATCAGCATGTCGACGTCCTTGAGGACGGCATTGGTGATCTCGCGAGTCGGCATGCAGGTCACCTCTCCCAGTTCGGAGAAGAATTCCTCTGCCAGAGGGACGTTATCGTCCACGATGATGTGCATCTGTTGCCTTTCCTTGCTGTGGCAATGAGTGTCGCTGCGGGTTCACGGGCCAGCATGAGCGCCTGAGTGACTTCACACCTTGCCGCAAGGCACGTGAAGATTACAATGGTATGCTTGCTTGCCCGCCGCCGTGCCATCTTAGGCGCACGCAACGGGCGTCACAAGCTCATGATTGAGTCCAGCCACCATCGTTTCGCCTCGGGAGTCACGCGTGATCATCCGCTGGGAAAGCCACCACGATTACGTTCTGGTCCATGTGCATCAGGACATGTTCGGCGACTGGATCGTCAGCCGCTCATGGGGCCAGATCGGCACCCAGTTCGGCGGATTGAAGCACGATCTCGCCGAAAGCCACGAGCAGGCCATGACCTGGGTCAGCGACCTCGCCCACATCCAGGCCTCACGCGGCTACACCAAGGTGCTGGAGGCCACGGCCGATAGCCCGGAAGCCGAAGACGCCATGCGCCAGATGTCGCTGCTGGAGAGTTAGTGCGCAGCACGGTGCCGGACACGAAAAGACCGCCGCTACCCTGAGGTAGCGGCGGTCTTTTTGCACCAGCTTATAGCGACACATCTGCGCCTCTCAGCGCAGAAAGCGACGCCCGTTGCGCAGGGTGGGCCCCTGCGGCTCAGTGGCTGAGTCGTGCTCGGCTGGGGGCGTGATTTCGACACCCTGCTCGAGGCGCTGCTCGACGCCCTGCGCACGCAACCACTCCGGCAACACCTCTTCGCCATCGGCCAGCGAATACTCCGCACCCGAGGCGCTCGCCAGCACAGGAATGCGTGTCGCGTAACGCTCGCTCAACTGCGCGTCGAAGGCGATCTCGACACACGTGAGCGTGACATCCGCCCCCAGCGCCTGCAGCGTGGCTTCCAGCCGAGCACACAGATGACAGCCCGCCGTGGTGTAGAGCCACAGCGGGACGCTGGCCATCGCTCAGCCCTTCACATCGCTGGCGCGACGGATGCGGAAGACGTGGTGGATATCCGGACGACGCTTGAAGTCCGGGTCCAGCAGCTTGCGCGACAGGTCTTCCACCACATGGTGCTGGCTGACGCTGTCATCCATCACGAAGCGACGATGGTTGTTGGAGAAGATCAGCGTGCCGCCCGGCGCCAGACTGGCCATCGCCAGGTCGATCAGGCGCGCGTGATCACGCTGGATATCCAGGGTGCCTTCCATCTTCTTGGAGTTGGAGAAGGTCGGCGGGTCGAGGAAGATCAGGTCGAACTCCTCGCGGGAGCGCTCCAGCCACTTCAGACAGTCGGCACGCACCAGCTGATGGCGTTTCTCGCTGATGCCGTTGAGCTTGAAGTTCTCGCGCCCCCAGTCCAGATAGGTATTGGACATGTCGACGCTGACGCTCTCACTCGCGCCGCCCAGCACCGCATGCACAGTGGCCGTCGCGGTATAGCAGAACAGATTGAGCACCCGCTTGCCGTCCGCTTCATTGCCAAACAGCTTGCGCACCGGACGGTGATCCAGGAACAGGCCGGTATCCAGGTAGTCCTTGAGATTCACCCACAGCCTGGCATCGCCTTCCTGCACCTCGATACGCTGACCGGAGCTGTCCTGGCGCGTGTACTGCGCCTTGCCCGCCTGACGCGTGCGTTGCTTGATATGGATATCGTTGGGCGAGCAGCCCAGCACCTGCGGGATCGCCGCCAGTGCATCCATCAGGCGGCGCTGCGCCTGACTGGCATCCACGGACTTGGGCGGCGTGTATTCCTGCACGTGCACGTGACGGCCATAGATATCGATGGCCAGCGCGTACTCCGGCATGTCGGCATCGTAGAGGCGATAACAGGTAGTACCGCTCTGCTTGAGCCAACGCGCCAGGGACTTCTGGTTCTTCTTGAGGCGATTGGCGAACATCTGGCCGCCCTCGCTCAGCGCGGGCTGACTGCGGGCATCTTCGGCCACGCTGTCCTCGTCGACCGCACGCTCACGCGCCGCCACATCGATCATCAACAGCTTGCAGTCGAGCTGGCCGTTGCGGAAGGCGTACTGACGATGCGCACGCAGGCCGAGACGATGGCCGAGGTCCGGATTGCCGGTGAACATGCCCAGCGTCCAGCCGCCGAAGTGACGCTTCATGCGCTCACCGAGGCTTGCGTAGAGCGGCACCAGTGCCGGCAGCTCGCCCAGACGCTCACCGTAGGGCGGGTTGGTCATCACCAGGCCAGTGGTGGCGCCTTCGGGACAGGTCAGCTCGGCGACGGAGGCACCTTCCAGCTCGATCAGCGCCGGAATACCGGCACGCATGGCGTTGGAGCGCGCGGCAGAAATCGCCTGCGGACTGTGATCGCGACCGAACAGACGCGCGGTGACCTTGCGGCGCCCGGCAATGGCACGCTGCTCCATCTCTTCCCACAGGCCCTTCCAGATGCGCTCGTCATGGCGCCCCCAGTGGCGGCAGGCGAACTCCTGGTTCAGCGACTGCGGCGCGATATCCGCCGCCATCAAGGCTGCTTCGATCAGCAACGTGCCGGAGCCGCACATCGGGTCGACCAGACTCTCGCCACGCGCCGCACGCGCCGGCCAGTCGGCCCGCATCAGCAGGGCCGCCGCCAGGTTTTCCTTCAGCGGCGCATGCGCGAGATCAGGACGGTAGCCACGCTGGTGCAGACTGCGACCCACGAGGTCGATGCCCAGGGTGATGTAGCCATTGTGCAGGTGCGCGTAGATGCGCAGATCTGCATTCTTACCATCGACGGTCGGCTTGTTGCGGCCTTCCTCGAACATCGCCTCGACGATGCCGTCCTTGACGGTCTGGGCACCGAAGAAGGTATGACGAATGTCTTTCCATGTTCCGTGGAAATCGACGGCGATGGACGCACGATCCGGCAATTCCATCGCCCAATCGACACCTGCACTCGCCTTGCGCAGTTGCTCACCGGTGTCGACGCCACCCACGCGAGTGAGCAGACGAATGATGCGGTTGGCCAGTCGCGACCACAGAATGGTGCGGTAGGCGGTTTCCTGGCTACCGTTGAAGTGTACGCCAGCGACGGTCGTGCCAGTCACCTCGGCACCCAGAGCCGTCAGCTCATCGGCCAGCAGCGTTTCGATGCCACGCGGGCAGGTCGCAAACCAGGTAGAGAGCGAGTTGCTGGGCGCGCGGGGGGTAGTCGCAGAGGTCGTATCAGTCATGAATCTCTCACCGGCAGGTGCCGGACTTATTCCTGTGAGTTGGCTTCTGGCACTAGCGATATTCCTATACGGCTGTCGACAAGCCAGAGGCAGTGTTCTAAAAACTATAGGTGTAGCTGCAATTCGGAAAGGTGACACGCCATGCGAAATAGAGGATCAAGGGACACGAGCCTCATTCGGGCAGCCTACCTGTGCCGCTCAGGAGATCGGACTTCCGGCACGGCAAGGCAGTCGCTTTTTCACCATCACGCTCGAGCATATACAGGCAAGACCTTCCATCATCTCACACTCGTGACCTTTTCCGACAAGAATGGCCAACGACGCGAGGTGATGATGCACGAGGCCGGCAGTGCCCGACAGGGCATCGGCCAACTCTCTCACTCGGCATGTCCGATGGCAGGACAACCGCGGCCAGACAAGGTCTCGCCGGGTACGTCTCGCCATCACTGACACACAGTGCCGATGGGTTCTCACTTAGAGGTCATCCATGAAGAGACAGAAACGTGATCGCTTTCAGCGTGCCTATGTTCACGGCTACAAGGCTGGTGTCACCGGCCGTTCCCGTGATGATTGTCCCAGTATCGATGTCAATCTACGTGAATTCTGGATGAGCGGCTGGCGTGAAGGCCGCGGGGACCAATGGTCGGGAATGACCGGCGTCTCCGGCATCCACAAGAACCCCATGGTGCTCAGCTGAGCACTGCATGACGCCAAGGTTCATCATCCGCGACCAGGAGGTCATCCCATTTCAGGAAAGCGGCACGTCACGGAATGACACTGGCAATACGGCGCCTGGCGCCTTTCACCCCGCCGACGCAGCCTGATGCGCTGCCCAAGCGGATTCTCCGGCATCACGCCACCGGCTCCTGACATGTTACAGGGTCGACTGGCACGTACAGAGAGGACTCGAGGTGTTCACGGTGAGTCGGTTTAGCGACATCACCCGGAAAATCCCACGGAAGTCGCCCAGCGACACGTCACATCACCAGGGAGGTAACGCCTTATTTCTATCTTGATGACGCGCGGCACTGACAGGCAAGAGACGCAGTAGGCAATGGGGCCGACTCGCTTCACTTCCTGAAAGGCCGAGATGTTGGCGCTCGTGTCGTTTCAATCGTGGTATGGCTCCAGAAGAGGAGGCGCAGCAGGCGACGGCCTGCGAGGACGACGGTCCAGCGCGGAGCACGACACGGGCAAACGTTCACCTTGACTGCATCAGCAGGTTCTTTCCAGGCCTGCTTCAACCATCCACGCACCCGATGAGCTCAAGGGGCCAACCCCCAACCGCCGTTTCTGACGGCAAAAGCGCTTCGCATCGTGCACGCTGGCTGGACATGGCAGCCAACACGACAACGGCAGATCACGCATTACTTCCCTGCCATTGTCATATCATCATTCACGCCGGTACCGAGGCCGCCTTCTGATGTCAGGAGGCGGCTTTTCTGTGTCTGCCCTGCCCCACTCGGCCCTCTCTTGAAGCGCCGTGAGCGAAGGATGCCAGCATCACGCTGCGACGGAGCCCAGGCCGGATCACACCTTGATCAGGGTATCGGCCTTCTCCAGTGCGCGCGCGCACTCACCGACCAATGCCGGGCCACGGTAGATCAGCCCGGAATACAGCTGCACCAGATCCGCCCCCGCGGCGATCTTCTCGCGTGCACTCTCGCCATCGGTGATACCACCCACACCGATGATCGGCATGTTCTGCAGCGCTTCACGCAGGCCACGAATCACCCGCGTCGACGATTCACGCACCGGGGCGCCGGAAAGTCCGCCCGCCTCCTGCGCATGCGGACTACCCGCGACCGCCGTGCGCTCGATGGTGGTGTTGGTGGCGATGACGCCATCGATGCCGTTGTCCGCCAACGCCCGCGCCACGAACAGGATTTCCTCGCTGTCCATGTCAGGCGCGATCTTGATCACCAGCGGCACCTTCCTGCCGCGCTCGGCATCGAGCTGATCGCAACGTTGGCGAAGCCCGGCCAGCAGCTGGCTGAGATGATCACCGAACTGAAGATTGCGCAGCCCCGGGGTATTGGGCGACGAGATATTGGCGGTGATGTAGTCGGCATGCGCATGCACGGCATCGAGGCAGACCAGATAGTCGCTCAGTGCATCATCCACCGCCGTGGTCAGGTTCTTGCCGATGTTGATCCCCAGCACGACACCAAAGGCAGCACGCGCCTGACTGGCCTTGACCTTCGCGACCAGATGCTCGACCCCGGCATTGTTGAAGCCCATGCGGTTGATGATCGCCTGATGCTCCGGCAGCCGGAACAGACGTGGCTTGGGATTGCCGTCCTGCCCTTTCGGCGTCACCGTGCCGACCTCCACGAAGCCGAAGCCCAGAGCCGCAAGCGCATCGAGGTGATCGGCATTCTTGTCGAGACCTGCCGCCAGGCCAACGCGATTGGGGAACTCGAGCCCCATCAGCGAGACCGGATCACGCGGCGCTTCACCGCCCAGACCGCGCGCCATGCCGAGGCGATGTGCCATGTCCAGCGCACTCAGCGTCACACCATGAGCTGTTTCCGGGTCGAGCTTGAAGAGAAGCGAGCGAGCAAACGAGTACATGATGATCTCCAGACAGCGGGCGGCAGGGTCGTGACGACAGCATAGCTGGGCGCGAAGTATACCCGAAGCCCGCGGGGACAGACACTGCGCGCCGGCACGCTCGCGCTGCTGTCGATAAAATCGCTCACGCCAAGACCGGCAGCATTGCTCATGCTCAGGGCAACAAAAAAGGGCGACCCGCTGGGCCGCCCTTGTGTCACACCCGACGGTGTCGGGGTCATGCCATGCAGATCATTTCACGTCGAGCTGCTGCACGCGCACGGTGTAGTTGTTGACGCCCTGCATGGAGGAGCCGAACTTCTGACCGCTGACCCAGACGGTGTAACGCCCCGGTTCCAGCACGGTCTTGAGGTGGAAGTCGCCCTGGAAGCCTTCGCCCTTGTCGCTGGCGACGGTGTTGCCACTCTCGTCCAGCAGGCGCATCTGCAGCTTGTAGGTGCCTTCGCTGCCAGGGAAGGTCTCGCTGTCGATGGTCACGGTGCCGCGGTCCGCGACATCGAAGGTCATGACCTCGCCCTTCTCGAGAATGCGCACATCGGTGACGATCTCGTCGAAACGACGATCCGGCTCCGCTTCGGCCTCGGTTTCCGTCACGGCTGCACTGCCCGTGGCAGCAGCGATCGTGGCAGCAGCGGCAGACGTCTCGGCTGCAGCAGTCGCGGCTGCCGAAGTCGTAGCGGCGGCGCCTGTGGCAGAAGCGCCTTCAGCTGCCGCATTGCCCGTCTCGGCGGCCTTCTTCTCGCGGGCGGCCTGTTCGGCGGCGGCAACGGTGGCCGGCTTGATGGTCGCGACTTCATCGTTGGCATCGACGAAGGCGGTACGACGGCCATCGCCATCGGTGTCGAGGAAGACCAGGCCGTTGCCGGTCTCGATGCCGCTTTCCTCGGCAGACAGCTTCTCGCCACTCTCGCTCAGGCCTGCGACGTTGATTTCATAGGTGTTGCCGCCCGACTTGCCAGCCCCCAGCTTGTCGGCGCGCACACGCAGCTTGTAGACGCCCGGCTCAAGCTCGGTATTCATGTTCAAGCCATCGGAGGCCCTGTCACCTTCTGCGGTGGCCACGACCTCGCCCTGCTCACTCTCGAGCGTGGCTTTCATGGTGTAGGGGTCGGTCACATCGAAACTGGCGACGCCATCGATTTCGTAGCGTCCGGCTTCCTTGATGGTGAACTGGTGCACGCTGGTGCCGCCGAACAGGAAGTTCTGGCTGTGGGCATCACTGCGCGGCTTGAGGAACTTGGAGATGTCCAGCTTGCCTGCCGCTTCTTCTGCACGCTGCTGAGCGGGGCTGCCATCGGCCAGCACGGCCTGGGAGGCCAGAGTGGACAGGCCGAGCGCGAGGGCGCAGGCGAGGGGTAATGCACGATGTGACATGGTGTCTCTGCCTTGTTGTACTGATGCTTTGAAAACAGAAGCCTCCAGCGAGCGCCGCAGCGACTCCGAGACTTGAAATGAGGGTCTGAAAATCAAGGACTGAAAACAGGATCTGCAGAAAAGGATGCAACCATCAGGGCCTGTATCAGTCTCTGCACTGGTCGCCATTCAGCATACCAGACAGCTGACGACAGTTACCTTACCGCAGGCTTCAGCTATCACTTTTTTATTCATTCCCGACATGAAAAAGCCCTCACCAATGGTGAGGGCTTCTATCAGCGGGTCATCAGATGCTCGCCACTTGCGTCAGCCTCTTGCTGCCTCCGAGGCCGAAAGCATCAGGCTTCGCGCTTGGACTCGGCCAGATCGACCAGCTCGCGCAGGGCGACCGCGAACAGCGGGAAGCTCAGCTGAGCACCGCCCTTCATCTCGCCAAGCAGTGAGCACCAGCGGCTGACCAGACTCTCGTGGCTGGCCATCCAGCTGTCGACACGCTCATCGATCTCGCGCGGTGCATTGTCCTGCTTGAGCACGCTGACGGTCAGTGCCAGCTGCTGACGATCGAGATCATCACGGAAGCTTTCACGTGCCTGCGCCTGCCAGCTGTCCTGCACCTCAAGGCCGTTGATCTTGTCACCGACCCACGGCAGCTCCAGACGATGGCCAATGCCGTAGAAGGCTTCTGCCACGCGATTGATCTTCTCGCCGGTCGCCTTGGCCGCCTCGATGATGCCAAGCCCTGCATAGAGGCTTGAGGTCGCGGCGATGGTGCTGGCCAGGGCCTCCGGCACGCCTGCCTCGACATAGCTGTCGCGACGCGCTTCCCAGTTCTCGCGGGCTTCGCCCTTGAGACGCTCACCGATGCTCTCGGAGAGCTGGGCCAGACGCGGTGCGAAGTGGCCGATGCATTCCTTGACGCCCATGGAGCTGCGCTGACGCAGGAACCAGCGAGTGGCACGACGCATAAGACGCATCAGATCGCTCATCATGCGGTACTGCAGTTCTGCCGGCACCTGGTGATCAAGGGCCTCGATCTGGGTCCACAGCGCTTCCAGATTGAAGCTGTCTCGCGCCACGATGTAGGCACGCGCGATTTCCGCCTTGTCGGCACCAGTGGTGTCTTCCAGGCGGCGCACGAAGGCGATGCCCATGTGGTCGACCAGGTCATTGGCGATCTGGGTCGCGGCGATTTCACGCTTCAGACGGTGCTGGTACATCTCTTCCGGGAAGCGCTCCATCAGCACGCGTGGGAAGGCGCGCTCGAGGTGCTGCTGCACGTAGCTGTCGTCCGGCACGTCAGAGGCGATCAAGCTGGTCTTGAGGTCACTCTTGGCGTAGGAGACCAGCACGGACAGTTCCGGCAGGGTCAGGGCTTCACCGGCGTTGGAACGCTCGATCAGCGCTTCATCGGACGGCAGGAACTCGAGTTCACGGTCCAGGGTGCCGGCCGCTTCCAGCTCATTGATGAAGCGACGGAAGACGCCCATGCCTTCCTTGGACTGCTGCTCGGAGAGCGACAGCGCCTGAGTCTGGCGATAGTTGTCCTTGATCACCAGCTCGCCGACTTCGTCGGTCATCTCGGCCAGCTGCTGGTTGCGCTGCTTGTCGGTCAGGTCACCGCGGGCGACGATGTCGTCCAGCAGGATCTTGATGTTGACCTCGTGATCCGAGCAGTTCACGCCACCGGCATTGTCGATGAAGTCGGTGTTGACGCGCACGCCCTGCTGGGCCGCGGCTTCCATGCGGCCACGCTGGGTCAGACCCAGGTTGCCGCCTTCGCCCACCACCTTGCAGCGCAGCTCACGGCCGTCGATACGCAGGCCATCGTTGGCCTTGTCGCCGACATCGGCGTGGGACTCGCTGGACGCCTTGACGTAGGTTCCGATACCGCCGTTCCAGATCAGGTCGACCTGCGCCTTGAGCATCGCGTTGATCAGCTCGTTGGGCGCCAGATGGTCGGCACTGATGTCGAAGACTTCCTTCATCTGCGGGCTGATGGCGATGGTCTTGGCATCACGCGAGAACAGACCGCCGCCTTCGCTGATCAGGCTCTTGTCGTAGTCGTCCCAGCTGGAACGCGGCAGACGGAACAGACGCTCGCGCTCGGCGAAGCTCTTCGCGGTGTCCGGGTTCGGATCGACGAAGATGTTGCGGTGGTTGAAGGCACCGACCAGGCGGATCTTCTCGGACAGCAGCATGCCGTTGCCGAAGACGTCACCGGCCATGTCACCGATACCGACCACGCTGAACTCGTCTTCCTGGATGTTGATGCCCATCTCGCGGAAGTGACGTTGCACGCTGACCCAGGCGCCCTTGGCGGTGATGCCCATGCCCTTGTGGTCGTAACCGTTGGCACCACCGGAGGCGAAGGCATCGCCCAGCCAGAAGCCGTACTCGTTGGAGATGGCGTTGGCGATGTCGGAGAAGGTCGCGGTGCCCTTGTCGGCCGCGACGACCATGTAGGGGTCGTCTTCGTCGTAACGCACGACGGCCGTCGGGGCCACCACGTCACCACCGGACAGGTTGTCGGTGATGTCGAGCAGTGCGCGGATGAAGATCTGGTAGCAGGCGATACCTTCCTTCTGGATCACGTCGCGGTCGGTGGTTTCCGGCATGCGCTTGCAGACGAAACCGCCCTTGGCGCCGACCGGCACGATGACCGCGTTCTTGACCTGCTGTGCCTTGACCAGACCCAGCACCTCGGTGCGGAAATCTTCATGACGGTCGGACCAGCGCAGACCACCACGTGCGACCTTGCCGCCACGCAGGTGAACACCTTCGACGCGCGGCGAGTAGACGAAGATCTCGAACATCGGGCGCGGCTTCGGCACGTCAGGAATGCTGCGCGTGTCGAGCTTGAAGCTGATGTAGTCCTTGGCCTGACCATCTTCTGCCGGCTGGAAGAAGTTGGTACGCAGGGTGGCCATCATCAGGTCGACGTAGCGACGCAGCAGGCGGTCGTCGTTCAGGCTGGAGACCTGGTCGAGCAGGCCATTGATGCGCTCGCGGCAGGCGTTGACGTCATCCTCGCCACCCTGACCCTGCGGGTCGAAGCGCAGGTTGAACAGCTGCACCAGCTCGCGGGTGATATCCGGATGGCTGCCCAGCGCATTGGCGATGTAGGCCTGGGAGAGACCGAAGCGGATCTGCTTCAGGTAACGCGCGTAGGCACGCAGCATCGCCACTTCACGCCAGTCCAGGCCAGAGCCGATGATCAGGCGGTTGAAGGCATCGGATTCGGCTTCGCCGGACCAGATCTTCTTGAAGGCTTCGATGAAGCTCTCGCGCACTTCGGAGAGCTCGACCGCGCCCTTGCCGTGATGCTCGAGATCGAAATCGTGTACCCAGCAGGAGGAATCGGTGCGGGTGATCTCGTAGGGACGCTCACCGATGACACGCAGACCGAGGTTTTCCAGCACCGGCAGCACGTCGGAAAGCGGGATCGGCTGATGCTTGTGGAACAGCTTCAGGTTGACGCCGGAGTTGTCGTCCTCGACCAGACGATAGGTGCTCAGGCCGACCGCCTGTCCTTCGTCCAGCGCACGCAGGTGGCCCACGTCATAGACGGCGGTGCGCGGCGAGAAGTCGTCACGATAGCTGCCCGGGAAGGCATCACGGTAGCGAGTCATCAGCTCGTTGGCCTGCTCTTCACCGAAGCCTTCGACCATGGCAGCGTGCAGCTCGTCACGCCAGCTGCGGGCCAGCTGAGCGATCTTGTTCTCCAGCGCGCGCATGTCGTACTGGCCGGGTTCATCGCCCTTGAAGCGCAGGATGAACTGGATACGCGTCAGCACGGACTCGGACAGATACGGCGTGAAGTCACCGAAGGTGGCATTCAGCTCTTCACACAGCAGATTCTGGATGCGCACACGCAGGTCGGTGGAATAGACGTCGCGCGGCACGAACACCAGTACCGAGAAGAACTTGCCGAAGCGGTCTTCACGCACGATCAGACGCACGCGACGACGCTCACGGATGTTGAGGATGCTAGTGGCGGTACGGGTCAGCTCGTCCGTGGAGATCTGGAAGAGGTCATCACGCGGATAGACTTCCAGAATCTGCAGCAGGTGCTTGCCGTTGTGGCCCTTCGGGTTGACGCCGGCGGCTTCCATGACGTCCTGCACCTTGCGACGCAGAATCGGCACGTTGCGCGGGCTCTGGTTGTACACCGTGGAGGTGTAGAGCCCCAGGAAGCGGCGCTCGCCGATCACGCGGCCTTCTTCATCGAAGCGCTCGACGGTGATGTAGTCCGGGTAGGCCGGACGGTGCACGCGGGCGTGGAAGGCACTCTTGGCGAAGGACAGCAGTTCCGGAATCAGCACGTACTGATCGCTGTTGACGCTCTGCTGGTGACGGGACTGCTCGTGATAGCGCTCGAGGTCCAGCTTGAGCACGCCCAGCTCGGAACCTTCGACCTTGTTCAGCACGCGGGTGCCGTCTTCCTGCTCATCGACGGTGTACTCGTCATAGCCCAGGAAGGTGAAGTGGTCGTTGCCCATCCACTGCATGAAGTCGCAGGCTTCCTGATGGTCAGCCTCGGAGACGGTCGGCGGACGATTGTCACGCAGCTCCTGCAGCGCCTGGGCGCCCTGGCTGCGCATGGCGTCGAAGTCAGCGACGGCAACGCGCACTTCGGCCAGCACTTCACGCAGGCTGGTCTCGAGGTCTTCCAGGGTCTCGGCGTCGTTGTGACGATCGACCTCGATGTAGATCAGCGACTCGCGGTGCTGCGGGGCGTTCTCGGCACGCGGTGCCGTCACGCGCTCCAGCTGACCGGCGTCATCACGTGCAACGGCCAGCACGGCGTTGTGGATGGCGTGAACGGTGATGCCACGACGGTTGAGCTCGATACGCACGGAATCGACCAGGAACGGCATGTCCGGGTGCAGCACTTCGATGATGGTGTGCGTCGACTGCCAGCCATGCTTCTCGAAGTCCGGGTTGTAGGCACGCACCTTGGGAGCCTCGAGGCTCTGCAGGAAGTGCCATACGGCCAGGGTGGAACCGTAGAGGTCATCCAGCTTGCGCTCGGCCATGTCCTCGAAGGAGGCCGTTGCGTGATAGTCGCGCGCAAACGCCGCGATCACGTCCACCTTGTCCTTGGGAAGTCGCTTGTCCAGCTGCTCTTCGAGCTGCGCAAGAAATTCCTGCTTGCCGTCCGTCGCCACGTGTAGCATCAATCACCTCGACTGACCTGATGGATGTATCAGGGAAAATAGTCATAGAGAGTCTGCGCCGGCCAGAAAGGCGTTGCAGCACAGACTCATGCAGTGCATCACAGACTAGCGCAGTCTGCGCCTCTGCCCCATGCCTGTTCCATATTGGTCATGCAGCATTACATCTGTGCATCGGGTATTGACTTGGCGGTCCGCGCATGAAACGAAAGTCTAATTCGAGTGACTTTCATGTGCGCAAAAAAGCCCCGTCGTCCCCTACCTCACAGGTAGATGACGACGGGGCTCTGTTTTTTCAAACGATTGGCGCGATGCCTCGCTCATGCGGGCGTGACATCGGCTGTCGGTTTGAAGACGCGTTTATTTTCGAACCAGATAGACACCGCACTCGAGGTGGTCGGTATACGGGAACTGATCGAACAGCGCGAAGCGTTCGATACGGTGCGTGCGACACAGCACTTCAAGATTGTCGATCAGCGTCTGCGGGTTGCAGGAGATATAGACGATGCGCTCGTAGCGCGCGGTCTGCTCGCAGCTGTCGGCATCGAGGCCGGCACGCGGCGGATCGACCAGCACGGTGCGGAAGTCGTGGTTGTCGAGGTCCATCTCCGCGACACGACGGCCCGCCTTCTCGCCCGCCAGCGCCAGCGAGAAGTCCTCGGCCGACATGCGCGCCACCTGGGCATTGTCGATGGCGTTGGCCGCCAGGTTAACCTGCGCCGAGGCCACGGAAGTGCGCGAGATCTCGGTGGCCAGCACGCGGCGGAAGTTCTCGGCCAGCGCGATGGTGAAGTTGCCGTTGCCGCAGTAGAGCTCGACCAGATCGCCCTGCTCACGGCCTTCCGCCTGCGCCTTGTCAGGATGGGTCACGTCACGCGCCCAGCTGAGCATCGAGCGGCAGATCTCGGCATTGGGCTGGGTGAAGCTGTTCTCGACCTGCTGATAGACGTACTCGCGGCCATCGACCTCGAGACGCTCGAAGACGTGATCGCGCGTCAGCACGATATGCTGCTTGCGCGAACGCCCGATGATCATGATGTCGAGCTCTTCTTCCAGCGCACGCGCCTCGGCTTCCCAGTCTTCGCCGAGCTTGCGATGGTAGATCAGCGTGACCAGCGCCTCACCGCTCAGGGTAGTGAGGAACTCGCACTGGAACAGACGCTCGCGCAGCACCGGGCTTGCCTTGAGGCGCTCACGCAGCAGCGGCATCAATTCATTGATGCGCTGGCTGGCGACCGGGAAGTCGTCCATGCGCACGACCGTCTTCTTCTTGTTGCCCTCGTCGTCGAACTCGACCTCGAACATCGCGTAATAGAGGTCATCATCCTCGTGCCAGATACGGAACTCGCACCGCATGCGGTAATGGCTGGGCGGCGAGGGAAATACCTCGAGTTCCGGCGCATCGAAGGCAGCGAAACGTGCGCGGGTCTGCTCGGCCTTCTCGGCGAGCTGCTGTTCATACTGACTGGGATCGACGACGGCGATGGCCACACTGACTCCTGCCTGCGGGCATACCGCAGCACTGAAACGATGAGCAAAAAGACGCGGGGACGTCATGGTGAACCATGCCGATCACGTCCATTCAAAGGTTGGGCGCGCTAGCCTACCATCGGCAGCGCGAAGCTCAAGCGCCAAATGGCGGGTCAAGGCGGGAGCAGGCAGGTGCAAGGGGGCCGCGAGAGTCAACGCCCCTGCCCCTCAGTCGTCGAACGACAGCGCCTGCGGCGCGGCAAAACCCTGACTGGCCAGCGCCGTGGCCAGTCCCGGCTGCCGGGCATCCGTCGCCAGCGCCAGGTGCTCATGCGGTGCTGACTGAACCGCTTGAGCGACTTGCTGATCAGCCTGAGCGACTTGCTGTTCAGCCGCTTGCGCCGCAGCACCAAGCGCCAGCACTTCCGCCACGCGGCGGGCGATTGCCGCGCCGGAATCCACCAGCGCCACCCGAGACTCGCCCAGCACCTGCGAGATGTCGGCGCCGAGCAGCGGGAAATGCGTGCAGCCGAGAATCACCACTTCCAGCGCCTCGACCGCCGCCAGATCAGCCAGACTGGCCGCCACCACCTCGGGGCGCGCCGGCTCACCGCGCAGACGCCGCTCGGCCTCCGCGACCAGCGGATCGGCCGCGACGCGAATCACGCGACAGTCGGCGGCGAAGTCACGGATCAGCTGCTCGGTGTAGGCGCGACGCACCGTGGCGGACGTCGCCAGCAACGCGAAGACCGGCGGCTCGCACTTCTCACGACGTGCTGCGCTCTGACGCGCACGTGCCGACGCCGCCGCCGGCTTGATGGCGGGCACGGTGCCGATCACCGGAATCGACAGCGCTTCGCGCAGCGCCGTCAGCGCCAGAGTGCTGGCGGTATTGCAGGCGACCACCAACGCCCGTGCCCCGCTTGCCTCGACGGCCGCCACGCACACCTGAACGATGCGCGGTATCAACCAGTCATCCGGCTTGGTGCCATAGGGTAGCGCGGCGTTGTCACAGACATAGGCCAGCGACAGCTGCGGCCACTGACGGCGGATCTCGGCGGCGACGGACAACCCGCCGACACCGGAATCGAAGACCAGCACCGGGGCGGAAGAACAGGAATCAGAGGCAGGCGTGTCGCCTGGGCAGGCAGGACTCATCGGCAGATACCGCTGGCGACAATCATCATGGAGACGGGCGACTCGAACAGACGGGACAAGGGCGCGGAGTCTATCACGGCCGCAGACCCGGCTTCACAGCCTCGAGCGGTGACAGATCGCGCTGCCCGGCATCATTCACGGCCGTGGTGTCGCGGACGGCTGTCGGTGACGTGGCGAGCACGTC
The DNA here is from genome assembly GCF_044789135.1 of Cobetia sp. UIB-001. Classification (NCBI taxonomy): domain Bacteria; kingdom Pseudomonadati; phylum Pseudomonadota; class Gammaproteobacteria; order Oceanospirillales; family Halomonadaceae; genus Cobetia; species Cobetia sp. UIB-001. The sequence goes on from NZ_CP058244.1 coordinate 3,361,526, forward strand.
GGGCATCATCGTGTGGCCAATCCGTGCGAAGTGCTCACACAGCACCTCGATCAATGCCCGCAGGCGTGCCGGCTGCATGTCGCGCTCGGCATAGACCAGATGGATATCCACCGGCGCGCACCAGTAGTCGACAAGCAGCGGCACCAGGCGGCCATTGGTGACGTCATTGGCCACCAGGAAATCCGGCTTGTAGGTAATGCCGATGCCCTGGGCAGCGGCCTCGACCAGCCCGCGCCCGCTGTCGCAGCTGAAGGTCGGCGACAGGCGGATCTTGCGTGGCCGTCCGTCGACCATGAAGCTCCACACCGGCCCTTCGCGCTGCTGGGTATAATTCAGGCAGCGGTGATGGGCGAGGTCTTCCGGCACCTCGGGCGCGCCATTCTCGGCCAGGTAACCCGGGCTGGCATAGACCCCGACCTGGGTACCCGCCAACCGGCGCGCGATCAGACTGGAATCAGACAGCGCACCGGCGCGAATCACCAGATCATAATCCTCGGCCATAAGATCGACATGGCGATCCTCCAGGCGCAGGTCAAGCTCGACATAGGGGTAGGTCTGGCGAAAATGCGCCAGAGCCGGCATCAGACACTGGATGCTGAAATCCATCGGTGCCGACATCTTCAAGCGCCCCCGAACCTCGCCCTGACGCTCGCCAAGACTGTCTTCCAGCGCCTGAAGGTCATTGAGCACACGACAGGCCCCCGCCAGGTAATGCTCGCCCTCGGCGGTCAGCTGCAGACTGCGCGTGGTGCGCATCAGCAGGCGAACGCCCAGCTCGGCTTCCAGGCGCGAGATCTGCTTGCTGACCATGCCGTTGGATAGCCCCAGCTGACGAGCACCGCCCGCAAAACTGCCCTCCTCTACCACGGCGCGAAACACCTGCATGGCAGTGAGTCTATCCATCGTGCGATCCCCTTTGCGATCAAGGAAAATGAGCCAGGAAAGTGAGTCAAGAAAGTGAGCCTGAAAAGCGGGACGGCAAGATGACGACGAGTCCGCGCCCGGCGCGCCTATTTTACCTGCTTGGTGACGATGTAGGTGAAATAGCGATCGATGCCCAGCTCTGACACCAGCCAGTGATCGACCAGGCGCTGATAGGCATCAATGCTGGCGGTCTCCAGCCGCAACAGGTAGTCCACCCCGCCGCCGACGGCGACGCACTCGATCACCTCATCCGCCTCTCGCATGGCACGCTCGAAGCGCTGGAAACTGCCGGCATCATGATGCTTGAGGTGGATCTCGACCCACACCGGCGTGCGCGGGGCAGCCCCCGAAGCAGCGCCACCCTGCTGATCACTCAGGCGCTGCTGATTGATGATGGCGGCATAGCCCTCGATGATGCCCGCCTGCTCGAGGCGCTTGACGCGCTCCCAGCACGGGCTGACCGACAGATTGATCTCCTCGGCCAGCCGCGACTTGGTGATGCGGCCATCGCGCTCAAGTATCGCCAGAATCTTGAGATCGAAGGCATCCAGCTTCGGCGCTGGCTGCGAGCGGGAGGGACTCGCGCTCATGAGGCCTCTCGCGCCAGGTCGTCCACGACTTCCGCGATCACCGCCAGGGTGTCGCCCAGACTAATCTGGGCCGGGAAGCGCCGCGCCACCAGCACGCCATCACGGGCGGCGCGATATTCCACCGCCGCCTGACCGGCACGCCCCAGCGGATAGACCCGCGCCACGCATTGCCCCGCCGTGACCTGCTCGCCGAGTGCCATGCACAGCTCCAGCAGCCCTTCATGCTCACTCTGCACGTAACAGCTGGCATCCGGCATGTCGATCAACAGCGGCGCGTTCGCCTGGCTGGCACTCTGGCGCTCGATGTCCTGCTCCAGATCCGCGCGACTGCGCTCGCGCAGCACACCACTGAAGGCGAGGAAGTTGTCGACGCCACGGTCGGCGATCGCCTGACGCTCCGGCGTGGTGGAACCGCCACCGCCCAGCTCCGTGGTGACGAAGACCTTGCCCTGGCGTTCCACCGCCGTGTCGTAGAGTGCCTCGGCGTCCAGCTCGAACATCATCATCGCCGAGGGTGCCCCGAAGGCCAGCGCCCCGGCCAGACTCTCGGCTTCCTGCAGGCGACACTGCTCGACGCCCAGCGACTCCTCGAGATAGTCGAGACGGTGCGCGGCCGCGAACGGCAGGATATCCAGGGTGCGGCCACCGGAATGCAGGTCCAGCGCATAGTCGCACTGCGGCACCAGTACCCGGGTGAAGTAGTCGGCGATCTGCTCGGTCGGGCCGCCGGTGGGGCTGCCGGGGAAGCTGCGATTGAGGTTGCCGCCATCGAGAGGCGAACAACGCCGCCCAGCCTTGGCCGCCAGCGCATTCATGGTCGGCACGATGATGACGCGGCCCTGCACGTCCTCGGCAGTCAGACGCGCCGCCAGCTTGTAGAGCGCGGTGATGCCTTCGTACTCGTCGCCATGATTGCCGCCGGTCAGCAATACCGTCGGCCCCTCACCATTGGCGATCACGCTGATCGGGGTCATCACCGCGCCCCACGCCGACTCGTCAGTCGAGATCGGCAGCTTGAAGAAACCGTGCTGAACGCCATCGGCGAACAGATCGATGGTCAGACTGACGGGGGACTCTCGCATGACACCACTCCTTGTTATGGCGGGCTGCTGACACTTGTCGGCAGGCTATTTGACGAACAGCTGGCGCGGCACATCACACAGCGGCTCGGCACCGTTTTCCGTGATCAGGATCGACTCGGTGATCTCGAGCCCCCAGTCGTCCATCCACATGCCGGGCATGAAGTGGAAGGTCATACCCGGTTCCAGCACGGTCTCGTCACTGGGGCGCAGACTCATGGTGCGCTCGCCCCAGTCCGGCGGATAGCTGATGCCGATGGGATAGCCGCAGCGCGCGCCGCCACGGTCGAAGCCGTACTTGTCCATCGCCGCGCCCAGCGCCAGCGCGATGTCACAGCAGCGATTGCCCGGTTTGGCGATGGCCAGTCCACTCTCGATGCCTTCCAGCAAGGCGGACTCACCGCGCACGAAATCGCGCGGCGGGCGGCCGAGAAACACGGTACGCGACAGCGGCGCGTGATAGCGCTTGTAGCAGCCGGCCAGCTCGAAGAAAGTGCCCTCGCCCTGACGAAATGGCGTGTCATCCCAGGTCAGGTGCGGCGCGGCGGCATCACTGCCGGTGGGCAGCAGCGGCACGATGGCCGGATAATCGCCACCGAGAATCTCACCCTCGGGGCCGATCACGCCCTCGACGCCGACCCGGTAGATCTCCGCGACCAGCGCACTCTTGGGCAGGCCCGGCTCGATCATCTCCAGAATGCGTGAATGCATGCGCTCGACGATGCGTCCGGCCACGCGCATGTAGGCGATTTCCTGCTCGGACTTGATCGCGCGACACCAGTTGACCAGCGAGTTGGCATCCACCAGCCGCGCGTGAGGCAGCTCCTTGACCAGCGACAGATGCGCCCGCGCCGAATAGTAATAGTTGTCGAGCTCGACCCCGACGACCCCATCGTGCCAGCCACGCTGCGGCAGGATGGACTGGGCGAGAAACTCCATCGGATGCATGTCCGGATTCTGCACGTAGTAATCCGGATACCACAGGATGTTGTCCTCGCCCATCCAGCAGGTACGCAGCGCGCCGTTGCCGTCCTGACGGCGCCCATACCAGACCGGCTCGCCGGAGAGCCCCAGCAGCACGCACTGGTGCACATAGAAGGACCAGCCGTCGTAGCCGGTCAGCCACGCCATGTTGGAGGGGTCGGAAATCACCATCACATCGATGCCGGCGCGCGCCATGGCCTCACGCACCCGCTGGATACGCGCGCGATACTCGCCGATGGTGAAGGCCTGACGGCCAGCGGACAGCGCGCGTGGCGTCCAGTCACTCTCGGTGGCCGGTGCCTCGCTGCTGGGCAAGGTGGCCAGGCCAGCGAAGGCTGGCTGGGGCGCACCAGTATGGGGCGGGAATTGACTCATGCAGCGCTCCTTTTCGATCAGGCCTTGAGGCAAGCAGCACGTTGGGGCGGAGCCAGTGGCCATACGCAGGGCCAGGCGGCGGGTGACCGACCTGTCAGCCACTCCGGGCTGACACTGCCTGCCTGCGCCGCGAGCGAACGATGCGCCCTGCGGGTCGGCAGGGTCGGCGTACATGCGTACATCCGAATTCCCCTCTGGATTCGAGTCTGTCACTCTGCCAACAACGGGTCAAAGGACGACTCTGGCACTGTCGCCCTTCGCTTGAGCCCTTGCAAGGCCTGCGCCATTGCCGCCCGCGAGCAGGCCATGCCCGCAAGGCAATGGCGCATAACAAGGCGACAACTCTAGACCCTTTGCACAGAGCCACGAGCAGAGCCTACGAACAGGCCGGGACAGTTCAAAAATCCCGACCCGCCACCCAGCGTCCCTGAAGAGGAGAACAGCATGCGAATACTGGTACATCATGAACGCGCCGAACGTTGGTGCGATGCTCTGCGTCAGCGCTTGTGCGATGCCGCCGGCGCCAGGGGGTCGCGGCAAGGCGAGTCGTCGGAACCGTCATCAAAACAAGCGCCGCTGGAAATCGTTGCCGATGACGGCGAGATGCTGGGCGATGTGCTGGTGGTATGGGCACCGCCCGCGGCGCTGTTCGAGCGCCACCGCGATCACGACGTCAAGGCGATCCTCAATCTGGGTGCGGGCGTCGACAGCCTGCTCGACAACCCGGCATTGCCTGACGATGTGCCGGTGCTCAAACTGAGCGATGCCGGCATGGCCAGCCACATGCTGGATTATGTGCGCTACGGCCTGCTGCACTTTCGACGTGACTTCGACCGCTACGCCAGACAGCAGGCGGACACCCAGTGGGCCCCGCACCGCGTGGTGCGCGCCCACCAGTACCCGGTGGCAGTGCTCGGACTCGGCGCCATCGGCAGCCAGATCGCTGAATCACTGGCGGCAGACGGCTATCCGGTACATGGCTTCAGCCGCAGCGCCCACACGTTGCAGGGCGTGACCTGCCACCATGAGACCGGCGCAGGCGGCCGTTCCCTCCAGCAAGTACTGGGTGACGAGTCGCTCGGCCTCAAGGCGGTGATCAACCTGTTGCCCAATACGCCGGCCACGAGAGACGTGCTGAACGCCGAGGTCTTCCAGGCCCTGCCCGACGACACCGTGCTGATCAACCCGGGGCGTGGCAGCAGCGTGGTCGAGGAGGATCTGGTCGCGGCGCTCGAGGAAAGCAAGCTCAGGGGCGCCCTGCTCGATGTCTTCCAGCACGAGCCACTGGCCGAGGACTGCCCGCTGTGGCACCAGCCGCGCGTGATCATCACGCCGCATGCCGCCGCGCCGACCCCGGTGGCCGAGGCCGCCGATCAGCTGGCCGACAACATTCGCCGCATTCAGCAGGGTGAAGTGCTGACCGGCATCAGCCGCGAGCACGGTTATTGAGCGCGCTGGCGCGCGGTGCTCAACCGGCGATCAGACGTCACCGCCTGACAGCCATTACAGCGGCAGCGCGGTGGTCGTCTTGATGCGCTCCATCGCGAAGCGGGCCGACACGTCGCTCAGCTCGTCGATGGTGTTGACCAGCCGCTTGTAGACGCGGTCGTAGGCGTTCATGTCCTCGACCTGCACCTTGAGGAGATAGTCGTAGTCACCGGCCATGCGATAGAACTCGGTGACTTCCTCGATCTCCTCGACGATGGCCACGAAACGCTCGAACCAGGCCCGCGAGTGATCGCGGGTCTTGAGCTGCACGAAGGCCGTCAGCCCCATCCCGATCAGCTCGGCATTCAGCAATGCCACCCGTGCGGTGATCACGCCACACTCTTCCAGGCGCTTGAGGCGCTTCCAGCAGGGAGACGTGGTCAGATGCACGGCTTCCGCCAGCGCCGCCAACGACAGGCTGGCATCGCGCTGCAGCAGCCGCAGCAGGGCGCGGTCCGTGGCATCGAGCACTATTTTCTCCATTACCCTCACCTCGCAATGAATTCTTGCCATGAAACATGGCTCACGCCATGACAACTGGCAAGTTTTGCTTGGCGGCTGGTCGTACCATGAAAGCTCCTTCCTGCGACCGGAAATGCCGCCATGCCGACCACTGCCTCGCCCTCGACTGCGCCTTTCAGCACGACCGCAGCACAGCACGCCCCGCACACGACTCAGCGCGAGTCATGGCGCCAACGCAGCCTCATGAAGCTTGCGGCATTGAAGGCCGCCACCCCGGTAACCCCGCTGCTGGAACTCAGCCTGCGCGGACTGGGCGAGGCGCGCATCCTGATCAAGGACGAGCGAGCGCATGCCAGCGGCTCGCTCAAGCATCGCCTGGCGATGTCGCTGTTCGAGCAGGCCCTGCAAAAGGATTGGCTCACGCCCGGCGGCCCGGTGATCGAAGCCTCCTCGGGCTCCACGGCGGTCTCTGAAGCGTGGCTGGCACGCCGGCTGGGGCTGGAATTCATTGCCGTGGTGCCCAGGGGCACCGCCTTTTACAAGCAGCAAGCGATTCGTGGCGAGGGCGGGCGCGTGGTGGAAATCGAGGACTCCGCTCGGCTCTGTCAGCATGCGCAGGCGCTTGCCGATGACAGCGGCGGTCACTTCATCAATCAATTCCGCCATGCCGCCACTGCCGGCGACTGGGCAAGCGATACGAGCCTGCCCGGGGAGTGCCTGGCACAGATCGCCGCGCGTGAGCTGCCCGAGCTGCAGGCGGTATTTCTCGGCGCCGGCACCGGCGGCAGTGCCGCCAGATTCGCGAGCCATTTGCGCCACAAGCGCCATCTGCATCACGGGAGTCATCTGCATCACGGGAGTCATCGTGCCCGCGTGATCGGCGTGGACCCCGAGCACTCCGTCTATCACGCCTGCTGGCAGCACCATCGTGCCCACGGCACCCGAACGACTGCCCTGCCCGCCCCGCAGGCGGCCAACCCCATCGAAGGCATCGGCCGCCCCTGCGTGCTGGAGGCATTCGACCCCGCCCATTTCGATGACTACCGGCGCATCGCGGATGCGCGCAGTCAGGCGGCCGCGCTGTGGCTGGCCGAGCATGCCGGGCTTGAGGTCGGCCCCTCCACCGGCACCGCCTTCGCGGGGCTGCTCGAGAGTCTGGCGCTCAGGCGCGCACGCGGTGAGTCACTGGCCGGCAGCTGGTTGCTGCTGGCCTGTGATCACGCCGAACGTTATGCCACCACGCTGGGCGATCCCGCATGGCGAGCCGCACAGCAATCGCGACTCGCCCCGCAGCGGGCCTGGATCGAGGCGTTTGCCGACTGAAACGACGCCTGTTTTACGCCCCCGCCTTAAACGACGACACCCCGCCGGGTGGCAGGGTGTCGTAAGGCACATGCGATGTGATGGCGTGGCTAGCGGGGGTGCATCACACCAGCAGCGCCTGGAACTGACGCAGCCATTCCGGATGCGCCGGCCAGGCCGGTGCGGTCACCAGTTTGCCGGAGGTCACGGCGTCGGTCACTTCCAGCGATACGAACTCACCGCCCGCCAGCTTCACCTCCGGCGCACAGGCCGGATAGGCGCTGACGCGATGGCCTTCCAGCGACATGGCGGCGGCCAAGAGCTGCGGACCATGACAGACGGCGGCGATGGGCTTGTCGGCCTCGACGAAGTGACGCACCATCGCCAGCACACGCTCATCCAGACGCAGATACTCGGGGGCGCGGCCACCGGGGATCAGCAGCGCGTCGTAACTCTCGACGGCGATCTCGGCGAAGCTGGCGTTGAGCGCGAAGTTGTGGCCCGGCTTCTCGGTGTAGGTCTGATCACCCTCGAAGTCATGGATGGCGGTCTTGACGATATCGCCTTCCGTCTTGTCCGGGCAGACGACATCCACGCGATGCCCCATCGCCTGCAGCGCCTGAAACGGCACCATCAGCTCATAATCTTCTACAAAATCCCCGGCAATGATGACAATGCTGGCCATGATGATCTCCTGATTGGACCCAACGTCTAGGTACGCGCCGCGCGCGGCGGGAAGGACAAGGCAGTTACAGAGTACCTATCCATTGCACATGAGCAAGCGCTGAAATATCGTCGTGGCCGCCTGACGGGCGTTGGCTTGATTGTGGGTCGCCTCAACATCATTACATCATCACGTGCAGTCGCCCTGCCCCGTCGCTGCCTGACCGCTCGACACCCCCATTCACAGGCCACGGCTCCAGTGCCGGTCTCGGGAGTCACCATGACCCTGCCATCTTCCGCCTTGTCTCACTTCTCTCAAGCCCCCATGCGGCGCGGCGCTTGCACCGCCACACGCGCCGATCGGCCCTCGGCATGGCAGCGCCTGTGGCGCGCAGGCCTGGGGGCGCTCCTGCTGTTGGCGGGCAGTGCCCAGGCGGCCAGCGATGAGGCCGCTGTCAGCCCTGACGCGCCCCTGGCGCCAGTCGCCAGCATCGCGCCGGTGCCCTTCACCGCCCACTACACCCTGGTGCTGGATGGCTGGCCGGACGTGCCCATCACCCAGCGCGTCAGCCAGAGCGGCGAGCTGTACATCGCCAGCATGGAGGCCTCCATCAAGGTCGCCAGCGGCTATGAGCAGGGCCGCTTCACGCTCGCGGAGGGTCGCTTGCTGCCCGAGGGCTATCGCTCCGGCTATCGGCTGGCCGGCATCGGCAAGGACTACAACCGGGAAGCGCCGGAGGCAGGCGACACCCGCCTGCCTGACCGTCAGAGCCTGCTGGTACTGCTGAGCCAGCAGGTCGACAGCCAATGGAGCGAGCAGGCCTGTCTGGCCGCGACGCCCTGCTCACTGGATTATCTCGACCACAAGGGCCGCCAGCGCACCCTGATGTACGAGATCCAGGGCCAGGAAACGCGCCAGGCGGCACAGCGCACCTTCCGCACCCTGCGTATCGAGGCGTGGCGCAAGCATCGTGAGCACAAGCACTACCGTATCTGGCTGGCGCCGCGCTGGCCGGGACTGATGGTCGGCCTCGATTACCTCGACTACGAAGACGTCATGGACAAGGACGGCAACCGCAACGGCGAGGTGCCGCCGCGCTCGGCCCATCTGACCCTGAACCAGCTGAGCAGCGCCCGCCAGTGAGGAAAGCTCCCGCCTCTAGCGCGGCTGATCATAAGCCCCGCTGATACGCCATCAGCAAGTCTCTCGCGCAATGGTGATGGCGGGGTTATCCAGACTCCACGCCAACCGATATAGTAAGGCCCTTCGGCGGTATTCACCGCCAATCAATCACTTGCGCCGCCCCTGCTGTCCGGGTGGCAACGCCAAGGAAGGGTCATGCTGTCGGGTCTCATCTTCATTCTGCTGCCGCTGATACTCGGCTATCTGGTACGTCTCACCGATCCTGGCCGCCTGGCGGTGGTCAATCGGCTGGTCAATGCCTCCATCTATCTCATCCTGTTCCTGATGGGCATGGGGCTGGCGGCGCTGGAGCAGTTGAGTGTCGGCATGGCCGCCATGAGCGGTCAGGCGCTGACGCTGTTCGCCATCATTACGCCGCTGAATCTGCTGGCGCTGTGGTGGCTGTCGCGCCGCAGCCCGCTGCGCGCCAATCCCGCCCAGGCGGTGGATGGCGCGCCGATGACCCGCTGGCAGGCGCTGTCCGGCTCGCTGACCCTTGCCGCCGTGGTCGCGCTCGGCGTCGGCGCCGGCGTGCTGCTCAAGACCTTCGGCACCCAGCTTGATACCGACACCCTCGCCGAATGGGCGCTCTATGTGCTGCTGGCGCTGATCGGCTGCCAGCTCAGAAGCTCCGGCATGAGCCTGCGCCAGATCCTGCTCAATCGGCATGGCCTGATCATCGCGCTGACGGTGATGGCCAGTTCACTGCTCGGTGGCCTGCTGGCGGCCCCCCTGCTGGCGCTGGAGTGGAATCAGGGCATGGCGATCTCGGCCGGCTTCGGCTGGTACTCGCTGTCGGGGATCCTGATCGGTGATCAGCTCGGGCCGATTCTCGGCGGCGCCGCCTTCTTCAATGATCTGGCGCGCGAGCTGCTGGCCTTCGTGTTGATCCCCCTGACCATCCAGCGCTACACGCCGCTGGCCATCGGCATCGGCGGGGCCACCTCGATGGACTTCACGCTACCGGTGATCCAGCAGACCGGCGGCGTGGCCTGCGTCCCGGTCGCCGTGGTCTCGGGCTTCCTGCTGTCACTGGCAGCGCCGCCGATGATCCTGTTCCTGCTCTCGCTGAGTCACGTCTGATCCGCCGGGCAAGGCTTGCTCCCGGGCTGCCTTAACAGGGACACTCTTGTCCTCCTTCGCAGCCGCTTGAATGTCCATGTCCTCTCAGCCTCACAAAGCTTCCCGCCTCAAGCGCGTCACCCTGGCCGATATCGCCGCCCAACTGGGCGTCACCAAGGTCACGGTGTCGCGCGCGCTCAATCAGCCCGAGAAGGTGTCCGCCGCGATGCGCGAGCGGGTAACCGAATGCGCCCGCGAGCTGGGCTACATGCCCAATCGTCAGGCCGGCAGCCTCGCCAGCGGCCACTCGCGGCTGATCGCGCTGCTGATTCCGTCGCTCTCCAACGCCGTGTTCTCGGAGCTGCATCGCGGCCTGGAAGCCCCGCTGGCCGCCGCGGGCTATCAGCTGCTGATCGGCCATACCGGCTATTCCATGCAGGAAGAGGAGCGCCTGATCGAGACCTGGCTCTCCTTCGGCATCGACGGGCTGGTGCTGTGCGGCAGTCGCCATAGCCCTCGTACCCGCGAGATGATCGCGCGCTCGGGCTGTGCGGTGGTGGAGTGCATGGAGAAGCGCGAGACGCCGCTCGACATGGCGGTGGGACTGGACCAGCACGCCGCTGGCCGCGCGATGACCGAGGCCATGATCGCGCTGGGGCATCGCCATATCGGCTTTCTCGGTGCGCGCATGGACCGCCGCGTCGAACAGCGCCTGGGCGGCTGGCGCGCGGCGATGGAGGCCGCCGGCCTGTCGCAGCAGGCGCTGTTGACCACCGATGCCCCCTCCAGCGTGCGCATGGGCGGCGAGCTGCTCGACGAGATGTTGACCCGCTGGCCCGAGACCCAGGCCGTGTTCTGCTGCAATGACGACCTGGCGGCCGGCGGTCTGTTCGAGTGTCAGCGCCGCGGTCTGTCGGTGCCCGACCAGCTGGCGCTGGCCGGCTTCAACGGCCTGGAGATGACCCGCGGCACCTGGCCGCCGCTGGCCAGCGTGGTCACGCCACGCCGCGAGATCGGCGAGCGCGCCGCCGCCCTGCTGCTGGCGCGCTTGAGCGGTGATCTCGACGCCACGCCCCACGGCCTGTGGGAAGATCTGGGCTTCAGCCTGCAGACTGGCGGTAGCCTGTCCTCGTAATAAGTGGCGGCAGCCTGGCGCCGTGAGACGTCTGGCGAGCGACTAGCGCTCCGGCGCGTCGAGGATCTGCTGACAGACACTCTCGACCAGCGCCTGCGGGGTGGCGCTGATGTCGAGGGTGTGGATGCGCCCTTCATCGTCGCCGGGTACCTCGAGCGTCGCCAGCTGGTTGTCGAGCATGTCAGCGCCCTTGAAGAAATGATCGGCTCGCGCCTCGAGGCGCTCCAGCAGCAGCTCGCGCGTGCCTTCGAGGAACACGAAGCCCAGCGCGGGGTCCCCGCCACGCAGTTGATCCCGATAGCGGCGTTTCAAGGACGAGCAGGCCAGTACCAGACTGCGCCCGTCGCGACGCGCCGCCTCGATCAGCTCGGCCAGACGGGCCAGCCAGCCGTGGCGATCGTCGTCATCCAGCGGGATGCCGCGCGCCATCTTGGCCACGTTGGCCTCACCGTGATAATCGTCGCCATCAATGAACTGCGCGCCAAGGCACGCCGCCAGCTGCTGCCCGACGTGTGACTTGCCACAGCCCGACACCCCCATGACCACCAGACGCACGCCACCGTGCGCGGCCAGAGCCTCTGACCTGGTCGGCATCGACGCGACCGCTGATGCTCCTTCTGCCTGCTGCTGCATGAAAACCCTCTCCCCCTGAATGAAAACGATGGCCCACCAGCGTACCCGATGTTGCCGATCAATCCCTTGTCCGGCGCCTCGGGACGGCAGTCGCGCACTGAGCGACTGCCCGTTGGCGGACAGTCAGCTGCCAGACGCGACAGACTTTTGTCCCTCATGCACCTTTCGGATCATTGCGTAAGCGTTAATGTTACCGGTAACTTTCATCCTGCACGACCCACGACGCCTCACACAATACGCCTTTGGGCAATGGCCGATGATCACGCCGTTGCCAGCCGCAAGAGTTCGCCATCATGTCCCCAGATAGCACCCTCGTCCTTGCCGCCCTCGGCGGCATTCTGCTGCTGCTTTACCTCGTCATGCGCCTGCGCCTGCATGCCTTCGTTGCCCTGCTGGTGGTGAGTCTGGGGGTCGGACTGGCCACCGGCATGCAGCCCGACGCCATCATCGACTCCGTCACCAACGGCATGGGCAACACCCTGGGCTTCGTTGCCACCGTGGTCGGTCTCGGCGCGATGTTCGGCAAGATGCTGGAAGTGTCCGGCGGTGTCGATCGCATGGCCAACACCCTGCTGGGGCGCTTCGGCACCTCACGCTCGCAATGGGCGCTGGCGCTGACCGGCTTTCTGGTCGCGATTCCGGTGTTCCTGGATGTCGCCTTCATCATCCTGGTGCCGCTGGTCTATGCGCTGGCACGCCGCAGCGGCCGCTCGCTGCTCTATTACGGCATCCCGCTGCTCGCCGGTCTTGCCGTGACCCACTCCTTCATTCCGCCGACCCCGGGGCCGATCGCGGTCGCCAAGCTGATCGGTGCCGATCTCGGCTACGTCATCCTGTTCGGCGCGCTGTGCGGCCTGCCGGCGATGATCGTCGCGGGGCCGATCTTCGGTCGCTTCATCGCGGCGCGCATCGACGCCAGGATTCCGGATTACATGGAAAATACCGGCAGCGTGATGAGCGATGAAGAGGTCAATCAGCGCGCCCCGGGCTTCGGTCTGATCCTGTCCATCGTGCTGCTGCCGCTGGCGCTGATCGTGCTCAACACCGTCTCGGGCTTCCTGTTCGGTGACGACAGCCCGCTGGTCGGCTGGCTGGGCTTCCTCGGTCACCCGTTCGTGGCACTGAGTCTGGCCACCCTGATGGCCTTCACCCTGCTGGGTACACGCCGTGGCATGACGCGCGAACAGGTGATGGAAGTCGCCACCAAGGCACTCGAACCCGCCGGCATCATCATCCTGGTCACCGGTGCGGGCGGCGTCTTCAAGCAGATGCTGATCGATTCCGGGGTCGGTGACGTGCTCGGCAACCTGATGGCCGACAGCAACCTGCCGCCTATCCTGCTTGCCTTCCTGATCGCCACCGCCGTGCGTGTCATCCAGGGCTCGGCTACCGTGGCGATGATCACCGCCGCTGGCCTGATGGCCCCGGTGATCGATACGCTGGCGCTGTCCGGCCCGGTGCTGGGGCTGGTGGTGATCGCCATCGCCAGTGGCGCCACCGTGCTCAGTCACGTCAATGACTCCGGCTTCTGGCTGGTCAGCCGCTACTTCGGCCTCACCGAGAAGGAAACACTGAAGAGCTGGACGGTGATGGAGACCCTGATCGGCGTGATCGGCGTCTGCATGGCGCTGCTGATCGGCCTGTTCATCTAGTTTATCCCGTTCATCCAGTTCAACTATTTCAACTATTTCAACTACTGAAATCTGGCCTGCCCGCGCGGTTCGGCCAAGCTGATAGAGCGGGTCATCCGTCAGCAGGCGCCGCTGGCCAGGCGCACGCGTGAAAAGCTGTCACTTCGTGTGGCAGCTTTTTTTGTGGGGCGCCAATCATGCAATGGCAGATTGCGTCTGTTGCACGCTATTTCCCATTTTGGCATTGCGCCTGAATGGCATCATGCGATCATCCACCCATTCGTCTGCCTTTCATGGCCATGATCCACCGCCCGCTCTGACCGACGCCAAAGCGACTGGCCAGAAGACGGCTGCGCATCAGGCCAGTCACTTTTCGTTCGGAGTCCGCATGGACCATAGCCCTGAGACGCCAGCGTCGTCTTCCGCGTCGCCCGCCCCTGCCGGCCGCCCCGCACCCTCCTCGCGGCGCCTGATCTGGATGCGCCTGCTGGCGCTGATCATTCTCGCGCTGGCGATCGCGCTGGCCGCCTGGTGGATGAATCATCGCCCCGGGGCGCCGAAGCGTGCCCCCAGCGAGGCGCCTGCGCCCATGGTCGAGGTAGTGACGGTCAGCCATGCCGCCAACGCCCCGACGCTTGAGGGCTTCGGTCGCGTGATCGCCGATCGTCAGACCACGGTCTCCACGCGCGTCAGCGGTCAGCTGGCGCCCTTCCCCGAAGGCATCGAGGCCGGCCGCGAGGTTCGCGAGAATCAGCTGCTGGCCAGTCTCGATCAACTGGATTATCAGCTGGCACTGCGTCAGGCCGAGGCGGATCTTGCCACGGCAGAGGCCAGCCTCGCCTCTGAAAAGGGCGAGCAGATCCGCGCCGCTTCGGAATACAAGACCTTCGGTCGCAACCTGCCGGCGGCCCAGAAAGCACTGGTCCTGCGCGAGCCTCAGCTCAAGTCGGCCCAGGCCGCCGTGGAAAGCGCCCGCGCCAGCCGCGATCAAGCCAAGCTCAATCTGGCCCGCACCGAGATTCGCGCCCCCTACGACGGCCTGATCAGCGAGCGGCTGGTCGGCGAAGGCAGTGATCTCAATGCCTTCACCGACCTGTTGACGCTGGTGGCCACCGACCGCTTCTGGGTACGCCTCAATCTGCCGCAGGCCGACATGGAATGGCTCTCGACCCACGCCCGTAATGGCCAGGGCACGCCGGTACTGCTCTCGAGCAAGGCCTGGCCGGATGGCCAGCATCGCCGTGGCGAAGTGTGGAGCGTGCTGCCGTCGCTGGAAGACAACGGCCTGCTGACCCAGGTGATGGTGGCGGTGGAAGACCCGCTGGCGCTCAATGTCTCCGAGGAGGCGCGCGCCAGCACCCCGGCACTGCGCATCGGCGATGTGGTCGAGGCGACCCTGACGCCCCAGCGCACCGCCTCGCTGATCGAACTGCCGATCAGTGCGCTGCGCAGCGGCCAGCAGGTCTGGGTGCTGACGGAGGACGGGCATCTCGAGAAGCGCTCGGTAGGCGTGCGCCATCTGGGCAATGACACCCTGCTGGTCGCCGACGGTCTGGTGGACGGCGAGCGCGTCATCACAAGCTCCCTGAGCAGCGTCGAAGCCGGCATGGCCCTGCGCGCACGTGGCGATGCGCCGACGCCGACGCCGACCGCCAAGGCGGCTGACGACAAGACGACGGCTGGCGACAAGAACGCGACAGTTGAGAAGGACACGGCGACTGTCGACAAGAGCGCCACGGTTGCCGATCAAAACACCGCCGCTGCCGACAAGAACGCCACGACCACCGGAAGTGACTCATGACGGCACAGTCGCGCCTCAAGGGCCCCATCCGCTGGATGCACGATCACGGCGTCGCCGCCAACCTGCTGATGCTGTGTCTGATTCTCGGCGGCCTGCTGATGTCCAGTCAGATCAAGAAGGAGGTCTTCCCCTCTTTCGAGCTCGAGATCATCAACGTCAGCGTCAGCTATTCCGGTGCCACGCCGGATGAGGTCTCCGAGAGCCTGTTGCAGGCGATGGAGTCCGCGGTGCAGGACGTGGAGGGCATCGAGGAGATCACCGCCACCGCCGAGGAAGGCCTTGGCTCGCTGTCCATCGAGCTGCAGGACGGCGTCGAGACCATGCGCGCCTATCAGGACATCCAGCAGGCCATCGACAGCATCACCACCCTGCCCGATGAATCCGACCCGCCCGTCTACTCGCTGGCGGGCCGCTCGCGCAGCGTGATGGAGCTCAAGCTGCATGGCCAGACCGATGACCAGACCCTGCGCAATGTCGCCGAGCGTCTGCGCCTGAGCCTGCTCGACAGCGACGACATCACCAAGGTGGAGCTGACCGGCATCCGTGACCGCGAGGTGCATGTCGCGCTGGAAGAAGGCGCGCTGCGTCGCTACGGCCTCTCGCATCAGGATATCGCCGGCCTGATCGGCAATCAGGCGCTCAACCTGGCCGGGGGCAGCCTCGATACCCAGCAGGGCGAATATCTGGTGCGCTATGAGGCGCGTCGCGACGGCGCCGCCGAGTTCGCGCAGCTGCCGGTGATCTCCAGCCAGGAAGGCAATGTCGTGCGTCTGGGCGATATCGCCACCGTCACCGACGGCTTCGCTGACAGCGACAAGGAAGTGCTCTACGACGGCGAACCGGCGATTGGTCTCGACATCTATCAGGTCGGCTCCCAGACACCCAACGAGCTGTCCGCCGCGACCATGGCGATGCTGCCGCAATTGACCGCCAGCCTGCCGCGCGGACTGACGCTGAGCGTCGAGGACGATGACTCGCTGGTCTATCAGGACCGTCTGGAGCTGCTGCTCAAGAATGCCTGGATGGGGCTGGTACTGGTGCTGGTGCTGCTGGGGCTGTTCCTCGAGGCGCGTCTCGCCTTCTGGGTCACGCTGGGCATTCCCACCGCCTTCCTCGGCGCGATGCTGTTCCTGCCGCTGGTCGGCGTGTCCATCAACATGATCTCGATGTTCGCCTTCATCATCGCGCTGGGCATCGTGGTCGATGACGCCATCATCGTCGGCGAGAACATCCACTCGCACCGCGAGCGCGGCGCCAGCATGCGCGAAGCCGCCATTCTCGGCGCGCGCGAGATCGCGGTGCCGCTGGCGTTCTCGATCCTGTCCAACATCGTGGCCTTCATTCCGCTGCTGTTCCTGCCCGGCTTCCTCGGGCTGGTATTCGGCATCATCCCGCTGGTGGTGATCAGCATCTTCGCGCTGAGCTGGATCGAGGCGATCTTCATCCTGCCCGCGCACCTGGGTCACACCAGCGAGAAGCCGATCCGCTGGCTGGCACCGCTGGACCGCGTGCGCCATGGCGTCCAGCACGGTCTCGAGCGCTTCACGCGTCGCCGCTTCCAGCCCTTCCTCGAAGGGTGCCTGAACTATCGTGGCCTGACCGCCATCTGCGGCCTGGCGCTGCTGGTGCTGGCAATGGCCTGGATGGCCAGCGGCCGCCTCGGCTTCTCGCTGATGCCGCGTGTCGAGTCCAACCGTGCCGGCGTCACCGCCAACCTGCCGGTGGGCAGCCCGATCAGTCAGGACCGCGAAGTGCGCACCCTGCTGCTGGACGCGCTGGAGCGGGTCCGCGAGCGCGACGACGCCCCCGCGATCTACTCCACCAGCGCCGAGATCGAAGGCAACTCGCTGAGCATCATCGCCAACCTGGACACCACGGTGGAGGACAACTGGTCGCCCTCGCAGCTGATCACGGCCTGGCGTGAGGAAGCCGGCACCATCGCCAATACCGAGTCGCTGCTGTTCGAATCCGACATCGGCGGACCGGGCCGCGGCGCGGGCCTCACCATCCGCCTCTCCTCGTCTGACAGTGGCGCGCTGATGGCCGCTGCCGAGTCGCTGGCGACGTCGCTTGAGGATTACAGCTCGCTGTCGGACATCGACAGCGGCCTGGATGACGGCAAGCGCGAGCTCTATCTGCAGCTCAATGCCTACGGACGCTCACTGGGGCTGGATGGCGCCACCCTGGCCAACCAGCTGCGTGGCCCGCTGTCCGGCGCGACCGCCCTCAAGCAGCAGCAGGGTCGCAATGAGGTCGAGGTCAAGGTGCTGCTGCCCGAAGACCAGCGCGCAAGCCTCGCCCAGCTGGAGAACTTCGGCGTGCAGACCGGCAACGGCGTCAGCGTACCTCTGGGGCTGGTGGCCGACATCGAGCAGGGACGCGCAGCGTCCAGCATCCTGCGCATCGATGGCCGCCGTGTGATCGAGGTCACCGCCAACGTCACCCCGTCCGATGCGGTCAGTCAGGTGATCACCAGCCTGGAAAGCGACGTCTACCCCCAGCTGAAGAGCCAGTATCCGAGCCTGAGCATCGGCTATGGCGGGCGTCAGGAAGAGACCGCCGACAACCTGGGGTCACTGCAGGTGTCGTTGCTGCTGACGCTGGCGGCACTCTATCTGCTGCTGGCGTTGCCGTTCAGGAGCTATCTGCAGCCGCTGCTGGTGATGACGGCGATTCCCTTCGGGCTGATCGGCGCGGTCATCGGCCATCAGCTGATGGGCTATGGCCTGTCGGTGATCAGCCTGATGGGCATGCTGGCGCTGTCGGGCATCGTCATCAACGACGCCCTGGTGCTGATCGACTACGCCAACCGCCAGCGTCTGGCCGGCGCCACCGCGCGTGAGGCGATCATCATGGCGGCCACGCGGCGTCTGCGCCCCATCCTGTTGACGACGCTGACCACCTTCTTCGGCCTGGCGCCGATGATCTTCGAGACCTCGCGCCAGGCGCGCTTCATGATCCCGATGGCGGTCTCCATCGGCTTCGGCATCCTGTTCGCGACGGTGATCCTGCTGATCCTGGTGCCCTCGCTCTACCTGTTGCTGGAAGATCTGCAGCACAACCTGCGACGCCTGCTGGGGCTGCCGCCCCGCACCCCGCGTCATGAGGAGCAGCCATCATGATGCCCGCCGTCACCGCCTGGCGCTCACGGCTGTCCGTGCGGCTGTTCGTGATCCTGCTGCTGACCAATGTCGTGATCGGCGGCAGCATCTACATGTTCATCTCCCACAGCATGGACAGAGGGTTCGCGGAGTATCTGGAGCAGACCCAGCAGGAGCGCATCGAGCTGATCTCGTCCGATCTGGTCAGCGCCTACGCCGCGGAAGGCAACTGGGACTGGATGAAGAGCCGGCGCAACTGGGGGCGCATCGTGCATTCCCAGGCACCGCCGGACAGGTTCGAGATGCCGCCGGGCGCCAACATAAATCGCCCGCAGGACTACATGCTGCGCGATACCCGCGGTCAGCGCCTCAATGGGCCGCCGCGCCCCATCCCCGGCATGCGGTTCAAGGACCTCAAGCTGGACGGCGAGAAGATCGGCGAGCTGGGCTACCTGCCGGTGAGTGAATTCCTGCGCCGCGGCAAGGACCAGTATCTGGAGCGTCAATCGCGCAATCTGGCGACCATCATCCTGTCCTCCACCTTCGCCTCGCTGCTGGCGGCGGCCGGTATCGCCTGGTGGCTGGGCCATCGGGTGCGTGACCTCGCCAGTGGCGCCAGCCGTCTGTCGAGCGGCGACTATGCCACCCGCCTGCCGGTGCGCGGGCGGGATGAGCTGTCGCGGCTGGCCGGCGACTTCAATGCGCTGGCGCAGACGCTGGAGACCAACCGCGATTCGCGCCAGCGCTGGGTGAGTGATATCTCCCATGAGCTGCGCACGCCGCTGGCGGTGCTCAAGGGCGAGATCGAGGCCATGCAGGACGGTATCCGCCCGATGAGCCAGGACAGCCTCGGCTCGCTGGAGCAGGAGGTGGATGCCCTCAACCGCCTGGTGTCGGATCTGCGCCTGCTGGCCCAGAGCGATGCCGGCACCCTGGAAGCCTGGCGCGAGCCGCTGGAGCTGGATGCCCAGCTCAGCGATAGCCTGGACGACCTGCGCGGCTGGCTGGAAGACAGCGGCATCCAGCTGGAGACCGACATCCAGCTGCCGCTGCGCGTGCAGGGCGACGTGCAGCGCCTGCATCAGCTGTGGAGCAACCTGGCCAGCAACACCCGCGCCTACACCGACTCGCCCGGCAAGTTGAAGGTCAGCCTGCTGCGTGAGGCCGCCTCACCCGGGGATGGCGCTGGCCACCCCGGCTGGGCGGTCGTGCGCTGGGAAGACTCGAGCCCCGGCGTGCCAGAGGCCGAGCTTGCCCACCTCACCGAGCGCCTCTACCGGGTCGAGAACTCGCGCAATCGCTCCAGCGGGGGGTCAGGCCTGGGCCTGTCGATCGCCAGCGCGCTGGTCAGTGCGCATGATGGCCAGCTGGTACCGGGCCAGTCATCGCTGGGCGGACTGCGATGGGACATTCGCCTGCCGCTGTTGTCTACTTGAAACAGACATTTTCATCTGCAAGGACTCTTGACCATGAGCGACGTTCACGCCGACACCACTGACGCCCGGGCCGAGACCCAGAAACCGCTGATTCTGGTGGTGGAAGACGAGCCCAAGATCGCCAGCCTGCTGTGCGATTATCTGGACGGCAGCGGGTATCGCACCCGGCATGTCGACGACGGCAACGCCGTCATCGCGGCGGTCAATGACGAGACACCCGCCCTGGTATTGCTGGACCTCATGCTGCCGGGCACCGACGGCCTGACCCTGTGCCGTCAGCTGCGGGCCGAGGACAACCTGCTGCCCATCGTGATGCTGACCGCGCGGGTCGAGGAAGTGGACCGCCTGCTGGGGCTGGAGCTGGGCGCCGATGACTACATCTGCAAACCCTTCAGCCCGCGTGAGGTGGTGGCGCGCATCAAGGCCGTGCTGCGTCGCAGCCAGGCGCTTGATCAGACCCTCTCGCAGACCTCCGACAAGGGCCAGCTGGTGCTCAATGAGGAAGGTTGGCAGGCACTGGCCGATGGCAGTGACCTGGGCCTGACCGCGGTCGAGTTCCAGCTGCTCAAGGTGATGATGCAGTCGCCGGGGCGCATCTTCTCCCGCGATCAGCTGATGGACCACATGTACCGCGACCACCGCATCGTCTCCGAGCGCACGGTGGACTCCCACGTCAAGAAGCTGCGCCGCAAGATCGCCAATGTCTGGCCGGAGCGCGACGTGATTCGCTCCATCTATGGGGTCGGCTACAAGTTCGAGCCTGACGTGCTGGACTGACATCCCGCTTCGCGCAGGTCCTGAAACCTTTCAGAAACATGACAACCGCCGTCTGTGACCACAGACGGCGGTTGCGTTTTTGTTGCACCCACGGTGCGAACTTGCTGTCCAACTGCGACGGATACTGTCATCACTGCCTAAGCAAGAGCCATTTACTGCTGCTCAAGCGCGGGTCTACGCCACAAGTGAGGTATTCGTCATGTCCCACAGTCCTGCCAATCGTGCTCTTTCCCGCACTCGCCTGATCGGTGCCGGCGTACTGAGCGTCATGCTGATGGCATCACCGCTGAGCGTGACCAGTGCCAGCGCCGCCGATGTCTCGCTGAACGTGCTGCTGGATGGCATCAGCCTGAACGTCAGCCAGCGTGCCACCCTCGACAAGCAATATCGCCACTATCGCCAGCAACGTCAGGCCGCAGAGAGCCATCACGACGCCAAGGCGCTTGCCAAGGCGCGCAAGGCCTACCTGGCCGATGTCGATCGCGTCCTGAACCGCCATCAGACCCAGCGCTTCCACCAGCAGTTCGACCGCCACTATCCGGCGAATGCCCAGGCGAACGCCAAGGCGGCGAAGAAGAGCCACCACGGTGGCTGATGGCAACCGCGGCTGAGCGCCCCGGGTTGAAACCTGGCGTCATCACCTTGATCAAGGACTCAGTCCCTACAGGATTCAGTCTCTACAGGATTCGGGCCACAAGCTCACGCTGCAGAACGACGACATAGAAAAGACGACGCAGAAAAGACACAGCAAGCCGTTGCATGTTCCGCCCAGGCGCGTTGCACGCAACCCCATGAAACGTTGCACAATGCCGGCACATTCACTGCTGATAATGCTCTTATCGCTTGATTCCGGCCCTTTATCTAGACACTCGGAGTACGCCATGAACCGCATTTCTCGCAAGCTCATCGTTTCCGGTCTGCTGACCGCCCTGGCACTGCCGATGACCGCCGTGGCCTCAAGCAACGACAAGCACCATGACGGCGCCGACCGCAAGGAAGGCCTCGACAAGATTCTCGCCAGCTGGCATCTCAGCGATGAACAGCAGCAACAGCTCGACGCACTCAAGCAACAGCAGATGGAAAGCCGCAAGCAGCTCAAGGAGCAGAAGTTCGACTCCCGCGAAGCGCGCCGCGACGCCATCCAGGCACAGCGTGAAGAACACAAGGCCGCCCTGGCAGAGATTCTCGACGAGAATCAGGTCAAGGTGCTCGAAGCCTACTGGGCTGCCGGCAAGCCGATGCACGGCAAGCACATGGGCAAGCATGACGGCAAACGTCACGGCGAAGGCAAGCATGCCGACGAACGTGGTGGCGAGCGCGGCGGCAAGCACATGGCCGAGAACGGCAAGCAGCGCATGCAGCTGATGGGCGCCCTGTTCGACAGCTGGGACCTGGATGACGACCAGCGCAGCGCCCTCAAGGACTCCTTCAAGTCCATGCGTGACGACATGGAGTCACTCAAAAAGACCGACTTCGACTCGCGTGAAGCGCGCAAGGCTGCCTTCGAGGAACTGCGCAAGACCCAGCACGATCGTCTGGCCAAGGTGCTGGATGACGACCAGATCAAGGTGCTGGACCTGATGCACCAGCGTGACAAGCGCGGTCCGAAGATGGCCGACCGTCAGCAGCAGGAAGGCATGAAGGCGCTGCTGGCCAGCTGGAACCTGAGCGATGACCAGATGCAGGCGCTCAAGGAAGTCCGCAAGGAAATGCGTGACGAGATGCATGACAGCATGAAAGAGATGCACGACGACATGCGCGATGCCATGCAGGACGCCGACACCAAGCAGGAGCGTGTCGCCGCTCGCCAGGAAATGCGCAAGGAAATGAAGGAGCAGCGCCTGGAGCTGCGTGAGGAAGGCCGCGAGAAACTCGCCGATGTGCTGTCCGCCGAGCAGCTCGATGCGCTGGAAGCCTTCATGGCCAACGGCATGCGCCATCACGCTGGAAAGCATCATGGCGGCATGAAGGGCGGCGACATGAAGCGCGGCCCGATGCATGACGCCGACCAGTCTGAAGATGCCTGAGTCAGGCCATCACCCGGGCAGCTGAAAGCCGGCTGATCGACGGCCCGGCGAGGTAAGAATCGGGCGACCCGCGCCCCGAACACAGCCATTCAACTGCCCTGCTGACGTCACTTTCGCCGCCCCGGCCACGATTCTGTGGTCGGGGCGGCGTCGTTGTGTCCTTTTACCGACAGCGATTTTCCCAGGCACGACACCGCGCCTGCGAGGCTCTGCCATCGGGCCTCGCGGCGACGTGATCGCGACACGAGGATAAGCGAAAGCGACAGTTGCACTGCCTTTTTCCCCAAAGGGGGGTTATATTTTTATTGAACAATCAATTAAAATAATTCTGCAAGGCTTTGAGCATTACACGGCGTGATGATGTGAGTCGCGTTTTCCTGACTGCTGAGCTCCCCTCCGCTGCCGATCTCGACCGGCGGCAGCAAGACGGGATGCCTGCAACCGTCACAGGAAAGCGGACCCGGCAGATGCCGACGAGACTGACGCCTGCCATCCCGGCAACTTCAAGGGAGCAAGCGACGGCGACGGCCACGGACTCGCGAGCAGACACCGGAGTGACCCGCCCCTTCGCGAGAAGGCGGGTGACGTCCAGGGACGCCGAGTAGACGTTCGAAGTGATGAGAGCAGCGCGATGAAGGCCAGGCGTTCCCCAGCGCTCGACCCGCCATCGTTCTTCTGCGGCCAATCTGGCCTGCAGGAAAGGGGCCGCACCACGGTGCGCGCCTGGCGTCTCTCATGAATTGCCCACCGGCATTTCTTGCTTGCTGCCCAGCGATGCCCCTGCAATCGCGTCGCCACGGCAGTCGACACTGCCGCTGCTGCAAGTTCCGCCCCGCGCGTGAGCTGAGCACGGCCCGTGCCGTTCGTGTCCGTCTTTTCCTGCACGCCACCCGCACTTTCTGCGGCTGACGGGCAGCTAAGCACCACGCACGAGTGAAACTTCCCCTGATAAGGAGTTGCTCATGCAGAAACCTGCTTCCGCCGAGAACGCCACGCCGTCCTCGAGTCGTATCAACCCGACGGTCTTCTACGGATCGATCATCGGTATCCTCGCCTTCCTGGCCTTCGCGATGCTGTTCACCGAACAGGCCGACGCCTGGATCGGCAGCGCCCTGGGCTGGACCATCGACACCTTCGGCTGGTTCTACATGCTGGCCATCGTCGCCTATCTGGTCTTCGGGGTGCTGATCGCCTGCTCGCGCTTCGGGCGCATTCGCCTCGGGCCGGATGATTCACGCCCGGAATTCTCGCTGCTGTCCTGGTCGGCGATGCTGTTCGCGGCCGGTATCGGCATCGACATCCTGTTCTACTGCATCGCCGAACCGCTGTCCCACTACGTGGCGCCGGTGACCGGTGACCCGCAGACCCAGGCGGCGATCCGCAACGCCATGGTGGAAACCTTCTTCCACTGGGGCCTCTCCGGCTGGGGCATCTATGTGCTTGCCGGCATGTCGCTAGCCTACTTCAGCTACCGCCACCGCCTGCCGCTGGCGATCCGCTCGGCCTTCTACCCGCTGCTCGGCAACCGCATCAATGGCCCGATCGGCAACGCCGTGGACATCTTCGCGATCATCTCCACCGTGTTCGGTATCGCCACCTCGCTGGGCATCGGCGTCATCCAGCTCAACTACGGCCTCAAGTTCATGCTCGGCGTGCCCGAGAACCTCGCCGTCCAGGCCGCGCTGATCATCGGCGTGATGGTACTGGCGACCATTTCCGTGATCACCGGTGTCGAGAAAGGCATCCGCATGCTGTCCGAGTTCAACATGCTGCTGGCCACGGCGCTGCTGATCTTCGTGCTCGCCGTCAGCGACACCTCGCAGCTGCTCAACGCCCTGGTACTCAACGTCGGTGACTACATCACCCAGTTCACCGCCAAGAGCTTCGATACCTACGCCTACACCCCGGGTACCGATGAGTGGATGAGCGGCTGGACGCTGTTCTTCTGGGGCTGGTGGATCGCCTGGACCCCGTTCGTCGGCCTGTTCCTGGCGCGTATCTCGCGTGGCCGTACCATCCGTCAGTTCGTGTTCGGCGCGCTGCTGATTCCGCTGAGCTTCATGATGGTGTGGATGAGCGTGTTCGGTAATTCCGCCATCGACATGGTCGCCAATCAGGACGTCGCGGCACTGGCCACCGAAGCCCTGAACGCACCGCAGAACACCATCTACACCTTCCTGGAGCAGCTGCCCTACTCCACCATCACCACCGCCGTGGTGGCGATTCTGGGTATCGTGTTCTTCGTGACCTCCGCCGACTCCGGCGCCCTGGTACTGGCCAACTTCACCTCCATCCTCAAGGACGTGAACCACGATGCGCCGATCTGGCTGCGCATCTTCTGGTCCGCCATCATCGGCCTGCTGACGCTGGCACTGTTGATGGTCGGGGGACTGAGCGCACTGCAGAGCGCCGTGGTGATCACCGCCGTGCCCTTCTCCATCGTGCTGATCTTCATGATGATCGGCATGTACAAGGCGCTGATGATCGAGGACCGCAAGGAGAACGTGCGTCAGGACAACAGCTGCGTCTACGAAGGCGTCGACTGGCATGAGCGTCTGGACCACGTGCTCGACTTCGCCCAGAGCGGCAGTTCCGAGGCGACCCTCAAGCGCTCCATCCGCCCGGCCCTCAACCAGCTGGCCGAGGAGCTCAATCGTCGCGGTCAGGTCTCGAGCGTCACCGAAGAGACGCTGGAAGATGAGCCGCTGCCCCGCGTGACGCTGGAAGTCGAGTTCGAGGACGCCTCCAACTTCGTCTACCAGGTGCGTGCGGTGCGCCAGCAGACGCCGAGCTTCATCGACGCCAATGATGACTTCTACCTGCGTCTGGAAGTGCACCTCTCCGAGGGTGGCAGCGGTCAGGAGCTCAACGGCCTGTCGCGGGCCCAGGTGCTCGACGAAGTCGTCACCGCCTATCAGCAGCATCTGGCCTTCGTGCGCCACGATACGGTCAACGAAGCGCCGGCGATGCCGGGCGTGATCGGCAAGTCCGAACTGGACTGATCGGTGTTGGACTGATCAAAGTTGGGCTGATCAGAACTGAACTGATCGAAGCTGGACTGAGCCGTCGCTGAGCGCCTGCGCTCGGCCTGCAATGCAAAAGCCCCCGCCGGGAAACCGGCGGGGGCTTTTTGCGTCTTGCCTTGTGCGTTTGCGTCTTTACCTGCCTGCCAGCGGCTCAGGTCGCGGCAGCGGTCTCGACCTGCTGTGCGCCCTTCTTGATCAGCGCATAGCCGATACCCGTCACCAGGGTGCCGGCGACGATGGCGCCCAGGTACATCAGTGGCACGTTGATGGCGTTGGGAATCAGCAGCACGAACAGCCCGCCGTGCGGCGCCAGAAGCTTGGCGCCTATCAGCATCGACAGTGCGCCGGTGACGGCACCGCCGACCATGCAGGCCGGAATCACGCGCAGCGGGTCCTTGGCGGCGAACGGAATCGCACCCTCGGAGATGAAGCACAGGCCGAGAATGAAGCTGGCCTTGCCCGCCTCACGCTCCGGCTCGGCGAACTTGGTGCGCGCGATGAAGCTGGCCAGCCCCATGCCCAGCGCCGGCACCATGCCAGCCGCCATGATGGCCGCCATCGGCGCATAGGTCTCGCTTGCCAGCAGGCCGACACCGAAGGCATAGGCGGCCTTGTTGACCGGGCCACCGAGGTCGAAGCACATCATCGCGCCGAGCAGAATGCCCAGCAGCACGGCATTGGCCGAGCCCATCGATTCGAGGAATTCGGTCAGCGTCGCCATCAGCCCCGCCACCGGCGTGCCGACCACGTAGATCATCACCAGACCGGTGACCATGCTCGCCACCAGCGGGATGATCAGGATCGGCTTGAGCGATTCGATCGACTGCGGCAGCTTGACGAAACGGCTCAGCCCCAGCGCGCTGTAGCCCGCCAGGAAGCCGGCGATGATGCCGCCGAGGAAGCCGGCGTCCAGGGTGGCGGCCAGCCAGCCACCGATCATGCCCGGCGTGATGCCCGGGCGGTCGGCGATGGAGTAGGCGATATAGCCCGCCAGCACCGGAATCATCAGCTTGAAGGCCGAGCCACCGCCGATCTGCATCAGCGCCGCCGCCAGGGTGCCTTCTTCCTCGAAGGCCTTGATGCCGAACACGAAGGACAGCGCGATCATCAGGCCGCCCGCCACCACCATCGGCAGCATGAAGGACACGCCGGTCAGCAGGTGCTTGTAGGGGCCGCGCTTCTCGCCCTTCTGCTGGCTGCCCTGACCGCCCGCGGCGGTGGCGGATTCCACCTCGGCGCCTTCCAGCGCCTGCTCGATGGTATCGCGCGGCTTCTTTAGCGCGGTGCCGGTGGAAGTCCGCCAGACCCGCTTGCCGGCGAAGCGCGTCGGGTCGACCTCGATATCACAGGCCAGAATCACCACCTCGGCCGCGGCGATCTCCTGCTCGGTCAGCGCATCCTGCGCGCCCACCGAGCCCTGGGTCTCGACCCGCGTCGGGTAGCCCAGCGCTCGCCCCGCCTCGCTCAAGGCCTCGGCGGCCATGAAGGTATGCGCCACGCCGGTCGGGCAGGCGGTGACCGCGACGATGGACGGCTTGTGCGCCACGTCTCCACCAGCTGCGCTTGCTGCGCCGCTGGCCGTCGTGCTGACAGTCGCAGCCACGTCGGCGATGTCCTTGGCTTCCAGCACACGGGCACGGGCCTCGGCATTGGCCAGGAAGGCGGCGGGGTCCGGCAGCGCCTCCTCGATGGGCGCGACATGCACGCGCTTGCCGACGAAACGCTCGAGTCCGGCGCTGGTCATCGGCGACGCCGCGACGATCACCAGTTCGGCGGCGGCGAGCTGGGCATCGCTCAACACGAGTTCACGCTCGAATTGCGAGCGCATGTCGATGAGGGGCTCCCAGTCGCGACGACGGGCGGCCTGCTCCAGACGGCGCGCCGCCAGGAAGCTGGTCGCCATGCCGCTCGGGCAGGCGGTAACGATGATGACATTCATGGGCGTGGCTCTCCGGCTGTCGCGACCTCGGCACTGGCCAATGTCTCGATGCTGGTGTGTTGTTGGAGGGTTTCAAGCTCCGGGGCGGCGGGATTGCCCGGCCCCGGGTGGGTCACGGCCTCGGCGGAAAGCGCCGTGGCATGACGCAGAATTTGTTCACGCATGGCCGCCGTGGGTGTCGGATGGCAGAGCACCCCATGCAGCATGGCGGCCAGCAGGGTATCACCGGCACACACGGTACTGACCACTCGCATGCGCGGCGGGCGTGCCCGCAGTGTCTCGGCGCCGGGGCTTGCCCACAGCACGCCTTCCGGGCCGGCAGAGATCAGCGCCTGCTCGATGCCGTGCTCGACCAGACTCGCCAGCGCACGCTGACGGGCGGCGTCGCTCTCCAGCGGCTCGCCCGCCCACAGCGCCAGTTCCTGTTCGTTGGGCTTCACGCCGCTGGGCGGCACCGCCAGACCGGCTTCGAGTGCCGTGCCGCTGGTATCCAGCCAGCAGGCAATGTGGCGGGCACGCACCCGCTGCACCAGGCTCGCCAGCTGCTCGCTGCTGACGCCCGGCGGCAGGCTGCCGGCGATGACGACGGCACAGCGCTCCGGGCCGCCCTCGGCCTGCTGACGATCGATCCAGTCATCGATGCGCACCTCAAGCCGCGTGAAGGCAGCCTCATCGACCTGCATGCCCGCGCCGTTGATATCGGTGACACGGCCACTGGCCTCCCCGAGCTTGACGTTGATGCGGGTCGCGCCCGCGACGCGCTCGAAGGCGTCACTCAGCCCCCACTCGGCGAAGGCGGCCTCGAAATCGGCCTGGTTGTCGGCGCCCAGAAAGCCGCTCAGCGTCACCGGATGGCCCAGTGTCGCCAGCACACGGGCGACGTTGATGCCCTTGCCCGCCGCCTCGAGATGGTGGCTGCGCGCCCGGTTGACCTTGCCCGGCACCAGACTGTCGAGGCCGATGGTCATGTCCAGCGCCGGGTTGAGCGTCACGCACAATACCGGGCAGTCGGCGGCCTGACGCGTCGTGTTGTCACTCATCACACTGACTCCCGCGGGCTGTTTCCATTACTGTCCGCATGACTGACCGCAGCGCCTGAGGTGACCTCGGCAACCGAAGGCTCGCCCTGCTCGAGCAGCGCTTCCAGAGCACTGCGCACGTCTTCCGAGGTCGGCTGGGCCAACGCGACCCGCGCCTGCTCACGCGCCGTGGCCAGGTCCAGCTCGCGCACCCGCGCCTTGACCAGCGGAATCTGGCGGCTGGACACCGACAGCTCATCCACGCCCAGCCCGACCAGCACGCCGACGGCCTGGTCATCACTGGCCAGCTCACCGCAGACGCCGACCCAGGCACCGTGGGCGTGGGCGGCACTGACGGTCATCTCGATCAGGCGCAATACCGCCGGATGCAGGCCATCGGCCTGCGCCGAGAGCGTCGCATGGCCGCGGTCGATCGCCAGGGTGTACTGGGTCAGGTCATTGGTGCCCACCGAGAAGAAGTCGACTTCCGGCGCGATGCTGGCAGCAGTCAGCGCCGCCGAGGGGATCTCGATCATCACGCCGACCTGCACGTCGCGCACCGGCGGCTGGCCATGTTCGGCCACGTAGGCGGCGTCCAGCTCGGCACGGACACGATCGACGATGGCACGCGCGCCACGCAGTTCGGCCAGGTCCTTGACCATCGGGAACATCAGGCGAATCGGCCGCGCCCCGGCGGCCGTCAGCAGCGCCCGCACCTGGGTCTCGAGCACTTCCGGGCGCGTCAGGGCGAGGCGAATGCCGCGCAGGCCGAGGAAGGGGTTGTCCTCACGCGGCAGCGGCCAGTACGGCAGCGGCTTGTCGCCGCCGACATCCAGCGTGCGTGCCACCAGCGGCCGCCCCTCGAGCGCATCCAGCGCCTCACCGTACTGGGCGGTCTGGGTGGCGAGATCCGGCGCCTGCGGGTGCGCCATGAACACGAATTCGGTACGCAGCAGGCCGACACCCTCGGCACCGCGCTCGACGGCGTCACCGGCATGGGCGGTGTTGCCCAGATTGGCGACCACCTCGACATGATGGCCATCCAGGGTCGTGGCGGGTGCCATGCGCGACTCCCAGGCGGCGGCCTGGCGCTGCTCATGCCCGGCGATCGCCTCTTCGGCACGCGCGCGGCGACTGGCCGAAGGCATCACACTGACGCGGCCTCGTTCACCATCGACGATCAGCTCGCTGCCATCGGCGATCGCCAGCACGCTCGGGCCAGCCCCGACCACCGCCGGAATGCCCAGCGAGCGCGCCAGAATCGCGCTGTGCGAGGTCGCCCCGCCCAACGCCGTGACCAGCCCCCGCACGCGAGTGGTATCCAGGCGCGCCACATCCGACGGGCCGATGTCCTCGGTCACCAGCACATGCGGTGTCTCGGGGGCGCTGGGTAGCGGCGTATCGGTCAGCACGCCGAGCACCCGCCGACCGACATCGCGCAGGTCGGCGGCGCGTTCGGCCAGCAGGCGATCGGCGAGGTTCTCCTGGGCACTGGCGGCACTGTCGATGGCCGACCACCACGCCGCTTCGGCGCTGTGGCCTTCATCGAGGCTTTCGCGCGCCGCGGCAAACAGCTCCGGATCGCCGAGCATCTCCTCGTGCATCGAGAGAATCTCGGCCATCTCGGCGCCTTCGGCGCGATTGACCAGCGCCAGCAACTGCTCGCGCGCGGTCTGGATACTGGCCACCAGGCGCTCGGCCTCACGATCGGCGCCGGCATCGCTGCGCGTCTCGTAGACGAAGCGCGGCAGGCGCATCACCCAGCACGGCGCGATGGCCATGCCCGGCGAGGCGGCCACTGCGGGTACCACGCTGTCGGCGGCGGGAGCAGCCTGCCGGGTGTCGCCGGTGGCTTGCTGCTCGCTGGCCTCCAGCGGCGTGGCGGCGTCGGCGCGCCAATCGGCCAGCGGCTCCACCGCCTCGCCGAGACCGGCCTGCACCGCGCTCACCATCATGCTCAGCGCCGCCTGATTGGCCGCCGAGTCATCGCCGGAGGCGCTGAAGATCAGCGTCTGGCCGCGGCGTGCGCCCAGCCCCAATACCTTGGTCAGGCTGGCGGCACTGACCACACCGCTGTCATCGCCTTCCAGCCGCAGCGCCGGAATGACGCCATGCTGCTCGCCGGCTTCGCGCGCCGCCTGTACCAGCTGCTTGGCCGGACGCGCATGCAGGCCGTGGGCGTTGAGCAACACGACCTGAGCCAGCTGCGCCGTGGCGGACTCCCCCGACAGCCGCGCCAGCAGGGCGCTGGCCGACAGGCCCGGCAGGCTTTCGCCCGCGCCCTCTTCCAACAGCGTCAGCAGGCGCTCCAGCAACGGCTGATGCTGGCCCTGCTGGGCATCGACTGCCAGGCAGGCCAGCGCCGTGATGCGTCCGTGGCGCGTCTCCAGTGCCTTCTCCGGCGTGACGATGGCCAGCGCCGAGCGGGTGACATCCTGCTGCGACTGCGCCAGCCACACGCCCTGCCCCAGCGCCACCGGCTGGGCGGCGAGCATGGCCGAGATGAAACCATCGCTGACACAGCCGGCCTGACGCAGGCGCGCGGCCCCCGCCAGCACCAGCTCGTCACGATCGCGCGCGGGGAAGCCGCACAGCAGCGTCTCGGCATCCAGGCGCGGCGGCACCACCTCGCGGCCCAGCTCGCTCAGCACTTCCTCGGCGGTGGTCGCCGAGGCCAGGCGCTCACTGACACCGTCGCGATCGAGCACACGCGTCAGCGCGCGCAGGATATCGAGATGCTCATCGGACTGTGCCGCGATGGTCACCAGCAGGAAGACGCGATTGCCGTCGTGCCACTCCACGCCCTGCGGAAACTGCAGGACACGCACCCCGGTGGCCAGCACGGCCTCGCGGCTGTCCGGCGTGCCGTGGGGAATCGCGATCCCCTGCCCCAGGTAGGTGGAAGACTGGGCTTCGCGCGCCAGCAGGCCCTCACGGTAGTCGGGCGTGGCGCGTCCACCGGCGACCAGGGCATCGGCGGCCTGTTGCAAGGCATCGCGCCAGTCGCTGGCATGGGCGGCGAGAAGGATGTCCTCGCGATCAAGACTGAGCATGGCTGGCTCCTTGAGGCTCCCTTCTGGTGAGGAGCCTGGATGTTGGCGGTGCGCTGCAAGCGTGTCTTTCAGCTGCCGCGACACGTCACTTGGCGAGTTCCGACAGGGTAGCGGCGTCATGGCGTGATGACGAGCATGCTGAATCGTGTCACCTCAATAGGGCTCATGCTGGCCGTTTTCTTGCGCCCGATCAAGCGAACACAAACCGAAAACGTGCTTCTGGTGACTAGACATTGGGCGTAGAGCCGCCTGTGGCGCGGGCTCGAGAGGCGTCGAGCGAGGCGTGCCCGGCGCAGAGAGGATTTGCACCCGAGCCCACAAGTGCGCATCATTCCTCGCACATGGAGCACGCAGATCCCGTTCCCCCTTTCCAGCAAGGACAGTGGCATGACCCTGGCAGAAATCGCGCGTCTTGCAGGCGTTTCACGCACCACCGCCAGTTATGTGGTCAATGGGCAGGCACAGGCACGACGTATCAGCCCCCAGACGGTCGAGCGCGTCATGGCGGTGGTACAACGTCATCACTATCGGATCGATGCCCAGGCAGCCGCGCTGCGGCGTGGCGAAAGCCGCACGCTGGGCTTCATGCTGCCGGACCTGGAGAACGCCAGTTATGCCCGCCTGGCCAAGTTGCTGGAGCGCGGGGCACGTGAGCGCGACTATCAGCTGTTCATCGTCTGCTCCGACGATGAGCCGGAAACCGAGCGCGAGCTGGCGCGCATGCTCAAGGCGCGGCGGGTCGATGCGCTGATCACCGCCAGCTGCCTGTCCCCCGATGACCCCTTCTACCGCGAACTGGCGCTGGATGGCTTCCCGGTCATCGGTGTCGATCGCGCGCTGGATACGCGCCACTTCGCCAGCGTGGTCAGCAACAACGAAGATGCCGCCCGCCAGCTGACCGAAGCCGTGCTCGAACACGCGCCACAGCGACTGCTGTGGCTGGATGCCTTGCCGGAGATCGATATCACGCGGGCGCGCGCCAGCGGCATGCAGGCGGCGCTGACGCACTATCAGCAGCGCACCGGCAGCAGCGAGCTTGAGGCCACCACCCTGCATGCCGCGCGTTACGAGCGCGAGGCCGGCGCGGCGGCGCTGACCGAGCATCTCCGCCATTCACCGCTGCCGGACGCCATCGTCACCGCCTCCTACACCCTGATGGATGGCGTGCTCGATGTGCTGTTCGCCGAGGGGCCGCCGGCCAATCCGCCCAAGGCGATGGCCAGCTTCGGCGACGACCGCCTGCTCGACTTCCTGCCGCTGCCGATCCATTCACTGCCCCAGCGTCACCAGCAGATCGCCGATGCGACGCTGACGCTGGCGCTGCAGGGCATTCAGGGCCAGACCACGCCCGGCGTGACGCTGGTGGAACGCGAACTGCGCCGCCGCCAGCACTGAGCTGATGTCTGAGGTGATGTCTGAGGTGATGTGCCTGACCGAGGGCGGCTTTGCTGGCGCCCACCATCACTAGCGCCAGGCTTGACCGGCATCGTGGGCGATGCGGTGATCACGAATCTCGGCCAGCAGCGCCGCCACCGCGGCCTCGATGCGGGTGCGCGGCGTGTCGGATGCCAGCAGCAGCTCCAGCTGCAGGGCGGCGTCACGCAGCAGGTCATGATCCAGGGTGGCGGCGCTGCCCTTGAGCAGATGGGCTTCATGCTGCAACTGCTTCAGATCCATATGATCCACCGCCCGTGACAGGCGCTGGGACTGCTGCTCTAGCTGCTCCTCGAAGGCCGCCTCGAGGGCCGCGATGCTGTCGGCATCCAGTTCATCCCGCAGCGCAGGCGTCGCGGCCTGCGCAAGCTCCGCCGCTGAGCCGCCAGATGTCCACGACTCCCTAGTGTTCATGCTCGTGTGTCCCCCTTTTTCCCGTTCGCCCTCGCCTTCGCTCTCGCCTTTGCCCTCAGGCTCACGCCGCTCGATTGGGCCAGTCGCCGACGGCTCACTGACCTTGTCTGCTTCAGCTTCAGCCTCGGCCTCAGTGGCACGCGCCTGAGCCTCATGGATCATGCGACGCCGCGCAGCGGGGGAATCGAGTGATGCCACCAGTGACGCCGCACGCGCGAGTGCCTCACCGGTTTCCGGCGGTGCCTCGAAGCGGGGCGGTCGCTCGGTGGTAGGGGAATAGTTGATCGGGTCGAAGGGCTGGGTGCTAGCGAGGGCATTGACGCGCCATTCGCCGAGGTCCTGGCTGCCCGACTGCCAGCGCGCCAGCATGCTGGCGAGCTGCTGACGCCGGATCGGCTTGGACAGGAAGTCGTTCATGCCCGCCGAGAGACAGCGCGCACGCTCCCCCGCCGCCACATTGGCCGTCATCGCGACGATAAGGCTCGGCGCACGCCTGTCACTGTGCTCCATGGCGCGCCAACGCCGCGCCACCGCAAAGCCATCCAGTCCCGGCATGCGCAGGTCGAGCAGCACCAGCACCGTATCGCGCTGGCGCGCATACCACGCCAGCGCCGCCTCGCCACTGTCGACCGTCGTCACCGTGTAGCCCAGGCCACTGAGCATGGAGTGGGCGACTTCGCGATTGATGTGATTGTCGTCGACCACCAGGACATGCTCACCACGGCTGAGCGGCAGAGGCGCGGAGGTGAAGGCTGGTCGCTTGAGCGCCGCGGCGCGTGGCAGCGGCAGCTCGAACCAGAAGCAGGCACCCTTGCCCGGGCGTTGCTTGAGGCCCAGTCGCCCGCCCATCAATTCGACCAGCCGCCGCGAGATCGAAAGCCCGAGTCCGGTACCGCCGAAGCGACGCGCAGTGGAGGCATCACCCTGGGTAAAGGGCTCGAACAGCTGGGCGGCCTGTTCTTCACTGACCCCGATGCCGGTGTCATCGACCTCGAAGCGCACGCGCCCCGCCGGCAATGCCTCGACCAGCAGACAGACACGCCCCTGCTCGGTGAACTTGAAGGCATTGGAGAGCAGATTGAGCAGCACCTGACGCAGACGCACCGAATCGCCCATGACCTGCTCGGGCAGCTGGGCGGAACGGCGGTCATCGAAGACGATGCGCGTGCTGTCCATCTGCGGCAGCAGCAGGTCGATCACGCCATCGATGGCCGTGTGCAGTTCGAAGGGACGTCGCTCGACGCTGAGCTTGCCGGCCTCGATCTTGGAGAAGTCGAGGACATCATCCACCAGCCCCATCAGCACTTCGCCGCTGTCGCGCAGACTGCTGGCATAGCGATGCGCACTGCTCTGCAGCGGTTCGGCCAGCAACAGCTCGCTCATGCCGATCACGCCATTGAGCGGAGTACGAATCTCGTGGCTCATGGTGGCCAGAAACTCGGACTTGGCGCGACTGGCCTGTTCGGCCCGCGCCGCCTCGTGCTTGAGGGCCGACGACATCGCCAGCATCTGCAGGCGGGCCTGTTCACGTCCGCGGGCCTGCAGCCAGACCTGACGGCAGACCATCAAGGTGGCCAGCAGCATCAGCGCCAGCAACAGCAACATCAGCTGCACCAGGCTGTCGCGGCTCTGACGCTCGTGGGCCAGCTCCTCGGCCAGACGTGCACGTACCCGCAACAACAGCGTCTGGGTGGTATCGGCCAGCGCATCGCTCAGCTGCTGAAACTCCGCAGCCTCGCGACCCTCGGGCCCCAGTACCTGGGAGCGCTGTGCAGCGTCAATGTCTGCGGAAGCGTCGTCAGCCTGGGCGCCCTGCACCGGGCCCGTGCCCTCGAACACCGGGCCATGCCGCCACTTTTCCAGCCGCAGATCGAGATACTCGATCTGGCTCATCAACTCATCGGCCAGCAGCGGCACGGCCGGCAGGGTCATCAGATGGCGCTGGAAATCCCCCCGCCGGAAGATATAAGTGCGGCTGTAGAGCAGCTCGTAATTCTGCAGCACCTCATTCCAGATGCTGGCACGATCGGCTGGCCCGGCGACGCGATAGCGCGCTATCGATGAGGAAAGGCTGACCGCCTCGCGATCCAGCTTGTAGATCGACCAGACGGCGTCGTCGCGGGTGCGGTCTTCCAGGCTGACCTGGTTGTGCAGGATGGTGCCACCGATGCCGATGGAGGCCAGCAGACACAGGATGCTGATCGCCATGCCCAGCCACAGCGGCCAGCGCGCGGGGGAATTGCCGCTTCCGGTCACACCCGACGCGGCAATGCCCTGATCAGCAAGGGACTGATCAGCAGCGGTGCCTGAAAGCGGGGATCTTTCATCCGGCGACTGATTCACTGCATGATTCCATGTCATCTTGCGCCTGAGGGGTCAGGCGCCAGCCCTCGCTCACTCCAGCGTCAGCCCGGTGACCTGCCAGACACTGCGAAAGCGTACCTGCTCATTGAGCAATTCCGGATGAGCATCGAAGGGATACAGCACGAACAAGGGCCCGAGGTCACGAACCGGCATGCGCTCGCCGTCACGTCGCGTGGCCAGCAGGACATCGAAGTCCTCGATGTCGCTGAGGGGAATCTCGGCCACGAAGTCATTCAGGGCCCGCACCTTGAGCCCCCTGGCATCTTCAGACACCCGCGCCACCAGCTCGCGCAGCAGCGGGCCGGAGAAACTGACACGTCCCTGGGTCCAGGGGGTGTGGGTGGCCACCACGCGCGACGGCATGGCTTCGAGCATCGCCAGATCGAAACGCGCCCGCGGTGCCTGCAGGGAACCGGCATTGCCACAGCTGACAGCGCCCTCGACCGTCAACACCACCGGCCCGCTGGGTGCAGGCAGGCAGTCATTGGCCGCCAGCACGTGGCGCTCGCCTGTCGCCAGCGGCGCCTCGGCGGCCAGGGCCGCAGGGCTGAAGAGGCTCGCTGACAGGCTTGTTGCCAAGGTCGCGGCCAGGCTCGCTGTCACACTTGCGGCCAGCGCGATCTTGCGCCAGATGGAGCTGCGCGAGCCGTGCCCGCGGTTGACTGGCCTGGACAGCGGACTCACGAGGCGCTTCGCCGATGGATCATTCATGCCGGTTTCCCATGCTATTGTGCGAACGCCATGTGCATTCAAGGGCCCAACTTTACGCTAGCTCGCGCATGCTTTGCGAGCCTGCGAACCTCGCGCCACGACGAGTTGTCACACTCAACGCACGGAGCCACTCACACGCCCAGGCCCACGCCTGCGCCCATGGCTGGCGTTCGTCGCCTGTTCCGCTATCGCCTGTTAAGCGTCAGCTGATGATAGTCAGCTGACCGCTATCCGTCTCCACCTGCCATCGAGCCTGCTTCATGTCTGCCACTTCGTCCGCTTCGCTGCCTGCCAACGGCTCTCCCACACCGACTGCTGCCCTGCCCCGCGTGCTGGCAGGCCCGATATTGCGCCGTGTCACCGCCGCGGGCGTGATGCTGTGGCTGGTGACCTCTCGCCCACAGCAGGCACGAGTGTGGCTGCTGCCGGAGCAGGACGCGACGCCTCCCACGCGAGGTGAGGATGGCCTGCCGACGACATCAAGCTGTCGGCTGACGGAGCATCTGGCGATGCCGCTGGGGGAGCACGCCTGGCTGCTGTTGATCGAAGCGCATCCCGACACGCCCTTGCCTGCCGACTGCGCCATCGCCTACGAGCTGGGCCTGGCGGAGCCGTCTGCGACAACGGCAGCGTCATCGGCAACGGAAGCGTCAGCAGCATCGACAGACACGCCCGCATGGCAGGGCATCGCCGACTGGGCGCCACAGATCTGCTACCCCGGTGAAAGCCTGCCGCGCTTTCGACTGCCGTCGCGCCTGACGCGTGTCGCGCATGGCAGTTGCCGCAAGCCGCATCACGGCTTGAGTGACGACGAGCAGCAGGCGCAGCAGAGTGCAGAAGACGCTGCGTCGACCGATCGCCTTGAGACGCCGCCGCCCAAGGGCCCGGGCGGCGATGGACTGGTGGCGCTGGATCGCTGGTTGAGCGAGCGACGTGAGAGCGTCGCCGAGTGGCCGGAGGTGATGCTGTTCACCGGCGATCAGATCTACGCCGACGATGTCGCGGGGCCGATGCTGGGCGCGATCGATCAGCTGATCGCGGGGCTGGGGTTGCCGGAGGAGACGCTGATGGAGGCCGAGGTCTCCGACACTCGCGAGCTGCGCCAGCACCCCTCGCACCTCTACCACCGCCCGCAGCTGCTGCCGGACATGCCGGCCAACGAAGGCGTGGCCGCCAGCTTCTTCGGTGCCAAGCGCAAGCCCATCTTCACCTCCACCGGTGCCGACAACCACCTGATCGGCCTGTCGGAAGTCATCGCCATGTACCTGCTGGTGTGGTCTGACGTGCCGTGGGAGGCGCTGGGCATCACGCTGGAAGATCCCTCGGCGCTCGAGGGCCATGACGACGCCACCCGCGAGCGCCATGCCACCGAAGCCCGCCATCTGCGGCGCTTCTGTGGCGGACTCGGTCAGGTACGTCGCCTGCTGGCCAATGTGCCCAGCCTGATGATCTTCGATGACCACGATGTCACCGATGACTGGAACCTCAGCGCCGCCTGGGAGGAAGCCGCCTATGGCCACCCCTTCTCGCGCCGCATCATCGGCAATGCGCTGACCGGCTATCTGCTGTGTCAGGCCGCCGGCAACGGGCCGGAGCCACTGGCGGAGCTGCTGGAGGAGACACGGGCGCTGTTCACTCATGCCCTGACTGGCACTGACACGGCCGCAGACGGCCATTTCGATGTCGAGCGTCAGGAGGCGTTGATCGCCCACCTGCATCGCTGCGAGAGCTGGGATTATCAGCTCGACACCACGCCGCCGCTGATCGTGGCCGATACGCGCACCCGCCGCTGGCGCAGCGAGCGCAAGCTCTCGCATCCCTCGGGGCTGATGGACTGGGAGGCGCTGAGCGAGCTTCAGCAACGCCTGGTCGGCCATCCGGCCGTGGTGCTGGTGTCCCCGGCGCCGATGTTCGGCGTCAAGCTGATCGAGAGCATCCAGAAGCTGTTCACGCTGGCGGGCAAGCCGTTGATGGTCGATGCCGAGAACTGGATGGCGCATCGCGGCGCGGCCAGCGTGATGCTCAACATCTTCCGCCACTCGCGCACGCCACAGAACTTCGTGATCCTGTCCGGCGATGTGCACTACTCCTTCGCCTACGATGTGCGCCTCAAGCATCGCCGCTCGAGCCCGAGCATCTGGCAGATCACCAGCAGCGGCATCCGCAATCGCTTCCCGGTCGGCCTGCTGGATGTGCTCGACCGTCTCAATCGCTGGCTGTACGCCCCGCGCTCGCCGCTCAATCTGCTGACACGCCGGCGCAACATGCGTGTCACGCCGCGCCGTCACGACGCGGCCAGTCAGGGCGAACGCCTGCTGAACGCCTGCGGCATCGGGCTGGTCGACCTGGACAGCGATGGCCGCCCCACCGCCATCCGCCAGCTGACC
The DNA here is from genome assembly GCF_044789135.1 of Cobetia sp. UIB-001. NCBI lineage: Bacteria > Pseudomonadati > Pseudomonadota > Gammaproteobacteria > Oceanospirillales > Halomonadaceae > Cobetia > Cobetia sp. UIB-001. Next base: position 3,400,526 of record NZ_CP058244.1, read on the forward strand.
ACCGACGGGCAGGAGGTGCACTTTGTGCCCCGTCGCTGATGCCCACTGCCCGCCGCTGGCGCTGATTCACCATCCCGGCTATCGGATCGCGCTGCCCGAGAAGCATCCCTTCCCGATGGACAAGTTCAGCGTGCTCAAGCGTCTGCTCGACCGCCAGCTGGCCGACTGCGCCTCGGCCGTCGACTGGGTGACGCCCGAACCCGCCGAGGAGGATGACCTGCTCAGCGTGCATACCCGCCGCTATGTGCATGAATTTCTCACTGGCAGCCTGAGCGCGCAGGCCCAGCGGCGCAGCGGTTTCGTGTGGAGCGAGGCACTGCGCGAGCGCAGCGTGCTGGCCGTGGGCGGCACCATGACCACCGTACGCGAAGCGCTCAAACGCGGGCTGGCCTGCAATACCGCGGGCGGCACCCATCACGCCCACCCGGAGGCCGCCAGCGGCTATTGTCTGCTCAACGACATCGGCGTGGCGGCGCATCAGGCGCTGGAGGACGGCGTGAAGCGCGCGCTGATCGTCGATCTCGATGTGCATCAGGGCGATGGCACGGCGTTGATCTTCGCCGACGAGCCGCGGGTCTTCACGCTGTCACTGCATGCCGAGAGCAACTTCCCGGCGCGCAAGCAGCAAAGTGATCTGGACGTGCCCTTGCCCAGGGGCATGGGCGACGCGGACTATCTGGCGGTGCTGGAGCGTACGCTTGAGGAGGTGCTGGCGCGGGTACGCCCGGAGCTGGTGATCTTCGATGCCGGTGTCGACCCGCATGCCGCGGACAGGCTCGGCCATCTCGAGTTGAGCGACAGCGGCCTCTACCACCGCGAGCGGCATGTCATCCAGCGCTGTCGCGCGGCGGGCGCCGCCGTGGCCTGCGTGATCGGTGGCGGCTATGACCGCGATATCGAGGCGCTGGCATGGCGTCACAGCCAGCTGCACCGTGCGGCGCTGGATGTCTGGCGCGAGGCGCATGGCCAGCCGGCCCTGTTCGGGCCACCGGGCTGAGCTTGCCTACCGTCTTGCCAAGCGCCTCGCTTACTGTCTTGCCAAGCGCCTTGCCTACTGTCTGGTCATGCGCCCTCAACGAAAACGCCCGCCATCGAGGATGGCGGGCGTTTGGGTTCAGGCCTGTAGGCAAGCTTCCAGCGACATCACTTGAAGGCGGTGACTTCCACCTCGTCGCCGACACGCAAGGTAGGCTTGCGCGAGGGATCGAGCGCGACGAGGTTGTAGCCGAAGTGCACCTGGCCATCCGCGAAGCGGCGCACCCGTGCCAGCGTCTTGAGCGGCTCCTTATCAGCCCGCTTCGCGCCCGTCGCCGGGTCGACATTGACCATCGCACAGCGGGTGCAGGAGGACACCAGCGTGAAGCGTGCCTCGCCGATGCGCACTTCCTGCCAGCCATCCTCGGCCCATGCCTCGGCGCCGCTGATCACCAGATTGGGGCGGAACTGATCCATGCCATGGTCCGCACTCGGGGTCTGGGCGTTGAGCGCCGCCAACGAAGCCTGATTGGCCAGCAACAACGGGAAGCCGTCGGCGGCGCTGACGCGCTGCGCGATGATCTCGCGATAGCGCTCCGAGCGCTCGCCCAACCAGCTGAGCCTGACCGGCATGCCGACCTGCTCACTCAGCCAGGCATCAGCCTCAAAGCTGACGCTCAAGGCAGTGAACCGATCGGCCCACACCTGGATGTCGAGACGCTCGGCCTGGTCATCAGTGGCAAAGCTGACGCTACCGCATTCGGGCCGGTCCAGATGCCACAGTCGCCACTGGCCGCTGGCGTCTTCGCGCAAGGCCAGTCGCTGCATCTGAGGATGCGTGCGCGCGGTGACGAACTTGCCACGCGCCGCGACCACCACGAAGCGGCGATCCTGGGTGAGACCTTCCTCGCCAAGCGTCGCTGTCTGAAGCGCTTCAGCGGCGCCGGACTTGAGGGGATAGCGCCACAGGTGGGTCAACTGCATGAGAGGTTTCCTTTCCAGAGTCCATCAATTCGAGAAATCAGCTTACGGTGCGTCCGAGCGGTATCAGCTCGCAGGCGAGACAGAGCCTGCGTCATCTGGCGCCTTGGCCTGTGCTGTATCTGTCTGTGTCGCATTCGGCTGGGCCGCACTCGGCTGGGCCGCATTCACCACAGGGATGTCGTCATCCATGGCGTCCAGGCTGATCACGTCGGGGCCCGAGAGCGCCACGCTGGAGATCAGCGCCTTGACGCCCAGCCCGACCTTGAGGCCCAGCTCCTGACACACCAGACGATCGACTCGCGCCCTCACCCGCTGGCCGGCGATGCCCAGCACCAGCTCGGCGCTGGCGTGGCCGCGCTCGCTCTCGATCTCGTGGATCACGGCCGGCAAGGCATTGCGCAGGCTGGTGTGGGTCGGCGTCTCCAGCGCGATGCTGATGTCACGTGCCCGCAGTCGCAGTCGCACACGACGCCCCACCGGCATCGCCAGCCGCGCCAGCTTGAGGCTCAGCCCGGCGCCCAGCCCCAGACGCGTCAGCTGCCAGTCATCATCGTGCGACAGCACCTCGGCGGTCAGCAGCGATCCCGCTTCGAAACGGCCGGTCTGCGGCGCCAGGTCCAGCCGTGACAGCATGTCACCGATCTCGCCGCTGGCAGTGATGCGACCGTTGTCCACCAGCGCCAGGCGGTCGGCGACCGCGAACAGCTCGCGGGTGTCATGACTGACGAACAGGATCGGGATCTCGATCTCGCGCGCCAGCCGCGCAATGTAGTGCAGCAGCTCCTGCTTGCGCGCGCCGTCGAGGCCGGTCAGCGGCTCATCCAGCAACAGCATGCGCGGGCGTGACAGCAGGGCGCGGCCGATCGCGACACGCCGCGCCTCGCCACCGGACAGCTGGCCGGGCATGCGCGACAGCAGGTCCTCGATGCCCAGCAGCGTGACCATCTCATGCAGGCGTGACTGGTTCTGTTGGCGCTGGGCGGGTGTCAGGGCGCGCGGCATGCCGTAGCGGAGATTGCCGCGCACGCTGTAGTGCGGAAACAGGCGCGGCTCCTGGAAGACGACGCCGAGCCTGCGACGATGCGCCGGCACGAAGATATCGTTCTCGCCGCCCGTCAGGCACTCGCCGTCCAGGCGCAGATGGCCATGGTCGGGACGTTCGAGACCTGCGATCAGGCGCAGGATGGTGGTCTTGCCGCTGCCGGAGCGCCCGAAGAGCGCCGTGACGCCGCGCGCCGGCACCTTGAGCGTGGCATCCAGCGTGAAGGCGCCCTGCTGACGATGGAGGTGGAAATCAAGCATCACGCCCCTCCATGCGCAGTCGCGCGCGACGTGCCAGCCATTCGGAGGCCAGCAGCGACAGCATCGCGATGACGACGGCGATGGCGCACAGCCTGGCCGCCGCGCCTTCCTGGCCCGGGGTCTGGATCAGGGTATAGAGCGCCAACGGCAGCGTGCGGGTCTCGCCGGGGATATTGGCGGCGAAGGTGATGGTGGCACCGAACTCCGACAGGGCACGCGCGAAGGCCAGCATGCCACCGGTGAGAATGCCCGGCAGCGCCAGCGGCATGGTCACCGTGAACAGCACGCGCAGCGGATTGGCGCCCAGGGTGCGGGCCGCGGCCTCCAGACCCGGGTCGATGGCCTCCAGCGACAGGCGCATCGCGCGCACCATCAGCGGAAAGGCCATCACCGCCGCCGCCAGCGCCGCGCCCTGCCAGGTGAAAGGCAGCACGATATCGACCTTGGCCAACCACTGGCCGATGGCGCCATTGCGCCCGAAGGTGACCAGCAACAGATAACCGACCACCACGGGCGGCAACACCAGCGGCAGATGCAGCAGACCATCGACCAGCGCCTTGCCACGAAACTCACGTCGCGCCAGCCACCAGGCCGCCGCAAAACCGGGAATCAGGCTCAGGCCGACCGCGACGCAAGCCACCTTGAGGCTCAGGCTCAGGGCTTCCCATTCCAGCGCACTCAGCATGGATCTTCCTCAGACGAAGACAGGTTCTCGCACATGACGTGACGCGAAGCGCCGGCAGACAGCCCTGCCCGCCTTGATCACGCCGATGTGACAGCAGGCTCCCAGTGTAGCGGCCTCATCTTGTCGATGACATGCCAGCGTGTGCCACGAGGCCTCGATGCTGATCCAGCGGCTAGTCGGCCTCAGGCTGCGCAGCAGGAACCTGATGGGCGAGCGTGCTGAAGCCGAAGCGATGGAAGATGGCGCCGGCCTCGTTGCTGGAAAGCCAGGCCGAGAAGGCCTCGGCCTGTGACGACGGCGCATCACCGCCACGACTGATCAAGGCGGCAGGATAGTGGATGGGGTCATGGCTGCTGTCCGGCAGCAGGCCGACCTGGTGCACCCGATGGCTGATGGCGGCGTCGGTGGCATAGACGATCCCCAGCGGGGCCTCGCCATGCTCGACCAGCGCCAGCGCGGCGCGCACGTCTTCAGCGCTGGCCAGGCGCGAGCGCAGCGTCTGCCACTGCCCCAGCGCTTCCAGCGACTGACGCGCATAGATGCCCGCGGGCACGTGGTCGGGGTCGCCGACGGCCAGGCGCGTATTGCTGCCGGTGGCGGCGAGGCGCTCGGCCACATCGGTGACATCCTCGGCGTTGCTGACACTGGCGTCCAGCTGGCTGGGGCCGGGCGCGACCAGCGCGAGACGGTTGCCCAGCAGGTCGTGACGGCCGGTGACGACGATGCCGGCCTGCTGCTCCAGCCAGTCCATCCAGCGCTCATTGGCCGACAGATACAGCTGCGCCGGAGCCCCATTGGCCAGCTGACGCGCCAGGGTCGAGGACGAGGCGTAGACCGGCATGATGTCCACGTCGGCGAGACGCTCATAGCGCGCCTCGATGGCATCCAGCGCGTCATGCAGCGAGGCGGCGGCCATGACACGGATCTGGGGGCGCTCGTCTGCCTGAACCGGCGCGGCCAGCAGTGCCAGCATCAACGGGGCCGCCAGGCTGGCGCCCCTCAACAGCGCTGATGAAGAAGATAGCGCTGATGAAGGAGTTGGCGCTGATGACGCAAGCCGTAGCGGAGAGGCAAGCAAGGCGGCCCGGGCGCGCAAGCGGGTAGCGAATGACATCTACAGGGTCCTTGAACAGTGAGACGCAGCGACGAGGCCTGCTGCGCATTGATCTCGCCATGATGCCGCGCTCGCTCGCCATGTGCATCTCATGTGGGCGCAATTGCCGCGCGGGGCGCGGAAACCGCCAACCCTGATTGTCGAACGCCAGCGGCATGAGGCTCACTTGAGGCACGCTGGCTGCCTGTCAGCGCCCGTCTCCCACCAGCCACGGGCTGGTCAGCGGAAGCCGCCGGCTGGCGGATGTTTCACCGCATCCGGCTACAGGCAAACGCGAATCACTCACATGTATGCCATTCGCTCGACCAGATCGGCTACAATGCTGGCCAAAATGGCAGGGAGACGCTGGCCCACACCTCAGCAACGACGCGATTCCTGCTTTCATGCTTTCTTTCACGCTATTTGCCGCTTCAACGGCAGACAACAGCGGCGGGTGCCACCAAGTCATGCCTCCAGTACTTGACGAATTTCAGGGCCTCAGTGCCTTCGATGCCATCATGCGCTACGGCAATCTGGGCGCAGGAGCCGAGCATCTCGGTATCTCCAAGTCCACGCTCAGCCGCCGGATCAGCCATCTCGAACACCAGCTCGGCCAGCCACTGCTGCATCGTCAGGCCAACCGTCTGATTCCCACCGAGGCCGGCACGCTGTTCTATCAGTACTGTCAGCAGATGCTGTCGCTGGGCGAGCGCTCGCAGATCGCGCTGGATGAACTGCGCGAGGAGATCAGCGGTGATATCACCGTCAGCGCGCACCCGCACTTCCTGCGTGGCTGGTTCAATCATGTGCTGACCGACTTCATCGAAGAGTATCCGGGCATTCGCCTGACCCTGACCGCCAACCACCTGCCGCCGTCACGCGATGACGACCAGGTGATGCTGTGGCTGTGGGAAGGGCCGGCCAGGGACACCGGGCTGCGCGAGGAGATTCTGGGTCAGCAGCAGCAGCATCTCTATGCCCACCCCAGCTATCTGCGCCAGCACGGCCATCCGCAGCACCCCAGCGAGCTGACCTCCCATGACTGGGTCAATCTGATCGACCGCCATCACCCCAATCTGGTGCTCAACCACCCCGAGGAAGGCGAGTACCGCCTGAGCCTGCCACCGTCACGCTTCACGGTCGACAACGTGGTGGTGCATGCCGACCATATCGCGCACGGTGCCGGTATCGGCCTGCTGCCGGACTACCACGTGCGTACCCGGGCGACGGCGCACCCGGGACAGTTCGAGGCCTGCCTGCCCGAGTGGAAGGGGCCGTCGATTCCGGTCAGCCTGCACTACCCCTTCGGCCATCCGCCGCGCAAGCTCGGCGCGCTGCTCGACCATATCCGCCGTCGTGTGCCGACGGACTGGACCCGCTGATCTGTCGGCCTGACAGCGCTGCAGGCCGACAGATCAACGGTTGCTTCAAACTTCTCAGCTCTACAATTTCACAGCTTCACGACTTCACAGCGGCACTGACTGCCCGTCACGATTGCTGGCCGAACAGATGACGGCGCGCTTCCTCATCCATCGCCACATTGGCAGCCGGATTGATGTCGTCGATGCGCGCCATTGCCCGCTTGACGCCATCACGCTCGGCGATGCGGGCACGATAGGCGGCGACCGCCGGGAAGCGCGTCAGATCGATCTCCTGCTTCTCGGCCTTCAGCCACGGCCAGATGGCCATGTCGGCGATGCTCAACTCATCCCCCACCACGAAGTCACGCCCCGCAAGCTGGCGCTCCAGCACGCCGTACAGGCGCTCGCCTTCCTTGTGATAGCGCTCGATGGCGTACTCCACCGGCTCTGGCGCGTAGTGCTTGAAGTGATGCACCTGTCCCAGCATCGGCCCCAGGCCACCCATCTGCCAGTGCAGCCACTGCAGCACGTCATTGCGGGCGCGTGTTTCCTGCGCCAGGAACTTGCCGCACTTGTCGGCCAGATACTCCAGAATCGCACCGGACTCGAACACCGAGATCGGCTCACCGCCATCGGCTGGCGCATGATCGACGATCGCCGGCATGCGATTGTTGGGCGAGATGGCCAGAAACTCCGGCGCGAACTGCTCCCCCTTGCTGATATTCACCGGAATGAGGCGATACTCGAGACCGGCTTCCTCCAGAAAGATCGTGATCTTGTGGCCGTTGGGTGTGGTCCAGTAATACAGATCAATCATCTGTGGGCTCCTGTGCAAGGACATACCAAAATGGCTCGAACGCCCATGAGCGTTCGAGCCATCGAGGAGATCATGCTCATCGCCAGGCCCCTCGTGCAGCTTTTCACCAGGGGCATTGCGAGCATGTTCTTTACTGCAGCCGTTACTGCAGGTGTTACTGCGGACGTTATTGCGGAATCTCGCTGGCACGCGGCGCCTTGCGCGCCATGCCGTCGTGCAGGTCCATCATGCGCTCGCGCCACTGCACCAGCGGGTCGCCCGCGTCTTCCGTCTCGCCGAAGGGCGAGGTATCGGAGACGATGTGTGCCCAGATGAAGAAGCCGAAGACCAGGTAATCCGCCGCCGCCGGGGCATCGCCATCCATGAAGGGCTGATTGGCGAGCAGGCCACGCAGCGGCTTGAAGGCGCTGTCCAGGATGCCGCGAGCGGCCTCGACGTTGTTGAATTCCTCGAAGGACATGCCGAAGCGGGCTTCGCGGCTGGTGCGGAAGTACTCGCGGTCATCCGGGTGGATGGCCGCCAGCAGGTCCAGCGCCACCAGGCGGAAGAAGCCGACCGCCATGACCTGCTCGGTATATACCTTGACGAAGTTCAGGCGTGCCTCGGCGTGTGCATCACCGATCAGCAGGCCATCACCGCTGTCTGGATAATGCGCGTCCAGATGCTTGAAGATGTCATAGCTGTCCATTGCCACGCCGTGCGCATCCTTGAGCACCGGCACCGTGGTGGAATCGCAGAAGTCGATCGGGCTCTTGTCGGTGAACAGCATCGGCACGAGTTCGGCCGCAAGGCCCTTGTGGGCGAGTGCCAGACGCGCACGCCAGCAGAACGGCGAGAAACGCAGGCGATCATCACGGCCACGCAATTCATGAAGGACTGGGGTCATGCGGGTCTCCTTGGGTGTCATTGAGGTCTGGTGTCACTAAGGCCTGGGGTCATTGGGGCCTGGTGTCTTTCAAGCTTGATATGAACGGCATGACTTCGCTGCGCGCGCCCTGCCCTTGGCATTGTTTTGGACGTTGTGCCGCGCAAATGCAAGCAAAATGAGCATTCGTTCAACATCGCACTGAGCGCCACTCAAGGCGCGAAGGCTCGCTCACCCTTGCAGTGACGCGAGGTTGGACCCATTGATGAGGGTTGCATGACCAGGGCCGGACATTGACCAAAGGATATTGATGACACCCGGCCTCGACAGCGCGAATAATGGGGCCCATCGCTTTCGCGCCAGCCACTTCCTGCCCTGATCCCCTCTCTTCATTTTCCAAGGAGTCTCGATGTCCGTCGAAGACCTGCACCTGAACCTGCGCAACCTGCAGGAATCAGACTACCCCCAGCTCAAGCGCCTGATGGACGGCATCTACGACGACATCGGTGGCGCCTGGCCTGAGCACACCATCAACCGCCTGATCGCCGAATTCCCCGATGGCCAGATCGTGATCGAGGATGGCGAGAGGCTGGTCGGTGTCGCCCTGACGGCGCTGGTGGATTACGACGCCTTCTCCAACCCGCACAAGTACGACGACCTGATCGGCCAGCGCGAGATCATCCTCAACAAGGAGGATGGCGATGCGCTTTACGGTCTGGATGTGCTGATCGACGTCGACTACCGCGGCTATCGTCTCGGTCGCCGCCTGTACGAGGCGCGCAAGGACCTGTGCCGCTCGATGAATCTGCGCTCGATTCTGGCCGGTGGACGCATTCCCCAGTACCACGAATATGCCGCCGAGCTCTCGCCCTCCGAGTACATCGACAAGGTGGAGCGTCGCGAGATCCATGACCCCATCCTGTCGTTCCAGCTGGCCAACGGCTTCCTGGTCAAGCGCCTGCTGCGCCAGTACCTGCCGGAAGACGAGGATTCCCAGGGCTACGCCACGCTGCTGGAGTGGAGCAACATCCTGTTCGAGCCCGCCGAGCGCGTGCTGGAAAGCCGCAAGACGATGATTCGCGTCGGCGCCGTGCAGTGGCAGATGCGCAAGTTCGACAGTGTCGAATCCGTGCTGCAACAGGTCGAGTACTACGTCGACGCCCTGTCGGATTACCAGAGTGACTTCGCCGTCTTCCCGGAGCTGTTCAACACGCCGTTGATCGGCCTGCTGGAAGACCAGAGTGACCCGGTGCGCTGCATCCGCTACCTCGCCGGCTTCACCGAGCGCTTCAAGCAGGAAATCTCGCGCATGGCGGTGGCCTACAACATCAACATCGTGGCCGGCTCCATGGTCGAGATCGGTGACGACAACGAGCTCTACAACGTCACCTACCTGTGTCACCGCGATGGCGAGATCGACCGTCAGGCCAAGCTGCACATCACGCCGCAGGAGCGCCGCGACTGGATCATCAAGGGCGGTGACGAGCTCGCCGTGTTCGAGACCGACGCCGGACGCATCGGCATGCTGATCTGCTACGACGTGGAGTTCCCGGAACTGTCGCGCCTGCTGGCCGATCAGGACATGGACATCCTGATGGTGCCGTTCTGGACCGACACCAAGAACAGCTACCTGCGCGTGCGCAACTGCGCCCAGGCGCGTGCCATCGAGAACGAATGCTACGTGGTGGTCTGCGGCAGCGTCGGCAACCTGCCGTCCATCGAAAGCCTCGATATCCAGTACGCCCAGTCAGCGGTGTTCTCGCCGTCGGACTTCTCCTTCCCGCATGACGCGGTGATGGCCGAGACCACGCCGAACACCGAGATGATCATGTTCTCGGATCTCGATCTGGAGCGTCTCAAGGTGGTGCGCAGCGAAGGCTCGGTGACCAACCTCAAGGACCGCCGCAAGGACCTCTTCGAGCTGCGTCTACGTGACTGGTCGTGGAAGTCCGGCAGCCGTCAGGACTGAGCCGATGACGCACTGGTGGCAACGGCTGTGGCAGCACTCCGCTCGCCACGGCCGTGATACTTCAGCCCCCGACGCCTGCGCTGTCTCGACCGCATCCCCCGCTGGCGAGACAGCGCCGGATGATGCGTGGCAGGCAGTTTGCGAGCGCCTGCCGATTCTCGAGGGACTCGACGCCGAGGCACTGGCGCGTCTTGAGCGGCGCGCCCGCCATCAGCTGAGTGACTGGAAGCTGACCAGCGCCGAACCGCTCGCACAGGTCGAGGCGCTGGCACTGGCCGCTCAGGCGATGCTGCTGCTCAATGGCTGGGCGCATGCCGAGCGCTGGCAGGACGCCGGTGCTCGCGTGCACGAGATCATGCTGCCGCTGCAGGCCATCCGCCGTGAGGTGGAAGAGATGGATGACGCCGGTGTGGTGCATGTCTTCGAGGACACCCGCGCCGGCGAGACCTGGTATCAGGGACCGGTGGTGGTCACCCAACAGGACCTGGCCGCCAGCGGTGACTGGAGCGGCTTCAACGTGGTGATCCATGAATTCGCCCACAAGCTCGACATGGCCAACGCCACCGATGCCGATGGCTTTCCGCCCCTGCCGCGCCATATCAGCGCGGCGGAGTGGCACGCCACCTTCACTGCCGTGTGGGATGATCTGAGCGCGCGCCTGTCACGCGGTGAGCCGACGCCCATCGATGACTACGCCGCCAGCCACCCCGCCGAATGCTTCGCCGTCTGCTGCGAGTATTTCTTCAGCGCACCGGATGAGCTCAATGCCGCCTACCCGGCGCTGTATGCCCTGCTGGAACGCTTCTTCCAGCAGTCGCCATTGGCGCGCTGCCCGCCGCCTTCCGACTGACCACGCCTTCCGACTGACCACGCCTGACCACGCCTGACCACGACTGACCATGACTGACCATGACTGGCAGATCTGACCACACGCTTGGCAGACAAGGCGCCAGCAAGGCGAGGAAATCACGAGAGAGAAGAGATAGCGGTCGCATACCGCGCCGGGCACCGCCACAAGCTAACGGTATATCGCTCAAAGCGCATCAGCAGGCACGGAACACCGATCAGCAGGGAACGCAAAAGCCACCTCTGCATCGCTCACTGTGGCTCCGCCAACAGATAATCCCAGACACGCTGCGCGGTGGGCCGCATCGGGCGCTGATTGGAGCGCACCAGCCAGAAGTTCTGCTCGGCGGGGATCGTCAGCGCGAAGACCTGCTCCAGCCCGCCATTGCCGGACGCCAGCCATTGCCGGAAATGGCCTTCATGCACCAGCGCCACCCCCATGCCGAGACGCGCCATTTCCAGCGTCATCACCTGGGTGTCACAGCTGATGGTGGAGGTCGTCTTCTCCAGCCCCAGTTGATCTGCCGCCACCAGCCAGCGCCGCCAGCCCACCGCGAAGCCTGCGGCATGCAGCAGCGTCATGCCGGCCAGGTCCGCCGCCGTGGTCAGCTGCGCGCTCAGCGCCGGACTCGCCACGACAGCCATTCTCTCCTGCCCTGCCCCGACCTGGATCGCCTCCACCTGCGGCCAGTCGCCCTGACCGTAGCGCAGCTCGATATCCACCTGCTCGCCATCGAAGTCGCTCTGCCAGAAGGCACTGACCAGACGCAGCGCGATCTCGGGTTGATCACGATGGAAGTTCGCCAGCCGCGGCAACAGCCAGGCCTGCTGGCTCATCGGGGTCGCCCGCAGGCTGACCGGCGCGGCGCGCGAGGGGCCGAAGACTTCCAGTGTGCCTTCCTGCAGGCGCTGGAAGCCATCCTGCAACGCTGGCAACCAGGCCTGACCGGCCGGCGTCAGATTGAGGCTGCGGGCATGACGCACGAACAATGGCTGGCCAAGGCGGTCCTCCAGCTGGCGAATCCGCTGGCTAATGGCCGACTGGGTGACACTCAGCTCCTCGGCGGCACGCGTGAAGCTCATCAGGCGCGCAGCGGCTTCGAAGGCCTGTAACCAGGCCAGCGGCGGCAGGGGGCGCGGCAAGGCATTCGGCGTCGTGGGGGAAGGTTCGTGCATGGCTATCTCGCATCAGAGCATGAAGGTCAATCGGCACACATTAGCTCAGCTAAGTCATGGCCGTCATATTTCGCGTTGGCCAGCCGTGATGACGAGGGGGACAATGGTCTCATTCTCGGGTCACGGCTCAGCGACACGAACCAACCAAACGAACCAGCCATACGACCCAGCACGCGACACGCGTTGGCTCACCTGCTACTGCACACACGACATAGGACGGCGCCCATGGAGACTCTCATCGCATCTGCCCCTGACACCCAAGACACTGAAGTGTCACAGGCACGCCATCAGTGGGACATGAAGGAATACCTGCCCCATCACGAGGGCGCGCCGCTGGTGAAGGCAGACCACGACGAGACCCTGGCGTCACTGGCATGGGCCAGCGGTGAGCAGACCCGACTGCCGCTGATCTGGCTGCGCGACCACTGCGCCTGCGATCTCTGCCGTCATCCGCAGACCTTCGAGCGAACCTTCATGCTGATGGACGATGCGGCCCTGACGGTGCATCAGATGCGTGTCGAGCAAGGCAATCTCGTCGTCGTCTGGCAGGACGGCCACACTAGCCGCTTCGATGCCGGCTGGTTGCTGCAACGTCGCCCGAGTGATGCGCCGCCGGCCACGCCGGTCCCCGCAAGCCAGGCCTGGCAGCAGGGCCATGAACCTCATGTCACCGCCTTTGCCGATTACATGGCCGGTGGACAGGCGCGCCTGGGCTGGCTGGAAGCGCTGTGCCGCGACGGCTTCGCGATTCTGGATGCCGGCCCGACGGCAGGCGGCGAGATCGACCAGGTGGCCGCGACCATCGGCCCGATCCGCGCGACCAACTTCGGTGGCCGTTTCGAGGTCTTCTCCAAGCAGGCGCCCAACAATGCCGCCTACACACCGATCGCGCTGGAACTGCACACCGACCTGCCCAACTGGCGTCAGCCGCCAGACATCCAGATGCTCTACTGCCTGGCCAATGAGGCCGAAGGCGGTGACTCCATCTTCGGAGACGGCATGGCGGTCGCCGAAGCCCTGCGCGAGCGGGACCCGCAGGCCTTCAGGCTGCTGGCCGAGACCCCGGTGGACTTCCGCTTTGCCGACGAGACCACCGACCTAGTGGTGCGCGAGCCGGTGATCCATCTGGATGCCAACGACAAGGTCATCGAGGTGCGCTTCAACAACTGGATCCGCGACAGCCTGCGCCTGCCGCTGGAACAGATGCAGGCCTGGTACAGCGCCTATCGCCAGTACTGGAGCATCCTGCGGGAACCGGCCTTCCGCCTGCATCTCAAGCTGGAAGCCGGCCAGATGGTGGCCTTCGACAACCGCCGCGTGATGCACGGCCGCAAGTCCTTCGACCCGACGACCGGTCGCCGCCACCTGCAGGGCTGCTATGTGGATTACGACATGGTGGAATCCGCGCTGCGCGTCACGGCGCGCCAGCTGGCCGGCGCCAACCTCACTCAGTCGTGAGCACGAAAGCCCTCATGCCGCGGAGTACTTGAAATAGCGTTGAACCGCAGGCAAAGGTTGCGGCGGTTCCTCCAGGGCATACCACGCAAGGCAGTGGCATCCTGAGAGTCTGGCAACTCAGGTATCGCCCCATGAATCCCATGACACTCTGCTTTGCGGATGACACCCTGGAACGACGCTATCGGCGTCGACAGATCGAGACCTCACACAAGCTCAGCCGGATCACCATCCCGCTGAGCTGTCTGCTGTTCGCGTCCTATGGGCTGATCGAGATCAGTCTGCTGGAGCACTACGAGCCCTATCTGCTGCTGCGCACCAGCGTTCTGATCGGCGTGCTGGGCCTGTTTCTACTGTCACGTCTCCCGCGTTTCCGACATCACGTCAACGGCATCTTGTGCCTGGCCTCGCTGGTGGCAGCGCTGGGGACGCTGGCGATGTTCCATGTGGGGGACGGTCTCGCCGGAGAGCACCTGGTGGAGAGCCACGCCGCCGGACAGCATGAGGACGAGCATGGTGACTTCCCGGTCTACTTCGTCACCCTGATCACCGTGGTCTTCTGGACCTACACCCTGCTGGGGCTGCAGTTCATCTATGCCATGGCCTGCGGACTGCTGATATGGATGGGCTGCACCGCCAGCTGCGCGCTGATGCATCTTGGCTCCGATCTCCTGGTGGAAGCCAACGAGGCTTACTTCATGATGGCCGTCAACCTGCTGGCGGGCATGAGCGCCTACTCGCGCGAGCGCCAGAGCCGACAACTCTTCCTGCATGAATGCCATATCACCGGCGAGCGGGACGATCTGCGCGACCACGCGATGTGCGACTCGCTCACCGGGCTGCTCAACCGGCGCGCCCTGCTGACACGCCTCGACCAGATACTCGACATCCAGACTCCCGGCACGGTGCAGGCCGCGTTGTTCATCGACCTCGATGGCTTCAAGCCGGTCAATGACCGCCACGGCCATGCCATCGGCGATGAAGTGCTGCGCATCACCGGCGAGCGCCTGGGCAACACCCTGCGCGGCAACGATATCGTCGGTCGCCTGGGGGGCGATGAATTTCTGGTACTGATCAGCCGTGAGGGCAACGGCCGCAAGGGCCCGGAGCAGCTGGCGGAGCGTCTTATCGACGCCATCAGCCATCCCATCACGCTGGAGGTCGATGGCGAGCCGCTGATCATCGCCGTCAGCGCCAGTATCGGCATCAGCCTGTTCCCCTTCTCGGGCGCCACGCCGGAAACGGTCATCGCGCGCGCCGACAGCGCCATGTACGAGGCCAAGCAACGCGGTCGGGGCGTCGTCGTCACCGGCAATCCGCTCCGCCTGGTACTGTGACGATCGACGTTCGACGCTCGACGCTCGACGCCTCGAGCATGTCACCGCGCCACCCTCCCTCTTGAGACAGCGGCAGACGCCCCAATGAGACAAGGATGCCGTTTCGTCCTTTTCCTCATGACCCGCATCACGCCAGAACGCCCCACGACTCATCAATGGGGCGTTCTGGCGCATGGAGCCTGCCAATGACACGCCTGCCGCATCTTGCCTTCTCTCTAATCGGTCTCGGTCTCCTCGGCGGCTGCGCCGGAGTCCCGTCCGGTACCCAGCCCGTCGAGGATTTCGAGCTCGAACGTTACTACGGCGAATGGCACGAGATCGCCCGTCTGCCCAACAGCTTCGAGGAGGGCCTGAGCTGCGTCAGCGCCGATTACTCGCCCCGCGAGGACGGCGGCGTGCGCGTCATCAATCGCGGCTACAACGCCGAGCAAGGGCAATGGAGCCAGGCCGAAGGTCGCGCCTACTTCACCCGGGGCAGCAAGACGGCGGCCCTCAAGGTCAGCTTCTTCGGCCCCTTCTATGGCGGCTACAACGTGCTGGCGCTGGATGACGACTATCAGTGGTCGCTGGTGGCCGGCGCCGATCGCGACTACCTGTGGATACTGGCGCGTGAGCCGCAGCTGGATGACGCCACCTACCAGGCGCTGGTCGAGCAGGCCGCCGAGCTCGGCTTCGCGACCGACGCGCTGATCAAGGTCGAACAGGGCAACGCCTGCCCCTCTCCTGATGACACTGAACGCTGACACCGATAGCTGACACCGAACCCGGCCCCAGGACCCAAGGCCTGACACCAAGGTCTAAACCGGCGCGTGACGTTTATATGGTGCGGACAGCCGCTTTCATCCAACCGACCTCGCATCTTGTCACGCGCGCGTGGCTCGCCAATGGTGAGCTGACAATCTTCCGGGGTAGCGCCTCGCCGAGTGCGCTGCCCTGATGCCAATCGTTTGATGCTGTCGCCCAGTGCCAGTGACGCCTCGCTGCACTGGGCAACTCAGTTCAGAGGGAGCCCGTGCCATGGATATCCAGCAGTTCTTCAGCGCCCTGTGGGATGACTACGTCGCCATGACGCCCCAGGCCCAAAAGATCCAGGATGCCTTCATCGCTGACGGCGAGACCATCGTCAACGACCACGTCGCCTTCCGCACCTTCGATCGCGGGCCGATCACCCTGAGCGCGCTGGAACCTCACCTGCTGGCGCTGGGCTATACCCGCTTCGCGCCCTATGATTTCCGCGAGAAGAAACTGCGCGCCTTCGGCTATCTGCCGCCGTCATCCGACATGCCGCGCGTCTTCCTCTCCGAGCTGAAATGCCATGAGCTGTCCGAGCGCGCCCAGGCGATCATCGATGGCCTGGTCAGCCAGATCTCGCCGGATGCCGCCACCCAGCCCTCCGTGCTGTGGTCGGGCCGCCTGTGGAAAGCGCCCAGTTACGAGCAGTATCAGCGCCTGATGGAAGAGAGCGAGTATGCGGCCTGGCTGTCGATCATCGGTCTGCGCGCCAACCACTTCACCATCAGCGTCAACGCGCTCAGCCATCACGACACCCTCGACAAGGTGCTGACGCGCGTCGAGTCGCTTGGCCTTGGCATCAACCCGGCCGGAGGGCGCATCAAGGGCTCGCCCGAGGTGCTGCTGGAGCAGGCCTCCACCCTCGCCGACCGCCAGACCTTCACCTTCGCCGGTGGCGAGGAGCACGAAATCTCCACCTGCTACTACGAATTCGCGCGCCGCTACCCCGATGCCGATGGCGAGCTGTATCAGGGCTTCGTGGCGGCCAGCGCCGACAAGATCTTCGAATCCACCAATGTTCGCCAGGAGCCGACTGCCTCGTGATTGCCGACTGGCTAGACCTGACACTCGAAGGCCACGCCAGCGCCCGTGGCATGGGCCGTATTCCCGGTGGTCGCTATGAGATCGTCGCGCCCGGCGTGCTGGAGATCACCCCCGACGTCACGGGGCCCAAGGCGCGCCCGTGCGTGATCTCCGCCGGTATCCACGGCAACGAGACCGCCCCCATCGAGCTGCTCGGTGAGCTGATCGCGGGCCTGGAGAGCGGCCATCTGATCGTCGGAGCGCCGCTGTTGCTGATTCTGGGCAACCTGCCCGCCATCCGCAGTGGCGAGCGCTTCATCACCACCAATCTCAATCGGCTGTTCAAGCGCGCCGAGGCCAGCGTCACGGGCAACGACTGTCCGTCCGATGATGAGCCGGCACGCGCGCGTCAGCTGATGGCGGCCGTGGACACCTTCTATGCTCGCTTCCCGCTGGCCGAGGGCACGCGCCGCCTGCACTACGACATGCACACCGCCATCCGCGACAGCCTCTATCCGCGCTTCGCGGTGGTGCCCTTCAGTGATGGCGACGCCATCAGCGCATCGCAGTGGCCGATATTGAGCGCCGCCGGCATCCAGGCCGTGCTGCACCAGCATCAGCACAGCTGGACCTTCTCGCACTATTCGCGCCACTACCATGATGCCGACGCCTTCACGCTGGAGCTGGGCCAGGTACGCCCGTTCGGCGCCAACGACATGGCGGCGCTCGCGCCGATGAAAGCCCTGCTCGCGGCACTGGCGACCGGCACGGCGCCCGCCGAAGCAGACCCCGAGGCCATCGACTACTTCACGGTGGAAGTGGAATTGATGCGTCAGTCAGCCGACTTCACGCTGTGCTTCAGCGAGGATGTCGCCAACTTCACCGCCTTCGCCCCCGGCAGCGTGGTGGCCGAAGACGCCGCTGCTGGCCCCTGCATCATCGGCGATACGCCACTGCGGGTGGTGTTCCCCAACGCGAAGGTGGAGATAGGCGCCCGCGCCGCCCTGTTGCTGGCCGAGAGCTCGACACCGACAGACTGAGTCACCAGACACTGAGCAAACCGGCACTGAGCCACAAGCGCCGGCGTTCTGCCCGCCCATCCCCCTCAGGGCGCAGCACGATGCCGGCGCGATTGCACTGACGAAAGCCTTACTACAACGACAACAGGCGACCTTGATCATGAAGACTCCTCCCCCTCGGCCGGACGGCATCCGCGTGCGTCCTTGCAGGCTCCACCAAAGTCGTAACATTCCTCCACGCCAGATAGCGGTGAACCCTGCGTTGAGCTGGTAGAATCGGCCCCCTTTCCCGTCCACGACATGCAAGCACAGGCATTTTTCGCCTGTTGTAGACGGTCACTGGCAGCGAGAACGACGATCAATCGGACTGATCGTGAGGAACTGGCCATGCCCCTGACGGCATTCTCCGCCACTCCTCCCGTGCCACGCCTTGCCGCCTCATCACATCTGCGTCGCACAAGTCAGCGAGCGAGAGTGAAAGGCAGTGCCAGGCAGCCGTGCCATGTCGGCAACGAACCTGTATCCCGAGCCCGACCGCCCCGCGGCGGACTCGTGGCGTGTCATTGCCCCCAGGGCTGGCAACGTCCGGATTGGAGTAACTGCATGACCATGAGATCTTCCGTGGCCGAGAGCCCGAGCAGCGACGCGCTGCCTCTCGAGGTCCGCAACATCACCAAGTCCTTCGGCACCAATCAGGTGCTCAAGGGCTTGTCACTGCAAGCACGCAAGGGCGATGTCATCACCCTGATCGGCGCGTCCGGTTCCGGCAAGAGCACCTTTCTGCGCTGCATGAACCTGCTGGAGCAGCCGGACGGCGGCGACATCTTCGTGCATGGCGAGCAGATCGGCTTCAAGGAAAGCCGCCGTGGCCGCGAACCGATGGACTGGCGTCAGGTCGAGCGCATGCGCGCGCGCCTGTCGATGGTCTTCCAGGGCTTCAATCTGTGGTCGCACATGACGCTGCTGGAAAATGTCATCGAGGCGCCGATCCACGTGCTCGGCAAGCCGAAGAAGGAAGCCATCGCCCACGCACGCAGTCTGCTGGACCGCGTCGGCCTGCTCGAGCGCGCCGACTACTATCCGGCGCAGATGTCCGGTGGCCAGCAGCAGCGCGGTGCCATCGCACGTGCACTGGCGATGGAGCCGGAGGTGATGCTGTTCGACGAGCCGACCTCGGCCCTCGACCCGGAACTGGTCGGTGACGTGCTCAAGGTCATGCGTGACCTGGCCGAGGAAGGCCGCACCATGGTGGTGGTGACCCACGAGATGAGTTTCGCGCGTGATGTCTCGAGCCAGGTGGTCTACCTGCATCAGGGACTGGTCGAGGAAGCCGGCAAGCCGGAAGACGTGCTGGGCAATCCCCAGTCGGAGCGCCTCAAGCAGTTCCTGGCGCCCAAGTACTGACAAAGCGCCCTGATCACCAGCCCTGTTCAACAGTACTGATGAATGGCCCTTGGCCCATCGCTGAGCCGACCGCTCGGCCTGTGGCACATCCCGGCACGGTGATCCCGTGACCGGCACATGATTCAGCACCGCGAGCGCCACGCCAACGGCAGGCCTCGAGGTGTCCAAGACTTCAGGAATGACAAGTAATGAAACAGTTCGCGACACGTGCCCTGCTGGGTCTCACCCTCGGCCTCTCCACCTTCGCCATCGCCACCAGCGCCGCCCAGGCGGCCGATGTGCCGGACCCGCTGCGCCTGGGCATCGACGTGCCCTACGCGCCCTTCGGCTACAAGCTGCCCAGCGGTGAGCTGACCGGTTTCGAGATCGAACTGGGCAACGCCATCTGCGCCCAGCTCGCCACTCACTGCGAATGGACCGAGCAGGACTTCGACGGCATCATCCCGGGCCTGATGGCGCGCAAGTACGACGTCATCATGTCGGCGCTGACCATCAATCCGGAGCGTGAGCGTCAGGTGCTGTTCTCCGAGCCCTACTTCACGCCGCCGTCCGGCTGGTTCGTCAAGGCGGACAGCCCGCTGGCGGGCGCGGATACCCTCGATGCCGAGGCGCTCGCGGGCAAGGTGATCGGGGTGCAGCGCGGCAACCTGCAGGATCACTACGTCACCGACCTCTACGGCCGCACGGCAGAAGTGCGCCGCTACACCAAGCTCGATGACCTGGTGCTGGACATGGACAGCGGCCGCGTCGATGTCGCCTTCCTGGACCTGCCGGTCGGTCAGGACACCCTGGTCAACGCCAATGACGGCAACTTCGTCAACACCGGCAGCGCCATCAGCGAGCCGAAGAAGTACTTTGGCGACGGCTTCGGCATCGCCATGAAGAAGCGCGACCGCGACCTCAAGAAGGCCATCGATGGTGCCCTGGAAGCGCTCAAGGCCGATGGCACGCTCAAGCGTCTCAACGACAAGTACTTCGCCAGCGCCGCCACTGCGTCCGACAACCACCAGTAAGCCGCTGAACGGGTTATTCGGCGCTTCACGGGAGACTTCCCATGATTGACCTACAAGGCTACGGGCCCAGCCTGCTGGAAGGTGCCTGGGTCACGGTGCAGCTGGCCGTGCTGGCCCAGCTGCTGGCCATCGCGCTGGGGCTATTGACGGCGACGGCCAAGATGTCGCGTTCCACGCCTCTGCGCTGGCTCGCGACGCTCTACACCACCATCATCCGCGGCGTTCCCGACATCGTGCTGATGCTGCTGCTGTTCTTCGGCGGCCAGATCGGCATCAACATGGTCACCGACTGGTTGTACGACAGCTACGACATCGACGTCTTCGTCAATGTCGATGAGTTCACTGCCGGCGTCGTCACCATCGGCTTCATCTTCGGTGCCTACATGGGCGAGACCTTCCGTGGCGCCTTCATGGCGGTGGATGCCGGGCAGATCGAGGCCGGGCGCGCCTATGGCATGAACGACTGGAAGGTCTTCAAGCGCATTCGCTTCCCGCTGATGATGCGCCACGCCCTGCCGGGGCTGGGCAACAACTGGATGGTGCTGCTCAAGACCACCGCCCTGGTGTCGGTGATCGGACTGGTCGACATGGTGCGTGTCGCCAGTGAGGCCGCCAAGGCGACCCACGAGCCCTTCACCTTCCTGTTGCCGGTCGCGGCGGGCTATCTGCTGATCGCCACCGTGTCCGAATGGGGGCTGGCACGTCTCAAGAAGCGCTATAACGCCGGATTCGGGGAGGCCAGCGCATGGAACAACTGAATGATGCAGGCTCCTCAGGCGTCATCGCCCAGCTGGGCCAGATGCTCGAGGATGCGCTGAGCGACAACTACATCTTCACCGCGACCACCCTGTGGCACTACTGGGAAGGGCTGGTCACCACCGTGCAGCTGGTGTGCCTGGCGCTGCTCATCGGGCTGATACTGGCCGTGCCGCTGGCGATCCTGCGCGGCTCGCGTCGTCGCTGGGTGAAGATGCCGGTCTACCTGTACACCTATGTCTTCCGGGGCACACCGCTGCTGATCCAGCTCTATCTGATCTACTACGGCGTGGTGTTCTTCGACGGCTTCAACATCTCGCTGGGCGTGACCAATGTGCATGTGCCCAGCATCCAGGAGACCTGGCTGTGGGATTACTTCCGTGATCCCTTCGTGCCGGCGCTGCTGGCCTTCGTGCTCAATACCGCGGCCTACACCACCGAGATCTTCCACGGTGCCATCCAGTCGACCCCCAAGGGCGAGATGGAGGCAGCGCGTGCCTACGGCATGTCACGCGCCAGGATGATGCGTCGCATCATTCTGCCCAGTGCCTTCCGCCGGGCGCTGCCGGCCTACGGCAATGAAGTCATCTTCATGCTGCATGCCAGTGCCATCTGCAGCGTGGTGACGCTTCTGGACCTCACCGGCGCCGCGCGTGACATCTACGCACGCTTCTACGCGCCCTTCGAGGCATTCCTGTTCGTCGCCGCCATCTACCTGTGTCTGACCTTCACCATCATTGCCATATTCCGGCAACTGGAGAAACGCCTGCTGGCACACTTGAAACCGTTAAGCTGAACGTCAAAAGCGCCCTTTGGAGGGCGCTTTTTTCATATCAGGAGATAACGGCAGGAATTCATCTCGTTTAACGACCGTTTGAATTTGTCCATTGACCCTCTTCACCACAGCCTCGGTCTGGGCTAGTGTGGAGCCACTGGCATGACACGCCCTCTTATGTCCGCGGCTCAGACGGCTGGTGTTCAGGAGGGAGTGTCTGATGCCACTGATCAGCCAGTATGACCAACAACAATGATGGATGGGACTGACATGAAGAAGCTTCTGGGAATCTCCCTACTGGGTGCAGCATTGATGGCCGGTGGC
The DNA here is from genome assembly GCF_044789135.1 of Cobetia sp. UIB-001. Classification (NCBI taxonomy): domain Bacteria; kingdom Pseudomonadati; phylum Pseudomonadota; class Gammaproteobacteria; order Oceanospirillales; family Halomonadaceae; genus Cobetia; species Cobetia sp. UIB-001. The sequence continues at coordinate 3,422,497 of NZ_CP058244.1, forward strand.
GCTCAGGCGGCCGAATCGCTGCGCATCGGCGTCGACGTGCCCTACGAGCCGATGGAATACAAGACGCCCGACGGTGAGCTGACCGGTTTCGACATCGAACTGGGCAATGCCATCTGCGCGAAGATCAACCGCGACTGCGAGTGGGTCATCCAGGCGTGGGACGGCATCATTCCCGGCCTGATGGCGCGCAAGTACGACGCCATCATGTCCTCGATGACCATCAATGAGGAACGCCGCGAGAAGGTGCTGTTTTCCGACACCTACATCACCCCGCCGTCCGCCTGGTTCGCCCCGTCCGACAGCGAGCTGAGCGCCACCTCCCAGCAAGCCCTGGCTGACAAGGCCATCGGCGTGCAGCGCGGTACCCTGCAGGACAACTACGTCACCGATCTCTATGGCAAGAATGCCGAGGTCAAGCGCTACACCACCGCCGATGACCTGGTGCTGGACATGGAAGCGGGTCGCCTCGACATCGCCTTCCTCGACTTCCCGGTCGGCAAGTCCACCCTGATCGACAGCGGCAACGGCAACTACAAGGCTGTCGGTGAAGTGGTCACCGAGCCCAAGAAGTACTTCGGCGACGGCTTCGGTATCGCCATGCGCAAGCGTGACAAGGACCTGGCCGAGCAGATCAACGGCGCCCTGGCCGAGCTGAAGGCCGATGGCACCTACGACACCATCCACACCAAGTACTTCGGCGAGAAGCAGTAAGGCCTCCTCAAGCGGCATGCCAGCCATGCCGTGATGCCTGCGCCGAGATGCCTGCACCGTGAGTTGAGCGGCAGCAGCGCAAGTGACATGCACGACAAAAGCCCCGCTGGCATTCGCCGCGGGGCTTTTGCGTTGCCCCCTTGCTCAAACGCAGCAGGCAGCCAGCGCGCCATCTGCACAATTGGTGCATATTCAGAATCAAAGCGGTGTGCTCCAAGGGGCTTATCCGTCGCAGGCCGGCTCTCTAGGATGCCGAGCCAACTATCCTGCTACGGAAAATTCCCATGTCGAGACTGAACTCACGTCCGGCGCGCCTTCCTCGTATCGCTTCTTCCCTGCTGCTGACCCTTGGTGGCCTTCTGGCGCTCAGTGCCTGCAGCGAGGGCAACAGTGAAGAAAACGGCAACGCGCAACAGACTCCCCCGACGATGGAAGTCGTCGCCGCCCAGTCGCAGCCGGTCGCGGCCTGGCACACCTATACCACACGTCTGGAATCTCCCCAGCGCGTGCAACTGCGCCCACGCGTGAGCGGCGAAGTCGAAGAAGTGCTGTTCACCGAAGGCAGTCAGGTAAGCGCCGGCACGCCGCTGGTGCGTCTTGATCAACGCCCCTTCAAGGCTGAGGTTCAGCGTCTGGAAGCGGAAGTCGCACGCATCAAGGCTGAGCTGGCCAATGCCCGCAGCGAGTCCGGTCGCGCCGCCAGTCTGGTCAAGCGCAACCTGATCTCCCGCGAGGAAGCCGATTCGCGCAGCACTACCGCCACCGGCCTCAATGCACAGCTCAAGGGCGCCATCGCCCAGCTCGAGCGTGCCCGTCTGGATCTGGACTACGCCACCATCCGCGCCCCGATCGATGGTCGCCTGTCCAATGCGCGCATCACGCGTGGCAACACCGTGCAGGCTGGCCAGAGCGTGCTGACCACGCTGGTCGAGACCCGCCAGCTGGACGCCTATATCGACATCAGCGAACTGACCTGGAACCAGGACTTCGCGAACGTCAGCGCCGATGACCACCTGCCGGTCGAACTGCAGCTGGCCGGTCAGCAGGATTTTCCCTTCCACGGTGAGCTCGACTTCATCGACAACAGCGTCGATATCGATACCGGCACCCTGCGGATCGGCACCACCTTCAGCGCCGATGATGCCGCCCTGCGTCCGGGCGCCTTTGCACGCCTGCGTCTCGCCTCGCCCGAGATCCGTGATGCCGTGCTGATTCCGGAACGCGCCATCGGTACCGATCTGGACCGTCAGTTCGTGCTGGTGGTCGCCGAGGACAATACCCTCGCCTACCGCGGCATCACCACCGGCCCGCGCTTCGGCACGCTGCGCGCCGTGACCGATGGCCTGGCCGCCGGTGACCGCGTGCTGGCAGCTGGCCCCGCCAAGGCAGGTCCGGGCATGCCGATCACCCCCAAGCTGGTCGAGATGCCCGATGACGGTGCCCTCAAGGCACTCGCCGCGCGTATCTCGCGCCTGCAGCAGCAGACCGCCCAGCCGCTGGATCAGGACAACGACCAGGACGCCGCGACACTGGCCGAGGCTGACCGTCAGGCAGCCGGAGGCCGTTCGTGAATATCTCCAGCTTCTTCATCAAGCGCCCGGTCTTCGCCGCGGTGCTGTCGATCCTGATCGTCATCTCGGGGATGCTGTCGCTGTTCCAGCTGCCCATCTCCGAGTATCCGGAAGTCGTGCCGCCCACCGTGGTGGTGCGCGCCAACTACCCGGGTGCCAACCCCGAAGTCATCGGTGCCACCGTCGCCACGCCGCTGGAGCAGGAAATCACCGGCGTCGAAAGCATGCTGTACATGGACTCCCAGGCGACCTCCGACGGCAACCTGACCCTGACGGTGACCTTCGCGCTGGGCACTGACCTGGACAAGGCCCAGGTGCAGGTGCAGAACCGTGTGGCCCGCGCCACGCCGCGCCTGCCACAGGAGGTGCAGCAGCTCGGCATCACCACCGAGAAGGCCTCGCCCAACCTGACGATGGTGGTCCACCTGACCTCCCCGGATGGCCGCTATGATCAGCTGTGGCTGTCCAACTACGCGCGCCTGAACCTGAAGGACAATCTCGCCCGTCTCGAGGGGGTCGGTGACGTGCAGCTGTTCGGTGCCGGCGAGTACTCGATGCGCGTGTGGCTCGACCCGGACGCCGTGGCGGCGCGGGGCCTGTCTGCCGGTGACATCATCAGTGCCCTGCGTGCCCAGAATCAGCAGGTCGCCGCCGGCTCCGTCGGTGCCCAGCCCTCGCCTGACGACAACCAGTTCCAGCGCCTGCTCAACGTGCGGGGCCGCCTGGAGAGCGCCGAGGAATTCGAGAACATCATCATCCGTGTCGATGAAGATGGCCGCCTGACACGCCTGAAGGATGTGGCGCGCGTCGAACTGGGCGCCGACAGCTATTCACTGCGCGCGCAGCTGGATGGCAAGGACGCCGTAGCGATGCCGATCTTCCAGCGTCCCGGCTCGAACGCCATCGCGCTGTCGGATTCCGTGCGCGATAGCATGAGCGAGATGTCCGAGGCCTTCCCGGATGGCGTCAGCTACGACATCGTCTACGACCCGACGGTCTTCGTGCGCGGCTCCATCGAGGCAGTCATCGACACCCTGTTCGAGGCCATCCTGCTGGTCGTGATCGTGGTGATCCTGTTCCTGCAGACCTGGCGGGCCTCGATCATTCCGTTGATCGCGGTGCCGGTCTCGCTGATCGGGACGTTTGCGGTCATGCAGCTGATGGGCGTGTCGATCAATACGCTGTCACTGTTCGGGCTGGTGCTCGCCATCGGTATCGTGGTCGATGACGCCATCGTGGTGGTGGAGAATGTCGAGCGCAACATCGAGCTGGGTCACTCGCCCATCGAGGCCACCCAGATCGCCATGCGTGAGGTGACCGGCCCGATCATCGCCATCGCGCTGGTGCTGACGGCGGTATTCGTGCCGACGGCCTTCATCAGCGGCCTGAGCGGTCAGTTCTACAAGCAGTTCGCGCTGACCATCACCATCTCGACGCTGATCTCGGCCTTCAACTCGCTGACGCTGTCACCGGCGCTGTCGGCCTTGCTGCTCAAGCCCCACGGTGCCAAGCCTGACTGGCTGACCCGCGTCATCGATGGCCTGTTCGGTCGCTGGCTGTTCGCGCCGTTCAACCGCGCCTTCAGTGCGATGGCCAACGGCTATACCGGCCTGATCAAGAAGCTGCTGCGCTTCGGTATCATCGTCGGCCTGCTGTATGTCGTACTGCTCGGCGCCACCGGCAAGCTGTTCGACAGCGTGCCCGGCGGCTTCATCCCGGGGCAGGACAAGCAGTACCTGGTCGCGATGGCCCAGCTGCCGGACGCCGCCAGCCTCGACCGCACCTCCGAGGTCATCGACGAGATGCAGGCACTGGCGCTGGACACACCGGGCGTGGCGCACACCGTGGCCTTCCCGGGGCTCTCCGTGAACGGCTTCGTCAATGCCTCCAATTCCGGCATCGTGTTCGCGACCCTGGCGGACTTCGATGAGCGACAGTCGCCCGAGCTTTCCGGTCAGGCGATCGCCGCTCAGCTGAACCAGAAATTCGCGGGGATCGACGAGGCCTTCGTCGCCGTCTTCCCGCCGCCACCGATTCTGGGCCTGGGCACTACGGGGGGCTTCAAGTTGCAGCTGCAGGACCGTGGCAACAAGGGCTTCGATGAGCTGTTCTCCGCCGTGCAGACCATCACCGCCAAGGGCAACGCTGACCCGCGTCTGAGCAGTGTCTACTCCAGCTTCCGCATCCAGGTGCCGCAGTACGACATCGATCTGGATCGCGAGCAGGCGATGATCATGGGCGTGCCGGTGGAACGTGCCTTCGAGACCCTGCAGGTGTACATGGGCTCGCTGTACGTCAATGACTTCAACCGCTTCGGGCGTACCTATCAGGTGCGCGCCCAGGCCGAGCAGTCGGCGCGTCTCGACCCGGATGACATCCGCAACCTCAAGGTGCGCAGCGACAACGGCCGCATGATTCCGCTGGGCAGCTTCGTCAAGGTGACACCGACCACCGGCCCGGACCGCGTGATGCACTACAACACCTTCGTCAGCGCCGATATCAACGGCTCGCCGGCGCCGGGCGTCTCCAGTGATCAGGCCAAGGCCGCCATCGAGGAAGTGCTGGCCGGCAACCTGCCACAGGGCATCGGCTACGAGTGGACGGAGGTGACCTACCAGCAGGTGCTGGCCGGCAACACCATGATCTACATCTTCCCGCTGGTGGTATTGCTGGTGTTCCTGGTGCTGGCCGCCCAGTACGAGAGCTGGTCGCTGCCGCTGGCGATCATCCTGATCGTGCCGATGACACTGCTGTCGGCGCTGGCCGGTGTCTGGCTGACGGGAGGCGACAACAACATCTTCACGCGCATCGGCTTGATCGTGCTGGTGGCGCTGGCGTGCAAGAACGCGATCCTGCTGGTCGAGTTCGCTCGTGAGCAGCAGCATGCTGGCCAGAGTCGTCTGGACGCCGTGCTGACGGCCTGTCGCCTGCGCCTGCGCCCCATCCTGATGACGTCGGTGGCCTTCACCGCGGGCGTGGTGCCGCTGGTACTGGCCACCGGTGCCGGCAGCGAGATGCGTCAGGCGATGGGCGTGGCGGTGTTCTCCGGCATGATCGGTGTCACCGTGTTCGGCCTGCTGCTGACACCGCTGTTCTATGTCGGTATCCGCCGCCTGGTCGAGAAACGTGAAGCGCATCAGGACACTGACACGCCGGACAGCAATGGCGAGTCAGGCCGCCACAGTCATTGATACGGCCACTGATACGACCACTCTCCCGAGAGATCGAGAACAGGCAAACGCCACGGGGCGTCGCGGCTTCAGCAACCGCTGAAGCATTGACTCCCCGTTGGCAACACTGCCATTCCGTTCGTGGCATGTTTACTGCTCACGACTCTCGGCATAATGCCCATCAATATTTACCCACTCGGGAGCAGGTGCCATGTACGCCGATACCTTCAATGATCTGGCCCTCGAGGCCGAACTCGAAAACTTCGCGCACCGCTGGTTCTCCATGCTCAACCGCATGGCGCCTGCTATCGAACTGGCGGAGCTGCTGGGCGAGGAGGCTTCCATCCAGCTGCTGGATGAAACCCTGACCGGCAGCGAGTACCTGGCCAACTGGGAGCAGCGTCGCAGCGAGCTGCTGGTCAATGGCCATGCACTCGGCTGGGTGCGTGCCCAGCGCAACAGCCTCGACAGCGCCACCCTGCGCATGGGCGGTGAGCACCGTGCCGCCATGCGCGATGGCAGCGTATTGCACACGCATTTCGACGCCGAGTGGGTGCTCGACCTGAGCTGGGGCGAGCCGCGCATCCAGAGCATCAAGCTGCTGGATATGCGCACGCTGTAACGCGAAAGGAAGACAGCAAAAGGCCCCGTCACTTCAAGGTGACGGGGCCTTTTGCTGTCTGGAGGGGCCTGTTTCCAGCGCACGTGATTTCTTGCAGTTTCAGTTTCTGTCTCAGCCTCTGAGCTTCAGCATCGCTGGCGTGTCGATGTCGTGATGGATACCGGCATCGCCGACTGCCACCTCACGCAGCGCCTCACGATGTCGCGTGATCACCTCACGCGCGCCCTCGCCGCCCTCAAGTGCCGCAAGCTCTGCCCACAGCGTCCGCCCGAACAGTACCGGATGCCCGGGACCGCCCTCGCCTCCAAGCCTCGGTCGCACGATATGCACGCCATCTGCCTGGGCCTCAGCCTGAAGGACATGAAAGGTCTGCGCCGTGATCTGCGCCATGTCCGCCAGCCATACCGCCGCCACCTGCACATGCGCCAATCCGGCCTCATCACTGAGCAGACGGAAGGCATCGCCGAGACTGGCACCGAGGCCGTTGCCCGCCTGCGGCGCACGCCAGATTCGCCCAGCATGCTCACGTGCGAACGCCTCTCCCAGCAATGCGGCGGGGTCATCGTCCTCACGCAGCAGCAGACGCCAGTCCACCTCACAGCACATGACCCGCGACAGCGTCGCCATCAGCAGTGTCTGGCCATCCGCCAGACGCGCCTGACGCTTGTCACTGCCGAAGCGGCGACTCTGCCCCGCGGCCATGACCAGAATGATCGATTCATTCATGGGCGACCTCCCTGCCTGCCCTCTGAGCGACTTCACAGGCTCTCGCGAGCGCGGCCACGGCGGATGCGCACGATATCGGCCATCACCGCCAGCGCGATCTCGGCTGGTGTCTTGCTGCCCAGATTCAGCCCGATCGGCATCACGATGCGCGCGATCTCCTCGGCGCTGAGCCCACCGCTGCGCGCCAGCCGCTCGGCGCGTGCCGTTGAGGTACGCAGCGAGCCCATCACGCCGATATAGAACGCGGGCTGGCGTACCGCCTCGATCATCGCCAGATCATCGATACGCGGGTCGTGGGTCAGCGCGACCACGGCGGTGGCGGCATGACAGCCGCCGGCGGCGATGAAGCGTGACGGCAGCTCGCGGCGCAGGCTGACGCCCTCGAGCGGCGCCTTGCGGGAATCCCAGTCGGCCAGCACTTCCTCGCGCGGCTCGCAGATGATCACCTCGAAGCCGAGGCTGACGGCGAAGGCCGCGCAGGCTTCCGCCACCGGCGAGAGGCCCGCCAGCAGCAGACGCGCCACCGGCCCGACCCGCAGCTGATAGCCGCACGCCTCACCCGCGTGGCCCTCGAGCGGCTCGACCCGCCCCCCCAGCCCGCTGTCGTACTGAAGCGTACGCGCGCCATCTCCCTCCAGCATCACCTGCCGCAGACGCGGCGTCTGGCCCTCGAGTGCTGCGCGCAGCGCCTCGAGATGCGCGATGTCCGTGTCACAGGCCGTGAAGCGCTCGACCAGTACGTCCAGAATGCCGCCACAGGGCAAGGCGATTCCCGCGCCCTGGTGGCCGCCCTCGCCATAGCGGATCACCTGGGCGGGCGCGGTGAATTCCCCGTCAGCCAGGCGCGCCAGAAAGTCCTCCTCGACACAGCCGCCGGACAGCGAACCACGATGTTGCCCATCGGCGCGCGCCACCAGCCAGGTACCCGGCTCACGCGGTGAGGAGCCGAAGGTGGCCAGCACCGTGCACAGCCAGATCGGGCGCGCGGATGGCTCGCCATCTGCGGGTGCCAGCCAGTCGATCGCCTGATGGATCACTTCAAGATCAAGGTGTTGCATCAAAAGTCTCTCATATCAGAAGCCTGCGCATGCTCTGAAGACACGAAACCCGCCACCCGGGCATGCCGGAATGGCGGGTATCAGAGACATTCACTGGAGAAGGTCAGGCCTCGCTGAGCGCGGCCTTGAGCGCCGCCGGACGCATCGGCAGGTCACGCAGGCGCACGCCGACCGCATGCTGAATGGCGTTGGCGATCGCCGGTGCGACCACCGTGGTGCCCGGCTCGCCGAGACCGACCGGCATCTCGGTGCTGTCGACGAATTCGAGATCCATCTGCGGCACCTGATGCATGCGCAGCGGCTGGTAGGCGCCCAGATTCTGCGCCACCGGGCCGCCCTCGCGATATTCGGTGCCTTCGTGCATCGCCATCGAGACGCCCCACAGGAGCGAGCCTTCCAGCTGTGCCATGGCGCCATCTGGATGCGCCAGCGTACCGGCATCGACCACGCTGGTCAGCTTCTCGAGCTTGACCTCGCCCGTGGCGCGATCGACCTTGACCCGTGCCACGCAGGCCACCCAGGTCGGCATGCTGCGTTCCTGGCCGAAGCTCAGAGCCACGCCCATGCCGGTGTCTGCCGGCAGGCTGTCGCGCTCGCTCCAGCCAGACTTCTCCATCACGCGCTTGAGCACGTTGCGCAGACGCTCGGCGCCGCCGGTACTGACCGGCGCCTTGCCGGCGTTGCGGCCTTCGGCGTCCAGCAGCGCGAGACGGAATTCGGCCGGGTCCTGCTCGGCCGCCAGCGCCAGCTCATCGATATGCTGTTCGACCGCCCACAGCGTCCAGCCCGGTGCGACGGAGCGCAGGTAGCCGGGCACGAAGGCCTCGTGAGCGACCTTGTTCTGCTGCGCCCAGACACGCTGGGTGCCGACGTTGTACCAGTGGTCCGCGCCGCTGATGGAGAAGGAATCCAGCTTGCCACCACCTTCGATGGCTTCTGCCATGAAGGCCGGCATCAGGGCTGCCGTCGGCCAGCCGGCGGCGGCGGCGTGCTCGGAGGCCACGACACGTCCCTCGGCATCGAGACCGGAACGCAGGCGCTGCACCGAGGGCGAGCGCACGCAATCGAAGCGGCTGTCATCCGGGCGCGTGAAGATCATCTTCACCGGACGCCCCACGGCCTTGGAGGCCAGCGCTGCCGGCACCGCGTAGTCACCGTGCAGACGACGGCCGAAACCACCGCCCAGATACAGCTGGTGATGGGTGACCTTGCCTTCCTCGAGCTCCAGCGCCTTGGTGACCAGTGAGGTCAGCAGGGACTGCTGCTGGTTGCCGCAGTGGATGTGCCAATGGCCATCTTCTTCGTAGGCCAGCGCATTGGCCGGCTCCAGCGTGAAGTGCAACACGCTTGAGGTGGTGAAGGTGGATTCCACCGTGGTGGCGGCATTCTCGAGCAGCGGCGCAGGGTCGCCCTGATCGACCAGCAGCGAGCCATTGTCGCGGCTCGGCGAGCTGACCAGACGCTGGCCCTCGGCCTGGATCGCCGTCTCGTCGACCTGATAGCTGTCGCCCTTGCTCCACTCGACCTTGAGCAGGTCGGTGGCGCGCATGGCCGCCGAGAAGTTGTCGGCGATGACCGCAAGCCAGCCCTGACAGATGCCGGACGGGTCCTTGAGTTCGATGGTCTGGCGATAACCGATGACCTTGCGGGCCTCGCTGTCATCGACGGCGGTGACCTTGCAGCCGAAGCGGCTCGGCGGCATCACCGGACGCGCATGCAATGTCTTGCCGACACGCGCCTCGATATCTGCCGGCAGGGTGTAGTCGATGCCGTAGACGGCCTGACCGTTGGTCTTGGGCGGCACGTCCAGCGCGTTGCCCCTGGTACCCAGCACGCGACGCTCGGAGGCCGGCTTGAGCTCGATGGCCGCAAGTTCCTCCTCGGAGAAGCTGCGCTCCAGCCCCGCCGCGACGATCTCGCCATAGCTCAGCGACTGATCGCCACTGATGACGCGACCCTTGCGCGCCTTGCAGCTCTCAACCGCCACGCCCATCTGCTGAGCGCCCGCCTCGATCAGCGCGATACGCCCCGCCGCGCCGGCCTGTGACAGCGGCTGGTAGCTCTGGTGAACCGACCAGCTGCCGCCGGTGATCATGTAGCCCCACTTGGGGGCGCTGTCGACGTAATCGACCTTGACGCTGTCCCAGTCGGCCTCAAGCTCCTCGGCCACCAGACGCGCGAGGCTGGTGGCGACGTGCTGGCCCATTTCGGACTTGGTGATATGCACGGTGACGGTGCCATCAGTGGCGATGGCGTACCACATGGTCGGCTCGAAGGCGCCGGCGGACAGCGTCTCGCTGGCCGAACCCTTGCCGTCTGTCCCGGCGGCCAGCGCCGCGCCTGACACGCCGAAGGCCAGCATGGTGGAACCCGCCACACTGCCGATCAGGAAGCCACGCCGCGTGATACCGCCGCGGCTTGAGGAAGTCTTGTGCGCGGCAGCAAGCTCGCGCTGATGCGCGGCCAGCTTGTCATCAAACCTTGCCATGAGACGTCTCCTCGACAGCAGAATGGGATACGGTGCCTGCCGTGGCACGCGGATCGAAGGTGCCGACGCCGGCAGTCGCGGCCGTGGCGTCGGTCTGCTGACCGCTCACCTGGCTGGTGGCACGCTCATTGGCGATGGTGGCGGCACGCTTCACTGCGCGATGGATGCGCACGTAGGCCATGCAGCGACACAGGTTGCCGGCCATGGCGGCGGTGACCTGCTCATCGGTGGGGTCTGGCGTATTCTTGAGGAAGTCGGCGGCCTGCATGATCTGGCCGGACTGGCAGTAACCGCACTGCGGCACCTGCTCCTCGACCCAGGCCTGCTGCAGCGGGTGGTCATCGTTCTCGGCCAGCCCCTCGATGGTGACGATGTCACCACCTTCGGCGGCCAGAACCGGCAGGACACAGGTACGCGCCGCTGTGCCGTTCAGGTGCACGGTACAGGCGCCGCACTGGGCGATGCCGCAACCGAACTTGGTGCCGGTCAGACCCAGGTGCTCACGCAGCACCCATAACAGCGGGGTTTGCGGATCGACCTCGAGACTGACGGCCTTACCGTTCAGAGTGAAGTTGGCCAAGGGGCTTCTCCTCAGGAGCATGAAGCAGGGACAGGATTGGGATACAGAGCTGGAATACAGAGCGGCGCGACGGCACGACTCGACATGGCGTCAGTTGACTGACGCTGCGTGTGTCCGGTGTCAGGGGGCGAACGGCACGTTGCATGTCGGGCAGGCTGCGCGATTGGCATACCCCGAATGGCGAAATTCTACAGGTCACGACCCAGCACCATGGTGCCAAACGGGAAACAGTGTAGTGTCGCGAGACCGAGGCATGACACCAGGCCGGGATATGGCACCCGCCATGGTAAACAGCGCATGTGACATGCATGACAGTATAGCGTTTCGCGGGGTGCGATCGGCAGTGGATTCCACGCAAGCCGGGCACGAGTCGTCACCGATGCCTGGCGGCGCTTGATAGCTGACAGCCCCTGCCAGTTCCTGACGGCTCGTGAAAAAAGCGCCCTGCGCTGGTCAGGCCTCAACGCCAGTGGCGAATGAAGGCCAGCATCCATTGCGTCATCACGGCGCTGTCTGGCGCGACACTCAGGGAGGCTTCGCCCTCGCGCACGCGATGTTCGCCGATCTGTTCGCTACGCAACCTCATCAGGTCACGTGAGTAGGCGGAACTGAACTCGGGATGCCCCTGCACGCCGAGGCAGCTGCCCACCTCGATCAGATAGAAAGCGCAGAAGGCGCTGTCCGCCAGCACCCGGGCATCGACAGGCAGGACACTGACCTGATCCTGATGGCTGACGATGAGATCCAGCCCTGCTTGCGGCGGTTGCATCCAGGGGCGTTGCGCACGGACACGATTGAACGACAGGCCGACACCCCAGCCGCGCGCATGTTTCTCCACCTCGCCCCCCAAGGCCCTGGCGATCACCTGATGGCCGAAGCAGACACCGACCAGCGGCAGCTTTGCCGCATGCACGCGCCGGACGAACTCACACAGTGTCGTGATCCAGGCGAGCCCATCATTGACGCCATGCCTTGACCCGGTGATCAGCCAGCCATCGCAGGCATCCAGCTGCTCGGGAAATTCGCCATCCAGGCAGCGCCAGACGCTGAGCCGGATATCCGGGTCGCTGCGCGTGAGCAGGGCCTGGAACATGGCGGGATAGTTGCCGTGTCGCTCGATGAGGGCCGGATTGACGTCATCACATTGCAGCAGACCGATATGCATCACTACCTCCTGAGATGGGGGGATCGACGACGTCCGCGCCACGACCGCGGCACGACCGTACGTGACAAGCAACGACTGCGCTGTCGCTTCTGCTACCGTCGTTGACGTATTCGGGATGCGCCCATCCATGAGAATAAAGTGGAATATAGAGACCAAAGTCTCAAGGTGATCTTCCGCCCACAGGCAGTGGAGTCCGCAGCACAATGATAACGACAGGGGTGGGCAAGACATGCAACTGAACTGGAAGGCAGCGATCGCGCTGGCAGCGCTGATTCTCGCCATCAATACCGGCGCGCGGCAGGCCATGGGCTTCATGCTGCCACCGATGGCCAGCGAACTCACCTGGGGCATGGGGAGTCTGTCATTCGCGCTCGCCATCCAGAATCTGGTCTTCGGACTGGCCGCGCCCATCGCCAGCAAGCTGTCGGACCGCTTCGGCACGCTCAGCGTCTTCCTCGTCGGTAGCCTGTGCTACGCGGTCGGCATGGGCGTCACCGCCCTCTGGCCGACCCCGACGGTGTGGATGCTGGGCGCCGGCGTGCTGGCCGGCATCGGCATCGGCGCGACCACCTTCCCGCTGGTGCTGGCTGCCGTCACGCGCGTTGTCCCCATTCAGCATCGTGGCATCGGGCTGGGCATCGCCTCGGCCGGCGGCTCCTTCGGGCAGCTGATCTACTCGGTCGCGACCCCGATGCTGGTGCTGATCGACTGGAAGATCGCCATGCTGGCTCTCGGCGCCAGCTGTCTGCTGCTGATTCCCATGGCTCTGCCCTTGCTGCGTCGCCCGCCGGCCGGCAGTGAGGCACCAGCGGAGGATATCCCGAGCCAGGGCCCGCTGCTGCAGGACCGACGCTTTCTGGCGCTCGCCGGCGGCTTCTTCGTCTGCGGCGTGCACGTCGCCTTCATCGCCACCCACCTGCCCAATTTCGTAGTCGCCTGCGGCCTGCCCCTGAACGTGGCCGGCAACACGCTGGCGATCATCGGCGCGCTCAATATCGCCGGCACCATCCTGTTCGGCGCCTGGGGCGGCCGCCGTCATCCGCCGCAGCTGTTGATGCTGATCTATCTGTGCCGCGCCGCGCTGGTGATGGCGATGGTGGTCATCCCGCCCAGCAGCATGCTGCTCTACGCCTTCGGCGCGATCATGGGCATTCTGTGGCTGTCGACGGTGCCGCTGACTAGCCAGGCCGTCGCGCTCTACTTCGGTCAGAAGCGTCAGGCCTTCGTGTTCGGCATGGTGCTGGCCGCTCATCAGGTCGGTGCCTTCCTGGGGGCCTGGGGCGGTGGCGTGGTCTATCAGCTGACCGGCAGCTACGACCTGCTGTGGATCTCCAGCGGTATTTTCGGTCTGCTGGCCGCCATCGTGCACTGGCCGGTGCGCCGCGAGCCCACGCGCATGATCCAGCCACAGCTGGCCTGAATCGCGCCACGGCATCCGCCGCTCACATCTCAGGCTTCAGAGCACACATCTCGGATCACATATCCACAACGACACAGCCCCCACCGGCGAGACCGATGGGGGCTGTGTCGTTGTGGACTTCAGCGGGGACGATCAGCGCTGGAAGGCGTAGACATTGCCGACCTTCAACAGCCGCGTCAGCTCATCCAGTGCCGACAGTGTCTCCTCGGCCAGCTGCGGATCGGCGAGGTCTGCCGGCGTCAGGCTGTCACGGTAGTGACGCTTGACCCAGTCACCCAGCTCGGCATGCAGCGTATCGCTCATCATCACGCGCCCGGACAGCGCGTGGTGCTCGGCGTCGCTGAGCACCACGCGCAGACGCAGACAGGCCGGGCCACCGCCATTGCGCATGCTCTGCTTCACGTCCTTGACCAGCACTTCGCCGATCGGATTCGGGCCGGCCAGAATCGCATTCTGCAGCGCGTTCCACACCGCCTCGTTCTCCTGACACTCGCCCGGCACCACCAGCGTCATGCTGCCATCGTCGTTGGAGAGCAGCTGCGAGTTGAACAGGTAGGAGGAGACGGCATCCTCGAGGCTGACGGCTTCCAGCGGCACGCGGATCGGGACCAGCGGCGTGGACAGCTTGGCGCGAATCTCATCAAGCACCGCCTCTTCATCGCGGAAGGCCAGCTCGTGATAGAACAGCACCGGGCCATTGCCCACCGCGATGACGTCGTTGTGGAAGACGCCGGCATCGATGGCATCCGGGTGCTGCTGGGCGAACACCACCTGCTCTTCGCTCAAGCCATGCTGACGCGCGACGGCCTGACTGGCTTCCAGCGTCTGGCGCGCCGGATAGCGACGCGGTTCGACACCATCACCGCCGAAGGCCTGACGGCCATAGACGTAGAGATGCACGCCCGGCCCGCCGTGGCCATCGCACAGCCGCGTATGGTTGGCGGCGCCCTCATCGGAGAAGGCCGGCGTCGCGGGCAGCGCGGGGTGATGCGCGAAGTGGCCATCGTCGGCGAAGATGGCACCCAGGATGCGCCCGGTGGTCGCCGGCTCCAGGTAGCGGTGGAAGCTGGATTGCAGGTTGGCCGGCGTGAAATGCACGCGGCCATCACCACTGTCGCGCGACGGCGTGACGGTGGCGGCGTTGGCTGTCCACATGCTGGAGGCGGAACACACCGCACGCAGAAGCTGCGGTGCCTGCTCGCTGGCCGCCTTCAACACCTGGGCGTTGCTGCCGGTGAAGCCGAGGTCGCGCAGTGCGCCAAGGTCCGGGCGCTGCTGCGGTAGCAGAATCCCCTGTGCATAACCCAGATCCGCCAGCGACTTCATCTTGTCGAGGCCCTGCAGCGCGGCTTCGCGCGGGTTGGAGGCCAGCCCGCCGTGGCGCATCGAGGCCACGTTGCCATGCGCCAGACCGGCGTAGTTGTGGGTCGGGCCGACCAGGCCATCGAAATTGATCTCTTGATACAGGGTGTCGGACATGAAGGTCTCCTGCCACGACGCCTTGCCAGCTCAGCAAACAGGCACGGCGGGCGTCGTGGTCAACAATGGGTAAGCGGCAGCGGTGCCCGAACGGACGGCCTTACAGACGGATACCGGCCGGCAGGCTCGCGGGCAGCGCCAGCTCCTCGGCTTCCATCGAGGCGACCGGATAGCTGACATAGTCGGCGGCGTAATAGGCGCTGGGGCGATGGTTGCCGCTGTCACCGATGCCGCCGAAGGGCGCATCGCCGGAGGCGCCGGTGGTCTGGCGGTTCCAGTTGACGATGCCCGCGCGAATGCGCAGCAGGAAGTCGTCCCAGTCAGCGCGATCGCCCCCGATCAGCCCGGCCGAGAGGCCGTAGCGGGTGTCATTGGCCAGCGCGAGGGCGTCGTCCCAATCGGTGTAGCGATGGATCTTGAGCAGCGGACCGAAGAATTCCTCGTCCTCGAGCGCAAGGCCGGTAACATCGATCAGCGCCGGGCTGAGCAGACTGGTGCCCTCTTCCACCTGCTGCATGCGCACGATGACGTTGCCGCCCAGCGCTTCGAGATCGTCCTGCACCTTGAGCAGCCCCTCGGCCGCGGCGACGCTTGCCAGGCCGCCATAAAAGGGGGCGTCCTGCGCGAACTGCCCCGCCACCCGCAGCTCGCGCAACACCGTGGCCAGTGTCTCGATCAGGCGATCACCGACCTCGCCCTGCGGCACGATCAGGCGCCGCGCACAGGTACAGCGCTGACCGCCCGAGGCGAAGGCCGACTGGATGATCGCCAGCACCGCGGCGGCTTCATCCTGCACATCGCGCACCACCAGCGGGTTGTTGCCGCCCAGCTCCAGCGCCAGCAGCTTGCCGACCTGACCGGCGAACTGGCGGTGCAGCAGCTTGCCGACCTTGGCACTGCCGGTGAACAGCAGCCCATCGATGCCTTCGGACTGGGACAGGGCCTGGCCGACTTCCGCCGCGCCCTGCACCAGATTGATCACGCCGGCGGGCAGGCCCGCGGCCTCCCAGCACTGCAGGGTGAGATCGGCGGTGGCCGGGGTCAGCTCGGAGGGCTTGAACACGCAGGCATTGCCCGCCAGCAGCGCCGGCACCATGTGGCCGTTGGGCAGATGGCCCGGGAAGTTGTAGGGGCCGAAGACCGCCATCACACCGTGCGGACGGTGGCGCAGGACTGCCTGGGTGCCCGCGACATCCCTGGCGCGCTCGCCGGTACGCTCGTGATAGGCCTTCACCGAGATCGCGATCTTGCCGATCATCGCGCCGACCTCGGTGCGCGCTTCCCACAGCGGCTTGCCGGTTTCGCTGGCGATGCTGATCGCCAGCGCTTCGCGGTGCTGCTCCAGCTGATCGCGGAAGCGCTCCACCACCGCCAGACGCGCCTCGAAGCCCAGGCGCGCCCAGGTCGGGAATGCCTGACGCGCTGCCGCGACGGCCTGCTCGACCTGCTCGGCAGTGGCAGCGGCGCCCTGCCACAGACGTGCGTGGGAGACGGGGTCGGTCTTGGTGAAGGATGCAGCCTCGCCCGCTTGCCACGCGCCGTCGATGAAGAGCTGTTGACGCACGTTGAGTGTGGCGGGAGTCGAATTCGTAGTGGTCATGGCATGCCTCATCGAAAGGGCGCGCCGCGCGAGCGACGCTGAACAAGGAGTAACGGGGCAGTTGGCGATCTGCCCCGCTGATGGCAAAAGGACGCAAGGCGGTATGCGCCTCGAGATGGCGCGAAGAAGCGGATGCCCGTGGCGGACGCTTCAGCCGGCCAGCACGCGCAGCGTGTCGCCGCCGGTGACGCCGAGGCGTTCGGCCTCATCACGGTGGAGACGCACATGGCAGGCGCCGGAGTCGTCCCGGGTGACGTCGTGGCTGATCCAGCTGGCACGGAAGTCGGCCATGCCGGTAGTGGCAGCCATCACGGCGGGACGCTCGCAGGCCGGGGCATCAGACGCGATGACCTCGACACTCGCCAGCTGACTGTCACGCACGGCGCGCACATCATCGATATAGGCCTCGACCGTCGGGCCGCCATCGAAGATGTCGACGTAGCCTTCCCAGCGCAGGCCTTCCTTCTTGAGCATCGCCACCGCCGGACGGGTGTGCTCATGCACCTGCCCGATGGCGGCCCGCGCGGGCTCGGAGAGAAACGGCGTATAGATCGGGAACTTGGGCATCAGCTCGCCGATGAAGCTCTTCTGGCCCATGCCGGTGAGGCGGTCGGCCTCATTGAAGTCCATCGGGAAGAAGTGGCTGCCCAGACACTCCCAGAACGGGCTGCGCCCTTCGGGCGTGAAGACACCGCGCATCTCGGCCAGCACCTTGTCGGGGAAGGCCGCGCGGAACTGGGCCATGAACAGCCAGCGCACCTTGGAGAGCAGCGCGCCGTTGCGGTCCTTGCGCCAGCCCTCACGCAGGAACAGCGAGCAGACCTCGGCATCGCCGGTGTGATCGGAGCACAGCGTCAGCGTATCCAGGGTGCGATGCAGATCGAGCTGCACCGAGGAATGCGCCAGCGAACCGAGACGGTAGTGATAGAACGGCGCATCGGTGCCCACGCAGGCCTCGATGGCACAGCAGCCCGCGATGCTGCCATCGCGATCATCCTCGAGCACGAAGAAGTACAGGCGATCATCGCTGGGTTCGCGGCCCTCGAAGGCGGCCAGGGTGCGCTCTATCTTGGCGCTGAGAAACTCATGATTGTCCGGCAGCGAGGTGAAGCCGACACCGGTTTCCCGCGCCAGTACCTTGAGGCCTTCGATATCGTGTCGAGCGATAGGACGAATGCGCATTACAACTCTCCCTCATCCATCGTCGGCAATGGCATCGGCACGGCAAGCACCGCACGCCCCTCTTCCACGCCCAGCACCTCGGCCTGCTGCGGCGTCAGCATCAACTGGCCGGTCGGCGTCAGGGCGTAGCGCGCCAGCACGCAGCGGAAATCGCCGAGACGCTGGTTGGCCACCATCGCCGGCACCGCATCCGGCAGGCTTTCCTGCGGGCGGATACGCACCGGATGCCAACCGCACTGCTTGAAGGTGTGCAGACGCTCGCACTCCGCCAGCAGCAAGGGGCCGGCATCGAAGATGTCGACATGACGCGAGCGCGAGAAGCCCTCGGCGAGCATCTCCTGCATGGCGTACTCATGGCGCGGATTCTCACGCCCGATGGCGGCACGCGCCTGGGGGGTGAGCAGCGGCAGATAGAGCGGGAACGGCGGCATGACCTCGGCGATGAAGCTCTTGGAGCGCACCCCCGCCATCTGATTGATTTCATTGAAATCACGATCAAAGAAGTGCTGGCCGACGCTGTCCCAGAACGGGCTGACCTGACGCTCGTCGTGCGTTTCCAGATAGCCCGGGAAGGCCACCGCCAGTTCCGTGGCGAAGCGCTCCGGGTACTGAGCGATGAACATCAGGCGTGCGCGGCGCAGCAGGCTGTCCGCATCCGTCTCGCGGTAGCGGGCATCCAGCGACAGCGCGCACAGCAGCGTGGCATCCGACACCTCATGCGACAGCGACAGCGTCTGCACTTCGTGGCGCACGTTGAGCTGCTGCGAGGCGTGGATCAGCGTCTCCTGACGATAGGTGTAGTAGGCCTCCCGCGCGCCAGCCTCGGCGCGCAGAGAGGCGGTACCGACCACTTCGCCAGTGTCGAGATCTTCCAGCACGAAGCAGTAGATCTCATCGCCCGGGAAATCGATCTCGGCACGCAGGCTGCGCTGGGAGCGCAGAATGCGCTCCTCGAGGCGGTCACGATGTGCCGGCAGATTGGTCAGGCGAGGCGTGGCCGTGGCCGCGAGCCGCTCGAGGGCGAGCAGATCGCGGCTTTCGGCAGGCCGCACCACCAGCATCGGGGCACTGCTCATGGCGCTGCTCATGCAGATGCAGAGGCGGCGACGAAGTTCGCCACGGCGCGGTCGAGCTTGTCGAGACCGCTCTGGATCTCTTCTTCGCTGATCACCAGCGACGGCGCCAGACGCAGTACGTCAGGGCCGGCGATCAGCACCATCAGGCCTTCTTCCATCGCCAGGTTGAGAATGTCCTTGGCACGCCCCGCGTAATCCGGCGCCATCTGGGCACCGATCAGCAGGCCCATGCCACGCACTTCCTTGAAGACACCGTGACGCTGGGCGATGCCTTCCAGGCCGTTGCGCAGCAGCTGGTGGCGGTGCGCGACACCGTCGAGGGTTTCCGGGGTATCGATGGTCTCGAGCGCCGCCAGACCCACGGCACACGCCAGCGGGTTGCCGCCATAGGTGGAACCGTGAGTGCCGATGGCCATGGCCGGTGCGATGCGATCGGTGGTCAGCATGGCGCCCAGCGGGAAGCCGCCGCCGATGCCCTTGGCGGTGGTCAGGATGTCCGGCACCACACCGAAGTGCTGGTAGGCGTACAGGTGGCCGGTACGCCCGGCACCGCTCTGGACTTCATCGAAGATCAGCAGCGCATCGTGCTGGTCACACAGCTCACGCAGTCCTTCGAGGAATGCCTGCTCGCCCGGGATGATGCCGCCCTCGCCCTGCAGCGGCTCGACGATGATCGCGCAGGTGTCATCGCCCATCAGCTCGCGCACGGAGTCGAGATTGTTGAATTCGGCGTGCTGAATACCGCCCGGAATCGGCCCGAAGCCCTGGGAATACTTGGGCTGGCCACCGACGCTGACGGTGAAGAAGGTGCGGCCATGGAAGGACTGACGGAAGGAGATGATCTTGTCCTTCTTCTCGCCATGGGTGTCGTGGGCGAAACGACGCGCCAGCTTGAGCGCGGCCTCGTTGGCCTCACCACCGGAGGAGCAGAAATAGACCTTGTCGGCGAAGGTGCGCTCGGTCAGCGCCTTGGCCAGCGCCAGTGCCGGCTCGTTGGTGTAGACGTTGGACAGGTGCCAGACCTTGTCGGCCTGGTCCTTGAGCGCCTTGACGAGCGCCGGGTGGCAGTGGCCCAGCGAGGTGACGGCGATGCCACCGGCGAAGTCGATGTACTCGCGACCTTCCTGATCCCACAGACGGCTACCCTCGCCGCGTACCGGAATGGCAGCCTGGGGTGCGTAGTTGGGCACCATGGCATGGTCGAAATCGGCACGGGTCAGCTGGGTCATCGTCTCTTCCTCATCGCGGGGTCTTGGCGTGGCCGGCCGATGATCGGCAAGCCACGGGTCATGACACTCGAGTATAGGGAGGCGAGATGACAAAGACTTTCAGCGAAAGGACGACGACTTATGTCATGAGGCGACTTTTGTCATCCAGGGCAGGTGTCAGGCCTGCAACATGAGACGTTCGTCGCGGGGGCTGCGCCCGAAATGGTTGCGAAACGCCGTGGAGAAGTGAGCGGCGCTGGAAAAGCCGGTGGCCAGCGCGATCTCACCGATCGGCTGATCGCTCTCGCGCAGCAGCTGGCGCGAACGCGCCAGGCGGAGATCCAGATAGTAGCGGCTGGGCACCGCCTGCAGATGCTTCTTGAACAGCCGCTCCAGCTGACGCCGCGAGATGCCGAGGTGCTCGCCGATCTCGTGGGTGGACAGCGGCTCCTCGATATTGGCCTCCATCAGCGTCACGGCCTCCACCAGCGGCTGGGGCACATGGGCGAAACGGTTCTTGAGCGGCACGTGCTGCGGCTCGTCCGCCAGTCGGATGCGTTCACAGACGAAGTGCTCGGAGACCTTCTCGGCCAGCGCGCGGCCATGCTGCTGGGCGATCAGCGTCATCATCATGTCCATTGCCGCGGTACCGCCGCCGCAGGTGACACGATCGCGGTCCAGCTCATAAAGCTGATGGGAGACGTTGACCTGCGGGAAGTCGCGGCGGAAGGATTCGGCGCGCTGCCAGTGAATCGTCGCACGATAGCCATCGAGCAACCCGGCGCGAGCCAGCTCACGAGTGCCGGTGGAGATGCCGCCCAGCATCACGCCACGCTCGGCCAGACGCTTGAGCCAGGCCAGCAGCGCGGGATTCGAGGCTACCTCCTGCAGGCTCGCCTCGCCCGCAGGCTGAGCACCGCACACGAACAGGGCATCCAGATGGCGCGAATCACTGGCGACCAGACTGTCCGGCGAGAGACTCAAGCCCGCCGCGGATGCCACGCCGCGCCCGTCAAGCGCGAAGGTGACGGCCCGATAGAGTGTCTGCCCCGCGAGCTGGTTGGCCACCTGCAGCGGCTCCAGCGCACAGGCCTGGGACAACAACGAGAAGCCGGGCAGCAGCACGAAGCCTATCTGGCGTTGCTGGGCCTGGGGGGAAACCAGTGAATCCACGGGCATGAGTGTGAGTCGAGGTCCGTCGCGTGAGGGTGGCGCCATATTGTGCCATGCCTCTGGGACTTGTGCCTGGCCCTCACTGGCATGACGCTCGAGATGAGACCGCCAAACGCGACGACGCCACCCCGAAGGATGGCGTCATCAGTGCTCAACGTGCAGTGCTCAGCGATCAGCGCTCAGGTCTCAGCGAGCTGCCAAGACCTCTGCGCTTATGCCGAGGCGCGCTTATGTTGAGGCGCTCTTACATCTGAACGACATCGAACTCGACATCGGTGGCGACATCGGCATCGTAGTCGACGTCATCACGGGTGAAGCCGAACAGCTTCAAGAATTCCTGCTTGTAGCTGGCGTAATCAGTGATGTCGAACAGGTTGTCGCTGGTGACCTGCGGCCACAGTTCCTGACAAGCCTGCTGGACGTCGTCCTTCAGCTCCCAGTCGTCGAGACGCAGACGGCCGGACTCGTCGGTGGCGATCTCGCCTTCGCCGTAGAAGCGCTCGGCGTAGAAGCGGTTGAGCTGCTCGATGGTGCCTTCGTGCAGGCCCTTCTCCTTCATGATCTTGTAGACCATGGAGATGTAGAGCGGCATGACCGGGATCGCGGCGCTGGCCTGGGTGACCACGGACTTGAGCACGGCCACGTGGGCACGACCACCCTTGGCGGACAGCTTCTCGTGGATGCTGCCGGCGGCGCGGTCCAGATCTTCCTTGGCGCGACCCAGCGCACCGTGCCAGTAGATCGGCCAGGTGATCTCAGTGCCGATGTAGCTGAAGGCGACGGAGCGGGCGCCCTCAGCCAGCACGCCGGCGTCGTCCAGCGCCTGCATCCACAGCTCCCAATCCTGACCACCCATCACGGTGACGGTATCTTCGATTTCCTGTTCGGTGGCCGGCTCGACCTCCGCTTCGATGATGGTGTCCTTGTTGGTGTCGATGGCAGTCGCGCGGTAGGTCTCGCCGATCGGCTTGAGCACGGAGCGCTTCACTTCACCGCTGTCCGGCAGCTTGCGCACCGGCGAGGCCAGCGAGTAGACGACGAGGTCGACTTCGCCCATGTTGGCCTTGATCAGTTCGATGGCCTTGGCGCGTGTCTCATGCGAGAAGGCATCGCCGTTGATGGCCTGGCTGTAGAGGCCTTCCTGCTTGGCGAACTTGTCGAAGGCGGCAGAGTTGTACCAGCCTGCGGTGCCGGCCTTCTTCTCGGTGCCCGGCTTCTCGAAGAACACGCCCAGGGTATCGGCGCCATAGCCGAAGGCTGCCGTGATGCGTGCCGCGAGGCCATAGCCGCTGGAAGAACCGATCACCAGCACCTTCTTCGGACCACCGTCACGCTTGTCACCGACTGTCTTGCGGGTGATGGCGATCTGCTCGGCGACATTCTGCTCGCAGCCCTTGGGATGTGTGGTGGTGCAGATGAAGCCACGAACCTTGGGTTTGATGATCACGTAAAGAACCTCGTTTGCTGTTGGCCCGGCGTGTACCCGCCGATGCGATACTCGCTTCACCCTGACAGCAGGCAATGGCCGTCCTTGGATGGTGAAGCGTATCGTGAAATAGGGCGTTCGAATCCCGTAAAGCAGGCTCAGTGCCAGCTCATGGGCGCTATTCTAGCGGCTGTCGGCGACGCTGTCCGCCCTGCCGTCATGATCCGCCATCTGCCTGCATATCACTGGAGCCAGCCGCGGCGGCTGCCGTATCATGTAGGCCTTTTCACGTACTGCCATTCCACTGCCGTCCTGCATTCGCCGCTGATTGCCAGCCGCACTGTCCGACAGGCTCTGCCCAGGATGTTTTCATGAACGATCAGAACGCTCACCTCGCCCCCGATGTGGCCGCCCTGCTCGAGCGCCGACAGGACATCTGGCTGGCGCTGTCTCCACTGTGGCTGGAACGCGAACCGCGTGAAGCCGAGTATCAGCACATGGCAGAAGTCGTCGAGGCCCAGGGGTTGAGCTTCCAGGAACTGGAAAAGCTCTATCGGCTGGAGATGGCGCCGGTACTGGTGCGAGAACAGGTCAGCATGACGCCCAACTTCAAGGGCTTCGATGACAGCCAACTGCTGTCACGCCTGCTGCAGCATACGCATCGTCTGACACGTGGCCGGCGCATGTTCTGGCTGCTGTTTTCGGGGCTGGCCACGATGCCGAGTCGTCATCGCTACGGCAATCTGCTCGAGATCCTGCACCTGCGCGGCAATACGCCCCGCTAATGCGACACCCGCAATCTGCACGGGGCAGCTCGCAAGGGCTCTGGCCTGCAACGCCCGAATGGCAAGACACCCCGTGACCGGAAGGTCACGGGGTGTCTTGTCGTGCTGTAGTGCTTAGTAGTGCTTAGAGCAGAGCTCAACCGTCATTCCTCGAGGGGCTGGCGACGCCAGGCTCATGGCCGTTTATGACGCGGCACTCTCAGCACCCCTTGTGCGCGGCGCTTCTGCCAATCAGACAGACTTGAAAGGCCTCGGCTGTCGCTGATGCGCTTGCCCCCTTCCAGACGTTTGCTCATCCACAGCGCACTGCCATTGAAGCTGTAGATAGGCAGCAGGTCCGTGCGCTCACTGGCCGGCAGGATGGAACTGTTCAGGTTGTCCAGTACATCAGGATTGCGCGTATTGGCACCCTGATAGGTCACGACCATGTGGAACTGGTTGAGGCTGAGCGCCTTGACGTAGTGCAGGCGCAGGCGGTCTTCCGGTACGCCAAGCTCGCGCAGGGTCAGGTACTTGGCCATGGCGAAGTCATCGCAATCACCGGCCCCTGCCCCCAGAAACTCCTGCGGCGTCGCCCAGTAATCGGTCGCTCCCCAGACGCTGAGGTCATCGGTGAAGTTGAGACGATTGAAGAAATCGTTCACTTCGCTCAACTGACGCCTGACCGGCGCGTCCTCCAGGCGCTGCAACAGTTGCTGCCATTGCTGCACACGATTCCAGCCACCTGTCCCGTAGATCTGGATGAACTGGCGGGAATCCACCGCCTGTGCCAGACCCGCACCGAGCGACAACGCCAGCAGCACCCCGACCGCAAGACCCTCCCACCAGCGGCGATGATTCATGTCGAGGCACCCTGAATGTCACTTAGCGAGGCATATCTTCTGCTGGATTGGCGAGCCTTGCCATGACATCGACTGCCGGTGACACGAAGCCCTGATAGCCATCTGCGCCCAGCGACATCGCCCGCTCCTGATCCGCCTCGGACTCGACGCGGGTCACGATGACCTGCGACTCGACCTGATGCGCGGTCATGCACAGACTCTGCAACAGCTCGGTGTCGACATCTTCGCGCTTGAAGAACGCCTGGTCGATCTTGACGTAATCAGGCCGCAGTGCCGACAGATAGCTGAGCTCCTTCAGCTCTCGGGCGAAGCGGTCGATGCCGCCCCGCGCCCCCAGACGACGAGCATGTCGGAACAGCATCTTGATACGCTCCTGATGCCTGAGGGCGATGCTTTCGGACACCTCGATATCCAGACGCTTGCACAGGCGCGGATGCGCCGCCAACCAATTGAGCAGACCAATATAACGGGCTTCATCGTCGAAGGTTTCTTCGGTCAGGTTGAGCGCCAGCCTGGGCACTTCAATCCGGTCGATATAGGACGCCAGCCACTCCAGAGCGCGCAGATCGAACTGCGCCCCCATGCGGAAATGGCGAATCACGGGCAGGAAATCACCCGCACGATGCAGTTCATCACCATCGCGCAGACGGGCAAACAACTCGCGATGGAGCTCACCACCATCGTTGAGCAACACCGGCTGGGCAACGAAGTCGAGTCCCTTGGGGGAATCCAGGGCCTTTTCGATGATCTCGCGCCACTCGCCTCGCGGACGCGCACGCCCACCCGCAGGGGCCAGTTCCACGCCCGACCCTTGCTCGATGGCATGACGAAGCGTGGCATCTGCAACGGCATACATCTGGGTGCGCTGCATGCCCGGCTCACGCCGAACGGCGCCAAGAGCACAGTTCTCCGGCGGAGTATCCACCAGCGGATTGGCATCCAGCAGATTGTCGATGTCCTCCGCCAATAGCGTGAGAAACTCCTGAAGCCGAGTCTCGTCGGTTTCAGGCAGCAACAGGCCGAAATCACTATTGGCCAGACGCGCGGCAATGATCGCCTCACCCGCCAGTTCGCGATCTTCCAGCTTGCGCGCGATGGCTTTCACCAGGGCGTCGCGCCCCTTGTAGCCCTGCTCGCGATACACCACCTCGATATGCGACACGCGCAGCAACGCGAAGCTGCCACCCATCGGCTCACTCAGCCACTCATCGACCGCTCGATTCAAATAGCCACGATTGCCAAGCCCCGATACCGAGTCTTCTTCCGCCTGGCGCTGCAGACGCGCCAACTGCGCGGCCTGAGCCTCGAACTGGGTCTGCAGGCGCTGCCCAAGACGATTGACCGCCGAGGTGATGCCCTTGAGCTCCGCCACGCTGGTCTCTTCCAGCGGCGCGTCGAAGCGCTGCGTCTCCATCTCATTGAGTCGAGACGATAGACGCTCCAGCGGGCGCAGCAGACGACGCATGACCAATGAGGCAATAAGCAGCGTGATCAGACCGCCCAGCAACAGCCACAGCGCCAGACGCTTGGCCAGCTGCCAGAGCTGGTCATAGCCCTGGGCAGATTCGCCGGTCAGGCTGATCGTGCCCAGCGACGCCCAGCCACCCGGCAGCTCGCGGCTCGCCGATTCCACCGGCATGGGAATCAGGTCACGAAACCACTGCGGGGCCAGACTCTCGCGCACGACATTGAAAGCGATGGGTGTCGCGATGGCCACGCTCTCCAGCCTGGCATCGCGCACATGACCACCATCCACCGTGGCACGTATCAGGGCTTCGGCACTGGCGGCATCGCCAAGCTCTACATGTGGCACCAGCGCGAGACTCAGGCTCTGGGCGAGATTCGAGAGTTCGACGCGTTGTCGTTCGGCCAATGCATCACGGGTGTTGTTGACCTGGATGAAGAAGATACCGAGGGAGAACCCCAACAATACCAGCAACATCAAGGTAAACAGGCGGCGCGAAAGACTCATCTGATTTCCTCATCAACCATCAGCATGGCAACGGCGCATCCAGGGTGCGGGAGCGCCGTGAGTGGCTTAGCCCTGTTGTTGGACGGGGACGGCAACATTCATGGAATCCAGCAGAGCGCCGGTCGCCGACAGCAGGCGATAGTTGGCGGTTTCCAGATCAAAACGGGCGCGAATCAGATTCTGTTGAGAGGTGAACAGCTCACTCTCGCTATCCAGAAGGTCCAGCAATGTGCGCCGCCCGATATCGAATTGCTTGCGATAACTCTCGCGGGTATCGGTCGCGGCTCGCACATAACTTTCCAGGTAATCGATCTGACGCTTGAGGTTCTCGCGGGCATTCCATGCCAGACGAATCTCGTCACGCACATCGCGCATCACGCGATCATTGTCGTGCTCGACCGCTTCCAGCGCTGCCTGACGACCACGGATCTCGGATTGATCACGGCCGCCACGATACAGGTTGTAGCGCATGACCAGTTCGACGCTCCAGTCGTCTGACTTGCTCTTGTCCTGGTCATAATCATTGTCCAGCGTGCGATTGCCCTCGAGACTGAACTCGGGGTAGTTATCGCCCTTCTCGGCGTTCACTTCATGGCGTGCAGCGTCAATGGAGACCCGCGCTGCCGCCAACAGCGGGTTGCGCTGATTGGCCTGCACGTAGGCGCTCTCGACATCCTCGCTGAGCAGGCTGGTGTCGATGCCCGGCATGCTGAGGTCCGACGGCATCTCGCCCACCAGACGCAGATAGGCAGAGCGGGAATCCTCGAGATTGTTGATCGATGACAGCACGCTGGCTTCGGCATTGGCCAGACGACCATCCACCTGACGCACGTCACTGCGCGCACCGAGGCCGGATTCCGCACGTCGCCCGATATCATTCGAGATGCGACGGTGAGCCTCGAGATTGGCTTGTGCATACTTGAGAATCAGCTCATCACGCATGACCTGCAGATAGGCACCGGCCGTATCCAGCGCGATGTCATTGGCCTCGGCCGCGACCTGCAGGCGCTGGTAGTCCGCCTCTGTCTCGGCCTGGCGAATGCGCTCGATTGTCGTGTTGCCGTCCCAGAGCAGCTGACGGATGGTCAGATCAAGGCGCGTGTAATCGTGCCAATCGTCATCGTCATTGACGCCGTCATCTTCCGAGTCGAACTTGCCATAGCCCAGACGACCGGTCAGATCCACCGTCGGGCGATACGCCCCGCGCTGGGTTTCCGCTTCTTCGAGTCGCTGGATGTGACGTGAAACCTGAACGCGCGTGCGCGGGTTTTCCATTACCGCTCGGGATACGGCCTCTTCAAGAGTCGCAGCCGAAGCCTGAACGCCAAACCCCATCCCTGCGGCGATGCTCAACGCCAAGAGTGTCTTTTTCATTATGAGTTACCCTCGAATCCATTAAATCCTTGATCAACGTTCACGCAAGGCACCTTGCCTGGCGCGCAGAATCGGCTTCATCAGATATTGCAGTACGGTCTGATTGCCAGTGATCACATCGACACTGGCCTGCATGCCCGGGATGATCGTGAGCGGATCCGAGTCACTGCCAAGGTGGTTCTGCTCCGTCAGCACCTTGATCTCGTAGAAACTGTTGCCTTCTTCATCCTGCACAGTATCCGCACTGATCTGATCGACCTTGCCTTCCAATCCACCGTAGATGGTGAAGTCGTAGGCAGATAACTTGACGACGGCCGGCTGTCCAATTCTCAGGAAGCCGATGTCCTTGGGAGCGACTCGCGCCTGAACCAGCAGCTGATCCTCGATGGGAACGATCTCCATCAGGTCTTCCCCGGGCTCGATGACGCCGCCTATGGTATTGATATTCAGCGTCTTGATGGCGCCCTGAACCGGAGAGGTCACCAAAGTACGATCGAGTCGGTCCTG
Organism: Cobetia sp. UIB-001; assembly: GCF_044789135.1. NCBI lineage: Bacteria > Pseudomonadati > Pseudomonadota > Gammaproteobacteria > Oceanospirillales > Halomonadaceae > Cobetia > Cobetia sp. UIB-001. Next base: position 3,450,632 of record NZ_CP058244.1, read on the forward strand.
AAGACTGGTGCGCCCCTCACGCAAGCGACCCAGATCCGCCTGGGTCTTGGCGAGCTCTTCCGCGGCACGTGAGCGGAATTCCTGCGCGACGCCGACCCGATTCGAGATGGCCTCATCCAGCTCCGATTGCTTGCCCGGCACGGCCAGACGTGCCGATTCAAGATCACCTCGCAGGTCGTTGACCTCACGCTGGATCTTGAGAAGGTCCACCTGAGAGACCACGCCTTCACGCACCAGCGGGGCCGTCATGCCGAGCTCGCGACGTGACAGTTGATAGCTGCGCTCGAGACTGTTGATGCGCGATCTCAACTCACGCAACTCCTGTTCTTTCTGCAGAATCTGTTCACGCGCGCCATTGAGGCCACTGTTGAGCTGATTCAGATGCGTGCGATATGCCGTCATCGCACGCGACACCAGAGCGGGACTGCGCGCCTTGAATTCTTCGTCGAACGGCAACTCGATATTCTTCACGCTCACCTGATCCTTCCAGGCATCCGCGGAGGCGTTGACCTCGATGGAATCAAGCTCGGTGTCGTACTGCATGATGGTGGCCTGCAGGCCATCGAGGGTCGAGACACGCTCGCGCAGATCGGAACCTGCACTGGTGTCATCGATGCGCAGCAGTGGCTCCCCCGCCGAGACGACCTGACCTTCCTTGATATAGATCTCGCGCACGATACCGCCTTCCAGGTTCTGGACGACCTGCAGGTGCGTCGAGGGCACGACCTTGCCGGACCCGCGCGTGACGACCTCCAGACTCGCCTGACTGGCCCAGATGATGAAGATGACCACGAATGCGAGCACCATCCAGATCAGGATGCGCGACTTCCAGGGAGTCGCCAGCAACACGGCCGAACTGACATCATCGAGATGGTGAAGGTCACGCTGCTCAATCGGTGCCTTAGCCACGATTCACCTCCTGCTTGCGCCCGGCGACACGGCCTTCATTCAGGGCGCTCAGCACCTGCTGCTTGGGCCCATCGGCGACGATGCGCCCTCCTTCCATGACGATGACGCGGTCTACCACGTCGAGCATGCTGCTCTTGTGGGTGACCAGCAGCAGCGTCTGGCTGCGTGGCAGGGACTTGAGCATTCTGCGCAGGCGCAGCTCGGCGCGGTTATCCATGTGCGACCCGGGCTCATCGAGCAGCAAGAGCGGAGGACGCATCAAGAGTGCGCGTGCCAGCAAGACCGTCTGACGCTGACCGCTGGAGAGCATGCGCCCACCCTCACCCACCTGACGGTCCAGTCCTTCAGGGTGATGACGAGTGAATTCGGTCACACCGGAGGCATCAGCCGCGAGGTCGATCTGTACGTCACTGGCGTGTGGTTGGCCGAGGGTGATGTTGTCGCGAATGGAGCCGAAGAACAGTGAACTGTCCTGGCCCGCATGACCGATATGCCGACGTACGTCGGCGGGATGCAGCTGATTGAGATCCAGTCCATCGATTCGAACGCTGCCCGCCGTGGCGCGATACAGGCCAGAGACAAGACGTTGCAAGGTACTCTTGCCAGCACCGATACGCCCGATGATCGCGATCCTCTCACCTGGGTTTATTTTCAATGAGATATCCGACACGGCAGGCGGCGTATTCGGCGCATAGGCAAAGCCGACGCGATCGAATTCAATGCGCATCTGCAGGTGCTCGCGGTGAACGTAACGACGATCTTCCGACTCTTCCGGCAATGCCATGATCTGCTCAAGCGCACTCATGGCACTGCGCGTCTGGCCGATGCGCGTGATCAGCAACGCCAACTGCCCCAGCGGCTGCAACGCACGCCCGGACAGCATGACCGCGGCGATCAAGCCACCGACAGACAGGCGTGCATCCGCGATCAGATAGACCCCGAACACGACCAGCGCCACCGTGGTGGCCTGTGTCAGCGACATGCTCAACGAGCTGACAGAGGTCGTCAGGTTGCGGCTTTTCACCCCCCAATGCGCGATCTGCCCGACGGCGCGTTCATATCGACGCTGGGTTTCGCCCTGAGCATTGGCCAGCTTGAGGCTCTCGAGGCCGGAGACTGCTTCGACGAGGCGCGCATTGCGCTCCGTCGCCAGGCGCGACCCCTGCTCGATGCTGCTGCGCAGCGGCTTCTGGATCGCCAGACTGTAGACAAGCAGGATCACAAGCGCGGCGAAGGGCACCAGAACCAATGGCCCCGCCACGATCCAGATCACCAGCAGGAACAGCAGGGCAAACGGCAGATCGACCAGGGTGGTCAGGGTCGCGGAGGTGAAGAACTCGCGAATCGAATCGAACTCCTGCAGGTGCTTCACATAGCCACCGACAGAGCCGGGACGCGCTTCCATCCGCAGGTTCATGGTCTTGGAGAAGAGTTTCGAGGTCAGCAACACCTCGGACTTCTTGCCGGCCGTATCCATGAAGTAGGCGCGTGTCTGGCGCATCACGAAGTCGAACACCATGATGATCGCCATACCCGTCGCCAAGACCCACAGCGTGTTGAAGGCCAGGTTGGGCACGACCTTGTCATAGGCGTTCATCACGAACAGTGGCGATGCCACGGCAAACAGGTTGATCAATATCGACGCCAGAATCACGTCACGATAGATCGGCCGCGACAGCTTCAGCGTTGACCAGAACCAATGGCCATCGCTCTGCTTGAGCGTTTCCGGTGCGCGTTCATCAAAGCGGTGCTCCTGCTTGAGATAGACGACACGCCCATCATGACGCTCAGCCAGAGACTCGATGTCGACCAGCTCATCACCATCGGCCTCAGGCTGATGAATCCTGGCCTTGCCTGCGTCGTTGTCGACCTCCAGCAAGACGACAGCACGCTCTTCCTTGAGTATGAGAATGCACGGCATCAGCATGTCGCTGATGGCCGTGATCTGCTGGTTGACCAGTTTGGCACTCAGATTGGCACGTGCCGCGGCACGACTGACAAGCGCCAGGGGAAGACGGCCTTCCTCCATGGGAAGGCCATCGACCAGCACTGCTGCAGATCTGGGATTGCCGTGGTATCGCGCCATGAAGACCAGCGCATTGAGAAGGGGGTCGCCCTCCCTCTCGCCAACAGGCTCCGGTCTTAATGGCGTGGGTTGATCGCTCAACCTGTCCTCCTTAGTAGGGCACTTCGCAGATGTCTCTACGGCAAAGTCTAATACAGCAAGGGGAGACAGCCTAAGCCATCTCCCCTATCACATCGATTCAGCCGTCGACGTTCGTCTTGAGACTGTTGCTGTCGAGCAGAGATTGAATGATCTGCGTATCCGTGTCGCCACCTGATGTCAGGTCGACATCCTGCAGATTGATCTCTTGCGTGATATTGCTGCCGTCGGATCCATCGACACTGATCTCGATATTGGTGCCACCTTCTCCATCTGACTCGAAGTGCAGGAAGCTCGAGAGCGTATCGGCATCATCGTTGGACTGAAGCAGATCGGACAGATCGATGACATCGCCATCCGCGACACTGAAGTCGGTGATGGTATCCGTCGCCATGCCGCCTTCGCTGTTGATGTCATGACCGCTCAGCCACTGGAAGGTATCGGCACCATCGCCGCCGGTCAGGATGTCATTGCCGGCACCTCCGACCAGAAGATCATCGCCCTCACCACCAGAGAGGATATCGTTGCCGGTGCCGCCTCTCAGCGTATCATTGCCGCTGCCACCTTCCAGACGATCGCTGCCCTCGCCACCGCTCAGGGTGTCATTGCCGCCTTGGCCAATCAGATAGTCCGCATAGAACGGGCCATCGCCATCGCCCGTCAGGGTCTCGTTGCCATCGGTACCGATGACCACGGCCAGCTTGTCGACATCGATACTGACACTTGAGGCGTTGGTATCCCCGTCATTGTCGACCGTCACGTAATCGAAGCTGTCCGTGGAGCGCTCGCTGACGTTATCCGGGGGCGTGTAGGTGAAGTCACCGCTCCCCAGATTGAACAGCATGCTGCCCCCCAGGTCCGTCGAGATGATCAACTCCAGGCTGTCCGCATCGTAGCTGCTGTTGTCCGACCCCGTAGCAGACACGGTGTTGGTAACCGGGTCATAACTGTAGGTCGTGCCATCCACGGTGACCGATTGCAGATAACCGCCATCCGCTCCCAACAGACTGCCATCCACGGAGCTGCCCGAGACAAGTTGCCCACTGACAGGCGATTGCACGGTCGCGGCCAGACTATCATCGAGGTCCGAGAAACTGGTGACGATAGCGGCATCAATATCTTCATCAGCTGAGCCGTCATAGGCAATGGGATTTAGATTGTCCTCGGAGACACCGGCCCCCATGCCGATGGCATAGGACTTGATTCCATTGTCCACAAGGAAATCTGTCCAGATCCCTTCTTCCGTATTGCTGATGCCAGTATCAGAGCGGTCACGAACCGGTATCAGCTGGCCACCGCTAAAGTACTGAACACTGTCGTAATCGAGGGAATTGTCGAGTTCATTACTATTGCCATCAGCACCGTATGGCGTGCCATCGGAGAAGAAGTAGGAAATATTCTGCGCTGACTCCAGCGCTCCATCTTCCGCATAATTCTCCATCGCTTCAGCGAGTGCTGCATCGTAATTGGTGACGCCACCGGCACTGAGGCCTTCCAATACAGTCACGGCCTCACTCGCTGTCATCCAGGCAGCGTAAGACGTCGCTGTGGTCGAGAATGACACCAGATTGATGCGCACATCCCCAAAATCGTCGTAGGCCGAGATCAGCGTCTTGATAGATTCAATCGCACTTTCAAGACGGGTCTGAGTCCCTATCCCACTTGCGCTCGCCATGGAGCCGGACACATCCAGCACGATGGTGAGATTGGTATCCACCAGGGTCGACGAGAAGCTCTGCGCTTCCTGCTGCTCTGGGGCATCATCCTCGATGCCGATGGTCAGCGTGCCGGTGGAGCTGGCACCTTCGCTATCCGTTGCGAGCACACCGAAGTCCAGAGACAGGACATCCTCACCATCACCCGAGTGATCGACCGCCTGACTCAGAGTGAAGGTATAGGCGCCGCTATCATCGATGGTCACCGTCGCGACTTCATTGCCTTCAGCATCGGTTGCCACCATTGACTGGGTGCCGCTGCCGGACCAGGTCACCGCACTGCCACCGGAGGTGATGGCCGTGGCAGGAGCCGTCAATACCAGCGACACGCTGTCACTGTCGACATCCGTGACGGAAACCGTACCGGTGACGGTGGTGGCATCGGTGGTATCCGTAAAGCCATCAGCCGCATCGCTGTCGGCGATACCGCCTTCGAGCCCTTCTTCGCTGACGCGGCCTTCAGTCGCAGTCACCACCGGGGCATCATTCGTCCCCTGAATGGTAATGGTGACATCCTGGGTAGCTGTCGCTCCCGCCGTATCCGTGACAATGACGGTGTAGGTCAGGACCAGCGACTCGCCTGCAGACAGGTAGTCGAAGCTTTCCCCGGCAGCACTGCTGTCGAAGGACCAGTTGAGCGTACCTTCAGTGCTCTCGTCATCGATGACGGCCCCGGTATCCACGCCCAGCAGCGCAAGCAGGTCATCGTTGTCCAGCGTGCCGGTATCGCCATCACTGGAGACGCCGGTAACGCTCGGCGTCACGCTATTGCTGAGATCCACGTCATCCACCGACAGAGTCCCGCTGGCACTCAGCGGTGAACCCGTCTCCGTCAGGCTGGCGGCGGCACTGTCGCCACTGCTGACACTTATCTCCGGCGCATCGTTGCTACCTTTGATGGTGATGGTCAGCGTGGTAGTGGCAGTATCACCGTCAGCATCCGTGATCACATAGGTATAGACATCCGTGACCGACTCACCGGCCGCCAGGTACTGCAGGTCGTCGCGTGCTGACTGATAGCTGTAGGATCCATCCGCCGCCAGGGTCAGCTCGCCGTGCTCACCCGTGATCACGGCCGCCGCGCCATCGCTCACCGGGGCAGTCTCCGCTCCGGCGATGACGGCAGTCACGGTTACCGCATCGGCACCCAGAGTATCGGCAGTCGCCGATGTGCCATCCACGACATTGCCGACAACGGCAGCATTGCGATTCTCGCCAATGCTGCGCGTATCAGCGTTGGCTACCGGCGCCGTATCCAGCACCGTGACATCGAGACTGTCACTGGTGCTCTGGCCTGCCAGATCCGTTACCACGACGGTGAAACCATCGACGACGCTGTCATCGCCATCTGTGTGATCAGCCGCTGTGCCATCTTCCACATAGGTGTAGGTGACCTCACCGCTGTCGGCGTCGTAGCCGGTCACGGTCAGCGTGCCTTCACCATCTGGATTGGAGATCACTACCGGTGTGGTGCTGGCATTCGTGATATCCACGCCAGCAATCGTCACTGCCGCGATACCTGCTGCAGCTGACACGGTAAAGGTATTGGTAAGCGTGCTTCCGGTCGCTTCGGTGACGGACTGGTCTTCCAGTGAACTGATGACCGGCAGCGCATCATCAGTCCCCTTGATGACGATATCCACTGTCGTGCTGGAGCCATCGCTGAGCTGCACGATGTACTGCTCATTGATCGTGTCGGCAGATGTCAGCCCCTGCACAGCGGCAGTGTCGTTATCCAGCGTATAGGTCCAGTTGCCGCCGGCATCGACGGCGAAGGTACCGTAGAGACTGCTGTCGTCAGTGGCCGGCGTGAACGTCGGCGCGTCACTATCGACATCGGTCGCGGTCAGCGTCCCTGAAGCTTCCGTCACACCATCTTCGGCAACAGCGCCATCATCGGCACTGATGACGACAGGGTCATCAATCGCTGCGACGTCCTCGAAGCTGAGAATGGCTTCATCGAACTCGGTGCCATCCGTGATCACATAAGTGGTGTCGGGTACCGGACCGTTGTAATTCTCACCGGGCGTGAAGGTGAAGGTACCGTCAGCATTGATCAGAAGTGTGCCGACTTCGCCAAGATCCGCTGTCTTGCCCGGGTCGTACGTAACCCCGTCAACTGTGAAGCTGACGACGCTCAACTCATCACCATCGGCGTCGACGTCGTTGTTCAGGACGTTGCCGCTGACCGGAGTATCTTCTTCGACCACGATCGGACCGTCGTCATAGGCCACCGGCTTGTCATTCAAGCCCTGGACATTGATGGTGATGTCGGCGGTATCCGAGTCACCATCCGCATCCAGGATGGTGTACTCGAATACTTCCTTGACGAGGTCACCGGCACCCAGTGCCTGAGCGCGCGCATCATCAAGGTCATAACTGAAGGTGCCATCGGTATTGATGGTCAAGCTGCCGTAGCTGCCATCGACCGTAACGCTACCCTCATTGTCTGCCAGTGAAATGCCATCGAGATGCGTGATGGTCACGCCATCAGCGCCTAGCTCATCCTGTCCGCCGCCGACAACACTGGAAATGACATTGGTGTTGATCACCGGCTCACCATCCGGAGACGTATCATCTTCGCGAATGGTGTAGGTGTCGTCATTGGCGACAGGCGCGGTATCCACAATCTTGACGTCAAGGCTGTCGCTGGTGCTCTGCCCGGCCAGGTCAGTGACGACCACGGCGTAGTTGTCGAACACGCTATCGTCGCCAGCCGAGTGATCCGCAGCCGTGCCATCCTCCACATAGGTGTAGGACACGGTGCCGGCATCGTAGCCCGTGATGGTCAGCGTGCCTTCGTCATCAGTCGCACCCGGAATCACGATGGGGTTATCCACTGACGCCGAAGTGATATCCGTGCCATTGATGGTGACGCTGGCGATGCCGGCATCCGCATCCACCTCGAAGGTGTCAGTGACCGTGGCACCTGTGGCCTCAGTCACTTGCTTGTCAGCCAGCGTGATGACCGGCACTGCGTCGGCCGAGCCGGTGATATTGATGGTCAGCGTGGTGCTGGAATAGTCGCCATCGCTGTCTTCCAGCACATAGGTGAAGACGTCTTCCGCCGGTTCGCCCTCTGCCAGAGACTGCGTCTTGGTGGTGTCCAGAACGTAGGTATAGCTGCCGTCGCTGTTGAGCGTCAGCGTGCCGTAGTCACCCGTGACCGTGGCACTGCCGCCGTCGGCAATTCCGGTATCGTCCAGTTTGCAGACCATGAACGGCGCATCTGCACCCAGGACGTCCTCATTGTCATTGGCACCATCAATCACGTTGCCCGTGAGCTCGTCCGTCGCATCTTCATCTATATCGCGCTCATCCGGCTTGGCCGTCGGCGCGGTATCCACAATCTTGACGTCAAGACTGTCGCTGGTGCTCTGCCCGGCCAGGTCAGTGACGACCACGGCGTAGTTGTCGAACACGCTATCGTCGCCAGCCGAGTGATCCGCAGCCGTGCCATCCTCCACATAGGTGTAGGACACGGTGCCGGCATCGTAGCCCGTGATGGTCAGCGTGCCTTCGTCATCAGTCGCACCCGGAATCACGATGGGGTTATCCACTGACGCCGAAGTGATATCCGTGCCATTGATGGTGACGCTGGCGATGCCGGCATCCGCTGCCACCTCGAAGGTGTCAGTGACCGTGGCACCTGTGGCCTCAGTCACTTGCTTGTCAGCCAGCGTGATGACCGGCACTGCGTCGGCCGAGCCGGTGATATTGATGGTCAGCGTGGTGCTGGAATAGTCGCCATCGCTGTCTTCCAGCACATAGGTGAAGACGTCTTCCGCCGGTTCGCCCTCTGCCAGAGACTGCGTCTTGGTGGTGTCCAGAACGTAGGTATAGCTGCCGTCGCTGTTGAGCGTCAGCGTGCCGTAGTCACCCGTGACCGTGGCACTGCCGCCGTCGGCAATTCCGGTATCGTCCAGTTTGCAGACCATGAACGGCGCATCTGCACCCAGGACGTCCTCATTGTCATTGGCACCATCAATCACGTTGCCCGTGAGCTCGTCCGTCGCATCTTCATCTATATCGCGCTCATCCGGCTTGGCCGTCGGCGCGGTATCCAGAATCTTGACGTCAAGACTGTCGCTGGTGCTCTGCCCGGCCAGGTCAGTGACGACCACGGCGTAGTTGTCGAACACGCTATCGTCGCCATCCGAGTGATCCGCAGCCGTACCATCCTCCACATAGGTGTAGGACACGGTGCCGGAATCGTAGCCCGTGATGGTCAGCGTGCCTTCGTCATCAGTCGCACCCGGAATCATGATGGGGTTATCCACTGACGCCGAAGTGATATCCGTGCCATTGATGGTAACGCTGGCGATGCCGGCAACCGCTGCCACCTCGAAGGTGTCAGTGACCGTCTCACCCGTGGCCTCGGTCACTTCCTTGTCAGCCAGCGTGATGACCGGCACTGCGTCGGCCGAGCCCGTGATATTGATGGTCAGCGTAGTGCTGGAATAGTCGCCATCGCTGTCTTCCAGCACATAGGTGAAGACATCTTCCGCCGGTTCATTCTCTGCCAGAGACTGCGTCTTGGTGGTATCCAGAACGTAGGTATAGCTGCCGTCACTGTTGAGTGTCAGCGTGCCGTAGCTGCCGGTGACGACTGCGGCGGCATCGGCCGTGACGTCGGATGCACTCCCGCCGTCCGGCGTGACGCTGGTCACGCTGGTGGCATCGGCCCCCAGGGTGTCGGCGGTGTCGCTGGCGCCGTCGATGACGTTGCCGTCGAGTGCCGTGGTGGTGTCTTCGTCGATGTTGCGGGCGTCGGCCTTGGCCTCCGGCGCGGTATCGAGGATCGCGATGTCCAGGCTGTCGCTGGTGCTCTGCCCGGTGATGTCGGTGACCACGACGGTGAAGCTGTCAGTGATGTCACCGCCGGTGTGATCTTCGCTCTCGCCATCCTCGACGTAGCTGTAGGTCACGGTGCCCGTGTCGGCGTCATAGCCGGTCACGCTCAGGACACCTTCGACGGTGGTGATCTCGACCGGATCGGTCTCGGTCGCGCCGGTGATATCAGTGCCATTCACGGTGACGGTATCGATGCCGGCAGTGGCGGCGACCGTGAAGCTGCCGGTGACGGAGTCGCCGGTGGCTTCGGTGAGGCTGTGGTCCGCCTCATCACCGCTGATATCGGTGATGGTCGGCACGCCATCGGTCGAGCCGTCGACGGTGATGGTCAGCGTGGTGCTGGAGGCATCGCCATCGGCGTCGGTGATCGTGTAGCTGAAGACGTCGGTCAGTGACGCCCCATCATCCAGGCCCTGGACCTCGGCATTGCTGTTGTCGAGCACATAGCTGTAGCTGCCGTCGGCTTCGAGGGTCAGCGTGCCGTAGCTGCCGGTGACGACTGCGGCGGCATCGGCCGTGACGTCGGATGCACTCCCGCCGTCCGGCGTGACGCTGGTCACGCTGGTGGCATCGGCCCCCAGGGTGTCGGCGGTGTCGCTGGCGCCGTCGATGACGTTGCCGTCGAGTGCCGTGGTGGTGTCTTCGTCGATGTTGCGGGCGTCGGCCTTGGCCTCCGGCGCGGTATCGAGGATCGCGATGTCCAGGCTGTCAGTGCTGCTCTGCCCGGTGATGTCGGTGACCACGACGCTGAAGCTGTCGGTGATGTCGCCGCCGGTGTGATCTTCGCTCGCGCCATCCTCGACGTAGCTGTAGGTCACGGTGCCCGTGTCGGCGTCATAGCCGGTCACGCTCAGGACACCTTCGACGGTGGTGATCTCGACCGGATCGGTCTCGGTCGCGCCGGTGATATCAGTGCCATTCACGGTGACGGTATCGATGCCGGCATCCGCTTCCACCTGGAAGGTGTCAGTGACGGTGCCGCCGGTCGCCTCAGTGACCGACTGGTCATCCAGCGAGGTGATGGTCGGCACGCCATCGGTCGAGCCGTCGACGGTGATGGTCAGCGTGGTGCTGGAGGCATCGCCATCGGCGTCGGTGATCGTGTAGCTGAAGACGTCGGTCAGTGACGCCCCATCATCCAGGCCCTGGACCTCGGCATTGCTGTTGTCCAGCACATAGCTGTAGCTGCCGTCGGCTTCGAGGGTCAGCGTGCCGTAGCTGCCGGTGACGACTGCGGCGGCATCGGCCGTGACGTCGGATGCACTGCCGCCGTCCGGCGTGACGCTGGTCACGCTGGTGGCATCGGCCCCCAGGGTGTCGGCGGTGTCGCTGGCGCCGTCGATGACGTTGCCGTCGAGTGCCGTGGTGGTGTCTTCGTCGATGTTGCGGGCGTCGGCCTTGGCCTCCGGCGCGGTATCGAGGATCGCGATGTCCAGGCTGTCGCTGGTGCTCTGCCCGGTGATGTCGGTGACCACGACGCTGAAGCTGTCGGTGATGTCGCCGCCGGTGTGATCTTCGCTCTCGCCATCCTCGACGTAGCTGTAGGTCACGGTGCCCGTGTCGGCGTCATAGCCGGTCACGCTCAGGACACCTTCGACGGTGATGATCTCGACCGGATCGGCCTCGGTCGCGCCGGTGATATCAGTGCCATTCACGGTGACGCTGGCGATGCCGGCATCCGCTTCCACCTGGAAGGTGTCAGTGACGGTGCCGCCGGTCGCCTCAGTGACCGACTGGTCATCCAGCGAGGTGATGGTCGGCACGCCATCGGTCGAGCCGTCGACGGTGATGGTCAGCGTGGTGCTGGAGGCATCGCCATCGGCGTCGGTGATCGTGTAGCTGAAGACGTCGGTCAGTGACGCCCCATCATCCAGGCCCTGGACCTCGGCATTGCTGTTGTCGAGCACATAGCTGTAGCTGCCGTCGGCTTCGAGGGTCAGCGTGCCGTAGCTGCCGGTGACGACTGCGGCGGCATCGGCCGTGACGTCGGATGCACTCCCGCCGTCCGGCGTGACGCTGGTCACGCTGGTGGCATCGGCCCCCAGGGTGTCGGCGGTGTCGCTGGCGCCGTCGATGACGTTGCCGTCGAGTGCCGTGGTGGTGTCTTCGTCGATGTTGCGGGCGTCGGCCTTGGCCTCCGGCGCGGTATCGAGGATCGCGATGTCCAGGCTGTCGCTGGTGCTCTGCCCGGTGATGTCGGTGACCACGACGCTGAAGCTGTCGGTGATGTCGCCGCCGGTGTGATCTTCGCTCTCGCCATCCTCGACGTAGCTGTAGGTCACGGTGCCCGTGTCGGCGTCATAGCCGGTCACGCTCAGGACACCTTCGACGGTGATGATCTCGACCGGATCGGCCTCGGTCGCGCCGGTGATATCAGTGCCATTCACGGTGACGCTGGCGATGCCGGCATCCGCTTCCACCTGGAAGGTGTCAGTGACGGTGCCGCCGGTCGCCTCAGTGACCGACTGGTCATCCAGCGAGGTGATGGTCGGCACGCCATCGGTCGAGCCGTCGACGGTGATGGTCAGCGTGGTGCTGGAGGCATCGCCATCGGCGTCGGTGATCGTGTAGCTGAAGACGTCGGTCAGTGACGCCCCATCATCCAGGCCCTGGACCTCGGCATTGCTGTTGTCCAGCACATAGCTGTAGCTGCCGTCAGCTTCGAGGGTCAGCGTGCCGTAGCTGCCGGTGACGACTGCGGCGGCATCGGCCGTGACGTCGGATGCACTCCCGCCGTCCGGCGTGACGCTGGTCACGCTGGTGGCATCGGCCCCCAGGGTGTCGGCGGTGTCGCTGGCGCCGTCGATGACGTTGCCGTCGAGTGCCGTGGTGGTGTCTTCGTCGATTGCGGGCGTCGGCCTTGGCCTCCGGCGCGGTATCGAGGATCGCGATGTCCAGGCTGTCGCTGGTGCTCTGCCCGGTGATGTCGGTGACCACGACGCTGAAGCTGTCGGTGATGTCGCCGCCGGTGTGATCTTCGCTCTCGCCATCCTCGACGTAGCTGTAGGTCACGGTGCCCGTGTCGGCGTCATAGCCGGTCACGCTCAGGACACCTTCGACGGTGATGATCTCGACCGGATCGACCTCGGTCGCGCCGGTGATATCAGTGCCATTCACGGTGACGCTGGCGATGCCGGCATCCGCTTCCACCTGGAAGGTGTCAGTGACGGTGCCGCCGGTCGCCTCAGTGACCGACTGGTCATCCAGCGAGGTGATGGTCGGCACGCCATCGGTCGAGCCGTCGACGGTGATGGTCAGCGTGGTGCTGGAGGCATCGCCATCGGCGTCGGTGATCGTGTAGCTGAAGACGTCGGTCAGTGACGCCCCATCATCCAGGCCCTGGACCTCGGCATTGCTGTTGTCGAGCACATAGCTGTAGCTGCCGTCGGCTTCGAGGGTCAGCGTGCCGTAGCTGCCGGTGACGACTGCGGCGGCATCGGCCGTGACGTCGGATGCACTCCCGCCGTCCGGCGTGACGCTGGTCACGCTGGTGGCATCGGCCCCCAGGGTGTCGGCGGTGTCGCTGGCGCCGTCGATGACGTTGCCGTCGAGTGCCGTGGTGGTGTCTTCGTCGATGTTGCGGGCGTCGGCCTTGGCCTCCGGCGCGGTATCGAGGATCGCGATGTCCAGGCTGTCAGTGCTGCTCTGCCCGGTGATGTCGGTGACCACGACGCTGAAGCTGTCGGTGATGTCGCCGCCGGTGTGATCTTCGCTCGCGCCATCCTCGACGTAGCTGTAGGTCACGGTGCCCGTGTCGGCGTCATAGCCGGTCACGCTCAGGACACCTTCGACGGTGGTGATCTCGACCGGATCGGTCTCGGTCGCGCCGGTGATATCAGTGCCATTCACGGTGACGGTATCGATGCCGGCATCCGCTTCCACCTGGAAGGTGTCAGTGACGGTGCCGCCGGTCGCCTCAGTGACCGACTGGTCATCCAGCGAGGTGATGGTCGGCACGCCATCGGTCGAGCCGTCGACGGTGATGGTCAGCGTGGTGCTGGAGGCATCGCCATCGGCGTCGGTGATCGTGTAGCTGAAGACGTCGGTCAGTGACGCCCCATCATCCAGGCCCTGGACCTCGGCATTGCTGTTGTCGAGCACATAGCTGTAGCTGCCGTCGGCTTCGAGGGTCAGCGTGCCGTAGCTGCCGGTGACGACTGCGGCGGCATCGGCCGTGACGTCGGATGCACTCCCGCCGTCCGGCGTGACGCTGGTCACGCTGGTGGCATCGGCCCCCAGGGTGTCGGCGGTGTCGCTGGCGCCGTCGATGACGTTGCCGTCGAGTGCCGTGGTGGTGTCTTCGTCGATGTTGCGGGCGTCGGCCTTGGCCTCCGGCGCGGTATCGAGGATCGCGATGTCCAGACTGTCACTTGTGCTCTGCCCGGTGATGTCGGTCACCACGACGGTGAAGCTGTCGGTGATGTCGCCGCCGGTGTGATCTTCGCTCTCGCCATCTTCGACGTAGCTATAGGTGACCTCACCGGTGTCGGCGTCGTAGCCGGTCACGCTCAGGACACCTTCGACGGTGGTGATCTCGACCGGATCGGTCTCGGTTGCGCCGGTGATATCAGTGCCATTCACGGTGACGCTGGCGATGCCGGCATCCGCTTCCACCTGGAAGGTGTCAGTGACGGTGCCGCCGGTCGCCTCAGTGACCGACTGGTCATCCAGCGAGGTGATGGTCGGCACGCCATCGGTCGAGCCGTCGACGGTGATGGTCAGCGTGGTGCTGGAGGCATCGCCATCGGCGTCGGTAATCGTGTAGCTGAAGACGTCGGTCAGTGACGCCCCGTCATTCAGGCCCTGGACCTCGGCATTGCTGTTGTCCAGCACATAGCTGTAGCTGCCGTCGGCTTCGAGGGTCAGCGTGCCGTAGTCACCGGTGACGACTGCCGCGGCATCTGCCGTGACGTCGGACGCACTGCCGCCGTCCGGCGTGACGCTGGTCACGCTGGTGGCATCCGCGCCCAGGGTGTCGGCGGTGTCGCTGGTGCCGTCGATGACGTTGCCGTCGAGTGCCGTGGTGGTGTCTTCGCCGATATTGCGGGCGTCGGCGTTGGCGACCGGCGCGGTATCGAGGATCGCGATGTCCAGGCTGTCAGTGCTGCTCTGCCCGGTGATGTCGGTGACCACGACGGTGAAGCTGTCGGTGATGTCGCCGCCGGTGTGATCTTCGCTCTCGCCATCCTCGACGTAGCTATAGGTGACCTCACCGCTGTCGGCGTCATAGCCGGTCACGGTCAGGGTGCCTTCGTCGGTGGTGAGCTCGACCGGATCGGCCTCGGTCGCGCCGGTGATGTCAGTGCCATTCACGGTGACGGTATCGATGCCGGCAGTGGCGGCGACCGTGAAGCTGCCGGTGACGGAGTCGCCGGTGGCTTCGGTGAGACTGTGGTCCGCCTCATCACCGCTGATATCGGTGATGGTCGGGACGCCGTCGGTGGACCCCTCGACGGTGATGGTCAGCGTGGCAGTATCACTGTCGCCATCGGCGTCGGTGATCACGTAGGTGAACGTGTCTTCTTCCGTCTCGCCATTATTCAGCGACTGGACCGCCGGGCTGGTGGTGTCGAGCACATAGCTGTAGCTGCCGTCACTGTTGAGTGTCAGCGTGCCGTACGTGCCTTCGACCACGGCAGCGTCATCGGCCGTGACGTCGGACGCACTGCCGCCGTCCGGCGTGACGCTGGTCACGCTGGTGGCATCCGCGCCCAGGGTATCGGTGGTGTCGTTGTCGCCACTGATGACGTTGCCGTCGAGAGCGGTGGCGTCCTCGTCGATACTGCGCGCATCGTCATTGGCCGTCGGCGCGGTGTCGACGATCGCGATGTCCAGGCTGTCGCTGGTGCTCTGCCCGGTGATGTCGGTGACCACGACGGTGAAGCTGTCGGTGATGTCGCCGCCGGTGTGATCTTCGCTCTCGCCATCCTCGACGTAGCTATAGGTGACCTCACCGCTGTCGGCGTCATAGCCGGTCACGGTCAGGGTGCCTTCGTCGGTGGTGAGCTCGACCGGATCGGCCTCGGTCGCGCCGGTGATGTCAGTGCCATTCACGGTGACGGTATCGATGCCGGCAGTGGCGGCGACCGTGAAGCTGCCGGTGACGGAGTCGCCGGTGGCTTCGGTGAGACTGTGGTCCGCCTCATCACCGCTGATATCGGTGATGGTCGGGACGCCGTCGGTGGACCCCTCGACGGTGATGGTCAGCGTGGCAGTATCACTGTCGCCATCGGCGTCGGTGATCACGTAGGTGAACGTGTCTTCTTCCGTCTCGCCATTATTCAGCGACTGGACCGCCGGGCTGGTGGTGTCGAGCACATAGCTGTAGCTGCCGTCACTGTTGAGTGTCAGCGTGCCGTACGTGCCTTCGACCACGGCAGCGTCATCGGCCGTGACGTCGGACGCACTGCCGCCGTCCGGCGTGACGCTGGTCACGCTGGTGGCATCGGCCCCCAGGGTGTCGGCGGTGTCGCTGGCGCCGTCGATGACGTTGCCGTCGAGTGCCGTGGTGGTGTCTTCGTCGATGTTGCGGGCGTCGGCCTTGGCCTCCGGCGCGGTATCGAGGATCGCGATGTCCAGGCTGTCGCTGGTGCTCTGCCCGGTGATGTCGGTGACCACGACCGCGAAGCTGTCGGTGATGTCGCCGCCGGTGTGATCTTCGCTCGCGCCATCTTCGACGTAGCTATAGGTGACCTCACCGGTGTCGGCGTCGTAACCGGTCACGCTCAGGACACCTTCGACGGTGGTGATCTCGACCGGATCCGTCTCAGTCGCGCCGGTGATATCAGTGCCATTCACGGTGACGCTGGCGATGCCGGCATCCGCTTCCACCTGGAAGGTGTCAGTGACGGTGCCGCCGGTCGCCTCAGTGACCGACTGGTCATCCAGCGAGGTGATGGTCGGCACGCCATCGGTCGAGCCGTCGACGGTGATGGTCAGCGTGGTGCTGGAGGCATCGCCATCGGCGTCGGTGATCGTGTAGCTGAAGACGTCAGCCAGGCTCTCGCCATCATCCAGCGACTGTACGGCCGGATTGGTGGTGTCGAGCACATAGCTGTAGCTGCCGTCGGCTTCGAGCGTCAGCGTGCCGTAGCTGCCGGTGACGACTGCGGCGGCATCTGCCGTGACGTCGGACGCACTGCCGCCGTCCGGCGTGACGCTGGTCACGCTGGTGGCATCGGCCCCCAGGGTGTCGGCGGTGTCGCTGGCGCCGTCGATGACGTTGCCGTCGAGTGCCGTGGTGGTGTCTTCGTCGATGTTGCGGGCGTCGGCCTTGGCCTCCGGCGCGGTATCGAGGATCGCGATGTCCAGGCTGTCAGTGCTGCTCTGCCCGGTGATGTCGGTGACCACGACGCTGAAGCTGTCGGTGATGTCGCCGCCGGTGTGATCTTCGCTCGCGCCATCCTCGACGTAGCTGTAGGTCACGGTGCCCGTGTCGGCGTCATAGCCGGTCACGCTCAGGACACCTTCGACGGTGGTGATCTCGACCGGATCGGTCTCGGTCGCGCCGGTGATATCAGTGCCATTCACGGTGACGGTATCGATGCCGGCATCCGCTTCCACCTGGAAGGTGTCAGTGACGGTGCCGCCGGTCGCCTCAGTGACCGACTGGTCATCCAGCGAGGTGATGGTCGGCACGCCATCGGTCGAGCCGTCGACGGTGATGGTCAGCGTGGTGCTGGAGGCATCGCCATCGGCGTCGGTGATCGTGTAGCTGAAGACGTCGGTCAGTGACGCCCCATCATCCAGGCCCTGGACCTCGGCATTGCTGTTGTCGAGCACATAGCTGTAGCTGCCGTCGGCTTCGAGGGTCAGCGTGCCGTAGTCGCCGGTGACGACTGCGGCGGCATCTGCCGTGACGGTGCTGCCATCGACGTCAGTGACCGTGGTGGCATCGGCCCCCAGGGTGTCGGCGGTGTCGCTGCCGCCGTCGATGACGTTGCCATCAAGTGCCGTGGTGGTGTCTTCGCCGATGTTGCGCGTATCGGCGTTGGCGACCGGCGCGGTATCGACGATCGCGATGTCCAGACTGTCACTTGTGCTCTGCCCGGTGATGTCGGTCACCACGACGGTGAAGCTGTCGGTGATGTCGCCGCCGGTGTGATCTTCGCTCTCGCCATCTTCGACGTAGCTATAGGTGACCTCACCGGTGTCGGCGTCGTAGCCGGTCACGCTCAGGACACCTTCGACGGTGGTGATCTCGACCGGATCGGTCTCGGTTGCGCCGGTGATATCAGTGCCATTCACGGTGACGCTGGCGATGCCGGCATCCGCTTCCACCTGGAAGGTGTCAGTGACGGTGCCGCCGGTCGCCTCAGTGACCGACTGGTCATCCAGCGAGGTGATGGTCGGCACGCCATCGGTCGAGCCGTCGACGGTGATGGTCAGCGTGGTGCTGGAGGCATCGCCATCGGCGTCGGTAATCGTGTAGCTGAAGACGTCGGTCAGTGACGCCCCGTCATTCAGGCCCTGGACCTCGGCATTGCTGTTGTCCAGCACATAGCTGTAGCTGCCGTCGGCTTCGAGGGTCAGCGTGCCGTAGTCACCGGTGACGACTGCCGCGGCATCTGCCGTGACGTCGGACGCACTGCCGCCGTCCGGCGTGACGCTGGTCACGCTGGTGGCATCCGCGCCCAGGGTGTCGGCGGTGTCGCTGGGCCGCCGTCGATGACGTTGCCGTCGAGTGCCGTGGTGGTGTCTTCGCCGATATTGCGGGCGTCGGCGTTGGCGACCGGCGCGGTATCGAGGATCGCGATGTCCAGGCTGTCAGTGCTGCTCTGCCCGGTGATGTCGGTGACCACGACGGTGAAGCTGTCGGTGATGTCGCCGCCGGTGTGATCTTCGCTCTCGCCATCCTCGACGTAGCTATAGATGACCTCACCGCTGTCGGCGTCATAGCCGGTCACGGTCAGGGTGCCTTCGTCGGTGGTGAGCTCGACCGGATCGGCCTCGGTCGCGCCGGTGATGTCAGTGCCATTCACGGTGACGGTATCGATGCCGGCAGTGGCGGCGACCGTGAAGCTGCCGGTGACGGAGTCGCCGGTGGCTTCGGTGAGACTGTGGTCCGCCTCATCACCGCTGATATCGGTGATGGTCGGGACGCCGTCGGTGGACCCTCGACGGTGATGGTCAGCGTGGCAGTATCACTGTCGCCATCGGCGTCGGTGATCACGTAGGTGAACGTGTCTTCTTCCGTCTCGCCATTATTCAGCGACTGGACCGCCGGGCTGGTGGTGTCGAGCACATAGCTGTAGCTGCCGTCACTGTTGAGTGTCAGCGTGCCGTACGTGCCTTCGACCACGGCAGCGTCATCGGCCGTGACGTCGGACGCACTGCCGCCGTCCGGCGCGTGACGCTGGTCACGCTGGTGGCATCCGCGCCCAGGGTATCGGTGGTGTCGTTGTCGCCACTGATGACGTTGCCGTCGAGAGCGGTGGCGTCCTCGTCGATACTGCGCGCATCGTCATTGGCCGTCGGCGCGGTGTCGACGATCGCGATGTCCAGGCTGTCGCTGGTGCTCTGCCCGGTGATGTCGGTCACCACGACGGTGAAGCTGTCGGTGATGTCGCCGCCGGTGTGATCTTCGCTCTCGCCATCCTCGACGTAGCTATAGGTGACCTCACCGCTGTCGGCGTCATAGCCGGTCACGGTCAGGGTGCCTTCGTCGGTGGTGAGCTCGACCGGATCGGCCTCGGTCGCGCCGGTGATGTCAGTGCCATTCACGGTGACGGTATCGATGCCGGCAGTGGCGGCGACCGTGAAGCTGCCGGTGACGGAGTCGCCGGTGGCTTCGGTGAGACTGTGGTCCGCCTCATCACCGCTGATATCGGTGATGGTCGGGACGCCGTCGGTGGACCCCTCGACGGTGATGGTCAGCGTGGCAGTATCACTGTCGCCATCGGCGTCGGTGATCACGTAGGTGAACGTGTCTTCTTCCGTCTCGCCATTATTCAGCGACTGGACCGCCGGGCTGGTGGTGTCGAGCACATAGCTGTAGCTGCCGTCACTGTTGAGTGTCAGCGTGCCGTACGTGCCTTCGACCACGGCAGCGTCATCGGCCGTGACGTCGGACGCACTGCCGCCGTCCGGCGTGACGCTGGTCACGCTGGTGGCATCCGCGCCCAGGGTATCGGTGGTGTCGTTGTCGCCACTGATGACGTTGCCGTCGAGAGCGGTGGCGTCCTCGTCGATACTGCGCGCATCGTCATTGGCCGTCGGCGCGGTGTCGACGATCGCGATGTCCAGGCTGTCGCTGGTGCTCTGCCCGGTGATGTCGGTCACCACGACGGTGAAGCTGTCGGTGATGTCGCCGCCGGTGTGATCTTCGCTCTCGCCATCCTCGACGTAGCTATAGGTGACCTCACCGCTGTCGGCGTCATAGCCGGTCACGGTCAGGGTGCCTTCGTCGGTGGTGAGCTCGACCGGATCGGCCTCGGACGCGCCGGTGATGTCAGTGCCATTCACGGTGACGGTATCGATGCCGGCAGTGGCGGCGACCGTGAAGCTGCCGGTGACGGTATCGCCGGTGGCTTCGGTGACGCTGTTGTCGTCCGTGCCGCTGATGCCGGTGATGACCGGCGCGGCATCGGTCGAGCCCGTGACGGTGATGGTCAGCGTGGTGCGCGAGGCATCGCCATCGGCATCGGTGATGCCATAGGTGAAGACGTCGCTCAGCGGGTCGCTGTCATCGTTCAGTGACTGGACCTCGGCATTGCCGTTGTCCAGCACGTAGCTGTAGCTGCCGTCACTGTTGAGGGTCAGCGTGCCGTAGCTGCCGGCGATCTCGGTACCGGTCGTGTCGTTGACGTTTGCCGCAAGCGCGTCATCGTCTTCCAGAGTGCCTGTCACGACACCGGTGACCAGGGTCGGCGTGTCGCTGCCCAGGGCATCGGCGGCCGCATCGGCATCCGTGCTGTCACCGGACCCGCTGATGACATTGCCGGTCAGGGCGTCAGTGGTGTCCTCGGCGATGGTGCCGGTGTCGGCATTGGCCGTCGGGACGGTGTCGACGATCGCGATGTCGAGACTGTCCGTGGTGCTGGCATCCGTGATGTCGGTGACCACGACCGCGAAGCTGTCGGTGATGTCGCCGCCCGAGTGATCCTCGGTCTCGCCATCCTCGACGTAGCGGTACGTTACGGTGCCCGTATCGGCGTTATAGCCGGTCACGCTCAGGGTGCCTTCGCTCCCCTCGATGACCACCGGGTCGACCTCGGTCGCATTGGTGATGTCGACCGGCGTATCCGCATCCGCGCCAGCAATGGTGACCGTAGCAATCCCGGCAGTGGCGGCGACCGTGAAGCTGCCGGCGACGGTATCGCCGGTGGCTTCGGTGACGCTGTTGTCGTCCGTGCCGCTGATGCCGGTGATGATCGGCGCGGCATCGGGCATACCGGTGATCAGGATGTCGACCGTGGTGGTCGAGCCATCGCTGAGCTCGACCACGAACGACTGGCTGACAGTGTCACCTTCATTCAACCCCTGAACGACAGCGGCATCGTTATCGAGGGTGTAGGTCCACTCCCCTGCCTCGTTGACGCTGAAAGTGCCGTAATCATCGCTTTGGGTACCAGCGACAACATCAGTACTTTCGACATCGACAAGCGCGCCGGAAGCTTCGGTAACGCCATCCTCCGTTACCTCTCCAGAATCGCCGCCAATCAGGGCGCCCACGTCATTGCTGGTCGCGGTGTTGCCGGCCGGATCGGTGACCGAGGCCTCGACGCTGTATTCGCCTTCGCTCAGCGGTGTCTCGGCGTCAACCGTATAGGTGCCGTTCTCGACGGTGGCGGTGACGGTCTGCTCGTTGCCGTCGCTGTCGGTGATGACCAGGGTGACGGTGCTGCCGTCTTCGGCATCGGTGGTACCGACGATGGTCGGCGTGGTGTCGGAGGTCAGTGCCGGAGCATCGACAGTCAGCGCCGGCGCGCTTGCGTCGATCTCGCCCACGTCATTGCTGGTCGCGGTGTTGCCGGCCGGATCGGTGACAGAGGCCTCGACGCTGTATTCGCCTTCGCTCAGTGGCGTCTCGGCGTCGACGCTGTAGGTGCCGTTCTCCACAGTCGCGGTGACGGTCTGCTCGTTGCCATCGCTGTCGGTGATGACCAGGGTGACGGTGCTGCCGTCTCCGGCATCGGTAGTGCCGACGATGGTCGGCGTGGTGTCGGAGGTCAGTGCCGGAGCATCGACAGTCAGCGCCGGCGCGCTTGCGTCGATCTCGCCCACATCATCGCTGGTCGCGGTGTTGCCGGCCGGATCGGTGACCGAGGCTTCGACGCTGTACTCGCCTTCGCTCAGCGGCGTTTCAGCGTCAACCGTATAGGTGCCGTTCTCGACGGTGGCGGTGACGGTCTGCTCGTTGCCGTCGCTGTCGGTGATGACCAGGGTGACGGTGCTGCCGTCTTCGGCATCGGTGGTGCCAACGATGGTCGGCGTGGTGTCGGAGGTCAGCGCGGGAGCATCGACGGTCAGCGCCGGCGCGCTGGCGTCGATCTCGCCTACGTCATTGCTGGTCGCGGTGTTGCCGGCCGGATCGGTGACCGAGGCTTCGACGCTGTACTCGCCTTCGCTCAGCGGCGTTTCAGCGTCAACCGTATAGGTGCCGTTCTCGACGGTGGCGGTGACGGTCTGCTCGTTGCCGTCGCTGTCGGTGATGACCAGGGTGACGGTGCTGCCGTCTTCGGCATCGGTGGTACCGACGATGGTCGGCGTGGTGTCGGAGGTCAGCGCGGGAGCATCGACGGTCAGCGCCGGCGCGCTTGCGTCGATCTCGCCCACGTCATTGCTGGTCGCGGTGTTGCCGGTCGGGTCGGTGACCGAGGCCTCGACGCTGTATTCGCCTTCGCTCAGCGGCGTCTCGGCGTCAACCGTGTAGGTGCCGTTCTCGACGGTCGCGGTGACGGTCTGCTCGTTGCCGTCGCTGTCGGTGATGACCAGGGTGACGGTGCTGCCGTCTTCGGCATCGGTGGTGCCGACGATGGTCGGCGTGGTGTCGGAGGTCAGCGCAGGAGCATCGACAGTCAGCGCCGGCGCGCTTGCGTCGATCTCGCCCACGTCATTGCTGGTCGCGGTGTTGCCGGCCGGATCGGTGACCGAGGCCTCGACGCTGTATTCGCCTTCGCTCAGCGGCGTCTCGGCGTCAACCGTGTAGGTGCCGTTCTCGACGGTGGCAGTAACGGTCTGTTCGTTGCCGTCGCTGTCAGTGATGACCAGCGTGACGGTGCTGCCATCGTCGGCATCGGTAGTGCCGACGATGGTCGGCGTGGTGTCGGAGGTCAGTGCCGGGGCATCGACGGTCAGCGCCGGCGCGCTTGCGTCGATCTCGCCTACATCATTGCTGGTCGCGGTGTTGCCGGCCGGATCGGTGACCGAGGCTTCGACGCTGTACTCGCCTTCGCTCAGCGGGGTCTCGGCGTCAACCGTGTAGGTGCCGTTCTCGACGGTGGCAGTAACGGTCTGTTCGTTTCCGTCGCTGTCGGTGATGACCAGGGTGACGGTGCTGCCGTCTTCGGCATCGGTGGTGCCGACGATGGTCGGCGTGGTGTCGGAGGTCAGCGCAGGAGCATCGACAGTCAGCGCCGGCGCGCTTGCGTCGATCTCGCCCACGTCATTGCTGGT
Source organism: Cobetia sp. UIB-001 (assembly GCF_044789135.1). NCBI lineage: Bacteria > Pseudomonadati > Pseudomonadota > Gammaproteobacteria > Oceanospirillales > Halomonadaceae > Cobetia > Cobetia sp. UIB-001. Next base: position 3,473,891 of record NZ_CP058244.1, read on the forward strand.
CGCGGTGTTGCCGGCCGGATCGGTGACCGAGGCCTCGACGCTGTATTCGCCTTCGCTCAGCGGCGTCTCGGCGTCAACCGTGTAGGTGCCGTTCTCGACGGTGGCAGTAACGGTCTGTTCGTTGCCGTCGCTGTCAGTGATGACCAGCGTGACGGTGCTGCCATCGTCGGCATCGGTAGTGCCGACGATGGTCGGCGTGGTGTCGGAGGTCAGTGCCGGGGCATCGACGGTCAGCGCCGGCGCGCTTGCGTCGATCTCGCCTACATCATTGCTGGTCGCGGTGTTGCCGGCCGGATCGGTGACCGAGGCTTCGACGCTGTACTCGCCTTCGCTCAGCGGGGTCTCGGCGTCAACCGTGTAGGTGCCGTTCTCGACGGTGGCAGTAACGGTCTGTTCGTTTCCGTCGCTGTCGGTGATGACCAGGGTGACGGTGCTGCCGTCTTCGGCATCGGTGGTGCCGACGATGGTCGGCGTGGTGTCGGAGGTCAGTGCCGGGGCATCGACGGTCAGCGCCGGCGCGCTTGCGTCGATCTCGCCTACATCATTGCTGGTCGCGGTGTTGCCGGCCGGATCGGTGACCGAGGCTTCGACGCTGTACTCGCCTTCGCTCAGCGGGGTCTCGGCGTCAACCGTGTAGGTGCCGTTCTCGACGGTGGCAGTAACGGTCTGTTCGTTTCCGTCGCTGTCGGTGATGACCAGGGTGACGGTGCTGCCGTCTTCGGCATCGGTGGTGCCGACGATGGTCGGCGTGGTGTCGGAGGTCAGCGCAGGAGCATCGACAGTCAGCGCCGGCGCGCTTGCGTCGATCTCGCCCACGTCATTGCTGGTCGCGGTGTTGCCGGCCGGATCGGTGACCGAGGCCTCGACGCTGTATTCGCCTTCGCTCAGCGGCGTCTCGGCGTCAACCGTGTAGGTGCCGTTCTCGACGGTGGCAGTAACGGTCTGTTCGTTGCCGTCGCTGTCAGTGATGACCAGCGTGACGGTGCTGCCATCGTCGGCATCGGTAGTGCCGACGATGGTCGGCGTGGTGTCGGAGGTCAGTGCCGGGGCATCGACGGTCAGCGCCGGCGCGCTTGCGTCGATCTCGCCTACATCATTGCTGGTCGCGGTGTTGCCGGCCGGATCGGTGACCGAGGCTTCGACGCTGTACTCGCCTTCGCTCAGCGGGGTCTCGGCGTCAACCGTGTAGGTGCCGTTCTCGACGGTGGCAGTAACGGTCTGTTCGTTTCCGTCGCTGTCGGTGATGACCAGGGTGACGGTGCTGCCGTCTTCGGCATCGGTGGTGCCGACGATGGTCGGCGTGGTGTCGGAGGTCAGCGCGGGGGCATCGACGGTCAGCGCCGGCGCGCTTGCGTCGATCTCGCCCACATCATTGCTGGTCGCGGTGTTGCCGGCCGGATCGGTGACCGAGGCCTCGACGCTGTACTCGCCTTCGCTCAGCGGTGTCTCGGCATCGACGCTGTAGGTGCCGTTCTCCACAGTCGCGGTGACGGTCTGCTCGTTGCCGTCGCTGTCGGTGATGACCAGCGTGACGGTGCTGCCATCGTCGGCATCGGTGGTGCCGACGATGGTCGGCGTGGTGTCGGAGGTCAGTGCCGGGGCGTCGACGGTCAGCGCCGGCGCGCTGGCGTCGATCTCGCCCACGTCATTGCTGGTCGCGGTGTTGCCGGCCGGGTCGGTGACCGAGGCCTCGACGCTGTACTCGCCTTCGCTCAGCGGCGTTTCAGCGTCAACCGTATAGGTGCCGTTCTCGACGGTGGCGGTGACGGTCTGCTCGTTGCCGTCGCTGTCAGTGATGACCAGCGTAACGGTGCTGCCGTCTTCGGCATCAGTAGTACCGACGATGGTCGGCGTGGTGTCGGAGGTCAGCGCCGGTGCATCGACCGACAAGGACAGCACGACCTCTGTGGGCAGTGTCGGATCAAGATCCAGCCCCAGGCCATCTTCGTCCTCATCATTGAATTCCGGGTCGGTAAAGCCGCTCTCATATTCATAGGAGGTCCGTTCGACACGCCCTTCGCGCCCCACCCCAGAGGCATCCAGGAAACCACTACGACTGCTACCCGGCGCACCGCCACTCTCACCGGCTGCGGGAGCTTCCTGAATTGCGGTCGGGTCTTCACCACGAGCGATCGCTTCGCGCAACGCTTCCACTGCCGGGTCAACAGGCGCTTCCCCACGCGACTCGGCCAGCAACACCTCAACGCCGATCGGCGCCCCCTGCGGCACCACAAGCTGGGTGCCGTCTTCTAGCACCACGATCGCGCCCTGCGGCGCGACCAGAGTGGCTGTAGATTCAAGCGTCATTCCTTTGACGACACGCTGCGCCTCGTTGGTGGAGGAAGCAACAAGTACTGTGCCTTCTGTGCGAATGACCTGGACCATGGGGACATACTCCTGCTGGGGAAAGGTGCTACATCATGCTGCGAAGGGGGAGCGATGGCATGATAGACAAGAACGGATGGTTACATTTTGATACACAACAACACTTACCGCAACCTAGCAATTTTCAGTAGCGCTATCGCGCTGCAAGGATGAGATATCTAATGCGAAAAAACCTCTTTAAATCAATAAGTAACGCTCATAAAAGTCATCATTGTGATTTAGCGAATCTTGCGAGACTGCACAGACCACTGGCGCCGAACACTACGCAAGGATGATGCTTCACCATGAGAACTCGCTAATACCGTAGCATCGTTGTATAGCCATTGTTCAATCAAATCTGCCAAATGTAACAATACTCTTACATTCTGCGGCTGCTGTTGGGCAATACGGCGCAAGTGGCTGCCGGGAGCCTCGCCCACGTGGGGGCCATGGCCCGTACGCTCCAGCCGCTTCACCAACCTGCGGTAGGCTCGCACACCTGCGTGCGCTGACACCTCACGGCCCGACCACAACACCAGTGCCACGCCTGCCAGCACCACACTGGCCAGCAGCCCGAGCACACCCCAGACAAGCCACTCCCAGCGGAAGTCACCAAACAGTCGCTTCCAGAGATTTCGCTGCTCGTCGAGACGGAACCCCACCACGCTGCGTTGCCAGCGGTATTCGAAACGCTCCCACTGCCGTCTCAGATCACTGAGCAATGAATTATTCAGCGTGAAGGCGCGCAAGCCAGCATCGGCCATGAAGCCCGGCTGCCCCTGCAGGCTCAGCGCCCCCTGCGAGATTCGCTCGGGAGCCACCGCCGCGGTGGGATCAAATCGATGCCAGCGACCGGCATGGAACACCTCGACCCAGGCGTGGGCGTCATACTGACGGATGCTCAATTCCTGCGGCCCACCGATGCCATCGCCTTGTGCCTCGCCGCCCAGATAACCCGCGACCATACGCGCCGGCAGTCCGGCAGCACGTGCCAGAAAAACGCTGGTAGAGGCGTAATGGGTGCAATAGCCCCGCAAGCTGTCGAACAGGAAATCATCGACACGGCTGAGCCCCTCGAGGCGCGGTGGCGTCAGGGTGTAGTGGAAAGGCTGGCGATTGAAATACTGGAAAAGGCGTTGCAGGAAGACCTGCGGATCTCCCCCCGACTCCCGCATCAGATCGCGAGCGAACTCGCGGGCACGCGGGTTGCCATCATCGGGCAACAGCTGATCAAGGCGCTGCATCCATTGCGGGGCCGTTGTCGGTGGCGCGCCGGAGGAAGACATCTCCAACAGCTCGCGGGTATTGAGTGACGCCAGCCCCTCAAGGGTGCCGTCAATCAGGTAGCGGGCCTCACGGCTGGTCGTCAGTGGCGCGCCGAGACTCGGCCGCCAGGGGCGCGGGTCCGGCTCCAGCAGCAGCTCATAGCGGTGACGCGCGACTTCCCCCTCCATGCGCGTCCCGCGCTGAACGTAGCGTTCAGGCGGCCCACCCAGTGCCTCCTGAAGACGCTCCGGCGTGGCGCGCGACCAGCGCACGCCATCAAACAGACTCAGGGTATACACACGCCAGTAGCGCTGGGAGGCCGCAGGCAGTCCGTTGTCGAAACGTGCCCGAAACGCCAGGGCATCACTGCGACCCAGGGCGGCGATATCGCCGGGAGAGACACTGTCAGTAAGCCCCGTGGTGGCCTCGTTGAGCTGCGGCACGTTCCACAGCGGCGGCAAGCGGGGAAAGAGCACGAACAAGCCCAGCATCAGCGGCAGGGACAGCCCCATCAGCCAGGCCGTCTCCCGCATGGCCTCACGACGTTCGCGTGCACCGGCGATCAACACCAGCCCGCCGACCAGCCACGCCGCGGCCATGACCGAAGCCGCCGCCATCAAGGGCCCCTGGTCATGCAGGAAGGCCGCCGCCAGCACCACGAAACCCAGCCCGCAGACCACGCGACCATCGCGCAGGCTGTCCGTCTCCAGCAGCTTGAGCAGATAGATGCCGACCAGCAGGCCGATCATCGCCTCCAGGCGCAGCATCTGGCCATATTCGAGAAACAGGCCCGCCGCGACCATTGCCACCGCCGCCAGTCGCAACAGGATGCCAGCGCGCGGAACTCGCGCCCGGAGCTGCTGAAAGCGCCACAACGCCGCCAGCAAGGCCGGCAGGGCAAGCCACACCGGCATCCACAGCACATGCAACGCCAGCACCAGACACTGGCCGATGAACAGATGGCGCAGCTCCAGCCAGCCCAGCGCCTGGTCAGGCGTCAGCGGTTTGCGCTGCCACCAGCGTCGTCTGGCACCGGAGGAGGGAGAAGACGCGCCACTGGAGTGATCGTCCCTTGTGGAGCGGCCCAGGGAGGCACGTCCCGGGGAAGCCTTGGCTGTCGACAGGCTCATGCGCTGCCCTCCTGACTCAAGGGACGACTCGCGCCGGCTCGCTCGGCGGCCTCACTGGCCACCAGCTGGGCGGACCATGGCAACCTGTGCTCGCCGCCGAACAGCGTCAGCGCCTCAAGCACTCGACGGCGATGCGCCCCGCCACTGGCGATGGCCAATGTCTGGCCCGGCAGCCGCAGACCATAGGTCGCCTGGGCGCCTTCCGCCGCCAGCACCCGCGCCGTCAGCTCCGAGAGCCGCTGCTCCATGTCGCCACGACAGGCCTCGTAATCCAGCCACAGCGAGGGACGCGCAGGCGTCTCGAAGCGCTTGGTGACCAGCTCGCCGCTGCGCCCCCAGTGCTTCCAGGCGATATGCGCTGGCGCATCACCCGGTACATAGCGGCGCAGACCGGCGAAATCGCCCTGCTCTATCTGCTCGAGCGTACGACGACTGCCCTGCGGGGTGGAGGGAAGCTCTGGCTGTGGATAGACGAGGACCGGCGTGTCGATCGCGACCCAGGCCCACAGGCGCACCAACCCCAGTGGCCAGCGCGACTCCAGCGTCAGCGTCGGCAATGAGAACTGGCCACGCTGAAAGGCCGCCAGCTCCAGCGGCGCACTGCCCTCACCGTCATGGATCTCGAGTCGCTGGCGCGCCTCTCCCAGTCGCACATCAATGGCATGTGAGCGAGCCCGACCGGTGAGGCGCACCATGACACGCAACGCATTGCCCGCAAACGCCTCGCCATCGGCGATCAGCTGCACTCGCACGCCCGCCAGATTGCGCCAGCTGCGAAAGATGCTGACCACTGCCACGGCGAACAGCCAGAAGGACAGACCATGCGCCAGCGAGTTCTCGTAATTGATCCCCAACAGCAGCAGCAGGATCACCAGCACCGCCCAGAACAGCCCGAAGGGCGTCGGCAAGATCATCAAGCGCGCATGATGAAGCGCCTCGCCTCCGCCAATCGACATCTTGCGCAGCATGCGGGCTTTCACGCGCGTCCATGCGCCGGGCTTCGCCACCTGGGTCATGCAGGCACCACCGCCACCTGCCCGAGCAGATGGCGCGCCACGGCCTCACCTTCGGCAACACTGCCTTCGCTGAGGCGGTGCCCCACGACGGGCGCCCAGACCGCTTGCACATCCTCCGGCAGCACATAGTCGCGTCCTGCCAGCAGTGCCCAGCCACGCGCAGCACTGGCCAGCGCCAGCACCCCACGCGTCGAGAGACCATAGGCCACTTCCGGCGAGCTACGCGTCGCCGCCACCAGCGCCTGCAGATAATCCAGCAACGGATCAGACAGACGCACACGGTCCACGGCGGCCTGCCACTCCTTGAGCACCGAGACGGGCAACAAGGGTCGCAACGCCTCGATATACTGTCGCCCGGCATTGCCCTTGAGAACCTCGCGCTCGGCTGCGGGTTCCGGATAGCCCAATGACAGCCGCATCAGGAAACGGTCCAGCTGGGACTCCGGCAGCGGGAAGGTGCCGGATTGCTGGAGCGGATTCTGGGTCGCGATCACGAAGAACGGTTCTGGTAGGCGACGGGTCTCGCCCTCCACCGTGACCTGACGCTCTTCCATCGCCTCCAGCAACGCGCTCTGCGTCTTGGGCGTGGCACGGTTGATCTCGTCCGCCAGCACCAGCGAATGGAACACCGGGCCGGGGTGAAAGCGGAAGTTGCCCTCACGCGGGTCGAATACCGACACGCCGAGAATGTCAGCGGGCAATAGATCGCTGGTGAACTGCACCCGCTGCATGTCGGCTCCGATCAGACGCGCCAGTCCCTGGGCGAGGGTCGTCTTGCCCAGCCCGGGCAAGTCCTCGATCAGGACATGACCACGGCACAGCAGACAACAGAGCGCCAGACGGATCTGGCGCGGCTTGCCCGCCAGCACCGTCGACAATGCGGCTTCCACCTCTTCCAGCTGCTGTGGCGATACCTTGGCATTCATGCAAAGACTCCAGAACAAAGTGGGGAGGAGGAGATGCGGCCATCACGATGGGCAGCACACGCCAGATGGCGCAGGGCCAGCGGCGTTGCTGCCCAGGCTCGACAAGGAAAAGCGAAGATCATCGGCTCAGGCTCTCACTCAGAAAGCCTTCACGAATCAGGCGCTCAAGGGCCATACGGCTATCAGGCGTTGAAGGATGCAACGCAAGCGCATCGGCAGGCGTGACCCAGAAGGCGTCCGCCACTTCTTCAGCCTGAAGCGTCAGCGGGCCATCGTAATGCACCAGATATGCACTGCCGAAGACATGGTTGGTCGCGTCGGTGTAGCAGAAATCGAAACAATGCTTGAGCGGCGCGCCGCGCACGCCAATCTCTTCCTCCAGCTCGCGACGGGCAGCCACCTGCACGGCCTCACCGGCCCCGACAACCCCCCCACTGGCGAGATCGAAATAGCCGGGGAACACTTCCTTGCTCAGGGTACGCTTCTGGATACACAGCTCACCGCGGCCATTGAGCACGAAGGCATAGGTCGCACGGTGCCAATAGCGGTAGCGTCGCATCAAGCGACGCGGTGCCGTGCCACAAGGGCGATTCTGCGCATCGACCAGCTGAATGATTTCGTCCTGGATCACCGTTCCCTGTTCCTTGCCTGTCCTTGAATCATTTCGATAGCCATCCGCGACGACCAACACCGCCGGATGGCATCGACCAATGCGTCCCACGGTAGCAGAATGCGACGAAGCTGCCTTCAACTGCGGCCCGGACACCTGCCTTCACCCCCGGGCAACAGGTGACGCTCGCATTCGTGCAAACCACCTAAAACAGAACTCTCTGCAATAGCCTCTGCACTAGCCTCTACACTAGAGGCCATCGACGTCAGAAAACACCACACTGGCATCATGGACCGCTCCCATGGTCATTCTCTTTACACACCCAGACAGGAGATGCGCACAGCATGAGGCAACCTCGCCAGGGACATGGCGCGCCGCGACGCGCCGGACAGATATCGGCTGGCCTGACCGCCCTTCGCACCATCGCCAGCAGATGGCTGGCGACGCTAGCCCTGCTCTCCCTTGTCACGGTTCACGCCACTGCGCAGGAGCCCCCATCCGCCGTCCCCCATGTCGAGCGAGCCTTTGCGCTGCCGACGCCACCGGGTGCCACGACCGGGGCCGCCTACCTGACACTCTCGATCGTAAAGGGCGATGCCGTGCTGACAGGCGCCAGCACGCCGATGGCCGCCACGGTCGAATTGCACAGCATGCAAGTCACGCAAGAGCGCATGCAGATGCATAGAATCGAGCAACTGGCGATTTCCTCTGACGCGCCACTGACGATGGCTCCCGGCGGCGGCCCCCATCTGATGCTGATCGGGCTGACGCAGTCACTCACTGCAGGCGACAGGCTGCCGCTGACGCTGCATTTCCTGGCGAGACCTGACACGAGCCTTGAGGTCTCGATCAAGGACTACGCCGAGATGATGTCGCTCAGTGAGTAACGCCAACGGTACATACGCCTCTATCGACAAACACCTCTATCGACAAACGCCTCAACCCGCGAAACGCGCATGCAAAACGGCCCTAACACAAGGTGCCAGGGCCGTTTTCTCAAGAAGCGCCAGATCCTCACCGGGCTGACAGGCTGTCTCAAAGCCCCCAGACCACCCGCAACGCCAGCCCCAGCAACACCACGCCCGTCAGACGATTGATCCACATCGCACGCGCCTGCAACCAGGGCAGCACCCGCGAGTGCGACAGCACCAGTGCCACCAGCACATACCAGAGCCCGTCGATGCCCATGGCCGTCACGACGACCAGCCACTTGCCCATCTCGCTCATCTCCGGCGTGATCAACTGACTGAGCAGCGCCACGAAGAACAGGATCAACTTGGGGTTGGCCAGCGCCACCATGAAACCATCGCGTATCGCCATGGAGCGAGACGTCGTGACGGCCTGCGCCTCCAGCGCTCCACCGCGGCCTGCCCGCAGCGCCTTGAACCCCAACCAGGCCAGATAGACTGCGCCCAGTAGCATGATCGCCTGGAAGACCCCCGGATAATGAACGATCAAGGCGCCGAGCCCCCAGGCAGTCAGCGCGGCGTACAACCCGACTCCCAGCGCATGACTGATACCGGCGGCGACCCCCGCACTCCTGCCGCCGCCCAGGGTATGGCGCAACACCATCGCCAGACTCGGTCCGGGCGACATCGCCCCCATCGCGCATAGCGCAACCAGTGACAACCACAGATTCAGCGGCATCCAATGCATGAAGGTCATTCCATGTTCCAGTCAATTGGTGAAAGCGACACTGCGCCGGCCTTGGACATACACCTGGGGGATCACCTGACAGTAGCCCGGCGCTCGCGATGGGGCCCGCCCTACCCATCCGGCGCTGCTCAAGGGATGAGAGCATCGGACACATACGACTCCCACCAAGTCTTCAGGCAGACGCAGTCGAGTGTATCAAGCGCCGTGCTGATGCGGCAGCAGGCCATATGGACGACCTGAACATGCCCCTCACGATAGGTGTCACACGGGCTGGACCGTCCGCCCTCGAAGGCGGCCGTCGTGCATGGATTTATATGAGAACATAATAAAGTACAGAAATTTACACATTTGAAAACTTGTGCAACAAATTAGACGTTGTACAAGTTTATGATAACCAGTAACGTCTCTACCGCTGCTCAGGAAGAGCGGCAGGTTCAGCGTAGTGACAGGCCAAGTGCACAGGAAGTGCAGCCAGGGACAGGCCCTGTCAAAGGATGACGCGCAGGCTTGGGGACTTCGCTCCTTAGCCAGGAAGATTCGTAAGCCTGAGCGGGTAGGTTTACGAATCTTCATGACTGGCAAGCCTGCGAGCTCAGGGAAAGAGAGCACTACGCTGAATGACACCGAATTCAGTCAGTTTCTGAAAGGTGTACAAGATTCTTGCGGGTCAGTAACGCCCGATCGCTGCTCAGGAAGAGCGGCAGGTTCAGCGTAGTGACGGGCCAAGTGCACAGGAAGTGCAGCCAGGGACAGGCCCTGTCAGAGGATGACGCGCAAGCATGGGAAGCTTCACTCCCCGGCCAGCAAGATCCATGAGTCTGAGCGATTGATTCATGGGCCTTGATGACTGGCAGGTTTGCGAACTCAAGGAAAGAGACCACTACGCTGCACCTCACCAGATTCAGTCAATTGCTGAGAAGGAGAGGAGACATGGAAGGGAAAGCTCAAGCCGCACTGTGTTGTCCGGCATGCTCCGGCCTGAAGATGGAATATCAGTACCACACTCCATCGGCCGACCACCTGGTGCACTGCCAGGATTGCCATGAATACGTCGGCATGTGGTTTACCCTGCGCCAGGAACTCGCGATCCAGAACACCCGCATCGCACTCCTCGACCCCTCCCTCGCCAGCAACAGCCTCTATCGACGCGTAAAGAGCGTTCCACATCAGGCGTGAGCCGCCGTCTGGATGCACGAGACACAGGAAAGCCCCGACATTCGCTCGGGGCTTTCCTGTGTCTGGGCCCCTGCCGTCACTTACAGAGCAAAGACAAGCAGCTGCCATCGCCAGCGCCATGACAGGCGAAGCGTGAAGAGATAAGCAAGGACTGGTATTCGGGGCAGGGACTGAGCGCGAGCGAAGAACCACAAGGGAGATGAATCGGCGGGAGCCAGAAACGCAAAAAGCCGCTCGAAAGCGACTTTTTCAATTCTGGTGCCGGTGGTCGGACTCGAACCGACACGCCTATTAAGCGGCGGATTTTGAATCCGCTGCGTCTACCAATTCCGCCACACCGGCAACGGAGCGAAATTATACGGGACATTGCGCCAAGGTCAACGAGTTTTGGCGTCAGATCAGACACATGGAGCGCTTCCTCACACCCCACGCCGCAGTGGGCTGAGGCGTGTCGCCCGCAAACGGGTCTTCGCGTGGACGATGGCATTGGGTATCATGAGCGACCTTTTTCGTCTGCCCAGACAGCCAAGGCCTCAAGAGTGTCGCACCTGACTGCCCCACCCGCAGAAAGGGAGCCATGCGCTCGCGACGAGAGCGCCAGTGTCTCAGGGCGGCATCTCCCCATTGTGCATGTACGCATGCCACGGAGCGCACCACGCGCCTCGTGCTATCAGAGTGTCAGGTTGGCCATGTCACGTATCGATTCCGGTGATGCCTCGGGCGTTGCCACACCTAACGACGCGCGCCCGATGCAGCGCAGCGATTACGATTTCAGCCTGCCGGATGAGCTGATTGCCCGCTACCCGTCAGAGCAACGCAGCGATTGTCGGCTGCTGCATCTGGATGGCAAGAGCGGCGAGATCGTGCACCGTCGCTTCCCGGATCTGCTCGAGCAGCTGGAACCCGGCGATGTCGTGGTGTTCAACGACACCCGCGTGATCCCCGCGCGCCTGCATGGTCAGAAAGCCTCCGGCGGCAAGATCGAGATGCTGCTGGAGCGCCCGCTGGACGCCCATCGTGGCCTGGCGCACATCCGCTCCAGCAAGTCGCCCAAGCCGGGCACCGAACTGATCTTCGAAGGCGGCATCACGGCCGTGGTCGAAGGCCGCCAGGAGGCGCTGTTCGAGCTGCGCTTCCACGGCGAGACACCGATGATCGAGCTGCTCAACCAGCACGGTCACATGCCGCTGCCGCCTTATATCACTCGGGATGACGAGCTGTCGGATCGCGAGCGCTATCAGACGGTCTATGCCAAGCGCGATGGCGCCGTAGCCGCCCCGACGGCGGGCCTGCACTTCGATGAGCCGATCATGGCCGCCATGGCCGAGAAAGGCATCGAGACCGCCTTCGTCACCCTGCATGTCGGCGCCGGCACCTTCCAGCCGGTGCGCGTCGACAGCATTCTCGAGCACCACATGCACAGCGAGTGGATCGAGGTCGGTCAGGAAGCCTGCGACAAGATCGCCCGTGCCCGCGCCGCCGGCCGCCGCGTAGTCGCCGTCGGCACCACCAGCGTGCGCTGTCTCGAGAGCGCCGCCAAGGCCCACGCTGGTGAGCTGGCCCCCTACTCCGGCGACACCGACATCTTCATCTACCCGGGCTACGAATGGCAGGTGGTGGATCTGCTGATCACCAACTTCCATCTGCCGGAATCGACCCTGCTGATGCTGGTCTCGGCCTTCGCCGGCTACGAGCACACCATGGCGGCCTATCAGGCAGCGGTGGAAGAGCGCTACCAGTTCTTCAGCTATGGCGATGCCATGCTGCTGGAACGCGCCTGAACCCCCTCTTCTGACATGGCCCCGGCATTCGCCGAGGGCCGTGTCATGCGCAGTTAACGCGCCCCGCGCTATGCTGCGGCATAGTGGCATCGACACACCAGCTGCGGCCTGTTTCGCCGCCAAGCAAAGAGAGCACCATGCGTAAAGAATGCTTCATGAGCTTTGAAAAGCTCGCGACCGATGGCCGTGCACGTCGTGGCCGCATGACCTTCCCGCGCGGCACCGTGGAAACCCCGGCCTTCATGCCGGTGGGCACCTACGGCACCGTCAAGGGCATGACGCCGGAGTCCATCAAGGAAATCGGCGCCGAGATCATCCTCGGCAACACCTTCCACCTGTGGCTGCGCCCGGGTACGGAGGTCATCGAAGCGCATGGCGATCTGCATGACTTCGCGCAGTGGGACAAGCCGATCCTGACCGATTCCGGCGGCTTCCAGGTCTTCTCGCTGGGCAAGACGCGCAAGATCACCGAACAGGGCGTTCACTTCCGCTCACCGGTTGATGGCTCCAAGGTCTTCATGGGCCCGGAAGAATCGATGGCGGTGCAGCGCTCGCTGGGCTCCGATATCGTGATGATCTTCGATGAGTGCACGCCGTATCCGGCCACCCATGATGAAGCCCGCAAGTCGATGGAGATGTCCCTGCGCTGGGCGCAGCGCTCCTACGACGCGCATGGCGACTCGCCGTCGGCGCTGTTCGGCATCATCCAGGGCGGCATGTATCCGGACCTGCGCGAGAAGTCCCTCGAGGGCCTCAAGAAGATCGATTTCGACGGCTACGCCATCGGCGGCCTGTCCGTGGGCGAGCCCAAGGACGAGATGATCAAGGTTCTCGACTACCTCCCCGAGTGGATGCCGGAAGACAAGCCGCGCTATCTGATGGGCGTCGGCAAGCCGGAAGACCTCGTCGAGGGCGTGCGGCGCGGCGTCGACATGTTCGATTGCGTGATGCCGACCCGCAACGCGCGCAACGGCCACCTGTTCACGCCGACGGGCACCGTCAAGATCCGCAACGCCGTCCACAAGCGTGACACCTCACCGCTGGACCCGGACTGCGATTGCTACACCTGCACCAATTTCTCGCGCGGCTATCTGCATCACCTTGATCGCTGTGGAGAAATGCTCGGCTCGATGCTCAACACCATCCACAATCTGCGCTACTACCAGACCGTGATGGCTGGTTTGCGCGGTGCAATTGAAGCGGGTACATTGCAGGACTTCGTGGAACAGTTCTATGCCGCGCGCGGCCTGCCGGTGCCGCCGCTGGCCGACTGATCGAGGCGAATGACGACCGGGGGCCAAATCCTCCGGTCGTCTTGATATTCGACTCGAGCCAGACGTGAAGAAGAGCCTGAATCACGCTCATTGCATAACAACAGTTCACTCGTAACCTCTGGAGATACACATGCTGGAATTCCTGATTCCTGCCGCACACGCGGAAGCCGAAGCGGCTGTCGCCGGCGGCGGCGCCATCGGCCAGATCGTCATGCTGGTCGGCTTCGTGGTCATTTTCTATTTCCTGCTCTGGCGTCCGCAGTCCAAGCGCGCCAAGGAACACAAGAACCTGATCGGCAATCTGGCCAAGGGTGACGAAGTCGTCATCGGTGGTGGCCTGGTTGGCCGCATCACCAAGGTCAGCGAGCAGTTCATCACCATGGAGCTGAACGAAGGCAACGAAGTCAACGTGCAGAAGTCTGCCGTGGCTGCAGTCCTGCCGAAGGGCACCATCAAGTCCATCTGATCCCTCCTGCTGCCGGCCCCTGTGCCGGCAGCATGCTTTTCTCTCCCGCTCCACCAAGGACAGGGCTGCCATGCTCAACCGCTATCCGCTTTGGAAGTACCTGGTGATCTGCCTGGTACTTGCCGTCGGCGTGATCTACGCATTGCCGAATCTCTACCCCGAAGACCCGGCTGTGCAGATCAGTGCCGCCAGCGGCGCCGAGGCCATCGACCAGCAAGACCTCGATCGCGCCACCAGTGCCCTCGAAAACGCCGGCATCACGCCCAAATCCGGGGAACTCAACGGTTCCACCGGCCTGATTCGCCTTACCAGCAACGACCAGCAGCTGCGCGCCAAGGAACTGATCAGCGAGACGCTCGGCGATGACGCCATCGTCGCGCTGAACCTGGCCGACGCCACGCCGTCGTGGCTGGCCAGCCTCGGTGCCTCACCGATGAAGCTGGGCCTTGACCTGCGTGGCGGTGTCCACTTCCAGCTGGAAGTCGACATGGACGCCGCGGTCAAGCAGCGCCTGGAAGTCAACGCCAGCGCCATCAAGGAAACCCTGCGCGAGGAGCGTATCCGCTACCGCGGCAGCGAAGTCGACGACGGCACCCTGAGCCTGACGTTCTCCGATGAGGAGGACCGTTCGAAGGCGCGCTCACTGATCTCGCGCGACTTCCAGAACTTCGAATACGACGAGCGCGATGTCGAGCGTGGGGCCGTACTGGACCTCACCCTGACCGCCGCCGCCGTCAAGGAGATTCAGGATTACGCGGTCAATCAGAACCTGACCACGATCCGCAATCGCGTCAACGAGCTGGGCGTGTCCGAGCCGCTGGTTCAGCGCCAGGGCCCGAACCGCATCGTGGTCGAGCTGCCGGGCGTGCAGGACACGGCCGCCGCCAAGCGCGTGCTGGGTGCCACCGCCAACCTCGAATTCCGTCTGGAAGCGGCCAGCGACACGCCGGCCAGCGAGATGGAGAGCTTCGCGTTCCGCAACCAGCCGAGCCGCACCGCCAACATCATGAAGGACGTGATCATCAGCGGTGACAGCGTCTCCAGTGCCAGCACCAGCTTCGATGAAAGCGGCCGTCCGCAGGTCAACATCAACCTGGACGGAACCGGTGGCTCGATCATGAACCGCGTCACGCGTGCCGCGATCGGCCGCAACATGGCGGTGCTGTTCATCGAGCACAAGACCCGCACGCGCACCGTGATGGAAGACGGCGAGAAGGTCGAGAAGCGCATCCCGTACACCGAGAAGGGGCTGATCAGCCTGGCGACCATCCAGAGTGCACTGGGCAACAGCTTCCGCATCACTGGCCTCGACTCGCCGACGGAAGCCAAGGAGCTGTCGCTGCTGCTGCGTTCCGGCTCACTGGCCGCGCCGATCTACTTCGTGCAGGAACGCACCATCGGCCCGAGCCTCGGTGCCGAGAACATCTCGCGCGGCATCCTGTCCGTCGAGCTGGGCCTGCTGCTGGTCGTGCTGTTCATGCTGGCGCGCTACAAGGCCTT
The DNA here is from genome assembly GCF_044789135.1 of Cobetia sp. UIB-001. Lineage (NCBI taxonomy): Bacteria > Pseudomonadati > Pseudomonadota > Gammaproteobacteria > Oceanospirillales > Halomonadaceae > Cobetia > Cobetia sp. UIB-001. The sequence continues at coordinate 3,489,056 of NZ_CP058244.1, forward strand.
CGGTGTCGTCGCCAACGTGGCCCTGACCGCCAACCTGGCGATCCTGATAGCCGCGATGTCGATGCTGGGCGCCACCCTGACGCTGCCGGGTATCGCCGGTATCGTGCTGACGCTGGGCATGGCGGTGGATGCCAACGTGCTGATCTTCGAGCGTATCCGCGAGGAAATGCGCTCCAAGATGCCGCTGCATCAAGCCGTGCATACCGGCTTCGAGCGCGCCTTCACCTCCATCGTCGATGCCAACATCACCACCCTGCTGGTCGCGGTGATCCTGTTCTCCATCGGCAGTGGCCCGGTCAAGGGCTTCGCGGTGACGCTGTCCATCGGCATCCTGACGTCGATGTTCACGGCGATCATGGTCTCGCGCGGCATCATCAATCTTGCCATTGGCGGCAAGACACTCAAGAAACTCTGGATCTGAGGGGCCATCGTGATGCGACAGTTTGACTTCATGAGCAAGCGGCGCGCGGCCTTCATCGTCTCCATCGTGCTGACGATCGTGGCCATTGGCGCCCTTGTGATTCATGGCCTGAACCTGGGCCTCGACTTTACCGGCGGCACCCTGGTGGAAGTGAAATACCAGGCAGCACCGGCGCTGGACAGCGTGCGCCAGACACTGGAAGCCGCCGGCTACAAGGATGTCTCGGTCCAGACCTTCGGTGCCAGCAACGAGATTCTGGTGCGTCTGCAGCAGAGCTTCGAAGCCGGTATCGGCAATGACATCGTGGCGCATCTGCAGGCCACCGGTGACAGCGTCAACCTGATCCGCGCCGAGTTCGTCGGTGCCCAGGTCGGTGATCAGCTGCGTGACCAGTCCGGTCTCGGCATGCTGCTCGCCCTGGCCGTGGTGATGGTCTACGTGGCCTTCCGCTTCCAGTACAAGTTCGCCCTCGGCGCACTCATCTCGCTGGGTCACGACGTCATCATCCTGCTGGGCATCTTCGCCCTGTTCGGACTCGACTTCGACCTGACGGTACTGGCCGCGGTGCTGGCCGTGATCGGCTACTCATTGAACGACACCATCATCGTCTACGACCGCATTCGCGAGAACATCCGCAAATCGCGTACCGATGACATGCCGTCGATCTTCAATGACGCCATCAACGCGACGCTGTCACGCACGCTGTCCACCTCCGGCACCACCTTGCTGGTGTTGCTGGCGCTGTACTTCCTCGGCGGTGACATGATCCACAACTTCGCCATCGCACTGATCATCGGTGTGGTCGCGGGGACCTTCTCGTCCATCTACGTGGCAGCGGCGCTGCTGCTGGTGGTCGGCCTGAAGCGTGTGGATCTGATCCCCCCGCCCAAGGAGCAGTTCGAGGACGGCGCGCCGTAAGCGCCTCCGCTCGTTAAGCCCGGCACGGATCGCCAGGCACAAAAAAACCCCACCTCATGCGAGGTGGGGTTTTTTTCGTTCTCCAGACGGCCCCGAGGGCTGTCAGGTCACGTCATCTTGCAGGGTCTTACAGGTGCGGCTGCATGGTCTGCGCCAGCGCCTTGTACAGACGCGCGCCAGCGGCCATCAGGGTGCCTTCGGCAACCACGACCGGCGTGCCGTCGGCACTGCCTGCCAGTGCGCCACATTCCTTCAGGAACAGGCTGACGATCTCGCTGTCACCGGCATCCAGACCCAGCACATAGACGGCATCGACGCGACCGGAGGCCAGCTCGAGCACATCCAGCAGCGCACAGCCGCTGGTGCGCAGCATCTCGACCTGCGGGCCGACCTGCTGAACGATGGAGAGGTAGGTCGGCAGGTGACGCGGACGCTGCCAGCTTTCCGGCAGACCCATCGCCAGGCGCGCACCTTCGATGGAGGTGGCGTTGGTCACGCGGATACGGTGACCGGAGTGCTGGGCACCACGGCCACGGCTGACGATGTACTCTTCGTCAGTGAACGGTGCGATGACCACGGCGTGCTCGGCACGGCCCTTGAACAGGCAGACCACGGACAGCGCGAAGCCGGAGGCCGCGGAGGCCAGGTTGGAGTAACCGTGCACCGGCTCGATGCGCCAGTGGTAGTCAGAGCCCTGACCTTCACCATCGCGATGGTCGGTATAACGGCCGGAGAGACCGTGTTGCGGATAACCGCGCTCCAGCTGACGCACGATGTGCGCTTCGGCGCGACGTGCAGTGTCTGCAATGAAGGTGTCGAGATCGTTGTCGCCACGGGCGACTTCGATACGTTCACGAGCACGGACGAACTGCTCTGCGGCACCGCGTGCAGCACGCAGCGCAAATTGGACCATCGGATGCATGATCAAGGCCTTGACGAGTCGGGAGCTGTTAAAGAACGGGTGCCACGGCGCGTGAGACATCAACGCGGCGCAACACGGATCGAGCGAAACTGGGTGCAATCAGATCAGGCGGTCATGTAGCCCGTACAGGAATCCTGATACGGCGCGGGGCGCGCTGCATAGTGCAATGTATGCAGGCTGCCAGCCGCCACAGCACGCGGCGCCAGCGAGGGCGAACACATGTTGCGACATGACGGGACGGCGTAGTCTATCAGAGCTCGGCTCGAGCTGCCATTGCCTGCGGCCACCCTCTGCCTGCGCTTCGCCTCCCTGAGCCCTGCCCGCGCGCGCCTCCCTCGCGCCGCTCTTGCCCTCAACACCGGCGGGAAACTGCTCCCTGACGCGGCTTCATGCTAGGATATCGGGTCCTGACGCGCGATTTATCGCTGAGTCTGCGTATGCGGATCACGCACTGCGCCAGCCGCGTCGGCCGACCCGCCCTTCAATTGCTATCCTGGAAGTCCTCATGCTTGAACGTCTGCGCATTGTCCTGATTGGCACCAGCCATCCCGGCAACATTGGTGGTGCAGCCCGCGCCATGCTCAATATGGGCCTGGCCGATCTCGCACTGGTCGCGCCGCGATGTCAGGTGCAATGCCAGGAATCCGCCTCACGCGCCTCGGGTGCCGATGCACTCGTCGCCAGCGCCTCGGTGCACGAGACGCTGGAAGAGGCCGTGGCGGATTGCAGCCTGGTGGTCGGCTGCAGCGCACGTTCGCGCAACCTGCCGTGGCCGATGATCACGCCGCGCGCCTTCGGTGCCACCCTGGCCGATGAAGCCCGCCTGCCGGATGCCCGCGTGGCCATCGTCTTCGGCCGCGAGGATTCCGGGCTCTCCAATGAAGAGCTGCAGCGCTGCCACCGCCACGTGCACATCCCGACCAATCCGGATTTCAGCTCGCTGAATCTGGCCGCGGCGGTGCAGGTGCTGGCCTATGAGTGCCGCCAGGCGTGGCTGGCCGACCAGGAAGCCGCCGGCGAGACGCCGCGTGCCGAGGATGACCAGCCGTTCGGCATCGACTGGGACAGCCCGCTGGCCAGCCATGCCGACCTCGAGCGCCTGTTCGAGCATCTCGAGAAGACACTGATCAGCGTCGACTTCCTCGATCCGGAACAACCGCGCCAGCTGATGGCACGCCTGCGTCGCCTCTATCTGCGCGCGCGTCCGGACAGCATGGAAATCAACATTCTGCGCGGCATTCTTTCCGCGGTGGACAAGCAGGTTCGCCTGGCACAAGCCGACACGGCCAACCGCACTTCCTGAGGACACGCCATGTTCACTCGACTGCGTGAAGACATCGATAGCGTGTTTGCCCGTGATCCGGCGGCGCGCAACTTCTTTGAAGTCCTGACCAACTATCCGGGCCTGCATGCGCTGGTGGCCCATCGCATCAATCACTGGCTATGGCGCCACAACGCCAAATGGCTGGCGCGCACCGGCTCGACCCTGATGCGCTGGCTGACCGGCATCGAGATCCACCCGGGTGCCACCATCGGTCGGCGCTTCTTCATCGACCACGGCATGGGCGTCGTGATCGGCGAGACCGCCCTGATCGGCGATGACGTGACCCTCTATCACGGCGTCACTCTCGGCGGCACCACCTGGAACGCCGGCAAGCGCCACCCGACCCTCGGCGACGGTGTCATCGTCGGTGCCGGCGCCAAGATTCTCGGCCCGTTCACCGTCGGTGCCGGCGCCAAGGTCGGCTCCAATGCCGTGGTCACGCGTGAAGTGCCTGCCGGCGCCACCGTCGTCGGCATTCCCGGCAAGATCGTCAAACGTGCCGAGCCGGATGTGGCAGAGGAGCCGTCAGTCGACCCGGAAAGCCGCGAGGCCATGAAGGAGAAGTTCGGCTTCGATGCCTACGGCATGGGCCAGGACATGCCCGATCCGGTCGCGCGCTCCATGCACGCGATGCTCGATCACATGCATGCCGTGGACAAGCGCATCGAACAGATGTGCGGCACGCTGCGCAAGCTGGATGCCAGCTATCGCGCCGGGCGCCTGCCGGAGCTCGATGACGCCGACTTCGCCCAGCTGATCGATGAACTGGGGCCCTGCGGTGGCGAGACCACCGTCGCTGACGTTGCCGCGGCCCAGGGCAGCACCTCGCCCAAGGGCCGGGCAGCCTCCAGTTCCGAGCAGACCTCGACCCAGCAGGCGCCGACTGAGCAATCACCGACCGAGCAGGCAAGCGATACGCAGGAGCCCGCCGAACGTCAGCATGGCTAAAGTTGACCAATTCAGTCGGGATTGACCCCGCCAGACCACCCCACCATAATGGGGCGCATTGATACGCCGTCTCGCCAGAGGCGGCGACTACGCCCGGCCTCGTCCTCAACGTCGCAGGCTCCATCTGCTCACGGACTCTGTCATGCGCCTGACCACCAAGGGACGCTACGCCGTCACCGCGATGCTCGATCTGGCCCTGCATGCCAGTTGCGGCCCGACCTGTCTGGCCGATATTTCCGTACGCCAAGGCATCTCGCTGTCGTATCTGGAGCAACTGTTTGCGCGTCTGCGGCGTGCAGGTCTGGTCAAGAGCGTGCGTGGCCCCGGTGGCGGTTATCTGCTGGATACCGAACTCGAGACCACCTCGGTGGCGTGCATCATCGACGCCGTCAACGAGTCAGTCGATGCCACACGCTGTCAGGGAATGTCGGACTGTCAGGCCGGTGACACCTGCCTGACGCACCATCTGTGGTGTGATCTGTCCGACGAGATCCACGGCTTTCTCGACGGCATCAGCCTGGCCGACCTGGTCGCGCGCGAAGAGATTCGCCAGATCGCCAGTCGCCAGCGCAAGGCGTGCGAGCCGACACCGATCACCGTCATGCAAGGCAGCTGAGCGGCGTTTGTCAGCCAGGCTGAGCACGGCCAGCCGAGGCGATGCTCGCCGCGCCCCGTCGCCCTCGAGATCGCCTTCATCACGTTCACCGTCATCACTGTCTGTCGTGTCTTCAGGAAGTCACCATGTCCCAGCCGATCTACCTTGACTATGCCGCCACCACGCCCGTCGACCCACGCGTCGCCGAGCTGATGATGCGTCACCTGACGCAGGACGGCACCTTCGCCAATCCGGCCTCGCGCAGTCACATGCCGGGCTGGCTGGCCGAGCAGGCCGTCGAGGGCGCACGTCGTCAGGTGGCCGAGCTGATCGGTGCCGACCCGCGTGAGATCGTCTGGACCAGCGGTGCCACCGAAGCCGACAACCTGGCGCTGACCGGCTACATGCGTGCCAATGCCGCGCGTGGCCGCCATCTGATCACCTCGACCATCGAGCACAAGGCGATTCTGGATACCGCCAGTGCGCTGGAGGCGGAAGGCTTCGAGGTCACGCGCATCGCGCCGCAGCCTGACGGGCGCATCAGCCCGGACAGCCTGCGCGACGCCCTGCGCAGCGACACCATCCTGGTATCGCTGATGGCGGTGAACAATGAGCTGGGCAGCCTGAATGATCTGGATGCGCTGGGTGACATCGCCCACTCGCATGGCGCGACCTTCCATGTCGATGCCGCCCAGGCGCCCGGCAAGGTGCAGATCGATGTCAGCCGTCAGCCCATCGACATGCTGTCACTGTCCGCCCACAAGGCCTACGGCCCCAAGGGCATCGGCGCGCTGTACGTGCGTCGCCAGCCGCAGATCAAGGTCGATGCCCTGATCCACGGCGGTGGCCATGAGCGTGGCATGCGTTCCGGCACCCTGCCGACCCATCAGATCGTCGGCATGGGCGAGGCCTACCGCCTGAGCGCCGAAGAGTTCGACGCCGATCACCAGCACCTCGTCGCGCTGCGTGATCAGTTCGTCGCCGGGCTTGCCGGCCTTGAAGGCGTGCACTTCAATACCGATATAGAGGTCAGCGCGCCCAACATCGTCAATCTCGCCTTCGAGGGCGTGGATGGCGAGGCGATGCTGATGGCGCTGCGCGGCATCGCGATTTCCACCGGCTCGGCCTGCAATTCCGCCAGTGTCGAACCGTCTTTCGTCCTCACCGGCATCGGGGTACCCCGTCCGCTGGCGCTGTCATCACTGCGCTTCAGCTTCGGTCGTTTCACCACCGCTGCCGACATCGAATCCGCGCTCGGCGAACTCAGGCATGCCCTGACGTCGCTGCGCGCCTGACCCGGGAGACTGCTCATGGCACATCTGTCGATTTCCTCCTCCGCCGCCGACCAGATCCGCGTCGTGCTGGCCGAGCGCGGCCACGGCCTTGGCCTGCGTGTCTCGGTCAAGCCCAGCGGCTGCTCCGGCTACAGCTACGTGCTCGACTTCGCTGACGAGGTCAACGAGGAAGACGCCGTCTTCGTCGATCACGGCGCCACCGTCTATGTCGACACCGAAGCCCTCACCGTGCTCGACGGCTCCGAAGTGGACTACGTCAAGGACGGCCTGAACCGCTACTTCCGCTTCAACAACCCCAACGTCAAGGACGAGTGTGGTTGTGGTGAGAGCTTCAGCGTGTAGACCAGGCTTCAGCGTCTGAGACTGGCTTCAGCTTGTAAACAGAGCTTCAGCGTCCAGGCCAGGCGCAACGTCCGAACCGACCCTCAGCGCCTCGCCAGCCCATGCCGACGAGGCGCTTGCCATCTGTGCGTCATGCGACTCAGGCATGATGGATGCAGCCGGTGGCACTTGCCGCTATAATGCCGCCCACTTTTGTCGCGCGCATGCCGACAGAGCCCGTTTTCCGCCGTTCGGCATCTGCCGTGCGGCTCTTCAAAGCTTGTCTCAGGAGATTCACCATGACTCAGCGTACTCTGTCCATCATCAAGCCGGATGCCGTTGCCAAGAACGTGATCGGCGAAATCTACTCTCGCTTCGAGAAGGCCGGTCTGCAGATCGTCGCTTCCAAGATGGTTCACCTGTCCAAGGAACAGGCCGAAGGCTTCTACGCTGAGCACAGCGAACGTGGCTTCTTCGGTGAGCTGGTCGGCTTCATGACTTCCGGCCCGGTCATGATCCAGGTGCTGGAAGGCGAAGACGCCATCACCAAGAACCGCGACCTGATGGGCGCTACCAACCCGAAGGAAGCAGAAGCCGGCACCATCCGTGCAGACTTCGCCACTTCCATCGACGCCAACGCCGTTCACGGTTCTGACGCGCCGGAATCTGCTGCTCGCGAAATCGCCTACTTCTTCGGCGACAACGAAATCTGCCCGCGCGGTTGATTTCGCCTTGTACGACTGAGAAGCCCGGCCCTTCGGGGCACGCGCCTTTCAGCCGTGCATGACACGACGGCCCTGCCTGCGAGGCGGGGCCGTCGTGGTATCGGACGTGCTGAAGCGTCGCGCGACAGCATGCACCCCCTGAAGCAGATTCGACGCTTGAGCAGGTCCGATACGCTTTTCTGAAAGCCGCTGCAGCGCCCTCTCCCCACGCCATGTGACGCCAACGCGCACTGCGCTGATGATGAGAGCCTCTTGAGGTCTGCGAGCCATCGCCACCTCCGCTGACAGCGTCGCCCTGCAGACGTCTATCCTTTGTGTGACGCCTGCCCATCCCTGACACGACCGGCCCATACCATGACTGATACCACTGCAACTGCCACCGATGCCGCGGCGCCTGCCGCCGTCAAGCTCACCAACCTGCTGGGCCTGCCGCGCCCGGCGATGGAAGCCTTCTTCGAGAGCATCGGCGAGAAGAAATTCCGCGCCACCCAGGTGATGAAATGGATTCACCAGGAAGGCGTCGACAGCTTCGACGAGATGACCAACCTCGCCAAGCCGCTGCGCGAGCGCCTCAAGCAGGTCGCCGAGATCCGTGCGCCGGGCATCGTCTATGAAGGCGAGTCCAAGGACGGCACCCGCAAGTGGGTGCTGGAAGTCAGCGATGGCAGCTATGTCGAGACCGTGCTGATCCCGTCCGAGAATGGCAACCGTCGCACCCTGTGCGTGTCTTCCCAGGTCGGTTGCTCGCTGGACTGCAGCTTCTGCTCCACCGGCAAGCAGGGCTTCGAGCGTGACCTGACCGCCGCCGAGATCATCGGCCAGGTGTGGGTCGCCACCCGTGGCGCCGAAGACCGCAAGGACACCCGCAAGCGTCCGGTCACCAACGTGGTGATGATGGGCATGGGCGAGCCGCTGATGAACTACGACAACGTCGTGCCGGCGATGAAGCTGATGCTGGACGACAACGCCTATGGCCTGTCCAAGCGTCGCGTCACCCTCTCCACCTCCGGTGTGGTGCCCAAGCTGGACCAGCTCGGCGACGAGATGGACGTCAGCCTGGCGATCTCGTTGCACGCGGCCAACGATGAACTGCGCAACGTGCTGGTGCCGATCAACCGCAAGTGGAACATCCGCGCACTGCTCGACTCCTGCCATCGCTACCTGGCCAAGTGTGACGACGCACGTATCATCACCATCGAGTACACCCTGATCAAGGACGTCAACGACCAGATCCAGCACGCCGAGGAACTGGCCGCGCTGCTCGACGAGCTGCCGTGCAAGATCAACCTGATCCCGTTCAACCCGTTCCCGCATTCCGGTTACGAGAAGCCGTCACGCAACCAGGTGATGCGCTTCCAGCAGCGTCTCTATGAGCTGGGCTACACCGCACCGGTGCGCGCGACCCGTGGCGATGACATCGACGCCGCCTGTGGCCAGCTGGTCGGTCAGGTCAAGGACCGCACCCGTCGCGCCGAGCGTTACATCAACGCCATCCAGCTCGACGCCGACTGAGCGGCTGCCAGCCCTGACCTGACGCTATCGCCATAGCCATGCGCCGCCCTGCCACCTTGACTTGTGGCAGGTGCGGCGCTTTGATGGGGGCGCTTTTGTTGCCTGCCGCGACCCTCGCCCGCAGGCACATCATGAGCCTTCATTCACGCGAGGATTGCATGCCGAGTCGTCTGCCCCGTCATCGCACCAATGAGCATGACCCTGTCGCCCATCACTCTGTCGCACAGGGCCCCTGCCAGCATGATTCCCACACCCGCACCGCTGCTCGCGGCATCACTTGCCGCACCCGAGCCCTGCTGCTGTGCCTCGGGTTTGCCGGCCTGACCCTCGCAGGCTGCGCGACACGCGTGGAAACCAACGACCCCTACGCCCCGCCGGATGACAACAAGGCCTCGAACGCCTACGTGGAACTCGGGGAGGCCTATCTGGGTCGTAATCAGCTGCAACGCGCTGACAGCGCCTTCCAGAAGGCACTCAAGCTGCAGAGCAGCAATGCCGAGGCCAAGGCCGGGCTGGCGATGATCTATCAGCGTCAGGGTGAGAACGTGCTCGCCGATGACTATTTCAATCAGGCCATTTCCAGCGATCCGTCCTTTACTCGTGCGCGCAACAACTACGCGGCCTTCCTCTATTCTCGCGGTGAATACGTCGAGGCCTGTCGGCAGCTCGAGATCGCGGCAGAAGACCTGACCTACGACAATCGTGGCCAGCTCTACACCAATCTGGGCCGCTGTCAGTTGCAGCTGGGCAAGACCAGCGAGGCCGCGAAGAGTTTCGAGCGCGCCGTCAAGATCAACCCGCGTGAGTCAGAGGCCTGGTTGGCGGTGGCACGCATGTCGCATGACGCCGGCGACAATGACGCCGCCCAGTCGGCGCTGAGCCGCTACTTCCGTCTGGCAGGCACCGATAGCGACAGTCTCGCCCTGGCCGTCGATGTGGCCACCGCACGCGGCGACAGTCGTCTGGCAGATCTCTACAGCCGTCAGCTGGAGCAGGTCATGACACGGGAATCCGGTCGCGCGGTGATTCGCACTCCCTGAGCGAGGCGCAACGACGCCGCTGATGGCGCCACCTCACGGGCGGGGTCGCTGCAAGCAGGACCGAGAAGACCGAAATGCCGGTGAAAATCTCGGCGCGGGCTTGGTATAGTGCCGACGCGGACGAACGTGTGTTCGTGCGCGTCGATTGGCATGGGGGGGTCATCGCTTTTCACGCTGCTCACTCGCATGATGAACAACGAGTCGTGCAGTACCCGGCCAATCGCGCGACAGCATCAGTCAGCATGCTCCAGCATCAGTGTCAGGAGCAGTTTCCCGCAGTACCGGAAGAGCGCCCGGATGTGCGTTCGGTAGACAGTTTTTCCTTACAAGGATGCGCCATGAGCGAACATCAACCCGCCCCTGATCAGCACGCCAGTGATGCACTGCCTGGCACGCGCCTCAAGCTGGAGCGCGAGCATCAGGGGTTGTCGCGTGATGAGGTGGCGACACAGCTCAACCTGCGCCCCAGCCTGGTCGATGACCTGGAACGCGACCACTACGACCAGATTCCCATCGCCGCGTACCGTCGCGGCTATCTGCGTGCCTATGCCCGCCTGCTGGGCATGGACGAGAAGGCGATCGTCGGGCAGTACAATGCCCAGTTCGGCACCACCGAAGCCGAGCGCTACACCCCCAGTTCCACGCCGTCGGTGCGCCCGCCGGGCAAGATGGGCAAGTACTTGTTCCGCCTCGTCAGCCTGCTGGTCATCGCCGGTCTGATCGGTCTCAGCTACGTGTGGTGGCAGAGTGGCGACTATGGCCGCACCTCGCCGGCGGAAACCTCCGCCCTCGAAGGTGGCAGCGATGCGGACAACGCCGCACCGGTCGTGAACGCCGATGGCTCCATCGAGCTTTCGCTCTCGCAGTCCTCTGCCAGTGAAGCGGCGCCGTCCTCCACTGCTACCGCCACCGGTGATGCGTCTGCCGTCGAGGCAGCAACCTCGTCCGAGGCGACAGCGCAGAGTGCCGACGCGCTCGATACAGGCGCGACCGCGGCCGCGCCGGGCGCTGCAGAGGCTGGCACGTCAGCGTCTGGCGCTGCCACGGATAGCGCCGCTGCCACTGACGTGAGTGCTGTCGCCGATGCCAGTGCCGACACCACACAAGAGAGCGCAGCAGAAGAAGCTGCGCCGGCGGCAGACCCGCGCAAGCTCGAATTGACGTTCAACATCAATTCCTGGACCGACATTCGTGATGCCGATGGCAAGCGCCTGCTGCGCGGCAACAACGAGGCCGGCACCAGCACGACGCTGGAAGGCAAGCCGCCCTTCACGCTGACCATCGGCAATGCCTCTGGCGTCGAATTGCGTTACATGAATGAAGCGGTCGACCTCACGCGCGTCACGCGCGGCAGTGTCGCCAAACTTACCCTCGGTGAATGATCCGGAATCCCATGCATAGTCACTCCCCCATCAAGCGCCGCGTCTCGCGCAAGATTCATGTCGGCAATGTGGCCGTCGGCGGCGATGCACCGATTTCCGTGCAGAGCATGACCAACACCGACACCAACGATGTCGCCGCCACCGTCGCGCAGATCAAGCGCCTCGAGGATGCCGGTGCCGATATCGTGCGTGTCAGCGTGCCGGACATGGATGCCGCCGAAGCCTTCGGTCGCATCAAGCAGCAGAGCAACATTCCGCTGGTCGCCGACATCCACTTCGATTACAAGATCGCCCTGCGTGTGGCGGAACTTGGCGTCGACTGCCTGCGCATCAACCCGGGCAACATCGGTCGTGAAGACCGCGTGCGCGCCGTGGTCAGCGCCGCACGCGACAACGGCATCCCGATCCGCATCGGCGTCAACGCAGGCTCGCTGGAAAAGGACCTGCAGAAGAAATACGGCGAACCGACGCCGGCGGCGCTGGTCGAATCTGCCATGCGTCACATCGACCATCTGGATCGCCTCGATTTCCAGGACTTCAAGGTCAGCGTCAAGGCCAGCGACGTGTTCATGGCCGTCGCCGCCTATCGTGACCTGGCAGCGCGCATCGAACAGCCGCTGCACCTGGGCATCACCGAAGCGGGCGGCCTGCGCTCGGGCACCGTCAAGTCTTCCATCGGCCTGGGCATGCTGCTGATGGACGGCATCGGTGACACCATCCGCGTGTCGCTGGCAGCGGACCCCGTCGAGGAGATCAAGGTCGGCTTCGACATGCTCAAGAGCCTCAAGCTGCGCGCCAAGGGCATCAACTTCATTGCCTGTCCCAGCTGCTCGCGTCAGAATTTCGACGTCATCAAGACCATGAACGAGCTGGAGACACGTCTTGAAGACGTGATGACGCCGCTGAACGTCTCGGTCATCGGCTGTGTCGTCAATGGCCCCGGCGAAGCCAAGGAGACCGATGTCGGTCTGACCGGCGGCAGCCCCGCCAACCTGGTCTACCTGGACGGCAAGCCGGCCAGCAAGTTGACCAATGACACCCTGGTTGACGATCTTGAGCGACTCATCCGTGACAAGGTCGCGGAAAAAGAGGCCCGTGAGGCCGACACTATCATCCGCCAGAGCTGAGCTTGTCTCGGCTGGCTTGCGCGTCATGATTGACGCGCCTTCGTCTCCCCACCCGCCTGCATGACGTCATGCGAGCGCCGTGGGGAGACGCGCAAGGATTCAGGAGAGAACGTTGAGTACCAAGATCCAGGCCATTCGTGGCATGAACGACCTGCTGCCGGACCAGTCACCGGTATGGCAATACTTCGAGCACCAGGTGGAAGCGCTGATGGGCCAGTACGGCTATCGCGAAATCCGCACCCCCATCGTCGAGCAGACCGCGCTGTTCAAGCGCTCCATCGGCGAAGTCACCGACATCGTCGAGAAGGAGATGTACACCTTCGACGACCGTAACGGCGACAGCCTGACCCTGCGTCCGGAAGGCACCGCCAGCTGCGTGCGCATGGCGATGGAGAATGGCCTGGTCCACAACCAGATCCAGCGTCTGTGGTACACCGGTCCGATGTTCCGCCACGAGCGCCCGCAGAAGGGCCGTTATCGTCAGTTCCATCAGGTGGGCGTCGAAGCCTACGGCATGGAAGGTCCTGACATCGATGCCGAGATGATCCTGATCTCCGCGCGTCTGTGGCGCCAGCTGGGCCTGCTGGAGCACGTCACGCTCGAGCTCAACTCGCTGGGTAGCCTCGAGGCGCGTGCCGCCTATCGTGACCTGCTGGTCGAATACTTCGAACAGCACCTGGATGTCCTCGACGAAGACTCCAAGCGTCGTCTGCACAGCAACCCGCTGCGCATCCTCGACACCAAGAACCCGGACATGGCCGCCGTCGTCGACGCCGCGCCGCGCCTGGGGGATCATCTGGATGAAGAGTCCCGCGTGCACTTCGAGGGCCTCAAGGCACGTCTCGACGCCGCCGGCATCGAGTACGTCATCAACCCGCGCCTGGTGCGTGGCCTCGATTACTACTCGCGCAGTGTGTTCGAATGGACCACCACCGCGCTGGGCAGCCAGGGCACCGTGTGTGCCGGCGGCCGCTACGACAGCCTGTTCGAACAGCTGGGCGGCAAGCCGGTACCGGCGGTCGGCTTCGCGATGGGCGTCGAGCGCCTCATCCTGTTGCTCGAGACACTGGAACTGGTACCGCAGGACGTCCGCGAGACCGTCGATGTCTACCTGATGTCGATGGGCGAGCAGGCCGAAGGCGAAGCCATGCGTCTGGCCGAAGAGCTGCGTACTGCCCTGCCCAATCTGCGTCTGGTGCTGCATTGCGGTGGCGGCAGCTTCAAGAGCCAGATGAAGAAGGCCGACAAGAGCGGTGCTCGCATCGCGCTGATTCTCGGTGAGAATGAAGTCATCGAAGGCACGGTGGCGCTCAAGTTCCTGCGCGAGGAACGCGACCAGGAAACGCTGAACCAGCGTGCGCTGGGCGAACGTCTCGACAGCGTCTTCGGCGCCTGAGACTGCCAATGAATATCGGGCGGAGAGCCAGCTCTCCGCCTCACGAATGCAAGTGCCGGCATGCCGGCCAGGTCAAGGAGACCGCCCGTGGCGGAAGAGCTCAGAAGCGAAGAAGAACAGCTTGAAGCCATCAAGCGTTGGTGGAGCGAGAACGGCAAGTCACTGATTGCCGGTGTCGTACTGGCCGGCGCCGGTGTCTTTGCCTTCAAGGCCTGGCAGAACTACGACGCCAGCCAGTCCGAAGCGGCCTCCGTGCGTTACCAGCAACTGATCAGCCTCGTCAGCCAGCCCAAGCTGGAAGACGCCGGCGTCAAGCAGGCGCGTACGCTGATCGGCGAACTGGAAAGCGAGCACGGCGACAGCCTCTACACCCAGATGGCACACCTGCTGGATGCCAGCATGTCGGTCAAGGCCAACGATCTCGACGCAGCCGCCACGGCGCTGCAGAGCGTGATCGACAACAGCGATGACAGCTACCTGCAGGGGCTGGCCAGCCTGCGTCTGGCGCGCATCAACGTCGAGCGCGGCGACAACGACGCGGCACTCGCCCTGCTCAAGAGCCCGCCGGCGCCGCTGGCAGCGCAGGCGGCGGCGGTGCGTGGCGATGCCCTGGCCGCACAGGACAAGCGTGATGAGGCCATCGCCGCCTATCAGCAGGCCAGCACCCTGTCGCAGGAAAGTGGTCAGCCGGTCTACGGTCTCGACCTGAAACTCGCCGATCTGGCTGCGGAGTCTTCTTCATGAGCGTCACTCGTCGTCTGAGCGTACCGGCCTCGCTGCTGGCCGTGAGTCTGCTGGCCGGTTGTGCCAGCAGTGCCCAACCGGAATATGCGCCCAAGGAGCTGGTCGATTTCGATCGTCAGGTCGCGCTGGATTCCGTCTGGAGCGAATCGGTCGGCAATGGCCTGGGCCGTGCCCACTATCCGCTGTCACCGATCTTCGCCAACGACAAGCTGTTCGTCGGTGCCGAAGGCGGTGAGCTGGAAGCCCTCGCTGCCGACAGTGGCGACGACATCTGGCAGACACGGTTGCCGGCTGGCATCACCAGCGCACTGAATGCCGATGCCTCTCGCCTGTACATCGGTACGCGCGATGGCAAGGTCAGCGCCGTCAGCCAGGAAGATGGCAGCATCGAATGGAGCACGCGTGTCTCCAGTGAAGTGCTGGCCGCGCCGCAGTACAACGACGAGCTGGTCGTGGTGCAGAGCGTCGATGGCACCGTGACCGCGCTTGATCGCTTCACCGGCGAAGAGCAGTGGGCCTACTCGGCCACGATTCCGGCCCTGACGCTGCGTGGCACCGGCGCGCCGCGTGTCATCCAGCCGGTCACCTTCGCGGGCTTCGCCAACGGCAAGCTGGTCACGCTCGACAACCGCTCAGGTCAGGAACTGTGGGACCTGCGCGTTGCCGTGCCGGCCGGGCGCACCGAGGTGGACCAGCTGGTCGATCTCGATGGCCAGCCGGTACTGACCCAGGATGGTCGCCTGTTCGTCACCAGCTACAACGGTCGCCTGATCGCGCTGGACGCCCGCAACGGCGAGCCGCTGTGGGACAAGCCGTCCTCCAGCTATCTGACGCCCATCGTGGTCGGCGATTACCTGTTCAGCATCGACAATGCCAGCCATGTGCTGGCGATGGATGCCAACACGGGCAACGTGCTGTGGAAGTCCGAAGACCTGGAAGGCCGCTGGCTGACCTCTCCGGCCTTCGTCGATGGCAAGCTGGTGGTCGGTGACTACGAAGGCTATGTGCACCTGATCGACGCCCAGAGCGGCGAGATGGCCGGCCGCTATGACGTGGGGGGCGATGGCATCAGCATCACCCCGCTGACCGAAGGCAAGCGCATCTACGTCTACACCAACGATGGCGAGCTGACGGCGCTGGATCTCGAAGCCCCGTAAGCCACTGATCGAGCGCGCACGTCAGCCTGCCCCGCAATCTGACATGCGCCTCGTTCAGCCCTCGTCACGACAACGGCAGCCATCTGGCTGCCGTTGTCGTAATGCGCCATTGGTAGCAACTCCCTGTCAATGCTAGAATGCTGCCCCCGCTGATCAGGCCTGCCGCACGACGCAGCCATTGATTCAGCCACGAGATCTTTCCGCCGACAGTGCTAACCCCCTGTCGGCGGACCATACTGGATGCATGCGACGCCTGCGTCGTCATCCAGTGCCCCAAGTCCGATATCATCGCTATCGCCCTGCCTGCACAAGGTGCTTTCCAGCCATCATGGTTCGAAGCAGACCGTACGGGGCCGGCATCGATGCTATCCCTGCGAATGCTGTGAGATTCCATGAACCCCGTGATCGCCCTGGTCGGCCGCCCGAATGTCGGCAAGTCGACGCTATTCAATCGCCTCACCAAGACCCGTGATGCTCTGGTCGCCGATTTCCCCGGCCTGACCCGTGACCGCAAGTACGGCACCGGCAAGGTCGGCGGCAAGCCCTACACCGTCATCGACACCGGCGGCATCAGCGGTGACGAGGAAGGCATCGACCTGATGATGGCCGGCCAGTCACTGGCCGCCATCGACGAAGCCGACATCGTGCTGTTCATGGTCGATGCGCGCGCCGGCCTGAACATGGCGGACGAGGCCATCGCCAATCACCTGCGCGTCAACCAGAAGAAGACCTGGCTGGTGGTCAACAAGACCGACGGCATGGACGAGGAGATCGGCAAGTCCGACTTCTGGACCCTGGGTCTGGGTGACCCGCGCGCCATCGCCGCCGAGCACGGCCGCAACGTCACCACGCTGCTGGAAGAGGTGCTCTCGCCCTACCCTGAAGTCGAGGAAGGCGAAGACGAGGACCTGCACCCGGAGCTGGATGATCGCGGCGTGCGCATCGGCATCATCGGTCGCCCGAACGTCGGCAAGTCGACGCTGGTCAATCGCCTGCTGGGCGAGGAGCGCGTGGTCGTCTATGACCAGGCCGGCACCACCACCGACGCCGTGGAGATTCCCTTCGAGCGTCGTGGCAAGCCTTACCTGCTGGTCGATACCGCCGGGATCCGTCGTCGCAAGAACGTGCGCGAAGTGGTGGAGAAGTTCTCCATCATCAAGACGCTGGAAGCGATCAAGAAGTGCAACGTCGCCGTGATGGTGCTCGATGCCCGCCAGGGGCTGGTCGAGCAGGACCTGCACCTGCTGGACTTCGTGCTGACCAGCGGCCGCGCGCTGGTGCTGGTGGTCAACAAGTGGGATGGCCTGGAAAGCGAAGCCAAGGAGAAGATGCGCTCCGAGATCAAGCGTCGTCTGGGCTTTGCCGACTACGCTGACCTGCACTTCATCTCCGCGCTGCACGGCACTGCGGTGGGTGATCTCTACCCGTCCATCGACCGCGCCTTCGAAAGCGCCGTGGCCCGCTGGTCGACCAAGCGTCTGACCACTCTGCTGCAGGACGCCACCCAGGCGCACCAGCCGCCGATGGTCAACGGCCGTCGCATCAAGCTGCGCATGGCTCACCAGGGTGGCGCCAATCCGCCGCTGATCGTGGTGCACGGCAACCAGACCAACCGTCTGCCGGAAGCCTACAAGCGCTACCTGACCAACACCTTCCGCAAGGTGCTCAAGGTCAAGGGCACGCCGATGCGCTTCGAGTTCCGCTCCGGCGACAACCCTTTCGATGGCGCTCAGGGGGCTGACGACCGCGAACGCGCGAAAGAGCGTTCACTGGCGCGCACCAAGGAAGCTCGCAAGGAACGCAAGCAGCGCCGTTGATGGCGTGAACTGCGCCCGTGCGTGATGGCAGGCGAGCGGATCTGATCCGCCAGCCTGCCCCATGAAAAAGCCGCCCCTGCAGATGACTGCAGGGGCGGCTTTTTCATGTCGCGAGCACTGACGCTTCAAGCACCTCAAGCGCCGCAATCATCTCAAGGGCGTCAAGCAACGGGCTCACGCCTCCAGCGTCTTCTGCCCCGCCCAGAGATTGGCAAACTGCCAGGCGGCACGCCCGCTGCGCACCCCGCGCTGGGTGGCGTAGCGCAGCGCCTCGCCACGCGCGGCCTCATCGAAGCTGCCAGCGCCGAGACGCCATTCCACCCAATGCTGACAGGTCTCCAGATAGGCGTCCTGGTTGAAGGGATGGAAGGCCAGCCACAGACCGAAGCGGTCCGACAGCGAGATCTTCTCTTCCACTGCATCGCCATGATGCAGCTCGCCATCGACGATGTGGGTGGCCTGGTTATCGCTCATATGTTCCGGCAGCAGATGACGACGGTTGGAGGTGGCGTACAGCAGCACGTTCTCCGGCGGCCCGGTCAGGGTGCCATCCAGCACGCTCTTGAGCGCCTTGTAGGCGTCATCGCTGCCCTCGAAGGACAGGTCATCGCAATAGACGATGAAGCGATGCGGCTGCTGGGCCAGCTCGGCGACCAGCGCCGGCAGTGCCGGCAGGTCGTGCCGGTCGATCTGGATCAGACGCAGCCCCTCGCGGCCCAGGGTATTGAGCAGTGCGCGGACCAGCGATGACTTGCCGGTGCCACGGGCGCCCCACAGCAGCGCGTGGTTGGCCGGCTTGCCCGCAAGGAAGGCGCGGGTGTTGGCCAGCAGCTCGCGCTTCTGGCGTGCGATGCCGAGCAGATCCTCGAGAGTCAGGGCGTCACGCGGCGCGATCGGCGTCAGGCGCCCTCCCAGCGGGTGGCGGGTCCACAAGGCGGCGACATCGCGTGTCCAGTCCACTTCGACAGCCGTCGGCGGCAGCATCGGCTCGAGTCGGTCCAGCAGATGCGAGAGGCGGCGTTCAAACTCTGGCGACATGGTGATTCCCTGTCAGATACATGGGGTCCGGGCCGTGGCAGGCCCATCAGATCAAGTCCAGTATCTCATGCCCGGCGGGGCCGTCTGGCCTGACGATGCTGTGATCTCAGCAACGTATCATTTCGCTGACTGCACCACTGCGCCTATCCGGTTATGCTGTCTGCACGTTTCTTGCACGTTCAGCGTCGCCCTGCCGTGCGCTCGAAGGTTGTCACGTCATCTAGCCAGGAGGCCCCAATGCCAGGATTGCTCGATCTCTCATCTCCCCGCGCCCTGCGTCGTCTGCTCCCGTTGGCGGCGCTTGCGGCGTCCGTCACCCTGAGTGCCTGCGCCAGCTCTCCGCTGGGCCGCAGTCAGCTGACCCTCTACTCGGACCAGGACCTGGAGAAGATGGGGGAAGCCAGCTTCAGCAAGTACCAGCAGGAGCTGCCGGTGGTGGAAGGGCGTCAGGATGCCTACGTCAGCTGTGTGGCGGATGCGGTGACCGCCAAGGTGCCCGCCAGCTATGGCATCAGCGGCTGGCAGGTCAAGGTATTCGAGGATGAGTCCGCCAATGCCTTCGCGCTGCCGGGCGGCTACATCGGCGTCAACACCGGGTTGCTGGAGGTCGCCGAGAATCAAGACCAGCTGGCGACCGTCATCGGCCACGAGATCGCCCACGTGCTGGCTCGCCACGCCAACGAACGCGTCTCGACCCAATCGCTGACCTCCGCCGGGCTGTCACTCACCCAGGCACTGGCCGGCCTCGAAGGTACCGGTGGCGATCAGCTCATGGGGCTGCTGGGCATGGGCGCGGAATATGGCGTGCTCAAGCCGTTCTCGCGCTCCCACGAGTCCGAAGCCGACCTGCTGGGACTGGACCTGATGGCCGAAGCCGGCTTCGACCCGCGCGCCAGCATCAAGCTGTGGGCCAACATGAATGCTGCCGGTGGCGCGCAACCGCCGGTGTGGATGTCGACGCACCCGAGTGATGAGCAGCGCATGGCGGCCCTCAACGAGCGCCTCGAGACCGCTCTGCCGACCTATCAGCAGGCCCGCGCCGCCGGCGAGAAGCCCAACTGCGATCGACTGCGCTGACCCCGCCTGTGTGGCGTGGTTTAACCAGTCTCAGGTAACACACGCTCGCGCAGTCCCGGAGGCAACCCGGGGCTGCGCGAGCGTGTGGCGCTCTCTATCCAGCCGCCCTCTACTCTCTGGCCCTGCTCTCACTAGCCTGCCTTCTGATCTATCTCCCTTGGCTATCTAACGCTCTACCAGCTCCTCGCTTTACCGGCTTGGCAGCCTGAATGTAAAAAGAAGCCGTCAAATGTGTCGATATCCGCGAATCATGTAACCGCATTGCTAATCTGGGATCACCCGCTCGCCTGCGCACTGCTCACTCAGACACTTCATGCACAGCGGCGCGAGCGTATTCCCGACACTCGCTTGAGGATGCCTTACATGACTCGACACGCACTCATCATTGACGACGATCCGGATTTTCGTGAACTCATCAGCGGCCTGCTTTCCGCCCATGGTTTCGACTGCACGCAGAGCGAAGGGCTGCAGGACATCGCCTGCAATCCCGCCTGCCTGGAGACGGACCTCATCCTGGTGGACTACGAACTGGGCGACTTCACCGGCGATGATGTGCTCGGCTATCTGCGCGAACGCAATGTCGAGGCAGGTATCATCCTGATGAGCGCCTGTCACAACGACGACATGCAAGCGATGGTCGCCAGGGGCAAGCGCAGCGGCCTGGAGATGCTGGGCCAGCTCGGCAAGCCCTTCGACATCATGCACCTGGCCTCGCTGCTGGCAGAGCTGGACAAGCAACGCAATCCGCTGTCACTCGATGAGCTGGATGATGCCCTGACCGAGCGCCAGCTGCATCTCGTCTATCAGCCCAAGATCGACCTCGCCAGCGGCCAGCTCAGCGGCGCGGAAGCTCTCGTGCGCTGGCAGCATCCTCTGCGCGGCATGGTCATGCCCAACCAGTTCATCGCCCTGGCGGAACGCAGCAACCGTATCGAAGCGCTCACCTGGCAGGTCATCGATCATGGCTTCCGTCAACAGGGTCAATGGCAGTCCCAGGGCCTTCACCTTGATCTCGCGCTCAACCTGTCACCGCAACTGCTGCGCACCCGCGACATGCTGAAGACGCTGGATGCGCTGGCCAATCAACATCGTATCGACCCGCACTCCATTACGCTGGAACTCACGGAAAGCTGCGGAATTGACTGCCTCACCTATGCCCGCCACCTGCTCAATGCCATCCGCGAGCGTGGCTATCGTCTGGCACTCGATGACTTCGGCACCGGCTTCTCTTCGATGATGCAGCTCTACAACCTGCCATTCGATGAATTGAAGATCGACCAATGCTTCGTCGGACGCAGTGACAGCCACCCGGAAGCTCGCGCCATCACACGCACCATCGTCGAACTGGGTCAGCGCTTGAATCTCGCCGTGGTCGGGGAAGGCATCGAGACCGCGGAACAACGTGATTACCTTTGCGATACCCGCTGCAATATCGGTCAGGGCTATCTGTTCGCGCGCCCCATGCCCGTCAGCGACTTCAATGCCTGGAGCCGCTGCCCGCCCAGCGCCGTCAATGCACTCAGCCAGCGCCACGTCTCCGCTGTCCATTGAGGAGACTGGCGTCCCGCCGCAGCGCAGCACAGACAGCGGGAATGCCGCAACACCCCCACTACACAGACGCCACCCATGTCCCCATGGGTGGCGTCTGTGTAGTGGGTGACAGGGTGAAGAGAACGAAAGAAGGCGGGAACGGGAGAACCAGAGGGACGGTAATGGAATGCTGTCGGCTGTCTATCACGCCATCACGTCCCAATACCGTCAGGAGAACAGATAGCCCTCTGCGAGGAGGCTGTCCCGCGTCGGTACACTCAAGGAGCGCAACGTGGCGACATAGTGGTGTACCTCGGGCAGGTCCTCACTGATCACCGCCTCCTCCAGCGCCTTGGCACCACTGGCTATGCCGCTGCATCCCAGCGAGGCTGACGCCCCCTTCAGGGAGTGTGCCTCGCGCTTGAGCTCGGTGAGATCCATCTGCTTCAGCAAGGTCACCATCACGTCGAGGCGTCCTTCGAGGCGCGTCAGATAATTGCTCAGCAATCGTGAATAAGCCTCGCCACTCAGGGTCGTGAGCAGCTCCTGACAGGTCGCGTGTTGCAGCAAGGAAGGCGCGGCATCGGGCAGAGCGCGCGCGCCTGAGTCGTCAGTTGCCACATCGAACGCCGGAGCAGCGTCGATCTGCGCGCTCTTCTCATCAGCCGCTGACGAGCTGATGCAATCATCGCCTGATACCTGCAGGGCGGCAGACGGCTCGCCAGCCGAGTCCTCTGGCTTGTCTGGCTCGAGCGCCTTCTGCTGCGAATCAGACTTCTGTGAATCAGGCTCCTGCGAATCAGAGGCCTGGACCAGATACTGTTGCAGCACCCGATGCAGATCATCACGCGTGAAGGGTTTGTGCAGCACCCCCTGCATGCCAGCCTCGATGCAGCGGCGGGCATCCTCCTGCATCACGTTGGCGGTCATCGCGATGATCGGCAGACGAGCGCTGGCGGGTTGCTCTGACTCGTACTGCCGCCAGCGACGTGTCGTCTCGACGCCATCCAGCACCGGCATCTGCATGTCCATGAACACCAGATCGACATCGTTGCCAGCCTGCGCCAGCCATTCGAGTGCCTGTTCACCGTCTTCCACCACCGTGACCTGCTGCCCCAGATACTCGAGCATGGCCCGCGCCAGTGACTGATTGACCTCGTTGTCTTCCACCACCAGCACGCTTGCATGGGGCAAGGGCGTGTCTCCCACCGCCTGCTGCGGGCAAGCCTCGGCGGCGGTCAATACCGGCAGCGGCACGCGGCACCAGAAGCGACTGCCAAGCCCGAGATGACTCTCGACGCCGATCTCGCCGCCCATCGCCTCCACCAGTCGCTTGCAGATGGCAAGCCCGAGCCCGGTGCCTTCATGACGACGCGCAATCGAGGTATCCACCTGGGTGAAGGGAGCAAACAACTGGCTCACCTGGTCGGCGGCGATCCCGCAACCGCTGTCGTGAACCTCGAAATGAAGCGTCTCGCCATCTTCCAATGATGCCCTCAGCCGGATGGTGCCCTGGGGACAGAACTTGAAGGCGTTGTTGAGCAGGTTGGTCAGTACCTGACGCAGGCGATTGACGTCACCCTTGACCCAGACAGGCAGGTCATCGGCACGTTCTTCGAGGAAGATGCGCGAGCATCCCTTGCCGGCACTGCCTGTCTGGCGATGGTAATGCGCGGCCAGGGAATCGAGGAATTCGGGCAACGAGAAGCAGCGCTGATCCAGCTCCAGCTTGCCGGCTTCGATCTTGGAATAATCCAGCACATCATTGATGACGGCCTGCAGGCTCTCGGCACTCTGGCGCAGCATCGTCAGGTATTGCTGGCCACGCCGGGTCGAGACTTCCTCGCCGATGAGGTCCGACACACCGACCATGCCATTGAGCGGGGTACGTATCTCATGGCTCATGATCGCCATGAATTCCGACTTGGCACGACTGGCCGCCTGCGCCAGCTGCACCATGCCATCCAGCTCCTGGGTGCGCTCCTCCAGCTTGCGGGTCTTGTAGGCCCGTCCACGACTCTCGACGATCAGCGCGACCACCAGCACGATGCCGCTCAACGTCATCAGCAGCACCAGCGACAGCGCGAGGGCATACAGGTTGAGGAGCTCCGAGCGCTCCTTGGTGCGCTGGATAGCGGCCTCGGCATTGATGTTGAGCAGCAGCTCGCCGGTCTGCTCCTGAAGCGAGGCAAGCCGGCTGAGTATCTGCACATAGAGGGACGCATCACGCTCCTGACGACTCGCCAGGTCCATGATGGCGCTGTCCAGCACCTCGATTCTGGGCAGCATGGCCATCAGCTGGGCATGCAGGTCGGGCATCCCCGCCAGCATGCTGCCCAGTTGGCCGCTCTGCAGCAGCTGCACCCGGCTATAGAGGATGTCGAGCCGCAACAGCAGCTCGCTGTCATCCATCAGGGCGGGCGACGTCGGGGTCTTCTGCTCCTCGGCCACCACCATGCGCAGCTCGCGCACTTCCCTGTCGAACTGATAGACCGCCCAGATCAGATTCTCACGCAGCTTGTGCTCGAGTGCCTGCTGACGCTGATAGACCAGAACGCCAGTCACCAATGCCGAGACGAAGAACAACGTCGCGGCAATGGCGATGGCGGTTCTGAAATGCAGAGAACGGAGTGGATTCATGCACGAGCATCCTGGCAGCGCTCATGAAACGGAGCAGAAAAGGCGGGTTCAGCGTTCGATGTCGATTCGCTTCACCTGCCAGACAGAGCGGGTCATGATTTCCTCGTTGAGGAGATCCGGCTGCTCACTGAAGGGGTAGATGATGAAGATGGGGCCATTGTCGCGTACACGCAGTCGCTTGCCATCGACTTCCATGGCCAGTATCACCGGATGATCGAAATAGTCCTGCACCGGCGCGGTGGCGGCGTAGTCGTTGAGCGCCACGATACGCATGGTGCCATCCTCGACGCCTACCGCCTCCATCAGCGCCGAACCGAGCGGACCGCTGAAGCTCACTTCGCCGTCATGCCAGGGGGTGGTGGTCACGGTTTCCCGTTGCGTCAGCGCCATGAGCATGGCGCGATCGAAATGTGCCTCGCCTCCGGCGTTGGCATGGGTGACATCCCCGGTGACGCGCAGCACCACCGGCCCCTGCGGAGCCTCCAGGGCCATGGCGAAGGGGCAAAACGACAGCGTCAGCAGCAGAAGCCAGTGGCGCATGCGGGGTAACGCCGTGGTGAGACATCGCAGGAGAATGAGAAGCGGCATGGGAAGACTCCAGGGGTCATGGACAACCATGGATGACGGCCGGAGGTTCACCGTCTCGTTTCATCCTCGCCATTCACGGGTCAGCAGCGGCACCGCGCCATGAAGCAGCGAGAGGGGATGAACACGAGTATATGTCGCCATCGTCCTGCCAAACGTGAACCATTGTGACGCGGTCTCACGCAAGAGACGCGTAGACTGCTTGCGATACCCACGCGGGGAGACAGCGACATGCAAATCGGCATTCTGGAAGATGATCATGATCAACGTGATTACCTGACCCTGTGTCTCGAGGCCCAGGGACATGAGCTGGCAGGCTTCGAGCGCGCCAGCCAGTTGTTGCGCGCACTGCGCGAGCGCAGCTTCGACCTGCTGATCATCGACTGGCAACTGCCGGATGCCTGCGGCATGGAGCTGACGCGCACACTGCGCAGCGAGCACGGCTGGCGAGGGCTGATCCTGTTTATCACCGCAAGCCAAGGAGAGGAGGATGTCGTGCATGCGCTTCAGCACGGCGCCGATGACTTTCTGGCCAAGCCTATCCGCCCTGCCGAGCTCACGGCGCGTGTGGAAGCGCTGGGCAGGCGTTTCGTCACCTCCGACACCAATTACCTGCAGCCCAAGGTGGCCATCAGCGATCAATATCGGATCGAGCCGGATGAACACACCATCTGGTGCGGCGAGGAGCCGGTCGCCCTGACCCAGCGCGAATATCAGCTGGCCTCCCTGCTGCTTCGCCACGTCGGAGAGCTTTACTCACGCGCCTACCTGCTGGAGATGATCTGGGGGGTCAACGGGGACATCTCGACCCGGACGGTCGACACCCACGTCAGCCGCCTGCGGCGCAAGCTGGGACTGAACGGCAGCCGTGGGCTCAGACTGAAAAGCGTCTATCAGTACGGATATCGGCTCGAATCCTGTGCCACGGCCCCCGTCAAGAGCAGCTGAGCGCCAACAGCGAGGCGTGAGCACGCTGGATCATGGCCAACCAAAAAGGAGTGGGGGACTCTGTCGAGTCCCCCACTCCTTTTCATCGTCTGTCGTCTGACTGGTCGGCTAGCTGGTCATCTGGCTGCCCGTCTGGCGGCCATCTGAATCGACGTGCATGCCCGGCAAGCGCACACGAATCACCCCTCCGCCAGCATCCTGCGCAACATGTCCGCCACTGGCCCCGTCTCCGGGCGCTTGTGACGCCACAGGAAGTAGGACTCGGCCGCCTGCTCCACCAGCATGCCGAGACCATCCTCGACCCGCGCACCGCGCTCGCTGGCCCAGCGCATGAAGACGGTCGGCTCGGCGGCATACATCATGTCGTAGGCGAGCGCCTGCGGAGAGAACAGCGAATCCGGCAACGGCGGCAGCTCACCGCCCAGCGACGCACTGGTGCCATTGATGACCAGATCGAACTGACCTTCGATGGCCGCATAGCTGCCACCGGACAGCAGGCAGCCTTGCCCCGCCAGGTCGGCGAAGTCCTCGGCCAGCGCGCTGGCCTTGGCGGCGGTGCGATTGGCGATCACCAATGCCGCCGGCTGCTTGGCCAGCAGAGGTTCCAGCACGCCACGCACGGCGCCACCCGCGCCGAGAATCAGGATGCGCGCGCCCTTGAGCGGCGCCTCGAGACGTTCGAGATCACGGGTCAGGCCGACACCATCGGTGGTATCGCCATACAGCTGACCGGTCTTGCCGAGCATCAACGTATTGACGGCGCCGGCGCGGCGAGCGCGCGGGCTCAGCACATCGACCAGCCGGAAGGCCTGCTCCTTGAAGGGCATGGTGACATTCGCCCCCTGGCCGCCTTCGGCGACGAACTCGGCCCAACCGGCCGCGAAGTCATCGACCGGCGCCAGCCTTGCCTCGTAGCTCAGCGAGTCCTTGAGCTGCTCAGCGAAGGAGCGATGAATCAACGGGGATTTCGAGTGGGCAATCGGGTTGCCGAATACAGCGTAACGGGACATCAGGACTCCGGGACAATCACAGAAAAGCGTCAGGTCAATGCGGCGATCAGGCCTCTTCGCCCAGCCAGTCGCGGGCATGCAGGAAGTCACGATACAGCACGGCTTCGGCACTGCCTTCCTCAGGCTCGTAGCCGTACTCCCAGTGCACCACCGGCGGCATCGACATCAGGATCGACTCGGTACGTCCGCCGCTCTGCAGACCAAACAGCGTGCCGCGGTCCCAGACCAGGTTGAACTCCACGTAGCGCCCGCGACGATAGAGCTGGAAGTTGCGTTCACGCTCGCCATAGGCCGTGTCGCGGCGGCGCTCGACGATGGGCAGATAGGCCTCGAGGAAGCTGTCGCCGACGGATTGCTGGAAGGCGAAGCAGCGTTCGAAGCCCCACTCGTTGAGGTCATCGAAGAACAGGCCACCCACGCCCCGCGTCTCGTCGCGGTGCTTGAGGTAGAAGTACTCGTCACACCAGGCCTTGTAACGCGGATAGACATCACTGCCGAAGGCGATGCAGGCATCGTAGGCCGTCTGGTGCCAGTGACGCGCGTCTTCTTCATGCGGGTAGAACGGCGTCAGATCGTAGCCGCCCCCGAACCACCATACAGGTGCCTCGCCCTCCTTCTCGGCGATGAAGAAGCGCACATTGCCATGGCTGGTCGGCACGTGCGGGTTGTGCGGATGCAGCACCCAGCTGACCCCGACGGCGTGGAAGCTGCGACCGGCCAGCTCCGGACGCACCGCCGTCGCGGAGGCCGGCAATTCATGCCCGAAGACATGCGAGAAGTTGACGCCACCCTTCTCGAAGACGCCGCCGTTCTCGATGACCCGTGAGCGACCACCGCCACCCTCGGCACGCTCCCAGCTGTCTTCACGGAAACTTGCCTGGCCATCGCAGGCTTGCAGCGCCTCGCACAGGCGGTCTTGCAGATCGAGCAGGTAGACCTTGACGTCTTCGAGATTGGCGTGGGCCACGATGCCTCCGGTAGAACGGGAATGAATGATGACGGGGCGACACCCGTCGTTGGCCGCTGCTGGCGGTGAACTGCCAGCTTACCGCGACACGCTG
This sequence comes from Cobetia sp. UIB-001, assembly GCF_044789135.1. NCBI lineage: Bacteria > Pseudomonadati > Pseudomonadota > Gammaproteobacteria > Oceanospirillales > Halomonadaceae > Cobetia > Cobetia sp. UIB-001. The sequence goes on from NZ_CP058244.1 coordinate 3,516,589, forward strand.
CGCTCGACAGGTCGAAAAATGCGACGCCTGGGCGCCTGAATGACGCGGCACTGATCTGGATCAACCCGAGCGACGATCCTGCTGCTCAGGCGCGCAGTACCTGGCCGGTCGCGAGATCACGAATGGTGCTGGGACGCGGGTTGCCGCCGAGCGGTCCTTCGAGGATCACGTCATTGACCAGCGCATCGCCGAAGGCGTCACGCACCTCGTCTGCGCTCATGGCAGGCGATTCGCCGGCACGGTTGGCCGAGGTAGACACCAGCGGTCCGCCGAAGGCGGAGCACAATGCCTGGACCAGCGGATGATCGGTCACGCGCACGGCCAGGCTGACGTGTTCACCGCGCAGCAAGGGGTGCGCACGGCCATTGTCAGGCACCAGCCAGGTATAGGGTCCCGGCCAGCTGGCCAGCAGCTGCTCACGCTGCTCGACGGTGACTCCCGCCAACCAGGGTTCCAGCTGGGCGATATCACCGGCGATCAGGATCAAGCCCTTGGCGGCGTCGCGGGACTTGAGCTTGATCAGCCGTGCCAGGGCCTCACCATCGTCGGGATCACACCCCAGCCCCCAGACGGCCTCGGTGGGATAGGCGACGATGCCCCCATTGCGAAGACAGGCAGCGGCGCCGTCGAGGGCACGCTGATCCAGCGAAACATCACTGACATTCATGATCTGCTCGAACTCCTAGCTGCGGCAACACAATGGCGGCGATTCTAGCACGCTCACCGGCGCGAGACCGACGCTGCACATCGACGCAACACGGCGTCGCGTCGGGGTGGCATAGGCGCACCGCTCGGTTCACGGCATGATGAACGGGTCCACCGCCCTCAGGGTATTGCGAAACTGACGCAAAGGCTTGTTTCAAAAGACTATCGAGGTCATTTGAACGCTTTGCTGGACAGTCTCCAGCACCGGGCCTGATGGCGTTTCACCCTCATTTTTACAGACAAGGATGTGATCCATGCGTCGCGCTTTCTCACTGACCACCTCAGCCGCTCTACTGCTGGCATTGGCAGGCTGTGCCAGCTCTGGCACCCAGACGCCGACCGCGCCGGCGCCACGCCCTGCCCCGCTGCAGGATGCCGCAGCGCAGGCGCCCTTGAGCGACCAGGCCATGCTGGCGACCCTGTGGATACAGCGCAGCGCGGAGTTTCATGCCCTGTCACTGCAAGCCTTCAACGTGGCCCACGACCGCCTGAATCTGGCGCTGGCGCGTCGCCACGCGCAGGACAAGCCGCTGGCGGTGGTCGTCGATGTCGATGACACCGTGCTCGACACCACCAGCTACGGCGGCTGGGCACTGCGTGAAGGCCGTACCTACGACAGCCAGAGCTGGGCTGACTGGGTGGATGACGCCGTCTCCACGGCTTCACCGGGCGCCGTGGAGTTCCTCAACTACGCACACGCCAGCGGCGTCGATGTCTACTACATCACCAACCGCAAGGCGGCCGGCAAGCAGGCCACCATCGCCAATCTCGCCGCGCTGGGCTTCCCGCAGGCCAATGCCGAGCACGTGATGCCGCGCACCGACAGCTCCGACAAGACCGCGCGCCGCGCGCGGGTCACGCAGGAGCATGACATCGCGCTGCTGATGGGCGATAACCTCGGTGATTTCGATCAGGCCTTCCAGCAGTCCACCACCCGCGCACGCAATGCCGAGGTCGCCCGCCAAGCGGATCAGTTCGGCCGTCGCTTCGTGCTGTTGCCCAACCCGACCTACGGCGAGTGGGAAGGCGTGCTCTACGATGGCAACTGGAGTGCCAGTGAGCGCGAGAAGCGCGCCATGCGTGACGCGGCGCTCAATGCCTGGCAGCCCGAGAGCGGCAAGGTCAGCCAGGGCAAATGAGTTCAGGTTGCCGGCCTCCCGGATCATCACTGTCAGGTCGGCAATCTCGGATCATCACTGCCAGGTCGGCGACTTTTGCTCAGAACGTCATAGCCGTTTCCAGCCACCCGGTGCCTGCATGACTCGCCCCTCGAGCTCCAGTTCCAGCAACTGCATGCTCAGCTCGCTGACCGAGGTGCCGCTCAGCTCGACCAGCTTGTCCAGCGCCAGCGGCACGGCCCCCAGAAAGCACAATGGCGCCGCCTCCTGACTGACAGGCGGTGTGGCAGCGCGTGATACTGTCGGCGCCAGGGACGGCAAGGGCAGTGATGTCGTGGGTGTCGCGAAGGTGGCGGAGGCTGTCGCTTGCCGAGCCGAAGTGACTGAGCGAGAGGCCGCAGAACCGGCAGCGGCCTGTCTGGATGACGCCACCCGGGACTGCACTGCTGTCTGCTCGGTCGAGTGAGCCGGCAGCAGGTGCTCGAGCTCCGCCAGCATGTCATCGACATCGCGTACCAGCGTCGCCCCCTGACGGATCAACTCCAGACAACCGCTGGCGGTGATGTCATCGATGCGTCCCGGCAGCGCGAACACCTCGCGATTCTGCTCCATCGCCAACCGGGCACTGACCAGTGAGCCACTGCGCAGCGTGGCTTCGACCACCAGCACGCCAAGTGACAGGCCGGTGATCAGCCGATTGCGGCGGGGAAAGTGGCGCGCATGCGCACCGGTGCCAGGCGGATGCTCCGAGAGCAGCAGACCACCGCCCTCCAGCAGCCGCTGGCGAAGATGATGATGCTGAGCGGGATAGACCACATCGACCCCACAGCCGAGCACCGCCAGCGTCGAGGGGTTGGCCGCATAGTCGTGCGCGCCGAGACGCGCTGACGCCGCCAGGGCTCCCTGATGCGCCGCGGCATCGACCCCCAGCGCCAGCCCACTGGCGACACTCCAGCCACGTGAGACCAGCTCAGCCGCGAAGTCATGCGCATGCCGCAGGCCTGCCTGGCTCGCCTTGCGTGCGCCGACGATGGCCAGCATGGGCAACTCAAGCAGCGACTGCCGCCCCAGCGCCCAGAGCGCCAACGGCGGGTCCGGCAGGGTGTCGAGCATGGCTGGCCACTCGGGGTCCGCGGGGGTGAGCAGATGATAGCCCTGTGCCGGCGCATGCCAGGCAAGGTCTGCCATCACCTGCTCATGGAGCGGCGAGGATTCGGGGCGCTCGCACCACAGGCGCAGCGGTGCCGCGAGGCGTGGCGGCAATACCGCCAGCCAGCCCTGCGGCCAGTCGGCTCGCTCACGCAGCTTGGCCGCGGTATGCGTGCCAAAACCCGGCAAGCGCGCCAGAAAGACGAAATCCGCCCGCGAGGGGCCGCGTTGTTCGACATCGATCGACACGCCACACCTCCCGAGCGGATTATTGACTCACCCTGGTTGTTCACTTCAGCACGACGAGTCGTTTCACCACGCTGATGCTTGCGGATGACAGGGGCTTTCGATCAGCCGTGGGGCTCCAGCAGCTTGTCACCGACGCTCAATGGGCGGCCGGCCTGCATCACCAGCGCGTAGCTGACCTTGTCGTAGATACGAAATACCATCACCAGGCCACCTTCCTCGCCGGGCAGGGTGATCGGCTCGCCGGTGACGGGGTCGGTGATCGTCTCGCCGCGGCGCTCGATACCGAAGACGTACCCCGGCTGGATGCCTTCACGACTGCCGCGATTGAGCGCCACGATGTCATTGCGACCGATGTTGCGCAGTCCATCAGGGGCCGCGAGGATGACGCCGCCTACATCTTCTTCGGGCGGCTGCGGCTGGAAGCTGGTGGTGATCGCACCACCGTCCGCCGGCAGCAGCAGATCGCCATTGAGAATCTCGCGATTGGCCGACAGCACGCGCAGCACGCCGATATCGCCTTCGCGGCGCTCAAGCTTGATGTCGCCGATGCTGATCATCTCCAGCCCCAGAAACTCCTGGGTCTCCGGGTCCAGATAGCGCTGGCCCTTGCGGTAGACGCTGTAGGTGTCATTGGAGGACCAGTTGCCACGGGCGTAGATGGTATCGCCGGCACCGCTGATCAGGCGGGTGTCATCCCCGGCCACGATATAGGGCGCATCAGTGAGCAGCGCCGGGTCAATCACGCGATGCTCTTTCAAGAAGGCCGAGATCTTCTCCAGCGGAATCGGCGGCACCGCCTCGCGCTTGGGAATCTTGCGGATCTGGGGAGACAGCTTCACGACCCCGCCCTGACCGCGCTCCAGGCGCAGACGTGGCTCGCCATTCTCGTAGTAGAGCGAGATGCGATCGCCCGGATAGATCAGGTGCGGATTCTTGATCTGCGGATTGGCGCGCCAGACTTCCGGCCACAGCCAGGGTTCACGCAGAAAGCGCCCGGAGATGTCCCAGAGCGTATCGCCACGCACCACCACATAGGTGGAAGGTACGTCATCACGCACGGTTGCTGCCTGTGCCAGCGACATCCCTGCGCTTGCCCCCAGCGTCGCCATGCCGAGGAGTGCCGTAAAGACGGCATTGCCGACCAGTCGTTTCATGCCCATTCCTGCGTCCCTTGCGTTATTGCCACCCATCGCTCGGTGGTGATGGTCTTGTTCTGAACTCCGCACCGCGCAGACCCGCTCTGCCCCGCGCCTGGTGGCTGCTGACCCCTGTCCATCGCCATGTCAGATCAATCCTGACTATTGCCGCGATAGTAGCAGCATTGACGGCATTCGGTTCCGTTCCTCGCTTGCGCACACTACAATATCAGGCAAATCCTTTCTGACAGCACAACGGTAATTACACCAGCCATGGCCAAACGCGAAATCCTTGAATTCCCTGATGAGCGTCTGCGCAACGTTGCCGCCCCGATCGACACGATCGACGCCGAGCTGCAGACCCTGATCGACGACATGATCGAGACCATGTATGACGCCCGCGGCATCGGCCTCGCCGCGTCACAGGTCGACGAGCATCGCCGTCTCATCGTCATCGACGTCAGCGAAGATCAGTCCCAGCCGCTGGTGCTGATCAACCCGGAATACACCCCGATCGGTGATGAACAGCAACCGATGCAGGAAGGCTGCCTGTCGATTCCTGAATATTATGCCGAAGTCCCGCGCTACCTGAAGGTACGACTCAAGGCTCAGGACCGCAACGGCGATGCCTACGAACTGGAAGCCGATGGCCTGCTGGCACATTGCATCCAGCATGAGCACGACCACCTGCAAGGCAAGCTGTTCGTCGACTACCTCTCCCCGCTCAAGCGTGATCGGGTGATGAAGAAGATGCAGAAGCGTCACAAGCTGCAAGAAGCCTGATCCCTCACGCTCGGCCACACGGCCGATATTGAGCGCATGGCGGCACCGCACGAAGGCCGAGGGCATCCCCTCGGCCTTCGTGCGGTTACTGGTCCATCAGCCGCGCCTGTCGCGCTGGCCGTCCTGCCGCAACCGTCAGCACCTTGAGCACGGCCGCCTCCGTGCTCCTACATGAGTCATAGCACATGTCGAAAGCCCTGCGCATCGCCTTTGCCGGCACCCCCGATTTCGCCGCCGAGTGTCTGTCCGCCCTGCTGAGCAGTCGCCACGAGATCATCAGTGTCCACACCCAGCCTGATCGCCCCTCCGGACGTGGTCGCAAGCTGACCCCGGGCCCCGTCAAGCAGCTGGCGCTCCAGCACGATATCCCCGTCCATCAGCCGCTCAACTTCAAGGACGAGGCCGATCGTCAGATCCTGCGCGACCTCGAGGCCGACATCATGGTGGTGGTGGCCTACGGGCTGATCCTGCCGCAGGCGGTGCTCGATATTCCGCGTCTGGGCTGTCTGAACATCCACGCCTCTCTGCTGCCGCGCTGGCGCGGTGCCGCGCCGATCCAGCGTGCCATCGAAGCCGGTGACAGCGAATCCGGAGTCACCATCATGCAGATGGATGCCGGCCTGGATACCGGTGACATGCTGCTGATCCGCCGCACCCCGATCACCGCCAGCACCACCGGTGGCGAGCTGCACGATGCGCTGGCGGCCCAGGGTGGCGAGGCCATCGTCACGGCTCTCGACGCCATCGCCGCTGGCGACCTGCCCGCGACCCGCCAGCCGGAAGACGGCGTGACCTACGCCGCCAAGCTTTCCAAGGCCGAGGCCGAACTCGACTTCACCCGCCCTGCCGCCGAGCTGGACGCGCGCATCCGCGCCTTCAATCCGTGGCCGGTGGCCTGGACCCGCCTTGAAGGCGAGCCGCTGCGCCTGTGGATGTCCCGCACCGGTGAGCAACGCCTCACCGACAGCGTGACGCCCGGCACCCTGCTGGCACCCGGCAAGGATTGCCTGCGCATCGCCTGCGGCGATGGCCATGAGGTGCTCGAGATCACTCGCGCCCAGTTGCCCGGCGCCAAGCCGCTGTCCGTCAAGGACCTGCTCAATTCCCGTGCTGCGCGCTTCCCCGAGGGCCTCGTCCTCGGCGCAGATCACGCCCCTGATACCGATTCCCAGACCGAGACTTCCGCATGAGCCAGTCAGACAACCCGTCCTCCAAGGGCAACGGCAAGAAGCGCAACTCCCTGCCGCCGGCCCGCAGCAAGGGCGGCGCTCACAAGCATGGCGGCGCCCGTCGCAAGCCTGACAATGCACCGGCCTCGCCGGGCGCTGCGGTACGTGTCGCGGCCGCGCGAACGCTGGCCCCGGTGCTGGCCGCGCGTACCTCGCTGAACCTGGACAGCCTGCCGTCTGGCGTCGCCGGGCGTGACCAGGGCCTCTACAAGGCACTGTGCTTCGGCGTCTGCCGCCAGCTGCCGCGTCTGGATGCCTTGGCGGGCAAGCTGCTGAAGTCGTCCTTCAAGTCGCAGGATCAGGACATCCACGCCCTGCTGCTGCTCGGCCTCTATCAGCTGCTGTACATGCGCATCGCCCCGCACGCCGCCGTCGGTGAGACCGCTGGCGCTGCCCGTGGCCTGGGCAAGGGCTGGGCCACCGGCGTGCTCAACGCCTGTCTGCGTCGTTTCCAGCGTGAGCAGGAAGCGCTGGAAGCCGAGGTCGACAAGGACCCCGCCGTCGCCCTGTCCCATCCCCAGTGGCTGCTGGATACCTTCCAGCGCAACTGGCCGGACGACTGGCAGGCCATCGCCGAGGCCAACAACGCCCAGGCGCCGATGACACTGCGCGTCAATGTCTCCGCCATCAGCCGCGACGACTACCTCGCCCAGCTGGCGGAAGCCGAGATCGAAGGCGTAGCCTGCCCGTTCGCCGAGCACGGCATCACCCTGACCAGCGCCTGCGACGTCAGCGCCCTGCCGGGCTTCGAGGAAGGCCTGGTCAGTGTGCAGGATGAAGCGGCACAGCTGGCCGGTCAGCTGCTGGCACCGGCCGTGACGGCCATCAACGCCGAGGGTGAAGGCGTGCGCCTGCTGGATGCCTGCACCGCGCCGGGCGGCAAGCTGGCGGACATGCTGGAGCGCTTCCCGGGCCTGGACGCCACCGCCATCGACATCGACGGCGAGCGCCTCGAGCGCGTGGAAGAGACGCTGGAGCGTCTCGAGCTTGGTGCCGGCGTCGTGTGTGCCGATGCCAGTGAACGCGACTGGTGGGACGGCGAAGCCTTCGACGTCATCCTGCTCGACGCGCCCTGCTCCGGCAGTGGCGTCATCCGCCGTCACCCGGACATCAAGCTGCTGCGTCGCCCGAACGACATCGGCGATCTGGCACGCCTGCAGGGCAAGCTGCTGGCCAATCTGTGGGGCATGCTCAAGCCCGGCGGCACCCTGGTCTACGGCACCTGCTCCATCATCACCCAGGAAAACGCCCGCGTGATGGACCGCTTCCTGGCCGCGACGCCGGACGCCAAGGCCGAGACCATCAAGGCCGGCTGGGGCCGTGTCTCCGGTGCTGGCCGCCAGATGCTGCCACAGGTCAATGGTCACGACGGCTTCTACCTGGCCCACATCACCAAGGCCAGCGCCTGATCACAGCCAGGTAAGCCGTGTCGGCGCGACGTCCGTGATGACATGAGACGCCACGCCTGACATTCCCGGACAGCCGCGCCCCGACTCTCGGGGCGCGGCTGTCTTCCGTCCTGGCACTGGTTTATCCTGTGCCGACTGAGCAACAGCGGACGAGCCGGACATGAAAATCATCATTCTGGGCGCAGGTCAGGTCGGCGGTACGCTCGCCGAACACCTGGCCCATGAAGAAAATGACATCACGGTGGTGGATACCGACAGCGAACGGCTGCGCGAGCTGCACAACCGACTCGACATCCGCACTGTCACGGGGCCGGCGAGCTATCCGCAGATCCTGCGGCAGGCGGGTGGCGAGGATGCCGACATGCTGATCGCGGTGACCAACTCTGACGAGGTCAACATGATCGCCTGTCAGATCGCCCATAGCCTGTTCCACACGCCGACCAAGATCGCGCGTGTGCGCTCGACCGCCTATCTGACCCGCAAGGGCCTGTTCTCGCATGACGCCATCCCGGTCGATGTGCTGATCAGCCCCGAGCAGGTGGTGACGGACCACATCCGCCGCCTGATCGAATATCCCGGCGCCCTGCAGGTGCTCGACTTCGCCAATGGCGTCGCCCAGCTGGTCGCGGTCAAGGCCTACTACGGCGGACCGCTGGTCGGTCAGGAGCTCGGTTTCCTGCGTCGCCACATGCCCAACGTGGATACCCGCGTCGCCGCCATCTATCGTCGCAATCGTCCGATCATCCCGCGCGGTGACACCGTGATCGAGGCCGATGATGAGGTGTTCTTCATCGCGGCACGCAAGGACATCCGCACCGTGATGGGCGAGCTGCGACGCGTCGATCGCAACTTCCGCCGGGTGGTGATCGCCGGTGGCGGGCACATCGGTGAGCGTCTGGCCGAGACGCTGGAGCACAGTCATCAGGTCAAGATCATCGAGCACTCGCTGGCGCGTTGCACCGATCTCTCCGAGCGCCTCGATCGCACCGTGGTCCTGCACGGCAGCGCCACCTCCAAGCGTCTGCTGCTGGAGGAGAACATCGAGGATTGCGACATCTTCTGCGCGCTGACCAACGACGACGAGGTCAACATCATGTCGTCGATGCTGGCCAAGCGACTCGGTGCCAAGAAGGTGCTGACGCTGATCAACAACGCGGCCTACGTGGACCTGGTGCAGGGCGGCGAGATCGACATCGCCATCTCGCCCCAGCAGGCGACCATCGGCGGCCTGCTGACCCACGTGCGCAAGGGTGACATCGTCAATGTCCACTCGCTGCGCCGTGGTGCGGCGGAGGCCATCGAGGCCATCGCCCACGGCGATGAGCGCTCCTCCAAGGTGGTAGGCCGACGCATCGAGGATATCAACCTGCCGGAGGGCACTACCATCGGTGCCGTAGTACGCGGCAAGGAAGTGCTGGTGGCGCATCATGACCTGGTGGTGGAGTCCAACGACCACGTCATCCTGTTCGTGGTCGACAAGCGTCGCATCCGCGAGGTGGAGCGTCTGTTCCAGGTCGGGTTGACCTTCTTCTGATGCCGGCCTCCATGACTTCCGCCCCGCGCCCGCGCCCGCCCCGAACGTCACTCGGCGGCCTCGCCACGCTGCGCCTCTCCCAGGGAGGCGCCGCATGAGCCTACGCGTGATCTCTCGCATCCTCGGTATCCTGCTGATGCTGTTCAGCCTGACGCTGGTGCCGCCGATGCTGATCTCGAGGGTCTTCGAGGACGACACCCTGAGCGCCTTCGCCGTGGCGATGGGCATCACCCTGCTGACCGGTTTCGCGCTCTTCTACCCCAATCGGCACGCCCGCAAGGAGCTGCGCAACCGCGATGGCTTCCTGATCACGGTGCTGTTCTGGACCGTGCTGGGGGCCTTCGGCTCGCTGCCCTTCCTGCTCGCCGAAGACCCGAACCTGACCATCATCGATGCCATGTTCGAGTCGTTCTCGGGGCTCACCACCACCGGCGCCACGGTGATGACGGGGCTCGATCTGCTGCCCCACTCCATCCTCTACTACCGCCAGCAGCTGCAATGGCTGGGCGGCATGGGGATCGTGGTGCTGGCGGTGGCGATCCTGCCGACACTCGGCATCGGCGGCATGCAGCTCTACCGCACCGAGATTCCCGGCCCGCTGAAGGATTCCAAGCTGACGCCGCGCATCACCGAGACGGCCAAGGCGCTGTGGTACATCTACGCCGCGCTGACGCTGGTGTGCTTCGCCAGTTACTGGGCGGCCGGCATGAGCTGGTTCGATGCCCTGGGCCACAGCTTCTCGACCGTCGCGGTCGGTGGCTTCTCGACCCATGACGCCAGCATTGGCTACTTCGACTCCGCCAGCATCGAGATGATCTGCGTGTTCTTCATGGTGGTGTCCTCGATCAGCTTCGGCCTGCACTTCGCCGCCTGGCGCGAGGGGCGCATCAGCCATTATCTGCGCGACCCGGAGACACGCTTCTTCCTGATCCTGCTGCTGATCCTGACCTGCGTCACCATCGCCGGACTGCTGCTCACCGGCAGCTACGATGACAGCAAGGCGCTGCGCCACGGCCTGTTCGAGGCCGTCTCGGTGGCCACCACCACCGGCTTCGGCGTCGCCGATTTCACCGGCTGGCCGGGTGTCTTGCCGATGATGCTGTTCATCGCCGCCTTTATCGGCGCCTGCTCCGGGTCCGCCGGTGGCGGCATGAAGGTCATCCGCATCCTGCTGATCCTCAAGCAGGGCGTGCGCGAGATCCATCGTCTTATCCACCCCAATGCCATCCTGTCGGTCAAGGTCGGCAAGATGCGCATCTCCGAGGGTGTCGCTGAAGCGGTGTGGGGCTTCTTCTCCGTCTACCTGATGCTGTTCGTGCTGATGATGCTGGGCATGCTGGCCACCGGGCTTGACCAGGTGACGGCGTGGTCAGCGGTCGGCTCGGCGCTCAACAATCTGGGGCCGGGGCTGGGTGAGGTCGCGACTCACTACGGCGATATCCCGGGGGCCGCCAAGGGCATCCTGATCCTCGCCATGCTGCTGGGGCGTCTGGAGATCTTCACCATCCTGGTGCTGTTCACGCCGGCCTTCTGGCGGCGCTGATAGCCGCCAGAAGGCCGAGAGCATCACCTTGAACGCAAACGCCCCCGCCGGAGGACTCCGACGGGGGCGTTTTTGTTGTGGCGCTTAGACTATGACTCGTCGGTAGTGGCGTCACGGCGCGCCAGCAGGCGGCGCATCGGCGCGGTCGGCTCCAGCACATAGTGGATGCGGCTGGCACGATAGCAGTCGTTGAAGGCATCGAAGTAGTCATCCAGCACGCTGGCCGCGTTCTCCTCCCCCGCCTGACGCAGCAGCTCCGCCGCCACTTCCGCCGTGCACAGGTGCGCCTCGGAGGCAGGCTTGCGCAGGTGATAGCGGGTCAGGCGCTGAGTGTGCAGCGGCAGGACCGGCAGGCCATCCAGATAGGGGCTCTTGCGGAAGATGCGTCGCGCCTGACGCCAGGTGCCATCGAGCAGGATGAACACCGGAATGCGCGCCTCGCCACTGGCGGTATGCGTCGCCACATCTGCGCCGACGCCGGCGATGGCATTCACGTCGACCACGCGATCGGCGTAGTCGGGCTGGTCATCCGGGAAGATGATGAAGGGCTGATAGCGCTCATCTTCCAGCAGCGCCAGCAGGCGCGGGTCCGGCTCGACGCGATACCAGCTGAAGACCTCGGTGCCCGCCAGCACATCCGAGATCAGGCGCCCGGTATTGGTCGGCTTGTAATGTTCCAGCGGATGGGTGATCAGCCAGAACTTGATCCGCGACTCGGCGGTGACCTGATAGGGACACAGGCAATTGAGCCTGGGCAGGCGGCACGCCTCACAGCGAATCACCTGACTGCCACGCGCCTTGAACTCGCGGCGCGGATGCCGCCCATGCCACGCCTCCGGCTCGCCACTGGGCAGCGTGGTGATGCCACTGCCTTCACCTGGCGCGACGGTATCGATTGCCACAGCGTCGCCATCGACGCTGGAGGCGACAGCGGAAGCAGATTGAGGCGCACAGGCGGCGATATCGTCGCCATCAGCCGGCGGGGGGCGGGAATCACACATGATGAGCAGTCAGAACCAAAGAAAAAGGGACGCGCATTCTAGCATGTGCGTCCCTTTCTCATATTCCTCTATCACAGCTCAGGCGGCCAACTCGCGGGATCAGACCTCGTAGCGGTGCTTGCTGCCGGTCACGAACTTGGGCGGACGACGCTTCCAGTAGCCTGCCAGCAGCGACCCCGAGACGTTGTGCCAGATGGAGAAGATCGCCCCCGGCAGCGCCGCCGTGGCGGAGAAGAACTGACTGGCCAGTGACGCCGCCAGGCCGGAATTCTGCATGCCGACCTCGATGGCGATGGTGCGCGAGGTGCGCTCATCCAGCCCGAACAGGCGCGACAGGCCGTAACCCGCGCTCAGACCGATGGCATTGTGTGCCACGACCGCCAGCGCGACCAGCGGGCCCAGCGTGGCGAGGCGCCCGACGTTGAGCGAGACCACGATGGCGATGATCAGCACGATGGCCAGCATGGCCAGACTCGCCAATGCCGACTCCCACTCGCGGATCAGATCACGCGCGAAGTGGTGCACGACCACGCCAAGCACGATGGGGGCGACCACCAGCTTGGCGATGCTCAGCAGCATGCCGCTGACCGGCACGTTGATATCGGTACCCAGCAGCCACCAGGTCAGCAGCGGCGTCATCACGATGGAGAGCAGCGTCGAGGCCATGGTCATCGAGACCGATAGCGCCACGTGCCCGCCGGCAAGCCAGGTCATCACGTTGGAGGAGGTTCCCCCTGCCGTGGCGCCGACCAGCACCATGCCCACCGTCAGCGCCGGGTCCAGCCCCAGCAGACGCGCGATCAGGAAGGCGGCCAGCGGCATCACGCTATATTGCAGCAGCAACCCGAGCGCGATCGGTCCGGGGCGACGTGCCACGCGTATGAAGTCGTCACGCGACAGGGTCAGGCCCATGGCGAACATGATCAGCGCCAGCAGAGGCTGAATGGTGTCCTTGAGCGCCACGAACGGCGTCGGAGCCACCACGGCGATGCCGGCAAAGACCAGCGCCCACAAGGGGAAGAAACGATTCAGCGTCTCGAACATGCTTTTCACTTTTCGGTCGCCCGGGGCATCGATTTCCCGGAAATTGCTGGCCCGCCTCCCATGGCAGGCCTGAAGGCGCGCATCATAACGTATCAGGCAGCCCCAGGTGGCCCTGATACAACCAATGGCGCACAAGGCGCGGTACCGCCTGACCGGCACTTTCGGCCAGCGGTAGCACGCCGGGCTCGGCCAGTTCATCGGCATTCGGGTCGACCAGCACGATGGGGGCATCCAGCGGCGCTGCTGCATAGAGGTTGGACGCCGGCATGACCTTGAGCGAGGTGCCGACGATCAACAGCAGGTCCGCCTCGGCGGCGATCTCCTCGGCGACCGCATAGAGTGGCACCGCCTCACCGAACCACACCACGTCCGGACGCAGCTGACTGCCCTTGTCACACAGGTCCCCGAGGCGAATGCCGCCACGCGGCAAGGGATAGCGCAGGCCGTGGTCGACGCTGGAGCGCGCCTTGAGAATCTCGCCATGCAGATGCACGACCTCGCGCGAGCCCGCTCGCTCGTGGAGGTCGTCGATGTTCTGGGTGATGACCGAGACGCGAAAGCCGTGCTGCTCCAGCTCAGCCAACGCCTTGTGGGCCGCGTTGGGTCTGGCGCGGCGCACTTGGGTGCGGCGGTCATCGTAGAAGCGCAGCACCTGCTGGGGGTCACGTCGGAAGGCCTGCGGCGTCGCGATGTCTTCCAGACGATGCTCTTCCCACAGGCCATCCTCGGCACGGAAGGTGCGCAGGCCGCTCTCAGCACTGATGCCGGCGCCACTCAACACGACCAGATGGCGTCCGTGACGTGCACCGGGGTCCTTGAAGCCTTCACTCATCTAGCACTCTCTCTGGCGTTGGACAGGATCGAACAGCGGGCATGGCGATCACACTCAGTCATCGATGAAGTCCTGACTGCGATCGACACCGAAGCGCCGCTTGTTGCGATAGGGATAGACATCGATCACGCGCCCTTGCGCGATGGCGTCCTGCAGGCCACGCCACCAGCTGGCCTGGAAGATCTCGGGATGCAGCTCGTAGAACAGCTTGCGCAGCTGAATATCGGCAAACAGGAAGGGGCCGAACTCCTCGGGGAAGATGTCGTTGGGCCCCACCGAATACCAGGGCTCGCTGGCCAGTTCCTGCTCAGGGTAACGTGCCTCGGGAATCTCACGGAAGTTGCACTCGGTCAGGTAGCTGATCTCGTCGTAGTCATAGAAGACCACCCGCCCGTGGCGCGTGACGCCGAAGTTCTTGAGCAACATGTCGCCGGGAAAGATGTCAGCGGCAGCCAACTGCTTGATCGCATTGCCATAATCATTGAGCACCGCGCGGGTTTCCTCGGCGTCACACTCCTCGAGATACAGGTTGAGCGGCGTCATCATGCGCTCGGTATAGCAGTGACGGATCAGCACCTTGTTGCCGCGCAGGCTGATCGAGGAGCTGCACACCTCCAGCAGCTCTTCGAGGCAGGCCGGGTCGAAGTGGTCCTTGCCGACGGTGAAATTCGAGAATTCCTGCGTATCGGCCAGTCGCCCGACGCGATCATGGCGCTTGACCAGACGGTACTTCTCGCGCACCTGATCACGACTCATGTCCTTGCCGGGGGCGAAGCGGTCCTTGATCAGCTTGAACACCAGCCGGTAACTGGGCAGCACGAAGACCGCCATCACCATGCCGCGCACGCCCGGCGCGATGATGAACTGATCGGAGCGACTCGCCACATGCTGGTTGAGGCCGCGGAACAGCTCGGTCTTGCCATGCTTGTAGAAGCCGATGGCGGCGTACAGCTCGCCGATGGGCTTCTCGGGCATCAGGGTCTGCAGGAACCCGACCACCTCGCTGGGCACTTCGATCTCGACCTGGAAATAGGCCCGCGTGAAGGAGAAGATGATCGAGACCTCTTCCGGCTCGATGATCACGGTATCCAGATAGACGCCATCGCGCTCGGTATGCAGCACCGGCAACACCAGCGGCAGGGTCTGGCCGCCACCCTCGATGCGCCCGACCAGATAGGCCCCCTTGTTGCGATAGAAGACGCTGCGCAGCATCTCGAAGGCGGCATCCGGCGCATCGCGCACCGCCTCAGGCAGCGTCGCGAGCAACATCTCGGCGCCCAGCGTCACATCGCGCCCCTGATGCTCGAAGGCGATCCCCAGTGGCGCCTCGTTGAGCACGGATTCGAGTGCCCCGGCCCAGTCACCCTCGACCGGAACACGATGGCTGATGCTCAAGCCGGAATGGCGTGCCGGCCTCTGGCGGGATGGCGAGACGAACATCCAGTCGTCGTGGATGTGACGATGGGAAAACACGCTGCAGAAGATGGAGTTGTAGAAGGTCTCGGCCAGCTTGTAGTCGAGGCGTTGATCGATCAGCGCCATGTACTGCCGCTTGGCCTCGCCCCACAGGGTGCACTCGCACAGGCGGTCGGGCTCGAAGGCACGCTCCAGCCGCTCCATGGTGGCGGCGACCTTCTCGTCGTAGAGGTTGATGCGCGCGGCGGAGGCCTGCTGTGCCTCACGCCAGTCGGCCTCGATGAAGCGTCGCCGCGCATCACTGGAGATCTGCTTGAAGCGTGATCGATATTCATCGAAACCATGCAACACGGTCGCCGCCAGTCGCTGGCCCTGCTGGCCATTGCCGCGCTCGTCACTGTCCACATCATTGCCCATCGCCGCCTCCCTGCCCTTAAGTCACCTGACATGACCAAAGCATGCGGACTGTCGCGCCAGCAAGCGAGACGACAATGGTCGCGGGCCTTCAACCCTGACTCACGCTAGGTGCGCCATCCATCAAGGCCGGGATGGCAGCAGACCGCCTGAAACGCAGAACGCCACCCCGCAAGCGAGGTGGCGTTCATGATGTCTGACGATGGCCAGGGGCGCGTGGCTTACAGCTCATGCCCCAGCGAGGCCGCCGAGTCGGCCAGCGGCTTGACGCGGCGCTCGGCCTCGAACAGGTCATCGGCCATGCCGGCCTGCTCGGAACTCATGTCCAATGCATCAATGCGCGATGCCTGGAAGCGATCACGCTGCTCATCCAGGCCGGCGAAATCGAACAGGTCGCGGTCTGCCAGGTGTGACGGCGCCACCGAGGTGACGGCATGGAACATGGTTTCCAGCCGCCCCGGATGCTTCTTCTCCCAGTCCTGCAGCATCTCCTTGACCACCTGACGCTGCAGATTCTCCTGCGAGCCGCACAGGTTGCAGGGAATGATCGGAAACTCGCGCGCGTTGGAATAGGCCTCGATATCGGACTCACGGCAGTAGGCCAGTGGACGAATCACGATATGGCGCTGGTCATCGGAGAGCAGCTTGGGCGGCATCGTCTTGAGCTTGCCACCGAAGAACATGTTCAGGAACAGCGTCTCGAGGATGTCGTCGCGGTGGTGACCGAGGGCGATCTTGGTCGCGCCGATCTCGGCGGCGAAGCCATACAGCGAGCCGCGACGCAGGCGCGAGCACAGCCCGCAGGTCGTCTTGCCCTCCGGCACCTTCTCCTTGACGATGGAATAGGTGTCGCGCTCGAGGATGTGGTACTCGACGCCCACCGACTCGAGCCATGCCGGCAGCACATGTTCCGGGAAGCCGGGCTGCTTCTGGTCGAGATTCACTGCCACCAGCGTGAACTGCACCGGCGCATTGCGCTGCAGGTTCATCAGGATATCCAGCATGGTGTAGGAATCCTTGCCCCCGGACAGGCACACCATCACCTTGTCACCATCACGGATCATGCCGTAATCGGTGATGGCGGTACCGACATTGCGCCGCAGGCGCTTCTGCAACTTGTTCAGTTCGCGCTTGGCAGTGGCCGCATCAGTGGGGCTGGACGAAAGCTCGCTATCGGGTGTGAACATGGGGCATCAGGCTGGCAGTTTGGAAGGGCGCACAGTCTAGCATTGGCCAGTAGACGGTCACAGAGGCAGCGTGCTTCAGGCGGGGGTGCCTGCCCCCTGTCGGGCCAGGTGGCGGGACGCCGACGCAAGATACGCCAACGCCCGCAGTCAGCGGGCGTTGGCGTGTGGCATGCGCCGTGGGGAACAGCGGCGCTTGCAGGACGTCCGTGCAAGCTAGAAAAGGCGCAGCACTTCCAGATAGCGGATCACCACCCCGCCCAGCATCACGAGGATACCGAAACGTTGCAGTCTGAATTCAAGCGCAGTGAGCGCAAGCTTGCGTGACCAGAACATCAGCACACCGCGCATGTCCTGTGTCCGGCGAATATAGAGGCCGTAGGCAAACAGCACGATGGCCAGGCCAAGAATCAACAGCGTATTGGTCGCGATCAGCATGTCGCACCTCGTGGGCAAGTACCCCTGAGTCATAAGGAAGGCAATCGTGGGCGGATGCCTTATCTGAAGCCGGGCCCCGAGCAGATGCCCGGGGCCCGACAGTCATCACCTGGCGCAGTGATGACGATCCTGAAGAGAATGATTCCGTCCCCAGGCCTGACAGAGGCTGGCTGACAGCAGGTCCGTATCACGCGTGGCCTTTGCTCGCTGTCGCCGCTTCATTATGGTTATCAAAGCTGCTCGGTATTGCATCCTGCATGGCTTGGCCGTCCTGCTGGCCGGTAGTGCACTGGCGTGTAATCAGAGTCGACCTCTCGCCGCAGTGGGCGTGTCGTATGGGTGCCAGTGTGGACAAAGGCAGTGAGCCGGGCCATTGGACATTCCGGCAACAGACCTTGGAATAATAGCCTTGAGGATGATGTCGGCTGATGAGACGTCTGATACCGGGCCTGACTCTCATCCAGCCCCTGCCCAGCCCCTGCCCAGCCCCTGCCATAAGCCTCGCTCAGGCCTGACTGACCAGCGAGGGCGACAGCGGTGCCTGCATCAGGCGCTGCGCCATCAGCGCACTGGTCACGGCGTCCCCCAGCGCGCTGTGGCGACCGATCACCGGCACTCCCAAGGCGTCAGCCATCGCCTCGAAGCGCAGGTCCGGGGCGGCCTCCGGCTGCTCATGCTTGCAGCGCCGGGCGTAATCGCGCGCCAGATCATGACGCTGGTTGGGCAGATCAAAGCCGAAGCGTGGCCGCAGGTGACGGTTGATCACCGCGACATCGAAGTCGATGCACCAGCCCACCAGCGGACGATTGCCGATGAACTCCAGCAGCTGTCGCAGCGCATCGCCCAGCGCTTCTCCGCCATGCAGATCGATACCGCGCAGACGATGGATGCGAATCGAGTCGCCCTGCAGACCTTGCGGGCATTGCAGGTAGAGTGACAAGGCGCTGGAGGTATGGATATGGCGCGCATCGAAACGCACCGCCGCCAGCGAGACCAGCTCGGCGTGGCCGACATCGAGACTGGTGGTCTCGCAGTCCAGCGCCACACGCTCCCCGCCCCGCTCGGCGGCATGCCAGGGACGAAAGAGCTCGGCGAACTCGCCCTGCGCATGACGACGACGATCACTGGCGCGTCTCAGTTGTTCGAACATGCCACCTCCCCTCGGCCTTGAGGCCGGTTCAGTATTCCAGGTGATAACGATGTGACAGGCGCTGCTTGAAGTCCTTGACCCGACTCAGGGCATCGCGCAATAGATCACGCTCCAACGAGGACAGCGACTGGGTGATGATCAGGTTGCGACTCCCCGCCTCACGCGCCGCCGAGGTCTTGTCCTGGCCATCCCTTCGCGAGTCGCTGGCCCCGCCAGCGGCAGCGCCATGTTCGTCCTCTTCCAGATGGCGCAGCTGCTGGCGCAGACGCAACTCGGCAAACAGTGACAATGCCTCGGCAAGGTCGGCGCTGTCGCTGGCCTCGATACGCCCATCACTGACCAGCGCCTCAAGCCGCGCGAAGGTGCCGGTGGCCATCACTCCGCGTTCCAGCGCCATGGTGCGAACGCCATGCACGATGGGGAAGATGCCGCCCTTCTTGATATCGATGCCGTGTCGCGGCGAGCGCAAGGAGCCGAACAGCGTCAGCGGGGTCGAGAAATGCAGCGCCGGGCGCGCGAAGTGTGACAGCAGCAGTTCATCGCGCGTGGCGTGGCGCACCAGGTGGCCGCGCAAGCTGTCGACCAGCGCTTCATTGCCGCCGCTGGCGCGCGCATCGAAGACGATGGCCAGATTCATCAGCGCCTCGCCATCGCGCCCGGCGCACCAGCGTGCGATCTTGCCGCGCCAGCGCGACTCGGTGGCGACCCACTCAGGATTGGAGACCATGATGTTGCCCGGGCATGGTGGATAGCCGAGACCCGCCAGGGCGTCACTGAAGCGCTGCAGGGTGTCCTCGTTTTCGGGCCACTGGTGGCCATCGGCGATGATCAGCCCATTGTCCTGATCGGTCTTGAGGATCTGTTCGCCGCGCCCTTCGCTGCCCATCAGCATCAGGCAACTCGAGGCCCGGTGCTCCTCCTCGACCAGCATGGCGAAGGTGCGCTCGATCAGGCGCCCGTTGAGCGCACTCAACAGCGCCATCGCATGGCGCATGTGGACTCCCTGCATCGCCAGCGCCCTGACCATTTCCGGCAGACGCGCACTGGCCTGCTCAAGCGCCGCCATGTCAGAGGCGCGCTCGATCTCGAGACTCACCAGCTGACTGCGATTGGAGAAGAACCCCAGCACGTCGGTCAGCTCGATGACCCCGACGACCGCCGCGTCAGGCGTCAGGCGCTCCTTGACCACGACCCGCGCGACCCGGTGGCGGGTCATCTGCACCAGCGCCTGGAACAGATATTCCTCCGCTGTGACCGCCACCAGCGCAAAGCTGCCCAGCGAGGCGAGCGGATGGTTGGGAGCCAAGCCCTGGATCACCAGCGCATTGAGCAGGTCCGTGCGTGTCACTACGCCCTGACGGCCCTCGACAGAGATGATCAGACTGTCCGCCCCCGCCGTCTGCATGGCCTTGACGCCCTGCTCGATGCTGGCGCTGGCCGCCAGCTTGAGCGGCGGACGCATGCAGTCCATCACCCGCGCCAGCATGAAGCCCGCCTGGTCGCGACTCGCGCCCTGACGGGTGTCACGCTGCGCCGCCAGCAGCCGCGCCTTGTCGCTCAGGCTGTGCTGGAAGTACTCACCGAAGGCAGGACACTCGTCGCACAGCGAGAAGAACAGCTCTGCGGGCAGCTGATAGCACAGCGTCTCCTGCTCGCAGACGAAGCGGGTGCGGCAATGGCCATTGAGCAGCGTCAGCGCCCCGAACAGGTCCCCCGCGGTGTAATGGCCGATGCGCAGACTGACCCAGGCATCCAGCCCCTCGCGCTGCGCCTTGTCGAGCGTGGCGGCGTCCGGCAGTGCCGAGTCGGCGGCCAGTTCCGCCACCTCGCCCTTGTGAATGATGTAGACCGCCTCACCGACGGCCCCCGGCACCAGCGGCTGCGCCAGTGCCTCGAAATAGTGAAGATCCACCCCTTCGGCCAGCCGTTGCCGAAGACGCTCATCCAGCAGACTGAACGGCGGCTCCTCGAACGCGATATCCACCAGTGACGCTTGCATGACAGCGACTCCCCTCTGCGCGTACACCGCTGATCGATGCACGAGCCCTCAAACCACGAGGCCCCGCCTGCAGGTGCAAGACGGGGCTTCGGGAAACGGGGGCCTGTTCGCGCCGATGCTGCGTGCTGCGCGAACAGGCCCTGCTGCCTGAATCAGTGATCCACTGCTGTTCCGGCCCCGCGCGGAACACGAATGTCCTCGACGATATGCTGGATGTGCTCGGGCGGCGGCGGAGTCATCTTGCAGACGATGACCGCGACGACGAAGTTGAGCACCATGCCCAGCGAGCCGATCCCCTCCGGTGACACACCCAGCAACCAGTTCTCGGCGCTGTTGAGTTCCGGCGAGATGAACTTGAAGTAGACGATGTAGCTGAAGGTGAAGACCAGGCCGACCAGCATGCCCGCGATGGCACCTTCCTTGTTCATGCGCTTGGAGAAGATCCCCAGCAGGATGACCGGGAAGAAGCTCGATGCCGCAAGCCCGAAGGCAAAGGCCACCACCTGCGCCACGAAGCCTGGCGGGTTGATACCGAAGTACCCGGCGATCACGATGGCCACTGCCGCCGCCAGACGTGCCGCGACCAGCTCCTGTTTCTCGCTGATGTCCGGCTTGAAGGTCTTCTTGAGCAGGTCATGCGAGATGGCCGACGAGATGACCAGCAACAGGCCTGCCGCCGTCGAGAGCGCTGCCGCCACACCACCCGCCGCCACCAGCGCGATGACCCATGCCGGCAGATTGCCGATCTCCGGGTTGGCCAGCACGATGATGTCGCGATCGATGTAGACCTCGCTCTCATTGTCGGTGGGCGTATTGCTCACCAGACGCTGACCGTGTTCGCCGCGTGCCGCCTGGCTGTCGGCACTGCCCTCGTAGCTCGGCTTGCCCGCGAAGGGATCACCGCCACGCATCTGGATGATGCCGTCGCCATTCTTGTCGACCCAGCCGATCAGCCCGGTGTTCTCCCAGTTGTAGAACCAGCCCGGCAGCTCCTCATAGGCCGTCTCGTTGACGGTCTCGACCAGATTCACCCGCGCGAAGGCACCCACGGCCGGCGCAGTGGTGTAGAGCAGTGCGATGAAGAACAGCGCCCAACCGGCGGAGATACGTGCATCCTTGACCGTCGGCACCGTGAAGAAGCGCACGATGACGTGGGGCAGACCCGCGGTACCGCACATCAGCGCGGCGGTGATGAAGAAGACATCGATGATGGACTTGGAACCCTCGGTGTACTCGCGGAAGCCGAGATCGGTCACCACCTGATCGAGCTTGTGCAGCAGATAGACGCCGGTGTCATTGCCCTGGGCATCAACCAGGGTGCCGCCGAAACCGGTCTGCGGCAGCACGTGGCCCGTCATCATGATCGACAGGAACACCGCCGGCACCAGGAAGGCGAAGATCAGCACGCAGTACTGGGCCACCTGGGTATAGGTGATGCCCTTCATGCCGCCGAGTACCGCATAGAAGAAGACGATCGCCATGCCGATCACCACGCCGACGTTCACGTCCACCTCGAGGAAGCGCGCGAAGACGATGCCGGTACCGCGCATCTGGCCGGCGACATAGGTGAAGGAAATGAAGATGACGCAGACCACCGCCACGGTGCGCGCGACGCTGGAGTAGTAACGGTCACCGACGAAGTCCGGCACCGTGAACTTGCCGAACTTGCGCAGGTACGGCGCCAGCAGCATGGCCAGCAGGACGTAGCCGCCGGTCCAGCCCATCAGGTAGACGGAGGCGTCATAACCGACATAGGCGATGATGCCCGCCATCGAGATGAACGAGGCCGCCGACATCCAGTCAGCGGCGGTCGCTGCCCCGTTGGCGATGGGGTGTACGCCACCCCCGGCGACATAGAATTCCTTGGTGGAACCGGCTCGCGACCACACCGCGATCCCGATATAGAGCGCAAATGACGCGCCCACGAACAGATAGGTCAGCAGTTGAACATCCATTGGCAGTGTCCTTGGCGATGTCGATCATATTGTTCTTATTCACACAACGGCGCGTCACGACGAGCGGCCTGTGCCCGGCGTGTCACTGACTCATTGCTCGTGAACATCGAAGCGCTCATCGAGCTTGTTCATCGAACGGGCATACAGAATGATCAGCGCGAGGAAGAAGTAGATCGCCCCCTGTTGCGCAAACCAGAAGCCCAGCTTGAAACCGAAGAACTGGATGTTGTTCAACACGTCCACCAGCAATATCCCGCATCCATAGGACACCACGAACCAGACCACGAGATAGCCCATGATCAGTTTGATATTGGCGGACCAATACGCCTTGGCATTCGCTTCCTTCATGATGGTGTTCTCGCATTGTTATTGTGATTGGCGAAGTGGAGTGATTGGCGATCCGGAGATCGATGACCACCCGTCAGCGGATGATCCTTTCTCGGCGGTTGATGGGTATTTCCTGCGCCTTTCAAGGCATGACAGGAAACTTGGCGACTCGAATCTGACAGTAGACAAGGCCCTGCAACGTTGCAGGCTGACTTTAGTCGAGAATGTCAGTCACCCCTGATGGAGCAAAGTTGAGAACGATGCAATTCCTTTGAAATCAACAAGTTGATTAATATCCTAAAGATGCAATCCCTTGGTCTATTGGCCAAATGGGCGAAGAATGATCGGTGAAAGCTTCGGCATATTGCGCGCATGACATTGGCCGATGCCGGAAAACAGGCCCGAAGTGCAGACGCCATTTCCGGCTTCTTGACGCCAATCATCGAGGCGTCTGCGTGGCAATGGATGACACAGCCTCTTCCCCACGACTCTCAAGACGCCGAGTCTGTCATGCACAGTGCTTGGGACTCGTGGCGGGGCTGCGTAGAATGGCGCTTCCAGAGAGGAGAGCGACATGTTCCAGGGTTGGTGGCTGATCGCAGTGGCACTCGCATATATCGCGGTGCTGTTCACGATTGCATGGCGGGGGGATCGCAACGCCAAGAAACACGGGTCGCCGAATCGGCGCCCAGCGGTCTACAGTCTGGGGCTTGCGGTCTACTGCACCAGCTGGACCTTCTACGGTAGCGTCGGGCAGGCCGCGACCAGCGGCTGGAGTTATCTGAGCATCTTCATCGGGCCGATTCTGGCCTGTCTGCTGTTCTGGCCGATCCTGCTCAAGATGATTCGGGTCGCCAAGCGCCAGAACATCACCTCGATCGCCGACTTCATCGCCTCGCGCTACGGCAAGACGCAGTCGCTGGCGGTGTTCGCCTCGCTGGTGGCCCTGGTCGGCACCCTGCCCTACATCGCCCTGCAGCTGAAGGCCGTCTCGAGTGCCTATCAGGTACTCACCGACACCAGCGATGTCACGCGAACCGCCTGGCTGGGCGATACCGCCTTCTATGTCGCGGCGATCATGGCGCTGTTCGCCATCCTGTTCGGCACCCGCCACACCGACGCCACCGAGCACCATGTCGGCCTGTTGCAGGCGATCGCCTTCGAATCGCTGGTCAAGCTGGTCGCCTTCCTGACCCTGGGCGTCTATGTCACCTGGGGCATGTTCAATGGCCTGGGCGACCTGTTCACCAAGGCCGATACCTATCTGGAGCTGCAACAGCAGCTGGAGACCCAGACCTTCGGCACCGGCTTCTGGGCCCAGACGCTGCTGGCGATGCTGGCGATCTTCTGCCTGCCGCGTCAGTTCCACGTCGCGGTGGTCGAGAACACCCACCACGATGACGCCCGGCGTGCGCGCTGGATGTTCCCGATCTACCTGGTCGCCATCTCCTTCTTCGTGCTGCCGATCGCCGCCGCCGGCCTGACCATGTTCCCCGATGGTTCGGTGTCACCGGACAGCTTCGTGCTGGCACTGCCGATGGCGGCGGACCAGACCTGGCTGACCCTGCTGACCTTCATCGGCGGCTTCTCCGCCGCCACCGGCATGGTGATCGTCGCCGCCGTCGCGGTCTCGATCATGATCTCCAACGAGATCGTGATTCCGCTGTTGTTCCGCCTGCGCTGGTTCGATACCGAGGCGCGCGACTACAGCCATATCGTGTTACTGGCACGCCGTCTGACCATCGTGATGATCCTGGCGCTGGCCTACGGCTTCTATCTGCTGATCGCCGAATACAGCACCCTCTCGGCCATCGGCTTGCTGTCGTTTGCCGCCGTCGCCCAGTTCGCACCCTCGCTGATGGGTGGCCTCTACTGGAAGCGCGGCAATCGTCTCGGCGTCATCGTCGGCCTGAATGTCGGCTTCGCGGTCTGGGCCTGGACCCTGCTCGTGCCGGCACTGGCACAGGCGGGCCTGATGCCGACCGAGATCGTCAATCATGGCCCGCTGGGCATCGACTGGCTGTCGCCGCATGGCCTGTTCGGCTTCCGCTTCAATGACCCGCTGACCCACGGCGTGATGCTGTCGCTCGGCCTGAACCTGTTCTGCTACATCTTCGTCTCGCAGATGACGCCGCAGCGCGTGGTCGAGCGCATCCAGGCCTCGCTGTTCGTCGACAGTGTCGAGACCCGCCAGACCAGCGTCTCGCGCCCCTGGACCGGCTCCACCTCCGTCTCGGACCTGCGCGTCCTGTGCGAACGCTTCCTCAGCCACGAGCAGGTCGAGCGCGCCTTCGAGGACTACGCACGCCGCAGTGGCCAGCCGCTGGAGCTGCATGCACGCGCCTCCATCGACCTGATCCAGTTCACCGAACGCTTCCTGGCCTCGGTACTCGGCGCCTCCTCGGCACGCATCGTCGTCAACTCGGCGCTGCAGGGTCGCGGCATCGGTATCTCGGATGTCATCTCCATCGTCGATGAAGCCTCGCAGGTGCTCGAATTCAATCGCGCCCTGCTGCAGGCGACCATCGAGAACATCCACCAGGGCATCAGCGTGGTCGACCAGCACATGCGCCTGGTGGTGTGGAACCAGCGCTACCTGGACATGTTCCGCTTCCCTGACAACCTGATCCGGGTCGGCGCGCCCATCGATCGCATCTTCCGCTACAACGCCCACAACGGCGAATACGGCCCGGGCGACCCCGAAGAGCACGTCGATCAATTGCTGGATGCCATCCGCAACGGCGAGCCGCACCGCTACGTGCGCTATCGCCAGGATGACAGCGTGATGGAGATCCAGGGCAATCCGATGCCCGGTGGCGGCTTCGTCTACACCTATCAGGACATCACCCAACAGAAGCGCACCGAAGAGGCGTTGATCCGCTCGGAAAACAACATCCGCATCTACACCGACAACGTGCCGGCGCTGATCGCCTACTTCGACAAGGAGTGTCGCTACCTCTTCACCAACCGTGCCTATGAAGCGGTGATGGGCATCGACCGTACCGCCGTGATCGGCGAGCCCGCCGAAGAGGCGATGCCGGAAGACATCTATCGCCAACGCGCGCCGTGGATGACGCGCGCGCTGTCAGGTGAGCGCGTCTCCTTCGAGATCTCGCTGGAAGCCCCGGAAGGCGGCGTGCGCTACATGCTGGTCACCTATACGCCGCACTTCAGCACCAAGGGCAACATCCTCGGCTTCTTCGCGCTCTATCAGGACATCACCGAGCGACGCCTGGCGGAGATCGCCCTCAAGGAGACCAACGAGAACCTGGAGGAGCGCGTGCGCGTGCGTACCCAGGAGCTGTCACAGGTCAACGAGGCCCTGCGCACCGAGAACCGCGTGCGCGCCGAGGCCGAGCAGGCACTGCGTCAGGCCAAGCAGCTGGCCGAGGATGCCAACGCCTCCAAGACGCGCTTCCTGGCCGCGGCCAGCCACGACCTGCTGCAGCCACTGAATGCGGCGCGTCTGTTCACCTCCGCCCTCGCCCAGCAGGTCGAAGGCGAGATGAAGACCACCACCAATCACATCGACAACTCGCTGCAGGCCGCCGAGGAACTGCTCAGCACCCTGCTCGACATCTCCAAGCTGGATGCCGGGGCACTGGCGCCACGCCGCAGCGTGTTCCGCCTCTCCGACATCCTCAAGCCGCTCAAGGCCGAGTTCGAGGTGATGGCGGAAGACCGCGGACTGGACCTGAAAGTGGTGATGACGCAGCTGGCGGTGGACTCCGATGGCCAGATGCTCAGACGCATCGTGCAGAACTTCCTCTCCAACGCGGTGCGCTATACCCGCCAGGGCCATGTGCTGCTGGGCTGTCGCCGTCTGGGCGATCGCATTCGCATCGAGGTCTGGGACACCGGCCCCGGCATTCCCGAGTCGAAGCTGACCGAGATCTTCCAGGAATTCCGGCGTCTCGATCAGACCGAGCGTCACAAGGAAAGCGAGAAGGGTCTCGGCCTGGGACTGTCGATCGCCGAACGCATGAGCCGGGTGCTCGACCACCCGATCACGGTGCGCAGCTGGGTCGGCATCGGCACCGTCTTCGCCGTCAGCGTGCCGATCAGCAAGGAGCTGCCGGCGGCCGAGCTGCCGGATGCCGTGCCGGCTCGCAAGCGCGCCGGCAACAAGCTGACCGGCACTCGTGTCCTGTGCATCGACAACGAGAGCCTGATTCTCGAGGGCATGAAGGCGATGCTGTCCGGCTGGGGCTGCGAGGTGTTCACGGCGACCTCGATCGGCGGCGCCAAGTCGGTGATCCGCAACCTGGATGGTGATCCGGATGCCATCCTCGCCGACTACCACCTCGACAACGAGGTGACTGGCCTGATGGCGCTGGACGCGCTGGATGAACGTCTGGCGGGCTCGGTGCCGGGCATCGTGATCACCGCCGACCGCACCGATGAGGTCGCCGAGGAAGTGCGCCGTGCGGGCTATCACCTGCTGCTCAAGCCGGTGCGACCCGCCGCGCTGCGTGCGCTGCTGACGCGCACCCTGCAGGCCAACCGCGCCGAGAAGCACACCAGTGGCGCGAGTGATTCCCCCGACGCCGCGACGGATGACCCAGCCCCCTGATCAGGCGGGCTGGCCTGTCGCTCTTTCGTCCTTAACTCTTTTATCCATGACGCAAAAAGCCCGCCCTGTCAGCGACAGGGCGGGCTTTTTGTGGCTTGAAGGCGCGACTCTCGAGGAGAGCCTCAGCTCAAGCGCTGACGCAGGATCAGGAGCGGACTTTCGGCGGCTCGACTTCCAGACGCTGGGCCGCGATGACGGCCTGGGTGCGCGAATGCACGCCCAGCTTGCGCAGAATGGCAGTCACGTGGGCCTTGATGGTGGCCTCGGACACATTCAGCTCATAGGCGATCTGCTTGTTGAGCAGACCTTCCGTCAGCATGTTGAGCACGCGGAACTGCTGCGGCGTCAGTGACGCGATCGCCTCGGCGAAGCGCGATTCATCCTCGGAAGACTCGCCCATGGCCTCGGCGATATCCGTCGGCAGCCAGACCTCACCTTCGAGGATCTCGCCGATGGCTTCGGCGATGACGTCGAGGCTGGCGGACTTGGGAATGAAGCCGGAGGCCCCATAATCGATGGCGCGGCGCACCACGTAGGGCTCCTCGCTACCGGACACGACCGCCACCGGGATGTCCGGTGTCTGGCCACGCAACTGGATCAGACCGGAGAAGCCGTGGGCTCCCGGCATGTGCAGGTCCAACAGGATCAGGTCGGCATCGGGATGGCGGGCAACGACTTCGTTGGTCGCTTCCATGCTGTCAGCCTCGACGATCTCCGCCTGGGAGGCGACTTGTCTAAGCGCCTGGGTCAGTGCGGCACGAAAGAGCGGGTGATCGTCTGCAACGATGAACTTCTGGGCAAAGGCCATTGAGTCTCCTCCAAAACCCCGATGGTGATCATCACCGACCTTCCTGGCCGGTCAACAATCGCCGTTATTTTCTGGCATGTTACCCCATAAAACGTGCGTTTAACAAAGCAGCCCACCATCGGAAGATGTACTGATGTTTCGCTCGGGGAACACGAGTATCGCACGGATTGATGCCCGGCGAGCGAACAATCCGTGCGCTGATTCTGACAGCATCCTGGGGATGGTGAGTCAGACAACCCTACCCGCAACGCGACTGGCATGCCAGCCGATCAATGCGACACCGGCAATCAGCACGAAGCCGATCAGACTGGCAATATCCGGCACCTCCCCCCAGATGGCCCAGCCCGCCAGTGCCGAAAACACGATGGTCAGATAGGAATAGATCGACACTTCCCCCGCCGGTGCGAGGCGATAGGCGGTGGTCATCAGAATCTGACCGCCGGCCGCAAAGATGCCGATGCCCAGCAAGGCCAGCGCCTGAGGGCCGCTCGGCATCACCGGATTCATCAACATCGGCACCAATGTCACCACACTGGAGACCAGCGAGAAATGCAGCACGATGGTCGCCGAGGCCTCGCGCCCTCTCATCGCACGGATGAGCGTATAGGCCGCCCCCGCCAGCATTGCCGAACCCAACCCGACCATGGCGGGCAACAATGCCTCCACTCCGCCCTCGGCAAATGCCAGTTGCGGCTTGATGACCAGCGCCGCGCCAGAAAAGGCGACCAGCATGCCCACCAGCCGCCAGCCACCAAGGCGCTCGGCCAGGAAGAGGCCGGCGAACAGGCTGACGAAGAACGGCGATAGCTTATTCAGAATAGTCGCATCTGCCAGCAGCAGATGATCGATGGCGTAGAAGAAGCTCATCACGCCGCCGAGTCCGATCAGTGACCGCGCCATCAGCATCGGCTGGTGATGCCAGTGGCCCAGCAGACGCGCGCCCGCCATGCGCACCATCACCACCGCCACGCCGAGACTGACCAGGTTGCGCACGAAGACCTTCTCGAACAGCGGCAGGTCGCCGCTCAGCTTGACCATCGCCCCCATCAGCGCGAACGAGATCGCCGACAGGCACATCAGGATGACGGCGCGAGGACGATTCTCGCCCTCATTGGACGACGCAGCGGCAGGAGAACTGGCTGGCTGAGAGGCGGGGCAGGATGCATCCGACTTGCCTGCTGACATGGGGGTGGCCTTGATCTTGAATTGATTGGGGAAATGCGCAGCGAGGCGAGAATGGACTCCGCGGGCACATGCGCTGGCGCGTCATTATCAAGCCAGCGCCTCCTCGATGGCCAACCTTTCACGTCTTGCACAGCGCAAAAGCGCGGGCCAGGAATACGAACAGACAGATGCTCCCGGACAGGCGCACAAAAAAGCGCGGGAGCCAGGCTCCCGCGCTTCGCTGTCGCTGCGTGTCTTGTCAGGCCTCGATGGCCCTTACTCGACGCGTTCAGCGGTTGGCGCGCTGCTCGATCAGGTCATCCACCACTGACGGGTCCGCCAGGGTCGAGGTATCGCCGAGACCGTCGGTCTCGTTGGCGGCGATCTTCCTGAGGATGCGGCGCATGATCTTGCCGGAACGCGTCTTGGGCAGTCCCGGCGCCCACTGGATGACATCCGGCGAGGCGATCGGGCCGATGTCCTTGCGCACCCACTGGGTCAGCGTCTTCTTGAGCTCATCACTGGCTTCGATACCGTCGTTGAGCGTTACGTAGATGTAGATGCCCTGGCCCTTGATGTCATGGGGATAGCCGACCACGGCGGCCTCGGCGACCGCCTCATGCGCGACCAGCGAGGACTCGATCTCGGCGGTGCCCATGCGATGGCCAGAGACGTTGAGCACATCATCGACGCGCCCGGTGATCCAGTAGTAGCCATCCTCGTCACGGCGACAGCCATCACCGGTGAAGTACATGCCCGCATAGGTGGAGAAGTAGGTCTGCACGTAGCGTTCGTGATTGCCCCAGATCGAACGTGCCTGCCCCGGCCAGCTGTCGAGAATCACCAGGTTGCCTTCGGTCGCGCCCTCGAGGATGTTGCCCTCGTTGTCGACCAGCGCCGGCTGCACACCGAAGAACGGCAGCGTGGCGGAGCCCGGCTTGAGATCGGTCGCGCCCGGCAGCGGCGCGATCATGATGCCGCCGGTCTCGGTCTGCCACCAGGTGTCCACCAGCGGACAATTGCCATTGCCGATCACGCGGTGGAACCACTCCCAGGCCTCGGGGTTGATCGGCTCGCCCACCGAGCCGAGCAGCCGCAGGCTCGTGCGCGAGCTTGAGTCCATCACGCTGTCACCGTGTGCCATCAGCGCACGCACGGCGGTCGGGGCGGTATAGAGAATGTTGACCTGGTGCTTGTCGACGATCTCGCCGATGCGCCCGTGGGTCGGATAGCTGGGCACACCCTCGAACATCAGCGTGGTCGCGCCATTGGCCAGCGGTCCGTAGACGATGTAGCTGTGGCCCGTCACCCAGCCGACATCCGCCGTGCACCAGTAGATATCGCCATCGTGATAATCGAACACGTAGCGATGGGTCATCGCGGCATAGAGCAGATAACCGCCCGTGGTGTGCTTCAGACCCTTGGGCGTGCCGGTGGAACCGGAGGTGTAGAGGATGAACAGCGGGTCTTCCGCGCCCATCGCCTCGGCCGGGCAGTCACTGGACTGACGGTCCACCAGCTCATGGAACCAGGCATCGCGACTGCCCCAGTTCACCTCACCGCCGGTACGCCGCACCACCAGCACGTGGTCGACACAGTCGGTGCCATCACGCTCCAGCGCCTCATCGACGTTCTCCTTGAGCGGTACGCGCTTGCCACCCCGCAGTGACTCATCGGCGGTGATCACGATGCGCGAGCTGGAATCGACGATACGCCCCGCCAGCGCGTCCGGCGAGAAGCCACCAAAGACCACCGAGTGCACGGCACCGATGCGCGTACAGGCCAGCATCGCCATCGCGGCTTCCGGAATCATCGGCATGTACAGCGTGACCACGTCGCCCCGCTTGACGCCCAACTCCTTGAGGCCATTGGCAAACTGGCTGACACGCGCGTGCAGCTCGCGATAGGTGATCGACTGGGACTCGTTCGGGTCATCCCCTTCCCAGATGATGGCGACCTGATCGCCACGCTCGGCGAGGTGGCGATCGAGGCAGTTGTGCGCCACGTTGAGCTTGCCGTCCTCGAACCAGCGCACATCGACATCACCGGGGCCGAAGTTGGTATTGCGGATCACCGAGGGCGCATCGAACCAGTCCAGTGACTGGGCCTGCTCGGCCCAGAATGTCTCCGGCGCCTCGACGGACTGCTGATACATGGCCTGATAGCGCTCGCGGTCTGCCCAGGCGTGGGCGGCGACATCGGGAGTGACCGGATGAACCTTGGCATGTTCGCTCATGTGGCGTGACCTCTGACGGATTGGCTGGCGACTCGCTGTCCCACGCAGCATGCGTGAAGCGCAGGCGAGCCGAGGCAAGTCCATTTCAGCTTAAACCCAAGCATGGGGGGGCCACACACTAGACCTTGGTAGATAAATTTTTACTAATTATTTCAACTGTTTATCAACAAATTACACCAAGGTCACAGCGACGTTCGGAGGACAGAAACCGCCTGAAAAGACACCTTCTGGCGCGACTCGCACTTTGCAATGACGCGCAGGCGAGCGAAATGCGCCTCAACGCGCAGTCGACGCATTGCGCGCCGGGTCATTCAAGGGACCGCTCAATTCCTGGCCACAGCGCCGACAGCGATAGCGGTGACCGCGCTGGGCATTGGCATGGCGTCGCGAGCTGAAATAGTGCGCGGTATCGCAGCCACAACCATAGGCCCAGGGCGTCGGGCTGGCAGTCGAGACATCCATGCGATGCGTCACCTCCGGCGGGATGCCGTAGAGGTTGGTCATCACCTGCTGCCACTCGGGGCCATGCGGTTTGACACGCGTCTTGCCGGCGCGCTCGACCACCTCCATCACCACCCAGTGCGCGACCTCGTGGGGGACGGTCTGGCTGAGGAAGTGATGGCGGTTCTCGCTGAGCAGCTGCCAATTGAAGCGCAGCCGCTGGCGCGCCGAATCCGCCGTGCCCGCCGTGCGCCCCTTGAGGCGGCAGGAGACCGACGGCATGCGCAACTCGGGGAACAGGGCACGCGCGCGTGCCAGACATGCCAGCACCTGCGCCTCCAGCGTCGCGTGCAGGGCAGGCGCCGTCAGCGCCTCGAGCGCGGCGGCATCGGCCAGCGGCAGTGGCGTCGCGGGGGCCTCCCCCAGGCGGGCCAGGGCATGATCGGGCGCAAAGCGGTGACGGCTGACGACACGACGAGTGGATGATGACATGACACGATGACCAGACAGCAGAGCGATGGAACGGATGAGCTGATGACGAGCGAGCGTACCACTCCTCGAGGCGTGAAATGATACACTAGCGCCATTCACGCCTGCCCGGTTCCCCTTGGTTCACCCAGGTAACCAGGCGGCACTGTTCGACTTCTCCCCTTATCGCACGTGAGACTCCCCCATGGCCGAGCCTGTCCAGACCCAGCCGCTGCTGGATGATGAATCCCTCGACATCCTCGACGAATTCCTCGAGTCCGACATCGTCGGCCCGGAAGCTCTCGATATCATCAGTGCGCATGGCTTCATGCTGGCACTGGCCATCGCACCGCGCGAAGTGCCCTCCAGCCTGTGGCTGCCGGAACTCTTCCAGGGGCAGCCAAGCTACGAAAGCCCGCAGCAGGAAGCGGAAGTCGTCTCCCTGTTCGAGCAGATGCGCGCCAATGCCATCGATGCCCTCGAGCACGGCGTGCTGCCGGAACTGCTGTTCGAGCTGGAGCTGGGCGGTGCCGACCCCGTCGAGACACCGATCGGCGACTGGTGTGCCGGCTTCATGGAAGGCGTGTTCATGGACGAGGAGGCCTGGTTCGGCACCCAGGAAGAGGCGGCCGCCGAACTGCTGCTGCCGTTCATGGCCATCTCCGGCGTCTTCGACGATGAAGACCCGGAGATCGGCGAGCTGATCGCCGACCCGATCGGTGCCCAGCGCTTCGTCAACCAGCTGCCGGAACTGCTGCTGGACCTCTACCTGCTCTACCGTGTCCCGCCGGAAAGCCCCAAGCCGTCGCCGCGTCGCAAGGGTTCCGCCGCACCGGGCGCAGCCGGCATTCCGCGCAGCAAGCACGCCGGCAACAAGGGCGCTGGCAAGGGTGGCAACAAGAACGGTGGCAAGGGCGGCGGCAAGAAGCGCTGATCCCGCCATGGCGCTCTTAACGCCATGCAGCCTTGAAAACGACAACGCCGGTCGACCTCATGGGTCGTCCGGCGTTTTTGGTTCCACGCAGCCGCGTCTGTTGAAACAGCTGCGAACCGGTCAGCGCAGCCGCGTCACCAGGCTATCCAGAGTGCCATAGCCCCACTCGCGACAGCGCTGCATCAGCGGCCGACGCTGCCAGGCGGCCTGGGTGATCTCGACACTGTGGGCGAAATGATGCTCGAACAGCGTGGCGACGTCGGCGGCGAAGCGATGGTCCTGCACTTCCTGATTGGCCTCCAGATTCCACTGCAGGCTCCAATGATCGAAGTTGCACGACCCCAGCGTCACCCAGTCATCCGCCAGCGAGAACTTGGCATGCAGAAAGCGTGGCTGGAATTCATGGATACGCACGCCCGCCTTGAGCAGCCCGGCGTAGAAGCGCTGCCCCGCCGAGCGCACGCCCGGGTGATCATGATGCTGCCCGGCGATCAGCAAACGGACATCGACACCCCGGCGCGCCGCACGCTTGAGGCGCCGCCGCATGCTGAAGGTCGGCACGAAGTATGGCGTACAGATCCACAGCCGCTTGCGTGAGCTGCTGGCCTGATGCTGCAGGGAATGACGGATGGCTTGATAGCGGAAACCATGCCCCCAGACCACCCGCCCACGCATGCTCAGATAGCCCTCGACCCGGCACGCCCGCACATTGATGCTGCGCACCGCCAGCCGACTGCCATGGCCACGACTGGCCGCGGAGTCCCACACGCGTGCGAACAGGCGCACCCAGTCACTGATGCACGGCCCCTCGATACGTATCGCGACTTCCGACCAGGCCTCGGCGAAGACGTCCACCGCACCGAAGCCGCCGGTAAAGCCCACCTCCCCATCGACCACCAGAAGCTTGCGATGGTCACGCGTCAGATTGCGCCCCAGCCGCCACCAGGAAAGCGGGTTGTAGATCCTGAGCTGGATATCGGCCTCGATCATGCGCTGGCGGTCAGCTTCCTCGAGGCCCAGCGAGCCGAAGCCATCCAGCAGCACCAGCACCGTCACGCCGCGGCGGCGCGCGCCACACAGCGCATCGATCAGGACGCGACTGAGGTGGCCGCTCTCGGCCAGATACAGCTCGAGCAGGATGGAATGGCGCGCGGATTCCACCGCCTCCAGCATGCTGGGCAGAAAACGCGCGCCTTCCGGCAGCAAGGTGAATCGATTGCCTGATCGCCACATTCCCAGCATGCCTTGCCTCCCGTCATTTCCCTGCACGGCACGATACAGATGACGATGCCCATGACGGTGCACCGCCAGATGCTGCCACTGTGCGCTTCGTCACTACGCACTCAGTCACTACGCACTCAGTCACCAAGTACTCTGCACGGCGTCTGCGGGCAGAATGCGTATAATGTTCAATATCATGCTTGCGCTGAACGCTACCAGCCAGACCATGAAAACGTCGCAATCAACCCTCATTCATCGTCCCGATGCTTTATTCGTGAACGCCGACAGATTGTCGTTTCCGGTAGTCCGTCCTTGTCCACACCTGCGAGAGCCTCACCATGTCGCCAGTCACCTTAGTCTTGCGCCCGTTGCGCAATGTCAGTCGCCGTCTGCTGGACAAGTGGGTGGAGCTGCGCGCGGTGGAGCCCGACATCAATGCGTTGGACCACAGCGCCTTGAACCTCGACCCGACGCTGCCGGTGGTCTACGTCTTCCCGTACCAGGCATTGTCCGACGAGCTGGTGGTCGAGCAGCTGTGCGAGGCACGCGGCCTGCCCTCTCCGACCCTGCCTCTGAGCATAGGCGACCTGCGCCTGAGCCACTCTCGTCTCCGCCTGTTGCGGCGCTCGCGCAGCGACAGGAGCCTGCTGTCACGCCGGCTGGCCAAGTTGATCGCCGCACTGGAAGACGCCCCGAGTGATGTCGAGGTGCAGCTGGTGCCGGTCAGCGTGTTCTGGGGGCGTGCCCCGGGCAAGGAATTCGGCTTCTGGAAGTTCATCTCCGCCGATAGCTGGCGCGTCACGGGCGTGCTGCGCCGCGCCATCGCGATTCTGGCGCATGGCCGCTCGGTGGATGTGCATTTCGGCCAGCCGCTCAGGCTGCACGAAGCGCTCAGGGAAGGCCCGCAGGACTCGGCGCTGGCGCACCGCCGCATCTCGCGCCTGCTGCGCGTGCACTTCCGGCGCGTGCGTACCCGCCTGCTGGGGCCAGACCTCTCCCACCGCCACACCATGATTCGCAACCTGCAGAAGGCACCCGCCGTACAGGACGTGATCAGCGAGCTGGCACGCGAGCAGAATCAGCCGCCGGCACGTCTGGAGAAGCGCGCCCTGCAGTATGGTCGCGAGATCGCCTCCAACATGGGCTATCCGGTGCAGCGCTTTCTGGCGCATGCCCTCAAGCGGCTGTGGCACAAGCTCTACGACGGCGTCGAGGTGCGCGGCATGTCCCAGGTCAAGGCGATCGCCGGCGACTGCGAGCTGATCTACGTGCCCTGTCATCGCAGCCATATCGACTACCTGCTGCTGTCCTACGTGCTGTTCCACGAGGGCCTGATGACGCCCCACGTCGCCGCGGGCAAGAACCTCGACATGCCGATCATCGGCCCGATCCTGCGCCGTGGCGGCGCCTTCTTCCTGCGCAGAAGCTTCCGCGGCAATCGCCTGTACGCCACCGTCTTCGACGAGTACGTGCATCAGCTGATCACCCGCGGCCATCCGCTGGAATACTTCATCGAGGGGGGGCGTTCACGCACCGGCCGCATGCTGCCCCCGCGCCCGGGCATGCTGGCGATGACCCTGCGCTCCTTCCTGCGTGATACACGCCGCGAGGTGGCCTTCGTGCCGGTCTACATCGGCTACGAGAAGGTCTTCGAGAGCCTGAGCTATCAGCGCGAGCTGTCGGGGGCCAGCAAGAAGAAGGAATCACCGCTCGACCTCATCCGCGTGCTCGGCCAGCTCAAGCAGCCCTTCGGCAAGGTCTACCTGAACATCGGTGAGCCGCTCAAGCTGGGCGAATGGCTGGATGAGACCGCGCCGGGCTGGAAGGCCAGCCGTCATCAGCGCCGCCCAGAATGGCTAACCCAGGCGGTGCCGCAACTGGGGCATGAAATCGCCACGCGCATCAATGCCGCCGCCGCGCTCAATCCGGTCTCGCTGACGGCGCTGGTGCTGCTGTCCACCGCCCACCACGCCATCGAGGCCAGCCTGCTGCAACGCCAGCTGGCGATACTGGTGCGTCTCGCCGACAAGCTGCCGGGCCGCCATGACCACAGCCTGCCCGAGGGCACGCCGGATGAGTGGGTCGCACACTGCGCCCATCTGGGGCTGGTCACCCTGCGCCCACAGAGTCTTGGCGAGCTGGTGATCGCCACCCCGGAGCAGGCCAGTCTGCTGACCTGGTATCGCAACAACGTGCTGCACCTGCTGGCGTTGCCGGCGCTGATCGCCTTCGCCTTCCGCAATACGGCCCAGTACACCCTCGAGGCACTGGAAGACCAGATCAGTCCCGCCTGGCCGCTACTGGTGCGCGAGCTGTTCGTCCCCGAAGCCCCTGAGCTGAAGGCGGATATCGCCACCACGCTAGCTCTGATGAGCGAGGAAGGTCTGCTGGAGCATCAAGCCGCGACTGGCGACACTCCGGAGCGCTGGTCACGTCCGGTGGCCAGTCAGGAGCCTTCCGAGCAGCTGCGCCTGCTGGCTCAGCCGGTACAACCGACGCTGGAACGCGGCTATCTGTTGATCGCCGCCCTGTTGCAGCACGGCAGCGGCACGCTGGACCGCGAGTCCCTCGAAAGTCATTCCGGCGCTTTGGCCGAACGCCTGACCCTGCTGTCGGGCCTCAATGCACCGGAGTTCTTCGACAAGCGTCTGTTCAGCGGCCTGCTAGACACCCTGCTGGAGCTGGAGTTCATCTGGCTGGAAAGCGGCCAGCTATGCTTCGGCGAAGCGCTGGAAGACCTGCAGGTGCACGGCCGCGATCTGTTCGATCCCGCCCTGCGCCACCGCCTGCAGCATGTGCGCCTGCGCGACAGCGAGAACGAGAAAGAGAACGACGCCCCGACTGAAGGCATGGTCGAGGAGCAGGCGCCAGCCCTCGACGACAGCGAGGCCGCTGACGACCCCGTGTCAGCAGACCGCAAGGCATCCGACACCTCTTCTCAGCGCGAATGAGATGATGGGCCGAGGCCCCTGGCGCAAAAAAGCCCCCGCCGCGATCAGATCGCGAGCGGGGGCTTTTGCGTTTGGCGGAGGCTGTTACATCGCTGACGCCATCGTCAGGCGTCAGCGCAGCGCCTGCTTCACATAGACGTCGTAGCGGCTGGTCTTCTCCTCGACCACATGGCTCGGCGCGAGTCCGCCGATCGGTTCGGCCTTGCGTGGGCGCTTGACCACCACGCGATGCGTCGCGACCTCCAGCGCCGCCTCGAGCAGCGCCGGGGCATCCGCATCATCGCCGGCCAGGGCCCGGAAGACACGCATCTCCTTCTTGACCAGAGCCGACTTGTCACGGTGCGGGTACATCGGGTCGAGATGCACCACCTGAGGCGGCTGATCCCACTGCGTCACCAGCTCCCCGAGCTCCCGCGTGGCATCACCGTGCAGCGCCTGCATGCGCAGCGCGATATCACGAATCTCGTCATCCGCGCAGCCCTGTGCCCGGGTCAGGCCATCGACCAGAATCGCCGCCGTGGCCGCCACGCGCTCGATCATCAATACCGGTGCCCCGAGACTCGCCAGCACGAAGGCGTCACGCCCGAGCCCTGCGGTGGCATCGACGATGCTCGGCAGTGCGCCTCGATTCAGGCCACAGGCGCGTGCGATCAGCTGGTTGCGCCCCCCGCCGAAACGACGGCGATGATCGGCACGACCGGCGACGAAATCGACGCACAGCGGCTTGCCGTATTCGCGCTCGTCTCCGGCGATCACCAGGCGCGGTGCGCCCTGCTCGTCCAGCGCCACCTCAAGCTTGAGCGCCGGCATCTCGTCATCTTCCCGCAGCGCGATACCGAAATGTGCCGCCAGCATGGCGAGTTCCGGGCGCGCCTGCAGCCGTGAACGGGCAATGGCGATCACGGGAGCGGCATCGGCCGCTGCATCATGGGCAGCGAGGGAGTCTTCGGGTGGCAGCATGGATGGGCTCTATGAGAAACGGTGAAGAGAAACGGTGAACGCAGGAAAAGGGAAACTCGCATGGCATGCGATCAGGCTGACAAACGCCGACGGCGCCGCAAGAGCGACGCCGTCAGGAGACAAGCTTACGTCATCGCGCGCATGGCTTACAGCAACAACAGCATGCCGAACAGCATCATGCCCAGCAGCAGGCGGTAGATGACGAAGGGCAGCATGCCGATGCTGTCGATGGCCTTGAGGAACAGCTTGATGCACACCAGCGCGGAGACGAAGGACAGCACCACGCCGAGGGCGACATCGAACAGCTGCGCCTCACTGCCGGTCTCGATCAGCTCCAGACCCTTGAGCAGGCCAGCCGCGACGATCAGCGGAATCGACAGCAGGAAGGAGAAGCGCGCGGCGCTCTGACGCTCGAAGCCCAACAGCAGCGCGGCGGTGATGGTGATGCCCGAACGCGAGGTGCCGGGAATCAGGGCCAGCGCCTGGAACAGGCCGATGACCAGCGCGCCCTTGAGCGTCAGCGTCGCCAGGTCACGCGTGCGTGCGCCCTTGACGTCCGCCCACCACAGCAGCAGACCGAAGACGATGGTGGTGGTACCGATCACCGCGATCGAGCGCCCGGCCGTTTCCACCACATCGCCCAGCAGGCCGCCGAAGATCACGGCCGGCAGCGTCGCCAGCAACACCGCCCAGCCCAGACGGCTGTCTTCGGTCTGGCGCGCCGCCAGCGTACCGCTGCCGCTGAACTGACCAAACCAGCCAGCGAGAATGTTGGCGACATCCTTGCGGAAGGCCATCACCACGGCCAGCAAGGTACCAACGTGTACCGCGACATCAAACGCCAGCCCCTGGTCCGGCCAGCCGAACACCTGGGAGGGCAGAATCAGGTGGGCGGAGGAGGAAATCGGCAGAAATTCCGTCAGACCTTGAATGACGGCCAACGCCACCACATGCATGAGTTCCATGAAACATCCTTTTAAGAGAGACGGGCCTCAGTGGCCCACACGGACGACAGACATCGTCTGTGGCACTGCACGTGCCGTAGTGACAGAACAACGCTTTGCGTCAAGCCGCGCCGCGAGTGTCGGGCGCGACATGATGATGCGCGAATCTTATGTCAGCCTTGGCTGAACCCACGATGACGCAACGAGATGGCAATCCCTGCTGCCATCAGCGCCATGCCACCTCATTGCGCAGATAGACCGGCTGGGCCTCGACCGCCGACACCGCTTCACCGCGGGCATACGCCTGGGCAGCCAGCATCACCATGGCCTCGGCATCCGGTTGCGGCTCGGGCAGTTGCAGTGCCAGGCTGGCACGCACGCTCTGGGGCAGCTCGTCGTGCATCACCAGTCCCGAGCCGACCGCCAGCCAGTCATGCTCACGCAGCGCCGCAGGCAGCTCCAGCAGGCCCGGAGCGCAGACCTGCTCGGGTAGCACCTGCTCGACCTCGATCTCGCCGTCAGCGCGCGTCAC
The DNA here is from genome assembly GCF_044789135.1 of Cobetia sp. UIB-001. NCBI lineage: Bacteria > Pseudomonadati > Pseudomonadota > Gammaproteobacteria > Oceanospirillales > Halomonadaceae > Cobetia > Cobetia sp. UIB-001. The sequence continues at coordinate 3,556,436 of NZ_CP058244.1, forward strand.
GACGCGATAGGCGCCGGTATAGAGCTCGCCCATGCGTGCATCCAGCATCGGCAGCACGAAACGCGCGTGATGCAGGCGGTGGGCCTGCAGTGACAGGGCCGCCAGCGTCGAGACGCCGATCACCGGCACATCGAGACCGAAGGCGAGGCCCTGGATGGTGCCAGCGGCGATGCGCAACCCGGTGAACGAGCCTGGTCCGTGGCCATAGGCCAGGGCATCGAGGTCGTTGAGGGTCAGATCGGCAGCGGCCAGCAGCGCCTCGATCATCGGCATCATGCGCTGGGTGTGCTGACGGGGAGCCTCACAGCGCTCGGCAGTAACAACGCCGTCTTGCCACAGGGCAACGGAACAGGCGGAAGAGGATGCATCGATGGCCAGAAGCGTGGTCATGGGCGGTTCGTCGTCAGAAAAATGTGACGCGATTCTACCCGTCCCCCGCGGGCAGCAAAAGACGCAGGCTGTCCACGGCTGGTGTCGGCCGCGGGCGTCACTCCTGCTGCAACCCCCACGCCCACGCCGGCAAGCGGCCTGCCGCAACGCCTGATTCCTGATTCGCGCCAGTATGCGAAGAACAAAAAAACGCCCGCAGACAATGTCTACGGGCGTTCTTCGTCAGGCGGCCGGCTTCACCAGCGCGATCAGATCTGTTCCAGCTGAGCCACCTGAGGCGTGCCGGGCAATCAGTGCTCCAGCGCGCTGACCAGCTGAGCACGAATGTCGTCGACGGAGCCGACGCCTTCGATGCGGTGGTAGGCCGGGGCCTGGGCATCGCCAGTGGCAGACCAGCTGGAGTAGTACTCGACCAGCGGTTCCGTCTGCTCGTGATAGACAGACAGGCGGTTGCGCACGGTGGCTTCGCGGTCGTCTTCACGCTGGATCAGGGCTTCGCCGGTGACGTCGTCCTTGCCTTCTTCGCGCGGCGGGTTGTACTCGATGTGGTAGACGCGACCGGAATCCGGGTGCACACGACGACCGGACAGACGCTTGACGATCTCTTCGTCAGCGACGGCGATCTCGACCACGTGGTCCAGCTTCACGCCCGCTTCCTTCATGGCGTCAGCCTGCGGGATGGTGCGCGGGAAGCCGTCGAACAGGAAGCCGTTCTCGCAATCGGGCTGGCTGATGCGCTCCTTGACCAGGGCGATGATGATCTCGTCGGACACCAGTCCGCCGGTATTCATGATCTCCTTGACCTTGAGTCCCAGCTCGCTGCCGGCCTTGACCGCGGCGCGCAGCATATCTCCGGTAGAGATCTGCGGGATGTTGAAACGCTCGCAGATGAACTGGGCCTGGGTGCCCTTGCCGGCGCCGGGGGCGCCCAACAGGATCAAACGCATCGGTACTGCTCCTTGAGTGTGCAAATGAAAAGCATCAAACGGGTGTAAAGGGTCATCTGGCGCTGGTGCACCTTGCCCTCGGCGGCAGATAGCCATCCAAGGCGCTCTGGTCGTCGACACGATCGAGGTGAAGCGGCGAAACTCGCGGCGTCGAGACGCTCGACTACCTCATGAGGGTCGAACGCATCGAGCGTATCGATGACCAGGATGAATATGGGCAGCGGACCAATATGTGCTGCGCAAAACGACGGCGCGCACGGATGATCTCATTATGTCATCGCCATGCAATGTAGAGCTGACGATACCGTTCACACGACGCCGGCACAAGCACACCAAAGGCGCGTATGCCGCCCTTTGGCACTGTTTTGGCGCGCAGGAGGGCCTGTCGCCCTCCTCGCCGGTTGCCGACCTGCCATACACGGCTGTCATGACACGAAAACGCCCCCTGCGGCACGCGGTCGCAGAGGGCGTCTTTCCACTCACGCCGGGCCACCTTGCTCAGTCGCCGTGGCGTGATCAGGCTGAGTCATGTCAGCCGTTGCTGTGCCAGTGTCTCACTCGGTGACGTCTTCCGCCTGGCTGCTGCGACGCAGACGCACTGCCTTGGCGCGCTTGCTGCGCAGACGGATGTTGAGCATTTCCACCGCCAGCGAGAAGGCCATCGCCACGTAGATGTAGCCCTTGGGCACGTGGACACCGAAGCCTTCGACCATCAGCATCATGCCGACCATGATCAGGAAGGACAGCGCCAGCATCTTGATGGTCGGGTGACGATCGACGAAATCGCCGATGGGCTTGGCGGCCACCATCATGATGCCCACCGAGATGACGATGGCGATGACCATCACCATCAGGTGATCGACCATGCCCACCGCCGTGATCACCGAATCCAGCGAGAAGACGATATCGATCAAGGCGATCTGGACCATGATTGCCATGAAGCTGGCGCTGCCTTTCTTCGCGCCCTCTTCGGCGGGGTCTTCGCCTTCCAGGTTCGCGTGGATCTCGTGGGTGCTCTTGCCGAGCAGGAACAGGCCCCCGAAGACCAGAATCAGGTCGCGTCCCGAGAAGCTGAAGTCGGCCACGCTGAACAGGGGCGCGGTCAGTGACATCAGCCACGACAGCGACATCAGCAGCACGATGCGCATGCCCATCGCCAGGCCCAGGCCGATCATGCGGCCCTTCTGGCGCTGGGACTCGGGCAGCCGCGCGACCAGAATCGACAGGAAGATGATGTTGTCGATGCCCAGCACGATCTCAAGCGCGGTCAGGGTCGCCAGGGCCACCCATGCCGAAGGGTCCATCAACCATTCCATTGTCTTGCTCCTTGTGCGTTGCGAGAACCGGCCTTCCCGGGTCGTGCCAGCACGATGCGGCAGATCGCGGCAGGTTGGCGTGAAGCATCGCATGTTGTGCAGGGCAGCAACAGCGGTCGCCGCCCTGCCACGCCAACGGACATGCACAAAAAAACGGCCTCCCGAAGGAGGCCGTTATGTCAACCAGACCTGCCAGCCAGGCCTGTCAGCGAGGAGCGCCTTCACCTTCCAGGAAGGTCACGGCACCCGCGCTTCATGCCACAGGCATCATCAGAGCAGCATGCGACGCACGTCGGTCAGCACCTGAGCCAGATACGCCGTGAAGCGTGCTGCATCCGCCCCGTTCACCGCACGGTGATCGTAGGACAGTGACAGCGGCATCATCAGACGCGGCTGGAAGGCAGCGCCGTCCCACACCGGCTTCATCTGCGCCTTGGAGACGCCCAGGATGGCGACTTCCGGCGTGTTGACGATCGGTGTGAAGGCAGTACCGCCAATGGAGCCAAGGCTCGAGATGGTGAAGCAACCACCGGTCATCTCTTCGCGCTTGAGCTTCTTGGTCTGCGCCTTCTTGGCCAGTTCCACGGATTCCTTGGCCAGGTCCAGCAGGCTCTTCTGATCCGCATTGCGGATCACCGGCACCATCAGGCCGTCCGGCGTATCCACTGCGATACCGATGTGCACGTACTTCTTGTGCACCAGGGTCTCGCCGTCGGCCTTGAGGCTGACGTTGAACTGCGGATACTTGGCCAGCGCGTGAGCCGCCGCCTTGATCATGAACGGCAGCGGCGTGAGCTTGGCACCTGCCGCTTCCGCCTCGGCCTTCATGGACTTGCGGAAGGCCTCGAGCTCGGTGATATCGGCTTCATCGAACTGGGTCACGTGCGGGACGTTGAGCCAGCTGCGATGCAGATTGGTGGCACCGGCCTTCATCAGGCGGCCCATCTTCTTCTCTTCGATCTCACCGAACTGGCTGAAGTCCTGATCCGGCACCTGCGGGATACCGGCACCGCCGGTGGCCTGCGCGGCAGGGGCTGCCGGTGCGGACTTGGCCTTCTGCATCATCTGCTTGACGTAGGCCTGGACATCTTCCTTCACCACACGGCCCTTCGGACCGCTGCCGGAGACGTCCGCCAGGTCGACACCGAACTCACGTGCCAGCAGGCGAACCGCAGGCCCTGCGTGGACCTTGGCACCCTTGCTAGGCTTGTGAGCGGCCATCTGGGCTTCCGGGCTCGGCGCACCGGCCGGTGTCGGAGCCGGCTTCTGCTCGCTCTTCTCCGCCTTGGGAGCAGCCGGCGCTTCGGACTTGGCAGCCTTCGGCGCAGGCGCGGCACCCGCGACCTCGATGTAACCGATCAGGTCACCCTCGGAGACGGTGTCACCTTCCTTGACGGAAAGCTCCACCACCTTGCCCTTGTAGGGGCTCGGGATGTCCATGGTCGCCTTGTCGGACTCGAGCGTGATCAGCGCGTCTTCCTCGTTGACCTCGTCACCGACGGCCACGGCCATCTCGATGATCGGCACGCTGTCGCTGCCGGAGAGATCCGGGACACGCAATTCCTTGCGCTCCGGCTCACCGGAGGCCGGCTCTTCTTCAGCAACCGGTGCCTCGGAAGACGTGTCTTCAGAGGTGGACTCGGAGGAAGAAGCCTGCTCGGCCGGCGCGGAATCAGACGCGCTGTCACCGCCTTCACCGGCGATTTCCATCTGACCGATGACATCACCGGAAGAGACGCTGTCGCCTTCCTTGACGGTCAGCTTGACGATCTTGCCCTTGTGCGGGCTCGGGACGTCCATGCTGGCCTTGTCGGATTCCAGCGTGATCAGCGCATCTTCGGCGTCGACTTCATCGCCTTCGGAGACGGCCATCTCGATGATCGGCACGGCTTCGGAGTCGCCCAGGTCCGGCACGACGATGTCGACGGTCTGGGTACCACCGGAAGCGACCTTCGGTGCAGAAGCGTCTTCCTTCGGCGCTTGCTGCTCAGAGGCTTCCTGCTTGGGAGCCTCTTCCTTCGGCGCTTCCTGCTCGTCAGAAGCGTCAGAGGAGGTGTCACCACCGCCTTCGGCTTCCAGCTCCAGGATATCGTCGCCTTCGGAGACGGTGTCGCCTTCCTTGACGAGAATCTTCACCACCTTGCCGCCCTTCGGTGCCGGCACATCCATGCTGGCCTTGTCGGACTCAAGAGTGATCATGGTGTCTTCGGCGGAGATGACATCTCCCACCGCCACCGCTATCTCGATGATCTCGACATCGGAACTACCGCCAATGTCGGGAACCTTGATGATTTCGCTGCTCAAGATCGTGCTCCTTCCAAAACGTGCACGGGGAGCGACACCCGAATCACCTGCGCATCATCATGATGTCGAGGAGGGAGTGCCGCTCGCCTGTTCCGCGATCTCCGCTCAGACGTTCAGCGGATTCGGCTTGTTGGGGTCGATGCCGTAGGTCTTGATCGCTTCCGCGACCACCTTGCGGTCGATCTCACCACGATCCGCCAGCGCCTTCAGGGCCTGGACGGTGACGAAGTTGCGGTCGACTTCGAAGAAGTGACGCAGCTTCTCGCGGGTATCGGAACGACCGAAACCGTCGGTACCGAGCACGTGATAGTCAGCCGGCACCCAGGCACGAACCTGGTCAGCAAACAGCTTCATGTAGTCAGTGGCAGCCACGACCGGGCCGTCACGTCCTTCCAGACACTGAGTGATGTGCGGCTTGGCCGGGGTCTCTTCCGGCTTGAGGAAGGCCTGACGATCCAGTTCCAGCGCTTCACGACGCAGCTCGTTGAAGCTGGTGACGCTCCAGATGTCGGCGTCGACACCGTAGTCCTGCTTGAGCATCTCGGCGGCTGCCTCGACTTCACGCAGGATGGTGCCGGAACCCAGCAGCTGAACGCGTGCCTTGCCGTCCTTGCCGCCTTCCTTGAGCAGGTACATCCCCTTGATGATGTCCTCTGCGGGCACCGTCTCGAGTGCTGGCTGCTCGTAGTTCTCGTTCATCACCGCCAGGTAGTAGAAGACCGGCTCGTGCTGCTCGAACATGCGCTTCATGCCGTCCTGCACGATGACCGCCACTTCGTGAGCGTAGGTCGGGTCGTAGGTGCGGCAGTTCGGGATGGTCGAGGCCAGGATATGGCTGTGGCCATCCTGGTGCTGCAGACCTTCGCCGTTCAGGGTGGTACGACCGGCAGTGCCGCCGACCAGGAAGCCACGTGCCTGCAGGTCGCCTGCGGCCCACGCCAGGTCACCGATGCGCTGGAAGCCGAACATCGAGTAGTAGACGTAGAACGGCATCAGCGGCAGGTTGTGGTTGGCGTAGGACGTTGCCGCCGCCACCCACGCAGACATGGCGCCTGCTTCGGAGATACCTTCCTCGAGGACCTGACCTTTCTGGTCCTCGCGGTAATACATGATCTGACCCTTGTCGACCGGCTCGTACTTCTGGCCTGCCGCGGTGTAGATACCCAGCTGACGGAACATGCCTTCCATGCCGAAGGTACGCGCTTCGTCAGGAATGATCGGCACGACACGCTCGCCGAGGGTCTTGTGCTTGACCAGACCGTTGAGCACGCGCACGAAGGCCATGGTGGTGGACACTTCGCGGCCGTTGGAACCCTTGAGCTGGGACGCGAAGATCTTGTCGTCCAGCGGCGGGATTTCCAGCGTTTCATACTCGGTGCGACGCTGCGGCAGGTAGCCGTTCAGACGTTCGCGCATGAGGTGCATGTACTTCATTTCCGGGCTGTCGTCCGCCGGCTTGTAGTACGGCACTTCCTCGAGCTGCTCGTCGGTCAGCGGAATACCGAAGCGATCGCGGAATGTCTTCAGCGCTTCGTGTTCCATGGTCTTGACCTGGTGGGCTTCGTTGGCAGCTTCGCCATCGCCCATGCCCATGCCGTAACCCTTGACGGTGTGCGCCAGGATGACGGTCGGACGACCATTGGCGTTGTTGACCGCTTCGTGATACGCCGCGTAGACCTTGTACGGGTCGTGGCCACCACGGTTCAGACGCCAGATATCGTCGTCTGACATGTCCTTGACCAGATCGGCCGTCTCCGGGTACTTGCCGAAGAAGTGCTCACGCGTGTACGCGCCGCCATTGGCCTTGTAGTTCTGGTAGTCGCCGTCGACCGCTTCGTCCATGCGCTTCTGCAGGATGCCTTTCTTATCCTGTTCGAAGAGCGGATCCCAGAAGCGACCCCAGGTGACCTTGAGCACGTTCCAGTCGGCACCACGGAAGACGCCTTCCAGCTCGTCCATGATGCGGCCGTTGCCGCGCACCGGACCGTCAAGACGCTGCAGGTTGCAGTTGATGACGAAGATCAGGTTGTCGAGGTTCTCGCGACCCGCCAGCGAGATGGCACCCAGGGATTCCGGCTCGTCACACTCGCCGTCACCCATGAAGCACCACACCTTGCGGTCGTACATGGACTTCAACTCACGCGAGTTGAGGTACTTCATGACGTGCGCCTGGTAGATCGCCTGGATCGGGCCCAGCCCCATGGAGACGGTCGGGAACTGCCAGTAATCCGGCATCAGCCACGGGTGCGGATAGGAAGACAGGCCGTTGCCGTCGACTTCCTGACGGAAGCTGTCCATCTGCTCCTGGCTGAGACGACCTTCCAGGAAGGAACGGGCGTAGATGCCCGGCGCCACGTGACCCTGGATGTAAAGCAGATCGCCTTCGAAATCTCCTTCCGGTGCACGGAAGAAGTGGTTGAAGCCTACGTCGTAAAGCGTCGCACTGGACATGAAGCTCGAGATGTGACCGCCCAGGCCCTTGTGGGCACGGTTGTTGCGGATCACCTGAGCGATGGCGTTGTAACGGATAAGCGAACGGATACGACGCTCCATGAACAGGTCGCCCGGCATGCGCGCTTCGCGGTGCACGGGGATACTGTTGCGATGGGGCGTGGTCACCGAGAAGGGCACCTGATGGCCATCACGACGCAGGCGGTCGGCCAGGCGTGACATCAGGTACTGGGCACGATCCTCACCCTCACGATCCAGAACCGATTCCAGGGAGTCCAACCATTCCGTGGTTTCGATCGGATCGAGATCTTCTCTTGCCTCCAGACTCATAGACGTCTCTCCGAGTGAAGAAATTTTTTGTCAAACGTTTCGACGAACAGCGATATCGAAACCAGTGGCGCTCTTCAGTGTGGGCACGACCTTCTGAGTGGGTCGCATCTCCGATAGACCTGTCGTGACCGGGTCTTGCCGGCCGTCAATCTCGACGCGCATCCTGCGCCAAAGCAGGGCACAAGATGCAGTCATTTGGCGTGAAAGATACCGCAAACACCCCCGCGTGCCAATTCAGGGCAGCAAGACTCACCGGGCAGGTGCAACGCTTGGCTGCCCCGCGGCAGCACTGGCCTCATGCGCCTTGCGGTCGGGACTCATACGCCAGACTGAGCCGCCCTCGATAGCCGTGATGTAGTAAAACTACCAACGCGCCCCGCCACTGGGCGTTTCCTGCCTGGAGACGCCACACAATGCTGCAATGCACCATCGCGAGGCACCTGCGACCTTAGTCCTGAATGTCGTCCAGCAGGCGATCGAAGTAAGCCCAATCGAAGGCCGGGCCAGGATCCGTCTTGCGCAACGGCGCAATCCGCGCATGCGAGGTGATGCGCTCGCGCGTCAGCGCGGGATAGCTCGCCATCAGGCCGGCCACGGTGCGTGCCAGGGTGCGATATTGGACATCGCGATAGGGATGCACCTCATCGCCCTCGAGTTCGATGCCGATGGTGAAGTCATTGAGCTCGACACGCTCACGCTGACCGTCATGCCAGCGCGAGCGACCGGCGTGCCAGGCACGACGATCGAAGGGCACGAACTGCACCAGGCGACCATCGCGCTGGATCAGCACATGCGCCGAGACGCGCAGCTGATGGATATCGGCAAAGTAAGGGTGGGCGCCAGGGTCGAGCTGATTGGTGAACAGCTGCTCGATGGCCGGGCCGCCGAAGCGTCCGGGCGGCAGGCTGATGGAATGCAGCACCAGCGCCGAGACTTCTCCCTCGGGACGAGCATTGTGATTGGGAGACGGCACCTGACGGGCGCTCTCCAGCCAGTGCTCGGGGGTGACCGCCAGACGCGTCAGGTGGCCCGACCGCGGGGAAGAGGACAAGGGGGGCATCGAAGACTCCAGACGGGAAGGTCGTCGCACGCGGGGACTGACCGCTCGCGTGGCTTTTCCTATAATGGCGCACATTATGGCATGCTCGGCAGCCACGGGTCTGTGCCACTGCCCCGGCACACGCACAGACCCCGGCTCCGGCAGCACTCTTCGTACAAGGATCAGACGCGCATGAACTTCCACGACGCCCTCGCCGAGGATATCCGTACCAGCGCCGCCCGCCTGCTCGCCGAGGATGTCGGCGGTGGCGATATCACCGCCGAATTGATTCCGGAGCGCCAGTGGGCCAAGGCGCGCGTGATCAGTCGCGAACCGGCCATCCTGTGCGGTGTGCCCTGGGTCGATGAGCTGTTTCGGCGCCTCGATCCGCGCGTCAGCCTCAAGTGGCTGGCCAGCGACGGTGATCGCCTCGAGGCCGACGCGCCCTTCCTGGAGCTGGAAGGCCCGGCACGCTCGCTGCTGACCGGCGAGCGTGCGGCGCTCAACCTGCTGCAGACGCTCTCCGGCACCGCGACCCGCGCCAGCCACTATGCCTCGCTGGTCGAGGGCAGTGGCGTGCGCCTGCTCGATACCCGCAAGACCCTGCCGGGCATGCGTGTCGCCCAGAAGTACGCCGTCAGCTGCGGCGGTGGCCACAATCATCGCATCGGCCTCTATGACGCCTTCCTGATCAAGGAAAACCATATCGCCGCCTGTGGCAGCATCGCGGCGGCGGTGCGTGAGGCGCGCGACATCGCCTCCGACGTCACCTGCGAAGTGGAAGTCGAGAATTTCGAGGAGCTGGCCCAGGCACTGGATGCCGGTGCCGACGTCATCATGCTCGACAACTTCGACAACGATCAGCTCATCGAGGCCGTGGCGCGCAACAAGGCGCATGCCAAGCCGGCCGTGCTGGAAGCCTCCGGCAACGTCAGCGAGGCGACCCTGCCGGGTATCGCCGCCACCGGCGTGGATTGCATCTCGATCGGCGCGCTGACCAAGGACGTGACCTCCATCGACCTGTCGATGCGCATCTACACTGTCGAGACCCGCTAGCCAACGACAGGTGAATGCCTTCCTGCTGGCCAGCTCCTGTCCTGCAGAGGTCGCCGCTGACGCCGGCCCATCTGTCACGACACATTGCCATGCCGCCAGGGAGGCGCCCCATGTCCCCGCCATCTCCTCATCAGCATCCGCCTGAAGCCTCCAAGGCATCAGGCGGATGCTGGCAGACGCGCCGCTGGAGTCTCTACGCGCCGATCTATGACCGTGTGGCCGCTCGCATCCTGCGCTCCGCGCGGCGCGATGCCATCGCGACCCTCGATATCCAGGCGGGCACCCGCGTGCTGCTGCTCGGCGGTGGCACCGGGCTCGACCTGCCCTTCCTACCCCGCGACATCGAACTCGAGGTGATCGACGCCTCCCCCGCCATGCTGCGCCGCTGTCGCGAGCGCGCCGAGACGCTGGGCTTCGATGCCAACGTCAAGCCGGGCGACGCCATGGCGCTCGACTTCCCCGATGGCTATTTCGATGTCGTCATCGCCCACCTGATCATCGCCGTGGTGCCCGAGCCCCAGCGCGCCTTCGATGAAGCGCTGCGCGTTCTGGCCAGCGATGGCGAGCTGTCGTTGCTCGACAAGGGCCTGCGCGGCAATCGCCCGGCTGGACGGCTGCGTCGTCTGCTCAATCCACTGGCCCGGCTGGTGGCGACCAACCTCAATGTGCCGCTGGACAACCTGCTGGAGGGCCATGCGGTGCAGCGACTCGAGGACCGCGACCTCGGCCCCGGCGGGGCGTTGCGCCACATGCATCTGCGCAAGATCTGATCTGCACTGCCGCTCCCCCTTGCATTGCGCGTTCGGCATCGCCACGCAATGAGCACACCCGGATGACGAAAGCGACACGGCTCGAGGCACCTGCCTGGGCTCTCGTCGCCGTCGCTCCCTGCAAGGAGGTTTGCATGCAGATTGATCTACGCGGCCGCAGCGCCATCATCAGTGGTTCCACTGCCGGTATCGGCTTCGCCATCGCCAACGGGCTTGCCCGCGCAGGCGCCAGCGTCACCTTGACCGGCCGCACCCAGGCGCGTGTCGATGAGGCCGTCACCAGCCTCAGAGACAAGGCGCCCGGCAGCGAGGTACAGGGAGTGGCCGCGGACCTGGGCACACGCGAAGGCTGCTACACGCTGATTCACGCCGTGCCGGACACTGACATCCTGATCAACAATGTCGGCATCTTCGCCCCGCAGGATTTCTTCGACACCGACGACGACACCTGGGAGCAGTTCTTCCAGGTCAACGTGATGTCGGCGGTACGCCTGTCCCGCCACTATGCGCGCGGCATGAAGGAGCGCGACTGGGGCCGCATCCAGTTCCTGTCCAGCGAATCGGCGCTCAACATCCCCAGCGAGATGGTCCACTACGGCATGACCAAGTCGGCGGTGCAGTCCGTCTCGCGCGGGCTCGCCAAGGTGCTGTCCGGCACCCGGGTGACCGTCAACGCCATCCTGCCGGGGCCGACCCGCTCCGAGGGCGTGCTCGAGATGCTCAAGCAGAACGCCGAGGAGCAAGGCAGGTCACTTGAGGAGGTCGAGGCCGACTTCGTCAAGCAGGCCCGCCCGACCTCCATCCTGCAGCGCCTGGCAAGCCCCGAGGAAGTCGCCAACATGAGCGTCTACGCCGCCTCCGAGCAGGCCAGCGCCACCACCGGCGCCGCATTGCGCGTGGAAGGCGGCATCGTCGACACCATGGCCTGATCGATATGATCACGCGGCATGACTGGCACCATGCCAGACGCGACACCATGCCAGACGCAAGAAGCCCCCACCGGGCGACCGGTGGGGGCTTCTTCATGTTCAGCATCACAGTGCTGTGCGCTTCACTCGTCCAGGCGTTTCTCGAAGCGCTCGCGCTTGAGGCAGATGCCATCGCGCTTGACGTGCTCAAGCCCCAGACTGTGCCAGCCACGGCGGGCCAGGCCCGGCGACAGCGTCAGACTGGCCTCCAGACTCATCACGCGCACCTTGCGCTCGCGCAGGTCGCGCTCGGCCGCCGCCAGCAACTGGCTGCCGATGCCCTGCCCCATCAGACTCGGATAGACGTAAAGCATCTCGATGCGCGCCAGCGGCCATTCGGGGGCGTACTCGCAGAAGCCGATGCAGCGGCCATCACGCTCCGCCACCAGCACCTCGAAGCGATGCTGACGCGCGGCCCAGCGTTCGGCGTCGCGCGGGACACGCGCGGCCCACTGCTGTCGCTGCGCCAGATCATAATGACCGGCAGCGCCCTGCATGACGGCCTGGTAGAACACCTCGGCCTGGTCCGCGGCATGCTGCGGCTGCGCCGCCACGATATGAACACGCTCCCTGGCCACTTCACGGCTATCGGTCTGGCTGTGCAATCGTTCGTCCTCCTTGTGTCCTCGAACGAGGACGATGTATTCATGGAAAACCTGACAGGCTCACGGCTGACACCTGTCACTGAAGCGTCCTGTTCAGCCGCTGAAGGACACCTCATCGAAGCGGCTGGCCCGGGGGTGATCTCCCGTGACCATGTCCGGCTCCCGCACCAGCTGCCAGGTATGGAAGCCGGCGGCAGCGGCGGCGTCCAGCTCGGCGACGACATCCGACAGGAACAGGATCTCCGCGCCCGGAATGCCCAGCTGACCGGCGATGCGGCGATAGCTCTCGGCTTCCTGCTTGGGGCCCGTGGTGGTGTCGAAGTAGCCGGCAAACAGCGGAGTCAGATCGCCGACATCGGAATGCCCGAACAGCAGCTTCTGGGCCTGAATGGAGCCTGAAGAGTAGACATACAAGGACAGTCCGCGTTCCTTCCAGTCACGCAATCCCTTCACGGCATCGGGGTAGACATGGCCGGTGAAGTCACCGTCCGCGTAGCCCTGTGCCCAGACCATGCCCTGCAGCGCCTTGAGCGGCGTGGCCTTGCGGTCGGCGTCGATCCAGCCTTCCAGAATGGCGATCACGGCCTCGAGATCGGCCGCGGGCGCCTCGGCCAGCTCGCGGGTGGCGGCCAGCTGCTCGGCGACGTCCTCACGCTCGGCATTGGCGCGCACGAAATCGCCCAGGTTGGCGCGCGCATAGGGGAACAGCACCTGATGCACGAAGCGAATCGAGCCGGTCGTGCCCTCGATGTCGGTGACGATGGCGCGAATCATGCGGACTCCTGGGAATGCGGGGCTGCGGTCTGGGTAAAGTGCTCGGCCAGCGCTTCATGACGCGGGAAGCGGGCAGCGATGTCATTGTCGGTGAAGTTGGCGATCCAGCCTTCCGGATTGGTGAACAGGCGGATGGCGGTGAAGTCCGGCGTCGGCCCCATGTCGAACCAGTGCGGCGTGCCGGCCGGTACGGCGATCAGGTCATCCTTCTCGCAACCGACCGCCAGCACGCGCTCGCCCAGATGCAGGTAGAAGATGCCGCTGCCGCGCACGAAGAAGCGCACCTCATGCTCCGCGTGGCGGTGCTCATCGAGGAACTTGCCGCGCAGGGCGTCGCGGTCAGGGTGATCCGGCGTCAGGCCGATCACGTCGGCGGTGACGAAGCCGTTCTCGGACTTGAGCCGCGCGACATCGTCGGCGTAGGCCGCCAGCACCTGGGTCTGGTCGGTGGGATCACTCATCTCGCAGCCCGCCGTCCAGCGCTCGAAGCGAATGCCTTCGGCCTCGAGTTCGCTGGCGATCTGCGCGCCATCATTGGTGATCAACTGCGGACGCGAGGCGTCCTGCTCGGCGTAGATGGCCAGAAAGCTCATCGCTGTCTCCTCAGTTCCAGTTCACAACCCATCAGGAAATCGAGCGCTTCGACATGGCGGCGACAGGCCGTCATGCTGCTGGCCCAGGTATAGAGGCCATGGCCGCGAATCAGGTAGCCGTGCAGACCGGCATCGGCGGCCAGGCGGGCGCGTACGTCCAACGCCAGCGCCTCGATATCCTGAGTATTGTCGAAGACGGCCAGACGTACCGCCGTCTCATGACTCTTGACGCCTTCCAGCGCCTTGTTGAGCTCGAAACCCTCCAGGCTCAGGGTGTCGCCCTCATGGCACAGCGACAGCACGGTGGCGGCCCTGGAGTGGGTATGCAGAATCGCCTGTGCGTGGGGCAGGTCTTCATAGAGCTGACCATGCAGGCGCGCCTCGTCAGAGGCCTTGCGGGAAGTGCCCTGCAGCCTGACGGCAAAATCGCTGACAAGAATGTCGCCACTGGTCAGGCGGCCCTTGTGGCAGCCCGAGGCGGTGACCGCCATCAGGCGATCGCTGAGACGACAGGAGAAGTTGCCACCGGTGGCCGGCACCTGCCCGGCAGCGTCCAGCGCCTGACCGGCCTCGATCAACTGTTGGCTCGCCAGTGCAAGGCGGTCGAGGTCCAGTGTCGACGGCAGGCCGTCGGCAGCGGCAATGGCGATAGGGTCTGACATGATCAAAGTTGCCCTCAAGAGTCGCGCGGGGCATTCACGCCCCGTCGCCAGCATCACGATTCAGCGCCACGCGGCGCTGCTCTCGCGGCAGACTACACAAGCCGACCCAGTGAGACCAGTCATGCCGTGCGACGACGAGCATGGCATCATGGCGGCCTGGAATGTCACACGACATTCTGCGCCATCATCACTTCAGCCTCTGCCACGGTCTTGCCATGTCCTCTTCCGATCAGCCCGCCAGCCCCCACCCGACCGCCGACACGGCCGAGCGCCCGATGAGCGACGCCGCACTGGCCAGGCGCCTGCCGCTGCTGCCCCCACATCTGCGTGAGCAGGCCGTGGCGCTGGGGCAACAGGCCATGCAGCCGGTGGGCATCATCGAAAGCTGCTACCCGGACAAGTTCGGCATTCCCCGCCAGCCGGGGCTGGCGCGCCACGCCACCGCCATCCTGCACCTGCTGCCACCCTTCGATGACCCGGACTGCGTGCGCGACATCGAGGGCTTCAGTCATCTGTGGATCCACTTCCTGTTCCACGCCAGCCCCACACGTTGGACGCCCTTGATCCGCCCGCCGCGCCTGGGGGGCAACGCGCGCACCGGCGTCTTCGCCTCGCGCAGCACCCACCGTCCCAACCGACTGGGGCAGTCGGTGGTCGAACTGGCAGGCGTCGAGACGGCGGCCAACGCCACGCCGGATGGCAAGCAGTCGGGCAAGCGCAACGGCGTGCGCCTGCTGCTGCGCGGCCATGACCTGCTCGATGGCACGCCGGTGATGGACATCAAGCCGTATCTGCCGTGGGTCGATGCGGTGCCCGAGGCGCGTGCCGGCTATGCGCCTGCGCCACCGCCGCGTCACGCCGTCGTCTTCAGCGCACCGGCCGAGCAGACACTGGCGACCCGGGCCGACAGCGCCACGCTGCGCGCGCTGATCGAGGAAGTGCTCGCCCAGGACCCGCGCCCCGCCTATCACGCCGCCAGGCCCGCCGATGGCAAGCGCCAGTATGGCGTGCGGCTGGTGGACGTGGATGTGCGCTTCACGGCCCGCACGCAACCCGATGGCTCCTTGACGATGGAGGTCGCGGCCATCGTGGCCGTCTGATCAAGCCCCTGCGCGAGCCAGGGCAACGCCTTGCCCAGTGGGGGTCAACCCTTTGCATGAAGCGGATCGAAGGATTGCGCGCGCCAGATCAAGACAATGCCAGATTGGATTGGCAAACCGTCACGAGACCTGACCATACTGGGCGTGCGTTCCTTCATCTCCACTCGCTTCACCGGGAGTCCGCCGCATGAGTATCCGTCTGCTTGCCTTTGCCGCCAGTACCCGCAAGGCCTCCGTCAATCGACGCCTGATCGAGCGCCTGGCGCACCACGCCCGGCAGGAAGGTGCCGAGGTCAGTCTGCTCGATCTCAACGACTTCCCGATGCCGCTCTACGATGGCGACAGCGAAGAGGCCAATGGCCGCCCCGCCAGCGCCGACCGCCTGCAGGAGATGCTGGCCAGCCATCAGGGGCTGCTGCTGGCGACGCCGGAATACAACGGCTTCTTCAGCCCGTTGCTCAAGAACACCTTCGACTGGCTGTCACGTCCGGCGGCGGATGGCCAGAGCGGCATGGACGCCCTGCGCGGTATGCCGGTCGGCATCGTCTCGGCCTCACCCGGTGCCATGGGCGGCATGCGCGCGCTGCCCTTCGTGCGCCTGTACCTGAACAATCTCGGCATGCTGGTCGCGCCCCAGCAGATCGCGGTCTCGCGTGCCGCCAGCGCCTTCCACGAGGATGGCAGCCTGGATGACGAAGGCCAGGACCACGCCCTCGCGGCTGTCGCCCGCCAGGTGATCGACCTGGCCAGCCTGCGCGCCTCCTGAAGCGCCACGCCTCTTTCCTCACAGCTACGTACCCGGCCAGACACTTGGCGCCTGCCAAACAAGAACGGCCCCCTGCCACTGGCAGGGGGCCGTTCCTTGATGCACTGTCTACGTGACGTCAGGACCTCAGTGCCCCAGTGCGTCACCCAAGCTCAGGCTCAGGCCGAGAAATCGATACCGATGCGGCGACCGACTTCCTCGTAGGCTTCGATCACGCCGCCCAGGCCCTGACGGAAGCGGTCCTTGTCGAGCTTCTCGCGCGTCTCGGCATCCCACAGACGGCAGCCGTCCGGCGAGAATTCGTCACCCAGCACGACTTCACCCTTGAAGACACCGAACTCGAGCTTGTAGTCGACCAGCAGGATGCCGCCGTCGAGGAACAGCTGCTTGAGGATGTCGTTGACCTGGAAGGTCAGTTCCTTGGCGCGTGCCAGGTGCTTGGGCTCTGCCCAGCCGAAGGTCTCGACCAGCGACTCGTTGATCATCGGGTCGCCCTTCTCGTCGTTCTTGAGGAACAGCTCGAAGGTCGGCGGATTGAGCTCGATGCCTTCCTCGACACCTAGACGACGCACCAGTGAACCGGCGGAGATGTTACGCACCACGCACTCCACCGCCATCATGTCGAGACGCTTGACCAGACACTCGTTGTCGCTGACCAGACGCTCGAAGTGGGTCGGGATACCGGCCGCCTTGAGTTTCTCCATGATGAAGGCATTGAACTTGTTGTTGACCATGCCCTTGCGATCCAGCTGCTCGATACGCTTGCCGTCGAAGGCGCTGGTATCGTCGCGGAATTCCAGCAGCAGAAGATCCGGGTCGTCAGTGACGAAGACGGATTTGGCCTTGCCAGCGTAGAGCTCTTCACGCTTTTCCATGAGATTCCCCCTGATGACGCTAGACGCGTCGAGTGTTGAGGCGGTCGACGATGAATCGATCACGCTTGAGTCTGTCACGCCCAGTCGAGAAGGACTGTGGCGTTGGTGTATGGCGTGACTCTAGAGCTGTCCATCTGGTCAGCTCATCCAGAATCACAAACGCCCGATCGCGGAGCGACCGGGCGTCATGAATATCAGGCGATGGCCTGCCAGCCAAAGCCGCTGTCCTGCGCGGCGATGATCAGGCGACTATCGTCATCCGCAAGCCAGGGGGCCAGCGCCTCCCGGGCCAATGACGGATGGTTGTTGCTCTCCGACAGATGCGAGGCCACCAGCCGCTGCAGGCGCGCCAGCCCCAGATAGGGCAAGGCGGCGCACGCCTGGGCATTGGCCAGGTGACCGAGCCGCCCCCCGACCCGCCGCTTGAGGCTGGGCGGATACGGCCCGCTGGCCAGCATCTGCGGATCGTGGTTGAACTCCATCACCAGTGCGTCGCAATCGGCAAAGCACTGCAGCACATGCTCACTGACGTGACCGAGATCGGTCAGCACGCCGAGACGACGCGTGGCCGTCTCACCGCGCCGGTTGAAGACGAACTGCACCGGCTCGCGCGCATCGTGGGGCACCGTGACCGGCAGAATCTCGAGATCCTTGATCGCGAACTCCTGCTGCGGCGTGATCAGATGCCGACTCGGCAGCGCGCCGAGCTTCTTGGCACGCCCGGCAAGCCAGGTGCCGGTGGTCAGATGCACCGGCACAGCATGGCGACGCGCCAGCGGCCCCACGCCGCTCAGGTGATCACCATGTTCATGCGTGACCAGCACGGCGTCCAGCTGCGAGGGGTGCACGCCAAGGCGCGCCAGGCGGGCCTCGGTCTCCTTGAGGGTGAAGCCGCAATCGACCAGCACCAGTGCCTCGCGAGTGCGGATCAGCGTGCCGTTGCCCTTGCTGCCGCTGCCCAGCGACGCCATCGCCATCACGCCCTGGGCGTCGCCAATCGGCCCACGGGCGGCCGCCAGCGCCCCACTGCCTGCCACCGGGAGGGGGATCTGAAACGACGCAGCCGCCTCACCCGACGAGTCGTCAGATGAGGCGGCGCAAGGCGTGTCGAGCCACATGCTCAGCGCAGTGTCGACGCCACGGCGTCGAGCAGCTCACGCGCCAGTGCCGGCGTGGTCTCTTCACCATCGGCACGGGTCGCCATGACCAGGGTGTGGTCATTCTCGGCGCGCAGCTTGAGTACCATCGGCACCGGGTCACCATCGCCGCCGATACCCAACCAGCCGCCATCACGCTCTTCACGCGGGATGTAATCGACCATGAACTCGCCACGCGAGCGGTCCTGATCGGTCAGCGTCTGGTAGTCGGTGTTGAAGTTCTTCTGCAGCTGATAGAGCAGCTCGGCCCAGCTGCGCTCGGTATCCAGCGCCAGATCGACCTGCCAGGTGCCATCGCGGCCTTCCAAGCGCACGCGGTCATCACGGCTGAGCGACTGGGCCGCCAGCGAGACGCCGCTATCGGCGGAAGACGCGGCCAGATAGCCGCTCAGCGCGTTCAGGCAGCTGCCGGCGACATCGCCGCCCTGCTGACAACGCACTTCGGAGGCATCGGCACGCAGCCCCTGGCTGACGCTGATGATGCCCTGGGCCGTGGTGATCTCGCCCTTGCCGGCATCGATGCTCTGCACATCAAGGCCCTGGTCGCGCACGAAGGACTGCAGACGCGTCCACACCGCTGCCGGCGCGGCGTTCACGGCCAACCAGCGGGCATCGCCGCTTTGACGCATGGCGACGAACTCACGCCCGCCCTGCTCGCTGGTCGCCAGCGGCTGGGGACGCGGTGCCTCGAAGTCGTCGCTGGCCAGGAAGTCACTGCTGGCCTGCGGCACCGGCATGGAATCCTGGTAATCACCACGATTGATCGTGTCCGGCAGCTCCAGCGGCGGCGCGATGCTGGCATCGGCATACTCGCTGTTGCGATCGTAGTAGTAGCCATCACTGGAACAGCCTGCGACCGCGAGCGCCGTCAGCAGGGCCAGTGGCACGAAACGCTGACTCATCAGTTGAGCACCTCGGCCAGTTGCAGTGCTTCCTCGACCGTGGAGTGATACTGCTCGGACAGCCAGGTCAGCGGCAGACGCACGCCGGATTCCGGCGACAGGCCCATGCGATGCATGGCGAACTTGACCGGGATCGGGTTGGACTCGACGCCCATCGCGGAGTGCAGCGGCATCAGGCGCGTGTTGATCTGGTGAGCGCGCTCGGCATCGCCGGCCACGGCGGCTTCACACATCTCGTGCATCAGGCGCGGCGCGACGTTGGCCGTCACGGAGATATCGCCGTGGCCGCCCATCAGGATGAAGTCGCAGGCCGTGGGGTCGTCGCCGGAGTAGAGCGCGAAGTCAGTGCCCTTGAGGCGGTCGATCAGTTCCTGACCGCGCTCCAGGTTGCCGGTGGCATCCTTGAGGCCGACGATGTTGTCGAGCTCGGCGAGGCGGAAGACCGTCTCGTTGTAGATGTCGGAGCAGGTACGACCCGGCACGTTGTAGAGAATGACCGGGATACCGGCCTGCTCGGCGACGGCCTTGAAGTGCTGGTAGAGCCCTTCCTGGGTCGGCTTGTTGTAGTACGGCGCCACGGAGAGGCAGTAATCCGCACCGACTTCCTTGGCGTAGCGAGCCAGCTCGACCGCTTCGGAGGTGGCGTTGGCGCCCGTGCCGGCAATGACCGGAATCTTGCCGGCGACCGTCTCGACCACACAGCGGATGACATCGAAGTGCTCCGCGAAGGACATGGTGGTCGGTTCGCCGGTGGTGCCGGCGGCGACGATGGCATCGGTGCCATTTTCGAGGTGGAAGGCGACCAGCTGGCGCAGGGCGTCCCAGTCGATCTCGCCGGTGGCCTTCATCGGGGTCGCCAGTGCGACAATGCTACCTGTGATCATCCCTCGAATTCTCCTCTGGTGCCTGATGCGCCAGGCGTGTCCCTGCGCTGTTGAAACAACGGATCTCGGGGACAGACATCTGACATAAATTGGTTGACGCAGGACTCTGATTGCGTGGGCACGCCGACACGCGAGTCGCGTCAAGGGTGATGATGTTACAAAGACCATCGAAGCCTGTACAGACGCCATCTGCACCGGTTGTGCAAAGCGGTGGATTCCCTCGCCTGTCCACGGGGCAGATGCACGGTGGATGGGCGCGATGGCGCCGGTCGCCAAGACGGTGAAACACAAGAGTTCTGCCCTGTCTTTGACAAGTCAGGACGCCCTGCGTGTAATGCAGGACACACCGCAGAAGCGGGCAAGCGCGATGCCCATCACTGCCGGTTTTTTTCATCATTCAGCACTGTCAGCCGCCACATGGCCGTCAGTCATCGCCAGGAGAGCACGATGAGCGTCAGCCTCGGTCAGCCAATTCCCGACTTTACCGCCCAGGCCACCAGTGACACCGAAGTCACTCCGGCCAGCCTCAAGGGCAAGCAAGCCGTCATCTATTTCTACCCGAAGGACCACACGCCGGGCTGCACCACCGAAGGCGGTGACTTCCGCGACAACCTCGAGGAATTCGAAGCGGCCAACACCGTGATTCTCGGCGTTTCCCGCGACAGCCTGCGCACCCACGAGAACTTCCGCGCGAAACAGGGCTACCCGTTCGAGCTGATCAGCGACCCGGACGAGACCCTGTGCAAGATCTTTGACGTCATTCACATGAAGAAATTCATGGGCAAGGAAAGTCTCGGCGTGGTGCGCTCCACCTTCCTGATCGACGCCGATGGCAATCTGGCGCGCGAATGGCGTGGCGTGAAGGTCAAGGGCCATGTCGAGGAAGTGCTGGAAGCCGCCCGCGAGCTCAACGCTGACCGCTAGTCTCGAATGGCAACAGCTCGAGTGGCAGCAGCCCGCGTGACAGCAGCTCGTGGAGAAACAGCTGAGCGGAGAGCGCCTGTGCGCCAGCCGCCTCAGCCATGAAAAAGCCCCGCCGATTGGCGGGGCTTTTTCGATCAGGCGCTCTTGTCCGCGACCCGATTCTCCTCGGCGCGCGCCCGGCGCGGCCAGGCATAGAGCAGCGACTTCATCAGGGTCGCCAGCGGGATGGCGAAGAACACCCCCCAGAAACCCCAGATGCCGCCGAAGAACAGCACCGCGAGGATGATCGCCACCGGATGCAGATTGACCGCCTCCGAGAACAGCAGCGGCACCAGCACGTTGCCATCCAGCGCCTGGATGATGCCGTAGGCGATCATCACGTACATGAAGGTATCGCCCAGTCCGTAATGGAAACCGGCGACGGCGGCGACCGGCAAGGTTGCCCCTGCCGCACCGATATAGGGAATCAGCACCGAGAAGCCGACCACGATCGCCAGCAGCGCCGAATACGGCAGCCCGAAGGCGACGAAGGTGACGTAGCTGACGCCGCCGACGATGACGATCTCGATCACCTTGCCGCGCACGAAGTTGGCGATCTGGTCATCCATCTCGTTCCAGACCCGGCTCATCAGCAGACGCTTGCGTGGCAGTAGCGCCAGCGTGAAGTCCACCAGCCGCTCGCGGTCCTTGAGCATGAAGAACACCAGGATCGGCACCAGCACCAGGTAGATCACCACGCCCATCAGGTTGCCCAGCGACGCCAGCGACAGCGATACCGCGCGCTGCCCGAACTGGGTCAGCTCACGTCCGGCGGCGCCGACCCACTGCTGGACCTGCTCCGGCGTGATCAGGCCGGGGAAGCGCTCCTGAAGCTCGCCCAGCCAGCGCTGCCCGGAGGCGAACATGCCGGGGATCTCCTGGATCAGATTGGCCAGCTGATGCCAGACCAGCGGCAGCAGGATCAGCGCACTGGCCAGCATGATGCCCATGAACACCAGCGTCATCAGGCTGACCGCCGCCAGGCGCGGCAGGCCACGGCGCTCCATCCAGCTCACGCCGCTCTGCAGCAGGAAGGCGACGATCAGGGCGGTGAAGAATGGCGCCAGCATGCTGCCGAGCAGAATGACGGCGGCGAATACCAGCACCAGCACCAGAAACAGCACCACCGCTTCTTCGTCGGAGAAATAGCGCTCGATCCAGCCACGCAACAACGTCTTCATGGTCATGACGGATCTTCCTCGCACAGCGCCTTGATCACGAAGCGATAATCGCCCTCTGGCGTCTCTTCACGCGAGACCAGCGCGTGATCGCTCAGCGCCAGATAGGCGGGGATGTCGCCCCAGGCGCCGGCGTCGCTGGCGAGGACCTCGAGTTGCTCGCCGGCACTCATGCCAGCCAGTTTGAGCTTGGTGCGCAGCAGCGGCAACGGACAGTGCAGGCCGCGCGCATCCAGCGTCTGCAGGTGGGTATCGGCCGTGGAGTCAGCCATCGGATTCGCAGTCTCAGCGCCAGGTCGTTCGAATGCCATCTGCCCTTCCGTTCTCGTTATGATGTTCTGCCGCACGCCATGGAGGGTGCAGCTTGAAAACGCCCCGATTTAAGGGCACCTTGCCTGACAAAGCAACTTTCCGCCCTGCGCGGCTGCGTCTTGCCCGGGCTCACGCAGGGCCGTCAACGCCAGTGCGGCGCCCGGCAATCCTGCGAGCCGACCGCACCTTGCGCCATACCGAAGAGGATTGCCTGCATGTCGTTGCTGCCCCCCTTGAGCGGACGCGTCCGCATCGGACGCCGCGGGCTTGCCACCCTGTCGAGCGCCTTGCTCGGCCTGTTGCTGATGGGCGCGCCGGTCGCCAGTGCGCCGGCTGCATCCCACAACGACTATGGACTGCCGGACCTGGGGAGTGCGAGTGGCGGCATCTCCAGCAACGATGAATATCGTATCGGTCGCGCCTGGCTGCGTCAGTTCCGCGCCCATGTGCGTGAATGGGATGATCCCATCACTCTGGACTGGATCGGTAGCATCGTGCGTCAACTGGCGCCGTGGAGCGAGCTGGATGAGCGCAATTTCATCATCACGCTGGTCGCCAGCAGCCAGCTGAATGCCTTCGCCGTGCCCGGCGGCGTGGTCGGCGTCAATACGGGGCTGTTCGCCTTCGCGCCGGACCGCGACGCCTTCGCCTCGGTGCTCGCCCACGAACTGGGCCACCTCTCCCAGCATCACTTCGCGCGCAACATGGAGCGCCAGGCCGAGACACGCCTGCCGACGCTGGCCGGCTTCCTCGCCGGCATGGTGATCGCGGCGGGCGGAGGCGGTTCAGCGGGCATCGCGACCATGGCCGGCACCCAGGCCGCTGCCATTTCCGATCAGCTGGCCTATTCGCGTCGCTTCGAGCAGGAGGCTGACCGCGTCGGCATCGATGCACTGTCACGCGCCGGCTTCGACCCCGAAGCCATGCCGCGCATGTTCCGCGCCATGCAACGCATGGCCAGCCTGCAGGGCGGCAATGCACCGGAATTTCTGCTCACGCACCCGGTGACCGAGGCGCGTATCGGCGACACCCAGGCGCGTGCCGACGCCATGCAGAAGGTGGCACCCGACCCGCTCGCGCAGCTCGCCTACACGATGATCCGTGCCCGCGCCCTGCTGGCGCTCAACCTGCGCCAGCCCGAGCAGGGGCTGACGACACTGCGCGAAGACAACCCCGACCCTGACGCGATTGCCTACTACCAGGCGCTGGCCGCGGCGGAGCACAACCAGGTCGACAAGGCACTGGCCGCGCTGGATCGCCTGCATGACAAGCATCCTGACCTGACCCTGATCAGCGCCAGCGCGGTCGAGGTCGCGCGGGATGCCCGGCGTTATGAGGAGGCGACCCGCCGCGCCAGACGCCTGCTGCGCCTGCAACCCGACTACCTGCCGACCCGGCTGGCCATGGCGGAAGTCGCGCTGCAACAGGACCCCGCCGCCGCGCGCCAGCAGCTGGAAGACATGCGCCGCGATCATCCCGATGACCCCAAGGTCTGGAGCCTGGCCTCCGAAGCCAGTGGGCGCAGCGGCCACACCGCCGAAGCCTTCCTGTATCGCGCCGAATTCGACCAGCTGGAGGGCCGCATGGACAAGGCCTTCGCTCAGCTCAAGCTGGCCGACGAGGCCGCGCGCAAGAACGGCGACTTCAGCATGGCCAACCGTATCAGTTCACGCCGGGAGGACTTCAAGCGCTATCGCAACGCCATCGAGGAGTTCTGAGGCACGCTCCCTCTCGCAGCACCAGGCAAACAAAAACCGCCGCCCCGAGGAATCGGGAGCGGCGGTTCTGGTTCATGCAGACATCAAACGGTGGCGATCAGCGTCAGCCCTCAGCCGCGATTGAATTCCAGCATCCGCGTCAACGGCTTCAGGGCGCGCTCACGCAGGTCATCATCGACGAAGACTTCCTCGGCATTGGCTTGCGACGGATCGCGACGCAGCACGGCGGCCAGATTCTCCAGGCCGTTCATCGCCATCCACGGGCAGTGCGCACAGCTCTTGCAGGTCGCGCCATTGCCGGCGGTCGGCGCCTCGTACAGCTGCTTGTGCGGCGCGGCCTGCTGCATCTTGAAGAAGATGCCACGATCGGTCGCGACGATCAGCTGCTGATTGTCGAGCTCGACGGCGGCCTTGATCAGCTGCGAGGTGGAACCGACCACATCGGCCAGCTCGACCACCGACTGCGGTGATTCAGGGTGCACCAGCACCGCGGCGTCCGGGTAGACCTTGAGCAGGTCACTGACGCCCTGGGCACGGAACTCGTCGTGGACGATACAGGCGCCGTCCCACAGCAGCATGTCGGCACCGGTCTGCTTCTGCACGTAGGCGCCCAGATGCTTGTCCGGCGCCCAGATCAGCTTCTCGCCCCGGGCGTGCAGGTGCTCGATGACATCGACGGCGATCGAGGAGGTCACCACCCAGTCGGCGCGCGCCTTCACGGCCGCCGAGGTATTGGCGTACACCACCACGGTGCGGTCGGGATGAGCATCACAAAAGGCCGCGAATTCGTCTTCCGGGCAGCCGAGGTCCAGCGAGCAGGTCGCCTCCAGCGTCGGCATCAGCACGCGCTTCTCCGGCGACAGGATCTTGGAAGTCTCACCCATGAAGCGCACGCCGGCGACGATCAGCGTCGAGGCATCATGGCGGGCACCGAAACGTGCCATCTCGAGCGAGTCGGCCACGCAGCCGCCGGTTTCCTCGGCCAGCTGCTGGATGGCGTCGTCACAGTAGTAATGCGCGACCAGTGCGGCATCACGCTCGATGAGCAGCTGCTTGATCTCATCGATCAGCGCGGCATCTTCGGCGGCGGGGCGTGTCGGGCAGTAAGCGCGGGCCAGATGCTCGCGCACCTGCTCACGGACGGCATTGTGGGCCTCACGACCCGGCATGGCATTAGTCAGGCTGTTCATGTGTCTCTCACCTAGCCCACAGGGGCTCCCCCTGTGCTGAGTGGGTCAGGACTCGGCCCGGACACGAACGGCCCGTGGCGGCCCTGCCAGCGCTGCAGCTGGGCTCCCCAGACTGCGGCGTGTGCCTTGGGCGTCTATCGCCCGCAGCGTCGTCCGCACTGGGCGGACAAGAGCCTTGGCTCGCCCACAAGGATACGCCTAGCGCGATCACGGCTCCAGTCGACTTGGGGGCAACGGACTCTTTCCTTTCGCGTAACAAAAATTGCCCCGCGCCAATGAAGGCACGGGGCAAGATCTGGTGGGTCGTGAGGGATTCGAACCTTCGACCAATTGGTTAAAAGCCAACTGCTCTACCACTGAGCTAACGACCCAAAACTGGGTGGCGGATGGTGGGTCGTGAGGGATTCGAACCTTCGACCAATTGGTTAAAAGCCAACTGCTCTACCACTGAGCTAACGACCCGCCGCCGGGTGCTTTGCAAGAGACCATTCCAGAGAATGGTGGGTCGTGAGGGATTCGAACCTTCGACCAATTGGTTAAAAGCCAACTGCTCTACCACTGAGCTAACGACCCTTGCGAAGCGGGACGTAAGATACCGCCGATCCCGTTTCGACGCAAGCCTTTTGCAAAAAAACTTCAAGTAAATGACCAGCTTGTCCGCTGGCACCTCGCGAAACGCCCGCGCCAGCGCCTGCGCCAGAGCCCGGTCCAGCCCCTGTGCCAGATACACGCAAGCCCGCGATGAGCGCGGGCTTGCGGGTTACCACTTAGGTCGCACGAGCTTGTGGCATGTCCACGAGCTTATGCCAAGTCAGTGAATGACGGCGCATCGCCGCCCTCACCGACTGCGCCATCAGCGCGGCTTGCGCGTACGCTGCGGCGGCTTCTTCATGGCGCGCACCGGACGACGCTTCTGCTTGTCGCGGCTCCAGCGGTTCTGCTCATCCGGCGTCAGGGCCGGCGCCTTGCGATGCTCGAGACCTGCCAGCGTGGACAGCTCATCGATCTCGCTCTGCTCCATCTCCACCCACTCACCGGCGCGAGCGCGCTTGTCGAGGAAGATGTTGCCGTAGCGCACGCGCTTCAGACGGCTGACGGTCAGGCCCTGGGAATCCCACAGACGGCGAACCTCACGGTTGCGGCCTTCCATGATCACGACGTGGAACCAGCTGTTGATGCCTTCGCCACCGAATTCCTGCACATCGGTGAAACGTGCCGGGCCATCTTCGAGCATCACGCCATTGACCATGTTGACGACGTGCTCGCGCTTGACCTCACCCATGACACGCACGGCGTACTCACGCTCGATCTGGGTTGACGGGTGCATCAGACGGTTGGCCAGCTCACCATCGGTGGTGAACAGCAACAGACCGCTGGTGTTGATGTCGAGACGACCGATCGCGATCCAGCGCTCGCCCTTCAGACGCGGCAGACGCTCGAAGACGGTGCGGCGGCCTTCCGGGTCCTTGCGCGTGCACAGCTCGCCTTCCGGCTTGTTGTACATGATGACGCGACGCGCCGTCTCTTCGGCGCCCTTCAGGCTCTGCGGACGATCATCGAGGCTGACCTGGTCACGCGGGCCGACGCGATCGCCCAGCTGGGCGACCTTGCCGTTGACCTTGACGCGACCGGCGCTGATGGCGACTTCCATCTCACGGCGGGAGCCGAGACCGGAGCGCGCCAGCACCTTCTGCAGTTTCTCGTCCTCGACCAGCTTGTCGCCCTTGGCCTGCGGCGGCAGCGGACGCAGTTCCGGCGCGTCGGCGGCGGCCGGCTTCTTGCCGACATTGGCCTTGCTACCGCGCGTGGACTTGCCGGTATCACGGGTCGGGCGGGCCTGCTCGCCACGCTTGTCGGCAGAATCTGCCGCGCGCTTGTCCGCGACGTTCTTGTCCGCGAAGGCCTTGCCGGTCACGGCCTTGCCACCGGCGTGCTTGCCGCCAGCCTGCTTGTTGCCTGCCTGGCTGCTGCCGGGGCGAGAGGTCTTGCGCTTATCAGAGTCTGTCTTGCTCATGACATGAACCATTTCATCTATAGGAGTTTCGCCTACGCAGGGTCGTCATCATCGACGGTCCCGGCAGCGGAGGAGTCGTGCGGCTGCGCATCGGCAGCGTCGTCATCCTCGTCTGCACCGCGCAAACGTTGGCTGAGGCGCGCTTCGAGTGTGGCGAAGTCGAACCCCGAGCCGGTGGACGCCATCCCGGCGTGGTCATTTTCCGCCTGTGAGGCGGAGGGTGCTGCTGTGTTCGGTGTGTCAGCCGAGGCACCGGAGGTATCGAGTGCGCGCATCTTCAGCGCCTCTTCCAGCTGCTCGGCGGTGACGTCCGGCGGTTGCCAGTCGTCGGGCACCGGGGTGCCAGTGTCGGTCTCAAGACCTGTCTCAAGCCCTGTCTCAAGACCTGATTCAAGCCCTGTCTCAGCGCCTGATTCAGTCTTTTCCCCTGTCTTTTCCCCAGTCTCTGCGTCAGGTGCTGACTCAGGCGTTGTCTCATGCTCTGGATCAGCTCCTGCATCAACGCCGTCTGCCGGTGCCTCCTCCGCCTCGCCGTCCGGGTCGTCCGGCAGCGGCAAGGTCTGAGAGGGCGGCACATCATACAGGTCTGCCTCGAGCTGTTCGAGTCCTTCGAAGCCTTTCAGTTCATGCACCGGCGGCAGCTCTTCCAGCGTCTTGAGACCGAAGTCATCGAGGAACTGACGCGTGGTGGCGAAGACCGCCGGACGCCCCGGCACATCACGGTGACCGACCACTCTCACCCAGCCGCGCTCGACCAGGGTACGCATGATCGAGGAGCTGACCGTCACGCCACGCACCTGCTCGATATCGCCGCGGGTCACCGGTTGACGATAGGCCACCAGCGCCAGGGTCTCCAGCAAGGCGCGTGAATAACGTTGCGGGCGCTCTTCCCACAGCCGCGATACCCAGGGGGAATACTGCTGGCGAACGCGCAGCCGCCAGCCACTGGCGGTCTCGATCAGCTCCAGCGCGCTCTTGTCGGCCGGGTGACGCGCTTCCAGCTTGCCCAACGCCTCGCGCAGCGCAGGCCTGGTCGGGCTTGAATACTCATCGAACAGACCGGCCAGGCGCTCTAGCGTCAGCGGCTCGCCGGCGGCCAGCAGGGCCGCTTCGATGATCTGGTCCAGCGGGACATCGCGCAAACTCATGACGCCGCGTTCTCCTGCTCGTCGGATGGGGGTAAGGAAGGTGACGTCTGCGCATCATCGGACGCTGCGTCATCGTACGCTGCGTCATCGAACGCCCCCTGATCGGCCGCCACCTCGTCTTCGTCGGCGAATTCCAGCGCCAGCCAGTCCTCGTCATCCTCGGGGTCCGGCTCCGGCGTGCGGGCGCGCACGTGAATCGGTGACAGCGGCGCATTCTGGACGATCTCGATCATCGACTCCTTGGCCAGCTCCAGAATCGCCATGAAGCTGACCACCACCCCGGCACGCCCTTCCTCGAGCGTGAACAGCTTCTCGAAGGGCGTGAAGTGCTCATGGGTCAACAGATTCATGATCGCCAGCATGCGCTCGCGGGTCGACATCACCTCGCGCGAGATGGTGTGCGCCTGGACGAGATCCGCCTGACGCAAGAGACCGGACAACGCGCCGAGCAATTCCGACAGCTCGACATCAGGGTGCACCACCCGCGTCTCGAGCTCGGGCAGGTCTGCCGTGGCCACGAACCAGTCGCGGCCCTGACGCGGCATCTCATCCAGCCCTTCGGCGGCCAGCTTGGTCTGCTCGTATTCCTGCAGACGGCGAATCAGCTCTGCTCGCGGGTCCTCTTCCTCGTCGTCATCACTCGCCTTGGGCTGACGCGGCAGCAGGCTGCGCGACTTGATCTCCGCCAGCATCGCGGCCATCAGCAGGTATTCACCGGCCAGATCGATCTGCATGGCGTGCATCAGTTCGACATACTCGATGTACTGATGGGTGATGGCCGCGACATTGATGGCGAGGATATCGAGGTTCTGGCGACGAATGAGGTAGAGCAGCAGATCCAGCGGCCCCTCGAAGGTCTCGAGAAAGACACGCAGCGCCTCCGGCGGGATGTAGAGGTCCTGCGGCATCTCGGTGAGCGCGGTGTCGTTGACGCGCGCCAGCACCGTCGACGCCGCCGTCGGGGGCGTGACGAGAGGTGCGGGCTGATGCCCATCGGTGAGGGCAAAACTGGCGCCATCGAGCAGGTCGCTCATGACATCTCCTGCAGGAGGCGGGTGAAGGTGGGTCTGGGGGACGGGCATTCTAGCGGCTCGCGCCCCATCCCCCAAGTCTTTACGCCGCCGGTGATACGCCGGGGCCGCGCTCGGCGCCGCCCGCCTCTAGCGATAGGTCAGGCCGATCACGCGCCGCAGCTCATCCAGGGTGTCACGCACGGTGTCGCGGGCCCGCTCGGCCCCTTCTGTCATCATGGTGCGCACCTTGCCATGCTCCCCTTCCAGCGCCTCGGCACGCTCACGAATCGGCGTCAGCGCTGCATCGACATGCTCGATCAGACAGCCCTTGCAGTCCAGGCAGCCGATGCTGGCATCACGGCAGCCCTCCTCCGCCCACTGGCGGTCCGAGGCGGGCGTGAAGCTTTCATGCAGCGTCCACAGCGGGCAGCGCTGCGGGTCACCGGGGTCCTTGCGGCGCACGCGCGCAGGGTCGGTGGGCATCTCGCGCACGCAGGCCGCGATATCGTCGCGCCCGCTGCGCAGGAAGATGGCGTCTTCCCGTGCGGCCTTGTGTGTCTTGAGCTCCATGCCCAGCAGCGGCTCGACCTCGCCCTGCCAGTGTTCCGGCTCGCCGAGGATGCGCCGCCCGCCACCTTCCAGATAGCCGAGCAGCCGCTCCTGCTGGTTGCGGTTGAGCTTGCTGGTCTCGGCCAGCAGGCCACGCGCGCGCTCGAAGGCTTCGAGATCGCCCTCTTCCTGATAGTCGCTCAACCATTCGCGATACAGGCGACCGCTCTTCTTGCCCAGGCGCGCGATGGCGCGCTCGGCCTGCTCCTCGAAGCCGGCATCGCGGCCATAGCGATGATTGAAGCGTCGGGCGACCTCACGGGTGAACTCGATATGCGCACGCTGCTCGGGGCCGGCGGGCACCACCTGCCCCCGCAGCGCCAGAATGTCGGCCGCCTGCATCAGGGGCGCACCGAGCA
Organism: Cobetia sp. UIB-001; assembly: GCF_044789135.1. Taxonomy (NCBI): domain Bacteria; kingdom Pseudomonadati; phylum Pseudomonadota; class Gammaproteobacteria; order Oceanospirillales; family Halomonadaceae; genus Cobetia; species Cobetia sp. UIB-001. Next base: position 3,586,829 of record NZ_CP058244.1, read on the forward strand.
TGGCCAGGCTGGCACCCTGCTGCTCACCGAGCCCGGCGACCATCTCGCGGTAGCTGGGCAGACGCTCCAGCCAGGCCTTGGGCGTGACGCTGGCCAGGATCATGTGCACATCGGTCAGCTCCGGCACCCACGACTGGATGAACAGGGTAGCGACCTTGGGGTTGACCCCACAGGCGAGACAGTCGATCACCATCGCCCAGCTGTATTGCTCGATCTCGTGAGGCGCGTGACCGCTGACCGCCAACGCGTTCCAGTCGGCGACCAGAAAATAGGCATCGTGATGGTATTGCAGCTCGGTCCAGCGCCGGATCACTGATTGATAGTGTCCGAGTTGCAGGTGTCCGGTGGGGCGTAAGCCGGACACCAGCCTGGCCGAGGTATCGGTGGCACTCACCTTGTGAGTTCTCCCTGAGGCGTATGAAGCCGCCAGTCTAGCAACCCGAGGCCCCGCTCAGCATCCCCGCGACGTCGTGTCCCTGACAACATGCGCCACGCGACCGGATCACGCAGCGGCCAGCGCGCCGCTCAGCCGGCGGCGATACCGGTGCGATAGCGCCCGGCGTAGTCGAACAGCTTGTCGCGGATCTGCCAGTAACGCCCGCTCTTGCGCCCGATGACGAAGTCCGGCGCCTTGAGACGCTCCTCGCCTGCCAGCACCTCGGCGATGTCCTTCGGCGCCCAGTCACTGCCCGGCGCGCGCAGATGACGCGCGAGGAAGCTCAAGCGGAAGGCGTGACGCTGAGCAGAGGTCTCGAGCGCGAACCACTCGGACAGATCGGTGCCATCCTCGTCGTAATAGGTCACCTTCAAGCGTGGCAGGCCGCGCCCGTTGCGCGCCTCCTCCAGCTGCCAGCCGCTGACGCGCAGCACCCGCGCATCACGCAGCTTGAGCGCATCGCGCAGCTTGTCATCCGGATCGACCAGTCGCGCCTGACAGGCATGACAATGGCGGGCGGCGATGTCATTGGCCTCGCCACACTGCGGGCAGGCCTTGGCGCGATAGCGAAAGTCGCACTGCACCAGCGGCCTGCCCTCGCCCTCCGGTGACTCGACCAGCCCCTGACACCGGCGCCCGAAGTGCTCGACCACCAGCTCACCATCCTTGCGTCCCCAGAACAGATTGGCATTGCCGCATACCGGGCACTCGACCTGGACGATCTCGGTGTCGCCGGCCGGCTTCGGCGTCGCCACCTCCGGCGCGTAGAGGTCCCAGGGATTGCCGGCGTAGTCGAGAATCAGACAGTCCGTCTTGCCGGGGCTCAGACGCAGGCCGCGCCCGACGATCTGCTGATAGAGACTGACGGATTCGGTGGGCCGCAGGATGGCGATCAGATCGACATGCGGCGCATCGAAGCCGGTGGTGAGCACCGCGACATTGACCAGATACTTGAGCTGCTGGGCCTTGAAGGCATTGATCAGCCGCTCGCGCTCCTCGCCGGGCGTCTCGCCGGTGATCAGCGCCGCCTCGCCGTCAGGCAGGAGTGCGGTGACTTCCTCGGCATGCTCGACGGTGGAACAGAACACCATCACACCGCGCCGCTCGCGTGCCTGGGCGACGATATCCAGCACGATGCCCGGCGTCGCGCGCGAGCCCTGCACCACCTCGTTGAGCTCCGCCTCCTGGAAGCTGCCGCCGATACCGGGTGCCAGCTGCGAGAAGTCATAGCGTGCCACCGCGACATCGACGCGCCGCGGCTCACTCAGAAAGCCCTGCCGCACCATCAGGCGCAGTGGCTGCTCGAAGACGCAATCACGGAAGAAGCAGTCGTCATCCCCGCGCACCATGCCGTGATAGTGACGATGGAAGATGAAGCCCTGACCGAGACGATACGGCGTCGCCGTCAGTCCCAGCACCTTGAGGCGCGGATTGTGCTCGCGCAGATGATTGATGACCTTGCGATAGCTGGCGTCCTTCTCCAGCGAGACCCGGTGACACTCATCGATCACCAGCAGCGTGAAGGGCGCCGCCTGAGCATCAGTCGTCGGCTCAGCCGGCGTGAAGGCATCAAGATTGCGCACCACTGACTGCACCGAGCCGAACACCACCTGACGCGAGGCCTGCTTGCGCTTGAGGCCGGCACTGAAGATGTCGGCGTCCTTGCCATAGGATTCGTACTTGGCGTGGTTCTGCTCGACCAGCTCGCGCACATGCGCCAGCACCAGCACACGGCCACGCGCGATACGCGCAAGCTCCGCGATCACCAATGACTTGCCGCTGCCGGTGGGCAGCACGATCACCGCCGCCTCATCACTGCGGCGAAAGTGCTCGACGGTACGCCGCACGGCCTCCTGCTGATACGGACGCAGCTCAAACATGCAGCGCCGCCCAGCAAGACACATGAGTGGGAGCGCTGCCGGCAGGCAGGCCCAGGGAAGTGATGGCTGACAGGGACGTGAGGGCTGACAGGGAAGTGATGGCTGACAGGAACATTGACATCAAGGGGCCGCCGAATCGCAGGAAGGGACAATGCCCCCATTATCCGCATCAGCGACTGCAGCGGCAAAGTGGGTGTGGATAACCTGAGCCCGTCAGTCTTGACCCGTCAGGATCAGAAGCGCGGCGCGCGTCCCTCGAGCTTGGCCTTGATGCACTCGGTCTGCTCCGCACGCCCCAGCAGCGAGGACTGCAGCTCTGCCTCAAGCGCCAGTGCCTCGGCTTCCGGCGCAGCGAGGGCCTCGTCATAGAGACGCGTGATGGCGCGGATGGCACTGGGAGAGCGCCCGGCAATCTGGCGCGCCAGGGCCAACGCCTCCTCCTGCGGGCTGGAGATGATGCGCGTGACCAGGCCGGCGCTCTGCGCCTCGTTGGCCTCGACCTTGCGTCCGCTCCACGTCAGCTCGTGCAGCCAGTCCGGTCGTACGCCACGCGCGGTGACGCTGATGCCCATGTCCGGAATGATGCCCCAGTCGATCTCGAGCACCGCCAGGCGCGCATCAGGATCACACAGCCGGATGTCCGCCCCCAGCGCGATCTGCAGGCCGCCACCGAAGACGTTGCCATGCAAGGCGGTGATGACCGGCACCCCGATATCTCGCCAACCCAGCGCCAGCTGCTGCACGGTATTGCGCTGCGGTGCACAGCCATTGGCCCCCGCGACCAGCAACTGCGGCACGCGGGCGGCGTCGCCCATGATGGCGGCGATATCCAGCCCCGCACAGAAACTGGGCCCCTCGCCCGACAGCACGATGGCGCGCAGGCCTGATTCCCGGGCGCGGGCATGCAACTCCTGCTGTACCGCCAGCAGGGCATCGATCATCTTCCAGTCGATGCCGTTGTGCTTGTCAGGGCGATTGAGGCGCACGTCGGCGACATGCTCACTGATCGAGAGGGTCACATAACGTTCAGGCGTGAGGTGGGTAGCGTCAGACATGGCGGTCTCCCTGCGAAGGATAACGAGCAAGCACGCGCTCGAACGATTTCACGACAGTGCCGAGCGATGGCACTCATCCAGTGATAAACCCAAAAGGCGCAGGCAACCACACTGCGTTCGTCGAGCTGCCCGCGGGCATGACTCGCTACGTCTCAGTGTGACTGCCTGCGCCCGGTTGTTGAACGGTCGTTTGGTCGCAGAGGTGACGATTGTCTACTCGCGCTTGGCGCCCGAGACCTCCGACAGCGATCGCGGCTGGAAGCTCTCGGCCTGGGCCATCGCCCAGACACGACGATAGAAGGGATAGTCGTCCCCTTGCGTCAGCAGTGCGCCCTTGGTCAGGAAGGGATGCAGGTGCGAGAACAGCTTGACCTCATTCTCGGAGACACGATGCACCAGGTGGTCCGGGGTGATCTGCCAGGGCGTATGCAGGCCCGCCGCCGACAGGATCTCGGCCAGCGCATGCAGGGTGTTGTGATGGAAGTGACGCACCTGATCGGCCTTGTCTTCCACGACCAGCGATTTCTGGCGCAGATCATCCTGGGTAGCGATCCCCGTCGGGCACTTGTTGGTGTGACAGCTCAGTGACTGGATGCAGCCCAACGCGAACATGTAACCGCGTGCGGCATTGACCCAGTCCGCGCCCAGTGCCATCACGCAGGCGATATCGAAGGCGCTGATGATCTTGCCGCTGACCCCGATGCGCACCTCATCACGCAGCCCTGCGCCCACCAGCGAGTTGTGGACGAACTGCAGCCCTTCACGCAGCGGGGTGCCGAGGTGATCGGTGAATTCGGTCGGTGCGGCGCCGGTACCGCCCTCACTGCCATCGACGACGATGAAATCGGGCACGATCCCGGTCTCGAGCATCGCCTTGACGATGGCCATGAACTCCCACGGCTGACCGAGGCACAGCTTCAAGCCCACCGGCTTGCCACCCGACAGCTCGCGCAGGCGCTGGATGAAACTCAACAGCTCAAGCGGTGTGGAGAACTCACCATGGTTGGAGGGCGAGATGCAGTCCTTGCCCATCGGAATCCCGCGCGTCTCGGCGATTTCCTCGCTGATCTTGCTGGCCGGCAAGACGCCCCCGTGGCCGGGCTTGGCGCCCTGGCTGAGCTTGATCTCGATCATCTTGACCTGCTCGCTGGCCGCCTGACGGGCGAACTTCTCGCCATCGAAGCGCCCTTCCTCGTCGCGGCAGCCGAAGTAGCCACTGCCCAACTCCCAGATCAGATCGCCCCCGAATTCGCGGTGATAGGGGCTGATGCTACCTTCGCCGGTGTCATGGGCGAAGTTGCCCAGCCTGGCGCCCTTGTTCAGGGCGCGGATGGCGTTGGCACTCAAGGAGCCAAAGCTCATCGCCGAGATATTGAACAGCGAGGCATTGTAGGGATGCGAGCACTGGGAGTTGCCGACGTTGAGACGAAAGCCCTTGGGGTCCGGCACGCTCGAGGTCTGCATGGAGTGGCCGATGAACTCATAGCTGTCGGAATAGACATCGAGCAAGGTGCCGAACGGCTGGGAGGAATTGTGCTGACGGCCACGCGCATAGACCAGCTCGCGCTGCTTGTGGGAAAACGGCAGCTGATCGGTGTCCGACTCGAACAGGTACTGACGCATTTCCGGACGCAGCGCCTTGAACAGGTAGCGCATGTTGCCGATCACCGGATAGTTGCGACGCACGGCGTAATCCGGCTGCTGCATGTCGTAGATGCCGACGGCGACCAGAAAGGCCATCAGCAGCGTCAGCGGCCATATCCAGGGCGTCAGCTCCGACAGCCCCAGGCAGACCAGCAAGCCGAGGACACAGAGCCCGAAGACGGAGTAGCGAGGTAACAGCGACCATTTCAGTTTCATCAAAGCTTCCTTTGCCAGCGAACAGCAATGTCAGGGCTGTCGTTGTGGGAGGGTCTGGGGTTGCGATCAAGAGTTGTGGCCAGGGGTTGTGATCAAGAGTTGCGTCCAGTGCAGCGGCCACGGAACACACCATGCCTGTCAGGCAGGCATCATCATCGATAGCGATGGCGACATCACGATGACGCCAGCCTGCCGCATGCCGGGCCGAGTGTCCTGCTCAACGGTGGAATCCGCTGTTGAGCCAGTCGCACCACGGTGCTCTCAGCATGTCTGTAAACAAGAAGACGCCCTCGTGGCGTGAACCACGAAGGCGTCTCCCGTTACTGCATTTCGCCACTGGTGGCGTGCGCCAGCCTCATCAACCGAGGAAGCCGAGTCGCTGGCGCGTCACGTCGCTCAGTCAACCCAGCGACGGGCATTGCGGAACATGCGCAACCAGGCGCCATCCTGCTGCCAGTCGTCCGGACGCCAGGAGTTGGTGACGGCACGCGCCACGCGCTCCGGGTGCGGCATCATGATGGTCACGCGACCATCATCGGTGGTCAGACCGGTGATGCCGGACGGCGAACCGTTCGGGTTGGCCGGATAACGCGTGGTGGTCTGGCCGTAGTTGTCGACGTAACGCAGCGCGACCTGGCCGCTGCTCTGCATCTTGCGCAGGTGAGCGCTGTCGCGGAACTCGGCACGCCCTTCGCCATGCGCGATGGCGATCGGCAGGCGCGAGCCTTCCATGCCATCGAGGAACAGCGAGGCGCTCTTCTCGACTTCGACCATCGCGACACGCGCCTCGAACTGCTCGGACTCATTGCGCACGAAGCGCGGCCAGGCCTCGGCACCCGGAATCAGCTCCTTGAGCTGGGAGAGCATCTGGCAACCGTTGCAGACGCCCAGCGCGAAGCTGTCATCACGATTGAAGAAGCGCTCGAACTGTTCACGCGCACGCGCATTGAACAGCACCGACTTGGCCCAGCCACCGCCGGCGCCCAGCACGTCACCGTAGGAGAAGCCGCCACAGGCGACCAGACCCCGCATGGTGTCCAGATCGACACGCCCTTCGAGGATATCGCTCATGTGGACATCGACAGCCTCGAAACCGGCACGGTCGAAGCTTGCCGCCATCTCGAGCTGACCATTGACGCCCTGCTCGCGCAGGATCGCCATGCGCGGACGTGCACCGGTGTTCAGGTACGGCGCGGCGATGTCGTCGTTGACGTCGAAGGTGGCCTGGGCGGTCAGGCCCGGGTCACGCACGTCGTTGATGGACTCGAATTCGCTCTTGGCGCAATCGGCGTTGTCACGCGCGGCCTGCATGCGATAGCTGGTCTCGGCCCACAGGCGCTCGGCACTGGCGCGGGTGGTGGAGAGCAGGTTCTGGCCCAGCAGCGTGATGTTGATCTGCTCATCGGCACGCGGCGTGGCGATCACGCCACTGTGCTCGAGGCCCACGGCCTTGAGCTCGGCGAGGATCGACTCGGTATGTTCGCGACGCACCTGCACCACGGCACCCAGTTCTTCGGCGAACAGCGCGCCGGTGGCCTGACCCGGCTCGGCGGCGGTCCAGTCGAGGGAGATGTCGAGACCGACACGCCCCGCGAAGGACATTTCCATCAAGGTGGTCAACAGACCACCGTCGCTGCGGTCGTGATAGGCCAGCAGCTTGCCTTCGACGTTGAAGCGCTGGATGGCCTCGAAGAAGTGCTTGAGGTCTTCAGGCTTGGCAAGATCCGGCGCTTCGTTGCCGACCTGACCATAGACCTGCGCCAGCGCGGAGCCACCGAGGCGGTGAGCGCCATGGCCGAGATCGATCAGGATCAGGTCCGTTTCCACGGCCTCGCCATTCAGCGTGCGGCGCAGCTGCGGCGTGAGAGTACGCATGGCATCGGTGACCGGCGCGAAGCCTGTCATCACCAGCGACAGCGGCGCGGTGATCGACTTGTCTTCACCGTTCTCGTCCTGCCAGGCGGTGCGCATGGACATGGAGTCCTTGCCGACCGGAATGGTCAGGTCCAGCGCTGGGCACAGTTCCATGCCGACGGCGTGGACGGCCTCGTAGAGCGCCTGATTCTCGCCGGTGTGATCGGCAGCGCTCATCCAGTTGGCGGACAGCTTGATGTCAGACAGCTTGGCGATCGGCGCGGCGGCCAGGTTGGTGATCACCTCGGCCACGGCCAGACGCGCGGACGCCGCCGGCGAGATCAGCGCGACCGGCGTACGCTCGCCCATCGCCATCGCTTCACCGACATGGCTGTCGAGGGAGCTGGTGGTGACGGCGCAATCAGCCACCGGCACCTGCCACGGACCGACCATCTGGTCGCGCGCGACCATGCCGGTGATCGAGCGGTCGCCGATGGTGATCAGGAATTTCTTGGAGGCGACGGTGGGCAGCTGCAGCACACGGGTCATCGCTTCGCGCGGGTCGAGGTTGTCGAGACCCAGCGCTGGCAGCTCCAGCGTCTGGCGCTCGAAGCTGCGTGACATCTTGGGCGGCTTGCCGAACAGCACGTCCATCGGCAGATCGACCGGACGCGTATCGAAGTGACCATCCTTGACGACCAGTTCGTGCTCCTCGAGGGCTTCACCGACCACGGCGTACAGGCAACGCTCACGCTCACACAGGGCTTCGAAGGTGGCCAGATTCTCCGGTGCCACCGCCAGTACGTAGCGTTCCTGGGATTCGTTGCACCAGATCTCCAGCGGGCTCATGCCGGATTCGGCGCTCGGCACGGCGCGCAGGTCGAACAGGCCACCGCGACCGCCATCCTTGACCAGCTCCGGCAGTGCGTTGGACAGACCGCCCGCGCCGACGTCGTGGATGAAGCAGATCGGGTTCTTGTCATCCAGTGCCCAGCAGCGATCGATGACTTCCTGCACGCGACGCTCCATCTCGGCATTGTCACGCTGCACGGAGGCGAAATCGAGGTCTTCGCTGGAGCTGCCGGAGGCCATGGAAGAGGCAGCACCGCCGCCCAGACCGATCAGCATCGCCGGGCCGCCCATCACGATCAGCTTGGCGCCGACCGGAATATCGCCCTTCTCGACGTGCTGGCTGCGGATGTTGCCGTAACCGCCGGCGAGCATGATCGGCTTGTGATAGCCGCGACGCTCGATGCCGCCGGCACCGAAGGCATCCTGCTCGTAGGTACGGAAGTAGCCGTTGAGGTTGGGACGGCCGAATTCGTTGTTGAACGCAGCGCCACCGATCGGGCCTTCGAGCATGATGTCGTAGGCGGTCTTGATGCGCTCCGGCTTGCCGTAGTCGTGCTCCCACGGCTGTTCGAAGCCCGGGATACGCAGGTTGGAGACGCTGAAGCCGGTCAGACCCGCTTTCGGCTTGGAGCCGACACCGGTCGCGCCTTCATCACGAATCTCGCCACCGGCACCGGTCGCGGCGCCCGGATAGGGGGCGATGGCGGTCGGGTGGTTGTGCGTCTCGACCTTCATCAGGATGTTGATCGGTTCCTGATGGTAGCGATAGATATGGCCTTCGCCTGTCGGGAAGTAACGCCCGGCAGTCGGGCCTTCCATGACGGCGGCGTTGTCACTGTAGGCGGACAGCACGCCATCCGGATGATGCTGGTAGGTGTTCTTGATCATCTTGAACAGCGAGTGCGACTGCGCTTCGCCGTCGATGGTCCAGTCCGCATTGAAGATCTTGTGGCGGCAATGCTCGGAGTTCGCCTGAGCGAACATCATCAGTTCGATGTCGGCAGGATTGCGGCCCAGAGTCTTGAAGGACTCGACCAGATAATCGATCTCGTCATCGGCCAGCGCCAGACCCAGGCTACCGTTGGCCTTGGCCAGGGCTTCGCGGCCACCGCCGAGGATGTCGACATGGGCAAGCTTGGCAGGTGCCTGATGCTGGAACAGACGTGCCGCGTCCTGAGTACGGGTCAATACCGTCTCGGTCATGCGGTCGTGCAGTCGGGAGGACAGCGTGGCGAAGAGCTCTTCGCTCAGGGGCGCGTCCAGCTTGATGCGGTAGGCGATGCCACGCTCGAGGCGGCGGACTTGCGGCAGGCCGCAGTTGGCGGCGATATCCGTGGCCTTGGAAGACCAGGGAGACAGCGTGCCGAGACGGGGGATGACGAGGAAGAGATGTCCTTCCGGAGCGCTCTCGTCACGACTGGGGCCGTAGTCCAGCAGGCGCTCCAGTGTTGTCCGATCGGAACTGCTCAGTTCACCATCGACCTCGGCCAGATGAAGGTACTCGGCATGAAGAGATTCCACCTCCGGCACCAGCTCGCGTAATGCAGCCAGTAGACGGGTGTGACGGAAGGCGGAAAGGGCAGGCGCGCCTCGCAGTTCGAGCATGGTCAGGGAAAGCCTCTGAAGCAGCGTGAACGGACAACCGCCAAACGGCGGCAGCAAGCGCATATCATACGTGAAAGGCGAGCCTTAACGAAGCCCGCAGGCGACATGCGTTGGATGACAGTGTGTTGAGCTGCCGGTATGGTGGAAGCCCTGCCGTGAATGATGCTGACGCATGCTCAAGACTTCGCCCTCTTCTCTCATTCCGCCCGTGCGACAGCTGCTGCGCCACGCGCGGCGTTTCCTCGTCGCGGCGCTGGCCCTCGCCTTGCTGATACTGCCCGAGCGCACCCTCATCGAGATGCCCACGCGGCTGGACGATGTCCGCGCGCGCGACTTCATTCAGGTCGCCACGCGCAATACCCCTACGACCTTCTATCGTGGCCGTCAGGGGCCTACCGGTTTCGAATACGAGCTGGCACGGGACTTCGCCGATTATCTTGGCGTGAGTCTGTCGATGGATTCCGAGCACAATATCGAGAGCCTGACCCAGAGCGTGCTCAATGATCAGGCCGATCTTGCGGCCGCGACCCTGCCGCTGGATCTCTCCGAACAGGACCTGCGCTTCTCGCGCCCCATCCTCGAATTGCAGGCGATGGTGGTCTATCGGCGCGGCATGCACCCGCCCAAGGAATTGAAGGATCTGGTCGGCAAGCGCATCGGCGTCATCAAGGGCGCCGGCACCAGCCTGGTACTGCGGGAAGTCCAGCAGGACATCCCCGAGCTCAGCTGGAAGGAAACCGGCGAGCTTGAGGTGGCGGACCTGCTGCAACGCATCGAGGAGGACAAGCTGGATGCGGCGGTCGTCTATGCCCATCAATTCAAGCTCAATCGCCTGTTCTTCCCCAATGTGGAGAACGGCTTCGACGTGGGCGATCCGCTGACGCTGGCCTGGGCCTTCCCCGCGCATGGCGACATCTCATTGCTGACCGCCGCCAATGATTTTCTCGAGACACGCCGCCAAGATGGCACCCTCGATCAATTGGTCGAGCGCTATTTCGGCCATGATGACTATCTCGAGTATGTCGGCGCACGCACCTTCATCCGCCAGGCACGCGACCGCCTGCCGCGTTATATCGACACCTTCAAGGAAGCCGCGCGCGAAACCGGCATCGACTGGAAACTGCTGGCCGCCACGGGCTATCAGGAATCGCACTGGCAGCCCAAGGCCACCTCTCCCACAGGGGTGCGCGGCCTGATGATGCTGACCAATGTGACGGCGCGCGAAATGAAGATCGCCAACCGTTTGGACCCCGTTCAGAGCATCGATGGTGGCTCACGCTATCTTGTGAGTATAAAGGGACGCTTGCCGGACGAGATCAAGGAACCGGATCGCACCTGGATGACGCTGGCGGCCTACAATGTCGGTCTGGGTCACCTGTTTGACGCCAGACGGATCGTGAAGATGAAGGGCGGCGACCCGAATCGCTGGAAGGATGTCCGCGAAGCCCTGCCCTTGCTGCAGAATCGTGAGTGGTACCAGAAAGTCCGTTATGGTTATGCACGCGGCGGAGAACCTGTCATCTATGTCCGCAATATCCGTCGTTATTATGAAATACTGAATTATGTTTACCGTAGCCAGCAGCAGTTCTATCAGCTGGATGAGCGTCCGATTACCGACGACGAAGGCGACAGCAATCCCTTCGATACAGTGCCTCCGATTCTCTGAGGATGGAGTTCGGACCGTCAGCACTCCGGTGCCTCAAGTGCACGCATCTTCACCACGCATCAAGAGCCTCTAAGGACAGGGAATGACACGCAGACTCGTCTTGATGTCGCTAAGCCTGATCGCGTTCGGCATCGCCTTGCTGGGGCTCTGGCCGTCTGCCGGCAATGAAGCCAATGCGCTGTTGCTGATGATGTTGACCCTGCAGGCCGCCGGCCAGGCTGCCTGGCATTGGCGCAATACCTCCCTCAGCCAGCTGTTCCTCAGCGCCTCATTGATCCTCAATATCCTGCTGATCTGCACCTTTCTGCTACCGGAAAGCTGGGTGGGGGTGGACCACTGGGGAGACCTGCTGATCAATCTGCCGGGCGATTGGCATATCGCCAATATCCGCCCGCCTATCCTGATCCTGTTTGCCTGTTTCGGCCTCACGACCTGCGCCCTGTTGCGCATGCGACTGGGATTCGGCTCTGCCATCCAGCTGACGCAAGTCACGCTGCTGTTGCTGTTTGCCATGATGTCCGACGCCAGTCTTTCCGTCGCCAGCATGGTGCTGGCAGGTCCGGAGCGCATCACGCTGACCAGCTTCGTCAGTCTGCTGCTGATCGCTCAATGGATCGATCTACAGCCGGCATTCATGCAGATGTGGCGCCGCAACCTCATACCGCTGATCATTTCCTCCTCGATCACCCTGGTCTGTCTGCTCGCCTGGCAGCAGCAGAGCCAGGACGAGAACAATCGCATCAACCAGTCGACCTACGTACTGGGCGACAAGATCGCCACGGAGCTGTCTCGCGAGATCAACGACCAGCTCAATGCGATGCGACGTTTCGCCGGTTTCTGGAGCCTGATGGGACAGACTCCGTCACGCGGAGAGTGGCAACGCCTGGCACGCAGCTATTACAAGGATTTCGATTACTTCCAGAACATTGCCTTCATCGACCCGGACAGCGTGATAACGCGCGTCTTCCCGGACAAGGGCCGCAATCATGATGTACTGGGCGTCCGGCTGCTGGATGCTCAGCCGGACACTCCGCTGCGCAACCCGCTGGAACTCGGCATCGAGGGCCATACCGGCATCATCGACCTGATTCAGGGCGGCAAGGGCATGGTGTCCTACCTGCCGGTGCGCGATCCTCGCGATGGCACCATCCTGGGGGCGATCGCCATGGTGGTGGATCTGGCCCCTCTGCTCGACAGGGCCATGGATACGGCACGCAATGAGGCATTTGCGGTCACCCTGTCAGAGCGCGGCAACATCTATATCCATGTCGGCCCGGAAAGCCGTCTGGCGCCCTGGGGCCATCGCATCCCCATCGAGCTGCCCGCCACCGACCTGACACTGGGCCTGCAGCCGACACAGCAGTTCCTGGCGGCCACTCGTGGTCGTCTGCCGGAGGTGACGTTGCTGACAGGCATGCTGCTGGCCTACCTGCTCTTCCTGGTGATCTACATGTATCGCCGCGTCTCGCAGGAGCACGGTATCGTCAAGAATGCCAATGATGCACTTCGCGAAGAGATGGTGCGGCGAGAGCGACTGCAGAACGAGATCCAGTGGCTGGCGCGTCACGACGAGCTGACCCAGCTGCCCAATCGTCGCTATTTCCTCGAGCAGGTGCAGAGCTTCAGCGGCAAGATGCCTCTGACGGTCATGATTCTGGATATCGACTTCTTCAAGACGATCAACGACAAACTGGGTCACTTGGAGGGAGATCGCTACCTGCAGAAGATTGCCGCCGTCTCACGGGCGCCCGTGGAGTCTGCCGGCGGCATACTGGCGCGCTTCGGTGGCGAGGAGTTCGTGGTGTGCATTCCGGAATGCCCGCGCGCGGTAGGCCGCACTCTGGCGGAAGAGCTGCGGCGTGCCGTGCAGGCTGCAGGACTGCCGCAGCCCGCCACGGACAGCGTCGTCACGGTATCCGTGGGCATGGCATGCGTGGCGCGCGCTCCGTTGCGGCTGGATGCACTGCTGCAGGCAGCGGATGAAGCGCTGTATCGCGCCAAGTCCAGCGGTCGTAATCAGGTTCAGGTCGCCGCCTGACGGCTCATGGAGACCAACACGATCGCAACGCGAAGAGATGTGCGGGAGGACCTGCGCGAAAGGTTCAGCATGAAAGGATCAGCGCGGAAGCTCACCGCGCCGCTCCGCGAAGAAGGACTTGAGCAAGCGCTTGGCGTGAGCGGCCAATAGTCCCCCTTCCACCTCGACGTGGTGATTATGCCAGGGCTGTGCAAACAGATTGGCACGCGATTCCACCATGCCGGTCTTCGGCTCTGCCGCCCCGTAGACGACCCGCTTCACCCGCGCGTGGATCAAGGCACCACTGCACATCATGCAGGGTTCCAGCGTCACATACAGCGTGCAATCGTCGAGACGATAGTTGCCGAGTCGGGCCGCCGCCGCGCGCAAGGCCTGCACCTCGGCATGTGCCGTCGGGTCCGGGGTACTGACAGGCGCATTGTAGCCAGTGCCGATGATGTCGCCCTGGGGATTGACCACCACCGCGCCGACAGGCACCTCGCCAGCCTCGAATGCCAGCCGCGCCTGGTCCAGCGCCCGGTGCATATAGTAATGATCCCCACGTGGCCCACTCCGGGCCTGCGGCGCTATCGCCAACTCGTCACTCACCGTTGTTCTCCGGTATCCTGAGGCCATTGTTTCGCTCACCATGATAACGGCTTGGCGCTCGCGCTTCCTCCTGCATTGCTACCCCGCGCGGTCTGGCACTGCTCCGAGCGCCTGCCTCTCAGCACAAGGATAGATCCATGACCCAAACAGCTACTGCGCCTCTTGAGGCACTGGTCACCCTGCTGGGTCTTGAGACCCTGGAAGAGAACCTGTTCAGAGGGCACAGTCAGGACCTCGGCTTCCCTCAGCTGTTTGGCGGACAGGTACTCGGACAAGCGCTGTCCGCAGCGACACGCACGGTGCCGGTCGAACGCCAGGTTCACTCTCTGCATGGCTACTTCCTGCGCCCGGGCGATGCCCACAAGCCTGTCATCTATCAGGTTGATGGCGTGCGTGATGGCGGCAGCTTCACGACCCGACGCATCAGTGCCATCCAGAATGGCAAGACCATCTTCTTCTGCAGCGCCTCCTTCCATGGCAAGGAGGCGGGATTCGAGCATCAGCTCGCCATGCCCGATATCGAATCCCCAGAGCAGTTGATCGAACAGGGGGCACGCATCGAGCGCTACAAAGGCCATCCCATCGAGTTCCTGCGCCTGAAGGCGCCGATCACGGCGAGTGTTGATGACGCCTGCCCACCGCCACGCCAGCGGTTGTGGTTCCGACTGGCAGGCGAGCTGCCGGAAGATGATGCCCTACATCGCTACCTGCTGACTTACAGCTCCGACTTCAATCTGCTGGCGACAGGCCTCGGCGGACATGGCGTGCGGTTCGGTTCGCCCGAACTGCAAATGGCGAGCCTGGATCACTCGCTATGGTTCCACCGCGATGTACGCGTCAATGATTGGTTGCTCTACGAGATGGATAGCCCGTGGGCGGGAGGCGCACGTAGCTTCGCTCGCGGCAGCCTCTACAACCGGCACGGTGAACTGGTGGCATCCAGCGCCCAGGAAGGCCTGACACGCCTGCGCAAACGCCCCTGAACGAATCGCCCTGTGCGAATTGTCCTGAGCGAATCGTCCTGAACAACAATGCCCCTCTTGAGACATTCTCAAGAGGGGCATTGTCATTTTTGGCTGCGTCTATCTACAACCTACAACCCACAGCGCTGAGAATAGCGCACTGCGATTCACTATTATCGCGTCAATAGGGGAGTCACTTCAGTGCTGTCCTGACGCGCGTGCAGTTTTCATCCCGATAGCGCTGCTTGTAGTCATTGCGCTGGGACTGCCAACTTCGCATCTGGCCCGACGACCCGCCGCCGCGACGCCTATCGGTATAATATTCGATCTTGTCCTTGATGAACTGACAGCGCTCTATCTTCCTCTCTCGCTCCCCGGCAGATGCCATTTCTGACGACATCAGCCCCAACAAAAGAGCCATCATTCCTGCCAATAGAAGTCTTGATAACGAATATGAAAAGCCCCTCGACATGTCGCCTCCTTGCGCCTGTTCATGGATAACTTCAATGAGTGATATTCAATGACAGCGCAGACACCGAGCAGGTACTGCAACAGCAAAAATATCTCCCGATAAAGATACCTCTCAACAGCGTGGAATGCCTGTCGATCAAGTACACTCAATAGAGCGTCAGAACGCTTTCCCAGTAATACTGATCCATAAACAAAGATGCCTCTATCACAGAAGTGATAGAGGCATCTTTGTTTCATGCAACTCATGTAGCTATGTCTTGCGCTCTACGCATTTACCCCAGCACAACTTCTTCTTTAGGCGTACTTTGCTTGCGCGAGGCTTTTCTTTCACACCACTTTTCCGCACAAGTTTTCCTGCGCACAAAGAGAACCGCCCCTGCAGCAAGGCTACAGGGGCGGTTCGGGATAAGTGCCTGACGATGACCTACTCTCACATGGAGAAACTCCACACTACCATCGGCGCTAAGCGGTTTCACTTCCGAGTTCGGCATGGGATCGGGTGGTTCACGCTCGCTATGGTCGTCAGGCGAAACGGTGGCATCTTGCGATGCCTGAGTCTCAAGGCTTGTGGCCTCGTGACTCGCAATATGAATCATGCTGACCGATATGTCTCGATCCTGTCGCAATCCCGGCGTTTGCCTGCGCAAACCCCTTGGGTGTTATATGGTCAAGCCTCACGGGCAATTAGTACTGGTTAGCTCAACACATTGCTGTGCTTCCACACCCAGCCTATCAACCTTGTAGTCTTCAAGGGCCCTTCAGGAGGCGCAAGGCCTCAGGGAAGTCTCATCTTGAAGGGGGCTTCCCGCTTAGATGCTTTCAGCGGTTATCCCGTCCGAACGTAGCTACCGGGCAATGCCATTGGCATGACAACCCGAACACCAGAGGTTCGTCCACTCCGGTCCTCTCGTACTAGGAGCAGCTCTTCTCAAACTT
Source organism: Cobetia sp. UIB-001 (assembly GCF_044789135.1). Classification (NCBI taxonomy): domain Bacteria; kingdom Pseudomonadati; phylum Pseudomonadota; class Gammaproteobacteria; order Oceanospirillales; family Halomonadaceae; genus Cobetia; species Cobetia sp. UIB-001. The sequence continues at coordinate 3,603,032 of NZ_CP058244.1, forward strand.
CCGACGCCCACGGCAGATAGGGACCGAACTGTCTCACGACGTTCTAAACCCAGCTCGCGTACCACTTTAAATGGCGAACAGCCATACCCTTGGGACCGACTTCAGCCCCAGGATGTGATGAGCCGACATCGAGGTGCCAAACACCGCCGTCGATGTGAACTCTTGGGCGGTATCAGCCTGTTATCCCCGGAGTACCTTTTATCCGTTGAGCGATGGCCCTTCCATACAGAACCACCGGATCACTAGAACCTACTTTCGTACCTGCTCGACGTGTCTGTCTCGCAGTCAAGCACCCTTATGCTCTTGCACTCAATGCACGATTTCCAACCGTGCTGAGGGTACCTTCGTGCTCCTCCGTTACTCTTTAGGAGGAGACCGCCCCAGTCAAACTACCCACCATACACTGTCCTCGATCCGGATAACGGACCTGAGTTAGAACGCCAATGATGTCAGGCTGGTATTTCAAGGTTGGCTCCACCGCATCTGGCGACGTGGTTTCAAAGCCTCCCAGCTATCCTACACAGACAACATCAGCATCCAGTGTAAAGCTATAGTAAAGGTTCACGGGGTCTTTCCGTCTAGCCGCGGGTACACAGCATCTTCACTGCGATTTCAATTTCACTGAGTCTCGGGTGGAGACAGCGTGGCCATCATTACGCCATTCGTGCAGGTCGGAACTTACCCGACAAGGAATTTCGCTACCTTAGGACCGTTATAGTTACGGCCGCCGTTTACCGGGGCTTCGATCAAGAGCTTCGCGTGAGCTAACCCCATCAATTAACCTTCCGGCACCGGGCAGGCGTCACACCCTATACGTCCGCTTGCGCGTTTGCAGAGTGCTGTGTTTTTAATAAACAGTTGCAGCCACCTGGTATCTTCGACCGGTAAGAGCTTACGGAGCAAGTCCTTCACTCGAACCGGTGCACCTTCTCCCGAAGTTACGGTGCCATTTTGCCTAGTTCCTTCACCCGAGTTCTCTCAAGCGCCTTGGTATTCTCTACCTGACCACCTGTGTCGGTTTGGGGTACGGTCGCATGTGATCTGAAGCTTAGAGGCTTTTCCTGGAAGCGTGGCATCGATGACTTCCTGACCGTGGTCAGTTCGTCTCGCATCTCGACCTCAGAGGAACCGGATTTGCCTGATTCCTCGGCCTACATGCTTTCACCAGGACAACCAACGCCTGGCTCACCTAGCCTTCTTCGTCCCCCCATCGCAACCACATCCGGTACGGGAATATTAACCCGTTTCCCATCGACTACGCGTTTCCGCCTCGCCTTAGGGGCCGACTCACTCTGCTCCGATTAACGTAGAACAGAAAACCTTGGTCTTCCGGCGGGGGAGTTTTTCACTCCCCTTATCGTTACTCATGTCAGCATTCGCACTCGTGATACCTCCAGCAGACTTCTCAATCCACCTTCATTGGCTTACACGACGCTCCTCTACCGCTCATCCAGAGGATGAACCCGTAGCTTCGGTACCTGATTTAGCCCCGTTATATCTTCCGCGCAGGCCGACTCGACTAGTGAGCTATTACGCTTTCTTTAAAGGATGGCTGCTTCTAAGCCAACCTCCTAGCTGTCTGAGCCTTCCCACATCGTTTCCCACTTAATCAGGATTTTGGGACCTTAGCTGACGGTCTGGGTTGTTTCCCTTTTCACAACGGACGTTAGCACCCGCTGTGTGTCTCCCACGCTGCACTCACTGGTATTCGGAGTTTGCCTCGGGTTGGTAAGTCGGGATGACCCCCTAGCCGAAACAGTGCTCTACCCCCAGCGGTGATACGTGAGGCGCTACCTAAATAGCTTTCGAGGAGAACCAGCTATCTCCGGGCTTGATTAGCCTTTCACTCCGATCCACAGCTCATCCCAGCATTTTTCAACATACTTGGGTTCGGGCCTCCAATTGATGTTACTCAATCTTCACCCTGGCCATGGATAGATCGCCCGGTTTCGGGTCTATACCCTGCGACTGGTCGCCCAGTTAAGACTCGGTTTCCCTACGCCTCCCCTATACGGTTAAGCTCGCCACAGAATATAAGTCGCTGACCCATTATACAAAAGGTACGCGGTCACACCACGAAGGTGCTCCCACTGCTTGTACGCATACGGTTTCAGGATCTATTTCACTCCCCTCGCCGGGGTTCTTTTCGCCTTTCCCTCACGGTACTGGTTCACTATCGGTCAGCCAGGAGTATTTAGCCTTGGAGGATGGTCCCCCCATGTTCAGTCAAGGTTTCTCGTGCCCCGACCTACTCGATTTCACGTGACTCAGACTTCGACTACGGGACTATCACCCTGTATCGTCAAGCTTCCCAGCTTGTTCGTCTGTCAGTTGTCACGCTTAAGGGCTGGTCCCCGTTCGCTCGCCGCTACTTGGGGAATCTCGGTTGATTTCTTTTCCTCCGGGTACTTAGATGTTTCAGTTCCCCGGGTTTGCCTCTATAGGTTATGTATTGGCCTATAGATACTCACCTGATGGTGAGTGGGTTTCCCCATTCGGAAATCGTTGGGTCGCAGGGTATTTGCCACCTCGCCAACGCTTATCGCAGGCTATCACGTCCTTCATCGCCTCTGGCTGCCAAGGCATCCACCGTATGCGCTTAATCGCTTGACCATATAACCCCAAGGGGTCTGTCAAGGATTACGAATCTGTCGGACCTCTCCGACATATCGTTTGATAGACATGCACTTGGCGCACACATCTATCGTCAGCATGATTCACATTGTTAAAGAGCGGCTGTTCAGAGAACAGTGAGAAGCGCGCTCTATGATGAGCACGCTTGCCACTGCCGGCTAAGCCAGCAATAAGATCAGGTAATTCGTTGTGAGCACTTGCCGCGAGCAGTAGACAGTGTCGATAAGGAGGTGATCCAGCCCCAGGTTCCCCTAGGGCTACCTTGTTACGACTTCACCCCAGTCATGAACCACACCGTGGTGATCGCCCTCCCGAAGGTTAGGCTAACCACTTCTGGTGCAGTCCACTCCCATGGTGTGACGGGCGGTGTGTACAAGGCCCGGGAACGTATTCACCGTGGCATTCTGATCCACGATTACTAGCGATTCCGACTTCATGGAGTCGAGTTGCAGACTCCAATCCGGACTGAGGCAAGCTTTATGGGATTGGCTCCACTTCGCAGTATTGCAACCCTTTGTACTTGCCATTGTAGCACGTGTGTAGCCCTACCCGTAAGGGCCATGATGACTTGACGTCGTCCCCACCTTCCTCCGGTTTGTCACCGGCAGTCTCCTTAGAGTTCCCGACATTACTCGCTGGCAAATAAGGATAGGGGTTGCGCTCGTTACGGGACTTAACCCAACATTTCACAACACGAGCTGACGACAGCCATGCAGCACCTGTCTCAGAGTTCCCGAAGGCACCAATCCATCTCTGGAAAGTCCTCTGGATGTCAAGGGTAGGTAAGGTTCTTCGCGTTGCATCGAATTAAACCACATGCTCCACCGCTTGTGCGGGCCCCCGTCAATTCATTTGAGTTTTAACCTTGCGGCCGTACTCCCCAGGCGGTCAACTTATTGCGTTAGCTGCGCCACTAAGTCCTCAAGGGACCCAACGGCTAGTTGACATCGTTTACGGCGTGGACTACCAGGGTATCTAATCCTGTTTGCTACCCACGCTTTCGCACCTCAGTGTCAGTGTCAGTCCAGAAGGCCGCCTTCGCCACTGGTATTCCTCCCGATCTCTACGCATTTCACCGCTACACCGGGAATTCTACCTTCCTCTCCTGCACTCTAGCCAAGCAGTTCCAGATGCCGTTCCCAGGTTGAGCCCGGGGCTTTCACACCTGGCTGACTTAGCCACCTACGCGCGCTTTACGCCCAGTAATTCCGATTAACGCTTGCACCCTCCGTATTACCGCGGCTGCTGGCACGGAGTTAGCCGGTGCTTCTTCTGCGAGTGATGTCTTTCCTCGGGAGTATTAGTCCCAAGGCGTTCTTCCTCGCTGAAAGTGCTTTACAACCCGAAGGCCTTCTTCACACACGCGGCATGGCTGGATCAGGCTTTCGCCCATTGTCCAATATTCCCCACTGCTGCCTCCCGTAGGAGTCTGGGCCGTGTCTCAGTCCCAGTGTGGCTGATCATCCTCTCAGACCAGCTACGGATCGTCGCCTTGGTGAGCCATTACCTCACCAACAAGCTAATCCGACATGGGCTCATCCGATAGCGCAAGGTCCGAAGATCCCCTGCTTTCTCCCGTAGGACGTATGCGGTATTAGCCTGAGTTTCCCCAGGTTGTCCCCCACTATCGGGCAGATTCCCATGCATTACTCACCCGTCCGCCGCTCGACGCCTCCTAGCAAGCTAGGATCGTTTCCGCTCGACTTGCATGTGTTAAGCCTGCCGCCAGCGTTCAATCTGAGCCATGATCAAACTCTTCAGTTGAAAGCTTGATAGTCTGTTAAGCAGACCAAACTTGGTTCAGAGTCAAACTTCTCGTGAGAGGCTTGCTCCGATATTTGGTGACCTTGTCACCACTCATCGGCAAGCGCTCACACGAATTACCTGATCAAATTTTTAAAGAGCGTCGCTGTTAAGCGAGGAGGCATATTCTACCCGGAACGCTTGAGAAGTCAAGCACTTGATGATGAGTCAGTCGACTGCCTCTAAGCATCATCAAGCGGTGAGGAGCGTTGCTCGATCACCTGTTCCGTAAGGAGTGCGGCGTATTCTAGCGAATCGCCCGGGATTGTCAATCGTTGATGTCGAAGCGGACTTCAAAAACATCAAGCAAAACAATCACCTGCAAACCTCTTTCACCGCTGGTAACGCCATGCGTCCCCGGCAGCGGATGCGTACTTTACGCACGAACCGCCGTGAGGGCAAGGGCTTTTTGGCAGCAATGTCCAAAAGAGTGCAAAGCGGGCCCATGCGTTTCTCTAGCGCCATCAGGACGACATCTCGAAGAACACCACATGAAGAGCTCTCTATACAGCCACTTCATTTACCGGCGCTTTCAGTACCACTCCATCAAGCGCACCTCCCCCCCTCTCAACACGCTTCTTCAAAAACTTCCCTGCAAGACATGTGAGCCGCTGCATGCGCGACGGCATCGGCCAATGCACTTTCTCTCCCCGCCGCCATCTGGCAGACACTGCCCACGATGATCAGGCACGGTGTCGGCAATGGATGCTCGGCCAGACGACTCACCATATTGCCGAGCGAGCCGTGCAGAGCCTGCTGCTCGGGAAGGCTGGCATTGGCGACCAGCATCATCGGCCAGTCCGCCGGCAATCCATGACGCTGCAACTCATCACAGATCACCTCGAGACGATTGAGCCCCATATAGAAGAGAAGCGTTTCATCGCGACGCGCCAGCTGCTGCCATTCAGGCTGTTCGCTCTTGCTGCAGAGCTGAGCGGTCACGAAACGCAGACGCTGTGCATGCGCCCTGTCCGTCAATGGCATCCCCAGGGCAGCGGCCGCACCGGAAGCCGCGGTGATGCCCGGCACGATATGACGCGTGATGGCGGCATCATCGAGGGCCGCGAGCTCTTCCCCCATGCGGCCGAAGACACCGGGGTCACCGCCCTTAAGGCGCACGACCCGCATGCCTTCCCCCGCCAGGCGAACCATCAGCGCACCGATCTCATCCTGCGGCACACTATGATTGCCGCAGGCCTTGCCGACGTAATAGCGCTCACAGTGAACCGGTAGCTGAGCGAGAATCTCATCGCCGACCAGTCGGTCATATACCACCGCATCCGCAGCATTCAGCATTCGCCAAGCCTTGAGCGTCATCAGGTCCGGATCCCCCGGCCCCGCGCCCACCAGCGCGACCTGGCCCGGAAGAAACGCCTCCCAGGCGGGAGAAATCCCGTTGGCATCGCTGCGCGCTGGCGCCTGCCGATTCTCGCCACGCCACTCGCGCCGCGACATCAGGCCATCAGTCAGCGGCGCCATGAGAATCCCGAGAGACTCTGCACTGCTGGATACCGACATCAGGTCACGCCATTTCCAACGAATCAGTCCGCTCATCGGATCGCTCCTCTTCCACAAGACGTTTGAGTTCAGGCAGGCAGGAACCGCAGCGAGTGCCGCAGGCCAGTCGCGCGCCCAGGGCTTCCACGGAACCGTCACCGGACTGGATGGCCTGACGAATGGTCAGTTCGCCGACCTGATGGCAGGCGCAGACCATCGCCCCGACGTCCGCTTGCCCGGAGAGACGGCCGGCCAGCAGGCTGCGCCGCTCATGCGCGGAGAGCTGCTCTGATGCGAAGCATTCGCCCAGCCAGGCGATATTGGGTTGGCGATCGAGGTGTGCGTCACCCGGCATCACCTTCAGCCACCAGACAAGGCGTCCATCACGAAAGCCCGCTGCGCTGATGCCACCCTGGGCGGCGTCCTGTGCCCAGAGCCCCGCCGGGACACCCAGATGGCTTTCGCACCAATGCTGCCAATCCGGCTGGCCCTGACCTGCCAGCTGGTAGCGCACCAATGCCGATTGCGGAATACGCGCCCAGTAGCGCCCGTCGAGCTGGGCCACGGCATCCACCAGATCCTCACGCCCGGCCAGGATGGAGGGGGCAATCAACAAGGTGGCCTGCCACTCGCACGGCAATGACTCGACCTCGACCGCGCCATGCTTGGATTCCGGCTGTCCGGAGAAGGGATCGACGAGCCCCGCCAGCAGCGCACCGGCCCGAGCGTGACTCGCGAAGTGGTCGCTCCAGTGCATCGGAATGAATACCTCCCCGCGACGCTGACCACTGCTGATGCGGACGCGAGCCCGATAATCTCCACGCAGCCCGCCCTGCTCATCACGCCCCTTGAGCTGCGCTAGACCGCCATCCCGCAAATCGCGAGCCGCCGCATCCTGCGGATGAAGCTCCACGAAAGGCTCGGCACGATGATTCATCAGGCGAGCACTGCGCGCGGTGCGCGTCATGGTGTGCCACTGATCACGGATACGCCCGGTATTGAGGCGCAGCGGCGCCGCATCGCTCAGCGCCTGTTGCGGAAATTGCGGTACCACGGGCACCAGCCGTGCGCGCCCATTGGGTGTGTTGAAGGTGGCATCCTCGAACAGGCGCGGCGTGCCGATCAGCTCGCCCTTTTCCCCACGGCGTACCGGCCACTGGATCGGCTTGAGCGCGTCGTAACCCGCGCGATCCAGATCCGCCAACGGCGCGATGTTGAACAGCCGCTTGACCGAGAAGGTCGCCGATGGCTTGCGACCGGCCTTGAGACGCGGCGCAGAATTGCGAAACCCCGAAAGACGGGCGTGCTCACGAAAGATCGCGTGGGGCCCCGAGTAGTCGAAAGCCTCCTGAAAGCCCATGCGCTTGCCGACCTCCGCCAGCTGCCACCAGTCATGACGCGCCTCGCCGGGCGGAGTTAGCAGGCCACGCTGACGCGAGATGCAGCGCTCGGAGTTGGTGACGGTGCCATCCTTCTCGCTCCAGCTGCTGGCCGGCAGCACCACATCGGCGTACGCCAAGGTGTCGCTGTCGGCCATGCACTCGGAGACGATCACCAGCGGGCAGGCCGCCAGCGCCGCACGCACTCGTGCGCTATCCGGCAGGCTCACCGCCGGGTTGGTCGCCATGATCCACAGCGCCTTGATCTCGCCACGCCCCAGCGCCGCAAACAGCTCGACCGCCTTGTGACCAGGCCCCTCGGGCAGGTTCGGTGCCTTCCAGAACTCGCTGACCAGCGCCCGCGCACCCGGCGTGTCGTAATCCATATGTGCCGCCAGCTGGTTCGCCAGCCCACCGACTTCGCGGCCGCCCATCGCATTGGGCTGCCCGGTGATGGAGAACGGCCCCGCGCCCGGTAGCCCGATCTTGCCGCCTGCCAGATGGCAATTGATGATCGCATTGCCCTTGTCGGTGCCACTGGTCGATTGATTCACGCCCTGGGAGAACAGCGTGACCACGTGCAGCTGGGTGGCGAACCAGTAATAGAAGGTCTCGAGACGCTCCACATCGATATCGCAATCCCGCGCAATCGCGGAAAGCGAGCAGTCGTCACGCTTTGCCTGCTTGAGTGCCGCATCGAAACCCTGGGTGTGGGCCTCCAGATAGAGGCGATCGGTGCGTCCGCGCTCGGCCATATAGGCCAGCAAGCCATTGAAGAGGCGCGCGTCGCTGCCGGGGCGAATGCCCAGATACAGGTCCGCGATCTCGCAGCTGTCGGTCAGGCGCGGGTCGATCACCACGATACGCAGCAGCGGATTGTCGATACGCGCCTGCTTGAGACGCTGGAACAGCACCGGGTGATTCCAGGCCAGATTGCTGCCGACCAGCACCACCAGCTCGGCACGCTCGAGATCCTCATAGCTGCAAGGCACGGCGTCTGCCCCGAAGGCACTCTTGTGCGCCACGACCGCCGAGGCCATGCACAGCCGCGAATTGGTATCCAGGTGCGGCGTGCCGATGAAGCCCTTGAACAGCTTGTTGGCGAGGTAATAGTCCTCGGTCAACAGCTGCCCCGACAGATAGGCGGCGATGCTGTCCCCACTATGGGTGCTGCGCAGCTCACCGAAGCGAGCGGCGATCAGCTCCAGCGCCGTATCCCAGCTCACCTCTCGCAGCACGCCTGCGGCGTCGCGTATCTGAGGCTGCGTCAGGCGGCCGCTGGATGACAGCGTCTCGGCAAGCGCAGACCCCTTGACGCACAGACGCCCGTAATTGGCCGGATGGTCGTTGTCGCCGCTGACGGCGGTGATCCTGCGCTTGAGCTCACCACCCTCCTGCGCCCGGGTTTCCAGCTCAAGTGACACGCCACACCCGACACCGCAATACGGGCAGGTCGTCGAGGCGCTGCAGGAGGAAGACTCACTTGTGCTATGGGGCTTGCTGGCCTGCATCGACATCACTCCCTGGTGCAGTAAGCATGAAAAAAGGCGCCTGATGACCCGCCACGTAATGTGCGGTCATCAGGCGCCTTTGCCTGTCGTTGTCAGTCCTGCTCTACCCTGCAGACTGACAATGGAAACTGATGGTGAATACGATCTCGTCATGCCGATGGGTGCGCAATCTCGTCTTCGAGACGTCGACATGGCGTGCGTGATTGAAGAGCCGCCGTTGGCCGGTTCGCGAGTCTCGCAACAGTGAAGCTTGCGGAGTCGCGAACCCTCAATCAGGTATCACACCAATGACCTGACAGACGCACTTAACAGACCAACCCTGACCAATCACCAGAAATAACAATCACTTGGCCGTCATAAGCTACCAAAGCAGGAGGCGAACAGCGCGAGACGGCCAGCGCCAGGCACCGCTGACGCACCAGCCATGTGCATCAGCGCATGCGACTGCACCAATCCCTGCCTTGATGCCTCCCGCAACCGCGACCGACTCTGCCATGGCAGGACAGCGCCTCGAGCCTCTTCAACTGCAAGTGAATGAAAAATAGCGACTTTCTCTGAAGCGGCACCGAATTCGCCTGAATATCGGCAGGTTGGGTCAATGACGACCCCGAATCGCAGGTCTCGCAACGCATCACTCCGATGAGTGACATGCAGCAGCCAACGGTCCGCCAGACCTGCCGCAGTTGCGGGTGACATCGACATCGGCACCTGAACACTGCAACTCGCTATCCAATGCTTAGCCCTCATCTTCCAGGCAAAGGCGCCTGCTTGACGTCGTGATCATCACGGCGGCAAGCAGGCGCTTTTTTTTATGCGTCCAGAACGTCAGCGCAAGGAGGCAGAATGCATCCGTCATCTACCACCCGCGAGCCTACGCCAGCACTGGTCATCATCGGCCACGGCATGGCGGCGCAGAAGCTGTTGGAGCAGCTGGTCTCGCTGAGCCCTGATCAGCAGCTGCCCTGGCCGGTCACGGTGATCGGCGAGGAGCCCCACCTCCCCTACAACCGCATTCAGCTCTCGCCGCTATTGGCCGGCGAGACACAAACCGACGGCCTGATCAGCCAGCAGGCCGACTGGTTCTCGCGGCACGGCATCACACGGATCAGCGGCGACCCCGTCAGCCAGATCGATCGCACCGCCCGCTGTGTCGAGACCGCCAGCGGTGGCCGCATCCCCTATCAGCGGCTGGTGATCGCGACCGGCTCACGTCCGGCGCTGCCCCTGCCTCTGCCCGCTCATCTGCCAGAGGCATCGTCCGCCAATGACTGGCCGCCGGGACTGATGGGCTTTCGCGACCTGAAGGATGTCGAGCAGATGCAGGCCGCCTGCCTTGCCGGACGGCAGGCGGGCGCCGGCGCACTGGTCATCGGCGGCGGGCTGCTCGGGCTCGAGGCCGCCGAGGGCCTGCGCAAGGGTGGCCTTGAGGTGACGCTACTGCAGCGCAGCGAGCGCCTGATGAACCGTCAGCTGGATCAGATCGCGGCCGGACTGCTGGAGCAGGAGCTTCGCGAGCGTGGCCTCGACATCATCACTGGCGCGCACCTTGAAGAGTGGCTCGAGTCCCCGGCGGGCCGCATCAGCGGCGTGCGCCTCAAGGATGGCCGCGAACTGCGCGCCGGACTGACCATCGCCGCCACCGGCATCCGCCCCGAAATCGAGCTTGCGCGTGCTGCGGGGCTGGCCTGTCAGCGCGCCATCCAGGTCGATGGCCATCTGCTCACGAGCGATCCGCACATTCATGCGCTGGGCGAATGCTGTGAGGTGGCTGGCGAGACCTTCGGCCTGATCGAGCCCATCTGGGCGCAGATCGAAGTGCTCGCCCGCCAGCTTCTCGCGCAACCGACTCCGCCCTATCGCAATGCGCCACTGGCGACGCGTCTCAAGGTCAGCGGCATCGACCTCTATAGCTGCGGCGAGCTTGCCCCCCAGCCGAATGACGAGGTGCTGGTCTATCAGGACCACGCCCTGGGCGACTACCGCCGACTGCTGCTGCGCGAGGAGCGCCTGGTCGGCGTGGTGCTCTACGGCGACGTCAGTGCCGGCAACGCCCTGTTCGAAGCGCTCAAGGCCGGCACGCCACTGACCAGGATTCGCGAAGACCTCCTGCTGATGCCGGCAGAAGCCCTCGCACGTCTGACCCAGGACGGCCCGCCGACGGCGCCCGATGACCCCAGCGGCAAGCCGGGCACTCAAGACATGACAGACCAGCATCGTGATCGCGACACCACAAACAAGACCGACAACACCCCTGACACCTTCGAGGAGGCCGCATGAAACACCTGATCATCATCGGCAATGGCATGGTTGGCCATCACTGCGTCGAGCAGCTGATCGCACTGGGCGCCACCGCGCACTACCAGATTCATGTCTTCGGCGAAGAACGCCACATCGCCTACGACCGCGTGCATCTCTCGGAGTATTTCACCGGACGTGATGCCGAATCTCTCGCGCTCGGCACCGCCGACGACTACCGCAAGGCGGGCGTCACCCTGCACCTCGACGAGTGTGTCACCGCCATCGACCGCGATGGCGGCCATGTCATCACCCCGCGCGGGCGCTACCCCTACGACAGCCTGGTGCTGGCGACCGGCTCGACCCCCTTCGTGCCGCCCATCCAGGGCCTCGGTGAGCCGGGAAGCGAGGCTGCCGCCAGCAATCGTCTGGTCTACCGCACCCTGGAGGATCTTGATCAGATTCGCGCTGCCGCCGATGGCAAGACACACGGCGTGGTGGTCGGCGGTGGCCTGCTGGGGCTGGAAGCCGCCAATGCCCTCAAGTCACTCGGCCTGGAAGCGCATGTCGTCGAATTCGCGCCACGCCTGATGCCGGTGCAGCTGGATGAGGATGGCAGCCTTGCGCTCAAGCAACACATCACTGCGCTGGGCGTGGGGGTGCACCTCAATCGCGCCACCACCGACATCGTGCCCGGCGAGCACCATCAGTGGCGGATGAACTTCGCCGATGGCGAGTATCTGGAGACCGACCTGATCGTGTTCTCCGCCGGCATCCGTCCTCAGGACGCGCTGGCACGCAGCGCCAGCCTCGAGATCGGCGAGCGCGGCGGCATCATCATCGATGACGAATGCCGCACCTCGGACCCGGAAATCTTCGCCATCGGCGAGTGCGCTCTGTGGCAATCGCGCATCTTCGGGCTGGTCGCGCCGGGCTATCAGATGGCCCGCGGCGTGGCGTCCCTGCTGGCTGCCAGCGCTGGTGATGCGGCAAGCGCCTCTCAGGAGAGCTTCCGCTTCCAGGGCGCTGACATGTCCACCAAGCTCAAGCTGCTGGGCGTGGACGTCGGCTCCATCGGTGACGCCCATGGCAAGAGCGAGGGCGCGATCAGCTATCGCTACTGTGACGAGGCCGACGGCGTCTATCGCCGCCTGATCGTCTCGCAGGACCGCAAGCAGGTGCTGGGCGCGGTGCTGATCGGCGACAACTCACGCTACGACACCCTGCTGCAGTACGTCACCAATGGCATCGCGGCGCCCAAGGACCCGGCGGCACTCATCCTGCCGGATGCCAGTGGCGAAGCCATCACGCTGGGCGCGGATGCCCTGCCCGACAGCGCCACGCTGTGCTCCTGCCACAACGTCTCCAAGGGCGATGTCTGCAGCGCCATCGATGCCGGCAACAGTGATCTGGGCGCCATCAAGGCCTGCACCAAGGCCAGCACCGGTTGCGGAGGCTGTGCGGCGCTGCTCAAGAAGGTGGTGGATGCCGAGCTGGAAAGTCGTGGTGTCGAGGTCGATCGCTCACTGTGCGAGCACTTCTCGCACACGCGTCAGGAGCTCTACTCGCTGGTGCGCGTCGAAGGCATCGAGACCTTCGCCGAGCTGATGGCCAGCCACGGCCGCCATCCGGATGCCCTGGGCTGCGAGATCTGCAAGCCGGCGGTGGGCTCGATTCTGGCCTCGTGCTGGAACGCGCCGATCACCGAGTCCTCGCACATTCCGCTGCAGGACACCAATGACACCTTCATGGCCAACATGCAGAAGAACGGCACCTATTCCGTGGTGCCACGCATCCCCGGCGGCGAGATCACGCCGGACAAGCTGATCGCCATCGGTGAGATCGGCAAGCGCTACAACCTCTATACCAAGATCACCGGCGGTCAACGCATCGACCTCTTCGGTGCCCAGCTGCATGAACTGCCGGACATCTGGAGCGAGCTGATCGCCGCCGGCTTCGAGACCGGTCACGCCTATGGCAAGTCCACCCGCACGGTGAAATCCTGCATCGGCAGCACCTGGTGTCGCTATGGCGTGCAGGACAGCATGGCGATGGCACTGACGCTGGAAGACCGCTACAAGGGCCTACGTTCACCGCACAAGCTCAAGTTCGCCGTCTCTGGCTGTACCCGTGAATGCGCCGAGGCCCAGAGCAAGGATGTCGGCGTGATCGCCACCGAGAACGGCTGGAACCTCTATGTCTGCGGCAACGGCGGCATGCGCCCGCGTCATGCCGAGCTGTTCGCGACCGATCTGGATGACGAGAGCCTGATTCGCACCATCGACCGCTTCCTGATGTTCTACATCCGCACCGCCGACCGCCTGCAGCGCACCTCCGTCTGGCGCGAGGGCCTCGAAGGCGGCCTCGACTATCTGAAAGAGGTGATTCTCGAGGACAGCCTGGGGCTCGGCGAGACGCTCGAAGAGCAGATGCAGCAGGTGGTGGACCGCTACGAATGCGAATGGGCCAATGCGCTCAAGAGCCCCGAGAAGCTCAAGCGCTTCCGCAGCTACGTGAATGACCAGCGCCCGGACCCTGACGTGGTCAATATCGTCGAGCGCGACCAGATTCGCCCCGCCAGCCGCGATGAACTGGCCAGTGGCAATCTGATCATCAGCGACGGTGGCGCCCGCGAAGCAGTGGCAGAACATCAGCCTCAGTCAACGACTCACCTGGCCACGGAGGTGCGCTCATGACATCGCCCGCACTCGCCACGACATCTACCGATCCGCTCTCCAGCCCGTCCTCTGCAACACAGGACACCTCTGCCGCGGCACAGACGCCGCTACGCTGGGTGACACTCTGCCAGCGCGAGGACCTGGTGCCGGGCTCCGGCGTGGCCGCCTGGCTTGAGGCGGACGGCCAGGCCCGCCAGATCGCCCTGTTCACGCTGCCGGCCACAGCCGACAGCGACGACCTCACGCTGTTCGCCATCGACCATCATGACCCGGTGTCAGGCGCCAACGTGATTGCCCGCGGCCTGCTGGGTGATCACGCCGGAGAGCCACTGGTGATCTCGCCACTCTACAAGCAGCGCTATCGACTCAGTGATGGCCAATGCCTGGACGACGACACACTCGCATTGACGGTGTGGCCTGTGCGTCTGGCAGGCGGCGAGGTACAGATACAGTGCTAGCGGGCAGACGATGTCTGCTAGCCACACCCGCTATCCACACCCGCAAGCCACATAAGTTATTGATGACGTACGCATATGCTCGAAAAACGGCACATATTTGGTGCACAACCATGCTGCAACGCACCATGAATCGCCCAACAGCGCGCACGCCTCAAGTCATCTGACCGCCACCTGGCAGCCCACAAACAGGCACCAATATCTCAAGCCATTGTTTTTATTGAAAATACCAGAAAGCTGGCATCGGGCATGCAATCTATACAGTGAGATGGCAAATGGCGGCTATCTCGCATGGCGTGCTCATTGCTGAGTCGAGGATCCGGGACCGGCGTATCCCCCTCGATATACAATGGCATTTAAGTCCACCCTACTTGGGGTGGACTTTTTTTATGTCTGAAATCATCGGCAAGTCATTGATGTCTTTGCTTCAGAGCACGATGGGCCACTCACTCCTTCTTTATGATCTCCCTTCGTGCTTCTCGCTTTTCCTTCTCGCCGCCTCGCCACTCATTTTTCTTCCCGCTGCTGACGACGCGCGATCCAGCGCTGACATTCCCCGATGATGCCGCTGCGGAAGCTGAGCACGCAGACCACGAAGATGGCGCCCAGAATCACGCTGACCCAATCCCCCAGCGCGGATTGCGCCAACTGATGCTGCAGCCCGATGACCAGCCCGGAGCCCACCAGTGGCCCGAGCAGCGTGCCGACGCCGCCCAGCAATGTCATCAGGATCACCTCCCCCGACATGTGCCAGCTGGCATCACCCAGCGAGGCGAGCTGGAACACCAGCGTCTTGGTCGCTCCCGCCAGGCCTGCCAGCCCCGCCGACAGCACGAAGGCCACCAGCTTGTAGGCATCGGTGTGATAGCCCAGCGAGATGGCGCGCGGTTCATTCTCGCGGGTGGCCTTCAGCACCTGACCGAAGGGGGAATGCACCACGCGCCGGATCAGGGCAAAGGCCGCCACGAAGATCGCGAACACGAAGTAATAGAGGGTGTGGTTGTTCGCCAGATCGAACACGCCGAACAGCTCACCGCGCGGCACGCCATGCAGGCCATCTTCTCCGTGGGTGAACGGCGCCTGGATGAAGAAGAAGAACATCATCTGGGCCAGGGCCAGCGTGATCATCGCGAAGTAGATGCCCTGCCGCCGGATAGCCAGCGCCCCGAACAGCGTCCCCAGCACTACCGCGCCGAGCGTACCGGCCACGATGCCCAGCGCCGGACTCAGGCCCGGATATTCCGCGAGCAAGAAGCCGGTGATATAGGCGCCCGTGGCCAGGAAGGCGGCATGCCCGAAGGACAGCAGCCCCACGAAGCCGAGCAGCAGATTGAAGGCGCTGGCGAACAGCGCAAAGCACAGAATCTTCATCAGAAAGACGGGATAGGCGACCCAGGGTGCCAGCAACCCGAGCAGGAACAGCACGAGATACAGCACGCCCAGCGGGGTGATTCTGCGCGGCGCTCTGCCTGCACGCGCGGCCTGGTGATCCTGTTGCAGTACGGCCATGTCAGGCCTCCTTTCCGAACAGCCCGGCAGGGCGAAGCATCAACACCATCACCATCACCACGAAGATCACGGTATTGGCGGCCTCGGGATAGAACACCTTGGTCAGCCCCTCGATCAGCCCCATCGCGAGCCCGGTAAGAATGGCGCCAAGAATCGAGCCCATCCCGCCGATGACCACCACCGCGAACACCACGATCAGCAGGCTCGAGCCCATGGTCGGCGAGACGGGATACAAGGGCGCGGCCAGCACGCCGGCGAAGGCGGCAAGCGCCACACCGAGTCCGTAGGTCAGCGACACCATCAAGGGCACATTGATGCCGAAGGCCTGCACCAGCTCGGGGTTCTCGGTTCCCGCGCGCAGATAGGCACCGAGGCGCGTGCGCTCGATCAGGAACCAGACTCCGAAGCAGACCACCAACGCCGCCACCAGCACCCAGGCGCGATAGGTGGGCAGGAACATGAAGCTCAGCTTGAAGCCGCCACTCAGCGCCTCGGGGATCGGATAGCTCGACCCCGAGACACCGAACAGATTCACCAGCGTGCCCTCGAAGATCAGCGCCAGCCCGAAGGTCAGCAACAGGCCATAGAGGTGATCAAGATGCTGGATGCGCCGCAGCAGCAGACGCTCGACCACGATGCCCAGGGCACCCACCACCAGCGGCACCACGATCAGCGCCGTCCAGTAGTTGAGCCCCAGATATTGCGCTCCCAGCAGCGCCGCAAAGGCGCCCAGCATGTACTGGGCACCATGCGCGAAGTTGATGATGCGCAACAGACCGAAGATCACCGCCAGCCCCAGGCTCAGCAATGCATAGAAGGCACCGTTGATCAGCCCCAGCATCAGCTGGCCGAACAGCACCATCAGGGGTATTCCAAAAATCATGGTCATCCGCACATTCCTTTTCAGCGCCCATTCGCGTCAGCCGCTCGGCGCTGCCGATCACCCGACCGGCAGCGCCATGCCATACGCCTCAGCGACTCGACTGACGTTCGGCTTCAGCCCTTGACCAGCTCGCACTGGCTGTCCGCCAGCGGTCGGTAGGCTTCAGCGCCGGGAATGGTGCGGATCACGTCATAGACATCCCACTCGCCTTGGGATTCGGAGGGCGCCTTGACCTTGACCAGATACATGTCGTGCACCATGCGCCCATCGGCACGGATGGTGCCGTTGTTGGCGAACATGTCGTTGACCGGCGTCGCGCCCATCTTGGCGCGCACGGTGGCGGTGTCATCGCTGCCGGTGGCCGCGACCGCATTCAGGTAATGCAGGGTGCTGGAGTAGATGCCGGCCTGCACCATGGTCGGCATGCGCTCATTGCGCTCGTGATAGCGCTGGGACCAGGCGCGTGTCTCGTCATTGAGGTCCCAGTACCAGCCGGTGGTGAGCTGCAGACCCTGCGCCACCTCAAGCCCCAGGGCATGCACGTCATTGAGGAAGATCAGCAGCCCCGCCAGCGACTGCCCGGCCTGTACCACACCGAACTGGCTCGCCGTGGTCAGCGCATTGACGGTGTCCGACCCGGCATTGGCCAGCCCGACGATCTTGGCCCCGGAGCCCTGCGCCTGCAGGATGTAGGAGGAGAAATCACTGGTCGGGAACGGATGGCGCACCTTGCCGACGATGGTGCCGCCGTTCTCGCTCACCACCTTTTCCACATCGCCTTCCAGGGCATGACCGAAGGCGTAATCCGCGGTCAAAAGGAACCAGCTGTCGCCGCCTTCATCGACGATCGCCTTGGCCGTGCCGTGCGCCAGCGGATAGGTGTCATACACCCAGTGGACATGATTGGGCGTGCAATGCTCATTGGTGATGCTGGAAGCCGCCGAGCCGGAAACGATACCCAGCGTGTCCTGTTCGGCGAGAATCCGCGTCACCGCGATGCTCACCGATGAGGCCACCAGCCCGGCGACCATGTCGACATTCTGCTGATCGATCCAGCCGCGCACCGTATTGGCACCGACATCGGCGCTGTTGCGGTCATCGGCACTCAATACCTCGATCGGCATGCCGTTGACGCTGCCGCCGAAGTCCTCGACGGCCATCTTGAGCGCATCGAGACCGCCCGGGCCTGCCAGGTCACGATAGGTGCCCGACATGTCGGCCAGATAGCCGATCTTGATCACGCCATCGCTGATATCGGCCTGCGCGATTCCCGCCGACAGTAGTGACCCCATCATGAGCGCGGACAGCGGCAACAGGCGCCGGCGTGTGGCCGCCGTGATGCAGCGTGACAACGGTGACGCGACAGGGGTGGCGTTGGATGAAACGGTGGCGTTGGATGAAGCAGTGGCGTGCATGACATCTCCAGACCGGATTGCCCGGCAATATTGTGATTGTTGTGATGAGACGTACGGACTTCAGATTGGCGAGTGCAAAGGCCGTGCATAGCGGCCAGCCCTGTGCAGCTCAGCCCGAGCGGGAGCTCAGACCCCCAGTACCTTGTGCAGATATTCGTGGCGGGCCGGTAACTCGTCCGCGCTGATCTCTTCCAGAATGGTGCCGTGCTCCATCAGGTAATGACGGTCGGCCAGCGGTGCGGCAAAGCGGAAGTTCTGCTCCACCAGCACGATGGTCATGCCGCGCGCCTTCAGCATCATCAGCACTTCGGCCAGCTTCTGATTGATGACCGGCGCCAGACCCTCGGTGATCTCATCCAGCAGCAGCAGGTCCGCCCCGGTGCGCAGGATGCGCGCCAGCGCCAGCATCTGCTGCTCGCCACCGGAGAGGCGCGTGCCCTGACTGGTGCGCCGCTCATGCAGATTGGGGAACAGCGCATAAAGCTCATCCAGCGACATGCTCTGGCTCTGGCCCTGGCTATGGCTCTGATCATGCCCCGTGCTCCTGACCAGCGGTGGCAGCAGCAGGTTCTCCTCGACGCTCAGGCTGGCGAAGATGCCGCGCTCCTCGGGGCAGAAGCCGACACCGAGATGGGCGATGCGATGCGGTGCCAGCCCCATGCTGTCCTGCCCCTTGATGAGGATCTCGCCGCTGCGCCGGCCGACCATGTTCATGATCGCGCGCAGCGTACTGCTGCGACCAGCCCCGTTGCGCCCCAACAAGGTCACCAGCTCGCCGCGCCGTACCGTCATGTTGACGCCATGCAGCACATGGGACTCGCCATACCAGGCGTTCAGCTCGCGCAGGCAGAGCTGCTCTTCCCCCATTGGCGAGTTGGCCGCCGAGGCTTGCCTGTCCGTCGCCTGCTCCATAACTACAGTCATGAAACCTCCTTGTGCTCATCCGCCGTGGACTCGGGCACTTCACTGCCCAGATACGCTTCACGCACCTCGGGGTTGGCCGAGACGCTGGCGTAATCGCCTTCCGCCAGCACCCGCCCGCGCGCCAGCACGCTGATGCGATCGCATAGACGGCTGACCACGCTCAGATTGTGCTCGACCATCAGCACCGTACGGCCCCGCGCCGCGACACGAATCAGCTCGACCACGCGGTCCACATCCTCGGCGCCCATGCCCTGGGTCGGCTCGTCCAGCAGCATCACCGTGGGCTCAAGCGCCAGCGTGGTCGCCAGCTCCAGCGCCCGCTTGCGGCCATAGGGCAGACTGGCGGTCACACGGTGGGCGTCATCGCGCAGCCCTACCTGCTCCAGCAGATGCAGCGCCTGCTCGTTCAGGCTGTCGAGGCTGCGTTCCGGCTTCCAGAAATGAAACGAGGTGCCCTGGGGGCGTTGCAGGGCGACCCGCACGTTCTCGAGCACCGTCATCTGGGAAAACACCGCCGATATCTGGAAGGAGCGCACCAACCCCAGGCGCGCGATCTCATGCGACTTCATGCGAGTGATGGATTTGCCGCGATAGAGAATCTCGCCGCGAGTGGCCGGCAGAAAGCGCGTCAGCAGATTGAAGACTGTCGTCTTGCCGGCGCCATTGGGGCCGATGAGGGCATGGATATGCCCTTCCTGCACCTGGAGATTGACGTCATCGACGGCCGTGAAACCCCGAAAATCCTTGCTCAAGCCACGCGTCTCGAGAATCGGGGCTGTCGCTGATGCGCCCCCGCTGGCACGCGGCCCCTGAATGGGCGGTGATGGCATGTCAGTACTCCGTCCTGACCGGCAAGCCGGTGGTCTGTGTCTTCCAAGAGACATGAGGGCTGTTCGTCAGCGTGGATGCCCGCAACATCGCGGCTCGCCATCGATACGCAGCATCAACAGGCGCTATTCACAGGCGCCATCAACAGACGCCACTGACAGGTCCACGATACGCATCATCGTTGCGAACGGCGCAACTGACGTTAACGTAAACTAGAACAGCGAGAGGCGCGCTGCCAGCGGCAAGCGCGCTCACTCGACCAATAGCCGATATATCAGCGACTTCTTTACAACGCAGCCCTCCCGAAACATCTCTAGGCTGACAGATCCCCCTACCAAACCGAGCCGAACAGTCGAGATGAGCGCTATTTCCGCCATAAAAAAGACGCCTGTCCGTCGCGGAATACCGCGCCGAAGAGGCGTCAACGAGGGTTGCCGAGATCATGACCTCTGGCCGGAGATCATGTACCTGACAAGAGACAACGGGTTTGGCCGGAGGCGGCAGGCCTCCGGCGGAAAGTCATGGCAGTTCGACTCAGGCTCACATCACAAAGATTCACATAGCGCGGGGTCAATTCACGCAGACTCAATCCAGTCCAGGTCACGGAACCTGCCAGTGGCTAGCGGTCGTATCAGCATTCGATGGCGTTGACCGCGAGACCGCCCTTGGAGGTCTCCTTATACTTGTCCTGCATGTCACGGCCGGTGTCGCGCATGGTGCGGATCGCCTTGTCCAGCGAGACGAAGTGATCGCCATCGCCACACATCGCCATCTGGGCGGCATTGATCGCCTTGACCGAGGCGATCGCATTGCGCTCGATGCAGGGAATCTGCACCAGGCCCCCGATCGGGTCACAGGTCAGCCCCAGGTTGTGCTCGAGACCGATTTCCGCCGCGTTCTCGACCTGCTCCGGCGTCGCGCCCATCAGCTCGGCAAGCCCGGCGGCCGCCATGGCGCAGGCGGAGCCCACCTCGCCCTGACAGCCGACTTCCGCGCCGGAGATGGAAGCGTTCTTCTTGCACAGGATGCCCACCGAGGCTGCCGTGAGCAGGAAATCGACCACGTCCTCCTCGCGAGCATCTTCCTGGAATTTCATGTAATAGCTGAGCACCGCCGGAATGATGCCGGCCGCGCCATTGGTCGGCGCCGTCACCATGCGACCGCCGGCCGCGTTCTCTTCATTGACCGCCAGCGCGAACAGGTTGACCCAGTCCATCGCCGAGAAGGTCGAGGTGATGATCGACTTGCTGGATTCCACATCCAGCAGGCGTGCATGCAGACGCTTGGCACGACGCTTGACGTTGAGACCGCCGGGCAGCACGCCTTCGTGCGTCAGGCCGTTGTCGATGCACTCGTTCATCACTTCCCAGATACGCCATAGCCCACGCCGCACCTGGGTCTCACTGCGCAGCGCACATTCGTTGGCCATCATCAGCTCGCTGATGCGCATCTTGTGCATGCGACACAGCGCCAGCAGTTCATTGGCGGTGTTGAATTCATACGGCAGACGCAGGCTTTCGTCTTCCAGCAGCGGGTCACGCGCGGCCTCGACTTCGTCGACCACGAAACCGCCGCCCACCGAGTAATAGACATTGCGGTACAGCTCATCGCGATGGCCGTAGGCGATCAGACGCATGGCATTGGGGTGATACGGCAGCGGCGCATCGTGCCACTGCATGTCACGTACCCACACGAAGGGCACCGCGATGCGGTTGTCGAGCAGCAGTGTCTGGGACTCCAGCAGCTCTTCGATGCAGGGGTCGATGATGGCAGGGTCGATCGTTTCCGGCAGCTCGCCCATCAGGCCGAGAATGGTCGCCTTGTCGGTGCCATGGCCTACGCCGGTGGCAGACAGCGAACCATGCAATTGCACCTCGATGCGCGCCACACGCTCCAGCTGGTCGCGCGAGCGCAGGGTCTCGACGAACTGCGCGGCAGCACGCATCGGGCCGACGGTGTGCGAGCTGGAGGGGCCGACACCGACCTTGAAGAGATCAAATACACTGATGGACATGACAACACCTCATCTCGGAAACTCGCCGCGCCTGAGCGCCTGCCAGTGGATGAGGCAATGATGATGGATGGGGACGGGACGCGACAAACCATAAAAATTGGTCGTGGGTTTAGCCTGACTAAACCCTATGCATCAAAAACGGCGTAAACTATGCTCTTCGCGCCACCTTGTGCCCTGATGCCTTTAGCTATCACCGCCATCTTCATCTGGCCATCGCGGCTTCTCCTTCTCTATCTGCCTCCAGCGCTTGCATGAGACCCGCCCATGACGCCTTCCCGCGACAACACGCCTGGTACTGGCCCCGCCGCGCCGCCGACGGCGACCGGCACGCCCGCCACCACACCGAGCCTGCGCCACCTGAATGGTCAGACCCATGCCTGGCTGCAGGTCTTCGCCTGCGCCGCGCGTCATGGCTCCTTCACGCGTGCGGCGGAAGAACTGCACGTCACCACGGGCGCGGTGAGTCAGCAGATCAAGCAGCTGGAGGAGCGGCTGGGCTTCAAGCTGTTTCTGCGTCGTTCACGTGGACTCGAGCTGACAGGGGAAGGCGCGCGACTGGCGCGTGTCGTGGAGCAGTCCTATAGCGCAGTGGGGCTGGAGGTCAAACGGCTGCGCAGCGGCTTGATGAGCGGTGTGCTCAGGTTGCGTTCGGTGCCGTCATTTCTCTCCAAATGGCTAGCGCCCCGGCTACCGCGTCTGCAGGCACGCTTTCCGGATATCGAGCTGCACGTGCGCGCCGAGGACAGTGACTCACCGCTGCGCGAGGGTGATTTCGAGCTGGCAGTCGACCTCAACGACGGCCACTACCCGGGCATGCAGGTCACCGACCTGATGGAAGAGGAGATCTTCCCCGTCTGCCATCCCGGCCTGATGCGCGGCCGCCCGCCGCTGCGCAGCGCAGAGGACCTCGCCTGGTATCCGCTGCTGCACGACATCACCGCCTGGCGCGGCAGCCACGATCACGCCGAGTGGGAATTCTATCTGGCCAGCATCGGCGCGCCCGAGATCAACGTTCAGCGTGGCTATACCTTCAACCGCAACCACCTGTCGATGGAGGCTGCCATCGCCGGCATGGGAGTCGCGATGGCAAGACGCACGCTGATCACCGACGAGCTGTCGCGCGGCACGCTGATTGCGCCCTTCGCGCAGCGGGTACTGACCGGCAAGCGCTACGTCATCGTCCATCCCCACGGCACCCTGGATGATGGCCGCATCCAGGCCGTGCATGACTGGATCGTCGAGGAAGCCGAGCGGGATCGGTTACGTCAGAGCTGACGAACATTTCCGCTCGGCGCAACATCGATGCTGAAATGGAATCTCACAGTTTTCTTACCAGAATATTAACTGAGCACCTTTGCATCGTTATAATGAGCAGGCAAACAACACCCTCACCCTGACTGGCAGTCCATGGACTGTCCGGAGAGTCCCTTGTCTCGCCTGACTTCGCATACCCAGCACCATAACGCTGTTCCGCTCCCCATCAGCGCCGAACAGCCGCTGTATGGGCGCAAGCCCACTTCGCTCTTCATGCAAGCCTGCCTACGCCTGGCCATCTATGCGCCGCTGGTGGCCGCGATGATGTCGCTGGTCATGCATGATGCCCACCACTTCGGTGATGTCGGCTTCAGCGAAGCCAGCTGGACAGAACACATGCAGAGCACTCTGCTGGCGTTGAGCGCAGCCACCATGTGGCTGGTGCATTCACGCCTGCCGGACCTGCGCACCATCAGCCTGCTGCTGTTCGGCCTGTTCGCGGCGTCCCTGATCCGCGAACAGGACGCCCTGCTCGACGGCATGATCGGCGATGGCAGCTGGCAGTTCCTGGTCAGCGTGGTCGCGATCCCGGTCATCATCGGCGTATGGCGCAACCGCAGTCGCTTCATCGCCGAGTTCGAGCACTTCGGACGCAGCTTCGCGTTCGGCCTGTTCGGCGCCGGCTTCCTGGCGACCTACGTCTTCTCACGCCTCTACGGCCGCTCGGAATTCTGGGAAACCCTGATGGGGGACTCCTACCTGCGTTCGGTCAAGAATGCCGCCGAGGAAGTCACCGAACTGTTCGGCTACACCCTGATGGCCATCGCCGTGATCGAGATCGTGCTGCTGGCGATCCGCATGGGCCGCCAGCGCCGCGCCCTGCTGCGTGAGCTCAACGCCAACGACTGAGCCCGGCAGCAAAACCCTCTTGCCGAGCTGCGCGCATGACCTGTCGCATGGCCGTCACTTCGCCCTGCCCCATGAAACAACGCGAAGTGACGTGACATGACATGAAGCACAGCGTGAAGCACAAGAGACAGACAGACCCGTGACTCTCCCAAAAGCCGCTGCTCACCTGAGCCGCGGCTTTTTTTCGTTTCTACTCTCAACAGTCTTTGCTCAACAGTCTCTGCTCGACAGTCTCTGCTCGACAGCCTTCTCTCGACAGGCTGCGCTAGGCAGCCGTCTCTCGATAGCCATTGCGCGAGGCGCTGACAGGAAACGGCTGGACATCAAATGAGAATGATTATATTTTACTAAGCAGTGGATACAATTCAACTATCGCCACTGCCACAGGAAAGCACCGACAGGATCTTGACCGTGTCATGCCCTCATTCTCAAGGAGCCTCACATGCGCTGGTTCAGTAGCTACCGCTTGCACGGTCATAGTCTTGCCCCCAGTCTCCCGCAGCACAGCCTCATCATCAGCATGCGCTGGCCCAGTCGCTGGCGATTGACGCCCGGCGCCACCGTCGTGGTGGAACATCCCAGGCTCGGCCAGCTGGTCAAGCGCCTGCATCGCATCGATGACAACGGCCGCCTGTGGCTACGCGGCGAGCACCCCGACGGCTTGAGCAGCGAGCAGATGGGGCCGGTCTCCCGTCAATGCATCAAGGGCCGTGTCGTCTTCAGCGTGGCGGCAACGCCTTCGTCTCACCAGTTGCGCCACGGCGCCTGATAGCCCCCAGGGCACATCACGCAGACCTTTAACGACGCAGTTCGAAGGTGGCAAGGTCCGTAAAGAAAAGCCTGAAGGCGACACAGCCCGTAGAGAAAGACCCGCAACGTAAAGCCCACAAACGACAACGCCCGCCTCCCATTCGCATGGGGGCGGGCGTTGTCTTGTCAGCGGGGCCAGCAGTTTAGGTGTGGCCCCGAGCGCTTCAGATCACTCTTCCATGAAGGAACGCAGTGACTCGGAGCGTGACGGGTGACGCAGCTTGCGCAGCGCTTTCGCTTCGATCTGACGGATACGCTCACGGGTGACATCGAACTGCTTACCGACTTCCTCGAGGGTATGGTCGGTGTTCATATCGATACCGAAGCGCATGCGCAGCACCTTGGCTTCACGTGCGGTCAGGCCGGACAGGATACCGCGGGTCGCTTCGATCAGACCTTCGCCGGTGGCGGAGTCGATCGGCGAGACCATGGTGCCGTCCTCGATGAAGTCACCCAGGTGCGAATCATCATCGTCACCGATCGGCGTCTCCATGGAGATGGGCTCCTTGGCGATCTTGAGCACGCGACGCACCTTGTCTTCCGGCATCTCGAGACGCTCGCCCAGCTCTTCCGGCGTCGGCTCGCGACCCATTTCCTGCAGCATCTGACGCGAGACACGGTTCAGCTTGTTGATGGTCTCGATCATGTGCACCGGAATACGGATGGTGCGCGCCTGGTCCGCGATGGAGCGAGTGATCGCCTGACGGATCCACCAGGTGGCGTAGGTCGAGAACTTGTAACCACGACGGTACTCGAACTTGTCCACGGCCTTCATCAGACCGATGTTGCCTTCCTGGATGAGATCCAGGAACTGCAGACCACGGTTGGTGTACTTCTTGGCGATGGAGATGACCAGACGCAGGTTGGCCTCGACCATTTCCTTCTTGGCACGACGCGCCTTGGCTTCACCGATCGACAGGCGACGGTTCACTTCCTTCAGCTCGCTGACCGGCAGCTGGACCATGTCCTGCTCGAAGGCGATCTTGCGCTGGGCACGCAGCACGTCGGCACGGAACGGCTCGAGCTTGTCGGCGTACTTCTTGCTGCCACCGATGAAGCTGTCGAACCAGTCCATGTCGGACTCGTGGCCCGGGAAGGCCTTGATGAAGCTCTTGCGAGGCACCTTGCCGCGCTTGACGAAGATCTGCAGGATGACCTTTTCCTGCTCGCGCACCTGCTCGACGGACACGCGAACCTGACCGACCAGACGCTCGAAGTGCTTGGGCACCAGCTTGATCGGCGAGAACAGCTCGGCAAGACGGTCCTGTTCGGCTTTCGCCTCGGCAGAGCCGGAACCGTACTTCTCGATGGCGGCCTTGGTCGCCTCATTCTGCTCACGGATCTGCTCGAAGCGGACGCGGGCCAGCTCGGGGTCCGGGCCACCTTCAGAGGCGGAATCGTCGTCTTCGTCTTCGTCGCCTTCGGACTCTTCGCCCTCGGGAATCTCTTCGACTTCCTCGACTTCGACTTCGGCGACACCCGGCACGCCTTCGTCAGGGTCGATGAAACCGGAGAAGAGATCGGACAGACGTCCGCCGTCTTCGCCCAGAGTGCCGTCGTAGGCTTCCAGGATGGAGTCGACTGCCCCCGGCAAGAATGCCAGCGACGACATCACCTCACGCGTGCCCTCCTCGATCCGCTTGGCGATCTTGATTTCGCCTTCGCGGGTCAGGAGTTCCACGGTGCCCATCTCACGCATGTACATGCGGACGGGGTCGGTGGTGCGTCCCACATCGCTTTCCACCGCGGCGAGGGCGGCAACGGCCTCTTCGGCGGCAGACTCGTCAGTGGAGGAATCAGACATCATCAAGGTATCGGCATCGGGCGCTTCTTCCGCGACCTTGATGCCCATATCGTTGATCATGCTGATGATGTCTTCCACCTGTTCGGGATCAGCGATATCCTCGGGCAGGTGATCGTTGACCTCGGCATAGGTCAGGTAACCCTGTTCCTTGCCGCGCGCGATCAACTCCTTGAGACGCGACTGCTGCTGCGCATTACCAGCCATAGAACCCCTATCTCGACGAAGAAGAATGAAGCACCTGGACGCGACGCGGCTCAGCGAGTGAGCATGGCGCCGGTATAGGGACGAAGAGAGCATCAAGCGCACCAGTATAGCGTGCCATCAGGAGATGCTGCCAGCGGCGTATTTGCCGGACCATCCAGGTGTGTTAGCGTTATCGGTTACGTTGCGGCAGTCCGCATCGGGAGCTACCTCATTAAATAGTGGGCATGAGTGCGTCTTTCAAGGCCATGGGGCGTATTTTCCTGCGCCATCGCCTCAGCTCTCACGGCATTTCCACCATTGTCGGCCTTCCTGGCACCGAGACTGCGTCAGCGCCGTGTTGCCAGCTCCATCAGCAGGGCCATCAGCCGCTGCTTCTCTTCTGCCGACAACTTCTCGCCACGCTTTTCCTTGGCCAGCAAGGCCTGATATTCCGCTTCCGGCGTGGTGCGCGCCTGCTGATGCTGGCAATGCTCCACCAGCCCCTTCAGCTCTTCGCTGCGCACGTCACGCGGAATCAGCAATTCGCGGGCCGCCAGCTGCTCAAGCCTCGGCCCCTGTGCGGTGCCGAGGAAGTGCGCCAACAGCACCTGTGGCGAACGATACTGCCCCGCCTTCAAGAGACGCACCACATCGTTCAACAGCTGCGCATCCTCGCTGCCGGCCGGCTCGCCCGCTCCTTCGATCCACTCATTGGAGTCAGGCAGCTCGGCGACCAGCTGCGGCTCGTGCACCAGAAGATGCAACAGGCGCGTCAGCATGCTGACCGAGGTGCGCTTCTGAGACCTGGCCGGCGTCGCGCGCGAAGCTTGAGCGCCCAGGTCCGCAGGCATCTCGCCATGCGACTGCCAGTCATCCGGCTGCCAGCCATCGGGCTCGCTGTCGCCGAAGCCGGCATCTGCCATCGCCTCCAGCGACGACCACTCGTCCTGCGCGTCACTCAGCGTCGCACCGTCCTGAGGACTGGCAGCGGACGCTGAGCGCGGTGCCGAGTGTGTCGCGCCGGGCTGACGTTGCTGCTGTTGCGAACGCTGCTGTTGCGGTTGCTGACGTAGCTGCTGGTGCTGACGCAGCCGTGCCTGCTGGGCTTCACGCGCTGCGGCGCGCTCCACCAGCATGGCATCCAGCCGCTCACGCTCCAGACCACTGCGCCGCTCCAGTTCCTTGAGCAGCAGCGAGCGCAGCACCCCTTCGGGCACGCGCGAGATCCACTCCAGCGCCTGGGTCACGAACCGCTCGAGCTGCTCCATGCGCTTGAGGTCACGCCCTTCCGCGGCCTGCTCGAACAGGAACTCGGAGAGCCCGGAGGCGCAGGTGACACGCTTCTCGAATGCCTCCTGACCCTCGCTACGCACCAGGGAATCCGGGTCCTCGCCTTCCGGCAGGAACAGGAAGCGCGCCTGACGCCCATCGATCATGACCTCGAGCACGGTCTCCAGCGCGCGGCGCGCCGCCTGGCGGCCGGCCTTGTCGCCGTCGAAGCAGAACACCACCTCATCGACCAGGCGATAGAGGCGCTTGAGGTGCTCCTCACTGGTCGCGGTACCCAGGGTCGCGCAGGCATTGCGAATGCCGTACTGCGCCAGTGCCACCACGTCCATGTAGCCTTCGACGATCAGCATGCGTTCCAGCTTGCGATTCGCCTCACGGGCTTCGAACAGACCGTAGAGCTCGCGCCCCTTGTGGAAGACAGGAGTCTCGGGAGAATTCAGGTATTTGGGCTTGGCATCGCCCATCACGCGACCGCCGAAGGCGATGGTGCGGCCTTTCCAGTCACGGATCGGGAACATCACGCGATCGCGGAAGCGGTCATAGCGGCGACCGCTTTCCTCATGATGGATCAGCAGACCGTATTCGATCTGCACATCCTCGCTGACACCCAGCTTGCTCAGGTGATGCTTGAGGTGCTCCCAGCCTTCCGGTGCGAAGCCGATGCCGAAATCACGCATGACCTCACGCGACAGACCACGGCCTTCCAGATACTCACGTGCCGGCTGCGCGGCCGGTTCCGTCAGGCGCTGACGATAGAAGTCCGCGGCCGCCTCGAGCAGATTGACGCCCTCTTCGCGGGCCTGCTCGCGACGCTGGCGCTCACGGCGCTCGTGCGGACTCTGGTTGCCGCCTTCGCGCGGCACTTCAAGCGCCAGCCGCGAGGCCAGCTGCTCCACGGCCTCGGGGAACGGCAGGCGATCGAACTCCATCAGGAACTTGAGGGCACTGCCGCTCGCCCCGCACCCGAAGCAGTGATAGAACTGCTTGTCCGGGATGACGTTGAACGAGGGAGAGTTTTCCTGATGGAACGGGCAGAGGCCGACATAGCTCTTGCCGGCCTTCTTCAGCTGGACGCGCTCACCCACCACCTCGACCACGTCGGTGCGGGCCAGCAGATCGTCAATGAAGCCTTGGGGGATGAGACCAGCCATGATTCGCCAGAAGTCGTGGAAAAACGGACTGACCGCAAGATAGTGTCGGCTCAGCAAAGTGAGCGGCTACCTTCGGGTCAGGCCATTCCTCGAGTTAGCGACATGCGCCAGGCAACGGCACACGGCTCGAGAACAAACGGACCACTAGAGACAAAAACAAGCGGCCACCGTGAGGCAGCCGCTTGGTGTCCTTCCAGAGAGCAGAATATCACTCCCCAAAAGTACGGATCAGTAGAGACGCTCGAAACGCTTGCGCTCACGCTGAACCTTCTTGGCGTGGCGCTTTACAGCGGCCGCCTGCTGACGCTTGCGAACAGCTGTCGGCTTCTCGTAGTGCTCACGACGACGCACTTCGGAAAGAACACCGGCTTTTTCGCAGGAGCGCTTGAAACGGCGCAGGGCGACGTCGAACGGCTCGTTGTCACGTACTTTAACTGAAGGCATTAAACACTCACCTACCTTGAGATCATGAGTTCGGTTTGAACGCACATCCGGTGCAGCCACTCCTCAGGAGCCACCAGCCAGCGACGGTAAACCGCCACCTGCAGGTCGATCCAGCATCAATCAGTCGCCTGCGACACCACCGGTGAGGGTAGCCGTCGCTGGCTGGAATCATGATTCGGGGAGCTTTTGCGGGGTGGTCGGATGCACGACCCAGTCTTGCAGAGTGCCATATTCTAGACACCCGCCCCCGGCTTTGCAAACGCGGAAACCGGAAATCCTCTCTGCCTCAACGCCAGCTGGCGCGACACCCGTGCTCACAGCCAGTAGAATGTCGCGCATTCACGGCACACACGCCTCTCGGGCTCGCTCAGGCAGCCTCGCTGGCCGTGCCGCCCTCTACTTCTGATATTTCCTGAGAGTCAGCCATGCGAGTGCTCGGCATCGAGACTTCCTGCGACGAGACCGGCGTCGCCATCTACGACACGGACCAGGGCCTGCTTGCAGATGCCCTCTACAGCCAGATCGCCATGCACGCCGAGTTCGGCGGCGTGGTGCCGGAACTGGCGTCGCGTGATCACACTCGCAAGCTGCTGCCGCTGATCCAGCAGGTGATGGACGAAGCGCAGCTGAAGGCCGCTGACATCGATGCCATCACCTATACCGCAGGCCCGGGCCTGGTCGGCGCGCTGATGGTCGGCGCGTCCACCGCACACGGGCTCGCCAAGGCATGGGGAGTGCCGGTGCTCGGCGTCCACCACATGGAAGGCCACCTGCTGGCGCCGATGCTGGAAGACGACGCGCCCGAATTCCCCTTCGTGGCGCTGCTGGTCTCCGGCGGACACACCCAGCTGGTCGCGGTGCGCGGACTGGGCGAATACGAGCTGCTCGGCGAGTCCGTGGATGACGCCGCCGGCGAAGCCTTCGACAAGGCCGCCAAGATGCTGGAACTGCCCTACCCCGGTGGCCCGCAGGTCGCGAAGCTGGCCGAACAGGGCGACCCCAAACGCTATCGCTTCCCGCGCCCGATGACAGACCGCCCGGGCCTCGATTTCAGCTTCTCCGGCCTCAAGACCCACACCATGGTCACGCTCAAGAAGGCCAAGGCCGCGGATGACCTGGATGAGCAGCACTGCGCCGATATCGCGCGCGCCTTCGAGGAAGCCGTGGTCGACACCCTGGTCATCAAGTGTCGTCGCGCGCTGGACCAGACCGGCCTCAAGCGCTTGGTCGTCGCCGGCGGCGTGAGTGCCAACACCCGCCTGCGTGAGCGTCTGAGCCATGAGCTGACCAAGCGCAACGCTCGCGCCTACTACCCGCGTGGCCGCTTCTGCACCGACAACGGCGCGATGATCGCCTACGTGGGCGCGCAGCGCCTGAATGCCGGCGAGCAGGACACCGGCCCGATGAAGGCCGTGCCGCGTTGGCCGCTGGACAGCCTGGCGGCCCCGAGCACAGCGCAGGACTGAGGCTCAGTCCTGCCAGACGACAACGCCCTGCCGATGAGAATCGGCAGGGCGTTGTCGTTGAGGGGCCAGTCGTGCTCACCGCCGGACACTGACACCGGCAACGTGGCGCCTGATGGTGTCAGACCGAGACATCAGAGAGCAGTGTCAGACCGTGGCATCGGCGCGAGAGATCATCCGGCAGCGCCAGCTGAAGTCCACCGGCCATAGCGGCTGCTGTTCGGCGCGCCCGGCGGCCACGAACGCCTTCCAAAGCGAAGCGTAATCCTCGCCGGTGACGGGGTGGCGCTCTTCGCCGAACGACTCGGCCAGCGGCAGCAGCACGAAGGCATTGCGATCGACCTCATCGCGCGGCAGCATCACGCCATCGACCTCCCCGGTCAGGGTACCGACGGTCAGCAGGTCCAGATCCAGGGTACGCGGGCTGAATTTGGCGCTGTTCTTGAGGCGACCATTGGCCAGCTCGAGCTGCTTGCACCAGGCCTGCAATTCGCCGACGCTCCAGTCACTCTCGAAACCCGCGACCAGATTGAGGAAGTTGCGCCCGTCGACGAAGCCCACCGGCTCGCTCTCGTAGACGGAGGACAGCGTCAGGTTGCCGAAGGTCGCCTCCAGCGCATCCAGGCAGACCCGCACATGATGCTCGCGCTCGATATTGCTACCGATGGAGATCAGTACCAGACTCATGCCGGCGCATCCGAGACGGTCTCGAGGCTACCGCGCACGATGCGCACGCCAACGGCGGCGGCTTCCGGCACGGCGCCCGGCTTGCGCACCGTCATGGTCAGCCAGGGAATGCCGAACTCTTCACGCAGCAGGGCTGCCAAGCGCTCGGCGAAGGTTTCCACCAGCTCGAAGTGGCTCTCTTCGGCGAAGGTCTGGATGCGCGCGCTGATGGCGGCGTAGTCCAGGGTGTGCGTCAGGTCATCGTCGGCAGCTGCGGCACGAATATCCGTGGCCATTTCCAGATCCATCACCAGACGCTGGCGAATGGTACGCTCCCAGTCATAGACACCAATCACGGTTTCCACGGCCAGAGCCTCGATCAGCACACGATCCACGGCGTTACCTCTATGCTTGTCGAATGAACGAATAAAAACGACGCCCAAGGCCCCGCCATCATGCGACTGATTCTACTGCACCCGGCCCCTGCTTGGCCAAGCTGCCTGCCCCTCTCTCCCTGCCTGTGTGCGACACCTCGGGCACGCAGCGAGTCGACATCATGCTGACGGGCCTGATCGAGTGGGCCGCGCAACTGGCCGCCTGGCAACAGCTGAGCCTGCTGATGGCCGTGGCCTATGCCAGCGGTTCGGTGCTGGGCGCGGTGTGGATCTGTCAGCGACTGGGGCTGGCCGACCCACGCCTGGCGGGGTCCTTCAATCCGGGCTTCTCCAATGTGCTGCGATTGCATGGCGCGCTGCCCGCCGCCCTGGTGCTGGTCTTCGATGCCGCCAAGGGCATGCCGGCACTCTGGCTGGGGCTGGCGCTCTCGCTGCCGCCCTGGGCTCTGGGGTTGATCGGGCTGGCCGTGCTGATCGGCCACAGCCTGCCGCTGTGGCACCGTGGCCATCGCGGCGGCAAGGCCGTGGCCGCTGCCTTTGGCGTGCTGCTGATGCTGGCGCCAGGCGTCGCCTTGAGCTGCGCCGCGCTGTGGGTCGGGCTGGCCTGGCGACTGCGCACGGCGGCCATCGCCTCGCTGGTGGCCGGACTGGCGGCACCCCTGTTCAGCCTGTGGCTGGCGCCGCAGATGAGCGGCGTGATTCTGGTCTTCGCCAGTCTGATCGTGATTCGTCATGCACTGAATCTGCGCCGCCTGAGCGATGGCAGCGAGCCGCGCCTGTAAGCATGCTTTGCTCACACGCAGCGCACTACTCATGAAAAACACGCTCTGCTCACACGCACACTCCGCCTCACAAGGCCCCCTTCCTGCGACCAAGACGCAAAAGCCCCGGCGCAGGGCCGGGGCTTTCGGGGTCATTTGCTCAGGTCAGGTGCACAGACCAGGCGCTCAGCAGCGGTCAGGTGCTCAGTGACTGTGTCCGCAGCCGCAATGAGGCGCGTGCACTTCCGGCATGGCCTGCCATTCGCTCAGCGCCTGCTCGATGGCCTGCTGGCGCTGTTCACTGAGCGCACGCCCGATCTCCGCCCCTTTCAGGCCCTGTTCGACCAGAGACTGCGGCGACACCGCCGTCGCGGCCTGCCAGACGGCATTGCCCAGCCGCGCCAGGCCCTTGTCCTCGACGGCCAGCAGAGCCACCAGCACCGACTGGCGCTCGCCACGCCGCCAGGCATCGACACCATCCAGCCAGGCCTTGAGATCGGCTGCGCTCACGCCACCTTCCCGCCGCGAGTCTTCGTTCAATTCCCGGCACAGACGTGCCTGCTGGGCGGCGTCACGCACGGCGCTGGGCAGACGCAAGTTCTGCGCCAGGGCATCGATCTCGTCGCGTGACAGGTGCTCCACCAGGCGCGCCATACGCCAGCAGACCATCTCCGCTTCATCGACCAGCTGACGCGGCAGGCGGTCCAGACGCGCCAGCGCCGCTGTGAGCTGCTCGGCATCGCGGGTCAGTGGCGGCATCAGCACCGCCAGCGCCCCAAGCTCATCGAGCAGCTGGAAGTAGGCTTCGGGACTGGCCTCGCCCAGCGCCTTCTCGGTCTCCTTCCAGACCCGCTCGGCCACCAGATGCGAGACCTCGCCGCTCTCGACCATGGCGACCATCATCTGCCGTGTCTCCTCCGCGACCGTGAAGCCGAGCCCCTGATAGCGCGCCAGAAAGCGTGCCACGCGCAATACGCGCAGCGGGTCTTCGCTGAAGGCGCTCGAGACATGACGCAACACACGCGCCTCGAGATCCGCCAGGCCACCGTAGGGGTCGATCACCTCGCCCTGCCCCGGCGTGCTATCGAGCGGCTCGGCCATGGCATTGATGGTCAGGTCGCGACGAATGAGGTCCTCTTCCAGCGTCACATCGGGGCTGGCATGCACGCTGAAGCCGACATACCCGTGGCCGGACTTGCGCTCGGTACGCGCCAGCGCGTACTCCTCCTGGGTCTGCGGATGCAGGAAGACCGGGAAGTCCCGTCCGACCGGTCGGAAGCCACGCGCCTGCATGTCTTCCACCGTCGCGCCCACCACCACGAAGTCGCACTCGTGCCACGGCCAAGCCAGGCGCGCATCACGCACCGCGCCGCCCACGCGATAGACCTCAAGCCCGCTCAACAGGCGGTCACGCGAATCGGTCAGTGAAGATGGCGTCGTCTGAGTCATGCGAATGTCCTTGCCCTGCGGCACGAGATACAAAGCTGAATGAGGAAAGCGAGGAAGTAAGGCCAGTGATGGCAGTCACGTGCAGACGGCGTCAGCTACCGCTCTCGACGTCATCGCCATGCGTCAGTTGGTACTGGGTAAAGCCACCATCGAGAGAATAGACCTTCTCGAAGCCCTGCCCCGCCAGCCAGGCGGCGGCCTGCTGACTGGAATGGCCGTGATAGCAGACCACCACCAGCGGCTTGTCGCGCGGGGTGCCTTCCAGAATGGCACCGGCACTGGCGTTGTCCAGATGACGGCTGCCCGGGATACGCCCCTGCGTGAAGCTGAGCGGATCGCGGATATCGAGTACCACGAGTGACGGGTCGCGTTGGCGCCAGTCACTGAGGGTTGCGAGATCAAGATGTTCGAAACTCATGCGGACTCCGCTTGTTGAGTAAGGGGAAAGGCATTCGCCAGCGACGGCAGACCTGCTGTCACTGGCGACGGGAGGGCGCTCAGCGCGAGGTCAGCGCCGGCTCGAAGACGCGCTCTTCCGTCTCGAGGTTGAGCGCCGTCAGGCCACCGCCCCACACGCAGCCGGTGTCCAGCGCCTCGACATCCTGACGCGCCGCCGGTGTCTCGCCTTCCAGAGCAGCCCAGTGACCGAACAGCAGGCGCGGCGAATCATCCCAGGCCCCTTCGGGACGCGGGTACTGGAACCAGGGACGGCTCCCCTCCGGCGCGCTGTCCAGCCCTTCCTTGGCCGCGAAATCCAGTCGGCCATCACTGTACAGAAAGCGCATGCGCGTGAAGACATTGACGATGCAGCGCAGGCGCGGCGTGCCTTGGAGATCCTCCTGCCAGCGGTCCGGCGTATTGCCGTACATCTCGCCGAGAAAGCCTCGATAGTCGTCGCCCGCCAGCACGGCGTGCGCTTCGCGGGCATAACCGGCCGCCTGGTCCAGCGTCCAGCTCGGCAACACGCCGGCATGGCTCATCACCGTGCGGCGATTGCCGACCAGCGCATCCACCATCAGCGGCTGACGACGCAGCCAGTCCAGCAGCTCCTCACGGTCCGGCGCCTCGAGAATCGGCGTCAGCGTATCGGAGCGCTTGTGACGGCTGAAGCCTTCGGCCACCGCCAGCAGGTGGAGGTCATGGTTGCCCAGCACCACCCGCGCATCATCGCCCAGCGACTTGACCATACGCAGGCATTCCAGCGAGCCCGGCCCGCGATTGACCAGGTCTCCCGCCAGCCACAGCACATCGCGCCCCGGCGTGAAATCGAGGCGCTGCAACAGAAGTTCGAACTCTTGATGGCAGCCCTGCAAATCGCCAATCGCCCACTGCGTCATGCCCACTCCCTGGCCGCCGTGGCGGCCTGACTTGCTGTCTTGAATACGAAACGCTGCGTCACGCGGCCACCCTAGTGAACCTGATGCGGACCGGCGAGACGGAACGGTGCGATGGCGACCTCGAAGGTGCGCGCATGGGTCGCGTCACAGAAGGTATAGGCCCCCTGCATCACGCCGACCGGCATGTCGAGCACGGCACGCGAGGTATAGCGAAAGCTCTCGCCGGGCGCGATCAGCGGCTGCTTGCCGACCACGCCCTTGCCACGCACTTCCTGCTCATCGCCGCTGCCCTGGGTGATCTTCCAGTAGCGCGCCAGCAGCTGCACGGTCTCATCCGTCCCGTTGTGCACGGTGATGGTGTAGCGGAACACGTGTCGGTTCTCGCTTGGACGACTCTCGTCGGCGCAGTACTCGGGTACGGCGTCGATACGGATGTCCGCCACGCTACTCATGCGTCGTGGTCGCTGGCGTTGTGGGCGTCGCCCTTGGCATCGCTCTCGGCATCGAGGCGCTCGCCACTGTCACTATTCCCATCACTACCACTGGCACTGTCGGCTGCCGGCGCACCGTGGCCGACATTGCTGCGTGGACGCTTCTTCGGTGCCTTGTCGGCCTTGTCCACCGTCATGCCCTGCTCACTGAGGTGGTTGCTGATCATCACCAGCTCAGCGACGGTCAGTGTCTGCGGACGACGCGAGGGGTCGATGCCCAGCGCGGTCAGCTGGTCGGCATCGATGCGGCCCTTGAAGTTGTTGCGCAGCGTCTTACGGCGCTGGGAGAAGGCTTCGCGCACGATGACGGCGAGCAGCTTCTCGTCCTTGGCCGGATGCGGCAATTCACGGTGCGGCACCAGACGCACGATGGCGGAATCCACCTTCGGCGCCGGGAAGAAGGCGCTCGGCGGCACCAGGAACAGATTTTCCACCGCGCAGTAATACTGGGTCATCACCGACAGGCGGCCCCAGTCGGTGCCACCCGGCTCGGCGGCCAGACGCTCGACGACTTCCTTCTGCAGCATGAAGTGCATGTCGGAGATCGCGCCGCGTGCTTCCAGCAGGTGGAAGATCAGCGGAGTGGAGATGTTGTACGGCAGGTTGCCGACCACGCGCAGTGCCGGGCCATCACCGACCAGCTCCGGGAAGTCGAAACGCAGGGCATCGCCTTCGTGGATCACGAAGTCCGGGTAGTTGAAGAACTGCACGCGCAGACCCGGGATGAGGTCACGGTCCAGCTCGATGACTTCCAGCTTGCCTGCCGCTTCCAGCAGCGGGCCGGTCAAGGCACCCTGCCCCGGACCGATCTCGACCAGGCGCTCGCCTTCCGCGGGACGAATGGCATTCACGATGCGAGAGATGACGCCAAGGTCCTGCAGAAAGTTCTGACCGAAACGCTTGCGAGCGCGATGCGCGGGGAAATGTTGGGACATGGGACTGACCTTCCTCCTGGGAATCCGTCGGGATTCCCGACAACAAGACGCCGCCATGGCCTGCAGGGACACAGGCAGACCGGGGCGGCGAGACCATCCTCGATGGTCGAATGACTGGGGTAGCGAGACGCCACGCTGTGGCGCACGCCTGACGTGCCGCCATGCGGTCACGCCCGAGTGATGCGGGGATTATCTCAGGCTCGCGCGGCGGCTGCCATCTCGATGGCGACACGCACGGCCTGCAACAGGCTGCCGACGTCGGCACGCCCGCTGCCGGCAAGGTCCAGCGCCGTGCCGTGATCCACGGAGGTACGCACGATCGGCAGGCCCAGCGTGATGTTGGCGGCTTCACCGAAGCCGGCATACTTGAGCACCGGCAGGCCCTGGTCGTGGTACATCGCCAGTACCGCATCCACGCCCTCCAGATGCCGCGGCGTGAACAGGGTATCGGCCGGCAGCGGGCCATCCAGCTGCATGCCGGTCGCGCGCAGGGCGTCGAGCGTCGGGGAGATCACCTCGATCTCCTCATGCCCCAGGTGCCCGCCCTCGCCGGCATGCGGATTAAGCCCGCACACCGCGATGCGCGGCGCGGCACAGCCGAAGTAGCGCGTCAGGTCCTTGGCGAGGATCTTCATCACCCGCGTCAGGCCCTCGGGCGTGATGGCATCGGCCACCTCGCGCAGCGGCAGATGCGTGGTGGCCAGCGCCACCCGCAGCCCGGGGCACGCCAGCATCATGACCACTTCCTCGACCCCGCAGACATCGCGCAGGTATTCGGTGTGGCCGGTGAAGCCCGCATGCCCGGCCTCGATCACGGCGGCCTTGGACAGCGGCGCCGTCACCATCGCACTGGCATGACCGGCCTGGCAGGCGGCGATGGCGACATCCAGCATCGCCAGCACATGATCGCCATTGCGCGCATCGATCA
The DNA here is from genome assembly GCF_044789135.1 of Cobetia sp. UIB-001. Taxonomy (NCBI): domain Bacteria; kingdom Pseudomonadati; phylum Pseudomonadota; class Gammaproteobacteria; order Oceanospirillales; family Halomonadaceae; genus Cobetia; species Cobetia sp. UIB-001. The sequence goes on from NZ_CP058244.1 coordinate 3,641,067, forward strand.
CGCCCGGCTCGCTGGGCACTGCCAGCGGCACCGGCCATACGGCCAGCTCACCATTGCGGGCCGGCGGCAGCGGGTCACCCGGCGCCAGCTCATGCACCACCAGCGGCAGTCCCAGCAGGCGGGCACGACTGACCAGCAAGGCGGGGTCCGCCACGGCGACCAGCTGCGCGGGGAACGCTTCCGCCTGACCGGCGAGCATGACCAGCAGTTCCGGGCCGATGCCCGCCGGCTCGCCGGCGGTCAGGGCGATGATGTCGGGCGCAATCTCTTCGCGACGATTCATGACGGTGTCTCGCTGCTCCACTCGGACTTACTGCTCATCGAGACGGTTGTCGACATAGGCCTCGGCCCGCACCTGCTGCTGCCAGGCTTCGAGCTCATCATTGAGCTTGCGCTGGAACAGGGTCTTGCGCACCTTGTCACGCTGGCTGGAGTTGGTCACATCCTGCTGGCGACGCTCCTCGACTTCGATGATGTGATAGCCGAAGCGGCTCTTGACCGGCTGGCTGATCTCGCCCACGTCCAGGCCATTCATGGCCGTCTCGAAGGAGGAGACCGTCTGGCCCGGGCTGACCCAACCCAGCTCACCACCCTTGAGAGAGCTGCCCTTGTCGTCGCTGAATTCCTGAGCCAGCGCGGCGAAGTCCTCGCCTCCCAGCAGACGGCGGCGAATGGACTCGGCACGCTCAAGCGCCTGCTGATCGCTGAGGTTCGGGTTGGGCTGGATCAGGATGTGGCGAGCGCGCGTCTGGGAGATCAACGCCTTGCCCGCGCCACGCTTCTCGATCAGCTTGACGAGGTGATAGCCGCTGGCACTGCGCAGCGGCTCGGAGACCTGACCGGCCTGCATGTTCGGGATGACCTCGGCGAACACCGTCGGCAGCTCACCGCCGGAACGCCAGCCGAGATCACCGCCGCTCAGTGCCTGACTGCCGGCGGATTCGGCGGCAGCCAGCTGGGCGAAATCGGTGCCCTGCTCGATCTGCTGACGCAGGCTGTCGGCCTTGGCGCGCGCGGCCTTGACCTGGTCCGGCGTCGGCTCCTGGGGCAGTGCCACCAGCAGGTGGGCCAGATGGTACTGGACGTCGCTGCCGACATTCTGCTGATTGAGATAGCGGTCTATCTCACGATCGGAGATCCGCACCCGGCTGGCGACGCTGCGCTGCTGGATCTGCTGCACCAGCAGCTCACGACGCACCTGATCGCGCACCTGGGCCAGTGACATGCCATCCTGCTCGAGCTTGTCGGCGAAGGCTTCCAGGCTCATGCCGTTGTCCTTGGCGATGCCGCGCAAGGTAGCGTTGAGCTGGGTATCGTCGATGCTGAGGTTGGCCTGTTCCGCCAGCTGCAGCTGAATCTGCTCGTTGACCATACGATCAAGAACCTGACGCTCCAGCACGTCGCGCGGCGGCAGGTTGATGCCACGGCTCTGCAACTGCTGACTCGCCTGGGTGACGCGCTGCTCCATGTCGCTTTGCATGATGGCGTCCTTGTTGACCACGGCAACCACGCGGTCGAGCAACTCGGCGGCACCGGCCGGCAGACTCGCCAGCACAAATGCCAGCCCCAGCGGGGCAATCAGGGTCTTGCGCATCACATGTTCTCTCGGCGTAAAAATGTTGATGGCGCCGCCCTGCGGCGGCGCCTTGGCGTCATTCACGGCCTGGCGCGGCGACTCAGAAGCCCGCGTTGCGATAGCCCGGTACGGCCTGTTCCAGGTAGCTGTCAGCACTCTGGCCGACGCCTCCCAAGCCCTTGAATTCAAAGGTCAGGAAGATGCCATTCTTCTCTTCGTCATCCGAGATGGTGTTGGCGGTGTCGTTGTCATCCTGCCATTCACGCCAGGTAACCTGCACGCCGTAGCAGCAATCGTTGTACTGCACGCCCAACACCTTCTCCAGTGAACGGGAATTGGTGCTGTCATACATGTAGCGGCCCAGCAGCGACCAGCTCTCGCTCATCGGCGTCGCGAAGGAGAAATCCCACTCGTTGCGGGTATAGCCCAGCACGTCATCCGCGTCCTCATCGTCGTAAGGCACGAAGCCTTCGATCTCACGATTGAAGCCAAAGTTCAGTACCGTGCCTTGTTCCGCACGATAACGCAGCGAGGTCTGGGCACTTTCGGTCACGCCACGATCGAAATCCTGGAACACGGCCTGGGAGGCGGTCCACTGGTCGTTGAGCACCACATCGGCCTGGAAGACCACCGGCGAGCGGTCACGCGTCGCACGATAGTAGTCGGAGTAGCTGTCGAAATCGGAGCGTGAGGTCTTGTCCGGATCACCGTCCATGTCGATGTTGCGGTCCGACAGATAGCTCGACTGGCCGACACCCAGCTTGAGGCGTTCACGGCCGCTTTCATCGCTGATGAAGCGTGACGACACGCCGTAGGAGACCTTGTTGGTATCGCCGACGCGGTCACCCCCGCTGAAGCGGTACGGCGACCACAGCTGATTCCAGCTGAAGGCGTCTTCCGAGGTGTCGAAGTCGGGCAGATCGGACTGGTCGACCTCCGGCACGTAGGCGTAATAGAGGCGCGGCTCCAGTGTCTGGGTATAGCCGTCGCCGAACCATTCGGTCTCGCGATCGAAGATCAGGCCGCTGTCCAGCGACAGCACCGGGATGGTGGCGGACGGGCTGGTGCTGCGGTCGGTCTCGCGATCACCGTAGTCCAGGCTGTATGACAGGCTGACCAGCTGCGCGCGCGGCTCGATGAAGCTCCAGCTCTGATCGCTGCGCCAGCCCAGCGCCGGCGCCAGACGCAGGCGCGAACCATTGGCGGCCTGGTCTTCGTCGATGTCGGTATCCGTCTCATCGACATCACGCCAGAAGTAGGTCGCGTTGGAATTCCACTCTTCGTAGAAGCCGTTGGACTGACTCCAGCGACCATCCGCGGTCAGACTCGGCAGACGGTAGAACGGCTTGTCATCGTTATCCAGCGGGTAGTCCATGCGCTGGTAGCCCTGCGCCTTGAACTGCAGGTCCCAGGCATCGCCGTGGTAATCGAGCTGCGCCAGACGCTCAAGGCTATCGGTTTCCGTTTCCCCGAAGTTGCGCCCGAAGTCGTCGAAATAATTGCCATCGGAGGCGGCGCCGTACTTCAACTGGTAGTCGGTACGGGCATCATAGCGGCCAGCATGCTGGTAGTTGATGTACCAGCGGTCCTCACCGATCAGGTCTTCCTCGTCATCGTCGGGATCGCTGCCGCCATCGTCATCGGCGAGCCAGGCACCCTCGATGCTGCCTTCATCGCCACGCGGCAATAGATAGCGGAATTCGCCTTCCAGCATCTCGCCACGCTCGGAGATGTAACGCGGCGTGAGGGTGGCATCGTAATTGGGGGCCAGATTCAGGTAGATCGGCTGGGCGTAATCGAAGCCGCTGGAGCTGGTGTAGCTGAACTGCGGCCACAGCAGGCCCGTGTGGCGACGGTCATCGACCGGGAAACGCACGTAGGGCCAGTAGAAGACCGGCACGCCGCCCATTTCCATGCGCGCATGCTTGGCCGTTCCCCAACCGGAGTCCTGATCGATGGTGATGTCGCTGCCGACCAGACGCCACAGGCTGTTGCCCGGCTCACAGGAGGTGAAGCTGGCATCCTTCAGGCGGTAGCGACCATCCTCGAGACGCGCCAGCTGCACCGCGTCGCCGCGCACATGCTGCTCGTGAAAGACGTAGTGGCCGTTGTCGACGCTGGCCGCATCGCTGTTGAGCGAGACCCGCGCGTCGTCGCCGCGCAGCAGGACCCCGGGCTGGCGATAGGTGACAGGCCCCTTGGCGGTGGCGGTGTCACGCGCCTCGTTGACGCTGACCTCGGGCGATTCCAGCTGGGAATCGCCGCGGCGCAGCACCACCTCCCCCATCAGGGTGGCGACGCCATCGTTGCCGTAGTTGGCCTTGTCGGCCGAGGTCGTGACCTGTTCCGGCGTGTCGCCCGCCTCGATACGGTAGGCCGGCGTGACATAGCGCCCGGAGCACAGCTTGCCCTGAGGCACCTCATCATAGGGCTGCCAGTCGAGCTGACTGGCTGACAGGGGCTCGGGCGGAGCGGCCTGTGCCATCAGAGGGGCGCCGGCGGCCAGTGGCGCCAGGGTCCACAACAGACGGAAAACCAGTGGCTTGAGCTGCCAGACCGGGCGGTCATCGCCCAATCGGGCTATCGGTGCCTGCCGGGAATGAGCAGACAGAGAGGGAGTCGCGAAGCGACGCTGACGTCGCCCGGGAGCGGTCGTCGGCTTGCCCGGATGGGATGAATGGCTGCGCTGGGCCATGGCTGCTCTGTGTCCTTGGCTGGGGGAATCGGTATTATACAGGCCCAGCAACCGGCCTTCCTGCTTGCCGGTTCCGCCTGCCTTCTCGTCACCACACGACAGCATGCGGGGCCGCGGCACAGGCGTCAACTGACAGCCGGCCCCGCACACGCCGACAGGAGCCCAAGCCCCATGACATCCGACGCCCGCCGCCAGGCGCTGCACGCCTGGGCCGCCGCCCGCCACGACCTCACGCCAGAGGCCGTGCGCATGAGCGCCGTGGCTGACGACGCCAGCTTCCGCCGCTATTTCCGCCTGCACCTCGAGGAACTCGACCCGACCACGCCGGCGCGCATCCTGATGGACGCCCCGCCCGAGAAGGAAGACAGCCACGGCTTCGTGGCCATCGCCCGCCAATGGCGCGACGCCGGCCTGCCGCTGCCCGAGGTCTTCGCCTTCGACGAGACACTCGGCTTTCTGGAGCTGGAAGACCTCGGCGATACCCCGCTGATGACCGCCCTGACCAGCACCGAGCACGCCGACCACTACTATGGCGAAGCCATCGGGCTGCTCGAGCAGCTGCATCAGCTGCCGCCCGGCAACCTACCTGCCTATGACGACACCCGCCTGTCCGCCGAACTGGAGCTGTTTCCTGAGTGGTGTCTCGGCCAGCTGCTCGACATGCCACATGACCGTCGCTACGCCGCCTGGGGCAAGCTGACGGGGCAATTGCTCGCGGCCGCCAGCGCGCAGCCGGTGGTGAGCGTGCATCGCGACTTCCATGCCCAGAACCTGTTCCTGCATCAGTCGGCATCCCAGCACCAGCCCCGACTGTGGATCATCGATTTTCAGGACGCCGTCAGCGGCCCCGAGAACTACGATCTGATCTCGCTGCTGCGCGACCGTCACTGGCGCTGGCCGGAACCCGCCATGGCGCGCTGGATCGAGCAGGCGCGTCTGGCCGCCTTGCCACGCTACGCCGCGGCCGGCCTGCCGGCACCGAGCCCGCTGGAATACCGCCAGAGCGTCGAGCGCATGGGCGTGCAGCGCAATCTCAAGATTCTCGGCATCTTCGCGCGCCTGACGCTGCGGGACGCCAAGCCCCGTTACCTGACGCTGATGCCGCGTTTCCTCGGCCACCTGCGCGAAGGTCTGGCCTTCTGCCCGGAACTGATCTCCTTCACCCACTGGCTGGATGAGGTGCTGACGCCGGCGCTGTCGCTGCGCCTGGCCGAGGAATGCGAGGCGCGTGATCTGCGTCTCGCCAATGGCGAGCGCCCCGAGATCAACCTCGATGATTACGATGAGCTGGCAGCCCTCGCCGATCGCGCTGCCCGCCTGCAGCGCAATGCAGCCGCCGCTGACACCGCGAAGAGCGCTGCGGCAAGTGGGGAAAGCAAGGAAAGCGCAGCAAATGCCGACAACGATTCAGGGAGCCACTGATGCGCGCGATGATTCTGGCGGCCGGTTTTGGCACGCGCATGCGCCCGCTGACCGACCACACCCCCAAGCCATTGCTGGAAGTCGCCGGGCTGCCGTTGCTGGAGCACCATCTGCTGCGCCTGGAAGCGATCGATGTGGACAGGGTCGTCATCAATGTCGGCCACCTGGCCGACAGGATTCTGAGCCACTTCGCCGCGAAGCCGAATGCCAAGGGCCAGCTCGAGGCTTGCTGGCAGGGGCGCAAGCGCTGCCTGACGCTGATCTTCTCGCGCGAGGAGACGCCGCTGGAAACCGGCGGCGGCATCGCTCGCGCCCTGTCACTCTCCGATGCGCTGACGCAGGACGCAGGCGATGACACGCCCTTCCTGCTGATCAATGGCGATGTCTGGTGTGACGTCGACCTCACGCTGCTGACCATCCAGGCGCTGGCGAGCCATTCACTGGCTCCGCTCGCCGACCAGCCGCAGGCGCTGGCGGGTCTGGTGCTGGTGGACAACCCGCCACATCATCCCCGCGGGGACTTCCTGCTCACCCCGACGGGGATAGTGAAGGATGAAGCCCGCGCCGCGAGTGACGAACAGGGCGAGAAGGACGAGAAAGATGAGCAGGAAGAGCAGGCCGGCACCCGCCTGACCTTCTCCGGCGTGTCGTGGCTGTCACCACGCCTGATCCGCCGCGCCATCGCCGAGACGCCTGCCTACCAGGGCCCTGACAGCGTCTTCAAGCTGGCGCCGCTGCTGCGTGACGCCATGCAGCATGGCGAGGTGCGCGGCCTGCATCATCGCGGCGCCTGGATCGATGTCGGCACCCCACAGCGTCTGGCCGAGCTGGATGAGCTGCTGAGCCACGCCAGGGCCTGAGCCAGCGCGATATAAGCTCAGCGCTGGACGTTCCTCCGGGCACGCCGATGACAATGCTACCCTGTGCGCCATCGTGCTCACCGCGCCCTTATTCCTATCGCCCCTGGCCTTTATAGCCACTAGCTCCGGACCGGTGGCGCATCAACGACTTATCAGATGGAGAAGTTCCGACATGGCAATGAACGCCAGCATCAAATGGACCGATGGTCGCCAGTTCCTCGCCGAATCCGGCAGCGGCCACAGCGTGGTCATGGACGGCAATCCGGACAACGGCGGTCGCAACACCGGTCCGCGTCCGATGGAAATGCTGTTGATGGGTCTGGGCGGCTGCACCAGCTTCGATGTCATCCAGATTCTGGAAAAGGCCCGCCAGCAGGTCACCGACTGTCACGCCGAACTGAGCGCCGAGCGCGCCGATAGCGTGCCGAGCGTGTTCACGAAGATTCACGTCAAGTTCGTGGTCACCGGTCGCAACCTCAAGGAATCCCAGGTCAAGCGTGCCGTCGAGCTGTCCGCCGAGAAGTACTGCAGCGCCTCCCTGATGCTGAGCGCCGGGGGTGTCGAGATCACTCACTCCTACGAAGTCATCGACATCGCGGCCTGATCACGCCTCGCCCTCCCGCCGCTCAAGGCCCCGCCGACGGCGGGAGGGAGCGCACTACTGACGACGTCTCGCCAGGATCGGCGGGAATTGTCGCTGGCGTGTCAGCCCTGCCTGTGCATAATACGCCCCTCAAACCGGTCGTCTCACCGGTCGTCTCGTGGCAAAGATGGTACGCAATGCTCCCTGTGAGTCATGCTGCCAGCGCCCGGGACGGGCCTTTCGAGATGTCCTCTTCGGCCCGATGCCTGCCTCTGCCCCATTGCAATGGCGCATCGGATGTCATACCACCCTCCCATTTCAAGGAGGCCTGGACGTGAGCGATCAACTCCGCCTTCACGGGTTCAACAACCTCACCAGTTCGTTGAGCTTCAATATCTACGACATCTGCTACGCGCAGACCGAAGAGCAGCGCACGGCGTATATCGATTATATCGATGAGCTCTACAATGCCGAGCGTCTTACCCAGATCCTCAAGGATGTCACCAACATCATCGGTGCCCACGTGCTGAACATCGCACGCCAGGACTATGAGCCGCATGGTGCCAGCGTGACCATCCTGATCGCCGAGCACGAGCTGGAAGAGCAGGACGTGTCCCAGACCGCGCCGGGCCCGGGCCCGCTGCCGGAAACGGTCGTCGGCCATCTGGACAAGTCTCACGTCACGGTGCACACCTATCCCGAGTCCCACCCGGACAACGGCATCAGCACCTTCCGTCTCGATATCGATGTCTCGACCTGTGGCATGATCAGCCCGCTGAAGGCGCTGAACTATCTGATCCACAGCTTCGATTCCGATATCGTGACCATGGACTACCGCGTGCGTGGCTTCACGCGCGACGTGGATGGCAAGAAGCTGTTCATAGATCACGACATCACTTCCATCCAGGATTACCTGGCGGAAGACACCAAGCGTGCCTACCAGATGGTCGATGTGAACGTGTATCAAGAGAACATGTTCCACACCAAGATGCTGCTCAAGGACTTCGAGCTGGACAACTACCTCTTCGGCACCTCGCGTCGCGAGCTGACCTTCGAGGAAGCCACCAACATCGAAGGCCGTCTGCGTCGTGAAATGCTCGAGATCTTCTACTCGCGCAACTTCGACTGATCATCGCCTGCGTCATGCACGGCAGTCGCAGCGCCTGTGTCTGCTTGCCTGAGGCCTGATGACAGTTCGAAAAAAGCCCCTGATACCTCACGGTATCAGGGGCTTTTTGTTGCCTGCCGGCTCAGCGATCGCCGACGGGGCCCTCCTTGTCTGGCGGAGCGGCATCCCCCAGGCGCTGTTCCATCTCCTCATTCACCTGACGATGCAGCGCCTCGCGGTGGCGTTCGCGCTCAGCCAGCGACTCGCCCCGCTCCTGCGCGACCTGATCCAGCCGTTCACGCAGCTCGCGCACTTCCGTCGTCAGCTCGCTGATCTGATGATAGAGCGCCCGCGTCATGTCGCGCTGGGCACGCGCCGCCCGGGCCTCCTGCTCGCTGTCATCCTCGATGAAGATCGAGCTGATATAGGCGGCGAAACTCCCGAACAGCCCCACGCCCCCGACCATCAGCAGCACCGCCACCACGCGACCGAGCGTCGTGATGGGATAGTAGTCGCCATAACCGACGGTGGTCACCGTCACCACCGCCCACCACAGCGCCTCCTCGGCGGTATTGATGGGGCTGTCGGGATTGGGTGTCTCCACCATCAGCATGGTCAGGGCGCCGAACACCACCAGCAGCACCGTAGCGGTGGCCGCCGAGGCGAAGACCCCCTCGGCCCGGTTGCGGAACAGCAGCTTCCAGATCATTTCCATCGACTTGATGGCGCGCAACACCCGCAGCACCTGCACCACGCGAAACAGCCTCGCGCCCTGGAAGAGCCCCGCCGGGATACAGGCCAGCAGGTCGATCCAGCCCCACTTCATGTACTCACGCTTGCTCTTGGCACTGGCGAAGCGCTTGCAGAAATCGATGAAGAAGAACAGGCAGACCACGTAGTCCATGTATTCCAGCAACCGCTGGACCTGCGGTGACAACACAAAGACGAGGTCCACCACCATGGCGCCGATCACATAGATCGACAGCACCAGGATGAACAGCTGAAAGGGCGTGACGCGTTCCTGCATCCGAAGACTCTCCGTGAATGGGGCTCTGGAAAGCCTACCCCATCCTCGTCGCCCTGACAGTGTGCAGCCACCGCTGGCGTGCGCCCGGGCACTCATCTGTCCGGTGGTTCATGGATTTCTGGCCTCATACACCCGCGCTCATCAAGCCTTGTTGCGCGACTCCTCGTCACTCGGGGGCTGGAAGGTGGACTGCTCGCTGATGTCCTCCCCACTGATGCGATTCAAAAGCTTGCGCAACTTGTGACGCTGCCTGCGTGATGACAGGCGATTGGAATCCCAGCGCTCCGGTACCAGCGCACATTCTCCATTGGCATCGTGCAGGCGGAAGGCACGCTCGACGCCGATCGGATGGTCCTCACTGCCGTAGATGCCGATGATGCGCAGTGTCAGGCGCTGGAATTCCAGCTGCTCATTGCTGGGCCAGTGACCGTCGAGCGAGATGCCATTGCGACGCGCCATGCGCTCGATGACTTCAGAGAAAGTCCCGATATGCAGGAAGTCGCCCGAGCCCAGCGGCCCCTGACGCGTGGTATCGGAGATACGCCATTCACTGCTGCTGGATGCCTCCTGCGCGGCCTGTTCGCTCTCACCGTCCTGCGCATCCTTGCGCTGCTCGTCCCCTTCCTGATAGCTGCGTTCGAACTCGGTGACATCCATCAGCAGGCTGCCATGACTGGTATCCAGACGGGCGATGATGTGCTCGATGAAGATCGATTCGGCACTCATGTTGCTGACGATGCACAGACTGTCGATACCCTTGGACTTGCCGCGATTGATCAGCACTCGCGGGCGACGCTGGCGACGGAAGTTGTGATACAGCAGCTGCGCGTAGACCAGCCAGATGAAGAACGAGCCGATACTGGCAATCGCCGAGATGGTTTTCGAGTGATTCGCAATCCACTCCATCATGCTGACCTCCCCTGTCAACGTTGTCTGGTGCACCCTTTCTTGGGGACAGCGACAGGGGATTGCGAGCATTGATTTGGCGTTAAACTCCCTCGTGACTGACCTGATCCTCGCCCAGCAGTGACTGCCAGAGGGTGATGACCCGCTCACGGTGGGCGGCAATCACCGGGTGCTGCTCCAGCCGCATCAGGCTGCCGTGCTTCTCCAGCGCCAGGCGATGACTGACATCGCGATAGGCCAGATAGGCCTCGCGCAGCTCACCGGCCTGCTCGCCCGGCAGCCGTCCGCAGGACTCGAGGGTTTCCAGCAGTCGCATGTTGTCGCTCCACTCGAGCAGAGCAGGCACCTGATGACTCAGCGCCAGCACGCAGTACTGGGCGAGAAACTCGATGTCGACGATGCCGCCGGCGTCCTGCTTGAGATGGAACTGGCCGGCCTCGCGGTCCTTGGCGCTGCTGCCCAGGTGATCACGCATCTTGTGGCGCATGGCGATCACCTCCTGGCGCAGCGCCTTCTCGTCCCGCTGCTGACCGAGCACCTCACGGCGCACCTCCTCGAAGGCCAGCGCCAGCGCCGGGTCTCCCGCCACGGCCCGCGCGCGCACCAGCGCCTGATGCTCCCAGGTCCAGGCTTGCGTGAGCTGATAGTCCCGGAAGGCCGCCAGACTCGAGACCAGCAGCCCCGAATTGCCCGACGGGCGCAGGCGCATGTCGACCTCGTAGAGCGCACCGGCCGGCGTCACCGCCGTCAGCAGGTGGATGATGCGCTGCCCCAGACGCGTGAAGAACAGCGGGTTGTCCAGCGGCCGCGGGCCATCCGTCTGGCCCTTGCTGGCCGCATCATGCAGGAAGACGAGATCCAGGTCCGAGCCATAGCCCAGCTCGATGCCACCCAGCTTGCCGTAGCCGACGATCACGAAGCTGCCACTCAGGCTGTCGCCGGTGATCGGCTGGCCATCGCGCCCGATGGGGAAGCCATGCTTGCGGGTCAGGGTCTTCCACGCCATCGCCAGCACCTGTTCCAGCACCACCTCGGCGATGAAGGTCAGATAGTCGCTGACCTTCATCAGCGGGCGGGCACCGGCGATATCGGAGGCCGCCACGTGCAGCACCTGGGCATGACGGAACACCCGCAAGGCCTCGAGCAGCGCCTCTTCATCATCTTCGGGAATGCGCGACAGCGCGGTGCGCAGCTCATCGGCGAGGCGCGTCTTGTCGGCGGGTGAGTACAGATTGTGCGGGTGCAGCAGCTCGTCGAGCAGCACCGGATAGCGCGCCAGCTGCTCGGCGATCCACGGGCTGGCCGCACACAGGCGCATCAACTGCGCCAGCGCATCCGGATTCTCGCGCAGCAGCGCCAGATAGGCCGTCCGCCGCAATACCGCCTCGATCAGCGGCAAGACGCGCTCCAGCACTCGGCTGGCATCGTGCTCGCCGGGCTTCTCGGGGTCGCCCGCCGCCGAGCCCAGCGCCTGCAGCAATGGCGGCATCAGTGCATCGAGACGATCAAAGCCGATGCGCTGCATGCCCTGCACCGCACGTGACCGCCGCAGGCTGTCGAGGCGCCGGAAACTCTCGGCTGCACTCTCGAAGCCACTCTCGGCGAGCAGTGCCTCGCCCTCCTCCGCCGTCAGCTCGCTGCGCCACAGTGCTCGCCACTCATCCAGCGCCTGCTGGCCTTCGCCCTGCTCGGCCTCGTCGTCTTCCGGCGCGGCGATCACGTTGTCGAAATGATGGCGGATGCGCGTACGCACCTCTTCCAGGCGCGCGGTGAGCGCCTCCCAGTCGGGCAGCTTCATGGCCAGCGCGAGGCGCTCGCGGCCCAGCGGGTCCAGCGGCAATGTCTGGGTCTGGCGGTCGGCCTGGGCCTGCAGAGCGTGTTCAAGATCGCGCAGGAAGACGTAGTCCGGCACCAGCTCATCTACCACCGCCTGCGGCAGCAATCCCAGGGCTGGCAGGCGCGCAAAGGCCTGCTTGAGCGAGGTGACCTGCAATTCCGACTCACGCCCGCCCCGAATCAGCTGGAAGGCCTGGGCGACGAACTCCACCTCGCGAATGCCGCCGGAGCCGAGCTTGATGTTGTCGGACAGCCCGCGCCGCTTGACCTCGCGATTGATCATCGCCTTCATCTCGCGCAGCGACTCGATGGCACCGAAATCCAGATACTTGCGATAGACGAAGGGCCGCAGGTGCGCGATCAGTCGCTCGCCGGCAGCCACGCTGCCCGCCACCGGGCGCGCCTTGAGCATCGCGTAACGCTCCCATTCGCGCCCCTGATCCTGATAGTAGCTGGCCAGCATCGAGAAACTGCCGACCAGTGGCCCGCCGTCCCCCAGCGGACGCAGCCGCATGTCGACGCGAAACACGAAGCCATCGGCGGTCATCGCGTCCAGCGCGGCAATCAGCTTCTGGCCGAGACGCGTGAAATATTCTTGATGATCCAATGACTTGCGACCGCCCGATGTCTCGCCCTTGTCGGGGAAGGCGAAGATCAGGTCGATATCGGAGGAGAGGTTGAGCTCGCCGGCGCCCAGCTTGCCCATACCGAGCACCACCAGCCGCTGCGGCTCGCCGAAGCGGTCCGGCGCGGGGCGGCCGTAACGCGGCTCAAGCGAGGCTTCCAGCCAGCCAAGCGCGCCCTCGAGAGTGACTTCGGCGAGGTGCGAGACTGCCGCCGCGGTCTGCCACATGTCGGCGCCGTTGAGGTCGCGCCACACGATGCCCAGCATGCGCAGCTGGCGGAAACGCCGCAGCACCTGCTGCATCGCCTTCTCATCATCGGCACTGGCGAGGCCGGCGGCGAGGCGCTCAGTGAGCTGCGCAACCGGCAAGGCGCGCTCCAGCTCGCCGCTCTCGAGCAGCTCGGACAGCAGTTCAGGGCGGCGGCACAGCGTCTCCAGCGCGAAGTCGGACAGCGTGATAAGACGTCCCAGCTGGCTGCGCTGACGCTCATCGAGGGCCAGAAAGGCCGCAAGCGGAGAGCTGTCATCGCCACGCATCTCGCTGAGGTTTTCAGCCTGGGTCAGGCTCTCTTCGAGGCGCTCCCGGGCGGCGCACAAGGCGCTCTCGAGCGTGGCACGGCTGTCAGCCGACTGCTCGGCCAGCAGCGATGACGGCGCAAGGAAATCAGCGGGTAACAATGGGCGGGACTGCGCGGGGGATGGCTGGGGCATGGTCGTCTCCTTCGATCCAGCCCTCAGCATAACGGAGGCCGCAGGCACATGACACGGCCCTGTCCGCTGCCCCTTACATCGATGAGACCGGGGCGAAGACGCTCAGCCGAACAGCTTGTCGTAGAGCAAGGTGCCCCAGGTCAGCCCGGCGAAGATCAGGCTGATCATCACCGCCGCCGAGCCCATGTCCTTGGCGCGCCCGGACAGTTCATGGAATTCCGGGCCGATGCGGTCAATCGCGGATTCCACCGCCGAGTTGAGCAGTTCGACCATCAGCACGATCAGCGTGGAGCCGACCAGCAGCAGCCACTCGACATGCGAGTCGCCGATCCACCAGGCAAACGGCAGCAGCAAGGCGCACAGCACGATCTCCTGGCGGAAGGCCTCTTCGTTGCTCCAGGCGGCCTTGAGGCCCTTGAGCGAGTAACGCGCGGAATGCTTGAGGTGGGTCAAGCCGGTATGCCGTGATTTCATCTTCGGGTCTCGTACAGAAGCAGCACGGAGGCTGCAAAGGCCGATCTTTCAATCGGACGACGTCTGCCAGCAACACGCCTCGGGAGAGCTCGCAGCACACCGGCCAGCGACAGCGCAGCGCTGCCTGCGCGATTTTCACGACCAAAGGCTACCCGAGACCTCATCGACGGGCGTGCTCTAATACCGCCAGGCGCTCGATGACGGCGGCGATGATAGCAAAGCACGCGCTGAAGCGGCATTGCCGATCCCGTCCTCCAACAACAACAAATCAACGCCGGGAACTGCCCATGCCTTCGCTATCACACGACACACGCCAGACGCTCAGCCGCGGACTGGCGCGCAACTTCCTCGGCCAGTCGCCACGCTGGTACAAGCAGTTGATGTGCCTGTTTCTGATCACCAATCCGCTGCTGCTGTGGTTCAGCGGTCCGCAAGGTGGCGTGATCGTCGGCTGGCTGCTGCTGGGGGAATTCATCTTCACGCTGGCGATGGCGCTCAAGTGCTATCCCCTCCAGCCGGGCGGTCTGCTGGCGCTGGAGGCCGTCGTCATCGGCATGGCCTCGCCGGAGGCCATCATGCAGGAGATGGAGCGCAACCTGCCGGTGATCCTGCTGCTGATGTTCATGGTGGCCGGCATCTACTTCATGAAGCCGCTGCTGCTGTATGCCTTCACCAAGATCATCCTCGGCGTGCGCTCCAAGACCTGGCTGTCGCTGATGTTCTGTCTCTCCAGCGCCCTGCTGTCCGCCTTCCTCGACGCCTTGACGGTGACGGCGGTGATCATCGGCATCGCGGTGGGCTTCTACTCCGTCTATCACAAGGTGGCCTCGGGCAAGCATTTCGATACCCAGCATGACCATGCCAACGATGTCAGCGTCGAGGCCGTGCACAGTGAAGACCTCGAGGATTTCCGCGGCTTTCTGCGCTCGCTGCTGATGCATGGCGCGGTGGGAACCGCGCTGGGAGGCGTCAGCACCATGATCGGCGAGCCGCAGAATCTGGTGATCGCCAAGGCCGCCGAATGGGACTTCATCGACTTCTTCCTCGCCATGGCGCCGGTCACCGTGCCGACCTTCTTCGCCGGCCTCGCCCTGTGCGTGCTGCTGGAGCGTGGCCGCTGGTTCGGCTACGGCCAGCGCCTTCCCGCCAGCGTACGACGCATTCTCGAGGATTATGACCATCACCAGGATTCACGGCGCACGCCGCGGGAACGCGCCGCGCTGATCGTGCAGGCCGTGGTGGCCGTGCTGCTGGTCCTGGCGCTGGCACTGCACATGGCAGAAGTCGGGCTGATCGGGCTGGCGGTGATCATCCTGCTGACCGCCGGCAATGGCATCACCGATGAGCATCAGATCGGCCGCGCCTTCCAGGAATCGCTGCCCTTCACCTCGCTGCTGGTGGTGTTCTTCACCATCGTCGCGGTCATCCACGAGCAGCATCTGTTCCAGCCGTTCATCCAGTGGGTACTGAGTCTGCCCATCGAGGAACAGGCCGGCGCGCTGTTTCTGGCCAACGGCCTGCTCTCGGCCATCTCGGACAATGTCTTCGTGGCCACGGTGTACATCACCCAGGTCAAGAACGAGTTCGTGGCCGGCAATATCAGCCGCGAGCACTTCCATGCGCTGGCGGTCGCGGTGAACACCGGCACCAACCTGCCCAGCGTTGCGACTCCCAATGGCCAGGCGGCGTTCCTCTTTCTGCTCACTTCCGCCATCGCGCCACTGGTCAGGCTCTCCTACGGGCGCATGGTGTGGATGGCGCTGCCCTACACGGTGCTGATGACGCTGGTCGGGCTGGCCACCGTGCGCAGCTTCATCTAGCCAGCACCTCCTGTTACCGGGGCCAGCCGCACCTCCGGCTGGCCCCGGTTGCGTCAGTCTCATCCCAATGTCGATATCGCGAGGCTTCCCCACAGCGTCGCTTGCAGGCACTGTGAGATGACGCGTCTCGATCAGACGCCGTGACACCTTCAAGCAGGAAGACCGCCAACACCCGCGCCATCCACAAGGAGACAGCCATGTCCCGCGCACTGATGCTGCACGAAGAGACACCTCGCGCCCGAGTCGTCGACCTTTCCGATGATCAGCTACCTGACCTGCCTGTCACGGTGGCCATCGAGCGTTCCGGACTCAACTACAAGGACGCGTTGGCCATCACCGGCCGTGGCAAGATCGTTCGCGAGCTGCCCTTCGTGCCGGGCATCGATTTCGCGGGACGCGTCGAAGCCTCCGACTCGCCGGACTATCAGCCGGGCGATGAGGTCCTCCTGACCGGCTGGGGCGTGGGCGAGCGCCATTGGGGCGGCCTGGCCGAGCGCATGAGCGTCAAGCCCGAGTGGCTGGTCAAGCGCCCCGCCAATCTGAGCGCCGAGCAGGCCATGGCCTTCGGCACCGCCGGCCTGACCGCCATGCTGTGCGTGATGCGTCTCGAGGAGGCCGGCCTGACACCCGAACAGGGCCCGGTGGTCGTCACCGGCGCCACCGGTGGGGTCGGCAGCTGGGCCGTGCAGATGCTGGCCGGGCAAGGCTTCGAGGTTCACGCGGTCAGCGGCAAGGCCGAGCAGCGCGAATGGCTCGAGTCACTGGGCGCGAGTGAAGTCCATCTGCGCAGTGATTTCGAGGACAAGGGCCGTCCGCTGGAAAAGAGCCGCTGGGCAGGCGCCGTGGATACCGCCGGTGGCCAGGTACTGGCCAATCTGCTGGCGCAGATGAATTACGATGGCAAGGTGGCGGCCGTGGGCCTCGCGGCGGGCGCCGACCTGCCCACCAGCGTTATGCCGTTCATCCTGCGCGGTGTCTCGTTGCTGGGCGTCGATAGCGTCATGATCAACGCCGAACGCCGTCAAAAGGTCTGGCAGCGTCTGGCCGACCTGCCGGACGAGATGCACGCCCAGATGCAGCTCGAGACGGTCGGCCTGGAAGGCCTCGCCGAACGCGCCGAGGCGATGATCGACGGACGCGTCAGCGGTCGTGTGCTGCTCGATCCGACGCGCTGAAGACACTCGACGCACGACCCGCGACGGAAAATTTGCCCTCGCAGCGCCAAAAACGCTTCAAGTCCTTGATTGTTGCGGTGCAATAGCGATTTTGGCGTTAGCCAACGCCGTCACACAACGCTATGCTCTTGTTATCTCGTTGCGCCCTGTCGAGCGTCCCGAGTGCCCTCCCCTCAGCCATGCCGGGCGTGTGGAGGACCACCCCGCCTTCGGGCGGGGTTTTTTGTGTCTGTCACTCAGGCCATGAACACGAAAGCCCCGCCGATTGGCGGGGCTTTCGTGTTCATGCGCTCGCGATCAGGAGCTCAGTTGCGCTCGATCATCGCGGTCAGGTCCTCGGCGACCGGATCCAGCACCTGCGGCCAGGACAGATAAGGCACCGCCGCCCGGCCGTTGACCATCACCGCGAAGGCGCCCCAGCGGCCACTTTGCGTGCGGAAGTATCCCGAGATGGCGCGCACCGGCACCGGGTTGTTGAGCGTGCCCGTCTTGACCATCACGTGATTGCGGAAGGTCTCGCTGCCACGGCGGATGAAGCGCATCGGACCATTGACCGGTGCCTGCAGGCCCGCCACGAAGGTGGGGAACAGCGCCGGGCGGTGATACATGCTGTCGAGCAACGCCACCAGCCCACTGACGCTGGTGCGGTTCTGGGAGGTCAGGCCGCTGCCGGAATACATCGTCAGCGGGCCGTGACCGGGAATCGCGCTGGCGAAGGTCTCGAGCTTGGCGCCGCCCTGGCGCAAGGTGGCCTGACTGCCGCCGACCAGCGCCAGCGTCAGCTGGTCCGCCATGAAGTTGTTGGAGTAGTTGAGCATGCGCGTCAGCAACTCCTGCATCGGCTTGCCTTCGACGCTACCGAGCTGCGCGGCGCTGGAGGGCGGCGCCGTCGAGGTGATGTCCACCCCGCCGGTCACCGTGATCCCGGCGCGCGCCAGGATGTCGCGCATCAGCTCACCGGTGTACAGCGCAGGATTGGAGACGGCGCGGTAGATGCTGCGCGGCTGGCTGTCGGCGGCGATGGTGCCGGTGACGACCAGCGTATCGCGACCGTTGCTGGTGGTGCGGCGGGCATTGATGGCGCTCTTGCCCCCCGCGCCGACCGTGGTGACCTGGTTGTCGAAGATCTCGGTGGGCTGGGTGGTGTCGCAGCTGGCCAGTCGCGCCGGCGCCTGACTGCCCGCCCCCGGCATCACCTTCACGCACCAGCTGGCATAGTTGCTGGCCGCGGACGACAGCAGCGCATCATAGGCATTGCTGGAACGCCGCGAGGCATTGCAGCGATCGGTACTGATACAGGGCACCGGTCCGAAACGCCACTGACTGATCAGCAGGCGCCCTTCGACGCGGCGGATGCCCCGAAAGCGCAGCTCCTCGGTCAGACGCCACAGTTCTTCACTGGTCAGCGCCGGGTCGCCGCTGCCCTCGAGCACCAGGTCACCGGTCAAGACGCCGCCGCTGATCGTGCCCGTGCTGCGCAGACGCGTGGAGAAACGGTACTGCGGGCCGAAACGGTCCAGCGCCGCACCGGCGATATAGAGCTTGGACAGCGAAGCCGGCGTCAGTTGCTGGTCGGGATTGACCGAAGCCAGCGTCTCGCCGGTATCGAGCATGCGCGCCTGGGCACTGACGATGAAGCCCTTGTCAGTCAGTCGCGTCAGGTTGTCAAAGCCCGCCGCCTGCGCCGGGCCCGCCACGACAAGCGTCGCTCCGGCCGCCATGGCCAGTCGGCGCAGCGAGCGCGTGAAACGCAGCGACTTGCCCGCTGCTACGGGGCGCGCCGCCTTCAGCAAGGGCAACAGGGGAGACAGTCGGGAGGGGCGCGCAGAGGTCGGTGCAGTGCGAAATAGGGGCATGAGGCATCCAGTGACGTCGTCGGTGAGCATCCATGTCACAGCCGGGAGGCGCCGTGATGCCCCTAGCTTAATGAGGACTGGCGCTGGAAAACAGATGCAGGACGGCGACACCGCCCACGATCATCGCCAGCCCCAGGATGGCCGGCAGGTCCGGCATCTCGCGATAGACCACCGCACCGAACACGGTGACCAGCACGATGCCGAGCCCGGACCACACCGCATAGGTCACGCCCAGCGGCAGATCACGCAGTACCAGCGTCAGAAAATAGAAGGCGATGCCGTAGCCCACCACCACGATCACGCTGGGGCCGAGTCGCGAAAAGGACTCGGAGGCCTTGAGCGCGCTGGTCGCGATGACCTCCGCCAATATGGCCACTGCCAGGAAGACATAACTCATCGAATCACCTCGTATTGTGGGGGGCCAGCTGCTGCTCACGCGCGGCCTTGCGCGCCAGCAGACGACTCATCACGGCATCGAACAGCGGATTGAAGATCATGGCCCAGACCAGGAAGAAGGCAACGAAGCCCAGATCCAGCAGCAATGCCTGCCACAGCCCCAGGTCGAGCCAGGCGGCCACGATGAAGACGGTCACCAGTACCAGGCCGAGCTCGAAGCCGAGTGCCTGAGCGATGCGCTGGCTCGCGCTGCGCTGGCGGGTCGGCACCCAGCGATCGAACATCCAATTCCAGACCGTACTCCAGATCACCGCCAGTGTGGACATCACCACCGCCAGGCTGCCCATGCTCGCCAGGTCATGCCCCGTGACCAGTGCCGACAGCGGCGCCACGAGCAGGATGCCGCCCAATTCCAGCAATCCTGCCTGGGCCAGACGTTCTTTCTTGGAACGCATGTCATACCTCCTCTCGATCACCGCGTGTGATGCCGGATAGGCTGAACGACGCGGATGGAGGAGGCATTCTAGAGAGATACAAGATGGTTTAAAGTTGGTATCCATCTATTATTCAGATGGATCAAGGCGCGAGGCGAGGCAATGAACTGGACACTGGAGCAACTGCAGACATTGCGCTGCGTGGCGGAGACGGGCTCGTTCTCGGCGGCGGCGCGGCGTCTGGGTCGCGCGCAATCCGCGGTCAGCACCGCCATCGCCAATCTGGAGCTGGACCTGGGCTGCGAGCTGTTCGATCGCCGCCCTCGTACGCCGGTGCTGACACCCGCGGGCGAGGCCATGCTGCATGAAGCCAACAGCGTGCTGATGCAATGCCAGCGCCTGGAGGCACGCGCCCGCACCCTCAGCCAGGGGCTGGAAGCCAGCCTGACGCTGGCGATCGATGAGGCGCTGGTAGAAATGCCGCCGGTGATGGCAGTGCTGGAAAAGATGGCGGTGCAATACCCGACGCTGACGCTGAATCTGCTCAATGGCGCGCAGGATGAGGTGGCCCGCTGGGTGGAGCAGCACCAGGCCAATCTCGGCATCCTGTTCTATCAGCCGCTGGGTGTCATGGTGCTGGAGCGCGAGGCGCTGGGACGGCTGGAGCAGGTGCTGATCGTGGCACGCGATCACCCACTGGCGCAGCTCGAGAGCCCGACCCACAGTGATCTGGCCGATCACCGCCAGCTGATGATCGGCCAACGCCAGCAGCTGGAACCCGGCCACGAGGGGCCTCGCTCACAGCGCTTCTGGCAGCTCAACAGCTTCTATGCGATGGCAGAGCTGACGACACGCGGACTGGGCTGGGCGCAGGTTCCGCGCCATATCGCCCACTACCCGCCCTTCCAGCAGCGCCTGAAGATTCTGGACTTGAGCGCACTGGGCGCCACCGCCGACATCGATATCGAACTGATCTCGCGCCGCGACAGCCCTCGCGGCCCCGCGGCCAGCTGGCTGCGCCAGTCCCTGCGCGACACCTTCCACAACAGCCACGCCGCTATCGCCAACCAGAACCTGCCACCGGCGTGATTCGCGTCAGACCTGCAGCGGGTAGCGCTCGGGCGTGTGTTCAAGCTGGCATTCGAGTCGCCACAGCGCCTGGCCAGACTCGTGATACTTGCGCTCGAAGTGCGTCAGATAATCGCCCTGCGGCTCGAAGGCGTGCGCCGTCACCTCGACACCGGTGGCATGCCCGATGGCCTGGGCGAATTCCCGGGCGTAGATCTCCCAGTTGGTGCGCAGCTCCAGCTGACCGCCCAGCGCCATGATGATCGGAAATACCGGATGGCCCTGCCAGCGCATCTTGAGATGGCGCGCCTTGGGATAAGGATTGGGGTACAGCAGGGTGTGATGCGCAGGTGCCCAGCCCGCGGCAAGCGCCAGGCGCCAGAAGTCGACGAGGTCCGCGCGCACCAGCAAGGCGTTGTCCGGCAGCTCGCCATGCTTGCGGCTGAGGCGGTCTTCGCTGCGGTCCACGCCGATGACGGCATGGTCCGGATGCGCCAGTGCCAGCTGACGGGTCGATCGCCCGACGCCGCAGCCGCTGTCCAGCCACAGGGGCTTCGCCTGAGCCGACAACCACTGTTGCGCTTGCAGGAACGCTTCGCGGGTATGCTCCGCCACGGGCTTGCGCAGCGGATGCGCCATCGCACGGCGCACGCGACGCTCGATATCCTCGTGGGGGCCGGTCTGGGGAGAGTCGATCTGGCGGGAGTTGGCGTACATCAGCAGTTCCGATAGCAACGGGCAGGAAAATCACGCGCGGAGTCTAGCAGATGCGCCTGCATCGGGCTGCGCCATATGGCGTACAGCCCATCCGGGGCCGGCGGCGCAGGAAGGCCTGGGCACAAAAAAAGGCGCCTGCCTCGCGGCACGCGCCTACTCCAACTCAAACAGCCACGACAGAATGGCAGCTTGCGATTCGAAAATCAAACAAACGTTTAATCGCAATCATCCCGCGCCATGACGAGTACAAAAACAGGCCAGTGGGACTCGCACTGAGCGCAGAGATATCGCACAGTGTTCGCAGCAAGCGCTCGCTGGCGCGCCCGCGTAGAGGCGGGGGTGCATGACGCCTGTATTGAGGGGGTGTTATCATCCGCCCATCATTTGGACGAATATCCGCAGAGGTATCGCCCAGACCAACGACTCACAGTATTTTTACGAGGAAAGCGGCTTGTCACACTTACCGGTGATCGTCGGCATGGGCGGCGTCAATGCCGCCGGCAGAACTTCGGGCCATCAGGCGTTCCGACGCACGGTGCTCGACTCCCTGCCGGAGACAGACCGTCAAGAGACCCTGCTGGGTCTCGCGTCGCTCATGAACCTCGCCCGCTGCGATGATCAGGGCCAGTGGTTCGATGCCGAAGGCCAGCCCGCCGAGGCTCAGGCGCTTGCGGAGCGTCTGGCAGACCAGGTGCTGTCCCACACCCTGATTCGTCGCATTGAAGACGAGCGCTTCAACGCGACCGGCATTCCTGCCAACCGTCAGTCAAAGCTGACGCTGGGCCAGGACTTGACCTTCACGCTGCGCAGCCGCCAGCTGCCGGAACAGCCGCCCGCTGACTGGCAGATCCGCGAGCTGGACAACCGTCATGTCGAAGTCACGGTACCGGCCGGCGAATTCGATGTCCTGCTGCCCGATCATCGTCAGGCGCTGGTGCGCGCCGCAGGTCAGCTGCCCAGTGGCTTCGCGCCGGAGCAGCTCTATCGCAGCGTGCATCACCCGCGCGGCCTGTCGATGACCATCTTCGGTGCCAGCGATTGCCTCGGCGACAGCGGCCTGGACTGGGATGCGCTGCGCGATAGCCTCGATCCGGACGATATTGCCGTCTACGCCGGCAATTCCATCGGCCAGATGGACGCCGAAGGCTGGGGCGGACTGATGAAGTCCTTCGTGGCCGGCGAGCGCGCCACCTCCAAGCAGATGCCGCTGGGCTATGCCCAGATGCCCGCCGACTTCCTCAATGCCTATGTGCTGGGCAATGTCGGCGGCGCCGGTGCGGCGATGGGCGCCTGTGCCAGCTTCCTCTACAACCTGAAGCTGGGCCTGAATGACATCCGCAGCGGCCGTCGCCGTGTGGTGATGGTCGGCACCGCCGATGCGCCGATCACGCCGGAAGTCATCGAGGGCTTCCGCAGCATGGGCGCCCTGGCCGATGACGAGAGCCTCAAGGCCCTCGACGCGCTGGAAGTGCTCACCGACAGCGATTACCAGAAGGCCTGTCGCCCGTTCGCGCGCAACTGTGGCTTCACCATCGCGGAAGCGACCCAGTTCGTGATCCTGATGGCGGATGATCTGGCGCTGGACACCGGCGCTCGCATCATCGGCAGCGTGCCGGACGTGTTCGTCAATGCCGACGGCTGGAAGCGCTCCATCTCGGCGCCCGGCGTCGGCAACTACATCACCCTGAGCAAGGCGGTGGCGCTGGCGCGCGATATCGTCGGCGATGAAGGCGTGCGCCAGCGCAGCTTCGTGCACGCCCATGCCACCTCCACGCCGAAGAACCGCACCACCGAGTCCCACGTGCTCAATGAAGTGGCTCGCGCCAACGACATCCAGGCCTGGCCTGTGGTGGCGGTAAAATCCTTCGTCGGCCACAGCCAGGGCAGTGCCGCGGGCGATCAGGCGGTGTCGGCGCTCGGCAGCATGGCGACCGGCATCCTGCCGGGTATCCCGACGCTGGATGCCATCGCCGATGACGTGCATCACAGCCACCTCGACATCCGCCGCGAGGCGCGCGAGTTCACCGCGGACGTCGCCTTCATCAATGCCAAGGGCTTCGGTGGCAACAACGCCAGTGGCGTGGTGCTGTCGGCAGACGTCACGCTGAAGTTGCTGGCGGCGCGACATGGCGAGGAGGCACTGGCCGCCTGGCGTGAGCGCAGCGGTCTCTGCGAGCAGCGTCGCGCCGACTATCTGGACAAGGCACAGCGCGGCGAATTCACGCCGACCTATCGCTTCGGTGAAGGCGTGCTCGAAGGTCCGGAGCTGGAGATCACGGATCGCGAGATCCGCATCCCCGGCTATGCGAAGCCCGTCTCGCTCAAGGTCGACAACCCCTTCGGTTCGCTGTAAGCCAGGCTGGCTGCCCTCCCGGGTTGCGCACTCGCTGACGAATCCCCTCCCGCGACTGGCAAGCCGCGCGAGGGGTTCTACACTCGGCGTACCGGGGGAGCCGGCGGCGCGACAGCCACTGCGCCCCGGCCTTCTGCGGCTCCTCATCCTTCGTCGTCCACTGCAGCCGGTCACCAGGCTGACCCGCTGCCGACAGAGCTCGAGTTCGTCATGCCCAAGAACATTGCCGTCTATCCCGGCACCTTCGACCCGATCACCAATGGCCATACCGACCTGATCGAGCGCGGCGCCCGCCTGTTCGACAAGGTGGTGGTCGCGGTGGCTTACAGCCCCAGCAAACGCCCCGCGCTGCCGCTGGAGATGCGCATCGATCTGGCACGCCGGATTCTGGCGCATCTCGACAATGTCGAGGTCATCGGTTTCAGCTGCCTGCTGACAGAGCTGCTTGAGCAGCAGAATGCGCGTATCATTCTGCGCGGCCTGCGTGCGGTCTCCGACTTCGAGTACGAACTGCAGCTGGCCAACATGAACCGGGCCCAGGCACCGCACGTCGATAGCCTGTTCCTGACCCCGGAATTACAGAACTCCTACATTTCATCGACCATCGTGCGCGAGATATCGCGTCATGGCGGTGATGTGTCGCGTCTGGTGCATCCGCTGGTGGCCGAGACCCTCGCCCGGCATTTCTCCGCTACCGACGACGACACCGCCACAAGCTGAGGACAGCATCATGGCCCTGATCATCACTGATGAGTGCATCAACTGCGACGTCTGCGAGCCGGAATGTCCCAATGGGGCCATCTCGCCGGGGGAAGAGATCTACGTCATCGACCCGGACCTGTGCACCGAATGCGTCGGACACTTCGATGAGCCGCAATGTCAGCAGGTCTGCCCTGTCGACTGCATCCCGCTCGACCCGGCCAACAAGGAAAGCCAGGAAGAGCTGATGGACAAGTACCACATCATCACGGCCGCACTCGGCAACTGATTGCCGCCTGCTCCGGCAGCCGTCATGACGATGACATGGCCTGTACTGCGCCACATCCGTCGTGACGGCTGCTGCTTGCTTCTTGCCTGACACCTCCTGCTTTCTCCGCAAGCCCTCTCTATAAGCTCTTTCCGCAAGCCCTCTCCATAAGCTCTTTCCTCAAGTCCTTTCCTCAGGCTCGGCCCTGACTGACGCTTCAGCGCCAGACTCGCCAACGCGGTGCCTCTTGCTGCAAGACACCAACGGGTAACGTAACCGACTGGCGCTAACACCGACGGGCAAAGACGCCGGCTGGCGACACACTTCGTTCGCGATCAAGACCTCCCGCTCTACCCGCCATTGCCTGCTCCCGCCGTCCTCCCTGCTGGCCCCGCTGCTGGCCTCACGGCTGACATGGCCAGACTGCATCGTGGCTCCCAGCCTGCTCTCGGCCCCTGCCTAAACGGCTACGCAATTAATACCAAACGCTACTCTAGGTTATTTTCTGTTAGGATAATGTAAACAATCTATTCTATCCTGTAGTTACGCAGTCACCGGTCATCCCCTTTCACGCGCACGGATTGCCCATGTCCTCTCGCTCTCTCTCTACCGTTCTCAAGCGCCCCTTCCTGGGGACACGCACACAGCTGCCCAATGCCGGCACGGCGATGCTGCTTGTCATGCTGGCGATCATGGTGGTCTTGATCGTGGTGCCGCGTCCGCAGCTGTTCAGCTCGGTCGGACATTACCTCGTCCCGCATTCACTGCTGGAAATGGGCGCGATACTGGTCGCACTGATGTCTGCCGTCTCCATCTTCCAGGGGCACCGTCGGACGCTGCCGACCAGCTTTCTGGTCATGGGATGCGCCTTCATGCTCTCCGCCTTCTTCGACATGGTGCATATCTTCAGCTACGACGGCATGCCCGACTTCGTCAGCGAAGCCTCCGTCAGCAAGGCCATCCACTTCTGGCTGGCAGGGCGGACCGCCTTCATCATCGCGCTGCTGGCCCCCTGCCTGCTGACAGCCCGCCCCGTGCCGCGTCGCTATCTGCCCCTGGCCTTTGGCTTGACGCTCGCCATCGGGCTGGCGGTGAGCTGGATAGGCCTCTTTCATCTCGACTTCCTGCCAGAGACCTTCATCGTCGGCAGCGGCCTGACCGCCTGGAAGATCGGCTACGAGTGGGCCCTGGCGCTGAGCGCTGTGCTGGCCGCGGTACTTCTGCTCGGCGCGCGCCGACTGCCTGAAGGCACCAATGCCGGCTGGCTGGCGGTCGCGGCGCTGGCCACGGGGATTTCCGAGCTGTGCTTCACGCTCTATGCCACTGCCTTCGATGTCTTCAATCTGCTCGGCCATCTGTACAAGGTGGTGGCCTACGCGATGATCTATCACGCCATCTATTCATCGCGCATGGTCTACCCCTATCAGCAGCTGCAGAAGATGAGTGACGCCCTGGGCGAGGCCGAACAACGCTGGCAGTTCGCGCTGGAAGGCTCAGGCGCCGGCGTCTGGGACTGGAAGCAGGATACCGATCACGTCTTCTACTCTCCGCAGTGGAAGGCGACGCTCGGCTTCCAGGAACACGAGATCGGCAGCAGCTTCGATGAGTGGAAATCACGCATCCACCCGGATGACATGCCGCGCACCCTCGACGACCTGAAACAGCACTTTGAAGGCCACAGCGCAGAATATCGCAACGAGCACCGCATGCTGACGCGCAACGGTGAATGGAAGTGGATCCTCGATCAGGGACGCGTGGTGGAGCGTGCCGAGGATGGCCGGCCCCTGCGCATGATCGGTACTCACAGCGATATCGACTGGATCAAGGAGCAGCAGCAACGCCTGATCAGCAGCCGTGCCCGCCTGCGCTCCATCTATCACTCCGCCCCGGTGGGCATCATCGTCGCCGACCGGGATGGCACCATCGCGGATGCCAACTCGGCCATGCATGCCCTGCTGGGCAAGAGTGATGCCGAGCTTTTCCAGCAATCGCTGTGGGGGCTGTTCTCACTGGATGAGATCAGTCGCATGAAACGTGCCTGGGGCCAGCTGCAGCGCGAAGGCGGCAGCTTCCAGGACGAATACCACATGCAGACCGACACGGGGCAGATGTTCTGGGCGGAAGTCACCCTCACACCGCTGGAGGGCGAGGAGCGCACCCTGGTATTGATCAACAATATCGAGGACCGCCGCCGCGCCATCGAGTTGCTCGAAGAGAACGCGACCCTGTATCAGGAAGTCTTCAGCACCGGCAACGCCATCAAGCTGCTGATCGACCCGGAGCTTGCCGAGATCATCGATGCCAACCCGGTCGCCGCCGACTTCTATGGCTACAGCATCGGCGAGATGTGCGGCATGCCGCTGGGCCGTATCAACGTGCTGGCCAGCCAGTCGCTCTCCAAGCGCATCCGTGCGGTCGTCAACCGTACCGACAACCACTTCGAGGCCAGCCATCAGCTTGCCAACGGTGAATTGCGTGATGTCGAGATCTTTACCGGCCCGGTGGACCTGAACGGCCGCACCCTGCTGTTCTCCATCGTTCACGACATCACCGATCGCAAGCGTGCCCAGCGCGACCTGCAGGCCGCCAACCTCAAGCTGTCGCGACTCTCCGAGAGCCGCAGCCAGATCCATCACCTCGCGGAATGCCTGCTGACCTGCTCCCAGCTCGATGAGATCATCACCCAGCTCAATGTTCGTCTGCCCAGCCTGTTCGCCGGCTGCGAAGGCAACGTGACCCTGCATGACCCGAATGACATCAATCAGACGATGCATATCAACTGGGGGACACCACCCACAGATGCTCGTCACCTCAAGCAGACGCTGACGGTCGGGGATGGCCAGGTGGGGGAATTCGTGCTGCTGATCCCGCCGGAAGAGGACAGCCTGGAGCGCCTGCAGCCCCTGGCGGAAGATGTCAGCCACCTGGTGATGCTGGCACTGGCCGACCTGCAGTTGAAGCGGGGTCTGGCACATGAGGCGCGCAAGGACACGCTGACGCGCCTCTTCAATCGTCGTCACCTCGATGAGGTGCTGCCCCAGAAACTGGCCGAGGCCAGCATCGGCAACCCGCTGTCCCTGGTGGTGCTGGATCTCGACCACTTCAAGCAGGTCAACGATACCTACGGACACGAGATGGGCGATCAGGTTCTCACGCGTCTGGCCAACCTGATACGTGAGTCGCTGCGCAGCTCCGATGAAGCCTGTCGCTACGGTGGCGAAGAGTTTGTGATCCTGATTCCCGGTGCCAGCGCAGCGGTGTCACGTGCACGCGTCGAGGCCATTCTCGAAGCCTTCCACGAAGAAGTCTTCGAGCATGAGACGCTGGGGCCGCTGACCGGCTTGAGCTTCTCCGCGGGGGTCGCCAACGCGCCGCATGACAGCCAGGCCACCGACGCGCTGTTCAACATGGCCGACAATGCGCTCTATGAGGCGAAACGCGCCGGACGCAAACGCGTGCTGTGCTTCAACTCACTACCGCCCGCAGCCGATAGCCACGCCAGGCAACCCGCGCACTGACCGCCGCTTTCACCACCCTTCAGACACGACAACGCCGACCCTCGAGGTCGGCGTTGTCGTGTCTGGATCATCGAGTCATGGCTCGTCTCACGTTTGCCATATTCCTTCAGGTCTTACATTTCATCAGCACGACGGCTCAACTCACACCCGAGGCAGCGACGGAATGTCGCTTCCGCGGGCGTCTTGACCAATGTCTCTGCCGTAGCATCCAGATTCCCTCCGAGAGCCGCGAAGGGGGCAGACACCAGGAAAACTGCCGTGCCAGCGACTGTCGTCAACAACAACAGGGGGCGCCCTATCAATGCATCGGCCACCATGGCGCCAGCTCCCGGCCCTGACTGCTCCGGTTCACCAGGCAGGTCCAGCGCCTGAGCGGGCATGGCCATGGCAAGAGCCATCGCCCCACCCACCATGAGCCCCAACCATCCTTCTCGTCTTGTTTTCATTCCCCTCACTCCCTGTAGGCTGCATGGATGCGCTCGCGTCCCTATCGGTATGACGGCCTGTTGGCGCACTGCTCCACCCAAGTGTATCAGGTGAACTCATTCCAGCTGGAGATAGTGCATGCCAAGTGATCAACGTAGAGGGTGCGTCGCATCAAGGATACTGTGTCGAGAAACCTCATAATACAATATGACGATATATTAAATCTGTGGTGATATTATATAACTCGTACGGAACCATCATAATCAACAACACACACAAGGATATTGATCATGTTTGCAAGGATGCTGTTTACCGGCGCTATTCTCTTCTCTGCGGCACAGGCGCATGCCGCCAGCGACACCGCTCCTTCTGATAAATTCTATCTGGGCGGGGGAGCCGGGCAGGCTGTCTATCACAGTGACACTCTCGATGATATCGATGACATCGAGGGCGCCAATGTTGACGAAAAGGATGCCGCTTACACCCTGTTCGGCGGTTATCGATTCAACCCGAACTTCAGCATGGAAGTCGGCTACGTCAACCTGGGAGAGGCAACAGGCAAGGTCAGCGGTGTTGGTCAGGTCGCGTCTTTTGAGGTCGATGGTGTGTCGGCTTCACTGCTGGGTCGCTTGCCGATAGATGGCGGCTTGAGCGTGATCGGACGCATCGGCGCCATCAAATGGGACTCCGAGGCCAAAGCGTCCAACGAAAAGGAAAAGGATAACGGCACTGATCCCCTTTTCGGAGGTGGCCTTGAATACAGCAATCAATCCCTTTTCGCCCGTGCTGAATACACACGTTATATGCTCGATGTGGATAGCGGCAACTCCGATGAAGATTTCGACATCGATCTGTGGAGCCTGAGCGCTGGCATGTATTTCTAAAGAGCGACTCTAGTTTCTTTTACCAAACGTCAAGAATCATCGCCTGTATTGATGCCCTGCAGAGTTTCTGCGGGGCATCATCACATCCGGGCTCCTACAGGGCATTGACGACTTCCTGCGCAAGGGTAGGCTTGTAGCTCTTGAATGGAGCGCCAATGACCGATTCCCCACGCCAAACCGACATCTCCTCGCCTCTCCCTTCTTCCGCAGATCGCCATATGTGGCGCCTGGCCTGGCCCATCATCCTTTCCAACATTTCCGTGCCGTTGCTGGGGCTGGTGGATACCGCCGTGGTCGGGCATCTCGAGGATGCGGTGTATCTGGGCGCGGTCACGCTGGGCGCGGTCCTCTTCAGCTTCCTGTACTGGGGCTTCGGGTTCCTGCGCATGGGCACGACCGGCATGACGGCACAGGCCCATGGCCGTGAAGACTACGATGGCCTGCGCACCTTGCTGGGCCAGGGCATCGGGCTGGCACTGGCCATCGGGCTGGTGTTGATCATCGCCGGCTCGCCGCTGATCACATTGGGGCTATCGCTGATGGAGGCCAGCGAGACCACGCGTGCCCTGGCCCATGACTACGCCAGCATCCGCCTGTGGTCGGCACCGGCCGTGCTGATCAACTACGTGATTCTGGGCTGGTTCCTGGGACTGGGAAATTCGCGCGTCACGCTCGGCATCCTCGTGCTGACCAATGGCGTCAACATCCTGCTCGATCTGGCCTTCGTGCCCGGGCTGGGCATGACCAGCGATGGCGTGGCGCTGGCCAGCGTGATCGCCGACTACTGTGCGCTGGCCACGGGCCTGTGGCTGGTCGCCCGCCAGCTCAGACGCATGCCGGGGCGCAGTGATCGCGCAGCGCTGCTGTCTCTCCCCGCCTGGGGCGCGCTGATCCGCGTCAATCAGCATCTGTTCGTGCGCACCCTGTGCCTGCTGGGCGCGACGGCCTATTTCACCTCGCAGGGTGCCAGCTTCGGCGATGATGTTTTGGCGGCCAATGCGGTGCTGCTGCAGTTCGTGATGATGACGTCCTATGCACTGGATGGCTTCGCCCAGGCGGCGGAGTCAGAGGTCGGGCGAGCCGTCGGCCAGAACGACTGGCAACGCTTCGCGCGCAGCGTGGGGGCGGCAACCCGCTTCTCCTTGATCACCGCGACAGCGGCCAGCGGCCTGCTCTGGCTCTGCGGGCCGGCGTTGATCCACCTGCTGACCGACATTCCCGAGGTGCGCGCCCTGGCCACCCTCTATCTGCCCTGGATGGTCGCCATGCCCCTGGTCGCGGTGTGGAGCTACCTGCTGGACGGCATCTTCATCGGTGCCACGGCGACGCGTGAAATGCGCAATACGCTGGTGGTATCCCTGCTGGCCTTCATCGGCCTGTGGCCGCTGCTCGAAGGCTTCGGCAATCATGGACTGTGGCTGGCCTTCCTGCTGTTCACCAGCGTGCGCTCTGCCGTGCTCGGCGGCTACTACCTGCATCATCGCCGCCATCATTGGCGCTGATGCAATGCCCGTTGGAGCCTCCAGCAGGTTGATGCAGCGCTGAAAGGCTTTCCGCTGGCATTGGTGCGCCACTCGACCATCGCGCGATATTCTCCTGATAGCGAATGGACTAATGTGAGCGTGCCAACCCGTATCCCATACCGACAAAAAGCCAACAGGGACTCTCACATGCTGCAATCGCTATCACGGCCAGCCGTCAAGCTGGTTGAGCGCTATCTGCCTGACCCCTATATCTTCGTCTTGTTGCTGACCGTCGTTGCAGCGGCAGCCGCCATGCTCATCGAGCAGCGCTCCCCCACCGAGGTGATGCGCTATTGGGGCGATGGCTTCTGGAATCTGCTGACCTTCTCGATGCAGATGCTGCTGGTGCTGATCTCGGGCTTCATGCTCGCCAACACCCCGCCGGTGAAGAAAGGCCTGGCCAGCATCGCCTCGCTGGCCAGAACGCCCGGCAGCGCCATCATGCTGGTCACCTTCGTGTCGCTGATCGCCAGCTGGATCAACTGGGGCTTCGGGCTGGTCATCGGGGCACTGTTCGCCAAGCAGCTGGCCAGGATGATCAAGGTCGATTACCGCCTGCTGATCGCCAGTGCCTACTCCGGTTTCGTGATCTGGCATGCGGGCATCTCGGGCTCGATTCCGCTGACCATCGCCACCGCGGGCCACTTCACCGAGGACAGCATCGGCATCGTGCCCACCTCGGACACCATCTTCGCCTTCTTCAATATCGCCATCGTCGCGGCGCTCTTGATCATCATGCCGCTGGTCAATCGCGCCATGATGCCCTTCGAGAAGGAAAGCGTGTACGTGGACCCGGCCCTGCTCGAGGAGAAGCACACCGAGATCAGCGACCAGCCTCGTCCCGCCGAGCGTCTCGAGAACTCGCCGATTCTCGCCTGGGTCGTCGGGCTGTTCGGCCTCGCCTGGCTGGTGGATCACTTCGTGATTCGTGGCGGCGGACTGAACCTGAACGTGATCAACTTCAGCTTCCTGTTCCTGGCCATCGTGCTGCATGGCACGCCGCGCAAGCTGCTGGACAGCCTGAACGAAGCCATCAAGGGCGGCGCAGGCATCGTCATCCAGTTTCCCTTCTACGCCGGCATCATGGCGATCATGGTGCAGTCGGGACTGGCCGCCACGCTCTCCGAAGGCTTCGTGTCGATTGCCACCGCCGACAGCCTGCCGTTCTGGTCCTTCATCAGTGCCGGTATCGTCAATCTGTTCGTGCCCTCCGGTGGTGGCCAGTGGGCCGTGCAGGCACCGGTCATGATTCCCGCCGCCCAGGCATTGGGTGCCGACCTGTCACGCGTCGCCATGGCCGTCGCCTGGGGCGATGCCTGGACCAACATGCTGCAGCCCTTCTGGGCATTGCCGGTGCTCGCCATCGCCGGCCTCAAGGCCAAGGACATCATGGGCTTCTGTCTGGTGCAGCTGCTGGTGACCGGCATCATCATCTCGCTGGGTCTGACGCTGCTCTGATACCCGCCTGACGGCGGCGTCAGCTAGCCTTTTCAGCCAGCGATTCAGATAGCCTTACCGATAACCCCGCAAGCTCCTTGCCCCCACAGGCGACTGTGGGGGCAAGGTCGTTTATAGATAGCTGATATGCCGCTCACGGGGTGCCAAGACGTCACGAATCCCGCAGACTAGCCATAATCCCTCTCTGCGCGGCATGCCAGAGCCATTGCTTCATCTGAGAGCCCCTGACAGCTCCCACTCACCTGACAGGCCCGTGCCTGAAGGACGCCCCTATGAGCGAGAACCAGCCAGAACAGACCGCCCTCAACGAAGCTCTGCCCGGCCAGCATCAGTTGATCATGACCGAGCTGATGACCCCCGACATGGCCAACTTCAGTGGCAAGGTGCACGGTGGCGCCATCCTCAAGAAGCTGGATGAAGTCGCCTACGCCTGTGCCAGTCGCTACAGCGGCAGCTACGTCGTCACCCTCTCGGTCGACCAGGTGCGCTTCAAGCAGCCGATCCACGTCGGCGAGCTGGTGACCTTCCTGGCCTCGGTCAATCACGTCGGGCGCTCCTCGATGGAGATCGGCATCAAGGTGGTCGCCGAATCCATCCAGGGACGCCTGATTCGCCATACCAACAGCTGCTATCTGACCATGGTCGCGGTCGATTCCAACGGCCAGCCGGTGCCGGTGCCGCCACTCAACCTGGAAACCCAGGAACAGAAGCTGCGCTTCCACAAGGCCGCCATCCGCAAGAAGCTGCGCAAGCAGGCCGAAGAAGAAGAGAAGCGCCAGGAATCCATCGAGTTCTGAGCGACTTCCGGCAAGTGCTGCAAGCGCAATCCTGACAGTCAGCACAAGATACGGAGTGCACCGCCCCGAGCGGATGGCGATACTGATCGTGAACCTTGCACAGCGAGATGAACGATGACATCAGTGTCCGGCGAAAAGACAGCGGCAGGCATGACGGCACCACCTGCCGCTGGCGACACTCAAGGGTGCGATGAGGCCATTTGGCAGCGTCTGCTGGCGCGCCAGCCGATCGCCGGGGAGGCGCTGCGCTACGGCGTGATCACCACTGGCATCTTCTGTCGCATCGGCTGCCCATCCCCGGCGCCACGCCGCGACAACCTGCGCCTGTTTGCCGACGCCCACGCGGCGCGAGCCGCAGGCATGCGCGCCTGTCGGCGCTGTCATCCTGAGCCGTCCGACAAGCCTGATCGCCCTCAGGCCGACAAGCAGGCTCGCCATCCCGTCAGGGCCACGTCTGGAGCACCGACGATGCCGGAATCGAACGCCTCACATTCATGCGCCTCCACTGCCGCCCGCTCGACACCTGCGATTGCTGACTCAACCCCCGCCTCGCCCTGGCCGCTGACGGTGTGCCGGCAGCTGGAGCAGGCCGTCGCCGCAGGCGAGCCCACCCCGACACTCGCAAGCCTGGCGACGGAGCACGGGATAAGCGCCTCTCATCTTCAGCGCCGCTTCACGACACTGCTGGGCCTGTCACCTTCCGAGTACTCGGCGGGTCTGCGTCAGAAGCAGTTCCATGCGCTGCTGGAGGAAGGCCATGGCGTGACCGAGGCGATCATCGCCGCCGGCTATCGCTCCAGCAGTCGCGCCTATGCGCGCAGGGACGGCATCACGCCCAGCGCCCGCCGCTCCGGCGGCCAGGGAGAAGACCTGCTGGCATTGCATTGGCCGTGTCGCTTCGGGATACCGGAGCAGTCCTGCTGGCTGAGCGCAGGCCTCAGCGCGCGTGGCGTGGTCGTCATTCAGCTCAGCGACAGTCGTGAGGCGGGCCAGCAGGCGCTGGAAGCACGTCTACCCAAAGCCAATTGGCAGCAGATGGAGACAGACGAGCAGGACGGCAACGCTCACGCGGCCAGTCGCCTGCTGCATGCCTCACTGGGGGCACGGTTGCTCGCCCTGTGCGAGCAACCAGAAACCAGTCATGCACTGCTGCTCGAACTGCCGCTGGATGTGCGTGGCACTGCCTTTCAATTGAGCGTCTGGCAGCAGCTCAACGCCACCGTGAGCGGCGATACCCTGACCTACCGCCAGCTGGCCGAGGCGCTTGAGCGGCCGACCGCCAGCCGCGCCGTCGCCAATGCCTGTGGCGCCAACCCGCTGGCTCTGCTGACGCCTTGCCATCGTGTGGTACGCGGCGATGGCGGGCTTGGCGGCTATCGCTGGGGCGTGCCGCTCAAGCAGGCCCGATTGGCGCAGGAGTCCGGCACCCGCCGGGAGTGAGAGCGGCGATGTGCTAGAGCGTCATGGGGCGCAGCGCAGGTGGCGCCTGCAGCTGCTCGCGCACGATTTCCAGCGCGTGGGTCAGCGCCTCACGGCTCTCGGCAGCGCTCAGGCACAGCCGGATGGCCTGCGGTGGCGGCTCATTGCCGACACAGAAGGGCTCGGCGCTGGTGACGTGCACCCCCCGCTCGGCCAATGACGCGACCATCGCCTGACTGCGCTGCCCTTCGGGCAACTCGAGCCACAGATCGAACGAGGACGGCCGCGCCGCCGGCGACCACTCCGCCAGCAGCGTGCGGGCCAGTCGCTGGCGCGCGCGCATCTCCTCCATCTGCCACTCCACTAGCTGTGTCGCGTTGCCGCTGGTCAGCCAGGCACAGACCGTCTCCATCAACAGCGGCGCCACCATCCAGCTGTGGCTGCGCAGCACTGCGCCGATGCGGGTCAGTACCTCCACCGGCGCCCGCAATACGCCCAGGCGCAGGCCGCCGGCCAGCAATTTGGAGGTACTGAAGACATACAGGGTGCGCTCCGGCGCCATCTGATAGAGCCGCGTGCCGCACTCCTCGTCGGGCAGATATTGCACCCCATCTTCCAGAATCCAGAAGTCATGTTGGCGTGCGAGGGCGACCAGTGCCTCGCGCCGTGTATGAGACAACTGCGCCGCGCCCGGATTGTTCTGCTCGGCCATCACATAGACCATTCTGGGCGCCTGCTGACGACACAGCCGCGCCAGCGCCTCGACATCCATGCCGTCCTTGTCCAGCGGCACCCGCAACAGCTTGAGGCCACGTTCGGCGCTGGCGACGATCAAGCCGGGATAGGTCAGTGCGCCGGTGACCACGGCATCCCCGGGCGCCAGCAGCGCCGACAGCGCCAGTGTGATGCCATTCTGGCCGCCCTGGGTCAGCATCAGCTCCTCGGGGTCAACCGGCATGCCGAGCTCGCCCATCCAGCTCGCCAGCAACTGCCGGTGACTGCCGTCGCCGAATTCATTCTGATACTCGACACTGCGCAACAAGGCCTCGGGTGACTGGCTGATCGCGGCCAGCGCCGCCGCCATTCCCTGCTGCCGCGCGGGGTGAGGCGGTGGCAGGCTCATGGTGAGATCGATCACACCGGATGCCGGCAGCGCGCCCTCCTGTTCTGGCGCCAATCCATAGGCCTTGCTGGCACGCAGGGCATGCCCGAAACTGCTGAAGGACCCATGCGCGCTCCGGGTGGCGCCGTTGATGTAGGTGCCGCTCCCGACACGCGCCGACACCAGGCCGCTCCGCTCGGCCTCGGCGTAGCCTCGCGTCACCGTGCCGATGGTCACGCCCAGCGCATCCGCCAGCCGCCGTTGAGGCGGCAGTCGCTCGCCTTCCTTGAGTTGGCCCGCGGCGATATCGAGGCGGATGGCCTCTGCCAGCGCACGGTAACGCGGCATGGCGGGGTCCAGGGTCGGAATCCACATTGTCATGGTGACAAAAAACCTGTTGACGGTAATTGTCATCAGATTATGCTCAAAACATGCCGCCAACAAGCCACAAAACACGTTAATGTGCCGGCATCCGAAAATTGAACCCATACAATCAGACGCACCACCTCGACAACGCCCACCACGCTGAAGGACACCCATGGAATCCCTCGCCTTTCTGGCCCCCGCCACGCTTTTCATGCTGTCGATGACCCTGACACCCGGCCCCAACAACGTGATGTTGACGGCCTCGGGGGCCAACTATGGTTACTGGCGCACCCTGCCGCATATCTTCGGCATCCTGATCGGCTGCCTGGTGCTGTTCATCGCCATCGCGCTGGGGCTGGGGCTGGTCTTCGAGCGTTATCCCATCGTGCAGACACTGCTGAAGGTGCTGGGCAGTGCCTACCTGCTCTACCTGGCCTGGAAGATCGCCACCGCCCCGCCCCCTGACTTCGCCAGCCAGCAGGATGCGCGTCCGATGACCTTCCTCGCGGCGTGCCTGTTCCAGTTCGCCAATCCCAAGGCCTGGGTGATGGGCATGGCGCTGATGGCAAGCTTTCTGCCCGAGGAAGGCCCGGCACTGCTCAACGCCGTATTGCTGGCAGGCTTCGCGGAACTGGTCGCGCTGCCGTGCATCTCGCTGTGGGCGGGCTTCGGGACCGCCATCGGGCGCCTGTTGAATACCGAGCGCGCCTGGAAGATCTTCAACCGCGTGATGGGCGTACTGACCGCTTCCTGCGTGGTGATGATCCTCGGCTGACCCTCAGCCTGCGTCTGGAGTACGCGAATGACACCGGAGCGTCGAACACTGTTCGAATAATCACTGTTCATGCAGGCGAGGTTGGTTAGACTGTCGAGACGCCAATTCCACGCTCGCACAGGACGCTCCCTGCATGCTGACACTCTACGGTGATCGCCGCTCCGGCAACTGCTACAAGGTCGAGCTGCTGCTGCACCTGCTCGAACGCCATCATCACTACATCGAGGTCGATATTCTGGCCGGCGACACCCGCACGCCGGAATTCCTGACCCGCAACGTCAATGGCAAGATTCCGCTGCTGGAGCTGCATCGCGGCGAGACGCTGTCAGAGTCGAACGCCATCCTGAATTACCTCGCCGATGGCAGTGACTATCTGCCGAGTGACCCCTTCCTGCGCGCCAAGGTGCTGCAGTGGCAGTTCTTCGAGCAGTACAGCCATGAGCCGTACATCGCCACCGCCCGCTTCATCAATCGCTACCTCGGTCTCCCCGATGAGCGCCGCGCCGAGTACGCCGCCAAGCAGGATGGCGGCAAGCGCGCCCTGCGCGTGATGGAGCACCATCTCGTCGAGCATGACTGGCTGGTCGGGGACCGATTCACGATCGCCGACATTTCCCTTTATGCTTATACGCATGTTGCCGATGAAGGCGGCTTCGCGCTGGATGACTATCCCGCCATTCAGGCGTGGCTGGCACGTGTCGCGGCGCAGCCGGGGCATTTCGATATCCCGCGGGACTGATAGGATATGGCATCCCCGACGACCGCCGTTTGCCAGGACACACGATGCCAACCTTGACCTATCGCCCGATGACACCGGAAGACCACCCTGCCTTCATCGCCATGATGGAGGCGACCCCGGGCGTGGTCATCCGCGATGCCGACCGCCATGCCCCTGTCGCCCGCTATCTGGCGCGCAACCCCGGCATGAGCCACCTGGCCTTTCTCGATGAGCGCCTGGTCGGCTGCGCCATGGCGGGCCATGACGGCAAGCGCGGCTATCTTCAGCATGTGATGACGGCGCCGGACATGCGTGGCCAGGGCATCGCCAGCACGCTGATCGACCGCTGTCTGGCAGCCTTGGCCAGCGAAGGCATCGACAAGGTGCATCTGGATACCCTGCACGACAACCATGACGCTCATCGCTTCTGGGAGCGTCTTGGCTGGTCCAACCGCAATGCCGAGATCGTGCGCTTCTCGCGCATTCTGGTGGACAACCCCAACGCCTGAGACAGCCGCCTTCTGATCCCGACGACCGCTGAGCAAGCCCGACGACCACTAAGCAAGCCCGACGACCACTGAGCAAGCCCGATGACCGCTGAGCAAGGAGCTCTACCGTGCAATTTCTCGAAAATGACGACCTCGGCAAGCTGATACTGCGCCTGATGCTGGGCCTGCTGTTGCTGTTTCATGGCCTCTCGAAATTGCTCGGTGATGGCGGCACGCTGAGCTGGATCGCCGGCGAGCTCGAGAATCTGGGCATCCCGGGCGTGGTGGCCTATGGCGTCTACATCGGCGAGATCATCGCGCCCATCATGCTGGTGCTCGGCGTGCACTCGCGCATCGCCGGACTGATCGTGGTCGCCAACATGCTGTTCGCCTTTGCCGTGGCGCACATGGGCCAGCTGTTGAGCCTGTCGCCCTCCGGCGGCTGGGCGCTGGAGCTGCAAGGCTTCTTCCTCGCCAGCGCCCTGGCCATCGTCTTTCTCGGCAGCGGCCGCTTCGCGGTACAGGAGGACTGATGGCCGACGTCGTCACCGCCAGCACCTATTGCGAGAATGCTCCCCAGCACCCGATTCATGGCCCATACCATGACCATGAATACGGCTTTCCGGTCAGCGATGACCGGGTGCTGTTCGAACGCTTCGTGCTCGAGATCAATCAGGCCGGCCTCTCCTGGCTGACGGTGCTCAAGAAGCGCGCGGCCTTCCGCGAGGCCTTCGAGGATTACGATATCGCGCGCATCGCCGCCTACGGGGACGAGGAGCGCGCGCGCCTGCTCAGCAATGCCGGCATCATTCGCAACCGACTCAAGATCAATGCCGTGATCCACAACGCAGGCGTGGTGATGCAGCTCAAGGACTCCTACGGCAGCTTCAGTGCCTGGCTGGATGCCCACCATCCACAACCGCTGTCAGCCTGGATCAAGCTGTTCAAGAAGACCTTCCGCTTCACCGGCCCCGAGATCGTCAACGAGC
Organism: Cobetia sp. UIB-001; assembly: GCF_044789135.1. NCBI lineage: Bacteria > Pseudomonadati > Pseudomonadota > Gammaproteobacteria > Oceanospirillales > Halomonadaceae > Cobetia > Cobetia sp. UIB-001. The sequence continues at coordinate 3,680,139 of NZ_CP058244.1, forward strand.
TGCTGATGAGCTGCGGCTATCTGCCCGGCTGTCATCGTGATGACTGTCCAGTGCAGACACGTGTGCTGGATGCCGGCCCGCGCTGGGCCGAGCCGGGCGCCCTGGCGGCGATCCGCGCAGATGACTGATGACTGACGCCTGCTCCCACGCCTCCCGCTCTCTTCTTCCTCACAGGTAGCCCACGCATGGACTCCCTCACCCAGATCTGTCTCGGGGCCGTCGTTGGCGGCGCCGTCATGGCGCCGGCCATTCGCCGCCTGCCCGGCCCGAAACGCGGCGCGGCCATCCGCTATGCGCTGCTCGGCGGTGCGGCACTCGGCACCCTGCCCGACCTCGACGTGATGATCGACTACGGCGACGCGGTCGCCAATTACACCCATCACCGCGGCTTCAGCCATTCCCTGCCGGTGCTGGCGCTTTTGGGCATCGTGCTCGGCTGGCTGCTGGCGCGCCTGCCACGTCTGGCGAGCCTCGGCCGTGGGCGGCTGATCGCCTACTGCGTGCTGTGCCTGGTCACCCACCCGTTGCTGGACAGCTTCACCACCTACGGCACCCAGCTGCTGTGGCCGTGGCCCAGCCGTCCCATCAGTCTGGCCAGCGTCTTCATCATCGACCCGCTCTACACCCTGCCGCTGCTGATCACCGGCCTGTGGGTGGCGATTCGTGGTCGCGCCGGGCGCCTTCTGACCACGGGCCTCATGCTCTCGAGCCTCTATCTGGGCTGGGGACTGGCCGCCAAGAGCTGGGTCGAGCATCGCGTGGCGCCGCTGCTGGCCAGCCAGGGCTTCGCCGACGTCCCGCGCATGGTGCAGCCGACTCCCTTCAACAGCCTGCTGTGGCGTGTCAGCGCAACCACGCCGCAGGCGGATCACGAATGGATGGTCAGCGTGTTCGACTCCGACGCGCAGCTGGCGTCTCTCGCACGCCGCGATTTTCCGCGCCATCCGACGCTGGATGCCGAGGTCGCGAAGCTGGAGGACGGCCAGCGTCTGCGCTGGTTCGCGGCGCCCTATCTACGTGCGAGCCGCGAGCAGACCCCAGAGGGCGAGACGCTGCTGTCAGTGACCGATACACGCCTGGGCTCACCCGGTTATCACCCCTTCCGCTTTGCCCTCGCACGCCAGAGCGCCGCGGGGGAATGGCAAGGGCTCGAGGACAGCCAGCGCCTGCCCAGCCGGCCTGTCGATCGCGCCGCCCTGCTAAGCCTCTGGCAGGCCGTCCACGACCCGCAGACGCGCATGCAGCCGAATCAGCGCACCGTCTCTGCCACGCCCTCAAATCCCTCGGCCGAGACAAGATAAAGCGCCGCTGATGAAGGCCTGAGATACGACAACGCCCGCCATGGTAGCCATGGCGGGCGTTGTCGTATCAGTGCGGCAAAGACGATCAGCCGAGGTACTTGATCATCACCCCCGCGGCAACCGCTGAGCCGATCACGCCGGCCACGTTCGGCCCCATGGCATGCATCAGCAGGAAGTTGTGCGGGTTGTACTCGAGCCCGACCTTGTTGGAGACACGTGCCGCCATCGGCACCGCCGAGACACCGGCCGACCCGATCAGCGGATTGATCGGTGTCTTGGAGACCTTGTTCATCAGCTTGGCCATCAGTACCCCGCAGGCCGTGCCGATACCGAAGGCGACCACGCCGAGGGCCAGAATGCCCAGCGTCTCCACCGCCAGGAACTTGTCGGCCTGCAGCTTGGAGCCCACCGACAGTCCCAGGAAGATGGTGGTGATGTTGATCAGTGCGTTCTGGGCGGTATCCGACAGACGCTCCACCACACCACACTCGCGCATCAGGTTACCGAAGCAGAACATGCCCAGCAGCGGTGCGGCGTCCGGCAGCAGCATCGCCACCATGATCAGCAGCACCAGCGGGAACAGGATCTTCTCGGTCTTGGACACCGGCCGCAGCTGGGTCATGACCAGGCTGCGTTCCTTGGCGGTGGTCAGCGCGCGCATGATCGGCGGCTGGATCATCGGCACCAGTGCCATGTAGGAGTAGGACGCCACGGCGATCGCGCCCAGCAGCTCCGGCGCCAGCAGACTGGCGACATAGATGGAGGTCGGGCCGTCTGCACCACCGATGATGCCGATGGCCGCCGACTGCTGCAGGCTGAAGTCCATCAGGCCCATCGAGGTCAACGCCACCGCGCCCAGCAGGGTCGCGAAGATGCCGAACTGCGCCGCCGCACCGAGGAACAGGGTCTTGGGATTGGCCAGCAGCGGGCCGAAGTCCGTCATCGCGCCCACGCCCATGAAGATCACTAGCGGCGCGATGCCGGAGGCGATCGCCACGCTGTAGAAGCTGTAGAGCATGCCGTTGGAGAAGCCGCCATCCAGCGCCATGTTGCTGGCCTGCTGCTTGAGCGCGGCGGGAATCTCGCCATGCAGCGCCTGCTCCACCGCGTGGCGCGCCTCATCCAGCGGCAGGCTGGCGATGTTGACGTTGAGCAGATTGGCCATCGAAGCCAACAGCTCCGGCTTGCCGAGATGGGCCGCCTGCTCGGCGGCAGACAACGCCAGCCCCGCTTCCGGGATGTTGGCCAGAATGCCGCCGAAGCCGATCGGCACCAGCAGCAGGGGTTCGAAGTTCTTGCGAATCGCCAGATAAAGCAGGCCAAGGCCGATGACGATCATCGCCAGCTGGCCGAAGCTCATGTTGTAGAGCCCCGAGCCGTGCCAGAGGTTGAGTATCTTGTCCATGTCGTGTCGCCTTGCAGAGGAGCATCACCGACCGGCCCGCCGCGCATGACGACGGGCCGGACACACCGGCTCAGAGGGTGATCAGAACGTCGCCGACACTGACACTGTCGCCTTCCTTGACCTTCACCGCGGAGACGGTACCGGCCTGGTGGGCACGGATCTCGGTCTCCATCTTCATCGCCTCGAGGATGATGACCACTTCCCCTTCGGCCACGCTGTCGCCGACACTGACATTGACCTTGAAGATGTTGCCCGCCAGCGGCGCACTCACCGGCTCACCAGAGGCGGCCTGTGCAGCAGGTGCCGCCGCTGCGGCTGCCGGAGCAGGCGCCGCTGGCGCGCTGGCCTGCACCTGGGTGATGTCTCCACCCTCGGCGACCTCGACCACATACTGCTTGCCGTTGACGTTCAGGGTGTAGGTCTGCGGACCGCTGGACGCGGCTGGAGCACTGGTGGCTGGAGCACTGGAGACCGGCGCACTTGCAGCCTTGGACGTCTTGTCATCGACAGCCTGCGGGGCGGGCTCGAAGGCATCCGGGTTGCCACGGTTGCGCAGGAACTTGAGGCCGATCTGCGGGAACAACGCGTAGGTCAGCACGTCATCGGTCTCGCGCTCGCCGCCTTCCAGGGTGATGCCCTCTTCACTGGCCTTGCCCTTGAGCTCCTCACGCAGACGCTCCATCTCCGGCGTCAGGTTATCGGCCGGGCGGCAGGTGATCGGCTCGCCGCCTTCCAGCACGCGGGACTGAAGCTCGCTGTCGAAGGGCGCCGGTGCCGCGCCATATTCGCCCTTGAGCAACGCCTGCACTTCCTTGGAGATCGACTTGTAGCGCTCACCCATCATCACGTTCATCACCGACTGGGTGCCGACGATCTGTGAGGTCGGGGTCACCAGCGGGATATAGCCCAGGTCCTTGCGTACACGCGGAATCTCGGCGAGCACGTCATCCAGCTTGTCACCGGCGCCCTGCTCCTTGAGCTGGCTTTCCATGTTGGTGAGCATGCCACCCGGTACCTGCGCGACCAGGATGCGCGAGTCGATACCGCGCAGACTGCCCTCGAAGGCCGCGTATTTCTTGCGCACTTCGCGGAAGTAGCCGGCGATATCCTCGAGTTTCTCGAGATCGAGCCCGGTATCGCGCTCGGTCCCCGCCAGCATCGCGACCACGGATTCCGTCGGGCTATGACCGTAGGTCATCGACATGGAAGAGATGGAGGTGTCGACGTTGTCGATGCCCGCCTCGATGGCCTTGAGGGCCGTGGCGGTGGAAAGCCCGGTGGTGGCGTGGCACTGCATGTGGATCGGGATCGACAGGCTCGCCTTGAGGCGCGAGACCAGTTCAAAGGCGGTGTACGGCGTCAGCAGGCCTGCCATGTCCTTGATCGCCAGTGACTGGGCACCCATGGACTCGATCTTCTGCGACAGCTCGACCCACATCTCCAGGGTGTGCACGGGGCTCACGGTGTAGGAGATGGTGCCCTGGGCATGCTTGCCCTGATCCAACACCGCCTTGAGCGGACGCTCGAGGTTGCGCGGGTCATTCATGGCATCGAAGACACGGAAGACATCGACACCGCTGGTCGCGGCGCGCTTGACGAAGGTATCCACCACATCATCGGCGTAATGACGATAGCCGAGCAGGTTCTGGGCGCGCAGCAGCATCTGCTGCTGGGTCTTGGGCATCGCTTCCTTCAAGGCACGAATGCGTGCCCAGGGGTCTTCGCCCAGGTAGCGAATGCAGGCGTCGAAGGTCGCGCCGCCCCAGCTCTCCAGCGACCAGAAGCCGATGTCGTCCAGCTTGGCGGCGATCGGCAGCATGTCATCGAGGCGCATGCGCGTGGCCAACAGTGACTGATGCGCGTCGCGCAGTACCACATCCGTGATGCCCAGCGGTTGCTTGTCCATGAGTGATCCCTTGTTCTTTATATTGTGGATATCGAGTTCTGCGCGCGCTGCAGGCAGCCTGTTGCGTTAGCCTGCAACACAGAATATTGCACTCGGGGGGAGGTCTACCCACCGTACTGCTCGTGATAGAATCGCCGCCTGCTACTCTTGGCAGTGGTCAGACGCCCGGCAGAGCCCAGACGCTATCGGCGAAGCCGCGAAAGCGTCAGTGCCTGTGCTGGTCCTGCCGGAAGCGGTGAATCGCCGCGGCCATGACGGCCGTCAGTTCGCTGTCGTCCTCTGCCGCAGGTGCCGGGGCAGCCGGCGCCCGCGCAGCACCTGGCGCAGCGGGCACTGGTGCAGGCGCGAAGCGATCCACCAGCCTGGCCATCGCCATCATGGCGACCACCAGCAGACTTAGAAACACGAACACGAACCCCATCCCGAACACCATCAGGTTCAAGCCTTCACCGAGCAGATCATTCTCTTGCATGCCAGTGTCCTCGAGTCTTTCTCGTTATCGAGCCGCACTACGGCGCAGCGCCTGCGCTGAACGCCAATGTCTTCGGTCACGCCGGACACGGCACGACGGATAGGCTCCGCCGCCGATAGCCTCTGTCGGTATGCCCATGCAGCTGCATTCAATGCTTGTTGGTCGCTCTAAAGTGCCTGATTCCACGGCAATTGCAATGACACCATCGTTGACCCCACAGGCCCTCGCGCGGGCCGGCCGCATCGGCATCGCGCCGATGGAAGGCGTGATAGATGACATCACACGCGAATGTCTCACTGGCCTTGGCGGCTACGACTGGTGCGTGACGGAATTCGTGCGCGTGACCCACGTCAAGTTACCGCCGCGCGTCTTCAAGCGCATCTGTCCGGAGCTGCTCGACGCCTCCCCGACACAGACGGCACGAACACGACACGAGACCCCGGTCGCCCTGCAGCTGCTGGGGGCCGACCCCGAGGCACTGGGCATCAATGCCCGCGTCGCCGCGCGTTTGGGTGCGCCAAGCGTCGATATCAATTTCGGCTGCCCGGCCAAGACCGTCAACCGACATGATGGTGGCGCGGCACTGCTACGCTCGCCGGAACGCGTCTTCCGCGCAGTGGAAGGCGTGCGCAAGGCACTCGAGGGCACGGGCGTACCGGTCACCGCCAAGATTCGTCTCGGCTTCAATGATCGGCGCCTGGCGCTGGCCTGCGCTCAGGCAGCCGAGGCAGGCGGTGCGACTCAGCTGGTGGTGCATGGGCGAACCAAACAGGAAGGCTATCGCCCACCGGCGCACTGGGAATGGATCGGCAAGATCACCTCTGAGCTCTCCATTCCGGTGGTCGCCAATGGCGATATCTGGGATATGCACTGCTACTGGCGGGCGCGCTCCCTGTCCGGCTGTCGCGATGTCATGCTGGGGCGGGCCGCCCTGGCTGACCCCTTCCTGGCGGCGCGCATCAAGCATTGGCAGGCGACCGGAGAGCTGCTGCCCGAGACGGACTGGACACAGCGTGCGCAGGTGCTGCTCTCCCACGCCGAACGCTGCGCCCACCTCCCCGACAAGGTGATGGTGCCGCTGCTCAAGCAGTGGATGAACATGATGCGCCAGAGCGGCAACGCGGAAGCCGAAAGCCGTTTCCAGGCCATCAAGCGTCACAAGGGGCGCGCCGAGTTCTTCACCGGCCTGGTGGCCGGCACTGCGCTGGAGCTGGCGCCAAGCCTTCTGACGTCGGTGACTCGCATGCCGGAGCCGGCTCAGGCACCAGAATCGCCTCAGGCATCGGAAACGGAAGCCGCGACCACCCCGGCCTGAGCCTGAACCGAAACCTGAACATCAGCACCGACCAACACCCGATCCGTTCGCTACCCCGATCAGTGAACCAAAAAAAGGGCGCCCCTCGCGAAAAGGGCGCCCTGGCGATCGTCCGCCCGAAGGCGTGACATCACAGTCAAGGAAAGCGGTAGAACACTCAGATCGTCAGCAATGCGGGGATCGGAGCCGTGCAGGCGGCGATCACTCGGCACTGATCTTGCCTCATAGCCTGGCTCAATAGCCTGGCTTCTTTCATTGCCTGACTTTTCTTCAGACGAAGAAAAACCCGCTTCAGTGAAGCGGGTTTTTCAATTGGCGCGCCCTGGAGGATTCGAACCTCCGACCGCCTGATTCGTAGTCAGGTACTCTATCCAGCTGAGCTAAGGGCGCATAAACCTTGAAATCTGTGGCCTGAGCATTTCAAATGACTTCAGGACTTTATCGTGCGAGTACTGCGTCTTGCCAACTTCATGTCTTGCGTTGCAGTGGCGCGCCCTGGAGGATTCGAACCTCCGACCGCCTGATTCGTAGTCAGGTACTCTATCCAGCTGAGCTAAGGGCGCATCTTACTGCATTTGTACCTAATGGCGGAGAGAGAGGGATTCGAACCCTCGATAGGGCTATAAACCCTATACTCCCTTAGCAGGGGAGCGCCTTCAGCCACTCGGCCACCTCTCCTCATCAGGTACGGCGCATATCTTACTCATTTGATTGGGCTTTGTCCAGCCCCTGTGTCGATTTTTTGGCTTCGATGCTGAACATCTCGTCACCACTCGACAACAGGCTCGAGGCTGCGCGCCCCCAAGCAATCTCCCCGCATGAACCAGAACATGACGATGGCTAGCCTGTCGTCGCGTCTCGTTCGAGGGAGCGGGCATATTACCGAACCAGAATCGGCTTGTCTCCCCCTTTTTGAGAAAAAAGCCAAATTTTTCCCTTACGGAACACAGACTTGAACAAGCCGCCCTCTCATCACCCCGCATGAGCCGCTGGTCATGGAGGTAAGTACGCCGTTGTTCATGAGCTAGGCGGGCCACCCTCGCCTGCGCCAGGCCCACACACGCGAACGCCAGCCATGGGGACAATGGCTGGCGTTCATCGGGTCGTGCAGGGTCGTGCGACGTGCAGGCGCAGCATGCCGTCAGGCGATGGCATCGCCATTGTCTTCTTTCTCACGCTGGATGCGCTGATAGATCTCTTCTCGATGGACGGCAACGTCCTTGGGCGCGTTCACACCGATACGCACCTGATTACCTTTCACTCCGAGAACGGTGACAGTGATGTCGTCTCCGATCATCAGAGTTTCACCCACTCTACGGGTCAGGATGAGCATGACTGATCTCCTTGTCAGAAATTCAAAACAGCTGGGACTTCAACGGGATGTGGAGGCGGCGATCGACCGGGACAAGTCGACCACCCTGATGCATGAAGCTCGAATTATGCGCTATGCATGCTCCGACGGCCAATGCCATACCTTCATCACACCCGATAGACACGTTGAATGAAAGCGCCCGATGCACAGACTGACATTCAGAAGAATGACAGAAAATGCATCGGGCGCTATCGACTTCACGTGCCGCACGTCAGCCAGACCAACCTCCCCGGCCTGGGCACCGACGCTTCACGACTTTGGCAAGTCATTGATTGTCGGTGTCTTTACGACTTCCTTGCTGCACGCTCCGTGGTGAGACTCAGGCAGTCTCGTCGCTGATCGCTTCTGCATCCAGGCCGAAAGCCGTGTGCAGGGAGCGAACCGCCAGCTCCATGAATTTCTCGTCGATCAGGACGGAAATCTTGATCTCTGAAGTGGAGACCATGCGGATATTGATGCCTTCTTCCGCCAGTACGCGGAACATCTTGGAGGCGACACCGGCGTGAGAACGCATGCCGACACCGACCAGCGAGACCTTGGCGATGTTGTCATCACCGCGCATCTCACCACCACCGACGGACGGAATCACCGTCTCGGTCAGGATACGCTGGGTCGCCTTGAAGTCGGTCTTGGCGACGGTGAAGGAGAAGTCAGTGGTATTGCCGTCCGGAGAGACGTTCTGGACGATCATGTCGATTTCGATGTTGGAATCGGCGATCGGGCCCAGAATCTTGGAAGCGACACCCGGGATATCCGGCGTGTTGAGCAGAGTCAGCTTGGCTTCGTTGACATTGAAGGCGATGCCGGAGATCAGCGGTTCTTCCATGTTGTCTTCTTCCTCAGCGACGATCAGGGTACCCGGGCCATCCTCGAAGGAAGACAGCACACGCAGGGGAACATTGTACTTGCCGGCGAATTCCACCGAACGGATCTGCAGGATCTTGGAGCCCAGGCTCGCCATTTCCAGCATTTCCTCGACGGTCACCGTTTCCAGACGACGTGCCTTGGAGCACACGCGCGGGTCAGTGGTATAGACACCATCGACATCGGTGTAGATCTGGCACTCATCCGCCTTCAGTGCGGCAGCCAGCGCGACACCGGTGGTGTCAGAGCCACCACGACCCAGCGTCGTGATGTTGCCCTCTTCATCGACACCCTGGAAGCCTGCCACCACGACCACCTTGCCATCGTCGAGGTCTTCACGCAGGTCATCGGTATCGATGTGCTGGATACGCGCCTTGGTGTGCGCGCTATCGGTGCGGATTCCCACCTGCGCCCCTGTGTAGGAGGTCGCGTCGACGCCGATCTTCTGCAGCGCCATGGCCAGCAGGGAAATGGTGACCTGCTCGCCAGTGGAGACCAGCATGTCCATCTCGCGCGGTGTCGGGTCATCATTGATCTCGCTGGCGAGACCGATCAGTCGGTTGGTCTCGCCACTCATGGCAGAGACGACCACGACAATCTGATGGCCTTCATCGCGGAATCGCTTGACCTTCTCGGCGACGGCCTTGATCCGCTCCACCGAGCCGACCGAAGTGCCTCCGAACTTCTGAACGTATAGCGCCATGTGCGTTTCCGTTATCCGTGTCCGTTTGCGTTGTCCCCACATGAAGCTCATGTGAGCCCAAAAAGAGGCCGGGTCTCCCCAAGAGGAGCCCGGCCTTCATCTTGTACTGTCAGCCCAGCTGGGCGTCTACCCATGATGGCACACCGGCCAGTGCGCCCGGAAGCGAGGCGGCGTCACTGCCACCGGCCTGGGCCATGTCAGCACGACCGCCACCCTTGCCGCCGACCTGCTCCGCCACGTGACGCACCAGGTCACCCGCCTTGACGCGCGAGGTCAGGTCGTCGGTGACACCGGCGATCAGGCTGACCTTGTCACCGTCCGCGACGCCGAGCACCAGGATGCCAGAGCCGAGCTTGGACTTGAGGTCATCCATCAGGCCGCGCAGCTCCTTGCCGGAGACGCCTTCGACCTGCTTGGCCAGCACCTTGACGCCCTGGACATTGGCGATGTCGCTGAGCATGTCGCTTGCCGAGGCGGAGGCCAGCTTGGCCTTGAGGCGTTCAAGCTCCTTCTCGAGGCCGCGGTTGCGCTCCAGCAGGCTGCCGACGCGCTCCTCGACCTGCTCCGGCTTGGCCTTGAGGCGCTCACCGAGGCGAGCCAGAGTCGCTTCCTGCGCGAGCAGGAAGTCACGCGCGGCGCGGCCGGTGATGGCCTCGATACGACGCACGCCGGACGCGATGCCGGTCTCGGCGAGAATGTGCATCTGGCCGATGTCGCCGCTGCGCTTGACGTGAGTCCCGCCGCACAGCTCGATGGAGAAGGCATCCTGACCGATGGTCAGCACACGGACTTCCTCACCATACTTGGCATCGAAGAGTGCCGCTGCGCCGCGCGCCTTGGCCTCATCGAGGCTCATGAATTCAATGGTGGTCTCGGCGTTGGCCAGGATCTGCGCGTTGACGATGCGCTCGACCTCGGACAGCTGCTCGGCCGTCATCGCCTCAAAGTGGCTGAAGTCGAAGCGCAGACGCTCGGCCGTGACCAGCGAGCCCTTCTGCTGAACGTGCTCACCCAGCACCAGACGCAGCGCTTCGTGCAGCAGGTGCGTGGCGGAGTGGTTGCGCACGGAAGCCGCGCGCAGCTCGGCATCGACCTGCGGACGCACCTTGTCACCGACCTTGAGAGCGCCTTCGATCAGCACACCGTGGTGCAGGTGATGGCCGGTCTGCTTCTGGGTATCGCTGACCTGGAAGCGGCCGCCATCCAGATGCAGATAACCGGTGTCACCGGCCTGGCCACCTGATTCGCCGTAGAACGGGGTGGTATCGAGCACCACGATGCCCTTGGTGTCCACCTCGAGCTGCTCGACGGCATTGCCTTCGGCGTCGAACAGCGAGGTGACGGTGGCTTCCCCTTCCAGCTGGTCGTAACCGGTGAAGACGGTCTCGCCTTCCAGCACCAGGTTGGCGGAGTAGTCACCGCCGAAGTTGCTGGCCGCACGGGCGCGATCACGCTGTGCTTCCAGGGCGGCCTGGAAACCTGCCTCATCGAGGATCAGCTCGCGCTCGCGGCAGATGTCGGCGGTCAGGTCATACGGGAAGCCGTAGGTGTCGTAGAGCTTGAAGATGGTCTCGCCGTCGAGGGTATTGCCCTCGAGGCCAGCGATGGCTTCTTCCAGAAGCTTCATGCCATGTTCCAGCGTACGCGCGAACTGCTCTTCTTCCTTGAGCAGCACACGTTCGATCTGCTCGCGTGCGGCGCGCAGTTCCGGATAGGCATCGCCCATCTCGCTGTCCAGAGCCGCGACCAGCTTGTAGAAGAAGCTGCCACGCGCCCCCAGCTTGTGGCCGTGACGCACGGCGCGACGGATGATGCGGCGCAGCACGTAGCCACGGCCTTCGTTGGACGGCAGCACGCCATCGGTGATCAGGAAGGCACACGAGCGGATGTGGTCAGCCACCACGCGCAGTGACGGCGTGGCGATGTTGTCGTGACCGATGATCTCGGCCGCGGCGGCCAGCAGATTCTGGAACAGATCGATCTCGTAGTTGGAGTGCACGCCCTGCATCACGGCCGCGACACGCTCCAGGCCCATGCCGGTATCGATGGACGGCTTGGGCAGCGGGTGCAGCGTGCCCTCGGCATCACGGTCGAACTGCATGAAGACCAGGTTCCAGATCTCGATGTAGCGATCGCCATCCTCGTCCGGGCTGCCCGGCGGGCCACCGGCGACATCTTCGCCGTGGTCATAGAAGATCTCGGAGGACGGGCCACACGGACCGGTGTCGCCCATCTGCCAGAAGTTGTCCTCATCGAGACGCGAGAAGCGGTTCTGATCGATGCCGACCTCGTTGAACCAGATGTCACGGGCTTCGTCATCGCTGACGTGCACGGTGACCCACAGCCTCTCCTTCGGCAGGCCGAGTTCTTCGGTCAGAAACTTCCAGGCGAACTGGATGGCTTCGCGCTTGAAGTAGTCGCCGAAGCTGAAGTTGCCCAGCATCTCGAAGAAGGTGTGGTGACGGGCGGTATAGCCGACGTTGTCCAGGTCATTGTGCTTGCCACCGGCGCGCACGCAGCGCTGCGCGGAGGTCGCACGGTTGTAGCCACGCGGGTCACGGCCCAGGAAGACATCCTTGAAGGGCACCATGCCGGCGTTGGTGAACAGCAGGGTCGGGTCGTTGTTCGGCACCAGGGAGCTGGTGGGAACGATGGTATGGCCCTGCTTCTCGAAATAGGTCAGGAAGGCGTTTCTGATTTCTGCGCTTTTCATAGAGGTTCCGTAGCGATGTGCGTAAAGACGCTCCGGGGGTCTTCTGCATGACTTCCGCATGGTTTCTGCATATTCATCCATGTGGGTATGCATGGAGGTGCAATGAAAAGCATGAAAGAAGGCGCCTGCCCCGTGCCGTCGCAAGACGACCTAGTATAACGCCTGTTCGCGCAAGCTAAAGGGGGGGAAATGTCCTGAAGCGCCGGTTTGCGCGTCATGAGAGCCAAACAGCCACCCGCCAGCTAGCCTTCTTCGCCCTCATCACTCCAGGCGGACTCCATGGCATAGCGCAGCTGCTCATAGTCGAAGCCGCGCTGGAGCAGAAAGCGTTCGCGCCGCGCGCGCTCCTTGTGCCCCTCGCCGGGGCCGGAAAAGCGCCTGGCCAGCGTCTCGCGCGCCAGTTCGAAGAAATCCACCGCCTCGACATGACCGAAGGCATCCGGCGTCGGGTCACTGGCGGCACGCATCACGGCATTGAGCGTCTCGCTATCGATACCACGCTGGCGCAGCTCCTGCTGGATACGCCTCGGCCCCTGCCCGCGCAGCACTCGCGTCCGCAGGAAACTGGCGGTAAAGCGCTCATCGGATTGCAGGCCCTCCTCGGCCATGCGCTCCAGCACCTCCTCGATCAGCAGCTCGACCTCATCGCGACTCAAGGCCGTCTGTGCGCCCTCCTCGCCCGCGGCTTGCCGCTCTGCCAACTCGTCATCGCTGACCGCACGCAGGTAGTCACGCTCCTTGAGATAGTCGTGCAGCTCGCGGCGGCTATGTTCGCGGCGCGCCAGACGCGCGATGGCATCATTGCTCGCACGCCGTTGCGGCGTCATCGCGCCTGAGTCGAGCGGTTGATACTCAGGCCCACCCATTTCAGCGCTGTCATCGTGCATGGTCATGCTCCCCGGGGTTGAGCAGAAGGACATCGATGGACGTGAACGCAAGGCGCCCGCCTCCGAGTCATCGGGGCGGGCGCCTTGGGATCATCGCACCGGGTCGGAAACGACACGGTGCGATGACGCCAGCCTGGCGGCTGGCGCTCTTGCTCTTTCTTCTGGACGAACCTCAATCGAGATCGATATCCAGGTCGTCTTCACTCTCGGCGGCCGCGGTCTCTTTCGGCTCTTCCTTGGCTTCCGGCGCTGCCAGCAACTGGGCACGGATCTGGGTTTCAATCTCCTCCATGATGGCGGGATTGTCTTCCAGGTACTGGGCGGAATTGGCCTTGCCCTGACCGATCTTGCTGCCCTGATAGCTGTACCAGGCGCCTGACTTGCCGACCAGACCACACTGCACGCCCAGGTCGATCACCTCACCGGCGTGATAGATGCCTTTGCCGTAGAGAATCTGGAACTCGGCCTGACGGAACGGCGGCGCGACCTTGTTCTTGACGACCTTGACGCGGGTCTCGTTACCGGTGACTTCATCACCGGACTTCACGGAACCGGTACGACGGATATCCAGACGCACACTGGAGTAGAACTTCAGTGCGTTACCGCCCGTCGTGGTTTCGGGGCTGCCGAACATCACGCCGATCTTCATGCGGATCTGGTTGATGAACACCACCATGCAGTTGGCGTTCTTGATGTGGCCGGTCACCTTGCGCAGTGCCTGGGACATCAGACGCGCCTGCAGGCCGACGTGGGAGTCGCCCATCTCGCCTTCGATCTCGGCACGCGGCGTCAGTGCCGCCACGGAGTCGACGATGATGACGTCAACGCCGCCGGAACGTACCAGCATGTCGACGATCTCGAGCGCCTGCTCACCGGTGTCCGGCTGGGAGACCAGCATCTCGTCCAGATTGACGCCCAGCTTCTCGGCGTAGGACGGATCCAGTGCGTGCTCGGCATCGATGAAGGCACAGACCTTGCCCTGCTTCTGCGCCTGGGCGATGACCGAGAGGGTCAGTGTCGTCTTGCCCGAGGATTCCGGGCCATAGATCTCGACCACGCGCCCGAAGGGCAGGCCGCCGATGCCGAGTGCGATATCCAGCCCCAGAGAACCGGTGGAAACCGACGGGATGGCCACACGCGGGGCATCGCCCATGCGCATGACGGCGCCCTTGCCGAACTGGCGCTCGATCTGGGACAGCGCCGCGTTCAGCGCCTTGGTACGATTGTCGTCCTTTGCCATGTGGCCTCCTGTCGAACGGCGGAGCCACACGGGCTGCCACCTGGAATAGAGAATTCTGTCACTGAGAGCTGAGCAGACACCGTCAGACTAGCGGCTGAGGTGTCGTGGCAAAACCCTGTATACATGGACAGTATAATGCCGCAAGTTGCGCCACTCTGCCAGTCCGGTGATGCGCTTTTTCAGGCAGCACCCTCAACGCGGGGCTTGCATCGGGCTCACGCGTCTTCGGTGCCGATCTGCAAGGCCTCCACGCGCTCGATCAAGCCCTGCAATGCCTCCCGCACCGCGGCGTCGCGCACGGCCTGCCGGTCGCCGGGAAAGTGACAGCAGCGTGCCTGCTGGCGGGCCTCGCTCCCCCACGCCAGCCATACGGTGCCGACGGGCTTCTCGTCACTTCCCCCGCCGGGGCCGGCCACACCGCTGATCGCCACCCCCAGCTCAGCGCCGCTTTCGCGACAGGCGCCCCGCACCATCTCGCACACGACTGCCTCGGAGACGGCACCGAACTCTTCAAGCGATGCCTCACTGACCCCCAGCAGGCGCTGCTTGGTGGCATTGGAATAGGTCACGTAGCCCGCATCGAAATAGCTGGAGCTGCCGGCAATCGCCGTGATCGCCGCGCTCACCCCGCCTCCGGTGCACGACTCGGCGGTGGTGACGCGCACCCCGCGCGCGACCGCCAGCGCCTGCAACTGCTCAGCCAGGGCATTCGCGCACGCAGCCTCGGGGGTCGTACCAGTCAATTGGCTCACGAACTTTCTCCTTGTGGAGGTCATCGGGTGAAAAGGGCAGCGAGCATGAGACATCACAGGCATTGGAGCCGGCCGCGCCAGTCCGTAGAATATCGCGCATCCCGCATGCCGTGCTCTCGCATGTGTGCTTTTTCCCATTGCAGTGCAGTCAAGGAAGTCCATGGCCATGGCCAAGAACAGCGCGCCCCAGATGACGCCGATGATGACGCAGTACATGAAGATCAAACGCGAGCACCCCGGCGTGCTGCTGTTCTATCGCATGGGCGACTTCTATGAACTGTTCCATGAGGACGCCAAGCGCGCAGCACAACTTCTCGATATCACGTTGACGGCGCGCGGCAGCTCCGGCGGCTCACCGATTCCCATGGCAGGGGTGCCCTATCACAGCGCCGAAGGCTATCTGGCACGCCTGGTCAAGATGGGCGAATCGGTGGCCATCTGCGAGCAGATCGGTGACCCGGCGACCAGCAAGGGGCCTGTCGAGCGCAAGGTCGTGCGTATCGTCACCCCGGGGACACTGCATGATGAGGCGCTGCTGGATGCCAGCCGCGACAACCTGCTGGTGGCGCTGCACCGTGATGGCGAGACCTGGGGCCTGGCCGCTCTCGAGCTCTCCTCCGGTCGCTTCAGCGTGCTCGAGGTCAATGGTGATGACGAGCTGCTGGCCGAGATCCAGCGCCTGTCGCCTGCCGAAGTCATGGTCGGCGAAAGCCGTACCCTCCCCGCCAGCCTGTCCTCGCGTCCGGGCCTGACCCGCCAGAGCGATTGGCACTTCGATCACGAGACTGCCTTGCGCCTGCTGTGCGATCAGTTCGGCGTCCAGGACCTCAACGGCTTCGGCTGCAGCCACCTGACGCGCGCCGTCACGGCAGCCGGTGCTCTGCTCGACTACGCTCGCGACACCCAGCGTACCGGCCTGCCCCACGTGACCGCGCTGGCCGTCGAGAGCCGCGATGACTCGGTGGTGATCGATGCCGCCAGCCGTCGCAACCTCGAGATCGATACCAACCTGGGCGGCACCAGCGACAACACGCTGGCCAGCGTGCTGGACGTCACCGCGACCGCGATGGGCTCACGCCTGCTCAAGCGCTGGCTCAACCGCCCGCTGCGCGATCAGCTTCAGATCGGCCAGCGTCAGGCGGCGGTGCAACGTCTGCTGGATGGCGACTATCCCTTCGAACTGCAAGGTCTGCTCAAGCGCATCGGCGATGTGGAGCGTATCCTCGCCCGTGTCGCGCTGCGCAGCGCACGCCCCCGTGACATGGCACGCCTGCGCGATGGCCTCAACACCCTGCCCGAGCTGCGCGCCGTGCTCGCCAGCGTCGAGAAAGGCAGCGCCATCGATGACCTGCGCGATGCCATCCGCCTGTTCCCGGCACTTTCCGCGATGCTCAGCGAGGCGCTGGTCGAGAATCCGCCGGTAGTGTTGCGCGATGGTGGCGTGATCGCCGATGGCTACGACGATGAGCTGGACGAGTATCGCGGCCTGTCCGAAAACGCCGGCCAGTATCTGGTCGCACTCGAGACCCGCGAGCGCGAGCGCACCGGCCTGAGCAACCTCAAGGTCGGCTACAACCGCGTGCATGGCTACTTCATCGAGCTGCCGCGCTCGCAATCGGCCGAGGCCCCGCCGGAATACATCCGCCGCCAGACCCTCAAGAATGCCGAGCGCTTCATCATCCCCGAGCTCAAGGAGTTCGAGGACAAGGCGCTGTCCGCCAAGTCCAAGTCACTGGCGCGCGAGAAGCTGCTGTACGAGCACCTGCTGGACGACCTGAATACCGAACTGGATGGCCTGCAGCAGACGGCCCGCGCGCTGGCATCACTGGATGTGCTGACCGCCTTCGCCGATCGCGCTGCCGCGCTCGATTTCGTGCGCCCCGAACTCAGCGAGACCCCGGGCATCGATATCGAAGGCGGCCGCCATCCGGTGGTCGAACATGTCAGCGATCACCCCTTCGTCCCCAACGATGTGCGCTTCGATGATGCGCGGCGCATGCTGGTGATCACCGGCCCCAACATGGGCGGTAAATCCACCTACATGCGCCAGACGGCACTGATCGCTCTGCTCGCGCATACCGGCAGCTTCGTGCCGGCGTCGCGCGCCTGCATCGGCCCGCTGGACCGCATCTTCACGCGCATCGGCTCATCGGATGACCTGGCCGGCGGACGCTCGACCTTCATGGTCGAGATGACAGAGACCGCCAGCATCCTGCACAACGCCACTGACGAGAGCCTGGTGTTGATGGATGAAATCGGCCGCGGCACCTCGACCTTCGATGGCCTGTCACTGGCATGGGCCAGCGCCGAGCATCTGGCGCGCACGCGTGCCTTCACCCTGTTCGCGACTCATTACTTCGAGATGACGGCGCTGCCCGAGCATGCCGATGCCGTCGCCAACGTGCATCTGACGGCCGCAGAGCACGGCGATGGCATCGTCTTCATGCACCGCGTCGAGGAAGGCCCCGCCAGCCAGAGCTATGGCCTGCAGGTAGCCCAGCTGGCTGGGGTGCCGCAGAGCGTCATCCTGCGGGCACGCGAGAAGCTGACCAGTCTGGAGCAGCAGGAAGTCGATCGTCCGCAGGTGGCGCGCGAGGATGCGCTGGGCCAGCCGGTACCGCAGCAGAATGACCTGTTCGCGGCACCGCCGCATCCGGTCGTCGAAGCCCTCAATGGCCTAGACCCGGATGATCTGAGCCCCAAGCGAGCGCTGGAGCTGATCTACGAATGGCACCGTCAGCACTGAGCGCCGTCACACTGGGCCAGCGTTGGCGCGCCTGGCTCGAGAATGAGTGGCAAGGCCCGAGAGTGAGCGGCAAGGCTCGACAGCAACCTTCGGGCATAGCACCATTCCAAAACGATCCGCCCCTGCTGATTGCGGGGGCGGCAGAGCGCCACTAGAATAACGCCTTATAACATCTGCGCCGCTTATAACCTGAAGGCCATGATGTCGCCGAGACGACACATGGTGGGCGCCTGGACCACGACCTACGAGAGAGACGCCAATCCGCGTCAGGAGACCTGCATGGCATTCATCGTCACCGAGAACTGCATTCGCTGCAAATACACCGACTGCGTGGAAGTCTGCCCGGTGGATTGCTTCTACGAAGGCCCGAACTTCCTGGTGATCAACCCGGATGAGTGCATTGACTGCGCGCTGTGTGAGCCGGAATGCCCCGCCGAAGCCATCTTCTCCGAAGATGAAGTGCCGGAGAACCAGAAGGAATTCATCGAGCTGAATGCCGATCTGGCCGAAGTCTGGCCGAACATCAGCGAGAAGAAGGACGCCATGGAAGACGCCGAGAAGTGGGATGGTGTCGATGGCAAGCTTGAGTATCTGGAGCAGTAAGCCCCTCAAGCAACCCGCATCTCACGTGGCAAGCGGCTTGCCCGCCCTGACCGGGCAAGCCCGGCTCTCACGACAGAAACGGCAGCGATTCCCCCGGGAGCCGCTGCCGTTTCTGTCTCTGATGCCGGAAGTCGGCGCCTGAAGTCGGTGACTCAAGCTCATGTCAGGAGCTCAGCACCCTGACATCCGGGCATAAAAAAGGGCGACCCCGTAAGGTCGCCCGCTCCAAGCGTGTCCCTGTCGATCCATCCTGGATCGCACTCCTGAGTGCTGTCCCTGCCCTTCACGACATCCTGTCATTCGGGGCGCACCGTCACGCGTGGCGGGCATTGCAGCACTGCTCGCGCAGCTGTCCCACCGCAATGCCCGTTAGTGCAGATATTTGCCTGTCCTGCTGTCCTGCCCATGCATTGCCCGGCGTCCTGCCTGTACCGCTCCCTGCCTGTGCAGCTGACAGCCTAACGACATTCCTTGTCCGACCATCCTTGTCGTGGCTTCCTGCCACTTGATGCTGCCGCTGTCTGCCCCATCATTCCTGACGCGGATGATGTCCCGTCATCCGTCACTTCCTGTGAAGGGCAAGCTTCCTGACTGCATATCAGAGCCTGAGGCTCTTCGACACTCCGTGTCGTTATCGTGCTTCCTGCCTGTGTGGCGCTTCCCATCGCCGACGGATCATCCTGATCCTGACACACTCCGGTGTCATGCCCGCTATCCTTGCTTCCCTGGCATCTCTCGCCTGACTCCTTCAAGCGAAGATATGCAGCTATCTGCTACCGACGTCCATGTCAGGTCCTTTTCCGCCGAGCGTCCTGCTCAGCGGGGCGAAACGTCCTGTCTCGCCATCAAGTCTTTTCTGATCATCCCGTTGGCATCCTGCCGAGACTGCGGTGTCCCGCCGCACCCTCACGTCCATGCAGCCATTCTGGGCAGCATTCGCCGGCGAGGCAACTAGCCAAACCGCTTAACCCGCTATACCTGAACAGGCCGTCAAAGAAAATATATTCATTGAAATCAAATAGATATTGAAGAACATACGTTCATATCCGCAGGCAACTCGCAGCCAGTGTCTCGATTGTCCTGCGGGATTTGTAAGAGATGGCTTACACGAAATCAGTGCCTGAAAGCGGCCTGTTTCCTGCATCCCCCCCATACGCACTCAATCATCGCCTGCAATGCACAACGGGGCCGCGCCAGAAGGCACGACCCCGTTGCAAGTTACCTCTGCGATGCTGGGCGCTGAGCCCTCACATCAGAGGCGATTACTGACCCTTGATCTCTTTCAGGCCGTTGTAAGCCACATCACCCAGCTGCTGCTCGATCACCAGCAGACGGTTGTACTTGGCGACACGGTCAGAGCGGCACAGAGAGCCGGTCTTGATCTGGCCAGCACAGGTACCGACGGCGAGGTCGGCGATGGTGGTGTCTTCGGTCTCGCCACTGCGGTGGGAGATGACCGCGGTGAAGCCGGCGGCCTGCGCCATCTTGATCGCATCCAGGGTCTCGGACAGCGAGCCGATCTGGTTGAACTTGATCAGGATGGAGTTGCCGATGCCTTCATCGATACCGCGGCTCAGGATGCGCGTGTTGGTGACGAACAGGTCGTCGCCGACCAGCTGCACCTTGTCGCCCAGCTCGTCGGTCAGCATCTTCCAGCCTTCCCAGTCGGACTCATCCATGCCGTCTTCGATGGAGACGATCGGATATTCCGCGGCCAGGCCGGCCAGATAGTCGACGAAACCACGTGCGTCGAAGCTCTTGCCTTCGCCGGACAGGTTGTACTGACCGTCCTTGTAGAACTCGGAAGACGCGCAATCCAGCGCCAGGGTCACATCGGTGCCCAGGGTGTAGCCTGCATCGCTGACGGCCTGCTTGATGACGGCCAGTGCTTCGGAGTTGGACGCCAGGTTCGGTGCAAAGCCACCTTCATCACCCACGGAGGTGCTCAGCTCGCGACCCTGCAGCACCTTCTTCAGCGCGTGGAAGATCTCGGCGCCGGTGCGCAGTGCTTCACGGAAGGTCGGCGCGCCGACCGGCTGGACCATGAACTCCTGGATGTCGACATTGTTGTCGGCATGCTCACCGCCGTTGATGATGTTCATCATCGGCACCGGCATGGAGTACTGGCCCGGCTGGCCGTAGAGCTCAGCGATGTGAGCGTAGAGCTCGATGCCCTTGGCCTGCGCTGCCGCCTTGGCAGCCGCCAGAGAGACGGCAAGAATCGCGTTGGCACCCAGCGATTCCTTGTTCTCGGTACCGTCCAGCGCCAGCATGGCATCGTCCAGCGCGCGCTGGTCGAGTGCATCCATGCCCACGAGGCGCTCGCGGATCGCGCCATTGACGGCTTCGACTGCCTTCAGCACGCCCTTGCCCAGATAACGGCTCTTGTCGCCATCACGCAATTCCAGCGCTTCACGCGAACCGGTGGAGGCACCGGAAGGAGCGCAGGCACTGGCGCGTTGGCCACCTCCCAGCACGACCTCGGCCTGTACGGTCGGGTTACCACGGGAATCGAGCACCTCAAGGGCGCGGATTTCGACGATATTGGCCATCTTGTGTCGTCCTCTACACGGGGGATTGAAACACCACGACGGGCATCTTGCCCATAGTGCAAAAAGGCCGCTCACACAGGGGTGAACGGCCAGTAGTCCTGCTCAACGAATGTCCAGCGGCGCGAAGCCCTTGACCAGCGCATCCAGCGATTGCAGCTGGCGCAGGAAGGGCTCGAGCTGATCCAGCGGCAAGGCGCAGGGGCCGTCACACTTGGCGTTGTCCGGGTCCGGATGCGCTTCTAGGAACAGACCCGCCAGCCCCAATGCGACACCGGAGCGTGCCAGATCGAAGACCTGCTCACGACGCCCGCCAGCGGAATCGGCTCGCCCGCCCGGGCGCTGCAACGAGTGGGTGACATCGAACAATACCGGCAGGCCGCTATCCTTCATCTCGGCCATGCCGAGCATGTCGACCACCAGGTTGTTGTAACCGAAGCTGGAGCCACGCTCGCACAGCAGAATCCGGTCATTGCCCGCTTCACCGCACTTGGCGACGATATGGCGCATCTCGTGCGGCGCGAGGAACTGCGGCTTCTTGACGTTGATGACGGCGCCGGTGCGCGCCATGGCCACGACCAGGTCCGTCTGCCGCGCCAGGAAGGCCGGCAGCTGGATGACATCGGCCACTTCCGCCACGGCTGCCGCCTGATGCGGCTCATGCACGTCCGTGATGATCGGCACACCGAAGCGCGACTTGATCTCGGCCAGAATCTCGAGCCCCTTCTCCATCCCGGGACCGCGGTAGGAGTGCATGGAGCTGCGATTGGCCTTGTCGAAGCTGGCCTTGAAGACGTACGGCATGCCCAGGCGTGTCGTCACTTCGACATACTGCTCGGCGACCTCCAGCGCCAGCTCCCGCGATTCGAGCACGTTCATGCCACCGAAAAGCGTCATCGGACGATCGTTGGCGACTTGCAGACCCGCAAATTCGATCACGCGTTGTTCGTTGCTCATCTCTGCACCGTCCATCAAATCGTTGTCCATCGGCAGTCTGCCTGAGGATGCTCTGGCGAACATCAAGACATGCAACCACCGCGGAGAAGACCTACGGGCGCCACCCGAGGTGGCGCCCGCTCAACACCCTATCACTCGCCGCGAGTACGCGCCGCCTTGTGATTGAGCGCGGCATTCACGAAGCCGGTGAACAGCGGATGGCCATCACGCGGCGTGGAGGTGAATTCCGGGTGGAACTGACATGCCACGAACCACGGGTGATCCGGCAGCTCGACCATCTCGACCAGCGAGTTGTCGACGCTGCGACCGGAGAAGATCAGGCCCGCTTCTTCCAGGGCCGGCACGAACTGGTCGTTGACCTCATAGCGGTGACGGTGACGCTCGACGATCTCGTCGCTGCCGTAGGCCTGATGCGCCTTGGAGCCGTTGAGCAGGCTGCAGGCCTGGCCGCCGAGACGCATGGTGCCGCCCAGATCAGACGCCGCGTCGCGGGTCTCGATCTTGCCTTCCGGCGTCAGCCACTCGGTGATCAGACCGACCACCGGGTGCTGGGTGTCATGGGTGAACTCGGTGGAGTTGGCATCGCTCCAGCCCGCCACGTTACGCGCGAACTCGATGACGGCAACCTGCATGCCCAGGCAGATGCCCAGATACGGCACCTTGTTCTCACGCGCGAAGCGCGCAGTGGCGATCTTGCCTTCCACGCCACGCTCGCCGAAGCCGCCCGGTACCAGCACCGCGTCCTTGCCGATCAGACGGTCGGTGCCGTTGCGCTCGATTTCCTCGGAGTCGATGAAGTCGACGTTGACCTTCACACGCCCCTGGATACCGGCGTGGATCAGCGCCTCGTTCAGCGACTTGTAGGCGTCGAGCAGCTCCATGTACTTGCCGACCATCGCGATGTTGATGGTCTTGAGCGGGTTGAGCTTGGCGTCGAGCACCGCGACCCACTCGGACATGTCGGCCTCTTTGGCCTCCAGGCGGAACTTGTCGCAGACGATCTCGTCGAGGCCGGCTTCGTGGAGCATCAACGGAATGCGATAGATGGTGTCGGCATCCTGCAGGGAGACGACGGCACGCTCTTCGACGTTGGTGAACAGCGAGATCTTGCGACGCTCGCTTTCCTCGATCTCGACTTCGCTGCGGCAGATCAGGATATCCGGCTGGATACCGATGGAGCGCAGCTCCTTCACACTGTGCTGGGTCGGCTTGGTCTTGGTCTCGCCGGCTGTCTTGATGTACGGCACCAGCGTCAGGTGCATGAAGAGCGCACGCTCGCCACCCAGCTGCGCACGCAACTGACGGATGGACTCCAGGAACGGCAGCGACTCGATGTCACCTACGGTACCGCCGATCTCGACCAGTGCGACGTCATAGCCTTCACCGCCGGCGATCACGCGACGCTTGATCTCGTCGGTGATGTGCGGGATGACCTGCACCGTTCCGCCGAGGTAGTCACCGCGGCGCTCCTTGCGCAGCACGTGCTCGTAGACGCGACCGGTAGTGAAGTTGTTGCCCTGGGTCATGCGCGAGCGGATGAAACGCTCGTAGTGACCGAGGTCGAGGTCGGTTTCCGCGCCATCTTCGGTGACAAAGACTTCGCCGTGCTGGAACGGGCTCATGGTGCCCGGATCGACGTTGATGTACGGATCCAGCTTGAGGATGGTGACCTTGAGGCCACGGGCCTCGAGAATAGCCGCCAGCGAAGCGGATGCGATGCCCTTGCCAAGCGAGGACACAACGCCGCCCGTCACGAAGATAAATCGTGTCATGGAAACCTGCCGAAAACGTGAGCTGTAGGAGAGATCCGGGGGAACGGATCAGGATGGGTCGCCAGTCTAGCGGAAAGGCTGCTCCGGCTCAATTTGAATGCCACCACCTGCCCATCTCGCGTCACCATCCGATGCACCCGCCATAACGCATCAGACCCGCCGTGGCGGGCCTGATGCGTGACGTCACATGACCTTTACACTTCCAGGAAATCAAGAATCCCTTCAGCGGCACGGCGACCTTCATCGATGGCGGTCACCACCAGATCGGAGCCGCGCACCATGTCACCGCCAGCGAACACCTTGGCGTTGGTGGTCTGGAAGGCATGACGCTCGGCGCTGGTCGCGATGCGGCCACGCTCATCGACGGCGATGTCGAAGTCGGCGAACCACGGCGCAGGGCTTGCCTGGAAGCCGAAGGCCACGACCACGGCATCCGCCGGCAGAATCTCTTCAGACCCCGGCACCACTTCCGGACGCTGACGACCATTGGCATCCGGCTCACCCAGACGGGTGCGCACGACCTTGACGCCTTCGACCTTGCCATCGCCGACCACGGCCACCGGCTGACGGTTGAAGAGGAAATCGACGCCCTCTTCGCGAGCATTGGTCACCTCACGGCGTGAACCTGGCATGTTGGCCTCGTCACGACGGTAGGCGCAGGTCACGCTTTCCGCGCCCTGGCGGATGGAGGTGCGGTTGCAGTCCATCGCGGTATCACCACCGCCGAGCACCACGACCTTCTTGCCTTCCATGGAGACGTAATCCGCCGGGTCCTTCTCGAAGCCCAGACAGTGATTGACGTTGGCGATCAGGAAGTCGAGCGCCTTGTGCACGCCCGGCAGATCCTCGCCCGGGAAGCCGCCACTCATGGCGTTGTAGGTCCCCATGCCCAGGAAGACGGCATCGTACTCCTCGAGCAGCGCATCGAAGGTCACATCACGCCCGACCTCGACGTTGAGACGGAACTCCATGCCCATCTCTTCGAAGATCTCGCGGCGACGCGTCATCACGCCCTTCTCGAGCTTGAACTCCGGGATGCCGAAGGTCAGCAGACCGCCGATTTCCGGATGGCGATCATAGATCACCGGACGCACGCCATTGCGCACCAGGATATCGGCGGCACCGAGACCCGCCGGGCCTGCACCGATGATGGCGACGCGCTTGTCGGTCCAGCTGACCTTGGACATGTCGGGGCGCCAGCCCATCGCGAAGGCGGTGTCGGTGATGTACTTCTCCACCGAGCCGATGGTGACGGCACCGAAGCCGTCATTCAGGGTGCAGTCGCCCTCGCAGAGACGGTCCTGCGGGCAGACGCGACCACAGACTTCCGGCAGCGAATTGGTCTGGTGCGAAAGCTCGGCGGCTTCAAGGATATTGCCCTCGGAGACCAGCTTCAGCCAGTTGGGAATGTAGTTGTGTACCGGGCACTTCCACTCACAGTAGGGGTTGCCACAGCCCAGGCAGCGATGTGCCTGGCTGGCGGCTTCTACCGGCTTGAACTCGGCATAGATCTCGTTGAACTCACGTGCGCGCACGCGAGCATCTTTCTTCTGCGGGTCCTGACGACCCACATCGATGAACTGGAAGTCGTTGGCGAGCTGATTGGCCATGATGAATCCTCCTTCAAAATCCGGGCACCGTCGCGGTGCGGGCCCTCACCCGAGGCATGCTGGGGTGAGGGATGCGATCACTCCGGCTGACGCCGTGACTGGTCCAGCAGGCCGTTGAGGCTTGCCGCCTTCGGCTTGACCAACCAGAAGTGACGCACGAAGTCAGGGAAATCACGCAGGATGTCGCGCCCGCGCTCGGAGCCGGTCTCGGCCACATATTCCTCGATGACTTCGCGCAGATGGCGACGATAGGCCTCCATGGCTTCGGTATTGATGCGGTGGATTTCCACCAGCTCGTGGTTGTACTTGTCGACGAAGTCGCGATTCTCGTCCAGCACGTAGGCGAAGCCGCCCGTCATGCCCGCACCGAAGTTGACGCCTGTCTCGCCCAGCACGCACACCAGACCGCCGGTCATGTACTCACAGCAGTGGTCACCCGCGCCTTCGATCACGGCGTGCGCACCGGAGTTGCGCACCCCGAAGCGCTCGCCGGCAGTACCCGCGGCATACAGCCGTCCGCCGGTCGCCCCGTACAGGCAGGTGTTGCCGATGATGGCGGTCTTGTGGCTCTCGAAGCGCGAACCACGCGGCGGCACGATGGTCAGCTTGCCGCCGTTCATGCCCTTGCCGACATAGTCGTTGGCGTCGCCTTCCAGATGCATCTCGAGTCCGTGCGCGTTCCAGACACCGAAGCTCTGGCCTGCCACGCCGGTCAGGCTGACCTTGAGCGGCGAGCCCGCCAGTCCGGCCTCGCCATAGCGCTTGGCGATTTCACCCGAGACACGCGCGCCCACCGAGCGATCGCAGTTGGTGACATGGAAGCTGAACTCGCCACCGCTGCGGCTGTCGATCGCCGATTCCATCGCGGCCAGCATCTCGAGGTTCTTGGCGCCGGGATCATGCGGCTCGTTGCGGCTGACCTGGCAGAACTGCGGCGCGCCCTTGGGCACGAAGTCATTGCCCAGCAACGGCGTGAGGTCGAGACGACGCTGCGCGTTGGTCTCACCTTCCAGCACGTCGAGCAGATCGGTACGACCGATCAGGTCGGTGATCTGACGCACGCCCAGCAGTGCCATCAGCTCGCGCACTTCCTCGGCGATGAAGCGGAAGTAGTGCTTGACCATCTCGACGGTGCCGCGGAAATGCTCGTCACGCAGCGCCTGGTGCTGGGTCGCGACACCGGTGGCACAGTTGTTCAGGTGACAGATACGCAGGTACTTGCAGCCCAGCGCGACCATCGGCGCGGTGCCGAAGCCGAAGCTCTCGGCGCCCAGGATCGCGGCCTTGACCACGTCCAGGCCGGTCTTGAGACCGCCATCCGTCTGCAGACGGATCTTGTGACGCAGCTGGTTGATGCGCAGCGCCTGATGCACCTCGGGCAGCCCCAGCTCCCACGGGGAACCGGCGTGCTTGATCGAGGTGATCGGGCTGGCCGCGGTGCCGCCGTCATAGCCAGAGACGGTGATCAGGTCGGCATACGCCTTGGCGACACCGGTGGCGATGGTGCCGATCCCCGGCTCGGAGACCAGCTTGACCGAGACCTGCGCCGACGGATTGACCTGCTTGAGATCGAAGATCAGCTGCGCCAGATCCTCGATGGAATAGATATCGTGGTGCGGCGGCGGCGAGATCAGTGTCACCCCCGGCACGGCGTAGCGCAGACGTGCAATCAGGTCGTTGACCTTGCCGCCCGGCAGCTGACCGCCCTCACCGGGCTTGGCGCCCTGTGCGACCTTGATCTGCAGTACCTCGGCATTGACCAGGTACGCCGGTGTGACACCGAAGCGACCGGAGGCGATCTGCTTGATCTTGGAGGAGCGCACGGTGCCGTAACGCGCCGGATCCTCACCACCCTCACCGGAGTTGGAGCGCCCACCGGCCTCGTTCATGGCCTGGGCCAGCGCTTCATGTGCCTCGGGAGACAGTGCACCAAGCGACATGCCGGCACTGTCGAAGCGCGGCAACAGGGACTCGACGGACTCGACTTCCTCGATCGGCAGCGGCTCGGCGACCGGCTTGAGGGTCAGCAGGTCACGAATGGTCGCCACCGGGCGCTCGTTGACCAAGCGCGCGAATTCCTTCCACTTGCCGTAGTCACCCTGCTGCACGGCCTGCTGCAGCTTCACCACCACATCCGGGTTGTAGGCGTGGTATTCGCCGCCATGCACGTACTTGACCAGCCCGCCCTGCTTGATGCGCTTGCGCGGCAGCCAGGCTTCACGGGCCAGCAGCTCCTGCTGGAACTGCAGTTCGGCAAAGCCGGCGCCTTCGATGCGCGAGGCCATGCCGGTGAAGCACATGTCCATGACTTCACTGTTGAGGCCGACCGCCTCGAACAGCTGCGAGCCACGATAGGAGCCGATGTGCGAGATGCCCATCTTGGACAGGATCTTGTAGAGGCCCTTCTGCATGCCCTTGCGATAGTTCTCGCGGGCATCAGCCGGGTTGCCGGACAGCTCGCCGGTGCGATGCATGTCAGCCATCACCTGATAGGCAAGGTACGGGTAGACCGCCGTGGCGCCCACCCCGAACAGCACTGCCATCTGGTGCGCGTCACGCGCATAGCCGGTCTCGATCACCAGATTGACGCGCGGGCGCAGGGCCAGCGCACCGAGGTGATGATGGATGGCGCCAGTCGCCAGTGCGGCATGAATCGGCAGCTGCCCCTTCTGCAAGCCACAGTCGCTGAGTACCAGGATCACCTTGCCATTGCGCGCCGCTTCCTCGGCCTGCTGACAGAGGCCCTTGAGCGCCTGCTTGAGGGAGTCCTGCGCCGGATCGTAGTGCAGCTTGAGCGTCTGCGAGGTGAAGGCCGGATCTTCGTGATTGACCAGCGCATTGAACTTGCGCGGTGACAGCACCGGCGTGGTCAGGATCAGGCGATGCGCGTGCTCCGGCGTCGCGTCGAAGATGTTGAGCTCGGCGCCACAGCAGGTCTCCAGCGACATCACGATCGCTTCGCGCAGCGGATCGATCGGCGGGTTGGTGACCTGGGCGAACTTCTGACGGAAGTAGTCGGTCAGCACGCGGTTCTGACGCGACAGCACGGCCATCGGCGTGTCATCGCCCATGGAGCCGACCGCCTCCTGACCGCTCTCGGCCAGCGGGCGCAGCAGCTGATCACGCTCCTCGAAGCTGACCTGGAACATCTTCTGGTAGACGTCCAGCTGATCGGCATCCATCGGCTGGAAACGCGCCAGCTCGGTCAGTGCAGACTCGAGATAGTTGGCGTTCTCACGCAGCCAGCGCTTGTAGGGATGCGCGCCCTTGAGGCGCTCACTGACCTGATCGGTGTGCAGCACTTCACCGGTCTCGGTATCGACACCCAGCACCTGACCCGGCCCGACGCGCCCCTTGGCGACGACATCTTCCGGCTTGTAATCGTAGGTGCCGATCTCGGAGGCCAGGGTGATGAAACCATTGCGCGTGATGACCCAACGCGCCGGACGCAGGCCGTTGCGGTCCAGCATGCACACGGCGTGGCGACCGTCGGTGAGCACGATGCCCGCCGGGCCGTCCCAGGCCTCCATGTGCATGGAGTTGTATTCGTAGAAGGCACGCAGATCGGAGTCCATCTGCTCGACGTTCTGCCACGCCGGCGGCACCATCATGCGGATGGCGCGATAGATATCCATGCCACCGGTCAGCAGGACTTCCAGCATGTTGTCCATGCTGGAGGAGTCAGAGCCGACAGTGTTGACGATCTCGTCCAGCTCGGCGATCTCGGGCAGCTGCTCGGAGACGAAGTTCTCCTTGCGCGCGTTGGCCCAGCCGCGGTTGGCCTCGATGGTGTTGATCTCGCCGTTGTGGGCGAGGAAGCGGAACGGCTGGGCCAGCGGCCAGCGCGGCGCGGTGTTGGTCGAGAAGCGCTGGTGGAAGACACAGATCGCGGTCTCGAGGCGCGGGTCGCCCAGGTCCTTGTAGAAGCGCGGAAGATCTTCCGGCATCACCAGACCCTTGAAGGAGATGACCTTGCCGGAAAGCGAGCAGACGTAGAAGTCCTCTTCACTCTTCAGCGCCTGCTCGGCATAACGGCGCGCCATGAACAGATCGACATTGAAGGCGATGTCGGTGCGCTCGTCGGCGGCACCGACGAAGACCTGACGGATGCGCGGCAGGCAGTCGCGGGCCATCGGGCCGCACACGCTGTCATCTACCGGCATGTCGCGCCAGCCCAGCACCTCGAGATTGCGCGCGCTCAGCGCCGACTCGAAGGCGTCACGCGCGGACTGTTCACGCGCATCATCATCAGGCAGGAAAAGCGTGCCGACGGCATAACGGGCGCCCAGTTCCAGCCCGAGGGTTTCTCGAGCGATCTGGCGCATGAAGCCGTCCGGCATCTTGAGCAGCAGGCCACAGCCATCGCCGGTCTTGCCGTCAGCGGCAATCCCGCCACGGTGGGTCATGCAGGTCAGGGATTCAATGGCGGTCTGCAGCAGTTCGTGGCTCGCCTGCCCTTCCATATGGGCGATCAGACCGAAGCCGCAGTTGTCGCGGAACTCTCCCGGATGGTGGAGACCTTTGTTCATGGGGCGTGCCTCACGGAGAAATCATGTGTCCAGATGCTTTTTTTCAAGCATTTTCCCGGTTATAGTTATCGGTTATCTTTATTTTTATACCTGCCGATAGTGACGCCATCAGTGTCGCTACACGACGCCAGATTTCCCTCGAGCATATCCCCCAGCTTCCCGCCTGCGCAATTCTCCACAGGTCGCCCATCGACCAAAAAAACCTGACAAAACCGAAGGTTAGAAGAACCTTCAACCAAAAAACCCTGTAGGCTCAAGCGCTTAGCGGGTAGACATGCCTCATGAATTTCGCCTTGCAACTTTAGTATTGGTTAAATAAAAAACAGCGTTTTTATTCGATTTACCCCATACCGATTACGCATACGGCATACCAATTCAGGAATCACGCTCCACCAATGACTCCGTCACGGCGCGCTGACACCCGCCAAAAGAAAAGCCGCCACCCAGAGGGTGACGGCTTGCGTGGTCGTGTAGCGCCCATGAACCAGCCGCTGGCTGGCCGGGATGTCAGCGAGAGCTGCGTGGCCAGTGCTCCAGCATGTCGGCCAGCACGCCGGCTGGTGCCTCTTCGGTAATCACCGCTCGGCCGATGCGCTCAAGCAGAATCAGGCGCAGACGACCGTCGACATTCTTCTTGTCCAGTTGCATGTGCTTGAGGAAGTCCTCGACGCCCATATCCTCCGGAGCCGCCAGCGGCAAGCCTGCCTTGGCAATGATGTGCGAGACACGCTCCACATCCGCACTCGACAGCCAGCCCATGCGCGCCGAAAGCTCAGCCGCCATCAGCATGCCGGTGCCGACGGCTTCGCCGTGCAGCCAGACGCCATAGCCCTGATCCGTCTCGATGGCATGCCCGAAGGTGTGGCCCAGATTGAGCAGCGCACGCACGCCCTGCTCGGTCTCGTCCTGCGCCACGACATCCGCCTTGATGGCACAGCTGCGGCGAATGGCTTCACCGAGCAAGGTCTCGTCCAGCGCCATCAAGGCCGTCATGTTGTCTTCCAGCCAGCTCAGGAAGCTTTCATCCCACAGCAGACCATACTTGATGACCTCGGCCATGCCCGCTGACAGCTCACGCTGCGGCAATGTCTTGAGGCTTGCGGTATCGATCAGCACCAGACGCGGCTGCCAGAAGGCGCCCAGCATGTTCTTGCCACGCGGATGGTTGACGCCGGTCTTGCCGCCCACCGAGGAATCCACCTGCGACAGCAGTGTGGTCGGCACCTGGATGAAGGCCGCGCCCCGCTGATAGCAGGCCGCCGCGAAGCCGGTCATGTCACCGATCACACCGCCACCGAGGGCGATCAAGGTACAGCGGCGATTGAAGCCGGCCTCGAGCAGGGCATCCCAGATCAGGCCGATGCTGGCCATGTGCTTGGTCTGCTCACCGTCGTCGAGAATGACCTCGCGGATATCGAGCCCCTCGCCCAACGAGGCCTTCAGTGCGTCCAGATACAGCGGTGCCACCACGGTGTTGGTGACGATCATCACCTGACGCCCCGCAAGGTGCTCACGAATCAGATCACCACGTGCGGTCAGGCCCGGCCCGATATGAATGGGGTAACTACGCTCGCCGAGCGCGACATCAAGACGATGAGCAGGTGCCAGGGACATCAGAATTCTCCTTGGGCGAAACAGATGACAGCGACTGATGCCCGCCAGGGCCACCAGCCGCTGATGAGACTAGCCAGGGGCGTGCAACGGGTCCGCCAGCGCCTTGATGCGGCGACGGATCTCGTTGGTGACCGCCCGAGGACTGCGCCGATCGGTACGCACGATGATATCGGCCGTCTCGCGGTAGAGCGGGTCACGCAACTCGAACAGGCGCTTGAGCACCCGCCCGGGGTCATCCTGCTGCAACAGCGGACGATTGCGATCACGGCCGGCTCGCTTGAGCTGCTGTTCGACAGGCGCGTAGAGATACACGACAGTGCCGCGTTCGCGCAGTACGCGCCGATTGGCCTCCGCCATGATGGCGCCGCCACCGGTGGCCATCACGACTTCCCTGAGCGAGGTCAGCTCATCGATGACAGCCTGCTCACGTTCACGAAAGCCGGACTCGCCCTCGACGTCGAAAATCCACGGAATGCTGGCTCCGCAGCGGTCTTCAATCACATGGTCGCTATCGCAAAATTCACGATGCAAGTCGGCCGCCAGCAGGCGGCCGATAGTGCTCTTGCCGGCCCCCATGGGGCCGACAAGGAATACGTTGGGAATCACATGCATCAGCGCACCGCCAGGCCGTCCTCGATGATCTTCGGGGTAATGAATACCAGCAATTCTACCTTCTCGTTGGACTCTTCGGTATAGCGGAACAGATTCCCGATCACCGGCAGGTCCCCGAGGAAGGGCGTCTTGAAGACGCTGCGAATCTGCTCGGAGGTCAGAATGCCACCCAGCACCACGGTTTCGCCATCATTGACCAGCACCTGCGTCTCGATTTCATTGGTATCGATGGCCGGTTCGCCATTGAAGCTATCATCGGAGACATCGTCATTGTTGATCAACAGATCCATGATGATGCGGTTGTCAGGCGTGATCTGCGGCGTCACTTCCAGCGCCAGCACCGCTTCCTTGAACTCGATGTTGGTCGCACCGCTGGAGGTCGCCTCCTCGTAGGGAATTTCCTGCCCCTGCTTGATGACGGCCTTCTTCTGGTTGGCGGTGATGATCTTGGGCTGGGAGATGGTCTGGCTCTTGCCTTCGCTTTCCAGCGCCGAAAGCTCCAGGTCCAGCAGGATATCGCCGGACAGGTAACCGAAGCTGAAGGTGCTTCCCGGACTGCTGTCATCACCCAGATCTACGCTCAGACCACCGTTGCTGGTCGTACCGGTCGACGCGCCTTCCAGGCCGAACTTGCCGTTGCTGCTGTTGGAAAGCCCCCAGTTGACACCGATCTCGCTGGAGACGCTGCTGCGCGCAATGACGATGCGCGCTTCGATCTGCACCTGACGCACCGGGATATCGAGATATTCCAGCGTGCCGCGAATGGACTCGAGCGTATCGCGGGTATCCTGGATCAGCATGGTATTGGTGCGTTCATCGACCATCACGCGTCCCCGCTCGGACAGCAGACCGATACCGCCTTCACCGCGCAGCAACGCCGCCAGGTCCGCCGCCTTGGCATAACGCACCTGGATGTATTCGGTGGTCATCGGCGCCAGCTCCTTGACCTGCTGGTTCGCCTCGAGCTCCTTGCGCTCCAGTGCCGCCAGCTCTTCCGCCGGCGCGACCATCAGCACGTTGCCCATGCGACGACTGGCCAGACCGTTGGACTTGAGCACCAGATCCAGCGCCTGATCCCAGGGCACTTCCTTCAGGTTCAGGGTCACGTTGCCGGTGACGTTGTCACTGGCGACCAGATTGAGCCCCGTGAAGTCAGCGATGATCTGCAGCACGGAGCGCACTTCGATGTTCTGGAAGTTGAGCGAGATCTTCTTGCCGGTGTAGGGGAACTTGTCCTTGATGCGCTCCGCCTGCTCTTCACGCGTCAGCGGCTTGACCTCGAGCACCAGCTCGTTGCCTGCCTGGGTGGCCAGCTGGGTGTAGTAGCCACTGGCGTCCACCACCATGCGCACGCCATCACGGGTACGCTGCGGATCGATACGCGTCACCGGCGTGGCGAAATCGCCGACATCCAGCACCTGATTCATCTCCGGCGGCAGCTTCACGCCCTTGATGTCGACGTAGATCTTGCGCCCGCGCTCGGTGACACGTGACTCGACGTTGGAGCGGTTGAAGTTGATCACGACGCGACCTTCACCGTCCGTGCCACGACGGAAATCGATACCACTGACGGCCGGCTCGCTGGCCACTTCCAGGGCACGGTTGTCCGGCGGCACGCTGGCGGCGTTCGCCTGGGAGGCAGCCGCAGGCTGAGCGCCCGGCGCACCACCCTGCTCGCCGATGATGACGTAGAGGCTGTTGCCCTCGGTGCGCGTGACGTACGGCTTGGACTGGTTGAGCTTCATGACCAGACGCGTGCGCGAGCCGGCCTCCAGCGCCACCAGTTCGTCCACGCCGCTGAGCCCCAGATCGAAGCGACGCTTGTCGAGCTGACTGCTGGTATCCAGGAGGTCGATGGTGATGCGCGGCGGCGTCTCGATACGGTAGCCCTTGACCTCCGGCACTCCGCCGACGAAGTCGAGCTTGAGCTCCATACGGTCGCCCCCGAGGGCGGTGAAGTTGAGATCCTGCAGCGACGACGCAGCCATCGCCACATTCGCCATCAGGCTTCCGACTGCCGCCAGCCCCAGCAGACTCATTCGTTGCAATCGCGTCATGTTCCCTAGTCCCCTGTCTCGCCGTGGCTCCGTTCAACCGTCGGGCTGATCGCGCCTTATTCTTATCGAAGCGTTATGGTGTCGGTCGCCAACTCTTGCGGGTCGACCGTTCGTCTTCCGTGACAATATGGCTACTGCCAACGCCAGTGATCTCAACCACCTTGCGACACGGGCTCTTTCAGCGCCATGGCGCGAGACCGCTCTATCCAACCGCCCTGACCATTGGGCACGATTTCCACCATATCGATCTGCGTATCACCGATACGGGTGATCCTGCCGAAGTTGCTGCCCATATGATTGCCGACCCGCACACGCTGCACTTCCTGCTCAGGCGTCAGAATCAACGCCGAACGCGCGCCATCGACATCCAGCGTCCCGACCATGCTGAGCTGCTCCATCGGCCAGGCTTCCAGCGGCTCACGAGGGCGATCGAGGTCCGGTCGCACA
This sequence comes from Cobetia sp. UIB-001, assembly GCF_044789135.1. Lineage (NCBI taxonomy): Bacteria > Pseudomonadati > Pseudomonadota > Gammaproteobacteria > Oceanospirillales > Halomonadaceae > Cobetia > Cobetia sp. UIB-001. The sequence continues at coordinate 3,714,565 of NZ_CP058244.1, forward strand.
CCGTTGTCGACGGCCGTCAGCTCCTCTTCGGGCTCCGGCAGGCGTGACTGGAAAGGACTGCGCGCATCCGCCATGTCATAGGTGACGGGATGATACTCGGGTTGCGGCGGCAACTCCTGCACCTTGCCGGAAGGACGCCCTCTCAAGGACTCGAGCTCCCCCTCCAGCGCGCCCAGCTGCGGATCTCCACAACCCGCCAGCAGAGTGACCAGCAACATACTTCCCAACACGGTATTTCGACGTGTCATCAGGCTCATTGCTTGCCTCCTGACGTTGCCGGGGTCTGGCGATAATTGTAGGTCTTGGCCAGCAACGACAGCTCGAGATCATCGCTGTTGGCGACCGGCGTCAGCACGAAATCATGCAGCGTCACGATGCGTGAAAGCCCCGCGACACCGGAAATGAAGGCGGCGATACGATGATAGTCGCCGCGCACCTTGATATCGAAAGGTTGTTCGACGTAGAAGTTGCGATTCTCCGCCGGCTTCAGACGAATGTACTCGACCGCCAGCTGGTTGTTGATCGCCGTCTCGCTGATGTCATCCAGCAGCGCCGGGACTTCCGCGTCGGTGGGCAGCATTTCCAGCAGCTGCCCCATGCGGGACTCCAGCTCCACCATCTGCTCGCGCATGGCCGGCAGGTTGGCGGCCTTGAACGCCTTGCTCTCGAACTGCTGGAGCAGCTGACTTTCCTGAGCACGCAGACGCTCGAGGTCTTCCGCCTTGGGCGCCGCAAGGAACCAATGGGACGCCCAGAACAGGGCGCCCAGCACGATGAGCGCCAGCACGGCCTGCAGCGTGACCGGCCAGATGCCGGCTTCCTTCAGATCAAGATCACGAAAATCCGTCGACTTGAGGCGGCGGATTTCAGCATCGATGAAACTCATCGCCGACCTCCTTTCTTGTCATTTTCCGCATCGGCAGCGCTCAGAGCCGACCCCGTCGGGCGCTCCGGAATCATGATATTGAAGCTGCGCTGATCGTCGTCATTGCTCTGCACATCGGAGAGCGTCGGGGTGCCGAAGGAATCCGACAGGGCGATGGCGCGCATCAGGCCGGAGACCTGACGCGTGCTTTCCGCCGTGCCATTCGCCTTGAGCTGGCGCCCGCTGCGACTGATGCTCTGATACCAGGCGCCGTCCACCAGAGACGTCACCAGCTGATTGAAGACCCGTACCGTTTCCGGACGCGAGAACTGCAGACTGCGGATCAGCTCTATCTGGTCGAGCATCTGGGTGCGGCGTGCCTCGATGTCCTCGACTTCCTTGATGTCACGATTGAGGCGGGCCATTTCCTTCTCGATGAAGGCATGGCGCTGCTGCTGCGCCTCGAGCTGGCTCTGGTAATACTCGCTCATGCCATAGCCGCCACCGATACCGATGACAGCCGCCAGCGCCAGTATGCCCATGAAGCGCTTGCTGCGCTTCTCACGCCGATCTTCACGCCAGGAAAGCAGATTGATCTCGATGGTCATGAGCGCTTCCTCATCGCAAGACCGCAGGCCGTGAGCATCGCCGGGGCATCGCCCGCCAGCGCCTGGATGTCGACGCGCGGATTGACGCTCATGTGAGTGAAGGGGTTGGCCATGATCACTTCAAGCCCGGTGTGCTCCGCCAGGCCTTCACGCAGCCCGACGATGGCGGCCGTACCGCCCCCGAGCAGGATGCGCTGCACCTCGCGGCGCTTGCCGGCGGTGTAATAGAGCTGCAGTGAGCGTGCGATCTGCTGGATGAGCGTCTCGCGGAACGGACCCAGCACTTCGCTGTCATAGGTATCCGGCAGACCGCCACGCTTCTTGGCCAGGCCCGCCTCATCATTGGAGAGATCGAAGCGATTCATGATCTCGTCCGTCAGCTGACGCCCCCCGAAGACGGCGTCGCGACTGTAGACGATGCGGCCATTCTGGATGACGTGGAAGGCGGTCATCGTCGCGCCGATATCGACGACGGCAACGCACTCTTCGTTGTCGTAGGTCGGCGGCAACTGATGACGCAGCTCGCCGAAGGCGCGCTCGAGGGAGAAGGTCTCGACATCGACGGCAGCCGGCTCGAGGCCGGCCTGGGACAGTGCCGAGGTCAGCTGATCGACGTCCAGGCTGCGACACGCCACCAGCAGCAGGTCCTGCTGATCGGGATTGCGCGGATTGACGCCCAGATGCTGGAAGTCGAACGCGACATCGTTCAGCGGAAAGGGAAAGTGCTTCTCGGACTCGAGCGCGATGCGCTGCTCGATCTCGTCATCGGCGAGATTGGCCGGGAAGCTCAGTGTCTTGGTGATGGCAGCGCTCGCGGGAACCGCGACCACGGCGCGCTTCGAGCGCGGCTGTGCCTGCTCGACCGCGCGCTTGATGGCCAGCACGACTTCGTCCATGTCCCGTATACGTCGCTCGACGACTGCGCCTTCCTTGAGTGGACGCACCGCATAGCTATCGATCTGGTATCGATTTCCTTGCCTGGACAGCTCCAGGAGCTTCACCGTGGCCGACGTGATATCGACCCCGATGAGTCCCTTGCCGGCGGATTTGAGTCCCAGCAATTGGCGTTCCCCTGCTCTGATGACGATCTTGCCAGACTGGCTGGCCGCCGGTTCCCTGACGACGTTGCCGCGACACCCTCTATCATTCCAGGATGTTACATTATGTTTCCCAGAATAACACAACAGACGCGCAAGTCAGGGTTCAACGCTGGCCGCATCTGAACCCGCTACTTATAATGCCCCAGCAATGGAATTGCCAATCCCCGCGCAGCCACTCGCTTTTCTTACCCACGGACCCTGTCTTGCCCATGAAGCTATTGAGACGACTATTTTCGCCAGTGTTCTGGCTGCTGCTATCACTATGTGCCGCGGGACTTCTGGCCATCGTTGGCGCTTCGCTGTACTTCTCGCCGGGCCTGCCCGACGTCCATCAGCTTCAGGATACCAAGCTGCAGACGCCGCTGCGCATCTATACCCGCGATGGCAAGCTGATCGGCGAATACGGTGACCAGCGCCGCATCCCGGTCACCTACGACGAGATCCCCGAGACCTTCGTCGACGCCCTCCTCGCCGCCGAGGACAGCAACTTCTTCTCCCACCCGGGCATCGACCCCAAGGGGCTGGCGCGTGCGGCCGTGCAGCTGGCCTCCAGCGGCAGCATCCAGTCCGGTGGCAGCACCATCACCATGCAGGTGGCGCGCAACTATCTGCTGACGCTGGACCAGACATTCACGCGCAAGATTCGCGAGATTCTGCTGTCGCTGCAGATGGAAGAGATCCTCTCCAAGCAGGAGATCATGGAGCTCTACGTCAACAAGATCTTCCTGGGCCATCGCGCCTACGGCATCGCCGCCGCTGCGCGCACCTACTACGACAAGTCCCTGGATGAGCTGACCCTGGCCGAGCAGGCCATGCTGGCCGGCCTGCCCAAGGCGCCGTCGAGCTTCAACCCGCTGACCAACCCGCAGCGCGCACTGATCCGTCGCAACTGGATCCTGCTGCGCATGAAAGAGCTGGGCTACATCGAGCCGCAGGCCTATGACGAAGCCGTCAAGGCACCGATCACCGCGGCACGCCACTACTCCAGACCGGAAGTGCAGGCACCCTACGTCGCGGAAATGGCACGCAGCTTCGCCGTCGACCGCTTCGGCGACAAGGCCTACACCGACAACGTCCGCATCACCACGACGCTGGACAGCTCGCTGCAGCCAATGGCACGTGATGCACTGATCAAGGGGCTGATCGCCTACGACACCCGCCACGGTTGGCGCGGGGTCGAGGAATCCGACATCGCCGCCTCGCTGGCGGAAGCTCAGGACCAGACCGATCAAGCCGGCCTCGAGGAAGAACTCTCCAAGTCACCGGAAGTGCTGGAAACCGCCAAGCAGGCGGCCCAGAAGAGCGAGAAGCGCATCGCCGGCATCGACCGTGATGTCTCGAACTGGCTGAAAGTGCTCGATCGCACCCCGGATTACGGCCCGCTGAAGGCCGCCATCGTGGTGGAAAGCAGCGGCAAGCAGATGAAGGCACTGCTGGCCGACGCCACGGTCGTGACCCTCGACTGGGACGGCCTGAAGTGGGCGCGTGAGTACAAGAGCGCCAAATGGCGTGGTGGCGTGCCGGGCTCGGCCGCCGAGATCGCCAAGGCCGGTGATCTGGTACGCGTGATCAAGCAGGACGACGGCTACCGTCTTGGCCAGCTGCCGGACGCGCAATCCGCCATCGTCTCGCTGGACCCGGAAAGTGGCGCCATCCTCGCCCTGCAAGGTGGCTTCAGCTATTCCGCCAGCAAGTTCAACCGCGCCATCCAGGCACGCCGTCAAGCAGGCTCGATCTTCAAGCCGTTCGTCTATCTGTCCGGGCTCGAACAGGCCGGCATGTCACCGGCGACCATCATCAACAACGCCCCCGTCGTGCTTCAGGATGGCGGCAAGGTGTGGCGTCCGGAGAATGCCGGCGGCAAGTTCACCGGCCCGACCCGCATCCGCGTTGGCCTGTATCGCTCGCTGAACCTGGTCTCCGTGCGTCTGCTGCAGACGGTTGGCCTCGACAAGACTCTCGACTTCCTGGTCAAGCTGGGCTTCCAGCGTGACGAGCTGCCCAATGGCCTGTCACTGGCCCTGGGCAGCGCCTCGCTGACCCCGCTGGAGATGGCACGCGGCTATGCCGTGCTCTCCAATGGCGGCTTCCGTGTCGAGCCCTGGTACATCGATACCATCACGCGTGGCGATGACGAGACCGACTATGAAGCGCATCCGCCGGTTGCCTGCGCCAACTGTGCGCCGGGCATGGTCACCGTCAATCGTGACGGCCGCCAGTACCCGCTGGCCGAGCGTGTCGCCTCCCCTGAAGCCATGTATCTGATCCGTGACATGATGCAGGATGTCATCAAGCGCGGTACTGGCCGTGGCGCCCTGGCGCTGGGTCGTGATGACCTGGCCGGCAAGACCGGCACCACCAACGACCAGCGTGATGCCTGGTTCTCCGGCTTCAACAGCAAGCTGGTGGCCACGGTATGGGTCGGCAAGGACTCCAACGACACCCTGGCCGAGTATGGCGCCCAGGCCGCTCTGCCCATCTGGGTCGACTACATGCGCGGCGCCCTCAAGGGCATGCCGTCCTCCACCATGGAGCGTCCGGACAACATCGTGACGGCGACCATCGACCCGGATTCTGGCAAGCGCCTGCGCAGCGGTCAGTCCGGCGGCATCAGTGAGCTGTTCCGCAAGGATAATCTGCCGCCCTACCAGGAACGCACCATCCGCAAGGAACTGGAGCAGGAAAGCGGTTCGGAAGGTACCGGAACTTTCGAGGCCATCTTCTGATCTGATCTCCAGACCTCGCCTGCCAGCCTCATCGGCAGGGGGAGAGCCCAAGGAAGAGCGGCCGCTGGTCGCTCTTCTGCCATCTGAGCATTCGCAAGGCTCCCCCGTATCGCGATCCACTGGTAGCGTCCGGATGACGCGCCAGGCCGCCTCGCTCAGCAAGCGTCATCTCGCAAGCCATATTCCCGATGATGATGTCATGCCTCAAACATGCCGGAGTTCGCATGCTTCACCCATTGCCCACACTGCGCAGGACCGCGTTTCTGTGCCTGGCCCTGCTTCCCTTCGACACGGCTGTCGCAGACGACCTCTTCTATGCGCCACCACCCGCCAGCGAGGACTCTGAGCCTTTCAGCGGCCAGGCCGAGCTGGGCTTCACCAAGCTGTCGGGCAACTCGAACAGCGAGACCCTGCTGGGCAAGACCAGCCTCTCCTGGCACCTGAAGCCCTGGACTCACACCTTCCGTGTGGAGGCCAAGCATGTCTCCAGCAGTGGCGAGACCACGACCGACAAGTATCTGGTCGGCCAGCGCGAGCGCTATGATCTCAGCGATGATCACTACGCCTTCGGGCTGCTGCGCTGGGAGAAGGAGCGCTTCTCCGGCTACAACCACCAGGTCACCTCCATCGTCGGTGAGGGCATCACGATACTGGATGGCCCCGAGCACAACCTCTCCCTCGAGGCCGGGCCGGGCTATCGCTTCGATGACATCACGGCGGGGGATCACGAGAACTACCTGCTGGGCTATGGCGCGATGGACTACCGCTGGCAGCTGTCCGACACCTCCAAGTTCGAGCAGCAGTTCTCGGCGGAGGCCACACGCGAGAACGTGATCAGTCGCAGCTATACCGCGCTGACGGTCGCCATCAATGCAAGCCTCGCCCTCAAGCTCTCGCATGAGATCGAGAACAACACCAACCCGCCCGACGAGTCGGATGCCAAGACCGACACCACCACGGCGGCCTCCATCCTCTACAGCTTCTGAGCAAAGGCCTGACGCCTGCCTGCCCAGGCGCCAGTCGCTGGTGGCTCATGGCTCGCGGTTCATGACTGAAAGCAGCCACCAACAAAAAGCCCTCGCCGGAAACTCCGACGAGGGCTTTTTCATGTCTTGCGTCGCTTCAGCGACGCCGCCAACCGGCCGTTCGACCGCTGACGCTTAACCGTAGACCTGATCCGTGCTGGTCAGCGGGTAGTGCGCCGGGTACGGCTTGCGTGCGACACCGGAATCGATGGCCGCCTGGGCCACGGCGGCCGGCAGACGCTCGAGCAGACGCGAGTCCATCGGCGTCGGGATGATGTAACCCGGGCCGAATTCGAGGCTGTCGATCTCGTAGGCATCCAGCACATCCTGGCTGACCGGCTCACGCGCCAGGTCTTTCAGGGCGTGAACGGCGGCCAGCTTCATCTCTTCATTGATGCGCGTCGCACGCACATCCAGCGCGCCACGGAAGATGAACGGGAAGCCCAGCACGTTGTTGACCTGGTTCGGGTAGTCGGAGCGACCTGTCGCCATGATGACGTCCGGGCGTGCTTCGCGAGCGGTATCCGGATGAATCTCCGGATCCGGGTTGGAGCAGGCGAAGACGATCGGATTGGCGGACATCTTCTTGAGCTGCTCTGCCTTGAGCAGGTTCGGGCCGGACAGACCGACGAAGACGTCGGCGCCATCGATGGCGTCGTCCAGCGTGCGCAGCTCGGTCTCGGTGGCGAACATCGCCTTGTACTGGTTCAGGTCATCACGGCCGCTGTGGATTACGCCCTTGCGGTCGAGCATGAAGATGTTCTCTACCTTGGCGCCACTGGCCACCAGCAGCTTCATGCAGGCGATGGCGGCAGCGCCGGCGCCCAGGCAGACGATACGCGCGTCTTCCAGCTTCTTGCCGGCGATATCCAGGGCGTTGAGCATGCCGGCCGCGGTGACGATGGCGGTACCGTGCTGGTCGTCATGGAAGACCGGGATGTTGCACTGTTCGATCAGTGCCTGTTCGACTTCGAAGCACTCCGGTGCCTTGATGTCTTCCAGGTTGATGCCACCGTAGGTGGTGTGGATGCGACGCACGGTGTCGATGAAGGCCTGCGGGCTTTCCGCATCCACTTCGACATCGACGGAGTTGATGCCAGCGAAGCGCTTGAACAGCACGCCCTTGCCTTCCATGACCGGCTTGGAAGCCAGCGGCCCCAGGTTGCCCAGGCCAAGGATGGCAGTCCCGTCAGAGATGACCGCGACCAGGTTGCCCTTGCCGGTGTACAGGTAGGCATTTTCCGGGTCGGCGGCGATTTCGCGGCACGGTTCGGCAACGCCCGGGCTGTAGGCCAGCGCCAGGTGCTTGGCGGTCTCGGTCGGCTTGGTCAGCTCGATGGAGAGCTTCCCGGGAATCGGTTCGGCGTGATATTGCAGTGCTGCTTTCTTCATGGCATCAGACATGCGTGTCATCCGGTATTTTGGCGGGGGGTTGGCTGCTCCAGAATATAGAAAAAGACACCTCTGAACAACCGACGCAACTTGCTGTTATGCATGACTTTAAAACGATTGTTTAAAAAACATTTTAGCCATTCGTCTAACGTTATGGATGCCCTACCCAGCCATAAACCTTTCCTTATCGCTGACCGGCTTTCGCGTCGATTTCGGCCCGAGATGACGCCACGATTCGCGCAAGATCCTCGATTTTCGGCCGTTCGCTGACGCAACCCGCCATTCCGGCGCACTTGATGCAGAGGCAGAGCAGAAAAAGTGCCAAATCAGAAACAATCTTTCCTTTCAGCAAGCGCAGCGCAGGGGTGAGATCTTCGCAAGGGCATCACGCCAGACCATCACGCCAGACCATTACGACCAGACCATCACGCCAGACCATTACGACCAGACCATCACGACCAGACCATCACGACCAGAACATCACGACGAGGGCATCCCGGGCCGGCTGGCGTGGTCGCGGCTCTCTTCAGGGTGGTCTGAACGACAGGCACAAAAAAACCCGCTCGTGAGCGGGTTTTTCGTCCATGACGCTGCAAGATGCGCAGCGCCATGAAAGCGACAAGCAGCTGAAGGTATCAGCGCTTGATGGCAGCACCGAAACGCTTGTTGAAGCGCTCGACGCGACCACCGGTGGTAGCCTGCTTCTGCTTGCCGGTGTAGAACGGGTGGCACTCGGAGCACACGTCAAGCGCGAAAGTCTGCTTGGAAGTGGTACCGATTTCGTGCTGCGCGCCGCAGGAGCAAGTTGCGGTCTGGCGCTGGTAGTCCGGATGGATACCCTGTTTCATGATGTGTAACCTCAGGTCGCTGTGCACCGCCACCTGATCACTTGCCAGGCACCGTACACGGGTTTTGGATTGAACCGGTCATTCCGCCGTTTCCGACGGAAGGCCGCGCATTTTACCAGTCATCTGCCGCAAGACCAAACTTTGTGCCGTTTATTGCGGGCAACACTCTGTAGACTGCGTGCCACGGCATATCCCCATTTTCCTGAACGCCTCATATCACCTCATATCCGGATACCTTGCGTGCCTGACACTACCGACAAGACTGCGACTCACCTGCCGGGACGTGTGCTGGGCATCGCGATTCCCGGCCCGCTGCGCGATCTGTTCGACTACCTGCCATCCCGCCAACCGCCCCGCCACGGCTGGCAGGTGGGCCTGCGCGTGCGCGTCGAATTCGGGCGTCGCCAGCTGGTCGGGGTGATCGCCGAGCTGCGCAGCGACTCAAGTTTCCCCATCGACAAGCTCAAGCCTGTCAGCGAAGTCATCGATGACGAACCGCTGCCGGCCGACTGGTTGTGGATATGTCAGTTTACCGCGCGCTATTACCAGCACTCGCTCGGCGACACCTTCGCCCAGGCGATGCCCTCGCTGCTGCGTCAGGGGCGCGCCCTGGAGGCGCGTACCCGAGAGCGCTGGACGCTGACCGACAAGGGCCGCGCCACCGAGCCGGCAAGCCTGGGGCGAGCCACCCGCCAGATCGCGTTGCTGGAGCTGCTCGCTCAGCATCGTCATGGTCTGGTGCACAGCGCCATCACCGCCCAGGGCTTCACCCGCCAGCAGCTGGAGACCCTGCGCGGCCGCGGCTATATCGAATCCCGTGAGGAGCCGGTGACCGGCGCCACGCCGGAGCAGGCCAACAAGGGCGTGCTCGCCGAACCCGCCCTGGCCCTCAATGATGAGCAGGGTCGCGCCCTCTCGCGTCTGCATGAGGGCCTGAACCGCTTCTCGCCCACACTGCTGGAGGGCGTGACCGGTTCCGGCAAGACCGAGGTCTATCTGCAATTGATCGAGGCGGTGCTGGACCGCGGTGGCCAGGCGCTGGTGCTGGTGCCCGAGATCGGCCTGACGCCCCAGACGCTGGAGCGCTTCCGCAGACGCTTCCGCGTGCCGCAGGTGATGCTGCACTCCGGCGTCAGCGATGGTGAACGCCTCGATGGCTTCGAAGCCGCCCGCAGCGGTCGCGCGCGCATCGTGATCGGTACCCGCTCCGCCATCTTCACGCCGATGGCCAGACTCGGCGTGATCATCGTCGACGAGGAGCACGACGGCTCCTTCAAGCAGCAGGACGGCCTGCGCTATCACGCCCGCGATCTGGCGCTGGTGCGCGGCAAGCAGGAAGGCATACCCGTGGTGCTCGGCAGCGCCACACCGTCTCTGGAAAGCCTGCGCCATGCTCGCGAGGGCCGCTTCACGCATCTGCACCTGCATCAGCGCGCCGGACGCAGCCAGCCGGCGCGACTGCATCCCGTCGACCTGCGCGGCCGCATGACACTGGGCGGCCTCTCGACCCAGAGTCTGGAGGCGATCGAGAAGCGCCTCGCCCAGGGCGATCAGGTGCTGGTGTTCATCAATCGGCGCGGCTTCGCGCCGACCCTGACCTGCCATGCCTGCGGCTGGATCGCCGAATGCGACAACTGCGATGCCCGCATGACCCTGCATCGCCATCCGCCCCAGCTGACCTGCCACCACTGCGAGCGCACCCGCCCACTGCCGGATGCCTGCCCGGCCTGTGGCAGCGGGGATGTACGCCCGCAGGGCGCGGGCACCGAGCGCACCGAAGAGCTGCTCGGCGAGAAATTCCCCGACGTGCCGGTGCTGCGCATCGACCGCGACAGCACCCAGCGCAAGGACGCCATGAGCGAGGCACTGGCGGTGATCCGGCGTGGCGAGCCTTGCCTGCTGGTCGGCACCCAGATGCTGGCCAAGGGCCACCACTTTCCCCATGTCACCCTGGTGGTGGTGGTCAACGCCGACAGCGGCCTCTATGCCGCCGACTTCCGCGCGCTGGAGCAGTCCGCGCAGCTACTGGTGCAGGTCGCGGGGCGTGCCGGACGCGCCGAGCGCCCCGGTGAGGTATTGATCCAGACCCGCCACCCGGAAGACCCCAACCTGCTGACGCTGATTCAGGCCGGCTACCCGCAGCTGGCGGGGGAATTGCTTGAGGAGCGCCGCATCGCCCAGCTGCCGCCGTTCAGCCATCTGGCACTGCTGCGCGCCGAGGCCACCAACCAGCAGCAGGTCGAACAGTGGCTGTTGAAGGTCGGTGGCGCCCTGCGCCAGCACCTCGAAGCTGCCAACCTCAAGGTGGATTGCCTCGGTCCGGTGCCCGCACCGATGGAGCGTCGCCAGAATCGCTATCACGCCCAATTGCTGTTGCGCTGTGCGAAACGCGGCCCATTGCATGAAGCGGCGGCCTGGCTGGTGACGCTCTGCGAGCAGGACCGCGACGCGCGCCGCCTGCGCTGGTCGCTGGATGTCGATCCCATCGGCATGGCCTGAGTGATACGCAAGCGGTGTGACAGCCCTTCACGCCGCTTGCGATGAACTGACCACTATCCCTGCAGGGCGCGGAATGCGGCGCGATTGATCACGACGGTTTATGCAAGCCGCAGGATCGGTGATAATGCCCGCCATCGTGCAGCGACATCCGCACTCCCCCATTGCCCGCAGGCCTGATGCCTGCAACCGCCTGCTGTATGGCACGCGGTGCGACCCGAGCCGTGAAGAGACCGATATTCCATGAAAGAGACGATCATCGAACTGCTGGGCCAGGCCCTGGAAACCCTCAAGGCCGACGGCACCCTGCCCGCCGACGCCAGCCCGCAGATCAAGGTCGACCCGACCAAGGACAAGAGCCACGGCGACTACGCCAGCAATCTGGCGATGATGACGTCCAAGGCCGCCGGCATGAAGCCGCGCGATCTGGCCGAGAAGCTGATCGCGGCGCTGCCGGCCTCCGATGCCGTCTCCAAGGTCGAGATCGCCGGCCCCGGCTTCCTGAACTTCTTCGCTGATACCGGTGCGGTAGCCGACATCGTGCGTCGCGTCTTCAGCGAAAGCGATAGCTTCGGTCACAGCGACGTGGGCGCCGGCGAGAAGGTGCAGGTCGAGTTCGTTTCCGCCAACCCGACCGGCCCGCTGCACGTCGGTCACGGCCGCGGTGCCGCGGTCGGCGACGTGCTGTGCCGCCTGCTGGCCGCCACCGGCCACGACGTCACCCGCGAGTTCTACTACAACGACGCCGGCGCCCAGATCAACAATCTGGCGCTCTCCGCCCAGGCGCGCGCCAAGGGCCTGGGCCCGGATGATGCCAGCTGGCCGGCCGATGGTTACCGCGGTGACTACATCAGCGAACTGGCCGCCTCCTACATGGCCGGTGACACCGTCGAGGCCGATGGCAAGCAGGTGACCGGCGCCGCGGACCCCGATGATCTGGACGCCATCCGCGTCTTCGCCGTCGCCTACCTGCGCCACGAGCAGGATCTCGACCTCAAGGCCTTCGGCGTCGAATTCGATGTCTACTTCCTCGAGTCCTCGCTCTACAGCGACGGCAAGGTCGAGGAGACCGTCAAGCGTCTGGTCGACAACGGCTACACCTATGAAGACGATGGCGCCCTGTGGCTGCGCACCACCGACTTCGGCGATGACAAGGACCGCGTGATGCGCAAGCGTGACGGCGGTTACACCTACTTCCTGCCCGACGTCGCCTACCACCTCGACAAGTGGCAGCGTGGCTTCACCCAGGTCATCAACGAGCAGGGCGCCGATCACCACTCCACCGTGACCCGCGTGCGTGCCGGTCTGCAGGCTCTGCAGGCGGACATCCCCAAGGGCTGGCCGGACTACGTGCTGCACCAGATGGTCACCGTGATGCGCTCCGGCGAGGAAGTGAAGCTGTCCAAGCGTGCCGGCAGCTACGTGACCCTGCGCGACCTGATCGAGGAAGTCGGCCGCGACGCGACCCGTTACTTCCTGGCGGCACGTCGCGCCGACTCCCAGCTGACCTTCGACATCGACCTGGCGCGCTCCCAGTCCAATGACAACCCGGTCTACTACATCCAGTACGCTCACGCCCGCGTGCACAGCGTGCTGCGCAAGGCCAGCCGCGAAGAGAAGCCCTTCGACGAAGCCCTGGCCATGGCGCAGCTCACCCTGCTGACCAGCGACCAGGAAAAGGCCGTGATGAATCGCATGGCGCAGTTCCCGGACGTCGTCGCCCACGCCGCCAAGGTGCGCGAGCCGCAGCAGGTCGCCCAGTACCTGCAGGACCTCTCCTCCGACTTCCACACCTGCTACAACGCGGTGAAGGTGATGGTCGAGGACGACGCGACCCGCAATGCGCGCATGGCGCTGGGTCTGGCGACCGCTCAGGTCATCCGCAACGGCCTGGCCCTGCTGGGTGTCAGCGCTCCCGAGGAGATGTAAGCCATGGCTGCTCGCCGCCCCGCCAACAAGAAGCCCGCCTCCCGCCAGGGGGCGAGCCCCCGTCGGCAACCCGCTGCCAGCCAGAGTCGTGGTCTGCCCGGCTGGCTGTGGGGCATCATCGGTCTGATCGCCGGCTTCGCTCTCGCGCAGTACTTCGAGAAACAGGCCCCGCGTCTGCCGGTCGCGGCCATCGTGCCCAAGGCCAACACGCAGCAGAACGGACAGCAGAACGGGCAGCAGGCCGCCAAGCAGGGCAACCAGCAGCAGAAGGAAGCCCCCGAAGAGTCCGCCGGCAACATGCCGACCTTCGAGTTCTACACCCTGCTGCCGGAAACCGAGGTGATCGCGCCCAAGGTGGATGAGTACAAGTCCACGCCGCGTCCGGGCAGCGCCGAGAGCACCAAGAAGTCCGAGGCCTCGCTGACCAACTACATGTTGCAGGCCGCGTCCTTCCGCGAGATGAGCGATGCCAAGAAGCTGGCCGGCAAGCTCAAGGACCTTGGCCTGCTGGCCAAGGTCAGTGACGTCAATGCCTCCGGCGGTACCGTCTGGCACCGGGTGCAGGTCGGTCCCTACAAGGACACCCGCGAGCTCAATCGCGCCCAGGACCTGATGAACACCCAGGGCATCGAGCCCTTGTTGATCAAGCTGCAGTAAGCCAGGCGTGAGCCTTGCGACAGACGGGCCCGCTCATTTTTGAGCGGGCCCGTTGCATGAGGGCACAGACCAGGGCCGATCACAGTCAACGCTGAGTCGCCGATGACTTGAAACCCGTATCGGCGCCCCCATCTACAGCATTCCGGTGAGATATCAGGCCCGCGTGCCGCCCATCAGGCGGTGCAGGATCGCGGCAAGCAGTGGCAAGCGCCAGGCTGACGATCACCACCCGTTTTACGCGACGAGGCCACGGCCTCGTCTGCCCAGAAATGCCATGCCCGGCCCCGTTCACCTTATTCCAATCGCCGGCATGCTCTCTCAGGAGTTATCCATGACCACGATCGTCTCCGTGCGTCGCAACGGCCAGGTCGCCCTGGCTGGTGACGGCCAGGTATCCCTTGGCAACACAGTCATGAAAGGCAACGCCGCCAAGGTGCGTCGTCTGTATCGCAATCAGGTACTGGCCGGTTTCGCCGGTGGTACCGCCGATGCCTTTACGCTGTTCGAACGCTTCGAAGCGCAGCTCGAGAAGTATCAGGGCCAGTTGGTGAAGTCCGCCGTGGAGCTTGCCAAGGAGTGGCGCTCAGACCGCGCCCTGCGCAAGCTTGAGGCCATGCTGGTGGTCGCCGACAAGCATGCCTCCTTGATCATCACCGGCAACGGCGACGTGGTCGAGCCCGAGCACGGCGTGCTGGCCATCGGCTCCGGCGGCAACTATGCCGAGGCCGCTGCCCGCGCCCTGATCGAGAATACCGAACTTTCTGCCCGCGAGATCACCGAGAAGTCCATCTCCATCGCGGCCGATATCTGCGTCTTCACCAACCACAATGCCATCATCGAGGAGCTGTCCTGAGATGTCCCAGATGACCCCGAAGGAAATCGTCAACGCCCTCGATCAGCACATCGTCGGCCAGCCTGAAGCCAAGCGCGCCGTGGCGGTTGCCATGCGCAACCGCTGGCGCCGCATGCAGCTCGATGACGATCTGCGCCCGGAAGTCACGCCGAAGAACATCCTGATGATCGGCCCGACCGGTGTCGGCAAGACCGAGATCGCCCGTCGTCTGGCCAAGCTGGCCGGCGCGCCCTTCCTCAAGATCGAGGCGACCAAGTTCACCGAGGTCGGCTATGTCGGCCGTGACGTGGAATCCATCATCCGCGACCTGGTCGAGGTCGCGATGAAGCTGGTGCGCGAAGACGCCATGAAGGAAGTGCGCGACAAGGCCGAAGATGCCGCCGAAGAGCGCATCCTCGACGCCCTGCTGCCGCGTGTGCGTGGCGAAGAGTACGACGCTGCCGCCAACAACAGCAGCACGCGCCAGATGTTCCGCAAGAAGCTGCGCGAAGGTCAGCTGGATGACAAGGAAATCGACATCGAGCTGAGCCCGGCCAGCCAGAGTCTCGATTTCGCCACCCCGCCGGGGATGGAAGAGATGACCAGCCAGCTGCAGTCCATGTTCTCCAACATGGGCAAGCAGCAGAAAGAGAGCCGTCGCATCACCGTCAAGGAAGCGCTCAAGCTGGTTCACGAGGAAGAAGCGGCCAGAATGGTCAGCGATGAAGACCTCAAGAGCCGTGCCATCGAGGCCGTCGAACAGAACGGCATCGTCTTCCTCGACGAGATCGACAAGGTCGCCAAGCGTGGCGAATCCGGCAGTGGCGGCGATGTGTCCCGCGAAGGCGTGCAGCGCGATCTGCTGCCGCTGATCGAGGGCTCCACCGTGTCCACCAAGCACGGCATGGTCAAGACCGACCATATCCTGTTCATCGCCTCCGGAGCCTTCCACCTGTCCAAGCCGTCGGACATGATTCCGGAGCTGCAGGGCCGTCTGCCGATCCGCGTCGAGCTCAACGCCCTGACACCGGAAGACTTCAAGCGCATCCTGACCGAGCCGTCCGCCGCCCTGATCCGTCAGTACAAGGCATTGCTGGCGACCGAAGGTGTCGAGCTGAGCTTCGCGGACGACGCCATCGAGCGCATCGCGCAGATCGCCTATCAGGTCAACGAAGGCACCGAGAACATCGGCGCCCGTCGTCTGCACACAGTGATGGAGCGTCTGCTGGAAGAGATCTCCTACGAGGGTGGCGATCAGCCCGGCGAACTCAAGGTCGATGCCGCCTACGTCGATGCCCGTCTGGGTGATCTGGCGCGTGATGAAGACCTGTCGCGCTACATCCTCTGACGACACGCTCACGCGCCTGACAGCCCCTCATGGAAGCTAGTCCCGTTCCTGAGGGGACTTCTGACGCCCGATCCGGCTTGGCCCGGATCGGGCGTCAGTGCATCATGCGCACAAGACACATCGACCGGCCAAGTGCCGCGCTCGACGCCTATTGCCTTCGTCATGCCGCCCTGCGCCCCACGCCGCCGCGCGGCATGCAAGCCCGAGGATGCCCCGATGAGCCACGACACTCCCAAGGACGCCGCCGCGTCCCACGCCGCTGATACCAGCGGCCAGCAGCGCGACTACCACCTCAACGAGCGCCATGCCCGCGATGGCGAAGAGGCCCCGGTACCGACGCGCGTGCACTACCACAAGTCAGAGCGCGAACTGGAGCTGGGCTACGCCGATGGCCAGAGCTTCCGCCTGAGCACCGAATTCCTGCGCGTGATGTCGCCGTCGGCGGAAGTGCGTGGCCACGGTGTCGGCCAGGAAACCCTGCAGGTCGGCATGCGCTACGTCGGGCTGACCAACATCACCCAGAGCGGCCGCTACGCGCTGAAGCTGCACTTCGATGATGGCCATGACAGCGGCCTGTATACCTGGGAATACCTGTGGGAACTGGCCAATCGCCGCGACGCCATGTGGGCCTACTACCTGCGTCAGCTGGAAGAGGCCGGCGCCTCGCGCGAACCACTGGGCATTCCGCTCAACCAGCTGTAAGCCACTGATGCCAATGGGCGCGGCAAGATGTCCGAGTCGACGTCTTGCCAAAAGACAGCCCGCTGGCCAGCGGTTACAATCGAGCCACTGCGAAAGCTCACCATATTGTGCTGACGTCGCCACGGCGGCGTCACAACAGGGGAAGTCATGGACAAGCGTACGACTCACTTCGGTTATCAGGAAGTTGCCGTGGACGAGAAGGCAGGCCGCGTCGCGGATGTCTTCCACAGTGTCGCCGCCAAGTACGACGTGATGAATGACCTGATGTCGTTCGGCATCCACCGTCTGTGGAAGCGCATCACCCTGGAGCGTGCCGGCGCCCGCCCCGGCCAGTCGGTGCTGGACATCGCCGGCGGCACCGGTGACCTGACGCTGAAGTTCTCGCGTCTGGTCGGCCCGAAAGGCCGCGTGGTGCTCGCCGACATCAATGCCTCGATGCTCAACGTCGGCCGCGACAAGCTGCTCGACCGTGGCGTCGGCGGCAACGTCGAATACGTGCAGGCCAATGCCGAGGCCCTGCCCTTCCCGGACAACACCTTCGACATCATCACCATCGCCTTCGGGCTGCGCAACGTCACCGACCAGGCCAAGGCCCTGCGCTCCATGCAGCGCATCCTCAAGCCGGGTGGCCGCCTGCTGGTGCTGGAATTCTCCAAGCCGGTCAATCCGCTGCTCTCCACCGCCTATGACCAGTACAGCTTCCGGCTGCTGCCCAAGATGGGCGAGATGGTCGCCGGCGACGCCGACTCCTACCGCTACCTGGCCGAGTCCATCCGCATGCACCCCGACCAGAAAACGTTGGCCGGCATGATGGAAGAGGCCGGTCTCGAGCGCGTCGAGTACACCAACCTGACGGGCGGCATCGTCGCGTTGCACCGCGGTATCAAGCTCTGAGGCTGTCATGGCATTGCTGACCCCCCTGCTGTTGGCGACCGCTGAGCGGACGCTGAATCAGCTGCTTGCTCGCGACCCGGCCTCGACGTCGCGCCTGAATGCGCTGGCAGGCCGACGCCTGCTGGTGCGTGTCGAACGCCCCGCCTTTGACCTGCTGGTGCACTTCGACCTGCAGGGCCTGCACCTGTTGCGCCTGCCCCAGGCCAACGAGAGCGATGGCGATGTGGTGGTGGAGCTCGACATGGAGACCGCCGCCGCCCTGCTGTCCGGTGAGTCCATCGAGCGCCTGATGTTCGAGGGCCGCCTCGCCGTGCGTGGCCGTATCCATCTGCTGGAGAGCGCCCGTGACCTGGTGATGGACCTCGACCTGGACTGGGAAGGCGCGCTCAGTGAATGGTTCGGCGAAGCCCCCGGCCATAGCCTGGCCAGCGGTCTGCGCAGCCTAGGGCGTTTCGGCCTGATCAGCCGCCGCGAGCTGGAGCTGGACCTGCGCGAGTACCTCACCGAGGAGGCGCGCTGGCTGCCCGGTCAGGCACAGATGCGCGTCGCGCGCGACGAGCTGACCGAGCTGACCCAGTGTCTGGATCGCACCGAAGCGCGGCTGGCGCGGCTGCGCCGTCATCTCGAGGCCGCCACCTCTCATCAACCTGCCGAGCGGGAGTGCCAGCCGTCGTGAGACTCTATCGCCTGCTGAGCATCCTGTGGGTCATCGCCCGCTACCGCCTCGACGACCTGGTGCCGCCGGGGCGCGTGCCGGCCCTGCTGCGCCCGCTGCTCAAGCTGTCGCCGCTGCGTCTGTTCCCCATCGGCAGACGCACGCGTGGCGAGCGTCTGCGCCTGGCGCTCGAGGCATTGGGCCCGATCTTCATCAAGTTCGGCCAGATGCTCTCGACGCGCCGCGACCTGCTGCCGCCGGACATCGCCGACGAACTCAAGCGCCTGCAGGATCAGGTGCCGCCGTTCGAGAACCAGGTCGCGCGGGAGCTGGTCGAGCAGGAACTCGAGATGTCGGTCGAGGAAGCCTTCGCCGAATTCGAGGCCCAGCCTCTGGCCTCCGCCTCCATCGCCCAGGTACATGCCGCACGACTGCACGATGGCTCGGACGTGGTGGTCAAGGTCATCCGGCCGCGCATCGAGGAAGTGATGCGCAAGGATATCGGCCTGCTCTACATGTTCGCGCGCCTGTTGATGAAGGTCTCGCCGGAAGCCCGTCGCCTGCGCCCGGTCGAGGTCGTCGCCGACTACGAGGCGACGCTGTTCGACGAGCTCGACATGCACAAGGAGGCCGCCAACACCTCCCAGCTCAAGCGCAACTTTCTCGACTCGCCGCTGCTCTACGTCCCGGCCATCCACTGGCCACTGACGCGCCGCCGCGTGATGGTGCAGGAACGCATCCGCGGCATTCCGGTCGCCGATATCGAGGAGCTGACGGCGCAGGGCACCGACCTCAGGAAGCTGGCCGAGCGCGGCGTGGAGATCTTCTTCACCCAGGTATTCCGCGACAACTTCTTCCACGCCGACATGCACCCCGGCAATATCTTCGTCTCGCGCGAGAACCCGCACGACCCGCAGTTCATCGCCATCGACTGCGGCATCGTCGGCAGCCTGACCCGCGAGGACCAGGACTATCTGGCCCGCAACCTGCTGGCCTTCTTCCGCCAGGATTACTACGAGGTCGCGGCGTTGCACATCGAGTCCGGCTGGGTCGGCGAAGGCACGCGCGCCAACGAGTTTGCCGCCGCCATCCGCGCCGTCTGCGAACCGATTCTCGAGAAGCCGCTCAAGGACATCAGTTTCGGCCAGGTCCTGCTGGGGCTGTTCCAGACCGCGCGCCGCTTCAACATGGAAGTCCAGCCGCAGCTGGTGTTGCTGCAGAAGACCCTGCTCAACATCGAGGGCCTCGGCCGCCAGCTGTATCCGGACCTCGACCTGTGGGCCACCGCTCGCCCCTATCTGGAGCGCTGGATGAAGGAGCGCGCCGGCCCCAAGGCGTTCTGGGCCGAGATGGTCAAGCAGGCGCCGGAGCTGTCGCATCAGCTGCCACAGCTGCCGGCGATGGCCTTCCAGGCCATGGAGCGCATCGAGGACGAGCATCGCGCCCGTCAACGCCAGACAGAAGCCATCACCACGCTGCGCGACCGGGTCAATCACGCCTCCAGCACCAGCTGGCGGCTGCGCGCGGGCCTGCTGCTGGTGGCCGGCGCGTTCGGTTGGCAGCCCCTGATGGCCTGGGCGGAGACCCAGCCCGTGGCGGTACTGGTGGGCGCAGGACTGGGAATCGTGTTATTGCTGTGGCGCTAGCCGCAGGCAGACATGATGGCCTGACTGGCCCGGCGCGCAACGACACTTGCCGCCCCATGGGACGCAGTGCAATATGAATGACATATAACACTTGCATCCTGAGTCGCCTGCCCACGCCGTGCCGTTTGCCGTGCAAGGTGTGCCGTCAGCGCAGAACTCGATGACTTAACGCAAGACCCAAGCTTTCAGGAATGATGATTCATGAGTGATATTCTCAACCGTCTGTCAGTGGTACTGGCAGAACGGCGCGACGCTGACCCGACCTCCTCCTATGTCGCGAGCCTGCATCACAAGGGCCTCAACAAGGTACTGGAGAAGATTGGCGAAGAGGCGACCGAAACCGTACTGGCCGCCAAGGATTTCGCTCACGACGACGTGGACTCGCAGCGTGCCGTGATCGGTGAGACCGCTGACCTGTGGTTCCATTCACTGGTCATGCTGTCGCACCTGGGGCTGGATCATCAGGAAGTGCTGGATGAGCTGGCACGCCGCTTCGGTGTTTCCGGCCATGATGAAAAGGCCGCTCGCGGCCAGTGAAGGACCCGTATTCTTCCGGCGCAAGTCGGCTTTCCGGCAGCGGTGCCAGCACCCTGCAAGTCTCAAGGCCCAATGACCCGGTGTCAGCGGCCCAAATGGAGAATTTCCCATGTTAGGTGGCATCAGTATCTGGCAGCTTCTCATCGTGCTCGGCATCATCATCCTGATCTTCGGGACCAAGAAGCTGCGCAACGTCGGCTCTGATCTCGGCGGTGCCGTGAAGGGCTTCAAGGGCGCGATGAAGGAAGAAGAGAAGAAGAGCGACGAGCCGACTGCCCAGCAGAAGGTCGCGCATGAGGAAAAGCGTGGCGACACCATCGATGTCGAGGCCGAGAGCCGCGATACCGCTGACAAGCGCTCGTAACCCGCATGTTCGATATCGGCTTTTTTGAACTGGCATTGATCGCGCTGCTGGCGCTGATCGTGCTCGGCCCGGAGCGTCTGCCCCGGGCCGCCCGCACTGCGGGACTGTGGCTGGGACGCATCAAGCGCAGTGTCTCGGGCATTCAGCAGGAAATCAGTGCCCAGCTGGAAGCCGAGGAACTGCGTCAGACGCTCAACGAGCAGAAGAAGCAGCTCGATGAGACGCTCGCTCATGCGCGCAACGAGGCACGCGATGTCGAGCGCGGCATCACCGAGTCCAGCACGCCCCGCGATGCAGGCGCCTCCGGCGCTGAGACCAGCCCCCGCCCTGCCGAGAATGGTGCGCCGGCCACCGAGCCGAGCACTGCTTCCGACACCCGTGAATCACGAGAGCCACGTTCCTGATGAGTGATCCACATGCCTCACCGTCAGGTGGTCAGGGCGACGCCGCACATGCGCCGCTCATTGAGCACCTGATCGAGCTACGCTCGCGCTTGCTGCGCGCCACCCTGGTGGTGCTGGTGGTTTTCGCTGCGCTGTACGGCTTCTCCAACCAGATCTATCTGTATGTCGCCGAACCGCTGATGGCATTGCTGCCACCGGGTTCGCAGATGATCGCCACCGAAGTGGCCTCGCCCTTCCTGGCGCCCTTCAAGCTGACATTGGTGGTGGCGCTGTTCCTGGCGATTCCCGCCGTGCTCTACCAGGCCTGGGCGTTCATCGCACCGGGCCTCTATGAGAACGAGAAGGCATTGGCCCTGCCGCTGCTGGCCTCCAGCATCCTGCTGTTCTATGCCGGTGCGGCCTTCGCCTACTACGTGGTGTTCCCGCTGCTGTTCCAGTTCTTCACCACCACGGGCCCCGAGAACGTGGCGATCATGACGGACATCAATCAGTACCTGAATTTTGTCCTCAAGCTGTTCTTCGCCTTCGGGGTCGCCTTCGAGATTCCCATCGCCACCTTCCTGCTGATCTGGACCGGCGCGACCACGGTGGAGGCACTGAGCAAGAAGCGCCCCTATATCGTGATCGCCTGCTTCGTGGTCGGCATGCTGCTGACACCGCCGGACGTGATCTCGCAGTCGCTGCTGGCGATTCCGATGTGGCTGCTGTTCGAGATCGGCATTCTGGCCTCGCGCCTCTTCAAGCGTCGGCGTGCGGCATCAGACGATGAGGCATCGCAGGACACGCCCTGAACGCGACTGCCTGCAATCGGGCATCAGAAACAGGGCGTCAGAAACAGTGCCTCAGAATCACAGCATCAAAACAGAAAGCCCCGCCGGTTAACCGGCGGGGCTTTCTGTTTCTGGGGGCTTTGTGTTGCCAATGAACTTGCTCACACCAGCCACGCGCTATCACGCCAGACGCACAGGCGTGTCGAGATCAGTCCTGCTCGGCGGCACGCGCCTTGTCGTCCTCGATCCAGCTATCGATGCGCTCGACCAGCTTGAAGATGCCCTGGGCCGCTTCGCTGATGCGCTCCGCCAGCAGATAGGCCGGGGTGGTGACGAGACGGTTGGCGGCGTCGACGACGACGTCCGTCACCTCACAGCTCTTGTGCAGGCCGCCCTGGGCGCTGATCGCCCCGGAGACACTGGCATCGTTGCCGATGGTGACCGAGATGCCTTCCCCCAGCAGCTTGGGCACCATCACCGGCGCGATGCACATCACGCCGATCGGCTTGCCGGCCGCATGGAAGGGCTGCACCGCGTCCTGCAGGCCCGCGACGAGCTCGAGGTCCTCACCCTTGACGGCAAAGTCACACAGATTCTTGGCGGCACCGAAGCCGCCGGGCAGGATCAGCGCATCGAAGTCGTCCGCTGACAGCTCTTCCAGCGGGCGCACCTTGCCACGTGCCAGACGCGCGGACTCGACCAGCACGTTGCGGGTCTCCTCCATCTCGTCGCCAGTGCCGTGATTGATCACGTGATGCTGCGCGACATCCGGTGCAAAGCACTCATAGGCAATGCCCAGCTGATCGAGACGCAGCAGCGTCAGGGTAGTTTCATAGATCTCGGAGCCATCAAAGACACCGCAACCGGAAAGGATCAGGGCTACCTGCTTGGTCATGGGTTACTCCATTGACGATGAGCTGTGCGCGGCGATTGCCGGACAGGTCAGAAAAGACTAATACAAGCGCGTGACTGATTCGAATGCCGAGCCTCATTTCATGCCCGGCGTCATGCCCGGCGCGAGACGCTTCAGCGGCACCGAAGATGCGCGACCGCCACGCGGCAGACAGTGACAGGCGTGCAGGCGAGGCATGTCACTGCGCATCCCCTCAAGACTATGGGCGGCCCTGGCACAACTCAAGTGATGCTCCTCGTCCACTCGTATGCCATCAAGGCTCTGGTGCCGGAGGCTTGCCGCGGTGTCCGGAGGGGTCTGTCAGGCCCCACACCCGCCCCATCAGGGCCGTGCATGAGGCGCGACACCGCGACACATCTCCTGCACCTGTGGCCACAAGTCAACGCTGATATACTCAATTGACCCTGCCACAGGGACGACGGCTCCCGTCACGGGCCACCCACTTGCAGGCCGCAAGCTAGGCCTTCTCGTCGCCCGACAGACGCCTTGTCGTCATGTTCAGCCCCTGCTGGCACCTCACGTGACCGGCCTTGCCCCATGACCGCTGGCATCACTGTAATATTAATGAAATATTATAGACCTAGACTGCCTGCGACCATCACGGGAGCGGACCACCCGACCCGGAGAGCATTTCTTGAGCCAACGTACCCCGCGCCAGTTTCCTGCGACTCGTATGCGCCGTATGCGCAAGGACGACTTCTCTCGCCGCCTGATGCGTGAAAACCAGCTGACGGCCGATGATCTGATCCTGCCGGTCTTCGTTCTCGAAGGCTCCCAGCGTCGTGAAGCCGTGCCCAGCATGCCGGGCGTCGAGCGCCTGTCCATCGACCTCATGGTCGAAGAATGCCGCGCCGTCCACGCTCTGGGCGTGCCGGCCATCGCGCTCTTCCCGGTGGTCGATGCCGAGGCCAAGACGCTGTATGCCGAAGAATCCTACAACGCCAACGGCCTGGTGCAGCGTTGCGTGCGCGCCTTGAAGGAAGCGCTGCCGGAGCTGGGCGTCATCACGGATGTCGCGCTCGACCCCTACACCGTTCACGGTCAGGACGGCATCCTCGACGAAGACGGCTACGTGCTCAACGACCGCACCGTCGAGACCTTGATCAAGCAGGCGCTGTCACACGCGGAAGCCGGTGCCGATGTCATCGCGCCCTCCGACATGATGGATGGCCGCATCGGCTCCATCCGCGCCATGCTGGAACAGGAAGGCCTGATCAACACGCGCATCATGGCCTACTCGGCCAAGTACGCCTCCAACTACTACGGCCCGTTCCGTGACGCGGTCGGTTCGAGTGGCAATCTGGGCAAGGCCGACAAGCAGACCTACCAGATGGACCCCGCCAACAGCGACGAAGCCCTGCATGAGGTGGCGATGGACATCGCCGAGGGCGCTGACATGGTGATGGTCAAGCCGGGCATGCCCTATCTTGATGTGGTAACGCGTGTGAAGCGCGAGCTGGAAGTGCCGACCTTCGCCTATCAGGTCAGCGGTGAGTACGCCATGCACATGGCGGCTTTCCAGAACGGTTGGCTGGATGCCGACAAGGTCATTCTCGAGTCGCTGATGTGCTTCAAGCGTGCGGGTGCCGACGGCATCCTCACCTATTTTGCTCGCCAGGCGGCCGAATTGCTGGCGCAGAAAAACCGCCTTTGACAACCCCGGCCATTGCGGATGCGGCTGACCGGGATCATGGAGTTGATGATGGAACAGACGCCCAAGCAAGACACCGACAACAACACGGCGACCCTGCCGGAAGTCGCTGACAGTCGCGACAAGGATGCTGCCCCCAAGGCAGCATCCACCCCACGGGAAGGCGAAATCGAGCTGGCGGCGGATGAGCCGCCGGCTCAGGAACCGCTGCCCCTGCGCGTCAACCGGACGCGTACCGGCATCCATGCCAAGGCCACCCCCTCCCCCGAGGCTGATCTCGCTGATCCGGCGCTGTACTTCAATCGCGAGCTGTCCAACCTGCAGTTCAACATCCGCGTACTCGAGCAGGCCAAGGATACCTCGCATCCGCTGCTCAACCGCTTGATGTTCCTGCTGATCTTCACGTCCAACATGGACGAGTTCTTCGAGATCCGCGTGGCGGGTCTCAAGCATCAGATCGCCTTCGATCGCACCGACCCCGGCTGTGACGGCATGCTGCCGAGCAAGGTGCTCGATGAGGTGTCCCGCATCACGCATGAGCAGGTCGAACGCCAGTACCGCATGCTCAACGAGGACCTGATCCCCGCACTGGAAGAGCAGCACATCCGCTTCCGTCGCCGCAATCAGTGGAACGATGCCCAGAAGGCCTGGGTGCGCGATTACTTCGAGGAAGAGATCCAGCCGGTCATCAGCCCGATCGGTCTCGACCCGTCGCACCCGTTCCCGCGCCTGGTCAACAAGAGCCTCAACTTCATCGTCGAGCTGGAAGGCAAGGATGCCTTCGGTCGTGAAGGTGGCCTGGCCATCCTGCCGGCCCCGCGCTCGCTGCCGCGTCTGATCCGCATCCCGGATGGCCTCGTCGAGCCGGGGTACACCGAATACGTCTTCCTGTCCTCGATGATCCACGCTCACGCCCAGGAGCTGTTCCCGGGCATGAAGATCAAGGGCTGCTATCAGTTCCGCCTGACCCGCAACGCCGATCTCTCGGTGGATGCCGAGGATGTCTCCGACCTGGCCTCCGCGCTGCGTGGCGAGCTGCTGGCACGCCGCTACGGCGACGGGGTGCGTCTCGAGGTGGCAGACAACTGCCCGGAAGCCCTCTACACCTTCCTGCTCAAGCAGTTCGATCTGGAAACGCGTGACCTCTATCAGGTCAAGGGCCCGGTCAACCTCAACCGCCTGATGGAAGTCATCGGCGACGTCGGCCGCGAGGACCTGCTCTACGCCCCGTTCACTCCGGGCATTCCCAAGGCGCTCAAGGGCGACAACAGCCTGTTCGATGCGATCCGTCGCGAGGACATCCTGCTGCATCACCCCTTCCAGTCCTTCTCCCCGGTCGAGAACCTGCTCGCCGAGGCGGCGCGCGACCCGAACGTGCTGGCCATCAAGCAGACCCTCTATCGCACCGGCGCCGACTCCAACATCGTCTCCTCGCTGGTGGAAGCCGCACGTCAGGGCAAGGAGATCACCGTGGTGATCGAGCTGCGGGCGCGCTTCGATGAGGCCGACAACCTGCAGCTGGCCTCGCGCCTGCAGGAAGCCGGCGCCATCGTCATCTACGGCGTGATGGCTTACAAGACCCACGCCAAGATGCTGCATATCGTGCGACGTGAACACGGCGAGCTGCGTCACTACGCGCACCTGGGCACCGGTAACTACCATGCCAAGACGGCGCGCCTGTATACCGATTACAGCCTGCTGACCGCCAACGAGACGCTGTGCGAGGACGTCCACAAGGTCTTCCAGCAGCTGACCGGCATGGGCAAGCAGCGCAATATCGAGAAGCTGCTGCACGCGCCCTTCACGCTGCATGAGCGCATGGTGGAGATGATCGACCGTGAAGCGCGCAACGCCGAGAAAGGCAAGCGCGCCCACATCATCATCAAATGCAACTCACTGACCGAGCCCAAGCTGATTCGCGCCCTCTACCGCGCCTCGCGGGCTGGCGTGCAGTGTGACCTGATCATCCGCGGCGTCTGCTGTCTGCGCCCGGGCGTGCCGGGGATTTCCGACAACATCCGCGTACGCTCGGTGATCGGTCGCTTCCTTGAGCACACGCGCACCTTCCACTTCCACAATGCCGGTCAGCCGGAAACCTGGTGCTCCAGCGCGGATTACATGGAGCGCAACATGTTCCACCGCGTCGAGACCTGCTTCCCGCTGCTCGACAAGAAGCTGGCCCAGCGTATCCGCAAGGACCTGGACACCTATCTGGTCGACAACTGCCAGAGCTGGCGTCTGGAAAGCGATGGCCACTACACCCAGCTGGATGCCGGCGACGCGGAACCGATCAGCGTGCAGGAAACCCTGCTGTTCGCCTACGCCGCCAAGGCCTGATCGCGCTCGGCAAGGTCAGGACAGAACAAAGCTCATGAACTCTCGGCCCTCACGCTTGCGTGGGGGCCGTTGTCGTTGGCCCTCCCCACCCGCCTGATCGATCAAGCGCCCTCAAGCGAAGCGGGGCCAGGTTCAGGCGCATGAAAAAGCCCCCGTATCATCGATACGGGGGCTTCGCGTTCACACCTGACGCGCGGCGGCTTACATCAGACGCCGATCTGGCCGCCATCTTCGCGCTGGATGACCACGGTCGCGGCGCGGGCACGCACACTGCCGTCGGTCTCGGCGGTGGCGTCATCGCTCTGCGGCCAGTTGGCCGGGTGCTGGATGTTGATGAACATCGCGGTCTTGTCCGGGGTAGTGAAGATACCGGTGACTTCACAACCGTTCGGGCCCACCGCGAAGCGCTTGAGCTGCGCCTGGTTGTCGGCACCGATCACGGCCGCATCTCCCTCGGCCTGCTCGAGACCTGCCGGCACGACCGCCAGCAGCTGGTCATTGGTGACCTCGGTGATGCCTCCGTAGCCGTTGTCGGTCTGGATCCAAAGGATGCTGTCCTGACCTTCGCGGCCGTCGAAGTAGAGGCCATCGGGACTGGCGAACTCGTTCATCTCGGTCAGGCCGGACAGGTTGTCGGCATCGCTGGCCGCTGCGCCGAACACGAAGATCTCCCAATCGAAGGCCTTGTGATCGCCCGCTTCACGCCAGCGGATGATCTGACCCGCTTCGTTGTTGCCACGCGGAT
Organism: Cobetia sp. UIB-001; assembly: GCF_044789135.1. NCBI lineage: Bacteria > Pseudomonadati > Pseudomonadota > Gammaproteobacteria > Oceanospirillales > Halomonadaceae > Cobetia > Cobetia sp. UIB-001. The sequence goes on from NZ_CP058244.1 coordinate 3,742,009, forward strand.
TGGCCGCGTTGGTCGGCGCCGTCTTGTAACCGACACCCGGCTCCTCGATGGCGGTGCCATCGTTGGTGAAGGCGGCGTCAGTGCCTTCTTCGGTGCGCTTGGAGTTGTTGGTCAGCGTCATGTAGACCTCGCCGGACACCGGGTCCACCGCGCCCCACTCCGGGCGGTCCATCGGGGTCGCGCCCATCAGGTCAGCCGCATCGGTGGTGTGGATGATGATGCCAGCCAGGTCATCGGCCGCCAGCCCCAGTGCCTCGGCCAGGGTGCGGCCATCCTTGGTCACGGCGTCCGGCGTCAGCTTGAGCCACTTGCCGGTGCCATCGGCGGAGAACTGGGCGACATACAGCGTGCCCTTGTCCAGGTACTTGTCGCCGATCGCCAGGCGGTCCTTGAAGTCACCGGCGCCACGGGCATCAGCGGCGTCCCACTTGGCGTCTGACACGAACTTGTAGATGTACTCGTTGCGCGAATCGTGACCGGAGTAGAAGACCACCGGCTCACCCTCGACCAGCTTGCCCGGCCAGCAACCTTCGTGACGGAAGCGGCCCAGCGCGGTGCGCTTGATGGCCTGCTCGCCGGTGTAGGGGTCGATCTCGACGATATAGCCGAAGGTGCGCGGTTCGTTGCGGTAATCCTTGTCGGCGCTGTCTGCCGTCGGCGTGTTGTCGAAACGCGCGAACTCGCCATCGACTTCACTGGCATCCCCGGCGGCGGTTTCCCAGCCATAGCGGCCACGCTCGGTCTCGATGCCGATGCGGTTGTCATCGAGCTGACGATCGCTGCGCTTGACGAAGTAACCCGGCCAATTCTCTTCGCAGGTCAGGTAGGTGCCCCACGGGGTGTAGCCGTTGGCGCAGTTGTTGTTGGTACCACGGGTGCGCATGCCATCCGGCGAGAAGGCTGTCTTGACGTAATCGCTGCCCGCCACCGGGCCGCTCAGCTTCATTTCGCTGGCGCTGGTGTAGCGGCGGTTGTAGCGCGAATCGCCCACCACTTCCCACTTGCCGTTGCTGGCCTTCTTGACCTCGACGATGGTCACGCCATGGGCATTGATCTCGGTACGCACTTCATCGGCCGGACGCTTGCCGGAATCCGCATTGGTCGCGCCACCCTTGGGTGCCCACAGAGCATCCTGATCGATGTATTCGTTGTTCATGACCAGTAGGAAGTTGCTGGAGGCCGTGTCGTCATTCAAGGCGAAGTTGTGCATGCCATCGTGATGCATGCCGACGGTGTTGAGCTGGATCTCCGGCGTCATCGCCAGGTCCTTGCTCCACTTGGGAGCCTTGGCATTGAGCGGCGTGCCCCACGGCGCCAGCACCTGTGCGGTATACCCCTTGGGAACCACGACTGCATCCGTGCGTGAACCCTTGATCGATTCGAAGGCCAGTGCCAGAGCCGTCTTCTCGCCCGCAGCATTGCTGGCGGCGTTGGCCGTGGTGCTCAGCCCCGCAAGACCGAAACCACCCAGCATGCTGGCAGCCGCCATGCCCAGGCCACCCTGCAGGACACGACGACGCGAGATGTGTCGCTCGATGACGGATGAGAACGTCTCGTTGCTGCTGGGATTAAGCAGGCGATGGTCTTCGATTTCCTTGCTCATGTCGCTTCCCCGTAGTCAGGTTTCGGGTTGTTCTGTTCAGGCACGCTCACTGAGGCATGCCGAAGGCAACAAGAGTGATACGCGAGCCCGATGACAATTCCGTGACGAACGGGCAACAAAGGCAAGAGACGACAGCGCCCAACGGCCTTTCGACCGTTGGGCGCTGGGGACTTCAGGACAAGCCGACAAATTCAGCAAACATCAGGCAAGCGCGACGTCATCCTCCCATCGAGGCGCGAGTCTGGCGCCTGATCTCAGGCCTCGCGCAGACGTTCAGCGGCCAGGCTCAGCAGGTGCTCGGTGGTTTCCCAGCCCAGGCATGCATCGGTGACGGACACGCCATGACGCAGCTGGGAGAGCTTCTCCGCTGCCGGCAAGGCCTGCTTGCCTTCATTGAGGTGACTCTCGAGCATCACGCCGATCAAGGCATCATCCCCCGCCAGGCGCTGAGAGAGCACATCCAGCATCACTTCGCTCTGGCGGCGGTGGTCCTTGCGGGAATTGGCGTGGCTGCAATCGACCATCAGGCGCGGCGTCAGGCCAGCGCCTTCCAGCTCACGCCGGCAGGCGGCCACCGAGGCGGCGTCATAGTTGGGCTGGCCATGGCCGCCGCGCAGCACCACATGGGTATGCGGGTTACCCGCGGTCTCGATCAGCGCCGGACGCCCGCTGTCATCCATGCCGAAGTGGCGATGCCCATGCGCCGCCGCCCCGATGGCCTGCACGGCGACCTCGACGCCTCCGTCAGTGCCGTTCTTGAAGCCCACTGCACAGCCGAGGCCGGAGGCCATCTCGCGATGGATCTGCGACTCGGTGGTGCGGGCGCCGATGGCCGCCCAGCCGAGCAGGTCTTCCAGGTAGGCAGCGGTCAGCGGCTGCAGCAGCTCCGTCGCCACCGGCAGGCCCAGCTGGTTGATCTCGCGCATCAGCTCGCGTGCCTGACGCAGGCCGGTGGCCATGTCATCGCTGCCATCCAGATGCGGATCATAGGCCAGCCCCTTCCAGCCCACCGTGGTGCGCGGCTTCTCGACATAGACACGCATCACCAGCTTGAGGCGATCACGTACCTGCGGCTCGATCACCGTCAGGCGCTGGGCGTACTCGCGCGCGGCCTTGAGATCATGGATGGAGCACGGCCCGACCACCACCAGCAGACGATCATCGTCGCCGGCGAGAATGGCGTTGATCTCATCGCGATGCTGGCGAATCTGGCCGGCCAGGGCGGCGTCGACCGGCAGCTGCTCGCGCAACTCGCTGGCGCTGGGCAGGGCTTCACGACTGATGCGTCCGGGTGTGGTCGGTGTCTGGGCGGCATCAGAGCGGGTCACGGTGGCGTTCTCGGCAGTCAAGGGGTCAGCAGTAGCGTCGGCAGTGTGCGGGTTGGCGGTCAACACGCGTTCAAGGCTGGCGTTCATGGTCTTCTCTCCTGTGATGAAGCCTTGGCTCCATCACGCAATATTCATTCTGACAGACAGGGACTTCGCGAATCGTCACCCCGGTGTTGCTCGCCCTGCCCCGCGGTGACAGCGGAAAGAGGCAGGACGCCGCTAAATCGCCAGCGCCAATAACCATGCACGACCCGAGCGGAGGCAAGAGAAAAGCGGGTAGTCAGGATAGTGGTGCGCATGGTCATTCCTCTCGTCATTCATGCTGCAATCATTGTCGGCACGTTAGGGTGACATGCCTCTCGTCATGGATTTCGCAAGGCCCGAAACGCAAGAACCCCCGGCCGTGGCTGCGACCGGGGGTTCTTCAAGGTGGTGGCAGCCCGTACGAGACAGGCGCGCCGTAACCTCAGGCGCGCCCCTGTGTAAACCAATACCAATAGCCGGCCGCACTCGCCGCCGCCTGGCCCGAAGGGCAGGCAACGACAGTGAACGGGCGGTGGCTGGTGGTCTGATTCATGGGTCGGGCCGGTATCCAGTAGTGACGATGAAAATGGTGATAGGCCTATCCTTGCACTCCAGATCGTCCTGCGCAAGCGTGAACCGGCAACAAACCGTTGCCCGCACGCATAAAGAAGGGCTATCAGCCTGAAGTGGCATCAGTATAATCTTTGGTTGTCGAGCAACATGATCGGCAACACGCATTCGTCCAGCGGTGCCTGACACCGCGCCCACAGCTTGGAATGCATGCATGCAGGATTCCCGAAATGATGCACTGATTGAGTATCTGTCGGGATGCGCCCGGCAGGATGCCAAGGCACTGGATCAGCTCTATCGAGCAACCAGTGCGCATCTATACGCTCAGTTGCTGCGTATCTTGAGACATGAGGCATCCGCGCAGGATTGTCTTCAGCAGGTCTACATCCGGGTATGGGCCGCCGCCGCCCAGTATGACGCCGGCCGCGCCCGCCCGATGACCTGGCTCGGCACCATGACCCGCAACATCGCCATCGACTGGATACGTCGACAGCGACCCAGCGAGCATGACAGCGATGAATTGATCGCCGCCATGCCGGGGCGGAGTGATATCGAGGCAGATGTCGACCTGGCCCAGCACAGTGGTGAACTCCACCAGTGCCTGGCCGAGCTGAATGACGATCAACGCCGCGCCCTGGAACTGGCCTACTTCGAAGGCCTCACCCACCAGGATCTGGCCAATCAACTGGACCAGCCCTTGGGCACCGTCAAGAGCTGGGTCCGTCGTGGACTCGAGAGGTTGAAGACATGCATGAGTCATTTGATCTGAGCGACCCGGAACTGCGCGAAGCCGCAGCGGGCGAATATGCGCTCGGCACATTGACACGCGACGAGCGCGCGGCATTCGAGTCACTGCTGGCCGTCAGCCACGACCTGCAACGTGATGTGGAGCGCTGGCGCGAGCATCTCAACGTGTTCAATGAACAGCTTCCCCCCGTCACGCCACCGGCCCATGTCTGGCAAGGCATCGCCGAGGCGACGGGCACCGCCCGTCAGCCCTGGTGGCGTCGCCTGGGCCTATGGCAAGGCATGACCGCCACGGCGTTCAGCCTGGCGCTGGCAGTCACCCTGACCTTCAGCCTGGGGCACAACGCGGGCATGGAGAGCGACTACGTGTTCGTGGTCAACAACTCTGACAGCAGCCCCGGCTGGATCGTCAACGCCTCCCACTCGGGCGAGATGATGGTGCAGGCCGTCAGGCCCGAAGCACCGGCCCCCGGCAAGGTCTGCGAGCTGTGGCTGATGGCCAAGGATGGCAAGGAGCCGATGTCACTGGGCATCCTGCCGCACTCCGGCACCATGAAGGTCGAGGTGCCCAAGGAGTATCTGGCCGCCTTCCCCGACAGCGATCTGGTGATCACGCTGGAAAGCCCGCAGGGCGCCCCCTCCGGCAACCAGATGGGCCCGACCCTCAAGAAGGGTCAGCTGACGCCGGTCGAAGGCCGCCACATCCTGTAAGCGCTTCAGTAGTGCAGGATGTCGTAGCAACGGTCGCTACAACGATCGCAATAACGGTCGCAGCAACGAAAAAAAAGCCCCCGCTTTTCAGCGGGGGCTTTTTTTGTGCAGAGCTCATGTGGCGCATGTCGTGTCGGGAATATCAGGAACGATAGCCGAAAAGCCACTGACACAAGCTATCAGCGCAGGTGGCGGCCACCATCCACCGGCAGGGTCGTGCCCGTGACATAGGGACTGTCCAGCAGGTAGCGCAGCGCCTGCCAGATGACGCCTGGCCCGGGCACCTGCTGCATCAACGACTTGGCGCGCGCACGCTCGGCATAGTCATCATCATCGCCCGGGCGCAGCATGATCAGCGCCGGCGCGATGGTGTTGACCTGGATGCGTGGCGCGAACATCGACGCGAACGACAAGGTCAGGTTCTCGAGCCCTGCCTTGCTGGCCGCGTAGGCCGCATGCTTGCGCGAGCCCTTCTGGACCACGAAGTCACTCATGTGGACGATGTCCGCCTGCGTCTCGACCCCGGCTTCCAGCAGCTCGCGCAGCGCCAGATTGATCAGGTACGGCGCCTGCATGTGGACACGGAACAGGTGCTCGAACAGCTCGCCCTGCCCCTCGCCGTCGCCATCCGGCGCCCAGTCGCCGGCATTGTGCACGATGGCCCGCAATGTCGGAGTCAGCTCACGAATCGCCGCGATGAATGCCTGGATGCCTGCCTCGCTGGAGAAATCCGCCTGCACGGTGCGAATGCCCAGCGCACGCAGGGCATCGAGCTCTTCCCGCTCGCGTCGATAACTGATGATGACCGGATGACCATCATCTATCAGTCGCTCGGCACAATAGCGCCCCAGACGCTGCGCGCCACCGGTGATCAGTATCGGGGACTGACTCATTCACTCGACTCCTTCAGACAATGTCAGGCAGCTTCAGGCAATGTCAGGCCGCTTCAGGCAGAGACCAGCGCCGGGTCCAGCAGCGGCTCGCGTGGCGCATAGCTGAACACATCGGAGCTCAGCGCGCTGGCCTCGACACCCAATGGCGTCAGCGCATCGACACAGGCATAGACCATGCCTGGCGAGCCGGACAGATAGACGCGCTTGCCCGCCATACTGCCCGCGTGCTTGCGCAGCGCCTCATCGATACGCCCCAGATGGCCATTGAAAGCGGCTTCGACACCGGCCGCTTCCAGCGCGCGATGGTGGGCATCACCGACTTCCGGCGCTTCTTCCAGCACCGGGAAATAACGGAAGTTGGGCTGACTGGCGGCCCAGTTGAGCGCCGCGCTCTCCAGGTACAGATCGCGCCGCTCACGCGCCGCCCACCACAGCTCGATGGGCTGGGTCAGGCCACGTGCAAACGCCGCCTGCAGCATGGCGTGCATCTGCGAGAAGCCGGTGCCGGCACAGATCAGCACGATGGGGCTGGGGTCGTCGAGGTCCAGCACGCACTCGCCACTGGGCAGACGCAGCTCAAGTTGATTGGCCGCGACCAGCAGGCTGCGCAGACGCGCGGAATTGCTGCGCTCCGGCCAATGCTGGATATGCAGCTCGAGCACGCCATCATCACTGGCGGCATTGGCGATGGAGAACGGTACCCAGGTGGTGTCATCGAGCTTCATCTCGAGATACTGGCCCGGCGCGTGCGCCAGGGCCTCGGGACGTGCGGCGAAGCGCACACGAAACACGTCCGGGGTCAGATCTTCCACACTCTCGACATGACAGGTCAGGGTCCGCGCCGTCATCGTATCCTCTTGTTATCTGATGCCTGCCGCCAGCGCGCCGCGCAACGACAGGGTAAATGCATGGGTGTTGATGGTCTGTCGCGGAATCAGTCCAGAATGCCCAGACTGTCCCAGCGTTCATCGACACGGGATGTGATCTCTTCGCTCATCACGATGGGCTCGCCCCACTCGCGGTCCGTCTCGCCGGGCCACTTGTTGGTCGCGTCCATGCCCATCTTGGAGCCAAGCCCCGCCGTTGGCGAGGCGAAGTCCAGATAATCGATCGGCGTATTGTCGACCAGAACGGTATCACGGCTCGGGTCCATGCGCGTGGTGATGGCCCAGATGACATCTTCCCACTTGCGGGCATCGACATCATCATCCAGCACGATCACGAACTTGGTGTACATGAACTGACGCAGGAAGCTCCAGACCCCCATCATCACGCGCTTGGCGTGGCCGGGGTACTGCTTCTTCATCGTCACCACCGCCATGCGGTAGGAGCAGCCTTCCGGCGGCAGATAGAAGTCGACGATCTCCGGGAACTGCTTGCGCAGAATCGGCACGAAGACTTCATTGAGCGCCAGGCCGAGAATCGCCGGCTCATCCGGCGGACGCCCGGTATAGGTGGAGTGATAGATCGGGTCGCGCCGATGGGTGATGCGCTCGATGGTGAAGACAGGGAAGGTCTCCACCTCGTTGTAATAGCCGGTGTGATCGCCGTAGGGGCCTTCCGGCGCCACGTCATCCGGATACAGATAGCCTTCCAGGATGATCTCGGCGCTGGCCGGGACTTCAAGATCCGACAGGCCGCATTTGACCAGCTCGGTGCGCGAGCCGCGCAGCAGGCCGGCAAAGGCATACTCGGAGAGTGAATCCGGCACCGGCGTGACAGCGCCGAGGATGGTGGCCGGATCGGCACCCAGTGCCACCGCGACCGGGAAGGGCTCGCCCGGATGGGCCTTCTGCCACTCGCGGAAGTCCAGTGCGCCGCCACGGTGTGCCAGCCAGCGCATGATCAGGCGATTCTTGCCGAGCTTCTGCTGACGATAGATGCCGAGGTTCTGGCGCTCCTTGTGCGGACCGCGCGTGATCACCAGCGGCCAGGTCACCAGCGGCGCGGCATCCCCGGGCCAGCAGTGCTGGATCGGAATCATGTCGAGATCGACCTCATCCCCTTCCAGCACGATCTCCTGACAGGGCGCACGCTTGACCTTCTTCGGCCCCATGCTCATCACCTGCTTGAAGATCGGCAACTTGTCCCAGGCATCCCGGAAGCCCTTGGGCGGTTCCGGCTCCTTGAGGAAGGCCAGCAGCTCGCCGACTTCGCGCAGCGCCTCGACGGATTCCTGGCCCATGCCCAGCGCCACGCGTCGCGGCGTGCCGAACAGATTGCCCAGCACCGGCATGCTGTGGCCCTTGACGTTCTCGAACAGCAACGCCGGACCACCCGCTTTCAGGGTGCGATCGCAGATCTCGGTCATCTCCAGATAGGGGTCCACCTCGGCACGAATGCGCTTGAGTTCGCCCTTTTCTTCCAGCGCCGCGATGAAATCGCGTAAGTCTCGATACTGCATGGGAGTTTCCGCTCGGCTTGATCAAGTCCCGAGCATACCATTGCCAGCCGGCACTCGGCAGGTCAGCAACGCAGGACGCCCACTTCCCGGGCGGGAAGTGGGCGTCCTGGCAAGCACATGGCAAGCACCTGTCGAGAACATGGCCAGCCAACCGGCTGGGCCAAGTGTCGATCAGCGGCGCTTCATGGCCTCGAAGAACTCGAGGTTGGTCTTGGTATCTTTCAGACGATCGATCAGGAACTCGGTGGCCGCCACATCTTCCATCGGGTTGAGCAGCTTGCGCAGGATCCACATGCGCTGCATTTCATCCTCGGACGCGATCAGGTCTTCACGACGCGTGCCGGAGCGACGGATGTTGAGGGCCGGGAAGACACGACGCTCGGCCAGCTTGCGGTCGAGGTGAGCTTCCATGTTACCGGTGCCCTTGAATTCCTCGAAGATGACCTCGTCCATCTTGGAACCGGTATCGACCAGCGCCGTGGCGAGGATGGTCAGGCTGCCGCCTTCTTCGATGTTACGCGCGGCACCGAAGAAGCGCTTCGGCTTCTCGAGCGCGTGAGCGTCGACACCACCGGTCAGCACCTTGCCGGAAGACGGCACCACGGTGTTGTAGGCACGCGCCAGACGGGTCACGGAATCGAGCAGGATGACGACATCCTTCTTGTGCTCGACCAGACGCTTGGCCTTCTCGATCACCATCTCGGCGACCTGGACGTGACGGGCCGGCGGCTCATCGAAGGTGGAGGCCACGACTTCGCCACGCACGGTGCGCGACATCTCGGTGACTTCCTCGGGACGCTCATCGATCAGCAGCACGATGAGGTGACATTCGGGGTTGTTGCGCGTGATGGAGGCGGCGATGTTCTGCAGCATCATCGTCTTGCCCGCCTTGGGCGGCGAGACGATCAGGCCACGCTGGCCCTTGCCGATCGGTGCGGTCAGATCAAGGATGCGCGAGGTGATGTCTTCGGTGGAACCGTTGCCGATTTCCATCAGCAGGCGCGACTGCGGGAACAGCGGCGTCAGGTTCTCGAACAGGATCTTGTGCTTGGCATTCTCGGGGCGGTCAAAGTTGATCTGATTGACCTTGAGCAGCGCGAAGTAACGCTCCCCTTCCTTCGGCGGACGAATCTTGCCGGAGATGGTGTCGCCCTTGCGCAGATTGAAGCGACGGATCTGGGACGGTGAAACGTAGATGTCATCAGGGCCCGCGAGGTAGGAAGAGTCTGCACTGCGAAGGAAGCCGAAGCCGTCCTGCAGGATTTCCAGAACGCCGTCGCCGTAGATGTCCTCACCGCTTTTCGCGTGCTTCTTGAGGATGGCGAAGATGATGTCCTGCTTGCGCGAACGTGCCAGATTATCGATGCCCATCGTCTGGGCAAGTTCCAGCAGTTCGGGGACAGTATTTTGCTTGAGTTGGGTAAGATTCATCGGCTTTGTTTGAACGTGGCTCAGGTCAGCAGGGCTGATAGATAAGAAGGGAATCGAGAAGACGGGCAGAAGGCAAGGACCGGCACTGCAAAGGTGCAGACAGAACTCGACAGCATTCCCGGAGGCAAGCGCCTGAGCTGGATGAAGACAGGTGCCAAAAGTTCAGGAAAGATCACTCACCACGGCCGAACAACGAATTCAGCAACGGAGTGTCGAGCTACGGATGTCCAGCGACGACGGACCGGTCGAAGGGACACGGAGCGTCATGCTTCCTGACAGAAAAGTCTTCTCGATATGGAATCTAGCGGTATGAATCGCCTGGTGGCTGGCCGGCGTGTCGCGGGCAGCATTACCAGAGGGCTGGCTGACAACTGGGGGACCGTGGGACGGTCGACATGACGCAATCAGAGAGCGTGTAATCAGGCGAACGCCTCGATGGTAGTCAAGCCGGCCCCTGAACGCAAGCCCCGGCGGCCCGGTGGCGCCCCCGGCGCTGCCTGAAGCGCTCACCACCGGCCAGCCAGTGCTGCGATAGCCGCCGCTGACGTGGTGCTTTCACTGACGGCTCAAGGCACCCGGCGGCGGCAAGGCCCGACTCACAGATTGGCATCCAGAAAGGCTGCCAGCTGCGCGCGCGGCATGGCGCCCACCTTGCTGGCTTCGACATTGCCGCCCACAAACAGCATCAATGTCGGCACACCGCGCACGCCGAAGCGGGCGGCGAGTTCAGGGGCTTCATCGACATCGACCTTGACGATCTTGAGCTGCCCTTCGTATTCCTCGGCCAGGGATTCCAGCGTCGGTGCCACGCTCTTGCACGGCCCGCACCAGGAAGCCCAGAAATCCACCAGCACCGGATGCTCGCTCTCCAGCACCACGGATTCGAAGTCCCTTTCTGCAATCGGTACCACACGTTCGCTCATCGCGACGTTATCTCCCAGACCCGGTTGGTCTTGCTGATTGTGCTGCGTGATGGCTTGCGACTCATTGAGCGTGATGATGACCCGCGACTTCGTCGTTCTGTCATATCACGCCGCTAGAATAGCATGCCCCATGCGCTGAATGTGCCGCCAGCCCCTCGTGGTGGTGGCGCCGTGTGTGCCACCGGTTTGACACCTCTGGCCAGTCGCCGCAATCTTGCGAGAGTCGCCGCCGCGACCTGCTGCCAGCGTCATCTTCCCGCAGCAGGCTCGCGCCCGGTGGCCGCCCACGCTCACGACAACTTCATTGCGCCATGGTCGCCACGCAAGGAAGCCGTCGCAGGAGTTGGCGTGAAGGAGGCAGTGCATGATGCCTGCCATGAATGACCCGCCGTAAAGGACTCCGCCCTTGAGTGAATCAGCACCCTCCCAGCACCCGCAACCCACCGCCTCTGATGAAGGCAGTGCCGGCAATGAGGCCCCGCTGCTGAAGCTGGCTGCCATCGATCTGGGTTCCAACAGCTTCCACCTGTTGCTGGCCAACCATCAGGCGGGGCAATTGCAGGTCGTGGCCAAGCAGGGTGAGAAGGTCCAGCTGGCGGCAGGGCTGGACGAAGACGGCATGCTCAGCGAAGAAGCCATGGAGCGCGCCCTCAACTGTCTCGCCCAGTTCGCGCCCTTCATCGATGGCATCGAGGCCGACCATCTGCGGGTCGTGGGCACCAATGCCCTGCGCGCCGCGCATAACAGTGAAGAACTGATCGAGCGTGCCGAGGCCCTGCTGGGGCATCCCATCGAGATCATCGCCGGGCGCGAAGAAGCCCGCCTGATCTATCTGGGCGCGGCGCATGCGCTGGCCGATGTGCACGGCAAGCGCCTGATCGTCGATATCGGCGGCGGTTCCACCGAGTTCATCATCGGTGAGCAATTCGAGCCCCAGCTGCTGGAAAGCCTGCACATGGGCTGCGTCGCCTATACCAAGGCCTTCTTCCAGGACGGCGAGATCAGCGAGAAGCGCATGCGCCGCGCCGAGCTGGCCGCACGCTCGGAACTGGCCAGCATCCAGCGCACCTATCGCGAGATGGGCTGGGATGACCCGGTCGGCTCCTCCGGCACCATCAAGGCCGCCGCCAACGTGCTGGAAGCGCACGGCTGGGCCCCACATGGCGTGGTCACACGTGAAGGACTGCACAAGCTGCGCGCGGCACTGCTGGAGTTCAAACGCCTCGACAAGGTCAGCCTGCCGGGCCTGAAGAGCGATCGCGCCACCGTCTTCCCGGCGGGCATCGCCATCCTGTGCGGTGTCTTCGAGGCACTGGGGCTGGAGCAGATGCGCTACTCCGACGGCGCGCTGCGTGAAGGCGTGCTGTTCGATCTGATCGGGCGCAACACGCCGGAGGATTCGCGTCTGTCGGCCATCGAGTCGCTGCAGCGCCGTTACGGCATCGATACCCGCCACGCCAGCAATGTGCGCGACACCGCCCTGCAGCTGTTCGATCAGGTCGCCGGCGACTGGGCGCTGGGGGCGACGTCACGTCAGCTGCTGAGCTGGGCCGCTGACCTCCACGAAGTCGGCCAGGCGATTTCCCACAGCCAGTTCCATCGCCATGGCGCCTACCTGCTCGAGCATTCCGACCTGCTCGGCTTCTCGCGTCCGGAACAGCGAGCGCTGGCCTTCCTGGTCCGCGCCCACCGTCGCAAGTTCCCCAAGAACGAACTGGCGGCGCTGCCGGAGCCGCAGCAACCGCGTTTGGCGCGTCTGGCTCGCCTGCTGCGCATGGCGGTGATGCTCAACCATTCACGCTCGGAAGCGCCGGTGCTCGGCATGCATCTCAGCGCCGAAGGCGACGACCTGACGCTCAACCTGACCGAGGAATATCGCGATCACAGCCTGATCAACGATGACCTCAGCCAGGAAAGCGAGTTGCAGAAAGCCGCCGGCATGACGCTGACACTGGCCGATGCCTGAGCGAGCACAGCGCAAGACATCGGCGAGACCGCCCGCTGGCCTCACTGCTGTGTGAGTGCGGCCAGTAGCCACCAGCCCCGCGAGGGGTGCCACAGCCCCGCGACTATCCCGTCGTGCATGCGTGCCACACGCAACTGGTCACGCTGCCACGGCGGGATGTCGGCCTCCTGCAGCAAACGCTTGAGATCGCGCCGCCCCCGCCCTGCCACTCGCAGTACATCTCCCGGCTGACGTGAGGTGAAGGCAACATGCTGCTCATCCCTTCCCAGCGCCCGCCATGCCTTGCGCGCCTCAGCATCCCACTCAGAGGAAGGCGTCCCGCCGGGTTGGCGACCACTTCTCGCGCAGCCAGTATCGCCTTGTCGATGACGCATACCCTGCTCAATAACGGTATCTGACACCTGCCACCACAGCTGGCCGCGCCACGCGCGCACGCTGACGGTGTTTTCGGCGTTGGCCCAGTGCACCTCGGCCACCGAGTCGGGCGGCGTGGCGATCAACTGCTGCAGGCTCATCAAGCGCCCGCGCGGCGGCACCGGCCAGCCACGCGACTGGCATAGATGGCGCAGGACCAAGCGCTGACGTGACTCACTCAAGCCTGACAACTCCGCCAGTGACAGCTGCGTCTCGTGCGCCCGTCCCTGATCCAGGCCCTGCTCATGTCCTTGAGCCAGGCGCTTTGCGCCTGACACCTGAACCTTCGCCAGCAGCTCGGCCGCCAGCTCATCAAGCAGTGACTGCTCTTCCTGCAGCTGCTGCGCCGAACGCGCCAGGCTGGCCACGGCCTGCGGCCAGCGCGCCTGCAGCAGCGGGACGACACTGTGGCGCAGGTAGTTGCGATCAAACTGCTGATCGACATTGCTGGGGTCTTCGCACCAGTCGTGCCCGGCCTGCAAGCCCTGCTGGCTCGCCAATGTCAGGATTTCATGGCGCGGGATGCCCAACAGCGGCCGGAGTAGTCGTGCCCGCCCATGGGCGGACTGGTCTCGCCCGGGAGACGCCTCGCCCACGGCCAGCGCCCGCTCAGGCGGCATGGCCGCCAGCCCGCGCCCGCCGCTGCCACGCAATGCGTTGAGCAACAGCGTCTCGGCCTGATCATCCTGATGCTGCGCCAGCCACAGGCTATCCCCCGCCACCAGACAGGCGCTCAGTGCCGCCAGCCGCCCTTCGCGCGCTGCCGCCTCCAGCCCTCGCGACTTGAGTGCTGTCTCCGCCAACGCCAGATGACGCACGCTCAGCGGCAGCCCAAGACGCGAGGCCAGCCTGCGCGCCAGCTGCTCGAAATCATCGTTGGCTGCCTGCAGGCCGTGATGCACATGCACCAGCCGCAGTCGACGCGGGCAGTCCTTGACCGCGCGAGCCGCCAGCCGCGCCAGCATCACCGAATCCAGCCCGCCCGAGAGCGCGATCCACACCGTGCGCCTGGCATCGCTGGCCTCGAGCGCCTCGCGCACGGCGACGAGTGCGCGCGACTCCGCCATCTCGCTCAGCGGTTGAGCACGCAGGCACAGCGAATCCAGTGAGGGGGACAGAGACATGTCGGGCTCCTGTCGCGAAGCGGATGAAGGAAGTGGTGGAGAAAAGGAAGTGGAGAAGAAAACGCCGACCCTGAACGCAAGAACGCCCCCGGAAGAATCCGGAGGCGTCCTGGTCACGCTGGCATGAGCCGATCGCGCATCACGCGAGAGGCACCGGGATCATGCCGGGGCGCCGTAGCTCATCAGGCGCTGGTAACGACGCTCCAACAGGGCATCGGTATCCAGGGCGCCAAGACGCTCCAGACCTTCGCCCAGCGCAGCCTTGATGCTGTCGGCAGCGGACTGCGGGTTGCGGTGCGCGCCACCCAGCGGCTCCTTGATCAGGTTGTCGACGAAGCCCAGCTCCTTGAGGCGCGAGGCAGTGATGCCCATCGCATCAGCAGCATCGGCGGCACGCTCGGCGCTCTTCCACAGGATGGAGGCGCAACCTTCCGGCGAGATCACCGAGTAGGTGGAGTACTGCAGCATGTTCAGCTCGTCACACACGCCGATGGCCAGTGCGCCGCCGGAACCACCCTCACCGATGACGGTGGAGATGATCGGCGTCTTGAGGCGAGACATCACCGCCAGGTTGTAGGCGATGGCCTCGGACTGACCGCGCTCCTCGGCACCGATGCCCGGATAGGCACCCGGGGTGTCGATGAAGGTCAGGATCGGCATCTTGAAACGCTCGGCCATCTCCATCAGACGGCAGGCCTTGCGGTAGCCTTCCGGACGCGGCATGCCGAAGTTGCGACGCACCTTTTCCTTCACGTCGCGGCCTTTCTGGTGACCGATCACCATCACCGGCTTGTCGTCGAGACGCGCGATACCGCCGACCAGCGCTTCGTCGTCCGCGTAGTGACGGTCGCCGTGCAGCTCATCGAAGTCCGTGAACAGATTCTCGAGGTAATCGAGGGTATACGGGCGCTGCGGGTGACGTGCCAGCTGAGATACCTGCCAGGCGCCGAGGTCCTTGAAGATGGACTCGGTGAGCTTGGTGCTCTTTTCCTGCAGGCGAGCGATCTCGTCAGACAGGTTGACCTGGGAGTCGTTACCGACCAGACGGAGTTCCTCGATCTTGGCCTGCAGCTCGGCGATCGGCTGTTCAAAGTCCAGATAATTGGGATTCATAAGGCGTTTCGTTCGTCGTCTCGGGCAGCCAGGAAAGCGAGTCGGCCGGGTCACTCCCCCTGAGCACACGCTCAGGCGATCTGTGGCTCGCGGCGGTCACAGTCGGCATGGAATTGGGTACGGAAAAGATGGACAGGCATTATCGCACCCTGTTCGACAGGTGCAAACCTTGCCCGCCTGTTAGGCGTGGATTAACTCTGCGCCCACGCCGCTCATCTCGGTGCTGCGCCTGCCCCGCCGCTTGGCGAGGCAGGCACCATCCTGCGGGCCAGCACCTCAGTCACGGTACTTGAGGCGCACACCGCGCTGGCCTTCCACCTCACCCAGCTGGATCAACAACTCATCACTGGGCGCAACGCGCCATTGCTCGCCCAGCTCCAGCCAGGCCTCCGCCGCGGCGTTGCGATAACGCAGGCGCATCGGCAGGCCTTCGCTGGCCAGGTGTGGCGTCAGCAAGGTGGTCAGCTGCTGGGTGAAGCGACCACCGATGTCCTCGGCGGCGATACTCATCTCGACCGCCTCACCGAAGCGCGCCCGCGCATCGATGATCGGCGTGACGTCCTTGCCGCGCAGACGCAGGCCACCGGAGTAGTCATCCTGGCTGACCTCGCCCTCGACGATCACCACGCTGTCAGGCACCAGCTTGTTGCGCACCTGATCGTAGAGCTCACCGAACATCGAGGCCTCGATGCGCCCGGTGCGGTCATCCAGGGTCACGAAGGCCATGGTGTCGCCCCGCTTGGACTTCATGGTGCGCATGGCGATCACCAGCCCGGCGATGCGCTGCGGCTCACGCGACGGCTTCAGATCACTGATGCGTGCATTGATGAAGCGCTTGAGCTCACCCTCGTACTCATCGATGGGGTGGCCGGTCAGATAGAGTCCCAGCGTGTCCTTCTCGCCGGTGAGGCGCTCCTTGTCGGTCCACTCGCGCGCCTTGCGATAGCCGGCGTAGACATCGGTTTCCGGCTCGCTGAAGGCGTCGCCGAACATGTCGGTAATGCCGACATCGTTGTTGGCGTGATTCTGGGAGGCGGCCTTGAGCGCATCCTCCACCGCCAGCATCAGCACCGCACGCGACGGGCCGATGTTGTCCAGCGCGCCGGAGCGGATCAGCGCTTCCAGGGTGCGCTTGTTGATCTTCTTGGCGTCGATGCGCTTGCAGAAGTCGAAGATGTCACTGAACGGGCCACCCTCGGCGCGCGCGCTGACGATGGCATCGATCGGGCCCTCGCCCACGCCACGGATGGCGCCCAGGCCATAGACGACGCGCCCTTCCAGATCAACGGTGAACTTGTAGCCGCCGATGTTCACATCCGGCGGCGTGACCGTCAGACCGATATGGCGGCACTCCTCGATCAGCGGCACCACCTTCTCGATGGTCTGCATCTCGGTCGAGATCACCGCGGCCATGAACGGCCCCGGATAGTGCGCCTTCAGCCAGCCGGTCTGGTAGGAGACGAGACCATAGGCCGCCGAGTGCGACTTGTTGAAGCCGTAACCGGCGAATTTTTCCACCAGGTCGAAGATGTTGCCGGCGAGGTCCTTGTCGATGCCCTTGCCCGCACAGCCTTCCATGAAGCCGGCGCGCTGCTTGGCCATCTCTTCCGGCTTCTTCTTGCCCATCGCGCGGCGCAGCATGTCGGCCTGACCCAGCGTATAGCCGGCCAGCACCTGCGCGATCTGCATGACCTGCTCCTGGTATAGGATGATGCCGTAGGTCGGCTCCAGTACCGGCTTGAGCAGCTCATGCTGGTAATCCGGGTGTGGATAAGACACTTCCGAACGACCGTGCTTGCGGTTGATGAAGTCATCCACCATGCCGGACTGCAGCGGGCCGGGACGGAACAGGGCCACCAGGGCGATCATGTCTTCCAGGCAGTCGGGCTTGAGCTTCTTGATCAGCTCCTTCATGCCGCGGGATTCCAGCTGGAAGACGGCCGTCGTCTCCGCCTTCTGCAGCATGTCGAAGGTCTTGGCATCATCCAGCGGGATGTCATCGATATCCAGCGGCGCCAGCCCTTCCCGCTCACGGATCTTGTCGACCATCTCGGTCGCCCAGTCGATGATGGTCAGGGTGCGCAGACCCAGGAAGTCGAACTTGACCAGCCCGGCCTCCTCGACGTCGTTCTTGTCGAACTGGACCACCAGACCGCTGCCGTCTTCATCACACAGCAGCGGCGCGAAGTCGGTCAGCTTAGTCGGCGCGATCACCACGCCCCCGGCGTGCTTGCCGGTGCCGCGCGTGGTGCCCTCGAGCTTGAGCGCCATCTCCCAGATTTCCTGGGCTTCCTCGTCGTTGTCGATGAATTCCTTGAGCTGCGGCTCCTGCTCAATGGCCTTCTCGAGCGTGATGCCGACCTCGAAGGGAATCAGCTTGGAGAGCTTGTCACCCAGCGAATAGGGCTTGCCCTGGGCACGCGCCACGTCACGCACCACGGCCTTGGCGGCCATGGTGCCGAAGGTGACGATCTGCGAGACCGCGTTGCGCCCGTAGCGCTCGGCCACGTAGTCGATCACGCGGTCACGCTTCTCCATGCAGAAATCGACGTCAAAGTCGGGCATGGAGACACGTTCAGGGTTCAGGAAGCGCTCGAACAGCAGGTCATATTCCAGCGGGTCCAGATCGGTGATCTTCTGGGCGTAGGCCACCAGCGAGCCGGCACCGGAACCACGCCCCGGCCCGACCGGCACGCCGTTGTCCTTGCCCCACTGGATGAAGTCCATGACGATCAGGAAGTAACCGGGGAAGCCCATCTGCAGGATGATGTCGAGCTCGAAATCCAGTCGCGTGCGGTAGCGCTGCTCGATCTCGGCCCAGGCCTCGCTGTCACGCGGATGCCTGGCATGGGGATACAGCTTGTCGAGGCGCTCCGTCAGGCCATCATGCGAGACCTTGCGGAAGAACTGGTCCATCGTCATGCCTTCCGGCACCGGGAACTCGGGCAGGAAGTAGGTGCCCAGCTGCACGGTCACCGAGCAGCGCGCCGCGATCAGCACACTGTTCTCGAGCGCCTCGGGAATGTCGGAGAACAGCTCGCTCATCTCCTCGGCGCTCTTCAGGTACTGCTCATCGCTGTAGCGGGTCTCGCGCCGCGGGTCATCCAGCGCCTTGCCTTCGCCGATGGAGACGCGCGTCTCGTGGGCCCAGTAGTCCTCCCGCTTGAGGAAGCGCACATCATTGGTGGCGACCACCGGCGTATCGGTGGCCTCGGCCAGCGCCACCGACAGGTGCAAGCACTCTTCCTCGTACTGACGCTGAGTGCGGGTCAGCTCCAGATAGAAGCGATCCCCGAACACCGCCTTCCACTCACCGAGCAGTGCCCGGGCGCTGTCTTCGTGGTCCGACAGCAGATGACGGCCGATCTCGCCTTCACGGCCACCGGACAGCACGATCAGGCCCTCGGCCTGCTCGAAGATCCACTGTTTCTCGAGGTAGGCGCGGTCCTGCTTCTGGCCATCGGTCCAGCCGCGCGAGATCAGCTCGGTGAGGTTGCGATAGCCGGTGTCGTTCATCGCCAGCAGCGTGAGGCGATACGGGCGCGTGGCATCCTGGGGATTGATCAGCCACATGTCGGCACCGATGATCGGCTTGATGCCGGCAGCGCGCGCATTGGAGTAGAACTTGACCAGGCCGAACAGGTTGGCCTCGTCAGTCACCGCGACAGCCGGCTGGCCCGCCGCGGCGGTCGCCTTGATCAGCGGCTTGACGCCGGGCAGACCATCGACGAGGGAGAACTCGGTGTGAACGCGCAGGTGAACAAAGGGCGTGGTCATGGAATCGGCTCGTGAAGTCGGCGTGACGGTGAAGGATTCGGTTGCGGCTGGTGCTGTCGTCGCTGCGGGTGCCGCCGGCGGCTGCGAGGCTGAAGTCTCGGGCTTCAAGGATAGCCTGTCAGCGCCATCGTCTGAAGGCATAGCATCTGAAGGCGCAGCATCCGCCCGGGCAGGCTCGACTGACGGGGATGCCGTGGTCTCACTGGCATCAGTCAGACCACGGCTGGCGGCTTTTTTGCCGTGGGCTGCTGGCTCGCCTCGCTTGCCTCGCTCGGCTCCGGGGCCGGAAGCGCAATCAGCGCGTCCGGCGGCACGGCCTGTGGCACGTGCCCCGACATGAACAGCCGCTTGACCGGCCCGAAGCTCTTGCGATGCAGGGCGAGGATGCCATGTTCCTCGATGGCGGCCTGATGCTCGCGGGTCGGGTAGCCCTTGTGACGCGCGAAGCCATAGGCGGGGAAGTGTGAATCCAACGCCGCCATCTGGGCGTCACGATGCACCTTGGCCAGAATCGAGGCTGCGCCGATGGCAGCGTGGCGCAGATCACCCTTCACCACCGCCATGCCGGGAATCTCGTGTCCCGGCAGGCGGTTGCCATCCACCAGCAGGTATTCCGGACGCACGCCCAGTGCATCGATGGCGCGACGCATGGCCAGGTGCGTGGCCTGATAGATGTTCAGCTCATCGATTTCGTCGCTGGTGGCCTCGGCGATCGCCCACGCCCAGGCACGGGCCCGAATCTGCTCGTAGAGGGCCAGGCGCTTCTTCTCGCTGAGCTTCTTGGAGTCCGTGATGCCCTCGATGGGGTCATTCGGGTCCAGAATCACCGCTGCCGCCACCACCGGGCCGACCAGCGGCCCACGCCCGACCTCATCGATACCGGCCAGCAACTGCCCCTGATAGGGAATCACCAGCGGCGGAAAATCATCGGCGGGTTTACGCTTGCGCGCAGAAGGCGTAGTGGCGTGGCTGTCGGCAGAGTCGGTCATGATATCTCGAGGCGTAAGACAACAGGCAGAGCGCCAATGCGATCTGCCTGTCGAGGTGATTCAATCAAGGGTAGCGCAATGTCTGGCGGCGACACGCGGGATCAGCGTCCGGCCAGTTCACCGATGGCGATGGCGGCCGCGGCGCTGGCATCACAGGTCAGTTCACGATGCATGGCGGTGAAACGCTCACGCAGTTCTCGTTGGCGGGCGACGTCACCGGCGGCACGCGACAGCAATGGCGCAAGGCTTTCCTCGATGGACTCCGGCGTGGCGGCGTCCTGGATCAGCTCCGGCACCAGCGTCTCGCGGGCGATCAGATTGGGCAGGGAAATCCACTCGGTCTTGACCATATGCCGCGCGATGCGATGCGTCATCGGCGCCATGCGATAGGCCACCACCATCGGACGATGACAGAGCAGACACTCGAGCGCCGCGGTGCCGGAAGCCAGCAGCACGGCATCGGCGGCGGTCATCGCTTCACGCGATTGGCCATCCACCAGATGGATGCGAGTGCGATCCAGCCCTTCGCGCTCCGCCATCAGGGACTCGAGCTCGGTGCGCCGCAGCGGCGTGGCCGCCGGGATCACCACCTCAAGGCCGGGATAACGCTGACAGAGACGCTCGATGGCGGCCAGGAAGGTCTCGCCGAGAAAGCGGATCTCGTTGGCGCGGGAGCCCGGCAATACCGCCAGCAGCTGCACTTCCGGATCGATCCCCAACTGCCCACGGGCAGCAGCGCGATCATCCTCGAGCGGCAACTCATCGGCCAGCGGATGGCCGACGAAGGTCACCGGCACCTGATGCTCACGATAGAAGGCGGCCTCGAAGGGCAGGAAGGTCAGCATGCGATCGACGGCGCGGCGAATGGTCTTCACGCGCCCCTGACGCCAGGCCCACACGGAGGGGCTGACGTAGTGCGCGGTGGTGATGCCCTGCTTGCGCAGGCGCAGCTCGAGCCCCAGATTGAAGTCCGGGGCATCGATGCCGATCATCACGTCGGGTTGCCACTCAAGGGCGTCGCGCAACAGATGGCGACGCACCTTGATCAGCGCCGGCAGATGCTTGAGCACCTCGACCAGCCCCATCACCGACAGCGTTTCCAGCGGGTAGAGGCTGTCGAAGCCCTCGGCCTGCATGCGCGGGCCGCCGATGCCACGGAACTCGACATCGGGATAGCGCGCCTTGAGCGCGCGCATCAGGCTGGCACCGAGGATGTCACCGGAGAGCTCCCCGGCTACCAGGTAGATGCGCATGCTCAGCGAGTCAGACCGCGAGTGGACGCCTTGAGCGAGGCGATGAAGACATCGCGCTCGGCCAGCGGCGGCTCGGCTTCCAGCTGCTCGAGGGCCTGGGCCAGCGTCAGACCCTGACGGAAGACCGTCTTGTAGGCCGTGTTCAGCGCGGAGATGGTCTCGCGGCTGAAGCCACGACGCTTGAGGCCGACGCTGTTGAGGCCATGCGCTTCCGCCGGATGGCCATTGACCATCACGAAGGCCGCGATGTCCTTGGTGATGATGGAGCCACCACCCGCCATGGCGTGTTCACCGATATGGCAGAACTGATGCACCGCCGACAGGCCGCCCAGAATGACGTGGTTGCCGAGATGGACATGGCCACCCAGCGTCGCCTGATTGGCCATGATGCAGTCGTCACCGATGATGCAGTCATGGCCGACATGCGAGTAGGCCATGAACAGATTGCGACTGCCGATACGCGTGAGGCTGGCATCCTGGACGGTGCCGCGATGCAGGGTCACGCCCTCGCGGATGACGTTGTCATCCCCGATTTCCAGACGCGTCGGCTCACCGGCGTACTTCTTGTCCTGACAGTCCTCGCCCACTGACGCGAACTGGAAGATACGGTTGCGCTCACCGATGACGGTGGTGCCCTTGATGACGACATGCGGCCCCACCACCGTGCCAGCGCCGATCTCGACATCAGCCCCGATCACGCAGAACGGGCCGACCTCGACATCATCGGCCAGGCGGGCGCCGGGATCGACAATGGCAGTAGGATGTATCAAGCGACCTTCCTCTCGGCACAGATGATTTCGGCCTCGCAGACCAGATCGCCGTCGACCTTGGCCTGACAGGCGAATTTCCAGATGCCACGCTTCTCGCGCAGCACGCGGGCGCTGATCTCGAGCTGGTCACCCGGCATCACCGGGCGCTTGAAGCGCACATTGTCGCTTCCGACGAGATAATAGATGTAGCCATCGGCGGGACGTTTGTCGACGGTCTTGAAGCCGAGAATACCCGCCGCCTGAGCCATGGCTTCCACGATCAGAACGCCCGGCATGATCGGGTGCTCCGGGAAGTGACCATTGAAGAACGGCTCATTGATGCTGACGTTCTTGCGCGCGACGATGAACTCGCCAAGGGTCAGGTCCATGACACGATCGATCAGCAGGAAAGGATAGCGGTGCGGGAGATACTCACGGATCTCGTTGACGTCCATAACCATTGGCTTGCAACCTCTGAAATAACGAAATGCCTGCCGCTCGCGGGCAGGCATGTAATGACGGTCCGGACCGCCGTTCGGGCAATGGCGCGCATTATAGCGTCCTTGCGCGTGGCTGGCAGCCGCTCATTGCCCGACAGTGCGCCAAGCAGGTGCGAGACTCTGCTCTGGACAGGTACTACCCGGGCTTGCAGTACTACTTGTCCTTCAAACTCTTCTCGACCTGATTCAAGCGTCGCGCCAACTGATCCAACTGCTTGAAACGTACGGCATTTCTGCGCCACAGGCCGTTGTCCATCGCGCCAGTGCCGGAGGAATAGACGCCCGGCTTGGTGATGGAGTTGGTCACCAGACTCATGCCGGTCACCTGCACGCCATCGGCGATTTCCAGGTGGCCCGCCAGACCCACGCCGCCGCCCATCAGACAGTAGCGACCGACCTTGGTGGAGCCGGCGATGCCGACACAGCCCGCCAGCGCCGAGTGGTCACCGATCTGCACGTTGTGCGCGATCTGGACCTGGGAGTCGATCTTGACGTCATTGCCGATGATGGTGTCGCCGAGCGCGCCACGATCGATGCTGGTGCAGCTGCCGACTTCGACATCATCGCCGATCAGCACGCCGCCGAGCTGGGCGATCTTGTGCCAGCCCTTGCCATCGTGGGCGAAGCCGAAACCATCGGCACCGATCACGCAGCTGCTGTGGAGTACCGCACGCGCCCCGATCACCACGCCATGATAGAGCGTGACATTGGGGTGCAGCAGACAGCTCTCGCCCAGCACGCTGTCAGCCCCGATCACGCAACCCGCGTGAATGCGCGTGTTGTCACCGATGCTGACGCCCGGACCGATCACGACCTGCGGGCCGACCTCGACATTGGCCCCCAGGGTTGCGGTCTCGTCGATGACGGCACTGGCGTGCACGCTCGCCTGAGGCTCGACCGCCAGCGGGTCGAACAGACGCGACAGCTCAGCGTAGGCCAGATACGGATTGTCCAGCACGAGGGCATTGCCCTTGCACTCTTCAAGATGGCTTTCATGCAGCAGCACGGCAGTCGCGGCGGTTTCCCCGAGATACTTGAGGTAGGCGCGATTGGCGAGGAAGGCGATATCGCCGGGCTCAGCATCGACCAGCGTCGACAGGCCGGTGACCCGGACAGCCGGGTCACCGACGAGACGAGCGCCCAGCCGCTGAGCCAGATCCTCGAGAGTGTAAGAGAATTGTCGCTTTTTCATTCTGTCTCTGGGCGCTGAGCGCCTCTGGCTCGCATTCGCGTTGGCATGCTCGGATGCAACACATCCCGCACGCTTGCGCGCGCGGGATGCACTCAGTTGAGCGAGTTGAACACCTGAGTCACTTCATTGGTCAGGTCCATACCGTCCTTGCTGTAGACCGTCGCATTGCGGTCGACCAGCAGCTCGATGCCATGCTTGTCGACGACCTGCTGGATGGCCTTGTCGAGCTTCGGCTTGGACTGCTTGAGGAAGGTCTGCTCCGCCTGTTGCTGCTGCTGCTGGACCTGGCCACGCAGCTGCTGGAACTGGCCGCCCTTCTGGCGCAGCTGCTGCTGCACGGACTGACGCTCGGAGTCGGACATCACGGCGCCGTCCTTCTGCAGCTTGGCCTGCAGGGATTCCAGTTCCTTGGCGAGTGCCTTGGCCTGGTCCTGCTTGCCGGCCAGCTGATTCTTGAGCTGGTTCATGGAAATCTTGGCCGAGTCGGAACTCAACAGCGCCTGGCGCCAGTCGAGGACCGCGACTTCGGTGGCCTGTGCCAGCATCGGAGTCGCCATGGCGGCAAGGCCACCAGCCAGACACAGGGCGCGGGTCAATTTACGCATCACACAAACTCCTTGTAGGCCTGTTGTTCAGTCACTGATGACTCAGCGACCGACGGTGCGAGGACCGGCGACGGAACAGGGACAACGCCGCCGGTGGTCGTGACGAAGGCCGCACCGGCTCAAGCGGGTGCGGCCTCGTACGGCCTTAGAAGGTCTGGCCCAGCGAGAACTGGAAGATCTCGGTGTCATCGTCGTCATCGTCACCGATCGGCTGGGCGACACTGAAGGTCAGCGGGCCCACCGGCGTGATCCACGACAGGCCGATACCGGCACTGTAATTCAGCTCGCCCAGGTCGACGCCGCTTTCACAGCTGCTGGTGTCACTGGAGCTCACGTCGTAGCACGACGTCAGATAGGTGTTACCGGCATCGACGAAGAACGACGGCTGCACCGAGCGCTTGTCCTTGATGAAGGGCATCGGGAAGATCAGGTCCACCCCACCTTCGATCAGGATGTTGCCGCCGATGGTATCGTCGTCACCATCGTTCTGTTCGGTGGTGGACTGCCCCAGGGTATTGGAGCTGTAGCCACGCACGCTACCCAGACCGCCGGCATAGAAGTTCTTGAAGAACGGATAGGTATCGCCGGAGAACGAGTTGGCATAGCCCAGCTCGGTACGGAACTTGAGTGACCAGTCCTGACTCAGCTCGAAGTACTTGGATCCCTTGTAGCGGAGCTTGTAGTAATCCGCATCGGAACCCGGCACCGCCACTTCCAGCGACAGCAGCTGAGAGCTGCCCGCCGTGGGCAGGATGCCACGATTGAGGTTGTTGCGTGACCAGCTGGCCGTCAGCTTGTAGAGGTTGAAGTCTTCGCCTTCATCCTCGATGAACTGCGTGACCTCCGCCGGGCTGTCGTCGAAGTCCTTGACGCGCACGAACTCGTAACCGCCGCCGAAGTTCAGACGTGACAGCTCGTTGATCGGGTAACCGAAGTTGATTCCGCCACCGAAGCTGTCGGTCGCGTAGCTGGCGACGTCGTCATCATCGTCGTAATCCACCTTGCGGTAGAACATGTTGTAGCCGCGCGAGATGCCATCCAGCGTCCAGTACGGGTCGGTATAGCCGAAGCTGACGTTGGTGTAGTCGTCCGACTTCTGGGCGTTGATGTTGACTTCGTTACCGGTGCCCAGGAAGTTCTTCTGCGACAGGCCCACCCCGTAAATGACACCGTCACCCTGGGAGAAACCGACCGACGCCGAGATCGAGCCCGACGGCTGCTCCTCGACGTTGTAGTTGACGTCCAGCTGGTCCGGCTCGCCGGCGACAGGACGCGTGTCGACATCGACCTGCTTGAAGAAGCCGAGGCGCTCAAGCTTCTGCTTGGACTGCTTGATCTTGTCGGTGGAGGCCGGTGCACCTTCCAACTGGGTCATCTCACGACGCAGCACTTCGTCTGCGGTGGTGGTGTTGCCCTTGAAGTTGATGCGACGCACGTAGGCACGCTTGCCGGGGTCGACCGCGAAGGTCAGATCGACGGTGTCGCTCTCTTCGTTGACCTCCGGCACCGCGTTGACCTTGGCGAAGGCGAAGCCGTCGGCACCCAGTGCCTGGCGCAGCGCCTCGCTGGAAGCGGTCACATCACGCTGGGAATAGAGAGCATCCGGGGCGAGCTTGACCAGATCGCGGGCGCGCTCTTCCTTCATCTTCAGGTCACCGGCAAAGCCGATATTGCCGATCTTGTACGGCTTGCCTTCATCGACGTTGATGGTGACGAAGATCTCGGACTTGTCCGGCGAGATGGACACCTGGGTCGAGCGCACCTGGAAGTTGACGTAACCGCGATCGAGATACCAGGACTTGAGGGTCTCGATATCGCCGGTCAGCTTCTCACGCGAGTATTCATCATCGGAGAACCAGCCGAAGAACCAGCTCGGCTTGTCTTCCAGCTCCAGCTGTTCGCGCAGGGTCTCGTCATCGAAGGCATCGTTGCCGACGATGTTGATCTGATGAATCTTGGCGATCGCGCCTTCCTTGACGTCGATGTTGACCTGTACGCGGTTGCGCTCGAGCTCCTCGACGGAGGTCTCGATACGCGCGCTGTAGCGGCCCTGAGCCTGGTAGACACGCTCGAGCTCACGCTGCATCTCTTCCAGCGTGGAGCGCTGCAGAACCTGACCCTCGGCCAGCCCTGCTTCCTTGAGGCCCTTGCGCAGGTCTTCGTCGGGAATCTGCGAGTTGCCGTCAATCTCGATCTTGGAGATCGTCGGACGCTCGACCACATCGATGATCAGGACATCGCCATCACGCTTGAGGCGGATGTCGTCGAACAGGCCCGTATCGAACAGCTGACGCGCTGCCGAGGACAGGTCCTCTTCTTCCACATTCTGATCCGCGGAGACGGGGAAGGCGTTGAAGACGGTGCCCGCAGACACGCGCTGGAGGCCCTCTACCCGGATGTCCGAAATTTTAAAAGATGCGGCCAAGGCGCCCTGACTGGCCCCGAGCAGCGCAGCTGCCAATCCAATGGTCTTGAGTTTCATGCAGTCGCTTCGCTTCTCTGGATTCCGCCCGCTTGGGTGAACAGGCACCTTATACACAACCCCCTGCAACTGACAAGACAGCTACGAGTGAGGATCGGCAATCGGGGCCGAAGTCGTGTGGGCATGATGACGGGAGTTGATCGCATTGACCAGCCCGTGCAATGAATTGACCCCCATGGGCATCGACAGTTCAGATTCGGTTCATCCTGCGGGAGCCATCGAGTGCTGATGGCTCACCGAATCCGTCACCAAAGACGCATGAGATCGAAGTAGATGGCCATCAGCATGAGGGAACCGACCAGCGCCATGCCGATCTTCAGCCCTGCATTCTGGACCTCTTG
This sequence comes from Cobetia sp. UIB-001, assembly GCF_044789135.1. Taxonomy (NCBI): domain Bacteria; kingdom Pseudomonadati; phylum Pseudomonadota; class Gammaproteobacteria; order Oceanospirillales; family Halomonadaceae; genus Cobetia; species Cobetia sp. UIB-001. The sequence continues at coordinate 3,769,148 of NZ_CP058244.1, forward strand.
CGAAAGTGGTTTGCCGCGCACGGCTTCCACCAGATAGAACAGCAGGTGACCGCCATCCAGCACCGGAATCGGCAGCAGGTTGAGGACACCCAGGCTGATGGAGAGATAGGCCATGAAGCCGAGGAAGGCCTCGAGGCCGGAGCGCGCCGTGTCGCCGGCGATACGCGCGATGGTGATCGGGCCAGACAGATTGGACGGTGCGATCAGACCGACCAGCATCTTGCGGATCGAATCCAGCGTCAGCACCGTCATCTCGCCGGTCTTGCCGACGGCCTGGCCGACTGCGTCCAGCGGCCCGAAGCTGAGCTCGCGCTGATACTGCTCGGGCCAGCTGACGTTCTCGACACCGGCGCCGACCTGTCCCACCACACGCCCGTCATCGAGCGAATTGCTGGCGGGGGTCAGTGACAGCGTCTCTTCCTTGCCATCACGCGCCACCAGCACCGACAGCGTCTCGCCCGGCGCACCGCGCACGCGTTCGACGAAATCGATCCAGTCGACCACCAGGGTGCCATCGATACTGACGATGCGGTCACCGGCCTGCAGGCCTGCCGCCTGAGCGGCGCCACCGTCCAGCACACGTCCCAGCACCGCCGGCAGCTGAGGACGCCAGGCCGTGATGCCCAGCGTCACCAGCGGGCGCGGCGGGTCCTGATCGACCAGGAAACGTGTCACGTCGAGGGACTGCTCGCGCGTGGCGCTGGCACCCTCGGCACGTGTGGTGAGCGTCAGGCTGTCATCGCCGATCGCACCGATCAAGCGCAGGTTGACCTCATCCCACGAGGGAGTGGCCTGACCATTGATGGCGACGATCTCGGTCTTCGGCGCAAGGCCGGCGCGGCCAGCCGGCGAGTCCGGCGCCACGGCACCGACCATCGGCACCACCGTGGTGGTACCGGCGACGAACAGCGCCCAGTAGGCGACGATGGCCAGCAGGAAGTTGGCCAGCGGGCCCGCCGAGACGACGGCGATACGCTTCCACACCGACTTGGTATTGAAGGCCAGATGACGCTCGGCCGGATCGACCGGCCCTTCGCGCTCATCCAGCATCTTGACGTAGCCACCCAGCGGGATGGCGGCGACCCCGTACTCGGTGCCGTGGCGATCGGTCCACGACCAGAAGGGTTTGCCGAAGCCGATGGAGAAGCGCAGCACCTTGATGCCGCAACGACGCGCGACCCAGAAATGACCGTACTCATGGATGGTGATCAACACCCCCAACACGACGATCACGGCAAGAATATTCTGGATCACACCCATCACGCGCTCCTGGAGATTGGTGCCCGAGATGGGCAGCCTGCCTTGCCACGCTCACGAAGAAAGTGACAAGACAGTGCAAGATAGGATTTCAGGGCCCGGCGAGGGCCAACTCGGCGGCAGCCAGCTCACGCGCGGCCGCGTCTTCGGCGAGAATCACCTCGAGGCCATCCACCGCCAGTGGCGGACGCGCCTGCATGACGGCCTGCACCACTGCCGGGATACGATCGAAGGCCAGGCGACCCTCGAGGAAGGCGGCCACTGCCACCTCGTTGGCGGCATTCATCACCGCAGGCCAGGTACCCCCCGCCGCGATGGCCTCGCGCGCCAGCCGCAGACACGGGAAGCGCGTCTCGTCGGCGGCACGGAAATCGAGGCGCGCGACCTGAAACAGGTCCAGCGGCTCGACGCCGGCATCGATACGCTCCGGCCACGCCAGCGCATAGGCGATCGGCGTACGCATGTCCGGATTGCCCATCTGGGCCAGCACCGAGCCATCACTGTAGGCCGCCATCGAGTGAATCACGCTCTGGGGATGCACGACCACCTGAATGTCGTCCGGCCCGCAGGCGAACAGCCAGCAGGCCTCGATCAGCTCCAGGCCCTTGTTCATCAGGGTGGCGCTATCGACGGAAATCTTGCGCCCCATCGACCAGTTGGGGTGTGCGCAGGCCTCGTCCGGCGTCACCGTGGCCAGTCGCTCGGCAGGCCATTCGGCATCATCGCGGAACGGGCCGCCGGAGGCGGTCAGCAACAGCTTCTCGACGCCGATCGGCGCCAGGCCATCACGATGCTGGGCCGGCAGGCACTGGAAGATGGCGTTGTGCTCGGAATCGATCGGCAGCAAGGTCGCCCCGTGCTGCTTCACCGCATCCATGAACAGCTGCCCGGCACACACCAGCGCCTCCTTGTTGGCCAGCAGCACGCGCTTGCCGGCCCGCACCGCCGCCAGTGTCGGCAACAGGCCAGCCGCACCGACGATGGCGGCCATCACGCTATCGACTTCAGGCGCCTCGCTGATGTCGACCAGTGCCTGCTCACCATGGCGTACCTCGATGGGCGTGCCCTGATAGCTCTCGACGCCCTTGAGGGCCTCACTGAGCCACGCAGCCGCCTCGCACGAGGCGATCACCGCCACCTGCGGGCGATGCGTCAGGCACAGTTCCAGCAGCGCCTCGTGACGCGTGGCAGCGCTGAGCGCATGCACCCGATAGCGCTCGGGATGGCGCGCGATCACATCCAGGGTGCTGGACCCGATGGAGCCGGTCGCGCCAAGGATGGTGATGCGCTGCAGCGCAGGCGCCTCATGAGAAGTCTCGTGGTTCACGTTCGTGCTCACGCACCACCTCCCAGCACCCACGGCAACAGCAGGGCAAACAGCGGCACCGCCGCGGTCAGGCTGTCGATGCGATCCATCACGCCACCATGTCCGGGCAGCAGATGGCTTGAGTCCTTCATCTGACGCTGGCGCTTGAACATGCTCTCGAGCAGATCACCCAGCACCGAGACGGCCGTCACACCCAGCGTGACCAGCAGCAGCGGCAGCCAGTCGGCCAGCCCCGCCAGCGCATAGCCGGTCGCCAGCAGGCCGGTGGCCACCAGACCACCATAGACGCCCTCCCAGGACTTGCCCGGGCTGACGCGCGGTGCCAGCTTGCGCTTGCCGAAGCGCTTGCCGGAGAAGTAGGCACCGATATCCGCCGCCCACACCATCAGCAGCACATACAGCAGCCACTCACCGCCACTGGCCTTGAGCTGCACGAAGCCGAACCAGGTCGGCAGCAGTGCCAGCACGCCGACGCCCAGCCGCACGCCGGTCGCCTGCCATTCCTGACTGGCGGCCGGATAGCGCATTACCCAGCGCAGATTGACCAGCCATGCCAGTGCCGCCAGATACAGCGGCCAACGCGCGAGAGCGCCATCGAACTGCCAGACCAGCAGCATCAGCACGCTGAGCACCAGCGGGAACAGCAGGCGCGCCATGCCGGCACGCACGCCAGACAGGTTGGACCACTCCCAGGCGGCCAGCGCGACGACAGCGCCGGTGAAGGTGGCGAAGGCGGCACCATCGAGGCCGAACAGCCCCCACAGCGCCAGCGGCGCGAGAATGAGCGCGGTGATGATTCGTTGTCTGAGCACTAGAGCCCCTCGGCGTCGAGTTGTTCGCTGGTCATGCCATAACGACGCTGACGCAGGGCGTAGGCGCTGAGCGCTTCATCGAAGGCCGCCGCATCGAAATCAGGCCACAGCACGGGCGAGAAATAGAACTCGGCATAGGCCAGCTGCCAGATCAGGAAGTTGGAGATACGCTGCTCACCGCTGGTGCGGATACACAGATCCACCTCCGGCAGCTCGCTCAGGCACACTTCCGCCCCGAGACGTGACTCGTCGATGTCCGCGGCCTTGAGTTCGCCGCGCTCGACCTGCTCCGCCAGACGGCGGGCGGCCTCGGCGATATCCCAACGGCCGCCATAGTTGGCGCAGATCACCACGTGCATGCCGCGATTGCCGCGCGTCATGTCTTCGGCGCTCTGGATATGCTTTTGAATCGAATTGGAAAAACGACTGCGCTCGCCGATGACCGAGAGTCGGATATCGTGGCGATGAAGCTTCTTGACCTCGCGCTTGAGCGCCAGCAGAAACAGCTCCATCAGCGCACTGACTTCATTGGCCGGGCGCTTCCAGTTCTCACTGGAGAAGGCAAACAGGGTCAGCACTTCCACGCCCTGCTCGGCAGCGCGACGGATGGTACTGCGGACGGTTTCGGCACCGGCGCGATGGCCGCGTATGCCAGCCCAGCCGCGGGACTTCGCCCAGCGGTTGTTGCCGTCCATGATGATCGCCACATGGCGTGGCGTGGAGGGGGAATTCGGTGACGTCATGGGGTCTCGCTACGAGCACCGGATGCCGCCGGCAAACGCCGGCGGCAGACCCGATCAGACCTGCATCAGGTCGGTTTCCTTGTGCTCCAGAGCACTGTCGACTTCCGCCACATACTTGTCGGTCAGCTTCTGGATCTCGTCTTCTCCGCGACGTGCATCGTCTTCGGAGATGTCCTTGTCCTTGAGCAGGCTCTTGATGTCGCCATTGGCGTCACGACGCACATTGCGGAGCGCCACGCGGGCGTTTTCCGCTTCTGCACGCGCCTGCTTGGTGTAACCGCGACGCGTCTCTTCCGTCAGCATCGGCATCGGGACGCGAATCACGTCACCGGCGGTGGACGGGTTGAGACCCAGGTCAGAAGTCATGATGGCCTTCTCGACCTTCGGCACCATGGGCTTTTCCCACGGCACGACAGTCAGGGTGCGCGCATCTTCGGTGGTGATGTTGGCCACCTGATTCAGCGGTACCTGGCTACCATAGTAATCGACCGTCACGGCATCCAGGATGCTGGGATGCGCACGACCCGTACGGATCTTGCCGAAGGCGGCACCGAGGGACTCGATGGTCTTCTTCATGCGTGATTCGGCGTCTTTCTTGATGTCGTTGATCACAGTCTTACCCTCTATCAATCAGCGTGCCTTCCTTGCCACCCACCACCAGGTTGAGCAGCGCGCCTGCCTTGTTCATGTTGAACACCCGCACCGGCATGTCATGGTCACGTACCAGGCAGATGGCGGTCAAATCCATCACGCCAAGCTTCTGGTCCAGCGCATCATCGTAGCTGAGGCTGTCGTACTTCACGGCATCCGGGAACTTGACCGGGTCCTTGTCGTAGACACCATCCACCTTGGTTGCCTTGATGACGGCATCCGCGTCGATCTCGATACCGCGCAGACAGGCAGCGGAATCGGTAGTGAAGAACGGGTTGCCGGTACCAGCGGAGAAGATGACCACGTCGCCAGACGTCAGATAACGGATGGCGGTACGGCGATCATAATGTTCTACCACGCCACTCATCGGGATGGCAGACATCACGCGTGAACGGATGTTGGAGCGTTCCAGCGCATCACGCAGCGCCAGACCATTCATCACGGTCGCCAGCATGCCCATATGGTCACCGGTCACACGCTCCATGCCGACTTCCTGCAGGGCTGCGCCACGGAACAGGTTGCCGCCACCGATGACGATGCCGACCTGGACGCCGATGCCCACCAGCTGACCGATTTCCAGCGCCATGCGATCCAGCACCTTGGGGTCGATGCCGAAATCGCCATCGCCCATCAGGGCCTCACCGGAAAGCTTGAGCAGTATGCGCTTGTACTTGGCATTGCGTTCAGCGGAAATGGTGGCCATGCGAATCTCTCCTGATACTGACATACGGGGAACGGGGCGGCCCGAAGGCGGGGGCCAGATACACGATGGCGTGCGACTATGCGCACGCCATCATGAGAAGCGAAAACAGTCAGCCCTTACGCGCGGCTGGCCTGCTCACGGACTTCAGCTGCGAAGTCGACTTCTTCCTTCTCGATACCTTCACCGACTTCCATGCGTACGAAGGATACCACTTCACCACCGGCTGCCTTGACGAACTCGGCGACGGTCTGGTTCGGATCCTTGACGAACGGCTGTTCGGTCAGGCTGTTCTCAGCCAGGTACTTCTTCAGACGACCCTGGGACATCTTCTCGGCGATTTCCGCCGGCTTGCCAGCCATGTCCGGCTGAGCAAGGATGATGGCCTTTTCAGCGTCCATCTGTTCCTGCGGCATGTCGGACGGACGTGCACAGACCGGGTTGACGGCTGCGACGTGCATGGAGACGTCCTTGGCTGCTTCACCAGTACCGCCGTTCAGCAGGGTCAGCGCAGCGATGCGGCCGCCGTGGACGTAGCCACCGACAACGCCGCCAGCCGGCGCTTCGACCAGCTCGGCACGACGAACGGAGATGTTCTCACCGATCTTCTGAACCAGCTGACCACGGGTGTCTTCCAGCTCGCCTTCCATCAGGGAAGCGATGTCGGTGTTCTTGGTAGCGAACACACGATCGGCGATCAGCTGGGTGAAGGCCTTGAAATTGTCATCACGAGCGACGAAGTCGGTCTCGGAGTTGATTTCGACCATCACGCCGTAGCTGGCGTCGTCGGCGACCTTGATGACGATGGCGCCTTCAGCGGCCACGCGGCCAGCTTTCTTGGCGGCCTTCAGGCCGGAGTTCTTGCGCAGGTTCTCGATCGCCAGCTCGATGTCGCCACCGGCTTCGGTAAGAGCCTTCTTGCATTCCATCATGCCGAGCGCAGTACGCTCACGCAGTTCCTTGACCATAGATGCGCTGATAGCTGCCATGGGATGAAACCTCTGTCGTGTCGACGTCTTTGAATACGGGAATTCGGTCACGACCGCTGAACGGTCGCAAATAAGGGGGCCGTGGCCCCCTCATTGCCTGACCTGACTGCCACCTGGCTAGGCCATGCCGCACTTAGTGTAGCGCAGCGTTTGTGACAGTCAGATCAAGCCGCCAGGATCACTCTGCTGCGTCTTCTTCAGAAGCAGTTTCGACGAACTCACCGGCCAGCTCTTCTTCCTTGTTCTTGCCACAGGCGCCTGCAATTGCCTGGACATAGATCTGGATGGCGCGGATGGAGTCATCGTTACCCGGGATGACGTAGTCCACGCCGTCCGGGTTGGAGTTGGTATCGACGACGCCGATGACCGGGATGCCCAGCTTGTTGGCTTCGTTGATCGCGATGCGCTCGTGGTCAACGTCGATCACGAACATTGCGTCCGGCAGGCCGCCCATGTCCTTGATACCGCCGATGGAGCGCTCGAGCTTGTCCTGCTCACGAGTGGCCATCAGGACTTCTTTCTTGGTCAGCTTCGCGAAGGTACCGTCTTCATGCATCTGCTCGATTTCACGCAGGCGCTTGATGGACTGACGGATGGTCTTGAAGTTGGTCAGCATGCCGCCCAACCAGCGATGGTTGACGTACGGCTGGCCAGCCTTGCGAGCTTCTTCCTTGATGATCTTGCCGGCAGCGCGCTTGGTGCCCACGAACATGATCTTGTTGCCATTGGCAGCCATCTTCTCGACCACTGACACGGCTTCGTTCAGCGCCGGCAGGGTGTGCTCGAGGTTGATGATGTGGATCTTGTTGCGAGCGCCGAAGATGAACTTGGACATCTTCGGGTTCCAGTACTTGGTCTGGTGACCGAAGTGTGCGCCTGCCTTGAGCAGATCGCGCATGTTGACTTGCGCCATGTGAATATCTCCTGGATATCGGGTTGGGCCTCCACGTCCCCCATGGATCCGACCGCTTGCGCGGCACCCGGGACCATGTGACGGAACGTGTGTGGATTGGGGTTATGTACGTCAGTCCTTCAATCTCGCCTCGGCCAGGCGCCCGGAGGTGGCCGATCGAGGAGAATTTGCAGGAAAGCGCGCGGCTTTATACCATAGCTCGACCACGATATGAAGTCGCCACTGCCCGACGCGGCATGCGATGCGTCGCGCCATTCCCCCGTCACGCGCGGCCTGGCGGCGTTTCATCCCTCTTATCTCCTGCCTCGAGTCCTCATGAACATTCCCATCAAGACAGCTGAAGAAATCGACAAGATGCGCGTCGCCGGCCGTCTGGCGGCTGAAGTGCTGGAGCTGCTCGACGAGCATGTCCGTCCCGGCGTCACCACGGGCGAGCTCAACCGCATCGCGCACCACCACATCACCGAAGTTCAGGGCTGCATTCCGGCGCCGCTCAACTACCACGGCTTCCCGAAATCGATCTGCACCTCGATCAATCACGTGGTCTGTCACGGCATCCCCGATGACAACAAGAAGCTCAAGAAAGGCGACATCCTCAACATCGACATCACCGTGATCAAGGACGGCTATCACGGCGACACCTCGAAGATGTACATCGTCGGCGAGCCGAGCATCCAGGCCGAGCGTCTGTGCCGCGTCACCCAGGAATGCCTCTATAAAGGCATCGAGCTGGTACGTCCGGGCGTACGCCTGTCAGAAATCGGTCGCGCGATCCAGAAGCATGCCGAAGCGGCAGGCTACAGTGTCGTGCGTGACTTCTGCGGCCACGGCATCGGCGCCGGCTTTCATGAAGACCCGCAGGTGCTGCACTATGACGGCTACGAAGCCCGTGCCGACGCCGAGCTTCTGGAAGGCATGTGCCTGACCATCGAGCCGATGGTCAATGTCGGTGGCTACAAGGTGAAGGTCCTCAAGGACGACTGGACAGCCGTCACCAAGGACAAGAGCCTCTCAGCCCAGTGGGAGCACACCCTGCTGGTCACCGCCACCGGCGTCGAGGTACTGACACGTCGCACGGAAGAGGACCTCTCCTTCCTCGAGGGTTGATCAAGATGCTCCTGCACCACTATCACTTCGTCGAGCGTGAAGCGCTCTACGATGCCGTCACCTTCGACGGCGAGCTGGCCACGACGAAGACACCCATCCCGCTGTTCAAGCGGGCTCTGGCACAGGTACAGGAGCGTCTCGAGGCTCGCTTCAAGGCGGGCGCCGACATCCGCGACCTCATCCATGGTCGTGCCCGCGCCATCGATCGCCTGCTGGCCATCGCCTGGCAGCGCCAGACCTGGCCGGATGACGGCATCGCCCTGCTCGCCGTGGGCGGCTACGGCCGCGGCGAGCTGCACCCGCATTCCGACATCGACCTGCTGCTGTTACTGGAGCAGGACGACGACACGCCCTATCGTGAGGCGCTGTCCGACTTCATCACCTTCCTGTGGGACATCGGTCTCGAGATCGGCCAGTCCGTGCGCTCGCTGAGTGACTGCGAGCGTGAGGCACGCGCCGATGTCACCGTGATCACCAACCTGCTGGAATCCCGTGTCATCGCCGGCCCTCAGCGGCTGCGCGAGGCCATGCGCGAACGTCTGGCCACCGACCGTCTGTGGCCGGCTGAAGCCTTCTTCGAGGCCAAGTGGCAGGAGCAGATCGCTCGCCACCACAAGTTCGCCAACACCGAATATCACCTCGAACCCAACATCAAGTCGTCGCCCGGCGGCCTGCGCGACATCCAGATGATCGGCTGGGTCGCCAAGCGCCACTTCGGAGTCGAGCGCTACGACAACCTGGTCGCGCTGGGCTTCATGAATGATGCCGAGCTGCGCATTCTCAGCCAGGGCCAGGCCTTCCTGTGGCAGGTGCGCTTCGCGCTGCACATGCTGGCCGGGCGCGCCGAGGACCGGCTGCTGTTCGACCACCAGCGCACCATCGCCGAGCTGTTCGGCTTCCGCGACACGCCCGAGCATCTGGCGGTCGAGCAGTTCATGAAGCGCTACTACCGCCACGTCACCGCCCTGGCGGGCCTCAATGACATGCTGCTGCAGCACTTCGACGAGGCCATCCTGCGCCATGACGAGCCGGTCAACATCGTGCCGCTCAATCCGCGCTTCGAGATCCGCAGCGGCTACATCAGCCTGCGCGAGGAAGGCGTGTTCCGCCGCCGCCCCGCCGCGCTGCTGGAGCTGTTCCTGCTGATGGCGCAGCACCCGGAGATCGAGGGCGTACGCGCCGATACCATCCGCGCGCTGCGTGATCATCGCCACCAGATCGACGACGCCTTCCGCGACGACGTGCGCCACCAGAGCCTGTTCATGGAGCTGATGCGCTGTGGCGGCAACGTGCCCCGCGTGCTCAAGCGCATGGCGCGCTACGGCATCCTCGGCAAGTACCTGCCGGCCTTCGGTCGCGCCGTGGGGCTGATGCAGCACGACCTCTTCCACGTCTACACCGTCGATGCGCATACCCTGCGCCTGCTCAAGGTCGCCCAGGAATTCCGCGCCCCCGATGCCGAGGAGGAATTCCCGGTCGCCGCGACCCTGATCCGCGAGCTGCCCAAGCTGGAGCTGCTGTGGATCGCCGGGCTCTATCACGACATCGGCAAGGGCCGTGGCGGCGACCACTCCGAGATCGGTGCCGAGGAAGTCGAGGACTTCGCGCGCCGTCATGACCTCAGCCCGCGCGACACCCGCACCCTGAGCTGGCTGGTGCGCCATCACCTGCTGATGTCGATGACCGCCCAGAAGCAGGACATCGCCGACCCCGAGATCATCACGCGCTTCGCCGAGATCGTCGGCGACGAGACGCACCTGGATTATCTCTACGTGCTGACGGTGGCCGACATCAACGCCACCAACCCATCGCTGTGGAACGGCTGGCGTGCGGCATTGCTGCGCCAGCTGCACATGGAGACGCGCCGAGCGCTGCGCCGTGGCCTCGAGCATCCGCCGGAGCGCCACGAGTGGATCACCGAGACCCGTGAGGAAGCACTGTCCCTGCTGGCCGGCATGGGCACCACCCGCACTGACGCCGAGGCGCTGTGGGCCAGCCTCGGCGACGACTACTTCGTGCGCTATGCCCCCAGCGAGGTGGCCTGGCACACCCAGGGGATCCTGGCGCGCCAGGCAGCCCCGCAGCTCGACGAGCATGGCGAGCCGCTGCCGCTGGTACTGACCAGCGCGCCCACCGAGGAGATGACCGAAGGCGGCACCAAGGTCTTCATCCACACTCGCTCGGTGGACAACCTGTTCGCGGCCACCGCCGCGGCGCTGGAGCAGCTGGGGCTCTCGATCCACGATGCACGCATCGCCACCTCGAGCCACAACTGGACGCTCAACACCTTCATCCTGCTCGACGATGACGGCGAGCCGATCCGCGACGCCGCACGCCTGGCCGATATCCGCACCCATCTGGTCGAAGAGCTGGATGACCCGGATGACTACTCGGTGATCGTCAATCGCCATACGCCGCGCCAGCTCAAGCATTTCCGCATCGCGCCGCGCATCACGCTGAGCCAGGACTACACCAACGGCCGCAGCGTACTGGAAGTGATCGCCTCGGACCGCCCGGGCCTGCTGGCGCGCATCGGCCGCGTGTTCATGGAGCACGAGATCGCCATCGATGCCGCCAAGATCGCCACCCTCGGCGAGCGCGTCGAGGATATCTTCTTCATCACCGACCGCGCCGGCGAACCCATCACCGACCCCGAGCGCCAGACACGCCTGCGTGACGCCCTGACCGAAGTCCTCGAGGTCGGCGAGCGCGGCTGAGACGCGTGACGGCGCGTGACGGCACGTGACGAGAGTACAGAGGGAAAGCGCCGGCCGGCACCCCGCGATTGAGGGGACCGGCCGGCTTCCCTATAATCGCGAGTCGACCTGCATGGCAGTCCGGTGACTCGCGGACGCCTTCCTCCCTGCTCGGCCGGCAGCCTGGCTGCCACGGCCATCACCCATGGAACGTGCATGAACCCGGATCTCGACCAGCTCAAGCCCTACCCGTTTGAAACCCTGGCCAAGCTGCGCGAGGGCGTCGTGCCCAATCCCGCCCTGGACCCGATTGCACTGACCATCGGCGAGCCGCGTCACGCGCCGCCCGAGTTCGTGCTCGACACCCTGCGCGAGCACATCATGGGCGTGGCCAAGTACCCCGCCACCGGCGGTCTGGGGGAATTGCGCCAGGCGATCGCCGACTGGCTCGCGAAGCGCTTCTCGCTCAACGCCACGCCGGATATCGACCAGCAGGTCCTGCCGGTCACCGGCACCCGCGAGGCACTGTTCGCCTTCATCCAGGCCTCGCTGGACAGCACGCGTCCGGCGCGCGTACTGGTGCCGAACCCCTTCTATCAGATCTATGAAGGCGCGACGCTGCTGGCCGGCGGCGAGGTCACCTACCTGCCCTGCCCCGCCGAGAATGGCTTCCGCCCCGACTACGCCGCGGTGCCGGCCGAGGTGTGGCGTGATACCCAGATCGTCTTCGTCTGCTCGCCGGGCAATCCCACCGGCGCCGTGACACCGCTGGAGGACTTCCAGCAGCTGATTCGCCTCGCCGACGAGCACGACTTCCTGATCGCCTCCGATGAGTGCTACTCGGAGCTCTATCTCGACGAGCCGACGCCGCCGCCGGGCCTGCTGCAAGCCTGTGCCGCCATGGGCCGCGATGACTACGCGCGCTGCGTGGTCTTCCACTCGCTGTCCAAGCGCTCCAACCTGCCGGGCCTGCGCTCCGGCTTCGTGGCCGGCGATGGCGAGGTGATCCGTCGCTTCCGTCACTACCGCACCTATCACGGCTGCGCGATGCCGCTGCATCACCAGTACGCCTCCATCGCCGCCTGGAATGATGAAGCCCACGTGCTGGCCAATCGCGATGCCTACCGCGAGAAGTTTGCCGCCGTGACCGAAATCCTCGCACCGGTGATGGACTTCCCGACTCCGGAAGCCAGCTTCTACCTGTACCCCGCCGTGCCGGGCGGTGACGATGCCGCCTTCACCCGCGAGCTGCTGCGCGAAGAGGCGGTCGGCGTGCTGCCGGCAAGCTACATGGCGCGCGAGGTGGACGGCGTGAATCCGGGCGCCGGACGCATTCGTCTGGCGCTGGTGGCCGAACTGGAACAGACCGTCGAAGCCGCCCAGCGCCTGCGTCGCTTCGTCGAACGCCTGCGCTGAGCGCCGGGCCTGCACGGGCTGACAGCAGCCCAACACTGGATGACAGCCCCGCCCGGCGGGGCGGATTGGCTCAAGGAGACCGCCATGCACGTGCTCTACGGCATCAAGACCTGTGATACCTGCCGCAAGGCGCGCCGCGCCCTCGACGACCGGGGCGTGCCCTATCGCTGGCATGACCTGCGTGAGGATGGCCTCTCCGCCAGCCTGCTCGAATCCTGGCTGGAGCAGACCGCCTGGAGCAGCCTGCTCAACAAGCGCAGCACCAGCTGGCGCAACCTGAGCGATGAACAACGTGACAGCCTCGATGCCAATTCGGCACGCGCATTGATGCTGGAGCACCCGACCCTGATCAAGCGTCCCATTCTCGAGCGTCATCCCGCCGACAATGAGATGGATCTGGTGATCGGCTATGACAAGGCGGTCTACGAACCGCAGGACTGAGTTACCCCTTACACCACTGGACACCCCGGAGATTGACACGATGTTGAGCCTTGCCCTCGGAATCGGCACCCAGAACACCACCGGCGACTGGCTGGAAGTCTACTATCCTGCCCCGCTGTTCAAGCCGACCGCTGCCGTTGCTGACGCCGCTCGCAAGGCACTGGACGCACCGGCTGGCACCACCGCCACCAGCTTCCTGCCGGAACACTGCGCCGCCCTGGCCAGCGCCCTGCGCGACGCCGGTGACAGCGCCCAGGCCGAACTGGCCGAGAGCCTGGCCGCCAGCCAGCGCCCGCTGGTCGCCATGTTCATCGAGGAAGACGCCGCCCCGCAGAGCGTGCCGGAGGTCTACCTCAAGCTGCACCTGCTGTCTCACCGCATGGTGCGTCCGCACGGCATCGATCTGACCGGCATGTTCGGTCTGCTCAAGAATGTCGCCTGGACCAGCGAAGGCGCCATCGACATCGAGGAGCTGCCGGCGCGTCGCCTCAAGGCCCGTCTGGAAGGTCGCACCCTGTCCGTGGACTGCGTCGACAAGTTCCCGAAGATGACCGACTACGTGGTGCCGACCGGTATTCGTATCGCCGACACCGCGCGTGTGCGTCTGGGCGCCTACCTGGGCGAAGGCACCACCGTGATGCACGAAGGCTTCTGCAACTTCAATGCCGGCACCGAAGGCCCGGGCATGATCGAAGGCCGCATCTCCGCGGGCGTCTTCGTCGGCAAGGGCTCTGATCTGGGCGGCGGTTGCTCCACCATGGGCACCCTGTCCGGTGGCGGCAACATCGTCATCAAGGTCGGTGAAGGCTGCCTGATCGGCGCCAATGCCGGTATCGGCATCCCGCTGGGCGATCGCTGCACCGTGGAAGCTGGCCTCTACATCACCGCCGGCACCAAGGTCATGGTCTTCGACAACGAAGGCCAGGAAGTCGAGACGATCGCGGCCCGTGAGCTGGCGAGCCAGGACGACCTGCTGCTGCGTCGCAACTCCGTCACCGGCCGTGTCGAGTGCCGCACCAACAAGAGCGCCATCGCGCTCAACGATGCCCTGCACGCCCACAACTGAGGCGCGTGACGATGGCCTGTCAGGGGCTGCACCTCTGGCAGGCCGTCGTGGCATTTCCCGGCTCGGGCAGCAGTGTCCGGGCCGGCGTGAAGACACTTCGTCTCTCCCCCCGAATTTCGCGCTGTCGCTCCTCGCGATGACGCCTGCAGCGATGGCCCATGATGACTGATTCAAACGCACCGCTTCCGCCACGCCCCGCCGATCTGTCTCCGACGCTGGAGCTGGCCTTCGATCTCATCTCACGCCCCTCGGTCACGCCGGACGACCTGGACTGCCAGACCCTGATGATCGAACGCCTCGAGGCGCTGGGCTTCACCATCACGCGGCTGCCCTTCGGCGATGTCGACAACTTCTGGGCGGTGCGCGGCCATCATGGTCCGGTGCTGGCCTTCGCCGGCCACACCGATGTCGTGCCGACGGGCCCGGAAGCCAACTGGCAGTATCCGCCGTTCTCGCCGTGCATCGATGATGCCGGCTTCCTGTGTGGCCGCGGCGCCGCCGACATGAAGGGTTCGCTGGCCGCGATGCTGACCGCCACCGAGCGCTTCGTGACCGCCAACCCGGACCACGAAGGCCGCATCGCCTTCTTGATCACCTCCGACGAGGAAGGCCCGGCGGTTCACGGCACCCGTGCGGTGGTCGAGTATCTGCGCGAGCATCACGAGCGCCTCGACTACTGCATCGTCGGCGAGCCGTCCTCCACCGACTACGCCGGTGACGTGATCAAGAATGGCCGTCGCGGCTCGCTGGGTGCGGTCATGCACGTCAAGGGCATCCAGGGCCATGTGGCCTACCCGCATCTGGCGCGCAACCCGATCCACGAAGCCGCCCCGGCGCTGGCCGCCCTGGCCGCCGAGCATTGGGACAACGGCAACGACTTCTTCCCGGCGACCAGCTTCCAGATCTCCAACATCCGTGGCGGTACCGGCGCGACCAACGTCATCCCCGGCGAGCTGGAAGTGGTCTTCAACTTCCGCTACTCCACCGAGCTGACCGCCGATGACCTCAAGCGTCGCACCTATGAGATCCTCGAGAAGCACGGTCTGGACGTCGAGATCGAGTGGAACCTGAGCGGCGAGCCCTTCCTGACGCCGGAAGGCGCGCTGGTCGATGCCGCCGTGCACGGCGTGGAACGCGCGCTGGGGCGCAAGCCGGTGCTGTCCACCTCCGGCGGCACCTCCGATGGTCGCTTCATCGCCACGCTCGGCACTCAGGTCGTCGAGCTGGGGCCGGTCAACGCGACCATCCACAAGATCGATGAACGCGTCATGGCCAGCGATCTGGACCGACTCTCCAGCGCCTACGAGCACATCCTGGAATACCTGTTTGTCCCCCCCGCGACCCAAGAGACCACGGCATGAGCGACACCCCGCACAATGACGCCGATGAGCAGTACCCGGACATCGAGATCTATCTCAAGCCCTTGAGCCTGGAAGCACTGGGCGCCTGGCTGGGCGAGCAGTTCGGTCAGGTCGTCGTCTTCCAGCCGGCCGGCAAGCTGCAGCACCGTACGCGCCTCACGCGTGATGGCGCCGAGATCGCGGTGCTGGTGGTCGAGAAGGTCGCCGATGGCTTCGCCAGCCTGTGGTTCGACAGCGCCAGTACCCCCTGGGCGCGCGATGTCGACTGCGCACGCGCCGCCGCCCGGGCCCTGCAGGTCGAGACGCGCTGCTCGCTGGGCAGCTGGCAGCCCGGTGATGAGCCGGACCGTTTCTTCCGTGTCATGGCCGACGGCAGCGAAGAGGCCTTCACCTGGCCGGACAAGGGCTGAGTGACCCGCCTCTTATGGTGACAGTCCATGAAACGACAACGCCCCGCAGGCTAGCCTGCGGGGCGTTGTCGTCTTTCACTGAGCGAGTCAGCGATCAGGTGATGACCGTCACGTCATCCGCCTGCAGGCCACGCTCATTGCTGATGACGTGGTAACGCACTTTCTGACCTTCGGCCAAGGTACGGTGGCCCTTGCCACGAATGGCACGGAAGTGAACGAAGACATCTTCACCACTTTCACGGGTCACGAAACCGTAGCCCTTGTTGACGTTGAACCACTTGACCTCGCCGATCTCACGATCGTCGTCCTCGACTTCAGCCAGTACCGCTGAGCGCGGAGACAGCACCGGAATGGCAAGCGTCGCGATCAACAGCAGGATGAACACGGCCGCGACGGCAGCCGCGTACGCCAGCTCGAAGCCCTCGACGCTAAGCGCCTGGCTCAGGGTGTCGGCCAGCTGGCCGCCGGTCAGGGTGATGAAGACAGCAATCAGCAACGGTGCCGGCAGTGCCAGCAGCAGGCTGATGATGAAACAACGGAAGAACGTCTTGGAACTCATCAAGATAAACTCTCTAGGTAATGGGTGGAGGTGTAACGCGAGGGCAGAAATGAGTGCTTCGGATGATCCCTATCAGAATGTTCTGCCCTTGATCGCAATGGACAGCGCCTGACCGCACGACAGGGTTACAGCAGCTATCGTCAGTCGGGAAACTGCCTGAAGGCAGCGCCTCACGGCGGTGCCCGCCACCATCACTGATACACGCAAAGATGCCTGTGCATCGCTCTGGCGACGTCGTGGCTCGTGATGCAGGTAACTCCACATCAGTCGATGGAACCGGCCCTGTCAATGACGCGCGAAGCGCAGGCAATCGAAGGCCGTCAATGGGTGCGATATACGAAAAATAAGTCAATCGCACTGTCAACAGTCTATCACGCCTCTTCCTGATGCGTCTGAGGCAACTCAGTGACAATCCTTCAACACTTTGCGGTAATTCGACAACGATCCAGGCAACGACCGCAGCGATGATTCGGCGTGCCATCGCTCAGAAATCGTGGCATGAGTCATGGCATGAGTCGTCATCCAACCGCGGCCGCCTCACCCTCCTCCCCCACTGCCTACGCGGACCATTCCCTTACCCTCTGGAGCCCAGATGCATGACAACTTCGACTGATCCCAGCCTGGAAGCCCGACTGGAAGCACTGGAATCGCGCCTCGCGCATCAGGATGACTGGCTCGAGACCCTCGATCGCACCGTCATCACCCAGCAGCGTCAGATAGAGACACTCGAGCGCCTCACCGCGCTGATGGCCAGCCAGCTACGCACCCTGCGCGAACAGCAAGGCGACGCAGACTCGGCAGCACCTTTCGGTGCGCAGCCACACGATGACCTGCCACCCCATTACTGAGCCTCAGCCCTCCCAGCCAAGTCTAGGCAGGGCCTTGAACGCAAACCGGCCCCGCAGCGAGGCTGCGGGGCCGGTCGGGCAGTGCTGAATCAGACTTTCTCGAATCTGACAGTGTTGCTACAGACAGGGCGATCTCAGGCGATGAGGCCATCCAGATAACGCTCGGCATCCAGCGCCGCCATGCAGCCGGTACCGGCAGAGGTGATCGCCTGGCGGTAAACGTGGTCCATCACATCGCCACAGGCATAGACGCCGGGGATGCTGGTCTGGGTGGCATTGCCTTCCAGACCGGACTGGACCTTGAGATAGCCGCCCTGCATGTCGAGCTGGCCTTCGAACAGGCTGGTATTCGGACGGTGGCCGATGGCGATGAACACGCCCATCGAGCTCAATTCCTTGGTGGCACCGCTCTCGACATGACGCAGACGCACGCCGGTGACACCGGAGTTGTCGCCCAGCACTTCGTCGAGGGTGTGGTGCCATTCGACCGCCATGTTGCCGTTCTCGACCTTGTCGAACAGCTTGTCCTGCAGGATCTTCTCGGCACGCAGGCTGTCACGGCGATGCACCAGCGTGACCTTGGAGGCGATGTTGGACAGGTACAGCGCTTCCTCGACTGCGGTGTTGCCGCCACCGACCACCACGACTTCCTGATTGCGATAGAAGAAGCCATCGCAGGTCGCACAGGCCGAGACGCCCTGGCCCATGAACTGCTGCTCACTCGGCAGGCCCAGATACTGCGCGCTGGCGCCGGTGGCGATGATCAGGGCATCACAGCTGTAGCTGCCGTTGTCACCCTTGAGCAGGAACGGACGCTCGCCGAGGGTCACTTCGTTGATGTGATCGAACAGGACTTCGGTCTCGAAGCGCTCGGCGTGACGACGCATGCGCTCCATCAGCTCCGGCCCCTGCACGCCAGCATCGTCGCCGGGCCAGTTGTCGACGTCGGTGGTGGTGGTCAGCTGACCACCCATCTGCATGCCGGTGATCAGGAGCGGCTTGAGATTGGCACGTGCAGCGTAGACGGCAGCGGTGTAACCCGCCGGGCCGGAACCGAGAATGATCAGACGTTCGTGACGGACATTGCTCATGGATGACCTCAGTGACAGATGAAGGCGGAGGATTTCACCAGCAGCAATGGCGGCTGCTGGCGATCAATGTACTGAACGATACCGACAGCGCTGCAGACGGCACATGCGATCGACATGGTTCAGGACACGGCGTGATGATCCGGGCCCGCTGGCGCCCGTGCAGGCTTCCCGCTGGAAGCACTTTTACTCGCTGTACTCGCTGGCTGACTGGCTCGCCGGGCTGGTTGAGGCGAACAAGGACTGCGCAGAGTAGCGCAGACGCCGCCAGCTTTCAGCACCGGACTCAGACCGGCATCGCAGAAGCTTATGCTCAAGCACGAGCCCGCAGGATGGCATTGCCCAGATGCGCGGAAGCCGCCGCCAGGGGCGACGGCTTCCGGTTCGCCTACCTCTCGAGACACTCATTACCGAAGGTTCGAAAGGCAGTCGCGGGATCAGTCAGCACGAACGCGTGAGCTGATCTCGTCCAGGCAGCGACTTACAGGCTGCTGGAGTGGCCTGCCAGGTACTTGGCAACACCTTCAGCGGTGTCCTTCATACCTTCCTGACCTTCTTCCCAGCCTGCCGGGCAGACTTCGCCGTTGGTCTGGTGGAACTGCAGGGCCTTGACCATGCGGACCATCTCGTCGACGTTACGGCCCAGCGGCAGGTTGTTGACGACCTGGTGCTGAACGACACCGTCTTCGTCGATCAGGAAGGAAGCGCGCAGAGCGACGCCAGCTTCCGGATGCTCGATGCCGTATGCCTGGGTGACTTCGTGCTTGACGTCGGCCACGATCGGGAAGCCGACTTCACCGATGCCGCCAGCGTCCGGAGAGGTCTTGCGCCATGCGTGGTGAGTGAACTGGGAATCGATGGACACACCGATGACTTCGACGCCGAGTTCCTTGAACTTCGCCAGACGGTTGTCGTGGGCGATGATTTCAGACGGGCAAACGAAGGTGAAGTCCAGCGGCCAGAAGAACAGCACGCGCAGCTTGCCGTTGGAATCAGACAGCTTGTAGTTGTCGACGATGGTACCGTCGCCCAGCACTGCTGCGGCTTCGAAATCCGGGGCCTGACGTCCGACCAATACGCTCATGGTGATCTCCTGAGGAATAATGATGATAAAGGCAGCGGGCCGCCTTTGTGATGAATCGCCACACAGACTAATCGCCACGTGTGGCAGATGCCAAATGTTTGCTGCAATCACCACCATAGAGATTGCCTATGGCAGCGCGATGACGCCAACAGCGGGTGTCGGGATCATAAGTGACCTTGGCTGCAGAATACAGCATCTACCGCGCCCTGCCCCTGCAAGCCTGTCACTTTGCGTCACTGACGCCTGCCGGCGCCGGTTCCAGCGTGCCGCGCAGGTGAGATGCCGTCACAGCACGTCGTCATCCTGGCCGATATCCAGACCTTCGAGCTCACCACTGACCGGGTCGACCTGCTGGCGCACCTGGATCGGCTGACAGCAACGCTCGCAGTCGATGATGTTGGTCAGACTGCCCTCGTCCAGATCCAGGAACACCGTGAAGGGCGTGTCGCAGTAGGGGCAGTTGATTTCCGCCTCATGCAGCGCCTCATTGACCACTCCTTCCTGCTTGTCTTCCAGCAACTCATGGCCCGGCCATTCATCGGACTGCCCCGAGGAATGCTCCGCCAGCCACTGCTCGACCGCCGCATCCAGAACCTCATCATCTTCCGGCAGCTCGCCGGATTCGCTCGGCCTGCGCCCTTGTTCGTTCATGACAGCCTCCGTTGTGCCTGATGGTGAACGCGACGGACGTTGCGAGGGGCACCGTCTGGGGTGCCACCGTCTTGGATGTCACCGTTTCGGATACCCCTGTCCCGGATACTTTAGGGGCCGCATTCACGCCGCGCGAGAGTCGTGGCGGCAAACTCTATGGCAGCGAACGCGACGCAGGGTTCCTTGCTTCACACTATCCTCGATGGTGGTGTGCGCTTGAATTCCTGTCACATGATGACCATAGCCTTATGTAGGCAACCATCCGCGACCTGGCAGTCGCTCTCGCGACGCGTCGCATCCGGCCGAGGCACCTGACGCGCCTGTTGAACGACACTTCAGCAGTCTGGCCGGTGAAGACAACGACAAGGAGGAGAATCATGGGTTCCCAGCGCTCTCAGTCACTGGATTCGCTTGACACCCTCTCCGAGCTGGAAGTCGGAGACAAGCGCTATCACTACTACTCGCTCAAGAAGGCGGCCGACACGCTTGGCGACCTGACGCGACTGCCCTTCACGCTCAAGGTGCTGCTGGAGAATCAGCTGCGCTTCGAGGACGGTGAAACCGCGACCAAGGAAGACATCAAGGCGCTGGCCGACTGGCAGAAGACCGCCTCCAGCACCCACGAGATCGGCTACCGTCCGGCGCGCGTGCTGATGCAGGATTTCACCGGCGTGCCCGGTGTGGTCGACCTGGCCTCCATGCGTGACGCCGTCAAGAAGCTCGGCGCCGACCCCGAGAAGGTCAATCCGCTGACCCCGGTGGACCTGGTCATCGACCACTCGGTGATGGTGGACCACTACGGCGATCCGAGCGCCTTCAAGGACAACGTCCGCATCGAGATGGAGCGTAACCGCGAACGTTACGAATTCCTGCGCTGGGGCCAGCAGGCCTTCGACAACTTCTCCGTCGTCCCGCCGGGCACCGGTATCTGCCACCAGGTGAACCTGGAATATCTCGGCCGCGCCGTCTTCACCCGCGAGGAAGATGGCAAGACCTTCGCCTATCCCGACACCCTGGTCGGCACCGACTCCCACACCACCATGATCAACGGCCTCGGCGTACTCGGCTGGGGTGTCGGCGGCATCGAGGCGGAAGCTGCGATGCTCGGCCAGCCGGTCTCGATGCTGATTCCGGAAGTGGTCGGCTTCAAGCTGACCGGCAAGCTCAACGAAGGCATCACCGCGACTGACCTGGTGCTGACCGTCACCCAGATGCTGAGAAGCCGTGGCGTGGTCGGCAAATTCGTCGAGTTCTACGGTGATGGCCTAGATGACCTGCCGCTGGCCGACCGCGCGACCATCGCCAACATGGCGCCGGAGTACGGTGCTACCTGTGGCTTCTTCCCGCTGGATGACGAGACGCTCAACTACATGCGTCTGTCCGGTCGCTCCGATGAGCAGGTCGCGCTGGTCGAGGCCTACGCCAAGGAGCAGGGTCTGTGGCGCGAGCCGGGCCACGAGCCGGTCTTCTCCGATACGCTCGAGCTGGACATGACCGAGGTCGTCGCCTCCCTCGCCGGCCCCAAACGCCCGCAGGACCGCGTCGCCCTCACCGACATCAAGCAGACCTTCGAGAAGATCCTCGGCGATCAGCTGGGCGAAGTGCCGGACATCGAGGACGGCAAGTGGCTGTCCGAGGGTGGCCAGACCGCCGTCGATGTCGAGCAGAGCTACGACAAGCAGAGCGAGGTGAAGAACGGCGATTACAGCGAGCTGAATGGCGAGACCTTCCGCCTCGATCACGGTGATGTCGTCATCGCCGCCATCACCTCCTGCACCAACACCTCCAACCCCAGCGTGATGCTGGCGGCTGGCTTGGTCGCGCGCAAGGCACGCGAGAAAGGCCTGAGCAGCAAGCCGTGGGTCAAGACCTCACTGGCGCCGGGCTCCAAGGTCGTCACCGACTACCTGGCGACTGCCGGCGTGCAGGATGACCTCAACGAGCTGGGCTTCAACCTGGTCGGCTATGGCTGCACCACCTGTATCGGCAACTCCGGCCCGCTGCCGGAACCGGTCGAGGACGCCATCAACACGCGTGACCTGACGGTCGCCTCGGTGCTGTCGGGCAACCGCAACTTCGAGGGTCGCGTGCATCCCAACGTGCGTACCAACTGGCTGGCGTCGCCGCCCCTGGTGGTCGCCTATGCCCTCGCCGGCACCGTGCGGGTCGACCTCTCCAAGGAGCCGCTGGGCAAGGACACCGACGGCAATGACGTCTTCCTCAAGGACATCTGGCCGAGTCAGGCCGAGATCGCCGAGGCCGTCGAGCAGGTGCGTACCGAGATGTATCGCAAGGAGTACGCCGAGGTCTTCGACGGCGACGAGACCTGGCAGGCCATCGATGTGCCGCAAGCCGAAGTGTATGAGTGGAAGGACTCCACCTACATCCAGCACCCGCCGTTCTTCGAAGGCATGCAGCGTGAGCCGGAAGCCGTACAGGATGTCGAGAATGCCCGCGTGCTGGCGATGCTCGGCGACTCGGTGACCACCGACCACATCTCTCCGGCCGGTGCCATCAAGCCGGACAGCCCGGCGGGTCGCTACCTCAAGGAGAACGGGGTCGAGGTCAAGGACTTCAACTCCTACGGTTCGCGTCGCGGCAACCACGAAGTGATGATGCGCGGCACCTTCGCCAACGTGCGTATCCGCAACGAGATGCTCGATGGCGTCGAGGGCGGCGAGACCCGCCACGTGCCGTCCGGCGAGCAGATGGCCATCTACGATGCCGCCATGAAGTATGCCGAGGAAGGCACGCCACTGGTGGTGGTCGCCGGCAAGGAGTACGGCACTGGCTCCTCGCGTGACTGGGCCGCCAAGGGCACCCTGCTGCTGGGCGTACGCGCGGTGATCGCCGAGTCCTACGAGCGTATCCACCGCTCCAACCTGATCGGCATGGGCGTGGTGCCTCTGCAGTTCCCGCAAGGCGAGAGCCGCCAGTCGCTGGGGCTGACCGGTGATGAGGAAATCAGCATCAGCGGCCTGAATGACCTGACGGCCGGCGGCAAGGTCCAGGTCACCTTCAAGAGCGACAAGGGTGAGCAGAAGATCGAGGCGCTGTGCCGCATCGATACCGACAACGAGCTGGAGTACTACCGCCACGGCGGCATCCTCCACTACGTGCTGCGCGGCATGCTGTAACCCGCCAGCCGTTCACCGCAGCGCTGACTGCAACACAAAAGCCCCCGCAGGCATGGCCTGCGGGGGCTTCTTCATTTACGCACTCTGTTTCATGCAACCTGTTTCATGCAATCTGCTTCATGCGCTCACTGACGGGTCAGACGCAGGGGCGATCAGAACGCCTTGCGACGGTAGGCGCGGTAACGCGGCTGCCAGAAGTTCTTCTCGATATTGGCCTGAATGATCTCGTCGCTGGAGGTCAGCGCCACGCCATCGGTCTGGGCCTGACGCGCCACGTCGAAGGCGATCTGACGGCTGATGTCCTGGATGTCGCCCAGCGACGGCAGTAGCGCGCCCTCGCCCTTCAGGACGATGGGGGCGTTGTTGGCCAGCGCGTTGGCGGCGGCCATCAGCATGTTGTCGGTGATGCGCGAGGCGTTGGACGCCAGCACACCCAGACCGATGCCCGGGAAGATGTAGGCGTTGTTGCACTGGGCAATCGCGTGGGTGTGGCCGTTGTGCTCGACCGGCGCGAACGGGCTGCCGGTGGCGACCAGTGCCTTGCCGTCGGTCCACTCGATGACTTCCGCCGGCGTCGCTTCGACGCGTGAGGTCGGGTTGGACAGCGGCATCACCAGCGGGCTCTCGCAGCCGGCCTGCACGGCACGGATCACGTCTTCGCTGAACAGGCCACGCTGGCCGGACACACCGATCAGCACGCTCGGCTTGGCGGCCTTGACCACATCCAGCAGGCCGCGGTCACCGAAGTCGGCCACGCTGTCGATATCGTGGGCCAGACGGCTCTGGAAGTCGTAGAGGCCTTCCATGTCGCTGGTCAGCAGACCGAAGCGATCGACCATGAAGACGCGCTTGCGGGCCTCGGCCTCTTCCATGCCTTCCTTGACCATCGCCACCACGATCATCTCGGCAATACCGCAGCCGGCGCTACCGGCACCCAGGAAGGTGACGCGCTGGTCGGAGAGCTTCTCGCCCTTGGCCTTGCAGGCCGCCATCAGGGTCGCGACCACCACGGAGGCGGTGCCCTGGATGTCGTCGTTGAAGCAGCAGACTTCATCGCGATAACGCTCGAGCAGCGGCATGGCATTGGCCTGCGCGAAGTCTTCGAACTGGATCATGGCCTTCGGCCAGCGACGCTTCACGGCAGTGATGAACTCGGCCACGAAGGCGTTGTAGTCATCACCGGTGACGCGCTCGTGACGCCAGCCCATGTAGCGCGGGTCGTCGAGCAGCTTCTGGTTGTTGGTGCCCAGATCCAGCGAGATCGGCAGGGTGTAGGCCGGGCTGATGCCGCCACAGGCGGTGTACAGCGACAGCTTGCCGATGGGGATGCCCATGCCGCCGATGCCCTGATCGCCCAGCCCCAGGATACGCTCGCCATCGGTGACGACGATGACCTTGACGTTGTCCTTGGTCGCGGAGCGCAGGATGTCATCCATGTGCTCGCGGTCCGGGTAGGAGATGAACAGGCCGCGGTGGTTGCGGTAGATGTTGGAGAACTCCTCGCATGCCTGACCGACGGTCGGGGTGTAGATGATCGGCATCATCTCCTCGAGGTGTTCCTCGATCACGCGGAAGAACAGGGTCTCGTTGTCGTCCTGCACCGAGCGCAACAGGATGTGCTTGTCGAGGTCGGTGGCGCACTGCTGATACTGACTGTAGACGCGCGCGACCTGCTCTTCGATGCTCTCGACATTCTGCGGCAGCAAGCCCATCAGATTGAAGCTGACACGCTCCTCGAGGCTGAAGGCGCTGCCCTTGTTGAGCAGCGGCATCTCGAGCAGGCTCGGGCCGGCGTAAGGAACGTACAGGGCGCGCTTGGAAGTATCCGTCATGGCGAGACTCTTGAATCAGTGGGGACGACCTCACGCTCGGCAAGCTTCTCGGCATGCCGGCAGACAAGCGCAGCATGCCCGCTGAAGCACCGCAGAAGACCTGCTGGCAACCGGGCGTCCGAGGGACCTTTCGACGTGCAGTTTCCACGTGCGAACAAGGCATGATGATAGCACGCGCAGTGCTATCTCCGGCAGCCTGTGCAAGGTCGGCGTGCGTTGCGCAGACAAGGGTACTGCATGACGAGAAACGCCCCGCTCATCCCCCTGACGGGGAAGGAGCGAGGCGTTCGCGTTCACGCGCGGGGAATGGCTCAGGCCAGATCGGCACGCGATGCCGGCTTGCGCGGCGCAAGGGCGAAGAAGGGACGCAATTTCACGCCCAGCATGTTGCCGATGAAGGCCATCACCAGCCACAGCCAGCCATGCAGGCTGCCGGAGGAGATACCGCCGAAGTAGGCGCCGATGTTGCAGCCGAAGGCCAGGCGCGCGCCGTAGCCCAGCAGCAGGCCACCCAGCACGGCAGCCACCAGCGAGCGCAGCGGAATGTTCCACTTCGGCGCGAACTTGCCGGCCAGCAGCGCCGCCGCCAACGCCCCCACCACGATGCCGATGTTCATCACCGTGGTGATGTCCGTGTAGAGCGGTGCCGCCAGTGCCTTGGCGTTGCCTGCCGCCTGCCAGTAACCCCAGTCACTGACATCGAAGCCCAGCGTGGTGTAGACCTTGGTGCCCCACAGCGCGAAGGCCGAGGTGATGCCCCACGGACGCCCGGCCAGCGCCAGGGTGGCGAAGTTGAGCAGCGCCAGCGCCACGGCGCCCGCCAGCAGCGGCCAGGGGCCGCGCAGGAAACGCGACAGGCCACGCGGCTGACTGTCGGTCACGGCGGCCTTCTCGAGCTCACCGTGACGACGCTTCTCCAGCGTGCGCGTCACCAGCACGATGATGGCGAACAGCACCAGGCTGACGATGATGCCGCCCAGCGCGCCGAAGCTATCCACCAGCGAGACGGCAGGCAGCGACGGCAGGCTCTGCCACCAGCTGAAGTGCGCGGTGCCGATCACCGAGCCGACGCAGAAGAAGATCAGGGTGATCACCATGCGCGCATTGCCGCCGCCGACGGTGAACAGCGTGCCCGAGGCGCAACCGCCGCCCAGCTGCATGCCGAGGCCGAACAGGAAGGCGCCGACCACCACGGAGGTGCCCAGCGGCGAGACGAAGCCGGAGACGTCTTGCCCCCACAGGCTGCCCGCTGCCAATACCGGGAAGAACAGCACCACGGCAATCGCCAGCATCAGCATCTGCGCGCGCAGGCCACGGCCACGACGCTCGGTGATGAACACTCGCCAGGCGGAGGTGAAGCCGAAGGCCGCGTGATAGAGCACCACGCCCAGCGCGCCGCCGATCAGCAACAGCAGGCCCTGGCGCCAGCCGGCGACCAGGCCCAGCAGCACTGAGGCAATGACCAGCAGCCCACCCGCCCAGACGGCGCGAGGGTTGATGGTGGTAGATGGCTGGGCAGGCTCACTGGCCTTGCCCGGCATCGCGTGTTGACTCATGTCGTACCCCCTTGTGTACTCAGCATGCTTGAAGCTTTTATGCGGCAAGCCTAACGCGTCGCTTTATAGCTGTGAATGAATTTCCAGCACGCTTTTCATTCCCCGCAGATATATGCCTGATATCACGCCCCGGGTGCCATCAACACGACAACCCCGATGACGTCACCCTCTGAAACGACGGCGCCAGTAACAGAAACCCCCGCCATCCGGGAAGATGACGGGGGCCGATCGAGCAGCGTGGACGGGCGACCTAGAGGAAGTTGCCCAGGCCGACGGCGCGACGCAGACGCTCCATCATCGGTGCGGCCTCTTCGCGGGCCCGCTCGGCGCCACGCTTGAGGATCGCCTCGACATGCGCCGGGTTCTCCATCAGCTCGACGTAACGCTCGCGCGGCGCCTTGAGGTGATCATTCAGGTATTCGAACAGCTGGTTCTTGGCGTCGCCCCAGCCGATGCCGGCCGCGTACTGCTCACGCATGGCGGCGACTTCCGCCTCGGTGGCGAAGGCCGAATAGATCTGGAACAGCGAACAGGTATCCGGGTCCTTCGGCTCGCCCGGCTCCAGCGAGTTGGTCTTGATCTTGCGCACGCTCTTGAGCAGCTGCTTCTCGGTGCCGAACAGCGGGATGGTGTTGTTGTAGCTCTTGGACATCTTGCGCCCGTCGAGACCCAGCAGCAGCTGGGATTTCTCGTCGGTCACCGCCTCGGGCATGGTGAAGTAGTTGCCCTTGAAGAGGTGGTTGAAGCGCCCGGCCATGTCGCGCGCCATCTCGATATGCTGGATCTGGTCACGCCCCACCGGCACCTTGTGCGCATTGAACATCAGGATGTCCGCCGCCATCAGCACCGGATAGCTGAACAGACCCATGCTGATGCCGCGATCGAGATCCTCGATGCCACTCTCTTCGTTCTCGGCCACGGCGCCCTTGTAGGCATGCGCGCGGTTCATCAAGCCCTTGGCGCACACGCAGTTGAGCAGCCACATCAGCTCCGGGATTTCCGGTACGTCCGACTGGCGATAGAAGATGGCGTTGTCGGTGTCCAGACCCAGAGCCAGCCAGGTGGCGGCGATCTCACGACGCGACTCCTGCACGCGCTTCGGGTCCTGACACTTGATCAGGGCGTGGAAGTCGGCGAGGAAGTAGAAGGACTGGACCGTCGGGTCCTGACTGGCTTCGATGGCAGGCTTGATGGCGCCGACATAGTTGCCGAGATGAGGGGTGCCGGTGGTCGTGATGCCGGTAAGAACGCGGGTCTTGGTCATGGATGCACTTCTTGGGCGTCTGGGTCGGGAGGTCGTGCCGCGGGGCTGCACTCGCTCACAATGGATCACGACAGGTCGCGGCAGCGCCGCCCGAAATCCTCGAACGCAGCCACCATGACCTGTCGCTATATGTCCCACATCTTACCCTGAGGCGTGCAGCCTTCGTAAGGGCCGGCGCGCCCGGCTCACTCCTTCGCCAGTGCCTCGGCGAGCGCAGTGACCGGCATGTCGAAGGCCTCGCCGACTTCCGGCAGGATCAATTGCCCCGCGTGCACATTGAGGCCCGCGGCAAAGTGGCTGTCCCGGCTCAGCACCTCGCGATAGCCGCCATTGGCGAGGCGCACGATATACGGCAGCGTCGCGCTGGTCAGCGCCTGGGTCGAGGTGCGTGCCACCGCGCCGGGCATGTTGGCCACGCAGTAATGCACGATGCCATCCACCACGTAGGTCGGCTCGGCGTGAGTCGTCGCCTGACTGGTCTCGAAGCAACCGCCCTGATCGATGGCGACATCCACCAGCACGGCGCCCGGCGTCATCTTGCGCAGATGCTCGCGGCGAATCAGCTTGGGAGCCGCCGCGCCGGGCACCAGCACGGCACCGATGATCAATGCCGATTGCCGCACCGCTTCCTCCAGCGCCTCGGAGGTCGAATAGACGGTACGAATCTGGCCCTGATAGCGATGATCCAGGGTCTCGAGGCGCGCCAGTGAGGTATCGAGAATCACCACCTCGGCGCCCAGCCCCAGCGCCATGCGTGCCGCGTTCTCCCCCACTACACCACCACCGATCACCGTGACCCGTGCAGGCGGCACGCCGGGCACGCCGGGCAACAGCACGCCCATGCCGCCCTGCGCCTTCTCCAGTGCGTGCGCGCCGGCCTGAATCGCCATGCGCCCGGCGACGCGACTCATGGGCGCCAGCAGCGGCAGGCCTCCGTCGGCATCCGTGATGGTCTCGTAGGCGATGGCCGTCACGCCGCTCTCCAGCAGGCTCTCGGTCAGCTCACGAGCGGCGGCCAGATGCAGATAGGTGAACAGGGTCTGGCCGCTAGTGAGCCGCGCGACCTCGGCCGGCTGCGGTTCCTTGACCTTGAGAATCAGCTCGGCGTCGCGAAAGACCCGCTCGACGTCCGACTCGAGACGCGCGCCAACGCCCTGATATTCGGCATCGGGGTAACCACTGCCCTCCCCGGCACCAGACTCGACGATCACCTCATGGCCCTGGGCGATCAGCTCGCGCACACCGGCAGGCGTGAGGGCGACGCGATACTCGTGGTTCTTGATTTCCTTCGGCACGGCAATCTGCATGGTGAACTCCTTGCACTGCTGGCGGAATGCACTGACGTCATCACGACGCCTGCTACAAGCACAGCAGACTCGTCAGCGTCTCGCCAATCAGATACCAGCAAGATTCACCAAAACACGCCAATGATGCAGTGGAATGCGAGGAATCATCGCTGACTGGCAGTTTCCTCACTCACCAGCGCCGCCGAATAGCATTCACGATAGGCGCCGGGCATGCGCCGGGCCCGTCCACTCGAGAGCTCGATGCAGACAAAGCGCGTGCGGGCCTCCAGCAGCGTCTGGCCATCCGAGCACCGGCGCAGCTGGAAGCGACGCGTCAGACTCAGGCGTCCATCGCAATCCACCAGCCAGGTCGCCAGCATCAGCGAATCGCCAAGTCGTGCACTGGCCAGATAGTCGATCTCGTGACGGTGCACCGCCATGCCGCGGTCCTGCTCACGGTAGTGTGCCAGGCCAAGCCCCAACGCTTCGGAGTGTGCCCAGCTGATGTCCTCCAGCCAGCGCACATACTCGGCATTGTTGACGTGACCATAACCATCCAGTGCCTTCTTCTTCACGCTGATCGGCAACAGGAACGGGCGTGGCAGTGCCCAGCCGGGGGAATCTTGCGTCAACGGCGGCGCGTCACTCGCCTTCGGGGTGCCTTTGCTCATGCCACGAACTCCGGGTCCTCATCGCGCGGACGCGCCTGTGGTGCGGGCTGCTGCGGCGCACTTGCCCCACACGCCCAGCACTCGCTGAAGCTGCCCTCGAGACGTTCGCCACAGGCACACTGCCAAGCCGGCAGGGCCGGCGCGGCCTCGATGCTCGCCAGCAGGCGGCGGGCACGTGGAAGGTCATGCTCTGCCACCCACAGCTGGGGCTCGCAGTCGAGCACGGGCAACTCGCCCGCGGCCGAGCCGAGCAGGCGATTGCGCAGCTCGCAGGTGATGCCCTCGCTTTCCAGCAGGTTGCGCCAGTGATCGAGCAGCACGAGATTGTGATGAGATGTCAGTCGTCTATACATGCCGTCAGACTATCAGAGTCCATGAGCCATGGACGATTAGCCAAAAGCGGGCCGCAGTCGATAGACAAGCCATAGCCGACACTCAAGCCACAGACGACAGTCCTGATATCCTTCAGGCGTCATCAGTCGCGATAGACGCGCACACCGAGGGCCTTGAGGTAGGACGTCTCGGGGATGGACGGGTGCACCGGGTGGTCACTGGCCTGATGGCCCTGGAAGATGACCTGACCGTGGCGGTCCTGGTGACGCACGGCGCCACGCACCACATCCATCAGGCGCTCCGGCGCCAGATGCATGGAGCAGGAGCCGGACATCAGCAGACCGTCACGACCCAGCAGGCGCATGGCTTCACGGTTGAGGCGTGCATAGGCGCGCTCACCGTTGGTGATGTCCTTGCGCTTGCGGATGAAGGCGGGCGGATCCGCGATGATGACGTCGAACTGCTCGCCTTCTGCACGCAGGGCCGAGAGGGCCTCGAAGACATCCGATTCCGCGATGGAGACGCGGTCCTCGACACCGTTGAGCACGGCATTGCCCGAGACACGCTCGAGTGCCGCGCCGGAAGCATCGACACACAGCACTTCGCTGGCGCCATGCGCCGCCGCCTGCACGCCCCAGCCACCGACGTAGCTGAACAGATCCAGTACGCGCTTGCCTTCGACCTGACGGTTCAACCAGGCACGGTTGGCGCGGTGATCGTAGAACCAGCCGGTCTTCTGGCCATCGAGTACCGGCGCCGTGAACTGGACCCCGTTCTCTTCCAGCAGCACGCTTTCCGGCAGCTCGCCGTAGACGACTTCGACGTTGCGCTCGAGCTGTTCCTGGCGGCGACCGCTGGAATCGTTCTTGAACACGATGGCTGTCGGCTTGACGACCTTGAGCAGCGCATCGACGATCACTTCCGCCAGACGCTCCATGCCGAAGGTGTTGAGCTGACAGACCAGCACGTCGCCGAAGCGATCGACGATCAGGCCCGGCAGCAGGTCGCCTTCGCCGTGGACCAGACGATAGAACGGCTTGTCATAGAGGCTCTCGCGCAGCGACAGCGCCTGGTTGAAGCGGTGCACCAGCAGCGAGCGATCCAGACGCTGTTCCGGGTTGCGCGACACGATGCGCGCGCAGATCAGCGAGTTCGGGTTGACGTAGGCAACACCCATCGCACGACCATTGCTGGCCTCGATGATGGCCTGGGCGCCCGGCTCGAAGTTCTTGAGCGGCGTCGCGACGGTATCGACTTCATTGGAGTACAGCCACAGATGGCCGGCCTTGAGGCGGCGATCAGCATTCTTCTTCAGGCGCAGACGTTCAGTCACGGGAAATATCCAGAAAGCAGAGGAAGGGACAGGACGACGACAGGACGCGCCCGAACGGGCCTATTCTAGTCGTCATGGCGGCCCCGGTCACGGAGCCCCCGGTCAAGCAGTGGTCTGATGCGGCTCGCCGCTAGCGCTGACAATAAGGGCAGAAGCAGCTGGCGCGCTGGCCCAGCACCAGACTCATGATCTCGTGGCCGCATTCGCGGCATGGCTCGCCACCCCGCCCGTAGACGTTGAGGCTTTGCGCGAAGTAGCCCGGCTTACCATCTCCACCGACGAAGTCACGCAGCGTGGTGCCGCCCTGGGCGATCGCCGCGGCCAGCACGCTGCTGGCGGCGTTGGCGAGGCGCTCGTACTCCTCGCGCGTCACTTCACCGGCAGGACGGCGCGGGTCGACACCCGCCATGAACAGCGCCTCGCTGGCGTAGATATTGCCCACGCCCACCACATTGGCGTTGTCCATCAGAAACGGCTTGATCGCCACGCGGCGCTTGCGGGAGCGCGCAAAGAGGTGCTCGCCATTGAAGGCATCGGACAACGGCTCCGGGCCGAGTCGCGCCAAGCGCGTATCGGCATGCGGGTCACCACGCACGAAGTCGACGAAGCCGAAGCGACGTGGATCGTGATAGCGCAGCACATGGCCATTGCCGAGCACGACATCGACATGATCATGCGTGCGTGGCGGCGTGCCGATGGGCACCAGTCTGAGGCTACCGGACATGCCCAGGTGCCAGAGCAGATGGCCATCGGCGATCGGCAACAGCAGGTACTTGGCGCGACGCGCAAGCGTGCCGAAACGCTGACCCACCAGCCATTCGGCGAGCTCGCCGGGCACGGGGGTGCGCAGGCGCGGCTGACGCACGATCACCTCGGTGACCTCCTGGCCCTCGACCAGCGGCGCGATACCGCGACGGGTCGTCTCGACTTCCGGTAATTCGGGCATGTTCTCTCCTCGACTGACCGCCAGACGCACAACAGGGTGACGACAGAAGCCGCCACCCTGTTGCAGGATGCCCAGAACAGCGACATCCAGATACTCGAAAACCCGGTCAGGACCGGGTTTTCGAGGGTTCCGACAGCACGCTGGCGGGAGACAAGATCACTTGATCTTGGCTTCCTTGTACATCACGTGCTTGCGAACGACCGGATCGTACTTCTTGAATTCAAGCTTGTCCGGAGTGTTACGCTTGTTCTTGTCGGTGGTGTAGAAGTGGCCAGTACCGGCACTTGACACCAACTTGATCTTGTCACGCATTTTCAGTTTCCTTCCACAGTCGCATTCACCGAACGATTGAGAGCGCTGCCCTCGGCTCGGTTGCCATTGCTACAGGGGCTGTCTTCTAGTGTTTAGAAGCGCTCGCCACGTGCAGTGAGGTCCTTGAGGACTTCGTCGATACCCTTCTTGTCGATGATGCGCATGCCCTTGGTAGAGACGCGCAGCTTGACGAAGCGCTGCTGGGATTCAACCCAGAAACGGTGGGTGTGCAGGTTCGGCAGGAACCGGCGACGAGTCTTGCGCTGGGAGTGAGAAACATTGTTACCAGTCACCGGGCGCTTGCCGGTAACCTGACATACTTTGGACATTGGAGCCTCCAACCGCTGCGTTGGCTAAGTTGTTCAAAACCTGTCGGGCAAACCGGAAGTGGCAGGCGCCGCCTCATGCCCTGATTTCAAAGTGTTTACGTCCGTTCCGGAAGACAAGCTTTCGGGTGCTGGAACGTGCAGGCGCAGCATTTTACCCGAAGAGGAACGTGAAAGCACGTCCTATACGGATTTTTTTCGCCAGCACGCCCATGCCCGACGTGTCACATCGGTACAGACGCTTCTCAGCCAAACGCTTCACTCAGCCAATGTCGGCCAGAGTGGTCGCGAATTCTGTGGTGGGTGATACGGGAGGCGCAACATTACCACAACCAGTGCCCTGGTTTGCAATCCCTGCGCATTTCTCACGCCAGCGGCGACCGCATCTGGCGGGGGCTGTACCGTCATCGGGCACTCAGCGCCTCAGCCTCCTCGGCACCCCAACTAGAGCCAGCCGCGCTCGGCAAACGAGACCACCTCGCCATCTCCGACCACGAAGTGATCCAGCACGCGAATATCGAAAAGCCCCAGCGCCTCTTCCAGGCGCTGCGTGATGCGCCGGTCAGCTTCACTGGGCTCCGCGACGCCAGAGGGATGGTTGTGGGCCAGAATCAGGGCGCCGGCATTGAGCGCCAGCGCCCGCTTGACCACCTCGCGCGGGTAGACGGCGGCGGCATCCAGCGTGCCGGTGAAGAGTGTCTCGAAGCGGATGACGCGATGCTGGCTGTCGAGAAACAGCGCGGCGAACACCTCATGCGGCAGGTCGCGCAGATGCGAGGACAGATAGCGCCGCACCAGCAGGGGCGACGTCAGGGCGGCCCCGCGCATCAACAGGCTCTCCAGATGGCGACGCGACAGCTCCAGCGAAGCCTGCAGCTGCACGTACTTGGCGTCACCCAGTCCGCGCGCCGCGCAGAAGTCCTGCTGGGTCGCCTCCAGCAATGGCCTGAGACCGCCGAAGGTGTTCAGCAGGTCGCGCGCCAGATCCACCGCCGAGCGTCCTTTTATGCCCACGCGCAGAAAGATGGCCAGCAGCTCGGCATCTGACAAGGCCCCTGCCCCTGACGACAACAGCTTCTCGCGCGGACGCTCCCCGACCGGCCACTCTCGAATCCCCATGCACTCTTCCCCCATCGCCTGTCGCCCCGAATGGCTGACAGTCCAAAGCATGAGAAGCGTGGTCAGATGCCGCCTCTTTCGCCATTGTGAGCATCAACGCTTGCCGCCCCGAGGGCCTGCGTCTGGCTCCTGCATGCCACCTGATGACAGCTCCCGGCCCATGAAGCGAGCGCTCGCAGGGACCATGGCGACACTCGGCGTCGCGGGCCAGCGGCGCTACGCAAGGTTGCATCACGGTGATATGGTAGAGGGCAAACGCGCGAGCGTAGCAATCGACGCATCAGGGACGCAGGACACACCATGCATTCACTCGCCGGACGGCGCATTCTGCTGGGCATCAGTGGCGGCATCGCGGCCTACAAGGCCGCTCTGATCACCCGCCTGTTGAAAAAGGCGGGCTGTGAAGTGCGCATCGCCATGACCGAAGGGGCTCAAGCCTTCATTACACCGCTGACCCTGCAGGCGTTGTCGGGCAATCCAGTGCACACCTCCCTGCTGGACCCCGAGGCCGAGGCCGGCATGGGACATATCGAGCTGGCACGCTGGGCGGAGGCCATCCTGATCGCGCCTGCCACCGCCGATCTGATGGCCCGCCTGGTGCATGGGCATGCCGATGATCTGCTCACTACCCTGTGCCTGGCCAACAGCGCGCGCTGGGTGATGGCCCCGGCGATGAATCAGGCCATGTGGGCGCACCCCGCCACCCAGCGCAATGCCCGCCAGCTCAGTGCCGATGGCTGGACGCTGCTCGGCCCGGCCAGCGGCGAACAGGCCTGTGGCGACGTGGGCGCGGGCCGCATGCTGGAGCCGGAAGAGATCGTCGCGGCGCTGAGCGACCTCATGAGCCAGAGCGACCCCGGCCGCCAGAGCAATGAGATGTCATTGCCGGCCGCAGGCCTGACGGTGACCATCACCGCCGGCCCGACCCGCGAGCCACTGGACCCGGTGCGCTATCTGAGCAATCACAGCTCCGGCAAGATGGGCTATGCGCTGGCCGCCGAGGCCGCGGCACTGGGCGCCAGCGTGCGCCTGATCAGTGGCCCGGTGGCGCTGGCGACCCCGGCTGGCGTCGAGCGCATCGATGTCGAATCCGCGCTGGACATGCAGGCCGCCGCCGAGGCAGCCGCCAGCGAGAGCGACCTCTTCATCGGCTGCGCGGCAGTCGCCGACTTCCGCCCGGCCACGGTCGCCGACCACAAGCTCAAGAAGCAGTCGGGCGAGGAGCAGATGCAGGTCACGCTGATCCGCAACCCGGATATCATCGCCGGCATCGCCGCCCAGACGCAGGCACGCCGCGCCGCCGGTCAGCGGGCGCCACTGGTGATCGGCTTCGCCGCCGAGACCCGCGACGTGCTGCGCTATGCACGCGACAAGCTCGCGCGTAAACAGCTCGACATGATCGTCGCCAATGATGTGAGCACGCCAGGCCTTGGCTTCGGCAGTGACAGCAATGCCGCCACCCTGCTGTGGCAGCCGCTCGATCAGAACACGAACACGCAACACGAACAGGCCATCGCGGCCCGTCCCAAGACGGAACTGGCGCGCGCGATTCTGAAGCGCGCCCTGGCACTCCATCAGCACAGGGTCAGCCTCGACCCTGCCATCCAGACCGTTACACCGACTGTCACCGACGATCAGGAAGCACCTTAGATGACCCGCCCCCGGCTCGAACTCAAGATTCTCGACGAGCGCGTTCGCGATTACCCGCTGCCGCATCACGCCACTCCCGGCAGCGCCGGCATGGACCTGCGCGCACTGCTCGACGCGCCGCTGACATTGGCGCCGGGCGCCTGTGAGCTGGTGCGCACCGGGCTGGCGATCCATATCGCCGACCCCGCACTGGCCGGCATGATCCTGCCGCGCTCCGGTCTGGGGCACAAACACGGCATCGTGCTGGGCAATCTGGTCGGCCTGATCGACTCCGACTACCAGGGCGAACTGATGATCTCGGTCTGGAACCGCGGCAACAGCGAGTTCGTGCTGGAACCCGGCGAGCGTCTGGCACAGTACGTGCTAGTGCCAGTGGTACAGGCGGAGCTGGTGGAAGTCTCTGAATTCGAGGCCAGCCAGCGCGGCGAAGGCGGCTTCGGCCACTCCGGTCGCCACTGATTGACCCGTCATGCCAGAGGGCAGCCGAGCGGCAGGCTCGCGCCGGCTGCCGGGCTTCCGGCTAAAAGGGAGCCATGCAGATTTCCACACTGATCGTCATGCAGCGATAGCGTTCGAGACGCATGACGCCTCAAGCGACTTCACGATTGATTCAACCGACAGGGATGCACCATGAGTCAGGTACCCGCTTCAATTTTCCGCGCCTACGATATCCGTGGCATCGTGGATGAGACCCTCACCGAAGACGGCGTGCGCGCCATCGGCCAATCCATCGGCAGCGAAGCCGCGGCACGCGGTGAATCCACCGTCGTGGTCGCGCGTGACGGCCGTCTCTCCGGCCCGCGCCTGTCCAAGGCGCTGATCGCGGGCCTGCGTGATGCCGGCCGTGATGTCGTCGACATCGGCATGGTGCCGACACCGGTGCTCTACTACGCCACCAATATCCTGGAAGGCACCCGCTCCGGCGTGATGCTGACCGGCAGCCACAACCCGGCCAACTACAACGGCCTGAAGATCGTGCTGGCCGGTGAGACCCTGTCCGGTGACACCATCACCGATCTCTATCGTCGCCTGCAGGAAGGCGATCTGGCGCAAGGTGAAGGCAGCCTGCGTGAAGAGGACGTGCGTGAGCGCTATCTGGAGCAGATCACCGGTGATGTGGTCGTCAAGCGCCCGCTCAAGGCCGTGGTCGATTGCGGCAACGGCGTGGCCGGCGAGCTGGGCCCGGAGCTGATCCGTCGCCTGGGCGTCGACACCGTGCCGCTGTTCGACGAGATCGACGGCAACTTCCCGAACCACCACCCGGACCCGGGCAAGCCGGAAAACCTGCAGGACCTGATCAAGACCATGCAGGAAACCGGCGCGGACATCGGTCTGGCCTTCGATGGTGACGGCGACCGCCTCGGCGTCGTGACGCCCAAGGGCGAGATCCTCTACCCGGACCGCCTGATGATGGCGCTGTCGGAAGACCTGATCGAACGCGTGCCGGGCGCGCGCATCATCTTCGACGTCAAGTGCACCGGCAACCTGGCGACCGTGATCGAGAAAGCCGGCGGCACGCCGGAAATGTGGCGCACCGGCCACTCGCTGATCAAGGCACGCATGAAGGAAACCGGCGCAGCACTGGCCGGCGAGATGAGCGGCCACATCTTCTTCAAGGAGCGCTGGTTCGGCTTCGATGACGGCATCTACGGCGCCGCGCGCCTGCTGGAAATCCTCGCCAAGCAGGATGTCGATGCCGACACCTTCTTCGCCCGCTTCCCGCAGGACCTCGGCACCCCCGAGATCAATGTGGAAGTGACCGACGAGAACAAGTTCGCTATCGTCGAGCGACTGGCCAGTGAAGGCGACTTCGGCAGCGACGGCGTCAAGACCACGCTGGACGGCATTCGTGTCGACTACGCCGATGGCTGGGGTCTTTGCCGCGCGTCCAACACCACGCCGATGCTGGTGCTGCGCTTCGAAGGCAAGTCGGAAGCCGCACTGGAGCGCATCAAGGACAGCTTCCGCGCCGCGCTGAAGCAGGCCGAGCCGAGCATCCAGGCACCGTTCTGATCCCGCACTCGCTCTCCATCGACAGGATGGCATGAGCCGCAACGGGGGCGGCGGTCTGCCGCTTGATCGCCGCCCTCGCCTTGCCAGGCACTGCAGCCGCTCATCCGGGCGCATCAAGTGCCTGAAGCAACCGATTTGCATGACAGCGCGCACCGCGCGCGCTGAAAGACCGTTTTAAGTGACAGTGTCCGGACTCTCTTTCCGGACCATTTTCTGTGGAGTGATACGCTGATGAGCCACGCCAACCGCGACCCGCATCAGGTGGTCGAGGTCCTGTCCGAAGCCCTGCCCTATATCCAGCAGTTCTCGGGCAAGACCGTGGTGGTCAAGTACGGCGGCAACGCCATGACCGAAGAAGCCTTGATCGACTCCTTCGCTCGCGACATGGTGTTGATGAAGGAAGTCGGCATCAATCCGGTGGTCGTGCATGGCGGCGGCCCGCAGATCGGCGCGCTGCTCGAGAAGCTGAACATCGAATCGCGCTTCGTCGATGGCATGCGCGTCACGGATTCCGAGACCATGGACGTGGTCGAGATGGTGCTGGGCGGCCTGGTCAACAAGGGCATCGTCAACCTGATCAACCAGAGTGGCGGCAAGGCCATCGGCCTGACCGGCAAGGACAGCGGCCAGATTCGCGCCCGCCAGCTCAAGGTCAGCGGCCAGACGCCGGGCATGAATGCCTCTGAAATCATCGACATTGGTCATGTCGGTGAAGTCGAGCATGTCTCCACGGACCTGATCGAACTGCTGACACGCAACGATTTCATTCCCGTCATCGCACCCATCGGGGTCGATGCCGAGGGTCGCAGCTACAATATCAATGCCGACCTGGTCGCCGGCAAGGTCGCCGAGGCACTGGGCGCGGAGAAATTGATGCTGCTGACCAACGTGGCTGGCCTGATGAACGCACAAGGCGAAGTCATGACCGGCCTGACCACCGAGGCGGTGGATGGCCTGATCGAGGATGGCACCATCTACGGTGGCATGCTGCCCAAGATCAGCTGTGCACTGGACGCCGTGAAGCAAGGCGTGCGCAGTGCTCACATCATCGATGGCCGCGTGCCACATGCGACCCTGCTGGAAATCTTCACCAATGCCGGGGTCGGCACGTTGATCAGCAACGCGGAAGCGGACACTGACAAGGCGTAAGGTGACAAGCCGGGGCTCGGCCCCGGTGTTTCGCGCGAGGCAAGCGACATGCCTCAGGACACGGACCCGCCCGTAGCACACTGCTGCAGGCCGCGATAAACGACAAGATTCCATGACGCAGGCGAATCCAAAACAATCACGTCGCGAACAGATCCTCCAGGCACTCGCTCTGATGCTGGAAGAGGACAGCGGCAAACGCATCACGACTGCAGCACTGGCACGACAGGTCGGTGTCTCGGAGGCGGCGCTCTATCGTCACTTCCCCAGCAAGGCACGCATGTTCGAAGGACTGATCGAATTCATCGAGAGCACGCTGTTCGAGCGTATCGCGCTGATCATTCAGGACAACGACACTGCGCATGCCAGGGTGCATCACATCCTGAGCCTGCTGCTGGGCTTTGCCGAGAAGAACCCGGGGCTGTGTCGCCTCCTCAATGGTGATGCCCTCACCGGCGAGACGGCACGCCTGCGCACGCGCATGGCGCAGCTGTTCGAGCGTCTCGAGACGCAGATCAAGCAGGTGCTGCGCGAAGCCGAGCCTCGCGAAGGACTGCGACCGGCCATCACCGTCACGGCAGCAGCCAATCTGCTGCTGGCGTGTGCGGAAGGCCGTATCGGCCAGTACGTGCGCAGCGACTATCGCAAGCGCCCGACCGAGCACTGGGAAGACCAGTGGCAGCTGCTGAGCCGCGACCTGCTGCTGAGCAGTCAGGAGCGCATTGCCGTCTGAGGGTCTTGCCTCGCGCGCGTGAGCCGCACCAAAAAGAACGCCCCGCCTGCAGTCATTGCAGGCGGGGCGTTTTTGCTGGGTCATGCCATCTCATATCACCACCGGGTGGGATGGAGTGAGGCCGGACTGCACGGGCGGCGCCTCAGGCGTTGACGCTGAAGCGCTCCAGTATGGCCTCGGCGGACATCGGCCGCGCCAGCAGGTAGCCCTGATAGGTGTCGCAGCCCAGTCGCTTGAGCTCCTCGAACTGTACGTCCGTCTCGACTCCCTCGGCGACGATCTCATGGCCCAGCGAGTGCCCCAGGCTGATCACGGCGCCGACCAGCTGGATGGCCTGCTGATTGGGACAGCGGATACCGCCGTCAGAGCCGGCGACCGCATCCATCTTCATCACGAAGCTGCGGTCGACCTTGAGCACATCCAGCGGCAGGGATGACAGATAGGACAGCGACGAATAGCCCTGCCCGAAGTCATCCAGCGCCACACGCACGCCCAGCTCGCGCAGCGCGCCGAGCACGGCAAGCCCCCCTTCCATGTCCTGGATCAGCAGCGTCTCGGTCACCTCGACTTCCAGCCGCGTCGGCGACAGCTTCTGGCTTTCCAGCACGCCGAAGACTTCGTTCTCGTAGCCCGAGGTCAGCTGGCGCGCCGACAGATTGACCGCCATGCGCGGCATGTGAAGGCCGGCTTCCTGCCAGCGCACCATCTGGGCACAGGCTTCCTCGAGCACGAACCGTCCGAGGCGGAAGATCAGACCGGTCTCTTCGGCCAGCGGAATGAACTGGGCCGGCGAGATCATGCCCAGCTCCGGATGCTGCCAGCGCAGCAGCGCCTCGACACCCTGCAGCTCACCATGACTATCCAGCTGCGGCTGGTAATGCAGATAGAGCTGCTCGCTGCCGATGGCCTGACGCAGGTCCTGCTCCAGCGTCATGCGCGAGGCGACATGCTTGTCCAGCGACGACTCCCAGCGCAGCGCATGATCGCCGCGCGACTTGGCGTGATAGAGCGCCACATCGGCATTCAGCATCAGCGCCTGGGCATCGCCATTGGTCTCGGACAGCACATAGCCTGCCGTCAGACTGATGATCAGCGGGCGACCAAGAATCGTGAAGGGACGCTCGACCTTCTGCTGGATCTCCTCCACTACCTGCGCCGGATCATCGTTGCCATGCGGCAGATAGAGGCCGAACTCATCGGCCCCCAGACGCGCTACCAGACCGCCCGGCGGCAGCAGACGACGCAGACGCTCGCCGACCGCGACCAGCAGCTGGTCACCGGCTTCATGGCCCAGGCCATCGTTGACGGTCGAGAAACGGTCGATATCGGCGTAGATCATCAAGCCACCCGCCGCGACGCGCTCGTCGGCCGCCGCCATGAAGGCCTTGCGGTTATAGAGCCCCGTCAGGGCGTCATGACGCGCCAGGAAATCGAGCTGACGCTCGGATTCCTTGTGCGCACTGATGTCGAGCAGCAGGCCTTCCCAGTAGCGCACGCCATCCTCGCCCTCGATCATCACGCTGCGGTCCAGCACCCAACGCTCATGGTCGGCGATGATGCGGAAGACCTGCTCATGGCGCATCTGCGCGCACATCGCCCAGTGGCGGGCGGCGCTGACGGATTGACGGTCTTCCTGATGGATCAGCTCGGTCAGGGTGATGCCGGCGCCGACCAGTGATTCGGCCGAGCGACCGAACAGCTCGGCCGAGCCGTTGCTGATGAAGGTCAGCACACCGGTGTTGACCTCGATGCGATACACCACGCCCGGCAGGTTATCCATCAGCGTCACCAGGGTACGAGAGCGCGCCGTCATCGACTCGAGTGCGCCCTCCAACTCATCGTGGCGCTCAGCGCGCTTGCGCTCGGCACGCGCCACCACGACCACCAGCACGACCAGGAAGATGCCGCCGAGCAGCATGCCGAACCAGATACGATTCCACCACAGCCACCACAGGCTGGAGAGTGGTTGACTCACGACGCTGAACAGCTTGAGCGGTGCGATATAGCTGCCCGCCGCCATGCGCGGCCGGCCGTCGAAGCCCGGCACATGATAGCGACGCACACCACGCTCGGAGATGTACTTGCCCATGTTGGCCATCGAGGACAGCGGCAGCTTGCCGGTCACGCCCAGCGCATGCTCCTGAGGGCTCGAGAACAGCAGCAGACCGTTGGTGGAGAACAGGCGCAGGCGCTGCCCATCATCGGAATTCGGGTTGGCCAGCAGGCTGCGTGCCTCGGAGAAGTCCAGGCAGCCGATCAGCAGCCAGGACATGCCTTCGATATCCATGTGACGGTAGAACGGCAAGCCCGGCTGACCGGATGCCAGCGGCAGTGCGGAGCCGAACAGCAGGCTGCTGCGCCCGGGCAGCGCCTGGGCTTCCGGCTGGGTCAGCTGCCAGCTGCAACTGCGCCCCACGCCGATCTGACGCAGGCTGCTGCCGCGGTAATCGGCAAACGGCACCACCATCAGCGAGACCAGAGAGGGATGACGGCCCAGCGCGCTATCCAGCGAGCCACGCCACAGCTCCTTGCCTTCGCTGCTCAACACGCGCTCCAGCACCATCATCTCGCGCGAGACATTGGCGATCAGCTGCTCGGTGGAGATATGCAGCTGGGTATCCAGCAGCTCCAGGCGACGCATTTCCTGTTCACGCACATCAAACCATTGGCTGGCCAGAAACAGGCCACCCAATACCACCATCAAGGCTGCATTGAGCCCAAAGATTCGCCACAGCGAATGTGTGCCATTGACGTGCGAGGAGGTCGGGTCCACGGGGTCACCAGTAGAAATGTTTCATGTCTTAGTGTGACAGAATGAAACATTGTGTTGCAGTGTTCAACCAATAACGACGGATTCCTCGGGATCCACTCTCCCTCAACGAAAATGCCCCGCCGGGAAACCCGGCGGGGCATTTTCACGTGACAGCGAGCCTGAAAATCACGGGCTCATGTCATGGGGTCATCAAGCTCAGGCAGCGAAGCCTTCGCTCATGTCACCCATCGATTCACGCAGCTTCTTCATCGCGTTCTTCTCGAGCTGACGGATACGCTCGGCAGAGACGCCATAGATGTCGGCAAGCTCGTGCAGAGTCGACTTGTTGTCACTCAGCCAGCGCTGCTGGAGGATGTCGCGTGAGCGCTCATCCAGTGCCGCCAGCGCCTTGAGCAGACGACCGTGGGAGTCGTCTTCCAGGTCCTGCTGTTCCACCTGGGCAGCCGGATCGAGGCTGTGATCTTCCAGATAGTTGGCCGGCGCCTGATAGGCAGAGCTCTCGTCGTCGCTGGGGCCGGCGTCGA
The DNA here is from genome assembly GCF_044789135.1 of Cobetia sp. UIB-001. Lineage (NCBI taxonomy): Bacteria > Pseudomonadati > Pseudomonadota > Gammaproteobacteria > Oceanospirillales > Halomonadaceae > Cobetia > Cobetia sp. UIB-001. The sequence continues at coordinate 3,812,221 of NZ_CP058244.1, forward strand.
AGCCTGCATCGTGGGCGGAGAGACGGCTTTCCATCTCACGCACCACGGCAGGTTTGACGTCCAGATCGCCCGCGATGGCATCCACTTCATCGTTGTTCAACCAGGCAAGACGCTTCTTGGCGCCACGCAGGTTGAAGAACAGCTTGCGCTGAGCCTTGGTGGTCGCGACCTTCACGATGCGCCAGTTACGCAGCACGAACTCGTGAATCTCGGCCTTGATCCAATGCACGGCAAAGGAGACGAGGCGTACGCCCTGATGCGGGTCGAAACGCTTGACCGCCTTCATCAGGCCGACGTTACCTTCCTGGATCAGGTCCGCCTGCTGCAAGCCATAGCCGCTGTAGCTGCGCGCGATATGCACGACAAAGCGCAGGTGCGACATGACGAGTCGGCGGGCCGACTCCAGATGATTCTCTTCATGCAACCGCAGGGCCAGCTCATGCTCTTCTTCGGCAGTAAGCACAGCGATACGGTTCACCGACTGAATATAGCCGTTTAGATCTTGACCCGGTGACAGGTGGCCAAGTGGCTGAAGACTGGTGCTCATAGTGCAGATGTCTCCATGGTTGCCTAACACGCATGCAAGTAGTGAGACTGTGAAGGGTGGGACAGGTTCCCGTCAATAGCTGTACATGGCGTGTACAATTGTCATGACGAGTAGCACTTCGTAACGCTGTCGGGTGTGTGGTGCGTTTAACCACCCACCAGCCCCCTTCACTGACGCCCGACAGGAATGTTGTCGGAACGTAACTGTTGACCTTCCTGGGCAGAAACACTGGCTGAAAACCGCGAAAAATAATCGGAATCAGCGCGGAGAAATACTCGCCAGATGACGTCCGACCGCGATCCAGGCCCCTATCCAGCCCAATATTGTACTCGAAAACAGCAGCGTGGCACCCCCTGCAACGCCCAGCGCGGGCAACACATAGTTGCCGCCATAACTTTGTACAAGGGCCGTCACGGGTGCCGCCAGCCAGTTGCCGCCAAGTGCCAGGATTCCGCAGGCCAGCAGCCCTCCTCCCAGACCGTACCAGGCACCGCTGTAGAGGAAGGGACGCCGCACGAAGGCGTGGGTCGCCCCGATCAGGGTCACGACCTCGATTTCCTGGCGGCGACTCTCCACGGACAGGCGGATGGTATTGCCCACCACCAGCAACACGCCCAGCCCGAAGAGTAACGCGAGTCCCAGCGTCACTTTCTGACCCAGCTCACCCAATTGGCGCAGACGCTCGAGCCAGGCTAGATCCAGACGTGCGCTGGCGACACCCGGCTCGCCCTCGAGGCGCGTGGCCAGGGCGCGAACGGACTCTGGCGTGGTGTCCAGCGGCGTGATGACGATACTGGCCGGCAGGGGGTTGTCATCCAGCAGACTCAGCGAGCGCTTGAGGTCCAGCGCCTGGGCGAATTCCTGCATGCCCTCGGCGGCGGTGATCAGCCGCACTCCCCCGACACCGGCAGCGTCGCGCAGCGAGTCCGACAGCGTCAGCGCCTGGCTCTCGTCGACCGAGGTCTCGAGATAGAGGGTGAGCTGGGCGCTGTCATTGAGTTCATTGTCGAGCAGGCGCGCGCTGTCCAGTGCCAGCCACAGCGCCGCCGGCAACGTCAGTGCGATGGCGATGGCCAGCATGGTCAGCAGGCTGGCGATGGGCGCGACCAGCAGGCGGCGTGCGCTGTCGCGCGCCATGGCAGCGTGATGACGCAGCCAGCTGCGGTAGCGGCTCTCGACCGAGACACGACTGGAGCGCGCGCCCTTGCGCGCCGCACGCTCGGCGGCCTCCGGTGATTCAGGCGCCTGCGCGGCGGCCTTGCGGGTACGCGTCTCGGCGCGGGGCTGGCCACGCTCGCGTGAAGAAGAGGGGGAATCGTTACGGGAACGCGGGGGGCTCATCGGGCATCCTTGTCGGCGATCAGACGACCATCGGACAGCTCCAGCGTGCGATGGTGCAGGCGGGCGATCAGCGCCAGATCGTGGCTGGCAATCATCACCGTGGTACCGATGCGATTGAAGTCCTCGAACAGACGCATGATGTCGGCGGACAGTGCCGGGTCCAGATTGCCGGTCGGCTCATCGGCCAGCAGCAGCGCAGGCTTGTTGACCACGGCGCGCGCGATGCCGACTCGCTGCTGCTCACCACCGGACAGCTCGATCGGCAGTGCCTTCTCACGATGCAAAAGGCCGACCTTGTCGAGCGCCGCCCGCACCCGCCGCGCCTGTTCACGCGGCGGAACCCCCTGGATCATCAGCGGCAGGGCCACGTTGTGGAAGATGTTGCGGTCGGTCAGCAGCTGGTGGTCCTGGAAGACCACGCCGATCTGGCGGCGGTAATACGGCACCTGGGAGGTATGCAGCCGCCCGATATCATGCCCCGCCACCAGAATGCGCCCACGCGAGGGGCGCTCGAGGAGCATGATCAGCTTGAGCAACGAGCTCTTGCCGGCACCGGAATGGCCTGTCAGAAAGACCATCTCGCCACGCTCGACCCTGAAGTCGAGCCCGGCCAGTGCATCGAAGCGCCCTCCATAGCGCTTGCCGACATGCTCGAAGGCAATCATGCCTCGCGCGACTCGGCGCTGGCCTCTTCGCTTGCCTCATCGCCAGCACGTGCAAACAGGGCACTGACGAAGTCATCAGCCGCGAAGGGACGCAGGTCATCGACACCTTCCCCGACACCGATATAGCGGATCGGCAGATTGAGCTGCTTGGCCAGCGCGAAGATGATGCCGCCCTTGGCGGTTCCATCCAGCTTGGTCAGCGTAAGGCCAGTGATGTTGACCGCTTCATGGAAGGTGGAGGCCTGTGACAGCGCGTTCTGGCCGGTACCGGCATCCAGCACCAGCATCACCTCGTGGGGCGCGGACACATCCAGCTTGGCCATCACGCGCTGTACCTTCTTGAGCTCTTCCATCAGGTGGCTCTTGTTGTGCAGGCGGCCCGCGGTATCGGCGATCAGGATATCGACGTTACGCGCCTTGGCGGCTTCCAGGGCGTCATAGATGACCGAGGCACTGTCGGCGCCGGTATGCTGAGCGATGACCGGCACCTTGTTGCGCTCGCCCCACACCTTGAGCTGCTCCACCGCCGCGGCGCGGAAGGTATCGCCCGCCGCCAGCATCACGCTGCGGCCCTGGCTCTGATAGCGCTTGGCCAGCTTGCCGATGGTGGTGGTCTTGCCGACGCCGTTGACGCCGATCATCAGGATCACGAAGGGACCGCTGCCCTTGGCCGGCAGTTCCAGGTCCTTGGCGACCGGCGCCAGCATCACGCGCAGCTCTTCCTGCAGCGCTTCGTAGAGCGCCTGCGGCTCCTTCAATTCCTTGCGCGAGATGCGCGCGGTCAGGTTGTCGATGATCTCGGTGGTCGCCTCGATGCCCACGTCTGCCATCAGCAGCTGGGTCTCGAGGTCTTCCATCAGCTCATCATCGATCTGCTTCTTGCCGAGGAACAGGCTGGCGACGCCCTCGGTCAGATTGGCGCGAGTCTTGCCAAGACCGGCCTTGATGCGCGCGAAGAAGCCACGACGCGGCTTTTCGCGTCCGTCGCGGGCCGTATCACGCGCAGCGTCATCCTCGACCACGGCGTCTGCGCCAGCGGCGGCAGCCTCGGCGGCACGTGCTTCTTCTTCCTGGCGAGCCTGTTCCAGCGCGGCCTGCTCTTCGGCCTCGATGGCGGCCAGCTGCGCGGCGGCCTGACGTTCTTCTTCCTCGCGAGCCGCGATACGCGCCTCTTCGGCACGCGCTTCACTGGCGGCTTCTTCCGCACGGGCCTGAGCGGCCTGTTCGGCAGCGATACGCTCGGCCTCTGCCTGGGCGGCCTGCTCGGCAGCCAGACGTTCCGCCTCTTGCTGGGCGGCCTTTTCGGCGGCGACGCGTTCTGCAGCGGCCTGCTCCTGGGCGATGCGCTCGGCTTCGTCTCGGGCGGCCTGTTCCTGAGCGGCCTGCTCCTGCGCTGCGCGTTCCTGGGCAATGCGCTCGGCCTCTGCCTTGGCGGCCTGATCAGCAACCGCCTGCTCCGAGGCGCGGCGCTCGGCTTCAGCTTCGGCCTGCTGCTCTTCGGCCTTCTGAGCCTCGACCCGAGCGGCCTCTTCACCGGCAAGGCGCTCTGCCTCTACCTTCTCGGCCTCGAGACGCTTCGCCTCGAGCCGCGCTGCCTGCTCGGCATCGGCTTGCTCGTGGGGCGTGGCGTCTTGTGTCTGTTCAAGAGCCTGTTGCTCGAGGGCCTGCTGCTCGGAGGCTTTCTGCTCCTGAGCCTTGTGTTTCTTGCGCTTGAAAAAACCGAACATGGCGAGACAGTCCTGAACTCGTGAAAGTGGCGTCATCCTACCATCCCTTCGGGGCTGAAGGTACGCACCGCGCGGCATCCGGCGTCGCACATGCTAGACTCGCGGCATGAAAAAACGCGCATCCTCCCAAGGCCCCGCACGGGGCAAATCCAACGCGCCCTCGCGCGCTGACAAGCAGCACGGCAAGCGTGGCCAGGCCGCCGGCGGGCCAGGTCGCCTGCGCATCATCGGCGGGCGCTTCAAGCGCCGCCTGCTCAACGTGATCGACGCACCGGGCCTGCGCCCGACACCCGACCGCGTGCGTGAGACGCTCTACAACTGGCTGGGCTTTCATGTCGGCGGCGCCCGTGTGCTTGACCTCTATGCCGGCAGTGGCGCGCTGGGCCTCGAGGCGCTGTCGCGTGAGGCGGCGCATGTCACCTTCGTGGAGCGCGACAGTCGCGTTGCGCGCGCGCTCGAGGCCAATCTCGCGACCCTCGCCAACGGCGACAGCCTGCCAACGCAGGTGGTGACCGGCGATGTCCTGCACTGGCTCGAGACGGCCACACCCGCTGCAGGCGGCATGGATCTGGTGCTGCTCGATCCGCCCTTCCGGCTCGAGCTGGCCGCCGCGAGCTGCGCACGGCTCGAAGCGCATGGCTGGCTGAGCGATGACGCCATGATCTATCTGGAAGTGGAATCCGGTCTCGACCCCGTGGTGCCCGCCAACTGGCAGCTGCACCGGGAAAGCCGTGCCGGCGACAGTCATGGCCGCCTGTATCGGCGCCATCCGCCCGCCTGAGCCACCTTCCCACTTGTGTCGACTCAGGCGGCGTCGTAGTCTGCCTGCAGGCGGGTATCGCTGCGCCATCCGGCAAGGATTCCCGACATGGCCGATATTCATCGCACCAGCATTTACCGCATACCTTTACCGCCCTCAACGAACCCCCTCGGGCCACGACCGTGACTCGACAAGGAGATAGCATGAGCACCGAACTCTTTACCCAACTTGAGCAGAAAGTCGGCCAGGCCATCGACAGCATCGAGATGCTGAAGATGGAAGTCGAAGAGCTGAAGGAAGAGAACCAGCGCCTGACCGAAGCCAAGACAGGTCAGGGCGAAGAGCTGGAACAGCTGCGCCAGACCAACGCTCAACTGCAGGAAGAGCGTGACCAGTGGGCACAGCGTCTGGAAGCGCTGGTCGCACGCTTCAGCGAGACCGAGAGCGAAACCCAGAGCGCCTGATGCTCCCGCGCGTCCTGCGCGCTGGGCCGCGTGAACATGCACTCTTGAACAATGGCTCTTGAACAGGAGCGCTTGAACAAGAGTTCATGAGCAGGGCCTCATGAAAACGCCGCCAACAGGAGACTGTCGGCGGCGTTTTCGTGTCGGTACCAGCACAAGGGAAATAGCCGGAGCCCAAGACAGAAGGGCCAGGATCACACCAGCGGCAGCGACATGAGCCAGGCATCTTCTCGCCCGCCATCCACCAGCGGGTAGTAGCCCTTGCGCACTCCATCCCGGGTGAAACCGGCTTTCGCATAGAGAGCTGCGGCGGCGGCATTGCTGGCGCGCACCTCCAGCAGCAGACGCTCAAGCCCCGAGTCACGTTGCCAGTCACGCGCCTGCGCGATGGCGGCGGCCAAAAGGCGTGCACCTACGCCCTGCCCGCGCTGCGCGGCGTGTACGGTGATCGCCTCGATCTCGGCCTCGAAGGGCCCGTGCGCCAGCACCACGAAGCCGATCAGCTCCTCGATCGACGTCTCACCGTCCAACGATTCACAGCCCGACGACTCGCAGGCCTGCCACCAGGCGCCCAGCACGCAGCGCGCGTCATCGTTGAGCACATCGATCAGCTGTGACTGGCTCAGGCCATGTGCCTGGCTGGCCTCGATGGCCTCAAGCGCCAGCAGGGTCGCTTGATCATCGGCCAGCTCACGCAGCTCGAGGCGCCGGGAAACTGACTCGCTCATGAGGCGCCCGTCTGCGGCGATGCCGACTGCCACTCGCGTCCCCAGCGAATCAACAGCGGCCACAGTTTGCGCTTGGCCTCACTGGAGCGCGCCAGCGCCGGCAGTGCCGGCCCCTGCCAGACCGGCAGGTTCAGCAGACTGGAGGTCGCCTCGCCGCGCTCGGAAACGGTGATGCCAAGCACCTCGCGCAGCGTCTCGCTGGCCTCATCGCTGCCGAAGATCAACAGCCTCTCCGGCTGCCAACCACGACGCGCTGGGCCGCTCAGGAAGGCATGCAACCCTTCGCGGGCTTCCTCGAGTGGCGCACTGGCCTTGAGGTTGGGCAACAGCGGCCAGCGGAAGTGGCTGAAGGTGAGCCCTGATGCCGCCTCGATGCCGGCGGCGCGCCACAACGCCTTGAGCAAGGCTTCCCCTTCCAGATGCGGAGCCTCGTCACCGGGCAGCATGATCAACCAGCGCCCTTCCAGCGCCGCCAGCTGAATGCTGAAGCGCAGTGGCGGCTTGTCTGCCGCTGGCGGCGTCACTGCCTCATCTGCTGCCGGTGCCTCGGCCGAGACCTGAGTCGGCGGCGTCCCCCACGAGGCGGTGCTGCTGGTCTCGGCAGCGCCGGGCGCCGGTGAGGCAGCCGCAGCGGGGGCTTCGACCGCCGCCGGCGCCATGCCCAGCAAGGCGCGTGCACTCGAGGCCGGAGAAGGCCCTGCCGGGCGTGGCGTCGCGCTGCCGGCCATGCCGCCAGCCTGAGCGGAGGAGCCATGGCTGGCATCCGCCGTCTGGTGGGCAGCAGGCGGGCGCGGCGCCTCATCGATCAGCGCGTGCAGGCGCGCCTGGGGCGCGACCGCCTCCGCCGCTTGCGGCTCGGGCCAGTCACACGCCTGGGTGGGCAAGGCATTGGGCAGCTGATAACGACCGACCCAGGCGGTCAGTCCCATCGCGTCCAGATATTGCAGGCGTTGCGGTTCAGGGGTCATGGTCAGTGCTTGCCGCCGCCCAGACAGTTGGGGGAATCCGGAATCTCGCCACCGCGTGCCGCCCACTCCTGCGCGGTGTACAGGTGCAGTGCCAGTGCGTGCACCGGGCCATCCAGCGCTTCGCTGAGCAAGGCATACAGCTGTTGGTGACGCTTGACCCGCGACAGGCCGCTGAAGCGATCGCTGACCAGGGTGACCTTGAAGTGGGTCTCGGAGTTGGCCGGCACGCTATGCATATGGCTCTCGTTGACGACTTCGACCATCAACGGGTCAAGCGTCGCGAGCTTGGTGTCTATCTGGGTCTGGATGCTCATGCGCAATCTCCTTGAAGGGGGGAAGCCGCACGACGGACATGCGGAAAATTGAGGGTGACGATGCGATCGCCACAACGCAAATGGCCTCGGGCATTTTGCCCGAGGCCATTGTAGCGTCTGTCGCCATCACTGACAGTCATTGCTGACGGCGCTGGCTGACAGCGCTTGCGGAAAGTGCGGCGACGGCGGCCATCACGCGTCTGACAATCGGCCAATCGGCGCGATCACACCGGAGATTCAGTCCAGATCGGCCAGCAGCTCGTCATCGACTTCGCTGACTTCCAGCGGTGCCTCGTCGTCCAGGTCGACCGCCAGATAGCTGTGCTCGACGGTCAGGAAGCGCTCGAAGAGTGCCTTGTCCATCGGCTCCGGCCAATGGCGGGTGTCTTCTTCCCAGGCGCGCAGCTCGCTTTCCAGCACGTCCAGCCAGCGCTCGGAGACGAAGCCGTCCAGCGCCTCACGCGTGTCCATCTCGGGAATCAGGTAGACGGTGCTCTCCTGATTGACATCCTCCAGCGCCAGATCCTCGCCTCCCTCGCCTTCGGATTCCAGCGAGTTGATCCAGTCGACAAACGCCTGGGTCGGCTTGACGCTCAGGGCGGAACGGTTAAGCAGCTTCATTCTGCACTCTCCAGGACATTCAGGGACAATTCCGAGACAGGACACACCGTGGATGGCAGCGCCGCTCATAAAGCAGGCACGCGATGCGGGTGAGCCTCGAGGCGTCCAGCGCGTCACCCTGGCAGTGCCAGGGCGCCAGCAGACTGGACGCCGACCATTATGGCCGCTCGCGGGCAACAAAGCCAAGCGCCACCTCGCCTCATCGGCACCGATCATGCCCCGCGAGGCACTCGTCGTCAGTCATTCGTGTGAGGCAGAGACCACAACGCCCCCGATCAGGGATCGGAGGCGTTGTGAGTGCCCTCATCGTGACGGGCTGGCGGCCGACTGTTCAGCCCTGCTGCGGACGCATCGCCGGGAACAGCAGCACGTCGCGGATGGAGGCGCTGTCGGTCAGCAGCATCACCAGACGGTCGATGCCGATGCCTTCACCGGCGGTCGGCGGCATGCCGTATTCCAGTGCGCGCACGTAGTCGGCGTCGTAGAACATGGCTTCGTCATCACCGGCGTCCTTCTCGGCCACCTGGGCCTGGAAGCGTTCGGCCTGATCTTCGGCGTCGTTGAGCTCCGAGAAGCCATTGGCGATCTCGCGGCCACCGACGAAGAACTCGAAGCGATCGGTCACGTGCGGGTTGGCATCGTTGCGACGCGCCAGCGGGCTGACTTCGGCCGGATATTCGGTGATGAAGGTCGGCTGGTCGAGACGGTGCTCGGCGACTTCCTCGAAGATCTCGGTCTCGAGCTTGCCCAGACCCCAGATCGGCTTGACCTGGATACCGAGACGCTCGGCCGTGGCGCGCGCGGCGTCGTAATCGGCCAGGTCGGCTTCGGTGATGCCGTCGCCGTACTTGATGATCGACTCGCGCATGGTCATCTGGATGAACGGCTGGCTCAGGTCGTACTCACTGCCCTGACAGGTGATCTGCGTGGTGCCGAGCACTTCCTGCGCGGCAGTCCGGATCATGTCTTCGGTGAGCGCGATCAGGTCACGGTAGTCCGCGTAGGCCCAGTAGAACTCGAGCATGGTGAACTCGGGGTTGTGACGCGTCGACAGCCCTTCGTTGCGGAAGTTGCGGTTGATCTCGAACACGCGCTCGAAGCCACCCACCACCAGACGCTTGAGGTACAGCTCCGGCGCGATGCGCAGGTACATTTCCATGTCCAGCGCATTGTGGTGCGTGATGAACGGACGCGCGGTCGCGCCACCCGGAATCTGCTGCAGCATCGGCGTCTCGACTTCCATGAAGCCGCGATCGCTGAGGAAGCGACGGATGGAGGCGACGATGCCGGCACGCAGCGCGAAGGTGCGGCGAGACTGCTCGTTCATGATCAGGTCGACATAACGCTGGCGATAGCGGATTTCCTGATCGGACAGACCGTGGAACTTGTCCGGCAGCGGACGCAGGTTCTTGGTCATCAGCTGGGCGCTTTCGATCATGACGTACAGATCGCCCTTGCCGGATTTGTGCACCGGACCACTGGCACCGACGATGTCACCGATATCCCAGCTCTTGATGTCCTCGAGCAGCGCTTCCGGCAGGCCCTTCTTGTCGACGTAGAGCTGAATCTGGCCGGAGACTTCCTGCAGCACGATGAAGGGGCCACGTTTGCGCATGATACGTCCGGCGACGGCGGCCTTGCGGTCCAGCGTCTCCAGCTCGGCCTTGTCCTTCTCGCCCAGCTCTTCCATCAGGTCAGCGGCGAGGCTGTCGCGACGGAAATCATTCGGGAAGGCACTCTTGCCTTCGGCGGCGGCCTGCTCGCGGCGGGCGTTCAGCTTGGCGCGACGTTCGGCGATCAGGCGGTTCTCTTCCTGAGCCTGTTCGGCGGCCTGCTGCTCATCAATGGCGGGGGTCTGCTCTGTCGACATGGAGGGGCCTGTCTCGTGTCAAAGGGTCATGGCCTGGGCCACGACAGATCATGATCAGCCTGACGATTGTGACCATCAGGGCTGACCGCGATACGGGGATTCGTGGCCTCCGCCGGCGAGACCGGCGGAGGCGAATAGGCGCTGGGCTGCGAGGGTGCTCGCGCTCAGAGCCCCATCTTGAGGCTGGCGACGATGAAGTCATCGAGGTCGCCGTCGAGCACCTTGTCACAGTTGCTCGACTGGACGCTGGTCCGCAGGTCCTTGATGCGCTGGTCATCGAGGACGTAGGAGCGGATCTGGCTGCCCCAGCCGATATCGGACTTGGAGTCCTCGAGTTCCTGCTTGGCGGCGTTGCGCTTCTGCATCTCGGCTTCGTAGATACGCGCCTTCAGCATCTTCATGGCGCGGTCACGGTTGGAGTGCTGGCTACGCTCGGTCTGGCAGGCCGCCACGATGCCTGTCGGCACGTGGGTGATACGTACCGCGGAGTCGGTGGTGTTGACGTGCTGACCACCGGCGCCGGAGGAGCGGTAGGTATCGGTGCGCAGGTCGGCCGGATTGATGTCGATCTCGATGTTGTCATCGATTTCCGGCGACACGAACACGGACGCGAACGAGGTGTGACGACGGCCGCCGGAGTCGAAGGGACTCTTGCGGACCAGACGGTGCACGCCAAGCTCGGTGCGCAGCCAACCGAAGGCGTAATCACCCTCGACGTGGATGGTCGCGGACTTGATGCCGGCGACTTCACCGGCGCTCGCCTCGACGATCTCGGTCTTGAAACCGTGATGCTCGGCCCAGCGCAGGTACATGCGCAGCAACATGTTGCCCCAATCCTGCGCTTCGGTACCGCCGGAGCCTGCCTGGATGTCGAGGTAGGCGTTGTTGGCGTCCATCTCACCCGAGAACATGCGGCGGAACTCGAGCTTCTCGAGACTGGCCTTGAGCTGGTCCAGCTCGCGGACGACTTCGTCCACGGTGCCTTCGTCCTCTTCCTCGACCGCCATTTCCAGCAGGTCGGAGCAGTCGGACAGACCGTTGCTCATGTCGTCGAGGGTCTTGACGACCAGCTCCAGCGACGCACGTTCCTTGCCGAGCTTCTGCGCGTAGTCCGGGTCATTCCAGACGTCCGGATTCTCGAGCTCGCGAGTGACTTCCTCTAGCCGATCCTGCTTTTCGGCATAGTCAAAGGTACCCCCTCAGGACTTCTGCCCTTTCGGACAGGTCCTTGATGAGGTTGGTGATCGGATTGATCTCTTGCATGGTCGTCCTGTCTTGAGGCGATGATGCGTGAATGGGTGCGCGGCGATCCTGTCGCAAGCGACGGGCTCCGCCACATGCCACCCGAGGGTGCATGTGCAGATCGACAGCGCGCAAAGCCCGATATTGTAGCCATTTCCCGGCGTGGCGACCATGCCCGGCCCATCATCCGTGGCCAGCGGGCAAGCGGCGGCTCTCGGCTGTCAGGCATGCCACCCATCAGCGGGCAGGCGACGAATACGACCAAAGTCATTCAAAGGCCCGTCAGCCCCGAATGGCCCGAGTTTCCACGCCTTGCATGACGTTTATCGAATGCATGCATAAGCCATCCATTTTTTAACATGGACAGCGGGCAGGAAAAGATTCGATGGTAGAAGGCGACACTCGTATTACCCCTAACAACAATAGCGAGCTTCCCTATCATGGCACGACTACACTCCCCCTCTCACACCCCGGTGCTCCCCGGACGCTTCGCACTCAAACGCCTGGCAGGTTCTCTGCTGCTGGCCGGGGGCATCGTTGCCTCCCAGGGCATCATGGCCGACACGCTCAAGCTGGCGATCATGGGCGAACCGGCCTCGCTGGACCCGCAGCAGATCTCCGGCACCTGGGAAAATGACGTGGTGGGCGACCTCTTCGAGGGGCTGGTCACCGAAGCCGCCGATGGCGAGCGCATCCCCGGCGCGGCCGAGTCGTGGCAGATTTCCGACGATGGCAAGACCTACACCTTCACGCTGCGCGAGAACGGCAAGTGGTCAGACGGTGAACCGGTGACCGCCGAAGACTTCGTGTACGCGCTCAAGCGCATCATGACGCCGGAAAACGCCTCGGATTACGCCTACATCCTGTATCCGATCAAGAATGCCAAGGCCATCAACAGCGGCGAGGCCGAGCCGGACACCCTCGGCGTGCGTGCCGTGGATGATCATACCCTCGAGATCACCCTCGAGCGCCCGACGCCCTACTTCCTGGATCAGCTGTCGCACTACACCGCTTACCCGCTGCCGAGACATGTGGTGGAGAAGTACGGCAAGGACTGGACCGACCCCGGCAAGATGGTCTCCAACGGTGCCTTCGAGCTGAGCGAGTGGCAGCCGCAGACCCGCATCGTCGCGCTCAAGAATCCTGAGTTCCACGATGCCAGTGAGGTCGCGCTGGATGAGGTGATCTACTACCCCATCGAGGAGCGCAACAGCGCCCTGAAGCGCTTCCGCGCTGGCGAGATCGACATCGCGCGCGAATTCCCGACCCAGCAATACGGCTGGCTGAAGGACAACCTGCCGGACGCCACCCACGTCGCGCCCTACCTGGGCATCTACTACTACGTGCTCAACTCGCGCGATGGCCATGCCACGGCAGACCCACGCGTGCGTGAGGCGCTCAACCTCTCCATCCGCCGCAACATCATCACCGACAAGATTCTCGGCACCGGCGAAGTGCCGGCCTACAGCTTCGTGCCCACCGGCGTGAACCATTACGACATCCAGGAGATGGCCTTCAAGGACATGTCGATGGATGAGCGCATGCAGAAGGCCAGGTCCCTGATGGAAGACGCCGGCTATGGCCCGGACAACCCGCTGGAGCTGACCCTGCGCTACAACACCAGCGAAGACCACAAGAAGGTGGCCATCGCCGCCGCCGCGATGTGGAAGCCACTGGGCGTGAAGGTCAATCTGCTGAACGCCGAGGTCGCGGTGCACTACGAGGACATGCGCCAGGGCAAGTTCGATGTCGGCCGCGCCGGCTGGATCGGCGACTACAACGACGCCCAGAACTTCCTCAACCTGCTGGAAAGCGGCGTGCCCAACAACTACGGCGCCTATTCCAACAGTGCGCTGGATGACGACATGCAAGAGGCTGCCAATACGCTCGACATGGAGGATCGCGAGGCATTGATGCAGGACGCCGAGCGCAAGGCGCTGGATGACTACGCCGTGCTGCCGATCTACTACTACGTGTCGCGCAATCTGGTGAACCCCAAGCTCAGCGGCTGGAAGAACAACATCGAGGATACCCACCGCTCGCGCTGGGTCTCGTTCTCCGAGTGAGGCGAGCCCTGTGAGCCTCTGAGCTGGCTCGCCGCTCTCTAGATCGTCATGGGTCCACGCTCGTGTCCGTCAGGGCAGGAGCGTGGCATCTGCCAAGGATGGCACCAGAAGATGACGTCGCGCCCCACGGGCGTGACAAGGAGTTCATGCATGTCCCCCACCTCACCGATGCAATGCGCGGCAAGCCTCAGCGCAGGCCTGCTGCTGTCCGTTCTTTCCCTCTCCCTCGGCGCTTCCGGCAGCGTCATGGCAGCAGCATCCACCAGCCAGAGCGAGCAGATCCTGCGTATCGCCAATGGCGCCGAGCCCGGCTCGCTGGACCCGCAACAGACCAACGGCACATGGGAGACACGCATCACGCGTGATCTGTTCGAGCCGCTGATTGCCTACTCCGCCGACGGCGAGCTGATTCCCGGGCTGGCAGAGCGCTGGGAGTCGTCCGCCGATGGGCTGAGCTGGACCTTTCATCTGCGCGAAGGGCTCGAATGGTCAGACGGCACGCCGCTGACCGCCCAGGATGCGGTCTTCGCGCTGCGCCGCCTGCTGACACCCGCCACCGCGGCCCACAACGCCACGCTCTACTACCCGATCGTCAATGCCCGCGCGGTGAATACCGGTGCGCTGGCGCCGGATCAACTCGGCGTGACCGCGCCCGACGCGCAGACGCTCACCATCACTCTCAGCCACCCTTCGGCGACGCTGGAGCAGACGCTGGCGATGAGCGAAGCCGCCCCGCTGCCACGGCATGTGATCGCGGCCAAGGGCGCTGACTGGACGCGGCCGGCCAACATGGCCACCTCGGGTGCCTTCGTGCTCAAGACCTGGTCGCCCCAGGCCGAGATTCGCCTGACGCCCAATCCGCGCTATCACGCGGCGGACACGGTCGCGCTCGATGAGGTGGTCTACCTGCCCATCGAGGAGAGTCATGCCGCGCTCAATCGCTTCCGCGCCGGCGAGGTCGAGATCGCCTACGGCGTGCCCGCCAGCCATTACACCTGGATCCAGGACAATCTGGCCGCTGCCCTGCAGACCTACCCGATCCTCGGCGAGTACTTCTATGTCTTCAATCTGCGCGAGGGCTCGCCGGTGGCCGACCAGCGCATCCGTCGCGCGCTGAATCTGGCCACGCGCCGTGAGGTGATCACCGAGCGCATTCTCGGCATGGGCCAGATTCCCTCCTGGCACTTCGTGCCGAAGGCATTGGGTGAGCATCAGGGCGCGCGCTTCGATTTCGCTGACTGGTCGATGGACAGGCGCATGGCGAAGGCGCGTGAGCTGATGGCAGACGCGGGCTACGGCCCGGATACCCCGCTTGAGCTGACCCTGCACTACAACACCCTGGAAGACCACAAGAAGATCGCCGTGGCCCTGGGCGCGATGTGGAAACCGCTGGGCGTGAAGGTGACGCTGACCAATACCGAGGCCGCGGTGCATTACCGCGATCTGGCGCTGGGCGATTTCGAGGTCGGCCGTTACGGCATGATCGCGACCATCGCCGATGCCTACGACTTCCTGAACGCCTTCAGCAGCGACAACACCTCCAACGCGCCCGGGCTCAGCTCGCCGACCTACGATGCGCTCATCGAGGCGGCGGCGCGTGAAGGAGACGTCGGCACCCGCCAGCGCCAGCTCCACGATGCCGAGCAGTATCTGCTCGACAACGATGTGGTGCTGCCGCTCTACGACTATGTCACCTCCAGCCTTGTCGACCCCGCCATCAGCGGCTGGGCGCCCAATGCGCTGGACGTGCACCCGAGTCGCTACCTGCAGCTCGATACCTCGCACTGACAGACGACAGTCACCAATAACAACGACACACCCGGGCAGCGGCCCGGACGGAGCACTGGATGCTGAGCTACACCCTCAAACGGTTGCTGCAGGCGATTCCCACCCTGCTGATCGTGATCACCCTGTCGTTCTTCCTGATGCGGGTCGCCCCGGGCGGCCCCTTCGATGGCGAACGCCGCCTGCCCCCGGAAATCGAGCAGAACCTGCGCGCGGCCTATCACCTGGATGAGCCATTGCCGATGCAGTATCTGCGCTATCTGGGCGATCTGGTGCAGGGCGATCTCGGCCCGTCCTTCAAGTACAAGGACTTCGATGTCAGCGAGCTGATCAGCCAGGGCTTCCCGGCCAGTCTGGAGCTGGGCATGTGGGCGATTCTGGCCGCGCTGCTGATCGGGGTGCCGCTGGGGGTGATCGCGGCCATCCGGCGCAACTCGACGGCGGATTACGTGGTGATGAGTACTGCGCTGGCGGGGATCGCGGTGCCCAACTTCGTGATCGCCCCCCTGCTGGCGCTGGTGTTCGGCGTGCTGCTCGGCTGGTTGCCGGCCGGCGGCTGGAACGGCGGCGCCTGGCAGAACCTGCTGCTGCCGGTGGTGGCGCTCTCCATCCAGCAGATCGCCTACATCGCCCGCATGATGCGCGCCAGCATGATCGAGGTGCTCGGCAGTCACTACATCCGCACCGCCCGCGCCAAGGGGCTGAGCGAGTGGAAGGTGATTCTGCGCCATGCATTGCGACCGGCGATGCTGCCGGTGGTCTCCTACCTCGGCCCGGCCATCGCCGGCATCATCACCGGCTCGGTGGTGATCGAGCAGATCTTCGGCATCCCCGGCATCGGGCGCTATTTCGTGCAGGGTGCGCTCAATCGTGACTACACCCTGGTGATGGGCACGGTGGTCTTCTATGGCGCCTTGATCCTGCTGCTCAACCTGATCGTCGATCTGCTCTACAGCATGCTCGACCCGCAGATCCGCTACGACGACTGACCCGAGGCCCTGACATGTCACAGACAACTCCCGCTCCCCACGGCACCGGCGGTGCCAGTGCCTTCGACGGCCAGCCTCCTGCCGCGCCGGCAGGCGACAGCCTGACCCGCGACGCCTGGCGTCGTCTCAAGCAGAACCGCGCTGCCATGTGCAGCCTGGTGGTGATGGCCGTCATCGTGCTGGCCTGCCTGATCGGCCCGTGGCTGACGCCCTTCGAACTCGATGAAGTCGACTGGAATGCCATCGGCACCGGCCCGGACCTGGCCTCCGGCCACGTCTTCGGCACCGACGTCAACGGCCGCGACCTGCTGACCCGCACCCTGCATGGCGGCCAGATCTCGCTGTCGGTGGCGCTGGTCGCCACCTTCGTCAGCCTGGTGATCGGCGTGCTCTACGGTGCCGTCTCCGGCTACTTCGGCGGACGCACCGACAACCTGATGATGCGCTTCGTCGACATCATGTATTCGCTGCCGTTCATGTTCCTGGTGATCCTGCTGATGGTGGTTTTCGGTCGCAATATCTTCCTGATCTACGCTGCCATCGGCGCGGTGGAGTGGCTGGACATGTCGCGCATCGTGCGCGGCCAGGTGCTGGCGCTCAAGAAGCGTGAATTCGTCGAGGCCGCCCATGCGCTGGGGGTGCGCGACCTGCAGGTGGTCACCCGCCACCTGATCCCCAATGCGCTGGGGCCGGTGATCGTCTACGTCACGCTGACGGTGCCCAAGGTCATCCTGCTGGAAAGCTTCCTGTCGTTCCTCGGCCTCGGCGTGCAGGAACCGCTGACCTCATGGGGCGTGTTGATCTCCGAAGGCAAGGACATGATGGAGACCGCCCCCTGGATGCTGCTGGTGCCCTCGGCCTTCCTCGCCGCGACCCTGTTCTGCCTCAACTTCCTCGGCGATGGGCTGCGTGACGCCCTCGACCCCAAGACTCGCTGAACCGGAGCGCTGATCATGACTTCTTCACCCTCTACCTCCGGCACCTCCTCCAGCCTGCCGCCAGCACGCAACGCCGCCGACCAGGCCCGCGCCGACACCCTGACTCGCCTGGGACTGGCGGCCGAGGCGCCTGGCACGCCGCCGCTGATGGAGATCGATGACCTCAAGGTCGACTTCCAGCTGCCGGATGGCGCGGTACCCGCCGTCAAGGGCGTCAGCTTCACTCTCAACAAGGGCGAGACGCTGGCGCTGGTCGGCGAGTCCGGCTCCGGCAAGTCGGTCACGTCCACCGCCATCCTGCGCCTGCTGCCGGAACTCGCCGAGATCAAGGGCGCCATCCGCCTGCGCGGCGAAGACCTGCTGAGTGCCTCGACGCGGCGCATGCGCGAGCTGCGCGGCAATCGCATCGCCACCGTCTTCCAGGAGCCGATGACCTCGCTCAATCCGCTGCACCGCATCGGGCGCCAGATCATAGAGGTACTGGCACTGCATCGTGATCTCAAGGGCCGCGCGGCTCGCCACAAGGCGCTGGAACTGCTCGAGCAGGTCGGCATCCCGGAGCCGGCGCGACGTATCGACAGCTATCCCCACGAGCTGTCCGGTGGCCAGCGTCAGCGCGTGATGATCGCCATCGCGCTGGCCTGCGAGCCGGACCTGCTGATCGCCGATGAGCCGACCACCGCGCTGGATGTCACGGTGCAGGCGCAGATCCTGCGGCTGCTCAAGTCGCTGCAGCAGCGCTACGGCATGGCGATCCTGTTCATCACCCATGACCTGAGCATCGTGCGCCACTTCGCGGACCGCGTCTGCGTGATGCGTCACGGCGAGCTGCTGGAAACCGGCGCCACCCACGACGTCTTCGAGAGCCCGCAGCATGACTACACCCGCATGCTGATCGATGCCGAACCGGCCGGCGAGAAGGCACCGGTGGCCGCGGATGCGCCGGTGCTGCTGTCGGCGCACGATGTGCGTGTCAGCTTCACCATCAAGCGTCCGCTGTTCGGGCCCAAGGTGGCCTTCGAGGCGGTGCGCGGCATCGATCTCGAGGTGCGACGCGGCCAGACCATCGGCATCGTCGGCGAGTCCGGCTCCGGCAAGTCGACGCTGGGGCGCGCCCTGCTGCGCCTGCTCAAGAGCCAGGGCCAGATCAGCTTCGATGGTGTCGATATCATGCCGCTGGACAAGTCGGGCATGCGCCCCTTGCGCTCGCGCATGCAGGTCGTCTTCCAGGACCCCTTCGGCTCCCTGTCACCGCGTCTGACCGTGGGCGAGATCATCAGCGAAGGCCTGCGCGTGCATCACCCCGAGCTCAATCGCGCCCAGCGCGATGCGCGGGTCTGCGACGGCCTGAGCGAGGTCAGCCTCGACCCCGGCATGCGCAATCGCTATCCGCATGAATTCTCCGGCGGTCAGCGCCAGCGCATCGCCATCGCGCGCGCCCTGGTGCTCAAGCCGGAATTCCTGCTGCTGGACGAGCCGACCTCGGCGCTGGACCGCTCGGTACAGGTCACGGTGATCGACCTGCTGCGCGACCTGCAGGCGCGCCACGGCCTGACCTATCTGTTCATCAGCCATGACCTGGCGGTAGTCCGTGCGCTGTCAGATCACCTCATCGTGATGAAGGAAGGCGAGGTGGTGGAAAGCGGCAGTACCCACGCCATCTTCGAGGCACCCCGTGAGCGTTATACGCGTGAATTGATGCAGGCTGCCTTCGCCCCGGACCTGGGCCAGACGCACCACTGACACCCTGAAAAGACGACATGCCTGATGGGCGCTGCGGCGCCCATCAAGACCCCGCTTTGCCTGAGAAAAGGCGCATGGCCTCATCACTGCCTGTCTGAAGGGTGGCGATGAGCGCCCGGCCTCGCCCCGGGCAAGGGCAGCCGGGCCGCTCACGCGGATCGGCATTGGCTGCCAACCGGGTGCTTGCACCCGACCGAGGCCGGAGCAGGACGCTCCGGCATTACCCACACCGATGGAAAGACATGCACAGGATGACGATGCAACCTACAACAACAGCCAGCATCCCCCTTCACACTCACTCACGACTGCGTCACGCGATTGGCGCAGCCCTGCTCGGTACGGGACTGCTGAGCATGAGCCCCATGGCCCAGGCCATCGAGGTCTACAAGACGGATACCGACCGCGTCGAGTTCAGTGGCCGCCTGGCGGCGTTTGCGGTGATACAGGATGGCGCACACGACGAGATCTACAACGGCGGCTCGCGGGTGCGCCTGATCCACGAGCATCAGTTCGAGCAGGGCTGGAGCTCCATCATCCGCGCCGAATGGGGCTTCGATCCCTGGTTCAAGGACGGCACCGATGCTCACTACAAGCGCATGCTCTACGCCGGAGCGGCCCACGAGAAATGGGGCAGCTTCACGGTCGGCAAGCAGTATGGCCCCTGGTACGACATGGTGGCCGTCAACACCGACTGGTTCTGGATCAATGGTGGCGAGGCGTCCGGCACCTTTGAAGGCCGCAGCGGTGACGGCGGCCTGCATGGCACGGGGCGACCGGACAACTCGCTCTACTGGAAGAAGGGCTTCGACGACGTCACTGTCGGCCTGCTCTACCAGCTCGGCCATGATGGCCAGCACAGCAACGAGACCTCACTCTTCGAGGATGGCGTCTTCACCACCGAGACCGAGTATTCGGGGTATGAGCGTGACTACAGCTATGAAGCCGCGCTCAACTGGCACCCGAACGAGGACTTCACGGTGGGCGGGGTCTTCCACCATACGGAGCTGAGCGACTACGAGAGCGGCAACAGCGAGAACGGCGATATCGATGCCTGGCTGCTCGGCGGTCACTGGTCACCGGGCAACTGGTACATCGCCCTCGTCGGCGGGGAATATCGCAACCATATCGCCGGCAGCACCCTGGACTCCTCGGAAGATTTCGTCGACAAGGCGCGCGGCGCGGAATTCGTGGTCAACTACAAGTTCAAGGAAGTCATCTGGGGCGATGACAGTGTCGAGCTCTACGGTGGCTTGAACCACCTGGAAGACGCCGACAGCGAAGCACGCTACGCCTATCAGATTCTGGGCGCGGCCTGGCGGGTCAAGGACCTGACGCTGGCCACCGAGTATCGCTTCGACAACAGCCGCCAGTCAGACGGCAGCGAGTACAGCGCCGACCGCGACCAGCTGATGTTCCTGGCGCGTTATGACTTCTGATCGTCATGTCAAACGCTGGTGACGGTTCGCCAATGCTCGCGCTGAGGCGATAGTTCCGCCCTTGCCTGATGAACCCGGCAGGGACGACAAGAAAACGCCCGGTCATATGACCGGGCGTTTTTTGTATCGGCTGTATCGGTTGTATCGGTTGTCCCGAGATCAGCTCAGCGTTTCAGGGCGCTTACGTACTCAGAAG
Source organism: Cobetia sp. UIB-001 (assembly GCF_044789135.1). NCBI lineage: Bacteria > Pseudomonadati > Pseudomonadota > Gammaproteobacteria > Oceanospirillales > Halomonadaceae > Cobetia > Cobetia sp. UIB-001. The sequence continues at coordinate 3,832,621 of NZ_CP058244.1, forward strand.
CGATAGGTCGCGCCGAGACCGAAGCCATGCGCTTCATTCTCGTAATCGGCTTCATAGGTGCCACGGTTGGGCTCGCTCAGGCTGACGGTGGCCGTCTCTTCCCACAGGTAGGTGTAGGCCATGTCGATGGTCAGCTCCGGCATCGGCGTCCAGCCGGCCCCCAGCGAGAAGATGGTGCGATCCCCGGACGGGATACGCGCGCTGCGATGCTCGTCCACGGTCGGGCTGTCATCGAAGGCCATGCCGGTGCGCAGCACCCACTGCGGATTGAGCTGATAGCTCAGACCCACCGCGTACTGCCAGCTGTCCTCGTAGCCCTGCTCCTCGACGATGTCGCTCATGTTGTCGACTTCCACCGCGATCTCGTCGAAGCGGCTCCAGTGCACCCAGGTCACGCCCGCCATCAGCGTCCAGCGATCATCCAGCTTGTGCGTCACGGAGAAGTCGATGCTTTCCGGCAGGGTCACGTCCAGCGACGCATCCTGCTCGGTATTCGCGAAGCCCGTGCCAGTGAAGACATTGTTGTACTTGGCCTCGCCTTCCAGGCTGTAATCCACCTTGGAGCGATAGGACAGACCGAGACGGGTACTTTCCACCGGCTGGAAGATGACCCCGACGTTGTAGCCCCAGGCGGCATCGTCGCCCTTGATCTTGACCTTGCCATCGCCTGTGCCAGCATCGAGAGTATTCGACGTCAGCTCACCCTTGACGCTGTTGTAGGTCACACCGGCGCCGATGGCCCACTTGTCATTGATGCGATAGGAGATGGTCGGCTGGGCGGTCACCACCTCGACTTCGCTGTAATTGGCGAAATAGCGGCCGCGGAAATCAGAACCATAATCGGTGATCACACCAAAGGGCGCGTAGACCCCGAAGCCCAGTGCTACCCGGTCATTCATCGGCTGCACGTAATAGAAGGAAGGCACTGCCGCCCCCGGCACCATGTCACCGTCATCTCCGCCAGAGACTGGCCGACCGAGTGCATCATTCGCGCTGGCGACATCAATATCGGTATTGACGTCCAGATAGGTCACACCGCCGGTGATCTGGGCACGATCCAGGAAGGACATGCCGGCCGGGTTGCCGAACACGGTGGAGGCATCATTGGCATTCGAGGCGCGCCCGGCGAAGGAGGTGCCCTGGGTACTGACACTCTGCTCGTTCAGCTGGAAGGCCCCCGCGTGAACGCCACCGGCATAAGCCGTGGCTACCGTTGCCAGAGCGACCCCGAGGGTGAGTTTGTTCATCTTGTTTTTCATTATGGATGGCGTCCCATTGCAGGTGGCTGGAGAGCCGCATGTTGTTGTTATCATTCGTTGATGCATAGCTCTGTCACCTACGTTTTGGGCGAGTCGTGCGTTCAAGTCAAGGGCGAACGTTTGTTTGAATAGGGAGATTTCTAGTATTCAGGGAACTTTCATTCATGTCTGCACTGTCGCGTGCTGCTAAGCCCATGACCTGACGACGATTTAGTGCCTTGTCGCCAGCGTTTAAAACACGACAACCTCCTCTGCTCCCCCCTCTAGCCTATTGGTCGAACATCAGCTTTTTCGTATGTATCGGCTCGCTTGACCTATGTGCAACACATAAGTCTTACACTGAGGGTCAGTCACGGAACATTGGCTGCCGACAGACCTTCAGGGCAGCCGAATGCTCTCTCCACCACTCTTGATCACCAGGAGATGATGCAATGAAAGTCGCTGAACTGGCCCGCGCGGGGGGCGTCACCGCCGAAACCGTTCGCCATTACACGCGCCAGGGGCTGATCACGGCCCGACGTGATCCCGTCAACAACTACCAGCGCTTCGATGAGCAGGCGCTGGTACGCCTCAAATTCATCAGTCAGGCACGCCAGCTGGGCTTCAGCCTTGCCGACATCAAACAGATTCTCGAGCAGGCGGACCAGCACGACTCGCCGTGCCCGCTGGTGCGTGACCTGCTGCGACAGCACCTGCCGAGAGTGCGCGAGCGCATTCGTGAGCTGGAAGCCCTCGCAGAGCGCATGGAGCATGCGCTGGATTGCTGGCAGGACCTGCCGGATGGCGTGCCGGACGGCAACAGCGTGTGCTGTCTGATCGAAGGCTTTCCGCAGGACATGCCCGACACCGCTTCCACTTCCAAACGCCGCGACGGGGGGCAATCATGATGACCACATCACTTCCCGAGACACGCCTTCTGCAGGCGCCAGGCATCCATTGTCAGGGCTGTGTCAGCAGGATTCGTCGTGCCTTGCAGGCGCAGGACCCGCAGGCCGAGTTGCTCGGCGCGCCTGACGCAGAGCTGTTGCTGATGCACAGCCAGCTGTCATCCACGGCACTGCAGGAAGTCGCGGACGACTGCGGCTACCCCCTCAAGGAGGAAGCCCTGCCGGAACGCGCCCATCACGATCTGTCGGTGTACGGCATGCACTGCCAGAAGTGCGTCGCCAGATTGCGCGAGGCCATCCAGCACTGGGATGACACCGCGCAAGTCAGTGGCACGCCGAAAGAAGACACTCTCGACGTGGACACCTGTCTGCCGCGCGGGCTGCTCGAGAGAATCATCCTCGAGACGGACTATTCACTTGAGGCCCCCGCCGAGGCGGATGAAGCTCAAGCCGCGCCGGCTGCTGATACGCCGGCCGTTGCGAGCAAGTCAGTCGCTGCGAACGCGTCAGGTACTGCAAACAAGGCAGCGACTGCGAGCCAGCCAGCCGATAGCGCAAGCGCCGAGTTCTCACTGTCCGGCGTCACCTGCGCCAGCTGCGTGGCGACGATCCAGAAGGCATTGGATGGCCTGGATGGAGTGGAGCAGGCGCAGGTCAACTTCGCCTCGCGCACCGCCCAGGTCACGAGCCGCCTCGCTCCCGACGAGATCGTCTCTGCCATCGAAGGCGTCGGCTACGGGGCAAGCCTGGTGGAAGACGCCCAGGCCGGTGAGCAGCAACAGCAAGAGGACGCCGATCAGGAATATCGCTCTCGTGTCCGTGACAGCGTGCTGTCACTGGGCATCGGCATCCCCCTGATGATCAGCATGTTCTTCCATCATCCCGGCTTCGAGGGGCTCGAACGCGGGGTGTGGCTGGCGATCGGCGTCGCCGTGCTGGGCGTGCTCGCCACGGCAGGACGCAGCTTCTTCACCAGCGCCTGGAAGGCCTTCACGCACCATCAGGCCAACATGGATACGTTGGTGGCGCTCGGTACCGGGGCGGCATGGCTTTACTCCATGGGCGTGCTGCTGTTTCCCGACAGCGTGCCCCCGGCGGCGCGCGGGCTCTACTTTGAAGCCTCGACCATGATCATCGGCTTGATCAGCCTGGGGCAGGCGCTGGAAGTCCGCGCCCGGGGCCGTACTCAGCAGGCGCTGCGCGCGCTGCTGGATCTGCAGACTCGCACGGCTCGCGTGATCCGCGACGGTGAAGAGCGCGAGATCGATATCAACGAGGTCCGCAGCGGGGACCAGGTGCGCATTCGCCCCGGCGAGCGCATCCCGGTGGATGGCCGGGTCATCGAGGGCCAGAGCCATATCGATGAATCGATGCTCAGCGGTGAGCCACTGCCCGTGTCACGCGGTATCGGCGACGAGGTAGCCGCCGGTACGCTCAATACGCGTGGCAGTCTGGTCTTCGAGGTCGAGCGCGTCGGTAGCGAGACTCGCCTGGGGCGCATCATCAGCCAGGTGCGTCAGGCACAGAATTCGCGCCCGCCGATCGGCCGGCTGGCTGACACCATCTCCGGCGTGTTCGTGCCCAGCGTGATGATCATCGCCATCGTCGCGGCGCTGGTGTGGTTCAACTTCGGGCCTGCGCCGACCGGCGTGCATATGCTGGTGGTCGCGACGGCGGTACTCGTCATCGCCTGCCCATGTGCGCTGGGTCTGGCGACGCCGATCTCGACCATGATCGGGGTCGGCAAGGCGGCGGAACATGGCGTGTTGGTACGCAGCGGTGAGGCACTGCAGACCGCCAGTCGCTTGACCGCACTGGTGGTCGACAAGACCGGCACCCTGACGCGCGGCAAGCCGGAAGTCACCGAGGTCTCGCTCCTCGAAGGGGAAGACGAGGAAGCCGTGCTGGATGCAGCATATGCACTGGAGCGGGGCTCAGAGCACCCGCTGGCCGCGGCACTGCTGGCACATATCGAAGCCAGACGCCCCGATGCCTCGCGCAGCAAGGCCTTCCATGACTACCAGACCATCAGCGGACGCGGCATTCAGGCTCAGGACGATGCAGGGTGCACCTGGCGCATGGGCAACGCTGCCATGCTGGAAGAGGCAGGTATCAGCCTGGCTCCTCTCAGCGAGCAGATCACGGCGCTGGAAGACAATGCGCGCACCCTGATACTGATGGCTCGCGACGATGAATTGCTCGCCGTCTTCGGCCTGGCCGACCCGCTGCGTGACGATAGCCGCGATGCCATCGCTCGCCTGCATGCCATCGGCCTCAAGGTGATCATGCTGACCGGTGACAACCCTCACACGGCAGCGGCCGTGGCGCGCGAGACCGGTATCGATGATTACCGTGCCGGCGTCTCACCGGATGACAAGCACGATGAGATCGCGCGGCTGCAGCAGGAGGGTCATGTAGTGGGCATGGTCGGCGATGGCATCAATGATGCGCCGGCGCTGGCGCTGGCCGATGTCGGCTTCGCGATGGGCGAAGGTACCGATGTCGCCATCGAGACCGCCGGTATCACGTTGATGCAGCCGTCGCTGGGCGGGGTCGCGGATGCGATCGCGATCAGCCAGGCCACCCTGCGCAACATCAAGCAGAACCTGGTGGGAGCCTTTGGCTACAACCTGATCGGCATCCCGATTGCCGCGGGCATCCTCTACCCCTTCACGGGCATGTTGATGTCGCCGGTAATCGCGGGGCTGGCCATGTCCTTGTCCTCGGTCACCGTCGTGACCAATGCCAATCGTCTGCGTCGATATACGCCCCCGAGTGCAGCTGGATCCGCAACGAGTAACCCCGAGAATACCGCCACCACCTCACAAGGAGCGTCAGCATGATCTGCATGGCCATCAATCTGCTAGGGCTCGGTCTGATCGCCGCCATTGTCTGGTGGTTCTGGCTCGCCAAGTCATGAAACGCACTCCAGGCCTTGCTCTATAGTCGCTGAAATCGAGCAAGATGATTGCACAAGACAATCGCGCAAGATCATCATTTCAAAGCCCTGTCACATCCTGTGTGGCAGGGCTTTTTCGTGACTGTGTCCTGACCAAAAGGGCTCCAGATAGCTCTCGCAAGACTCGCAACGATAGCGCTCATGGCATGCCGTCCGGTGGCTCCGAGACCCGTGTCACCCAACAGCACACGGGAGGGAAAGCAGCTGCCGCGAGGTCGTGTGGATAGCTCCTGCACTGCCGAATCTTGAGTTTTCCACAGCCGCTTTGCTCTTCTTTACCCCGAGCATCACTTCTTTACCCCGCTCGACCAAGGCGCCGAGAATGCAAAAACGCCCCTGCCACATCAGTGACAGGGGCGCTTCCTTTGAGCTTCTTTCTGCACAGCGGATCTGCTGACGTCTCTATGCGTGCCTTTCCACACATGTCACACATGGCTTATCCCACGCATGACCTTCACGCCTATGATTTTTCCTGCGCACAAAGAGAACCGCCCCTGCAGCAAGGCTGCAGGGGCGGTTCGGTATAAGTGCCTGACGATGACCTACTCTCACATGGAGAAACTCCACACTACCATCGGCGCTAAGCGGTTTCACTTCCGAGTTCGGCATGGGATCGGGTGGTTCACGCTCGCTATGGTCGTCAGGCGAAACGGTGGCATCTAGCGATGCCTGAGTCTCAAGGCTTGTGGCCTCGTGACTCGCAATATGAATCATGCTGACCGATATGTCTCGATCCTGTCGTAATCCCGGCGGTTTGCCTAAGCAAACCCCTTGGGTGTTATATGGTCAAGCCTCACGGGCAATTAGTACTGGTTAGCTCAACACATTGCTGTGCTTCCACACCCAGCCTATCAACCTTGTAGTCTTCAAGGGCCCTTCAGGAGGCGCAAGGCCTCAGGGAAGTCTCATCTTGAAGGGGGCTTCCCGCTTAGATGCTTTCAGCGGTTATCCCGTCCGAACGTAGCTACCGGGCAATGCCATTGGCATGACAACCCGAACACCAGAGGTTCGTCCACTCCGGTCCTCTCGTACTAGGAGCAGCTCTTCTCAAACTTCCGACGCCCACGGCAGATAGGGACCGAACTGTCTCACGACGTTCTAAACCCAGCTCGCGTACCACTTTAAATGGCGAACAGCCATACCCTTGGGACCGACTTCAGCCCCAGGATGTGATGAGCCGACATCGAGGTGCCAAACACCGCCGTCGATGTGAACTCTTGGGCGGTATCAGCCTGTTATCCCCGGAGTACCTTTTATCCGTTGAGCGATGGCCCTTCCATACAGAACCACCGGATCACTAGAACCTACTTTCGTACCTGCTCGACGTGTCTGTCTCGCAGTCAAGCACCCTTATGCTCTTGCACTCAATGCACGATTTCCAACCGTGCTGAGGGTACCTTCGTGCTCCTCCGTTACTCTTTAGGAGGAGACCGCCCCAGTCAAACTACCCACCATACACTGTCCTCGATCCGGATAACGGACCTGAGTTAGAACGCCAATGATGTCAGGCTGGTATTTCAAGGTTGGCTCCACCGCATCTGGCGACGTGGTTTCAAAGCCTCCCAGCTATCCTACACAGACAACATCAGCATCCAGTGTAAAGCTATAGTAAAGGTTCACGGGGTCTTTCCGTCTAGCCGCGGGTACACAGCATCTTCACTGCGATTTCAATTTCACTGAGTCTCGGGTGGAGACAGCGTGGCCATCATTACGCCATTCGTGCAGGTCGGAACTTACCCGACAAGGAATTTCGCTACCTTAGGACCGTTATAGTTACGGCCGCCGTTTACCGGGGCTTCGATCAAGAGCTTCGCGTGAGCTAACCCCATCAATTAACCTTCCGGCACCGGGCAGGCGTCACACCCTATACGTCCGCTTGCGCGTTTGCAGAGTGCTGTGTTTTTAATAAACAGTTGCAGCCACCTGGTATCTTCGACCGGTAAGAGCTTACGGAGCAAGTCCTTCACTCGAACCGGTGCACCTTCTCCCGAAGTTACGGTGCCATTTTGCCTAGTTCCTTCACCCGAGTTCTCTCAAGCGCCTTGGTATTCTCTACCTGACCACCTGTGTCGGTTTGGGGTACGGTCGCATGTGATCTGAAGCTTAGAGGCTTTTCCTGGAAGCGTGGCATCGATGACTTCCTGACCGTGGTCAGTTCGTCTCGCATCTCGACCTCAGAGGAACCGGATTTGCCTGATTCCTCGGCCTACATGCTTTCACCAGGACAACCAACGCCTGGCTCACCTAGCCTTCTTCGTCCCCCCATCGCAACCACATCCGGTACGGGAATATTAACCCGTTTCCCATCGACTACGCGTTTCCGCCTCGCCTTAGGGGCCGACTCACTCTGCTCCGATTAACGTAGAACAGAAAACCTTGGTCTTCCGGCGGGGGAGTTTTTCACTCCCCTTATCGTTACTCATGTCAGCATTCGCACTCGTGATACCTCCAGCAGACTTCTCAATCCACCTTCATTGGCTTACACGACGCTCCTCTACCGCTCATCCAGAGGATGAACCCGTAGCTTCGGTACCTGATTTAGCCCCGTTATATCTTCCGCGCAGGCCGACTCGACTAGTGAGCTATTACGCTTTCTTTAAAGGATGGCTGCTTCTAAGCCAACCTCCTAGCTGTCTGAGCCTTCCCACATCGTTTCCCACTTAATCAGGATTTTGGGACCTTAGCTGACGGTCTGGGTTGTTTCCCTTTTCACAACGGACGTTAGCACCCGCTGTGTGTCTCCCACGCTGCACTCACTGGTATTCGGAGTTTGCCTCGGGTTGGTAAGTCGGGATGACCCCCTAGCCGAAACAGTGCTCTACCCCCAGCGGTGATACGTGAGGCGCTACCTAAATAGCTTTCGAGGAGAACCAGCTATCTCCGGGCTTGATTAGCCTTTCACTCCGATCCACAGCTCATCCCAGCATTTTTCAACATACTTGGGTTCGGGCCTCCAATTGATGTTACTCAATCTTCACCCTGGCCATGGATAGATCGCCCGGTTTCGGGTCTATACCCTGCGACTGGTCGCCCAGTTAAGACTCGGTTTCCCTACGCCTCCCCTATACGGTTAAGCTCGCCACAGAATATAAGTCGCTGACCCATTATACAAAAGGTACGCGGTCACACCACGAAGGTGCTCCCACTGCTTGTACGCATACGGTTTCAGGATCTATTTCACTCCCCTCGCCGGGGTTCTTTTCGCCTTTCCCTCACGGTACTGGTTCACTATCGGTCAGCCAGGAGTATTTAGCCTTGGAGGATGGTCCCCCCATGTTCAGTCAAGGTTTCTCGTGCCCCGACCTACTCGATTTCACGTGACTCAGACTTCGACTACGGGACTATCACCCTGTATCGTCAAGCTTCCCAGCTTGTTCGTCTGTCAGTTGTCACGCTTAAGGGCTGGTCCCCGTTCGCTCGCCGCTACTTGGGGAATCTCGGTTGATTTCTTTTCCTCCGGGTACTTAGATGTTTCAGTTCCCCGGGTTTGCCTCTATAGGTTATGTATTGGCCTATAGATACTCACCTGATGGTGAGTGGGTTTCCCCATTCGGAAATCGTTGGGTCGCAGGGTATTTGCCACCTCGCCAACGCTTATCGCAGGCTATCACGTCCTTCATCGCCTCTGGCTGCCAAGGCATCCACCGTATGCGCTTAATCGCTTGACCATATAACCCCAAGGGGTCTGTCAAGGATTACGAATCTGTCGGACCTCTCCGACATATCGTTTGATAGACATGCGCTTGGCGCACACATCTATCGTCAGCATGATTCACATTGTTAAAGAGCGGCTGTTCAGAGAACAGTGAGAAGTCACACAACCTTCACGAGGAAGGCGATATGCTTGTCACTGTGGACTGTGCAGCGTTATCAGGTAGTAGAAGCTGAACCGGACTTTCATGGTGGAGCCAAGCGGGATCGAACCGCTGACCTCCTGCGTGCAAGGCAGGCGCTCTCCCAGCTGAGCTATGGCCCCAAAGTCGGCAAAACCGTGTCGACAAAAGCACGAAGCTTTTGGTGGGTCTGGGCAGATTTGAACTGCCGACCTCACCCTTATCAGGGGTGCGCTCTAACCAACTGAGCTACAGACCCGACACTACTACTCGATAAACTAACTTGATCAGGTAATTCGTTGTGAGCACTTGCCGCGAGCAGTAGACAGTGTCGATAAGGAGGTGATCCAGCCCCAGGTTCCCCTAGGGCTACCTTGTTACGACTTCACCCCAGTCATGAACCACACCGTGGTGATCGCCCTCCCGAAGGTTAGGCTAACCACTTCTGGTGCAGTCCACTCCCATGGTGTGACGGGCGGTGTGTACAAGGCCCGGGAACGTATTCACCGTGGCATTCTGATCCACGATTACTAGCGATTCCGACTTCATGGAGTCGAGTTGCAGACTCCAATCCGGACTGAGGCAAGCTTTATGGGATTGGCTCCACTTCGCAGTATTGCAACCCTTTGTACTTGCCATTGTAGCACGTGTGTAGCCCTACCCGTAAGGGCCATGATGACTTGACGTCGTCCCCACCTTCCTCCGGTTTGTCACCGGCAGTCTCCTTAGAGTTCCCGACATTACTCGCTGGCAAATAAGGATAGGGGTTGCGCTCGTTACGGGACTTAACCCAACATTTCACAACACGAGCTGACGACAGCCATGCAGCACCTGTCTCAGAGTTCCCGAAGGCACCAATCCATCTCTGGAAAGTCCTCTGGATGTCAAGGGTAGGTAAGGTTCTTCGCGTTGCATCGAATTAAACCACATGCTCCACCGCTTGTGCGGGCCCCCGTCAATTCATTTGAGTTTTAACCTTGCGGCCGTACTCCCCAGGCGGTCAACTTATTGCGTTAGCTGCGCCACTAAGTCCTCAAGGGACCCAACGGCTAGTTGACATCGTTTACGGCGTGGACTACCAGGGTATCTAATCCTGTTTGCTACCCACGCTTTCGCACCTCAGTGTCAGTGTCAGTCCAGAAGGCCGCCTTCGCCACTGGTATTCCTCCCGATCTCTACGCATTTCACCGCTACACCGGGAATTCTACCTTCCTCTCCTGCACTCTAGCCAAGCAGTTCCAGATGCCGTTCCCAGGTTGAGCCCGGGGCTTTCACACCTGGCTGACTTAGCCACCTACGCGCGCTTTACGCCCAGTAATTCCGATTAACGCTTGCACCCTCCGTATTACCGCGGCTGCTGGCACGGAGTTAGCCGGTGCTTCTTCTGCGAGTGATGTCTTTCCTCGGGAGTATTAGTCCCAAGGCGTTCTTCCTCGCTGAAAGTGCTTTACAACCCGAAGGCCTTCTTCACACACGCGGCATGGCTGGATCAGGCTTTCGCCCATTGTCCAATATTCCCCACTGCTGCCTCCCGTAGGAGTCTGGGCCGTGTCTCAGTCCCAGTGTGGCTGATCATCCTCTCAGACCAGCTACGGATCGTCGCCTTGGTGAGCCATTACCTCACCAACAAGCTAATCCGACATGGGCTCATCCGATAGCGCAAGGTCCGAAGATCCCCTGCTTTCTCCCGTAGGACGTATGCGGTATTAGCCTGAGTTTCCCCAGGTTGTCCCCCACTATCGGGCAGATTCCCATGCATTACTCACCCGTCCGCCGCTCGACGCCTCCTAGCAAGCTAGGATCGTTTCCGCTCGACTTGCATGTGTTAAGCCTGCCGCCAGCGTTCAATCTGAGCCATGATCAAACTCTTCAGTTGAAAGCTTGATAGTCTGTTAAGCAGACCAAACTTGGTTCAGAGTCAAACTTCTCGTGAGAGGCTTGCTCCGATATTTGGTGACCTTGTCACCACTCATCGGCAAGCGCTCACACGAATTACCTGATCAAATTTTTAAAGAGCGTCGCTGTTAAGCGAGGAGGCATATTCTACCCGGAACGCTTGAGAAGTCAAGCACTTGATGATGAGTCAGTCGACTGCCTCTAAGCATCATCAAGCGGTGAGGAGCGCTGCTCGATCACCTGTTCCGTAAGGAGTGCGGCGTATTCTAGCGAATCGCCCGGGATTGTCAATCGATGATTTCGAAGCGGGCTTCAAAAACATCAAGCAAAACAATCACCTGCAAATCTCTTTCACCGCTGGTAACGCCATGCGTCCCCGGCAGCGGATGCGTACTTTACGCAGGAATCGGTTTGATGGCAAGGGCTTTTTGGCCAGATATCCCTGTCAATGCAAACAAGCTCATGCAGGCACTGCGTGCTCCAGCATCAACTGCAGTGACTCTCTCCCCCGCCAGCGATTGCGCGACAACTTGTAAGCACACTTCAGAGAGGCCCCGACGCCAAATGCCGGTGAATCCCCCGGTGACAGCGCACGGAACCAGATCGCCTTGAGGCGCGTACGCCCGAGCGAGAGTTCCAATGACAGGTGCGTGCCATCGGCGCCTACCGGCCTGAGGCTCTCGACCAGGAAGCTGCCCTCGAAGAGAGGCGCCTCGAACTCACGCCCGAAGGGCGCAAGACGCTCGAGCTCATCCAACGTCTCCAGACTCAACTGCCCTTCCACCAGTTCACCATCACTGAGAATCAAGGGATTGAGCGCCCTCTCCCCCAACTGCTCCGCGGCAGCCTGTTGCAGGGCACGAGTGAAGGTATCCCTTTCCGTCAGCGGCAAGCCCACGCCGGCGGCGCCGCGATGCCCACCGAAGCGCGGCAGGCACTGCGGCGCGAGATCATGGGCGCGCTGCAACGCATCCCGCAGGTGCAATCCTTCGATGGAGCGCCCGGAGCCTGTCAACATGCCGGGCACCGCAGCTGGTGTCAGCACGACGGTCGGTCGCCCGAACTGCTGCACCAGGCGCGAAGCGACAATACCCTGCACCCCGGGATGACCATCCTCCAGATGGACCACGATCACCTGATGCCCTTCCCGCAAGGAGGTAAGCGCCAGGGCACGCGCCGACTCGACCATCTCGGCTTCGATCGCCTTGCGGGACTGGTTGTCCTGATCGAGCACTTCCAGCGCACGCTGCGCCGCGTCATCTTCCCGCGCCAACATGAAATGCAGCGCGGCGTACGGGTCATCCAGACGCGAGCGGGCATTGATACGCGGCCCCATCTGGAAGGCCAGCGTCTCGCCATTGAAGGGCACGCTATCCGCCCCGAGCCGTTCTGCCATTGCGCGCCAGCAGGGTTCCTGCATGCGGTTGATCAGCGTGAGGCCCAGATTGACCACCGCGCGATTGATCGCACTGCCCCCCAGTGACACACAGTCCGCCACCGTCCCCAGCGCCACATACGACAGCCACGGCGACAGCTTGGGGGCATCGCTCGGCAACCTGCCCTGCTCGATCAGGACATTGCGGGTCAGTGACATCGTCAGCCAGGCGACCATGCAGCCGGCAATGGTCGCGTCGGGATAGGCGCAGTCATCTCGCGTCGGATTGACGGTCGCGTAGGCGGAAGCCGGCGGCCCTTCCTGAGGCAACGCATGGTGATCCGTCACCACCACCTCTATCCCCGCCTCCTTGAGCAACGCCAGACGCGCCTCATCACTGGAGCCGCAGTCCGCGGTCACGATCAGAGACGGACGCGGTGACAGCGTCATGATGCGCTCGACCAGCGGCAGACTGATGCCATAACCATCATGGATGCGATGGCCGATCAGACTGTGCACGCGGTCGTAAGGCACATCGAACAGCTCGGTCAGCGTGCGCAACATCACCACATGCGAGGTGATGCCATCTACGTCATAGTCGGTGAGGATGCCGATATGCTCCCCCTCGGCGACGGCGCGCGCGATGCGCTCTGCCGCGCGCCGGCCATCGGCCAGCCGTTCGGGATGCTCGATATGCCGCAGCGCCGGCGTGACCAGCGCCTCCAGGGGGGCCTTGCAGCTCTCCAGCGTCAGGCGCCCTGCCAGCACACGCGCCTGCAATTCGCTGAGCCCGGTCGCGATGCCCTGCTGATAGAGACGCTCGTCACGCACGCGCGGCTGAATGACCCGCGCAATGCTGGCCGCAAGCGTGCGCTCGTCCGGACGGCTCATGGAGTCTTGAGAGAATGGGGGCGACACGGGGGAAGTGACAGACATGAAGAGCTCCTGACAAACGACATGGCCGTCATCTCGGCAGCGAACTGCAGACATGACGGCCATGAAAAGATGACTGCCGATCACCCCGAGCGGGCCAACCGGCAGTTGCTGCAATCACCCGCGGCGATTCTCGCGCACGAAGTCCTGCACTGCCGCCAACTCCGCCGGCAGTACGCTGTAACGCTCCTCGCGCTCCAGCAGGTCATGCAGATGCGGCGGCAGATCGACGCCAGCAAAGCCGGCACGCGCCACGGCTTCGGCAAACTTGGCCGGATGCGCCGTCGCCAGCGTGATCATCGGCGTCGCGCTATCGGTGCGGCAGACCTCAGCCGCACGATAGCCGGTTGCCGTATGCGGATCGAGAATCTCACCGGTGCGATGGTGCGCCTCACGGATGACCTCGAGGATCGTCTCGTCATCGACACTGTGGCTGGAGAACAGCTCACGCAGCTTCGCCAGCGGGGCATCCGCCAGTGCTGCCGGTTCCCGCGAGAAGTGCTCGAGCAGCTCACGGATCGCCTGACCATCGCGGCCATAGGCTTCGAACAGCAGGCGCTCGAAGTTGGAGGACACCACGATATCCATCGACGGTGCCAGCGTCGCCTTCAGCTCCTGACGCGAGAAGTCATTGGAGGAGATGGTGCGATGCAGGATGTCGTTGGCGTTGGTGGCGATCACCAGCTGGCGCACCGGCAGCCCCATGCGCGAGGCCAGATAACCGGCAAAGATGTTGCCGAAGTTGGCCGACGGCACCGTGAAGCTGACCTGACGCGCCGGAGCGCCCAGCGCCACACCGGCGGCCACGTAGTAGACGGTCTGGGCCATGATGCGCGCCCAGTTGATCGAGTTGACCGCGACCAGACGCGTGCCGTTCAGGAAGTCCTGATCGGCGAAGCTGGCCTTCACCATCGCCTGGGCATCATCGAAGTTGCCTTCGATGGCGATGTTGAAGACGTTGGGCGCCAGCACGGAGGTCATCTGGCGACGCTGCACTTCGGAGACACGGTTGTGCGGATGCAGAATGAAGATATCCACATGATCGCAGGCACGGCAGCCTTCGATGGCGGCAGAACCGGTATCACCGGAGGTCGCACCCATGATCACCGCACGCTCGCCGCGCTTGGCGAGGAAGTGATCCAGCAGGCGTCCCAGCAGCTGCAGCGCGACATCCTTGAAGGCCAGTGTCGGGCCGTGGAACAGCTCCAGCAGGTAATGGTTGCTGTCGAGCTGATTGAGCGGCACGACGGCATCGTGACTGAAGGTCGCGTAGGTCTCGCGCACGATGTCACGGAAGGTTTCGTCATCGATGGCGCCATCGACGAAGGGCTTCATGACACGGAAGGCGATTTCCGCGTAGGACTCACCGGCCATCGCCGTCAGCTCTTCGGCGCTGAACTGCGGCAGGGTTTCCGGCACGTACAGGCCGCCATCGCTGGCAAGCCCCGTGAGAACCACATCTTCAAAACCGAGCGCCGGCGCCTGGCCGCGCGTGGAGATATAACGCATGTCGTGTCTTCCCGTGGCTCTTGCCACCGTTATGATTCTTGCTCTTCCGGCCTGCGCCGGCTGCCCAGCGGGGCGGTGCCATCACCGTCGATAGCCCCGCCCCGTTTGCCCGCGATCAGGCGTTGTCGTCGAGATCCTCGACACGAATGCGCACCACGGAACCGGCGACATCCACCAGCGCTTCCAGCTGGCGAATCGCTTCATTCATGTGCAGTTCGCGCGCACGGTGCGTGAGCAGAATGATCGGCACCAGCTCCCCTTCGGTGGCTTCCTTCTGGATGATCGCCTCGATGGAGATGCCCTGCTCGGAGAGGATCGACGCGACACGCGCCAACACGCCCGGGCGGTCCACTGCGTGCAGACGCAGATAGCAGGCCGTCTCGATCTCTTCCATCGGCAGGATCGGCAGGGTGTCGCCGTGCTGATTGATCTCGGCGAAGGCCAGATACGGCACACGGTAGCGGTGGTCGGTGGCGATATCGCGCGCCACGTCGAGCAGGTCCGCGACCACGGCAGAGGCCGTCGGCTCGGCACCGGCGCCGGCACCGTAATAAAGGGTCGGGCCGACAGCGTCGCCCATCACCTCGATGGCATTCTTGACGCCATGCACATTGGCCAGCAGACGTCCCTTGGGAATCAGCGTCGGATGCACGCGCAGCTCGAGGCCCTTGGCCGTGGCGCGGGTGATGCCCAGATGCTTGATGATGTAGCCCAGGTTATCGGCCTGCTCGATGTCCTCGGCCGTGATGCGCGAGATGCCTTCGGTGTAGGCCTTGTCGAACTGCAGCGGCACACCGAAGGCGATGGAGGCCAGGATGGTCAGCTTGTGCGCGGCATCGATGCCTTCGACATCGAAGGTCGGATCGGCTTCGGCATAGCCCAGCGCCTGCGCCTCGGCCAGCACGTCCTCGAAGCTGCGACCTTCATCACGCATCGCGCTGAGGATGAAGTTGCCGGTGCCGTTGATGATGCCGGCCAGCCACTGGATGCGGTTGGCCCCCAGGCCTTCACGCAGCGACTTGATGACGGGAATGCCACCGGCCACTGCGGCTTCGAAGGCCACCATCACGCCCTTCTCAGCCGCGGCACGGAAGATCTCGTTGCCGTGGACGGCGATCAGCGCCTTGTTGGCGGTCACGACATGCTTGCCGTTGGCGATGGCTTCCATCACCAGCTGATAGGCGACATCGTAGCCGCCGATCAGCTCGACCAGCACATCGACCTCGGGATTGCGCGCGACCTCGAAGATGTCATGCGTGCGGCTGACGCCGGTGATATCGCAGTCAGGATTGTCGCGTCGTGCGCCGACCTGTTCGACGATGATCGGGCGTCCAGCACGACGCGCAATCTCATCGGCATTGCGAATCAGCACGTTATAAGTGCCGCCGCCTACGGTCCCTAGACCACAGATTCCTACTTTCACCGGTTTCAACGTCGCTTTCCTCTCTTGTTACGGTATCCAGCCTTGAGGGCCGCGCCACTGTCAGCGACGGCCTTGCCGATCTCACGTCGGTCTATTATCCAGACATCCTGCACGTACGTCTGTCGTGACCACGGTAGCAAGGCAGGACGCCCTGTCAACGCGCAGTCTTGTCGCCTGTGGCTCAGTCATCAATGCCCAGCATGCTGGCAAGACGCTCCACCGGCAGGTAGCCCGGCACCATCTGGCCATCCGGCATCACGATGGCCGGGGTACCCTGCACCCCCATGCGCGTGCCCAGCTGATACTGGCTTTGCACCGGCGCATCGCAGCTGGCCGCCTGCTTGGGCACTTCGCCTTCATTCTTGATCTGGTTCATCGCCTCGGTGGGATTGTCCGCACACCACACCTGCGCCAGCTCACGCGCGCCCTGCGAGCGCATGCCACCGCGCGGGAAGGCCAGATAGCGCACTTCGATGCCACGTGCATTGAGCTCCGGCACTTCCTGGTGCAGCTTGCGGCAATACGGGCAGGTGGTATCGGTGAAGACACTGATCACCGCCTTGACCTCACCCGCCGGGCGGAAGATGACCATATCATCTTCACTGACCTCGGCCAGCAGCTCGAGGCGCTCGCCATTGGCCTTCTGCTCGCTGAGATTGACCAGCCCCTTGTCGCCATCGTTGCGGTACATCTCACCCACGATCAGATGCTTGCCGTCGATATCGGTAAAGAAGCTCTCGCCACTGGTCAGGCGCACCTCATAGAGGCCGTCGATGGGGCTTGAGGCCAGTGATTCGACCGGCAGCGGCTGGCCATTGACGACGAGCTTGTCGCGCAGATCATCCAGCGCATCAGCCTGGGCCAATGGCGCCACAAGCGTCAGCATGGCGCCGGCGCTCAGGAGGCGGATCGCACGGGACAGGGCCTGCGGACGACGGAAAGACTTGCTCATCAAACACTCCTTGGCGTCCGCGCGCAGAGGGAAGGACACTCAGCCACGCGGATGATGTTCGGCATGCAGACGCTCCAGACGCGCCTGGGCCACATGGGTATAGATCTGGGTCGTGGAAAGATCACGATGTCCCAGCAACAGCTGCACGACACGCAGGTTGGCACCGTGATTGAGCAGGTGCGTGGCGAAGGCATGGCGCAGCGTATGCGGTGACAGAGGCTTGCTGATGGCCGCAGTCACGGCGTGACGCCGGATGCGATGCCAGAAGGTCTGTCGCGTCATGGCCTTGTCGTGTCGGCCGGGAAACAGTGCCGGGCGCGTCTGGTCGGCCATCATCGCAGGTCGGCCAACGGACAGCCAGCGTGACAACCAGTCACAGGCCTCCTCGCCCAGCGGCACCAGCCGCTCACGATCGCCCTTGCCGGTGACACGCACGACGCCCTGGCGCAGATTGAGCGCATCGACACTCAGGTTGACCAGCTCGCTGATGCGCAGGCCCGCTCCATAGAGCACTTCGAGCATGGTGCGGTCACGCAGCCCGATGGGCGTCTCGAGATCCGGCGCCTCCAGCAGGCGCTCGACCTCCTCCTCATCCAGCGTGCCCGGCAGGCTGGGAATCACGCGCGGCAGGCGCACCTCATGCAGCGGGTCCGCCTCGATCATGCCTTCGGCCAGCGCCCAGCGATAGAAGCGCCGCAATGCCGACAGCAGACGCGCCGTAGAGCGCAGCGCATGCGACTCACGCCGCGAGTCACAGAAGGCCTGCACCTGCTGCGGTGCCACGCTCAGCAACGGCAGCGTGTCAGCGCCCGTCTCCGCCTGATCGGCCAACCAGCACCGCCAGGCCGTGAGATCACTGCGATAGGCGCCGAGCGTATTGTCACTGGCACCCCGCTCTAGCCACAACGTATCGAGAAAGGCCTCAACCAACACATCGTCGTCCATCATTCCCGCTTCCCCGTCCTCAATGACGTGCCATCCGCGCTCGCCGTGGCCGTCATGTACCGCGGCACCGGGCCTGCGTGAGCCTCGATTCTACCGTGATGCCCTGACGATGAAATGAACCCGCTGCAAGTCACAGCGGATTTCCCTGGTGCACAAACACGAAGACCCCGCCATGCGATGCATGGCGGGGTCTTCATATGGCGGAGGAGCAAGTGGCAATTCGCTCCCCCGCAGTACTGCCGAGTTCTGCAGTCAGGGAATGCGGAGCGCTTAGCCCAGCTTTTCCTTGATGCGTGCAGACTTGCCGCTACGCTCACGGAGGTAGTACAGCTTGGCCTGACGGACGTCACCACGACGCTTGACGTCGATAGCGGCAACCTGCGGGCTGTAAGTCTGGAAGGTACGCTCGACGCCCACACCGTGGGAGATCTTGCGGACGGTGAAGGCGGAGTTCAGACCGCGGTTACGCTTGCCGATCACCACGCCTTCGAAGGCCTGCAGACGCTCGCGAGTACCTTCGACGACCTTGACCTGGACGACGATGGTGTCGCCCGGTGCAAAGGCCGGGATTTCCTTGGCCATCTGCTCGTTTTCGATCGCCTGGATCAGTTTATTCTTGCTGCTCATCGCTAGCTCCAAATTCGTTAGCATCAATCCTGGGATTGATGTTCGTCATGACCCCGGCACCGCAAACGGCCTTGAACACGGGGATCGACCTTGTGTGTGACGCGCCACGGAACTCCCGCAAGATGACTCCGGGCCGTGCCGCACCTCCGCCACGGTGGCGGCCTTCTCCTGACAGCGAACCTTCGGTTCGCAGCGGTCAGGCCTTGCCTTTCCGGGCGTGCTGCGCGATGAACTCGTCGAGCAGCTTGCGCTCCTCACGAGTCAACGTGCGACTCTCCAGCAAATCCGGACGCCTGAGCCAGGTACGTCCCAGAGACTGCTGCAACCGCCAGCGCTTGATCAGGGCATGATTGCCACTGAGCAGAACATCCGGCACCCGCTTGCCGTC
Source organism: Cobetia sp. UIB-001 (assembly GCF_044789135.1). Lineage (NCBI taxonomy): Bacteria > Pseudomonadati > Pseudomonadota > Gammaproteobacteria > Oceanospirillales > Halomonadaceae > Cobetia > Cobetia sp. UIB-001. The sequence continues at coordinate 3,851,607 of NZ_CP058244.1, forward strand.
GATGACTTCAGGGCGGGTATAGTGCGGACAATCGAGCAGGCCATCGGTGAAGGAATCCTCCTCCGCGCTGGCTTCATGCCCGAGTACGCCCGGCACCAGGCGTGCCACCGTATCGATCAGGACCATGGCCGGCAGTTCCCCGCCAGACAGGACGTAATCGCCGATCGACCACTCCTCATCGATCTCCTCTTCCACCACGCGCTCATCAATGCCTTCATAGCGTCCGGCCACCACGATCAGACGCTCTTGCGTCGCCAGTTCGCGGGCACCGGCCTGATCCAGCTTGCGGCCTTGCGGGGAGAGATAGATCACACGAGCGTTATCACCGCCAGCGGCGCGGGCGTCACGAATGGCGCCACGCAGGGTCTCGACCTTCATCAACATGCCGGGACCACCGCCGTAGGGACGATCATCGACCGTACGGTGCCTGTCGGTGGCGTAGTCGCGAGGATTCCAGAAATCGACCTCGAGCAGGCCCTTGTCGACCGCTCGGCCGGTCACGCCACTGGCGGTAATCGCCGTGAACATTTCCGGAAACAGGCTCACTACACCAATCCACACAGGCGTCAGCTCTCTGTGCTTAACATCAGAATTCGGGATCCCAGTCGACGCTCATGCGCCCAGTGGTGAGATCCACATCGCGAACCACCTGATCGGGAAGGTACGGCACGAGCCGTTCCTTCTCATCGATGCTGTCGTCGTTCGGCTTTATCACCAGAACGTCGTTGGCACCGGTTTCCATCAGGGTGCTCACTTTCCCGAGGCGCTGGCCATCCAGCGTTACCACCTCGAGACCTTCCAGTTGATGCCAGTAGTACTCACCGACTTCCAGCTGCGGCAGGTGCTGCTTGGGCAGGAGAATCTCCGCCCCGGCCAGCTCCTGTGCTGCTTCGCGACTGTCGATACCTTCGAGCTGTGCCACCAGGCCCTTGCCATGGCGACGTGCCTGAGCGAGGCGGGCAGGAATCTGCTTCCCGTCCAGCTTCAGCATCCAGCCAGCGTAATCGAAGATGCCGTCAATCGGGCTGGTGTAGGAATACACCTTGAGCCAGCCTTTGACGCCATAGGGGCTGGTAAGCTTCCCCATTACCACGACATCATCGTCATGCGATGACGCTGCGGTCGGCTGCGGGTTGTTCGGTTGAGTAGGCATCCTGGAATCAAGCCTGCTGCTTGCCAGCTTCCTTGATCAGCTGAGCGACACGGTCAGAGACCTGTGCGCCCTGCTGCTGCCAGTGAGCGACGCGCTCGAGATCGACGCGCAGACGCTCTTCCTGGCCGCGAGCGACCGGGTTGAAGAAGCCGACGCGCTCGATGAAGCGGCCATCACGGGCTGTGCGGGAATCAGCCACAGCGAGGTGGTAGAAGGGACGCTTCTTGGCGCCACCACGTGCCAGACGAATGGTAACCATTGCGTAATCTGTCCTTCGTGTTGAAGTGAAAATCGTGCCACAGAACTCGTCTTCGCATGGAGGGTCCACACGAAGAGGCGACATTCTACGGAAATTGGCAAGCCTTGGAAACCTTTTTCCAAGGCCATACACACGCTCCGCGACACGGGACGTGCCACGGAGCGCAATTCCTGGTGTCAGCGCCCATGTCTCATCAGCGCTGCATCGGGCATCGGGTCAGCAATCAGCGACGCGGGAAGCGTCCGCCGCCCATGCCGCCGGGGCCACCCATACCGCCCATGCCACCCATACCGCCGGGGCCGCCAGGACCACCGCCACCGCCCATCATGCCGGACATGCCACGCATCATCTTCTGCATGCCACCTTTCTTGCCGGCCTTCTTCATCATCTTGGCCATCTGCTTGTGCTGCTTGAGCAGACGGTTGAGGTCCGGCACCTGGGTACCGGAGCCCATGCAGATGCGGCGCTTGCGCGACCCGTTGATGAGGTCGGGGTTGCGGCGTTCCTTGGGCGTCATGGAGTTGATCATCGCCTCGAGCTTGCCCAGCTCCTTCTCGCTGGCCTGGCTCTGGGCGACTTCCGCCAGCTGACCCATGCCCGGCAGCTTGGACATCAGACTGCCCATGCCACCCATGTTCTTGAGCTGCTGGAGCTGGTCACGGAAGTCCTCGAGATCGAAGCCTTCGCCTTTCTTGACCTTGCTGGCCAGCTGCTCGGCCTTGCTCTTGTCGACAGTGCGCTCGGCTTCCTCGATCAGCGACAGCATGTCGCCCATGCCGAGGATGCGCGAGGCGATACGGTCCGGGTGGAAGGGTTCGAGGGCGTCGACCTTCTCCCCCATGCCCATGAACTTGATCGGCTTGCCGGTAATGTGACGCACGGACAGGGCCGCACCGCCACGCGCATCACCGTCGGCCTTGGTCAGCACGACACCGGTCAGCGGCAAGGCTTCATGGAAGGCCTTGGCGGTGTTGGCGGCATCCTGGCCGGTCATCGCATCGACGACGAACAGCGTCTCGTCGGGATTGACGCTGCGGTGCAGGGCGGCGATCTCGTCCATCATGTCGGCATCGACATGCAGGCGACCGGCGGTATCGACCAGCACCACGTCGTGGAACTGGATACGCGCGTGCTTCATCGCCGCTTCGGCGATGGCCACCGGCTGCTGGGAGGAGTCGGAGGGGAAGAAATCGACCCCGACTTCCTTGGCCAGCGTTTCCAGCTGGTCGATGGCGGCCGGACGATAGACGTCGGCCGAGACCACCAGCACCTTCTTCTTCTCGCGCTCGCGCAGGTAGCGTGCCAGCTTGGCGACGGTGGTCGTCTTGCCCGCACCCTGCAGGCCTGCCATCAGAATGACGGCCGGACTGCCCTTGAGCGTCAGACCTTCATTGGCTTCGCCCATGATCGCTTCCAGCTCCTGCTGGACGATCTTGACGAACTGCTGGCCCGGCGACAGGCTCTTGGACACTTCCTGACCGACGGCACGTTCGCGCACTCGCTCGATGAAGGCCTTGACCACCGGCAGCGCGACATCGGCTTCAAGCAACGCCTTGCGCACTTCGCGCAGGGTGTCCTTGATGTTGTCTTCCGTCAGCTTGGCCTGGCCGGTAATCGACTTCAGCGTATGCGACAGGCGATCACTCAAACTTTGAAACATGGGCCTCTCCGGCTAGGGACGTCTGGGGTCCGCGCTGCGGGGACGAGGGCGTAAGCCACCTCGTGACCGGCGCACGGCATGACGCCCCAGCGCGTGAATGGTTATCCTGTCGCGCATTATACGCACAGGGCGGCCGTGTCTCCATGCATGCAAGGCTTGCAAGTCGCCATCCTGGCGATGACATGTATGAAGGAAGCAGCGCCGACAATCGTCATGCAATGCGGAGTCTGTCGCCGCGCAGGCCTCATCGCCCGCGAGAGCACGCGACAGGACACCGCGAGTGGATGCAATCCCGGCGGCGCATTCGGTATAGTCTCTGCAGATAGACAGTGCCTCAAGCGAGGCCTGATCTCCCGCTACCCTCCGGCACCTGGACAACAGCACATGCAGGCTCTGCCTTTTGCCTTTCTGGCCATCATCTTCTATCTCGGCGCCGGCCTCTGGCAGGGCCTTACCCTGACACGCCGCGTCCCGGCACGCACGCGTCTGGTGCGCAGTCTGGCGCTGATCGCCGTCGCCTGCCATGCCGTCATCGTCTGGGTCACGCTCAACCACGGTGGCGCGCTGCACCTCGGACTGTTCGAGAGCGCGTCGCTGGTCAGCTGGGCCATCTGCCTGCTGCTGGTCATCGCCAGCCTGTTCAAGCCGGTGATCGCCGGGGGCGCGGCGCTGTTCCCGGTCGCCGCCGCCTGCGTGCTCGGCGTGATGAACCTGCCGAGCGCCACCACCGAGAACCCGCTCTCCCCCGGCCTGGTCGCCCACATCTTCACCTCGGTGGCGGCATTGGCCTTCTTCAGCATCGCGGCCATGCAGGCCGGACTGCTGTCGCTGCAACAGCACGCGCTCAAGAAGCGCCATACCCGCGGCATCGTCCAGGTGCTGCCGGCACTGACCAGCATGGAACGCGCGCTGTTCGAGCTGATCTGGGCCGGCATGATCCTGCTCAGCGTGTCGATCATCAGCGGCACCATCTATCTGGACAACATGTTCGCCCAGCATCTGGCTCACAAGACGGTGCTCAGCCTCGGTGCCTGGATCATCTTCGCCGTGCTGCTGTTCGGGCATCACGTGCTGGGCTGGCGCGGCCAGCGTGCCGCCCGCTGGACACTGGGCGGCTGCCTGGTACTGGCGCTGGCCTTCTTCGGCACCAAGTTCGTGCTGCAAGTGGTATTTTCCCACTAAGCCCTGCCACCCCGACAGAGATCGCTCGCTGCGCCTGATGCATTGCAGCGAGCGTGTCAGTATCATGCGCCTAAATCCGCCACCGAGGACCCTTCACTCTTGAGCGACGACACCCCGTTGGGGCTGCTGTTCGGCCTACTGGTCATCCTGATCATCCTGTCTGCCTTCTTCTCGAGTTCCGAGACCGGCATGATGTCGATCAACCGCTACCGTCTCAGTCACCGCGCCAAGGGCGGTGAGCGCGGCGCCAAGCGTGTTACCCGCCTGCTTTCCCGTCCGGACCGCCTGATCGGCGTCATCCTGATCGGCAACAACTTCGTCAACAACCTGGCCGCCTCGCTGGCGACCATCATCGCGATCCATTACTTCGGTGATGTCTCGGGCCCGGCCGTCTCGACCGCCGTGCTGACCATCGTGGTGCTGATCTTTGCCGAAGTGACGCCCAAGACCATGGCCGCCGTGAACCCGGAGCGCATCGCCTATCCGGCCTCGCTGGTGCTGGAACCGTTGCTCAAGCTGCTCTACCCGCTGGTCTGGCTGGTCAATGGCATCTCCAATGGCCTGTTGCGCCTGTTCGGCGTGCGCGATGTCAGCGGCGGCGCCGACAGCCTGACCCGTGACGAGCTGCGCACCGTGGTCCACGAAGCCGGCAGCATGATCCCGCGTCGCCACCAGGGCATGCTGCTGTCGATTCTCGATCTCGAGAACGTCACCGTCGATGACATCATGGTGCCGCGTCAGGAGATCTTCGGCATCGACCTGGACGATGATCTCGACATCATCCTCAGCCATATCCGCGCCAGTCAGCACACGCGGGTGCCGGTCTACAAGGGTGACATCAACAACATCATCGGCATCCTGCACCTGCGCAACGCGGCGCGCTTCCTGTCGCTGGACGAGGTCACCAAGGCCTCCATCATCCAGGAAGCCCGCGAGCCCTACTTCATCCCGGAATCCACGCCGCTGCATACCCAGCTGCTCAACTTCCAGAAGCAGAAGCGCCGCATCGGCATCGTGGTCGACGAGTATGGCGATGTGCAGGGGCTGGCGACGCTGGAGGACATCCTCGAGGAGATCGTCGGCGAGTTCACCACCGATGTTGCCGGTACGCATCAGGAGATCCACCCGCAGGACAACGGCAGCTACGTGATCGAAGGCACCGCCAACATCCGCGAGATCAACAAGGCCATCGGCTGGCAGCTGCCGACTGACGGCCCCAAGACGCTCAACGGCCTGATTCTGGAACATCTGGAATCCTTCCCGGATGCCCCGGCCAGTCTCGCCATCGGCACCACGCGCATCGAGATCCAGCAGGTGAAGGACAACCAGATCACCTCGGCACGCTGCTGGCAGGCGGCTCGCACCACGCGCAGCTGAGGCCCACCCGCATTGCCACGCAGCACGGCACTCTCGACGACAGGCCCGCCAATTGGCGGGCCTGTCGCGTCTGGGGCACGGCAACTCGCCCAAGTGCTCATTTTCAGGTGCTCAGGTATTCAGGTGCTCGGTGCTCGGTGCTCAGGTGCAAGATCCAGCTGCAATACGGTGTTGCAGACCACGACACGCAAGCGGCCCGAACCCACGCTATGCTGTGCGCGTTCGCGCTGCCCGTCAGCGCCAGACGTCACGGACCTGCGCCAGAGCAGGCTGACTCACCGCTCCCCCTGCAATGCCCCACAACCTTCAAATGGCCCTCATGACTTCAGCTTCCGCCCCAACGGCGTCCCCCGCCCTGCATCGACAACCTCACTTCACCGTGCTGCTGGCCCTGATGGTGGCCCTCGCCCCGCTATCGATGGATGCCTTCCTGCCCGCCATCCCCGCCATGGCCGCGGAATTCGGTGTCGATCACTCCCGTCTCGGCCTGACCATCACCTTCTTTCTGGCCGGCTACGCCTTCGGTCAGCTGAGTGGTGGCCCGCTGTCGGACAGCCTGGGCCGTCGCCCGATCGCGCTGGGCGGCATCGTGCTGTTCTTGATCGCGAGTCTCGGCTGCGCCATGACGCATAGCCTGGAATGGCTGATGGTCTTCCGTGTCCTGCAGGGGATCGCGACCGGCATGACCGGCGGCGTCTCTCGCACCGTGGTGCGCGATGTCGCGACCGGCAAGGACGCCGCGCGCCTGATGACCAACGTCATGATGGTGCTGATGGCAGCACCGCTGGTCGCCCCCAGCCTCGGCGCTCTCATCCTGGCACTGAGCACCTGGCAGATGGTCTTCATCGGCCTGGCCGTCTATGGCGTGATCGCCGGAGTCGCCATTCGCCAATGGCTGCCGGAGACCCTGCCTGCCAGCGAGCGTTCACCGCTCAGCCTGCGCGGCGCATTGGCCAGCTATCGCACGGTACTGACCACGCGCGGCGTCCCCGGGCACCTGATGCTGCTGCTGTGCGGACCCGGCATCATGTTCACCTTCCTGACCAACGCGAGCTATCTCTATCAGGGCGTGCTGGGGCTGAACTCCGGTGAGTTCGCGCTGGCCTTCGGCGCCAATGTCGGCGCGATGCTGATCGGCAACCGCCTCAACCACTTCGGCCTCAAGCATCTGCGCACGCGCAAGCTGGTTCAGGTGGCGCTGTGCATGCAGGGGATCGGCATCACCTGGCTGATCTCGCTGGTCATCACCGACAACGTCCAGGTCGCCACCCTGATTCCGGGCATCCTGTTCGTGCTGGGCGCCGGCGGCATGATCACGCCCAACGTGATGGCCGACTACCAGTCGCTGTTCGCACGTGGCCATGGTGCCGCCAATGCCATCTCCGGCACGGTGCTGTATCTCGGCGGCGGTCTCTATGGCGCCCTGGCCAGCCTGTGGCTGAGCGGCGATGACATGCTGGCGGTGCCGCTGGTCATGCTGGGCGCCTGGGCCATCGGCGGCTTCGGCTTCTGGGTCACGCGCCACACCGCTCCCTCCGAGCAGTCCAGCGACTGACGCGACGCCGCGCTCACCACCAGTGGCTATCTGCTGGTCGCCAGAACGTGAAATGCCGCCCCTGCCTGACGATCGTGTCGGCATGGGCGGCATTTTCATGCAGCACTGAAAAAAAGTGAGCGGCTAGCGGGAGCGCGCCAGGCGTGTCGCCTTGCGATGCAGATCACGCACCGCCTCTTCGAGCTCCACCGCCTTGGTGCCGACAGGGTCGAAGGTACGCCCGACGCACAGCTCTACCCGCCCGCGCAGGCGCCGCGGAAACTTGGCGAAGGCAGGCCCGCCGCCGTGGGAGAACCAGGAGCCCCACAGGCCGCCCAGCGCCATCGGAATCACCGGCACCGGGTCACGCGCCAGAATCAGCTCCAGCCCGCGCCGGAAGCGACCGACCTCACCGTCGCGCGTCAGCTTGCCCTCGGGGAAGATCATCACGACTTCTCCCTCGCGTAGCGCCTTGCCGACTTCCTCCAGCGAGCGGCGCACCCCTGCCGGGTCCTTGCGCGAGGAGTCCACCGGAATCGCCCCGGCGATGCGGAAGAACCACTTCAGCCACGGCGAGTGATAGATCTCGGCATCCATCAGGAAACGCAGCGGGCGCGGACTGGCCCCGCCCAGAATCAGCGCATCCATGAAGCTGACGTGATTGCACACCACCAGCGCCGCCCCTTCCGCCGGTATCCGCCAGCGCCCCTTGAGGTGCAGGCGATACATCAGATGGATGAGGATGAAGATATTGAGGCGCAGGAAGGGCCGCGGGTCACGCAGCATGCAGACCACCGCGATCAGCCCGCTGATCAGGGACAGCAGCAGCAGGAAGTCCGGGATATCGCGCCCCATCACGCCCAGCACCAGAATGCCGGCACCGGCCGACAGCACCATCAGCAGAGCATTGAGCACGTTGTTGGCGGCGATCATGCGCGCGCGGTGATCTTCAGGACTGCGGATCTGCAGCAGGGTGTAAAGCGGCACGATATAGAGGCCGCCGCCGAAGCCGATGACGCCGAGATCCAGCCACATGCGCCAGAAACCGGCGATGCCCAGCAGCTCGATCAAGGGCGTGGCCATCTGCGCCTCGGCCAGTGCCGGGCGCAGGGCAAGATCCAGCCCGCCAGCGAAGATGATCAGCGCGCCGAAGGGCACCAGTCCCGTCTCGAGACGCCCGCGCGAGACACGCTCACAGGCCAGCGACCCCAGGCCGATGCCGATGGCGAAGGCCGCCAGCAAGGCAGAGGTCGCCCCTTCGGCCCCATGCACGATATCGCGCGCATAGGCCGGCAATTGCGTCAGATAGCTGGCGCCGAGGAACCAGAAGGCACTGATGCCCAGCAGCGCCCAGCGTAGCCGGCGGTTGCTCAGCCCTTCACGCATCACTGCGATGCTGCCGGAGAGCGGACGCCACGGCACGGGGCCGGGCGAAGCGGAGGGTGCCGGCGGAATCTTGCCGGCCGCCATCACGCCCAGCAGGGACAGGGAGACCAGCGACGCGGAGAGCGCCCAGCGTGCCAGCTCGCCGCCCAGCGCCATCAAGGCCGCGGCGGCAAGGGTACCGATCAGGATGGCGAGGAAGGTGCCCAGCTCGACCCAGGCATTGCCGCTGACCAGCTCATCCGGCTTGAGGTGCTGGGGCAGGATGGCGTACTTGACCGGGCCGAAGAGCGCCGACTGGGTGCCCATCATGAACAGCAGCGCCAGCAGCAACTCCCAGGCTTCGAAGATCAAGGCACCGGCCGCCACGCTCATGGTGGCCAGCTCCAGCCACTTGAGTCGTACGATCAGGCGCTGCTTGTCGAGGCGGTCAGCCAACAGGCCGCCCCAGGCGGAGAACAGCAGAAAAGGCAGGATGAACAGACCGGCCGCCAGATTGTTGACGATGCCGGTGTCCCAGCCCCGTTGCTCGATGACCACGAAGGTCATCAGCAGCAGCAAGGCGTTCTTGAACAGATTGTCATTGAAGGCCCCGAGGGCCTGGGTCCAGAAGAAGGGCGCAAAACGGGGTCGCCGGAGCAGTTCTCGACTCATTGGCCAGCTTCCGTGGCATCCCCCGCACACGCAGCCTCGCTGCGTACCTTGAGCCCCGCCAACATGGTGTCCAGCAACTGATCGAGCAGCTCCGTCACTTCCAGTGGCTGCCCCTGCCAGAGTCCCAGACGCTCGTTCATGCCCAGCTGCACCAGACCGTGCACGCTACCCCACAGCGTGCGCGCCATGCGCTTGGCCTCGACGGACTCGACGCGTGGGGCGTACTCGACCAAGGCCCCCTCCACACGTTCGAACAGCCCTTCGATCATCGCGTTCTGACGCTGGTCCAGCTCCCCTTCCTGGGCGAGCGGGAAGTCGAACAGCAGCTGCCAGCGGTAAGGGTCGCGCTGGGCGAAGCCCCAGTAGGCGCGCGCCAGGGCCTTGAGGCGCTCCGAAGGACTCGGCGTCTCCTGTCCGGCTATCGCATCGCGCAGCCTGTCCAGCGTCGCCAGATTGACGTGCTGGAGCAGGTTGCCGAAGCTGCCATAGAGCTTGAGCAGGGTGCTGGGCGCACAACCGACTTCGCGGGCCAGGTTGCGCAGAGACAGGGCGTGAACGGGCTGCTCTTTGAGCCATTCATCGCAGGTCTCCATTACCCGCGCATGCAGCGCTTCCGGTGCATGCTGACGTGGACGGGCCATCGAATTCCTCTGATGCTTGAGATGCGTTACCGCGTAGCGAATCTGACGCGGTGTGTGTTCGGACAGCACGGGTGGGCAAAGGGTTGCGACGCCTAGCGGGCATCTCTTGGAGCACCCCGTATCGGTCATTGAATCGAACAGTGTTTCCGTCCAGCATATCGAGACTGAGCACAAACGCAAGCACCACCAAGGTGTGGCATGCTGGCATCCGTGGCGTGCAGCGCGATCCACACCCCATCTCAGGCAGCAGCTGCCGCTGCATGTTCCCTTCGCCTCATCGCCTCAAAGGATTCTCGTGGCCGGTCGTCTGTATATTCCCCCCTACCCCGCTGACCTGCCCCCCGACGAACTGTTCGGGTCGCTGGCGACTCCCGCGCTCGAACGCCAGTTGCGCAGCGAACTGCTGGTCAGCGCCAATCGCGCCCCGCGCATGCCCGCCTCGATGCTGCGACTGGAAGGCCCCCGCCTGCGCCTGGTGCCGGCACTCTGGGGCCTGACTCCCAGCTGGCTGGAGATCATGGACCACGCCCCGCACGTGGCGCGGGCAGAGTCGCTGGAAACGCGACGCATGTTCCGCGAGTCGTTCATCAGCCAGCGGGCACTGATCCCCGTCGGCGGTGTCTATGTGTGGAAGGAACAACCGCGCATGAAGCAGCCGTTTCTGGTCACGCACCCGACCCGCGCCCCGCTGTTGCTGGCCGCCCTGTGGACGCGCCACTTCAGCGCCCCCCTGATGGAGGGGCTGCCCCCCGAGGGGCGCGACAGCTTCGCGCTGATCAGTGTCGAGTGTGCCGGGGTCACGTCACGCCTGACCGATCGCATGCCCGCCGTGATTGCGCCGCATCAGGTACGCGACTGGCTGAATGCCGAGACGCCGCTGGAGACGGTACGCAGCATGCTGACGCCGAACGCCAACCTGGCCGCCTTCCCGGTCGCACGCCTCGTCAACGACCCCGAGCATCAGGAGTGGAGCGTCGCCCACCCCACCGGCCCGATGCTGACCTGAATCCGCCTGCGCCGACGGCACGTATCGAGGATGGCGGCACTGCATCGCTCTACCGCCTCGCGCGCATGTTCGCCCAATGAGAACCATCACCGAGTCAGCGCCACCTGCCCGAGCAGCGGTGGCATGAATCAGGAGAGAAGATGTCACTGCCTTCAGGATTTCGCCCTCTTGCACTGAGCACGGCCATTGCCGCCATCGTCATGAGTGGTCTGGCGCCGGCCATCAGCCATGCCGATACCCGCCCGACTTCTGCGCCCGCGTCGTCCCTCGCGCCGGCCGCCAACTCCGCCTCAAGCACGGCGCCCGCCAGAGCCGAGCAGGCCAGTCCCGTCATCAAGAGCGAGAACGACCAGCGACTCTATCGCAGCCTGACCCTCGACAACGGCCTCAAGGTCCTGCTGGTCAGTGATGCCAAGGCCGACAAGGCCGCCGCCGCCGTCGATGTCGAAGTCGGCAGCGCCCAGGACCCCGACGATGTCCCGGGGCTGGCACACTTCCTGGAGCACATGCTGTTCCTCGGCACCGATCGCTATCCGAAGCCGGATGCCTACCAGGACTTCATCACCAAACATGGCGGCCAGCACAACGCCTTCACCGCCAGCCAGGACACCAACTACTTCTTCGACATCGACCCGGATGCCTTCGATGAGGCACTGCCGCGCTTTGCACGCTTCTTCGTCGCGCCGCAGTTCAATGCCGACTACGTGGATCGCGAGCGCCATGCGGTCAATTCCGAGTATCAGGCGCGCCTGCAGGACGATGGCCGCCGTATCTACGAGGCTGTCGAAGCGGCCCTCAACCCGGAACACCCCTTCAACCGCTTCAGTGTCGGCAGCCTCGAAACCCTCAAGGACACCGAGGCCGGCAGCCTGCGCCAGCGACTGGTCGACTTCTATCAGGCTCACTACGGCGCCAACGTGATGCGCCTGTCACTGGTCGGGCCGCAGTCGCTGGCAACGCTCGAACAGCTGGCACGCGACAACTTCAGTGATGTGCCCGACCGTGGACTGTCGCGCCCCGAGATCACCACGCCCCTGGCCAGCGGTGACGAGCTGCCGGCTCGCCTTGAGGTCAAGGCGCTCAAGCAGGAGCGCAAGCTGTCGTTCATGTTCCCCATCGACGACCCGATTGCCCACTACCGCTCACAGCCGGTCAGCTACCTGGCCAACCTGATCGGTCACGAAGGCGAAGGCAGTCTGCTGGCAGCGCTCAAGGACAAGGGCTGGGCAGATGGCCTCTCGGCCGGCGGTGGCCTCAGTGATGGCGAGCATGCCCTGCTCAGCGTCGACATCAGCCTGACCCCGGAAGGCGCGCAGCATCAGGCGGAGATCCGTGCCGCGCTGTTCGACTACCTGGCGCTGATCCGCGCTGAGGGCATCAACGACTGGCGCTATACCGAACAGGCACAGCTGGGCGAGCAGAGTTTCCGCTTCCAGCAGCGCAGCTCGCCGGTCAATCTGGCCAGCAATCTGGCGATGATGATGACGCGCTACCCGATCGAGGACGTGCTGGCGGCGCCCTACCTGATGCAGGACTTCGACCCGGACCTGATCAAGGACACCCTCGCTCGTCTGACACCCGACAACCTGCTGGAGGTCTACTCCGGCCCGCAGGTGGAGGGGGATCAGCAGGGCGAGTGGTTCAAGGCGCCCTACACCCTGACGCGCCTGACGGCGGATGCCGCTGCTCAGACCGCCGGCGACGACACCCTGGCCAGCCAGCTGGCGCTGCCCAGGCCCAACCCCTATCTGGCCAAGGACTTCCGCGTACTCGACCTGGCCGACGCCAAGCCGAGCCAGTTGATCGATGAGCCCGGTGCCGAGCTCTGGTATCAGGGCGATGCGAGCTTCGGCGTGCCGAAGGCCGAATGGCGCTTCGGTCTGCTCAATCCCGACGTCAGTCGCTCGGTGGATGACCAGGCCATGAGTCAGGTGCTGGCGGCGTGGCTGAATGACAGCCTCAACGCGCGTCTGTATCCGGCACGTCTGGCGGGGCAGGATGCGCTGGTCTATGCCCATGGGCGTGGCATCACCCTACAGTTCAGTGGCTGGCGTGATGGTCAGCAGCCGGAAATGCGTGAAGTGCTCGACCAGCTGGTGAACGGCGAGATGGCCCCCGCCACCCTGGAGCGCATCACTCAACGCCTGCGTCGCAGCCTGCAGAACCGCGCTCAGGCACCGCTCTACACGCGCCTGGGCCGCAGCCTCAGTGAAACGCTGGTCGGCCTGCCGAGCACCGCCGAGCAACAACTGGCGGCCCTGGACAAGATCGACGCCCAGTCACTGGACAGCTTCCGCAAGCGCTTCCTTGCCAAGCTGCACGTGCAGGCGATGGTGACCGGCAACCTGACCGCCGACCAGGCCCGCGAGACCGGCCAGCTGGTGATCAACGGGCTTGCGCCGCGCATCACGCGCGAGGCGGTGCCAGACCTGGAAGTGCGTCAGGTCACCCAGCACACGGTACTGCGCCCGGACAGCACACGCGGCGATGCCGGTGCCCTGCGCTACCTGCAGGGCAAGGACCGTACGCTGCAGTCCCAGGCCCGCATCGCGGTGCTGGGTCAGCTGCTCGAAGCGCCCTTCTACAGCCAGCTGCGCACCGAGGAGCAACTCGGCTATATCGTCTCCGCGCGCTATTCGCCCATGCTCGATGCGCCGGGGCTGAGCCTGCTGGTGCAGTCGCCATCCAAGGACAGCAAGACGCTGTTTTCGCGCATGGATGCCTTCCTCACCCGCTTCGACAGCCGCGTGCAGTCGCTGGATGAGGCCACGCTTGCCAGCTACCGCGACGCCGTCGTCGACAGCCTGACCCAGAAGCCCCGCAAGCTGTCCGAGCTGGCAGCGCGCAACTGGAGCGAGCTGAGCTTCGGCTGGACAGGCTTTGACCGCCGCCAGCAACTGGTCGCGGCCGTCGAGCAGGTCAGCGCGCAGGATATCCGCGTCATCTGGCAGCAGCTGAATGACTCCAGCGCGCTGGAACTGGCCTTCGACCCCGGCACGCCCAGCGACTTCGACCAGCGCCTCACGGAACTGGACCTGCCGCCGCTGCCCGAGGCGCCACGCGCCGAGACAGGCGCGACCCTGGCGGCACCCTCTGCCGAGGCCAGCGGCAATGCCCAGCATTGAGTCTCGCCGGCCCGCCAGCGGCTTGACGGGCAAACAAGGCACCGACCCTCACCGGACGGACGCCTGAAACGACAAGACCCCGACGAGGTGCAGTTCAATAACCGCGTCGGGGTCTTGTTCATTCATGCCTTGCCGGCAAGCACAGCGGGCCGGCTAGCCCGTCATCAGCCGAAGGCCTGCGGCGGCATGATGCCTTCCACGTACATCGCCAGTTCTTCGAGAATCTGCACGCGGTCCGGGTCCTGTTCGCTCTGGGCCAGCCGCTGGATCTCGCTGACGAAGCCCTTCACGGTCAGGCTCGCGACCTGCTCATCGTTCATGCGCTCCCAACGCCATTGCTCCCAGCGTTCGCGCTCGGCGGAGTTGAGCGTGTAGCCGTAGCTGCGCGCGCGATAGCGGAACAGCATCTCCTCGAGTCGGCCATCCTGGAAGGCGAACGGCGTATCATCCAGCGCCTCGGGATGGGTGGCACGCACACGCTCCATCTCCTTGCGGTCCGCGGGCGAGAAGAAGCCACCGGAATAGAGCATCAGGTCCGGATCAGCCGGGCCGGCCGGCGGCGCCTCGGCGAATACCTGCGCCACCTTCACGCCGACACCGGCGTTGTCCTTCAGCCACTTCCAGTGCACGCGACACTGGGCGGGGTCGATCTTGAAGCGCGCGGCGATCTCGCCGTACTCGCCCTCATGCGGCCCGGACACATCCTTGAGCGCATTGGCCGGCAGCAGCACCGGACTCTTGTTGAGATGGATGACCTTGAGCGGAATCCGCTCCTCGCCTTCCGCGAGGTCATCGGCACTGGCGAAGACACGGGCACGTATCTCCTCCGGTGACAGCTCCATCAACGGTGCCGGGTCTACCGAGAGGTCATAGACGATCACGCCATTGGCATTCGAAGGATGCTCCGCCAGCGGCACCACCAGCGCGCCACAGGCCCGCGAGGCCGGATAGCGACGCGAGATGTGCAGCATCGGCTTGCGTGCGCCGATATCCAGCAGGCTGGCGACATGGCGCTTGTTGCGCAGCTTGAGCAGGTAATCGAACAGCCGCGCATTGCGCGCCTTGAGCAGGCGTGCCAGCGCGATGGTGGCGCGCACATCCACCAGCGCATCGTGCGCGCCGGCGTGCTCGATGCCATTGGCCGCCGTCAGATGCTCCAGACGGAAGCTGGGCGCACCATCTTCTCGTTTGGGCCATTCGATACCTTCCGGGCGCAGGGCATGGAAGGCGCGCACGACATCGATCAGGTCCCAGCGTGAATTGCCGTTCTGCCACTCACGCCCGTAGGGGTCGAGGAAGTTGCGGTAGAACAGATGACGGCTGACTTCATCATCGAAGCGCAGGCTGTTGTAGCCCAGCGTGCAGGTCCCCGGCACGCTCATCTCGTCATTGATGCGCCCGGCGAACTCGGCCTCGGGAATGCCGCGACGCTCGGCCTGCTGCGGGGTGATGCCGGTGATCAGACACGCCATCGGCTGGGGCAGGAAGTCATCGGCCGGCTTGCAATAGAGGGTCAGCGGCTCGCCGATCTCATTGAAGTCAGCATCGGTACGGATGGCCGCGAACTGCGAAGGACGGTCACGGCGCGGGTCGGCGCCGAAGGTCTCGTAGTCGTGCCACAGGAAGGTGGGCTCTGCCACAGGATGTCTCCACGCGGGCGGTCGAAAAATGAACGTGCCAGAGCACCGTCTCCAGCAAGGCTGGCACGGTGCTCTGGCAGGCAATGGGCATGGGCTGGCTCGGGACGTCGCAGGCGGTGCCCGCTCGGCAACGCCTCAGGTGGCAAGCACCCGGCGCCCCGCGAACTCAGGCCTCGCCGGGACGCGGCAGAGTGACGTTGAGTTCCAGCACCGAGCAGTCGTCTTCGCGGTCCAGCGAGATGTTGATGGCATCCTGGTCGACCTGCACATACTTGCGAATCACCTCGAGCAGCTCACGCTCCAGCATCGGCATGTAATCCGGCTGGTCACGCTGGCTACGCTGGTGCGCGACGATGATCTGCAGCCGCTCCTTGGCGACATTGGCGGTCTTCTTGCGCTCTCGCTTCAGAAAATCCAGTAATTTCACTTGCGCCCCCCTCCAAACATTCTGGCCAGCAGACCGCGCTTCTCGACTTCATGGAAACGCAGCTGCACTTCCTCGCCCAACAGGCGGGACACGCAATCCACGTACGCCTGGCCGGCATCGCTCTTCTGGTCATGCGTGACCGGCACACCCTGGTTGGACGCGCGCAGCACGGCGTCGGATTCCGGAATCAGGCCGATCAGCGGGATCGACAGGATTTCCTGGATATCGGTCAGGTTGAGCATGTCACCGCCGGTGACGCGCGCCGGATGGTAACGGGTGATCAGCAGGTGTTCACGCACCGGGGTGTCGCCATTCTCGGCGCGACGCGTCTTGGAAGACAGCAGGCCGATGATGCGGTCGGAGTCACGTACCGAGCTGACTTCCGGGTTGGTCACCACCACGGCCTCGTCAGCGAAGTACATCGCCAGCTGGGCACCGCGCTCGATACCGGCCGGCGAGTCACAGATGACGTAATCGAACTCCTCGCGCAGCGCGTCAAGCACCTTCTCGACGCCTTCCAGCGTCAGCGCGTCCTTGTCACGGGTCTGGGAGGCCGGAAGGATGTGCAGGTTGTCGATGCGCTTGTCGCGGATCAGGGCCTGCTTGAGATTGGCTTCGCCCTGGATGACGTTGACCAGGTCATAGACCACACGGCGTTCGCAGCCCATGATCAGGTCCAGGTTACGCAGGCCCACATCGAAATCGATCACTACGGTCTTGTTGCCGCGCAAAGCCAGTCCGGTGGCAATGGCGGCGGCGCTGGTCGTCTTGCCGACTCCGCCCTTGCCTGACGTCACTACGATAATCTTGGCCAAAGGTATCTTCCTTGCTGAGAGTCCCTCGCCGAGCGAGGATCACCTGTAAATATTGGATATCGTTCAGAACACAGTGCTGGAGTCAGCCGAGTCGTGCGATACAGAGTTGGTCGTGTTCAAGCACGACTTCGACATTGGCACCCAGCAGGCGATTGTCGATGTCATCGAGCCGCTTGTAGGTTCCGGCCACCGAGAGCAGCTCGGCGTGCAGTTCCTTGCAGTAGATGCTGGCGTTGCGATCGCCATGGATACCCGCCAGCGCGCGGCCACGCAGAGCGCCATAGATATGCACACTGCCGGCGGCCAGGATCTCGGCGCCGGCATTCACCGCACCGATGATGACCAGGTCGCCCTCCGGTGCGCTGACCTGCTGGCCCGAGCGCACCGTGCCGCGATACACCTTGCTGGCGTGGGCTGGCTCCGCTTTCTCGGCCGCGCTGTCCGCGACCGTCTCGGCAGGCTCAGCGACCGGCTCAGCGGCCACCGGCGGCACGGACTCGAGGGAGCGCCCGCGATTCTCCTGCGGCGGGAACCACCCCAGCCCCAACGCCCAGGCGGACTGACGCACCGGGTCTCCACCGCCACGCACCGCGACCGGCAGCAGCTTGTGGCCACGGCAGACGGCACAGATGCGCTCCAGCGCCAGATGCGGCTCGTCGAGCTTCTCGACGCTCAGCACCACCGGCGTATGTTGAAAGAAGGCCGGCGACTGGCTGAGCTTGCTGGCCAGCTGAGCACGGATCTGCTCCGGATCACCGCTGACCAGCTCCATGACCGTCATCGGCAGCATGCCGCCCTTGAAGGTGAAGGCCTGAGGGGCCCTGTCCGTACTGAGACTCATGACCTGACTCCGGTTGCGTAAGGAGTGTCGAAGCCCTCCGACACTCTTGATGATGCACGTGCTGTTCACGGCATCCTCAAGGCGACCCTCGATTGGAAAGGCCACCTGAATAACATAGCTCGCCGTCGCACACGGCACAGCGACTGCTTGATAGGCGCCGAGCATGAATGACAGACACTGAATGGCATAGCGGTAACGTACAAAACTATGTGAGCGAACACAGTGCTGCAACTGATGATACGGCCAGCAGCAGGCACTGTCAGGTGTCGCGAGCCTACGACGTGGCTCCCTTGCCGACCTGTCACCCGCCGCCGGTCGCCCTGCACGCCGCCGCGCGCGTGCAATAAGGCACATCGATCGACATGCGATACCACACAACGGGGGGCTGTGACTGGTAAGATAGCGGGGTGACGAAATTCATGCGCCGTCACTCCGCCACTCCGTCGTGCCCACCCGATTGCACCCGCCGAGTGTGCGGCCAATTGTTGCGCCCCTCTATTTTTTGCCTGGATAACCGCTCTCTCATGACCGGACTGCTCTCCCGCCTCACTGGCCGCCTGTTCACTCCTCGCTGGCAACACGCCAACCCTGCCATTCGCTCCGCTGCCACTGACCAGCTTGATCCGGAGATTCCAGACCAGCGCAAGATCCTGGAGACCCTGATTCTCGAAGATGACGCCCTGGAAGTGCGCCATGCCGCCCTGACGCGCATGCAATCTCCCGAGCGTCTGCTGCCGCTGCTCGACCGCGCCGATGGCCTGGTACGCGAGCGCCTGATCGAACTGTTGAGCGGCGGCCAGGATGCGCCCTCACTGTTGAGCCGTGAACAGCTGGTCGAGCGCCTGGACGATAGCGAACTGCTGTCCGCCGTGGCGTCCCGCGGCGACAACCAGCAACTGCGTCTGACCGCACTGAGCCGACTGGAAGATGAAGAGGCGCTGATCCATCAGGCCTGCCACAACACCATCGCCGCCGTGCGCCATGCCGCTGCCGCCCGCATCACCAGCCAGGCCGGCCTCGAGCGCCTGGTGCGCGATGCCAAGCGTGACCGCCACGTGCAGCGTCAGGCGCGCGACACCCTCGCCCAGCGCCGTGCCGATGCTCAGCAGGCCGACGCGCTGGCCGCCAGCCGCGACAATCTGCTGCGCCAGATGGAGAAGCTGCCGCGTCAGGCGTGGGAAGATAGCGTGCCCTCGCGTTACCGCTCGCTGCTGCGCGAATGGGAGCGTCTGCCGGCCGCGGACTACGAGATTCAACAGCGCTTCGAAGAGGCGCGCCAGCAGGCGCACAAGGTCATCAGCGACCATGAGGCCCGCGAAGAAGCCATTCGCGCCCATGAGCGCCTGAGCGCCAACCTCAACACGCACCTGGAAGAGATTCTCAGCGCCGTGGATCAGGCGCGGGAAGACCTCTACAGCCGCGACTGCGTCAATGACCACGACTTCGCCAGCCTGCAGGCCCAGCGCCGTCTGCAGGGAGAGCGCTGGCGCGAGTTGACCGACCAGTTCTCGGCCCCGGCCGAACTGCTCGAACGTCAGCAGCGCCTGCAACAGCAGCTGCAGGACGCCCTCGATGCCTGGCATCGCCATCAGCTGTGCCAGGGCGAGCTGGATGCCGCGCTGGTCGACAATGACATCGACCAGTTGCGTCGTCTGGAAAGCGAAGTGGCCTGGCCTGCGGGTCTGCCGCAGACCGCCAGCCTGAGTGCGGTGCGACAGGCGATCAGCGCGGCGCAGCCGGAAGAGCCGGCAGAGGCAGCGCAGGAGCAGGACGCGCTCGATGGAAGCCAAGCACAAGACGCCGAGTCAGCTGACGCCCCCCGCGCGGCCGACGGCAAGGCGAGCCTGGATCTGGACGCACTGGATGCCGAACTGGCACGCCTGGAAGCGGATCTCGATGCCGGCAAGCTCAAGCCGGCCAGCCGTCTGCATCGCTCACTGCGCGATCGCACCGAAGGCCAGCTCGACAATGCCCGCCAGACCCGCCTGCGCCAGCTGGGCGCGCGTGTCGCGGAACTCCGTGACTGGCAGAACTTCGTCGCGGCGCCCAAGCGCGAGCAACTGCTCGAGGCCATCACCACCCTGAGCGAGCGTGATGACATCAGCGATGAGCAGCGCGACCGCCAGCACCAGCAGCTGATTCAGCAATGGCGCGAGCTGGGTGATGCGGCCGCCAGCCGCGATGCCAGCCAGGCGTTCCGCACCGCCTCTGACGCCATCAAGCTGCGCCTGCGGGATTACCGCGAATCGCGCAAGCAGCTGCGTGAACACAATCTGGCCATGCGCGAAGCGCTCTGCGAGCAGCTCGAATCACTCAACGGCCACGCCATGGACGATGCCGACCCCGACTCCCTGCGCCAGATCCGTGATCGCGCCCGTGAGGAATGGCGTCGCCACGCGCCGGTGCCCGCAGGCCCCGGTCGCCAGCTGTCGCATCGCTTCGGTGAGGCGCTGACGGCACTGCAGGGGCTGATCGACAGCCGCGCGGGCCAGATCGCCGCCGCCAAGCAAGCATTGGTCGATGCCGTCGAGGCGCTGGCCAATGAGGACTCGCCGGCACGCGCCCGCGCCGAACAGGCCAAGGCACTGCAGAGTCGCTGGCGCGAGATGGGCCGCGCGCCCAAGGGCGAAGAGCAACGCCTGTGGGCCGCCTTCCGCGCGGCGTGCGACCGTATCTTCGCTGCGCGCGATCAGGACCGCGAAGACCGCGACAGCCGCGAGCAGGCACGTCTGGATCAGTGGCAGGCGCTGATCGAACGTCTCGACAGCTGGGAGCCGGAGACGCTGGAAGACGCCGCCCTGCTCGATGACGCCCTGAAGGAAGCCGACACCCTTGGCCCGCTGCCGCGTGGCAAGCGGGGCGACGGCATGCGTCGTCGCTGGACCGGCATTCTCAAGCGTCGCGAGCAGCGTCTGGATGAACTGCACGCCCTGCAGCTGCGCGAGGAATGGCAACAATGGCGTGATCTGCTCGAACAGCACGCCGTGGCGGATGCCAGCGCGCGCAACGGTGACGTGCAGGATGTCGAGCTGCCGAACACCTCGGCCTTCGACGACAACAGCCGTCAGGCCAATGCGGCGCGCAACCAGATGCGTCAGGCCCTGCCGAGCAACTGCAGCGCCGCCAACGAGCGCCTGGCCGAGCTGCGTGTTCACCTGGCCATTCTGTTCGAGGCTCCGCTGGGCAGCGAAGATGAATCACGCCGCCTGACCGTGCAGGTCGCGCGCATCAACCAGCAGCTGGGTGAGCGCATGGAACGTGAAGAAGAGCTGGATGAGGTGCTGGATGCGCTGCTCGCCAACGGTCCGCTGGACTGGGACGCCTGGCAGACCGAACTGCCGCGCTTCGATGCGCTGTTCAATCACTGAAGTCAGTACTCTTGAGCTGGTGACGACACCGACACGCTCGCAAGACTGAAATCATGGCAACGAAAAGCCCCCGTCTCGATAGAGACGGGGGCTTTTTCATTCTCTTGCCAGAGGGGGCCGGGTGCCAACCCTGCTCTGGCTCGCGCTAGCGCAGAGCATCAGCCCATGAACTGGCCGCCATTGATATCCAGGTTGGCACCGGTGATGAAGCCGGATTTCTCGTCGGCCAGGAAGGCGACCGCACGTGCGATCTCGTCCGGCTGACCATAACGCTTGACCGGGATGGTCTCGCGGATCGATTCACGGATCTCTTCGGGGATCTTCATGATCATGTCGGTGGCGATGTAGCCCGGCGACAGGGTGTTGACGGTAATGCCCTTGGTCGCGGTTTCCTGCGCCAGCGCCATGGTCAGACCATGCATGCCCGCCTTGGCGGCCGAGTAGTTGACCTGGCCGAACTGGCCCTTGCGGCCATTGATGGAGGAGATGTTCACGATGCGGCCGTACTTGTGCTCCAGCATGTCATTGATGACGGCACGGCAGGTGTTGAAGACGCTGTCGAGGTTGCAGTTGATGACTTCGCGCCACTGCTCATAGCTCATCTTGCGCATGGAGGTATCACGCGTGATGCCGGCGCAGTTGACCAGTACCGCGATCGGGCCGAAGCGCTCGCGGATTTCATTGACGCCTGCCTGACAGGCTTCGAAGTTGTCCAGCTCGATGCCGGACAGTGCGATGTTCTCGAACCCGGCAGCGCGCTGTTCCGACAGCCACCCCTCTGCCTTTTCCTTGTTCCTGTAACCCGCAATTACCTGATACCCCTGGTTCGCCAGCTCGCGGCAGATAGCGGAACCAATGCCACCGGTACCACCGGTAACCCATGCGACGGGTGCTGTTTGTGTCATCTTATTGTGTCTCCCTAATCCTGGAACGTCCTGTGTCCTTGGCTTGGGCACAGCTTGGCGAATCTGCGGACACCCCCGCCCTGAGAAAACGAGAATGCCTGCAACAACAACAATGACCCGCGTCTCTAACAGCCTGATGACAATCGTGCACTCTGTGACGCCTGCCATCCGCCTGCGCGAGGCGCGTCACCCTCAGTATGGACAGGATGCAGCGGGAATGTATGTAGCAGATCTCTCACACAAGATGCCGATAATCGCTCAAGGTACGCAGACGGGTTGGTGACGACTCACCGGACACAAGAAGTTTGCGTCAATTACGGGATAACGGTTGACGCAGCACTGTATATCCTTATACTACGCCCCACGTTGATGCGGGGTGGAGCAGTCTGGTAGCTCGTCGGGCTCATAACCCGAAGGTCATCGGTTCAAATCCGGTCCCCGCTACCACTGACAAGTCGTTGCCTATCAAGGTAATTGCCGGTCAGACACCAACGTAATGTTGCGGGATGGAGCAGTCTGGTAGCTCGTCGGGCTCATAACCCGAAGGTCATCGGTTCAAATCCGGTTCCCGCTACCAACCTCTGATGCGTCAGAGTTGGAGCAAAGGCAGTACCCAGTGTTGCGGGGTGGAGCAGTCTGGTAGCTCGTCGGGCTCATAACCCGAAGGTCATCGGTTCAAATCCGGTCCCCGCTACCAAGAATTCGAAAGGCCTGATGCCATGCATCAGGCCTTTTTCGTATGCGTGAAATTCCTGTGCGATGATGGCGAGGAAGCCGGTTCACGGGCCTGGCTACCCCTATCCACACCAGGCCTCTTCACACTTGGCCCTTCACACTCATCACGTCAGTCCCAAGGGAGTGCCTGCATGCGCCACTGGCTGGTCAAGACCGAACCCGATGCCTTCTCGCTGGATGACCTGCGCCGCGAATCACCGGCGCTCTGGGATGGCGTGCGCAACTATCAGGCGCGCAACTTCCTGCGCGAGATGCAGCTCGGTGATGTCGTGCTCATCCAGCACTCCAGCTGCAAGGTGCCTGCGGTGGTCGGACTGGCCGTCGTCAGCGAACTCGCCCTGCCCGACCCGACGGCCAGTGACCCCGAGCACAAGGGCTTCGACCCACGTCAGGTGGCGGACATCGATGCCGACAAGCCTCCGCGCTGGGTCGCCCCGCGTCTGAGCTACCTTCGCCCGCTGCGCACCACCCTGCCCATCGCGCGCCTGAAGGCCCGGCCCGAGCTGGCGGACAGCCACCTGGTGCGCCGCGCACGCCTGTCCGTGATGCCGCTCAGCGAGAGCGAAGCCGCCTGCATCGCCAGCCTGGCCGGCGACACCCTGCTGCCGTGAACCGACGCGCCCGGGACGCTCGCGCGAGGAAGTGTCCGGCAGCGCCTTGAACTCCACTGCGACGGGCCGCATCATCAGGCCAACCGGCTCGCGCGCGAGCCTTGAATCGCAGACAGAATTTCGGGGCATGCACCATGATCATCGATCCCAATACCGGCCAGCCACTGACCGGCAATGACACCACCGCCGCCCAGCCACAAGGGGTGGTCGGCGGCGGTGCCGCCAGTGCACCGCGCCAGGCAGAAGACGCCAACACCTACATCATCGATGTGGACATGAGCAATCTTCAGCAGGTGCTGGAAGCCTCACAGCAAGTGCCGGTACTGCTGGATTGCTGGTCGCCGCAGAGCGAGCACTGCCTCGTCCTGACACCGATCCTCGAGAAGCTGGCACGTGAATATGCGGGCGGCTTCATCCTGGCCAAGCTGAACGCCGAGGAACAGCAGGACATCGCCGCTCAGCTGGGCGTGCGCTCGGTGCCGGACGTCAAGCTGGTCATCCAGGGCGGTCTGGCAGGCAACTTCACCGGCGCACGTCCGGAAGCCGAGATTCGCCAGTTCCTCGAGCAGCACAAGGTCCAGCCGGCAGCAGGGGCAGGTCCCAGCCTCGCGGAGCAGGCGGCCACTGCACTGGAAAGCGGCGACCTCGTTACCGCCAAGGCGCTGTATCAGCAGCTGTCGCAGGAATCCCCCGAGACGCCGGAATACCGCATCCACCTCGCCTCGGTGCTGGTCGCCGAAGGCAATGGTGAAGAGGCCCGTCAGCTGCTGGACTCCCTCAAGCCGGAAGACCGTGATGGTGCCCAGGCGCGTGGCGTACGTGCGCGCATCGACTTCATCGCCGAGGCTCCCTCTCCCGAAGAGGTGCAGGCGATGATCGAGCGGGACGACAGCGAAGCCCGCTACCAGCGCGCCATGCGTGACCTGGCGGATGGCCATTACGAGCTGGCGCTGGATGCCCTGATCAGCCTGGTGAAGACCGATCGCCAGTACGGCGATGATCTGGCACGCAAGACGCTGCTGCGTGTCTTCGACGCCCTCGGTGCGACCCATGAGCTGACGGTGCGCTTCCGTCGCCAACTGTTCGCTCTGATGTACTGATCTTGCTGGAGCGCTGATCGTGCTGATGCGCTGATCGTACTGCTGACCGTACTGATAAGCTGAACACGCCACGCAGACGACAAGGCCCCGCCTCCGGTAAAGGAAGCGGGGCCTTGTCATTGAGGGCCAGCCGTCGCGCCGATTCAAGGGCTAACGACGGCTCCAGCCCTTGAGAAGCGAGGGGCGAGCACGCGATTCACGCACGCTGGGCGGAAAGTCCACCTCTAGTTCCTGGCCCGCAGACATCACGGCGTCTGGCGCAGACGGGGTGGCAGATGACGCCGCGGGAGCACGGCAGCGGGAAGATGGCGGCGATGAACGCGCCAGCCGCAGGCTCCCGCCCTGACAACACCATTCACGACAGGCCGTCACGCCTGCATCCCTGCTTGCTGGCCGCCCCTGTCGCGGCGTCTCTGCCACCTCATGTCTCATCGTCGCATCTCCTGATGACAAGCCCCTCCCGATGAGCGGCCTGGCCTCAGAGTTGACGATAATGATTCTCAATTCAAGTTTGCAATGAGCGATAGCTGCCAACGAAACGCCGCAGACTGACCCAGATCAACTCCGGTGCTGTCGACTCCCCTTCCCGGCCGCTTCGCTCGACCCCGCGATCCCTTCGCCAACCTCAGCCTTTCTGCAGGCGCTCATCCATCTGCTGCAGCGCCTTCTCCAGCTGCACGCGCGTGGTGCCGTAGTTCAAGCGCACGAAGCCCGGCCAGCCGAAGTCTGCGCCATCCGACAGCGCGACATCGCATTCCTCGAGCAGGGTCTGCTGCGGAGACTCCCCGAGCCCTGCCTTGCGCATATCCAGCCAGGCCAGATAGGTGGCCTGCGGGCGCGACATGCTGACGCCGTCCCAGCGTGCCACATGGCTTTCCAGCAGATCGAGGTTGTCACGCAACACGCTCAGCAACTCCTGACGCCACGGCTCACCCTCGCGCCACGCCGCTTCGGTCGCGGCCATGCCCAGCACATTGGTATCGGGCATCAAGCCATTGGCGGCGCCGGTGAAGCGTGCACGCAGCTTGGGATCGGTGATCACCGCGCAGGCGAATGTCAGCCCGGCGGTGTTGAAGGTCTTGGAGGGCGCCCACAGGGTCACGCAGCGCGCCGCCAGTCGCTCGTTCAGGCTGGCCAGCGGAATATGGCGGGCCGTCGGGTCCACCACCAGATCAGCATGCAGCTCATCGGAGACCACCAGCAGATCGTGACGCTCGACCAGCTCCGCCAGCGCCTCGAGCTCTTCCTCGCGCCAGACGCGGCCGGTAGGATTGTGCGGGTGGCACCATAGCAGCAGCTCGGTCTCGGGCGTGATGGCCGCTTCCAGGGCCTCCAGATCCAGACGCCAGGGGCCGCCTTGCGTCTCGGGCTCTGCCAGCGGTGCCATCTGCGCCAGTCGCCCGGTCTTCTGGGCCACCTTGAGGAATGGCGGGTAGATCGGGGTCGTCGTGACCACACCCGCGCCGGGTGAGGTCAATGCCAGACTGGCCAGGTGCAAGGCCGGCACCACGCCCGGCAGCCAGACGATGGCGTCACGCGGCACCTCCCAGCCATAATGCTCGCGACTCCAGTCACACAGGCTGTCATCGAGGCCCTCCGACGGCTTGGCATAGCCGTAGACCGGGTGCGCCACTCGCTCGGCCAGCGCTCGCGTCACGGCGGGCGGGGCGCTGAAGTCCATGTCGGCGATCCAGAGGGGCATGACGTCCGAGGCGTAGCGATCCCACTTCTGGGAAGGATACTGGCGTCGATCGAGCGGGGTGATGAAATCGAATGGCAAGATGGAGTCTCCCTGTGGCGGGCAAATTTGGCAGGCAACGCGAGCAGTGCTCTCGACTCACGCCGCCCGAGGGCGGCGAGAAGAATACCTGTGGACCAACTACAGCATAAGGCTTTGTGCATGTCTGAAGACACCTTTTACCCACAGGCCCAGCGCGGGCTGCCCGGTCTGTTGCGTGCCTGGCTGACCCATGGCCGCGGCGACAGCGAGCGTCTCGCCGTGCTGCTGGCCGATACCGCGCGCGTCGCAAGTCTTGGCCAGCCCGCCAGCAATCCCGATGGCGAGACGCTGGAGCAGTGGGCCGCCGAGGGCGGTGCGCCGCTGTGGGCCCCCAAGGCAGCGCTGTTCCTGTTGATGCAGATGCCGGCACGCCCGGTGCCGCAGGGCCCGGATGACGCCTGCGCCTGGGCCTATTGCTGGTTGCGCATGCGCGAACACGACAGTCCCACAGCCGCCCTGATGGCACTGCCGGAACACCTGCGTCAGCCGCTGGCCTGGCCCATCGAAGCCGCCTGGCAAGACCTGACGCATCAGCGGCTGCTCTAGCCGCGCTCGATTGTCGAGCACCCGCAGCGCTGTTGGTGAGCAGCGCTGCGTTTTTCTCTGCTCTGCTCTGCTCTCCTTCCTCACCCCCTCTCCTCTCCTCTCTCACCTCCCTCACCTCTGCTTTCCCTCCCCTGCTTACCCTCTCTTGCCCGCTCTATTCTCTTGTCCGCTCCCGCCCGTTCCTGTCCGCACTCTCCTTGCCGCTCCTTCTCCTTGCAGCTCTTATTCCTTGCCCCTGCGTCACTCCCTGGACACATCCTCTTCACTCCCGCTCCCCCTGCCAGCGATTCTGATGGTGACCCTGCTGACGCCCTAAAGGACAGCTCGTCCCGCTCTCGGCATTGCTGACAGCCATGGGTAGCAGTTTTCTCAGCGAATATCGTCACCACCGGCTAATGGCGTAGCGGAAACCTGAGACTCGTCAACGCGTAACTGACGCCATTTCGTTTAATCATCGTTTTGTGAAGCGTTACACCCGAAGGGATTTCTTGTGTGAGCGAGGAGTAAAGTTCTTTCAACCGCAACGAAACGGTAATTCAACAAGAATCCGCTGGCGCGACACGACGACCAGCAAGCTTCAGGAGAAGCTCCATGACCACCTCCCTGATTGTCGGACTGGATGGAACCCCGGGCGGCGACAGTGCCATTGCCTATGCCAAGCGCGTCGCCTCTCTGGTGGGCGCGGAAACCAGGATCATTCTCTGCTACGTGGTCGAATGGTCGCCCTACAGCTTCAACACGCCGGAGGAGAACGCCCAGCGTGCCAGCCGCCGTGAGAACGAGATCAAGCTGGCCCGCGAGCGTGTGCTGGCGCCTGCCATCAGCGAGCTGGAAAAGGAGGGCTATCAGGTCGAGGGGCGTGTCCGCCACGGCGATGCCGCCGAGATCCTCAGCCTGCTGGCGCGTGAAGTGAATGCCGAGCAGATCATCGTCGGCCGCAAGGGGGAAAGCGTGCGCTCACGCATCTTCGGCAGCGTGACCGCCCATCTGATTCAAGAGGCCTCGGTGCCCGTCACCATCGTTCCCTGAGACAGGCGCCTCCCGCACCCGCCGCCTGCAGAGATTCGCACCAGACAATAACGACAATTCGCTTTTCGAGGTTACCTCTCATGAGTCGATTCCGCTCCCTGGCCCCCTGGGCTGCCGCCATGGCAGCCCTCATGGCCGCAAGCTCTGCCCGTGCCGAAGGCATGGACCAGGCCATCAGTGACATCGTCGGACCGATCGTCAATCCGATCGTCTCGACCATCTTCTATTCCGTGCCGGTGGCCGGCACCCAGTTCCCGCTGATCGTCGGCTGGCTGATCATCGCGGCCGTCATCTTCACGTTCTATTTCGGCTTCGTGCAGTTCCGCCTGTTCGGCCATGCCATCCGCCTGGTCAAGGGCGACTACACCGACCCGAAGGATGAAGGCGAGGTATCCCACTTCCAGGCATTGGCCACGGCGCTGTCCGGCACGGTCGGCCTTGGCAACATCGCCGGCGTCGCGGTCGCCGTCTCGCTGGGCGGCCCGGGCGCCACCTTCTGGATGATTCTGGCCGGTCTGCTCGGCATGGCCTCCAAGTTCTGTGAATGTACGCTTGGCGTGAAGTACCGCAACGTCAACGCGGATGGCTCCATCTCCGGCGGCCCGATGTACTACCTGTCCAAGGGCTTCGCGGAAAATGGCAAGGCGGGTCTGGGCAAGATTCTGGCGATCTTCTTCGCCATCTGTGCCATCGGCGGCTCCATCGGCGGCGGCAACATGTTCCAGGCCAACCAGTCCTATCAGCAGGCCGTCAACGTCACCGGCGGTGATGCCAGCTTCCTGGTCGGCTACGGCTGGCTGTTCGGTCTCGTGATGGCCGCCATCGTCGGCATGGTCATCATCGGCGGCATCAAGTCCATCGCACGTGTCACCGAAAAGCTGGTGCCGATGATGGCTGTCATCTACGTGATCGCGGCACTCATCATTCTCGGCTTCAACTTCAGTGCGATTCCGGCCGCCTTCGGCGCCATCATCGAAGGTGCCTTCGCACCGGTCGCGGTCGGCGGCGGTATCGTCGGCGTGCTGATCCAGGGCTTCAAGCGTGCTGCCTTCTCCAATGAAGCCGGTATCGGCTCCGCGGCCATCGCCCACTCTGCCGTCAAGACTTCCCAGCCGGCGACCGAAGGGATCGTCGCCCTGCTCGAACCGTTCATCGATACCGTCGTCATCTGCACCATGACCGCGCTGGTCATCGTCATCACCGGCGCCTACCAGGTCGAAGGCCTCGGCGGCGTCCAGCTGACCTCCTACGCCTTCGAGACCGCCTTCCCGTGGTTCCCGTATGTGCTGGCCCTGGCGGTGCTGATGTTCGCCTTCTCCACCATGCTGTCCTGGTCCTACTATGGCCTGAAGGCCTGGACCTACCTGTTCGGCGAGAGCAAGGGCTCCGAGATCGTCTACAAGCTGATATTCCTCGCCTTCGTGGTCATCGGTTCCTCCATGAGTCTCGGCCCGGTCATCGACTTCTCCGACGCCATGATCTTCGCCATGTCCATCGCCAACATCATCGGCCTCTACTACCTGATGCCGGTCGTGAAGCGTGAGCTGGCCCAGTACATGGCCAAGCTGAAGTCCGGCGAGATTGCACCGGTCGACAAGGAGGCCAAGCGCCAGAACGCGTGATCCCCATCACGCCCAGGCGGGCCTGACACAGCCGTCAGCCACCGCATGACCCAAGGCCCCTGCCCATCGGCAGGGGCTTTTTCGTTGTCGATCATGCAATTCCGTGCATTGGATGGCTGAAACCACCCAAGTCGGATTGCCGCAACGCAGCGCAATGGGTAGGGTGTGGCGCTCACTGGCCACACTGGCCGGAACCCGTATCAACGAGGACGTCTCATGCTCGCTTCCATGCATGCCATGGTGCTGCGCAATCCCGGCCCGGATGCCGACTTCGTGGCGACCGAATGCCCGCTACCCACTCCCGGCCCCGGCCAGGTGCGCATTCGTGTCGCTGCCTCCAGCGTCAATCCACTGGATCTCAAGCTGGCCAGCGGCCAGGTGCCTCTCCTGCCGCCAGCGCCCTGCGTGCTGCACGGCGACGTGGCCGGTGTGATCGATGCCGTCGGTGATGACGTGCTGGCCTTCTCGCCCGGCGACGAGGTGCTCGGCTTTGCCGGCGGTGTCGCCGCTCATCCGGGCGCGCTGGCGGATTACATGCTCGCCGATGAGCGCCTGATCACCCGCAAGCCGCGCCGCCTGAGCTTCATGGAAGCCGCCGCGTTGCCGGCAGTGTTCATCACCGCCTGGCAGGCACTGGTGGAGCGTGGCCGGCTGGAAGCGGGACAACGCGTGCTGATCCACGGCGGCGCCGGTGGCGTCGGCCATGTGGCATTGCAGATCGCCCGCTGTATCGGCGCGGAAGTCGCCACCACGGTGTCCAGCGATGACAAGGCCCAGGCGACACGTGACTGCGGCGCGGACCACGTCATTCGCTACCGCGAGGAAGCTGTGGCCGATTACGTGGCCCGGCTGACGGGTGGCGAGGGCTTCGATCTGGTCTTCGATTGCGTCGGTGGCGACAACCTGGCCGCCAGCTTCGCGGCCAGCAAGCTGGGCGGACGCATCGTGACCATCAATGCGCGCACCACAGTGGATCTCTCGCCGCTGCACGCCGGCAGCCGCAGTCTGGAAGTGCTGTCGATCCTGCTGCCGCTGACCGCTGGAATCGGGCATGAGCAGCAGCGCCAGGCACTGGGAAAGCTGGTGGAGCTGGTCGAGGAAGGCGAATTCAAGGTGCGCCTCGATGAGCGTCAGTTCGACTTCAGCGAGGTCGCCGAGGCCCATCGTCATCAGGCCTCCGGCAAGGCAGTGGGCAAGATCTCGCTGGTGCGTCGTCAGTTCTGGGACGCCGCCCAATGAGCGCAGCGCTTCAGGGTGAGCTGGGCCTGCAACTGCTCAAGCTGCTGATCTCGGTGGCGGTGGTGATCGGGCTCTCATTGATCGCGGAGCGTCTCTCGACACGCATGGCCGGTCTGCTGTCCGGCTACCCGCTCGGCACGGCCATCACGCTGGGCTTCATCGGTGTGGAGATCTCCCCCGAGTTCGCCGGCCAGAGCGCCGTCTACACTCTGGCCGGCTTCTCCTCGACGCTGGCGCTGGGGGTCGGCTACTGGCTATGCGGGCGTGCACAAGGACTGCGCGGCGTCATCAACGGCACCCTGGGCGGCCTGCTGGGTTGGCTGCTCGCCAATCTGGTGCTGGCGCAGTTCGAGTTCACGCGCGTCAGCGGCGTGATCGTGACGCTGATCGCCATCGTGCTGTGCATGCGCCTCTATCGCGGCGTACCGGAGAGCACGGCGCGCAAGTCGCCCTTCTCCTGGGTCTCGCTGCTGGCGCGCGCCGGACTGGCCGCCGGCATCGTGTTCGGCATCACCGCGCTGGCCCATCTGCTGCCACCCGCGTGGGCAGGCCTGGTGGCGGCCTTCCCGGTCACCATGTACCCGCTGCTGGTGATTCTGCATCTCACCCAGGGACCAGTGGCCGTCGCGACCGTCATCAAGCACTACCCGGCCGGCCTTGGCTCGCTGCTGTGCTATGCGCTGGTGGTCTCGCTCAGCTACCCCGGCATGGGGGTCGGCCTGGGCACCCTGCTCGGTTTCATCGTGGCGACGGCGTGGCTGGGCGTGTTCACGCCGTTGCAACGTCGACTAGCCTCACGACGTACAGCCAGCGCCTGAGCTTCCTGATAGGCTGAAATGCCGCATGGATGCCCAGGAGCGATGACATGTACTTCAAGACGCTGGAACCGGCCTTCTACGACACCGATGCCCTCGGGCACGTCAACAACACGCGCCTGCCGGCCTGGTTCGAGTGGGCGCGCAATGACCTGTTCCGCGTCTTCGTGCCGGACCTCGACCCGCGCAAGTGGCCGCTGATCATGGCGCGCATCGAGGTCGACTTCCTCGCCGAGCTGCAATATGGCCAGCCGGTGGAGATTCGCACCTGGCTGTCGCGTCTCGGCGGCAGCTCCTTCACCGTGACCCAGGAAGCGTGGCAAAGCGGCGTCTGCGGCGCGCGCGGCCACTGCGTGCTGGTGCAGTTCG
Organism: Cobetia sp. UIB-001; assembly: GCF_044789135.1. Lineage (NCBI taxonomy): Bacteria > Pseudomonadati > Pseudomonadota > Gammaproteobacteria > Oceanospirillales > Halomonadaceae > Cobetia > Cobetia sp. UIB-001. The sequence continues at coordinate 3,883,423 of NZ_CP058244.1, forward strand.
ATCATCATGCCAAGCAGTCGCTGCCCATCGAGGGCGAGCTGCGCGCGACCCTGGTCAGCCATGTGCACGAGCACACCGACAGCGCCGAACTGGATGTCCCCGCCCTGCGCGAGGCCGCCTGGGCACTCGGGACGCACAGCGCAGCCTCCGAGGGGAGCGTGCCGGCATGACACCCGCGCTCAAGCTGCTCAAGGGCAAGCCGCACCGCACACTCGAGTACGCCCACGACCCGCGCGCCCCCGCCTATGGGGAAGAGGCCGCCCGCACGCTGGGGCTTGAGCCCACCCAGGTCTTCAAGACCCTCGTCTGCCAGCTGGAAGGCGGCAATGCACGGCAGCCGCTGGTGGTCGCCGTGGTGCCGGTCAGCGGTACGCTCGACCTCAAGGCACTGGCACGCGCCTGCGGGGCACGCAAGGCGGCGCTGGCCGCGCATGAGGCCGCCGAGCGTGCCACCGGCTATGTGGTCGGCGGCATCAGTCCGCTGGGTCAGAAGAAGCGCCTGCCACTGTGGGTCGATGACAGCGCCGCGACACAGGCGGAAATCTTCATCAGCGGCGGCCGCCGCGGACTGGAGATAGCGCTCGCCCCCGCGTTACTGTGTGAGCTGGGCAATGGCCAGTTCGCCCCGCTGGCCCGTGACGACTGATGACCACGGGCCAGGCACTGCATGATGGACTCTCCATGACGAGCACCCGCCACAGCACCGCGTCAGCGAGGAGGCCCGATGGGCATTCGCTACAGCAAGTGGATCTACCCGGACATGACCGAGCTGCATGCGCAGGTCGAGGCGGCGCTGGAGCACTGGTTCAGTGAGCGCTTCGCCGACTACCCGCACATCAGCTTGCCGGGCCTTGACCCCTACGATTATGATGGCTGGTTCAATCGTCTGGCCCCGGAGCTGATGGCGCGCGGCAGTGACTACTGCGAGCGCGAGTGGCATGGCTATGTGCCGAGCCCCCAGCAGCTCAACCAGGCTTTCTTCCGGGCCGTATCCCGGTCCAACAAGTGTGTGCTGGAGCCTGACCGCAAGCATGGTGATCCTGACCAATCATAGTCCCGACGCGCGGGAGCTCGAGATCATCGAGCGCCAGCTCGGGCGCAAGCCGCGCGGCATCCAGGCCGTGGCCGCCACCGATGGCGAGGGCACTCCGCTGGTGCTGCGCATGCATTCGCTGGTGGACGGCAAGCCCTTCCCGACCCTCTACTGGCTGTGCGATGAACGCCTCAAGATCTCGCTGTCACGCATCGAGGCCGAAGGCGTCATCAAGGGGCTGGAAGAACGCCTCAAGACCGACGAGGAACTGCTGGCGCGCTACCGTGCCAGCCATGAGGCCTATGTCGCCGAACGCTGGAGCTTCATGAGCGAGGCCGAGCGCAGCGCCATCGAGTCCCAGGGCTTCGCCGACCTGATGCGTGAACGTGGCGTCGGCGGCATCCGTGACTGGAATCAGGTGCGCTGCCTGCACACCCAGTACGCCCAGCATCTCGCCTACGCCGAGGGCAACGCCATCGGTCACTGGGTCGATGCCCATTACGACGTGCTGTCCGAGCTGCCCTGAGCCCTGGCGACGATCGACCCGATGCCGTCGGCTTGAAGGCAGAAGACGAAGAAGCCCGCCAATTGGCGGGCTTCTTGTGTCGTGACGAGCGTCAGGCCTACAGCGAGTGCGCGAAGACCAGCGCGATGCACAGCGGGCAGATCAGGCGCACGTACCACGGCCAGATCTTCCAGAACAGGCTGGACTCGATGTCCGGCGCCCCGCTCTGGATCTCCTTGAGCAGCGCATGGCGCGACATCGCCCAGCCGACCAGCAGGCACATCACCAGCGCGACCAGCGGCTGGCTGTACTGGGTGGTCAACATGATCACCAGGCCGAACAGTGCCCCGAAGTTGGCGGCGATGGTCAGGCTGATGGCCATGATGGCGGCACCGACGGCCAGGGTGGCGGCACGCCGACCCAGCCAGCCACGTTCGACCACGAAGGACACCGGCACTTCCAGCATCGAGATGGAAGAGGTGATGCCCGCCACGCTCATCAGCGCGAAGAACGCCACCATCAGGATGTCACCTGCGCCGCCCATCTGGCCGAACAGCGCCGGCAGCGTGTCGAACAGCAGGGTGTCCGAGCTCTTGAGCAGGCCATCGGCATCGAAGATCTCGACGCCCAGATGACGCGCGGCGTACATGGCCGGAATCACCAGCAGGCCGGCGAGGAAGGCGATGCCGACATCGATCAGCGTCACCAGTACGCCCAGACGCGGCAGATTCTGCTCCGGCCCCAGATAGGAGCCGTAGATCAGCATCGCGCCCACGCCGAGAGACAGCGAGAAGAACGCCTGGCCCATCGCGCTCAGCATCAGGTCGGCATCGAAGATACGGTCCCACTGCGGCGTCAGATAGACACTCAGGCCTTCATCGGCGCCCGGCAGGGTCAGCACGTAGCCGATCAACCCGACCAGCAGCATCAGCAACAGCGGCATCAGACGCGTGGACCACTTCTCGATCCCGCCGCGCACACCACCGACCACGATCGCCATCGTCAACGCGAGGAAGACCGCCGTCAGCGAGACATTGCGCGTGAAGTCGAAGGTGGTCAGCCAGCTGGCGGCGGAGCTCATGCCCAGCGCCTCGCTGACCGGCGCGGCGGTATAGCCCAGCAGCCAGCCCGCGACGATGGCGTAGAAGGCCAGAATCAGACTGGCGGTCAGCATGCCCGCCCAGCCCGCCAGCGCGCCGAAGCGCTTGGTGATGCCTCGACCGAGACTCATGCTGGTGACGATGTTGGCCTGACCATGACGGCCGATGACCAGCTCAGCCATCAAGGCCGGCCATGCCAGCAGGAAGGCCAGCACCAGATACATCACCACGAAGGCCCCGCCTCCGTTGTTGGCCGTCTGGGACGGGAAGCCCCATACGTTGCCAAGTCCTACTGCCGAACCAGCGGCGGCCATCAAGAAGCCCAGCCGACTGGCAAAGCGTCCGCGCACCTGCGCCATCTGCCTCTCCTGCCTTGTTGTTCCGCGTCCGTCGAAGACGACGTCGCGATGAGTTGGGGTGCATCCCGGTGCAAGCTCACGGGGCGCCAGCGCCCGCCAGCCGTCGCCTGCGGGGGCGGCAAGGGTAGCAGAGCAGGCCCGCGAATGCAGGCGACAACGCCGAAAGTCAGCACGTACCCGCGTTGGCCAGGGGCAATGCCGAGTTCCTCACCGGCGTCATAGCGTCGCCGCACAACTCGCGTAGGATAGGAAGGACATGACATCAAGGCACGGCAGCCAGCAGTGAGCGCCGCCGAGAAACATTCAGGAGAGCAACATGCATCGCATCTGTGTCTATCTGGGCTCCCGCGAGGGCGTCTCCCCACAGCACCGCCAACTGGCCGAAGCCCTGGGCACGGCCATCGCCGAGCGCGGCTGGGGACTGGTCTACGGAGGCGCGCGCGCCGGGCTGATGGGGGCGTTGGCAGATGCCGCGCTGGCAGCAGGCGGTGAGGTGATCGGCGTGATCCCCCAGGCACTGGTGCGCAACGAGAAGGCGCATACCGGTCTGACGCGCTTGATCGAGGTGGCGGACATGCATGAGCGCAAGGCGCAGATGGCCGCGCTGGCGGATGCCTTCGTGACCCTGCCCGGCGGGATTGGCACCCTGGAGGAGTTGTTCGAGACCTGGACCTGGCAGTATCTTCGCTTTCACGCCAAGCCGATCGCCGTCCTCGACAGTGACGGCTTCTTCGCGCCCCTGCTCGAGTTTCTGGACCGCACCGTCGAGGCGGGTTTCCTCGATGCAGACACTCGCGCGCGACTGATCAGCGAGCGCGAGATCGCGCCCCTGCTGAAGCGTCTGGCGCCCGAGACGTAAGGCCTGAGACGTAAGACCTGAGACCTGAGACCTGACAGGCTGTCGCGTCACTCCCCATCAAGCGCATGACGCCAGCGCCATGGGGAGTGACGATGCGAGCGCGCCACCTCAGTTCAGCGCCGTCTCGCCAACAGCCTCAACGGCACCCTCCGAGGCGGCCTGCTGCTGAACGGGGTTGCCGATATAGCGCGCCCGTTTGCTGGCGGTGACCTGCTCGACATCGACCATCACCAGGCCGTCGATGCAGTAACCGAAATCGGCGTCGACACTGAAATCGAGGAAGCGGGTGCCACCGGGCTCGGTGACCTCGGCGTACTGCTTGTAGAGCGTCGGCACCGTCACGCCCATCGCATCCAGCTGGGCACGCAGGCGGCGGAAATCGCCATCGGCGTCCTGACCATCGAACAGCCGCTCCGCTTCATGGGCGGCGCTGCCCGGCACGCTCTGGGCGACCGGCGCCCGTGCGCGCGCCAGCCCCTCATCATCCCCGTAATAGTGACGGTAGTAGCTGACGATCAGTGCCCTGGCGGCCTCCGGATAGCTGTTGGAGAGCGTGACCGGGCCGAACAGCCAGCGAATCTCGGGATGACAGCGCAGATAGGCGCCCAGCCCCTGCCACAGGTAATCGAGGCTGCGCCGCCCCCAGTAACGCGGCTGCACGAAGCTGCGCCCCAGCTCCAGACCGTCCTGCATGCGCTCGAACATCTCCGGCGTGAAGCGGAACAGGGTCGGGCTGTAGAGCCCCTTCTCGCCATGTGCCGCCATGATCTTGCGTACCTCACCGATGCGATAGGCACCGGCGATCTCGAGATCGGCGTCATCCCACAGCACCAGATGCCGGTAGTGGGCGTCATAGCGATCGATATCGCGCCGCTCACCGGTGCCCTCGCCGACCCGCCGGAAACTGATCTCGCGCAGTCGCCCGATCTCGCGCATCACGCTGGAACCGGGGAAGGCATCGAACAGATAGATCTTCTTGCCGTCGCGGGTCTCGCCCAGCAGTTCACAGGGCGTCAGTTCCTCACGCAGCGCCTGGCGCTCCTCGGGATGGCCGATGGCCTTCTCGGTCACGAACAGGCCACGCTTGCCGCGCCCGATGCGATACAGGTGCTTGCGCAGCAGGCGCGTCTTGGCGTTGGTATTGAGGGCATCACTGTCGAGGCGCTCCAGCGGGATCAGCTCGCCGATGCGCAGCTTGAGCTGCCGTTCGCGCTGGCGAAACATCTCATGGGCCAGCAGGGGCGTGCCGAAGCTGCGGTTGATCGATGACAGCGCATAGAAGAGCGTCGAGTTGCGCCCGCTGACATGGATAGGCAGCACCGGCGCATTGGTCTTGCGCGCGAAATGCAGGAAGCCCGACAGCCACTTGCCATCGCGTGGCCCGGTCGGGCCTGCACGCGAGACCTCGCCGGCCGGGAAGATGATCACGGCCTCTTCATTCATCAGCGCATCGCAGATCTGACCACTGCTCTTGCGATAGCCACGGCGACTGAGGTTGTCCAGCGGCAGCAGCAAGGGGGCCAGCGGCTCGACCTTCATCAAGATGTCATTGGCGACGATCTTGACGTCGCGGCGCACTTCGCCGACCAGCTTGAGCAGTGCGAGGCCATCCAGTGACCCCAGTGGATGGTTGGCGACGATGACGACACGCCCGTAGGCCGGAATGTTCTCGCGCTCCCGCGAGGACACCGAGTAGCCGAAGGAGAAGTGATCGAGCACGCGGTCAATGAAGTCGAAGCCGCGCTGGTCCGAGTTCTCGCCGAGGAAGGCATTGATCTCGCCCTCGTGCACCAGGCGCCGCAGCATGGCCAGAGCTGGCCGCCGGATCAGCGGGTGACGTTTGGCAAAGGCAGGATACTTGGCAGCGATGACGCGGGCAGTATCGATCATGCTCTCTCCTTGGCCGCACGGAGTGCGGAACGCGATGTCTGGATCATGGGGCTTGATATCACGTCAGGTTCGCGCCACTTCATGACAGATGCGTCACAGTCCCCGTACAGTGAGATGACAGTCGCCCACGTGATCCGCGGCCGATGCGCCCCGGCACGGAGATCATCCGCGTACGAACAGGCAGCGCGACTGCCACGCCAAGGAGAGAGCGAATGTTTGCGATAGCCGTCGAGAATGAATCACTGGTCTGGCAGGAAACCGAGGCCCCGCACGGGATCGCCTCGGACGAGGTGCGTATCGAGGTGGCCTGGGCCGGCGTCAACCGCGCCGACCTGATGCAGCGTGCCGGCCAATATCCGCCACCCGAAGGTGCCAGTCAGATCCTGGGACTGGAGGTCAGTGGCACCATTCGCGAGGTCGGCCGCCACGTCGAGCGCTTCAAGGTCGGTGATCCGGTCTGTGCGCTGCTGTCCGGTGGCGGCTATGCCGAGGAGGTGGTCGTCAACGCCCTGCAGGTGTTGCCGGTGCCGGAGGGCTATAGCCTGCGAGACGCCGCCGCCCTGCCGGAGATGTTCGCCACTACCTGGCTGAACCTGTTCATCGAGGGCAACCTCAAGCACAAGGAGCGCGTGCTGCTGCACGCCGGTGCCAGCGGCATCGGTACCACCGCCATCCAGCTGTGCGGGCTGTTCGGGCATCCGTGCTTCGTGACCGTCGGCAGCCAGGAGAAGCTGGAGACCTGCCTGCGCCTCGGTGCGGATGCCGGCTGGAATCGCCACGATGGCAGCTTCGTCGAGGCCGTGAACGACTGGGGCGGCGCCGACATGATTCTCGACCCGGTGGGCGGCGGCTATCTGGCCGACAATCAGCAGGTGCTGAAACAGGATGGCCGCATGGTATTGATCGGCCTGATGGGCGGGCGCATGGATGAGCTGGATCTGGGTCGCATGCTGATGAAGCGTCAGCGCCTGATCGGTTCGACCCTGCGTTCGCGCTCCCCCGATGGCAAGGGCATGGTGCTGGATGCGCTCTACGTGCATGTGTGGCCACGCCTGGCACGGGGTGAGCTGCGCCCGCATATCGACAAGAGCTGGCCGATCCAGGAAGCCGATGCCGCGCATGCCTATGTGCAGGACAACGCCAGCACCGGCAAGGTGTTGCTGGCGGTGACGGGCGCCTGAGCCTCGTCATGGCGCTGATGACATCAGCAGCATGAAAAAAGCGGCAGCCCACTGGGCTGCCGCTTTTTTGGCTTTATTGGCGCTATCTCGTGCTCGCTGCTCCGCCTGACAACATAACACCCGGCCTGACAGCAGTGTCGCTCCGCCCGCCGTAGACCCCGAGACACCTGGCAGAGGCTTACTCGCTGCGCCCGATCGACTGGGCTTTCTGCCAAGTGAGTTGCAGCAGACGGGCGTCGTCTCCGGCGCGATGGCGCTGGATGCCACCCTCGGCGATCACCGCTTCCTTGAGCTCTGCCCAGCAATTCAGCTGCTCCTCATCGAGCAGCCGTCTGAGCGCCTCGAGACGAAAGCGCGGCAGCATGCCGGCATGATAGAACAGCAGCGAGAGCCAGGTATTGTCGTAGCCCCAGCTGTCGCTATAGGCGATTCCCGCCTCACCCAGCTCATCATTGACCCACTGCGCCACCTCACGCACTGGCCGCCCTTCGCGTGCCAGCCGCGCCCGTGAGATGCCGTGCAACAGCTCCGCCTTCGGGTCCCAATGCACCCACTCATCAAGAGGCTGTATCAGGAAGGCGCAACTGCTGCCGTCGGCACGCGCCAGCCCGATCTCGATCGGATAGCTACCACGGCCAAAGCCGGAGGCTTCAATATCGAGCAGAATAGGCAGCGTCACACGAATCTCCCAAGGTATCTCAGGCAGACAGGGCCCGGGCGAGAAGAGGTTGAATGTCCTCAGGTTACGGGAATTGCCCCCTGCTTGGCGAGTCCTGAGCGCGACGCTGTCAACGCAGGCATCAGGTCGATCTGCTCCATCACGCTGGCATCACGTTCAAGAGACGCGCGCGGGAGGGCCAGAGACGACAACGCCCTCACGAAGAGGGCGTTGTCAGTGGCAGCGAGGGCAGCACATCAGCTGGTACATCCGATCAGTACATCAGCTCAGTGCAGGTCTGCCTCACCACCCGTGCGGGCGTGGGCTTCCCACTGCTCGGCCTTGTGCGGGCAGACCGCCAGACCGAGGGAGCCTTCACGATAGGCACGCGCCAGGCGCTGGGCCGCGAGAGCATGGCGGCACTCGGCGGCACGCGCGTACCAGGTCACGGCCTTGGCCGGATCGCTCTGATACTGGGCACAGCCATACTCATAGATACGCGCCGCCTGATACTGGGCATGCACGTCGCCGGCCTGCGCGGCCTTGATGACGAAACGCGCGCCCTTGGCCTTTTCCTGAGCGGAGTTGCCGCGCTGGAACAGCATGTGCCCGTACAATGACAACGCACCGGTGTGACCGGCATTGGCGCAGTGATTGAACAGACGCATGGTCAGACGATGCTTCTGCTGAGAGCCGGACAGCCAGGAGGCGTGGAACAGACGCTCCGCCAGGCGGTATTTCAGTCCAGTCATCAGGGTTGGGGCCTGCGGCATGACGAGTAACCTTGATACAGAATAAGAGGGGTGACGCCGTGTCCTGGCCCGATCCTGAGCCCGCGACGCTATTCTCCTTGCCAACACTGTCAGTTTGCCCTTGCGGGCGGCCTAGAAAGACTGCTCCCCTGACAGCGGGGCGCCAAGCATACTCGCGCAATCGGGGGGACTCAAGCCCGCCTTGTGGGTTTTTGTTACGCTGCTAATATGTGCGCCATCCTTGGGGTAAAGTACGCGCGCGAACCGCGCGCCACGCGCGTGCTGGAAGCACTCGTCCTGCCCGCTACATTGACACCTACCCATAGGGGAATCCTGCATGCAACGTAGAGCTCTTGGCCGTACTGGCATCGACGTCAGTCTGCTATGCCTTGGCACCATGACCTTCGGCGAGCAGAACAGCGAAGCCGATGCCCACCAGCAGCTGGACCGCGCGCTCGACGCTGGCATCGACTTCATCGATACCGCCGAGATGTACCCGGTGCCCCCGAATGGCGAGACCCAGGGCCGTACCGAGCAGTACATCGGCAGCTGGCTGGCGGCACGCGGCAATCGTGATCAAGTCAAGATCGCCACCAAGGTCACTGGCCCGGGCATGGATTACCTGCGCGGTGGCTCACGCCTGACGCGCGAGCAGATCATCGCCGCCTGTGACGACAACCTGCGTCGCCTGGGCACCGATTACATCGACCTCTATCAGCTGCATTGGCCGGACCGCAAGACCAACTTCTTCGGCAAGCTGGGCTACCAGCCGACCGAAGACGAAGACATGACGCCGCTGGAAGAAAGCCTGTCGGCACTCGGCGAGCTGGTCACCGCCGGCAAGATCCGCGCCGTGGGCCTGTCCAACGAGACGCCGTGGGGCGTGATGCAGTGCCTGAACCTGGCCGAGCGCCTGAATCTGCCGCGCGTGGCCAGCGTCCAGAACCCGTACAACCTGGTCAACCGCAGCTTCGAAGTGGGCCTGGCCGAGTTCGCGCACCGCGAAGATGTCGGCCTGCTGGCTTACTCGCCGCTGGCCTTCGGCACCCTGTCCGGCAAGTATCTGGACGGCGCCCGTCCGGAAGGCGCTCGCCTGACGCTGTTCGAGCGTTTCCAGCGTTACAACGCCGAGCCGGCTCAGCACGTCATCGCCTGCTACGTGGACATCGCGCGTCGTCACGGCCTGAACCCGGCCCAGATGGCTCTCGCCTTCGTCAACACTCGCCCGTTCCTGACCAGCAACATCATCGGTGCCACGACGATGACCCAGCTGGAAAGCAACATCAAAAGCCTCGAGGTGGAGCTGAGCGAGGAAGTGCTGGCCGAGATCGAGATGATCCACAACACCGCGCCCAACCCGTGCCCCTGAATCGCCTCTGACCCGTAACGGATACACAACCCCGACAGGCCGGTCATCATGACCGGCCTGCTCGTGACCAAGGACCCCTCATGAATCCCGCTGAATTGAGCATGATCCTCATGGCTGTCGCCGCCGGTGCCATGATGCCGATTCAAGCTGGCGTCAATTCCACGCTGGCCCTGCAGACCCACAGCTCGCTCATGGCTGCCATGGTCAGCTTCGTGGTCGGCTCGATCGCGCTGGTCGTCATCGTGCTGGCCATGCGCCTGCCCATGCCGGGCGTCGGCGCCCTGAAAGCGGCCCCCTGGTGGAGCTGGACCGGCGGCCTGCTGGGCGCCTTCTTCGTCGCGGCCAGCGTGATACTGGTGCCCAAGCTGGGCGCAGCCACCATGATGGCCACCTTCCTTGCGGGGCAGCTGACGGCCTCGGTAGTGCTGGACCACTTCGGCTGGGCGACCTTCCCGCAGCATGACCTTTCGCTGGGGCGCGTGGCAGGCGTGTTGCTGCTGTTCGCGGGGGTCTTCCTGATCCGCCGCTATTGATGCCTCTGGCGTCACGCAGTGCAATCTATGGCCCCGATAGTCCTGGCGGACTCGGGGCCATCTTGTCTGCCTGATATACTGAGACCTTTCCCTGCCAGGAGGTCTACATGCTGAGTGTGATTTCGCCCGCCAAATCGCTGGATTTCGACAGCGCCCCCGTGACCTCCCGTCATAGCCAACCCGATTTTCTCGAGCAGGCTCAACCGCTGATCGACATCCTGCGCGAGCAGTCGCCGCAGGACATCGCAAGCCTGATGAAGCTCTCCGACAAGCTGGCCGGCCTCAATGCCGCTCGCTTCCAGGAATGGCAGCCGCCCTTCACGCCGGATAACGCCAAACAGGCGGTGCTGGCCTTCCAGGGGGATGTCTATCAGGGCATGGCGGCGGATTCGTTCAGCGAGGAAGATTTTGAACGCGCACAACACAAGCTGCGCATTCTCTCCGGCCTCTATGGGCTGCTGCGCCCGCTGGATCTTATCCAGCCGTACCGTCTCGAGATGGGCACGCGTCTGAGCAACCCGGCCGGCAAGGACCTCTACGCCTACTGGCGCAAGACGCTGACTCCGGCACTGGAGCAGGCGGTGGAAGACAGCGGCACGCCGATACTGGTCAACCTGGCCTCCAATGAATACTTCAAGGCCATCGATGCCAAGACGTTCCGCCACCGTATCGTGACGCCGGTCTTCAAGGACGAGAAGAACGGCCAGTCCAAGATCATCAGCTTCTACGCCAAGCGTGCACGCGGCCTGATGAGCGCCTGGATGCTCAAGCACGACATCGAGACAGCCGAAGACCTCAAGGACTTCGACGTGGCCGGTTATCGCTTCTCCAATGCCGCCTCTGAGGGCGATACGCTGGTCTTCACGCGCAGTGAGGCCGACGCGGCACGCGCCTGATACGTGACCGCCGGGTCACTTGACGCCTCATCCGCCCAGCCCAGGGAAAGTCAGATGTTCTGCGGCACGCGGTTTGAGGTAACGGCGATGAATATCGCCGAACAGGACGTGATCTGCACACCCAAGCCATTCATACGCCACCATCTCGGCACTGACGATACTGGCGCCCGCGGCCTCGCAGCGGGCCACCCCCAGCGCCGCCTCCCGCGGGCGGCGACTGGCGACCCCATCGGCGACCAGCGCCACTCGATAGCCTGCGCCACACAGGGACAGCACGGTCTGCATCACACAGACGTGCGCCTCGGCACCACATATCACCAACTGGTCACAGCCACTCTGCTCCAATGCCTTGCGAAAGTCCTGCGCATCCAGCGCACTGAAACTGCGCTTGGTGAAGCAGCGGGTGCGCTCGCTCAGTAGATGCGTCATCGGAGCACTTGCGCCCAACTTGTCGGGACAGTGCTCGGTCAGCCAGACGGGAATTTCCAGCGCCTGGGCGATTCCGCCCAGCCAGATGGCACTGTTGATGGCCTCGGTTCCGCCACTCAGAACCGGCATCAGGCGAGCCTGGAAATCGATCAGCAACAACAATGATCGCCTCGCCATCAGGTGTTGAGACTTTTCGTCGTCCATTGGTCCTCCCACGACGATTCTAAGGCTAGAATGGAGCTTCCACTTACACGCTAGCGCATCCAAGGAGATCCCACATGCGCCATCTGTTCATCATGCTGATGGTCGGCTTGCTCGGCTTCGGTCTGAGCGTCGAACACGCAGAGGCCAAGCGCCTCGGCGGCGGCAAGAGTTTCGGTAGCTACTCACGATCCGCTGACAGCGGAAAATCCTCCAGCTCACTGTTTGGCAGCAACAAGGCCACCAACAGCAGCACCGCAGCGAAGTCCAAACCCTCCAGCGGCCTGTCCAAGTTTGCCGGACCTCTTGCAGGTCTGCTGGCAGGCGGCCTGTTGGCATCGCTGTTCTTCGGCGGCGCCTTCGATGGTCTGCGCATGACAGACTTCCTGATCATCGCGGTGATCGCCTTCATCGCCTTCAAGTTCCTCAGCGCGCGCAAGAAGGCCGCCATGGCGAGCGGCGGGCCGGCAGGTAGTGGTGGTGGTTCCTCTACACGCCACGATGACCAGCCGCGCAATGTGCAGGCGCGTGAAGCGCATCAGCCGCAAGGCGAGTCGCTGGCTCCGGCCGGTGGTATCGGGGCAGGCCTGACAGGCGGTGCCCCGACCAGCGAACCGGCCTGGTTCGACAAGGAGCAGTTCCTCGGCGGCGCCAAGGAACACTTCATGACGCTGCAGCGCGCCTGGGACAACAATGACCTGCCGCGCATTCAGGAGTACGTCACGCCAGAGCTCTACAATCTGCTGCGTGAAGAGCGCGCTCAGCAACCGGCCAACAACCGTACCGAGATCGTGCGTCTGTTTGCTGAACTGGGCAGCGTGCAGGAGATTGGCAAGCAGGCGGAAGCGACGGTCCTGTTCCACGGCGTGCTGGATGAAAATGGCGAGCAGAACGAGTTCAACGAGACCTGGCACCTGGTCCGTGAGCTGCGCGATGGCGCCGACTGGCACATCCAGGGCATCGAGCAGAACAGCTAAGTCGTATCTCGCTCACTGACGTGACCTTCACTCCGTGAGGGCCACATCAGATGCCAAAGCGGCCGGATGATCACTCATCCGGCCGCTTTTTTGTGTCTCGCTGCAGATGACCTACCAGGGCTTTGCAACAGCTCGCCGAAGACCACAAAGGCATCGCCCGAATGACAGGCATAAAAAAACCGGCCACTGGGGAAGTGACCGGCGGATAGGCTGCTCGACTGCAAGGCAGGAGCGCCAGATCGCAAAAAGTCTGCTGATGGGATAGCACAGACAAGTTTCTAAGCAAGGGAACGTCGAAACTCACATACTCAGAGTCGCCGATTGAGCTTTAGTTCAGCCTGACCGTAAAAAACATGAGCAACCCTGAGGTGCAGAACCCGCGACGCCTGATCAGCCCCCACCATCAGCCGGCTGTGCCCATGGTTTCAGCAAGGCTTGCCTACTCCTGGACGCTCCTCGTGCTCGACAAGCCCTTGTGGATAATTCAGGTGCCAGCTCCCATATTCCGGTTGCCCACAGGCGGATCCCTGCGCGCTTCCCTTCCTCAGCAGGGCACCTTGCGCCCCCTATGCACTGCCACAGACAGCACCGCCCCTGCAGCAAGGCTACAGGGGCGGTTCAGTATAAATGCCTGACGAGCTTTTCATGACTGTCGTGGGGCGGCCATCCGCGACTCTTGCAGGGAGAAACTGTTCTAGCCGCATTCTTTCCTGAGCACCACTTTTCCTGCGCACAAAGAGAACCGCCCCTGCAGCAAGGCTACAGGGGCGGTTCGGGATAAGTGCCTGACGATGACCTACTCTCACATGGAGAAACTCCACACTACCATCGGCGCTAAGCGGTTTCACTTCCGAGTTCGGCATGGGATCGGGTGGTTCACGCTCGCTATGGTCGTCAGGCGAAACGGTGGCATCTTGCGATGCCTGAGTCTCAAGGCTTGTGGCCTCGTGACTCGCAATATGAATCATGCTGACCGATATGTCTCGATCCTGTCGCAATCCCGGCGTTTGCCTGCGCAAACCCCTTGGGTGTTATATGGTCAAGCCTCACGGGCAATTAGTACTGGTTAGCTCAACACATTGCTGTGCTTCCACACCCAGCCTATCAACCTTGTAGTCTTCAAGGGCCCTTCAGGAGGCGCAAGGCCTCAGGGAAGTCTCATCTTGAAGGGGGCTTCCCGCTTAGATGCTTTCAGCGGTTATCCCGTCCGAACGTAGCTACCGGGCAATGCCATTGGCATGACAACCCGAACACCAGAGGTTCGTCCACTCCGGTCCTCTCGTACTAGGAGCAGCTCTTCTCAAACTTCCGACGCCCACGGCAGATAGGGACCGAACTGTCTCACGACGTTCTAAACCCAGCTCGCGTACCACTTTAAATGGCGAACAGCCATACCCTTGGGACCGACTTCAGCCCCAGGATGTGATGAGCCGACATCGAGGTGCCAAACACCGCCGTCGATGTGAACTCTTGGGCGGTATCAGCCTGTTATCCCCGGAGTACCTTTTATCCGTTGAGCGATGGCCCTTCCATACAGAACCACCGGATCACTAGAACCTACTTTCGTACCTGCTCGACGTGTCTGTCTCGCAGTCAAGCACCCTTATGCTCTTGCACTCAATGCACGATTTCCAACCGTGCTGAGGGTACCTTCGTGCTCCTCCGTTACTCTTTAGGAGGAGACCGCCCCAGTCAAACTACCCACCATACACTGTCCTCGATCCGGATAACGGACCTGAGTTAGAACGCCAATGATGTCAGGCTGGTATTTCAAGGTTGGCTCCACCGCATCTGGCGACGTGGTTTCAAAGCCTCCCAGCTATCCTACACAGACAACATCAGCATCCAGTGTAAAGCTATAGTAAAGGTTCACGGGGTCTTTCCGTCTAGCCGCGGGTACACAGCATCTTCACTGCGATTTCAATTTCACTGAGTCTCGGGTGGAGACAGCGTGGCCATCATTACGCCATTCGTGCAGGTCGGAACTTACCCGACAAGGAATTTCGCTACCTTAGGACCGTTATAGTTACGGCCGCCGTTTACCGGGGCTTCGATCAAGAGCTTCGCGTGAGCTAACCCCATCAATTAACCTTCCGGCACCGGGCAGGCGTCACACCCTATACGTCCGCTTGCGCGTTTGCAGAGTGCTGTGTTTTTAATAAACAGTTGCAGCCACCTGGTATCTTCGACCGGTAAGAGCTTACGGAGCAAGTCCTTCACTCGAACCGGTGCACCTTCTCCCGAAGTTACGGTGCCATTTTGCCTAGTTCCTTCACCCGAGTTCTCTCAAGCGCCTTGGTATTCTCTACCTGACCACCTGTGTCGGTTTGGGGTACGGTCGCATGTGATCTGAAGCTTAGAGGCTTTTCCTGGAAGCGTGGCATCGATGACTTCCTGACCGTGGTCAGTTCGTCTCGCATCTCGACCTCAGAGGAACCGGATTTGCCTGATTCCTCGGCCTACATGCTTTCACCAGGACAACCAACGCCTGGCTCACCTAGCCTTCTTCGTCCCCCCATCGCAACCACATCCGGTACGGGAATATTAACCCGTTTCCCATCGACTACGCGTTTCCGCCTCGCCTTAGGGGCCGACTCACTCTGCTCCGATTAACGTAGAACAGAAAACCTTGGTCTTCCGGCGGGGGAGTTTTTCACTCCCCTTATCGTTACTCATGTCAGCATTCGCACTCGTGATACCTCCAGCAGACTTCTCAATCCACCTTCATTGGCTTACACGACGCTCCTCTACCGCTCATCCAGAGGATGAACCCGTAGCTTCGGTACCTGATTTAGCCCCGTTATATCTTCCGCGCAGGCCGACTCGACTAGTGAGCTATTACGCTTTCTTTAAAGGATGGCTGCTTCTAAGCCAACCTCCTAGCTGTCTGAGCCTTCCCACATCGTTTCCCACTTAATCAGGATTTTGGGACCTTAGCTGACGGTCTGGGTTGTTTCCCTTTTCACAACGGACGTTAGCACCCGCTGTGTGTCTCCCACGCTGCACTCACTGGTATTCGGAGTTTGCCTCGGGTTGGTAAGTCGGGATGACCCCCTAGCCGAAACAGTGCTCTACCCCCAGCGGTGATACGTGAGGCGCTACCTAAATAGCTTTCGAGGAGAACCAGCTATCTCCGGGCTTGATTAGCCTTTCACTCCGATCCACAGCTCATCCCAGCATTTTTCAACATACTTGGGTTCGGGCCTCCAATTGATGTTACTCAATCTTCACCCTGGCCATGGATAGATCGCCCGGTTTCGGGTCTATACCCTGCGACTGGTCGCCCAGTTAAGACTCGGTTTCCCTACGCCTCCCCTATACGGTTAAGCTCGCCACAGAATATAAGTCGCTGACCCATTATACAAAAGGTACGCGGTCACACCACGAAGGTGCTCCCACTGCTTGTACGCATACGGTTTCAGGATCTATTTCACTCCCCTCGCCGGGGTTCTTTTCGCCTTTCCCTCACGGTACTGGTTCACTATCGGTCAGCCAGGAGTATTTAGCCTTGGAGGATGGTCCCCCCATGTTCAGTCAAGGTTTCTCGTGCCCCGACCTACTCGATTTCACGTGACTCAGACTTCGACTACGGGACTATCACCCTGTATCGTCAAGCTTCCCAGCTTGTTCGTCTGTCAGTTGTCACGCTTAAGGGCTGGTCCCCGTTCGCTCGCCGCTACTTGGGGAATCTCGGTTGATTTCTTTTCCTCCGGGTACTTAGATGTTTCAGTTCCCCGGGTTTGCCTCTATAGGTTATGTATTGGCCTATAGATACTCACCTGATGGTGAGTGGGTTTCCCCATTCGGAAATCGTTGGGTCGCAGGGTATTTGCCACCTCGCCAACGCTTATCGCAGGCTATCACGTCCTTCATCGCCTCTGGCTGCCAAGGCATCCACCGTATGCGCTTAATCGCTTGACCATATAACCCCAAGGGGTCTGTCAAGGATTACGAATCTGTCGGACCTCTCCGACATATCGTTTGATAGACATGCACTTGGCGCACACATCTATCGTCAGCATGATTCACATTGTTAAAGAGCGGCTGTTCAGAGAACAGTGAGAAGCGCGCTCTATGATGAGCACGCTTGCCACTGCCGGCTAAGCCAGCAATAAGATCAGGTAATTCGTTGTGAGCACTTGCCGCGAGCAGTAGACAGTGTCGATAAGGAGGTGATCCAGCCCCAGGTTCCCCTAGGGCTACCTTGTTACGACTTCACCCCAGTCATGAACCACACCGTGGTGATCGCCCTCCCGAAGGTTAGGCTAACCACTTCTGGTGCAGTCCACTCCCATGGTGTGACGGGCGGTGTGTACAAGGCCCGGGAACGTATTCACCGTGGCATTCTGATCCACGATTACTAGCGATTCCGACTTCATGGAGTCGAGTTGCAGACTCCAATCCGGACTGAGGCAAGCTTTATGGGATTGGCTCCACTTCGCAGTATTGCAACCCTTTGTACTTGCCATTGTAGCACGTGTGTAGCCCTACCCGTAAGGGCCATGATGACTTGACGTCGTCCCCACCTTCCTCCGGTTTGTCACCGGCAGTCTCCTTAGAGTTCCCGACATTACTCGCTGGCAAATAAGGATAGGGGTTGCGCTCGTTACGGGACTTAACCCAACATTTCACAACACGAGCTGACGACAGCCATGCAGCACCTGTCTCAGAGTTCCCGAAGGCACCAATCCATCTCTGGAAAGTCCTCTGGATGTCAAGGGTAGGTAAGGTTCTTCGCGTTGCATCGAATTAAACCACATGCTCCACCGCTTGTGCGGGCCCCCGTCAATTCATTTGAGTTTTAACCTTGCGGCCGTACTCCCCAGGCGGTCAACTTATTGCGTTAGCTGCGCCACTAAGTCCTCAAGGGACCCAACGGCTAGTTGACATCGTTTACGGCGTGGACTACCAGGGTATCTAATCCTGTTTGCTACCCACGCTTTCGCACCTCAGTGTCAGTGTCAGTCCAGAAGGCCGCCTTCGCCACTGGTATTCCTCCCGATCTCTACGCATTTCACCGCTACACCGGGAATTCTACCTTCCTCTCCTGCACTCTAGCCAAGCAGTTCCAGATGCCGTTCCCAGGTTGAGCCCGGGGCTTTCACACCTGGCTGACTTAGCCACCTACGCGCGCTTTACGCCCAGTAATTCCGATTAACGCTTGCACCCTCCGTATTACCGCGGCTGCTGGCACGGAGTTAGCCGGTGCTTCTTCTGCGAGTGATGTCTTTCCTCGGGAGTATTAGTCCCAAGGCGTTCTTCCTCGCTGAAAGTGCTTTACAACCCGAAGGCCTTCTTCACACACGCGGCATGGCTGGATCAGGCTTTCGCCCATTGTCCAATATTCCCCACTGCTGCCTCCCGTAGGAGTCTGGGCCGTGTCTCAGTCCCAGTGTGGCTGATCATCCTCTCAGACCAGCTACGGATCGTCGCCTTGGTGAGCCATTACCTCACCAACAAGCTAATCCGACATGGGCTCATCCGATAGCGCAAGGTCCGAAGATCCCCTGCTTTCTCCCGTAGGACGTATGCGGTATTAGCCTGAGTTTCCCCAGGTTGTCCCCCACTATCGGGCAGATTCCCATGCATTACTCACCCGTCCGCCGCTCGACGCCTCCTAGCAAGCTAGGATCGTTTCCGCTCGACTTGCATGTGTTAAGCCTGCCGCCAGCGTTCAATCTGAGCCATGATCAAACTCTTCAGTTGAAAGCTTGATAGTCTGTTAAGCAGACCAAACTTGGTTCAGAGTCAAACTTCTCGTGAGAGGCTTGCTCCGATATTTGGTGACCTTGTCACCACTCATCGGCAAGCGCTCACACGAATTACCTGATAAAATTTTTAAAGAGCGTCGCTGTTAAGCGAGGAGGCATATTCTACCCGGAACGCTTGAGAAGTCAAGCACTTGATGATGAGTCAGTCGACTGCCTCTAAGCATCATCAAGCGGTGAGGAGCGTTGCTCGATCACCTGTTCCGTAAGGAGTGCGGCGTATTCTAGCGAATCGCCCGGGATTGTCAATCGTTGATGTCGAAGCGGACTTCAAAAACATCAAGCAAAACAATCACCTGCAAACCTCTTTCACCGCTGGTAACGCCATGCGTCCCCGGCAGCGGATGCGTACTTTACGCACGAACCGCCGTGAGGGCAAGGGCTTTTTCAAGAGATTGTCATTCTCGGGACATACGGGTGACATCTCTGCTCTGCCTTTCTCTCCCCTCCTCATACTGCTTCTCTTTTCTTCTTGTCCTCGTCGCGCCGTTGCTTGCTGACATCTTCCCCCGGCCAGAAACGCATTCGGCCCCGCCAGGAATGGCGGGGCCGAATATCGATCATCACATTGCTGACAGCTGACGCTTACTTGTTGCCGCGCAGCTTGCGCCCCAGCGCCATGATCGGGCCACTGGCGACATAGCAACCGAACAGGCCCAGCAGCATCACGGACGGCTCCAGCGAGATGACCACGAAGGCCAGCACGATGGCGAGCAGCGCGACGAAGGGCACCGGCCCCTTGAGGTCGATTTCCTTGAAGCTGTAGTAGCGGATGTTCGACACCATCAGGATACCGGCAGCCGCGACCACGAAGACCATCAGCGACTTGAAGGCGAAGGTCTCGGCGTCGAAGTTGTGCATGGTCCATACGCAGCCGGCCACGAGTGCCGCCGCTGCCGGACTCGGCAGACCGATGAACCACTTCTTGTCGGTGGAGCCGATCTGGACGTTGAAGCGCGCCAGACGCAGCGCAGCGCCTGCGACGTAGACGAAGGCGGCGATCCAGCCGATCTTGCCGACATCCTGCAGAATCCAGCTGAAGGTGACCAGCGCCGGCGCCACGCCGAAGGACAGCATGTCCGCGAGGCTGTCGTACTCGGCACCGAAGGCGCTCTGGGTGTTGGTCAGGCGTGCCACACGACCATCCAGGCCGTCGAGCACCATCGAGACGAAGATGGCGATGGAGGCGTTGGCAAACTCCCCGTTCAGCGCACACACCACAGCGAAGAAGCCGGAGAACAGCGCGGAGGTGGTGAACAGGTTGGGCAGCAGATAGATGCCACGCCGACGAACGGGCTTGCCGTCCTCGATGGCTTCTTCCACGACTTCGCTGTCGTCGGTGAACTCCTCCACTACCTTGTCCAGCACTGAACTGCTGCGGCGTGTCTGTGCTTCGGGGGCTTCTTCTGCGCCGGGATGTCGATTTTCGTCAGTCATGGGATTCCTTGCATCATGCCTCGTCGTGGCAGGGTAACCACATTCTACACCTGCCAGTGAGCGCGAATAGTGGTGACACCCTAGCGGCCTCACCGTCGACTGTCACTTCCCTCTCCCATTCGATAGCGCTTATAGAGCAACAACGCAAGCGGGGCGCCCTCCTGATGGAGAGCGCCCCGCTCATTTCACGCCGTATCCAATAGCCAGGATCAGTTGCGTGACTTGTCGACCAGCTGGTTGGCAGTGATCCACGGCATCATGCCGCGCAGCTTCTCACCAGTCTGCTCGATCGGATGCTCAGCGTTCTGGCGACGACGGGCCGTCATGGACGGGTAGTTGGTGTTGCCTTCCTGGATGAACATCTTGGCGTATTCACCGCTCTGGATGCGCTTGAGTGCATTGCGCATGGCGACACGGGACTGCTCGTTGATGACTTCGGTGCCGGTCACGTACTCGCCATACTCCGCATTGTTGGAGATGGAGTAGTTCATGTTGGCGATGCCGCCTTCGTACATCAGGTCGACGATCAGCTTGAGCTCGTGCAGACACTCGAAGTAGGCCATTTCCGGTGCGTAGCCCGCTTCGGTCAGGGTCTCGAAGCCCATCTTGACCAGCTCGACCGCGCCACCACACAGGACAGCCTGCTCGCCGAACAGGTCGGTTTCGGTCTCGTCCTTGAAGGTGGTCTCGATGATGCCGGTACGGCCGCCGCCGACGCCTGCCGCGTAGGACAGTGCGATGTCCTTGGCCTGGCCAGTCGCATCCTGGTGGATGGCGATCAGGTCCGGGATACCGCCGCCCTTCACGAACTCGGAACGCACGGTGTGACCCGGTGCCTTCGGCGCGATCATGATGACGTCGAGGTCAGCACGCGGCACGACCTGGTTGTAGTGGACGTTGAAGCCGTGAGCGAAGGCCAGGGTCGCGCCCTGCTTCAGGTTCGGTTCCACCTGGTTCTCGTAGATGGCCTTCTGGTTCTCGTCCGGCGCCAGGATCATGACCAGGTCGGCAGCCTTGACCGCTTCCTCGACTTCGGCAACCTTCAGGCCAGCCGCTTCGGCCTTGGCCCAGCTGGAGGAAGAGCGACGCAGGGCTACGGTGACGTCGACGCCGGATTCCTTCAGGTTGTTCGCGTGGGCGTGGCCCTGGGAACCGTAACCGAGGATGACCACTTTCTTGCCCTGGATGAGGGAGAGGTCACAATCCTTGTCGTAATAGAGTTTCATCGTCATTGCTCCTGGCGGCTCACCCCGTCAGCGGGATGGCGTGAGATCTTGAAAGAGTGTCTGTTGTTCTTGCGACCCTTCCCGCAGGGGAAAGGCGTATGACAGTGTCCAGCGCCGACGGCCATCTGTCTCGGCCGCTCTGCGTCCTGGGGGGGTCGTGCGCCTTGGATCAAGGTCTGCCGTCCTCCTCCTGCGCGGCGATGAGTCTACCTTACCTGCACCTCGACATTGCGTAAAATGCTATATTTGCACCATCATATGCCATATTGCGCAACACAAGGCATTTCCGCCTTCAGCACTCACCGACAGCGGACTCCGGCATGGACAATCGTCAACTCAAGCAATTCCTGACCCTCGCCGAAACGCTGCATTTCGGGCGCGCCAGCACAGCCTGCCACCTGAGCGCCTCTGCCCTGTCACGCGCCATCCGGGCCATGGAGGAAGAGCTGGGCGTCAGCCTGTTCGAGCGCGACAACCGCAGCGTCGCGCTGACACCGGCGGGTGAACGCTTCCGTCGTCATGCTCGCGAACTCCTGAGTCAATGGGATGACATTCGCCAGTCACTGCTGGAAGACAGCGATGAGCTGCGCGGCGAGCTCTCCCTGTATTGCTCGGTGACCGCCAGCTACAGCTTTCTCTACGAGATTCTGGCCACCTTCCGTGCCCGTCATCCGCATGTGGAGCTCAAGCTGCATACCGGCGACCCCGCCGTGGCCTTGGAGCGTGTCCTGATGGGCCACGAGGACCTGGCGATCGCCGCGCGCCCCGATGTGCTGCCTTCCCGTCTCGCCTTCACCGACTTCGCCGAGTCGCCACTGCGCTTCATTGCCCCGCGTCGTGATGGCCCCGGCCAGCAACTGGAAGGCATCGGCGAGGCGGACGATTCGGCGGCGGGCGACGACCACATCGACTGGACGCGCGTGCCGATGATCCTGTCGGAGACCGGCCTGGCGCGCGAGCGCTTCGATGCCTGGTGCCATACACGCGGCATCAAGCCGCGCCTGTATGCCCAGGTCGCCGGCAACGAGGCCATCGTCAGCATGGTCGGACTGGGCTTCGGGATCGGCGTGGTGCCGCAGATCGTGCTCGACAATTCGCCGCTGGCCGACCAGGTGCGCATCCTTGATGTCGATCCGCCGCTGACCCCCTACAAGGTCGGCCTGTGCGTACAGGAAAAACGCCTGCGTCACCCGCTGGTGCGCGCGTTGTGGGAGCAACTGCCCGGCTCGCCGCAGCGCCCCGCTGACTGATGCCTGATAGCGAGCCAACGAAAATGGCGCAGCAACGAAAACGGCGCCCCGAGGGGCGCCGTTCTTGTCTTGCGATTCCACCACCACCGTCTTACAGGCTCAATACCTTCTCACCGCGGGCAATGCCGGAGACACCGGTACGTGCCACTTCCAGCACACCCACCGGCTGCATCGCCGCCAGGAAGGCATCCAGCTTGCCACCGTCGCCGGTGATCTGGATGGTGTAGAGGCTCGGCGTGATGTCGACGATCTGGGCACGGAAGATGTCCGCCGTGCGCTTGATCTCGTCACGCTGGGCGCCCAGCGCCTTGACCTTGACCAGCATCAGCTCGCGCTCGATGTGGCTGCCCTCGGTGAGATCCACCAGCTTGACCACATCCACCAGCTTGTTGAGGTGTTTGGTGATCTGCTCGATGACGCGATCTTCACCGACCGTGGTGACGGTCAGACGGGACAGGGTCGCGTCTTCGGTCGGGGCCACGTTGAGGGTCTCGATGTTGAAGTTGCGCTGTGAAAACAGGCCGACGACCCGTGACAGCGCGCCCGGTTCGTTTTCCATCAGAATGGAGATGATATGGCGCATCAGGTCCGCTCCGTCTTCGTAAGCAGCATGTCACGCATGGAGCCGAGAGGCACCTGCATCGGGTAGACGTGTTCACGCGGGTCGACATAGATGTCGAGGAACACCAGCTCGTCCTTGTTGCGGAAGGCTTCTTCCAGCGCAGGCTCGAGCTCCTCCACCGTGTGCACCTTGATGGCACGGAAGCCATAGGCACCCGCCAGCTGCAAGAAGTCAGGCAGCGACTCCATATAGGAATGCGAGTGACGGGACTTGTAGTTCAGGTCCTGCCACTGACGCACCATGCCCAGCGACTGGTTGTTGAGGTTGATGATCTTGACCCCGATCCCGTACTGCTTACAGGTCGAGAACTCCTGCATCATCATCTGGAAGCTGCCTTCACCGGTGAACAGCACCACATCGTCTTCCGGGTAGGACATCTTGATGCCCATGGCCGCCGGGAATCCGAAGCCCATGGTGCCCAGACCACCGGAGGTGATCCAGCGGTTGGGGCGCTGGAACTTGTAGTACTGGGCGGCGAACATCTGGTGCTGACCGACATCGGTGGCGACGAAGGCTTCACCACGCGTCGCGCGGTGCACGGCTTCCACCACCTGTTGCGGCTTGAGCGGCTCACCCGGGGCGGACGGCTCATACAGCTTGCCTTCACGCTCGGCACGCCAGCCATCGATCTGGGACCACCAGGCCTCCAGTGCATCAGGATTGGCCAGCTCGCGACCCTGCACGAGGCTGATCATCTCGTTGATCACGGCATCGGCCGGACCGACGATCGGCACATCGGCGCGCACGGTCTTGGAGACCGAGCTCGGGTCGATGTCGACGTGGATGATCTTGGCCGTCGGGCAGAACTTCGAGGTGTTGTTGGTCACGCGGTCATCGAAGCGCGCACCGATGCAGATGATCAGATCGGTGTGGTGCATGGCATTGTTCGACTCGTAGGAGCCGTGCATGCCGGGCCAGCCCAGACACTGCCGATCGCCCTGCGGGTAGGCACCGATGCCCATCAGCGAGGTGGTGATCGGGAAGTTGAGGCGGCGCACCAGGTCAGTCAGCGCTTCGCTGGCACGCCCTGACACCACACCACCGCCGGTGAAGAACAGCGGGCGACGTGCCTTGAGCATCAGCTCGACGGCTTTCTTGATCTGGCCACTATGGCCACGAGTGACCGGGCTATAGGAGCGCATGCGTACCTTCTTGGGGTAGCTGTACTCATAGCGTTCGGTCGGGGCGGTCATGTCCTTCGGGATATCGATGACGACCGGCCCCGGGCGACCACTGGAGGCCAGATAGAAGGCCTTCTTGATCACCTCGGGAATCTCGCTCGGGTGCTTGATCGAGAAGCTGTGCTTCACGATCGGGCGGGTCACACCGACGATGTCGGTTTCCTGGAAGGCGTCTTCACCGATCAGGTGGCTGGCGACCTGGCCACACAGCACGACCATGGGGATCGAGTCCATGTAGGCCGTGGCGATACCGGTGACGGCATTGGTCGCGCCCGGGCCTGAGGTGACCAGCACCACACCCGGCTTGCCGGAGGCGCGCGCGTAACCATCGGCGGCGTGGGTCGCGGCCTGCTCGTGACGGACCAGAATGTGCTGGACCTTGTCCTGGCGGAACAGGGCGTCATAGATATGCAGCGCCGCCCCACCGGGATAGCCGTAAATATATTCCACGCCCTCGTCATGCAGGGCGCGGGCGATCATGTCAGCGCCGGAAAGCAATTCCACTTGGTTATTCTCCCCTGGAGGTCTCGAGTGCGTCCGGCGGCAATGCGCAAGCCGGATCGAGTGCGACCTGAATGTCGCTACCGCAGAAATTGCGGCACCTGATGCCAAACCCTGGCGTCTGCGGCCCGGTTAGGGCCTGCACTCTTGTCGCATCGGTTGGATGCGGTCGGGGCTGATGGCCGGTCGGTACGGTTGGCGTACCCGGACCGGCGTATCCTTTGACAGGCGGACAGCGACTCAGCGTCTGTCCTTCACGCGGCGCTTCGAGGGTCGCCCGAATGGCCGCGCCCGCAATCAGGAATGGTCAAGAGTCCAACAGCCGCAAGGGGCTGTCAACTCAACCTTACGCCAGTGTGCGCCGCCTGCGCCAAATGCCACACCGATAACAACGAATCCGGCCATAAGCGTGCGTAAAACCTCACCAATGGCGATAAATTCGCAATTTTCTGCTTCGTGAATTTCAGCATGCCTCACGCCGGGTTGTCTTTTTGCGCCCGGGCGGCAGACACGAAAACGCCCCACCGCAAGCGGAAGGGCGTGCTTCCGTCACGGTGGGGCGTCACTCACGGGCGCACGAATCAGCGCGTG
Source organism: Cobetia sp. UIB-001 (assembly GCF_044789135.1). Lineage (NCBI taxonomy): Bacteria > Pseudomonadati > Pseudomonadota > Gammaproteobacteria > Oceanospirillales > Halomonadaceae > Cobetia > Cobetia sp. UIB-001. The sequence goes on from NZ_CP058244.1 coordinate 3,908,741, forward strand.
AAGGTCAGCTCCCCGCCCTCTTCGCCGACATGGATGACGTCACCGGGCACGAAGTCACCGCCCAGCAGGGCCTGGGCCAGCGGGTTCTCGATGCGGCTCTGGATGGCGCGCTTGAGCGGGCGAGCGCCATAGACCGGATCGAAGCCGGCCTTGGCCAGCAAAGCCATCGCCGGGTCGGTGATCTCGAAGCCGAGATCACGCTCGGCCAGACGCGCCTTGAGACGCTCAAGCTGAATGCCCGCGATGGAGGCGATCTGCGCCTGTCCCAGCGCGTGGAACACGACCACTTCATCGATGCGGTTGATCAGCTCCGGACGGAAGTGATTGCCGACGACTTCCATCACCGCCGTCTTCATGTCGTCGTACTGGAAGGCCGCCTTGCGCTCGGCACGCTCGTCGGCGCTTTCCGTGCTGCCCTCGTCTTCCGCCAGCTCGCCATTGAGGCCGCTCATGCGCTGGATCATTTCCGAGCCCAGGTTGGAGGTCATCACGATCACGGTATTGCGGAAGTCGACGGTGCGCCCCTGACCATCGGTCAGGCGGCCATCTTCCAGCACCTGCAGCAGGATGTTGAAGACATCCGGATGCGCCTTCTCGACCTCGTCGAGCAGCAGCACGGAGTACGGCTTGCGGCGCACGGCCTCGGTCAGATAGCCGCCCTCTTCATAGCCGACATAGCCGGGAGGCGCGCCGATCAAGCGAGCCACGGAATGCTTCTCCATGAACTCGGACATGTCGATGCGCACCATCGCCTCTTCGGTGTCGAACAGGAAGTTGGCCAGTGACTTGCAAAGCTCCGTCTTGCCGACACCGGTCGGGCCGAGGAACAGGAAGGAGCCGTTGGGACGATTCGGATCGGACAGCCCCGCGCGGGAGCGACGCACCGCATTGGATACCGCGATCACCGCCTCGTCCTGACCGATCACCTTCTCGTGCAGCGCCTCTTCCATGCGCAGCAGCTTGTCACGCTCGCCTTCGAGCATCTTGGCGACCGGAATGCCGGTCCAGCGCGAGACGACCTCGGCAATCTCCTCCTCAGTGACATTGGAGCGTAGCAGTACGTGGGCGGAGGTATCCGCCTCGCCGTCGCCGGCTTCGCTGATCTGCTTCTCGAGCCCCGGAATCACGCCGTACTGCAGTTCCGACATGCGACTGAGATCACCGGCGCGGCGTGCCTGCTCCAGATCGATACGCGCCTGCTCCAGCTCGGCCTTGAACTGGGCCGCGCCCTGGATGCTGGACTTCTCGGCCTTCCAGACTTCATCGAGGTCGGCGTATTCCCGCTCCAGCTCCGAGATCTGGTCCTCAAGCGCGCCGAGACGCTTGAGCGCCGCCTCGTCGGTTTCCTTCTTGAGCGCTTCACGCTCCATCTTGAGCTGGATCAGGCGGCGGTCGAGACGGTCCATCTCCTCCGGCTTGGAATCCAGTTCCATGCGGATACGTGACGCGGCCTCATCGATCAGGTCGATCGCCTTGTCTGGCAGCTGACGGTCCGTGATGTAGCGCGAGGACAGCCGTGCGGCGGCGATGATGGCGCTGTCGGTGATGTCGACCCCGTGGTGCACCTCATAGCGCTCCTTCAGTCCACGCAGGATGGCGATGGTGTCTTCCTCGCTGGGCTGGTCGACCTGCACCTTCTGGAAGCGGCGCTCCAGCGCGGCGTCCTTCTCGATGTACTGGCGATACTCGTCAAGCGTGGTGGCACCGACACAGTGCAGCTCGCCACGCGCCAGCGCCGGCTTGAGCATGTTGCCGGCATCCATCGCGCCTTCGGCCTTGCCCGCGCCGACCATGGTGTGCAGCTCGTCGATGAACAGGATGACCTGGCCTTCTTCCTGTGCCAGCTCCTTCAGCACCGACTTGAGGCGCTCCTCGAATTCGCCGCGGAACTTGGCCCCCGCCAGCAGCGAGCCCATGTCGAGGGACAGCACGCGCTTGTTCTTGAGGCCTTCCGGCACCTCGCCATTGACGATACGGCTGGCCAGTCCCTCGACGATGGCGGTCTTGCCGACGCCGGGCTCACCGATCAGCACCGGGTTGTTCTTGGTGCGACGCTGCAGCACCTGGATCGTGCGGCGAATTTCCTCGTCACGCCCGATCACCGGGTCGAGCTTGCCATCCCGCGCGCGCTCGGTGAGATCCAGGGTGTACTTGTTGAGCGCCTCGCGATTGTTCTCGGCATCGGCATCACCCACGGCTTCGCCACCGCGCAGCGCATCGATGGCGGACGTCAGGGCGGGCTTCTTGATGCCCGAGGAGGTGAACAGCTTGCCGAGATCACCACCCAGCTCCAGCGTAGCCAGCAGCGCGAGCTCGGAGGCGATGTATTGATCGCCGCGCTTCTGCGCTTCGCGATCGGCCAGATTCAGAAGCTTGCCGAGGACCTGCGAGGGCGCGACATTGCCGTCGAACTGGGACACGGTGGGCAGGTCATCCAGCTGGCGCTTGAGGCCGCTCATCAGGCTGGTGGCATCGCCGCCCGCCTTGTTGACCAGTGCCTTGAGCCCGCCATCGCGGTCTTCCAGCAGTGCCAGCAGCAGATGCTGCGGGTGAATTTCATTGTGGCCTCGCCCGACGGCGAGCGACTGGGCATCCGCCAGAGCGTTCTGCAGCTTGCTGGTGAGTTTGTCGATGCGCATGGTGCCTTCTCCTGAGAGTCATGGCGGTACTCCTTTTCTCAGGAGCTTCGCCTGTAACATTTCGTATCTGACTCTCAAGATGGGGGCTGGCGCACGGCTTTCAAGGCAGGATTCGCCGCGCTGCAGCATGTTGTGGCATTTGCCTGATCCAGGTCAGATTCCCACCGCCCCCGCCGGCCATCAGCTTTGTCACACACAGAAACGCCCCGCCAACCTGAGACATCAGGTCAACGGGGCGTTTGTGGGTACTGCATGTCGAGCTGGCGGAATGCGCTGAACCAAGACCCGATCAGAGATTCCTGACCAGCGCCTCAGCGCAGCCAGATCACCGTGGCGAGGCGTCCGGTCACGCCATCATCCCGCCGATGGGAATAGAAGCGGGATTCAGAGGCGGTACAGAAGTGGCCGCCACTGACATGACCGACCCCGGCACGCTCGAGACGCAGGCGTGCCAGCTTGTAGAGATCGCCCATGTAGTGACCGAGCCGGTAGGGGCTGGCCTCGAAGGCGTCATCGGCCTCGGGAAGGTCCGCGATGAAGGCATCACGCACCTCGGGGCCGACCTCGAACTGCGCATTGGAGATCGCCGGGCCCAGCCAGGCCATCAGCTCGCCGGGATCATCGCCGAGACGCTCGATGGTGGCTTCCAGCACGCCTTCGACCAGCCCGCGCCAACCCGCGTGTGCCACACCGACGCGCGTGCCCTGCCGATCACAGAACAGCACCGGCAGGCAGTCCGCCGTCATCACCACACAGGCCTGCCCGGTGCCGGTACTGATGCAGGCATCCCCCCGTGGCGGGGCATCCGGGCGGTCTTCGGCGTGGCAGACATCGAAGGCATCCACCACCTGAGTGCCGTGCACCTGATCCAGCCACGCCAGCGGACGACCGTCATCGACCTCCGCCGCAAGCAACTCACGCACCTGCGCCACCATCGCCGGGTCATCGCCGACATGCAGCGCCGGATTGAAGCCGGCATACGGCCCCTGACTGGGGCCGCTCTCACGCGTGGTCACGAAGGCCTGCACCGGGCTCGGCGCGGGCCAGTCCGGCAGTACCAGGGTCGGGCGTAGACTCTCGTCGTGCATAACCTCTCCTTGTGCGGCGTGTCGCGCGAGCCTGCCGCCTCAGCGAGCGATGTCTTCCTTGAGATAGTCGATCAGCACCAGCATGTCGCCCGGCATCTCGGCGCGGAATTCGACTTCCTTGCCCGTGATCGGGTGGATGAAGGCGAGACGACGGGCATGCAGTGCCTGACGCGGGAACTGACGCAGCAGCTCCTTGAGCGGGTCACTGGCCCCCGGCGGCAGCTTCAGACGCCCGCCGTAGACCGGGTCTCCGACCAGCGGATAGCGCTGGTGCGCCATGTGCACGCGAATCTGGTGGGTACGCCCGGTTTCCAGCTTGCAGCGGATATGGGTGTGACCCCGGAAACGCTCCACCACGCGGAAGTGGGTGACCGCCGGCTTGCCACTGTGAGTGACGGCCTGACGCTTGCGGTCCTTGGGGTGACGCCCGATGGGCGCATCCACGGTGGCACCGGAGGTCAGCACGCCCGTGACGACGGCGTCATACTCACGCGACACGGTACGGGCCTGCAGCTGCTCGACCAGGTCCGCCTGAGCGGTCAATGACTTGGCCACCACCATCAGTCCGCTGGTGTCCTTGTCGAGACGGTGCACGATGCCGGCACGCGGCATCATGGAATTGCCCGGACAATGATGCAGGATGGCGTTGAGCAGCGTGCCATCGTGATTACCCGCGCCCGGATGCACGACCATGCCGTGCTCCTTGTTGATGACCAGCACGTCGTCGTCTTCATAGACGATCTCGAGCTCGATATCTTCCGGCTCGTGGCTGACTTCTTCTTCAAGCTCGGCGGTCAGGGCCAGACGTTCACCGCCATAGACCTTCTCGCGGGGTTTGACGGCGGCACCGTCGAGGGTCAGCGCACCGGTCTTGATCCAGTGCTTGAGACGCTCGCGGGAATAGTCGGAGAAGATCTCGGCGCAGGCCTGATCAAGGCGCATGCCAATCATCGCCTCCGGGATCCGCTCTTCGCGGTTGATGGTGTCTGCCATATTGCTCTCTGAGGCCGTTTCGCACGAAAGGGCCTTTGCTTTATAGTGAGTGCGGATCGGCGGATTCTAGCATGCCCGCCATGGATTGCCCGAGATGAGGAAACCGATGCGCGCCCTTCCCTTGACTGCCCTCGCCCTGGCCAGCACCTTGCTGGCTGGCTGTGCGTCCAACGAGCCGGCACCGGATCTTCAGGAGCAGGACCTGTATCGTCAGGCCCAGGTTTCCCTGGATACCAGCCGCTTCAACTCCGCTGTGCAACAACTTGAAGCCCTGGATACTCGCTTCCCGTTCGGCAGCTACGCCGAACAGTCGCAGCTGGAGCTGATCTACGCCTATTACCAGGTCGACAACTGGGAGGCGGCACGCGCCGCGGCCAGCCGTTTCATTCGCCTGCACCCCGATCACCCGCAGGTCGATTATGCCTACTACATGCGTGGACTGGCAGCGTACAGCGCGGGTCGCTTCAGCCTGGAATCCCTCGATCTGATCGATATTTCCAAGCGTGACCTGGGCGCGACACGCGATGCCTACGTCGACTTCGGTGAGCTGGTACGTCGCTTCCCCAACAGCACCTACGCGGCAGATTCCCGTCAGCGCATCATCTATCTGCGCAACGTACTGGCGCGCGGCGAGCTGCAGACAGCCGATTTCTACCTGCGCAAGCAGGCCTATCTGGCTGCCGTGAAGCGGGGTGAGTGGGTCATTGAGCACTACCCTAACACTCCTGCCACCCGCGATGCGCTGGCCGTGATGGTCGAGGGCTATCTGGGCCTCGGTCTGCGTGACCGTGCCAGCGAGACGCTCAAGGTGCTGATCCAGAATGATCCGGACAACGAACGTCTGGATGGCCGCACCTTCGAGCCGCGTTACGTGAAGGCTGACGACCTGACGGTCTGACGACCGGCAGGCGTCACCATCGAAAAGCCCGTGATCATCGATCACGGGCTTTTTCGTGCTGCCAGCATGGCCAGAATCGTCGGATTCAGGCACTTTCAGCGTCTTGCGCAAAGAATCCGCAATCCGTCATTCGCCGGCTACCCAGCCATTGACGATCGGGTAGCGGCGGTCCCGCCCGAAGCCGCGCGGCGTGACGCGCACGCCTACCGGTGCCTGACGACGCTTGTACTCGGTACGGTCGACCAGACGCACCACGCGATAGACATCCTCTTCCTCGAAGCCTGAGCGGATGATCGCCTCGGCGCTCATGTCACCCTCGATGTAGTGGGTGAGAATCGCATCCAGGGTGTCGTAGTCCGGCAGCGAATCGCTGTCGAGCTGGTCTTCGGCGAGCTCGGCGGACGGCGGGCGCGTGATGACGCGCTCCGGAATCGCCGGGCCCATGGTGTTGCGCCAGTTGGCGAGACGGAACACCCAGCTCTTGTAGACATCCTTGAGCGCGTTGTAGCCGCCGACCATGTCGCCGTAGAGCGTGGCGTAACCCACCGCCATCTCGCTCTTGTTGCCGGTGGTCAGCACCATCAGGCCCTTCTTGTTGGAGATGGCCATCAGCAGCACGCCACGGCACCGCGACTGCAGGTTCTCCTCGGTGGTGTCGCGCTCGCTGCCGGCGAAGCTCTCCGCCAGGGTCTCGGTGAAGGCCTCGACCATCGGCGCGATGGGCATCACCTCGTAATTCACGCCCAGCAGCTTGGCCTGCTCGGCGGCGTCTTCCTTGGAGATGTCCGCGGTGTAGTGATACGGCATCATCACGGCATGCACGCGGTCCGCGCCCAGCGCATCGACGGCGATGGCCAGCGACAGACCGGAATCGATGCCCCCGGAAAGCCCCAGCACCACACCCTTGAAGCCGCTCTTGTTGACGTAGTCACGCAGCCCGGTGACCAGCGCACAGTAGAGCGACTCCTCCGGCGACAACAGCTCGGCGATCTCGCCACTCTGCGGCACCCAGTTGCCACCCTCTGCCTTGAGGAACTGCACCGGCATCAGGCCGACATCCCACCACGGCGCCTGCACGCAGGTCTTGCCGTCGGCATCGATGGCGGCAGAGCCCCCGTCGAAGACCAGCTCATCCTGACCGCCGATCTGATTGACGTAGACCAGCGGGCAATTGACCTCGGCTGCCCGCTCGGCGAACAGCTGATTGCGCTCGGCCGGCTTCTCCAGGTGATAGGGCGAGGCGTTGAGGCTGACGAGAATCTCGGCCCCGGCATCGCGCGCCTGACGGATCGGCGCGCCGTCCCACAGGTCTTCGCAGATGACGATACCCAAGCGGGCACCACGGCACTCGACCACACACGGCTCGCTACCCGGCGTGAAATAGCGCTGCTCATCGAAGACCTGATAGTTGGGCAAGGCCTGCTTGGCATACTCGGCGATCCACTCACCATCCTTGAGCACGCCGGCCAGGTTGTAACGCTTGCCGTCACGCATGCCGGGGTAGCCGACGATGACCATCACGCCCGGCGCGACCTTCTTCGCCATATGGGCGCGCGCCTCCTCGAGGCGGGATTCCATGGACTCGCGCAGCAGCAGGTCTTCCGGCGGGTAGCCGGTCAGACACAACTCGGGCAGCACTACGACATCGGCCTTGTGCTCAAGACTCGCTTCACGCACCGATTCGATGGCACGCGCAGTGTTGCCGGGAATATCACCGACCAGCGGGTCGAGCTGGGCCATCACCAGAGTCAGATCTTGCATGCGGTAAGGATCTCTCGATTGGCGGTTCGATAAGGGGCCAGTACACTGTGGCCAGACATCTGGCTCAGATCACTGAGCCGTGCACCGGCCCACCTGTCATCATGTTGGCCGCCATTGTCCCGCAAGGCCGCGCCGCTGGCAAAAGCCACGCGCGCCGCCTCATCTGGGAGTCATATAGGAATGAGCCTGTTGATCATCCGTCTGCTGGTTTTCGTCGCCCTGTTCTGGGCCGGCCTGCGCCTTTACCGCATGTATCGCCAATGGAAGCTGAGCCAGGACGACTACGGCAACGACAGCCCCGCCGAACGCGAGGCGCAGAACATGGTGCGCTGCGCCTACTGCGACCTGCATCTGCCGGAAAATGACGCCATCCGCCATGAGGCGCTGCACTTCTGCTGCCAGGAACACCAGCAGCACTTCCTCGACGAAGGACCGCGCAAATGATTCGCCACCGAGACGAGATGCTCGATGGCGAAAGACGGCAACCAATCCCTCAGGCCCAGCGGGTCTCACCGGCATCTGACGACGTATCCAGCGCAGCGATCTCGGCCAGCAGGGCCTCGGGCTGGTAGGGGGCGGGGTCGATGATCGGCGTACGCCCGAGCAGTTGATCCGCCAACAGACGGGTCGAGGCCGGCGCCAGTACCAGCCCATTGCGGTAATGGCCGGCATTGACGTGCAGGTGGCGGCGTTCAGGCACGGTACCGATGAAGGGCGTGCCGGACGGCGAACCGGGGCGCAGTCCCGCCCAGTGGTGCTCGACCTCACACTCCGCCAGCGCGGGGATGATCTCGCAGGCGCTCTTGATCAGTGACTCACGCGCCTCGGCGGTGGTCGCCTTGTCGAAGCCGACCTCCTCCAGCGTCGAGCCGGCCACGATGCGGCCATCGCCTCGCGGTATCACGTAGCGACCATTCTTGAGCACCACGCGCTCCACCAGTCCCTTGGGCGCCTTGAACAGCACCATCTGGCCGCGTACCGGCCGTACCGGCAGCGCAAGTCCTGCCTCACTCAGAATCTCTCGACTCCAGGCACCACCGCAGACCACGACCTGCCCAGCAGACAGCACCGAATTGGCGGTCTGTACGCCGATGGCGGTGTCGTCCTGCAGCAGAATGCCCTGCACCGCGACATTCTCCAGCAGGCGCACGCGCGGGTGAGCGTCGAGCGCGGCGCGCAGTGACTTGCCCAGACGCGGATTGCGGATGCTGCCCAGCGTCGGCATCCACAACGCCGACTCGCAACCGGGCGCGACCGCCGGAGCCTTGTCATAGACGAAGTCGGCGTCCACGCGCGTCAGCGGCTTGGCATATTCCCGGGACCAGGCCAGTGCCTGCTCGGCATCCTCGACATTCAGGTACAGCAGGCCCTGCTGGCGATATTCGGGGTCGATGCCGGTGGTCTCGATCAGGCGCTCGGCCAACGTGGGGTAGAAGCCTTCCGACCAGGCAGACAGGCGTGAGATCGGCGCGCTATAACGCCACGGATACAACGGCGAGACGATACCGCCGCCCGCCCATGACGCCTCACGCCCACACTGGCCTCGCTCGACCAGCGTGACCTCGGCACCGCCATCCGCCAGCTCCAGCGCGGTCAGCATGCCGATCACGCCACCGCCTACCACCACAAAGTCATTCACGCCTGTTCGCTCCTGCCATCAGCCCGGGAAAGGGATCAAGAATACGCCGCCCGCAAGGCGGTGCAAGCGAGCCGCGTGCAATCCAGCATTGCGCAGAGCCGAGCGCTTCACGGCTACCAGCAATCGCCATCGCCGGTCGTATCGCGGACACCGGTATTGGTGAGGGTCAGCGCGGGGCAGTCGGCATCGGCGCTTTGAGGCGCCACCGCGGTCGCGATGAGCGTGAAGCGCGTGGTCGTGGCGCCATCCTCCAGGCTCAGGGCGTAATAGCCTTCCGGCGACTCGGTGGCACGCCCCAGTCCTTCCTCATCACAATCACTGTCGCCGGCGATGCTGGTCGCGTAGCCACCGCAACGCGCCATGTAGCGCTCCTGGGCCTGGGCCAGTGACATCAGCGCCGCCTGCCCATCGGCACGACGCGAGCGGATCACCTGGTCCTGATAGCTCGGGTAGGCAATCGCCGCGAGAATGCCGACGATGACGATCACGATCATGATTTCCGTCAGCGTGAAGCCTGAGGCGAACCGACGCCGAGAAAGACGCGAACGGGAAGAGAGAAGACTGGCCATGAAGTGCTTCCTTGAAGAACGTGAATGAAGGGCTTGGGTGAAAGGCTTGGGAGAAAGACTTCAGTGAAAGACTCGGGCGCAAGACTCGGGCGAAAGACTCAGCCAAAAGGCATCGAGCAAGCCTGCCTGAAGGAAGTAAACCCTGATGAAAGGCAAGGCGCCGCCACCCGGGGAAGGCGTGGCGGCGCAGCGTGTCATCCTTGCCTCATGTCCGAGACGGGCTCAGCGCAGCTGATACCAGGAGACACGACCGGTGTCCGTCGAGCTGGACACGTTGAGATCATAGGAGGAGACACCACCCTCCTCGCTGCCCAGCGAACTGGTGCCCACGTAGACCGTATCGCCGACACTGACACTGGACGTCGGTGTACCGCTCAACTTGACGCTGACGATGACATTGCCGACGGCGACGGTGTCATCAACGAGGGTACCGACCAGGTCATCAGCGCTGAAGGCCTCATCCTGATTGAAATCGAAGATGGTCACGTAGCTGCCTTCGCTATCGTCGTAGGTCGGCAGACCTGTCTCGGTGTCCAGCGCGACCAGCCAGCCACCGCCGGTACTTTCACAGAAGTTGGTTCCAGTACTGGACGTGCTGGTGGAGAAGACCACCAGGTTGGAGAGCAGATTGGCCGGCTCGACCAGCTCTTCCTGCTCGGAGGCGTCCAGATCCAGATACCAGCCGAAGCGATCCGTGTCTTGATCCTCGAGCTGGCTGGGATAGTAGGCAAAGCTGTCGCCGCCAAGGGTCCGGCCTGTCAGCTCGCCGTTGGTGTAGCTGCCGCTGACGAAGTTGCGTGCCTCAAGGTCACTGCGCGTCAGGCTGGTATGACTGCCACCGGTATCCAGCACGGTGTAGAGGCTCTGCGTGACCCAGGCTTCATCTTCGGCGTCGGCGTACATGTCCTGGCCGGTCCCGAAGGACACCAGCAGATTGGGCGAGGTCATGGTGTGCGTCTCGCCGGAGTAGCGACTGAGTGTCGGCTTGACGGTGATCGGCTGCAGCGCGTCCGTCTGGCACTCCCCGCCGGTCAGGCTGGTAGCACAGGCCGTGAACAGGCGCGTGACATTCCACTTGCTGCTGTCGTCGTCACTGAGGTCAAACTTCCACAGTCGCCCCTGCAGGTCTCCGCCATAGGCGAAATCGACGGTGCCATTGCTGTCGAGGTCCGCGACCTGCAGGTTTGCCAATCCGCCGGTCACTCCGCTGGGGGACAGCTTGGCGATCACGCCGCCGGCATTGACTCCATCAAGCTCCAGCGCGAACAACGTCGGCGCGGCGTTCTCATCGGCCGTTTCCAGCCCGTTGCCGACCAGCACCGCGCTGTCGCCGTTGTTGAGGGTGACGATATGCGCGCTGCCGTAGACATGCCCCATGTCATCATCGTCGCTGGCACCGAATTCCCAGCGCACCACATCATCTTCATCAAAGTCTTCGCCTGCCACGGCCTTGGTGACATTGAGCGCGAACAGGCCGCGCCCACCGCCGGCGAGACCGGATACCAGCCACTCCTCACCATTCAGGCTGGCCAGACGCAGTTCACCGTCGACGTAGTAGCGATGCTGATAGCCCGGGTCCGTCAGATACCCCAGCCCTGCATCGTCCTCTTCGCTGTAGAGCAGTTCCGGAATATAGGCGAACTGTTCGTTGCCGGTCTTGAGGTCGAAGGCATGCAGCATGCCGTCGTTGGCCCCGACGAAGACACTGCCCTCTGTCGTCGAGTCTTCTTGAGTCACGACGACAGGCGACGAGCCGATGATGTCGCCCAGCTGGACGCCAGTGCGATTGCGCAGGCCATCACCTTCGTATTCATCGCTGCCCCGCAGCCACTCGATCGCCGCCTCCACATGGTCATCAGTGGAGTTGCCACCGACCTCCATGCGCGCGAGATCATTGCGCTGGCTGGAGCTCAGGCGGCCCGCGTTGTCGGTCGTGAACTCGACTCCGTTGCCGCCGGACATGGTGAAGACCGTCCGCGACTCAACACCATCCTTCTCTTCCAATGCCTCACTCAACTGGGTGGCAGCACTCCAGACCTGGTCGTCATCCTCGACATCCTTGCCCTCCTGTACCGACGAGGCCACCACATCCCCCGTCCAGGTCGAGGCGGAATAGCGGCTCTCGATCAGCTGGCTATCCGTCTCGACACTGGCCGTCGTCAGGTTGGTGGAGAGGCCGCTGACACTGTTGCCTACCGCGACGATCTCGGAGGCGATCGCCGCCAGGGCCGAGACGAGGTCCGTCGGACTGGAGGCATTGAAGTAGGAGCCCCCGCCATCGATCGCCGCCTGCTCCAGGTCATCAATGGTGCTGGAGCTGCTTTCGGTGACACGCTTTTTGCTGCTCCACTCATCACTGTCGGAGTCCACACCAAAGGCGACGGTATACGTCGTCATCACCTGCTTTTCATAGGTGCCACTGCCAAGGTTTTTGCGTAAATCAATATTGGCATAATAATAAGCGACATCCGCCAAGGTGGCATCGCCACCAGATCGGCCATTGCTTTGACGCCAGGTACGACCATCACCATTGGCATCACGAATATCTTTTTCAATCGCAGTGGAGTATGAAGAGTCCTCGGAATTCCAGAAACCATCGGTTATGAGGACAGTGAAATTCTGCTGACACATACCGCCTTCATCTGCAGAAATTATGGGGGAATCCCCGAGCCCCCTATAATCACCCTGGTAATATTTACCGGCACGATGAAGAGCCTCACGCAGTGGAGTTCCACGATAGGAATTATAATTGTATTCAGTATTCGGTATGATTTTGGAGCCAACGATAGCATCCTTCACTTCATCCAGATGATCATTACCACTGTCAGAGCTTGTTATTATTGAGACTATTGTTCCGATAGAATTGATGACCTCGCTTATCAATGTATCATATATATCATCAACTTCAGCTTGCTTGGCAGTAACAGAGTCTGGATTGATAGTCAAAAAGCCAGTGCGAAAATTAGTGCCTGCCAACAACTCCAAGGCAGCAGCCTTACCGACACCCAAACGATCACGATAGTAGGTAAACCAATTGGCGTAATTGATTTTTTCTTGTTCCGAAAGACTGTCACCTGAGAGTTTTACCTCAGTATCCGAATTACAGTTACTTCCAGTGTAGTAACGATAGTTCAAATCTGGATCGGTGAGATCAACCAGGTTACTGGTAACATCTCCTAAGTTGAAATCAACCCAGGTAGCAGTAGGATCCATATTGTCATAGCGTTCATCCCCATCCCCCTTTTTCCAAGGAAGATAAGTCTGATGAGGGTTATATGCTTGAGTATTTTGTGTGTAGCAGAAATACTTTCTATCCAAGTCAAGAGGTTTGAAAACAGTCTCACATTTCTTTTGTTTTCCCCACCACCTCTGTACCCACTCACACTCTTTCTGTTCGGCATAGACCAGGTCATATTTCTGAACAGAATCCCCACCCTCAAAAGTGTCTTCAAAAGACATCGAGCCCGAATCATCCAGCACCAGCAGGACGTTGGGAGTGACGCCGACACTCTGGGTGGTGGGCAACTGAAGTAGTGTGTCGCTGTCTGCCAGCACGGGCAATGCGACCAGCAGCCCGCCTGACAGCAAGGCCGGCAGGTGAATACGACGCAAGCCGCTGTGGCGGGGTGAGTGCTTCGATTTCATCGATAGATTCCCTTCAATCGGCCATCATGATTTCGCTTTGCACCACTGCCAGTGCACGCTTCTTGCTGTCGGGGTCACCTGCGCTCTCAAGACTCCAACCGGCGGCCGTGATGCGGAAGGCATTCAACAACTGACTGCTGCTCAGGTTGTCGTCATTCAGAACGCCTTCCGTCGTCTCCCCGAGATACTCGATGACATAGTTGCCGTTGTCCGCCGCATCACCGCTCAAGACCCCCTCTCCCTCCCAGGCGTCTGCCTGCAGAGGATCGAAGCCCAGCTCCTCCCCCGCCGTCACGTCGTAGAAGCCGTCCCCACCGAAATCATCCAGGGTCAGCTCCCCCTCGAGCAGACGACTCTCCGCCTGTTGCTGAAGGCTCTCAGCCTCCGCATAGGCGTTGTCGTAGAACTGGGTATTCATCAACATGCGGGTCTGCAACTGGGTATCTTCATTGCCCGTCACCGCCATCACGCCCACCACGATCAGCATGATCAGCACGACCAGCAATGCCATGCCTTGCTGGCGTGGCGGCCTGGGAGAACTTGCCTGGTTCATAGACCGATATTCCTCGGGCTCAGGGTGATATCGAAGGTGCGTTGCAACTCACCGTTCCCCTCTTCCTCGACATTGATCGTCGGCGGCGTCTTGAGGGTCAGGCTGATGTGGATCCGTCTGACGCTGCTCCAGTCGTTCGCGGCTTCCACTTCCGCCACGCTGCGCTCCACGGCAAAGCGACTCGCGCTACCGCTGCCGGAGGCCGTATCGAAGGTCAGGTCCAGCGCTTCGACGTATCGCGCCACTTCTTCGCCACAGCCTGCTGCCGGATCGCCAGCGACATCCTCGCCGTTCAGGCAGAGCCGAACGGGGGAGTCGTCATCGGCCTGTGACAGCAACAGGTACCAACGCTGCAGCGGATAGACATATGCCTGGGTCTGTATGGTGCCGCCATAGCCGTGCTCGACGGCGCTCGACAGATCAAGCGAGTTGTTGCCATCGCCCGAGAGGCGTGCGATATCGCCGCTCTCACAGTCGCTGATCAGCACGACGCTATCCGTCTCCAGCGTGCCGGAGGTGTAGTCCTCCAGGGTCAGCGAGGTATCGCCCTGGGCGACGCTCGCCCCGAGCTGCCAACCGCGCTGCGCTCCCAGCGCCGGTACCTGCAAGGCCAGACGGTCGTAGTTGATCCCCGCCACCGTGTCGGACTCGGCCGTCAGAGGAGAATCGGACAGCGCATGGCTGCCGGTACCATCACTGACACTGCTCACCGACGCACAACCGGAAAAGCCGGCATTGCGCACCAATGGCTGCAGGCGACGCGTGACGTGGCGCGCAGACTCCTGCAGGTAAGACACGGCAGAGGTCGTATTGAGGGTCGAGCGCGAGGCCAGAAAGTATTCCAGCGCCATGGCGGAGATGAACAGTCCCAGCACCAGCGCCAGCATCAATTCGACCAGGCCGACGCCCTGCTGGGCACGCCGTGAGGGAATCGAGCGCGGCGCCCGAGGCGAGCGCGACGCGAAGGCTCGCAGCGGGAGGGAGGCTTTCGACGACATCAGGGCACCACTCGTATCTGTAGGGTCTCGCTCAATGCCTGAGCATCGGCGTCCATGCTGTCTTCGTTCTGCCCGAGCTGCGCGGCACCGCTCCAGCCGAGGGTCAGGGTGAGAAGGTCACTGCCGCTGCTGGCGATGGACCCGACCGGCGCGTTCAGACTGCTGTCCTCAAGCCTGTCCGCCCACACCGCCACATCACGGGCCGCTAGCTCGGCAACACTGCAGGGACAACCGCCCGGATTTCCTGCCCCCGCAGTGGAAAGCCCATCGTAGTCATCCACGCCATCGGGATTGGCCTGAATGCGCTCTGCCATGCTGACCAGGAGAATACGGGCTTCGGTACGCGCGTAACTCTCGTTGTTGGCCTGCAGACTTTCCATCTGCATGAGCCCGAACCCCAGCAATGTCAGCCCCATCAACAGCAGAGCGATCAACGCCTCCAGCAGGCTGGTACCTTGCTGGCTACCGCTTGCGCGGGGCATGCCAAGCTCAGCAACTCTGGTCATCGCTGCCATAAGTCTCCGTCAATACTCGTCCGATGGGAGTCAATTCAAGCTGGCGATGGCCCTGCCCGCCCGACTGATCGCAGATCAACAACCAGGTGGAATCCGAGGTCGCGCCCTGATCATCGAAAGTCACGCCGGCAACACCCGCCTGCACGGTGATGGCGGCATCAAACACGCGCAACAGGTCATCGCCCAGCGACGCCCGTGCCTCGGCCTGACTGCCCTGCACCACCGCCCAGCCATTGCTCCAGCTGGTGGAATTCATGCAGGCGTCACCCTGCGCATTCAGAGGGCAGAGCGTGATGTCGTTGCCGCTGGCCACCGCCTCGCTACGCGCATAGTTGATGGAAGTCACGAGCGTCTCGGCCGTGCCGGTGACGGCGTTGCGCGCGACCACCCCCTGCCAGGCGGGGACGGCAATCGTGATCGTGATCACGAGAATGGCCAGTGTGATCATCAGCTCAATCAACGTGAAGCCTTGCTGGCGGCCCTGCTGACATCCATGCCGAAGTGCAGGAAAAAGCTGCATCGTCTTACCCCTGAAAGCCACGCAGGCCAAAGCACCCTGCAGGGCGTGAAATTGGGCAATTTAACGTCTATGAACCACAGATGGAATCATTATGTTACACAAGATTACCCATCATTCCGAAAACTCCCCATAATCACCGTTATTCCATATTTCTCGACTGAACCTCATCCACCAGACAAAAAAAGCCCCGATCATCGTAGATCGAGGCTTCAGGCGCTTGCCATGCAATGTCGGCTGTCAGTGACTACCAACAATCACTGCTATCGGTGTCTTCCGAGTCCTCAAGGACTGCCGCTCCCTTCACTCCCAACTCCGTGAGCGTAAAGGTGGCGCAGTCCGCATCATTGGCCTGACTGCCGATAGCAGTGGCAGTCAGGGTATAGCTGTCTGCATCCCCTGCGACGGCCAGGTTGTAGAAGCCTTCCTCGCTGACGGCATCTGCCTGGCCCAGCCCGATACCACCGCCACCGCCTCCAAGCGCATCTCCACAGCTGGTCGCCGCTGTCACGCTGGCCGTCGCGTATTCACCGCAGGTGGCCATGATGCGCTCCTGGGTCTGGGCCAGCGCCAGCAAGGCGGTGGTGGCGTCGGTACGACGTGAACGCTCCACCTGATCCTGATAGCTGGGATAGGCGATCGCCGCCAGAATGCCGATGATGGCCACGGCAATCATGAGTTCCAGCAGACCGAAGCCGCCTTGTGCCCGAGCCCCCCCTGTTCGCCTGATCATCAGCGCCCCCGACGCAGCAGCGTGATGTCGATGACCTGCTTCGGCTCACCACGTGGGTCGAAGCGCACCTCGACCTCCTGCCCCGGCGTGAGGTGGAAGGCCTTCAGCTCGCGCCCATTGCGATTGAGTATCCGGCTATCCGGCTGAAGCACGAACCCCATGTCGTCGACGAGCAGCTGATCCCCCTCTCGCTCGTCGATGACGCCGGTGACGCTCTGCTCCATGACCAGCGGAATCGGGGCATCTTCCGCCAGGGCCTGGGAGCCCCAGCTCGTGAAGAGCAAGCCCGCCGCCAGCATCAGTCCACTACCAGTCAGCTTGAGTCGTGATGTCTTCATGGTCTCTCTCCTAGCGCAGCTGATACCAGGCACTACGGCCTTCCAGCCCATCGATCCCGAAGTCCATGGCCATTTCGACCACCTGATTGGTGCCACCCTGACCGACATACTGGGTATCACCCAGGAATTTCGGTGAGGTGGGCTCGCCTTCTGTCTTGATCGAGAGTACGACCTGATTGTTGACGTTGTCGCTCGCGTTGACCTCGCCATCAGCGTTGTAATCAAAGACCTGCTGCACATTGTTGTAACTGCGTACCGGCTGCAGGCCGTTGCGCAAGCTGAGCGCATTCAGCCAACCACTGGCACCGCCAGTACAGGGGCCATTGGAGCCCGGGATGGTGGTATTGAAGACAATCAGATCACCACGGACAGCCGGGATGGTCACCAGACGCTCACCGGAGTCCGGTAGCTCCAGGTACCAGCCGTACTGCATACCATTGTTGTTCTGATTGGAATAATCGACGCCTACCCCCGTGACCGTACGCGCGTCACTCACGCCACTGATATTGGAGAAGCTTTGCTTTTCCAGCTGGCCATGATGACGGCGAGTCGAGGACCCGGTATGCAGCACGCTGTAGAAGGATTGCGTCGAGGTATCGACCGCATCCTGCAGCGTCAGCAATTGCCCGGTGCCCCAGTACACATTCAGGTACGGCGTATCGACGGTGCTGTTGAAGACACCGCTGCGTGCCACGGCTACCCGCGATGTGATGGGCTGTCGGGAAGCTGCCGGACAGATCGATGACGTGCTGTTCAAGGCAACGGCACATGACTGGAACAGACGCGACATTTCGCTGCTGCCGATGTTGCTCAGCGAGAACTCGCGCATGTCGAACACCCAGACATTGCCATGCAGGTCGCCGGCATAGACCCAGTCGGTGATGCCATCGGCATCGACGTCGGCCAGCTCAGGGCTCGACATGCCATTGCAGTCACTGCTGCCAGAGGTGCACGACCCACCGGCATTGCTGCCCTGTTGAGAATCCAGCAGCGCATAGTTGTCGGGATCTTCCAGGTCCACGATGAACAACTTGGCACGCCCATCGCTGTCGGCGTTGTAGCCATTGCCGAAGATGGCATACCACTTGCCGTCATCCAGACGCGCTACCTGAATATCGCTGAAGGTATAGCCGAGGTCCTCGTGCGTGAATTCCCACTGCACGATCTCGCCCGGCGAGGTGCCGTCGGATTCACCCAATGATTCGAAGCCTTCAGGATCGGTGATATCCAGCATGTAGACTGCCTTGCCGCCAGCGCCCAGCCCACCCAGCAGGACCGAGTGCCAACCGGGCGCATCCTCATCCCCCAACTGGACATGCACGTCACGCGCGACCGGAGTGGCATCGACATAGTACTGGTGCACATAGTTCTGATCAGCGAGCTGGCGAATACCGCGCCCGCTCTCGATGCTGAAGGCGGCATACGGCATGTAGGCGAACTTCTCTTCACCGGTCTCCATGTCGATGGCGTGCAGCATGCCGTCGTTGGCACCGATGTAGATCATGTTCTGGCGGTCCTCATACAGCGTCTTGAAGGAGCGGTACGAAGACACTTCCATGTCATTGCGATAGCTGGCCGAAGGCGGCCCGACGATCGCCGGCGAGGCATGCACGATATCCCCGAGATAGTTGTCGTCACGCTCGCGGAACAAGGTGCCTTCGTAGGCATCGTCACCCTTGAGATAACCGATCAGGTTCTCGAGATCCGACGTTCTGACGCCAAGATCAGCGCCATCCAGCTTCAGGAAGGTACCGGTAGTATCCAGGACGCGTCCCGTCAGCTGAGCCACGCCACTGGTGACGCCTCCGACCACTGAGCCGACACCGCCAAGAATGCCATCATCATCATCATCGTCGTCATCGTCGTCATCGTCGTCATCGTCGTCGTCATCATCCCGGACGGTTCTCCGCAGCGTTGCCAACAGCGTTTCTGACAGCAGGGTCTCATCGAGGAAGCCCACGAGGTCCAGTACCTGTTCGGCCTCCAGTGATCCGGCCTCCTCGATATTGAAGAAGAACGCCTTCTCATCCACTTCGGAGATCCCCGGGTTGTAGGTGATCACCTTGCGGCTGGAGCTACGGCTATCATCGTCACGCAACCACTCCGCGACGGACCAGTCCGAGGTGGCGCTCAAGGCGCCATTGGTGCCGATCTTGCGTGCAACGACATCGCCCGACCAATCGGCGGGATCATAGATGGTCTGAATCACATAAGCGCCTCTGGTCTGCCCACCACTGCTGATGTCCAGGCTACCGGTGCTGGCCGCGCGTCCTGCGATGGACTGCGCGATATTGTTCAGCGCATCAATCAATGCCTGCGGATTGGCGGCGCTGAGATATTCACCACGTCCGTTCCAGGCCGCATGACGCAGATCATCGATGGTGGTATTGGCATTGGCGGAAGGCTTCGGCCAGGTGAAGGCAGACTCGAGATCAGCAGGGTTCTCGGACAGCGAGCCATCCACACCGAAAGCGACGGTGTAGGTCACCATGTGCTGAGCAGAGTTTTCATCCACTCCCGGTATGGTAGGCACGCTGTCGATCAAGTCAGTCCGCAGGTCCTCGCGATAATATTTCATCGCGACATCGCCAAGCGTATTGGAATAGCTGTCACGGTGACTGGCACTGATGAAGTCGCCGCTGCCACCGTCGACGTTGCCGACACTGGGGCTGGAGCCATTCCAGTAGCCATCGGTCATCATGATGGAATAGTTCTGCTGGCACATGCCGCCCTCATCCGCACTCAGGATGGGAGCATTGCTTCCAGTGCTGGAATAATACTCACCGGCATTCTTGAGCGAGGTACGCAGAGGGGTGCCACCGGAGGGATAGGCGGTAAACAGCTCCTCCAGCAGGTCTTCACGCTCATCGACATCCGTCATGTCCGCAACGTTGCGGTTGTTGCGGCCCTGGATGGTGCGCAACCCCACCCGGGACTCGTTGGCGTTGATCACACCGGCCATGGCGGATTTGGCCACGGACATGCGGTCGCGGTAATACGTGAACCAGTTGGCGAAGTTGACTTGCTGAGCCGCGGACAGGTCTTCCACTTCAACGACATGATCTTCGTCTAGATACAAGCGCCCTGAATTGTTTCTATAGACGCCGCATTCACCATAGTCATAGTCCCCGTCGCCATTGTCGTCCCAGCGAACGTAGTAGACATCATCCTTCATCCTGGCCGAGCTGGTGGGCTCGTAAGGATCCTCACGGACATTCGACAGGCTCATGTTTTGATAGGCGATTCCCAGTCGGTCAGCCCCCGCCCACGGGGTGTAGGTCAGCGCCGGGTTGTAGGCCATGACATTGAAGCCCATGCAGGCCCCGACCGCCCCGCCAAGATCCGTATAGGAAACGATACGATCATCGGCATCATGGTTGTTCTCTATCCAGATCCCGCTCTTGGAATACACCCCGGTGTATCCCATCAGCGAGGAAGCCGGCTGGAGACTCCAATGTTCCACCCCCTTGTTGAGAGTGTCTTCCCAGGCCATGCTGCCCGAATCATCCAGAATGAACAGGATATTGGGCTGAACCCCGGTCGCTTCCGTGACCGGGGCGCGGGCGATTTCCCCGGGGGCCGCCAGACAGGGCAAGGCGACAAGGCACAGGGCACCACTCAGCAGATAACGCATATTCATGCTCCTCTCAGAAGTAAGGGCCCAGTTCCATCTCGCTTTGCACTACTGTCCAGGAGGCACCATTGCCGCCCCCCGTGCCCATCGCGTTGATACGGAAGGCATCCAGGCGCGTGCCCACCGCATTCACTTCGTTGCTGGCATTCAGCGGCGGCTCGCCGACCTTACCCAGATACTCGATCACATAGGCTCCGATGACCGCACCGGTATCACTGTCCAGCGTCTGGATACCGCTGGCTTGCCAATCCGCTTCCGAGAGCGGGTTGATCGGCGGTGCATCCTCGGGCAGTGCCAGCATCAGGCCGGCCGAGTCATCGAAGCTGTCCAGGCTCCAGGTGCCATCCTCCAGGCTTTCCTGCAGCGCGCGCTCACCGATGCTCAGGCTGGTTTCCGCGTTGTAATAGGACTGCTCGAAGTTGCGGCTGTTGACGGCCATGCGTGTCTGCAGCTGACTGTCCTCGACCCCGGTCACGGCCAGCAGGCCGATCACGACCAGCATGATCAACACGATCAGCAAGGCGACACCTTGCTGACGTGCTGGCCCCCGAGTGACCGCGCAGACTCTGGACGTTGAAGACGATGTATTCATCAGCTGCCCCTCAGTTGCAGATTGCGCGGTGTGAACGTGAGATTGAAGGTTCGCGTCAAACGCCCATCGTTATCCCCACCCGGCACCACTCCCGGCAGGCTCTCGAGCGTCAGGGCGATCTCGATACGGCGCACCTCATCCCAACGGCCTTCGCTGCGCACCGTGGCGGCCGGCACCTTGACGCGGTCGACACTGCCATTGCCGGTGGTATCCAGGCTGAAACTGACATCGAAGCCCTGTACGCCGGAGGCCAGTTCTTCGCGTGCGAAAGCGGCATCGATACGGTCGATATACAGTGCACGCACCGAAGAATCGTTGGCCTGGTCATCCAGCCGCAGCTCCCAGGCCTGCACCGGGTAGAGATAGGCATTCGAGGACTGAGAGCTGCCATAGGAACGTGACAGGGTGTCATTGGTTTCCACATTGCCCTGGGTGGTGCCCGACACCCTGAAGACATCGGTGCTGCTGCAATCACTGACCAGCGCATACTCGTTGGTCACGAAGGCATCTTCGCTACCGTTGCGCACGGACAGTGGGCCGCCCAGCGACGTCATGCTGCTGGTCAGCGTGGTTTCATCGCCGTCCTTGCTGGCAGCGACGAACGTCAGATTGAAATAGCTGAGGCCCCGCTGGGTACGCTGCTGACCACCGAAAGGCGCCGTGAGGTCATGGGAGGCATCCACCGAGCTGGCATTGGTGATATCGCGGCTATTGGCACAGCCTGCGTAGCCCACATTGCGCATCAGCGGCTGGAGCCGGAAGGACACGTAGCGGGCCGATTCCTGCAGATAGGAAAGCGCCTCCTGGGTGCTCACGGTACTGCGTGAGGTCGAGAACATCTGCACGGCCATCGCCGTGATCAGCAGCCCCAGCACCAGGCTGATCATCAGCTCGACAAGCCCCACACCCGCCTGACGCTTCATGCCATGAGGGCGGGTGGTGGCGGGGGCGAAGCGTCGGCGGACCGATGCAGGGGAACAGCGATTCATGGCTCTACCTCGAAACGATAGGTCTGCTGGTCAACTCCCCCGCTGATGGGGTCACTCCACTGCACCTGGACACTGACATCGTGAACGCCGATACCGGCGCCGCCGACAACACGCTCGTCGACGTCCACGCTGCCGACGCCGCTGGTCAGCGTGGAGCCGATGATGGCGTCACGCCAATCAATGATGTCCTGGTCCGCCAGCTCTGCGGGCACGCAGTCCGAGCTGCATCCATCCGCGGGCGCATTGGTGGTATCGGCATCATCATATTGACCGATGGCCTCAAGGTTGGCGCGGATACGCTCAGCCATGTCCAGCGACAGCAGTTGTGCCACGGTATTGCTGTAGCTGACGCGCTGATGTTGAAGCGTCTGAACTTGCAACAACCCCAGCCCCAGCAGGGAAACCCCCAGCAGCATGACCGCGACCAGCGCCTCGATCAGGCCGACGCCGCGCTGTGAATGCCGAGCGGAACGCCGCCGCTGCAGGCGAGACAGCAATGTCTTCCTCAGCGCTCGCGGCTGCAGGGCTTGCTTGAGGGATGTGGTCATCAACGATGCTGTCATGAGCAGTCCCCTCCTGATTCAAGGCGTACACGGCCTGAAGGCGCCACTACCACAGAGGTAGCATCGGATGCCGCACAGAACACCAGCGTACTGTTGCCACTAGTCAGCGTGCCGCGATCGTTGTAGGTGATCCTGGAGGCGCCGCCCGACTGGGCAACCGCATTGCTGTCCTGATGGATCCACAGGCGGTCGTCGAGGGTGAAGTTGGAAGTATTCCCGACATAGACGACCCAGCCATTCGCCCAGTCATCGTCGCAGGTCGTGGGGTTGGGGGTGGCGACGCTCGGCGCATAGGGACAGACACTCACATCCACACCGCGCGTGGTGGCGGTGCTGCGCGCCATGCCGAGCGCATGGGTCAGGGCACGCACATCGGACTCCACCTGAGAGCGCTGCACCAGGCCTTGCCAGGCCGGCACCGCCCAGGTCGCGATGATGGCAATGATCGCCACTGTCACGACCAGCTCGATCAGGGTGAAACCACGGGATTGGCGCATGAGAGATACTTCTCCTTGCCGCTGAGGGTCGACCGGCCGTGCCGGACTCGAGTCTGTCTTCTGGGGCCCACCATCACCAGCACCGACCTCCTCCTTCGGCACCGGTATTCATGTCCTGGTCCATCCACAGCACGCCGCAGTCATCATTGAGCTGTGCCCCTTGAGGCGTCGCCTGCAGGACGAAGGACGAGGCAGACAGACTGCGATACGTGATCAGGTAGCGAAGATTGCCACCGCCGTCCTCTATACGGCTGACGCCATCCGTCGGCTGGTCATCATCCCCCACGGGCGCCTCGGAGAAATTCTGGTAGTAGAAGCCATGCAGCTGTCTGGCCTGCTGCCCCAGTGCCTGCTGGGCATGCGAGCGCCAGCTGCGCTCCACATAACCGAGATAGGAGGGAATGGCGACCGCCGCCAGAATGCCGATGATCGCGACCACCATCATCATCTCGATCAGGGTGAAGCCCTTGGCCCGACGCCTGCCAGCTGCCCCGCGCCCCGGTCTCGGCTTGCGGCGTGCACCTGCACTGCTGACACCGGTGACCGAGAACAGTCGTGGCATGGGGAATTCTCCAGAGTACGAACCATACCTCTATTATGTATCATTTTGGTAACTGCGTATTACATTTTTTTTCAATACGCACCAGATTGATCAACGATCGTGCTCAAGAATGCCGTTGCTTATACAAGAAACTGCTGAATTGAATGGCAAAATGCGAATGGCGCGCATAAAAAAGCCGCGACAGGGTCGCGGCTTCTTCACTGGCAGAAACTTACAAGGCGTTACAGCTCGCGGATCTGATCCGAGGCGATCAAGCGCTCCTTGAGCTCCTTGGGCATGGAGAAGACGATGTTTTCCTCCTGGCCCTCGAGCTCCTCGGGCGCCGAGGCTCCCAGCGCCATCAGACGATCGATCACGCCCTGCACCAGCACTTCGGGGGCACTGGCCCCGGCGGTGATACCGATGCTGCCGATACCCTCGAGCCAGCTGGCCTCGATCTGCTGCGCATCGTCGATCAACCAGGCGGGAGTCTGCATGCGCTCGGCCAGTTCGCGCAGGCGATTGGAGTTGGAGCTGTTGGGGCTGCCGACCACCAGCACCACATCGCAGGCTTCTGCCAGCATGCGCACGGCGTCCTGACGATTCTGGGTCGCGTAGCAGATGTCATCCTTGCGCGGACCCTGAATCGCCGGGAAGCGTTCGCGCAGCGCGTCGATCACGCGCGCCGTATCATCCATCGAGAGCGTGGTCTGGGTGACGAAGGCCAGCTGCTCCGGGTCCTTGACCTCCAGACGCGCCACATCGGACTCGTCTTCCACCAGATGGATGGTGCCACCCTTGGTAGTGTCATAGCGGCCCATGGTGCCCTCGACCTCCGGGTGGCCCTCATGACCGATCAGCACGCAATCCTGGCCCTTGCGCGCATAGCGCAGGACTTCCATGTGCACCTTGGTCACCAGCGGACAGGTGGCATCGAAGACCTTGAGGTTGCGACGCTCGGCCTCTTCCTGCACGGCACGCGAGACACCGTGCGCCGAGAAGATGACGATGACGTCATCCGGCACTTCGTGCAGTTCCTCGACGAAGATGGCGCCGCGCTCCTTGAGAGAGTCGACCACGAAACGGTTGTGCACCACCTCGTGACGCACGTAGATCGGCGGCCCGAACACGTCGAGCGCCCCGTTGACGATATCGATGGCGCGATCCACTCCGGCGCAGAAACCGCGCGGGTTGGCCAGCTTGATCTGCATGACAGGCTCCGCTTGATGGCGAGGTACGCTCACGGGGAGCGCACCTCTGGAAAGAAGACTCAGTGCGTGGTCGCGGGAGCGACTGACAGTACCTCGACCTCGAAGGTCAGGGTACGCCCGGCCAGCGGGTGATTGAAGTCGACCTTGACGTCACGCTCATCAATCTCGCGGATGATGCCCGGCAGCTCCGAACCCGACGGCTCGGCGAAGGACATCACCATGCCGACCTCGATCTCTTCATCGAAGCTCTTGCGCGCCACGGTCTGGACGTTCTGCGGATTGTGCTGACCGAAGGCATGCTCCGGGGTGATCGTGAAGCTGCCGGTCTCGCCCGCCGCCATGCCCATGATCGAACGCTCGAAGCCCGGCGGCAGATTGCCGTCACCCACCTGGAAGGTGGCCGGTGTCTTGTCGAAGGTGGAGTCCACCTCGGTGCCGTCTTCCAGACGAAGACGGAAATGGAGGCTGACCTCCATGTTATCGGCGATACGATGCTCGCTCATGCTGACCTCGCTTGTGGCGCTCATTCGGAGCGGCCACGGAAAGATTCAAGAATCAGTGCCACGGCTCCCAGGCTGATGGCGACGTCCGCCACGTTGAAGGCCGGGAAGAAGGCATTGCCCCAGTGGAAGGACAGGAAGTCCACCACGTAGCCATGCACGACACGATCATAGAGATTGCCAAGCGCGCCCCCCAGCACCAGCGCGATGCCCAGCGCGGTGAAGGTCTCGTGACGCTTGAGGCGCGCAAGCCAGATGCTCAGGCCGATGGCTGCCACCACCGCAATGCCCGCAAACAACCAGCGCTGCCAGCCATCATGGCCAGCCAGAAAACTGAACGCCGCGCCGGTGTTGTGGAGCAGCGTCAGATTGAAGATCGGCAGCACTTCGTTGGCCTGACCATAGACCAGCGAACTGCTGGCCAGCCACTTGGTGGCCAGGTCCAGCACCACGATCACCAGCGACAGCCACAACCAGCGCAGCGGCGAGCGCATCGGCTCACTGCCGGCCGAGGGGGTATCCGTCGCGGGGCCTTGTGAAGAAGACGTCATGTTACCTTCCTGTCGTGAAATGAGTCTGCGACCGGCAAGACACGAACGCCGGGCCAGAGCCCGGCGTTCGATATCAGCGCTCAGCGGAGGCTGAACGATGCCGCGGTCGCATCAGCGATCAAGCGAAGTGACGCGTCTCGCCTTCGCCATCCGGCAGGTTGGTCACGCAGCGGCTGCACAGCGTCGGATGTTCCGGCAGGGTGCCGACTTCCGGACGGTGGTGCCAGCAACGCTCGCACTTGGCATTCTCGCTGACCTTGACCGCCACCTTGAGGCCGGACACTTCGGTCTCTTCTGCCTCACCGGCCGCCTCGAGAGGCGCCAGGGTCACGCCGCTGGTCA
Organism: Cobetia sp. UIB-001; assembly: GCF_044789135.1. Lineage (NCBI taxonomy): Bacteria > Pseudomonadati > Pseudomonadota > Gammaproteobacteria > Oceanospirillales > Halomonadaceae > Cobetia > Cobetia sp. UIB-001. Next base: position 3,935,047 of record NZ_CP058244.1, read on the forward strand.
GCATCACGAAGCGCAGCTCGTCGCCGAGACTTGCCAGCAGCGTGTTGAGCTCGTCGTTGACGTAGAGAGTGACTTCCGCCGCCAGGCCATTCTTGACCAGACCGGCGTTGCGCGCGCCTTCCAGCGTCTTGTTGACCGCCTGCTTGACGTGCAGCACCTGCTCCCAGAACTCACGCCCCATGGCCGCATCATCCGCCAGAGTCGTCAGGCCGGTGTAGGCCGTCTCGAGGAAGATGGTGTCCTTGCGCGGGCCCGGGATGTTGGCGTAGATCTCTTCACCGGTGAAGGAGAGGATCGGCGCCATCCAGCGTGCCAGTGCCTCGATCACGTGATACAGCGCCGTCTGGCAGCTACGACGCGCACGCGAGTTCGGCTGCGTGGTGTACTGGCGGTCCTTGATGACATCCAGATAGAAGCCGCCCAGCTCACGCGAGCAGAAGGTCAGTACCTGCTGGTAGATGTCGAGGAAGCGGTATTCCTCGTAGGCCAGCTCGACACGTGCCTGCAGCTGGGCGGCACGATCGACCACCCACTGGTCCAGCGCCAGCATGTCGTCAAAGGCCAGCGCATCACGCTCGGGCTCGAAGCCGTTCAGATTGGACAGCAGGAAGCGCGAGGTGTTGCGGATACGACGATAGGCATCGGCGGTCCGCTTGAGGATCTCGTCCGAGACGGCCATCTCGCCGGAGTAGTCATTGGAGGACACCCACAGGCGCAGGATGTCGGCGCCGAGCTTGTCCATCACCTGCTGCGGCGCGACCACGTTGCCGACAGACTTGGACATCTTGCGACCCTGCGCATCCACGGTGAAGCCGTGAGTCAGCAGCGCCTTGTAGGGCGCGTGGCCGTCGATGGCACAGCCGGTCAGCAGTGACGAGTGGAACCAGCCACGGTGCTGGTCGGAGCCTTCCAGGTACAGGTCGGCACGCGGGCCTTGCTCGTGACCATGCGGATGCGAGCCACGCAGCACATGCCAGTGGGTCGTCCCGGAGTCGAACCACACGTCCAGCGTGTCAGTGACCTTCTCGTAGTTCTCGGCCTCATCGCCCAGCAGCTCCTGGCTGTCGAGTGACCACCAGGCATCGATGCCGTGCTCGGCGACGCGATCGGCGACCGCTTCCATCAGCGCCACGCTGTCGGGGTGCAGTTCCCCCGTCGCACGATGCAGGAACAGCGGAATCGGCACGCCCCAGTTGCGCTGACGCGAGATGCACCAGTCCGGACGGTTGGCGATCATGCTCTTCAGGCGCGCCTGACCCCAGGCCGGGATGAAGGCGGTGTCCTCGATGGCGGACAGCGCCTTGTCACGCAAAGTCACGCCGTCGGTGCCGGCAATGTCCATGCCGACGAACCACTGGGCCGTCGCGCGATAGATGACCGGCGTCTTGTGGCGCCAGCAGTGCATGTAGCTGTGGGAGATCTTCTCGTGCGCCATCAGCGCACCGAGCTCTTCCAGACGCGCGACGATGTTCGGGTTGGCCTTCCAGATGAACTGACCACCGAATTCCGGCAGGTCCGGCACGTACACGCCGTTGCCCTGCACCGGGCTTTCGATCTCGTCGAAGCTCATGCCGTAACGACGGCAGGTATGGAAGTCATCCTCGCCATAGGCCGGCGCGGAGTGGACGATACCGGTACCGGCGCCGGTCTCGACGTAGTCGGCCAGATAGACCGGCGACAGACGATCGTAGATCGGGTGACGGAAGTTGATCAGCTCCAGCGCCGCGCCGTTGACGGTCGCCAGCGTCTCGCCGCTCAGACCGAAGCGCGCCAGGCTGTCCTCGACCAGTTCCTCGGCCAGCACCAGCAGGCGCTCGCCGGTGTCGACCAGCGAGTAGACGAAGTCCGGGTGCACGTTGAGCGCCTGGTTGGCCGGAATGGTCCACGGAGTGGTGGTCCAGATCACGATCGCCGCCGGCTTGCTCAATGATTCGAGGCCGAAGGCCTTGGCCAGCGCCGCGCTATCGTCTGCCGCGAAGGCGACGTCGATGGCGTCAGAGGTCTTGTCGGCGTACTCGACTTCCGCTTCCGCCAGCGCAGAGCCGCAGTCGAAGCACCAATTGACCGGCTTCAGGCCCTTGAAGACATACCCGCCCTTGACCATCTCGGCCAGCGCACGGATCTCACCGGCTTCATTGGCGAAGTCCATGGAGCGATACGGGTTGCCCCAGTCACCGACGATACCGAGACGGATGAACTCGTGCTTCTGGCCTTCCACCTGCACGCCGGCGTATTCACGGCAGAGATGACGCGCCTTCTCGGACTCGAGGTGCTTGCCGTGGGTCGTCTCGACCTTGTGCTCGATGGGCAGACCATGACAGTCCCAACCCGGCACGTAAGGCGCGTCGAAACCCGCCATCGTCTTGGACTTGACGATGATGTCCTTGAGAATCTTGTTGACGGCATGACCGATGTGAATATTGCCGTTGGCATAGGGAGGGCCGTCGTGGAGCACGAAGCTCGGACGGCCCTTGCCTGCTTCACGCAGACGCGCGTAGAGGTCAATCTCGTTCCAGCGTGCCAGTTGGTCCGGCTCACGCTTGGGGAGATTGCCGCGCATCGGGAAGTCGGTATCGGGCAGATTCAAAGTGTGCTTGTAGTCGCTCATAGCCTTTCGGGTCAGCCGTCGTGGGGGCGGGAAGCCTGGGCTTCCCGAGCTGTGGAATCAGACACCTCAGCAGTGCCGTGTAAGGGTGCCGTCGGCGCATCCGTCATCAGTGCGCTCAGCGGACGGCTGGCCAGCGGCAGGTCAGCCATCGAGGTCATGCAATCGAGCAACGCCTGCTCATCACCGGCAGGCGTCTCGCCCGCGGCCAGCGCGAAGAAGCGCTTCGCCAGGGCGATGTCGGCGTAGATGGCGGCCTTGAGGGCTTCCAGGCCATCGAAGCGCTGCTCACCGCGCAGGAAGGCGCAGAAGCTGACGCGCATCGGCTGGCCATAGAGGTCTTCCGCGAAGTCCAGCAGATGGACTTCGAGCACCGGCCGCGGCGTGCCGACCGTCGGGCGCCAGCCGATGTTGGCCACCGCCGGACAGTCGCGGCCGTCGGCAAGGTGCGCCATCACCGCGTAGACGCCGGAGACCGCCAGCGGCGCATTCGGCAGCGGCAGGTTGGCGGTCGGCACGCCCAGCGTGCGGCCCAGCTGGCGGTCCGCGACCACGCGTCCCTGCCAGTGGTGGGCACGCCCCAGCAGCCGGGCGGCCAGCGCCATGTCGCCTGCGGCCAGCACCTCACGCACGCGGGTGCTGGAAACGCGCTCACCGGCGATCTCGAAGGTGCGGGTATGCTCCACCGCAAAGCCTTCGGCGGCGCCGATACGCTCCAGCAACGCGAAGTCTCCGGCGCGATCGCAGCCGAAGCGGAAGTCGTCACCGACCACCAGATGACGCACGCCGAGTCCATCGATGAGCACCTGCTCGATGAACTCACGTGCCGACAGCGAGCGCAGCGTCTCATTGAAGGGCAGACACAGTACGCGCTCGGCGCCATGGCTGCCCAGCAGACGCACCTTGTCCGCCAGACGCGTCAGCCGCGGCGGCGCCTTGTCACCCGCGAAGAACTCACGCGGCTGCGGCTCGAACACCACCACCGTAGCGGGCAGGCCATAGGCCGCCGCGCGCTCGCGAAGTTGCTCCAGAATCGCCTGGTGGCCGAGATGCACGCCATCGAAATTGCCGATGGTGGCCACACAGCCGCGACTGCCATCCTGCTTGCGCAGGCGGGCGAGATTGTGGAGTCCTCTGATCAAGTCCATGCGTGCATCACACAAGCCGCCGAAAGTGGTCGATTATAGCGAAGGGGCACGGCGCTGACAGCCACCGTTGCCCCGCCAGGGAGAAAACAGCTGGAACCGAGGGCCCAACCTGCGTGGCACCCGGGCAGCAGACTCAGCTCTGCATGCGGAAATGGCGCGGGCGGACACCGCACAGCCCCAACCACACCGCATAGGCCAGTACACCGCCGACGACCAGCGCTCCCATCATCGCACAGCGCTCCCACAGGCCCCAACCAAGCCAGGTGGTCCAGTCCGGTGACAGCCACATCAGGCCGCCGCCCATCAGGGCACAACCGCCGATCAGGGTCAGCGAATAGCGTCCCCAGCCGGGCTGGAAGCGCAGCACGCCGTCACGATACAGGCCACGTGCCAGCAGGCCCGCATTGAGGAAGGCCGACAGCGCCGTGGCCAGCGCGAGCCCCGCGTGCGCCAGTGGCACGATCAGCGCCAGGTTGAAGGCCATGTTGGCGACCATCGCGATGATACCGATCTTGACCGGCGTTTTCGTGTCCTGACGCGCATAGAAGCCCGGCGCCAGCACCTTGATCAACATGAAGGCCAACAGACCGAAGCTGTAGGCACGCAGGCTCTGGGCCGACATCACCACATCGTTATCGGTCATCGCGCCGTAGTGGAATAGCGTGATCAGCAGCGGTTCGGCCAGCACGCCGAGTGCCAATGCCGCCGGCACCCCGATCAACAGCACCGAGCGCAGCGCCCAGTCGAGCATCTTCTGGAAGTGCTCCAGTGATTGCTCGGCGTGGCGCTTGGAGAGCGCCGGCAGAATCACCGTCCCGATGGCGATGCCGATGATGCCCAGCGGCAGCTCGACCAGACGATCGGAGTAATAGAGCCACGACACGCTGCCGGTGACCAGGAACGAGGCCAGCACGGTATCCAGCAGCAGATTGATCTGCGAGACCGAGACACCGAACAGCGCCGGGGTCATCAACTTGAGAATGCGGCGCACGCCTTCATGGGCGAAATTCGGCCACGGCTTGGGCATCAGGCCGAGGCGCAGCAGGAACGGCACCTGGAACAGCAGCTGCACGCCACCTGCGATCAACACGCCCCAGGCCAGCGCCATGGCGGGTGTCTCGAAGCGAGGGGCCAGCAACAGCGCCGCGCCGATCAGACTCAGGTTGAGCAGCACCGGCGTGATGGCCGGCACCGCAAAGCGATTCCAGGTATTGAGCACGCTGCCCGCGAAGGCGGTCAGCGAGATCAGCAGCAGATACGGGAAGGTCAGGCGCAGCATGTCGCCGGTCAGCGCCAGCTTGCCGGCATCGTCACCGAACCCGGGCGCGAAGACCCACACCAGCCAGGGCGCACACAGCATCGCAAGCGCGGTGATCAACGCGAGTATGACGCCAAGACTGCCACTGACGGCGTCCAGCAACTCGCGGACCTCTTCCCGCGTCCGGCGAGTCGCATACTCCGACAGCACCGGAATGAAGGCCTGGTTGAAGGCACCCTCGGCAAACAGGCGGCGCATGAAGTTGGGGATCTTGAAGGCGACGAAGAAGGCGTCCGCCCCGCTGCCGGCGCCCAGCAGGGATGCGATGGTCACATCGCGCGCCAGTCCCAGCACGCGCGACAGCATCGTCATCACACTGACGATCAACCCGGAGCGCAACAGACCACCCCGCACCGGCAGGCTGTCGCCCGAGCGGGTCTCGCCCTGGGCACTCGCCTGTGAAGCGGACTGCGCGGCGGCCTCGGCCTTGCCGTCTTCTCCCCTGACTTCCTTCTCGCCTGCGGGCGACTCATCCTGCGGCTTGCTCACCCTGACACCCCTCTCGCTTCCCTGACCTGATACCGATGTCATCCACTCGACAGACAGACACAAAAAAACCGGCCGAAGCCGGTTTTTTCACACTCACACGTCTTAGACAGCCAGTGCCTTGACGCGAGTGTTCAGACGGCTCTTCAGACGAGCGGCCTTCTTCTTGGACAGAATGTCCTTGTCGGCGTAACGGTCGAGGACCTTCTGCGCGACATTGAAAGCGGCCATGGAAGCAGCGTGATCGCCAGTCTTGACGGTCTTCAGCACGTTCTTGATGCTGGTACGCACGGCGGAACGCTGTGCGGAGTTGTGCTGACGACGAACTTCAGCCTGACGAGCGCGCTTACGTGCTTGCTTGGAATTTGCCACTTTGATGCTCCTTATGAGTCCACCCGTAGGCGCGTACTCATGAACTTGAATTTGGAAGACGTTGTCGCACCGCGACAGCGAGTCCGATCATCTCTCGCCTTTCGACACTGAAGTGAAGACTTTCGAGAAATCAGCGACTTGACGTGGAAGCCCCGTCAAACCTTCGCCATCGGGGCGGACCAGCACCCGACAGGACGGCAGAGTCTAGCATGACCCGAGCGCATATCGCCAGTCTGAGCTTGCCTGCGCCGGCCCCAGGCACAGAGCCAGGAAGCAGGCCTCATGGGTGCTACAGCACGATGAGGTTGTCGCGGTGGATCAGTTCCGGCGCCTCGATATAGCCCAGCGTCGCCTCGATCTGATGGCTGGGCAGGCCGAGAATCCGCCCGGCATCTTCGGCGCTGTAATTCACCAGCCCCTTGGCGATGCGCTGGCCGGATTCATCGACACACTGCACCAGATCACCGCGCTTGAAGGCGCCCTCGATCTTCCTGACACCCACCGGCAACAGGCTGGAGCCACGCGTGGTCAACACATTGACGGCGCCGGCATCCAGCGTCAGGGTGCCGCGCACCTGCAGCTGCCCCGCGATCCAGCGCTTGCGCGCCGCGATCGGCGCATGCTCCGGCAAGAGGAGCGTGCCGAAGCGCTCACCGGAAGCCAGCCGGGTGATGACCTCGGGCTGACGACCAGAGGCGATCACGGTCAATGCGCCACTGCGCGCCGCCAGACGCGCCGCGCGCACCTTGGTCGCCATGCCGCCACGCCCGAGCACGCCGCCACCGCCGGCCACCTTGACCAGTATCGGGTCATCGGCCTGGGCTTCCTCGATCAGGCTGGCCGCCGGGTCATGACGCGGGTCGGCATCATAGAGGCCTTCCTGATCGGTGAGCAGCAACAGCGCATCGGCCTCGAGCAGGTTGGCGACCAGCGCGCCGAGGGTGTCGTTGTCGCCGAAGCGGATCTCGTCGGTGACCACGGTGTCGTTCTCGTTGATCACCGGCACCACCCGCAGGTCGACCAGGGTGCGCAGCGCCGAGCGTGCATTCAGGTAGCGCTTGCGGTTGGAGAGGTCATCGTGGGTCAGCAGAATCTGCGCCGTGGTCAGGCCATGACGATGGAAATGCTCTTCATAGCACTGGGTCAGACCGTTCTGACCGACCGCCGCTGCCGCCTGCAGCTCATGTACGCCGCTGGGGCGAGCCGACCAACCCAGCCGCGACATGCCGACCGCGATCGCCCCGGAGGACACCACGATCACCTCGACACCCCGCGCGTGCAGTGCCGCGATCTGATCGACCCAACGGCCGATGCCGGCATCATCCAGCCCGCGGCCGTCATCGGTCAGCAGCGCACTGCCGATCTTGACCACCACGCGTCGTGCATTGGCCAAGGCCTCGCGCCCCGTCTGAGTACCCAGTTCCGCCACTTCCGCCACCTTCTGCTCCGACACCGCGCTCTCTCCTGTCATGTAATCCCTCGCCCGGCAGGCTCTGCCTCCCTGCTTGCCATTGTCTGCTCCCGCCAGCCCGCTGTCATCACTCCTCGCCGGCCCCGACAACGAAAACGCCCCGCCGCGAGACCATGAGGTTCGGGGCGGGGCGTGAATCGCGAAGCGGGTCGCTCGTCACTCAGTGGCTGCCACGCAGGACAGCCACCGGACGAACTGAGACCTCAGGGCGCGTATTCGACTTCGACGTCGTAATCGTCGTCATTGAAGTCGTCATCGTCCTCTTCTTCGTCATCCTTCTTGCGCTTGCGACGTGTCAGGCGCTCTTCAGCGCGCTCCAGCGACTCGTTCTCCATGCGCGCCAGCAGGGCGGCATGTGCCTCGGCAGCTTCCGGATCTTCCGCCAGCTGCAGGCGTTGCTCGCCCAGCCAGCGGTGAGCGGCCTGTACCAGCTCCTGAGTGCCGATACCGCTGGCCGCGGAGACGACGAACAGCTCGCCCTCCCAGCCCAGGCGCTCGACGAGGTCCTTGACCATCGCGTCGCGATCGTCCTCGGGCAGCAGGTCGATCTTGTTGATCACCAGCCAGCGCGGCAGCTCCGTCAGTGCCGCGGAGAAGTTCTTGAGCTCCTTGAGGATCGCCTCGACCGCATAGGCCGGGTCGCTCTCGTCAAAGGGCGCAATATCCACCACGTGCAGCAACAGGCGCGTACGCGTCAGGTGCTTGAGGAAGCGCAGACCCAGGCCAGCGCCGTCAGCAGCGCCTTCGATCAGACCGGGGATATCGGCCATCACGAAGTGCTGGTGGCTACCGATCTTCACGACACCGAGGTTCGGCACCAGGGTGGTGAACGGGTAGTTGGCGACCTTGGGCTTGGCGGCGGAGACGGCGCGGATCAGCGTCGACTTGCCGGCATTCGGCATGCCGAGCAGACCGACATCTGCCATCACCTTCATCTCGAAGCGCAGGTTGCGACGCTCGCCCCAGGTTCCCTTGGAGGTCTGGCGCGGCGCGCGGTTGGTCGAGGACTTGAAGTGGATGTTACCCAGACCACGACGCCCGCCCTGCGCGACCAGCAACAGCTGACCGATTTCCGTCACGTCACCGATGATCTCGAGGGTTTCCTCGTCGATCACGGTGGTGCCGACCGGCACCTTGACGATCAGATCCTCGCCCGCCTTGCCTGCCATCTGGCGGCCTTGACCGGCATCGCCGCTCTCCGCCTGATAGTAGCGCTGGAACTTGAAGTCGATCAGGGTATTGAGCGAGTCATCCCCGATCAGGTACACACTGCCGCCGTGCCCGCCGTCGCCCCCATCGGGACCACCGCGCGGCACGTATTTTTCACGGCGAAAACTCAGGCAACCATTGCCGCCACGTCCGGCCTCTACAATGATCGACGCTTCATCAAGGAACTGCATGCTGCTCTCTCCTGACGACGACCCGGGCCGTCATGCGACAAAAAAGCCCCGCCTGAGCGGGGCTTCCTTGCAGACTGCCATGCGACACCGGGGCATCGAGCAGTCTGCGTAAGCTGTCAGACGTTTCAGGCAGAAACGATGCTGACGAACTTGCGGTTCTTCGGACCCTTGGTCTCGAACTTCACGTGGCCGTCGGCCAGCGCGAAGAGAGTGTGGTCCTTGCCGATGCCGACGCCAGTACCAGCGTGGAAACGGGTGCCGCGCTGACGCACGATGATGTTGCCGGCGATAGCCGCTTGGCCACCGAACAGCTTCACACCAAGGCGCTTGGATTCAGAATCGCGACCGTTGCGGGTAGAGCCCGCCGCCTTCTTATGTGCCATTGGATAATTCTCCTATGGTGGGTAGCGCTGCAATTAAGCAGAGATACCAGTGATCTTGACTTCGGTGAACCACTGACGGTGGCCCGCACGACGCATGGAGTGCTTCCGGCGACGGAACTTGATGATGGTGACCTTGTCGCCACGGCCGTGAGACACGACCTCGGCAGAAACCTTGGCACCTTCAACCAGCGGAGCGCCGACCTTGATGTCGTCGCCTTCAGCAACCATCAGGACTTCGTCAAACTGGATAGCTTCGCCAGTCGCGACTTCAAGCTTCTCGAGCTTCAGGGTCTGGCCTTCCTGAACGCGGTACTGCTTGCCACCGCTCTTGATAACTGCGTACATGATTCTCTCCATCGGACTCATCAAGGGTGTGCTCTTGGGTGGCCTGCTGCGAGTGGCGCCCCTTCTGGAGCCATCTGACAGGGAGCGGGATGAGTCACGGCCGCGTATTATAGCGCCACGTGCCGCGACCGACAAGCAATGTCAAGGTTTACGCGACCAATCGGCCGCCAGCCAGCGTCCTTGCGCGGGTGCACGCCTTGACGGCCATAGGGGTGCCCCATAGCATTACCGCCAAACGGCACGCCACGGCGGCCTCACCTCTCGCTACGGGCACGACGATCTCATGCAAGCCGACGCATCGACCCTTCACGCGGCAGTGGCAGATGACTTCGCCGCCGTCGACCGCACCATCCTCGCGCAGCTCGAGTCGCGCGTGCCGCTGGTCCAGACCATCGGTCAGTACATCATCCAGAGTGGTGGCAAACGCCTGCGCCCGGTGCTGGTGCTGCTGGCAGCCCGCGCGCTGGGCTATCAAGGCGAGAAACACGTTCATCTGGCCGCGCTGATCGAATTCATGCACACCTCGACCCTGCTGCACGATGATGTCGTGGATGAATCCAGCCTGCGGCGTGGCCGCTCCACCGCCAATGACACCTGGGGCAATGCGCCTTCGGTACTGGTCGGTGACTTCCTCTATTCACGCTCCTTCCAGATGATGGTCGAAGTCGGCTCGATGGACGTGATGGCGATTCTCTCCGCTGCCACCTGCACCATCGCCGAGGGCGAAGTCCTGCAGCTGACCAATATCGGCAATGCCGACATTGATGAAGCCGCCTACTTCGAGACCATCCACGGCAAGACCGCCATGCTGTTCGAGGCGGCCGCACATGCCGGCGCGATTCTGGCCAGGGAAACCGACGACACCGTCACCCCGGCACAGGTCAGCGCTCTGCAGAACTATGGCCGCTACCTGGGCCTCGCCTTCCAGCTGATCGATGATCTGCTCGACTATCAGGGCGATGCCGAGACCATGGGCAAGAACGTCGGTGATGACCTGGCCGAAGGCAAGCCGACCCTGCCGTTGATTCGCGCCATGCAGGTCGGCAGCCCGGCGCAGGCCAGTCTGGTGCGCGGCGCCATCGAGAAAGGTGGGCTGGAGCAGCTCGACGAGGTACTGGAAGTGGTGCGCCTCACGGGCGGCCTCGACTATACCCGCAGCCGCGCCCAGGAAATGGCCGACAACGCCCTGAACGAGCTCAAGGCGCTGCCGGAGAGCGAATTCCGCGACAGCCTCGAGCGCATCGCGCTGTTGAGCGTCGGCCGCCAGGCCTGATCGCCGCATGACGATGGCCTGCCTGGCAGGTCGTCAGTCAGTGGGTCCGTCAGTCCATCATGACAGCAGAAAACCGCCGCCAGCGTGGCGAGAAGCGCCGGCAGGATGAGGTGAAGAGAAGCGCGCTTCTCGACAGCGGAATTGCCCCTTGAGACTCAGATAAAACTTTTTGGCCTCAAGGGCTTGCAAAGCAAAGCTGCCTGCGTATAATTCACCTCCGTCGAGACAAGCTCACGACGCATCGGAGTATAGCTCAGCTTGGTAGAGCGCTGCCTTCGGGAGGCAGAGGTCGTAGGTTCGAATCCTGCTACTCCGACCAGACATATGAAAAAGCCGCTGATCACTGATCAGCGGCTTTTTTGATGCTGGAAGGTTTTTCCTGCCTCACAAGCCTACTTCTGCTTGCTCGCGTCTGCGACGCACTCCCCAACGCGCTACATCCCTCAGGGTGCCCCATGCACACACTGCGTGTTGCCTTGCTGTGCCTGCTGCTGACCTCACTGCTCTCCGCCTGCGCCAGCCCACGTGCGCAATGGGAAAAGCCCGGCGCCAACAGCACACAAGCCCACAATACCTATGCGGGCTGCCAGTACGAGCTTGGCCTGACCGACAAGTCCGCCAACGAGAAGCAGACACTGCTGAAATACTGCATGGAGCGCGACGGCTACCGCCTGCAGAGTTACTGATTCATAGCGCGCACTGAGCCATATCGAGCGGCGAGTCAGTCGGACATCCAGCTGTCACTCGCCTTGCGGGCCCGCTCGCGACCAGCACGTTCACGGTCGCGGCGGGCCTTTTGCTTGAGATAGTAACTGCGCAGCGCAAGCCCGAGGCCAAAGGCCAGCATCAGGGCGAACACCAGCCCCTGCCAAGGCCGGGCGGCATCGCCAAGCCAGGTCTCCAGCGCGACGATGGCGATCAGGCCGCTGGCCTGACTGGCAACGGCGATCGCACGGCTACGGTCATAATGATGTGACAGCATGGGGATATCCTTGCAGCGTCCTCGACGGCAGAGCAATGCTCAGCGCGAGGCGTGGATGTCGAAGTCCGTCGATTATCGCATACTCGAGCCTCGCGACTGCAGCGCCTGCCGAGCGCTTGCCAAGCGCTTGCCACATACAGGCCGACAGGCATTGCTGCCCTGAACGCTCCCCGGACACCGCCAGAGGATAACCGCATGGATGCCATCGCCCTGGGCCCTGCCCTGATTTCCGTCGAACGCCTCTATGCCTTCGTGGCAGCCCTGGTGATGCTGATCGAGTTCTCGCTGCTGATTCGTCTGCTGGCACGCATGCACGCCAGGGGCACAACCGCGCCCGCTCACGATTCTCCCCCGCTGAGCCCCTCGCGCTGGTTCAATCGCATGCTGGTCAGCTGGGTGATCGGTGCGCGCCTCACTCATGTCGCGCTGCACTGGGCAAGTTATCAGCAGGCACCACTGGATATCCTCAAGCTGTGGCAACCGGGCTACCACCTGTTCGGCGGCATGCTGGCCGCGACCCTGGCCAGCCTGTGGCTGCTGCGCCGGCATGGCGCGATTCGCCAGGTCATCGCGCTGGGCAGTCTGACCCTGGGGTTGACCGCCTTCCTCGGCCTCAAGCAACTCGACCCGCTGGGCAACGACTCCGCCATCGAGGCGATGCCTGCCATCACCCTCAATCATCTGGATCGCCGCCCCGTCGCGCTGAATGATATCCAAGACGAGCGCGTGATCGTCAATCTATGGGCCACCTGGTGCCCGCCCTGCCGGCGCGAGATGCCACTGCTGGCAGAGGCTGATCAGAGACCCGGCGTCACCGTGGTACTGGCCAATCAGGGCGAGCAGGCACTGGCGGTGACCCGCTTTCTGCAAAGCGAACAGCTGACGCTCGAGTACGCGCTGCTCGACCCCGCCATGCAACTGATGGCGCTGGCCGAGGCGCAGGGACTGCCCGCGACCCTCGTCTTCGATGGCGACGGACAGCTGATCGAGCGTCATATCGGCGAGCTGAGCCGCGCCCAGCTGGACGCCCTGCTACCGGCGTCACGGCCATAGTGCGACACCCTGGTGGCCTCGCTCGGTGCGACAAAGACGCTCGCCGCAAGAAAAGGCGCTTAAGCCACGGCGTCTGATCCGGTAAGATACCGCGCCCCTGTATTCCCGATTCCCGTCTTTGTCCTACCCCGAGGCTTCATGAGCGACTTCATTCCCGGTCAGCGCTGGATCAGTGACGGCGAGGCTGATCTCGGCCTTGGCACCATCCTCAATGTCGACTTCCGCACCGTCACCGTGCTCTTTGCCGCCAGCGAAGAAACCCGCACCTACAGTCTGCGCGAAGCGCCCCTTACCCGGGTGGCCTTCGGCAATGGCGACCGCATCCAGTCCGACGATGGCGAATGGCTGATCGTCGATGACTTCAAGGAAGTGCGCGGCCAGATCGTCTACATCTGTGAGCGCAGCGGCGAGCATGCCGGCGAGCTCATCGAGCTTCCCGAAGCCCGCCTGAACGACAAGATGCAGTTCAATCAGGCGCGTGATCGCCTGCTGACCGGCCAGGTCGACCGCAATGACTGGTTCGACCTGCGCTACCGCACCCTGCGCCACTTCCATCGTGTCGAGCAGAGCCCGGCGCTGGGCCTGTCCGGCCCCAAGGTCGATCTGGTGCCGCACCAGCTCTACATCGCCGATGAAGTCTCGCGCCGTCACGCACCGCGGGTACTGCTGGCCGATGAAGTCGGCCTCGGCAAGACCATCGAAGCCGGCCTGATCCTGCACCGCCTGCTGCTCAGCGGCCGCGCCAGCCGAGCGCTGATCCTGGTACCGGCGAGCCTGACTCACCAGTGGCTGGTCGAGATGCTGCGCCGCTTCGCGCTGGATGTCTCGCTGCTCGACGAGGAGCAGTGCAAGGCCTACGGCACGCGCAACCCCTTCGAAGGCAACCAGATCATTCTGGCCAGCCAGGACTGGCTGTTCGCCAACCCGTCGCGTCAGGTCCAGGCTGCCGCCTGCGACTGGGACATGCTGATCGTCGATGAGGCCCACCACCTCGACTGGAGCGAAGACAAGGTCGGCCCGGGCTACGCCTGTGTCGAATCCCTCGCTCGCCAGACCGCCGGGGTGCTGCTGCTGACCGCCACACCGGAGCAGATGGGTCTCGAGAGCCATTTCGCGCGCCTGCGCCTGCTTGACCCGGAGCGCTACCACGACATCGAGCGCTTCAAGGCCGAGGAACAGGGCTATGTGGCCGTCGCCAGCGCCATCGATGCCCTGGAAGCGCTGCCCGCCGACCAGTCCGGTCTCGACAGCCTCGCCAGCGTGCTGGATGACAGCGACAGCCGCGCCCTGCTCGACACCCTGATGGACAGCGATGCCGACGATGCCCAGCGCGACAGCGCGCGTCGACAGCTGCGCGACCAGCTGCTCGACCGCCACGGCACCGGCCGCGTGATGTTCCGCAACTCACGCACCCATGTCGCCGGCTTCCCCGAGCGTCGCCTGCACGTCCACGAGCTGGAGCTGCCCTCCTCCTACCGTCGCGTGGTGCGCAAGCTGGAGCGTGACGAGGACTATCTCGATGACCTGCTGATCGAGACCGGCATGAACCACCCCGAGGTGGTGCTGTTCCTCGACGAGATGTATCGCGCCCTGCCCGATGACCGCATGAACGCGGAACCCTGGTGGCAGATCGACCCGCGCGTCATGTGGCTGCTGGAAACCCTGACCGACCTCGGCAACGAGAAGGCACTGGTGATCTGTCATACCGCCGATACCGCGCGTGAGCTGTCCGAAGGCCTGCGCGTGCTGGGCGGCGTGCATGCGCCGGTCTTCCATGAGGGCATGAGCCTGGTCGAGCGCGACCGTGCCGCCGCGGCCTTCGCCTCCGAAGAGGAAGGCGTGCAGCTGCTGGTGTGCTCGGAAATCGGCTCGGAAGGTCGCAACTTCCAGTTCTGTCACCACCTGGTGATGTTCGACCTGCCGGTACACCCGGACCAGCTCGAACAGCGCATCGGGCGCCTGGATCGCATCGGTCAGCAGTTCCCGATCGAGATCCACGTGCCGGTCTTCGAAGGCTCGCCGGGTGCCCAGCTGCTGCGCTGGTACCGTGACGGCATGGACGCCTTCAGCGCGCCGCACGGCATCGGCAGCGAGCTCTACGCCCAGTTCGGCGACGAGCTGGAAGAAGCCCTGCTCGACAGCGAAGAGATCGACAGCATCATCGAGCAGACCCGCGAGCGCTTCGACGCCCTGCAGGAAGAGCGTCAGTCCGGCCGCAACCGCCTGCTGGAACTCAATGCCTGCCGTCACGAGCGCGCCGAGGAAGTCATCGCCGCCATCGAGACGCTGGACAATGACAAGGCGCTGCCCGGCTATCTGGAGCGCGCCTTCGACATCTTCGGCATCGAGAGCCGGGACCTCGGCGACGGCATCACCTATCTGGCACCGGGCCCGCACATGCTCGATGGCCTGCCGGGGCTGGTGAAGGGCGAGGAAGGCTTCAGCGTCACCAGTGACCGCGCCACCGCGCTGTCACGCGAAGACGTGCAGCACCTGTCGTGGGAGCACCCGCTGGTACGCGAGATGCTGGTCCGCATCCTGGACGGCTCGATGGGCAACACCGCGCTGGCGCTGCTCAAGCACCCGGCGATTCCCGGTGGCCGCCTGATGACGGAAGTGGTGTTCCGCACCCAGTCCACCGCGCCGCGCGGCCTGCGTCTGGGCCGCTTCCTGCCGCCGACCGCCATCCGTGTGCTGTTGGATGAAACCGGCAGCAACCTGTCCGACAAGGTGTCCTTCGGCGGACTGGCCAAGAACCTCAAGCCGGTCAAGAAGGCGGTCGCGCGCGACCTGATCAAGCAGAGCCACGCCACGCTGCGCAAGCTGATGAGCGATGCCGAGCAGGAAGCCGAGCGCGAACTGCCGACCATCGTCGAGCAGGCCCAGCAGCAGATGCGCGAGCAGCTCAGTGCCGAACTGGCGCGCCTGGAAGCCCTGGCCAGCCACAACCCGGCCGTGCGCGAGGAAGAGCTCGAAGCGCTGCGTCAGGAACGTGCCGCGCTGGATGGCGCCATCGAGACCACCCGTCTGCGTCTGGACAGCGTGCGCGTCATCGTCACCGTGGATGCCCACGAGCGTTGAGCTGACCGCAGGCGTCAGTGATGAACCTGAAACGCCCCACCTGCCATCGGCAGGTG
Organism: Cobetia sp. UIB-001; assembly: GCF_044789135.1. Classification (NCBI taxonomy): domain Bacteria; kingdom Pseudomonadati; phylum Pseudomonadota; class Gammaproteobacteria; order Oceanospirillales; family Halomonadaceae; genus Cobetia; species Cobetia sp. UIB-001. The sequence goes on from NZ_CP058244.1 coordinate 3,951,020, forward strand.
GGGCGTTTTGCCGTGTGCGCCAGCGACAATGGCCCGCTGGACTTGCCAGATCGACCAGCGGCCGCGACGATGCCATCGCTTGCGTGCCACGATTCGCGGCCCATCACGTACGCTTTATCACTTCCGCTTCACCCCTATCGTTTCATCCTATCGTTTCATTACTACAGAGCACCCTCATGGCGAGATCATATCCAGAGAGCGACGAGGCAGCGTCAGGGCAGAGCTGGCAGGGAGAGCGCCTGGCCGAGGAAGGCGAGCGTGTCGCGAAGGTGGGGCTGTCGCTGCTGGCCGCAGGCGATGATTGGTGGGCCATCGACAAGCCGGCCGAGCTGCCCTCGGTGCCGGGGCGTGATCCCTCGCGCTTCGACAGTGTCCATTCGCGCCTGTGCCAGCTGAGCGACGACACCCGCGCCGTGCACCGTCTGGATGTGGCAACTTCCGGTGTGCTGCTGGTGGCGCGCAACGTCGAGGGCCAGCGGCGGCTGTCGCGGCTCTTCCAGTCGCGCACCATCGAGAAACGCTACCTGGCCGTGGTGGCAGGTCATCTAACGCCCACCGAGGGCAGCATCGCCCTGCCGCTGCGCTGTGACTGGCCACGCCGCCCGCGTCAGATCGTCGACTTCACGCATGGCAAGTCGGCACTGACGCATTATCGGGTCGAGCAGCATCTGACGCTCGAAGGCCAGCGCCCGGATGGTACGCCTCAGACCCTCGCCGCCAGTCGTGTAGCGCTGACACCGCATACCGGGCGCTCACACCAGCTACGCCTGCATATGCTGGCGCTCGGCCATCCGATCATCGGCGATGGCTTCTATGCGCGCGGAGCGGCACTCAATGCCAGCCCGCGCCTGTTGCTGCATGCGGCGCGCCTGATGATTCCGCCAGCCAGCGACAGCGATGCGCCGCCACTGGTACTGGAAGCGCCGCTGCCCTTCTAGCGGCGCCTTGCTGCCAAGGCTCACTTGCGTGACAGGATATCGGCGAAGGTCACGTCGAGGGTCGGGTAGTCGAAGGTGAAGCCGGCAGCCAGCAGACGCGCCGGCACCATGCGGGCGCCTTCCAGCAGCAGGGTACTCATTTCCCCCAGCCCCAGCTCAAGCGCCTTGGCCGGCAGCGGCAGGATCGCCGGACGCCCCAAACCGCGAGCCAGAGCATGGGTGAAGCCCATGTTGGTGACCGGATGCGGCGCGCTGGCATTGAAGGCACCGCTGAGACTGTCATCCGCCAGCAGACGCTCGATGATGCGAATCATGTCGTGGCGGTGAATCCACGGCATGTAATGGCGCCCATCACCCAGCCGTCCTCCGAGCCCGAGCTTGAAGGGCGTCAGCAGCTTGGCCAGCGTACCGCCATCGGCCTCCATCACCAGGCCAGTGCGGATGATGGCCAGTCGCACGCCGTATTCGGTGACGGGCATGGCAGCCGCTTCCCAGTCGCGACACAGGCGATGATTGAAATCGTCGTGGGGCGTCGCCTGCTCGTCGATCTCGACATCGTCCGGCTCGCCCGCCTTGGGCTGTGCGCCGTAATAGCCCATCGCCGAGCCGGACACCATCACCTGCGGCGGATGGCCTTCGGCGGCCAACTGCTGACACAGCATCACCAGATGCTCGGTGGTCTCCAGCCGCGAACGGCGCAGCTCACGCTTGTGGTCCTCACTCCAACGCCGCCCGGCTATCGACTCCCCCGCCAGATTGACGATGCCCTCAGGCTGCCAATCCTTGAAGGCCAGTGACGAATCCGCCGCGACCACCGTCAGCCCCAGGTCGGCAAACTGGCGCTCAGCACGCTCCGGGCGGCGCGATACGACCGCCAGCGAGTGGCCCGCAGCGGCCAGTGACTGACACAGCGCCTGGCCGACGAACCCCGTTGCACCTGTTATCAATATTCGCATGTTGCCCTCCTCGGCGATGAAGCATCGAGTGTGCCGACTTCCGCCATAAATCTATACTCATATTGTACAATTATGCGCAAGAAGTTAACTTTAGCGTATCTGCTGTCGGGTCACATGACGACCCGCCCCCCCCTGAACACCGCCCGCGCAGGAGTCGCCTCCAGATGCCAGTATCGTCCATCGCCATCATCGGTGCCGGTATCGCCGGATTGTCAGCCGCCACCCGACTGGCCGCACAGGGCCATGCGGTGACGATATTCGAGAAGGCACGCGGCCCCGGCGGACGCCTGGCCAGTCGCCGAACGAGCGAAGGCCCCATCGACATCGGCGCGCAATACTTCACGGCGCGTGATCCACGCTTCCAGTCCGCGCTCGAGCAGTGGCGGGCCGCAGGCGTCGTCGCAACTTGGGGTGAGAGGCTGTTGAGCCTCGGCAAGTCAGCGTCTGACGAGAGCCAATGGCAGCGGCTGCGCGATGATTCCACCCGCTACGTGGCCAGTCCGCGCATGAGCGCCCTGAGCCGCCACCTCAGCGAACAGCTGCCGGCCCACGCCAGCCTGCACAGCGAAACGCGCATCACGCGCCTGATCGCGGGCGATGGCACAGCGCCAGGCAAGCGCTGGCGGCTCGAAGACAGCGACGGTGATCAGCACGGCCCCTTCGATCACGTGGTGATCAGCGCACCAGCGCCGCAGGCACGCGCCCTGCTGAGCACGGCCGGCACCGACGCCCAGGGGGTGGCGCTCGCCGCGGACTCGCTTGCCCCGGCACTGAGTGAGGCGCTGGCGCAGGTGGAGATGGCGCCGACCTGGACATTGATGGCCACTCTGGAGACGCCACTACCCGCGCTGGGGGGCGACGCTGACTGGCAAGGGTTGCTGGTCAGTCGCGGTGATGATGGTCCGCTGCGCTGCGTGATGCGTCAGCATTCGCGCCCCGGCCGCCAGGCACCGACGCATGCACGGGAAACCCTGAGCCTGCTGGCGACCGCCGGCTGGAGCCGAGCGAATCTTGAGAAGTCGCCACAGGAGGTCGCGACCTTGCTGTGGCAGGCCTTCGAGGCACTGCCGGAGCTCCGTGAGCTGGCGCCGGGCTGGAGTCAGGGCAAGGTCACCCTCACGGCGCATCGCTGGCGCTACGCTCACCCGACTCAGATACTGCCGCAGACCTCAGCGGCAACCGGCCACAATGGCCATGACCAGAAGGGCTATGTCCACAATGTCTATGACCAGAAGGGCTATGGCCAAGGGTCATCCGGGCTATGGCTGGCCGGAGACGCCCTGCGTGGCCCGCGCGTCGAGGACGCCTGGCTGTCAGGACACGAGGTAGCCGAACAGCTGCTCAACACCCTCGCCGACAGCTGATACGCTGCCGCGACCCCTCATCGCTCACAGGATAGCTGCATGACTACGCCCACAGATCACGACAACGCCTTGATTCTATTGGCCCATGGGTCACGTGACCCGCGCTGGCGCGAGCCCTTCGAGGCACTGGAAGCCACACTGGCTTCCCGCCTCAAGCGCCCGACGCGTCTGGCCTATATGGAACTGTGCGATCCGCTGCTGACCGACACCATCGATGCCCTGGCGGCAGACGGTGCCGCGCGTATCGACATCCTGCCGCTGTTCTTCGCGGCCGGCCGTCATCTGCGTGAAGACGTGCCCGCCATGCTGGAAGACTCGCAGCGCCAGCACCCCGACTGCCCCATCAGTCTGCTTGACCCGGTGGGTGCACATCCGGCCTTTGTCGAGGCCTTGATCCAGATTGTGGAGCAACAGGACAACGCCTAGACGGCCGATTTCATGACGGGACCTTCGGCGTCAAAGGCGCTGTGATGCACCTTCAAAACATGCGCACCGGGGATGCGACGCAGCTTGCCTCTTGTCAGGCTCTGGCGGCTGCGCCATCCTGATGCCCACATGTACAGCTAGTGCACAAGATGCATTGCCGGTATCCCACAGCGCCCCAAGTGACGACACTTCAACTTTACCCTGTGTGTCGTCCTCACCTGTGCTTCACCCGGGATGCCTCGTCACCGCCAGAGGTAACACCATTCATGACTGACAAGGCCACGGAAACTGCCAGTTCGCCGCTGTTTCCGATCCGCGAAGTCTCTCGCCTGACCGGCGTCAATTCGGTCACGTTGAGAGCCTGGGAACGCCGCTACGGACTGATCGAGCCCCGCCGCACGCCCAAGGGGCATCGCCTGTATGCCCGCGAGGACATCGAGCGGATCGAACACATCCTGCAGTGGCTCAACCGCGGAGTACCTGTCAGCCAGGTACGCGAGCTGCTCGACCAGCCGCAGCCGGAAAGCACGCCGATGCCGGACGAAGGCAGCTGGAGTGGCCAGCAGCAGCTGGCGCTGGCCGCCATCGACGCCCAGGACGAGGCGCGCCTGGCCGAGCTGTACAACCAGAGCCTGGCGCTGTACCCGGTCAGCAGCGTGGTCGAGCGCCTGTGGCGTCCGCTGCTCGAGCAGCTCGAGGAGCGCGGTACCACCACCTTCGGCACCCGCCTGGCCCAGTGCTTCTTCGAGAGCTTCCTGCGCTCGCGCATCGGTGCCCGACTGGTGTTTGCCAATCAGGAGCGTCACGCCCCGCATATCACGCTGACTCGCCTGCCGGAAGAACCGGGCCTGAGCTGGCTGCTGCTGTTCGCGCTGGTCGCCAGCGACGCCGGCTATCACGTCAGCCTGCTGGATGGCCCACTGCCGCTGGCGGAGCTGCCGCTGGCCGCAGAGCGCCTGCAGGCACAGGCCGTGGTACTGGTCGGCACCCAGGCCGAGCGCTCGGATGTCATGCGCCGTCAGCTGCCGCGGGTCGCAGAACAATTGAGCGTGCCGCTGGCCATCGCTGGTCCGGCCGCCCAGATTCGCCAGCAGGAGCTGGTAGACGGGCCCATTGAAGGCCTGGGGGCCGACCCGATTCAGGCGGTCGCTCGCCTGAGGTCCTTGATGGCACGTTGATCGCAGGCTCCTGCTCGGCATTGGTTTCACCGATCGCCAAGGAGCCCCGATGTCATCTGACTCACCATCCGCCTCTTCCCCCGCCTCCGCGCCAGCGGGGGCTCCCCTGCAGCTGGTCTGGCTGCGCAGTGACCTGCGCGTACACGACAACACTGCTCTCTCGCAGGCCGCCGCTCGCGGCCCGGTCGTGGCCGTCGTCGCCCCCTGCCTGGCGCAGTGGGTCGAGCACGGCCACGGTGCCAACAAGCTCGACTTCCTGCGCCGCGGCCTGCATGTCCTGCAACAGGCACTCGCCGGCTATCACATCCCGCTCAAGGTGCTCGACTGCGACACCTTCGCTGAGGTACCCGAGGCGCTGGCCGCGCTGTGCGACGAGCTTGGTGCCCAGGCCCTGCACTTCAACGACGAATATGCCGTCAATGAGCGTGAGCGCGACCGGCGCGTGCGTGAGCGCCTGGCCGAGAGCGACGTCCGCCTGCATCGCTACACCGACATGCTGGCCTTCACGCCCGGTGAGCTGCTGACCGGCAAGGGCGATTACTACGGCGTCTTCACGCCCTTCTCCAAGCGCTGGCACAAGGAAGTCGATTCCCGTCGTCTGGCGCTGAATGGGGCACCTCAAGTGCAAGCCACGCCCCGTGACGCCAAAGGGCGCGAGATCCACGGCGATGCCATCCCGCCACTGCCCGAGACACTCAAGGGCGAGCCGGCGACAGCGCTGGACGCCGAGCTGTGGCCGGCCGGCGAAGAGGCCGCGCAGGAGCGGCTGGAACGCTTCCTGACCTTCCGCGCGCGCCGCTACCACGAACAGCGCGATATTCCCGCCACCCGTGGCACCAGCGAGCTCTCGCCCTATCTGGCGCTGGGCATGATCTCGGCCCGCCAATGCTACGCCGCCGTACTGGCAGAGAACGGCAGCCTCGCCGATGGCGATGTCGGCCTGACCAGCTGGGTCAACGAGCTGATCTGGCGTGAGTTCTACCAGCACATCCTGGTCGGCTTCCCGCGCGTCAATCGCCACCGCCCCTTCCAGCGCCACACCGAGGCCCTGCAGTGGCGCGATGACGACGCAAGCTTCGCCGCCTGGTGCGAGGGCCGCACCGGCTACCCCATCGTCGATGCCGCCATGCGTCAGCTGGTGCAGACCGGCTGGATGCACAATCGCCTGCGCATGGTGACGGCGATGTTCCTCACCAAGCATCTGCTGATCGACTGGCGACGTGGCGAGGCCTTCTTCATGACCCATCTCGTCGATGGTGAGCTGGGCGCCAACAATGGTGGCTGGCAATGGGCGGCCTCCACCGGCACCGATGCCGCGCCCTATTTCCGCATCTTCAATCCGACCACCCAGGGCCAGCGCTTCGACAAGGACGGCGAGTTCATCGCGAGCATGGTGCCGGAACTGGCCGAGCTACCGGCCAAGCGGCGCCACCAGCCCAGTGCGGATGACTGCCAACAGACGGGCTATCCACGACCGATCGTCGACCACAAGGCCGCCCGCCAGCGGGCGCTGGATACCTTCAAGGCGCTGTCAAAAAGCGAATGACCCCTCAAGCGGCCTGCTGATCTTCAGCAGGCCGCTCTTGTATCCCTCCCCTTCAGGAGCATTGCCATGCAATCGCTACCCGACGAGATGAGCCCGGCCCTGACTCGGGTATGTCGTCTTTACGAAAAGCTGGACAAAACCTCTACAGAACTGCTCAAATCAGTCTACAGTGACGATATCGTCTTCCGCGACCCCCTGCATGAAGTCCGCGGCCTGACGGCACTCAACGCCTATTTCTCAGGGTTGTACATGAATGTCGCCGCCATCGACTTCGTCTTTCATCACCCGCTGGGGCCGATGCCTGCGCAAGCCGCCGGCCCTGCGGATGAAGGCAATGCGGATGAAGGCAATGAACAGGGACTCGCCTGGCTCAGCTGGACGATGACCTATCGCCATCCCCGTCTGAACGGGGGCAAGGACATCAGCGTGCAGGGCGCCTCACGCCTCGAGTTCCGAGACGGGAAGGTTATCCAGCACCGTGACTTCTTCGATGCCGGCGAGCTGCTCTACGAGCAGGTGCCCGTACTGCGCAACGTGATCGGCCTGCTGAAACGTCGCATGGACTGAGTATCAAGAGGGTTGAGCCCTGGCGACATCCATACGGACACGCCCGGCGTTCTCTGAGTCAGTGCCATCCAGATTCTCTAGGCCAGGCAGGCAAGGCGCAGACACGTACAGGCACGCCAGACACATACATGCCAAGGAGGGGAAATGGCCAGTCATGGTTCGAGCACCACATCGACGATCGCAAAGGCTCGCAAACGCATCTGGCTGACCGGCGCCAGCTCCGGCATCGGCGAAGGGTTAGCGCGCCGGCTGCTGGCGGATGGCCACCGGGTCGCCCTCAGCGCGCGCTCCGCCGACAAGCTTGAGGCCATCGCAGCCGATGCCGAGCAAGGCCCAGGGGAAGCGCTGGTCGTGACCCTCGACCTCACCGACCGTGAGGCCATCCGCGCGGCGGCCAGCCAGATAGAGGCCCGCTTTGGTGGACTCGACCTTGCACTGCTCAACGCTGGCACCTGCGAATATCTGGATGCACGGGAATTCGAGGCAGACCTGGTCCACCGCGTGTTCGCGACCAACTTCCAGGCCGCCGTGGATGTGATCGAAAGCGCCTTGCCGCTGCTGCGCATGGCAACGGCAGACGGCGGTGAGCGGCCGCAGCTGGCAGCGGTCTCCAGTGCCTCGGCCTACCTGCCGCTGCCACGCGCGGAGGCGTATGGCGCCTCCAAGGCCGCGGTGAGCTACTTCCTGGAGTCGCTGCGACTGGACCTCGACAACCAGGGCATCGATGTCAGCGTGATTCACCCCGGCTTCGTCAAGACGCCGCTGACCGAGCGCAATGACTTCCCGATGCCGATGCAGGTCACTGTCGAGCAGGCGGTCGAGGCGATCGTGGCGGGGCTCGCGCGTCATCGGCTCGACATCCATTTCCCGCGCCGCTTCACGCTGCTGGTCAAGTTGCTGGGCATCCTGCCCGCCCCCTTGCGACGCAGCATCGGTCTACGCATGACCCGCGACTGAGTGCGCGGCAGACAAGACCGGCGAGACCTGCCCGCGCCGAATACCCGGCAACGCTTCTGCTCATGACGACATGGTGCGTTCTTCTTCTGGAGTGGCATGAACACGACAACGACCTACGCGACAGCGCCTCTACCCCGCCAGCGGATTGCCGTCATCGGCAGCGGCATCAGCGGCATGTCAGCGGCCTACTACCTGAGTCGCAAGCATGAAGTGCATGTCTTCGAGTCAGCCGAGCGCCTGGGCGGCCACACCGCCACCATGGATGTGCAGTGCGCCGATGGCAGCGACTGGGCCATCGACACCGGCTTCATCGTCTTCAATGACCGCACCTACCCGCATTTCCAGCGCCTGCTGGAACGTCTCGACGTGGCCTATCAGCCCACCGAGATGAGCTTCTCGGTGCACACCACCGCCGAGGACTTCGAGTACAACGGCCATACCCTGCTGTCGCTGTTCGCCCAGAAGCGCAATCTGCTGCGCCCGCGCTTCTATCGCCTGCTGCGCGACATCCTGCGCTTCAACAAGCAGGCTGCCGCCGATCTGGACGACGGCAAGCTCGCCGAGGGCGCGACCCTGGGCAGCTACCTGGATGCCAATGGCTACTCGCAGGTATTCCGTGAGCATTACCTGCTGCCGATGGGCGCGGCGATCTGGTCCGCCAGCATCGCGGACATCGCGCAGTTCCCGCTGCTGTTCTTCGTGCGCTTCTTCCGCCATCACGGCCTGCTGTCGGTCAATGACCGCCCACAGTGGTTCACGCTGGTCGGTGGCTCGCGCGCCTATATCGCACCGCTGACCGAAGGCTACGCCGAGCGCATTCGCCTCAACAGCAAGATCACCCGGGTCCTGCGCGACGCCGACGGCGTGACGCTTGAGCATGCCGATGGCCGCCGTGAACGCTTCGACCAGGTGGTGATGGCGTGTCATGCACCGCAGGCACTGGCGCTGCTCGGCGATGCCAGCGAGCAGGAGCGCGCGGTGCTGGGAGCGATCACGACCCAGCGCAATGAGGTGGTGATGCATACCGACACCTCGCTGCTGCCCAGGCGCAAGGCGGCCTGGGCGAGCTGGAACTACCGCCTCGACGGGCGCGACGACGCCCAGCGGGCCAGCGTCACCTACGACATGAACATCCTGCAACGCCTTGATGAGCGCGAGCACCCGCCCCGCGAGACCTTCTGCATCACGCTCAATGACAGCGACGCGATTGATCCCGCTCGGGTGCTGGGCCGTTATGCCTATGACCACCCGCGCTTCACGCTGGCCGCCGAAGCCGCCAAGGCACGCTTCACGCAGATTTCCGGCGCGCAGGCCAAGGCGGAGGGCGCGGTGGGTCGCACCCATTTCTGTGGCGCCTGGTGGCGCAACGGCTTTCACGAGGATGGCGTATGGAGTGCGCTGCGGGTCGCCGAGGCACTGGGTGCGCGCGAGGCAGACGATTGAAGGCGCCCGCCAGCCGCATCGGCTATGGCACGCTGCGCCACCGTCGCCACGCGCCGCGCCAGCATGCCTTTCGCTATCGCGTCGCCATGGCGTGGCTGGCACTGGATGAGTTGCCGGCACTGATGGCCGGCAAGCGTCTGGTGAGTGCCAGTCACGCCGCGCCACTGGCCTTTCGCGACAGTGACCATCTGCCGGCCGCGGTCCACGACATTGCCGATGGCCCACTCGAGGAACGGGTGCGCGCCGCCTGCCAGCGCGAGCTTGCCCGCAGTGGCGATCACGCGCCGCTGCCGCAGGGGCGCATCTTTCTGCTGACCCAGCTGCGCCACTTCGGGATCGGCTTCAATCCGATCCGCGTCTATTACCTCTATCACGCCTCAGGCCAGCTGGGCGCCGTGCTCGGTGAGGTAACCAATATCCCCTGGGGGGAGCGTGTGCTGTATGCCGCCCGCACGGACCCGCAGCGACGCATGCAGGCGGCGCAGTTCGACAAGCGCATGCATGTCTCGCCCTTCATGCCGATGGGCATGCGCTATCACTGGCGCTTCAACGACCCCAGCGCAGATGAGCTGTTGCTGCACATGGAAAACCACCCCCTCTCCGGGGATACGGCGCGGATAGCACAGCACTCGCTGTTCGATGCCAGCCTGAGCCTGCACTTGGAACCGGCGACCCCGCGCGCCTTTCATCGCCTGCTGCTGCGTTTCCCCTGGATGACGCTCAAGACGGTCGCAGGCATTCATTTCGAGTCGCTGCGTCTGGCGCTCAAGCGCGTGCCGATCTTCGACCATCCGCGCTCGCCGTCTTCATCATGAGGAACTCATCATGAGCCAATTCGAACCCGCTCCCCCCACACTGGCCACGACCCGGGCACCGGCGGACCGCCTGACTCGGCTGCTGCGGCCACGCCTGCTGCGCATGCTCGACAAGCTCGAGGGTGGCAGCCTGACGGTGCTGGAAGGTCGTGAGCGCCACGTACTGGGCAAGGGCGGCGCGCGTAACGTCACGCTGCGTATCCATGACTCACGCGCGTGGCGGCGCATGGCGCTGGGTGGCACCGTCGCGGCGGCGGAGGCCTACATGGATGGCCAGTGGGAGACGGATGATCTGGTCGGACTGGTGCGCCTGTTCGCCTACAACCTCGAACAGGTCAATGACTCGGTGGACAGCGGGACGTCGCGCCTGTCCAAGTGGGCGCTGAGCGTCGCCTACGCGCTGGCACGCAATACGCTGGCGGGTTCGAAGCGCAACATCTCGGCGCATTACGATCTCGGCAACGACCTCTTCGAGCTGTTCCTCGATCGCGAGCACCGCATGTATTCCGCGGCGGTGTTTCCCTATCCCGAGGCCAGCCTGGAGGCGGCCTCGACCCACAAGCTGGAGAAGCTGTTCAACCTGCTGGAACTGGGGCCACAGCATCACCTGCTGGAAATCGGCACCGGCTGGGGCGGGCTGGCGATTCATGCCGCAAGAACACGTGGCTGCCGCGTGACCACCACGACCATTTCCGATGAGCAGCACGCCTATACCAAGGCGCGTATCGCCGCGGAAGGGCTGGAGGATCGCATCACGCTGCTCAAGGAAGACTACCGGGCACTGGAAGGTCGCTTCGATCGCATCGTCTCGGTGGAGATGATCGAGGCGGTCGGCCATCAGTATCTGCCGACCTACCTGAAGACCCTCGAGCGCCTGCTCGAGCCGGCAGGCCTGATCGCGCTGCAGGCCATCACGATTCGCGATCAGCGCTTCGTGGCCGCCAGCCGCGAGATGGACTTCATCAAGCGCTACATCTTCCCCGGCGGCTTCCTGCCGTCCCATGCGGCGATTATCAGCGCCATGCAACAGGATACCCAGCTGAACCTGTTGCAACTCGAGGATATCGGCCTGCACTACGCCGCCACGCTCAAGGCCTGGGGGCAGCGCTTCGAGGCGCGTCTCGGTGAGGTCTATGCGCAGGGCTACGACGAGCGCTTCGTGCGCATGTGGCGTTACTACCTGGCGTACTGCGAGGGGGGCTTCCGCGAGCGCACCATCGGCACCTGTCAGCTGCTGCTGGGGGGGCCGGGGGCACGTCCGGTCCAGGCGGGACTTCAGGATTGGGACGCCTGAACATGCTGTCCGAGCGCTATGGAGCACTGCTCAATGCCGGGCTCTTTCAGCTCGGCTGGTTCTGCTGCGTCTTGGGCGGCTCGACGGTCGCCCTGCTGGCCACGCCGCTGATACTGGCCATGCATCTGTGGCTGATCGTGCCGACGAGTGAGCGCCTGCGCGAGCTGCGCTGGCTGGCCGCCTTCGTGGCGCTGGGCATGGTGGTGGATGGCAGTCTGTCACTGGCCGGTGGCTACACCATCACCTCGGACACGCCTGACTGGGCGCACTGGCTGCCCCTGCCTGTCTGGATGTGGTGTCTGTGGCCGCTGTTCGCCAGCACGATCCATCATGCGCTGCGCTGGTTGTGGCAGCGGCCCCGGCTTGCGGCGGCTTGCGGTGCCATCAGTGCGCCGCTGTCCTATTACGGCGGGGCGCAGCTCGCCAGTGTGACCCTCGCCGACTGGCTGCTACCGGCGCAGGCGCTGACCTGGGGCGGCCTGTGCCTGGGTATCGCACGCCTGCAGGGGCATGCCGAGCGCGCCTGAGCGCCTCAGGCGGCCTTGATGGCCAGATTGCCGGCCTCGTAGCCATTGAGTCGCTCGATGACCTCCCCCGCGGGTGCCGGCCGCGAGAAGTAGAACCCCTGGATCCAGCCGCAGCCATTCGATACCAGATATTCACGCTGTTCGGCGGTCTCGACGCCTTCCGCGATCATCTCCATGCCCAAGCCCTTGGCCATCGCCAGCACCGCCATGGTGATGGCGGCATCCGCACGCTCGCCGGGCAGACTGCGGATGAAGGCGCGGTCCAGCTTGAGCTTGTCCACCGGCAGGTCCTTCAGATAGGCGAGTGACGAATAGCCGGTGCCGAAGTCATCCACCGCGATCTGGTGGCCGCGAGCGCGTAGTGCCGCCAGGCGCCGTGAGACGTCACCGGCACGCTCATCCAGCAATACCGATTCCGTCAGCTCCAGCCCGATGGAGCTGGCAGGCACGTCATACTCCATCAACAGGCCCGCCAGCGAGGCCTCAAAGCCACCCTGGATCAGCTGCAAGGCCGAGACATTGACCCAGATGCACAGGCGATGACCGGCCCGCCGCCAGCTGGCCTGCTGCTGTACCGCCTCGCGCAGCACCCAGTTGCCCAGGCGCAGCATCAGGCCATGGCGCTCGGCCAGCGGCACGAATTCGGCCGGAGAGATGGCCCCTCGCAGCGGGTGCTTCCAGCGCAACAGCGCCTCGACACTCGCGACCTTGCCGGTGCTGGCGTCGTGCTGACATTGATAGTGCAGCTGCAATTGCCCCTGGCTCTCGATGGCGACCCGCAGGTCATTCGCCAGCCCTAGTTGCAGGTCACCGCCCGCATCCAGTGCGGGCTGGAAGCGCATGTCGGTATTGCGGCCATGCCGCTTGGCGGCATACAGGGCGCTTTCCAGACGCTGCATCAGCACATCGGCGTCAGCGCCATCCTCCGGCGCGCGGCAGCTGCCGATCGACAGCGCAAGGTGCAGCGCCTGATCGCCGATCTCGAAGGGCTTGGTCAGCACCTGACGCAGCTCATCCACCCAGGCGGTATGCTCGCCACCCGCCGTAGAGCGCAGAATCACGAATTCGTCGCCGCCGATGCGCCCGACCACGCCGCCACGCGCCAGCGCCGTCAGACGCTGGGAGAACTGCTGCAGCAGACGATCGCCCCCTTCCGCGCCCAGGGCATCATTGATGCTCTTGAGCGCATCGATATCGATCAGTGCCAGGTCCATCGCCTCCCCGGCGCGCAGGCCATTGAGGCGACTGACCAGCAGGTCGCCCAGCCGACGGCGATTGGGCAGGCCCGTCAGGGCATCTTCCAGCCCCAGGCGCTGCAGGTCCTGCTCGCGCGCCTTGTGGCGGGTGATATCGGTAAAGAGAGCGACATGGAAGACGTCGCCGCCCTGCTCGATACGGCGTGCCCGCAGCCACTCGGGGTATTCATCCCCCTGCTTGCGCCGATTCCAGACCTCGCCCTCCCAGTGGCCATTGACCTCGAGCGCCTGGCGATAACGGGCGTGAAATTCCTCGTCATGGCGCCCGGAAGACAGCAGGGAAGGGTTGCGACCAATGATCTCTTCCGGTGCGTAACCGGTGATATGACTGAAGGCGGCGTTCACGGCCAGCACCCGATTGTGGCGATCACTGATCACCAGACCATCACTGCTCAGGTGCACGGCGGCTTCCAGCAGCTGACGATGCAGCAGCTGGCGACGACGCTGGCGCGCGATGTCCAGCCCCGCCAGAACGGCAGGCAGCAACGCGGCAAGACGCAGCTCGAGCCCCGGCAACCAGGGCAGCGCTGTCAAGGCAACGAGCGCCCCGATGATCAGGGGCCGATTGAAGTGGGCTTGCGGCCACATAAGCAGCTCTCGGTGGAAGGGGTCATCGGGGATGATCCTGCATTTGCAGGCAGCAGGCCACTCTCGGCACGGCTCCAGCGGATTGCGACCGATGCCGGCAAAGGGGATCCCGCGCGAATCACACACTAGCTCCTATCGACCACTTTCCCCCCAGCTGTAGGACTTATTTGCACCCGCCCTTGCTGCCCTTTAGTCTGGCCCCCACGTGCATTCAGGGGTGCCAGCCATTAGACTAGCCCCATTCAGGCGCTCAGGTGCCTCGTACGGCATTACCATCCCGCTACTCGGAATGACTCAGTGACCAAGCAACACTCCTTTACTCGCGACGAGCTGCTGGCCTGTGGCCAGGGCGAACTCTTCGGCCCGGGCAATGCGCAACTGCCTGCTCCCAACATGCTGATGCTGGATCGCATCACTCACATCAGTGAGGAAGGCGGTAGCCACGGCAAGGGTCAGCTGATTGCTGAGCTGGATATCTCTCCGGACCTGTGGTTCTTCGACTGCCACTTCCCGGGTGATCCGGTGATGCCGGGCTGCCTGGGCCTCGATGCCATGTGGCAGCTGGTGGGCTTCCACCTCGGCTGGCTGGGCAATCCGGGCCGTGGCCGCGCGCTGGGCTGCGGCGAGGTCAAGTTCTCTGGCCAGGTGCTGCCGACCGCCAAGAAAGTGACCTACACCATCAACATCAAGCGAGTCATCACTCGCAAGCTGATCCTCGGCATCGCCGATGGTACAGTGACAGTTGACGGTCGCGACATCTATCAGGCCAACGACCTGCGCGTCGGTCTGTTCACCTCCACTGCGAACTTCTGAACGGGAGGCTCCCATGCGTAGAGTGGTAGTCACCGGGCTGGGCATTGTTTCCTGCCTGGGCAATGATCGCCAGCAGGTCCTGGAATCGCTCCGCGAAGGACGTTCTGGTATCCGCCGCAAAGAGGAATACGCCGAGCTGGGCTTCCGTAGCCACGTGGCCGGCGTTGTCGACATCAATCTCGAGGACCACATCGATCGCAAGCAATTGCGCTTCATGGGGGATGCTGCGGCCTATGCCTACATCTCCATGGCGCAGGCGATTGCCGATTCCGGTCTCACCGAAGAGCAGGTTTCCCACGAGCGTACCGGCCTGATCGCCGGTTCCGGTGGCGCTTCCTCCGCGAACCAGGTCGAGGCCGCAGACGTGATGCGCGCCAAGGGCCTGCGTCGCGTCGGTCCCTACCGCGTCACTCGCACCATGGGCTCGACCGTCTCTGCCTGTCTGGCCACGCCGTTCAAGATCAAGGGTATCAACTACTCGATCTCCTCGGCCTGTGCCACGTCTGCCCACTGCATCGGTAGCGCCGTGGAACAGATCCAGCTGAACAAGCAGGACATCGTGTTTGCCGGTGGTGGTGAAGAAGAGCACTGGACCCTGTCCTGCCTGTTCGACGCCATGGGCGCCCTGTCCACCAGCTACAACGACACGCCGGAAACCGCGTCGCGTCCCTACGACAAGACCCGTGATGGCTTCGTCATCGCAGGTGGCGGCGGCATGCTGGTGCTCGAGGAGCTGGAACACGCCAAGGCACGTGGCGCGAAGATCTACGCCGAAGTGACCGGCTATGGCGCGACCTCCGATGGCCACGACATGGTGGCACCGTCCGGCGAAGGTGCAGCACGCTGCATGCGTCAGGCGATGGCGACCGTGAATGGCGATATCGACTACATCAATACCCACGGCACCTCGACGCCGGTGGGCGATGTGGCCGAGCTCAAGGCCATCCAGGAAGTCTTCGGCGCCGCCAGCCCGGCAATGAGCTCGACCAAGTCGCTGACGGGTCACTCTCTGGGCGCCACTGGCGTGCAGGAAGCCATCTACTCCATGCTGATGATGGAGAACGACTTCATTGCCGCGTCTGCCAACGTCAGCGAGCTGGATGACCGCGCCGAAGGCCTCGACATCGTCACGACCCGTCGTGATGGCGTCAAGATCGACCGTGTGCTGTCCAACAGCTTCGGCTTCGGTGGCACCAACGCCTGCCTGATTCTGGAACGCTTCCAGGACTGATGCAGCACGCGTTCAGCAGACATGCAGTCTGCAAATATGCGCTGGTGTGAGACACGAAAAGGCCGCCCTTCGGGGCGGCCTTTTTGGTGGCTGTCCGGTGCTCGCTGGCGGGCACCGGATGCATCAGACGAGCAACAGCGAAAGCGTCAGACAGTCAGGCACCGACGCTATCGGCCGCCGCTTCCTCTTCCAGCGGCGGACGCTGGACGCTGGAGATTTCCTGCAGCTTGGTCTCGACCCAGGCCTCGACATCGGCGATCACCGCATCCGGCTTGCGCCCCGCCGTCTCGATGGCCGGGCCATAGGCGACATGGATGGTGCCCGGGCGCTTGATCCAACTGTCATTGGGCCAGATCTCACCGGCATTGTGCGCCACCGGCACCACCGGCACGCCGGCACGGCAGGCAATCGCGGCACCGGACTTGTTGAACTTCTTGCGCGTCCCCGGTGCGATGCGCGTGCCTTCCGGGAAGATCAGCACGGTAAAGCCGTCCTTGAGGCGCTGAGTGCCCACTGACAGCACCTGCTTGAGCGCCTTGGACGGCTGGGTGCGATCCAGCGGAATCGGTTCCAGCAGCTTCAGTCCCCAGCCGAAGACCGGAATCTTCAGCAGCTCCTGCTTGAGCACGGTGCATAGCGGGCGCTTGGCCACCTGCAGGTAGATGGTTTCCCACTCGCTCTGGTGGTTGGCCAGCAACACGCAGGCCCCCTCAGGCAAGGCGTCACGTCCAGTCACCTGCACCTTCACGCCGCAGGTCAGTCGGAACCACCACAGCACGATATGGTTGTAGCTATGCAGGACGCGGTAGCGCGCCTGTAGCGGAAGGCAGGCCGCCAGCGGCACCAGCACCACGGCGCTGAGCAGCAACGCCATGAAATAACCTACATAAAACAGCACGCTACGCAGCGCATTCACAGGCACAGTCTCCACAGGTCAGATCGAATCAGGGCGAGATGAGCCGGAGGCGCGCTGCGCGATCCAGTCATCCATCAGGCGGGATAGTTCGAGGCGCCACGGCTTCTGATGCACACCGAAGGTGTCCAGCACGCGACGGCAGTTGAGCACACGCCGCAGCGGCGTACCGGCGTTGAGCGTCAGTGCCTTGAG
Organism: Cobetia sp. UIB-001; assembly: GCF_044789135.1. Lineage (NCBI taxonomy): Bacteria > Pseudomonadati > Pseudomonadota > Gammaproteobacteria > Oceanospirillales > Halomonadaceae > Cobetia > Cobetia sp. UIB-001. The sequence goes on from NZ_CP058244.1 coordinate 3,968,027, forward strand.
CGGGCCCGCGGCCACCGTCTCGCCCAGCCCCTCGAGACGGGTGATCAACTGGGTACGCACGACACTGACGAAGGCGTAGGTGCTGATGGGCTCGGTGCCGGCCAGATGGTAGGCCCCCCAGGCATCCGCACCGCAGCGCTGTTGCTGGAGCATGCCGATCAACGCCATGGCCACGGCATCGACACTGGTCGGGCACAGGATGACGTCCTCGGCGGCACGCACCTCTTCACCCGCCAGCAGACGCTCGATCAGCGTCGGCAACCAGGCATCACGCCCTTCCGGACCGAACAGCGGGCCCAGACGCACGATCAGGTGATCGGGCAGTTCGGCACGGATGCGATCACCGGTTGCGATGACGCGGCGCAGCGCCGTATCGATCGGCGAGGGCACCTCGTCCTCGTCGAGCAAGCCTTCGCCGCCCTGCTCGAACATCTGGTCTGCCACGCACCACACCAGCGGTGTGCCGGTCTCGATGCAGGCGGCCAGCACTTGCTCCACCGCCTCGGCATGCGCCATCACCTCGGCAGGTGCGGAATCGGCCGGGCGTGCGAACGGCGGCACGATGACGACATCCGCCTGGCTGGCGCGGATGTCATCGGCACCAATACGGTCAGACTCGACGGCGTTGAGCTCAAGATCGGCGCGCGTACCGGCCACACGAATCAGACCCAGGCCAAGACAATGCCCGGCATCTAGCAGCAAGAGTTTCACAGGCAGGCTCCAGCAAACAGGCGCATCGCCGCAAGAGGCGACGATGCAAAGGTGTCATTCTATCAACCTTGCAGACTGGCTGCAGGCCCGTTGTTGCGTGGAGTGATGGGGATCAAAGGGGCGCCGATCGGGTGAGGACGGCCGATACCGTAGCCTTGCACGAAGTCGACACCGATCAGCTCGAGGGCGGGGATCAGCTCAAGACGCTCGACATATTCCGCCACCGTGATGATGCCCATCTGGGCACAGATGCCACAGATGGCGGAGACGATGGCGGCGTCGAGGCTATCGCGAGTCAGGTTGCGCACGAAGGCGCCGTCGATCTTGAGCTGGTTGACCGGCAGCTCCTTGAGGTAGGCAAAGGACGACATGCCGCTGCCGAAGTCGTCCAGGGCGAAGCTGCAGCCGAGCCGGCGCATGCTGTAGATGAACTCGCGCGCCTGGGCCAGATTGCTGATGGCCGCCGTCTCGGTGATCTCGAAGCACAGCCGCTGGGGCATGACGGAGCTTTGCGTGACCAGCGCCGCCAGCTGATCGCGCATGCGCAGGTCACCCATGCTCTGGCCGGAGAGGTTGATCGCCAGCACGGCATCCGATTCGATGCGGCCATCATCGGACTCCAGCACCTGCAGCGCCTGGGTGACGACCCAGATATCAATCTCGGGCATCAGGCCGAATCGCTCCGCCGTCGCCATGAAGTGCGCCGGGGCCAGGTGCTCGCCCGAGTCGTTGACGTAGCGCAGCAGCACCTCATAGTAGGGCTTGCTGGTGGCATCACTCAGCGAGCGGATCGGCTGGATGTACAGCGTGAAGCGATCATTCTCCAGCGCCTCGTGCAGCAGCGGCAGCCATTGCACCTCGCGCTGGGCGCGCTCGAACCCCGCATCTCCATCATGGTAGGCATGCACCTGATTGCGCCCGCTCTGCTTGGCCATGTAGCAGGCCCCATCCGCCTGACGCAGGACCTCGGAGGCCTGGACACCACTTTCGACCGGCGCGACCCCGATACTGACGCCCAACTGGAATGGCCGCCCCTCATCGTAGTAGCGATAGGCACTGACGGCCGCGCACAGCGCTTCGGCACGCTCGATGGCCTGCTCGCGAGAACAGCGATAGAGCAGCACGGCGAACTCATCGCCCCCCAGGCGCGCCAGCACATCCGTTTCCCGCACCTGCGCTCGCATCAGCGCGGAGAGCTCGCGCAATACGGTGTCTCCAGCCGCGTGACCGCAGGTGTCGTTGACCACCTTGAAGAAGTCGAGATCCAGGTACAGCAGCTGGTGAAAGCCGCCATCGGCCAGCGCCGCGGTGAGAGAGTCATCGAAGGCAGTGCGATTGTGCAGGCCGGTCAGGCTGTCGTGATGTGCCTGGAAGTTGAGACGCCGAATCATGGCCTGGCGATAGCTGATGTCGCGGAAGACCAGTACGGCCCCCTCGACATCCCCACTGCGACGGCGCACGGGCGAGGCCTTGAGCTCCACGGCACATTCACTGCCATCACGTGCCACCAGCAGCGTCTGGCTGGACATGTGCACCACTTCGCCACGCTGCAAGACCCCTTCCAGCTGGCTGGCGACCGACTGCAACGTACCTTCATGGCGCAGCTGCAAGATGCGCGCCCAGGGACGCCCGCGGGCCAACGACGGGTCCCAGCCACACAGTTCGGCAGCGATGGGATTGATGTGCTGGATATGGCCCTCGCGATCGAGGCTGATCACTCCTTCATCGATGGAATCCAGCATGACCGCCACCTGATCGCGCTCATGACGCAGCTCCCGGGTCCGATACTCCAGCAGGCCATCCAGACGCGAGCGGTAATGGCGACTGCGACGCATGCGCTGCTCGGCACTGATGGCCAGGAGTGCCAGCCCCAGCACGGCCAGGGTCGCGATCGCGATGGCCAGGGCCAGCCACAGATTCTGCCCGGAGTTCATGCCCGCCCCGGCGGGAGAGATGATGGGCGTGGTCAGCGGCATCATCTCCATCGCCGCCATGCCGATGTAATGCATGCCGGCGATCGCAAGTCCCATCGCGCCGGCCGCCAGGGCCTGATAGATGCGATTGGGGCGGCGCTGGCGCAAGAAGAAACCTCCCAGCCACAGGGCCGCCGTCGCGGCCACCACCGCCACCACGATGGACACTGCGAACAGCAGCGGGTCATAGCGGTATGGCATGTGCATCTGCATCGCCGCCATGCCGGTGTAGTGCATCGTGGCGATGCCGCCGCCCATGATGGTCCCGCTCGTCATCAACAGCATCGGCGTCAGGCGTGGCAGCGTATTCACCCAGAGCGCCAGCCCCGAGGCCAGCATTGCGATCAGCACCGACAACGCCGTCAGGCCGGGCGCATAGGTGACCGAAGCCGGGCTTTCATACGCCAGCATGCCGATGAAATGCATGGCCCAGACACCCAGCCCCATCGCCACGGCTCCGCCCACCAGCCAGCCGAGGCTGGTGGCGCGCGAAGGGGCCAGCGCGACCTGACGAATCAGCTGCAGCGCTGCATGTGAAGCCAGCACGGCGACCACGATTGACAGGGCGACCAGTGGGTAGGAATAACTGCCATGCATGAATAACCTCAATCATCAGGGGCATGCCACAGTCGGCAAGATAGGGGCGGAAATCCGACAACGGCGTCATGTCGCCAGCACTCCCTCTGGAGTACCACGACAGGCTTCTCAGGCCATGGATTGCCACCCGACAACACTGGCAGTCCAACGGCGAGATACCAAGAGAATACGGCCATGAAGCGTTTTTGCACAACGCTCGTTTGCAACGCATGTATGAGCCGCAATGGAGTGGCGCTCAACCTCCCTTACGCGCGGCACAAGCCACTGGATGTCGCGCTCGGAATCATTTCTCATGATCAGCAATAATCCATGAAAAACAGATACTTACATAAACAAAAACGCGGACATCTCATGCTTGATTCAAAAAAAAGCCCTCGCTGAACGAGGGCCTTTTCTTCGTTATCGCTTGCGCGCTCTATCGGCGCACAGACGAAAAACTTTATTCAGAACGGGATTTCATCATCGAAATCATCGAAGCTGCCCGCGGGCGGCGCACCGAAATTGTTGTTCTGGGAGTTGTTCTGCTGCGCAGGCTGCTGGCCACCGAAGTTGTTGCCCTGCTGAGGGGCCGGCTGCTGACCACCGAACTGACCGCCTTGCTGAGGGGCCGGCTGCTGACCACCGAACTGGCCACCTTGCTGCGGGGCCGGCTGCTGACCACCGAACTGGCCACCCTGCTGGGGGGCTGCGGCCGGTTGCTGGCCGCCCTGCTGAGGCGCCTGCTGCGGGCGACCACCAGCGAAGTTGCCGCCGCCACCTTCACCACGCGTATCCAGCATCTGCATGTCGTTGGCCACGATTTCGGTGCTGTAACGGTCATTGCCGTTCTGATCCTGCCACTTGCGCGTCTGCAGGCGACCTTCGATATACAGGCGTGAGCCTTTCTTGACGTATTGCTGGGCCACTTCAGCCAGCTTGTTGAACATCACCACACGGTGCCATTCGGTACGTTCCTGACGCTGACCGCTCTGGCGATCATTCCAGGTGTCCGTCGTCGCGAGGTTCAGGTTGCACACCGCACTACCGGACGGGGTGAAGCGAACTTCCGGGTCTTGACCGAGATTACCGATCAGAATGACCTTGTTTACGCCACGAGCCATGAAGATTACTCCTGCAAATAGACCGGCGCGCCATGGGCACCGGAGAAGGTATCGAGTGCATCGGCAATGTGTTGCCGATGTCAGGGTTCAGCTGGCAGGCACTTCCGCGCCTGCCGGAGTTTCGTCATCACGCTGGCGAGTGAAGCGGGCCAGCGCCTTGTCATCCAGTGTATCGCGTGTGACCTTGAGATAAGCGACCCGTTCCTCACGCACCACGAGCGCCTCTTCCACGCCGGCGATCGCCAGCAGGCGTGTCTGCAGCTCGACGGCCGACAATTGCGCGGCCTCGGGTGACAGGCCGATCACTTCACTGCCCAGATGTCGCGGCGGTTGCATGCCCCACACCACGGCCAGCCACAGAATGGCGACCAGCCCCATGGCGAAGAACACGCCGCTCAGACCGAAATGCCCGGTCAACCAGCCGCCCCCGACACCGCCCACGAAGGCGCCCAGGAACTGACTGGTGGAATAGACCCCCATCGCCGTGCCCTTGGCACCGGCCGGGGCCAGTTTGGAGATCATCGACGGCAAGGTCGCCTCAAGCAGATTGAAGGCGACGAAGAACAGCCACAGCAGGCCGAGGAACATCGCAAGCCCCGCATGCTCGATGCCATCGACTCCCAGCAGCAGCAAGCTTGTCGCGATGGTCGCGACGGCCCCCAGGAAGACGGGCTTCATGCGCCGATACTTCTCGGCCACGATGACCAGCGGCAGCATGGCGACAAAGGCCAGCCCCATCAATGGCAGGTAGATCCAGCCATGATGCGCCGGGGCGATGCCGAAATTGACCAGCTGCTGGGGAATGGCCACGAAGCAGGCGGTCAGGATCATGTGCAGCGCAAAGATCGACACATCCATGCGCAACAATGCGGAATTCGCGAGGATACCCTTGAGCTGGCGCCTATCAAGCCCCACATCCTGATGTTGACGCTTGGGCGCAGCTGGCACCAGCTTCCAGAGCACGAACAGGCTCGCGACGGCCATCACGGCGGTCAACCAGAAGACTCCCGACAAGCCGAAGGCATCTGCGGCCAGTGGCCCTGCGACCATCGCCAGTGCAAAGGCGACCCCGATCGACATGCCGATGGAGGCCATCGCCATGGTGCGAACCTCCTCCCGGGTCTGATCGGCCAGCAGTGCCATGATCGCTCCCGCCACGGCGCCGCTGCCCTGCAGACAGCGCCCGAGGATGATCATCTCGATGCTGTCGGCCGTCGCCGCGACCAGCGAGCCCAGAATGAACAACCCGAGCCCGAAGCCGATCACGGCCTTGCGCCCCAGTCGGTCTGACAGCCAGCCGAACGGAATCTGCAGCAATGCCTGGGTCAGCCCGTAGCCACCCAGCGCCACACCGACCAGTGTCGGCGTCGCTCCGGCGAGGTCACGGGTATAGAGCGCCAGCACCGGCAACACCATGAACAGCCCCAGCATGCGAGTCGCATAGAGGCTGGCAAGGCCGACGATGGCGCGGCGTTCCGGCGCGAGCAGTCGAGAGGTTTTCATGGGCGGCGGCGGGCTCCGGAGCATGACAGTCAAGAAGAGGGAGGCCGACCACGTGGGTCGCCGAGATGTGACGTCCAACGGTGGTCGCCCACCAATGGACTGCATATTCTAAGGCCCGCTTGGCGGCTTTGAAAGCATGCAGCCTTTGCCGGGTGTTTCACCCGCGCCTTATAATCGTTGCTTTTATCGACGCAGCCCGAGGTGGCAATGGACAGGATTCAGGTGAGGGGTGCGCGCACCCACAACCTCAAGAACATCGATGTCGAACTGCCGCGTGACAAGCTGATCGTGGTGACCGGACTTTCCGGTTCCGGCAAGTCATCACTTGCCTTTGACACTCTCTATGCCGAGGGACAGCGGCGCTACGTCGAATCACTGTCCACCTACGCACGTCAGTTCCTGTCGATGATGGAAAAGCCGGACATCGACCATATCGAAGGTCTGTCACCGGCGATTTCCATCGAACAGAAATCGACCTCGCACAACCCGCGCTCCACCGTCGGTACCATTACCGAGATCTACGATTACCTGCGCCTGCTGTATGCACGCGCCGGTACGCCGCGCTGCCCTGACCACGCGATCGACCTGGAAGCCCAGACCATCTCGCAGATGGTCGATCAGGCGCTCGCCCTGCCGGAAGGCAGCAAGCTGATGCTGCTGGCACCGGTGGTCAGTGGCCGCAAGGGTGAGCACCTCCAGCTGCTGTCAGAGCTGCGCGCCCAGGGCTTCGTGCGGGCACGCATCGACGGCGTGATCGTCGAGCTGGATGACCTCAAGCCGCTGGAGAAGAACAAGAAGCATGACATCGACGTCGTCGTCGATCGCTTCAAGGTGCGCGAAGACCTCAAGCAGCGCCTGGCCGAATCCTTCGAGACCGCGCTGAATCTGGCCGACGGCAGCGCACGCCTGCACTTCATGGATGGCGAACAGGAAGACCTCGTCTTCTCCTCGCGCTTCGCCTGCCCGGTGTGTGGCTATGCGCTGGCCGAGCTGGAACCGCGCCTGTTCTCCTTCAACAACCCGGCGGGCGCCTGCCCGACCTGTGACGGCCTCGGCGTGAAGCAGTATTTCGATCCCGAGAAGCTGATCAGCCATCCTGAGCTGTCACTGGCCGAAGGCGTCATCAAGGGCTGGGACCGTCGCAGCGTCTACTACTTCAGCCAGCTGCAGGCCGTTGCCGAGCATTACGGCTTCGCGCTGGAAGCGGCCTGGGAGTCGCTCAGCGATGAAGCGCGTGACGCCGTGCTCAATGGCAGTGGCCGCGAGGACATCGCCTTCAGCTACGTGAATGACCGTGGCCGCAAGGTGACCCGCGAGCACCCCTTCGAGGGCGTGCTGCCCAACATGGAGCGCCGTTACCGCGAGACAGAATCCAACATGGTGCGCGAGGACCTCGCCCGCTATCTGGCGGTCCAGCCGTGCCCGAGCTGCGACGGCTCGCGCCTGCGTCGTGAAGCGCGCAACGTCTATGTCGATGACCGCACGCTCTCTGAGGTCGTGCGTCAGCCGATCGGTGAAGCGTGGGAAGAGTTCGGCAAGCTGAGTCTGCCGGGACGCAAGGGCGAGATCGCCGCCAAGATCGTGCATGAGATCCAGGCGCGCCTCGAATTTCTCGTCAATGTGGGCCTCGACTATCTGACCCTGGAGCGCAGCGCCGACACCCTGTCCGGCGGTGAGGCGCAGCGTATCCGTCTCGCCAGCCAGATCGGTGCCGGACTGGTCGGGGTGATGTACATCCTCGATGAGCCGTCCATCGGCCTGCATCAGCGCGACAATGATCGCCTGCTCAAGACGCTGATCCATCTGCGCGACCTGGGCAACACCGTGATCGTGGTCGAGCATGATGAGGACGCGATTCGCGCCGCCGACCACGTGCTGGATATCGGCCCGGGCGCCGGCGTGCATGGTGGCGAGATCGTCGCCCAGGGCACGCCGGAGCAGATCGAGGCCACGCCGGGCTCATTGACCGGGCAATACCTGAGTGGCGAGCGCGAGATCGCCGTGCCGCCCTACCGCCTTCTGGCCAACCCTGACAAGGTGCTGCGCCTGACCGGCGCCACCGGCAACAACCTGCAGGATGTGACGCTGACGCTGCCGACAGGCCTGCTGACGTGCATCACCGGGGTCTCGGGCTCGGGCAAGTCGACGCTGATCAATGCCACCCTGATGCCGCTGGCGGCGCGTGAGCTCAATCGGGCCACCACCCTGACGCCCGCGCCCTACGGCACCATCGAAGGGCTGGACCTGTTCGACAAGATGGTGGATATCGACCAGAGCCCCATCGGGCGGACGCCGCGCTCCAATCCGGCGACCTATACCGGCATCTTCACGCCGATCCGCGAGCTGTTCTCCGGCACCCAGGAAGCGCGTGCCCGCGGCTACAAGCCGGGCCGCTTCAGCTTCAACGTCAAGGGCGGCCGCTGCGAGGCCTGTCAGGGCGACGGCCTGATCAAGGTCGAGATGCACTTCCTGCCCGACATGTACGTGCCCTGCGATGTCTGCAAGGGCAAGCGCTACAACCGCGAGACGCTTGAAGTGCAGTACAAGGGCAAGAGCATCCACGAAGTGCTGGAGATGACCATCGAGGAGGCGCTGGAGTTCTTCTCGCCGGTTCCGGCCATCGCCCGCCGCCTGCAGACGCTGATGGATGTCGGCCTCTCCTACGTCCGCCTCGGCCAGAGTGCGACCACGCTGTCCGGCGGTGAAGCCCAGCGCGTCAAGCTGGCGCGCGAGCTGGCCAAGCGCGATACCGGCAAGACGCTCTATATTCTCGATGAGCCGACCACCGGTCTGCACTTCGAGGATATTCGCCAGCTGCTGGTCGTGTTGCACCGCCTGCGCGATCACGGCAACACCGTGGTCGTGATCGAGCACAACCTGGATGTGATCAAGACCGCCGACTGGCTGATCGACCTCGGTCCGGAGGGCGGCTCAGGCGGCGGCCAGATCATCGCCGAAGGCACACCAGAGCAACTGGCCACGCAGGAGGTCTCGCATACCGGTCGCTTCCTGGCCCCACTGCTGGAGCGCCAGAAAGCCACCAGTGGCACCGCGAGCAGCAAGAAGAAGGCCGAGACCAGCAGCTAGGCGTCGGCTCACGCCCCTTCCGCTCCTCTGGTTCACCTCGCCCCAGCACATTCTCAACACACCCCGGGGCGAGGTGAACCTTTCGGCAAATGACACGGGCGTGTCACGCAGCCAACTGCCAGGCATAAAAAAAAGGCCAACCCGTGAGGGTTGGCCTTTTCTTGTGGACGAAGCAAGCCGAAGCTTACTCTTCGCCCGCTGCCTCGGAGGCAACCGGGCGATCGACCAGCTCGACGAATGCCATCGGGGCATTGTCACCGGCGCGATAGCCGCACTTCAGGATGCGCAGGTAACCGCCCGGACGGGAGGTGTAGCGCGGGCCGAGCTCATTGAAGAGCTTGCCGACCGCTTCCTTGGAGCGCGTGCGAGAGAACGCCAAACGGCGGTTCGCAACGGTGTCCTGCTTGGCCAGGGTGATCAGCGGCTCGATATGACGACGCAGTTCCTTGGCTTTCGGCAGGGTAGTCTTGATGACTTCGTGCTCTACCAGAGAGATGCACATGTTCTTGAACATGGCTTCACGGTGAGAGCTGGTACGGTTCAGGTGACGACCACTCTTACGATGACGCATGGTTGTGATTCCTTACCAGTCTGGGGCTTGAGCCGACCGGGCTTCCTTAAGCGGAAGCCTTGTCGTCCTTCAGGCTTGCGGGCGGCCAGTTTTCCAACCGCATGCCGAGGGACAGACCACGCGCGGACAGCACGTCCTTGATTTCATTCAAGGACTTCTTGCCGAGATTCGGGGTCTTCAGCAGCTCAACTTCGGTGCGCTGAATGAGATCACCGATGTAATAGATATTCTCGGCCTTGAGACAGTTCGCACTGCGAACAGTCAGCTCAAGATCGTCTACGGGACGGAGAAGGATCGGATCGATTTGATCTTCCTCTTCTTCGACTTCCTGTTCCTTGTCTGCTTCCAGATCAACGAAGGCGGCCAGCTGCTCCTGCAGGATAGTTGCGGAGCGGCGGATCGCTTCTTCCGGATCCAGTGTGCCGTCGGTTTCCAGGTCGATCACCAGCTTGTCGAGGTTGGTGCGCTGTTCAACACGCGCAGCCTCGACGGCATAGGAGACCCGACGAACCGGGGTAAAGGTCGCATCCAGCTGGAGGCGGCCAATGGCACGTGATTCGTCATCAGCAGAGATGCGAGCATCTGCCGCTTCGTAGCCGCGGCCACGAGCGATCTTGAGCTGCATCTTCAGCTCGCCACCATCATTGAGGTGAGCGATGACGTGATCCGGATTCACGATTTCGAGATCGTGGTCGCCAGCGATGTCGCCAGCAGTCACGATACCCGGGCCCTTCTTGTTCAGCGCCAGCACAGCTTCGTCGCGACCATGCATCTTGATGGCCACGTCCTTGAGGTTCAGCAGGATTTCGATTACATCCTCCTGCACCCCTTCAATGGCGCTGTACTCGTGCAGAACGCCTTCGATCTCAGCTTCCACGACGGCACAGCCGGGCATGGAAGAAAGCAGGATGCGACGCAGAGCATTCCCCAGGGTGTGGCCGAAACCACGCTCGAAGGGTTCGAGGACGATTCGCGCGTGATGGGCGCTGACTTCCTCGACCTTGATATCGCGAGGACGGAGAAACTCTGTCACTGAGCGCTGCATAAGAACACCTTTAAGGCTGCCAAACGGATAATCTGGGTACTCCAGCCGGGCCGACGAATCGGCCCGGCGTTACATTACTTGGAGTACAGCTCGACGATCAGGTTTTCGTTGATATCGGCAGACAGGTCGCCACGCTCGGGGACAGCCTTGAAAGTGCCTTCCATCTTCTTGGAGTCGACGTCGACCCAGGAGACATCACCGCGGTTGGCAGCGAGTGCCAGAGACTGCTGGATGCGAGCCTGGTTCTTGGCCTTCTCACGAACGGTGACCACATCGCCAGCCTTCACTTTGAAGGAAGCAACGTTGACGGTACGGCCGTTCACGGCGATCGCCTTGTGGCTGACCAGCTGACGTGCCTCGGAACGCGTGGAGCCGAAGCCCATGCGGTAGACGACGTTGTCGAGACGAGTCTCGAGGAGCTGGAGCAGAACCTCACCGGTCGCACCCTTGAGGCGAGCGGCTTCTTTGTAGTAGTTGCGGAATTGCTTTTCCAGCACGCCGTACATGCGACGTACCTTCTGCTTTTCACGCAGCTGCAGGCCGTAGTCTGAAAGACGCTGACGGCGCTGGCCATGAACACCCGGGGGTTGTTCGGATTTGCACTTCTTCTCGAACGGAGTCACGCCACTCTTCAGGAAGAGGTCGGTGCCTTCACGACGAGACAGTTTGCACTTCGGTCCAATATAACGAGCCATGAGTCTGTCTCCTTAAACGCGGCGTTTCTTCGGCGGACGGCACCCATTATGCGGGATGGGGGTCACGTCGGTGATGCTTTGCACGCGGAAGCCTGCGGCATTGAGAGCACGCACGGCGGACTCACGACCCGGACCCGGGCCCTTGACCAGCACGTCGACGTTCTTCACACCATATTCGGCTGCAGCGGTCGCTGCACGTTCACTTGCGACTTGCGCAGCGAACGGGGTGCTCTTGCGAGAACCACGAAAACCCGAACCACCGGCAGTTGCCCAGGAAAGAGCATTGCCCTGGCGGTCTGTGATCGTCACGATAGTGTTGTTAAAAGAGGCGTGGATATGCGCGATGGCATCCACTACCTGCTTTTTAACCTTCTTGCGCTTACTCGGGTTAGCCATTAGATGTTTCCTGTCTAAACGCCAGTTCGTTTACTTGCGAATCGGTTTACGCGGACCTTTGCGTGTACGTGCGTTGGTCTTGGTGCGCTGACCGCGCAACGGAAGACCACGACGATGGCGCAGGCCACGATAGCAACCGAGGTCCATGAGACGCTTGATGTTCAGCGTGATCTCACGACGCAGGTCGCCTTCGACGGTGTACTTACCCACCTCGGCACGAACCAGGTCCAGTTGTTCAACAGACAGATCAGCGATCTTGACGCTCGGTTCTAAACCGAGAGCGGCGCAGATCTGCTGTGCACGCGTACGGCCAATCCCGAAGATATAAGTCAGCGAGATCGCCGCGTGCTTGTTGTCCGGGATATTGACGCCAGCAATACGGGCCATCAGTTTTCTCCGAAAGGTTAGCGGCGGATTTTACATCCACAAAGGGCGCAATAGCATACCCCTTGATCCCATTGGGAACAAGGGGGTATGCCAGCACCCGAGCTTGTATTCAGCTAAGCGGGTCGAGGGAATTAACCCTGACGCTGCTTGTGGCGGGGCTCAGTGCAGATGACCCGCACTGCGCCACGACGCCGAATGATCTTGCAGTTACGGCAAATTTTCTTGACGGAAGCTCGAACTTTCATCGTTCTCTCCAGTTTGCTAACAGGGGCTGCGCAATCAGCGCATCATGCCACCGCTGCCATAGCCTTTGAGGTTGGCCTTCTTCATCACCGACGCATACTGATTTGACATCAGATGCGACTGCACCTGGGCCATGAAGTCCATGACCACCACGACCACGATGAGCAGAGAGGTGCCGCCGAAATAGAACGGAACCTGCCATGCAACAACGAGGAATTGAGGCATCAGGGAGACTAGGGTGATGTAGAGGGCGCCGAACAGCGTCAGGCGAGTCATCACCTTATCGATGTAACGGGCGGTCTGTTCGCCTGGGCGAATACCCGGCAGAAACGCTCCTGACTTCTTGAGGTTGTCAGCAACATCCTTCGGATTGAAGACCAGCGCCGTGTAGAAGAAGCAGAAGAATACTACAGCGGCAGCGAAAAGCAAGATATACAGTGGCTGACCCGGCCCGAGAGCCTGAGATGCCGTCTGCAACCATTGCATGCTTTCACTCTGGCCAAACCATTGACCCATCGACGCAGGGAACAGCAGGATGCTTGACGCGAAGATCGGCGGGATGACCCCGGCCATGTTGACCTTCATCGGCAAGTAGCTGCTCTGACCTGCATACATCTTGTTGCCAACCTGACGGCGCGGATAGTTCACCGTGATGCGGCGTTGGCCGCGTTCGATGAACACCACGAAGGCAACGGTAATGACTGCGAGCAGCGTCAGCGCCAGCAGCGGAAGCACATTCCAGGCACCATCATTGCGCGCCAGTTCGAAAGACTGGCCGATGGCACTCGGCAGCCCGGCGACAATACCAGCAAAGATGATCAGTGAGATCCCGTTGCCGATACCCTTCTCGGTGATCTGCTCTCCCAGCCACATCAGGAACACTGCACCAGCCACGAACGTACTCACGGCGGTGAAGTAGAAGCTGAAGTCAGCGGAATAGGCGACACCGTTTCCGACCAGTCCGACTGCCATGCCGATCGATTGGACCAGGGCCAGTACTACCGTGCCGTAGCGCGTGTACTGGCTGATCTTGCGACGGCCGGCCTCGCCTTCCTTTTTCAACTGCTCAAGCTGAGGCGAGACCACCGTCAGGAGCTGCATGATGATCGACGCGGATATGTAGGGCATGATGCCCAGCGCGAAGATACTCATTCGCTCCAGTGCACCACCGGAGAACATGTTGAACATGCTCAGGATGGTGCCCTGGTTTTCCCTGAACAAGGCAGCAAGCTGGTCAGGATTGATACCGGGAACGGGGATGTGTGCACCGATTCGGTACACCACGATGGCGATGAACACGAAGCGCAAACGCGCCCAGAGTTCGCTCAACCCACTTCCCTGCATCGCCGGTACGTTTCCTGACTTAGCCATTTAGTCCTCTACCTTGCCACCGGCAGCTTCGATCGCAGCACGGGCACCTTTGGTGACCTTAATGCCGCGAACCGTGACTGCCTTGTCCAGTTCGCCGGAGAGCATGACCTTCGCGAACTTCGTGGAATCACGAAGCACGTTGGCCTTCTTCAGCGTTTCGAGGTCGACGATCTCGCCGTCTACCAGTGCCAGTTCGCTCAGGCGCACTTCTTCGGAAATCAGAGACTTCGCGGAAGTGAAACCAAACTTCGGCAGGCGACGCTGCATAGGCATCTGACCGCCTTCGAAGCCCGGCTTGACGCTGCCACCGGAACGGGACTTCTGGCCCTTGTGGCCACGACCGCCGGTCTTACCAAGACCGGAGCCGATACCACGACCGACACGCTTTGCAGCGTGCTTGGAGCCCGGGGCCGGACTCAGGGTATTCAATTTCATGGATTACTCTCCCTCAACACGGACAAGGTAGTGAACCTTGTTGATCATGCCGCGTACCGCGGGGGTGTCTTCCAGCTCGACAGTGTGACCGATGCGGCGCAGGCCAAGACCTTTCATAGTGGCCTTGTGCTTTTCGAGGACGCCGATGGTGCTGCGGATCTGGGTTACCGTGATCTTAGCTGCCATGGTGCCTTACCCCGCAATCTTGTCGACAGACAGGCCACGCTTGGCGGCGATGTCTTCCGGAGATTTCATGGCAGCGAGACCGTTGATGGTCGCGCGCACCACGTTGACCGGATTGGTGGAACCGTAGCACTTGGCCAGGACGTCATGGACGCCTGCCAGTTCGAGCACGGAACGCATCGCACCGCCGGCAATGATGCCGGTACCTTCGGACGCTGGCTGCATGTAGATCTTGGATGCGCCGTGACGAGCCTTCACCGGGTACTGCAGGGTGTGGCCCTTCAGGTCAACCTTGATCATGTTGCGACGAGCTTGGTCCATTGCCTTCTGGATCGCGACCGGCACTTCACGTGCCTTGCCACGGCCGAAGCCAACACGACCATTGCCGTCACCAACGACAGTCAGAGCGGTGAAACCGAAGATACGGCCGCCCTTGACTACCTTGGCGACGCGGTTGATCTGCACGAGCTTCTCTTGCAGGTCACCGCCCTTCTGTTCGATATTCGCCATCGTAAAACCCTTTAGAATTCCAGGCCGCCTTCACGTGCGGCATCGGCCAGGGCCTTCACGCGACCGTGGTACTTGTACCCGGAGCGATCGAAAGCCACTTGCTTGATACCCGCTTCCTTCGCGCGCTCGGCAATCAGAGCACCCACCTTGGCGGCGGAGTCCGAGTTACCGGTAGAACCTTCGCGCAGGCTCTTGTCGAGCGTGGATGCGGTGGCCAGGACCTGGCCGCCATCCGGCGAGATGATCTGCGCGTAGATGTGACGCGGGGTGCGGTTCACGCACAGGCGAAACACGCCCAGCTCGCGGATTTTCGCACGAGCGCGGCGGGCACGACGGAGACGAGATTCTTTCTTCGCGTTCATAACCCTGCCTTACTTCTTCTTGGCTTCTTTACGACGGACGACTTCGTCGCTGTACCGAATACCTTTGCCCTTGTAGGGCTCCGGCGGACGGAATGCGCGAATCTCTGCGGCGACCTGACCCAAAGCCTGCTTGTCAGCAGACGTGAGGACGATCTGAGTGTTCTTCGGCGTTTCAGCCGTAACACTTGCCGGCAGTTCATAGTCGACCGGGTGTGAGAAGCCCAGTGTCAGGTTGATTGTCTGGCCTTTGGCCTGGGCACGATAACCCACACCATTGATTTCCAGAGACTTTGTGAAGCCTACGGAAACACCAGACACCATGTTGTTGACCAGAGCACGAGTGGTACCAACCATTGCCCAGTTCTTGGCGGTCTCGGACGGAGCGAAGGTCATTTGACCTTCTTCCATAGAGATGACCACGTCCTGGTGGACGGTCAGTTCCAGCTGGCCTTTGCTGCCCTTCACGGTCAGCTTGTCGCCGTCGAGCTTTGCCTCGACGCCGTTCGGCAATTTAACCGGATACTTGGCTACGCGGGACATTCCAAACTCCTAGAATACGGTGCAGAGGACTTCGCCGCCGACACCAGCTTGACGGGCCGCACGATCGGTCATCACGCCCCGGGAGGTGGAAACGATCGCAATACCCAGGCCATCTGCGACTTTCGGAAGCTCACCCTTGCCTTTGTACTGGCGCAGGGACGGCTTGGAAATACGCTTGATGCTCTCGATAACCGACTTGCCTTCGAAGTACTTGAGGGTCACGGTCAGTTCCGGCTTGGCGCCTTCTGCGACGGCAAACTCGGAAATATAACCCTCTTCCTTCAATACGCGGGCCACTTCAACCTTGAGCTTGGAAGACGGCATGGTAACCGTCTCCTTGGTGGCCATCTGCGCATTGCGGATACGAGTGAACATATCCGCCAGAGTGTCTTGCATGCTCATTTACGTTGCGCTCCTGAATTCTTGCAGTGGTGTTACCAGCTGGACTTGGTCAGACCAGGCACGTCACCACGCATAGCGGCTTCACGCAGCTTGTTGCGGCTCAGGCCGAACTTGTTGTAGTAGCCGTGCGGACGGCCAGTGATACGGCAGCGGTTACGCTGACGGACCGGGCTGGCATCACGCGGCAGCTGCTGCAGCTTCAGCTGTGCGTCGAAGCGCTCTTCTTCAGAAGCGTTGACGTCGTTGATGATGGTCTTCAGTGCGTCGCGTTTGGCGGCGTACTTAGCGACCAGCTTGGTGCGCTTGAGCTCGCGCTCAACCATGCTTTTCTTTGCCATGATCCACCCTTATTTCTTGAACGGGAAGTTCAGCGCGCCCAGCAACGCACGACCTTCATCATCGGTGTTGGCGCTAGTGGTGATGGTGATGTCCAGGCCACGAATCCGGTCGATCTTATCATACTCGATCTCCGGGAAGATGATCTGCTCACGCACACCCATGGAGTAGTTTCCACGGCCATCGAAGGACTTCGGGTTCAGACCACGGAAGTCACGAACGCGCGGGATAGCCACGTTCACGAGACGGTCCAGGAAGTCCCACATACGATCGCTGCGCAGGGTCACCTTAACACCGATCGGCCATCCTTCGCGGACTTTGAAGCCAGCGATGGACTTGCGTGCCTTGGTGACGATGGGCTTCTGACCAGAAAGCATCTGGAGATCGGCAAACGCGTTGTCGATCAGCTTCTTGTCAGCGGTGGCTTCACCGATACCCATGTTCAGGGTCACCTTGGTGATGCGGGGAACCTGCATCACATTGGCGTAGCCGAACTGCTCTTTAAGCTGGGCGGCCACTTCGTTCTGATAACGTTCTTTCAAGTTCGCCATGTTGTACCCGACTCGCGTTAGGCGTCGATCAGCTTCTGAGTCGACTTAAAGATGCGTACCTTAGTACCGTCTTCCTGTACCTGGATTCCGACACGATCCGCCTTGCCGGTCTCCTGGTTGAAGATGGCCACGTTGGACGCGTGAATCGGAGCCTCGCGCTCGACGATACCCCCCTGGGTGCCCAGCATCGGGTTGGGCTTGGTGTGACGCTTGATCATATTCACACCGGACACGAGCAGACGCTCACCTTTCAGCACCTTGCTGATGGTACCGCGCTTGCCCTTGTCCTTCCCGGCGATGACGATGACTTCATCGTCACGTTTGATCTTTTGCATATCCGCTTCCGCTCCTTACAGCACTTCGGGCGCCAGGGAAATGATCTTCATGAACTTCTCACTGCGAAGTTCACGGGTAACCGGGCCGAAGATACGGGTACCGATCGGCTGTTCGTTGGTGTTGTTCAACAGAACGGCCGCATTACCGTCGAAGCGGATCACGGAACCGTCATTACGACGGACACCGGCTTTGGTACGAACGACCACTGCCTTCATGACCTGGCCTTTCTTGACCTTGCCACGCGGGATAGCTTCTTTGACGGTGACCTTGATGATGTCTCCAACACGAGCGTAACGGCGGTGTGAACCACCCAGCACCTTGATGCATTGCACCCGGCGCGCGCCACTGTTGTCGGCGACATCCAGCATTGTCTGAGTCTGAATCATCGGTTTTCTCCAAACCTAATCTGACTGCCTGGTGGGAACTGGCCTAGGGATTAACCCTTGGCCTGTTCAACCACCTCGACCAGGGTCCAGGCTTTCTTCTTGGACAGCGGACGAGTCTCGGCGATAGAGACGGTGTCACCGATCCGAGCCTGATTCGCCTCATCATGGGCGTGCAGCTTGGTGGAGCGTCTCAGGTACTTGCCATAGATCGGGTGACGCTCACGGCGCTCGACCATGACAACGATGGATTTTTCCATCTTGTCACTCACCACCTTGCCGGTGAGTGTGCGTGCTTTAGTTTCTTCGGCCATTTTACTCACCTGACTTCTGGTTGAGCACAGTCTTAACCTGAGCAATTTGGCGACGAGTCTGCTTGAGCAGGTGAACCTGGCTCAGCTGGCCTGTTGCCTTCTGCATGCGCAGATTGAATTGCTCGCGCAGCAGTTCGAACAACTGCTCCTGGAGCGCCTCGACTGACTTTTCACGGAGTTCTTGGGCTTTCATCACATCACCGTCCGCTTAACAAAGGTGGTGGAGATCGGCATCTTCATAGCGGCCAGGCTAAATGCTTCACGGGCCAGCTCTTCGGATACACCTTCGATCTCGTAGAGGACCTTGCCGGGCTGGATCTGAGCGACCCAGTACTCGACAGAACCCTTACCTTTACCCATACGAACTTCCAACGGCTTGTTGGAGATCGGCTTGTCTGGGAAGACACGGATCCAGATCTTACCGCCACGCTTGACGTGACGAGTGATGGCACGACGGCCAGCTTCGATCTGACGAGCGGTGATACGACCACGGCCGGTGGCTTTCAGGCCAAACTCACCAAAGCTTACCTTGCTTCCGCGATGCGCCAGGCCACGGTTGCGACCTTTCTGCATCTTGCGGAATTTCATACGCTTGGGCTGTAACATCGATTACCCCCTTACTTGCCTTTCTTCTTGGGTGCGGACGCGGGCTGCTTCGCCTTGGCTCGCACCTCTTCGATGCCACCGAGGATCTCGCCTTTGAAGATCCAGACCTTGACACCAATGATGCCGTAGGTGGTGTGAGCTTCGAAGGTGGAGTAATCAATGTCAGCACGCAGGGTGTGAAGCGGAACGCGGCCTTCGCGGTACCATTCGGTACGGGCGATTTCGGCACCGCCGAGACGACCAGAGAGCTGAATCTTGATGCCCTTGGCGCCCAGACGCATTGCGTTCTGCACAGCACGCTTCATCGCACGACGGAACATGACACGACGCTCGAGCTGACCTGCCACATTGGCAGCAACCAGCTTGGCATCGAGTTCCGGCTTGCGAATCTCCTCGATGTTGATGTGGACGGGAACGCCCATCATCTCGGAAACTTCACGACGAAGGCGGTCGACATCTTCACCTTTCTTACCGATCACGATACCCGGGCGGGCGGTGTGAATGGTAATACGGGCGTTGTTTGCCGGACGCTCGATGCTGATGCGGCTCACGGAAGCGCTTTTCAGACGCTCTTCCAGGAATCCACGCACCTGCAGATCGTTGTTCAGTTTGTCGGCATAGGTAGCGCCTTCGGCGTACCAGACAGAGGTATGATCCTTGACAATACCCAGTCGGAAACCTGTCGGATTAACTTTCTGACCCATTGGTCGTCTCCTACTTCTCGGCTACCTTGACGGTGATATGACAAGTGCGCTTCAAGATACGATCCGCACGGCCTTTGGCACGTGGCTGGATGCGCTTGAGCGTCATGCCCTCGTCGACACAGATAGTCGAGACGCGAAGCTCGTCAATGTCCATGCCGTTGTTTTCTTCCGCATTCGCGATCGCGGACTGCAGAACCTTGCGAACAATCTTCGCGGCCTTCTTCGGTGAGAAAGCGAGCAGATTCAGCGCCTCGGCGACCGGCTTACCGCGCACCTGGTCAGCCACCAAACGGGCCTTCTGGGCGGATAAACGAGCGCCGCGCAGCTTAGCAGCTACTTCCATCTCTTAAATCCTCTCTGGCTTACCGTTTGGCTTTTTTATCTGCAGCGTGCCCGCGGTATGTGCGGGTGGCAGCAAACTCGCCGAGCTTGTGACCGACCATTTCCTCAGAAACGAGAACCGGGACATGCTGGCGACCGTTATGGACGGCAATGGTGAGCCCGACCATGTTCGGCAGGATCATGGAACGACGCGACCAGGTCTTGATCGGTTTGCGGTCGTTCTTTTCCACTGCTGTCTCAACCTTCTTCAGCAGATGAAGGTCAATAAAAGGACCTTTCTTCAGTGAACGTGGCACAGCCGTTACCCCTCAATATCTGTTACTTGGCCTTGCGGCGACGGACGATAAGCTTATCGGTGCGCTTGTTCTTGCGAGTCTTGTGACCCTTGGTCGGGACGCCCCACGGGCTGACCGGGTGACGGCCACCAGAGGTACGACCTTCACCACCACCATGCGGGTGATCGACCGGGTTCATCGCGACACCGCGAACAGTCGGGCGCACGCCTCTCCAACGCTTAGCACCGGCCTTGCCCAGTTGACGGAGGCTGTGCTCGGAGTTGCCCACTTCGCCGAGAGTTGCACGGCATTCGGACAGCACCTTACGCATCTCGCCAGAGCGCAGACGCAGCGTGGTGTAGTTACCGTCACGTGCCACGACCTGGGCACTGGTACCTGCACTACGAGCGATCTGGGCGCCCTTGCCTGGCTTCAGCTCTACACAGTGAACGGTGGAACCCACCGGGACATTGCGCAGCGGCAGAGCGTTGCCTTTCTTGATCGGTGCGTTAACACCAGACTCGAGACGATCGCCAGCAGAGACACCTTTCGGTGCAATGATGTAGCGACGTTCGCCGTCAAGGTACTTCACCAGCGCGATGTTCGCGCTACGGTTCGGATCGTACTCCAGACGCTCAACGATGGCCGGAATGCCATCCTTGTTGCGCTTGAAATCGACCAGACGGTAATGGTGACGATGACCACCGCCGATGTGGCGAGTAGTGATGCGACCATTATTGTTACGACCACCGGACTTTGACTGCTTTTCAAGCAGCGGAGCGTACGCGCGACCTTTGAAAAGTTCGTCATTGACGACCTTTACCAGGTGGCGGCGACCGGCGGAGGTAGGTTTTGTCTTAACAATTGCCATGTTCCGTACTCCTGCCTTACTCGGCGCCAGAGAAGTCTTCGATGGTCTCGCCGGCGGCCAGAGTTACATAGGCCTTGCGATAACCAGCGCGACGACCAACACCGCGAGCGGTGCGCTTGGTCTTGCCTTTCATGTTCAGAACCTGAACACGATCGACTTTCTTACCAAACAGCGCTTCGACGGCTTTCTTGATTTCGGGCTTTGTCGCGTCGCTGGCAACCTTGAACACGTACTGGTTGTTCTCGGCAGCGACCGCGGCCTTCTCGGTCATGTGAGGACCAAGCAGGACCTTGAATACGCGTTCCTGATTCATCCCAGGTTCTCCTCGAACTTGCGCAGGGCAGCGACAGTCATCAGCACCTTGTCGTAACCGACGAGGCTGACCGGGTCAGCGCCAGCGACATTGACGACGTCAACATACGGGATGTTGCGCGCGGCCAGGTACAGGTTGACGTCCTGCTCTTCAGTGACGATCAGCGCTTTCTCAAGGCCCAGTTCCTGGAGCTTGGCGATCAGCAGCTTGGTCTTCGGAGCTTCGACGCTGATAGCGTCGACCGCGACCAGGCGATCCTGACGAACCAGCTCGGACAGGATGGAACGCATGGCAGCGCGATACATCTTGCGGTTGACCTTGTGCGAGTGGTCCTGAGGACGCGCTGCAAAGGTCACACCGCCAGAACGCCACAGCGGGGAACGGATGGTACCGGCACGTGCACGACCAGTACCTTTCTGACGCCACGGCTTCTTGCCACCGCCGGACACGTCAGAACGGGTCTTCTGAGCCACGGTACCTTGACGTGCACCAGCCAGATAGGCGGTGACGACCTGGTGAACCAGAGCCTCGTTGAAGTCCTTACCAAAGGTGGCATCGGAGACGTCTACTGCGCCGCCTGCACCTGCAAGATTAAGATTCATCGGTTAATTCCCCTCAGCGAGCTTTCACAGCGGAACGCACGATCACTTCGCCGCCCGGAGCACCTGGAACGGCACCCTTGACCAGCAGAAGATTGCGTTCAGCGTCGACGCGGACCACTTCCAGGCTCTGGACGGTGGAACGGACGTTGCCCATCTGGCCAGCCATCTTCTTACCTTTGAAGACGCGGCCCGGGGTCTGACAGTTACCGATGGAACCCGGCGCGCGGTGCGACAGTGAGTTACCGTGGGTAGCGTCTTGGGTGCGGAAGTTCCAGCGCTTAACTGCGCCCTGGAAACCTTTACCCTTGGAGGTGCCGGTCACGTCAATCTTTTGACCAGCTTCAAAGAGGGATACGGTGAGTTCGCCGCCCACTGCAGGAGCTTCGTCGCCTTCGTTCAGGCGGAATTCCATCAGGGTACGGCCAGCCTCAACACCCGCCTTGGCATACTGACCAGCAGTTGCCTTGGTGAGGTGCTTGGCTTTACGAGAGCCAGTTGTCACCTGAATAGCATTGTAGCCGTCAGTCTCGAGAGACTTGATGGTCACGATGCGGTTCGGCTCAACTTCAATCACGGTAACCGGCACAGAGGCGCCAGCTTCGGTGAAGACACGGGTCATCCCGGCCTTCTTACCGACTAAACCGATAGACATGTTCAGTCTCCTTTAGTGTACGGGGCTGTCACCCGCTATGGCTGCCCTTTCCAGAGCATTCCACTAGCACATTGTATGACGCCATCCCGGCGTGGCGGCTGCTGCTCTATCAGTGAGAGCGCTGGGCCGCAGTGACTAGTGAGGTATCAGTCAACCTTGATCTGGACGTCCACACCGGCAGCCAGGTCAAGCTTCATCAGCGCGTCGACAGTCTTCTCTGTCGGCTCGACGATGTCGAGAACGCGCTTGTGGGTACGAATCTCATACTGGTCACGCGCGTCCTTGTTGACGTGCGGAGAGACCAGGATGGTGTAACGCTCGCGACGGGTCGGCAGCGGGATCGGGCCACGAACCTGAGCACCGGTACGCTTTGCAGTTTCAACGATCTCTGCAGAGGACTGGTCGATCAGACGGTGGTCGAATGCTTTCAACCGGATGCGAATCTTCTGGTTTTGCATTGCCCAAAACTCCAATGGATGTCGACGGCGTAGGCCGTCACCCACGCATTCAAAGGATGCGCATTATAGGCAGACTGACATCAGGTGTCAAACATGCGAGAAAAGGGGGCCCATCAGGGCCCCCTTCTGTGTCAGGTAAGGAGAACCTTACTCGACGATTTTGGCCACGACGCCAGCGCCGACGGTACGACCGCCTTCACGGATAGCGAAACGCAGACCATCTTCCATGGCGATCGGAGCGATCAGAGACACGACCATCTGGACGTTGTCGCCCGGCATGACCATCTCGACGCCTTCCGGCAGCTCACAGGTACCAGTGATGTCAGTGGTACGGAAGTAGAACTGCGGACGATAGCCTTTGAAGAACGGAGTGTGACGACCGCCTTCTTCCTTGGACAGGACGTAGACTTCGGCTTCGAACTTGGTGTGCGGCTTGATGGAGCCCGGCTTGGCCAGAACCTGGCCACGCTCGACGTCATCACGCTTGGTGCCGCGCAGCAGGGCGCCGACGTTTTCGCCAGCACGACCTTCGTCCAGCAGCTTGCGGAACATCTCGACACCGGTAACGGTAGTCTTGGTGGTGTCACGCACGCCGATGATCTCGATCTCTTCGCCAGTCTTGACCAGACCACGCTCGATACGGCCAGTGACGACGGTACCGCGGCCAGAGATGGAGAAGACGTCTTCGATCGGCATCAGGAACGGCTGGTCGATAGCACGCTCCGGCTCCGGGATGTACGCATCCAGGGCCTTGATCAGGTTGGCAACGGCGGTAGTACCCATGCCGTTGTCGTCCTTGCCTTCCAGAGCCATCAGGGCAGAGCCGATGATGATCGGAGTGTCGTCGCCCGGGAAGTCGTACTCGCTCAGGAGTTCACGAACTTCCATCTCGACCAGCTCGAGCAGTTCTTCGTCATCGACCATGTCAGCCTTGTTCAGGAAGACAACGATGAACGGAACGCCGACCTGACGGGACAGCAGGATGTGCTCGCGAGTCTGCGGCATCGGGCCGTCAGCAGCGGAACAGACCAGGATAGCGCCGTCCATCTGGGCAGCACCGGTGATCATGTTCTTGACGTAGTCGGCGTGACCCGGGCAGTCGACGTGCGCGTAGTGACGCACTTCGGACTGATATTCCACGTGAGCGGTGGAGATGGTGATACCACGCTCACGCTCTTCCGGGGCGTTATCGATGGAGTCAAACGCACGCGCGTCACCACCGAAGACTTCTGCAGAGACGCGAGTCAGAGCCGCAGTCAGAGTGGTCTTGCCGTGATCGACGTGACCAATGGTGCCGACGTTGACGTGCGGCTTCGAACGCTCAAATTTTTCCTTAGCCACTGCTATAACCTCTTTCGTTAGCTAATCGGTTACTTCTGATTGATGACGGCTTCGACGATGCTGTTCGGTGCTTCGTCGTATTTCGCAAACTCCATGGAGTAGCTTGCGCGGCCCTGGGTCTGTGAGCGCAGGTCGGTCGCATAACCGAACATCTCACCCAGCGGCACCAGTGCATTGATGATCTTGCCAGTGGAAGAATCATCCATGCCCTGAACGAGGCCACGACGACGGTTCAGGTCGCCCATGACGTCACCCATGAAATCTTCAGGCGTGACGACTTCGACTTTCATGAGCGGCTCAAGCAGCACTGCACCCGCTTTCGGGGCACCGGCCTTGATCGCCATGGAAGAGGCGACCTTGAACGCAGTCTCGTTGGAGTCGACGTCGTGGTAGGAACCATCGAACAGCGTGACCTTGACGTCGATCATCGGATAACCGGCGATGACACCATTCTTGAGCTGCTCAGCGGCGCCCTTCTCGACGGCCGGCACGTATTCCTTCGGAACCGCACCACCGACGATCTCGGACTCGAACTTGAAGGTCATTTCTTCGTCATCGCCCTTGTCCTCTGCAGTGAGAGGCTCAATGCGAAGCCAGACGTGACCGAACTGACCACGACCGCCGGACTGACGAACGAACTTGCCTTCCTGCTCGACCTTGGTACGGATGGTCTCACGGTAAGCCACCTGCGGCTTGCCGATGTTCGCCTCGACATTGAACTCGCGACGCATACGGTCGACGAGGATGTCCAGGTGAAGCTCACCCATACCGGAGATGATGGTCTGACCGGACTCTTCGTCGGTCTCGACGCGGAAGGACGGATCTTCCTGGGCCAGCTTGCCCAGTGCAACACCCATCTTTTCCTGGTCGGCCTTGGACTTCGGCTCGACAGCGACGGAGATGACCGGCTCAGGGAATTCCATGCGCTCAAGCACGATCTTGTGATCCGGGTCACACAGGGTGTCACCGGTGGTCACGTCTTTCAGACCGATACATGCGGCGATATCGCCAGCATAGACTTCCTTGATCTCCTCACGAGAGTTGGAGTGCATCTGGACGATACGACCGACACGCTCCTTCTTGCTCTTGACGGAGTTGAAGACGCCATCACCAGACTTCAGCACGCCCGAGTAGACGCGGATGAAGGTCAGGGTACCAACGAACGGATCGGTCGCGATCTTGAACGCCAGCGCCGCGAACGGAGCCTTGTCGTCAGCTTCGCGGGTCTCGATGGTACCGTCCTTGTCGTCAAGCTCACCTTCGATGGCCTTGACTTCAAGCGGAGACGGCATGTATTCGATGACCGCATCCAGAACCGCCTGGACACCCTTGTTCTTGAAGGCAGAACCACAGGTCACGAGGCAGATTTCGTTGGCCAGGGTACGCTGACGCAGCGCAGCCTTGACTTCTTCCTCGGACAGCTCGCCTTCTTCAAGGTACTTGTCCATCAGCTCTTCGGACGCTTCAGCAGCAGACTCGAGCATGTGTTCACGCCATTCGGCAGCTGTATCTTGCAGCTCGGCCGGAATGTCGATCAGCTCGTAGTTCATGCCGTGATTGTCTTCGTCCCAGACAATGGCCTTCATCTTGATCAGGTCGATGACGCCCTTGAACTCGTCTTCCGCACCCCAGTTGATCTGGATCGGGACGGCGTTCGCGCCCAGGCGCTTGCGCACCTGCTCGACGACCATGAAGAAGTCCGCGCCAGCGCGGTCCATCTTGTTGACGAAGATCATGCGCGGAACTTCGTAACGGTTGGCCTGACGCCAGACAGTCTCTGTCTGCGGCTGGACACCGGAAGAACCACACAGCACCACGACCGCGCCATCGAGAACACGCAGTGAACGCTCGACTTCAACAGTGAAGTCAACGTGCCCCGGAGTATCGATGATGTTGATACGGTGCTCGTCGAACTGCTTGCTCATGCCCTGCCAGAAGCAGGTGGTCGCCGCAGAGGTGATCGTGATGCCACGTTCCTGTTCCTGCTCCATCCAGTCCATGGTGGCAGCACCATCGTGGACTTCGCCGACCTTGTGAGACAGGCCGGTATAGAACAGGACGCGCTCGGTAGTGGTAGTCTTACCGGCGTCGACGTGGGCACAGATACCGATGTTGCGGTAACGCTTAAGTGGAGTCTTGCGTGCCACGGTGAGTATCCCCGTTGTTTAGAAGCGGTAGTGGGAGAAGGCCTTGTTGGCTTCTGCCATGCGGTGCACGTCTTCACGCTTCTTCACAGCAGAACCCTTGCCTTCAGCGGCATCCAGGATCTCGCCAGAGAGGCGCTGCACCATGGTCTTTTCGCCGCGCTTGCGCGCAGCGTCCACCAGCCAACGCATGGCCAGTGCCTGACGACGGGAAGGACGAACTTCAACCGGCACCTGGTAGGTTGCACCACCAACACGACGGGACTTCACTTCGACCATCGGCTGGATGGCTTCCAGCGCCTTGTCGAAGAGGTCCAGCGGCTCGTCATTGGAGCGTTCGGCAACACGATCGAGAGCACCGTAAACGATGCGCTCAGCTGCAGACTTCTTGCCGCTGATCATCAGGTGGTTCATGAACTTGGCCAGGCGCTCGCTTCCGAACTTCGGATCCGGCAGGATTTCGCGCTTAGCTGCTACACGTCTTCTAGGCATGATAAGCCCTCAGTAGAAGGGTCCTTCAGGTAAACCCGGGACGCCTCGCGTTGGACGCGACGCCCGACCTTACTCTTATCAGACCGATATTAAACTTTGAATTACGCCTTCGGACGCTTGGCGCCGTACTTGGAACGGCCCTGCTTACGGTTCTGCACGCCAGAGGTATCCAGTGCACCACGAACGGTATGGTAACGGACACCCGGCAAATCCTTCACACGACCGCCACGGATCAGAACAACAGAGTGTTCCTGAAGGTTGTGACCTTCACCGCCGATGTATGAAGTGACTTCGAAGCCGTTGGTCAGGCGAACACGGCAAACCTTACGGAGTGCGGAGTTCGGCTTCTTCGGGGTAGTAGTGTATACACGGGTACACACGCCACGCTTCTGCGGACATGCCTGCAGCGCAGGGACGTCGCTCTTGGACGCCTGACGCTTGCGCGGCTTGCGCACGAGCTGGTTAACGGTTGCCATTTGCTTGCTCCAATGGGTTGTACTGCCTTCCAACAACAGGGCAGGATGCACCTGCCCTACTGTTAAAGGCTGCATATTCTAGGGCTTGGGCCACAAGGGCGTCAACCCCGCCGTCAGAGACGGCGGGGTGCAAGACCTCAGAGGTCGTCGTCGTCCGCGTCGAGGGCAGTGAGCTGAGCGCCCAATTCCTGCTCGACGTCCTGTGCCGACGGGGCCGGTGCGAGCGGCAGGCCATCGCGACGGCGGCGACGCTCGTCGTGATAGGCCAGGCCAGTACCCGCCGGAATCAGGCGACCGACCACGACATTCTCCTTCAGACCACGGAGATAATCGCGCTTGCCGGTGACAGATGCCTCGGTCAGAACTCGCGTGGTTTCCTGGAAGGACGCCGCGGAGATGAACGATTCAGTTGCCAGGCTCGCCTTGGTGATACCGAGCAGGATGCGATCGAACTTGGCCGGGAACTTGCCGTCGGCCTCGAGACGCATGTTTTCTTCGACGACGCGGGCGTATTCCACCTGGTCGCCTGTGATGAAGGTGGAATCGCCAGAATCGGTGATCTCGACCTTGCGCAGCATCTGACGCACGATGACTTCGATGTGCTTGTCGTTGATGCCGACACCCTGGAGGCGATAGACCTCCTGGACTTCGGTGGTGATGTACTTGGTCATTTCCGCGACGCCGAGCAGACGCAGGATATCGTGCGGGTTGCTCGGGCCATCGGAGATGACTTCACCCTTCTCGACCGTTTCACCTTCGAAGACGCTGATCTGGCGCCATTTCGGGATCAACAGCTCGAACGGATCACCTTCCACCGGCGTGATGGTCAGACGACGCTTGCCTTTGGTTTCCTTGCCGAAGGTCACGGTGCCGGAGATCTCGGCCAGGATGGCCGGCTCTTTCGGACGACGTGCTTCGAACAGGTCGGCAACACGCGGCAGACCACCGGTGATGTCCTTGTTACCGGACGCTTCCATCGGGATGCGTGCGATGACGTCACCCACGCCGACGGCCGCGCCATTCTCGGCGGACACCACGGCATTGCCCGGCAGTAGGTACTGGACCGGCGTGTTGGAGCCCGGCAGTGTCACGTGCTTGCCGCTACCGTCTACCAACATGATCATCGGACGCTTGTCACGGGCCGCGGACGGACGTGAAGCACTTTCGATGACCTCGATGGAGGACAGACCGGTCATTTCGTCAGTGGTACGGTTGATGGTCTGGCCATCTTCCATGTCCGTGAACTGCACCTGACCCGCGACTTCCGCGACGATCGGGTGAGTGTGCGGATCCCACTTGGCGACGGACTGACCAGAGGCCACCGGATCGCCGTCACGCACGGACAGCTCAGCACCGTACGGGAGCTTGTAGAATTCGCGCTCACGGCCGTGGTCATCCGCCACTGCCAGTGCGCTGGAACGCGAGACGACAATCAGCTTGCCATCGGCACGTTCGACCGACTTGATGTTGTGCAGACGCACGCTGCCGCCATGCTTGACCTGGACACTGTCCACGGCGGAGGCACGCGAAGCGGCACCACCGATGTGGAAGGTACGCATGGTCAGCTGGGTACCCGGCTCACCGATGGACTGTGCCGCGATGACACCGATGGCTTCACCGACGTTGACCTGATGGCCACGCGCCAGGTCACGACCGTAACAGGCCGAGCAGACACCGTGCACGGTTTCACAACCGATGGTGGTACGCACGATGATCTCATCGACGCCCATGGTATCGAGCTGTGCACACCAGGCTTCGTCGAGCAGCGTGCCGCGTGCGATCAGGACCTCATCAGAGACCGGATCGATCACGTCCTGCGCCACGACACGACCCAGCACGCGCTGGGACAGCGGGACGATGATGTCGCCGCCTTCGATGACCGGGTGCAGAATCAGACCTTCCTGAGTGCCGCAATCCGCTTCGGTGATGACCAGATCCTGGGCAACATCGACCAGACGACGGGTCAGGTAACCGGAGTTGGCGGTCTTCAGTGCCGTATCCGCCAGACCCTTACGGGCACCGTGCGTGGAGATGAAGTACTGGAGTACGTTCAGACCTTCACGGAAGTTGGCGGTGATCGGCGTCTCGATGATCGAGCCATCCGGCTTGGCCATCAGGCCACGCATACCAGCCAGCTGACGAATCTGTGCGGCGGAACCACGCGCACCGGAGTCGGCCATGATGAAGACGCTGTTGAAGGAGTCCTGCTCCATCGGCTTGCCGTCTTCGTCATTGACCACTTCGCCTTTCCAGTTGACGACGGTCTCTTTCGAGATACCTGCCATCATCTCCTTGGCGACACGGTCGTTGGCACGCGCCCAGATATCGATGACCTTGTTGTACTTCTCGCCCGCGGTCACGAGACCGGAGGAGAACTGGTCTTCGATCTCTTTCACTTCGTCTTCGGCCGCGTCGATGATGACCTTCTTCGCGTCCGGGATGACGAAGTCGTTGACGCCGATGGAGGCGCCGGACCAGGTCGCGAGACGGAAGCCGGTGTACATCAGCTGGTCAGCGAAGATGACGGTGTCCTTCAGACCGACACGACGGTACGCCTCGTTGATCAGACCGGAGATGGCTTTCTTCTTCATCACCTGGTTGATCAGCTCGAACGGCATGCCCTTCGGCAGAATGCGGAACAGCAGTGCGCGACCGATGGTGGTGTCGTGCAGGGACGTCTTCTCGTACAGCTCGCCGGACTCTTCGTCCTTGAGCGTCTCGGTCAGACGGACCTTGACCATCGCGTGCAGGTGAGCGCTGTGCGTACCGAAGGCACGCTCGACTTCACCCAGGTTCGCGAAGGCCATGCCCTCACCCTTGGCACCGATCTTCTCGCGGGTCATGTAGTACAGACCCAGCACGACGTCCTGGGACGGCACGATGATCGGCTCGCCGTTGGCCGGCGACAGCACGTTGTTGGTCGACATCATCAACGCACGCGCTTCCAGCTGGGCTTCCAGCGTCAGCGGTACGTGGACAGCCATCTGGTCACCATCAAAGTCGGCGTTGTACGCAGCGCAGACCAGCGGGTGCAGTTGGATGGCCTTGCCTTCGATCAGCAGCGGCTCGAACGCCTGGATACCCAGACGGTGCAGAGTCGGGGCACGGTTCAGCAGCACCGGGTGCTCGCGGATGACGTCGGCGAGGAAATCCCAGACTTCCGGGGCTTCGCGCTCGACCATCTTCTTGGCGGCCTTGATGGTGCTGGCGTGACCGGAGGCCTGCAGCTTGGCGTAGATGAACGGCTTGAACAGCTCAAGCGCCATCTTCTTCGGCAGACCACACTGGTGCAGACGCAGGGTCGGGCCGACGGTGATGACGGAACGACCGGAATAGTCGACGCGCTTGCCCAGCAGGTTCTGACGGAAACGACCCTGCTTGCCCTTGATCATGTCGGCCAGCGACTTCAGCGGACGCTTGTTGGAACCGGTGATGGCGCGACCGCGACGACCGTTGTCGAGCAGAGCATCCACGGATTCCTGCAGCATGCGCTTCTCGTTGCGCACGATGATGTCCGGCGCATTGAGGTCGAGCAGACGCTTGAGGCGGTTGTTGCGGTTGATCACACGACGATACAGATCGTTCAGATCCGAGGTCGCGAAGCGGCCGCCGTCCAGCGGCACCAGCGGACGCAGGTCCGGCGGCAGCACTGGCAGCACTTCCATGATCATCCAGCCCGGCTTGTTGCCGGAATAGTAGAAGGCTTCCAGCAGCTTGAGGCGCTTGGACAGCTTCTTGATCTTGGTCTCGGAGTTGGTCTGCGGAATCTCTTCACGCAGGCGCTCGACCTCTTCTTCCAGCTCGATGTCCTCGAGCAGCGCCTTGATGGCTTCGGCACCCATGCGGGCGTCGAAATCATCACCGAATTCTTCTAGCGCTTCGAAGTACTGCTCATCGTTGAGCAGATGACCCTTCTCGAGGGTCGTCATGCCCGGGTCGATGACCACGAAGCTTTCGAAGTACAGCACGCGCTCGATATCACGCAGAGTCATGTCGAGCAGCATGCCGATACGGGACGGCAGGGACTTCAGGAACCAGATATGCGCGACCGGGCTCGCCAGTTCGATGTGAGCCATACGCTCACGACGCACTGCCGCCTTGGTCACTTCAACGCCACACTTCTCACAGATGATGCCGCGATGCTTCATCCGCTTGTACTTGCCACACAGGCACTCGTAGTCCTTCACCGGGCCAAAGATCTTGGCACAGAAAAGACCATCACGTTCCGGCTTGAATGTCCGGTAGTTGATGGTTTCAGGCTTCTTCACTTCACCAAAAGACCACGAGCGAATCATGTCCGGAGACGCCAGGGTAATCTTGATGGCGTCGAATTCTTCGGACTGCGCCTGCGATTTGAGAACTTTCACCAAATCTTTCATGGGTCGCTCCGTTGCGGAGTTGTCATGGGCAAAGCCTGGCTGCTGACACCAGGCTTTGCGGACCGTCAATACTTGTGGCTTTTCGGCGTCAGCCTTCCAGCTCCATGTCGATACCCAGCGAGCGGATTTCCTTCACCAGCACGTTGAAGGATTCGGGCATGCCCGCCTGCATGGTGTGATCGCCATCTACGATGCTCTTGTACATCTTGGTACGGCCTTCCACGTCATCGGACTTGACCGTGAGCATCTCCTGGAGGGTGTAGGCAGCGCCGTACGCCTCGAGGGCCCAGACCTCCATCTCACCGAAGCGCTGACCACCAAACTGCGCCTTACCACCCAGCGGCTGCTGCGTGACAAGGGAGTAGGAGCCGGTCGAACGCGCATGCATCTTGTCATCCACCAGGTGGTTGAGCTTGAGCATGTACATGTAACCGACGGTCACCTTGCGATCGAACTTCTCGCCGGTGCGGCCATCGTAGAGGTCCATCTGTCCGGAATCAGGGATACCGGCCAGCGTGAGCAACTGCTTGATCTCGTGTTCCTTGGCGCCATCGAAGACCGGCGTTGCCATCGGCACGCCCTTCTTCAGGTTGTGCGCCATGGTGATGATTTCATCATCGCTGAGCACGGAGAGGTCTTCCTGGCGACCGCCGACGGTGTTGTACACCTTGTCGAGGAATTCGCGGATCTGCTTGACCTGCTCGGCACGCTCTTCGCGCAGCATGTGCTCGATCTTCACGCCCAGACCACGCGCGGCCATGCCGAGGTGGGTCTCGAGGATCTGACCGACGTTCATGCGCGACGGTACACCCAGCGGGTTCAGCACGACGTCAACCGACTCGCCATTGCCATCGAACGGCATGTCTTCGACCGGCATGATCGCGGAGATGACACCCTTGTTACCGTGACGACCGGCCATCTTGTCACCCGGCTGGATACGACGCTTCACGGCGACGTACACCTTGACGATCTTGAGCACGCCCGGTGCCAGATCATCACCCTGGGTGAGCTTGCGCTTCTTGTCTTCGAAGCGCTCGTCCATCTCGCGACGACGGATCTCGAGCTGCTCATCGGCCTGAGCCAGCAGTTCGTTGAGAGACTCGTCCTGCAGACGCAGCTTGAACCACTCCTGGCGCGGCAGTGCTTCCAGGTAGTCATCGGTCAGCACGTCGCCCTTCTTGAGCTTCGGACCACCGTTGACGGCCTGACCGACCAGGTTGCGCTGCATACGCTCGAAGGTCGCCTCTTCCGCGATGCGGTAGGTTTCCTGCAGATCCTTGCGGACCTCGGCCAGCTGCATCTGCTCGATGGAGAGCGCACGCTGATCCTTCTCGACGCCGTCACGGGTGAAGACCTGAACGTCGATGACGGTAGCCTTCATGCCGGTCGGGGCACGCAGAGAGGTGTCCTTAACGTCGGACGCCTTCTCGCCGAAGATGGCACGCAACAGCTTCTCTTCCGGCGTCAGCTGGGTCTCGCCCTTCGGCGTGACCTTGCCGACCAGGATGTCGCCCGGATTCAGCTCGGCACCGATGTAGACGACACCGGACTCATCCAGCTTGGAGAGTGCGGATTCGCCGACATTCGGGATATCGGAAGTGATTTCTTCCGGCCCGAGCTTGGTGTCACGCGCGACACAGGTCAGTTCCTGGATGTGGATGGTGGTGAAGCGATCTTCCTGCACCACACGCTCCGAGAACAGGATGGAATCCTCGAAGTTGAAGCCGTTCCAGGGCATGAACGCCAGACGCATATTCTGACCCAGGGCCAGATCACCCATGTCGACGGACGGGCCGTCGGCCAGGATGTCGCCGATGGCGACTTCGTCGCCAGGACGCACGATCGGGCGCTGGTTCTGACAGGTATTCTGGTTCGAGCGTACGTACTTGGTCAGGTTGTAGATATCAACGCCGGCCTCACCGCCGATGATCTCTTCTTCCCGCACACGTACGACGATGCGCTTGGCATCGACGGAATCGATGACACCGCCACGACGTGCCACGGCGCAGACGCCGGAGTCACGCGCCACGAAGCGCTCCATGCCGGTACCGACCAGCGGCTTGTCAGCCTTAAGAGTCGGAACGGCCTGACGCTGCATGTTCGCACCCATCAAGGCGCGGTTGGCATCATCGTGCTCGAGGAACGGGATCAGTGCGGCAGCGACAGAGACGACCTGACGCGGAGACACGTCCATCATGGTGACCTTTTCCGGCGCCATGAAGGTGGTCTCGCCACGGTGACGAACCTGAACCAGGTCGTCGACCAGACGGCCGTTCTCGTCGACGGTCGCGGAGGCCTGGGCGATGATGAAATCGCCTTCCTCGATCGCGGACAGATCGACGACATCGTCGGTGACCTGACAATCCACGACCTTGCGGTACGGCGTCTCGAGGAAGCCATAGCTGTTGGTCTTGGAGTAGGTCGCCAGCGAGTTGATCAGACCGATGTTCGGGCCTTCCGGCGTTTCGATCGGGCACAGACGGCCGTAGTGCGTGGCGTGAACGTCACGAACTTCGAAGCCGGCGCGCTCACGGGTCAGACCACCCGGGCCAAGCGCGGAGACACGGCGCTTGTGCGTCACTTCGGACAGCGGGTTGTTCTGATCCATGAACTGGGAGAGCTGGCTGGAACCGAAGAATTCCTTCACCGCCGCCGCAACCGGCTTGGCGTTGATGAGATCCTGCGGCATCAGGCCTTCGCTCTCGGCCATGGACAGACGCTCCTTGACCGCACGCTCGACGCGGACCAGGCCGACACGGAACTGGTTTTCCGCCATTTCGCCCACAGAGCGAATACGACGGTTGCCCAGGTGGTCGATGTCATCGACATCGCCATTGCCGTTACGGATGCTGATCAGCTCCTTCATGACGGTCAGGATATCGTCCTGATCGAGCACGCCGCTGCCGGTATCGCTTTCGCGACGCAGGCGACGGTTGAACTTCATGCGGCCCACGCCCGACAGATCGTAGCGGTCTTCGCTGAAGAACAGGTTCTGGAACAGTGACTCTGCTGCATCCTTGGTGGGCGGCTCGCCCGGACGCATCATGCGGTAGATCTCGACCAATGCCTCGAGCTGGTTACGCGTGGTATCCAGTTTCAGGGTATCGGACACGAACGGACCGCAATCCAGGTCGTTGGTATAGATGACTTCGAACTGGGTGATCTTGGCCTGAGCCATCTTCTCCAGCAGTTCCGGAGTGATCTCGCTGTTGCTTTCGCAGACCAGCTCACCAGTGGCCGGATCGATCTGATCCTTGGCCAGCACCTTGCCGTACAGGTAGTCCATCGGCACTTCGAGACGCTCGAGGCCGGAGGCTTCCATCTGACGGACGTGCTTCTGTGTAATACGACGACCTTCCTCCACGATCACGCTACCGTCGGCATCCTTGATGTCGAAGGCGGCGGTCTCGCCACGCAGACGTGCCGGCACCAGCTCAACGGAGAAGCCGCTGCGCTCGATGTGGTACATCGTGGTGTCGAAGAATGTACCGAGAATCTCTTCGCTGGTCATGCCCATGGCACGCAGCAGAACGGAAGCCGGCAGCTTGCGACGACGGTCGATACGGACGTAGACGTTGTCCTTCGGATCAAACTCGAAGTCCAACCAGGAACCGCGGTAAGGAATCACACGTGCGGAGTACAGCAGCTTGCCGGACGAGTGGCTCTTGCCCTTGTCGTGGTCGAAGAACACACCCGGCGAGCGGTGCAGCTGTGACACGATGACACGTTCGGTACCATTGATGACGAAGGTACCGTTCTCTGTCATCAGGGGGATTTCCCCCATGTAGACTTCCTGCTCCTTGATGTCCTTGATCGCCTTGTTCGACGATTCCTTGTCATAGATCATCAGGCGCACTTTCACGCGCAGCGGTGCAGAGTAAGTGACTCCGCGCAGCTGACATTCCTTGACGTCGAACGCCGGCGTACCGAAGCGGTAGCTGACATACTCGAGCGCTGCGTTGCCAGAGAAGCTGGCAATCGGGAACACGGACTTGAAGGCAGCGTGAAGGCCGACTTCCAGGCGCTGTTCTGGCGCCCTGTCCTGCTGGAGAAAGTCGTGGTAGGAATCAAGCTGGATGGCCAGCAGGTAAGGCACATCCATCACTTGGGGCAGTTTGCCAAAATCCTTGCGGATGCGTTTTTTCTCAGTGTATGAGTAAGCCATCTGTATTCCCCAGCTTGTTCACCTTGGGTGACCGATGCGTGGTCGGCTCATACCTGATGGCGCGGCGATGTCCATCAGGCGCGGACGGCAAGCCTCCCTTGCGGGCTGGCTCGCCGTCATAATTCGTCTTGCAACAGAAAAAGGCTGGTGGCGGAGTCCGCCACCAGCCAGGAAGCTTACGCAGCGTGCGCAGCCTGGAACACGAGTTACTTGAGTTCCACGGACGCGCCTGCTTCTTCCAGCTTCTTCTTAGCTGCTTCTGCGTCTTCCTTGCTCACGCCTTCTTTCAGGGTGGCCGGAGCGCCGTCAACAGCTGCCTTGGCTTCTTTCAGGCCCAGGCCAGTCAGTTCACGAACAGCCTTGATGACGTTGACTTTCTTGTCACCAGCAGCAGTCAGAACGATGTCGAACTCGGTCTGTTCTTCAGCGGCTTCACCAGCAGCGGCCGGGCCAGCGACGACGGCGGCAGCGGCGGAAACGCCGAACTTCTCTTCCATTGCTTCGATCAGCTCAGCCACTTCCATGACGGTCATGTCAGCGACGGCGTTGATGATGTCTTCTTTGGTCAGTGCCATTTTAGCAATCCTAAACTTTGCGGAGCAAAGATGCTCGGTCAAACGGAAATCGATTCAGGCTGCACGAGACAGCCAGGAGGTCAAAGCGCTGCTTACGCGGCGGCTTCGGCTTCCTTCTGATCGCGCAGTGCTGCGATAGTACGGACCAGCTTGCCTGCAGAAGCTTCCTTCATGACAGACAGCAGCTTGGACAGTGCTTCATCGCGGGTCGGCAGAGATGCCAGACGGTCGATATTCGCCGCCGGGATGAACTCGCCTTCGTAGGCCAATGCCTTGACTTCGAACGCCTCGACCTTCTTGGCAAATTCCTTGAACAGACGAGCGCCAGCGCCCGGGTGTTCCATGGAAAATGCAAGCAGAGTCGGGCCGACGAAGGACTCGTTCAGCACCTCATAAGAGGTACCGGACAGCGCACGACGAGCCAGAGTGTTGCGAACAACACGCAGCTGGACGCCCGCTTCGCGGCACTGTTTGCGCAATTCGGTCATTGCACCAACAGTTACACCACGAGAGTCGGCAGCGACTACGGAGAGAGCACCCTTGGCGGTTTCGCTGACCTCAGCAACAATTGCCTTCTTGTCTTCGAGACCTAAAGCCACGGTGTTGACTCCATTTCGTGCCGGGGAACGAATTCCCCAGTGGTTTACCATCTCTCTCACCAGAACTGCGCGGGAGAGTCTTGGAGGATGGCTGCCACCAGCAGGGCTGGGACACCATCTGCGCAGGCTACGCGCAATGCAAGCATCGCGGCGCGATTAAGCCGGCCCCGTCACCGAGGTGACAAGGCCAGCGCCTGCGGTCTTTGACGGCGCCCCGCGGCTGAGCACGGGGACCGCAAAGTGAAACATTCTGAGACTGCCTTACGCGTACTTGGCGTGATCGACAGTCAGACCCGGGCCCATGGTGCTGGACAGGGTGATCTTCTTCAGGTAGATACCCTTGGAAGTGCTCGGCTTCAGCTTCTTGACTTCGGCCACCAGGGCGTCAATGTTACCCTGAATGGAGTCAGCACTGAAGTCGATCTTGCCGATACCGGCGTGAATGATGCCGTTCTTGTCAGTACGGAAACGCACCTGACCAGCCTTGGCATTCTTCACGGCAGTCGCGACGTCAGGCGTCACGGTACCGACTTTCGGGTTCGGCATCAGGCCGCGCGGACCGAGGATCTGGCCCAGCTGACCGACAACGCGCATGGCATCCGGAGAAGCGATGACGACGTCGAAGTCCATCACGCCTTTCTTGACCTGTTCTGCCAGGTCGTCCATGCCGATCACGTCTGCACCGGCTTCCTTCGCTGCTTCAGCGTTGGCGCCCTGGGTGAAGACAGCGACGCGCACTTCGTTACCGGTGCCATTCGGCATCACGGTAGCGCCGCGAACGACCTGATCGGATTTACGCGGGTCAACACCCAGGTTCAGAGAGACTTCGATGGTCTCCTTGAACTTGACGGTGGACAGCTCGGACAGCAGAGCAACAGCTTCTTCGACGCTGTAGACCTTGCCGGATTCAACTTTCGCGTTGATCGCCTGGGCGCGCTTTGAAATCTTGGCCATGATCAAAGACCCTCCACGTTCAGGCCCATGCTACGGGCAGTACCGGCGATGGTGCGAACAGCAGCGTCCAGATTGGAAGCTGTCAGATCCGGTTCCTTGGTGGTCGCGATCTCTTCGAGCTGAGCGCGAGTCACGGTACCGACCTTCTTCTTGTTCGGCTCGCCAGAACCGGACTTCAGACCAGCCGCTTTCAGCAGCAGGACGGCCGCAGGCGGCGTCTTGGTGACGAAAGTGAAGCTACGGTCGGAGTAGACAGTGATGACCACGGGAGTCGGGAGACCCGGCTCGACGTTCTGGGTAGCGGCGTTGAACGCTTTACAGAACTCCATGATGTTGACACCGTGCTGACCGAGGGCAGGACCCACGGGCGGGCTCGGGTTAGCTTTACCGGCTGCAACCTGCAGCTTGATGTAAGCCTGTACTTTCTTGGCCATGATAGGACTCCAGTATGGGTGGTAGCGCCTTGCGGCTCCCCGTAAAACCGGGCCGCCTCAGGCGACCCGTCGTGTTGCCGTGATGCTCGTATTCAAACAGGTGAGATGATGATCCTGAGATCAGTCCTTCTCGACCTGGGAGAACTCGAGCTCCACCGGCGTAGCACGCCCGAAGATCAGTACGCTGACCTGCAGACGGCTCTTTTCGTAATTCACTTCTTCGACTACGCCATTGAAGTCCGCGAACGGACCATCAGTGACACGCACCGTTTCACCCGGCTCGAAGAGAGTCTTCGGACGCGGCTTGTCGGTGCCATCCTGAACGCGACGCAGCATGGCGTCGGCTTCTTTCTGGGTAATCGCTGCCGGCTTCTCCGGGGTTCCGCCAATGAAACCCATGACGCGCGGGGTTTCATTCACCAGGTGCCAGGACTGATCATTCATGTCCATCTCGACCAGCACGTAGCCCGGGTAGAACTTGCGCTCGCTCTTGCGGCGCTTGCCGTCACGCATTTCGACGATTTCTTCGACCGGCACGAGAATCTCACCGAAGTGATCTTCCATGGCGTAAAGCTTCACACGCTCGTTGAGCGAACGCATGACCTGCTTTTCGAAACCGGAATAGGCGTGTATGACATACCAACGCTTGGACATGGAAACTCCGTTAACTGACGATGCCGGACATCAGCCAGCCGAGGGTGGTATCGATGAGCCATAGCAACAGGCCCACGATAAGCACGGCACCCAGCACGATGGCAGTTGTCTGGACAGTTTCCTGTCGGGTCGGCCAAACGACGCGCTGGATCTCGCGGCGCGCACTACTTGCCAGCTCGACAACATCACGGCCTTTGTTGGTCGTGATCGCCAGAGCAGCCGCTGCAACACCAAGCACGACGACGCCAAGCACGCGATAAAGCAGCGCTTGGTCAGCAAAATAGGCGTTGCCAGCAACAGCCAGCACAAGAAGAATGACAACGACCGACCACTTGAACCCGTCGTGGCGCGCTTCCTGCACCTCGGCGTTCTGTTTCATCAAAGAGACTCCTCAAGGGTGCAGCGATCGCTAGAATCGAGAATCGGTAAGAAGTCGAATACCATCCTGGGGAAGGATGGCAGGCCAGGAGGGAATCGAACCCCCAACCTGCGGTTTTGGAGACCGCTGCTCTGCCAATTGAGCTACTGGCCTGTAACACTTGCGTGTTCCAGAGACTAAAAACAAGGCTGAATGAACAGCGGGCGCCATCATAGCTGAGACAACCCAAACTGACAAGCCTTATCTTTGACCGCGACCTGGGAGGTCGTCGGAAACGAAAAAGACGAGCCAAACTGCGACTCGCCTTTCCGTTGTATGGAGCTCGTGGGCGGATTTGAACCGCCGACCTCACCCTTACCAAGGGTGTGCTCTACCCCTGAGCTACACGAGCAAAACCTTTGCGCAATCTCGACTGGCGAGATGAACTGGAGCGGGCAGCGGGAATCGAACCCGCGTCATCAGCTTGGAAGGCTGAGGTTCTACCATTAAACTATGCCCGCTTTCCAACTCTTGCTGCCCTGATGCACGCGGCATCATAAGCGAATCTGGTGGTGGGGGAAGGATTCGAACCTTCGAAGCTTTCGCGGCAGATTTACAGTCTGCTCCCTTTGGCCACTCGGGAACCCCACCATCTGTGACGACGAATCTTACGCCGCTTGGGATACGCTGTCAAGTGCTTGATTTCATTCTACTTCAAGCGCTTGAGGGAATGTATCGCCTCAGAACGGGACGTAGTATGTCAAAGCATCTGGGTGAGCGCAAGCCCTGAGCGAAGTTTTTCTAGATCAGGCACTCGCGGCTGGTCGGGCGCACCTGACAGGCGCCCTGCCCGCTCGGCAGCGGTCAATGGATACAGCGCCTCCAGGCCGGCATACACCATGTCTGGCCACAGCGCATGCGGCACCCGCAGACCGCGCGCCACCACCCGCGCGTCACCGCCGGTCAGCAGTAGCGGCAAGGCTACCCCTTCACGATCGCAGACCTCGGCATAGAGACGATTGACCGCACTGACGGCCGCCATGTAGATGCCGTGATTGACGGCCTCTACCGTATTGCGACCCGGCGCGAGCAGCGTATCCACCTCGGTATCCGGGTCGATGGCCACATTGCGCGTACCCAGCTTGAGGCTTTCCTTCATCAGACGCAGCCCCGGGAGAATATAGCCCCCCAGATGCTTGCCACCCGGCAGCACGAAATCCACCGTGATCGCGCTACCGCAATCGACGCTGCAACAGCCCCCGGTGAGATGATGGCCGGCGAGTGCGCCCAACCAGCGATCGACGCCCAGGCGTTGCGGCTCTTCATAGCCGCAGGTAACGCCCAGCGCCTCCCGCGTCGAGTGTGCGACATGCACGACGCCGACCTGCTTGCGCAGCAACTCCACCGTCTCATCCAGCACCTGCTTGCGCGCCACACTGGAGATACGCACGGCCGTGACGACATCCAGGTCAGGAATGTCCGCGCCCGGCCGCCACTCCTCTCGCGTCCAGACGGCGCCGCGCGAGCGGATCTCGCTGGAAACGGTGTCCTTTAGACGCCATTTTGACAAGGTGTTGCCGATATCAAGATCCAGAATCATGAGACGGCGCGCAGACTGATCTCGCCACCGGCGAGAGTGATGGTTTCGCCATTCATGCGCACCTCGAGATTTCCATTGATATCGACACCTTCTGCCACGGCCTCTTCTCGTCTGTCTCCGCGCAAAATCACCACATCACGCCCCTTGAAGGCATTGCGCTCATTCCAGCGCGCCTGCCATCCGGCAAAGCCCTGCGACTCGAACTCGGGCAACAGTGCCAGCAATGACTCCATCAGACGCGCGGCATAGCGATTGCGTGAAGCACCGGGAATGATGTCACGTACCGCAGCCACCGGTTGAGTGATCGCCTCGCGTCGGGAGGCCGGCAACTCGATGTTCATGCCGATTCCGATGACGACATCACAGGGACCGGACACATCCCCCGTCACCTCGACCAGGATGCCGGCGATCTTGGGTTGATCCTTCTGTATCTGAAGCAGGACATCGTTGGGCCACTTGAGGCGCGCGGGCAGGCCATCGGCCTCGAGCACCTCCGCCACCGCCACGCCGATCGCCAGACTCAGGCCTTCAAGCGATGCGGCCCCTGATTCGAAGCGCCAGCCAAGCGAGAAGACCAGGCTGCGCCCCCAGGGAGTCTCCCACTCACGCCCACGACGGCCACGCCCAGCCGATTGCACCTCCGCCAGACAGACCTCGGCATGGCCGGCTCCCTGACGAAAGCGCTCGCGGATGAAGGTATTGGTCGAGTCCACCGACTCCTCGACGAACAGGCGCGTCAGGTGTTTGCGAGTCTCGCGTGGCAGTGCCTCGATGATCTGTTGACCATCGAGCAACTCGATGGGGTTGGCCAGTCGATAGCCAAGCCCCTTGATGGCTTCCAGCGGAATGTCGAGCGCCTCAAGTTTCTTGAGCTGCTTCCAGACCGCCGTACGCGACACCCCGAGCTCTTCGCCCAGGGCCTCTCCGGAGTGGTAGCCACCATCTCCAAGCAGACGAATGAGATCACGGATGGTCATGCGGAGGCCTGTCCCTGTGCAAAAGCGCACATTCTATCGGATTCATGGGCTTGCGAGCCAAGAACAACGACCAAAGATAACGCTCTTTTCGTCAATTCCGCTCCCCGGCACGCATTCCCGCCCCCGCCAGGCGATTGAACAAGGCGGAAAGCAGCATCAGGACACTGCCCAGTCCCAGCCATGAACCTACTCGCCACAGCCCCTCAAGGGTGGCGGTATCCCATACCCCCACCTTGATCACGGTGAGGATCAGAATGCCCTGTCCGATACGCTGCCAGTGTTGCTGCCCCACCTTGGCACCACTCACGACCAGCGCCGCCGCGACGACCAGCATCAG
Source organism: Cobetia sp. UIB-001 (assembly GCF_044789135.1). Taxonomy (NCBI): domain Bacteria; kingdom Pseudomonadati; phylum Pseudomonadota; class Gammaproteobacteria; order Oceanospirillales; family Halomonadaceae; genus Cobetia; species Cobetia sp. UIB-001. Next base: position 4,010,366 of record NZ_CP058244.1, read on the forward strand.
CACACTGTAAGCATATAGCTCCGCCTGCTCGATGCCCTGCCATAGCCCCAGCTCAGCGCCATGCCAGCAGTGACGCAAGTTGAGCGCCAACCACAATCCGGCTGACAACAGACCGAGCACTTCGCTCAGCCCGCGCATTCGTGAGCGTGACGCGGCACTTCCCGCATCCGATGCGCGTCTGGATGTCATGCGCCAGAGCATAGCGGCCCCGAGTGCAGGCAGGCCGTATGCCGGCAGAAGCCAATTGACCAGCGGCCAGCTCCCGACATCCCCCGGGTGCCAGAGCGGATTGAAGATGCCCAGCACGCCGGCACTCCAGAAAATCACGGCCGCTCCACCGACCACTAGTGCCAGCACGCGATAGAGCTGCGTCCCTGCCCGCGCCTCAGCGTCGCCTCCACGAGCACGCCAGGCATAGCTTGCCGCCACCCCGGCCAGCGCCAACACCTGCAGGGAAAGCTCCGCCAGGGTGAGGCTGCCCTCGAAGGGCTTTCCACCGGTCAACACATAACGGATTTCCATCACCACCGTCGCGACGGCAAGCTGGACAACGGCACCTTCCAGCCAGCGCTGTGTCCGCGGGCGGTGGCGCATGCCGAGACTGGTCATGGCAACACAGGCCAATACCGGCAGCAGTATCTGCAGTGGCCAGTGCGCGATATCGGCATAGTCGTCATGCGCCATGCCATACATCAAGCGAGCCACGACACCCCACGCCAGCAAGCGTGACAGCTCAGCAAACACGGAGCGCGCCGCGGTATGCCCCTCGCGATACCAACGCCATTCACAAGCGGTCAAAGCCAACAGCTGCAGCGCCAGCGCCAGGGTCAGCGATGGCCCCTCCAGCACTGCCACCAAAGCAAGGAATATCCCGGCCTGCGCCGGCAGCCACAGTCCTGCGGCAAGCTGAGCGCCTTCACGCGCCTGGAAGCGCATGGCACCTGCCCAGCACACCAGCCCCCAGATCAATGGCGGCAGCCCTGTATTGATCAGCCTCCCTGCATCGCTCGCCCATGGCATGACGTCCTGCCAGAGCACCAGGGCCCACGCCAGCAGCGGCACCATGGTCGCCAATGCCCACCAACAGGCTGCAAGCGGCCCCTCTGCTCCTTCACCCGCTTCATGACGTGGTCGCCAACTCGCCAGCGACAACAGGCCGGCACTCAGTATCAGCGGGCTGATCATCGCGCTGCTCGACAGCGATGCCGTCAGGGCAAGCCCCCACACCAGCAACCAGAGTCCGTTGCCAACAACCACCATCGACCACAGCACCGCATGGCGGCGACTTGACCAGGCAATCACCAGCATCGGCATGAGACTAGCCAGCCACCCCTGTTGCCACTGGGACACACCGGAGCCGGCCATATCAGAAGGCGCCACCAATGAGTCAAAGGAGACGCCATGCACAAGACTGCCCAGCCAGGGCAGCCAGAGTCCCAGCACGACGCTCACTGAGACAAGGCCTCCGGCGAGCCAGTGCCGACGCAGCTCAAGATATGCGCGCCAGGGCAACCAGGTCGCAAGTGAGGTCTTCGCCTGTCGCTCATCCTTTTCTGCGGCGCCCGTGGATGGCTTCCACACCCGCTCCGACAGATACCCCAACGCCAGCACGGCCAGCCAGACACCACCCACCCAGGGCAACAGCTCCACCAGCAGTGTCGTGCCAGAGGTGATACCGAAGGGCATCAACAGCAACCACCAGGCGAGCGCTCCCACCAGACCGCCCCAATACAGCCAGCTCACCGCGACCTGGCGGTACAGCACACGACACGCTGCCGCGATCACACCCGCATGCCCCAGCAACAGCAAGGTCGAGGCTTCCTGCCACTGCTGGTGAATGGGCAGCGCCAAGGGCAGAGTATATCCGCCCAACATGCCCAATGCTGCCAGCCACGGCCCATGATGCCGCGCACGCTCCAGCATCCACAGGCTCAAGGCTGCCAGCAGTACGAAGGTGACCGGCATGGACACCAGCGAAAGCAGAAAGTGACCAGCCAGCAGGCTCGCCGCGAGCACCAGACTGCCGGCACCGCTGACGGCGCCGGTCAAACTCGATGACTGGGACGTACGCAGTCTCAGCCACTCGGCCAATACCGTCATGCTCAGGCCGAACCCGAGACCCAGCGCCAGCCGTACCCCCGACCCCAGCAAGCCCTGCTCAAGGGAATACCCGACGAGCAGGATGCCTGCCATCACCAGAGACAAGGCACCCACAAGAATCATCCAGTGTTCCTGAAGGACCGTCAGCAGACGTGACATGCCCCCCGGCAGCACCTCTGATGCCTTTCTTGCAGGGTCTGCGCCCTGCCCCTTCTCGCCTGAACGACTGGAGGCAGCGCCATGCAACAAGCGCTGAAGTAGCCGGTAGGACAGTGAGTGGCCGCCACTGGATGATGCAGTGGTCCGCGAGTCGCTGATCGATGGCGTTGCACCGGATGCTGCCAGCCCCTCCCGGGGCGGCACTTCGGTAGACGATTTGTCCACACCCCCTTCTTGCAAGGGAGTGTGCATAACCGGAGCGCCATGAGCAGGAAGCTCGCGAGCAAGCCTGGCCTCCATATCGCGCAGTCGCTGCTCCAGCGCCTTGATGCGCAGCATGCTGAGCCACCCCATCAAGGAACCGCCCAGTACCAGCAACGCCATCATGACGCCCACCAACATCAGCTCATCCATCGCCCAGCCCGTCATCGAAGAGTCGTGCTCAGAGACTACGGCATTTTGCCTGGCACCTCATGCTGTCAGTCTCTCAGCACCGTATTTGCACATTGAACGCAAAAAGCCCGACTCCTGGGGGAGCCGGGCTTTCTTTTCCTGCGCACAAAGAGAACCGCCCCTGCAGCAAGGCTACAGGGGCGGTTCAGTATAAGTGCCTGACGATGACCTACTCTCACATGGAGAAACTCCACACTACCATCGGCGCTAAGCGGTTTCACTTCCGAGTTCGGCATGGGATCGGGTGGTTCACGCTCGCTATGGTCGTCAGGCGAAACGGTGGCATCTTGCGATGCCTGAGTCTCGAGGCTTTTGGCCTCGCGACTCGCAATATGAATCATGCTGACCGATATGTCTCGATCCTGTCGCAATCCCGGCGTTTGCCTTAGCAAACCCCTTGGGTGTTATATGGTCAAGCCTCACGGGCAATTAGTACTGGTTAGCTCAACACATTGCTGTGCTTCCACACCCAGCCTATCAACCTTGTAGTCTTCAAGGGCCCTTCAGGAGGCGCAAGGCCTCAGGGAAGTCTCATCTTGAAGGGGGCTTCCCGCTTAGATGCTTTCAGCGGTTATCCCGTCCGAACGTAGCTACCGGGCAATGCCATTGGCATGACAACCCGAACACCAGAGGTTCGTCCACTCCGGTCCTCTCGTACTAGGAGCAGCTCTTCTCAAACTTCCGACGCCCACGGCAGATAGGGACCGAACTGTCTCACGACGTTCTAAACCCAGCTCGCGTACCACTTTAAATGGCGAACAGCCATACCCTTGGGACCGACTTCAGCCCCAGGATGTGATGAGCCGACATCGAGGTGCCAAACACCGCCGTCGATGTGAACTCTTGGGCGGTATCAGCCTGTTATCCCCGGAGTACCTTTTATCCGTTGAGCGATGGCCCTTCCATACAGAACCACCGGATCACTAGAACCTACTTTCGTACCTGCTCGACGTGTCTGTCTCGCAGTCAAGCACCCTTATGCTCTTGCACTCAATGCACGATTTCCAACCGTGCTGAGGGTACCTTCGTGCTCCTCCGTTACTCTTTAGGAGGAGACCGCCCCAGTCAAACTACCCACCATACACTGTCCTCGATCCGGATAACGGACCTGAGTTAGAACGCCAATGATGTCAGGCTGGTATTTCAAGGTTGGCTCCACCGCATCTGGCGACGTGGTTTCAAAGCCTCCCAGCTATCCTACACAGACAACATCAGCATCCAGTGTAAAGCTATAGTAAAGGTTCACGGGGTCTTTCCGTCTAGCCGCGGGTACACAGCATCTTCACTGCGATTTCAATTTCACTGAGTCTCGGGTGGAGACAGCGTGGCCATCATTACGCCATTCGTGCAGGTCGGAACTTACCCGACAAGGAATTTCGCTACCTTAGGACCGTTATAGTTACGGCCGCCGTTTACCGGGGCTTCGATCAAGAGCTTCGCGTGAGCTAACCCCATCAATTAACCTTCCGGCACCGGGCAGGCGTCACACCCTATACGTCCGCTTGCGCGTTTGCAGAGTGCTGTGTTTTTAATAAACAGTTGCAGCCACCTGGTATCTTCGACCGGTAAGAGCTTACGGAGCAAGTCCTTCACTCGAACCGGTGCACCTTCTCCCGAAGTTACGGTGCCATTTTGCCTAGTTCCTTCACCCGAGTTCTCTCAAGCGCCTTGGTATTCTCTACCTGACCACCTGTGTCGGTTTGGGGTACGGTCGCATGTGATCTGAAGCTTAGAGGCTTTTCCTGGAAGCGTGGCATCGATGACTTCCTGACCGTGGTCAGTTCGTCTCGCATCTCGACCTCAGAGGAACCGGATTTGCCTGATTCCTCGGCCTACATGCTTTCACCAGGACAACCAACGCCTGGCTCACCTAGCCTTCTTCGTCCCCCCATCGCAACCACATCCGGTACGGGAATATTAACCCGTTTCCCATCGACTACGCGTTTCCGCCTCGCCTTAGGGGCCGACTCACTCTGCTCCGATTAACGTAGAACAGAAAACCTTGGTCTTCCGGCGGGGGAGTTTTTCACTCCCCTTATCGTTACTCATGTCAGCATTCGCACTCGTGATACCTCCAGCAGACTTCTCAATCCACCTTCATTGGCTTACACGACGCTCCTCTACCGCTCATCCAGAGGATGAACCCGTAGCTTCGGTACCTGATTTAGCCCCGTTATATCTTCCGCGCAGGCCGACTCGACTAGTGAGCTATTACGCTTTCTTTAAAGGATGGCTGCTTCTAAGCCAACCTCCTAGCTGTCTGAGCCTTCCCACATCGTTTCCCACTTAATCAGGATTTTGGGACCTTAGCTGACGGTCTGGGTTGTTTCCCTTTTCACAACGGACGTTAGCACCCGCTGTGTGTCTCCCACGCTGCACTCACTGGTATTCGGAGTTTGCCTCGGGTTGGTAAGTCGGGATGACCCCCTAGCCGAAACAGTGCTCTACCCCCAGCGGTGATACGTGAGGCGCTACCTAAATAGCTTTCGAGGAGAACCAGCTATCTCCGGGCTTGATTAGCCTTTCACTCCGATCCACAGCTCATCCCAGCATTTTTCAACATACTTGGGTTCGGGCCTCCAATTGATGTTACTCAATCTTCACCCTGGCCATGGATAGATCGCCCGGTTTCGGGTCTATACCCTGCGACTGGTCGCCCAGTTAAGACTCGGTTTCCCTACGCCTCCCCTATACGGTTAAGCTCGCCACAGAATATAAGTCGCTGACCCATTATACAAAAGGTACGCGGTCACACCACGAAGGTGCTCCCACTGCTTGTACGCATACGGTTTCAGGATCTATTTCACTCCCCTCGCCGGGGTTCTTTTCGCCTTTCCCTCACGGTACTGGTTCACTATCGGTCAGCCAGGAGTATTTAGCCTTGGAGGATGGTCCCCCCATGTTCAGTCAAGGTTTCTCGTGCCCCGACCTACTCGATTTCACGTGACTCAGACTTCGACTACGGGACTATCACCCTGTATCGTCAAGCTTCCCAGCTTGTTCGTCTGTCAGTTGTCACGCTTAAGGGCTGGTCCCCGTTCGCTCGCCGCTACTTGGGGAATCTCGGTTGATTTCTTTTCCTCCGGGTACTTAGATGTTTCAGTTCCCCGGGTTTGCCTCTATAGGTTATGTATTGGCCTATAGATACTCACCTGATGGTGAGTGGGTTTCCCCATTCGGAAATCGTTGGGTCGCAGGGTATTTGCCACCTCGCCAACGCTTATCGCAGGCTATCACGTCCTTCATCGCCTCTGGCTGCCAAGGCATCCACCGTATGCGCTTAATCGCTTGACCATATAACCCCAAGGGGTCTGTCAAGGATTACGAATCTGTCGGACCTCTCCGACATATCGTTTGATAGACATGCACTTGGCGCACACATCTATCGTCAGCATGATTCACATTGTTAAAGAGCGGCTGTTCAGAGAACAGTGAGAAGCGCGCTCTATGATGAGCACGCTTGCCACTGCCGGCTAAGCCAGCAATAAGATCAGGTAATTCGTTGTGAGCACTTGCCGCGAGCAGTAGACAGTGTCGATAAGGAGGTGATCCAGCCCCAGGTTCCCCTAGGGCTACCTTGTTACGACTTCACCCCAGTCATGAACCACACCGTGGTGATCGCCCTCCCGAAGGTTAGGCTAACCACTTCTGGTGCAGTCCACTCCCATGGTGTGACGGGCGGTGTGTACAAGGCCCGGGAACGTATTCACCGTGGCATTCTGATCCACGATTACTAGCGATTCCGACTTCATGGAGTCGAGTTGCAGACTCCAATCCGGACTGAGGCAAGCTTTATGGGATTGGCTCCACTTCGCAGTATTGCAACCCTTTGTACTTGCCATTGTAGCACGTGTGTAGCCCTACCCGTAAGGGCCATGATGACTTGACGTCGTCCCCACCTTCCTCCGGTTTGTCACCGGCAGTCTCCTTAGAGTTCCCGACATTACTCGCTGGCAAATAAGGATAGGGGTTGCGCTCGTTACGGGACTTAACCCAACATTTCACAACACGAGCTGACGACAGCCATGCAGCACCTGTCTCAGAGTTCCCGAAGGCACCAATCCATCTCTGGAAAGTCCTCTGGATGTCAAGGGTAGGTAAGGTTCTTCGCGTTGCATCGAATTAAACCACATGCTCCACCGCTTGTGCGGGCCCCCGTCAATTCATTTGAGTTTTAACCTTGCGGCCGTACTCCCCAGGCGGTCAACTTATTGCGTTAGCTGCGCCACTAAGTCCTCAAGGGACCCAACGGCTAGTTGACATCGTTTACGGCGTGGACTACCAGGGTATCTAATCCTGTTTGCTACCCACGCTTTCGCACCTCAGTGTCAGTGTCAGTCCAGAAGGCCGCCTTCGCCACTGGTATTCCTCCCGATCTCTACGCATTTCACCGCTACACCGGGAATTCTACCTTCCTCTCCTGCACTCTAGCCAAGCAGTTCCAGATGCCGTTCCCAGGTTGAGCCCGGGGCTTTCACACCTGGCTGACTTAGCCACCTACGCGCGCTTTACGCCCAGTAATTCCGATTAACGCTTGCACCCTCCGTATTACCGCGGCTGCTGGCACGGAGTTAGCCGGTGCTTCTTCTGCGAGTGATGTCTTTCCTCGGGAGTATTAGTCCCAAGGCGTTCTTCCTCGCTGAAAGTGCTTTACAACCCGAAGGCCTTCTTCACACACGCGGCATGGCTGGATCAGGCTTTCGCCCATTGTCCAATATTCCCCACTGCTGCCTCCCGTAGGAGTCTGGGCCGTGTCTCAGTCCCAGTGTGGCTGATCATCCTCTCAGACCAGCTACGGATCGTCGCCTTGGTGAGCCATTACCTCACCAACAAGCTAATCCGACATGGGCTCATCCGATAGCGCAAGGTCCGAAGATCCCCTGCTTTCTCCCGTAGGACGTATGCGGTATTAGCCTGAGTTTCCCCAGGTTGTCCCCCACTATCGGGCAGATTCCCATGCATTACTCACCCGTCCGCCGCTCGACGCCTCCTAGCAAGCTAGGATCGTTTCCGCTCGACTTGCATGTGTTAAGCCTGCCGCCAGCGTTCAATCTGAGCCATGATCAAACTCTTCAGTTGAAAGCTTGATAGTCTGTTAAGCAGACCAAACTTGGTTCAGAGTCAAACTTCTCGTGAGAGGCTTGCTCCGATATTTGGTGACCTTGTCACCACTCATCGGCAAGCGCTCACACGAATTACCTGATCAAATTTTTAAAGAGCGTCGCTGTTAAGCAAGGAGGCATATTCTACTTGGAACGCTTGAGAAGTCAAGCACTTGATGATGAGTCAGTCGACTGCCTCTAAGCATCATCAAGCGGTGAGGAGCGTTGCTCGATCACCTGTTCCGTAAGGAGTGCGGCGTATTCTAGCGAATCGCCCGGGATTGTCAATCGATGAATTCGAAGCGGACTTCAAAAACCTCAAGTAAAACAATCACCTGCAAACCTCGTTCACCGCTGGTAACGCCATGCGTCCCCGGCAGCGGATGCGTACTTTACGCACGAACCGCCGTGAGGGCAAGGGCTTTTTGAAGATCAGGCCAGATTTCGCCTTCACACCCCTGATTCTGGCACCTGGAGCAATCCAGCCAGCCGATCTCTGGCAACAAGACTCGTCTTTAGCACCCTTTTCTTCACCTGGCGGCGCACGCAAAAAACCCAGTCTTGCGCATAAAAAATATCCCGAATGACGCCACTCCCGGCCCAGACATGATGGAAATGAGCATCCCTCTGATGAACTCCGACGCTGACAGGTTCATGCGAGTTGCTTCTAGCCGCACAAAAATACGCCCCCACAGCAAAAGCTGCAGGGGCGAAGCTTGGAAAAACCAGGGATAAAGAAAGAGCGCACATCATTTTCCATCAATGGCAGAACCATCACAGCACGATGATGAGCCAAAGACTTTCTTCTTGCGCAGCCTGGGAGGGCTTTTCTCTCGCACCACTTTTCCATGCACGTCTTTCTGCTCACGGCTTTTCTTTCGCCCACTGCTTTTCCTGCGCACAAAGAGAACCGCCCCTGTAGCAAGGCTACAGGGGCGGTTCGGTATAAGTGCCTGACGATGACCTACTCTCACATGGAGAAACTCCACACTACCATCGGCGCTAAGCGGTTTCACTTCCGAGTTCGGCATGGGATCGGGTGGTTCACGCTCGCTATGGTCGTCAGGCGAAACGGTGGCATCTTGCGATGCCTGAGTCTCGAGGCTTTTGGCCTCGCGACTCGCAATATGAATCATGCTGACCGATATGTCTCGATCCTGTCGCAATCCCGGCGGTTTGCCTACGCAAACCCCTTGGGTGTTATATGGTCAAGCCTCACGGGCAATTAGTACTGGTTAGCTCAACACATTGCTGTGCTTCCACACCCAGCCTATCAACCTTGTAGTCTTCAAGGGCCCTTCAGGAGGCGCAAGGCCTCAGGGAAGTCTCATCTTGAAGGGGGCTTCCCGCTTAGATGCTTTCAGCGGTTATCCCGTCCGAACGTAGCTACCGGGCAATGCCATTGGCATGACAACCCGAACACCAGAGGTTCGTCCACTCCGGTCCTCTCGTACTAGGAGCAGCTCTTCTCAAACTTCCGACGCCCACGGCAGATAGGGACCGAACTGTCTCACGACGTTCTAAACCCAGCTCGCGTACCACTTTAAATGGCGAACAGCCATACCCTTGGGACCGACTTCAGCCCCAGGATGTGATGAGCCGACATCGAGGTGCCAAACACCGCCGTCGATGTGAACTCTTGGGCGGTATCAGCCTGTTATCCCCGGAGTACCTTTTATCCGTTGAGCGATGGCCCTTCCATACAGAACCACCGGATCACTAGAACCTACTTTCGTACCTGCTCGACGTGTCTGTCTCGCAGTCAAGCACCCTTATGCTCTTGCACTCAATGCACGATTTCCAACCGTGCTGAGGGTACCTTCGTGCTCCTCCGTTACTCTTTAGGAGGAGACCGCCCCAGTCAAACTACCCACCATACACTGTCCTCGATCCGGATAACGGACCTGAGTTAGAACGCCAATGATGTCAGGCTGGTATTTCAAGGTTGGCTCCACCGCATCTGGCGACGTGGTTTCAAAGCCTCCCAGCTATCCTACACAGACAACATCAGCATCCAGTGTAAAGCTATAGTAAAGGTTCACGGGGTCTTTCCGTCTAGCCGCGGGTACACAGCATCTTCACTGCGATTTCAATTTCACTGAGTCTCGGGTGGAGACAGCGTGGCCATCATTACGCCATTCGTGCAGGTCGGAACTTACCCGACAAGGAATTTCGCTACCTTAGGACCGTTATAGTTACGGCCGCCGTTTACCGGGGCTTCGATCAAGAGCTTCGCGTGAGCTAACCCCATCAATTAACCTTCCGGCACCGGGCAGGCGTCACACCCTATACGTCCGCTTGCGCGTTTGCAGAGTGCTGTGTTTTTAATAAACAGTTGCAGCCACCTGGTATCTTCGACCGGTAAGAGCTTACGGAGCAAGTCCTTCACTCGAACCGGTGCACCTTCTCCCGAAGTTACGGTGCCATTTTGCCTAGTTCCTTCACCCGAGTTCTCTCAAGCGCCTTGGTATTCTCTACCTGACCACCTGTGTCGGTTTGGGGTACGGTCGCATGTGATCTGAAGCTTAGAGGCTTTTCCTGGAAGCGTGGCATCGATGACTTCCTGACCGTGGTCAGTTCGTCTCGCATCTCGACCTCAGAGGAACCGGATTTGCCTGATTCCTCGGCCTACATGCTTTCACCAGGACAACCAACGCCTGGCTCACCTAGCCTTCTTCGTCCCCCCATCGCAACCACATCCGGTACGGGAATATTAACCCGTTTCCCATCGACTACGCGTTTCCGCCTCGCCTTAGGGGCCGACTCACTCTGCTCCGATTAACGTAGAACAGAAAACCTTGGTCTTCCGGCGGGGGAGTTTTTCACTCCCCTTATCGTTACTCATGTCAGCATTCGCACTCGTGATACCTCCAGCAGACTTCTCAATCCACCTTCATTGGCTTACACGACGCTCCTCTACCGCTCATCCAGAGGATGAACCCGTAGCTTCGGTACCTGATTTAGCCCCGTTATATCTTCCGCGCAGGCCGACTCGACTAGTGAGCTATTACGCTTTCTTTAAAGGATGGCTGCTTCTAAGCCAACCTCCTAGCTGTCTGAGCCTTCCCACATCGTTTCCCACTTAATCAGGATTTTGGGACCTTAGCTGACGGTCTGGGTTGTTTCCCTTTTCACAACGGACGTTAGCACCCGCTGTGTGTCTCCCACGCTGCACTCACTGGTATTCGGAGTTTGCCTCGGGTTGGTAAGTCGGGATGACCCCCTAGCCGAAACAGTGCTCTACCCCCAGCGGTGATACGTGAGGCGCTACCTAAATAGCTTTCGAGGAGAACCAGCTATCTCCGGGCTTGATTAGCCTTTCACTCCGATCCACAGCTCATCCCAGCATTTTTCAACATACTTGGGTTCGGGCCTCCAATTGATGTTACTCAATCTTCACCCTGGCCATGGATAGATCGCCCGGTTTCGGGTCTATACCCTGCGACTGGTCGCCCAGTTAAGACTCGGTTTCCCTACGCCTCCCCTATACGGTTAAGCTCGCCACAGAATATAAGTCGCTGACCCATTATACAAAAGGTACGCGGTCACACCACGAAGGTGCTCCCACTGCTTGTACGCATACGGTTTCAGGATCTATTTCACTCCCCTCGCCGGGGTTCTTTTCGCCTTTCCCTCACGGTACTGGTTCACTATCGGTCAGCCAGGAGTATTTAGCCTTGGAGGATGGTCCCCCCATGTTCAGTCAAGGTTTCTCGTGCCCCGACCTACTCGATTTCACGTGACTCAGACTTCGACTACGGGACTATCACCCTGTATCGTCAAGCTTCCCAGCTTGTTCGTCTGTCAGTTGTCACGCTTAAGGGCTGGTCCCCGTTCGCTCGCCGCTACTTGGGGAATCTCGGTTGATTTCTTTTCCTCCGGGTACTTAGATGTTTCAGTTCCCCGGGTTTGCCTCTATAGGTTATGTATTGGCCTATAGATACTCACCTGATGGTGAGTGGGTTTCCCCATTCGGAAATCGTTGGGTCGCAGGGTATTTGCCACCTCGCCAACGCTTATCGCAGGCTATCACGTCCTTCATCGCCTCTGGCTGCCAAGGCATCCACCGTATGCGCTTAATCGCTTGACCATATAACCCCAAGGGGTCTGTCAAGGATTACGAATCTGTCGGACCTCTCCGACATATCGTTTGATAGACATGCACTTGGCGCACACATCTATCGTCAGCATGATTCACATTGTTAAAGAGCGGCTGTTCAGAGAACAGTGAGAAGCGCGCTCTATGATGAGCACGCTTGCCACTGCCGGCTAAGCCAGCAATAAGATCAGGTAATTCGTTGTGAGCACTTGCCGCGAGCAGTAGACAGTGTCGATAAGGAGGTGATCCAGCCCCAGGTTCCCCTAGGGCTACCTTGTTACGACTTCACCCCAGTCATGAACCACACCGTGGTGATCGCCCTCCCGAAGGTTAGGCTAACCACTTCTGGTGCAGTCCACTCCCATGGTGTGACGGGCGGTGTGTACAAGGCCCGGGAACGTATTCACCGTGGCATTCTGATCCACGATTACTAGCGATTCCGACTTCATGGAGTCGAGTTGCAGACTCCAATCCGGACTGAGGCAAGCTTTATGGGATTGGCTCCACTTCGCAGTATTGCAACCCTTTGTACTTGCCATTGTAGCACGTGTGTAGCCCTACCCGTAAGGGCCATGATGACTTGACGTCGTCCCCACCTTCCTCCGGTTTGTCACCGGCAGTCTCCTTAGAGTTCCCGACATTACTCGCTGGCAAATAAGGATAGGGGTTGCGCTCGTTACGGGACTTAACCCAACATTTCACAACACGAGCTGACGACAGCCATGCAGCACCTGTCTCAGAGTTCCCGAAGGCACCAATCCATCTCTGGAAAGTCCTCTGGATGTCAAGGGTAGGTAAGGTTCTTCGCGTTGCATCGAATTAAACCACATGCTCCACCGCTTGTGCGGGCCCCCGTCAATTCATTTGAGTTTTAACCTTGCGGCCGTACTCCCCAGGCGGTCAACTTATTGCGTTAGCTGCGCCACTAAGTCCTCAAGGGACCCAACGGCTAGTTGACATCGTTTACGGCGTGGACTACCAGGGTATCTAATCCTGTTTGCTACCCACGCTTTCGCACCTCAGTGTCAGTGTCAGTCCAGAAGGCCGCCTTCGCCACTGGTATTCCTCCCGATCTCTACGCATTTCACCGCTACACCGGGAATTCTACCTTCCTCTCCTGCACTCTAGCCAAGCAGTTCCAGATGCCGTTCCCAGGTTGAGCCCGGGGCTTTCACACCTGGCTGACTTAGCCACCTACGCGCGCTTTACGCCCAGTAATTCCGATTAACGCTTGCACCCTCCGTATTACCGCGGCTGCTGGCACGGAGTTAGCCGGTGCTTCTTCTGCGAGTGATGTCTTTCCTCGGGAGTATTAGTCCCAAGGCGTTCTTCCTCGCTGAAAGTGCTTTACAACCCGAAGGCCTTCTTCACACACGCGGCATGGCTGGATCAGGCTTTCGCCCATTGTCCAATATTCCCCACTGCTGCCTCCCGTAGGAGTCTGGGCCGTGTCTCAGTCCCAGTGTGGCTGATCATCCTCTCAGACCAGCTACGGATCGTCGCCTTGGTGAGCCATTACCTCACCAACAAGCTAATCCGACATGGGCTCATCCGATAGCGCAAGGTCCGAAGATCCCCTGCTTTCTCCCGTAGGACGTATGCGGTATTAGCCTGAGTTTCCCCAGGTTGTCCCCCACTATCGGGCAGATTCCCATGCATTACTCACCCGTCCGCCGCTCGACGCCTCCTAGCAAGCTAGGATCGTTTCCGCTCGACTTGCATGTGTTAAGCCTGCCGCCAGCGTTCAATCTGAGCCATGATCAAACTCTTCAGTTGAAAGCTTGATAGTCTGTTAAGCAGACCAAACTTGGTTCAGAGTCAAACTTCTCGTGAGAGGCTTGCTCCGATATTTGGTGACCTTGTCACCACTCATCGGCAAGCGCTCACACGAATTACCTGATCAAATTTTTAAAGAGCGTCGCTGTTAAGCGAGGAGGCATATTCTACCCGGAACGCTTGAGAAGTCAAGCACTTGATGATGAGTCAGTCGACTGCCTCTAAGCATCATCAAGCGGTGAGGAGCGTTGCTCGATCACCTGTTCCGTAAGGAGTGCGGCGCATTCTAGCGAATCGCCCGGGATTGTCAATCGATGATATCGAAGCGGACTTCAAAAAACATCAAGAAAAACAATCACCTGCAAACCTCATTCACCGCTGGTAACGCCATGCGTCCCCGGCAGCGGATGCGTACTTTACGCACGAACCGCCGTGAGGGCAAGGGCTTTTTCAAGAGATTGTCATCAGGGTGTCATGCATGTCGAACACCTCCCATCACCTTGGTGCCGATGCTCTATCGACCAGACCGAGAATCGATTGATAGCTGAGCCCGGAGTGCTCACTCAGCCCTATCTCGCAGGTGCGCGAATTGGAAACCCCGTAGTCGCAATCGGCCACTACCTCCTTCAGTCCCTTCAATGCCGAGGCATTGAGCTCCGGTGTACTGAAGCCCTTGTCGCCGGCGAAGCCGCAGCAGGTGATCTCTTCCGGCACGACGACTTCACTGGCGCACTGCCGCGCCAGCGCCACGAATTGCTCTGCCAGCCCCATGCGGACACTGGAGCAGGTGACATGCACCGCGACTTTCGCCTTGAGCGGTGTGATCGAGAGATAGGGCAATAGATAGTCGAGCACCAGCTGCACCGGCTCGACCAGAGTCAGCGACACCTCGAGATGCTCGCGCGCATAGGCCTGAGCCTGTGCCAGGCACGGACTGGTATCACAGAAGATCGGCAGCCGTCCGCCGTCACTCGCCTCCACCAGCGCCGCTGCCAACTCGGCGGCCTTGGCATCTCCCGCCTCGAACTGCCCCTTGGACTGGAAGGCCATGCCACAGCACAGCGCCTCCACCCCTTTCGGCAACACGACCTCGAAGCCTGCCTTGTCCATCAAGGCCAGCGCCATCTCCGTGACACTGCGCGGATCGCGATCATCAGCAGCGACCCCGAAGACACGCGTGGCGCAGGACGGGAAGTAGACGACATGCCCATTGGGCGCTGCACTGCGCCCCAGTGGCTGTGCGAGATGCTTGAGATAATCACGCGGAGCGGCGGCCGGCATGCTGGGAGTCCATTGCTGCACCCTGTCGCCGGACATCTTGCGAGCGGCCCGGGTCAGGCGGCGCATGTTGCGCGTGCCGACGGCGCCATGCAGCCCATCCGCCAGCCTGAGCACGCCACGCATGCCACTGGCGACCCGTGTGAAGTGCTCACCGGCCCAATGCGCCACCTTCATCTTGCCTGGATGATCGGCACCGGCGCTCTCCTCATGACGCAGCCCCCGGATCAGATCACCGGTATTGATGCCGACCGGACACTGGGTCGCGCACAGGCCATCGCCCGCACAGGTCTCCATGCCCTGATAGGCGTATTCCCGCCTGAGCACTGCCAGCTGGTCGCGCTGTGCATCATCCGGTGCCTCGAGCGCAGCCAGGCGTGCGATCTCCCGCCGGATGACGATGCGCTGGCGCGGCGTCAGGCTCAGGTTCTTCGACGGGCAGACCGACTCACAGAAGCCGCACTCGATGCAGCGGTCCACCAGCGGGTCCGCCGCCGGCAATGGCTTGAGGTTTTCCAGATGCAGGCGAGGGTTGCGCGTCAGGATCACTTCCGGATTGAGCAGGTTGTCCGGATCGAAGGCCTCCTTGATACGCCACATCAGGGCATAGGCATCCTTGCCCCACTCAAGCTCTACATAAGGCGCCATGTTGCGACCGGTGCCATGCTCGGCCTTGAGCGAGCCACCATATTCCTGCCCCACCAGCTGCGCGACGTCATCCATCAGCGCCTGATAGCGCGCCACCTCGCCTTCGCGCTCGAAGCCCTGCGGGAAGACGAAGTGAAGATTGCCCTCCAGCGCATGGCCAAACAGGATCGCCTGGGAGTAACCATGCCGCTGGAAGACCTCCGTCAGTGCACCGACGCCTTCCGCCAGCCGCTCGATGGGGAAGGCGACATCCTCGATGATCACGGTGGTCCCCAGATCACGCACTGCACCGACCGCCGGGAACAGTCCCTTGCGGATCTTCCAGTACAGCGCATAACGCTGCGCATCCTGGGTGAAGGCCCACGACTCGCAGGTCTCGATGCCTTCCAGCACGCGGGCAACCTCGGCCATGCGCGCCTCCAGCTCCTGATGATGCGCACCCCGCACATCCACCAGCAGCGCGACCGCCTCTTCCGGCAGGGTGCGCAACACGTCCGGCATGCCCGGTGCGTCCTCCACGGAGCGCAACGCCGCGCGGTCCATCAGCTCCACCGCCGCGACCGGTGCCGTCTTCAGCAGCATGGTGGCGCGACAGGCCGCATCGATGTTCGGGTAGTACACCAGCGCCGCCGCATTGTGTGGCACCTCGATCACGGTGCGATAGGTAATGGAGGCGATGAAGCCCAGCGTGCCTTCCGAACCGATCATCAGATGCTTGAGGATCTCGAGACCATCGGCATAGTCGACCAGCGCATTGAGGCTATAGCCGGTGGTGTTCTTGAGCCGGTACTTGTGGCGGATGCGCTCGGCCAGCTCAGGGTCGGCGCGCACACTGGCCGCCATGCGCTCCAGCTCCGCCAGCAGACCACCATGACTGGCGCGAAAGGCCTGCACGCTCTCCGGCGACGCCGTATCCAGGCAGGTGCCATCGGCGAGAATGACGCGCAGGTCCTCGACGGTGCGATAACTGTTGTGTGCCGTGCCGCAGCACATACCGGACGCATTGTTGGCCGCGATACCGCCGATCATGCAGCTGTTGATCGAAGCCGGGTCCGGGCCGATCTTGCGTCCGAAGGGGGCCAGCAGCTGATTGGCACGCGCCCCGATCACCCCCGGCTGCAGGCAGATACGGCTGCCCTGCTCCAGCACCTGCGCCCCTCGCCACTCACCACCCAGCTGGATGAGCACCGAATCCGTCAGCGCCTGGCCGGACAGCGACGTCCCCGCCGCACGGAAGGTCACCGGCAGCTTGCGCGCCCGGCACTCGCGCAACACATGCCCCAGCTCCTGCTCGTCATGCACCCGCACCACCAGCTGCGGCACCAGCCGATAGAAGCTGGCATCCGTGCCGTAGGCCAGGGTGCGCAGCGGATCATGGATCAGGCGCTCACCGGGAATGTGCTGCGCCAACGCCTCGCGCAGGGCGTCATAGGCAGCAGCACGCGCCTGGGGTGAGGGATGCCCGCCCATGGCAGGGTGAGCAGTGGAGTCAGGGGCAGCAGCGGCGGTCATGGCCAGTCTCTTTATCAGTCAGTCAGGATGTCTTTCAGGGTATCAGTCAACACGGATCACGCTTACGGCAGCAGCGGATCACTCAGACCCACCAGGTGGAACGCCAGCATGCCCAGCACGCCGGAGGCCAATAGATAGTAGGCGGTCGGAATCGCCGTCATGCGCAGGGTACGACCCTCACGCCCCAGCAGACCGACGGTCGCCGAGGCCGCCACGACGTTGTGGATGGCGATCATGTTGCCGGCCGCGGCCCCGACCGCCTGCAGCGCCACCATCAGCGCTCCCGACAGCCCGAGCTGGGCGGCGACGTTGAACTGGAACTGGGACAGCATCATGTTGGAAACCGTATTGGAGCCGGCGATGAAGGCGCCCAGCGCGCCGATGCCCGAGGCGAACAACGGGTAGGCCTGACCAAGGCTATCTGCCACCACGTCCGCCATCACCACCGGCATGGACGCCAGGTCGTTCAGGTTGACGCCGGAGTTGATCAGGATGCGCACCATCGGAATGGTGAACACCAGCACGAAGCCGGCGCCGACCAGTGTGCGCCAGGATTCGCTGGCCGCCGCCACCAGCTGGCGAGAGGCCATGCGATGCAGCAGCAGCGTGATCAGGGCCACGAAGACCATGATGCCGCCAGGCAGATAGAGCGGCTGTATCGCGCCGGAGATACCGCTGGCACCCAGCAGGTCAGTGGCACTGAATTGCACGCTGACCAGCCAGCTCTTGAAGTCACTCGATACGCGTGAGGCGACCAGCAGCAGCGCGATCAGCCCATAGGGCAACCACGCCAGCCACAGAGGCAGCGGCTTTCTGCCCGCCGCCGCGGCCTCGACATCATCACGCTCCAGCGTCAGGTCACCCAGCCAATGCTTGGGCCACTCGGCCTCGGGCGGAAAATCCCAGCTGTCTTTCGGCAGTAGAAATCCGGCACGCGCCGCTGGCACCACGAGGATCAAGCCGACCAGAGCGCCGATCAGTGACGGGAATTCCGGGCCGAGGAAGATACCCGCCGCCACGTAGGGCAGCGTGAAGCACAGGCCGGCGAACAGCGCGAACGGCGCAATCGACAGTCCTTCGCTCCAGCTTTTCTTCGCGCCGAAGAAGCGCGTCATCATCACGGTCATGAACAACGGCATCAGCAGGCCGACGATGCCATGCACGATGGCGACCTCCGAGGTGATCAGCTGCATGAAGGCCTCCCAGCTGGAATGGTTCGCCAGCAGCTGCTCACTGAGATTGGTCTTGTCGAGGCCCGCATTCACGCCGATCACGATCGGCGTGCCCACCGCCCCGAATGATACCGGCGTCGACTGGATCATCATGCCCACCATCACCGCCCCCAGCGCCGGGAAGCCGATGGCGACCAGCAACGGCGCCGCGATGGCCGCAGGCGTACCAAAGCCGGAAGCCCCCTCGATGAAGCTGCCGAACAGCCAGGCGATGATAATGGCCTGTACGCGACGGTCGGGACTGACGGTGGTGAAGGCGCCGCGGATCACCGCGATCGCCCCGGAATGCTTGAGTGTATTGAGCAGGAAGATGGCGCCGAAGATGATCCACAGCACCGAGACGGTCACCATCAGCCCCTGCAGCGTGGAGGCCAGAATGCGCGTCAGCGACATCTGCCACACGAAATAGCCGATGGCAGCGGTGACGAGAAAGACCAATGGCATGGCGCGACGCGCGGGCCATTGCAGACCGACGAGCAGGATGCCCGCCAGCAGGATAGGGGTGAAGGCCAGCAAGGCCAGCAGTGGCTCGGACATGACGGAAACTCCGCAGGCGAATTGTTGTGATTGTTGTCTGGCACGGCAGTGAAGGACTCGGGGGTTGGCGCACCCTTTGGGTCAGGCCTTCCGATAAATTGGTCATACCAATTTACCTTACTGTGCTTCGGCATAATCTAGGCGTCGCATTGAAAGGGGTCAAACATCATGTGGTGCAAGGCATCTAGACATTGGTCAAAGCAGCCTCATTGGGTAAAATTGGTCTTACCAATTTCTGATAGCACTCGTCTCCCACGCGAGGCGTGGTTATCACACATATTGGTAAGACCAATGTCGGCTGTGGCGTGGAATGCCCACGGGCCACACTGATCATCGGCAGCGCCGCAAGCGCCCCTCTCTTGCATGCCGCGCACCGGCATTCCAGCGCTCGGCGCCGCCTTTCACCATTGCCGCAAGGACACTTCCATGCGTTACGCCCCTGTCCGCCAACCCCGTATCGCCGATGTACTCACCGAGCGCCTCGAAAGCATGATCATCGAAGGCAGCCTGAAACCCGGCGAGCGCCTGCCACCGGAGCGCACCCTGGCCGAGCAGTTCGAGGTCTCGCGCCCCTCCGTGCGGGAGGCCATCCAGAAGCTGGCCGCGCGCGGACTGCTGACTTCACGCCAGGGCGGCGGCACCTACGTCTCTGAAGAGCTGGCGCGCGCCTGGTCGGACCCGCTCAGCGCGCTGCTGGGTCGCCACGGCGAGTTCAACCTCGACCTGCTGGAATTTCGCGATGCGCTGGAGGGCATCAGCGCCTACTACGCCGCCATGCGCTCCACACCTGCCGACAAGGCAATGCTGCGCCAGCGCTTCGAGGACCTGGAGAAGAGCTTCGAGGGACGTGACCCGGAGCGCGAGGCCGGTGCCGATGCCGCCTTCCACCTCGCCATCGCCGAGGCCGCGCACAACGTGGTGCTGCTGCACTCGATGCGCAGCCTGTTCCAGTTGCTGGAGAAGAGCATCGTGGCCAACCTGCGCCACCTGTTCGAGAAGCCGGAATCACGCCCGCGCCTGATCCAGCAGCACCGCAGCCTGTTCGAGGCGATCATGGAAGGCCGCGCCGAAGATGCACGCAACGCCGCCCATGAGCATCTGGTATTCGTCGAGGATTCACTGCTGGAACTGGAACGTGCCGAGACTCGTGCCCAGCGCGCCTTGCGCCGTGCCCAGGCGGCGCCGGATGGCTCATGACGCTCAGTCATGACGCTCTGGCTGAATATGAAGATCCGGATATGCAGAGCTTGAGATGAGGGCCTGAACATGAAGGCTTGCCGATGAAGGACACGCGCCTGCCCCAGCTGTGGCGTCTCGTTCTGGCGGTCGCGCTACCGCTGGGGCTGATGCTGTGCGTATGGCAGGCGGTCTCGATGGCGCGCAGCCAGGGTCTGGAGCGCCTGGGGCATGAGGCAGACAACGAACTGCGCCTGACCGCCGCCAGTCTGCGTGGCCAGCTGAATCGCCACGCCTATCTGCCCAGGCTGGTGGCAGAGAATGACCAGCTGCGCGATTTTCTCGATCACCCAGAAGACCCCAGCGCGGAAGTGGCGCTCAACCAGCGCCTGGACCGCATGCGTGAGCTGGCCGGCATCTCGGACCTCTATCTGGTCGATGACACCGGCACGACCATCGCCGCCAGCAACTGGCGCTCCGCCAACACCTTCATCGGTCAGAACTACCGCTTCCGCTCCTACTGGCAAGACGCCATCAATGGCGGCGAGGGGCGCTTCTACGGGCTGGGCACCAGCTCCGGTGAGCGCGGTTACTTCTTCAGCGCTGCCGTCACCAGCCCCCAGGGACGACGTGGCGTGGCCGTGGTCAAGGTGCAGATAGAGGCGCTGGAGGCGGCGTGGCTCGACCAGAATGCCGACATCATGGTCACTGATCCGCATGGCGTGATCTTCATCGCCAGCCAGGCGCAGCGGGTACTGCGCACGCTGGAGCCACTCAGCGAGGTGACACGCAACCGGCTGCTCGATACGCAGCGCTATGCCAATCAGCGCCTGCGTCCGCTGCGCCTGCATCATCGCGAGGCGCTACCGGAGCTGCTGGGCTCACCCCTTGAGTCGCGCCGCGACACGACCTCCATCGAACTGTTGCAGCTGACACCGGGGGATCTCTGGCAGCACGCCTGGTTGAGCCTGTCCCAGCCACTGCCGGACATCGGCTGGCGCCTGCATGTACTCAAGCCACTGGCTCCGCTGCGCAGCGGCATCTGGCAAGCGGCCGGACTCGCGGCCGGTGGTTATGCCTTGCTGTGTCTGCTGGCAGGGCTTGGCTGGCAGCGACTGCGCATCCTGCGTGAGCGTCGCCTGTTCGCAGAGCGCGAGCGCCAGAATCTCGCCAGCAGCCAGCAACGGGTGCGCGGCATCATCGACCGCACTCAGGCTGGCCTGTGCATCCTCGATGAGCGGGTGCGGCTGGTGTATCTCAATCCGACGGCCATTGCGCTGTTCGGCTCGCCCTTGAGTGCCGATGCCTCACCGGGCGACTCACTCCGCCAGCCCAGCGCCCGCGAAGGGCGTGATCTGCGCGAGCTTTTCCTGCCAGCCGAGCGCCACCTGCTGGACCGCCTGACCCAGGCCCGCTCCGTCGGGCCGCTGGAAGTGCATGGCCTGCGCGAGGGTGTCGCGGTACCACTGGAGCTTTCCTGCTCGCCGCTGCCCAGTCCCAACGGTCCGCGCTGGCTGGTCACGGTCTTCGATGTCAGCGAACGCCGTGCCCAGGCCGAACAGCTCGCCCAGGCACGCGATGCCTTCGAGCAACGGGTGGTCGAGCGCACCCGCGACCTCGCCGCCAGCAACACGCGCCTGAGTGCCGAAGTCGAGGAGCGCACCCGCGCCGAACGCGAGCTGCGCGAGACGCGTGATGAATTGATCCAGACCGCCAAGCTGGCGGTGCTGGGGGAACTGGCCGCCGGCATCAATCACGAGCTCAATCAGCCATTGGCCGCCATCCGCGCCTATGCCGAGAACGCCAGCGCCTTCCTCGCCCGCGCCCAGACCTCCCAGGTCGAGAGCAACCTGCGCCAGATCACCGAGCTGACCCAGCGCATGGGCGAGATCAGCGCGCAGCTGCGTCAGTTCTCACGCAAGAGCGGTGACCGCCTGGAGGCCATCGATCTCACCACCAGCCTCGACTATGCCCTGCGCCTGCTGCATGCACGCTGCGAGGCACTCGGCGTGACCCTCATTCGCGAAGCGAGTCCAAAGCTGGCGCGGGTGCGCGCCGAGCCGGTACGTCTGGAGCAGGTGTTGGTCAACCTGATCGGCAATGCACTGGATGCGCTGGCCGACTTGCCCCCCGAGCGCACGGAGCCCCCCAGCATCCAGCTCAACCTGCATGAGCAAGCGGGCAGCGCCGGCAGTCAGGTCGTGCTGGAAGTCCACGACAACGGCCCCGGCCTCGAGCCATCGCAACTGGTACGCGTGTTCGAACCCTTCTATACCCAGCGCGCCGACGGCCAGGGACTCGGGCTGGGGTTATCGATCAGCGCGCGTATCGTCGCCGACCTCGGCGGCACCCTCGAGGCGCATCCCTCGCCGCTGGGCGGCGCACTGTTCCGGCTGACGCTGCCGGCACTCTCGATGCCCTCACTGGCGATGCCCTCACAACCCCCGATGCCACCCACCGCCAACCATCCACAGGAGCCGTCATGAGCGACGTCACGAATACCGACATGCAGGTGCTGGTGGTGGATGACGAACCACACCTGCGCGACAGCCTGAGCCAGAGCCTGATGCTGGCCGATTACCGCACTCGCCCGCTGGCCAGTGCCGAGCAGGCACTGGCGATCCTGCGCGCCGAAGCGCCCTTCGAGGGTGTGGTGATCACGGACATTCGCATGCCGGGCATGGATGGCCTGAGCCTGCTGCACGCGGCGCATGCCGTGGATGACGAGCTGCCGGTGATCGTGATGACGGGACATGGCGACATCGATACCGCCGTCGCGGCCATGCAGGCCGGCGCCTGGGATTTCATCGAGAAGCCCTTCGATCGCGAGCGCATGCTCGATGGCGTGCGGCGTGCGGTGGCCGCCCGCCGGCTGGCGCTGGAGAACCGCTCGCTGCGCGAACAGCTGGATACCCAGCGCAACAGCGCCGGCCCCAGGCTGGTCGGCAGCAGTGACATCATGCAGCGCCTGGATGCTCAGGTGTCACGCCTGGCGGCGGTCGATGCCGACACCCTGCTGTATGGCGAGACCGGCGCCGGCAAGGACCGTGTCGCCCGCTGTCTGCACGAACGCAGCGCCCGCGCGAGCAAGCCCTTCGTGGCGCTCAACTGTGGCGGCATGCCGGAGACGTTGATCGAATCGGAACTGTTCGGCCATGAGAAAGGTGCCTTCACCGGTGCCAGCGAGCGCCGCATCGGCAAGCTGGAGCACGCCGACGGCGGCACCCTGTTTCTCGATGAGATCGAATCGATGCCGATGTCGTTGCAGATCAAGCTGTTGCGGGTGCTGCAGGAGCGCAGCATCGAGCGACTCGGCAGCAATACGCCACGCCCCATCGACATCCGCGTCATCGCCGCTACCAAGCGGGATCTGCGGGAAGCGGCCAGCGCCGGCGAGTTTCGCGAAGACCTCTACTACCGCCTGAACGTGGTCACGCTGTATCTGCCGCCACTGCGCGAGCATGCCGAGGATATCCTGCAGCTGTTCCGGCACTTCGCGATTCTGGCCAGCGAACGCACCAGCCTGGAAGTCCCGCCACTGGACGCCACCACCCTGCAGGCACTGCTGGCGCATGACTGGCCGGGCAACGTGCGTGAACTGAGAAACTGTGCAGAACGCCATGTGCTGCTGGGCGGACTGGAGGGCAACATCGGCGACAGCATGGCGGAAGGGCGACCGCTCACCGCGGGCACGAGTGGCCCGGCCGTGAACAGCACGGAAGCCGCAAGAGAGGCGGACAGAGAAGGCATCACCGCCGGCACGGGCGAGCGGCATGCTTCAGAAGCACCGAGGGAATCAGGCGAGCTGGGGGAACTGGAGCACAACGTGAAGGCAGCCACGCAGGCGCAATCGCTGCCGCAGCGCATGGAGGCGTTCGAGGCCGCGCTGATTCGCGAGGCCCTGGCGGCCAGCAAAGGTCAGGTGGTGATGGCCTGCGAACAGCTGGGGCTGCCGCGCAAGACGCTCTACGACAAGCTCAAGAAGCACGGCCTGAGCGCCGAGCCCTATCGTGCCTGATGCATCACAACCAAGGCATCACAACAGCAACTGAGATTCGCGCCGGCCTTCAGTCAGACGGTATCAGACGCCGGCCATCAGCCGTGACAGGCCTGCACCGAACACGGACAGCGGCCCCTGCAGATGCATGATGTCCACCAGTACCGACAATGGTGGCAGCCAGGGCGTCATGGCGGCGATCACCGCCACCATCGCCAGCGAGTTGCCCGGCTCACGATAATCGAACAGCTTGAAGGCGGTGCCGAAGCTGCGTTTCAGGCGTGCGCCGACCATGTCGACGCTGTACATCTCATCGAGCAGCAGGTGGATCATGGCACCGAACAACAGGGCCGCACCCTGCCACCAGGCCTGCTCTTCACTCTGGCCCAGCACATGCAGGCTGGCGGCCGTCACGCCCAGCGAGCACAGCAGTGACGCCAGCAGCGAGTGCCAGATACCGCGATGGACGGTGAAGCGCTTGAAGATGGCGCTGGCCACATAGCGCACGCCCAGATAGGTGGCGCCGCCCGCCATCATCAGCGGCCCCGCCAGCAGGCGGTCCTGCAGCAGCAGCACGCAGGCCATGGTCGCCAGTACCGCAAACAGCGTGAACAGGATACGGATGGCGCGCGAGTTGTCGGAGTCGATATCCGGCAGGATACCGCCGAAGGTGGTCAGGCTCGCCAGCGGAACCCCCTCCGCCAGCGACCACAGGCCGCCCTGCCAGCCCGCCGCCGCGACGATGCCGCCGGCAAAGGCCGCTACGGTGATATGGGTACGAAAATTGGCCATGAAATACGGGTCGCGAGCCCTCGACGATGTCACTGGACCAGACGCCACACGCTGGCACTGGATATACGTCCAGATTATGACGCAAGCATTTCATGAAAAACAATGGCTTGTCCTGGTTTGTGCGCGCCACTGCCACATCTGCCTTCTTAAGCTCGTGGAAAACCGACCCTGGCTTGCGGCAAATCCGCCCTTGGCTTGTGGAGAATCCGGCCCTGAAACGAGCACTCCCCCGCCGGCCTGAGCCGACGGGGGAGTGATCATTGCTGCGTCTGCCGCTCTGTGCGAGGGAGATTCAGTCGACGTAGTCTTCGGCCAGATGCTGATCCTTCAGCTTGACGTAGTTCACCGCCGAATAGGTGAAGAACTCACGCTCACTGTCCTTGATCGGGCGCAGTGCCTTGGCCGGGTTGCCGGCATACACATGTCCGCCCTCGAGGCGCTTGCCCGGCGGCACCAGCGCACCCGCCGCGATGATGACTTCATCTTCCACCACCACGCCGTCCATCACGATGGCGCCCATGCCGACCAGCACGCGGTCGTGAATGGTGCAGCCATGCAACACGGCCTTGTGACCGATGGTGACGTCATCGCCGATTTCCAGCGGATAGCCGCCCGGATTGAAATCACTGGCGTGGGTGATATGCAGTACCGCGCCATCCTGCACGCTGGTACGCGCACCGATGCGGATACGGTGCATATCGCCGCGAATCACCGCCAGCGGCCATACCGAGCTGTCATCCCCGAGGGCGACATCACCCAGCACCACACTGGCCGGATCGACGAAAACCCGCTCGCCCAGTCGCGGCGTCAGGCCCTTGAAGGATCTAATGCTCATGCCTTACCTCCTGAATTAGGCAACCAGCCTACTGCGCCAAACACCGGGATGCCAATAGCGCAACGGCCTGACTCGCGTTGCGATGTTTTCGACACCCCGTCCCGACGCCCCGCTTGCAGGCTCGCCATGCCCCGCGCATCGCGCCACGCCGTGCGCTGACTCAACGCCAGATTCACGTATCGATTGCGCAAGCGGGCTTACTTGAAGAAGCTCCAGCCCAGCACGACGACGACCAGCGGAATCGAGATCCAGCGCAGCACCCAGCGCCAGGTGCGGAAGAAGCCACGCGAGGTGCCGAGGCCTGCCAGCGCACGATTCTGCGGCATCACCCAGGCCGCGAAGATGGCGATCAGCAGCCCGCCGATCGGCAGGAAGAAGTCCGGCGGAATCGTCGTCACCGCATCGAAGACATTCATCTCGCCCAGCACGTGCACGTCCTTGAGGCTCGAGAAGGACAGCACCGACAACAGCCCCATCGCCCACACCGAGACACCGACCACCAGTGCCGCGTGGCGACGCTTGAGCCCCCAGCCCTCCAGCACCTCGACGATGGGCTCGGCGATGTTGATCGAGCTGGTCCAGGTCGCCAGCAGCAACAGCAGGAAGAACAGCGCCAGCAGCACGCTGCCGCCCGGCAGATTGGCGAAGGCGATCGGCAGGCTGACGAACATCAGGCCGGGGCCGGAGGCCGGGTCCATGCCCTGGCTGAAGACCGCCGCGAAGATGGCAATCCCCGCCAGCAGCGCCACGCCGATATCCAGTGCCGCCACGGCGATCGCGGCCGTCGGCAGACTCTGGCGCTCCGGCATGTAGGCGCCGTAGGCCATCAGGGCACAGGCCCCGACCGCCAGAGTGAAGAAGGCATGCCCCATGGCATTGAGCATCACGTCCAGCGTGATGGCACTCGGGTTGGGCATGAACAGCCAGCTCAGCGCGGGGCCGAAGCCGGGCGTGCTGATGCTGTAACCCGCCAACGCCAGCAGCAGCACGTAGAGCAGCGGCATCATCAGATTGTTGAGGCGCTCGAGCCCGGAAGAGATACCGGCGGCCACCACACTCATCGTCATCAGCATGAAGACGGTGTGGTTGAAGGTCATGGAAACCGGATCTTCGAGGAAGCCATTGAAGGCCGCTCCTACCTGCTCCGGTGCCAATCCATTGAAGTCGCCCTTCAATGAGTCCACCAGATACTCGATCGACCAGCCGGAGACCACCGAGTAGAACGACAGGATGAAGAACATGGTGATGGCACCGAACAATCCCAGCCAGCGCCAATGCGGGGTCTGCCCACCACTGGTAGCCAGGTGGGCGAGTGCCTGCATCGGTCCGCGGCGTCCGGCGCGCCCGATCATGATCTCGGCCAGCATCACCGGCAGCCCCAGCAACAGCACGAAGCCGATATACAGCAGCAGAAATGCCGACCCGCCGTTCTCACCGGTCATATAGGGGAAGCGCCAGATATTGCCCAGCCCGACGGCTGCGCCGGTCACGGCAAGAATGAAGGCTCGGCGACTGCCCCAGCGTTCGGTGGTTTCGCTCATGTCTGCTCTCGTGGTCAAGGAACGTTGGTAAAGAAAGGCGGGTCCAGCAACAGTGATCAAGGGCAGCAAGATAGCAGCCGTACCGGCCTCGGCCAATGCGACATGCGCGTGGCAGCGCCCGCCTATCGAGGCGATAGATTGAATAACGCGCGCCGAGGCCTCACATTCTAGGTATCCCCGCGGCAGCGGTGACGCCGTTTTCACGGCGCAATCGATGCGCAAGTTCTCCTTTACCGCTCACCGCTGCCGCCCACCCGAATGACGCGAGGTACATGATGTCGATCAATCCCCTGCTGGAACGCAACACCCTGCCCCCCTTCGACACCCTCAAGGCCGAGCACGTCGAGGACGCGATCAGCGAGCTGCTGGAGCACAACCAGCAGGAGATCGAACGCCTGATCGAGGCCACCCGCGATGACACGCGCTGGGACAACTTCGCCGCGCCGCTGGAAGCGCTGGGTGATCGCCTGAGCCAGGCCTGGTCGCCGGTCTCGCACCTCAATTCGACCATGAACTCGCCCAAGCTGCGTGAGGCCTATCAGGCCTGTCTCGCCAAGCTGTCGGCCTACTCCACCTGGGTGGGTCAGAACAGCGACCTGGCCGCGGCCTATCAGCGCCTCGCGGACAGCGATGAGTTCGCAAGCCTCGATGAAGCCCAGCAGAAGGCGATCACCAACAGCCTGCGCGACTTCCGCCTCGCCGGTGTCGACCTGCCGCAAGACAAGAAGCAGCGTTACGGCGAGATCCAGGCGCGCCTGTCCGAACTCTCCAACACCTTCTCCAACCATGTGCTGGATGCCACCCAGGCCTGGCACAAGGATGTCGGCGAAGAGGCGCTGGCGGGCGTACCGGAAAGCGGCCTTGAAGCGCTCAAGGCCAATGCCGAAGCCAAGGGGCTGGAAGGCTATCGCATCACCCTGGACTTCCCGAGCTTCTTCCCGGTGCTCAGCTATGCCGACAACCGCGAGCTGCGCGAGGAGGTCTACACCGCCTTCGTCACGCGCGCCTCGGAGAAGGGCCCCAACGCCGGTGAGTTCGACAACGGCCCGGTGATCGAGGAGATTCTGGCCCTGCGTCAGGAGCTGGCCGCGCTGATCGGCTTCGACGACTACGCCTCGCTGTCGCTGGCGACCAAGATGGCCGACTCGCCAGCGCAGGTCATCGCCTTCCTGGATGACCTCGCCACCCGCGCCGTGCCGCAGGCGCGTGAAGAGTTCAACGAGCTGGCGGCCTATGCCACCGAGAGCCTCGGCATCGACGACCTGCAGCCGTGGGATGTCGGCTACGCCAGCGAGAAGCTGCGCGAGTCGCGCTACGCGATCAATCAGGAGCAGCTGCGCCCCTACTTCCCGGCGCCGCAGGCCATCGACGGGCTGTTCGAGGTGGTCAACCGCCTCTACGGCATCACCTTCAAGCAGCGCGAGGTGCCGGTCTGGCACGAGGACGTCAGCTACTACGAGGTGATCGAGAATGACACCCCGATCGCCGGCTTCTATCTCGACCTCTACGCGCGTGAAGGCAAGCGAGGCGGTGCCTGGATGGATGAGTGCCGCGTGCGTCGTCGCCGCGAGGATGGCAGCCTGCAGTTGCCGGTCGCCTACCTGACCTGCAACTTCACCCGCCCGGTGGGCGATCGCCCGGCGCTGCTGACCCACGATGAAGTGGTCACGCTGTTCCACGAGTTCGGTCACGGCCTGCATCACATGCTGACCCGCCAGGAAGTCGCCGAAGTCTCCGGCATCAACGGCGTGGCCTGGGACGCCGTCGAGCTGCCCAGCCAGTTCATGGAGAACTTCTGCTACGAGCGTGAAGGGCTGGATCTGATCGCACGTCACGTCGACACCGGCGAGCGCCTGCCCGATGACATGCTCGAGCGCCTGCAGGCAGCCCGCAATTTCCAGGCAGCGATGACCATGGTCCGCCAGCTGGAGTTCTCGCTGTTCGACTTCCGCCTGCATCATGAGCTCGACAAGCCGTCGGCCAGCGATGTCCAGGCGCTGCTCGACGAGGTGCGCAGCAAGGTCGCCGTGGTGCCGGCGGTCGAGTTCAATCGCTTCCAGAATGGCTTCAGCCATATCTTCGCCGGCGGTTACGCCGCGGGTTACTACAGCTACAAGTGGGCCGAGGTGCTGTCGGCAGACGCCTTCAGTGCCTTCGAGGAAAGCGCGGTCTTCGATACCGCTACCGGCCAACGCTTCCGTGACGAGGTACTGGCACGCGGTGGCTCGCGTGACGCCGCCGAGCTGTTCCGCGCCTTCCGTGGCCGTGACCCGCAGGTCGATGCCCTGCTGCGTCACTCCGGCATCGGTGCCCAGGCGGCCTGATCTCGCCCCGTCTCGTGATGGCGCAAGCCTGACCACGAGCTGCTGGCCATGCGCCCCTGACCATGCGCCCCTGACCTTTACCGGTCGGGGGCGTATCATATGGCGCATCATCCGCCCGAGGCGGGATTGCCAGACCTACCCTGACCCTGACTGGAGGCACCATGTCTACCATCAAGCGCTTCATCGCCGGTGCCGTCTGCCCGCGCTGCGGAGCAATGGACCGCCTGCGCACCTGGGAGCAGAACGAGACCCGCTACCGTGACTGCGTGTCCTGCGACTTCTTCGAACAGCAAGCCATCGAGGAACCGCCGACCCTCGCCGAGATTTCCACGCGCGTGAGCGACCCTCGCGAGACGCCGGCGAGCGATGAGGTTCAGCCGGTGCGCATTCTGGATCCCGGCAAGCTGCACTGACATCTGCTGTAGCGCTGCGACATGAAAAAGCCCCGCCAATTGGCGGGGCTTTTTCATGTCATCTCGGCAGGTGGTTCAATTGACCACAGATCTGTCTACCACACATCAGTCAACTACACCGCAGGCAACGCGCGAGCCGCCACCGCCCAGCTTGGGCGTATCGGTGTAGTTGTCACCGCCGGAGTGGATCATCAGCGCATGGCCGCTGAGGTCGCTTTCCTTGAGGCGCGGTGCCAGCACCGGCAGCGAGATCTTGCCATCGGCATCGACGCTCAGCGCCGGAAGGTCACCGAGGTGGCCATTACCGTAGGGGCCCTGATGGGTACCGGTCTCTTCTGGATCGAAGTGGCTACCTGCCGCGGCGGCGGCGACGGTCTCGCCATCCTTCTCGGCCGGCTCGCAGCTGGCATTGGCATGCAGGTGGAAGCCGTGGATGCCGCTCTCGAGCCCCTCGATCTTCGGCGTCAGCAGCAGACCATCATCGGTATCCTCGGCCATGACACTGCCGACGGACTCACCGACGCCATCACTGCTGACGCGATGCATTTCCACCTCGGTGGCGGCCTGGGCGACACCGCCGAACAACCAGGCGCCGAGCGCCACCGTCGCGGCGGTCTTGAGGGGCTTTCTGGACGAGGTCGTAAAGGATGCCGTGTGCTGTGTCTCGTGATTCATGAGCAATCTCTCCATCACTGAGGCCGGCGTCACTGCCGACGCCTTGAGTGGCTTGCGGGCCGCTGTCACAAGCGGCTACCCGTCAGACCTCAGGGCGAGCGACGTCACATTCAATGCCGCTCTTCCAATTACTTGTCGTGCACGCCCGGCGCGCGTGACTCAACGAGAAGAGATCCCCAGATTTTCCAGCACCTTGAGACACGGCTCGGCCTGATTGAGAGTATAGAAATGCAGGCCCGGCGCGCCGCCATCCAGCAGACGCTGACTCATGCGCGAGATCACCTCGGTGCCGAAGGCCTGAAGGCTCTCGCTGTCATCGCCATAGCTCTCGAGCTGCCGACGGAGCCAGCGCGGGATGTCCGCCCCGCAGGAATCGGAGAAACGCGCCAGCCGGGTGTAGTTGGTGATCGGCATGATCCCCGGGATGATCGGCTGCTGGATGCCGGCGGCACGCGCGCGCTCCACGAAGTGGAAGTAGGCATCGGCATTGAAGAAGTACTGGGTGATGGCGATATCGGCGCCGGCCTGCATCTTGCGCACGAAGTTCTCGAGATCGCTGTAGTAGTTGTCGGCCTGCGGATGGCACTCCGGATAGGCCGCCACCGCGATCTCGAAGTGATCGCCGGTCTCCTCGCGCACGAACTCGACCAGCTCGTTGGCGTAACGCAGCTCGCTGCGCGAGCCCATCCCGGAGGGCAGGTCCCCGCGCAACGCCACCAGGCGCTTGACGCCCTGCTCGCGGTATTGCGCCAGGATCTCGCGCAGCTCACCGCGGTCACTGCCGACACACGACAGGTGCGGCGCGGTGCAGATGCCGCTGGCGCTGACCGACTGCACGGTGTTGAAGGTGCGCTCGCGCGTGGAGCCGCCCGCGCCATAGGTGACGGAGAAGAACTCCGGCTCAAGCGCCGCCAGCTGATCACGAACCCCCTTGAGCTTTTCACGCCCGGCCTCGGTATTCGGCGGGAAGAATTCGAAGCTGATCCCTGACGGATGTTCGCTTGCACTCATGGGGCGGCCCTCGTGGTCGTCGTGTCCGGCATTGATGTCGTTATCGCCGCACACTTCGCGGTGCGCGTGCAGCAATACACGTCCGGCGCGTCACGCCACCGCCCCTGTACTGCATGTCGAGCATTCTGACCGCCGCCGCCGACCCCGGCCAATGAAAGGTTTTCGCCTCAACTTCAATACCATTCATATAAGAAAGTGCGTGTTTATAACCATTGCTGACAGTGGCGTCCTGCCCCTCAGTCCTGTCCCTCAGTCCTGCCCCTCACCAGCCGCGCAACCACGCGATGCGCAGCCGGATAAGGAAAGACGCAATGCGCGTCATTCATGGGATGACGCTGACAGGGGCCACACGGCATGATGAGCCAAAAGGACAATGACGCTTCACAAGGAACCGTGATGGACCACATCGATCTGCAGCAACCGCTCTGGATGCTGATCACCTTCGTCGCCCTCGGCACCCTCTGCGCGCGCCGCCTCGCGATCGACCCGCGCCCCATCGCCACCTTGCTGATCTACGTGATCGCGCCGCTGACCTTCTTCCGCGGGCTGGTGCTCGGCGAGCCATCGCTGAGTGATCTGGGCCTGACGCTGGGGCTGTTCTCGCTGGCCAGCAGCATCTGCCTGCTGGTGCGCCCGCTGGCCGCGAAGTTCTTCCCGCCGCAGGAAGCCGCCCTGCTCGCCTTCTCCTCCGGCACCGGCAATACCGGCTACTTCGGCCTGCCGGTCGCGATGCTGTTGCTGCCGCCGGAAGGCGTGACCCAGTACCTGTTCTGCCTGCTCGGCATCACGCTCTATGAGTTCACGCTGGGCTTCTACGTCAGTGCGCGCGGGCAGTTCTCGATGCGCCAGAGTCTGGTCAAGATCGTGCGTCTGCCGCTGATCTACGCCTTTCTGGCCGCCCTGCTGGTGGGGACGCTGGGGCTCGAGGTACCGGGGGCGGTGATGGAGGGACTCGACTACTTCAAGTACAGCTACACGGTGCTGGGCATGATGATCATCGGCATGACGCTGGGCGGGGTCAGCCTGCGCGAGATCGACCCGCGCTTCATTCTGGCCGCGACCGGTCTGCGCTTCGTGATGTGGCCGCTGCTGAGTCTGGGCAGCGTGATGCTGCTGGGCAGCCTGTTCGCCCTCGACCCGGTGCTGGCGCAGGTGTTGTTGCTGCTGGGCGTGGTGCCGATGGCCGCCAATGTGGTCGTGCTGGCCATCGAGCTGAATATCCAGCCGGCCAAGGGCGCGATCGCGGTGATGCTGACCACCCTGGCGGCGCCGCTGATCATCCCGCTGTATTTGTCATGGATGCTGGCGATCAGCGGCCTGGGGTGAGGCTCAGGCGCCGGCCATCTCGGGCGTGACGGCGTCGGGCGTCGCGGCAGGTGCCGGACGCGGCATCAGATGGCGCGGCGCCGTCTCGATGATCTGGCCCTGCCAGTCGATCAGGTGCAGCGCGCCTTCGGCATCTTCCGCCAGCGCGGTGCAGTGCTCGACCCAGTCGCCATCGTTGCAATAGAGCACGCCTTCCTCGACCCGGAAGCCCGCCTGGTGGATATGCCCCCCGACATAGCCATCCAGCCCTTCGAGACGCGCCTGGCGCATGGCGGCTTCCTCGAACTGGGCCACATAGCGCTGGGCGGTGCCGCTACGACGCTTGAGCGCGCTGGCCAGCGACCAGTACGGCAGCCCGAACATGCCACGCGCGCGATTGCACCAGCGATTGAGTGACAGGATGAAGCCGTGCATGCCATCGCCCAGCTTGAGCAGCCACGGCGCGATGCGCACATGGGTGTCGAATTCATCGCCGTGGGAGACCAGCAGGCGACGACCGCTGCCGGTGGTATGGATCGCGCGCCGCTCGATGCTCACGTTGTGCAGCTTCAGGCCGCACAGGCGACGGAAGGCGGCATCATGATTGCCGGGAATGTAGATGACCTCGCAGCCACTGCGCGCCAGACGCAGCACCCGCGCCACCAGCGCCTGCTGGTCCTTGTCGAGCACCGCACGCTTGCGCATCGCCAGCAGGTCGACGATATCGCCGACCAGATACAGGCGTTCGGGGCGCACGCGACGCAGTAGCTTCGCAAGCAGCGCCGCCTGGCAGTCCGGGGTTCCCAGATGCACATCGGAGATGAACAGCGTGCGAACCTGACCGAGAGCGTCGGGAGCAGGCGGCATTTCAGCACGGGGAGCCGATTGCGGAGCGGTCATGTCAGTCACCTCTGGGTTGCCAGGCGGAATCGACAGGCGAGGCCCAGATGGCCCCTGTCGTTGCCCAGCAAGACTGAGGGGAGGCGATGACATACCCGTAACAGCGACATGAAAAAGCGATGACAGCCATTGCCATCAATCACTTGCAGCATGAATGAGGGGAAGATCGCGGGCTTTTTTACGCCTGAGGGTCGTTGGCGCCCGCCATGACCCGCCGCCGAGCGCGCTTCTGACGATACATGCGGTCATCCGCGATATGGAT
Organism: Cobetia sp. UIB-001; assembly: GCF_044789135.1. Classification (NCBI taxonomy): domain Bacteria; kingdom Pseudomonadati; phylum Pseudomonadota; class Gammaproteobacteria; order Oceanospirillales; family Halomonadaceae; genus Cobetia; species Cobetia sp. UIB-001. The sequence goes on from NZ_CP058244.1 coordinate 4,044,493, forward strand.
CAGATCATCGACATCCACATCGCCCTGCAATACCGGGTCGTGGGTGACGCGCCCGATGCTGACCTCGACCGGGAAGGGAATTTGCTGCTCCAGGCGTTGCTCCTGAAGATGGCGCATCAGCTGGGTCGTCGCCTGCTGGCTGGCCATATCACAGGCTCCGGGCATCACGACCAGGAATTCATCGCCGCCCAGGCGGCATGCCAGCCCGTCTTCACCAGCCGCCTGGGCGACACTCCGGGCCACCAGCTGGATCAGGCGATCCCCCTCGGCGTGCCCGAAGCTGTCGTTGACGTGCTTCAGGCGATCGACATCCACGAACAGGATCGACATGCATTGCCGGGTGCTCGTGCTCTCGGCCAGCATCCGCTCGAGAAAATCAAAGCCGAAACGGCGATTGGGCAGCCCCGTCAGCAGATCATGATTGGCGCGGTATTCCAGCTCGTTCTGCTGGGTGAGCAACCGCTGATTCATGTCGTGCAATTCGAGATTGCGCGCCTCCAGCGTGCGCTGCAGCCGGATGGTGCGATGGAAGGTCGAGGCTCGGGCGTGCGCCAGTGCCGGCGCGATGAAGAGGGTTCCCAGGATGTAGGCCCCACCCGCACCGGCCAATGTCGTCAACGACAAGGGACTCAGCCACACATAGATGGGCACATAACACAGTATCAGCGGCAGGCTGCTGGCCAGCTGGTAGCGCCAGCCCCACACCAGCCAGGCGGGCATGGCAATCAGCATGCAGGTCGAGAAACTCAGGTTCCACAACGTCAGCGTCAGTGCATCCGGAATCAGCGCGGCACCGAAGCAGAAGAACAGATTGGCGGGTATCGCCCCGGCCAGCAGGATCTTGTCCGAATGCACGCCGCCGCGGCGCAGCTGGAGGATGCATAGCAGGCAGCAGAGGAAGATGATCAGCCGCCCCACCCACAACGCCTGCCAGGCAGACGGTACCTGGAAATAGTCAAACAGCAGGAAGCAGGCGAAGCACGCCATGGCGAACATGATGAAGGTATTGTTGATTCGCGTGCGATAGTGCTGCGCTTCGATATCCGAACCGTCCCTGCCCGGCAATATCAGATGTTCATGAAGCAGCATGTTCCATCCTCGACACTCGGTAGCATCAACCAATGTTACACCGCGCGCAGAGCACACCTCACTGGAATAAAGAGTTGATCAGTAAACGCAAGAATACCGTCTGCCTGATAGAACAATGTGCTGTGTCATCAGGCCGGCCAGGCGAAGCAAGGGCAAAGAGGTGTCGGCAACAAGAATGTGCCGGCAACACGAACGAAAGCGCCCTGCTGTCGTCATCCACCTCGATGGCGACAGCAGGGCGCTGAAGGTAAAGCCAAGGCAATCCCAGCTCACGGCGAGTCAATGCGACCAGCCATCAGGGCTGGTCACCGCCATTGTCGTGGGGCTTGCGCTGACAGGCTCTGACTCAGTGCTTGTCGTTCGACTCTCCCGAGTGACTACGATCGCCGACCACCGCCGTCACCAGCTTGCCGATGCTCAACCCCTGCACGAGGATCGAGAACAGCACGATGATGTAGGTGGTGACCACCAGCGGCTCGCGGAAGTCGCCTTCGGGAATCGCCAGTGCCAGCGCCACCGAGATGCCGCCGCGCAGGCCGCCCCAGGTGAGCACGCGCGTGGTGGCGGGGCGGAAGGTGTACCAGCGACGCAAGAGGCTCAGCGGGAGGCCGATCAGCGCCAGCCGCGAGAGCAGGATCACCGCCACCAGCACCAGCGCGATGCCGATCGAGGTCAGCGTGATCGGCATCAGTACCAGTTCAAGGCCGATCAGCACGAACAGCACCGCGTTGAGAATCTCGTCGACCAGCTCCCAGAAGCCGTCCAGATAGCGGCGGGTGTTGTCGGACATGGCGCCATCACGCGCCATGTTGCCGATGATCAGCCCCGCCACCACCATCGCGATGGGGCCGGAGAAATGCAGCGCCGAGGCCAGCGCATAGCCGCCCAGTACCAGCGCCAGACTCAGCATCACCTCGACCTGATACTGGTCGATGCTGCGCATCAGCTGGTAGACCAGCGCGCCCAGCGCCAGCCCGAGCAGGATGCCGCCGCCGGCTTCCTCGAGGAACAAGAGCCCCATGTGGCCGAGCTCGACCTCACCGCTGCCGGCCGACGCCGCACTCAGCAGCGCGGTGAACAGCACCACCGCCACGCCATCATTGAACAGCGACTCGCCGACGATGCGGATCTCCATGTCGGCAGGCGCGCCGGCACTGCGCATGATGCCGAGCACGGCGATCGGGTCGGTGGGCGAGATCAGCGCACCGAACACCAGGCAATACAGGTAGGGCACCTCGATACCGGCCCACTGGAACAGCCACCAGGCGGCGGAGCCGATCACCAGCGTCGAGATCAGCACACCCAGCGTGGCCAGCAGGCCGATGGAGCGCCGGTAGGCCTTGAGGCGCGAGAGGTCCACGTGCAGCGCGCCGGCGAACAGCAGGAAGGACAGCATGCCGTCCATCAGCAGGCTGTTGAAGTTGATGCGGCCCAACCAGTCTTCCGCGGTATCGGCCACGACGGTGGTCACCGCGAAGTGATCGAGCCCGATCACGCCCAGCGACAGCACCAGGCCGATGGCCATCACGCCGATGGTCGGCGGCAGCCGCAGGACACGATGATTGAACCACATGCACACGGCAGTGATGGTGATGAACAGTGCAGCGAGATTGAGCATCCGAAAACGGTCCTTTGCAGTGGCGCCGATACCCCTGATGGCATGACGTCCTTGTCATTCTTTCCAGTTCTTCTGTCGCGTGAGCAGCCGCGTGGCTGTCTGAACTGAGCGTGACTGTCCAGAGCGGCTCATGGCTGCCAGAACGCATCGTGGCTACCAGAGATCACCATGGCGTTCACGGTGGCAGAGATAGAGACGCAGCTCGAACTCACGTTGATGATACTCCGGCTGCATGTGACAGCAGAGCCGGTAGAACGCCTTGTCGTGAGCCTTCTCGCGCAGATGCGCCAGCTCATGCACCACGATCATGTTGAGCAGTGGCTCCGGCAGGCGCCGGAACAGCGACGAGATACGAATCTCGTTCTTGGCCTTGAGCTTGTTGCCCTGCACCCGCGACACGAAGGTGTGCAGCCCCAGGGCGTTGTCGATGACGTGAATCCGGTCGTCGTAGATCACCTTGCTGATCGGCGCCGAGCTGCGCAGATACCGATTCTTCAGCGCCATGGTGTAGTCATGCAGCGCCCGTGCACCCTGCAGCTGATGAGGCTCGGGATACTTGCCGAGAAAGAAGGCTGCCGTCTTGCCCGACGCCAGCAGTTCACTCGCCTGCTGTTGGATCTCGGGGGCGTAGCCCTTGAGATAGCGTAGATCAGCCACTGGGCATCTCTCCTGTTGCTGTCCGAAGGAGGGCCAGAGACAAGAAAACCCGCCGAGGCGGGTTTTCTTGTCATGGCGCCGAAAGCGAGGGGCGAGACGTCCGCCACCTGCCAGGCCTGTCGAACTGGCGGATTTACAGGCCAGCGGCAGCCTTGAGGCCAGCGGCACGATCGGTCTTTTCCCACGGGAAGGCGGTGAAGGTTTCGGTCTTCTGCTCGCCGCTCACGTCGGTCCAGCTGTAGCTGTGCTCGAACGGCTCACGACCGAAGTGGCCGTAGGCAGCGGTCAGCTGATACATCGGGTGCGCCAGGTCCAGCATGGTGGTGATGGCGTACGGACGCAGGTCGAAGTGCTCGCGCACCAGCTCGACGATCTTGGCATCGCTGATCTTGCCGGTGCCGAAGGTGTTGATCGAGACGGAGGTCGGCTCGGCGACACCGATGGCGTAGGAGACCTGGATCTCGCACTTGTCGGCCAGGCCGCTGGCGACGACGTTCTTGGCCACGTAGCGACCGGCATAGGCGGCGCTGCGGTCGACCTTGGACGGGTCCTTGCCGGAGAAGGCGCCACCACCGTGACGGGCCATGCCGCCGTAGGTGTCGACGATGATCTTGCGACCCGTCAGACCACAGTCACCCACCGGGCCACCGATGACGAAGTTGCCAGTCGGGTTGATGTGGTATTCGGTGGTCTCGGACAGCCACTCGGCCGGCAGCACCTGCTCGATGATCTCGCGCTTGACCATCGCGCGCAGGTCTTCCTGGGACACTTCCGGGTCATGCTGGGTCGACAGCACGACGGCTTCGACGGCGACCGGCTTGCCGGCTTCGTCGTAGCGGAAGGTGACCTGGCTCTTCGCATCCGGACGCAGCCACGGCAGCATGCCGTTCTTGCGCAGTTCCGCCTGACGCTCCACCAGACGGTGGGCGTAGTGGATCGGCGCCGGCATGAAGGAGTCGGTCTCGTTGGTGGCGTAGCCGAACATCAGGCCCTGGTCGCCCGCGCCCTGATCTTCCGGCTTGGTGCGATCGACGCCCTGGGCGATATCGATGCTCTGCTTGCCGATCAGGTTGAGGACACCACAGGTCTCGCCGTCGAAGCCGACGTCGGAAGAGGTATAGCCGATATCGGTGATGACACGACGTACCAGCTCCTCGAGATCCACCCACGCGCTGGTGGAGATCTCACCGGCCACGATGGCAACGCCTGTCTTGACGAGCGTTTCGCACGCGACGCGTGCCTGCTTGTCGCGCGCGATGATGGCATCGAGCACGGCGTCGGAAATCTGGTCGGCAATCTTGTCCGGATGCCCTTCGGACACGGACTCGGATGTGAAGAGTGAGTATTCGCTCATTGGTCCTCGACCCTCTTTTCGGATGCGGGGATGATTCGGCCACTGACGGCAGACTGCGTTGACGACCGAGTAGAAACACGCTTGCGGCGCACGATGAAGCTCAACACGGGCGGTTGAGCCTCGGGGGGGCGAGTTTACACGCCACTTATGTGAGTTCCTAGCGCAATGGGGCCCGTGGGGCCGTCCAATCGAGACCTTTTTGCGACAAGCGCTGCACACAGGGTAATAAGCCGTTGCCACCTTTGGACGAGCGTACATCCCGGATGCGATTTGCCGCGCCCTGTCATCTCGGTGACAATACCCGCCCGGAGATCACGCTCGGACGCGAGTCCGCGCGTACAAGGTTCACGCGACGCACTGTCCTTTCCGGCGCACTGTTTCAGGCGCACAGTCCTGAAGGAGACCCAGGCAGCAGCATGCCCTGGCTCTCGGGATGCACTGAGCGTCCGGCGCAGCACGCCGTGATTCATTGCCCCACTCTTGACGCCCGCAGGCGAGGAGCTACTGCATGCCTTCCCGTTTTGACCTGGCCAACGCCATCCGTGCACTTTCCATGGACGCCGTTCAGAAGGCCAAGTCTGGCCACCCCGGCGCCCCCATGGGCATGGCCGACATCGCTGAAGTGCTCTGGAACGACCACCTCAAGCACAACCCGGCCAACCCGAACTGGGCCGATCGTGACCGCTTCGTGCTGTCCAACGGCCATGGCTCCATGCTGCTCTACTCCCTGTTGCACCTCTCGGGTTATCAGCTGAGCCTTGAAGACCTGCAGAACTTCCGCCAGCTGCACGCCAAGACCGCCGGTCACCCGGAATACGGCTACGCGCCGGGCATCGAGACCACCACCGGCCCGCTGGGTCAGGGTCTGGCCAATGCCGTCGGCATGGCGATCGCCGAGAAGACACTGGCGGCGCAGTTCAACCGCCCGGGTCACACCGTCGTCGACCACACCACCTGGTGCTTCCTGGGTGACGGTTGCATGATGGAAGGCATCTCCCACGAGGTCGGCTCGCTGGCCGGCACCCTGGGTCTGGGCAAGCTGATCGCCCTGTATGACGACAACGGCATCTCCATCGATGGCGAAGTCGAAGGCTGGTTCACCGATGACACCGCCAAGCGTTTCGAGTCCTACGGCTGGCACGTCGTCTCCAACGTCGACGGCCACAAGCCGGAAGAGATCAACGCCGCCATCGCGCTGGCCAAGAGCCACGACGACAAGCCGAGCCTGATCATCTGCAAGACCGTGATCGGCTTCGGCTCCCCGAACAAGGAAGGCACCGAGTCCTGCCACGGCGCACCGCTGGGTGACGACGAAGTCGCTGCCACCCGCGAGAAGCTGGGCTGGACCCACGCGCCCTTCCACGTTCCGGAAGACATCTATCAGGGCTGGGACGCCAGCGAGCGCGGCGCCAAGCTCGAGAGCGACTGGGATGCACGCTTCGCCCGTTACGCCGAAGCACACCCGGAACTGGCCGCCGAGTTCACCCGTCGCCTGGAAGGCAAGCTGCCGCACGCCCTGACCAGCGAGAAGATGATCGAGGATGCCCAGGCCGCCGGCGACAGCCCGGCCTCGCGCAAGGCGTCCTTCGAGTGCCTGAACCAGCTCGGCCCGCAGCTGCCGGAACTGCTCGGCGGCAGTGCCGACCTGGCCCCGTCCAACCTGACCTTCTGGAAGGGCGCCCAGGCGATCACCCGCGAAGACTTCAGCGGCAACTACCTGCACTACGGTGTGCGTGAGTTCGGCATGGGCGCGATCATGAACGGCGCCGGTCTGCACGGCGGCTTCATCCCGTACGGCGCGACCTTCCTGATCTTCATGGAATACATGCGCAACGCCGTTCGCATGGCCGCCCTGATGGGTCAGCAGGCCGTCTACGTCTTCACCCACGACTCCATCGGTCTGGGCGAAGATGGCCCGACGCACCAGCCGATCGAACAGCTGACCAGCCTGCGCACCACGCCGAACCTGTCCACCTGGCGTCCGGCGGATGCCGTGGAAACCGCGGCGGCGTGGGATGCGGCCATCAAGCGTCACTCCGGCCCGACCGCGCTGATCCTGTCGCGTCAGAACCTGCCGCACCAGAACCGCGACAAGGCCCAGCTGGCCAACATCAGCCGTGGCGGTTACGTGCTGAAGGACGCCGCCAACGGCCAGCCGGAAGTGATCCTGATCGCCACCGGCTCCGAAGTCGGCCTGGCGATGGATGCCGCCGCCGAGCTGGAAGCCGCCGGTCGCGCCGTGCGTGTCGTGTCCATGCCGGCCACCGACCTGTTCGATGCGCAGGACGCGGAATACCGCGAATCCGTGCTGCCGTCTTCCGTCACCGCGCGCGTGGCGATCGAAGCCGGTCATCGTGACTACTGGTTCAAGTATGTCGGCCTGAACGGCGACATCATCGGCATGGAGACCTTCGGGGAATCCGCGCCGGCTGGCGACCTGTTCAAGCACTTCGGCTTCACGGTCGAGAACGTGGTCGAACGCGCCAACAAGCTGCTGGGCTGATCACCGCCTGACCCACCCCGTCGATGACGGAGTGGGATGCAGATCGACGCCGCCGCCTCCCGCTGGGAGCGGCGGCGTTTTCGTCTGTGCGACACTCGAGGAGCCCTCAAGCGTCACCGGCTGTCGCCTGTAGTCGACGTGGCTCACACGAGTCGCAACTTGATGACACGATTCATCCTGCATGAGCGGTCATTCTCCGACGATCATGCCCACGACAGACAGCGCAGACGGCGACTACACAACCCCTCCAGTTGGGTAGTGTGACTACGTGTCCTTAGACGAAAAAAACCAGAAATCAGGCGCTTGCGCGCCTTTCGCTCCCTCCGCCCAGCAAAGCGATGCGCTACCATGGACCCCCTGAAAAACACTCGGAACTCAACATCCTTGAACCACCAACCGCCTCTGCCCACCGCCGACGCTCCCCAGGGAGACAAGGCGTCCCGACGCCAGGGAAACGCTCCCTTGCGAGTGGCCATCAATGGCTACGGACGCATCGGTCAGTGTGTGCTGAGAGCGCTGGTAGAACGTGAAGCACGCGGTGAGGCACTGCCGCTGGAAGTGGTCGCGATCAACGAGCTGTCAGATCTGGACACCATCACCTATCTGACCCGCTACGACACCACCCACGGCCGCTTCCCCGGCACGGTGGAACAGCGCGACGGCCAGCTGGTCGTCAACGGCCATGCGATCAACATCCTGTCCGAGGCCAATCCAGATTGCCTGCCCTGGCGGGCATTGGGGATTGACCTGGTGCTGGAGTGCTCCGGCAGCTTCAAGGACCGCGCCACCGCGGAGCGTCACCTGGCAGCAGGTGCCGGACGCCTGCTGTTCTCACAGCCCGGCGATACCGATGCTGATGTCGACGCCACCATCGTGTGCGGGATCAATCAGTCGGTACTGGCCGAGGCGGGGCAGGAAGGCAGCGGCATGCGCATCGTCTCGGCGGCGTCGTGCACCACCAATTGCCTGATTCCGATTCTGACGGTGCTGGAAGAGGCCTTCGGGCTGGAGCGCGGCGTCACCACCACGGTGCACTCGGCGATGAACGACCAGCCGGTGATCGACGCCTACCACCAGACGGACCTGCGCCTGACGCGCTCAGCGATGAGTTCGATCGTGCCGGTGGACACCGGCCTGGCCAAGGGCATCAACCGCCTGATGCCGCACCTGGAAGGACGCTTCGAATGTCTGCACCTGCGCGTGCCGACCATCAACGTGTCCTGCATGGACATGTCCATCGAGGTGAAGCGGGACGTGAGCGCCGATGAGGTCAATGACCTGCTGCGCGAGGCCTGCGCACAACGCCTGCAGGGCCTGATGGGATTGAGCGAGGAGCCGACGGCTTCCATCGACTTCAACCACGATCCGCGCTCGGGTATCGTGGATGCGACCCAGACCCGTGTTGCCGGCGGCCGGCTGATCAAGATGCTGTGCTGGTTCGACAACGAATGGGGCTTTGCCAATCGCATGCTGGACGTCGCCACCCATTGGCACGCCTGCGAGATGACAACGCCTCTGGCGAGGGAAGCTCTCTCCACCGATTCACGACCAAGGAACCCGTCATGAACGTGCAAACGATGACCGCCCTCGACCTGTCCGGAAAGCGTGTGCTGATCCGCGAAGATCTCAACGTGCCGATCCGCGACGGTCAGGTGACCAGCGACGCGCGCATCCGTGCCAGCCTGCCGACCATCAAGGCGGCACGTGACGCCGGCGCACGCGTGATGCTGATGAGTCATCTGGGCCGCCCCACCGAGGGTGAGCCGGAAGACCAGTTCTCGCTGGCACCGGTCGCGGCACATCTGGGCGAGCTGCTGGGCAGCCCGGTGCGCCTGATCAACGACTACCTCGACACGGCACCGGATGTCGCCGAAGGCGAGGTCGTGCTGCTGGAGAACGTGCGCTTCAACAAGGGCGAGAAGAAGGACGAGGAATCCCTGTCCCGCGCCTACGCCGCGCTGTGCGATGTCTACGTGATGGATGCCTTCGGCACCGCGCACCGTGCCCAGGCCTCGACCCATGGCGTGGCACGCTTCGCACCGGACGCCTGCGCCGGCCCGCTGCTGGCCGCCGAGCTGGAAGCCCTCGAGAAGGCACTCGCCGCACCGCGTGCGCCGATGGTCGCCATCGTCGGCGGCTCCAAGGTCTCCACCAAGCTCGACGTACTCAAGGCGCTGTCCGACAAGTGCCATCAGCTGATCGTCGGTGGCGGCATCGCCAACACCTTCATCGCGGCGGCCGGTTACAACGTCGGCAAGTCCCTCTACGAGGCTGACCTGCTCGATACCGCTCGCGCGCTGATGGACAAGGTCGAGATTCCGCTGCCGACCGACGTCGTCGTCGCCACCGAGTTCTCCGACAAGGCCGAAGCCGTCGTGCGCGCCGTCGCCGACGTCCAGGACGACGAGATGATCCTGGATATCGGTCCGGAGACCGCCTCGCGCTTCGGTGCGCTGCTCAAGGACGCCGGCACCATTCTGTGGAACGGCCCGGTCGGCGTGTTCGAGATCGAACAGTTCGCCAACGGCACCGAGCAGCTGGCGATGGCCATCGCCGAGAGCGACGCCTTCTCCATCGCCGGCGGTGGCGACACCCTGGCGGCCATCGACAAGTACGACGTCGAGTCGCGCGTCTCCTACATTTCTACCGGTGGCGGCGCCTTCCTCGAATACGTGGAAGGCAAGGTACTGCCGGCCGTTGCGGCATTGGAAGCCGCAGCAAGCTGAACCCGCCTGTGTCCTCATTGGCGCAGGCTTAGAGTCACGGCCACAAGGTCGCTCCCCGTCAGCTGACGGGGGGCACCCGACGCTTCTCCACTCGATTCCTCAAAAAGACAGGTGATGTCATGGCATTGATCAGCATGCGCCAGATGTTGGACCACGCAGCCGAGTACGGATACGGCATCCCGGCGTTCAACGTCAACAACCTCGAGCAGATGCGCGCCATCATGGAAGCCGCCGATCACACCGATTCTCCGGTGATCGTCCAGGCCTCCGCCGGCGCACGCAAATACGCGGGCGCGCCGTTCCTTCGCCACCTCATCCTGGCTGCGGTGGAAGAATTCCCGCATATCCCGGTGGTCATGCACCAGGATCACGGCACCTCGCCGGCAGTCTGCCAGCGCTCCATCCAGCTGGGCTTCAGCTCGGTGATGATGGACGGGTCGCTGGGCGAAGACGGCAAGACCCCGACCAGCTACGAATACAATGTCGATGTGACCCGTCGCACCGTCGAGATGGCCCACGCCTGTGGCGTGTCCGTCGAAGGCGAACTGGGTTGCCTCGGCTCGTTGGAAACCGGCATGGCCGGTGAAGAAGACGGCATCGGTGCCGAAGGCAAGCTGGACCACGACCAGATGCTGACCGACCCGGAAGAAGCCGCCGACTTCGTCAAGAAGACCCACGTCGATGCCCTGGCCATCGCCATCGGCACCTCCCACGGCGCCTACAAGTTCACCAAGCCGCCGACGGGTGACACCCTGTCCATCCAGCGCATCAAGGAAATCCACGCCCGCATCCCCGAGACTCACCTGGTGATGCACGGCTCTTCCTCCGTGCCGCAGGACTGGCTGGAAATCATCAACGAATACGGCGGCAAGATTCCGGAAACCTACGGCGTGCCGGTCGACGAGATCGTCGAAGGCATCAAGCACGGCGTGCGCAAGATCAACGTCGACACCGATCTGCGCCTGGCCTCTACCGGTTCCATCCGTCGCTTCATGGCGCAGAACCCGTCTGAATTCGACCCGCGCAAGTATCTGAAGGAATCCGTGAAGGCGATGCGCGACATCTGCATCGCCCGCTACGAAGCCTTCGGTGCCGCCGGTCATGGCAGCAAGATCGACCCGATCAACCTCGAAGCGATGTTCGAGCGTTACAACCGTGGCGAGCTGGACCCGAAGATCAACTGATCGGGCGGCACCCGCCAAGGTCTCCCTGCCAGCCTGCCCGCACGCAAGCAGGCCGGGAAAGAAGAGAAAGGCGACCCTTCGGGGTCGCCTTTTTTATGCGCCTCAGGGTGCCAGCCTCTCGCGCACGCAGGTATCCTTTCGAGATTCCGTTTGGCATTGATCATTCATCACCGTATCGCAGGAGACATCATGGCCTCGCTCAAGGATCAACTGTCCGGGCTTGTCTATTCCACCGAACATGGCGCAACCTGCCCTGAGTGTCGGCGTGCCGAAGCCGAGTGCGAATGTGCCGACCTCGCCGAGCGTGAACGCCTGGCAAGCCTCGATGGCGTGGTGCGTATCCGTCGCGAGACCAGCGGTCGCAAGGGCAAGGGCGTGACTACCGTGAGCGGGATTCCGCTCGCCGAGAAGGAACTCAAGGCGCTGGCCAAGACTCTCAAGCAGCGGTGCGGCACTGGCGGCAGCCTCAAGGATGGCATCGTGGAGATCCAGGGCGATCACCGCGAGACGCTCAAGGCTGAACTCACTCGGATGGGCTATACCGTCAAGCTGGCCGGTGGCTGACCGCCTGCTGCGCGCACCTTTGCCTTCCATCTCGCTGCACAAGGGATTTCCATGCTGAACTTCATCACGCCACGCCGGCCTTCGGCTCGCACGCTCTCGCTCTCTGGCCTGCTGCTGGCCACGCTCGGGCTGGGTGGCTGCATGACCGGCCCGGACTTCACGCAGCTGGAGGCGCGCGTGGTGCCACAGCAGGCCTTCACGGCACCGCCGGATGCGATGCTGGAAGTGCGCCTGGTGGATGTCTCCCGCGCCGACGCCAAGGCCGGGCTGATTGCCAGTACCCGCTATGGCGGCCTGCGTGAAGGGCCTTTCCCGGTCAGCCTGCAGTACGACCGCAATGCCATCGAAGAAGGCCATCGCTACGCGCTGCAAGCCGATGTGCGCAGCGAGGGTCGCCTGTATTGGATCAATGACAGCGCGGTGCCGGTGCTGGGTGACACCAGCACCTCACAGGGCGAGGTCGAGATCCCGCTCACGCCGCTGCCGCGTGCGCTGGGCCACTGATGGCGCGTGCGCCCGGCCCGATCAGTACGTTCGACTTGACCAGTACGCTCGACTTGACCAGTACGCTCGACTTGACCAGTAGGCCCGTCTCTCACCGATAGGACACCCCAATGGATTGGCTGGAATACCTGTTACCTGTCTTCTTCCTTACCCCTCTGGGTGCCATTGCACTGGTGGTGCTGGGCATGCGCGGCCTGCATGAGCGGCGCATCCAGTCGCCGCTGACCCGCCGCCAGCTGCGTGAACCGGGCCAGAGCCTGCGCGATCGTCTCGATGAGGCCTTCCAGGCGCTGTTTCTCGACGGGGCGCTCGGGCCGCTCATCACCTTGAGTCCGCTGGTCTACGGCATGGGGCGCATGGTGTTCGGCGAAGAGCAGAACTGGCTTGAGTGGGCCGCCTACGGTCTGGCCTGTGCGCTGCTGGTGCTGGTGTTCGCGCTGCGCCTGACGCGTCACTTCCAGCGTATCCGCAAGCTCAAGCTGGGGCTGGCCTGCGAGCTGTCCATCGGTCAGGAACTCGACCAGCTGATCCGCCCGGAACAGCTGACCAGCATGGTCTATCACGACGTGCCGGCCGATGGCTTCCATATCGATCATCTGGTGGTCACCCCCGCCGGCGCCTACGCCATTCGCACCAAGGCGCGCTCGCGGCCGCTGGATGCGCTGGGCGCACTCAAGGATGAGGTCAAACTCAAGGATGGTCGCCTGTACTTCCCGGGCTATCGCGAGCGCAAACCACTGCGCGAGACACGTACCGCACGCGACTGGACGGCCGCCTGGCTGAAGCGTGAATGTGGCGTCGACGTGCCGGTGCAGGGGCTGCTGGCACTGCCGGGCTGGCAGATCGTGCGCGAGGGAACCCAGCGCGAGAATGACCCCGAGGTCGTCAATGGCGAGGGCCTGGCCGAGTGGCTGAGCACCCATTGCATGGCCCCCGAAGAGGGTTGCCCGACCCTGGATGACGCCCTCAAGCAGCGCATCAACGAGGCGATTCTCGACCGCGTTCAGGCCGAGCGCCTCGCCACCAGTTGATCCTTTGCCATGCTCCGGCCCCTCGGAGCATGGCAGCGCCGGACAAAGGCTTGCCAAGGCGCCCCGCCCGGCGTTAAATACGCGCCGGTCCAGCCTTGGCAACCTTATCGCGCTATCGCAATGATGGCGCTCTTGGCGACATATCCCGCATGAAACTCATCACCTTCGACGCTTTTCGTACCCTCGGCATTCCCGGTGTTCGTTATATCAAGCCGGAGCGCATGCTGGATCACCTCGACGAGATCCGCGCCGCCGACATCCTGCTGTTTCCCGAATACTGGCAGATCACCACCCTGGTCTACGGCCTCGGCAAACGCATCTTCCCCAGCCTGCCCAGCTACGCGATCGGCCACGACAAGGTCGAGCAGACGCGCGTCTTTCAGGCCATCTGCCCGGACAACGTGCCACCGACCGAGATTCGCGGCGCCAGCCGTCAGGCAATCGACGATATCGAGGCGCGCTTCGGCTATCCGCTGATCGTCAAGGAAGTCAAAAGCTCGATGGGTGTCGGCGTGAAGCTGATCCAGTCGCGAGGCGAACTGGAAGCGCATGCGGCGGAGCATCCGGTGCTGTATGCCCAGCCGCGCCTGGAGATCGACCGCGACCTGCGCATCGTGGTGGTGGGTGGCGAAGTCATCACCGCCTACTGGCGCGTCACGCCGCTGGGCGGCTATCGCTCCAATGTCAGTCAGGGCGGCGAGACGGCCTACGACAATATCCCGGTCCCCGCCATCGCCCTGGCCCTGCACCTGGCCGAGGCATTGAGTGTCGATCATGCCGGCTTCGATATCGCGATGGTCGACGGCCATCCGCTCGTGTTCGAGTTCAACCGCCTGTTCGGCAATCAGGGCATCCCGGACAGCTCGCGGCGCATCGGTGCCGCCATCCTCCGCCATCTGGCGCTCGACAGCAGCGACAACGACCCGACGCCGCCGCTACTGACGCCGCGCCGGGTGCGCCGCGCGACACTCAAGGAGACCGGCTGACATCTTGCGGGTGCGTCATCACTCTGCGCCCTTGCCTGCCCTGAACGACAAGACGCCGCCCAATGGGCGGCGTCTTGTCGTCTGACACTGGCCGTTCAACCGGCCAGGCGGCTCATCTCCTCACAGGCGTGAGGGACGGCTGTGCGGGTCGCCTTCGATATGATCCTTGGGCGGGTCCTGCCGCGGCTTGCCTGCTGCCGGCACGTCCTCGTCGGGTATTTCCCAAGTGCCTTCTTCGGTCCAGGGGTCGTCTGCAGGGAACTCCTCGATGTTGATTTCCTTGACCGTGTAATCCGGCTGGTAGCGCAGGTCATAGTGCGCGGCACGCACGATGGAGATGCACAGCATCAAGGCCACCGCCAATAGCGGCACACCCCCGATGATGGAGGCCGTCTGCAGGGTCTCCAGCCCGCCGATGAACATCAGCACGATGGGCATGAACGACAGGGCGAAGGCCCAGAACAGGCGGTTCCAGCGCATCGGCTCTTCATCGACTTCCTTCTGGACCACAGCGGCCAGAATGTAGGAGATGGAGTCGAAGGTGGTCGCGGTGAAGATCAGCGCCAGCAGCGTGAAGGCGAAGATCACCACGTAGTCCAGCGGCAGCGTGTGCAGCATCGCGAAGATGGCCGCGGTCGGGCTCTGGTCATTGAGGATGGTGACCACGTCCAGCTCACCGGACAGCTGCAGGTAGAGGCCGTAGTTGCCCATCACCATGAAGAACAGGAAGCAGCCCATGGTGCCGAAGAACATCGAACCGGCGACCATGGCGCGGATGGTTCGGCCCCGCGAGATACGCGCGATGAACAGCCCCACGCTGGGCGCGAACACCAGCCACCAGGCCCAGTAGAAGATGGTCCAGTCCTGCGGGAAGTGCGTGTCCTCGAAGCCCTTGAACTCGGCGAACGGTTCAAGCCAGGTGGCCATGTGGATCAGATTGCTCATCACGCGGCCCAGCGCATCCAGCCCGGTATTGGCCATGAACAGGGTCGGCCCCGCGATGAAGATGAACAGCAACAGGCCGACCGCCAGCCAGAAGTTGATGTCTGACAGCAGCTTGATGCCCTTCTTGAGGCCCACGTAGGCGCTGTAGCCGAACAGGGCGGTACACACCAGCAGCACCACGATCTGCGTAGTCAGCGACTTGGGCACCCCGAACAGCTCGTGCACCCCCTCGTTGATCATCGGTGCCGCCAGACCCAGGGTGGTCGCACCGCCGCCCAGCATGCCGAAGATGAAGCTGATATCGATCAGCTTGCCCAGCCAGCCATGCGCCAGCTTTTCGCCCAGCACCGGCATCAGCGCCTCGGAAATCTTCAGCACGCTGTGGTGACGCACGTAGTAGAAGTAGGCGATCGGCACGGCGGGAATCAGGTAGATCGCCCATGCCAGCGGGCCCCAGTGGAAGATGCCGTAGGCCGCGGCCCATTCCGCTGCCTCCGGTGTCTGGCCTTCCACATGAAACGGAGGCGACTGATAGTAGTAGACCCACTCGATCATCGACCAGTACAGGATGGAGGCCCCGATACCGGCACAGAACAGCATCGCCGCCCATGAGACGATGGAGAATTCGGGCTTCTCCTCGGCATCACCGAGCTTTATCTGACCGATATCGCTGAAGATGATGTAGATCATGAAGCCGCCGGCCCCCACGCCGAGCAGCAGATAGAGCACACCGAGCTTGCTGGTGACGAAGTTCTTGGCCGCCGATACCCACATCGCGCCCTGCTCGGGGAAGATGACCAGGGGCAGCGTCACTGCCAACAGCAGGAAGATCGAGCCGAAGAAGGTCGGCTTGTCGATCATGTCGAAGGGCTTTTCCGGCCGATCCCCCGCCGTCTTGGCGGATACCTTTCGGGTTTCCTTGCTCATATATAAGCCTCATTTATCGTTATTGCCATGCATGATAACAGCTTATCATGAGTGATTGCGATACACGCATCCCCACTGCGTACAATCCTAGTACAACGATCCAAGCGCCTACGTAAAGTTAATTTAACGCAAGCAAGTCATTTATTAGCGCTTGGCAGGCCGTGACGTTCAGGCCAAGAGAAGAGCAGGAAGCACGACGACAGGGCTGGCAGCGACAGGCAAATCAGCAGGGAAGACACAGCCAGAACAGGCAGCGCAGAGGTGGATAGCAGCAGGATGGAAGGCGCAGAGAAGGCAGCAGGTGTCAGGCCGGAGAGCAGGCATCCACCAGGGAACGGCACGGCGCCGCTGCCGCTCCCTGGCTGGAAATGATGAGGCTGAAAGTAATGAAGCCTGCAGTAATCAGGCTTGAGATGATCGGACTGATGGCGCCTCGGGCTCAGTCGCCGCGCAGGCGCCCGCCCATCTCCTGGGCGAGATCCACCGCGAAGTGGTCCGTCATGCCGCCGATGAAGTCGAGCATGCGCCGATAGCTGCGGTAGAGATCCCAGTCCTTGGTCGGCGTGTTCTCGCCGATCAATGCCAGCACACGTTGATGCTTGAAGCTGGAGCGCCCCTTGGTATGCAGCTCATGCGCAGCGCCGATGAAGGCCTCGAGCAGGATACCCAGCGTGGTGTAGGCGCCGATCTCCAGCTTGGCCTTGCGCTCGTTGCGGAAGATCTTCTGACGCGCCAGATTCTTGGCTTCCCGCACGCCCCAGCCGAGGTCGGGGTGGCACAGGTCGAGCAGGTCTTCACTGAGCGTGCCGGCCAGCAGTTCCGTCTCGCGCTGCACGAAAGCCTCGGCGACATCATTGACGGCACGCTCCATCGCCGCGCCTCTCAGCGCCGCCACCTTGCGCCGCTGGGAGGTGCCGCGGGCGACCATCTCCTGGTATTCGCGCGGCTCGCCACCGCTGATGCCGGTGAGAATCTCGAACACTTCCTCGAACTGCAGAATGCCCATCTCGAGGCCATCTTCCAGGTCCAGCAACGCATAGCAGATGTCATCGGCGGCCTCGACCAGCCACGCCAGCGGGTGACGGCACCAGCGGCCATCGGCCCGTGCCAGCAGCCCGCAACGCTCGGCGACCTGATCCAGCAGCACGCGCTCGCTCTGATAGCAGCCGAACTTGCCGCCCGCCGTGGCGTGCTCCACCGTCCACGGGTACTTGAGCAGCGTGCCCAGCGTCGCCGCCGTCAGGCGCATGCCGCCATGGAACTGGTTGTACTCGATCTGGGTGACGATGCGAAAGCCCTGGGCATTGCCTTCGTAGGTGAGCAGGTCCTCGCGCTCGGCATCGCTCAGCCCGGCCAGCCGACCGTGATCACTGGCGGCCTCGGCGGCGAACCAGTCACGAATGGCGTACTCCCCGGCATGCCCGAAGGGCGGGTTGCCGATGTCATGCCCCAGGCAGCCGGTCTGGACGATGACGCCGAGATCCGATGGCGTGATCCAGTCGGGCAACTGCTCCTTGAGCTTCTCGCCGACCATCATGCCCAGCGAGCGACCGACGCAGCCGACCTCCAGCGAGTGGGTCAGCCGCGTGTGGATATGGTCGTTGTCGGTCAGCGGGTGCACCTGGGTCTTGCGCCCCAGGCGACGGAAGGAGCCCGCGAACACGATGCGGTCGTGGTCCTTGTGGAAGGGAGTCCGCCCCATCTCACGCGATACGGTGCCCGGTGCGTCATGCAGGCGACTCGGTTCCAGCAGTCGCTCCCAGCTCATCGATGACATCAGGCAACTCCTTGGCAGGCGCCGAGTACTGGCGCCGGCGAGCAGATAACAGGTGAATGACGCGCATAAAAAAAGAGAACAGGGATTGTGGCACCCTGTTCTCCTTGTCTCCAGCCCGCTCAGGCCTTCCTCAGCTCGCCAAGGCTATCCCCAAACCTGCTCAGGCTGTCCTCAGTCCTCGGCCAGCGCCGGCAGCAGCACCTTGAGCTTGCGGGTCAGGGTGTTGCGGCCCCAGCCCAGCAGCTCGGCGGCTTCGCCCTTGCGGCCACCGGTATGCTTGAGAGCCGTCTCGATCAGGATGCGCTCGAAGTCGGGCACCGCCTCTTCCAGCAGATGGGTGTGGCCGGCGGCGAGTGCGCGGTCCGCCCACTCGCGGAAGGCACCACGCCAATCGCCGGAGGCCGCCTCGGTGCCGCTGGCATCGCGCAGCTCCGGCGGCAGGTCCTCGATCATCACTTCACGCCCCGAGGCCATCACCGTCAGCCAGCGACAGGTGTTCTCGAGCTGGCGCACGTTGCCCGGCCAGTCGAAGCGCGTCAGGTGCTTCTCCGCGGCCTCCGTCAGCACCTTGGGCTCGGTCGACAGCTCACGCGCGGCCTCGCCCAGGAAGTGGCTCATCAGGCGCGGAATGTCTTCGCGGCGCTCCGACAGGCGCGGCAGATGCACGCGAATCACGTTGAGGCGGTGGAAGAGATCCTCACGGAAGCGCCCATCCTCGACCAGCTTTTCCAGGTGCTGGTGCGTCGCGGCGATGATGCGCACGTCGACCTTGACCGGCGTGATGCCACCGACACGATAGAACTCGCCATCGGCCAGCACGCGCAGCAGGCGGGTCTGGGTCTCGGCGGGCATGTCACCGATCTCATCGAGGAACAGCGTGCCGCCATCGGCCTGCTCGAAGCGCCCGCGGCGCAGCGCCGTGGCGCCGGTGAAGGCGCCCTTCTCGTGGCCGAACAGCTCCGATTCCATCAAGTCCTTGGGAATCGCGGCCATGTTGAGCGCGATGAACGGCTTGGCGGCGCGCGGCGAGTGCTGATGCAGCGCCTGGGCCACGCGCTCCTTGCCGGTGCCGGACTCGCCGTTGATCAAGACGGTGATATGCGACTGTGACAGGCGGCCGATGGCGCGAAAGACTTCCTGCATCGCCGGCGCTTCGCCGATGATTTCCTTGGTCAGCCCTTCCGGCACGGCGGCGGGCGCCTTGGATTCACGGGCATGAGCCACGGCGCGCCGTACCAGCGCCAGCGCTTCATCGACATCGAACGGCTTGGGCAGGTATTCGAAGGCGCCGCCCTGATAGGAGGCCACGGCGCTGTCGAGGTCGGAATGCGCCGTCATCACGATGACGGGCAGGTCCGGGTACTTCTCGCGCACGCGCGCCATCAGGTCCAAACCATCGGTTCCGGGCATGCGGATATCGGTGATCAGGACATCCGGGCACTGACGCATGATGCTGGCTTCGGCCTGATCGGCACGCTCGAAGGTTTCCACCTCGAGGTCGGGTTGTGCCAGAGCGCGCTCCAGCACCCAGCGAATGGCACGGTCGTCATCGACGATACAGACGCGGGCAGTCTCGCTCATGTGTGATCTCCAGAAGTGCCGGCTAGCGGAATGAGTAAACGGAATTCGGTATGGCCGGGGCGCGAGTCACACTCGATCAGCCCCTGATGCTGGTGCAGGATGCCCTGGGCGATCGACAGCCCGAGCCCTGAGCCTTCGGCGCGCCCCGAGACCATCGGGTAGAACAGCGTCTCGCGCAGGCTCTCCGGTATGCCGGGGCCGTTGTCGATGATCGCCAGCTCGCAGACCAGCCGGTGGCGCTCATGGCCCAGCGTGAACTGCCGGCGAGCGCGGGTCCGCAGCGTGATCTCGTAGGGAGCGGCGTCAGGCTGCGGTGAATCGGGCTGTGGCTGCTCATTGAGGGCCTGGGTGGCATTGCGCGCGATGTTGAGCACCGCCTGGATCAACTGACCTTCGTCGCCGATCACCTCCGGCAGGCTCGGGTCGTAGTCGGCGCTCAAGGTGATGGCGCTGCCTTCCGCCTGCAGCAAGGCCCGCACCCGCTCGGTCACCGCATGCACATTGACCGGCGCCTGCAGCGGTGGCCGGTTCGGCCCGAGCATGCGATCGACCAGATCACGCAGGCGGTCCACCTCCTCGATGATGATGCGCGTGAACTCCACCATCTGCGGTTCGGGCAGGTCACGTTCGAGCAGCTGGGCGGCGCCACGAATGCCGCCGAGTGGATTCTTGACCTCATGCGCCAGACCACGCGTCAGCACCTTGACCGCCTCCTGGCGGGCGATCAGCGCTTCTTCGCGCGAGATCTGCATCAGGCGGTCACGCGGTTCTATCTCGACCAGCAGTTCATTGGCGCTGATGGGCGTCGCGGTGAAATCCACCGTCAGCGCTTCATTGGCCGCGTTGATGATCTCGGCCTCACGCTGGGTGTAGGGGTGCTGTTCCTCCAGCGCCTTGCGCAGCACATTGATCAGGGTGTCATCCAGCCCGGTCATGTTGTCGGGCGTACTGCCCTTCACACGCACCAGACTCACCGCCAGCAGCGTCTCCGCGGCGGGATTCATCCAGACCATCTGCAGCTGTGAGTCCAGCACCACCACGGCAGTGTTCAGGTGTTCGAGCAGTCGTTGATGCATGGGTTTGTTCGCCATCTGCAGTACGTCTCCCTGTTCTGCAATAACCGCGCCAGTCTGGTGCAGGCACCGAGAACACGGCGTCCGATGCTGTGCAACCATTTCTGGCCCCTCATATTGGCACCAAAATGGTGCAGGCGAAAAATCGCGCTCGAATCCGCGTTGCTTCACTTCACCGCCAGGCGGCCCGAAATCGACTGGCCCGGACACGAAAAAGCCGCCCGAAGGCGGCCTGTCAGCGAAGGAGAAACGCACGAAGCAAAAGGCCGCCCAGACGCTGCTAGCCACCGCCAGCATTGGCAGGATTGTTGGGGTTGCGAGGCAGATTGACGCTGGCGCGCTGCACATAGACCACCTTCGGCTCACTGGTCTGGCGCACGCGGCCGGTGGAATCCAGTAGCTCCGCCTGGATGACATGCTTGCCACGCTCCAGCGCCGGCACCATGAAGACGGTGCTGTGCATGGCGGATTGAGACGGCGCACCGTCCACGGTCACGCGCACCTTGTCTTCCGGGCGCAGCTTGGGCTCGATCCCCAGGCGCACCGCCAGATTGCCCGCCTGCCCGGTCTGCAGCGTCTCCTCGTTGGACGGGCTCTGGATGGTGAAGGTGGTATAGCCACGGAAGGCCACATCCACCGCAGGCGCCCGGGTGCGGGTGCTCTCGCTGGATGAGGAAGAAGTCACGCGCGACGGCGTGCTGCGCCGCGGCGGCAGGGATTCCGTCGACGGCACCACGCTGAGCGGCGTCAGCTGCACCTTGCTGCCGCCCGCAGGCTGATCACTGAAGACCACGTTGCCGTTGGCATCGACGTGACGATAGACCTGGGCCGCCTGTAGTTCGAACGACAGGCTCGACAGCATCAGCGTCGCTGCCAGCAGCAGGCACTGCAGTGGCTCGGGGCGCGCTGCTGGCAGGGCACGCGAGTCAGTCGCGGGGTTCGCGACGCGCAGGGAGGATACGAAGGGCCACATCCGAAGATTCCTGAGGAGAGTCATGGGAGGCCAGAAGCCGCAGGCAGCTCCAGCGGGTTGGGTCTATCGACAGGCGATCCTGCTGCCTGAAGACAAGGCTAACAAGTTACAAAGCTTACCGCGTTGATGCCAGCATTTGGGGCCTTCGACAAGACGCCTGTGTGCATTGACTGTCACGCAAGGCTACCACCGCGCCCTGCAGGTCTGTCAGCAGCATGGCGGATCTCAGGGAAAAGGATCAGGGGCAGAGCAAAGGATCAGAGCAAAGAGATAGAACGAAACAGGGCCATAATGAAAAACAGGGCCACACCTGTCGGTATGGCCCTGCTGTCGTCAACCTCCGGGACTTGCCTTCACCGGGAAGGCACTCCGTCAGATGGCGTGGCTAGCGAATGGCTGCCTCAACCTCTGCAGTACTTAGACGCTGTAGTACATGTCGAATTCGAGCGGGTGAGTCGCCATGCGCAGGCGCTGGACGTCTTCGCCCTTCAGCTCGAGGTAGGCATCGATCATGTCGTCGGTGAAGACGCCGCCCTGGGTCAGGAACTCACGATCGCCGTCCAGCGCGGTCAGGGCCTGTTCGAGGCTCTCGGCCACGGTCGGGATGGACTTGGCTTCTTCGGCCGGCAGGTCGTAGAGGTTCTTGTCCATCGCGTCGCCCGGGTGGATCTTGTTCTTGATACCGTCGATACCGGCCATCAGCATCGCGGAGAACGCCAGGTACGGGTTGGCCGTCGGATCCGGGAAACGCGCCTCGACACGCTTGCCTTTCGGGCTGGCGGTGTACGGGATACGGATGGAAGCGGAACGGTTGCGGGCAGAGTAGGCCAGCATGACCGGCGCTTCGAAGCCCGGCACCAGACGCTTGTAGGAGTTGGTGGACGCATTGGTGAAGGCGTTCAGGGCACGAGCGTGCTTGATGATGCCGCCAATGTAGTAGAGGGCCATTTCGGACAGACCCGCGTACTCGTCACCGGCGAACTGGTTGTCGCCATCCTTCCAGAAGGACTGGTGAACGTGCATGCCGGAACCGTTGTCACCGACCAGCGGCTTGGGCATGAAGGTCGCGGACTTGCCGTAGGCGTGAGCCACGTTGTGGATCACGTACTTGAGTTCCTGAACCTCATCGGCCTTCTTGACCAGGGTGTTGAACTTGACGCCGATCTCGTTCTGGCCGGCGTTCGCCACTTCGTGGTGGTGAACTTCGACTTCCTGACCGATGGCTTCCAGGGTGTTGCACATGGCAGCACGGATATCGTGGAAGCTGTCGATCGGCGGGACCGGGAAGTAGCCGCCCTTCAGACGCGGACGGTGACCCAGGTTGCCGCCTTCCGGCGTGGAATCGGTCGCCCAGGCACCTTCTTCGGAAGAGATCTTGAACATGGAACCGTTCATCTCGTTCTTCCAGTGCACTTCGTCGAAGATGAAGAATTCCGGCTCCGGACCGAAGAAGGCGGTGTCGCCCAGACCGGTGGACTTCAGGAATTCCTCGGCACGCTTGGCGACGGAACGCGGATCGCGCTCATAGCCCTGCATGGTGGCCGGCTCGATGACGTCGCAACGCAGCACCAGGGTGGTGTCTTCGGTGAACGGGTCGAGGAAGGCAGTGCCGTCGTCCGGCATCAGGATCATGTCGGATTCGTTGATGCCCTTCCAACCTTCGATGGAGGAACCATCGAACATCTGGCCGTTCTCGAAGAATTCCTCATCCACTGTACGCGCCGGGATGGAGACGTGCTGCTCCTTGCCCTTGGTGTCGGTGAAGCGCAGATCAACCCACTTGACTTCGTGTTCTTCAATCAGGGCAAGTGTCTTCTCAGCCATGGTAATTCTCCGATGGAGCCGGCGGCTCTGGTTACAGTTGGTGTCAGCGTTGTCTGGGGTTATTGCTCTATTTTGTAAGCCTTTTCTCTCATGGTCGGCGTCGTTATGCCAGCCATCAGACAGGATGCTCTAACAATGCAGCGAGCGTGCCAGAATGGCGCACGCCGCATCGCTCATTTCAGTAAGCTCATGAATATGCTGAAAAAAAACATCACCATCTTCATGCATGCAGCACGAAAACCCGACCAAAGATGGGCCGACAAGGTGCAAAAATTCTTGCCGCGCAGTGCAGATTCATCATTTGAGTGCACCAAAAAACGCCATTGCTCCACATTGGTGCAAAGTGCTGAATCCCGGGAATTTTTCCGCTCACACCCGATGATCACGTCAGCATCACATTGCGGTCATTTCTTCCTTTCATCCTCATGTTTGCCTCGACTCACAAGTTTTTTTCATCCGCGACAAGGGCGCGGAAAAGACTTGAGAGACAACCATTTGGGCACTTCAGGCCAATTGAAGGCACTCGCTGACTCGCCTCGTGAATGCACGATGCTGGCAGGAGGCATGCCATGCCCCCTATAATGCGCCCCAAATCACAAGCGCCCGGTACGCGAGCGCCCATTTTCCGCACAGGTTCCCGTCGTGATCGAGAAACTTCGCAACATAGCCATCATCGCCCACGTTGACCACGGTAAAACTACCCTGGTCGACAAGCTCCTGAGTCAGTCTGGCACCCTGGACCGCAAGGCCGAGGGTCAGGAACGCATCATGGATTCCAACGACCAGGAAAAAGAGCGCGGCATCACCATTCTCGCGAAGAACACCGCGATCCAGTGGAACGACTACCACATCAACATCGTGGATACCCCTGGGCACGCTGACTTCGGTGGCGAAGTCGAGCGCGTGATGTCCATGGTCGATTCCGTGCTGCTGCTGGTCGATGCCGTCGATGGCCCGATGCCGCAGACTCGCTTCGTGACCCAGAAGGCATTCGCCCAGGGCCTGAAGCCGATCGTCGTCGTCAACAAGATCGACCGTCCGGGCTCTCGTCCTGACTGGGTCGTTGACCAGATCTTCGATCTGTTCGACAACCTGGGCGCGACTGACGAGCAGCTCGACTTCCCGATCATCTACTGCTCTGCCCTCAACGGCATTGCCGGTATGGATCCGGAAGACCTGAAAGACACAATGGACCCGATGTTCCAGTCCATCGTCGACATCGTCGAGCCGCCGAAGGTCGAGCTGGACGGTCCGTTCCAGATGCAGATCTCCGCACTGGACTACAACAGCTACGTCGGCGTCATCGGTCTGGGTCGCATCAAGCGCGGCGCCGTCAGCCCGGGTCAGCAGGTTTCCATCATCACCAAGGAAGGCGCTGTCCGTAAGGGCAAGATCGGCCAGGTCATGACTCACATGGGTCTGGACCGCGTGCAGACCGACAAGGCGACTGCCGGCGACATCGTCTGCATCACCGGTATCGAGAACCTCGCGATCTCCGACACCATCTGCGACACCGCCACTGTCGAGGCGCTGCCGCCGCTGACCGTCGATGAGCCGACCGTCTCCATGACCTTCCAGGTCAATGACTCTCCGTTCGCCGGTCAGGACGGCAAGTTCGTCACCAGCCGCAACATCCGTGAGCGTCTGGACCAGGAACTGATCCACAACGTCGCACTGCGCGTCGAACAGGGCGAGACTCCGGAGAAGTTCGTCGTCTCCGGTCGTGGTGAGCTTCACCTCTCCGTTCTGATCGAATCCATGCGTCGTGAAGGCTTCGAACTGGCCGTGGGCCGTCCGGAAGTCATCATCAAGGAAATCGACGGCAAGAAGCAGGAGCCGTACGAAGAAGTCATCATCGACTGTGAAGAGCAGCACCAGGGCTCCATCATGGAAGAGCTGGGCTACCGCAAGGGCGAGCTGACCAACATGAACCCGGATGGCAAGGGTCGTGTGCGTCTGGACTTCATCATCCCGTCTCGCGGTCTGATCGGCTTCCGTGGTCAGTTCCTGACCCTGACCTCCGGTACCGGCATCCTGACCAGCCGCTTCGATCACTACGGTGATCTGAAGGAAGGCGCAGGCGTCGAGCGTCGCAACGGCGTCATGATCTCCATGGTGCCGGGCAAGGCGCTGTCCTACGCCCTGTACACCCTGCAGGAACGTGGCAAGCTGATCATCGGTCACGGTACCGAAGTCTATGAAGGCATGCTGGTCGGTATCCACAACCGCGCCAACGACCTGGTCGTGAACCCGACCAAGGCCAAGAAGCTCGATAACATGCGTTCTACCGGCAACGATGAAAACATCGTGCTGACGCCGCCGATTCGCTTCACCCTGGAACAGGCGATCGAGTTCCTGGATTCCGATGAGCTGGTGGAAGTCACTCCGCTGCACATCCGTATCCGCAAGAAGTACCTGAAAGAGAACGAGCGCAAGCGCGCCAGCAAGTAAGCTGGCCCAGCCTGCCCCCTGCCTGATGGCAGGGGGAGTGCTCAAACGCAAAAGACCCGCCAACTCGGCGGGTCTTTTGCGTTTGAGCACTTTTCGCTGTTGCCGCAAAGGGCAGCATGACCATCTCTCTAATACTTATGAATGTCATTGCAGGAAGTGCGTCGCTATTAGGGCTCGCAAAATAAGGGAACTTTGCGCGATACCTTGGCCTGAGGCATCTCTAACACTTAAATGAGGGTTATATGAGGCATATTCGTGTTGCGCATATAGCGTCTTCATTCAGAGCATGCCACACGCGGCCAACGCCCCTGCGCAACGTAATGTCTTGATCTATTGATAGCGCGCAATCACACGTCACCGAGCGAGGATAAATCGTCGAATTCTAATGATGCGTCGCGTTTGGACGACGCAAAAACGAGACGTCGATGCGCAGTCACTAGGGTCAACGCAACGGAGCAGGTATCTTCTGCCGGAGCTTTCTTTATGCATATCCTGCAGTTAACGAAGACTTGTTCGCCACACGCCACCCGGAGCAGGGTCCTCTTACCGATCCTCGTGAGCACTCGCCATGTGTCGCCATTGCCAAGCCCGGTGTGTGCAATGCGTCACGAATACGCTCCAGAAGACCCGTATGAAAGGATTCAGCAATGAGCATCAAGCAACGCCTCGAAGTCCTGCCATGGGACACGCTGGCGCGTTACCGCCTGATCGAGATCATCGCCTTGTGGGAGGGGCGAGTCACTTCGCGCCATCTGGGCAACGCCTTCGGTATCGCCAGACAACAAGCCTCGCGCGTCATGAAGACCTACCGCGAGACGGTCGCCGAGAACAATCTCGAGTATGACCCCGTCATCAAGGGCTACCGTCCGTCGGCGAATTTCTGCCCCATGCTGACGCGGGGTGAGGTCGATGAATACCTGCAATTGCTGGGCAATCACGACAATCTGAATCCGCATTTCACCGGGTTGGGGCTAGGCCAGGCAAACACCGAGGCCCTGCGCCTGCCGTCACGCAGCGCCAGTCCGCCGGTGGTCAGGGCCTTGATCGAAGCCGCCAGTCAGGGCGCGCGTCTCGAAGTGACCTATGCCTCTCTCAACTCTCCCCAGGGGGAGGAGCGCATCCTGTGTCCGCATACGCTGGTCTACGCCGCTGGCCGCTGGCATGTGCGCGCCTTCTGCGAGAAGAACCGGGCTTTTCGTGACTTCGTGCTGTCTCGATTCCGCGCGGTGCCGGAGCTGTTCGGTGAAGCCCTCGAGGGCAGCCAGCGCGAGTGCGATGAAGGCTGGGAGACGCGAGTCACCTTGAAGCTGGGCGCCGATCCGCGCCTGACGCCCGCCGAGCGCGGCCTGATAGAGCAGGACCACGGCATGGTGGATGGCGAGCTGCACCTGCCGACACGCGGCGCTCTGGTGCAGTACGTCCTGCGCGAGCTGGGCATCAATCCGGACCATCTGGAAGAGTCTCCGCGCGCCCAGCAGCTGGTGGTGCTCAATCGCGACGAGATCACTGACTGGCTGTTCGTCAGCTCCAGCGCCTGACGCGGGAGTGAGCTGGTCGTGCTCAATCGCGACGAGATCACTGACTGGCTGTTCGTCAGCTCCAGCGCCTGACGCGGGAGTGAGCGGGTCTGCCCTCGCGCTGACCTCAGTTGCCTGAATGGGCTATCCATCGCCGAGCGAAGTTTATATGATGACTTCTGCACACAGTCCTTCGCCCTTCCCGGCGGAGGGCTGTTTTTTTGGTGTCCAGCAAGGCCTTGCTCGCAAGGGGCTGACACCACGACTGACAGGAGGTCTCATGGCCACACTTCCCTCGATCATCATCAATCGTCTGGACGCCGAACGCCTCGAGCGCCTGATTGATCGCGTTGCCGCCGCCGACCGTCAGGTGGCAGAACAGCTTGAGGATGAGCTGGAGCGCGGCGAGGTCGTCGAGCCTCACGAGGTGCCCGCCGATATCGTCAGCATGAACAGCCGCGTGAAGTTCACGGACCTGACCCGCCAGCAGACTCTGGTGCGCACGCTGGTCTATCCGCACGCGCTGCCCGGCCAGCAGGATGGCCTGTCGGTGCTGGCGCCACTGGGAGCTGCCCTGCTCGGCCTCAAGGTCGGCAGCCTCATCGAGTGGCGGCTGCCGGATGGCAGCCTGCACGAGGTGCGTATCGAGGCGCTGCATTACCAGCCGGAAAGTGCCGGCGACCTGCACCGCTGACAGCGCCTAGCGCATCAGCAGGCGGCGGATAAGACCATGGATGGCGCGCGCTGTCGGCCCGTCGGCATAGGGCGGATACATCAGTCGCGCGCCATTCATGCGTCCCTTGGCGAAGATTCCCTTGGCCTTGCTGAGCGTCTGGAAGCCTTCCTTGCCATGATAATGGCCCATCCCGGACGGCCCGATACCGCCGAACGGCATGTCATCCTGCGCCACATGCAGCAGGGTATCGTTCAGACACATTCCGCCCGCATGCGTGCCTTCGGTGACCCGCTGCTGTTCATGCTTGTCGTGGCCGAAGTAATAAAGCGCCAGCGGCCGGGGCCGGGCGTTCACATAGGCCATCGCGACGCATAGCGTATCCGCCGGTGCCTCCAGCAACTTGCCCTTCACACTCGTCTCGCCCTCCGCCTCATCCGTTGCCCCCGGGTCCGCCAGGCCGACGATCGGCAGCAGCGGGCCGAAGATTTCCTCCTGCATCACGCGCATCTCATCCGTCACATCGAGCAACGCCAGCGGTGGCATCAGACGCTTCTCGACCAGCTCCGGGTCATTCCAGTCGGGACTGTCGACCAGAGGCCTGAGTGTCGCACCCTTCGCCAGGGCGTCCTCGAGCACCTCTCGCAAGCGCTGGTACTGACGCTGATTGATGATGCGCGAATAGTCCTGCGTCTCGCAGAAGCGCGGATAGAAGCGCTGGAAGGCCTCGCCCAGTGCCGTGACCAGCAGCGGGACCTGGTCGTCACGGCACAGCACATAGTCCGGCGCGACGCAGGTCTGGCCGGCGTTCATGCCCTTGCCGAAGGCCAGCCGCCCCGCCGCTTCACGACGCTGGGCCTCATCCGCCATCAGTTCACGCGACATGATCACCGGCGACTTGCCGCCCAGCTCCAGCGTCACGGGGGTCAGGTTGTCCGCCGCGGCGCGCATCACATGCTTGCCGACCGCCGTGCTGCCGGTGAACAGCAGGTGGTCGAAGGGCAAGGCCGAGAAGGCCGCCGCCACATCGGCCTCACCGATCACCACGGCCACCTGCACCTCATCGAAGGCATCGAGCAGCATCACGCGCAGCGCCTCGGCGGTCTCGGGGGTGAACTCGCTCATCTTGATCATCACCCGATTGCCGGCACTCAGGGCGCTGATCAAGGGGCCGATCGCCAAATAGAGGGGATAGTTCCAGGGCACGATGATGCCGACCACGCCCAGCGGCTGATAGACGACGCGCGCAGAGGCCGGCTGGAAGGCGGCGCTGACATGGCGCTTGGAGGGCTTCATCCAGCCTTTCAGGTGACGGCGTGCATGACGAATGCCCTCGTAGCTCGGTACCAGTTCGGCCAGACGCGTCTCATGGGCGCTGCGGTGACCGAAATCGGCGCTGATCGCCGCGATCAAGGCCTCCTCGTGTGACTTGAGTGCATCACGCAGCGAAGTCAGCCAGGCCTGGCGCTCGTTGGCGCTGGGCATCGGCGACAGGCCGTAGGCGGCGCGCTGGTCTTCCAGCAGCGCCTGCATGCGCGTGATCTCCCGGGTAGCAGCCTCGCTGCTCTCATTAGACGAGCCAGCAGACGAGACAGCAGACGAGGTAGCAGATTCAGGCGAAGCAGGATCAACAGGGGCGGCAGTCGTCATGAGAACATCCAGTGAGGGCCGGCGAAGCCAGCAGCGAAGGCAGACAGCCACGAGTATGGCGTACCAGTCGGTAGCGACCGGCGCGAGGAGAATCACCGGCGTGGCTCATCCCGTTTTAGAACACTCGTTTGATGACGTCAAAGAAAGTCGCCTGCGCCGCTGCTGCGCGCCGCAATGCAAAAAGCCCCCGCACCGTGAGGTACGAGGGCTTTTCGGGTGTCGACCGGCGATGGCGCCGGTGACGGGAATTCGTTGGCGCGCCCAGCAGGATTTGAACCTGCGACCCCTGCCTTCGGAGGGCAGTACTCTATCCAGCTGAGCTATGGGCGCGCATGCCAAGGTTGCAGTGAACCGAGGCGCGCTTATGGTAACGTCTTGATTCTACGATGTCGAGATATCCCGCCAGCCACGCGGTTGCTGCGCCTCCGGCGAGCGCTATACTGGCTCGATACACAGCCCCAAAAGGTGCACGCCATGCAAGCTCGCCGGCCAGCTGCTTTTCCCCTCAAGCGCTCTTCCCTGTCACTCTCGTTGAGCGCGATGCTGTTCAGCGTGCTTGTCAGCGCGTCCGCACAGGCCGCAGACAACTCCCGCGAGGCGATTGCCGAGCGGCTCAAGCCGGTGGGCGAGCTATGCGTGAAGGGCGATGCCTGCGCCGGTGATGGCTCGGCAGCGAGCTCGCAGCCGACGGACAGCGGCGCTGGCGGGCAAGCCAGTGCCGCCAGCGCGATAGACGGCGAGAAGGTCTACGGTGGCATCTGCATGGCCTGTCACACCACTGGCGCCGCCGGTGCCCCGCGCCTGGGCGAGGCCGGCGACTGGGAAGGCCGCCTCTCCAAGGGCGACGAGACGCTCTACACCCACGCCATCGAAGGCTTCAATGCCATGCCGGCCAAGGGCGGCAACCCGGCGCTTTCCGATGAGGAAGTGAAGGCCGCGGTGGATTACCTGCTCGACTCCGTGCGCTGAGTCTCAGCGCACAGTACCCGACAGTAAACATCAGCCCAGCAGCGAACGCAGGCCCGCGATGGCATCCCGCCCGCGGGCCACTTTCTTCTCCTGATCCTGCGGCTTGTCGGCCCGCCCTTCCCACTCGAGGTCTTCGGGCGGCAGCTCATCCAGGAAGCGGCTCGGCACGCAGTCCATCATCTCGCCGTAGGTCTTGCGCTGGCGCGCCAGCGTCAGCACCAACGTACGGCGGGCACGAGTGATACCCACGTAGGCGAGGCGGCGCTCCTCCTCCACCGTTTCCATCTCGATGGAGTTGCGGTGCGGCAGCAAGTCTTCCTCCAGCCCCAGCACGTAGACATGCGGGAACTCCAGACCCTTGGAGGCATGCAGCGTCAGCAGCTGCACGCGGTCGGAGTCATCTTCCTCGGCCTGCTGCTCGAGAATGTCGCGCAGCACCAGGCGTGAGATGGCCGCCGCGACATCGCCGGTCTCGGTATCGCCGATCATCGCCTCGCTGCCCTCCAGCTCCTCCACCTCTTCCTGCGGATTGCCGCTGATCGACTTCTCGAGCTGATCGACCAGAATCCAGACGTTGGCCATGCGCCGCTCAGCGATCTTGGGCGCACTGGCGTTCTGGTATAGCCAGCCTTCGTAATCCACCTCGCGGAACAGCTCGCGGATGGCACTGATCGACTGGCCGGCGTCCATCTCGCGGCGCACGCGGTCCAGCGTGTGGGTGAAGCGGCCGAGGCGGTCCAGCGCACGCTCGCTCAGCTGCTCGCGCAGGCCCATCTCGCTGCAGGCGGCGTAGAGCGACACGCCACGCCCGGTGGCGTAGTTGGCCAGCTTCTCCAGCGTGCCCGGCCCGACTTCGCGCCGCGGCACGTTGACGATGCGCAGGAAGGCGTTGTCATCCGCCGGATTGATCAGCAGACGCAGGTAGGCCATCGCGTCCTTGATCTCGTTGCGCCCGAAGAAGGAGGTGCCGCCGGAGAGCTTGTAGGGAATCTGGTAGTGCTGCAGCTTCAGCTCCAGCAGGCGTGCCTGGAAGTTACCGCGATAGAGCACCGCGAAATCACGCCATTCGGCGCCTTCCTTGATGCGCCGCGTGAGAATCTCGCCCGCCACACGCTCGGCCTCGGCCTCTTCGTTGCGATTCATGATGATGCGGATCGGGTCGCCATCGCCCATCTGCGACCACAGCGTCTTGTCGTAGACGTGGGGGTTGTTGGCGATCAGGGTGTTCGCCGCGCGCAGGATGATGCCGGTGGAGCGATAGTTCTGCTCCAGCTTGATCAGGTTCAGGCGCGGGAAGTCCTCACCGAGGGTGACGAGGTTCTCCGGGCGCGCGCCGCGCCAGGCGTAGATCGACTGGTCATCGTCGCCCACCACCGTGAAGGTCTGACGCTCCTGCATCAGCATCTTCACCAGCAGATACTGGCTGATGTTGGTGTCCTGATACTCATCGACCAGCATGTAGTGGATGCGCCGCTGCCAGCGCGCCAGCACCTCGGGGTGATCACGGAACAGCACCACCGGCAGCAGGATCAGGTCATCGAAGTCGACCGCGTTGTAGGCCTTGAGGTGCCGGTTGTAGGCCTCGTAGATCACCGCGGCGTACTGGGCGTCTTCATCCTCGGCATGCGACAGCGCCGCCCCGGGCAGGATCAGGTCATTCTTCCAGGTGGAAATCTGACTCTGCACCGCGTTGATCTGCTCGGCGTCGGTGTCGGCTTCCTTGTGCATCAGCTCCTTGATCAACACCTTGGCGTCATCGGTATCGAACAGCGAGAAGCCCGGCTTGTAGCCCAGTGTCTTCAGCTCGCCGCGGATGATGGTCAGGCCGAGGGTGTGGAAGGTCGAGACGATCAGCCCGTGGCCCTCGCGGCCCTTGAGCATCTTGCCGACACGCTCCTTCATCTCGCGCGCCGCCTTGTTGGTGAAGGTCACGGCGGCGATGTTGCGTGCCTTCATGCCGCATTCCTGCACCAGATAGGCGATCTTAGTCGTGATCACGCTGGTCTTGCCTGATCCGGCACCGGCCAGCACCAGACAGGGGCCATCGATGGCGCGCACGGCTTCCTGCTGGCGGAGGTTGAGCTTGGCGAGGCGATCACGGATCTCGGTCATCACGGTGTCCTGCTGGGCGAAGAAAGGGAGCGGAAATGCATCTCACGCGGGCGATGGTCGGTCAATCGAGGGCTGGCCGATCAGTCGAGGGCTGGCCGATCAATCGAGCATTGCGGCGCCGGCGAAATCGAGCTGACGCCAGCTTTCATAGACGACCACGGCGACGGCATTCGACAGGTTCATGCTGCGGCTGTCGGCCAGCATCGGCAGGCGCAACACCTGCTCGCGGGGCAGGCTGTCGAGCATCGCCTGTGGCAGGCCGCGGGTCTCGGGGCCGAACACCAGCGCATCACCGGCCTGGAAGCTGGCCTCATGCGGCGCGGTGCGCCCACGCGTCGAGAGCGCGAAGACCCGCGAAGGTTTCACGCTCGCCACGAAATCATCGAGGCTGGCATGGCGCTGCACATGTGCCCACTCATGATAATCGAGACCGGCACGGCGCAGGCGCTTGTCATCCAGCTCGAACCCCAACGGCTCGATAAGATGCAGGCGGTAACCGGTGTTGGCACACAGCCGGATGATGTTGCCGGTATTGGGCGGAATCTCGGGCTGATAGAGCACGATATCGAGCATGAGCAGACTCGCGGCAGAAGGCGAAAACAGGGGGCTGGCCGGCGATGCTCACCTGGCCATGACAACGCAAAGCGGGCCCCGAAGGGCCCGCCATCTTACCGCAATGCGTGACTCACGCGGAGCACGCGTTGCCGAGAACCACCTTCAGAACTGCAGACGCATGCCGACCAGCGGGCCGGAATCCAGCGTGCGTTCGTCACGGTTCTCGAAGTCGGCCTTCACCTTGCGGTAGCCGACATAGCCTTCGACGTTGTCGATGACCTGATACCGTGCGCGCAGGCCGTATTCGTAGCTGTGCTCGAGGTCGTTGCTGGTCGCCACGTCCGGGGTCACGTAGCCGTAGCCACCCAGCGAGACGCGCGGTGCGCCCGGCAGGTAGTAGTAGCCGTAGCCGCCGAGGCCCAGACCGCCGCCGTCACCGTGGTCGGTGTCGTACTGGCTCCAGCGTGCGCCGAGGCCCACGTCGTATTCGCTGGTGCGCTCGGTGCCCAGCAGCTGGACGTGACCGGCCGTGACGTCATCGTGGTCATCGCTGGACAGGATACCGCCGCCGAGCTGGACGCCATTGCCGATCTCGCCATTGATTTCGCCCTGAACGGCTTCAGTATTCAGGTTGAGGTCAGCGTTGCCGGCCATGGCCGGGGCGGACAGACTGGCAGCGAGGATGGCTGCCGAAAGGCCGAGAATGTTACGGTGAGCTGTCATGTATGCACCTCTGTACGTGACTGGGAAGGTAATGCTGCGCGGGTCATGAACGCTCTCAGGCGCCCTGGAGACCGTATTGCGCACGGTAGTCGCGAATCGCGACCGCATGCCCAGACAGTTCCTGCTGTGCGTATTGTTCCAGATATTCGAGCACCTGGTCGAGCGTCACGATACTGACCACGGGCATGGAGAAACGTGCCTCCACTTCCTGAATGGCGCTGTTCGCCTTCAGGCCTCCCTGACCATCGGGAGCGCGCTCCTGACGGTCCAGTGCGATCACGACGCCCGCCGCCTTGGCACTCTCGGCGTGGATGATCTCCATCACTTCGCCGATGGCGGTACCGGCGGTGATGACATCGTCGATGATCATCACGCGGCCTTCGAGGGGCGCGCCGACCAACGAGCCCCCTTCACCGTGGGTCTTGGCTTCCTTGCGATTGAAGGTGAACGGCATGTCACGATCATGATGATCAGCCAGCGCCACGGCCGTCACGGCACCCAGCGGGATACCCTTGTACGCCGGGCCGAACAGTACATCGGCCTCCAGGCCTGATTCGACGATGGCACGCGCATAGAAGCGTCCCAGACGCGCCAGGGCCTGTCCGGAGCGGAATAGACCAGCATTGAAGAAGTAGGGGCTCACCCGCCCGGACTTGAGCGTAAACTCGCCAAACCGCAGCACGTCCTGCTCGATGGCAAACTCAATGAACTCCCGCTGGTAGTCCTGCATCCGATATCACCTTTGAATTCGTTAGCCATTTACCAAATCGTCTAAAGCTCGGGTATCATACAGGCGCGACGAACCAGGGACCACGTATGAAAATCGCTACAGTTAACGTCAATGGTATTCGAGAAGCGGTCAGCCGCGGCTTCCTCGACTGGCTTGCCAGTCAGGACGCCGACGTCGTCTGCATCCAGAACCTCAAGGCCAAGAGCTTCGAGCTCGACGACAGCATCCTCTACCCGGAAGGGTACGAAGGCTACTTCCTGGACGCCGAAAAAGACGGCTTCTCAGGGGTTGGCCTCTATTGCCGCCAGATCCCCAAGGCCATCATGTATGGGCTGGGCTTCGAGCAGTGCGATAACGAAGGCCGCTACCTGCAGGCCGATTACGACCGCTTCAGCATCTGCTCTTTCCTGATGCCTGACGGAAGTGATCCGGCTGCCAAGGGCGCCTTCATGGAGCAGTATCAGGAATACCTCAGCAAGCTGCGCCGCAAGCGTCGTGATTACATGATCTGCGGCACCTGGCATGTGGCCCACAAGACTGTCGACCTCGCCAACTGGTCCGACAATCAGATGACGCCGGGCTTCAAGCCGGAAGAACGCGCATGGATGGATCAGGTCTTCGGCCCGATCGGCTTCATCGACGCCTTCCGCGAAGTCAATCGCGATGCCGACCAGTACTCCTGGTGGCCAGCGCTGGACAGTGACCAGCCGCGCGCCCGTCAGGAAGGCTGGCGCCTCGACTATCAGGTCATCGACCCGAACCTGCGTCGTCACATCAAGGACGCCTGGATCGACACCGATGCCACCTTCAGCGAGTTCGCACCGGTCATCGTCGAGTACGACCTCGAGCTGTGACGCACGCTGTCACCCCTTGAGCGTTCGGCCTCGGGCCACCCTGCCAGTCGCATGATGTGCCTTCGCGCACTGACGAAAACGCCCCCATCGCGCAAGCGGTGGGGGCGTTTTCTGTCTGGCATCAAGCGCTCATGACGCAGCGCTCATGGCATGACACTCATGACACAGCACTCATGGCACAGCGGCCGTGCCGCAGGGCTCAGGCGTCGGCCGGCATGCCGAGTGCGGCGCGCTGCGCGGCGAACAGCTGCTCACCGGTACGCTCGGCGAGATCCAGCAGGGCATTGAGCTCGGCGCGATCGAAGGCCGCGCCTTCGGCCGTGCCCTGCACCTCGATCAGCCCCTTGCCTTCGGCCATCACGACATTCATGTCGGTATCGGCCTTGCTGTCTTCCGGGTAGTCGAGATCGGTGACCGGCACACCCTTGTAGATGCCGACCGACACGGCGCTGACCAGACTCACCAGCGGGTCGGTCTTGATCTTGCGCTCACGCTGCAGGCCCTGCAGCGCATCGACCAGTGCCACACAGCCGCCGGTGATCGCCGCGGTACGCGTGCCGCCATCGGCCTGCAGTACATCGCAATCGATGGTGATGGTGTATTCGCCCAGCTTCTTGAGATCTACCGCGGCGCGCAGCGCACGGCCGATCAGCCGCTGGATCTCCACCGTGCGGCCACCCTGCTTGCCACGTGCCGCTTCACGATCATTACGGGTATGGGTCGCACGCGGCAGCATGCCGTACTCGGCGGTCAGCCAGCCCTTGCCGGAACCGCGCAGCCAGCGCGGCACGCCCGCCACGACAGAGGCGGTGCACAGCACGCGGGTCTCCCCGAACTCCACCAGCACCGAACCCTCGGCGTGACGAGTGAACTCACGGGTCAGGCGGATCTCGCGCGGCTGCTCCGGGGTACGGCCACTGGGACGGGTCACGTTGGCTTCGCTCATGGGGATTCCTTGTTGCAGTATTCGGGAGGCCAGAGTCTACACGCCGCAGCCACGGGCGACGACCTTCGCGCCGCGCGGGCCAGACCTGCTCCTGATCACTGGGCGCTCAAGAGCGGCACGCGTACACTTCAGGCTATCAGCGCGGTCGCTCTTGCACCGCCTCTTTTCTGACAGCCAACCGACAAGGAGCACGTCATGGTCCACAGCATGACCGCCTTCAGCCGCCAGACCCATGAAGCCGACTACGGCACCCTGACGCTGGAGCTGCGCTCGGTGAACCAGCGCTATCTCGAACCGCACTTCCGCCTGCCCGACAGCCTGCGCGAACTCGAAAGCGCCTTCCGCGAAGGCCTGCGCAAGCGCCTCAACCGCGGCAAGGTCGAACTCTCGCTGCGCTTTGACGCCGAAGCCGGTGCCGACAGCCTCGCCGTCGATGCCAGACGCCTGGGTGAACTCAGCCGCGTGCTCGCCGAAGTCGGCCAGCACTGCCCGGACGCCCCGCAGCCCTCACGCCTCGCCCTGCTCGACTACCCCGGTGTGCTGGTGCGCGAAGGTGCCGATCAAGAGCGCATCAAGGCCGATGCCCTCAGCCTGTTCAAGCGCGCGCTGGACGAGCACATCGAAGGCCGCGCCCGCGAAGGCGAACGCCTCGCCGAGCTGATCAGCGCACGCCTCGATGGCGTCGACACCCACGTCGCCGAAGTCCGCCGCCTGATGCCCGACATCCTCGCCCGTCAGCGCGAGAACCTGCTCGCTCGCCTCGAAGAAGTCCGCGCCACCCTCGACCCGCAACGCCTGGAAGCCGAACTGACCCTGATGGCCCAGAAGGCCGACGTCGACGAAGAGCTGGACCGCCTCGACACCCACGTCGGCGAAGTCCGTCGTCAGCTCACCCAGAAAGGCCCCATCGGCCGCCGCCTCGACTTCCTGATGCAGGAACTCAACCGCGAAGCCAACACCCTCTCCTCCAAATCCGTCGTCGCCGACACCACCCGCTGCGCCGTCGAGCTCAAGGTGCTGATCGAACAGATGCGCGAGCAGATTCAGAATATCGAGTGATATCCCGCCAAAGGAGTTAGCCGGATGAGCAGACCCGAACCATGGAGTGGTGAAGAAGTCACAGCGATTGTCGAAACCTACAAGAAGATGCTGGTTGCAGAACTTTGCGGCCAGCATTACGTGAAAACGGACCACAATCGTGAGCTTGTCGAGAAATTAAATAATCGCTCAAAGGCTTCTATCGAATTTAAGCACCAAAATATCAGTGCCGTGCTGCGCGATGCCGACTGCCCCTATATCAACGGCTACAAGCCGATGAGTAACTATCAGGGCATGCTGGTCGATGTTGTTGAGCGCCACCTACTGCGTACTGAGCTATTCGATCAGGCAGCACGCAATGCAGCAGACCGGCCGGTCATTGATGCGCCGGCCCCCAAAGATACCTCCATCATTGTCACGCCACCGCAATCCAAGGCACCTCAGACCAGCGTGCAAGAAGCCAAGCAGGGTTACGCGACGCCCACGCCGGTTAAGCGCGACTACCTGGCGCGAGAAGCCCGCAACCATGCACTAGGGAGTGCCGGCGAACGCTTTGTGGTGGCCTTTGAGAAGATGCGCCTCAGAAAAGAAGGCCACACATCACTGGCCGAGAAGGTCGAGCATGTGGCGGAAACCCAGGGCGATGGCTTGGGCTATGACGTCCTGTCCTTTGATGCGGATGGACGAGAGCGTTGGATCGAGGTGAAGACGACGGCATTTGCCAAAGAGTGCGCTTTTTTCATCACGCCAAATGAACTCAAATGCTCGCAAGCCAATCCTGAGCACTACCATCTTTTCCGCATCTTTAGCTTCTTAACCCAGCCCAACATGTACTGCTTGAGGGGCGACCTCTACCCGCAATTGACGCTCAATCCGCAAAGCTATCGCGCGCACCTGCTGTGAATGTCTGACGCCCACCCCTCAGCAATTGAAACTCTGCCCGACAAGCGCCATCTTGTTTCCATCCCTCGACTGAGGGCTTTTCCGCTCAAGGAGTCAGGCATGTCTATCGAACAAGTGCTGTACCGTGCAGAAGCCACTACCACTGGGGGTCGTGAAGGCAAGTCGCGTTCTTCCGATGGGGCGCTGGATGTCACCCTGAGCACGCCGAAGGAGCTGGGCGGTGGTGGCGGTGAAGGTACCAACCCGGAGCAGCTGTTCGCGGCGGGTTACTCTGCCTGCTTCATCGGTGCCATGAAGCATGTGGCCAGCACTGACGGCGTGACACTGCCGGAAGGCCTGGAGATCACCGGCAAGGTGGGCATCGGCCAGATTCCGGCCGGTTTCGGTATCGAGGTGGCGCTGGATATCAGCCTGCCGGGCATGGACAAGGCCGAGGCGGACGCGCTGGTCGAGAAGGCGCACCAGGTGTGCCCGTACTCCAACGCGACGCGTGGCAACATCGATGTGACGCTGAACGTCAGCGTCTGATGACTGATCGCCAGACACGAAAACGCCGCCCCTCGGGGCGGCGTTTTTGATGGTGCGACACGCTCATTGCTTTCGAACGAAGTCGATCAAACGCCCTGCTCGCGCGCCATGCGCCGGGCAATCAGCGGAGCGTTCCACAGGCTGGGCAGCAGAATCAGCGACACCGGCACGGCGGTGACGACGATGAAGGATTGCAGCGCATTGATGCCGCCATCGCCCATCGAGATCAGCAGCGCCGCGACCACGCCCATCATCAGGCTCCAGAACACGCGCACGCCGCGCGGCGGATTGTCGTGACCGCTCATCACCATCGAGACCGCGTAGGTCATCGAGTCACCGGTGGTGGCGACGAACAGCGTGGTCAGCACCAGGAACAGCACCGAGATGGTGAAGCCGAACGGCAGCTGCTGGGTGATGGCGATCAACGCTGCCGGCAGGTTGAAGCCGGTGAACGGGCCGGAGACGCTGCCCGGGTTGCTCAGCTCGAAGGCCAGACCGCTACCACCGATGATGGTGAACCACAGGCAGGTGACCAGCGGCGAGATGACCGCGATCAACAGCACCATCTGACGCAGGGTGCGGCCACGCGAGATACGCGCGACGAACATCGCCATCAGCGGACCATAGCCGATGAACCAGCCCCAGAAGAACAGCGTCCAGCCATTCAGCCAGCCATCGTCACCCCGGAAGGAAGACATGGCGACGAAGTCACCGACATAGCGCACCAGGCCCTGCGGGAAGGCTTCGAGCAGGAAGCCGGTCGGGCCCATGATCAGGATGAACAGCAGCAGCGCGCCGCCGAGCAGGACGTTGGTGCTGCTCAGGAACTGGATGCCACGGGTCACGCCGCTGACGGCGGACAGGGTGTAGATGACGGTCAGCACGAGCAGCAGCGTGAGCTGGGTCGCGTAGGTATCGGGAATGCCGAACAGCGCATTGAGGCCATAGCTGACCTGCAGACCGAGGAAGCCGATGGGACCGACGGTACCGGCCACCACTGCCAGCACGCAGCAGGCATCGACCAGCGCACCGATGGGGCCACGCATGACGCGGTCGCCGAACAGCGGATAGAGCAGCGTGCGCGGCTTGAGCGGCAGGCCCTTCTCGTAGTGCAGGTACATGAAGATGATGCCGGTCAGGCTGCCGAGCATCGCCCAGGCCAGAAAGCCCCAGTGCATGAAGCTCTGCGCCAGCGCGTTGTAGGCGGCATCGGCATTGCCTGTCGGAGCATCCGCGCCGAACACCGGCGGCGGCGAGGTGAAGTGAGCGATCGGCTCTGCCGCTGCCCAGAAGACACCACCACCCGCCAGCAACGTGCACAGGATGATGGCCATCCAACGCAGCGTCGAGATATCCGGCGCCGCCAGCCCGCCCATGCGCACCCGTCCGGTACGGCCGATGGTCAGCACGATGGCGATGACGAAGGTCGCCAACATCAGCGCTTGCCAGTAGGCACCGAAGTATTGGGTCGAGACACCGAAGGCACTCTGGATGAGCGCGGAGACAGCGTCGAGATCCACCAGTGCGGCGATGGCAAACACTGCCAATACGCCACCACTGATGATGAAGACGGGCCAGTCGATACCTTGCGGGGTGTGTGCGGGTTCAGCGGGGGGATTTACCGGTGTGGCGGAGCCGGACGAAACAGTCCGGGAAGAATCCGTCATTAGTCAGCCTCTGGGCATGATCTGAGTGACGGTGCAGTGTATCAGCCGTAAAACGCTGAACTATGACACAAGCCGTTGTTTTTACACCTATGTAACGCGACGTATCACCAAGCCTACAGCCGTTTTACATCCGGGCATCGGTGATAACAACTCATGACCTCCCTCGGCTGCCATCTTCGGGCCATGCCAGACTGATCCGTGCATGACGACATGCAAAGGCCGCCCGAGTGGGCGGCCTTTTTCACATCAGCCAGTTACAGCCCTTGCTCACGCGCCATCTGCCGCGCGATACGTGGGGCATTCCACAGACTGGGCAACAGCACCAGCGAGACAGGCACCGCGGTCACCACGATGAAGGATTGCAGCGCATTGATGCCGCCATTGCCCATCGAGATCAAAATCGCCGCCACGACACCCATGATGAGGCTCCAGAACACGCGGACGCTGCGTGGCGGATTGTCGTGCCCGCTCATCACCATCGAGATGGCGTAGGTCATCGAATCCCCGGTCGTGGCCACGAACAGCGCCGACAGAATCAGGAACAGCACCGACATGATGAAGCCGAACGGCAGCTGCTGGGTGATGGCGATCAAGGCCGCCGACAGATTGAAGCCGCTGAACGGGCCCGAGACGCTGCCCGGATTTTCCAGCTCGAAGGCCAGGCCGCTGCCGCCGAGAATGGTGAACCAGAGACAGGTCGCGAGCGGCGACAGGATGGTGATCAACAGCACCATCTGACGCAGGGTGCGCCCCCGCGAGATACGCGCGACCAGCATCGCCATCAGCGGACCGAAGCCGATGAACCAGCCCCAGAAGAACAGCGTCCAGCTATCCAGCCAGCCGCTGTCGCCGCGGAAGACCGCCATCGGCACGATGTTGTCCAGGTAGTCGACCATGCCCAACGGGAAGGCCTTGAGCAGGAATTCGGTCGGCCCGAAGAGCACGATGAAGAACAGCATCGCGCCGCCGATCAGTACGTTGGCACTGCTCAGGAACTGGATGCCGCGCATCACGCCACTGACGGCGGACAGGGTGTAGACGAGGGTCAGGATGGCCAGCAGCACCAGTTGCGTCGCATAGGTATCGGGAATGCCGAACAGCGCATTGAGCCCGTAACTGACCTGGATACCGAGGAAACCGACCGGCCCCACGGTGCCCGCGATGACGGCCAGTACGCAGCAGGCATCGACCAGTGCGCCGATCGGCCCACGCATCACGCGCTCTCCGAGCAGCGGATAGAGCAAGGTGCGCGGCTTGAGCGGCAAGCCCTTCTCATAGTGCAGGTGCATGAAGACGACACCCGTCAGGCTGCCCAGCACCGCCCAGCCGAGAAAGCCCCAGTGCATGAAACTCTGCGCCAGGGCATTGTAGGCCGCATCGAGATTGCCGACCGGTGCCTCCGGCCCGAAGACGGGCGGCGGCGAGGCGAAGTGCGCGATGGGCTCAGCGGCGGCCCAGAACACGCCACCACCGGCGAGCAGGGTGCACAGGATGGTCGCCATCCAGCGCGGCGTGGAGATGTCAGGCGTCGCCAACCCGCCCAATACCACGCGCCCCGTGCGCCCGAAGGTCATGCCGACGGCGACGAGGAAGGTCACGATCATCAAGCCCTGCCAATAGGCACCGAAGTAGGTGGTCGAGAAGTCGAAGGCGTGATTGATCAGGGCCGACACGCCGTCCAGGTCGATGAGCGCGGCGGCGACGAACAGCGCCATCACGCCTCCACTGAGGAGGAAGACCGGCCAGTCCAGACTGCGGGAGCTGTTGAGCGCGGTGAGCTCGGAATCAGGAAGTGATGCGGCTTGATCGGGAGAGGATGCGGTGTGATCAGCAAGAGATGCGGCGTGATCGGAAAGGGGAGCTGCTTGGGTTGCGGAGCCGGACAAGGCAGTCCGGGTGGTATCCGTCATTAGTCAGCCTCGGGGCATGATCTGAGTGACGGGGCAGTCTAACAGGCGAGAAAGCGCCGAATATGACACAAGTGATTGTTTTTACACCCATGTAACGCGACGTATCATCAAGCCAACAGCCTCATTACATGCCTGCCACCCCGTAACCGCCAGCGAGAGGCTCGCCGCGGGAGCGTGCAGCTGCGAGGATGGAGTCTCACGGCGGCCAGCCTGCCGGTCGCCTTCGATCCACTGCCGCTCGCGGCCCCTGCAACGAACGCAAGCCATGACCTCGCCCCGTCGCCGCGACTTCACCCCCGCGATGAAGCGTCGCAACCAGCATCTGCTCAAGGACGTGACCTGTGCCCAGAGCGCACCGCTCAATGTCGCCTTCATTTTACTGGAGCACTTCTCGATGCCCGCCTTCACCAGCGCCCTCGATGTGCTGGTCACGGCCAATCTGCTCCGCGATATCCCCTTCTATCGCATTCACACCTTCGGGGTGACGGCGGGCAGTGTGCGCAGTGATCTGGGCATCGACATCATGGC
The DNA here is from genome assembly GCF_044789135.1 of Cobetia sp. UIB-001. Taxonomy (NCBI): domain Bacteria; kingdom Pseudomonadati; phylum Pseudomonadota; class Gammaproteobacteria; order Oceanospirillales; family Halomonadaceae; genus Cobetia; species Cobetia sp. UIB-001. Next base: position 4,087,563 of record NZ_CP058244.1, read on the forward strand.
CAGCGCCGGGCTCGAGTCGCTGGGGCAGGCGCAGATCGACATGATCATCGTGTGTGGCGGCTACCGGGTGCAGCTGGACGAGATTCCCTTGCTGAGCGAGGTCTTGCGGCGAGCCGACCACCAGGGCTGTCGCCTCGGCAGCCTGTGGAATGGCAGCTACTTTCTGGCAGCCGCCGGCGTGATGGCCGGCCATCGCTGCACCATCCATCCCGAGAATGCGGCGCTGTTCAGCGAGTCATTCCCCCAGCTGGAGCTGTCGCGTGCCCCGCTGGTGGTGGAAGCAGCGCGCTTCAGCTGCACCAATGCCGGCAGCGCGCTGAACATGATGCTGGAAGCCATGCGCCAGCGTCACGGCGATGACCTGGCGCGCAGTGTCGAGGAAATCCTCGCCTGCGAGCGCCCCGCGACGCCCAGTCCCTGGCATCCGGACCAGACGCTGCCCGCGCCGGACAGCCAGCACCCGGAGGCACTGCGCACCATTCTCGAGCTGATGAGCAACAACCTCGAGGAGCCTTTGAGCATGAGCGAGATCTCGCACTGCGTGACGCTGTCACGCCGCCAGATCGAGCGCCTGTTCACCCGCCATCTGGATACCACACCCTCGCGCTACTATCTGGAGCTGCGCCTGACCCGGGCACGCCAGCTGCTGACACAGGGCAGTGCCAGCATCACCGAGGTCACCGTGGCCTGTGGCTTCGTCAGCACCACCCACTTCAGCCACTGCTTCCGCGATTACTTCGGCATGTCGCCGACGCGTGCGCGTCAGCAGCGCTGACGTTGCCCTGTCGCTGACGTGCCGGCGCCGCTCCACAGACTTTCCGCCACTGAAACGCAAGACGCCGCCCCGAAGGGCGGCGTTCTTTCATTGCGGCTTGTGCTCACGTGGGGGTTCTTGCCCCGCGCTCACAATCTCGCTTCAGGCCCACATCAGGCAGAAGCCGTCTGCAGCTCGCGGCGCTCATGACGCTGACCGAGCAGGAAGACGATCAAGCCCGCGATGGCCATCGCCACCCCGACCAGGCCGATGGAGGAATGCGACGGGCCATAGGCGAAGGCCATGCCACCACACCAGGCGCCCAGCGCATTGGCAATGTTGAAGGCCGCATGATTGAGCGTCGCCGCCATGGTCTGGGCGTCTTCCGCCACATCCATCAGGCGCATCTGCAGCGCCGGTGCCAGCCCGATGCCGGTACCGACCAGCCCGACGAACAGGATGCCGCTCCAGACACCATCGGCGGCGAAGTAGAAGCCGCCCTGCACCAGCGCGCTCCAGATCAGCACGGCAGGAATGGTGCGCATCAGGTCGATGTCCGCGGCACGGCTACCGATCAGGTTGCCGATGATGGTGCCTACCCCGAAGACGGCCAGCACCATCGGCACCAGGTTCTGGGACAGCCCGGCCTGGACGTTGAGCGTCTCCACCGCATAGCTGTAGACACTGAACATGCCGCCGAAACCGATGCAGGCGATGCCGAGGGTATAGAGCACCCGCGGCTTGATCAGCGCTGCCAGCTCGGTGAGCGGGGTCGCGTCCTGATTGCCGGCCTGATAGGGCACGAAGCCGCGCACCAGCACCGCCGTGGCCAGCGCCAGCAGGCCGACGACGAGGAAGGCGGAATGCCAGCCGAACAGGCTGCCGAACCAGGTCGCCGCTGGCGCCCCGATCAGAATCGCCACCGTCAGGCCCAGCATCACGCGACCGACGGCCCGCCCGCGCTCGCCGGCGGGGGCAGCATCCGCCGCCACCAGGGCCGCGACGCCCAGATAGACACCATGCGGCAGGCCGGCGATGAAGCGCAGCGCGGCAAAGCTGGTCAGCGACGGTGCGAGCAGGCTGGCCACGTTGCTGACCGCGAACAGCAGCATCAGGCCGATCAGCAGCCCGCGACGCGGCAGGCGTGCGCCCAGCGCCGAGATCAGGGGTGCACCGACCACCACGCCCATCGCATAGGCACTGATGGCGTAGCCGACCTGCTGCGAGGACACATTGAAGTCCGCCGCGATGTTGGGCATCAGGCCCATGATCACGAATTCGGTAGTGCCGATGGCAAAGGCACCGAGCGCCAGCGCCAGTTCGGCGATGCGCGGATGGCGCGCAACGGGGGAGGCAGACATGTCCGGGTCTCCTGAAACTTGAAAAGGGGGTATCACCCGTGGCCGTACTCAGCCTTGGCGTCGCTGTCAGGGCAGGCCACGGCTGACATTGCCCGCGCATGGCTGGCGCTACGCAGGGCAAAAGACCGCGCGCCATTCATCATCAGCCGGAAGGCGGGAATGAATGGCGCGCGGGACAGGTAACGGGTGATGCGCTCGTGCGCGGCCTCTCTGGCGGAGGCCTGCGGCACGTCTGGCGCTGCTCTATCGACTTATGTACGCGTCTGGCAAGGCGCGATGGGAATCACGGGAGTGCGCAAGCTCAGGCCAGCGTGGCGAGGCGGCGGCAAACCCCTGTGTCCCTTCAAGACCCCAGGCCGGCGCGAGAACTGGCTGACGCGACAACTGGCCGACGCTTGAGTGATAACTGAAATATACGACCATTGTTGCAGATAACGCCACGCCAACCCAGCCACTTCGCGACGACAACTGTGATGCCCGAGCTGCAACATTGCATCACGGGACTGTCATGCGCGCGTGCAGCGGAAGCGGGGTGGATTATGCGATAATGCCGCGATTCAGCGACAGCAAGCGGATCACTTCCATGTCTTCGACTTCTTCAGCATCTTCCTCGGCGGCCAGCAACGCACGTGGCACGCTCTACATCATTTCCGCGCCGTCCGGCGCCGGCAAGACCACCCTGGTCAAGGCACTGCTGGAGCGCATGGACGGTATCGGCGTGTCCGTCTCGCACACCACCCGCGGCCAGCGCCCGGGCGAGCAGGATGCCGTCAACTACCACTTCGTGGATGTCGATCACTTCAAGACCATGATCGAGCAGGGCGACTTCTTCGAGCACGCCCAGGTCTTCGACAACTTCTATGGCACCTCGCGTCCGGCGGTCGAAGCTCGCCTGAGCAAGGGCGAGGACGTCATCCTCGAGATCGACTGGCAAGGCGCCCAGCAAGTGCGTGCCCAGGTGCCGGAAGCCGTCTCCATCTTCATCCTGCCGCCGTCGCGTGAAGCGCTGCTCGAGCGTCTGTCCGGCCGTGGTACCGATGGCGAAGACGTGATCGCGCGTCGCATGCGCGATGCGGTCAGCGAGATGTCCCACTACGACGAATACGACCTGATCGTCATCAATGATGACTTCGAACAGGCCCTCGACGAGCTGTGCGGACTCGTCAATGCCCAGCGTGCGCGTCTGCCGCGCGTGCAGCATCGCCACGCGGCACTGCTCGATTCCCTGCTGGCCGACTGATGAAGGCGGCGGGAATCCCGCTGCTCGCTCAGACGCTCAGTCAGCCGTTCGGTCAGCCGCGCGGCCGGCCGTTCTGACAGCAGTTCGGACAGCCTGACAGTCGGGCAGGACTTGCCGGCTTTCGTCCTGATCATGCGCGCTGTGGTCGCGTACGCCGCCGACAGACGCGCCAGGCGAAGGAGTTGATCGCGCCTGACTTGTCATGCAACAACGGCGTCGAGTAGACTCGATTCCCTTTCAGAATCATTGGCCGCTGAGCCGTCTCGCCCCTGGCGGGCCGGCTCAGCGGCATTGTGCTTGCGTCGTGTGCGAGATACTGTCAGATGATCAGGGTAAGTGACCCCTAGCGGTCGCGGCACTCTGCGCTGATTACACGCCGACAGCGAACCCCGAATATCCCGCTATTGATAGGTGCACCGCCATGGCTCGCGTAACCGTAGAAGATTGCCTCGAGAACGTCGACAACCGCTTCCAGCTGGTGATGATCTCCACTCGTCGTGCCCGTCAGCTGTCACGCGGCAGCCGCAACGCCCAACTGCCGTGGGAAAACGACAAGCCCACCGTCCTTGCCCTGCGCGAAGTGGCGGCCGGTCTGGTCGGTCGTGACATCCTGAACGAGCCGGTCGAAGCTCCGATCCAGCGCAAGCCGGTAATGCCGCAGATCGAAGACTGAGCCCACGCTCAACCTGCCGACTGCATGTGTGCTTCCGCACCTCTGCCACTCCCGCCCTCGCGGCCGGAGCACGGGGTGCGGGCCCGGAATCACTCTGAGCCAAGGCCGCTGAATGTTCACGATCGATGACCTGGCAGACCGCCTGGGCGGTTATCTTCCCGAGGAAGAGATCCGTCAGGTTAGGCGCGCCTTCTATTACGCCGAGCAGGCCCACGATGGTCAGCGCCGGCGTTCCGGTGAGCCCTATGTGACCCACCCGCTGGCGGTGGCGAACATTCTCGCCAACATGCACATGGACCATCAGAGCCTGATGGCCGCCATGCTGCACGATGTCATCGAAGACACCAGCGTGACCTTCGAGGCACTGGCAGGCCAGTTCGGCGAACCCGTCGCCCTGCTGGTGGATGGCGTCTCGAAGCTGACCCAGATCACCTTCGAGGACAAGGCCGTCGCCCAGGCCGAGAACTTCCAGAAGATGGTGCTGGCGATGTCCCAGGACATCCGCGTCATCATCGTCAAGCTGGCCGACCGTCTCCACAACATGCGTACCCTCGGTGCCCTGCGCCCCGAGAAGAAGCGTCGCATCGCCCGTGAGACGCTCGAGATCTATGCCCGCGTCGCCAACCGTCTCGGTATCAACACCATCCGCGTCGAGCTGGAAGACCTCTCCTTCCAGGCGCTGCACCCGATGCGTTCCGAACGCATCAAGCGTGCCGTCACCGCCGCGCGTGGCAATCGTCGTACCCTGATGCGCGAGATCCAGGCCAGTCTGCAGAACGCGCTGGAGCGCGATCAGCTGCCCGGCTCGGTGATCGGCCGTCAGAAGCATCTGCTGTCCATCTATCGCAAGATGCGTGACCAGCAGAAGCCCTTCAATGAATTGATGGACGTGTTCGGCTTCCGCATCATCACCGATGACGTGGACAGCTGCTATCGCATCCTCGGCGTGGTGCACAATCTCTACAAGCCGGTGCCGGGTCGCTTCAAGGATTACATCGCGATCCCCAAGGCCAACGGCTACCAGAGTCTGCACACCACGCTGTTCGGCATGAACGGCATGCCCATCGAGGTACAGATCCGTACCCGCGAGATGGAAGCGATGGCCAACAACGGCATCGCGGCGCACTGGCTGTACAAGGCCGGCCAGACCGACCGCCCCATCGGCGCCGGCAGCCATGCGCGTGCCCGCGAATGGGTGCGGGGTCTGCTCGAGATGCAGCGCCATGCCGGCAACTCGCTCGAGTTCATCGAGCACGTCAAGAACGACCTCTTCCCCGACGATACCTACGTGTTCACCCCCAAGGGCGACATCATGGAATTGCCGCGCGGCGCGACGGCGGTCGATTTTGCCTATGCGGTGCACACCGATGTCGGCAACAGCTGTATCGCCTGCCGCATCGATCGTCATCTGGCACCGCTATCCTCGCCGCTGGAGAGTGGCCAGACCGTCGAAGTCATCACCGCGCCGGGCGCCAAGCCCAATCTGGCGTGGCTCAACTTCGTCACCACGGCCAAGGCGCGCTCTGCCGTGCGCCATTACCTCAAGCATCAGCAGCGCAGCGAATCCGTGACCCTGGGCCAGCGTCTGCTCAACAAGGCGCTCTCCGGGCTGGACTCTTCCCTCGAGCAACTGCCGCCCAGGCGTCTCGATACGCTGGCCGCGGAGCTGGAGCTGGAAGGCGGGCGTGATGATCTGCTCGAGTCCATCGGGCTCGGCACCCGCGCCGCCTACAGCGTCGCCCAGAGCCTTCTGAGCGACACGACCAACACCACGGCGCAGCAGCCCAAGTTCTCGGCCAAGGACGGCAACGTCCAGGCGGAGAACAGCGGCAACAGCCCGATGCAGGTCAGCGGTGGCAACAGCATGGTCACCAGCTATGCGCGCTGCTGTCACCCGCTGCCCGGCGAGCCGATCATGGGCCATCTGTCGGCCGGCAAGGGGCTGGTGGTCCATCGTCAGGAATGCAGCAACATCACCGAACTGGCCAGCGATCCGGAACGCGTCTTCCCGCTGACCTGGGCCGATCAGGTCGAAGGCGACTTCACGGTGGCGCTGCGTATCGAGGCACAGACCCAGCGCGGCCTGATCGCCGAGCTGGCCGAGCTGGTCACCGATGCCGAAGCCAATATCGAGCGCATCGGCATCGAGGAACGCGACGCCCATCTGGCCATCGTCAATCTGACGCTGGCCGTGCGTGATCGCATTCATCTGGCGCGCATCATCAAGCGTATGCGCAACCTGTTGCACGTGGAGCGAATCACCCGCGTCCTCAGCTGATCTACCGTACTGGCCGCGTCGTCCGCCACTGGCGGGCGGCGCGGTTTTTGTTTTCAAGGCTGCCGCAGAGCGGCCATCGGACACGTTCTTCTGAACACCCGTGTCGCGGCCAAGGCCGACTGCAGTGCAGGTCCTTGACCGCGACCGAACTCGCCGTGGACGGCGAGACCCTATAACCACAATCGTAACCCGCTGCTGAAGGCCGCCACCACACAACACTCGCAACCGGCAAGGCTTGAGCGCAGTCACAAGGAGCATGTCATGAGCAATCGCGCGATCATCAACACCAACAAGGCCCCTGCTGCCATCGGTCCGTATTCCCAGGCGATCAAGGCGGGCAACACCGTCTATCTGTCCGGCCAGATTCCGCTGGACCCGCAGACGATGGAAGTCGTCGAAGGCGGTATCGAGGCGCAGGCGCGTCAGGTCTTCACCAACCTGAATGCCGTGTGCGAAGAAGCCGCCGGCAGCCTGGGCGACATCGTCAAGCTCAACCTCTACCTGACCGATCTGGACGACTTCGCGCGCGTCAACGCGGTGATGGAAGAGTTCTTCACCGCGCCCTTCCCGGCGCGTGCCGCGGTTGGCGTCAAGGCGCTGCCCAAGGGCGTGGCCTTCGAAGCCGAAGGCGTGATGGTCATCGGTGACTGAGCACCCGCTCACTGACGATGGCAGGTCACCCGCGAGAAGTGGCTGACGCAGAGACGACAGTGCCCGCCCCGGGATTTCGGGGCGGGCACTGTCAGTTGGCGCTTCGCCTGGGCACTTGACCAGGCGCTTCATCACTCGAGAACTGCGCCGCTCGTCAGCCAGTCTCGGCGAGCAACTTATCCACACCCGGTCAGACGGCTCGAGGCGCAACCGGGTGTGGATAAGTGAAAGCGGCGGTGATCAGCGGCCCGACAATTCGCTCTTCGGCACCGTCACGCCGTGCTCCTTGAGCACCTCGGCATAGCCTTCGCGGAAGGTCGGGTAACGGAAGGTGTAGCCGCTCTCGAGCAACAGGGCATTGCCGCAGCGCTTGCTGGAACGACGCCGCAGCGGTGACTGGATCACCTCGGTGGACTCGACCTTGAGCTGACGCGCCAGCCAGGCCATCACTTCGTGCAGCGGTGCGCCATCGCAGTCGGTGGCCAGATAGATCGGCTCGACCGGCTTGCCCTCGAGGCTCAGTGCGATCAGGTGCGCCAGCACGCCCGCGCAGTCGTCACGGTGGATGCGGTTGGAGTAGAGTGGCGGGTTGCTGGCGGCGATGCGACCATCACGCGCCTGGCGGATCAGCATGTCGCGGCCCGGCCCGTAGATGCCGGAGAAGCGCACCACGGTGCCGTTGAGCGAGGAATCGAGCAGTGCCTGCTCGCCTTCGCGCATCAACTGGCCCGAGAAGCTGGTGGCATCGGTGGGCGACTGCTCGTCGACTTCCTCGCCATCCTTCTGGGCGTAGACGGAGGTCGAGGACACGAACAGCACGCGGGTCGGCGGTTTGGCGCGCGACTCGAGCTCCGTCACCAGCGCCCGAATGCCGTCGACGTAAGCGGCGCGATAGGCCTCTTCGTCGAAACGGTCGGCGCTCAGCACATGTACCACCGTGTCGGCATCTGGCAAGCTGGCCAGTGCACCTTCGGCAGTGATGTCCAAGGCCAGCGCCTCGATGCCGAGATCCGCGAGCTTGGACACATCGCGCCTGACACCAATGACGTGCTGACCGGCCTTGAGCAGTTCGCGCGCCAGCGCGCTGCCAACGTCGCCACAACCGAGGATGAGACTCGTCTTCTTCACCTTTGCCATGCTCCTTGGTAAAACGAATCGGTACCCACCGCATCCCAGGATGCCAGTTCCGGGCAGGAATCATGACTCTAACAGAACTCCGCTACATCGTAACCTTGGCCCAGGAGCGTCATTTCGGACGCGCCGCAGAGCGCTGCTTCGTCTCGCAGCCCACCCTGTCGGTGGCCGTCAAGAAGCTTGAGGAAGAGCTGGGAGTCGCACTGTTCGAGCGTTCCAAGTCCACCGTACAGGTCACACCGCTCGGCGAGAAGATCGTTCAGCAGGCTCAGCGCGTGCTGGAGCAGTCCAGCGTGATCAAGGAACTGGCCAATTCCGGCAAGGATCAGCTCTCCAGCCCGTTGCGCATCGGCGCCATCTATACCATTGGACCGTATCTTTTCCCGCACCTGGTGCCGGAACTGACGCGGCGTGCGCCGAAGATGCCGCTCTACATCGAGGAAGGCATGACCGGCGACCTGCGTCGCAAGCTGCGCAATGGCGAGCTGGACGTGATCATCGTCGCGCTGCCGTTCACCGAGACCGACGTGCTGACGAAGATCCTCTACGAAGAGCCCTTCGAAGTCCTGCTGCCGGCCGGCCACCCCCTGCTCGAGCAGGACAGCATCGCCAAGGAGCAGTTGATCAACGAGCGTCTGCTGATGCTCGGCGAGGGCCACTGCTTCCGTGATCAGATTCTCGAGGCCTGCCCGGCCATCGGCAATCAGATCAACAACCCCGAGAATACGCTGATCGCCGAAGGCGGCTCGCTGGAAACCATTCGCCACATGGTCGCCTCCGGCCTCGGTATCACCGTGCTGCCCTACTCGGCGACCGGTACCGGTCATTACGAGAGCGGCGTGCTCGAGACGCGTCCCTTCAAGGACCCGGCACCCAGCCGCAGCGTGGCGCTGGCATGGCGTGCCAGCTTCCCGCGCCCCAAGGCCATCGACGTGATCAGCCAGGCGATCGCCGAGTGCTCCAATCGTGCGCGCCAGAGCAATGAGAACGGCATGCAGGGCTCCGCTTCCCAGAGCCACGAACCGGCATGAGCAGGGCGGGCACGGAAGCCTCATCTGCCGGGCCCGCGAGCGCCGGTGTCTTTGCCACCGGCGCGCTGGCCCAACCGCTGGACAGCCTGAGCGGCGTCGGCCCCGCGCTGAGCGAGAAGCTGTCGCGCCTGGGGCTGGAGCGCGTCGCAGACCTGCTGTTCCATCTGCCGCTGCGCTATCAGGACCGGACCCGCGTCACGCCCATCGGCACGCTCAAGAGCGGCATGGAGGCGGTGGTGGAAGGCGAGGTGACGGCCTGTGACATCGTCAAGGGCCGTCGCCGCAGCCTGCTGGTGCGCCTGCGCGATGGCAGCGGCATCCTCAGCCTGCGCTTCTTCCACTTCTCCCCCGCCCAGCAGCAGCAATTCCAGCGTGGCCATAGCGTGCGCTGCTTCGGCGAGGCACGCGCCGGGGCCACCGGTCTCGAGATCTACCATCCGGAATACCGCCTGCTCGGCCAGGGTGCCGCGCCGGTGGAAGACCACCTCACACCCATCTATCCGGCCACCGAAGGCCTCAATCAGGCACGCCTGCGCGCTCTGATCGCCCAGGCGCTCAAGCAGCTCGAGGAAACGCCCCATGAGCTGCCGGACCTGATTCCCGAGGCGCTGCGCACGCGCTTTCGCCTGCCCGGCGTGATCGAGTGCCTGCGCTTTCTGCACGAGCCACCGCCGGATGCGCCCGTCGACCAGATGAGCGACGGCGTGCACCCGAGTCAGCGCCGCCTCGCCCAGGAAGAATTGCTCGCCCACCAGTTGAGCCTGCGTCAGGTGCGCGCGCGTATCCAGCAGGATGGCGCGCCCTCGCTGAGCGCCAGTGGCGGCCTCAGCACGCGCTTTCTCGCCCAACTGCCCTTCTCGCTGACCGGCGCCCAGCATCGCGTGCTGGAAGATGTGCGCCGCGACCTGGCACGCGAAGTGCCGATGCTGCGTCTGGTGCAGGGCGATGTGGGCTCGGGCAAGACGGTGGTCGCCGCGCTGGCGGCACTGATCGCGATCGGCGGCGGCTGTCAGGCGGCCTTGATGGCGCCCACCGAGATTCTCGCCGAGCAGCACTATCGCAACTTCCGCGAATGGCTGGAGCCATTGGGCATCGAGGTGGCGTGGCTGGCCGGCAAGCTCAAGGGCAAGGCGCGGCTGGACGCCAAGGCCGCCATCGCCGATGGCCGGGCACGCATGGTAGTCGGCACGCATGCGCTGTTTCAGGCCGATGTGACCTTCCAGCGCCTGGGGCTGGCGATCGTCGATGAGCAGCACCGCTTCGGCGTGCATCAGCGTCTCGCCTTGCGGGCGAAGGGGGAAGCCGGTGGCCTGACACCCCACCAGCTGATCATGACCGCGACGCCGATTCCGCGCACCCTGGCGATGAGCGCCTACGCCGACCTCGACCTGTCGGTGATCGACGAGCTGCCGCCGGGGCGCACCCCGGTGCAGACCGTCGCGGTGGCCGACCCGCGCCGCCCCGAGGTGGTCGAGCGCATCCGCGCCGCCTGCTCCGAGGGCCGCCAGGCCTATTGGGTGTGTACGCTGATCGAGGAATCCGAGGTGATGACCTGCCAGGCCGCCGAGGTGACGCGTGACGAGCTGACCGAGGCGCTGCCGGAGCTGTCCATCGGCCTGGTCCATGGCCGCATGAAGGCAGCCGAGAAGGCCGAGGTGATGGCGGCGTTCAAGGATGGCGAGCATGACCTGCTGGTGGCGACCACGGTGATCGAGGTCGGGGTCGATGTGCCGAATGCCAGCCTGATGGTGATCGACAATCCCGAGCGTCTCGGCCTGTCGCAGCTGCACCAGCTGCGTGGCCGTGTCGGGCGTGGCAGCACCGAGAGCTTCTGTGTGCTGCTCTATCATCCGCCGCTGTCGCAGCACTCCAAGCAGCGCCTGGCGGTGATGCGCGAGACCACCGACGGCTTCAAGATCGCCGAGAAGGACCTGGAGCTACGCGGCCCCGGCGAAGTGCTGGGCACGCGTCAGACGGGGCTGGCGGGGATGAAGATCGCCGATCTCGAGCGTGACAGTGACCTGATCGCCCCGACCACCACGCTGGCCGATGCCATCCTCAGCGAGGCCCCGCAGGCCGCGGAGCCATTGATTCGCCGCTGGCTGGGCGAGGCGGCCGGGCAATACGGCGCCGTCTGAGCGCGCTGCCCGCTGCTCGCCTGGCGCCCTCACGTATTCAACCCGGACACTCGATCACTCGGCCCGCCGCGCCAGTCGCTCAGACAGCACTTGTCTTGCAGTACAGGTCAGTCAGTACTTGTCTTTCAGTACCGGTCAGTCAGGACAGCTCAGCTGGCGCGGCTGGCCTTGATCAGCTGGGTGCCGGCGCTTTCCAGCGGCTGCAACAGCCGCAGCACCAGAATCAGCTGTGACAGCGCCAGGCGTCCGGTGATGGATTCGACCTGCTCGACCTCGGCTTCCAGTGCCGCGATCTCATCTTCGCTGTCCAGCGTGACGGCGATCTCACCGCCCGCCTCCAATTGCTCTCCCAACGCCGTCAGCTGCTGACTCAGGCGCTCGCCATGGCGCAGCAGCGTCTCGATGCCGCTGCTGGCCGAGGCGGTCGATTCCAGTTCGCCACGATGCGCTGCCAGCGCCGAGAGATAGCCGAGCACGGTGTGCGCGTGGAGCAGGAAGCCGAAGCCCGGCTCGACATCGCGCCGGAAGTGGCCGGGCTCCTTGCGGGCCGTGGCCAGAAGATTGGAGAAGGCCGCGTCGGCGTTGTGGGCATTGCGGCGTGCCAGGCGGTAGGCCAGATCGTCGCGCTTGCCGTGACGATACTGGGACAGCACCTCGCCCAGATAGCGACCGCTGGTCTTGAGGCTGACGCCGGCCTGACGATAGAGCTTGCGGCCCTGCCAGTCCGGCAGGATCAACACCACCGAAAGCCCAGCCAGCAGGCCACCGACCAGCGTATCGAACAGACGCGGCCAGATGAGATCGAAGCCATCGCCGACCTGATTGAAGCACGCCAGCACCATCAGCGTGATGGCGGCGGTGGCCAGGGTATAGCGCGAGCCACGGGTGGCGAAGAACAGTACCCCAGCGACCACGGCGATCCCGGCCTGGATCGTGGGCGCCGGGAACAGACTGATCAGCGCCCAGCCGGCGACCAGACCGATCAGCGTGCCCAGAATCCGCTGCGCCAGCGTGCGGCGCGTATCGCCATAGCTGGGACGGCACACGAACAGCCCGGTCAGCAGAATCCAGTAGCCCTGGGTCGGGTGTACCGCCAGCAGCACGCCATAGCCGGCCACCAGCGTCGCGGTCAGACGCAGCGCATGGCGGAAGATCGGCGAGCGCGGCGTCAGGTGGCTGCGGATACGCTCGAACATGTCCCGCGTGCCGTGGGGCGAGCGGTCCAGCAGGCTGTTGTCGCTTTCATTGCTGACGGCTTCGAGATCATTCAGGCGCGCGATCTGACCTTCGATCAGGCGCAGGTTGCTGGCCAGTGCCTCCAACGCCTGCATCAGATGGTGCCACTCGGGCCGCTGCTGTTGCTTGAGATAGACGAGCGAGGCGTTGAGGTCTTCCAGCGCCTGCTGGCTGTCACTGGCATCGAAGGGCTGGCGCATCAACAGCGCCTTGCCGAGTCCGCGACAGGCGCGCCCCTGCTGCTCCAGCAGGCGCTGACAGCGGAACAGGATGTCGTGATGGAAGAAGGCGTCGGTGAGCTGGCCGTAGGGATAATGGCTGGAGCTGGCGCGCTCGTGGAGGTCCTGGGCGATGAAGTAGAGCCGCAGGTAGCGGTCGAGCTTGGTGGTATCGCGCCGCCCGGCGAGGCGCCGGAAGACCATCTCCTTGGTCTGGTTGAGTGCCACCACCACGCGGCCGTTCTGCTCGGCCAGCGCCAGACGGCGGGCAGACTGGTCGACATTGCGCAGCGGCTCGAACAGCTGCGCCTTGAGAATCAGGTAGCGCCCCAGCTCACGGTAGAGCGTCGCCATGCTGTGCTTGAGCGGCTGGCGCGAGAACAGCGCACACCACACGACCGAGAGCAGGCCATACCAGGTCGCCCCCACCACCAGCAGCAACGGCTGAACCAGATTGATGCCCAGCCCCGGCTCCCGCAGCCACTCGGGCAGGCTGCGCTCCAGCACCGCGATCTGACCATCACCATGCTGCTGCTCGAGGCTGATCATGGTGTAGACGGCCAGAATCAACGAGGCGCGCGCGATGGCGCCGTAGCGGGCATCGATGGCGCCCAGCATCGGCATCGCGAAGGTGGCCAGCGCCAGCCCGATCACGAAGGGCAGCGGCATGCCGAACAACAGCTCCACCGAGACGGCGGCGATGCTGAAGCAGGCCAGCGTCATGCCCAGCGCGCGCAGGCGGCCGCGCCAGTGATCATCGGTTTCCGCCAGCCCCGAGGCGATCACGCCCAGAAACAGCGGAATCACCACCGCCATCTCGTCGAGCCAGAACCCCACCGCCATCACGCCACCCAGCGCGATCAACATGCGCAGCGAATAGCTGAAGGCATCCAGCGTCCACAGACGACGCAGGGAGTGCATGAGGGAGTCCAGGAGAGAGCGTGTCATGAAGTGTTCCGTGACCAGGGCGCCGGGCAGCGCATTAGACTTTAGATTTATATCGCTAGCATAACACCCCGTTCTGCCGTGTCCGAGAGCCATGGCGCATGCAAGCGTTGGCGGGCGCGTCGAATGTCGAATCGCCGCGACGTGCCACTCTGAAGACTCCTGACCTCATTGGCTTTCATGGAGAATACCGATGCATCCTCTTATCGAACGCGTCACTGGCTCCCTCGGGCTGTCACCGGAAATCGCCGAGCAGGCGGTCGGCATGGTTCTCAAGTTCGTGCGTGAGCAGGGGCCGGATGGCCCGGCCGCCTCACTGCTGGGCGCCATTCCGGGGGCGGAAGGCCTGATCGGCAGCGCAGGCGAGGAAGCCGCCGAGTCCGGTGGCGGTGGCCTCATGGGCGGCCTGATGGGCGCCGTCAGCGCCTTCACCGGCGGCAGCGGTGGCGGTGCGCTGGAACTGGGCCAGAAGCTGATGGGGCTGGACCTGAACATGGACCAGGCGCGCGGCGTGGCCGATGAGACGCTGAGCTATGCGCGCGAAGAAGCCGGCGATGGCGTGGTCGATCAGGTGCTCGAAGGCATTCCGGGCCTCAAGCAGTTGCTGTGACGCCTCGAGGGCGTTGAGAGGGTCTTCTCGAACAGCCCCTCGCAAGTAAAGGCTCGCGACAACTGCTCATGACAAAAACAACGCCCCGCTGATTCTCTCAGCGGGGCGTCTTTCGTTCATGCAGGCACGGCACCGGGTCGTTCAGCGAATGCGCTTGAGCAATGACTGCAAGCGGTTGAGCTGGGCCGAATCGCCAACCAGCCGCACGCGCTGGTCCATCAGGCCTTGCAGGAAGGCACGCGGCGAGGGCTTGAGCAGAAAGGCCACCGCACTGTCGCTATCGGCGAAGCGCAGCTCAAGCTCGGTATCCACCGGCAGGCCACTGCCAGTGGTGACGCCCGCGCGGGACATGCGGTAGTGACGCGCGATGCTCATGTCTTCGGTCGCGACGCCCCAGTCCAGCGGACGCTTTTCCAGCTCGGCACGAAATTCGGGGTCGCGCTTGAAGGCCCGCTTGAGCAGCAGACCCAGCACCCACAGCAATATCTTGAGCTTCATGGTGTCATTCCTTGAATCGCGAAGCGTCGGTCACGCAGGCCATATGAAAATGCCACCGGCCCCGCAGGGCGGAACCGGTGGCATCAGCATGACAGCCGACAGGGCTTTTGATGACGACGATTGAAAGCCATGGCGACAGCCACCCCGGGTCTGCGCTGAAGCACGAGCCGAGGTTACTTGGTCACTGCATCCTTCAACGACTTGCCGGGTTTGAAGGCAACGGTCTTGCTGGCCGGGATGGTCAGCGGCTTGCCTGTCTGAGGGTTCTTGCCGGTACGCGCCGCACGCTGGCGCACGGTGAATGACCCGAAACCGATCAGTGAGACGTCATTGCCTTTGGCCACGGTATGAGTGATCTCGTCGAGAATCACGTTCAGTACCTGACTGGCCTTGTCCTTGGATAGATCCGCACGCTCGGCGATGGCCGCAGCGAGTTCTGGCTTGCGCATGAAAAGCCCTCCTGGTTTGGCATTCTGCACGGGCGGCCAAGCCGCCGTTTCCATTGTTGTTCTTGCACTTGCTAGCGGTGGCGTATGGCGGCGACGCAATCCGCTCCCGGCAAGCTTTGCCGTATCAAACCTGTCGATGGCAGCAATCTGTCAGACTCCGCACGCTGAGCAGAATGTCTGACGGAGCATTCACTATCGTGCCTGACCGCGCTGGCAGCAAGGGATTTACGACCATCGATCATGGCATCGCCTAGCCTAGCAACGGCGGCGCCTGCCGCGCTAGCTCGACTTTCCTGCGAACGGCGGCGCCTGTCAACGCATATCCAATCAAGCGTTCGTTCATATCCAGTGCACGCGCTTCGAGGTCATCGCCTTCACCGTTGATTTCCCAGCGCGCCACGGCCGAACGCGGCGGATAGGCCACCACCGGCAAGACCGGTGTCTTGACCAGCACCGGCCACGCCTTCCAGTCGAGCACGCTCGGCTCACCACACAGGTTGGCCGCCAGGGTGCGCGCGGCCATCTGCAGCGGCTGGACATACATGGCATTGACGCCCTCGACACTGGCGCAATCGCCCAGCGCCCAGATATGCGGCTGGGAGGTGGCCAGGTGGCGGTCGACACGGATGCCGTCACCACCGGCGCTCAGGCCCGCGGCCTGCGCCAGACGAATGCGCGGCGCCAGCCCGGTGGCCAGCAGAACCACGGAGCCCGTCAGGCGACGACCGCTCTGCAGGCGCACCTCGACCGGCGCGGCCTGACGCTCGGCCTCCTCGCCTGAGCTGGCGGCGATGGTCTCGACCATCTCGCCCTGGCGACGCGTCACACCGAGTCCATCCAGCGCCGCACCCAGACGCTGCCCCAGTGCTTGCGGCAACAGTCCATCCAGCGGAGTTTCCTCCGGCGCGACCAGCGTGACGCGGTGGCCGGCCGCCGTCAGATCATTGGCGTATTCACAGCCGACCAGTCCGGCACCGACAATCACCACGTGCCCGTCTTCCCCGCGCTCGCGGGCCTTCGCCAGCGTCGCGCAGAAGGCCGCATAGTCGTCGAGGTCATTGATGCTCTGCACGCGTGAGGCCACTTCCGCGGCGACGGGGAAGGGACGACGCGGCGCGGCGCCGAGTGCCAGCACCAGCTCGTCATAGGCCAGACACTCCTCGCCCAGCCATAGCTGGCGGGCATCACCGTCGATGGCGGTGACGCGTTGACGGGTACGCAGCTCGGCATTCAGCTCGTCCACCAGCGCCACCGGCGCCTGACGCGACAGGTCGGTGGCCGACATCTTCTTGGCGAAGGCGGTGGACAACATCGGCTTGGCGTAATCGTGGCCGCTATCCTGGCTGATGAGGATCAGCCGGCTGTCCTTGTCACGCGCACGCAGCGCGCGCGCCAGACCAATGCCCGCCATGCCGGTACCAATGATGACAAGGGTGCGAGGGTCGCGCATGGCACCATCTCCTGAGATCGATCCGAGGGAAGCGCTGATGAAAGAGCGCCAGCAGCGTCCGTCATGAACGCCGATGAATGCGCCCAGCATACCAGCCCGCCAGCAGTGCAGGCATGCCTGAGCGGGAGGCCTTGCCGCCCGGCCATGCTAGACTCGCCATTTCGTCATCCTGACAGGGAATTCACCGTGGTCCGATGCCCAGCAGGCGAGCCTCATCGCGCAGCGCTCACGCCACAGACCTCCACCTGTGAGGCGCCTCATCCGTCAGCCGAGACCCTATGCAAGCCTGCGCCTCGCTGGCCTTCGCCCTCGCGCACCGCACCCGTTGCTTCGGCGGCGGTGCGCCGTCATTGGCAGCCGGCTGCCGCGCTGCAAGGTGTCATGCCGGCCGGCTGGTGGGCGTGGCTCTCCTCGACGGACTCGCTGACCCAGCGTCTTGCCAGCGCCATGCAGCAGCAGGATGAACGCGATGGCCAGTCCATCCAGGGCCTGCGCGTGCGCCTGCTGCTGCAGGACACCGGCCCCGCGCGGCTGGATGAGGCACGCCTGCTGGGCATCGGCCCACGCCGGCATGTCTGGCGGCGCGAAGTGGCACTCTGTCATGGCGATACGCCATGGGTGATCGCACGCTCGCTGGCGGCGCTGGACCTGGCCCACGGTCATCGCCTCTCGACGCTGGGCGAGCGCTCGCTGGGCCATTGGCTGTTTCGCCAGCCCGACCTGACCCGCAGCGCCATCGATGTCAGCCGCGCCCCGCTGGTGCTTTCGAGCCCCAGGCCGCTGGCCCGCACCACCAGCCTGTGGATGCGCCGCTCGATGTTCTCGCATGGTCGCTTCAAGGTACTGGTGCAGGAGGGCTTCACACCGGCCTTCCAGCACGCGCTGCAGCTGGCCTGAGCCTTGTGGCCGACTGGCCTCGTTTCTCTCTCTTCCCTTGCCCACTACCACTCGCCCAGGAGCCCCGATGACCGCGTCATCCACTTCCGCCGCTTCGCGTCCTTCCAGACTGGCCGACTACCTCGCCCTGACACGGCTGGACCGCCCCATCGGCACCTGGCTGCTGATGTGGCCGACCCTGTGGGCACTGTGGCTGGCGGCAGATGGCATTCCCGAGCGCACGACCCTGCTGATCTTCATCGCCGGGGTCTATCTGATGCGCGCCGCCGGCTGCGTCATCAACGACTACGCCGACCGCCATTGGGACAAGCATGTCGAGCGCACGCGAGACCGGCCGCTGACCTCGGGTCGCATTTCGGAGCGCGAGGCGCTGACGCTGTTCGGGGGGCTGGTCGCGGCCGCCTTCGTGCTGGTGTGCTTCACCAACCTGACCACGGTGCTGCTGTCGATCGTCGCCGTGCTGCTGGCGGCCAGCTATCCGTTCATGAAGCGCTTCCATCATCTGCCCCAGGTGGTGCTGGGCGCCGCCTTCGGCTGGGCGATTCCGATGGCCTTCGCCGCGACGCTGGAGGAGGTACCGACCTACGGCTGGTGGCTGTTCGCGGCCAATCTGATGTGGACGGTGGCCTACGATACCGCCTACGCGATGGTCGATCGCAACGACGACCTCAAGGTGGGCATCAAGTCCACCGCCGTGCTGTTCGGGCGTGCCGACAAGCTGATGATCGGCCTGTTGCAGCTGGGCATGCTGGCGGTGTTGATCGGCATCGGCCTGCACCTGACGCTGGGCATCTTCTACTGGCTGGGGCTGGCCGCCGCCGCCGTCACCTTCGTCTGGCAGCAACGTCTGATCCGTGAGCGTGAGCGTGCGCCCTGCTTCCAGGCGTTCCTCAACAATCATTGGACGGGTCTGCTGATCTTCGCCGGTATCGCCCTGGCGACCTGGCCGATGAGCTGACTCCCGCATAAACATTAGTATTATTTAATTTAAAGCGACCCCTGCCCTCTGTTGCTCCCCAGCCCACGGTTCATGCCTGCCTGCCGCGCCTCCAAGGCGGCTGGCAGGCTTGCGTGCAAGCTGCCATGCTGGCAGTTGTCATCTCGTTGTCATATAAGCGGGTTGTAATCGTCATCGACTTGTCATTCTGGCGCGTGCGCCGACTGCTGCATGGGATCTAGCGATGAGCTCCAAGACCGTACTGATTGTCGACGATGAATCCTCGATTCGCGAGATGATCGCCGTTGCCCTCGAAATGGCGGATTACCGCGTGCTGGAGGCAGACAATGCCCAGGACGCCCACGCCATCGTCGTCGATGAAAAGCCCGATCTGCTGTTGCTGGACTGGATGATGCCGGGCACCAGTGGCCTGGAGCTCGCGCGGCGTCTCAAGCGTGACGAGACCACCTCGGAGCTGCCGATCATCCTGCTGACCGCCAAGGGCGAGGAAGACAACAAGATTCAAGGCCTGGAAGCCGGTGCCGACGACTACATCACCAAGCCCTTCTCGCCGCGCGAGCTGGTCGCCCGTCTCAAGGCCGTGCTGCGTCGCACCACTCCCAAGGGGGTCGAGGAGGCGGTGGAAGTCGAAGGCCTGATGCTCGACCCGGCCAGCCACCGCGTCACCGCCCACGGCAACTCGCTGGATGTCGGCCCGACCGAATATCGCCTGCTGCAGTTCTTCATGACGCATCAGGAACGTGCCTACACGCGCAGTCAGCTGCTCGATCAGGTATGGGGCGGCAACGTCTATGTCGAGGAGCGCACCGTGGACGTGCACATCCGTCGCCTGCGCAAGGCGCTGGGCACAGGCCATCAGCATCTGATCCAGACCGTCCGCGGCACCGGTTACCGCTTCAGCGCTCAGGCCTGAGGGATTCATGCGCTATTGGACCAACGAGCTATGGCGCCTCGGCTACCTTGCCGGTGGCTTCGGCCTGATCGGTGGCCTGCTGGGCCATCTGGGCTGGGGCCTGGCGCTGGGCCTTTCGCTGTATCTGTTCGTCCATCTCAAGCACTTGAAGAGCCTCT
This sequence comes from Cobetia sp. UIB-001, assembly GCF_044789135.1. Lineage (NCBI taxonomy): Bacteria > Pseudomonadati > Pseudomonadota > Gammaproteobacteria > Oceanospirillales > Halomonadaceae > Cobetia > Cobetia sp. UIB-001. The sequence continues at coordinate 4,107,155 of NZ_CP058244.1, forward strand.
ACACCTGGCTGATCACCAATCCCCATGAAGAGCCGCCGCCCGGCGATGGCGTCTGGGGAGACCTGCTCGATCGTCTCTACCGCTACCAGAAGGGCCAGCGTCAGGCTCAGGAGCGACTGCGCAGCATCCTCAACCGTATCCAGGAATCCTCCGAGGCCATGCGCGACGGCCTGGTGATGCTGGACAACCACGGTGACATGGAATGGTGGAACAGCGCTGCCGAGCAGCTGGTCGGTCTCAAGGCCAGCCACGACCGCGGTCAGCACATCACCAACTATCTGCGTGACCCCGTCTTCATCGACTACTTCAATCGGCTGGCCTACCGCGAGCCGCTGACGCTCCAGTCGCCGCTGTCTGACAACCTGACGCTGCAGATCTCCATCACCCTGTTCGGTGACAACGAGCGTCTGGTCATGCTGCGTGACGTCACCCGCCTCTATCGTCTTGAAGAGATGCGCCGCGACTTCGTGGCCAATGTCTCCCATGAACTGCGCACGCCGCTGACGGTGCTGGCCGGCTATCTCGAGACCTACTCCGATTACGCCGATGACCTGCCACCGCGCTGGCAGCGTGGACTGGGCCAGATGCGGAGCCAGACCGACCGCATGCAGCACCTGGTCGAGGACCTGCTGACCCTGTCACGCCTGGAAAACGACGAACTGTCCGATAATGGTCGCTGCATCGACATGTGTGCCCTGCTCGGCCATATCCGCGACGACGCCGAAGGCCTGTCCCAGGGGCGCCACACCTTCTCCATCGAGGCCGATGCCAGCCTGTCTCTGCGCGGCGAGGAGCAGGAGCTGCGCAGCGCGATCTCGAATCTGGTCTTCAATGCGGTACGCTACACCCCCGAAGACTGTCATATCACCCTGCGCTGGAAGGCGGATGACCAGGGCCTGCTGGTCGAGGTGGAAGATGATGGGGACGGCATCGACCCGGTCCACCTGCCGCGCCTGACCGAACGCTTCTACCGCATCGACAAGGGCCGCAGCACCGCCACGGGAGGCACCGGCCTCGGGCTTGCCATCGTCAAGCATGTGCTGATTCGCCATCAGGGCCATCTGGAGATCGACAGCCACCCCGGCGAGGGTGCGCGCTTCCGCTGTCACTTCCCCGATGAGCGCGCCTGTCAGGCGAGCGCTCCCCAGGCCAGCAGTGCGCTAGCCCAGTGATGGGCTGATTCCGTGATGATCTGACCCGGACGTCAGCCCAACGCAGAACGCCCCGCAGCCACCTCGAAAGGAGGCGACTGCGGGGCGTTTCGTTTGGTCAATCAGACGACGCTGCGGCTATTTCAGCGACAAGCCAGCTCTGCGACGGGCTGTCTCAACGACGCGGCGCCGGCAACTGACGGTAGTGGCTCTGCCACATCAGTACCGCCCCGGCGACGGCGCCCGGGATGAACAGCAGATTGGCCAGCGGCACCAGCGTCATGACGAACACCGCGGCGCCGAAGGTCAGTGAGGGCCACCAGCGCGCCTTGAGGCGCTGCTTCATGTCACCGAAGCTGACCTGATGATTGTCCATCGGGTAGTCGAGGTACTGGATCGACATGCTCCAGGCCGAGAACAGTCCCCACAACAGCGGCGAGAGCAGGTTCAGGCCCGGGATGAAGCCGATGATGAACAGCGCGATCATGCGCGGGATGAAATAGCCCAGCTTGGCCATTTCACGCCCCAGCGAGTCGACGCCGATCTTCATCAGGCCGCGGTCATCATCGATCAGGGTGCCATCCAGACGATGCTCGACCTTCTCGGCCAGAATGCCGTAGAAGGGCGCGGCGATCAGGTTGGTCACCAGGCTGAAGGTGAAGAACACCACCAGCAACAGACTCACCACCAGCACCGGCCAGATCAACCAGCTGAGCCAGTCCAGCCACGCCGGTACCTTGAGCATCCAGTAATCGATCCAGCCACCGAACTGGTTGAACAACACCCATAGCGTGATGCTGTAGAGCACCAGGTTGATCGCCAGCGGTACGAATACGAAGCGGCGCAGCCCGGGGGTATAGACCATGCGGGTCCCGCGGACCAGCGCCGATACGGCATCAATCATGCGACGTCCTCGTCATCTCAAAAGAACCGGCCAGCCAGCGGGCTGGCCGGAGCCACACCCTAGCACTCCCGCCTGCGCGGCGCAGCTGTCGGCCGCCTGACATCGCTCGCGCTCCCACGACGCAATCGCCCCGCGACCTGCCGGTGGGCAGGAGCGGGGCGAAAGACGCTACACAGGGGCAGGGAAGCGCGTCAGCTCACTTCTTGTCCAGGTCCTGCGGCTTCAGGTCATTGGTATCGGTGTGACGCACGTCCACGCCCTTGACCAGGAAGATGACGTACTCGGCCAGGTTGTCGGCGTGGTCACCGATACGCTCCAGCGCACGCAGAATCCACATCACATTGAGCACCGGCGTGATCTGGCGCGCGTCTTCCATCATGAAGGTCATCAGCGAGCGCATCGCGCTCTGATATTCCAGATCCACCGAGGCGTCTTCACGCAGTACCTTGAGGGCAAGGTCGGTATCGAAGCGCGCGAAGGCCGTCAGGGAGTCACGCACCATGCTGCGCACGTGCTGGCTGAGATGACGCACCTCGACCATGCCGCGCGGGCTCTGGCCGTTCTCGACCAGCGAGATGGCGTTGCGTGCGATCTTGCTCGATTCATCACCGATACGCTCGAGATCGGAGGTGGCGCGGATGACGGCCAGCACCAGTCTCAGGTCGGAGGCCGCCGGCTGACGGCGGGCCAGCACCCGGGTGCACTCGTCATCGATCTTGAGCTGCATGTCGTTGACAGCCTTGTCGTTGTCGCGCACCCGCGTGGCGGTTTCACTGTCGCCTTCCAGCAATGCCGTGACGGCATCCTGCAGTTGTTTCTCTACCAGTCCGCCCATGGCCAGCAGGTGTGTCTTCAGTGCATCCAGCTCGTGATTGAACTGCTCTGAGATATGCTTGCCGTGCGAATCGCTGGTGATATCCATTTCCCTCTCCCGGAAAGTCGCCCACCGAGTCAGGGGGCGTGACATGAATGACGTGACAAGTATGGCCCACTACTGACTGACACAGCGGGATCCCCCTCAGCATGCCGACACTTGATTGCAGTTATGTTTCACCCATGGCGCAAAGGCGGTATCTGGCCGCCATCGTCAGCAATATCAGGGCGAAAAGGCTACCTGGCTGCACGTTCGCGCATGAGCGCGCTAACCGAAACGCCCCGTGATGTAGTCTTCCGTCTGGCGGCGCCGCGGGTTGGTGAACAGCTGATCGGTCGGGGCGAATTCCACCAGGCGGCCCTCATGCAGGAAGGCGGTATCGTCTGACACCCGCGCGGCCTGCTGCATGTTATGCGTGACGATGATCAGCGTCAGGCGCGAGCGCAGCGAACGGATCAGCTCCTCGATCTTGAGCGTCGAGATGGGGTCCAGCGCCGAGGCCGGTTCATCCAGCAACAGCACCTCCGGCTCGACCGCCAGCGTCCGCGCGATCACCAGCCGCTGTTGCTGGCCTCCCGAGAGCCCCAGCGCGCTGTCGTGCAGGCGGTCCTTCACTTCTTCCCACAGCGCCGCGGAGCGCAGACAGGATTCGACCTTGTCATCGAGGTGGCGCTTGTCATTCTCGCCGACCAGCCGCAGCCCGAAGGCCACGTTCTCGTAGACCGACATCGGAAAGGGATTGGGCGTCTGGAAGACCATGCCGATCCGGCGGCGCAGCATCGGCACGTCCACGCCGCGCGCATGAATGTCCTCGCCCTCGAGCAGTACCTTGCCGGAAAGACGTGACTGTTCGTCGAGATCGGTCATGCGATTGAAGGTACGCAACAGACTCGACTTGCCGCAGCCGGAAGGCCCGATGAAGGCCGTCACGCGCTTGCGCGCGATCTGCAGGCTGACATCCTCCAGTGCGCGGCGCGTCTGGTTCTCCTTGCCGACACGTGCCTGATAATCGAGGCTCAGGTGGCGGGTTTCCAGGCAGATGTCCTCAGCCGGCCGCGCAGGCGTCTCCTGAAGAAACAACTGGGGCTTGGGCTGTTCAGAGTCACGCCTCATTCGGTGGCTCCCTTGTAACGTTGTGCCAGCATGTGACGCAGGCGAATGGCACTCAGGTTGAGGCATAGAATCACGACCACCAGCACCAGCGCGGTCGCGTAGACCAGCGGCCGACTGCTGAAGGCATCGCTGCTCTGGAAGGCCAGATCATAGACCTGATGCCCCAGATGCATGAATTTGCGGTCCAGATGCAACCACGGGAAGCTGTCATCCAGCGGCAGGTCCGGGGCCAGCTTGACCACCCCGACCAGCATCAGCGGCGCGACTTCGCCCGCCGCACGCGCCACGGCCAGAATCAGCCCCGTCATCAACGCCGGAGAGGCGGCCGGAATCACCACGCGCTTGAGCGTTTCCAGGCGTGTCGCCCCCAGCGCCAGCGCGCCTTCGCGCAGACGACGCGGCACGCGCGCCAGCCCCTCTTCCGTGGCGACGATCACCACCGGCAAGGTCAGCAGGGCCAGCGTCAGCGAGGCCCACAGAATGCCGCCGGTCCCGAAGGTCGGCGTCGGCAGTCGCTCGGAATAGAAAAGCTCATCGATTCCGGCGCCCAGCCCATAGACGAAGAAACCGAGACCGAATACGCCATAGACGATGGAGGGCACCCCGGCCAGGTTACGCAGCGCGATGCGCGTCAGGCGCGTCAGGCGTCCCTGATGGGCCACCTCGTGCAGATAGAGCGCCGCCATCACGCCGAAGGGCATCACCATGATCGACATCAGCACCACCATCAGCACGGTGCCGAAGATGGCGGGCCAGACGCCACCGAAGCCCTCGGTAGGCGCGCCGGCCACGAAGTCGCGGAAACGCTTGAACGTCATCATCAGCCGGCCGCTGAAGCCCATCGCATTGGGCCGCCAGGCATTGCGGATATCATCGAGCGCGATACGGCCTTCGTAGCCGCCATTGCCGCCCAGCAGCAACTGACCGCCCGCCAGCGCATCACGCAGGGCACTCAGCTGACCTTCACGCTCGATGAAGGCGCTGCGTACCTCTTCCAACTCCTCCTGCATCTCCTGCTCGAGCTCAGCATCCTCTTGAGTCCGCGCCGCGTCACCGTCAGCAGTGGCGCTGCGCCGGGATGCCAGAGACTGCTGCAGCGCCTGATAGCGACTGCTCAAGGCTTCACTGTCCAGGCGCAGTGCCTGCAACTGGCGGCGCTCGCTCTCGATCATCTTCAGACGGGCAAACAGTGGCTCGGCGTCCTCGGACAAGGGCCGTGCAGGCCCGTCGCCGACGTCAGGCGTGTGGTCCATCTCCCCTGTCATCGGGTCACTCAGCGCCCGTGGCATGCCGTAGAGAGTGCGGCCGTCGCGCATTTCCAGCATCAGCGCCTGGCTGGGGAAGGTCATCCTGTCGAGCAGCGTCTCCGGCAGCCACTGCCAGCTGGCCGCGGCCCCGTCACGCGAGGATGTCTGCAGCAACCACCATTGCTGGCGAGCGTCATCCCCCTCGCCCGAGGCGACACGGCGCATTTCCTCGTGCATCAGCTCGCCGAGCAGATGGCGATTGTCGGCCGCCGGCTCACCGCGCGTGGTGGTCAGGGCCGTGGGGCTCTGGCCTGGCTGCGCCGTCAGCTCCACCTCGACCAGTCGTGAGGGCCAGAAGTGACTGAAGGAGCCCACCACCAGCAGGCTGAGCAGGCCCAGTACCAGCACCAGCGAGACACTGACCGCCATGGCATTCAGCCAGCCCCACGGGCCGCCGTCGCGCCAGTAGCGCTGCAGGCGCCCGACCAGCGGCTCGCGCGGGCGCAGCAATGAGGAGCTGGCGCGATTGGTGTCAGGGTGACTCATCCCCAGCTCCCCTGATTGGGCGGCGTGAAGCGCTGTCGCAGCACTTCCGCCAGCGTATTGACCACGAAGGTGAAGACGAACAATGCCAGGGCAGCGAGGAACAGCAAGCGGTAGTGGCTGCTGCCGACCTCGGCCTCCGGCAGCTCGATGGCCAGGGTCGCGGCCAGTGAACGCAGGCCCTCGAACAGACTGGCATCCACCAGCGGCGTATTGCCGGCTACCATCAGCACGATCATCGTCTCACCGACGGCGCGCCCCATGCCGATCATCATCGCCGAGAACAGCCCGACCGCAGCGGCAGGCAGGATGACGCGGCGCAGACTCTGCCATGGCGTCGCGCCAAGCGCCGCGGAGCCGGCGGCCAGACCGCGCGGCACCGACGAGAGGGCATCCTCGCTGAGCGTGAACAGGGTCGGCATCACCGCCAGCCCCAGCGCCATGCCGGTCACCAGGGTATTGCGCTGGGCGTAATCGATGCCGTAGTGGCTGAACAGCCACTGACGGAGGTCGCCGTCGAACCACCACTGCTCGACCTGGCCGGCGATGGTCACATCCAGCCACAGCAGCACGAACAGCAGCGGCAACAGCCCGAAGGCCGCCATGTTTTCCGGCAGCAGATTGCGCCATACGCGCGGCGACAGGGTCCACAGGAAGCCGGCCACCATGGTGCCCAGCGGAATCAGGACCAGCCCCAGCAACACCGCCATCAGCTCACGCTCGACGAAGGGCGCGACCACCAGCGCGGCGATGAAGCCGATCACCACGGTCGGCAGCGCCTCCATCATCTCCAGCAGCGGCTTGATGCGGGAACGCTGGCGCGGTGCCATGAAGCAGGCGACATGGATGGCACAGCCGAGCCCCAACGGCACGGCAAACAGCAGCCCGACCAGCGCCGCCTTGAGCGTGCCCCACATGATGGGCACCAGCGACAGACGGGGTTCGTCGGTGCCGGTGCTCTCCAGCTGCCAGATCCACTCCGGCGCTGCGCGTCCCTCATACCAGACCTTGCCGAAGATGGCGTCGAGCCCGACGGCCTGATGCGGGTCGTGTATCGCAAGCCCGGCATAGGCCTTGCCGAGCGCCCCCAGCGGCGCATCCTGAGCGAGCTGGCCGGGCAGCCTTGCCTCCCGGGTCGCCGATGCCAGCAAGCGGCGGTCATCATTGTCAAATTCCAGCGCCACGCCTGCCGCGACCCGGGCGGCATCCAGCCAGTCCAGCACCTGACGGCGACGCTCGCTGGTGGCCAGATAGAGGCCAAGGCGGCCGTTGGCGTCCAGCGCGGCAAAGCCGAGGCTGTGATGGGCGGCGGCCATCGTCACCACCGGCGCCGACAGGTCACTGTCAAAGACGCCGGCCTTGACCAGCGGCTGCGCGTGCGCCGGCAACAGGTAATGGCTCAGGCCACCTGCGGCGTCCCCGACGATCAGGCTTCTGCCGCCACGCAGGACGCTGATCGCGGTGATCGCCGGCGATGACGCGGAGGCAGAAGAGCTCACAGCGTGATGTGCCAACTTGCGTGCCAGCGGCTTGGTTCCGGTGGAGGCCTCGCTCAGTTGCCACTGGGTGAAGCCATCGCGGTCAGCGGTGACCAGCAGACGCCCCTGCTGCGAAGACAGCCTGGCCGTGCCCGGCAACCACTGCTGCTGCCACTCGGAGTGCGGGGGCTGACTTGCTGCATCGTCCTCCAGCGCGCCTGCGGCGCCGTGCGACGCCGACAACGTCAGGCGCGCCAGCCACAGGCCATCGCCCTCCTCGTACGGAATGCGCAGCCACAGCTGGTCACGGCTGAGCACCAGGCTTGCCTGGCGGCGCTCAAGCCCTGCGGGTACCTCGATGGCACTGCCGCGCAGGCGAACGCCAGCGGCTGACTGCTGAACCACCTGCAGGCGATCATCCGCGAGCCAGACACCCGCCAGCGGCGAGGTGCGCGAATCCGCCGTCGAATCATCACTGGCCAGCACGGGGGGCAGCCCGTCACGCGCGGCAAGCGGAATGTCAGGCAAGGTGCTCAGCCAGTCAGGATCGGTCTGCGCGGCAGGCATCTGCTGGTCGCTCGCTTGCTGTTCGAGCGCCTGCTGAGGAAGCGACGTGACGCTGGCGGGCTTGAGCAGCGGCCACGACACGCTGACCAGATAGGCCAGCATCACGACGACGATGACCATCACGCCCAGCCCGGCCGCTGTCAGCCACAGACTGGCAAGACGGTCATGACGCAGACGACGACGCTGCATTCGGGAGGCATCAACTGCCGACATGAAATATCACCACGAAAGGATTTGCGCGCTGGAGTGTCGACTCCGCAGACGCATGAAGCGGGTATGGCACCGAGATTATGTCCAAGTGATGACAGAGAGATGACAAAGGCGAATCAAAGGGCATTCACATCCTCCAGCCCCAATTGCTGACGCCAGTGCAGCAGCTGCTTTTCCGGCAACGGCACATAGCCACCACGCAGGATGGCCTGCTGACCCTGGCGCGACATGATCAATGACAGGAAGGCCTGCTCCAGCGCCGGGAGCGGCTCGTCAGGCACCCTATTGACGTAGATGTACAGCGCGCGGGTCAGCGGATAACGGCCATCGCGAATGCTGGCCCGGCTCGGGAAGACGGCGTGGCCACCCGCCTCACGGCTGACGGACAGCTGCTTCACCAGCGGCGAAGAGGTGCTGAAGCTGGCATAGCCGATGCCATTGGGCGAGGAGCCCACCGCACCGATGATGGAGGCCGAGCCCGGCTGTTCACTGACATCGAGGCGGAAGTCGCCATCGCACAGCGCGATACGGCGGAAGGCGCCGTAGGTGCCCGAGGTGGCACTGCGCCCGAAGCGGGTGATCTGGCGGTCATTCCACTCATCGCTCAGCCCGAGCTGGCCCCAGCGATTGGCCGCCTGGCCACCACAGTTGTGCGTGGCGGAGAAGATAGCATCCAGCTGCGCGATGCTGATCTCCTCCAGCGGGTTGCTGCGATGCACGATGATGCCCATCGCATCCAGCGCCACGGGCACACCCAGCGGCGGATAGCCGAATTCACGCGTGAAGTCCTGACGCTCCTGATCGCTCATCGGGCGCGACATCAGCCCGATGCGGGTGGTGCCGGCGATCAATGCCGGCGGTGCCGTCGAGGAGCCCGCGGCCTGCAGCTGCACGCGCACCCCCGGATGATAGCGGCGCAGCTGGGCAGCCCAGCGCGTCACCAGCACCGACAGGGTATCGGAGCCCACCGCCGTCAGGTTGCCCACCACCCCGGACACCGGGCGATATTCGGGCACCTTGTCGGCCAGTGCCGGAGCCGAGAGCGTCGAGAGCCCCAGCAGGCAGGCAAGCGACATCAGCCGCAGCGACGGCAGCCCTGAGCGCAGGCGGAGCGCGCATGAGGAGGACACATATGAGGAGGACGCGGATGACCCGCGACGCGACGCGAACACGGCGCGAAAGCCTGAACGGACAAGCGACCCGACGGAAACTGACATGGCGACTTCCCACCAGAGAATGAACAAGATGACGATGCGACACGGAGCTGGCCACGGCTTGCCACGCCCGTGGTGACGGGCAGGCGACGGTGGAACAAGGCGGCCCGTGCAGCATGGCGAAAGACAGCGAGTATCCGTCATTGCTGCGTTGAGTAACGATACTCCATGCTGCAGCGCAAAAAATCTCCTGACAGTCCCTTGTCAGTGAGGACAGTGCTTTGTCCGCCGGAGTAGGATACAGGAGATGATGAAGCCGCTGCGGCTCATCCGCCATGGTCTGCGTCGCGCTGATGCTATCGATGGCACCCGGTGACTTTCCTCGGCGATTGCCGAAGTGCCCTGTATAAGGCCCCCTGTGCAAGGCAGCGACCTGTACAAGGCAGCGCCCTGCGCCAAAAGACGCACCTTTTCAGACGCAAGGGTGCAGAAATGAAATGACCATTTTATAACAACAAGATAGCGAGTCATGACATGCAAGCTCTGGATGATATCCCGACGCCGAACGGCACACTGACGCTCAAATTGATCGCCCAGCGCCAGGACACCAATCTCTATGGCGACATCAGCGGCGGCTGGCTGATGCACCGCATGGACGAGGCCTGCGAACTGGCCGCCGGGCGCGTCGCCCACGGACGCACTGCCACCGTGGCCGTCGAGGGCCTCGATTTCCTGTCACCGGTGCGTATCGGCTCGGTGGTCAATATCTTCACTCAGGTGGCCGAGGTCGGACGCAGTTCGATCAGGCTCTCCGTCGAGGTCTGGATCCGCCCGCCGCAGGAGCGCAATCAACACGCGCTGACCAAGGTGACCGAAGCCTGCTACGTGATGGTGGCACTCGATGACAATGGCCGCATCCGCGCCGTACCGGAGCAGGCCAGCACCGACATCATCGAGGAGCAGGACTGATCCTGAGCAGGACTGAGCCAGGCGCCTCACCTCTCTTCCTGTCAGCCACACGCCAAGAAAAAGCCGCCCTCAGGGGCGGCTTTTTCGTCAACAATCAGTCACGCGCTCAGACACGCACTCAGACAGTCCGGCAGACAGTCCGGCAGGCAGTCCGAAAGAAACTCGCTCAGGCTTCGCCCAGCACCCGACCACGCGCATCCAGATAGGCCTGCTCACCGATACGCGACCAGGGGGCGACCTGCTTCTGGAAGGCGCGGTAGGACTCATAGACGCGCCTGGCGTCCTCATCCTTGGCGATGAACTCGTCCAGCACCTCGTTGGAGGCATCGAACAGCGCCGCATAGACGTCCTGGGGGAATTCACGCAGCTCCACACCGTGCTCCTCGACCAGCGAGGTCAGCGCAGTGGCGTTGCGCAGCGCGAATTCATCCACCATGGCGTGATTGGCGATTCTGGCCGCCTGGATCACCACCTGCTGCAGGTCTTCCGGCAATGCCTGCCAGGCCTCGAGATTGACGGTGCCTTCGAGGATGGCGGAAGGCTCGTTCCAGGCCGGCGAGTAGTAATACTTGGCCACCTGATGCAGGCCGAAGGCCAGATCATTGTAGGGACCGACCCAGTCGGTGGCATCGATCACGCCGGTTTCCATCGCGGTGAATATCTCGCTGCCCGGCAGATTGACCGCGCTGGCGCCGATGCGATTCATCACTTCGCCCGCCAGCCCCGGCAGGCGGATCTTCAGGCCCTTCATGTCCTCGAGACTGTTCACTTCCTTGTTGAACCAGCCGGCCATCTGGGTGCCGGTGTTGCCCACCGCCAGCGGCTTGAGGTTGTGGCGCGAGTAGATCTCGTCCCACAGCTTCATGCCATCGCCGTGATACAGCCAGGCGTTGGTCTCGGTGGTGTTCATTCCGAAGGGCACGGCGGTGAAGAACTGGGCCGCGGGCACCTTGCCCTTCCAGTAGTAGGAGGCCGAGTGGCCCATCTGGGCGGTACCGGAGGACACGGCATCGAAGACTTCCAGCGCCGGTACCATCTCGCCGGCACCATAGACCTTGACCTGCAGGCGGCCACCGGAGAGCTGACCGATCAGGCTGGCGAATTCATTGGCACCGGTGCCCAGTGCCGGGAAGTTCTTCGGCCAGGAGGTGACCATCTTCCAGTGGATGGTCTCGCCCTCGGCGGCATTGGCGGTGGACACGAAAGGCGCGGCGGCGAGGCCGGCAGCACCGGCCCCCAGAGCAGAGAGAAAACGGCGGCGTTGCATGGGACTTTCCTTGTTCGAGTTGTGGGCAATGCATGACGCGGCATCAAGACAGCAGATTGTCTGCCACTATGCCGCGACCCATGGATGGCCCACAACTGCACCAAGGCCGTAATGGCGAACGAATATCGCGCCCGCTGCGCCGCTTTCACTTCTTGCCAGCGCCTGCTGTCAGCGCCTCATGGCTGAGTCTGCCATCAATGCAGAATCAGCTCAGCACTTCCAGCTTGGCAAAGCCCAACACCAGCCACTTGTCGCCTTCGCCCTCGAAGCTGATCTGCACGCGCGCTCGCTCGCCCTGACCTTCGGCATTGATGACCACGCCTTCCCCGAACAGCGGATGGCGCACCAGGCTGCCGAGCGAGAGTGCCGGCATGTCGCCATTGGCCTCGACACTCTCCTGACGCGGACCGGAAGGACGGCGATTCGGCGTGGCGCGCTGGGTCGAGACCGGACGCGAGACCTGACCACGCAGACGCACCTCTTCCATCAGCTCTTCCGGCAATTCACGCAGGAAGCGCGACGGCCGCTGGAAGGTCTCCTTGCCGTGCATGCGACGCAGCTCGGCGTAGGTCAGGTAGAGGCGCTGCATGGCGCGGGTGACACCGACGTAGCACAGGCGACGCTCTTCCTCGAGACGCCCCGGCTCTTCCAGCGACATCTTGTGCGGGAACAGCCCCTCCTCGACCCCGGCGACGAATACCACCGGGAATTCGAGCCCCTTGGCGGAATGCAGCGTCATCATCTGCACGCATTCCTCGCCTTCGGCGGCTTCGTGATCGCCGGCATCCAGCGCGGCTTCGGCGAGGAAGGGTTCCAGCGCCTCGGCCCCTTCGCTGGGGGCTTCCGGGTCCATGCGCTCGCCCTGACTGAAGGCGCGGCAGGCGTTGACCAGCTCCGATAGGTTCTCGAGGCGCGCCTGGCCCTTCTCGCCCTTCTCGGCGGCGTGATGCTCACGCAGGCCGGAGACGTGGATGACGTGCTCGACCAGCTCATGCAGCGCCATGCCGGCGGTGTCGTTGTCGAGGCCATCGATGATGTCGGCGAAGGCTCGCACGGCGGTGGCGGCGCGTCCCTTGAGGGCGCCATCGGAGACCGCATCGCTCATCGCCTGCCACATGGTCAGGTTGCCGTAGCGTGCGCGCTCGCGCAGCTGCTCGACGGTGCGCATGCCGATGCCACGCGCCGGCACGTTGATCACGCGCTCCAGGGCGGCATCGTCCTCGCGGTTGTTCATCAGACGCAGGTAGGCGAGAGCGTTCTTGATCTCGAGACGCTCGTAGAAGCGCTGGCCGCCATAGATGCGATACGGCATGCCCTGGCGGATCAGCGTCTCTTCCAGCACGCGTGACTGGGCGTTGGAGCGATACAGGATCGCGATCTCGTCGCGGCTGTAGCCATGCTCATTGACCAGCTCACGGATGGTGTCGGCGATGTAGCGCGACTCGTCGATGTCATTGAAGCCGGCGTAGACACGAATGCGCTCGCCACGACCGCTGTCGGTCCACAGCTCCTTGCCCATGCGGCCGCCGTTGTGGCTGATCAGGGCGTTGGCAGCCTCCAGAATGGCGCTGGAGGAGCGGTAGTTCTGCTCCAGACGCACCACGCGGGTGTTGGCGAACTCCTCGGTGAAGCGCTGGATGTTCTCGACCCGTGCGCCACGCCAGCCGTAGATGGACTGGTCATCATCGCCGACCACGGTCATGCACTCGCGATCACCGGCCAACAGCTTCAGCCAGGCGTACTGCAGGGTGTTGGTATCCTGGAACTCGTCGACCAGCAGGTGGGCGAAGCGCTCGCGGTAATGCGCCAGCAGGTGCGGCGTATCACGCAGCAGCTCCAGCGAGCGCAGCAGCAGCTCACCGAAATCGACCAGGCCGCCGCGTTCACAGGCGAGCTGATAGAGCTCATACATCTCGACCATCTTGCCCATGTAGGCATCGCCATGGGTCTGCACCTGATGGGCGCGCAGACCTTCCTCCTTGCAGCCGGCGATGAAGTATTGGACCTGCTTGGGCGGCCAGCGCTCATCATCGACGTTGTGCTCCTTGAGCAGCCGCTTGACCATGCGCAGCTGGTCATCGCTGTCGATGATCTGGAAGTGCTCGGGCAGGCGCGCCTCCTGCCAGTGGGTGCGCAGCAGACGGTGACTGATGGAGTGGAAGGTGCCGACCCACATGTGGCGCAGGCTGCTGCCATTGAGCGCCTCGAGACGCGTGCGCATCTCCCGCGAGGCCTTGTTGGTGAAGGTCACCGACAGGATGGCGTAGGGCGAGAACTGGTATTGGTCCATCAACCAGGCGATGCGGTGAACCAGCACGCGGGTCTTGCCGGAACCGGCCCCCGCCAGTACCAGCATGTTGCCCGGCGGCGCGGACACGGCCTCACGCTGATGCGTGTTGAGGTGATCGAGGAGGGGCGATTCGGACATGCAGGGCTCACCACAGGGCAGAGGAGTCGAGGAGCGGAGCAGCGTGAGATTCGCTGCCCCTGTTCAGGCATCCACCTTATCACAGCGGCCTGCCCTGCTCTTCCCCGCGCCGGCCTTCCTTGCACATACGTGCCTTGCACTTGCCTTCAAGACAGATGACGCCCTGGTGGTGCTCAGTGGGTATCGAAGTCGTGGTCGTCGATGCGCAGGGTGGCGAGGCTCTTCTTGACCGCCTCCAGCTGCTCCTTGAGCTTGGGTCCACGCGCCTTGGCGACACCGACCGCCAGCGTATCGACGATCACCAGGTGCGCGATACGCGAGCTCATCGGGGTGTAGATCTCGGTGTCTTCGTGCACATCGATGTGCAGCGGCAGCGTGACTTCATCCGCCAGTGGCGAGCCACTCGGACACAGCCCGATGACGGTCGCGCCGGCGTCCCGCGCCAGACGCACGCTGGCGATCAGCGCCTTGGTGCGGCCGGTCTGGGAGATGGCCACCACCACATCGCGCGGCCCCAGCGTCACCGCTGACATGTTCTGCATGTGCGGGTCGGTGTAGGCGGCGGTGGAGATCTGCAGGCGGAAGAACTTGTGCTGGGCATCGTGAGCCACGGCGCCCGAGGCACCATAGCCGTAGAACTCGACCCGGCTGGCGGAGGCCAGCGAGTGGATGGCGCGCGCGACGGCTTCGGCGTCCAGGCGGTCACGCACCGACAGCAGGGTGCCGATGGTGGAATCGAACAGCGAGTGCGAGAACTCGGCCACGCTGTCGGAGTCATTCATGGAGAACTGGGCGAACTGGGTGCCGGTGGCGAGGCGTTGTGCCAGCTGCAGCTTGAAATCCTGGAAGCCGGCAAAGCCCATTGCCCGACAGAAACGCACGACCGTCGGCTCACTGACCGATGACTCGCTGGCCAGATCGACGATCCGCATGTGAATCACTTCCTCCGGATGGCGAAGGACATAGCGTGCGACCTTTTGTTCAGAGCGGCGGAAATTCTCCATCCGGCTCCTCAGGTCGTCGAAGATGGCATGGCTCACGGCACACTCCTTGCAGACTTCATGGGCATGCCTGAGCTTACGTCATCCCCCCAGGGGTGTCGCCTGCACAGGCAGGCGATAGTCACAATTTTGTCAAGTGAGCTATAGTAAAACGGTGTGGCGCCAGTGAAAGCCCACATCCTTTGGATGCCATGGAGGTCGAATCATGCGTAATTCAGAGCAGGTAGATACGCTCAAGAAAGAGCTTCTCGATATTTTCATGACTCTCGGTGCCGACGAACATCAGGCCCGCAAGAAACAAAGCGCAGTCCGCCATCTCCGCGCCCGTCGTGGAATAGAATTGCACAACGAAATCAAGCGCCTAAGCGAGGATTTAAGCGACATCGAAGTGCTGGAAATGGATACTGAAAGCGATATCGACACCCACTGATTCCAGGCGGGGAGGCGATACGCTCCCCGCCGATCAGTGATGTTTTCACGCTCTGATCCGCCAGGGTTCGGGCTCCATGCGACACCTTCCACCATCTCTTTCGAGCATGGTCGTACCCCCTTCTCGCGCAATTTCAGCATCATCACCCCTGACAGAAACGCCTTCTGCGCTGTCATGCCCGGTGTCCTGCTCATCAATCCCGAAATATTCGTTTTTTCTCACCTCATTTTCCGCCCCACCGCTCTTCTTTTGTTTGTCACATTTCTCCTCTATCGCGTGCCGCCACCATCCTTTATGCACCATTTCAGTGCATATCCGCTGTCATGCGCCTCTCATTACCTGAAACCAGGCTCACGCCTGCTGGCGACTTTTCCTCTCGGGAAGGATGAATCTTCTACGTCAAACGCATGACAGACGACGGCCACGCAGCGCTACCCAGCCATGACACCTGCCAGGCAAGCACGCGACCGGGTTGAGATTCTCCAGGCTCAGAAACAGGAAAGGCCCGCCGGGTGGCGGGCCTTTCGCATTGCCTGCCATGACAGGCCTGAGACAAGTCATGGCAAGTGTTTCACGAGATCTCTCGAGATCTCTCGAGACCTACAGGCTGGACGCGAACACCACGACCACACCGATCGGAGCGATATAGCGCGCCACGAAGCTCCACAGCGAGAAGGCCGAGTCGCTCATGTTGAGCTGGCTGCGCACCTCGTCACGGCCCATGAACCAGCCGACGAAGACGATGGTCGCCAGACCGGTCAGCGGCAGCATCAGCTTGCTGGTCGCGTAGTCGAGCAGGTCGAAGATGGTCATGCCTTCGAACTTGGCGAACATGCCCAGCGGCGCCACGTCACTCCACAGGTTGAAGGACAGGATGGTGGCGATGCCCAGCAGCCAGGTGGCGATACCCGCGACCCAGGCCGAGCCGACGCGAGACATCGGTGTCTTCTCTTCCAGCCATTCGACAATGGGCTCCAGCAGCGAGATGCCTGAGGTCCAGGCCGCAAATACCAGCAGCACGAAGAACACCACGCCGAAGACTTCACCGCCCGGCATGTGACCGAAGGCCAGCGGCAGGGTCTGGAAGATCAGGCCCGGGCCCGCGGCGGCGTCGAGGCCGTTGGAGAACACCACCGGGAAGATGGCCAGACCGGCCAGCAGGGCGATGACGGTATCCAGCACCACCACGACCAGCGCGGTACGCCCGATGTTGACGTCATCGGACAGGTAGGAGCCGTAGGCCATCATGATGCCCATGCCCAGTGACAGGGTGAAGAAGGCATGCCCCATGGCCGCCAGCACGCCATCCTTGTCGAGCTTGGAGAAGTCCGGCGTCAGCAGCCAGGCGGCCGCATCAGCGAAGCCATCGGTGGTGGCGGCGTAGCCGACCAGCACGATCAACATCACCGCCAGCAGCGGCATCAGGATCTTGGCGGCGCGCTCCAGGCCACCGGCGACCCCGCCGGCCACGACCAGGATCACCATCAGCATGAAGGCACTGTGCCAGGCCAGCAGCGTGGTCGGGTCCCCCAGCAGACCGCCGAACAGGCTACCGGCCGTGTCAGAGGTCAGGGTTTCGAAACTGCCACTGGCCGCGTCGGCGATGAAGGCCAGCGCCCAGCCACCGATGACGCTGTAGAAGGACAGGATCAGATAGGCGCCGAGCACGCCGGCTACCCCGATCAAGACCCAGGCGGGACTGCGTTTGAGCCGGGCACTGATGTGGCTCATGGTCGAGATGGGGTTCTTCTGCCCCAGACGACCCAGCAGCCATTCCGACATCAGGATCGGCAGCCCGATCAGCAGGATGCAGATCAGATAGACGAGGACGAAGGCACCGCCGCCGCTCTCACCTGTCATGTAGGGAAATTTCCAGATATTGCCCAGACCGACGGATGAACCGACGGCAGCCAGGGTAAAGGCCAGGCGAGAAGACCACTGTGCGTGGGAATGCGGTTTGGATGACATGTGAATCCCTGATTCGTCGCGAGGGTGCCAGTCGCTGGTAGCGACTTCGGGCACCTTGTTGTGCTTGTTGCATCATGCTGCCAATGCGGACGGATCATCCGTGGCCAACACGATGGCGTCGCAGGATCACTGCTGTGGTGCTCCCGGCATTCACGCTGACCGGGTAGGTCGTGGGGAATGACGGGCAAGTGCCGATAGGCACGCCGGAACGGGCAAACTGCCCATCTCCGGTAAATATCGCCGCGGTAACGGCAACATGTGGCTAAAGCTACTCGATTGAGGGGCCATCTGCCAGCAAGCCACCATCAGACCATGGCCTCACAGGAGAAACCTCACGGCCAGGTGGAGCGTCAGAACAGGCTGCCCTGCCCCTCTCCCGGAAAGGCCCCGATCAAGGGGCGCTCCAGTTTCGCCAGCACCTGATTGGCCAACAGGCGTGCCAGCGCGGGTGCTGCCTTGTTGTCCGGTGTATGCACGAAGAGGAACGGGCTTTTCCCCTGACTTATCCACAAGAAGAGTCGCTCTACCCAGGGAGCGAACAGTGCCCGGTTGGTAGCTTCATCGTAATGACCTATGAAGCGCACCACGGGATGTTGTCCGCTGGAGAACACATGCAATGGGCGGTGAGGCTTTTCCGAGCGCGCCACCGCAAGGCCCGGATGCGCGGTGGTGGGGCCACTGAAGAGTGGACGCACATCCAGCATCACGCGATCGACTGCGTGAGTTATCAACAAGCGATTCAACTGTCGTTCCGCCTCGCCCTTGGCAAAGAATACCGGGTCGCGGGGCTCCACCGACCAGGCAAACCCTGCTCCCTTCACCGACTGCAGGAATTGCTCGAGGCGTGGCAGGACTTCCGCCCCGAGGTCACGCGGCAGCTGAATCATGATCGGACCGAGGCGGTCCTTTATCGGTGCCAGGCAATCGAGGAATTCCGCCAGCTCGTGCTCGATGCCCTGCAGGCGCAATTCATGAGTCAGTCGGCCCGGCAACTTGAAGCAGAAGCGAAAATGGGCCGGCGCCTGACGTGCCCAGCTGGCGATGGCAGCAGGCGTGGGCTGGGCATAGAAGCTGGTATTGCCCTCGACGCTATCGAAGATCCGGGCGTAATCCGCCAGATGTTCCCGCGGGCCGCTGCCCGGCAGCAGGCTGCCGCGCCAGTCATCATTGGCCCACATCGCGAGCCCGAGATGAAGATGCCCCGCCGAGTGCGAGGCATCCGACGGTGCGGAGGCTGCATGAAAATGGTGCATGAAGAGGCCAGAACTAGAGAAATATAAGGGTCAAAGAGCCAACAAGCCGAAGAATATCGTCTGCCAGAGCGACGTAAGCACAATAAAAACTGTCATCACGGCGTGCTATGGTCCGCATCCTGCATGACACGTCAGCAGGCGGTCCACCCACCGCCCTGACTCCGCTTCCTGCCAGCCACAAGCCGCGCCGGAAGACACTCTTGTTGACTGCCCATACCCCGGAGCCTGTCATGACTGCTTTCCAACGACTCATTCTGCGCGCCAGCGGCAGCCGCTCACGCGCGGCAAATGCCATCACCCTGCGCAGCCTGATCACGCTCATCGAGGGCTGCCTGCTGGTGGCGCTCGGCGTACGCCTGCTGCAGGCCGGTGGCCTGCTGGTCAGTGGCACTGCCGGCATGTCGTTGCTGGGCGCCGACCTGACAGCACTGAGCTTCGGCAGCCTGTTCTTCCTGATCAACCTGCCCTTCTACGGCCTGGCCTGGAAACAGCTGGGGCTGAATTTCACCCTGCGCACGCTGGGCTGCGTCAGCCTGCTCTCCGTGCTGTCCGATGTGCTGGCGGTCAGCTTGCCGCTGGGCGCCGTCAGCCTGCCGGTCGCGGCGATAGCCGCAGGCCTGTTGATCGGTCTGGGCATCACGCTGCTGTTTCGCGAGAACGCCTCGCTGGGCGGCCTGAACATTCTGGCACTGCATCTGGAGCGACGCTTCGGCATCCATGCCGGTCGCACCACCTTCGCCTTCGACCTGCTGCTGATCGCGATCGCCGCGCTGGTCTACCCCTGGCCACAGGTCATCTGTTCGGCGCTGGCATTCGCGACACTGTCCTTCGTGCTGGGCCGCTATCATCGCCGCACGCCTCATACCGCACAGCCTGCCTCACCGGCGCATGACAAGCAGGTGCAGACGGCTCACTAGCGGCGACCGCGTCCCCCGTTGGAAGAACCGCCACCCTTGTACGAGGCGCCCTTGCCAGCCGGGCTGTTTTTCCCCGAGCTCGTGTTGCCGTAACTCTTGCTGCTGCCGCCCTTGTTGGCAGAGCCCTTGTTGGCAGAGGTCTTGCTGTTGGCCGCGCCACGCTCATTGCGGCCATCACTGGCATTGCCACGCGTGCGCGGCTTGAGTCCGCTGGCAAGCTTGCCGGCGCCGCCCGCACTCTTGGTGGCATTCCTGCTGGAATTCCTGCCGTCGCTTCTGCCTTCCTGATTGCCACGCCCCGTGGTGCGCTCGTCAGAACGCTCGCGACGCCCTGTACCCTCTTGCTTGGCTCCTGCCTGCTTGGCCCCTGCCTGAGAAGCGCCCGAACGCTGGCCCGGTTCGCGTTGATCAGCGCCGCGCTGACGCGTCTCGCGCTTATCAGGGCTGCGCTGATCTGAACTGCGCTGACGTGTGTCGCGCTGGCCGGATCCGCTCTTGCCACCTTCCTGACGCCGAGCCCCGCTACGCCGGCCAGCGTCCGTATCCTGGGCGGCGCGCTGGTGGCGCGCGGCCGTCGCATGCTGGGAAGGAGGCGGTGCCGCCGCCAGGCGCGAGGCTTCCTCAGTGCCGCTGGAGCCCTCGATCATCTGCTGGATATCCGCCATCTCGCGCTGGGTGAGATACCGCCATTCGCCGACTCCCAGCCCGTCCAGGCTGACATTCATGATGCGCACCCGCTTGAGCTTGAAGACCTCATAGCCCAGCGCCTCACACATGCGACGGATCTGACGGTTGAGGCCCTGGGTCAGGATGATGCGGAACACATAGGTCGAGATCTGCTCGATGCGACACGGCTGGGTGATGGTGTCCAGAATCGGCACGCCAGCGGCCATGCGCTTGAGGAAGTCGCCGTTGATCGGCTTGTCGACCCGCACCACGTATTCCTTCTCGTGGGCGTTGCCGGCACGCAGGATCTTGTTGACGATATCGCCGTCACTGGTCAGAAAGATCAGGCCATCGGAGGGCTTGTCGAGGCGACCGATCGGGAAGATCCGCTTGGGATGACCGATGTAATCGATGATGTTGCCATCGACATGGCGCTCGGTGGTACAGGTGATGCCCACCGGCTTGTTGAAGGCCAGGTAGACCGCTTCCTGCTTGGCTTTCAATGGCTTGCCATTGACCAGCACCTCATCGCCCGGCGCGACCTTGGTGCCCATTTCGGGCACGACACCATTGATGGTCACTCGTCCTTCGGCGATGTAGCGATCCGCCTCGCGTCGCGAGCAGAAGCCCGTTTCGCTGATGAACTTGTTGAGGCGGGTAAGCGATGCGTCGCGATCAGTCATGGCAGGTCACGTGCGTGCGCCGGGCGATGAACGCGCAGCGGACGGAAGGGGATAAGAAGGCAGGCGCACAGGATACCAAAAACGGCAGCCCTGAGGCTGCCGTTGGCATAATGAGACTGGGCTCATCTGCTGCTGCGCCAGATATGGCGCAGCCGTCTTGCATCGCAGATCACTCGACCGTGACACTCTTGGCCAGGTTGCGCGGCTGATCGACATCGGTGCCCTTGAGCACGGCGACGTGATAGGACAACAGCTGCAGCGGCAGGGTGTAGAGAATCGGCGCCAGCACTTCGCTGACATGCGGCATGCGCAGCACGCGCACGCCTTCGCTCTCTTCAAGGCTGATGTTCTCGTCAGCGAACACGTAAAGCTCGCCGCCACGCGCGCGCACTTCCTGCAGGTTCGACTTGAGCTTCTCGAGCAGCTCGTCGTTCGGCGCCACCGCCACTACCGGCATGTCGGCATCGACCAGTGCCAGCGGGCCGTGTTTCAGCTCGCCCGCCGGATAGGCCTCGGCGTGGATGTAGGAGATTTCCTTGAGCTTGAGTGCGCCTTCCAGTGCGATGGGGAACTGGGTGC
The DNA here is from genome assembly GCF_044789135.1 of Cobetia sp. UIB-001. Lineage (NCBI taxonomy): Bacteria > Pseudomonadati > Pseudomonadota > Gammaproteobacteria > Oceanospirillales > Halomonadaceae > Cobetia > Cobetia sp. UIB-001. The sequence goes on from NZ_CP058244.1 coordinate 4,128,557, forward strand.
CACGCCCGAGGAACAGTGCATTGTGCTTGTCGGCGAAGGCCTCGGAGAGACGCTCGATCTCGCTGTCCATGGCCAGTGCCTTGGTGACCAGCGACGGCAGCTGACGCAGCTCGCGCACCACCTCGGCTTCACCGGCCTCATCACCGCCACGCACACGACGCAGCGACAGTGTCAGCAGCATCAGGCCGACCAGCTGGGTGGTGAAGGCCTTGGTGGAGGCGACGCCGATTTCCGGGCCGGCCATGGTCATCAGGCTGAGGTCTGATTCCCGCACCAGCGAGCTGCCCGGGACGTTGCAGATCGCCAGACTGCCGAGGAAGCCTCCCAGCGACTGGGCATAACGCAGCGCGGACAGCGTATCGGCGGTCTCGCCGGACTGGGACAGAGTGACGAACAGGGTACCATCGGCGACCACCACCGGGCGGTAGCGGAACTCGGAGGCGACCTCGACCGCCGCCGGAATGCCGGCCAGACGCTCGATCCAGTAACGCGCGACCATGCCAGCGTGGTAGCTGGTACCACAGGCGACGATCTGCACCTGCTTGACCTGGCGGAAGAGGTTTTCCGCCTCGCTGCCGAAGCTGCGCACCAGCACGTGATCACCGTTCAGGCGGCCTTCCAGCGTGGCGGCCAGCACACGCGACTGCTCGTGGATTTCCTTGAGCATGAAGTGACGGTAATCGCCCTTGGAAGCGGCATCCTGCGCGTGCTCGAAGGTCTGCACCGGACGCTCGTTGGCCTCGGTGACCAGACGCTCGCCCTGCTCGAAGATCTCGATCTGCTCGGCGGTCATGCGCACCAGATCGCCTTCCTTCAGGTAGATGAAGCGATCGGTGACCTGCAGCAGCGCCAGCTGATCGGAGGCCAGGAAGTGCTCGTCGATCCCGACACCGATCACCAGCGGGCTGCCCTGACGCGCGCCGATCAGCACGTCCGGCTGGGCACGATGCACCACGCCCAGCGCGAAGGCGCCATCGAGCAGCGCCACGGCTTTCTGCACCGCGGTCAGAAGGTCCTGACTCAGGGTGTATTCACGCGCCAGCAGGTGAGCGACCACCTCGGTGTCCGTCTCGGAGGTGAAGACGTAGCCCTGGCCTTCCAGCTCGCGCTTGAGGGTCTCGTAATTCTCGATGATGCCGTTGTGGACCACGGCCAGGCTATCGCCGGACTGGTGCGGGTGGGCATTGGCTTCGCTCGGCGCGCCATGGGTGGCCCAGCGGGTGTGCGCGATGCCGACACGACCCTTGAGCGGGGCTTCCTCGAGGCGGCTCTGCAGCGCCCCGACCTTGCCCAGCGCGCGCACGCGGTTCAGGCGACCCTCTTCGGAGAGGACGGCCATGCCCGCGCTGTCATAACCACGGTATTCGAGGCGATGCAGGCCCTCGAGCAGAATGTTCTGGACGTTACGACTGGCGACGGCGCCGACGATGCCACACATGAGCGATCTCCTTATGCAGTTGCTGGCTCGATGAGCGGGGCGATCAACACCTCGACGCCATGAGCACGAATCTGGTCACGCGCAGCATCAGGCAACGCGTCATCGGTTATCAGGGTACTGACGCTGGACCAGGCCAGCTCCAGGTTGGGAATGCGGCGGCCCAGCTTGTGGGATTCCGCCATCACCACCACTTCACGCGACACCTCGGCCATCACGCGCGACAGGCCGATCAGCTCGTTGAAGGTGGTGGTGCCACGCTCGAGATCGAGACCATCCGCGCCGAGAAACACCTGATCAAAGTCATAGCTGCGCAGCACCTGCTCCGCCACCTGACCCTGGAAGGAATCGGAGTGCGGGTCCCAGGTGCCACCGGTCATCAGCAGCACCGGCTCGTTTTCCAGCTCGCGGATGGCATTGGCCACGCTCAGCGAGTTGGTCATCACGATCAGGTCATCCCGGCCCTTGAGCTCGGGAATCAACACCACCGTGGTGGTGCCGCTGTCGATGATGATGCGCTGGTGCGCGCGGATGCGGCTCGCGGCGAGACGGGCGATGGCCTGCTTGGCGGCGCTGACCGGCTCGTCATGCACCAGCAGCTCACGCGGCATGGCCACGGCGCCGCCATAGCGTCTGAGCAGCAGGCCACTCTTCTCGAGGAAGGCCAGGTCCTTGCGGATGGTGACCTCCGAGGTGGCAAGCTCCCGCGCCAGTGCCTCGACACTGACCTCACCGTCACGCGCCAGCTGATCAAGGATCTGGTGACGCCGTTGTGGTGTCAGTCGCTTTGACATCGGGGACTCCCATAAAGTTTCGAACCGAAAGATAAGAGAGATGAATCGAAACATCAAGTGAAAGACGCTAGAGGATGAGGCGATTCACTCCCGGCAGGTCGTCCAGCACAACCGGCCGTGACGAAAAACGGGGAGACACCTGTCGGTGCCTCCCCGCCGGTGATGCTCATCTCCCCTCAGGGGCAAGCATCGCTACCACTGCTGCCGATCACTTCTTGGTCGGACGCGGCCATTCCGGCTTGTCGATACGCTTGCCACGCGCCACGCTCAGCGCGCCCTCGGCGACATCGCGGCTCAAGGTAGAACCGGCACCCACGGTGGCACCGGCACCGATCTTGAGCGGTGCCACCAGCGCCGAGTTGGAGCCGATGAAGGCATTGGCGCCGATTTCGGTGCGGAACTTGTTGGCACCATCGTAGTTGCAGGTGATGGTGCCGGCGCCGACATTGACGGCCTCACCGAGGGTGGCATCGCCGACATAGCTCAGGTGATTGATCTTGGCATCGACACCGACCTGGGCATTCTTGGTCTCGACGAAGTTGCCGATGCGTGCGCCACGGGCAAGCTCGGTGCCCGGACGCAGACGCGCGAACGGACCTACGTTGTTGTCGCCTTCCAGCACGGCTCCGTCGATGACGCTGTGCGGCGCGATGTTGGCGCCGGCACCGATGGTGGCATTGCGGATCACGCAGTGGGCACCGATGACCACATCATCCGCCAGGGTGACCTCACCTTCGAAGATGCAGCCGACATCGATGCTGATGTCAGTGCCGATGGTCAGCTTGCCGCGCACGTCGATGCGTGACGGATCGGCCAGGCTGGCGCCTTCGGTCATCAGACGGTTGGCCTCACGACGCTGGAAGGCACGCTCGAGATCGGCCAGCTGCAGGCGGTTGTTGACGCCCTGCACTTCCTCGACCGCCGCCGGCTGGGCGGTGGCGATGTTGACGCCTTCGCTGGCTGCCATGGCGATGATGTCGGTCAGGTAGTACTCGCCCTGGGCATTATCGGCGGACAGCGCCGGCAGCCAGCGCTTGAGCTGGGCACCGGTGGTGGCGAGGATACCGGTGTTGCCTTCCTGGATGGCCAGCTGCTCCGGCGTGGCATCCTTGTGCTCGACGATGGCGCTGACGCGACCCTCGGCGTCACGCACGATACGGCCATAGCCTGTCGGGTCTTCCAGAATCACCGTCAGCAGGCCCAGGGTCTGCTCACTGACTTCGGCCAGCAGCGCCTCGAGGGTCTCGCGACGAATCAGCGGCACATCGCCATACAGGATCAGCACCTTGCCCTCACCGATGGCGTCCAGTGACTGGGCCACGGCGTGACCGGTGCCCTTCTGCTCTGCCTGCACCGCGAAGCTGGCGCCGGTATCGGCCAGCTGCTGCTGGACGCGCTCACCACCATGACCGATGACGACATTCAGATGCGCACCGTCCAGGCCTGCAGCGGTGTCAGCCACATGACGCACCATCGCCTTGCCTGCCAACGGGTGCAGCACCTTCGGCAATTTGGAACGCATGCGGGTGCCCTGGCCTGCGGCAAGAATGACGACGTCGGTACGCTCTGCGCTGCTCATCGGTGAACTCCTGTAGAAAGCGGGTCTTCATACCTGAAGCCCTGAAAATAGTGGCGCCATGATAGCAGCTGATCCGTGACCTGCCAGTGACGAGGTTTACCCACGGGACTGTCGCCGAGAACAGACCCGAGAAAGTAGCAGTGCTCCCGCAAGGGCTCTCAGCCAACCGGCTCAGCGCTCAAGGTGCTGACGGATGAGCACGCTCAACCTTGAATCGCGCCAGGCTACCCCAGCGGCAAGACTGTCCATTCCCGGGTGATGAGCACAAAAAAAGGCGACCCGAAGGTCGCCTCTTTCCTGTCACTGGCCGTCATGGCCCAGTGCATCTCAGCGCGTGTGACGACGCATCTGCTGCACGGTGCGCAGCTTGGCCATCGCCTCGGCCAGTTCGGCCGTGGCGCGTGAGTATTCCAGTTCGGAAGCCTGGTCGTTCATGGCCTTCAAGGCCACTTCCTTGGCTTCCTGGGCTGCCGCCTCATCCAGATCGTCGGCACGTACTGCGGTGTCGGCGAGGACTGAAACGAGGTTCGGCTGCACTTCGAGGAATCCGCCACTGACGTAGTAGATTTCCTCGGCCCCACCCTGACGCTGAACGCGAATCGGGCCGGGTTGCAGCTCGGTCAGCAGCGGAGCGTGACCCGGCATGATGCCGAGGTCACCTTCGCTGCCGGCAGCCACGAGACGCTCGACCAGGCCGGAAAAGATGCCTTTCTCAGCGCTGACGATGTCGCAATGGACGCTCATAGCCATACCTGTTTCCTCATGCCTGAACAGGGAAATTACATGCCCTTGGCTTTCTCGACAGCTTCGTCGATGGTGCCGACCATGTAGAACGCCTGCTCCGGCAGTGCGTCATATTCGCCGTCCAGGATACCCTGGAAGCCGCGGATGGTGTCCTTGAGGGACACGTACTTGCCCGGCGCGCCGGTGAAGATTTCCGCAACGAAGAACGGCTGTGACAGGAAGCGCTGGATCTTACGCGCACGTGCCACGGTCTGCTTGTCTTCGTCAGACAGCTCGTCCATCCCGAGGATGGCGATGATGTCTTTCAGCTCCTTGTAGCGCTGCAACACACCCTGAACGTTACGGGCAGTGTTGTAGTGCTCTTCGCCAACGACCAGCGGGTCGAGCTGACGAGAGGTGGAGTCGAGCGGGTCAACGGCCGGATAGATACCCAGCTCGGCAATCTGACGGGACAGTACGACAGTCGCGTCAAGGTGCGAGAAGGTGGTCGCCGGAGACGGATCGGTCAAGTCATCCGCGGGGACGTAGACGGCCTGCACGGAAGTGATCGAGCCAGTCTTGGTAGAAGTGATGCGTTCCTGCAGGACGCCCATCTCTTCCGCCAGAGTCGGCTGATAACCTACCGCGGACGGCATACGACCCAGCAGTGCGGACACTTCGGTCCCCGCCAGGGTGTAACGATAGATGTTGTCGACGAACAGCAGAACGTCACGACCTTCGTCACGGAACTTCTCGGCGATGGTCAGACCGGTCAGTGCCACGCGCAGACGGTTACCCGGCGGCTCGTTCATCTGGCCATAGACCAGGGCAACCTTGTCGAGAACGTTGGATTCCTTCATTTCGTGGAAGAAATCGTTACCTTCACGAGTACGCTCACCCACGCCCGCGAACACGGAATAACCGCTGTGCTCGGTGGCGATGTTGCGGATCAGCTCCATCATGTTGACGGTCTTGCCGACACCGGCGCCGCCGAACAGACCGACCTTGCCGCCCTTGGCGAACGGGCAGACCAGGTCGATGACCTTGATGCCGGTTTCCAGAAGCTCGTTGGACGCTGCCTGTTCCGCGAAGCTCGGGGCTGCACGGTGAATCGGCATGTGCTCTTCAGCACCCACGTCGCCAGCTTCGTCGATCGGCTGACCCAGCACGTTCATGATGCGACCCAGAGTCGCCGTGCCGACCGGCACGGAGATCGGAGCACCGGTGCTCTCAACTGCGAGACTGCGCTTGAGGCCTTCGGTCGAACCCATTGCGATAGTACGGACCACGCCGTCGCCCAGCTGCTGCTGGACTTCAAGTACGGTCTCGCTATCGGCGACGTTCAGGGCGTCGTAGACCTTGGGCACTGCGTCCCGCGGAAACTCGACGTCAATCACCGCGCCGATGATTTGTACGATACGTCCGCTCATTCCTGGTTCCTCTTAAACCTGCGATTGAAACCTGCTTGCCTGTTGCCACGCTGTCATCAGACGGCGGCGGCACCGGATACGATCTCGGAGATTTCCTGAGTGATCGCTGCCTGGCGGGCCTTGTTGTAGACCAGCTGAAGGTCGTCGATCAGGTCGCCGGCGTTATCGGTCGCACTCTTCATTGCGATCATTCGCGCTGCCTGTTCGCAGGCGATGTTCTCGACCACGGCCTGGTAGACCTGGGCCTCGACATAGCGCTTGAGCAGCTTGTCGAGCAACGAGACGGCATCCGGCTCATACAGGTAGTCCCATGTAGTGGGACCGGTTTCTTCGTCATTCAGATCAGCTTCGAGAGGAAGCAGCTGACGCACGACCGGCTTCTGCGTCATGGTGTTGACGAACTCGTTGAACACCACGTACAGACGGTCGAGGCTGCCCTCGTCGAATGCGTCCAGCATGGCCTTGACGCTACCGATCAGATCCTGGGTACCCGGGGAATCCCCGAGACCGGACTTGGCGGCAAGCAGGTTGCCACCGTAGTTGCGGAAGAAGGTACCGGCCTTGGAGCCGAGGGCACAGAAGTCCACCTCGACACCCTGGTCGCGCCAGCTCTTCGCATGCTTGGTGACAGCCTTGAACAGATTGGCGTTCAGGCCACCACACAGGCCGCGATCACTGGAGACCACGATATAACCGACACGCTTCACATCGCGTTCCATCAGATACGGATGGCGATATTCCGGGTTGGCCCGGGCGATGTGTCCTACAACCTTGCGGATCTGATGAGCATAAGGCTGGCTGGCCGCCATGCGATCCTGCGCTTTACGCATCTTGGACGCAGCCACCATTTCCATGGCGCTGGTGATCTTTTGCGTATTTTTGATGCTCCCGATCTGGGAGCGAATCTCTTTTGCAGCTGCCATAGCGATCTGCCTTATTCATGCCACTCGAAGGGAAACGACAGGGCCCGGACTGGCCGGGCCATGCCACTTACCAGCTTTGAGTCGCCTTGAACTTCTCGACGCCAGCCTTGAGACCATTCTTGATCTCGTCATCGTAGCCGCCGGACTGATTGATCTTGTCCAGAAGATCCGCGTGCTCGGAGTGCATGAAGTCCAGCAGCGCCTTCTCGAAGCCCAGCACCTTGGCGACGTCGACGTCGTCCAGGTAGCCTTCGTTGGCCGCGAACAGCGAGATCGCCATGTCGGCCACGGACATCGGAGAGTACTGCTTCTGCTTCATCAGCTCGGTGACACGCTGACCATGCTCGAGCTGCTTGCGGGTCGCTTCGTCCAGATCAGAGGCGAACTGGGAGAAAGCTGCCAGCTCACGGTACTGAGCCAGTGCCAGACGCACACCACCACCCAACTTCTTGATGATCTTGGTCTGAGCAGCACCACCGACACGGGAAACAGACAGACCCGCGTTGATGGACGGACGGATACCGGAGTTGAACAGGCTGGTCTCGAGGAAGATCTGACCGTCGGTGATGGAGATCACGTTGGTCGGAACGAACGCAGACACGTCGCCACCCTGGGTCTCGATGATCGGCAGCGCAGTCAGGGAGCCGGTCTTGCCTTTCACTTCACCCTTGGTGAACTGCTCGACATAATCGGCGTTGACGCGTGCGGAACGCTCAAGCAGACGGGAGTGGAGATAGAAGACGTCACCCGGGTAGGCTTCACGGCCCGGCGGACGCTTGAGCAGCAGGGAGATCTGACGATATGCCCATGCCTGCTTGGTCAGATCGTCATAGACGATCATCGCGTCTTCACCGCGGTCGCGGAAGTACTCACCCATGGTGCAACCGGCGTACGGTGCCAGGAACAGCATGGCAGCCGGGTCGGAAGCGCCAGCAGCGACGATGATGGTGTGTTCCATCGCGCCGTGCTCTTCGAGCTTGCGAACGACGTTGGCAATGGTGGACTGCTTCTGGCCGACGGCGACGTAGACGCAGGTAATGCCCTTGCCCTTCTGATTGATGATGGCATCAATCGCGATGGCGGACTTACCAATCTGACGGTCACCGATGATCAGCTCGCGCTGACCACGGCCGATCGGCACCATGGCATCGATGGACTTCAGACCTGTCTGCACCGGCTGGTCGACCGGCTCACGGGCGATGACGCCCGGAGCGACCTTCTCAACCGCGTCAGTCAGCTTGGCGTCGATCGGGCCTTTGCCGTCAATCGGGTTACCCAGTGCATCGACCACACGGCCGACCATTTCCGGGCCTACCGGCACTTCGAGGATACGACCGGTGCACTGCGCGGTCATGCCCTCTTCGAGCTGGAGGTAGTCACCCAGAACGACAGCACCGACGCTGTCGCGCTCAAGGTTAAGCGCCATACCAAAGACGCCACCCGGGAATTCAATCATCTCACCGAACATGACGTCTGCGAGGCCGTGGATCTGCACGATGCCGTCGGAGACGCTGACGATGGTGCCCTGATTACGGGCTTCGGATGCGACGTCAAGCTTTTCGATACGCTGCTTGATGATGTCGCTGATCTCGGAAGGATTCAGTTGCTGCATGCCATGTCCCTCGGACTCAGGAGTTCAGTGCTTCGGAAAGCCGGGCCAGCTTGCCGCGCACGGAGCCGTCAATGACGGTATCTCCGGCACGGATGATGACGCCGCCGAGCAGCGTACTATCCACCTGAGTGGTAATGGAGATGTCGCGGTTCAGACGCTTGCGCAGGGCAGTGGCGAGCTTTTCTTCCTGCTCACTCTCCAGTGCAAAGGCAGACACCAGGGTCACCTCGACACGCTGTTCCTGCTCGGCCTTCTGGGCCTCGAACAATTCGGCCACGGAGGGCAGGGCCGCAAGGCGGTCCTGCTCACCGAGAGTCCGGATGAAGTTGCGGGCGCTGTCATCCAGCGCCTCACCGCACACGTCCAGGAAGGTGCCAACCTTGTGCTCGGTGGAGAGCTTGGGGTTGTCGAGCACCGCCTTGACGTTTGCGTCGACAGCGACGAGCGCCGCTGTCGACAACATGCCGGACCAGGCCTCTAGCGCCTGCTGGCCGCGTGCAAACTCGAACGCCGCCTTGGCGTACGGGCGAGCCGCGGTGGAGGTAGACGTTTCAGCCATGGAATCAGTCTCCTCAGAGCTCGGCAGCGAGCTTGTCAATCAGCTCGCGGTGCTTGGCTTCGTCGATGGAGGATTCCAGGATGCGCTCGGCGCCGACCACTGCAAGAGCAGCGACCTGACCACGGAGCTCGTCCTTGGCCTGGTTGATCTCCTGGGAGATTTCGGCACGGGCCTGCGCAACGAGACGCTCGCCTTCCGCACGTGCAGTTTCACGTGCTTCCTCGATCATCTGGTTGGAGCGCTTATGGGTCTGCTCAATGATGCGTGCTGCTTCATCCTTGCTTTCCCGCAGAGTCTCGGTGGCTTTTTCCTGCGCCAGTTCGAGGTCACGGGTAGCACGGCTGGCAGCATCCAGACCATCTGCAATCTTCTTCTGACGTTCTGCCAGAGCCTGTGTGACCGGCGGCCAGACATACTTCATGCAGAAATAAACGAAGACCGCAAAGGCGATGGCCTGACCAATCAGGGTTAAGTTCAGATTCACGCCAGCACCTCTCGCTTCACGATTGTTGGGTCAAAAACACGGTAGGCCGGAGGCCAGCCGATGTTTAACCGACAAACGGGTTGGCGAAGGTGAAGAACAGCGCGATACCAACACCGATCATGGTCACGGCATCCAGCAGACCAGCGACGATGAACATCTTGACCTGCAGCTGCGGGATCATTTCCGGCTGACGCGCTGCGCCTTCCAGGAACTTGCCACCGAGGATACCGAAACCGATGGCGGTGCCCAGGGCGCCCAGGCCGATCAGCAGGGAGACGGCGATAGCGGTCATGCCAAGAACTTGTGCTTCCATTGTGGAACTCCAGTTTTAGTCAAGTTTAAGTCAAGGGTTGAGGGTGTGAGCAGAGCTCGGAAATCTTGCCCCACGCCACGGATGGCGTGGGGCGAATTACATCAGTGGTCTTCGCTGGCCATGCTCAGGTAGACGATGGTCAGCATCATGAAGATGAATGCCTGCAGGGTGATGACCAGGATATGGAAGACCGCCCACGGGAAGTGCAGGGGCAGCTGCCAGATACCGACCAGCGAGATCAGGATGAAGATCAGCTCGCCTGCATACATGTTACCGAACAGACGCAGCGCCAGAGAGATCGGCTTGGCGATCAGCGTCACGAACTCAAGCAGGAAGTTGACCGGAATCAGCGCGATCTGTGCCAGCTTGTTCGGGGTGTTGAACGGGTGCAGCGTCAGTTCGGCCAGGAAGCCCTTGAGGCCCTTGACGCGAATGGAATAGAAGATGATCAGCGCGAACACGGACAGTGACATGCCCAGCGTGGCATTGATGTCAGTGGACGGCACCACCTTGAAGAACACGTGAGCCGGATCGGCGCCGAACATCTCACCGACCTTGGCAGCAACGCCAGGCAGCCAGTCGACGGGGATCAAGTCCATCAGGTTCATCAGGAAGATCCAGCAGAAGATCGTCAGTGACAGCGGTGCGATCAGGCGTGAACGGCCGTGGAAGGTCTCACGCACGGACTGATCGACGAACTCGACCATCAATTCGACGAAGTTCTGCAGACCGCTGGGAACGCCAGTGGTGGCGGACTTGGCGACCTTGCGGAACAGGCACAGGAAGATCAGGCCCAGACCGATGGACCAGCCCATGGTATCCAGGTGGATGGCCCAGAATCCCATGTCGGCCGCTTCCTGAGCGCTGTGCGCCAGTGACCATCCGTGTTCCGGGTGGTTGCCGTACGTCAGATTCTGCAGGTGGTGCTGAATATATTCGGAGGGACTCGGGTTGGTGCCTGCCATGACTCTGCCTCAGGTTCGTGTGTACGGTGTTCGCTTCACCAGCCAGGGGCCCAGCCAGTGAACCGCCATTGCCGCCACGTAAGCGCAAAAAAATAAAGCGGGGTTTGAGGGCGGCACTGCAATGAAGAAGAACGCAAACAATACGGCCGTCAAACCGAACTTACCGGCCTCGGCCTGATAGAAGGCCTTGACCATTGCCTGGGCGTAGCGTGCACCGGTCACACGCAGTGAACGCCAGGCGAAAAACAGATTGGGCAGCAGGCAGACCAGCCCACCACACAGCGCGGAAAGCGCCGCACCACTGCCTTTCATCACTCCCGCCAGCAAGACGGCAATCACGATGACCAGCGCCTGGCCCCAGAGCAATCGAGCCACCTGAGGGCGTTGTAGAGCAGCGGGTGTCGTCTTGTGCATCTTGGACCTGTGTCTCGCAATGATGGCCTTCGCCATTTCTGGCGCTGCGCTGGACACAGCCCGGGAGCAAACTCGCCGGATTATAGGGGAGCGCTTCACCGCCATCAACCAAACGACAAGCTAAATTCCTTGATCTTTCGCAAGCTTACGACCAAAGCCTCACTATCTTGCGGGAAACCGATGACAGTTTGCTTACGTTGACAGTCGCTTGCGGTGCGAGCGACACAGGGTTGCATGAATCACAACCTGACGTCAGCAACATCCTTCAATATCTTGAATGTCAGATGCATTTCGCGCCCCTGCGACAATGAGTCACAGGGGCGCGAAAGAAGATCGTGATCCGTCACGCGGAAAATTGCCGCCTGGGGAGGTGTGACGCGCGGTCAGCCCTCCCCTGCTCGCCCACTAGTGGATATGGCCGAGAATGCCGTCCAGCTCATCCAGACTGGTGTAGGAGATGGTGACCTTGCCCTTGCCGCTCTTGCCGTGACGGATATTGACGGCGGCACCCAGTTGCTCCGAGAGGCGCGTTTCCAGACGCTGGATGTCGGCGTCCGGTCGTGCCGGTGCCGGCTTGGGCTGCTCACCCTTCTGCACGCTTTTCACCAGCGCTTCGGTCTGGCGCACGGTCAGCTCGCGCTCGACGACTTCATGGGCCAGCTTGCGCTGACGTGCCGGGGTCAGGCCGATCAGGGCACGCGCATGGCCCATGTCGAGCTCACCGCGCTCCAGCAGAGTCTGCACTTCCTGTTCCAGCGTCAGCAGTCGCAGCAGGTTGGTGACCTGGGCGCGTGAACGCCCGACGGCGTCGCCCACCTGCTGCTGGGTCAGCTCGAATTCCTCGAGCAGGCGCTTGAGCGCCAGGGCTTCCTCGACCGGATTGAGATTCTCGCGCTGGATGTTCTCGATCAATGCCAGCGCGAGCGCGATCTCATCGCTGATGCCTTCGCGGACGACGGCGGGGATGGTATCCAGCTCCGCCAGCTGCGAGGCACGCCAGCGGCGTTCGCCGGCGATGATCTCGTAGCGCCCCTCCCCCACCGGACGCACCACGATGGGCTGCATCACGCCCTGAGCCCGGATGGAATCCGCCAGCTCCTCGAGCGCTTCCGGCTGAATGTCACGCCGTGGCTGATACTTGCCACGCTGCAGCTGCCCGAGCGGCAGGCGCTCGAGGCGCTCGCTGGGCAATTCCGCCGTGGCAGCGGCCGGATTCGCGGCCAGCGCGGCATCCGGTGACGCATCGATGGCGTCGCCATCGACAGCTTCTATATCGGCTTCGACATGGCGGCGGCGGTTTCCGGCGCCAATCAGGGCATCCAGGCCCCTTCCCAGGGCACGCTTACGCGTCATGGACCTTCCTCGGTGAAGTTACAGCGAGAGACGACGAATCAATTCCTTGGCGAGCACCCGATAGGCCTGGCTGCCACGCGACAGACGCGCATACTTGGTCACCGGCAGGCCGTGGCTCGGCGCTTCCGCCACCCGCACGTTGCGCGGAATGGTTGCCTTGATCAGGGTATCGCCAAAGTAATCGGAAAGTTGCTTGCTGACATCGCGGGTCAGACTGTTGCGAGCGTCGTACATGGTACGCACGATCCCGAACACGTCGAGGGCCGGATTCACGTTGCCTTGAATCTGCTCGACGGTATCGAGCAGCGCTGACAGACCTTCCAGTGCATAGAACTCGCACTGCAGCGGGATCAGCACGCCATGGGCGGCGGTCAGGGCATTGACGGTCAACATGTTGAGCGAGGGCGGGCAGTCGATCAGTACCACGTCGTATTCCGCGGCGATCGGCGCCAGAGCTTCCGTGAGGCGGCGCTCACGCCCCTCGACACCGAGAAGATCGACCTCGGCGGCGGTAAGGTCGCCATTGCCGGGCAACAGGGCGTAGCCGGCATCGGGACAATCGAGAATCACGTCACTGGCACGCAGCTCACCCAGCAGCACATCCAGCACGCTGCCTTCGAGGTCGTGCTTGTCGATGCCGCTGCCCATGGTGGCATGGCCCTGCGGGTCGAGATCGATCAGCAGAACGCGGCGATCGAGTGCCGCCAGCGACGCCGCCAGATTGACGGCAGTGGTGGTCTTGCCGACGCCACCCTTCTGGTTGGTCAGCGCGATGATCTTGGTCACGAGCGACTTCCTTGGTTCCTTGAGAAGCGGGGCCATTGGCACCAGCCACATGCTCACGAGGACAGATCAATGATCTGCCCTCGTGAAAACATCAGGCTGCCTGCCTTTTGCGCCCGGCACAATCCCTGCGCACGCCTTGAGGCGCTTTATCAGTCGCGCTTGAGGCGCAGAAGGTGACGCTCCCCTTCCTCGCCCGGCACTTCCAGCACCAATGTCTCGACCAGCGAGACACCCATCGGCAGGCGGGCAATCTCATCACTGGGGATGCGCCCTTTCATGGCCAGCCATTCGCCGCCCTCGGCGAGCACGGCCGCCGACAGATTGACGAAGGCATCGGTATCGGCGAAGGCACGCGAGATGATCTGCTCGAACGGCGCGCCATCATAGGCTTCGATGCGTACCTGGGTCGGGCTCAGATTCTTGAGGCCCAGTTCATGGCCGGCCTGAATCTGGAAGCGCACCTTCTTGCCATTCGAATCCAGCGGCACGACGGCGATGTCGGGACGCATGATCGCGATCACGATGCTGGGCAGGCCCGGGCCGGCGCCGACATCCAGTAGACGTGGCCCACTGATATAAGGCAGCACACTGAGGCTGTCGAGCAGATGGCGAGTCACCATCGCCTCCGGCTCACGTACCGCGGTGAGGTTATAGGCGCGATTCCACTTGTGCAACAGCACCAGCAACGTCATCAGCTGGGCGTGCTGTTCCTCGCTCAGCGCCACTCCCATGGCGCTGGCACCACGACTGAGCAGCTGAGCGCAACGTTCACGCTGGGTCTCGTTGAGCGTCTGGCTCATTGCGCGGCCCCCGTGTCAGCCGTTGCGGCATCTGCGGGTGTCTCCGCCTTGATCAGCTGACGCTTCTTCAAGTGAATCAGCAGGATAGAGACAGCTGCCGGGGTGACACCGGAAATGCGACCGGCTTGGGCCAGCGTCGCCGGGCGCGCTTCGTTGAGCTTCTGCTTGATCTCGTTGGAGAGACCATCGACGGAATCATAGTCGAGGCTGGTCGGCAGTTCGGTGTGCTCGTGACGGCGCAGGCGGTCGATCTCTTCCTGCTGACGCTGGATATAGCCTGCGTACTTGGCAGTGATCTGTACCTGTTCGGCGATGCGCCAGTCGTCGACCCCTCCCCCTTTCAGACCTGCCACATCCGGATACTCGAGCTCCGGACGCTTGAGCAGCTCCATCAGGCTGGCTTCGCGCTTGAGCGGCGAGCTGAGCTTGTCGCTCAACGGGGCCAGCTCCGGGCTCTTCGGCGTCAGCCAGGTGCTCTCGAGACGCGCGGTCTCGCGGGCGATGGCTTCACGCTTGCGATCGAAGGCTTCCCAGCGGGCGTCATCGATCAGGCCCAGCTCGCGACCCTTGGCGGTCAGACGCAGATCGGCATTGTCCTCACGCAGCAGCAGGCGATATTCGGCACGCGAGGTGAACATGCGGTACGGCTCACGCGTGCCGAGAGTGATCAGGTCATCGACCATCACACCGGTGTAGGCCTCATCACGCAGCGGATGCCAGGACTCGTCGTCAGTGGCGCGCAAGGCGGCATTGACGCCCGCCAGCAGCCCCTGGGCACCGGCTTCTTCATAGCCGGTGGTGCCGTTGATCTGACCGGCGAAGTACAGGTTCTTGATGAAACGCGTCTCCAGGGAGTGATGCAGGTCCTGGGGATTGAAGAAATCGTACTCGATGGCGTAGCCGGGACGCGTGATGTGCGCGTTCTCCATGCCACGGATCGAGCGCACCACCTCGAGCTGCGTATCGAAGGGCAGCGAGGTGGAGATGCCGTTGGGATACAGCTCATGGGTATTCAGGCCTTCCGGCTCGATGAAGACCTGGTGGCTGTTCTTGTCGGCGAAGCGGTGCACCTTGTCCTCGATGGACGGGCAGTAACGCGGCCCGATGCCATCGATGACGCCGGAGTACATCGGCGAGCGATCGAGATTGGCGAAGATGATCTCGTGAGTGCGCTCGTTGGTGTGCGTGATGTAGCAGTTGACCTGCTCCGGCTGCATCTCACGGCTGCCCATGTAGGACATCACCGGACGCGGCGTGTCTCCCGGCTGGGCTTCCATCTTGCTGAAGTCGACGCTCTTGGCATCGATGCGCGGCGGGGTGCCGGTCTTGAGGCGATCGACCCGGAACGGCAGTTCACGCAGACGCGATGCCAGGCCATTGGCGGGCGGATCACCGGCACGGCCACCGGCATGATTGTCCAGGCCGATGTGGATCACGCCGCCGAGGAAGGTCCCGGTCGCCAGCACCACAGTGGTGGCGTGGAAGCGGATCCCGGTCTGGGTGACGACACCCCGCACGGTCTCGCCTTCGACGATCAGGTCTTCCGCACCCTGCTGGAACAGCGTCAGGTTCGGCTGGTTTTCCAGCACGTTGCGGATCGCGGCCTTGTACAGCGCCCGGTCAGCCTGTGCGCGAGTGGCACGCACTGCCGGCCCCTTGCGGGCATTCAGGGTGCGGAACTGGATACCCGCCATGTCGGTGGCCAGGCCCATGGCACCGCCCAGCGCATCGATCTCCTTGACCAGATGGCTCTTGCCGATCCCGCCGATGGCGGGATTGCAGGACATCTGGCCCAGCGTCTCGATGTTATGGGTCAGCAGCAGGGTCTGACGGCCCATGCGGGCAGCAGCCAGTGCGGCTTCCGTACCGGCATGACCGCCGCCGATGACGATCACGTCAAAGCGGTTCGGGTAATCCACGTTGGCACCTCGGGGTATCACGAAACTTGGGTGAAGCGCTGTTCGCTGGTTGGCGAAGCAGGCAAATCGGCCAGACAGGGCGATGAATCGATGCCTGGATGAATCAAGAACTGCCAGACGGCATGGCGAATGATGTCCGTCGCCGAAGGCATGTGCTCAACCGGTGAGGGAGCTTGCAAGCCAGCAGGATGACGTCCGGGCCGCACAGTATAAACCGCCTGTGGGTAAGCGTCAGGAGTTTTCCACAGCGCCTTGCCCTGGCAGCCCATGAGCGAATGCCCGGGTTGTTTCTTCTGGGGCATCAATCCACGCCGCGGCGATTCACGAGTCTTGCGGATACGACGCGTCGATTTTCCGGCGAGGGATGCGCTACCCAGACAGCCGTTCGTTATCCCGAACACTTCGGATTCGGTGAGTTCACGTAAGGTCGATCGTGAGGTCTCGGTCCGTCCTTCGGGTTTCCGGATAACAAGATTATATAAAGAAAAGAAAAAGGGGTTCTGTTGATGTTGTAACTACTGTTGTGGACAAAATCAGTGGGAAATCGACTTTATCCGTTACAAATCAAAAGCTTACGATGTTGATATAGTTGGGGAGAAAATGCGGAGTACCTGAGGACGCCACCGGTCGCTTCCTGTGGATGAAATGCACCCTTGTCCACAGCCCCGATTATCCCCTGATTCATACCGAGCTGGTACCCGACTTTTCTGCCCTGCTGTGCACAAGTGGCGTTGTTACCCACAACCCCTAGTGCTGCATGGCCTGACGGCAAGAAGGCCGCGGATAATGCCGGAAAATGTCCACAGAGGCAAATGTCGATTTCCTGCGCTGCCCAAGGCTGTAGACAGTCATGGGATAAGTGGTGCGTGAATGGCTACAGCCCTCGCCAATGGTGCCAATGACGCTACACGCCCCAGCCTGTGGATACTTTTTCGCTTGTTTTGCCCGTGTCGGCCGCTGAGACTGCCTGAACGCTGTCCCAGCGGCTGACGGTGCACGTTATCCTCGTGTGGTTTTCCGGCTAGGCCCCTGATTTATCCCTGTTTTTCACACGCTAAAGCGACGCCTCAGCGAGGACTGCCAGGCGGGGAAAGCGTCATTCCTTCGAGCGCCAAGGCGTGTTTGCGTGACCTGGCAAGGGGGTGGCCGGGGCCAAAAAAATTCGTTTTTTTCTTCTCGAAATGCCGACAGATGGCGCGGGGAGAGAAGATTTTTCATCGTTTGGCGATCCGCAGGGCTCGCGAGGGCCTCTGAGGACAAAAAAATGCCCCGACCTGACGGTCGGGGCATGCCCGCTGCACGCATGGCAGCGGGTAGGGTCTTCACGTGCTCAACGCTTGTCTGACCAGTGGCTCAGCGAGCCTTGTGGAAGGCGCTCAGTGGGACAGTACGCGGGCCAGGAAGCTCTGGGTGCGTGGATGTTGCGGCGTATCGAAGACCTGCTCTGGCGTGCCTTCCTCGACGATGCTGCCCTGATGGATGAACACCACCCGGTCTGCCACTTCACGGGCAAAACTCATTTCATGGGTGACGATCATCATCGTCATGCCTTCGCGGGCCAGCTTGCGCATGACATCTAGCACCTCGCCGATCATTTCCGGGTCCAGTGCCGAGGTGGGCTCATCGAACAGCATCAGGCGCGGTTCCATTGCCAGTGAACGGGCAATGGCCACGCGTTGCTGCTGGCCGCCGGAGAGCTGCCCCGGGTACTTGTCGGCCTGCTCGAGGATATTGACCCGCTCGAGCAGCGTATCGGCTTGCTGCTCGGCCGCCGGTCGCGAGGTGCCGCGGACCTTGATGGGGGCCAGGCTGACGTTGTCACGCACGCTCATGTGCGGGAAGAGGTTGAACTGCTGGAAGACCATGCCGACTTCGGTGCGTATCGCCTTGAGCGCCCTGTGGCTCTTGCCGTGGGGGATCAGCGAATGCCCATCCACCTCGATGTTGCCGTCCTGAAACTCCTCCAGGCCGTTCACGCAGCGAATCAGTGTCGACTTGCCGGAGCCACTGGCCCCGATGATCACCACCACCTCCCCCTGGGCGACCTCGAGCTCGATGTCCTTGAGGACATGCAGGCTGCCGAAATGCTTGTTGAGCTTGTGCATCTTCACGATGGCAGTCATGGGGCACTCCGAACCGGCGCTGCATGCCGGAAGGTCGTCAGAGGAATGAGGTCAGGCAGAAGGAGAGATGGCGCGGCTATATCCGTCGCGTGAGGGGGGCAGAGAGACATCATTGGCCCACCAACCCGCGGCGCTCGAGCATCCGCAAGCCAAATGACAGGCTGAGGGTGATCACCAGATACAGCAGCGCGACCATGAAGTAGGTTTCCAGCGCATTGAAGGTCGTGGCGATGTAGATCTGCCCCTGACGCACCAGCTCACCGACGCCGATCACCGAGAACAGCGAGGTGTCCTTGATCGAGACGATGCCCTGGTTGCCAAGCGCAGGGATCATGCGGCGCAGCGCCTGGGGCCAGATGACATAGCGGAAGGTCTGCGGGGTGGAGAGGCCGAGTGACAGGCCGGCTTCCCGCTGGCCACGGGCGATGGACTGCACGCCACCGCGCACGATTTCCGAGATATAGGCCGCCGAGTTCAAGGCGATCGCGGCGATGCCGGCGGTCAGGGCATCGATGGGGCCACCGATGATCTGCGGCAGGCCATAGAAGATGAAGAGCACCTGGACGAGCACCGGGGTGCCACGGAAGATCTCGATATAGGCGGTGGCCACCCAGCGCAGGAGGCGGCTGGGAGACAGGCTCAGCAGTCCGAACAGGATGCCGAGCACGAAGCCGATGGCGAGGCCACCGAAGGAAATGGCGAGGGTCCAGGGAATGCCCTCGAGCAGGTAGGGCACCGAATTGAGTGCGGCCTGCCAATCAAACTGGAACTGAACGTCCACGGGGGGCTCCTTGGCACGAACCTCTCATGCGCCGCTGGGCGCGCCGGAGGTTCGAGACGACCGACATTCCGGCAGGCTGTCGCTGCCGAAATGTCGTGATGATGATCTGCACTACGCGACGTGGGGCGTCTGAGGCGAGTCGAAAGCGGCTTACTGGCTATCGCCGGGCATGGCGCCGAACCACTTCTGGTAGATCTCGGCATAGCTGCCATCGGACTTCATCTCGGCCAGCGCCTTGTTGGCGGCCTCGGTCCACTCGCTGCCCTCGGTGAAGGCGATGCCGTATTGCTGGCCTTCATAGAGCGGCCCCACCGTCTTGACGCGTCCATTGCCCTTGGTCTTGGCGAAGTAGCCGACGTTGGGGGCATCGTAGAAGACGGCATCGACGCTGCCGGACATCAGGGCCATGTACATGTCGGCGCTGCCCGGGTAAGGCGTGATGGTGGAGTCACCGAGGTTGGCGGTGAGGTAGTCGTAACTGGTGGAGCCGATCTTGGTGCCGATCTTCTTGCCTTCCAGGCCCTCGATATCCTCGATGTCGCCGTTGTTGGCCGAGGTCAGAATCTGCAGGCCGGAGTCATAGTAGGGATCGGTGAAGTCGACGATCTTCTCGCGCGCCTCGGTGATGGTGATACCGGCGATGGCGACATCGACACTACCGGTCTGTACGGCCGGGATGATGCCATTGAAGTCCATGGTCTTGAGGTCGATATCGAAGCCGGCGCGCTCGCCGATGGCATTGAGGATGTCGATATCGAAGCCGACCATCTCGCCGCTTTCCTGGTCGAGCATCTCGAAGGGCACGAAGCTCGGGTCGGTCGCCGCCTTGAGGGTGACGGCATGGGCGGCGCTGGCCATGAAGGTGGCGGCCGCGAGGCCAGAGAGGGAGGCCAGCAGGTGAGATCTGCGCATTTTACATTCCTCTTTATATTTAGATTTTAGGATGTATAGCGTTTTTAGATTGACGAGCACACCGGACCCCGTCAAGTCTCCCGACGCTGCCATGCGGCGAAGGGAAGCTTGCAAGCCACTGAGATGACGAAAAAAAATCGCCCCCTACCGGGAACCGGTAGGGGGCGATCAGGCGCCAGCAAGGCGCCAATGTCGTGCGCGGGCCTGTCAGCCCTGACGGTCAGACACACTCTGGTCAGACCCTCAATGATCAGACCATGAAGGAAGACCCGCAGCCACAGGTGCTGGTGGCATTGGGGTTCTGGATCATGAAGCGGGCGCCCGCCAGACCTTCCTCATAGTCGATCGTCGAGCCGACCAGATACTGGTAGGACAGCGGGTCGATCACGATGGCGGCTTCGCCCAGCTCGACCACGGTGTCGTCATCGGCCAGATCGGTGGCGATATCGAAACCGTACTGGAAGCCGGAACAGCCGCCGCCAGTGACGTAGACCCTGAGACGCAGCTCCGGGTTGGCTTCTTCCGCGCGCAGCGCTGCAATCCGGGCACTGGCGCGCTCGGACAGGTACAACGGCGTCGGGATGAAGCTTTGTGCTTCGCTCATGCGGGCCTCCTGGAAGGAGTCGGAGGCCGGACGCTGAAGACAGCGCCCGGCACGGTATAGAGAACGGAATGACGCCTATTATCCCTATATCCGAGCAAAAGGGTCAACTTTGTCTGACGTGCTGCCTTGCGGGCGTGCGCTGGCGGTTCAGGGCATCATCGCCGGCGCACCGATGCCCATCATCTCATCGAGACCGAACATCAGGTTGAGGTTCTGGATGGCCTGGCCTGACGCGCCCTTGACCAGGTTGTCGATCACCGACAGCACCACCAGGGTGTCGCCGTTGCCCGGACGATGCAGGGCGATGCGGCACAGGTTGGTGCCCCGCACGCTGCGCGTCTCCGGATGGCTGCCCAGCGGCATGACATCGACGGCGGGGTGATCGGCGTAGCGCTGCTCGAACAGCGCCTGCAGATCTTCCAGCGTGCCGCTGAAGCCGCTCAGACGCGGATAGAGGGTGGAGTGGATGCCACGGATCATCGGCGTCAGGTGCGGGACGAAGGTCAGGCCGACCGCGCTGCCGGCTGCCAGGTCCAGCCCCTGGGTGATTTCCGGCAGGTGGCGGTGGCCGGAGGCGCCGTAGGCCTTCATGGACTCGCCGGCTTCACACAGCAGCGAGCCGACCTTGGCACCGCGACCCGCGCCGGAGACGGCGGACTTGCAGTCGGCGATGATGTTGTCGGTCTCGATCAGGCCAGCTTCCAGCAGCGGGATCAGCCCCAGCTGCACGGAGGTCGGGTAGCAGCCCGGCACCGCGATCAGGCGCGCTTCGCGGATGGCATCGCGATTGACTTCCGGCAGGCCGTAGACGGCCTCGCCGAGCAGCTCGGGCGCGCCATGCGGCTGGCCATACCACTCGGCCCAGACGTCGGCGTCCTTGATGCGGAAGTCCGCGGACAGGTCGATGACACGCGTGCCGCGTGCCAGCAGATCGCCGGCCAGGGCGTGAGCGACACCGTGAGGCGTGGCGAAGAACACGGCGTCACAGGCGGCCAGCACCTCGGCATCCGGCTCGCTGAACGCGAGGGTATCGTAGTGGCCGCGCAGATTGGGGTACATCTCGTCGACACGCACGCCCTTCTCGCTTCGCGAGGTGATCACGGTCACTTCCACCTGCGGGTGGCTGGCCAGGAGCCTGAGGAGTTCCACTCCGGTGTAACCGGTGCCGCCGACGATACCTACCTTGATCATGCTGCCTCCCCGCCTTCGGGCGGTGTCCTGTTGATGCGAGATGTAATCTTGTGTCCGATCTGCTGCTGCGACCTTTGGTGGCCTGTGCGCGAGACAGGCGTTGCGCCATGCTGTGCCGAGGTTGTCGGATTGCGCACGGTCGCGACGGTTCGCAATCGATATGATACACAGGTGTCAGGCGGGCAGTAATGCGCTGCCGACATGGATGTCCTCTGTCATTGCCAGTGCCTTCAAGGAGTCGTGAGTGTCACGCCTGACGCGTCCGCATCTGCCTCGTCCCAGTCTCGACAATTTTCGGCGCAAGCTGGCGGCGGTCGATGCACTCCCGCAACTGTGTCTGCTGGGGCTGGTGGCAGGGCTGCTGACCGGCTCATTGATGGTCGGCTTCCGCCTGCTGTTGAGCGCCGGTGCCCTGGGCTTCATGCCCGATGACAATCCGGAGAACTTCGAGGGACTTGCCCCCTGGGTGCGCGCCTCGCTGCCGCTGCTGGCGGTGCTGGTGATCGGCATCGTGCTGGGGCGACAGCATCCGGCGCAGCGCAAGCTGGGCATCGGGCATGTCATCGAGCGCCTGACCTACCATCAGGGCAAGATGCCGCTGCGCGCCTGGCTCAATCAGGTCGTGGTCGGGGTCGTGAGCGTGCTCGGTGGCCTGTCGGCGGGGCGTGAAGGTCCGGCGATCCACCTGGGCGCCGGCGCCTCGAGCTGGATCGGCGAGCGCCTCAAGCTGCCCAACAACAGCCTGCGCGTGCTGGTCGCCTGTGGCACGGCGGCGGGCATCTCCGCCTCCTTCAATACGCCGATCGCGGGAGTCATCTTCGCCATGGAAGTGGTGATGATGGAGTACACCCTGATGGGCTTCATGCCGGTGATTCTGGCCTCGACCACCGGCGCGGTGGTCACGCAGATGGTCTACGGCTCGGCGCCGGCCTTCGCGGTGCCCTCCCTGCTGCTGCATTCCCTGCTCGATCTGCCCTGGGTCATCGTCACTGCACTGGTCATCGGCCTGCTGGCGGGGGGCTTCGTGCATCTGGCGCGCCAGCAGGCGCGCGTGGCGCACCTGTCATGGGGGATACGCATGGCGCTGGTCGGGGTCTCGACGGCCGCCGTGGCGTGGTGGTATCCCCAGGTGCAAGGCATCGGCTATGACAGCCTGGCCCAGTTGCTCGACGGCCAGCTGGCGCTGGATATCCTGTTGGCGCTGGTGATCGGCAAGCTGGTGCTGTCGGCCCTGTGCGTGGCCTGTGGCGTGCCGATCGGCATCATCGGTCCGGTGGTGGTGGCGGGCGCCGCTGCCGGGGCCTTGATGGGCATGCTGGGTGGCTGGCTATTGCCGGATCAGGCCTCGGACATCGCGCTTTACGCCCTGCTCGGCATGGCGGCGATGATGGGCGCGGTGCTTCAGGCGCCACTGGCCGCCCTGATGGCACTGCTCGAATTGACGCATTCGCCGAATATCATCCTGCCCGGCATGCTGGCGGTGGTGGTGGCAGGCCTGACCTGTCGTCAGCTGTGTCACTGCCAGGGCTTCTTCATCTCGACGCTGACGGCGCAGGGCCTGCATCCGCTTCAGCAGCCATTGATGCAGGCGCTGTCGCGGGTGGCGGTGCCGGCGGTGATGGAACGCTCGCTGGTCAGCGTGCCGCGCCGCATCACGCGTGAACGTGCTCGCGCCCTGCTCGACAGCAAGCCGGTCTGGCTGGTGGTCACGCGCTCGACGCCGGAAAAACCGATGGTCGCGCTGCCGGCGGCGGATCTGGTGCGTGTGCTGATGGATGAGCACTGGCGGGAGCAGGAGGAGCTCGACCTGCTCGAGATCCCCGCTCAGCGTCTGGATCTCGCGCCCATCCACCTGCAGGCTACCTTGTCCGAGGCCTATGAGCGGCTGCTGCCCAGCGATGTCGATG
The DNA here is from genome assembly GCF_044789135.1 of Cobetia sp. UIB-001. Taxonomy (NCBI): domain Bacteria; kingdom Pseudomonadati; phylum Pseudomonadota; class Gammaproteobacteria; order Oceanospirillales; family Halomonadaceae; genus Cobetia; species Cobetia sp. UIB-001. The sequence continues at coordinate 4,152,164 of NZ_CP058244.1, forward strand.
CCCTCTATGTCGAGCACACCACGGCACCGATGATTCGCAAGATTTCAGGTATCATCACGCGGGATGCAATAGAGAGCTACTATCGCTATACGCCCTGAAGCGTGGCGTGTCAGCTGCTTCTCAGGCGCGAATTCGCTCTGCGCGCGACTGGCCGCGACCGCATACCGCATGGGCCTTGGCGGTGCCACATGCCATCGTGGCGATCCGATTGCTTCATCCGCGCGTCCACTTTCTGACCTTCCCGACCCTGACTGACGGAGTTCCCTCATGTATCTGTGGATCAAGGCTTTCCATCTGATTGCCGTAGTGTGCTGGTTTGCTGCCCTCTTCTATCTGCCGCGCCTGTACGTCTATCACGCCCAGGCGCGTGATGCCGGCGACCACAAGGCCATCGACTACTTCAAGACCATGGAGCGCAAGCTCTATCGCGGCATCATGATGCCGTCGATGATCGCGACCCTGGTGCTGGGGATCTGGCTGCTGGCGCTGGTGCCGAGCTTCATGAGCATGGGTTGGATGCACCTCAAGCTGACCATGGTCGTGCTGCTGGTCGGCTATCACCATGCCTGTGGCCTGTATCTGAAGCAGTTCGCCGCCGATACCTGCAAGAGAACCTCGCGCTACTTCCGCTTCTTCAATGAAGTGCCGGTGCTGATGCTGGTGGTGATCGTCATCTGCGTCATCGTCAAACCGTTCTGAGGGATGGTTCAGCCATGACCGAGTGCTCAGCGCAACTGCCCTACGTGCTGGTATTGGCGGGGCATGATCCCAGTGGCGGCGCGGGTCTGATCGCCGACAGCGAGGCGATCCGTGCCGGTGGCGGTTGGGCGCTGACGGTGCCGACGGCACTGACGGTGCAGAACTCCTGCAATGTGCAGGCGGTGATCCCGCAATCGGGCGAGTCGATGCTCGCCATGGCCCGCACCCTGTGTGAGGACTTCCGCCCGGGCGCGCTCAAGATCGGTCTGCTCGCCAGCGAAGCGGCGCTCACGGCGTGCGTGACGCTGATCGAGGAACTCCGGCAGCGCTGGCCGGGGCTGCCCGTGGTGTGGGACCCGGTGCTCAAGGCGGGCGGCGGGCTTGAGCTTTCCACCGAGTCGCTGATCCATCAGGCGCGTGAGAGCTTGCTGCCGCACGTGGATGTGCTCACGCCCAACCGCGCGGAGCTTGCGCGGCTGGCGGCCTGCCCCACGGGGACGGGCGACGGCCAACTCGCCGAGCATCTGCTGGCGGCAGGTGCCGGGGCCGTGCTGGTCACCGGTACCGATCCTGTCGAGCGCGATGCTGACCCGCTGGGACACGGTGCTGATTCGCTGGCTGATTCGCTGGCTGAGCCGTCGGTGATCCATCGCCTGTATCGCCGAGACCACGCCACGCTCGCACTGGACTGCCCGCGACTGACGGGCAGCTTCCATGGCAGCGGCTGCACGCTGGCCTCGCACCTGGCGGTGCGTCTGGCACGTGGCATGACATTGCCATCGGCATGGCAGACTGCCCAGCAGGCCACCTGGCAGAGTCTCGTCGATGGCCAGCAGCGTGGGCGAAAAGGCGCGCTGCTTGAGGCCCAGTTTCTGCCCTGGCGATAGCGCTATTGCCCCTTTCGATGCCGGCACCCCTTGCGCTCGCGCGGCTGCAACTCACCCGTGAGTCGCGTTAAGCTGTCGCCATCGATGGCATTCGGGTTATCCACACCCCCTTGCCGCCCCGAGGCTATCGGGCCGTTTCACCGGCTGTGGACAAGCTGCATTCACGTTACCCACAGCGTCTTTATGTCTGATCCCCTTTTTCTCCATTTTCGCGGCCGATGTGCCGCTCGCCGCTTATCAAGAGGTATGTCATGACCACGTCCGCTGCCCAGTTCGAACGCGCCAGCCGTCATATTCCCGGTGGCGTCAACTCGCCGGTCCGCGCCTTCAAGGGACTGCATCGTCCGCCGGTGTTCATCGACCATGCCAAGGGCGCGTATCTGTTCGATGTGGAGAACACGCGCTATATCGATTACGTCGGTTCCTGGGGGCCGATGATCACCGGTCACGCCGATGAAGATGTGCTCAGCGCCGTGCGCGAGCGTCTCGAAAGTGGCCTGTCCTTCGGCGCGCCCACCGAGATCGAGTCCGAGATGGCCGAGCTGATCTGCGAGATGCTGCCGAGCCTCGACATGGTGCGCATGACCAACTCCGGCACCGAAGCCACCATGTCGGCGATCCGCCTGGCGCGGGGCTTCACCGGTCGCGACAAGATCGTCAAGTTCGAGGGCAACTATCACGGTCACTCCGACTCGCTGCTGGTCAAGGCCGGCTCCGGCGCGCTGACCCATGGCGAGCCCAGCTCCCCGGGCGTGCCGGCCTCGCTGGCCGAGCACACCATCACGCTGGACTACAACGACGCCGAGGGCGTGCGCCGTTGCTTCGCCGAGCTGGGTGACGAGATCGCCTGCATCATCGTCGAGCCGGTCGCCGGCAACATGAACTGCATCCCGCCGGTTCCGGGCTTCCTCGAAAGCCTGCGTGAAGTGTGCGATGCCCACGGCAGCGTGCTGATCCTCGATGAGGTGATGACGGGCTTCCGCGTCGCCCTGGGCGGCGCTCAGGCGCATTACGGCATCACGCCGGACCTGACCTGCCTGGGCAAGATCGTCGGCGGCGGCATGCCGGTAGGTGCCTTCGGCGGCAAGCGCGAGATCATGCACCACCTCTCGCCGCTGGGGCCGGTCTACCAGGCCGGGACGCTGGCAGGCAATCCGCTGGCGATGGCCGCTGGCGTCGCGCTGCTGCGCAAGCTCAAGGCGCCCGGCTTCCACGCCGAGCTTTCACGCAAGGTCGAGATGCTGTGTGAAGGTCTGGAAAGCCGTGCCAAGGCGGCAGGCATCCGTCTGATCACCCAGCATGCCGGTGGCATGTTCGGTGTCTTCTTCACCGATGACGCAGAGGTCAGCAATTTCGCCTCCGCCACGCGCTGCCGTCAGCAGGATTTCGTGACCTTCTTCAACGCGATGCTCGCCGAAGGCGTCTATCTGGCGCCGTCCGCCTATGAAGCCGGCTTCATGTCCGCGGCGCACACCGATGCTGATATCCAGGCCACGCTGGATGCGGCCGAGCGGGTCTTTGCGCAGATGTCCGCATCGAACTGAGTGCGGCGCAAGATAGTACCTGAGTCCGCGGGTTGGCCAACGCAGACAGGAACCCGCTCGGCAGGCTGCCGGGCGGGCTGCCATCCGGTACACTTGTCGCCAACGATAGCGATTGCGCTAATGACCTTATAGCCAGCTTGCCTTAGCGGAGACGACCTTGAGCCAGGCCTTGATTCGAGCCCTTCACACAGCCGATTGCTTCGATCACCCCGTGAAGGATATCGAAGTGCACGAGACGCATATCTCGTGGATCGTGCTGACCGGCGACTACGCCTACAAGATCAAGAAGCCGCTGGATTTCGGCAGCTTCCTGGATTTCTCGACCCTTGAGCGCCGCAAGCTCCTGTGTGAACAGGAAGTGCGCCTCAACCGCCGTCTGGCACCGACTCTGTACCTGGATACCGTGGCGATCTCGGGCACGCCCGAAGCTCCGCGCATCGGAGACGACAGTGCTGTCTTCGAGTACGCGGTCAAGATGCGCCAGTTCTCCAATCGCCATCTGTTCAGCGCCCTGCAGGCCAGTGGCGAGCTGTCGCTGGAATTGCTGGACGATCTGGTCGACCAGCTGGTGGCCTTCCACGAGCAGGCCGAGCGCATCCAGGGCGATAGCGAGCTGGGTAGCCCGCAGATGGTCAGTCGTACCATCGACAACGAGTTCGAGCTGATTCGTCCGCGCCTCGGTGATGATGCCGAGGCCATCAAGCGACTCGCGCTGCTCAAGCAGTGGACCGAAGAGACCTTCCAGCGCCTCAATCCCGAGTTCGAGCGTCGCTGGCAGGAAGGCTTCGTGCGTGAGACTCACGGCGATATCCACCTGGGTAACGCCGTGCGCCATGAAGGCCGTGCCCTGTTGTTTGACGGCATCGAGTTCAATGAAGAGTTGCGCTGGAATGATGTCGGTTGTGATCTGGCCTTCCTGGTGATGGATCTCGAAGCGCGTGATGAGCAGGCCTTTGCCCATCATGCGCTCAACCGTTATCTCGAGCTCTCCGGCGATTACTCGCTGGTGCGTCTGCTGCCGTACTACAAGATCTATCGCGCACTGATCCGTGCCAAGGTGGCGATGATTCGCTATCACCAGCCGGACCTGTGTGAAGCGGATCGCGCCGATGTGCTGGCCGAGTACGAGCGCTATATCGGGCTGGCGGAGCGTTATAGCGAGATCCGCTTCCCTTACATGATCATCGGTGTGGGTGTCTCCGGCAGCGGCAAGAGTCGCTTCACCGAAGAGATGGTGCGTGAACTGGGCGGCGTGCGTATTCGCAGCGATGTGGAGCGCAAGCGCCTGTATGGCTTTGCGGCGGATGCCGATACCGAGTCCGGGCTCAATGGCGGCATCTATACCCCCCAGGCTACCCATGCGACCTACGAGCGACTCTCGAATCTGTCAGCCACGCTGCTGGAATCGGGTATCCCCGTCTGCATCGATGCCACTTGCCTGAAGAAGGTGCAGCGTGATCGCCTGCGTCATGAGGCAGAAGCCCGTGGCCTGCCGGTGCTGATGATCAGCTTCGAGGCCGATGACGAGACTCTGCGCAAGCGCATCATCAAGCGTAGTCAGCGCAGTGGCGAGGCTTCCGAAGCGGGTCTGGAAGTGCTCGACAAGCAATTGGCCAATCGCGAGCCATTTGCGCCAGAAGAGCATGGTCAGCTGGTCCATATCGATACGACAGCGCCCAACGCCAACGTCACCTTGGCTCGCCTGATTCGTGAGCAGCTCAGGCTGCATTGAGACGAGCGATCGTTGTCATGGGGCATGGCGGGATGACCGCCATGCCCTTTTTTGTATTGCATAGTGCACTCCCGAGTGAGCCTCGGCTTGGGTTGGGAAGCTATGCATCTGGAAAGGAAATATCATGCGCCAACAATGGGTAAATACCGCCGCCGCTGCCATCAGTCTGGCACTGCTCGCGGGCTGCTCCAGCCAGCCGACAACCGCTGATCTCATGCGCGGTCAGGCTGAGGAAGCCAAGGCCGTCGCCAAGGTGCGTGATCAGCTGGCCGATAATTGGGAGAGCGGCAAGTCTCTGGTGGCCGCGGGTGAGAAGCAGATCGTCAGTGGTGAGAATCTGGTCAATGATGGCGAATCCAATATCGCCAAGGGCCAGGCGCTGATCGACAAGGGCAATGGTCAGATCAAGAAGGGCAAGGCGCGGATCGCCAGCGGTAACAAGCAGGTCAGCAAGGGCCGCCAGATGGTGGATGAAAGCCTTGAGAGTTATCGCAAGTCCTTCCCGGAGAATTCCGTGACATCACCAAAGAAGTAACTTGCCGCTGCGATAGACGTTTCGCAGCTGGTACTGGAAGGCCGCTGACAACCCTGTCAGCGGCCTTTTTCATGATATGGATCCACTGGGTGGAAAAACGAAAAACCCCGCTTGCGCGGGGTTCTGTAAGACATCCTGGCTGGGGCGTGATCAGTACTGCATCACGTTGGCTACGTTGCCACCGCCAGTCTGGGTGATGGTGGAAGTGTTGGTGAAACCAGTCTGCGTCACATTGGCAGTATTCGGCGCAAAGCTCATGAAGCCGCCAGCCTGCTGCAGAATGGTGGATTCGTTATGTCCGCCTACCTGCAGCACGGTCGCACTGTCGTTGTAACCGGTCTGGGTAATATAGGACTCGTTATCAACCGCCCAAACCTGCGTGACATTGGCATCGTTGTTGAAACCGCTTTGCTCAGTCATGGCCAGATTGCCCAGGCCAGCCTGCTTGATATCAGAATCATTGAAGGCGCCGCTCTGAATGACCATGCTGCGGTTACCGTAACCGTACTGGTCTATCTCGGAGTCATTGTGGAAGTCAGACTGAGATACGCTGGCACGGTTGTAGCCACCCGCCTGATTGATCTCGGAATCGTGTGACTTGCCGCTTTGCATGACACGAGCTCGCTGATGCTTGCCGGATTGTGCGATGTCCGAGTCACTGAAGGCCCCCGTCTGCATGACACGTGCCTTGCTGTACTTCCCGCTCTGCAACACGCTGGAGTCATGATAGATGCCGCTCTGGCTGACGGAAGCGACGTTGTAGTCACCGCTCTGTTCGACATCCGAATCATGGCCGAGGCCCATCTGGGTCACGGTCGCTTTCTCGTGACTACCGCTTTGCGTGGCAGTGGACGAGTTGAAGGCGCCTGTCTGGGTCACGGTCAACTCATTGAAACGACCACTTGAGTTCGGGCCGCTATCGCCCTGCTTGGAGACGGAGTTGTTGCGCAGGCCTTCCTGGGTGATGGTGGCCGTGTTCTTGAAGCTTTTCTGGTCGACATCAGCGTGGTTGCGGCGGCCATCCTGGTAAACAGTTGCTATCTGTGCCTGACCCCTCTGCAGGACATCCGCCATATTGGCCAGGCCTTGCTGGTTGACACTGGCAATGCTTGCGACGCCGCTCTGGTAGACAGTGGCGCCGTTGAAGGCCCCTGTCTGGTCGATATCACTGGTATGCTCGCCGGCGTTGAACGGGTTTCCATTGCGATCACCTTGGGTGACCGTCGCGCCATTGGCGAAACCGGTCTGATCGATGTCGGAAGCATTGTCCACTGCCATCGCATGTGAAGAGAAAGCGACAGCGGCAGCCAGCAAGCTCATTTGGATTTTCATGGTTTGTTCCCTTGTGTAGATCGTTTTTTGAGTTGTGTTTTTATTATTGATTTGCTTCTGGTCGTGCATCCCCTGACATGATGACGGTCTGGTTTTTCGTGATCCGCGACATCATGTTGTACTGCTACTGCTCTTTTGTGCCCTTTCCAGAAGGTTGTGTTCGTCATGCAGGACTCTTGACTACATGAATGCGAGAACACCTCCTGGCTAAGCAAAATCCATATTGTCGATTCGACGAAAGCGAATATTCAGCCACCACCTTCACAAGCATCATCGTCATAGAGCGATGTCATGCGAGCCATCGTGGTAAAGATCACTGTTGTATGACCTGGACACGCATATGGCCCCGTGAATATTGAGTGATACTTGCCGGTACCTGACTACTGGCCTGTTGTAGAAGTGTGGCGCTTCCCCCGATGCCTGTCTGCTGAATGCTGGCGCTTTGCCCAACACCTTGCTGAATGATCAGCGCATCGTGATATTGGCCATGCTGAAGAATGCTGGCTTCATGCAGGGCACCCTCTTGCAGCGTGTATGCCGTGTTTCCATTGCCATATTGATCGACACCTGCTTCATTCAGGGCACCGCTCTGGTCAATCAATGAGGCGTTGCCATTGCCATGCTGAGCGATCTTCGCTGTGTTGTACGTGCCAGATTGCTCGATGACTGCCACTGAGTGGCTGCTTCCCAATTCGGAGGTGGTCGCCAGGTCATTGGCCAACACCCACAAGCTGAATGTCAGTGATGAGAAGAAAAGGCAGGCCTGTAGCATTCTTCTTTGTTGATGCTTTGCCGAAGCCATGGCGCGAGTCCATCCAGGTGACCGTCTAAGTGCTCTAACTATTGGTCTTTATCGAGGCCATCACCATCAGTCCTTTTCGGGTTTATGAGGGCTAGAGTTTGCTACTTATAATGTCTTGCCCAATAGCGGTGAGTAATGACAAAGGGTGGCCAGATTTTCAGCACCGCTCAGGGAGGTATTACTGTTGACGGTATTAGGCGCATGATATTTCATGCTTTGTTGTTTTATTTATTTCTTATGTTATGCGCCGATACGAAAAAGGCAGCCACCTCTTGTGAGGTGACTGCCTTTTGAGGGAAAGATAAACACCGCGAATACCACGATGCTCTCTTCGAGGTCTTGAATGTGGGTCGGCTCTACAACATCGGGGTCGGGGCTTGCAGGTAATCCATCAGCTCTGATGTCTGAAGGCTGTCCGGGTCCTGGAGAACCCAGAGCTGGCGTTCGACGCCTTGTGCAATCAAGTGAATCACGGCAGATTCGATGGCGGACATGACCGCCATCTGTACGGGTTCATTGCTGGTATACCCTGCTTCCATCTCCAGCAAGCGACTGAAATCGATGAAGCGATAGACGCCCGCCCTCAGCTCGCGTGAGTAGATCGTCTTGCTGGTATTGACGTTGGCGATGACCTGCCCCGTGGTGATATCGACAGCGCGCAGATTGACCGTCACCTGGTCCACCTGATACTGACCAGAGGCGCCGATCCCGAAGTATTCCGCGCCCGCCCCGCCTGTTCTGACATTGGAGTCAAAGGCAATGATGCCACCCTCGAACAGCAGGTTGGCGGCTTGCAACGCGGCAAGGTCATTCTGTCCCGTGCGTTCCATGTTGGCGCGAATGATCTTGCGCTCTGTCAGCAGGTTCTGCAGCCCCACGCGCTCGAGGGGGATGAACCAGCCGGAGTCCGACAATGCGGCGCTCAGCATGGCGGCGCCGCCCTGGGTGACCGCCGTAGAGAAGGTACTGGCAGGGGCAGGACGGTACTGGCCCGTCTGGTCACGGAAGTCATAGATGGCGACCGGAATACGTCCGGCGGGAGGCGGCAGACTGATCAGGTCTTGATAGGTGGCGGTTCTTGGCATCAAGGTGCTGGGCACCCCTTCAAGACCCTGGGTATTGGCGACCATCGGCGCACAGCCTGCAAGCGCCAGGCTGGCAACGGCCAGCATGGGAGTGAGTATCTTCATTGGACGAAACCCTTCATCAGTAGCGGATCAGAATGTATTGCCTGATGTGCCGAGGTTGATGACGGTGGTTTCACCTGTGGCGCGGTCAAGCACCTGCATGGAGAAACCGCCATTGCCGTTGCTGACCACTTCAATGCGTAGCTGCGCACTGTCGATCACGCTGGAACGGCCGGGTTCCGTAGCTTCTACGGCGTCGGTGATGGCATCAGAGACCAGGCTGTTGCGCAGGTCATTGATGAAGATTTCGGTATCGGAGAGGCTATCGAAGGAGTAGGCATCAGGATCCTCATGGGTGTCCTGGGCCTGGGCCTTGCCAAGCAGGTAGCTGCCATTGAGAGGGTTGCCACCAAAACTCGGGTTGATGGGCTGATAGATGAGTTCACCGGCATATAGCGGCATCGCCGACAACAGCAACGACACCGCGAGTGTCTGATGCTTCATGATGTTCCCCTGTTCCCTTGCGTATTGTCAGGGTCTCCGTGACCGGAGCCCATTTATTATGTCGGTCTTCAATACATCAGAATTCGTCACCGGCCATGTCCGGGTCATTGCGCAGGGCTTCCATGACCTTGCGGCGCAGGAACTGGTCGGAGACGCTTGATACCGCGGCGCTGGCGTACATATCCACGTCATTCAGGCGCGGAGGGAGCGTCGCTTCATACAGAATGTTGTTGCCTTCGGTGATCCAGATGAGGCTGCCCCAGCGTGCTGAGGGGCGTTCATGGATGCTGAGGGATGTGTTGCGGATGGCTGGGCTATCGAGGCGTTGCTGGCTGAACTGGCGGAAGAAGGTCTTGCCGATCATGGTCATGGTGCGATCGATCATCACGCCGCTGAGACCGTCGGAGAGCGTGGGACGAGTGCGCTGGATGGCGACCCCATCTTCCCCCTGACGGCGAGCCTGCTGTTCTTCACTGGCAACGGATACCTCGGGTCGCACCGCCTCCGGCGCGGATTGCGCGAAGGCGGGCGACAGACTGAAGCATGTCAGTCCCCAGGCGACCACCTGGCGGCTTGTCATGCCCCGACCGTTCACGACATCTGTGCTCTGCGAGCGATGCGTGGGGTGCGCGAGACAGGCATTGCCAGGTTCTGACGTGCCCAGTTCATGGCCTGAATGCGGTTATGCACCTTGATCTTGCGGAAGATGTTGTAGAGATGTGACTTGACCGTGTGTTCACTGACGAACAGCTGGTCAGCAATCTCGGTATTCGAGGCACCCGTGCCCAGCAAGCCGATGATTTCCACCTCACGCTGGGTCAGACCACAGACCGGGCGATAGGCGTTGAGCTGCTGACGGCGATAGAAATCCAGCAGGCGGGTCATCAGCGGTCGGGACATCCACATGTCGCCTTCCAGCAGTTTCGCGATGCCCTTGCTGATCAGTGAGAGGCTGTCCTGTCGGTAGAACACGCCTTGAAGATGGGTGCTGACCAGCAGGCTGGCAGCTTCCTCTTCATCACTGATGTTGATAGCGGCCAGCTCTGCGCTGGCATCCTGGCTGGCATCTGCATCCCAGCGTTGCATCGTGCCTTCATCGACGTGGTCGGTGTCCAGCAGCACTATCGTTCTTTCTGCCTGCCCGGGTGTGTAATCCTCGTCGGGGCTTGCGGAAGCCACCTGACACTCAAGCTGCTGGCGAATGTAATCCATGAAAAGCGCTGACTGCGGATTGCAGTCAGTCACCAGCAGCACCATTGCGTTCCCTGTAATCATGGTGCGAGACCTCTGAGTTGTCGTACCGATTTTTCTTGGCGGAGCCATATCTGAAGTGTGGTTGGGTGAGTCGTGTAGCACTGCACTCATTCACGTCGGGCATTACGCGCTGAGCACCTTTATAGGATTGCGCGATAGTGGGGATAAGGCAACCTCTAATCAGTACTTGCTAAAATAACCAGTTTATCCTTCCCCTCCAGTCCTGATTTGACCCAGAAAAAGAATAGGAAAAACAGTACGTAAACCTGATGAAATTAGCGCCGGTCATGATGACCCTTCTCGAGAGTGCAATGAAAACCAGACCTTTGCGCTTTTTTTACCAAGCTTTCCACTGGTTCAAAGGTACCACAGATCTAATGCTGGAAGGCTTCTCTTCAATGTCATTATGTAACTGGGCTTGTCTTTTTGTATCCCCGCATTCGAGGGGTGTCAGGAATGCGACGCAGTACTGCGCATGAGTCATTTCACTCTTGGAAAGTGAAGCGCTTACTACGCGTAGCCGGCGTGAGACATGCTCTGTCGCTGTGGTGACTCACAGGTCCACCTGCTGGAAGAGTTGCTCGTCCAGCGTCACCTGAGCCTCAGGATTCCGGCTCCGTCGTGCGCTTGGGGATGTAAAGGTTGAGGTGCTCGTGGGCCCACTGGATCGCCTGATGGCGGTTGTGGACTCTGATCTTGCGAAAGATGTTATATAAATGAGACTTCACGGTGTGCTGGCTCAACATCAATCTATGCGCGATATCTGCATTACTTTGCTGTGACGCAATGAGTGACAATATTTCCAGTTCCCGTTGTGTCAGTCCCATGACAGGCTGGAAGGCAATCTGTTGTTGTTGACGATAATGACGAATCAACGTCTGCATGATATTGCGAGTCAGCCAGTTTTCATTCTCGAGTATCTTGCCGATACCCTTGCTGATTTGTTCAAGGCTGTCCTGGCGATAGAAGATTCCGCTGAAAGGAATATTCAGAAGTAGTGAGATGGCATCGTCTTCATGTTCGACATTGAAGGCAGCGATCTTGTCGATATGGCTCCATCGCATCATCTGGGCCAGACTGCACTGGGTGCTGTCGATCAGCACCAGGCAGGGAGATGACGGCAGTGGGGCTTCATGGTGGCAGGCCTCGACGACACATTTCAGTGTCTCTTGCAGGTACTCGACGAACAGTTCGGTCTGCGGTGAAGGGCTTGTCACGAACAGGACTCTGGTAGCAGTCATGGGGCGCTCCTGTCGCAAGCGTTTTGGGGGGGCTCATCATCAGCAGGCTGAGGCGGAGACATGAATCCACGGTGATTCGATGGTTGTCTTGAAGTCTAGTCGAGTGACACCCGGGGGCTGGCGCTGCGCATAGTGTTAGATGGCATAACGCACATTTCTTTTATTTCCCACTTAAAGGCTATACAAAACATCGAGTTACGGGTTTTTTTCGGTTGATGTTTACTTGCTTGAGCCGCGAGGCACAGACAAATCCTGCACAGGCATTAGCCCGCGCTGAGGCAGATAGCCTGTATCGGCCTGTCAGTCATCAAGTTGAGCACATGAGTGACATCGGCCCATGACATCATGGATCTCAGTCGTGCCTGGCGCAGACCCCTCGCGTGTACGCACCGGACTCACGCGCTAGAATGGGGTGCTGCAAGCGCCTTGCCCGTGTGACTCACACGCGGCCGCATTCTCGTTGTTCCTATCCCGGAGATTCACATGTCCGCTTCTTCTCTCGTACTGGCCAGTGGCAATGCCGGCAAGCTACGTGAATTTTCCCACCTGCTCGCACCGCTGGGGATCGAACCGATGCCTCAAGGGCAGCTGGGAGTGAGTGACGCCGAAGAGACCGGGCTGACCTTCGTCGAGAATGCGTTGATCAAGGCGCGCCACGCCGCAGAGGTCACCGGCCTACCGGCATTGGCAGATGATTCCGGGATCGAAGTCGATGCGCTGGGCGGGGAGCCGGGCATCTATTCCGCACGCTTTGCCGCGCGGCGTCAGCAAGGTAGCGGTGATGGTGACAACAACGCCGCCCTGTTGGCAGCGCTTGAGGGCGTGCCTGAGCAAGCGCGTACGGCGCGCTACTGGTGCGTGCTCGTCTATCTGCGCCATGCGGCAGACCCGGTGCCGATCATCGTTCAGGCCAGTTGGGAGGGGCGTGTCCTTGACGCGCCTCAGGGCGAGGGTGGCTTCGGCTATGACCCGCTTTTCTGGCTGCCGGAGCATGGCATGACCGCCGCGGCCCTGGATGCCGAGACCAAGAACCGTCTCAGCCACCGGGGACGTGCGATGCAGCAGTTGCTCGAGGCGCTTGCCGCGCAGAGCGGTCAGGCGTGATGTCCGCCGCGAACCTGCCGCCTCTGTCGCTCTATATTCACGTGCCGTGGTGCGTGCGCAAGTGCCCCTACTGTGACTTCAACTCCCACGGGGTCGGGCGTGATGCCGGCTTGCCTGAAGAGGAATACATCACGGCACTGCTGGCCGATCTCGATCAGGACCTGCAGTTGCTGCAGGGCCAGCCCGAGCGTGAATTGCACAGCATCTTCATCGGCGGCGGCACGCCGAGTCTGCTGAGCGGGGCGGCTTACCAGCGACTGTTCGATGGCCTGCGAGCGCGCATGACGTTCTCTGCCGATTGCGAGGTCACGCTGGAGGCCAACCCCGGCACGCTGGAGCAGGGCCGCTTTGCCGCCTATCGTGCCGCCGGCATCAATCGCTTGTCATTGGGCGTGCAGACCTTCCAGCCGGAGCAGCTCGAGTTGCTGGGGCGCATCCACTCCGCTGAAGAAGCCGGGCGCGCGGTGGCCAGTGCACGGGCGGCGGGCTTCGACAATTTCAATATCGATCTGATGCATGGCCTGCCGGGCCAGACATTGGAGACGGCGCTGGATGATATCCGGCGTGCCCTGGCACTCAAGCCGACCCATCTGTCCTGGTATCAATTGACGCTGGAGCCGAATACCGAGTTCTATTCGCGCCCGCCGGTACTGCCGGAAGATGACCTGCTGTGGGATATCCAGGATCACGGTCACGCCGAGCTGGAGGCTGCCGGTTTCCGTCGTTACGAGATTTCCGCCTATGCCCTTGAAGGGCGCAGCGCGCGTCATAACCTCAATTACTGGAAATTCGGGGATTACCTGGGCATCGGAGCAGGCGCGCATGGCAAGTTGACGTTGTTGAAGACTGACTCGGCTGGGAACTTGAACGGCGAGTTGCAACTCCAACGCCGTTGGAAAAGTCGTCAGCCTGAAGCGTACTTGCGCAGGATGCAGGACCCTCGCGGGTTCGTGGCGGGTCAGCAGGAAATTGACCGCGATGAGCTGGCGCTGGAGTTCATGATGAATGCACTGCGCTTGACCGGGGGTGTCAGCTTCGAGGATCTGCGTCGCACGACCGGGCTGGATCGCGAGGCATTGGAGCCGGGCCTGAGCCAGGCGCGCTCGCGCGGGCTCATCGTTGAGGATGACGTGCTGTTGCGCGCCACGCCCCAGGGCTTATTGTTCCTCAATGACCTGCTGGCCATGTTCGACACCTGATTGATCAGGCATTATCGGAGGCATGACGATTATTTGCGCAATTGTCGTCTTGCCTTTAATGAGTGTGTAGATAGGGAGCGTTACCATGAAGAAGTCTGTACTCCTGGCCCTGCCGTTGGCAGCCGCCGTCGTGATGGCGGGTTGTTCCACGACCAACCCGTATACCAATGAGCAGCAGACCTCCAGTGCGGCGAAGGGTGCCGGCATCGGTGCGGTCGTCGGCGCAATCGCCGGGGCGACCAAGAGTGGTAACCATCGTCTCGACAAGGCGCTGATCGGTGCCGCTGCGGGTGCCGCCGCGGGCGGTGGTATCGGCTATTACATGGATGTTCAGGAAGCCAAGCTGCGCGATCAACTGCAGGGCACCGGTGTCAGCGTGACCCGTGTCGGCGACCAGATCATCCTCAACATGCCGTCCAACGTCACCTTCGGCTCCGACTCCAGCACCCTGTCCGGCCAGATTCAGCCGGTCATGGATGGCGTCATCACCGTGCTCAAGGAATACGACGAGACTCGCGTCAACATCGCGGGCTATACCGATTCCACCGGTGCCAGCAATTACAACCAGAACCTGTCCGAGCTGCGTGCCCAGGCTGTCGGCAACTATCTGGCCAGTGGTGGCATCGCCTTCAACCGTCTGAACATGCGCGGTTATGGTGAAGCCAGCCCGGTGGCATCCAACGACACCGCCTCCGGGCGCGCCCAGAACCGTCGCGTCGAGATCACGCTGACGCCGATGGAAAGCTGAGACCCATCAGCTGTCATGGCGACATGACGGTGAATGACCACGAGGCCTGCGCATTTGCGTGGGCCTCGTTGCTTGGCAAGCACGGCTTTTGGGGTGACAAGTGATCATCTCTGCTATCCTTCAGCCCCTTCGGCGGCCTTGTCTGGTTTTCCTCTCGTCGCCGCCCCCCGATTTCTATCTGCTGCCTCGCTGGATGTGGCAGATATCGCCGTATCAAGGAGGCGCTCTTGCTCGCCTATCAGCACGCCTATCACGCTGGCAATTTTGCCGACCTGCACAAGCACCTGCTCGCCACCACCCTGGCCGAGCAGCTATTACGTAAAGAATCTCCCGTTACGTTTATCGACACTCACGCCGGTCGTGGCTGGTATCCGCTGGCGGCCCGCGAGACGGAACAGCTGCGCGAATACGAGCAGGGCGTTCTGCCGTTGTGGCAGGTGCGTGATCGCTGGTTGACCGATGCAGGTGAGCCGAAGTCTCCGTCAGCTGACAAGCCGCTGGCTCGCTGGCTGGCACGTCTGGCGGACATGCAGCCGGATGCCGCCAAGGGCAGCGCCAGCGAATTGAGCGTCTATCCCGGTTCGCCCTGGTGGCTGAGCCAGTCGCTGCGCCGCGGCGATCGCCTGTTGGCCTATGAGCTGCATCCGGGCGAGATCTACCACTTCGATCAGGCCCCGGTGCAGCGTGACAGCCTCGGCAAGGTCATGCGTCGTCAGCAGGATGGTCTGTCCGGTCTGTTGGCGGCCGTGCCGGTCACCACGCCGCGCGTCGCCGTGTTGATCGACCCCAGCTATGAGCTGAAGAATGATTATCGTGATGTCGCCGAGGTCGTGGTCGAGACCCTGCGCAAGTCACGTCATGCCACCATCATGATCTGGTATCCGCTGCTGCCGGCGGGTCGTCAGCATGATTTGCTCGAGCGCCTCAAGAAGCATTCGCCGGCACCGATGTGGCGCAGCGAGCTGACGATCGATTCGCCGGAAGGCGAGCACGGCATGTACGGCTCCGGCATGCTGGTGATCAATCCGCCGTGGCAGTTCGATCGTCAGTTCTCCACCGCCATGCAGGAAGTGGTCGAGGTGCTCAAGGGCGCGTTGCCGGCTCCGCAGTCGGTTGCCGTCGAGCACAAGGGCCTGTGGTGGCTGTCGGAGGAAGTCGCCCGCGAACGCAACGAGCCCAAGCCAATGCCGCGTGAGCGCCTGCTGTCACTGCGCAAGCTCAACCAGAAGGTCAAGCGCGACAGCGATGTCGAGGTGACCCAGGCCAAGCCCAAGCGCGAGAAGCTCAAGCGCGGTGAAGGCTGGGCCAAGCCTCGCGTGCGCAATGACAGTGCGACGCCCAAGGCCAAGGGCAAGCGTCATTCCGCGACTGCCAAGCCCAAGACCAGCATCAAGGCGCAGGTCAAGGATGAGGTGCATGGGCATTCCGCGCCGAGCCAGAAGCGCGTCAGCGAGAAGCCTGCCGAGCGCAAGTCGACGGCCGCTGTCGAGCCGACTCGTCCGCGTGGCAAGGGTGAGACGGCTGGCAAGGATTCTGCCAGCTGGAGCGACTGGTCCTCCAGCGTGCCGGGCAAGGGCCGCCGCGAAGGTTCCACGCGGGTCAGCATGCGCAGTACGCCGGCGATCGGTCGTGATGGTCAGGTCAACCCGAACAGCACGACCAAACTGCCCAGAAAGTACGCGGCCAAGCAGCGTCCTGAAGACAACAAGGATGTCGGCAAGCCGCTGGATGCGCGTGAAGCGCGTGCCCTGCGTGAAAAGCAGGAAAGCAATGCCATGAGAGGCAAGGCTGCCAAGGGCGGCGCCAGCAAGGAAAGCTCTGGCAAGTCAGCAGCTGGCAAGACGAATTCAGGCAAGTCAGCGCCTGGCAAGGACAGCTCTGGCAAGACTCAGAGCAACAAGCCACGCGGCCCGCGCAAGCCGTGATGGCTGAGGTGAACGCAGAACGCTGAGCGCCATATCAAGAGCTCGGACTGACAACGCCCCCACCGGCCATGCCTGTGGGGGCGTTTGCGTTGTGGCGCCGTTTGCGTCGTGGGGGGCTTACATCGTGAGGGCGTTTGTATTGTGGTGACCAGCGGCCTGATCAGTGCGCGATGTCTTCCCGCCATAGCCGCCGATAGAGGCCGGGTTCTGCCATCAGGACATCGTGGGCCCCCAGCTGGGTGATGCGGCCCTGTTCCAGCACTAGCAGGCGGTCCGCATCGCGTACCGTGGCAAGTCGGTGTGCCACCACGATCAAGGTCACTTCCCCGCGCAGTTCATGCAGCGCCTGCTGCAACAGGGCTTCGGTATGGCTGTCGATGCTGGCGGTGGCCTCATCCAGCAACAGCACGCGTGGTGTCGTGACCAGTGCGCGTCCGAGCGCCAGCAATTGGCGCTCACCCGTGGAGAGACTGAGGCCGCGCTCGCCCAGCAAGGTGTCGAGCCCCAGCGGCAGACTATCGACCAGCGGCGCCAGGTGCGCTTTGTGCAGGACCCGTGACAGGTGCTGCTGGCTGATCTCACGACCCAGCAGCAGGTTGTCGCGCAGTGTCGTGGCGCGGATGAAGGGCTCCTGCGGGACAACGGCTATCGCGGTAGCGCGTTGTTGAGCCGACCACTCCATCAGCGGACGACCATCCAACAGCAGCTGAGACGCCGGGGCAGGGCGCTGCCCGCTGAGCAGATCGAGCAGGGTGGACTTGCCGCTGCCCGTCGGGCCGACCACGCCGAGAAACTCACCGCTCTCGATGGCAAGCGTCAGTCCATTGAGGGCCGGACCCTCCGCCCCCTGATGGCGGAAACTCAGATGCTCGAGCTGATAGTGACCGCTCGCTATCACGGCATTGTCCGTGTGCCCATGCGTGGCTTTCCTCGCGGCGCGCGTGTCTGGCTCAAGCGTCTCGCGTGGCCGGTCCAGCACCTCTTCCAGCCGGCCTGTCGCCACCAGCGCCGACTGGAAGACCTGCAGTCGCTGCGTGATCTGGATCAGGGGCTCGCTGATGCGTCCCAACCAGGCGATGAATGCGTAGAGCACCCCCAGTTCCGCACCGCCCCCCAGTTCGCGCAGCCCGAACACGGCGACCAGCGAGAGCGTGATCAGCATCGCCATCAGGTCGATGGCCGAACGCAACAGCAGCCCCGACACACGCACCGTGCGCATGCGCGCCTGATACTGGGAGACGTTGAGGTGGTGATAGCGCCGACTGAAGCGTTCGGTCTGGTCGCTTGCCTGCAGCACACTCATGCCGCCGATCGCCTCGGCGATCCTGGCATTCTGCAAGGCACGCAGGCGGCGCACCTCGCGTGCAGCGCGCCCGGAGAAGCGCTGATACAGCCAGATCATGCCGATGGAGAGCGGGACCAGTGCCGTCGCGATCATCGCCAGGGTGCCATCCATCAGGGCCATCGCCGACAGGATGCCGATCAACAGCACCACATTGCCGATCAGTGTCGCCAGCACCCCGATATACAGCTCCTTGAGCGACTCGGTGTCGTTGGTCACACGGGCCACCAATTCACCGGCGGCGATATTGTCGAGAGTCGATAGTGGTTGATGCAGCAGGTGTGTGAAGACTCGCTCACGGATATCGCGCACGCTGGCGAGGGCCAGACGGGCAAAGCGCAGTTGCTGGAAATAGCGTCCGGCGGCGGCGCCCAGCTGGGTGATCACGTAGATGGCCACCAATCCTGCCAGGGCCTCGGGGGCAAGGTTGCCGGGAATCAGGTAGTCATCCAGATAGCGCTGGGTCAGCCACGGGCCAAGCACATCCAGTACGGTCGCCGCGATCAGGATCAACAGCGCGCGCAGGACCTCTGCGCGGCGCCTGCCCAGCGGTTGCCAGAGCAATGCCAGCCGCCGTCGACTGAGCAGGCGAGTGCCGCTGAGGGTGTCGGGTCGTGTCGCGGCATCGTGGCTCATGAGCGCTCCGCCTTGGCATCATCTTCGCGGTTGACCTGCTGGGCTTGCCAGAGGCGCCAGTAAGCGCCGCGGGCGGCCAGCAGACTGGCGTGATCGCCCTGTTCCAGGATGCGCCCATCCTCGAGCACCAGAATCTGCTGGCAGGCCTGTACGGCAGACAGACGATGGGAGTTGATGATCAGCGTGCGCTTGAGGCCGTGGTGATCGGGTTGCTGCAGGCGCGCGAGAGTCTTCAGCAGGGTGCGTTCGGTGACCTGGTCGACCGCCGACAAGGTATCGTCCAGCAGCAGGATAGGCGCCTCGCTGAGCAGGCTGCGTGCCAATGCCAACCGCTGACGCTGGCCGCCGGAGAGCGTGATGCCTCGCTCACCCACCAGCGTTTCCAACCCCTGGGGAAGGCGGCGCAGATCTTCCTCGAAGGCTGCTGCGCGCAGCGCCTCTCGAATTCGCTCGTCGGAGGCCTCGGGGCAGGCGAGGGCGACATTGTCGGCTACCGAGAGCGCAAACAGGAACGGGTCCTGGGGAACCAGTGAGAACTGCTGGCGCCAGGCCGATAGTGTGTACTCACTCGCTTCTCTGCTGCCGAGCGTCAAGACCCCTTGCTCTGGCGTCAGAGGCCAGCTGCGCGACAGCAGACGCAGCAAGGTGGACTTGCCACTGCCGGTCGCGCCGACGATCCCCAGACTCCCCCCTGCCGTCACCTGAAGGGAGAGGGGGCCAAGGGCACGTTGCTGGCTGCCCGGGTAGTGGAATTCATTGATTTCAAGGCGTAGTGAATGGTCACTGACCTCGTCCAGAGTGCCGCTGTCCTCAAGGGCTTGTGGCGCGGCGTGGAAGGTGGCCAGCCGCCGTGCGGCTGCCGCGCCGCGCTGCAGGATATTCAGGCACCAGCCAAGCGCGAACATCGGCCAGATCAGCTGCGCTAGATAGAGCGTGAAGCTGGTCAGTTGGCCCAGGGTGATGGCGTCATCCAGATAGCGCCAGCTACCCACACCCAGCGTCAGCAGCGTCGCCGCCGAGAGCGCAATGAACACTACCGGATCAAAGGCCGCCTCCAGCTTCTGGACGCGATAATCGACGGCTTCGGCGGCGGCAGCACGCTGCGAGAATCTTGCGCCTTCATCCTCCAGCAAGGCATGGCTTCTGAGCATGCGAATGCCGGCGAAGGCTTCCTGGGTCTGGTCATTCAGGTCCGAGAAGCGCTCCAGCGATTCGCGGAAACGCTCTCCGATCCTTCGCGAGATGCGTGCGAAGGCCCAGGCCATGAAGGGAAATGGCAACAGGGCGAGCAGCGTCAGCGGCACATCGATGGCGATCAGCATGATGCCGAGCACCAGCACGAAGGTCATGGCGCCATCGACGCTGGACAGCACGCCTTCCGCGGCGGCCATCTCCACGGCATCGATGTCCTGACTGGCGTGCGCCATCAGGTCTCCGGTGCGGTGGCGCTGATAGAAGCCGGGGTCCAGGCGCGTCAGCTTGGCATGAAAGGCATCACGCTGTTCCGTCCCCAGCTGATAGGCGGTGCCGAACAGCGTCACGCGCCAGGCATAGCGCAGTGCATAGAGCGCGAGCCCCGCGCCTACCAGCCACAACAGGCGGCTCAGCAAGGCGTCATGGTCGAGGCTGCCATCACGCAACGCATCGATGGTGGCGCCGATCGCCCACGGCAACAGCAGATTCAGCCCCGCGACCCCGATCAGGAACGCGATGGCCAGCAGATAGCGGGGCCAATGGCGGGTGAAGAAGTCGAGCAGCAGGTGGCGCAACGGGGCCTCGGGGAGAGGCCCGGTAGTCAGCTCGGCGGCGGGGGCCGGCGGGAGAGAGGCGTTGGAGTCACGGGACTCGCGATGGGCATCCTGCGGTCTGTTCGATGTCGCGCGTCCCGCCATGTCGGCTCCCGGTCTGCCCCTGCCCGCCTCCGCCACTCGGAGGGGTCGGCAGAGGCAGTATAACGAGAGGGAGACAGCCAGACGCAAGCACTGTCGGCAAGAGAGGCCGCCTGCGGGCGGGAGTCAGCTCGGCGCGATCACTTGCCGATGCAGAAACTGCCGAAGATTTCCCCGAGCAGATCATCGGCGGAGAATTCGCCGGTGATCTCGGACAGCGCCATCTGGGCGGCGCGCAGGTCTTCGGCCAGCAGCTCGCCGGCACCGGCGCCATGCAGCTGGGCGTCGCCGTTGTCGAGGGACTCGCCAGCGCGCTCCAGCGCATCCAGGTGGCGGCGGCGGGCGCTGAAGCGCCCCTCTGCCGTGCCGGTGAAGCCCATGATGTCCTTGAGGTGATCGCGCAGCGCATCGAGGCCCTGATTGTCGCGCGCCGAGATGCGCACCACGCTGGCCTGGTGGCGTGCCAGCTCGGCATCGCCATCCTGTGTTGCGGTGATGGCGGTCAACCCCGGCGTCTCGCCGCTGGTGTCGATCTTGTTGCGGACCAGCGTCAGGCGGGACGGGTCCGGCAGGCGCGCGACGAATTCCGGCCAGATCTCCATCGGGTCCGTCGCCGAAGTGGTCGCGGCATCGACCAGCAGCAGGACGCGGTCCGCCTTCTCGATCTCGTCCCAGGCGCGCTGCACGCCGATGCGCTCGACGGCGTCCGGCGTGTCGCGCAGCCCGGCGGTATCGATGATATGCAGCGGCATGCCGTCGAGATGGATGTGCTCACGCAGCACGTCGCGGGTGGTGCCTTCGATATCGGTGACGATGGCGGTGTCCTGCTCGGTCAGCGCATTGAGCAGGCTCGACTTGCCGGCGTTCGGGCGGCCGGCGATCACCACCGTCATGCCCTCGCGCATCAGAGCGCCCTGGTTGGCAGCGGCTCGCACGCCCACCAGCTCGGCCTTGACCTCATCGAGGCGCGCCGCGACATGGCCGTCGGCCAGGAAGTCGATTTCCTCTTCGGGGAAGTCGATGGCGGCCTCGACGTAGATGCGCAGCTCGATCAGGCGCTGCACCAGCGCGCTGACGCGCGTCGAGAACTCGCCCTTGAGCGAGCGCAGCGCATTCTCGGCCGCCGCGCGTGAGCTGGCGTCGATCAGGTCGGCGATGGCTTCGGCCTGGGCGAGGTCCAGCTTGTCGTTCAGGAAGGCGCGCTCGCTGAATTCACCGGGGCGTGCCAGGCGTGCGCCCAGCTGCACGCAGCGCTCCAGCAGCAGGTCCATGATCACCGGCCCGCCGTGCCCTTGCAGCTCCAGCACGTCCTCGCCGGTGAAGGAATTCGGGCCCTGGAAGTAGAGCGCGATGCCTTCGTCGAGGGCGATGGGGTTGCCCTGGGTGTCCAGTCCCATGAAGGGACCATAGTGGGCGCGGCGTGCCGGCGGGCATTGGCCCAGCATGGCCTGGGCGATGGCCTGACAGGCCGGACCGGAGACACGGATGATGCCGACGCCACCACGGCCGGGCGGAGTGGCCAGGGCCGCGATGGAGTCAGGCTGGTAGGCGGTAGACATGCACAAACCTCGGGCGCGAAGCCGGAATGAAGATGAAGGAGATGGCCGCTATTGTCGCGGCTGGAGGCCCGTGACAGCAAGCGGGGTGACGGGAAAGGCGCCTTGCGGCGGGAGTGTCGACGCAGTCCCCGGAATCAGGGCCCTGAAACGCCACGACCCCCGCCGAGGCGAGGGTCGTGGGTGAGTCATGTCAGGCGAACCTGAAAGGCATCATGCGCCTTTCTTGGTTGGCTCGGCATTCTCGATCTGACGGGTGATGACGTACTGCTGAGCGATCGACAGCGTGTTGTTGACGATCCAGTACAGCACCAGACCTGCCGGGAACCACAGGAAGAAGAAGGTGAAGACGATCGGCAGCATCTTCATGATCTTCGCCTGGGTGGGGTCCGGAGGCGTCGGGTTCAGCTGCTGCTGGATGAACATCGTCAGGCCCATGATGATCGGCAGGATGAACAGCGGGTCCTTCACTGACAGATCCTGGATCCACAGCATGAACGGCGCGTGGCGCAGTTCGACGGATTCCATCAGCATCCAGTACAGGGCGATGAAGACCGGCATCTGGATCACGATCGGCAGACAGCCCCCCAGCGGATTGATCTTCTCCGTCTGGTAGAACTTCATCATCTCCTGGGAGACCTTCTGGCGGTCGCTGCCGTACTTCTCCTTGATGCGCTGCATCTCGGGGCCCATCTTGCGCATCTTGGCCATCGAGCGGTACGCGGTCGCGGACAGCGGGAACAGCACGACCTTGACCAGAACGGTCAGCAGGATGATGGAGGCACCCCAGTTGCCGACCAGCGCGTGGATGTGCTCCAGCAGCCAGAACAGCGGGTTGGCCAGGAACCACAGCCAGCCGAAGTCGACGACCAGTTCCAGGTAGGGAGCGGTCGCTTCCAGCTGGTCCTGATCCTTCGGGCCGACGAACAGGGTCGCGCCGAGCTCAGCCTGCTGACCCGCGGCGATCTGGGTCGTCGGGCTCGCGAAGGCGGCGACATTGCGGTTCTGCTTGTCGACGTTGGCGTAGTAGAGGTTCTTCTGGTTGTCAGCCGGCACCCAGGCAGACACGAAGTAGTGCTGGATCATGGACACCCAGCCACCCTGGACGTCGACATTCTTGAAGCTGCCGTCCTGGATGTCTTCGAAATCGACCTTCTGGTAGTGGTTCTCTTCAGAAGAGAACGCCGCCCCCAGATAGGACTTCATGCCCATGCCGCCACCGGAGGTCGGGTCCGCGCTGTTGTCACGGGCCAGCTGACCGATGAAGCGAGCATTGACCGGCTGCTGGGACTGGTTGTCCAGCAGGTAGTCGACCTTGATCTGGTAGCTGTCCTGGCTGACGGTGAAGCGCTTGATGACCGCAACACCATTGATGTCGGCCTTCAGGTCCACTTGCAGGCTGTCGTCACCCTCGGCAAGGGTGTAGCTGTTGCTGTCGGCAGAGAAGGCGATACGGCCCTTGTGGCCATCCAGCTGCAGGCCGGACTTGGCCACGTAGCTGCGTGACTGATTGTCGGACAGCAGCACGAAGGGCGACTCGGAAGCGTTGTTCTGCTTGTGCTCGAGCAGCGCTGCATAGACCACGTCACCGCCCTGCGGATCGATACGCAGGTCCAGCACGTCAGTCTTGACTTCAATCAGGTTGTTGCTCGGGGTGCTTGCTGCGCTATCCGGCGTGGAGAGGCCGGTATCGCCATTGGCAGTCGTGCTGCTGCTTGGGGCTTCAAGGCCTTGCGCAGTGGCATTGGCGGCCTGAGAGGCAACCTGGGGAGCCTGTGTTTCCGCAGCCGGCTGGTCGTAGTCCTTGTTCCACTGGACCACCATCAGATAGGCGACAACCGCAAGCGGAATCACGAGGAGTAATCGTTTGACGTCCATGGTGTATACCCGTTGGAGGGTGAATCAATCTGGCGGGGAGTCAGATGAGTCCGGTCACGAACGGTAGGGCGTATAACGAAAAAAACGCCACATGCCGGACGCACCGGGCAGGTGTCGCGTCAGGCAGG
Organism: Cobetia sp. UIB-001; assembly: GCF_044789135.1. NCBI lineage: Bacteria > Pseudomonadati > Pseudomonadota > Gammaproteobacteria > Oceanospirillales > Halomonadaceae > Cobetia > Cobetia sp. UIB-001. The sequence goes on from NZ_CP058244.1 coordinate 4,176,226, forward strand.
TGGCGTTGACTTGGCCGCTTTCTGGCGTCTGGCGTCCTTCTCCAGACGAGCCCACATGCCGTCCAGCTGGCGATGCAGAGTCTCGTTGTCCAGCTCGGTCACGCCTCGCTTGGCCAGTACGACGATGTCGACGGCCGGAAGGCGCTGCTGGCGGAGGCGAATGGATTCGCGCGTCAGACGTTTGAGGCGGTTGCGATCTACGGCACGGCGCACGTTCTTCTTGCTGAACACCAACCCCAGGCGGGCATGTCCCAGGTCATTCGGACACGCCAGGGCCAGAAGCCCCTTGCCGTGTACCTTGAGGGTGGTGTGATCGAAGACGTGCCGGTAATCCCCGGCAGTCAGCAAGCGAAGCTGCCGGGGAAATCCCTGACGGGACATCCGGGCCTCGATCAGGCGCTCAGACGCTTACGGCCTTTCGCACGACGACGCTGGATGACCTCACGGCCACCTTTGGTCGCCATACGAGCACGGAAACCGTGTGTGCGCTTGCGCTTCAGGACGCTCGGCTGAAATGTGCGTTTCATAGCTGCTTCTTCCCACGTGGTTGTTTGGAAAAGGTCAACGAATGTTGCCCTGTATCCACATGAGGACAGGGCAGATTGGTCAGGGGCAGGGATTCTAGTGAATCTGCAAGTGGCTTGCAATGTCGCGTTGGAAGTTGTCCACAGCCCGTTCGCGGCATTTGACGACAGATATCGTCTACGCCGCCCGCCATATGGCGCTTCGTGTCTCACGCGGATCACGCGCAAGACAGGCCTTCGGGCACAAAAAAATTCGATTTGGCGTCCTTGAGCCTACAGGCACCGCTCGCCAGGCAAGCGATCAGCGCTTTTTCAGCGCTCAGTGGGGCTGAGTGATCGGCATCGCCCGCCATGGCGATGCACGGGAAGGCGCAAGTCCTGTGTTCAGTCGTGAGCCTCAAGGACTCGCGTTTCTGACGAGCGGTTGTGCACTCCCGCCCCCCTGACGTGTCAGGCGTGCCGAAAAGTCGCAGTGGATAACCCGGGATTCTATCGGCGCGATCGCAGCCCCTCGCACCTCGCGTGATTCGAAGATCGCGGGGCTGCTGTCATTACTACAGAGAGGTAGTTCTGAATAACCAATAACTATTAAGGAAGGCAGTTGCTGTGGATAACCTGTTTTTTCCTATCTTGCTCAATTGCATGTCGATAGGACAGCTCTGGCGATAAGTGGTGGGCAACCTGCGTTCAGCCTGTGCATGGCCATGTGCATAACTGTCGTCTTGTCCACAGTCGAAATCTTGTGCGCGGATACTCCCCAGCCTGTCCCGATGCGGATACTTGAAGAATACCGATGTTGTCCACAGTGCTTTTTGCGGCAGATGTCGTGTGGATAACTCGTGGCTTGGCCTATACAATGGCCGCCCCTTCGACAACTGGATGTGAGGTCGC